>NZ_JBQPXG010000008.1:0-15098 GCF_052244475.1 Streptomyces sp. IBSNAI002 | reverse complement strand
TGACCTCAGTGCCTCACTGAGGAAACAGCGACCGGCCGGGGCTCTCTCGAAGTCAAAACGTGAGGGTGCTGGACGCGCGACTCAGCCCCGGACCTGGTTGGGCCCGGGGCTGAGTCAGTTGAGGAAGGGTCAGCCGATGGCCGCAAGGAAAAGGCCGGCCACCACCACGGCTAGGATGTGCGCCGGTCTGAGATCCTGGGCGGGGACCGCGGTGGGGTGTTGCCCTAGGCGGTCCCAGGGCTGCGCTGTACTGGTAGCTGGAGCCGCCTGGGCGAGGACGATTTCCACTGTGATCACCGGCGTACCGGTCTAATCACCCTAAAGGAGATGGCGGCGCCGTTGCGAACTCCCGTCACCGTGACCCTTCCCAGGGGAAGGGCGGCTCCCGCAACTTCCGCACCACAGGCCGATTGACCTGTGGTTTCTTGGATCTCAAACACTCGTTCAGGAGTGGTTGATGTTCAATGTGCCCTGCACGGCGGTCTGGGTGAGGGGGGCGCATCCAATGAGGACGACTGGCGTGCAATTGGCGGTCATGACACTGCCGTTGTTGGTGAACGTGATGACCATGTTTTGAGCCCACGTTCCGTAGGTGGCGCTCGAGGGCTGGCCGGTGCCCAGGTAGTAGGGGATGAAGAGCGTCTGGGACTGGCCCTGGTTGAAGGATTGACCGACTGGCGCACCGGTGATGTTGGAACTAACCGAGTTCAAGGTCAGCGTGAGATCCGGGACGTTGTTGTTGATCTGGACGGGCGTGTAACCGGCGGGTGAGTCCCGGATCAGGCCGAGCCCGGTGACAACGCTGTGTCCGTTTCCGGTGGTGGCGTTGTGGCCGTATTCGATGCTGCCGCAGGCGTTGTGATTGTGGTTGCCTTCGACCTTGATGAAGCAGACGTTGTTCTTGTCGTGGTCCTTACCGTGGTCGTCTGCGTGTGCGGTGGAGGCGAGGCCGGTGAGTGCGAGGAGTGCTGTGGCGGCGGCGAGTGCGGTGCGCATGTGGCGCATTCAGTTTTCTCCTTGAGGCTGAGAGCAGGGCCTTTCGTATCTTTGTGGTGTGGGTGTGCGGGGTGGGGGAGGCGTGGCCATACCGTGGTTCGGTTGGGTCAACGGCGGTGACAGTCCCTTAGCCCTGCTCTGCTCTCGCGCCCGCAAACCGCCGGGGCAGTCAGCGAGCCAGTGACCGGCGAGCAGCAGGATCACGACGGATGCGAACAACTCTGGTTGACGGGTGGTCGGAGCGGCGGGGGCTGTGCGCCTGGCAGTGAACGGCCCCCGCTGGTTCAGTTCGGTTCAGTCGGTCTCGGAGTCCTCGGAGACCTCGGCGTTGATGAGCCCGAGCTGGCGGACGCCCGCGTTGTAGGCGGCCCGGGCGGAGCTGCGCTTGGTGGGGTCGTCGTAGAGCAGTCCCGCGATGTCGGTCCAGGACAGCCCGTGGTTGTCGCGGAGGGCGACGACCAGGCCGCGCGTCTTGCGCTCCAGGTCTCGTTGGAGGCTGGCGGTGGCCTGGGTGGCCTGACGGAGGGTGTCGACTGGGCCGAGGTCGTCCACGGTGGCGGCGCCCAGGACCGTCAGTGCGTACTCCAGGCGCCCGCTTTCGACCGCGAACGCGATCCGGCCGCGCGGGTCGTCGGTCGCGGGGTTCCAGATGACCTCGAACTTGGCGCCGCCGGTCTTGGTCGCGTGCACGCTCATGTTGATCTCCCCGATAGGTGACTGTGCGTTTTCCGCACACCCTTAGAGTAGGGGGTGTGCGGAAAACGCACAAGGGGTTTGGGGTACATGTACTGAACCTCAGTGATCAACTGGGCTTCAGGCGGCTCAGTAGAATACTGACCATGGCAATGTCATGGGCGTTCCTCAACTTGAAGCCGGGGGTGGGGAAGTCGACCACCACGGTCTTCTTGGGCCAAGCCTTCTACGAACTGGGCTACAAGCCCCTCCTGGTCGATGCCGACTCCGGTCGGTCCTCGCTCGCTGCGTACAACCGCGCGGGCGGCCTCAACTGGCCCGTCATCGGGATGGACGAGCCTGACCTCCACCGCAAGATCCCGGACATCGACCAGGGCGTGGACATCGTCCTCATCGACGTCCCCCAGCTTGAGGACCACGCCCGCATTGCCCGGGGCGCGATGCGCTACGCCGAGACCTGGATCCTTCCCGTGGCCCCCAGCCACTACGAGGTGGACCGGATGTTCGAGCCTCCCCGGGGCGCCCCGGACGACAGCGATCGGTCGTTGCTGCGGGAGCTCCTGGAGGAGGTTCAGGAGATGCGGGCTGCGCCGGCGGACGTTGCGGTCCTCCTCAACCGGACCAACCGCTCCAAGCGAACGAAGTCCGGCCCGGATGCCGACGTGCGCGGCGTGCTGGAGACCAAGGGGTTCGACGTCCTGGAGACTCTGATCCCGTACAACGACGACAAGTTCCGCCAGGCGATCACCCCGAAGACGCCCGGCACCAACGCGAGGAAGCTGGCCCAGGAACTCCTGGCCCGCAGGACGGAGAAGCTGGGATGACTCAGAGCAAGGCCAACCGCGGCTACGACCGGACCGTGAACCGTGCCGCGACGAGCCAGGCCGCCGTCCCCGCTGTAGTCCCAAGGACTACCCCCATCCGGATCACGGTCGATGTCCGGCCGACGTTCCACCGCCGACTGAAAAGGTGGTGCAACGGCACGGCCGCGGAGCGGGACCTCTCCTCGGTCGACCTCTCCGCCGTGTTCCGCATCCTCGCGGACGAGCTCCTGGAGGACGAGAAGCTCGCGGAGAAGGTGGCCAAGAGGCTTCAGGCGAAGGACGGCAAGCTGTAGCTGTCGCCTGTCACATACGGATCAGGGGTGGGGTTCGGCCTTGTTTCCGCTGGTAGATCGTGTGACAGCACGCGACACGCGACAGGGCATGTGACTGGGCCCCACACCCTGAATCGGGTGTGGGGCCCAGTTGTGCGCCGGCCTTTTCTACTCGTCGCCGCCGTAGTCGAGCGGGCTGAACTGGACGGAGATGACGTCCTCCAGCTCTGCCTGGTCGTAGTAGTTCTCCAGGCCCTCAACGAAGATCCCGCGCATGCCCTCTTCGTCTCCGTCCATGAACGCCTGCAACAGGTCCTCCATGTGGCCCTCGGACAGCCACTCGCCCAGGTTGACCTTGCGGGCCCGGGTCTCGTCGCTGACGCGGATGTTCGCGTGCAGGACCAGGCCGCCTGACGGCTTGCTGACCCCGGCGGGCCGCTGGATCCTCCAGGTCTGCCCGTCGTCCTGGAGCTCCATGTGCTGGTCGTTGGCGGACCGGAGCAACCGCTCCTTGCGGCCCTGCGGGATCAGGGCCTCCTTGTTGGCCCGGTTCAAGGCGTCGTTGCTGTCGGCCCGGGGGGAGGTCTTGCCCTCGGCCCATGCCTTGAGGGTCTTGGTGCTGCGACCCACGGCCTTGGCTGCCTCGGCCACCGACCCGCCGAACCGCTTGATGAGCTGACCGGCGCGGACGGCCGCGGAGCGGTCCTCGGACTTGGCGGACCTCTTGGTGAGGGCCTTGTACATGGCGTTCTTGACGTCACCCATCAGCGGTTACCCCCTCGGCGTGCGGTCTGGGCGGCCTTGCGGGCCTCGTTGCGCTCCCGGATGCGGGCGGCCTTCTCCCTGGCCTCGGTGACCTCCTGGTGGAAGGCGTCGCGGGCCTGGGACTTGGCCTTGAAGTGCCCCAGCTTGATGCCGGTGTTGTCGATGCGGAGACCGGCGGGCACCTGGGCCTCGGCGTCCTGGTGGTCGCTGGCGTAGGTGATCTCGTCGGTCTTCACCCGGACCGGGAACCGGGGTTCGGCCACGGTCTTGGTGATACCGGCTGCGGCGTAGACCTTCCGCAGGACGTTGGCCCAGGCCGCGTCGCGGACCGCGTGGCCCCAGTCAGGCCGGCGGATGACGCCCTGGTCGGCGTTCCTCAGCTTCCCGTGGACCGTGTGGTAGATCTCCTTCAGGACCAGGGCCACGGCCTGGTCGTCGCTGTCGGCAGAGGCCGTCAGCGCGGCGAGCTGGTCGCGGATGCCGTCGCTGAACGCGCGGAACCCGTCGAACCCCACGGCTTCAGCGATGTGCGCGCTCTGGATCTCCGGGGTGATCCCGAGGTCGACGTACGCCTGCACGATGTCCGTGGTCACCGTGACGACCTGCCCGGCACGGTGGTTGGGGACCGGCGCCGGAACCTGAGGGTGCGGCCAGTGCGGGACCACGATGGTCCAGAGCCCGGCCATCGACTTGTCGAACAGCGGGCTGTCGACCTTCCTGAGGTCGTCGCGGGCCACGGTCGCCTGCCGGTAGGCCGGGAGGTACGCCTTGTTCAGGTCGTAGAGGCTGCGCCAGGGCTGGGCGGCCTCGGCCTCGGTTTCGGCGCGGCTCCAGGCACTGTCGTCCAGGGCCTGCGGCCACGACTCGAAGGAGCCCTGCCACTTGGGGTGCTGGCGGGCGGTCTCCTCGATCCGGGCCCGCAGCATCGCGATACCGGTACCGGCGGCCTTGCCCTCGAAGTGGTGACCGGTGACCTGGGCGAAGCGCTCCAGTCGGTAGGCCAGCGTCAGAGCGTCGCTGGTGTCCTCCTCCTTGGCCTCCCTCATGGCCTTGGTGCGGACTTTGGGGAAGCTGTCGGGACCCAGCCACAGGACGGGCGTGATGCGGACCCAGTCCTCCCGGTCCGGGTGCTGCATCAGGCAGGACTGTCCGACGTACATCCGCTCCTTCTCCTTCGACATGGGCTTGTGCCAGCCCGCGTCGCTGAGGGTCTGGAACGGCCGCGACCACGGGGCGTCCGCGAGGGACGGGCCCTCGGCGGGGAGCTTGAAGCCGCGGTGGGCGTCGGCACCGATCAGCAGGGTCAGCCGGCCTCGGGGAACGAGGCGGGTGGCCTGGTCGACCAGAGCGGCGAGGCTGGTGGTCGACGCCTCCTCCAGAGCGACCGAGGACGCGTCGGCGGAGTTCACCAGCTGGCCGCCGGTCACGGCGAGGACCACACCCTCCGCAGCACCCGCCGGAGTTGCTGAGACGGGCGCCTTGGCCTGGGAGGGCACGACCGTAACCCTGTGAGGTTCAGGCTGTGAGGGCTGTGAGGTTGTGAGGTCAACAGCCTGAATCCCCTGGTCAACAGGGGTCCTGTTGTCGACCTGTGAGGCTGTGAGCTGTGAGGGGAACTCGTCCTGCATGGGGCTCGGGTCGGGGGTCTCGCCGGGGCCGCCGGTCTGGGGCTGGTCCTGGCCGTCGCCGTTGCCGGGGTCGTCGTCGTCCGCCTCCAGGAGGGTGAACACGGTGGAGGCCGGGATCATCACGAGCGGCATGGCCTTCTTGTTGGTGCCGATCCGGACCTTGGTGGTCGCGACCTGCCCGGCCTGGGTGCTCCGCAGGATCGCCCCCTCCTTGAGTAGGAAGGACGGCAGGCTCTTGACCTGGTGGCCGGTGAGGCGGGGGTCCTTGGACTGCATGACCAGGGTGTGGAGGTCCGAGGCGGTGATCCCGAGGAGTTCGCCGTCCTCGAGGAAGTACAGGGACGCGCCCTCCCCGCCAAAGCCGTTCGAGCTGCCCCCGAAGGTGTCCTCCCTGAGGCCCTGGGCCTGGGGAGTCTGGCCGGGGACCAGGGCCTTGGGCACAGAGTCCTTGGGGCACCGGATGTGCGCGCGCCGCTCCTGAAGGGAACGGCGGAGCACGGACCCGAGGGCCTCGGGGATGCCGGTGTCGGCGGTCTGCCGGTCGCCCATCATGTCGGCCTGGGCCGCGAGAGAGGCGACGAACTTGGGGAGGATCGCGTGCCACAGCGGCGCGACGTCCAGGCCGCACGCCTCCTTCACCATCACCAGTCCGGCGAGCATCTGGTACGCGGCCTTGAGCACGCCGTCCATACCGTCCGGGGCGTCCTGGCCGATGGCCGCCCGGGCGACGGGCAGGAACTTGTCCTTGGCGGCCTGGTCGCACTCCTTCACCCAGGCTTCTGCCTTCTCCTTGCCCAGGGCTGACAGGTGCGCGATGACCCGGTCACCGATGGTCCGGATCCCGGGCTCCATCCCGGCGCCGTTCTTCTCGTACCAGCGCCAGTCGTTGTCGCCCTGGTGGAACTCGGGGCAGACCACCCGCCGCAGCATCGACGCCTGCACCGCTGTCGGGATCTTCTGCGCGGTCAGGACCAGGATCCCTCGGACGTAGACCGATTCGGCGATCCGGTCGGAGTGACGCTCGGACCGGTCCCGGATCGGGGTGCCGTTGAACGCGGCACGCGTCATCCGGTCGGCCTTCTCGACCGCGTCACGGACCTCCCGTGCGTCGGAGTCCGAGGTGAGCGGCATGTCCTCGATCCCGATGACGCGGTCGTTCGCCATCCGGATCTTCTTCTCGATCGCGGTGATCGTGTCGCTGAACGAGGAGTCGACGTAGGGGGGCCAACCGGCCGTCATAGTCAGGCAGGACGCCACCCAGAACGTGAGGGTCTTCCCCGTGTTGGGCTTCCCGTGAGGGATCAGCGACCCTCGGACCGGCTCCAGGGACTGGGCCAGTGCGCGGACACCGACAGCCAGACCGAGCGCCGGCCCCCACCCGTGGGTGGAGAGTTCCTTCACCACACGCTTCTGCGCGGGCAGGGTGGCGGCCTTCTCCAACGGTCGGGAGGCCCGGACAAGCTCCGGCTTGAGGTCGACCGTGCGGACGCCGTCCACGACCTCATCAGTCGCGCGGACGTACATCCAGCGGCCGTCGGGCAGGTCGAACCATCCGGTCCGCCGGAGCATCCAGGTGCTGGGCAGGTCTACGGCCTGTTCGGTGACGACGTTCTCCAGGGCGTCACGGACCTTGCTCCGGCCGAACCCCTTGGCCCCGGGGATCATCTCCCGCCAGATCCGACCGGTGGTCAGGTCGTCGGAGGTGACCGTGGTCACCACCCCGCTCACCTCGACCTCGTACCGGCGCTCAACACACCGGCCGTCGTCGTCCAGGCGGACCAGGTGCCGGTTGACCTTCGGGCACCAGGACAGGAACCGCACGGGCGGCTTGTCCGGGCCGTTCGTCGTGAAGAGCCCGGGGCGGGGTCCGCCGATCACGTACCTGAGGGACGGGTCACCATCGACCGACCGGCCGAAGAACGACACGCTGCCCTGACCACCTCCTGAACCACCACTCTTTCGGCGGCTCCTTCCCTGGTCAGGGACCGTTTCGGACCCCTTCTGATCATCGTTTTCCTGCTGGACTGCATGTGCCGACTGGGGCACGTGGCCCTCTCTCTCCGGCAGTCCTCCATTTCCACGACCCCTGAGGAGGCCGTAGAGTGGTAGGTAGAAGGACTGCCTGACGGTTGGGTTGTTCCTGATGCGTTAAAGAGAGGTTCTCTCTCAGAGGTGTGGTAGCCGCTGAGAGAAGGGCCTCTCTTTTTTTGTGTAGAGCCTAACGATGCGTGAGTGGCGGAAGTGCCTGGGCCTAACCCTGGCCCTGCATCTCGTACTGGTAGCGCATCCAGCGACCCCCACCGAAGAAGTACTCACCGAACTCGATGACGTCTCCATCAGCGTCACGCCAAGTGTTCTGGCCGATGAAGACGGGGTCGCCCTCGCTCAGCCCGATCGCCGCGGCCTGTTCAGCAGTCGCGGCGCCGACAGTCATCCGGTCATCGGCCGACTGAGCTGTGCGGCCAGTCGCCTCCATGATCACACCAGCCGTACCGCCGATGATTCGGTCGGTCGACAGGAGTTGGGGAACTACCTCGGCCAGGTCGGCAGCGAACCAACTGGTGGACGCGCTGACGGGGCCCTCTTCGTTGTGCGTGACCCTGACCCGCTTGATGACGGGACTACCGGGCTCGATGCCGTACGTGTCGGCCACGTGCTCAGGGGCCGGCACCATCTCTGAGACCGAGATGACCGCGAACTCACCGGGCGTGTAGATCCGGCCTGTCGACAGCATCCGGCTCAGTCGGTCATGTGACGAACGGTGAAGCGTCGCCTTGGTCCGAACGACCGTGCCGTGGCCCACGATGCTTTCGACCAGGCCGTCAGCGCGAAGCGCGGCCACGGCCTTCATCGCCGTTGCCTGGCTGATGCCCCAGGTCTCGGCGAGCTGGCGAACGGACGGGACCTTGTCGCCGTCCTTCAACTCTCCCTTGATGATCTGGTCTCGCAGGTGCTTCACCACCTGGAGATAGACGGGAGTTCGATCAACCGACGGTGCCATGGGGATCCCCTTTTTCCACTGGTGAGAACTGGAGTAACCGTACTAGGTCACTACGCACATCGTAACCGTTGACATGCCTAGTGTGCTAGTGCACTATGCAGTTACGCACCTGGAACGAACGAGCCGGTCGGGGATCCCGCTAAGTCCCCCCGACCGGCTCTAGATCCCCCATGGAGGGACCGTGTCTACAGCGTATGACCTGGGCGTTTCGCCCGAAACCCGGCTCACCGCAGAGTCTGCCGATCGTCTCGACCGGCTGTTCCGCCTGCACAACGCCCGTCTGGTGGCGTTCGCCACCACCCGCACCCGCGACTACGCCACGGCCGAGGACGTCGTGTCGGAGTGCTGGGTGCGGGCCGCGCTCTCGCTCCACCAGCTCCAGGCCGACGACGACCGCGCGTACGGATGGCTCCGCTCCATCACCGTCCGCGCGGCCATCGACCACTACCGCCGGAAGTCCGCGAGCGAGCGGGTTACCGACTTCGGTGACGTCGTCGCGGTCCGCCTGGTCCCCGCCGCTCCGCCCGCCGACGCCGACCTCTACACCCTCGCGGAGCTGACGGCACCCGAGGCCCGGGTGTTGAAGCTGGCCTCCCAGGGGCTGAGCCAGTCCGCGATCGGGGCCCGGATGGGCCGCCACAAGGGAACCGTCTCCCGCCAGCTCTACTCCGGCGCCCGTCGCCTCCGGTCCCTGGCCGGGGGTGCGCGATGACCTACCCCGCCTACGACCCGAGCACCGAGCCCGCGACGGCTCACTCCATCGCTCAGGCCCAGCAGGCCATGGAGGCCGCCGAGGCCGCGCGCCGTCAGGCCGCCACCATCACCGCCCAGCAGCAGGCCGCGAACGGGGGCCAGTCGTGAGCATCCGCCGCGAGACCCGCCACGAGGACTACGACCGCACGCACAGCCTGATGGCCGCCCTCGGGGCGAGCCTCCTCCCGCCCGACCAGGAGACCCCGCCGGAGCGGGCCCAGTTCGAGCGCGTGATCGCCAATGCCTTGTACGTGAACCGCTCCGCCGAAGCGCCCGCCGGCCACAACTACCCGAAGAGGGGCTGACCATGACCAGCACTCGCAAGCTCGACCAGGCGATCCGCACCGCCGAGGCCAAGCTCAAGGGCGTCCGAGCGAAGGAGTCCTGGGCCCTCCCCGCTAAGGACCAGGCCAAGCTGGCGAGCTACGTCGCCGTCATCGTCGGCAAGGGCGTCCGGGGCCAGCAGTCCTCCCCGAGGTCCGAGCGTGGCATCGACACCCTCTGGGCCAACGCCGAGGCCCGACTCGTCGCGGAGATCCGCGCGGCGGAGACCGCCAAGCAGCAGATCATCAACAAGGACGCCGCCGCCAAGATCGCACGCAAGTCCGAGTCCAAGGGCTGGTGGTAGCCGTGGCCAGCCACAAGGCGCTCAACCCGCCCCCGAACCAGTGCAGGCAGTGCTGGCTGCACGCCTACGACAGCCGCGAGGTCCACAAGCACTTGGGCCCGCGCGAGGACTGCCCCGCGTGCGTTGACCACATGGTCAACGGCCACCCCGCCCACATGATCGTGGGGCGGTGATGGCCATGCGCAAGACCCTGGTCCTGCCGCTCCTGGTGGCCCTCGGCGCGAGCGACGCGCTCGTCCCGCTGGCCGTGGTGTTCGCCCTGGCCTTCGGAGTGTTCGGCCCCCTGGGCTGGCACGGCATCCCCACCTTCGCCGCCGCGTGCGCCGCCGGGGGAGTGGCCTACCTCCTCTTCACCACCCGCCTCCCCGGGTGCCGGGTCCCGGGCTTCATTCGGGCCATGGAGCTGGGCGGGTCGGTCGCCATCTGGGCCGGATACGAGCCGCAGACCGACCCCGACGCCCCGGGCCTCCACCTCAACTGACCTTCCCCTCCCCGGCCGGGGGCGCTCTCGCCCGCCCCCGGCCACCCCGAAAGGACCCGAAGTGCTGCGCTTCAAGAACCTCACCAAGCTGGTCCCGACCACGGTGACCCGCGACGGCAAGCCCCACACCTACAACAAGCCGGTCTCCAGCCGCGTCCCGATCGCCCCGCGGAACTGGGACGTCATCGGCATCCGCGCGGCGGCCGGAATCGTCCTCGGCCTCACCGCCGTGGCGGTCGTCTGGTCCACCGTCTCCATCGGCAAGCTCCTCGAAGGCGGCGTCGGCTACGCGGCCGCCGGCCTTTTCGACGCGGCCTGGATCACCTGCATCATCCTCGAAGTCCTCGCCCGCTACGACCGCTCGAAGCGCAAGTTCGCCCGCATCCTCGGCGGCGTCCTGGTCGCCGTCACCATGGGCGCCATCTTCTGGGAAGGCTGGGTGGCCGACAGCATCCCGCTCGCCGTGGTCGGCGCGGCCGTCTCCGCCGTCGCCAAGACCCTCTGGCTCGGCGTACTCAAGTTCATCGACCGCGACCTGGACGCCGACGACGCCGCCTGGCTCGAAGGCGAGACCAGCAAGGCCGCGCTGATGATGGCCCGCGCCCAGGTCCAGCGGCAGGTTGCCCGCGCCGAGGCCGGAGTCATCGGAGAGATGCTCGCCATCGAGCACCAGCACCGCGAGATGGCCGACGCCCTGGGCATGAGCCGCGAGGAGTACCAGGAGCTGCGCGTCCGTGCCCTGGGTGCCTCCGATGCCGCGCCGCTTGCCGCGATCCCGGCGGGCAAGCCCACTGAGGTCACTGAACTGCCTGAGGGTACTGAGGTCAGGGTCGAGCGTGCCGAGGAGGGCACCCTCGGGCAGACGTCGGGCACCACGAACACCCAAGTCAGCGGGCGTGCGATGCCCGCGCTTGCCCTGATCACGCCCGCCCCTCTCGACCTGGGCAAGACCCCTGCCGACCTGGGCAAGCCGGTCTCCCCGGCAGGCTTGCCCGCCCCTCTCGCGGCGGCTTCGGACGCGGGCAAGCCTGCCCCTTCCTCCACCCGGGTCTCGGGCAAACCTTCGGGCAATACCCCTCCGGCCACCATCGCTGAAGCGGTCCGCGCGGCGGTCTCCCTCGGCATCACCGAGACCGACGCCATCGCCGCCAAGGTCCCCGAGCTGATGAAGAAGGAGCCCAACCGCTACAGCGTCCGCCGCGAGATCCTCCGCCAGCGACCGGCCATCGACAAGGCCAAGGCCGACCAGCAGAGCGGCACCGGTCAGTACCTCTGACCGATCGTCAGCCGGTCGCCGGACTTTATCCACAGGTCCGGTTCTGCAAGATCCCAGAACTCACCGGTGAGGTTCGCGCCTCACCGGTGAGTCACCGGCTCCACATCGATGCCGACTTGAGACCCCTGTCCGGTCTGGCTGGTGAGGTGCCCGGTGAACACCCGCCCGTTACGTAGACCAACCCACAGCAGCACTCAGAGAGGACCAGAGATGACCGCCTACGACACCTACACCGCCCACGCGGAGACCAACCTCCTCCAGGCCCGCCAGCTCAGCGAGAAGGCCGTGCAGACGGGCCAGGCCGCCCTGGCCGACCAGACCGACTCCCTCATCCGCATGGCAGCCGTCTGGGCCCAGCTCGCCGCCAACGCTCAGGCCCGCGAGTCCGACCTCATGGTCGCCGGAACGTGGACCGCTCAGTGCGAAGCCACGGAGAGCGACTTCCGGCCGGTCGACCTGTCCGGCCAGCGCGGGGGACCGGTCGAACCCATCCAGTGATCTAGCTCACAGAGCGTCACACCGTAGCCAAAAAATCTACCTGTCCCAGGTGGAGGGCCCGTTCGAGGTAGCAGCCGAATGGTCCCCGCAGAACCGGTCGGGTCCGCCCCGTAGCAGGAGGCGGGCCCGACCTTCCGGGGGTGCCGGGTAGCAGCCGGCACCCCCGACTCCGCACCGCCCAGCCTGAGCAGAAGGAGTTCCACCCGATGTTCGCACCGCCCAACCAGCCCAGCCACAGCAAGGCCCCCAAGCCCACCGACTGGGAGGCCATAGGAGAAGGTCTCGCCGACGCGGCGAAGGGGGTCTGGCGGTTCGCGTCCGGCGACACCCTGGACGGGGAACCCCGTACCGACCGGACCTGGACCCACCGCGGTACGCCGCTGACCACCAAGCGCGATGACGGCAAGATGCCGCACGCCTGGGACTACCTCTCCCGCTGGGAGATGCTCGGGCTCCGTGCCTTCGGCTCGTTCGTCGTCGGCGGGACCGGCTACGCGGCCGTCGTGGAGCCGACCGAGACCCTCGTGGCCCTCCAGGTCTCCGGCCTCGCTGCGGCCTGTTCAGCGGCCTCCTGGGCCGGATTCCGGGGCATGGACGGCCTGGTGACGTGGCGCCACCGCAAGGACTGGGTGTGGCCCCTCCACGTGGTCCTGAGGGACCTCCTGGGCCTCCCCGAGGGCGTCACCCCGGGCGACTACCTCAAGGTCCCGCCGGCCTACGCCGACATGGCCGGGGAAGTCGTCACGGTGGAGCTCCCCGGGACCTGGTCCCCGGGCTCGGACGCCTCGGCCATCACCCAGGCCGTCGTCTCCAAGCTCGGCCTCCAGGACGTCAAGGCGTCCGTGAAGCTCTCGGGGACGAAGCACCGGATCGTGTTCCGGCAGTCCCCCCGGGCGCCGATGAAGGTCATGTACTCGGACCCCGAGGTCCGCAAGCTGGTGGAGAAGGCCAGCCCGTCCGCGCCCTTCCTGGGCCTGTCCCACAGGGACGTGGCCGTCTCCATCGACCTGGACGACGAGTCGCCGCACGTGATGTTCTCCGCCGCCCCCGGCGGTGGAAAGTCCGTCCTCGCAAAAGCATTTGCCGCCCAGGTTCTCCACCACGGCGGAATTGCATTCCTCATCGACTTCAAGCGCACGTCCCACAAGTGGGCCTATGGCCTCCCCAATCTCATGTACATCCGCCACGAAAAGGACGCGCACGACCTCCTGTTGGCCCTCGCGGCCGAAGGAAACCGGCGCATGGCCATCGCCGAAGAGAACGTTCACCGCGAAATGCGGGGCGAACCCCCGCTTCCGATGGGCCCGCGAATTCTCCTCATCATGGAGGAGGCGAACACCCTCCAGAAGCGTCTAAAGAGGTACTGGGCCAAGAACAAACCGGAAGGTGAGAAGAAGGCCGACTCTCCGGCCGTCGAAGCATACGGCGAGTTTCTTTTCATGGGCCGCTCTCAGCTCATGCACGCGCTTCTCATCGGCCAGTCCCTCACCGCGCAGACCGTGGGCGGTCCGGAAATGCGTGAGGCATTCACCGCGCGAATCCTGGCCCGCTACACCCAGAATGCATGGCGAATGCTGGTCCCCGAGGTCTCCCCGATCCCGAAGGCGTCCCGCCACTCCGGCCGCGTCCAGGTCGTCCTGGCTGGCCAGGCCCACGAAACCCAGGTCGTCTTCATGACAGACGAGGAAGCCCGGGAGCTCGCCCTCTCCGGAACCGTCACCAAGGTCCCCTCCATCGAGGAGCTCAGGGGCGCCGCCGACACACTGAACAACCGACACAGCGGGGGTTCCCACCAGGGGGATCAGGTTGTGTCAGACACAGAGGGACGCCCCCTGAGGGTCGTACCCGACCCTGACCAGGGCGAAGACCAGGGCCCCGACGAGAACGCCCCGATCAGCCTCTCCCAGGCCGCCAAGACGGTCTGCGCGGGAGTGGCCGGCCCCGCCCAGCCGGGAGCCACCACCACCCAGGCACAGCGCGACCTGTTCGCCCTCAGGAACGCCCGCGGCCGGGACAAGCAATTCCCCGACCACGTCGCCCTCAAGGGCCGAGAAAAGCTCTACAACCCCGTGGACCTTGCCCTCTGGGCCCGGAACCGCGTGAATGCAGCGGAGGAATCTGAAGGCTCGGAAACCCCCGAAACCGGCACCGAATAACCCTCTCTGGCGGGGGGTTCGCGCCGAATCCCCCGCCCTTCGGAAAGGCTCGCAGCGTTTCATGTGGAACCTCAGGAAGAAGAGAAAAGAAAAGCGTCAGATGGTAATTCACTTCGCCAAGCGCGTCATTTTTGCGACCGATGCGGCGATCAACTCAGGCGTTTGGGAGGGTGAAGTGACCACCCTGGACGTGCAAGATAAAGCCCGTCAGCTCTTCAATCTCGAACTGTCCGACAAAGCCGCCACATTCGCGCTGCTCAACCGATTGGAAGAGCGCGGATTCCTCGTTTCGACCAACACCGTAAGGAGCATGGACGCATGAGCCCCGCCGAATTGAAGCTCATCAAGGCCGGTGAACTCCCTCCGGAATCCGAGGAATTCACGACCGAAGAGGAGGACCAGGCACCCAGGACCTTCGGGGACCGGCTCCCCGGACTGGCCATCAAGGCCGGGGCCGTCGCCGTCGCCCTGGTGGGCCTCCTGGTCCTCAACATCGTGATCGGCCTCGCCTACGCCTTCCACCAGCTCCACCTCTTCACCTGGATTGTCCTCGCCGTCTACTGCCTCGTCGGCGGCGCCCTCGTCCGCCTCTACAAGGAACGCGAGCGCGGCTTCAAAGCCATCACCCTCCAGTGGGCCCAGTACCAGGTCTGGGCCACCGACGACCTTCCCGAGAGCTGGGAGAAGGCCACTGCCGCCGGCCGAAAGCTCCGCACCCTCGGCCGCAAGCCCCAGCAGGAGAAGGCCGCATGAAGCTCTTCAAGAAGAAGCCCAGCCCCACCGACGAGATCATGTGGCGGGCCATCAGCGACCTTCGCCGCCGCGTCGGCGGGTTCGGAGTCGAAGACCTGCGCCGGTACGCGGAGCAGCAGTACGGGACCAAGCTCGACTACTGGACCGTCTACCGCGCGATGCGCGACGGCCGCTGACGACCTGTCCGCTTCAGCCGACAACATCAGAGCCCCAGAGGGCCCCCTCTCCGTCTACCACCGGAGAGGGGGCCCTCTGGCGTTCCAGCACCCTCAGGTTTTGGTCTCTGACGGGCCCTGATGGCCTCTAGAACACCTCAGTGGGTCACTGAGGTCAGTACCTCACTGGCTTAGCCCGGGAGGCTTTGAGGGGCGGTT
>NZ_JBQPXG010000007.1:0-16396 GCF_052244475.1 Streptomyces sp. IBSNAI002 | reverse complement strand
AGACTGCCGTCATGAGCACCACGAGACGCGCCCTCGGCACCGGTCCCCGCCCCGAATCCAAAGCCGAGCTTTGGATTTCGGCCCCGCGGCTTCTGCCCGTCGAACGCGCGGAGGCCGGCGCACTCCTGGACCCGGCGGACGAACCCGAGCCGGGGCTCACCCGCACCGGCCGCCGTCACCTCCGCGCCCCCCGAGCGGGTGAGTGACGACCGGGCCGTCCGGCGAGACGCTGACCCCGCGCGAAGCGCGGGGCGGGGAACGGTGAGAGTCGGCCCCACCCCGAACGGCCAGCAAGTTGGGACCGAAGGGGAGCTTCCGCGAGCGGAGCAAGCTATCCACGAAGACGCTCTTCGCGTACCCCGACCGAGGGCGGCCGGGGTGATCAGCCGAGCAGCGGCGAGGTGATCCCGCACCTCTCGCAGGGCGCGAGCAGGCCGCAGGTCTGGCCCGACGCGTGGAGCTGGTCAGCCCCAAGGCAGCCGTCGCCGAGAGTGCAGGTGGTCTCACCGTCGCTGTGGTCGATCTCGGTTCCCGCGCAGACTCTGTACTGCTCTGGCATGGCTCCGGCCGCAGCCTTGAGGCCAGAGCATCCGGCGCAGGTGTGGAACAGCTCGTCCACGAACTCGTCCGCACGGTCGCAGTACTGGAGTGCCTCGGGGACGTGGATCACCTTCGTCGCGCCGGGGCATCCCGCGTGGCACTCGAAGCTTCCGTCGAGGTGGACCAGGAGCGGGCCACCGCAGGCAGCTTCGCCGTTGGGGTCATGCTTCTGCATCTCCATGTAGGTCGAGATCAACAGGCTGACCGTGGACCGGACGCTGTACGGGAAGGTCTGGAAGTCGCCGTTCGTCAGCGATTCACCGACGCTGCTGTACCGGTCGCCTTCGGCACGCCGTTGGTGCTGAACCGGCGGGAGCACACGCCCCTTGGTCCGGTCCCGGTCCAGTCGTTTGGCCTTGATTCGGCCCATCCCATCATCCTTTCGAAGCCACCACGGTGGTGGCGAAGCAGGTTAGCTCTGGCAGCAGATCAGGCGCCGCCACGGAAGCGGACGAGGGACGCCGCGACGTCCTCGGCTCGCGCGGCGGTCGCCGCCTGCCGGCGGTCGCGGAAGTCAGCGGCCGGATCGCTCGGGCCAACTTGCAGACCCGTCTGCCTCTTCTCCGCCTGCCGTCCACGCTCCTCCGCCGCGAGCTCCTGCGCGTCGCGCTGGAGAACGGCTTGCCGGATCTTCGCCGGGGCGGAGTGCCTGTCGTGGTCCAGCTCGGTCAGCGCCCGGAGTGCGTCGACCTGGTCGGTGCGGGCTCGCTTCGCGGTGAGCGGGAGTTCACGGGCACGGCGGACCCGGGCAGCCTGCCGTGCGGACTCCTGCTGGGAGGTGTCCGGGTTGTACTCGCGCCAGATGTCGAGTGCGCGGGCGAGGTTGACGAGCACGGTCGGGGCGTCGTCCAGGCACAGGAACCCGGAGCCGGAGTTGAACCGGGAGACCGGACGCATGACCTTGCGGTAGTGAGCGCCGAGCGGCTCCAGGTACTGGGACCCGGCCAGCCCGATCACAGCCGCGTTGTGGGAGCGGAGCATCCGCCCGCCGGCGCCACCCTCCTGGCGGTTGGTCCGCCTGACCCGGACCTGGCGTACGGCCTTCTTCCAGCGATACGTACCGACGACCTGCCCCTCGGCGTTGACGTACGTCGGGTCCCAGTACCGCTCGCGGGAGGCCAGGCGCCGCAGCAGGCGGGCCGCACGGTCCGCGTCGGTTGGGGAGACGTCCACGGTCCGCACGGTGCGCGTGAGCGCCTTGTAGCCCCAGAACCGGCCCGGACCCTTGCCCGGCTCGCGCCAAGCCGCGGGCACCTTGTTCTGGTAGTCCTTCGCCATGAACGCGCCGTGCTTGGCGAAGTACGCCGCCAGCCGCGCGGGCGTGTTGACGTAGCCCTCCTCGACCTCGGAGACCTGAGCGCCGTGCAGCAGGTGCTTGGCCTTCTCCTTCGGGTTCGGGTGATCCACGATGTCCGCCCAGACCACGGAGATCCACTCCTCGTACGGCAGGCCATCGCCCGCCGCATCGCGCCAGTACGGCTTGCGGATCCCCTTCACGCCCGCCTCCTTGGCCGCCTTCCAGACCGCGAGCTTGTCCTCGTACTCCATCCGCCGGATGGTCCCCGCGAGGCCCGGGGGACGCGGGTGCCACAGGTGGAAGTGCACCGCCCCCCGGCGCTGGAACTCCTCCTTCCAGAGCCCGCAGAACGGGCAGCCCCAGGCCCGCTCGAACCGGACGTAGAGCGTCTCCAGGTGCTTCTTCGCAGCGGCCCCGGTCGGCGCGACCTCCAACCACCGGTCGGGGTAGGTGAGCGTGGTCATGACCGGCGCCTCACCGCTCACGATCATCGGCGTGTAGTCGATCTCGCCCGTGGCGTGGAACAGCCGGGCGCGCGAGCGGCGCGACCAACCGGTGATGACCGCGCCCGGCTCGCCCGGCTCCCGGAACTCGCCGTCGTGTTCGACGAAGTACCGCGCCTCCTCCTGGGCGTCCATGTGGCGCCGGGCCTCCGCCCGCTCCGCCGTCCGCTCCGCGCGGGCCAGGTCCTTACGGCTGACCGTGATGCAGCCAGGCCCCAGAGTGATCCTCCGCCGCAGGCCTTCCTGCCCCCGCCACTCGGGCAGCGCGAGCAGCGATCCGGCCGCCAGATCGAGCTTGTCCAGGCCCGGAAATCCATCCCCGAACCGAGCGGGCACAAAGAGGCCCTGACCTGCGGTTTTGGGGGGGGCCACAAATTCGCGTGGAGATGTGGCACATCTATCAAGGGGCCCTGCGGGCCCGGGGCCGGCGGTGGCGGGGGTTCCAGGTCCGGCTACGGCAGCAGCCCCGGCGGGGCGCGGTAGCGATGACTGGACATCGCTTCGTACGATCGTCACGAGCAACGTTTCCTGTCGGTGGTTGGCACCTTCGGGAGGCGGCGAGCCGGGGTGTCGGAACCCTGGCTCGTGCCATTTGTGGGGCTGATCTTGCCCCAAGATCGCGAAGCGCCCCGCCGGATTTGCCCGGCGGGGCTTTCGCGTGTCGTCAGCTGGTTTTGCGGCGGGTCACGTCGAGGCAGGCGCCGGGAAGGTCGGCCACCCAGTCGAAGTCATCGAGGGTGACGCCGTGCGCGGCGGCGGCGTCCAGGAGTGCGGTCAGCAGCTGGGTCGCCTCCCACTGCTCGGTGGCGAGGGCGGGGGTGGCCCGCTTGACGGCCATCACGCGGGCGGCGGGGGTGCGGCCCTTGCTGTCGGTGTGGTCGGTCATGTGGTGGCTCCTTGGATCACTTGACGAGAGCGAGCTGGCCGGGAATCGGCTGGGGTCCGTGCTGCTCTTCGAGCTGGGCGTAGACGCGTCCCACGAAGGAGTGGTGCCGGGTCGACAGTTCGGCCGTCTCCCGGGTCGACAGCCCCCGACGCCAACCCTCCTCGATCGCGGCGCGGGCGGCTTCGGTCGACAGCCGTACCGGCTCCGGGGTGTCGACCTGCGGGGCCGCCGGAGCGACCGGGGCGGTCGGGGTGTCGACCGGTTCGGCCTGCGGCTCTTCCTCGGCCGGGGCCGGGGCCGCCGCCGGTACGACTACCGGGTCGGCAGTGGTCGGCAGCGGGTCGGCAGTCGCGACCGGGGTCGCCTCTGCGACGAGTCCGTGGATCTGCTGCATGAGGACGCCGAAGGCCAGGAGCGCGGCCGTGGGCGGCACGGCGGCGACCACGTAGTCGAGGAACGGCACGGTGGCCGCGTCGCCCGTACCGGCGACCCCGGCGACGTTGAGGGCGATCGAGCCGACCGACCCGGCGGCCGTGATGCCGATGGCCCATCGGTCAGTCCGGCCGCGAAGGCCGGCGCGGAGCATCAGCAGTTCGCCGCTGACGATGAACGCGTCCAGCGTCGCGGGCCAGGCCCACATCCG
Organism: Streptomyces sp. IBSNAI002; assembly: GCF_052244475.1. Lineage (NCBI taxonomy): Bacteria > Bacillati > Actinomycetota > Actinomycetes > Kitasatosporales > Streptomycetaceae > Streptomyces > Streptomyces sp. IBSNAI002. The sequence continues at coordinate 12,467 of NZ_JBQPXG010000007.1, read as the reverse complement.
GTCTCGGGCGTGGCCGAGTCCATGGCCCCCGGCGACCTCGGCCAGGTGCGCGTACGAGAGCCAGAACGCCAGACCGGTCAGGGCCACGATCACGGCCCCGGCCGCGACGAGCGAGAAGCGTTCGATCTGCTGCTTGGTCATCACTTCCCCTTCCGGCGGAGCGCGATGGTGATGCCGATCCCGGCAGGCGCGGCGGCCGCAATCGCGGTGGCGGTCTCGGCGGCGAGCTTGAGGAGCATCAGCAGCAGGCCCGCCAGGGAGAACAGGCCAACCCCGCAGGCGAAGGCGGCGAAGGCGACGATGACCGACCGGTCCCAGGTCTCCTGCGTCATGCCGACGCCTCCTTGCGGCCCGCCAGGACGTACCGGCCACGGCCGACCTTCACCGCGGCTTCGTCGTCGGTCAGCTCCTGGAGCCCGGCGTAGACCTGGGACTTGCCCCGGCCCGTGGCCACGATCAGCTCAGCGGCGGACATCCCCGACTCCGGGGCATCGGCCAGCGCGGTACGGATCGCGTCCACAACCGACAGCTCGACCAGCTCGACCGGCTGCGGCGCAGCGGGCGGCACCGGGGCCGCGGCTTCCTTCGTGAGGCCGATCGCCTCGTCCATCGCGGCCGTGATCCGGGGGTCCGGGATCCGGGGCTCGAAGAACGGGAAGGGCTCCGGGCCGGGATCGGCCAGGCTGCCCCACTCCGGCAGCGACGGCGCGTACGTCGGCATCGGCGGGACGACCGGGGCCGCCGGGGCGGGTGCCTGCGGGGCCGGGGCCGCCGTGTACGGCTGGAGCCTGCGGAACTGCTTCTCGTCGATGAACGCGGCGCGCGACTCCTCGGGGTCCTGGTGCTCGTCGTCCAGGAGCAGGAGCCAGCCCTTGCCCGGCAGGCGGTGCGGCGTCCAGCCCTCCTTGGTCAGGTCCTCGAAGACGACGCGGCTCTCGGACTGCCGGCGCATCTTGAGCGCGACGACCGCCGACATCTGCGAGCGGAGCTCGGTCGGCAGGTTCGTCCCCTTGGGGAACTGGGTGGCCCACCACAGATAGATGCCGAACGCCCGGGCCTGCTCGAGGAACGTGAAGAACCGGGCGAGCTCGTCGTCGTCCAGCTCGCGGATCAGGGCCGCGCCCTCGTCCACCATGACGATCCGGTCGCGGTTCTCCATCGAGGTGGGCCAGGTGCTCGTGCGCTTGGCCTGCATCACCGCCGCGCGGCGAGGGAGCTCCTGCTCCATGAACCACGCGAGGCGGGCCTTGGCCTGCTCGGCGTTGGTGATCCGGACGTCGGCCTTGCCCTCGTAGTGCTGGGACTCGGTGCCCTGCTTGAGGTCCCAGACCTCCAGGTCCGCGTCCGCCGCGAGGATCACCGGCGTGGCCATGACCCGCTGAGCCGACGACTTGCCGGACCCGGACGCGCCGACGATCAGGATGCGCTGCTGGAGGTCGATCGCGGTCCACTCCCCGAACGGGTTCATGGACAGCGGCGCCGGGTGCTTGATGCTCACCAGACCGGTCGGCATCGGGTACGGCACGTTCTTCGCCAGCGGGTTGCGGACCGTGATCCGCACGACGCCCTTGTGCGCGCTGGTCCCGGGCTCGACGCGGATCGCGCCCCGCCGGGTGCCAAGGCCCGTCTCCAGGTCCTTGATACGGGCGGTGACCGACTCCAGGGTCAGCGAGCCGCCGAAGGTGACGCGGATGTCCACGCCCATCGGCGTGCGGCGCACCTTGCCCCGCTTGAGGCCCAGCAGCTTGCGGGCCGCAGTCATCTCCGCCCACCGGTCCGGCTGGAGCCGGATCGCGAGGCGGATCGGCATCCGCATCCGGGCCGCCCACAGGCTGATGGTGACGTAGCGGACGAAGGCCTTGGCCGCCTTCACGATCGCCTTCCCCGCCGCCTTGGCGAGCGCCTTGCGGGCGGACTTGCCGATCAGCCACAGGAGCAGGAAGGCCCCGATCGCGATCAGGACGACGACCCCGGAAGGGCCGAGATCGGACAGGAGTTGTCCGAGCGTCTGCGGCTCGGCACTAGGGTTCTGGGCAGCACTGATGATCACGAGACATGCCTCTCGCTCGTCGGTGTCAGAGCCGTCCCGGAGGTCAGAGCCCGGGGCGGCTCGCTGTGTTGTTGTGCAGGTCGTGCGTGTGATCTTCCGGTCCGGAATTCCGGCGGCTTGACAACCTCGCGCGCATTATGCGCACGCGCGCACGAGGCTCGGGCCGGAACTTCCGGGCGCCGGACGATCACCGATCGGGGTCGGTGGCCCACTTCCTGACGGTGTTGGAGGCGACCGCCGTCAGCTCCGTGATCCGGCGGTACGGGACCTCCATCGTCACCGCCTGGACGATCAGCGGCCGCAGCTCGGCCTCCACCTCCTCCAGCTGAGCGAGGAGCTTGATCCGCTTGGTGCCAAGGGGCTTGAGAGCCGCCTCCGCCGTGGCCCGAAGCTGGGCCGGTGTCTGCTGCGTCATGCGTCTCACTGTGACACGCACTCGCGTCTAACGCAAGGCGTATCACCATGTGTGTTTCTCGCCCCCGCCGATCATGAGCGGGACTGTACGCGGCCCTGAGCGCCCCAACGAGGCGTTTACGCCTCTCAGTCCGCCGGAAGGCCGGAAGGCCCGGAGAACGGCACTCAGGGCCCCGGACGGACCCATGCCGGGGGTTGGGCTACATACCGCCCACCGTCAAATGGCATGCGCGGCCACCTCCGGACGGCGACTGCGGGCGCGCTCGGATCAGCAAAAGCGGCTAGCGGCGGGAGGGGTGGGGTCGGTGGCCCTGATCGGCCGTCTACCCGCCCCGGAGTTGGGCTGAGCGCCGTTCCGCCGCCGTCACGGATGCAGGCGCGTACGCGGCCCTGCGGCCCCGGGAATGGGCTGGCGGGGAGCTGGCAGCTGCCGCGATGTGGCCGAGCCCGGCACTCTCGCGCCGCTCGCTCTACGTCTCGTCGTGGCCGAGGACAGAGTGCGGCCAGTACGAGGCACAGGTCACCGCAGCTCATATGCCGTCGTCGTCCTCGATGTCGAACGGCAGCGGTATCGCCGGAGCCGTCATGGACGACCGCCGCCGACCCGGGCCAGCCCCGAGCTGGCGACGCGGAGCGGGGGCCGGCGCCCGCCACGCATCCGGCAGCACCCCACCCTCGACGGCCGGTTCGAGCGGCGGGGCCAGGAGGAAGTCCCCGTCATCGACCGGCAACCGGGGCCCCGCAATGTCACGTGGCTTTGCTGGGTCAGCCTGCTGGTTTCCAGGGAAAATCTGTGACTTTGCAGCAGCCGCAGCAGCCCGGCGCTCCGCATCGGCAACCGCCGCCAGGACCGCCTTCCGGGTCTTGCGCGCCTCGTACGCCCGCTGCCGACAGGACGACGAGCAGTAGATGACCGGCTTGGTCCCCAGCGAGGGCCGCAGAGGCTTGTCCGGGTCGTGGCACTGCTGACAGATCCGCTCGCCGCGGCTGTTTCTCGGGATGTCGTACGCCATGGGCCCGACCGTACGCGGCGAGCTGTCCAAAGTTTCTCTACTGGATCAAGGCGCCCTGCGGGCGCGCGGCCCGCCCGCCGGCGGACCGCTCCTGTCTCCGCCCCGCGGCTCCGCCACCGCGCAGGCCGCCGTCGACAACGAGCACCAGGACGTCGATCCGGCTCAGCCCGTCCGCACCTCGATCAGGAAGTCGAGGTCGACGGGCTTGGCCATCACGACCGCCACCCCCGGCGGGTCGAGGTAGCCGCCCTCCGCCGGATCAACGTCCGCGAAGCGCGGGTCGGCCCGCAGGATTTCCACCAGGAGGTCGCGCAGCTCTTCGGTGCTCATGCCGCCGACCGTAGCGAGAGCCAGGCGACCGCCGAGGGAAGTCACAAGAGGCGTCACGCCAACGAGCACCAGGAGCACGAGCAGCTGCACCGCCCGGAATGCCGACCACATGTCGCACACCTCTGGCACTACGACGATCCGGAGCCCGGACCCCAGCCGAGGATCCCGCCGTACGGACCGCGACCGACCGATGTCCCGCCGACCGATGCAGCCACCACGAACCCCCACACCATTGCATCTGGATCCAACGGCCCGACAAACCGACCCAGATCACACACCTAGGCATTCTCGAATTAGTCGGCCTGCGGAGCGCAAGTGATCTTCAGGAGTACCCAGGTATCTCCGATACGTGATCTTGCTCCGGCCGTCCCGGAGCAAGATCAAAAGCCCCCGATGGAGCAAGATCAAAAGCCCCCGATGTACAAGGGGGGTCACCCTCCGGGGGACCCCACCGCGAGCGGCAGACTGCCGTCATGAGCACCACGAGACGCGCCCTCGGCACCGGTCCCCGCCCCGAATCCAAAGCCGAGCTTTGGATTTCGGCCCCGCGGCTTCTGCCCGTCGAACGCGCGGAGGCCGGCGCACTCCTGGACCCGGCGGACGAACCCGAGCCGGGGCTCACCCGCACCGGCCGCCGTCACCTCCGCGCCCCCCGAGCGGGTGAGTGACGACCGGGCCGTCCGGCGAGACGCTGACCCCGCGCGAAGCGCGGGGCGGGGAACGGTGAGAGTCGGCCCCACCCCGAACGGCCAGCAAGTTGGGACCGAAGGGGAGCTTCCGCGAGCGGAGCAAGCTATCCACGAAGACGCTCTTCGCGTACCCCGACCGAGGGCGGCCGGGGTGATCAGCCGAGCAGCGGCGAGGTGATCCCGCACCTCTCGCAGGGCGCGAGCAGGCCGCAGGTCTGGCCCGACGCGTGGAGCTGGTCAGCCCCAAGGCAGCCGTCGCCGAGAGTGCAGGTGGTCTCACCGTCGCTGTGGTCGATCTCGGTTCCCGCGCAGACTCTGTACTGCTCTGGCATGGCTCCGGCCGCAGCCTTGAGGCCAGAGCATCCGGCGCAGGTGTGGAACAGCTCGTCCACGAACTCGTCCGCACGGTCGCAGTACTGGAGTGCCTCGGGGACGTGGATCACCTTCGTCGCGCCGGGGCATCCCGCGTGGCACTCGAAGCTTCCGTCGAGGTGGACCAGGAGCGGGCCACCGCAGGCAGCTTCGCCGTTGGGGTCATGCTTCTGCATCTCCATGTAGGTCGAGATCAACAGGCTGACCGTGGACCGGACGCTGTACGGGAAGGTCTGGAAGTCGCCGTTCGTCAGCGATTCACCGACGCTGCTGTACCGGTCGCCTTCGGCACGCCGTTGGTGCTGAACCGGCGGGAGCACACGCCCCTTGGTCCGGTCCCGGTCCAGTCGTTTGGCCTTGATTCGGCCCATCCCATCATCCTTTCGAAGCCACCACGGTGGTGGCGAAGCAGGTTAGCTCTGGCAGCAGATCAGGCGCCGCCACGGAAGCGGACGAGGGACGCCGCGACGTCCTCGGCTCGCGCGGCGGTCGCCGCCTGCCGGCGGTCGCGGAAGTCAGCGGCCGGATCGCTCGGGCCAACTTGCAGACCCGTCTGCCTCTTCTCCGCCTGCCGTCCACGCTCCTCCGCCGCGAGCTCCTGCGCGTCGCGCTGGAGAACGGCTTGCCGGATCTTCGCCGGGGCGGAGTGCCTGTCGTGGTCCAGCTCGGTCAGCGCCCGGAGTGCGTCGACCTGGTCGGTGCGGGCTCGCTTCGCGGTGAGCGGGAGTTCACGGGCACGGCGGACCCGGGCAGCCTGCCGTGCGGACTCCTGCTGGGAGGTGTCCGGGTTGTACTCGCGCCAGATGTCGAGTGCGCGGGCGAGGTTGACGAGCACGGTCGGGGCGTCGTCCAGGCACAGGAACCCGGAGCCGGAGTTGAACCGGGAGACCGGACGCATGACCTTGCGGTAGTGAGCGCCGAGCGGCTCCAGGTACTGGGACCCGGCCAGCCCGATCACAGCCGCGTTGTGGGAGCGGAGCATCCGCCCGCCGGCGCCACCCTCCTGGCGGTTGGTCCGCCTGACCCGGACCTGGCGTACGGCCTTCTTCCAGCGATACGTACCGACGACCTGCCCCTCGGCGTTGACGTACGTCGGGTCCCAGTACCGCTCGCGGGAGGCCAGGCGCCGCAGCAGGCGGGCCGCACGGTCCGCGTCGGTTGGGGAGACGTCCACGGTCCGCACGGTGCGCGTGAGCGCCTTGTAGCCCCAGAACCGGCCCGGACCCTTGCCCGGCTCGCGCCAAGCCGCGGGCACCTTGTTCTGGTAGTCCTTCGCCATGAACGCGCCGTGCTTGGCGAAGTACGCCGCCAGCCGCGCGGGCGTGTTGACGTAGCCCTCCTCGACCTCGGAGACCTGAGCGCCGTGCAGCAGGTGCTTGGCCTTCTCCTTCGGGTTCGGGTGATCCACGATGTCCGCCCAGACCACGGAGATCCACTCCTCGTACGGCAGGCCATCGCCCGCCGCATCGCGCCAGTACGGCTTGCGGATCCCCTTCACGCCCGCCTCCTTGGCCGCCTTCCAGACCGCGAGCTTGTCCTCGTACTCCATCCGCCGGATGGTCCCCGCGAGGCCCGGGGGACGCGGGTGCCACAGGTGGAAGTGCACCGCCCCCCGGCGCTGGAACTCCTCCTTCCAGAGCCCGCAGAACGGGCAGCCCCAGGCCCGCTCGAACCGGACGTAGAGCGTCTCCAGGTGCTTCTTCGCAGCGGCCCCGGTCGGCGCGACCTCCAACCACCGGTCGGGGTAGGTGAGCGTGGTCATGACCGGCGCCTCACCGCTCACGATCATCGGCGTGTAGTCGATCTCGCCCGTGGCGTGGAACAGCCGGGCGCGCGAGCGGCGCGACCAACCGGTGATGACCGCGCCCGGCTCGCCCGGCTCCCGGAACTCGCCGTCGTGTTCGACGAAGTACCGCGCCTCCTCCTGGGCGTCCATGTGGCGCCGGGCCTCCGCCCGCTCCGCCGTCCGCTCCGCGCGGGCCAGGTCCTTACGGCTGACCGTGATGCAGCCAGGCCCCAGAGTGATCCTCCGCCGCAGGCCTTCCTGCCCCCGCCACTCGGGCAGCGCGAGCAGCGATCCGGCCGCCAGATCGAGCTTGTCCAGGCCCGGAAATCCATCCCCGAACCGAGCGGGCACAAAGAGGCCCTGACCTGCGGTTTTGGGGGGGGCCACAAATTCGCGTGGAGATGTGGCACATCTATCAAGGGGCCCTGCGGGCCCGGGGCCGGCGGTGGCGGGGGTTCCAGGTCCGGCTACGGCAGCAGCCCCGGCGGGGCGCGGTAGCGATGACTGGACATCGCTTCGTACGATCGTCACGAGCAACGTTTCCTGTCGGTGGTTGGCACCTTCGGGAGGCGGCGAGCCGGGGTGTCGGAACCCTGGCTCGTGCCATTTGTGGGGCTGATCTTGCCCCAAGATCGCGAAGCGCCCCGCCGGATTTGCCCGGCGGGGCTTTCGCGTGTCGTCAGCTGGTTTTGCGGCGGGTCACGTCGAGGCAGGCGCCGGGAAGGTCGGCCACCCAGTCGAAGTCATCGAGGGTGACGCCGTGCGCGGCGGCGGCGTCCAGGAGTGCGGTCAGCAGCTGGGTCGCCTCCCACTGCTCGGTGGCGAGGGCGGGGGTGGCCCGCTTGACGGCCATCACGCGGGCGGCGGGGGTGCGGCCCTTGCTGTCGGTGTGGTCGGTCATGTGGTGGCTCCTTGGATCACTTGACGAGAGCGAGCTGGCCGGGAATCGGCTGGGGTCCGTGCTGCTCTTCGAGCTGGGCGTAGACGCGTCCCACGAAGGAGTGGTGCCGGGTCGACAGTTCGGCCGTCTCCCGGGTCGACAGCCCCCGACGCCAACCCTCCTCGATCGCGGCGCGGGCGGCTTCGGTCGACAGCCGTACCGGCTCCGGGGTGTCGACCTGCGGGGCCGCCGGAGCGACCGGGGCGGTCGGGGTGTCGACCGGTTCGGCCTGCGGCTCTTCCTCGGCCGGGGCCGGGGCCGCCGCCGGTACGACTACCGGGTCGGCAGTGGTCGGCAGCGGGTCGGCAGTCGCGACCGGGGTCGCCTCTGCGACGAGTCCGTGGATCTGCTGCATGAGGACGCCGAAGGCCAGGAGCGCGGCCGTGGGCGGCACGGCGGCGACCACGTAGTCGAGGAACGGCACGGTGGCCGCGTCGCCCGTACCGGCGACCCCGGCGACGTTGAGGGCGATCGAGCCGACCGACCCGGCGGCCGTGATGCCGATGGCCCATCGGTCAGTCCGGCCGCGAAGGCCGGCGCGGAGCATCAGCAGTTCGCCGCTGACGATGAACGCGTCCAGCGTCGCGGGCCAGGCCCACATCCGGTCTCGGGCGTGGCCGAGTCCATGGCCCCCGGCGACCTCGGCCAGGTGCGCGTACGAGAGCCAGAACGCCAGACCGGTCAGGGCCACGATCACGGCCCCGGCCGCGACGAGCGAGAAGCGTTCGATCTGCTGCTTGGTCATCACTTCCCCTTCCGGCGGAGCGCGATGGTGATGCCGATCCCGGCAGGCGCGGCGGCCGCAATCGCGGTGGCGGTCTCGGCGGCGAGCTTGAGGAGCATCAGCAGCAGGCCCGCCAGGGAGAACAGGCCAACCCCGCAGGCGAAGGCGGCGAAGGCGACGATGACCGACCGGTCCCAGGTCTCCTGCGTCATGCCGACGCCTCCTTGCGGCCCGCCAGGACGTACCGGCCACGGCCGACCTTCACCGCGGCTTCGTCGTCGGTCAGCTCCTGGAGCCCGGCGTAGACCTGGGACTTGCCCCGGCCCGTGGCCACGATCAGCTCAGCGGCGGACATCCCCGACTCCGGGGCATCGGCCAGCGCGGTACGGATCGCGTCCACAACCGACAGCTCGACCAGCTCGACCGGCTGCGGCGCAGCGGGCGGCACCGGGGCCGCGGCTTCCTTCGTGAGGCCGATCGCCTCGTCCATCGCGGCCGTGATCCGGGGGTCCGGGATCCGGGGCTCGAAGAACGGGAAGGGCTCCGGGCCGGGATCGGCCAGGCTGCCCCACTCCGGCAGCGACGGCGCGTACGTCGGCATCGGCGGGACGACCGGGGCCGCCGGGGCGGGTGCCTGCGGGGCCGGGGCCGCCGTGTACGGCTGGAGCCTGCGGAACTGCTTCTCGTCGATGAACGCGGCGCGCGACTCCTCGGGGTCCTGGTGCTCGTCGTCCAGGAGCAGGAGCCAGCCCTTGCCCGGCAGGCGGTGCGGCGTCCAGCCCTCCTTGGTCAGGTCCTCGAAGACGACGCGGCTCTCGGACTGCCGGCGCATCTTGAGCGCGACGACCGCCGACATCTGCGAGCGGAGCTCGGTCGGCAGGTTCGTCCCCTTGGGGAACTGGGTGGCCCACCACAGATAGATGCCGAACGCCCGGGCCTGCTCGAGGAACGTGAAGAACCGGGCGAGCTCGTCGTCGTCCAGCTCGCGGATCAGGGCCGCGCCCTCGTCCACCATGACGATCCGGTCGCGGTTCTCCATCGAGGTGGGCCAGGTGCTCGTGCGCTTGGCCTGCATCACCGCCGCGCGGCGAGGGAGCTCCTGCTCCATGAACCACGCGAGGCGGGCCTTGGCCTGCTCGGCGTTGGTGATCCGGACGTCGGCCTTGCCCTCGTAGTGCTGGGACTCGGTGCCCTGCTTGAGGTCCCAGACCTCCAGGTCCGCGTCCGCCGCGAGGATCACCGGCGTGGCCATGACCCGCTGAGCCGACGACTTGCCGGACCCGGACGCGCCGACGATCAGGATGCGCTGCTGGAGGTCGATCGCGGTCCACTCCCCGAACGGGTTCATGGACAGCGGCGCCGGGTGCTTGATGCTCACCAGACCGGTCGGCATCGGGTACGGCACGTTCTTCGCCAGCGGGTTGCGGACCGTGATCCGCACGACGCCCTTGTGCGCGCTGGTCCCGGGCTCGACGCGGATCGCGCCCCGCCGGGTGCCAAGGCCCGTCTCCAGGTCCTTGATACGGGCGGTGACCGACTCCAGGGTCAGCGAGCCGCCGAAGGTGACGCGGATGTCCACGCCCATCGGCGTGCGGCGCACCTTGCCCCGCTTGAGGCCCAGCAGCTTGCGGGCCGCAGTCATCTCCGCCCACCGGTCCGGCTGGAGCCGGATCGCGAGGCGGATCGGCATCCGCATCCGGGCCGCCCACAGGCTGATGGTGACGTAGCGGACGAAGGCCTTGGCCGCCTTCACGATCGCCTTCCCCGCCGCCTTGGCGAGCGCCTTGCGGGCGGACTTGCCGATCAGCCACAGGAGCAGGAAGGCCCCGATCGCGATCAGGACGACGACCCCGGAAGGGCCGAGATCGGACAGGAGTTGTCCGAGCGTCTGCGGCTCGGCACTAGGGTTCTGGGCAGCACTGATGATCACGAGACATGCCTCTCGCTCGTCGGTGTCAGAGCCGTCCCGGAGGTCAGAGCCCGGGGCGGCTCGCTGTGTTGTTGTGCAGGTCGTGCGTGTGATCTTCCGGTCCGGAATTCCGGCGGCTTGACAACCTCGCGCGCATTATGCGCACGCGCGCACGAGGCTCGGGCCGGAACTTCCGGGCGCCGGACGATCACCGATCGGGGTCGGTGGCCCACTTCCTGACGGTGTTGGAGGCGACCGCCGTCAGCTCCGTGATCCGGCGGTACGGGACCTCCATCGTCACCGCCTGGACGATCAGCGGCCGCAGCTCGGCCTCCACCTCCTCCAGCTGAGCGAGGAGCTTGATCCGCTTGGTGCCAAGGGGCTTGAGAGCCGCCTCCGCCGTGGCCCGAAGCTGGGCCGGTGTCTGCTGCGTCATGCGTCTCACTGTGACACGCACTCGCGTCTAACGCAAGGCGTATCACCATGTGTGTTTCTCGCCCCCGCCGATCATGAGCGGGACTGTACGCGGCCCTGAGCGCCCCAACGAGGCGTTTACGCCTCTCAGTCCGCCGGAAGGCCGGAAGGCCCGGAGAACGGCACTCAGGGCCCCGGACGGACCCATGCCGGGGGTTGGGCTACATACCGCCCACCGTCAAATGGCATGCGCGGCCACCTCCGGACGGCGACTGCGGGCGCGCTCGGATCAGCAAAAGCGGCTAGCGGCGGGAGGGGTGGGGTCGGTGGCCCTGATCGGCCGTCTACCCGCCCCGGAGTTGGGCTGAGCGCCGTTCCGCCGCCGTCACGGATGCAGGCGCGTACGCGGCCCTGCGGCCCCGGGAATGGGCTGGCGGGGAGCTGGCAGCTGCCGCGATGTGGCCGAGCCCGGCACTCTCGCGCCGCTCGCTCTACGTCTCGTCGTGGCCGAGGACAGAGTGCGGCCAGTACGAGGCACAGGTCACCGCAGCTCATATGCCGTCGTCGTCCTCGATGTCGAACGGCAGCGGTATCGCCGGAGCCGTCATGGACGACCGCCGCCGACCCGGGCCAGCCCCGAGCTGGCGACGCGGAGCGGGGGCCGGCGCCCGCCACGCATCCGGCAGCACCCCACCCTCGACGGCCGGTTCGAGCGGCGGGGCCAGGAGGAAGTCCCCGTCATCGACCGGCAACCGGGGCCCCGCAATGTCACGTGGCTTTGCTGGGTCAGCCTGCTGGTTTCCAGGGAAAATCTGTGACTTTGCAGCAGCCGCAGCAGCCCGGCGCTCCGCATCGGCAACCGCCGCCAGGACCGCCTTCCGGGTCTTGCGCGCCTCGTACGCCCGCTGCCGACAGGACGACGAGCAGTAGATGACCGGCTTGGTCCCCAGCGAGGGCCGCAGAGGCTTGTCCGGGTCGTGGCACTGCTGACAGATCCGCTCGCCGCGGCTGTTTCTCGGGATGTCGTACGCCATGGGCCCGACCGTACGCGGCGAGCTGTCCAAAGTTTCTCTACTGGATCAAGGCGCCCTGCGGGCGCGCGGCCCGCCCGCCGGCGGACCGCTCCTGTCTCCGCCCCGCGGCTCCGCCACCGCGCAGGCCGCCGTCGACAACGAGCACCAGGACGTCGATCCGGCTCAGCCCGTCCGCACCTCGATCAGGAAGTCGAGGTCGACGGGCTTGGCCATCACGACCGCCACCCCCGGCGGGTCGAGGTAGCCGCCCTCCGCCGGATCAACGTCCGCGAAGCGCGGGTCGGCCCGCAGGATTTCCACCAGGAGGTCGCGCAGCTCTTCGGTGCTCATGCCGCCGACCGTAGCGAGAGCCAGGCGACCGCCGAGGGAAGTCACAAGAGGCGTCACGCCAACGAGCACCAGGAGCACGAGCAGCTGCACCGCCCGGAATGCCGACCACATGTCGCACACCTCTGGCACTACGACGATCCGGAGCCCGGACCCCAGCCGAGGATCCCGCCGTACGGACCGCGACCGACCGATGTCCCGCCGACCGATGCAGCCACCACGAACCCCCACACCATTGCATCTGGATCCAACGGCCCGACAAACCGACCCAGATCACACACCTAGGCATTCTCGAATTAGTCGGCCTGCGGAGCGCAAGTGATCTTCAGGAGTACCCAGGTATCTCCGATACGTGATCTTGCTCCGGCCGTCCCGGAGCAAGATCAAAAGCCCCCGATGGAGCAAGATCAAAAGCCCCCGATGTACAAGGGGGGTCACCCTCCGGGGGACCCCACCGCGAGCGGC
>NZ_JBQPXG010000006.1:0-528480 GCF_052244475.1 Streptomyces sp. IBSNAI002 | reverse complement strand
CCCACAGCGCTGCGCGCTGTGCCAACGACCCGCTTCGCTTCGCTCAGCGGGAGGGCGCTTCGCGCCCTCGGGGCCGGCCCTTCGGGCCGGGGTCCTGCGCTTCGCTCCGGACTGGTTCGGGGTTCCGCTTCGCTCCACCCCGAATGGCTTGCTTCGCAAGCCTGGGTGACCCTTGTTCACAGGGTTAGGGTCTTCGGCCCGTTGGGTGTGTCCGCTTCGCTCCCCCACCCGGTGTCCTTCCCGCTCCGCTTCCAGGACCAGCCGCTCCGCGGCAGGTGACGAAGTCCACTGTCATCCGTATGCCGATTCCTATCAGCCGGCTGACAAGCAGCTTGGGACGGGGACAGCTTTCCCAGGGTTCACGATGAGACCGGTACAGGCTGTGTGCTTCATTTTGGATGATGGATTAAGACTGGAACCGAGACACTCCACCAATTCACCCAACCGAACCACACCACGGCCCGCCTCCCCCCACACACACCCACACAATACAAACGCCCTACCCACCGCTAAAGGAGAAACGGGATGCGCTACACCCGCCCCGCACTCACCATCGCCACAGCACTCCTCGCCCTCACCGGACTCAGTGCCACCGCACACTCAGACGACATCGGCAAAGACAAGGACGGGGGCAACTTCTGCGTCATCGAAGTCAAGGGCAACCACAACCACAACGCCTGCGGAAACATCAAATACGGCCACAACGCCACCACCGGACAAGACTCGACGGCATAACCGGTGGCCCGCATCTGATCGGTGAACGCCACGATCAGCGGTTTCGGGGGTCGAGCTCCCCCGCGAAGAAAATCGTCGCTGACTTGAGCACCTCGTTGACCTCGCGCAGACGCTTGTTCTCCGCTCGCAGCCTGCGAAGTTCCTCCCGCTCGTCCGTGCTCACGCCCGCCGCCTGGCCGGCGTCGACCTCGTACTGCATCACCCAGCGCCGAACCGACTCCCGGGACACACCGAGGGAATCAGCGACCTGGATATGCAGTGCACGCTCGGAGGAGTACTCCGCACGATGCTCTGTCACGAGACGCACAGCCTGGCTACGAAGGGCTGCGTCAATCTTCTTGGGCACGAGACCCATCCTCCCTGATAGCTCACAACAGAGCGGCAGAGAAGTCAGAACGGTTCAATCATCCGGACACGCCACCAACGACTGAACCTGACCAAGCCCTAATAGCTCTCCAGAGGGCCCCTTCTCTCATGCCTCACAAGCCCCGGAAATCTCAACCCGAACACCAGAGCCCTTGATCACCAGGCTCTCAAACAGTCCCTCCTGGCCCTGGCACATCTACGGAAGAACGAGACGTTCCCGCAGCTCGCGGACTGGTCGCCGGGCCTGCAGGAAGCGCTCGTCGGCCTGGCAGAAGGTGACTGCGTCATCGCTGACGGAACCCTCGTCGGTACCGACCGCATCAAGGCAGATGAGCCGTACTACTCGATGAAGCACCGCAAGCACGGGATGAACGTGCAGGTCATCTCACGTCCGGATGGCACACCCCTGTGGTTCTCAAGGGCACTGCCGGGACGGACCCACGACCTGACCGCGGCCCGGGCCCACGGCATCGTCCAGGCCTGCCTCACCCGGCAGATCCTCGTCCTGGCCGACCGGGCCTACCAAGGCGCCGGCGCCACCGTCCGCACGCCGTACTACCGCCACAAGATCCAGCCACCCCACTACCAGCAGTTCAATCGCGACCACGCCCGCCTGCGCGGACCGGCGAACGCGCCTTCGCCCAACTGAAAACCTGGCACGTCCTCCGCCGAGCCCGATGCTCCACCAACCGCATCAGCAGGATCGTCAAGGCCGTCCACACTCTGTTGACCTGCAGCTATTCAGGATGAAAAGGGTTCAGTGACACATAGCACCAACACATCCCAGCCCACTGTCTGCCATGCCACCGCCCCAAACCCGAGAGATCGCAAATCGAGGTTGGTCCGAAAGCCTGCCCTTCCGGCACCTGTGAGGGCCATGTTCGCCTCGCAAGATGCCCTATGGAGAGTAACTAATGGAGAGTCGAACACATGACCAGCAGTAAACACCGAGCTTCACGCAAAATGGCATGGGCCGGGGCCGCAACGGCCTCGCTGCTCATGTCCGGGCTCGCGCTCCAGTACGCGAGCGCGGAAACGGACAGTAAGAGCGAGGTGATTCCTGTCGGGCCTGCCGTGGCCAACGGATCCTTCGAGAAGCCTAACCTCCGGGCCATGAATAGACGATATATTCATGAGGTTCCCGAGGGATGGGGTGGGGATCCCGTATATATCAACAACAGCGAGAACGGCCCTTCGGACGGTGAGCAGAGTGCCAGCCTCACGGGGAATGAACGCATCACGCAAGATATACCCACCTTGCCGGGCTTGAAGTTCCGGTACAGCTTCGACGTTCGCGCAGGAAAATCCGACAGTCAGGATTTCAACCTGCATGCCACTTTCTCAAACGGAACCTTCGGCAAGCATATCGTCGAACATATTGGTACTGACTGGCAGACGATCAGTGGCGAATATCAGCCGATCGCAGGCTCCGACAAGACGCTCTTTAAATTGGAGGTCTTCGATACGCCCATAGATGTCGATAATCTCAGGATCGAATACCTCCCCGTCGTGACGGGAAGCGTCGCTGCCGTCCAGCCAATGCAGATCGGCGAAGACACTGAGGTGGTGTCCGAGATCACCGACAAGGGTGGCGCGCCCGCGGCAGGTTCGACATACAGCGTCGCGCTCCCTGCGGGGGTGAGCTATGTCCAGAACAGCGTCCGGATCCGCCGTGTCGCCGACGGTCAGCAAATTGGTGTCGACCAGAGCAAGGTGAAGGTCATCAACGGCACCTTGACCGTCCCGGTCGGAGAGGGAGGGGTGCTGAAGGGGGGAGACAAGTACGCAGTGTCCTACAAGCTTACAATCGCGGTCGACGACAAAGCGAAAGCTGTGAAGCTCGGTTCCGAATTCGCACACCAGCCGGTGGTCTCCTTCGATGGGGGCAGCTCGCCTCTGGAGGCCAAGAGCATTGGAATTGCCCAAGCTGACGTCGGTATCGCAGCCGGCGGAGGTTTCAATAAATCTCAGTACGTGGTGGGAGACCAGGCAGAACTGTCCTTCCGTGTAGAAAACACGGGGCCGTCCGAGGCCCGGGACGTACTAGTCAAGGTGAGCCGACCGGCTGAAATCGAAAAGAGTTCGTTCGTCGCCGAAGGGTGCCAGCAGAGCGCCGACGGGCTCGAATGTAAGATCGCAGCGCTTCCTTCGGGGCAAAAAGTGGACCTCAGCGTTTCCGGGAAGGTGGTCCGTCCCGGCGAGCTGGAGGCGCGTACGTCCCTCTCTTCGTTGAGCATTGATCCGAACTCAACGAACAATTCCACGACTTTCAAGAGCGACGCGACAAAGCACGTGGACCTCGGAGTCGAGGCCGAGATCCTGAGGGACGGGACGCCCGTCGGGGAGGTCGTGAAGCCCGGCGAGAAGGTGGTGCTGTCGGTGAAGGCATACAATCAGGGGCCGGCCAGCCCCAGGGACGTCAAGGTGCAGGTTCGGCTGCCTAAGGGCGTGGCACTGGACCGGGGCGTCGAAGGCTATGACGAGGCAACCGGAATCTGGGCGGTCGGTGAGCTTGGCGTCGGCGGGAGCAAGACCCTCTCGCTTCCCGTCACCGTGCCTGCCGATGAGCCGTCCGTCGATCTCCATCCGCAGATCGTTCCGTCTTCGTACGCTGGCCTCGAGGACCCCAACCTGGACAACAACGAGTCCCAGAAGTCTGTTGAGGTCGAGCGGAGCTCCAAACTGAGCGTGGGTGTATCGCTGGCGGGAGCTCCCGAGGGAGGCTCGCACGAGCCTGCTCCGGGTGATCCGGTCACCTACAGGATCGCCGTGACCAACGACGGTCCTTCCACGGCCAAGAGCGTGGAGGTCGCGCACGTCATGCCCGAAGGCATGCCGGCCCGCGACTGGAAGGGACCGAAGGGTACCTATTACGACGACGCGACGGCCGTGTGGACCATCCCGAGCATCAAGGCGGGTGAGACTGCCGTGATCACGGTCGGGAGCGTCGTGGTACCGGACAAGGAGGCATTGGTGCACCGGGTCTGCATCGCCAGAGCCAGTAAGGACGCGCCCGATCTGCGCGGCTACAAACCATGTGATGAGGCGAACGACATCGAGGGCCACATGGCTGTGAGCGAGCTGAACGTGGTACAGCGGGCCGCCGCACGGCTGACGGTCACCCCGGAGGGGGAAGCGGGTGGTCGACCGTTGCCCGGCCAGAAGGTCACGTGGTCGGTGAAGGCGGAGAACCCCGGCGTGTCGACGGCGAAGGGGCTGGAGATCGAGGTCCCGGTGCCCGCCGGTGTCGATGGTGCCGAGGCGACGGCGGAGAACGGGGGCTCGTACGAGGACGGTCTCTGGAAGCCGGCGGACCTGCCGATCGATGGCGAAGCCGTCCTGAAGCTCACCGGTACGGTGCTGCCCGATCATGACGAGCTGCACTACCGGGCCACGGTGAAGGAGTCCAAGACACCGCTGGACGAGAGCAAGGGCAGCAAGATCGGTGTGCCGGTGGAGCGCAAGGTCGAGGTGCAGCAGGTCGCTGGTCTGGACGTGTCGATCGCGGCCCCGGACGGCAAGGACACCGTCAAGGTGGGCGAGCAGGCCAAGGTGAAGGTCACCGTCGCCAACAAGGAGGGTCCCTCGACGGCCCGCAACACGGTCGTCGAGGTCGGCCTGCCGACGGTGAACGGCCTCACCCACGACGGCGGCGCCAACTTCAACGGTGAGCCGGGCGGCGAGGGGTACGGGACCTGGAAGGTCGGAGACCTGAAGGCCGGGGAGGAGAAGTCGCTCACGCTCTCCTTCACCCCGGAGGAGGCCAAGGAGTTCCCGTTCGACGTGCTGGCGGCCCGTTCGGATGCGGCCAACCCCGAGGAGTGCCAGGACATCTGTGCCAGCACCCGGGTGAAGGCCACCGCCGACAAGCCCGACGACCCGAGCAAGCCGGACGACCCGAGCAAGCCCGATGACCCGAGCAAGCCCGATGACCCGAGCAAGCCGGACGACCCGAGCAAGCCGGACGACCAGACCCCGCCGCCCGGTGACGGGCAGCAGCCTCCCGCCGACGACGGCGGAAAGGGAGACGACGGCGGGCAGTCCCTCGTCGACCAGGTCCTGGCTTCCACGGGCAGCAACGCCCTGTGGTGGGGAGGCGGAGCCCTGGGCGCGGCCGGGATCGGCGCGGCGCTGCTGATCGCGGCCCGCCGCCGCCACTGACCCGCGGCACGGCAACGCGCACGGGCCGGGACACAGTCCTTTACGTCCGTTGATCTTCTTCGCCGCGTCGTAGCCGCGGGTGGCTTCCGAGACGGTGTCGGCGCCTTTGACGGACTGCGAGTCCACGATCAGCGTGACCGGCCAGGGGCACCGCCCCTGGCCGGTACGGATCTGGCGGCGGAGCTGGTTACGGATGGAGCCGACGATCCCGGCCCGCGCCCAGCGGGCGAAGTGATAGTAGACCGTCTGCCAGGGCGGATAGTCGGCAGGCAGCGCCCGCCACTTGACCCCGTTGTCGACGATGTACCGGATGGCGTCCACGATCTCCCGGCGATGCCACTTCTCCGGCCGTCCGCCGGCCTTGGTCATGCAGGCCTGGACGGGCAGCAGCGGTTCGAGCAGCGCCCATTCCGCGACGGTGGTGTCGGAGGGATAGCGGCGCCGACGGGAGATCAAGGCCATCACGGCCTCCCGGGGTCGGTTCGGGCCTGGGGCCTATTTGGTGAGCTGGGCGAGGGTCCCACGGACGCCTGTGAGCTGGGCGGATGCGAGCTGGGCCCATGCGTCCTCGGGACAGCGGGCCAGGTGCGGGTCGAGTGTGCCGGTGATCATCCGTGTCAGACGGCCCAGGATCAGCTGGAACTGCTTCTTCTCGTACTCGATCCAGTCGGCCGGCTCGTCGGAGAAGAGATTGCCGTCTCGGCGACGCCAGATGATCGGCGTCAAATGCTCGGCCGCACCGACATCCCGCAGATGCCTTACACCCCGCGCGACCTGCGGCGGCACTCTCGTCGCGACCGCTCTCTGCGCCGGCACCTGGGCCGTGTACCGTCGACGGCAACGCCGTTACACCTAGCGCTGTGAACGGGAAGGTTCGCCGGGTCTCGGTGTCCGGGTACCCGTGGACCCCGTGCTTCGGCAGACAGACTCATACACAGCGGCCGTTCTCTGGTGCTTCGTTACTCGACATCTCGAAGCGTGGAGAACGGCCGCCTCCGCCGTCGCGGGATACACCGCAGATCAGCAGGTCGGGTGACAGGCGAGGATAAACGCCAAGCCCATGAAAACGACGACAGGCGAGAGGCCTGCTACGAAAGCGGCGTGAGGGTGGCGCCGATGCGGGGGAAGTAGACGTGAGTGATGCCTTCGTAGCCGGAGTCGGTGCCCACGACCAGCCAGAGTCGTCCCTGGGAGTCGGAGGTGGCACTGAGTGGCTTGTCGGTATTGTTGAAGTGCTTGAGTTCGTAGGTGTCGTCCTCAAGGCCCGACGGCTTGATCAGGTTGCCGAGCACGACGGCGTCCTTGCCGTCCTCCGACTGATTGCCGTGGTCGAAGTTCGCGCGTAGCAGACCCGCCTCACGCACGGTTGCGGGCTGGGTGGAGACGGCGCCCGCCTTGACGTACACCGAGCCGCCGGGGTCACCACCGATACCTACACCGCTATAGGCGTTGGTGGCGATGTCGAAGTCGTAGTCGATGCGGTAGTTGGTGTTCGGCTTGATGCCGTGCTGCGGCCCGATTTCCTTGGTCGCGAACATGGCGAGGTCGTCGCTGCGGTTGTGTCCGGTCATGTGAAGCGCGCGGCCCATGGCGTCCAGTGGCGCGGGGATCTGATCGAGGCCGTAATGGAGTTCGAAGTCCTCCAGGGGGCTGTCGGCAGGTACGTCGGCGATGAACTGCTTCCAGCCTTGTTCCGACTCGGTGAAGGCGTCGTCTATCAGGACGGGCTCGTCGGACTTCCGGTCGTATGAGCGCGTGACCGACGCCACGACGTCGGCTGTCTGAGGGTTGGCGAGGCTGCCGTAGCGCACTTCGATGCGCTGCTGAGACCGGGAGGGGTAGGAGAACTTGACCTGCCGCCAGTCGTCGACCTCCGTCGCGGCCGTGTCACCGCTGAGCCAGAACGACCCGGTGACGCTCCGTTCCGACGGATCGTAAAGGAAGAAGACCTCCCCAGGACGGCTGGAGACGTTCGGTGGGCCGTCCAATGCAAGAACCCTGATACTGCCGGCCTTGCCGGGAACAGTGGTCTCGACGAGGTGTTCCAGAACGTACTTCTTCCCCTGCACCGCCCCCAGACCGCTGGTGCCGAAAGCAGCCCTGGCAGTGGAAGTGTTTGCCTGCGGCGGAGCCGTCGCCGCGTCCGCCACGGGAGCCCACAGCAGCAGTGCACCCACAGTGGATGCACCGGCAAGTAATGCTGCCGTTTTCATGAATGCCTCAACTTTCCTAGAAGCCTTCTGCCGTCACGCGATTCCTGATGTCCATTCAGGAAGCTTCGGCACGAGGGAAGATCGTCCCGCGTCACGAGGCGGGACCACCTCCCCCGAAGGTCCAGCACGGAGACTCCCCCATTCGGCACGTTGCCCAGCTGCTTGGGATGACGTTCGGGTGGTGCGAGCCTAGGGAGGGGGTCACGCCAGGGCTGATTCATAGTCCTGGCTGCTTGGAGAATCAGCAGGTCACAGGCATGTGACGGACCTTCGCTATGGCAGTTCCGTACGCAACGAAGCTCCGATGATCAAGGGGACCTACCAAGTCGCCCGATCACCGGAGCCCCGATGTGCCGCCAGTCTGCCATCGTGTGTCTGATCAAGTCGCCCTCGCGAGAACACCGTGAGCTTCCCGGCACGGCGGCGCGGCTGGCCTCCCTGCCGGATCCACGCGCCCGGCGGGGTCGGCGTCATAGCCTCGCCTCGGTGTTACTGACCGCCGCGTGCGCGGTGCTGGCCGGCGCCCGCTCCTATCTCGCGATCGGGCAGTGGGCCCGCCATGCACCCCAGGACACCCTCTCCCGCCTGGGGTTTCATCCGCGCGGCCCCCTCGGGCTCCGTCGCGCGGCCTCTGTGTCGACTGTGCGCCGGGTGCTGGCCGGGGTATGTCCCGGCGGCCTCGCCGACCTCCTCGGACACAGCTTGGCCGGCACTGAATCAGTCGCGGTGGACGGCAAGGCCGCCCCGCGGTTCACGCACCGACGTGGCTCCGGCCGCCCACCTCCTGTCCGCCGTCACGGCCGCGGGCCGCACCGTCAGCCAGCTCAGGGTGCCGGACAAAACCAATGAGATAACCGCGTTCACCTCGCTGTTGGACCCTTTCGACCTGACCGGCACCGTGGTCACCGCCGACGCTCTCCACACCCAGCGCGAACACGCGAAATGGCTGGTCGAAGCCAAGAACGCGCACTACCTCCTGGTGGTCAAGGGCAATCAGCCCAGACTCCACGCTGCGGTCAGAGCCCTTCCCTGGAAGGCGGTGACCGCCCGCCGCTACGACCGCGAGGCCGGGCACGGCCGACGCGAGACCCGCTCGACACGCACGCTTACCGTCACCGATCTCAGCCTGGACTTTCCCCACGTCGTCCAGGCGGTGAAGATCCTGCGGCACCGCACCGATCTGAAGACCGGCAAGGTCACCCGGCAGACCATCCACGCCATCACCGACATGACCGCACGCGAGGCATCACCCCAGCTCATCGGCCGTATCGCCAGAGCCCAATGGGGGCATCGAGGCCGTCCACCACATCAGGGACACAACGTTCGCGGAGGACGCCTCCAAGATCCGCACCGGACACGGACCCGAGAACTGGCCACCCTCCGCAACCTCGCGATCAACACCCTGCGCGACGCAGGCCACCACAACATCGCCGCCGGACTCCGCGAGGTCTCCTACACACCCTTCACCCGCCCGCTCGACCTACTCGGACTGCCCCTGACCTGCAACGGGACATGACCAACCGGACTATGAATTAGCCCTGGGATGCCTTGGCAGCCGCGGCGCCGGCGGGTGGCCAGCTGGTCTCTCGGCTCGGGGATCGTGTGCTTGATCTGGCGTCTGCGTAGGTGACGCCGCTTGCGGCGTGACGAATAGGCCTCATCGCCTCCGACATGGTCGGGCCGGGTGCGCGGTCGTCCACCAGCCTGCTGGGGCACGCGGATCTCTTCCAGGACGGGAATCATCTGCGGTGCGGCTCCCCACTGGGCGGGCGTGATGACAAACCCGAGCGGGCGGCACCCGCCTTCCCCGGCAAGGTGGATCTTGCTCGTGAGTCCACCTCGCGAGCGTCCCGGCGCCGCATGGGAAGGGGGTCTTGATGTTTCTTTCCCACATTCGGGCAAGCAGGGCCGGGTTCGGTTCGCTCGGGTTCGGGGTCATGCCTCGTCGGGCTGGGTGGTGATTGGTGTTTGGCCCTCTTGGTGGGGCTTGCGGGAGGGGCGTTCCAGGGCGTGGCGGAGCTTCTGCTTGATGGTTTCGGGTGGGGGTGCCTGGGTCTCTTCCTGTGTGTGGACGAGGCGGGCGGTGCTCACGCGGAGGTGGCATTCACGGTGGCGCTGCTTCAGGTGGACGAGCCAGGTGCCGTCCGGGGTGAGGTAGGCCCGGCGGGCAGGTACGTCGCCGGGAGTGGCGTAGCTCGCCAGGAAGGACGGCATGTGGTTGAGGGCCGCGTCTTCGGCTGCGGCGAGGGCCTGTTCCACCGGGCCGGTCACGGGGTGGCTGGCGGTCAGGGTCCAGCGGTGCAGTTTGAAGACGACACCTTCGGCGTGACGCGTCGTGCGGGTGTCCTCCTCGATGAGGACGTACCACTGGTCGGCAGTCATGGCCGGAGCCTAGACCGGCAGACGTCGGCGGCGCTTGGGGTTCCGTGGTCGAAGGGTGATCGTTTTGGTGGGCGGACAGAGATTGGGTGGGGTGGGGGGTGCATACGTCCGATCGCATTCCGCCGGCCTCTTTTGGGGTGCGTGGGGCGGCGTGCGTCAGAGTTGGGAGCCGCCTGAGGCGTCGAGGCGTTGGCCGGTGATCCACTGGGAGTCCGGGGACGCGAGGAAGGCGACGATGCCGGCGATGTCGGCGGGCTTGCCGATGCGTTCGAAGACGGACAGGCGGGCCAGGTCTTCGGCCTCCTCCGGGGTCGTACGGAGTTTGGCGTTCATGTCGGTCGCGACGAAGCCCGGGGAGACGGTGTTGACCGTGATCCCTCGGGGTCCGAGCTCCTTGGCGAGGGTGAGGGTGAGGGTGTCCATCGCGCCCTTGCTCATGGAGTACACGACGGACTTCGGGTAGGCGATGCGGGTGGCGGCGGAGGAGATGTTGACGATCCGGCCGCCTTCCCGCATGCGGGTGAGGCCTTCCTGGATGACGAAGAGGAGTGCCTTGACGTTGACCGAGAAGATCTTGTCGATCAGTTCCGGGGTGACCTCGTGGATCCTCGCCGAGCCGCTGACGGCGGCGTTGTTGACCAGGATATCGAGCCCGGGATCGAGGCCGAGGCGGGCCAGTTCGGAGTCGAGGGTGGCGTAGAGGGCCTGGGCGTCGCCGGGGACGCCGAGCGGGGCGTGGAGGGGGAAGGCGTCGCCTCCGGCGGCGCGTATGGAGGTCACGACGTCGTCGGCAGCGGCGCTGTTCTGTCCGTAGTGGACCACCACGAGCGCGCCGTCGGAAGCCAGGCGCTCGGCGATGCCTCGGCCGATGCCGCGGCTGGCACCGGTGACCAGCGCGGTCCGGCCGGCGAGCGGGCCGGGCGCGGTGATCGCCTGGGTCTGGGGCTTCGGGGAGGGGGGCGGGGGTGTGGGGGAGTACGTCAAGGTAAGCGCCGTTCTGGACCTGAGCCGGGTGGGCTCGTGGTCGATTGCATGACTGGTTGTCGACCAAGCCTACGGATCTTCCGCAGTAAAATCCCGGGCGGCCGGTTTTTCAGGATGATTGGTGGACCGATGACCCATGCTCGCCAGGCGTGTGCAGCACCGCTCCGGCTGGTGATCACCGGTGCCACCGGCTTCATCGGTACGGCGGTGATGTCCGAACTCGCCAGGGTGCGGGGCGAGGAGTCTGGTTCCGCCTCGCTGCACCTGCGGGTGGTGGGCCGGGCGGCCTCGCGGGCGGCCGCGGCCGGCGACGAGTGGGTCCGGGCCGACCTGTCCGATCCTGGGTCGCTGCGCGAGTGCTGTGCGGGAGCGGACGTGCTGCTGCACCTGGCTTCGGTGATCGGCTCCGACGAGCGGCAGTGTGCCGCGGTCAACACCGAGGGGACCGCGGCGTTGATGGCGCAGGCGCGCCGGGCGGGTGTCGGGCGGATCGTCCACCTGTCCACGGCGGCCGTCTACGGCCAGGGGCCCCACCGAGGGATCGCGGTGGACGGTGTCGCTCCCGCGCCGGTCTCGGCCACCAGCCGGACGCGTCTGGCGGGGGAAGGGCCTGCGTTGGCCGCGGGGGCGGTGGTGCTCCGGCCCAGTTTGGTGATCGGGGCCGGGGACCGGTGGGTCGTGCCGGGGCTGGGGCGGCTGCTGGAGGCCACCGGGGCCATGTGGGGAGGCGGACGGGCTCTGCTGTCCCTGGTGGCCGTCGGGGACCTCGCGCGGCTCGTCGTCCGCCTCGCGCTCGGTCACGGCCCGGACGGGGGGAGCGTCTGGCACGCCAGTCATCCGGAGCCGGTGGCGGCGGGGGCTCTGGTTCGGGCGCTCACCGGGCGGGGGATCCTGGCTCCGGTGGAACGGGACCTGCCCGAGGCGGAGTGTCTGGAGCGGTTGGCGGCTTCGGGGAGCCGGATGAGTCCGCGGCAGTTCTGGATGCTCGCGCAGGACCACTGGTACGACAGCGCGGGGATCTGGGAGGCGGCCGGCTGTACGCCCGGGCCCGGGCCGCTGGCCTGTCTGGACGAGGCGGGGTTCTGGTACCGGGAGTACATGGGGCGCGCGGGTCTCGGGTGAGTGGGCGGTCGATGGGGGCAGTTCAGTCCCTGTTGGGTTTTCGGGTTCTCTTCGCGGGTGGCGCCTTCGCGGCCGTTCGGTCCCTGGGTGTTCGGTCCCTGGGTGGTTTTGGGGGGTGGGGGCCCTCCCTCGGTACTCCCTCCCTGACAAGGGGCTGAAGCCCGGTTCGGACCCTTCGGTCCCTGTCCCTTCAGTCACTGCACAAACCTGCAGGTCAGCCGGGTGCACCCAGGGACTCAGGGACTGAAGGGACTCAACTTCGTAGTTATGAGCCACATATACACATGCGGTCTTCTTATATGCGCGCGCATACACACACACGCATGAGGACTGGAAGTAGTGATTCTGAGTCCCTTCAGTCCCTCAGTTTTGCCTTACACCGCTCTGACCTGCATGTTTGTCAAGGGACTGAACCGGGAGGGACTGAACGAGGGTCTGGGCCTTCAGTACCTGGGGAGGTAAGGGTTTGTATGGGGTGGTTTGAGGCTTGGCGGTGCGGTGCCCCCGGGGCAGGTCCAGCGCGACACGCCCGGGAGTGCAGTGGGACGGAAGAGAGAACGTTTGGGGACGTACCGGCGTAGAACCTCAGGGACCGAGGGACTGAAGGGACTCAAGTCTCGATACAGCGGACGTCGAGCCCGACCGGCCGGTACCTCTGCGGTAATCTCCGAGATAGTGAATCTTCAGTCCCTCTGGTCCCTGCGATGCAGGGTCCGGGACGGGAGGAATCGTCCCTAACCGCGCGTCAAGGAAGAGCCAGTGCCCGTCTACTCCGAGCATCCGCCACAAGGTGTGAGTGGCGGGACGGCACTGGACGTGGCGATCTGGATGGCCTCGCAGGGGTATCCGGTCCACCCGCTTGCTCCAGGGACCAAGACGCCGGCCCCGAACTGTTCCGACTGCCGGGGGAGCCGCCATGCCCCGCAGGACTGCTTGTGCCCCGGGCAGGGCCGCTGGTGCCACGGGTTCCACGCCGCGACCACGGACCTCCGTACGGTGCGCCGGTGGTGGCAGGCCGAGCCCGGTTTCGGGATCGGGGTGTCGTGCGGGCCGGCCGGGCTCGTGGTCATCGACGTCGACGCGCACACGGACACCCTGCCCGACCGGCAGCGGCTGCTGCCCGGCATCCCCATCGACGACCGTGTCGACCTGACCGGACTGCAGAGCGGATTCGACACCTTGGCGCTGCTGGCCGCCTACCGTTCCCGGCCCAACCCCTGCGAGGACACCTCGACCCTGCGGGTGCGCACTCCGTCCGGAGGGATGCACGTCTGGTACCGGGCGCCGCGCGGCGGTCCGGGGTTCCGGTGTTCCAGCGGCTCGAGTTCGAAGGTGGCGCTCGCCTGGCAGGTCGACGTCCGTGCCGTCGGCGGGTACATCGTCGCGCCGACGACGCGCACGGCCGCCGGTGTCTACGAGCCGTTGCCGGGGGCCCGGCAGCCCGCCGCCCTGCCGCTCTGGCTGGCCGCCGAACTCTCCCGTACCGGCCACACGGTGGAAACGGCGCCGGTGGCCCCCCCAGCGCCCGCAGAGGGGCCTGTGAGGGCTTCTGAGGGCCCTTCGCGGGGTCGGCGGCCCCGGCAGCAGGCCGGGAGGCTGCTCGGGCCCCTGCTGGACGAGGTACGGGCCTGCGGGGCCAGCCCTGAAGGCACCGCGTTCAGCGAGAAGCTCAACAGGGCCGCCTTCACGGCCGGGGGGCTGGTCGCCTCGGGCCATCTCACCGCCGGAGAGTGCCGGGACCTGCTCCTGGAAGCCGCGAACCACGCACGACCCCACCAGCCGCGCCGGAACGTCCTCATCGTCGAGGCAGGGCTCCGCGCCGGAAGCGACCGACCGATCCACCCCAAGGAACGCCCATGAGCAGCGCCGGAAGCACGGGGTTCAACGCCCAGGCCGCGGCCGAACAGCTCGCCGCGTTCACCACGGAGGCCGCCGCGCCCCCGGGCCGGAGGCTGCCCGCGCAGCAGAAGCAGGGCGGAGCACCGGCGGCCGGGGGCGGCAGCGACTTCATCTCGTCGGGCTTGCTGCAGAACCTCACCGACCGCGGTAACGCCAAGCTGTTCGCGCATCTCCACCACAACCGGTTCCGTCATGTGGAGGGACTGGGCTGGTACGTGTGGGACGAGTACAGGTGGAAGCGCACGGGCGGGGAGAAGGCCGCGATCTGGGCGGCCGGCGACATGGCGGAGGATCTGCCGGGGCATGACCCGCGGGGGTTCTTCACCGACCGCGAACTCGTGCAGCACCGCAGACGGGCCATGTCCACCTCGGGTGTGAAGGCCATGCTCACGCAGGCGAAGGCGTCGCCCGAGCTCGCGCTGGACCCGGACACCCTGGACGGCGACAAGTACGCCCTGTGCACCCCGGCCGGTGTCGTGGACCTGCGTACGGGCGATCTGCACAAGCCCGACCCGACCCGGGACCTGCACTCCCGTGCCACGCACCTGGCGCCTGAGGCCATGCCGACGCCGCGGTTCCACCTGTTCCTCAACCAGACCTTCGGCGATGACGACAAGGGCAAGGAGATGATCAATTTCCTTCATCTCCTGCTCGGCTACTCCATCACCGGTGACGTCGGCGGCCAGGTCCTGCCGTTCCTCTACGGGGTCGGTGCCAACGGCAAGTCGGCTCTGCTGGACGTGGTGATCAAGATCCTCGGCGATTACGCGGACGTGGCCCCGCCGGGCTTCCTCATGGAGCGCGGCAAGTTCAACGAGCACTCCACCGAGTTGACCGAACTCCATGGGCGGCGGCTGTTCGTGTGCAGCGAGCTGAAGCCGCACGACAAGTTCGACGAGGCCCGCGTCAAGCTCCTGACGGGTGGTGACCGGCTCAAGGCCCGGCGGATGCGGCAGGACTTCTTCAGCTTCGAGCCGACGCACAAGCTGTGGCTGCTGGGCAACCACCGTCCGGAGGTCGGCACCGGCGGGCACGCCTTCTGGCGGCGGATCAGGCTGATCCCGTTCGAGAAGGTCGTCCCCGACCACCGCAAGATCGACAACCTGGCGGAGACGCTCGTCCAGGAGGAGGGGCCGGGCATCCTCCACTGGATGATCCAGGGGGCCAAGGCCTATCTCGCGGGCAAACCGGCGCTGACCGGGCCGAGCGTGGTGCGTTCGGCCACCCAGGCGTACGCCACCACCGAGGACCACATCGGGCGGTTTCTCGGCGAATGCTGCACGACCGGGGTGGATCTGCCGGATCCTCGTGACCTCAAGGTCGAGCAGGGAGCCCTCTACCGTGCCTACAGTGCCTGGTGTCTTGACGGTGAGGGACTGCGTCCGGCGACCACGCGCGCGTTCGCCACGCGGATCCGCGCCGAGGTCGGCGTCGCCTCGCCCAATGAGATGCTCCGTTCGAACGGGCAGAAGTTCTATCCCGGCCTGGCCCTCCTCGCCGACGAAGAGCCGACGCCGCGCGAGGCGAACAGGGCAGGCACGACCTGACTGGCCGACGTGTGCCGCCGCCCCGGGGCGGGCACGCCTACGATGGACAAGGACGATGAACAGACCCACCAGTCGGCTGTGGCCCGCAGGGGCCGGTCGCATACCGGAATCGGCGCCGTTCGCGGCGTGGAGGAACCAGGGGCCCGGAAGGGCCGACGTGAACGAGGAAGGACCCAGGCCATGAGCTCGCTACTGACAGCAAGCGATCTCGCCCACGAGGTCAAAGTGGTGTGGCTGGAGGACCCCGAAGAACTCGACTACGTGCGCCAGGCCCTGGACAAGACTCCTCGCCGCCGGGGGAAGCCGCGCTACCACCGTGACGGGCGCATGATCGGTTTCACCGAACTCGGTGAAACTGCCGAGGCGGACCCGGACAGCGGTCTGCAGAAGCGGCGCGTCTTCTACCTCCTGCCGCACGACCGGGACGCCGAGCCCCACGGCCTGTACCGGGAGGGCGCGCCGGGCGAGGCCGTGGACCCGCGGACGATCGAGCCCCGGCAGGTCGGCAGGAAGACGGAGCGTTCGCAGCGAGGGCTGTCCACGCCGACTGTTGCCTGAATTCGGTCCCTTCGGTCCCTCTGGTCCCTTGGGTCCCTGCCCGGCGGTTTCGGTCCCTGCCCGGGGGCCGCTGGTTTCCGGCGGGGGTGGGGGTGGCCGGAAGTGTTCGAAGGTAATGGCGAATTTCGGTCCCTTGAGTCCCTTCGGTTCCTTTGGTGCGGGTCAGAAGGCGAAGTCGACGTAGTCGATGTCCGTGAACTCGACCAGCAGGCTCGTCGCGCGGGCGCCGTTGTCCTTGAAGTAGATCTCCTGGAGGGCTTCGGCCGCGATCTCGCGCAGCCGGGCTTCGGCGGCGCCGGACTCCTGGGCGGCGAAGAGGCGGGCCGCGTACTCGGGGGGCAGGTGCTGGGTGATGCGGCGCATGCGACCGTCGTCGGTGGTGCCGGGGGCGGCGGTGAAGCCGAAGCGGGCGCGGGTTTCGATGACCAGGCCGGTGGCGGTCGCGGCCCGGTCGCGGGCGCGCTTGCGGACCAGGGGCTGCCAGCGCCTGCGCACCTCGGTCTCGAGACGGGCGGCGAGTTCGGGCTTGGGCTGCCGGATCTGGTTCTTGACGTAGCGCTCGACCGTGCGCTGGGAGATGCCCAGGGCCGTGGCGACGGCGCGGGTGGTCTTCAGCTGTTTCAGCAGGAAGCGCATCTGGGCGCCGGCCGACTTGGGGATCGGGCGGGTGAAGTGAAGTGTGTCGGCCTTGTCGAGGCTGTCGGAGATCTCTGACATGGGTTACTCCCCGTCTGCCGCTGCGTCGTGGCCCTTGATGTGGCGGGCGGGGTTGAGGTGTTCGTCGAGCAGCTGGACGGCCCAGAGCAGGCTCTGGGTTCCCTCGTGCTTGACCATGCCGGGGCTGACGCCGAGGCGGAAGCCGCCGGGGAGGGGCTTGCCCTCGGGGGTACGGGGGAGGAAGTCGAGGGGGCTCGGGCCGTCGGAGAGGTAGACGGCGCAGTCCGAGAGGACCGCGACCGGGTGCAGGCCCGCGGTGGTGGCGAGCTTGTTCATCTTGCGGTGCATGTTGACGCGGGCCGTGGCGATGACCGCGGCGCGGATGTCGGGGCGCCACGTGGGGCGTTCGAGGGCGGGCCAGCGCTCGCCGGGGCGGTAGCCGGCGCCCTGGGGGCGTTCGCGGAGCTTGCCGATGCCGCCCTTGACGGTGGACTTGATCGCCGAGAGGACGGCGGCGGGGACGGGGCTGTGGTGCTCCGAACGGGCGTCCATGGCTTCGAGGAACGCCTCCTCGGTAAGGGCCGGGGTGATGCCGAGGTCCGCCATCGTGGCCATGTACGCGTCGCGGAGGCGGGTGTACCAGGCATCGAGGTAGGGACCGTGGTCGAGGCGGAGCCAGGCCTCGGTGGGGTGGACCTCGTGGCCGAGCTCCTGGGCGTAGGCGAGCGTCGGGGTGGCGTACCAGGCGGGGCCGGCCGGCGGTTTGCCGTGGGGGGTGAAGGGGCTCGGCAGCCGGGGGTCGAGGGAGAGGGAGGAGAGGTCGGCCAGCCAGCAGCCGGGGGTCTTCGGGTCGAAGCGGGGGCTCGTACGGTGCGTTGCGGGGCCCAGGCCCACAGTGAGGCGGTTCGCGGCCGCGGCGAAGGCCATGTTCACGTCGACGCCGACGGCGTGGGTGCGGGCGCATTCGGCGTCGGTGAGGAGCTCCGGATCGCGGATCCAGTCGTACGCCTCCTCGTCGAGGACCTGGTCCGGGGTGCGCTGGTGGGAGCGGGGGTAGAGGGCGGCGACCACCGGGTGCTCGTCGGGGGCCTCCGGGGGAGCGGGGTCGACGGGCTGGGTGAGGGAGCCGGCGACGGGGGCGGGCTCCCAGGCGTTGGTCTCGGGGTTGCGGGCCGCGCGGGTGGGGGGGCGCAGGGCCGTCATGAGTTCGAGGCCGGTGACGGCGGTGGAGCCGCGGGGGGTGAGGACGCGGGTGGCGTAGGTGGTGAGGAGCGCGGCGAGTTCGGGGGCCGGGAGTTCGGCGGTGTCCTCGCCCCAGGCGCGGGGGTCGAGGGCGCCCCAGGGGAGGACGGCGAGCTGGACGCACTGGCGGCCGGTGGTGGGGGTGGCCGGCCGGTAGATGCGCGCCCAGGGGCCGAAGCCGCGGCGGGTGAGCTGCCACTTGTTCCTGGTGAGCTGCTTGATGACGGGGTGGTTGTCGGGGAGGCGGAGGCCGCGGCGGTCCTCGAGGGTGAGGGGGAGGCCGAGCTGTTCCACGGCGGCGGGGGTGAGGACGAGGAGGGGGTCGCCGTCCCTGCCGTTGCGGTGGAGGCGGGGGGAGCGGAGGTTCGCGGTGGGGCCGAGGGCCCAGGCGATGAGGGCGGGGAGGTCCTTGGTGGGGTGGTCGAGGATCAGGCCGCCGGTGGTGTGGGCTTGGCCGGTGCCGTCCAGGACGGCCAGAGGCTGGGCCGCCGGCTCTGGGGTGGGGGCCTGCGGCGCTGTTCCCCTACCCGCCCCTTCCCGAAACTGGGGCTCCGCCCCAGGCCCCGGGGGGGTCTGGCCCTTCGGGCCGGGGGTGGGGGGTTCGCCTGCGGCGCGGGGCGCGGCCGCGGCCGCGTCGGCGGTGGGGGCTGGGGGGTGCGCCCCGGTGCCGGTGGGGGGGAGAGAGGGCGCGGGGGCTTCCGCGTTAACGGCGTTAACGGTGGGGGCGGGGTCCGGGGGAGTGGCGCCGTTAACGGCGTTAACGGCGTTAACGGGGGCAGGGGGGTGCTCGGGCGTGGGGGTGTTAACGGCGTTAACGCCGTTAACGGGGTGGAGGGTGGAGAGGCCCTCCAGGAGGCGGGCGTAGGCCGCGCGTTTGGGGGGGCGGGGGGCGGTGCGGCCCGTTTCCCAGGAGGTGACCGTTTCGCGGCGGACGAACAGGGCCTTGGCGATCTGGTCCTGGCTCAGGCCCGCGGCCTCGCGAAGGCGCTTGCGTTCGTCCGGGTGCGGGAGCGGGTCCTGGGCGGCTTCCTCGAGCAGCGCGTCGACCGCTGCGAAGAGGCTCTCTTGTTCGTTCGGCATGGGTACCTCCGAGGGCAGCCTATGCGAATCGCACCAGTAAACGCACATGAAACACACGTGGGGGCGTTAACGGCGTTAATGCCGTCAGCGCCCCCGGCGTGGGTGGTGCCCTTCAGATACGGCTCATGAGCAGTTCCGTGACGGCCTTGAGGTCGTCCGGGGTGAGGTGTGCGGTGAGGGCGTCCGCGATCGTCTCCGGGGAGATCGTGGAGATCGTGATGCGGGGGGTGGGCGTGGGCGGAGTGGGGGCGGGTGGGGTGGGTGCGGTGGGGGAGGCGGGAGGGTTAACGGCGTTAACGGGCTGGGGGGTGCGTTGGCGGGGGGGATTGACCGTGTGGAGCGTTTCCTCCGCGGCAGCTCCCTGGGCCTCCTGGGGGAGGCGGCCGATGCGGCGGGCCGGTTCGACCTTGAGCTCGCCCGTCTCGACCTTCTCCTGGAGGGCCGGGGTGAGGTTCAGGAGGGTGAGGCGCTGGGAGACCCAGGCCGCCGTCTTGCCGAGGCGCTTGGCCACCTGGGCCTGGGAGCCGTGGACGTCGACGAGCTCCTGGAGGGCTCGGGCCTGGTCCATCGGGGCCACGTCCACCCGGTGGACGTTGGCGATCAGGGCCGATTCGAGGATGTCCGCCGCTGACGCGGACAGGGCGTCGTTCACGTGGATGTGCAGGGTTTTGAGGCCGGCCAGCTGGGCTGCCGCCAGGCGGCGGTTGCCGTCGATCACGACGTACGGGGCGCGGCCCAGGCCGTCGGTGGCGCCCGGGTGGGCCTCCATGAAGGCCATGCGGGTGGCGACGGCGAGGGGCTGGAGCTGGCCGCGGGCGATGAGGGACTGGGCCAGCTCGTCGATCTCCGTGAGGTCCTCGCGGAGGTTGAAGGGGTTGTGGGCGAGGGCCTCGATGGGGACCTCGGACGGCGGGACCACGCCGGAGGTGGGTGCGCCGGTGGCCTCCGCGATCGCCGCGCGGCGGGAGCTGACGCCGACCGGCTGGGCTCGGGCGAAGGAAGCCGAGACTCCGAGTTTGTCGGCCTTGCTGCTCATGAGATCTCCCGGGCGAGGGCGCGCAGGGCGACCGCTTGGTCGCCCTTGGGGGCGTAGACGAAGAGGGGCTGCTTCACGCGGACGGCTTCGCGCTGTTCCTTGAGGTCGGGCACGATGGCGACGACCCGCGGATCCTTTATGTCCATCCAGGCCTGGAGGGACGAGGTCGCGATGTAGCCGCGGCGGCCGTCGTAGAGGTTGACGACGAGGCCGAGGTAGTCGATGTCGAGGCTGAGGTCGTCGCGCAGGTCGTTGATCTGGGAGGTGAGGAGGTCGTAGGCGTCGGCCGAGGAGTCCTCCGCCTGTACGACGATCAGCGCGCCGGAGGCGCCCGGCTGTTCGGTGTCGCGGCGGCGCCCGTAGTAGATGGCGGCGTCCATGCTGAGGCCGAGGCTCGGGGGGCAGTCGACGAGGATGACGTCGTAGTCGGACTCGACGGGGGACAGGGCGCGTTCGAGGGCGGCCTCGCGGGCCCGGACGGTGGAGAGACGGACGTCGAGGAGGAAGGCGTCCGTGCAGGCGGGGAGGATGTGCAGCCGGTCGCCGAAGCGCTCGTCCGCGATGGGGACGATCAGGTCGGACAGGGGGCCCTTGGCCTCGCCGGCCATGTGGCAGGTGAGGCTGTCGCCGCCGATCGGGAGCGGCTGCTGGCCGAGCTGCTTGGTGAGGTGGCCCTGTGGGTCGAAGTCGATGAGCAGCACGCGCATGCCCAGGCCCGGGAGGTCTTCCAGGTCCAGGGGGTTGGCCACCGGGGCGGGGTCGGGGTGCTGTTCCTCGTCCGCCGTGAGCCGGGCGAGCTGGCGGGCGATGCGCACCGGGTGGAGGCTGGCCGGGTCCTCGGCGAGGGCCTCGGCCGTGCCGGCGGTGATGGCGGTCTTGCCGACTCCGCCCTTCTGGTTGCACACGATGATGCGCCGTACGACGGAGGGCCGCTTGACGGTGGGGGCCGGATTCAGCTCCAGCCAGAGGCTGACGGCCTGGGCGAGTCCCTGGATGAGAGAGACGCCGCGGTGCCTGGAGTCGGTGCGGAAGGACTCCCACTGGCCGGCGGGGAGCCAGGTGGAGAAGGATTCGGCGCCGGAGGTGTCGACGGGGGAGGGGGCCGAGGCGAGGGCGCTCCACTGACTGATCCCCTGGTGGACGGCATCCTGGATGTCCACCCGCAGTTGGGCGGTGCGGATTTTCAACTCCTGGCGCAGCCACGGGGGGAGTTTGGAGACGACCTTCTCTCGGTCGCTCTGAGACGAGGGTGAAGTCATGGGAGGGACTTTACTAACGTTCAGGGGTGCGCGTGGGCGCCACGCTTGGGTTTTGCTAACGAACTAGCGCCCTTTTGGCTCCGGATGCGCGACAGGGCGGCCTCGCACACGCCGTAGCGAGCACCCCCGTGGTTCACCACGGCGTATGCGAGGCCGCCCTGGAAACGCCGTCCTCAGGCGGGCAGAGCGAGTTCGGCCCGGCACTCGGGCGAGCCCGCCGGGTCGAACCGGGAGATCCTGTCTGCAGGGACGATCCCGGGGAGCACCAGGTTCCACAGGTCGACGACCCGTGCGTGGAGGTCGTCACGGCCGGTGCGGACGTGCGAGGTGACCTGGATGCCGGTGAACGCGCCGACCAGGAAGGTCGAGACGTCCTTCACGTTGAGCGACGGCAGGAGGTCGCCGCGTTCCTGGGCCGGTGCCAGGCAGGTGATGCTGGTCTCGATCCAGGTGTTGTACGGGGCGGGGTCGGGGCGGGTGAAGGAGCCGAACTCGACGACGAGACGGATGCCGGCCCGGATGCGGACGTTGGTGCGCAGCCCGAAGGCCATCTGGTGGGTCAGGTCTATGGCCGTCTGGAGCCCGGGGTCCTCGATGGCGGGGACGTCCTGGGAGACCTGGAACTGCTCGTCCATCAGGGTGCGGGCGAGGGCTTCCTTGGACTGGAAGTGGAAGTAGAGGGCGCCCTTGGTGACCCCGGCGTGCCGGACGACGTCGCTGAGGCTGGTGCCGTCGAATCCGGCGCGGTCGAAGGCGATGGCCGCGCCGTGCAGGATCGCCTGCCGGGTGATCTCCGCCCGTTCCTGCCTGGCCCGTGCCACGTGTGCGTCTCCTGATGGGGTTGGTGCGTGATCGACTCCCGCGGGTCAATGTAGGCAGGTCGCGGCTAAGAAAACCAGTCGACAGGTACTTTTTGGCGGGCGGGCGTTAACGGCGTTAACGGCGTTAACGCCGTTAACGGTCCCGGCTCGGGAGGGGAGGGTGTTAACGCCGTTAACGGTCGGGCTCGGGCGGGGGCGTTAACGGCGTTAACGCCGTTAACGGTCGGGGCGTTAACGGCGTTAACGGGGTGGGGCGGGCGGGCCTAGCATCGGGGCCATGAGTGATCTTGGCGAAGAGCTGCGCGCGTTCCGGCTCGATGTGGGGCAGGGGGAGCTGGACGATCTCGGTGCGCGGCTGGGGCGGGTGCGGTGGCCCGACGAGCTGCCCGGGGTCGGCTGGGCGTACGGGATTCCGCTCGGGGAGATGCGCGAGCTCGTGGAGTACTGGCGCGGCACCTACGACTGGCGGGCGGCCGAGGCGCGGCTGAACGAGTGGCCACAGTTCACCACGGTCATCGACGGGGCCACGGTGCACGTCGCGCATCTGCGGTCGCCGGAGCCGGGGGCCAGGCCCCTGCTGATGACCCACGGCTGGCCGGGGTCGTTCGTCGAGTTCCAGCGGGTCGCCGGTCCGCTCACCGATCCGCGGGCGCACGGCGGGGATCCCGCGGACGCCTTCCACCTGGTGCTGCCGAGCATTCCCGGCTTCGGGCTGTCCGGGCCGACGACGGAGACGGGCTGGGAGTTCAAGCGGGTCGCGCGGGCCTTCGGGGTGCTGATGGAGCGGCTCGGGTACGAGGCGTACGGGGTCCAGGGCGGCGACTGGGGGGCCGCGATCTCGCGGGAGCTGGGGCGGATCCGGCCGGAGAACGTGGTCGGGGTGCACCTGAACCTGCTGCCCGGGGGAGGGGTGACCGCGGAGCCGGGCGCGGAGGAGCTGGCCGTGCTGAGCCCGGCCGAGCGGGAGCGGACCCTCGCGTCCTGGGAGCGGTACCGGGTCTGGGCGCGTGAACGGCAGGGGTACGCCGACATCCAGGCGACCCGGCCGCAGACCCTCGCGTACGGGCTGAACGACTCGCCGGTGGGGCTGCTCGCCTGGATCGGGGAGAAGTTCGCCGAGTGGAGCGATCCCCGGTGCCCGGTCGACCGGGACCAGATGCTGACCAACGTGATGCTGTACTGGCTGACCGGGACCGCCGGATCGGCTGCCCGGATCTACTACGAGCGGGCGCACGCCGGCTACTTCGGGCAGCCGCCCGAGGTGTCGCGGACCCCGACCGCGCTGGCCGACTTCCCGCGGGACAACTTCATCCCGCTGCGGCACGTGGCCGCGCGGACCGACAACATCGTGCGCTGGACCTCGTACGACCGGGGTGGGCACTTCCCCGCCATGGAGGTGCCGGAGCTGCTGGTGGGGGACGTGCGGGCCTTCTTCCGGCAGGTGTGACGGCCGCCCGGCGCCCCCACCGGCCCGTCAGGGCTGGGGCTTGCCGCCCGCGCGGTTCACGGCGTCGAGGGCGAGCTGCCACGGGAAGTGGGGCGGGGCGTCCGGGCCGGCGGGGCCGGGGGTGAAGCCGCTCTCGCCGTAGAGGAGTTCGACTCCGGCGGTGCGCAGGACGGCCAGGGACTGGTCGAACTGGGGGTGGGCGGCGAGGGCGGCGTTCGTGCAGGGCATGGCGACGACGGGGGTGCCCTTGCCGATGGCCTCGGCGGCGACGCCGACGACGAAGCGGTCGGTGAGGCCGAGGGCCCAGGAGTTCACCGAGTTGAACGTGGCCGGGGCGAAGAGCAGGGCGTCGGCCGCGGGCCATACGTCGTCCTCCCCGGGCATCTTGTACTGCCAGCGCACCGGGTGGCCGGTCAGGGCGGCCAGTCCGTCGAGGCTCCCCGCCACCCAGTGCGCCGCGGTGGGGGTGAGCCCCAGGCAGACGTCCCAGCCGCGGGCCTGGGCGTCCTCGATCACATGGGCTACGTCGAAGACGGGCGGGGCCGCGGAGCAGAGCAGGTAGAGAGTCTTCGTGGTCATGTCACCATATGATCATATTGCTGGACCTCAACCATGCTTGAGGGTGTGGACGCTTCGAGGCCGGTGACGGGGCGGGCGGCGGGCGGGGCCGCGGTGAGACGCTCGCGTATGGGGTTGAGCTCTTGGACTATGTCGCGTCTCATGCGGCCGGACTTGACTGTCCTCATGACGCAGACGACGAACAACCCCACGCAGGGCGCCGCGCAGCCGACCACCCTCGTCATCGGGGGCACCGGCAAGACCGGGCGGCGCGTGGCCGAGAAGCTCACCGCCCAGGGGCGGCCGGTCCGGGTCGGATCCAGGAGCGGGACCCCGGCCTTCGACTGGAACGAGCCCGCGGGCTGGCCGGCCGCGCTCGAGGGCGTGGACCGGGTGTACGTGACCTACTACCCCGACCTCGGGTTCCCCGGCGCGGCCGAGCAGATCGGCGCGTTCGCCGTGGCGGCCGTGGCCGCCGGGGCGCGCCGGCTGGTGCTGCTCTCCGGGCGCGGGGAGGAGGCCGCGCAGCGCGCCGAGGACGCGCTGAAGGCTTCGGGCGCCGACTGGACCGTCGTACGGGCCAGCTGGTTCAACCAGAACTTCGACGAGAGCTTCTTCCTGGAGCCCGTACTGGCCGGTGAGATCGCGCTGCCGACCGCGGACGCCGTCGAGCCCTTCGTCGACACCGACGACATCGCCGACGTGGTCGTGGCCGCGCTGGGCGACGACCGGCACATCGGCAGGACGTACGAGCTCTCGGGCCCGCGCCTGCTCAGCTTCTCCGACGTCGCCGCCGAGCTGTCGAAGGTGACGGGACGGGAGATCGCCTACGTGCCGGTCTCCGACGAGGACTACCGGGCGGTGTTGCGCGAGAACGGCCTGCCGGAGGAGTTCGCCGACCTCTTCGCGCTGATCCTGGACGGGCGCAACGCGCACCTGGTGCACGGGGTGCAGGAGGTGCTGGGGCGTCCGCCCCGGGACTTCGCCGACTTCGCCCGGGAGGCGGCCGCCAGTGGGGTCTGGGACGTACGGTCCTGAGATGGACACGCTGACCGGTCTCCTCGAAGGCCCCAACGCCCGGGGCGCCTTCCTCCAGAAGTCCCTCCTCAACCCGCCGTGGGCCATGCGCATCGAGGACCGCGCCCCGCTGTCGGTGGTGACCATGGTGCGCGGATCGGCGTGGCTGCTGCCGGACGTGGGGGAGCGGGTGCGGATCAGCCCCGGGGACGTGGCCCTGGTCCGGGGACCCGCGCCGTACACGGTGGCCGACGCCCCGGGCACCCCGGTGCAGATCCGGGTGGGGCCGGACCAGCGGTGCAGTACGCAGGCGGGCGAGGACGTCAGCGAATCGATGCTGCTGGGCGTCCGGACCTGGGGTGAGGGGCATCAGGACGAGGGGTCGGCGGTGATGCTGAGCGGCACCTACCAGGCGCCGAGCGAGATCGGGCGCCGGCTGCTGGGCGCGCTGCCCACGATCGTGGTCCGGCCGGCGGGGGCCGCGGACGCCACGCTGATCGCCCTGCTCGCCTCGGAGATCTCCCGGGACGAGCCGGGGCAGGACCTCGTCCTGGACCGGCTGCTCGACCTGCTGCTGATCGGTGTGCTGCGGGCCTGGCTCGCGGCCCCGGGGTCGGGGGCCCCGGGCTGGTACCGGGCGCAGAGCGATCCGGTGGTCGGCCCGGCGCTGCGGCTGCTGCACGAGGATCCGGCGCACGGGTGGACGGTGGAGGAACTCGCGCTCAGGACGGGGGTCTCGCGGGCCTCGCTGGCACGGCGGTTCACGGGCGTGGTGGGCGAACCGCCGGTCGCCTATCTGACGGGCTGGCGCCTCGCGCTCGCGGCGGACCTGCTGCGCGAACCGGAAGCCACCGTCGCCACGGTGGCCCGGCGGGTCGGGTACGGCAGCGCGTTCGCGTTGTCGACGGCGTTCAAGCGGGTACGGGGTGTCAGCCCGCAGCAGTTCCGTTCGGGGGCGGTGGCCGCGGTGGGGGATGCGGTGGGGGATGCGGCGGGGGATGCGGCGTGCGGGCTGCCGCGCACGCTGGTCCTCACGGAGCCGGCCCGGGAGAGCCCCTAGGACGGGGCCTGGGACGGGGCCTGGGACGGGGCTTGGGGCAGGAGGAGTTCGCCGACGCGCTGGTCGCCGCTGAGCTCGCCGGTGAGGCGGAAGCCCAGGCCCAGGTAGAAGGGCTCGGGCGTGCCGGCGCCCGGGTCCCAGGTGACGTACGCGCGGGAGGCGCCGCGGCGGCGGAGCTCCTCGACGACCGCGGCGACCGCGAAACTGCCGTAGCCCTTGCCCTGGTGGGCGGCGGCGATGTTCAGGCGCCAGAGGCCGGAGCGCCGGTCTGCGGGGTCGCGGGCCGGGTCCCACTGGATGTCGAGGAAGGCCATGACGAAGCCGACGACCTCGTCGCCGTCGACGATGGCCCGGGGCCAGGCGACGTCCCCGTGGACGTACGCCTCGGCCAGTGACTTGACCACCGGGGAGACGAGGTGCGCCTGATCGGGGCGGACCTGTATCGCGCACACCGCGTCGACGTTCGCGGCGGTCACGGGCTCCAGGCGGCAGGCTGAGGTGCTGATCATGCGATCAGCGTAGGGCCTCCGGCGGTCCGGAAGCACCGGAGATTGCCGGAACTGCCGGACGCGCCGGGGGCTCGTGCTAGGCGCTCTGCCCGTGCAGGACCAGCGCCCACGCGAGGAGGCCGAGCGACGCCGTGGACAGCACCGTCCGCCACACGTTGGCCCGTACCCACGGCTGTTCGAAGGCGCGGCGGACGGCGGACGGGTCGGCGATCCGGTCGACGGGACCGGCCTGTTCCAGGGCGTTGTTCAGCGGGATGTTCACCCGGGCCGTGATGCCCATCGCCAGGACGCAGCAGACGAACGCGCCGATCACCGCGGGCAGTACGTCGCGCCCGCCGGCGGGCAGGGACAGGGCGAGCGCCAGCCCGGTGAAGACGAGGGAGCCGACGTAGCCGAGCAGGAACCAGCCGTTGAGGATGGCCACGTTGATGCGCTGCATCACCTCGATGACCGTCCGGTCGTCAGTGCGCCGCAGGCCCGGCATCACGGACACCGAGAACCCGTAGAACAGGCCGCTGACGAGGCCCATCGTGATCGTCGCGGCGATCAGGGCCGCGAACCGTGCCGTTTCCACGCCGGTCTCCCCGCTGTCGTCGAAGCACGCGCCGAAGTGCTCGGCGAGCAGTCGTCGAACGGTCAAGTCCCGCCGATCATAGGGGTATGACCGGCCGTAGTCTGGGCGCGGCGTGCAGGCCGTGCAGGCCAGGTGCGAAGGGGAGTTGCCGACCATGCCAACCATGCTGACCGCGCTCGACGGGGTGTACGGGGACCGGCCGGACGCGGTGAGCGTCGCCGGCCGCTCCGCTTCCTACGAGGACCTCCTCGGCGCCGCCCGCGCGGTCGCCGCCGACGTGGCCGGGGCCCCCGCCTTCGCGGTGACGGCGACGGCCTCGCTGGAGACCGTCGCCGCCGCGGTGGGCGGGCTGCTGGCCGGGGTGCCGCTCGTACCGCTGCCGCCCGACGCCGGGCCGGCCGAGCGCGAGCACATCCTGCGCGACTCCGGGGCGGTCCTCGTCGACGTGGACTTCGCCCGGCGCTCCTCCGGCTGGTCGGGGGAGGAGCCGGCGCCCGAGGACCCCGCGATGATCCTCTACACCTCGGGGACCACCGGAGCGCCCAAGGGCGTGGTGCTCACCGGTGCGGCCCTCGCCGCCGACCTGGACGCGCTGGCCGGTGCCTGGCAGTGGACCGCCGAGGACACGCTGGTGCACGGGCTGCCGCTGTTCCACGTACACGGGCTGGTGCTCGGCGTACTGGGCGCCCTGCGCACCGGCAGCCGGCTCGTGCACACCGGGCGGCCGACGCCCGAGGCCTACGCGGCGGCGGGCGGCAGCCTGTACTTCGGGGTGCCGACGGTGTGGTCCCGGATCGCCGGGGCTCCGCAGGCGGCCGCCGCGCTGTCCGGGGCCCGGCTGCTGGTCTCCGGCAGCGCCGCCCTGCCCGCGCCGGTCTTCCGGGACCTGGAGCGGCTGACCGGGCTGCGGCCCGTGGAGCGGTACGGCATGACCGAGACGCTGATCACCATCAGCGGCCGCGCGGGCGGGGAGGTCCGCCCCGGTACGGTCGGCACCCCGCTGCCCGGGATCCGGACCCGGATCGTCGCCGAGCCCGGCGCCGAGATCGGCGAACTCCAGCTCACGGGGCCGACCTTGTTCGCCGGATACCTGGGGCGCCCGGAGGCCACCGCCGCCGCGTACACCGAGGACGGCTGGTTCCGTACGGGTGACATCGCGGCCGTGGACGAGGCGGACGGCGTGCACCGGATCGTGGGCCGGGCCTCCATCGACATGATCAAGTCAGGCGGTTACCGGATCGGGGCGGGGGAGATCGAGAACGCCCTGCTGGACCATCCCAAGGTGTCCGAGGCGGCCGTGATCGGCGTTCCGGACCCGGACCTCGGGCAGCGCATCGTCGCGTTCGTCGTCGCCGAGGGGGTCACGGGGGCGGAACTCACCGACTTCGTGGCCGCGCACCTGTCCGTGCACAAACGCCCGCGGGAGGTGCGGTTCGTGACCTCGCTGCCGCGCAACGCGATGGGCAAGCCGCAGAAGAAGCTGCTGCTGACGGGGGAGTTCGGCCCTCAGGAGGGCTGAGCGGCCAGTGGGGAGGGCCGCGGTGGGCCGCGGTGGGCGTGTTTCGGCCACCGCGGCTCGCTGTCCGCTCAAGGCCCGGCCCAGGAGGGCTAGGGCAGGCCCGGAAGGCGGCTACGGGGGTTCAGCGACCGGGGGCGAGCGACCGGGGACCCTCTCGGTCGCTCCGCGCATCCGGGAAAAACCCCAGGTCAGGGGGGTGGGGCGGGTTTCTCAGCGACTGAAGCGACCCAAGTCTGCGGTATATGAAGACATTCCTGCGCGTGCGTGTGTGCGTGTGTGTGCGTCATATATACCGACCTTGAGTCGCTTCAGTCGCTGTTGTTGCTTGCGTACGTCTGTGACCTGGTGTTCTGTGAGCAACCCGCCCAGCGACCGGAGGAGACCCGGTCGCTGGGCGGGGGTCGGCCAGTCGCCGGCCCGCCTGGGGGAGGCGCACATCTGTTCCGGCTCAACTGCCTCTCGCTTCCCAGGGGTTTCGCTAATCTGATTTTCGGCGTTGAGTCGCTTCAGTCGCTGATGGGGGATGTGAATGGCAGCTGAGCTGCGGGATTCCCGCAGCGACCCAGCGCAGTGCACGAGAACTGCGCCGGTCGCTGGGCTCCCTGTGACGACTGCCAAGTGGTGTGCCCGGCAGGGATGGCCGGTCCATCCCCTTGCCGCGGGCCGCAAGACGCCCGTGGGCAACTGCGACGCGTGCCGCGGGCCGGGCCACGACCGGGCGCGGTGCGACTGTCTCCGGGCGGGTCGCTGGTGCCACGGATTCCACGCGGCCACGCTCGACGCGGACCGCATCGAGCAGTGGTGGGGCTCCCGGCCGGATCTGGGCGTCGGTGTGGCGACGGGTCCGGCGGACCTGGTCGTCATCGACGTCGACGCGCACGAGCGGGCCCTGCCCGGCCGTGACCGGCTGCTGCCCGGCATCGGGATCTCCGCCGGGATCGATCTGACGGGGCTCGCCAACGGCTTTCACACCCTGGGGGTGCTGGCCGCCCTGCGCGGCGCGGTCAGCCCGGCTCAGGACGCCTCGACGCTGCGCGTGCGCACGCCGTCGGGCGGGCTGCACGTCTGGTACCAGGCCGGCGGGCGGCGGTGGCAGTGCTCCACCGGCTCGGGCTCGGGGCGTGCCCTTGCCTGGCAGGTGGACGTACGCGCCCGCGGCGGCTACATCGTGGCTCCGGGGACCGTGACCCGCGCGGGCGCCTACCGCGCCCTGGGGTCCGTACGGGAACCCGCGCCGCTGCCGGACTGGCTCGCGCGGGAGCTGGAGCGCACCGGGCATCTGGCTCCCGGGGCCGGGACCGCGGCCACCGGGCCCCGGCCCGTGCCGCCGCGGGCCCGGCAGGCCGTCCTCGCGGCCGGGGGCGGCGAGGGGGTCGCCCGGCGGGTCCTGGCGGGTGTGCTCGCCGAGGTCGCCGCGTGCGCCGGCGTGCCCGAGGGGGCGGCCTTCTCCGAGAAGCTGAACCGCGCCGCCTACACCGCCGGCGGCCTGGTCGCCGCCGGGCACCTGACCGAGGCCGCGGCCACGCGGGCCCTGCGCGACGAGGCCGAGCGGGCCCGGCCGGGGCAGGAGGGCCGCTGCGGGGCCATCATCCGCAGCGGGCTGCGTGCCGGTCTGGCACGCCCGCTGACGCCGGGGGGCCGGGCATGACCAGGGACCAGGAGAGCCTGCTCTCCGAGTTCGACGTGCAGGCGGTCGCGGCGCAGATCCTCGCGCAGCCGCCCGTACCGGCGCCCCGGGAGCCTGGGGATTCGGAGACGGTGGCCGGTATTCCGGTTGCCGGTGCTCCGGTTGCCGGTGCTCCGGTTTCCGCTGCTGCCGGCTCCGGTGCTGCCGGCTCCGGTGCTGCCGACTCCGGTGCTGCGGTCGCCGGCGGGGAGGCGACGGCGGACGGGCTGCTGCCCGACACGCTCACCGACCGCGGCAACGCCAAGCTGTTCGTCAAGCTCTACTCCAACGACTACCGGCACGTGCCCGGGATCGGCTGGTTCCGCTGGGACTGCACCCGCTGGCAGATCGACGAGGACGACACCGCGGTGTGGGCCGCGGGCGACCTGGCGGAGTCCATCGCCACCACCGACCCGCGCGGCGTGTACACCCCGGCCGCGCTCCAGCAGCACCGCCGGCGCGCGCTCAGCACCAGCGGGATGAACGCCATGCTCGCGCAGGCGAAGTCCGCCCCGGGCATGGTCCTCAACGCGGCGCGGCTGGACGCCGACCCGTACGCGCTGTGCACGCCCGCCGGTGTCGTGGACCTGCGCACCGGTCACATCCGCCCCTCCGACCCCGCGCGTGACTTCCACTCCCGCTCCACCTCGGCGGCGCCGCAGCCGATGCCCACGCCGCGCTGGAACCGCTTCCTGACCGACACCTTCGGTGAGGGGCCGGAGGGCGCGCAGATGATCGACTTCCTGCAGCTGCTGCTGGGCTACTCGGTGACCGGGGACGTGGGCGCCCAGGTCATGCCGTTCCTGTTCGGGTCCGGCAAGAACGGCAAGTCCGTACTGCTGGACGTCCTGATGAAGCTGCTCGGCGACTACGCGGACGCGGCGCCGCCCGGCTTCCTGATGGCCCGGCCGTACGAGGGGCACCCGACCGACCTCGCCGAACTGCACGGACGGCGGGTGATCGTGTGCAGCGAGGTGAAGCCGGGGGACCGGTTCGACGAGGCCCGGGTCAAGCTGCTCACCGGCGGTGACCGCATCAAGGCCCGGCGGATGCGGCAGGACTTCTTCAGCTTCGAGCCGACGCACAAGCTGTGGCTGCTGGGCAACCACCGTCCCGAGGTGGGCACCGGCGGGTTCGCGTTCTGGCGGCGCATGCGGCTGATCCCGTTCGAGCGGGTCGTCTCCGACGACCGCAAGATCGACAACCTGGCGGACGTCCTCGTCACCC
Source organism: Streptomyces sp. IBSNAI002 (assembly GCF_052244475.1). NCBI lineage: Bacteria > Bacillati > Actinomycetota > Actinomycetes > Kitasatosporales > Streptomycetaceae > Streptomyces > Streptomyces sp. IBSNAI002. Next base: position 496,841 of record NZ_JBQPXG010000006.1, on the reverse strand, counting down.
AGGAAGGCCCCGGCATCCTCAACTGGCTCATCGAGGGCGCCCGCCGCTACCTGGGCGGCGACAAGGACCTCACCGGCCCCGAACGGGTCCGTATCGCCACCACGGCGTACGCGGAGACCGAGGACCACACCGGGCGCTTCATCGGCGAGGCCTGCCGGCTCGATCCCGAACTGCGCGCCGAGCAGGCCACGCTGTACGCGGCCTACAGGGGCTGGTGCCAGAATGAGGGCGCCCCGGCGATCTCTTCCCGGGCCTTCGCGGCACGGGTCCGCGAGGTGGTGGGACTGGCCTCGCCGAAGGAAATGATCCTGTCCAACCAGCGCAAGTACTACCCGGGCATCGGCCTGCTCGCGGACGAGGAGACAGCATGAGCGCCCTCATCGCAGAGGACGAGATCGTCCACGAAGTGGACCTCGTCTGGCTCGAGGACATCAGCGGGCTCGACTACGTCCGGCAGAGCCTGGACCGGCTGCCGACCCGGCGCGGCAGGCCCGCCTACCACCGCGACGGGCGGATGGTCGGCTACGCGCTGCTGGGACCGGGGGCGAAGCCCTCCCGCTCCTCCGGCACGTTCCGCCGGCGGGTGTTCTGGCTGCTCCCGCACGACCGGGACAGCGACCCGGACGGTCTGTACGCGACGGGGGCGCCGGCGGAGGCGGTGGACGCGCGGACGCTGGCTCCGGGTACCAAGGGACGCAAGACGGAGCGCTCGGAGGGCGGGCCGATGTCGTCGGCTGTGCGGGGCCTGATGCCGTAGGTGTCCGGTGCATGAGCAGGCATTGAAAAAGAACAGGACAGGCGGTATTTTTCATCGGGCTGGAGATCAACTTCTACCCGGTCGGGCAGGGGTGTGCGTGCGCGCGTGCACAACCTGTTGTGCTAACCGGCGGCAGCCAGCTGCTTGGAGTACTCCACGGCCTCTTCGTAGACATGCTTGCCCCGGGTCTCGGAGAGATCCAGGGACGGCAGGACCGAAGGCTGGGAGATGCTGGGCAGCAGGTGGCGCAGCAGTGCGGAGACCCTGACCACGAGGTCCTCGTAGTCGCTGATCGCCTGCGACATCGACTGGACTCCGCCGTAGGCGCCGACGATGACGGCAGCGGTCTCGGCGGGCTGGACCTGGGGGAGCAGTTCCCCCTGTGCCTGCGCGAGCTCCAGCTTGGCCTGCACGCCGTAGACCCAGTCCTGCCAAGGGCCGCTGCGGTCGAGGTCGCCAGCGCGCTGGTCCATCGCCAGGCGCACGCTGGCCCGGACCATGGGGTTGGTCTGCAGCCGGTAGGTGTGGAGCGCGACCATGTCCACGATCTCCTGGAGCTTGGTCGTGCGGTCGGGGATGACGAGATCCTGGTGCTGTGCGGCCAGCACCCCCTCGGCCAGCTCGTCCTTCGACTGGAAGTGGAAGTAGAGGGCGCCCTTGGTCACCCCGGCGGTGGAGAGGATCTCCGAGATCGTCGCCGTCTGGAAGCCGCGCTCCTGGAAGACCTTCGCCGCCGCCAGCAGGATGGCTCCACGCGTGCGGATGGCCCGTTCCTGCTCCGCCATGATGCCCTCCACTTGGTTGACGAACCCTTGGAAAGGCTCCGTATACAAACCGTCTAGTTCGTATCTTACAGCGGACGATCCCAGAGCCAACCAACACATGACCGACTTGGGCATGTCCGACCGGCGAAGGAGCGTCCGGTGGTCTTTGTGGCGGACGTCACGGAGCCGTGTACGTGACCTCGCGCCGACGTCGGTCGGGATGCCAGCGCCATGCGGCACAGGCCACCTGAACAGCGGGAACGTTGAAAGGGGCGAAGTGTCGAGTACCGCGGGGCGAGCCTTCCGGGCGCAGCCGCGGCCGTACGGGCTTCTCGTGGGCGTCGCTGCGCGGGATCCGGAACCGTGGGGCCTTCGGGTCAGTCGCCGTCCGGAGCCGCCGTCACGAGGGAGCTGAAGGTGAGGGCCCCGCCCTGGTGGCCCGTGATGCGCACCCTTTCGTGCCCTCCGGGTTCGGCGGGGCCGAGCCGGTGGGCCTCGATGAAGCACGGCTCGTCCAGTTCCGTGTACTGCTTGTACTCGGTCTTGACACTGAGCGGGAGGAACGAGGAACGATTCAGCACGGCGGCCGCGCCCTGCCGGGCGGCTTCGAGGAGCAGCATGCCCGGGACGTGGTCGACCGGGTGGTCGAACAGCACGGGGTGGCGGGTGTTGAGCCGCAGCAGCCAGCGGTTGCTGTGACCGATGGGGGAGAGCACCACGTCGGCCGGCGAAGTGCGCCCCACGTTCTGCGGCGCCGTGGGAGCGGTCAGGGTGACCGGGCGGTGGTCCGGGCTGAAGACGTGCTGGGGACGGACCCGTTCGTAGACGGCCGGGCTGACGCAGGTGAAGGAGATCCGCCCCGTGGCCACGATCGCTCCGTCACGGCGGACGACGGAGTCGTAGGTCATCCCCGACAGGCGGTTTCCCCGGAGCTTTATGTCGAAGCACGTGACCTCGATATCGAGGGAGGCCGGCGTCTGGTGCACTTCGAGGTGCTCCGGGTGGACGGTGAGGCCGATCTCTCTGATCAGGAACTGGTAGCCGAGGGGGACGCCGAACTCGGTGTGCGAGAGGAGGGCCCCGGCCTGCCGGATCGTCTCGGTGATCATGAGCGGGTCGTGGTCTTTACCGTCGATGGGGACGAAGAAGCTGTGGCTGCGCGGCCACTGCGCCTCCACCCGGAACCGGGTGTCGTCCTCCCGCTGCCAGCCGGTGAGCATGACCTCGGCCACGGCCGCCCGGTGCACCAGTTCCTTGGGCACGGTGGTGGTCAGGGTGGCGCAGCGGAGTGCGGCCAGATAGGACCGCGGCTCCGCCGTGAAGGCCGCCTGGTATGCGGCGATCGCCGGGCGTTCGATGTGGAACGTGCTCGCAGACATTGCTCCCCCTGGGCTCCGCTGACGAGTGACGGGCGCTTCAGCCCCTCGGCTCGAAAGATACATACCAACCGGTTTAATTTCTAGCGGTACCCGAGCCTCCGCCTAGGGAGGTAAGTGGAATGACCTATCCCATTTAGCGGTTCGCCCTGCTCAGGGGCGTCCGGAGGCTATCCGCTCGCTCAAGTGCCGGTCTCAGGATGCTTCATTCCTCACGTGTGTCGAGAGTGGCGCGAGTGGTTCTCTAGTGCGGGTGTCGAGGGTGGCCGTGGGCTGGCCCGCCGTACGGCCTGTTCGGGGGAGGGCGGCGTCCGCATCAAAAACCGCGTAAGCGGTTTGTTAGAGTGGTATGTACGGAGCATGGCCGCCTCGCGGGGGATGGTCTGGTGTGACTGTGAGGGAAGTGGTGCCGGGCGCCATGGACCCTCCCTCGGCCGCTCCGTGGCAGCCTCCCGGGCCCGTCTGCCTTCCGCAGGCGCGGCAACCCCTCGCAGTGACGGAGCAGTTGATGGTCAAACAGGAACGCGCTTTGCGTACGCGCGACACCCTGATCCGGTCCGCGGCAGAGATCTTCGACCGGGAGGGGTTCGCGGTGGCGTCACTCACCGCGATCAGTACGCAGGCCGGGGTGAGCAACGGGGCGCTGCACCACCACTTCATCAGCAAGGCCGCGCTGACCGACGCGGTCGAGGAGGCGGCGCTCGCCCGGCTGCTGGCGGTGACCGCGGCCGTGCTCCCGCTCGGGGTGAGCCGTATGCAGCTGCTGGTCGACGTGACCCACCGGCTGGCGGCCGCGCTGCGCGCGGACGTGGTGCTGCGCGCCGGGTTCGAGCTGAGTGGTGAGATGTCCCGCCCGCGCCACGCCGACCTGCGCGAGTGGTGGCGGCGGTGGGTTGAGGAGACACTCAAACAGGCTGATGCCGAAGGTGAGTTGCGCCCGGACGTCACCGCCTCGGACGTGGTGAGCGCCGTCGTGGCCGCCACCGTGGGTTTCGAGGTGCTGGGCGTGCGGGAGGCGGAGTGGCTCTCGGCCTCCACCGTCACCCGGTTCTGGCGACTGATGCTGCCGACGGTCGTGCCGGCGGCTCTCCTCGCGGACCTCGACTCCGAGGGGACCTGCCCGCTGTAGGTGGTGACCTGGGCCCCGGTCTTCGTGCGTGCGCACGAGGGCCGGGGCTTCGTCATGTTCAAGACTTGCCGGTTTGTTTGCCTGCTCCTCGGGCGGTTCTAGATGGGAGGTGGAGTGGGCCCCGAGGTGACGCCACTGCGGCGTGGCCTACGTTTGTGCAGGTCAGAGCCATATTTGAGGGGTCGTTAGGTGAACTAAGAAATAAAAACAGCGCGGTCGGTTTCGTATTGACAAACCGCCAGCCCTGTTTTTTACTGAGTCAGGCTTATCCACGGACAGGGGAGTACGGCGTGGACATCGAAGTACTGGGCACACTGGCGGTTCGGGAACAGGGAGTTTCCGTGACGCCGACCGCCCCCAAGCCGCGACAGGTGCTGGCACTGCTGGCCCTGCACGCAGACCAGGTCGTCCCGGTGTCGGCCCTGATCGAGGAGTTGTGGGCGGGGACGCCGCCGCGCAGCGCCCGCACCACGCTGCAGACGTACGTGCTGCAGCTGCGGACCCTCATCGCGACGGCCCTGGAGCAGGGCGAAGGGGGCGAGGGGGGCGAAGGCCGGCGTACGGCCAAGGACGTGCTCGTCACGCTGCCCGGCGGCTACCTGCTCAACAGCGGCGGCGGAACCAGCGACGTCCGCGAGTTCGACCGGCTCGCCGGCATGGGCTACCGGGCCATGGACGGGGGCGACTTCCCGGGCGCGGCCCGGCTGCTGCGCGAGGCGCTGGCCCTGTGGTCGGGTCCGGCCTTCGCGGACGTGCACGGCGGCATCCAGCTCGACATGGAGACCCGCAGGCTGGAGGAGACCCGGCTGTGCGCCCTCGACCAGCGGATCGAGGCCGATCTGCGGATCGGACGGCACCGGGAGCTGCTCGCCGAGCTGACCGTGCTGGCCAGCCGGTACCGCACGCACGAGAACCTGCACGGCCAGTTCATGCTGGCCCTGCACCGCTCCGGCCGCCGCGGCGAGGCGCTCGACGTCTACCAGCGGCTGCGCGGAGTCCTCGTGCGCGAGCTCGGCCTCGAGCCTTCGGCCTCGCTGCGCAGGCTGCAGCGCTCGATCCTGATGGCGGGCCCCGAAAGCCCGGCGGGGGTGGCGGAGAGCGGCAACGAGCGACTGGTACGCGTGGGCTGAGATGCCCGCACACGACATCCGGTACGCCGCGGACGGCCCGGAGGTGCGGCCGCGCGACCGGACAGCCACAGGTCGGGGCCGAGGAGGAACCGCGGTGCAGGAGAGGTCGGAGCGGACCCGCAGGAAGCTCGTGCACGCGGGGGCCGAGATGTTCCACCGCAACGGATACGCGAACGCGACGCTCGGGGGGATCGCCGCGTTCGCCGGAGTGACGAAGGGGGCGCTGTACTTCCACTTCGCCTCCAAGGAAGAACTCGCGGAGGCGGTCCAGCTGCGCGGCCGCGCACTGCTGGACGAGTCGGTCCGCGAACGGCTCGACGCCGGGCTCTCTCCGCTCCAGACGCTGGTCGACACCACGCACTGGATGGCCCGGTCCCTGCGGGAGGAGCCGGCGATCCCGGCGAGCTTCCGCCTCACCAAGGAGTGCGCGGGCCTGCCCCAGGCGGTCGCCGACTTCCACCAGATCTGGCTCGCGGCGGTCTGCGGGCTGCTGCGACGGGCCCGCGACGCGGGCGAACTGCGCGCCGAGGGCCGCTGGGAGAGCGTCGAATCGCTGGTGGCCGCGGCGGCCTGCGGGATCGAGGCGATGGCCGGGACCGCGATGCCCTACGCCGAACTCCAGCGCCGGGTCCGCGGGCTGTGGTCGCTGCTGCTGCCGATCCTGGTGCCCGAGGGCGCGGTGCAGGAATTCCGCTCCGACGTGCCGGCACCCGATCTCCCGGCCTGCCCCGCGGGCGGCACGCCGGACCACCGATACCGGACCGTGTGCCACTGAAGGCTTGGAGGAGCAATCGATGACGAACGACCATCCTGCTGACGTGCTGAACGACATCGTCGGAGTGCTGGGCGACGTCCTGCGGATCAAAGCGGAGAAGATCGACCCCGAGCAGACCTTCCGGACGCTGGGGCTCGACTCCCTGCTGGTGGTGGAGTTCGTTGCCGTCGTCAACAGCCGGTACGGGCTGCGGGTGCGGGCGACCGACCTGTACGACTACCCGACGCCGGCGTCGTTCGCACGGGAGGTCAAGCGGGCGATGAGCAGCGGGGAGGCCCGTCCGGCCGCCGGCGCGTTCACCGCTCCCGCCACGGATTTCGCGCCCGCCGCGGAGTTCGTTCCCGCTCCGGACATCGCCTCCGTCGCTCCGGCGTCCGCGTCGGCACCGGCGCCGGTATCCGTCCCCGTCGGGGAGGCCGTTCCCGCGGCGGCGCCCGCCGCGCAGCGGATCGCCGAAGTGCTGCGGGAGCAGCTCGCCGCGATCCTGTGCTGCGATGCCTGGGACATCGACGCCACCGCCCCGTTCAACGCACTGGGCGTCGACTCCATCGTGGGGGCGGAGTTCATCGCCTCCGTCAACCGCACCTTCGGCATGAAGGAGCGGTCCGTCCTGCTCTACGAACACCCCAACATCGCCGCCATGGCCGCCTACATCGCCGTGCGCACCGGAGCCTCCGGGCACGAGGCCGCCCCCGTCCGGGCGCCCGAGCTCGCCTCCCGTCCCGCGGCCCGGGGCGACCTCGACGTCCTGCTGGACGCGGTCCGCGAGGACCGGCTCAGCGTGGACGAGGCACTCGTGCTGCTCGCCCGTCGCGGCTGAAGCCGTCTTTCTCCAGAAGGAGCGCGTCCAGATGGACGAGAAGGAAGTCCTGACCCGGTTCAAGAACGGTCATCTGGACCGGGCCCAGGCGGCCGCGCTGCTGACCGGCGCCGGTGTCGGCATCGCCGCCCGCGGCGGTACGGGAGGCGGTACGGGCCCCGACGCCGGCCCCGGTGCGGGCACGGCGGTTCCGGTCCCCGTGGCCTTCCCGCGGCCGGACTCCGTACGGGAGCGGGCCGCGGACGGGCCGTCGCCCGCCGAGCGGATCGCCGTGGTCGGGATGGCCGGGCGCTACCCGGGCGCCGGCGACCTCGGCTCCTTCTGGCGGCAGGCGCGCGAGGGGCACGGCAGTGCGGGAGCGCCGCCGGCCGGCCGGCCCGGCGACGAGCGGGGCCACTACCTGGAGCGCGTCCAGGACTTCGACGCCGAGTTCTTCGGGATCGACGTGGCCGAGGCCACCTTGATGGACCCTCAGGAACGGCTGTTCCTGGAGACGGCGTGGGAAGCCCTCGAGGACGCCGGATGCACCGGCGGCCGCCTGGACGCCCTCACGTCCGCGGACGGAACCCCGCGCAGCGTCGGGGTGTTCACGTGCGCGGGGACCGCCGACTACGCGGTGCTCGCCGCCCGGGGCTGGACGCGCGAGCGGCCCGTACGGCTGCCCCGCGGCGGCCACTGGAGCCTGCCCAACCGCTTCTCGGCCCTGGCCGGCCTCACCGGCCCCAGCCAGTCGGTCGACACGGCGGAGTCCTCCGTGCTCGTCGCCCTGCACCTGGCGGCGGCCGCCCTGCGCGCCGGGGAGTGCGCCGCGGCCCTGGTGGGCGGTGTCCAGCTGCTGCTGCACCCCTCCAGCCGCCGGCCCGGCGCGGGGGAGGGCGTCGGCGCGCTGCTGCTCAAGCCCCTGTCGCGGGCCCTGGCCGACGGGGACACCGTGCACTGCGTGATCCGCGGCAGCGCCGTCGGCCACAGTGCGCAGGGCGGGCCGGGCGCCGGACCCGGCCGCGGGTCCCGGGTCGCCGCCGGTCACGCCGCCGAGCACGCCGCTGGTGACGCCGCTGACGCGGCTCCCGGGCGGCGGGTGCTGCGCGCGGCGCTGCGGACGGCCGGGGTGGACGCCGCCAGCGTCGCCGTCCACGAGGACGCCGACTCGGTGCGGGCGTTCGTGGGCGAGGCCGGGGCCGTGACCGCGGCCGCCGCGCTGACCCGGGCCGTTCTCCAGCTGAGCCACCGGGTGCTGGTGCCCGGGCCGGGCCGGGCCGAGGCGCAGGCCTGGCCGGGCGGGGAGCCGGAGCCCCGCCGGGCGTCCGTCGGGGCGCACGGGGCCGGCGGTGCGGCCGCGCACGTGATCCTGGAGGAGTACCTCCCCGCCGCCGGGTCCGCGGTGGCCGCGGGGCCCGCGGGGGCCGCCGAGCTGTTCGTGCTGTCCGCGCCCACCCCCGCCCATCTCGTCGCCACCGCGCGCCGGTTCGCCGAGCTGCTGGGCGGGGCGGGTCCGGTGCCGGAGCTTGCCGTGCTCGCCCGCGCCCTGCGCACCGGCCGCGCCGCCATGGACTGCCGCTTCGCGGCGGTCGTCGGTGACACCGCCGAGCTCGTGGCCGTGCTGGAGCGGTTCGTCGCGGACGGCGGTCCGTACGCCGACCTGCGCGGCGGCGGCAGCGACCCGCTGGACATGGGCGCCGTGCCCGAGACGGCCGACTACCTGGCCGCGCTGTGGCGGGCCGGGCACCTGCAGCAGGTCAGGAGCCTGTGGCTGTCCGGCCTGGACGTCGACTGGGCCGTGCTGGAACAGGCCCACGGGGCGGGCGCCGTGGCCGTACCGCTGCCCGCGTCCGCGTTCCTGCGCACGCCGCTGTGGCTGGGCGGCGAGGAGGAGCGGGCATGACCACGCCGTCTTCCGGCTCTGCCGGGCTCGCGGGGGTCGCCGGCGTCGCCGGGTCCCCCGCCCCGGGCGGGAGCAGACCCGGCCCGGTCAACCTGTGGTTCTGTCCGAACGAGGACCTCGCCCCCGGGATAGCCGCCACCCTGGCCTCGTACTGGCTCGACGAGCACGAGCAGGAGGTCGCCGGGCGCTTCCTCTTCGAACGCGACCGCCGCCAGTACCTCGTCGCCCACGCCCTGGTGCGCCGGGTGCTGGCGCTGGAGACCGGCATCCCCGAGGCCGAGGCGATCATCTGGCGCTCCTCGCGCGGGCGGCCGTTCCTCCAGCTGCCCAGCGGGGGGCTGCCGCGCGGCGCCGACACCCTGGACTTCAACCTCTCGCACGCCCACGCCTACAACCTGCTGGGCGTCTCCCGCGAACACCGCATCGGCGTGGACGTCGAACGGCTGGACCGGGGCGAACGCGGCCTGGACAACATCATCGCGACGTTCGCCCCCCAGGAGCAGGACTGGATCGCCCGCGCCGCCCCCGGGCGGCCGCGTGACCGGCGCGCCCTGCGCCTGTGGACGCTGAAGGAGGCCTACTCCAAGGCCCGGGGCCTGGGACTCGCCCTGCCCTTCGACTCGTTCGTCTTCACCCTGGCCGAGGACCAGGGCGTGCTGTCCTTCCGGCCGCCCGCCGACGACTCGGCCCGGCGCTGGCGGTTCCTCGAGATGGAGCCGGTGCCGGAGGTGCTGGCGGCGGTGGCGGTGGAGGTCGACGCCGCCCGCCCGCCGGCGGTCCACCTGCACCACGGATTCCCGTGGGGCCGCGCCGCCCCGCGCCGCCTGGTGCTGCCCGAACTCGCCGGAGTGTGACACGGGTGCGTGAATTCGCCCGCCGAATTTCCGTGGAATACCCGGTCCGGCGTATATCCGCTGCCGCTGGAATACGGCTGGAGTACATCTCGAGCGGGATGCGGCATTGTGCGGCGCCCGGGGATCATTTTCGGTCAGAGCGCGGCCGGGACTTCCCGTATCCCCTCGGACAGGAGTGTGAAACGGCGTACGAGTTCTTCCTGTTCGCGGCCGATGGCGTCGATGCGGGCCCGCAGGCGGGCGATTTCCCCGCCCAGGTCCAGCACGGCGGCGTCCAGGCCCGCGGCGGCCGGCGGGCCCGCGGAGTCCAGCCCCGGCTCGCGCAGCAGGATGGACTCCATCCGGTCGCGCAGGGCCGGTCCGGGGCCGACGCCGATCTCGCACAGCAGCCGCTGGCGGGCCCGCTCGTACACGCCGAGGGCCTCGGAGCGGCGGCCGCACCGGTACAGGGCGAGCATCAGCAGGTCGTAGAAGCGCTCCCGGGTGGGGTGGGCGGCCGTGAGCCGCTCCAGTTCCCCGGTGACCTCGTCGTGCCGCGCGCCGCGCAGCTTCGCCTCGTAGTACGTCTCCAGGGCGGTCAGCCGGCTCTCCTCCAGCCGCTCGGCCTCCCGCGCGCAGATCGGGCCCCGTCCGCTGCCCTCCAGTGCGGGGCCGCGCCACAGCTCCAGGGCCCGGTGCAGCAGGTCGGCGGCGTGCAGGGGATCGGCGACGACCGCCGCCCGGCCCTGCGCGGAGAGCCGGTGGAAGCGCTGGGCGTCCGTACGGGCGGAGCCGAGCCGCAGCAGGTAGCCGAGGGGGTGTGTGGTGATGCGGGCCCGGCCGGGCTCGTCCCCGCCGGCCGGCGCCAGCAGCCGGCGCAGCCGGGCCACGTGGGCCTGCAGCGCGTTGGCCGCGCCCGCGGGCGGGCGGTCGCCCCACAGTTCGTCGATGAGCCGGTCGGCGGAGAGCACCTCCCCGGCCCGTACGACCAGGGCCGCCAGGAGGGCGCGCTGTTTGGCGCCGGACGGCGCGATGCGGGTGCCCGACCGGTGGTCGTGCACCTCCACGGCGCCCAGGACGCGGAAGTCCAGGCCGTCGCTCTGACGTACGTCCCATTCCATCGGTCACTCCTCCCAGCGCTCCGGTCGGAATCGCGGAAAGACCTGTACGGCCGGGCGTTGAATTACGTTCCGGCAGTCATCCCGCATTGGAATCTAACAGTTTGGCCGAAGCGGGCAAACGTCGAAGTTGGAGGTGTGGTCGACAGACGCTCAAGAAATTGAGGGGTGTTGCCCTGGATCCCGCTACTGTGCCTCAGTCGAAGGCTTGAAATCGATGGGAACTCGACGACGTGCGGAGGAAACCGTGAAGATTCAGGTTCTGGGTCCGTTGAGTGCCGAAGTCAACGGGGGCTCGATTGTTCCGACGGCCGGCAAGCCGCGCCAGATTCTGGCGCTGCTCGCGCTCTACCCGGGGCGGGTGATGCCCGTACCGACTCTGATGGAGGAGGTATGGGGCACCGACCTGCCCCAGAGCGCGCTCACCACCTTGCAGACCTACATATTGCAGCTGCGCAGGAGGCTCGGCACCGCCATGGGGCCGGGTGACCCGAACGGGGCCAAGGAGGTCCTGGCCACGCGCCACGGCGGCTACCTGCTCCAGATCGCCCCGGAGAGCGTGGACGTCCACGAGTACGAACGGCTCGTGGCCGACGGGCAGAGCGCCTTCGAGGAGGGTGACGACGAGCGCACCGCCAGCAAGCTGCGGCAGGCGCTCGCCCTGTGGCAGGGGCCGGCGCTGGTCGACGTCCGGGTCGGGCCGATCCTCGAGATCGAGGTGATGCGCCTGGAGGAGAGCCGCCTGGTGACCGTCGAGCGGCGCATCGACGTGGACCTGCGGCTGGGCCGGCACACCGAACTGATCGCCGAGCTCTCCGAGCTGATCGCCCGGCACCCGCAGCACGAGGGTCTGCATTCGCAGGCCATGGTGGCGCTCTACCGCTCCGGCCGCCAGGCCACGGCGCTGGACGTCTACCGCAAGCTGCGGATGCGCCTCATCGAGGACCTCGGGGTGGAACCGTCGCCGCAGCTCCAGCGCCTGCACCAGGCGATGCTGACGGTGGATCCGGCGCTGGACGTGCCGGCCGGACCGCGCCGGGGGTCCACGTTCGACCTGTACGCGGCCTGAGGTGCGGTACGGGAACGCCGGGACCGCGGGCGGTGGCCTCCGGCCGCGGTCCGCGGCGGCGTGACCCGGACCCGGGTCACGCTCGAGCCGGCCTCGAGCGGGGCTGGTCAGGGTGGGGTGGTTACGGTGGGCGAGGAAGGACGGGGCATGGCACGGGAACAGGACGTGCGGCTGGTGTGCTTCGCGCACGCGGGAGCCGGGACCTCGGCCTTCCACCGCTGGAGCGAGCGGCTCGGCCCCGGCGTCACCCCCCGGCCACATCTGCTGCCGGGCCGTGACGGGCGGCGCCGCGAGCCGCGCGTGACCACCCGCGAGGACCTCCTGGACGATCTGCGCGACCTGTTCAAGGAGCAGCCGCCCGGACCGTACGTGCTGTACGGGCACAGCCTCGGCGGGCTGATCGCCTACACGCTCACCCGCGCGCTGCACGAGGCGGGGCTGCCGCTGCCCGCGCTGCTGGTGATAGGCGCCGTACCGCCGCCCGACGTGTTCGGAGGGGCGGCCTTCGCCGCGGACGCCCCCGACGACGAACTGATGCGCATCCTCGAGGGATTCGACGGAGTGCCGCCCGGGGTCGCCCCCGGTGTGTGGCACCGCTTCGTCTTCCCCGTGCTCCGCGACGACCTGCGGCTGGCGGCCGCGCTGCGCACCGCCGCCCTCGACCCGGTGACCGGCGGTCCGGTGCCCGTCCCGCTGCTGGCCGTCGCCGGCGCGGACGACCCGGTGGGGCCTCCCGAGGTATTGCGGGGCTGGAGCGACTGGACGACGGAGGGCTTCGAGTCCCGCACCGTGCCCGGCGGACACTTCTTCGTACGCGACGGCGAACTGCCGGAACTGCTCGGGCAGGCGTGCCGGACGGTGGGGCGGTCCGGGCGTTGAGGCGCGTGGTCATCACCGGTATCGGGGTGGTCGCTCCGGGCGGTGGCGGCACCAAGGGCTTCTGGTCGATGCTGACCGCGGGGCGCTCCGCCACCCGCGCCGTCACCTCCTTCGACGCGCGGCCGCTGCGCTCGCGGGTCGCCGCCGAGATCGACTTCGACGCCCGGGAGCACGGGCTGAGCGCGGAACAGGCCGTGGACCTCGCCCGGGTGACGCAGTTCGCGCTGGCCGGGGCCCGTGAGGCGCTCGCCGACAGCGGGGCGGAGCCGGGGCTCGACCCGCTGCGCACCGGGGTCGCGCTGGGCAGCGCCCTGGGCTGCGCCAACGAGCTGAGCCTGGAGTACGCCGTCGCGAGCAACGTCGGCGCGCGCTGGCTGGTGGACCCGGCCCGGGCCGTGCCCCACCTGTACGACTACTTCGTACCCGGTTCGCTGGCCGCCGAAGTGGCCCGGGACGCGGGGGCGCAGGGACCCGTCTCCTTCCTCGCCGGCGGCTGCACGGCCGGCCTGGACGCGCTCGGCCACGGGGCGGAGCTGATCCGCGAGGGCAGCGCGGACGTCGTGCTCGCCGGGGCCTCCGAGGCCCCGGTCTCGCCGGCCGTCATGGCCTGTTGCGACACCGTGCGCATCACCTCGCGGCGCAACGCCGAGCCGTCGAGCGCGGCGCGGCCCTTCGACCGGACCCGTGACGGGTTCGTGCTCGGCGAGGGCGCGGCCGTCCTGGTCCTGGAGGAGCGGGAGCGGGCCCGGCGGCGCGGCGCGCGGGTGTACGCGGAGCTCTCCGGCTACGCGAGCCGGGCCTCCGCCCAGCACATGACGGGGCTCACCCCGGACGGCGCGGAGCTGGCCGCGGCCATCGGGGCGGCGCTCGACGAGGCCAGCCTGGACCCGTCCGCCGTCGAGTACGTCAGCGCGCACGGCTCGGGCACCCGGCAGAGCGACCGGCACGAGACCGAGGCCGTCAAGCGCGCGCTGGGCCGGCACGCCCGTCACGTGCCGGTCAGCGCGATCGCTTCGATGACCGGCTACCCGCTCGGCGCGATGGGCGCCTTCCAGGCCGCCGCCGGCGCCCTGGCGATCGAGTACGGGACGGTGCCGCCCACCGCGCACCTGCGGGTGCCCGACCCGGAGTGCGACCTCGACTACGTGCCCGGGACCGCCCGGCACCAGCACACCAGCGCGGTGCTGGCCCTCGGCAGCGGATTCGGCGGCTTCCAGAGCGCGCTCGTGCTGACCCGGCCGGAGACCGCCTGACCTGACCGGCCGGACCGACCCACGACAGAGGGACACCCCATGGACCACCCCGATCCGTGCCCCGCCACCACAGCCGCCGAGACCGGGACCGACGTGTGCGTCGTCGGCGCCGGTCCCACCGGGCTGGCACTGGCCCTCATGCTGCTGCGCTCCGGCGTCCGCGTGACGCTGGTCGAGCGTTCCACCGCCCTGCGCCGGGAGTTCCACGGCGAGATCCTCCAGCCGGGCGGCCAGCGGATCCTCGACGAGCTCGGCGTCCTGGGCCCCGCGCGGGCCCGCGGCTCGCTCGCCCTGTCCGGGTTCCAAGTGCTGGACCGGGAACGGGTGCTGCTCGACATCGACTACGGCCGGCTGCCCGCCCCGTACGACCACCTGCTGGCACTGCCGCAGCCCCATCTGCTGGCCGAACTCCTCGACGCTTGCCGGGAGCTGCCCGGCTTCACCCACCTGGAGGGCCACCGGGTGTCGGCGCTGCTGGAGCGGCGGCCCGGCAGCCCGTGCACCGGGGTCGTCGCACGCGGGCCCGACCGCGAGGCCGTCACCGTCCGCGCCCTGGCCGTGGTCGGCGCGGACGGCCGGTTCTCCAAGACCCGGGCGCTGGCCGGGATCGGGGCGGGCCGCTCGGACTCCTTCGCCCACGACGTGGTGTGGTTCTCGCTGCACGCGCCCGGCCGGGCCACCGGGAAGGTCCGGGTGCACCGGGCCGGCGGCAGCGCGGTCCTGGTCCAGGACAGCCACCCGGACCGGCTGCGGATCGGCTGGACCCTGCCGCACGGCGGATGGACCCGGACGGGCCGCGGGATCGGGCAGATCCGGGACGAACTGGCGCGGGTGCTCCCGCAGTTCGCCGACCTGCTGCACGAGCAGCTGACCTCGCTCAGCCAGCTCACCCTGCTCGACGTCTTCGCCTCGCACGCCGAGGAGTGGACCCGCGACGGCCTCGTCCTGATCGGGGACGGCGCGCACACGCACGGCCCGATCGGCGCCCAGGGCATCAACCTCGCGCTCCAGGACGCCGCCGCCCTGCACCCCGTGCTCGTGGCGGAGCTGGGCCGGGGGGCGGTCACGGCCGCGGGACTGGCCCCGTACGCCCGGCGCCGGGCGGCGGCTGCCGCCGCGGTCCACCGGATGCAGCGGATGCAGGCGCGCGCGATGTTCGGGGCGGACGGGGCGCTCGCCCGGTTCGCGCTGGCCGGTGCCGCCGGTCTGGTGACGCGCACCCCCATCGGGGGGAAGATCACGCGCAAGGTGGCGTACGGGACCGATCCGGTGGCGGTACGGACCGATCTGTTCACCGCGGCGGCGGCGCACCGGCCGGCCTGACCGGGCTGACCGGGCTGACCGCGGGCCCGTCAGCGGAAGCGGGCCTTCGGGTGGTCGGCGAGATCGCCGAGGAGCCCGAAGTAGTCGGCGCGCAGCTGGCGGATGCGGGCCTCGGAGAACACGGACGAGTCGTACGTGAAAACGCAGTGCGCGGCGCGTTCGTCGTGCCGCAGCAGCAGGGTCAGGGGCCGGGGCGCCGGGGCGGGAGCGGAGGTGAACGGCTCCGCGCGCAGCCGTCCGCCCCAGGAGGCGGCGCCCCACCAGGGCCTTTCGGCGGCCGGTCCGGCACCGAACTGCACCTCGCCCAGCTGCTGCGCGAGCCGCGGCCGGCGCAGCTGCGCGGCGACGGGCTCCAGCGGCACCTCGTGGTGTGCGAAGTCCCAGGCGCTGGTGTGCCGGACCCGGTCGACGACCTCGCCGAAGGCGGGCGCGCCCGTGAGGTCGGCCCGCAGCACCACCGCACGGGACAACGGGCCCGGCATCCGCTGCTCGCCGCCCCCGCCCCGGCCGCGTCCGGGGACGGGCCCGCGGACGCTGATGTCCCGCTGGCCCGACCAGCAGGCCAGCAGCAGCTGGAAGGCGGCCAGGCCGACCACCTGCACGCCCGCCCGGTGCCGGCGCGCGGCCTCCGCGATCTTCGCCGACAGCTCCTGCGGCAGCGGGAAGGACAGCGCCCGCCCGGCGCCCGGGGTGTGTCCGGGGGAGCCCGGCGCGCTCAGGTCCCAGGGCAGGACGGCCGGTTCCGCGCCGTTGAGCCGGCGCAGCCAGTACTCGGTGCTCTCGTCGAGGCGTCCTTGGGCCGCGCGCTGCTGCTGCCAGGCAGCGAGGTCGGCGTACTGGAGGGCGGGGCGGTCCGCCGGCGCGCCGCGGTAGGCGGCGGCGAGTTCCGAGACGAGCAGGCCGAGCGTGGTGCTGTCGGCGATCAGCTCGTGGAGGACGAGGACGGCGACGTGGTCGCCCGGTCCCTGGCGCAGCAGCCGCAGCCGGGCCAGCGGTTCGCGCGCAGGGTCGAACGCCCGCTCCCGCTCCGCCGCGACGGCCGCGGGCACCTGGGAGGGGCGGACCTCGGAGAGCGATGCGGGGGGCGGATCGGCCCGTACGGGGACGACCTGGGTGAGCCGGCCCTCGTGCACGCGGTAGTGGCTGCGCAGGATCTCGTGCCGGCCGGTGACGGCCCGCCAGGCGGCGGCCAGGGCCGGTGCGTCCAGGGGGCCGGTCAGCCGGAGCGTCCCGGTCACCACGGGCGGGCGGGCCCGGTGCGCGAGCCCGGCCCACAGCGCCTCCTGGGCCGGTGAGGCGGCGAAGTGCCAGGGGCCGGACCCGGCCGGCCGGGGCAGCCGCGGCACGGGGTCCGGTGCGAGGTCCGGCTCGGGGTCCGGTGCGGACTCACGCTCGGGTTCCGGTTCGGGCGCGGGTTTCCGCTTGCGCTCCCGCTCCGGTTCCGGTTCGGGTCGGCGCCCGGGTCCGGATCTGTGCCCGGGTCTGTGCTCGGGATCGGCGTCCGCCGCCAGCGGGGCCGGAGTGCCGGATTCGTCCATCAGTACCGTCGTCACCATCGGTTCGACGCCTCCTCGGCGATCAGCGCCGCGGGGCTCGCCGCCTTCCGGCCCGGCGGGCCGGGCGCGGCACCCCCGGCGGGGGTTCCGGGTAGTGCGTAGTGCGAGGTCACGCGGACGGCGGGGCGGCCGCGGGCAGCGGCCCGACTCCTCGGGCGCCCGTCCGTCGCACGCGTGGCGGCGGCCGTCTCCGGCCACCGCCCGACAACCATCCAGACCCGTGCTGTGGCGCGGCTTGAGCACGCTTCGAAGCTCCTTCGAGCACGGCGGCCGACGGTGGTACCCGACGCTCCGCTCGAGCCGTCCGCCGACGACCGTCCCGACCGTCCCGACCGCCAGCCGTCCGACCAGTGAGGAAGACCGTGCCGCGATTCACGCATCCCGAACTCCCGCTGGACGCCCTGCTGCGCCGGGCCGCCGTACGCGACCCCGGCGGCTGCGCCATCGTCAAGGGCGGGGACGAGGTCACCTTCGCCGAGCTCGACGACCGGGCCGACCGGTACGCCGCCTACCTGGAGCAGCGGCTCGGCCGCCGCGGTGCCCGGGTCGGCGTCGCCAACGTGCTCGACGCGGACTTCGCCGCCGCCTACTACGGCACCGTCCGCAGCGGCAACACCGTCGTCCTGGTCAACCCGCTGATCAAGGAGGCCGGGCTGGTGCACGTGTGCGCCACGGCCGAGGTGGAGGTGGCGCTGGTCCCGACGGCGACGGCCGAACTGCTCGTCAAGGCGCGCGAACGGCTGCCCGCCCTCGCCGAGATCCTGGTGACCGACGCCCCCGACGGGGTGGTGCCCGCGGACACCGTGCCGGTGGCCGTCGCCCTGAGCCGGGTGCCCGAGGGCCGTCCCGCCGCCGCACCCGCCGCCGGCCACGCCGATCTGGCCGCCGACGCCTGCATCCAGTTCACGACGGGCACCACGGGCCTGCCCCGCGGGGTCCGCCTCAGCCACCGCAACCTGATGGCCAACGCCGCCCAGATCGCGCAGGTGCACGGCCTCGGCAGCGACAGCGTGACCCTCAACCACCTGCCGCTCTACCACGTCATGCACCTCAACTCGGCGGTCTACGCCGGCGCCCGTCAGGTGCTGTGCGCCGCACCGGCCCCGGTGGCCGCGCTCGAGCTCGCCGCCCGCAGCGGCGCCACGCACTTCTACGGACTGCCCGCCCGCCTGCACCAGCTCGCCGCCGCCGTCCGCACCGGCGGCGAGGACGGCACGGACCGGCCCGCCCCGCCCGCCGGGCTGCGCCTGCGGGCCGTGCTGTCCGGCGGCACGGCACTGTCCCCCGCCGCCACCCGGCAGCTCCAGGAATGGCTCGGCGTCCCCGTCGTCCAGGGCTACGGCATGGCCGAACTCTCCCCGCTCGCCCACAGCCAGGACCCCGAGAACCCGCTGACCGGCTCGGTCGGCGCGCCCGTACCGGGCACCGAGTGCCGGATCGTCGACCTCGCCTCCCGGGCGCCGGTCGACGTGTACAGCACCGGCGAGGTCCAGATCCGCGGCCCGCAGGTGATGACCGGCTACCTCGGCGACGACAGCGGATCGCACCTGGACGCCGAGGGCTGGTTCTCCACCGGCGACGTCGGCTACGTCACCCCGGACGGCGTGCTGTTCCTCGTGGACCGGCTCGGCGACGTCTTCAAGTACGACAACGAACTCGTCTCCCCGACCGCCGTCGAGCGCATCATCGCCGACGACCCGCGCGTCGCCGACTGCGTGGTCGTGGGCTGGCCCGACCCGGTCCACGGGGCCCTGGTCTGGGCGGGCATCGTGCTGCGCGAACCGACCGCCCCGGGACTGCTCGACGTCGTCGACTCGATCGTGGTCCGGGCCAACGAACAGCTCGCGCCCTTCGAACAGATCCGCCGCGTCGAGGTCGTCGACTCCGTTCCGCGCACGCCCATCGGCAAGCCCGAGCGCCGCGGCCTGCGCCGCACCCTCCACGAACGGGCGGCCGCCGAGGCCGCCGCCTGATCCCCCGTACCGTCCACCGTCTTCACCACCACCCGCCGCTACCCGAGGAGAGACCATGACCACCTTCATCAACAAGCTGACCGTGCAGGGCGACGTCAACGAGTTCCTGGCCGCCAAGGAGCCGATCACGGCCTTCATGAGCTCGCAGCCGGGCCACATCGGCAACCGCACCCTGCGCAACCTGAACGAGCCCGGCGTCTTCGTCGAGGTCGCCCACTGGGACGACCAGGCCGCCCACCAGGCCGCCGTGGGCAGCGCGGAGTTCCGCTCCCTCGTCGCCCCGCTGGCCGCGCTCGCCACGCCCGAGCCGGGCCTCTACGAGGTGGTCGAGGCGGGCGCCCGCCTGCAGGAGGACGGCACCTACGCCTGATCCGGACCCCGGACCCCGGGCCCCGGACCGTCCGTCCCCCCTTTTTCATCCCCACCGCTGCCACCCCGATTTGAGGAGAGACCCACCATGGTGACTTTGATCAAGAAGATGACCGTTGTCGGCGACATCAACGAGTTCCTGGCCGCCAAGGACCCGGTCACGGCCCACCTCGCCGCGACCGAGGGCCACGTCGGCAACCGCACGCTGCGCAACCTCGGCCAGCCCGGCCTCTTCATCGAGATCGCCCACTGGAACGACCTCGACCAGTACGAGGCCGCCGTGGGCAGCGCGGAGTTCCAGGCCCTCGCCGCCAAGCTCTCCCCGCTCGTCACCACCGAGGCCGGCCTCTACGAGGTGGTCCCGGTCGGCGCCCGCCTCGACGCGGCCGGCACCTATGCCTGATCAGGCCCAGGACGTGACCGGGCCCCGGACCGGGACCGGGGCCGCCGAGGTCCTGGTCGTCGGCGCCGGGCCGGTCGGTCTGACGGCCGCCCACGAACTGGCCCGCAGGGGCCTGCGGGTGCGGCTGATCGACGGCGCCGACGGGCCCGCCCGCACCAGCCGCGCGGTGGCCGTGCACCCGCGCACCCTGGAGACCTTCGACCAGATGGGCGTCGTGGCGCCGGTCATCGAGGCCGGGCGCCACAACCGCGCCTTCACGATGTTCGCGCGCGGGCGCAGGCTGGTGCGGCTCGACGCCGACTACGCCTCCATGCCCACCCGTTACCCGTACACCGTCATCATCGAGCAGACCCGCACCGAAGCGGTGCTGCGCGAGGCCGTGACCCGGCTCGGCGTCGGCATCGAATGGGGCGTGCGCCTGACCGGCCTCACCCAGGACCCCTCCGGGGTGCGGGCCCGCCTGGAACGGGCGGACGGCACGCGGGAGGAGTACGAGGTCCCCTGGCTGATCGGCTGCGACGGCGGCCACAGCACGGTCCGCAAGCAGCTGGAGCTGCCGCTGCTCGGCGAGTCCAGCGAGACCTGGGAGCTGGCCGACGCGCCGGTGGTCACCGGCCTCGCACAGGACAGCATCTACTGGGTGCACACCGGCCGCCAGGCGATGATGATGGTGCCGTACAGCCGCGAAGGCCACTGGCGGCTGCTGGACACCGCGCCCGCCGGTGACGCGGCGGGCGGCGTCGCGCACCGCTTCGGTGCCAAGCTCAGCGCGGGCCTCGGCCAGAGCGTGAGCGTGGGGGAGCCGCAGTGGACCTCCGTCTTCACCTTCCAGCAGCGCATGGTGCCCCGGATGCACGAGGGCCGCTGCTTCGTCGCCGGCGACGCCGCCCACGTGCACAGCCCCGCCTCCGGGCAGGGCATGAACACCGGTGTGCAGGAGGCCTACAACCTGGCGTGGAAACTCGCCCAGGTCGAGCAGGGCTTTGCCGGGCGCGAACTGCTCGACACCTACGGCGAGGAGCGCGTGCCGGTGGGCAAGGCGCTGCTCGGCAGCACCCGTACGGCCACCTTCCTGGTCCAGTTCAAGAACGTCATGGCCGGGGTGATGCTGCCGGTCGTCATGGGCGTGGTGCGCAACGTCCCGCCGCTGCGCCGGGCCATCCAGCGCAAGGTGCTCGGCGGCATGTCCGGGCTGCGCCTGGCCTACCCCGAGTCCTCGCTGACCCTCCCGGACCCGGGCATCGCGGCTCCGGCGGGCAGCCGCGCCTCGGCCGCCGCCGCCCGCTTCCCCGGTGACCCGGGCGCGGACGCGCTCCAGGCGGAACTGCGCGACACCCGCTGGGCCCTGCTGTACGCCGCGGGCGGCCCGGCCGCTGCCGGAGCCGCCGCGGCCGACGCCGCGGCCTCCTACGGGCCGTGGCTGTCGGTGCGGACGGTCGGCGGGGCGCCGGGCGAGGGCCCGGGAGCGCTGGCCGATCCGGACGGGCGGCTGCGCCAGGAGCTGGGCCTGGTGCCCGGCGGCTGGGTGCTGATCCGGCCCGACGGGTACTTCGCCGCCAGCGGGGCCTCGCTGACCGGCGGGATCCTGCGTACGGCGCTGGCCCCGCTGGGCTCCGAGGCCCTGCGGGTACGCGAGCCCGCCGACGCCGTCTGAAACCGCCCCCCGGCGGTCAGACGGCGCCGGCGAGCGAGGCGGTCAGCCGCGCCGACACGGTGCGCAGGATGGCGGTGATGTGGTCGCTCAGGTAGAAGTGCCCGCCGGTGAAGACCTCCGAGTGGAAGTCGCCCGAGGTGTGCTCCTGCCAGGCCAGCGCCTCCTCGACGGTGACCTTGGGGTCGGCGTCGCCGGTGAACGCCGTCACGGGGCAGCGCACCGCGGCGCCGGGCCGGTAGACGTGCGTCTCCACGGCCTTGTAGTCGGCGCGGATCGTCGGCAGCAGCATCGCCCGCATCTCCGGGTCGTCCAGCAGTTCGGAGCCCGCCGCCTGGTGGGACTTGATCTCGGCGACCAGTTCGGCGTCGGTGGCGCCGTGCCAGCGCTCGGAACGGGGCGCGGTGGGGGCGCGGCGGCCCGAGACGAACAGTTCGACGGGCCCCTCACCGCGGGCTTCGAGGCGCTGGGTGATCTCGAAGCCGAGGACGGCTCCCATGCTGTGCCCGAAGAGGGCCAGCGGCTTGTCCCGGTAGCCGGAGAGCTCCTCGGCGATCCGGTCGGCGAGGGTGTTGATGTCCTCGACCAGCGGTTCCATGCGCCGGTCCTGGCGGCCGGGGTACTGCACGGCGAGCACCTCGACCGAGGGCGAGAGCGCCTTGGCGACGGGGAAGTAGAAGCTGGCGGAGCCGCCCGCGTGGGGCAGGCAGACCAGGCGCACGGCCGCGTCGGGGGCGGGACTGAAGACGCGGAACCACTCCGGATCGCCGCTGGGCCCGTTCAATTGCTTCTCCGCTCGCCGTTCCCGGTCGTTCCCGGTCACTCCTGATGACCTGTTCCAGGGTGCCGGGCCCGGCGGCCGGGCGAAACCCCGGACCCGCCGGGGCGGCCGTCCCCTCGACGCGGCCTTGAGCGGATCTCCGCCGCTGCCGCGGCCGTGGGGCCGCCGGGCCCCTCGAGGGGGCCTGGAAGTCGAGAGGGATTCAAGCGGGTCTCCGGCGGATCTTGTCAGTGTCGAGAGCCAGGGCGAGAGAGGTTGAGCCGATGACGGGTGAGCGAGTGCACCGCAGGACGTACTCGGTGGAGGTGGACGCGCCGGCAGGCGTGGTCTACGGGTTGATCGCGGACACCACCCAGTGGCCGCTGTTCGTACCGTCTAGCATCCACGTCGAACGTCTCGACTTCGACGGGATCCGCGACCGGTTCCAGATGTGGGTGACCGCCAACGGCACCGTCAAGTCCTGGCTGTCGCGCCGCACTCTGGACGCGCAGGCCCACCGCATCGACTTCCACCAGGAGGTCCCGGCCGGGCCCGCCCTGTCGCTGGGCGGCCGCTGGTCGGTCGAGGCGCTGGGCACCGGACGCTCGCGGCTGACGCTGGACCACGAGTTCACCGTCGCCGACGACCGGCCCGAGGACCTGTCCTGGGTGGAGCGGGCGACGGACGACAACAGCCGGGCCGAGCTGGCGCGGCTCAAGGAGACCGCCGAACGCTGGACCGCGCTGGACTCCCTGTTGCTGACGGTCGAGGAGACCGTACGCGTCAAGGGGCCGGCGGAGCTCGTCTACGACTTCCTCTACGGCATCGCGGACTGGCCGGGCCAGGTCCCGCACGTGGCCCGCGCCGACGTCGCCGAGGAGCGGCCGGGTGTGCAGGTGGTCTCGATGGACACCGTGTCCGCGAGGGACCGGGCCGCGCAGACCACCCAGGAGGTGCGGATCTGTTTTCCGCACGCCTTCCGGATCGTCCACAAGCAGACGCGGACCCCGCTGCTGCTGGAGGCGCACACCGGGGAATGGTCGGTCATCCCGGACGAGACGGGCGTCACCGCCCTCGCCCGGCACAACGTGCTGCTGCGCGCGGAGGCCGTCGAAGCGGTCCTGGGCCGGGGCGCCGGGATCGAGGAGGCGCGCCGGCACGTGCGCGACCTGCTCGCCGGGCAGAGCGCCACCGTCCTGGACCTCGCCAAGCGGCACGCGGAATCCACCATCAGGACCCTCTGAACGGGAGTTGATCAACACCGCCATGACCATCTCCCTGCACGCCCCGGACGAGACGTCGGCCACTCCCGCCTCCGCCTCCGCCTCCCACGAGGCGGCGGCGCTGCGCCGGGCCGCCCGGCTGGAGGCCCTCCTCGGCGCCCCCGAGGACCCCGCCAACCCGCACGGCATCGCCGCACTGTGCGCCGCCGACTCCCGCGGGGAGCTCCCGGCCGCCACCGAACGGCTGCTGACCGGGACCGGACTCGCGGCCGAGTTCGTCCCGGCCGAGTTCGGCGGCCGGCTCACCCGCGCCGACCTGCTCGCCAAGGTGCTGCGCCCGGTCTTCCGCCGGGACCTGGCCCTCGGCTTCGGCTTCGGCATCACCTCGCTCTTCGCGACCGCGCCGGTCTGGGCCGCCGGCACCGCACACCAGCGCGAGCGGACGGCCGACCTGCTGCTCGGCGGCGGACGGGCCTCGATCGTCCACCACGAACTCGCCCACGCCAACGCCATCCTGCGCGACGAGCTCGTCGCCGCCCCGGACCCGAGCGGCGGCTACACCCTCGACGGCCGCAAGGACGTGATCATGAACGCGTCGCGGGCGGGCGCGTACGTGGTCTACGCCCGCACCGCGCCCGAACGCGGTCCCCGCAGCCACTCCGTCCTGCTCCTGGACCCCGCGGAGCTGCCCGCCGGTGGCCTGCGGCACCTGCGCCGCGTACCCACCCCCGGCATGCGCGGCGGCATCTTCTCCGGCCTGGAGTTCACCGGCTGCCCGGTCCCCGGGGACGCCCTGGTCGGCAGCCCGGGCGAAGGCGTCTCGCTGGCCCTGCGCACCTTCCAGGTCAACCGCTGCCTCATCCCGGGCGTGGCCATCGCGGCCGCCGACACCGTGCTGCGCTCGGCCGTGCGCGCCGCGTCCACCGGACGCAGCACTCCCGTGGCCAAGCGCTGGCACAAGCCGCTCGCCGGGGTCTTCGCCGACCTGCTGGCCTGCGACAGCATGGCCACCGTCGCGCTGCGCTCGCTCAGCCTGCTGCCCGAGCGCGCCCACATCCTGGCCGCGGCCGTCAAGTACGTGGTGCCGGACCTGCTGCGCGAGAGCCTGGAGGAGCTCGCCACCGTGCTCGGCGCGCACGGCTACGAACACGGCAGCCCGCAATACGGGTCCGTCGACAAGCTGGTGCGCGACCTGCCCGTCGCGGGCCTGGGCCACGCCGGCACGGCCGCCTGCCACGCCGTCATCGTCCCCCAGCTGCGCAGCCTCGCCCAGCGCTCCTGGTTCCTCGCCGAGGAGCCGCCGCCCGAGCTGTTCCGCAGCGGGGCGACCCTGCCCGTGCTCGACTACCGGCTGCTGGGCATCGCCAGCGGCGAGGACTTCCTGTCCGCCTCGCTCATCGGGTCGGCCGGCCGGCTGGCCGCGACCCGGGGCGTCGGCGGCCAGATGGCCGTCCTCTGCGACCTCGCCGAGGGCTTCGTCAACGAGCTGCGGGCGCTGCGCTCCGAGTGCGCGGCCATGCCCGCCACCCGGGCCGCCCTGACCGACCCGGCCGCGGTGATCCTCAGCGACCGGTACGCGATCGTGCAGGCGGCCGCCGCCGTCCTGGGCATCTGGGAGGGGCAGGACGGCGCCGACGCCTTCCTCGCCGACCCCGCGTGGGCGGTCCTCGCGCTGTCCCGGCTCGCCGGGCGGCTGGGCATCGTCGTCCCCGAGCTGCCCGAGAGCTGTCTGCACCAGGTGCTGGACGAACTCATACGCCGCTACCGCGGGGGCCTCAGCTGCGACCTCGACGGCAGCGAGCTGACCCAGTGAGACCAGTGCACGACGACCAGCGGGGGAGCCGGGACATCCAGGGAGGGAACCAGTCCATGCCTCACGAAACCGCATGGGAAGAGCGGACCATCGCGCCGCCGATCCACGTCGCCGGACCCGGCGGGCCCTGGGACAGGGTGCGCGAGAACCTCGAACGCGACGGCAGTGCCGTCGTGTTCGCGACCTGGGGCGAATGGCTGACCGCGGCCCTGTCCGACTCCGAGCTGCGCCCGCTGCTCGGCCGTGACTGGCAGCGCTACCGGCGCACCGAGAACGCGGCGATGCGCTACTGCTTCGTCGCCTCCCGCATGGTCGTGAAGTACACGGCCGCCGCGGCCTTGAGGACGGAACCGGCCGCGCTCGACCTCGCGTACAAAATCGGTGGAAGGCCGTACATCCGCGGATTCGACCAGATAGACATCAGCCTGAGCCACACCGACGACCTGATCGTGGTCGGCGTCAGCAGGACGGGCCGGATCGGTGTCGACACGGAGTCCGCCAAGCGCAAGATCTCCTTCGAGCTGTTCCACGACCACATGTGCACCCCCGCGGAACACGCGGAGCTCACCCGCATGTCGCAGGACCGCCAGACCTCCGAGCTGCTGCGGCTGTGGACCCTGAAGGAGGCCTACACCAAGGCACTGGGGCAGGGACTGCGGCTGGGCTTCACCGAATTCGGCTTCGGTCTGGAGAGCGGCCGGCTGCTCGCGCCCGACGGTTCCCCCGCCTCCCGCGGCGAGTGGGCGTTCGCGACCTTCCCGGTGCTCGCCGACCGCTACCTGGTGAGCGTGGCCTGCCACGACACCGGGCTGGACGCCGCCCGCGACACCGCCGTCCACACCATGCTCGACGAGGGCTTCATGGGCGCGGTCGAGGAAGGCCTGGCCCGCGCGTGAACCGGATGAGCAGGCCGTGTCAGCGGCGCGTCAGCGCCGCGTGGCCGCCGCTCGCATACTCCGGGACCTTTCCATGTCCATGTCCATGCCCGTTGCGCACAGCCGACCGAGGAGGGAGCACATGGCCGCGCCCGTGACGGTGATCGTCACTCCCGGACCGCCGCCTTCGCTCGACCTCCACGGCCCGCTCACGCACCGGGCCCTGGAGGCGGCGCTCGCGGCGTTGCCGCCGTGCACCCCGACGCTGCACCGGCACACCGACACCCACCACACGCTCGAGTTGCCCCCGCCGCCGTTCCCCGCGGGTACCCTCGCGGACCTGCTGGCCGCGCCGCACTCCGCGGACACCGCGCCCGGCCCGCGCCGCGGCGCCGGCCGCCGCCCGCACTCCGGGCGGCCCGGCTTCGCCGACGCGCCCGAAGCGGTCCTGGCCACCGCCCCCGCCGCCCCGCTCCAGTGCGACGTCCTGCTCGACACGCTGGCCCGGCCCGGCGCCGGGCTGCACGTCGGGCAGGTGTACTGGCGCTGGCACGGCCCCCTGGACGCGGACCGGTTCACCGCCGCCTGGCAGTCGCTCGCCGACCGCGAGGCGGTGCTGCGCGCCGCGCTGGCCCGGCCCGTGCGCGACACCGGCCCGCGGATCGCCGTCCATCCGTACGCCGCCGTGGAGATCCGCCGCCACCGGCACGACGAGACCGACTGGGACACCCTGCTGGCCGACGAGCGCGTCCGCAGCTTCGACCTGCGCCATCCCGGGCCGCTGCGCATCGCCCTCCTCGACGACCCGCCGGCCGCGCGGGGCGGCGACGCGCGCTCCACCCGGATCCTGATCACCCATCACCAGGTGCTGCTGGACCGCAGCAGCATCCGCACCCTGCTCGGTGCCTTCTACCGGGCCTACCTCGCCGACGGCCGGGTGCCCGGCGGGGACCGCCGCCCCGACGTACGCGACCACCTGCACTGGCTGGGCGCACAGGACCTGGGACCCGCCCGCGCGTACTGGTCGCGGGCCGCGCCCGTGCCCGGAGCCGCGACCCTGCCCGCCCGGCCCGCGGCCCGCACCACCGGGCGGCTCGGCCACGGCCGGACCCGGCACACGCTCACCGCCACCGAGGCGGTCCGGCTGCGCGAATGGGCGGCCCAGTGGGGTGCGACCGAGAGCACCGCGCTGCACGCCGCGTGGGCCCTCCAGCTCTACCGGCCGGCCGCCGACCTCGACGCGAGCCCGCGCCCCGTGGCCTTCGCCGTCACCCTCTCGGGCCGCGGCATCCTCCTGGAGGGCGCCGAGGCGCTGCCGGGCCCGATGCGCAACCCGCTGCCCGTGCACGTCGTCGTCGACCCGGCCTCGACCGTGCGGCGGCTGCTCGACGACCTGACCTGCCGGGTGCTGGACGCGGCCGCCTACGAATGGGTGTCCGCGGGCCAGATCCAGGCCTGGGCGGGCACCTCCCCGGCCGCGGGCCGGATCACCGAGTCCCTGATCGTGTTCGAGCCCCCGGCGCAGCGCGAGCGCGGGTACGGGCCCGGATCCGGGTACGGGTACGGATACGGGGAGAACGCGTACCGCGAGGAGCTCGCCGCCGAGGGCGTCCGGGTGGACCCGCCCGAGGCCGTCGGCCCGCTCACCGGTGTGCCCTTCACGCTGTCCGCCCGGCACGAGGCGGACGGCTCCCTGGTGCTGACCGCCGTGCACGACCGCACCCGGCTGTCCGACAACGCGGCCGCGCTGATCCTGTCGCAGACCGCCGGCCTGCTGCGCGAACTCCCCTTCTCCGCCGAGGGGTCCACGACCGTAGCGGAGGCGCTCGGGCTGCTCTCCGGGGCCCGCGTGCCCCCGGTCACCATCCGTCCGACCGGCGCGCTGCGCCTGCTGCGCGAGGCCGCCCACCCGGGCGCCGGCACGATCTGCCTGGTCCCGCCGCCGGGCGCCGCGCCGGACTGCTACAACGGGCTCGCCGGTCTCCACCAGGGACCGGAGGCGCTGGCCACGCTGAGCGCCCCGGCGGACGCCGCGGACTTCCTGACCGGGCTGCGCCCCGCGCTCGCCGCCGGCGAGCCCCTCGTACTGGCCTGCTTCTCCGGAGCGGGCGCCCTCGCCTGCGAGATCGCCGACCGGATCGCCGCGCACGGCTGGTACCCGCCGTTCGTGGTGATCGCCGGCGCCGCCGACGGCGGCCCGGACTCCGCCCGCGCCCTGACCCTCGCGCTGACCTCCGCGACCGCGAGGCCCGGCTGAGCCTTCCCCGGCCGCCTCCCCCGGACTCCGTCCGGGGAGCCGCAGGGAGGTGTCCCCGCCCTGCGGCCGCCGCCTGCCGACGCGGGCACGCGCACCTCGTCCGCCCGCTCTCCCACCGCCGCTCTGCCACGGGCCGAGCGTCCTCTCCCACCCTGGAGCACTATGTCCCGCCGACTGTTCACCTCCGAGTCCGTCACCGAGGGCCACCCCGACAAGATCGCCGACCAGATCAGCGACACGATCCTCGACGCCCTCCTCACCCAGGACCCCACCTCCCGGGTCGCCGTCGAGACCCTCATCACCACCGGTCTCGTGCACATCGCCGGCGAGGTGACGACGAAGGCCTACGCCCCGATCCCGCAGCTGGTCCGCGACAAGATCCTCGAGATCGGCTACGACTCCTCCGCCAAGGGCTTCGACGGCGCGTCCTGCGGCGTCTCCGTCTCCATCGGCGCGCAGTCCCCGGACATCGCGCAGGGCGTCGACACCGCGTACGAGAAGCGGGTCGAAGGTGATGAGGACGAGCTCGACAAGCAGGGCGCCGGCGACCAGGGCCTGATGTTCGGCTACGCCACCGACGAGACCCCCGAGCTGATGCCGCTGCCGATCCACCTCGCGCACCGGCTCTCCCGCCGCCTGTCCGAGGTCCGCAAGAACGGCACGCTCCCCTACCTGCGCCCCGACGGCAAGACCCAGGTCACCATCGAGTACGACGGTGACAGCGCGGTCCGCCTCGACACCGTGGTCGTCTCCTCGCAGCACGCCTCCGACATCGACCTCGAGGGCCTGCTGACCCCCGACATCCAGGAGCACGTGGTCGAGTACGTGCTGGCCCAGCTGGCCGAGGACGGCATCAAGCTGGACACCGAGGGCTACCGCCTGCTGGTGAACCCGACCGGCCGCTTCGAGATCGGCGGCCCGATGGGCGACGCCGGCCTGACCGGCCGCAAGATCATCATCGACACGTACGGCGGCATGGCCCGCCACGGCGGCGGCGCCTTCTCGGGCAAGGACCCGTCGAAGGTCGACCGCAGCGCCGCGTACGCGATGCGCTGGGTCGCCAAGAACGTGGTCGCCGCCGGTCTCGCCTCGCGCTGCGAGGTCCAGGTCGCGTACGCCATCGGCAAGGCCGAGCCCGTCGGCCTGTTCGTCGAGACCTTCGGCACCGCCAAGGTCGACACCCAGAAGATCGAGGACGCCATCGGCGAGGTCTTCGACCTCCGCCCGGCCGCGATCATCCGCGACCTCGACCTGCTGCGCCCGATCTACGCCCAGACCGCCGCCTACGGCCACTTCGGCCGCGAGCTGCCGGACTTCACCTGGGAGCGCACCGACCGCGCCGAGCAGCTCAAGGCCGCCGTCGCCCGCTGACCCCTGTACGACCACCCCCCCAACGCCCCGCCGACGGCGGGGCACCGGCACCCTCCCCGTCCCGATCAGGAGAGACCACGTGCGTATCGCGGTGACTGGATCCATCGCCACGGATCACCTCATGGCCTTCCCAGGCCGGTTCGTCGACCAGCTGCTCCCGGACCAGCTGGAGCACCTCTCGCTCTCGTTCCTCGTCGACTCGCTCGAGGTGCGGCGGGGCGGGGTGGCGGCCAACATCGCCTACGGGCTCGGCGGACTGGGTCTGGCCCCCGTCCTCGCCGGGGCGGTGGGCGTCGACTTCCACGAGTACGAGGTCTGGCTCAAGGAGCACGGAGTCGACACCAGCGGGGTGTACGTCTCCGGCACCCGCCAGACCGCGCGCTTCATGTGCATGACCGACGAGGACGCCAACCAGATCGCGTCCTTCTACGCCGGCGCGATGGCGGAGGCGGCCGAGATCGACCTGCGCGGCCTCACCGGACCCGGGGACGACCCCGTCGACCTGGTGCTGGTCTCGCCCAACGACCCGGCCGCGATGCTCCGGCACACCCGCCAGTGCCGCGGGCTGGGCATCGCGTTCGCCGCCGACCCCTCCCAGCAGCTCGCCCGTCTCGACGGCGACGAGGTACGGGAGCTGGTGACGGGGGCGCGCTGGCTGTTCACCAACGAGTACGAGGCCGCGCTGCTGCGCGAGCGCACCGGCTGGGACGTGGAGGAGATCCTCGAACGCGTCGGCATCTGGGTGACCACCCTGGGCGGCGAGGGCGTCCGCATCGAGCGCAAGGGCGAACCCGCCCTCACCGTGCCGGCCGTCCCCGACGTCCGGCCCGAGGACCCGACGGGCGTCGGCGACGCCTTCCGGGCCGGGTTCCTCGCCGCCGTCAGCTGGTACCTGCCGCTGGAGACGGCCGCGCAGCTCGGCTGTGCGATGGCCGCGCTGGCGCTGGAGGCCGTGGGCCCGCAGGACTACGAGGTCGACGGCGAACGGCTGCTGGCCACCGTCGCCGCGGTCTACGGCACCGAGTCGGCCCGGCTGCTGGGCCCGGCGCTGCGAGCGCTGGCATGAGCCGGACCCGGGCCGATGCCCTCCGGGAGGCGCTCGCGACCCGTGTGGTCGTCGCCGACGGGGCCATGGGGACGATGCTTCAGGCACAGGATCCCTCGATGGAGGATTTCCAGCAGCTGGAGGGTTGTAACGAGGTTCTCAACGTCACCCGCCCCGACATCGTGCGCACCGTTCACGAGGCGTACTTCGCGGTGGGTGTGGACTGTGTGGAGACGAACACCTTCGGGACGAACTTCGCCGCGCTTGCCGAGTACGACATCGCGGAGCGCAATTTCGAGCTGTCGGAGGCGGGTGCGCGCATCGCGCGTGAGGTCGCCGACGAGTTCACCGCCTCGACCGGGCAGCAGCGCTGGGTGCTGGGCTCGATGGGCCCGGGCACCAAGCTGCCGACGCTCGGCCACATCACGTACGGCAAGATCCGCGACGCGTACCAGATCAACGCGGAGGGCCTGTTGTCCGGCGGGGCGGACGCGTTGCTGGTGGAGACCACGCAGGACCTGCTCCAGACGAAGTCCTCGATCATCGGTGCCCGGCGGGCGATGGAGGCGCTGGGCGTTTGCGTGCCGCTGATCTGCTCGGTGACGGTGGAGACGACCGGCACGATGCTGCTGGGTTCGGAGATCGGTGCGGCGCTGACGGCGCTGGAGCCGCTGGGCATCGACATGATCGGCCTGAACTGCGCGACCGGTCCCGCCGAGATGAGCGAGCACCTGCGCTACCTCGCCCGCAACGCCCGCATCCCGCTCTCCTGCATGCCGAACGCCGGTCTGCCCGTCCTGACCAAGGAGGGCGCGCACTACCCGCTCAGCGCGGCGGAGCTCGCCGACGCGCAGGAGACGTTCGTCCGCGAGTACGGTCTCTCGCTGGTCGGCGGCTGCTGTGGTACGACCCCCGAGCACCTGCGGCAGGTGGTGGAGCGGGTCCGGGGCACGGCGGTTGCCGGGCGCACCCCGCAGCCGGAGCCCGGGGCCGCCTCGCTCTATCAGACGGTGCCGTTCCGCCAGGACACCTCGTATATGGCGATCGGCGAGCGGACCAACGCCAACGGGTCGAAGAAGTTCCGCGAGGCCATGCTGGAGGCCCGCTGGGACGACTGCGTGGAGATGGCCCGCGACCAGATCCGCGAGGGCGCGCACATGCTCGACCTCTGCGTCGACTATGTGGGCCGTGACGGTGTCGCGGACATGGAGGAGCTGGCGGGGCGGTTCGCGACGGCTTCGACGCTGCCGATCGTGCTGGACTCGACCGAGGTGCCGGTGATCCAGGCGGGTCTGGAGAAGCTCGGCGGCCGTGCGGTCATCAACTCGGTGAACTTCGAGGACGGTGACGGGCCGGAGTCGCGGTTCGCGAAGGTCACCGCGCTGGCGCGGGAGCACGGTGCCGCGCTGATCGCGCTGACCATCGACGAGGAGGGCCAGGCCCGCACCGTCGAGCACAAGGTCGCCATCGCCGAGCGGCTGATCGGTGATCTGACGGCCAACTGGGGGATCCGCGAGTCGGACATTCTCATCGACACCCTGACCTTCACGATCTGCACGGGTCAGGAGGAGTCCCGGGGCGACGGCATCGCGACGATCGAGGCGATCCGTGAGCTGAAGCGGCGTCACCCGGACGTCCAGACGACCCTGGGTCTGTCCAACATCTCCTTCGGGCTGAACCCGGCGGCCCGTGTGCTGCTGAACTCGGTGTTCCTGGACGAGTGTGTGAAGGCCGGCCTGGATTCGGCGATCGTGCACGCGTCGAAGATCCTGCCGATCGCCCGGTTCGACGAGGAGCAGGTCACCACCGCCCTGGACCTGATCTACGACCGGCGTGCGGAGGGCTATGACCCGCTGCAGAAGCTGATGGCGCTGTTCGAGGGCGTCAACACCAAGTCGCTCAAGGCCGGCCGGGCCGAGGAGCTCCTCGCGCTGCCGCTCGACGAACGGCTCCAGCGGCGGATCATCGACGGCGAGAAGAACGGCCTGGAGGCCGATCTCGACGAGGCGCTCACGGCGCGTCCGGCGCTGGAGATCGTCAACGACACCCTCCTGGAGGGTATGAAGGTCGTCGGCGAGCTGTTCGGTTCCGGGCAGATGCAGCTGCCGTTCGTGCTCCAGTCGGCCGAGGTGATGAAGACGGCCGTGGCCTACCTCGAACCGCACATGGAGAAGACCGACGACGAGGGCAAGGGCACGATCGTGCTGGCCACCGTCCGTGGTGACGTCCACGACATCGGCAAGAACCTCGTCGACATCATCCTCACCAACAACGGCTACAACGTCGTGAACATCGGGATCAAGCAGCCGGTCTCGGCGATCCTGGAGGCCGCGCAGGAGCACAAGGCCGACGTCATCGGCATGTCGGGCCTGCTCGTGAAGTCGACCGTGATCATGAAGGAGAACCTGGAGGAGCTCAACCAGCGCAAGCTGGCCGCCGACTACCCGGTCATCCTCGGCGGAGCCGCCCTCACCCGCGCCTACGTCGAACAGGACCTCCACGAGATCTACGAGGGCGAAGTCCGCTACGCCCGCGACGCCTTCGAAGGCCTGCGCCTCATGGACGCCCTGATGGGAGTCAAGCGCGGAGTCCCCGGAGTCGAGCTGCCGCCCCTGAAGCAGCGCCGCGTACCCAAGCGGGACACCCCGTTCCTGGTCGCGGAACCCGAGGAGGGCGGCCGGTCCGACGTGGCCGTCGACGCTCCGGTGCCCGCCCCGCCGTTCTGGGGCACCCGCGTGGTCAAGGGCATCCCGCTCAAGGACTACGCCTCCTGGCTCGACGAGACCGCGCTGTTCAAGGGCCAGTGGGGCCTGAAGGACGCCGAGACCATCGAGACGGACGGACGGCCCCGGCTGCGCGGCTGGCTCGACCGGCTGCACACCGACGGGCTCCTCGAAGCGGCCGTCGTGCACGGCTACTTCCCCTGCGTGTCCAAGGGCGACGACCTGATCATCCTCGACGAGTTCGGCGGGGAGCGGACCCGCTTCACCTTCCCGCGCCAGCGCCGCGGCCGCCGCCTGTGCCTCGCCGACTACTTCCGCCCCGAGGAGTCCGGCGAGACCGACGTGGTCGGCCTCCAGGTCGTCACCGTCGGCAGCCGCATCGGGGAGGAGACGGCCCAGCTCTTCGCCGCCGACGCCTACCGCGAGTACATGGAGCTGCACGGCCTCTCCGTCCAGCTGGCCGAGGCCCTCGCCGAGTACTGGCACGCCCGCGTCCGCACCGAACTGGGCATCTCCCAGTCCGACCCGGCCTCCATGGCCGGCATGTTCCGCACCGAGTACCAGGGCTGCCGCTACTCGCTGGGCTACCCCGCCTGCCCCGACCTCGAGGACCGGGCGAAGATCGCCGACCTGCTGAGGCCGGAACGGATCGGCGTGCACCTGTCGGAGGAGTTCCAACTGCACCCGGAGCAGTCCACCGACGCGATCGTCATCCACCACCCCGAAGCCACGTACTTCAACGCACGCTGACACCGGAAGGAACGATCCCTTGGCTGCCGTCGTCGCAGAACGCCCCACCCTGGTCCGGCTCCGCCCCGCGGCACGGCCCGGTGTGCGCGAGATCCTGGCCAGCGGCCGGCGCTCGTACTCCTTCGAGTTCTTCCCGCCCAAGACCGAGGCGGGCGAGCGCACCCTGTGGAACGCGATCCGCCGGATCGAGGCCTTCGCCCCCTCCTTCGTCTCCGTCACCTACGGGGCCGGCGGCTCCTCCCGTGACCGCACCGTCGAGGTCACCAAGCGGATCGCCGCCGAGACCACCCTGCGCCCCGTCGCCCACCTGACGGCGGTCGGCCACTCCCGGGCCGAGCTGCGCCACATCATCGGCCAGTACGCCGACGCGGGCATCCGCGACGTGCTCGCGCTGCGCGGCGACCCGCCGGGCGACCCGAAGGGCACGTGGACCCCGCATCCGCAGGGCTTCACGCACGCCCACGAGCTGGTCAGCATGATCCGGCAGCTGGGCGACTTCAGTGTGGGCGTGGCCGCGTTCCCCGAACGGCACCCGCGCTCCCCGGGCTGGACCGAGGACGTCCGGCACTTCGCCGAGAAGTGCAGGGCGGGCGCCGACTACGCGATCACGCAGATGTTCTTCCACGTCGAGGACTACCTGCGGCTGCGCGACCGGCTGGACTCGGTGGGCTGCCTGACCCCGGTGATCCCCGAGATCATGCCCGCCACCGACGCGCGCCAGATCCTCCGCTTCGCCGAACTCAGCGACGCCCGCTTCCCCGACGCCCTGGCCCGCCGCCTGGAGGCCGTGCAGGACAGCCCGGCCGACGGGCACAAGGTGGGCGTGGAGTACGCGACCACGATGGCCCAGCGCCTGCTGGCCGAAGGTGCTCCGGGCCTCCACTACATCACCCTCAACCGTTCCACCGCGACGCTCGAGATCCACCAGAACCTGGGCGTCACCTCCTAGCCCCGCCATCCATCACCGGAGTAAGTCACCATGACCAGCCAGACCCCTGCTGATTTCACGGACTACAAGGTCGCCGACATCGCCCTCGCGGAGTTCGGCCGCAAGGAGATCACCCTCGCCGAGCACGAGATGCCGGGCCTGATGTCGATCCGCGCCGAGTACGCGCAGGCCCAGCCGCTGGCCGGCGCCCGTATCACCGGCTCCCTGCACATGACCGTGCAGACCGCCGTGCTGATCGAGACCCTCGTCGCGCTCGGCGCCGAGGTCCGCTGGGTCTCCTGCAACATCTACTCGACCCAGGACCACGCGGCCGCCGCGATCGCCGCCGCCGGCATCCCCGTCTTCGCCTGGAAGGGCGAGACGCTGGACGAGTACTGGTGGTGCACGGAGCAGGCGCTGACCTGGCCCGGCGCCGACGGCCCGAACATGATCCTCGACGACGGCGGTGACGCCACCCTCCTCGTCCACAAGGGCGTCGAGTACCAGAAGGCCGGCGCGGTCCCCGACCCGTCCACCGCCGACAACGAGGAGATGGCCCTCGTCCTGCGCCTGCTCGCCGGCACCTCGATCGACTGGGTCAAGCTCGCCGACGGCATCCGCGGTGTCACCGAGGAGACCACCACGGGCGTCCACCGCCTCTACGAGATGCACCAGGCGGGCGAGCTCCTCTTCCCGGCGATCAACGTGAACGACGCCGTGACGAAGTCGAAGTTCGACAACAAGTACGGCTGCCGCCACTCCCTGGTCGACGGCATCAACCGTGCCACCGACGTCCTGATCGGCGGCAAGGTCGCCGTGGTCTGCGGCTACGGCGACGTCGGCAAGGGCTCCGCCGAGTCGCTGCGCGGCCAGGGTGCGCGGGTCATCGTGACCGAGATCGACCCGATCTGCGCGCTGCAGGCGGCGATGGACGGCTACCAGGTCGCCACGCTGGACGACGTGGTGGAGACGGCCGACATCTTCATCACCACGACCGGCAACAAGGACATCATCATGGCCTCGGACATGGCCAAGATGAAGCACCAGGCGATCGTGGGCAACATCGGCCACTTCGACAACGAGATCGACATGGCCGGTCTCGCGAAGATCGAGGGCATCGTCAAGGACGAGGTCAAGCCGCAGGTCCACACCTGGAAGTTCGCCGACGGCAAGGTCCTGATCGTGCTGTCGGAGGGCCGTCTGCTCAACCTGGGCAACGCGACCGGCCACCCGTCCTTCGTGATGTCGAACTCGTTCGCGGACCAGACGCTGGCGCAGATCGAGCTGTTCACCAAGCCCTCGGAGTACCCGACCGACGTCTACGTGCTGCCCAAGCACCTCGACGAGAAGGTCGCCCGCCTGCACCTCGACGCGCTGGGCGTGCGCCTGACCACCCTGCGCCCGGAGCAGGCCGAGTACATCGGCGTCAAGGTCGAGGGCCCGTACAAGCCCGACCACTACCGCTACTGACGGCCCCTCACGGCGGACACCGGCGTTCGAGCCGGGCTTGAGAGCCCGGCCGGATGCTGGAACGCCGGAATCAGGCCACCGGAGCAAGGGGCAAGGAGAGTCAGTTGGAGAGTCTGCGAGAGCGCGCCACGGAACTTGCGGCGATACGGGCCCTGGCCGTGGCCGGACCGAGCGAGCGGGCGACGGCCGCGCAGCACGCCAAGGGCAAACTGACCGCTCGCGAGCGCATCGAAGTGCTCTTCGACGAGGGCTCCTTCTGCGAGGTCGAAGGCCTGCGCAGGCACCGTGCGACGGGCTTCGGCCTGGAGGACAAGAAGCCCTTCACCGACGGTGTGGTGACGGGCTGGGGCACCGTCCACGGCCGCACCGTCTTCACCTACGCGCACGACTTCCGCATCTTCGGCGGCGCGCTGGGCGAGGCCCACGCAGCGAAGATCCACAAGCTGATGGACCTCGCCGAGGCCGCCGGCGCCCCGATCGTGGGCCTGTGCGACGGCGCCGGCGCCCGCATCCAGGAGGGCGTGACCGCCCTCGCCGGGTACGGCGGCATCTTCCGGCGCAACGTGCGCAGCTCCGGGGTGATCCCGCAGATCTCGGTGATCCTGGGCCCGTGCGCCGGCGGCGCCGCGTACTCCCCGGCCCTGACGGACTTCGTGTTCATGGTGCGCGGCACCTCGCAGATGTTCATCACCGGGCCGGACGTCGTCCAGGCCGTCACCGGCGAGGCCGTGACCATGGAGCACCTGGGCGGCGCGGACAGCCACGCGGCGGTGTCCGGCGTCGCCTCGTTCGTCTACGACGACGAGCGCAGCTGCCTGGAGGACGTCCGTCACCTGCTGTCCCTGCTGCCGTCCAACAACCGCGAACTGGCCCCGGCCGGCGACCTGGAGGACCCCGCGGACCGCCGCAACGACAAGCTGCTCGACCTGGTGCCGGCGCGCCCCACCCAGGGCTACGACATCCGCGAGGTCATCGAGGAGATCGTCGACCACGGCGAGTACTTCGAGGTCCACGGCCAGTGGGCGCAGAACATGGTCTGCGCGCTGGCCCGGCTGGGCGGCCGGCTGGTGGGCGTGGTGGCCAACCAGCCGTCGCACCTGGCCGGTGTGCTGGACATCGGCGCGTCGGAGAAGGCCGCGCGGTTCGTGCAGTTCTGCGACGCGTTCTCCATCCCGCTGGTCACCCTGATCGACGTGCCCGGATTCCTGCCGGGCGTGGACCAGGAGCACCAGGGGATCATCCGGCACGGCGCGAAGCTCCTGTACGCGTACTGCAACGCCACGGTGCCGCGGATCAGCCTGGTCCTGCGCAAGGCGTACGGCGGTGCGTACATCGTCATGGACTCCAGCTCGATCGGCGCGGACGTGGCCCTGGCCTGGCCGTCGAACGAGATCGCGGTGATGGGCGCGGAGGGCGCGGCGAACGTGATCTTCCGTCGGGAGATCGCCGGCTCCGCGGACCCCGAGGCGACCCGGGCGCAGCGGATCAAGGAGTACCAGTCGGAGCTGATGCACCCCTACTACGCGGCCGAGCGCGGCCTGGTGGACGACGTCATCGATCCGGCCGAGACCCGCTCCCGGCTGATCGCCACCCTCGGCATGCTGCACGCCAAGAACGCCGCGCAGCCGAGCCGCAAGCACGGCAACCTGCCGATCTAGCCGCACAGCCGCGGCGGGTCCGCGACGCAGTGGAGCCGGGACGGGGATCACCCGTCCCGGCTCCACGTGTGTCCGCGCCCGCCCGGCGGATCACGCCGGGCGGGCGCGGGGTCAGGTGGCGGTCCTGAAGGCCCGCTGGTACCACAGGAGCGGCCGGTCCGAGCCCGCCAGCCGTATGTCGAGCACCCGGCCGACCAGCAGGTCGTGGTCGCCCAGGGTGATCCGGTCCGCGAGCGCGCAGCGCAGTGCGAGCGCGTCGGGGACGTGCGGCAGGCCGGGACTGTCCGGCCACTCCTCCAGCGGCGCGCCGGCGAACCGGTCGACGCCGCTGGTCGCGAAGCGGCCCGCGAGTTCGCGGTGCTCGTCCCCGAGCACGTTGATCACGAACTCGGGGACCTGCGTCAGCGCCTCGTGGCAGCTGGACGTGTGCGCGATGCCGACCAGCACGAGGGGCGGCTCCAGCGACACCGAGGTCACCGCGCTCGCGGTGAACCCCCAGGGCTGCCCGGCCGCGTCACGCGTGGTGACCACGGTCAGCGGCGCCGCCAGCAGGGACATGGCTTCCTTGAAAGTCGCCCCGTCGACGGCGGGCCACTTCTCTTGCAGTCGGGTCGGCATGTGGGTTCCGTCCGTTGTGGGGGTCAGCGGGAGGCCGTGGCCTGGGCCGCGGCCTCCCGGGCCTGGGCGGCGAAGCCGTCCTTGTTCTCCGAGACCCACTTCTGGGACGCGCGACGGCTGTCGAGGGCGCCGGTGAAGTGCGGTGCCACGTAGCGGGCGAGCAGCTCGTAGCTGCGCTTGGTCTGCTCGCGGGTGGCCCAGTCCTGGGTGTTGACCAGGAGGGTGCCGAAGCCGCCGCTCTCGCGCTGCATGCGCTCGATCCCCTCGATGGCGTCCTCGACGGAGCCGATGATCGCGGTGTGGGTCTCGACGGCCACCTCGGCCTCGCGGCCCTCGGGCAGCTTCGCGGAGGCGCCGACGGTGTCGCGCACGTACTCGCGGAACCAGTGGCTCATCCCGGCGCGGACCTGGTCGAGGGCCTCCTCGCGGGTCTCGGCGATGTGCACGCAGATCGCCACGCGCCACTTGGAGCGGTCCACGCTCTGGCCGTACTTGGCGGCCTCCTCCTCGCCGGCGGCCCACAGCTGGGCCAGCGGCGGCTCGGACATGCCCGGGCGGCCCGCGAAGGTCAGCGCCTCCAGGCCGTAGCGGCCGGCCAGGCGCATGCCGCGCTCGGTGCCGGCGCTGGCGACGGCCATGTCGAACCGGGGCTTGGTGTACGGGCGCAGGTGCAGCATGGCGTCGCGCAGTTCGAACCAGTCGGTCTTCATGGTGACCGGCTCGTCGCCCTTGAACAGGCGGACCAGGGCCTCCAGGGACTCGCCCATCATGCGGCGCTGGTCGCCGGCCGAGATGCCCATCATGTGGGCGTCGGCGGGCGAGACCCCGGCGCCCATGCCGAACATGGCACGCCCGCCGCTCTGGTGGTCCAGCTGCACGATGCGGTTGGCCGCGGTCAGCGGGTGGTGGTACGGCAGGCTGACCACGCCGGTGCCCAGCTTGATGCGGCGGGTGCGCTCGGCCGCTGCGGCGAGGAAGACCTCGGGGGAGCTGACCGTGGACCAGCCGCCCGAGTGGTGCTCGCCCACCCAGGCCTCGTCGAGGCCGAGCTCGTCGAGCCAGTGGATCAGGTCCAGGTCCCGCCAGAAGGCGGTGGTGGGGTCCTCGCCCAGCGAGTGGAAGGGAGGGATGAAAGCACCGAACTTCAGCGTCATGACTGTATTCCTTCGAGGGGTCGGGCCGCCGTGCCGGCGAGCCAGAGGGAGAGCTGGTCGGCCAGCAGCCGCAGGCGCGGAGACTGCATGACCGTGTAGTGGTCGCCCGGCAGCGCGACGTAGTGGAAACCGGAGGGGAACAGCTCGGACCAGGCGGCGACCGCCTCGTCCGTGGAACCGTCCTCGGCGCGCAGGAACGCGGTCGCTCCCGCGTAGGGCTGCGGCGCGTAGGACAGGAGGGCCCGGAAGTTGCGGGCGAAGCGGGTGTGGATCTCGCTGAACATCTCGATGCCGACGCCCGCGGGCAGGACATCGAGTTCGGCGGCCTTGGCGTAGAGGATCCCGAAGGCCGCCTCGGGACAGTCCGCCGCACGGAACAGTTCCGGGTCCGGCTCCCAGGAGGTGCCGGCGAGGCCCGCGAGGTCGCGGCCGAACCAGGAGAGCAGCACGGCGTCGTCGATCCGCGCCCGCTCCGGGTCCGGGCCGGGCGGCTCCAGCAGGTCGATCACCGCGAGGTGTTCGACCTCGTGCCCGGCCGCGGTCAGCTGCTGGGCCATCTCCAGGGCGATGACCCCGCCCATGGACCAGCCGCCGAGCCGGTACGGGCCCTGCGGGACCGCGGCGGTGAGGGCGGCGGCGTAGTGCGCGGCCAGTTCGGGCACGGTCTCGAGGACCTCGTCGTCCGGCACCTGGAGGGCGTAGAACGGCTGGTCCTCGCCGAGCAGCCCGGCCAGTTCGCCGTAGCAGAGGACGTCTCCGCCGACCGGGTGGACGAAGAACAGCGGGGTCTGGGTGCCGGTGGTGCGGACGGGTACGAGGGCGGTGCGGCGGACCGATCCGCCGGCCTCCCGGATCGCCGTGGCGAGCAGGGCGATCGTCGGCCGGGCGAACAGGGTGGACAGCGGCAGCGAGCAGCCGAGCCGCGCCCGGATCTCGGCCATCAGCCGGACCGCGAGCAGCGAGTTGCCGCCCAGGGCGAAGAAGTCGGTGTGCACGCCGAAGCCGGCGGTGGGGAAGAACTCGGACCAGATCGCGGCGATTCCGCTCTCCGTCAGGTCCCGGGGGCCCTGAGCCGCGTCCCCGTCGGCGGCCTCGGCGCCGGGCACCGGCAGCGAGGAGCGGTCGACCTTGCCGTTGGCGGTCAGCGGCAGCTCGTCGAGGACCAGGATGTACTGCGGGACCATGTACGAGGGCAGGGCCGCACCGATGGTCTTGGCGAGCAGCTCGGGCGTCACCTCGCGGGTGCGGTCCTCGTCGAGGACCACGTAGGCCACCAGGCGCTTGGCTCCCTGGCGTTCGCCGACCGCCGAGGCGACCGCGGCGCGCACCCCGTCGCAGGCCAGCAGTGCGGCCTCGATCTCGCCCAGCTCGATCCGGTAGCCCTGGATCTTGACCTGGAAGTCCTCCCGGCCGAGGAACTCGATGTTCCCGTCCGGCAGGTACCGGCCCAGGTCGCCGGTGCGGTACAGCCGCTCCCCGGTGGCCGGGTGGCGCAGGAACGCCGCCCGGGTCTTGGCCTCGTCGCCGAGGTAGCCGCGGGCCAGGCCCGCGCCGGAGATGTAGAGCTGGCCGGGCACCCACACCGGGCTGGGCTGCATGGCCTCGTTCAGTACGTGGAACTGCTGGCTGCGCAGCGGCTTCCCGTACGGGACCGAGGTCAGCGACGGGTCGGCGGCGCCGGTGATGTGGTGCGCGATCGACCAGATCGACGCCTCGGTCGCCCCGCCCAGGCTCCAGACGGCCGCCTCGGGAACGAGCGCGGCGATCCGCTCCGGGAGGGTCAGCGGGATCCAGTCGCCGCTCATCATCACGGTGCGCAGCGGCAGGGTGCCGGTCATTCCCGCGCCCAGCGCGTGCTCGGTGAACATCTCCATCAGCGTCGGCACGCTGTTCCACACGGTGACCCCGTGCGCGGTGACCAGCTCGGCCCAGCGGCCGGGCTCGCGGTGGGCGTCCGGGGCGGGCAGCACGATCGCGCCGCCGGCGGCGAGGATCCCGAACACGTCGTACACCGACAGGTCGAAGTTGAGCGCGGACAGGGCCAGGACCCGGTCCTCGTGCGTGACGCCGAACCGCTCGTTGATGTCGAGGCAGGTGTTCAGGGCGCCCGTGTGCTCGATCATCACGCCCTTGGGCGTGCCCGTGGAGCCGGAGGTGAAGATGACGTACGCGAGGTCGTCCGGGCGGGCGGCCGCGGCGGGCAGTGCTCCGGCCGGCACGGCCAGTGCCTCGGGGCCGTCCACGGACAGCCGTACGGTCTGCTCCGGCCACTGGACGTCCGCCTCGGCGCGGCTCTGGGTGAGGACCAGGCGGATGCCCGACTTCTCGCACAGCAGCCGCAGCCGCTCGGCGGGAACCCCGGCGTCGATGGGCACGTAGGTGGCGCCCGCCTTCAGTACGCCGATGGTGGCGGCGACCTGCTCCCAGCCCTTCTCCATCACGATGCCGACGAACGTGCCGGGCCCGGCCCCCCGCTCCAGGAGCCAGCGGCCCAGCCGGTCGGTGTGCTCGTCGAGTGCGCCGTACGTGAGCTCGCGGCCGGGGGCGATCACCGCGACCCGTCCGGGGTGTGCGGCGGCCTGCGCGGCGAACGGCTCGTGCAGCAGTCCGGCGGGCAGCGGCCCGGCCGTCGCGTTGACCGACCGGCGCACGTCGAGTTCGGCGGCCGGGGCCAGGGCGGGCGCCGGGCGGCGCCAGGCGTCCTCCTCGACGCACAGGCCGCGCAGCACGTCGAGGTACGCCGCGAACATCGCGTCGATCATCCCGGCGGGGAAGAGCTCCTCGATGACGTCCCAGTTCACGATGAGCGCCCCGGCGTCCTCGACCACCTGGTGGTCGAGCCACACCTGCGGGGTGCGGATCGAGCTGGAGACCTCTTCGCCGCCCTCGCCGATGGCGGTGAGGTGCTGGGCCAGGCCCATGGAGGCCGCGGAGTCCTCCTTGGCCGCGAAGTTGACGGTGCTGGCGAAGACGACCGGCATGTTGGCGCGGGCGTTGCCGCCGCGGGCCCGGTTGAGCTCGCGCAGCACCGCGACACCGCTGACGTGGCTGTGCTCCAGGTCGTTCCACAGCTGGCGCTGGATGCGCCCGGCCCGCTCGCCGAAGGCGACCGAGGCGGTGGAGTCGATCTCCAGCAGGGTGGTGGCGCTGAAGTTGCCGAGCACGCTGCCGACCTGCTCGTGCAGCGGCAGCCGGTTGAAGAAGAGCACGTTCAGCGTGAAGCGGCTGGACTTGCTCCAGGACGCCAGGACCTGCGAGTAGGCCGTGCACAGCGCGGCCGACGGGGTGACGCCGGCCGCCGAGGCGTACGCCTTGAACCGGGACCAGTCCTCGGCCTCGATCCGGCTGGAGCGGTGGGTGAAAGCGGGTGCCTCCAGCGAGCCCGGGTCGGCGGCCAGCGGCAGTTCGGGCGCCGGCGGCAGCGTGTCGAGCCGCTCGCGCCAGTAGGCGAGGGAGGCCGCGTGCAGGTCGGTCTCCTCGACGGCCTTGGCGGTCAGCACGTAGTCCCGGTAGGTCAGCGGGACCTCGGGCAGCGTGCCGGCCTCGCCGCGATAGGCGGCGGCCCACTCGCGGAACAGCAGCGAGGTGCTCCACGCGTCGATGATCAGCGCGTCGAGTCCGATGTGCAGACGGGTGCGGCCCTCGGTGACCCGGGTGGCGCGGATGTCGAACAGCGGCCACACGGCCGTGTCGAAGACCTGCCCGGCGACCTCGTCGTGGAGTTCGGCCAGGCGCGCGGTGCGCTCCTGCTCCGTCCGGCCGCGCAGGTCGGTGGTGCGGATCTCGTACGGGGCGACCTCGGGCAGCACCTTCTGGTAGCCGTCCTCGGTCATCACCGCGCGCAGCATGTCGTGCCGGCCGATCATCAGCCGCAGGGCGTCCTGCAGCCGCTCCACGTCCACCCCGTCGAGGTCGACCTCGATGAAGAAGTACGTGGAGACGTTGCCGAGTTCGAAGGCGGCGGAGCGGCCCACCAGGTAAGCCTGCTGGAGGTCGGTCAGCGGGAACGGCTCGTAGCGGGCCGCCTCGTCGCGGACCAGCTCGGGCAGTCGCCCGCCGCCCGTCGTGGCCTGCGCCGCGGGGTCCTGACCGGCCGCGCCGGCCGGGGAATCCTCGGCGGTTCCGAGGGTCTGGAGGATCTGGTCGCCGAGCGTGCCGACGCTGCGGCCCTCCAGGAACGCCACCAGCGGCAGCGACACCCCGAGCGCGGCCGACAGGGCCTCCTTGACCTCCAGGGCCATCAGCGAGTCCAGGCCGAGGTTCTGCAGCGGCTCGTCGCGGTCGACCAGGTCGGCCGAGGTGCCCAGTGCGCGGGCGACCGTGGCCGTCAGCAGCTCCCGTACGGCCGCGGCGTCCAGCGACCGCGGGTCGGCGGCCGGAACGGGCGGGGCCGCGGCGGGCAGCGCCCTGGCGGCGGGGGCTTCGGCGGCGCCGGTGCGCAGCAGCTGGTCCTTCGCGGCG
The DNA here is from genome assembly GCF_052244475.1 of Streptomyces sp. IBSNAI002. Classification (NCBI taxonomy): domain Bacteria; kingdom Bacillati; phylum Actinomycetota; class Actinomycetes; order Kitasatosporales; family Streptomycetaceae; genus Streptomyces; species Streptomyces sp. IBSNAI002. The sequence continues at coordinate 452,675 of NZ_JBQPXG010000006.1, read as the reverse complement.
CGGCGCAGGCACACCCCGGTGGCCTCGACCACCGTGCGGCCCTGCGCGTCGTACAGCGCGGCCTCGGCGAGCAGCATGCCCTGCGGGTCGGGCGACGGCAGCAGCCGAACCCGGCAGTACGTCTCGCCCTGCGCGCCCGAGAAGCCGTGGAAGGCGAACCGGTCGATGCCGACCAGCATGAACGTGGCGTCCGCCGGGGTGCCCTCGGGCAGGCAGGCGAACAGGGACTGGAACAGCGCGTCGGTCTGGCCGGGGTGCAACCGGTAGCCGTCCGCCTCGCCCGGGCGCGGGGCTCGCATCTTCGCGACGGCCTCGCCCTCGCCGCTCCACACGTGCTCGATCCACTGCGCGGTGGGGCCCAGGTACAGCTTGCGGCGCCACATCCGCCGGTAGAACTCCTCGCCGGTGGTCTCCTCGGCGAGCGGGGCGCGCAGCGCGTCCAGGTCGGTGAGGGCCGGGGCGGCCGCGGGGAGCACGGCGAGCTTGCCCTGCGAGTGCAGCAGCCAGCCGGCGCCGTCCCGACGGGCGGAGTAGTAGCGGTACGCGGTGCGGCCGCCGGGCGCCGGGTCCAGGACGAGCTGGACGCGGGCCCGCTGGTCCTCGTCGAGGATCATGCTCTGCAGGACCAGGCACTCCTCGATCAGCGCACCCGCGCCGCCGCCGTCGGCCCGGGCGGCCTGAAGGGCCGACTCCAGGTAGACGCCGATGTTGACGACGGGCAGCCCGTCCATCACGCAGTCGCCCAGACAGGGGTGGCCGGTGGTGTCGAGCACCGCCGCGTACTGGACGGAGTCCAGCGGCGAGGGCACCCGCTCGCCCAGCAGGCGCGCGGACGCGGCCTCGCCGGCGCCGGGCGCGGCCGGTACCGGGCGGGCGCTGGGCGTGAACCAGTGCCGGGTGCGCTGGAAGGGGTACGTCGGCAGCGCGGCGCGCCGCCGGGCGCGGCCCGCGTCGTACGCGGCCCAGTCCACCGGCGCGCCCAGCGCGTACAGGGCGCCGAGGCTGTCCAGCAGCACCCGGCCGTCGTCGTGGCCCTTGCGCAGCGACGGCAGGAAGACCGGGGCCTGTTCGCCGTCGCCCGCACCGGGCACGAACCGCTTGGCCATGCCGGACAGCGCGGGCTGCGGGCCGGTCTCCACGAACACCCGGAAGCCCATCCCGTGCAGGGCCGTCATGCCCCGCAGGAAGTCCACGGGACGGCGGATGTGCTCGCGCAGGTAGCCCGCGGAGAAGGCCTGCGGGCCGGTCAGCGGCTGCCCGGTGACGTTGGAGACGACCGGGATGCGGGGGGCCGCGTACGTCAGGGCGGCCGCGGCGGCCTCGAACCCGTCCAGCACCGGGTCCATCAGCGGCGAGTGGAAGCCGCGGGTGACGGTGAGCCGCTTGGACCTGATGCCGTCCTCGGCCAGGGCGGCCAGCAGCACGTCCAGCGCCTTGGCGCCGCCGGAGACGACCAGGGACTCGGGGCCGTTGACCGCGGCCACCGACAGCTCGCCCCCGTACGGCGCCAGCGCCGCGGCGAGCCGCTCCTCGGTGGTGAAGACCGCCGCCATGGCGCCCTCCACCGACAGTTCCTGCATCATGCTGCCGCGGCGCACGGCGAGGGTCAGCGCGTCCTCCAGCGACAGCACGCCCGCCACGCAGGCCGCGACGATCTCGCCGATGCTGTGGCCGAGCACGGCGCCCGGTTCGATGCCCCAGGAGCGCCAGAGCTCCGCCAGCGCGTACTCGACGGCGAACAGGGCGGGCTGGGTCCAGCGGGTCTCGTCGACCAGGGCGGCCTCGGCGGGCGAGGGGTGCAGCACGGACAGCAGCGAGCGGTCCGTCAGCTCCGAGACGATGGCGTCGCAGCGGTCGACCGCGGCCCGGAAGACCGGCTCGGTCGCGTACAGCCCAGCGCCCATGCCCGCGTACTGCGCGCCCTGGCCGGTGAAGAGGAAGGCCACCTTCGGCTGTGCGCCGGCGGGCACGTGGCCCGTGCGGACGCCCGCCGGGAGCAGCGCGCCGGGCGCGTACGCGGCCAGCTTCTCGCGCATCTCCGCGGCCGAGCCGGCGACCGCGGTCAGCCGGTGCGCGAGCGGGGCGCGGCCGGTGGCGGCGGTGTGGCAGACATCGGCGAGCGGCGCGGCGTCCGGCCCGTCCAGGTACGCGGCGTGCCGGGCGGCCAGGCCGGCGAGCGCGGCCGGGCTCTTGGCGGACAGCGTCAGCAGCTGGGCGGTGCGCTCGGCCCCGGCCGGCTCCCGGGCGGGGCCGGCCGGCGCCTCCTCCAGGACGACGTGGGCGTTGGTGCCGCTCGCGCCGAAGGAACTGACGCCCGCCAGCCGGGGCCTGTCACCGCGCGGCCAGGCCACGGCGGTGCGCGGGAAGGTCACCGAGAGGTCCTCGACGCCGATCTCCGGATTCACCTCCCGCAGGTCCAGCTGCGCCGGGATCTCCTCGTGCTGCAACGAGAGCACGACCTTGATCAGCCCGGCGATGCCGGCGGCCGGCTCCAGGTGCCCGATGGTGCTCTTGACCGAGCCGACGACCAGCTCCTCGCCCGGCGCCCGGCCGCCCAGTACGGCGTCCAGGGCGCGCAGTTCCAGCGGGTCGCCCAACGGGGTTCCGGTGCCGTGCGCCTCCACGTAGCCGATGTCCGCGGGTTCGACGCGGGCGGAGGCCAGCGCCGCGCGGATCACGTCCTGCTGGGCGGCGGCGTTCGGGACGGTGATGCCGGCGCTGCGGCCGTCCTGGTTGACGGCGGAGCCGCGGATGACACCGAGGATCCGGTCGCCGGCCGCCTGTGCGTCGGAGAGCCGCTTGAGGACGACGACCCCGCAGCCCTCGCTGCGCACGTAGCCGTCGGCGCGGGAGTCGAAGGTCTTGCAGTGGCCGTCGGGGGCCAGCATGTTCGCCTTGTCGGCGATGGCGAACCACTCGGGCGACAGCAGGACGTTGACCCCGCCCGCCAGCGCCATGCCGCTCTCGCCGGAGCGCAGGCTCTGGCAGGCCAGGTGCACGCCGACCAGCGAGGACGAGCACGCGGTGTCGACGGAGAGGCTGGGGCCCTGGAGGCCCAGCCAGTACGAGAACCGGCCGGCCGCGAAGGTGGAGGCGTTGCTGGTGAGGCTGTACGCCTCCAGCTCGGCCGGGTCGATCTGCTGCATCTGGCTCTGCACGTAGTCGTACGTGGTGACGCCGAAGTACACCCCGGTGTCGGAGCCGGTCAGGCCGGCCGGCGAGATGCCCGCGTGCTCCAGCGCCTCCCAGCCCACCTCCAGCAGCAGGCGCTGCTGCGGGTCCAGCGTGGCGGCCTCGCGCGGCGAGATCCCGAAGAAGGGGGCGTCGAACCCGTCGACCCGGTCGAGGAAACCGCCGAGGCGGCTGCCGTGCCGGGCGGTGTCCCAGCGGTCCTCGGGCACCTCGCGGATGCCGTCGCGGCCCGAGCTCAGGAACTCCCAGAACTCCTCGGGCGTCTCGGCGCCGCCGGGCATCCGGCAGGCCAGGCCGACGATGGCGATCGGCTCGCTGCGGGCGCGCTCGGCGGCGTCCAGCTCGGTGCGCAGGCGGCGGATCTCGCGCACGCTCTGGGCGAGTACGTTCTGCCGCTCGTGGTCTCTGTCGGTCATCGGGCTGCTCCGGCTGCGGGCGTCGTGGAACCGGACTCCGCGGCCAGCACGGCGAGGAGTTCGGCTTCGGAAAGGTCGTCGAGGGATGTGTCGTCCTCGGACCCGGAAAGGTCCGAAGGCGCCTGCGGTGCGGGGGATTCGGAGTGCGTGGGGGAGGGGGCGGAGGTGGAGGTGGGGTCGGCGGCCGGGGCCGCGGCCGCCTGCGGGCCGGCCTCGGCCGCCGCCCGCTCCGCCAGCGCCAGCAGATGCGCGGACAGCGCCTCCACCGACGGGTGCTCGAACATCACGGTCGCCGGGAGGCGGCGGCCGAGCAGGCTCTCCAGCCGCACACGGGCGTCGCGGGCGAGCGTGGAGTCCATGCCCATCTGGAAGAAGCCGGCCGTCCGGTCCACCCGGTCGGTGCTCAGCTCCAGGGTCCCGGCCACCGCCGCGGCGACCTGCGCGCGGACCAGTTCGGTACGGGCCTCGCCGGGCTCGGCCGCGGCCACGGCCGCCACCAGCGGGGCCAGGTGCCCGCGCCCCTCGGCGGCGTCCGGCGCCGCGGGCAGCGCGCCGCCCGCGGTACGGCCGTCGAGCGGAACCGGGCCGGCGGAGCCCGACGCGCGGAACCAGAAGCTCTCGTGCTGCCAGGTGTACGCGGGCAGCGGGACGGGCCGTGCGGGCGCCGCCGGGAGCAGCTCGGCCAGCCGGGCGGGCAGGCCGTGCGCGTGCAGGGAGCCCAGGATCTCCAGCAGGCCGTGCGCGTCCGGCTCGTCGCGCCGCATGGACGGCAGGGCCAGGCCTTCGCGGCCGGAGTGCTCGAAGGCCTGCTCGACGGCGGACAGCAGCGTCGGGTGGGGGCTCATCTCGACGAACACCCCGTGGTCGCCGTCGATCAGCGAGCCCACGGCGTCCCAGAAGAGCACCGGCTCGCGCAGGTTGCCCGCCCAGTACTCGGCGTCGAAGCCGGAGCCGTCGCACAGTTCGCCGGTGACGGTCGACAGGACCGGCACCCGGCCCGCGCGGGGTTCGATGCCCTCCAGCTCGGCCAGCAGGTCCGCGCGCAGCGCGTCGACCTGGGGGCTGTGCGAGGCCACGTCCACCTTGACGTGGCGGCAGAAGACGTTGCGCGCCTCCAGGGTCTTGGCGAGCTCGGCGAGCACCCCGGGGTCGCCGGAGAGCACCGTGGAGGTGGGGCTGTTGCTGACCGCGACCGAGACCCGGTCGCTGTGGTCCGCGACGAACTCGGTGGCCTGGTCGAAGGGCAGGCCCGCCACCAGCATGGCGCCCTGCCCGCTGATGCGGCGCAGCAGGAAGCTGCGGCGGCAGATGACGCGGGCCGCGTCGTCCAGGCTCAGCACGCCGGCCACGTACGCGGCGGCTACCTCGCCCATGCTGTGGCCGACGACCGCGTCGGGCTCGACGCCGAAGGCCCGGGCCCGGGCGGCGAGTCCGGCCGCGATGGCGAACAGGGCGGGCTGGATGACGTCGATCCGCTCCAGCGGCGCCCCGTCCTCCAGGCCCATGACCGCGTCGACGACGGAGAACCCGCCGTCGGTCCAGCGCTTGAAGGCCTCGTCGCACTCGGTCACGGCGGCCCTGAACACCGGGCAGGTGCGCATCAGTTCGCGGCCCATTCCGGCCCGCTGGGCGCCCTGGCCGGGGAACACGAAGACGACCTTGTCGCTGATGTCGCCGCCGGTGCGGCCGGTGACCACCGAGGCCGGGGACTTGTCCGCGAGCCACATGTCCAGCCGCTCGGCGGCCTCGGCGTGCGTGCGCGCGGCGACCGCGAGCCGGTGCGCGTGGCGGGTGCGGCGGGTGGTGGCGCCGTGCACCAGCGCGGAGAACGGCTCCTGCCGCGTCGCCTCGTCCTGGAGGTGGTCGCGCCAGGCGCGGGCCATCGGGACCAGCGCGTCGGCGGTGCCCGCGTAGACCGGCAGCAGCCAGGGGCCCTGCGCGGCCTGCGGTGCGGCCTCGCCCTGCGCGCCGGCGCCGTCCTGCGGTGTGGCTGCGCCCTGTGGTGCGGCCTCGTCCTGCGGGGCCGGGCCCAGGACCACGTGGGCGTTGGTGCCGCCCGCGCCGAAGGAGCTGACGGCGCCGTGGCGGCGCTCGGCCGGCTCGTCCCAGCTCGCCGCCTCGGTCGGGATGCGCAGCCGTCCGCCGCCGAGCGCGATGTGCGGGTTGACCTCGTCGAGGTGGAGGTTGGGTGCGATGGCCCGGTGGTGGATGCTCAGCGCCACCTTGATCAGCCCGGCCAGGCCGGCGCCCGCCTCCAGGTGCCCGATGTTGGTCTTCACCGACCCGAGCGCGCAGCTCCCGCCGCCCGCGTCCGCGGTCCCGTACACCTCGTGCAGCGCCTCGACCTCGATCGGGTCGCCGAGGCTGGTGCCGGTGCCGTGCGCCTCCAGCAGGGTCACCTGCGCGGGCTCCAGCCGGGCCGAGCGCAGCGCCGCCCTGATGACATCGCGCTGGGACAGGCCGCTGGGCGCGGTCAGGCCGTTGGTCAGGCCGTCCTGGTTGACGGCGGAACCGCGGATGACGGCCCAGATCCGGTCGCCGTCCCGGGTCGCGTCCGAGAGCCGCTTCAGGACGAGCACACCGACGCCCTCGCCGCGCGTGTAGCCGTCGGCCTTCGCGTCGAAGGTCTTGCAGCGGCCGTCGGGGGCGAGCGGCAGGCCCTTGGAGTGGGCGACCGTCATCGTCGGCGACAGGATCAGGTTCATCCCGGCGGCGACCGCCGTGGAGCACTCCTGGGTGCGCAGGGACTGGCAGGCCAGGTGCACGGCCACCAGCGAGGACGAACAGGCCGTGTCGACGGTCATGCTCGGGCCGCGCAGGTCGAGCTGGTACGAGAGCCGGTTGGAGATGATGCAGTTGGTGCCGCCGACGACGGTGTACGTGTCGAGGCCGGCCGGGTCCTCCAGCTGCATCTGGAGGTAGTCGGTGGCGTTGGCGCCGACGAACACGCCCGTCGCACTGCCCTGGAGCTTCTCCCGGGGCAGGCCCGCGTCCTCCAGGGCCTCCCACGCCACCTCCAGGAAGTGCCGCTGCTGGGGGTCCATGCGCGCGGCCTCGCGCGGGGAGATGCCGAAGAAGTACGGGTCGAAGCCGTCCACCCCGTCGATGAACCCGCCGAAGCGCATCGTGGTGCGGCCCGGGGCGTTCGGGTCGGGGTCGTAGTAGGCGTCGGCGTCCCAGCGGTCGCCGGGCACACCGGTGATCGCGTCGGTGCCGGAGCTGATCATCTGCCAGAACTCGCCGGGTGAGGAGACCCCACCCGGCAGTCGACAGCCCATGCCGACGATGGCGATGGGCTCATGGCGCTTCTGTTCCAGCGCGTCCAGCCGGCCCCGCAGCATGCGGACGGCGGACAGCGCCTTGACCAGGGCGTCCCCGGAGCGGTCTCCGGAGCGGTCATCGGCCGGGGCGGCCGCGGCGGCGGTGCTGATGCTCACTAGAAGGTCTCCATCCGCTCGCTCAGTTCCGCGAGTTCACGTTCGAGGAGGGCCTCGAGGCTCTCCGGGTCTGCTTCGCCGTCCGCCGCCGCGGGCAGGACGGGGGCTGCGGCTTCGGGGACCTGCTCCGCCTGCTCCGGGGCCGCGTCGCCGTCCAGGGCGATGCCCGCCTTGCCGGCCAGGAACGGCGCGATGTCCCGTACGGTCGGGTAGTTCCAGATGAGCGTGGCCGACAGCTCCACGCCGAAGGCCGCCTCCAGGCGGTTGCGGAGCTCCAGCGACATCAGCGAGTCGATGCCGAGCGAGCGCAGCGGGGTGTCCGGGTCGATCCGGCGGGCGGGAAGCTTGACCACCTGCGCGGTGATCTCCCGTACGGCGGTCTCGAACGCGGCCCGCCGTTCCGCCACGGGCAGTCCGGCCAGCCCGGCGGCGACCGCACCGTCCGCCGGTCCGCCCTGCGCGTCGTCTTCCTGGCCCGCGGCCAGCACGGGCACGGAATCGAGCCGCAGGACGCGCAGCTCCTGCGCCTCGGCCAGCACGGCGCCGTCGGGGGACAGGATCCGTACGCGGGCCCGCCAGTGCCGGTCGTCTTCGGCCGGCTCCACCTGCGCGTACGCCCACAGCTCGCCCGAGAGCGTTCCGTACACCCGCAGCCGGCCGATGGACTCGCTGACGAAGCACTGCGTGACGCCTTCGCCCCACGCGGCGCCGAGCAGCGGGGCCACGGCCGACTGCAGGGCGGAGTCGAGCAGCGAGGGGTGCACCCGGTAGCCGGGGTCGGCGGGCAGGGTCGCGGGATCGGGGATGATCCGGGCCAGGGCGGCGCCTTCGCCGCGCGCGAGACTGCCGATGCCCTGGAAGGCGGGGCCGTAGCCCAGGCCGCAGGCGGCGAGGGCCCGGTAGTAGGCGGGTCCTTCGAGGGTCTCGGTCAGCGGCCCGGCGAGCGAGGCCGGATCGCAGGACCCGGCCGGGTCCTGCGCGGCGCCGAACAGCACCCGGGTCTCGGCCACGCACAGCGGGCCGTCGTCCTCGCGGACGAAGAAGCGGATCTGCGCGGCCTCGCCGTCCGAGCCCTCCAGTACGGCCTGCACCCGGCGCACGCCCTGTGCGGGCAGGATCAGCGGCTCGCGGAAGGCGAACTCCTCCAGTACGGGGTGTTCACCGGGCCGGACCTGGGCGCACATCGCCAGGGCCATCTCGGCGAATCCGGCGCCCGGCAGGACCGCGGCGCCGCCGATCCGGTGGTCGGAGGCGGTGGCGGCCGACTGGTCGAGGTCCATCTGCCAGTAGTGCGTGCCCGGGGTGACGGGGGAGTCGAGGCGCTCGCCGAGCAGGCCGCGGCGCAGCGCCCGGGCGCCTGCTGTGGCACGGCCCGGGCCGGGGGCGTCGATCCAGAAACGTTCCCGCTGCCACCGGTAGTGGGGCAGCTTGGCCACGGGGGCCGGGGTCAGCACCCGGTCCACGCGGGCCGGGGCGCCCAGGACGTGCAGCCGGCCCAGCGAGCCGAGCAGGGTGTCGCGCTCCTCCTCGCGGCGGCGCAGCGAGGGCAGCGCGGCCACGCCCGTACCGCTCTCGGCGGCGACCTGCTCCACGGCGGGCAGCAGGATCGGGTGCGGGCTCATCTCGATGAAGACGGTCACCTCGTCCTCGACGAGGCGGGCCACCTGGTCGCCGAAGAGCACCGGCTCGCGCAGGTTGTCGGCCCAGTAGCGGATGTCCATCTCCGTGCCGGAGGCCACCGATCCGGTCACGGTCGAATAGACGGGGACGGTTCCGGCGCGCGGGGCGATGCCGTCCAGTGCGGACAGCAGGTCCTCGCGCAGCGGGTCCATCTGCGGGCTGTGGGAGGCGACGTCCACCTTGACCCAGCGGCAGAAGACCTGGTCGGCCTCCAGCCGCGCCGCGATCGCGGTGAGCGTGTCGCGGTCGCCGGACAGCACGGTGGAGCGCGGACTGTTGTTCACGCCGACCGACACCAGGTGCTCCTGGCCGGCGAGGAGCTCGCGGGCCTGGTCCATCGTCAGCTCGCAGGCGAGCATGGCGCCCTGTCCGGCGGCGCGGCGCAGCAGCAGACTGCGGCGGCAGATGATCCGGGTCGCGTCCTCGATGCCCAGCGCGTCGCTGACGTGCGCGGCGGCGACCTCGCCCATGCTGTGCCCGATGACGGCGTCGGGCTCGATGCCCCAGGAGCGCCACAGCGCGGCGAGCGCGACTTCGACGGCGAACAGCATGGGCTGGACGACGTCGATGCGGGTCAGCTGCGAGCTCTCTTCGTCGGCGCACAGCTCGGCCTCGATCGACCAGTCGATCCAGGCCCGGGCTGCGGCGTCGGTCGTACGGATGGACGCGGCGAACGCCGGCTCCGTACGCAGCAGTTCGCGGCCCATGCCGATCCACTGCGAGCCCTGGCCGGGGAAGACGAAGGCGATCCGCGGCCGGGACTCGGCCGGTTTCGCGCCCTCGTGGAGCTGCGGCGGGCGTTCGCCGTCCGCGTGGGCGGCCAGCGCCTCGGCGAGTTCGGCGGTGTCGCGGGCGACGAGGGAGAGGCGGTAGGGGTGGTGGGCCCGCTCCAGGCCCGCGCGGGCCAGGGACGGGAGCCGGTGCGCGGGCCGGCGCGTGGCCGGGCCGCCGTCGGCGGGGCTGTCCGCCGCGGGGCTGTCCGGCGTGCCGTCCGCGGCATCGTCCGCCAGGGTGGCGGCGACGGCGCGGGACAGGTCACGCAGGGCCTGCGGGGTGCGGGCCGAAAGGGTGAACAGCTCGGCTGTGGGCGGGTGTTCGTCCGGAAGCCGCACCTCGAAGCCGAGTCCGGCGAGGGCTGCGAGCGTCTCCACCAGCCCGGACCGGTCGTCCTCGCCCTCGCGGCGCATGGTGGCCAGTACGGCCGCGGTCCCGCCGTACTCCTCGGCGGACTGGCGCAGCGCCGGGGCCAGCACCGGGTTCGCGCTGATCTCGACCAGGACGCCGGTCCCGCGGGTCAGCAGGTGTGCGGTGGCCGGGGCCAGCAGGACCGGCCGGCGCAGGTTGCGGACGAAGTACGAGGCGTCCGCCTCCCGCCAGTCGAGCGGCTCGCCGGTCACGGAGGAGATCATCGGGATGCGGCCGGGCCGCGGGGTGAGCGTGCCGATGGCCGCTTCGAGGTCGGCGGTGATCGGGTCGATGCCGGGGCTGTGGGCCGGCAGGTCGACGCGGATCATGCCGCAGAGCACGCCCTCGGCCTTCAGGTCGGCGACCAGGGCTTCGAGTGCGGCGCGGGGCCCGGCGAGGCCGGTGGTGCGCGGGCCGTTCTGGGTGGCGACCGAGATGTCCTCGGCGCCGACGCGGTCGTCGAGGCGCTGCTGGAGGTCGGCGGCGGAGAGTTCGACGACGGCCATGCCGCTGCCGGAGCCGGCGACGCGGCGCTGCTGGTCGCTGTAGTGGTGGATGAGGCGGACCGCGTCCGGCAGGTCGAGGATGCCGGCGATGACGGCGGCGGCGATCTCCCCGAGGCTGTGGCCGACGACGGCGTCCGGGCGGACCCCGGAGGCCTCGAGCCAGGCGGCGATGCCGACCTGGATGGCGAAGAGTACGGGCTGCATCACCCCGACGTCGCCGCTGCGGGCGGTGGCCTCGTCGGCGTGCAGCTCTTCGAGCAGCGACCACCCGGCGTGCCGGGCGAGTTCGCGGTCGCAGTCCTCCAGTACGGAGCGGAAGACGGGTTCCGTACGGAGCATGGTGCGGGCCATCCCGACCCACTGCTGGCCGTACGGGGAACATATGAAGGCCACCTGCGGGCGGCCGGCGGAGTCGGCTTCGGTGCCGGGGCCGGGTCTCTCCAGGAGGGTCAGCGGCGCGGGCGCGGTGACGGCTTCGAGGACGACGTGCACGTTGGTGCCGCCCCAGCCGAAGGCGCTCACCCCGGCCCGGGCCGGTCTCTCCCCGGTGTTCGGCCACGGCTCCTCGGCCGCGGTGACGCGCAGGCGCAGGTCCTCGAAGGGGATGTGCGGGTTGGGCGTCTCGAAGTGGATGCTCGGCGGGATCCGGCGGTGGCGCAGCGCGAGGGCCGTCTTGACGACGCCGGCGATGCCGGCGGCCGCCTCGAGGTGGCCGATGTTGCTCTTGACCGACCCGATGCGCAGCGGCGCGTCCTCGTCGCGGCCGCGGCCGTAGACCGCGCCGAGCGCGGTGGCCTCGACCGGGTCGCCGAGCGCGGTGCCCGTGCCGTGGGTCTCGACGTACTGGACCTCGGCGGGGGAGATGCCGGCCTGGCGGCAGGCGGCGCGCAGCACGGCTTCCTGCGCGAGCGGGTTGGGGGCGGTGAGGCCGTTGCTCAGGCCGTCGTTGTTGGTGGCCGTGCCGCGGATCGTGCACCAGATGTCGTCGCCGTCGGCCAGCGCCCTGGACAGCGGCTTGAGGACGATGGCGCCCGCGCCCTCGCCGCGGCCGAAGCCGTCGCCGCGGGCGTCGAAGGCCTTGCACCGGCCGTCCTGGGAGAGGCCGCCGAACTTGCTGAGCGAGACCATCGTCTCCGGGCTGAGCAGCAGGTTCACCCCGCCCGCGACCGCGGTCTCGGATTCGCCGGCCCAGATGCTCTGACAGGCCAGGTGGACCGCGAGCAGGGACGAGGAGCACGCCGAGTCGAGGACGACGCTGGGGCCGGTGAGCCCGAGGACGTAACTGAGCCGGTTGGCGACCATGTTCAGGGCCCGGCCGGTGGCCGAGTGCAGGGAGGCGCCGGCCGGGTCGGCCGCGCCGAGGTCGGCGTAGTCGTGCCAGATGGCCCCGGCGAAGACACCGGTGGCGGTGCCGGAGAGCCGGCCGTCGGAGAGCCCCGCGTCCTCCAGCGCCTCCCAGGCGACCTCCAGGAAGAGCCGCTGCTGCGGGTCCATCTCCTGGGCCTCGCGCGGGGATATGCCGAAGAACAGCGGGTCGAAGGTGTCCACGGGGCCGCGCAGGAAGCCGGCCTGGGAGGTCACCATCTTGCCGGCGGCCGAGGGGTTGGCGTCGAGGTAGGCGGCGGCGTCCCAGCGGTCGGCCGGGACCTCGGTGACCGCGTCGGTGCCCGAGCGCAGCAGCTGCCAGAACTCCTCGACGCCGTCGGCCTGCGGGAGGCGGCACGCCATGCCGGTGATGGCGATCGGCTCGCGGGCCCCGCCGGGCGCGGCCCGGAAGGTGTCCGGGAGCTCGGCGGGCGCCTCGGGCTCGCCTTCGACGACGCGGGCGGCGAGCGCCGCGATGCTGGGGTGCGACCACATGAGCGCCGGGGAGAGCCGGGTGCCGGTCAGCTCCGAGAGGTCGCCCATGAGGGCGACGGCGCGTATCGAGTCGATGCCGACCGTCGAGAAGAGGTCGTCGTCGCGGACCTCGCCGGGTGCGCGTCCCGACCGTACGGCGACCTCTGCGCGCAACCACCGCGTCACGGCCTCGACGGTGTCCATGCGGGACGTGTTGCCGTGGGACGTGCGTCTGTGGGATGTGTCGTCGTGCGATGTGTCGATGTGCCCGGAACCCTTGCCCATCTGCATGAGAACCCCCTCCGTTTGTACATAACGTGGAAACACTTGAGCGCTGATGGATCGTTCTTCGGCCGCCCGCGGAGGGCGGGACGGGTTGTCCTGGCATGTCCGGCATGCGGTCAACAGGGCCAGGAATAAAGGAAGTTGCGTTCCGTTTAGGGCGGGAAGTGTGGGGGGATGGCGACCGCGTTCGGCGCCGGGGAGGCGCCTGCCGCCGGGTGGTGCGGCGGTGCGGTGCGATTCCGCCGGGGGAGTGGCGGAGGCCGTCGGGGAGGGGGACAACAGTGCCCGCCGACCCCGGAGGGGCGGGCGGGCACTGAGGGGCGGCGCGGCGCGCGCCGGGTCAGGGACGGAGGCTCGGCTCGTCCTTCGCCGGGGCGGGCGGGGCCGCGGGGGTACCCGGTGCCTGGGCACCCGGCGCCGTGGCGCCGGGGGCCGCGGCACCCGGGGCGGCCGCGCCCGGCGGGGGTCCGGGCGGGGCCGGCGGGGTCTTGGGGAGCCATCGCAGGGCCACGAGGACCGAGACGAGGGCGACACCGGCGACGACGAAGAGCGTGGACTGCATACCGCTGACGTAGGCGTCGGACGCCTTGGCCAGCAGGGCCGGGGCCTGGTCGCCGAGCTTGGCGGCCTGGATGGCCCGTACGGTGCCGCCGATGGATCCGGCGGCCTCCTCGCGCAGGGCCTCCGGCAGGACGTTCACCGCGTCACCGATCGAGGAGCGGTAGCCCGAGCTGAGCAGGCTTCCGATGATCGCGATGCCGAGGGCGCCGGCCACCTGACGGGCGGTCTGCGAGACCGCCTGGCCCGCGCCCGCCTTGACCGGAGGCACGACGGACATCAGCGAGGCGGTGGCGGGAGCCATGATCGAGCCCCAGCCGACACCGAGGATCAGCTGTGCGACGACCAGCAGCCAGGTCGGCGTACCGGCGTCGAAGAAGGCCGCGCCCAGGGCGGACAGGGCGATGGCCGCGGAGCCCGCTGCGACGACGGCGCGGGGGCCGAACTTCATGACGAGCTTGGGGCAGCGGGCGGAGACGACCATGGAGGCGATGCCCATGGGCAGGACCAGCAGACCGGCTTCCAGCGGCGAGAAGCCGAGGACCGCCTGGAAGTAGAACTGCGAGATGAAGATCGAGCTGATCAGCGCGAAGAAGCACAGGGCGATGGCGCCGGTGCCGGCCGAGAAGCGGGCGTTCTTCAGGAGGCTGACGTCGAGCGAGGGGGCGGCGATCCGCTTCTCGAAGAGGACCAGTCCGACGAGCAGGACCAGGCCGCCCGCGATGGCGCCGAGTGCTCCGGTGCTCGTCCAGCCGTCCTCGCCGGCGAGGACGATGCCGTAGACCAGCAGGCCGACGGAGACGATCGACAGCAGCACGCCGAGCGGGTCGAACGCGGTGCGGACCGGGTTCTTCGACTCGGGGACCAGCACGATCATCAGCGCGACGGCGATGGCGATGAGCGGGGCGTTGATGAGGAAGATCGAGCCCCACCAGAACGCCTCGAGCAGCACGCCGCCGAGTACCGGACCGACCGCCATGGCCACACCGGCGGCCGCGGCCCAGCCCGCGATGGCCTTGGGACGCTCGGCCGGCGGGAAGACGTTCATGAGGATGGCGAGGGTGACCGTGGGCACCACGGCCGCGCCCACGCCCATGACGGCGCGCCAGATGATGAGCTGGACGATGTCGGTCGCGAAGGCGCCGAGCACCGAGCTGACACCGAACAGGACCAGGCCGGTGATCAGGGTCTTCTTGCGGCCGAACCGGTCGGCGCACACGCCACCGGTGAAGAGGAACGCCGCGAAGGTGATCAGGTACGAGTCCAGTGCCCACTGGAGCTCGCCGTTGGTCGCGTCAAGGCTCTGCTGGATGGGGTTGAGCGCGACGTTGATGATCGTGAGGTCCATGACCACGACCAGCACCGTCGATGCGAGCAGAGCCAGGATCGCCCGGCGGCGCCCGCTGCTGACTTCGGGATTCATTGCCCGTCCTTCGTTGAGTTGTTCCTCTGATGGCCGCTGCCGCGGTCCGTGCCGCGAGGGCGGCACGGACCGCGGTTCAGCTCGCCCGGCTACTCGGCCCAGGGGAGCGGAATCTTCTTGTCCTCGTTGCCCGGCATGCTGGCCTGGCCGCCGACGGCCATGGCGACGAGCGCCTGGGTGTCACCGACCGCGGTGAGCTGACGTACGGAGCCACCGGGGATCGCCACGGCCTCGCCGGCCTTGACCTCCCCGTCCTCGCCGTCGATGGTCACCTTGAAGGCGCCCGTCAGAGGCATCCAGACCTGCTCGCGGTCGATGATGTGGACCGGGGTCGCCGAGTCCGCGCCGAGCTCCACGCGCCAGGTGCTGATCTCCGTGCTGCCCTGGCTGGGGGCTGCGAGGCCGAACATCGCACCCGAAGGGGTACGGGTAGTCCGCTGCTCGCTCTCGCTGACCACGTTCATTGCGACCTCCTGTGTAAAGAAGCTTTACTTCGCTTGCTCCACGAGTAAAGCTGCTTTAGTCGTGGGTGTCAAACGGCAAATGAGGACCGCGCCGAGACTGTTCCCGTGGGTAACGGAGAACCGCTCGAGTCCTGCTGGAGGACGGGAGGCGTCGTGGGAGTAAAGCGTCTTTCCAAGGTGTGGCAGCATGTCCAGATGGAGTCCACAGCAGAGACCGGAAGCACCGGAGCGAAAGCACGCCAGGTGGAAGACCCGCTGGCCAGGGCCGAGCTGACCTATCTGCTCGGCATGTCCTTCCAGCTCGTCCTGTCCGAATTCGTATCCCGGCTCGACGCGGCGGGGTACGACGACCTGAGGCCCGTCCACGGCCTGGTCTTCCAGGCCCTCTACGGCGAAGGCGCCACGAGCAGCGAGCTTGCGGAGCAGCTCGGCGTCACGAAGCAGGCGGCCGGCCAGATCGTCGACGACCTCGCCGCCCGCGGCTACGTGGAGCGACGCCCCCATCCGGCGGGCGGCAGGCGCAAACTCGTCGTCCTGACGGAGCGGGCCCTGGAGCACCTCGCGGTCGCCGGCCGCCTCATGTTCGACATGGAGTCCGAACTGGACGAACGCCTGGGCTCCCAGAACCGCCGGGTCCCCCGCGCGGAACTGGCCGCCCTCATCCGCGCCATGTCGAACGGCGCCCTGCCGCCGCTGCGCCCACTGTGGTGAACGGGCGCGCTCGCGCGCGGCGGGGGCTGAGCCTGCACTCGCGCGCGGCGGGAAGCCGGGGGGCCTGAGCCTGCGCCCTGCAGGCGGCGGGAGCCAGGAGGTCTGAGCCTGGGCCAGCAGGCGGCGGGAGCCGGGAGGTCTGAGCCTGGGCCAGCAGGCGGCGGGAGCCGGGAGGTCTGAGCCTGCGCCTGCAGGCGGCGGGAGCCGGGAGGTCTGAGCCTGCGCCTGCAGACGGCGGGAGCCGGGAGGTCTGAGCCTGCGCCTGCAGACGGCGGGAAGCCGGGCGGCCTGAGCCTGAGCTTGCGCGCGGCGGGGAGCCGGGCGGCCTGAGCCTGCGCCTGCAGGCGGCGGGAGCCGGGCGGCCTGAGCCTGGGCCTGTGCGCGGCGGGAGGCTTGCGCCTTCGTCTCCACGCGGCGCGGAGCCCGCAGGGGCGACCCGCACCTGCGCTCGCCTCTGCGCCTGCGCCTGTGGGCGGTGAGGGGCGGGGTGCCGGCGCCCAGCCGTCCGCGTCCCGTCGGCCCCGCCGACCCGGCGCTGCCTGTATGACTCCCACGGGAGCCACGGTTCCAAGGCGATCTGGTACCTGACACCACCCCCGAACCGGCGGCTGACCGCGCACCCGAGGCCCCGAAGGCTTCTTCTCGCAGGTCACGTCTGTACATCACCCCCCACCGGCCCAGCACCCGAACACCCCACCGCCCCCCACCGCCCCACCGCCCGAACACCCCACCGCCCCACCGCCCCACCGCCCGAACACCCCACCGCCCGAACACCCCACCGCCCCACCGCCCCACCACGCCACCGCCCCACCCGCCCCGCTACGCCGCCGTCGCCCGGGCGTGGGCCTGAGTGATGAGGTCCGTCGCGCTCTCCAGGGCCGCGAGGCGGGTCTCCTCCGGGTCGCCCTCCACGTGCTGGAGGTACATCAGCCCGGCGTGCAGGGTGAACAGCGCGCTCACGCACCGGACTTGGTCGGTCAGCGGCCCGTCCTTCGTGCGCAGCAGCTCCACCAGTTCGAACATCCAGTTCTTCATGGTTTCGCCGATGCTCAGGTCGCGCATGGTGGCCTGGTTCTCCTGCATGAAACGGAACAACTGCGCGCCGGCGCCCATCGATTCGCTGTAGCGGCGCAGGATTTCCCGCTTGGTCGTCAGGGTCGGCGGCTGTTCCTGCGCCCAGGCGATCAGTTCGTCGATGGGCCGGGTCAGGTCCGCGAAGACGCTGACGATGATGTCTTCCTTGGTCTTGAAGTGGTAGTACAGCGCCGCCTTCGTGACCTCCAGCCGCTCCGCGATCTCGCGCAGCGAGGTCTTCTCGTACCCCTGCTCCACGAACAGCTCCAGCGCCACGTCCTGGATCCGCTGACGCGTGTCCCCGCGACCGCGACGTCTCTGTGCAGTGCTGTTGGCCATTCGGCTCTCCCCGCTCCAGTTACTTACTTGACGCCCGGCTAGTTACGGGTCTACCTTAAAAGAGAACTAGCCGGGCGGCAAGTAAGTGCGCTTGGGATTCAGGGCCTGGGGAGGGCACATGGTGGACACGGCGAAGACAGCAAAGACAGCAAAGACAGCGAAGGCAGCGAAGGCAGCGCAGGCAGCGCAGGCAGCTAAGACGGCCGGGACTTCGGGGGATGCGAAGCCGCGGAGTGTGGGGGTCGTCCTGGTGGCGGTCATGATCGCGATGTTGCTGGCTTCGCTGGACACGATGATCACCAGTACGGCGATCCCGACGATCGTGGGTGAGCTGGGCGGGCTGGAGCACCTGTCGTGGGTGGTGACGATCTACACGCTGGCGACGGTGGCCTCGACTCCGTTGTGGGGCAAGGCCGGTGACATGTACGGCCGCAAGGGTGTCTTCCTGACCTCGGTGGTCATCTTCCTGATCGGGTCGGCGTTGTGCGGCGCGGCGCAGGACATGGGGCAGCTGATCGCGTTCCGTGCGGTCCAGGGCCTGGGCGGCGGGGGTCTGCTGGTCGGCGCGATGTCGATCATCGGGAGTCTGATCCCGCCGCGTGAGGTCGGCAAGTACCAGGGTCTGATGGCGGCGGTCTCCGCGCTGTCGATGATCGGCGGCCCGCTGATCGGCGGTGCGATCACCGACTTCCTGGGCTGGCGCTGGGCCTTCTACATCAACCTGCCGCTGGGCCTGCTGGCCCTGGTGATGGTCTCGCTGGTCCTGCACCTGCCCAAGACCGCCGGCGGCCCGCGCCCCAGGGTCGATTACCCGGGTGCGGCGCTGCTGACCACCGCGATCACCTCGACGGTGCTGGTCACGACCTGGGGCGGCACCGAGTACGCCTGGGGCTCGGTCCAGATCGTCACCCTGATCGCCCTCGGCGTCCTGTCGAGCGCGGCGTTCCTCTACGCCGAGACCCGGGCCGCCGAGCCGATCCTGCCGCTGCACGTCTTCCGCAACCGCAACTTCAGCCTCATCGCCCTGATCGGTTTCCTCGTCGGGTTCGTCACCGTCGGCGGCGTCTTCTACCTCCCCCTGTTCCTCCAGACCGTCCAGGGCGCCTCCGCCACCAACTCCGGCCTGCTCCTGCTGCCGCTGCTCGCCTCGATGCTGACCGTCTCGATGATCACCGGGAAGATCACCAGCAATACCGGCCGCTACAAGGTGTTCCTCGTCACCGGCGGCGCCCTGGTGGTGACCGGGCTGGGCCTGCTGGCCACCATGGACACCCACACCCCCCGCCCGCTGTCCGCCCTCTACATGGCGGTCCTCGGCGCCGGCATCGGTTTCCTGATGCAGATCACGATGCTGGTCGCCCAGAACAGCGTCGAGCTGAAGGACATGGGCGTGGCCTCCTCGACCACCGCCCTGGGCCGCACCCTGGGCGGCGCGTTCGGAGTCGCCCTGATGGGCACCCTGTTCACCACCCAGGTCACCAGCGCGATGACCGACCGTCTCGGCCCGCAGGCCGGAGCCCTCAACTCCGCCCAGCTCGACGCCGCGAGCCTGGCCACCCTCCCCGACACCGTCCGCGAGGCCTACCGCCACGCCGTGGCCATCGGCACCCACTGGGCCTTCCTCGTCTGCGCCGCCATCGCCGTCCTCGGCTTCATCGCCGCCGTCTTCATCAAGGAAGTCCCCCTCCGCGGCACCAACCCCACCCCCACCGACAGCGACAAGCCCGACACCGACAAGGCGACCCCCGCCCTGCAGGAATCCACCGCCCACTGACCAACCCGGCCCCCGGCCATCCCCGGCCATCCCCGGCCCCCGGCTCCCCAGCCCCCCGCAGCCCGGCCCCGAAGGACGAACCCGTCCTCCGGGGCCGGGCTGTTGCCGTTCCGCTGTCCGCGCTGTCCGCGCTGTCCGCGCTGTCCGCGCTGTCCGCGCTGTCCGCGCTGTCCGCCCTGCCCGCGCAGCGCGTCACGCGGACTCGATGTTGGCTGCGGCCGTCGTGATTTCGCGGCCGGACGGGACACGGATGTACGCGAGTTCCACCCAGTGCTCGATGCCGGTCGCCGACACGTTCTCGTTGACGACGGCCATGAGCTCGCCCTCCACGCCCGAGGCGACGTCCCGGACGCGCGTACGCAGCAGCCGGTGCGGCACGTACGCGTAGCGCTCACGCATCGGACTCGCCCTGCGCGGTCGCCGCGAACCGCTCGAAGCCGACCAGGGCGCGATCGAGGAGCTCGGCGCTGGGCTCGCTCATCGCGGCGATACAGGCGCACTGGCCCTCCGGGGTGTCGAGGCTCAGTACGTCACGAGGGGTCGGGCTCGTCACAGGATGCTCCCTACCGTCATCAGCGGGCGTTGATCGGTTCTCCCGTGCTACTCAGCGGCTGTGCAGTCGCTACGCTGAGTGGCCTTGGAGACTACAGCCATGAGCGTAGATTTCAGGCTGATCCGCCCGAAGTGACCGCCGGTACGGGTTTCCTGGCGGCCGCCTCGGCAGAGGGAGCGTCATGGGCACCACCTCGACTTCCGCCCTGACCACCGGTCAGGGAAACCCCCGACGAGTCCGCGCCGGCTGGGTCTCCGGCTACGTTCTCCGCGTCATTCGCGAGCAGCTCGGCCATACGCAGGAGACCCTCGCGGAGGCCCTCGCCGTTTCGGCAGACACGGTCGCCGGATGGGCAACCGGCCGCCGCCCCCTGACCGCGCTCGCGGTCGGCCAGATGCTGGTGCACCGGCATCGCCTGCTGCGCATGGGAGCCCGCCCCGCCCTGCTCCACACCCTTGAAAGAGGACTGGAAGCGGATGTTCTGCTGGCTCACGCCCTTGAAGACGGCGGAGACCCCGCAGACAGCCCGCTCGGTGCATGGGTGATGCAACGCGACCTGGTCGAGGTGCTTGTCTGGCCCCTGACCGGTGTCACTCCAGAGCCGATGCGCGCCCTGCAGATCCCGGCACGGCCTCGCCGCGGCCCCGTTGCATGCCGGCCCGAGCTGACGTGGGAAGAGCGCCGCAGGTTCTTCGGCCACGTGCGCCGCATGGCCGAAGAGGCTGATACGGACCGGCAGTTCCTCCTGCGCCGACAAGCCCTCTATCTCGCCGGTTACGACGCTTCTCCGGACACCTCCGACTGGATCACCCAGCAGCGCAAGGCCGAGCGGCCGTCCGGCTGGCTGACCAGGTGGCTCACCTCCCGCTTCGTGGCAGCCGTGGCCGCGCGCCAGGGCGACAGGGCGACAGGGCGACAGGGCGACAGGGAAAGAATGCGGCACTTCATCGCGACGACCTTGGACGACGACGAGGCCGGCGAGATGGCGAACTTGAACTACTGGGCCTACTGGATCGGCGAATCAGCGAACCCTGAACTGTCCGACGATTTCATCGCCACACCCGGCCCGCTGACCTGGAACGGCGACCGGCTGCTTCACCACCTCGTGCGAGGGATCGTTCCGCACCACGGCTTCTTCGACCTCAATGTCCATACCCTGTGGGCGCTGCTCGCCGCGCGTCCGGGGCTGCTCCGCACCGGGTCGGACGCCGGGCACGCCCTGCGGGCCCAGCTGCCCGTGCTGTTGGATGGCACCACGGCTTCGACGCGTGCGCGCCGAGAGCTGGAGGGCATCCGGTACGCGATCCGCCTCGCCGAGGTGTGAGAAGGAGAGACACAGTGGCTGACGACCTGTCCGCGGTGGCCCGCTTCCTCTACGAGGCGGGCACGCTCAAACACACCCGTCGGACGGGCTGGTGGATGGCGGGCGTCAACGACCCCGAGAGCATCGCCGAGCACTCGTGGCGTACCTCGATCATCGCCTCCGTCATCGCCAAGCTGGAAGGCGCCGACCCCGCACGGGCGGCCTTCCTGGCCGTCTGGCACGACACCCAGGAGACACGCACCGGGGACGTCAACCACCTCGGGAAGAAGTACGCGACCAGTGCGGACCCGGAGGCGGTGACGGCCGACCAGACGGCCGGAATGCCCGAGCTCCTCGCAGCGACCATTCAGGACCTGGTCGCGGAGTACGAGGCGAAGGACTCACCGGAGGCCGTGTGCGCGCGTGACGCGGACAAGCTGGAGTGCATGCTCCAGGGCATCGAATACAAAGCCCAGGGGTACCAGGCCGCGCAGAGGTGGATCGACAACAGCCGGGCGCGGCTCACCACGGAGACCGGCCGGCGGCTCGCCGACGAGCTCCTCGGCCAAGGTCCACTCGACTGGCTGCGGGCAGCCATCGGCGAGAAAGGCTGACCAGGAGCACGGCAAGCGCCCCCTCTCGCCCGGAGGCGGGAGGGGGCGCGGGTGCGTGACCGGATGGGTTCCGCCGGGGTGGCGGAGGAGGCCGAGGGGTCAGGGCGTGGCGTTCGGCTGGGCCGAGGAGAGCGGGGGCTGGGCCGGCTCCGGCTTGGGGTCGGCGGGCGGGCCCGCGAGGGCGGAGCGGGCCGACAGGAGGGCCGGGCCGCACAGGGCGAGGGCCAGGAAGATGCCGCCGCCCGCGATCACGAAGACCAGCCGGGGGTTGCCGTCGGGGTTCATCAGGCTGCCGGCCAGGTAGCCGGCCGTGCTGCCGAAGAAGGCGGCCGAGGACAGCGTGCCGCCGACCCGGCCCAGTACCTCGGCGGGCACGGCCTTCTGCAGCAGGGTCTCCTCGCCGACGTTGGCCACGCCGTTGCCGAGGCCCGCGATCAGCTGCATGGCGATCGCCGCGAACAGCACCGGAGCGGCGGCCGTCAGCAGCAGGCCGAGGCCCGTGAAGAACCAGCCCGCGAGCAGCACCCACACCGGGGAGCGGCTCTCGGCCGCGCGGACCAGCCACAGCGAGGCGGCGACCATGGCGACGCCGAAGGACGCGGACAGTACGCCGTACCCGGTCTCGCCGGTGTTCAGCGAGTGCTCGGCGAGGAAGACCAGCGCCAGGTTGTCCAGGGAGCCGAAGAACAGGCCGAGCAGGAGCAGCAGCACGATGGCGCGGGACACCCGGTGGTGGCGTACGAACTTCAGCCCCTCGGCGGTGTCGCCCAGCAGGGTCCGGCGTTCGCCGGTGCGCAGCGGCTCCAGCGCCGGGATGCGCGTCAGCAGCAGGGCCGAAACGAGGAAGGTGCCCGCGTTGATCGCGAGCGCCCCGTACGCGCTGCCCCAGGCGGTGAACAGGCCGCCGAGGATCGGGCCGAGCGCGGCCTGGAGGTTGAAGGCGGTGCCCATCCACGCGTTGGCGGGCATCAGGTCCGCCTCGTCGACCAGGCGGGGGACCACCGTACGGCCGGCCGCGGAGAACACGGTGGACGCGGAGGCGGCCACCGCGACCAGCGGCACCAGTACGGCCAGGCCCGGGCAGGCCAGCACGATGATGCCGAAGACCGCGGCCTGTACCAGCTCGGCGACGATCAGCAGGCGCCGCACGCCCATCCGGTCCGCGAGCGCACCGGCGAGCGGTCCGAAGAACCGCGGCACGGACTCGGCCAGGAGGATCAGCGAGACGGCGGTGCCGGCGTGCTCGCCGCGGCTGACCAGCAGGACGAGGGCCACCATGGCCGCACCGTCGCCGATCAGCGAGACCGAGCGTGCCAGCCAGAACTGGCGGAACAGCCGGTGGCGTCGGATCAGATTGGGTTCTGCGGCCAAGGCCTTGATCCTTTCAAGGGGTGAGGGTGTCCGCCCGCGGACCGGGTCAGACCGCGGACCGGGTCAGACCACGGCCCGGCCGTGGTCGCCGCGCCGGGATCCGGCGCTGCGCCGCAGGTCGGCGGTGAGGTTGATGCGCTTGAGCCAGCGGTCGGTGCCGTCGTAGCGGGCCGCGAACGGCCGGCGCCCGTGCACCGCGCGCTTGTTGTCGATGACGAAGAGGTCGCCGTTGCCGATCGTCACGTCGGTCAGCTTCGCCTCGATCGCGGCCAGCAGCGCCTTCTGCGCCTCGGCGGCCTGCGGGTCGAGCGGGTTGCTGTGCATGAACGGCGGGTCGACGCGCAGCCACGGGGCGGCGGGGTCGCCGTCCAGCAGGGCGATCGGCTCGGGCCGGTTCGCCATGGTGTCGATACGGCGGAACTGCTCGCCCTCGGTCGCCTCGGTGGCGTCGGCGGCGCCGGTGGCCTGGTTGAAGCTCTTGGTGTGCGACTGGTCC
Organism: Streptomyces sp. IBSNAI002; assembly: GCF_052244475.1. Classification (NCBI taxonomy): domain Bacteria; kingdom Bacillati; phylum Actinomycetota; class Actinomycetes; order Kitasatosporales; family Streptomycetaceae; genus Streptomyces; species Streptomyces sp. IBSNAI002. Next base: position 429,455 of record NZ_JBQPXG010000006.1, on the reverse strand, counting down.
GGCAGGATCGCGAAGCGCTTCTCGAACAGGACCGCGCGGTGCTCCTCGGAGAGCTCGATGTCCTGCATGGCCGCGAAGGTCGTGGCGACGGCGTCGTGGTTGCGCAGGCCCATCAGCATCATCCAGTCCGCGCGGTGCGGGTGGAAGGCGTCCTCGGTGTGCCAGTCCAGTGTGGCCGTGGAGCCGGAGCCGAGCTGGTCGAACTCGTGCCCGGGAACCGGGTAGAGGTCGAGGATCAGCCGTCCGCGCTGCTGGCTGCTGAAGGAGAAGGGCTCGCCGAGCAGGGAGCCGATCAGCCGCAGCACGGCGTCGGCGTGACGCAGTTCGGGGCGGTCGGGGCGTTCCTGGTAGCGCGTGGGGGTGGCCCCCAGCGCGTTCTCGTCGATGAGCAGCCCGCTGAGCAGGAATCCCGCGTGCGGGGTCCCGGCCAGGCGGAAGTCGGTCATCACCCGGCGCAGCGAGCGCGGCAGGTCGTGGGACATCAGGGCGGCGAGCTGGAGGGAGCGGCGGGCGTCGAGGCCCGCCGAGTCCCGCGCGTACTCGTGCGCGAGCGCGGCCACCCGGTGGCTTTCGTCGGGCAGGAGTTCGATGCGCGGGACGCCCGGTCCCGGCGGTGACACCGCGGCGGACGCCGCGGCAGGCGGTGCGATGGTGTGCATGGTGGCTCCTCAGGAGACGCGAGGTTGCCGCAGCCTCTCAGGGCGCACTCGAATCGCACTCGAAACGGTCGGTCCGGACCGCGGGGCGAGGCCGCCTACATCATGTTCCGGCCACCGGGACCCGCTCTGGCCTGGATCTCTTGCGCTCTTCAAGTGGTGCTGTAGCCGGGCGGGTTGTGCTTCATCCCAGAACGCAACGGTCCCTTCGCCGGGACCGCCGCCACACGGGAACCCGCCACGGGAACACGGCACGGGAACCCGCCACGGGAACACGGCACGGGAAGGGGTGAGGAAAACATGAGCACGACGGACACGACGGACACGACGGTCCCGACGGTCACGGCGAACGTGGCGAAGCGCAGGATCTACGTATCCGCCTTCAGCCGCTCCGCCTACCTCCCCGCGGTCTGGGGCGCCCTGCGCTCCTACGCCGACACCCAGCCCGACCTCGTCGAGGCCTACACCTTCGAGCAGCCGTTCTTCCTGCCCGAGCAGGCCAAGGACCCGGTCTCGCTCATGGCGGACCCGGCGGTCTTCGCGATGTCCTGCTACCTGTGGAACTTCAACAAGAACATGGCCGCCTGCCGGGCCGTGAAGGAGCGCTTCCCCGACGCGGTCACCGTGGTCGGCGGCCCGCACGTGCCGGACAACGCGACCGAGTTCCTGGCGAAGCACCCCTACATCGACTTCGCGATCCACAAGGAGGGCGAGGCGCCCTTCTCCGAACTGCTGCGGGCGCTGCTCCAGGACGAGCCCGACTTCGCCTCGGTCCCCTCGCTCAGCTACCGGGACCGCGACGGCAAGGTCCGCCGCAATCCGCTCGGCGGTCAGCTGCCGCGCGAGATCGACGTGCCCAGCCCCTGGCTGACCGGCCTGATGGAGCCCTCCTTCGAGGCGGCCCGGGCGGCCGGCTACCAGCCGACCGTGCTGTGGGAGACCAACCGGGGCTGCCCCTACAGCTGCACCTTCTGCGACTGGGGCTCCGCGAACCAGTCGAAGATCCGCAAGTTCGACGAGGACCGGCTGCACGCCGAGATCGACTACTTCACCGAGCAGAACGTCTCGGCGATCCTCTGCGCCGACGCCAACTTCGGCATCCTCCCGCGTGACGTCGGCCTCGCCGAGCACCTGGTGCGCAACAAGCAGGAGAGCGGCTTCCCCGGCAAGTTCGTCACGAGCTACGCCAAGAACGCCAACGACCGGATCGTCCAGATCAGTTCGATGTTCGCGCTCAACGGCATGTCGAACGGCACCATCCTCGCGATGCAGAGCGGCACCCAGGACGTGCTGGAGCAGGTCAAACGCTCCAACATGCCGGCCAAGAACTACGAGAAGCTCGCCGCCGCCTTCCGCGAGCGCGGCGTCGAGGCCTACACCGAGGTCATCGTCGGCCTGCCGAACGAGACCCCCGAGACCTTCGCCCGCGGTCTGTGCCGGATGCTCGAGATGGGCATCCACGACGACATCATGATCTACGAGTGCGTCCTGCTGCCCAACGCCGAGATGGGCAGCGCCGCCCACCGCGAGAAGTACGAGCTGGACACCATCACCCGCACCTACCTCCCGGACGACGTGGAGGAGGTCGAGGTCGTCGTCGGGCACTCCACGATGAGCCGCGCGGACTGGGTGCGCATGTACCTGTTCGGCGCCGTCCTGCAGGCCCTGCACAACCGCGGCATCACCCGGCAGCTCGCCACCTACCTGCACACCGAGGGAATCCTCGGCTACGAGGACTTCTACCGCTCGCTGGCCGACGCCGCGCTCGCCGACACCTCCACCGTCCTCGGCGAGGCCGTCGACCGGGCCCGCGCACTGCTCTGGGAGTACATCGATTCGCCCACCGTCCCCAACGAGGGCAAGGTGGCCTCCCAGCCGGACATGATGGAGCGCCTCGCCCGCTGGGTGCCGGACAAGGAGTCCTGGCTCATCTACGAATGGTGCTGGGCGTACGTGCAGAACGAGCTGGACCGGTTCTACGGAGAACTGCGCGACCAGCTCGGACACGCCGGCGTGAAGATCGACGAACGCCTCGAGGAGCTGCTGCGCTACCAGCGCGCCTCGGTGTTCACCGTCGCCGAGTCCGACACCCACCGCGTCGAGCTCTTCTCACACGACTGGACCCGCTACTTCCGCTCGCCCGCCGAAGGGCTCCACCCCGGCGTGCACGTCACCAGCTTCGAACCTCCGGCCGGGAGGATGCGCTGATGGACACGAGCCTGGCAGCCCGCGTTCTGGACCGCGCGGCCCGTGAAGGGGACCGTACCGCGGTCGAACTCCCCCGGACCCCCGGATCCCCGGGACACAGCCTCACCTACGGCGCCCTGGCCGGCGCCGCCCGGGACCTGGCCGCCGAGCTGCACCGGCGCGGCGCCCGCCCCGGCGACACGGTCGCGCTGGTCGCCGCGAGCGTGCCCGAACTGGTCGTCGCCCTGCTGGCCACCGCCGGCGCGGGACTGGTGTGCGCACCGCTCGACGACGCGCAGCCGCCGGCCCGGATACGCACCGCCATGCGCGTGGCCGGCGCCGGGATCGCCCTGGTCGCCAGCCCGGAGCGGGCCTCGTACTGGCTCGCGGAACTGGGGGAGCAGGCCGTCCTGGTCGGCTCCGGACCGCCGCGCGGCGACGCGGGGCAGCCGCCCGGAGACGCGGGGCAGCCGCCCGGCTTCCCCGTACCGGTGGCCGCACAGGATCCCGCCTACCTGCTCTTCACCTCCGGCTCCACCGGAGTGCCCAAGGGCGTACGGGTCGCGCACGGCCCCTTCGCCCGGCACTGCGAGGTGGCAGCCGAGGCCTACGGACTCACCCCCGGCAGCGTCACGCTCCAGTTCGCCTCGCCCGGCTTCGACGTCGCGCTCGAGGAGATCTGGCCGACCCTGCTGTCCGGCGGACGGATCGTGCTGCGCGGCGGCGGCCTGTGGTCGCTGCCCGAGCTGCTCGACGTCACCGCCGCCCACGGCATCACCATGTGGCAGCTGCCCACCGCCTACTGGACCCTGCTGGGCGCCGAGGCCGCCGTACGCGGCGACCTGCGCCCGCCGTCCTCGCTGAGCACCGTGCTGATCGGCGGGGAGGCCGCCACCACGGCCGCCGCCCGCCGCTGGCTCGGCTCGCCGATGGGCGCGGTCCGGCTGCTCAACGCCTACGGACCCACCGAGGGCGTGGTCACCTCCACGCTGTACGAGGTGCCGCGCGAGGACGGGGCCCTGCCGCCCGGGGAGATCCTGCCCATCGGCCGGCCGCTGCCCGGACGCTCGTGCCTGGTCCTGGACGGGGAGCTGCGGCCCGTGCCGCCCGGCGGCGCCGGTGAACTGTTCGTCACCGGGCCCTGCCTGGCCGACGGCTACGAGGGGGACGGGGCGGCGACCGGCCGCGCCTTCCCCACGCTGCCCGACGGCCGCCGCGCCTTCCGTACCGGGGACCTCGTCACCGAGTCCGCCGACGGCGTGCTCGTCTACCACGGGCGCCGGGACCGGCAGTTGAAGATCTCCGGGGTACGCGTCGAGCCGGGCGAGGTCGAGGCCGCGCTCGCCGACTGCGCCGGGGTCACGGCCGCCGCCGTCACCGTCGCCGGTGAGGGGGACCGCAGTCGCCTGGTGGCCCACGTGGTGCTCGCCGAACCGCCCGGCGACCCGGCGCGCCGCGCCGGCGCCCTGCGCGGCGAGCTCGCCGGCCGGCTGCCCGCGGCCATGGTGCCGGCCCGCGTCGAGTTCCACGACCGGCTGCCGCGCACGGTCAACGACAAGGTCGACCACCACGCCCTGGCCACCCCGGGCCGGTACCGAGAGGGAGGAGAGCCGGTGACCACCGGAGCCACGGCCGCCGCGCCATCCGCGGCGACCGCGCCACCCGCGCCGCCCCCGGCCGCCGCGCCGCCCGCCGCGCCCACCGCGGGCGCACCGGTACGGGAGTTCGCACGGACTTTGGCCCAGGCGGAACTCGCCGACGCCGCCCGGGAGCTCGCCGCACTCGCGGACGCCCTGGACACCGCCACCGCCGTGCCCGAGCGGCCCGCGCCCGTACCGGGCTGGGTCGAGGTCACCGGCGAGGGCGAGGACGCGGCCGTCTCGATGGTGCCCGCCGGGGTCTCCCGGCTGTACGAGGAGCTGTGCCGCATCGCGGACCCCGTGCGGCTGCGCGCCGCCGTGGTGCTCCTCCTCAACCTGAGCGTCCGCCTCCAGCAGGTACCCGGCGGCGCACAGGCCGCGGCCGCGGTCATGCAGTGCGGGGCGGAACTCGCCCCGGTGCTGGAGGCCGTCAACGGCGGCGCCCCGCCCCTGGTGGGACGCGCCGCGCTCCAGCTCACCGTCGAGGACGAGCAGGTGCTGCTCGCCGACGAGCAGGCGCGCTGGATCACGGCCGAGCTGGACCGGCTCCCGCCCGGCCCGCGCCGCCGGTCCGTCCTCGGACTCGCCGCGCTCGCCGAGCAGCTGGAGGCCGACCCGGACGCCACGCGGGCCGCCCAGGCCCTGCGCACCGTCGCGGCGGACGCCGCCCGCGCCCTGGAGGAGGAGATCCGGTGATCACCAGCCAGACGCTCGGGACCACGCTCTATCCCGTCAGCATCGGCGGCCACCTCGTGGAGGCCGCCGTGGAACTCGCGCGAGGAGCGGCGGCCCGGCTCGGCGCCGGGCTCGACCTGGAACGGCTGCGCGCACACGGTGACGCCGCGGCCGCCCTCCTCCGCCTCACGGAAGCGGGACGACCCGCTCCGTGACCCACAGACGCCGGACCCCGCACCAGGCGGGATCCGGAGCTCCACCAGAACACGACTAGGAGTCGACATGACCCAGAACAACATGGACCAGCAGTCCGCCATCGAGCAGTCCGCCCAGGCCGGCAGCGAGTCCGCCGCCACTCCGGAGAAGGCGTCGATCAGCTCCCGCATCAGCAAGTACGGGAAGTACGACCGCCTCGAGGGCTGAGTTCAAGTCGTGTTCCGGGGTGCGAGTGCAGGCACTCGCACCCCGGCACGCCTTTACATGGAGGTTTCCTTGAGCACCGCACAGCCCGTACCGATCAGCCCGGAGCAGTTCCGCAAGGTGTTCGGGGGTGACCTCGGAGACGTCTTCCTCCTGGTCACGTCACCGGGCGTGCGCAGCGCGCTCACCGTCGAGAACAGTGCCACCCCGGTGCAGGAATACAACTGGACCGGTCCCGATTCCCGCGCCGGCCTGATCGCCGCGATGGCCGCCATCCGCGACTCCGGCCGCCGTGCCTCCGTCCTGTGGATCGCCGACGACGAGTTCGTCCACTTCGAGGACGAGGATCTCGTGGGGATGGCCATGGGCGCCTTCTCCAGCTTCTCGGTGCCCTTCTCCGTCGAGAGCCTGCGCAACAACATCCGCGTCGTGTCCGAAGTCGACTACGAACGCGAGCTCGGCATCGAGGAGGAGTTCCTGACCCTCCTGGACCAGGCCGACGACATGCTCTTCCTCGGCCGCGAGTTCGGCACCGAGGCCGTCTTCCAGCACCAGCTCTCCGAGCACTGGTTCTCGCTGCACGGCCCGCTCCTGCCCGGCCAGCAGGTCGTCCTGCCGACCGGCGAGCTCAGCTCGCTGGTCAACGCCTCGGGCGAGTTCGAGCTCCACACCCACTTCACGCTGAACGGCGAGATCACCCTCCAGGGCGCGCCCATCGTCCACCGCGGCGGTCACGAGACCAGCCTCGCCGAGACGGAGCAGGTCTACCGCGACCTCTCCTCCATGGCGGACCAGCCGGCGATCATCACGCTGGCCGAGGGCCGCATCACCGCCGTCCGCCCGGCCGTCGCCGGCCGCGGCGAGTTCGCCGCCAACCTCGAGAAGCTGCTGGCGAAGGACGACCGCTACGCCAAGGTGCACGAGATCGGCTTCGGCACCAACACCAGCTGCGCGCCGCTGCTCCCCGGCAACCACTTCGCCAACGAGCGGCACCCCGGCGTCCACCTGGGCCTGGGTCTCGGCACCTTCACGCAGTACCACATCGACCTGATGAGCACCGCCATCGACGTGGTGATGCGGGGCGTCGAGGGCAAGGACGTCGCGCTCTTCCAGGCCCTGCGGGTGCTCCCGGAGCGCATCACCGCCGGGGTCTGACCCCCGCGGCTTTCAGCCCGACGAGAGAGTGTGCCCGGCCGCTTCCAGAGCGGTCCGGGCGCGCTCGTAGTTCTCGGCCGGTACGAGTACGAGATCCGCGTCGAACGTCGACGCGGCGAACACGCCGATCCCGGCCCCCGCCAGCGGTACGAGCAGGCCCGCCAGCATGCCGGGCAGGTCCAGGTTGTGGGCGTCGGCCCCGTACAGCCCGCGCCAGGGACCGCTCACGGACCCGGCGCCGGCCGGCAGGCGACCGGCGCACACCACGGTGAGCCCGTCCCGGGCCCGGGTGACCGAGGACCACGGCTCGGCCGACAGCGGGGGCACGGCGGCATCCGGGGGCAGTCGGTGCACCCACAACTGGTCAGGGAGGACGTAGAGGTGCTGCGGAACGATGGTGACGGAGAGTTCGGCCATGGGGATGACCCTAAGGCGGGCCGAGCCGCCGAACAGGCCGGGTACTGGCTCCCGCGGCTGACCGGCGCCTGCCTCGAACCGCTCCTCGAGCCCGAGGCCACCCCGGCCGGCGCCGCCGGCGGACCCGCCGCGGTCGCCCCCGCGGCGGCCGCCGCCCTGCGCGCGATGACCGGCGGCGCCCCCGAAGGCCTGCTGCTGCTCACCGTCGCCGCCACCCGGATCGCCCTCGCCGGGCTCACCGGGCGCGCGGGGTCCGCCGGACCGGCCGGCCAGGCCGCGCCGGGGCGCGTCCCCGTCGTGGTACCGGCCTTCGGCCCGGCCGCCGGATCCACCGCCGGATCCACCGCCGGATCCGCCGCCGGACCCGCCGACCCGCAGCCCGAGTTCGCGCTGCTGGCCGCGCTGGACCCGGCCGCGCCCGCGACCTCCTTCCTCGAAGCCCTGCACGCCGAGCTGGAGCAGGCCGCGGCCCGCCCCTGGCAGGACCGGGACGCGCTGAGTGCCCGGCTCGACGCCGTCACCCCCGGGGCGGGCGCCGCCCTGTCCCAGCTCGCCGTCGTCTGCCCGGCCCTGTACGGGGACCGCACGCCGCAGCCGTCGGCCGCGCTGGTGCTGCGCGTCGAACACGCCCCGGACGGCGGCCTGTCCGTCGGGGCGCAGGGCACGGCCGCCCTCACCGGGGCACTGCCCCGCTGCGTGGCCGCCGTCCTCGAGGCCCTCGCGACCGATCCGCGCCGCCGCCCCGGGGACATCGACGTGCTCGGCGCCGCACAGCGCGCCGAACTGCTGGACCTCGCCGCCCTGCCGGCCCCCCGCGGCTTCGCTGCCACCACCCTCACCGGGCTCGTCGACGAAGCCGTCCGCCGCACCCCCGAGGCCGTCGCCGTCACCGGCGAGGGCCGCACCCTGACCTACCGGCAGCTCGCCGCCGAGGCCGCCGGCGCCGCCGCCGCGCTCGGCGCGCGCCACGGCATCGGACCCGGTGACGCGGTGTGCGTCCTGGCCCCGCGCGGCGCCGGTCTGCTCACCGCCTTCCTCGCCGTGCTGCGCACCGGCGCGGCCGTCGTCCCGCTCGAACCCCGCCAGCCCGCCGCCCGCGTCGCCCTGCTGGCCCGCCTCAGCGGCGCCCGTCTCGTGCTGCGCGCCGAGGGTGTCGGACCCGCCGACGCGGAACTGCCCGTACCGGTGGCCGATCTCGCCGGACTGCTCCCGGACGGGAACGCGGACGAGACCGCCTCGGACGCGGCAGGGACCGCCTCGGACGCGGCAGGGGCGGCGGACCGGGCCGAGCCCGGCGCGCCCGCGATGATCCTGTTCACCTCGGGCTCCACCGGCACCCCCCGGCCCGTCGCCGTGTACCACGACCAGCTGGGCCACAAGGTGATCACCGGGTCCCGCGCGCTCGGCATCGACGCCCGGACCCGTACCGCGATGCTCTCCGCGGTCACCTCCGACGCGACCGCCTTCCAGGTCTTCACCACCCTCTTCGCGGGCGGCACCCTCGTCGCCGTCGGCGACCCCGACCGGCTCGACCCCGACGCGCTGTGGCGGCGGGTGCGCGACGGCGAGGTCAACCTCGTCAACTGCGTGCCCGGCCTCTTCTCCGTCCTGCTGCGCGCCCTGCCCGAGGACGCCGGACTCCCGCTGCGCCACCTCCTGCTGGGCGGCGACACGATCCCGCGCGGCCTGCTGCCGCGCACCGTCGGACGGCTGCGCATCGGCACCTTCGCCAACCTGTACGGGCCCAGCGAGGCCACCGTCGAGGCCACCATGTTCATCCGCGAGGGCGCGCTCGCCCAGCGGCTCGACCGGGTGCCCGTCGGCCGTCCCTCGCCCGGCTACGGCGTCTTCGTGGTCACCCCCTCCGGTGAGCTCGCCCCGCCCGGCGTGCTGGGCGAGATCCAGATCGCCGGACCCGCCGTCGCCCCCGGCTACCGGGGCGACGACGAGGCCACCGCCGTCCGTTTCGGCCGCTCCCCGCACGCCGGGGACGCCCGTGTCTTCCGCACGGGCGACCAGGGCCGCTGGAACGCCGAGGGCGAACTGGAGTTCCTGGGCCGCTCCGACGGCCAGGTGCAGATCTTCGGCACCCGCGTCGAGACCGGCGAGGTCGAACAGACCCTGATCGGACACCCCGGCGTGGTCGAGGCCGTGGTCGTGCCCCGTACCGCCGACGACGGCACCGTGACCCTGCACGCCTGGTACGTGGCCCGGCGCGGCCCGGCCGGCCCGTCGGAGCACGAACCGGTCGAGGCCGCCGCACTGGCCGACTGGCTGCGCGAACGGCTGCCCGCCGCGATGCTCCCGGCCGGTCTGCACCGGCTCGCCACCCTGCCGCTCACCGTCCACGGCAAGGTGGACCGGGCGGCGCTGCTCGCACTGCCCACCGGGCCGAGGGGCGCCGTCTGGCAGCCCGTCGACCCGGTCGACCGGCTGGTCCACGACGCGTGGACCGAGGTGCTGGGCCGCCCGCCGCTCTCCGCCCACGAGGACTTCTTCCGGGCCGAGGGACACAGCCTCTCCGCCGTCCAGCTGGTCGCCACGCTCTGCGAGGGCACCGGCCGCCCCGACGCGGCCCGCGTCCACGAGGTGTTCGACCTGCGGACCCCGGCCGCGCTGGCCGACGTACTGCGCGAACGCGGGGCGCTGCCCCGCCCCCGCACCGCGTCCGCCCCGGCGGTGACGGAGGCCGCACCCGCCCCCGCGCCCCGCTCCGGGAACACCTTCCCCGCCTCCAACGCCCAGCGCCGGATGTGGCTGCTGGACCGGATGGACCAGTCGCCCGTTCCCCCGTACACGATGGTCGAGGCCTACCGGCTCGACGGCGTCGTGGACGAACCGCGGCTCGCGGCAGCCGTCGACGCGCTGGTCGCCCGGCACGCCTCCCTGCGCACCGTCCTGCGCCAGACGCCCGAGGGCCTGACCCAGGTCGTCCTCGACGCGCCCGCCGGCGTCCTGCGCACCGAACGCGACACCACGCCGGAGGAGGCCTTCGCCCGGGCCTGCCGCCACCGCTTCGACCTCGCCGAGGGCCCCCTGGCCGAGGTCGCCTGGGTGCCCGAGGGCCCGGCCGGCGGGGTCCTGCTCTTCACCGTGCACCACGCGGTGTGCGACGGCTGGTCCTTCGGCCTGCTCATGCGCGACCTGCTGCGCTCCCTGACCGGCCCGGCCGGCGACGGCACCGGACCGGGGCCCGCCCCCGCGTACACCGAGCACACCGAACGGCTCGCCGCCCGCCTGTCGGGCCCGGCGGGCGAGGCGCACCGCGCGTACTGGCGCGACCGGCTCGCCGGACTGCCCGAGCCGCTGGAGCTGCCCGCCGACCGGCGCCGCCCGGCGGCCCGCAGCGCAGCGGGCGGCACCGTACGCCTCCCCCTCGGCCCGGAGCTGGTCCAGGCGCTCGGCGAACTGTGCCGGGAGAGCGCGGCCACCTCCTTCATGGGCTTCACCGCGGCGCTGCGCGTGCTGCTGTGGCGGCTGTGCGCCGAGCCGGACGTCGTGCTGGGCACGGTCGTCGCGGGCCGCCCCGACCGGCGCTCCGCCGAGACCGTCGGACTGTTCGCGAACACCGTCGTCCTGCGCACCCCGGTGGACACCGGCGGCTCCTTCCGCGAGCTGCTGGCCGCCGTACGGACCACCGCGCAGGAGGCCATGACGCACCAGGAGTACCCCTTCGAGCGGCTCGTCGAGGACCTGGCGCTGCCCCGCGACCCCAGCCGCAACCCCGTCTTCGACGTGCTCGTCGAGACGGCCCTGGACGACACCGTCACCGGCGCGGACGGCCTGGCCGTGCGCCACCTGCCCTTCGAGCAGCCCGTCAGCGACTTCGACCTGGCCTTCAGCTTCCTGGACGGCCGGGCCGGCGGCGCGGGCGAGATGTGGGTCGGCTACACCGACGACCTCTTCGACCGGGACAGCGCCCGGCGCATCGGCGAGCGGCTGGTCCGGCTCCTCACCGGCCTGCTCGCCCGCCCGGACGCCCCGCTCGCCGAGATCCCCGTACTGCCCGCCGCCGAACGGCGGTTCCTGCTCGACGAGGTCAACGAGACGGCCGCCCCGTTCCCCGAGGACCGCACCCTCCTGGACCTGGTCGAGGAGCAGGCCGCCGCGCACCCGGACCGGCCCGCCGTCGTCCACGGAACCACCGTCCTCACCTTCGCCGAGCTCGACGCCCGCGCCGAAGCCGTCGCCGCCCGCCTGCGGGAGGCCTGCGCCGCGGGCCCCGGCGCTCTGGTGGCCGTGGTCACCGAGCGCACCGAGTGGATGGTGGTCAGCGCGCTCGCCGTCTTGAAGACCGGCGCCGCGTTCGTCCCCCTGGACCCGGAACAGCCCGGCGACCGGCTCGCGTTCGCCCTCGCCGACAGCGGGGCCCTCGCGGTGCTCGCCGACGGCGGCTACCACGCCAAGACCGCGGCCCTCACCGCCCTGCCCGTCCTCGACCCGCGCACCGCCGCGGCGGACGGCCCCGCCACCGCACTGCCGCCGGCGGCCCGTGCCACCCCGCACGACCTCGCGTACGTCATCTACACCTCGGGCTCCACCGGCCGCCCCAAGGGCGTCATGATCGAGCACCGCGGCATCGTCAACACCGTCCACTACCGGGCCGGCTACTACGGGTTCGGGCCGGACGCCGCCGTGCTCCAGGTGCCTCCGCTGCACTTCGACAGCGGGGTCAACGACATCTTCTCGGCGCTGGTCGCCGGCACCCGCGTCGTGGTCCTCGGCAAGGACCGGCTCCTCGACGTCGAGCACGTGGCCGAGGAGATCGGGCGCAACCAGGTCACGCACATCATGCTGGTCCCCAGCCTCTACCAGCTGATGCTGGAGCGCTGCGCGCCCCGGCTGGCCTCGGTCCGCCAGATCGTCCTGGTCGGCGAACGGCTCCCCGAGGCCCTCGCCGCCCGCCACGCCGAACTGCTCCCGGACACCGTCCTCTACAACGAGTACGGGCCCACCGAGGACAGCGTGTGGACCACCGTCCACAAGATCACCGACCCGGGCGCCGACATCCTGATCGGCCACCCCATCGCCAACAAGACGGTCGACGTCATCGACGCCCACGGAGACCTGGCCCCGGTCGGCGTCCCCGGCGAACTGTGCATCTCCGGCGCCGGACTGGCCCGCGGCTACCTCGGCAACCCGGAGCTCACGGCCGACCGGTTCACGCCCCACCCGCTGCGCCCCGGCCGGCTCATGTACCGCACCGGAGACCGCGCGGCCCGCCGGCCCGACGGCAACCTGCTCTTCCTCGGCCGCATCGACGACCAGGTCAAGATCCGCGGGCAGCGGGTCGAGCCGGGCGAGGTGGCGGCCGCCCTGGCCGGGCACCCGGACGTACGCCGCTGCGCGGTCCTGCCGGTGCCCGACGAACGCGGCGAACTGGGCCTGGTCGCCTACGTGGTGGGCGCCGCCGACCCGGGCGCCCTGCGGGCCTACCTCAGCGAGCGGCTGCCCGCCGCCATGGTGCCCGGGACGTACGTGGAGATCGCCGAGCTCCCGCTGAACCCGAACGGCAAGCTCGACCGCCGCGCGCTGCCGGCCCCGCCCCGTGCGGAGGCCGCACCGAGCCCGGGCCTGAGCCCCACCGAGGAGCGGGTGGCGAAGGTGTGGGCGGAGGTGCTCGGCGCGCCGGTCACCGACCCCGACGCGGACCTGTTCTCGCTCGGCGGGCACAGCCTGACCGCGGCCCGGCTCGCCGCCGCCCTCCAGGAGGAGTTCGGCGTACGGGTCTCGCTGGTCACCGTCTTCCAGCAGCAGACCGTCCGGGCCCTCGCGTCGTTCGTCGACTCGGCCGCGCCCCGCCCGGCCGATGCCGTGCCCGCCGGGTCCCCCGCGCCCGCCGCGTCCCCCGTGCCCGCCGCAGGCGCAGCCGCTGCGCCCGCCACCGCCCCCGACGGCATCGTCCTGCCGCTGTCCCGGGCCCAGCGCAGGATCTGGATGGCCGCCCGGACCAGCCCCGACCCCGTCGCCCTCAACATCACCGACGCCGTACGGGCCGGCCGGCCGCTGGACACCGGCCTGCTGCGGGCGGCCGTCGCCGCCCTCGCGGAGCGGCACGAGGCGCTGCGCACCCGGGTGGCCGTCATCGGCGGCGCCGCCCGGCAGATCGTCATGGACCGGCTCCCCGACGGGCCGCCGCTGTCCGTCGTACGCGTCGGCGCCACGGACGAGGCGGTCGCCGAGGCGGTGACCGCCGCCCACTCCACGCCCTTCGCCCTCGCCACCGGACCGCTGTTCGCCGTCCGGCAGCTGACCGGCCACCCCGGCGGCGACGTCCTGGTGATCACCGCCCACCACGTCGTCTACGACGGCGACAGCGCGGCCCTGGCCGCCCGCGACCTGCTGGCCGCCTACGACGCCCTCGAAGCGGGGGCGCGCCCCTGGGACGGACGGCCCGCCCGTCCGTACCGGGACTGGGTGGCCGAGGAGGCCGCCTGGCTCGAGGGCCCCGAGGCCGCACGCCAGCGCGCCTACTGGACCCGCACCCTGTCCGGGCCGTTGCCCCGGCTCGACCTTCCGGACGGCGGACCGCGCGCCGGCGCCGGCCGCCAGGGCGCGGGAGTGGTCCGGCGCGCACTGCCGGCCGCCGTGCTGCACGCTGCGGCCGACGCCGGCGCGGCCACCCCGTTCAGCGCCCTGCTCACCGCCTGGGCGCTCGTACTGCACCGCCGCTCCGGCAGCGCCGAGGTGGTCGTCGGCTGCCCGGCCGGCACCCGTGACCGTACGGACATGGCCGAGGTCGTCGGCTGCTTCGTCAACGCCCTGCCGGTGCGGCTCGCGCCCGGCGAGGCGCACACCACCGCCGAACTGCTGACCCAGGTCCGCGACCGGCTCGCCGAGGCGTACGACCACGCCCGTTTCCCCTTCGACACCACCGTCGTGGAGATCGCGGAGCGCCCGGCCCCCGGCCGTCGCCCCGTCTACGACGCCGGGCTCAGCTGGGAGACGGCCGAACGCCCCGACGACGGGCCCGCGTTCCTCCCCGCGGACCCCGCGCAGGCCCCGCTCGGCGACGACCTGCGGATCTACGCGAGCGAGCGCGACGGCCGGGTCCTGCTCGAACTCGTCTACGACCGGGCGCTGTTCACCGAGAACACGGCGCGGGAACTGCTCGACGACGTGGTCGGCGTCCTGCGCTGCCACCCGAACTGGTACCTCGCCGTCGCCCGGCCCGCGGACGGGGCGGCGGACGGGCCCGCGGCGGACGGCGCGGCCACCTGCACCGACGAAGCCGACAGACTGCAACCCGCAGGGAGCGTACGGCCATGACCGCAGCACCCCTCAGTGTTCCCGTCGTTCCCGTCGTTCCCGTCACCCGCGACCCGGCCACCGCGGCCACGGCGCTGCGGCCCCGGCTGACCCGCGAAAGCGTCCCCGGGCACACCAGGCGCAGCCTGCCCCTGCCGGCCGCCGCCCGTACCGCCCTGCGCGGGGCCGCCGGGCACCCGGTGGACGAACTGGTGCTGCTGTGCGCGGCGGCGGCCCTGGCCCTGGCCGCCGCCGAGGACACCGACTCCCCGGCCCTGACGGTCGTCGGCCCCGCGGGGCCCGTCGGCGTCACGGTCCCCGTCGCCACCGGCCCCGCCCCGGCCGGCGGCCAGGACGCCGACACGGCCGGAGCCCTGCTGCGGCGGGTCCGCGCCGAACTGCTCGTCGCCCGCCCCGCCGGAGCCCGCGCCGGGGCCCTCACCGTCGCCGCGCAGGGCACGACGCAGGCCGCCCCGGCCGGCGAGGCGCTGCTGCTCACCCTGGAGGGCTCCGGCGAGGACCGGGTCCTGCACGCCGACGTGGACACCGGGCACTGCGAGACCTGGTTCGCGGACGCCGTGCTGCGCGTCGTCGCCCACCTGGTGGCCCAGCTCGGCGACCCCGGCCGCGCACTCGCGGCCCTCACCCTGGCCGACGCCACCGACCGGGAGACGGTCAAGGGATGGGGCCGGGCCGGATTCTGGCCGCCGGCCGCACCGGGCACCTTGCTGGAGCGCCTGGACCGCGGCCACCTGACGGGCGGCGAAGGGCTGGCCGTCGTCACGGGCGGAATCGCCACGGGCGGAATCGCGGGCGCAATCGTCACCGGCGGAGGAGCGGGCGAGGGCGGGGCGGGCGAGGGGGAAGCGGCCGGGGGCGCCGCCGAACTGGGCCACGCCCAGCTGCGCGCCGAGTCCGTGCGCGCCGCCCGCCGCCTGCACCACGCGTACGGGGTGGGCCGCGGAGACCGGGTCGCGCTGCTCGTCGGCAAGGGCCGGCACGCCCTCACCGCGCTGCTCGGCACGGTCCGGTCCGGCGCCGCCTACGTACCCCTGGACCCGGCGCAGCCCGAGGAGAGGCTCGCCGCCGTCCTCGCCGACGTCGGCGCAGCCGCCCTGGTGGCCGAGCCCGAACACCTCGGACTGGCCCGCGCGCTGGCCGGACGCACCGGCCTGCGCCTGCTGTCCGCCGCCGACCTGGCCGCCGACACCGCCGACCTGGCCGCCCTGCCCGAGGAGGCGCCCGAGCCGCCGCGCCCCGAGGACACCGCGTACGTCATCTACACCTCCGGATCCACCGGCCGGCCCAAGGGCGTCGTCATCCGCCACTCGGCGATCGACAGCTACCTCGCCTGGAAGCACGACTACCACCGGCTGTCCGCCGACACCTGCCTGCTCCAGGTGCCCGCGCTGTCCTTCGACAGCTCCGTCTCGGACGTGTTCTCCGTGCTCGGCGCGGGCGGCGCGCTGGTCCTGGTCGACGGGGTGCGCCGGCTCGACGGGGCCCACCTGCGCGGGCTCGCCGAGCGGTACACGGCCACCCACGTCACGCTCGTGCCCAGCCTCTACACCGCCGTCCTCGACGAGCTGGCCGCCGCGGGCACCCTGCGCGTGGTCACCGTCGCGGGCGAGGCCATGCCCGGTGAACTCGTCGCCCGCCACCAGCTCCAGCTGCCGCGCACCCGGCTGGTCAACGAGTACGGGCCCACCGAGAACTCCGTCGGGGCCACCGCCTTCGACTACCCCGCGCACCCGCTGCCCGGCACCCCGATCGGCTGGCCGCTGTCCCACACCGCCGTCGAGGTGCTCGACGGCGCGGACCGGCCGGTTCCGCCCGGCTTCCCCGGCCAGCTGCACTTCTCCGGCCCCGGGCTCGCCGACGGCTACCTGCACCGGCCCGAGCTCACGGAGGCGGCCTTCCCCGCCGCGCCCGAGCAGCCCGGCGGCCGGCGCTACCGCTCCGGCGACCGCGGCTGGTGGCAGCCCAACGGCACCCTTCAGTTCCTCGGCCGCGCCGACGGCCAGGTCAAGATCCGCGGCAACCGGGTCGAACTCGGCGACGTGGAGGCGGCCCTGGCCGCGCTGCCCGCCGTCGAGGCGGCCGTCGCCGTGGTCTGCCAGGGCCCGGGCGGGCAGCCTTCGCTCGTCGCCTTCGTCACCGGCCCCGCCGCCGAGACCCCCGCGGCCGTCCACGCGTACGCGGGCACCGTACTGCCCGCGCCCCTGGTCCCCGACCGGGTCCTGCCGCTGGACCGGGTGCCGCTCGGCACCAGCGGGAAGATCGACCGGCGGGAACTGGCCGAGCGGGCGCAGGCGGCGCAGGCGGCACAGGCGGTGCAGGCGGCACAGGTGGCGCAGGCAGTGCGAGCCTGCGCTCCGGCCGCCGACCCCGGACCGGCCGCCGCCCCCGAGGCCCCGCAGAGCCTGGAGGACCGCGTCGGCGCCGTCTTCCGGGAGGTCCTCGGCATCGACGCGATCGGCCCCGACGACAACTTCTTCGCCTGCGGCGGCCACAGCCTGCTCGCCATCGACGTCATCACCACACTCGAACAGCGCCACGGCCTGGCCCTCGGCATCGACGAACTCCTCGACGGGCCCTCGGTCCGCGAGGCCTGCGCCGCCCTGCGCGGCCGCGGGGCGGACGCCGGCGATCCGGCCGCGGCCGGGACCGGCGCCGAGGAGGACGCGGACGGCGGGGACCACCCGCTGTCCGCCGCCCAGCGTCAGCTGTGGACCCTCGACCGGCTGGACGGGGGCGCGGACAGCGTCCACCACCTCACCGACGTCTTCCGGATCGACGGGCCGCTCGACGAACGCCAGGTCGCCCAGGCCCTCGCCGACGAAGCCGCCTGCGCGCAGCTCCTGCGCGCCCGCTTCTTCGTCCGCGACGGCGAACCCCGCCAGCGCTTCGTCTACGGGGACCGGCCGCCGCTCACCGTCCTGTGGCCCGCGGCCGGCGCCGACACCGAGGCGATCCTGCGCGCCGAAGCCCGGCGCCCCTTCGACCTGGAACGGCAGCCGCCGCTGCGCGCCGTCCTGCTACGGCTCTCCCCGGCCGGCGCGCTCCTCGCACTGACGGCCCACCACATCGCCTGCGACGGCGAATCCGCCGTACTGCTGGCCGAGCGGGTCTTCGCCCGGCTGCGGTCGCTGCGCACCGGCACGGCCGCCCCCCGGCCCGCCGACGGCAGCTACCTCACGCACATCGCCCGCGAGGCCGCCGCCCGGGACGGCGCCGAGGCGGAGCGCGACCGCGCCCACTGGCACACCGAGCTGGCCGGCCCGCTGCCGTTCCCGCTGCTGCCCGCCGACGGAGAGCGCGGCGCCGCGCCCGGCCCCGGCGGCTCCAGCCGCTTCCGGCTCTCCGGACCGGACACCCTGGCCGTACGGGCGCTGGCGCGCACCTGCGGCACCAGCATGTACGGCACCGGGCTGACGGCCCTGGCCGAACTGCTCCGGCGGTTCACGGGCGAGCGGCGGATCCTCGTCGGCACCCCCGTCACCCGCCGCGACGACCCCTCGTACGCGGGGGTCGTCGGCCCGTTCCTCAACACGGTGGTGCTGCCCTGTGACGTGGCACCGGACCTCGGCTTCGCCGAGCGCGCCGCGGCCACCCGCGCCGCCGTGGCCTCGGCCATGGCCCACCGCGCCCACCCCTTCGAGCAGCTCGTGAACGAGCTGCCGGGCGCCCGCGACGGCGGCCGCACCCCCCTGTTCACGGTCATGTTCACCGCCGACGAGCGCGGCGCCGCCGGCACCGGCGACGGCAGTGACCTGGACGCCGGACCGGGCCTCGCCGTCCGCCGGGAGCCGTACGCCGACCACGCGGCCGCCTTCGAACTGAGCTTCCACCTCGACAACTCCGCCGAGCGGCTCGAACTGACCGCCGAGTACGACGGCACGCTCTTCAGCGCCGCCCGTGCCACCCGGCTGCTGCGGCACTGGGCCGACCTGCTGGTGCGCGCCGCCGCCGACCCGGACCGCACCCCGGCCGGTACGCCGCTGCCCGACGCCGAGCGGGCGGAACTGGCCGCGCTCGCGAACAGCTGCGCGGCGTACCCGGGGGCCCGGATCAGCGACGCCGCCGGGCGGCCCGTACCGGTCGGCGTACCCGGCGACCTGAGCACCGGCGCCGGGGCCACCGGGCTGCGGGCCCACTGGTCGGAGCGCGGCGAGCTGGTGCCGCGCGGCCGCGCCGGCCGGCTCGTGCCCGACCCGGACCGCCCCGGCACCCATCTCGACCCGGCCGAGGCCGAACTGCTGCTGCGCGCCCACCCGTCGGTGCGCGCCGCCGAGGTGCGCGCCGCGGCCCCGGGCGAGCCGGGGACCCTGACCGCACACGTCACCGCGCACCCCGGGCAGGCCGTGAGCCCCGGCGCGCTGCGCACCCTGCTGCGCCGGGCGCTGCCGCTGCGGCTGACCCCGGCGACGGTCCACGTCACGGCGGCGGACGCGGACGCGGGGGAGCGGACGGCGGAGCCGGTGGCCGTACCCGTGGAGGGGACCGCGACCGCGCCGACCGGGCCCGCGGCGGACGAGGCCGCGGGGCCCGTCGCGCTCGTCGCCCGGGCCGTCGCCGAGGCACTGGGGCACGAACGGGTCGGGCCGGACGAGGACTTCTTCGACCTCGGCGGCGGTTCCCTGGACGCCGTCGCCGTGGCCGCCCGGCTGCGGACCGTGCTCGGCCGGGACGTCTCGCCCCGGCTCGTCTTCGACTCCCGCACCCCGGCGGCGATCGCCGAGGCCATCGCCGCCGCTCCCGCCGACGCCGTCGCCGTTGCCGTGGTGGCCGAGGACGGGCCGGTGCGCGCACCGGCCGCCGGCCCGGCACCGCTCAGCGCCGAGCAGGCCGAGATCTGGCAGGCCCTGCGGGGCGGCGCCGCCCCGGCCGCGTTCGTCGTGTTCGAGGCACTGCGCGCCACCGCCCGGACCCTCGACCCGCACGCCCTGCGCCAGGCCGTCGAGCACACCGCCGCCCGGCACGACGCCCTCTCCTCCCGGCTCGTCGTCACCGGTGACGGGCCCCGCTGGCAGCCGCTGACCGTGCCGCGGACCGGCTGGGCCGAGGACGACCTCTCGGCACTCCCCGCGGCCGACCGGGCCGCCGCGCTCGACGCTCTGGCCCAGCGGCACCTGGAGGAGCCCTTCGACCTCGCGGCCGGAGTGCTGCTGCGGGCCCGGCTGGTACGCCTGGCCGGCGAGGAGCACGTCCTGCTGCTCGCCGTGCACCACATCGCCGTCGACGGCCGCTCCATGGAGCTGCTGGTACGCCAGATCACGGCCGACTACGCGGAGTTCGCCGCCGGACGCTGGCCCGCCGACTCCGCCGGCGAGCCCCCGCTGCGGCTGTCCGACGTGGCCCGCTGGCAGCAGGAGCGCACCCCGGCCGGCGCGGACGGGCACTGGCGGCGGGCGCTGGCCGCCGGCGGTCCGCCGCGGCTGCCGCTGCCGTACGACCGGCCCCGGCTGGTGCGCGGCGCGCTGATGCCGACGGAACTGCCCTTCGCCTTCCCGGCCCCGGGCACCGGCGCCTTCGGCCGCGCGGACGGCCTGAGCCCGTTCGCGCTCGGTCTGAGCGCGCTGGTCGCGGCCCTGGCCCGGGGCGCCGGGGACACGGACGGGACCCCGGACGAGGTGTGGCTCGCCACCGTCCTCAGTACCCGGTCCCGGCCCGGCCTCGCCGACGTCGTCGGCCCGCTCACCGGCACCGCCCTGCTGCGCGTGCCGCTCGCGGACACCCGTACGCACCGCGAACTGGCCCGCGCCGTCGGGCACGCCCTGCTCGCCGCCCACGACAGCCCCGCCGCTGCCCTCGGCTCCGTCGCCGCGCTCGCCGAGGGCGAGTACGGCGTGGACCGGGCCCTGCTCAGCCAGGTGCTGGTGGTCGCCCAGGAGGACGCGGCGCCGGAACCCGGCGCCCTGTTCGCCCCCGACGGCTCGATCGCCGCCGCCCGCCCCACCGCGACCGCCTTCGACCTGGTCTGGTCCCTGCGGACCGGAGAGGACGACGCGGACGGCGTCCTCACCTACAAGGGCGAGCTCTTCGACGACGCCACCGCCCAGGGGCTCGTCACGCGCACCCGGCAGGCCCTCGAAGGCCTGGTGAACCACCCCGACGCGCTCTGGAGGGAGCAGCCGTGACCCCCGACCCCGGAGCCGCGACCACCGTGATTCCCGCGACCACCATGACCACCATGACCACCGCGACCACCATGACCACCGCGACCACCGCGACCGAGTCCCCCGCCGACCCCGCCGGGACCGCGGCGGCCTGGCAGCGGACCCTGGCCGCGCTCAACGACACGGCCGCGCCCGTCCCGGAGGGGCCGGTGGCCGCGCTGCTCGCCGAGCGGGCCCGTCCGGTCGCCGACCGGCCCGCCGTGGTGGCCCGGGACCGCGTCCTCAGCCACGGCGAACTGCACACCCGCGCCGAGGAGCTGGCGGTCCGGCTGCGCGCCCGCGGCGCCGGGCCCGGTGTGCTGGTCCGGGTCTGTCTGCCCCGCTCCGCGGAGCTGGTCGTGGCCGTGCTGGCGGTCCTGCGGGCCGGCGCCGCGTACGTGCCGCTCGACCCGGACCACCCGGCCGAGCGGCTCGCCCTGCTGGTCGACAGCGCCCCCGCGCCGCTCACCCTGACCACCACCGCGCTGGCCGGGCTGTTCCCGGGCCCGGGCGTGCTCACCGTCGACCTCGGCCCCGCCATTCCGGCCGAGGCCGCCGCCGGGGCGTCCGTGCCGCCGGTCGGCGGTCCGCTGCCGGGCCCGGCCGATCTCGCGTACGTCATCCACACCTCCGGCTCCACCGGCCGCCCCAAGGGCGTGGCCATCGAGCAGCGCTCCCTGGCCAACCTGCTCGAGGCCACCGCCGTCCCCTTCGGCCTCGGCCCGGACCGGCGCGTGCTGCAGTTCGCGAGCCCCGCCTTCGACGTCTCGGTGTGGGAGATCCTCGCGCCGCTGTGGGCGGGTGCGGCCGTCGTCGTCTTCGACGAGCCCGTCGCCTCCGCCGAGGCCCTGGCCGCGCTCGTCCGCGAACGCCGCGCCGACACCGTCTTCCTGCTCGCCGCGCTGCTGGCCCAGCTGGACCCGGCCGCCTTCCCGGCCGTGACGACCGTCGTGACCGGAGGCGAGTCCTTCAGCCGGGCGCTGGTGGACCGCTGGGCCCCGGACCGCGACCTGATCTACGTCTACGGGCCCACCGAGGCGACCGTGTTCCAGTCCTGGCACCGGTGCCCGCCGGGCCTCCCCGAGGAGCCGCCCACCATCGGCCGTCCCATGGCCAACCTGCACTACTCCGTGCGCGACGCCTCCGGGGCGCAGGTCGGCCCCGGAGTGGAGGGCGAGCTGTGGATCGGCGGCATCGGCGTGGGCCGGGGCTACCTGGGCCCCTCCGACGCGGCCGCGGCACGCTTCGTACCCGACCCCGCGGACCCCCGCCCGGGCGCCCGGCTCTACCGGACCGGGGACCTGGCCCGCCACCGCGCGGACGGCACCCTCGACTTCCGGGGGCGCGCCGACCGGCAGGTGAAGATCCGCGGCTTCCGCATCGAGCCCGGCGAGGTGGAGGCGGCGCTCGCCGCGCTGCCGGGCATCGCCGCCGCCGCCGTGGTCGTGCCCGAGGGGACGCCGCAGCCGCTGCTCGCCGGGTACGTCGTCACCGACGGCCCGCTGCCCGCCGACTGGCGGGCCCGGCTGGCCGAGCGGCTGCCCTACTACATGGTCCCGGCGGCGGTGATCCCCGTGGAGCGGATGCCCAGCACCCCCAACGGGAAGATCGACCGTCGCGAACTGGCCGCCCGGCCGCTGCCGCAGACCCCGGCCGGGCCGCCCGGCGAGGTGTCGGGCGAGGTGTCGGGAGAAGTAGCGGACGAGGCGGCGCATGCCGTACGGGCGGTGCTGCGCGGCCTGTTCGCCGAGGAGCTCGGCCGGCCCGTCGCGGACGACGGCGACTTCTTCCTGCTCGGCGGCACCAGTCTGAAGGCCGGTTCCCTGGCCGCGGAGGCCGCCGGGCTGCTGTCCGCTCCGGTGCGGATCCGCGACGTGTTCGACTGCCCGAGCATCGCCGCCCTCGCCGCGCGGATCGCCCCCCGGGTGGGCACCGCGCCGGCCGCCGGGGCCGGTTCCGCGGCCGGGGCCGTCCCGGCCGTCGAGGCCGGTTCCGAGGACGCCCCCGGCGCCGACGGGCCGCGGGAGGCCTCCGCCGTCCAGCGCTGGCTCTGGCTGGAGGACCGCACCCGGAGCGCGGGGACGGCGGGCACCGCCGCCTACCACGTGCCGATGCTGCTGGACTGCCACGGAACCGCCGATCCGGCCGCCCTGGGCGCCGCGTTCGCGCGGCTCCAGGAACTCCAGCCGCAGCTGCGCACCGTGTTCCACGAGGAGCGCGGCGAGCCGGTGCCCCGCCCCGCGCCCGAACCCGCCCGCCTGGAGGTCCTCGACCTGCCCGACGAGGCCGCGCGCGAGGCCCTCGTACGGGAATGGGCCCACCGGCCCTTCGACCTGGCGGCCGGACCGCTGGTCCGCGCGGCCCTGCTGCGCCGCCCCGGCGGCCAGGACCGGCTGCTGGTCGTCCTGCACCACATCGTCGCCGACCAGACCTCGCTGGAGGTCGTCGCCCGCGCGCTGGCCGGGACCGGGGGACAGCGGGCCGAAGCCGCCGCCGGGATCGCCGTACCCGGCCCGCACGAGCCGCCGTACGACACCCAGCTGGCCTACTGGCGGAGCACGCTGACCCCGTCCCCGACCCCCCTCCCGCTGCCCGTGGACCGTCCGCGCACCGGCCCGGCGGGCCGCGGCACCGCCGTCACCAGGGTCCGCCTCGACGCCGCGGAGCTCGGCGCGCTGGAGCGGCTCGCGCGCGGCCACCGCACCGGACTGTTCGGGGTACTGGCCGCCGCAGTGGCCGCCACCCTGCACGAGGCGACGGGCGCCGGCGACATCAGCCTGGGCACCGCCGTCAGCCGCCGCCCGGCCCTCGGGCGCGCCGACGTGGTGGGCTGCCTGGTCAACACCGTGGTCCTGCGGACCGCCGTGCACGGGGAACTGCCCTGCGCGGAGCTGATCGCGGACCTCGCCGGTACGACGGTCGGCGCACTGGACCACGGCGGGCTGCCCTTCAGCGAACTCGTGCGCGCCCTGGAGCCGCCGCGCCCGCCCGGGCGCAACCCGCTCTTCGACGTGTGGGTGACCCTCTGGGACGAGATCGACACCGGGCCGGGGCCGCTGCGGCTGACGGGCGGTCCGATCCCGCTGGAGGAGGGCCTGTTCGACCTGTCGTTCCAGTTCGCGCGTTCCGCGGGCGGTCTGAGCCTGCTCCTCCAGTACGACTCCGCGCTCTACGAGCCGGACACCGCCCGCTCACTGGCCGAGAAGGCCGCCGGCGCCGCCCGCCGCCTCGCGGCGGCCGACCCGTCGGCCCCGGTCCGCTCCCTCGTTCCCGAGGCCCCGGCGCCGAACACCCCCGCCGGTGTCCCGGCGTTCGCGGGATTCTCCTGGGGCTGATCCGCGGGTCCGCCGATCTGCGGGTCCGGAGGGCGCGTGACGGAGCCCCGGCCGGCGGTGCCGGCCGGGGCTTCCCGGGAGGACTTCAGGGGCGCGGGGCTTCGGGGTCTCAGCCGATCCGGCGGTAGCTGGTCAGGAGCATGTCGCGGTAGCCGTACGCACGGCCGGCCGCCGGGTCCAGGCGGACCGGTTCGGTGCCGTGCAGGACGCGGGTGTCGTCCGCGTACAGCGAGTCCAGCGGCGCCGCCAGCAGGGGGCGGGCCAGCGGTCGCTGCTCCGGGTCGCAGATGATGCTGCGGCCGCCGGTCACCCCGGAGCGGCCGATCAGGTGCAGGGAGATGTAGTCGAAGCCGTCCCGGTGCACGCCCTCGGGCGAGGGCAGGCCCTCCTCCTGGGCGCTGGCCCGGATGCGCACCAGGTGCACGTCCACCTCCCAGTCCAGGGTCCGCCCCGGCTCCGCGCCGGCCAGCCCGGAGAACACGTCGACGCCGTGCAGCAGCAGCCGCTGCAGGAACGGGTTGACGCGGACCGCCCCGGTGACGGGCGCGAACCAGCGCGGCGAGCCGCCCGCGAACGGGTTCACCTCGGCGCTCTGGTGGTAGGGGCCCGGCGGATGCGCGCGCAGCACCCCCTGCGCGGCCGACCGGTGGGTGTAGCGGACGTGCCGGCGGAAGCGGTACGCCCCGCCGTCGGCCAGGTATCCGTCCGGTTCGAGGTTCCCGTAGGCCTGGCTCAGCTGCCGGAACTCCTGTGCCCGGGTGCCGGTGTCGAAGCCGGCCCCGGGGGCGAACACCCAGCCCTGCTTGCGGATGCCCTCTCCGATGTCCGTACGGGTCAGCGGGCCGGGAAGAACTGCGGAGGGCATAAGAGGTCTCCTTGCGTCAGCCTCAACGAATACGGAGAAATTCGGTCGGACGGCAGGCAGTGGCGGTAATGTCCCTTACTCGACCGGCGGCAGGTTCCCCATCGATTCCGCCTCGTCGGCGAGAATCGTGTCCGGCATCTATGGCCGATTCGAACCGAGCGTGTACCGACAGCCCTTCCAGGCCTCTGATCTGCATCAATGGTCTCCTTTAGCTCGGTTCGCGCTCGGTCCGCGACTCTTTTTCCGGGGAATGGAAAGGAATGCGAAAGCCCCCGAGACGGCTCCTTAGGAGTTCGTCCGCAACCCTGTGGGTCGAATTGGAAATTCGCTCTTCCTAGGCCTGCCGGTCATCTGCATAATGGCCTGGTGACTGTATATACCGCTGCGCTTGAGCCGGGGTCGAGACCACTTGACCGGTGCAACGCTCCCGCCGTAGAGCTCCCCTTCTGGGGTCGGCTGCGGCCAGAGGTCTGCGTGCTGCGGGGCAACGCCACCGGCACCGCGCAGTTCTACCTCTGGGACCGGGCCGGCGGCGGGATCCGGCAGCTCACGGACGCCCCGCACGGGGTCGAACTGGGCCTGCTCGAACCGGCCGGACGCTGGCTGTGGTGGTACCACGACGAGGACGGCACCGAGCACGGCACCTGGATGCGGGCCCCGCTGCGCGGCGGCCCCGCCGTCGCCGCCCTGCCCGGCGTGCCGCCCGGCACCCCCGAGGGCCTGGCCGTCGGTGCGTCGGGCCTCGCCGTCGCCGGGATCACCGCGGCGGACGGCCGTACGGACATCCACCTGCTGCGGGCCGGCGCGGACCGGGCCGAACCGCTCTACGGCGCGGACACCCCGCTCTACCTCGGCGGTCTCAGCGACGACGAGGCGTACGTGCTGGTGCTGCACGCCGAGTACGGCGACCCGCAGCGGCCCTCGCTGCGCGTCCTGGACCAGGCCGGCGCGCTGGTGGGGGAGCTGAGCCACTGGCCGCACAGCGGGCTGCACGTGGTGCCCTACGGCTCCCCCTTCGTGCCCGGCGGCCGGCTCGTACTGGCCACGCACACCCGCGGCGGGCGGCCCGCCCCGCTGCTGTGGGACCCGGTCACCGGTGACGTGCGCGAGATCGACACCGGCCTGCCCGGCGACGTACGCGCCGAGTTCGTGCCCGACGGCACCGCGCTGCTGCTCCACCACCGCACCCACGGGCGCAGCGAGCTCTACCGCTACCGGCTCGCCGACGGGCACCTGGAGCGGCTGCCCGTGCCGCGCGGCACCGTGCACGCCGCCGCGGCCCGGCCCGACGGCGACTGCTGGTACACCTTCTCCACGGCGTCCGCCCCGGCCGTGCTGCGCGACCTCGCCGGCCGGGAGCCGCTGTCGGTGCCCGGCCCGGCCGTCCCGGCCGCGCCCGTCACCGAAGTCCCCGTCCCGCACGGGGAGCTGACCGTCCCGGTCTTCCTCAGCGTGCCGGCCGCCGGCGAAGCCCCGTACCCGACGGTCTTCCTGCTGCACGGCGGCCCGCACACCGCCGACGGGGACGAGTACAACGGCCCCGCCGCCGCCTGGAACGACGCCGGCTACGCGGTGGCCCGCGTCAACTACCGCGGCTCCGCCGAGAACGGCACGGCCTGGCAGTTCGCCCACCGCGAGGCCGTCGGGCACACCGAACTCTCCGACGTGGCCGCCGCCCGCGCCCACCTGGTCGCATCCGGCGTGACCGACCCGGACCGCTGTGTGCTCGCGGGCAGTTCCTGGGGCGGCTACCTGACCCTGCTCGGACTCGGCACCCAGCCCGCGCTGTGGGCCTGCGGGCTCGCCGAAGGGGCCGTCGGCGACTACCCGGCGGCCTACCGCGAGCAGTTGCACACCCTGCGGTGGGTGGACCGCGCCATGTTCGGCGGCACCCCCGACGAGGTCCCCGGGCGCTATGCCGCCGCCTCCCCGCACACGTACGCCGACGCGGTCCGCGCACCCCTGCTGGTGCTCGCCGGAGACCGCGACGCGCGCTGTCCGGTCGGCCAGATCGAGTCGTACGCACGGGCGCTGGCCGCCCGCGGCGCGGACATCGACTTCCGGCTGCGCTCCACCGGCCACGCCAGTGCCCGCGCCGACGTCGGCGCGGACGCCATGTCAGCACAGATCGCCTTCGTACGGAGCCGCACCGGCGGCCCCGCACCGACCCGAAAGCAGGAAGCATGACCGAGCAGAACACCACCCCCGCCGCCGACACCACCGGCACCACCACCGGCACCCCGGAGGCCGCCGCGGCCCCGGCGCCGCGCCGCCGCTTCAACGTCCAGCGCGGCGGCTGCGGCTGCGAGAGCCGGCCCGCGCCGAGCGCCCAGGCCAAGCCCGCGTCGGCGACCGCACCTGCCCCCGCGCCCGCGGAGAACAGCTGATGGCTCCGGAACCCGACCATGCCGCGCTCGCCCCGCTCGGCTGGCGCGGCGACCTCGCCGGGGCCTGGCCCGGGCACCTGGCCGCACTCGGCGGCCAGGTGCCCGGCCAGACCCGCTTCCCCGGCCGCGTCGGCCAGGTCGACCGGGGCGCCGCCACCGTCCTGACGCCCGCCGGGGAGCTCCGCGCCCAGCTCGGACCCCGGCTGTTCAAGGACGGCGGACCGCCGCTCGGCGGGGCCCAGCTGGCCACCGGCGACTGGGTCGTGGTGGGCGGCCCCGCCCCCCACCTGATCCTCGACGTCCTGCCGCGCCGGTCGGCCTTCGTCCGGGGCACCGCGAACCGCAGGACCGAGTCCCAGATCGTCGCCACCAACGTCGACACCGTCTTCGTGGTCGCCGCCCTCACCGGCGAGCAGCGGCTGCGCCGCATCGAGCGCTACCTGGCCGTCGCCTGGCAGAGCGGAGCCCAGCCCGTCGTGGTGCTGAGCAAGGCCGATCTGCACCCCGATCCGGCGGCCGCGGCCGAGGAGGTGGAGCGCATCGCGCTCGGCTCCCCCGTCCACACGGTGTCCTCCCGTACCGGCGAGGGCCTGGGCGCCCTGGACCGGTACGTCGAACCGGGCCGGACCGTCGCCCTCGTGGGCCTGTCGGGCGTGGGCAAGTCCACGCTGACCAACCGGCTGCGCGGCGAGGAGGTGCTCTCCACCCAGGAGGTCCGCTCGGACTTCAAGGGCCGGCACACCACCACCCACCGCGAACTGGTCCCGCTGCCCGGCGGCGGCCTGCTCATCGACACCCCCGGCATGCGGGCACTGGCCGTCTGGGACGCCGAGGAGGGCATCGACAAGGCCTTCGCGGACGTCGAATCCCTCACCGGGGAATGCCAGTTCCGCGACTGCCGGCACCAGGACGAGCCGGGCTGCGCCGTCCGGACCGCGGTCGTCACCGGCTCGCTGGACGCGGACCGGCTCGGCAACTGGGAGAAGCTGCGGCGCGAACAGCGCATGCTGGAACTGCGCCAGGACGCCCGCGCCCGCTCCGAGGACAAGCAACGCCTGCGCACCCGCGCCCGCGCCTTGAAAAAGCGCCCGCACCGCTGAACCCGGCCGCACCGCCGGCCCGCCCGGTGCCCCGCACCCGGGGGCCGGCGGCCGGGGCTCCGCACCCGGGGTCCCGCACCCGGGGCTCGAGCGAGCCTCCGGCCGCCCACCAGCGGCTCTTCCCCGCGCCCCGGCACACTGCCGGGAGCGGCACCGCACGGGGGGAGAGCCGATGACACCGAGGCCGCAGGAACTGGTGCGGCGGGACCGGGAACTCGGCCGGCTCCGGGAGCTGCTCGCCGTGACCCGGCGCGGGGAGGGCCGGGCCGCCCTGGTCACCGGCAGCCCCGGCAGCGGCAAGACCGCGCTCGTACGGGCCTTCACCGCCGAGGCGGCGGACGCCGGGGCGTTCGTCCTGCACGCCTCCGCCTCCCCGGCGGAACAGGGCATCCCGCTCGGCGTCGCCGGACAGCTGCTGAGCGCCGTACCCGGATTCACCGGACCCGACCCGGCCCCCGAGCCCGCCGCCGCCCTGCCCGTCGTACGGGACGTCCTGGCGGAGCTGGCCGCCACCGCCCCGGTCGTCGTCGCCGTCGACGACATCGAATACACCGACGAACTCTCCGCGCGCTGCCTGCTGTACCTGTGCGGCCGGATCGGGGCCGCGCGCATCATGCTGCTGGGCACGGGCTCCGCCCACCAGCCGCCGCACCCGCCCGGCGCCGCCCTGCCCGCCGCTCTGCCCGTCGCCGAACTCGCCCGTCACCCGCGGTGCCTGGCCATCGCCCTCACCACCCTCGACGAGGACGGCGTCGCGGCGTTCCTGCGCGCCCCGTACGGCGGGTCCGCGGACCCCGCCGAGGCCCGCCGGCTCGCCCCCGCGTGGCACCGGGCCACCGGCGGCAACCCCCGGCTGCTGCACGCCCTCGCCGAGGACCGGCCGCAGTGCGGACCGCTGCGCTCCGACCGGCCGGTGGCCTCCGCCGCCTTCAAACGGGCCGTCACCGGCTGCCTGCGCCCCGGCGGCACCCTGGACGCGGCCCGGGCCCTCGCCGTACTGGGCCCCTCCGCCACCCTCACCACGCTCGCCCGGCTGCTCGGCGTCCACGAACGGGCCGTGGGGCCGCTGATGGACGTACTCACCGACACGGGGCTGCTGGAGTCCGGACGGTTCCGCCACGAGGCCGCCCGGGCCGCCGTTCTGGAGGAGCTCCCGCCCAAGGAGAGCGCCCGGCTGCGCTCCGGGGCCGTCGCGCTGCTGCGCGCCGACGGCGCCGGAGCCGAGACCGTCGCCCGGCACCTGCTCGCCGCCGACGGGCCGGGCCCGGCCCCCGCGGAGCCGTGGGCCGTCGACGTACTGGCAGAGGCGGCCGGGCAGGCGCTGCGGGCCGCCCGGCCCAAGGCGGCCGCGGGCTTCCTCGACGCCGCGCACCGCCGCTGCCCCGACCCGGTACGCCGGGCGGGGCTGCTCGACGCGCTGGCCGGCGCCGAATGGGAGAGCGACCCGGCCGCCGTCACCCGCCACCTTCCGGCCCTCGAACAGGCCCTGGAATCGGGTCTGTTCGAGACGGACCGGGCGGCCGGCCCGCTGGGTCAGCTGCTGTGGCACGGCCGCCCGGGGGCCGCCGCCCGCGCACTCGACGCCCTCGGCGGGGAAGCGGGAACCGGGCGGCTGCGGGCCGAAGCGGGGTACGTCTTCCCGGAACTGGGCCCGGCACCCGGACCGCCCGGCGAAGCCGGCGCCACGGCCGCGGTGGAACGGGCCGCGGCGGCCCTCGTATCGCGCCAGCACCCGGCTCCCGGTGTGACGGCGGCCCTGTGCGCCCTGCTGTACGTGGGCGAGAGCGACCGGGCCGAGCACTGGCACGCCCTGCTGCGCGAGACGCGGACCACGCCGGGAGCCCTGGACACCCCGGCCCGCCGGGCGGTGGCCGCGGCCGCCGCGGCCCTGGTGCACGGCCGCCTCGGCCGGCACGCGGAGGCGGCTGCCGAGGCGCAGCGGGCACTGGGCCTGCTGTCGCCCGAAGCCTGGGGGATCGCCGTGGGGATGCCGCTGGCCGCGGCGGTGCTGGCCGCGACGGGTCTCGGCGAACACGAGGAGGCGGCGCGGCTGCTGCGCGTGCCCGTCCCGGAGGCGATGTTCCGCAGCCGGGTCGCCCCCCACTACCTGCTCGCCCGCGGCCGGTCCCGGCTGGCCGCCGAACAGCCGGTGGCCGCCGTCGGAGACCTGCACGCCTGCCGGGACCTGATGGCCCGCTGGGGCATCGCCCCCTGCGAGGCCCTCGACTGGAGCACCCCGACGGCCCGTCACCAGGACCCCGCCGCCCGCCTGAGCCGGGCGGAGCGAAGGGTCGCGGTACTGGCCGCCCAGGGCTGCACCAACCAGGTCATAGCCGCCCGCCTGTTCGTGACCGCGAGCACGGTCGAACAGCACCTCACCAAGGTCTACCGGAAACTCCAGGTGCGCTCCCGCACGGACCTCGCCGGGCTGGTCGGCCACCCGGCGGAGGTCTGACGGTCCTTCTCGGTGGAGCGCGCGCAGGCCGTTCGTCAGCCGCGGCGTTCGGACGTGCGGAAGCCGTGGTGGTTCTTGCGGCCGAGGGCGCCTGCCGCGACCAGTTCGGACAGCGCGGGCGAGGGGACCAGTTCCGGTAGGGCGAAGCTTTCGTAGAGGCGTTCCTGGATGGCGAGGGACACGTCCAGGCCGATCGTGTCCAGCAGGGCGAACGGGCCCATCGGGTAGCCGTAGCCCTGCTCGACGGCGGTGTCCGTCGCCGCGATGTCCGTGTCCGCCCGCTCCAGCAGGTCCAGCGCGTCGCCGAGGTACGGGAACAGCAGCCGGTTGACGATGAATCCGGTCCGGTCCGGGCATTCCACGGCCGTCTTGCCCAGGTCGCGGCAGAGTGCCCGGGCGGTCGCCAGTGCGTCCTCGTGCGCCTCGGGCGTGTAGGCCAGCTCCACCAGCCGCATCACCGGGGCCGGGTTGAAGAAGTGCAGGCCGATCACGTCCGCCGGGCGGCCCGAGGCCTCGGCGCAGGCGGCGACGGACAGGCTCGAGGTGGTGGTGGCCAGGACCGTGCCCGGTGCGCAGACCTCCCCGAGCCGGCCGAACAGGGCTTGTTTCGCCTCGAGGTCCTCGACGATGGCCTCCACGACCAGGTCGCAGCCGCCGAGCGCCGCCAGGTCGTGGGACGTCTCCAGCCGGGCCAGGGCCGCCTCCCGCTCCGCGGGGGTGATCCGGCCCCGGCGCACCCGGCGGGTCAGCGAGTCGCCGATGGCCGTGAGCGCCCGCTCGGCCTGCTCCGCGCCGCGCGCCACCAGCAGCGTGGGCCGGCCGCCGGCCGCGATGACCTCGGCGATGCCGCGGGCCATGGCGCCCGAGCCGACCACGCCGACGCGGGTGACCGGCCGGGCCGTGCCCGCGCCCGGGCCGCCGGCCGGCGGTGTCACCACGGCGCCCAGTTCGTCGTACGCGGCGAAGCCCTCGCCGCTCTTGCGGCCCAGGCGGCCGGCCGTGACCATCCGGCTGAGCAGCGGGGACGGTTCGAAGGCGCAGTCGCCGGTACGCCGCCAGCGGGCGAGCAGGGCCGCGTGGACCGAGTCGATGCCCAAGAGGTCGAGCGTCTCCAGCGGGCCCAGCGGAAGACCGCAGCCCAGCCGCATCGCGGTGTCGATGTCCCGGGCGCTCGCGTAGCCCTCGTCGCACAGGATCGCGGCGCGGTTGAGGTAGGCGAGCACCAGGTCGTCGGCGTCCGCGGCCGACGGGGCGGTGACGGCGACGGGCCGCAGGCCGAGCTCGGCCACCAGGGCGTCGAGGGCGGCCGCGGTGGCGGCCGAGGCCAGCGGGGAGTGGACGGGCAGGACGGGCCCGCCGGCGGCGGGCGGCGTGAAGAAGCGCAGGCCCGCGACCGCACCGGGACGGCCCGAGGATATGGCGAGGCGGGGCACGGACAGGGTCGTCGCGGTGGTGAGGACGGGCACGCCGGGAGCGCACCGGGAGACGATGTCGCCCAGTACGGCCTTCTTGACGGCCTCGTCCTCGGGGACGGCCTCGATCACCAGCTCCGCCCGGGCGAGGGCGGCCGGGTCCGTGGTGAAGGTGACGGCGGGACCGGCGGCCCTGCCGCTCTCGCCGGTACGGGCGGCGTCGGCCGCCTTGAGCCGCCGGGCCGCGCGGTCCAGCGCGTCCAGGGCGGGGTCGACGGCGATGACCTCGTGCCCGGCCTCGTGGGCCAGGCGCAGCAGGGCCTCGCCGAGCGTGCCCAGTCCGACGATCCCGGTGATGGGGGTGTGCTGCGCGGTCACTGGCCGGCCTCCTGCGTGTCGTCGTCGCTGCGGAACCGGTTGATGGCCTCGACGTGCGTGGCGCGCAGTTCGTGGTTCCGTACGCCCAGGCCCTCGCGCGGGGCCAGCGCCAGGACGCCGACCTTGCCGTGGTGCAGGTTCTGGTGGACGTCGTAGGCGGCCTGGCCGGTCTCCTCGAGGGAGTACACCTTCGAGAGGGTGGGGTGGATCTTGCCCTTGGCGATGAGGCGGTTGGCCTCCCAGGCCTCGCGGTAGTTCGCGAAGTGCGAGCCCACGATCCGCTTGAGCGACATCCACAGGTAGCGGTTGTCGAACTCGTGCATGTAGCCGGAGGTCGAGGCGCAGGTGGTGATGGTGCCGCCCTTGCGGGTGACGTAGACCGAGGCGCCGAAGGTCTCGCGGCCCGGGTGCTCGAAGACGATGTCCACGTCCTCGCCGCCGGTCAGCTCGCGGATGCGCTTGCCGAAGCGCTTCCACTCCCGCGGGTCCTGGGTGTCCTCGTCCTTCCAGAACGTGTAGCCCTCGGCGTTGCGGTCGATGATCGCGGTCGCGCCCATCCGCCGGCAGATATCCGCCTTCTGCGGACTGGACACCACGCACACGGGGTTGGCGCCGCCGGCCAGGGCCAGCTGGGTGGCGTAGGAGCCGAGGCCGCCGCTGGCGCCCCAGATCAGGACGTTGTCGCCCTGCTTCATGCCGGCGCCGTTGCGGGAGACCAGCTGGCGGTAGGCGGTGGAGTTGACCAGACCGGGGGAGGCGGCCTCCTCCCACGTCAGGTGCTCGGGCTTGGGCATCAGCTGGTTCGACTTGACCAGTGCCAGCTCCGCCAGGCCGCCGAAGTTCGTCTCGAAGCCCCAGATGCGCTGCTCGGGGTCGAGCATCGTGTCGTTGTGGCCCTCGGCGGACTCCAGCTCCACGGACAGGCAGTGGGCCACGACCCGGTCGCCGGGCTGCCAGCGGTTCACGCCGGGGCCGGTGCGCAGCACCACGCCGCACAGGTCGGAGCCCAGTACGTGGTACGGCAGGTCGTGACGCTTGGTCAGCTCGCTGAGCCGGCCGTAGCGCTCCAGGAAGCCGAAGGTCGCCAGCGGCTCGAAGATCGAGGACCAGACGGTGTTGTAGTTGACGGCGCTCGCCATGACGGCGATCAGCGCCTCGCCGGGGCCCGGTTCGGGGGTCGGCACGTCCTGCAGGTGCAGGGACTTGCGGGGGTCCTTGTCCGCCGTCGCCATGCCCTCGAACATGCCGATGTCCTCCTTGCGGACGACATTGCCGCGGTAGCTCTCCGGCAGCCGGAGCTGCTGGAAGTCACCCGGGGCCGCGTCCTCGGAGAGCAGAGCACTGATGATCTCGTCCACGTGATGTCCCTTGAAGTCGAGGAGCGCCTCAGCCAAACGTAGGAAGGCCCGCCCCGGTCCCGGCACCCCAGACGTGCCCCTAGGCCCGGGCGGGGCCGCGGCCAGGGGGGTGCCAGGGGATCCGCACACGGCGGGCCGGCCCGCAGGCTGGGCTTCGAGCTCTGTCCGTGGATGAGGAGATCCGATGACGCGAACGACCGACGGAAGTCCCTGGTTCAGGAACTACCGGCCCGCCCCGCAGGCGCCCGTCCGGCTGTTCGCGCTGCCGCACGCGGGCGGGTCCGCGAGCTACTTCCACCCGCTGGCCACCGTGCTCTCGCCCGACGTGGACGTGTACGGGGTGCAGTACCCGGGCCGCCAGGACCGCCGCGCCGAACCGGGCGAGACCTCGCTGGAGCGGCTCGCCGACCGGATCACCGCCGAGCTGCTGGCCCTCGACGACGGCCGCCCGTACGCGCTGTTCGGGCACAGCATGGGGGCGATGCTGTCCTTCGAGGTGGCCCGCCGGACGGAGGCGGCCGGGCGGGGTCCTGCCCACCTGTTCGTCTCCGGCCGCCCGGCCCCCTGCCAGGACGAGTACGAGGCCTGGTTCCCGCGCACCGACGAGGAGGTCGTCGCTGAGCTGCGCGCGCTGAACGCGACGGACGACGGGCTGCTCGACGACCCCGAGGTGCGGAGCATGCTGCTGCCGCCGCTGCGCACCGACTACCGGGCCGTGCGCGAGTACCGCTTCCGCCCCGGCCCGCCGCTGCGCACCGCGATCACCGCGCTGACCGGCGACGCCGACCACATGGCCGAGGTGGGGAAGGTGGACCGGTGGCGCGACCACACCCGGTCCGCGTTCGGGCTGTGGGTGCTGCCCGGCGGCCACTTCTTCCTCAGCGACCGCCTGGACGAGATCGCGGGCGCCGTCACCGAAGCGCTGACGCGGCCCGAAGCGCCGACGCGGCCCGGCGCGCCGGCCCGTCCCGCGGCTCAGGCCCGTCCCGCGGCGGTGGCCGCGTGAGCGTCCACTCGCCGGGCCTGGGGTCCGTCGGCATCCTCGGCACGGGCTCCTACCTACCCGAGCGGATCGTGCCCAACGAGACGATCGCCGCCCGCGTCGGTGTGACTCCCGCGTGGATCGAGCGCAAGACGGGCATCAGGGAACGGCGGTACGCGGCTCCGCACGAGGCCGCCTCCGACCTGGCCGCCGAGGCCGCCCTGCGGGCGCTGGCGGACTCCGGCACCGATCCGGAGGACCTCGCCTGGATCGTGGTCGCCACCTCCACCCCCGACCACACCCAGCCCGCCACCGCCGCCCTCGTGCAGCACCGGATCGGCGCCCGCCACGCGGCCGCCTTCGACGTCAACGCCGTGTGCAGCGGCTTCGCCACGGCCCTGCACACCGGCGCCCGGCTGCTGGCCGCCCCCGAGGCGGACGGCCGGCGCCGCCCCGTGCTGGTCATCGGGACGGACGTCTACTCGCGCATCGTCGACCCCGCCGACCGCAGGACCGCCCCCCTGTTCGGCGACGGCGCCGGAGCCGTCGTCCTCGGCCCGGTGCGCGAGGGCTACGGGCTGCTCGGCACCGGCCTGCGCACCGACGGCAGCCTGCACGGGCTGATCGGCGTCGGCGCGGGCGGCAGCCGCAAGCCCGCCGCGCTGAAAACGGTGGCCCGCGGCGAGCACTACTTCGCGATGCGCGGGCGCGACGTACGCGACTTCGTCGAACGGGAACTGCCCGGCGCGGTCGAGGAGATCCTGCGCACCTTCGGGGTCCGCCCCGAGGACGTGGCCCACTTCGTGCCGCACCAGGCCAACGGCGAGATGCTGCGCTCCCTGGTGGGGCCGCTCGGCCTGACCCGGGCTTCCGTCCACCTGCCCGTGGAGTTCCACGGCAACACCGGCGCCGCCTCCATCCCGCTGGCCCTGGACCACGCCGTGCGCGGGGACGGCGGACCGGCCGACGGGGACCTCGTCCTGCTGGCCGGTTTCGGCGGCGGCATGAGCGTGGGGACCGCCCTGGTGCGCTGGGGTGGCTGACACCGCGCCGGCCCGGACCTGCGGCCCGCAGGCGTCGGCCCGGACGCGGCGCGCACGCGTCCTCCGGCGGCGTGCACGCATCTTCTAGCAGTGCTCCAGCCCGAAGCGCGAGGCTCGCAGGACCGGACCGTTCCGTGGTACGAGCCGGACCGGGCCCAGGTCGGAGGAAACACAGTGAAGGACAGTCGATGAGACGGGTAGTCATCACCGGGATCGGGGTCGTCGCCCCCGGAGGAGTCGGCACCGGGCAGTTCTGGGAACTGCTCACCGCAGGCCGCACCGCGACCCGGGCCATCACCCTCTTCGACGCGTCCTCCTTCCGCTCCCGCGTCGCCGCCGAGGCCGACTTCCACCCCGCCGCCCACGGGTTCGACCCGCAGGAGGCCGCCCGCCTCGACCGCGCCGCCCTGTTCGCGCTGACCAGCGCCCGCGAGGCGATCGCCGACAGCGGCGTCGCCGACGGGCTCGATCCGCTGCGCACCGGTGTCACCCTCGGCAGCGCCGTCGGCTGCACCACCGGACTCGACAACGAGTACGCGGCCGTCAGCGAGCTGGGCCGGCTGTGGAACGTGGACCACGCGCGGGCCGTCGCCCACCTCTACGACTACTTCGCCCCCAGCTCCCTGGCCGCCGAAGTGGCCCGGGACAGCGGTGCGCAGGGCCCCGTCTCGCTCGTCTCCACCGGCTGCACCTCCGGGCTCGACTCCATCGGCCACGCCGTCGAGCTGATCCGCGAGGGCGCGGCCGACGTGATGGTCACCGGCGCCACCGAGGCGCCGATCTCGCCGATCACCGTGGCCTGCTTCGACGCGATCCGCGCCACCTCCACCCGCAACGACGACCCGGCGACCGCCTCGCGGCCCTTCGACCGCACCCGCAACGGCTTCGTCCTCGGCGAGGGATCCGCCGTCCTGGTCGTCGAGGAGCTCGAGCGCGCCCGCCGCCGCGGCGCCCGGATCTACGCCGAGATCTCCGGCTTCGCCAGCCGCAGCAACGCCTACCACATGACGGGGCTGCGATCCGACGGCGCGGAGATGGCCGCGGCCATCACGGCCGCGCTCGACGAGGCCCGGCTGGACGCCTCCGCCATCGACTACGTCAGCGCCCACGGCTCGGGCACCAAGCAGAACGACAAGCACGAGACCGCGGCCTTCAAGCGCAGCCTGGGACAGCGCGCCTACGAGGTGCCCGTCAGCTCCATCAAGTCGATGATCGGGCACTCGCTCGGGGCCATCGGTGCACTGGAGGTGGCCGCCAGCGCCCTGGCCATCGCGCACAACACCGTTCCGCCCACCGCCAACCTGCACGAGGCGGACCCGGCCTGCGACCTGGACTACACCCCGCTCACCGCCCGCGAGCAGCGCACCGACGCCGTCGTCAGCGTCGGCAGCGGCTTCGGCGGGTTCCAGAGTGCCATGGTCCTCAACCGCCCGAGCCTGAAGGAAGCCGCATGACCGCCGCCGCACCCGTCCCGTCCGGCGCCCCGGCGCGGACCGCCACCGCCGTCTTCACGGGTGTCGGCGTCACCGCCCCCAACGGGCTGGGCGCGGAGGCCTGGTGGGAGGCCGTCCTGCGGGGCGAGAGCGGCATCCGGCCGCTGACCCGGTTCGACGCGAGCGGCTATCCCGTACGCCTGGCCGGCGAGATCCCGGGCTTCGTCGACGAGGACCACGTCCCCAGCCGACTGCTGCCGCAGACGGACCGCGTCACCCGGCTCTCGCTCGCCGCGGCCAAGGAGGCCCTCGACGACGCGGGCGCCGACCCCGCCCAGCTGCCGGAGTACGGCGCGGGCGTGGTCACCGCCTCCTCGGCCGGCGGTTACGAGTTCGGCCAGCGCGAGCTGGAGGCCCTGTGGAGCAAGGGCGGCCAGTACGTCAGCGCCTACCAGTCCTTCGCCTGGTTCTACGCCGTCAACTCCGGGCAGATCTCCATCCGGCACGGGCTGCGCGGCCCCAGCGGCGTCATCGTCACCGAGGGCGCGGGCGGCCTGGACGCCGTCGCCCAGGCCCGGCGCCAGCTCCGCAAGGGCGCGACCCTGATGGTGACCGGCGCCGTCGACGCCTCGCTCTGCCCGTGGGGCTGGGCCGCTCACCTCGCCGAGGGCGGGATGAGCCAGGTACCGGACCCGGCCCGCGCCTACCTGCCCTTCGACGCCGAGGCCACCGGCCACATCGTCGGCGAGGGCGGCGCCCTGCTCGTCCTGGAGGACGCAGAGGCCGCCCGTGCCCGGGGCGCCCGTACGTACGGTTCCTTCGCCGGGTACGCGGCCACCTTCGACGGCACGGACACGCCCCGGCTCGCCGACGCGGCCCGCCTCGCGCTCGCCGACGCCGGCCTGACCGCCGCCGACGTCGACGTGGTCTTCGCCGACGCCGCGGGCGAACGCGCCGCGGACCGTGCCGAGGCCGAGGCGATCACCGCCGTGTTCGGCCCGCGCGGGGTCCCGGTCACCGCCCCCAAGTCGATGACCGGACGGCTCCTGTCGGGCGGTGCCTCGCTCGACCTCGCCGCCGCCCTGTTCACCCTGCGCGACCAGGTGATCCCGCCGACCACCGGCACCGCGCGCCCCGCCGACGACTGCCCGCTCGACCTGGTCACCGGCGCCCCGCGGACCGGCAGCGCCCTGCGCACCGCCCTGGTGCTGGCCCGCGGCCGGGGCGGCTTCAACGCCGCCGCCGTGGTCCGTGCCGCCTGAGGCCGCGCCGCACCTGCCCGTTCCCCAACCGAACCGCCCCGAGGAGATCCCCATGCGGTACCTGGAGCTGACCGACCTGACTCGTCTGCTGCGCGACTGCGCCGGCGAGGACGAGGGCGTCGACATGGACAGTGCCGACGTCCTCGACACCACCTTCTACGACCTGGGCTACGACTCGCTGGCGCTCCTGCAGACCACCGGGCTCATCGAGCGCCAGTACGCGGTCACGCTCGACGAGGAGGCCATGGACGAGGCCGAGACCCCCCGCAAGTACCTCGAGCTCGTCAACCGGGCGCTGTCCGTCCGGGTCACCACCTGAGCCCGACGGCCCACGACCGTCCCGCCCGCACCCGCTTCCCCAAGGAGAGCTGACATGCCACGCATCCAGGCCATCAAGGAGTTCATGGTCCGCGAGTTCCTGCCGGAGGGTTCCGCCGATGAACTGGACGCGGACTTCGACTTCCTGGCAGCGGGCGTCGTCGACAGCCTCGCGCTGCTCAAGGTGATCGCGTGGCTGGAAGACGTCCACCACATCAACACCGACGAGTTCGTCCTGGACCCGGAGTTCTTCCGCTCGGCCGCGGCCATCGACGTGTTCATCACCGACGCGTCCCGGCCGCGGGCGGAGGCCGCGTAGCCATGAACGACGCCGTCGACGCCGTCGTCGGGCAGCACCGGCCAGCGGACCTGCCCATGTGGCGCTCGTTCTGGGATGGGCTGCACGAGCGCGGGCCGCGGCACGACCCGCAGGCGCGCCGCGGCGAAGCCGTCGCCCTGCTCGCCTCGCTGTCCACCGCGCTGCCCGGCCGCACCACGCTGACCGCCCTGCTCGGCTCGCTCGCGGAACGCCGCCCCGGCCATGCGGCCCGCACGGGCGGCGCCGGGCCGGGCGCCTTCGACGGCGCGGTGGCCACCACCGCGAGCGGCGGCGGCCCGCACACCGCCTACATCCCGCTGGCGGCCGCGGTGGTCGCCGCCGCGATGGGCACCCCGGTCGTCAGGACCGGCTTGCCCGCGTACTCCTCCCCGGCGGGCCCGGCGTCGCTGACGCAGCGCCTCGGCATCCCGCTGACCCGCTCGTACGAGGAGACCCACGAGGCACTGGAGGACTGCGGCATCGCCTTCGCCGGGTCCTTC
This sequence comes from Streptomyces sp. IBSNAI002, assembly GCF_052244475.1. Classification (NCBI taxonomy): domain Bacteria; kingdom Bacillati; phylum Actinomycetota; class Actinomycetes; order Kitasatosporales; family Streptomycetaceae; genus Streptomyces; species Streptomyces sp. IBSNAI002. The sequence goes on along the minus strand of NZ_JBQPXG010000006.1, from coordinate 389,752 downwards.
GTCTACCCGGCCGAACTGGCCCTGCTGGCCGCCGCCGTGCGGCCGCTGGACATCCGCGGGCTTGGCCGCGGCATCGACGCGCTCAGTCCCTTCCTCGCCGATATGCCCGTATCCGCCCAGGTCACTGGGGTCCGAGACGTCCGCTCCGCCACGGCACTGCGCACGGCCGCCGAACACACCGCCCGCACCGCCGGCCGCCGGGTGTGGCTGGCCGGCAACGGCCTGGGCGCCGACGGACTCGTGGGTTGCACCACCAACCGGGTACACGTCTACGAGGCCGTCGGCGAGGACGAGTTCACCCTTGACCCGGCCCTGCTCGGACTGCGCCCCGGCACCCTGGATGGCCTGCGCCCACGCGGCGCCGATCCGGTGGCGTACTTCCGTGCCGTGCTCGGCGGCGGAGGCACCCGCGAGGCCGAGGACGGCGTCTGCCTCAGCGCCGCCGCCCTCGCCATCGCAGGCCACACCACCGGAGACTGGCACGAGGCACTGGCCGGCGCCCGGGCCGTGATCCACGACGGAGCAGCCCTCGCCCTGCTGGAGCGGCTGCGGACCCGGGCGGCCGTCCATGCCTGAGCAGGACGCCCGGACCGCCCGGCCGCCCGTCCCGGCCACGCCCGGCACGGCCCTCCCCCCGCCGGACGCCTCCATGACCGAGATCGCCGACGGCGTGTTCGCGTACGTCCAGGGCGACGGCGGCTGGTGCCTGAACAACGCGGGCTTGGTCACCGGCGGGAACGGGCAGAGCCTGCTCGTCGACACTGCCGCCACCGAGCAGCGCGCCCGCAACCTGCGCGCCGAAGTGCTGCGGCTGGTCCTCGAGCCCCCGCGCGCCCTGGTCAACACGCACTTCCACGGCGACCACACGTTCGGCAACCACCTCTTCCCCGAAGCGCTGGTCATCGCCCACGAGCAGACGCGCACCATGATGGAGCTGGCCGGACTGCACCTGACGAGTCTGTGGCCGGACGTCTGCTGGGGCGATGTGGAGGTCACCCTCCCGGACCTCACCTACCGCGAAGCGCTGACCCTGCACATCGGCGGTGTACGGGCCGAACTGCTGCACCTGGGACCCGCCGCGCACACCACCAACGACACCGCCGTGTGGCTGCCCGAGCAGCGGGTGCTGTTCGCCGGCGACCTGGTCATGTCGAACGCCGCCCCGTTCTGCCTGATGGGCTCCGTCTCGGGCTCACTCGCCGCGATGGAGCGGCTGCGCGCCCTGGGCGCCGAGACCGTGGTCCCGGGCCACGGCCCAGTCGGCGGACCCGAACTGATCGAAGCCAACGCGGCCTACTTCCGCTGGATCGCAGGGCTCGCCGAGCGCGGTGCGGCGGCCGGGCTGACCCCGCTCGAACTCGCTGCCGAAGCGGACCTGGGCCCGTTCGCGGACCTGCTCGACGCGGAACGCCTCGTACCGAACCTGCACCGGGCCTACGCCGAACTGGCCGGGGCGGCCCCCGGGGCACCGCTCGACGTGGGCGCCCTCTTCCAGGAGATGGCCGATTTCAACGGCGGGCTGCCCGCCTGCCACGCCTGATGCTCAGGCCAGGTCGTCGCGGGTCACGCGGCGGGTCGCGACCTGCAGGGCGCCCTCGACGCGGACCAGGACGTCCTCGCAGACGCACACCCGGTGCACCTGGGAGTCGCCGCCGATGACGGAGGCGTAGACGATCGCGTACGAGCGGACGTCCACGGTGCCGTCGGGCCGCTCGGCGACGTCGAACATGCCGATGAAGTGGCGGTGGCGCTGGCCGGCCTCGGCGAGCTGGGCGGCGGTGCGGCTGGTCGCGGCGACCAGGCCCGGACGGCCGCGCACCGGCTCGGGCAGCGTGGGCACGTCGAAGGTGGCGTCCTCGGTGAACGTCTCGGCCCAGCGCTGGGACTCGCCGAGGTCCAGCAGCTGCATCTGGTGGGCGTAGAACTGCTGGACCTCGGCGTACAGGGCGCCGAAGGCCGCGGCGGCCTGCTGTCCGATGCCGGCCTGGATGGTCATGGAGGACTCCGATCTGGTGGGTGCGCCCACCCTCGCCGCCGCGGGTCGAGCGGGATTCGAAGACGTCTCGAACGGGCCGCCGACCGGACCGGCCGCGACCCCTCCTCAAGCGGGGTTCGTGCGGGCGTCAAGGAGTCCAGGACACGGTCGGAGCATCAACGCCGTTCTGGAGGTACACCGATGACGACAGAGACGAAGCCGGTAGCCCTGGTCACCGGGGGTACGAGCGGGATCGGGCTGGCCGTGGTCCGCGATCTCGCCCGCCGCGGACACCGCGTCTTCCTCTGCGCCCGCACCGAGCAGCAGGTCAAGCAGACGGTCGAGGACCTGCGCGCCGAGGGCCTGGAGGTCGAGGGCGCCGCCGCCGACGTCCGCGACGCCGCGTCCGTCAAGGCGCTGGTCGCCGCCGCCGTCAAGACCTTCGGGCCGATCTCCGTCCTCGTCAACAACGCCGGCCGCAGCGGCGGCGGTCCGACCGCCGACCTCACCGACGAGCTCTGGTACGACGTCATCCAGACCAACCTCAACAGCGTCTTCCTGCTGACGCGCGAGGTCCTCAAGAACGGCGGCCTCGAGGGCGCCTCCTACGGCCGGATCATCAACATCGCCTCCACCGCGGGCAAGCAGGGCGTCGTCCTCGGCGCCCCCTACTCGGCCTCCAAGCACGGCGTCGTCGGCTTCACCAAGTCCCTCGGCAACGAGCTCGCCCCCACCGGCATCACCGTCAACGCGGTCTGCCCCGGATACGTCGAGACCCCGATGGCGCAGCGCGTGCGCACCGGGTACGCGACCGCGTACGACACCTCCGAAGAGCAGATCATGCAGAAGTTCACCTCGAAGATCCCGCTCGGCCGCTACTCCACCCCCGAGGAAGTGGCCGGCCTGGTCGGCTACCTGACCACCGACGTGGCCTCGTCCATCACCTCGCAGGCGCTCAACGTCTGCGGCGGCCTCGGCAACTTCTGATCCGGAAAGCAGGAACTCCTACGATGTCCGCTGAGCGTGTGCACCGCACGACGCACGAGGTGACCGTCGCCGCCCCCGCCGGAGTGGTCTACGGCCTGATCGCCGACGCGGCCAAGTGGCCGCTGTACTTCCCGCCCAACGTCCACGTAGAGCAGCTGGAGTCCGACGGTTCCCGCGAGCACCTGCGCATGTGGGCCACCGCCAACGGCCAGATCAAGTCCTGGACCTCGCGGCGCACCCTGGACGTGGCTCAGCGCCGCATCGAGTTCCGCCAGGAGGTGCCCGCCTCACCGCTGGAGTCGATGGGCGGAACCTGGATCGTCGAACCGCGCGGCGCCGCCGCCTGCCGGCTGGTCCTGCTGCACGACTTCACCGTCGCCGGTGACGACGCCGACTCCGTAGCCTGGGTGGAGAGCGCCACCGACACCAACAGCCGCGCCGAGCTCGGCAACATCAAGCAGCTCGCCGAGGGCTGGGAGCGCCTCGACGACCTGGTGATGTCCTTCGAGGACTCGGTGCGCGTCGACGGCCCGGCCGAGCGCGTCTACGAGTTCCTGCACCGCGTCCAGGACTGGCCCACGCTGGTCCCGCACGTCTCGCGCCTGGACCTGACGGAGCCCGAGCCGGGCGTGCAGATCATGTCCATGGACACGTTGACCGCCGACGGCAGCGCGCACACCACCGAATCGGTCCGCGTCTGCTTCCCGCACGCCCGGCGCATCGTCTACAAGCAGACGGCGACCCCGCTGCTGATGTCCGCGCACACCGGCGAGTGGTCGCTCGTCGAGGACGGGACCGGCGTGACCGTCACCTCGCAGCACAGCGTCGTGCTGCGCGAGGAGAACATCACCCGCGTCCTGGGCCCCGAGGCCGGCATCGCCGAATGCCGCCGCTACGTCCGCGAGGCGCTCGGCCGCAACAGCACGGCGACCCTCAACCTCGCCAAGGCCCACGCCGAGTCCCAGGTCCCGACCCGCGCCGCCTAGTGCTGTGACCGCGTCCACCGCTGCTCCGGCTCTGCTCAAGCAGTCCTGGCCAGGCTGGTCACGACGGAATCCTCGGACAGATACCAGGGCGGCACACGGGCGCTCCTCACACATGTGCAGCCCCGGTCACCCAGGCCGGGGTTGCTTTGCGTGCACCTGCGGCACCCGCTGTTTTGGCCCGAGCGGCCGCGCACCGGCCGCTCGCCCGGTTTTCCGACACACCCAAGGAGAGGTATGACCCCCAACACGATCACCGCCGAGGAGAGGCACGAAGCGGCGGGTCCGCCGACCGGTCCGCTCCCGTTCCACCTCGACCTGGTCAGCGGGACCAACGGTGCCTCCCTGGACGCCGGACTCGCCGCGCTCAAGGGTGCGGGCGCCGTTTCGGCCGCCGCCCCGGTCACCCGGCGCTCCGTCGGCGCGGGCGCCGGCTCCGGCGCGCACCGCGGCGCCGTCCTGACGGGCCCCGAGGGCCCGGCCGAGCTGGGTGCCAAGGAGACCGGCGCCACCGCCGCGCCGCTGGCCTTCCTCTTCCCGGGCCTGGGCGACCACTACCTGGGCATGGGCCGCGACCTGTACCGCGACTTCCCGGTCTTCCGCGCCGAGGTCGACCGCTGCGCCGAACTGCTCGCCCCCGACCTCGGCCTGGACATCCGCGAGGTGATCTTCCCGGCCGGCGCCGGGGAGGCACCCGCACCGCAGGCCGGCGACGGCGCGAAGGCGCCCGCCATGGACCTGCGCCGCATGCTCGGCCGCGACAGCGGTCCGGTCAGCGCCGAGGAGCGCCGGCTGAACGCCACGAAGCTGGCCCAGCCCGCCCTCTTCGTCATCGAGTACGCCCTCGCCGGACTGTGGCGCAGCTGGGGCGCCCGCCCCGCCGTCCTGACCGGCTACAGCCTGGGCGAGTACGTGGCCGCGACGCTGGCCGGGGTGCTCTCCCTCAAGGACGCGCTGACCCTGGTCGCCCGCCGCGCCGCGCTCATCGACGCCCTGCCGCAGGGCGCCATGCTCGCCGTCATGCTGCCGGAGCAGGACGTACGGGCCCTGCTCGGACCGAACCTCTCGCTGTCGGCCGTCAACGGCGACGCCTTCTGCGTGGTCGCGGGCCCCGAGCAGGACATCGCCGCGCTGGAGGCCTCCCTGCGCTCGCGCGAGGTCGTCAACCGCCGGGTCACCACCACCCACGCCTTCCACTCCACGATGATGGAGCCGATCGCCGACGAGCTGACCGCGCTCGCGCGGACCCTGACGCTCAACGCGCCGAGCATCCCGTACGTCTCGAACGTCACCGGCGAGCTCATCACCGACGAGCAGGCCACCGACCCGCGCTACTGGGCCCGCCACCTCGTCAGCCCGGTCCGCTTCGCCGACGGCCTGCGCGCCATCGGCGAGGAGCACGTCCTGCTGGAGGCGGGCCCCGGCCAGACCCTGGCCAGCCTCGCCACCGAGGTCCGCGGCGTCGGCAACGGCGCCGTCATCGCCTCGATGCGCCACCCGCTGGAGCGCCGCTCCGACACCGCCGTCGCCCTCAAGGCGCTGGGCCGGCTCTGGCTGGCCGGCGGCGCCGTGGACTGGACGGTCCACCCCGCCCAGGACCTCGCGACCGACGGCGTCGCCGCCCCGGCCGCGGCCCCGGCCACCGCGGCGGGCGAGCCCGGTGCCACCGAGCAGGAGCTGCACGCCCTGTGGGCCCGGCTGCTGAAGACCGAGGAGCAGCTCCCGCGGGACGTCTCGTTCTTCGAACTCGGCGGCAACTCGCTGCTGGCCACCCGCCTGATCCTGCGCATCACCCGCGCCTTCTCCGTCGAGCCGACGCTGCGTCAGATCTACGAGTGGGCCACCCTCGCGCGGACCGCGACCGCCATCGACGCGCTGCGCGAGGGCCGGGACCCGCAGGAGGCGCTGGCCGGGGACGGATCCGGCTCCTCGCACACCGGAAGCTCCCTCGCCCGCTTCCGGCTCCCCAACGGCCTGATGGTCTCCCACCAGAACGAGGCGGAGACCCTCCACTTCTACGAGGACATCTTCGACCACCGCGTCTACGCCAAGAACGGGATCACCCTCCCCGACGGGGCGACCGTCGTCGACGTCGGCGGCAACATCGGCCTCTTCACGCTCTTCGCGCACTACGAGGCCAAGGACGTGACGGCGTACACCTTCGAGCCGGCCCCGCCGCTGTTCGAGCTGCTCAGCCGCAACGTCGCCGAACACGGCGTCGACGCCCGGCTGTTCAACATCGGCATCTCCGACAGCGAGTCCGAGGCGCGGTTCACCTTCTACCCGCGCAGCTCCGGCATGTCCTCCTTCCACCCCGACGAGGCGGAGGAGAAGCACAACCTGCGCACGATCATCGCCAACCAGCGCGAGGCCGGCGGGGACGAGGCGGCCGACCAGCTCGCCGAGTACACCGAAGAGCTGATGGACGTGCGCTTCGAGGCCATCGAGTTCACCGCGAAGCTGCGCCCGCTGAGCGCGGTCATCCGCGAGCAGAACATCGAGCGCATCGACCTCATCAAGATCGACGTGCAGAAGAGCGAGCGCCAGGTCATCGACGGCATCGCCGACGAGGACTGGCCCAAGATCCAGCAGATGGTGCTGGAGGCGCACGACGCCGACGGCGAGGTCGCCCGGCTCGTGGCGCTCCTGGAGAGCCGCGGCTTCACCGCGCACGCCGAGCAGGACGAGCTGTACGCCGGCACGGACATCCACAACATCTACGCCGTACGCGGCGACGCACGCTAAACGGAGTCGACCACCAATGGAATTCACGACAGCAGGAGTCGTCGGAGCCGGCGTCATGGGCGTCGGCGTCGCGCAGAACCTCGCACAGACCGGCCACCGCGTCGTCCTGGTCGACGTCTCCGAGGAGATCCTCGAGAACGCGCGCAAGGAGCTGCGCAGCAGCCTGCGGGCCTTCGCGATGTTCAACCGCAAGGCCGCGGTGGACCCCGCCGAGGTCTTCGAGAAGATCGAGTTCACGACCGACTACGAGCTGCTCGCCAAGGCGGACTTCGTCGTCGAGAACGTGACCGAGGAATGGGCGATCAAGGAGAAGGTCTACCAGGAGCTCGACCGGATCTGCCGACCCGAGGTCGTCTTCGCCGTCAACACCTCGGCCATCTCCATCACCCGGGTCGGCTCGGTCACCAGCCGCCCCGAGCGCGTCGTCGGCATGCACTTCATGAACCCGGTGCCGCTCAAGCCGATGGTCGAGGTCATCCGCGGCCACCACACCACCCCCGAGACGATCGACACCGCCCGCCGCTTCCTCGCGGAGCTGGGCAAGGAGTGCATCGTCGTCGAGGACGTCCCGGGCTTCGTCTCCAACCGCGTCCTGATGCTCACCATCAACGAGGCCGTCTTCCTGGTGCAGGACGGGGTCGCGCCGCCGGCCGACGTCGACCGCATCTTCAAGACCTGCTTCGACCACAAGATGGGCCCGCTGGAGACGGCCGACCTCATCGGCCTCGACACCATCCTGAAGTCGGTCGAGGTGCTCTACGAGAGCTTCAACGACAGCAAGTACCGGCCGGCGCCCCTGCTCAAGAAGATGGTCGCCGCGGGCCTGCTGGGCCGGAAGAGCGGCCAGGGATTCCACACGTACCGCTGACCGGGCGCCGCCGCGCGGGCACCGGCCGCGGCCGCCCGCGCACCCGCCCCCTCCCCCCGCCCCCTTCCCCGTACCGAAGACGACAGGACGGAACGAGATGAGCACGGACAACAAGGCCAGGATCGCGGAGTACCTCTCCCGCTTCATCCCGGTGCAGGACCTCAAGGACGACCAGGACATCTTCGAGCTCAGCTTCGTCAGCTCGATGTTCGCGATGCAGCTCGTCTCCTTCGTGGAGCACGAGTTCGGCATCACCGTCGAGAACGAGGACCTGGAGCTGGAGTACTTCCGCTCCATCAGCGCCCTCGACGCGTTCGTCAGCCGCAAGCTGGCCGCGTCGGTCCCCCAGTAGGCACGAGCGGAGCCGACCCCAGATGACGACGATGCTCACCGCGGAGCAGGCGCGGGCCCAGAAGGAGTTCCGGGCCTTCGCCGACACCCGTGTCGCCCCGTACGCCGACGCATGGCACCGGGCCCAGCGCACCCCGCCGGAGGCCGTCCGGCTGCTCGCCGACGAGGGCCTGCTCGGGCTGCCGGTCCCGGCCGAGTACGGCGGCGGCGGCAGCGACGCGGTGACCCTCGGCCTGCTCGCGGCCGAGCTCGGCCGTGCCTGCTCCTCGCTGCGCAGTCTGCTGACCGTGCACACGATGGTGGCGCACGCCGTCGCCCGCTGGGGCACCCGCGCCCAGAAGGACACCTGGCTGCCCCGGCTCGCCCGCGGGGAGCGCGTCGCCGCGCTCGCCGTGTCCGAGCCGGGCACCGGCAGCGACGCCTCCGCCGTCACCACGCGGGTCACCCGCGACGGCGAGGACTGGATCCTCGACGGCCACAAGAAGTGGATCACGTACGGCGAGACCGCCGACCTGTTCCTCGTCGTCGGACGCGGCGAACAGGGCCCCACCGCCCTGCTCGTCGAACGCGACACCCCGGGCCTGCGCACCGAGCTGATCGAGGACATGATCGGCATCCGCGCCTCGATGACCGCCCACGTGTACTTCGACAACTGCCGCGTCCCCGCCGAGAACCTGCTGGCCCGCCCGGGCCTGGGCGTCTCCCACGTGACCGGCGCGGCCCTGGACCTCGGCCGGTACACGGTGGGCTGGGGCTGCGTCGGCATCCTCGACGCCTGCCTGGACGCCAGCACCGACTACGCGGCCGAGCGCGTCCAGTTCGGCGTACCCATCCGGGAGCACCAGCTGGTCCGCCGCATAATCAGCGAGATGTACACCTCCGCCCGGGCGGCCCGGCTGCTGAGCCTGGAGGCCGGCCGGCTGCGCGACGCCCGAGACCCGGGGGCCCTGGCCGCCACCTCGACCGCCAAGTACTTCGCCTCCACCGCCGCGGCCCGCGCCGCCACCGACGCCGTGCAGATCCACGGCGCGAACGGCTGCGGCCCCGACTACCCCGTACAGCGCCTGCTCGGTGACACCAAGGTCATGGAGGTCATCGAGGGCAGCTCCCAGCTCCACCAGGTCGGCCTCGCCGAGTACGCCTTCCAGGAGCGGGCCCCGTTCCGCCGCACCCCCGCCGCCGCAGCCCGTGGAAGTGAGTGACCGATGACGACGACCACCGAGACGACGACCACCGAGACGACGACCACCGCCACCGAGCCGACGACCGCCGCCGCCCCGAAGGCGGCGACCACCGTCAAGTGCGTGGTGTGGGACCTCGACAACACCGTCTGGGACGGCGTCCTGCTGGAGGACGCCGAGGTCACCCTGCGCCCCGGCGTGGTGGAGACCCTGCGGATCCTCGACGAGCGCGGCATCCTGCACTCCGTCGCCAGCCGCAACGACCACGCCGCGGCCATGGCCAAGCTGGAGGAGTTCGGCATCGCCGAGTACTTCCTCTACCCGCAGATCAACTGGGGCAACAAGTCCGAGTCCGTACAGGCCGTCGCCAAGGCGATCAACATCGGCATCGACACGCTCGCCTTCGTCGACGACCAGCCCTTCGAACGCGACGAGGTCGCCTTCGCCCACCCCCAGGTGCGCTGCATCGACGCCCTCGACGCCGACGGCATCCCGGACCTGCCCGAGATGCACCCCCGGTTCGTCACCGCCGACTCCCGCGAGCGCCGCCACCTCTACCGGGCCGACGCGCAGCGCAACGCCGCCGAGGAGTCCCACGAGGGCACCTCGGAGGAGTTCCTCGCCTCGCTCGGCATGCGCTTCACCATCGACCCCGCCGAGGAGCGCGACCTCCAGCGCGCCGAGGAGCTGACGGTCCGTACCAACCAGCTCAACGCCACCGGCTACACCTACTCCTACGAGGAGCTCGACGCCTTCCGCCGCTCCCCGGACCACGACCTGCTGGTCGCCGGCCTGGAGGACAAGTACGGCACCTACGGCAAGATCGGCCTCTCGCTCGTGGAGCGCGGCGACGGCGTGTGGACCGTCAAGCTGCTGCTGATGTCCTGCCGCGTCATGTCCCGCGGCGTCGGCTCGGTCCTGCTCGGCCACCTGATCCGCGAGGCCCACCGGGCCGGGGCGAAGCTGCGCGCCGAGTTCGTGCCCACCGACCGCAACCGGACCATGTACATCACGTACAAGTTCGCCGGCTTCCGCGAGATCGCGAAGAAGGGCGACATCTCGGTGCTGGAGAACGACTTCTCCCGGATCCCCGAGTTCCCCCCGTACATGGACGTCACGCTCGGGAACTGAGCCGGCTCCGCTCCCCCTCCCCTTCCCCCCCAGACCCCTTACGGCAGTGCCACAGAACGAGACGGATGGCCAAGATGAGCGCCCAGGCGAACGAGGACCGGCTCCGGCGGGCCATGGCTGCGGTGATCCAGCTGCAGCAGCGCAACGCCGAGCTGGAGAACGAGCGGCACGAGCCGGTGGCGGTCGTCGCCATGGCCTGCCGGCTCCCGGGCGGCGTCACCACGCCCGAGGAGTTCTGGGAGCTGCTGGCCGCCGGCCGTGACGCCATCGGCCCGCTGCCGGCGCGCTGGGACGGGCTGGACCTGTACGACCCGGACCCCACGGCGACCGGCAAGAGCTACGCGCAGGAGGGCGGGTTCCTCGACGGGCTCGAGGAGTTCGACGCCGACTTCTTCGGGATCTCCCGGCGCGAGGCCGTCTCCATGGACCCGCAGCAGCGGCTCGTCCTGGAGGCCTCCTGGGAGGCGCTGGAGCGGGCCGGCCTGCGCCCCGACGCGATGGCCGGCAGCCGCACCGGCGTCTACCTGGGCGCCATGCGCTCCGACTACGACACCGGCAACGCCCCCCTGGAGGTCCTCGACGGCTACCAGGGCACCGGCATATCCGGCAGCGTCGTCTCCGGCCGGATCAGCTACGCGCTCGGCCTGCAGGGCCCGGCCCTGACCATCGACACCGCCTGCTCCTCCTCGCTGGTCGCCATCCACTCCGCGGTCGCGGCGCTGCGCGGAGGCGACTGCGAACTGGCCCTGGCCGGCGGCGTCACCGTGATGAGCTCGCCCGCCATGTACGTGGAGTCCAGCCGGCTCGGCGCGATGGCACCCGACGGGCGCTGCAAGAGCTTCTCCGCCCAGGCCGACGGCGCCATCTGGTCCGAGGGCGTCGGCATCCTCGTCCTGAAGAAGCTGTCGGCGGCCCGCCGCGACGGCGACCCGGTGCTCGCGGTGATCCGCGGCTCGGCCGTCAACCAGGACGGCCGCAGCCAGGGCCTGACCGCCCCGAACGGGCCCGCGCAGCAGCGGGTGATCCGCGACGCGCTCGACTCCGGCCGCCTGACCCCCGCCGACATCGACGCGATCGACGCGCACGGCACCGGCACCCCGCTCGGCGACCCCATCGAAGCCGGCGCCCTGGCCGAGGTCTTCGGCCCCGGACGCGACGGGGAGCGGCCGGTGTGGCTCGGCTCCTCCAAGTCCAACCTCGGCCACACCCAGGCCGCCGCCGGCGTCGTCGGCGTGATGAAGATGATCCTCGCGCTGCACAACGAGGCACTGCCCCCCACGCTGCACGCCGCCGAGCCGAGCCCGCAGATCCCCTGGGAGGACGGCGGTCTGCGGCTCGTCCAGGAACTGCGGCCGTGGCAGCGCGGCGAGCGGGTGCGCCGGGCCGGCGTCTCCTCGTTCGGCATCAGCGGCACCAACGCCCACGTCATCGTCGAGGAGGCCCCGGCCCCGGCCCCCGCCGAGGCCGAGGCAGAGGCCGAAACCCCCTCCGCCGAGCCCGCCCCGGCCGGCGCACCGGCCGCCTCGGGCCCCCGCCCTCTGCTGCTCTCCGGCTTCGACACGGCGGCGCTGCGCGCCCAGGCCGGCCGCTGGGCCGACTGGCTCACCGCCCGCCCCGACGCCCACTGGCCCGACGTCCTGCGCACCGCGGCCCTGCACCGCACCCCGCTGGAAGCCCGCGCCAGCGTGCTGGCGGCCGGACCCGGGGAGGCCGCCGAGGCGCTCACCGCCCTCGCCGCGGGCCTGCCGCACCCGGCCGTCACCTCCGCGACCGCCCGCGAGCGCGGCAAGGCCGTCTTCGTCTTCCCCGGCCAGGGCTCGCAGTGGCTCGGCATGGGCCGCGAACTCCTGGAGCAGAGCCCGGTGTTCCGGGACGCGGTCCAGGAGTGCGACGAGGCCCTCGCCCCGTGGACGGGCTGGTCCGTCGCGGGCTTCCTGCGCGGCGAGGCCGACCCCGAACTCACCCTGGAGCGCATCGACGTGCTCCAGCCCGCCCTGTTCGCCGTGATGATCGGCCTGGTCGCCGTCTGGCGTTCGCTCGGCGTGGAGCCGGCCGCCGTGGTGGGCTCCAGCCAGGGCGAGGTCCCCGCCGCCGTGGTCAGCGGCGCCCTCTCGCTGGCCGACGGCGCCCGGCTGACCGCCCTGCGCTCCCAGGGCCAGCTGCGGGAGTGCAGCGGCCGGGGCGCGATGGCCCTGGTCGAACTGCCCGTGGCGCGCACCCGCGAGCTCATCGAGCCGTACGGGGCCGCCCTGTCGGTGGCCGTGGTCAACACCGCCGGATCCACCGTGGTCTCCGGTGACGTGGACGCCGTGGAGCGGCTGCTGGCCGAGCTGGAGGGCGGCGACGTCTTCTGCCGCCGCATCCAGTCCGACACCGCCGGACACAGCGCGCACATCGACCCCATGCTGCCGTGGCTCGCCGAGCAGCTGGCCGACCTGCGCCCCGGCGCGGCGACCGTGCCGTTCTACTCGACGGTGACCGGCGCCGTCGTCGAGGGGCCCGCCCTCGACGGCGCCTACTGGTGCCGCAACGTGCGCGAGACCGTCCGCATGGACCTCGCCCTGGCCCGGCTCGTCGCCGACGGCCACGGCGTGTTCGTCGAGATATCCCCGCACCCCGTCCTCGGGATGCCCCTGACCAGCGCCACCGCCGACAGCGACGGCGCCGTCGTCGGCAGCCTGCGCCGCGACCAGGGCGGCCTCGACCAGCTCCTGCGCTCGCTCGGCGCCCTGCACACCCAGGGCTACGAGGCCGACTGGACGCGGGTGTTCGCCCCCGCCGACGGCTCCGCGGCCCGGCTCGCGGACCTGCCGACGTACGCCTTCCAGCGCAAGGCCTACTGGACCGACGTCCCCGGCTACCGCCGCCTCGACGAGGCCGAGATCGCGGCCCTGGGCCGCGCCGTCCAGGACACCGCGGGCGAGGACGCCACCGGCCCCGCCGCCCTGCGCGCCCGCCTCGCCGCCCTCGGCGACGGCGAACGCCTCGAAGCCCTCACCGACCTCGTCACGCGCGAGGCGGCCGCCGTCCTCGGCTCCACCGAGCCCGTCCCGGCCGCGAAGCGGCTCCAGGAGCTCGGCCTCGACTCGATCATGGCGCTCCAGCTCCGCAACCGGCTGACCGAGCTGACCACCGCCACCCTCCCGGCGAACCTCGCCTTCCAGCATCCCACCGCGCACGACATCGCCACGCATCTCGTCGAGCACGCCCTGGGCGTGCTGGAGAGCGCGCCCACCACCGCCCTGGAGCGCTCCGAGGGGCGCGGCGAGCACCCGGCGACCGACGGCCAGCGCCGGCTCTGGTTCCTGGAGCAGCTGCGCCCCGGCAGCGCCGAGTACCACACCCCCCTCGTGCTGCGCACCGCGGAGCGGCTCGACCCCGCCGCGCTGCGCTCGGCCCTGACCTGGGTGACGGCGCGCCACGAGGCGCTGCGCACCTCGCTGACGGCCCGCGACGGGGCGCTGGTCCAGGCCGTCCGGGCCGAGGAGGAGCCGCACTTCACCCACGAGGACCTCAGCCACCTCGACGCGCGGGAGCTCGACGCCCGGGTGCGCGAGGAGGAGCGCCGGCCGATGCCGCTGGACGGACCGGGCCTGCTGCGCTGCCTGCTCGCCGACACCCACGACGGCGGCCAGCTGATCGGCATCTTCCTGCACCACGCCGTCACCGACGGCTGGTCCCTGTCCGTCTTCACGCAGGAGCTCTTCGCCGCCTACACCGCCTACGCGGCGGGCACCGCCCCCGAGGCCCCCGAACCCGCCTTCCAGCTCGGTGACTTCGCCGCCTGGGAGCAGCGCGCCCTCGAAGAAGGCCACTTCGCCGCGGGCCTGCGGGTGATCGGCGAGCGGCTCGCCGGCACGGGCCGCCTCGAACTGCCCGTCTCCGACGGCGAGGGCGAGGGCGGCACCACCGGATTCACCCTGCCCGCCGCACTGCGCAGCCGGGTGGAGGAGCTGGCCACCCGTACCGGGGTCACCCCCTACACCGTGTACGCGAGCGCCTTCGCGGTGCTGCTGGCCCGCACCACCGGCTCGTACGACTTCGGCCTCGGCACCGTCTGGGCCAACCGTCAGCTGCCCGGCACCGAGGGCCTCCTCGGCTTCCTCGTCACCACCCTGCCGCTGCGCTGCGAGCTGACCGGTGACCCCGCCTTCGAGCAGGTCCTGGCGGAGACCGGGCCGCGCGTCCTGGAGCTGATGGAGCACCAGGACCTGCCGCTGACCGAGCTCGTCAAGGCCGTCGGAGGCGAACGCACCGGCGAGGACAACCCGCTGTTCAGCGCCGTCTTCAACTACCGGGCGAGCGCACTGCCCCCGCTCGGCGAGGGAAGCGGCGCCTGGGTGCCGTCCGGGGACGCCGCCGTGGGCGGCGGCCCGCGCGGGGTGGCCAAGTCGGCCGTCGGACTGACCCTCGCCCCCGACGGCGAGGGGCTGGTCGGCGAGGTGGAGTTCCTGCCCGGCGTCCTCGGCGCCGAGGCGGCCGCCCGCCTCGCGGACAACTTCCGGACCCTGCTGGAGTCCGCCGTCGCCGATCCGTCCCTGCCGATCGGCGAGCTGGAGCTGATCTCCGGCGAGGAGCTGGCCTGGCTGGAGGAGCGCGGCGGCCGGGTGTCCGGCGGGGCCACCGGCCCCACCGCCCTGGAGCGGATCCTCGCCCAGGCCCGCCGCACCCCCGACGCGCCCGCGCTCGTCGACGGCGGCCGCACCCGCACCTACCGGCAGGTCGTGGCACGGGCGGCGGCGATGGCCGGGCACCTGCGCTCCGCCGGAGCCGGCCCCGGCACGCTCGTCGGCATCCACCTGCCGCGCTCGGCGGACCTCGTGGTGTCGGTGCTCGCGACCTGGCTCGCGGGCGGCGCGTACGTACCGCTGGACCCGGAGTACCCCAAGGCCCGCCTGGAGCACGTGATCCGCGACAGCGGCCTGTCGCTGGTGGTCTCCACCCGCGACGGCTCGCCCGACGTCGCCTCCGACGACGTCGCCGTGCTGCTGGCCGACGCGCTGGGGGAGGACACGGACCAGGACGGCTTCCCGCAGGACCCGGACACGCTCCCGGGCCTGGACGGCCTCGCGTACGTCATCTACACCTCGGGCTCCACCGGCCTGCCCAAGGGCGTCCAGCTGGAGCACGCCCAGTTCGCCACCTTCTGCACGGCGATGGACGAGCGCGTCGGCGGCGGCCCGGGCGACACCTGGCTCGCCGTCACCAGCCTCTCCTTCGACATCTCCACGCTGGAACTGCTGTGGACCCTGACCCGGGGTTACCGGGTCGTCGTGGGCCGGGGCGGCCCGGCCGGCTGGGCCGACTACCTGCCGTACGCGCCCACCCATCTCCAGTGCACGCCCTCCCTGGCGCGCATGCTGCTGGCCGACGCCGACGGCCGCTCCCTCGTCCAGGGCCTGACCCGGATGCTGGTCGGCGGCGAGGCCCTGGACCGGGGCCTGGCCCGCAAGCTGGACCGGCTGTGCCCCGGCGGCCTGATGAACATGTACGGGCCGACGGAGACCACCGTGTGGTCGGCGGCCTGGGACGCGGTACCGGGCGAGGTCTCGCTCGGCCGGCCGCTGCACGGCAACCTGCTGTACGTACTGGACGCGGCCGGACGCCGGGCGCCGCGCGGCGCCCGCGGCGAGCTGTTCATCGGCGGCCTCGCCGTCGCCCGCGGCTACCTGAACCGGCCCGAGCTCGACGCCGAACGCTTCCTGCCCGACCCGTTCGCCGGGGACGGCGCCCGCATGTACCGCACCGGGGACGTCGTGCGCTACCGGGCCGACGGCTCCCTGGAGTTCTGCGGCCGAGCCGACGCCCAGGTCAAGCTGCGCGGCCACCGCATCGAACTCGGCGAGATCGAAGCCGTCGCCGCCGAGCACACCGGCGTCGCCGAGGCCGCCGCCGTGGTCCGCGAGGACGTACCGGGCGACCCCCGGCTGTGCCTGTACCTCACCGCGGCCCCGGGCCGCACCGTCGCCGACGAGGAGCTGCTCGCCGCGCTCGCCGGACGGCTGCCCGCCTACATGGTCCCGTCCCGGCTGGTCCACCTGGCCGAACTGCCGCACACGCCCAACAAGAAGGTCGACCGCAGCGCCCTGCTGCGCCTGGACGCCCCGGCGCCGGCCACCGCGGCGGCACGCGCCGCCGACGGCCGCGAGGCGGCGGGGGAGACGGCGGGCGAGGGCGGCATCGAGGCGCTGGTGTCCGGTGCCTGGGCCGACGTGCTCGGCATCCCCGTCGTCGACCCCGACAAGGGGATCTTCGACCTCGGCGCCAACTCCATGAGCGCCCTGGAAGCCCACAAGATCATCTGTGCGGGCCTGGGCCGGGAGTTCCCGCTCTCCACCCTCTTCCGCTACCCGACCGTCCGCCAGCTCTCCGCGTACCTGCGGGACGGCTCCCACGCCACACTGGCCCGGCAGGCCTCCGCGGCGCACCGCGAACGCTCCGGCGAGGACGCCGTCGCCATCGTCGGCATGGCCTGCAAGCTGCCCGGCGCCCCCGACATCGACACCTTCTGGCGCAACCTGCGCGACGGCGTCGAGTCGATCACCCACTTCACCGACGAGGAACTGCGCGCGGCCGGCGCCACCGAGGAGGAGCTCGCCGACCCGGCCTACGTCCGCTCCCGCGGCCTGATCGACGGCGCCGACCTCTTCGACGCGGCCTTCTTCGACTACTCGCCCGCCGAGGCCGAGGTCATGGACCCGCAGCACAGGCTGTTCCTCGAAGCCGCCTGGCAGGCCCTGGAGCACTCCGGGATCGTGCCCACCGCGTTCGACGGCAACGTGGCCGTCTTCGGCGGCACCGGCTTCGGCGGCTACCACCAGGACGCCTCGGGCGACCTGTCCTCCTTCTACCGCTCGATGATCGGCAACAAGAACGACTACCTGGCCACCCGCGTCGCCCACAAGCTCGACCTGCGCGGACCCGCCCTCTCCGTCCAGACCGCCTGCTCCACCGGCCTGGTCGCCGCCCACCTCGCCCGCGAGAGCCTGCTGCGCGGCGAGTCCGACGTCGCCCTGGTCGGCGCCTCCTCGCTGACGATCCCGCTCAAGCGCGGCTTCGTCCACCAGCCGGGCCTGGTCGTCTCCCCGGACGGCAAGTGCCGCGCCTTCGACGAGAAGGGCGCGGGCACCGTCTTCGGCAGCGGCGTCGGCATGCTCGTCCTGCGCCGGCTCTCCGACGCCGTCGAGGCCGGGGACACCGTGTACGCCGTACTGCGCGGCAGCGCCGTCAACAACGACGGCGCCGCCAAGGCCGGATTCACCGCGCCGAGCGTCCAGGGACAGGCGTACGTCATCGCCGAGGCCCAGGCCTCGGCCGGCGTCACCCCGGACAGCGTCGGCCTCATCGAGGCGCACGGCACCGCCACCTCGCTGGGCGACCCCATCGAGGTACAGGCCCTCCAGCAGGTCTTCGGCTCCGCCGAGCGCACCAAGCCCTGCGCGATCGGCTCGGTCAAGACCAACATCGGCCACGCGGACGCCACCGCGGGCATCGCGGGCCTCATCAAGGCCGCGCTGGCCGTGCACCACGGCGAGCTGGTCCCCAGCCTCAACTACGAGCACCCCAACCCCGAGATGGGCCTCGACCCGAACCTCTTCTACGTCAACACCGAGACCAAGCCCTGGCAGGAGGACGGACCGCGCCGCGCGGGCGTCTCCTCCTTCGGGATCGGCGGGACGAACGCCCACGTCGTCCTCGAACAGGCACCGCACGCACCGGCCACACCGGACACCACCCCGGCCGCGCCGGAGAGCCCTGCCGGGGCGGTCCCGGTCGTCCTGTCCGCCCGCACCGAGGCCGCCCTGCGCGAGCAGGCCGGCCGCTGGGCCGGCTGGCTGGAGGAGCACCCGCGGGTCCCGCTCGCCGACGTCGCCCGCACCGCGGCCCAGCGCCGCACCCACTTCGGCCACCGCGCCCTGGTCACGGCCGCCACCGCCGACGGGGCCGCGGCCGCGCTGCGCGCCCTCGCCGAGGACCGCTCGCACACGGACGCCGTCCGGGCCACCGCCCGCGGCCGCGGCCGCACCGTCTTCGTCTTCCCCGGCCAGGGCAGCCAGTGGGACGGCATGGGCGCCGCCCTGCTCGACCAGTCGCCCGCCTTCGCACGGACCGTCCGCGACTGCGACGCCCTGCTGGCGCCCCAGCTCGGCTGGTCGGTCACCGACGTGCTGCGCGGGACCGGCGGTCCCGAACTCTCCGCCCGCCGCCTGGACGTCGTACAGCCCGTCATGTTCACCATGTACGTGGCCCTCGCCGCCGCCTGGCGCGAGCTGGGCGTCGAGCCCGACGCCGTGACCGGGCACAGCCAGGGCGAGGTCGCCGCCGCCGTCGTGGCCGGCGCGCTCACCCTGGACGAGGGCGCCCGGATCATGGCCGTGCGCAGCCGCGCCCTCCAGGCGGTCGCCGGGGTCGGCGCCATGGCCGTCGTCGAACTCCCGCTGGAGCAGGTGCGGGAGCGGATCGCGCCGTACGGGGACGCCGTCTCCGTCGCCGCCGTCAACACCCCCACCTCCGTCGCCCTGTCCGGCGACGCCGACGCCATCGAGGACCTGCTCTTCGCCCTCGACGACAAGGACGTCGTCTGCGGCAAGCTGGAAGCGCCCGTCGCCTCGCACAGCCACTGGATGGACGCCCTGCTCCCCGGCCTCGAGGCCGACCTCGCGGACCTGGCGCCCGCCTCCGGACGGCTGCCGTTCTACTCCACCGTCACCGGCACCCTCCTCGACGGCCGGGAACTCGACGCCGCCTACTGGTGCCGCAACCTGCGCGAACCCGTCCGCCTCGACCTCGCCCAGCAGCAGCTGATCGAGACCGGCCACGACGTGTTCATCGAGGTCAGCCCGCACCCCGTCCTCGCCATGCCGCTCACCGAGGGCAGCGCCGACGCCCTGGTCGCCGGCACCCTGCGGCGCGGCCACGGCGACCGTTCCGAACTCCTGCGCACCCTGGGCGAACTGCACACCCACGGCCACCGGGTGCCCTGGGAGCGGGTCTGGGCCGGCGCCCCCGCCGCCAAGGTCGCCGAACTGCCCTCGTACGCCTTCCAGCGCCGCTCCTACTGGATCGACCCGCCGGAGCTCAAGGGGGCCGCGGCCCCCCGCGCCGCCGCAGACCAGGCCTTCTGGGAGGCCGTCGGCGAGGAGGGCCCGGCCCGGCTGGCCGAGCTGCTCGACGCGCCCGAACGCCTCCGGGACGGCATCGCGGAACTGCTCCCGCTGCTGTCCGCCTGGTGGCAGGGCCAGGAGTCCCGCGAGACCGTCGCGGGCTGGCTGTACGAGGACGCCTGGGAGCTCTCCCCGGCGCCCGAAGGCCGGACCGCAGCCCTGGCCGGGCCCTGGGCGCTGGTGACCACCACCGCCGAGACCGCGACCGCCGAAGCCGTCGAGGACGCGCTGCGCGCCGCCGGAGCCACCCCGTACCGCATCGGGGCCACCGCCGACCGGGCCGCGCTCGGCGCGGCCCTGACGGCACTGCCCGCGAAGCCCGTCGCGGTCCTCACCCTGGGCTCCCTCGACGGCACCCCCGACGGCTCCGGCTCCACGCCGGGCTTCGCCACCACCCTCACCCTGCTCCAGGCCCTCGGCGACCTCGGTATCGACGCCCCGCTGTGGGCGCTGACCCGCGGCGCGGCCGACACCGGCGGTGCCGGCGGCACCGGCACCTCCGCGCCGCTCCAGGCGCTGGTCACCGGCCTCGGCCGGGTCGCCGCCCTCGAGGACCCGCTGCGCTGGGGCGGCACCGTCGACCTGCCGGCCGAGCCCCACCCGGGCTGGGCCGCCGCCCTCGTGGCCTGCCTCACCGCGGGCGACCACGAGGACCAGGTGGCACTGCGCGCCGACGGCCGCCACGTACGCCGGCTGCGGCGCACCGCCCCGCGCCCGTCCGGTACGTGGCGCACCCGCGGCACCGCGCTGGTCACCGGCGGCCAGGGAGCCCTCGGCCTGCACCTGGCGCGGCGGCTCGCCGACCGCGGCGCCGAGCACATCGTGCTGGCCTCCCGCCGCGCCGAGGCCGCCCCCGAAACGGAGCTGCTGCGTACCGAACTCGCCGCCCTCGGCGTCGAACTCACCCTGGAACAGGCCGACATCAGCGACCGCGGGCAGGTCGACGCGCTGCTCGCCCGCACCGGCGACGCCCGGCGCCCGCTGCGGACCGTCGCCCACCTGGCGGGCCTGTCCCGCCCGGCCGCCCTCGCCGGCCTCACCCCCGAGGCCGCCGCCGAGGAGAACGCGGCCAAGGTGCACGGCGCCTGGCACCTGCACGAGGCCCTCGCGGGCCGCGAGCTCGACGCGTTCGTGCTGTACGGCAGCGGCGCCAGCCTGTGGGGCGGCGCCGGGCAGGCCGCGTACGGAGCCGCCAACACGGCGCTCGACGCGCTCGCCCGCCACCGCCGGTCCCAGGGGCTCACCGCCACCGTCCTGCACTGGGGCGGCTGGGCCGGCGGCGGCATGGTCACCGCCGAGGCCGAGCGGGCCGCCCGCTCCCGGGGCCTGCGCACCATGGCACCCGAACTCGCCCTGGACGCCCTCGACATCGCCCTCGGCTCGGGCCTCGCCGCGCTCGGCGTCGCCGACATCGACTGGACGGCGTTCGCCCCCGCCTACCGGGCGGCCCGCCCGCGCCCGCTGCTCGACACCCTGCCCGAGGCGCGCGAGCCGGAAGCCGAACAGGCACCGGACGCCTCGGCCGGAGTGGAACTGCGCACGGCCCTGGCCGGGCAGAGCCCCCAGGAACGCCGGGCCACGCTGACCGCCCTGGTCAAGGGCGAGGTCGCACCCGTCCTCGGCATGCCGGAGGCGGAACTGGACGAGGAGCGGCCGCTCCAGCAGCTGGGCCTGGACTCGCTGATGGCGGTCAAGGTCCGCAACGAACTGACCCGCCGCACCGGCCTCGCCGTCACCACCGAGGCGATCCTGCGGCACGCCACCTGCGAGGGCATCGCCGACCACCTCGGCGCCACGCTCGCCCCCGAGGGCAGCGCGCCCCAGGCCCCTGCGGCGGGCCAGGGCGGCCAGGACAACCCCTGGCTGCGCGTCCTCAAGCCGGCCGAGAACCCGCGGGCCCGGATCGTCTGCGTCGCCGGCATGGGCGGCACCACGGGCGGCCACGTGCCGCTGGTGCGCCACCTGCCCGACGACGTCGAACTCCTCGGCGTACAGCTGCCGGGCCGCGAGGGCCGCGCCGACGAGGCACCCGTCACCGACATGATGGCCCTCGCCGACCAGGTCGTCGCCGCCCTCGCGGGACGGCTCGCCCCGGACGCGGGCGGGGCGCCCGTCGTCCTGTACGGGCACAGCCAGGGCTCCTGGCTGGCCTGGGAGGTCGCGCACCGGCTCGCCCACCGGCCGGCCGTACCGCCCCTCGCCCTCGTCGCGGCCTGCGCGCTGCCGCCGCTGGCCCCGCTCACCCCCGGTCTCGACCGGCTCGGCGAGCTCACCGGGGACCTGGACGGCGCCGACCCGCGCGAACTGGCCGCGATACTGGAGGGGCTGCTGCCCGACGAGGTCCTCGCCAGCGAGGAACTGCTCGCCGAATACGTCCAGCGGCTGCGCACCGACACGGTCCTGGCCGAAAACCACCGGGCGGTGCTGCGCGGCACCACCCGCCCGGTCCTGGACGTACCGCTGTTCGCGGTGTCGGGCACCACCGACCCGGTGCTGCCCGAAGGGTCCATGGAGGTGTGGCGCGAGCTCACCGGCGCCCTCTACGTGCCCCGCGCCATCGAGGGATCCCACGCCGCGCCGATCACCAACCCCGAGGCCATGGCGGCCGAACTCATGAACGCGATCACCACGATCGCCACCAGCCTGGAGGAGAACCATGCCTGAGACCGTGCGCCCGGACGGGGCGCGGATCCACTACGAGGTGCGCGGCACCGGCTTCCCCGTCCTGCTCATCGGCCCCGGCGAGATCCCCGGGCAGTGCGACACCGAGCGGGCCGCCTTCACCGAGACCGCCGACGCCCTCGCCGGGCGGTTCCAGGTGATCACGGTCGACGCGCGCCACCAGGGCTCCAGCACCGGAGCCGCAGAGCCCTTCTGCTACGGACGCACCGCCGCCGACCTGATCGCCGTCCTCGACGAACTCGGCATCGAGCGCGCCCACGTCGCCGCCTCCGGCGCCGGCACCGCCCAGGCCTGGCGGCTGGTCCAGGACGCTCCTGACCGGATCGCGTCCGTCGTCGCCCACGCGCCCGTCGGGCTCGCCGAGGGCAACGGCTTCGGCGACTTCCTGGCGACCTTCGACGAGCCGATGCGCCTGCCCCGCGCCGAAGACATCGAGGGCGTGATCGAGGAGGCCGGCCGCGGCGGCTTCGCGGACCGGCCCGGCGCCGGACCGTACGCCCGCCAGCTCCACGGCGTGCCCGAGTTCCGCGAGGAGCTCCTGGCCCTGCGCCGGGAGCGCTACATCGTGCGCGTCGTCCGCTTCCGCGACGGCCTGTGGCCGCAGGGCTCCGCCTACTTCTCCGTACCGGAGGAGTGGATGACGGGCTTCCCCGCGCCGCTGCTGGTGCTGCCGGGCGACAGCACGCTGGCCCCCGCCGCGCTCGCCAAGCGGCTCGCCGCCGAGGTGCCCGGCGCCCGCCTGCTCGACGGCGCCGACGCCACCGCCGACCGCCGGACGGAGACCGTCGCGTCGGTCGTCTCCTTCCTCCTCGAGACCACCGCACGCTGAAGGAGACGTACCGTCATGCTCACGCTCGACACGCTCGACATCACCGATGAGACCGCGTACGCCGCGAACGGCGGCTACCCGTACGCCGAGTTCGACCTGCTGCGCCGCGAGGAGCCGGTGTTCTGGTACCGGCGCCCCGGCTTCGAGCCGTTCTGGGTGCTGACCCGGCACGAGGACATCGCGTACGTCTCGCGCAACCCGAAGCTCTTCTCCAGCGCGCAGCGCGTCACCCTGGACACCCCCGAAGCCGTGGAGATGTTCGAGGCCCAGCTGGAGGCGCGGGCCGAGATGTTCGGGCACGCCCCCGACATGCCGCCGGCCCTCTCGTACATGGACGCGCCGCGCCACCGCCACCTGCGCCAGGTCATGGCGCCCTGCTTCACGCCGAAGGCGATCAAGGAGCTGGAGGAGCGGTTCCACGAGCTCGCCGCCGAGTACGCGCAGGCCTTCACCCGCCTGCTCGACGAGGACGGCAGCACCGCGGACGTGGCCAAGAGCCTCTCCGCGCGGCTGCCCGTCGCGGCGATCTGCGAACTGGTCGGGGCGCCCCTGAAGGACTGGGACGACATCTTCGAGTGGACCGAGGGCACCACGGCCCCCGGCGACCCCGACAATCAGCGGGACGGCGAGGACGCCGAGGCCACCTTCGCCCGCAACATGGGCGCCCTCAACGGCTACGTCGCGGGCCTGGTCCAGCAGCGCATGGCCGAGATCGACGGCACCGGCACCGACGTGCTCAGCCGGCTGGCCCGGGCGCGGATCGAGGGGGAGGCCCTGTCCTTCCACGAGATCCTCTACACCATCTTCAACCTGCTGGTCGCGGGCATCGGCACCACGCGCAACGCGACGACCGGCGGCATCCAGGCCCTCCTGGAGCACCCGGATCAGGTGGCCAAACTCCTCGAGGACCCGTCGCTGATCGAGGGCGCCGTCGAGGAGATCCTGCGCTGGACGTCGATCGCGGTGAACTTCGTGCGCACCGCCACCCAGGACACCGAGATCGGCGGCAAGCTCATCCGCAAGGGCGAGACGGTCGCGATGTGGTACCCGGCGGCCAACCGCGACGAGGCGGTCTTCGAGGACCCGTACCGCTTCGACGTCACCCGTGACGCCAGCGCCCAGATCGCGTTCGGCGGGCACGGCGAGCACGTCTGCCTGGGCCACCACCTGGCCCGGCTGGAGCTGCGGGCCGTCCTGCACGCCGTGCTGCCACTGCTCCAGGAGCTGGAACTCGTGCGCAAGCCCGAGTTCGGTGTGCTCCACCTCCAGGCCGCGGAAATCAAGCGGCTTGTCGTACGACGCAAGGATCGGTGAAACACCCAATGTCCGAGAATTCAGTACCGGAATCGCGGACGGCACCGGCTTCCCTCCGGGAATTCGCGGCCGGGGACGAGTCCGACCTCAATGTGGTCGCCCCCTGGGTGGGACCCGCGGTCGACGAGGAAACCGGAAAGCTGAAGGAACCGCTGCGCAGGCGGCACCTGATCGCCACATCCGTCGGCTGGCCGAAACCCGGACACGAGCCCGCCGCGATCGCCCTGAACGAGGCAATTCTCGCCGAGCTCTACGTTCGCCCCGGTCTGCTGGCCGTGACGCTCGCGATATCCGAGAAGAACTTCAACAGCACGCGGAGCCTCAGCATCTGGGAAGACGAAGAGGCGCTGAAGGGATTCCTGAAATCCGGTCCGCACATCGCGGCGGCGCGCCAGGTGCGAGAGCTCATGTACGACTGGGAAGGTGCGAACTGGGTCTCCGAGGAGACCCTGGAGCTGCCTACCTTCGACGATGCGAAAGCAAAACTCGACGAGGTCCGGGCGCCCGGCCCGAGCGCATTCGAGTCGTACGACGCGGACCGTTCCGCGTGAGAACACCGAGGACCGCTCGAGAATCACTCGAGCCCCACTCGAGAACGACAAGAGAAGGAGCAACCGCATGACCCTTACCGCCGAGGCGCCGGCGCAGCCGCTCACCACTCATTTCCTGCACCATTTCGACCTCGCCTACGGCATGGTGCTCGAGCTCGCCGAGGACTTCGACAACGAGACCGCACGCCTGGCGCCGGCCCCGCACAAGCCGCTGGTCTGGTTCCTCGGACACCTCATCTGCGCCACCGACTACTTCTCCACGCTGCACCAGGGCACCGAGTCCCTGGTCACGGAGGAGTTCTCCCGGCACTACGCGGGCAACGACAACAACGACTGGTCCTGGGGCCCTTCGCTGGCGGAGATGATCGAGCTCTACCAGCAGGTGCACGCGCGGATGCGGGCCTTCGTGGCCGGGCTGCGCCCCGAGGACCTCGACAGCGAGTCCCCGCTGGAGCCGTTCGGCGACGACCGGCTGAAGAACCTCGGCAAGGCGCTGTCCATCATCCAGATGCACGACGCCTACCACTGCGGCCAGATCGGCTGCCTGCGCGTCGCGCTCGGCAAGTCGGTGCCTTTCTAGCCATACCCTCGCCGGCTGGCCGAAATGCTCCGGTATCTCGGATCCGTACCGGATCCACGCGGATTCGGGATACCGGAGCGACTGCTACCGTGGCACACGGTTCGCCCGTACCGCGGTTCCAGGAAGAGGGGTTTTCATGCCTTCGCACATTGCGTTCTTCAATTTCCCGGCCATCGGCCACGTGAATCCGACACTCGGCGTCGTCGAAGAACTGGTCAAGCGGGGGCATCGGGTCACCTGCACGGCGACCGAACACTTCGCGCCCGCCATAGAGGCGATCGGAGCCGAGGTCGTCCCTCACGAATCCGTATTCGGTGAGTTCTACCGCTCTCCTTATACCGAGGAGGCGAATGCGGGCGAGGGAATGCGGTGTCTCGACGACTCGACCGGCCTCGTCGAGCAGGTCGGCCCCTTCTACGAGAAGAACCGTCCCGACGTCATCGTCCACGACTTCATGGCGTGGGGCGCGCGTTTCTACGGCGCCAAGAACGACATCCCGCTCGTCCGCCTCTACCCCACCTACGGGGCCAATGAGCACTTCTCCATCCAGGAGAAGTTCCCGCTGGCCACATACGAAGACCCGCAGGTCATGGAAATGATCGGCAAGCTCGCCGGTCTGCTCCCGGAATTCAACCTGCCGGCCGACCCCGTGGCCTTCTTCACGAGCATCGAGAAGCTCGGCATCATCTTCCTGCCGCGCGACTTCCACTACGACGGCGACACCTTCGACGAGCGCTTCGTCTTCGCCGGCCCCAGCCTCGGCGACCGCTCCTTCCAGGGCGCCTGGGAGCCCGCGTCGGCGGACCGCCCGGTCCTCCTGATCTCGCTGGGCACCGCCGCCACCGGCTGGGCCGAGTTCTTCCGCATGGCCGTCGAGGCGTTCGGCGACAGCGAGTGGGACGTCGTCATGGCCGTCGGCGACCACATCGACACCGCCGACCTCGGCGAGCTGCCCGCCAACTTCGACGTGCGCCGCCACGTGCCGCAGCTCGAAGTCCTGCGCCACGCCAAGCTGTTCGTCACCCACGGCGGCATGAACAGCGTCATGGAGTCCCTGTACAACGGCGTGCCCATGGTCGTGATCCCCCAGATGAACGAGCAGAAGGCCAACGCCCTGCGCGTCGACGAGCTGGGCCTGGGCCGCCACCTGAGCAAGGAAGACACCACCGTCGACACCCTGCGCGAGGCCGTCACGACCGTGGCCGCCGACACCGAGGCGACCGCCCGCGTGGCGAACCTGGGCGAGGCCATGCGCCAGGTCGACGGCGCGGCACTGGCCGCCGACGCCATCGAAAAGTTCATGACCCAGCAAGCCGGCTAACCACCCACCACCACAACCCCAGCCCCCAGCCCCCGGCCGCCCGTACGGCCGGGGGCTGCCGGCTGCCCGGCGAGCCGGGGCGGCCGCTGGTGATCTTGTAGATCGGTCTCACGCCCACCCGGTACACCCTGCGCGTCAGACTTCGTCGGCGTCCTGGCCCTCGTCTCCGTACAGGCGCTGCTCGAGGTCGCTACCGTTAATTCGTTGGTGCGCGATCAGTCGGCCTGCTTGAGTGTCATCGCGACCGCGCCCCCGATGCGCCCGGCTGCGGCTACTTCCTTCTGACAACCAAGTGACGCCGCCGCCTCCTTTGATCTCGGGTGGCGCGGCCGCAGCCTCGCTCGCCCCGTCGACCATCTGTCCGGGGCCGTCCGTTCCTTTGGATCCGGGGGGATTCACTGCCTCGCTACACCCAGCGCGTCTCCAAGGTCTGGTCCGAGATGCTCGTGGCCCCGCACGTCTCGGCGGCGGCCGCCGCCGCCCACACCGCTTTCGCGCCCGCGGTCCACCACCGCCGCAGCGGGCGGGCCATGCACACGTACGAAGGCGGACCGGCCTTCGTACGGGAACCCCGGGAAGAGCTCTTCCTCCTGGCCGTCGGCAACTTCGTCTCCCAGCAGACCTTCTACGAGAGCGGCCGGGAGCGCGACGACCGCTATGCCCGCCTCGTGGGCCAACTCGCCGTCGAGGACCCCGTATGGACGGCCGGGCTGCTGCGCTGGCTGCGCGGCGAGGGCAATATGCGCACGGCGTCCTTGGTGGGAGCCGCCGCGTACGTCCGGGCTCGGCTCCAGGCCGGGGCGGCCGGCGGCCCGTCCAACCGGTCCGTGATCGACTCGGTGCTCCAGCGCGCCGATGAACCCGGAGAGCTGCTCGCCCACTGGACCTCGCGGTACGGGCGCAACGTGCCGCAGCCCGTGAAGCGGGGCATTGCCGACGCCGTGCGCCGGCTGTACTCCTCGCGGTCCCTGCTGAAGTACGACACCGCGTCCAAGGCCTTCCGCTTCGGGGACGTGCTGAACCTGGTGCACGCCTCGCCCGACCCGGCCAAGCCCCGGCAGGGTGCCCTCTTCCGGTACGCCCTGGACCGGCGCCACCACCCGGAACAGGCGGCCGTACCGGCCTCGGACAGGCTGCTGACCGTGCACCGTGCGCTGATGGACCTGCCGGCGGACGAGCGGCGGGCCGCGGTGACCGGGCCGGGCGGCGCCGAACGGCTGGCCGCGGCGGGCATGACCTGGGAGAGCCTGGCGGGCTGGGTCCGAGGGCCGATGGACGCCGCCGTGTGGGAGGCGGTGATCCCCTCGATGGGCCCGATGGCGCTCCTGCGGAACCTGCGGAACTTCGACGAGGCGGGGGTCTCGGACGAGGTCGCGGCGCGGGTCGCGGCACGGATCTCGGATGCCGACGAGGTGGCCCGGTCCCGGCAGTTCCCCTTCCGGTACCTGGCCGCCCACCGGCACGCGCCGTCGCCCCGCTGGGCTGCCCCGCTGGAGCAGGCACTGGGCCACTCGCTGGCCAACGTGCCGTCCCTGCCCGGCCGGACGCTGATCCTGGTGGACCGGTCCGACTCCATGTTCTGGGACACCGTCTCCGAGCGGTCCACGCTCAGCCGGGCGGACGCGGCGGCCGTCTTCGGGGCCGCGCTGGCGATGCGCGCCGAGCAGGCGGACCTGGTGGAGTTCGGCTGGTCCAGCGCGCTCGTGCCGTTCGGGGCGGGCGAACCGGTACTCGAGGTGCTGAAACGATTCCACCGTCTCGGGGGCACTCAGACCACGACGGCGCTGCGCGTCCACTACCGGGACCACGACCGCGTGCTGATCGTCACCGACGAGCAGGCGGCGCCCCACGGCCGCGGCCGGCCGGCCGAACCAGTGCCGTCCGGCATCCCGGTGTACACGTGGAACCTGGCGGGGTACCAGCCGGGCCACATCCCGCCGGGCCCCCACCGGCACACCTTCGGAGGGCTCACGGACGCCGCGTTCCGGATGATCGGCCTCATCGAAGCCGGCCGCCACGCCGCCTGGCCCTGGACCGCCGACCCGGAGTGACGGGCCGGCGCGAACTCCTCGCCAAGCGGTCGGCCGCACGGGCGGCGGGCTGACCGCGCGCCGTCCGTCCCGCCGTGACGGAGTCGGTCGGTCAGTGCAGGCCGCTGTAGGCGGCCATGACGATCTCCATTCCGCGGTTGTCCTCCTGCCGGTCCCTGTCGATCATCCGGTTCATGACGTAGGCCACCGTCATACGTGAGCCGGGGTCGCTCACGACCAGTGAACCGCCCCAGCCGCCCCAGCCGAAGGCGGTGCCGAACTTGCCGAAGCCCGTCGTCCAGGTCATCGGCGTCCCCAGGACACGGTCTTCGCCGCTGAACACCTCCTGCCAGGCGGGCTCGCACCCCCGGGCGGACAGCAGCCGCACACCACCGGCCGCTCCCCGGTTCGCGAGTACCGACTGGACGAGGGCGACAGAGCGGGCGTTGCCGAAGCCGTTCACCGCGGGAATCTGCGCACGGCGCCAGGCCACCGAGTTGACGTCCTTGACCTGGATGGCGGCGCCTGTGGTCTCCCGCGGTACGCCGTCCGCTCCCGCCGGGGCGCTGGCGGTGTACTCCTCGGTCAGTTCATGCGGCGGGATGAGCGGCGCGACGCGGTGGTCGTGCTCGGCGGACAGACCGATGTGGAAGTCCGCGCCCAGCGGTTTGGCCACCTCCTCGGCGAAGAACTCGCCGAGGCTGCGACCGGTGATGCGGCGCACGACCTCGCCCACGAGGAACCCGAAGGTGAGGGCGTGATATCCGGCTGCCGTTCCCGGCTCCCACGCGAGGGCCTGCGCGGCCAGCCTTGCCGTCACGCTCTCCCAGTCGTAGAGCTCCTCGGCCGCTCGCAGCCCGGACAGGTCCGGCAAACCCGCGGTGTGTGACAGTACGTGCCGTACCAGCACGCTCTCCTTGCCGGCCGCGGCGAACTCGGGCCAGTAGGCGGCGACCGGCGCGGACAGATCGAGACGGCCCTCGTCGGCCAGGATCAGCGCGCACAGGGCGGTCATGTTCTTGCTGGTCGAGTTCACCCCGACGAGGGTGTCCCGCTCCCAGCCGACGGTCCGGGCCGTGTCGGCGTACCCGCCCCAGAGGTCGACCACCGGCTCGCCGTCCACGTAGACGGCAGCCGAGGCGCCCACGTCGCCCACGTCGTCCTCGCCGAGCAAAGCCGCCAGCGCCTCGCGGACCGCGACGAAGCGCGGCTCACAGAATCCCTCGATGTCCTTCATGGGTGTAAGCCTCGGCCGCCGGCCAGGTCCGTGGCCCGACAATTCGCGCGCGGGATTTGTCGGGCGGGGCGCGGGGGAATCCCCTGTACTCCAAGAGACGAGAACGAAGGACGGGTGCGCATGCTGGAGCGGCTGAACAAGGCGCTGGACCATCTGGAGGAATGCCTCGACCAGGACATCGACATGGCCGAGGTGGCCCGGATCGCGACCGTGTCGGAGTACCACTTCCGGCGGCTGTTCTCCGCGCTCTCCGGGATGCCACTCCCGCTGTACGTACGGCGCCGGCGGATGACCCTCGCCGGAGCGGAGGTGCTGGCAGGGGAACGCACGCTGCTCGATGTCGCGACGAGGTACGGGTACGGCTCGGGCGAGGCGTTCGCCCGGGCGTTCCGGTCGGTGCACGGCATCGGGCCGGGTGAGGCCAGGGCCACGGGAGCCGTGCTGACGTCCCAGCCGCGGATGTCCTTCCGTGTCGTCGTGGAAGGAAGCACGACCATGCGGTACCGGATCGTGGAGAAGGAGTCGTTCCGCTTCGCCGGCAGGAAGGCGCGCGTACCCCTCGTGTACGAGGGAGCCAACACGGCTGCCTCGGCGCACGTGGCGAGCCTGGACGCGCAGGCGATCGGCCGGATGAAGCAGCTGGCCGAGGGGGAGCCTGACGGGGTCTTGTCGGCGACGGTGTACCTGACCGACAGCCGGGAGGAGGGCGCCGAAGTGGACTACTGGGTCGGCGTGACGACCGGCCCCGAGACCACCGCGGAGGAGCTCGACTGCCTCGAGGTGCCGTCCGGGACCTGGGCGGTCTTCGACAACCGCGGGCCCTACCCGAGCGCCCTCCAGGAGCTCTGGCGGGACGTGTTCACGCAGTGGTTCCCCTCGAACCCGTACACGCCCCGGCCGGGCCCGGAGCTCTTGCGGACCCGGCCGGTGGAGATCGGCGCGGAGACCGACTCCCAGCTGTGGATCCCGGTCGAACGGGTCAGTCCCGGAGGCGGGCCCTGACGATCACCTCGTCAGGACGGCAAGGCGACGGCGGGCCTCCTCGTCATCGAGGTGATCCGTCAGCGCCGAACGGATCTACAGATCCCGCAGCCAGGAGGCGAGCGCTGTCCCGACCTCGTCTGGCGAGTCCTCCTGGATCATGTGGCTGCCCGTGATCGTCAGATGTGTCTGATTCGGCCATGACCGGGCGACGGCGCGGTGCGCTTCGAACATGACGCCGGGCACTGATTCGATGAATAGCTTCGGAATCGAAGAGGTGGCGAGCCATTCCGCATAGCGAGTGATGATGTCGTGGACGTCCTTGGGCTCGCCTGCGATGGGGACTTGCCGCGGCCAGGTCAGGGTGGGCCTGCGAGGTTCACCCGGCTCGGTGTAGGGGCGCCGGTAGACAGCCATCTCCTCTTCGGAGAGCCCACGCAGTACCTGATGCGGCAGGACTTCCTCGACGAGAAAGTTTCGGTCGAGGACCATTTCTTCCCCTGCGGTGGAGCGGATCGCCTGGAGGAACTCGGCTCCCTGGCCGGGAATGCCGTCCCAGGAGGGGATCGTGGCCACGAAGGCCTCCATGTAGGCGATGCCCCGGACTGCGGCGGGGTGCCGGTAGGCCCAGTCGAAGCCCAAGGCCGATCCCCAGTCCTGCACCACCAAGGTCACCCGTTCGCGCACACCCAGGGCCTGGAGGAGCTCGTCCAGGTACCGCCGGTGTTCGATGAAGCGGTAGGAGTCCGGTCCGCTGCCGGGGAGCTTGTCCGAATCACCCATCCCGATCAGGTCCGGTGCGATACACCGTCCTTGGTCCACCACGTGCGGGATCACATTGCGCCAGATGTACGACGACGTCGGGTTCCCGTGCAGGAAGACGATCGGGTCGCCTTCTCCTTCATCGATGTACGCCATATCAAGGCCACCGACCTTGATGCGGTGCTTCTGGTAGTGGTCCCCTGACGAAACCATTCGCGCTCCTTGTTCTCGGGTTCGCCCAGCAAGCTGAATCACTGATTATCGGCGTCTGCCCTTGCGTGTCAGCGTCTGCGCCGCAGGCGCTGGAGGGGAATCAGGTTGAGGAGGAGGCCGGCGGCGGCCACAGCGGTGATGAGGTTCAGGCCGGGCCGGTAGGGGGTGAAGGTGCCGCCGCCGTGTCCCGCTCCGCCGAGCAGCCCGGTCAGGACGGCGAGGATGAGGGCGGCTCCGACCATCGCTGAGGTCTGGACCAGACCGGAGGCGAGGCCCTGTTCCTCGTTGCGGATGCCCTCGGTGGCCTGCGCCATGATGGTGCCGTAGCCGAGGGCGAAGCCGGTACCGAGCAGCAGGAGGGACGGCAGCATCGTGGTCAGGTAGGGGGGCGAGCCGGCCGCAGTGGTCAGGAACCAGGCGTACCCCAGGGTGGTGGCCACCATGGAGAGGCGGATCAGCGGTGTGGTTCCGAAACGGTTGATGAGTTTGCCCGCGACGGGCGAGCCGACCGCGACGACGATTCCGATCGGGAGCAGCGCGAAGGCCATGCGCAGGGGGGACCAGCCGCGTCCGTCCTGAAGGAACAGGGTGAGCATGAACTGGAAGCTCATGTAGGAGCCGACGAGTGCCATGATGCTCAAGTTGGCGCGGATCGTGCTGCTGTGGCGCAGGATGCCGAGTCGTATGAGTGGGTGGCGGACACGCTTTTCGATCAGGATGAAGGCGGCCAGTAGTGCGATGGCGAGGGCCAGGGTGCCGAGTGTTTCGGGCGAGGTCCAGCCCTTGGCCGGTGCGGTGACGACGGCGTAGACGACGAGCAGCATGCCCAGGGTCAGCGTGATGGCGCCGGCCGGGTCGTGGCCGCCAGTCTTGACGGGGCGGTCCTTGGGGATCAGCTTCCATCCGGCGGCGAGGGCGAGCAGCGCGAGCGGGGCGGGCATCAGGAAGACATAGCGCCACCCGATGCCGGTCAGCAGGCCGCCGAGGACGAGGCCAAGGGAGTAGCCCATGGCGCCGAAGAGGCTGAAGACCGACAGTGCCCGGTTGCGCTGGGGGCCCTCCGGGAAGGTCGTGGTGAGCAGGGACAGGCTGGTGGGGGCCGTGAAGGCCGCGGCCACGCCCTTGACGAACCGGGTCGCGATCAACAACGAACCGCTGTCGACCAGACCGCCGCACAGCGAGGCGGCAGCGAAGACGCCCAGAGCGATCAGGAAGACCCGTCGACGTCCCAGCAGGTCGGCAGCCCGGCCGCCGAGCAGCAGCAGACCGCCGTACCCCAGAAAGTAGCCGTTGACGATCCACTGCAGCGAAGTGGGCCCCATGCCCAGATCGTGACCGATGGACGGCAACGCGATGCCGACCATCGATCCGTCCAGACCGTCCAGGAACAGCACGAGGCACAGCACAGCGAGGACACCCCACAGCCGTGCCGGCCATCGCTGCTGCTCGGCACGGCCCGGCAGTGTTCTGGTGGGGAGGACGGTCGTGGACATCAGCGAGACTCTCCGTGAAGGACCGCGAGGGTAGACGGCCCGCGAGGCCTGCTTATGGGCAGACGTATCACCCTATTGATCGCGTTATGCGCCTTTCATCAACCGATCGGCCCGTGGTGCGGGGGAGGTCCGGCCGGGACGCGGACACCGTCAACCGCGAACCGTCGATCGGCATCGAGCGGCGATCCACTGGCAGTCCGGCACCGCCCGGCTCCTGCCCCGACTCACCGCCCGCCGCACCAGCGGTCCGCTGTTCCTCACCGGCCGCAAGGGCAGGCGGTGTGCCCCATCGACTTCCCCGAGGGGAATACCAGACATTTCCGCATGCAGTTTACTGGAACAGCCCACATCAATAACGGCATAAGGAAAGCGTTGAGATGGAGAATGTTACCGAGGATCAGATTCCGCAAGAATCTCTGGAGGGTGCCGCAGATGACTTCAATCATCTCGCTTCGTCGGGCTTCCACTCAGGCATTTGCAGCGTTTGCCTGCAGACGAGAAACTTCACCTTCACCACGAAGTGTCATTTCGACGCATGCTACCTCTGCCTGGCAACTTGGGCGTTCTACACGCCGCGCAGACCCGGTATGGAGGTTCCGTGCCCGAACTGCCGAAAGGGACTCTTCTACGACTCGGACGCTCCATCACTTCCAGTGCAGGAGAGTTTGACGGTCGGCGATCTTGAGCAGATTACGCAGACGCATTCCCATCACGATGGGTCCGACTTCGACGATTCCGGAGAAGGCTATATTGGTGGAAATAATTAGAATCCCATCCACCGGAAATCCAATCCTGTGGAGCCTTCCTCATCGGTGAGGTTTTCGGTCAGGGTCAAGCTGTGTGCGGGTAGCTGCCCTGAGGGAACATCGGAAGCGAAATTCGCAACATAAATTGAGGCTCTCCTATGGAATCTAGTACCGGTCCGGACCGGGTGGTTTATGTGGCAGCGCACGGCATGGACCCAGGAGGCCCTGGGACCTTCGTTCCTGAAGGAGTGACCGTCGCATTCTTCGCCAAGCCCCGTACGAGTCTTAGCGCTCTCGTCGGTATGCGCGTGCTGGAGCTTCTCCATGATAAAGGGGAAGAGGAGTTCACTGGCACCGCTGACGGCAAGGTAAAAGTCCCCAACTATATCCTCGGATCCTTCTCCGATCTGAAATATGCCGCACGTATCCAGATCGGAAAGGTGGAAGCCGAGACGGCGAAGGTCGAGGCTCCACTTTGCTTCGTCGGCGGAAATTTTCTTCCCAGTCCCTCGCAGCTATGCACCGACCATGAGACGTGCCGCCCGCCTCGGCATCATTGCGCCGGAGTTTTCGGGCTCCTCGACGAGTTCAACATCATTCGCATCTCCTGCTGTCGCCCGCGTCCGCAGGAGATCAGGCCGCATGGCGCGGTCACGCGAGAGCTAGTGAGAGACCCTGACCCTGAAGCCTTCCGCAATACGCGGAAAACCGTGAATGCATTCGAGAAGTTGATTTACGATGTCCAGAAGGATTCTGTGACCGATGATGAGACAAAACTCGAGGCCGCTCGCGTCGCCTTTGAAAGCTTTACGCCAAAGGATCAGGCGAGAACGCTGGGAGATTCGCTGATCGCTTCACTTTGGTATGAAATTCAGTGTGCCAGGGATCAGCGTGCCAGGGAGGGCGACTGGGGACTCTACGTCTATTACACGACGATGGATGGTCAGGTCAAGCGGCAAATTGTCCAGAATAAGAACCTGAAAGCCGCGTTGGTAAAGTGCAGGCAGCAGGCAGACGCGCTGTCCGACAACACCAAGTGTCATAAATGGTTCGACAGTCTGCCCGCTCAAGATCAGCGCTGGGTCACCAAGCTCAGCCCGGATGTCGAACGCTGGGCCAAGCCCATGTTCGCGTTCAACAGGATCCGAGATGCCGGCGTCTACGCCCTCTGGAACAAGGGACTGCCGATCAGTGCCTTCGCTGCACTCAAAGGTCTCACTCAGGGCGACCGGATCATCAAGGCCTACGCCGAGAGCGAGCCGGCGACTGTCGAGGTGTCCGGTGTCGGCGAGGCCTTCGTGACCCGCTGGAAGGACCCCAACACCACAGACGCCGACCGCCAGGCCGACTGGGACATGCTGCCGGAGGAGGAACGAAGGGCCTTGAGCCGGCTCGTCCCGCAGACGGTCGCCGCGTGGCAGATGCGTGAGTACCTGCACGGTGCAATCGGTGCGCTTCCATCCCCCTGCATCCTGACTGCCTACCTGTGGTTGCTCCATCAGGAAGAGGGCGTCCAGGACGCAGCAGCACTCCACCCTGACTGGACCGACGTCATCGACAACGGGCTGGAGATCTTGGACCGGTGGGCCGATCAAGCCACCACCGACGCCCACCGACTGTCGGATTGGCAGACGTGGCCCGAACACGAGCGGGAAGCGCTCAGCCAGCTGGCCCCAGACGCTGTCAATGCTTGGAAGGCCCGGGCAGGAGTGCCCTGAGCTGGGTGTTCAGCCTCGACGCGGCGCTGTCACGTGATCGAGGGCGCGATCTGACGCGCCGCCGGCCTGTCCGCCACTGCCTGAACGACAGCCGCTGACAGGCCCGGCATGCCCCGGCACACCCTCGGACGACGGTCACGCCTTCGAGGTCAGTACAACTGAAGCGTCAGTTCTTCATTCGGTCATACGGCACGTTTGCCGTTGAGCGGAACCCTCCGGGCTTCCTGCCTTTGGCGGTTTCGCACCAGCCATGAACCGACATGCCGAGCGCGCTGTGAGTGGAGAGTACTTCTGAAACTACCTTCTTTGGCAGCTCCAAAGGGTCCAGATCGTCAGAAGCTTCCGCGTATCCGGAAGCGAAGGTCACTGCGGCCCTCTTCAGCCTGGCGGCCATATCACTCAGATCCCCTACTTCCACCCTGCCGTCCTTGACCGCCTTCACATGCAGATCGATCGCCATGAGGCAATCATTGAAATCTTCGATGAAGTCAGGTTTCCGGTCGGTTGGCCACTTTATTTCGCTGTGCAGCGTCGAGCGTACCGCGGAGATGATCGTCTCCACCTCGCCGCACTGTGCAACGTAGTCATCCCACTGCTTCTGATCTTCGCCTGTCTGACTTCCCGGCACCTCTGAAGATGTATCCAGCGCAGAGACCCCGCCGAGGGCCTGGCTGATAGACTCGCCGATTTTCGAGTTGACCTGGAAGAAGCTCAGAAATGCCGCGTGCGCATTTGCGACATCGGCGGTGGGGGAATTGCCGTCGACCTTGGCCGCGTATTCCCTCTGGAATTCGCCTGCCGTTTCAGCGAGCTGTAGTGCACTCTTCTTGAGATTGCCGGAGTTCGGGAGGTTGTTCCTTTTCGCCACCGAAAGTTCGAAAACTATCGCCTTGAGCGCTTCTGCAATCTTTTTAACGGACTCCGCCTGCCATGACGTATGCAGCGATTTCCGCAGGAATGGTGTAAGGACTTCGTAGGTGAGATCGTTCAGCACGAGGGCCCTCTTGATGGCCGCCGCCTCTCGCTCGCGCTCCCGTTCGACGGCCGTCTTTTTTCGTGCCAGGCCTTCGTCGCCCGCGGCCGCAGAATTGACCGCCTTCCTACTCGCTTCCCTTTTCTCGGAAGTGAACTCCTGCCACTGATCAACCTGGGTGGATTGCGCCGACAGTTCGTTCCGCTTCCGCATCAATTGCGGAATGACTACGGTCTGAAGGGTGCTGATGACGTTGGCCGGGTAGTCTATGACTGCCGACAGGAACTGCTCCTGCATGCTGCCGAACAGACTGTACGGCGGCTCGGCGACGATCACCTCTTGAAGTTTGTCTTCATCGATGGATTCAGGGACCGTCCCGAACACGTACGACAGCAGGTCATTTACGACTTGCTTCGCATTGTCGTCCTGTCCGATGTGGGAATCTTGCAGGATCTTGATAAACTTAGTGGCGTCTAGCCGCTGGTATTCCATGGTCAACTCTCGTCCCAGGGTGGAATGGTCGAGAGCGAGTCTCATGCTGTGCCTACCTGCTGCCCATCCCCTTTGAGGAAGACTTTCGGTCAAGGGGGGCGGGGTGAAGCTTCCCCTTGACCGTGGACCTCTGGTTCACGGGCCCGGCCGGGGCGCCCGAGTCAACCCCGCCGTCACCGTCAGCCGGTACAGCCCGGTACGGCTCCGGGCGGAGCGCAGTTGTCCGGCTGGTTGCGGCGCACCAGGGACTGCCGCAGCGTCACGACGCCTTCGCGCACAAAGATTCCGCCCCCCTGTCCATCCGGCTGGCCCACGGTGTTGCGCACGACGGTGGCACCGGTCAGCGTCGCGGTCCCGTCCTCTGCGTAGATGCCACCGCCCCCCGAGCCGGCGGAATTGCCGTACACCTTCGTGTCCGACAGTACGAGCGAGCCGTCGTTGTGGAATCCTCCACCGATCCCGCCGGCAGTGTTGTCGTGCACGGCCGAGCGGAGCAGGGTGAGTTCGGCGTCATCGAGATTGAAGACACCGCCTCCCCTGCCGGCCGCAGTGTTGTGGTGCACGTTGGTCGCCGTGAGCCTCATCGTGCCAATG
The DNA here is from genome assembly GCF_052244475.1 of Streptomyces sp. IBSNAI002. Taxonomy (NCBI): domain Bacteria; kingdom Bacillati; phylum Actinomycetota; class Actinomycetes; order Kitasatosporales; family Streptomycetaceae; genus Streptomyces; species Streptomyces sp. IBSNAI002. The sequence continues at coordinate 351,851 of NZ_JBQPXG010000006.1, read as the reverse complement.
CCCTCGTTGGAGATGCCGCCGCCGAAGGCGGCCGTGTTGTGGTGCACTGTGGAGCGGGTCACCGTTACGTTGCCGCCGTTGTTGCGGATGCCGCCGCCATCCGCGCCGGGTGGGCCGGGATTCCGGATCTTTGCAGCGCCGTTGACGATGGAGAGACTCTCCAAGTAGACCCGGACGTTCCCGTTGACGGTGATGGTCGTGTCCTGGTGGTTTCCGTCCAGGACGGCGCCCCAGCGGCCGGTCAGGGAAAGATCTTTGTCGATGGTGAAGGGGCCGATACACCTTCCCCTGACCTCCAGCCGCGAGCCCGGCGCGGCAGCGGCGATCGCCGCCCGCAGAATTGCGGCATCGTTTTTGCAGTTCACTACTCTTCCTGTGAGGCGCCCCGAACCTTCCGGACAGTGGTCCCACTACGGTGGGACCACTCGGAAAGGGAAGTCGGTTGTCGCAGAAACGCAGGAAATTTAGCCCGGAGTATCGGGAAGAGGCCGTGAAGATGGTGATCGAGACGTCGCGTCCGGTCGCCCAGGTCGCCCGGGAACTCGGACTCGTTGAAGGAACTCTGGGAAACTGGGTCAACGCATACCGTCGTGAGCATGATGGCGAGGAGCCGGAACTCACGCTCGACGAGCGCGCCCGCCTGCGGGAGCAGGAACGAGAATTGCGCGAGCTGCGACAGAAAGTCGCTTTCCTGGAAAAAGTTGCAGCGTACTTCGCCAAGGACCCTCGGTGAGCGACAAGTTCGAGTTCATCGATGCAGAGTACGCAATATTTACCACGAACACTGAAGACACGGTGCCGGTTGCCAAGATGTGCGACTGGCTGGAAGTATCCCGCTCCGGCTTCTACGAATGGCGGAGCAGGCCGATTTCAGCGACTGCCCGGCGACGGGAGGATCTGAAATTGCTGATCACCAAGTCGTTCGAGGATTCTGACGAAACCTACGGCTACCGTCGGGTCCACGCCGACCTGTCCGCGTGGGGCGTCCCCTGCGGACCCGAGCTCGTGCGTGACCTCATGCGGGAACTGGACCTCCAGGCGTGTCAGCCACGACCGTGGCGCCACAGCCTCACCGAGAACGACGGCTCCGCCGGCCCGATCCCTGACCTCGTGAACCGCGACTTCACCGCCGACGCACCCGGCCGCAAAATGGTCGGCGACATCACATACATTCCAACCTGGGAAGGCTGGGTATTCCTCGCCACCGTCATCGACTGCCACACCAAAGCCGTCATCGGGTGGGCCATGGACGACAACTACAAGACCCCACTTATCGAAGCAGCCATCAAAATGGCAGCACGCAACCACCCACTCGCCGAAGACGCCATCTTTCACTCGGACCGCGGCAGCAATTACACCTCGACCCAGTTCGCCAATACACTGACCGGGCTAAGAATCCGGCAATCCGTTGGCCGGACCGGGATCTGCTACGACAATGCCATGGCGGAATCATTCTTCGCGACCCTGAAAAATGAACGTGTCCACCGGACCGTATACCCCACCCGAGAACACGCCTACCGCGACATCGCCCGCTACATAGAGGTCCGCTACAATACGAAGCGCCGTCACTCGGGACTCGGGTACCGGACCCCACGAGAGGTCCACGACGAGTACCTGAACCAGCAGCTCGCAGCCTGAATTTGCTAATTAGCAGCTGTCCGGAAAACGCGGGGCCCCTCACTGCGGCCGGCCCGTCGGCCGCCTCCACACCGGCGGCCGCCTCCGCACCCCCCATCGTCAACCCGACCATCACCGCGGCCACTGCCGCTTTCGCCTTGCCGATTGTCAGCACCGCATCCATCTCCATCAGGCCGTCTGGCATTCGCGCCCGGGTCCGAGGCGTCCTACCTGCCTGCTCGTCGTCCCTGCTCCGTGCCGGCACCCCGAGGGTTCGTACATCGATCGACCGTTACCCCGGTTCCGGTTACACCTACCTGGACCAGCACCGTGTTCGCCCGGTCGGCTGACGGCGGGGCTCGAGCGGGGGTTCGGACCCGTCCGAGATCACCGCAGTGTGGTGCCGGCGGCCGGTGCCGGCACCCCGAGAGGCGCGGACGGGGCGTCGTCATGAGGGATCCGGTAGAGGCGAAGGGCACGCTGTGGATGGCGTCTGCCCATCCGGCGCGGCAGAACGGGACATGACGACTCGTCTGAGACCACAGACCGGACCAGCCTCTACCTCTCGGACCTCCTGACCATGTGGGGCACGGCGGTGGCCGAGGGTCGCACACGAGAGGCGGGTTTCACCCAGCGGCTTCGCCAGGACGTCCGGATGTGGTGGAACGAGCTGTGCCTGACCGCCGGCCAGTTCTCCGAGCATCCCGACCACCTCCTGCGCTGGCGCCAGCTGGAGCACATGTGCCTGGAGTGCGCCGCGTGGCTGGAGCAGCTCAACGACGGCTTCTCCTCCCTCCGGCACGTACCAGGGCGGTGCCCATCCGTGACCGCCCCCGCACCCCTCCACCGCACCGTCACGGCCTGCGCACCGGCATCGAGCACCAGGTGCGGCCGGCCGCGCTGAGCCGGCGGCAGGGTGCCCTGTCCCGTGCGCCGCACCTCGCCTCACCCGCTCGAGTCGCGAGTGGCTTCGGCTTCTGTGAGCATCCGGCGCAGGTACTCGGCGTGCTCGCGGTTCGCAGGTGAGTTGGGGCTTCGCTGGGCTGCTGCTTCGGCTGTCTCGGTCCAGTCCCGCAGGACTTCGAGGGGGCGTTGGTGTCCGCACTCCAATGCGGAGTCGGACTGGTCGTAGACGACGGGCTTATAGCCGCTCACGACGACGCTGACACCTTCGTCCTGAAAGACCACGTCGAAGGGTGATGTTGCGTCGGAGTCCGCGCCCCCGGAGGCTTCGGTGGCGATCGTGAACTGCTCCTTGGGGTTCATCCAGTGCACCGGCCGGCCGTGGTGCACGGCCGCGTCCTCCGTTACCCGCAGCAGCGCGCCGAGTGGCCTTACGCTGCGGCGCTGCCCGCCCTTCCGCGGAGGCCGCACTGCAGACGACAAGCTTGACCACGGGCCCCACCCCGCGACCGTGCAGTGCGCCTACTGAGCGCGCCGCCAGTGAAAGGCGGGGTGGCACCCTCGCGGCGGGGAACTGGCCCACGGCCTGCACCGGCTCCGGAACTCGGGAGGTCGAGGACGCGCGCCCTCCGACGCGCAGGTCCCTGCTACGGCTGAAGTTCGAGGTCCCGGCGGAAGTCACCCGGGGAGACACCTGGACCTTGTGGCAAGATCTCACGCCCGCCCCACCCGGCACACCCTGCGCGTCAGACCTCGTCGGCGTTCTGGCCCTCGTCTTCGTGGAGGCGCTGCTCGAGGTCGCTCACCCAGCGCTGGGCCCAGGCGCGCAGCTCGGCGGTCTCGTCCTCGGTGAGGCCGTACGCGGCGAACTCCTCGTCGTCGGCCCAGTCCGCGCCGGCAAGGCGGTCGCGGAGGTCGTGGAGGCGGAACTCGTCGCGGCCGTGCCGCTCGCCCAGGCGTTCCAGCTCATGGGGCGTGCGGTGGCGGGAGGCGGCGTGGACGTCGATGAAGTCGCGGACGGCGCCGCGGTCGGCCAGGGCGCGGACCTTGGTGCCGATGACGGAGTCGAAGGCGAGGACCGGCCCGTACTCGGTCTGGGCCGGCGGGGTCCAGAAGTGCTCCTTGAGGACGTCGACCTCGCACTCCTCGCCCGTATCGGGGTCGGCGGCCATCAGGCGGGCCGAGAGCGGGTCCACGTCGATCACGCGGACCTGCCAGCCCCGAGCGGCCAGGCCCTGCTCCAGGCTCGTGACGATCTCCGTCATGGGAGCCGGGTTCTCGGTGGCGACGTCGAGGTCCTGGCTCAGGCGCTCGACGAGGCCGTGGGCCTGGACGGCGTACCCGCCGGTGATCACGAGGGGGTAGGGGGTGCCGATGTCGATGACGGCGGCCAGGAGCCGGCGGTGCAGGTCGCTCAGTTTCACGCCGCGGCGGATCCCGCGGTCGCCAGCTCGGGGAAGGCGTCCTCCCAGACCTCGCGCACATGCCTGCTGATCAAGGTGCGCAGGACGGGCCACTGGGCCAGGAGGAGGTCACGGTTCAGCAGGGTCACGAGGTCCTCGTGCTGCCCCTCGGCCAGCACCGTGCGGTACAGGCCCATGCGCAGGCGGGGGCGGTCCAGGTCGTAGGCGCGCAGCCCGGACCAGGCCACGTGCAGTGGCAGCTCGACCACGCCATGCTCCGGACCTGCGAGTTTCTCCAGAGAGGCGGGCAGCCGGCCCGCGTAGCGGGCGTGCAGCACCTCGGCCGCCGACGGCGCCGCGCTGCTGGAGGAGAGCATGACCATGGGCCCGATTATCCCGCGTCCCGTCCGTCTCCGGTACCGCAGACGCGACACACCGCCCCGCCGGCTACACCGCGCGTCCCGCCCGTGGCCCCTTTACGGTTCGGGTGGCAGAGGGAGGAGGGGCGGGCGCCGGCCACTGTGCCTACTCCGCTTCCGGTGAATCAGGCGCGCCAGGGGCCACGGTCGGGCGGGCCTGCTTCTTCAGCCCCATACGCGCGGCCACGATGTCCTCCCGGGGCAGCGTCGACCAGTGGGGATGGTCGACCACGGCGATCGCCAGAGTCCGGATATCACTCCACAGTCGGTCCACTGTTGCCGCCTCCTCCTCGGACCAGCCGGGGCTGTCGGGCACATCGCCGCGGTGGGAGTACCGCTCCCCCCGAGCCCACCCCTTCATCGGCTCCACACTCCAGGGCAGCCCGGCCAGGTAGGCACGGTGCTCGGCGTTGGCCTGGTGGAGCTGCTCCTGGAGCTTGAGGAGGTCGTCCGGGAACGGGGGCACATCGGATGAGGTCACACGGCGATCGTAAGCCTGTTCGATTTAGGATGGGAAGCCGCCGTTCCGATGCGTCCCCCGTACGGCCGCCGGGTGCCGGCCGGCGCGGTCGCCGGTGCCCGGCAGGTCCTTGGCCAGCCGGCCTGCGAGTGCGCTCACCGGGCATCGGCCGGGTGAGGACGCCAAGTGTGAGCAGAGCGAGCGCCGGCAGCACGGCGACGATGATTCCCATCGGCAAGGCGTCGGTGGCGCCGCCCGCGCCGGCCAGCGGAGCCAGTGCCCCGCCGATCATGAACTGGCTGAAGCCGAGCAGAGCGGCGGCCGTCCCGGCGTGTCCGCCGTGGTCGGCCAGGGCTTGGGCCGCGGCGTTCGGCATGACGAGGCCCACGCTGGAGACCAGGACGAACAGGCCGGTCAGGAGCGCGGGCAGGGGTGCCCCTGTCAGCACCGCGCCCAGGACCGTGGTGCCACCGGCTGTCGCGCCCAGCAGACCGGCGAGCAGCAGCACGCGGGCGCCGGCCCGGGCCACCAGCCGGCCGCTGATCTGGGCGGCCGCGATGAGTCCGGCGGCGTTGACGGCGAACACGGCGCTGTACTGCTGCGGTGACAGGCCGTGGATTTCCTGCAGGACGAACGGCGAGCCGGAGATGTAGGCGAACATCGCCGCGAAGACCAGGCCGTTGGCCAGGACGTACCCGGTGAAGTTCCGGTCGCCGAGCAGCTGCCCTACGACAGCCGGCAGCGGCTGGCCTGGCGCGGAGGACCGGGTTTCCGGCAGTCCTGCGGCGGAGGCCGCCAGCATCACGGCGCCGAGTACGGCCAGGCCCACGAAGATCCCCGGCCAGGCCGTGACGCGCAGGAGCTGGCCGCCGAGGACCGGCGCGAACACCGGCGCCAGGCCGGTGATCAAGGTCAGTGCGGAGAAGAGACGTGCGGTGCGGGTTCCGGAGGTGCGGTCGCGGACCATGGCGTTGGCGATGACGATGCCGAACGCCCCGCCGATGCCCTGGACCAGGCGTAGGCCGACGAGGGTCCTGACGTCGGGCGCCACCGCGCAGAACGCGCTGGCGGTCGTGTAGAGGGCGAGGCCCGCCAGCAACGGACGCCGCCGGCCGTATCTGTCGCTCAGCGGCCCGGCGATCAGCTGCCCGATGGCCAGCCCGGCCAGGCAGGCGGTGAGGGTGAGCTGGGTGGCCGCGGCGCCGGCGCGCAGGTCGCCGGCGAGGTCCGGCAGTGCGGGCAGGTAGCCGTCGATGGACAGTGGTCCCAGGGCCACGAGCGCTGCGAGCAGGACGATGAATCGGGTGTGCCGGCCGGCGGCGTCGTCGCTCATGGCTCAGTACGCCACGGTGATGCGGCGGCGTATCGCGGTGCCGCTCTCGATCGTGTCGGCCAGGGCGATCGCGTAGTCGGCGTACGAGATGCGGCTGTTGCCGTCGTCGTCGGTGAGCAGGGTGTCCCCGGCGCTGCGGTAGGCCCCGGTCCGCTCGCCCGCTGCGATGACCGCGGCGGGCGACACGTACGTCCAGTCGAGGTCGTGCACGCCGCGGTAGAGGTCGAGCGCTTCGGACTGGGCCTCGGCGTTGGCCTTCCACAGCGCGGGGAAGTCCGGGTCGTCCATGACCCGGGCGCCGGTCGGCGTGCGCAGGCTGCCGGCACCGCCGATGGTGACCAGGCGGGTGACACGGGCTCGGCGGAGTCCGTCGATCAGCGCACGGGCGGCACCGACGATCGTGGCGCGGTCGTTCTCCTGGCCGATCCGGGGGCCGACGGCCGACAGTACGGCGTCGTGGGAGGCGGCGAGGCCGGCGACCGCGGCGGCGTCTGTGACGTCACCGGTGGTCACGGTCAGGGCCTTGTGCCCCAGTCCGTCGACGTGGCCGGCTCGGGTGACCGCGGTGACGGTGTGGCCGCGACGCAGTAGTTCCTCGGTGGTGGGCCGGCCGATGTTGCCGCTGGCACCGAACAGGACGATCTTCATGTGCTGCTCCTTGTTCCTGATGGTTCAGAGGACGGGCTGGCCGTCGGCGACGATGGCCGCGGTGATGCCGCGCCCGTCGGCGGCGTGCTGGAAGCGCTGCTCGATGTCGGGTTGTTCGGTGTAGAACGGCGGGTTGTGGAACAGGCCGTAGTGCATGGCGCAGACGGTGCCGGCGCCGAGTGCGACGGCGGCCTCGACGCCCTGCTCGGGGGTCATGGTCGCCGGGACGTCGGCCGCGTAGCCCTCGAAGTGGGCGATGACGCCGTTGACCGGGACGAACGCGACGTCGAACGGGCCGTGGTCGCGGGCGATCTGCCACCAGCTGCCGTGCCACTGGGTGTCGCCGCAGTGGATGACCCGCCGGCCGGCGCCTTCGACCACCCAGGCGACCTGGTCGCAGTCGTTGCCGCGCCAGTCCAGCGAGGTCACCGGGGTGACGGTCAGCTCTCCGATGCGGCGTGACCGGCCCAGGTCCTGGGCGACGGGGGTGATGCCCGCCTCGTGCAGCGCCGCCGCGCTCGGGGTGTGGCAGCCGATCGTGCCGGTGGCCGCGATCCGCGCGATCAGGTCGTGGTCGTAGTGGTCGGGGTGCAGGTGGGTGATGAGGGCGTGGGTGCCGGGCGGGGTGTCGACCGGGTCGACCGGCCGGAGCGGCGGCCCCATCACCGGCGCCAGCGGAGCGACGTTCTCGAGCGGGTCGATCAGCAGGCGGGTGTCGCCGAGACGGATCTCGACGCCGGCCCAGGCCAGCCGACGCACGGAAAGGGTGGGGGTCATGGGCAGCGACGCTAGACCGACCTTGTTGAGAAAGTCAACAAGAGAGTTTTGAATCTCAACACGACGATGTAGAGTGCTGGCATGCGCACCTACGGGCAGTACTGCGGCATCGCGAAAGCACTGGATGCCATCGGAGACCGATGGACCCTGCTGATCGTCCGCGAACTGCTCGCCCTGGGTCCTTGCCGGCACACCGACCTGCGCAACGGGCTGCCCGGGATCGCCAGCAACCTGCTGGTCGACCGGCTCCGCGAACTCGAGGAAGCCGGCCTGATCCACCGCGAGGCCGCCCCGCCGCCGGTGGCCACCACCCTGTTCTCCCTCACCGAGCGTGGCCGCGAGCTCGAGCCGGTGCTGCAGGAACTGAGCCGGTGGGGCGTGCCGCTGCTGCGTGAGCCGGGCGGCAACGACACCTTCCGCACCCACTGGTTGGACGTGCCCGCCCGGGCACTGACCGACCACCATCCCGACCAGCCGGCCATCGCCCTGCAACTGCACGCCGACGGCAACGAAGACCTGGTCATCGAAGTCAAGGACGGCTCGGTGCACACACACGCCGGCCGGGTCGACCACCCCACCGCGTCACTGACCGGACCGCCGCACCTGCTGGCCGCCACCCTGCTCGGCGACCTCGACCTGAGCGCCGCAGTACAGCAAGGCCTGCGGCTCAGCGGCGAACGCGAGGCAGTCGTGCGCATCCTGCCCCGCTGATCGGCCGGCCGCTCGCGGGCCTGCGCTCTCCTTGCGGTACTCGGCGAGCATCCCGCGGACCTCGGTCGTGCCGGCCGCCGGTCCTCGGGCATCCGCGTACGGAGCCCGGACATGTACGTGCGGATGGTGTTCGGCGCCATCCCCGCGCGATCAGCCCGGCGACCCACTCCACGTACGCGGCCGTCGTGCACGGCCTCGCCACCCGGGCGGAACGGTGGCGGGCAGCGATTGCGCCGCGGCTACGGCTCCCATGAAAATGCCGAGGGTCCACCCGATCTCCCGATCGGACAGGACCCTCACGCGCCGTTGATCAGGTCACACGAGGCCCGCGTCGAAGCTGCCCCCCACGTCCTTGAAGCCCACCGCGCCCATGAGGTCCACCGGCGAGGTGGAGTCCCCCGGGTGGTGGGGGGCGGTGTGCGCGTCGGCCTGGTCGGGGGTGGTGGTGTCCGCCGTGCGGTCCGGGTCCCCTTGGTCCCCGTGCTCCTTGTGGGCCGCTTGGTCCCCGTGGTCGCGGGACCCGTGCACCGCCGGGGTCGGCTGGTCCTGCGTCGCCGAGGCGTGCTCGCGTGCGAGGTGTTCGGCGACACGGAGCCCCAGTCCGTATGCGGCGGCCGTGAGCCCGGCGGCGACGCCGAGGGTGGGGCGCAGCTTTCCTCCCGGTCGGCCGTCGCCGGACGTGCGGGCCGAACCGGCGTCGCCCCTGAGCCTCCGGCGCCGTGCCGGTTCGTGCCGGGTGAGCCAGGGGAAGTCGGGGTCGGCGAGCATCAAGGTCAGCAGCCGGATCGCGTTGCCCACCGCGTAGCGGCGCCAGGCGTTGGGGAGGCCGTCGAGGTCCCGGGTGGCGTCGGTGGCCGCCTTGCCGCTCTCGGCCCGGTCCGAGAGCCCGCGGACGACGATCAGGTCCACGTCGTCCTGCGGGTAGGCGGCCAGTGCGGCGCCGCCCGCCTCCATTTCGACCGCCGCCAGCTTGCGGTTGTGGTCCTGGAGCACCTCCCTGAAGGCCTGTGAACCGATGACCATGTCACCGCTCGCGATGGGTGCCACGTGATACTGCGGGCCCTGGTCCGGCCGGTCCGGCTTGGCGATGCGGCATGCCGCGTGGCTGTCCCGGGTCCACTGCTCCGCCCGCTCCTCCGTGGCCTCCCTGCGCGGGAAGTTCTGGACGTAGCGCAGCAGGGCGGCCGATGGTTTCCAGTTCGTCCCGGCGAGCCGGTAGGCGGCGCCGTCGGGGTTCTTCGGGTCGTCCACGACCTTGGCCTGGTTGAGGTAGTCGACGATCTCCGAGGCGATGACGACGTCACCGAGCGGGAGGCCGTCGTCGAGTGCCGCCGCCGTCCCCACGAGGGCGACCAGGGACACCTTGAACTCGTGGACGAGGTCGTTGACGGCGACCGCGGCGTTCGGCAGACCCATCGCGTCCAGGACGGTCAGTACGCCCATCACATCGGAGCCCGGGACCCGGAAACGGTAGTAGACCCGCTGGTCCACCTCGATGTCGCCGAGCCGGTCGAGCCCGGCCATCACGTACCGGAACTCCTCGCCCAGGGCGACCACCAGCCCCACCTTCGGCTTCAGTTCGCGGTCTGCGGTCGTCGGCTCGGCCATCACGGCTCCCTTCTGTCGCCGGCGTCCATGGCCAGCACGATGCGGGTGGACAGTACGGCGACCGCCGCCAGCTCGGCGGCGGACACCACGGACAGGGCGGGCTGGGAGACGCCCCGCGACAGGAAGTGGAGGACGACGCAGACGACCGCGGGCAGAGCGAACATGATCAGGTCCACGGCGAGCTGGAGGTACTTCCCCGACACCCGCAGAGGGCCGCCCCGGTGCACGGTCTCCCAGGCGAGTACGAGACCGGCGTCCACGCCGGCCGCCGCCGCCAGCCGGGGCCGGAGCGTGGTGCGCAGATAGCGGCCGATGGCCGACACCTTCTCGTCGTTGACCAGGTAGGTCCAGCCGAGGACGATGCACACCGGCGGGAGGAGCAGGACGAGTTCCGCGGCGCGGGAGGTGCCCGCGATCGCCACGGCGGTGGCGCCGAAGACGGCGAGCGTCGCGTACATCAGGTGGTCGCGCGCCGCGATCCGGGCGCTCTGCTCCGCCTTCAGCACCTCGTACTCGGTGACCAGTACCTGGCACAGCGCCCCGGAACCGGGGGGCGGCGAGGACCCGTCGGAGGCGGGCCGCCGCGGGCCCGGCGCACCGCCTCCCCGGCCGTCACCGCCCGGGCCAGTGCCAGTGCCCGTGCTCAGGGGTTCCATACGTGCCTGACCTCCTCGAACTCCGTTCGCAGGGCGTCCAGTTCCCGCGCGGCCAGGTCGATGGCGTTGAGCATCCCCACGCGCTCGTCGATGCTCAGGCCGGTGTGCCGCTCCAGGTCCGCCTCGTCCCGCTCGATCTGGGCCTGCTCCTCCTTCAGCCGGCTCTCGATCTCCACCGTGATGGCGTCCCGCTGCTGTACGGCGTACGCGCAGGCGTCCTGGACCGCTTCGGTCTCTATGGCCGCCAGTACCTCCGCCAGTACCTGTTCGGCGGCCTCCCTCGACTGGGCGCGGCGCCGGCGCCAGACGGCCACCCCGCCGAAGAGCGCCGCGGCGACCGCCGCCGCCACGACGGCGGCGGGCAGCGCGGCCAGGGCCGCGGTGGCCAGCGCGGCCGCACCGCCGGCCTGCTGTCCGGTACCGGGCGACTGGGTGCCTGCCTGCGGCGCGGGGATGGACTTGTGGACGGGGAACCAGTCGGGGAACAGCCCGATGGTCTGCGGCTCGGTACGGGCCTCGGTACGGGGCGTGCGCCGGCCGGCGGCCAGGTCGCGGGACAGTACGCCCGCCCCCATCAGGGCTGCCGCCGAGGCCTCGCTGTCCTCCGGTACGAGGTCGGCGACGGTGAGCGGGGTGTACACCCGTACGGCCAGCTCCTCCGATGCGTTCAGCCGGCCCAGGTGGGCGCCCACCGGCCCGTCCGGGTCGTTCTCGGTGATCTCCTTGACCGCGGCGTCGAGCCGCAGCTTGACCAGTGCGCGCATCTCGGCCGAGGCGCTGGCCGGTTCCTTGACCAGTTCCTCACAGATGCTCTGCAGAGCCTTGGGGTTCTTGCCTTCGAACCGTTCGCGGTAGTCGGCCTTGAGCCGCTCCGCCCGTTCGGCACCCAGTTCGCGCACTTCCGCCTGAGCCTCCTCGGCGGCCCGGTCGAGGTCGGGCTTCCAGACCTCCCCGTGTTTGGCGATCCACCGGTAGACCCGCTCCTGCCGTTCCCGGACGGCCCGTTCGCCTTCCTCGCCCTCCGCCAGCAGGGACCGGCGGCCCGCCAGCCGGTCGGCGATCGCGTCCGCGGTGGAGCCGGCGAGCCGCAGCAGGGTGCGGCGGTGGATCAGCCCGACCTGTTCGACCACCTCGGTGCGCAGCCACTCGGCTGGCTTCGGCATCCCGCTCAGTTCCAGTTTCCTCTCCCAGCCCGGGCCGGGACGCCGTGCGTACGCGCCCAGGGCGTCCTTGGCGGACACGCTGACCCCGGTCACCTCCTTCCGGAAGCGTTCGGCGAGCTGCCCGCCGCGCGTCTCGTCGTCGAGCAGCGCCGTCCACGTCTGCGGGGAGTGCAGCAGGGCGAGGTTCTCGCGCAGCCGGTCGGCGGCGTCGGGGAACTGTTCGGCGTGGGTCTGGACGATCAGGTAGTGCCCGACGTGGTCCACGGACTCGGCCAGGAAGCGCAGTTCCGAGGCGCTGACGGGACGGTCCGGGCGGATGACGAACAGGACCGCGTCGGTGTCCGCGAGCGCTGCCACGGTCGCCCTGCGGTGGGCGGGGTTGAGGCCGCCGACTCCAGGCGTGTCGGTCAGCCGCAGCCCTTGGGCCAGCAGGTCGGACGGGACCGCGACCACCGCGCCGAGGACCTCGGCGTCCCGCCCGTGGCGCCGGGTCACCGTCTTGGTGCCGCGTGCGGTCAGGTAGTCCTCGATCTCCTTCCCCACCACGTCGCGCACGACCAGTTCGTCGCCCTGTTGTACGTAGACGGTGGCCAGCGGGGCCTTTCCGTGGACCAGCTCCACCTGCACGGACGACAGCGCTTCGGTGGCCGTGGGCAGGACAGGGGTCTCCACCAGCGCGTTGATGAGTGTGGACTTGCCGACGGAGACCTCTCCGACGACGGTCACCTGGGCGACGGGCCTGCGCCAGCGACCGGCCAGGTTCTTGAGGGGTTCACCGGCCGCGGCCAGGGCCTCTTCCTCCTCGGCCAGTGCGAGCAGGCGCAGCAGGGCGTCCTCCGCCCGGTCGTCGGCGGCCGCTGCGGCGGCGGTGCCGAAGGGGTCAGTCATGGGACTCCTCCTCCATGTCGTAGACGGCGACGCGGGCCGGCTTGAGGACCTTGCGGGTGTGGCTCTCGCGGAACCCGGGGTCGAGCACGTCGGCGATCCGGCCGTACTGCTGTGGTTCGGTGGCCCCGCGCGTCTCGGCCCAGGTGTGGGCGGCCGGGTCGAAGGGCGTTCCCGGTTCGGGGCTGATCGTCACGATGCCGGGCAGCCGTGCCACCACGGCCCTGATCCGGCGCGCCAGTTCACGGCTGGTCAGGCGGTCGGCCACGGCCAGCAGGTCCGCGGCCACGTTGGGGAGGTGCGGCGGCGCCGGGGAGGGCTGCGCGCCCGGTCGTGCGCCGCCCGGTCGTGCGCCGCCCGGACCGGGCCGGTGGCGGGCTGCGAGCCGGTGCAGGACCCGGGCCGTGGTCCGGGCCGAGCGGAAGCGGGGAGGTCTCACAGCGTTTCCTCCGGTTCGGGATCGGCCAGTGCGCGCAGTGCCGCGTCCTGGACGAGGCGTGCGAGGTGGCGGGTGCGGGAGTCGGCGAAGGGATCGGCCGATCGGGCCGACCAGCGGGTGAGTGCGGTGGCGGCAGCGGCCGGTGGGCAGCTCAGCCCCCGCAGCAGCCGCAGGGCCGTCTCCAGGTCGTCCGGGTCGAGTCCGTCTCCCACGGAGGTGTGGCGCATCAGCCGTGCGGCGGCCCGCGGCCACAGGTCCTGGTACGCCCGGCTGGACGTCACCCCGGCGATCGCGGAGCGCACCCGTGCGGCGGGACCGTCGGGCAGCCGGACGGCCAGCCGGCGCAGCCTGAGCAGGGCGGCGGTGGAGGTGAACAGGTCGGTGTCCTCCGCGATGTCGGCCAGTACGGATTCCAGGGCCGCGATGCCCGACATGCGCTCGAAGACGGCGGCGACGGCCGACGGGTCGTCCATGCCCGCGGTGGTGCGGACCAGTTCGGGGAGCCCCTTGGGCCCCCCGACCGTTTCCTCGAACGCCTTCAGGTCCGCGTCGGGGAACCGTCCGGACAGTTCCTCCCGCACGTCGGACCAGGATTCCGCGGGCCACGAGGTGAACGAGGGCAGCGCGCGGAGGGCGTCCAGTACGGCCACCGTCCGCCGGTCTACGCCGCCGCTCCTGGCGGCGGCCGCCATGAGCTGGTTGACGCCCGCGAAGCGGAAGGTGAGCGGTGCGTCGACGCGGGTCCGGCGCTCGATGCTGCCGATGTCCTCATCGACCAGATCGATCTTCGACATGACGACCACCACGTTGCCGACGAGGTCGAAGGGGCCCGCGGAGAGGGCGGCGAGGCCATCCAGCTGCTCGGCCCAGTGCTGGTCGACCAGTCCGCGGTCCAGGACGCAGACGAAGGCCGCGGCGGCCCCGGCCAGGTCACCGCCGCGCATCATCCGCAGGGTCTCGCGCGGGTTCTCCGAGAGGGTGTTCAGGCCGGGGCTGTCGCCCAGGACGAGGCGGTCGGCGAGCGGGAACCCGACAGGGACCGCGCGGTGGGAGGGATCGGGAAGCCGCAGCGGGCCCAGGTGTGGTCCGTGGTACCAGGTGACCTCGGCGGTGGTCTCGGTGAACGCCGTCTCGGCCCGGGAACCGGAGACCAGGGCGTTCAGGAGGGTCGACTTCCCGCTCGAGACGCCGCCGACCAGCAGGACCCTCAGGGGCTGGCCGCACTGGGCGACGATGTCGAGCAGGGTGGTGTCATCGGCCTGCTCCGGGTCGCCGAGCAGCGCGCGGCAGTGCTCCGCGATGAGCGCCGCGGCCGGCCCGGGCGCCGTCACCGTACGGGCCCTTCGAGGCGCAGCCGGTGCACGAACCCGGGGGTCCTGGCGTACACCACACCGGGGTCGGGGCTGGGGTACATCCGGTGAGGGCCCGTGGACGCGGCCGCGTCGCGCAGCGCGAGTTGTCTGCCGGTGTCCGCCGCGAGCGCCCGGTACACCCCGTCGTGGGTGTCGAAGACGATCACCACGGGCTGTCCGCCCGGCGCCGTGCAGGCCACGGGTCCGCCGTCCCCCAGCGGACGGTGCCAGAGCCGCTCGAAGCCGTCCGGCCGCAGGGCGTATCCGCTCACGGCTCCGGCTCCGCTCACGGCCGCCGTGGCCGAGGACGGTTCGACGGCCACGGAGAACGGCTCGGAGAGGGGGAGGAAGGCCGGTCTCCGCAGGGAGTCCGGAGTCCGGAGGGAGTCCGTGTCGAGCAGGAACAGGCCGGTCGCGGTGCGGGCCAGGAGCATTCCGGGTCCGGCGAAGGTGAGTTCCGATACGGGCTCGTCGAAGAGGAGGGGACTCCAGCGGTCTGCGCGGACGTCGACCAGGGAGCCGCCGGGGCCGTCGTCGACGCACCAGGCGAGCAGCGGCCACCAGTGGGCCAGTGCGGTGACGCGGCCCTCGGACCGGGACGGTGTGGCGGCGAGGTGGCCGAACACGCTGGCAGCGACGTCCTCGCCCCGCGCGTTCAGTTCCATCACGGTGAAAGCGGGTGAGGGGCTGGCGAGCACCAGTTCGCGACCGGTGCCGCCGGCCGTCATGGCGACCGAGCCGGGGACCTTGCGGCGCAGGGCGACCGGGCCCATGGTTCCGGTGCCGTCGTCCTGCCACACCTGTAACCCGGCGTCGGGGCCGAGGAAGGCGAGGCCGCCGCGCACGGCCGTGAGGGGTGTCCGGGCAGCCGGCGCCTTCATCACCTCGGCGGCGAGGGTGAAGGGGCGGACGGCGCGGGCGCGCGGCGCGGGGGCGTCGGCGGGTATGCGCAGTGCGCCGAGGGCGACCAGGCTGCCCGGTGTCTCCTCCTGGGCGTCGATCACCTCGGCTCCCGCCCCGGCGGCCAGGTCGGCCATCTGTTCCCGTACCAAGGGGATGCGCGCCGCTCCGCCGCTGAGCGCGAACGTGTGGGGCGGGTCCGCGTGGAGCAGGGACAGCGCCTCGTCGACCAGGGTGCGGCAGGTCTGGACGAGCGGGGCGATCGCCGCCTCGAACTCCGCGCGGTAGACGTCGATTTCGAGACCGCGGACCGCGAACACGGCCTCGTCGCCATCGCTCAGGGCCTTCTTGACCTGTTCCGCCTCGGCCCTCAGCAACTCGGGCTCGGTGGTGGCGATGTCCGTCAGTTCGCGGAGTTGGCCGGCGTCGGCCGATTCGCGCACCAGGTTCAGGAGGCAGGCGTCGAAGTCGTCGCCGCCGATCAGCCGGCCCCCGTCGTACACCACGCGGGCCGGACCCTGCGCCTGGTGCCGCAGGACGGCGAAGTCGAAGGACGAGGCGCCGAAGTCCAGGACCGCGTAGGATCCGCCGGCCGGCAGCCGGGACGCCATGTGCAGGCCGACCGCCTCGGCTTCACTGACCAGGGCGACGGGAACTCCGGGGAGGGCGGCGGCCGCCGCCTCCACGAGCACCGCCTTCTCGGTGTCCGTCCAGACCACGGGGTGGGACAGGACCAGGCGGTCGGGCCGTCCGAACCGCTTCGGGACCGCGGTGAGCGCGTGGGCCAGGATCACGCCGATTCCGCGCACGAGGGGCTCGGTGCCGCCGGTGGGGAACCGTAACTCCCGGTAGAGCGGTTCGGTGGCCGGGTCCGGCTTGTTGACCTGCTGTTTGACTCCTACGAGGTACCGGCCGCGGTAGCGCGGGGCGCCGGCGAGGTTCTCCGGCGCCACCCCGGTGAGCATGCCCCGCCCTCGGTCCAGGAAGAGCGTGGTGGACCACTGGAACTGCCCGTCGATGTCGAGCGCGGCGGGGTCATAGCGCTTCGGCCGCCACAGAGCGGCCTTCGTAGCCGACGCGCCGATGTCCACAGCAAGGATCACAGGGCCCCCCAAGCCTGTACCGCTCCCGCTCCGGGAGCGGTTTCTGTAGTTGTGACCCTAAGTACGCGGCGGAGTTCTTGTCAATCGCACAATTAGTTAGTCTGTGCAGCATGAGAGCCACCCGCCCCCGCCTCCTGATCCACATGACGGCCGACATCGCCCTCCTCACCATCCGTGAGGGCGCCCTTCAGGTCCTCATGGTGGAGCGGGGCACGGAGCCGTTCCGGGGCAGACTGGCCCTGCCCGGCGGGTTCCTGCGCGGGTCGGAGACCCTCGACGAGACGGCGGTCCGCGAACTGCGCGAGGAGACCGGACTGGACGCCGCCCGGTTCCACCTCGAACAGGTCGGGGTCTACACCGACCCGCGTCGCGATCCGCGCGACCCGCGGGTGGTCACCTGCTCCTACCTGGCGATCGTGCCGGAGCCCGCGGCGCCGGTCGCCGGGTCGGACGCGGCCGCCACCCGGTGGCTGCCGGTAGACACGGCGCTCGCCTCCCCGGACCTGCTCGCCTTCGACCACCACGAGATCCTTGCCGACGCCGTCGAACAGGCCCGTTTCAAGCTCCAGCACTCCGCCGTGGCCACGCAGTTCTGCGGGCCCGAGTTCACCATCGCCGAACTGCGCAACGTCTTCGAGACCGTGTGGGGACAGCTGCTGGACGGCCCGAACTTCCACCGCAAGGTCACCGAAGCGGCCGGGTTCATCGTCCCGGTGGGGCGCCGGCGCAAGCCCGCGGTCGGCCGCCCCGCGGCGCTGTACCGGGCGGGCGACGCGACGACGCTGACACCGCCGATCATGCGGCCCGCGTGAGCCCCGACCACCCTGAGCCCGGCCGACCCGCCCGACCCGCCCGACCCGCAGGCCCGGCGTCGCGGCGCGCTGCGGGGGCCGGTTCCGGGTAGTGCGGGGCCGCCGGTCCCCCTCACCGGCGGATTCGGCTGAGCTGTCCGGGTGGCGGGCGGCCCGACGTTCACCGTCGTGACGATTGCGCGGTGGCATCCTGTGCCAATGCCGCAGCCCTTCCGGGCCGCGTTGTCTCGGAAGGACTTGGGCATTGACGTCGCCGACGGCCTACCTGCTGGCACCCGTGATGGCCTTGACAGTCCTGGGAGGAACAGAACCCGCGGCCGCCGCGGCCACCGCCTATGACGGACAGTCGGCCCACGGCACGGCCCTGTTCAGCGTCAAGGCCACGAACAACGCGGCGGCGCAGGCCTTCACCACCGGGAACACGCGCGTCACCCGGGTCAGCGCGTACGTGGCGAGCGGGGCCGCGACCGGCCAGATCACGGCGCAGATCCGCAAGGACAAGGCGAACGGCGCCTCCTCCATCGCGAGCAGGACCATCAACCTGGCTTCCCTGGGCGGAGCCGGATCGGGGTGGCTGGAGTTCCCGATGAACGCCGCCGTCACGCCGGGCGCCACGTACTACCTCCACCTCCAGGCGACGACCACGGAGAACAAGCCGATCGCCTGGTACGGAACCGTATCCTCGGCGCCGGGCGCCCTGACCAGCTGGAACTACGACAAGGCGTACTGGGGCGGCTGGCACGCCTACACCTCCCGGCTCGCGTTCTACGTCGAGCCCACCGGCAGCGAACGGTGCGGCGAGACACAGCAGTGCTACGTCCCCACCACGGCGCTCGCGGCCCGGACCTCGGGGCTGCTGGGCAACTTGCGCAGCACCGAGGCGGTGCTGCCCGCCTTCGCCGTCGGAGCGTCCTACGTGGGTGACAGCAACGTGCTGCGCCTGCCGTCCGGCCGCTGGCGGTACCTGCCCACCGGGGCGACGGCCTCCGTGGTGGTCCCCGCCGACCACCCGGGCGCACTGGCCCAAGTCGCGGAGAGCGCGGGCTGGCTGGCCAAGGGCACGGTGCCGGGCACCACGAACGGACAACGGGCCGCCGCACGGCGTGCGTTGCTGTCGATGCGCGCCCTCCTTCAGCCCAACGGGGCCTCTGCCGCGGCCTGGTCCCCGCCGTGGGAGTACTCCTGGCCCCGGGACGGTGCCTTCGTGGCGGCGGCGTTCGCGGCCACCGGACACAGCGAGGAGGCGTACCGCATCCTCCAGTACGACGTCCGCACGCAGCGGGCCGACGGGACCTGGGAGGCCAGGACCACCCTGGACGGATCCGGGCCACCGGACGGGCGCCCCTGGCAGCTCGACGGCAACGGCTGGGTGCCCTGGTCGGTCTGGCAGTGGTACCAGGCTGCGCCGGCCGGTACCCGCGCCGCAGGGCTGGACGCCCTCTACCCGATGGTGCGCAAGGCCGCGGACCGGGCTGCCGCCTCGCTGGGCGCGAACGGGCTCCCGCCGGCCTCCCCCGACTACTGGGAACTGCCGACCGCCACCACCAACATCGGTACCGCGGCACCGCTCCTCGCCGGTCTCAACGCGGCCGCCGACCTGGCGGGAAGCCGCGGGCAGGACGCGGACCGGGTGAAGTGGACCGCCGCGGCGCGCAAGCTCTCCGCCGGCATCGCCCGGTACTTCGCTCCGCTGGGCTACCAGCGGACCATCGACGGAAAGCACGGCCGGGACAGCGCGGCGGCGTTCATGGCGCCGCCCTTCAACCGGGCCCCGGCCGATCTGCCGGCCGCCCTGGTCTCCACCCAGCGCGCCCTGCTCCAGCCCAACGGAGGCCTGCTGCCGGGCAACGACCCCGGTGCGCCCTGGGGGTCGTACGCGTGGACGGCCAGCACCGGCTTCTTCGCCCTGGCCTGGGCTCAGCTGGGCGACACGGCCCGGGCGGACGCGGTACTGAACTGGGTCCTGGCCAAGCGCAACGGGCTCGGGGAGTTCCCCGAGACGGTCAACGGTGCCGGACATCCCTCGTCGGTGGCACCGCTCGGCTGGACGGACGCCGTGATGGTCATGGCGCTGAGCGCCCGGCAGGGCGATCCGCTGCCCACGCCCCCGTTGCCGCTGTGAGTGAGTCTCTTCATCCTGTCCCTGCGGTCGGTGGTGGGCCGGCCGTGGCCGTGGCATCCGGGCCCGTGGCGCGGTCGACTGCCGGCGCTCGGTGCGACAGCTGCCGGATCAGTGACCGCTGTTAGCCTGCCGTCCGTGATCAAAGGCGGCGCGGCAGGCCGAATAGGCTGCGGAGCGGGGGACAACGGGCCGGAGCGCGTGCTGATCGCCGCCAGTTTCGTCAACCGTGTCGGCAAAGACACTGCCGGCGCCGCGGCAGCAGCGGCGCCGGCTGGTCCTCGCGGATCCTCACCACGGTGGTGCTCGGACTCGGCACGACGGGCTGGCTGCTGCTGGCCTTGTTCTTCGCGGTACTGGGCTCTGCCGGCCCGTCCCTTGCCCGCTGGGGCATGCGCACCCCGCCGCAGTCAGGCGTTGCCGCAGAAGTGACGGGCTGACCGGCGGGACCGGCTATCCGCCCGCGGCGTCCTCGGCCTCCCAGCGCAGCAGGTCGCCCGGCTGGCACTTGAGCACCTCGCAGAGCGCGGCGAGCGTCGCGAAGCGCACCGCCTTGGCGCGGCCGTTCTTCAGTACCGCCAGGTTGGCCGGGGTGATCCCCACACGGTCCGCGAGTTCGCCCACGGACATCTTCCGCCTGGCCAGCATCACGTCGATGTCTACGGTGATCGGCATCAGATCACCTCGTCCAGCTCGGCCTGCATCTGCGTCGCCTGGACGTCGCGGGCGATGGCCTGGGCGAGCAGCATCCGCAGGAGGAGCACGATGAGCGCGACTCCGAGGACGGCCAGCCCGACCCCGCCCATGATGACGGTGACGCCCGGATCGTCCCGCTGGCCCGGCGCGTTCAGGGCCGTGACCGCGAACCACACGAGAGCAGCCGCGACGATCGCGCCGATGATGCCGTCCACGTACCGGAAGGCGGTGTGGGAGAACACGGTTCCGCGCCGCACCATCGTCACCAGTCGCCATACGCAGACCAGGGCGACCTGGGCCGTCCCGATGCCCAGGATGGTGATCACCCGCAGCGCGGTCAGCGGGAGCGACCCGTCCTCCGGGTCGTTCCCGCTGACCAGCATCCACAGCATCAATGCCTGTACGAACACGGTGCCGGTGAGCACCACCACGAGCACGGCGCGGAGCGCGCGCACCGTCAGCTTTCCCATGCCTCATCCTTACATCGAAGTGCGATAGAAATCTATCGAATCTCGATAGGTTGGGCAAGGGGGCCCGGGGCGCCCAAGGGCGGGCGGCGATGGCGGACGACCTCGTGGAGATCACTCCGGATGGGCGGAGCGGAAGGCCGAAAAGGGAGCTGGGGGCGGACGACGACGGAGGCGGCCGGGACGGCCAAGGCGGGCCGGACAGGGCGGTGATGAGGCCGCGGGCCGTCGCGCGGCGCACTACGGCGGTCAGGCGCCCGCGACCAGTGTGCCGAGGGCAGTGCGCCGGCGGGCGGCCGAGCGGCCTGTGCGCGCGGCGGGCGGGAGACCGGGACCGGCCGGGTACGTCAGGACTGCGGGACGGCCCGGGGTGTCCTGAGAAGTGGGCCTGCCGGGGGTGGGCTGTACGGAGCCTCCAGTGGGCTTCGAGACCCCCTCACGAGGGTGGGGGCGGACGACTCAGCCCTCGGCCCCCTCTGGAAGGCATCGTGAAACGACTGTTGCAGACCGCGGCGGCGGTGATCCTCACCGCAGGACTCCTGGTACCCACGGCGGCCGCCCAGGAGGCCTCCTCCACGACCCAGCGACCGGCGGCGCGGTTCGCCCAGCCGGGCTCGCTCTCCTCGCCGTTCGGCAAGGGCAGCTTCCGGTTCGGTGTCTCGAGCTCCGCCACCCAGATCGAGGACCAGAACACCAACACCGACTGGTACAAGTGGACCCAGCCCGTCGCCGAAGGCGGCATGGGCAAGAGCCCCGCCGTCGGTGAGGGCGTCGACGGGTACACGCTGGCCATCGAGGACATCGACCTCATCGCCGCCCTGAAGGTCGACTCGTACCGCTTCGGCATCGAGTGGGCGCGCATCGAGCCCCGCCGCGGCCAGATCGACGAGCAGGCCATCGCCCACTACAACAAGGTGATCGACGCCCTCGTCGCCCGCGGCATCCGCCCGGTCGTCACCATCCACCACTTCGCCAACCCGGTGTGGGTGGACAACCCCGAGGACGTCACCTGCGCCAACGGGCCCTCGGACACCAACCTCTGCGGCCTCGACCACCCCCAGGGCGGTCCGCTCGTCGTCAAGGCCATGGCCGACCACTCCAGGCTGCTCGCCCAGCGGTTCGGCGACCGCGTCCGCGACTGGGTGACCCTCAACGAGCCCGGCGTGTACATGATGTTCTCGCACGCCTTCGGCGCGGGCCCGCCCGGCAAGGCCAACCTGCCCACCAACTTCGACACGAAGTTCGCGCCCGCCGTACGCACGTACATCGACGCGCACGCCGCCATGTACAAGGCGATCAAGAAGGTGGACCCGGGCGCCAGCGTCGGCCTGACCGCCAGCGTCAAGCAGTACGAGGCAGTCCGGGACGGCAAGATCAGCACCCAGCCCCGCGACATCGCCGCCCGGGACCGCTTCCGCCGCTTCTTCGAGCTGAACTTCCTCGACTCGCTGCGCTACGGCACCTTCGACTCCAACTACGACGGCACGCCCGACGAGCAGCACCCCGAGTGGAAGAACACCCTCGACTGGCTCGGCATCCAGCTCTACGACCGCACCGGCGTCACCGACCCGACCACCCCCGGGCCGACGACCCTGCCCGTCATCAACGTCGACGTGTGCGGCGCGCCGCCCTGCTTCCCGCTCAAGGACCCGACGTACTTCATCCCCGACATGGGATACGAGTCGGACCCGCAGGGCCTCTACCCCGTCCTCAAGGACTTCAGCCGCCGCTACAAGGGCCTGCCCCTGCTGGTCTCCGAGTCCGGCATGGCCACCGCCTCGGGCAAGCGCCGCGCCGAGTTCATCGTCCGCGCCCTGGAGCAGATCCAGCGGGCCCGCGCCGAAGGCGTCGACGTCCGCGGCTACTACCACTGGAGCCTGATGGACAACTTCGAGTGGCTCGGCGGCTACAAGCCGCGCTTCGGCCTCTACGCCGTCGACCGCACCACCATGAAGCGCACCCCGACCGAAGCGGTCGGCGTCTACGCCCAGATCGCCGGGTCCCGGAACCTGAGCCCGGCCCTGCGCGCCCAGTACGGCGGCAGCGGCCCGCTCACCCCGGAGCCCGGCCAGGCACCCGCCTCACCCCCGGCCACCACCGCCGGCCCGGCCGTCACCGGCCGCCGGGACTGACCCCCACGGCCGGGCGCGCACCGCGCCCGGCCTCCCCGTCTTCTGCCGAGGCCTCGGTTCAACGATCTCCAAGGATGCCCAGATGAGCAACGCCCAGGTGAACAGCGGCGCCGCTGCCGCCCCCGTGCCCGTCGCCGCGGACATAGCCGCCCGGCTGCGGGAGACGATCGCCGGACTCCTGGAGATCGGCCCCGGCTCGGTGGACGAGCACCGTTCCCTGCGGGACCTGGGCATGACCTCCCTGTCGATCGTGGCCATGCTGGACAGCGTGTCCGCATGGCTCGGCCGCCCGGTCCCCGCCTGGGTCGCCTGGCAGTACCCCACCGTCGCCGCCCTCGCCGGCCACCTCGCCGGCGACGAACGGCCCGCCGCGCCCGGCGCCGGGACCGCCCGCGCCCGCGGCCGCGCGCACGCGCAGGAACCCATCGCCGTCGTCGGCCTCGGCTGCCGGCTGCCCGGCGGCATCGAGACGCCCGACGCGCTGTGGCAGAGCCTCCTCGACGGCGTCGACGCCGTGCGCGAGGTCCCCCGCGACCGCTGGAACGCCGACGAGTGGCTCGACCCCGACCCGCGCGCCCCCGGCCGGATGACCACCCGCTGGGGCGGCTTCCTCGACGACGTCGCCGGCTTCGACGCCGAACTGTTCCGCATCTCGCCCGCCGAAGCCCGCCAGATGGACCCCCAGCAGCGCATGGCCCTGGAGAGCGCCTGGGCCGCCATCGAGGACGCCCGGATCGTCCACGGCGACCTCGAAGGCACCCGCACCGGCGTGTTCATGGGCACGATGGCGCAGGAGTACCACCTGGCCACCGGCGCCGACCCGCGGAACATCGAGACCCACTCCGCCACCGGCTGGGACAACTCGATCATCCCCGCCCGCATCGCCTACACCCTCGGCCTGCACGGCCCGGCCCTCGCCGTCGCCACCGCGTGCAGCTCCTCGCTGACCGCCACCCACCTCGCCGTGCAGAGCCTGCGCTCCGGCGAGTCCGACCTCGCCCTCGCGGGCGGCGTCAACATCATGCTCAGCCCCCACACCACCGTCGCCATGACCAAGTTCGGCGGCATGAACCCCGACGGCCAGTGCCGCGCCTTCGACGCCGGCGCGGGCGGCTACGTACGCGGCGAGGGCTGCGGCATCGTCGTCCTGCGCCGCCTGTCCGACGCCCTCGCCGAAGGCGACCGGATCTACGCCGTCATCCGCGGCAGCGCCGTCAACAACGACGGCGCCTCCAACGGCCTCACCGCGCCCAACCCGCGCGCCCAGGCCGAAGTCCTGCGCGCCGCCTGGCAGGACGCCGCCGTCGCCCCCCGGCACGTCTCCTACGTCGAAGCCCACGGCACCGGCACCCTGCTCGGCGACCCCATCGAAGCCGAGGCCCTGGCCACCGTCTTCGCGGACGGCCGCGAGGAGCCCCTGCGGATCGGCTCCGCCAAGACCAACTTCGGCCACCTGGAACCCGCCGCCGGCGTCGTCGGCCTGATGAAGACCGCCCTGGCCCTGCACCACGGCGAACTCCCCGCCAGCCTCCACTTCGAGACCCCCAACCCGCACATCGACTTCGAGGCCGGCCGCCTCGAAGTCGTCGCCGAGCGCCGCCCCTGGCCGCAGGGCAGCCGCCGGTACGCGGGCGTCAGCAGCTTCGGCTTCGGCGGCACCAACGCCCACATCGCCCTCGAAGAGGCCCCCTACCGCCGGCGCCACCTCGTCCCGCTGGCCGCCGACACCGACCAGGAGCTGCGCGAGGCCGCCGAGGCCGTCACCGCCCGCGCCCGCACCGGCCACGGCTGGTACGCGCCCGAACTCCTCGCCCGCGCCACCGGCACCCAGCGGATCGTCGCCGCCGTGAGCCACCCCGGCGAACTCGCCGACACCCTGCGCGAGCACCTCGCCACCCGCACCCCGCGCACCGCCGGCACCCGGCCCTCGCTGGCCTTCTTCTTCTCCGGCCACGGCTCCCAGTGGCTCGGCATGGGCCGCGACCTGCTCGCCGAACCCGCCTTCCGGACCGCGCTCGACGCCTGCGACACCGCGCTTTCCGCGGCCACCGGCTGGTCCGTGGTCGAGGAGCTGCTCGCCGGACCCGACACCTCCAGACTGGACCGCACCGACGTCGTCCAGCCCGTCCTGTTCGCCGTCCAGGTCTCCCTCGCCCGCACCCTCGAAGCCTGGGGCCTGGAGCCGTGCACCGTCTTCGGCCAGAGCATCGGCGAGGTCGCCGCCGCCGTCGTGGCCGGCGTCCTGCCGCTGACCGAAGGCGCCCGCCTCATCGGCACCTGGTCGCAGCTCATCGCCGAACGCGCCGCCGGCCAGGGCGCCCTGCTGCTGTGCGAACTGCCGCTGGAGGCCGCCCGCGAGCTCGCCGCCCGCCACCCCGGCCGGATCTCCCTCGCCGGCCACCTCGCCCCCGGCCAGACCGCCGTGTCCGGGCCGTTGG
The DNA here is from genome assembly GCF_052244475.1 of Streptomyces sp. IBSNAI002. Classification (NCBI taxonomy): domain Bacteria; kingdom Bacillati; phylum Actinomycetota; class Actinomycetes; order Kitasatosporales; family Streptomycetaceae; genus Streptomyces; species Streptomyces sp. IBSNAI002. The sequence continues at coordinate 326,810 of NZ_JBQPXG010000006.1, read as the reverse complement.
ACGCCGTGGCCGCCGTGGAACGCGAACTCGCCGACGCCGGGGTGCGCTGCCAGCGCGTCCACATCGACTACGCCTCCCACAGCGAGCAGCTCACCGCGCTCGCCCCCGAACTCGAACGCCGGCTCGGCACCCTGCGCACCGCCCCGGCCGCCATCCCCTTCTGGTCGACCGTCACCAACGGCTTCACCGACGGCACCGCCCTCGACGCCGCCTACTGGGCCCGCAACATGTGCGCCCCCATGCTGATCACCGAGGCCGTCACCGCCCTCGCCGACGAACGGGGCCTCGCGATCGTCGAGATCGCCCCGCACCCCGTCGCCCGGCACTCCCTCAAGCGCACCCTGACCGCCCTCGCCGAAGCGGCCGCCGCCGGGGACACCACCCCCGCCCCGGGCCCCTCCTCGGTCCTGGTCACCGGCCGCCGCGACCGGCCCGCCCGCCGCCTGCTGGAGGACGTCGCCGTCCGCCTGTGGTGCGAGGGCTACGACGTCGACTGGGGCGCCGTCACCGGCCGGCCCCAGCGCCCGGCCCCCACCGCGCCCGTCGCCGTGACCGTCTCCGGCAAGACCGCCGCCGCGCTCGCCGCGAACGCCGCCGCCCTCGCCGACCACCTGGCCGGCGCCTCCACGGCCGCCCTGCTCGACACCGCGTACACCGCCGCCGGCCGCCGCTCGCACCTGGAGCACCGGGCCGTCGCCGTCGCCGCCACCGCCGACGAGGCCGCGGAAGCCCTGCGCGCCCTGGCCCAGGGAGCCCCGCACCGGGCCCTGACCGAGGGCACCGCCCGCAAGGGCGACCTGGCCGTGCTGTTCACCGGGCAGGGCAGCCAGCGCCTGGCCATGGGACGCGCCCTGTACGGGGCGCTGCCGGCCTTCCGCCAGGCCTTCGACGACGTCTGCGCGGAACTCGACCGCCACCTGCGGATCCCGCTCGTCGCCGTGCTGTTCGCCGACCCCGACGGCGCCGACGGCGCGCTCGTCCACGAGACCGAGTTCACCCAGCCCGCCCTGTTCGCCGTCGAGGTCGCCCTGTTCCGGCAGTGGCAGGCCTGGGGGGTGGAACCGCGCGTCCTGGCGGGCCACTCGGTCGGCGAGCTCGCCGCCGCGCACGCGGCCGGCCTGCTCGGCCTGACCGACGCGGCCCGCCTGGTGGCCGCCCGCGGCCGCCTGATGCAGGCCTGCGAGCCGGGCGGGGCGATGGCCTCCGTCGAGGCGTCCGAAGCCGAGGTGCTCGACGTCCTCGCGGACGTGGACGGCCGGATCGCGGTCGCCGGACTCAACGGGCCCGCACAGACCGTCGTCAGCGGCGACACCGACGCCGTCACCGCCGTCATCGGCCACTTCGCGGCCCGGGGCCGCCGCACGCGCAGGCTGGAGGTCTCCCACGCCTTCCACAGTCCGCACATGGACGCGATGCTCGACGCCTACCGGGCCGTGGCCCAGGAGTGCGCGTTCGACGCGCCGAGGATCCCGCTGGTCTCCACCGTCACCGGCGCCTGGACGGACACCGACCTCGCACCGGGCGAGGGCATGCGCTCCGCCGAGTACTGGGTCCGCCAGGTACGCGAACCCGTCCGCTTCCTCGACGCCATGGCCACCCTGGAGCGGGCCGGCGTCGCCCGCTACCTCGAGTGCGGTCCCGCCGCCGTGCTGTCCGCGACGGGCGCCGGCTGCGTCGAGCGCGAGGTCCCCTTCATCGCCTCCCAGCGCGCCGACGAGAGCGACGAGGCCCGCGTCCTCGTCCAGGCCCTCGGCGCGCTCCACGTCAGCGGCCAGGACGTCGACTGGTGCAAGGTGTTCACCAGCACCGGCACCGCCGCCACCGTCACCGACCTGCCCACGTACGCCTTCCAGCGCGAACGCCACTGGATCGACGCCCCCGAGCGGGCCCGCGGCGGCCGCCCCGCCGCCGACGACGCGCTGTGGCAGGCCGTCGGGAGCGGCGCGGCCGAGCGCGTCGCCGCACTCCTCGGCGTCGAGGACAGCATCACCGACAGCACCGCCGTCGCCGCCCTGCTGCCCCACCTCGCCGCCTGGCGCGAACGCCAGGACCACGCCGACACCGTCGCCGACTGGCTGTACGAGCAGACCTGGGAGCCCGTCCGGCCCGTCCCCGCGGCCCCGGCCACCGAGGGCCACTGGCTGCTCGTCGCCCCCGCCGCCGCCCGGCCCGCGACCGCCGCCGATCCGTCGACCGGCGCCGATCCGTCGACCGGCGCTGAGTCCGCGACCGGCGCTGAGTCCGCGACCGGCGCCGAGTCCGCGACCGGCGACGGCGCCGAGTCCCGGGCGCGGAGTCTCCTCGCCGCCGTCACCGAGGCGCTCGCCGCCGGCGGCGCCACCGTCCACGTCGTGCCGGGCCAGGACGACCGCACCGCGTACGGATCCCCGCTGGCCGCCCTCACCGAGGAGCTCGGCGGCCGGCCGCTGTCCGGTGTCCTCGCGCTCACCCCCACCGACACCACCGCCCACCCCGCCCACCCGGCCACCACCACGGGCGCCGCCCAGACCCTGGCCCTCGTCCAGGCCCTCGGTGACGCCGCCGTCCGCGCCCCGCTGTGGCTCGTCACCCAGGGCGCGGTCCACGCCGCCCCCGCCGACCCGGCCCCGCAGCCCGACCAGGCCCTCGCCTGGGGCCTGGGCCACGTCATCGCCCTGGAACACGGCGCCCGCTGGGGCGGCCTCGTCGACCTCCCGGCCGACCCCGCGCAGGCCCTGACCGAGGCCCCGCGGCTCGCCGCAACTGTTAACGGCGTTAACGCCGTTAACGCCGCGAGCAACGGCGGCGCCTCCGCCGGAGGCGAGGAGCACCTGGCCCTGCGCCCCACCGGCACGTACGCCCGCAGGCTGCGCCGGGCGGCCACCCCGCCCGGCGCAGCCACCCCCTGGACCCCCCGCGGCACCGTCCTCATCACCGGCGGCAGCGGCGCCCTCGCCGGCCACCTCGCCCAGCGGCTCGCCGAGCGCGGCGCCGAGCACCTCGTGCTCGTCTCCCGCCGGGGCCCCGCGGCCGAGGGCGCCGCCGAGCTCACCGCCCGCCTCGAAGCCGCCGGAGCCCGCGTCACCTTCGCCGCCTGCGACCTCACCGACCGCGGCCAGACCCAGCGGCTCCTGGACGGCCTCGACGGCGAACAGCCGCCCCTGCGCGCCGTGTTCCACACCGCGGGCATCCTCGACGACCGACTCCTGGACCGCCTCGACACCGAGGCCCTGGCGGCCTCCGCCGCGCCCAAGCTCGGCGCGGCCCGCCTGCTGGCCGAGCTCACCCGCGACCACGAACTCGACGCCCTCGTCCTGTACTCCTCCGTCGTCGGAGTCCTCGGCAACCTCGGCCAGGCCAACTACGCCATGGCCAACACCGCCCTCGACGCCCTCGCCGACACCCTGCGCGCCGAAGGCGTCCCCGCCCTCAGCCTCGCCTGGGGCCCCTGGGCCGACGGCGGCATGACCCACGGCGCCGCCGAAACCCAGCTGCGCGCCGCCGGACTCGCCCCGATGGCCGTGGCCCGCGCCCAGACGGCCCTGGACACCGCCCTCGCCTCGGGCCGCTCCCTCGTCGTCGCCGACGTCGACTGGCAGAAGGCCGCCTCCGGCTACGGCGAAGCCCGCCCGCGCCGCTTCCTCGACGAGATCGCGGAGGCCCGTACGGCACCGGACACCGCCACCGCCGCCGGTACGGGCGCCACCGCGGCCCAGGGCGAGACGAACCCGTTCCTGAGCAGCGTCCTGGCCCTGCCCGAGGCCGACCGCGCGGCCCACGTCACCGCCGTGCTCGCCGCCGAGGCCGCCGCCGTGCTCGGCATCAAGGACCCCCGGTCCCTGGACCCGGAACGCGGCTTCAAGGACCTCGGCTTCGGCTCGATGATGTCCATCGACTTCGCCGCCGGCGTCCAGAAGCGCACCGGCGTCACCACCCCCAAGACGCTCGCCTTCGACTGCCCCAACCTCAGCACCGCCACCGACTGGCTGCTCGCCAAACTCGCCCCCGCGGTCCCCGCCCCGGCCCCGGCCGGTTCCCCGGCGGGAGACCGGCCCGGCCGCGGCGACGAGCCGCTCGCCATCGTCGGCGTCGGCCTGCGCATGCCCGGCGGCGCCCACGACCTCGACAGCCTCTGGACCGTCCTCGCCGAAGGCCGCGACACCGTCACCACCGTGCCCGCGGACCGCTTCGACATCGACGCCTTCTACGACGCCGACCCGGACGCGGAGGGCCGTACGTACGCCCGCCACGCCTCCTTCCTCGACGACGTCGCCCACTTCGACGCCGCCTTCTTCGGCATCAGCCCGCGCGAGGCCGAGCCGATGGACCCCCAGCACCGCCTCCTCCTCGAAGCGGCCTGGACCTCCCTCGAAGACGCCGGGATCCGGCCCCGCGAACTGCGGGACTCCCGTACGGGCGTGTTCGTCGGCGCGGGCGTCGGCGAGTACGGCAAGTACCGGCAGGGCGGCGCCCCCGACACCTACACGCTGACCGGCACCCTGCCCAGCTTCAACGCGGGCCGCCTCTCCTACCACCTCGGCCTCCAGGGCCCGGCGCTGTCCGTGGACACCGCCTGCTCCTCCTCCCTGGTCGCCCTGCACCTGGCCTGCGAGGCGCTGCGCAGCGACGAGTGCGAACTCGCCCTGGCGGGCGGCGTGCAGGTGCTCGCCGACCCGGGCGCGTTCATCGCGCTCAGCCGCTCGCACGCGCTGTCCCCGGACGGCCGCAGCAAGACCTTCTCCGCCGAGGCGGACGGCTACGGCCGCGGCGAGGGCGTCGGCGTACTCGCCCTCATGCGGCTCTCGGACGCACAGGCCCAGGACCGTCCGGTCCTCGGCGTCATCCGGGCCACCGCCATCAACCACGACGGCGCCAGCAGCGGCATCACCGCCCCCAACGGCACCTCGCAGCAGAAGGTCATCCGCGCCGCCCTCGCCTCGGCCGGGCTCGCGCCCGCCGACGTCGACTACGTCGAATGCCACGGCACGGGCACCTCGCTGGGCGACCCGATCGAGGTGCAGGCGCTGGCCGCGGTCTACGGCGAAGGCCGCACGCCGGGGCAGGAGCTGGGACTGGGCACCGCCAAGAGCGTCATCGGCCACCTGGAGTCGGCGGCCGGTGTCGCGGGCGTCTGCAAGATGCTCGCCTCCTTCCGGCAGGACGCCCTCCCGGCGACCCTCAACAGCTCCCCGCGCAACCCGAACATCGCCTGGGAGGAACTCCCCGTCCGGGTCGTCGACTCGCTCACCCCGTGGGAACGCGACCAGTCCCGCCCGCGCCGCGCGGGCGTCTCCTCCTTCGGCCTGAGCGGTACCAACGCCCACGTGGTGCTGGAGGAGCCCCCGGCCGCCACCCCGCCGTCGGCCGCCGCCACCCCCGACACCGGGGCGAGCGCCTCCTCGTACGCGGTGGTCGTCTCGGGGCGTGACGAGGCCGCGCTGCGCGAGCAGGCCGGCCGGCTGGCCGACTGGGCCGCGGCACGTGCCGAGGTCCCGGTCGCCGATGTGGCGGTGACGGCTGCCCGGCACCGTTCGCACTTCGAGTCGCGGGCGAGTGTGGTCGCCGCCGACACTGAGGGCCTCGTGGAGGCGCTGAGGTCGCTGGCCGAGGGCGCTTCGCACGATGCGGTGGTGACGGGTTCGGCTGCGCGCCGGGGCAAGGTCGTCTTCGTGTACCCGGGTCAGGGCTCGCAGTGGGTCGGCATGGGCCGGGCGCTGCTGGCGGAGAACGAGACCTTCCGGCAGACGGTCGACGCGTGTGATGCCGCGCTGCGGCCGTTCACGGGTTGGTCGGTGCGTGAGGTCCTCTCCGGTGAGGAGGGTGATCACCCGCCGTTCGACCGGGTGGACGTGGTGCAGCCCGCTCTGTTCGCGATGGGTGTCGGTCTGACCGCTGTCTGGCGTTCCCTCGGGGTCGAGCCGTCGGCCGTGGTGGGTCACTCGCAGGGTGAGGTCGTTGCCGCTGTGGTGAGCGGTGCTCTGAGTTTGGAGCAGGGCTCGCAGATCGTTGCCCAGCGTTCGCGGGCGGTACTGGCGTGTGCGGGTCAGGGCGGTATGGCGCTGATCGAGCGTCCGGTGGCCGAGGTCGAGGAGTTCGTGGCCCCGTACGGTGAGGCGCTGTCCGTCGCCGCGGTGAACACGGCCGGCTCGACGGTGATCTCGGGTCAGGCCGACGCGATCGTGAAGATCGTCGCGGAGCTGTCGGACCAGGGTGTCTACGCCCGCAAGATCAACGTGGACTACGCCTCCCACAACGCCCAGATGGACCCGCTCCTCCCCGCCCTCGCACAGGGCTTCGGCGGTATCGCCCCGACCGGCACGGACATCGCCTTCTACTCGACGGTGACCGGGCAGATCGCCGACGGCACCGAGCTCGACGGTTCGTACTGGTGCCGGAACCTGCGTGAGCCGGTCCGTTTCGACCGCGCCCTGAACCAGCTCCTGGACGACGGCCACGGCGTCTTCGTCGAGATCTCCGCGCACCCGGTCCTGTCGATGCCGCTGACCGACGGCAGCGCGGAACGCGACGGCATCGTCGTCGGCTCGCTCAGCCGCCGTGACGGCACCCCGGCCCAGCTGCTGCGCAACCTCGGCCTGCTCCACGTCCAGGGCCACGAACTCGACTGGGACCGCGTCCTGGGCGACGGAGCCCTCGTACCGCTCCCCCCGTACGCCTTCCAGCGCGAGCACTTCTGGCTCCCGGTCGCCCAGGCCTCCGGCGACGCCGGTTCCCTGGGTCTGGAGGCCTCCCGGCACCCCTGGCTCGGCGCGGCCCTCGAACTCGCCGACGCCGACGGCCACGTGTTCACCGGCCGCCTCTCGCTCACCGACCAGCCGTGGCTGCGCGACCACACCGTCTTCGGCTCGGTCATCGTCCCCGGCACCGGCCTGCTCGAACTGGCCACGGCCGCCGCCCACGAGGCCGGGGCCGTCGCCGTCGCCGAACTGACCCTCGCCGAACCGCTGGTGATCGAGGACGCGGTACGCCTCCAGATCACCGTGGGCGCCCCGCACAACGGCCGCCGCCCCATCACCCTCCACAGCCGCCCCGACGGCCCCGGCCGTACCTGGACCCGCCACGCGAGCGGCGAACTGCTGCTCGATCCGGCCGGCCCGGACGACCCCGGCACCCCGGACGGGTTCGCCGACCTCAGCGCCTGGCCGGTGGCCGGCGCCGAGCGGGTCGCCCTCGACGGCTTCTACGACCGCTTCGCCGCCCAGGGCATCGACTACGGCCCGGCCTTCCGGGGCCTGACCGAACTGTGGCGCAAGGGCAGCACCGCGTACGGACTCGTACGCCTCCCCGACCCGGCCGCGGGCAGCGAGTACAACGTGCACCCGGCCCTGCTCGATACCGCCCTGCACGTGATGAAGGGCGCGACGGCAGGACAGGACGAACCCGAGGGCGCGCTGCTGCCGTTCGAGTGGACGGACGTCGAACTGTTCGCGGCGGGCAGCGGCGAACTCCGCGTCCGCATCGACGTCGAGCAGTCCGCCGCCGGCCAGTCCGTCCAGGTCTGGGCCGCCGACGCGGCAGGCTCACCCGTCGTCCGCGTCGGCGCGCTGCACCTGCGCCGGGCCACCGCGGACCAGCTGCGCGCCGCCCGCTCCACCGGCGCCCGGGACCTGCACCGGCTGGCCTTCCAGCCCGTACCGGCGGCCGCGGCGGCCTCCGGCCGCCGCACGGCCGACCTCGTGGTCGGAGGCACCGGCGAACTCGCCTTGCTGCTCGGCATCGAGGCGGTGTCCGGGGCCGGGACCCTGTCCGCCCGGCTGGACGCGGGCGGCCCGGCACCCGAGCGCGTCATCGTGGACACGACCGGCCGCGCGCCCGCCATGACCGCGTCCGAGGCCGTGTTCCGCGGCGGCGAGTACACCCTCGCCCTGCTCCAGGCCCTGCTGGCCGACGAGCGGCTCTCCGGCACCGAACTCGTCTTCGTCACCCGCGGCAGCATCGGCGCCGTGGAAGGCGACCCGCTCGACGGTCTGGCCTACGCACCCCTGTGGGGCCTGGTCAGGTCCGCCCGCGCCGAACACCCGGGCCAGAACCTGCGCCTGGTCGACCTCGGCCAGGACAGCACCAAGGACGCCGTCGAGGCCGCCCTGGCCCGCGCCGACGAGCCGGAACTCGCCCTGCGCGACGGCCGGCTGCTGGCGGCCCGCCTGGTCACGGCCGACCGGCCGGACGGCACGGCCGCGGGCTCGGGCACGGGCTCGGGCACGGCCGCGGGCTCGGGCGAGGCGCGCGCCCTGGATCCGCAGGGCACCGTCCTCATCACGGGCGGCGTGGGCGAGCTCGGCCGCGAGGTCGCCCGCCATCTGGTCCGCCGGCACGGCGTTCGGCACCTCGTACTCACCTCACGGCGCGGCGCCGAGGCGCCCGGAGCCGCGGAACTCATACAACAGCTCACGGAAGAAGGCGCGGAATGCGTGCGGGTAGAGGCCTGTGATGTCGGTCGTCGCGATGACGTGGAGAAGGTGCTCGGTCTGGCTGAGGAGGGTCGGCCCTGGACGGCCGTCCTACACCTCGCGGGCGTCCTGGACGACGGTGTACTCCTCGGCCAGGACGCACAGCGGCTCGCTCATGTGATGGAGCCCAAGATCACCGGCGCCGTCCACCTCGACGAGGTGACCACCGGCCTGGGCCTGGACCTCGCCGCCTTCGTGTTCTTCTCCTCCGCCGCCGGCACCGTCGGTACGGCGGGGCAGGGCATCTACGGTGCGGCCAACGCCTGCCTCGACGCGTACGCGGCCCGCCGCCGCTCCGAGGGACGCCCGGTCACCAGCCTCGCCTGGGGCCTGTGGCACCAGGCCGGGGTGGGCATGACCTCGCACCTCGGCACGGCGGAACTGGACCGGATGCGCCGCCAGGGCATCGCCCCGCTCAGCTTCGAACACGGCCTGGACCTCCTGGACGCGGCGCTCGCCCGCCCGGCCGGCAACTTCGTACCCCTCCAGCTCGATCTGCGCGCCGCACAGGCCGAGGTGGACCAGGGCAGGCCCGCGCCCGCCCTGTTCCGGTCCCTCGTACGGACCCGGCCGCGCCGGGCCGAGGCCCCCGCCGCCGCCTCCGGCGGTCCGGCCGGGCTGCGGGAGCGCCTGCTGGCCGTTCCCGAGGACCAGCGGGCCGACCTGGTGACGGAGCTGGTGCTGCGCGAGGTGGCCGCCGTACTGGGCCTGAACTCGACCGGGACCCTCTCCCCGCAGGAAGTGCTCAAGGGGCTCGGCCTCGACTCGCTGATGGCGGTCGAGCTGCGGCGGCGCCTGGCGACGGAGAGCGGGGTACCGCTGCCCGCGACCCTCGCCTTCGACCACCCGACGCCCGAGCACATCACACGGCTCATCCTCGGCCGGCTGGACCTCCCGGCCCCGGCTCCGGCGACGACACCGGCAGCGGTGGCGGCTTCGGTATCGGCTTCGGTGTCGGCCGGGGCTGTGGGTACCGCGGCGATCGCGGACCTCGGCCTCCCGGACGCCGGTGTCGACGCCGGGATCGAAGCCGGGATCGGCGGCGCGGAGGACGACGGCGAACGGTCCGTCGAGGACCTCAACGCCGAGCTCGACGCCCTGTTCGCCGCCGAGGGATTCGGCCTCGACTAGGCCCTGACGTACCCCCGCACCAAGGCCTCCGAGGCCGCGCCACCGGCCACACCAGGTCACGTTGACCCGGGCTCAAGTGTTTGCCGATTGGCTGATCCGGTCTCCGTGTTGTGTCCGCGGAGACCGGATCAGCTTGCGGTGGCCGCGCAGAGAGGCGCTCGATGGTGTCGAATACAAACCAGGACCGGATGCAGGCTGCACTGCCCGCGATCCGCGCGTTGCAGAAGCGCGCGGCGGACCTCGAGGCGAAGCAGTCCGAGCCGATCGCGGTCGTGTCGATGGCCTGTCGGCTCCCTGGGGGGATCGACACTCCGGAGGGCTTCTGGGAGTTGCTCGCCTCCGGCGGTGACGCCGTCGGCGGTCTGCCCTCGCGCTGGACGGGGCTGGACCTGTACGACCCCGATCCCGAGGCCGTCGGCAAGACGTACTCCCAGGACGGCGGATTCCTCGACGGCGCCGAGCACTTCGACGCCTCCTTCTTCGGCATCTCGCCGCGCGAGGCCGTCTCGATGGACCCGCAGCAGCGCCTGGTCCTGGAGACCTCGTGGGAGGCCCTCGAGCGGGCCGGTATCCGCCCGGACTCGCTGATGGACAGCCGTACCGGCGTCTACCTCGGCACCATGAGCTCCGACTACGGCCACCTGGGCCGCGATCTGGACGCCCTCGACGGCTACGTCAGCACGGGCAAGGCCTCCAGCGTGGTCTCCGGCCGCGTCTCGTACACGCTGGGCCTCCAGGGCCCGGCGGTGACCGTCGACACCGCCTGCTCCTCCTCGCTGGTCGCCCTGCACCTGGCGGTGCAGGCCCTGCGGCAGGGCGAGTGCGAACTCGCCCTCGCGGGCGGCGTCACCATCATGAGCGCCCCCTCCCTCTTCGTGGAGTTCTCCCGGCTGAAGGGCATGGCGGCCGACGGCCGCTGCAAGTCCTTCTCGGCGGGCGCCGACGGCGCGGGCTGGGCCGAAGGCGCGGGCGTGCTCGTGCTGAAGAAGCTCTCGGCCGCGCAGCGCGACGGCGACCCGGTCCTGGCCGTGATCCGCGGCTCGGCCGTCAACCAGGACGGCCGCAGCCAGGGCCTGACCGCCCCCAACGGCCCCTCGCAGCAGCGCGTCATCCAGGACGCGCTGGCCGCCGCCCGGCTGACGCCGTCCGACATCGACGCGGTCGAGGCGCACGGCACGGGCACCTCGCTCGGCGACCCGATCGAGGCGGGCGCGCTCGCCGAGGTCTTCGGCCCGGGACGCGAGGCGGACCGGCCGGTCTGGCTCGGTTCGTCGAAGTCGAACATCGGGCACGCGCAGGCGGCTGCCGGTGTCATCGGCGTGATCAAGATGGTGCTGGCGCTGGAGCACGGCCTGCTCCCGAAAACCCTGCACGCCGAGGAGCCGACCCCGCTGATCGAGTGGGACACCAGCGGCCTGGAACTGCTGAACGAGGCGCGTGCGTGGGAGCGGGGCGCGGAGCGCGTCCGCCGCGCGGGCGTCTCGTCCTTCGGCTTGAGCGGTACGAACGCGCACGTGGTGCTGGAGGAGCCCCCGGCCCTGGCCCAGGCGCCCGCCGAACCGGCTGCCGATGCGCCGGCCGGTCCGGTTCCGGTGGTCGTGTCGGGTCGTGACGAGGCCGCGCTGCGGGAGCAGGCGGGCCGTTGGGCGGACTGGTTGTCCGGGCGTGCGGAGGTCCCGGTCGCCGATGTGGCGGTGACGGCTGCCCGGCACCGTTCGCACTTCGAGTCGCGGGCGAGTGTGGTGGCCGCCGATTCCGCCGGTCTGGTGGAGGCGCTGAGGTCGCTGGCCGAGGGCGCTTCGCACGATGCGGTGGTGACGGGTTCGGCTGCGCGCCGGGGCAAGGTCGTCTTCGTGTACCCGGGCCAGGGCTCGCAGTGGGTCGGCATGGGCCGGGCGCTGCTGGCGGAGAACGAGACCTTCCGGCAGACGGTCGACGCGTGTGATGCCGCGCTGCGGCCGTTCACGGGTTGGTCGGTGCGTGAGGTCCTCTCCGGTGAGGAGGGTGATCACCCGCCGTTCGACCGGGTCGACGTGGTGCAGCCCGCCCTGTTCGCGATGGGTGTCGGTCTCTCGGCCGTGTGGCGTTCGCTGGGTGTGGAGCCTTCCGCCGTGGTGGGTCACTCGCAGGGTGAGGTCGTTGCCGCTGTGGTGAGCGGTGCTCTGAGTTTGGAGCAGGGCTCGCAGATCGTTGCTCAGCGTTCGCGGGCGGTGCTGGCGTGTGCGGGTCAGGGCGGTATGGCGCTGATCGAGCGTCCGGTGGCCGACGTGGAGGGTTTCATCGCTCCTTACGGTGAGGCGCTGTCCGTCGCCGCGGTCAACACCACTGGTTCGACGATCATCTCCGGTGAGGCGGACGCGATCTCCACGATCGTCGCGGAGCTTTCCGAGCAGAACGTCTATGCCCGCAAGATCAACGTGGACTACGCCTCCCACAACGCCCAGATGGATCCCCTCCTGCCCGGTCTCGCCGCCGGTTTCGAGGGTCTGGTTCCGTCCCGGACGGACATCGCGCTGTATTCGACGGTGACCGGGCAGGTCGCCGACGGCACGGAGCTCGACGGTTCGTACTGGTGCCGGAACCTGCGTGAGCCGGTCCGTTTCGACCGCGCCCTGAACCAGCTCCTGGACGACGGCCACGGCGTCTTCGTCGAGATCTCCGCGCACCCCGTCCTGTCGATGCCGCTGACCGACGGCAGCGCGGAACGCGGCGGGATCGTCGTCGGCTCCCTCGCTCGCCAGCACGGCGAGTTCTCCCAGCTCCTGCGCAACCTCGGCCTGCTCCACGTCCAGGGCCACAACCTGAACTGGGACCGCGTCCTCGGCACCGGCACCGGCACCGGAGGCCTCGTACCGCTCCCCACCTACGCCTTCCAGCGCGAGCACTACTGGCTCGAGTCGGACGAGCGTGCGGGCGACGTCCGTTCGCTCGGCCTCACCGCGTCGGCGCACCCGTGGCTCGGCGCGGTCACCGCGCTGGCCGACGGCGAGGGGTACCTGTTCACCGGCCGGCTCTCCTCCGCGCAGTACCCCTGGCTCCAGGAGCACGCGGCCTTCGGTACGGCGCTCGTCCCCGGCACCGGTCTGCTGGAGCTCGTCCTCACCGCCGCCCACCACGTCGGCGCCCCCGGAGTCTCCGAACTCGTGCTCACCGAGCCGCTGTTGCTCGGAACGGACGGTGCGATCCGGCTCCAGGTCGCGGTCGGCGCACCCGACGGCACCGGACGCCGCCCCGTCGCCGTCTACAGCCTCCCGGAGAACGCGGCCGACGACGCTCCCTGGCGCCGTCACGCGGCCGGTTCGCTCTCCCACGCCCCGACCGCCGACGGCGACACGTTCGCCGAGCTGGCCCAGTGGCCGGTCCCCGGCACCCAGCCCGTCGACCTCGACGGCTTCTACGACCGCCTCCGCGCCCGCGGCCTCGACTACGGCCCCGCCTTCCAGGGCCTGACCGAACTCCACCGCGCCGGCGACACCGCGTACGCGCGGGTCCGGCTGCCGGAGGGCCTGAAGGCCGACGAGTTCGGCATCCACCCCGCACTCCTCGACGCGGCCCTGCACGCCTTGGTCGGCGTCCAGGAGGCGCACACCGGCACCGGCACCGGCACGGAAGCCGGGACCGACGGCTCGCAGGTGCTGCTCCCGTTCGAGTGGACGGGCGTCGAGCTGCTCGCCGCCGGAGCCACCGACCTCCGCGTACGCGTCGAACTCGACCCCCGGCAGAACAGCGTGCGCGTCACCGCCACCGACCCGGCCGGCCGGCCCGTCGCCCACGCCGACGGCCTCCAGCTGCGCGCCGCCGGCGCCGATCAGCTCAAGGTCACCGAGACCGTCGACCACCTCTACCAGGTCGCCTTCCAGGCCCCGCCCGTGCTGGAAGAGGCCGCGCACGAGGGCCTGACCTGGGTTCTGGGCGACGACGCGCTCGGCTTCGACGCCGCCTACCCGGACGCGGAGGCGCTGTTCGCCGCCGGCTCCGCACTCGACGCCGACGCCGGCGCGGACGCCCCGGACCGCCTCCTCGTCGACGCCACCAGCCTGGTCGGCGCGACGGCCCTCGGCGAGGCCACCGCCGCGCTGGAGCTGCTGCAGCGCCTGCTCGCCGAGCCCCGCCTCGAACAGACCGAGCTGATCTGGCTGACCCGGGGCGCGGTGCACGCCGACGGCCCCGTACGCGATCTCGTCCGGGCGGGCCTGTGGGGACTCCTGCGCACGGCCCGCAGCGAGCACGCCGACCGTGTGATCCGCCTCGTCGACATCGACGCCGAGCCGACCGCCGTGGCGGCGGACGTGGCACTCGCCCTGTCCGTCACCGGTGAGCCGGAGCTGGCGGTGCGCGGGGGTGAGATCCGGGTGGCGCGTCTGGTGCGTGCGGAGTCCGGTGGGGAGCTGCCGGAGTTCGCGTCGGACGGATCCGTTCTGGTCACGGGTGGTACGGGTGAGCTGGGTCGGGCGGTGTCGCGTCATCTGGTCACCGTGCATGGTGTGCGGCATCTCGTGTTGACGTCGCGGCGTGGTCCGGGGGCTCCGGGGGCTGCTGAGTTGGTGGCCGAGTTGGAGGCTGTCGGTGCCGAGTCCGTGCGGATCGTTGCGGCCGATGTGTCCGACCGTGCGCAGGTCACCGGCTTGCTCGCGGATACGGACCGGCCGTGGACGGGTGTGTTCCACCTGGCGGCCGTGCTCGATGACGGTCTGTTGGTGTCGCAGGACGCGGAGCGTCTGGCGCGTGTGTGGGAGCCGAAGGCGGAGGCCGCGCTGCACTTGCACGAGCTGACGCAGGGTCTGGACCTGGCCGCGTTCGTGCTGTTCTCGTCCGCTGCCGGTGTTCTGGGTGGTGCGGGTCAGAGCAACTACGCGGCGGCGAACACGTTCCTGGACGCTCTCGCGGCCCACCGCCGTGCTGACGGTCTTCCCGCGACGAGTCTGTCGTGGGGTCTGTGGCAGCAGGCCGGTCAGGGACTGACCGCCACCCTCGGCCAAGCCGAACTCGCCCGGCTCCGTCGCCAGGGCGTTGCCGCGCTCAGCGAGCCGCAGGGTCTGGCGGCGATGGACGCGGCCCTGGCTTCCGGGCTGCCGCACCTCGTTCCCGTACGCCTCGAACTCACCTCGCTCCAGCGTGAGCTGGACGCGGAGGGAACCGTCCCGGCGCTGTTCCGGGGCCTGCTGCGCGCCCGCCGCCAGCGGGCCGGGCAGTCCGGCGGCACGCCGACCGGGCTGCGCGAGCAGCTGGCCGCGCAGGCAGCGGCCGAGCGGCTTCCGTCGCTGATCCGGCTGGTGCAGCGTGAGGCGGCTGTCGTGCTGGGTGTGGCGACCGCCGACGGGATCGGTGCGCAGCAGGTGCTCAAGGAGCTCGGTATCGACTCCCTGATGGCCGTGGAGCTGCGCCGCCGCCTGTCCTCCGAGACCGGCGTCACGCTGCCCTCGACCCTCGCCTTCGACTACCCGACCCCGACCGCGATCGCCGGTCTGCTGCTCGACAAGCTGGACCTGACCACCGGCAAGGCCAAGGCGAAGCCGAACGCGCTCCGGCACACCGCGCCCGCCCCGGCCGCCGACGACCCCATCGCCGTCGTCTCGATGGCCTGCCGCCTCCCCGGAGGCATCGACACCCCCGAGGGCTTCTGGGAGCTGCTCGCTTCCGGCGGTGACGCCGTCGGCGGCCTGCCGTCGCGCTGGGACAGCCTGGGCGTCTACGACCCCGACCCCGAGGCCGTCGGCAAGAGCTACTCGCGCGAAGGCGGCTTCATCGAGGACATCGAACGCTTCGACGCCTCCTTCTTCGGCATCTCGCGGCGCGAGGCCGTCTCGATGGACCCGCAGCAGCGCCTGGTCCTGGAGACCTCGTGGGAGGCCCTCGAGCGGGCCGGCATCCGGCCCGACTCGCTCAGCGAGAGCCGCACCGGCGTGTACCTCGGCGCCATGACCTCCGACTACGGGCACATGGGTCACGACCTGGACGCCCTCGACGGCTACACCAGCACGGGATACGCCTCCAGCGTCGTCTCCGGCCGCGTCTCGTACGCGCTGGGCCTCCAGGGCCCGGCCGTGACCGTGGACACCGCCTGCTCCTCCTCGCTGGTCGCCCTGCACCTGGCGGCGGGCGCCCTGCGACAGGGGGAATGCGAGCTGGCCCTCGTCGGCGGCGTCACCGTCATGAACAGCCCCGCGCTGTTCGTGGAGTTCTCCCGCCTCAAGGGCATGGCCCCCGACGGCCGCTGCAAGTCCTTCTCGGCACAGGCCGACGGGGCCGGCTGGGCCGAGGGCGTCGGCATCCTCGTCCTGAAGCGGCTGTCGGCCGCCGAACGTGACGGGGACGACGTCCTGGCCGTGATCCGCGGTTCCGCCGTCAACCAGGACGGCCGCAGCCAGGGCCTGACCGCCCCCAACGGCCCCTCGCAGCAGCGGGTGGTCCAGGAAGCCCTGGAGGCGGCGCGTCTGGCCCCCGCCGACATCGACGCGATCGAGGCGCACGGCACGGGCACCTCGCTCGGCGACCCGATCGAGGCGGGCGCGCTCGCCGAGGTCTTCGGACCCGACCGGGACGGCGACCGGCCCGTCTACCTGGGCTCTTCGAAGTCCAACATCGGGCACGCGCAGGCCGCCGCCGGTGTGGTCGGCGTCATGAAGATGATCCTCGCCCTCCAGCACGAGACCCTGCCCAAGACCCTCTACGTCGACGAGCCCAGCCCGCACATCGCCTGGGACGGCAGCGGCCTCGAGCTGCTGAACGAGGCCCGGCCGTGGGAGCGGGCCGCCCGGCGCACCCGCCGCGCGGGCGTCTCGTCCTTCGGCCTGAGCGGTACGAACGCCCACGTGATCGTGGAGGAGCCGCCCGCGGTGACTCCGGCGCCGGGCACCGAGGCCGCTGCCGACGCTCCGGTTCCGGTGGTCGTGTCGGGTCGTGACGAGGCCGCGCTGCGGGAGCAGGCGGGCCGTTGGGCGGACTGGTTGTCCGGGCGTGCGGAGGTCCCGGTCGCCGATGTGGCGGTGACGGCTGCCCGGCACCGTTCGCACTTCGAGTCGCGGGCGAGTGTGGTCGCCGCCGATTCCGCCGGTCTGGTGGAGGCGCTGAGGTCGCTGGCCGAGGGCGCTTCGCATGACGCGGTGGTGACCGGGACCGCGCGCGAGCGCGGCAAGGTCGTCTTCGTGTACCCGGGTCAGGGAAGCCAGTGGGTGGGGATGGGCCGTGAGCTCCTCGCCACCAATGCGGTGTTCGCCGATGCCGTCGATGCGTGTGATGCCGCGCTGCGGCCGTTCACGGGTTGGTCGGTGCGTGAGGTCCTCTCCGGTGAGGAGGGTGATCACCCGCCGTTCGACCGGGTGGACGTGGTGCAGCCCGCTCTGTTCGCGATGGGTGTCGGTCTGTCCGCTGTCTGGCGTTCCCTCGGGGTCGAGCCGTCGGCCGTGGTGGGTCACTCGCAGGGTGAGGTCGTTGCCGCTGTGGTGAGCGGTGCTCTGAGTTTGGAGCAGGGCTCGCAGATCGTTGCTCAGCGTTCGCGGGCGGTGCTGGCGTGTGCGGGTCAGGGCGGTATGGCGCTGATCGAGCGTCCGGTGGCCGACGTGGAGGGTTTCATCGCTCCTTACGGTGAGGCGTTGTCCGTTGCCGCGGTCAACACCACTGGTTCGACGATCATCTCCGGTGAGGCGGACGCGATCTCCACGATCGTCGCGGAGCTTTCCGAGCAGAACGTCTATGCCCGCAAGATCAACGTGGACTACGCCTCCCACAACGCCCAGATGGATCCCCTCCTGCCCGGTCTCGCCGCCGGTTTCGAGGGTCTGGTTCCGTCCCGGACGGACATCGCGCTGTATTCGACGGTGACCGGGCAGGTCGCCGACGGCACGGAGCTCGACGGTTCGTACTGGTGCCGGAACCTGCGTGAGCCGGTCCGTTTCGACCGCGCCCTGAACCAGCTCCTGGACGACGGCCACGGCGTCTTCGTCGAGATCTCCGCGCACCCCGTCCTGTCGATGCCGCTGACCGACGGCAGCGCGGAACGCGACGGCATCGTCGTCGGCTCCCTCGCTCGCCAGCACGGCGAGTTCTCCCAGCTCCTGCGCAACCTCGGCCTGCTCCACGTCCAGGGCCACAACCTGAACTGGGACCGCGTCCTCGGCACCGGCACCGGCACCGGAGGCCTCGTACCGCTCCCCACCTACGCCTTCCAGCGCGAGCACTACTGGCTCGAGGCCGCCAAGCCCACCGGCAACGTCCGGTCCGTCGGTCTCGACGTCCCCGAACACCCGTGGCTCGGCGCGGTCACCGCGCTCGCCGACGGCGAGGGACACGTGTTCACCGGCCGGATCTCCCTCGCCGAGCACCCCTGGCTGGCGCAGCACGCGGCCTTCGGCACCGTGCTCGTTCCGGGCACCGGTCTGCTGGAGCTGGCCCTCACCGCCGCCCACCACGTCGGCGCGGAGTCGATCGGGGAACTCACCCTGCTGGAGCCGCTGACCCTGGCCGAGGACTCGGTCCTCCGGCTTCAGGTGGTGGTCGGCCCGTCCGACGCCGCCGGCCGCCGGCCCGTCACCGTCTACAGCCGCCCGGACGAGGTCTCCGACTCCGACTGGCGCCGTCACGCCACCGGTGAGCTCGCGGAGTCAACGGAGGCCGCCCCCGTCCCGGCCACCGCCGACGGTGACGCCTTCGCCGAGCTGGCGCAGTGGCCGGTCGCGGGCGCCGAGTCCGTCGATCTCGACGGCTTCTACGAGGGCTTCCGGGCCCGCGGTCTGGACTACGGTCCCGCCTTCCAGGGCCTGACCGAGCTGTGGCGCAAGGGCGATACGGCGTACGGACTGATCCGACTCCCCGAAGGCCTGAAGGCCGACGACTTCGGCGTCCACCCGGCCCTCCTCGACGCCGCCCTGCACACCCTCATGGGCGTACGCGGCCAGGACCCGGACGACCGGCAGGTGCTGCTCCCGTTCGAGTGGACGGGCGTCGAGCTGATCGCGGCCGGAGCCACCGAGCTCCGTGTGCGCATCGACCTCGACGACACCCGCACCAACACCCGCATCTGGGTCGCCGACCCGGCCGGGCAGCCCGTCGTCCGAGCCCGCGGGCTGGCGATCCGCGAGGCGAGCGCCGAGCAGATCCGCGCCGGCGAGCGCGCCGAGCACCTCTACCGCGTCGACTTCGCCGCCCGCGGCGCGCTGGCGCACGAGGAGGCCCCGGCGGGCGGCACATGGATTCTCGGCGAGAACGCCGGGATGTTCGCAACATTGGAGGCCGACTATGTGGCTGATGTGGATGTACTCCTTGCCCAGATCGATGAGCGGACCGAGCTACCCGTTCGACTCGTTCTGGATGCGACGCGAGCGATAGGGCACGGCGCGCAGCAGCAGACCGCGTCCGCCCTCGGGACGCTCCAGCGTCTGCTCGCAGAACCCCGGCTGGCCGGAGCCGAGCTCGTCTGGGTGACGCGCTCGGCCGTGGACACGGGTGACGGTGTAGCCGACCTGGCCCACGCCCCTCTCTGGGGCCTGGTCCGGGCGGCCCGCGCCGAGCACGCCGACCGCGTGATCCGCCTGGTCGACCTCGGCCCCGCCGGCGGAGCCGACGATGCCCTGCTGCCCGAGGCCCTGTCCGTCACCGGTGAGCCGGAGCTGGCGGTGCGCGGGGGTGAGATCCGGGTGGCGCGTCTGGTGCGTGCGGAGTCCGGTGGGGAGCTGCCGGAGTTCGCGTCGGACGGATCCGTTCTGGTCACGGGTGGTACGGGTGAGCTGGGTCGGGCGGTGTCGCGTCATCTGGTCACCGTGCATGGTGTGCGGCATCTCGTGTTGACGTCGCGGCGTGGTCCGGGGGCTCCGGGGGCTGCTGAGTTGGTGGCCGAGTTGGAGGCTGTCGGTGCCGAGTCCGTGCGGATCGTTGCGGCCGATGTGTCCGACCGTGCGCAGGTCACCGGCTTGCTCGCGGATACGGACCGGCCGTGGACGGGTGTGTTCCACCTGGCGGCCGTGCTCGATGACGGTCTGTTGGTGTCGCAGGACGCGGAGCGTCTGGCGCGTGTGTGGGAGCCGAAGGCGGAGGCCGCGCTGCACCTGCACGAGCTGACGCAGGGTCTGGACCTGGCCGCGTTCGTTCTCTTCTCCTCCGCCGCCGGTGTTCTGGGTGGTGCGGGTCAGAGCAACTACGCGGCGGCGAACACGTTCCTGGACGCTCTCGCGGCCCACCGCCGTGCTGACGGTCTTCCCGCGACGAGTCTGTCGTGGGGTCTGTGGCAGCAGGCCGGTCAGGGACTGACCGCCACCCTCGGCCAAGCCGAACTCGCCCGCATGCGCAGGCGCGGCATCGCCGCACTGAGCGAACCGCAGGCCCTGGCGGCCATGGACGCGGCGCTGGCTTCGGCCCAGCCGCATCTGGTCCCCGTACGCCTCGAACTCACGCCGCTGCAACGCGAACTGGACAACGGCGGCGATGCCCCTGCCCTGCTCCGCGCCCTCCTGCGCGCCCCGCGCAAGCGCGCGGGCGGCGAGACGGCCACCGGTGGGAACGGGCTGCGCGAACAGCTGACGGCCCTGCCGGACGCCGAGCGCCTGCCGCGGCTCACCCAGCTGGTGCAGCGCGAAGCCGCCGCGGTCCTCGGCGCCTCCGGCGGCGCGGGCATCGGCGCGCAGCAGGTCCTCAAGGAGCTCGGCATGGACTCCCTGATGGCCGTCGAGCTGCGCCGTCGCCTCTCCGCCGAGACCGGCACCCCGCTGCCGTCCACCCTCGCCTTCGACTACCCGACGCCCACCGCCATCGCCGGTCTGCTCCTCGACAAGCTGGCCGTGGGAACCGGGGGAGCGGCCCGGGCCGGACAGCGCGTGACGAAGAACCAGATAGACAACCTCGTGGAACTCCTGCGTTCCGCGACACCGAAACAACTCGAGGAGCCGGGCCTGGCCGCCGGCCTGCTGGCCCTGCGGGACGGCCTGGCCAAGGCCTCCGCCGCGTCCTCCGCGTCCGGCCCGGCCGCAGCGGCAGAAGCCGCCGAGGCCGAAGCCGAACTCGGTGGCGACAGCACCGATGACCTCCTTCAGTTCCTGGATCGCAAGCTTGGAGTGAGTGAATGAGCGCGTCCGAAGTCGAGAAGCTGGAAAAGCTCGAGGCGTACCTGCGGCGCACGGCGAACGCGCTCGTCGAGACCGAGAAGGAACTCAACGCCGAGCGGGCCTCGCGTACGGAGCCGATCGCGGTCGTGTCGATGGCCTGCCGTCTCCCCGGAGGCATCGACACCCCCGAGGGTTTCTGGGAGCTGCTCGCTTCCGGCGGTGACGCCGTCGGCGGCCTGCCGTCGCGCTGGGACAGCCTGGGCGTCTACGACCCCGACCCCGAGGCCGTCGGCAAGAGCTACGCCCGCGAGGGCGGCTTCATCGACGGAGCCGAGGGCTTCGACGCACCGTTCTTCGGCATCTCGCCGCGCGAGGCGCTCTCGATGGACCCGCAGCAGCGCCTGGTCCTGGAAACCTCGTGGGAGGCCCTCGAGCGGGCCGGAGTCCGCCCCGACACGCTCAGCGAGAGTCGTACGGGCGTCTACCTCGGCACGATGAGCTCCGACTACGGGAACCAGCAGGGCCACGACCTCAACGCCCTCGACGGGTACAGCACCGGCAACGCGAGCAGCGTCGTCTCCGGCCGCGTCTCGTACACGCTGGGCCTCCAGGGCCCGGCCGTGACCGTCGACACCGCCTGCTCCTCCTCCCTCGTCTCCATCCACCTGGCCGTCCAGGCCCTGCGCCAGGGCGAGTGCGAGCTCGCGCTGGCCGGCGGCGTGACCGTGATGAGCACCCCGGCCCTGTTCGTTGAGTTCTCCCGGCTGAAGGGCATGGCGGCCGACGGCCGCTGCAAGTCCTTCTCGGCGGGCGCCGACGGCGCGGGCTGGGCCGAAGGCGCGGGCGTGCTCGTGCTGAAGAAGCTCTCGGCCGCGCAGCGCGACGGCGACCCGGTCCTGGCCGTGATCCGCGGCTCGGCCGTCAACCAGGACGGCCGCAGCCAGGGCCTCACCGCCCCCAACGGCCCCTCGCAGCAGCGCGTCATCCACGACGCTCTCGAAGCGGCCCGGTTGACCCCCGCCGACATCGACGCGATCGAGGCGCACGGCACGGGCACCCCGCTGGGCGACCCGATCGAGGCGGGCGCGCTCGCCGAGGTCTTCGGACCCGACCGGGCCGCGAACCGGCCCGTCTACCTGGGCTCTTCGAAGTCCAACATCGGGCACGCGCAGGCGGCTGCCGGTGTCATCGGCGTGATCAAGATGGTGCTGGCGCTGGAGCACGGCCTGCTCCCGAAAACCCTGCACGCCGAGGAGCCGAGCCCGCACATCGAGTGGAAGAGCAGCGGGATCGAGCTGCTGAACGAGGCGCGTGCGTGGGAGCGGGGCGCGGAGCGCGTCCGCCGCGCGGGCGTCTCGTCCTTCGGCTTGAGCGGTACGAACGCACACGTGGTGCTGGAGGAGCCCCCGGCCCTGGCCCAGGCGCCCGCCGAACCGGCTGCCGATGCGCCGGCCGGTCCGGTTCCGGTGGTCGTGTCGGGTCGTGACGAGGCCGCGCTGCGGGAGCAGGCGGGCCGTTGGGCGGACTGGTTGTCCGGGCGTGCGGAGGTCCCGGTCGCCGATGTGGCGGTGACGGCTGCCCGGCACCGTTCGCACTTCGAGTCGCGGGCGAGTGTGGTCGCCGCCGATTCCGCCGGTCTGGTGGAGGCGCTGAGGTCGCTGGCCGAGGGCGCTTCGCATGACGCGGTGGTGACCGGGACCGCGCGCGAGCGCGGCAAGGTCGTCTTCGTGTACCCGGGTCAGGGAAGCCAGTGGGTGGGGATGGGCCGTGAGCTCCTCGCCACCAATGCGGTGTTCGCCGATGCCGTCGATGCGTGTGATGCCGCGCTGCGGCCGTTCACGGGTTGGTCGGTGCGTGAGGTCCTCTCCGGTGAGGAGGGTGATCACCCGCCGTTCGACCGGGTGGACGTGGTGCAGCCCGCTCTGTTCGCGATGGGTGTCGGTCTGTCCGCTGTCTGGCGTTCCCTCGGGGTCGAGCCGTCGGCCGTGGTGGGTCACTCGCAGGGTGAGGTCGTTGCCGCTGTGGTGAGCGGTGCTCTGAGTTTGGAGCAGGGCTCGCAGATCGTTGCTCAGCGTTCGCGGGCGGTGCTGGCGTGTGCGGGTCAGGGCGGTATGGCGCTGATCGAGCGTCCGGTGGCCGAGGTCGAGGAGTTCGTGGCCCCGTACGGTGAGGCGCTGTCCGTCGCCGCGGTGAACACGGCCGGCTCGACGGTGATCTCGGGTCAGGCCGACGCGATCGTGAAGATCGTCGCGGAGCTGTCGGACCAGGGTGTCTACGCCCGCAAGATCAACGTGGACTACGCCTCCCACAACGCCCAGATGGACCCGCTCCTCCCGGCCCTGGCCGAGGGCTTCACCGGAATCGCCCCGCAGCCCACGGACATCGCCTTCTACTCCACCGTCACCGGCCGGGTAGCGGACGGCAAGGACCTGAACGGTTCGTACTGGTGCCGGAACCTGCGTGAGCCGGTCCGTTTCGACCGCGCCCTGAACCAGCTCCTGGACGACGGCCACGGCGTCTTCGTCGAGATCTCCGCGCACCCCGTCCTGTCGATGCCGCTGACCGACGGCAGCGCGGAACGCGACGGCATCGTCGTCGGCTCCCTCGCCCGCCAGCATGGCGAGTTCTCCCAGCTCCTGCGCAACCTCGGCCTGCTCCACGTCCAGGGCCACGACCTCGGCTGGGACTTCGTCCCGGACTCCGGGAACCTCGTCCAGCTCCCCTCCTACGCCTTCCAGCGTGCGCACTACTGGATCGACGCCCCGAAGAACTCGGGCGACGTGCGCAAGGTCGGTCTCGATGTCTCCGAGCACCCGTGGCTCGGCGCGGTCATCTCCCTCGCCGACGGCGAAGGGTACCTCTTCACCGGCCGGGTCTCCCTCGCCGAGCACCCCTGGCTGGCCGGCCACGCGGCCTTCGGCTCGGTCCTCGTCCCCGGCACCGGCCTGCTGGAGCTGGCCCTCACCGCCGCCCACCACGTCGGCGCCCCCGGCGTGGCCGAACTCGTACTCACCGAGCCGCTGTTGCTCGGCTCGGAAGGCTCCGTCCGCCTTCAGGTCGCCGTCGGCGCACCCGAAAACACCGGCCGACGCCCCGTCACCGTCTACAGCCGCCCCGAGGGCAGCGATGAGGAATGGCGCCGTCACGCGACCGGTGAGCTCGCGGAGTCAACGGAGGCCGCCCCCGTCCCGGCCACCGCCGACGGTGACGCCTTCGCCGAGCTGGCGCAGTGGCCGGTCGCGGGCGCCGAGTCCGTGGATCTCGACGGCTTCTACGAGGGCTTCCGGGCCCGCGGTCTGGACTACGGTCCCGCCTTCCAGGGCCTGACCGAGCTGTGGCGCAAGGGCGATACGGCGTACGGACTGATCCGACTCCCCGAAGGCCTGAAGGCCGACGACTTCGGCGTCCACCCGGCCCTCCTCGACGCCGCGCTCCACACCCTCATGGGCGTACGCGACGAAGAAGCCCGCCAGCGCGTGTTCATGCCGTTCGAGTGGACCGGCGTGGAGCTCCTCGCCGCCGGTGCCACCGAGCTGCGCGTACGCGTCGAGGTCACGTCCGGCGCCGACGAGCACCTCACCCTCACCGTCGCCGACGGCACCGGCCACCCCGTCGTCCGGACCCGCGGACTCGCGATCCGCGAGGCGAGCGCCGAGCAGATCCGCGCCGGCGAGCGCGCCGAGCACCTGTACCACGTCGAGTTCCGCCCCACCCCGACCCCGGGCGACGCGGAGCCGGCAGGAGAGACCTGGGCGCTCGAAGGCGACGCCGGGATCGCGGCCACCCTCGGCGCGCGGGTGTTCGCGGACGCCGAAGCGCTCCTCGCGCACATTGCCGAAGGAGCCGACGCCCCGGCCCGCGTCCTCGTCGACGCCACCGGGAAAGCCCCCGCCGCCGACGCCCGCGAGCTGACCGCCGCCGGGCTCGGCATCCTGCAACTCCTGCTGGCCGAACCGCGCCTGGACCAGACCGAGCTGGTCTGGGTAACCCGCTCTGCCGTTAACGGCGTTAACGCCGTTAACACCACCGAAGCGGGCGACGGCGTGACCGGCCTGGCCCACGCCGCCCTGTGGGGTCTGCTCCGGGCGGCCCGCGCCGAGCACGCCGACCGGATCATCCGACTCATCGACCTCGGCCCCGACGGTGCCCGCGACGACCTTGCACTCGCCCCGGCCCTCACCCTCACCGACGAGCCCGAAATCGCGCTCCGCGACGGGGAGATCCGTACCGCCCGCCTCGTCCGCACGGCCAAGCCCTCCGAGGCCCCGCGCCTGGACCCCGACGGATCCGTTCTGGTCACGGGTGGTACGGGTGAGCTGGGTCGGGCGGTGTCGCGTCATCTGGTCACCGTGCATGGTGTGCGGCATCTCGTGTTGACGTCGCGGCGTGGTCCGGGGGCTCCGGGGGCTGCTGAGTTGGTGGCCGAGTTGGAGGCTGTCGGTGCCGAGTCCGTGCGGATCGTTGCGGCCGATGTGTCCGACCGTGCGCAGGTCACCGGCTTGCTCGCGGATACGGACCGGCCGTGGACGGGTGTGTTCCACCTGGCGGCCGTGCTCGATGACGGTCTGTTGGTGTCGCAGGACGCGGAGCGTCTGGCGCGTGTGTGGGAGCCGAAGGCGGAGGCCGCGCTGCACCTGCACGAGCTGACGCAGGGTCTGGACCTGGCCGCGTTCGTTCTCTTCTCCTCCGCCGCCGGTGTTCTGGGTGGTGCGGGTCAGAGCAACTACGCGGCGGCGAACACGTTCCTGGACGCTCTCGCGGCCCACCGCCGTGCTGACGGTCTTCCCGCGACGAGTCTGTCGTGGGGTCTGTGGCAGCAGGCCGGTCAGGGACTGACCGCCACCCTCGGCCAAGCCGAACTCGCCCGGATGCGCCGCATGGGCATCGGTGCGCTCACCGAGCGGCAGGGCCTCGCGGCCCTCGACAACGCCCTCGGCTCCGCGCACCCGCACCTGGTCCCGGTCAAGCTCGACCTGGTCACCCTGCAACGGCGCCCCGACGAACTGCCCGCCCTGCTGCGGGCCCTCGTCCGGGCCCCGAAGAAGCGCGTCGGCAGTGCGGGCACCGCTCCCGCCGGCCTGCGCGAGCAGCTGGCCGCCCAGCCGGCGGCCGAGCGGCTGCCGTTCCTGGTCCGGCTGGTGCAGCGTGAGGCGGCCGTGGTCCTCGGCATCGCCGCGGCCGACGGGATCGGTGCGCAGCAGGTGCTCAAGGAGCTCGGTATCGACTCCCTGATGGCCGTGGAGCTGCGCCGCCGCCTGTCCTCCGAGACCGGCGTCACGCTGCCCTCGACCCTCGCCTTCGACTACCCGACCCCGACCGCGATCGCCGGTCTGCTGCTCGACAAGCTGGACCTGACCACCGGCAAGGCCAAGGCGAAGCCGAACGCGCTCCGGCACACCGCGCCCGCCCCGGCCGCCGACGACCCCATCGCCGTCGTCTCGATGGCCTGCCGCCTCCCCGGAGGCATCGACACCCCCGAGGCGTACTGGAACCTCCTCGCCTCGGGCAGCGACGCGATCGGCGAACTGCCGTCGCGCTGGGAGAACCTCGGCGTCTACGACCCCGACCCGGAAGCGGTCGGCAAGAGCTACGCCCACGAGGGCGGCTTCATCGAGGCCGCCGCCGACTTCGACGCCGCCTTCTTCGGCATCTCGCAGCGCGAGGCCCTGTCCATGGACCCGCAGCAGCGTCTCGTCCTGGAGACCGCCTGGGAGGCCCTCGAACGCGCCGGGATCCGTCCCGGCTCGCTCAGCGAGAGCCGTACGGGTGTCTACCTCGGCGCCATGAGCTCCGACTACGGCGAGCAGGGCCGCGAACTCGACGCCTTCGACGGCTACGTGAGCACCGGCAACGCGTCCAGCGTCGTCTCCGGCCGCGTCTCGTACGCCCTGGGCCTCCAGGGCCCGGCCGTGACCGTCGACACCGCCTGCTCCTCCTCCCTCGTCTCCATCCACCTCGCCGCGAGCGCCCTGCGCCAGGGCGAGTGCGAGCTGGCCCTCGTCGGCGGCGTCACCGTCATGAGCACGCCCCGGCTGTTCGTGGAGTTCTCCCGCCTCAAGGGCATGGCCCCCGACGGCCGCTGCAAGTCCTTCTCCGCCCTGGCGGACGGCGCGGGCTGGTCCGACGGCGTCGGCATCCTCGTCCTGAAGCGGCTGTCGGCCGCCGAACGCGACGGGGACAACGTCCTGGCCGTGATCCGCGGTTCCGCCGTCAACCAGGACGGCCGCAGCCAGGGCCTGACCGCCCCCAACGGGCCGGCACAGCAGCGCGTCATCCTCGACGCCCTGCAAGCGGCCCGGCTGGCCCCCGCCGACATCGACGCCGTCGAGGCGCACGGCACGGGCACCCCGCTGGGCGACCCGATCGAGGCGGGCGCGCTCGCCGAGGTCTTCGGACCCGACCGGGACGGCGACCGGCCCGTCTACCTGGGCTCTTCGAAGTCCAACATCGGGCACGCGCAGGCCGCCGCCGGTGTCGCGGGCGTCATGAAGATGATCCTCGCCCTCCAGCACGAGACCCTGCCCAAGACCCTCTACGTCGACGAGCCCAGCCCGCACATCGCCTGGGACGGCAGCGGCCTCGAACTGCTGAACGAGGCCCGCCCCTGGTCCCGGCAGACCGCGCGCACCCGCCGCGCCGGCGTCTCCTCCTTCGGCCTGAGCGGTACGAACGCCCACGTCGTCCTC
The DNA here is from genome assembly GCF_052244475.1 of Streptomyces sp. IBSNAI002. NCBI lineage: Bacteria > Bacillati > Actinomycetota > Actinomycetes > Kitasatosporales > Streptomycetaceae > Streptomyces > Streptomyces sp. IBSNAI002. Next base: position 299,513 of record NZ_JBQPXG010000006.1, on the reverse strand, counting down.
GAAGAGCCCCCGGCCGCCGCCCCGGCCCCGTCCGCCCCGGCGGCCGGTCCGGCCGAAGCGACCGGAGCGACCGGAGCGACCGGAGCGACCGAAGCGACCGAAGCGACGGAACGGCCCATAGCGACCCAAGCGACCCAAGCGACCCAAGCGACCGAACCGGCCCAGGCGGCCGAAGCAGCCCCCCGGGCCCCCTTCCCCCTGGTCGTCTCCGGCCGCGACGAGCCGGCCCTGCGCACGCAGGCCGCCCGCTGGGCGGACTGGCTCCAGGGCCGGCCCGAGGTCCCGGTCGCCGACCTCGCCGTCACGGCCGCCCGCCACCGCACGCACTTCGAGCACCGCGCCGCCCTCACCGTGGCCACCACCGCCGAAGCGGTCACCGCGCTGCGCGCCCTCGCAGACGGCCGCACCCCGGCGGGCGCCGCCGAAGGCACCGCGGCCGAAGGCCCCCTCGCCGTGCTCTTCACCGGCCAGGGCAGCCAGCGACCCGGCATGGGCCGCGCCCTGCACGCCGCCCTCCCGGTCTTCCGGCAGGCCTTCGACGCGGTCTGCGCCGCGCTCGACCCGCACCTGAACCGGCCGCTGGCCGAGCTCGTCCTCGGCGGATCCGCGCTCGTCCACGAGACCGAGTACGCCCAGCCCGCGCTGTTCGCCGTCGAGACCGCGCTGTTCCGCCAGTGGGAGGCCTGGGGCGTGCACCCCGCCGCGGTCGCCGGCCACTCCATCGGCGAACTCGCCGCCGCCCACGTCGCCGGGGTCCTCACCCTGGACGACGCGGCCCGCCTGGTCGCCGCCCGCGGCCGCCTGATGCAGGCCTGCGAGAGCGGCGGGGCCATGGCCTCCGTGGAAGCCTCGGAGGCCGAGGTCATCGAGGCCCTCGACACCCTGGAGGTGCGTGCGGGCGCCGCCCAGCGCATCTCGATCGCCGGGATCAACGGGCCCGCGCAGACCGTCGTCAGCGGTGACGAGGCCGCCGTGGCCGCCGTCACCGGCTGGTTCACCGAACTCGGCCGCCGCACCCGCCGCCTGACGGTCTCGCACGCCTTCCACTCCCCGCACATGGACGCCATGCTCGACGCCTACCGGCAGGTGGCCGAGGAGATCACCTTCGCGGCCCCGCGGGTCCCGGTCGTCTCCACGGTCACCGGCACCCGGATGGGCCCGGACCTGGCACCGGGCGAAGGCCTGCGCGCCGCCGAGTACTGGGTACGGCAGGTACGCGACGCCGTGCGCTTCCTGGACGCCGTACGGACCCTCGAGGCCGACGGCATCGGCCGGCACCTCGAATGCGGCCCCGCCGCCGTCCTGGCCGCCATGGGCGCCAACTGCGTCACCGGCCCCGCCGTGTTCGTCGCCTCGCAGCGCGCGCCCAAGGACCCCGACCAGGCCCCGGACGAGGTCCGTTCCCTCGTCGAGGCCCTCGGCGCGCTCCACGTCAGCGGCCAGGAGCCGGACTGGGAGCAGGTGTTCGCCGACGAGCCCGCCGCTGCCCGGGCCCGTGCGGCCGAACTCGCCGCCGAGCTGCCCACGTACGCCTTCCAGCGGGAGCACTTCTGGCTGGAGCCGGCCCGCGGCGGTGCCCGCGGCGCCCGGGACACCGGTCTCGTACCGGCCGGGCACCCCTGGCTCGCCGCCGTCCTGACGCTCGCCGACGGCGAGGGCCAGCTGCTCTCCGGCCGGCTCTCGCTCGCCGACCACCCGTGGCTCGCCGACCACGCCGTCTTCGGCAGCGTCCTCGTGCCCGGCACCGGCCTGCTCGACCTCGCGCTGGCCGCCGCCCGGGCCGTCGGCTCCGAGCGGGTCGCCGAACTCACCCTCGCCCAGCCGCTCGTCCTCGCCTCCGGCGAACCCCTGCGGCTCCAGGTCAAGGTCGGAGCCCCCGACGCGGAAGGCCGGCGGAAGATCGCCGTCCACAGCCAGCCCGAGGCATCCGCCGACCCGGCCGCCTGGACCCTGCACGCCTCCGGCGAACTCGCCGACGACGCCGCCGCCGAAACCCCCGAGGGGCTCGCCGAACTGGCCCGGTGGCCGGTCCCCGGTGCCGAGCCCATCGGACTCGACGGCTTCTACGAGCGGCTCGGCGGCGAAGGCCTCGCCTACGGCCCGGCCTTCCGCGGCCTGACCGCCCTCGCCCGCCAGGGCGACGTCGCCTACGGCCACGTCGCCCTGCCCGAGCCGCTGCGCCAGGGCACCGAGGGCCACGGAGTACACCCCGCGCTCCTGGACGCGGCCCTGCACGTGCTGGCCGGCGTCACCCCGGGATCCGAGCAGCCCGAGGGCACCGTGCTGCTGCCCTTCGCCTGGACCGACGTCACCCTGTACGCGACGGACAGCACCGAACTGCGCGTCCGCATCGCCCTGGACCCGCAGGAGCCCGCGGACGGCGCGCCGTCCCCGGCCGGCGGCCTCGGCGCACGCGTCCTGGTCACCGACGCCACCGGCGAGCCCGTCCTGTCGGGCGCGCTCCAGATCCGGCAGGCCTCCGCCGAGCAGCTGCGGGTCACCCGCTCCGAGGGCGACCACCTCTACCGCGTCGACTTCCAGCCGGTGGCCGAGCCCGCCCAGGCCGCCCCGCAGCCCGCGACCACCCTGGTGATCGGCGGCAGCGGAGCCCTCGCCGAGGCCCTCGGCGCCACCTGGTCGGCGGGCCCCGAGCCGCTGCTCGCCGACGGGCCCGCCCCCGAGCGGATCGTCATCGACGCCACCACCGCCGGTCCGGCCGACGCGGCCGAGCCGGACACGCTGGCCGCGCTGGACCTCGTACAGCACCTGCTGACCGGGAAGACCGCGGAATCCGAGCTGGTCTGGATCACCCGCGACGCCGTCGCGGCCCGCCCCGAGGACACCGTGTCCGACCTCGCCCACGCCCCGCTGTGGGGCCTGGTACGGGCCATCCGCGGAGAGGTCCCCGACCGCACCCTGCGCCTGGTCGACCTCGACACCGCCACCCCCGACCGGGCGGTCCTCGACGCCGCCCTCGCGACCGCCGACGAGCCCGAACTGGCGCTGCGCGGCGGCGCCCTGTTCGCCCCCCGCCTCGTGCGCACCACCCGCGCCGCGGCGGCCCACGGCGGCGAGGCCCTCACCCCGCCCGCCGGCGACGGGCCCTGGCACCTGGACATCCGCGAGAAGGGCAGCATCGACAGCCTCGAACTCGTCCCCGTCGCGGCCGGCGGACCGCTCGGCCCCGACGAGGTGCGCGTCGCCGTCCGCGCCGCGGGCATGAACTTCCGCGACGTCCTCAACGCGCTCGGCATGGTCGCCACGCCCAAGCTGGGCCTGGAGTTCGCCGGCACCGTCCTGGAGACCGGATCCGCCGTCACCCACCTGCGCCCGGGCGACCGGGCCATGGGCCTCGCGCTCGGCGCCTTCGGCACCGAGGTCCGCGGCGACGGCCACCTGATGGCCAGACTGCCCGACACCCTCACCTTCGAGGAGGGCGCGACGATCCCGCTCGCCTTCCTCACCGCCTACTACGCCCTCACCGACCTCGGAGCGCTGCGCCCCGGCGAGAAGCTCCTCGTCCACGCGGCCGCCGGCGGCGTCGGCATGGCCGCCGTCCAGCTCGCCCACCACCTGGGCGCCGAGGTCTACGGAACGGCCAGCCACCCCAAGTGGGACGCGCTGCGCACCCTCGGCCTGCCCGACGAGCGCATCGCCTCCTCCCGCGACACCGCCTTCGAGGAGCGGTGGCTGACCGCCACCGGCGGCGCCGGCTTCGACGCCGTGCTGAACTCCCTCGCCGGGGAGTTCACCGACGCCTCGCTGCGCCTGCTGCCGCACGGCGGACGCTTCCTGGAGATGGGCAAGACCGACATCCGCGACGCCGGAGCCGTCGCCGCCGCCCACCCGGGCGTCGCCTACAGCGCCTTCGACCTCATGTCGCTGGAGCCCCGGCACCTGCACCGGATGCTCACCGACCTGTCCGGCCTGCTCACCGACCGGGTCATCGCCCCGCTGCCGTACCTCGCGTACGACGTACGGGAGGCCCCCGCGGCCTTCCGCCACATGGCGCAGGGCCGCCACACCGGCAAGCTGGTCCTGACCACCGGCCGGACGCTCGACCCGGAAGGCGTGGTCCTGCTCACCGGCGGCACCGGCGAACTCGGCCGCGACCTGGCCGCGCACCTGGTGGCCGAACACGGCGTCCGCCACCTCGTCCTGACCTCCCGCCAGGGCATGGCGGCTCCGGGCGCGCCGGAACTGGTGGCCGGCCTGGAGGCCGCCGGCGCGGCCGGCGTGCGCATCCTGGCCTGCGACGTCTCGGACCGCGACGCGGTGGCCCGCCTGCTCGCCGAGGCGGGGGAGGAGCGCCCGCTGACCGGTGTGGTGCACCTCGCGGCCGTCATCGACGACGGCGTCGTGCACAACCAGACGCCCGAGCGGTTTGCCCGCGTCCTCGCCCCCAAGCTGGCCGGCGCCCGGCACCTGCACGAGCTCACCCGCGACCTGGACCTGGCCGCCTTCGTCCTGTTCTCCTCGGTCGCCGGCACCCTCGGTTCGCCGGGCCAGTCCAACTACGGCGCCGCGAACGCCTTCCTGGACGCGCTCGCCGCCCACCGGCACAAGCTCGGCCTGCCCGCCACCAGCCTCGCCTGGGGTCTGTGGGCGCAGGGCGGCGCCGGAATGACCGCGCAGCTCGGCGAGGCGGAACTCGCCCGGATGCGCCGCCAGGGCGCCCAGGCACTGACCGCCGCCGAGGGCCTCGCCCTCTTCGACGCCGCCCTGGCCCGCCCCGAACCGCACCTGGTGCCGCTCAAGCTCGACACCGCCCGCCTCGCGTCCGGCGACTCCGGTGCGCGGCCGCCGGCCCTGCTGCGGGCCCTGGTCCGTACGCAGCCCCGCAAGGCCAAGGAGGCCGCCGAGCGCGGTTCGGCCTTCCGGGACCGGCTGGCGGGCCTGCCCGGCGAGGAACGCGAGACGGAGCTGCGCAAGTTCGTCCAGCAGGAGGTGACCGCGGTCCTCGGCCTGTCCGGCAGCGTCCCGCTCGACAAGCCGATGCGGGAGTTCGGCTGGGACTCCCTGATGGCCGTCGAGCTCAAGAACCGGCTCGACCGGCACACGCAGGTGGCCGTGCCCAACACGCTCGCCTTCGACTACCCCACGCCGCGCGCCATCGCCGGATACCTGCTCGGCAAGCTGTCCTTCGACGGCGCGGCGGCTCAGACCGCGGCCGTCGCCGACACCCCGCCGCAGGACCCGGCCCAGGCCGCCCAGTGGGCGGTGGCCCGGATCGGCGTCGAACGGCTGCGCCAGAGCGGCCTGCTGGACCGGCTGCTGGAGCTTGCCGCACCCGCCACCGCCACGGCCGAGGCCCCCGCCGACGCCCTGCAGACCGCCCAGGAACTGACCGACGACGAGATGGACGCGGCCCTGGACGCCGTACTCGGCGGCATCTGACCCCCGGGGGCCGGCCTCCCCCCGGGCCGGCCCCCGGGTCCCCCCACCCCCCGCCCGCCGGGAAGGGCAGGCCGCTCCCTGGCTCCGCCTGATCCCGGAAATGGCGAATTCCATTCCGTCGGAAGGGGAATGGGGGGTCGTAATTTCGGGAATTCTATGTCAGACTTTTTCTGTCGATTGATTGCAGGAGGTATGTATGACTGACAAGTCGTTCGACGGTGGCGTTGCAGAAGATGCCAAGGAGAAGTTCCGCGCTGCTCTGGAGCGCAAGTCCAATGCATCGCGCGCCCGTACGGCTCACGAAGAGGGCCGTATGAAGGTGAAGAACATGAGCGGTTCGTCCGGCCAGAAGCGGTATTTCCGCAGGAAGACCGGCTGATCCAGCCCGGCTCACCCCCCCCCAGGGGCCGCCGCGGTCCATTCCACTGGAATGGACCGCGGCGGCCCTTTTGGTTTGCCCGTAATATCCACTGGAATTCTTCTCGAGTGCGCCTCGGATTGATCCGGAATTCCGGTGCGCCGTCCGCCGTCCGCCGTCCGTCGTGGGACGGTTCGGGGCGCACACGGAAAAGGCTGCCGCGGGCCTCCTGGCAGGGCCCCGGAGTGTTCCGGGAATGTCTGATTTGGCCCCGTGGGCGCCGGTTGTCCCTGGGCGTGAAGCGAGCACGGCACCTGTGGATCATGGAGTTCTCTAGGCTTCACGATCTGCAGGGGTGCCGTGCTCGTTGCTTCATCCTGCCCTGTGGCCGTCGTGCCCGTGTGCGCGCCCCTGCTTGCGCAGTCGCTGGCCGCGTCGGAGCCGGTCGTCCCGGACGGGCTGCTGCAGGCTCTGGCCCAGGTCCCGGACTCGCGTGATCCGCGTGGGAGGCGCTACCGGCTGGCGACGCTGCTGGCGATCGGGGTCTGTGCGATGACCACCGCCGGCCATAACTCCCTTGTCGCGATCGGGGAGTGGGCACGTCGCTGTGATCAGCAGGTCCTGGCCGATCTCGGTTGTCCGTTCGATCCGATGACCGGCCGGATGCGGTGCCCCAACGAGAAGACCCTGCGCGACGCCTACGGCAAGGTCGACCCGGCCGAGCTGACCCGAGCCGGCTACACGCGACTGGCCGTCCTGGCCCGGCAATCAGCAGACCGGGCGCCGAGCGCGCGGACCCCGGAGGGACTCGCCGAACGCGAACAGCGTCGCGCTCACCACGCCGCCGAACGCACACCACCGTCCCGGGCCCGGCGGCGGGTCTTCGCAGGGGATGGCAAGTGCCTGCGCGGGGCGAAGCGCCCGGACGGCTCCCAGGTCTACGTGTTCTCCGCAGTGCGCCACCAGGACGCGCTGACCGTCGCCGCCCGCGAGGTCGGCGCCAAGACCAACGAGATACCCGAGTTCCAGCCCCTCATGGAACAGATCCCCGACGAGGAACTGGAAGACGCCGTGGTCACCCTCGATGCCCTGCACGCCCAGCGCGAGCACGCCCGCTACCTGGTCGAGGAGCGCGGCGCCCACTACCTGCTGTCCGTGAAGGGGAACCAGAAGAACCTCGCCCGGCAGCTCAAGTCCCTTCCCTGGAAGCAGATCCCGGTCCTGCACCGCACCAGTGAGTCCGGCCACGGCCGCGAGGAGATCCGTGAACTGCAGGTCGCCAGCGTGAACGGGCTCCTGTTCCCCCACGCCCGCCAGGTGGTCCGCATCCGCCGCAGGCGCCGCCCGCTCGGCACGAAGAAGTGGTCCGAGGAGATCGTCTACGCGGTCACCGACCTGACCGCCGAGCAGGCGAGCCCCGAGGAGATCGCAGCCTGGGCCCGCGGCCACTGGACGATCGAGAACAGCGTCCACTGGGTCCGCGACGTCACCTTCGGCGAAGACGCCCGCACCATCCGCACCCGCAACACGCCCGCCGTCATGGCCGGCCTCGGCGACATCGTCCGCGGCACCCTCCGGGCCCTCGGCTGGGTCAACGCCGCCAGCGCCAGACGCGCCCACACCGACCCCACCGCCGTCCTGCGGCTCCACGGCATCACATGACCAAACCGGACATCTCGGGAACACTCCGGGGCCCTGGGCCTCCTGGTGGGAGGTCCGCGGCAGCCTCGGCAGCGCGGTGGATGAGGTTCCCCCGAGATGCGGGGATGGGTGACAGGGGGTCAGATGGGTCTCATGAGAGGAACCCGGACGATGTCCGCACCGAGGAAGTATCCGTTGGAGTTGCGTGAGCGTGCGGTGCGGATGTATCGCGCCGCGGAGCCGAAGCCGGTGATCCGTCGTATGGCCGAGGATCTCGGTGTGCATCACGAGGCTCTGCGGAACTGGATCCGTCAGGCCGAGGCCGACGCCGGCGAACGGGGAGACCTGCTCACCACCGCGGAGCGTGAGGAACTGGCGGCCTTGCGGAAGGAGAATGTCCAGCTCAAGCGGGCGAATGAGGTTCTGCGGACGGCGTCGGCTTTTTTCGCGGCGCAGCTCGACCCGACCCGGCCCAGGTGACAGGACTCCTCGACGAGCACCCACACCTGGGGGTCGAGCCCGTACTCCGGGAACTCTCCCTCCCCTCTTCCACCTACTACCGTTGGCGCCGGGCGGAGAAGGAGCCGTGCGAGCGGCGCCGCCGGGACATCGAGCTGACGGACCGTATCCGCCAGGTCCACGACGCCTCCGGCGGGATCTACGGCTCACCGCGCGTCCACGCCGTCCTGCGGCGCGAGGGCACCCGAGTCGGCCGCAAACGCGTCGAACGGCTCATGCGCCAGGCCGGCCTCCAGGGCCTCAGTCCCCGCAAGGCCAAGGGCTTCACCCGCCGCGACCCGAACGCCGAGCTCGCCCCGGACCTGGTCGGGCGCGACTTCACCGCGACCGGGCCGAACCGGCTGTGGGTCACCGACCTGACCATGATCGCCACACTGGAGGGCCCGCTGTGGCTCTCCGCGATCCGCGACGCCTTCTCCCGCCGCGTCGTCGCCTGGGAAACCTCCGCCCGCGCCGACGCCGACCTGGTCCTGACCACGCTTGAGTACGCCCTCGCCTCCCGCGAGCCCATCACCGGCGAACTCATTCACCACGCCGACCACGGCTGCCAATACACGTCCGTGAAGCTCACAACACGCCTGCTCAGAGCCGGGATCCAAGCCTCCATGGGCTCCGTCGGCGACTCGTATGACAACGCCCTCGCCGAGAATCTGTGGATGCTTGTCAAGACCGAGTGCGTCCGCGGCCGCGTCTTCGCCACACGTGCCGAGGCGAACCTCGCACTCTTCAACTACATCGACGGCTTCTACAACCCCCACCGCATCCAGGAACGACTCGGCTACCTCAGCCCCATCGAGTTCGAGGAGAAGCACTACGCCAACCAGGCAGCCACCGAACAAGTGAACCTGAAACCACGTCAACCCGCCCTGACCAGCTAGTCAACCACTCCCGCACAGCGGGGGAACCTCAGGAAAAGCGGAGTTTCACCCGGTCTTGCGCCGTAAGTACCGCTTCTGCCCGGCCGGGCCGCTCATACCGGGTCGGGCACGAGACTGCCGGCGGCGAGGCCCGTCTGCTCGGCCTTCCCGGCGGGCCCGGCCTCCGCGTCCGCCGGCTTGCTGCGGGGCAGCAGCGGGGCGAGGGCGGCGGTCAGCAGGAAGGCGGCGACGTTGTACCAGAGGGTGACGGAGACGGCGGAGCTGAAGTCGGCGGCTCGCGCCGCGGCCGTCCCCGCGGTCTCCGGGCCCACGAGCCCGAAGAGGACGGCCCCGACGACCGCGATGCCGATCGCGGCACCGAACTGTGTGGCGGCGTTGACCACGCCGGATCCGGCGCCCGCGTCCTTGGGGGGCAGGTCACCGAGCACGGCCGTGGCGAGGATGGGCGTGCTCAACCCCATGCCCAGGCCCATGAGGAAGGCCGCGCCGGCCACGTACGGCATGGTTAGTGCGGCGCCCTGGGTGTGTACGACGCCGATCGCGGCCAGGGAGCTCAGCGCCATGATGAGGGCGCCCGCCGCCACGAACAGGCGTCCCCGGGTGGCCCCGAAGCGCCAGCCGAGCTGGAACGTGGCGACGATGCCCAGCGGCCACGCCGCGATGGCGAGTGCCGTGTCGCCCACGGACCAGCCCAGACCGAACTGGAGGTGGTAGGTGAGCACGAAGGAGAACGAGCTGATGCCGGTGAATGCGAGCAGGGTCACGACCAGGCCGGCGGAGAAGGAGCGGTGGCGGAAGAGGGCCGGGTCCACGAGAGCGGAGCCGTTCTTCGCCTGCCTCCTGCGCTCGTGGACCACGAACGCGAGGAACAGCGGCACCGAGGCGGCCATCAGCACGAACATCCAGGCGGGCCAGCCCTGTTCGCGGCCCTGGACGAGCGGGAACATCACGCCCAGGGAGGCCGCGGTCAGCAGGACCACGCCGGGCATGTCGAGCTGCGGGCGCTCGTCGGCGCGGAAGGAGGGCAGCGACCGGGCTCCGATGATCAGCGCGAGAATCCCGATCGGGACGTTGACGAAGAACACCGTCCGCCAGCCGAGGCCCATCAGGTCGAGGTCGGTGAGCAGACCGCCCAGCAGCGGTCCCCCGATGCTGCCGAGGCTGAGCAGACCGCCCACCAGACCGGCGGCCAGGGCCCACTCCTTGCGGTCGAAGGTCCGGACGATGACGGCCATGACCTGGGGAAGCATGAGGGCGGCCATGAACCCCTGCATGAAGCGGCCGGCGACCAGCATGCCCGGGGAGACGGCCAGACCGCACAGGGCGGACGCCACGGTGAACAGGGCGACACCGGTCATGAAGACCCGCTTGGCCCCGAAGATGTCACCGAGTCGCCCACCGGTGATCAGGAACATGGCGAAGGCGAGGGCGTAGCCGGCCATGGTCCACTGAGCGGAGGCGAAGCCGATCTCCATGTCCCGCTGGATGCTGGGCAGGGCGACGGTGACGATGTTGGCGTCGAGGCCGTCGAGGAAGGAGGCGGTGCCGAGTACGCCCAGGGCGACCCATCGCGCGCGTCCGGACTGTGCTGTGTCTGTCACGTGATCAGCTCCTGGGAGAAGGGTGGGGGTGGGGCCGTCCCGCCGGACCTGCCGCGCGGCGCTGCCGGCCTGCCGCCGCCCGGGGGCGGCGGCAGGCCGGGGTCACACCTCGAAGACGGCGCTCGCCCAGCTCATGCCGCGTCCGACGGCGGCCAGGGCGACGTGGTCGCCCTGGCGGAGGGCGTCTTGCTCGACGTCCCGGGCGAGGGCGAACAGGGGGTCGGCGGCACCGAGGTGCCCGTAGTCCTCGGCGAGCGACAGGTTCGTGCGCTCCGGGGGGAAGTCCAGGGCAGCGACGAGTCCCGCCATGGCCGGCTGGTTGTCGAAGGGCAGGTTGAGCCGGGCCAGGTCGGTGAAATCGACACCGGCCCGCTTGCAGGCGCGTTCCACGACGAGCCGGTACTGGTTGCGGGCGTGGGTGCCGAACGCGGAGATCTTCTCGTGGTCGTCGCCGAAGTACTCCTTCACGTCGGCGATGCCCCGTACCCTCGGTGCGCTGCCCGCCGCGCCGGGGGTGCCGAAGGGGGCCGCCGCACCTCCCGCGTCGAGGCGGAAGAAGTCGACGTAGGTGCCGTCCGTGGTGATGTCGCTCGCACGCCAGCGCAGCCGGTCGTGACCGCGGCGGGCGACCGCCGCGACGGCACCGTCCGAGAAGCAGCCCGCCCCCGTCTCCAGCCGGTTCCAGTAGGGCTCGGCGACGCGGCTGGCCGCGACCACCACGGCCGTCCGGTACTCGGGATGGGTGGCGAACTTCCCGGCCACCAGGTCGAACGCGGCGACGCCCGACGAGCACGCCTGGGTCAGCAGGACCGCCTCCGCGCCGTCGGCGCCGAGCCGGTGCAGGAGGCTCGCCGCCGCGTCCCAGTACAGGTACTCGGTGATGTCGGTGACCGCGAGGACCAGCAGGTCGATGTCACCGGCGTCCGTGCCGGCGGCGTGGAGTGCCTTCCGTACGGCCTGGTACGACAGGTCCGTCAGGCCAACCGCTTCGGGGCACCGGTGCATGTAGCGGCTCGCGTAGGTGCGGACCCGCTCGATGTCCTCGGTGTACTCGGCGGCGACGTCCAGCACTGGCACCTCGTCGCCGAGTTCGTAACCAAGTGACATCAGGCCGAAACTCATGTGATCTCCTTGTCTGGGGCCCCTCCGGGCCGTGGCTACCAGGTGACCGGCAGCCGGTGTACGCCGTAGATGGCCATGTCGGTGCACAGGGGTACCTCCTCGGCCGGAACCGCCATCCGCAGGCGAGGGAACCGGCGCAGCAGTCCGGCGTACGCGATCCGCAGCTCGACCCGTGCGAGATGGTGTCCGAGGCACTGGTGCAGGCCGTGCCCGAACGACAGTTGGCCGCCCGGCCTGCGCGCGGTGTCGAACCGCTCCGGGTCGCCGTCGAAGCGCCGCGGATCGCGGTTCGCGGCCGACAGGGAGAGCACGAGGCACTCACCGGCCGCGATCCGGTGGCCGCCGAGGTCCACGTCGGTCAGCGCGGTCCGCATCAGCCCCGCCCGGAAGAGCGGGAGGTACCGCAGCAGTTCCTCGACGGCGCCGTCGAGGAGGTCCGGGTCGGCCCTCAGTCCGGCCCACTGACCCGGATGGCTCAGCAGGGTGTAGACGCCGAGTCCGAGCATGCTCGCCGTGGTCTCGTGGCCGGCGATCAGTACGACCAGCGCCACGGTCGCGATCTCGTGGTCGGAGAGCTCGCCCCCTTCGATCAGGCTGCTGATCAGGTCCGTCCCGGGCTCGGCGCGTTTGCGCGGCACGAGCCCGCCGAGGTAGGCGACCATGTCGGCGTACGCGCCGTGGGTCTCCTCCTGCGTGGAGTCCAGCCTGAAGAAGGTGGCCACGTCGTGACGGAACATGTCCTGCTCGGCGTACGGCACGCCGAGGATCTCGCAGATCAGCAGGGTCGGGATCGGGATGGCGAACTCGGCGACGAGGTCGGCTCCGCGCCCCGCGGCCTCCAGCGCGTCCAGCCGCTGCTCGACGATCTCCTCGATCCGGGGCGCCAGTTCCCTGATCCGCCGCGCCGTGAAGTGCTTGGTGAGGGGCTTGCGGTAGCGGGTGTGCTCCGGTGCGTCCATACCGATGAACTGGCCGGGCTCCGCGGGTGTGATCTTCTCCGTGCCGAACGGATGGTCGAAGGCGGCGTGGTGGTGCAGTTCCTGCCGTGCGCTGAACCGCTGGTCGGCGAGGACGGACCGCACCAGGGAGTGGCTGGTGACCAGCCAGCCCCTGTGCCCGTCCGGGAACAGCATCGGGGTGACGGGGTCCCGGTCCCGGAACACTCTCAGTTCGACGGGTGGGTCGAGGGGTGACGGCCGCTCCGTGGGCAGCTTGACCGGCTGGCACAGGGTGTTGCGCACGTCCTACTCCATCTCGCTGGGATCCCGAAGGCCCGTCCAGCTTCCCGGCGGGCCCTGGACGCAGACTCGAGCCGACCTCGAGTGACGCCGCCGGGCCGTGCCCGACGCCGTGCGGCGGCAGACACGGGGCCTCTTCGGCCCGCTCCTGCCCGCCTCGAAGGCCCCTCGGGGCGCGCCGGAGACGACCGGCGGGGCCACCACCGACGAGACCGCGGCGCCCCGCACCGGGGACCGGCTCGCCCTTGACTCCGCCTGATCCCGGAAATGGCGAATTCCATTCCCTCGGTCCGGTAATGCGGGGTCGTCGGTCCGGGAATTCTGTGCCAGACTTTTTCTGTCGATTGATTGCAGGAGGTATGTATGACTGACAAGTCGTTCGACGGTGGCGTTGCAGAAGATGCCAAGGAGAAGTTCCGCGCTGCTCTGGAGCGCAAGTCCAACGCATCGCGCGCCCGCACGGCTCACGAAGAGGGCCGTATGAAGGTGAAGAACATGAGCGGTTCGTCCGGCCAGAAGCGGTACTTCCGCAGGAAGACCGGCTGATCCAGCCCGGCTCACCCCCCCAAGGGCCGCCGCGGTCCATTCCACTGGAATGGACCGCGGCGGCCTTTTTGGTTTGCCCGCAATATCCACTGGAATTCTGCTTGAGTGTTCCTCGAATTCGGCTTGGATTTCAGTGGAGAATTGAACCCGGAGTGACGCGTTCCGGCCATGATCGACAGTGGCCTGCGAGTGGTCCCGTACGCGTTTGCGTGCGGAACCCGAGCCCGGCTTTAGTGCCTGGGCCGATCCTGGAGTGTCCGGCACCAGGGCGCGTCCCGGTGCGACCGTGTCGAAAGGGGTTCCCCCATGATCATCGTCAAGGAACGTCCGCTGCTGACCGCCCCTGCGGTGCGTGTCGCCCCCGCGGGCGAGCGTCCCCGTACGGATCCGCGCCGTGCGGACGCGGCCCGTACGGAGCGAACGGCCGGCGTGGTCGAGGCGGCCGGCGCGGGTGTCACGGCCGGCGTCGAGCCCGCCGGAGGGGCCGCCGCCGGGGGTGCCTCGCTGGCCCTCGCGATGGCCTCGATCCGGATCTCCAGGGGCAACCCGACCGCCGAGGAGATCGCCGCGCTCGCCGTGCTCCTGACGGCCCGTCTGGGCCAGGGCCACGAGGCCCCTCGCCCCGCACCCGCGCGCACCCGCAGGCTGCCGTCCCCGTCCTGTCAGCCGTTCCGCGCGCCGGGCGCCTGGGCCTCGTAGCGTTCACTGCCAGTTCAATGCAACGAACCAGGGGCTGACGTTGCATTGATGACACTGCCTATTGCAACGATTGGTATGCTCTGACCTGCATTGATGGACTATCTGTGCAACGACTCCGTTGCCCGATACGTAAAGGCTACGTAGCGTTTCTGTTGTCGGAAACAAACGCGAGAAGCCAGGAGAGCATCATGCAGAAGTTCGACACCCCCGCCCCCGTCTCCGCCGTCCTCGACATCCCCGCCGGCCGCGTCCGGTTCATCGCGGCCGACCGCACCGACACCACCGTGGAAATCCTGCCCGCGGACGCCTCGAAGGGCCGCGACGTGAAGGCGGCGGAGCAGACCGAGGTCGCCTACGCCGACGGAGTCCTGCGCATCGACACCCCGGCGAAGAACCAGATCCTCGGCGCCTCCGGAGCCATCGAGGTGACCGTCCGGCTGCCCGCCGGATCCCGCGTCGAGGCGAAGGGCTCCGACGCCGAACTCCGGGGCGTCGGACGGCTCGGAGACGTCACCTTCGAGAGCGCGCAGGGTTCGGTCAAGCTCGACGAGACCGCGGGCGCCCGCCTCACGCTCCTCGCCGGCGACGTCACGGTCGGCCGCCTGGGCGGCTCCGCCGAGATCAGCACCGCCCAGGGCGACATCCGGATCGCCGAGGCCGTGCGCGGCACGGTCGTGCTGCGCACCCAGGCCGGCGACGTGTCGGTCGGCGCCGCACGCGGAGTGTCCGCCTCCCTGGACGCGGGCACCGGCCTCGGCCGGATCAGCAACGCGCTCAAGAACACCGACGGCGCCGCGGAGCTGAACATCCAGGCGACCACCGCCCACGGCGACATCACCGCCCGCAGCGTCTGATGCGCCTCGTGCGGCCGCGACCGCGGCCGGGCCCGGGAAGGGGCCCGGCCCGGGCTACAGCCGGCGCAGGAGCGCCGCCCGGTCGACCTTGCCCTGCCGGGTCAGGGGCAGCTCGTCCAGTGCGATGACGCGCGCGGGGACCATGTACGACGGCAGCACGGTCCGCAGCGCGCGTACGACCTCGGCCTTCGCAAGCGGCTCGGCCGTCGGCACGTAGAAGGCGGCCAGCGACCGCCCGCCCCGCCCCGTCGGCGCCACGACGGACGCGGCCCGGACGCCCGGGCACTGGAGGAGGGCGCTCTGCACCTCGCCCAGTTCGATCCGGTAACCGCGCACCTTGACCTGGTCGTCGAGGCGGCCCAGGAACTCCAGGTCGCCGCCGGCCAGCCAGCGGGCGCGGTCACCGGTGCGGTACATGCGCTCGCCGGGGCGCACCGCTCCCGGGTCGGGCAGGAACTTCGCGGCGGTGAGGGCGGCGGCCGCCGCGTAGCCCAGGGCGAGGCAGGTCCCGGCGATGTACAGATCGCCCTCCTTGCCGAGGGGGCAGGGCCGCAGCTCGCTGTCGAGCACGTAGTAGCGGGTGTTCTGCATCGGCTTGCCGTACGGGATGCTCGGCCACGCCGGGTCGACGTCCCGCACCCGGTAGTCGTTGGACCAGACGGTGCACTCCGTGGCGCCGCCGAACGACACCACCTCGGCGTTCGGGAACGCGGCACGGATCTGGTCCGGGAGCGGCACCGGGATCCAGTCCCCGCTGAGCAGGGCCAGGCGGAGCGTGTCGCGGCCGGCGGGCTCGCGGGCCTGGACGAAGGGCATGATCATGGCCAGCGAGGCGGGAGCCGAGTCCCAGATGGTGATGGCCTCCCGTTCGAGCAGGTCCACCAGGGTGTCCGGCTCGGCGAGTTCGGCGCCCGACGCCAGCCGGATGGTCGCGCCGGCGGCGAGCACGCCGAACATGTCGTAGACCGAGAGGTCGAAGCAGAAGGACGTGACGAACAGGAGCTTGTCGGCGGGCCCGACCCCGTAGGTGCGGTTCACCCAGTCGATCAGGTTCACCGCCGACCGGTGGGCGACGGAGACCCCCTTGGGCGTACCGGTCGAGCCGGACGTGAAGATCGTGTAGCAGACGTCGTCGGCCGTCGGACCGGTGCTGAGGGGGCCGGCCGGCCGGAGGCCGATGTGATGGCCGGTCCACAGCGGCTCGCGCGGCGGCGTCGCGGCACGGTCGTCGGAGGCCGCGGCACGCTCGCGCGACGGCTCGACGCGGATGACGGCGTCGTAGCGCTCGGCCAGTTCGCCGGTGAACTCCCCGGCCGGGCGGCGGTGGACCTCCGCGCGGGCCACCCCGGGCAGCAGTTCGGGCAGGCGCTCGACGTAGCGCGGCGGCACCCGCAGGCCGGAATGGGCGCCGAGCCCGGGGTCGACGAGGTCGGCGAGGACGATGACGCCGTCGTCGGCGAGCAGGCCGAGGAGCGAGTCGAGGACGCCCGTCAGGTGGTCGAGGTCCGGCAGGAACTGCACCGTACTGGCCAGCACGACGACGTCGAACCGGCCGCTCACCCGCTCGGCGGCCTCGTGCGCGAAGCACACCACGCCTTCGGCCTCGCCCCCGGCGCGGGCCCCGGCCTCCAGGCTCCGGGCCACGGACACCGGCGAGGGGTCGACGGCGACGTAGCGGGACGCCTGGGGCGCCAGGGCCTCGACGACCAGGCCGGATCCGCACCCGATCTCCAGGACCGAAGGCCGCTCGGCGGACGTCGCGGCCCGTACGAACCGCGCCACGTGCTCCTGGTAGCCCCGGAGGTCGTCCACGGTGAACGGCCGTTGCGAGCGGCGGGTGTTGAAGCCCGCGGCCTCGAGCGGGTCGGGGGAGCCGGACAGGTAGTCGAAGAGGTCCGCGACGGCCTCGCGCCGGAAGGTGGCGGACCAGGAGAACTCCTCGGGGATGCCCGGGCACAGCACGTGGCGCAGCGAAGGCACCTCCCACCGGAACTCCTGTACGGAGGGCAGGGACGCGCGGTCGGTCAGTACGGCCGCCACGTCGAGCTGGTCGAGCAGCCCGACCACCCGGGAGTCCGGCCACGCCGGGTCGAGCGGCACGTAGGAGGCGCCGGCCTTGAGCACCGCGAGCATGCCGATGAGGGCCGAGGCGTCGCGCTCGCCGTACACGCCGACGGCCGATCCCCGGCCCAGGCCCAGCTCGCGCAGCAGCCGCGCCAGCCGGTTGGTGTGGCGGTCCAGTTCGCCGTGGGTGAGGACCTGCTCGTCGGAGGTCACGATCGCCGGGCGGTCCGGGTGGCGGCGGGCGGCCTCGGCGATCAGGACGGGGATCGTGGCGTCGTCGCGGAAGGGCCGCGCGGTCTCGTTCCACCTGCTCCAGGGGGCGTCCGCGACGGACACCGGCCGGGCGCTCACCGGGCCGGTGCGGCCGGAGTGACCGGAGCGGTCGGGGCAGCCGGGGCGACCGGCGCCCGCAGGCCCTCGTGGGCCGCCAGCGCGCCGGTCAGTTCGTTCACCGTCGGGTGGTTGAAGAAGAGCCGCAGGGCCAGGCGCACGCCGAGCTCCGCGCCGAGCGTGGCCATGATCTCGGCGACCAGCAGCGAGTTCCCGCCGGCCTCGAAAAAGTCCTCGTCGTCGCCGAAGTCCTCGTGCTCCAGCGCGTCGGCCCACTGGATCCGCACCTGGGCGCGCAGCAGTTCGAGGTCCGGGCCGTCGTGGCCGATGAGGTCCGGGCTCGCCACCCCGACCGATCCGAAGTCGTTCACCGATCTCTCCCGCGTTCTCTCTCGGTGCTCTGGGGTTCGCGCTCACCCGGCCGAGGGCTCCGGCCGGATGCCAGTCTCGCCGCGACGGCCCGGTGTTGTCCGAGGATCTTTCAGAGGTCAGTCAGGGTTGGCGCCCGTGGGCCGCGATGACTGGTCATCCTCACGTGCATGGGAACTGGAACTCACATGAAAAGCCCCTGGTTCGTCGGCGTTCCTCACGACGGCCCCAAGGGGTGCGTGCTGTACGCCTTTCCGCACGCGGGCGCCGGCGTGACCACGGTGCGCCCGCTGTGCGTCGAGCTCTCCGGCGCCTTCGACGCCTTCGCGGTGCGCCTCCCGGGCCGGGAGTCCCGGCTGGAGGAGCCGGCGGAGACCGTCATGAGCGAGCTCGCCGACAAGCTCGCCGGTGAACTGCTCCGCCACGCCGAGGGGCGGCCCGTGGTGCTGTACGGGCACTGCGCCGGCTCGACGATCGCCTACGAGGTGGCACGGCGCTTGGGCCCCGCCCGGGTGCGGGCCCTGGTCGTCTCCTCGAACCCGGCCCCCGGCAGCGTCCGCCGCGAGCCCACCTTCGCCCTGCCGCGGCCGGACTTCCTCGGGCAGGTCGTGGCGGACGGGTACCTCCCGGCGCAGCTCCTCGGCAACGAGGAACTGCTCGACATCGTCGAGCCCGCCCTGCGCGCCGACTACGAACTCGTCGAGACCCACGAGCTGGAGCTGTACGAGCGCGGCAGCGCCGAGCCCGTCGCGGTCCCGACCGTGGCCGTGTACGGCAGCGACGACCACACCGTCGAACGCGGCCAGCTCGAGGCCTGGTCGGCGCTCACCACGGGGCCGTTCCGGGTCGTGTCGCTGCCCGGCGGCAACGACCTGCCGACCAGCCGGCCGGCGGACCTGGCGGCGGCCATCGGCGAGGCGGTGGCGGCCCTCGCCTGACCACGGGCCCGGCGCCCGGTACCCGGTACCCGGTACCCCGCCGGGTCTGGCACACATCTGTCAGGCGGCCGGATGACCCGGCGCCCCGCTTCCTAGGGTGGGCTCCCGACCGACCCCGCGCACGAAGACCGGAAGGGAACAGCAGCATGGCGCCCCTCACGAACGCGCGACAGCGCCCCGCCAGCCCGTTCGAGGAGGCCGAGGCCGAGGCCGAGGCCGCGCTCCGCGGACAGGACGGCGTGGCGCAGGCGGCCGTGGTCTCCCGCGAGAACGGGCTCGGGGAGCGGCGCCTGGTGGCGTACGTCGTACCCGGGGTGCCGGACGCGGACGTGACCCGGCACGTCGAGAAGTGGCGTGCGGTCTACGACGAGATGTACGGCGACACCGTGCCGGACACCGGCGGGATCGGCGACGACTTCACCGGATGGAACAGCGCCTACACCCGCGAGCCCATCCCCCTGCCGCAGATGCGCCAGTGGCGCGCGTCCGCGGTGGACCGGGTGCGCGCCCTGGGGGCGCGCCGGGTCCTGGAGATCGGGGTGGGCTCCGGGCTCCTGCTCGGGCCGCTGGCCCCGCAGACCGAGGCCTACTGGGCCACCGACTTCTCCGAAGCGGTCATCGAGCGCCTCGGCGCCCAGGTCGCCGCGGACCCGCGGCTGAGGGACAGGGTGACGCTGCGCTGCCGGCCCGCCGACGCCGCCGAGGGACTGCCGGCGGAGTACTTCGACACGGTCCTCCTCAACTCGGTCGCGCAGTACTTCCCCGACGCCGCCTACCTGTCGGCCGTCCTGGACGTCGCGCTGCGGCGGCTCGCCCCGGGCGGCCGGATCCTCGTCGGCGACGTCCGAAACCTCGGCACCCTGCGGGAGTTGCTGACCGCCGTCCACCACGCCCAGCGCCCCGGTGACGAGCCGTCCGCCGTGCGGGCGGCGGTCGGCCGCGCCCTGCTCCGCGAGACGGAACTCCACCTCGATCCGGGCTTCTTCACCGACTGGGCCGACGCCCGCGACGACGTCGTGGCCGTGGACGTCCGGCTCAAGCCCGGACCGGACGGGAACGAGCTCACCCGCCACCGCTACGAAGCCGTCCTGCACAAGGGGCCGGGCAGGCCTGCGCACCTCGCGGACGTCCCCGCCGTCACCTGGGGCGCGGACGTGCACGAGCTGTCCGGCCTGGAGGCCGGGCTGGCCCGGCACGGCGGCCGCCTGCGGCTGACCCGGATACCGAACGCCAGGCTGATGAGCGAGGCCGCCGAATGCGGGGCCCCCGCCCCGGCGGAGGGCGCACCCCTCGACCCGCACGCGCTGGAGGCCTGGGGCGAGGAGCACGGCCGCACCGTCCTGTGCACCTGGTCCGCCGAGGCGCCCGGCTGGTTCGAGGCGGTGATCGTGCCCGCGGACGGCACGCACCGCTACGGCGGGGTGTACCGGCCCCTGGACACCCGGGCCAGGCCGCTCGCCAACGTGCCCGGCGCGTCCCGCCGGGCGTCGAGGCTGCCGGCGGTGCTGCGCCGGGACCTGGCGGCCGAACTGCCCGGCCACCTGGTGCCGGACGACATCGTGGTCCTCACCCACCTGCCGCTGACCCCCGACGGCACGGTCGACCGCGCCGCACTCCCCGAACCGACGTAGAGGCAGTGGAGGACACATGGCTGTGAACCCGTTCGACGACGAGGACGGCGAGTTCCACGTGGTGGTCAACGACGAGGAGCAGCACGCGCTGTGGCCCACGTTCGCCGCCGTGCCCGACGGCTGGCGCGTCGTGGCCGGGCCGGCGGACCGGGCGCGGAGCATCGCGTACGTCGAGGAGAACTGGACCGACCTGCGGCCCCGGAGCCTGCGCGAGGCGGCGCCGCAGACCTGAGGCGGGCCGCCCGTGACCACGGACTCGACCGGCGCTCGTCCGTCCCGAGAGGTCCATGGGTTTCGGTGGGTCGGACCGGATGTACGTGGGTTGTACAGGGAGGACGTGCCCGTGGGCGTTCGAAATTCCGACGTCGTCTTCGTCCGTTGGCCGGCGCAGGCGGATCTGAGAACCCGCTGCCGGCAAGAGGGAATGCCGCGCCTGCTCGTCGTCGAGGCGGGCGCGCAGCCTCCGATCAGCAACGACCCGGTCGAGGACTGGGTGCGCCCCCCGGTCTCCCGGGACGACCTCGAAGCCCGGGTCACCGCCTTGCAGAGCCGCTTCGACAGCAACCGGGTACCGACGCTCGACTCGACCGGCACCCTGAGCTTCGGTCACCACTCCATCACCGTCTCCAGCACGCAGACGGAGCTGATGCGGCTGCTCGTCGACCGCTTCGGCGACGTCGTGCACCGCTCCGAGTTCGTGCAGCGCTTCGCCCTGCAGGCGCTGACGCTGAACAGGAACGCGCTCGACCTGCACATCATGCGGCTGCGCCGCCGGCTCCTGCCCATCGAACTGTCCATCCGGACCGTGTGGGGGCGGGGCTACATGCTGGAGAACGCGGTGTCCGCCGAGGCCGTCCCGGTGACGAACGCCTCCGGTGTCTGACCGTGCCGCATCCGACAGAGCGCAGGGACCAACCGACCCATCGACACCGGAGGTTACCGTGGACTCCTTGACGACCAGCACCCTCTACGAGGTGGGCGATCTGCCCCCGCTCGGGACCGTACCCCGCACCATGTACGCATCGGTCATCCGCCCGGAACGGTACGGGGCCCCGGCTTCGGCCTTCCGTACGGAGGTGGTGGAGACGCCCGAGGTGCCGCCCGGGTTCGTCCTCGTCGCCGTGATGGCCGCCGGCATCAACTACAACAACGTCTGGGCGGCCAAGGGGCATCCCGTGGACGTCGTGGCGGCACGTCAGCGGCAGGGCAACACGGAGCCCTTCCACGTCGGCGGATCGGATGCCTCCGGGATCGTCTGGAAGGTCGGAGAGGGCGTCCGGCAGGTCAAGGTCGGGGAGGAGGTCATCGTCTCGGCCGGTCTGTGGGACGAGCAGGACCCCGATGTCCGGCTCGGCGTGGATCCCATGCTCGCGGCGTCGCTCAAGGCGTGGGGCTACGAATCGAACTGGGGCTCCTTCGCGCAGTTCGCCCTGGTGGCCGACTTCCAGTGTCTGCCCAGGCCCGCCCGGCTGGGCTGGGCGGAATCCGCCGGGTTCCTGCTGACCGGAGCGACGGCGTACCGGCAGCTCAACGGCTGGGCGCCCAACACGGTGCAGCCCGGGGACGGAGTCCTCATCTGGGGCGGCTCCGGCGGCCTCGGCTCCATGGCCATCTCCCTGACCCGGCAGATGGGCGGCAGGCCCATCGCCGTCGTGTCCTCACCGGAGAAGGCCAAGTACTGCCTCGACCTGGGCGCCGCGGGCGTCATCGACCGGACCAAGTTCAGCCACTGGGGACGCGTGCCCGAGGCCGGCACCGAAGCGCACAAGCGGTGGACCGCGGACCTTCGGGCCTTCGGGCGGGAGATCTGGGACATCCTCGGCGAGAAGGCGTCTCCCAAGATCGTTTTCGAGCATCCCGGCAGCGACACCATCCCCACGTCGGTCTACGTGTGCGGTACGGGCGGCATGATCGTGATCTGCGGGGCCACGTCCGGCTTCAACGTGGACGTCGACCTCAGGTACCTGTGGATGAGGCAGAAGCGGCTCCAGGGATCCCACTTCGCCAATCCGCGCGAGTGCCTCGCCGTGACCCGCCTCGTCGACATGGGCCTCCTCGACCCGCACCTGGGCCACACGTACGCCTTCGAGGAGATCGGCCGGGCCCATCAGGACCTGCTGGAGGGCGTACAGGCTCCGGGTAATTCGGCCGTACTGGTCGGTGCGACGAACAATCCCGGCCTCGGCGACCGCTGAGCCGTCGCAGCAACCCTCGGGAAGTATTCAGGAAATCCTCGGGGGTCGCTCGAAGGGCAGTTGTGCCGCAATCGTGAGAAAGCTGCATACGGCACGAATGGACAGATCGAGATCCGGGTTGTCTGGCATCATCGAGTCACGCCGATCCGCGGGGTATTTCCCGAAGCCGAGGGAATTGCATTTCCGCGGCACGGCGTGACCGGATGTCCTCCGAGCAGGGGTTCCGCCTGGGCCGGCCGAACAGGCCCTTACAACCACGGAGTCGACTTGACCAGGACCGATCTGCAGCCGGTGGCGTTCCCCACCGGGCGCACCTGCCCCTTCAGCCCGCCCCCGAAGCTGACCGAGCTGCGGGACGAGCACCCGGTGAGCAGACTGGCCTACCCCGACGGTACCGAAGGCTGGCTGGTCACCGGGTACGCCGCCGCGCGTGCCGTCCTGAACGACCCCCGGTTCAGCTCCCGCGGAGAGCACCGCCGGATGGCGGTGGGGGAGGGCGCCCCGGGGCCGACGAGGCCGGGTGTCTTCATCTTCATGGACCCCCCGGAGCACAGCCGGTTCCGGAAGCTGTTCACCGGTGAATTCACCGTACGGCGGACCAGGAACCTGGAACCGAAGGTGGAGCGGATCACCGCGGACCGGATAGCCGCGATGCGGGAGATCGGCCCCCCGGCGGATCTCGTGCGCGAATTCGCCCTGCCGATTCCCTCGCTGGTGATATGCGAGCTGCTGGGCGTTCCGTACGAGGACCACGCGTTCTTCCAGCGGCATTCGGAAACCATGCTCGACTACGACCGCTCGATGGACGAGGTCGTGGAGGCATTCCAATTGATGGCGGAATTCCTGACCCGGCTGATCCGCCTCAAGCGAGAGCGGCCGCAGGACGACCTGCTGAGCCGGGTCGCCGCCTCCGACCTCAACGACGAGGAGGCCGCGGGTTCGGCGATGCTCGTCCTCACGGCGGGCCACGAGACCACCGCGAAGATGCTGGGACTCGGCACGTACCTGCTGCTCTCCCGGCCGGAGCAACTGGCGCTGCTGCGCCGGGACCCGTCCCTGATCGACGGCGCGGTCGAGGAGATGCTGCGCTACCTGAGCATCGTCCAGTTCGGGATCATCCGCGGAGCCGTGCAGGACGTCGAGCTGGAGGGCCGGCTGATCCGGGCGGGCGAGGTCGTGACCGTGGCCCTGTCCGCGGCCAACCGCGACGGCGAGGCCTTCCAGGACCCGGACGCACTCGACCTGACCCGCAGCGCCGGCCGGCACCTCGGCTTCGGCTACGGCGTGCACCAGTGCGTGGGACAGCAGCTCGCCCGGGTCGAAATGCGGGTGGCCTTCGGCCAGTTGATCCGCGAGTTCCCCGGCCTGCACCTCGCCGCCTCGCCCGAAGAGATCGAGACGACCCACCTGTCGTCGATGTACGGCGTGCGGCGCCTGCCCGTCGGCTGGTGACGGCCGTGAGAGTCGAAGTCGACGCGGACAAGTGCTGCGGCGCGGGCATGTGCGCCCTCACCGAGCCCCTGGTGTTCGACCAGAGCCCGGTGGACGGGACCGTCGTGCTGCTCACCCCGCATCCGCCCGAGGAACTGTGGGACAGCGTCGAGGAGTGCGTGCGGGTGTGCCCCGCACAGGCGATCAGCCTCGACGAGACCGCGTAGGGACCGGGCGGCCGGCCACGGCCCGCCCCGGACCCCGGCACCGCCGGCGCGGACCACCGTGCCTTTCACCTGCCCGAAGTGAGGATGCGTGATGAACGCCGACGACATTGCCATCATCGGACTCGGCTGCCGCCTCCCCGGCGGGATCGATTCCCCCGAGGCGCTCTGGCAGGGCCTGCTGGACGGGATCGACGCCATCGGCGAGGTCCCCCCGCAGCGGTGGAGAGCCGATGACTGGCATGACGTCGACCCCTCGGCGCCCGGCAGGATGACGACCCGCTGGGGCGGGTTCCTGGACGACGTCGCGGGGTTCGACGCCGCGTTCTTCGGCATCTCGCCCACCGAGGCCGCCCAGATGGACCCGCAGCAGCGCGTCGCCCTGGAGGTCGCCTGGGCCGCGGTCGAGGACGCCAGGATCCGGACCGACCGGCTCGCCGAAACGGCCACCGGCGTGTTCTTCGGCACCATGTGGCAGGAGTACCACCTGGCCACCGGAGCGTCCGCCGCCGAGATCCGCACCCACACCGCCATCGGCACGGACACCTCGATCATCCCGGCCCGCATCGCCTACGCCCTCGACCTGCGCGGCCCCGTGATGTCCATCGGCACCGGATGCAGCTCCTCCCTCGTCGCCGTCCACCAGGCGGTCCGCAGCCTGCGCTCCGGCGAATCGGACCTGGCGCTGGCGGGCGGAGTCAGCCTCATCCTCCACCCGCACACCACCGTCGCGATGTCCAAGTTCGGCACGCAGAACCCCGACGGGCAGTGCCGCGCCTTCGACGCGGACGCCAACGGATACGTACGGGGCGAAGGCTGCGGCGTCGTCGTCCTGCGCCGGCTCGGCGACGCCCTGCGGCACGGCGACCGGATCTACGCGGTCATCCGCGGCAGCGCCGTCAACAACGACGGCACCACCGACGGCCTGGCCACCCCCGGCGCCGACACACAGGCCGAAGTGCTGCGCTCGGCCTGGCGGGAGGCCGGCACCGCCCCGGGCCTGGTGTCGTACGTGGAAGCCCACGGCACGGGGACCCGCCGGGGCGACCCGGTCGAGGCCGCCGCCCTGGGCAGCGTGTTCGGCGACGGCAGGAAGGCCGGGCAGCCGCTGCGGATCGGGTCGGCCAAGACCAACTTCGGCCACCTCGAACCGGCCGCCGGCGTGGTCGGCGTACTCAAGACCTCCCTGGCCCTCTTCCACGGCGAGCTGCCCCCCAGCCTGCACTTCCGCCGCCCCAACCCGGACATCGACTTCGACGCGGCGCAGCTGGCCGTGGTCACCGACCGGCAGCCGTGGCCCGAGGGAGCGCGCCTGGCCGGAGTCAGCAGCTTCGGCTACGGCGGCACCAACGCCCACCTCGCGCTCGCCGGGCCGCCCGCGCGGCCCGCCGACGTCCGGGAACCCGCCGCGCCGACGCGGATCCCCTGGGTGCTGTCCGCGCGCTCCCAGGAGGCCCTGCGGGAACGCGCCCGCCGGCTGCGCGCCCACCTCGCCGCGCACCCCGGCCTCTCGGCCGCCGACATCGGCTTCTCCCTGGCCGCGACGCGCGCCGACCACGAGCACCGGGCCGTCCTCCTCGGACGGGACACCGCGGACCTGAGCCGCGGGCTGGAGGCCCTCGCGTCCGGAGCCCAGGTGCCGGACCTGGTCGTCGGATCCGGCCGCGGCCGCGGCCCGGTGCTGATGTTCGCCGGACAGGGCGCGCAGTGGGCCGGCATGGCCACGGAACTGCTCGACTCCTCACCGGTGTTCGCCGAACGGTTCGCGCAGTGCGAGACGGCGCTGGGACCGTACGTGGACTGGAAGCTCACCGAGGTGATCGGGGACGCGGACGCCCTGGAACGGGTGGACGTCGTCCAGCCCGCCCTGTGGGCGGTGATGGTGTCCCTGGCCCGGCTGTGGAAGCACTTCGGCGTCGACCCGGAGGTGCTGCTCGGCCACTCGCAGGGCGAGATCGCCGCGGCCTGCGTGTCCGGCGCGCTGTCGCTCGAGGACGCGGCGGCCGTGGTGGCGCTGCGGGCCCGGGCCATCCGCCGCGGTCTGGCGGGCCGGGGCGGCATGGTCTCGCTGGTGTGCTCGCGGGCCGACGCGCTGCGGCTGACCGGGCGGTGGCCGGACCGGCTGTCGGTGGCGGCCGTCAACGGGCCCCGGAGCACGGTGGTCTCCGGCGATCCGCAAGCGCTCGACGAACTGCTCGCGCACTGCGGATCCGCCGGGATCCGCGCCAAGCGGGTCCCGGTCGACTACGCCTCGCACTCGGCGCAGGTGGAGGCCATCCGCGAGGACATCCTCACGGACCTGGCCGGGATCCGGCCGCGCCCCGGGGCGGCCGGCTTCTTCTCCACCGTCGACGTCGGCCGGACCGACACCGCGGCCCTGGACGCGGCCTACTGGTACCGGAACCTGCGCTCCACGGTCGAACTCGACGCGTGCGTGCGCGAACTGGCCGCCGAGGGCCGCAGCGTGTTCATCGAGTGCACCCCGCACCCCGTGCTCACCATGGGCGTGGAGGAGAGCGCCGAGGTGCGCACCGTCGGAACGCTGCGCAGGCAGGAGGGCGGCCGCTTCCTGACGGCCCTGGCCGAGGCGTACGCCGCCGGGGTGGACGTCGACTGGAGCCGCGCCTTCGAGCGGGCGAACACCGTGGACCTGCCCACGTACCCCTTCCGGCACCAGCGGTACTGGATCGACGGCGCGGCGGACGGCGGCGGGCCGACCGAGGACGCGCCGTTCTGGGACGCGGTGGGCCGCGAGGACCTCGACGGGGTGGCCCGCACCCTGGGCCTCGACCCGGACGCCCTCGCCCCCGTCCTGCCCGCCCTGGCCTCCTGGCGCAGGCGGCGCACCTCGGAGTCCGTCGTGGACGGCTGGGAGTACCGGGCCGGCTGGACGGAGGTTCCCGGACCCGCGGTGCGCCCGGGCGACTGGCTGGCCCTCGCGCCCGCCGGCGACGCCTGGGCCCGCTCGGTGGCCGGGGCGCTGACCGGGCAGGGCCTGCGCGTCACCCTCATGGAGCTCGAACCCGGCCTCGACCGGGGTGCGCTCGCCGCCCGGCTGCGCGGCACGGCCTGCGACGGCGTGCTCTGCCTGTCGGCGGGTCAGGACGGGCCGTACGCCGGGTACACGGGGGTTCCCGCGGGCTACGCGGCGGCCCTGACCGCCGTGCAGGCGCTGGGGGACGCGGGCGTGAGCGCCCCCCTGTGGTGCGTGACGCGTGACGCCGTCGCCGTCGTCGGGGGCGCGGCCGCGGCCGCGGCCGCGGCCGCGGACGGGACGGTCGATCCTGACGGGTCCCTGGTGTGGGGGCTGGGGCGGGTCGTCGCCCTGGAGCACTCCGAGCGCTGGGGCGGCCTGGTCGACCTGTCCGCCGCGTACGACCCCGCGGTACTGGCCGGGCTGCTCACCGGCGACCACGGCGAGGACCAGATCGCGATACGGGGCTCCGTGCCCTACGGCCGCAGGCTGGTCCGCGCCGCCGCCGCGGGACCGGCCCGCGGCTGGAGCCCCGCGGGGACGGTGCTGATCACCGGCGGAACGGGCGCGCTCGGCTCCGAGGTCGCGCGCCGGCTGGCCGGTCAGGGCGCCGAACACCTGGTGCTGGTCAGCCGGAGCGGGCCGGACGCCCCGGGGGCGCGGGCCCTCACCGCCGACCTGCGAAGGCTCGGGGCCGGCGTCGAGATCGTCGCCTGCGACGTCGCCGACCGGGACGCGGTCCGCGGGCTCGTCGAGCGGACCCGGCCCGACGCGGTGGTGCACGCCGCCGGAGCCCTGCACGACGCGCTCGTCCAGGACCTCACCCCCGACCTGGTCGAGGCGGCCCTGCGGGTCAAGGCACAGGGTGCGTGGAACCTGCACGAACTCGCCCCCGGACTCGACGCGTTCGTGCTCTTCTCCTCGTGGGGCGCGACCGTCGGCGTCCCCGGCCAGGGCAACTACGCGCCCGGCAACGCCTATCTGGACGGCCTGGCGGCGCTGCGCCACGGCCAGGGGCTGCCCGCGACCTCGGTGGCCTGGGGCCCGTGGGCCGGGGACGGGATGGCGCGGGGGCCGGTGAAGGAGGTCCTCGACCGCCACGGCGTACCCGCGATGGCACCGGATCTGGCCCTGCTGGCCCTGGACCGGGCCGTGGCCTCCGCGGAAGCCTGCGTCACCGTGGCGGACGTGCGCTGGGACCGGTTCCGTACGGTGTTCACGGCCACCCGCCCCAGCGCCCTGCTCGCCGACCTGCCCGACGGCCTGGACGCCTCGGCCGTGCAGGAGCCCGAGTTCCGGCGGCGCCTGGCCGCACTCCCCGCGGACGGCCGGAAGCGCGCCGCACGGGAGGAGGTCAGGGCGCAGACCGCCCTCGTGCTCGGCCATGCGGCGCCGGAGGCGGTGGACGTCGAGCGGACCTTCAGGGAACTCGCCTTCGACTCGGTCCTCGGCGTCGAACTGCGCAACAGGCTGGGCGCGGTGACCGGACTGCGGCTGCCCACCACGCTGATCTTCGACCACCCCACGCCCGCGCAGGTCGCCGCGCACATCCTCGACGCGTACCTGGAGCAGGAGGCCGCCGAGGCCGGCGAGCCCGCCGAGCCCGCCGGGGCCGCCGAGTCCGCCGCGGAGCCCGCCCCGGCAGCCACCGCCCCCGCTCCCGCCGCCAACGCCGACGCCGACGCCGCCGAGCCCATCGCGATCGTCGCCATGAGCTGCCGGTTCCCCGGCGGAGTCCGCGACCCGGAGGGCTTCTGGCGGCTGCTCGCCGACGGCGGGGACGCCATCACCCCGTTCCCCGAGGACCGGGGCTGGGACCTGTCCGCGCTCTACCACCCGGACCCCGACCACCCCGGTACGAGCTACGTCCGCGAAGGCGGCTTCGTGGCCGCCGCCGAATTCGACCCGGAGTTCTTCGGGATCAGCCCCCGCGAGGCACTGACCATGGACCCGCAGCAGCGGATCCTCCTGGAGGGGTCCTGGGAGCTGCTGGAGCGGGCCGGGATCGCACCGGCCGCGCTGAAGGGCAGCGACACCGGGATCTACCTGGGCACCAACGGCCAGGACTACGCCTCGCTGGGCACCCCGCACGGCTCCGAGGGGTTCGGGCTCACCGGAAGCGCCGCCAGCGTGGTCTCCGGCCGCGTCTCCTACGCACTGGGCCTGGAGGGGCCCTCCGTCACGGTGGACACCGCGTGCTCGGCCTCGCTGGTCGCCGTCCACCTCGCCGCGCAGGCCCTGTCGAGGGGCGAGTGCACGATGGCCGTCGCCGGCGGCGCCACCGTGATGGCGACACCGAGACTGTTCGTCGGGTTCAGCCGGCAGCACGGCCTCGACCCCCACGGACGGTGCCGCGCCTTCTCGGACGGCGCCTCCGGCACGGCACTGGCCGAGGGCAGCGGACTGCTGCTGCTGGAGAAGCTGTCCGACGCGCGGCGCAACGGGCATCCCGTACTGGCCGTGATCCGCGGTTCGGCCGTCAACCAGGACGGCACCTCCAACGGGCTCACCGCGCCCAACGGCCGGGCCCAGCAGCAGGTCATCCGCAAGGCACTCGCCGCGGCCGGGCTCGAAGCCTCCGACGTGGACGTCGTGGAGGCCCACGGCACCGGCACGACCCTGGGCGACCCCATCGAGGCACGCGCGCTCCAGGCCACCTACGGGGCCTGCGGCCGGCCGGTGTGGCTGGGCTCGGTGAAGTCCAACATCGGGCACACGCAGGCGGCGGCGGGCGTGGCCGGCGTGATCAAGATGGTGCTGGCCATGAACCACGGCACGGTGCCCCGTACCCTGCACGCCGACACCCCCTCCCGCCACGTCGACTGGTCGGAGGGCTCCCTCCGGCTGGCCACCGACCCGGTCGCCTGGGAGGCGGACGGCCCGCGGCGGGCGGGCGTGTCCTCGTTCGGCATCAGCGGCACCAACGCCCACCTGATCCTCGAACAGCCCACCGACGCCGAGGAACCGGCGACCGGAACCGGCGAACCGCCGGCCGGCCCCCGTCCCGCCCTGCTGCCCTGGACCCTGTCCGCGCGGACCCCGCACGCCCTGCGCGAGCAGGCGTCCCGGCTCGCCCTCCAGGTCGGGACGCACCCCGGCACCGACCCGGCCGACCTGGCGTTCTCCCTGGCCACCTCGCGCACCTCCTTCCGGGAACGCGCCGTCGTCCTCGGCCGCGACACCGGCGACCTGCTCGCCGGGCTGCGTGCGATCACCGACGGGGCCTCCTCGGCCTCCGTGGTGGAGGGGACGGCGGACGACGGCCGGACGGCGTTTGTCTTCGCCGGACAGGGAACCCAGCGCCCGGGCATGGGAGCCGATCTGCGCGCGGCGTACCCGGTGTTCGACGCCGCGTGGCGGGAGATCTCCGCCGGACTCGACCGCCACCTGCGCCTTCCGCTCGCCGAGGTCATCGACGACCCGGACGCGCTGCGCCGCACCGAGTTCACCCAGCCCGCGCTGTTCGCCTTCGAGGTGGCGGTGTTCCGGCTCCTCGAGAGCTGGGGCCTCACCCCGGACCTGGTGCTCGGACACTCCGTCGGGGAGATCTCCGCCGCACACGTGGCGGGCGTGCTCTCCCTGCAGGACGCCTGCGCGCTGGTCGCCGCCCGCGGCCGGCTGATGCAGGCCCGGCCGGACACCGGCGTGATGCTCGCCCTCCAGGCCACCGAGCACGAGGTGACCCCGCTGCTGTCCGCGCGGGTGGACCTCGCCGCGGTCAACGGCCCGCGGTCCGTGGTGATCGCCGGTGACGCCGACGCCGTGGACGAGGTGGCCGGGCGGTTCACCGGACGCCGCACCAAGCGGCTCAACGTGTCCCACGCCTTCCACTCCGCGCACATGGACGGCATGCTCGACGCGTTCCGCGGTGTGGCCGAGGGGCTCACCTTCCATCCGCCGCGCATCGCACTGCTGACGAACCTGACCGGCCGGACCGTGACCGACTGCGGCCCCGACCACTGGGTGCGCCAGGTGAGGCAGCCGGTCCGGTTCGCCGACGCGATCCGTACCGCACTCGGCGAAGGGGTCACCCGGTTCCTCGACATCGGCCCCGACGGAACCCCCGCCGCCATGATCGAGGACTGCCTCGACGGCGTCGAAGCCGTCGTGGTCCCGGCCCAGCGCGCCGACCGGTCCGGCCCCGAGGCACTGACCCTCGCGGTCGCCCGGGCGCACACCGCGGGTGCCGGGCCGGACTGGGCCCCGCTGCTGGGCGGGGGACGCCGCCGCGTCGGCCTTCCCACCTACGCCTTCCAGCGCAGGCGCTTCTGGCCGGACGGCTCCGGCGCCGGGCACCCGTGGCTGACCGAGGTCACCGAACTCGCCGACGGCGGCTGGGTGCTGTCCGGCCGGGTGTCCGCGTCGACCCAGCCCTGGCTGGCCGACCACGTGGTCTTCGGCACCGTCGTCGTACCCGGCACCGCGCTGCTGGACATGGTCCTCGCGGGCGCCGGCCGGGCCGGAGCGGCCGGTGTCGGCGAGCTGACCCTGTCGCGGCCCATGGTGCTGGAGGACGCGGTCCACGTACAGGTCAGGATCGGCCCCGCCGACGGCGGACGGCGACCGGTGACCCTGCACGGCAAGGCGGAGGGCACGGGCACCTGGAGCACCCACGCCGAGGGCGTGCTGGTGGACGCGTTCGGCCCGGAGCCCGCCGACTGGTCGGTGCCCGCGCTGCCCACCGTGGACCTCGCCGGCTTCTACGAGGGCTTCGCCGCCCAGGGCGTCGACTACGGCGCCGCCTTCCACGGCGTGGCCGAACTGCGCGGGCAGCACGGGACCGCCTGCGGCGTGGTCCGGCTGCCGTCCGGCGAGCCGGGCGGCTTCGGGGTCCACCCGGCCCTGCTGGACGCGGCCCTCCAGGTGATGCGCGCGGTGGTCCCGGCCACCGCGGAGGCCCAGCTCCCCTTCCAGTTCACCGACGTCCGCCTGTACGCCACGGGAGCCACCGAGCTCCGCGTCCGGGTGGACGTCGCCGACGACGGGATCCGGGCCGTGATCACCGACCCCGCCGGGGCGCCGGTGGCGTACGTCGGCGCCCTGCGGCTGCGCCCGGTCAGCGCCGGCCTGCTGCGTGCCGCCCTCACCGTCCCCGACCTCTACCGCGTGGCCTTCCGGCCCGTACCGCAGGTGCCCGCGGTGGCGGAGCCGGTCCGGGTGCTGGGCCGCGGCCCGGTGTCCGAAGCCCTCGGCGTGACGCCGTCCGAGACGGTCACGGGAGACGGCCCGCGCCGGATCCTCATCGACGCCACCGGGCACGCCGAGGGCGTCGCCGCCGCCCACGAGTCGGCCGCACGCGCGCTGGACCTGCTGCGCCGGCTGGTGCCCCGCAGGGACGCCGAGCTCGTGTGGATCACCCGGGACAGCATCGCCGCACGCCCCGGCGACCGGGTGCGCGGCCTCGCCCAGGCCCCCCTGTGGGGGCTGCTGCGGGCGGCGCGGCGCGAGCACCCGGAGGCGGCCATCCGGATCGTCGACTGCGACCGGATCGACGCCCCGGCGCTGCTGTCGGCACTGTCCGTGTCCGGCGAGCCGGAACTCGCCGTCAGGGGCGGAGAGTTCCTCGCACCCCGGCTGACCGCGGCGGGCGCCGCCGGCGCCGCCGGTGCGGCCGGACCCGCCGCTACCGCGGCCCCCGCCGGCTCGGTGGCCGACGGAACGGTGCTGATCACCGGCGGCACCGGCGAACTCGGCAGGGCGGTCGCCCGGCACCTGGTGACCGAGCACGGGGTCCGCGACCTGGTGCTGACCTCGCGCAGCGGCCCCGCGCACCCGGATGCCGGACGCCTGGTCGCGGAACTGACCGGAGCCGGTGCGCGATCCGTCCGGGTGCGGGCCTGCGACGTCTCCGACCAGGGCCAGGTGGCCGGCGTACTGTCCTCGGCCGACGACTGGTCGGCGGTACTGCACCTCGCCGGTGTACTCGACGACGGCCTGCTGCTCGACTACGACGAGCGGCGCCTGCGCACGGTGCTGGCCCCCAAGCTGGACGGGGCCGCGCACCTGGCGGAACTCACCGCGGATCTGGGCCTGTCGGCGTTCGTCCTGTTCTCCTCCATCTCCGGAACCCTCGGCTCCGCCGGGCAGGGCGCGTACGCCGCGGCCAACGCCTACCTGGACGCCCTCGCCGCCCGCAGCGGCGGGACCAGTCTGGCCTGGGGGCTGTGGGAGCAGGCGGGCTCCGGAATGACCGCACACCTCACGGAGGCCGAACTGGGGCGCCTGCGCAGGCAGGGCATCGCACCGCTGCCCGTCGCCAAGGCCCTGCGGCTGCTGGACCGCGCCCTGCGCTCGCCGGACGGCAACCTCGTCCCGGTCAGGCTCGACCTCGCGGCGCTGGAAGGCGAACCCCCGGCGCTGCTGCGGGCACTGGTCCGGCCGGCGCTGCGCCGCGCCGGCGAAGACCCGGCGGGGGGCGGGCTGCGCAAGCGCCTGGAGGGCAAGGCGCCCGACGAGCAGGCCGCATCGGTCACCAGGCTGGTGCTGGAGGAGGCCGCCGTGGTCCTCGGGCTGCCCGGCCCCGGAGGGCTCAGGAGCAAGGCCGTACTGAAGGACCTCGGCCTCGATTCGCTGATGGCCATGGAGCTGCGGCGCAGGCTCGCGAACGCGGCCGAGGTGCCGCTGCCCGCGAGCCTCGCCTTCGACCACCCGACCCCGGCGGACATCGCGGAGCTGCTGATGAGGCGCATGGGGATCGATCGAGCGGAGTCCGGGACGGAGCCGGAACCGGAGGCGTCACCGGACCCGGCCGCGCCGGCGCCGGCCCGGTCGGTCGCCGAGCTCGGCGCCGAGCTCGACGCCCTCCTCGAACTCTAGAAGCTTCCACACCCCGCACTTCCCGGAAGGAACTCCTGATGTCTGAACAGAGTCGGCTGGAACTCGCCCTGCCCGCGATCCGGGAGCTCAAGCGGCGGGCGACCGATCTGGAGGCACAACTGACCGAACCGGTCGCGATCGTGTCGATGGCGTGCCGGCTGCCGGGCGGGGTGGGGACTCCGGAGGAGTTCTGGGAGCTGCTGTCCTCGGGCGGGGACGCGATCGAGGGGTTCCCGTCGCGGTGGGACGGCTGGGACGTGTACGACCCGGATCCGGAGGCCGTGGGCAAGAGCTATGCGCGGACCGGTGGATTCCTGCGGGATGTGGAGGAGTTCGACGCCGGTTTCTTCGGGATACCGCCGCGCGAGGCGCGCGCGATGGACCCGCAGCAGCGGGTGGTCCTGGAGACCGCCTGGGAAGCCCTCGAACGGGCCGGGTACCCCTCCGAAGCCGTCGAGAACAGCAACACCGGTGTGTACCTGGGCACGATGAACGGCGACTACGGCAGCCTGGGGCACGGCCTCGGCGACCAGGACGGCTACGTCAACACCGGCAGGGCGAGCAGCGTGCTGTCCGGCCGGGTGTCGTACTCACTGGGGCTGCGGGGCCCCGCCGTCACCGTGGACACGGCGTGTTCGTCCTCGCTGGTGGCCCTGCACCTGGCGGTCACGGCGCTGCGGCAGCGCGAATGCGACGTCGCGCTGGCCGGCGGGGTGACCGTGATGTCGACGCCGTCGGTGTTCGTGGAGTTCTCCCGGCTGCGCGGCATGGCCGCCGACGGCCGGTGCAAGAGCTTCTCCGCCGACGCGGACGGGGCCGGCTGGTCCGAGGGCTGCGGCGTGCTCGTACTGAAGCGGCTGTCGGCCGCGCAGGCCGACGGTGATCGCGTCCTGGCCGTGATCCGTGGTTCGGCCGTCAACCAGGACGGCCGCTCCCAGGGGCTGACCGCCCCGAACGGGCCCTCGCAGCAGCGCGTGATCCGAGAAGCCCTGTCGCGTGCGGGGCTGTCCCCCGCGGACGTGGACGCCATCGAGGCGCACGGCACCGGGACTCCACTGGGCGACCCGGTCGAAGCCGGCGCGCTGGCCGAGGTCTTCGGACCGGGACGGTCGGCGGAGCAGCCGGTATGGCTGGGTTCGTCGAAGTCGAACATCGGCCACGCGCAGGCCGCCGCGGGCGTGGCCGGCGTGATCAAGATGGTGCTCGCGCTCCAGCACGAGCAGCTGCCCCCGAGCCTGCACGCCGAGCGGCCCAGCGAGCACATCGAATGGCAGGGCAGCGGGCTGCGGCTGCTGGACGAGGCACGCTCCTGGTCGCGGGCGGAGTCCCGGCCGCGGCGCGCGGGCGTGTCCTCGTTCGGCCTCTCCGGGACCAACGCCCATCTGGTCCTCGAAGAGGCACCGGCGGGTACGGGATCCGCCGAGGAGCCCGAGGAGGCCGCCGGGCCCGAGGCCGCCGGAGCCGCCACCGACGGGGTGTTCCCGGTGGTGCTGTCGGGCCGGGACGCGGACGTGGTGCGGGCGCAGGCCGGGCGCTGGGCCGCCTGGTGGCGCGCCCACCCCGAGGTGTCCCTGGAGCGGGTCGCGTCCACCGCCCGCTGGCACCGCAGCTGGTTCGACCACCGCGGAGCCGTCCTCGCCACCACCCGCGACGAGGCCATCGACCGGCTGGACGCGCTCGCCGGCGGTACGGACGCCGTGGGTGTGATCGCCCCCGTCGAGGCACTGGGCGACGAGGCCCTGCACGAGGCCGCCGCCGGGGGAGTGTGGGTGTTCCCGGGGCAGGGTTCGCAGTGGGAGGGCATGGGCCGTTCCCTGTACGCCAGTTCGCCCGCGTTCGCCCGTGCCGTGGCCGCCTGCGACGCCGCACTGCTGCCGTGGACCGGCTGGTCGGTCACCGAGCTGCTCACCGGGCAGCGGCCGCTGTCCGGGGTGGAGGAGGTCCAGCCGGCGCTGTTCACCATGAGTCTGGGCCTGGCCGCCTGGTGGGAGTCGATGGGTGTCACCCCGCGGGCGGTGATCGGGCATTCGCAGGGCGAGGTGGCCGCCGCGGTGGTCGCGGGCGTCCTCACGGTCGAACAGGGCGCGAGGATCGTGGCGGCGCGTTCCCGGGCCGTGGCCACCTGCCGCGGCCGGGGCGGCATGGCCGTCGTCGAACGCGGCCTGGACTGGATCACCGAACGCATCACCGGCACCGGACTGTCCGTGGCCGCGGTCAACACCCCCGGATCCACCGTGATCTCCGGGGACGGCGACGCCCTCGACACCTTCCTCGCCGGCCTCAAGGCCGAGGACGTGTTCGCCCGCCGGGTGCAGGTCGACTACGCCTCCCACAGCGCCCACATGGACCCGCTCCTGCCCGCCCTCGCCGAGGAGCTCGCGGGCCTTGAGCCGGCCGCCGGACGGATCCCGCTGTACTCCACCGTCCACGGCCGTCTGGTCCACGGCACCGAGCTCGACGCCGACTACTGGTGCGCCAACCTGCGCCGACCGGTCCGCTTCGACCTGGCCGCCCGGGCGGCCACCGCCGACGGCCACCACACCTGGACCGAGATCAGCCCCCACCCCGTCATGGCCATGGTCCTCGACGAGATCGCCCAGCAGCACGGCGGAACCACGGTCGCCACCGCCCACCGGCACCAGGCCGACACCACCGACGTACTGTCCGCATGGGTCCGTGCGGGACTGGCCCGCGGGAACGGCTGGCCGTGGGAGCGCGCGGTGCCGCGGACCCCGGTGGAAAGCGCCCTCCCCACCTACGCCTTCGACCGCCGGCGCCACTGGCTCCCCACCTCCGGCAGCACCCCGTCCGACCCCTCGGCCTGGGGCGCGGACGGGTTCGGCCACCCCTGGCTCACGCTCGCCACCCCGCTGGCCGACGACGACGGCCTCGTCCTCACCGGCAGGATCGACGCCACCGCAGCCGGACAGCGCTGGCTGGGCGACCACCGCGTGTTCGGCAGGACGCTGCTGCCCGGCACCGGGATCCTCGACATGGTCCTCGCCGCCGCCGAACGCGTCGGCGCCACCGGGATCGACACCCTGACCCTGACCGCCCCCCTCGTCCTCCCCGAAACCGGCGCGCTGCGCGTCCAGGTCGCCGTCACCGGCGCCGACGCCCACGGGGACCGCCAGGTCACCGTGCACACCCACCCGGGCCCCGACACCCACCCCGACACGCCCTGGACCACCCACGCCACCGCCCACCTCCTCACCCACCCGGTGTCGGGCGACGCCCACGGCGACGGCTTCCGGGAACTGCGGAGCCTGCCGGTGGCGGGCACCACACCGGTGGACCTGGACGGGTTCTACGACCGGCTGCGCGAGCGCGGGATCGACTACGGGCCCGCCTTCCGGGGCCTGGTGG
This sequence comes from Streptomyces sp. IBSNAI002, assembly GCF_052244475.1. NCBI lineage: Bacteria > Bacillati > Actinomycetota > Actinomycetes > Kitasatosporales > Streptomycetaceae > Streptomyces > Streptomyces sp. IBSNAI002. The sequence goes on along the minus strand of NZ_JBQPXG010000006.1, from coordinate 262,322 downwards.
AGCTCTCCCGCAGCGGCGACACCGCCTACGCCGTGGTCCGCCTGCCCGACCCGGCCGCCGAGACCGCGGCCGAGACCGAGGCCCGGAGCGCGGCGGCGGGCGGCTTCGCGGTGCATCCGGCACTGCTGGACGCGGCGCTGCACGCGGTCTCCGTACTGGACGCCGGCACCGGACAGGTGTTGCTGCCCTTCGAGTGGACCGGGGTGGAGCTGTACGCCACCGGGGCCACCGAACTGCGCGTCCGGATCGAGCGGGACCCCGCGTCGTCCGGGGCCCGGCTGTGGATGACGGACGCCCACGGCGATCCGGTGGCCTACGTGGACGCGCTCGTCCTGCGCCCGGCGACCGAGCAGCAGCTGCGTCGGCGTACGGGCGACCACCTCTACCGGCTCGACTTCCGGCCTTCCCCCACGACCCGCGAGGTACCGGCCGGCAGCTGGGTTCTCGGCGGCTCCGGCGATCTCGCGCACGTGACCGGCGGACAGGCCGTCGCCGACGTGGAAGGGCTGCGCGCCCGGCTCGACGCCGGCGACGAGCCCCCGGCCCGCCTCGTCGTCGACCGCACCGCGCGGGGCGAGGGCGATCCGGCGGACGCGGTGCGCACGGCCACCGCCGCCGCGCTGCACGTGCTGCAGGCCCTGCTGGCCGAGTCCCGGCTGGAGGGGACCGAACTGGTCTGGGTGACCCGGCGGGCCGTGGCGGCCGAGCCGGGGGAGGGCGTCGACGGTCTGGTGCACGCCCCGGTCTGGGGCCTGGTCCGTGCCGCGCGCGCCGAGTACCCGCAGCGGTCCCTGCGGCTGGTGGACACCGGCTCCGCGGCCGAGGACTCCGCCGTGCTCGCCAGGGCCGTGTCCGTCGCGGACGAGCCCGAGATCGCCGTACGGGCAGGGGAGATCCGGGTCGCCCGGCTGGTCGCGGTCGAGCCGGAGCCGGAGCCGGACGGCGCCACCGGGGCAACCCCGGCGCCGGAGGGAGCGGCACTGAGGGGAACGGCACTGGTCACCGGCGGAACCGGTGAGCTGGGCCGGGAGCTGGCCCGGCATCTCGTGCGCACCCGCGGTGTCCGGCGCCTCGTGCTGACCTCGCGTCAGGGCGAGCGGGCCCCCGGGGCCGCTGGCCTCGCCGCCGAACTCACGGAGGCCGGGGCCGACAGCGTACGGATCGTGGCCTGTGACGTCGCCGACCGGGAGGCCCTCGCCGGTCTGATCGGCTCCATCGACGACCTGGACTCGGTCTGGCACCTGGCCGGCGTACTGGACGACGGACTGCTGGCGGACCAGAACGCGCGCCGGCTGGAGCGCGTACTGGCTCCGAAGCTGGACGCGGCCCTGCACCTGCACGAACTCACGCGGGAGCACGCGCTGTCCGAGTTCGTCATGTTCTCCTCGCTCGCCGGAGTGCTCGGCAGCCCCGGCCAGAGCACGTACGCCGCGGGCAACGCCTTCCTCGACGCCTTCGCGGTCTGGCGGACGCACGCGGGCCTGCCCGCCCGGAGCCTGTCCTGGGGGCTGTGGGAGCAGGCCGGCACGGGGCTCACCGCGCATCTCGGCCGGGCCGAGCTGACCCGGATCCGGCGCATGGGCGTCGAGCCGCTGTCCGTGGACCAGGGGCTGAAGGCGCTGGACGCGGCGCTGGCGGTGGATGCGGGGGGACACCTGGTTCCCGTGCGGCTCGGGCTCGCCGCGCTGCACCGCGGCCAGGACGAGGTGCCGGCGCTGCTCCGCGGCATGGTCAGGCCGCGCATGCGCCGGGCGAACGCGGGGGAGACCCCCTCGGGCCTGCGCGGCAGGCTCGCGGCGCTCTCCCCCGACCAGCGGCGGGAGACGGTGACGCTGCTCGTGCGGTCGGCGGCGGCGAGCGTGCTCGGCCTCCCGGACAAGGGCGCGGTGCCGGCCCAGCAGGTGCTCCGCGACCTCGGCCTCGATTCGCTGATGGCCGTGGAACTGCGGCGCCGGATCTCCCAGGAGACCGAGGTACCGCTGCCCGCGACGCTTGCCTTCGACCACCCGACCCCGGCCGCCATGGCGGAGTTCCTCCTGGAACGGATGGACCTGGCACCGGCCGCGGCGCCCGCCGGGGCCGTCGTACGGACCGCGCACCAGGCCCAGGACCAGGACGGCGATCCGGTCGCGATCGTGTCGATGGCGTGCCGGCTGCCGGGCGGGGTGGGGACTCCGGAGGAGTTCTGGGAGCTGCTGTCCTCGGGCGGGGACGCGATCGAGGGGTTCCCGTCGCGGTGGGACGGCTGGGACGTGTACGACCCGGATCCGGAGGCCGTGGGCAAGAGCTATGCGCGGACCGGTGGATTCCTGCGGGATGTGGAGGAGTTCGACGCCGGTTTCTTCGGGATACCGCCGCGCGAGGCGCGCGCGATGGACCCGCAGCAGCGCCTGGTGCTGGAAGCCTCGTGGGAGGCCCTGGAGCGCGCCGGACTGCGCCCCGGAACCCTCGAGGGCAGCAACACCGGCGTGTACCTCGGTGCGATGGGATCGGACTACGACCGATTCCACCGGCACGACCTGAGTGCGCTCGACGCGTACGGCTCGATGGGCAGCGCCGGCAGCGTGCTGTCGGGCCGGGTGTCGTACTCACTGGGGTTGCAGGGCCCGGCGGTGACGGTGGACACGGCGTGTTCGTCCTCGCTGGTGGCCCTGCACCTGGCGGTGACGGCGCTTCGCCAGGGGGAGTGCGACATCGCGCTGGCCGGCGGCGTGACCGTGATGTCGACGCCCTCGCTGTTCGTGGAGTTCTCCCGGCTGCGCGGCATGGCCGCCGACGGCCGGTGCAAGAGCTTCTCCGCCGACGCGGACGGGGCCGGCTGGTCCGAGGGCTGCGGTGTCCTCGTACTGAAGCGGCTGTCGGCCGCGCAGGCCGACGGTGATCGCGTCCTGGCCGTGATCCGTGGTTCGGCCGTCAACCAGGACGGCCGCTCCCAGGGGCTGACCGCCCCGAACGGGCCCTCGCAGCGGCGCGTGATCCAGCAGGCTCTGTCGCGGGCGGGGCTGTCCCCGGCGGACGTGGACGCCATCGAGGCGCACGGCACCGGCACCCCCCTCGGCGACCCGATCGAGGCGGGAGCCCTGGCCGAGGTCTTCGGACCGGGACGGTCCGTGCAGCGGCCGGTGTACCTCGGTTCGTCGAAGTCGAACATCGGCCACGCGCAGGCCGCCGCGGGCGTGGCCGGCGTGATCAAGATGGTGCTCGCGCTCCAGCACGAGCAGCTGCCCGCGACCCTGCACGCCGACGAGCCGAGCCCCCACGTCGTATGGGAGGGCAGCGGGCTCGAGCTGCTGGGCGAGGCGCGCTCCTGGCCGCGCGAGGACTCCCGGGTGCGGCGGGCGGGCGTGTCCTCGTTCGGGCTCAGCGGGACCAACGCCCACCTCGTCCTGGAGGAGGCGCCCGCCGTACGGGCCGACCCCGAACAGGCCGTGCCGGAGGGCGTGTTCCCGGTCGTGGTGTCGGGCCGGGACGCGGACGTGGTGCGCGCGCAGGCCGGACGCTGGGCCGCCTGGTGGCGCGCCCACCCGGAGGTCCCGCTGGACCGGGTGGCGTCCACCGCCCTGTGGAACCGCGGCTGGTTCGACCAGCGCGGAGCCGTCCTCGCCGCCACCCGCGACGAGGCCATCGACCGGCTGGAAGCACTGGCCGGGGGGATCGAGGCACCCGGTGTGATCGCCCCCGTCGAGGCACTGCCCGAGGAGGCCCTTCAGGGGGCCGCCGCCGGTGGTGTGTGGGTGTTCCCGGGGCAGGGTTCGCAGTGGGAGGGCATGGGCCGTTCCCTGTACGCCAGTTCGCCCGCGTTCGCCCGTGCCGTGGCCGCCTGCGACGCCGCACTGCTGCCGTGGACCGGCTGGTCGGTCACCGAGGTGCTCACCGGGCAGCGGCCGCTGTCCGGGGTGGAGGAGGTCCAGCCGGCGCTGTTCGCGATGGGTGTGGGCCTGGCCGCCTGGTGGGAGTCGATGGGTGTCATCCCGCGGGCGGTGATCGGGCATTCGCAGGGCGAGGTGGCCGCCGCGGTGGTCGCGGGCGTCCTCACGGTCGAACAGGGCGCGAGGATCGTGGCGGCGCGTTCCCGGGCCGTGGCCACCTGCCGCGGCCGGGGCGGCATGGCCGTCGTCGAACGCGGTCACGAGTGGATCGGCGAGCGCCTCACCGGCACCGGACTGTCGATCGCAGCGGTCAACACGGCCACGTCCACGGTGATCTCCGGGGACGCCCATGCCCTGGACACCCTGCTGGCGCAGCTGAAGGCCGAGGACGTGTTCGCCCGCCGGGTGCAGGTCGACTACGCCTCCCACAGCGCCCACATGGACCCGCTCCTCCCCGTCCTCGCCGAGGAGCTCGCGGGCCTTGAGCCGGCCGCCGGACGGATCCCGCTGTACTCCACCGTCCACGGCCGTCTGGTCCACGGCACCGAGCTCGACGCCGACTACTGGTGCGCCAACCTGCGCCGACCGGTCCGCTTCGACCTGGCCGCCCGGGCGGCCACCGCCGACGGCCACCACACCTGGACCGAAGTCAGCCCCCACCCCGTCATGGCCATGGTCCTCGACGAGATCACCCGGCAGCACGGCGGAGTCGCCGTGGCCAGCGCCCACCGGGACCGGGGCGACACCACCGACCTCCTCGCCTCGTGGGTCCGCGCCGGCCTCGCCCACGCCGACGCATGGCCCTGGCAGCAACTCGTCCCCCGGACACCCCCGGCGAGCGAGCTGCCCACGTACGCCTTCGACCGCCGGCGGTACTGGCTCGCCGCCCCCGGCACCCCGCCCGCGGAGGCCTCCGGGCGGGGCGTGGACGGGGCGGGCGGCGTGGACGGGGTGGACCACCCGTGGCTCACGCTGTCGACACCGCTGGCCTCCGGTGACGGACTGATCCTCACCGGCACGATCGACCCCACCGACGGCGGGCAGTCCTGGCTGGGCGACCACCGCGTGTTCGGCACGACGCTGCTGCCCGGCACCGGGATCCTCGACATGGTCCTCACCGCCGCCGAACGGGTCGGCGCCGGCACGGTGGAGACCCTGACCCTCACCACCCCGCTGGTCCTGCCCGAGGCCGGGCGGCTGCGGCTCCAGATCGCCGTCACCGACCTCGACGGCCACGGGCGCCGCCAGGCCACCGTGCACACCCACCCCGACCCCGACGCCCACCCCGACACGCCCTGGACCACGCACGCCACCGCCCAACTCGCCCACGGCACACGGCCGCACGACCCCGAACCCCTCGACTGGGCGGCGGCGGTCGGATCCGCGGAACCCGTGCCCCTGGACGGGTTCTACGAGCGCTTCCGCGAGCGCGGACTCGACTACGGCCCCGCCTTCCAGGGCCTCGGCGCCCTCTGGCGGCACGGCGACGAGCTCTACGCCCTCCTCCGCCTCCCGGAGGACCTGCGGCCCGAAGGCTTCGGGATCCACCCCGCGCTCCTGGACGCCGCGCTCCACACGATCCTCACCGCCGAGGAAGCCCGGACGCCCGGCGACGAGAACACGGGGCACCGCGACGGCAAGCGGGTCCTGCTGCCCTTCGAGTGGAGCGACGCCCGGCTGTACGCGACCGGGGCCTCGGTCGTGCGGGTGCGCGTACGCCTCGACGGCACGCGCGAGCAGGCCGAGTTGTACGTGACGGACGAGCACGGGGACCCGGTCGTCACGGCGGGCCTCCGCCTCCGGGAAGCCCGCGCCGAAGGCCTGCGGACGGCGGCGCGGCAGCACCTGTACCGGCTGGAGTTCCAGGAATGCCCGTCGACGCCCGCCGCCGGGCCCGCGGACACCGTGATCACCGCCGGTCCTCTCGCGGCCACACTGGGACTGCCCGTACTGGCCGTACTGCCCGTACCGGACGCGGGAACCGCCACCGGACCGGTGCCGTCCCGCATCGTCGTGGACGCCACCCGGCCCTCCGGCGCCCCGGAGGAGTTCACCGCGGCGGCCCTGGTCCGTGCGCGTGAGCTGCTGGCCGACCCACGCCTGACCGGCACCGAACTGGTCTGGGTGACCCGTCAGGCGGTCTCCGCGGACGAGGGCGAGGGCGTCGACCTGACCTCTGCGCCCCTGTGGGGCCTGCTGCGTGCGGCGCGCGCCGAGGGACACCCGGTGCGGCTGCTCGACGTGGACGCCGGTGCCGATGCGGACACGGTGCGGGCGGCGCTGACCCTTCCCGAGCCGGAGCTGGTGGTCCGCGGCCGGACGGTCCGGGTGCCCCGGCTGGTCCGGTTCTCCCCGCACGACACGGCACCCGACGGCGGCCACGCCGCCGCGTCCGCGGCCGAGGGCACGGTGCTGATCACCGGTGGCACCGGTGAACTGGGCCGGCAGGTCGCCCTGCACCTGGTGGGCTCATGGGGAGTGCGCAAGCTGGTCCTGGCCTCCCGCCGGGGTGACGCCGCGGACGGTTCCGACGAGCTCGTCGCCGGACTGACCGCCGCCGGGGCCGCCGACGTACGCGTGGTGGCCTGCGACGTCACCCGTCGCGAACAGCTGGCCGGACTCGTGGAGTCCGTCCCGGACCTCGTCGGCGTGTGGCACCTGGCCGGCGTACTCGACGACGGGCTGCTCACCGACCAGACCCCGGAGCGTCTCGCACGCGTCTGGGCGCCGAAGGCACGCGCGGCATGGTGGCTGCACGAGCTGACCGCGGACCGTCCGCTGACCTCGTTCGTGGTGTTCTCGTCCGCCGCGGGTGTCCTCGGAAGCGCCGGGCAGAGCGGCTACGCCGCGGCGAACGCGTTCGCGGACGCGGTCGTGCTCGAGCGGCGCCGACAGGGACTTCCCGCGCTGAGCCTGTCCTGGGGGCTGTGGGAGCAGGCCGGTACGGGCCTGACCGCGCACCTGGGCCGGGCCGAACTGGCCCGGATGCGCAGGCAGGGCGTGGCCCCGCTGACCGGCGCCCAGGCGCTGGGGGCCCTCGACACCGCGCTGACCGGCCGGCGGGCGCACCTCGTACCCCTGCGGATCGATCTGTCCGGGGCCGAGGACGACCGTTCGCCGCTGCTGCGCGGCAGGACCCGGATGCGCAGGCTCGCGGACACCCGTACGGACAGTGCCGACACCGGCTGGTCCGCCCTGCCGGAACCGCAGCGCATCCGCGCGCTGGCCGACCTCGTGCGGCGCGAAGCGGCCGCGGCACTGGGCCGCCCCGACGAGATCAGCCCCGACGCGGAGTTCACCGGGCTCGGACTGGACTCCCTGATGGCCGTGGAACTGCGCCGCAGGCTGTCCGCGGAGACCGGACTGTCCCTGCCCGCGACGGCCGTCTTCGACCACCCGACGCCCGCCCGCCTGGCGCAGTACCTGAACGGCTGCCTGGGCGACCTGGGAGAACCGGGAGGCCAGGGACAGGCCGCGGTCCGTCCGCGCGTGGAACGCGTGGAGCGCGGTGAGCGACGCGACGTCCATCCCGCGACCGAGGGGCAGCGCCGGCTGTGGTTCCTGGAGCAGATGAGCCCCGGCACGGCCGAGTACAACGTGACGATGCCGGTCCGGGTCCCCGAACCGCTGGACCGCGAGGCGTTCGCCTCCGCCGTCGAGCACGTGGTGCGGCGGCACGAGGCCCTGCGCACGGGCCTGGAGAGCCGCGACGGCGAACTGGTCCAGGTGGTGTACGAGGAGTTCGGCAGCCCCCTGCGCTTCGAGGAGGTCGCCGGCCCCGATGAGCTGGCCGAGCGGATCCGCGTCGAGGCCGAGACGCCGTTCGACCTGTCCGGCCCCGTGCTGCTGCGCTGCCTGGTGCTGACCGGCGCCGACGAACAGGTGGTCTGCCTCACCCTGCACCACGCGATCGTCGACGCCTGGTCGCTGGTCATGACGCTCAACCAGCTGTTCGCCGCGTACGGGGAGTTCCGCGCCGGCCGCGTACCCGGCAGCGGGAGCGCGCCTCTCGTGCACCTCGGCGACTACGCCGGCTGGGAGCGGGACTCCATCGCGCGGGGAGCCTTCGAGACGGGACTGGGCTTCTTCCGGGACGAACTGTCCGGGGTCCCACGTCTGGAACTGCCCCCGAGCGACCCGGACTCCGGCGCGGACAAGGTCGGATTCGCCGTGTCCGACGCCCTGCGGGGCGAGCTGGAGGCCCTCGCCTCCAAGGCGGGGGTCACCCTGTACACGGTGCTGGCCAGTGCCTTCGCGGTACTGCTCGCCCGGTACGGCGACCAGCGGGACTTCGGCATCGGCACGGTGTGGTCCGGGCGCGGGCTGCCCGGGTCGGCGGAGATCGTCGGCTTCCTCGCCAACACCCTGCCGCTGCGCTGCGACCTCTCCGCCGACCCGGACGTGCCCGAGCTGCTGGCGGCGATGAAGTCCCGCGTGCTCGGCGTGATGGAGCACCAGAACGTGCCCCTGTCCGAAGTGGTCAAGGTCGTCGACGCCGAGCGCAACGGCGAGGAGAACCCGCTGTTCCGGGCGGTCTTCAACTACGGCCTGGGCGCGGAGCCGGACGACGACGCGTGGCGGCCGTTCGCCGGGTTCTTCACCGGCAACGTCGCGGGAACCGCCAAGTTCGAGCTGACCATGAGCCTCGCACCCGCCGCGGAGGGACTGCGCGGTGAGCTGGAGTTCCGGACCCACGTACTGGACCGGGAATCCGCACGGGTCATGGTCGCGAACTTCGAGACCTTGCTGACCTCCTTCGTCCGGGACGACGGCCTGCCGGTCAGCCGGCTGCCCCTGCTCCACGCCGAGGAGGAGGGCCGGTTCCGCAGGCCCGGCGCCGGGGCGGCTCCGGAGCCGGCCGCGCTGCCCGCGCCGCAGGTACGGGCGGAGCCGTCCGCCGGCGGTGACCGGGTGTGGGAGACGGTGCTCTCGGCCTGGTCGCAGGTGCTGGAGGTGGAGCCGGACGAGGTGGACCCGGACAGCGGGTTCTTCGATCTGGGCGGCACGTCGTTGACGGCGGTGCGGGTCCACGAGCTGGTCCGTGACGGCCTCGGCCGCGAGTTCCCGCTCGCGACGCTGTTCCGCCACTCCACGGTGCGGCAGCTGACCGCGTTCCTGCGCGCCGACACCCCCGCACCCGCGGTGACCCCGGCCACGGCGACGGCCACGGCGGCGGCCGAGCAGCGTACGGGCACGGGCGGCACGGGCCCGGACGGGGACGCGGTGGCGATCGTCGGCGTGGCCCTGCGGCTGCCGGGCGCGCGCGACGCGGAGGAGTTCTGGGCGAACCTGCGCGGCGGGGTCGAGTCGATCCGCCGCTTCACCGATCAGGAGCTCCTGGACGCCGGGGTGCCCAGGAGCGTGCTGGACGATCCTGCGTTCGTCCCGGCCAAGGGGTACGTGGAGGACGCCGATCTCTTCGACGCCGAGTTCTTCGGGTACTCGCGGTCCGAAGCGGAGAACATGGATCCGCAGCACCGGCTCTTCCTGGAGACCGCCTGGCAGGGCCTGGAGGACGCGGGCATCCTGCCCGGCGCCGACCACGGCCGCATCGGAGTCTTCGCCGGCGCCGGATTCGGCGGCTACAACACCGGAACGGTCCGCGGCGACGAGATCACCGAACTCCACGAGTTCTACCGCAACCTCCTCGGCAACAAGTCCGACTTCGTGTCCACCAGGGTGGCGCACAAGCTGAACCTGCGCGGTCCCGCGCTGACGGTGCAGACGGCCTGCTCCACGGGTCTGGTCGTCGCCCACCTGGCCCGGCAGAGCCTGCTGCGCGGGGAGACCGACGTGGCCCTCGTCGGCGCCTCCGCGCTCACCTTCCCCCTGGAGTACGGCTACTACCACCAGGAGGGCTTCGTCTTCTCCCCGGACGGCTCCTGCCGTGCGTTCGACGCCGAGCGCCAGGGCACCGTGGTGGGCAACGGTGTGGTGGCGGTGGTGCTGCGGCGCCTGTCGGACGCGGTCGAGGCGGGGGACCGGATCTATGCGGTCATCCGCGGCAGCGCCATCAACAACGACGGCTCCGACAAGGTCGGATTCACCGCGCCCAGCGTGAGCGGCCAGGCCGCCGTCATCACCGACGCGCTGACCGACGCCGGACTCTCGTCCGCCGACATCGGCTACGTCGAAGCACACGGCACGGCCACCGCCATGGGCGACCTCATCGAGGTCCAGGCCCTCCAGGAGGTCTTCACCGCCGAGCGCGACGAGCCCTGCTCGCTCGGCTCGGTGAAGTCGAACATCGGCCACGTCGACGTGGCCGCGGGCCTGGCGGGGCTGGTCAAGGCGGCGCTGTGCGTCTACCACGGCGAGCTGGTGCCCACGGTCAACTTCCAGCGCGTCAACCCGGAACTGGGCCTGGACCCGGCCGTCCTGCGGATCAGCGACGACACCCGGGCCTGGGCGGGCACCCGCCGCGCCGGAGTCTCCTCCTTCGGCATCGGCGGCACCAACGCCCACCTCGTACTGGAACAGCCGCCGCAGCCCGCCACGCCCACCGCCCCGGCACAGGCCGCGGCGCCGCCCGTGGTCGTCTCCGGACGGACCCCGCAGGCGCTGCGGGACCAGGCCCGCCGGTGGGCCGACTGGCTCACCCGGCACCCCGACACCCCCCTCACCGACCTCGCCCGGACCACCACCCGTAACCGCCGGCACTTCGACCACCGGGCCGCCGTACTCGCCCATGACCTGGACGAGGCGGTGCGCGGACTGGCCGCGCTCGGGGACGGACACGCCGACGACGCGGTGTGCACCGGCGTGGCCGAGGAACGCGGCAAGGTCGTGTTCGTCTTCGCCGGCCACGGATCGCAGTGGCCGGGCATGGCGCAGCGCCTGCTCGCCGAAAGCCCGGCCTTCGCCGAGGCGGTCGCCCGCTGTGACGAGGCACTGCGCCCCTGGACCGGCTGGTCGGTCCGCGCACTCCTCCAGGACCCCGGGGCGAGCGGCCTGAGCCTGGACGACGTCGAGGTGACCCAGCCCGCCCTGTTCACGGTCGCACTCGGTCTGGCGGAGGTGTGGCGGTCCGTCGGCCTGGAACCGGAGGCCGTGGTCGGCCACAGCCAGGGCGAGGTGCCCGCCGCGGTCGTCGCCGGAGCGCTGACCCTCGAGGAGGGCGCCAGGGTGGTCGCCGTCCGCAGCCAGGCCTTCGACCGCATCGAGAGCGGCTCGGGCGGCATGGCCGTGCTGGGACTGCCGCTGGCCGAGGTGGAGGAACTGCTCGCGGCGTACGACGGCGCGCTGTCGGTGGCCGTCGTGAACACCCCGGGTTCGGTGGTCGTGGCCGGCGTGGCGGACGCGGTGGGCGACCTGCTCGCGAAGCTGGCGGACCGTGACGTGTTCTCCCGCCGGATCAAGGCGGACCGGGCCGGACACTGCGCCCTGGTCGATCCGATGCTGCCCGGGGTGGAAGCGGCGCTGAGCGGACTGCGCCCCCGCGCGACGACCGTGCCGATGTACTCCACGGTGACCGGCGCGCTGATCGGCGGAGAGCTCCTCGACGCCCGCTACTGGTGCCGCAACCTGCGCGAGCCGGTGCGCATGGACCTGGCGCTCGACGCGCTGAGCGCCGCCGGCTTCGGCGTGTTCACCGAGATCAGCGCGCACCCCCTGCTGGCCATCCCGCTGACCGCCTTCACCGCCGACCGGGGCGGAGTGGTCCTGGGCAGCCTGCGCCGCGACCACGGCGGCCTCGACCAGATCGTGCGCGGCCTCGGCGAACTGCACGTCCACGGCCACCCGGTGGACTGGACCCGGATCGTCGACGGCCCCGGCCGCCTGGTCGGCCTGCCCGGCTACGCCTTCCAGCGGCAGAGCTACTGGATCGACGGCGGATCCCGTACCCGCCAGGAACGGCAGGCACCCCCCGCGGACCTGGCGGCCCGGCTGGCGGCACTGCCCGAGCCGGCCCGTGCCCCCGCCGTGCTGGAGGCCGTGCAAGAGGTCCTCCGCGGCGTCCTCGGACTCGGCGAACCCCTGCCCGTGGACGAGCGGTTCCAGGAGCGCGGACTGGATTCGATGATGGCCCTGCAACTGCGCAACCGGCTCAGCGAGGTGACCGGCACACCGCTGCCGTCCACGCTCGCCTTCGAGCACCCCACGACCCGGGCGGTCGTGGACCACCTGCTGGCCCACGCCTTCTCCGAGCTGCCGCCCGCCGGACCGGTGATGGAACGCGCCGAGCGGCGCGAGGTCCACCCGGCGACCGAGGGCCAGCGCCGGCTGTGGTTCCTGGAGCGGATGCATCCGGACTCCGCGCAGTACAACGCCGTCCTGCGGCTGGAGGTGGCGAGCCCCCTGGACCCGGAGAGGTTCGGCCGGGCGCTGCGTACGGTGATGGAACGTCACGAGGCGCTGCGCACCGGACTGGAGCTGCGCGACGGCGAACTGGTCCAGGTGGTGCACGGGGAGTTCACCGTCCCGCTGCGGTACGAGCGGGTGGCCGGCGCCGACGAGCTCGACCGGACGCTGCGCGCGGAGGAACGGACCCCGTTCGAGCTGGACGCCGAGACCCTGTTCCGCTGCCTGCTGGTGGACTCCGGCGAGATGTGGACCCTGTGCCTCACCCTGCACCACGCCATCACCGACGGCTGGTCGCTGTCCCTGCTGCTGAACGAGCTGTACGAGACGTACCGGTCCCTCATCGAGGAGCGGACCCCCGGACTCCCGGAGGTCCGCTACCACCTCGGCGACTACGCGCGATGGGAGCAGCAGGCCCTCGAGCAGGGCGCGTTCGAGCGCTCGCTCGCGTACTTCGCGTCCGAGCTGGACGGTGCCCAGCGCCTGGAACTCCCCGCCCGGGACCCCGCCGAGAACGCCGGGAAGGCCGCGGGCGAGCAGGGCGACCAGGGCGACGCCGTGCACTTCACCGTGCCCGCGGAGCTCCGGGCGGCCCTGGACGAGCTCGCCGCACGCCATGCCGTCACCGGGTACACCGTGTACGTCAGCGCCTTCGCGGTGCTGCTCGCCCGGTACACCGACCAGTACGACTTCAGCATCGGCACGATCTGGTCGGCGAGGGAGCTGCCGCAGGTCGCGGAGACCTTCGGCTTCCTGGCGAACACCCTGCCGCTGCGCTGCGACCTCACCGGGGCGGTGTCCTTCGAGGACGTCCTCGCCCGCACGCACACCCGGGTGCGGGGGGTGTTCGAGCACCAGAGCGTGCCGCTGACCGAGGTCGTGCGCGTCGCCGGCGGTGACCGGACCGGCGAGGAGAACCCGCTGTTCCGGGCGGTGTTCAACTACGGCGGCGCGGCCTTCCCCACGATCGGCACGGGCGAGGAGGCCTGGCGGCTGCCCACCACGGGCAGCGTGTCCGGCAACGTCCGCGGCGCGTCGAAGTTCGAGCTGGGCCTGACCCTGACCGCCGACGGCGATGTGCTGCGCGGGGAGCTGGAGTTCCAGTCGCACGTCCTGGACCGGGACGCGGCCGTCCGTATGGCCGCCAACTTCGAGACCCTGCTGGCCTCGCTGGCCGAGCGGCCCGCGCGTCCGGTCCGGGAGAGCGAACTGCTCTGCGGTACGGAACGCCGGTGGCTCGCCGGGCACGGCGGCGACGTCGCGGCCCGGCCCGCCGCCGAGACCGCGTACCAGCGGATCCTGGAACAGGCGGCACGGACGCCCGACGCGGTGGCCGTGGTCGCGGACGGACGGGAGCTGACCTACCGGGAGGTGTCCGCGCGGGCCCGCGCGATCGCCCGGAGGCTTGCCGCACTGGGCGTGACCCGCGGCGACCTGGTCGGCCTCTGCCTTCCCCGTACGGCCGACCTTCCGGTGGCGATGCTCGGCACCTGGATGGCCGGGGCCGCCTACGTACCGCTGGACCCGGCGTACCCGAAGGCACGTCTGGACCATGTGGTGTCCGACAGCGGCCTCGGGGTGGTGATCTCGACCGGCTCCCTCGCGGACGTCCTGCCGGACGGTCCGCGGGTGCTCTCCGTCGAGGAGACCGCCGAGGAGATGGTCGAGGAGAGCGCCGGAGACGGGCGCCACGGACAGCCGGACGCGGCTCCGCCGCTCCGGCCGGAACCGTCCGACCCGGCCTACGTCATCTACACCTCGGGCTCGACGGGCACCCCGAAGGGCGTGGTGGTCGAGCACGCGCAGTTCGCCGCCTTCTGCCTGGCCATGGACGACCGCGTCGGCGGTGGCGCCGACGCCACCTGGCTCGCCGTGACCAGCGTGTCCTTCGACATCTCCGGCCTCGAACTGCTGTGGACCCTGACCAGGGGCCACCGCGTGGTCATCGCCGGCGGAGAACTCGGCGCCTGGGCCGGATACCGGAAGTACGGGCCGACGCACCTCCAGTGCACGCCGTCCCTGGCCAGAATGCTGCTGGCGGACGCGGAAGGCCGCGAGCTGCTCGGCGGGCTGCGGCTGCTGCTGGTCGGTGGCGAAGCGCTCGACCGAGGCCTGGCCGACCGGTTGCTGCGGACCTGCGGCGGCGACGTGCTCAACATGTACGGGCCCACGGAGACCACCGTCTGGTCGACGACCTGGCGGGTCGGGCCCGGCCCGGTCTCGCTGGGATCGCCCGTCCCCGACACCCGGCTGGCCGTGCTCGACCGGCACCTGCAGCCCGTACCGCGCGGCTGCCGCGGTGAGCTGTGGATCGGCGGGCGCGGTGTCGCACGGGGCTACTGGAACCGGGCCGCGCTGACCGACGAGCGGTTCGTGGCGGACCCGTACGAGGGCGCGGGGCGGATGTACCGCACCGGGGACGTCGTCCGCTACCGCGAGGACGGCTCACTGGAGTACTGCGGCCGCGTGGACAGCCAGGTGAAGCTCGCCGGACACCGCATCGAGCTCGGCGAGATCGAGTCCGTGGTCGCCGGCTGCGCCGGTGTGCGGGAAGCCGCAGCGGTCGTCCGCGAGGACGCCGGCCCGGCGGCCCTGTGGGTGTACTACTCCGGGGACGCCGACCCGCGTGCGCTGGCCGAGCACGCCGCGGCGCGGCTGCCCGTGTCGATGCTGCCCGCGCGCTGGGTCCGGCAGGACGGTCTGCCGCTGACACCGAACCGGAAGATCGACCGGCTGGCGCTGGCCGCACTGCCCGCGCCGCGGCAGGAGGCCGCGCAACCGGCCGCCGAGGGCGACCGGGTGTGGGACGCGGTGGTCTCGGCCTGGTCGCAGGTACTGGACCTGGCCGAGGTGGAACCGGACCGGGGCTTCTTCGAACTGGGCGGAACGTCGATGGCGGCGCTGCGGGTCCACGAGCGGCTCTGCGCCGCCCTGGACCGAGAGTTCCCGCTCGCGACGCTGTTCCGGTACTCCACGGTCCGGCAGCTCACCGCGTACCTGCGCGGCGACACCACGCGCACGGTGACCGCGGCCGCGACGCACCGGGAGCGTCCGGAGGAGGACGCGGTGGCGATCGTCGGCGTGGCCCTGCGGCTGCCGGGCGCGCGCGACGCGGAGGAGTTCTGGGCGAACCTGCGCGGCGGGGTCGAGTCGATCCGCCGCTTCACCGATCAGGAGCTGCTCGACGCCGGGATACCCAGGAGCGTGCTGGAGGACCCCGGGTTCGTCCCGGCCAAGGGGTACGTGGAGGACGCGGACCTCTTCGACGCCGAGTTCTTCCGATGCTCCCCGGCCGAAGCGGAGAACATGGATCCGCAGCACCGGCTCTTCCTGGAGACCGCCTGGCAGGGCCTGGAGGACGCGGGCATCCTGCCCGGCGCCGACCCCGGCCGCATCGGGGTCTTCGGCGGGGTCGGCTTCGGCGGCTACGACCAGGGCGACTCCGAGGACGCCTCGGAGGTGTTCCGCTCGGCGATCGGCAACAAGAACGACTTCCTCGCCACCCGCCTGGCGCACAAGCTGAACCTGCGCGGACCCGCGCTGACCGTGCAGACGGCCTGCTCCACGGGTCTGGTCGCCACCCACCTGGCCCGGCAGAGCCTGCTGCGCGGAGAGTCCGACGTGGCCCTCGTCGGCGCCTCCGCGCTCACCTTCCCGCTGGAACAGGGCTACCAGTACCAGGAAGGCTTCGTGGCCTCGCCGGACGGCCACTGCCGGCCCTTCGACGCCGACGGCGCCGGTACGGTCCTCGCCAACGGTGTGGTGGCGGTGGTGCTGCGCCGGCTGGCGGACGCGGTCGAGGCCGGGGACCGGATCTATGCGGTCATCCGCGGCAGCGCCATCAACAACGACGGCTCCGACAAGGTCGGATTCACCGCGCCCAGCGTGAACGGGCAGGCCACCGTCATCACCGACGCGCTCGCCGACGCCGGACTCTCGTCCGCCGACATCGGCTACGTCGAAGCACACGGCACGGCCACCGCCATGGGCGATCCCATCGAGATCCAGGCCCTCCAGGAGGTCTTCACCCCCGACCGCGAAGAGCCCTGCGCCGTCGGCTCGGTGAAGTCCAACATCGGCCACACCGACGTGGCCGCGGGCCTGGCCGGACTGGTCAAGGCGGCACTGTGCGTCTACCACGGCGAGCTGGTGCCCACGGTCAACTTCCAGCGCGTCAACCCGGAACTGGGCCTGGACCCGGCCGTCCTGCGGATCAGCGACGACACCCGGGCCTGGGCGGGCACCCGCCGCGCCGGAGTCTCCTCCTTCGGCATCGGCGGCACCAACGCCCACCTCGTACTGGAACAGCCGCCGCAGCCCGCCGCACAGCCCGCCCCGGCACAGGCCGCGGCGCCGCCCGTGGTCGTCTCCGGACGGACCCCGCAGGCACTGCGGGACCAGGCCCGCCGGTGGGCCGACTGGCTCACCCGGCACCCCGACACCCCCCTCACCGACCTCGCCCGGACCACCACCCGGCACCGCGAACACTTCGCCGAACGCGCATCGGTGGCCGGACCCGACCTGGCCGCGGTCATCGAAGGACTGACCGCCATCGCCCAGGACCGGCCGGACCCGTCCGTCACCCTCGCCACCGCCCGGCCCGGCAAGGTCGTCCTCGTCTTCCCCGGCCAGGGTTCGCAGTGGCCGGGCATGGCCAGGCGCCTGCTCACCGAGAGCCCGGCCTTCGCCGACACGGTCGCCCGCTGCGACGAGGCACTGCGCCCCTGGACCGGCTGGTCGGTCCGCGAACTCCTCCAGGACGAGGACCGCATCGCCTGGGACCGCCTGGACATCGCCCAGCCGGTGCTGTTCACCATGTACCTGGGCCTTGCGGCGGCCATGCGGGAACTGGGCCTGGAAGCCCAGGCCGTCGTCGGACACAGCCAGGGCGAGATCCCCGCAGCCGTCGTCTCCGGCGCCCTGACCCTGGACGAAGGCGCCAGGATCGTCGCCGCACGCAGCACGGCCCTCGCCGCACTGCACTCGGACGGCGAGATGGCGACGGTGGAACTCCCCGTGTCCGAAGTCGAGACGGCACTGGCCCCCTACGGGGACGCCGTCTCGGTCGCCGTGGTCAACACACCGGGATCCACGGTCATCTCCGGAGACCGGACGGTCGTCGAAGAACTGCTCTACGCGTGGGACGACCAGGACGTGTGGTGCGGAAAGCTGAACACCTCCTGCGCGTCCCACAGTTCGCACATGGACGCACTGCTGCCGGGCCTGCGGGACCGGCTCGCCCCGCTGCGCCCCCGCCCGGCCGACATCCCGCTCTACTCCACCGTCCTGGGCGGGCGGGCCTCCGGTGAGGAACTGGACGCCTCCTACTGGTGCCGGAACCTGCGCGAACCCGTACGGCTCGACCTCGCCCAGCAACAGCTGCTCGCCGACGGATACACGGTGTTCGTCGAGGTCAGCCCGCATCCCGTCCTGGCCATGCCACTGGCCGACGGCGGCGCGGACCGGGACGCCGTGGTCCTGGCGGCCATGGAACGCGACCAGGGCGGCCTGGACCGGCTCCAGCGCACCCTGGGCGCCCTGCACGCGCACGGTGCCGCCATCGACTGGCCGGCGGCCGTCCCCGACGGCCGCATGGTCGGCCTGCCCGGCTACGCCTTCCAGCGGGAGCGCCACTGGAAGGAACCAGCCCGCCGCAAGACGACCGACCAGCGGTTCTGGGACGCCGTCGGTGCGGGCGGGGCCGACGCACTCGCCGAGCTGCTCGGCGCGTCCGGGCAGCACCGGGACAGCGTCACGGACCTGCTGCCGCTGCTCCGGCGCTGGCACGAGAGCCGCGACGACCACGCCGGGATCGCCGACTGGCTGTACGAGGAGACCTGGCAGCCCGCCGAACCCGCCCCGGCCCCGGCTGCGGCGGACGGGGTCTGGGCGGTCCTCGCAGACCCCGCGTCACCCGCCGCGGAGCTGGTCACGGCCCTCGGCGAAGCCGGAGCCGCCACGCACCGGGCCGGCACGGACCCGGACGAGCTCGCCGCCCTCCCGGCGGAGCTCCGGGGCGTGATCGTCCTGACCCCGTCGGACGAGGACGGGACGCGGCGCTTCCTGCGGACCGTACGACTGCTGCAGGAGCTCGGAGCGAGCCACCCCGGGACTCCGGTGTGGCTGGTCACCCGGGGCGCCGTCGGCGTGGACCCGGCCGATCCGGTCACCCGTCCCGAGCAGGCGCTGCTCCACGGACTGGGCCGGGTCGCGGCACTGGAACGCCCCGAAGGCTGGGGCGGAGTCGCGGACCTGCCCGAACAGCCGCACCCGCACTGGGCCGGGCAGCTCGTCCGCGCCGTCCTCGCCGGTGACGACGAGGACCAGATCGCGCTCCGCGCCGACGGCCGGTACGTACGCCGGCTGCGCCGCACCACGCCCGCACCCCGCTCGCCCTGGACGACCGGCGGCACCGCCCTGATCACCGGCGGCACCGGCGCCCTCGGCCGGCGGCTCGCCCGGTGGCTCGCGGAACGCGGCGCGCGGCGCGTCGTGCTCGCCTCCCGCTCCGGCGAGGTCTCCGCACCGTTCCGCGAGGAACTCGAGGCGGCCGGCGCGGAGATCGTGACGGCGGCCTGCGACGTCGCCGACAGGAGGCAGGTCGCCGAACTGATCGGCCGCATCGACGCCGACGGCCCGCCGCTGACGGTCGTCGCCCACCTCGCGGGGATCGGCGGGATGGCGCTCCTGTCCGAACTCGACGGCGACCAGGCCGCCGAGGAACTCTCCGCGAAGGTGTCCGGCGCCTGGCACCTGCACGAACTGCTCGGCGACCGCCCCCTGGACGCGTTCCTGCTGTACGGCAGCGGCGCCGGTCTGTGGGGCGCGGGCGGCGGCACGACCTACGCGGCCGGCAACGCCGCGCTGGACGCCCTCGCCCGGTACCGGGTGGCGGGCGGACTCACGGCGACCGTCGTCCACTGGGGCGGCTGGGCCGACGGAGGCATGGTGACGGCGGAGGCGGAGGAGCAGCTCCGGGAACGGGGACTGCGGCTGATGGCCCCGGACCGGGCACTGGGCGCACTGGACCTGGTACTCGGCACGGACCGGGTGGCGCTGGGCGTGGCCGACATCGACTGGTCCCGCTTCACCCCCGCCTTCTGCGTCGCCCGGCGGCGTCCGCTGCTGCTGGGCATCCCGGAGGCGCGCGCCGAGATGACCGGCACGCGCCGGGAGAGCGGACTCGGCGAACGGCTGGCGGGCATGGGACGCGGCGCACGGCTGAGTACGGTGCTCGAGCTGGTCCGCGTCGAGGCCGCCGCTGCCCTCGGGGTGGCGGACATCCCCGCCGAACAGCCCCTCCAGCAGCTCGGGATGGACTCGCTGATGGCGGTCGGCCTGCGCGCCAGGCTCGCCCGGCGGACCGGCCTGCCGCTCGGCACGGACGTACTGTTCCGGCACGGCAGCTGTGCGGGCATCGCGCGGCACCTGGTCGACGAACTCACCGGGCGCCCGCCCGGCACCGGGGCCACGGCCTCGGCGACGGCCGCCGCCTCGGCCTCCGCCGACCTGCTGGTGCGGGTGCTCAAGCCGGCGGCGAACCCCAGGGCACGGATCCTGTGCATGGCGGGAATGGGCGGCACGACCACCGCCCACATCCCGCTCGTCCCGTACCTCCCCGAGGACGTGGAACTGCTCGGCATCCGCGTTCCCGGCCGTGAGGCAGCTGACGGGGAGGCACCGCTCGGCGATGTGAACGTGCTCGTCGACCGCGTCGTGGCGGAGATGTCCGACCGTCTCGACGTGCCGGTCGTCCTGTACGGGCACAGCCAGGGCGCATGCGGAGTCTGGGAGATCGCCCACCGGCTGGGCAGCAGGGCGGGCGGCCCGGAGCTGTCCCTCGTCGCGGCCTGTGCGCTGCCGCCGTTCACCGAGGCGCCGCCGGAGCTCCAGCGGTTCCAGGAGGTGTCGGCGCTGTGGGACACGGCGGAGCCGGGGACCCTGGCCGAGGCCTTCCGGGGGGTGCTGCCCGACGAGATCCTCGCCCACGAGGAGGTCTTCGCCGGCTACCTGGAGAACCTGCGCAGCGACTCCGCGATGTGGACCCGGTACCTGCGCGTGCTGGACGGCGACCGCAGGGGTCCGCTGGACATCCCGGTCACGGCGGTGTCGGCCACGGCCGACCCGGTGCTGCCCGAGGGCACGATGAAGGGCTGGTCCGCGCTGACCAGGGGCACGTTCGCCACCCGCAGCATCGAGGGCGCGCACTCGGCGCCGATGGAGAACCCCGAGGCCATGGCCCGCCTGCTGACCGAGGCGGTCCCGGCGCCCGGGGCGTGAACGCCCGTGGGGTCCGCCGTCCTCGGACGGCGGACCCCACGGGCCGCAACGGAAGGAAAAGAAGGGAGGTGTCAGGCTCCGGACTCGGCGTTCACGCCCGTGCCCGAGCCGGGACGGATCAGCAGTGCGGCCAGCAGCGCGACACCGGCGCACACCGCGCCCGCCGTGAAGCCCAGGGACATCCCGGACCGCGAGGCCACCGCCACCAGCATCGCCAGACCCAGCGAACCGCCCAGCGTCTGCACGGCGTTGAGCATGCTGGAGGCCGCTCCGGCGTCCCCGCGCCGCAGCCCGGACGTCGCCAGCACCGTCGGCGGGATCACACAGCACGCCATGCCCGCGCCCAGCAGGAGCAGCGGCGGCAGGATCCCGCCCGCGTACGAGGTGCCCGGGCCGAGCTGCGACAGCCACAGGTTGCCGGTCAGCAGCAGGGCGGCGCCGCCCGCCATCAGGTAGCGCGGGCCCAGCCGGCGCTCCAGCCGTACGGCGGCCCACGCCATCACCGCCATCGTCGCCGCGAGCGGGGTGAGCGCGACCGCGGCGCCCAGCGGGCCGTAGCCCGCCTCCTGCTGGAAGTACCGGTTCAGGAAGAAGTACGCACCCATGATCGAACCGGGCACGGCCAGCGTCCCCACGTACGCGAGGACCCGGTTGCGGGACCGGAAGAGGTGCAGCGAGACGATCGGATGTGCGGCCCGCCGCTCGACGCCCGCGAACACCGCGAAGAGCACCACGGCGCCCGCCACGCACACCAGCGCCCGCACATCGCCGAGCCCCTGCTCCGCCGCGCGCGCCAGCCCGTACACGAGGGCGGCCGCGCCCACCGCCGACAGCAGCGCGCCCGCCACGTCGAAACGGCCGGGGTTGCGGCGGGTCTCCGTGATCGCCAGCGGTCCGAGCACCAGGATCAGCACGCCGAGCGGCACGTTCAGCAGCAGCCCCCACCGCCACGAACTCAGACCGGACAGCGTCCCGGCCAGCAGCAGTCCGCCGGCCGTACTGACCGCACCGGCCGCCGTGCACACGGCGATCGCACGCTTGCGCGGCGCACCCTCCTCGAACATGCTCAGCACCAGCGCCAGTCCGCTCGGCGCGGCCAGCGCCGCCCCGACGCCCTGGACCACGCGGATCGCGGTGAGCAGCTCCACGTCCGACGCGAGCCCGCGCACGGCGGCGGCCGCGGTGAACAGGGCCACGCCGGTGAGGAACACCCGGCGGCGCCCGAGGATGTCGCCGGCCCTCCCGCCGAGCAGCAGCAGACCGCCGAAGGTGAGCAGATAGGCGTTCAGCACCCACGACGATCCGACGTCCGACAGCCCGAGATCGGCGCGCATGCCGGGCAGTGCGATGTTCACGATGGCGTCGTCGAGCTGGATCATCGCGTTGCACGAGGCGATGACGGCGAGGGCGAGCCCCGGCCGTAGGCGGGGGGTCTTGTGCGCGGGCGGTGCCTCCACGCGCGGTTCCAACACGGGCGCGGACATGGTCAGCCTCCTGAGCACGGCAAACAGATCCCCGACACTGTCCCCCCACCCTCTGGAGACGCCCCTGAGCCGGACCGGAGGCCTCCGGGGGGACCGCCCTCCCGGAAAACGCGTGGGCAGCCGCAAGAGCCATGAGTACGTTGCCCGTCATGGATCACCAGCCCGGCCGGCCCCCCACCGGCCCGCCGCCCACCGCCCCCGCGCCCTCCGACCGCCGCGCACCCGACCGCCGGGCCCTCGCCGCCGCGGCCGTCACGGTCGTGCTCTGGGCCTCCGCGTTCGTCTCCATCCGCGCGGCGGCCCCGTACTACGCCCCCGGGGCGCTCGCCCTCGGACGCCTGCTGACGGCCTCCCTCGCCCTCGCGGTCGTCCTGGCCGTCAAGCGGGTCCCGCTTCCGCCGCGCCAGGCGTGGCCCGGCATCCTCACCTCCGGGGTGCTGTGGTTCGGCCTGTACATGGTGGCCCTGAACTGGGGCGAGCAGGGCGTGGACGCCGGCACCGCGGCCATGGTCGTGAACATCGGCCCCCTGGTGATCGCCCTGCTCGGCGGCTGGCTGCTGAAGGAGGGCTTCCCGCCGATGCTGCTCGCCGGCATGGCCGTCTCCTTCACCGGCGCCGTCGTGGTGGGCCTGTCCACCTCCGACGGGGGTTCCGCCTCCCTCGGCGGCGTCCTGCTGTGCCTGCTCGCCGCGCTCGCCTACGGCGCCGGGGTGGTCGCGCAGAAGCCGGCGCTGTCCTACGCGACCCCGCTCCAGGTGACCGCGTACGGCTGCTTCGTCGGCACCGCCGTCACCCTCCCCTTCGCCTGGCAACTGCTGACCCGGCTCCCCGAGGCACCGCCGGCCGCCACCCTCAACATGCTCTACCTGGGCCTCTTCCCGACCGCCCTGGCCTTCACCACGTGGACGTACGCCCTGTCCAGGACCACCGCCGGGAAGATGGGCGCGACCACCTACGCGGTGCCCGCCGTCGTGATCCTCATCGCCTGGCCGGTCCTGGACGAGGTACCGGCCCCCCTGACCCTGCTCGGCGGCGCGATCTGCCTGACCGGAGTGGCCGTCTCCCGCCGGCGCCGCGCCCCCCGCCGCCCCGCGGAGGGCTGACGGGAAGGGCTGGCGCGAACGGCCGCGGCGCGCACCACGCGCACCACGGCCGGAAGCCCCGGCCGTCGCTTCTCGCGATGGCCGGGGCTTCCGGTGGCGGTGGACTGCCGCGTGCCTACGGCGCGAAGTAGCCCTGAAGGTCGGTGATCACGTGCGTGCTGCCGCCGTAGCTGTTCCAGATCTCGAAACGGCCCTGGGAGACGGACGTGGTGACGTGGTTCGGGACCGTTTCGCCCGGGCGGGTGTTGATGCTGCTGGTCTCCGGGCGGCCGTAGCCGTCGCCGGTGACGCTGAGGAAGCCCGGCGCGGTGGTGTCGGTCGCGGTCACGTTCACGACCGCGCCCATCGCGTTCGCCGGAAGGCCCGTGAGCGCGGTGACGGCGCCCGGGGCGAGCTTGCCGGTGGTGCGGGTGTCGGCGAGCCGCTGGGGGACGGCGGGGGTGAACCGGGCCCTGCCGTTCCGGGAGTAGAAGCCGGCCGCGTCCAGGATCAGGTGGGTGGAGCCGGTGTTGGTGTAGAGCGTGATCGTCCCGTCCGGGCCGATCGGGATGATCGCCTGGTTGGAGAGGTCCTTGCCGGGCTGCGGGTTCAGATTGGACGTCGAGGGCCGGTTCCCCGCGTACGGGTAGGCGATGACGTGCGCGTTCTCCGTGGACCCGGTGCTGGTCAGGTTGATCGCGACGGCGGTCGCGTCCGCCGGGACTCCGTACACGCCCGCGACCTTGACCGTGCGGGCCTGCCCGCCCTTCAGCGCTCCACCGGTGGTACGGGTGTCGAGGAGACGGGTCTGGGGGCTCGGGGAGAACCATTCGCCGGTCTGCGGCTGGTAGTAGCCCACGAAGTCGACGACGAGCGCGGCCTTGCCCGAGTTGAGCTGGGCCAGCACCTGGCCGGCCGCGCCGACCGGCACGGTGACCGTGTTGGACGAGGTGCCGCCCGCGCGGACGTTGACGTTGGAGCTCACCGGACGCGGCTGCCCGGCGGGCCAGACGCTCAGGTGCGTGTCCTCGGTGGCCCCGGTGACGGTCACGTTCAGTACGGCCGCCGTCGCGCCGCCCGAGTGGGCCGGCGCCGACCCCTCCGGTACGACCGGCACGGTCACGGGCCGGGCCGTACCGCCCTGCAGCGGGGTGCCGGTGGTACGGGTGTCCAGGATGCGGTGCGGCTGTACGGCCACGTAACCGGACGGCGCGTAGGCGACCTTGACGGTCCGGACGGCGGTGGAGGCCGCGCCCTTGGTGTCCCGGACCGTCACCGTCACCTTGTAGTCACCCGGCAGGGCGTAGGCGTGCCGGAACGCCTCCAGCCCGGCGCGGCTCTCGGACGTGCCGTCGCCGAAGTCCACGTCCACGCCCTGTACGGGCCAGGGCGCCTTGGTGGCGGTCCGGGGGTCGACCCCGATGGTCAGCGGGGCGACGTACGTCGCCCTGTCGCCCCAGTCCGGCAGCGCCGCCTCGGACGTGAAGTCCGCGGTCAGCGGACCGGCCGCGGTCACCTTCGCCGGCGTCTCCGCGGACGCCTTCATCCCGGCGTCGTTCGCCGCCGTCACCTTCACCAGGCACGCGCACGGCGAGGTGTACGCGTGCCCGGCGGTCCGCTCCTTGGTGACGACCGGGGCGGTCCCGTCGCCGAAGTCGAAGGTGTACGTGAGCGCGCTGTCCCAGGTGGTCTTCGCCGAGGCCGTCGCCTTGACCGTCGTCCCGGCCGGCGCCCACGTCTGGTCGAGCTCGACCCGGGCCTCGCTCACGACGTCACGCGACTCGCGGGCACCGCGGTCGACGTACCCGCCGTCCTTGCCCGTGTTGGCGACCCTGGGGTCGTCCGACACCGGCACCCCCGCCTGGTCGGTGGGGAGCACGCCCGGAGCCGTCGGGTCACCGGAGTCGATCGTGGGCGAGCCCGCGAAGGCGTGGCCCACCCCCGTCCACGAGGGGCGCAGGACGTCGTGCGCACCCTGCCCGGTGGCGGCCGTGAAGGCCGCCTGGGTCGTGAACTCGGCGCCGGCCCACTTGTACGCGACCCGGTCGGCCACGGCGGTCCCGGTGATCAGGTTGTAGTCGGCGCGGGTGCCGGCCGCCGCGCTCTGCGCCACCACGAGGCCGTTGCGCGCGCCGGGCGACGGGCAGGGCAGCTCGGGGTCGAGGTGGACCAGGTTGTTGAACACCGACGAGCCGGTGGAGGCGCCGTCGAGCGAGAGGGCCGCCTCGCATTCGAGGCTGAGGGTGTTGTTCGTGACGACCGTGCCGGGCGCGTCCCATGCCTGGACCGCGGGCATCACGTAACCGTCGATCTCGTTGCGGCTGAGCACGGTGCCCCGCGAGCTCTCGATCTGCGCGGTCTTGATCAGTTGGCTCCGGGTCACGCGGACGTCCGCGCTCTGCCCGTTGACGGCGAGGGAGACCGGACCGGGGCCCGTGACGAGGGACCGGTCCAGCTCGACGTCGGTGGAGCCGGTGATCTTGACGCCGCCGAGGACGCGCAGCCCGTGCAGGACCACGTGCGAGGCGCCGCTGACGGTCAGGCTCTGGCCCTTTCCGAGGTCCACCTGGTCGGAGGGGTTCGGCCCGTCGGCGACGAAGCTGATCGGCTTGCCGGGCTGCCCGGACCGGCTGACGGTGACGGACTCGGCGTACGCCTTGCCCGGCTTGATCCGCACGGTCTGCCCCGGCTGTACGGCCTTGGCCGCTGCCGAGACCGTACAGAAGGGCGCCGCCTGCGATCCGGGGCCGGTGTCGGTGCAGTTGGCGCCGGCCGTGTTGTTCACGTGCAGACTGGACGGTGTCTCGGCGGCGGCCGCCGCGGGGACACCGAGGAGGGTGACGAGACCTGCGGTGAGCAGGACCGTCGTACGAGTGGGACGCAACAGAGGTTTTCCGTTTTCCTTCGACGAATGACGCGGAGAGAGCAGCACGGGACGGCGCGACGCGGCCGCCACCGGCCGACTCCCCCCACCTCGGTCGGGCGCGCGCGACCCGTGCTGCGGCGATCATCATCCACACCACTGACAGCCTCTGTCACATCGGATGAGCCGGTGAGGTGGACCGGGTGGTTCCGGACAGGTTTTCGAGGGGCTGGGGTGCCGCTCGGAGGGGCGGAGGCCCTGGTTCTGCCTGGTGTCACGGTGGTGGTGGGTGGCCGGTATTCGACCGGATATTCCGGATTTGCGGATCTCTGACGGCCCGGCGGCATCTCCGTACGCTACGGTAACTTCGCTGTCCGTTACTCCCCGGACGCCCCTTGCATCCCTCTGTCAACCACCGCCCCGGCACTCCCATGCCCCGGCGGCCCGCCACGGAGAGCGACACACATGAGCACGACCGCACCGACCTCGCCGACCGCGTACAGCCGAATAGAAGCGTTAGGCGTCTGCCTGCCGGCAGCCATCCAGACCACCCCCCAACTGGCCGCCACGGTCCCGGGGCTGGGGGACGTGGACATCGAGAGGATCACCGGGATCGCCGAACGCCGCGTCTACGACCCCGAACCGGCGGCCGGCGAGGACTCGTTCGGGATGGCCCTGGCCGCCGCCCGCGACGCGCTCGCCTCCTCCCGGTACCGGGCCGCGGACCTGGACATCGTCATCTCCGCCTCGATCACCCGCTTCAAGGACGGCGACCGCTTCACTTTCGAGCCCTCCTTCGCCGCCCTGCTCGCCCGGGAGCTGGGCGCCCGCTCCGCCATCCACTTCGACGTCTCCAACGCCTGCGCCGGGATGATGACCGGCGTGTGGCTGCTCGACCGGATGATCCGCTCCGGCGCCGTGCGGCGCGGCCTGGTCGTCAGCGGAGAACAGGCCACGCGCGTCGCGCAGACCGCCGCACAGGAGATGACGGACTCCTACGACCCGCAGTTTGCCTCCCTCTCCGTCGGGGACTCGGCGGCCGCCGTCGTCCTGGACGCCTCCGCCGACACCGCCGACCGCATCCACTACGTCGAGCTGATGACCTGCTCCGAGTACTCGCACCTGTGCATGGGCATGCCCAGCGACCGGAACCCGGGCATCGCCCTCTACACGGACAACAAGAAGATGCACAACCGCGACCGGCTCAGGCTGTGGCCGCGGTTCCACGGCGACTTCCTGGCCAAGAGGGGACGGGAGTTCGCCGACGAGCACTTCGACCACGTCATCCAGCACCAGGTCGGCACCCGCTTCATCGACTACGCCAACCGGACGGCCGAGGCCGAGTTCGACGCTCCCATGCCCGCCTCCCTCTCCGTGGTCGAGCGGTACGGCAACACCGCCACCACCTCGCACTTCCTGGCCCTGGCCGAGCACCTCAGGGCGGGCAGCGCCCGCCCCGGGGCCACGTTCCTGCTGGTGCCGGCCGCTTCCGGCGTGGTCACCGGCGCCCTGTCCGCGACGCTGACGAACGTGGGGGTCTGAGCCATGGGCATGGTCATCACCGCGGCCGGCACCGCCTTGCCCGGCACGTCCGCCCCGAGGTCCGCCCCGACGTCCGCCGTGGACCTCGCGGCCCGGGCCGCCCGCGCCGCTCTGGCTCGGGCGCGGGTACCGGCTTCGTCGATCGGCGTACTCGTCAACGTCGGCGTCTACCGGGAGCACAACACCTTCGAACCGGCCATGGCGGCCCTGGTCCAGAAGGAGGTCGGCATCAACCTCGACTACGTCGCCGACCCCGAACCGGCCGCCGGCTTCTCCTTCGACCTGATGAACGGAGCCTGCGGCGTGCTCAACGCCGTCCAGATCGGGCAGGCGCTGCTGGAGACGGGCAGCACCGAACGGCTGCTCATCACGGCGGCCGACGTCCACCCGGGCGGCGACGCGGACCGCGACCCCGGCTACCCGTACGCGGACCTGGCCGGCGCCCTCCTGCTGGAGCGCAGCGCCGACCCGGCCGCCGGGTTCGGGCCCGTACGCCACTACACCGAAGACCGGCCCACCGACGTCGAGGGCTACCTCGACACCGGCAGCATGGGCCGGCACGGGCGGACGACGATCACCGTCCGGCGCGCGCCGGGGCACGGGGCGCGGCTGAGCGAGTTCGCGGCGCGGTCCGTGACCGACTACGCGGCCGAGTTCGGCGTCGACCTCGACCGGACCCTGGTGATCGGCCCGTTCGCGTCCGAGTCCGCCGACGAAGGTGCCGACGAGGACGAGTCCGGGGGAGAGCCGCACACCGCGGCGCCGGTCCTCGGCTACCTCCGGGCGATGGACGGCGTACGCCGGGACGACTACGACCGGTTCCTGTTCGTCTCGGCCGGCGCCGGACCCAGCGCGGCCTGCGCCCTCTACCGGCCCGAGGGGTGGTGAGCCCGGTGCCGCGTACCAGGTCCACCGCAGCCCCTGCTGCCGATACGGCCGCCGATTCGGGCAGCGTGGCCGGGTGGCTCGAGCGCAACGCCCGCGCCTTCCCCGACAAACCGGCCGTCATCCATCCCACCGGCGACGGCGAAGGCGGCTACGCCACCCTCACGTACGGCGAGCTCCAGCAGACGGTCGAGGAACTGGCCCGCGGCTTCCTGCGCGCCGGGATCACCCGGGGCACCAAGACGGTGCTGATGGCCCCGCCCGGGCCGGAGCTGTTCGCGCTCTGCTTCGCCCTCTTCCGCGTCGGAGCCGTCCCCGTCGTCGTCGATCCCGGCATGGGCGTTCGGCGTATGCTGCACTGCTACCGGGCCGTGGGCGCCGAGGCGTTCATCGGGCCGCCCCTCGCCCAGCTCGTCCGCGTCCTGGGCCGCCGCACCTTCGCCGCCGTACGCGTACCCGTCACCCTCGGACGGCGCAGGCTCGGCCGCGGCCACACCGTGGCCGCGCTGCGCGCCACCCCCGCGACCGCCGTCAACGCCGCCGGGCGGGCGGCGGCGCCGACCGGCGGGGACGACCTGCTGATGATCGGCTTCACCACCGGAAGCACGGGCCCCGCCAAGGGGGTCGAGTACACCCACCGCATGGCGCTGTCCATCGCCGGCCGGATAGCGGCCGTCCACGGCCGCACCCGCGACGACGTCTCCCTGGTCACGCTCCCCTTCTACGGGGTGCTCGACCTGGTCTACGGCTCCACCCTGGTCCTCGCGCCGCTGGCGCCCGCCCGGGTCGCCCAGGCGGACCCGGCCAAGCTCGTGGACGCGCTGGAACGATTCCGCGTCACCACCATGTTCGCCTCACCCGCCCTCCTGCGGAACCTGGCCGGGCACCTCACCGGCGCCGCCGTCCGGGGCCGCCACCCGCTGCCCGACCTGCGCTGCGTCGTCTCCGGCGGAGCCCCGGTGCCCGACGCGGTCGTGGCCGCGCTGCGTGGCGTACTCGACGAGAAGGCGCGGATCCATGTGACGTACGGGGCCACGGAGGTGCTGCCCATCACCTCGATCGAGGCAGCCGAGATCCTCGGCGACGACGCCGGCCACGACGGGCCCGCCGGCCGCGACGGCCACGACAGGCATGACGGCCGCCCTGCTGACGGCCGCCCTGCCCACGGTCACCTGCCCGGCGGCACCGCGGCCCGCTCCGCCGCCGGAGAAGGGACCTGCGTGGGCCGGCCCGTCCCCGGCACCCGCGTCCTCATCGCCCGCGTCACCGACGGCCCCCTCGCCCGCCTGGACTCCACGACCGCCCTGCCCGCCGGGCGCGTCGGCGAGATCCTGGTCCACGGCGACTCCGTCAGCCCGCGCTACCACCGCGCCCCCGACGCCGACGCCGCGCACAAGGTGACCGAGGAGCGCCCCGACGGGGAAGCCCCCCGGCTCTGGCACCGCACCGGAGACCTCGGCCGACTCGACGACGAGGGACGGCTGTGGTTCTGCGGGCGCGCCGCGCAGCGGGTCCGCACCGCCTACCGGGACCTGCACACCGTGCGCTGCGAGGGGGTCTTCAACGCCCATCCCCTCGTCCGGCGCACCGCCCTCGTCGGCATCGGCCCGGCCGGCCGACAACACCCCGTCGTCTGCGTGGAGTTGGAGACCGGGACGGACGGACCGCCCCTCGACGGCGCCGCGTGGGCGGAGCTGGCCGCCGAACTCCGCACGATGGCCGAGGCCCACGCCCCGACCACCGGCCTCCAGGACTTCCTGCGCCACCCCGGATTCCCCGTCGACGTCCGGCACAACGCCAAGATCGGCCGCGAGGAGCTGGCCCGCTGGGCCGAGCGGGAGTCGGCCCGGCCCGCCTCCGCCGCCGGCCGGCGGGGGCTGCGGATCGTGCCGCTCGCCGGATGGGCGTACCTCGTCGGCGGGGCCGTGTGGGCGGCCGCCGCGGGAGTCCCCGACGTTCCGGTGCTGACCTGGCTGTGGTGGGCCGACGCCTTCCTCAGCGTCGGCGTGCACGCCGCGCAGATCCCGCTCGCGCTGCCGCGCGGCCGGGCCGCGGGACACGGCACCGCCCACGTCGTCGGACGCACCATGCTCTACGGCGCGACCTGGTGGCGGTCCCTGTGATGATCCTGGTCACCGGGGCATCCGGATTCCTGGGCGGGCACCTGGTCGACGGAGCCCTGCGCGAGGGCCATCGGGTCCGCGCCCTCGTACGGCCCGGCCGCGACGCCGTACGGCTGAGCTCCCTGCCCGGCGTCGAGGTCGTCACCGGCGACCTCACCGACGGCGGTTCGCTGGGGCGGGCGGCCGAGGGCTGCGAGGCGGTCCTGCACAGCGCGGCGCGGGTCGTCGACCACGGCAGCCGCGCGCAGTTCGAGGCCGCCAACATCACCGGCACGCTGCGGCTGCTGGCGGCGGCGCGATCGGCCGGGGCGCGGCGCTTCGTGTTCGTCTCCAGCCCGAGCGCGCTGATGCGGGTACGGGAGGGCGACCGGCTCGGCATCGACGAGAGCACCCCGTACCCCGAGCGGTGGTTCAACCTCTACTGCGAGACGAAGGCGATCGCCGAACAGTACGTACGGGCCGCCGACGGCCCGGAGTTCACCACCTGCGCCGTGCGCCCGCGCGGCATCTGGGGGCCGCGCGACCACGCCGGATTCCTGCCGCGCATGGTCGCCGCCATGCGCGCGGGCCGGCTGCCGGACCTCTCCGGCGGCAAACGGGTCCTGGTGTCGCTGTGCCACGTCGACAACGCGGTGGACGCCTGCCTGCGGGCCGCGCGCGCCCCCGCCGGGCAGGTCGGCGGCCGGGCCTACTTCGTCGGGGACCGCGAGGAGACGGACCTGTGGCCGTTCCTGGCCCGGGTCGGCGCCCTCTTCGACTGCCCGCCGCCCGCGCCGCGCATCCCGCTGGTCCTCGGCCGCGCGATGGCCGCGGCGGTCGAGACGGGCTGGCACCTGCGCCGCCGCTCCCCGGGCGGCCGTACGGACGGGGGCCCGCCCCTGAGCCGCTACATGATGGCGCTGCTGACCCGCTCGGCGACGTACGACACCACCGCCGCCCGCGCCGACCTCGGCTACGCGGCCCCGCGCACCCAGGCCGACGGGCTGCGCGCGCTGGGGGAGTGGGTGGCGGCGACGGGCGGCGTGACCGCCTGGACGACCGGCCCGACCCCTCCCGGAACCACCGCTCCCGATCCCACCCCTCCCACCCCTCCCATCCCTCCCATCCCTCCCGCCCCGACCGAACAAGGGACCACTCCCTCATGACCCCCCGTCAGGACGTTCCCGACGCCCAAGGCGCCGCCGGCCACCGTCGTCCGGTGTCGCCCACCGAGCGCCTCTACCTCGCCGCCGGCGACGCCCGCGGGGCCATGGCCCTGCGGATCGTTCTCGAGGGGGACGGGGTGCCCGACCGCAGGCACTTCCAGGCGGCCCTGGCCCGGGCCGCCGAGGTCTGCCCGGGTTCGCGGCTCGTGCGCGCCGGGGCGGAGTGGACCGACGAGGGGCCGGTGCCGCGGGTGCGGTACGACGTCCCGCGCGCCGGTGCGTACGCCGACTCGGCGCCGGGCACGGTCGAGCTGCCCGCCGGGCCGTCGCGGCGGACGGAGCCGCCGGGCTGCGAGGTGGTGATCGTGCCCGGCGGGGACGGCAGGCCGACCACCGTCGTCTTCAGCGCCTCGCACGCCGTGATGGACGGTCACGGCGCCCTGACCTGGGTACGGGAGGTCTTCCGCGCCCTGCGCGGCGAACCGGCCCGCCCCGCGCCGGACCCGGACACCGACGCCACCCTGCTCCGCCGCCTCGGCCGCGCCCCCCGCCGCCCCACCCCGAGCCCGCCCGCCCGCTCCCCGCTGGGCCCGTCCGACGATCCCCTCCGCCGGCGCCCGGGCCACGGGCGGGGGCTTCGGACGGTGTGGCTGCGGCGTACGCTGCCCGGCCGGCATCCCGCGCTCACCGCCCGGCTCGCGCAGGCGCTGGCCGATGCCGCGCGGATCGACACCCGGGTCATGGTCCCGGTCGACCTGCGCCGCCACCGCCCCGGGATCGCCGCCACCGGCAACCTGACCCTGCCGCTGTTCCTGGACCTGCGCCCCGGCACGGACTGGACGGCCGTGCACACCCGGCTGCTGTCCGCGCTGGCCGAGAACCGCGAACTGGCCGCCGGGTTCGAGTCGGCGCTCGCCGCGCTGCCGCTGCCCGTGACCGCCGCCCTCCTGCGCGCCGCCCAGGCCGCGGCGTTCCGCACCGACCGCCACCTCGCCTCGGCCGTCGTCTCCCACCTCGGCCGCCTGGACCCGGCGGACTTCTCCGGCGGCGGCTTCACGGCGTCCACGGTGTACGCGCTCCCCGTGCACGCCCCGCTGGTCCCGCTCTCCCTGGTCGCCGCCGAGACCGGCACCGCCACCGAGATCACGCTCGGCGTCCGCGGCCCCGGCCGGGACCTCGCGGCCCGCGCGGGCCGACTGCTGGACGCGGCCCTGGCCGGCTTCCCGGCCGGGCCGGACGCCCGAGCGGACGCCCCACGGCGGATTCCGGCGCCGGCACCCGCCGAAGCGGACACCAGGCCTCCGCTCACCGTCGTGGACGCCTTCCGCGCGCAGGCCGCCCGCACCCCCGACGCGCCCGCGCTCGACGGGCCCGAGGACGTGGTCACGTACGCCGAACTCGACCGGCGCTCCGACGCGATCGCGGCCGGGCTCGGACGGCGCGGGGTGGGGCGCGAGGACCGGGTGGGACTGGTCGTCGACCGTACGCCCGCCGGCGTGTGCGCCCTGTGGGGCATCCTCAAGGCGGGCGCCGCCTACGTACCGCTCGACCCCCACCACCCCGGCGCCCGCATCCGGGAGATCCTCCAGGGCTCCGCCACCGCCCTCTGCCTGACCACCCGGCACCTGGCCGGCGAACTGGCCCCGTTCGTCCCCGGAACCCTCCTCACCGTCGAGGACCTCCTCGACGCCCCCCGCACGGGCCGGCCCGGCGCAGCGGAGGTACGGCCCGCCGCGGGCGACCTCGCGTACGTCATCCACACCTCCGGTTCCACCGGCCGCCCCAAGGGCGTGCAGATCGAGCACGGCAGCCTCATGGGGTTCGTGCGCTGGATGACCGGGGTCTGCCGGGTCACCGGCCGCACCCGCTTCGGCTTCGCCTCCTCCTACGCCTTCGACATCTCCTGCTTCCCCCTCTTCCTGCCGCTGCTGGCCGGCGGTACGGCCGTCCTCGCCCCCGGCACGCCCTCGCCCGCCACCCTCCGCGCCCTCGTCGCCGAACACCGCGCGGACACCCTGGCGCTGACCCCTTCCCACCTGGCCCTCCTCGGCCCCGCGGACGCCGCCGGCCCCGCGCTCCCGCTGCGCACCCTGCTGCTCGGCGGCGAACCCCTCACCCCCGCCGCCGCACGGTCCGCGCACGCCGTCTTCGGGCCGGGCTGCCGCCTGATCAACGCGTACGGGCCCACCGAGGCGACCGTCGCCGTGCTCGCCCACACCGTGGACGGCACCGAGACCGGCGCCACCCTCCCGATCGGCCTCCCCGGCCCCTTCGCCCAGGTCGAGCTGACCGCCGACGACGGCGAGACCATCGGCACGAGCCCCGACGACACGGGCCGCACCGGCGAGATCGTCGTACGCGGGCTCCAGGTGGCCCGCGGCTATCTGGACCCGGCCGACGGCGAACCCTCCGCAGGCCCACCCTCACCCTTCAGCACCGGCCCCGACGGCCTCCGTTCCTACCGCACCGGCGACCTCGGCCGCCGACTGCCCGGCGGGGCCATCGAGTTCGCGGGCCGCATCGACGAACAGGTCAAGATCGCCGGGCACCGCGTCGAGCCCGCCGAGGTCGTCGCCGCCCTCGAAGCCCACCCCTCCGTCCACCGCGCCGTCGTCGTACCCCGCCGCCGCCCGCACTCCACGGCGTACGTGCTCTGCGCGTACGTACTGCCCCACACCGGCGGCCCCGCCGCCCACCCCGACCTGGCCCGCACCCTCCGGACCGAGCTCACCCGCACCCTCCCCGCCCACCTCGTCCCGGCCCACGTGACCGCGGTCGACGCCCTGCCCGGGACGGTCAGCGGCAAGACCGACCTCGACGCCCTCCCCGACCCCTTCGCCCGCACCGCACCCCCAGCCCCCGCCCCAGCTCCCGCCCCCTCACCCGTCACCACCCTGGAGGCGCGCGTCCGGCACCACTGGGCGGAGATCCTCGGCGTCGACGGCGCGCTGCTGTCGTCGGACTCCGACTTCCACGCCCTCGGCGGCGATTCGCTGGCCCTCGTCGAGATGGTCACCGCCGTCTCCTCGGACCTGCTGACCCCCGCCCAGGCCCAGTGCTTCACCGGCCGTCTCGACCGCCTCGTACGGAACCTGACGCTCGGGCAGCTCTGCGCCCACCTGACCGCCGCCGCCCGCGAGGAGGCCGCCGCATGATCTTCGTAGGCGAGGGAGCCCTGCTCCGCCGGGCCGTCACCCACGCGGCCACCCGCGGCCACCCGGTCGACCTGGTCTGTTCCGCAGACCCGCTGGACGCCGCGGCCGCCCACGCGCCCCACCTGGCGGCGGCCGACGTCAACGCCCACGCCCGCACACTGGCCCGGGCCTGCACCGACGGCATCGTCTGGTCCGTCAACAACGGGC
The DNA here is from genome assembly GCF_052244475.1 of Streptomyces sp. IBSNAI002. NCBI lineage: Bacteria > Bacillati > Actinomycetota > Actinomycetes > Kitasatosporales > Streptomycetaceae > Streptomyces > Streptomyces sp. IBSNAI002. The sequence continues at coordinate 227,386 of NZ_JBQPXG010000006.1, read as the reverse complement.
AGATCTTCCGCGAACCCCTGCTCCGGGCCGAGGGCCTGCGCGTCGTCAACATCCACAACGGCCTGCTGCCCCGGCACCGGGGGCTGCCCTCCGTGGCCGTCCTGTTCGCGCTGCTGCACGGCGATCCGGAGTACGGGGCCACCGCCCACGAGGTGGACGCCGGTATCGACACCGGCCCGGTCCTGGCCGAACACCGCTTCCCCCTCGGCCCCGAGGACCGCTACCACCAGGTCATGCTCCGCGGCCTCCGCGCCTGCCACACCCTGTTCGAGCGGATCCTCCCGGCCGTCGCCGCCGGAACCGCCCACCCCGTCCCCGCAACGACGGGGCAGCCGTCCGGGTACTACGGCCTGCGCGCCCTGGACCGCCTCCCCGCCTACCGAGACCACCCCGCCTACGCCCGCGCCACCGACCTCGGCGCCTTCGCCCCCCACGCCCCCGAGGTCAACCGGGCACTGCTGCGGCTGTCCCCCTCGTGCTGTGACCGGAAGGGTTCACCGGGGCACAGCACTAGGCAGCCGGGTCGACCGTGATCACGCCGGCCGGGTCGGTGGCGTCGGACACCGCGTACCGCGCCGAGATGGAGGCGGAGGTGACGGACGTGGGGCAGAAGAACGATCCTTCGATCTTCAGCGGTACCGCGGAGCGCTCCATGCGGACCGCGGGGGCGGCGCCGGCCTCCCACACGCCGGATACGGCCGCGGCCTTGCCCGGTGCGGCCGTGGCCCTGCAGGACAGCAGCCCGCTCGTCTTCAGGACGAAGCCGCCCGCGGGGATGGACAGCCGGGCGGTGGAGGGCGCGCCGTGCTGGAGGAGGACCTGCCAGGGGCCGCTGTCCTCGTTGGTCTCCACGGCGACGCGCAGGCCCGGCGCGTCCGTGGTGCAGTCCTTGAAGGCCGGCGCCTTGATGCGGACCGCGACGGGCCCGCCGGAGCCGGTGTTGCCGGGCGCCGGGGGAATCGTGTTGTGGCCTGCGGCGGCCGTTCCCGCGCGGGACTCGGAGCTCGCGCACGTGACGGTGATCGGCCCGGCTTCGAAGACCACCGGCCCCGAGGCGACCGCGTCGAGGCGGTGCCCGGCGGGGGACAGGGAGGTCCCGGCGGAGGCGGCCGGTGCGGCATGGGCGTCCGGCACGGGGAGGACGGCGACACCGGTCAGGGCCAGGCAAGCGCCCGAAGTGAGCAGAGAGGTCGCTAACCTGCGGTTTTTCGTTGTTGTCATGTGATCAGCATGATCATTGCCGAACGCCGTCCATAGGGCCGAACGTCCCGCGCCTACTGGACTGTTGGGCCGTTTCGAGCCGGGTGGCGCGCGCCGTGCGGTGCGCCGCGAGGGCCCGCTGATAGCCGGGGGACGGCTCGGCGTCGTCGGCGGGCGGGGCGGGCGGGGCGGGCGGTCCGGGGTGCGTCGCGGGGCCTGGCGGACGCGGTGAATCCGGTGGTCCCGGCGGCAGGATCCGCAGGCCCAGCACCGTCTCGGTTCCGAGCAGGTCGTTGATCCGCTGGACCAGCATGTCGGCGCTCAGCCTCGCCTGGGTGGCGTACGCGGCGGATTCCGGGCGGAGTTCGAGGAGCCCCGTGCCGGTGTCGAAGCCGGTGGCCTCGACGTGGCGGCCCAGGCCCTTGGCCGCCGTCACCCACAGATCGCGGACGCGCTGCCCGGTCACCGGCAGCTGCCAGGCGCGCTGAGCGAGCAGCGTGCTCAGGGCGTCGGTGAGCGGCGCGGGCTCGCGGGGGTCGGAGCCGCGGGGCCGGGCGTCCCGGGAGGGCCGGTCCTGGCGGGCGGCCGGTTCGAGACGGCTGCGGGCCGCGGCCTGCCGGGCCGTCTGGAGGGCGACCCACGCCAGGTCGGTGCCGTCGCCGGGGCGTGCGCCGGGCACCGCGGGTCCGGGCGGATCGTGGGCGGAGGAGCTGCTCACCGGGCTCCTCCGCCGACGGTGCGCACCGCCATCAGGCCGGTGCCGCGGGTCAGCCGCAGCGCGCGCGAGACCAGGTCCCCGCCGTAGACCTGACGTGCGAGCCGCAGCCCCCAGGTCTCCACGGCGGTCGTGATCAGGGTGGTCTCGCCGGACATGAACTCGCCCCGGGCGGTGGCGCGCAGGGCGTCCAGCTCACCGTCGGAGAGCTCCAGCGGGCCTTCCGCGGCGGACGCCACGGGCGTGGCGGGCGTAGCGGGCATGGCCGGCATGGCCGGTGTGGCCGGTGTGGCGACGCCGTGCCGAGGGCCCGCGAGGGCCTCGGTGGCCGAGGTGACCAGGTGGAGCACACCGGGATCGCGGGGAGCCTGCCAGGCGCCCTGCCACGCCTCGTGCCGCTGCCGGGCGGCCTGCCGGGAGTCCCGCCAGCCGGCGACCGCGGCGGCGCGCTTGTCCGCGGTGTCGAGGCCGCTCTCGGCTCCCGCGATCAGTGTGGCGAGCAGCCCGGACGGCCGGTGGACCCGGCGGGCCGCCGCGCCCCGCAGGTGCAGCCAGGCCTGCACCTCGCAGGCGCTCCAGCCGGCGTCCGAGACGTGCCGGAGCACCCATGCGAGGCGGGGGACGGGAGTCCGGGCGAGCCAGCCGACCTGCTGGGAGAGCTCCCGTGCGAGCTGGAACCTGCGGCCCACCCGGTTGAGGGCTCCGCGCCGGACGGCCGGGGCCTTGGGGGGTGTCGTGTGCGTCGTTCCCGGCACGACGCGTTTCTCAGAGGGAAGGGAAACAAGGTCCGCGGAAGGAGAACCCACGGAACCACCCACCCTTGGGGTGCAACCCGTCATGCCGTCGGCGGGGCCCCGGAACGTGCTCCCCAGGGCTGCCCGGGACGTTTGCGCCCGCGCCCGCCGACGGGCCCGGGCCGTCCGCGCGGCCGTCCGGGCCAGCCGCGCGATCTCCTCCCGCCCGGCCTCCGCCATGCCCGTCATCCGGCGGAAGGCCCCCTCGCCGGTGGTGCGGATGCCGAGGGCCCGGTCGAACTCCGGGGGGACCGTGCGCGCGAACTCCGAAGCCAGTGCCCGGCTGCCGCGCGTGCGGGTGCCGCGGACCACGTAGGCGAGCAGCCCGGCCTCACGCAGCATGGCCAGGTGGTACTGGACCGTCCGCTCGCTGACCTTCAGGCAGCGGGCCAGGTAGGAGACGCCCGGCCGGCACGGGGACAGGCGGGCCAGCCGCTGCGCGAGCGCGACCGTCGTCGTGCCGAACCGCGGGCCGTGCGAGCGGCGCGGGGTGTACCGGCCCGGCTGCGCGGCCCAGTGCACGGCCTGCATCCAGGAGTACGCGTCGCCGGTGGCGCGGCCCTTCGTGGTCGACATCCACTGCTGCGGCGCGGGGACCCACAAGGCGGTCCCGTCCGCGGCCGTCACCGGAGCCCCTCGGACGGGAGTCCGGGGTGAGCACCCGGACTCGAATGGGGCGAGTTATTGCAGACCGGTATGAATCGGTCGAAGCGGAACTGGAAATTGGCATGGCGGTGTTGCAAAATGGCAAGGCCTTCCACGACAGGAGGGCATGGCGAAGCCCTCGATGCTGGTGCTCGTGGTGCTTGGCAGGAAGAAACACCGATGCGTTCGGCCGGATGCGAACCGGGCCGACGGATCCTTCGGAGGGGCTGCGAACCCCTCCGGTGTCTTGGGCCGCTGAGCCGAGGTGACTGCGAATCACCTTGGTAGCTGAGCTTCCCGGGCGGTGAACGCCCTGGTCCTAGGCCATCTCGGCCTCCTCGTGAGAGGGCTTGGCCGAGGTGGCCGGGGACGGGCGGCGCCGGCGGCGCGAGGTGAGCGCGGCCAGGGCGTCCGGCAGTTCGGTGATCCACAGGCCCACGGGAATGCGTACGGCGACCCGTCCGCCCAGATGCCTGAGGTCGAACGCCGCCCGCTCGTCGGGAGCCGAGACCAGGTGCACCGAGTCCTCCAGGACCCACAGCGCGGTCTCGGGCGTGGTGGAGGGATCGGACGCGGCCTGCCGCGCGGCCTCCACCGCGGACTGCTGCCACAGCTCGAGGTCCTGGCGGGCGCTGCGCGGACGGCGCGTGCCGGGCCAGCCGATCTGCGAGACGAACGCGTAGACGCGCAGGGCGACGATGTCCTCCTCGAAGTGGGGCTCGCTGAGCACTCCCTGGTCCCGGGCCTTCCAGGCCCACGACTCGCTGAGACCCGCGGCGATGGCCACCGCACTGGTGCTCAGTTTGTCGCCCGGCAGATCCATTGCTGCCACCTCCGTCATCGCAAGAGCAGTTTCTTTCACTCGAAAGATACTCGAAGCGGAACATCCCGCTCTCGCGACACTAGAGAAAAGGTGCGGCGTGTCGCAATTCCCGCCGGGAATATCCCAGGTGAGACCGCGTCCGGCCGGCGGGCGGCGTGTGAATTCAGTGGAATCCGCTCTAGTGTCACAGGGATTGCTCGTCGGTTTGTTTGTTGCAGTCATCCGTGGATCTCTCGTATGTCGCAGTGTTGCAGTCGTCGTCGCAGTCATCGTTGCAGCGGCCGCCACCGCGGGCGGCCGACTGCCCACGGCCGTCCCGGGCTTAGGGCCGGTGGCGCTCCGGCCTGCGCAGGGCGCCTTCCCGGTCGAGCGCGTCCAGGTACCGCTCGATGCCCGCCGAGACCACCTGCGTGCCGCGGCGGCCGAAATCCGCTTCCTGGAGAACGAGCTTCAGGGTCGATGCCAGCTCATATGCCTGTTCCCCCACCCGATAGGTCGAGGGCTGGGTCCGCTCGGAATCCCAGAGCCGGGTGGCGCCGAATTCCTCGGCCATCGATATGAGCTCCGTGACGGATTCTGGCATGGTGCGCAGCGCGGCGTCCACGTAATGTCCGGTGGCGAGGCTGGAATTCCCCGTGGTGCGTCGGTCGGAATTCAGCCGGTCCTTGAGCCGCGCCAGCACCTCGGGAGCGATGCGGAACCCGTACGCGCGCCAGCGGGCGGAGCGCAGCTTGGCGTCCGCGTAGCTGTGGTGGATCGCGGCGTGCGCCCACGCGGACTGCGGCTGGGGCGCGGTGGCCACGTCCGGGGCGGCGGGCGGCCCGGCCTGCGCCGCGTGGCGTCCCGAGCCGAGGAAGGAGCGGTCGGCCACCGCCTCCGCACCGGCGATCAGATCCCGTACGAGCGAGGTGCCGGCGAACTGGAAGTGCGCGGGGGTGGGCTTCTTGGGCCGTGCGGACGGCCGGGGCGAGGTCAGACGCTCGTCATGCACCGGCGCTCACCCCCTCGATCCTCCCGGGGGTCTCCCAGGCCTCCAGGGGCTGGGCCATCCGGGCCAGGATCTGCACCATCAGCTCGCCGTACATCTTGCCCGGGGTGTGGCTCGCGAAGCGGATGGCCGCCGGGACGCCGAAGGCGAAGGAATCGCTGATGCGGTTGTCGACGCGGATGTCGGTGCAGAAGGGGGCGAGGTCCGTGTCGAGCATGCCGTTGCGGATGTTGACCTCCTGCATCTTCCATTTCGACGGCGGATTGGAGCGGTTGATGACCGCGCCCAGGTACTGCGGGTCGCACTCGCCGCCGGTGCGGTCCTTGACGTAGCGCACCGTCCCCCGGGTGGCGGCGGCCCCCTTGAGCGCCGGGTACTCGGGAACGCACACCGTCAGCACGTGGTCGGCCGCGGCCAGGGCGGTCGCCGAGAGCGAGGACACCGCGGGCGGGGTGTCGATGACCACGAAGTCGAAGACGCCGTCGAGTTCGAGCAGCATCCGGCGCAGGACCGGAGTGGCCTGGTAGCCCTTCTTGTGGATCAGGTCCTGGGCGGCGGTCATCGTGGACTCCTCGCTGGCGAGGAGGTGGAGCGTGCCCGCGTCCTCGAAGTCGGCCAGCAGCTCGCTGCGGTCGAACCAGATCCCGGCGGGATCCATGCGCATGCCCTGGAGGCGCCCTTGGAGCACCCACCCGAGCGAGCGGGCGAGCTGGTCCTCGCCGGTCAGGTTCAGCCCGAGCGCCGTGCCCGCCTGGGCCTGGGGGTCGAGATCGACGATGAGCACGCGCTGGCCGGCCAGCGCGAGACCGGCACCGAGATTGACGGTGGTACTGGTCTTTCCCACGCCGCCCTTCTGCGTTGCGACAGCAATGATCTTCACCTCTTGTTGTACCTCTCGTGGAATCCTGACGGCCGGAGAGCGTTCGGCTCTTGTGTCACCGGTGTGAGGTGGGGTGTTCGCCGCCGGTGCGCCCTGCGATGCCGGGCAGTGGAACGGATGGGGCGGCCGCGTTCCGTCTAGTGACACGGGATATGGAGGTGACCTTAACAGGCTCAATACACCGCGATCGCGCGTGGTCCACCTGCCGGGAATTTCCGGATGCCGTGAATGTCACAGTGAATGCTGCGCAGTCCGTGGCAGCGTTCGTCACAGCCGTGCGGATATCCGTCGTTGCAGCAGCCGCCGGCTAGGACGGGACGGTCTCCACGATCGGCGCGTGGTTGTACCAGGAGCAGATGATCGAGGTCACTTCGTCGCCCTTGCGGAAGTCCACGCGGATCACGTACGGGTTGGTGGTGTCCGTCTCCATCTTCCAGCCGGCATTGGGGGTGGACGAGGAGAGGGTGGCCGAACGCTCTCCGATCTCGAAGGAGGCGTGACCGCCCTTGACGGCAGCCGCCTTGAGATGGCCCGCCGGCGGTGGGGTCGACGCGGGCGGTGAGGGGGCGGAGGCGGAGGTGCGCGGAGTGGAGCCGCCGGAGGGTGTGCCGCCGCCGGGGCCCGTGGACGCCGAGCCGGACGGCGCCCCGCCGGGGGTGACGGAGGGCTGCGGCGGGGCGGACGGGGTCGCGGCGCCGCCGGCCGCGTCCCCGCCTGCCCCGGCCGAGGCGTCGTCCACCGGGGACTCCGCGGAGATGTTGAGTGCGTTCGGAGGGTCGTAAACCGTTCCCGACATGACGGAGGAGATCCCCCACCACGACAGTGTCACGGCCACTCCCGTGGCCAGCATCCAGACCGAGCCGCCTATGAACCCTCGTCGCATTCCAGCACGCTATCGAGCTGTCTCGCATACCTGCAAAACACTCGGGCAGGATGTCAACTTTCGGCTGTCAACTTTAGACCTAGGTCTTCGATTGGCCATAAGGACGAGAGAGTATGCGGGTATTTGCTTTCGATAAATCCCGTACACTTCCGGCCATGGCAAGTGTGCTCGTAGTCGAGGACGATCCATTCGTCCGCTCCGCCCTCATACGGCACTTGACCGATGCCGCCCACGTGGTCAGAAGCGTCGGCAGCGCACTGGAAGCACTGCGCGAGGCGTCGGCGAACAGTTTCGACGTGGTCATCCTCGACCTGGGTCTGCCCGACCTCGACGGATCGCAGGCCCTGAAGATGCTGCGCGGCATCACCGACGTGCCCGTCATCATCGCCACCGCGCGCGACGACGAGGCCGAGATCATCCGGCTGCTCAACGGCGGCGCCGACGACTACCTGACGAAGCCCTTCTCCGTGGAGCAGCTCGCCGCGCGGGTCTCGGCCGTGCTCCGCAGGGCCCGCGGCGGGGGGCACGACGCCGCCGAGGGCGACACCGGGCCGGTACGCGTGGGCGGACTGGCCATCGACGCCCAGCGCCGGCGGGCCGAGCTGGACGGCGCCCCCCTGGAACTGACCCGGCGCGAGTTCGACCTGCTCGCCTTCCTCGCCCAGCGGCCCGGGGTCGTCGTCCCCCGCAGGGTGCTGCTGTCGGAGGTGTGGCAGCAGACGTACGGCGACGACCAGACCATCGACGTCCACCTGTCCTGGCTGCGCCGCAAGCTCGGCGAGAAGGCCGCAAGCCCCCGCTACCTGCACACCGTCAGGGGCGTGGGCGTCAAACTGCAGGCCCCGGAGGATCCGGCGATGCCGCAGGCGGTGGCGTGGCACGCATAAGGTGGGTGCTCGTCCGGATCTGCCTGGCCGTCACCGTCATGGTCGCCCTCTCCTTCGCCGTACCGCTGGGCATCGTCGTCCAGCACATGGCCCGGGACCGGGCCGTCACCGACGCGGAGCGGCAGGCGTCCGCGATCGGTCCGGTGCTGTCCATCACCACCGACCGGCAGCAGGTGAACCGGGCCATCCTCGCCACCCAGGCCGGGGCCATGGACCGGATGGCCGTCCACCTCCCCGCGGCGCGGGAAGACGGCGCGAACGGCCAGGAGTCCGCGGGCGGGACGGGGCCGGCGCGCGGCGCGGGCAGTCTCGGCGCCGTGCGCGCCGCCCCGGGCGACGTGGCGACCGCCCGGGAACGCCGCCAGGTCGCGACCGCTTCCGTCTCCGGCGGCGTCGTGCTCCTCCAGCCCATCGGGGTCGGCGCGGGCTCCCTGGCCATCGTGGAGGTGTTCGTACCCGAGGCCGAGATGACCAACGGCGTGGGCACCGCCCTGCTGGCCATCGCCGGAGTCGCGGTCGCCCTGGTCATCGGCTCGGTCGCGTTCGCGGACCGGCTCGGCGTACGGATGGTGCGCCCCGCACGGCGTCTCGCGCAGGCGGCCAAGGAACTCGGCGAGGGCCGGCTCGGCACCCGGGTCCAGGAGGAAGGACCGGAGGAACTGCGCTCGGCGGGCGCCGCGTTCAACGCGATGGCCGACCAGGTCGTCCAGCTGCTCGCCAGCGAGCGGGAACTGGCGGCGGACCTCTCCCACCGGCTGCGCACCCCCCTGACGGTGCTGCGCCTCAACGTCGCCTCGCTGGGGGACGGGCCGGCGGCCGAGCACACCAGGGAAGCGGTGCAGCGCCTGGAGCGGGAGGTCGACACCATCATCCGCACCGCCCGCGAACAGCGGCCGCGGGCGCTCCAGGACGGGTCCGTCGACGGCATCGGCTGCGACGTGGCCGAGGTGATCGGCGAACGCATGGCGTTCTGGTCGGCGCTCGCCGAGGACGAGGGGCGCGAGGTGAGGCTGGCCGGCATGGAGGAGTCCGCGCACGTGCCGGTGCACCGACCGGACCTGGCGGCGGCGCTCGACGCCATGCTCGGCAACGTCTTCCGGCACACGGGCGAGGGCACCGCCTTCGCCGTCGACGTGCACGGCACCCGGGACGCCGTGATCGTGATGGTCTCCGATGCGGGGGAGGGCATTCCCGACGCCGACGCGGCGCTGCGCCGCGGCAACTCCGGCGAACAGGACGGCTCCACCGGACTGGGCCTGGACATCGTCCGCAAGCTCGCCGAAGCGACCGGCGGGGACGTGCGGATCGGGCGTTCGGTGCTGGGTGGCGCCGAGATCCGGGTCAGGATCTGCCGCGACGTCCGGCACACCGGTCCGCGCTCCCGGCGCGGGCGCGGACGCGGGCACCGGGCCCGCCCGGGGGGCCGCCGCAGGCGCGGCGCGGGCGCGGTGGCCGGCCGGCGGCGGTCCTTGGTGAAACGGCGCTCAGGACAGACTTAACGGCACCCTAAAAGATCCGGGTTCGGTACCTTCCGCGGCTTTGGCATCCCATTCACCGCATAGGCTCGGTGGCCGGGGAACGATCCCGAACACCCGGTGAGGAGCCGTCCGTGATGCTGAGTCAGGCCAGGGGCCGCAGGCGCGTGAGCCTCAGGGCGCACCCCGTCGAGGTGCAGGCCGCGGCCACGGGTGCGATGGCGGTCTCGTTCGCCAAGACCGCCCAGTGGAGCACCGGTTACACCGGCTGCTACGAGCTGCGCAACGCGTCACCGCACATGCAGAAGGACTGGCGCCTGGAGTTCGTCCTGCCCGAGGGTGTGGAGATCCACTCGATGTGGAACGCGACGTACGCGGTCACCGGACGCACCGTGACCGTCACCCCCGAACACTGGATCCGGGACATCGAACCGGGCCGCAGGATCTCGATAGGATTCGGCGTCCGGCACGAGGCGGCCGCGCACACCGCGCAGATCCTGCCTCATCCGTCGGCCGCCTCCAGGATCCGCCGGATGCACCCGTCCACGTCCAGGTGACCGGACTCGGCGTCCACCGGCACCCGTTCCAGCATCCCCGCCGTCCAGGCCAGCAGATCCTCGCGGGACACCTGGAGCAGGGCGCTCAGGGAGCCGTCGGACAGCGCGATGGACACCCACGGCTGCACGTCGTGCTCCACCGGCCACACCCGCACGTCTCCCTCGCCGCAGGCCGCGTAGGCGCCGCCGATGAGCAGACTGCGCGCGAACACCCACTTGGACCAGCCGTTCCCGTCTGCCACGGGGAACGTCATGCCGACTTCGAGCGGGGTCTCGGCGGAGTACTCCCACAGCACCCAGACGGGGACCGCGGGGCCCTCGTCGGGCAGGTAGCACATCCGGATCCACTGCTTCACGGCCGCCTGGCCACGGGCACCGTCCCTCCCCCTCATCCCGTCCTCCCCTACCGCGAGGCCTCGCCGTCGGCGGCCGGGTTGCCGGCGAGCCCGACGGTGTAGGCGACGACCGCCGCCTGCGTACGGTTTTCCAGCCCGAGCTTGGCCAGCGTCCGCGACACGTACGTCTTGACGCTGGCCCCCGCCAGGTGCAGCTCCTTGGCGATCTGCTCGTTCGTCATGCCCATCCCGACCAGCGCCAGGACCTTGCGCTCGCTCTCGCTGAGCGCGGCGACCTTCGCGTTGACCCCGTGCACGCGCACCGGCATGCGCCGCACCGCGCGGCGCACCAGGTTCTGCAGGACGTCGGGCGCGAAGACCCGGCCGCCGGAGGCGACCACGTGCAGGGCGGAGAACAGCTCCTCGGCCCGGAGGTCCTTGAGGAGGAAGCCGCTGGCGCCGGCGTTCAGCGCGTCGAACACCTCGCCGTCGGCGCTGTAGGTGCTGAGCACCAGCACCCGGGGCGGTTCCGGCAGCTGGACGATCTTGCGCGTGGCGCTGACCCCGTCCACGTTCGGCATCCGCAGGTCCATCATCACGATGTCCGGGCGGTGGGTCTTCGTCTGGATGATGGCGTCGGCCCCGTCCACGGCCTCCGCGACGACCTCGAACTCCTCCGAAGCCTCCAGCATCATGCGCAGGCCGGAGCGGATGATGGCCTGGTCGTCGACGATCACGACGCGAATGGTCATGGCGGTCACTCCTTCTCGGTGCTGCCCGGCGGCAGCGTGATCACGGCTTGAATCAGGTAACCGCCGTCCGGTACCGGGCCCGCGACGAACGTCCCGCCGACGGCTTCGACGGCTTCCCGCATGCTGTGCAGGCCGATGCCGCCGGAGTCGCCCGCGGGCTGCTTCTGCAGCGGCCGGTCGTTGCGGACCGTCAGGGTCGCGGAGCGCTCCTCGAACGCCAGCGTGAGCGCCACCGGCGCGCCGGGCGCGTACTTCGCCGCGTTGGTCAGGGCCTCGCGGCTGATCCGGTACAGCAGTGCCTCGTTGCGGGCTCCCAGTGCGCGCACCGTGCCCCGCACGGTGTACGTGGCGTCCATGCCCACGGCGCGCATGTTGCGGGCCAGTCCCTCGAGGAACTCGTCGCAGCTGATGCCGGAGAGGCAGGCCTCCTCGTCATCGCGCAGCACGGCGATGACCCGGCGCAGCTCCTGCATGACGAGGATGGCCCCCTCCTGGATGTCGTGGAAGGCCTCGGCCGCCTGCGGCGTCAGACCGGGCTGCCGGGTCGCGCCCGAGGCCCGCAGGACGACGAAGGTGGCGTGGTGGCCGACGGTGTCGTGGATCTCGAAGGCCAGCCGGGTCCGCTTCTCCAGGATCGCGAAGCGCGCCGCGTGGTCGGTGGCCGCCTGCGCGTGGGACAGCTGCTCCTGCAACTGGTCCTTCAGCTCGCGCTGGCGGCGCACCACGTGCCCGTAGAAGGCGGGCAGGACCGTGTACAGCACCACCATGTAGGTGCGCCAGGTGGGATCCGCCACGACCTCGCCCGTCAGCGTCCTGGTCATGACGTACGCCAGGGCGCTGCCGCCGACGACGAGGGCGCGCCGGCTCCGGCCGTACAGGCCCACGGCATAGGACGCGGCGATCAGGGCGGTGGCCTCGTCGGAGGCCAGCGTCGCCACCACCGCGAGGAGGACGCACAGCTCGGGGCGGTTCCTGCGCCACACCAGACTCGCGGCGGCGGCCAGCGCGCACAGCAGGCTCAGTACGTACGAGTGGGTGAAGCCCGTCTGGTAGCTGGAGGTCAGCACGACGCCGCTGGCCACCGCGACCAGGAGGACGAGCGTGGTGTCCTGCGCGCGCTCGCCCAGCGGGCAGTTGCTGCCCGCCATCGCCCGCAGCCGGCGTGCGCTCCGCCGGGACACGGTCCGCAGGTCTGCCGTCACGGCTCTCACTTCCCTGTGCGGCGGGCCGGGCCCGCCGCCACGATGTCGTCCGGCAGCGCGACGAGGACCTGGGTCCCGCCGGCCGCCGAGTCCAGGTACACGCGGGCGCCGTGCCGGGCGGCGAGCAGGCCGACCACGTACAGGCCGATGCGTCCGCCGCGTACCGATTCGATGGCCGGAGCGGCCTGGAGCCGTACGTTGAGTTCGTCGAGCTGGTCCGCGGCGATCCCCGAACCGCTGTCGCTGACCCGTACGACGACTCCGCCGCCGTGGTCCGCGGCCTCGGCGCCCACCCGTACGGGCCGTCCGGCCTCCGAGAACCGGGTCGCGTTCTCCAGCAGTTCGGCCACCAGGTGGGTCAGGTCGTGCACCGCGTGCGCGGCGACGGCGACCTCCGGCACGCCGGTGATCTCGATCCGGGTGAAGTCGTCGACCTCGGCCGCCGCGGCCCGCAGGACGTCCACGAGCAGCGCGTCCTCGAAGTGCCGGCGGCCCACCCGCTCACCGGCCAGCACCAGCACGCTCTCGCCGTGCCGGCGGATCCGGGTCGCCAGGTGGTCCAGGGTGAACAGGGGCTCCAGCGCCCGGGGGTCGGCCTCGTCCATCTGGAGCCGGGCGAGCAGTTCGAGCTGCTGCTGCACCAGTACGTCGCCGCGCCGCGACACGGTGGCGAGCGTCTCGTGCACCGAGGCCCGCAGCGTCAGCTGCCGGACCGTCTGGGTCACCGCCTCCTGCACCACCTCGTCGAAGGCGCGCTCCACCTCGCCGATCTCGTCCCGTACGCCCGTGTCGACGGGCGGCACGTCCACCCGCAGCCGTCCGGGCTCGGAGGCCCGTGACATCCGGTCCACCAGCACGGGCAGTTCGGCCGCGGCCTTCAGGGCGGAGCGGCGCAGCTGCCGGAGCCTGCCGATGAGACGGCGGGCCACGAGCACGGCCACGACGGCGGTGCCCAGCAGCGCAACGGCGATGGCGGAGAGGTGGATCACCAGGGAGCGGTAGGCGGCGGTGCGCTCGGCGGCCGCCTCCCGGACCGAACGGTCCAGCAGCGCGGTCTCCGCCGTGTGCAGGCCGTCCACCGCCTGGTTGGCGGCGGCGGCCCACTCCTGGCGGGAGGGACGGGTACCGGACAGGGCGGCCTCCAGCAGGGCGTCGGTCCGGGCGGTGTCGGCCGCGCCGCCGTACGCCTCGCGGTCGGCCGGGACCGCGGCGGACCGGAACTGACTGAGCATCTGCTGGGCGACGCCCTGCTGAGCCCGCAGATAGGCCGCCTGCTCCTTGGTGGTCTCGGGCCGGGCGAGGGCCGCGCCGAGCACGGCCCGCTGGTTGGAGAGGGCGAGCTTTCCGGTGACCAGGGACTGCAGGGCACCGGGCCGCGAGCCGCCGGGTACGTCCCGTCCGGCGGCCACGTGCAGGGCCAGCAGCCGTCCGACGATGTCGCCGTAGGCGGTGACGGCGGCTACGGAGCCGGTACCCACGTCCCCGTCCCGGGCCTGCCGCAGGTCCGCCAGGGCGGCGGTGGCGTCGGCGAGGAGGCCGGAGACCTGCCGGTCGCCCGCGCACGCGGCCGCCGCCGTACGGAACGCGGCCACGGAGGTGTCCGTCGTCGCGCGCAGGCGCCGCAGTTCATCGGTCGCCCGGCCCGCGTCGCGTGCGAGCGTGTCCCGCTCGTTCTGCAGGTCGTGGGCCAGTAGGGTGGCCGTCATCAGCACGCCGGCCCTCCTCTGCGCTTCCGTGGTCGCGGACAGCCGCCCGGCCGAATGGCCGATCACCAGCAGGGCGAGCGCGATGGCCAGCGCCACCGGCAGGGCGAGTACCGCCGTGACGCGTGGAGCCAGGCGCCAGTGACGTGGTGAGAATGTGCTCATCGGTCCAAACATCGTCGAACAGCGGCCCGGTACGCGGGCCGTGGGACTGGCGCGGCAATCCCCATCGGCCCCGAGCCTCCCGTGAACAGGCTCGCAGCAGGTCACCCGATGCCGCTCGACCAAAGGGAATCAAGAACGGGCCGATGGAGGACACCTTGGTGGGCCTCTAGCGCCGGGGCCCGGCCGCCGGGCTCAGCCCGGGTTGAGGAACAGGCGGCACAGGTGTGCGCGGGTGTCGTTGTCGAGCAGGCTCGCGAGCTCCCGGGCGATCAGCGCGGCCACGTACATGACATGGCCGAGATCGGTGTCCGCGGAGGCCACGACGATGAGGCCGGTGTGATCGTCGACCGGTGCCAGACAGAGGTTGTGCCGTTCGGTGTTGATCACCACCGCGCTGGCGGCGCCGGCCCGGTAGGCCTGGGCGGCGGCCTTCGCCATCGACATCAGACTGGCCGTGAGCGCTGCGAGCCGTTCGGCGTCGGCCGGGTCGTCCGTGCCGCTGGAGGCCAGTACCAGGCCCCCGGAGGACACGAGCACCGCCCGCTCCATTCCCGGAGTGGTCTCGCGGTAGTCGGCTATGACGTGCTGGACATCGGATGCCCGGGCTTCAAGCAGTCGCATGGTCGCCTCTCGTGGCGGATTCGGGGAACGGCTCGGGCCGGCGCCGGTCAGGCGGTCGCCGCGGCATGTTCCCTCAGCGTCGATCTCAGCTCGGGTGTCAGCACGCGGCCCATCCGGTGGACGAGGCGGGTCATCTGGTAGCCCAGCAGCGACCGGTCGGACGACGCGTCGGCGGCGACCGCGAGCAGCGAGCCGTCGGACACCGAGACCACCGCCACGATGCCGTGCTGCATCTCGAGGATCGTGCGCAGCACCGCCCCCGAGCCGCCCAGTTCCGCGGCGGCGCCGGCCAGCGCGGCCAGCCCGCCGGTGAGCGGGGCGACCAGTTCGGACTCCGGGGCGTCCGTCTCGTGGACCCGGCCCAGCAGCAGCCCGTCGGCGGAGACGACGGCCACGTCGAAGGCACCTGGCAGATCCGCGAGGAACCGGCGCAGGATCCACCGGAACTCCCCGACGCCGTCCTGCGCCGCGGGGGGCGGCAGGTGCGGCGACGCGGGGGCGTGCTCATGAAGGGACGACACGGGATGCCTGTTCTCGGAAAAAGAAGGACCGGAAGGGGTGCTCACAGCGTATGTAGCCCCCGGGGGGACCCGTCCGTGACTAAAGGGAGACGCCCATCGGCCAAAAGATGATCCCGCGCCCCGAGGAAAGGCCTATCCTTCGGATTCGGTCCGGCCGAAGGCGATACGGGCGGCCTCCACGCGGTTTTTCGCGCCCAGCCGGGCCAGGATGTCGCGCACGTGGGTCTTGACCGTTCCGAGCCCGAGATGGAGCCGTTCGGCGATATCGGCATTGGAAAGCCCGGCGGCCAGGAGCATCAGCACGTCGCGCTGCCGGTCGGTGAGGGCGACCAGTCCGGGGTGGTCCTCGGTGACGGGCTCCGGCGAGGTGCGCCGCGAGGCCAGTTCGATGACGTCCCGGGTGAGGGAGGGGGCGAAGAACGCCTGCCCGGAGGCGATGCTGCGGACCGCCCGGACCAGCGAGGTCTCGAGCGAGTCCCCGGTGAGCATCCCGGAGGCCCCCGAGGTGATCGCCTGCTCCACATGGGCGGGGTCCGGTGGGCCGACCAGCAGGATCTGCGGGGCGTCGGGCTCCTTGACCAGCGACCGCGTGACGGCGAAGGCGTCGTTGCGCTGCTCGATGTGGACGATCACCACGTCCGGCAGCAGGACGCGGACCTGCTCTTTGGCGGTCGCGTGGTCCCACGCCTCGCCGATGGTGTTGATCCCCGTGCCGGGGTGCAGGAATCCTCGGAGTTCCAGGCGGGTTTCACGTTCGCTGCTGACCAGCAGGACGGTGATCACGATTGCTCCGACTGTGTGTGAGATCCGGACTACGGACATCCCCGGGCGTTCTCGGGCGGTGACATAGGTTGAATGGTAGGCCGCGTCGAATCACGGAGCTCGATCATATTGATCAAGGTACTGATCGTTGAGGACAACGTCATCACGATGGCCGGTCTGGAGCAGATCATCCAGACGAGCGAGGATATCCGGGTGGTGGGGCGCGCTTTCGACGCCTCCTCCGCCCTTTCCCTGGCCGAAAGGACGAGACCCGATGTCGCACTGGTCGACATGGTCCTTCCGGACGGTGACGGGATTTCCCTCGCGAGAGGACTTCTGGCCCTGGACGCCCCGCCACACGTCCTGGTCCTCACCGCTTTCCACGTCGCGGAATCCGTGACCGAAGCCCTGGCCGCGGGGGTTTCCGGCTTCCTCCTGAAGGATCTGCTGGTGGAGGACCTGCTCGAGGGCATCAGGGCGGCGGACGCCGGGCATTCGGTCCTGCATCCCGCGGTGACCCGCCGCCTGGTCGACTCGGTCCGCAGCGCCGACCACGTCTCGGCCGAGGAGGAGGCCCGCTTCGACTCGCTGACCGACCGCGAGCAGGCCGTCCTGCGGCTGCTGGCCCGCGGACTCACCAACGCGGCGATCGGCAGGCAGCTCGGGGTCTCCGAAGCCACGGTCAAGAACAACGTCGCGCAGCTGTTCACCAAGCTCGGGCTCACCAGCCGGGTGCAGCTGGCGCGCTTCGCCAGCCGGATGGGACCGCGCGGCGAGCAGGACGGACAGGGCGGGTGACGGGCCCGCGGGACGGGACCTAAGTCCCGTCCCCAAGGGGCCTTGGCCGGTTGTGGACACCTGCCCGCCGGGGGACGATCGGCGCTTGACTTCGCTTCGCGAAGCGCGGCCGAAAAGCCGCTTAAAGCCGCTTAAGGAACGATTACAGCGTGGCTAAGACCCGTTCGACAAGACTTGTCCCATGATCTCGACCACCGATATCCGCAGGCCCGCGGACAGCTCCGCCGGCCGGTCCGCGCCGGCCGCGACGGTGCTCATCGCCGCCCGTGACGCGGCCTTCCGGGCCGGTCTGGGCCGGCTGCTCTCCGACCGCTGCGGGTTCGAGGTCGTGGCCGAGGCCGGCTCGGGCCCGGAGGCCGCCCGGCTGACCGGCCCGTGCTCCCCGCGGATCCTGCTCGTGGAACGGGAGCTGGCGAAGGCGATGGGGCCGCTGCACGGTCCTGGCCTGGTCCTGATCGCGGACGAACCCGGCCCCGACGGCCTGGCGGACGCGCTCGCCGCCGGCGCGCGCGGGTTCGTCCCCCGCTCGCCCGACCCCCGGCTCCTGGAGGCGGTCCTGCGCCATGTGCTGGCCGGCGGCTGCGCCCTCGCGGGGGAGGCGTTCGGTGAACTGACCGGCGCTCCGGGCCGGCCGTACGCCCCCCGGTTCGCCGGGCACCACCGCAGGATCCCGCTGCTCAGCGCCAGGGAGCGCGACGTGCTCGGACTGCTCGGCCGCGGGCTGGACAACGTGGGGATCGCCGGGGAACTGCGGCTCTCCCTGGCGAGCGTGAAGACCCATGTGTCCCGTCTGCTGGCCAAACTCCACCTGGAGAACCGCACGCAGGCCGCCCTGGTCGCGAACGAGGCCGGTCTGGCCGACCCCTTGGGCGTACCCGGGTAGCCGGGCCCGCGCCGAACGCCACCGCACCGACCCACCCGAGGAGGGATCGCATGTCCGCGCAGCCGGACGGATCCGCAGCGCAGTCCGGGACCTCCATGGAGGACACCATCGTCGACGGCGAGGTCATCGTCCTCGACGTGCACGCACCGGAGCCCGGCCGCAGGTCCACGCGCACACCCCGCAGGTTCGTCCCGCTGGCGGCGGGCGGAGCCCTGCTGCTGGTCGCCGCCACGGCCGTCGCGCTGGGCTGGCGCAGCGAGAGCAGCGGCTCCATCGGCGGGCGCCTCGGGCTGGGCAGCGCGGTGGTGGAGGAGGAGTCCGCACCGGGCGACGCGGGCGCCTCCCCGGGCTCCACCGAGGGCGCGGCCCACCGGGGCGCCGCGTCGTCCACCGCGCCTCCGGTCCGCGGACCCGGCGCCACCGCGGACCCGGCGACGGCCGGAACCCCGGGCGGCACTCCGGCCGGCGCCGACCCCTCCGGGCCGCCCGCCACCTCCGTTCCCGGCAAGCCCTCGGCGACGGGCGGCGCCGGCTCCAAGCCGCCGACCTCCCCGGCCGGGCCTCCCACGCTGAGCCTGGGCGACGAGGGTGAGGAGGTCGCCGCCATGCAACGCCTGCTGAACCGGACCGGCTTCTACGACAGCCACCGCTACTCCCTCTACGACGAGGACACCAAGGTCGCCGTACGGAGGTTCCAGGAGTGGTCGGCGGTCCGCGACGAGGTGGCCGGAGAGCCGCGCGGTGTCTACGGCCCCAAGACCCGCAAGGCCCTGGAACGCGTGGCCGCCGGGTGAGCCCGCAGCGCCGGCAGCGCCCGGCCCGGCTCCGGCGGTGTCAGCCGTCCATGAAGTCGAGTTCGTAGGCCAGCACCGCCGCCTGGGTGCGGTTGTCCAGGTTCAGCTTCTGCAACAGCCGCGAGACGTACGTCTTGACGCTGGACACCGACAGGTAGAGGGCGTCGGCGATCTCGGAGTTGCTCAGCCCCGCCCCCAGCAGGCTCAGCACCCGGCGCTCGGACTCGGTGAGCAGGACCAGCAGTTCCTTGCGGCGGACGCTGAGGCCGGCCGCTCCCCGGGAGGCCTTGAGCATGAGGAAGTCGAGCATGTCCCCGGACACCAGCTGACCGCCGCTCATCACGACGTCCATGGCGGCCCGGAGCTCCTCGACGCGCAGGTCCTTCGACAGGAACCCGTGTGCCCCGGCCTCCAGCGCGTCCAGCGCCTGCTCGTCCACGGCGAACGTGGTCATGACGAGCACTCTGGGCGGTTCGCCCATCCGCATCAGCTGCCGGGTCGCCTCCACACCGTCGATCCGCGGCATCCGCAGGTCCATGAGCACCAGGCCGGCTTCGTGCTCGCGGGCCTTGCCCACGGCGTCGGCGCCGTCCTCGGCCTCGGCCACCACCTGGTACCCGGGTATGGAGTCGACCAGGAAGCGCAGGCCGGACCGGGTGATCGGCTGGTCGTCGACGATCATGACGCGCACGGTCATGAGGGCTGCACCTTCTTCTTGCTGCGAGTGGCCGTGAGCGGCCGCGGGGGATGGAGGAGGGGGAAGGGGAAGAACCCGGGACGGAACCCGGGTGAGGGGCGGGAGCGGGCGGACGCGGGCGGCTACGGCCGGTCCGGCGAAGACGGGCCGGCCGGGACGACGGCGGAGGTGCGCGCGGCGTAGAAGGCCACGGTCAGCTCGCGTGCGAACGCCTTGCGCTCGTAGTCGTCCCACTCGACGCCGCCCTGCGCCGTGACCGTGCGGGTGGTGGCCTCCACGGCGAGGGCGACCTCCTCCAGGGTTCCCTCGCGGTGCTTGGCCTCCAGGGCCGAGAGCCGGCGCTGGCGCATGGCCTCGGCGACGTGAGCGGTGTACTCGAGGCGGACGACCTGCACGGAGAAGACGTCCAGGCCGATGGCCCGCATGTCCGCGGACAGCGCCTGGGTGAGCTCGCCGGCCAGGTGCCTGCTGTCGCGGAGCGAGGCCTCCCGCTCCCGGAAGCTGTCGCACGGCAGGGTCGAGAAGACCTCGCCCGCCGCCGCCTCGATCTGCTCCTTGAGGTAGGACTCGTGGTCGTCGACGGCGTACAGGGCGCGCGCGGTGTTGCGGACCTGCCACACGACGAGCAGGACGGCGTCGACGGGAGTGCCGTCGCGGTCGGTCACCCCGTCGATCCCGGTCCGCCAGTGCCTCAGCCGGACGTCGACCACCCGCCGCGGCCGCAGCGGGCTCCGCCACACCAGTCCGGTACGCCGCAGCGTCGCCCGGTAGCGGCCCCGCGCGTGCAGGACGACGGCCGAACCGCTGCGTACGCGGGTCAGCCCCGCGAGGCCGAACAGGGCAGCCGCCCCGCACAGGACGAGCAGCCCGATCGCCGGACCGCCCCAGGACAGGACCGGCTTCGCGGGTGCCTCTCCCAGCAGGTCGGTGACCGGAGCGGTCAGCGGCCCCGGCAGCCGCCCGGTCAGCCACAGCAGCCAGACCGCGGCCGCCAGGGCGACGGTGGCGGTCACCATCGCGCACCAGCCGGGAACGCCGGAGACCGTGCGCTCCTGGAGCGTGTGGTCCACCCGCGGGTTGCGGGTCCGTGCGGCCGTGGCCGGCGGGTTCTCCGGGACGGCCGCCACCTGGCCGGACACCTCGTGGGCCGCCGGTACGGCCACCTGCTCGACGGACGGGAGTTCGCGCGCGGTCTCGGCACCGTCGGGCGCCTCGGCGGGTGAACGCCGCCCGCCGGGCCGGGACGTGCGGAACAGGTCGTCCATGGGCAGGCCGCCGATCGCGCCGGTGTGTACATGCGTGTTCAGCGCTTGCGCGGGGCTGATCTGCGGCCACCGCTCTTTGGACTGCTCGTTCCTCACCTGGCCATGCCCTTTCCTCTCACCCGCTCTACCGGGCGGATTCAGCGTGTCATCACCGCAGTGGGAACGGCCGCCGCGAAAGGAGCACCATGTGGTGCCAGGTGCTTACAGTGTGATCAACCGTCAGTGTGCTCAAGGTGCCCGGAACGGCGCCTGTCATCGCGTCAGGAATGCAGCCGGCGCCAGGTCTCCGGCCCCGGGTAGCCGTCCGCTTCCGATCCGGTCCAGCCCTGGGCGCGCTGGAAGGCCTCCACGTTGCGCCGGTCCGACTCGCTCCAGGACGGTCCGGGGCCTTCGGTGTAGTGGCGCCCGTACCCCTTCTTGACCAGCTGCTTGCCGAGTTGTGTCACGTAGTCGTTCGACTTGCCGGGACCGAAGTAGGAGGCCCCGGGGAAGGCGCCGGCCTTGTCCGATGCGCCGGAGCCGCCTCCGCTGCTGCTGCTGCCGCCGGGGACGTTCTTGCCGGTTCCGTCCACGAGCATGCGCCAGGTGTCGGGTCCGGGTATCCCGTCGGCGTCCGCGCCCGTCCACCCCTGGGCCTTCTGGAAGGCCTGGGTGGCCTTGCGGTCGTCGTCCGTCCAGGTCGGACCCGTGCCCCGCGGGTACAGCCCGGCGGCTCCCCGGCCGCTGAGCATGTCCCCGAGCCTGGTGATGTGCGCGTTCGACTTGCCGGGGCCGAAGTAGGAGGCCCCGGGGAAGGAGGAGGACGAACCGGAACCGGGGGAGGAAGCGCCGTCCTCGACGACGTTCTTGTAGCGGTAGGGGACGTACGAACCGGAGTTGGAGTAGTAGGCGTACGGGTTCGTTCGCTTGACCGCGCCGGTGGAGCCCGCCTGTTCGTAGGCGATGTACTTCGAACGGGACGAGTTGGCCCAGCCTCCGAAGATCACCACGTGGGAGCCCTTGCCGGGGTCCGCCTTGTTGTGGAACAGCAGCATGTCGCCCGGCTTCAGGTCGTTCTTCGAGATGCGGTCCGCGAAGTTCGCCAGGCTGCCGGTCCATTCGTTGCTGCCGAGCTTCCACGCCATCGAGACGAAACCGGAGCAGTCCCGCCGGTAACCGTCGTTCCACGTACCGGACATGCTGTACGGCACGCGCGCGTCCACCCAGCTCTGGGCGCGCTGGATGATCTCGCTGCGCGTGACGGAGGCGGAGTGGGCCAGCGACTTCGACGCGACGGTCTGGACCTGGAGGGCGGTCTGCAGGCCGCTCACCGCCGTCGGTGCGTTCTGGACCGCCGGCGCGGCCTGTGCCTCGGCCGTCGCCAGTCCGGTGATCGACACTCCGCCGAGGACGACCAGGGCGGCCGCCCGCCGGTGGGCCGCCGGGCCGCACCGCGTCCAGCCCCGCCGCCGCCTTGCCGTCCGCTCCGTGGCGCAGCCCGAACAGTCGCAATCGGTACGAGGGGGTATCTCCGTAAAGCTCGGGGCGGTCATCCTTCTGCTTCCTTTTGGTATGAGGGGGGATGGACGCGTTACCCGAAAATCATCCGGAGTTTCCGCGGAGCGCACGTCCGGGTGGGGATATCGTCCCCGCTGTCACCTGATCTTTCGTTGCGTCAAGGCCCTTTCTGTAAGGGCCCATCGGCTCTTTTGTGAGCGGCGCGACGAGAATTCACCCTGCTGTTCCCGTGAAAGGGGCCGTCGATGTGCCGAGTCGTGGTGGCGGACGACGAGGAGGTCGTACTGGACGGCTTGATCCGCGTGCTGTGCACCGATCCCCGCATCGAGGTCGTGGGGCGCGCCGTCACCGGCGGTCAGGCGCTGAGCCTGTCGGTCGTGCTCTCCCCGGACGTGCTCGTCGTGGACCTGCGGATGCGCGACATGGGCGGGCTCGCGGTCGCGCGCCGGCTGCGCGATGCGGGCCGCTCCCGCACACGGGTGCTGGCCGTGACCTCGGTCGCGGACCGGACCCTGCTGGTGGATGCCTGGTCGGCGGGGGTCCGGGGGGTCCTGATCAAGAGCTCCGCCCCCTCGGACCTGCTGTACGCCGTACTGAAGGTCGCCGCCGGCGGAGTCGTCGTCGACTCCCTGCTGGCCTCTGACGTGCTCGATCACCTCGCGCGCTTCAAGGACCCGGCTACGGAGGCCTTCGAGCGGCGTTGGGAGCAGCTGACGCCCCAGGAGAAGCGCGCGGTGGAGGGAGCCTCGCAGGGGCTGACGAACCTGGCGATCGCCCAGCGGCTCGGCGTGGCGGAAGGGACCGTCAAATCGCACGTCTCGCGGGCTCTGGGGAAACTACAGATGCGAAACCGCGCCCATGTCGCCGCGGTTTTCAACCGGGTTCCGGAGATGCGCGGAGCGCGTTCTGAAGAAGGCGGCGCCTGAGCGTGAGAAACGTGCCCCCGCTCCCGCCGACCGGAAAGTTTCGCAAGCGGGGGCACTGCGGCACAGTCTAGGAAGCGGCCGGTGCCGGTGGGGGCTGCCGGGGGGACAGGGGCCGTCATCCTCCGGCCCGCACCGGGGGTTCTTTTGATGACGCCATGTGAGGTGCGTCACGGATTTAGGTCTGTTTAAGAAACTTAAGGACGCGATGCCCGATTTGTAGCGACAAGGGGGTATTTGACGTCGCATTTCGTGTAGCGGAAGGTCGATCCCACGGCCAGGATCCCGGCCGTGTCCGCCCCGCATCCCCGTACCGACCTGGAGTCACCCATGCGCGCCCACGCCGCAGTAGCCATCCTCGGCCTGACCGGCACGTTCCTCCTCGACGCGGGAACCCCGGCCTTCGCGGCCCCGTCCTGCGCCGACGCACCGCTGGGTGCCGCCGGCGGGTACGCCGAGTTCGTCGAGGGCGACTCCCTGCGGTACTCCGACTCCGAGGGCGCCGTCGCCGTCGGCGGCGACGCCCGCTTCGGCGACCCGGCCACCGGCCAGGGATTCTCCATCGGCGACAAGCTGACCGCCACCGACCTCGGGAAACTTCCCGGTAAGCACAGCATGGTGGTCGGCGGCACCCTGCACGCCAACCAGGTGGTCCTCGGCAAGGGATCCGGCCGCTACGGGGAACTCCGCCAGTCCGGCGGCGATTTCGCGGTGGACGGCGAGCACAGCAAGGGCGCCGCCCCCTTCGACTTCGCCGGCGAGTTCGCCACCCTCCGCGACCGCTCCGCGGGCTGGGCGGCGGCCGAGGCCAAGGGCTCGGTGGGCCGGTCCGGTGCCACCGGGCAGCTGCTCCTGACGGGCGAGGACAAGAAGGTCAACGTCTTCGCGGTGAACGCGGCGGACCTGCAGAAGGCGAGCAGCGTGGCGATCAAGGTGCCGGCCGGCTCCACCACCCTGGTCAACGTGATCGGCGCCGCCTACGACAGCGGGGCCTCCTCCTTCTACGGGATCTACCTCTGGGACCCGGAGACCGGGAAGTACGTACTCGACGACTACGCCGCGGGCAGTGCCCAGTTCAAGGCGATCCGCTCGAAGCTGCTGTGGAACTTCCCGAACGCCTCGTCGGTGGTGAAGAACCACGCTTCCTGGCCGGGCACGATCCTCGCGCCGAACGCGCACGTGGAGCTGGGCCGCAAGGCGGGCTCGGTGGCCCCGGGCCACGTCAACGGCTCGGTCATCGCGAAGAAGCTGACCTCGGTGCCCGGCGCAGAGACCCACCGGATGGCCTTCGCCGGCTGCCTCCCGGCGGCGGGCGCCCCCAGCAAGCCGATCACGCCGCCGTCCGACCCGGACCCGGTCGTCACCCCGCTGCCGGAGCTGCCCGACCCGAAGGACCCGGAGGACGTCCCCGTCCGGCCGTCGCCCTCCACCCCGCCGTCCGACACGCCGTCGGACTCGTCCACCTCGGGGCCCGCGGCGCCCGGGAACGGTGACCCCTCCCAGGACCCCGCGGCCGATGGCAGTCTGGCCAGCACGGGCGGCGGGATCGCCCCCGCCCTGGTGACCGCGGGCGTCGCGGCCGTGGCCGTCGGCGGCGCGCTGGTCACCGTGACCATGCGCCGGCGCCGGGGCGATGCCCGCGGCTGACGGAGGCTGCCGTGATCGTTGTGTGGATCATGCTCGGCTGGCTGGTCCTGTCGGTCGCGGCCTGCGCTCTCTACAGCCTGCTGCGCGCCCCGGCCCGGCGGGCCGAGCGGGCCGAGCGGGCCCGGCGGGCAGCCGGAAGTGCCGTTGAGTGGACCGATGGTTGATCCCCAGTGGATCGGTGCCGGCCGGTAGTGCCGGATGTGTCACGGTTGTCCAGGGGGTCGCCCCGGGTCCTTCGTCCCCCGTCGTCGGACCCGGGCGGCCCCTTTCTCGGCGTCCTCTGACGACATGGCACAGATGATTTCTGCTGATGTGCCGGAAATGTTACTTCAGTTGGAAGAGGGGCCGATCAGCGATGGTCCCCCGCCACCCCAGCCGCTCCAATAGGACGCACAGCCCCGTGCGGAGCCTTCCGGAAACGGAGGCGGGGACCGCCCGGGGACAAGGACAGTCCGATGACCGAATGAGGTTGCAACAGGATGCGTGTGGGGCGAGGCGCGGCGCAGGCCGCGCTGCCGGTGTGTACGGGTTTACTCACCGGAGGGGCCGGACAGGCCGAGCGCGTGGGGCGGCAGACCGGCCGCACCGGGCGGCTCGGCGGTCCCGGCATGATAACCACGCTCGCGGGGACGGGCGTACGGGGCTTCCGCGGGGACGGCACCTGGGCGTACCTCGCCCGGCTCGCCGCTCCGCAGGGGGTGGCGGCGGCACCGGACGGGTCGGTGGTGTTCATCGACCGGACCAACAACCGGGTCCGCAGAGTCGGCCCCAGCGGAGTGATCACGACGGTCGCCGGCACCGGTGACTGCGGGGTCGGCGGCGACGGAGGACCGGCCGTCGAGGCGCGCCTGTGCTACCCGTGCGGTCTCGCGGTCGCGCCGGACGGAAGCGTGATCATCTCGGACACCTTCGTCGACCGCGTGCGGAGGGTGGACCCCGTCGGGGTGATCACCACGATCGCCGGCTGCCGCCCGGCCGAACCGGGCGCCGGGGCGGAGGGCGATCCTGCCACCCGGGTCCGGCTCAGCCGTCCGGGAGCGGTGGCGGTCGCGCCCGACGGCAGCGTGCTCATCGCGGAGCCCTACCGCTTCCGGGTCCTCAAGGTGGACCCGTTCGGCCTGGTCAGCCTGGTCGCGGGAAGCGGTGCCAAGGGGTTCGGCGGCGACGGCGGCCCGGCCCGGTACGCGAGGCTGGGAGCCGTACAGGGCCTCGCGGTCGCCCCCGACGGCAGCCTGCTGCTCGCGGACGCCGGGAACCGCCGGATCCGCAGGGTCGACCCGGCCGGAGTGATCACCACGGTCGCCGGCAACGGCCGGTCCGCCGACCGGGGTGACGGCGGGCCCGCGGCCCAGGCCTCGTTCACCACGCTCTCCGGCATCGCGGTCGCGGCGGACGGCGGCGTGCTCGTCTCCGACGAACGCGCCGGACGGGTACGCAGGGTGGACCCGTCGGGCATCATCACCGCGTTCGCCGGGGACGGCGACCAGGGCTTCGCCGGCGACGGCGGCCCCGCGACCCGCGCCCGGCTCAACTACCCGCACGGCGTGGCCGTCGCGCGCGACGGCGGCGTGGTGATCGCGGACCGGATGAACCACCGGCTCCGTCACGTGGGCCCCGAGTCCTGACCCCCGCCGCCCACGGGCGGCACCCAGAACCGGGGGAGCGCCCCGGCACCGACCCGGCTCATTCCCGCCGGGACGCTCCCCCCCACCCCGCGAGGGTCCACCGGCCGCGGCCGCCGGCCTAGCCGAGTGAGGCGGCCGGCGGACGCACCGACGGGCGCACCACCCCGTGGACCAGGCGCAGCCGGTCGTGGAAGTAGTCCGCGACCACCACGCTGCCGTCCGGCCGCAACGCCACCGCGCGCGGCTCGCCCAGCTCGGCGCGGAGGGCGGACTCGCCGTCGCCCCCGGTCCCGAACCGGCCGGCGCCGGCGACGGTCGTGATGACCCCGGCCGGATCCACCTTCCGCAACCGGTCGTTGAAACTGTCCGCGATCACCAGCGAGCCGTCCGGGGCCACCGCCACGTCCCGGGGGCTGTTCAGCCGTGCCCGGACGGCGGGCCCGCCGTCACCGGTGTCCCCGGGGAGCCCGTTGCCGGCGACCGTGGTGACGGTCCCGTCGCGGCCGATCCTGCGGATCCGGTGGTTGTTGGTGTCCGCGAACAGCAGGGTGCCGTCGGGGGCGGGCGCCAGACCGTACGGGCAGTTCAGCGCGGCCCACGCTGCCGGACCGTAGTCGCCCGTCGAGCCGCGGCTGCCGGTGCCGGCCACGGTGGTGATCGTCCCCGCCGGGTCGATCCTGCGGATGCGGTGGTTGAAGGTGTCGGCGAGGAACACGCTGCCGTCCGGAGCCGCCGCGATGTGCGTGACGTGGTTCAGCCGGGCCCCGGTGGCCGGTCCGCCGTCACCGCCGTATCCGGCCAGCCCGTCTCCCGCGATGGTGGTGATCGTGCCGTCGGGCCCGACCCGGCGCACGCGGTGGTTGTTGGTGTCGGCGACGAGCAGCGCCCCGTCCGGGGCGAGCGCCACGCCGTACGGGTACTTCAGCCGGGCCTCGGTCGCGGGACCGCCGTCGCCGGTGTCCCCCCACCGCCCGTCGCCCACGACGGTGGTGACGGTGCCCTCCGCGTCCACCTTGCGCACCCGGTTGTTGAGCAGGTCGGCGAAGACGACACTGCCGTCCGGCGCGGCCGCGATCCCGTGCGGGGAGGAGAGCCGGGCCAGCGCCGCGGGACCCCTGTCCCCGGAGAAGCCGGACGCACCGCAGCCCGCGAACCGGTTGATGGGGGAGGAGACCTCCGCGGCGGCGCGGGCCTGCCGCCACACCCGGGTGTCCCCCTCGGCGGCGGCGGGCGTCACCGCGTCGCCCGGCGCCCCACGCCACACCTGCACCTGCACCTGCACCGAGCGGTCTCCCTCGTCGTACCGGGGGCCTCCGCACGCGGGGGCCGTCCGAAACCGGATCCATCTGCCGCGAACCCTGGCACCGCCACCCGTCCGGTGTCCGCGCCGAACGGCTCGACTCCCGGCCGAAGGAGAACAGCCTTCCGGCGGCGGGGCGGGTGTGGCCGTAAGGGCAGCGTGAAGGGACCAACGGCCCTGTGGGTGGGGACCTATGGCGGCTGTGGCGCCCGGTCCGGAGTCCTTAGTGTCTGGGACGTGAGAAATGGCCCCTCGCACGTGGCGGGTGGCAGCAGAACGGCCGCCGGGGGCACTGCCCGCGGCGCTGCTGCCACCTTCCCCGCCCCCTCGGCCCGCGGTACGCGAGGCGGGCCGACGAGGCGTTCAGAGGCTCATGTGAAGTTCACGTCCGAGCAGGAGTAGAAGGCTTCCGAGCTCTGCGCGGAGCCGTCCGGCTTCATCAGGCCGTGCCAGATCGTGTACACCATGTGCTTGCCCTTCTTCTCGGGCAGTTGCGCCTTGAAGGCGAACGCCGAGCTGCCCAGGGGGGCGTTCGGCCTCGCGACCGCGGACAGGTTGTCGGCGCTCACGAACGGCGTGTCCTCCAGGTCCGACCACTTCAGCGGCTTCGACGGGTCGTAACCGTCCTTGGTCACGTACATCTCCAGCCGGTACGGATTGTGCAGCGCGCTGATGGCGTATTCGAAGGAGTGCTCCGCGCCGCTGGTCAGCGATGTCGAGGGGTAGCCGGGGTCGGGCCGGTCCAAGCCGCTGAACTTCGCGTTGCCGGCGCTGCACAGCTGCCCGTCGCGGATGAGGCTGCGGTGCTGCGGTGAGGAGGAGCGCTTCTCGGAGTCGTGCTTGATCGCGGCTCCCTGGACGATCGACTGCCAGTCGCCGGGAAATTCCGGGCTCGCGGCGAGCGCCGCCTTGCACGCGGCGTTGGTCTTCCCGTGACTGGAGGGGTGGCAGGCGACCGAGCGGGCGGCCGGGTTCCCGGTGGCACCGTGGGCCACCGCCGGGGCGGCGGTGAGGACGGTCAGTGCGGTGAGGGACAGGGGGAGGCCGCCGAAGGCGGTGAGGGCGAGGGCGGTGCGGCGGTTGCGCATGATGACTGAAGCTCCTGGTGGGGGTGGACGGCTCAGCGGCCGGCGGTGGTGACGGTCTTCTCGGCGGAGAACGCACCCCAGGTGCCGTCCCCGAGCCGGGCCCTGATCTTGACCGCGTAGGTCTTGCCCGGGTTGGCCCCGACGAGGACCTCGCGCGTCGCCGTACCCGACGGGACGGGCAGGACCGCGGCGCCGTCGCCCCACATGAAGGTCTGCGCGAGCTTGCCGTTGAGGTACACCTGGTAGGTGGTGATCTGGCCGTTCCCCTTGGGGACCGTCCAGCCCAGGTTCAGGTAGTGCTGGGTGAGGCTGCCGTCGGCCTTCGTGCCCGTGCCCGCGGTGAAGTCGGCCGGTGCGCCGGCCGTGCCGCCGCCGCCCCCGCCGCCTCCGCCGTTGCCCCCGCCGCTGCCGGTCGTCACCGAAACCTCCTCGGTCGGGTCGGATTCCTTGCCCGACGCGTCGACCGCCGTCACCTTGAACCGGTAGGCGGTGCTCGGCTCCAGGCCGCCGACCGTGGCGGACGTGGCGTGCGCGGCGGGCTCCGCCACGCGGTTCCCGTCGCGGTAGATCCGGTAGCCGGTGACGGCCACGTCGTCGGTGGCCGCCTGCCAGCGCAGCGACACCTGGTTGGCGCCGACGGCCTCGCCGTTCAGCTGCGCGGGCATGACCGGCTTCTCGGCGTCGTCGCCGGGCGACGCGCGCGTCGTCAGCGTGATGTCCTTGCTGAACGGCGAGCGCTTCCCGTCGGCGTACACGGCCCGGACGCGGTACGTGTAGGCGGTGGCCGGGAGCAGCCCATCGATGTTGGTCATCGTCATCATCCCGTTGTCCATGGTCTTGACGAGCTGCTCGCCTTCGAAGACCTCGTACTTCGCGACCTGGGAGCCCGGCTTCTGCGGTGCCCGCCACATGAGGTGCACGGTGGTGTGGTCGATGACGAACGAGCCGTCGTCCGTGGGCCGCGGCGAGTCCGAGGGGGCGGAGTCCCCGCCCGTCACCGTGCAGCCGGAGATCTGCAGGATCCCCCCGTGGGCCTCGTCGATGCCGATCGCGACGTCCCGCGCGCCGTTGGCCGGGACCGTGCCCCGGCCCTCCTTCGGGGTGACGGTGAAGCGCCCGCCCTCCTTGCGCAGGTCGAAGGTGCCGGGATCGACGACGGTGGTGCGTCCCACCGGCACCTCGAACTCCAGCTTCCACGTCTTCGCGTCCGTGCTGCCGCTGTTCCTGACGGTCAGGTTGGCCTCCGTCCGGTGCATGAGCGCATCGCCGGAGACGGTGCTGCAGCCCTCGACGCTCAGGTCGGCGGACGAGCCCGCGTTGGCGGCGACGGGAATGGCCACTGCGCCGGCGCCGGCGACGACGGCGGCACACACGAGAGCGATTCGCTTACGGGACATCAGGAACCTCTAGACGGAAGCATCGGGCTGAGACGGCGATCCCGAAACCTTCGGATCGCGTCGATCGATGTCACCGACCCTAGGCATCCGTTCGGTCCGAAATCGGCCCGAAGACGCGGTTTCCGGAATTCTTAGGGCTTCGTTAAGGGTGCGCTATCCGATCTTTGAGGAAGGTGCCGCCGGCCCCGCCGATGTGACATGCCTCACGGGGCTTCAGAAGTCCACCAAAGGGGTTTTTGCGCAGGCTCCACTCGGGTGCTAGACGTGCGCTGAGGGTTCCGAGGCGGGCAGGGAGTGCGAAACCATCCGGCCGTCCGCCGCTTTCCTCCGGATACCCGGAGTTGATTCGGAGGCCGCGACGCGCCCGGCCGGCCGGAAGACCCCGAATCCGGCCCGGAGGGAGGCTGCTTGATGGGCGGTCCCGCGCCTTGATAGCCGTGTCCCATGGCCCACACCACTGCCTCTCAGGCACTCGCTCCCGCGCCCGCCGCCGAGCCCGTACGCGCAGCCCGCCACCGCAGACCGCGCCGGGCGATCTCCCGTCTCGTGGTACGGGCCGGGGTCACCGGCGGTGTCCTGGGCACCACCCTCGCCATGGCGCGCCTGGCCGACGCCTCGCCCGTACCGGCTTCCGCCGGTCTCGACCTGCCGTTCCTCGAACCGGACGGGGCCGCGGAGATCGCGGGGGCCATCGATTCCACGGCGGACGCCCTCCACGCCGAGGCGCACGCCGCGGAACTCACCGGCCTCCGGGAGGCGTCCGAGGCGGAGGCCGGCGCCCAGGCGCAGGCGAAAGCACGGGCCAAGGCCAAGGCCCAGGCCGAGGAGCAAGCCCACCGGAGCCGGGCGGAGGCCGAGGCCGCCGACCGGGCCGACCGGACCACCGACCGCGGTCCCGTGGCCACCGGCTCCGCGGCCGCCATCGTCGCCTTCGCTCGCGCCCAGGTCGGCAAGGCGTACGTGATGGGCGGCACGGGCCCGGCCTCCTTCGACTGCTCCGGCCTGGTCCAGGCCGCCTACCGGCACGCCGGTGTCGCGGTGCCCCGGGTCTCGCAGCTCCAGTCGACGGCCGGCCGGCAGGTGCCGCTGTCGGACCTGAAGCCCGGCGACATCCTCTACTGGGGCAAGCAGGGCACGGCCCACCACGTGGCGCTCTACATCGGCAACGGCCGCTTCATCGGCGCGCAGAACCCCCGCGCCGGAGTCGCCGAGCGCTCCCTGGCCCACAGCAGGCCCAGCGGCGCCGTACGGATCGTCTAGCGGCCCGCCGTGACGACGAGTCCGAAAGAGCGGAAGGTCCTGACGCGCCGCCACCTCCTCGCGGTCGCCGCCACGGCCGCGATGGTCGTGGTGGCGGAGTCCCTCCCCGACGGGACGGCGCCGACCGCCAAGGCCGAGCCGCCGGCCCCCAAGCCGGGGCCCTCAACCCCTTCCGGCACCGGCACGGGCTGGATGCCGGGTGCCGAACGCAAGCCACTGAACCGCAACTTCACCCCGGGCGCACGCGACGCCCAGCGCGGGCTCATCCTGCACGTACAAGAGGGCGAGGGGTCGCTGTACGACCGGTTCTCGGACCCCAAGCAGCGCAGCTCGGCGCACTTCTGGGTATCGCAGGCCGGGGAGATCGAGCAGTACGTCTCGGTCGACGACCGCGCCTGGACCCAAGGCTCCGGCAACCCCTCCTGGGCCTCGGTGGAAACCTCCGGCTTCGCCACCAGGCCGCTCACCGACGCGCAGGTGGACGCCGTCGCGCGGATCTACGCGTGGGGGATGGCCGAGCACGACTGGCCGCAGGCCCTCGCCGACAGCCCCGACGCCCGCGGTCTGGGCACCCACCACATGGGCGGGGCCGACTGGGGCGGCCACGAGTGCCCGGGTTCGCTCCGCTCCGCCCAGCGCGAGGACATCCTGCGCCGGGCCGGGGAACCGCCTGCCGCGCCCCCGGCGGCGTGAGGACATCCGTGCGGCCCTTTCCCTGTAGCCCATGCGGAGACGAATTCCGCCGCTTGTGGAGACATTCGGCGGCGGATGGGTGGACGGGTGGAAATACTCTCGGATACTCAAAGCAGAGCGCAGGAACGGACGCATGGCGGCAGTCACGAGGCGGGTCTCGCCCTAGCGTGAGGGGCGAATAAAAGTCCCCTCCCCGGTCGGGGTTTCGGGGGAACGTCGCGATTCTGTGGCGCCGGTACAGAACATGTCCGCCGCGCCTCACGAGGAGAAGAAAATGGTTCGAACGACTCGGCGCCGTCTGATTGTGGCAGGAGTGTCCACCGCACTGGCCGCCGGTTCGCTGACGATGGCGGTCTCCCCGATCGCGATGGCCGAGGCCCCGGCAGCGGAGAACTCCATCACCCCGCTCGGCTCGGGCAACCGGTTCGCCACCTGGGACAGCGAACTGCGCTTCGACGGAATCCTGAACGTGCCGAAGGACAGGTCGATCAACAAGGCCGCGGGTATCAAGTACTCGCACTACGGCAACGGCACCCTCAACTACACGGCCTACGAGAAGGAGCCGACGGCGCTCGGCGTCGGCGAGGAGTACATGATCGTCGACACCAAGACGGTCGGCGACAGGAAGCAGATCACCTTCCATCTGCGCGGTGACCTGAACGTCGACGCCAACGCCTGCCCCGACCCCAGCAAGAAGTACCAGATCAAGATCCAGGTCCCGCTGGACAACGGTGACAAGGTGGAGATCTCCCCGGAGGTCGACGTCGTCAACGGCGACCGGTGCGGCGGGGACCCGGCCGGAACCTCCAAGCCCTTCGTCCGGCTCCCGTACGACACGCACTGGGGCGGCGCGGCTCCCGGCTACAGCCAGGGCGGCTTCGGCTACATCGCGGCCGACGGCCAGATTCCGGGCGACAAGTTCATCATCGACCTGGTCAACCGGCGCATCGGCAGCCAGGCTGCCTGCAACGCGAGCGACCACGTCTACTACCAGATAGTCGACGCCCAGGGCAGGCCCTCGAAGAAGACCCCCGAGCCGGTGCGCCAGGCGGTCAAGGGCCACGCCGGAAGCGGTACGGGTGACAGGTTCGTCCTGCCCGCCATGGACCTGAGCGGTGAGGACCCCGGCTACTACAAGTTCCTGGTGTGGCCCCAGGCCGGCGACGGCTCCGGCGGCAACAACCAGGCCTGCTCGTACGACCGGACCGACAAGGCGCAGGCCTTCCAGGTCGGCAGCACCTTCGTCAAGTACGGGGAGATCCAGCACGGCCCCGCCGCTCCGGTCATCCAGACCCCCGTCAACGACAGCACGACCGGTCTCGTGCCGAAGTTCTCGGGCACGGCCGCGGGCGCGACCCTGGTGCGCGTCTACGAGGACGGCAAGGAGATCGGCAACCGCTCCGTCGGCACCGACGGCTACTGGGCCTGGGGTCTGAACGACTGGACCGTCCCGCCGAAGCTCCGCTACGGCAAGGGCGAGTGGGAGCCGGGCCGGCACACCGTCGAGATCGTGGCCGAGGACGCCGACGGCAACGCCTCCGAGAAGTCCACGGTGAGCTTCACCGTCGCCTGATCTGCGGCGGCGGAGCGCCGATGGCCACCGGACGGCGGAATCCGTCCGGTGGCCATCGGCGCCGCACGTGAATGAGCACACGCTCGGACATCCGACCGTGAACGGAAGAGACAGACAGATGGCGCCTGGCCGCACGGCCCCCCGCAACCCCGAAGGGGCCTGGCCGGTGGCGCTCTACCGGCTGCTGCCCGCCGCCCTGCGGAGCAGGCTGGCCGACACGGTGCGTCCGGCCCTTCGCGAGCGGGCCAAGCGCCGCTGCGCACGCATGGCCGACTTTCGTGTGCCGGCCCACCGCGCCGCCGTCCGGCTGGCCTGGGGCGCCCGCGCCCACGGCCGGGGGCGGCGGGTGCTGGCGGTGGGCGGGCGGGCCCGGGCCTGCCGGGTGATGCGGTACGGGGCCTCTCCGTCGGCGGCCCGCGCCGCGAACCTGCGCACGGTGTGCGAGGCCCTGGAGGCCGCCTCCGTCTGGTACTTCTGCGTCCGGGGCACCTCCCACCGCTCGACCACCGTCGCCGTGCGCGCCGAGGACCGGCACAAGGCGGCCGAGGCGCTGCGCTCGGCGTGCCGCGACCACCTCGGCTACGTCGCCGCCGTGCGCCGCACCGGCGGTACCGGCCGGCTGCGGCCCGGTGGAAGCGCACGTACCTGGCGGGCGCTGGAGCGCAGCGACGTGGTGCGGCTGGCCCACTTCTGGTGCGACTCGGGCGGGAACCTGGTGTTCGGGCCCGGATACGGCTGCGACGTGGAGTTCTGGACGGTGGTGCCGCAGGCCGGACACGACGAGCCCAGGCCGGCCGACGAACCGGACCCGCACCCGCACGGCGCGATGCTGCGGGCCCCCCGCCCGAACCGGGTGTCCGACGAGGTCGCGGAGACGGAACCGCTGGTGTGCGTGTCCGCCGACCGGCTGATACCCGGTGGCGGGGACCGGCCGCTGATGACCACCATCCCGAAGTTCGCCGTACGCCTCCCGGAGGACGTTCCCTTCCCCGTCGACGTCGTCTACACCTGGGTCGACGGCAGCGACCCCGACTGGCGCGCCCGCCGCGAGCTGGCCCGGCGCCGGGCCGGCCCGCTGCACCCCGAGGCGGACTCGCCCGCCCGCTTCGAGAGCCGCGACGAACTGCGCTACTCGCTGCGCTCACTGGAACAGCACGCGCCGTGGGTGCGCCACGTCCACCTCGTCACCGCCGGTCAGACGCCGTCCTGGCTCAACACCGCACACCCGCGGCTGAGCGTCGTCGACCACCGCGAGATCTTCGACGACCCGAGCGTGCTGCCCACCTTCAACTCGCATGCGATCGAGAGCCGGCTCCACCACGTCCCCGGACTGTCGCAGCACTTCCTCTACTTCAACGACGACGTCTTCCTCGGGCGGCTCCTCTCCCCGAACGCGTTCTTCCAGAGCAACGGCACGGCCTACTTCCACCCCTCCACGGCCGTGCTGCCGCTCGGCCCCAGCAGTACGCCCCGCTCGCCGGTCGCCCTGGCCGGGGAGAACGGCAGGAGGCTGATCCACGGGGCCTTCGGCACCGTGCCCACGCGCAAGATGAAGCACGTACCGCACGCCCTGCGCCGCGATGTCCTCCAGGAGCTGGAGCAGCGCCACCCGCGGGAGTTCGCCGCCACCGCCGCCGCACGCTTCCGCGGCCCCGACGACCTGTCCGTGGTGTCGTCCCTGTGCCACTACTACGGCTACCACACCGGCCGCAGCACCCCCGGACGGCTGCGCTACGCCTACATCGACAGCGCGAGCCCCGGGGCCACACGGCGCGCCAACCAGCTGCTGGCGCGCCGCGACCGGGACGTCTTCTGCCTCAACGACACCCACCCGGGAGCGTCCGCGGAGCTGAACCGGCAGGAGCAGGGCGAACTCGTCGGGGGTCTGCTCGCCCGCTACTTCCCCGTGCCCAGCGCCTACGAGGCGTCGGCACCGCAGACCCGCGCGACCACACGAGAGGCATCCGATGCACGGCGAACCCCACGAGCAGCAGGCGCCCGCGGTGACGCAGATGGCCGTGGACATGCGGCTGCGGTGGGTGCGGACGCACCCCGGGCTCACGCCGCTGGGCGCCCGTGAGCTGAACTGCCTGGCCGTCACGCGGCTGCTGGAGAGCTCGGGGATCGACCACTTCGCCGTGAGCGGCCAGGACGACCGTGCTTCCGCCATCGGAGTGCCCGTCAGGGACAAGGCGGCGGTGCTCGCGCTCCTCCAGCGTGAACTGGCGGCGAGCCGAGGCTATCTGGCCCGGCCCGGCGCCGGGCTCTCGGCGGGCGCGAGGACGGTCGTCGAACCGGGTGACCAGGGCGGGTGGCGGGCCGTCTGCCGGGGGGACGTGGTGCGCGTCGTGTGGTTCCGTACGGTGCCCGGCCAGACCTTGGTCCACGGGGCGGAGTCCGGCTGCGACGTGGAGTTCTGGAAGGAGGGGGACCAGGAGGAGGGTGCCGCGCCGAGCGGCGCGGGCACCGACGCGCAGCCCGGGGCCGAGGTGCTGCTGGCGCCCCGCCCCAACCGCGCGGCCGACCGGGTGGACACCGCTCTCGAGCCGGTGGTGCTCGCCGGAGAGCGTTTCACCCGGCTCGCGGGCGAGCGACGGGTACTGCGCCCGCGGCGCAGCCGGCCGGAGTTCGACGTACGTCTGCCCGACGAGATGCCCTTCCCCATCGACCTGGTCTACACGTGGGTCGACGGCCAGGATCCGCAGTGGCAGGAGCGGCGTGCGGCGGCCGACGGCAGCAGCTATCACGCCGACGGTGCGAGCGCGGCCCGCTACATCTCCCGGGACGAGCTCAAGTACAGCCTGCGGTCGGTCTACCTCTTCCTGCCCTGGGTCCGGCGGATCTTCATCGTGACCGACCGGCAGACCCCCGTGTGGTTCGACGACCAGGCCGGGCACGACGGGCGGGTGCGGATCGTCGACCACCGGGAGATCTTCGCCGACCCCGCCCACCTGCCCACGTTCAACAGCCACGCCATCGAGAGCCAGCTCCACCGGATTCCCGGGCTCGCGGAGCACTTCCTCTACTTCAACGACGACATGTTCATCGGGCGCCCGCTGCCCCCGCACGCCTTCTTCCACCCGAACGGGCTGACGAAGTTCTTCCCCTCGCCGGCCAAGGTCCCCTTCGGGGATCCGACGCCCGACGATCCGCCCACCTCCGTCGCCGCGAAGAACAACAGGCGGCTCATCGAGCGCACGTACGGCCGCACGCTGGTGTCGAAGATGAAGCACGTGCCGTACGCCTTGCGGCGCAGCCTCCTGGCCGCGCTGGAACGGGAGTTCGAGGAGGAGCACGCCCGGACCGCCGCGAGCCGGCTGCGCAGCCTCACCGACATCTCCATCGCCTCCTCCCTCTACCAGCACTACGCGTACCACGGCGCGGCCGCCCTTCCGGCCGACCTGCGCTACCGCTACGTCCAGCTCGACGACGCCGCCGTAGGGCAGGAGCTCCAGCGGCTGCTGCACCGCCGGGACCAGGACGCCTTCTGCATCAACGACTCCGCCAGCGAGCCGGCGGAGATCGCCGGACAGAGCCGGCTCCTGAACGCCTTCCTGGGTGCCTACTTCCCCGTGCCCAGCCCCTACGAGAAGCCGAGCGCCCCATGAGAACCACCTTCCTCGTCCAGGACGCCTTCGGCGTCGGCGGTACCAACCGCGCGGTGTTCAACCTGGCCAATGCCCTGGCCGCCGACCATCACGTGCGCGTCGTCTCGGTCCTGGGCTCTCGCGCCGCCACCGCGTCCCCGCCGCTCCTGGGCCGGGACGTCGAGGTCCTCGCACTCGCCGACGCGGTCGACCTCGGCGGCTCCGCGGAGCCGGACTCGGCCGGCCGGCCTTCCGCGCTCATCCCGCCGGAGGAGCCGAACTACCGCCGCTACAGCCTCGCCGACGACGAGCGGATCCGCCGCTACCTGGCCGGATGCGACGCCCAGGCGGTGGTCGGCACCCGGCCGGGTCTGAACCTGTGCGTCGCGCGGCTGGCCCCCGCCTCCGCCCTGAAGATCACCCAGGAGCACATGACCTGGGACTCGGTGCCGCCGGGCGTCCGAGAGGCGATGGCCGAGGCCTACCCCGAGGTCGACGCCGTCCTCGCCCTGACCGAGGCGGACGCGACGGGGCTGCGCGGGGGGATACCCGGGATCGAGGACCGGGTCCACGTCCTGCCCAACGCCGTGCCCGCCTCGCCCTTCCCGCCGTCGCGCGGGGACACCCGTATCGTGATGGCCGCCGGCCGGCTCGTCCCCGGCAAGCGGTACGACGTACTGGTCCGGGCCTGGCGGCGGATCGCCGAGCAGTTCCCCGACTGGCAGCTGCGCATCCACGGAACCGGGCCGCTGCGTGCCGACCTGGTCCGGTTGGTCGCCGAACTCGGCCTGCACAACCAGGTGTTCCTGATGGGGCGAACCGTTCCGCTGGAGCCGGAGTGGAGCAAGGCCTCCGTCGCGGTGTCCACCTCCGAGAGCGAGTCCTTCGGTCTGACCCTGGTCGAGGCCATGCGCGCGGGTGTGCCGGTGGTGGCCACCGACTGCCCCGTGGGACCCCGCGAGATCATCCGGCACGGCGTGGGCGGGGTGCTCACCCCGGTCAACGACGTGGGAGCGGTCGCCGACGCACTGGCCGCCCTGATGGCCTCGGCCGCGCAGCGCCGGGTCATGGGCGCCGCCGCGCTGGAGGCCGGGCGCCGCTACGACCCGAGCGCGGTGGCCCGGGACTTCGCGCAGGTGCTCCGGCAGGCCCGGGCCGCCCGCCCGGACCGGGCCGAGAGCGGCCGGCGCACCGGCGGCGCGGTGGTCCGCCGGCTCGGGCAGGCGCTGCGGGGCCGGGGCGCCGTCTCCGGTGAGAACGGCCCGGCGCGGACCGGACACCGCGAACCGGTGACGGGCGCCGCCGCTGCTTCGCCTCCGTCCCCGTCTCCGTCCCCGTCCTCGTCCCCGGGCGCGGGGTCCGCCCCGGGCAAGGCCGGAGTGGCCGACTGCCTGGTCGGCGCCGATGGCGCCGTCGTCCTCGTCACGCCCGCGCCCGCGGGCGCCACGGCCCTCGAACTGCGCGGCCGCAAAAGGCACCCCGGCGACACCGGCGAGACCCTGCGCGTCAGCCTGCGCCGGCCGCCCGCCTCCGCGCTGACCGCCGTCGTGGGGCCCGCGGACCTGGCCCGTCTGGGCAGCGGGCGGTGGGACGTGTACCTGGTGGACGGCCGGGGCCGGCGCACCCGGCTGCGTGCCGGCCACGTCGACGGCCGCGAGCTCCTCGCCGCCGCGCGGCGGCCCCACCTGGGCGAGGTCTGCCACACCATCCCCTACCGCACCGACGACGGCCACCTCGCGCTGCGGTCGTGGCGCAGGATCCGGCACGCCGAGATCACCGGGATCGGGTTCCGGCGCGACACCCTGACCCTTCAGGGGCGGCTCTTCGGCTCGTGGCCCGCACGCAGCGCCCCGCTCCTGGTCCTGCGCCGCCGCCAGACCCCGCGCACCTCGCTCGTCATCGGGGCGGTCACGCTCGCCGGGGAGGACTTCGACTGCCGGATCCCGGCCGAGGAACTCCTGCACAACCGGGTGCTCCGGCAGGAGAACTGGGACGTCTTCCTGTCCTGGGAGTCGGAGCCCGAACCGACCCGGGTCGGCCGGATCCTCGACGACGTCATCAACCGCAAGACGCCCCACCGGTTCCCGGAGCTGATCGTCGAGGAGACCGCCTCCGTCGACCTCTTCCGGTACGGCGGCGAACCCACCCGGATCGCCGCACGCCCCTACTACACCGCGGACAACGACCTGTCGGTGGTGGTGACCGAACTGTCATGACCCCTCCGACCTACCCGAACCCCTCCGGCCCCGATCCCCGTCCGGTCCACGTCCAGGTGTGCTGCCACCTCGACGACGACCTGTACTTCATGAATCCGGACCTGATGCACGCGCTGCGCTCCGGCGCCGCCGTCGTCACCGTCTACCTGGCGGCGGGGGAGGCCGACGGCCGCAACGCGCCCCGGGGCACTCCCGGCTACCACGACCTGCCCGCGGACCACGCCGCGTACGCTGCCGCACGCATCGACGGAGTGCTGGCCGCGTACGCCTACATGGCCACCGGTGACCGCTGCGCCCCCTGGGACCGCACCCTCCTGGAAACCGCCGCGGGGCTGACGGCCGAGACCGCCACCCTGCGGGCGGCGCCCCACATACGGCTGGTCTTCCTCTCGCTGGCCAAACGCGACGGCGCCGGACGCTCCATGGGTTTCGCCGAGCTGTGGGACGGTTCGGCCGCACGGAAGTCCGTACTGGTGCCCGCCGGGTCGCTGCTGCCCGCGGCACAGACCTGCACCGGTGAACAGGTCGTCCAGGCGCTGGCGGGCTTCCTCACCGCGTGGCCGCCGACCGTGCTGCGGGTCATGGACCCGTTCCCCGACAGCACCGTGGACCGGACCACCGGGGAGCGCGAGCCCCGCGACCACCCCGACCACGCACCCGCCGCGCACTACGCCCTGGCCGCCCTGGACGCCCTGCGGGGCACCCCCGAGGAGCCTCGCTGCACCGTGGTCGGCTACCGCGGCTACGGCAACCGGGACTGGGCCGCGAACCTCGCCCCGGCCGACCTCGCGGACAAGCACCGCGTCCTGTCCGTCTACGGCGCCGGTACCCCCGGCCACCCCGGCGACCGGAAGATCGGCGCCGCCACCGCCAAGAAGCCGTACGGCACCAGCTGCGCATCCCGGTATCCGGGCGGCGAACTGGCCCTGGTCCACCTGGCGTCGGGACGGCTCGCCGCGTTCGGGGTCGAAGGCTCGGAGCCGGTGCTGTGGACCGCCGGGCAGGACCCGGGCGACGGCTGGGACGCGCCCCGGCCGCTCGACGCCGACGGTCCGGTCCTTCCGTACGCCGCGGCGGTCGGCGCCGACGGGCATCCGGGCGCCGCGGCGCAACTGTTCGCGGTCCGCAGACACCTGGACCCCGACCCGCGCCGGCACCGCCTGGAGGTGCTCACCGCCCGCGAGGACCCCGGCCGGGCGGCCGGCTTCGGACCGTGGATCTCCCTGGGCAACCCCCATGACGGGCACGCCTGGTACAAGGGGCGCGGTATCGGCATGCCGGGCGTCGCCCGCGACGGACTCGGCCGTGTCCACCTCTTCGTCCGCAACCACGGCACCGGTCTGAGCAGCCGTACGGCCGCTCCGGACGGCCGGTGGGGCCCCTGGCGCGACCTCGGTGGCCGCGGACTCCAGGGTCCGCTCCACACCGTGGTCGGCGCAGACGGCCTCGTGGAGGTCGTGGGAAACGCCCGGGACGAAGTGCTGATCTGGCGTCAACTGGCGGACTCTGAAGGACTGTTGTTCCACCAGGTGCGGATCGGCCTGCCCACCGGTGGCTGCCCGGTCCCGCTGGCCCTTCCGAACGGGACCCTCGCCCTGCTCCACCGCCCGGCAGGCAGCGCGCGGATCGAGGTCGGCCACCGCGCCGCCCCCGGCGCCGTCTGGGGCGTGCTGCCCCACCCGGTCGGCGAGATCGCCGGTCAGGCCCTCGCGGCCGCCACCGGCCCCGCACCGCTGGTCGCCGCGACCGACTGGGCGGGCGGCGTGTACGTACGGCCCCTGGCCCTGCTCGGACGGCCGGAGCCGGCCCCTTGGCAGCGGCTCACCGCGGCCGGCGCGGTGGGTACTCCGCGGCTCGTCCACCACGAGGGGCAGGTGATCGTCGCCCACCGGACCGACCGCGGCGGCCCGCCACGCTCCCACGTGCTGCGGCCTTGGGCGCGGGTTCCGGTCCCGGAGGGGAGCCCCGGACGGGGGCCCCGGACGGATCCCCTCACTATGGAGACTTCTCCTCCACTTCCGGCCGGTCCCGGGCGGGGTCCGCGCGCCTAGGCTCACGCTGTTGATCATCTGAGGGTCTCGCGTCACGGGGAAGGGCCATGCGCCGCACGATCGCGCACAGAGTGGCACACGTCGCGGTGATCATCGCGCTGACCTGCGTTCCGCTGGCGTTCCACGACCGCGCCTCCATGCCGGGCTACCTGGCCCTGGGCGTGCTCGCCGCCGCGGTCGCCGGTCTCGCGCACCTCGTCGGCAAGTGACGCACACGCCGCACACCGCTCACACCGCACACACCGCCATCACCAGAGAGAAGAGAACCACGTGCTGGGTCCCGCGCACGCGTTGTCAGGAGCGGCCGCCTGGGCCGGGTTCGGAGCGCTGGCCGCCGCCGGCGGGCACGCCATGCCGTGGCCCGTCCTGGTGGGCGGTGCGATCATCTGCGCGGGGGCGGCGCTCGCGCCCGACCTGGACCATCCCGCCGCCACCATCTCGCGGTCGTTCGGTCCGCTCTCGGCCTGGCTGTCGAAGGCCATCGGCATCCTGTCCCACGCCGTGTACAGCAGCACCCGGGGGCCCGAGGACCCCGCGCGCACCGGCGGCCACCGCACGCTCACCCATACCGCGCTCTTCGCCGTCACCCTCGGCTTCCTCGTCTCGCACGCGGCCTCGTTCGGCGGCCGCTGGGCCGTGTTCGGGGTGCTCTTCGTCCACCTCGTCCTCGGCGTGGAAGGACTGCTCTGGAAGGCGGCACGGTCCTCCAGCCGCGTTCTGGTCTGGCTGCTGGGCGCGGCGGCCGCATGGCTGCTGGCCGACCTGCTGCACCGGCCGGGGCTCGGCGGCGACTGGCTCTTCACCGCTCCGGGCCAGGAACTCATGTGGCTCGGCCTGCCCGTGGCGCTCGGCGCCGTGGTGCACTGCCTGGGCGACGCGCTGACGATATCGGGCTGCCCCGTCCTGTGGCCGCTGCCCATCCGGGGCCGTCTGTGGTTCCCGCTCGGTCCGCCCGGCCCGATGCGCTTCGCGGCCGGCTCCTGGGTCGAACAGCGGGTCCTGATGCCCGTGTTCGCGGTGCTCGCGCTGGCCCTGGGCGGCGTCGCGTACGCCTTCTCCTGAGACCCCGGGTCATCGGCCGTTCGCCGAAGTCACCGAAAGGGGGATGGCGCCGCCGGCCGGTCCAAGGGATCAATGGACGGATGTCCTACCACGCACATCTCGCCGGCGCGCTGGCCCTGTCCACCGCGGCCGTCCTCGCCCTGACCGGCGCCGCGGCCCCGCCCCCCGCACCCGCCGCGGCGACGGAGTCGAAACTGCCCGCGGAATTCGTCCCTCTCGCCGCCGTCGACCCCACCATCCGCCAGGAGATCCGCTACACCACCGCGCGCAACTTCCTGGGCGAACCGGTGGACGGCTACCTCGAACCGTCCTGCATCCTCACCCGTCCGGCGGCCTCGGCCCTGCACCAGGCCCAGCGCGCGCTGCTGAAGCGGGGCTACTCGCTCAAGGTCTACGACTGCTACCGGCCGCAACGGGCCGTGGACCACTTCGTCGCCTGGGCCAAGGACCTCGACGACCAGGCCATGAAGGCGGAGTACTACCCGCGGGTCGGCAAGACCCGGCTGTTCGAGGGCGGTTACATCGCCGAGAAGTCCGGCCACAGCCGCGGCAGCACCGTCGACCTGACCCTGGTGAAGCTCCCCGCGCCGCCGACCCCGCCCTACGACCCGGACCGCCCGCTCACCCCGTGCTTCGCCCCGCAGGAGGAGCGCTCGCCGGACGACTCCGTCGACATGGGCACCGGCTTCGACTGCTTCGACACCCTCTCGCACACCCTCGACGGGCGGATCCAGGGGGAGCAGAGGGCCAACCGGCTGCTCCTGAAGAGCACCCTGGAGCAGGCCGGCTTCAAGAACCTGCCGGAGGAGTGGTGGCACTACACGCTCCTGAACGAGCCCTTCCCCGACACCTACTTCGACTTCCCCGTGCAGACCCCCGCCCAGGGCCGGCCGGCCGAGGAACCGTAAGCCTGGCGCGTCGTACGCCCGTCACCCAAGGAAGCGCGCTTGCTCTCCTGCGCGGCGCACAGTCATCCTTTGTGCCGCTGCTCCACCGGCGGCCGTGGGCAATAGTTGAGGCGCACCCCTTCCGGACGAGGAGCCTCGATGTACGACGGGAATGTGACGGCCCCCACCGCAGGTCTGGCCGGCGGCGGTCTGCTGG
The DNA here is from genome assembly GCF_052244475.1 of Streptomyces sp. IBSNAI002. Classification (NCBI taxonomy): domain Bacteria; kingdom Bacillati; phylum Actinomycetota; class Actinomycetes; order Kitasatosporales; family Streptomycetaceae; genus Streptomyces; species Streptomyces sp. IBSNAI002. The sequence goes on along the minus strand of NZ_JBQPXG010000006.1, from coordinate 184,018 downwards.
CCGCCACGGGCACCGGTTCGATGATGGTGTTCGCCGCGCTGGCGCTCGTCGTGGTCGCGGCCGGCACGGCCCTCGTCCTGAGGTCGCGCCTCATCAAGGCCCGCACCCGCTGACGTGTCGCCGTAGCGCGCCGGTTCCTCCCCTCCCCGTTTCGCTGGGTGATCAGATTGCTCTTGTTCCTGTTCCAGGCGGTCACCTCCGTGGTGATGGCGTTCGGCCTCTCCTACTTCATCGCCGCGATGGTCCCGGGCGTGGTCTTCTCCCGCACGGAGCAGCGCAAGGGCCGGGCGAGGCGGGGCCGACGGGCGCTGGACCGTGCCGGCAGGGCCGACAGCCAGATGGACGTCTACTTCCTCATCGGCTGCCTGAACGAGGAATCGGTCATCGGCCGTACGGTGTCGGCGTTGCGCGAGCAGGTTCCGCACGCCCGCATCGTCGTCGTCGACGACGGCTCCGACGACGCCACCGCACAGGCCGTCCGGTCGGCGGGCGACGCGGGCGTCTCCATCGTCACGCGTGTGCTGCCCAACGCCCGCAAGGGCAAGGGTGAGGCGCTCAACGACGGATACCAGTGGATCCTGAAGGACGTGGACCGGCGAGGACTGGACCCGGACGACACCCTGGTGTGCGTCATGGACGCCGACGGACAGCTGTCCAACGGCGCCTTCGTCCACGTGACCGCACTCTTCTCCGACCGCGCGGTGGGCGGCGTCCAGCTTCCCGTGCGCATCCGCAACCGGAGCCAGCTCATCACCCGCATCCAGGACCTGGAGTTCTGGGGACTGTCCGCCACCTCTCAGTTCGGCCGCAACTACTCCCGGTCCGTGAGCCTGGGCGGCAACGCCCAGTTCACCCGGCTGAGCGCCCTGACCGGACTCGGCCGGCCCCCGTGGAACGCCTCCCTCACCGAGGACCTGGAGCTCGCGGTGAGCCTCAGCATCGACGGCTGGGCGCTACAGACCACCAGCCGGGCCTGGGTCACCCAGGAGGCCGTGGACTCCTGGGGCCGGCTGGTACGGCAGCGCACGCGCTGGTTCCAGGGCCACATGATGGCCGGACGCAACATTCCGAAGCTGTGGTCGGCTCCCCACGTCAGCAATCTGGCCGCGCTGGAAATCACGCTCTACCTGCTCGTGCCGTGGGCGCTGACCCTGCCGTGGTCCGTCATCTTCCACGTCGCGCTGGTGATGATGGTGACGCAGCTCGCCACCGGAAACGAGATCGGGTTCATCCAATTCGGTGGATCGGTGTCCCAGCTCGCCTTCACGAGCGCCGTCTACTACTTCCTGTCGTTCTTCCCCATGCACATGGCCGGGTACTTCTACTACCGCCGTGACCGCGGATTCGGCATCTTCAAGTCCCTTCTCCTCGGACACACGCTGCTCATCGCCAACTACGTGGCCTACGCGGCGGCATGGCGGGCCGTGGGCCGGATGATCCTCGGCCGCAACGGGTGGGCGAAAACGGCACGCACCGCGGGCGAGAGCCTCGGCCTGACGGCGGAGAAGACCCACGAACTGCCGCCCGCGGCCACGGTAGGGACCCCGGCGCTCACCCCGGTGCCGGCGGGCGCCCGGCGTTTCGACGGCGCCGAGACGTTTCAGCCCCGCGCCGTCCTGCCGCCTGCTCCGCACGCGTAGCCCACGGCCGTGAGGCCACACCAAGGAAGAAGCACGGTGTCCGTAGCCACTGCAAGCACCCCCTCCCCGCGACCGGCCCGAAGCCGGGCCGACCTGGCCTTCCGCATACCACTGGCCCTGAGCCTGGTCGCCCTCTCGGTCGGCGTCTTCCGCGTCGCGGACCAGATCCGCGTGCTCGAGGCGCTCGTCGCCTCCCGGCTGACGACGGCGCTGCTCGGGCTGCCGGCGCGCCATTCGGGGGGTTCGACCGCGTTCTACTTCGACCTCTCCAACGGGCAGGCGCACGGCCTGCGCATCACCGACGAATGCACCTCCGCGTACATCCTGGGCGTGCTGCCGGTCCTGGCGGCGCTGTGGATCCTCGCAGTGTCCGGCGTGGGCCGCGCCACGCGGGCGCTCACCGGCTTGACGATCGGCGCCGGCATCTTCTGCCTCGCCAACTCCCTGCGCGTGGTGATGATCGTGTTCTCCATGGACCATCTCGGCGAGGAGCGCGGGTTCGAGCTGGCCCACCGCTACCTCGGTACCGTTCTGACCCTGGTCGCGCTGGCCGCCTCGGCGGCCGTGGTCATGGTGTTCCTCGGCGCGGGCCGACGGAGCGCCGAACGAGGAGCCGACCGCGGGCGCGCCCGCCGGGGCCCGTGGCGGAAGTCCCGCAGGCGAGACGGCTGAAAGCGGCTCCGGCCGTCCGCGTGCCGGAAGCGGCGGACCCGTGCGCCGGGTCAGCGGGCCAGTAGCCGGTCGATCAGTTCGTCGACCCCCAGGTGGCACGCCTCCTGGTCGCGGGGGACCAGGGCCAGCGTGCGCAGCAGCCACACGGTGAGCTCGTCGCGGTCCGTACGGAACAAGGCGCAGTCGTCCCGGTCGGACAGCGCGATGTAGAGGTGGGTCCCGGATTCGCCGGGGCCGGGCCAGATCGAGACCGCGCCCACGCCCGTCGGCCCGCGAACTCCGGAGAGCAGCAGATCGCGTGCGAACACCCAGTCCGTGCGCGCGAGTCCGACCGAACCCGGCAGCGAAAGGCGTACTTCGAGCGGCCTGAGGGGGGAGTAGACGAAGGTCGCCGTGACCGTGTGGACGGCCGAGTCGTCGGGAATCTGACGGAGGGAAATCCTACGAGTGATCATGGTGGTTCTCCGCGGGGCGTGTGCGGCTCAGCCGTCGAGGTGCTCGGCGGACCCGGCGGTCCGCCCCGTCCCGCGGCGCGCCGACGCGACCAGGGTGTGGCGCTCGCGGACCGAGAGGCCGCCCCAGACGCCGTAGCGCTCGTCGTTGCTCAACGCGTAGTCCAGGCACTGCTGCACGCGCGGGCACCGTGCGCACGCCGCTTTCGCGTGATGGGTCGTGCCGCCCAGTTCAGGGAAGAACAGTTCGGGGTCGATCTGGGCGCACACGGCGCCGTCCCAGTCGAATTCCGTGCCGGCTGCACCGATCATGTCCTGGTCCTGGGGTGTCGACTTCATTCTTTCTGGATCTCTCTCGGTATGATCGAAAAATATGGACGTCATTCCGTCCGTTTTATTCGGAATGCTAGGGGTGCTGCTCAGCAGAAAAGCGGGCCAAAGGGTGACCCTCGTACGTCGCCGGGTGTCAAACGCGCCCGTCGGCCGGTACGGAGGCGTCCACCCGGAATCCCCCGTCCTCGGCGGGTCCGGCGCGGAACCGGCCGCCCGCCTCGGTGACCGCCTGCCGCAGGCTCGTCAGCCCTAGTCCGGCCGGCTCGTCCGTGCTCCGCCGGTGCGGGGGAGGCCCGTTGCGGACGACCAGGGCCGCCGAGTGCGCGTCGAAGACGAGTTCCATCCGGACCGGCGCACCCGGCGCGTGTTTCGCCGCGTTGGTCAGCGCCTCGCGGCACACCCGCAGCAGCAGGGACTCGCCGCGTGCGCCGAGCGCCCGCACCGTGCCGCGCACGCCGTACGAGGCGTCCATCCCCACGGCCCGCATGTTCCTGGTCAGGCTTTCGAGGAACTCCCCGCAGCTGACCCGCCCGCCGAGACCGTCCTGCGGGCCGTCCTCGCGCAGCACGTCGATGACCTGCCGCAGTTCCCGCATGACGAGGACCGCCCCGTCCTGCAACTCGGTGATCGCCTGCTCCGCCTCGGAGGTGAGACCCGGCAGCCGCCGGGCCCCGGACGCGCGGAGCATCAGGTGCGTGGCGTGGTGGCCGACCGTGTCGTGCACCTCGAACGCGAGCCGGGTGCGCTGCTCCAGGATCGCGAAGCGCACCGCCTGGTCCACCGAGGACTCGACCTGCGAGAGCCGCTGGTCCAGCCGCTCCTTCAGCAGGCGCTGGCGGCGCACGAACTGGCCGAAGAGCGCGGGCAGCCAGATGGTCAGCACGACCACGTACAGCCGCCACCCCGGATCGTCGACGAATCCGCCGACGGACGTCCGCGTGCCCACGTACACCAGCGTCGCCAGCGCCACGATCAGCGCCCGGTGTCTGCGTCCGTACAGCCCGACCGCGTACGAGGCGGCCAGGAGCGCCCCGTTCTCGTCGGAGGCGAGCGTGGCGGCGACGGCCACCGCCACCGACAGTTCCGGGCGGCTGCGGCGCCACATCAGGCCCGCCGCGCCGGCCGCGGCGACGACGCAGCTGGCGGCGTACGAGCCGACGAGTCCCGTGGCGTGGACGCGCGTGAGCAGTGCGCAGCTGGACGCCGCCACCAGCACGGCCAGCCCGGCGTCCACCATCCCCTGCCGACGCGGATGGTGCTCGCCGCCGCACACGTAGGCGGTGCGGCGCCGGAGCAGCTTGTAGATCTCTTTCATCATCACTTTCTCCGCCCGGGCCCTCGTGGCGCGGGCGCGGACGGTGCCGCGCGTTTCAGCGGGCGCGGACGACCGCCCGCCAGCGCACGCCTTCGGGTGTCGTCCACGCGATGTTCACCGCCGGGACGGCGCCCCGCGCCCAGGGGACGAGGGTGTCCACCCGGGTCGGGGTGTGGGCCGGGATCCGGCGCCAGCGCCTGCGCCCCTGCAGGAACGCTCCCTTGTCGGGGACGATCTCGACGTCGAAGGCACACGAGCTGCCCAGCTTGACGAGGTCGTGCGAACCCCGGCTGCTGACCGCCAGCAGCCGCCAGCAGCGGTCGAGGTCAACGGTCTGTGACATGTGGTGCCCCCATCGGCTTCTCGGCATGCGATGCCAGGCTCGCAGCGCCTCGCGGCCGGTGGCCCCACCAAAGGGAATCAGGACGGTGCCGATGGAGGACAGTCCCCTCCCGGTGCGGCGAGGCGCGCCAACAACGCGTGCTCGACCAGTCTGATCAGGGCCAGCTGAACCTCCTGGAGGTGCCGGGCGTCGATGGGCAGGACGGGCACCTCGGCGCCGATGCGCAGGGCCGACCGCACTTCGGAGACCGTGAACGGGTGCTCGCCGTCGAAGCCGTTCAGTGCGACGACGAACGGCAGCCCGCGTTCCTCGAAGTAGTCGACCGCCGCGAAGGAGTCGGCGAGCCGGCGGCTGTCGACGAGCACGACGGCCCCGATGGAACCGCGCACCAGGTCGTCCCACATGAACCAGAAGCGGTCCTGGCCCGGCGTGCCGAACAGGTACAGCACCAGGCTCCGGTCGAGGGTGACCCGGCCGAAGTCCACGGCCACCGTGGTCGTGCGCTTGCCCCGGACGCGGCTGAGGTCGTCGATGCCCTCGGACGCGGCCGTCATGGCGGCCTCGGTCCGCAGCGGGTCGATCTCGGAGATGGCGCCGATCAGGGTGGTCTTGCCCACCCCGAACCCGCCGGCCACGACGATCTTCGCCGACTGCAGCTCGTCGAACGCCGGGCGCGCCGGGTCAGAGGCTGTGTAGTCCACTGAGGACCCTTTCCATCAGAGCTACGGACGGGGCGTCACCGGCTGATCCCGACACCGAGACCAGCCCCAGGGAGGCCAGGTCCGCGACGAGGACACGGGCGACGCCGATCGGCACGCGAAGCAGGGCGGAGAGCTCCGCCACGGACGTCGGCTCGACGCAGCGGACGAGGATCGCGTCGTGCTCGGGCTGGCTGCCGCGCTGCCCGTGCACCGCGTTCGTGACGACCAGCGCCTCGATGGCGATGTCGAGCCGGATCTCGGTACGGCCGCCGGTGATCGCGTAGGGCCTCGGGAGCAGCGGCGTCGGCGCGCTGCCGCGGGCCGGGTCAACGCGGTGCCGGGGCATGGTTCCTCGTCGTCCGCCGGCCGGTCAGGACGGAGTCAGCCACGGTGCTCGTCCTCCGCTGCCGCGGCGCCGTTGGCGATGCCCTCGCTCAGCACCTTCATCCGGCGGCGGATCTCGGCGGGGTCCGGGTGCGCGGCCCCCCTCGGGGCCGACTGCGGGCCCTCGCCGAAACTGCCGGAGCGGACCCGGCGGTTGCGCACGGGCAGCCCGGACTCGGTGAGCGGCGCCCCCGGGGCGGCCGCCGCACCCGCGGTCGGCGTGGGTGCCGGCGCCGGCTGCTGCACCGGGATGGGCGCCGGGGCCGGGGCAGCCGCCGGGATCGGCGCCGGGAAGGGAGCCGGAGCCGGAGCGGCGGGAGCCGGGGCGACCGCATGGGCCTGCGGGACCTGCGGGATCTGCGCGGTGGCGGACGTACCGGCGTCGGTCCGTGCCGCCGCGATGGCCTGCGGCCGGTGCGCGGTGAGCCGGGCGGGCGCCGGATCCTGGGCGGGCGGCGACCCCACCGGACCGAGCAGGCCCTGCGGCAGGACCAGCGCCGCCACCAGGCCGGTCGGCAGGTTGGGGTACAGGCGGATCTCCGCTCCGTGCTTGTGCGCCAGGGAGCTGACGACGTACAGGCCCATGGACTCGTTGAGGTCGCCCGTCCTGCGCACGGTCGGGTCCAGGACCTCACGCGCGGCCGCGAGCTGGCTCTCGCTCATGCCGATGCCGCTGTCGCGGACCTCGAGCAGGACGCGGCCGTCGGGGGTCTGCTGGCCGCTGACGACCACCCAGGTGTCCGGGCTGGAGAAGGAGGTGGCGTTGTCGAGGAGTTCCGCGAGCAGGTGCACGAGGTCGTCGGCGGCGTAGCCCACCACCCCGGTGTCGGGGATGGCGTGGCACGTGACGCGCTGGTACTCCTCGATCTCCGAGGCGGCGGTCCGCAGCAGGTCCAGCAGGCCGGTCGTCTCGCGCCGCTCCGCGCTGATCTCCGCGCCCGCCAGGACCAGCAGGTTCTCGCTGTTGCGCCGGATCCGGGTGGCGAGGTGGTCGAGCTGGAACAGTTTGGACAGCTCGCCGGGTTCGCGTTCGGTGTGCTCCAGCTCGGTGATCAGGGCGAGCTGCTTGTGGACCAGGGCCTGGTTGCGCCGCGACAGGTTCTGGAAGAAGAGGTTGACGTCCTTGCGGATCGAGGCCTGCTCGCGCGCGAGGCGTACGGCCTCCAGGTAGACCTGGTCGAAGGCGCGGGCCACGTCGCCCAGCTCGTCGCGGGTCCGGGCCTTGAGGACCCTGCCCTCGAGCGCCTCCGGCAGGGCCTGCCCGGCCGACAGGTGGCGGGTGACCTCGGGCAGGTGCTCGTCGGCGACCCGGACCGCGCCCGTCCGCAGCCAGCGCAGGCCGCGTACGAGGTGACGCGAGGTCAGGGCGACGATGAGGCCTGCGAGGACGAGCACGAGACCGGCGATGACCGCGTCGCGGATCACCTGGTCGCTGGCCTCCTGCTTCTGCTCCTTGGCGGCCGCGATGATCCGGTCCTCGACCTGGGTCTGCAGCTGCTTCAACTCGCCGTCGAGGCGGGTGAAGTCCTCGTACCAGGAGGCCGGCAGGAACTCGGTGAGGGGCACTTCCTTCGTCGAGCCGTTGAGCGTGTGGACCGCCGCCACCAGGCGGCGGGACGGTTCCGACTCGGTACCGGCGAGGAAGGCGTCGACCTCGCGGTGGGAGGCGTACAGCTGGAAGTCCATCGCGGTGATGTCGCGCACCAGCTGGGAGGCGAGGACGTTGGCCTGCTGGCCGACGTTGAGCTTGCCCGCCTTGGCGGCGCTGGAGAGCACCGAGCGCTGGCTGGTGAGCCCGATCCGGTTCATGGCGATGGTGTAGAGCGTCCAGCCCGCGGCGCGGGCGTTGTCGCCGATGCCGCCCACCTGGTTGTAGAGACTGGCGACCGAGACGATGACGCCGCCGTAGCCGACCTCCACCTCGGCGCGCGGAGCGGGGGAGTCGGCCAGCTTGCGCAGCTTGACCACGGTTTCCAGCGCGGTACGGGTCACCAGTTGCTGGCGCTCCATGCCGACCCCCTGCGGGAGGCGGTCCAGATCCTCCTGGAATGCCTTCGCCTTTGCGTCCGTGTACGAGCGCCCGGCGGTGTCCGACGGATCGCCGAGGGTGTTCTTGGCACGCGTGTCGACGGCGATGTCACGTTCCTGGGCCAGCGCGTCGATGAGTTCCGTACCCGTACGCGCCGTTCCGGCGATCTGGGTGATCACGCGGTACCGGTCGGCACTGGACAGTGCGTTCTCGATACGGAGTCCGGCGAATCCGAGTGCCGCCAGAAGGGGGACGAGCGCCACGATCAGAATGCGGGTGGGAACTCGTATGTCACCCAGTACGCGCCGGTGCCAGGAAGGGGCGGACCGCCTTTTCTGGGGCTGGCCGTGCGATGTGGGAGCACCTTGATTCACTGCTGGCCTGTTCTCTCCGGAGGAGCGGACTGGGGGCCGTCTCAGCGTATGTAGACAAGGTGGGCGCACTTTTTCGTCTAAAGGGATACCTGCATCATCCGAAAGATGAATGCCGGTGCCCGTATCGCGTGCTCAGAACTGTCCCACCCGGGCGGCGGTGTGAGGGCCGAACACTCCGGACGGGTCACCGGTGATGCCGCGGTCGCTTTGCAGTTTGGCCACTCCGCGCACCGTCGCGTCGTCGTACAGCCCGGTCACCCGCACGAAAGTGAAGCCCTGGAGGAACAGGAATTCCTGGAGCCGGGAGACCCGCGGACCGGAGTCGCCCGCTTTCAGCGTTCCCGTGCCCGCCGGCGGCGGAGTGGAGGGCGGGGGAGTGGGGGACGGCTGGGGCTTGGAGGGCTGCGAGGGCTGCGAGGGCTGCGAGGGCGTGGGGCAGGGCTTCGCCGTGGTGCCGCCCGGCTTCTCGGCGGTGGCGCCGGACGCCGGCTTCCCCGTCGAGGAGGAGCGGGCCGGGGGCGGGGTCGCGGACGCGGCGGGATCCGGGAGGGCGGGCCCGTCGCCGCCTTCGGCGCCGCTCTCGCCGGTGCCTCCGGGCTCGCCCGCGTCCTCGCCCTCCCCTTCGGCCCCGTCGGCGCCGGCTTCGGCGTCCGCGTCCTCCAGGGGTTCGTCGGACGTCAGGTCGACCTCCGACCCCACCTCCCGCATCGGCGGGCCCGGCAGGGTCAGTACGGGCGTGCGCACCTGCGCGGCCTCGGTGGACGGGGGCTGGCGCCAGGGCGTCACCGCCACCATCCCCACCGACATGGACAGGACGCCGACGAGCAGCAGGCGGCGTGCGTGGTAGACCCGGGCGGGCTGGTCGCCCGCGGGGAAGATGAACCGACTGATCTTCACTCGGCTCAATCTAAGGACCCGTCGCGCCGCCGTGAGCCGTCTGCCGATGACGCACGGTCTGCCAAAGAGGGCAACTCGTCCGGCAACGCGTCCGGCCCTTGAGGGATACCCGCCTTCGACCGTCCCGAGCGGGTCCTGCGGGAGCCGATGTCAACCTTCAGGGCCGTGCTCCGCCGCTGATCAGCTGGTTGATTTTGGGCGTTGGCGGTTGGATCGCGCAAGAGGACGGGCGGGCACAGTGGCGGGTGGCAGGAGCACGGGAGCGGCACTGGCGGTGGCATTGGTCGCCGTCACTCTCGCGACCGGGCCGGCATGGGCGGATCCGGGCGGTCAGGGGGGCCGGGCACGGTCCGCGCCGACCGGGGTCGAAGGCGTGGACGTCGCCTCCTACCAGGGCAGGGACGTTCCCTGGCCGGCGATGGCGAAGGCCGGGGTGCGGTTCGCCTACGTCAAGGCGACCGAGGGCACCGGGTACGAGAACCCCCACCGGGCGGCGCAGGTGGCCGGGGCGAGGAAGGCCGGGCTGCTGGTGGGCGCGTACCACTTCGCGCGCCCCGACCTGTCGAACGGGGCGGCGCAGGCCCGGTACTTCCTCTCCAACGGCGGCCGCTGGTCGGCGGACGGGAGGACCCTTCCCGGCGTGCTCGACCTCGAGGCCTCAGAGGGTGGCGACGGCTGCTACGACAGGGAGCCGGCGGAGCTGCGCTGGTGGACGAAGAGGTTCCTCGAGACCTACAAGGCGGCGACGGGCAAGGACGCCGTGATCTACACGTCCACGTCCTGGTGGAACCGCTGCATGGGGAGCGGCACCCAGTTCCGCGACAACCCGCTGTGGACCGCCCGCTACAACACCTCCACCGCGGGCGAATTGCCCGGCGCGTGGAACGAGCACCAGATCTGGCAGTACACGGCCAAGGGTTCGTTCAAGGGCGCCCCCGGCCCCTACGACCGCAACCGCTTCAACGGCACGGAGGGAGAGCTGCGCGCACTGACGCGGGCCGGAAGGTGAGGCGGGTTATGGGTTCTTAAGCGTCGATTACGTCGTCGCTAAGTGTCGGTCGGTGAGACTCGGCGCATGACCTCGACAGCCTCCGCGTACGGAATTGACCAGCGGAAATCCGACGCCTCCCCGCGCACCACCGTCCTCATCGCCGATGGTGAGGCGGTCTTCCGGACCGGGCTCCGCAACGTGCTCGGCTGCCTCCCGGACTTCGAGGTGGTGGCCGAGGCCGGCAACCGTCAGGAGACCGCGCGGCTCATGCGCAGCAGCGGCGCCCGGGTGATGCTGATCGACATCCGGCTGGCACAGTCCCTCGGCCTCCAGCCGGACCGCGGCCGCAGGGACAGCCCGGACTTCCCCAAGATCGTTCTGATGACGGGCGATCCCGTCACCGACGGCCTGGACGAGGCGCTGCTCTCGAGCGCGAGCGCCCTGGTCACCAAGTCCATGGGTCCCGATCTGCTGCGAGCGGTCCTGCGCCACGTGCTGGCCGGCGGCTGCGCCGTCGCGCCGGAGACGTTCGGCGAGTTGCTGAACGACGGGATGCGCAGGTCCCAGCCCCAGTTCTCCAGGTCCCACCACCGGGTCGCGCTGCTCAACGAGAGCGAGCGGCACGTCCTGCGGCTGCTGGGCCAGGGCCTGGAGAACGCGCAGATCGCGGAGGAGCTGCGGCTCTCCCGGGCTAGTGTGAAGACGTACGTGTCACGGCTCCTGAACAAGCTCCACCTCGACAACCGGACCCAGGCGGCGCTGCTCGCGAACGAGACCGGCCTGGTCAGGAGCCTCGCCGCGGCCCGGTGACCGCGGCCGGCCCACTCCCCGCAGCCCTTCCCCCCCTCGCCGTCCACCCCCCTTGCCGTCCACCCCCTCGCCGTCCGCCCCTGCGCCAACCGCCCTGCGCCGTCCGCCCGATGAGCGATCCTCCGAAGGCCGGAAGCGGTCACCCTTCGTCGCGCCGGAGTGTCGACGACCGTGGTCCTGCGCCGTGGAATGTCTCCCGAGGGCCTCTCGGAATGGTGCGCGGATGCGCATAGCGTGCCTCTCGGTTCACTTGGGAACGAGCGGATTCCGCTGGGAGCGTGGAGGCGTATCCGTGTATCGCGTGGTGGTGGCTGACGACGAACAGGCCGTCCTGGACGGGCTGACCGAGGTGCTGAGGTGTGATCCGGACATCGACGTGGTCGGCTGCGCCTCGTCCGGAGCGCAGGCCCTCAGCCTGGCGACGGTGCATTCGCCCGACGTCCTCGTGATCGACCTGCGGATGCCCGACATGGGCGGTCTGGCCGTCGCCCGCCAACTGCGCGAGGCGGGCCGCCGCCGGCCGTTCATCCTGGCCCTGACCTCCTACGCCGACCAGCCGATCCTGCTCGCCGCCTGGGCCCTCGGCATCCGCGGACTGCTCCTGAAGGCCTCGGGGCCGGCGGACCTGCACTACGCCGTGCGCACGGTGGCCGCGGGGGGCGTGGTCGTCGACTCGTGTCTCGTGCGCGGGATGCTGGACCACCTCTCCGGCGCCAACACCCCGTCCCCTGAAGCCCGTCCGTCGCGCCACCGGCGAACGGGCGGCGTGCTGCGCTGAACCGCGGCCGTCGCGTCAGCCGTCGGCCGAGGCCTCGCCGGAGCCCGCGGGGAAGCGGGACAGGAGGGCGGTGCGCTGGCGCGGGCTGAGGCCCTGGACCCGCCGCTTCTCCCAGATGCCGCACTCGTCCAGGCAGCGGTCGGCGCGTACCTTGCCCACACCGGGCAGCGATTCGAGCACGCGGCGGACCCGGGTCCTGGCGATGACGGGGTGGTCGTCGCGGTCGAAGACCTGCTCAAGGGTGATCTTGCCGCTCTTCAGCGCGGCGAGGACCACCTGGCGTTCGCGCCGTACGGCGTTCGCCTTCAGCAGCGCTTCGTTCCGGGCGGCGGAGGATATCTGGGGGAAGGTCATGGGTCGCGTCCTTAATCCGGTGCGCCTCGTCGAAAGGCGGCTTCACTGGGACCGGCCTCAACCTCGCACGGAGCGCAGCCGCGGCGAAGATGCGAAAGGGGGACAGTTGTCCGCCTGCCGCATCCTTCGTCGCATTTCGCCGGGCGGTGCTGCCGGGACCAAAGTCCCCATTTCGCGGAATTGCGCGCGACCGTCTTTCCCCGGCGGGATGTATCTGTCAGAGTTCTTCATGAGCCACCCCGGTCGCCGGAAGGTCCCCCCCATTCCCTCTGGCCGGGGTGGCATTCTTTTTCCGTACCGCGGGACGCCGCGGCGGACGCGTGGGCTGGGGCAGCGGCGGGAGCGGGGGGCGCAGCCGGGTCACCGCGGCGCGGCGCACGAACTGGGCCGTCGCCACCGGAACGCAGTAGCGCCGGGCGATCTCCTGAGGCAGCGGAACGGCCGCCGAGCGCTTCCTCCGCAGGTTCTGGAGCAGATGCTCGGCGAGGACCTGGTACGAACGCCGTTCCTCTCCGGATCCGATGACGATCCGCTCCGGGGTGACGCGGCGGTATCGCCGTTTCGTCGGCCGGGCCGATGCGGCAGGTGCCGCCTCTCCTGTGGTGTTCATGTTCGCGGCCTTCTCTGAAAATGCCGGGGCGCTGCCGCACTCGTGCCCGCCCCATGGGGTGCGCGGGCAGGGCGCTCGAACCAGCTTTGCAGTCCGTCCCCGCTGCCCACTTATCCCTTTCGGATGCTCTCCTCTCTCTTTCGGTCAGCCGAAAGAGCACAAGGATGACGTAAAAAGGAGGCGGTGGCGTGTAAAGGGCACCCCAGCCGGCGTTCCGAAGGGAAAGAACACCGTGCAGTTTCCTGTGTGGATCGAGGCCGCTTCTTCCCGCGCGTACGCCAGTGGCCCGCTCGCGGTCGTCGAATGTGCCGTCGACCCGGGCCGGGAGCGGGAGGCCGCGGCGATGGCCGGCGCGCTCAACAGCGTGGACGCCGTCCTCTGCTCGGTGTTCGACCCGGGAACGCCGGGCGACGTACTCCTGCGACTGGCGAACCGGATACCGCCGGAACTGCGCCCCGGAGCGGACGCGGACCTCTGCGGGTTCCGCCACCGCCAGGAGTACGCGCACTTCCTGCTCGCCCGGGTCCACGAGGACCCGGGCCTGCGCAGGGGGCTCGAACTGGGCGGCTCCGTCGCCAGCGGTGCGGTCCCCGAGGACCGCGTCGTCGAACTCCTCGTGGACGGCGGCCTCACGCGCCGCAGGGCCGTTTCGCTCTGCGACGCCCTGGGCGACGTCTCCGTGTCGGTGGAGAACACCCGGCGCGCGCTGGAACGGTTCTCCCGCGAGGACCGGCACAGGCTGGCCTTCCTCAGGGCGGCGACCGTGGTCGCGTCGAGCGCCGCGGTCTGGGCCGTGACGGAACTCCTGTAAGAGGCAACCCCTCCAGACGCGACCCCTCGGGTGCGCGGGAGTCGGCGCACGCCCCGGATCGGGTCAGCCATTGGCCGCGGTTGTCCACTTTGGACCCCGCCGCGCCGCCGAGAGGCGTGCCTAAGGTCTGACCTGGATCCGCCATCGGGCCGACCGCGCCGGGCCCTTGGCCGTACGAGCCCTCCCTCGGCCCTCCCCCGGCCCGGCCTCGGCCGCGCCCCCGCGCACCGACGAAGGACGCAGCCTTGCCCAAGAAGACACACGGCGCGCGACGACGTGCGCGCGCCCCGCGACGCTCGTGGACGGTGCCGACGGTCGTCGTCGGCTGCCTCGTCCTGGCCGGAGCGACCACAGCCGCCTACGCGACCGCGTGGGGTCCCTTCGCGAACCTGCGGCCCGCGGAGGCGGTGGACCCGCAGGCGGTGGACGAGGCCCGGGCCTTCCTGGCGGACTGGGCGGGCGGCACGTTCGAGCAGGCCGCCGGGCGGACGGACGATCCGGACACCGCGCGGCGGACGCTGTCCTCGTTCGTCTCGGGGCTGGACATCGGGAAGTCGGAGCTCACGGCGGGCAAGGCCACGCAGGACCGGGACGGCACCGTCACCGTCGCGTTCACGGCGGGCCTGACCGTCACCGACCTGGGCCGTTGGGAGTACGCCTCGGCGATCCCCCTGAAGCGGGACGCGGCGGGTGCCTGGAAGGTCAACTGGCGGCTCCCGCTCGTCCACCCGCACCTGAGCAGCACCCACAAGTTCCGCCTGGACCGCAAGGAGGGAACGGCCCCGCCGGTCCTGGACCGCGCGGGAACACGGCTGTCGGGCGCGACGTACCCGCTGCTCGCCCCGGCCCTGGCCGATCTCGCCGGCTCGCGCGGCAAGGACACCGGTGCGATCCACCTGGTGAACCGCGACAGCGGCGAGATCAAGGGCACGGAGACGACCTTCGGGGCGCCCGCGCAGGGCGACCCCGGCCAGCCGGTCCGTACGACGATCGACTCCGCCTGGCAGGCGGCCGCCGAGCAGGCCATGGCGAAGAACCTCGACGGGAAGAACGGCGCACTCGTCGCGCTGCGCATCGACAACGGCCAGGTCCTCGCAGTGGCCAACGCCCCGGGCGACGGCTTCAACCGCGCCTTCTCGGGAACGTACGCCCCCGCCTCCACCTGGAAGATCGTCACCAGCGCGGCGCTCATGCTGAACGGCGCGGTCGGCTCTCCCGACACCGTGGTGGACTGCCCCGCGTCCTTCACCGCGGGCAAGAAGTTCACCAACGTCGCGGACGCCGAGCACCGCGGCGCGACCTTCCTCAAGGATTTCGCGGTCTCGTGCAACACGGCCTTCGTCTCCCTCACCGGGAAGCTGGGCAACGACGAGCTGGGCAAGGTCGCCGGCTCGTACTTCGGCATCGGGCAGAAGTGGAGCACCGGCATCCCCTCGTACGACGGCTCCGTACCCGCCCCCGCCGGCGCCAGCGACAAGGCGGCCGCGATGATCGGCCAGGGCAAGGTGCTGGCGAACCCGCTGCTGATGGCCTCGGTCACGGCGACGGCCGTCTCCGGCACCTTCCAGCAGCCCGTGATCACCCAGGACGCCAAGGCCACCGCCACGGCCGGCAAGCTCCCCGAGAGCGTGGTCACCGCACTGCGCCGGATGATGCGCGCCACCGTCACCGAGGGCACCGGGACCGTGCTCGCCGGCCTGCCCGGCGAGGTCGGTGCCAAGACCGGCACCGCCGAGGTCGGCGGGGACAGCGCGAACAACGGCTGGCTGGTCGCCCACCGCGGCAACGTCGCCATCGCCTGCGTCGTCGAGGAGGGGAAGACCGGCGGAGGATCCGCCGGTCCGGTCATCAAGGAGATCCTCACGGCCGTGCCGTCCGATCCCAGCTGATAAGGGTCCCTCACGGGCTTGAGGGCTTACCCATGCCGGAAATTTGCCGGTGGTTTGCGATTCCCCGAGGTGCGGCCGCCGCGCCGTCCGCTAGCCCGTCCCGGGCGGCGGCCTGCGCGAAAGGCGCTGGTCGTCGGCATATGCCCGGCGCCGCCGGGCCGGCCGGCCGGAGGGTCCTTCCGCCGGGCATCGGGCTTTCGGCCGGTCCGGGGCGCAGCGGCATCGGCCACACGGCCGATGCGGCCGTGCCCGGGTCGGGACAACATGAGCGCTTCGCGGACCAGTACCGGAGCGCAGCGCGGCGCGGCCGGTGCCGGTCCGCACCGTCCCCGACACGACTTGGCCCTGAACCATGTACCTGGACCAGTCCTCTGCCCGCCGGCCCTGCCGCCGCGACCTCCTGCTCTCGCTCTGCGCGGTCCTGTGGGGCCTCGCCGACGCCTTCCTCACGCCGTGGCACGGCATGCTCGGCCAGGCCACCCCCACCGCGGCCCTGGTGGCCGCCGCCTTCGCGGGCGTAACCCTGTGGCGCCGGCGGTTCCCCGTGTGCGTGGCGCTGCTCACCCTGGTCGGCTACTGCCTGGTGTACGTACCGGGAGTGGTGGCGCTCGCCCTGTTCACGCTCGGTACCACCCGGCGCCGGGGCTGGATCGTCTCGGTCGGCGTGGGCATCGTCGGCCTCACCGTCCTGTCCGCCACGCCCCTCGGTCTCGCGCTGCCGAACCTCCGTGACTACGCGGGGGGCCTGCTCGACGTCGTGCCGGGCTCCTTGCTCGCCGGCTACGTCGTCGGTCTGCGCGGCGAGCTCGCCAAGGCGGCGCAGACACAGGCCCGCTGCCGGGAGCTCCAGCAGGAGATGGTCACGCGGCGCGCGATCGAGCGGGAGCGCTCGCGCATCGCCCGCGAGATGCACGACGTGGTCGCCCACCGGGTGAGCGACATCGTCCTGGCCGTCGGCGTCCTGGAGGTCACGGGCGCGTACGACGAGGAGACCGTGCGCGGGACGCTCGGGCGGGTGCGCAGGGGCGGGCAGGCGGCTCTCGCGGAGCTGCGCGAGGTCCTCGGCCTGCTCGGGCCCGGACACCCGGGGAGCGCGGGAGATGCCGCGGCCGCGGAGCGGGCGGAGGCCCCCGGGCTCGCGGTACCGGACCTGGTCGCGGACGCCGTGGCGGCGGGCCGACCGGTCGAACTGTCCGTCGAGGGCTACCTCGACGTGCTTCCCGTCGAGGTCCAGCGCGCCGTGTACCGCACCGTCCAGGAGTCGTTGACCAACGCGGCCAAGCACGCGCCGGGCGCTCAGGTGCGGGTGGGGGTCCGCTGCGAGGCCGACGGCGTACACGTGGAGGTCGTCAACGGGCCCGCGCGGTCACGGCCCTTCGAGCTGCCGAGCGCCCGGTACGGCCTGATCGGCCTGGAAGAGCGGCTCCGGCTGCTGGGCGGCTCGCTGTCGGCGGCGCCGCACGGCGACGGGTTCAGGGTGGGGGCGTTCCTGCCCTCAGGCGGCGACGGAGCCCTGGGCGGCGGGGGGCCGGCCGTGGGCCGCTCGCTGCGCCCGCGTGTAGTGCGGCTCACCGAGGTCGGCGACGAGCCGGTTGTAGATGGGGGTTTCGGGCTGGCACCGCGGTATCCGGCGGTGACGTCCCGTGGGGGTGGCTTCCGGGATCATCTTGCCCCTCCATGGGTGGTGAACCGGGTCTTCCTGACATGAGAAATCCTGCCCCATCCGGACTTAAAGCAGCCTGAAATGGGTCTTAGTATCTCTTTCAGTCGCGCTCGGGCCCCGGGATTCACCACAGCCGCCCCAGCTTGTCGAGCAGACCGGGGGCCGCGAGCGCGTCGCGCACGACCACGGCGGCCCCGCCCGTCCCTGGCCCCGTCCCCGGCTCCGCCCCGCCCGATCCCGCCCCGCCGACGGCGAGCCGGCCGACGGCGGTGCCGGGCGCGGCCTCGTGCGGCACCCCGCCGTCCGGCCCCGACAGGGTGACGGCGACCCGGTGGGCGGGCCAGCCGACCACGGTGACCTCCTCGGCGGCGACCACCGCCGTCCTGCCGCCCAGACGGTCGTCCACGTGCCCCACCACGGCACCCTCCTCGACCACGGTCCGTACGGTCAGCAGTCCGTGCACCTCCAGCATGATCTTCTTCGCCGCGGCGGTGACCACGTCCCCGATCGGAACGGCGTGCTGCGCGAGTACCGCGCCCACCACGATCCGGTCCGCCCCGCCGACCCGGCGCACCGAGGCGAACAGCAGGTTCCCGCCGGCCTCCGGACTCGTCCCGAGCTTGATCCCCACGGCCCCGTTGAACGGCACCAGCTGGTTCCGGTTCTGCCAGCTCCTGCCCGACCGATCCTCCCAGTTGGGCAGGACGGTGATGTCGCGCAGCACCGGGCTCTCGACGAACCGCAGCCCGAGCCGGACCTGGTCCTCCGCGGTGCTCACGTTCCCCAGGCCCCGGCCCGACGGGTCCGTGTACGTCGTATCGGCCATCCCCAGCTCCGCGGCCGTCCGGTTCATCTCCGCGACGAAGGCCTCCTCCGACCCCGAGTGCCAGCGCGCCAGCACCCCGCCGGCCGTCTCCGAGGAGCCGACCAGCAGCGCCGCCAGGGCGTCCCGTACGGTGCCCTGCTCCGCGCCGTCCACGCTGATCGGCGCGCCGTCCTCACTCTTCCCGAACGGATGGTCACGGAAGACGACGTACGCGGTCATGGCGCTCGCCACCGAGGAGACGGGCACCGGCGTGCCGCCGCCGTGCGAGCCGACGGTGCCCTGGCCCAGCACCGCCACCGACGCCTGTCCGCCGGCGGGCCAGCTCAGCGCGGGCGGCTCACCGGGGAAGGTGAACGACCGGCCGGACGTCAGGTGCAGGGTGGGCTGGGGGAGCGGCCGCACGGCCTGTGCGATCGCCACGAGCAGGCACAGCAGTGCGACGACCGGACTCCAGATCCGCACCCGTCGCCTGATGGTGCGCAGCAGGCTCGGAGGAGGGGGCGGGGTGTTGGTCAGCTCCGCCAGCAGCGCCAGCGACGCGTACGGGGGGAGGGGCATCGTGAGCGTCGTCTCCGCGGAGCGCTCCTGGTCGCGAAGATCCATCACGTGGACGGTAGAGGCCCGCGGCGCCGCCGCGGCCGGGTGATGGGAGACGGGCGGCGCCTGACCGGCCAGGAGCGGTTCACCCTTGTGCGGTCACCGGTCGGCGCCCGCCGGGCCTGTTGTCGACTTCGGATGACCGTCGTTCATCCGGTGGCGCGGACGGGTGCCGATAGAGTGATCGCCGTTCCGCCATTCCCGCCCATACCTGGAGATTCCCCTTGACCACGGCGATCGTCCCGTCCCCGTCGCAGTCGCCCGCCGAGGCACTTTCCCCGGCGCCCGTCCCGGAAGCGGACGGCGGCGTGCCCGACGCGGTGGCGCGCGACGCACACGAGTTCGGCGCGTACGCGCGCACGGGCGGCTGGGCCTTCGCCCTGAAGGTGGCGCGCAGCGTGCGGCCGGGCGGACAGGGCGCCGACGAGACGGACAAGGTCTCCGCCAGGCGCTTCGCCGAGCTGGCCGGATGCTCGCCGGAACGGGTCATGCGCTACTACAAGGCCTGGGACCTGGCCGCCGACGACGGGCTCGTCCCGCAGTTCGAGGCCCTGTCCGTGGGCGAGGACGTGGAACTCCCCGATGCCGACGCCTGGAGCGGCTACTACGCCTCCCGCTCCAGCGCGACCAGCGTGCGCGGGGTCGCCATCACCGCCGCGGCCGAGGCCGAGGGCATCCGTCCCACCAAGGCCCTCGAAGTCGCCGAGAACCCGACCGCGCTGCGCGCCGCCATCCTCGCCGACCCCGACACGGCGCGCGCCGCCCGGTCGGCGCTGCTGGACCGGATCAAGGAGGACCCGGCCCTGCAGACCGAACTGGCCCGCGACCTCGCCCGTGACGACGAGCTGAAGAAGGCCGTAGCGGGCGAGTCCCGGACCGCCGACCGCATCGGATTCGTCCGCCAGGTCGCCGAGGGCGGCCAGGTGCGCACCCCGGCCGGCCAGAGCATCGACGTACCCGCAGGACTGCGCGCGGAGGCCGAACGCCACCTGTCGCTCATCGACGAACTGGACGACGACGAAGCGGCCGGCCAGTGGGCGGGCGAGGCGTACGAGTCGGTCAAGGCGCTGGTGGCCGAGACCGTGGAGGCCGACCCGGAACTGCGCGTGCGGGAGCGCCGCACGAAGTTCTACAGCAGCCTGCAGAAGGCGACGAAGGTCTTCGAGGAGCTGACCTTCAACGATGCCGACGCGGACGCCGACGCCATCTACGAGGACGACATGGTCCAGCGCCTCGAGGCGCTCCAGGACGCGCTCGCCACCTGCATCACGGCCCTGCGCAAGGCCGCCCCGGCTACGGGACGGTAGCCCGCAGGGGTTCCCGGGCCGGAGCGGCGAACTCGCACCAGACCTGCTTCCCGCCCACCCGGCGGACGGCTCCCCAGCCGTCGCACAGCACCGCCACGAGGCACATCCCGCGCCCGTGCGCGGTGTCGTCGGGAACGGCCCAGCGGGGCACCGGCAGACGCCGCGACCGGTCGAGCACCTCGACGCGCAGCCTGCGCTGCGGCCCGCGCCCGGGCACCCGCATCCGTACGGTGACCCTGCCGCCGGTGTGCCGCAGCCCGTTCCCGACGAGTTCCTGGACGGCGAGTTCTATCTCGGCCGCCCGCGCCTCCAGCCCGCAGGCGCGGGCCGCGGCCCGCACCCGGTCCCGGACGGCGTGCGGTGCGTCCGGGTCGCCCGAGGCCAGCCGCAGCGGCCGGGGGTCCACACCGGACCGGCGGCCGCGCCGCGGCGGGGACGAGCCGATCCTCAGCAGGCCCGCCCAGCCCGCCGCCACCACGAACGAGAGCGCGACGGTGAGGGCGGCGCCGGTGAGGTGGCGGATCAGCAGGAGCGTCATGACGGCCTTCCAGAGCGGGGACAACGGGGCCATCGGACTCCGCCGCCCGGCCGCCTCCCAGTAGATCAACGCGTCCGGGCCGGGCACTTCGGCCGGACGGCCGCCGGACCCGGCCGAAAGGCCGATGACCGCGTTCGGCCACCCCCCCCGGGCGGCCGGGAACCCGCTGCCGTTCCGGTGGCGAAAGACCTGCGACGACTGGACGACCTGGGACACGAGCCGTGCTTGTGGCTCCTGCAGGCCACCCCCGAAGGGGGACACGATCATGGCGTGGGCCGGTCCTGGGCCCGCTTCTCCGTATCGGCAAGAGCAGAGGGGACACGTCCGTGAAGGACACCAAGAAGGTCGCGCCGGTCCGCTACACCGCTCCCTCCCTGACCAAGGTCGCAACGTTCGGCAAGGACGCGAAGGGCAACTCGCAGCGCGGCAGGACCGACACCACGGCGTCCGGCCACCGCATGGTCTGACCCCGCGCCGCCCCCCTCCCGGCAGGAAGGTGCACCGGCATGCCCTCCGCATCGCTGACGGGTCATCTGCCCGTCTTTCCCGACACCCCCGGTGGCGGACGGGCCCGCGGGAAGATCCCCTTCGCGCTTCCCCGCACGTATCCGTACGCCCTGGACGACCCCGAGGCGCCCCCGCGGCTGACCCGGGGCCTCACCGTCCTGCACGCCGCCGCCCACCGGCTGTCCGAACGCGGGGCCCGGACGCACCTGGCCGGGCACGGAGCCGACGAGCTGTTCCGCGGCGGCCCCACCCCTCTGCACACGCTGCTGCGCAGGCGCCCGCTGACCGCCCTGCGGCAGATGCGGGTGCACCGCGCGCTGCGCCGCTGGGCCGTGCTGCCCACCCTGGCCGGTCTGCTCGGACCCACCGCGAGCGAGCAGCGGTCCGGCTGGAGGCCGCGGTCGGGGCCGAGTTGTGGCTGAGGGCGGTCGCCGCCGCGCGCACCGCCGGCTCGACACAGGAGAGGACTGAGGCATGACCGTGCGTCTGTGCCCCGGCACGACGACCGCCGAGACCGATGACGGCACCGTTCTGCTGAACGAGCGGACCGGCGACCACTGGCAGCTCAACGCGACCGGCTCGATCGCGCTGGAGCGGCTGCTGGCGGGCCACGGCATCGGGGCGCTGGCCGCCGACGTCGCGGCCGTGTACGGGATTTCGGCCGTCCGGGCGCGCGAGGACCTGACCGCGCTGCTCTCGCACCTGCGGGCGGCGGGCCTGATCGAGGCGGGCTGATGCCGCGCCGCGTGCGGGGGCTGAGCGAAGGGCGCCGCCCAGCCCCTCGCCGCCCGGCAGCCGGGCGGCGCCGCTCGTCCATGCGGCCACCTGCCGCGTCCGAAAGCGGACCGGAATGGTGACAGCGCAGGGAAGAGCGGTGCAATTCTTTATGGCCATGGGTGGATCCGGGTGCCTTCTCATGGCAACGGAAGCCGTGAATCGCGTGCATAGAGTAATTAACGGCGCTCTGTGGGGCGGCCAACGACCCTTTTTTCGTGAGGGTTTCTGAGTCGAACAGTCACCCCTGCGGGGCGAAAGGAATTCCTGGGCGGATGATCATAATTCCTCGTGTGTATCAGGGGGGCACGGCCCCGGATGATCCGGTGCCCGGGCGGCGGGCGGTCCTCGCCGTCGGAGCACACCCCGACGACATCGAACTGGGCTGCGGCGCCACCCTCGCCGCGCACGTGGACGCGGGCGACCGGGTCGTGATGCTCGTGCTCTCCGGAGGCGAACGCGGTCCCGGCGCCACCGTCGCCGAGCGCCGTGCCGAACAGGAGAAGTCCGTCGAGGTCATCGGGGCCGAACTGCACTGGGGCGGCTTCCCCGACGGCCGGATCCCGGACGGGTGCGAAACGATCGAGCTGATCGAGCACCTGATCGACGAGATCCGCCCGGACGTGGTCTACGCACACGCCCCCGAGGACTCGCACCAGGACCACCGCTCCGTCTCCCGGGCGGTGGAATCCGCGGCCCGCGACGTCCCCTCGCTCCTCTTCTACGAGTCGCCGACCACCCTCTCCTTCGACCCCTCGGTGTTCGTGGAGGTGAGCGGCACCGCCTACCGCAAGCTCGCCTCGCTCCAGGCGCACGTGTCCCAGGTGACCGCCAGCGACCGGGTGGACCTCAGGGCGATCCAGGCGCTGCTGCACGTGCGGGGCGCGCAGGCGCGTTCCGGGTGCGCGGAGGGATTCGCCGCCCGCCGGCTGACCCTGCCGGCGTTCAGTGCGGCCGCGCCGGCCAACGGCGAGGCCCGCGCGAGCGCGGGCCGTTCGCCGCTCGGCGACCAGATGTTCCACGCAGCGGGCCAGGGGTGAGGGACATCGCCGCCATACTCGTGACCGGTGCGGGCGGTCCCGCCGGCACCGCCGTCGTGGAGCGTCTGAGGTCCGGCCCGCACCGGGTGGTCGCCGCGGACGCCGCGGCCGACACGGCCGGCCACCGGCTGGCCGACGTGCCCGCACAACTGCCGTCCGGCGACGACGCTTCGTACGGCGAAGCCGTGCTGCGTCTGGTCGCCGAGCACCGGATCGAGGTCCTCGTACCCACGGTCGCCGAGGAGCTCGTCGCGCTGGACCGCTGCGCCGGGCGTCTGGCGGAGCTGGGCTGCCGGACCCTGCTCCCGCCCCCCGAGGCGGTCGAGGCCTGCGCCGACAAGTACGCCTTCGCGCAGCTGTGCGCACGCCACGGCATCCCGGTGCCCGAGACGGTGCTTCCGGGCATGCCGCTCCCGCCCGGCCCCTGGGTCGTCAAGCCCCGCCAGGGGCGCGGTTCCCGCGGGGTCCGGGAGACCTCGTCCGCCCAGGAGGCGGGCCGGTTCGCCGCGGGCCTTCCCGACGCCGTCGTCCAGACCCGGCTGCCGGGCCGGGAGTTCACCGTCGACGTGCTGGCCGGACCCGACGCGGAGGTGGCCCTCCTGGTGCCCCGCTGGCGGGAGCAGGTGCGCGGCGGCATCTCCACCGCCGGCGAGGCCTTCCGGGAGCCGGAGATCGAGAAGCAGGTGGCCCGGCTGGTCGAGGCGCTGGGCTTCCGCGGTGCGGGCAACGTCCAGGGCTGTCAGGCGTCCGACGGATCCTTCGCGTTCTTCGAGATGAACCCCCGGTTCTCGGGCGGACTTCCGATCTCGCTGGCCGCCGGCGCGGACCTGGTGGCGGGGTACATCGCCCTCGCCCAGGGAATCCCGCTGCCCGCGGCGGCCGCCGACTGGCGGCCAGGGGTCCGCGTCGTCCGCTACCTCACCCAGGCGGCACCGCGCGAGGCGGCGGCCCCCGCGGGGGATCGGCCGCAGGTCACCGCGGCGGAGCCTGCTGTCCGCCGCAGGATCCTGGTGCCGCTCGGCACCCGGCCGGAGATCGTCAAGCTCGCCCCCGTGGTCCGCGGCCTGGCCGCGGCGCACGACGTGCGCGTGGTCTTCACCGGCCAGCACGGCTCGGCCGCCCTCGGGGACCGGATGCTGGCCGAGTTCGGCCTCGAACCGGCCGAGCGGTGGGACACCGGCCCGGCCGCGGGTCCCGCGGGCCCCGCGCGCAGCGGTGCGGAGCGGCTGGGCGCGCTGGTGGCCGAGGCGGGCCGCGGCCTGGACCGGCAGGGCCCGGACGCGGTCCTGGTCCTGGGCGACACGAACACCGTGCCCGCGTTCTGTCTCGCCGCCGTGGACGCCGGGCTGCCCGTGGTCCACCTGGAGGCGGGCCTGCGCTCGTACAACCCGTTGTCCCGCGAGGAGGCGAACCGGAAGCTCGCCGCCTCCCTGGCCTCCCTGCACCTCGCGCCCACCGCCAGGGCCGCCGCGGTCCTGCGCGCCGAAGGGGTGCCCGCCGACCGGATCGAGGTGGTGGGCAACCCGGGGCTGGACCCGCTGCGCGCGCGGGGGGTGGCGGTCGTACCGCCCGCCCGGCGTGCGGGCGTACTGGTCACCGCCCACCGGCCGACGACCGTGGACCGCCCCGATCGGCTGGCCGAAGTGATCGGCATCGTGGCGGCGCTGGTGAGGCAGGAGGGCGGCGTGCTGTTCCCCCTCCACCCCCGCACCGCCGACCGGCTGCACGCCTTCGGGCTGATGGAGCAGCTGGCCGCGACCGGGGCCGAGATCCGCGACCCGCTGCCCTATCCCGAACTGCTGGAACGGCTCCGCCACAGCCGGGCGGTGGTCACCGATTCGGGCGGCCTCCAGGAGGAAGCGGCCTGGCTCCGCGTCCCCGCCGTCGTCATGCGCGGCTCCACGCCGCGCTGGGAGGGCGTCGAGCGGGGGCTGGCCCGGCTCAGCCCGGTCCGGCACGCCCCGGTGTGCCGGGCCGTCGCGGAGATGACCGAACCCGCAGCCGCGGCCCGGCTGGCGGACCTGGACTGCCCCTACGGCGACGGCCGGACCGCGGAGCGGGTGGCCGCGCTGCTGGGCCGGGAGGACGTCTGGCGGCGGCTGCGGCCGGCCGAGCCGGACTACACCGACGGGCGGGTGCCCGCCGTATGACCGTCATCCTGGACACCGCACCCTGTCCGCACTGCCCGCGGACGGAGCCCGGAGGGAACTTCACGCGTCCGACGCCCTTCCTGCTGCGGGCGGTCTCCGTCGACCTCGACGACACGCTCTACCCGCAGGCGGTGTGGCTGGACGGCGCGTGGCGGGCGGTGGCCGACGCGGCCGCCGTACGGTACGGTCTCTCCCGCCACCGGATGTACGAGGCCCTGGTCCAGGCGGCCGGCCCCGGCAGTGACCGGGGCGGGATCATCGACCGGGCGCTGGCCCGGGTCGGCAGCAAGGCCGATCCCGGCCCGCTGGTGGCCGTGTTCCGCTCCTACCGGACCGGTCAACTGGCCCCGTACCGGGGAGTGGTGGCCGCCCTGAGATGGGTGCGCCGGGTGGGCGTCCGGATCGCCGTCGTGACCGACGGGCACCCCCCGCAGCAGCGGGACAAGCTCGCCGCCCTGGGGCTGGACGCGCTGGCCGACGCCGTCGTGGTCTCGGACGAGCTCGGCGGCCGACGGTTCCGCAAGCCGGCGCCGGAGCCGTTCCTGGAAGCCGCCCGGCGGCTGGGAGTCCGGCCCGGCGAGATGGCCCACGTCGGGGACCGGCCGGACAAGGACGTCGCGGGCGCCCACGCCTCCGGACTCCTCGGGGCGGCGCGCGTCCGCACCGGCGAGTACGCCGAACTGCCCTGCGGAGTGCCCGAACTGGGCTGCTACCCCGACGCCGCCTCGGCGCTGATCCACCTCGTGAGCGCCGCGTCCGATCCGCGGTCCGCGCCGTGAGGGCCCCGGCCGGCACGGTGCCGGGCCGGCGGGCCGCTCCCCGGCCGGCCTACGGCGAGCTGGCGGTGTGGGCGCTCGCGGCAGCACTGATCGGGGGCCTCGGGACCTGGCTCCTGGGACCGCGCGGCCCGGCCACCATCATCTTCCACCTCTGTCTGCTCTGTTTCTTCGTGTCCGGGGCGCGCACCCTCACCCTGGTACGGGCCGCCTCCTCGTCCGCGATGAAGCGGGCCGCCCGGCGCAGGCCGGCACCCGAGGCCCGCCACTCGGTGACCGTCATCGTGCCCTGCCACAACGAGGAAGCCGTGGTGGACCGGCTGGTGCGCAGCCTGCTGGCACTCGACTACCCCCGCAAGCTCCTGCAACTGATCATCGTGGACGACGGCTCCACCGACGCCACCTCCGACCGGCTGAAGACCTGGGAGGAGCGTCACCCGGGGCGGCTGCTGGTCCTGCGGCGGCCCGGCGGCGGCGGCAAGAGCGGAGCCCTGAACCACGCGTCCCGCTACGCGACCGGCGACGTCATCGTCGTCTACGACGCCGACCACGCACCGGAACCCAAGGCCCTGCGCTACCTCGCCGCCTGCTTCGACGACCCCAACGTCGGCGCCGCGCAAGGCCGCTGCGTCATCGGCAACGGCAGGGACAGCCTGCTGTCCAGGCTGGTCTCGATCGACTACCTCGGCGGCTACATCGTCGGCGAGCAGGGGCGCAGCGCCTACGCGGGCATGCCCTCGTACGGCGGGGCGAACTGCGCGGTCCGGCACAGCGTGCTCAGGGACATCAGGGGCTGGAACGAACGCTCGCTGACGGAGGACACGGACCTGACGCTCCGTGTCATGCTCGCCGGCCACAAGGTCCAGTACGAACCGGACGCGCTGGACTACGAGGAGGCCGTCACCACCCCCAGGGCGTACTGGCGCCAGCGCCGCCGGTGGGCCACCGGCCACCAGCAGGTCTGCCGCGACTACCTGCGGCCGGTACTGCGCTACCGGGGCATCTCCCTGGCGCAGAAGACCGAGCTGGTCTACTACCTGCTCATCTATCACCTGCCGCTGGTCAACCTGGCCGGTCTCGTGCTGGGCCTGTTCGTCATGGCCTACCCGCAGGACCTGGTCCCGATCTCGGTCGCCCTGTGGCCCATGCTCTTCTACGGCCCCCTCATCCAGCTCGGCGCCGCCCTGATCGCCACCCGTGCTCCCGCTCGTCACTTCCTGCTGCTGCCCCTCTACTTCCCGCTCTACGTCTTCGGCCTGCTGGTCGTCTCCAAGGCGTGGTTCGACGGAGTGACGGGACGGGCCGGCGGGTGGGCCAAGACCGCCCGGGCGGCGCGCAAGCCACAGGCCGCGGTGGATCCGGCGCCCGGCGCCGGGCCCGACCTGCCGGCGCCGACGCAGGAGCCGGCGTACGCGGACGAGGTGCCCGAGCCGCGGGACGGCGAGGCGTACGACCGGTTCCCGCACGCGAGGAGGGGGTCCCTGCGCGGCAGCCGGGGCGGACTGGCCTCGAGCAGCCGGTGGGCGCCGGTGGGCACGGTGGTGCTGATCGCCGTCGGTCTCGTCGCGTACTTCCTGACCAAGGACCCGGTGCGGGGCTTCGAGGGCACGGCGAGCGTCCGCTTCGCAGAGCTGATCGCGCCGTCCCTGGAAGCCTGGGTGGACGGTCCGGGCGTGTTCGTGCGCCGGGACCAGGACGTGGGCGCCCTGCTGTACCTGCGGATCACCGCGAGCTGCTCGGTCGGGCCGCTGTTCATGGCCGCGGCCGCCATCGCACTGTCGGTCCGCAGCATCGTCCGGCTCCCGCACCTCATCGCGGGACTGGTCGCCTGCGTCGTGCTCGTCTTCTGCGGCAACGTGTTGCGGATCTCCTCGCTGATGCTGATCGCCAGGGAGCTGCCGACCCGCGACGTGGTGGTGATCCACGACTCGGTGGCCGCTCTCTTCTCCCTCGGTTTCGTGCTGGGCGGACTCGTCGTGCTTTTCCTGATACTCCGGTTCGGCAGTCGAATTCGGATGGCTTCCTAGGCCGTGAGCTCGGAATTGGCTCGGAATGGACCCGGAATGGGTCAACTTCCGTACGCAGCTTTGTAGTCGTTGGGGAGTTTGGTTCGACTTTGTCGGGCGTCTGGCGGCTCTCGTGCTTAGCAGGATCTTCCTGTCGCAACTGTGCGCATCGAAAGGAAAGTCTGAAAATGACTGTCAAGCACCGGCACGCGCTGATATCCAGCGTCGGTGTCATTCTCGCGGCCGGATCCGTGGCGCTGGCCACGCCCGGGTTCGCGATGGCGGCGGGCACCCCCGCGCCGGGCCCGGCGAAGCCGGAGACGAAGGCGGGCGCGGAGCCCATCTACACGCTCGGCTACTCCAACCGGCCCAACAGCATGGACTCGGAGTTCCGCTACGACGGCATCGTCGCGGCTCCCAAGGGCGTCGGCATCAAGGCGATCAGGTACGCGTACAACGGTGACGGCAACGCCCGTACGACGGCCAAGGAGGTCTCCCGGGGCAGGGGCGGGGTGGGCGAGGAGTACGAGGTCGTCAGCACGAAGACGGAAGGGGACAACAGCAAGATCACCTTCACCCTTCGCGGAGACTTCGGCCCGGGCGGCAAGGCGCCGTACTGCCCGACCACCGAGTACCCCGTCCGGGTCGAGGTCGACCTGACCGACGGCACCAAGCAGGTCGTCGAGCCGAAGATGGACATGCGCCGCTTCGACCGCTGCGACGGCCAGAGCGGTACGGAGGGCGGCCGGCCCGTCGTCCGGCTGCCCTGGGACAACGCCTGGCGCAGCCCGGACGGCAACAGCGCGGACGGCTGGGGCTTCATCACGGACACCGGCAAGGTGCCGGGCAACAAGTTCATCATCGACGCCTCCAACCCCCGGCACGGCACCAACCTGCCGTGCAACCGCACCGACTCGGTGTACTACCAGTGGGTCAAGTCGGACGGCACGGCGTCCCAGCTCACCCCGGAGCCGGTCAAGCTCAACGTCACCCCGCACGGCAACGACTGGTCGAAGAAGATCGAGTTCACCGGGACGACCGACTTCACCAAGGACGGCCCCGGCTACTACAAGCTGCTCGCCTGGCCGCAGGCCGACAGCACCGGCGGCCAGGTCTGCCAGGCCAGCTGGAAGGCGGGCGACGCCTCCCAGGCCTTCCAGGTGGGCTCCGTGTTCTACGGGCAGGCCGATGAGCTCGACACCCCGCTGACCAGCCCGGCCGTGATGGGCACCGTCGGCCTGGCCACGGCGGCGGTCGCCGCCGGCGGCGGCGTCTGGCTGACCCGGCGTCGGCGTAGCCACACCACCGCCTGACGGCACATCAAAGAGAGCCCGGCCGCCCCAGCCGATGCGCCGCGGACCGACCGGCGGCCGGGTTCTCGTCCGTACCGAGTGTTGCCGTGCGGGCGCGAACCGGGTGCGATCCGGGCGCCGGACCGGTTGAAAGGCCTCACATGCCACCACCCGCGCTGACGTATCCGGAACCACCGGATACCGGTGTCGGCCCCGACAACCCCGAAAGCCCCGGCAGACCCGAAAGCCCCGCCATCCGGCTCACCGCCCGCAACCTGCGCACGTCCGTCCGGCAGTTCGGCAGACGCAAGACCCTGCTCGACGACGTCACCCTCAGCTTCCCGGGCCGTTCCCTCATCGCCGTCATCGGCCCCTCCGGATCGGGCAAGTCGACCCTGCTGCGCGCCCTCACCGGCTACCAGCCCGCGGACCGTGGCGAGGTCCGCTACAACGGCCTCGACCTGTACCAGCACTTCCACCTCCTGCGCCGGGAGATCGGCTTCGTCCCCCAGGACGACATCCTGCACACGCAGCTGACCGTACGGGCCGCGCTGCGCTACGCCGCACGGCTGCGCTGCCCGGCCGGAACCAGCGAGGAGGATGGCCACCGGCGGACCGAGCAGGTGCTGGCCGAACTGGGGCTCACGCACCGCGGCGAAGCGAGGATCGCCACGCTCTCCGGAGGCCAGCGAAAACGCGTCTCGGTCGCCCTGGAACTCCTCACCAAACCGTCCCTGCTCTTCCTCGACGAACCCACCTCCGGACTCGACCCGGGGCTGGACCGCCAGGTCATGGAGATGCTGCGCGGCCTGGCCGACGGCGGCCGCACGGTGGTGCTCACCACCCACGCCGTGAGCAGCCTGGAGCTGTGCGACCTCCTGCTGGTGCTGGCTCCCGGAGGCAGGACCGCCTACTTCGGACCGCCCGACGAGGGGCTGGAGTTCTTCGGCAGGGAGAGCTGGGCGGACGTCTTCGACGACTTCGAGAGCTCCCCGAACGGGTACTGGGGCGACGGCTACCGGAAGTCGGAGCAGTACCGCGCCTACGTCGGCGACGCGGCTCCCGCGACCACCCGCTCGGCCGTCCGGACACAGATCAGGCTGGCGAAGGAAGCCGCAGGCCCTCCCGGAGGGGTCGCCCAGTTCCGCACGCTGGTGCGCCGCCACGGATCGGTGATCGCGGCCGACCGCGGCTACGTCGCCCTGCTGGTCTTCCTGCCCCTCCTGATGGGAATCCTGACCCGGGCCGTCCCGGCCCCGGACGGCTTCATGATGGCCGGTCAGGAAGGTATCAACGCCGAGATGTGCATGCCGCGCTTCAACGCGGACGCCTCGCGTGTCGTCGTGATGCTGGCCGTCGGCGCCTGCTTCACCGGAATGGCCAACTCGGTACGGGAACTGGTTCAGGAGCGGGTCATCTACCAGCGGGAACGGGCCACGGGGCTGTCGCGCACCGCCTACCTCACGTCCAAGATCGTGGTGCTGGGCCTGATCACGGCGCTCCAGGGCCTGTGCATCGCCGGCGTGGGCCTGGCCGGGCGTCCGCTGCCCGAGAAGGGGCTGATGCACTCGTGGCCGCTGGCCGAACTGCTCGTGGCCATGGTCATGCTGTCGGTCAGCTCGATGGTCGTCGGGCTGGTGGTCTCGGCACTGGTCAGGACGGGCGAGCAGACCATGCCCCTGCTGGTCCTGGTCACGGTCTTCCAGGCCGCGGCCACCAGCGCGGTCTTCCCGATCTTCAACCGGGACGTACTGGCCCAGCTCGCGTGGCTGGCTCCCTCCCGCTGGGCCGTGGGCGCCATTGCGGCCACGGTGGACCTGTCCCGCATCGGTCCGCCCGCCGACGCCGCGGACCTGGACGTCACCGATGCCGTCTGGAACAGCCAGACCACCCAGTGGCTGACGGACTGCGGCGTGCTGGCCGCGCTGTTCCTGACGGGCTGCCTCGCCACCTTCCTGCTGCTGCGACGGCACGAACCGTCGGCCATGCGCAGGAGATGACCGCTCCCGGGCCCGTCCCCGATCGGCGGTCGGCCGTGTCCCGGCCGTCGACCGGCCGTCGACCGGCCGTCGTATGGCGCACCGGAGTCAGCCTAAGGAGCACTGTTCAGGCCTTTCTTCCGGGCTCGCCCACGAGTGGGGTCCCTAGGCTCGGAAGAGAAGAGAGGCCGAGGGCAGAGAGGCTGGCACGCCACACATGGATCTCGGATTCCGGGACGGACCGACCGGCGGCCGGCGCTCCCGAGGGCGGCTCGCCACCCGGCTCGTCACCGCGCTCGGCCTCCCCGCCGTCCTGTGCGCGGCCCTGGTCGCCTTCCAGATCGCCGACGCGCTGGACCACGCCGACCGCAGGCAGACCGCCCAGCGCAGGACACAGCTCGTGTACGCGGTGACGGTGGCCGCGCACGCCCTGCAGAACGAGCGTGACGTCGCCGCGCTCACCCCGGGGCGCCGCACCGCCGACGTGGACAAGTACCGCGCGGCGACCGACGAGGCGCTGAAGGACTTCCGTGGCAAGGCCGCCGCCGCGGACGCCGACAAGGAGCTCGACGAGCGGATGAAGCCCGTCGACAAGGCCCTCGCCGATCTGCCCGTGCTGCGGGACAAGGCGTTCACCGCGGACTTCGGCGCGGTCGCCAGCCAGCAGGCGTACGAGAGCATCCTCACCACCATGCTCCACCTGGACACCGTCCTGGACTTCGGCGACGAGGAGCCGATGGCGGAGGGCTGGGCCCTGCACTCGCTGTCCATCGGCAAGTCGGCGCTCTCTGGGCAGCGGGCCCTGGTCAGCGCCGGGCTGGCCCAGGGGGGCCTGAAACCGGACGAGGCCGCCGCGGTCCGCGAGCTGCGCGGCGTCCGGGAGCGCGCGCAGCAGGAGTTCAGGAACCTGGACCTGGGCGAGGACCGGGACCGCTACGACGCGACCGTGCGCGCGGACGACGTCACCGGTCTGCTCGACCGCGTCCTCGCCGACCCCAAGGGGGTGGGCGGGGTGAGCATCCAGGACTGGCACCGGGCGGCCACCACGATGCTCGACCAGATCGACCAGGTGGAAACCGCCGCGGCCCAGCGGCTGCTGGACCACGCCACCGCAGGCGAACGGACCGCGCAGCGCAAGGCGCTGGCCGGAGCCGCGATCGCCGTGGCGGCGCTGCTGATCACCATGACCGTCGCGGCGACGATGGCCCGCACCCTGGTCACCAGGCTCAGGAGCCTGCGCGACGCGGCCCTGAGGGTCGCCGAGAGCCAGCTGCCGGAGCTGGTCGAGCAGATCTCGGCGGGGGGCGGCGAGCCGGTGGAAGTCGAGGCCGCCCCCATCGACCTGGCCTCCCGGGACGAGATCGGTGACGTCTCCCGGGCCTTCGACGCCGTGTTCCGCGAGGCGGTC
Organism: Streptomyces sp. IBSNAI002; assembly: GCF_052244475.1. Taxonomy (NCBI): domain Bacteria; kingdom Bacillati; phylum Actinomycetota; class Actinomycetes; order Kitasatosporales; family Streptomycetaceae; genus Streptomyces; species Streptomyces sp. IBSNAI002. Next base: position 151,772 of record NZ_JBQPXG010000006.1, on the reverse strand, counting down.
AAGCAGACCGCGGAACAGGCGGCGCTGCGTACGGGCATCAACGCGATGCTCGTCAGCCTCGCGCGGCGCAGCCAGGGACTGGTCCACCGTCAGCTGGACGCGATCACCTCGCTGGAGAACGCCGAGCGGGATCCGAAGACGCTCGCCGAGCTGTTCCGGATCGACCACCTGGCCACCCGCATCCGGCGCCACGGCGACAACCTGCTCGTCCTGGCGGGCGCGGATCCGGGCAGTTCCTGGCCGGCCCCCGCGCCCCTGATCGACGTCGTCCGCGCCGCGGCCGCCGAGACCGAGGAGTACACCAAGGTGCGGCCGGCGGTGATGCCGGAGATCGCGCTGCGCGGGCCCGCGGTGCACGACGTGACGCATCTGCTGGCAGAACTGCTGGAGAACGCCGCGCAGTTCTCCGGGCCGGGCCAGCAGGTCCAGGTGGTCGCCGCGAGCACGCCCGACGGCCGCCTGGTCGTCGAGATCCGCGACGCGGGGGTCGGGATCCCCCCGGACCGGCTGGAGGTGCTCAACGCCAGGCTGGAGGGGGAGCACCAGGTGGAACTGGCCGTCTCCCGCTGCATGGGGCTCTACGTGGTCGGCCGGCTGGCGGCCAAGCGCGGCATGCGGGTCCGGCTCCGGTCGGGCCCCGAGGGGACCACGGCCCTGGTCATGCTGCCCGCGGAACTGCTCCACACCGCCCCGGCCAAGGCCGCTCCCGCTCCGGCCAACCCGGGCCTGGCCGCCCCGGGACCGGTCGCTCCGGGACAGGCTGCTCCCGGCCTGGCCGCCCCCGGCCCGGTCGCTCCGGGCCTGGCTGCTCCGGGCGTGGTTGGCCCGAGCTTGGTTGGCCCTGGACCGGTCGCTCCGGGCCTGGCTGCTCCGGGCGTGGCTGCTCAGGGACCGGCTGTTCCTGGTCCGGCCGCCTTCCGGCGCGCCGCTCCTGGTCCGGCGGGTTCCCGGCCGGCTGCCCCCGGTCTGGGTGGCCCGGGTGTGGGTGCCCACGGACGGGTTGCCGCCGGCTCGGGTACCTCCGGACCGGCTGCCGCCGGGTCGGGTACCCCTGGCCCGGCCGTCCCCGGCCCGGCGGATCCGGCTCCAGCCGCCTCCCGGCCCGTACCGGACCCAGAGGTCCCGTCGGTCAACCGGCCCTCACCGGTCGTGCGCGTCGTACCCCACCCGGCCGTGCCCGGCCCGTCCCAGTGGCACACCACGGTCCCGGTGCCCGGGACGCCGCCGACCGTGCTCGAGCAGCCCCCCGCGCGCGACGAACTCCCCGTCGGCGGGACGCCCCCGGTGCACGAGCCCGCACCCGAGCCGGCCCCCGTGTACGAGCCGTCCCGTGTGTACTCGCCGGGCCCCGGCTACGAGCAGCCGCCGGTGTACCAGCCGACCCCGATGTACGAGCAGCCCCCGGTGTACCAGTCGACCCCCGGCTACGAGCAGCCCCCGGTGTACCAGGCGACGCCCGGCTACGAGCAGCCCCCGGTGTACCAGTCGACCCCCGTCTACGAGCAGCCCCCGGTATACGAGCCGGCCCCGGGCTACGAGCAGCCGCCGGTGTACCAGCCGACCCCGATGTACGAGCAGCCCCCGGCGTACGAGCCGGCCCCCGTGCGCCAGCAGCCGCCCGTGCACCAGCAGCCCCCGGTGCGGCAGTCGGCCGAGGTGCACGAGCAGCCCCGTGTGGCCCCGTCCGGCCTGCCGGTCCGGGTGCCCATGTCCCACCTGCGACGGGGCTCCGCCGGCGCCGCGCCGGCGGACGACACGACGCGGGAAGGCGGGACCGACGCCGGGCAACTGCGACGGCAGGCGGCGGACTTCCGCGCCGGGGCACACCGAGCCCGCCACCCGCACACGTACCCGACGAAGGAGACATGATGTCCATCGCCACCGCCGCCGACATCAGCTGGCTGATCAACGGCTTCGCCCAGCGGACCCCAGGCGTGCTGCACGCCCTGGTGGTGTCGGCGGACGGGCTCGAACTCGCCTCCTCGGCGGGGATGGACCGCGAGAGCACCGAGCGGCTCTCCGCCCTCGCCTCCGGCCTGCTGTCACTGACCCGCGGAGCCGCCGAACTGTACGGCTGCGGGCGGATGAACCAGACCATGATCGACATGGAACGGGGGTGCCTGTGCCTGATGTCCATCGCCGACGGGTCGGCCCTGGCGGTCCTGACCGAGGTCGGGTGCGACATCGGGCTCGTGGCGTACGAGGCGGCCCGCCTGGTCGACCAGACGGGCCCGGCGCTGACCCCCGCGGTACGGGCGGAGATGCGCAGCAAGCTGCTCGACTGGCAGCACCAGGGGTGACCTGCCGGCAGGCGGTGGCGTAGCGGCCGTCCGGCGGATCCGCCGCCGGCGGTCAGCCCTCCCGGACCGGCGCGGCGAACCCCGGACGCCCGTCCGAGCGGGCCTGGAGCATCGCCCGGTGCGCGCCGCGGGCCTGCCGCATCGCCCGGCGGGCCCGGTAGAGCCGGGAGGACACCACCGTCGTGCTCACCCCGAGCCGGACGCTCATGTCCGGCACCGACTGCCCCTCCAGATAGCGCATGCGCAGGACCTGCCGGTGGGCCGGGGCGAGGGCGGACAACAACTCGGCCGCCTCATCGGCTTCCGCGCCGGCGCCGCCCTGCTCCCCGAAGCCGGCGCGCTCTCCCACGTGTTCGCCGATGTTCGCCACGGGGTACTCCCTGCGGTTGCGGGCCGAGCGCCGCTGGTGGTGGCTGCGCGCCACACTGAACAGGTACGGCCGCACGTCACCGAGCGGGCCGCGGCCCCCCAGCAGCGCCCTCAGCGTCGAGGCGAACGTGTCGGACACCAGGTCGTCGACCTCGTACGGCGCCCGGCAGCCCAGCCGTTCGGCGTACCGGGCCACCGCCGCACGATGGTCCCGCCACACCTGCTCGAACGCCGCGCGGTCGCCCGCCCGGACACGGTCGCAGTTCTCCCGTTCCCCGGGAGGCTGGGGCAGCCGCGCACGAGAACGCGCAGAGGTCATGGCGGGCTCCGGATCAGGGATGCGGCCGGGCCGAATCGCGGTGCGGCCGGTTGGAGTCGCGGGGGGACTGCGGGACCGCGTGATCGGCCAGTACCGAGGCGAGCTGGCCGCTCACGGCGAGGATGGCCGCCGCCACCAGGCAGCGGACCGCCGCCGTCCGGCGCAGTGGGGGCCGCTGTCTGCGGTGCCTTCCCATCGGATGCCGCCCTTCCTCAGACGCCGAACGATTCGGCATGGATCCTGCGGCGCGGCGTCCCGGCCTCCGTGAGCGCGGCGGTGGCGGCACGGACCAGGCCGGGGGACCCGCAGAGGAACACGGTGTGGTCGGCCAGGTCCGGGACAAGCGTGGCGAGGGCCTGGGGAGTCAGGGGGTCCGAAGACGAGCGGGGGCCGAGCAGGAAGTGGATCTCCGCCCCGCGCCGCCGTGCGATCGCCTCCAGTTCGCCGCGCAGCACGAGATCGCCCTCGTGCGAGGCGCGGTAGAGCAGCGTGAGCTCGCCCGGGGCGGTGGGCAGCGACTCGAACAGCGCCCGCAGGGGAGTGATGCCGATGCCGCCGGCCAGCAGGAGCACCTTGCCCCCGTCGAACCGCTGGGCCGTCAGGGCCCCGAAGGGCCCGGTGGCGAAGACCCGGGTGCCCGGCCTGACCCGGCGCAGCCGCCGCGTGTGGTCGCCGAGCGCCTTGACCGTGACCCGCATCCGGTCTCCGTCCACGGGCTGGGACAGGGAGAGGGGCAGGGCCGTACGCCACATCCGGCGGTCGGCGAACCGCCAGCGGAAGAACTGCCCCGGTTCGGCACCCAGTTCCCGGGTCCGGCGCCCCTCGACGACCACCGATACGACGTCCGGGCCCTCGTGGCGGATCTCCACCACGCGCATCCGGTGCCGCAGCGCGGCGCAGACCGGGACGACGATCCGGTACCACACCAGGGTCACGGCGACCACCGTGTGCAGGAGCGTCCACGTCCACGTGTAGAAGCCGGAGGCGGACACCTCGGGTCCGGTCAGCTGGTGGAGGAAGCCCAGTGCACCGCCGAGATAGCTGCACAGGTGGACCAGGCTCCACGCTTCGTGGCTGATCCGGTTCCGGATGGCACGCATCGACGCCATCCCCACCGCGATCAGGATGACCGTGCCCACGGTGGCGGCGGCGATGGCCGGGTAGTAGAGGTGGACCCGGACGACGGCATCGACCAGGCCGAGACCGGTGGCCGCCATGTAGCTGAACGTCGCGAAGACGGCATGTGCCACGCACAGCGCCAGGACCCAGCGCCCGCCGCGGGCGTGCCAGCGGATCAGCCGGTCGGCCCCCACCCCGTGCTCGACCGCGGGGACCCGCGCCATGAGGAAGAGCATCACGAGGATCCCGTAGCCGCCGAGCAGTCCGCACAGGCGGGCCGGGATGGACCACAGCACGTCGGCGCGGTCGACCAGTTCGACCCGGTCCACCCACAGGGCGGTCACCGCGAGGGCGCCCAGCAGGACCGCTGCCGCGAAGGTGCGAGGAGTCACGAGTTGTGTGGTGCGCCGCATGTCTACTGTGCGGCGGGCCGGATGACATCGATGATGTCGATGACGTACGCACCGCCGCCGTCCGCGGCGTCCTTGCCCGCGCCGGGCTCGGCGACGACCAGACGGCTGCCGACGGTCGCCCCGGCCACGAACTGCTTCCAGCCGGCCGGGACCCCTTCGCCGTCGAGGTTGAAGGAGCGCGGAGCCCGCGGGTTGTAGGAGGTCTGGTCCGGGGTGGGCGATCCCCACGGCTGGTGGCTGAACTGGACGACCACCGTGTCCGTCGGGGCCACCTTCTCGCCCTTGCCGGTGAGCAGGGTCGCCGCGGCCGGCTCCTTGGGCGCGGCGGCGTCGGGGAAGCTCAGTTTGGGCACTCCGGCGGAGTCGAACTCCACGGTCGGCAGCCCCGGCGCGCCCGCGCCCTGCTCCGCCTTCTCGCCCTGGGCGGCGGCGTCCTTCGCGTAGGAGCCGAGGATGTCGAACACCACGATCAGGGTGTCGGAGGCCTTGGTGCCGGTCGGCGGAAGGAGGTTGGGGCCGAAGCCCACGGACGCCGGAGCGGTGAGCACGACGCGGCTGCCGGCCTTCTTGCCGATCAGGCTGGTGTCCCAGCTGCGCGAGACGTGGGTACCGTCCATGATCACGCTGTTGGGGTGTCCTCCGGTCCAGGTGCTCAGGTACTCGCGGTTGCCCTCCCACACCCGTATGTCGATGTCGGCGATGACGATCTCGTCGGCCTCGACCGTCTTCCCGCTGCCCGACCGCACGACGTCGACCTGCGGAGCCCTCGGCGGATTGCCCTCGTGGCCGACGGTCGGACGGACGCCGGCCTCGCCGGAGACGCGGACGTCCGCGTGGTCGCTGCGCTTGGTCTCGCAGCCGGTGAGCACCGCGGCCGCCAGTCCCACGGAGAGGAGCGCGGCCATGACACGGTGTCGCATGAGGGTCTTCCTGTTCGGTGACGGCGGCGGGCCCGCGGAAGCGTGCCCGGCGGGTGCGCGAGGGCCCGGAGGCGCGTGGTGCGCCTCCGGAGCCTCGTGCGGTGTGGGCCTACTGGGCGGCGGTGGTGGTGCCGCCCTGGGCGCCGGAGGCGCGGCGCTTGCGCTGGATCGCGAAGGCCGCCCCGGCGAGACCGAGGGCCGCGGCTGCCGCCGCCGCACCGCCGGCCATCGGGACGGGGATGTCCGTGGGCTTCTCGCCGGCGATCACGGCACCGTGGCAGCAGGTGATCTCACCCGCGATGCCACCGAGGGCCGAGGCGCGGAAGGCGTTGAAGTACCCGTTCTCCGACGGCGCGTTGTTCGCCGTCGGCCGGCCCTTCTTGTCCGTGTAGACCACTTCGGCGTACACGCCCTCGATCACGTTCGGGATGCCGACGTTGACCGGGAACCCGACGCCCAGCTCGTTCTTGGTCTCCCACTCGCCGCTGGCGTTCTTCTGCTGGAGCTTGGCGTTGAGGATGTTGTGCTTGGCCTGCATGTTCTTGCCGGGCTCGGCCTTGAGGCTGTAGTCCAGGCCGCTCGCGGTGAACCGGACGTTCGCCAGACCCGCGGGGACCGTGAGGTCGAGCTGGCCGACGGTGCCCTGGTAGGAGGCCGTCCCCTTGGCGTCGTCGTGGGCGAGCTTGAAGTACGGGGACTTGACGTCGATGACCCCGGCGATGCCGATGTCGATGTCGGGCTTGTACTCGTCCGTCTCCCGCTCGCCGGGGATCACCGGCGAGTGCGCGGCGCCGTACGTGATGCCGATCGGGGCGATGGGCGCCTTGACCGCGACCAGCCAGCCGTCGGCCTGCGGCAGGTTGCCGCGGTCCTTGAAGTAGCCCCAGCCCTGGGAGTAGTCGAACTTGGGTATGTCGAGGGCCTGGGCGGGGCCGGCCGTGATGAGGCCGACCATTCCGATGGCCCCCGTCAGCGCGACCGCGCTCACGGTCAGGCCCTTTCGCTTGGACATGGTTCTCCAGATCTGAGGTGATGGATGGTGTGGTGCTGCGGGCCTGCACGGCATGGCCGGGCCGGCCCGGTTTCCCCGTTGAGAAGTGGTCTGTGGTGGGAGCCCGCGTGCTCGGGCGGGAGCCGGCCGGTCAGTCGGCGCGCCGGCGGCGGATCCCCAGGAAGACGAGGGCCCCTGCGAACAGCAGCGCGGAGGCCACCCCCGTGATCATCAGGGGGCCGCCGAGGGGTGCGTCGATGCTTTCTCCCGGCTGCTCCACGGGACCGCCGCCCGCGCCTTCGGAGGGCGAGGCGGAGGCCGAGGGCGATACCGGCACCGAGGGCGACGGCGACGGCGATGCCGGCGGTGCCGGAGAAGAGGTGCCGGTCGGACCGGGAGCCGGGGCGCCCCCCGGACGGAAATCCGGCGAGAGCGGCCCGGCCGACCGCACCGCCTCCCTCACATAGGCGATGGTGTCCGCATCGTTGAGAAGGTTGTCGTGCGTCGCGGGAGTGGCGCCGGACAGGGTCACGTTGGTGAGCTGCGAAGCGGGCCCCTGCAGGTGCGCGCTGGTGTACGGAATGACCGTGTCGTCGGCCGGCGTGGCGATCATGGTGTAGGAGACGCCGGACTGGACGTCGCTCCCGCTGTTCAGCTTCTTCAGGAAGTCGGAGTCGGGGAGCATCTGCCGTACGGCCGGGTAGACGAGCGCGCCGACCTGGGCGGCGAACGTCTCGGTACCGCGGTTCGGGGTGCCGAGACCGACCAGCGCACCGGTGGAGGCGCTGCCACCGAGGTCCTTGAGGTAGTAGCGGGAGACGAGACCGCCCTGGCTGTGGCTGACCAGCTTGACCTTCGAGGCACCGCTGGCCGCCTTCACCCCGTCGACGAAGGTCTTCAGCTGGGCGGCGGACTTGGTGATGTCGTCCACGCCCGGGGTGTCCTGGAAGCCCACCCCGTACTGGAGGGCGTACACGCAGTGCCCGTCCTTCTTGAGCGGAGCGGCCATCCGGCCCCACCGGTCCACGGCGTTCTGGTCCGCGTGGCCGGTCAGTCCGAAGGTGCCGTGCACCAGGACGACCGGCTCGCCGCCCGCGGTGGCCCGGCAGGACCAGTCGTTGATGTCGGAGGTGACGTTGGGCAGTTGCAGTGCCTTGGCCTTCGCGACCGCGGGACTCTCGGCGGCCGAGGCGCCGGAAGCGGCGATGCCCTGGACGGCGAGGATCACCGTCGCGGCTGCGGCTGCGCCGCGGAACCGCCGTGCGCGGCGGTACGGGCTGGGGGACATGGTGGAGACCCGTGCTTTCTCTGCTCAGCCGGCGGCGCGGGCGGGCAGGGGCTGGAGTGCGGTGTCCGGCGCGGCGGTCGGGGCCGACGGCGGCGCGGCGACGGGGGACGGGGACGCGGCCGGTGTGATGACGGGCGGCGGCGGAGCCGGCAGCGGTGTGACCGAGACCGGCGGTACGGCGACCGGGCGGTCCGGCACTCCCGGTACGGGCTTGCCCTCCACCTTCGCCTTGAGCGCCTTGTGCGTCTGCGGGCCGTAGACGCCCGGCGGGTCGGCGGTCAGCCCCTCGCGTTCCTGGAAGGTCCGCACGGCCTCCTTCGTGTCCGAGCAGAACTCGTCGGACGGATCGCCGGGGAACAGGTCCAGCGCGCGCAGGTTGACGTGCAGGTCCCGGACCCGGGGATCGACGGCCCCCTCCGAGAGCGAGACGTGGTCCTCCGGCTGTTGCGGCGGTGCGGGCGACTGCGCCGGAGGCGCGGGCGGAAGCGGCTGCGACGGCTTGGAGCCGGGAGCCCCGGTCTCCGGCGTGGGGGCGGCCGCGGGCGGCGCCGGTACGGACGGCGGGGCCTGGGGCGGTGCCACGACCTGGGCCAGGGGCTCCGCGCCGCCGGCCGATTCACGGGGCTGCTGCTCACCGGCGGGGCCCTGCGGGCCGGACCGGTCGGAGGACTGCCCGGCGGCGCCCTTCCCGGCGCCCCGACCGGACGGACCGCCTATGTGCTCGGGGGAGGTGTCGGCATCGGCCGCGGTGATCGTGCCCAGGTCGGCGAGCGCGAGCTGGGTGCGGTCCGAACGCCGGCCGCCGGGGCCGGCATCCGGCATCAGCGCGTAGGCGACGGCTCCCGTCGCGGTGAGGAGGAGCGCGAGGGCCGCGGTACAGCGGCGGCGGGGCTTCTGGTCGGGGTCCTTGCGGTGTTCCCCGGAGCGGGCGGGCACGACGGTGACGTGCTGGAACGAAGCGGCCCGGAATTCAGGCATGGGTGACCTCTGGCAGCGGGTTCTCGGAATTTCAGGACAGTGTTCGTACTTAAGGAGCCTGTGAGGACGGCTTGATGACGCTGCGTCCGGCAGATCACCGGAACTGCCGTCCAAAGACCTCGACACGACATCGGACGGCCATGCCCGTCGGACCCTTTCGGCGGCGGCTCGTCACCCTTCGGGGGCGGAGCGGCTCCGCGCTCAGGATCCGGAGGGGCGGAAGTCCGGGTGGGCGGGGCCGGGCGAGCGCAGCGCTTCCTTGACCCACTCGACGGCGAGCGGGTTGGCGCAGAAGGCGGTGTGCGGCTCCTCCGGATTGGTGTGGTCCGGTACGTCCGCGTTGGTGAGCCGGGCGGCCGGGCCCGAGAGGTGGGCGCTCGTGTACGGCGAGACGACCTCGTCCTCCGGCGCCGCGAGCATCGTGTAGTTGACCCCGGGAACCAGGTCGCCGCCCTGGTTGAGCTTCTGCAGGAACGACGAGTCCGGCAGCATCTGGTTGACCGCCGTGTAGAGGAACGAGCCCAGCCAGGCGAGCCAGGTGTCCGTCCCCCGGTTCGGCGCGCCCAGCCCGATGAAGTCGTCGACCGAGGCGGCGCCCTTCTCGTCCTTCAGGTAGGACCGTGCGACCAGCCCGCCCTGGCTGTAGCCGACCAGATCCACCTTGGCAGCGCCCGTCGCGGCCTTGACCCCGGTGACGAACGTGGACAACTGCCGGGCCGAGCCGCGGATGTCCGTGACGCCCATGGTTCCCAGCCAGTCGGTCCCGTACTCGAGGGCGAAGAGGCAGTAGCCCTCTTCCTTCAGGGCCTTGCCCATGACGCTCCACCGGTCCGCCGCCTGCGTCGGCTTCTTGAACCCGAACGTCCCGTGGACGAGAACCACCGGCTGCTGCCCGCCGCCGGGCGTGCACGACCAGTCGTTGATCCCGTTGATGAGACCCTTGAGTTCGAGCTTCCGGGCCGCTGCGACAGCACGTTCCTGGGCGGCGGTGCGGGAGCCCGCGGCGGCGGCGGAGCTCCCGGAGCCCCCGGAGCCCGCAGGGGCCGCGGCGGCAGCCGGAGCGGCGGCCGCGCCGGCCAGCACGCCGGCCGCCGCCACGAGGGTGACCGAGCGCGTGGCGGCCCCGCGCAGCCTGGTACGGAAGAGGATGGAGTTTCCCCGGTCATGGCGCATACGCATCCTCCGTGCGTCGACCCGCGTGCCGCCCGGCAGCCGCCGGGTGGCCTTACGCGTCAGACTCTAGGAAGCGTGAGGTCAAGCCGACGCGCGGAGAACGACCAGTTCCGGTGACGCATTCGGACAACCCGTTTGTCCCTCCGGCACGCCGCCGACGACTTTCAGCCCTGCTCGCCGGCGCCGGACGCGGCCGCGATCAGGCGGTCGGCGGGCAGGGGATCGCCCTCCATCAGTCCCGCGCCGTGATAGGTGCGCTGCTGCGCGGCGAGCTGGTCGCGGTCCGGAGCCAGGGCCGGGTCCCACCCGTACGCGGGGGTCGCGCGCAGCACGTCCACCTTCTGGCCGGTGGCCTTGGCCAGGATGTCCAGGTGTTCCTCGCTGCCGGCGCCCGCGCCCTGCAGATCGGCGGCGGCCTTGCGCAGGGCGGTGAGGAAGGCGCGCGCGGCCGGCTTGCCGTCGAAGGCGCCGCCGAACACCAGGCCGCTGGCCGTCGTACCGCGCGGGGGAACGGCGAGCTGTCGCGCCGTGCCGTCCTGCTCCATGGCGGTGCTGAAGGGCGCCGGCACCATCGCGGCGTCGGCACCACCGCTCGCGAGGGCCGTCTTCATGTCGGGGAAGGCGACGTTGACGACCGTGACGTCCTTCACCGACAGGCCCGCCTGGTGCAGGGTCGCGTCGAGCTGGTACCCGCCGGCCGCGCCCGCGCCGCCGGCCACGGCGACCTTGCGGCCGCGCAGGTCCTCGGGCCGGGTCACCTCGCCCGACTCGGCCAGTGCTCCGCGTACTTCGAGCGTGGTGGGCGAGGGGGTGGCGCCGGTGGACACCCCCATGGAGGCGGCGACCTTGACGTCCAGGCCCTTGGCCATGCCGTTGAACAGCCCGGCCGAGAACCCGGCCGCGACGGCGTCCACCTTCCCCGAGGCGGCGAGCGGGACCGCGTCCTGGCCGGTCTTGACCTGGCTCAGCTCGACCTCGATCCCCTCCTCCTTGAAGTACCCCTTGGCATCGGCGACGTACAGCGGGGCGAAGAGGGTGGACGGCACGTGGGCGACCTTGACGCGGACCGGGCCGGAGCCTGGGCCGGCCGCCCCCCGCGTGTTCTGGCAGGAGGCCGTCGTCGCGACGACGGACACCGCCGCCACGGCGGCGAGCAGGGGCAGGGGCAGGGTGAAGCGGCGCATGCGCGGCACGTTCCTTCGGTTCGGGACGGGGCAGCCACGGGGGCTGCTGAGCACGGGAAATGAGACGTACGGGCAGGAGGTGGGAGCGCGGGGCTATCGGGCCGGCGCGGGCGGCTGCCGGTGCGTGGCCCGCCAGGGCATGGAGAAGCGTTCGGCCAGGGCGATCAGCCCCGTCAGGGCCGTGCCGAGGACGGCGACGCCGACGATGCCCGCGTACATCCGCTCCGGCTGGAAGAGGGTCCAGGAGTTCCAGATCAGGAAGCCCAGCCCCGACTGGGAGGCGACGAACTCCACGGCCACCACCACGACCACGCTCAGCCCGGCGGCGGCCCGCAGACCCGTGGCGATCGAGGGGGCGGCGCCGGGCAGCAGGACGTAGCGCAGCAGCCGCGGCCCCGTCGCCCCGTAGGCACGCGCGGCCTCCAGGGTGCGCGGATCGATCTGGCGCACCCCGGCCAGGGTGTTGATCTGGAGTACGAAGAACACGGTGATGGCGACGCTGAGCACCTTGGGGGTCTCGGTCAGCCCGAAGACCAGCAGCAGCAGCGGGAGCGTGGCGATCTTCGGTACGGAGTACAGCGCGGCGAACAGCGGGCCGAGGGCGGCCCGGACATGGCGCGAAGCCCCCATGGCCAGCCCCGCCAGCAGTCCCGCTCCGGCCCCGGCCGCGAACCCGGGCAGCAGGCGGCCGAGCGTGGCGCGCAGGTGCGTGCCGAGCTCCCCGCTGCCGGCGAGCTCCGCCAGACAGGCGGCGATCCGGGTCGGCGGCGGGAACAGCAGCGCGTCCACCGCGCCGGCGCGGGCGGCGACCTCCCACGCGAGGAGGAGTACGGCGGGCACCGCCACCCCGAGCGCCGCCGCACGGACCGCGTCGCGGCGTCCCCGTGCGGCGGCGGCCTCGGCGGCGGCGTGGGCCGGATCGCGCCGGGGGCCAGGCCCGGCCACCGGGGTGCGGCCCGCGTCTTCCCCGTCGGCGCAGGCAGCGCGTTCGGCGGGCGTGAACAGGGCGCCTCGCAGCGGAATCACCGCGTCCCGCCCCCGGTGGTGTCCCGGGCCGGGCCGGTGTCCGCCCCCGCCGGGCGCAGGCACTCCCAGACCCGGGCCCGCAGGCGCGTGAACTCGGCGGTGTCCTGCACTCCGGGTTCGCGGGGACGGGGGAAGGGGACGTCGAAGGAGTCGATCAGGGTGCCGGGGCGCGGCGACATCACCAGGACCCGGTCGCCGAGCAGCAGCGCCTCGTCGATGGAGTGGGTGACCAGGACGACCGTCTTGCGCTCCGACTGCCACAGCTCCAGCAGGTGTTCCTGCATCAGGCGCCGGGTCAGCGGGTCGAGCGCCCCGAGCGGCTCGTCCATCAGCAGGACCGCGCTGCCCGTGGCGAAGGCCCGGGCGATCGCGAGCCGTTGCCGCATCCCGCCGGAGAGCTGGTCGGGGTAGCGGTCGGCGCATTCGGTGAGTCCGGTGCGTGCGAGCCAGTGGGCGGCGGTCTGTTCGGCGGCCCGTCGGCGCAGCCCGGCCATCCGCAGCCCGAAGGCCGCGTTGGCCCGGACCGTCAGCCAGGGGAGGACTCCGAAGTCCTGGAAGACGAAGGCGGCGGCGGGCGGGCGGGGACGGCCGCCCGCCGCGCCGCCGTCCCCGCGGACCACCCGCCCGGAGGACGGTTCGGCCAGGCCGCCGAGAATCCTCAGCAGCGTGGACTTCCCGCATCCGGAGGGTCCGACGACGCAGACGAACTCGCCCTCGCCGACGGCCAGTGACACGTCCTCCAGTGCCTGCACGACGGATCCGCGCGGGGCCACGAAGAAGTGGCTGACGCGCTCCGCTGCCAGCAGCTGGCGACCGCGTGCGGGGGCCGCCGGAGAGAGGGTCACCGAAGGAAGCTAACAAGCGGACGAGGGGCTGTCCGTCCCCCTTTCGGATCACACTTTGCGACGAAGGATGACAGGGGGCGCCGGCATCTCAGCCGGTCAGCCGGTCGAGGTCGACCACGGAGCCCGGGTCCGGGTGGACCGGGGTGAGCGACCACCACAGCGCGGCGAGGGCGATCACGGTCAGGGCCAGCGCGAGCGCACCGCTGCGGCCGTGTGCCCAGCGGGCGCGGTACCGCACCGGGTCCTCCAGCAGGGTCTTCGACAGCACGGCCGCCGCCAGGGAGACCGCCGTCAGCCAGCAGGTGCGCGCCCAGCCGTCCAGTGCGGGCCCGGCGTGGTCGAGGACGAGGAACAGCGGCCAGTGCCACAGGTAGAGCCCGTACGACAGACCGCCGAGCACCGTCAGCGGACGCAGGCCGAGGACCCGCCCCAGCGGAGCCGTCGGGGCGTGTGCCACCAGCGCGATCAGGGCCGCGGCGGCGGCCGAGTGCAGCAGCAGGCCGCCCTGGAACAGCCACGGCTGACCGGTCCCGGAAGCCGTCGCCCACACCAGGGCGAGCACGGCCGCCGGGACCGGCATCAGCCGCCCGGCCGTGCGCCGGGGCAGCCGGGCGAGGCAGCCCTGCACGGGCGGCGTGGCGGCCAGCGCGCCGAGCAGCAGCGCGAAGGCGCGGGTGTCGGTGCCCTCGTACACGCGGGTCGTGTCGACCGGGTCGGCCAGCAGCGCCATCAGCGCGGCCGACGCCACGGCCCCCAGGAGCGCGGTGACGGCCACCAGCCGCCCCCCGGCCGGCGGGCGGCCCCCGCCCCGGCGGGGGCGGGAGCCCAGCCACATCAGCAGCAGTACGAGCGGAGGCCAGAGCAGGTAGAACTGCTCCTCGACGGCGATGCTCCACAGGTGCGTGAGCGTGCGGGTCGGGACGGCGTGCCAGTAGCCGACCTGTTCGGCGATGAAGTGCCAGTTGGCGAGGTTGGCCAGCACCCACGGGGCGTCCTGGTGCGCGAACCGGGCCATGGCACCGCTCCCGGCGAAACGGGTCAGCAGCAGCGCGCCCGCGACCGCCGCCGCCAGCGCGGGCAGCAGCCGCCGGGCCCGCCGGCCCCAGAACGCGACCAGGTCGATCCCGCCCCGCTCGCCCGCCTCGCGCAGCAGGAGCCCGGTGATGAGGTATCCGGACAGGACGAAGAACAGGTCGACGCCCAGGAACCCGCCGGGGAAGTCGCCCGCGTGGAAGAGCAGGACACCGAGAACGGCCAGTCCGCGCAGCCCGTCCAGAGGGGCCAGGTGCGGACGCCGGCCGGATGCCTGCCCGGGCCCGCCCGGCGGGAGCCGGTGGCGCCGGGTACCCGGTACGGGGCCGGGGGAGACGGGGGATACAGGGGCGGGCATGTCAGGAGCAGTTCAGCTTCGCGTACTCATCGGACTTCGTCCATTCCCCGCCGGTCCAGCCCTTCGCGTCGGCAGGGCTGAAGCCGGTGAGCTTGCCGAGTTCGGTCGTGAACCACTGGGCGAAGCGGGCGGTGCCCTGCTGGCAGGAATGGATCTTGTCGGAGGCGCGGTAGGCACGCTCGTCCTTGAAATCGCTGCCCCACAGGTCGGCGGCGTCGAGGAAGACCGCGTCACCGGGGTGCGCTTCGGCGGCGGCACGGGCGGCCTTGGGGGCCGTGGCGATCTGGTCCTTGCTCTTGGCGTAGAAGTCGCTGTCGACGTCGAAGGGCGGAGCCGTGACGAGGACGAGCCGCGCACCGGCCGCCTTGACGGTGGTGACCAGCTTCTCGTAGGCCTCCTTCTGCTCGCTCTCGGTCCCCCAGTCGTAGGTGGTGATCTGGTACGCGACCAGCTGCGGCCTGACCGCCTCCAGCTGCTTGTCCAGTTCCTTCCAGGTGGACTCGGTCAGGGGCGCGGGGCCGCTCACGCCGCCCCCGCCGTCGGAGGCCATCGAGGTCACCGCGACGCCCGCGGCCTTGAGCGCGGCGGTCAGCGGGGGCGCCTCGCCCTTCGCGACGGAGTCGCCCATCCACAGGACCTGGGACGGCTTGGCCCATCCCGAGCCCGCGGCGGACGGGCCGTCGGTCACGGACGCGGAGTTCGCGCTGTCGGAAGGCCCGGACTGCTGCGTCCCGCAGCCCGTGAGCAGGGTCACGCCGAGCACGGCGGCGCCGACCGCGGCGACCGCGGAGAGTACGGCGCGCGGCGCGCGCCGGGCAGGAGAAGGGGTGGCGGGGGTGGAGGTGTCGTCGTTCATGTCCGGAATGCAAGCAGTCGTTCAGGCCGGAACCCGGGCCCGTCATCGTCCCGTCACAGGCCGCGAAAGGAGCTGTCATCCCGTGGGGTCCGGCAGGGAACACGGGGCCGGCGTGCACCTCCCCGCATGGTTAGATAATCGAACGAACCCCCCTACATCGCCCAGAAGGAACCAATGGCACGCGTTCTGCTCATCGAGGACGACCCCGCGGTCCGCAAGGCGATGATCCTGGCCCTGCGCCGGCGCGGCCACGAGACCGAGGCGGCCGCGAGCGGGGAGCGCGGTCTGGCGGCCCTGAACCTGTACCGCCCCGACCTGGTGCTGCTCGACCTGATGCTGCCCGGCATCAGCGGGCTCGAGGTCTGCCGCCGGATCCGCGAGGTATCGCGCCTGCCGATCGTCATCCTCTCGGCCCGCGGCGAGGAACTCGACATGATCATCGGCCTGGAGGCGGGCGCGGACGACTACCTGGTCAAACCGGCGAGCGCGGAACTCCTCGACGCCCGGATCCGTGCCGTCATGCGCCGGGTCGCCCCCGCCGACCCCTCCGGCCCCGGAGCAGCCGGGCCCGGGCGCAGCGGGACGGCCGGCGCCGAGGGACCCGAGTCGCACGGAGCCCTGACCATCGACCGCAGATCGCTGATGGTCCTCAAGAACGGCACCGAACTCCCCCTCGCTCCCGCGGAGCTGAAGCTCCTGCTGTTCCTCACCGACCACCCGGGCCAGGTCTACACCCGTCAGGACCTGCTGGAACGCGTATGGGAGTACACCTTCCACGGCGACGTGCGCCTGGTCGACGCCTGCGTGATGCGGCTGCGCGGCCGGATCGAGGACGACCCCCGCCGGCCGGTGTACGTCCAGACGGTACGGGGCTTCGGATACCGGTTCGGTCCCCTGTGAGCCGTACGGCCGCCTCCGGCCCCCGCCGGCTCCGGGTCGCCGGAGGGCTCCGCACCCGGCTGGTCGTCGCCTTTCTGCTCGCCACCGCCTTCGGCTCCCTGCTGACCGCCGCGCTCACCTTCCGCCAGGCCCGCGAGGCCACCTTGGACCGGACCCAGAGCACGGCCCTGCGGGACCTGCGCGCCCAGCTCGGCTCCCTGGCTCCCGATCTGCGGATGCCGCCCACCGCCGAGGACCTGCGCACCCTCGTCCTCCAGCTGGACCTGGCGGGCGGCTCGCGGGGCTGGACCACCACCGCCGTGTACGGGGACGCGCCGCCCGTGACGGGCGTGGCCGCCAAGGGCGCGACCGAGGCACCGCCGGTGCCCCGCGCGCTGGCGGCCACCGTGCGGGACGGACGGGATTCGGCGTACCAGCGCTTCGAGCACGCCGGGCACCCCTGGCTCGCGGTCGGCGTCCCGCTCGCCGCCACCCGGAGCGATTCCGGGAACGCCTCCGGGAGCGCCGACGGCTCCGGCCACGACGAACAGCTCACGGACCTGCGGGTGTACGCCGTCTTCCCGCTGACCGAGCAGGCCGCCGACATCGCGGCCCTGGTCACCGCGGCCCAGGTCGGCATCGTGCCCGCCCTCGCCCTGGCGCTCGTACCCGCGCTGCTCGCCTCCCGGCGGGTCCTGCACCCGGTCCGGCGCCTGCGCCACGGCGCGCAGCAGGTCGCGGCCGGACGCCTGGACACCCGTCTCGGCGTCACCGGCCACGACGAACTCGCCCAGCTCACCGCCACCTTCAACACGATGGCCGGCAAGCTCCAGGGCAACGAGGCCGAACTGCGCCGGATGGAGGAGAACGCCCGCCGCTTCGCCGCCGACGTCGCCCACGAGCTGCGCACCCCGCTCGCCGCGATGACCGCCGTCACGGAGGTCCTGGACGAGGACGCCGATTCCGGCACCCTCCCGCCGGACACCGCCGACGCCGTACGGCTGGTCGCGGGGGAGACGCGGAGACTGGCCCGGACCGTGGAGGACCTGATGGAGGTGGCCCGCTTCGACGCCGGCCGGGCCGAGCTCCTGGCCGAGCACACCGACCTGCGCACCGCCCTCGCCACCACCCTGCGGCTGCGCGGCTGGACGGACGACCCGCGGATCGTCACCGAGCTCCCCGAGGCGCTGCCGGTACGGATCGACACCCGCCGCATCGACGTGGTGCTCTCCAACCTGATCGGCAACGCCCTGCACCACGGCCGCCCGCCCGTCACCGTACGGGGCCGCGTCCGGCCCGGGTGCGCGCAGGCCGTCCTCACCGTCGAGGACACCGGCCCGGGCATCGCGCCCGAGGCGCTGCCGCACGTGTTCGACCGCTTCTACAAGGCCGACTCGGCCCGGTCGCGCTCCGAGGGCAGCGGCCTGGGACTGGCCATCGCCGCCGAGAACACCCGGCTGCACGGCGGCACGCTCACCGCCGCCAACGCCCCGGGTTCCGGCGCCCTGTTCACCCTGACGCTGCCGCTCTCCCAGGACCCCGCATGACCCGTACGCGCCCCGGAAGGCCGTCACCCGTGCCGGCCGCCGCGCTCGCGGCGGCCCTGGCGGCGCTCCTCACCGGCTGCGGCATCACCCCCACCGGGCCGGTGCCCTCGGGCGGCCCCGCGACCGGCGTCACCGCGCGGAACGAGGCCGACGCCGTACGGCTGTACTTCGCCAGCCCGCACGGCATCCGGCAGGCCTCCCGCCCCGCCACCGGCACGGCCACCCCGCAGCGGGCCCTCGACCTGCTGCTCGAAGGACCGACCGAGAACGAGAGGGCCCGGGGCCTGGCGAACCACGTGCCCCCGCTGCCCAAGCCCCCGGTCGCGGTGGCCGGCACCGGCACCGTCGACGTGTACCTCCCCGTGGCGGTGGCCACCGGTGAACTCGACACCACCGCACTCAGCCAGATCGTCTGCACCCTGGCCCACACCAAGACCCTCAGCGACGCCCCGCCGGACCGGGTGACCGTCAAGGTCCACGAAACCAGCGTGCGCACGGGGAACGTTTCCGACCAGGGCTGGCCCCTGCGCTGCGGCCCCCAGTCGCTCGCGGTCCCGGCGGGCCAGGCCGCGCCCCCGCCGTGAGCGGGCCCCGGCCGGGCCGATGGACTTTCGGCGTCCCGGCACGGCCGTTCGGCAGGCACACGGCCCTACCTCCGGCCCGTACGGCGGCCCCGCGCACCGCCGTAGCGTGGGAGGGCTGACTTCCCCCGGGCCCGCGAGCCCGCGGCGGTGCAGCGCCGACACCAGAGGAGCAGCACCATGACCGGCCGCGCGCCCGGGCCCGATCCCGTCCAGGACAGCCCACGCATCACCCCGCCCCGGCACCACGCGGTGGGCGTGCACGCGGTGACCAACGCGATGCGGATGGCGCAGCGGCAGATGGGCGTCGTACGCGGGGCCCGCGCCCTGCTGCGGGTCAACCAGCCCGACGGTTTCGACTGCCCGGGCTGCGCGTGGCCCGAAGAGGACAAGATCCACAAGGCGGAGTTCTGCGAGAACGGCGCGAAGGCCGTGGCCGAGGAGGCCACCCGCCGCCGGGTCACGCCCGAGTTCTTCGCCCGGCACGCCGTCGCCGACCTGCTGGGCCGCTCCGGGTACTGGCTGGGGCAGCAGGGCCGCCTCACCCGTCCCATGCTGCTCGAGGAAGGCGCCACCCACTACGCGCCCGTCGGCTGGGAACGGGCCTTCGAGATCATCGGCGAGGAGTTCGCCGCCCTCGGCTCACCCGACGAGGCCGTCTTCTACACCTCCGGACGCACCCCGAACGAGCCGGCCTTCGCGCTCCAGCTCTTCGCCCGCCGTCTGGGCACCAACAACCTGCCCGACTGCGCCAACATGTGCCACGAGTCCACCGGATCGGCCCTGGTCGAGACCCTCGGCGTCGGCAAGGGCAGCGTCTCCCTGGAGGACATCCACCACGCCGACCTGGTGATCGTCGCCGGCCAGAACCCGGGCACCAACCACCCCCGGATGATGGCCGCCCTGGAGCAGACGAAGGACAACGGCGGCAGGATCATCAGCGTCAACCCGCTGCCCGAAGCGGGCCTGGAACGCTTCAAGAACCCGCAGCGCCCGCGGGGCGTCGTCGGCTCTGGCACCAAGCTCGCCGACCTGTTCCTGCAGATCCGGGCCGGCGGCGACCTGGCCCTGTTCCGGGCCCTGAACCTGCTGCTCCTGGAGGCCGAGGACGCGGCCCCCGGCACCGTCTTGGACCGGGCCTTCATCGAGGAGCACACCCTCGGCTTCGAGGCGTGGGAGAAGGACGCCCGCACCACCGCCTGGGACGACGTCCTCACCGCCACCGGACTGCCCCGCGAACGGATCGAGCGGGCCGCGCGGATGGTCCTGGAGTCCAAGAGCGTCATCGTGTGCTGGGCGCTGGGACTCACCCAGCACAAGCACTCCGTCCCCACCCTGCGCGAGGTCGTCGACTTCCTCCTGCTGCGCGGGAACGTCGGCCGCCCCGGCGCCGGCGTCTGCCCCGTACGCGGCCACTCCAACGTCCAGGGCGACCGCACGATGGGCATCTTCGAGCGGATGCCCGAGGCGTTCCACGCGGCGCTCGACGAGGAGTTCCGGTTCACCTCCCCCCGCCGGCACGGCTACGACTCGGTCAACGCGATCAAGGCCATGCGCGACGGCAAGGTGGGGATCTTCGTCGGCATGGGCGGCAACTTCGTGGCCGCCGCCCCCGACACCCCCGTGACCGAGGACGCGGTACGCCGCTGCGCCCTCACCGTGCAGATCTCCACCAAGCTCAACCGCTCGCACCTGGTCACCGGCACGCGCGCCCTGATCCTGCCGACGCTCGGCCGCTCGGACGAGGACCGCACCGCGGCGGGCCCGCAGTTCGTGACCGTCGAGGACTCCATGGGCCTGGTCCACGCCTCGCGCGGACGGCTGAAGGGCGAGCCGGAGCTCCGCTCGGAGACGTCCATCGTCTGCGCCATGGCCCGCGCCGCCCTCGGCCCCGGCGACGACGTGCCCTGGGAGGAGTTCGGCGTCGACCTCGACCGCCTGCGCGAGCGCATCGCACGCGTCGTACCCGGCTTCGAGGACTTCAACGCCCGCGTCCGCGAGCCCGGCGGCTTCGCCCTGCCGCACGCACCGCGCGACACCCGCACGTTCCCCACGCACACCGGCAAGGCCAACTTCACCGTCAACGACATGGTCGTCCCGCACATCCCCGAAGGCCGGCTGCTGCTCCAGACGCTGCGCTCGCACGACCAGTACAACACCACCGTCTACGGCCTCGACGACCGCTACCGCGGGGTCCACGACGGCCGCCGCGTCGTCCTGGTCAGCCCGGCGGACATCGAGGGCCTCGGCCTCGCCGAGGGCGCCTACACCGACCTGGTCTCCGAATGGCCCGACGGCCGCGTGCGCAGGGCCGCCCACTTCAAGGTCGTCGCCTACCCGACCGCGCGCGGCTGCGCCGCGGCCTACATGCCGGAGGCCACGGTGCTGGTCCCGCTCGACCACACGTCGGACATCAGCAACACCCCGGCGTACAAGTCGGTCGTCATCCGCTTCGAGCCGGACTCGGGTCCCGACGCGGTCGTGGTCATCTGAGCGTCCGGCGCACATCAGGCCAAAGAACCGGACCGCCCGTCGCTTGAATCGATGGTTGAACCGAGGGTCGTCTCTTCGATGTCCAGGGCAACTTGGAGTTGTTCTGGCGCAATCCATGGCATCGCCGGGTGGCGTGAAGGCGTCCCGCCCTCTTTGAACACCCGATTCCGGTTGCTAGAGATGGGCGGAAACCACCGGAAGATCAGGAAGGTGCCGAAGATGTCACCCACCGGCGAACTCGTCACGCACGGCTGCCAGCTGCCCGACTGGGACGTGCAGGCCCTGCCCCCCGACCAGTGGCAGCCCTTCTACGCGGCGGTGCTCGGCGCCTTCCACGAGCCCGAGCCCGACGAGGTCACCGCCCTGTGGGGGAGCCTCGGAGAGCCGCGGCGCTGCCTGCTCGTGCGTGAGCGCGGTGCCATCGTGGGCACCGCGGGAGTCTTCTCCTTCCGCATGTCCGTCCCCGGCGGACGGAGCGTGGACACCGCCGGCGTGAGCATGGTCAGCGTCCAGGCGGTGCGCCGGCGCCGGGGCGTCCTCACCGCCCTGATGCGGCAGCAGATCGACGCGCTGCAGCGCGCGGGCGAGCCGCTGGCCGTCCTGACCGCCTCCGAAGCCCCGATCTACGGACGCTTCGGCTACGGCATGGCGGCCCGTCAGCTCTCCCTCGACATCGCATCGCGTCGCGTCCGCCTCGCCACGCCGCCCGTCGACAGCGACGAGGTCGAGCTGTCCCTGGAGGACCCGTACAAGGCCCTCGACGCGTGCGAGGAGCTCTATGCCCGCCTGCTGCCGCAGCGCCCCGGGATGATGGCGCGCGAGAACGGCTGGGAGCTCGTACCGCTCCTCGACCCGCCGGCGTGGCGCGAGGGCTCCTCCCCGGTGGAGTGCGTCATCGCCCGGGTGGACGGCAAGGTCGTCGGGTACGCCCGCTATTCGGTCGCCGTCGAGTGGTCCAGGACGAACACGGCCGAGGGGACCGTCCGGGTCCGGGACATCGAGGCCGAGGACCCCCGCGCGTACGCCGCCCTGTGGCGGTTCATCCTGGAGACCGACCTCACCTCGCGCGTGATCGCCCCCAACCGCCCCGCCGACGAAGCCCTCCTCCACCTCGTGTCGGACGTCCGCCACTGCACGCCCACGGTCCTGGACAGCCTGTACGTCCGGCTGGTGGACCTCCCCCGCGCCCTGTGCGCACGCACGTACGCCGCGGCGATCGACATGGTGCTGGAGGTCGGGGACGGATTCGCCCCCTGGAACCAGGGCCGCTGGCGGCTCACCGGGGACGGCGAGGGGGCCGTGTGCACCCGCACCCACGACGCCCCCGACCTCTCGCTGGACGCCGCCGCCCTCGGGTCGGCCTATCTCGGCGGGGTCACCTTCACGGAACTCGCCGCCGCCGGCCGGGTCCGCGCCCACCGCCCCGGCGCCCTCGCCACCGCGACCGCCGCGTTCTCCTCGGCCTCGGCCCCGTGGATGCCGTTCGCCTTCTGCCGCTCGCTGCTGCCCCGCCTCTGACCCGGGCGCGTTCGCGCGCACCTTCCGGTCCGGCCCCGGGCCCGCCCTTCCCTCGGAGAGCGGGCCCGGGGCCTCCGCGCGTTCGCGGCGCCTCCGGCCGACCCCGCCGCACCCGTGCCGCGACCGCGCGGACGGCCGGGCCGTGCCGGGAACGTTCACTCCTCGCCCACGGACCCGGGCGCCCTGCCCCGCGCTCCCGCTGCCCTGCCCGGACGGTCCGCGTTCACACCCGGCCCGTCGCGTTCACACCTCTCGTCCGCGGCGGGCCGGGCCCGTTGACCCCGGTCCGGCGCGCGGCGGAAGCTCGGTCGGCGGGGCAAGCCACCGAGCGAAGGAGGCCCATGCACGATCACGACCGCACCGGACGAAACGAGTGTCCCGGCATGACCGACGCCGTGCTGCCCCTGGACCGGGCCGCACACCACGCGCTCGCCGTGGCGGTGCTCAGCCTCCCGGGGGACCGGCTGGACCTGGCCGACTACCAGCAGATCCAGCTCCAGCTGGACCACCACGTGCACGTCATCGCCGCCGAAGTCCACGACCGGTGCGCGGCCCGGGTGTGCCCCGACCCGGCCCGCCAGCGGGTGGAGCACGCCGTCGCCCAGGTGCTGCGGACGACAGGGCATCCCGCACCCGGCACCCTCGCCGGCGCGCGGAACTCCGCCAGGGCGGTCGTCGCCCTGCACACCTGTCTCGACCACCTCGCCAACGCGCCGTCCGCCCCGCACCCCGTCTCCGGGGCCGGCCCGGACACCGGCCCCGAACCGGCCGGCGACCACTGACCACCGCTGCCCGCAGCGCTCCTGACGACACGGAACACCACGACCGGCAACGCGTGTCCGCGCCCCGGCCCCGTACCCGTACCCGACCCCCGAGGCACATGTGCAGCCTTTCACCGACCACGTCCGCGGCTTCGCCGCCCGGAACTCCGCCCACCCGCAGGCCCTGGCCTCCCTGGCCCGTGAACACAGGCCGCTGGCCGCACTCGTCACCTGCTCGGACGCCCGCGTCGTCCCGTCCCTGATCACCGGAGCCCGTCCGGGGGAGCTCTTCGAACTCCGCACCGCAGGCAACGTCGTTCCCCCGTACCGGCGCCACGCGGTGTGCGCCGTCGCCGCCAGCCTGGAGTTCGCCGTGGAGCAGCTCCGCCTGCCCGACCTCATCGTCTGCGGCCACTCCCACTGCGCCGCCGTGCGCTGCCTTCTCCGGCGGCGCCCCGGCGCGGACCTGCCTCTGCTGCACCGCTGGCTGGCGGCGGCAGCCGGTTACCGGCGGCCGGCCGAAGGCCCGTTACCGCCCGGCCCGGCGGACGAACACCTCGCCGGGGCCGCCCAGCGGCACGTCCTGACCCAGCTCGAGCACCTGCGGACCTACCCGTGGGTCGAGCGCCGGGTCCGCGCCGGGCAACTGCGGCTGCACGCCTGGTACTACACCGTCGAGACCGGCCAGACCCTGGCGGCCCGGGTACCGGGCGCGAGCACCTTCGAGGCGCTGTGAGGAGCCCGTCCGGCGCGGCGGACCGCGAGCGGACCGCCCCCTCCCGCCCCGACCCGCGGCGCGCACCCGCCGCCGGGCGGCCCGGCGGCGGGTACGAAGCCCGCCGTGCCGGGCTGCTCACCCGCGCAGGGCACGACGTTGCCGCCTCGGCCGTCGTCTTCCTCATCGCCGTCCCGCTCTGCGTCGGCGTGGCCGCAGCCTCCGGAGTTCCCGCCGAACTCGGCCTGGTCACGGGGATCGTCGGCGGCCTGCTCACCGGACTCCTGCCCGGCAGCAGCCTCCAGGTCAGCGGCCCGGCCGCAGGCCTGACCGTGCTGGTCGCCGACGCCGTCCACACCTACGGCCTGGCCGCCCTCGGCCCCCTCGTGCTCGCCGCGGGAGTACTCCAGATCCTGCTGGGAGCACTGCGCTGCGGCGGCTGGTTCAGGGCGATCTCGTACGCGGTGGTCGAGGGCATGCTCGCCGGCATCGGGCTCGTCATCGTGCTCGTTCAGCTGTACGCGGCGGCGGGCACCACCGCCCCCGGCTCCGCCCTGGACCGGATCGGCGCCCTTCCCACGCTCGCCGGACACGCCCTCACCTCCCCCGTGGCCCGTGCCTCGCTGCTCCTCGCCGTCCTCGTCATCGCCGTCATGGCCCTCTGGCCGAAGCTGCCCGGCCGGCCGGGGGCCGTCCCGGCCGCGCTGGCGGCCGTCTCCCTGGCCGTGGTCGTCCGGCTCGCCTTCGAACTCCCCGTCGCCACCGTCGAGATCACCAGCCTGTCCGACGCCGTGCACCTGCCCGACCTCGGCGCGGTGACCGGCCTGCCGGTCGCCGGCGCCCTGGGCACCGTACTGGCCATCGCCCTCATCGCCTCCGCCGAGAGCCTCTTCGGTGCGGCGGCGGTCGACCGCCTCCACGACGGGCCGCGCACCGACTTCGACAAGGAACTCATGGCCCAGGGCGCGGGCAACGCCGCCGCCGGGTTCCTCGGCGCCCTCCCGCTGACCGCGGTCGTCGTCCGCAGCGCCGCCAACGTCCAGGCCGGGGCGCGCACCAAGACCTCCCGGGTCCTGCACGGTCTGTGGCTGCTGCTCTTCGCCGCCTTCGCACCCGCCGTGCTCACCCTCGTTCCGGTGTGCGCCCTCGCCGGACTCCTGCTCCACGCGGGCGTCCGGCTCCTGCCGCTCAACCGGCTTCGCGGGCTGTGGCGGCAACACCGCGGCGAGGCGGTGATCCTCCTGGTCACGGCGGGCGCGATCGTGACCGCGGGCATGTTCGAGGGGGTCCTCGCGGGCCTCGCCCTGTCGGTGGCCCACTGCGCCTGGCGGCTGTCGGCCGTCCGGGTCGACCAGCAGGTGGCGGGCCATTGCGTCACCGTCAGGATCACGGGCAACGCCACTTTCCTGCGGCTGCCCGTCCTCCTGGACGGGCTGGCGGCCGTCCCGGCCCACCTGCCCGTCAGCCTGGACCTGAGCGGTCTGCGCCACTGCGACCCGGCGTGCGCGGCGGCGCTGCACGAGTGGGCCGCCCGCCGCGCCGCTCCCTCGCTCTGAGGGCCGGTACGGGGGCGGGGCGGGGCGGGGCCCCGCCCCTCAGGTCCAGTCCCAGCAGATCCCCAGGATCCCCCGGCGCACCCCCGGCTCGATCAGGTGCACCGAGCGGTGACGCCCGTTGGCCGTCAGGTTCCGCAGCTCCGTGCGCTCCCCGCCCGGGAGCACGCGCCTGAACCGCCGGCAGCGCAGCGGCAGGGCCACTTCGTCGAAGCGGATCTGGAGCACGTACTGCCCTCCGGTGTAGCTGAACCCCCGTACGTACTCCTCGCAGCGGTCCGCCGTCCCGTCCTCGAACCCGTACGCGAAGACGTGCGTGTCACCGACGCGCAGCTGCGCGTCGAAGAGGAGCTCCGCCACCACCACGCCGGTCTCCGGCCGCCTGCGGACGCGGCCGATGCGGCAGTTCTCGTACGCCCGCACCTCCATCCGGGCCGCGTCGCAGCCCCGGTCGCCGTGGTGGATCGCCACGTAGCGGTCGACGCCGTCGCGGTGGGCCCGTACCGCGTGCTGCGAATCGTGGCCCTGGAGCTGGCCGCGCCGCCCGATCCGCACCCGCTCGTGGTGCACGAGCGTGTGCAGGCCGCCGTCGAGCGGCACTTCGAGGTCGGCCAGCAGCTCCTCCACCGACCCCGGCACCGGGACCAGCGAGCGGTAGGCCCGCGACGGCGGCCGGCCCGCCGCGACGGGCGACGACGCGGAAGGCGGCAGCAGCCGGGTCAGCGCCCCGGCGGGCAGATCGAGGACCCTCTCCAGCGCGGCCACGGCACGGAGGGACTCGGGACGACAGGGCCGCCGTATGCCCCGCTGCCAGTAGCTCAAGGAGGTCACCCCCACGCTGACCCCGTACGAGGCCACGCGCTGCCGCACCCGGTCGAGAGGCAGGCCCTTGGCCGCGAGCGCATGGCTGAGCGCGAGGTGGAAGGGGCCCGTGTGCAGGACGCGCGGGAGGGAGCGGGACGGGCCGGGGGCGGTGTCGTCGATGCCGGGCGTGCGTGGCATGAGGACTCCTTCGGTGCGAGGGGGAGGGGTGCGAATACCCGGAAGTCTCGTCTCCGCCCCGTGCGCCCCGTCGGCATTTCAGGACTCTTGACCGGATCGCACCCACTGCCGTGCGGCCCTCCCGCGCGGGGCGACCGGACCTCCTCGCTCCCTCGGCGGCGGCGCCGGCCGCCGGCCGCGCCGCCGAACCGCACGGTCACGCCAATCCACGCGGCTGCGGCGCCCCGCGAGCGGTCACCCGGCCCGGCTCCCGACCGGCAGGCCACAGAGGGGTGTTCGGGGGCGAGGCGGGGCCTCGGGTTTCGGTCATATGCCAGACGGCGTTTCCCGGGTCATGGGCTGCGCTCCCTGTTCCGTCCGTAGCGTTGGGTCCTTCCGTTCCGGCTCCCAGGGGGTCCGCGGCCCGAAACGCGGGCCCCTGGAAAGGAGGACCACGTGCGCGAGCGCCGTGGGAACGACACGAACCCCCGCACCCGCCGCCGTACCCGCCCCCGTACCCGCCGTCGCACGGGCACCGTGCTGGCCGCCGCGATGCTGGGCGCGACCGCGGTGGCCGCCGCCGGCACGGCCCACGCCGCACCCCGGCGGATCGACATCACGATGCGGGCCCAGGAGAAGACCAACTGGTGCTGGGCCGCCGCCGGATCGACGATCGCGCACCGGCTCGGCAAGGACCGCTCGCAGAACGACTTCTGCAACGCCGCGTTCGACCGGCGCCAGGGCACCCAGTGCCCCAACGACCAGGCCAACCTGGGCCACGTCCAGAAGGCCCTGCGCTGGGCCGGGATCGCGCCCGGCACGTACGTCACCGGCTGGCTCCGCTACGGCACCGTCAAGACCGAGATCGACGCCGGACGGCCCGTCGAGACACGGGTCCTGTGGACGTCGGGCGGCGGGCACATGCACGTCATCTACGGCTACGACGCCGACAAGGACTGGATGTACTGGGGGGACCCGTGGCCCTCCTACACCCGCTACAACTGGGGCTCGCACGACTACTACCTCGACAACGGCACCTTCCGGTGGACCCACTCCCTCTACGAGATAGGGAAGGAGTGACCGTGCGCCGTGCCCCGAGGACGACCCTGCCGCGGCCGGTCACCGCAACCGTGACGCTGGCCCTGCTCCTGGCGCCCGCACCGGCCGCCTCCGCCTCCGCCTCCGCCTCCGCTCCGTCCGGGCACACCGCGCCGGCCGTCGACCTGGTCCGGGCGTCGGAGCCCGCACGGCTGCCCGGGACGGCCGCCCTGCTGACCGCGTTCCTCACTGCTGACGGCCTGCGCTCCGCGGGGCACGGCACACCCCCGGACGAGGACTCCCCTCCCGGCCCGGTCACCCTCGGCGAAACCCGGGCCGTCCACACCCTGAACCCCGACTTCGTCCGGGGGCTGCCCGGAGCCCCGCCCGCCCGCGCGGATGCCGCCACGACGACGGCGACCGGCGCGAACGGCCGCACCGCGACGGTGCGCACGGCCCTGGCCCAGGGCCGCTGGCAGGTGGTGGCCATCGCCTCGGGGGACGAGGAGGAGCGGTACGCCCGGGCCGCGGGCACGAACCGTACGGCCTTCCTCGAGCCGCAGACGAACACCTGGTACGCCTGGAACCACGGCACCGACCGCGTCGAACCCCTCGACGGGGCGCCCGGGAACGGGCTCGGCGCCGCGGCCGGCCTGTCCGTCGCCGGATACCAGCGGCAGGTCAGCGAACGCTACGCGACGCAGCTCCCCGGCTCCGCGTACGACGCCGAAGGCCTGGGCGGCGGGGGAGGCGGAGCCGAGCAGGCCGAGGCCACCGCGGAACCGCCCGGACCACGATTCCCCCCGCTCCCGGCCGCCTTGGCACTGCTGACCGGACTCGCCCTGGCCGCGGCCGGCCTGGCCCGCCGTGCATCCCCTCGGCCCAGGCCGGCCGCGCCCGTCCCCGTGGACGACGGCCGTGCCGGGACGGATCAGGCCGACTGCGCGCCGGACCGGCGCCGCAGGTAGACGCCGGCGGCGCCGAGCAGGCCGACGGCGACGGCACCGGCGGCGATGCCGGGCTCCACCAACGGGACACCGGGGGCGGCGGGACAGACCAGACCGGCCGCGTCCGCGTAGTCGCGCGAGTCGCCTCCGGTGAAGACGGGCGTCTCGGCTCCCTTCACGGCGAGGCCGTCGCTCCCCTTCTTCGTGAGATCGATCTTGAACGCGAGGCCGCGGGAACCGATCTGGTAGAGGTTTCCGTCGGTGTCGAACACTTGGTCGCCCCAAATGGGGTCCGTGATGTTCCCCAGGACGGTCGTCAGCCCGGTGTTCGGGTCGATGCGGTAGAGGCTGCTTCCGGTCTGGCCGTACAGCTGTCCGTCCACCGGGTTGACGGCGAAGTCCGAGGTGGAATAGCGGGTGGAATCGACCGTGCTCCACGCGGATGCCTCAGTGGGGTTCGTGAGGTCGACCCTCACCAGCTTGGGCGAATCGTACGACCGCAGGTACATCGTGGTGCCGTCGGACGTCATCGCTCCGATCCGGTACGAGCCGGACACGGCGGTCATTCCCGGGTCCGTGGCCACGTGCGTTACCGTTCCGTCACTCGGATTGATCTTCACGATCTTTCTGTCGGAAGGCGCGCCGGCGTTGAAGGGCTGCTGGATCGCGTACAGCATGCCGTCCATCGGGTTGTATGACATGGCGTCGTAGTAGGCCGACTGGGAGAACTGGATCGTCCTGGACGCCCGGCCGGTCCTCAGGTCCACCTGCTGCAACTCGGACTGGCTGCCCGTCCACTTGACCACCCAGGTGAAGTCGGCCTGGCACTGCAGTGCCTTGCTGCCCGCCGCCGAGCCGGTGCTGCCCGCGGCCAGTGCGGGACTGATCGCCATGCCGGATATGATCGCGGCTGCGGCCATGGCGGCGGCAATTCGCCTGTGGTTCTTCGGACGGGACATGGTTCCTCCATGGAGCGGAGACGAAGGATCTCTGAATTCACATGACGAGCACGGCAACTGGACGTAGTGAGTGACCCAGCCATCCCCGCCTGGTCGATCCCCGTGCTGCTTGCTTTTCGTAGCTGAAGCCCATATAGGGATCGCTGACTCGGGACATGTACATGCTCGCGTACGAGAGCTTTATGTGTGAGCGGCATAAGGGAGCAGATCACAGGTGATGGGTGACAGCCGTGCTCGAAATGGGGCGCTTCCCGTCGGCATCCGGTGTCCGCCCTCATCCGCCATCCCTTTCGACGGGTGCCTGGGCGGAAATGGCCGCTCGGACAAGGGCGTCATGAATGAGCGGCTCGCCCGCGGCGCAGCCGGGCGCGCTCGGGTACCAGGCGCTGGCCTTGTCTCGTCGTCGCCGACGCAGTGCCGGGCACCCCGGTGGGACGGCCGCCGCCGGAATGAAGCCCGGCCGTCGTGACGGTTCCCGTGCCCTCGGGGCCTTCAGGCGGCCAGGAGCTGGCTCGCGGCGGCGGCCGCGCCGACGAGACCCGCGTCCGTGCCGAGCGCGGCCGGTGCGATCTCCAGGCGGGTCACGAAGTCGAGCGCCGCGTACGTCTCCAGATGGGCGCGCAGCGGTGCGAACAACAGGTCACCCGCCGATGCGACGCCACCGCCGATGACGGCGATGTCGATCTCGACGAGAGTGGCGGTGGCCGCGATCCCGGCGGCGAGCGCGCGACCCGCGGTGTCGAAGGCCGCGAGGGCGCGGGCGTCACCCGCCCGGGCGGCCCCTGCGGCCGCGGCGGCGTCGGGCAGGCCCGCGTGGCGGGCGATGGACGTGCCGGAGGCGATGGTCTCGACGCATCCGCGGCTGCCGCAGGGGCACGCCTCGCCGTCCAGGTCGACGCTGATGTGCCCGATGTGCCCCGCGTTGCCGGTGGCGCCCGGGTGGAGGCGGCCGTCGAGGACGAGGCCGCCGCCGACGCCGGTGGACACCACCATGCACAGCGCGTTGCGGTGGCCGCGTGCGGCACCCAGCCGGTGTTCGGCGGCGGTCATGGCGACTCCGTCGCCGACGAGGACGGCGGGCACGGCAGCGCCGTGGCGGCGCAGGGCGGCGCGGGTCCGCGCGAGCACGGGGAACTCCCGCCACGCGGTGATGTTGACGGGGCTGACGGTGCCGCGGGCGGCGTTGACCGGACCGGCACTGCCGATGCCGCACCGCCGTACCGACGCCCACGCGGGCGCCTGGGCGAGCTCGGTGACGACCTCCTCGACCGCGCCCATCACCTCCCGCGCACCGGTGCCGCGCGGCGTGGTCCGCCGCGCGCGGACCAGGAGCGTCCCGTCGTTGGCCACGAGCGCCCCGGCGATCTTCGTACCGCCGATGTCGATAGCGAGGGTCGTTCCGCTTCCGGTGGTTTCCGCGGCTGCGGTGGCTCCGAGGGCGGGCTGACGGCGGTCGAGGGTGGTCACCGGTGGGGTTCCTGTCTTCGGCGGGGAGGAGGGGAGGGCAGCGGGGCGCGGCAGCGGGGGCCGGTCGCCGCGCGGTGTCATGCGCACCCCTCGCGTCCCACTGGCCGCCCGACGCGGACGGCGACGGCGGGGCCGTAGGCGAAGCGGCCCTGGCACACCGCCTTGACCACGACCCAGTACTCGCCGGGCGGTGTGTCGGCGGGAGGCCGCAGCGCGAACACCACCTCGCTCTCGCCCCGCGCCGGTACGCGCAGCCCGGTGCTCCGCTCCGGAAGCATCCGCCAGGTGCCGTACGGGGACACGGCGATGGCCTCGCCGTGCAGCGGACTGTTGAGGGTGTTGCGTACGAGGGCCCGGAGCTCCCCGGCGCCCCCGGCGGGCACGTCCAGTCCGGGCGTGCCCACCTCGATGGACAGGCCCGGCGCCGGCCCGTCCGCTCCGGGCACGCTCACGGTCAGGCAGTCCTCGACGGCCGCCCCGGCCCGTGCCGCCGTGACCTGGGCCGCCGTGACCTGCACGAGGTGGTCCCCGGGGGCCGCGTTCCCGGGTACGTCGACGGTGAGCGGCAGGCGGACGCAGCCGCCCGCCGGCAGGCTCACCTCCTGCCGCGTCCAGGAGGAGGCCCAGCCCTCGGGCAGCCGCACCTCGACCAGGTGCCTGCTTTCGCCCGCCCCGGCGGGGGAATTGCAGGTCAGCACGGCAGAGGTCCGCAAGGGCCCCGTTCCCGCGGGCAGCGCCGACGGGGAGACGGTCAGCGAGTACGGGGCGTCGCCGAGCGGAGCGGTGCCCGTGTTGTGCAGCCAGTAGCGGCTGAACTGCGGCTGCACGTCAGCGTGTCGCGGGGCGGGAGGCGGCAGCGGGGCGGTGGTCAGACGCACGGTGGTGTAGGCGCTGCCGGTCAGTGCCAGCGGGTCACCGGCCGCCCCAGGACCCTCATCCGCCCCCGGATCCTCACCGGCCGCCCGCGGTGCGTTGAGGAGGTCGGCCGCGCCCACCTCCCGCACGTCCAGCGCGGACATGAGTACGGCGTCGGCCCCGCGCCCGTGGGACTCGCGCAGCCGTACGGACAGGGCCCGGTCGTCCGCGCGCTGCACGGTCTCCACCAGCACCCGGTGCGCGGGCTCCACGGCGAGCAGGCTGCGCGTGGCGGGGGCCGGACCGGGGTGCGGGGCGCCGGTCACGGCGCTGAGGGGCTGGTTGAACTCCCTCCCCCTGCGCACCAGGTCGGCCGCGCGCCAGTCGCCGGCCGAGGAGACCAGGGCGTGCT
The DNA here is from genome assembly GCF_052244475.1 of Streptomyces sp. IBSNAI002. Lineage (NCBI taxonomy): Bacteria > Bacillati > Actinomycetota > Actinomycetes > Kitasatosporales > Streptomycetaceae > Streptomyces > Streptomyces sp. IBSNAI002. The sequence goes on along the minus strand of NZ_JBQPXG010000006.1, from coordinate 119,895 downwards.
CGAAGACGTGCGTCCAGTGCTGGAGCTGGAAGGAACTCCCGTCGGGGGCCGTGCGCCGCGGCGGGTCCATCCACTCGCCCGACGGCCGGCCGGTGCAGGACCTCATGAGGGTGCTGTGCAGCCGGCCGCGGGTGTCGACGGCGCAGGACGGGGTGCCGCGCACGAGCAGTGCGACCGTGCGGTCCTCGGCGGACTCGCCCGCGGTGACGTCCTCGTCGGCCACCGGAGACACGGCCACGATGCTCCCCCGGCGCACGACCGAGCCGGCGAGCGCCGCGAGCGCGCCCGGCAGGTCGTCCCCCACCAGCACCGCCACCGGCAGGTCCCGGACCCCGGTCAGATCGCAGCCGGGCCGCCAGACCTCGCGCAGGGGCGCGGCGGCGGGCACCCACACGAGCGGGCCGGCTGCGGCGCGGACCGCGGCGGCGCAGGCCGGGTCGGCGTCCGCCAGGACCGCGGCCGTGAACGAGTTGACCTCGGGCCCGCCGACGGCGATCCGGAAGTCCGGCAGGCTGCTGTCGACCGCGAGATCACCCCAGCGGGGGCCGCCGGCGCGGGTCGGCGTCGTCGTCACGCCGTGCCGCACGAGCGCGGTGACCAGGTCGCGCAGCGGGTCCGCCGCACCGGCGGCGGGGGAGTGCGGGCCGCCGTCGCCGGCGGACGGATCGGGCTGCCCGTACCCGGGCAGGCCGGCGTCCGGCAGCACGATCTCGCCCGCGCCCAGCGCCCGTACGCCCGCTTCGGAGCCGTCCGGACCGGTCAGCACGGCCCGCAGGGCCGAGGACAGCCCGAACCAGTTGTGGCACGGCGTGTCCAGGGTCCACGGAGCCCGGGTGTGGTCCGCTCCCGCGTCCGTCTCGGGGAACGCGAAACCGCGGCCCACCGCCGCGGTGGCGGTCTCGGCGACGGGCAGCGCTCCGCGCACGTCGGCCGGGATCCGCAGCCGCACCAGCTGGTCGCGGCCGCCGAACTCGTCCACGCGCGTGGTGAGATCGACACGGTCGAGGCCGCGCCACAGGGTGGTGGTGCGCGTCCAGCGGACCGGTCCGGTGCGGCCGGTGGTGACGATCCGGGCACCGAGCGGGCCGCGCTCGACCGTCACGGACTGCGCCGGCGCGTCGCCCGAACCGGTGCCGGGGCCCTTGGGCAGCAGGTGCCAGGGGCCCTCCTCGAAGAAGGGATGCGCCGGGTACTCGTCCTGCACGACGAGTTCGTCGACCTCGCCGTCGCTGAGCAGCTCGCGGCCGGTGCCCAGCTCGATGATGCTGCGCAGACCGCCGCCGCGCGCGGGGTCGGCCTCGACGCGGAACGCCTCGTTGGAGACGGAGAGTCCGCCTTCCACCTGCTCCCAGCCGCCGGACAGCGGAGCGTCGGAGGCCACGAGCCACCAGGTGCGGTGCCCGAGCGACGGCACGCGGGCGGCGAGGAAGGCCACCTGGACCCGGCCGTCCGACAGGTGCTCGACGAGGACGGGCGCGAGGGCCCCCGCCTCGTCGCGTACCGCGAGGAACGAGGGATCGCCGATACCGAGCGCCGCCGGATCCACGTGCGTGCGTACGAGATCGGTCCGCTCCCACGACACCGGGTTGAACACGGTCACCGCGATGCCGGGACCCCGTGTGTCGGCCTGTGCGCCCAGCGAGCCGAGCGCCTCCTCCCGGACGGAGGAGGCCAGTTCGTCCGCCTCCCGCCAGGTCGGCAGCAGATCCAGGTACACCTGGTCCGAGAAGGTGCCGGTCACCGCGTCGTGGTGGGCCGCGTGCAGCAGGTGCCGCCAGGCCTTGTCCAGCGCGTCGCGCGGGTACGCGAGCAGCCCCAGGCCGTGCGCGAGCGCGGCGAAGGTCTCGGCCTCCTGGACCAGGTACTCCGCGGCCCGGTGCGCCTGCTTCACATCGGCGTACGTGACGTCCTTGCCGGTGTACACCGGGCCCATCTCGCGGGTGACCGGCAGGGGCCGCTCATGGCGGGCGGCCAGCTCCGACCGGACCGCGGCGAAGTGCTCGCGCGGCCCCGAGTGCTCGACGCGCGGCCAGGTGTAGCGCCGGTTCCAGGCGTGCTGGACGTCCAGGCCCCACGGGTGCGGCCAGGAGAAGTCGGTGCCCATGGGGATGAGGACGTTGCGGGTGGCGGCGCCGGCCCGCAGGAGCTCGTACAGCTCGAGGAGCTGCTCGGCCGCGGCCGCGGCGGACGGGGCCTTGTGCGAGAACCAGCCCGCCGAGTAGTGGGCGGGCAGATAGTGCAGCAGCAGCCCCGACCCGTCCGGACCGATCCAGTCGTACTCGGCCGGCAGCTGCATCGCGGTCGGCGGACGCAGCGCCGCGCCCCAGGTGTCCATCATGGGACCCCACTGGTGGTGCGGACCGCGCGCGAGCACCGCCGAGTCGAGGCCCGCGCCGGCCATCAGCGCCGGGAAGCCGGGATCGTGCCCGAAGACGTCCAGCTGCCAGGCGGTACGCGGCTCCGCGCCCAGCACGCCCCGGTGGAAGCCGAGCCCGTGCACCGCGCTGCGTACGGTCGTCTCGGCCGAGGTGAGGTTGGTGGACGGTTCGTTGTACGTGCCGCCGACGATCTCCAGACGGCCTTCCGCGATCAGTCCGCGTATCGCGTCGCGGTGTTCGGGGTGCGTGTCCCAGAAGGGCTTGAGGTAGTCGATCTCGGAGAGCACGAAGCGGTAGGAGGGGTCGTCGTGCGCCTGCTGGAGGTGCAGCGGTACGAGGGTGAAGGCCGGCACCCCCGTGTACTCCCAGCCCTTCGGGTCCTCTCCCGCGCGGGGCGGGGTGTCCCACAGGGCGGTGTAGGCGGCCTGCGTGTTCCACCACATGGGGTCGTAGTGGAAGTGCGGTACGAGCCGCAGCGTCCAGCCCGGCTCGGCGACCGGCAGCTCGAACTCGTACGAGGCCAGGGGCAGTCCGTCCGGCGTGCCGACGTGCGCCGTCGCCGGCAGCCGGTCGCCGGGCACCGCACCGGGGGTGACCCGCACCGCCACCTCGACGACCGAGGTGACCGCCGGGTCCCCGCCGGATCCGGCCAGTTCGGCCTGCGCGTCCACGCCCGCGTACGCCTCGACCGTGTCGGCGCGCTCCAGCCGCGGACGCGGGGTCGTGAGGCCGGCTCCGGTCACGTGGACGGTGAGCGGGCCCACCGGACCGGTGCGCCTGACCTGGATCCGCACCACCTGGAGCGGATCGTTCTCGGGCCCGGTGAAAAGTCCGGGAGTACCGACCCCGGTGATGTCGACTCCGGTGGCTCCGTCGCCCATTTCCTGACCACTTCCGCACGCGTTGGGGGCAATAGTGCGCGGTGTCGAAATCATCGAAGCGCATTGGTGGATCAGTTTTACCGCCCGTTGATTCGCTGTCAATCAACCCGGGCATTTCATTGGCTTCCGCCCCGGGTGAAGCCCTGTCGGATGCTTGACACAAGCTCCGGAGGGCTGCCGCGACCGGGACCTTGGTCCTTATTCGGGCAGGACTCTCGGCAGGTATTTTCGCCGCAGTGGCGAGCTCACGGGCCCGATAGAGGACAAGGTCCGTAAATATCGAGCCCTTTGGATATGGGTATCCCATTGACTCTATGGAACGGAAAGGCGAATATTCGGCGCAGCAGGCCTTTCATCCTGCTGCGCCTTCCGGGCGACTTTGGTTTTTCTGTCCGGCCCTGAGTAAAGGAGCCCTGGCCATGCGGATTCCCCGTCGAGCGGCTGTCGCCACGGCGATCGCAGTCACCTCAGCCCTCGTGATGACGGCCTGCGCAGGCTCCGGAGGCGCTGCGCGCGACGACGCGTCCGGTGCGATCGAAGGAACCGTCAAGTTCCAGACCTGGAACCTCCGGACCAATTTCAAGGGCTACTTCCAGGGCGTCATCGCCGACTTCGAGAAGAAGTACCCGGACGTCAAGGTCGAGTGGATCGACCAGCCGGCCGAGGGCTACGCCGACAAGCTCAGCGCCGACGCCGCCGGCGGCACCCTGCCGGACGTCGTCAACGTCTCCCCGGACCTCGCGACCCCCCTGGCCAAGGCCGGTCTCGCGCTCAACCTCGACGAGGCGGCGGCCGACTACAAGGGCGAATACCTGGACAGCGCCTGGAAGAGCCACCCCATGCCGGGCAAGGAGGGGACGTACGCCTTTCCCTGGTACCTGACCACCGGCCCGATCTTCTACAACAAGAAGCTCTTCCAGGACGCCGGCCTCGACCCCGAGAAGCCTCCGACCACCTACGACGAGCTGTTCCGGGACGCCTTGGCGATGGCCGACCGGTCCGGCGGCCAGATCGCCATGCTGGCCAGCGCCCCGGCCATCGAGGACTTCGGCCGGTACGGCGTGCCGCTGATGGACGCCGGAATGACGAAGTTCACCTTCAACGACGTCAAGGGCGTCGAACTCGTCGAGAAGTACAAGGAGCTGTACGAGGCCAAGGCGCTCGACAAGCAGGCTCTCACCGCCGTGGCCGAATCCTCCGGCCGCAAGTTCCAGCAGCAGTCGATCGCCATGAACCCCGGCGGCGCCAACGACCTGAAGACGTACAAGGACGAGGCCCCGAGCCTCTACAAGAACATCGGCATCACTCCCGCGGTGAACAACACCGGCAAGGACAACATGTACGTCCAGGGCCTGATGGTGAACGCGCGGTCCAAGGTGAAGCCGGCCGCCGTCGCCTTCGCGCACTGGGTGACCAACGCCGAGAACCAGATGAAGTTCGCCCACGAGGTCGCGGTCTTCCCCTCGACCACGGGCAGCCTCGACGACGCGTTCTTCACCGACGACGGCGGCACCGACGAGGGCCGGGTCCGGGTGGCCGCCGCCACGGCCCTGAAGACCGCCGTCAACTACACCCCGGCGGTCTTCACCGAGCAGATGAAGACGGTCCTCAAGAACGAGGTCGCCAAGGCCATGCAGGGCAAGAAGTCCGCGAAGCAGGCCATGGACGACGCGGTCGCCGAGTGCGACAAGCTCCTGCGGCAGGCATGAGCGGCGATGACCGGGGGAACCGGCTCATGACCACCGCACCGGCGTCCGCGGACGCCCCGGTCCTCGAGAGCGCACCGCCCGCCGCCCCCGCCGGCCCCCGCGGTACGGCCGCTGTCCCCTCGAGCGCGGCCGGCGGCGAGAAGCAGAGGCGCAAGGGCATCCGGACCCATCTGGCCTCCACCCCGTGGCTGTTCCTGCTGCCCGCGCTGCTGATCATCTCCGGCTTCGTGCTCTACCCGTTCCTCTCCACCCTGGCGAGCTCGTTCACCGACGAACGCACGCTCATCGAGGGACAGTGGGTCGGCGGAGCCAACTACCAGGAGCTGATCCACGACGACAGGTTCTGGACCGGCCTGCGCAACAGCCTGCTGTACATGGTCGGCGTCGTCCCGCTCCTGGTGATCCTGCCGCTGCTGCTCGCGGTGCTGGTCCAGAAGTACCTGCCGGGCATCGGATTCTTCCGCTCGGCCTTCTACACACCGGTCGTCGCCTCCGTCGTCGTGGTCGGCCTGATCTGGGTCTGGATGCTCGACGACCGCGGCCTGGTCAACGCCGTGCTCGGGGCGATCGGGGTCGGGCCCGTCGCCTTCCTGAGCGACCAGTGGCTGCTGCTCATCAGCGCCATGCTGGTCACGGTCTGGAAGGGCCTGGGCTACTACATGATCATCTACATGGCCTCGCTCGGGAACGTACCGAAGGAACTCCACGAGGCCTGCGCCGTGGACGGGGCCGGCGCGGTCCGCCGCTTCGTCACCGTCACCGTGCCGGCCGTGCGCTCCACGATGGTCCTGGTCGGCGCGCTCGCCTCGGTCAACGCCTTCAAGGTCTTCTCCGAGGTCTACCTGATGGCCGGCCCGGGCGGCGGCCCCGGCGGCGCGGACACCACCCTCGTCATGCTGATCAAACAGGTCGGCACCGGCCTGTCCGGCCGGGTGGGCTACGCGTCCGCGATCTCGGTCGTCGTATTCGTCATCACCCTCGGCCTGATGCTGCTCGTGCTGAAGGCGGACAAGAAGGAGGGCAGCGCATGAGCGCCGGGGCCGTCGACGCCAAGCGGGGGGCGCGCAGGCGCAGGAGCGTCAAGGACAAGTTCCTCGCCGAGGGCGGCCGCCGTCCGCCGGTCTGGCAGCTCGCCCTGCGCTACCTGCTGCTGCTCGCCGTGTTCGCCCTGATGGTCGGTCCGTTCCTGTGGCAGCTGTCGACCTCCCTGAAGGGACCGGGCGAGGACATCTACGGCTACCCGCCGCAGCTGCTGCCGTCCGATCCCACGTTCGCCAACTACGCCAAGGTCGCCGACCTCATCCCGGTCTGGGACTTCGCGCTGAACTCCCTGAGGGTGGCGCTCGCGAACGTCCTCACGAACTGCGTGGGCGCCGCGCTCGCGGGCTACGCCCTGGCCCGCCTGAGGTTCCGCGGCCGCAAGTTCGCCGCCGTGGCGTTCGTGATGGCGATGCTGGTGCCCGTCGAGTCGATCATCATCGCCCAGTTCATGACGATGCGGGACCTCCAGCTCAACAACACGCTCACCGGCGTGCTGCTGCCGGCCTGCATCGGCGCCCTCAACGTGCTCCTGATGCGCAACGCCTTCTCCAACATCCCGTACGAGATCGAGGAGGCGGCCTTCGTCGACGGCGCCAACGCCTGGCAGCGCTTCACCAAGGTCGCGCTCCCCGCGGTCAAGGGCACCCTCGCCGTCGTCGCGATCTTCGCCTTCATGGGTGCGTGGGACGACTTCCTGTGGCCGCTGATCGTGCTGAGCGACCAGTCCAACTTCACGCTCACCATCGGCCTGAACTACCTGCACGGCACCTTCGCCAACGACCAGCGCCTCGTGGCCGCCGGCACCATCATCGCCGTCGCCCCGCTGATCGTGCTGTTCGCCTGCCTGCAGCGCTACTTCTTCCGAGGGGTCGGCGAGGGCGCGGTCAAGGGCTGACCCCCTGGACCCCTGCCGCCGCCGGTGGCCCCCACCCCGTACGCACACGCGAGGAACCCCATGCCCGACGCCGCCCGCACCCTCCGCTTCGGCGCGAACTACACCCCCACCAAGGGCTGGTTCCACCACTGGCTCGACTTCGACATCGACGCCGTACGCGCCGACCTCGACTCGATCGCCGGCCTCGGCCTCGACCACATCCGGGTCTTCCCGCTGTGGCCGCTGTTCCAGCCCAACCGCACGCTGATCCGGCCGCAGGCCGTCGAACAACTGCTCCAGCTCACCGACGCGGCCGCCGAACGCGGACTCGACGTCAACGTCGACGGCCTCCAGGGCCACCTCTCCAGCTTCGACTTCCTGCCCGCCTGGACGCGGACCTGGCACCGGCGCAACATCTTCTCCGACCCCGAGGTCGTCTCCGGCCAGGAGGAGTACCTGCGTACCCTCGCCGCGGCACTCGCCGACCGGCCGAACTTCCTCGGCATGACCGTCGGCAACGAGATCAACCAGTTCTCGCACGACCCCCACCCCGACCCGGACCGCATCACCCACCAGCAAGCGGCGACCTGGCTGGAGCGGATGCTCGCCGCGTGCGAGGCGGGCGCACCGGGACGGTTCCACCTGCACGCCGAGTACGACGCGGCCTGGTACCAGGACGGACATCCCTTCACGCCGGCGCAGGCCGCCCGGCTCGGCGCCGCGACGGCCGTGCACTCGTGGGTCTTCAACGGCACCGCCCAGCGCCACGGCCGCACGGGAGTGGCGACCGAGCACCACGCCGCGTACCTCATCGAGCTGGCCCGCGCCTGGCACACGGACCCGCACCGGCCGGTCTGGCTCCAGGAGGTCGGCGCGCCCGCACCGCACATCCCGGCCGAGCACGCCGCCCGCTTCACCGAGCGGACCATCGCGAACGCCCTCGACTGCACGGACGTCTGGGGCGTCACCTGGTGGTGCTCGCACGACGTGTCCCGCGAGCTGGCCGACTTCCCCGAACTCGAGTACGGCCTGGGCCTGCTGACCAACGAGCGGTCCGTGAAACCCGCCGGCGAGGCCATCGCCCGGACCGTTGGGCAGTGGCGCGCCAGGCCGCACACCCCCGCACCCCGTACCACCGCCCTCGTGCTCGACACCGGCGACACCGTGGCCGCCCCGCGGCGCGAACCGTGCGCGCCCGGCGGCGCCTTCTTCGAGGCCTGGAACCGTCTGACGGCGCAGGGCGCACGTCCCGCCGTGGTACTGGCCGAGTACGCGCACGACGCGGAGCACCTGGCCGCCCGCGGGATCACTGCGGTGGTCACCCCCGAAGAAGTCGACTGAGCCATCGAAGGAGCTGACCGCTTTGCCCCGCACACACCCCACCCGCCGCAGTCTCGTCCTGGGCTCCGCTGCCGCGGCCGCCGCTCTGATCGCCCCCGCCGTACCCGCCCGCGCCGCCGGCCGGGCACCCAAGGCCGCGCAGGACCTCCAGCCGTACGCCTCCTACTGGTTCCCGGACTCGCTGCCCTCCGGCACGCCCGGCGCCGGCATCACCTGGCGGTCCCTGAAGTCGTGGACGCCCGAATCGGACGGCGATCTGGCCTACAACCGCTCGACGGTGCCGCTCGCCCCCCGCTTCACGCCCGTCCCCGTCAACCCCACGGCCCGTACGGACCAGGCCCGGATATCCTCCCTGGTCTCCTTCGACCCGACCGCGGGCAACCCCGCACAGGGGGGCGCCACCGCCGACTACTACGCCCTGACCCACTGGGCCTACATCGACGAACTGGTCTTCTGGGGCGGCTCCTCCCTCGAAGGGATCGTGCTCGCGCCCAACGCCCCCGTCGTGGACGCCGCCCACCGCAACGGCGTGCCGGTCCTCGGCAACGTGTTCCTGCCGCCGGCCGCCTACGGCGGACAGCTCCAGTGGACCCGCGACCTGGTGCAGAAGGACACCTTCGGCCGCTTCCCCATCGCCGAGCAGCTCGTGCGGGTGGCCACCGAGTACGGATTCGACGGCTGGTTCGTGAACGCCGAGACCGACGGCGCGGACGATACCCTCGCCGCGGGCATGCTCGCGTTCCTCCAAGAGCTCAAACGGCTCGGAGAACCCCGCGGACTGCGCATCACCTGGTACGACGCGATGACCAGGTCCGGCCCGGTCCACTGGCAAGGCGCCCTCAACGCCGAGAACCAGGACTACTTCCTCACGTCCGACTCGATGTTCGTCGACTTCCGGTGGAAGTCCGCGCCGGGGGACCCGCTCGGCACGTCCGGACGGCTGGCCCAGGACCTGGGCCGCGGCCGCTACGAGCTGTGGGCCGGCGTCGACGTCGAGTCCAAGGGCTGGAACACGCCCGTCGACTGGGACGCGATCGTCCCCGCCGACGGCGCGCACACCACCTCGTACGGCTTCTACCGTCCGGAGTGGACCCGCCACCAGCTGCCCGCCGGCCGCACCCCGGAACAGTTCCACGCGGCCGACGACCGATTCTGGACCGGCGAGTCCCTCGACCCCGCGCAGCCCCCCGCCGGCGGCTGGCGGGCCCCCGCCTCGGTGATCGCCGACAGGTCCACCGTCTCGGCGCTCCCGTTCGGCTGCTCCTTCAACACCGGGCACGGCCTGAAGTGGTACGAGGACGGGGTGGCACGCTCCGACGCCGCCTGGAACCAGCTCGGTCTGCAGGACCGGCTGCCCGGCCGGCGCTGGGCCGTGCGCACGACCGGTACGCGCCCCTCCGTGAAGCTGGACTTCGCCGACGCCTGGCGGGGCGGTTCGAGCGTGCTCGTCGACGGCACCCTGGACGAGCCGGTCGTGATCGAACTGCACCGCACCCGGCTCCCCCTGACCGCCGGGACCAGCGTGCGCCTGGCCCAGCGCGCGGTCTCCGGAGCGGTGCGGGCCGAGCTCGGCGTCGCCCTGCACGAGCCCGACGGCGCCGGCGCCCCGGCGGCGTACTCCTTCCTGCCGGCGGGCACCCCGGGAACCGGCTGGTCCGAGGCCACCGTCAGGCTCTCCTCCCTGGGCACCGGCACCATCCACGCCCTGGCGGTGCGCCTCACCGGACCCGGCGCCGTGCGGTGGCGGCTCGGCGGGCTGCTCGTGCAGGACGCCGACGAACAGCCGGCCGTGCCCGGCGCGCTCACGGTGGACGCGGCATCGGCCGACGGCCAGTTCCGCCTCTCCTGGCAGCCCTCCCCGGGCCGGGTGCGCCACTACGAGCTCCACCGGCTGCTGCCCGACGGCACCCGCCGCTTCCTCACCGGCACCTGTGCCCGCGCGGCGTACGTGAAGGGGCTCGCCCCGGCCCCGGGCGAGAGCGCCGTCCGCTTCGAGCTGCGTGCCGTGGGAGAGCTGTTCACGACCTCGGCACCGGTCACCGTCACCCACCCCTGGTAACCCCCCCGCAGCCCACACCGCCCCTGAAGATGGAGTCCCCCCATGCATGACGACCGCGCCCTCGTGGAGGCCCGCCTCACCCGCGTGCTCGACGAGCGCATCCGCCCCGCCGTCTACCCCGATTCGGTGCCCCTGACCGTCGAGGCCTGGGTCGCCCCCGGTGAGCCGGTGCCGGTCGCCGAGGGCCTGGCCGCGACGCACGGACCGGTCGCGGTCGGCGACGCGTGGGGAGCTCCGTGGGCGACCACCTGGTTCAAGGTCACCGGGGAAGTACCGCCCGCGTGGTCGGGCAAGACCGTGGAGGCCGTCCTCGACCTGGGCTTCGACGAGCGGATGCCCGGCTTCCAGTGCGAGGCGCTCGTGTACACGCCGGCCGGCGAACCGGTCAAGGCGATCAACCCGCGCAACCAGTGGGTGCGCGTCGGCGGCCCGGCCGACACCGTATCGGGGGGCGAACGCGTCGAGTGGCACCTGGAGGCCGCCTCCAACCCGGTGCTGCTCGGCGACGACCCGTTCCGTCCGACGAACCTCGGCGACAAGGAGACGGCGGGCGACGAGCCGCAGTACCGCCTGGTGCGCATGGACCTCGCGGTCTTCGACCGCGAGGTGTGGGAGCTCGTCGTCGACCTGGAGGTCGTCGGCGAGCTCATGCACGAACTCCCCGTCGAGGGCGGCCGCCGCTGGGAGCTGCTGCGCGCCGTCGGCCGGTGCCTCGACGCGGTCGACCTCCAGGACGTCAACGGCACGGCAGCGAAGGCCCGTACCGAACTCGCCGGCGTCCTGGCGGCCCCCGCCGACGCCTCCGCGCACCGGATCAGCGCCGTCGGCCACGCGCACATCGACTCGGCCTGGCTCTGGCCGCTGCGCGAGACGGTCCGCAAGGTGGCCCGTACGACGTCCAACATGACCAGCCTCCTGGAGAGCGAGCCGGAGTTCGTCTTCGGCATGTCCCAGGCACAGCAGTTCGCCTGGATCAAGGAACACCGGCCCGAGGTCTACGCGAAGGTCAAGAAGGCCGTCGCCGAGGGCCGCTTCGTGCCGGCCGGCGGCATGTGGGTGGAAGCCGACACGAACATGCCCGGCTCGGAGGCCATGGCGCGGCAGTTCGTGCTGGGCAAGCGCTTCTTCATCGAAGAGTTCGGCATCGAGAACGACGAGGCGTGGCTGCCCGACACCTTCGGCTTCGCCGCCGGCCTGCCGCAGATCATCAAGGCCGCGGGCTCCAAATGGCTGCTCACCCAGAAGATCTCGTGGTCGCAGGTCAACAGGTTCCCGCACCACACCTTCGACTGGGAGGGCATCGACGGCACGCGGATCTTCACGCACTTCCCCCCGGTGGACACCTACAACTGCTCCATGCTGGGCCGCGAGATCGCCCACGCCGCACGCAACTTCAAGGACAAGGGAGTCGCGAAGCACTCCCTCGCACCCACCGGCTGGGGCGACGGCGGTGGCGGCACGACCCGCGAGATGATCGCCAAGGCCCGCCGCCTGAAGGACCTCGAAGGCTCGGCGCGGGTCGTCTGGGAGACCCCCGCACAGTTCTTCGAGAAGGCCCAGGCCGAATACCCCGAGCCGCCGGTGTGGGTCGGCGAGCTCTACCTCGAACTCCACCGGGCGACCCTCACCAGCCAGGCCAAGACCAAGCAGGGCAACCGCCGCTCGGAGCACCTGCTGCGCGAGGCCGAGCTGTGGGCGGCGACGGCCGCCGTACGCACGGGAGCCCCCTACCCGTACGAGGAACTGGACCGCATCTGGAAGACGGTCCTGCTCCACCAGTTCCACGACATCCTGCCCGGGTCGTCCATCGCATGGGTGCACCGCGAGGCCGAGAAGACCTACGCGGCGGTGGCCGAGGACCTCAACGGCATCATCGACACGGCCCAGCGGGCGCTCGCCGGCGCCGGCGACCGGGAGCTCGTCTTCAACCCGGCCGCGCACCCGCGCTCCGGTGTCGCGGCGGGCGGCGCTGACCTGCCGGTGACGCCCGGTTCGGTGGGTGCGGTCACGCTGACCGGGCGCCCCGGCGGCGGGCACGTCCTCGACAACGGCCTGCTGCGCATCGAGATCGACGGGCGCGGCCTCGTCGTGTCCGCCTACGACATCGAGGCGGCCCGGGAGACCGTCGCCCCGGGCGCGGCGGCCAACCTCCTCCAGATCCACCCGGACTTCCCGAACATGTGGGACGCCTGGGACGTCGACGAGTTCTACCGCAACGTCGTCACCGACCTGACGGACGCCGATGCGGTGACGGCCGTCCAGCACGACGCGGCGCGGGTGTCCGTCCAGGTCGTCCGCTCCTTCGGCGCGTCCCGCGTGACGCAGGTGCTCACCCTGCTCGCCGGCGCGAAGCGACTCGACATCGACACCGAGGTCGACTGGCACGAGACGGAGAAGTTCCTCAAGGCCGCCTTCCCGGTGGACGTGCACACCGAGCGGTACGCCGCCGAGACGCAGTTCGGCCATCTCTACCGGGCCACGCACACCAACACCAGCTGGGAGGCCGCCAAGTTCGAGGCCTGCAACCACCGCTTCCTGCACCTCGCGGAGCCGGGCTGGGGCGTGGCCCTGGTCAACGACTCGACGTACGGCCACGACGTCACCCGCGACGTCCGCGCCTCGGACCGGGGCACGACGACGACGGTGCGCCTCTCGCTGCTGCGCGCCCCGCGCTTCCCGGACCCGGAGACGGACCAGGGCGTCCACCGCTTCCGGTACGCACTCGTGCCGGGCGCGTCGGTGGTCGACGCGGTCCGCGAGGGCTTCCGCATCAACCTTCCGGAGCGGCGGGTCACCGGCGGCGCACCGGTCGAGCCGCTGTTCACCGTGGCCTCCGACGCCGTGGTGATCAGCGCGGTCAAACTGGCGGACGACGGGTCCGGCGACGTCGTGGTCCGCGTGTACGAGGCGGCCGGCGACCGGTCGCGCACCTCGATCGCGGTGGGCCTGCCGGTCACCTCGGCGGTGGCGACGGACCTCCTCGAACGCCCGCTGGCGGACGCCCCGCGGTACGCCGTCGAGGGCGGGGCGGTGAGCCTGTCCCTGCGGCCGTTCGAGCTGCTGACCCTGCGGTTCACGCGCTGACGCGACGCGCGCCCGGCGGCGAGCGCCGGGCGGACGGACCCGGGTCCGTCCGCCCGGCGCTTCCTTCGGACCGTCAGGCCCGGGGGGCGGCGCCCTGTCGTGCGGTCAGGGTGCGCAGCGCGCGGATCAGCGCGTCGATGCCGGCCTCCGCCTTGGTACGGGGGCAGCCGACGTTGAGCCGGACGAACCCGGCGCCCTCGGGGCCGTACGCCGTACCCGGCATGATCGCGACCTTCTCGGTCTCGATCAGCTCGCGCTGGAGCTCCTCGTCGGGAACTCCCAGCGGCCGCAGATCGATCCAGGCGAGGTACCCGGCCCGCGGCGGCTGCCATTCCAGCCCGGGGAAGGCCCGCGCGAGGCGTTCGCCGACCATGCGCAGGTTCTGCCCGACGTACGAGGTGAGCGCGTCGAGCCAGGGCGCGCCGTCCCGGTACGCCGCGATGTGCCCGGCCACCGAGAGCACCGCCGGGGAGGACAGCCCGTCGGCGTCCTTGAGCGCCGTCAGGTACCGGCCGCAGGACTCCGCGTCACCGAAGATCCCGTAACTCCCCGTCAGTGCGGGGATGTTGAAGGACTTCGAGGCCGAGGTCACGATCGCCCAGCGGCCACCGGGGCGGCCGTGCAGCGCCCACGGGCGGTGTCGCCACGGAGCGTGCACGAGGTCGGAGTGGATCTCGTCGCTGATCACCGCGACCCCGTGGCGCTCGCACAGCTCCGCCATCCGCGCCAGCTCGGCACCGCTCCACACGTGGCCGGTGGGGTTGTGCGGCGAGCAGAGCAGCAGCACGCTCGTACCGGGCCGGGCGAGCTCCCGCTCCAGGCCCGTCCAGTCGTGCAGCGGGACGCCGCGCAGCTCGCGGCCGTGAGCCGCGACGAGGCGCGGGAAGGCGTCGTAGGCGGGCGTGTGGACGACGACCCCGTCGCCGGGGGCGGACCCTCTGTGAGCACGCGCGTCCGGTTCAAGGGACAAAGACCTCAATAGGAAGGGTCCGATTCCTCCTGTTCCTGGAGGGGACCGCGGGGACGCCCCCCGGCCCGCGCGCCGGGGGGCGTCCCCGCGGTCCCCTCCAGGGTTCCGCTCAGGCGGGGCTGCCCGGCGGCCGGTAGTGGAAGAGCTGGTTGGCGACGCCCTTCCAGGGGTGCAGGATCACCTTCCCGTCCGGACGGTCCCCCTCGATGTCCATGACCCCCAGGCGCCGGACGTTCTCGTTCTGCTTGTCGGTGCCCTTGGCCTCGTACAGCTGCTTGACGCGCTCCGGATGGTCCACCTGCTTGGCCCGGATCGCCAGCAGGACCTGGCCGCTCTTGCCCGAGTCGTGGTTCGGGACGAAGAACGTCGTGTTCTCCTCGCACGGCAGCGCCCTGAGCTGGTCGTCGGCGGACTTCTCCGGAATCCCGACGCACTTGCCCGTCTCGGGACCGTCCGTGATGATCATCCGGTACACGTCGCGCTGCGGATGGTCCGGCCGGTCCTCGACCCACCGCATGCCGGTGGCGGCGAACGCGAACCGGTTCTTCGGCACTTCCCGGTCGGAGGCGTTGCACCCGTCGACCTTGTTGTCCGCGCCCCACAGCCGGCCGTCCTCCTTCGCCTCCACGATGACCCCGCGGCAACGGTTCGAGGCGGCCTTGCCCTGCAAGGAGAACGCGGCCCCCAGACCCTCGGAGCCGGGGTAGGCGTCGTAGACGTGGTACGGGTTGTTCGGGCCCTTGACGAAATCGCAGCCCTTGGCCAGGGCGAGCAGGTAGAGGGCGATCCAGCCGTTGGGCGAGGTGTCGCCGACCACCGGGCTGTACGCGTTCCGGTCCAGGGCGGCCTTCAGGTACTCACACGTGAAGATCTTCGCCGAGGGATCCTCCTGGGCCCGCGCCTGCGCGACCGGCGCCGCCGCCCCCAGCGTCACGGGGACGGCCGCCGCGACGGCCAGCAGGCTCACCGCGGCCTTCTTCGTGCTCATGCGTATGTTCAAGAGAACGGTCCTTCCGGGTCGGGTTGATCGGGCGAGGTGGTCACGCGGACGCCAGTGCACGGCTCGGCGGCAGCCGGGAGGCGCGGAGCGCGGGCCACAGGCCGGCCAGGGCGCCGACCGCCACGGTGGCGCCGATGCCCAGGGCCACGGCGGCCGGCGGAATGACCGCGGGCCAGCCGCGCGACAGCGCGTAGCCGGCCGTCGCGGCGGCACCGAGCACGCTGCCCGCCGCACCGCCGAGCAGCGACAGCAGAACGGACTCGGTGAGGAACTGGGCGCGGATCTGCCCCCGCGTCGCCCCCAACGACCGCCGCAGCCCGATCTCGCCCCGCCGCTCCAACACCGCGATGATCATCGTGTTGGCCACGCCGACACCGCCGACCAGCAAGGACACCGCGCCGAGACCGAGCAGCAGCCCTGTCAGCGCCTCGTTCGCCGCGTTCTTCGCCGCCAGCGCGTCCGAGGGACGCGAGACGCCGACCGCCTCGGCGCTGCCCGGGTTGGCGATGCGCGGCAGCTCCCCGCGGACCTCGTCGATCCGCCGCTCGTCCGCCTTCACGTACAGGGTTCCGGGATGGCCGTCGAAGCCGAGGAGGTTCCGGGCGGCCTCCCCGTCCACCAGGGCGGAGCTGTCGATCTCGGGTGCGAGCGGGGCCCGTTCGAGGATTCCGGTCACCGTGAACCACTGGCCGCCGAGCCACACCCGGCCGCCGGGCCCGGTGACGCCCAGGCGCTCGGCCGCCTCCGCGCCCAGCACGGTCACCGGCGAACCAGCCGGGACACTGCCCAGCCAGTTGCCGGAAGCGAGCCGCAGGCCCAGGACCCCGTCCAGGCCGCGGTCGGCGGCCCGTACCGACAGGGCGTTGTTCTGGGCCTCGGGGATCCGGTCGGAGCGGTACACCTTCGCCTCGGTGTCCCCGGTCGAGGCGACGTCCTCGACCCCGTCGACGCGGGACACCATCGCCGGGGCCTCCGCGGGCAGCGGGGCCGGGTTGCCGAGTACGGAACTGGGCTGCACCGTCAGCAGGTTGGTCCCCATCGACGCCAGCTTCCGGTTGAGGTCCTCACGACCGGAGGAGGAGATCCCCACCACGCAGATCATGGCGGCGATGCCCAGCGCGATGCCCAGCGCGGACAGCACGGCGCGCAGCGGCCGGGCCCGCAGACCGCCACTGCCGACGCGCAGGGTGTCGGTCACGCCGAGCCGGGCGCGGACGGGAGGCGGGGCGCTCATTGCCTGCCTCCCGTGTCCTCGACGATGCCGCCGTCGCGCACCCGGATCCGGCGGGGGAGCCGGGCGGCCAGCTCGGTGTCGTGCGTGATGATCACGATGGTGGTGCCCGCCTCGTTGAGTTCCGCGAGCAGCTCCACCACGGCGCTGCCGGACGCGGTGTCCAGCGCTCCGGTCGGTTCGTCGGCGAGCAGCAGCCGAGGCCGTCCCACGAGGGCCCGGGCGATCGCCACGCGCTGCTTCTCGCCGCCCGAGAGCTGGTGGGGCCGGTGGCCGGTCCGGTGTGCGAGGCCGACCCGGCGCAGTGCGTCCTCGGCCAGTGCCCGCCGCCGGCGGCGGGGCGTCCCCGTGTAGAGGAGTCCGTCGGCGACGTTGTCGAGGGCGCTGAGACCGGAGTCGAGGAAGAAGTGCTGGAAGACGAAGCCGATGGTGTGGGCCCGCAGCGCCGACAGGGCGTCGTCCCCGAGGTCGGCCACCGGGTGTCCGGCGACGCGCACGTCACCGGCGGTGGGCCGGTCGAGCGTGCCGATCAGGTTCAGCAGCGTCGACTTGCCCGATCCGGACGGGCCGACGATGGCGACGAGTTCACCGGACCCGATGGTCAGCGAAACGTCGTCCAGCACCTTGACGTTGCCGGGGTAGACATGGCTGACCCCGTGCAGTTCGACCACCGGCGGGTTCGGGGACGGGGACGGTGCCGGGTTCGCGTGCGGACTCGGGAGCGGGAGCGGACGTGGGGAAGAGGACGGGCTCAGGGCCGGGTACGCGTTCACGGCGCGGGCACCTCCACCGTCTGGCCGGCCTCGAGGCCCTCGCCGGACACCTCGACCCGCCCCGAAGCGAACAGCCCCGTCTCCACCGGGACGGTACGGGCCGTGCCGGCGGGCGAGACCAGCCGCACGCCGTACCCCTCACCGGCGGCGACCAGGGCCGTGACGGGCACGTGCAGCACGTTCTCTTTGCGCTCGCCGACCAGGTCGACCTTGACGGGCGCCTCCCCGTACGAACCGGTGTCCGCGTCCTTGCCGTCGTCCAGGGCGATGTCGACGGCGAGCTTCTCCTGCGACCCGCCCCCCTCGCCTCCGCCTGCGCCGCCACTGCCTCCGCCTGCGCCGCCACTGCCTCCTCCGCTTCCGCCCTTGCCGCCGTCCTGACCGCCGCCCGTGACGGGGGACACCGCCGTCACCTTGCCCTTGAGGGTGCGGCCGTCCGGCAGCGTCACGGTGGCCGCGGCCCCGACCGCGGCCAGGGACCGGTCCCCGGCGTCGAGTTCGGCCCGGACCTGCTGGGCCGTCGCGGTGACCGTCAGGACGACGGCTCCCGGCTGGAGCTGTGCCCCCAGGGCCTGCTTCAGGCCGCCGACCCGGGCCGGAGCCTCCGAGAAGACGACGGCCCCGAACGCGAGCCGGCCGGTCTCCTGCACCTTGAGCCGCTTCTGCCAGCGGCGCACGGCCGCCTCCGTGCCCGCGCCGTACGTGCCGTCCGTGCCGGCACCGTCGTAGCCGAGCGCGCGCAGGTTCTGCTGGAGCTGGCGGACGTCCGGCCCCTCGGTGCCGCGGGCCATCTCCCGCCACGCGGGGACCGCACCACTCAGCAGCACGACGGGCGAGTTGTCCACCGAGTAGAGCGCCTTGCCCGCTTCGAGGACCGAGCCTGCTTCGGGCTGCGCGGTCAGCGTGCCCGGCGCCTGCGCGGTCACCTCGCGCGTCCCCCCGTAACCGAGCCCGCCCTGCACCCGCTTGGCGGCGGTCAGCGTGGACCGCTCGATCACGGCGGTGTGCCCGGTACCGGCCGGGCCGGCGGGCTTCTTCGGCTCGGAGCGGCCGAGCGCGGCGGCGGTGACCCCGCCGACGGTGAGCACGGCGGCGAAGGCGCCCAGCAGCACTGCGCGCCGTCCCGGACGGCGCCGGTCCCGGTGCGACCGCGTGCCCGCCTCCGGATTCGGGTCCGCGCCGGAAGCGCCGGGCAGGGGCCGCGGGGAAGTCATGTCGTTCACTGTCCCGCCTTCGGAGCGACGCCCATCTTGCACTTCTTCATCGCCTCGTCGAGACCGGGCGCGTCCTGCGGGATCTGAAGGGCATTGCCGTCGGCCGGGTCGTCCACGGAGACGCCGTTCTCCCGCAGGCACTTCGTCATTTCGAGCATCTGCTTGCGCTGCTCCGGATCGCCCTTCTTGGGGAGCATCCCGGCATCGTCCAGGAACCGGCTGCAGTTGCCGGCGTCGTTCAGCGTGCTGGTGCCCGTCTGCCCGGCGCCGCCGCCTGGCGTCGTACCGTCGTCGTTCATCTCCACGCCCTGCTCGCGCATGCACTGCGCGTACTTGCGCATCGCCTCGTTCTGCCCGCTGTCGGAGGACGCGCCACCGGACCCGCCACCGGATCCGCAGCCCGAGACGAGGGCCGCGAAGAGCAGGGTCCCGGCCACGGCGGCGGCACGCCTTCCGGTCCGGTCACCGCGGCGCCCGGAGCGCGAGGAGAAGGGCCGGGTGAAGGGGAGGTGGGTGCGCATCGTGAACTCCAGTCCGGGGCGGCACAGGGAGACCGCCCCCACATGCCGTCCATCCGAACAGCACCGCTCTTGCAGCGGCGTAAACGCCCGCTGACCGCAGGCCGCCCCAGCCGGCGGCGTTGTCACCCTTCGCCGACTGTCCCTCGGCCCGTGGCCCGGCGCACGCTGGCCGGAAACGGCAGTGACGGAAGGGAACGCGGTGCGCGTGCTCGTCGCGGAGGACTACGCCCCGCTGGCCCGCTTCCTGGCAGCCGGCCTGCGCCGCGAGGCCATGGCCGTGGACGTGGCCGCCTCCGGGGACGCCGCGGAGGAGCTGTGCGACGTCCACGACTACGACGTCGTGCTCCTCGACCGCGACCTGCCCGGACTGCACGGTGACGAGCTCTGCCGGCGCCTGGCCGCGCGCCCCCGCCGGCCGCGGGTGCTGATGCTCACCGCGGCGGACGCGGTCGCCGACCGGGTCGCCGGACTCGCGCTGGGCGCCGACGACTACCTGCCCAAGCCCTTCGCCTTCGCCGAACTCGTCGCCCGCATCCGCACCCTCGCCCGGCGCAGCGGCCCCGGAGCGTACGAGGTCCTGCGCCACCGCGGCATCGCGCTCGACCCGGGACGGCGCGAGGCGCGGCTCGACGGCGCGCCGCTCGTGCTCAACCCGAAGGAGTTCGCCGTGCTGGAACTGCTCATGGCCGAGCCCGGGACACCGGTCCCGCCGCACGAGATCGTGCGGCACGTCTGGGGCGAGCGGCCGGCCGACATCGGCGGACCGGAACGGCTCCACCCCACGATGAGCAGGCTGCGCGCCAAGCTCGGCGACGCGGCCCCCATCACGCTGCACCGCGGCACCGGATACCGCCTTGGCTGACGCCACCCCAGCCCGCCGAAAGGGTCCGCGCCGCCTCCGTCTGCCGCGCCCGCCGTCGCCCACGATCCGCGGCCGGATCGCCCTCGGCATCACGGCGGTCGCCGTGCTCACCTCGGCCGGGGTGCTGACCTGTGTCCTGTTCCTGACCCGGATCGGGGCCATCGCCGTCGCCTACGGGAACGTCCTGCCCACCTCCGAGACCCCGGCCGGCCCGCCGGATTCCGGCGAAGGGAACGAGGCGCAGGCGCCGGACCCGGGGGACGCCGTGGTCCCGCTGCGGCTGATCGAACAGACCACGTTCGACCACATGCTCTTCTGGTCCGCGGCCGGCATGCTGGTCCTGTGCCTCTCGGCGGGGGTGCTCGGCTGGTGGGTCGCCGGCCGCTCACTGCGCCCGCTGCGCGCCGTGACCGCGGCCGCCCGCCGCATCGGCGAGCAGAACCTCGACGAGCGGCTGCGCCTGACCGGCCCCCGCGACGAGGTGACCGAGCTAGCCGAGACCTTCGACGCCATGCTCGGCCGCCTGGAGCGGGCCTTCACCGCGCAACGCCGGTTCGCCGCCCACGTCTCCCACGAACTGCGCACCCCGCTCGCGGCGGTGCGCACCGGACTGGAGGTGGGCCTGGCCGATCCGCAGCCGCCCGGCATCGCCGAGGTCCGCCGCGAACTCCTCGGCGTCCAGGACCGGGCGGAAGCCCTCGTCGCGACCCTGCTCCTGCTCGCCCGCAGCGACCACGGCATCGCCCTCGGGGAGCGGGAGCCCGTCGACCTCGGGGCCCTCGTGGACGAGGTGGCCGCCGAGGCGCGGGCCGCCGCCCGGCAGGCACCGGGCACGCCCGTCACCGTACGGGTCCACCGGTACTCCGCGGCCGGCCGGGCCGGGCACGCCGGGTCCCGGAACGTCACCGGGGACCCCGTGCTGCTGCGCCACCTGCTGGCCAACCTGGCGTCCAACGCCGTACGCCACAACCGGCCCGGCGGCAGCGTGGACATCGAGCTGCGCGACCGTTCGGTGACCGTGGCCAACACCGGGGATCCCGTACCCGCCGACCGCGTCCCCGGCCTCACCGAGCCGTTCACCCGTCTGCGGGCGGACCGCACCGACCACACCGGTCACGGCCTCGGCCTCGCGCTCGTCCGCTCCATCGCCGACGCGCACGGAGCCGACCTGGGCATCACCCCGGGCGCCGGTGGCGGCCTGCACGTGACCGTCCGCTTCCCGCCGCCCGCCGAGCCCGCCGAGCCCGCCGAGCCCGCCGTGCCCGCCCGTCAGCCCTGGCAGAGGCCGCGGGCGTAGTCGTACGTCGCGGTGGCCTGGGAGTAGCGCCACTGCGGGTCCAGCAGGTCGCTCTTGACCTGTGCGGCCGCGGCCGGGCTCTCCACGACGTACCCGAAGTCCTGCAGCCAGGACGGGTACAGGTTCTTCGAGCCGATGTAGAAGGCCGATCCGTCGACAGAGACCAGCTTGTGGTGCTGGGCGTACGGCTTGCCGTCGGCCCAGGTCGGCGCGTCGGCGGCGCGGAACGTGGCCAGTTGGAGGTTCTCGCACAGGGCGGTCCGGGTCCGGCCGCCGTCACCGGTCAGGGCCGCCACCCGGCCGCGCAGGGCGTCGCTGACCTCGGAGAGCGACTTGATCTGCGAGTAGCCGCCGCTGCCGATCGTGCCGCGGTTCGCCGGGTCGCTCACGACGATGCGGACCTTCACGCCGGAGACGAGCTTCGCGGCGAGGGCGTCGTAGAGGCGTACGTCGTAGCGGGGCAGCGGCGGGCAGGTGGCGTGGATGTCCTGCTGGGAGATCTCGATGTGCGAGGTCGCGCTGGAGACCAGGGCGCGCAGGGCGCTCTCCTCCGGGTTGACGGTGTCGTAGTCGCGGTCCGCGTTCGTCCGGTCCGGCAGCCCGACTCCGCACTTGGTGTCGCCGGCGGTGGGCAGCACCGGGCGGAAGGCGGAGGCGGGGTCGTTCTGGCGGATGCCCACGCCGAGGCCGCCGACGGCGAGCGCGGGCACGCTGCCGCCGCCCTCCGGGGAGGCGGGCCGGGGCAGGGAGGGCATGCAGTCCGCGCCGGGCGAGGCCGCGAACCACACCGAACTCCAGCTGTTCTTGTTGCGGCAGGTCCAGTCCCACAGGGTGTCCAGGTAGCGGCCCGCGGAGCCGGCGGCGGGCCCGGAGAGGGCCAGGTCGACGTCGCTCACCGGGTGGGAGGTGTCGAGGTAGTCGTCCTTCCAGCTGTTGATGCCGCCGGTGATCACCGAACTGCCGTCCACCACGACCAGCTTGGAGTGGTTCCAGGAGAACGCGGTCTTCGAGGTGGTCATCGAGGCCACGTTGAGGGTGATGTTGGCCGCGGCGGCGGGGCCCAGCTTCGCGAGCAGCTCGTCCCGGTAGGCCGAGGGGAACACCGTGGAGTGGTAGACGGGCGCGGCGCCCACCAGGACGCGCACCTTCAGCCGGTTGCCCTTCTGGGCGGACTCCCTGAGGCCCGCGACGATCGCGTCCTGGTAGCCGCCGTTGGGGAAGGGCGCCAGCGTCGATATGTCCACGGTCTGCCGGGCGCCGGCGATGTCCTGGCGCGTCTTCTCCAGGAGACGGCGCGTCCCGGGCCGGTCGGCGCACGTGGCGTCGCCCCAGCAGCCGGGTGTCTGGAGCAGCCAGTCGGCGCCCCCCGGCGTGGACGAGCCGAGCCGGTTGCCGGAGGTGCGCTCCCAGACCGATCCCTCCAGGCCCGGCGAGACCTGACGCAGGGTCTGCTCGACCGAGTCCAGGTGCGGGGTGGGCGTGTCCGCGGCGGAGGCGGGGGCGACGGTGCCGAGGAGGGCGAGACCGAGCGTGAGGGCCGGGGCGAAGACCAGGGCCGTCGTACGGGCAGTGCGTGCCAATGTGGTTCCTTGACTGGGCAGGGCTCAGGCCGGGAGCGTGGCCTGCCGCGCCTCCGGCCTTGATCGACCCGCGCAAGTTACCAACTGGTAGCCGCCTGTTCACCCGCTGAGAGCGGGTTCTGGCCACACGGCTCCGGGGCCGCTTCCCCGGTGCGGCCGACCCCGGTCCGCCCTGCGCGGGCCCGGCCGGGACGCACCGGCCGGGCGCTGGCGCACCGGCGCCACGGGGGCTATCCGACCACCGCCCCGTTGCTGATCGTGAATTCCTGCGTGCGCAACGGCAGGGTGACGACACGGTCCGAAGACGGTGCGTCCTTGACGTCGAAACGCCCGCTTATCTTGATCTTGTAGCGGCCGTTCGCGTCGGGCAGAGCGGTTCCGTTCGCCCCGGACCAATTGCATGCGGTGGCGGCGCCTGCGGCGTTGGATATCTCCTCCACCGGGTCATTTCTGAGAGACGTCTCCATTCCGTTGGAAACCCGGTACACGCTGCAGTTCAGGGCGTACCCGAAGTTCGATGACGTCCAGAATCCGGCAACTTTGTTGTACGCCTCGACGGAGACGAAACTCGACAGACGCCACGGCGATGACGTGTCGGCCCGGGACAGCCGGATCGTGACGCTCGTGTTCACCTTGGCGCGCCCGGAGACGTTCTCGTGCACCGCCGTCTTGTACCTGTCCACCTCTGTGGCGGTCTGCGGCGCGGAGAAGGTGAAGAGCGCCGAGAAGGCACCCACTGCGGCCATGGCTAACTGCTGGTTGGGAGAGAGCATTTCCTCACGCCTATCAATTGTCGTCATTTGTGTTTCGCATCCCGATGGCATCACGCCCGGGTTTGGCGTGATCAGAGTCCTAGGGCCCTCCTTCCGGGTCCTAGGGCCCTCTCACGGGCAGGGGCACGTTTTCGGCTGTCGACTTTCAGCCGATGCGGGTGCGCGCGGCCGGTTGCTAGCTTCTACGCCAACCCCTGACGACTTTCTCGAGGTGTATTTCAGCGATGGCCGAGCCCGACTGCCGCGGTGTGAGCGGCGCCCCGGATACCGCGGTCATGCCCGCGTACGACGAGGCGGGCGATGTCACGGCCATGGCCGAGTCGCCCGTCATGCCGCGCAGGCTCCGACGGTCCGCCGGGCGCCCGCGTCCCGGGGGCGATGGAGCGGCGCTGACAGACACTCCGGCGCGACGCGGCCCGGACGGTGTGCGCCGGTGAAGCCCTCGCTGCTGCCCGGGGACGCCGCGGAGGAACACCGGCACGGGGGAGGCCCGCCGGACACCGTTGCCGGGCGCCCCGCTCCGGGCACCGGCCGCGGGCAGGGCGCCGCCGCAGCGGCCTTGGGCACCGCCGCGCGGGCCCTGGGCGCGGCCCGGTTCGATCCGCTCTGGGCGGCCCTGCTGACGCTCGCGGTCGCCCGTACGGGCAGCGGCGGCGTACAGCTCTGGCGGGACGAACTCGCCAGCTGGAGCGCCGCCCGGCGCGGCCCCGGCGAACTCCTCGCACTGCTCGGCAACGTCGACGCCGTCTCCGGCGCCTACTACCTCGTCCTGCACGGCTGGATCTCCCTCTTCGGCGACTCACCGGCCGTGCTGCGGATGCCCTCCGCGCTGGCCATGGCCGGCACGGCCGCGTTCGTGGTGCTGACCGCCCGCGACCTCTTCGACCGCAGGACCGCGCTCTTCGCGGGCGTGCTCTTCGCCGCGATCCCCGCCGTCACCAGATTCGGCCAGGAGGCCCGCGCCTACGCCTTCGTGATGCTGGCCGCGGCCGCCGCCACCTGGCTGCTGATGCGGGCGCTGCGGAGGCCGACCGCCGCGCGGTGGCTGCCGTACGCCGTCGCCGTGACCTGCACCGGGCTCTTCCACATCGTCTCGCTGCTCGTCCTGCTGCCGCACACCCTGATCGTGCTCGGACGCCGGCAGGACTCCCGCCCGCCCTCCTGGCGCCTGCCG
Source organism: Streptomyces sp. IBSNAI002 (assembly GCF_052244475.1). NCBI lineage: Bacteria > Bacillati > Actinomycetota > Actinomycetes > Kitasatosporales > Streptomycetaceae > Streptomyces > Streptomyces sp. IBSNAI002. The sequence goes on along the minus strand of NZ_JBQPXG010000006.1, from coordinate 95,133 downwards.
GCCGGCTACGCACTGGCCGTCCTCGCCGCGCTGCTGCCGCTGGTCCCGCTGATCCTGGTCGGCCGACGCCAGGTCGGCCGGCAGATCAACTGGCTCCACGCCCCGGACTTCGGCGCCCTCGCAGGCCTGTGGAGCAGCCTGTCCTGCTCCCCGCTCGTCTCCTTCGCCCTGCTCGCGGCCGCCGTGCTGCCGCTCGCCTGGCCCCGTGGCCGCCGGCCCGCCGCGGAACTCGCCCTGGTGGCCGCACTGCCGATCCCCGCGGTCTGGGTCATCTCCCAGACCGGGACCTCCTACTTCCTCGACCGCTACCTCCTCTTCACGCTCCCGGCCTGGGTGGTGCTGGCCGCCGCCGGGCTCGGTGCGCTCCGCCCGCGGGCGGCCGGCGTGGCCGGCCTGGTGCTCCTGGTGGCCGCGGGCGCCAACGACCAGCGGCTGCTGCGGACCGAGCACGCCAAGAACGCCGCGGACGGCAGGCGGGCCGCCGCCGTCATCGCCGCGGGCTATGAGCCCGGCGACGGCTTCGCCCCGGCCGGCGGCGGCGAACGGCTGTACATGTTCGGTCCCTTGGTCGAGTACTACCTGCCCGGCGACGTGAACCCGAAGGACGTCTTCGCCGAGCGCTCGGCCGTGGCCCGCCACGACCTCTTCCCGGCCGAGTGCGCCCGTCCCGCCGCGTGCCTCGACGACGCCACCCGCAGGATCTGGGTGGTCGCCCGGAGCGGGACCCCGAACCCCTACAACAACTTCCCGCCGGACCAGGAGGAGGCGCTCCGCGGCCACTTCAGGCCGGTCGCCACCACCAAGGCCGGCGAGCTCCAGGTCACCCTGGTCGAACGCACCGGCTGACCCTCCCCGGCCTTCTTCGCCCGCCTCCCCTTGCCCCGCACGCCGGGCAGGCGCCATTGGGCCAAGGTCGCAATCCTCGGGACGAACGTCCCTGTCTCTCCGCCCGTGTCCCGTGATCATCTTCTTAGGTCACGAACCCGAGCAGAAGGAGCAGTTCATGAACGCCCCCGAGGACCTGATGTCCAACTACACCTTCATGGTCGACGCCGAGGAACTCCTCGTCGACGACTACGCCACCGAGCAGGCGGTGCAGCCGACCTTCCACTGCCCGACGTACGGCTGCTAAGGCGGAACGCGCCGACAGCTGATGCGAACAGCAGACCGCTCCGGGACTCCGGAGCCACACGACCGTCCCGCACTTCCCTTACGGCCGCCGACCGGACTGGCAGGAATCCTGGCCGCGGGGGGACTGGGCAGGCTCCGTCCCGGAGCGGTCTGCGTCAGCGGCGGCCGCAACGCCTCGTGGGCGGTGACCCAGGAGTGCGGAACACCCCTCTTCGTCAAACACGTGACCGGCCCCGCGGCCGGACGCCGCCTGGCCAACGCCCTGGCCTTCGAACGCGACGCCGCGCACGCCGCCCCCGTCCACCACCTGTCGTACCCCCGCATCCTCGCCCAGTGCGAACAACGCGGCGTGCAGGTCTTCGAGTTCATCGACGGGAGGCCCGGCCCCGCCGTCCTGGACGAGCACGACCTCGGCGCCGCGGCGGCACACAGGCTGGGCAGAGCACTGGGCGAACTGCACCGGAGGTTTCGCCCCGCGGGGGATCCGCGGCGAAGCCGCGTCTTCCCGTCCGAGGCGGCGCTCGAGGCCCTGCCCGAGTCCACCTTCCTGGACGCCTCCCACGCCGAGCTCTCCGTGTGGCGGCTGCTCCAGAACGACCCCGAACTCTGCGACGCCGTACGGAACGCGACGGCAGCCGAGCAGGCCGCCCCCCTCGTCGCGGTCCACGGGGACCTCCGCCTCGCCCAGGTCCTGTGGAGCGGCGAATCGGTCCACGTCACCGACTGGGAGGAGTACGGCTCCGGCGACGCCGCCGCCGATGTCGGCACCCTGGTCGGAGACATCCTCTGGGCTGCGGTCCTGGACATGTCCCGACGGGCCCGCGGCAACCGGACGGCGGCATCCGGCTGCGACGTGACGGACGCCGGAGCGAGCGCCCTGGAACACGTGAAACCGGTGATGGCCGCCGCGTGGCGGGGCTACCTGGAGGAACGCCCCGGCGCGGACGCCGGCCTCGCACGGCGCACCAGCGCGGCGGCGGGCGGGCACCTGCTCAACCGGGTGCTCGCCGTGGCCAGGAACGAAGCCAGGCTCTCGGCGACCCAGCGCGCCGCGGTGGGCATCGGCCGCGCCCTCTACCGCTTCCCGGGCGACTACGCCCCCGCCCTGGGCCTGGCCCCGTGACCGGGCCGCAGCACTACCCGGGTGTCGCGCCGGCCCTGACCCGTGCCCTGCACCGATTCCAGGACGAGCACCCGGAGTTCGCCCGCGTCTGGTCCACCGGGGAACGGCCCTCGGACACGCCCCTTCCGGCCGGCGACCCGCACTCCCGCCTGGCCGCCGAGATCTACCGGGACCTGCACACCGGCCTGCCCCGCCGCACGCCGCGGCCCCCTTCCGAGGAATTCCCTTCGGCCGAGCCCGCGCACGGACCGGACCTGCGGCAGCGGCTGATCGACGCGGTGCCGCACACGGCCACCAGGGTCCGGGCGGCCGACCCGGTGCAGGGCGAGGACGGTTCGCTCACCGCCACCGTCGAAGGGGTCCGCGTACGGCCCCGCGCCGGTACGGACCGGGCGGCGCACCCGGGTGAAGTGGAACTGCGAGCGGTGCGTCCCCGTCTGTCGCCCGGCTTCCTCCTGGCGGACGCGTCCCGGGGCCGCCCGCACCACGGCCCGTACCTGCGCCTCTACGTCCATCTGAGCCGCGCTGACGCGGCGCCCGAGGCATGGGGCCGCATCCTGCGCTGCCTGGAGGACACCGGCATCCGCTACCGGGCGAAAGCGGCCTCCTCGCCCGACCAGTACCCCCGGCGCGACGCCCTGGTCGTCTACACGGGACACGCCGCCGGGCCCGTCCTGCCGCGGATCCTCGCGCAGATGCGCCGCTGCCCCGGACTGGGTGACGAGGTGTCACCGTTCACCAGACGCCTCGCCCCGGGCGTGGCCCTCGCCTGCGAGCCCTCCGACCCCCGATCCGGGATGCGCGCCCTCAGCTTCGGCGAACACCGGGCGCGGGCGACGGCCGACGGCCTCCTCGCCCTCGCCTCCCACGGACCGCCCGCACTCGCACGGGCCCTTCGCCGCGCGCGCGTCGACCCCGCGCACCCCGCATGGAACATGCCAGAACACCAGGAACGAGACCCCCATGACGTCCCGATCACCTTCACCTGCCTCCGGCCCCGCCGCTGAGGGCCGCGGCCGCCCACGGCGCGGGGCGACACCACCGGAAGCCGGCGCCCGTGCGATCGACATCGCCGAGCAGGTCGCGACACGACTGGCCGACCCCCGCCACGTCCGGCGCCTGGCGACCCCCGCCCCCGGCCTGGGCGGCCCGCTGCTGGTGAACGGACACGCCGGCATCGCCCTGCTCATGGGCCGGCTCGCCGTCACCGACGACGTATGGGCGGACAGCGCGGACCGCCACCTGACGGCCGAGGCGGGCCTGCGACGCAGCCGCCCCCAGCCGATCGGCCTGTTCAACGGACTGACCGGCCTGGCCTTCGCCGCCCGAGCGGTCCGCGAGCCGGCCGAGCCCGAGGTCCCCACGGCCCTGTCGCAGTCCCTGGTCCGCGCCACGCTCGATCGCTGCAAGATGGTGCGGGACGGACTGCGCGGACCCGCTCACGTCCCGGCCGTGGCAGCGTACGACCTGCTCACCGGGCTCACCGGAGTCGGAGCCCATTTCCTGACCCTGCCCCGCCGGCACGCGGCCGAGACCGTCGCCGCGTGCGTCGACGCCCTGTCCTGCCTGGACACGCCACGCATGTACGAGGGAGAGGAGATCCCCGCATGGCGCCTGAGCGGACTGCCCGACAGCGCCACCGGCACCCAGACGGGCATCCTCGGCATGGCCCACGGAATCGCCGGCCCGCTCGCCTTCCTCTCCTGCGCCCTGCTCACCTTCCCGGAACGGCCCGGGCAGCGCGACGCCGTCCGCAGGCTGGCCAAGTTCCTGCTGCGCGCGCGAAAGGTCTCCCACGAGACATCGGCGTCGAGCTGGCCGCGCTCCCTGCCCCCCGCCGGGCGGGGCGCGCCCCGCCCGCAGACGTCCCCCGCGTGGTGCCACGGCACGCTCGGGGTGGCGAACGCACTGCGCCTCGCGGGCACGGCACTGGGGGAGTGGGCCTGGGTACGGGTGGGTGACGGCGCGCTGCAAGAGGACCTGCGGCATGCGCTGCTGGAGACGCCCGCCGTGGACGCGGGCATCTGCCACGGCTGGGCCGGCCTGCTCCTCATGGCCAGTCAGACGGCCCGGGAGTACCCGCACGACCCGCGCCGGGCGGCGCTCGCCGACGAGCTGGCGGCGCGCACCATGGGGCAGTTCGACCCGGCGTCGCCGTTCGGCTTCCGGGCCGTTCCCCAAGCCGGGGCCGAACCGCACGACGACCCGGGCTTCCTGATGGGCGCGGCCGGAGTGGCACTGTCCCTGCTCGCGTACGCCCGGCCCGAAAGGCCGTCACTGCTGCCGTGGACCGGTCCGCTCTTCCTCGGCAGCCCCGTCGACGCCCACCAGCGCGGCCCCTACCGCCCCGGACCCCGCTGACGCCGGTACGCCTCCGCCCGCCTCCTCCGCGGCCCCGGCGCCGGGGCCGCGGGGCCCCCGCAGTTCGGCCTACGACGCCGGACGCCCGCACGCCACGCGCACCATGCGCGCCATGTGCTCGACGCTGCGCTCGGCCGCCCGGCCGTCGCCGTACAGATCGGCCGCGACGGCGGGCGGAGCACCGGCCGGGCCGAGGAAGCGGTCGGCGGTCTTCACGATCAGGTCGGTGTCGGTACCGACGAGTTCGCCCAGCCCCGATTCCAGCACCTCGACGCGTTCGGTGGTCTCACGGGTGATCACCACCGGGATGCCCAGGGCCGCGCACTCCTCCTGGAGGCCGCCCGAGTCGGTGATCGCCAGGGCGCTGCGCGCGAGCAGCCGGACGAAGGAGAGGTAGGGCAGGGCGCCGCTGATCCGCAGGTTGTCCCCGTCGTACGCCAGGGCCCCGGTGAACTCCCTGCGGACCGCCGTGTTCATGTGGGTGACCACCAGGAAGTCCACCCCCGGATGCGCCGCCGCGAGCCGGGTGACGGCCGCGCCGATCCGGCGGATCGGCGCCCCCAGGACTCCCTGCGGTGCGCGGTCACCATCACCAGCGGACGCTCGGAGCGGTGCAGGCCCTCCAGCGGGTCCGTCGTCCCGGCGGCGGCAGGCGCCGACGCGTGCCACCCCCGGTCCCTGAGGTGGCGCAGCGCGTCGACCACGGTGTTCCCGGTGACGTGGATGTCCCGGGGCAGAACCCCCTCGCGCAGCAGGTTGTCCTCGGCGGCCCGGGTGGGCGCCAGGTGCAGTGCGGCGATCCGGGCGATCAGCACCCGGTTGCCCTCCTCGGGGAAGGGGTTCGCCAGATCTCCGCTGCGCAGCCCCGCCTCCACGTGCACCACCGGTATGCGGCGCAGGAAGGAGCAGAAGGCCGCCGTGTACGCCGTCAGGGTGTCCCCCTGCACCACTGCGAGGTCGGGCCGGATGGTGTCCATGGCCCCGGACAGCACCCGCTGGATCTCCACGCTCGCGCCGCCGATGCCCGTGGTGGACCGGGGGGACAGCGCGAGGTCCACGTCGACCTCGAACAGCCGCAGCACCTCGTCGACCGCCTCGCCGTGCTGCCCGGTGGTCACCACCACCGGCACCGCCCAGTCGCTGGCGTGCAGGGCCCTGGCGATCGGCGCGAGCTTGATGGCCTCGGGCCGTGTTCCGATGAACACGGCGACGCGCCGCCGTGCCGCCCCGGCTTCCGTGACGGTCGTGATCGTGGTCGCGGCCGAGGCCGACCGGTCCGTGCTGCTCCCGGCATCGGCGGTGCGTGTCATCGTGCTCTCCACTTGTCAGTCGCTCAACTACTGCTCGTACAAGGCGGGTCAGGCCGGTCCGCCCGCCCGCGGAGGCGCCGCGGGCGGACGGACCGGACGGGTTCACCACTGCTCCAGGGGCTCAGGCCGTCTGGTTGCCCCGGCGTCGGCGGCTGAGGTAGACGCCGGCGGCGCCCAGCGCACCGACGGCCGCGACGCCCGCCGCGATACCCGGGTTGACGAGCGGGACGCCCGGAGTCTCCGGGTCGGTGTCGGGGCCCTTGTACTGGTTGTAGATGCTGCCGATCTGCCAGGCCTCGGACTGCTTGCCCGGGTCCCAGCTGATCTTGGCGTTGGGCGTCCCGTCCTGGTTCTGGGCCTGCGGCCAGACGAGGACCTTGTAGTAGCCGGCGGGGTCGTCGCTCAGGTCCAGGTCCTTGATGTAGCGGCTGGCGTTCTTGGCCGCTGTCGGATCCAGGGTCCACAGCGAGGGAAGCTTCAGGACCTGCGGATCGAGGGTGTCGTTCGCAGGAGTGCCGTCGGAACGGACGACCTGGTAGAGAACGTGGTCCGAGACGCTGCCGGGCAGTTCGGCCGCGTCCTTCTCGGTCTGGCGCGGGTTGTACAGATTGATCGGGAAGTCGCCTCCCTTGACCATGCCGTCGTCCGCGATGTAACTGAAACCGGCCTGGCTCCAGTTCGGGTCGGAGCCGCCCCAGTTCTTGTCGAACGGGATGCGGATTCCGGGACGCATGGTGTCGTCCGTCGGAGTGTCGGTTCCCGAGCAGCGCGTGCCGTCGACCCGGGTGACGTTGATGTCCTCGTGGGGGGTGGCCGTGGCGTTGTTGCTGAGCTTCACGGAAAGCTTGAAGGGGAACACCCTGTCGCGATTGGGGCAGTCATTCGCCTCGTCCGCGTCGGTGTCACCGGTCAGCGAGAAGGTGATGATGTCCTTGTCGCCGACCGTCTTGGTATCGACGATCGAGTAAGCCTCGCCGGTGCCGAGCTTGCCCCGCGGAGCCGGGACCGCGGTCCTCAGGCCCGAGTCGGGGGCCGAGTACGTGACGTTGGTGATCTTCACGTCCTTGTCGACCACGAGGTAGCCGTCGTAGCGGAACTCGCTGTCGTAAAGGCCGATGCCGGGCACCTTGGTGTTGAAGCCGAGCGTGGTGATCTTGTTCACCGTGAGATCGGGGGAGGCGGCCTTCGGGCTCGCCGCGTGGGCGACACCCGAGGTGGCGGCCAGCGCCACCACGGCGGCGCCGGCGAGGAGTCCGCGGCGCGCACGCCTGTTCGTGTCCATCGATTGCCTTTCGCATGCACATGAGGGGAATCCGGCGGCCCGAGCCGGGAGCCGATCCTCATCCGTCAGCAATGAAAGTAGGGGCCGTTCCCTAGGGGGCCTTTCCCGCAAAGGGATACATCCGCCGGCAGGTGGGACAGCGTTTTTCCGCGCCTGGACTGTCAGAGAAGGAAGGCAGCCATTCCCCCTATGGCTTTGAAGGCGAGCCGCCGTAGCGGCAGCAAGACCTCGGGGGCTCGGACCGCCCGCGACTGCCAGGTCGGAAACCAGGAGGGGAAAGCCTGCTTATCGCTCAGAACTCGCGAACATGCTGTTGAGGGCCCAGGTGGCGAGCCTCTTGCGCGCCCACTCGGAGGGATGGCCGCTCTCGTCGTACACGGCCTGGCCGTCGACCGTCCTGGGACAGCCCGAGTCGTCGCACAGCTGCTTCTTCAGACTCAGCAACCGGACGCCCTTGTCCGCGTGACGTTTGACGAGGTCCCGAAGCGCCACGTCCATCGCGCGCACGCGGTCGCCCAGTTCACCCGTGGAATCCTTGCCGTCGGTCAGGTACACCGGGGTCTTGTTCGCGGTGAGGATGCCGATGGCACGGTCCATCTGCTCGTCGAACCGCTTGCGGAACTCCGGGTGGGTGATGTCCCGCTCGTCCGGGCGTTCGCCGAACGACTGCGGTACCTGGTCCCAGGTGGCCGTGCGCAGCAGCACCGCATCCGGCTCGTACCGGCTCATGAAGGCGGGCCAGTCGTCGGCCCACGTCGCGCAGGCGTCCTCGGGCTTCTGGCCGGCGACGGTGCGCGGGCTCATGATCCCGCAGCCGCCGATCGAGCCGTTGACGATCCGATTGCCCTTGGATGCGGCCGAGGTCATGCCCTGAGCCAGGCTGTTGGCCCACGAGTCGCCCAGCACCAGAACGGTCTTTCCCTTCACCGCGGGGTCCAGGTCGGCCGCGCCGAACTCCGGAGCCCCGTCGGCCGACGCCGCAGGGCTCGGGGAGGCCGGCGAGGTTGGCGCGGTCGGTGCGGGCGCCTTCGCGCGGGCGGCCGGGTACATTCCGGCACAGCCCGCGAGGGCCATGGCCGCAGTGGCCGTGACGACCGCGAGCGTCGTGCGCGACGACTTCTTGGACATGGCGGGGACTCTTTCTGCGGAAACCTTCGAGGGGTGAGCCGTACCCTACGGTTTCCCTTTCCTCCGGAATTCCGAAGGAAGGGGACAAGCGGCGCCGTATGGAAACTCTTCGGGGCTTCGCATTCAGGGCCGCTTACGTCAAGCGGCTTACGGTGGTCGCCGTTGGTCACTCAGGTGTGGACCTAGGTTGTCCGCCACGGAGGACGTCACATTCTCTTTCGATTCGGTCGGTACCGTCCGGACGCGGTTATTCTTCCCGGCTCGGATGACGCCTGATGGGCTATCACAAGACGGAAGATTCTTGTTATCCGAGACTCCGGCTGAAACTCCCTACCGCCATGGAGAGTATTCCCTTGAAGACTCGTAGAATTCAGCGTCCTGTCCGGTGCCGGCGGCCTTCGGCCTGACCCCGGTTTCAAGCAGAAGGTCATCGCCCACCTGGGCGTGGCGGTCAAGGACGCGGGGGAGAGCACCACCGCGTCCACGTCGCGATGCCAGAGACCGCCGAGCAGCTCGACCGGGGCCTGGGCGGGATCCTCACACCGCCCGCCAACCTCGGCGACGCCATCAGCTGGACCTGCGACCTCACGCACGGCGCCGTCGCCGCGGACCGGATCGCCGTGGCGACGCAGCTCGCGGCGATGAAGCTGTCCGGCCGGCTCGCCGCACCCGCGTACGCGATGTACCTCGCGGCCCTGACCGGCGACCCTTCATCGCGGTGGGGCTCGTGCTCGTCTCCCTCATCTGGTCGGTCATCAAGGAAGGGCTGGGACAACGCCAACCCGGCCGGGCGTGACCAGTACTGGCCGGTCACCCGCGGCGGTGGCTCCGGTCAGGTGGCGGAGATCCAGATCAGTGCGGCGGTCGGTGCGGGTGCCATCACGGTGCTGGAGGCCGCGAAGCCGGTTCGGGAAACCCTCTGGAAGGACGCGTTCAGCCAGGCCGTACCGCCGCTCCCCGCGGCCTGAGCTCAGGCCGCGGTGCGGTGCGAGGCCTGAGCCGGCACGCCGGCTTCCGCGTCCGGGACGTGTTCGAAGGGTGAGGGCACAGGGAGGTACGCGTCGAGGAACTCCGTGATGGCGCGGCGCTGTTCGTCCGGGGAGAGGAGGGCGTCCGCGGCGTCCGCGAGGCAGACGGCGTCGGCCCGGCGGTCGCGGACCAGGTCCGGCAGCCGCTCGATCTCCTCGCTCCGGCCGGTGCTGACGTACACGTGGGTGAGGTCCCCTTCGACGGCTCGGCCTTCGGCGAGCGCCAGGTGCGTGGCCAGGGTGACGGGCGCGAGGTCCGCGGCACTGCGGAAGGGAGAACGGGCGATCGCGTCGAGCCGCCCGGGCAGGTGCGCCTCGACGCGGTCGTAGAGGGAGCGCCGCAGGGCGTAGGGGGTGTGCGCCAAGGTGTACGGGTACGTCCGGCCGGTGGCGTTCTCGACGGCTTCCAGGGTGGCCCGCTGCGAAGCCGTGTACACGTCGGCGTCCGAGTCCGCCAGGCTCGTCGGTATCGCCCGCTCGTCGTGGATCACCTTGGGCAGGCCGGAGGGGAGGAAGTAGTCCTGCGGGCGCTGCGCACGGCCGAGGAAGATGTCGTCGTTGAAGTAGAGGAAGTGTTCGGCGAGGCCGGGTATGCGGTGGAGCTGGCTCTCGATGGCATGTGAGTTGAACACCGGCAGGGCGTCGGGGTCGGAGAAGAAGGCCCGGTGGTCCACCACGCTGATCCCGGGGTGGTCGGTGACCAGCCAGTCCGGCGTCTGCCGGTCGGTCACGAGGAACACGTGGCGGATCCAGGGGGCGTGGGCGGCGATCGAGCGGAGGCAGTAGCGCAGTTCACCGCGGTCGCGGTACCGGTGCTCGGCGCCGTCCACGGCCGGTCCCGGTGACGTGGTGTCCGCATCCGCCTCCGCATCCGCCTCCGCATCCGCATCCGCCTCCGCATCCGGGTCCTGGCCCGCCGCCAGGTCCCTTCGGCGGCGCCAGGCGGGGTCCGCGCAGTCGACCCAGGTGATCACGGCGTCGATGGGGAAGTCGATGTCCTGGGGGAAGCGGCCCTTGACGGCGTCCACGACGGGATAGCCGCGACCGCCGATGTGCAGGGAGGCCGTCGACTCGAGCGAGTGGAGCCACCATCCGTGCGGAGTCTCGCGCAGCGACGCGACGGCCCCCAGCGGGGCGGGGTCCCAGAACTCCACGTCGCAGCCGAGGTCGGAGCCGTAGCGCACGGTACCCCCCGAGGTGACGACCGGCTGGTACAGGCGGATCCCCTTGACCCTACCCCCGGGAGCGGCCTCCCGGCCCGCGACCGCATCCGGCAGCGTCTCGGCGAGCACGTGCCCGTCGCAGTCCTCGCCCAGCAGGCGGGCGTACACGGGGCGGCCCGCAAAGGCGGCGGCGCAAGCGGCGAGGACCTCTCCGCGCCTGCCCGGCGCGATGGCCACCCGGTGGGCCGGACCACCGTCCGGGAGCAGCCCGTATCCGATGCCGTGGGCCTCCAGTGCCTCGGCCACGGCCCGCAGGTTGGCGTCCCGGGCGGCTTGCGGCAGCAGGTCGTCGCGGATCCTGGTGAGACGTCCGCGGTGCCGGACCACATCCGGCGAGCGCGCGGCTTCCGTCCGAGGCGGTTCGCCCCGGGAATCCGGCTTTTCGGGAGATTTCGGGCGTTGTTTGACCATGGAACGGGCGAGCCGGCGCAGTGGGCTCGGAACCATGGCGCAGAAAAGACGGGCCATTGGAAAGATCAATTCATGGGGTGGGGGAGGTGCACCTCACTTTTCCCTGCCGCCTGCCCTGCACACAAACTCCGATAGGCATAAATAAGGAAAAGAATGACGCCGGCCCGCACCCCCGTCAGATGGGTGCGGGCCGGCGTCGACATTCGATGGCCTGGTCCGATGGCCTGGTCCGGCGGCTCCGGGCGGCCGGTCAGCGCTTGGCGGTGCCCAGGTGGCCGCCGACCACGCGCGCGAACTCGTTCCCGTTCTTCGCGTCCCAGTTGGTCGACCAGGTCATAGCGCCGCCGATCGAGGGCCACTTCTCCGTGCTCTTGAAGGTTCCGCAGGCCTTCCCCTCGGCCAGGCAGGTCAGAGCGTCGTTGACCTTGGACGCCTCCAGGTAGCCGCCGCCCGCGGCTCCCCTGGTGGCCGGCACGCCGATCCCGACCTTGGCCGGGTCCAGGCCCGCCCCGATCACCGAGCAGACCTGGGAGGCGATGAACTCGACGGTGCCCTGCGCGTAGATCTGGCCGTCGCAGCCCTTCATGGTGCCCGAGTTGTAGTACTGGGTGTTGACGATCGTCAGGATGTCCTCGATGGCCAGCGCGAACTTGAGGTAGCTGGTCTCCAGCTCCTTGTCGCTCGGCAGCATGTACGCGGTCTCGGGCGCCGCCGTGATGACGAGGTCGCTGCCCGCCTTGGCGCGCAGCTTGCGCATCGCGTCCGCCATGTGGGTGGCGTTGAGGCCCGCGTGCTCGATGTCGATGTCGATTCCGTCGAAGCCGTATTCCTTCATCAGCTCGTACGTGGAGTCGGCGAGCCGCGTGGCCGAGGCGGCGTCGGCAACCTTGACGTGGCCCCGCTCGCCGCCGATGGACACGATCACCTTGCGGCCGGCGGCGCGCAGCTTGGCTATGTCCGCCTTGAACTCCTGAACGCTGCCGTAGCCGGTGCCCTGATGGTCGAGGGAGAAGGTGATCGCGCCCTCCTCGCTCTCCACGGCCTCGGCGAAGGAGACGACGACGATGTTGTACTGCGAGGGAACGTCGGTCAGCTTCTGAACGGTGGCCTCGTTGTTGAAGTTCTGCCAGTAGCCCGTCAGCCAGCGCTTCGATCCGGCGGGCGGAGCGGTGGGGGGCGAGGTCGGCGGGACCGTGGGCGGAGTGGTGGGCGGCGCGGTGGGCGGAGTCGTCGCCGGGGGTGTGGTGGGCGGCTGCGGCTCGACCGGGGGAGTGGTCGCCCCGTCCCTCCGCCAGGAGGCGTCCTCGACCGCGATCGGCTTGCCGTTCAGCGTGAAGTCGCGCAGCTCGTAGACGTCGGTCGGAGGTACGGGAACGCCGAAGCTGAACGAGTTGGGCTGCTCCGCGGCACCCCGCACGGTCATCCTCGTCCCCGAGGTGGTCATCGCCCCCCAGTGGACATCGGGCATCACCCCGGAGGGGACCTCGAACTCCAGCTTCCACCCGGGGCCGGCCGACGGCATCGAGATGGTTCCCGTCAGCCAGTGGCCCTCGAGCTTCCACGTGGCGCGGGCGGCCGCTTCTACTTCGAGCGCGCTGGAGTTGACGTTCTCCCCGGCGAACACGGCGACCGGGACCATGAGGCCGCATGCGGCGATTCCGGTTGCCAGTGCGACGAGGCTGCGCTTACCCATACAAGTCTGCTCTCTCGGTAGGTGGTGACCGCCGCCCTGTTGGGAACGGGTCGACGAGCCGAGTATCCGAGTGGATCTTCACGTCAGCAAATAGCTAGAAATCGGGAAAACGGCACGAACTATCCCAGCGCCCTTAGAAGGCACTTAAAGGGTCCTTAAATGGGTGAGGCAGGTCACAGCGCATGCCCGTGTGGGCGCAGTGGACAGGCGCGGACAGGAGTGGACAGTTCTCGCCTCCACCGGCCATGGAATGTGGGCACCGCCCGACACGAGTCTGTGCGCCATGAACCTTGGACGTACGAAGGGCAGGCCGGCGGCCTCGTCCCGCCCGGCCTCCCCACCCCGCCCGGGTGCCGCGCTCGCGGCCCTCGCCGCGGCGCAGTTCACCGTCATGCTGGCCACCTCGATCGTGAACGTGGCGCTGCCGCAGATCCGTGCCGGGGTGGGCCTGTCGGACGGCGGCACCACGTGGGTGGTCAACGCCTACGGCCTGGCGTTCGGGGCGCTGCTGCTGGCCGGAGGCCGCGCGGCCGACCTCCTCGGCCGCCGACGGCTGCTGCTCGCCGGTCTCATCGTGTTCGCGGCGGCCTCACTGGCGGCGGGCCTGGCCCCCTCCCCGGGCGTACTGATCGCCGCCCGCGCAGCGCAGGGCCTGGGAGCCGCCGCCATCGCCCCGGCCGCGCTCGCCCTGACCATGGACCTGTTCCCGCCCGGACCCTCCCGCGGCAGGGCGTTGGGGGTGTGGGGCGCGGTCTCCGGCGCGGGCGGCGCGGCCGGCGTCCTGCTGGGCGGGATCCTCACGCAGGCCTGGGGCTGGCCCTGGGTCTTCCACGTCACCGCCCTCGGGGCGGTGCTCGTCCTCACCGCCGTCCTGGCGCTCGTACCCCGGGCCGCCGGCCGTGAGACCGGCCGCTTCGACCTGCTCGGCACCGCGACCGTCACCCTCGCCCTCACCTGCCTGGTCTGGGCACTGACCAGCGCACGCGCCGCCGGCTGGACGGACCCCGGCGTACTGGGCGCCCTCCTCGCCGCCGCCGTACTGTTCGCCGCCTTCGCCGTCATCGAACGCCGCCGGCCGGACGCCCTGATACCGCCCAGGCTGTTCGCCACCGGTCGCGTCGCCGCGGGCAACCTGCTGATGGCGCTCCTCGGCTCGGTGTGGATCGCGCTCTTCTTCTTCCTGCCGCTCTACCAGCAACAGGTCCTCGGCATGAGCCCGCTGGCCACCGGCGCCGGCCAGCTCCCCCTCGCCGTGGCCAACATGATCGGCGCCGTCGCGGCGCCCCGCATCTCCCGGCGCATCGGCCCGACCGCGACGGTGACCGCGGCCCTGGTCGTCGAAGCCGCCGGGCTGCTGTGGCTGTCGCGGATCAGCGCCGACGGCAGCTACCCCGCCGACGTCCTCGGAGCGAGCGTCCTGGTCGGCCTCGGCCTGAGCACCGCCTTCGTGCAGCTCACGGCGCTCGCCGTGGACAGCGTCCCGAAGCGGGACGCCGGCCTGGCCGGCGGACTGGTCAACACCACCCGCCAGATCGGCGGCGCGATCGGCCTCGCCGCCCTCGCCACCGTGGCCGGCTCCGTATCGGCCCGTGCCTCCGCCCACCAGCCCCATCTGGAGGCCCTCACGGCCGGCTACCGGGCGGCGTTCGCGGTCTCCGCCGCGATCCTGGCCGCCTCAGCGCTCCTCGCCGTACCCCTCACCCGTCCGGCCCGGCGCACCCGCGGTCCCCTCCGGACCGCCACACCGCCGGCCGCACAACCACCCCACCAGAGCCCGGCACCCGACGAGAGCCCGGCACCCCACCACAGCCCGGCACCCGACCACGCACGGGCCTCCTGACCCGCAACCCGACCCCCGGTTACGGGGGGACACCCCGACCCGTACCCAGAACCGACCGAACCGACCGACCGACCGACCGACCGACAAGGACACCTCATGCACACCATCGACACCACCGCCCCCGTCGTCGTCCGCCTCACCACCCAGATCAACGCCCCCCTCGCCACCGTCTGGGCCCTGCACACCGACGTCGACAACTGGCCGTCCTGGAACACCGACATCGACGAGGCCCGCCTCAGCGGCCCGGCGGCGGTCGGCGCCCACTTCAACTGGCTCACCCACGGGATGACCATCACCTCCACCATCCGCGAGCTCGTCCCCGGACGGCGCATCGTCTGGGGCGGACCGGCCGGCGGAATCACCGGCATCCACGTGTGGACCTTCGAACAGAACGGCGACCAGGTCACCGTCCACACCGAGGAGTCCTGGAGCGGAGACCCCGTCGACGCCGCCGTCGACGAACTCACCACCGCCCTGCGCTCCTCCCTGGAGAGCTGGCTCGGCTGCCTCAAGGCCCGCGCCGAGCAGCCCGCCTGAAGCGCCCTCCGCGCCCTCCGCACCCCGCACGACGCAGCGACAACGACCGAAGCGACCCGAGGAGCGAAATGACCACGCCCCCGCCCTACCTGACCGGCCACTACACCCCCGTCCCCGACGAGATCACGGCCACCGGCCTGACCGTGGAGGGTTCCCTGCCCCCGGAGCTGACCGGCCGTCTGATCCGTAACAGTCACAATCCCAAGCCGGGCGTCACGCCGACCCACTGGTTCAAGGGCAGTGGGATGGTGCACGGGATCCGGCTGCGGGAGGGCCGTGCCGAGTGGTACCGCAACCGCTGGGTCCACACCCCCGCCCTGGACGGCGCCCCGTACATGACCGACCGCGGCCCCGACCTGACCGCCAGCACCGCCGGCACGCACGTCATCGAGCACGCGGGCCGTCTGCTGGCCCTCTGCGAGGCGAACCTCCCCTTCGAACTCACCCCCGATCTGGAGACCGTCGGCGCGCACGACTTCGACGGCAAGCTCCGCACCGCCATGACCGCCCACCCCAAGACCGACCCGGTCACCGGCGAGCTGCACTTCTTCGGCTCCTCACCCTTCCCTCCCTTCCTCACCCACCACGTCGCCGACGCCAAGGGCGCGATCGTCCACAGTGCCGAGATCCCGGGAGCCACCGCCGCGCTCAAGCACGACTTCGCGCTCACCCGCCACCACGTGGTCTTCATCGAGGGCAACGTCACCTTCGACCCGGCCGAGCACTCCGGCATCCCGTACTCCTGGAGTGATGCCCAGCCCGCCCGTATCGGTGTGATGCCCCGCGGCCCCGAGGGCGCCCGGCACGTGCGCTGGTTCCCGATCGAACCGGGCAGCATGCTGCACGTCGGCAACGCCTACGAGGACGGCCGGGGCCGCATCGTCCTGGAAGGGCCCACCGTCGACCGTGAGGGCTTCCGGCTCTCCTGGAACTGGTGGACCGGCGCACCCGGCCGCGGTACGGAGCCCAACACCCGTTCCTGTACCCGCCGCTGGACCATCGACCTGACGGCCGGAACGGTCGACGAGCGGATCACCGACGACCTGGCCGTGGAGTTCCCGACCCTCAACGAGGACTACCTGGGTGCCGAGAACCGCTACCAGTACGCCGTCTCCTTCCCCGACCACCACGGCATGGGCGGCTACGGCGTCGTCAAGTACGACCGCACCACCGGCGCCCGCCGCATCCACGAGGTCGGTGACGCCCGGCTGCCCAGCGAGGCGGTCTTCGTCCCCGCCGAGTCCGCCACCAGCGAGGACGACGGCTACCTCCTCACCGTGGTCTCCGACCTCAAACAGGACTCCTCGCAACTCCTGGTCCTGGACGCCGCCGGCCTCGACCGGATCGCCACCGTCCACCTGCCCCGCCGCGTGACCGCCGGAATCCACGGCTCCTGGATCCCCGACACCGCCCTCGACCCCGGCAAGCACTGACCCACGCTCCACGGTGGGGTGGCTCCCGGCCCGAGGCGTCTGCCACGAGGCCGGAAGCCCCCGAGACCACGAGGCCGGGAGCCACCCCACCCCACCCCCGCACGCACACCCCCCTCACCCCAGGAGATCCCCCATGACCACGACCATGACCACCGCCACCGCCCCACCCCCGGTCGACACCATCGCCCACCCCCCGACCCGCCGCCCGATCGAGGTCGACAACCGCGCGGCCTACGCCGGCTTCGGACTCGCCTACCTGCTGGGCCACGGCGCCGCCGCCGTCTCCCAGGGCGACACCCCCGTGCTCGGTCTCCCCGGCTGGCTCCCCATGACCCTCCTCGGGACCGGACTGGCCGCCGGCACCGTCCTGGCCACCATGGCCGCCCTGCGCGCCCAGCACGGGGCCACCACCCCGGAGGTCCTCTCCGCCCGGCTGCTCGGCGCCGCCTGGATCGCCGGCTTCACCGCCCTGTTCCTCGCGATCACCGGCCTGACCTCCGTACTCGACGCACCGGAACTCCAGTCGGTCCTGTGGCCCGCCGGATCCGGCCTCATCGTCGGCCTGCTCTACATCGCCGAGGGAGCCGTACGCCGCAACGTGCTGCACTACGGCCTCGGCGTCTGGCTCGCCCTGACCTCCACCGCGGCCCTCTGGCTCGACGCCCCCGCCTTCTTCTGGACCCTCGCCCTCGCAGGCGGCGGCGCCTACGCCCTCGCCACCGCCCTCGAACACCGCCGCCTGCGCTCCCTGGCAGGCCGGCACTAGAACGGACGCCCGAGCCTGCGGCCTCTGCCGGGGCTCGGACACCAGCCCCGGCAGAGGCCGCAGGCTGAAGGCGAAGCGGCAGGTCCGGTTGTCAAGTGCGGTTGCGCTTGCGGTGGAGCGTGGGGCAGGCTGGGCGCATGACCGACACCCCCCGCGCGACGCGTGTGGCGCTGGACCCCGGCGAGGCGGACGAGTTGGACGCTCTGGCCCGCGCGGTCGAAGAGGCCGCCCAGGCTCTGGACCACGCACGCGCCGTGCTGGGGGAGGCGGCGGGGCGGATCGCCTCGCGTTACGACCGCGGGGGACCGGCCGCGGTCGCGGCCCGCGTCGGCTGGTCCCGCCAGCACGTCTCGACCCTGGCGGCAGGTCACCGGCGCGCCGCGGAAGCCGACGAAGTGGAGGCGGCGTGAGTACTGCTCCTGAACCTTCCCCCGGCGCCGGCGTCCCCCAACCGGCCGCGACCGCGGAAGATCTGCGTGCGGCCCTGTCCCGGATCGCCCCGGATGCCGTGCCGACCTTCGACGCCGAACGGGCCACCGCTGTCGCCCGCGCCCGAGATCAGTTCAGCGCCGCGCCGATGCGCCGTTTCCTGCGGCAGTGGGCCCTGTACGTGGCCATCGAACGGCACCCCGACCTCGCCGCGCTCCTCCGCAGCCTGGAGGCCCGCGCGGCGCGTGTCACCGACCCTGCCGAGGCGCGGGCCATCACCGCCGAGATCGGCCACATCCTCGACAAGGCCGCCGCCGAGGCTGGCATCCCCCACGGCGGGGCCCGGTGACCTTGTGGCGGTGGGAGTACGACCCGAACGCGGACGAAGTCATCAAGGGGCTGCCCGCCCATGTCACCGAGGAGGTCGAGCGCCTCGCCGATGAACTCGTGGCGCTCGCCGATGTCGGCGTCGATGTCACCGACATCGGCGAGGGGCCGCGCAAAGGCACTCCCGGCGGGCTGCGCCGCATCCCGCTCCTGGCCGACGGCTGGTTCTACGCGCTCCCCCTGCCCCGCCTCCACCTCATCGCGATCGTCCGCGTGATCCCGCCCTGCGCCGACCTCTGACCGCGCACGGCGCTCGCGCCGCTCAGCGCAGAGTCGGGATCACGTCGCGGGTTTCGTCGACCGGGAGGTCCGGCGTGCGCAGGCCGATGGGGCCCGGCGGGTCCTCGTCCGTGCAGACGGTGCCCCGCGGGGGCAGGGCCAGGCCGGCCAGGTAGTCCGTGACCAAGGCGCTGACGCACGCGCTCCGGTTGTACGCGGTGTGGCCCTCGGCGGCGAAGGTCAGCAGTCGCCCGTTCTCCAGCGTCCCGGCCAGCGCCACCGAGTCCCGGTACGGGGTGTCCGGGTCTCCCGTCGTACCGAGCACCAGGATCGGGGCCGAGCCGGCCGCCCGGTACGAGCCCTCGTACCGGCTCGGGCGCTCCGCCTGCCACTGCGCGCAGGCCGGGGCGTGGTTGTGGTCGTACGTCGGCGGACCGAAGCCGATGGGCGCGCCCAGCAGCGGAGCGGCGGCGACATGGGCGCTGACCAGCCCGCCCAGCAGCACACGGCCGGCCGGATACGCCCGGTCGGCGCACTCGACGGCCAGATTGACGTTGAGGAAGTCGAACGAACCCGGCGAGGGCGGAGACAGCAGGAACGTCCCCTGCCGAGCCTGCGCCGCCCGCAGCGCCTGCCCCAGTTCGGGCCAGATCACCTTGCCCGCGTTGATGTTGAACATCAGGCGGTAGGCGAGCGTGTACCCGGTCGCCGGACGCCCGCTCGCGGTGATCACGGGATCGGCGTCCAGCGCCCGCTTGAGCTGCTCGAACGCCTGCCGCGGCCGGCCCTCCCCGAACCCGCATGCGGCGGCCTCCCGCGCACACCAGTCCAGGAACCGCCCGACCGCCGCGTCCAGGGCCACGAACTGCGGCCCGTCGTACGCGTACGGCACGTCGGCGTAGCGCCGCGGATCGTAGCCCCCGTCCAGGACCATGGCCCGCACGCGCCGCGGGAACTGCGCGGCGTAGACGGTGCCGACGTAGCTCCCGAAGGAACGCCCGTAGAAGGACAGCGTCTCCTCGCCCAGGGCCTGCCGCAGCAGGTCGATGTCCTTCGCGTTCGAGCCGGTGCCGATGAACGGCACCAGGTCACCGGCCCGCTCCCGGCAGGCGGTCGCGAACTCCAGCCCCTGCCGGACGGCGTCCCGCAGCGCGCCCGGCCCGGGAACACCGCGCGCGGAGTCGACGGCGGCGGTGTACTCCCGGTCGTTCCAGCACTCCACCTGCCCGCTGCGCTTCACCCCGCGCATGTCGTACCCGACGACGTCGAAGGCGTCGCGCAGGGAGGCGGGCAGCGCCTCGTAGCTGTCCCGGGCGAAGTCCACCCCGGAGTTCCCCGGTCCGCCGGGGTGCAGCAGCAGTACACCGGTGCGCTGCGCGCGGTCGGCCGCGAGCCGCCGGGTGACCGCGATCGGGACCGTCCGCCCGGCGGGCTCGCGGTAGTCCAGCGGCACCCGGGCGGTCGCGCACTCGAACCCGTCCGCCGCACCGTCACACGGCCCCCAGGACAGAACGGGAACGGCCGGAGCCGCCGCCCCCGGCCCCGCGGCCGCCGCCTCCCGGGGCGCGGCCCCGAGGAGCGCGGTCGCCGCGATCAGGGCGACGGATATCCGGGACAGCCGGGATACCCGGGACAGCCGGGATATCCCCGACCTGGATGTCCCCCGCACCACTCGCCTGCGCACGTCATCAGCTGAACGGGTCTGCATAACGGCGATCCTCCGTTGGTTGCGGGGCGGGCGCCAACGTAACCGCCGCCCACCGCCCGAGTCGGCCCACCAGGAGTTGATTCCCC
Organism: Streptomyces sp. IBSNAI002; assembly: GCF_052244475.1. NCBI lineage: Bacteria > Bacillati > Actinomycetota > Actinomycetes > Kitasatosporales > Streptomycetaceae > Streptomyces > Streptomyces sp. IBSNAI002. The sequence continues at coordinate 75,038 of NZ_JBQPXG010000006.1, read as the reverse complement.
GTACCCCCAGGGGAAGTACCCGGCTACAACCGGGGGCGTACGACCCGGCTCATGTCCGGACGCCGGGGGCGAGGGGGTCCTCGCCCCCGGTCCACCAGACGCCCAGCGTCTGCCGGACCAGCACCCAGCCCCCCGCCTCCCGCCGGAACTCCCAGTCGTAGGGCCCGCCCATGGCGTACGGGGAGGCGGCCGTCCCGGGCGCGGGATCGGTCACGAACCACATGTAGCCGATCCCGGTGGCCCGGTCGCCCGCCACCTCGAAGTGCGTGTTGAGGATGTGGTGCTGCATGGCCGGGTACGCGGCTTCCGCCTCCTCCACCCTGGCCCGGATCGCCTCCCGGCCGCGGATCGTCCCCCACGGCCCGAACTCCAGCACCCCGTCCTCGGCCCAGCAGCCGGCCCAGCCCCGCCAGTCCTTCAGGTCCAGCGCCCGCCACCCGCGCATCATCAGCGCACGCAGGGCCTCCTTGTCCTCCAAGGCCCGCACCCTGCGGACCAGACCGGCGAAGTCGTCGGCGCCCGGGGCTTGGGCCGTACGGGTCACGTCACCGCCTTCCGCAGCGGGGAGGCCGCCGTTCACTGCGCGCTCCCGGCGGGCCGGACCACGATCTCGTTGACGTCGACCTCCGCCGGCTGGGAAACGGCGTACGCGATGGCCGCCGCGACGGCGGAGGCGGGCAGCGCCACCGCCCGGTAGGCCCGCATGGCCTCCCTCGCGGCCGGGTCCGCGATGCCGTCGGCGAGTTCGGACTCGGTCACGCCGGGGGAGACGAGCGTGACGCGGACGCCGCCGTCCGGGGACTCCTGCCGCAGCCCCTCCGAGATCGCCCGCACGGCGAACTTGCTCGCGCAGTACACGGCCGCCGTCGGCGAGACCTCGTACGCACCGACGGAGGCGATGTTCACGAAGTGCCCGGCGCCCTGGGCCCGCATCACGGGCAGGGCGGCGGCGATCCCGTACAGGACACCCCGGACGTTCACGTCGATCGTCCGGTCCCACTCCTCGACCCGCAGCGCGTCCAGCGGCGAGAGCGGCATCACGCCCGCGTTGTTGACCATCACGTCCACCCGCCCGTAGCGCTCGCGGGCGGCGGCCACGAAGGCTTTCACGTCGGCGGCGTCCGTGACGTCCAGCCTCTGGTACGCCGCGCTGCCTCCGCGCTCGGTGATCTCGCGGGCCAGCGCGTCGAGACGGTCGGTGCGGCGCGCACCGAGGAACACCCGGTGCCCGTCGGCGGCGAGCCGGCGGGCGGTCGCCTCCCCGATGCCGCTGCTCGCCCCGGTGACCACCACGACCTTGGCCGCGTCCGCGCCTGCGTCCGCGTCCGCGTATGCGTAGGCGTCTGTCATCCCTGCTGTTCCTCTCGGTCAAAAGGCGGCGGGACAAGGTGAGTTGGTTTGAGTGCGCCCCGCTCGCAGCACCGAGTCTGGGCAGGCCGCGACGCACCGGCCAGGACGGCCGCTGCCTGGGTGCGCCACACCCAGGCACCGCCCGCAGCGGTCGCCTAGCCTGACCGGCATGTCCGAGAACCAGCTGGGAGAGTTCCTGCGCGCCCGCCGAGCCGGCCTGCGCCCCCAAGACGTCGGCATGCCCGGACACGGCGTGCGCAGGGTCCCCGGGCTGCGCCGCGAAGAGGTCGCGGTCCTGGCCGACATGAACGCGGACTACTACACGCGCCTGGAGCAGGGCCGCGAACGCCACCCCTCGGCCCAGGTGCTCGACGCCCTCGGCCGCGCCCTGCGCCTGGACCCCGACGCCTGCGCGCACCTGTACCGACTGGCCGGGACGGCCCCGCCCGTCCCGCTCGCGCCCCCCGTCCCGGACGGGATCACGCCCGCGCTGCGCCAACTGCTCGACGCCTGCCCGGGAGCCCCGGCGTTCGTCGTCAACCGGGCCCTGGACGTCCTCGCGGCGAACGCCCTCGCCGAAGCCCTGTACTCGCCCTTCGAGGCCGCGGACAACCTCGCCCGCATGGCCTTCCTCGACCCGGCGGGGCGCCGGTTCCACACCCGCTGGACCGATACGGCGCAGGCCGTCGTGGCCCACTTGCGCCAGGCGTCCGGCCTCGACCCGGACAGCCCGCGCCTACGCAGCCTCGTCGCCGGACTCACCGCCCACAGCGCGGACTTCACCCGGCTGTGGAACGCCCACGCCGTACGGGGCAAGACCTCGGACGCCAAGCACTGCCTCCACCCGGACGTCGGCCCCCTGACCCTCGCGTACCTGTCCTTCGACGTGCGCGAGGCACCCGGCCAGCAGCTCATCGTCTACCAGGCGGCCCCCGGATCCCCGAGCGCCCAGGCCCTCACCCTCCTCGGAGCCCTCCACGCCACGGCGCGCTGGTCCTGAAACGGCAGGGAGCGCCGACGGGGGAGGCCCGTCGGCGCTCTTGCGCCGGTCAGAGGGCGTTGCGCGACACCTTGAGGATCTTGCACTCGATCTTGTCGGAGGCCTTGGCCGCCTTCGCGGTGTTGAACGCGAGGGCGCCGGCGTTGTCGTCCGTGTACTTCTGGCCGGGGGCCAGGTTCTGGGCGGTCGACAGGAGGTCTTCCTTCTTCTCGCCGTTGACCAGCACCTCTCCCTCGACGAGGTAGCTGTAGCGGCGGTCTCCGCTGTTGGTGTACTCGACCTTCACGTCGAGTTCCTTCAGGTCGTAGTCGCCGGTCTTCACCGCGCAGGACGTCACCTTCGCGTCCTTGGTGATGTCCGGCTCGCCCTTCTTCGCGTCGCTGCCGGCCGAAGGGTCGACCTGCGCGCTGTCGTACGACTTGTCGAGCTCCTTGCCGACCTCCTCGGCGGCCTCGCCGACGAGGAGGGTGCAGCCGCCGAGCAGGAGCAGCCCGAGGACGGCGGGGATGCCGCAGCCCAGCGCGACCTTCTTGCCGGTGCTCATCCCCGGCTTTTGGGCGGGGTACTGCGGCTGGGGCTGCTGCGGGTATCCGGACATGACTGGGCGATCCTTAGGAACGATGGGGTCCCCGGGCCACAGCGATGCGGCGATGCGGGCAGGGGCCGCGTCATGATGGCATAGGCGCGATCAACTTGCGCGCGCGTCTCACAAGCGTGCGATCAGAAGCCGAGCGAGGGCAGCGCATGAAGGTCTGGACATGAAGGTCAGGAACGGCGGGAGCGGGGTCACCGTGGAGGACTTCCCCGGCTACGAGGGCCACAGCTTCATCATCGGATTCCCCGCCGGCGGCACGAAACCGAACGGCTTCTACGTCAAGGCCCCGGACGACCAGCCGGTGAGCGCGACCTGGCTGCGCCGCCTGCCCCTGGACCGCCTCCTGCGCGTGGCGGCCGAGGCGCGGGCGGCGGACATCGCCGGCCAGGTGTCACCGGCGCCCGCGACCGAGGGCCGCCCCTACGGCGGGGGCGACGACCACGTCGCGAAGGTCGCCGAGGTCTACCGGTGGGCAACCGAACGCAACATCCCACCCCGCCGCGCCATCGCCAGCCGATGGGCCCGTTCGGAGGCGACGGCAGGCCGCTGGATCGCCGAGGCCCGCAAAAAGGGCGCCCTCCCACCCGCCGGAAACTGAACCCGCCGAACTCCGTGTCGCGACACCGGGCCAGCAGGGAAGGGGGCCGGAGGCACCCTGCGGCCCGCGGCCCGCGCCGCGAGCGGAAGGAACCGCTCCGGTGGGTGGGGGCATCTCGTGGGGCATGGGTTTCGTGATCTTGCTCTTCGCGCTGGTCTTCCTGGGCGGCTGGGCCGCCGCTCTCGCCGGGCTCGGGTACGCCTCCTCCGTGCTGTGGCAGAGCCGGCGGCAGCGGTGGGTACGGGAGCACGGGCACCCGTTCGTCCGGCTGCTGCTCCCGCCCCCCGCGTACCTCCGCTTCGACAAGGCGCTCGCCGTGACGGCGCTGCTGGCCGACCTGTGGCTGCTGTCGGCGCTCTGGGTCGCCTCGTTCGACACCTATGACAGCTGACCCACGCGCGGGGCCGCCCGGCCCTGATCGTGAACACCCGGTTGCAGTGGTGTCGGAGATCACGAGGTGAGGTATCTTTCGGAGCATCATCGCTGGAGGGGGAGGTTTCTCCGTGTCAGATTTGGATCTGAACGCGTCAGTTGACGCTCTGGTCGATCGTGAACCGGATCTTCCCCTTCCCGCCGTACGGCGGCAGCTGCGCCTCGCCGACGATCTGACGCAGCGCCAGCTCGCCGACGCCCTGCACGTGAAGCCGCTGACGATCCTGCGCTGGGAAGGCGGCCAGACCGAGCCGCGGCGCCCGTGGCGTGACGCGTACGCCCGCCTTCTCCAGCGGCTCGCCGAGAAACACCCCGAAGCCGCGCAGATCACTGATCGCAGTGCGGTGCGCGGATCGTCTCCGGGCATGCCGACGCCGCCTTCGGGTTCAAGGGGGTCGGGATGACCTAGCCGGCCATCAGCCGCGCGCTCCGGTGAGGATTCGCCATCCTCTGGACTCGCGCGGCCCGTATACCGCCCGGTGCATCACCAGGGCGGTCCGCTCGGACATCGGCTGCAACCGGTTCCGAGCTGCGGCTCATCAAGCCGCTCTCATCGATCCGGCCCCTCATCAGGGCCATTTCACTGCTGACACCGCGTCAGCCCCGGCCAAGGGGCTCGCGCAGTGCTGCCGTCCCCCTGCGCGAACCAACGAGTTCAGGGCCCCGGCCAAGGGGTCCGTCTTTGCTGATCCATCCGGAAGGTCGGTACTCGTCATAGTGCCCGATGTTGTGTCCTCTGAAAACCCGGTCGCTGTCCGTTTCGCTCCCGTTCGAGCCGATCGAGCGTCCCGCATGGCGGGATCCCTACCCGAAAAGCGGAACTCCTTTACCTTTCTATGGGACGTCTTACCTCCCGTGGGCGCCTCCGCGGCACCGGTGTTCACGCCCGTACGGGGAGAAGCGCAGTCCGTGGAGCGCACCGGCTCGCGCCGTGCCGAACCGCGGGCGTGGCTGCGGTCGGTGGTGTGGCTGGTGGGCGCGGGTCCGCACCCGCAGGCGGGCCCCTCGACGGTGAGGGTGGCCGAGGACCTGGCGTCCCGGATGGACTTCTCGCTGAGCCTGGTCCTGTACGACCTGGACGGCACGGCGACGCGAACCGGCCTGTCGCGCGCGACGGTCAAGCGCCACGTGCGGTACCTGCGCGAGCTGGGCGCCCTGGTGTGGGTGCGGCACGGCTCGAAACGAAACCTCCGCCTGCCGGGGCGCGCGTACACGGCGACGGCCACGATCTACGGCGCGGCCGTTCCCCCGGTCTACGACGAGGCCATGGGGCACCGGCTGGCCGGGAGCGGATACCACGCCCGCGTGTGCGGGCTGACCGAGGCCGGCCGCGAGCAGGCGGTGGTCGCCGCCCGTGCGAGGGCCGAGACCAAGCGGAAGCCGAAGGGGAACCGGGCTGCCGGCGCCCGCGGCCGTTCGGGCCGTGAGCCCCATTCTCTTGGGCGCCACCCGCACTCTTCTCCTGCGGGAATGACCTCCTCTCCCCCTGAGAAGAGCCCCGCCCCGAAGAAGTCCGAGCGGAGGACCGGAGGCCGCCGGAGGCTGAACCGCTTCGGCACCCGTCTGCGGCTGGCGGTGCAGCTGATCGCGCACGTGACCTGGCTGCGCGGCTGCTCGGTCCGACGCATCGCGTGGGTGGCCCGCCACGTCGCCGATGCCGGCTGGTCGGTCGTCGACGTCCTGGCCTGGCTGTACTTCCGCGGCGGTACGGCGGTCGGTCATGTCCACCGGGCCTCCGGGCTGCTCGCCACGCTGCTGGCCGGCGCGGAGGCGGTGCTCTCCACCCCCGAGAAGCGGACATCGGCGGTCGAGGACTGGCGCAGGTCGCAGGAGGGGATGCGCCGCCATCGCATCGGGCACGTCCGCCACCAGCGCGAAGCCTTCGACGGCGACTGGCAGGCCCCGACCGACCCCGAGGTGCGACAGCACGTCATCGAGGCCTACGCGACCGCCTTCCGGCCCGCCGGGGACACCGCGCCCGACGACGACCGCGTTCCGGAGCCGCAGTCCACGTCGATCCGGTGGGAGGACCTGGACCCGGTGGAGCTCGCCGAGGGCCGCGCGCTCGTGGAGCGGCAGTTGCTGGCGGGCGATCCGTCCACGGTCGTCAACGCGGTCCATCTCGTGGGACGCCCCATGGCCGAGCGGCTCTACGGCGCGGACCTGGTTCACCGGGCCGAGCAGCTGACGAGGCTCGCCCACAGCCCCCGGACCACCCTCGGCCAACCTTCCCGGCCACAGCACTAGGAGGCGCCCACCATGACCACCAGCCCCAACACCCCGGCCGTTTCCGGTACTTCGTCCCGCCCGGCCGTCTTCGGGACGGACATGGCCCGGATGGCCTTCCAGGCGGCCCGCGCGGCCGCCCGCAAGCGCGGGGACCGCGCCGCCGAATCCCGTACGTCCCGCGGCCGTACGGCTGCCCGGCCCGGCGCCCGTACCGGCGCCCGGCCCGGCCTCCGCGACGGCCGGGAGCCGGCCGCGCTGGGTGCCGTCACCGAGCAGTTATTCGCCGACCGCGTGTGGGAGCTGGCCGCCGTGGGCGCGAGCGTGCTCGGTCAGTGGCCCGCCATCGCGGCCGCCGTCGCCCCCACCCTCGCCGAGCACGTCACGGTCACCGCCTACAACCCGCGCACCAGGGTGCTGACCCTGTGGCCCGACTCCGGGGCGTACCGCACCCAGCTCCGCCTCGCCACCGACCGCATCCTCACCGCGGCCCGGGACGTCACCGGGACACGGGCCGTACGCAGCATCGTCGTCCTCAACCCCGACATGCCGCCGCCGCTCCCGGTCCGGGTGCTGCTGCGACGGCGGCGGCCGAGGGCCGGTCAGGACGAGGGCGACGGGCTGCGGTGTCCGCGGGGGAGACCCGCGCCGGGCCGGTGGCCGTCGAGCACGAGGTCGTGCCCTTCGCACCACAGGGCCGCGGCCGTCTCGAGAACGGCGGACCGGTCGCCGTGCCCGGCCCGGCCGGACCGTTCCGCCCGGTCGCCGGGCAGCATCGACAGCACCGCGCTCCCCCCGCCGCGCACCGCGCGCTGCCGCACGGCCAGGGAGGACAGGACGCGGCCCGGCCCGCACTCGACGAGCAGCCGGTCCCCTGCGCCGAGCAGGGCGGTCAGGGCGGGCCCGAAGCGGACGGGGTCGGCCATCTGCCGGGCCCAGAACCGCGCCGAGCCCGCCTCCTCGGCCGTAAGCAACCGCCCGGTGTAGCCGGACCGTACGGGGAACCGGGGCGGCCGGGGCCGTGCGTCGAACGCCAGCTCGGCCGCCGCGACGGCCGGTTCCATCGCCGGGCTGTGGAACGGGGTGGTGGCCGGCACCGGCCGGAGCGTCACCCCGTCGGAGGCGAGGCGGGCCGCCACCACGGCCAGTTCGGCGCGCGGCCCGGCCAGCATCGTCCGGCGTACGGCGTTCACGGCCGCCACCGCGACCTGCCCGGACAGGTACGGGCCGAGCTCGTCGGCGGACGCCGCCACGGCGAGCATCCCGCCGGGCGGGATCCGCGCGGCGGCACGCACCCGGCCGCGCACCAGGGCGACGGCCTCGGCGACGGTGAACACCCCGGCCAGGGTCGCCGCCACGACCTCGCCCGCGCTGTGCCCGAGCGCCTCGGCCGGGGTGACGCCCCAGCTCAGAAGCAGCCGGCCCAGCCCGTGGTCGACGGCGAACAGCAGCGGCTGGGCACGGCGCCCGTCGTCGATCGGGATGCCCGGACGGGCGGCGGAGCCGAGCCAGTCGGCGCGGATCGCCTCGCCCTCGGCCCCCCACGCGCCCAGGACCTCGTCGACGGCCGCCCGGAACACGGGTTCCTCGCGGTACAGCCCGGTCGCCATCCCGTGGTGCTGGGACCCCTGCCCGGGCAGCAGCAGGACGACGGGCCGGGGCCCGCCCGCCGGGACCTGCCGCACCGGGGCGGCCGCGAGGTCGTCCAGGGCGCGGGCCGCCGTGGTGACCACCGCACCGCGCACCGGCCCCGGCCCCGTAACCGGAGGCGCCCCCGGAACTGGAACCGGAACCGGAACCGGAACCGCGGAGCGCAGCGCGTCGGCGACCCGGGCACGGGCGGCGCGTTCACCCGCCGGGTCCGCTCCCGCCCAGCGCAGCAGCAGGGCCGTACCGGGCGCGATGCCGGTGACCGCCATTTCGCTCTCCTCCCGTGCGGACGGGTACGCCCCTCAGGTGAGGGAGATCCCGCCGTCGACGCTGAGCACCTGCCCGGTGATGTAGCCGTTGTCCAGGAAGACGCCGATGGCGGGCGCGACCTCCTCGGGCGTGGTCAGCCGGGGCACCGGCAGGTTGGCGGCGAGGCTCTGGCGGAACTTCTCCGTGGCGTTCGCCGTCATCCGCGTCTCCATGAACCCGGGCGAGACGGCGTTCACCGTCACCCCGCGCCGCCCGCACTCGGTGGCCAGGGTGCGCGTGAGCGCGATCACCCCGGACTTGGAGGCGGCGTACGCGGTCTGGCCGGACGTGGCGACCAGGGCCGACGGCGAGACCACGTTGATGATCCGCCCCCACCGCCTTTTGAACATCGACGGCAGCACGGCGCGGCACACGTGGAAGGTGCCGACCAGGTTCGTCTGGACGACCTCGCCCCACGCCTCCGGCGACTGGCTCATCAGCAGCGCGTCCTTGCGGACGGCCGCGTTGCTGACGAGGATGTCGACCTCGCCCAGCTCCTCGACGACCCGGCGGTGGAGGGCGCTGACCGACTCCCAGTCACCCACGTCCGCCTGGACGACGATCGGGTCGTTCGTCAGGCGCTCGCTGACCTCGCGGGCGCCGTCCTCGGCGCGGTTGTAGTGGAGGGCGACGCGGCACCCGAGCCGGTCGAGCTCGACGGCCACGGCGGCGCCGAAGCCCCCGGACGCGCCGGTCACCAGGGCGACCGGCTTCTCCGGGCGCTGCGCCGAGAGGGGGCGGACTTCCGCTGCGGTCCCGGTCATGACGCCCACTCCGTCGGCTCGCCCGCACCCCACTCGATCAGCGCGGTGAGCCACACCATGCCGGCACCGAACGCCGCGAACATCACGCGGTCGCCCCGCTTGATGCGCCCGGCATCGAGCGCCTCGGCGAGGGCGATGGGCATCGAGGCCGCACCCGTGTTGCCGTAGTACTCGATGTTGGTGATCAACCGCTCCCGGGGCACGTTGCTGCGCTCGAGGATCGAGTCGATGATGCGCATGTTGGCCTGGTGCGGCAGCAGGTGGTCGATGTCCTCGGCTTTGAGGTTCGCCGACTCGAGCGTCCGCTTCACCGAACCCACCGTGAAACGCACGGCGTTCAGGTAGATCTCGTTGCCCTTGATCTGCGCGTAGTGCTGCTTGTCGCGGAGCGTCGCCTCACTGGCCGGCAGCCGGCTGCCGCCGGCCGGGATCTTGAGGCTGTCGACCTTGGTGCCGTCGCAGCCCATGTCCCACGCCTGCAGCCAGCTGCGGTCGTGGGGCGCCAGGACGACCGCCCCGGCCCCGTCGCCGATCAGCACGCCCAGGTCCCGGTCCTCGGGGTCGACGACGAGGGAGTGCGTGTCGGTCCCGATCAGGAGGATCGGACGGGGGTCGATCGCCATCAGCCCGGCGGCGACCACGAATCCGTAGGCGAAGCTGGCGCATTCGGCGTTCACGTCGTGGGCGCCGCCCGCCGTGCCCAGTTCGCGCTGTACGAACGCGGACGTGGCCGGCGACAGCTGCTCGGGCGTGCCCGAGGCGAGGATCAGGTGCGAGATCTGGTCGGGGCGCAGCCCGGCGTGCTCCAGCGCCCGCCGGCCGGCCTCGACCGCCAGCGAGGCGGTGGTCTCGCCCGGCCCGACGATCCGCCGCTCGCGGATGCCCGTACGCCGCACGATCCATTCGTCGTCCACGCCCAGCCGTGCGGAGAGGTCCGCGTTGGTGAGCCTTCCCTCGGGCAGGTACTTCCCCCACCCGATGATGCCGATGCCCGACACCCGCGGCTCCGCGGTCACTCGCCGCCGGTCGCGGACGCGACCGGGGCGACGTCGTGGGCGGCCACCAACTGCTGGTGGATGCCCCGGAAGGTGACGGTGTCGTTGATGCTCTCGACGATCGACTCGTCCACACCCAGGTCCGGGTAGCGCTCCTGCATGTCGTAGACCCACTCCATGAGGTCGAGCGAGTCGACACCGGACGTGGTCAGAGGGCTGTCGGGGTCGAACCCCTCGACCCGGCTCACGGCCATCAGCCGTTCGACGGACACTTCGAGCGAGGGAAGCAGCATGGCGACTCCTGGTAGTTGTGATCGGCCTGCGGGCCGCACCGTACGAGTACCGGCGCAAGCGTTTCGCAAGCCCGACTGCATGGGAACGCGAGTCCGGCTCGAGCGGGTGGCCGGCCGTTGTGGACGCGTTCTCGCTGGTCGACGCCAGGATCGTCGCCGTAGGAGCGCAACGGGCGCGCAAGCGTACGGGCGGGCGATACCACCGCGGTCCCACGCGCGGGGACCCGGCCACGGCACCCGGCTGGTACCACCTGGCCGGACTCTGTCCCCCACACAGCACTTGCAGGGGGACAAGTTTCATGGACACCGAGATCGAAATACTGGGGCCGATGGCCGTGCGCTGCGCCGGCACCGTGCACCACCTCCAGAGCGCACAGGCCCGGGTGGCGTTCGCCCGCCTCGTGCTCGCCGGCCCCGAGGGCGTCACGCGGGACGAACTGGCCGACGTCATCTGGCCCGGAGAGCTCCCGCCCACCTGGGCGTCGGCCCTGCGCACGCTCGTCAGCCGGCTGCGCACGTTCATGGCGCCGCTGCCGGCCGAGTCGACGAACCCGCTGGCCAAACTGGGCGGGCGCTACGTCCTCGCGCTGCGCGAGGACGTACTGGTCGACGTGGAGGACGCGACCCGGTCGGTCACCGCGGCCCAGGAGGCGTTCAACACCGGCGACGTGACCACGGCCGCCCGGCTGGCCACCCGGGCCGCGGACCGGCTGCGCCTGCCGTTCCTGTCCGAGCACGAGGGCGACTGGATCGCCGGATGGCGCGAGCGCCTCACCGAATGCCTGGTCACGGCCCTGGAGATCGCCAGCCGGGCCGCGCTGGGCTCGGGGGACCACGCGCGGGCCGCACTCCTCGCCGAGGAGGCGACGGCCCGGGCACCCGAACGCGAAAGCGCCCACCGCTGCCTCATGGCGGTGCGCGAGGCCATGGGCAACCGCGGCGAGGCCCTGCGGGCGTACCAGCGGCTGCGCCGGTACCTCGCCGAAGAGCTCGGCGTCGACCCGTCGCCCGAGACCGAGGCCGCCTACCTGGCACTGCTCGGCCCGTCGTCCCCCGCCCCGTCGGGCGCGCCCGGTGCCGGACCCGCCGCCGGACACCGCCCGGTCCCCTTCATCGGGCGCCGGCAGGAGATGGCGACGCTGGCCGGAGCCTGGGCCCGGGCCGCGCGCGGCCGCCGGCAGTTCGTGCTGGTCACGGGCGAGTCGGGCATCGGCAAGACGCGGCTGCTGCGCGAGGCGGGCGCGGCGATGGCCGCCGAGGGCGGGCTGCTGCTCGTCGGCCGCTGCGACGAGAACGCGATGATCCCGTACCAGCCCCTCGTGGAGGCCCTCGACAGCTACGTCGCCTCCTCGCCCGACGACCCGCTCGACGCCGTCTGCCCCTCCGCCCGGAGCCCGCTGCGCCTGCTGCTCCCCTCGCTCGGGGGTCCGTGCGCGCCCGGCGAACTGCCCGAACAGCCGGTCCTGTTCGCGGCGCTGACCCAGCTGCTGCTGGCCGCGGCGTCCGAACGGCCCTGCGCCGTCCTGGTCGACGACGCCCACTGGGCCGACCCGCAGACCGTGGAGCTGGTCCGGCACCTGCTGCGCACGACCGCCGGCGCCCGGCTGTGCATCGTCGTCGCCGCCAGGAACGACCTGCCGACGTCCGCCCAGCGCCGCCTGCGGACCGGCCTGGACGAGGCGATGCTCCGGTTCGAGCACGCCGGCGACGGGGCGGAGGTGGTCCTCGGCGGCCTCGACCTCGCGGCCACCGGGACGCTCATCCACGAGCTGGTCACGCGCACCGGCACCGGCACGGGCACCGGCACCGGCGCAGACACCGCCGCCCGCCTGGTCCGCCGGGCCTACACCCGCAGCGGCGGAAACCCGTTCATGCTCCTGGAGATGCTCCGGCACCCGGCCGGCCTGTACGCGGCACCCCCGGCCGTCGCCCGGCTGGTGGCCGCCAAGCAGGCGGCCATCGGCCACGACGCCACCCGGCTGCTCCAGGTCGCGGCCGTCACCGGCCCGTCCGTGGCCTTCGACGCGGTGGCGGGGGCGGCCGGCCTGGACGTGCTGGCCGCCCTGGACGCGCTCGAGACGCTGCTGCAGGTGGGGATCCTCGCCGAGGGCTCACAGCACCCCGACCGGCCGGCCGTCTACGAGTTCCGCCACGACGTCGTCCGCCAGGTGGTCGACGAACAGGTGAGTGACGCCCGCCGCCGCCACATCACCTCCCGGCAGCGGCAGGTACCGGGCCCCCGCAAGCCCACCGCCCACCGGCTCTCGCACACCGGGGGCGAGCAGCCGTGACAGCCGTCCCGGGGCCTCGTGCAACGCCCCGCATATTCACTCAGGGTGACGGTTCGTCATCCAAGAGTTCGTGTTAACCTACAACCCGACCAAACGGGCATGACGGTGGGGGTCCCGGGGTCGCCGGTTCAGCTGGCATGAGAATGGGGACAGCCTCGGATGGCTCGCGTGCCTTTCGTCCCGCGTCAGCGGTTGGTGGAAGAGATGCTCAACGCGAGGCACTCGGTCCTCGTCGAGGCGGGGGGCGGATTCGGCAAGAGCGCCCTGATCGGGCAGGTCCGGGCCCGCGCCGGCGGTGGCGTCGAGGTGCGCCTGCCGCGCGACCACCCGGTCACCGTCGACGAACTGACGTCCGCGATCCTCGACGCGGCCGGCGAGCCCGCCGGAGAGCCCGCCGGCCGGCCGCGCACAGCGGCCGCCGGGCGGGTCGCCGAACTGCTGGCCGCGTCGGCGGGTCCGGGCCTCCTGGTCGTCGACAACGCCGAAGCGCTCACCGACGACGCCGCGGCCTGGCTGGCCGACCTGGCCAAGGACGGCCTGCCGCCCCTGCGCGTCATCGTCAGCAGCCGTCTGCTGCCGGCGCCCCTCGCCGCCATGGAGTTCTGGGGCACCGCCGAACGCTTCAACACCCAGGACCTGCGCCTCACCCAGGAGGAGGCCACCGCCCTCGCCCGCATCGAGCTCGGCGACGAGGACGCCGAGCGGCTCGCCGCCACCCTGCACGACCTGTCGGGCGGCTGGGTGGCGCTGCTGCTCGTGATGCTGCGCCGGCTCGCCCGGTCCTCCGACCGCATGGCCGCCGCCACGGTACTGCTCCGCCACCCCGGCCTGATCCGCCAGCTGATGGACCACTACGCCGCCGACCTCGACCCCGCCGACCGCTACCTGCTGACCCAGGTGGCCGCCTTCCCGATGGTCAACGACAGCCTCGTCGAGGGGCTCGGCCAGCCCGGGCTGCTGCGGCGCCTCATCCGGGCGGGCATCCCCTTCGCCGTCGGCGCCGACGGCTGGTCACGGCTGTGCAGCGAGTCGAAGGAGACGCTGGCCGCACTCGCACCGCTCGACCCGGCCATCGCCCAGCGGGCCGCCCCGCTCCTGACGTCCCAGGGCGCCGAACTGGCCGCGGCCAGCCTGCTCGCCGACAGCGGAGACCCCGAGCAGGCGGCCACGCTCATCGCCAAACTGCCCACCTCGCGCATCAACCAGCTCGACCCGGTCGAGTTCATCCACCTGATGGCCCGCCTCGGGCCCGCGGCCGAAGCCGCGCCCCAGGTGCTGCTGCACCTGGCCCGCACCCACCGCAACGTCGGCCAGCTCGCCGAGGAACGCGAGGTCATCGGCCGGGCCCTGCGCGTCGTACGCGAGCAGAACAACGACGACGACCTCGCCGCCGAGGTCGAGAGCGAATGGCTGGTCCAGCGGGCACTGCTGCGCGACACCGGCGTGCTCGCCCAGGTCGAGCGGCTCCTCGAAGGGACCGCCGAGGGCACCCGCGCCCAGGCCAGCCTCCTGGAGGCGCTGGGCGTGGCCCTGTCCGACCGTCCCGACGGGCCGAGCCTGCACCGGGCCGAGAACGCCATGCGCCAGGCCGCCATCACCTGGGGCGAACTGGGCGAGCCCGCCCGCGTCGCCGCGGTCCAGCGGGGCCTGGCCACCCAGGTCCTGGCCGCCCTCGGCAAGACCGGCGAGGGCGCCGTACTGCTGCGCAGACTCGGCGCCACCAGCGGCACCCAGTTCGACCGCATGCTGTGCCTGGTCATGGAAGCCCGGCTGCTGGCCCTCGGCGGCGAGGCCGAGCGGCCGCTCGCCATCCTCGACGACGCCATGCGCCTCGCCGAGCTGCTGCGCATCGACTGGGTGGCCGGCCACGCCGCCTGGACCCGCCTCATCGTCGCGGCCAACGACCAGGACATGTCCGGGGTGCTCGAACAACTGGCCAGGGCCGAGGCCCACCTCGGCCAGATGATGATCCGCGACAGCGGCGGCCTGCGGTTCCTGTGCGAGGCCGCCGACGCCTGCGCCGTGGTGGGCGCCGACGCGGCTTCGGCCCGGCTGCTCGCCGCAGCCCGCGAGCACCGCGTCGAGGACCCGGTGACCCTGGCGCTGACCGAGGCGTTCATCGGCGCCCGCCGCGGCGAGCCCGAGGCGGCCGTGGTCCTGCAACGGATGCTCGAGGACGGCGAGATCGCGCCCTGCCTGCGCTGGAAGGCCGAACTGCTGACCGGCTACGCCCGCCACGCCGCCGGCCACATCGACGCCGCCGACCAGCGCCTGCTGATCGCCCTCGACCGGGCCGCGAGCCTCGGCCACCCCGACCTGCTCGACCGCCGCGAAAGCCGCGTGGTCGGCGTCCTGCGGTCGGCGATCCGGCTGCCCCCCGCGGTCGTGACCGGCGCCCTGACCAGCGGCGTCGGCTACGAGGTGCGGGTGCTGGGCGGGTTCGAGGTCCGTCAGGGCCACGCCGTGCTGCACGGCTCCGGCCGGGCCAGCCAGCTGGTGAAGCACCTCGTGCTCGCCGGCGGCTCCGTCCGCGTCGAGACCATGGTCGAGATGCTGTGGCCGGGGGAGATGCCGGGAGTCGGCCAGCGCCGCCTGAAGAACGTCGTGACCCGGGCCCGGGCCACCTACGGCTCGCTCGTCAACCGCCGGGGCCAGCTGCTGTGCCTGTCCTCCTGCAAGGTCGACCTGCACACCTTCGAGGACCTGGCCCGGGCCGTCGCCGCCACCCAGGACGCCGAGCGCATCTCCCGCGCCCGCGTCGCCGTCGCCGCCTTCGCCGGGCCGTTACTGCCCGACGACCTCTACGACGACCGCATCGCCCAGCGCCGCGAGGTCGTCCGCCAGCGGGTGCTCGGCCTGATCGACGTCGTGCTGACGGCCGCCCTGGAGGAGGGCGACATGGAAGAGGCGATGGAACGCGTCGAGTCGGCCATGGAGCTCGACCCGTACGACCAGGAGCGGCCCTTGCGGGTGGCCCGCGCCCTGGTCGTACGAAGACGGTACCTGGAGGCCAACGACCTCGCCGCCCGGGTGATCGCCGCCGCCAACGAGCTGGGCGTGCCCTTCGCCGTCGAGTGGGAGGAGCTCTCGCTCAGCCCGCTCGACGGGGCGCGGACGACGTACGACGCAGGCCGTCCAGCTCCTCGCACCATGACTCGAGACGGTTGGCCCGCAGCAGATGGGTCCCGACCAGCAGTCCGGCGTAACCGGCGGTGAGCAGCCCGGCGGCCACCTGCGGATCGTCGATGCCGCTGGCACTGACCGGGCACGCCGACCCCGTCCGCCGGACGGCCGGCAGCAGCCGGCGGCTGCGGTCGATGTCCGCGTCCCCGCGCTCGCGGACCCGGATGTCCTTGTTGTTGACGGCCACCACGCACCCCTCGCACGGCGGCAGCGCCTCGACCTCGGCCGGGCTCGCCACCTCGATGAACGGGGTGAGGCCCAGCGCCAGCGCCCCCTCCGCGAGCCGGGCCAGCGCCGCCTTCGGCAGCAGCGCCGCCGTGAGCAGCACCGCGGAGGCGCCGAGCTCGACGGCCGCCCGCAGCTGGCCGGGGTTGGTGATGAAGTCCTTCTGCAGGACGGGCAGTTCGGTCAGCCCGGTCACCTCGGCCAGCAGCCCGGCGTCACCGCCGAACCAGCGGCCGGTGACCACCGACAGGCAGGGCGCCCCGGCGGCCTCGTAGCGGGCCACGATCTCGGCGGGCGACCGGTCGCGGAACAGGTCCTCGCCGTCGGCCGAGCGCGGCTTCAGCTCCATGACCACCGGACGGTCGGCGCCCAGCAGGGCGTCGATGAACGACGGCGCCATCAGACGACCTCCTCCACGTCGGGGACGGCACTCCACTGCCGCCGGATGTCCGCGACGCTGTCGGCGCAGAACGCGCCCGTCGCGTCCCGCGCCGCCGTGTCCACGTCGACTCCGGCGAACTGCGGGTGGGCGGACACCTTCTCGTAGCGCAGCCGGTTGCCGGCCGAGATGCCCCCGGCGAGCAGGAACGGGCGCGTGGTCGCCTCGGCCAGGTCGATCACCACGTCGGGTTCGAGCGACAGACCGGTGCTCCCGACCCGCCCCTCGGCGGTCGTGGCGTCGAACAGGAACACGTCCGTCCCCGCCCGCTCGTACGAGGCCAGCAGCGGTCGCTCGACGCAGGCGTCGCCGGTCACGTGGAGGACCTTGACCACGGTGACCTCGGGCCGGCCCCGCTTGAGCGCCGCCACCACGGCCGGCGGCTGGTAGCCGTGCAGCTGGAGCCAGCGCACCCCGGCCGCGCGGGCGGCGTCCAGGATCGCGGCCGGGTCCCGCAGGAACGTGACCATCATCGGCTCCGGCGCCGGCCGCGCCGCGGTCACCTCCAGGGTCCGGCAGGCCTCCGCCAGGCCGGCGAAGCGGCCGGCCGGCAGGTCGGCGGGACCGCCCGGGACCCCGTGCCACAGACCGATCAGGTCCGCGCCCGCGGCCCCGAGCAGGGCGACGTCCTCGCGGCTGGTCGCGCCGCACACCTTGAGCAGCACGGTCACAGCCCCAGCAGCGAGGAGATCCGGTTGTACTGGATCTCCGTCGTGCCCGAGTAGATGGTGCTGCCCACCGCGTTGGCCAGCTCGCGGTCGAGGCCGTACTCCGACATGTAGCCGTTGCCGCCGAAGACCTGGATGGCCGCCAGCCCCGAGGCCACGTTGGCCTCACTGGTCAGCAGCTTGCCGATCGCCACGTCCATCGTGACGTTCTCCCCGGCGACGAGCCGCTCGGCGGTGTCGTACAGCCACCGGCGCGCCGTCTCGACGCGGATGCGCATGTCGACCAGCTTGTGGGAGATCGCCTGGTACGAGCCGATCGTCTTGCCGAACTGGGTGCGCGTGCGGGCGTATTCGAGGCAGCGCTCGTAACGGTGCTGCATCTCCCCGACGTTGATGATGAAGGAGCAGAGGATCTCCCACTTCATGACGTGCTCGAGCAGCAGGTATCCCCGCCCGATGCCGCCGATGGCCCGGTCGGCCGGCACCCGGCAGTCGTCGAAGTACAGCTCGCTCATCGGCGAGGACGTGAGTCCCATCTTCTTGAGCGGCCGGCCGGCGGAGAAGCCGGGGGTGTCCGTGTCGACCAGGAAGGCGGTGATGCCGAGCGGCCCGCCCTCGGGCCGGGTGCGGGCGTAGACGACGACCACGTCGGCGATCGGCCCGTTGGTCACGAAGCTCTTGCTGCCGTTCAGCACGAAATGGTCCCCGTCGCGGACGGCGCTCGTCCGCATGCTCAGGGCGTCCGACCCCGTGTCGGGCTCGCTGATGGCGTGGGCGCCGATCAGGTCACCCGAGCACACCCGGGGCAGGTACCGGTCCTTCTGCTCGTCGGTCCCGAAGTGCTGGAGCGCGACCCCCGTACTGCACATGGTGGTGGCGGCGGAGAAGCTCAGGCCCCCGTCACGGCACCCCTTGCCCAGGGCCTCCAGCACCAACATGGTCGTGAGCAGGTCGACGCCGGCCCCGCCCCGGTCGGGGTCGAACGGCAGGCCGAGCACTCCCGAGGAACGGAGGAGCTTCCATGCGTCCCACGGGAACCCGGTCTCGGCGCTGTCGTGCTGGTCGTCGGCAAGGTCGCGGCACCACCGCTCCATGCCCTCGCGCAGTGCGAGCTGATCTTCGTCCCAGGTACGCATGTCGACCGTGTCCCTTGTCCCTTAGTAGGCGGAGGCGCTGGAGGCGTCGAGGCTGTGCTGCTCGTCGCCCCGCAGGGCCGGCGAGAACACGCACACCAGGCGCAGGTCGGTGTCCGGGTCGGCGATGAGGTGGTGGGCCTCGTGCTGGTCGAGCGCGTAGAGCGTGCCCGGCGTGATGCGGTACGAGGTGCCGTCGGGGGCTATGACCTCGCCGGAGCCGTCGATGCAGTAGCAGGCCTCCAGGTGGCGGCGGTACTCCAGGAGGGACTTCGTACCGGCACGCACCGTGGTGTCGGTGACGGAGTAGCCGAGCCCGTCGGACGCCAGCAGGAAGCGGCGGCTCAGGCCGTTGCCCCAGTCGACGGTGGTGACGTTCTCCAGGTTGCGCACGATCATCGGATCGCTCCTCTCAAGGGGTGGGGAAACTCAAGGGGTCGGAAAGGCGGTGGGAAAGGCGGTGGGAAAGGTGGTGGGGACGCAGGCCGGTGACGAGGCCGGCGAGGTCGGCGACGACGTCGCCGCCCCCGGCGAGCGAGGACTCGGCGCGGGCGACGACGGTGCTGCCGACGACGGCCGCGTCGGCGCCCGCCGCGTGCACCCGCGCGACGTCGGCCGCCGTGCGCACCCCGAAACCGGCGGCGATCGGCGCGTCGGTCAGCGCCCGCAGCGCGTCGACCGGGACGCGGAGGGCTCCCGCGTCGGGAGCTGGGCCCGCGCCGCTGGGACCGTAGTGCGTCACCAGGTACACGTACGCCGAGGCGTGCGCCGCGGCCTCCGCCACGACCGCCGGGGGCGAGGACGCGTAGCACGTGGTGACGACCGGCAGCCCGGCCGCCGCGGCCCGCTCGTAGAAGTCCGGGCGGACCCGGGGCGGCGCACCGTGCAGGAGCGCCCCGGCCGCCCCGGAACCGGCGATGGCCGTGACGACCTCCGCCATCGAACGGGGGCGTACCGTGTGCGCCCAGTCGGCGAGGACCACCACCCGCAGGTGGCGGTGGCGGGCGCGGGAGCGCTCGACGAACGCGAGCGCGTCCTCCAGGCCCGTCCCGGCCGCGAGCGCCCGGTCGGCGGACCGCCGGATCACCGGCCCGTCGCTGATCGAGTCGGGGAACGGAACGCCCAGCTCCAGGACGTCGACCTCGTGCTCGTCCAGCATGTCGGCGATGTCGTCGAGCACGTCGAACGGCGGGTCACCGGCATTGAGGAACACGGCCAGGCCCGGCGGGCGCGGGAACAGGTCAGTCACCGGACACCCCCTCGCCCACCAGCACCGCCGGCGCCTGCTCCGGCGCCTGCGCACCGGCCCGTACGGCGTCGACCAGGTCGCGCACCGCGCCGTCCCGCATCGCCGCCATCGCCGAGGCCATGGCGGGACGCCACCGCGTCTCGCGTTCGGCCGCGATCGTCAGGGCGGCGGCGTTGAGGGCGACGGTCTGGGTCGCCACCTCGCCCGCCCGCCCGGACACGACGTCCAGGAAGTGCTCGACGACCCGCTCGGGTTCGGACACCGGTGCCAGGTCCGCCAGGGTGCCGTCGGCGGTGCCCAGGCTGTCCGGGTTCAGCCGGACGGGCCCGCCCGCACCCCGGTGGACGAGGTTGTCGGCGAAGCCGACCAGCTCGTCGGCGCCGATGTCGTTGGTGCACAGCCAGACCTCGCGGTCGTCGACCGCCTCCGCCAGGGAGCGGGCCAGCGGCAGCAGCGCGGGGCTCGACAGCCCCGTGAGCTGGCGGGTGCCCGGCAGCGCCGGCAGGAACGGGCCCAGCACGTTCAGCACCCGCCCGTAGGTCCGCATCGGCACCGGCATGACGCGCCGGGCCAGCACGGTCAGTTCCACCGGGTACACGAAGTAGCCGGCGAAGGCGATGCCGTGGCGGTCCAGCGCGGCGGCCGTGTCCTCGTACGACTTCGTGAGCGGGACGCCGAGCCGCTCCAGCAGGTCGACGGAGCCGTACTTGCTGGCGTGGGCCCGCGACCCGGTCTTCACGATGCGCGCCCCGAGCGCGGCGGCGACGAAGGCGGCGGCGGTGGAGACGTTGAACGTCGGTGCGCCGCCGCCCGTGCCGACCACGTTGACCGCCCCCGGGAAGGGGCGCACCGGCCCGGTGCGGCGCGCGCGCAGCGACCGCACCAGGCTGGTGAACGTCTGGGGGGCGACCGCGTCGAGGTCGAGCGCCGCCATGAGCGCCGCCGGCTCGCCCGCGTCCAGCGTGCCGGCGCTCAGCTCGTCCCAGAACGACGACCACGTCGCGGTGTCGACCGGGCGGCCGGCCCGCAGGGCGGCGAATGCGTCGTGCACGGGTCAGCTCGCCTCGGCCGGCACCGAAGCCCGCGCCACGAAGGCGTCGATGGCGTCGATGGAACGGAAGTTGTCCGGGTCGAGGGCCGCGTCGTCGACGACGACGTCGAACTCGGTCTCGACCCAGGCGATGAGCTTGAGCAGCCCGAGGCTGTCGACGACCCCGTTGGCGAGCAGGTCGTAGTCGGTGGCGAGCTCCGACGCCTGGACGTCGGGGATGAACTCCTGGATCAGGAAGCTCTTGATCGGGGCCTCGTTCTTCATCGTGCGGGTTCCTTTCTGACGGCGGTCGCCTCGGGGCGAGGCGACCTGAGAATCCGGTCGAGGGCCTGGCGGTCGACCTTGCCGGTGGACGTGCGCGGCAAGGTGACCTCGGACAGGCGCAGGGTCGAGGGGATGGCCGCGGTGGGCAGGTGCCGGGCGCAGTGCTCGCGCAGGCCGAGCGTCCCCACGCCCGCCCCCGGCACCCGGCGCAGCACCGCGTGCAGCAGATGGCCCGCGACGGGGTCGGGGACGGCGAGGACCACGGCCTCGGCCACCTCCTCGTGGTCGAGCAGCACCTGCTCGACGACCGCGGTGTTCACCCGGGTGCCGCGCACCTTGACCTGGAAGTCGTTGCGCCCTTCCAGGTGCAGGACGCCGGCCCCGTCGCGGCGCACGATGTCGCCGGTGCGGTAGAAGCGGGCCGCGGCACCCGGCGGAAGGGCGGCCGGGGTGTCCGTGAACGGGCTGGGCGCGGCCGGGTCGGCGCCGAGGTAGCCGGCGGACTGAAACGGCGTGGCGACGACCAGCTCGCCCCGTCCCGGCCCCGTCACCACGGCGCCGTCCTCGTCGAGGACGACCGCCTCGACGCCGGGCAGCGCAGTGCCGAGCGGAACGCCGTCGGCCGGCAGCGCGTCCCGGTCCACCTCGTACACGAAGCTGTCGTTCGTCTCCGTGCAGCCGTAGACGTTGTAGAAGCGGCTGTGGGGGAACACCGCGGGCAGCCGGGCCAGGCACCGGGCGGGCATGTGGTCGCCGGTGAACAGGGCGTGGCGGACCGAGGTGAGCCGCCGGGCCGCGTCGTCCGCGGCGTCGGCCAGCAGCTGGTGGGCCATCGGCACGGCCTGTACGACGGTCACCGCGTTGTCGTCGATGGCGTCGAGCAGGTGGCGCCCGTTGGTCGCGGCGTCCGGGTCGACCAGGACGACCTGGCCGCCGTGGTGGAGCGTGGCCCAGACGTCCAGGAAGCAGAGGTCGAAGTTGAGCGGGGCGTAGTTGAGGGTGGAGGCCCCCGGGCCCAGGTCGAACCGTTCGGCGGCCCAGTCGGCGAAGCGCTCGACGGCGCCCGCGGTGAGCGGCACCAGCTTGGGCAGTCCCGTCGACCCCGACGTCGTCAGCACGAAGGCGATGTCGTCGGGGCCGTGTGGGCCGTGAGGGCCGTGGGGAGCCGGCCCGGGCGGGGGTGGCGGGGGCGGGCGCCGCGCCGGTGCCGGCGGGGCCGGGGTCGTCGGCACGCAGGACGTGCCGGCAGCCGGCCCGGTCCAGGAGGCGCTGCAGCGTGGCCTCGGGCAGCGTGGCCGAGGGAAGGACCACCGGGAGGCCCGCCCGCAGGCAGGCCAGCACGAGTGCGATGGTCCGGGGGGTCTTGGTGGCGGGCACGCCGATCGGTTCGCCGCCGGTCGTGTCGAGCCGTTCGAGGCGGGCCGAGGCCTCGGTCACGAGGTCGGCCAGTTCGCCGTAGGAGATGTGCCGGCCCCACGCCACGAGGGCCGTGGCGTGGGGGCGGGCGTCCACCTGCCGGGCGAACGATGTCCAGAGCCGGGTAAGTTTCATCACCGGCATCGTGGGGGCGCCCCCGCAACATCACCGCAAGGCCCGCCCCCGCGGGCCGTGCCGGCGCGTGGTCAGGACGCCGTGACGCGCTCGCGGAGCCCGGGGGCCCCGGAGCGGTCCTCGGAGCGGCCGAGCAGCACCAGGGCCCAGGAGAACCCGGCGAAGGACACCACGTTGGCGAGGGCGCGCACGGTGTTCCAGGCGACCCACTTGTCCTCGACGGCGTCGCGCAGGGCGGCGAGGTCCTGGATGCGCCCGGGGTCGCCGGCCGCGGCCAGTTCGTAGTTCAGGGGCACGTGCACGCCGGCGGTGACCGCGAACATCGCCAGGTAGCCGGCGGCCCCGACGAGGATCCAGGCGCGCAACGCCTTGTCGGCGGTGCGCCGGTGCGTGACCGCCGCCGCGACGGCGCAGGCCAGCCCGCCGAGGAAGACGGGCATGAACACCGGGTTGAGGATCACCTCGTTGATGTTCTGCATGAACTCGACGAAGGTCCGGTCGTCGCTGCGGGCCAGCGCGGGCATCACCGCGTAGGAGACCGAGGCGAACAGCCCCGCGGTCAGTCCCGAGGTGAGCGTGGCGGCGACGAGGACGCCCGTTCTGCGCAGGCTCACCAGCGGCCCCCGTACGGTTGCGCGGTTGCGTTGTTGTGCATCGTCTCTCCCGGGATCCGGAGGGTTTGGCGAAACGGTGCCGTGCGGGGGAGAGGGCACGGGCGGGGGAGTCCGCGGTGCGCCGAGGCGCACGACCGGGACTCCCCCGCCCCGTGCTCAGACCGGGCACCCGTGGGAACCGCCGACCTAGGCGGCGTCCCACACACCGGTCGGGGCGATCTCGGCCACCCAGTCCGCGAAGTCGCGCGGCTTGCGGTGCAGGGCGCGCTCGACCCCGTCGGCCAGCGAGCTGTTGCGGCCGTCGAAGAACTCCGAGATGAGCGTGGCCAGCGGGTCGGCGAAATCGCGCGGGGCGCCGTCGGCGACGATGGCGTCGGCGAACTGCTCCCGGGTGATCGGCTCGTAGCGCAGGGTGCGTCCCGTCGCCCGGGCGATCTCCTCCACGCCTTCCGCGAAGGTCCACAGGCGGGGACCGGTCAGCTCGTAACGCTGACCCGCGTGGCCGGACTCGGTCAGCGCCGCCACCGCGACGTCGGCGATGTCGTTGGCGTCGACGAACGGGTCGGCGTTGTCACCCGCGGGAAGGGCCAGTACGCCCTGGCGCAGCGGCTCGAGGAACACGCCCTCGTCGAAGTTCTGGTTGAAGGAGGCCGGGGCGACGATCGTCCACTCGACCGGGAGGCCGGTCACGGCCTCCTCGCAGCGGACGGCCTCTTCCTGGTTGCGGGCGGACAGCAGGACCAGGCGCCGGACCCCGGCGTCGACCGCCAGCCGGGCGACCGTGCCGATGGCGTCGGAGGCGCCCGGCCACTCGACCTCGGGGTAGTACATCAGGTAGGCGGACTGGACACCGGTGAAGACGCCGGCCCAGGTCGAGGGGTCCTCCCAGTCGAACGGAGGCGTACCGGTGCGGGAGGCGACGCGCACGTCCACGCCCCGGTCGGTGAGCCCCTTCACTACCCGGCGGCCGACCCGGCCGGTACCGCCGAGAACCAACGTCGTGTGCTTGTCAGTTGTCATGCCT
The DNA here is from genome assembly GCF_052244475.1 of Streptomyces sp. IBSNAI002. Lineage (NCBI taxonomy): Bacteria > Bacillati > Actinomycetota > Actinomycetes > Kitasatosporales > Streptomycetaceae > Streptomyces > Streptomyces sp. IBSNAI002. The sequence continues at coordinate 51,134 of NZ_JBQPXG010000006.1, read as the reverse complement.
GAAGTCTGAACGCCGGCAATCTGGACGGTCCATGGTTGAGGTGCCAGCATCCATGTCCAGTCGTCTAGTGTGGTGCGGGTGGACGCACTCTCAGGGTTACTCGAAGGGCCGCGGGCCAGCGGCGCATTCCTCCTCCGCATCCTCCTGGACCCCCCGTGGTCGATCCGGGTCCAGGACAGATCACCGCTCTGCCTCGCCGTCATGCTCAGCGGCGAGGCGTACGTCGACCCCGACCACGGCGAGCCGGTCCGGCTGCGCCCCGGCGACGTCGCCATCTTCCGCGGACCGGACCCCTACGTGATGAGCGACGAACCGGCGACCCCGCCGCAGGTCATCGTCCACCCCGGCCAGCAGTGCGTCACCCCCGAGGGCGTCGAGCTGCGCGAGCGCATGTCGCTGGGCGTGCGCACCTGGGGCAGCAACCCCGAAGGGTCGGTGCAGATGGTGCTCGGCGTGTACGAGGAGGTCGGCGCCGTCGGCCAGCGCCTGCTCGACGTACTGCCGCCCCTGCTGGTCGTCTCCGACGACACGTGGGACTCCACGCTCATCCCGGTACTGGCCGGCGAGGTCACCAAACAGGGCCCCGCCCAGGGCGTCGTACTCGACCGCCTGCTCGACCTGCTGCTCATCTCGGTCCTGCGGGTCTGGTTCGACCGCCCCGAGACCGAGGCACCCGCCTGGTACCGGGCCCACACCCACCCGGTGGCCGGCGAGGCACTGCGCCTCTTCCACGAGGACCCGGCGAACGACTGGACGCTGGCACGGGTCGCCTCCGAGGTCGGCGTGCCACGGGCGACGCTCGCCGAGTGCTTCCGCAACACCGTCGGCACACCGCCCATGACCTACCTGACCGAATGGCGCCTGGCCCTGGCCGCCGACCTGCTGCGCCAGTCCGACGCCACACTGAACGTCGTGGCGCGCCAGGTCGGATACGGCAGCGGGTTCGCCCTCAGCTCGGCGTTCAAGCGGGTCTACGGCGTCAGCCCGCAAGAGCACCGCAGCGCGGCACTGGGCTCGGCACCGGGCGCGGCACAGGGCGTGGCACTGGCGCACTGAAACGGGTCGGCGGCCCTGCCACTGCGCCGGGCCGCGCTTGCGCTCCCCTTGCGCTCGCGGGCGTACCAACGAGGCATGCATACCGAGCTCTCACGCCGGAAGATCCTGTCCGGACTGGTCGTTGTCGGAGCGGGCGCGGCGATCGCGGGGTGGGACCCCGGCGCCCGAGCGTGGGCCGCCGCCCCCAGTTCCACGCCCGGCCTCCGCCAGGTCCCCGCCCTCGACGGCACACTCCTCCTCCCCGCGGACGCGTCCGCGTTCACCGAGGACTTCGGCCACCTGTTCACGCGGCAGCCCCAGGCCGTCCTCACCCCCGGCTCGGTGAACGACATCCAGAAGGTCGTCCGCTACGCCCGCAACAACCGCATCCCCGTGGCCGTCAACGGCCAGAGCGGCACCGGCACCGAGGGCCGCCACTCGCACTCGCACTACGGGCAGGCCCTGGTCGAGGGCGGCATCGCCATCGACCTCAAGCCGCTCAGCCGGATCCACGGCATCGCGCAGGGCATCGCCGACGTCGACGCCGGAGCCACCTGGTCGACGCTGGCGCTCCAGGCCCTCGAAACGGGCCAGGCGCCGCCCGTCTACAACGACTTCGCCCACCTGTCGATCGGCGGCACCCTCAGCGTCGGCGGCCTCGGCGGCACCAGCCAGCGCTACGGCTCGCAGGCCGACAACGTGGAGTGGCTCCAGGTCGTCACCGGCACCGGCGAGCTGGTCACCTGCTCCCGCACCAACCGCCGCGCGCTGTTCGAGGCCGTCCTCGTCGGCGGCGGGCAGTACGCCGTCATCGTCCGGGCCGGCATCAAGCTGATCCCGGCGCAGACCACCGCCCGCTCGCTCGAGTTCACCTACACCGACCGGGACGCGTTCCTGCGGGACTCGCTGGCCGTCATGCGGGCCGGCGTGGTCAACGACCAGAACGGCTACGCCGAGCCCAAGCCCGGCGGCGGCTGGACCTACCGGCTGGCGCTCGGCATCTTCTACTCGGCGCCCGCCCAGCCCGACGTCGCCGCCGTGCAGGCCGTGCTCTCGCCGCAGGCCACCGCCGGCCCGTCCGCCGACCTGCCGTTCCGCGACTGGCTGCTGCGCTTCGACCCGAACTGGGCGGCCCTCAAGGCCGCCGGCTTCTGGGGCAGCCAGAAGCCGTGGCTGATGGTGTTCGTCGGCGCCGAGAAGACCCCGGCCTACCTCGACACCGTGCTCGGCGAGCTGACGGCCACCCAGATGGGCCCCGGCCCGGTCCGGATCTCCCCGATGGACGCCCGCTCCCTCACCCGGCCGAACTTCGTCCTCCCCAAGCGCCGGACGAACGAGTTCTTCGAGGTCAGCCTCATCCGGATCCCGGCCCCCAACCACCCGGACGTCCCCGGCCTGCTGTCCCAGAACCGCCGCTTCTACGACCGCGCGGTGAGCCTCGGGGGCAAGCGCTACCTCGTCGGCTCGGTGCCCTCGCTGACCCGCGCCGACTGGCGGGCCCACTACGGGTCGCGGTGGGCCTCGCTGAGCGACCTGAAGCGCCACTACGACCCCGCCGCGATCCTCACGCCGGGCCAGGGCATCTTCGGCTGACCCACCGCGCCGACCGACCGGCCCGCCCAGTCCCACCAGCAAGGAGACCCTCCATGCCGGCACAACGCCCGGAAGACATACCCGGCCTCATCGCCGAGGCCTTCAACACCAACGACCAGCAGGCCATGCTCGACCTGTACGAGCCGGACGGCATCCTCGTACAGCCGCCGGACGGCGCCCAGGAGATCGGCCTCGAAGCCGTTTCCAAGGCCCTGACCCCGATGTTCGCCGCCATCAAGAGCGCCGAGATCACCATGACCAGCGCCCTGCGCGCCGGCGACATCGCGATGACGCACGCCGACTGGCACCTCGTCGGAACCCACGAGGACGGCAAGCCCCTCGACCTCCGGGGCAAGGGCACCGTGGTGTCCCGCCAGCAGCCCGACGGCACCTGGCGGATCGTCTTCGACGACCCGGTCGGGGCCTGAGGGCGGCCGGCATGGGACAACCGTTCAGCGTCCGCGTCCAGACGCGGGCCTACGAGACCGACCGGCAGGGCCATCTCAACCAGGCCGTGTACATGCAGTACGCGGAGCACGCCCGCTGGCAGTTCCTGCAGGCCGCCGGCCTCACCCCGGACGTCCTGTCCGACGCGGGCATCGGCCCGGTCCTCCTCAAGGCCTCCGTCCGCTTCCAGCGCGAACTGCGCGCCGGCGACGAGGTCGACGTGGGCTGCGCCATCAGCGGAGGACAGGGCAAGCTCGTCGAGCTCACCCAGCGCTTCCTCACGCCCGACGGGATCTCGGCCGCCCGGATCGACTGCGTGATCGGGCTGCTGGACCTCACCACGCGCCGCCTGCTCCCGGACCCCCGCGCCACCCTGCGCGAACTGGCCAAGCAGCCCGACGTACTGGGCCTCGACGCCTGACCCGAGTACGACGGCCCAGGAGCACGGCCGCGGATCGTCACCGCGGCCGTGCTCCACTCGCCCGCCTTCCGCCGGCGCCGCCCGACGCACACGGAGAGCAGACGATGCCCCCCACAGCACCCCCCACCGCACCCCCCACCGCACCACCCGCCGCACCACCCGCCGTACCGGACGCACACCGGCTCGCCGCCCCCCGCATCCCCGGCCTGATCACCGCGATGGGCCGGGCCGACATCCCCGCCGGACGCGACGACGCGGACGCACCCCCCGAGGACACCTGGCGGGCCGTGATGTCCCCCGCCGAACTGCACCGGGCCGACACCTACCGCTTCGACACGGACCGCAGGCAGTTCCAGTACGCCCGCTGGCTGCTGCGCACCGAACTCTCCCGCCTCGCCCCCGTCCCGCCGCAGGACTGGGAGTTCGACCTCGCCCGCAACGGCAAGCCCGCGATCCACCCCCGGTTCGGCCTCGACGTCGAGTTCAGCCTCTCCCACTCGGGCGGCCTCTGCCTCCTCGGCCTCGCCCCCGGCCGCCGCCCGGTCGGCATCGACATCCAGACCTGCGACGCCCTGAGCGACCCGGAAAACGTCAGACGGCTCATGGCCCGATGCCTCTCCCCGGAGGAACGCACGGCCGTGGAACGGCTCCCCGCCCCCCGGCGCCGCGACGCGGTCGTACAGCTGTGGACCCTGAAGGAGTCCTACGCCAAGGCCGTCGGCGCAGGCATCCGCCTCCCCTTCCACCAGATCACCTTCCGCCCGGACGGCAACGGACGCGCTGCCCTCCAACTGTCCCCCCACGTCCCCCACCCCACCCACTGGACCTGCCACACCCCCCACCCCCCACCGGGCTTCCGCATCGCCGCATGCGTCTCCCACCGGGACCCCACCACCCCGCTGTGACGGCCCCGCACCCCGTCCGTACGGCCGAACCCCACGGTCCGTACGGGCGAACCCGCCCGGCCCGTACGGGCGAACCGGCCGCCCGCGGCGGGGCGGTCCCGTACGGGGCGCGGTCCGCCGGTGTGTGCTGGCGTGGACCGTGTCCCGGAGGCGGAGGAACACCATGCCGATGCGCGTCCGCATGCGCCGTGCCCACAGCCGTGCCGCCCTGACGGCGGCCCTGCTCGCCGTGGCCGCGGCGTTCGCCCCTGCCGTCGCCGCGGCCGGCGACCCGCACCCCGCAGGCGTCCCCGACGTCCGCCGGGACGGCGTCGTCCGCGGCGCCGCCGGCCCGGTGCCCGGCGCCCTGGTCACCGTGTACGAGGCGGGCACCGGCTGGGGCGAGGCCCCGCGCCGGCTCGGCACCGCCCGCACCGACGACCGGGGCCGCTTCCACCTCACCCACACCCCGCCCCGCGCCCCCGGCGCCGTGGTCTACCTGACCGCCGACACCCCGCCCGCCGACGACCGGCGGCGCGCCCACCGGCCGGAGCCCGTACGGCTGGCCGCGGTGCTCACCGGAGCCCCGGACGCCGGAAACGGACGGCCCCGCCGCATCACGGTCACCGAGCGGACCACCGTGGCCGCCGGCTTCGCACTCGCCCAGTTCACCCGGGACGGCGGCGTCGCCGGCCCCTGGCCGGGCCCCCGCAACGCCGCGCACGTGTCCCACAACCTGGCCGACGTGACCACCGGCGGGGTCTCGGCCTTCCTGGCGGCCCCGCCGAACGGTGCGCAGACCTCGACCCTGCGCACCTTCAACTCGCTGGCCGACGCGCTCGCCGCCTGCACCCTGAGCACCCGCGGCTGCACCGACCTCCTCGACACCGCCCGCCCGTCCGGCGGGCCCCGCCCCCAAAACACCCTCCAGGCCGTCGCCGACATCGCCCGCGCCCCCGGCACCCACCCCGCCCGGCTGTTCGAACTGGCCCGCCGCCACCCGACGTACACGCCCGCGCTCGACACCGCCCCCACCGCCTGGACGCTCGCCCTGCGCTACGAGGGCAACGGCCGGGAGATCGACGGACCGGGCAACATCGCCTTCGACCGCGGCGGCGACGCCTGGATCGTCAACAACTACACCTACGGCGCCGACCCCCGGCAACCCGTCTGCGGAGGCCGCCAGCTGCTGCGGCTGCGCCCCGACGGGCGGGACGCCGCGGGCGCCCCGTACGAGGGCGGGGGCCTGTACGGAGCCGGGTACGGGGTCGCGTTCGGACCCGACGGCGACCTGTGGGCGACGAACTTCGGCTTCCAGGGCCGCGGCTGCGCCCTGGACCCGGACCCCCTGTTCCGCAGCGTCTCCCAGTTCGACGCCCACGGCCGGGCCCTGTCACCGCCGCAGGGGTGGCGCCAGGGCGGGTACGTCCAGCCGCAGGGCGCCCTCGCCGCACCCGACGGCACGCTCTGGGTGGCCAACTGCGGCAGCCGCAGCGTCACCCGCATCCCCGGCGGCCGGCCCGAGCGGGCCCGGAACATCCCGGTCGGCGGCGGCGCCCTCGTCAAGCCCTTCGGCGTGTCCCTGGACGGCCGCGGCCGCGCCTGGGTCACCGGCAACGGCAGCGACAGCGTGGCGGTGTTCGCCCCCGACGGCAGCCTGGAGCGTACGGTCACCGGCGGCGGGCTGCGCCGCCCGCTCGGCATCGCCTCCGACAGCGAGGGCAACCAGTGGGTGTCGAACAGCGGCGCCGTCCCCGTGCCCTGCGAGGACGGCACCGCGCAGCAGCTCGCCGATGCGGTGGGCCCGGCGGGCGGCCCCGCCGCGGACGGCGCCTCCGTCACCCTGATCCACCCGGACGGTACCCCGGCGGCCGGCCCCTTCACCGCGGGCAGCCTGACCCTGCCCTGGGGGATCGCCGTCGACGGCTCCGACACGGTCTGGGTGGCCGACTTCTCCGGCCAGAGGGTCACCCGCCTGTGCGGCGTACGGACGGCGGCCTGCCCGCCCGGCCACCGCACCGGCCAGCCGATCTCACCCGCGACCGCCGGCTACGGCAGCGACGGTCTGGTCCGCAACACCGGCGTCCAGATCGACCCGTCCGGCAACGTCTGGCTGGCCAACAACTGGGAACTGGACCCCGTGCAGACCAACCCGGGCGGCCACCAACTGGTCCTGTTCGTAGGCCTCGCCACCCCGGTCCGCACCCCGCTGATCGGCCAACCCCGCGCCCTGTGAGGCACGGCGCCCCGCCCGGGGCGCCGGCTACAGCAGGTGCGTGGACCAGTTGTGGTCGTCGGCGGGCCCGTCCGTGCAGTAGTACAACTGCAACCGCGCGTCATTGCCCGCGTTCAGCCCCGCGACGTCCAGGCACAGGCCGCTGACCTCGTGCCGGATCCATTCGCGTCCGCTGGGCAGGGGCTGGAGGTAGAAGCGCTGGTTGTCCCACGAACCGGGTATGCACGTCCACATCTGCAGGGGCGCGTTCACTCCCGGATTGCCTTCGCCCGGCGGGTCGACGCACATGCCGACGGCCTTGACGCTGCGGATGGTGAACGTCGCCAGTCCTTGCGGGGTGCCCCCCCAGTGGTCGAGGTAGAAGCGCTGGTTGTCCGCGGTCGACGTATCGCAGCTGTACTGGTTGACCGGAGTGCCGTTGCCCGCGCCACCGACGCCGGGGATGTCCATGCACCTGCCGGTCCGGTCATTGCGGAAGTAGACGGGTCCGATCGTCGCTCCGGCGCGCCCGTCGAGGGCCCGGAGCGCTGAACCGGCCTCCTTCGCGCCGTCCTGCGGCTGAGCGGCCGGCGACGGAGGGGCCAGTGCCATGAGGGCGCTGACCGACAGTGCGGATGCGAGCGCGAGCAAACGTGTCCTCAAAGCATTTCTCCTTAGTCCGGACGGCCGTCAGTGGCGTACAGAACAGCACCGCGCGGACTTCCCCCGCGCAGAAAACGAACGAAATGGCCGATTCCGCCTGGCGGGCGGGCTGATTCCGGGACACCCGATCCTCATCGAAAAGAGAATCATCCGGAATCCCTCCCGCAACATTCACATATGAGATCCCGACCTCCGCTTTCCGAGAGCGCCGGCCGCAATGTGGCGGGCGAGACCTTACAAAGATCTGGCCATGCACTGCGGAAAGACGGCCGAGACAATTCGGCAAGATATCCGGACCCGAATCTCCTCGCCCCGGCCGTCAGGCTGGACCGGGCGGGCCCCCGGCTCGGCCATCGCCGGCGCCTCCGTCACGGCGGGCTGGTGCCAGTGGCCCATCACGGCCAACGGAGTGCCCTGAGGCGCCCTGCCGAAAGGCCCGCCGCTTGGGGACCTTTCGCAGCGATCGCGACGATCCGCCTCGACTACATTCGGCACATGACCGGAACGGCCTGGTACGGGCCCCGCTGACGCTGCGGCCGCGGCGTCGGCCCGAACTCCCGCGCCCCGCCCGCACCTCACGATCCGTTAGGAACCCGCACATGTTCGGCATGACCGTCACCGCTGCCCCCGGCGCCACCGAGACCGAGGTGCTGCGCCTGGACCCGGAGGGCGGTCCGTTCCGCGAGCTCGCGGCCGTCCGCATCCACGTACCCGCGGGCGGCACGATCCCCGCCCACTCCCACGGCACCTCGGAGCTCCTGCTGACCGGTGTGAGCGGCTCGGTGGAAGCCTCCTGCGGCTGCGGCGCCAGGACCGTCGGCCCGGGCACCTTCGCCATGCTCCCCGCGGGCAAGGAGATCACCCTGACCAACCACGGCACCGAAGCCGCCACCGTCCTCGCGGTGCTCTCCCAGAGCACGTTCACCGACGGCCTGCCCCGCGCCCAGACCCCCGGCTGCGGCTGCAAGGGCCACGGCCACGGAGCCTGATCCCCCCCCCGCACGCCCCGCGCACCTCGGACGCCCGTGCCGCCCCGGTGACGACGCCCTCGACCCGTTTCCCGGGTCGAGGGTTCCGCCGTTCTCGAACCAACGAACAACGCATCCGGCGACGCCCAATTGGAGCCGGCTCAGCCGATTCGCTCATGAGAGCCGTCTTCCGGCAGCCGCCGAGCCGGTATGCCGTTCACCTTCGAGCGCCGGCAGCAGATGACGACCGGCGCGATGCCTGCGAACGCCGCCCCCTCGCTGCAGCAGCTCCCACAATTCCTCGGAATTCGGTTCCGGAAAACTTGGCGAACCCCCGAGCAATTGTCGGCCGATAATGCCGGGTGATTCTCCGGCCAATCCAGCGGTGCAGAAATGCCCCCGGGCGAGACGGATCTAAAAGGTCTAGACTGGACTCCAAGGCCTTGTGTCGCTGCCTGCCCTGGGCGGATTATCCATACGAAGACGTATGGTGCGATGGTTCCGCCAAGCTGCCCCGCCCGACCGACCGGTGTCCACTTCTGGCAGTTCTATGGCACTTTCTCCTCCGTTTCCGAGATGTGGGGAATGCTCTCTTTATTGAGCAACGAACATCCGGCATAAGGAGAAGCAGTGAAGAATCGGATACTGGCAGGAAGCGTCCTGCTGGGCTCCACGGGCCTGTTGCTGAACGGCGTAATGGGCGGCACCGCCCTCGCCAACTCAGACGGCCCCGGCAGTGGCTCCAAGCCGGTGGTGCGTGTCGAAGACCGTACGGATCCTGTGGGGAAATACATAGGCAACGAGGTGCAGATCGTGGGGTTCTCCTGCCCGGCCGGCACCAAGCAGAAGACCTATGACGGGGTGAAGTTTCCGAACCTTCCGGAAGGAATGAAGTACAACACCCCCCCGAAGGACCTCTCCTTCGCCACCGTGTACGGGACCCCGACGAAGCCCGGCGTGTACAAGATGCACTTCGAGGTCGTCTGCGTGAACGCCGACTCCTCGGAGAAGACGGAGACCGGCGAGTTCGACTGGACCATCACGGGCGCCGTCGACGAAATCCCGACTCCGATGTCGGGCGGAACCGTGGTTCTCGCCGCCAGTGGAGCCGCCGCGGCGCTGCTCGGAGGCGGAGCCTTCCTCGCCCGCCGCCGTAAGGCCGGGGCCGCTGCGTGACACCGCCCCCCGAGGCACGGACCGACCTCGTCTGACGTAACCTCTCGCCCCCACTGATCGGGACCGCACCGGCCGCGGCGTGTGCGGTCCCGATCAGCCCGCTGCCCGCTTCCCGGCTTCGGGAAGGCAGCTCTCCGGGCCTCTGCTCACCTCGCCGGTGACCCGGTCAGACATGTGCGATGCAGAGACTGGTCAGCGCCCGGTGGAGAGCCCGCGTGTGAACCGGGGGCAGCCGAAGATCGCGCGCAACGGCCAGCCGGGCGTGCTCGCGGCGGGCGGCGCAACGGGGGCCGGACAGCAGCGCCTGGGCGTCCCTCCCCGTCAGGAGCAGGCAGGTGTTGAGGCGGTTGATCTCCTCGCGGACCGCGCCCAGATCCGGTGCCATGGCGGGGCCTTCGGCGGAGTGGGTACGCCAGCGGTCGTGGAGGTGGTGCTGTACGCACTTGCTCGCCTCGATCTGGTCCCGGAAGATCCTCTGGACCAGGTGCCGGTCGATCCCGAGCCGCACGGCCTCGGCGTCCATCGCGTCCAGGACCTCTTGCTCCCGGTCGGGATCGTCGATGGGGGCGCCCGAAATCCACTTGGCCGCGGCGACCTGGTCAGCCGTCAGCAGACGTTGCGCGGCGGCCCTGACGAGTTCGGTCAGGCCGCTGTCGGTGGTACGGGCGGTCATGAGGGACACCCCCTCGGTGTGCGGGCACACGGGTCAGGGCCCCCGGTCAGGGCCAGGGCCTGGATTGAGGCCGGGGCGCAGTACGCCGACGACGGGACGCACGGGTCGGGCGCCGCTCCCATCATGATCACCAGTACGGAGCCGCGGGGCGGCTGTAAGTGGATCCGTCGCGCCGGACGTTGACCGTGCCTGTACCGCGAGTCCGCGGAAGTGTCCCCGAAGGAACCGGTCGGTCCATCCGAACGGACGACGGAACAGCACGCTCGACCGGGATCACCCGGCCCGAACTGTGGCGGGACGAGCTCGCCGGAAGCCTCGCCGCCCTGGCCCCTCTGCTGTGGCTGGGCCCCAGCCGGCAGGGACGGCAGATCGCCTGGATCCGTCCGTCGTCCGCCGCCACCCTGATCGGCTTCGACGACCGCTCCGCACAAGGCACCTGGTGGGGCGCGCAGCTGTTGTGCTCCCCGCTCGCCGCCGTCCTCCTACCGCTGCTGGCCGCGGTCGCGTGGATCCTGCCGGGGCGGCGGCAGCGCCGGGCGGCAGCCGCGCTGACGGCGTTCACCTTGCTGCCCGTCCTGCCACCACAGTGGCCTGGTCCCTGCTGGCCGGCTCCGCGCTCGCCCGGGTGCGGCGGCGGACGGTCGCGGCCGTGGCGGTGGTGGCCGCCGCCCTGGCGGGGCTGACCGACCAGGTCTCCCTGCGCCGGACCGCCGCGAGCCGACCACCCCGCGAGCTGGACCGCGTACGCCGACGCGGCGGCCGTCATCGACGCCCGCCAACTGCCGGGGGACGCGATCGCGTACGGGGCACGGGGCATGTGGCTGCCCGACCTCGGCCTGGCCTACCATCTCGCCGACAGAATGCCGCGGGACGTCTTCCTCGAGCACACCGCCGCAGAGAACTCGGACGCGTTCACCCTCGACCCGGTCACACGCGAACCACCGATGCCGGCGGGCAAGTCCGAGGCACTGCGCAGCCACTACGAGCCGGAACGGACCTTCAGGCTGTCCGGAATGACGGTGACCCTGCTGACGGCCAAGCACTGAACGCCGCGCTCCGCCCGCGCTCCGCCCGCGCTCCGCCCGCGCTCCGCCCGCGCTCCGCCCGCGCTCCGCCCGCGCGGGCCCGCGCCCGGCGGGTTCCTGAAATCGGCTTCAGCATTCTTCAGGGACGGCTCAGGAGAGGTTGGGATCGTTCAGGGCATCGGTGGCGCCACGCACGGCGCCGTCGGCAGGCAACGACGAAGGAGCCCACCCACCATGAAGCGCCGTCCCCTGACCGCAGCCCGCCGCCACCGCCTGCTCGTGGCTTCGGCCCTGACCGGAGTGCTCGCACTGTCCTCGGCGTCCTGCTCCACGGGCACCGACGCCGGAATCGACAAGGCGCGCTCCGCCGGCAGCGCGGCCTCCGCCGACGCGGCCGCGGAGGCCGGGAAGGGGACCGACCCCACGGGCAACGCTCCGGTGGAGCAGGGCGGCACCCAGACGTCGTGGAGCGCGGCGGTCGAGACGGCCGAGAAGTCGGTGCCCGGAGGCAAGGCCACCGACGTCGAACTGGACGACGGGGTCTGGGAGGTCGACGTCATGACCTCCGAACCGCGCGTGCACAACGTCGCCGTCGATGCCACGACCGGCGCACTGCTCGGCAGCCGGGCCGACCAGATGCCCGAGCAGGCCCGCTCGTACCTGAAGATCGCCCTCGGCAAGCTGGCGGCGGCCACCGTCCCGCGGACCGACGCCGCGGCCACCGCCCTCAAGGCGGCGGGCAAGGGCTACGTCTCCGAAGTGTCGATCCAGGGCACCGAGAGCCGCCCCCTGTGGCAGATCGACGTCCGCGACGGCAGCATCCGCCACGAGATCGATGTCGACGCCACGTCGGGGGCAGCGGTCCGCCACGACAAGGAGCAGGACGACGGCGATGAGCGCAGGCGCTCCTCGGACAGCCGGACCGGCGGCGGGGACAGCGCCACCCGGGCGCCGTCACAGGGGGAAGTCCGCGAACGATCGCACGACTTCGGCAAGGACGAGTACGACTGGTCCCGGCACGTTCCCCGCTGAGGTCATCCGTGTCCATGGACCGCCACCCAAAACAACTAAAATCCCACTAATGAGCCGCATGCTGCTCGTCGAAGACGAGATCTCGCTGACCAAGGTGCTGCGCCGCGGTTTCGAAGCCGAGGGTCTCGAAGTCGACGTCGCGTACGACGGCAACGAAGGCCTGAGACTCGCGCTGGAGCGCGAATACGACGTCGTGATCCTGGACGTGATGCTCCCGGGCCTCGACGGACACCGGGTGTGCTCGACGATCAGGGCCGCCGGACTGTGGACGCCGATCCTGATGCTCACGGCCAGGGACAGCGAATACGACGTCGCCGAAGGACTGGACACGGGCGCCGACGACTACCTGACCAAACCGTTCTCGTACCTGGTGCTGCAGGCCCGGCTGCGTGCCCTGCTGCGCCGCGGCGGCCAGGCCAAACCGCGGACGGTGGAAGTGGGCGACCTGCTCCTGGAGCCGCAGACGCGCCGCTGCACACGCCTTGGTTCCGAGCTGGCCCTCACCGCCAGGGAGTTCGACGTCCTGGAAGTGCTCGCCCGTCGCCCCGGCGTCACCGTGTCCAAGGGCGCCCTGCTCGAGGAAGTCTGGGACCTGCCGGCCGACAGCGACCCCAACCTGGTCGAGGTCCACATCAGCGCACTCCGCCGCAAGATCGACCACCCCTTCGCGGGACGGGCGGACAAACTCCTCCACACCTCCCGGGGGCTGGGCTATCGCCTCGTCCCGGCCAAGGGCGCCACCCTGGGTCCGGCCTCATGAGACCACCCCGCTTCCCTCACGCCTCCGTCCGCGTCAAGACGACCGTCGGCGCCCTGACGATCGTGTTCATCGCCCTGGGCGCGGCCTGCGCGGGGCTGCTCACCGTGACCCGGCACGGCCTGGTCGAGACCGCCGAGAAGACCGCCAGAACCCGGGCCGAGGCCATCGCCAGGGACACCCGCGACGGGACGCTCGTGCAGCGGCTCTCCGTACCCGGCGGTGAGGACAGCCTCCTGCAGGTCGTCACCGACCACGGAAGGATCCTCGCCGCGAGCGAGAACCTCACCGGCCGCCCCCCGATCGCCGCATTCCAGCCGTCGGCCGGCCGCGCCGTCGCCGCCCGCAGCATGCGCGTGGACACCGTCACCGCAGAGCGCCCGTACCGGGTGGTGGCCGTCCGCACCGAGTCGGAAGGCAACGCCGCCACCGTGTACGCGGGCACGTCCCTGCAGACCGCCGAGTTCACCTACCGGCTGATCCTGAGCTCCATGATCCCCGGCATCCCGCTGCTGCTCGCCCTGGTCGCCACCGTCACCTGGCGCAACACCGCCCGTGCCCTGCGCCCGGTCGAGGCCATCCGCGCGGAGGTGGCCGAGATCACCGAACGGGACCTGGGGCGCCGGGTCCCGGTGCCCGCCTCGCACGACGAGGTCGCCCGCATGGCCACCACCATGAACCACACCCTGGACCAACTCCAGCAGGCCATGGACCGCCAGCGACGCTTCGTCGCGGACGCCTCTCACGAACTGCGGAACCCGATCGCCGCCCTGCGCGCCCACGTGGAGGTGGCGATCGCCCACCCCGAGCTGTTGCACGGCTCCGACCTGCTCGACGACGTCGTACGCGTACAGGCGCTCGTCGACGACCTGCTGCTGCTCGCCCGCCTCGACGCCGGCCGGCGCCCCGACCAGGCGCCCTTCGACCTCGCCGACCTCACCGCCGAGACACTGCGCAGGCGGCCCGGAGGACAACTCCCCGTCGTCCTCGACGCATCCACCCCGGCCCCGGTCCGGGGCGACCGCGGCCACCTCGCCCGCATCATCGACAACCTCCTGGACAACGCCCAACGACACGCCGCCGCACGCATCACGGTGACGGTCGCCGCCACCGGCGATACGGTCGTTGCCGAGGTGTGCGACGACGGATCGGGCATCGCCCCCGCCGACCGGGAACGCGTCTTCACCCGCTTCACCCGGCTCGACGAGTCCCGCAGCCGCGACGCCGGAGGAACCGGCCTGGGCCTGGCCATCGCCCGCGACATCGCCGCGGCCCACGGCGGAACCCTCACAGCCCAGCCACCCCGCACCCCGGGCGCCCGCCTCGTACTGACCCTGCCACGGTGCCCCGCCACGGCAGATCTGGCCGAAGGTGCGAGGCGGACAGGGCCGCGAACCGGCACAATCGAACCGGCATGAACCCACAGACCCCCACCGCCGACGCCAACCGCAAAAGACCACTGCGTTCCCGAGTCAGGCACGGCAGCCCCACCTGCGCCGACTACGGGTGCCCGCGCCAGGAATGCAGGGCCGCGGCACGCCGGGACCGCACCCGGCGCACCCGCGAGCTCATGGCAGGCCGCCCCGCCCGCGTCCCCTCGACCGATGCCGCCGCGGCCGCACGCCGACTGCACAGGGCGGGCCTGTCGGCAGCGGACATCGCCGAGATGTCCGGCGTCGCCGTCACCCTCGTACGGCGCCTGCTGCGCCCGGCCGAAGCACGGCCGGCCCGCATCCACCGCACCACCGCGGAAGCCATCCTCGGCATCCCGCCGGACACCGTCCGCCGACCCGAACGGCGACTCCCCGGCCTCGCCGAAGCGGACAGGGCCGCCACCAGCCTGCAAACCCTCGCCGAACACGGCTGGCCCACCCGCTTCCTCGCCGACCACCTGCACACCAGCACACAGACCCTCGCAGCGATCCGAAACCGGGAACGCTCCCGCCTGGCCCTCACCCTGGACCGCAGGATCCAGCGCCTCACCCCGCTCCTGCTCGCCTGCGACCCCGCCGACCACGGCATAGCCGCACACCACAGCCGCCGCGCCCAGTCCGCCGCCCACCACCGAACCTCACCACCCCCGCCCCCCAAGCCCCGCCGAACCCCCTGACCTGGAGCCGACCGGCGCGCACAGCCCAGGAGATGTCGACTTCCTCACCGAAGGTTCGCCTGGTGGAGCGGCCTTCAAGGGGCAGCGATGATGATGTGCTCCGGATGGAGGGTCACGACACTGGTACGCAGCCCGTTCCAGCCGTAGCCGGTTCCGTTGTAGCGGGACGTCTCGCACGACCACCGGTAGTTCCCGGTGCAGAACGATCCGATGCCGTCCAGGTAGGCGCTGGTCTCCCGCCCTTTGGGACCGGCCGACGCATAGCGCCGACGGAGAGCGGCAACAGCGTCCGTCAGCCTGGCGTCGGCCCTCTCGACCATGGCCGCGGACTGATCGAAGGCCTCTTGAAGGGTCCTGCCGTGGGCAAGGAGGGTGGCCGCATACTCGTCCTGCTGCCGGTCGTCGGTGAGGTCAAGGTCCGGGACGTACTCGAGGCAGGTGATGTATGGCCGCAGCCCTACGTTGCTGCGGCGCACCGCGAGGTAGGTCTCCAGATCAGGGATCTGTCCGGTGGCGCGGAACTCGTTCTCCCGCTGAGCTCCGGCGAACCAGTTCTGCCAGTCCGCGCGGTACCGCTGGTACACACCCTCGGGCATGCGTCTTCGCAGGGTGGACCAGATGTCGTGGAAGGCGCGCCCATAGGGGTGCTGGGCGTTCTCCCAGTCCGCATCGATCTCATCGAACAGGCCGCGCTGGAGCAGGGCGACGTCATCCACTTCGAACATGAGTGAAGTGGTGCAGGAGGAATGAGCGACCCGCTCGGGCAGGCCCACGGAATCACCATGGACTCCCACAACGGGTAACGGTGCTCCGGCATCCGGCCGAGCGCTTCGGGGCCGGAAGAGATCAGGAACGCCCTTACCCGAGCTGCGTTGTGTTCGTAGATGGTGGGGTAGTCGGGGTTCACCTTCGCTGTGGTGGAGCACGTCAGAGCGGGAAGGTGAGCCGATTCTCCAGAGACCAGAAGCTGGCGAAAGGCCGATTGAACGGAACTCCACTACATTGGAGGGTCGCTCCACGGCAGGTTCACGTCAGGAATGGCTTACCATCGCTGTTTCCGAGAATCTGGGAGGGGAGCCGGAAGATGATGGGCGCCAAGCAGGTCAAGGTGGGGTTACGGGTCCGGGATCTGCGAGCTTCCGGTGATCTCTACCTCCGGCTGGGATTCCGTGAGATTCCCAATGACGAGCAGCCGAATCTGCGCTACCTGACCTTCGGTCACACCTGGCTGATCTTGTCGGACATGTACGCCCACGAGTACAACCGGCCGGAGGACGAACAGGCGGTCAAGGCCGGCCCCCTCGGGCTCGGTTTCGCGCTGGCCCTCCCGACGCCGGATCTGGACACCGCGTATGACCTGTGGCGGCGCGAGGGGCTCCCCGTGCTGAGTGAACCGGAGGATACGGCTTGGGCCCGCGTCTTCGTGGGCCAGGACGTGGACGGCTACGAGGTCGTGTTCGAGCAGTTCCACGACGAGTACCGGTCGTAGCCGACAGGAAGCCGGTGTCGAGGTCTGTTCGGCCAGGGGTGGCAGACCGCGCTGGGCCCGGTCCCGGTTCACGCGCGTCAGGCGTTCGGGCCCGTACCAGGCGGCAGGGATCTGCGGCAGCCTGGTCCCCGAGCAGGATCAGACCCCGCTCGCCGAGAGAAGCCAACCGCCGCTGCACCGTCTTGACTTCACACAACGCGATCCGGGCGAGCGTCCGCCGCGACGGGAACGCATCGCCACGGGGGCTATTGTCGTGTTTCGCGCGAATTGGGCCGCGCTTGATGGTGTTGACGGTAGGCAGAGCGGTGCTCGTTGCCTCTGGGTGGCGGCAGCTGGGGCGGCTCTCCTGCGCGTGGCGCCGTGATCGACTGAGGTAGCGGAGTGGTTCTGTTGGCTGGTAGCCCCGGATCCGTGAGCTACTTCGGCACCTGTCGGCCGCAGGGCTGGTCACGACTCCCGAGGACAAGCCGCTCACTACCTCCTCCGGTGGGAAGGCCCAGGGGCGCCCGCTGAGGATCAAGATCCACGATCAGCCCGCGAACGGGTTCACGCCCAGGTGGGCCAACACGGAGGAGAAGCTCTCACACATCCGTCCCGAGGCCGTTCGCGTCGCCCGCGAGGCCGCCGAGCGGGATGCCGAGCGCGCCCAGAACACGGCTGGTCGGAATTCCGACCAGGGCCTGTCTGGTCGGAATTCCGACCACGATCTTGGGGCTGACCTGGGCGAAGCTGCGCCGGACTGCTGTTCTTGTACTTCTGCTTCTTCAACTACTGCTGACCTGGGGGGGCCGTAGGCCACAGTGCGGGTGGTTTGGCGTGTGCGGGTGGGTGCGAGGCTGCGGGCGAGGAAAGTCCGGCCGTGCCGGGCGGCTCCGCCGCGACTCCGGAGGAGGTCAGCAGCAAGGAGAAGGGGAGGCGGCCAGCGCAGCGGGTCAGTGAGCTGGTTCCCGTGGCGGGGGAGGAAGAGGTCTACGCCCTCCTGGACGGGCTCGGGGTTGGGGTCCGCGGCTTCTCGAATCAAGACGCTGAGGCGGGCGGTGCGGGAGTTCCTGGGCCACAACCCCGACGCCCAGCCCAGCCCCTTCCAGATGTACCCGCGTACGCCTGCACACGCCGCCACCCGCATCTTGGGGAAGTGGCACCGGGTCGGCGGACCTGTCCGGGCGGCCAAGGGCTACCGGGGGGCGGACGCGATCCAGCGGCCGGCCGGCTACCTGGCGGAGCTCCTGTTTGAGCAGGCCTGCGAGCTGCCTGCCTGCGAGATGGGCGTGTTGCTCGACACGGGCGCTGAGTGCCAGCAGTGCCGGTACCGGGAGACCGAGCGCATTCAGACCGCTCACGCGCACTGGGTCCTGGCTGAGCAGCGCGCCGAGCGTGAGCGGTTGTCGGCTGAGGCTGCGGTGCGTCGCCAGGCGGAAATCGATGCCGTCTATGACGAGGCGGCGGAGGAGAACGTGCGGCGTGATGCCGTTCGGGCGGCGCGGGCGGCCGAGGCCTTGGAAACCGCCCGGCTGCGGGAGGAGTTGGCGGCGCAGCACCCCGAGCTGGTGAGCGTCGGTGCCGATGTTCCCGGCCCGAGGGATGGTGCCGGGCGGTATGCCGAGGCGGCGGGGCGCGGTCGGCAGGCAGCCGAGGAGCAGCGGGTGCGGGCGGCCCTGGTGGCCACGGGCGCGTACGGGTCGCCTCTGGAGGAGGAGGTCCGGCGCCGTATGAGGGTGTGGAAGGCAGAGCGGCGCGGGGAGGCTCAGGCGGCGGATCTTGCTGCTGTGGCCGCCCGGCCTGTCGGTGCCTGGCCCACGGACGGGCACGCCCAGGATACGGAGCCTCCGTTCTAGCTGCTGTATGCCCCGCTGAGCGCCCTTCGGCCCGGCGTCGACCTCCCCGTCTGCCGCTGATCCTGAGGGGCGCTCAGCGGGGCTTCAATGGGCTCCTGTTGCGGGTGGTGCCCGTGACGCGGTTCAGTGCGCGGTCGGTCCTGTGCCGAGTTGCCGTCGGCCGACGGACCGGGGCGAGGCCGTCGACTGGTCCGCGGCCGGGCCTTCCGCCGCTTCGGCGGCCAGGCGTGTGCGGCGGCCGACGGCGGCTTGTGCAGGGGGAGTTGCGGGGCGCGGGCCAGTGCCCAGAGCGCGGCGTTCAGTCATTCGTCCAGTTTCACGGGCCGACCACCGGTCCTCATCATCGGAGAGGCACATGGGCATCGTCGGGGACAGTCTGGAGCGGGCGGGGCAGGCACACAGCACCCGCCCGATCCCCAAGTCGGCGGGCGCGCAGATGCGCTACCTCGTCAAGCAGCACAAAGGCTCCACCAAGCAAGTGGCCGCCCTGCTGGGCGTGTCACAGCGCACGGTCGAGCGGTACGTGAAAGACCAGATCAAGCAGCCCAAAGCCCAGCTCGCTGACCGTATGGCGGCCGAGGTGCGCCGCCGCTGGCAGCCCCTGGTCCGCAAACGCGCCCGCGCCCAGGCAGCGAAGCAGACCGGGCTGATGGTCGAGACCCGGGCCCGGTTCGGGTTCACTGCGGCCCCCGGGTCCACCGACGACGGACGCATGCGCCGGATCACCCAGCACCTCCCGCCGGAGCTCGCCGGCCGGCTGCTGTCCGCCCACGACGCAGGCGCAACCGAAGCCGACCTTCAGCGACTCGCGGCCGAAGGCCTCCAAGAGGCCTACTTCCAGGACGGCGGCCGCCGCGCACAAGGGCTCCTGGTTGAGTTCACCGACATCGACTACATCGACATTGCCTACTGACTCCCCGGCCTGGCACGGCTCCGGCGGAGCTGCCCTGGCTCGAGAAATCGGCGGCACCACCACCTGATCCTTTGCGGCACCGGCGTGGATAGAGTCGGGTGCAGCCCGCGCCGATATGGCGTGCGTGGGTCAGGCCTGGTGCCCGCTTCGATCGGGGGCAGTACCGCCGGGCCGCCCCAAGCGTGCTCCGATCAGGTTCCGCCGGTCTCCTGGGACCATACGGTCGGCCCGCCGCCGCGCCACTCGATGAGCAGAGGGTCGTCCAGGCGGACGATGTCCGGGTCGAGGCCGGCGCGCCGCAGGAATTCGAGGAGGTCGGCGGGGCCGAGGGCCCGGCCGAGGATTTCGCCGTCGCAGCGGACACGGCGCCCGCCCTGTTCGTCGGGCGGGTAGACGATCACGCGCAGAGCTGGGCTCATCCCTCCACCCTGCCGGTAGCCGCTCACTCCAGCACGCCCAGGGCGGTGTCCGGGCGGCAGTGGAGGCAGGCGGGTACGCCTTCGGTCAGCAGCCGCCGTATCTGTTCGGGTGTGGCGGGTGTGCAGCGGTGGCCGGTGTCCCAGCAGGTTCCCGGTGTGCACGCGGGTCGCAGGCCGGCCGGTGCCGATCCCGCGTTCGATCTACCACGTCGGCGGCTCTTTCGGGGGCCGTCTGGACGCGGCGGGCGCGTCGCGCTCCGCGGCGAGGGCGAGGGCCGCTTCCGCCGGGCTGAGCCCGCTTCTGAGGTAGGTGGTCAGGGTTTGTGGCCGGGGTCGAAGGTCCTGGGGGGTGGGGGTCGGATGCCTCTGACCGGAAGAACCATTTCTGGGTGAAATGTTAACTTATCTACTATTTAGGTGGATATCTGGTTCGGGTCGGGAGGTGGTTCTGGTGCAGCTGACGATCACCAGTGGAGCTTCAAGGTCCGCGATACGGATCGCGGTCCGTGGGTACGTGGGCCCCGCGGACGCGGCCGGGCTGCGCAGTGTGCTGTGTGCAGCGGCTGCCGAGTGGCCGTTGACGGTGGTGGATCTCTCCGAGACCACCTCGTGTGACCGGGCCGCGCTGAACGCCTTCCTCGCCGCCCGCCTCGAGGCACGCCTGCACGGCAGGCGTCTACAGGTCCGGGCCGTGCCCGAAGGCCTGCGCAGGGACCTGTCCGCCGGACCGCTCCCGCGCCGCGTCGACCCCGCTGAAACAGCCCGACGGGCGTAGGCACCCGGAGGTGCTCCCGGTCTGCTTCCAGGCGTGTGGGCGGGGCGGAGTGCCGGGCACCGGGCCCGGGAGGTTGGCAGCGCCGTCCAGCTCGCGGCCGGACAGGCCGAGTACGAGCGCCAGTGGCGCGTGGAGGGCTGCCTGTCCGGCGGCCGTCGAGTTTGGGGCCGGGTGTCCGGTCCCGTGGGCACCCGGCCGGTCACCGGCCCGGGTGTCTTGGACGGGGTTCGCCGGCCCCGGGAGTACGGAGGGTGGCCGGCCGGGTGTTGCCCCGGGGGCCGCTGTGCGGGCGGTCCCCGGGGTCTCGCTCCGTCGCGGCCGGGATGCGGCGTACGGATTGCCGGTGGTGGCTGGGGAGCGGGTGGGCCGGGTGCTGCGGCCCGTGCCCGGGGGCGCTGCCGTTGAGATGGAAGATGGGCAGCACCCCCGCCTCTTTCTCCGGTTACGCGGGGAGCCTTGTGTGGCATCCTCTCGCGGCAGGTGAAACCAGACAGCGGGAACGGTCGCGTGTTCAGTCGAGGCCGTGGATGATGCAACCGTTCTTGTGGGCCTCTTCCAGCCACTGAGGGCGGGGGTCGGCGAAGTAGTAGATGTTTCCCGCAAGCCACTCGTCGACCTCGTGCTGGATCTGAGTGCAGGGTGTGAATGCCCTTGCTGCTGCGGAGTGCTGGTTGTGGGAGGGGGCTGCCTGGGCCGCACTAAGTCCCGCGGTGGCGGCGGCGACCGCAGCGACGATGATGCCTGTGATCTTGAAGGTGGTACCCATCTCGTGCTCCATCCTGTGGGCGGAGATTTTCCGCCCTCCTCGAGTTCAAACAGGAGGCCCGCCGTCCAAGCCCACGGGCTATGTCCGTGGTGACGGGGCCGGGGGTTTACTGGCAGTAGGCGTGGACGGTGGCCGTGCCGTTCGCAGGGCGGCCGGGAACCTTGACCCAGCTCGAGGTGGAGTCGGTCTCGGTGCAGGTGCTGAAGGTACCGTGCGCCACGGAGTCCGCCATCTGCTGGCGGGCCGCTGCGAGGGCAGCTTTGGGGTTCGCGCCGGTCGCCGTGAAGGTCTGGTGGGAGGGCTCCGCTTGGGCGGACTGGAGGCCAAGGACTCCGATGGCGGCCACGGCCGCCGCGAGGGTGGTCAGGGACTTGAAAGCGGTGCGCACGATCTACCTCGTCTAGCTGTGGAAGGTTCCGCCGGAGCGGAAACGGGAGCCGCAGCTCGTAGGGGTAGGCCCCACCCGACCGCGGCTTGATTACCGTGCAGTAGGCAACTTTCGCCTGGCCAATCCCAGCAGCGAAATCCCGCCACTGAGACGCTGCCCGCCGACTGCGCACGCGCAGCACCCTGAGCTGCCCTGCCACAGGATCCTGTCCATCGGTCTCCGATGTTCCGATCCCCCCGCATGACCGCTTGCGGACAGCCATCCGGCTTCAGAGCAGCCCGGTGCGATGGTGTGCCTCGGCAACCCAACTGGGGATCTCAGGCGGGGTCCGTGGTCATCGAGCAGCTTGCGCAACACCTCCGCAGCTCCGGAACGTCAAGCGAGCACACGTGGCTAGTTTTCGTCTCTCTTCTTGCTATCTCGTCGTTATAAGAACGCTTGTGGCCCTGCTGATGCGGTTCTAGCCTCGATCTTTCGTGGCGGTCCGTCGGTTTCTTCGGCGGGCCGTTTCGATTGTTCGGGCTGGTAGTGGGCAGTCTGGTGGCCCGGCTGTCGCGTCGGGTGGGCGCCGGGTTCCACGGCTCCGGCGGGAAGATGCTGCTCGCAGGGACGGGAACGTGCTGGTCAGCCGGGGCACTGTCACGTTGTCGGTGGCGTGATTGTTTGATGGCGCGTCAGGGCGTGGTGGTGGGCCAGCGGTCTGCTGTTCAGGCCGTGGCGGGCGTGCCGGTGGTGCCGGTGATGTGGTCCAGATGGTGAAGCGGACTCTCATTTCGAAGCGGTACCGTCCGGCGGTCATGAGGTGGCGGTGGGGTCTGAAGTGGGGTGAGATCCCGGTGAACGCGGACAGGAACCGCTGGGCTCCGCCGACGGTGCGGAAGCCTTTCATCGCGCGTTCGCGCTGTCTGGTGGGCCGGTGGGAGTTCTCCGCCCGGTTGTTCAACCCCTTGTGCGCGCGGTGTTCCACCGAGGGCATCACCTCACGGTGCGCAGCCCCGTAGGACCGGAGCTTGTCGGTGATGATCACCCGGGGCACCTGGCCGGTGGTGGTGAGGAGCCGGCGGAAGAAACGCCTGGCCGCCGGCTTGTCGCGCCGGTTCTGGAGCAGGATGTCGAGGACGTTGCCGTTCTGGTCGACGGCCCGCCACAAGTACTTCCGCACCCCGCGGATCTTGACGAAGACCTCGTCGAGGTGCCATTTGTCGCCTGGCTGCGGGCGCCTGCGGCGCAGGCTGTTGGCGTAGGCCTGGCCGAACTTCAGACACCACCGGCGGAGGGTCTCGTGGGAGACGGTCACGCCCCGCTCGAGCATCATCTCTTCGACCTCACGGAAGGAGAGCGGGAAGCGGAAGTACAGCCACACGCAGTGCGCGATGACCTCGGCCGGGTAGCGGTGGTTCGCGTACGACGGCGCACTCGACGACACGATCGGTCCCTCCCCAGACGGACAACCCGAAGATCATTCCACCCCGCCACCGACAACGTGACAGCACCTCCCCAGAACGCATCGGGAAGATCTTGAGGGCGCACTGGGTGATCGAGAACAGGCTCCACTTCGTGAGGGACACCGCTTTCCGCGAGGACGCCTCGAAGATCCGCACCGGGCACGGCCCGG
Organism: Streptomyces sp. IBSNAI002; assembly: GCF_052244475.1. Classification (NCBI taxonomy): domain Bacteria; kingdom Bacillati; phylum Actinomycetota; class Actinomycetes; order Kitasatosporales; family Streptomycetaceae; genus Streptomyces; species Streptomyces sp. IBSNAI002. The sequence goes on along the minus strand of NZ_JBQPXG010000006.1, from coordinate 27,935 downwards.
AGAACATGGCCACCCTGCGCAGCTTCGCCATCACCCAGCTCCGCACCGCCGGCCACACCAACATCGCCGCCGGACTCCGCACGACAGCCCTCCGCCCCTACGAGCGACCACTGGCCGTCCTCGGACTCAACTGACCTGCGTCAACGCACGATCAACGGACTTTGCAATCGCCCTGCCCTGCATCTGGCCAGCTCAAGCTGAGGTTGGAAAAGGCTCAGTGCCCGACTATGAATTAGCCCGGTGAATTGGGTGCGCCAACTTACCAACAGGTCACAATGCCCCAACGGTTCACAACCCCACGGGGGCAATCCTCGTAAATTTCCGTACTGAAACCAAAAGCGTCGACCGCTTCCTTAACCCTAGAATGCTCCTGACTTCCCTTGCTCTGACTGGAGAGCGGACCAAGGAAAGAGATAACTCGCGCATTCAGTGGGACGCCATTAAATAGACTATGTAGATTGACATTAACAATTCCACCCCACCCGTGATATCCTCGCATGTCACTGTAGGAGCCATCCGGCTGCCTATTCCATAGGGCGACGATGCTGACGCAGTCCCCCATGCCGTCTTTCCCGGTGTCAATTAGATGCTACCCGGTGGAGATCATTTCCCACTGTGTGTGGCTGTATTTCCGTTTCCCGCTCTCCTTCCGTGAGGTGGAGGAGATGATGCTCGACCGGGGCGTCGTCGTCTCCCACGAGAGCATCCGCCGGTGGTGCCTGAAGTTCGGCCAGACGTACGCGAACAGCCTGCGCCGACGGCGCCCGCGGCGGGCGATAAATGGCACCTGGACGAGGTCTTCGTCAAGATCGGCGGGGTGCAGCAGTACTTGTGGCGGGCCGTGGACCAGGATGGCAACGTCCTCGACATCCTGGTCCAGAGCCGTCGTGACAAGCCGGCGGCCAGCAGGTTCTTCCGTCGGCTCCTCACCGCCACCTGTCAGGTGCCCAGGGTGGTCGTTACGGACAAGCTCCGCTCGTACGGTGCTGCGCATCGTGAGGTGATGCCCTCGGTGGAGCACCGTTCCCACAAGGGTTTGAACAACCGGGCGGAGAACTCCCACCAGCCGACAAGGCAGAGTGAACGGGCGATGACAGGGTTTCGCAGTGTCGGCGGGGCGCAGCGGTTCCTGTCGGCGTTCACCGGGATCTCACCCCACTTCCGCCCCCACCGACACCTCATGGCAGCCGGCCGGTACCGCTTCGAACTGAGGGTCCGCTTCACGATCTGGAACCAGGTCACCGGCGCCGCCGGCATGCCCGCCACAGCCTGAACAACGGACCGGCCAGCACCCCCACCACGCCCTGACGCGCCATCAAACGATCACGCCCTCGATAACGTGACAGTGCCGGACGAACTGCTCGTCGTCACAGACGACACCCTCGCTACCTCCCGAGCGGCGGTGCTCCGCGCGGCATACGAGGAGAACGCCGGCCGGACCGACCTCGACCCCATCGAGGAGGCCCGTGTCGTCATGGACATCGTCAGCACGTACGCCACCGATAAAGAAGCGGCCCGCGCCGAAGGCTGGTCGGAGTCATGGATCAGCCACCGAAAGAACCTCCTCAAGATCCACCCGGAACTGCGTGAGGCCGTACGGGCCAAGGCTCGTGGAGCGGAAGGCCTCGCCATCCGAGACGCTCGCCGCCTCGGGGCAGTAAAGGGCATCGAGGACATGTCCTTGGCCGAGCAGCGCAAAGCACTGACCAAGCTCCTTCAGGAGGACACCACCAAGTCAGCAGCACGGAAGGCAGCGACCCTGCCCGTGCTGCCGCGAGCCGAGCGCAAATTTTCCGCGGAAAATTCGGATCCGCGCTCCCTACCGGAGCAGCATCCCGGCCCGGCCACGCTGGCCCAGGGTGAGACAGGACCGGAATTTTCCGCGGAAGATTCCGGTCGCCGGTCCGTGCCGGAGCAGCGCCCGGAACCTGCCGCAGCGGCGCAGGACGAGCTGGGCGACGAAAAGATCTTGGTTGATATCCGCAAGCTTCCTCGCGTCCCATGGAGTGACGGCCGAAGAGTCGCGGAGTTGGTGGCCGAGAAGATGCACGAGGAGCAACGCGAGATCCTGTTGGAATGCCTGTTCAGCATGATCGAAGAAGAGCGACGCGAGACAGTGCTCGACCGCCTGCTGAACGTGAACCCGCAGGCAGACTCCTAGGATCAGGACCGCCGAATTTTCCGCGGAAAATTCGGCCGTCGGCCTGAGCGGAGAGAGCACGCCGATGGTTCGGCACTGACGGCGGAGCCCCGTACGCATGGCGTACGGGGCTCTCACATGTTCCGGATGCCCTGCCCGGCTGCGCGGGTCCGGTCCTCAAATCACCCGGAGTTCGGCGAGTACTCTGACCCGGTCGCCGGGCAACTTCGCGCGAAGTGTTCGCGCGTTGGTCAGCCACACACCCAGCGTCACCTCGTGCTCCTGGCCGTCGTGCACTACCCGTTCGACGTGGCCGCGGGAGACACCCGGCAGAGTGCCCTCGCGGGCCAGGTAGGCACGCGCCGCCATGACAACGCGTTTCCATGCCGCCGTCCGGCCACCGGCCCTCGGAGCAGGCAGGGCCGGCTCTGGTGCGTCCACCCCGAGGGAAGTCAGCTGGCCCTGCTGCTCCTCGGTCAGCTCGTCCCATGTCTAGTGCTGTTTAGCCAGCCACCACCGCCTGACGTCTGCGCCGTGGACGTGACCCCCGGGGTGATCTCGTCCACCGCGGCCCCTCCGTCCATCACCAGGGCGCGCACGCCCGTGTAGTGGCGCTGCCAGTCGATCGGCCATACCGGGTTCCAGTCGCGGTCAATCGCGGTCAGCTGTGCGGCCCTCTCCGCGCTCAGCGCGCCCGGACGACGACAATTACAGCCACTGCCCGATCGGCCTATGGCCCCAGACGGCCCGCTCAGAGCCCGTGCAGCCTCTCCGCCAGGCTGGGCGATCCGGGTTCCGGGCTGATGACCGCTGGGTCATGAGCCCGGAATCGGGTACTGGGGCCCGGCTTAGGCGAGGACTTGCTTGGCGAAGGTGATGATGGCTTCTGCGGACTCCCGTAGGAAGCTCAGGCCGTTGTTGACGGGGCCGTTACCCGCGGCATGCGCGGGCATGGCGGCGGCGGTCAGGAAGATGACGGTGGTCGCGGCCGCGATGTTGGCGGCGCGCTTGATCTGCTTGTTCATGTCCGGAGAACGAGCGTAGGCGGCTGCGCTGTCTCGTTTGGGCTGTGGCTCACTGAGATGGGTGGTGGCGTTCTGCCCTTCGGCCCTGCAACTCCAGGGGGCACTGTCACATCGGGGCGGGGGTCGGATGGTCTTCGGAGCTTTTCGCGTCTGTCGGTATGCGGAACGTGAGCGGTGTTGCGGGGGTTGGGTTTCGTGACGTGGGTGGGTGGTCGTTGTGTGGGGTGGTGGGCTTCTACGACCGGGGGCTCGCTGGGTGTCGGCAGGGGCTGCCTCAGGGTGTCCTTCAGGCCTTTGCCGGCACCTTGAGGAGGATTTGACGCAGGCTTAGGTCGAAAGTAGTTGCCGTCGTGTAGTCGCCGGGCTTTGTGAGTGCAACACTCTTGTGTGTGACGCCCCCCACATGAGTGTCTGGTCGTCGCGTGAACGGGCCCTGCCCTACCCAGGCGGGGCTTTCGCGCGTGGGCTGCCGTTCGGGGGTGTGTCCCCAGGGGTGCGGCGGGTGTGCCGGCCGTGCCCGTCCTGTTGCCCGGGGGATGGGTTGGTGGTCAGGACGGGCCGGAGGGCCGGCGGCCCCCGCCAGGTTTGGGCCGCCGCCGACAGGTACTGCCGGTGCGAGGCACCCTGTCACACCATGGGGCACCCCCGCAGCCATGCCGGTCGGGATCCGGACAGGGAGCTGACCGAACGATCGTTTGGGCTGATCAGTCGTGGTGCCCGTGCTCCGGGGTCTGCCTGGCGCCGGTCTTGGTCCAGTCCAACACGAGCGGCTGACCAGGCAGATCCCACCCGCCACAGGCGCCCGCCCCGTATCTGTGACCGAAATCCGGCCCTGCGCTACCCGCGATGGCACTGTCACGTTGTCGGTGGGGGTCTGGGATGATCTTCGGACTGTCCGTCCGGGGAGGGGGCCGCTCGTGGCGTCGAGCACGCCGTCGTACGCGAGTCACCGCTACCGCCGGAGATCATCGCGCATTGCGTGTGGCTGTATTTCCGCTTCCCGCTCTCCTTCGTGAGGTGGAGGAGATGATGCTCGAGCGGGGCGTGATCGTCTCCTACGAGACCATCCGCCGGTGGTGCCTGAAGTTCGGCCAGGCCTACGCCAACACCCTGCGCCGGCGGCGCCCGAAGCCGGGCGATAAATGGCATCTCGACGAGGTCTTCATCAAGATCCGCGGGGTCCAAAAGTACTTGTGGCGGGCTGTGGACGCCGACGGCAACGTCCTCGACATCCTCGTCCAGAACCGGCGCGACAAGCCGGCGGCCAGGCGTTTCTTCCGCCGACTCCTCACCACCACCGGCCAGGTGCCCCGGGTGATCATCACCGACAAACTCCGCTCCTACAGGGCTGCGCACCGTGAGGTGATGCCCTCGGTCGAGCACCGCTCCCACAAGGGCTTGAACAACCGGGCGGAGAACTCCCACCAGCCCACCAGGCAACGCGAACGCGCGATGAAAGGCTTCCGCACCGTCGGCGGAGCCCAGCGGTTCCTGTCCGCGTTCACCGGAATCTCACCCACTTCAGACCCCACCGCCACCTGATGACCGCCGGCCGCCACCGCCTCGAAATGAGCATCCGCTTCACCATCTGGAACCACATCACCGGCACCACCCGCGTGCTTGCCACGGCCTGAGCAACGGGTCGGCGATACCCCACCAGGCCCTGACGCGCCACCAAACGATCATGCTGCCAACAATGTGACAACGCCTCCCCGGGGGCTTGAAGACCGGTTCTGATCGGATGACACCCCTGTGCCAGAGCGATGCCCCTTCTGAGGATCTGTGGGGTCTGGGTGGGTGACGGGGTGGTCTGATCGTGAGGGGTCTGCGCGAGTCTCGTGGCAGCCGGGGCGGGGTTGGGTCAGGCTGCGACGCGTCGTTTCCGCCCGCCCTGCAAGAGGATCTGTCGTGAACCTGCGTATCGCCACTGCCGTTGCTGCTGCCGCTCTCGCTGCTGCCGTCGTCATGCCGGCTGCTGCTTCAGCGAACCCGAAGCCGCCGATGGAGCGTGCTCCGGTCGCTCTGGGTCTGACCACCGACATGCGGCTGGTCGAGTTCCCTGTCGACCAGCCCTCCAAGACCCAGGCGATCGGTAAGGTGACCGGCCTGGATGACGACACCAAGATCCTGGCCATCGACTTCCGTGTCCAGGACGGACGGCTCTATGAGGCGCCCCGAACCTTCCGGACAGTGGTCCCACTACGGTGGGACCACTCGGAAAGGGAAGTCGGTTGTCGCAGAAACGCAGGAAATTTAGCCCGGAGTATCGGGAAGAGGCCGTGAAGATGGTGATCGAGACGTCGCGTCCGGTCGCCCAGGTCGCCCGGGAACTCGGACTCGTTGAAGGAACTCTGGGAAACTGGGTCAACGCATACCGTCGTGAGCATGATGGCGAGGAGCCGGAACTCACGCTCGACGAGCGCGCCCGCCTGCGGGAGCAGGAACGAGAATTGCGCGAGCTGCGACAGAAAGTCGCTTTCCTGGAAAAAGTTGCAGCGTACTTCGCCAAGGACCCTCGGTGAGCGACAAGTTCGAGTTCATCGATGCAGAGTACGCAATATTTACCACGAACACTGAAGACACGGTGCCGGTTGCCAAGATGTGCGACTGGCTGGAAGTATCCCGCTCCGGCTTCTACGAATGGCGGAGCAGGCCGATTTCAGCGACTGCCCGGCGACGGGAGGATCTGAAATTGCTGATCACCAAGTCGTTCGAGGATTCTGACGAAACCTACGGCTACCGTCGGGTCCACGCCGACCTGTCCGCGTGGGGCGTCCCCTGCGGACCCGAGCTCGTGCGTGACCTCATGCGGGAACTGGACCTCCAGGCGTGTCAGCCACGACCGTGGCGCCACAGCCTCACCGAGAACGACGGCTCCGCCGGCCCGATCCCTGACCTCGTGAACCGCGACTTCACCGCCGACGCACCCGGCCGCAAAATGGTCGGCGACATCACATACATTCCAACCTGGGAAGGCTGGGTATTCCTCGCCACCGTCATCGACTGCCACACCAAAGCCGTCATCGGGTGGGCCATGGACGACAACTACAAGACCCCACTTATCGAAGCAGCCATCAAAATGGCAGCACGCAACCACCCACTCGCCGAAGACGCCATCTTTCACTCGGACCGCGGCAGCAATTACACCTCGACCCAGTTCGCCAATACACTGACCGGGCTAAGAATCCGGCAATCCGTTGGCCGGACCGGGATCTGCTACGACAATGCCATGGCGGAATCATTCTTCGCGACCCTGAAAAATGAACGTGTCCACCGGACCGTATACCCCACCCGAGAACACGCCTACCGCGACATCGCCCGCTACATAGAGGTCCGCTACAATACGAAGCGCCGTCACTCGGGACTCGGGTACCGGACCCCACGAGAGGTCCACGACGAGTACCTGAACCAGCAGCTCGCAGCCTGAATTTGCTAATTAGCAGCTGTCCGGAAAACGCGGGGCCCCTCAAGGCACGAAACTTACGAGGGATCGGGTTCTCAATCAGTCACTGAGGTAGGTGGTCAGGGTTTGTGGCCGGGGAGGCGAAGGTCCTGGTGGGTGGGGGTCGGATGCCTCTGACCGGAGGAACCATTTCTGGGTGAAATGTTAACTTATCTACTATTTAGGCTGATGTCTGGTTCGGGTCGGGAGGTGGTTCTGGTGCAGCTGACGATCATTAGTGGAGCTTCAAGGTCCGTGATACGGATCGCGGTCCGTGGGGACGTGGGCCCCGCGGACGCGGCCGGGCTGCGCAGTGTGCTGTGTGCAGCGGCTGCCGAGTGGCCGTTGACGGTGGTGGATCTCTCCGAGACCACCTCGTGTGACCGGGCCGCGCTGAACGCCTTCCTCGCCGCCCGCCTCGAGGCACGCCTGCACGGCAGGCGTCTACAGGTCCGGGCCGTACCCGAAACCCTGCGCAGGGACCTGTCCGCCGGACCGCTCCCGCAGCGCCTCAGCCCCCACGCAACAGCCCGACGGGCGTAAGCACCCGGAGTGCTCCCGGCTTGCTTCCAGGCGCGTGGGCGGGGCGGAGTGCCGGGCACCGGGCCCAGGGGGACGGCAGCGCCGTCCAGCTCGCGGCCGGACAGGCCGAGTACGAGCGCCAGTGGGGCGTGGAGGGCTGCCTGTCTGGCGGCCGTCGAGTTTGGGGCCGGGTGTCCGGTGCCGTGGGCACCGGGTCGGCCGCCGGTCCGGGAGTGTGGAGGGTGGCTGGCCGGGTGTTGTCCCGGGGGCCGCTGTGCGGGCGGTCCCCGGGGTCTCGCTCCGTCGCGGCCGGGATGCGGCGTACGGATTGCCGGTGCGGCTGGGGAGCGGGTGGGCCGGGTGCTGCGGCCCGTGCCCGGGGCGCTGCTGTTGAGATGGAAGACGGGCAGGGCCCCGGGGTGCCTCGGGGGTGAGTCGGCAGGTCAAACGACGGTGCGGGAGTGATGGTTGCGGGCGGTAGGGAAGGTGTGTTGATCCTTCCGGTGTGCCGCCAGGGGCGCCCGGGCCTGTGCGTGGCGGTACCGGGGAGCCGGCCCCGCCCGAACGGACGGCACGGTGCGGGGCCGGTCCGATGTGCAGCCTCTCGGAAGGGCTACATGTCAATAAGTACGGGATCTATGCCGTATGTTCGGTTATTGGTGGCGGAGTGTCTTCTGCGGTCACCGGTCTCGGGGTCGGTCACTGGTTCAGCCGACTGGTCGCTGCGGTGGCTGTGACCGGTCTGGTACGTGTGTCCTGACCTGGGCATTCACCCGTTTCAGATGGACGCTGAGGCCCTCCAAGGGACTGGAGGGACTGAGGGTCAAAAAGCGGGGAGTCCGGGGCTGGCCCCCCTGGCCCCGTAGCTCGGGGCCCCGCTGCAAGGACACGGCTGAGCGGGGCCCTGAGCGCCTCAGGGAAAGGCAGCCCTTTCAACGATCGTGCGCGGCGGTTGTTCTGAGCAGCGCGGTAGGTGTGTTTATGCTTCCGGCGCGTTGGTTGTTGCCTGGGTGTGCTGTGTGCTGGGAGGTCCTGTCCGGACGCGCTACCGCCACCGCGAAGACCAGCGACGGCCCCGTTGAGACCCTGCGCATGTTCAAACTCGCGAAAGGGTCCGCGGTCAAGGCCCGGCCCAGGCCATCAACCAACTCAAAAGCGTCCTGATCTGCGCAGACGCCACCCTGCGCGAAGACCTCGCCGACCTGGCCAACCCCCTCCTCATCAGACGATGCGCCCAGCTGGAGGACCTCGACACCACCGGCCGGGCCGGCGCAGCCCGCCATACCCTCAGGCCGCTCGCCCGCCGTATCCAGCACCTGACCGGGGAGATCGACGGCCTGGTCAAGCCTGAACAGTGAGGCCGCGTTCGCCGCTCTGTGCGGGGTCAGCCCCGTAGAGCAGTCCTCCGGCAAGACCCAACGCCGCCGGCTCAACCGCGGCGGCGACCGCCAAGCCAACGCCGCGCTCTACCGCGCCGTGCTCTCCCGCCTGCGCTGGGACCCACGCACCCAGGACTACCTGCAACGACGCACAGCCGAGGGCAAGACCAAGCGGGAGATCATCCGATGCCTCAAACGCTACGTCGCACGAGAGATCTACCGACTCCTCATCCCGACCACCAAGCCCACCGGACCATCGACCCCCGCCCCAACCACCCCTTGACATCCATAGGGGCATCAGCACCAAGACGTTCAGTAGCTGACGTAATCGAGTGATAAATGCTTTGTAAGAAGTAAGGGGAAGGTTTCCGAGGTATGTAATCGGCTGCCATATCCGGTTGGATCCAAGTAATGAAGGGGCCGGCAGGTGCAGGATTGTCGCCGGGCGAGAGCCCGTTGGTTTGAAGCGTGCGTGGTCGTCAGCGTACTGGCGTCCGTTTCCTTGGGCGGCTTGCATTCGGCGCACGCGCAGGCGGGAGAGCACGGAACTGCGGCACGCCTGAAGGCGGCAGTGCATCCCGACCCTTGCTACAACGACCCACATGCTGAAGGCGGTCCCGAGGGCGATTGCCGCCACGGAGAAACTGGTCCTGCGGGTGCACCTGGCCCCGCTGGTCCTGCGGGTGCACCTGGCCCCGCTGGCCCGGCGGGTGCACCTGGCCCCGCTGGCCCGGCGGGTGCACCTGGCCCGGCGGGTGCGACCGGTGCGGTGGGACCAGCCGGACCAGCCGGAGCAGCGGGCGCTACAGGAGCCCAAGGCCCGGCGGGTGCGACCGGTGCGGTGGGACCAGCCGGACCAGCCGGAGCAGCGGGCGCTACAGGAGCCCAAGGCCCGGCCGGTGCGACCGGTGCGGTGGGACCAGCAGGACCAGCTGGCCCGGCGGGAGTGAACACGACACGCACCACGCCTCGCTTCGAGAATGTCATCCCTGGAGATTCGCTGATCGTCGTGGCGGACTGTTTCGCAGGTGAAGTTGCTACAGGTGGCGGCTTTCAAGTTTCGCCTGTAATCGACGGGACAATCACCCAAGTGGCTATCCTCCACAGCCGTCCTTCGGTTGGTACCCCACCTACCGGATGGACCGTGTTGGTGCGAAATGACGGGTCTAACGCAGCCCGAATTGGTGCGTACGTTGTGTGCTCACCGTGAGGGAAGGGACTGTAAGAAGAACGGCTCTTCCACGGCAGCTGTAGTTCTTGATCGCTGTTGCGTCGGTGCTGGTCAGCGGTGGTGGGGGTGCTTGTAGGCATGGGTGCGGCCACCATGATCATGGCGGTTTGTGAAGACTCGACAGGATCAGGTGGCCGTGGAAGCCACGGTAGCCGAGCTGGCATGGGCGACGGTGCTTGGGGCGGCGTGCGGGCAGATCGCGGACTGCTTCGAGCGCCCGGGGCCGCGTGCTCTGGCCGGGGAGATGTGCGAGGCGCTGCTCATGGAGCTGGACACCCGCAACTGCTGGACCCTGGCCGAGGCGCTGGGGCACCGTGGTCCCCATCGGCTGCAGCACTTCCTGTCCCGCGCGATGGTCGACCATGACACCGCCCGGGACCGGATCGCAGCCTGGACAGCAGGTGAACTCGCTGCCCCGGACGCGGTGTTGATCGTGGACGAGACCGGCGATGAGAAGTCCTCCACCGACTGCGTCGGGGCAGCCCACCAGTACTCCGGGGCCCTCGGCGGCATCGGTCTGTGCCAGGTCGCCGTCCACCTCACCTACGCAAGCCGGCACGGACACGCCCCCATCGACCGGACCTTGTACTTCAGCAGGGAGTGGACCGCGGACGAGGAACGCCGGCTGCTCACCCATGTCCCCGACGACCTCGCCTTCGCCACCAAGCCCCAGCTCGCCGCCGACATGCTCACCCGCGCCCGGGGCCTGGGCATACCGGCCCGGTGGCTGGCCGGCGACGAGGTCTACGGCAGTCGCGAACTGCGACTTACTGCCCGCGCCCTCGGTTTCGACTATGCCCTCGCCGTCCGCTGCGACCACCGAGTGGACACAGCCATCGGCCGCATGAGCGTCACCGACCTGGCCACCCGCGTCCCGAGGAAGAACTGGATGCGCCTACGCACCGGCCAAGGCCTGAAAGGCGACCGCCACTACGACTGGGCCATGCTCGACATCCACCCCGACGACACCCCCGACGACCAAGAGCCGGGGCGCTCCTTTGTGCTCGTGCGCCGCCACCGCTATACCCGCGAGCTCTCCTTCTACCGCTGCCACTCGGCCCGCCCCGTCACCCTGGCCGATCTTGTGGACGTGGTGTGCTGCCGATGGCGAGTGGAAGAAGACTTCCAGCTCGCCAAGGGCATCTGCGGCCTCGACCAGGGCCAGACCACCTGCTGGAACTCCTGGATGCGCTGGACCCTGATCAGCATGCTCGCCACCGCCGTCCTCGCGATCACCCGCGCCCGCACCACTGTGAACGCAGCCGGAACCACAGACACCAAACTCGTCCCGGCCAGCGCCCGCGAACTCCTGCGCCTACTACGGATCACCGCGCTGCCCCAGCCCCGCCGCGATCGCGACCACCTGCTGCACTGGTCCACCTGGCGCCGTCACCATCAGTTCCAGGCAGCCGAGGCCCACCGTCGCTGGAACAACATCACAGCCGCCGAAACGACGTGACCAGCGACGATGACCCAACGATCACGGAACTACAGCTGCCGTGTCTTCCAAGATTTTCGTAGGCGTTGATCGTCTTGGCGATCCGGCCTGGGGGCAGGGGTGTCGCTGTCAGGCTTGTGGCGTGTGTTGTCAGGCACTGAGCCTTTTCCAACCTGCTGGTCGAGTCGGGTAGTTGGGCTGACAGGCAGGTGAAGCCCCTGGTAGATGGGTTTCGACCAAGAAATCCGTCTCCACCAGGGGCTTCGTGTGCTTGTCTACCCGTCGGGCGTCGACGTGTCCAGCTCTGCCGTCCGCTTCCTCGCCGCCCGCCTGAGGGAACACCGCCGCGTTCTTGGCACCCGGTGGCGGCGCCTGAGTGCGGGCCGACAGGCCTTGCTCACCCTCGCCCACCTCCGCAACGGGCATTCGTATGCGCAGCTCGCGGCTGGTTTCGGGGTCGGTACGACCACCGCATTGCGTTACATCGCCGAGGCGGTCGAGGTTCTGGCGGCGCTGGCTCCGACGCTGGCCGAGGTGGTCAGGGCGGCGTCGATGAAGGCGTTCGTGCTGTTGGACGGGACGCTGCTGCCGATCGACCGGATCGCCGTCGACCGGCCCTTCTACTCGGGCAAGCACAAGAAGCACGGGATGAATGTGCAGGTCATCGCGGATCCATTCGGCAGACTCCTGTGGGCCTCACCCGCTCTGCCCGGAGCCGTGCATGACGTCCGCGCGGCCCGCGGGCACGGCATCATCGACGCGCTCACCGGGGCCGGCATTCCCTGCTGGGCCGACAAGGCCTACCAGGGCACTGTCACGTTATCGAGGGCGTGATCGTTTGATGGCGCGTCAGGGCGTGGTGAGGTGCCAGCGGTCTGTTGTTCAGGCCGTCATGGACAGGTCGGCGGCGCCGGTGATCTGGTTCCAGATGGTGAAGCGGACGCTCATTTCGAAGCGGTACCGGCCGGCCGTCATCAGATGCCGGTGGGGCCGGAAGTGGGGTGAGATCCCGGTGAACGCCGACAGAAACCTTTGCGCCCCGCCGACGGTGCGGAAGTTTTCATCGCGCGTTCCCGCTGCCGGGTGGGCTGGTGGGAGTTCTCCGCCCGGTTGTTCAACCCCTTGTGGGAACGGTGCTCCACCGAGGACATCACCTCCCGGTGCGCAGCCCCGTACGACCGGAGCTTGTCCGTGACGATCACCCGGGGCACCTGACAGGTGGTGGTGAGGAGCCGGCGGAAGAAACGCCTGGCCGCAGCCTTGTCCCGCCGATTCTGCACCAGGATGTCCAGGACGTTTCCGTCGGCATCGACGGCCCGCCACAAGTACTTTTGGACCCCGCCGATCTTGATGAACACTTCGTCCGAGTGCCACTTGTCGCCCGGCCGCGGGCGCCGCCGGCGCAGGCTGTTGGCGTACGCCTGCCCGAACTTCAGACACCACCGCCGGATCGTCTCGTGGGAGACGGTCACGCCCCGCTCGAGCATCATCTCCTCGACCTCACGGAAGGAGAGGGGGAAGCGGAAATACAGCCACACGCAGTGGGAAATGATCTCTACGGGGTAGCGGTGGTTCTTGTACGACGGCGACGCAGACGACACGGACCCCACCCCTCCCCGGGCACCCACAACCCGAAGATCATCCCAGACCGCCGAACAAGGTGACAGTGCCTGTGGGCGTAGTAGGTGGAGGGGGCGATCTTGCAGTCGTGCTCGGTGAGCGTTGCGCAGATCGGCTCGACACCGCCGAAGCGGTCCCGGTGCTCGTCGATGAACGTTACGAGCGAAGATGTGGCCGGTCGAGCTCGGCCGCGAAGAAACTCGCCGCCGCCTTCAGGATGTCATTCGCCCGTTTCAGCTCGGCAATTTCCTTCTTCATCGCCTTGACCTGCGCGGACTCCTCGCTGGTCACCCCGGGTCGGGTGCCAGAGTCGATCTGGTCCTGCCGGACCGACTTGCGCAACGTCTCGGTCGAGCCGATGCCGAGCTTCTCGGCTACTGACTTGATCGCTGTCGACTCGTTCGGATAGTCACCACGGACCTCGGCGACCATGCGGACCGCTCGTTTGCGCAGCTCAAGGGGATAGGAGGAGGGGCGTGCCATGACTCGATCCTTCCATGGAACCGAGTCTCTATCGAACACGGGACGGTTCAGATGCTCTCGTGGGAGACGACGATGCCGCGCTCGAGCATCATCTCCTCGACCTCACGGAAGGAGAGGGCGAAGCGAAAGTACAGCCACACGCAGTGCGAGATGACCTCGGCCGGGTAGCGGTGATTCGCGTACGACGGCACCTCGGACGACACGATCGGGCCCCTCCCCAGACGGACAACCCGAAGATCATCCCACCCCACCACCGACAACGTGACAGTGCCCACTGAGCCTTTTCAGAGTGGACACCGATCGGGTGAGGGCCTGACCCGTGAAGGCGAGGACCACTGCAGGACAGAGGCCGGTCAGCTCCACAGGGCCGTTCACCCTATGGGGCGGCCGCTGAAGAAGCTCACTCCATCAGTTCACCCAACCGAACCACACCACGGCCCGCCTCCCCCAGCACACACCCACACCCCCACAAGATACAAAAGCCACACTTATCGCCAAACAGGGAGAAAAGGATGCGCTACACGCGCCCCGCACTCGCAGCCGCCACCATGCTCCTCGCACTCACCGGCCTGGGCACCACCGCATACGCCGACGACAACGCCAAGGACCGGGGCAACTTCTGCATCATCGAAGTCAAGGGCAACCACAACCACAACGCCTGCGGCAACATCAAATACGGCCACAACGCCACCACCGGACAAGGCCACAAGGTAAGTCTGGCATCGGGAATCGACGACTCGAACTACAACTACACCATCCGAAACAACTCCACCCAGGCAGTCACTTTGACATGCGATGAGTGGCCCGAACTTTGCCAGCTCGCCCTGTCTCAGGACACAGCACCGCCGGGAAGCTCACACGTGATTCTGCTTGCTGGCCGTACAGGATATGGAGCTGCGGGAGGAGCTCCCGGGAGCTTCACGGTCAACAGCAATCCTGACAACACTGTCTTCATCGAGGGCGGCCCCGCTCAATGCACCAACGCCGCAGGAAACCCGCCGTGGCCCGTTGGACCTCTCGACTGCAACGTCTCACCAGACGGTATGACCATCTGTATCACTGACCACTCCACCACCCCCGTTCCCTGTACCGCCGCGACACTGGAACGCACAAATCGCATCAACAACCTCTCCAAGCACCCGAAGTAATTGATTGTCAAGGGCCTGACACGAAAATAGCCCCCGTGGCTGGGTGGATCAGGCCACGATGGGATCGAAGCGGACGGTCAGTCCGAGGCTGTTGGCTTCCTTGATCATGCGGCGCATGGCGCGTTCGGGATCGCGGCGGGTGAAGTGGTCGGCTCCGAGTTCCCGGTAGGGCGCGTGGTTGTCCCTCCCCTCGTAGCGTGGAGTCCGTGATTGCAGGGGAAGTTGGGATTGTCCCTCCCCTCGTAGCGTGGAGTCCGTGATTGCAGGGGAAGTTGGGATTCATGGGGTCCAAGCAACGCACATACACGCCTGAGTTTCGTGAGGGCGCTGTACGCATCGTGATCGAGACGGGCCGACCGATCCCGGAGGTCGCCGAGGAGCTCGGCGTGCACTCCGGCACGCTGCACAGCTGGGTGTCGCGGTGGCGGCGCAACGGGTCGGCGTCGTCCGACCGGTCGACTGAGCCCGCGCCGGGCGGGCGGATGCGCGAGGCCGAGCGCGCCGAGCTGGAGCGGCTACGGCGGGAGATGTCGGAGAAGAACAAGCGGATACGCGAGCTGGAGATGGAGCGTGATGTCCTCAAGCGATGCATGGTCCTCTGGGTGAAGTGACCGAGACGGACCCGGCCGCCCTGGCCGCGTTCATCGGTAACCAGAGGACCGAGCACCGCATCCCGCACCGGCTGGCCTGCCAGGTCCTGGGGGTGTCGGAGTCCTGGTTCTACAAGTGGCGCGACAAGCCCACCACCGCGCGTGAGGTCCGGCGCGGGCAGCTGACCGACAAGATCCGGCAGATCTTCGAGGACTCCGGCGGCACCTACGGCTCCCCGAAGGTCTGGTGCCTCCTGGTCCGCGCAGGCTGGCGGGTCTCGGTGAACACCGTCGCCCGTCTGATGGCCGAGCTCGGGCTGGCCGGACGGAAGGTCCGCCGACGGCGCGGGCTGACCCGGCCCGGCAAGCGTCCGGCGGCCCCCGACTTCGTGCGGCGGGACTTCACCACGGACGCTCCGGACCAGGTCTGGTGCGGCGACATGACCGAGATCACCACCGGTGAGGGCAAGCTCTACCTGGCCACCGTCATCGACCTGTTCTCGCGCCGGCTGCTCGGCTACGCGATGGGCGCACGCCATGACGCCGAGCTGGTCGTGGCGTCCTTGAACATGGCCGCGGCCACCCGCGGCGGTGACGTGAAGGGCGTGATCTTCCACAGCGACCGCGGCAGCGAGTACGGCTCCCGGCGCTTTCGCCGGGCCTGCCGCCGACTGGGCGTGACCCAGTCCATGGGCCGCGTCGGGTCGTGTTTCGACAACGCCGTCAGCGAGGCGTTCAACAGTGTGCTCAAGGTCGAGTACGCCTACCGCCACACGTTCGCCACCCGCACCGAGGCCCGGCTGAGGATTGCGACCTGGATCACCGGCTTCTACAACACGCACCGGCTACACAGCGTGTGCGGCTACCAGAGTCCGATCGACTACGAGCACGACCACCGGGCCAACTCCGCCTTGGAGCTGGCCGCTTAGAAGATCTCCACAGTCCGAGGGGATTGACAGGGGGCCGCGCGGCGAAAGCTGCGCGGCCCCCATCTCGTTCTTCCTGCCTCCGCCCGCCGGCGGCGTCTGACGCTTCGAGCGCCGCGAATCTGCGGGCGGTGGTTAAGAGGGTCAGGCCAGGTTGATGTTCTCCGCCTGCGGGCCCTTCTGGCCCTGGGTGACGTCGAACGTCACGGCCTGGCCCTCCTGGAGCTCACGGAAGCCGGTGGAGTTGATCGCCGAGTAGTGGGCGAAGACGTCCGGACCGCCACCGTCCTGCGCGATGAAGCCGAAGCCCTTCTCCGCGTTGAACCACTTCACAGTGCCCGTAGCCATGGCCATGCCTTCCAGTCGCTGTACGCCTCCGCGACGTGCGGGAGGCGGAGGTGATCGCCCTGGTTCCTGCGACACGGCACAGCACAATGCCCACGCTTTCGGCGTGGGCACAACGGCAACATCCGAACCACGACAGCTGACCCAGACGGTACACGCACACACACCCTGTCACCAGGCCGGAGCGGTCGCGTCATGGCAGCGCCCCCGCGCTGGCTCTGGCGGCAGCAGGCCGCTTCAGGAGGCGGCCGGTCGACTCGTGTCCTCGGCGGCGCGGCGGTATTCGGCGTTGAGGCGCTGAGCCTCTTCGAGCTGGTCCTCGAGGATGACGATCCGGCAGGCGGCCTCGATCGGGGTGCCCTGGTCGACGAGCTCCCGGGCCCGGGCGGCGATCCGCAGCTGATAGCGGGAGTAACGGCGGTGTCCGCCGGCGGAGCGGAGCGGGGTGATGAGGCGGGCTTCGCCGATGGCGCGGAGGAAGCCCTGGGTGGTGCCGAGCATTTCGGCGGCCCGGCCCATGGTGTAGGCGGGGTAGTCGTCGTCGTCCAGGTGGCCGTCGAGCGGGCCTGTCGGATCGGGTGCTGTCATGGAACCTCTCTCGTGGAACGCGTGGAGGGGCCCTGGCGCCTATGGCACCAGGGCCCCGAAGGAACTGCTACACCATCTGCCGACCCTGATCCTGCGTCGGCCTTCTGTGTCCGCCGGCCCGACCGGAATGCTGTCGGGGCTGCGGGGATCGCGGTTGCTTGACCGGAGACCACCTCACTATCGATGTCCTGCGGTACCCGGGCTCCAACTTCCGCCCGGGCGATCCTGATGGCGCCTGGTTTCGGTTACTGCGAACTACGTGTACTGCCGGTACTGCGTGTGGCCTCTCCCAGCGCCACGTTCCGGCAGCCAGCCCCGTCGCCCATCGTGCGTCTGCTCTGGCTTAGAACCCCACTGCCGGACCTCCCGGTGCGCGCGCCCGCAGCCGACGCCTTCACCGAGGTACCACCAACCGACTTCACTGCTGGGTACTGCGAACTGCATTTACTGCGGGTACTGCCACTGCGTTAACTGCGGTACTGCCTGCGGCGGCCCCTGATCACTGCGGGCCACCCGGTCCGGTCACCAGTCCCGTCGCCGTCCTGCAACCAACCTGGCTTCGAAACTCCGTCACCGCGCCGTCCTGCGCACTGCAACTGCGGGTACTGCTGCCCGGCAGTTCATCTCTGCCGGGCCCTTCGATCTCTTCGGGCTACGAGAGAAACCATAACGACACCACCCTCCAATGTCTACTTCGGCCAACATAGATTTTTGCGGATTCGAAGACGAGGTAATCGTCCTCGAACAGCGACACCGAAGGACGCAGAGGCGACCGATGTCGGGTTGCCCGCCCCGGGCCGGGGCACAAGCACCGCGCGGACAAGCCCCGCACGGAGCGCTCCAGGAGACCGAGGTGAAGTTGATGGACACGACGAGCGTCCGCGTTGCGGCGGCCCCTCCCCGCCATCGCCGGTGCTCGCGAGGAAGTCCGGGACTTCCTCGTGGTCCTGGCACCCCCGCTCGGAGCGGAGGCGACACCGTGGTCCTGGTCGTCTCGGAACTCGTCACCAACGCCCTGCGCCACGCCGGCGGCACCTGCACTCTGGAGCTGGCCGCCCACCCGGACAGCGTCGAGGTGGCCGTCCACGACCCGAGCCCGCAGGCACCGCGCATGCGTACCCCCGACCTGAACCATGGCACCGGCGGCTTCGGCTGGCCCATGGTCAACCGCCTCGCCCGCACCACCCACGTGACCGAGGCTCCCGGAGGCGGCAAGACCGTGCGCGCCTTCCTGCCCCGGTAAGACCCACTGCAGCGCATCGCTCACCCGGCGGGCATGGCCACGGTGAACCGAGCCGTTGAAGCCCAGGAGACCGTCCCCGAGCCCGGTCCCCGGCTCAGGTGGTCGCTCCAGAGGCACAGCATGCCCACAGCCTCCGCGTACCTGCCCCGCCTGCCCGCCCCGACGACGCCTGCGTGCCCCCGCAGGGACCCGAAGGATGCCCGTCGACACGTGGGCGACAGCGCGACCGGCAAGCCGAAGGGCAGGCGCGGGTCGAGGAGAGGATCACGAAGATCGATCTGCCTCCCCTTGAGCGGCCGATGCAGTGGGCTACGGCGAAGGGGCCGCTCCCTTTCTCCTCCGGCCTTGTCCAGGTAGCAGGAAGATCGTCTGCGTGCCCCGCATCGTGGTGTCCGCGGAGCAGCAGAATCGTTTTGATGACGTGAGGCCGATCATGGGAGCGCGCGCCGAGTCGGCACCGACGGAAGGGTCCTCTCGATGATCCACGCTTCGCTGGTGTGCCAAGGCTGCTCCGGCACCCTCTACGCCGTCTCCGCCCAGGGCAGTGCCGCATCCCTGCCCACCTGGAAGGTCGACCACGACCACACCCCGGCTGCCTGCCCTGTGCGCCCGCTTCTGCCGCTGGAAGGAGCAGCCGCCCACATCCACGAACTGCCCCACGCCGGCCACGTGCTGACGCAGCCAGCCTGACACCGTCGCGCCCGCCGGCCACGTGCGTGGGGCCGTGATGGCGCCCCCCTTCGTTTAGGAAGGGGCCCAGCGGTCATACGCGGCCCCGTAAGACCTTTCCACGGAGCAGGGAGTGATCAGCTGTGTCTGGTGAGCAGAAGGCCGAAGCGAAGGTCGAGCAGGGCACGGGCAAGCTCAAGGAGACCGCCGGCCGCCTGACGGGCAACGAGCGGCTGACCGCCGAGGGCCGCGCTGAGCAGGCCAAGGGCGACGCCCGCCAGGCCAAGGAGAGGATCAAGGACACCTTCAAGCACTGAGACTCCGCCTCACGCGACGGGTCCGGGACCGCAGTAGCGGTCCCGGACCCGTTTCGTTTGTGCTCGGGGGCCGGGCAGCCGGTCAGGCGGCGGCGGGCGCGGGACGGCGCAGCTGTGCCTGGCCGAAGAGGAGGGCGTAGTCGTCGGGGAGCTGGCCGAGGATGCGGGCGAGGAGGTCGGGGCCCGTCAGGCGGGTGACGACAGCGAGGACGGCGCCGGTGTCCCAGCGGGCGACGGCCGGGCTCACCCCGGTGCGGGTGGCGAGGTCCTTGACGAAGCCCCAGCCGGTGAGGTGCTCGGTGGCGGGGATCTGGGCGGTCAGGGCGAGGGCGGCTTCGACGGGCAGCACCTGGGCGAGGTCGACGCGTTCGTCGCCGGTGAGCTGGCGGCCGAGGGCGGACAGGACCTGGTGGACGGCTTCGGCGGCGCGTTCGCGGGTGGGATAGGCGCCCTCGTAGCGCACGCGTTCCAGCACCTGGTCGAACGTCATGGCCGGCTGGGAGGCGTTCGCTCGAGGCTGGTCGTACACGGCTGTGGTTGCCTTTCTGTGCGGAAGGTCCGGCCATGGGCCGGTTGCGTTCAGGTGGGCTGGGGGTGGCCGAAGAGGAGGTCGTAGCCGGGCGGGAGCTGGAGGAGGACCTCGCGGGTGAGGACATCGCCAGCGGCGGCGGCCGCGGTGGACAGGACCGCGCCGATGTCCCACAGGGCGGTCTCCTCGGTGGCCCCTTCGATCCAGGCCGCGGTCGCCCGCACGAACCGCTCAGGCGAGAGCGGTTCAGCGGCCTGCAGCGGGTTGAGGAGGATCAGGGCGTAGGTCTCGGGGAGCCGGGCGGCGAGCTCGGCCCGGACCGTGCCGACCAGGTGCGCGCCGAGCAGCGCCAAGACGACACGGGCGACGCGGTCGGCTTCCTCAGGGGTTTTGTACTCGCCGCGTTCCTGGACGTGGGCCAGGAACGACTCCCTGCGCATCGACATCGACATCACCTCCGGGAAGAGGGGTGAAGCAGGTCAAGGAAGGGGGCGGAGGGCGGGTGCCGGAGGGGGGGTGCCGGAGGGGGATCGGCTCTTGCCCGCCCTCTGCTGGCTGCTGTTGCGCAGACCTCAGGCGGAGATCTGCTTGGGGCCGGCGTCGGCGCGGATGCTGATCTTGCGGGGCTTGGCACGCTCGGCGATCGGGATGCGCAGGGTCAGCACGCCCGCGTCGTAGTCCGCCTCGATGTGCTCGGTGTCCAGGGTGTCGGCCAGCATGATCTGGCGAGAGAAGACACCCAGCGGCCGCTCGGAGAGCTCCATCTTCACGGAGTCGGCCTTCAGGGCCGGGCGGCGCTCCGCCTTGACGGTCAGCATGTTCCGCTCGACATCAATGTCGATCGCCTCGGTGCTCACGCCGGGCAGGTCGAACGCGATCACGTACGCGTCGCCGTCACGGTAGGCGTCCATCGGCATGACCGAGGGCTTCGACCACGTCCCCGACGTACCCGACAGCTGCTGGACGATCCGGTCCATCTCGCGGAACGGGTCAGTGCGCATCAACATCGCGAAACACCTCCAGTTGGTTCAGGCAGAAACTGCCAATGCGCTTTCAACGTGCCACCGTTGTAACATGTCATCGAAACGATGACAAGCAAGGAGTCATCTGGAGGATGACAAGACGACGGAGTGAGCCGTGACCCCAGCAGACACACCCCCCGCACCCGTGTCCTTCCACGCCGCCGCAGCAGCCCTGGAAGCCATCAACCGGTCCGTGGAACAGGCACAGCAGCCCACAACAGCAGCCCCGGCCGCCGCGGCCTCCGGTCCGCACCCGGCGCTGGCCGCGCTGCTCATGCTGCGCGAGGTCCGCGAGCAACTCGCCGGCTGGGAGAGCCAACTGATCGAAACCGCCCGCGGGCACGGAGCCAGCTGGGCGGACCTCGCCGGCCCCCTCGGCGTCGCCAGCCGCCAGGCCGCCGAACGCCGCTACCTGCGCCTGCGCCCCGGCACGGCCGGAAGCACCGGCGAGGAACGCGTCCAGGCCACCCGCGACACCCGCGCCGCCGACCGCACCGTGACTGCCTGGGCCCGCGACAACGCAGCCGACCTGCGCCGCCTCGCCGGACAGATCACCGCCCTCACCGGCCTCCCCGCCAGCGCCGACCACGCAGTCGGCGAGCTGAACCAGGCCCTCGCCGACGACGACGCCGCCCGCCTGGTCCAACCCCTGGCCGCCACCCGAGCACACCTGCGACCCCAGGACGCCCACCTCGCCGAACGCATCGACACCCTCACCCACCACACCGGGCAGCTCCGTCAGAACACCCACGACCGGCGCAGCACGCAATCATCAGCGCCCTGACTCACGGGCAGGGCCGTCGACTCGGGACCGGCAGCAGCGATCAACCGTCACGCTGAACGCGGCTGACGCCCAGGCCCTCGCCGTGCTCCTCGCCGCCGCCGCGAACTCCGCCGCCAGACGCCTGCCATCGAGGACGACCCCCGGCGGGGGCGCAGGGTCGGCCAAGACGGCGGCGGCCTCCCTCGCGGTGGCCCTGGCCGGCTACGGGCCGGGTACGTACGCACGGGTCACAAACAGGTTGCCGTCGGCCTGTCCCCCACGCAGCCGTGCAAATGGCCGCCGCGCTGAACACCCGCCCGACGCCTGCCGTCCCGGCATCGCAGCCCCGACACCGCGGGCTCGGGAACGGGTGGAAGGGCACCGACGCAGGCTGCTGAGCGGCAGGAGCTCACTTGTCGGGGGACAGTTTCCGGTTCGTTCCGGACCGGTTGATGTCCAGGTCGAGCAGCGCGGTAAGGGCGGTGCCGCTGTTCCAGAAGCCGAGGAGGTACACGTCGACGAGGACCAAGCCGTGGCAGGCAGCGAAGGCGCGGGCCTGCTTAGTGAACTTGCAGGAGGCGACGAAGAGCGGGACGTCCGCTCCGTGGTCGCTGCGCGCGGTGCCGTTGAACTTCGGTCTGGCTCCTTATGCGCCCTGGCACGGCGAGCACAACGCGTCGTGGAAGGCGTCCCCAAACGGGTCGAGGCCCGTCTCGCAGGCGAGACGGGCCTCGGACACCATCTGGGTTCGACTACTTGTCACCGTGTGCTTCGATGAGCTTCTCGATGAGTACCGCACGCTGAGCCGAGTCCATCTTCTCGAGCACCAGCTCCGCGACTGCCTGGCCGTCGTGCCATGGGACCCGGGGAATCCGCCGGATGTCCACCAGGTGGGCGTCCCCCTCCCCCTTGCTGATAACGCCGTTATCAGCCGACTCGGGGGCTGCAGGCGCCTCGGCGCTGTCGCTCACGGGCGTGCCGCGCTCGACACTGCCGGAACCCGGACTAGTACCCACACTGCCAGATGCGTGGCTGGTGTGAGGTGCGGGAGCTGATGCCTCGGTGATAACGGCGTTATCAGTGGACTCCGTCGGTGCCGCTGCTTGAGGAGGAACGGAGCTACGCCGGCGGGGCTGGGTGCCCGCCGCTTCGGCTCGTTCGTTGGCTGCCGCCCGCTGCTCGTCAGGGGTCAGCTTGGCCAACCCCCGTACGTGCTCTACCTTGCGTCGTCCGGCCTCGAGGTCTGCCTGGAGGTCAGGGGCCAGGGACAGCAGGGAGAGCCTCTGTGAGATGTACGGCTGGCTGACACCAAGTCTTTTGGCCGCCTTGTGCTGTGAGCCGTACAGCGCAACGAGCTGGCTGAGCGCTTGCGCCTCCTCCAGGTCAGTCAGATTCTCGCGCTGCGCGTTGGCAACAAACGCGGCTTCGAGCAGTTTCTCGTCCGTGGCGGTCAGGTCGTCGTTGACAGTGACCCGGATCGACTCGAGGCCGGCGGCGTGGGCCGCGGCAAGGCGTCGGTGTCCATCGACGACGACGTATCGGGCTCCGGCGGCAAGTTCGTGCTGTCGGCCCGGACGATCCCTCAGGTAGGCATCGACGTTGGCGATTGTGATCGCCTGGACGAGGCCGATCTCAGCAAGGCTCGAAGCCAGCCCGTCAATGTCCCCAAGGCTGTCGCGGGGGTTGTCGGGGTTCGGGCTGATGCGGTCCAGGCTGACCTCGGAGACGGCCTCTTCGGCGTCCTCTCCTGTTGCGGCTGCGATGAGCTGGCCGCGGGTGCTGCGGGCGAGGGCTGCCCGGCCGAAGCTGCTGGAGCTCCCGACGCGGTCTGCGGCGGACTGGCGGGTACTCACGTGATCTCCCGGACGATCTTGCGCATGCTCATGGCCTGGTCGCACTCGGGTGCGTAGGAGAGAAGCGGCGCTTTGTTGCGGACGGCCTCGCGCTGTTCCTTGAGGCGGGCGACCTTGGTGAGGACTCTGGGGTCGCCGAGGGATTCCCATTCCCGGAGGGAGGAGGTGACGACGTAGCCGTCGCGGGCGTCGTACATGTTGACGACGAGGCCGAGGTACTCGACGTCGATCCGCCAGTCCGTCTTGCCGGATTCGATCTGCTCTATCAGCAGCTCGAAGGCATCTGCTGACGAGTCCTCTGCCTGCACGATGATCATTACGCCGGACTGGTCCTTGGATTCGCCTTCACGGCGCCGGCCGTAGTAGATCGCGGCGTCCATGCCGACTCCGAGGCTCGGGGGGGAGTCGACGACGATGACGTCGTAGTCCTTCTCGAGGGGCTCGAGGGCTCGCTCGAGCGTCGCCTGCCGGTTGCGGTCCATCGCGATCATGATGTCGAGCAGGAAGGCGTCTGGGCAGGACGGCAGGACGTGCAGGCGGTCGCCGTAGCGGTCGTCTTCGACGACCGCTACGAGGTCCCTGATCGAGGAGTCCTTGATCTGTCCGGCCATGAACTTGGCCAGGCTGGGGCCCTTCGCGGGCAGGCTCTGAAGGCCGAGCTGCTTGGTGAGGTGGCCCTGAGGGTCGTAGTCGACGAGCAGTACGCGCAGCCCCAAGCCGCGGAACTCCTCGATGAGCGTCTCGGTGCTCTTGGCAACGGTGACGAAGTGCTCCCCTTCCGCCAGCGCTTCGCCGACGCCGGCAGAGATTGCGGTCTTCCCGACGCCGCCCTTCTGGTTGCACACCACGATGCGACGGGGGATGCCGGTGACCGGCCTGTACTTGGGGGAGGGGTGCGTCTCCAGCCACAGGGCGATCGACTGGGCGAGCCCTTGCACGAAGGGGATTCCACGCTCGCCGCAAGTCGCCTTAAGGTCCTCCCACTGGCCGGGGAAGAGCCAGGTCGAGAACGTCACGGAGCCGGCCGTGTCGATGAGTTCGTGTGTCCCGGGGGAGTTACGCCAGGCGTCGATTCCTTCGGTGACGGCGTCCTGGATGTCCACGCCGAGCTCGGCTGCTCTCACCTTCAGGTCCTGGCGCAGCTCGACTGGCAGCTTGGAGACAACTTTCTCTCTGTTTCCGGAGGGGATTTGGGTGACCATGGAGGCACCTTACTAACTCAGCTGGACCTGTGGGGACCGACTCGCTAGGGATCGCTCCCAGTTCTCACCTATATGTGCACCGATCACGACGGCGCCTACTGATAACGCCGTTATCAGTAGGCACTCATCCGACCGCAGACTCCCCTCGTCAAGCGCCGATGCCTGGATGCAGACATCGCGGGCTCCCACGGGCCCGACAACGCACGAAGGCCCCTACTTCGTGCCGTTGCGGCGGGAAGCAGGGGCCTTCGTGTGTGCGGGTCTTGCCGGTCCTGCCGATCACACCAGTGGCATGCCGATGCTTCGGGGAGATCAAGACCGACGGCAGCTTCAGGGCTCAGGTTCGCGTACGGCCGCGAGCATCGCGCGGGACGCCTCGAGGACAACCTGGTTCTCGAGGGCGAGCGCAGGGCAGGGCAGGGCGCCAAGGCGCAGCGGCGGAATCCTCGGCGGGTCACCGGGCCTCCTACCCGGGGGTTGGTGGTGATCAAGCTGAGGGATGCGGTCACGGTGTCGGTGAGGGGGGTCCACACCGGCACGCGGTAATGGCCCGCCACAGACAAACGGGCCGGTCCCGTCCCAACGGCCTGCCCGACGGCGCCCATAGGTCGGGGCGAGCTGCAGCCGTATCGCTGGGACCGCCTACGCTCGCCATCGGCGTGGCATGAAGAGAAGGGGGATCTGTGGACACGTGGGTCAAGAAGCACCTGAAGTCCATGGCGAAGCACTACATCGAGGTGCACAGGGCGGATGCACTGGCTGAGTTGGAGGAGTACTCGAAGGTCAAGCCGTTCGCCCAACGCGCCGCCCTCGTCGGTGCAGGCCTCATGCCGGACGGCATCCGCCTCCACGACCACCAGCTCCCGATACCCAACAAGGGCCGGAAGTATCCGGACGCGCTGCCGGACTGTTCCGATCGCCTGCGCGACTGGGCATGGAAACTGGAGACGGCGACGTCGTTCGCGGAAAGCTACCGCCTGATTGAGAGGGCGAAGGAGGCATCACCTCGCATCGTCGGCATCGGTGACCTGTCGGTGTACGACTTCACCCAGCGCCTCGGATTCGGTCTTGAACCTAGGCTTGTCCCCGAGGAGGTCTACCTCCACGCCGGTACGGCCGAGGGCGCCGTTCACCTGGCGAAGATCATGAATCGGCTTCCCTGGACGGACCGGATACCCATGGACGAGCTGCCGAAAGTTCTACGGAAGCGGCTGGACGCGGCCGACACCGAGGACGTGCTGTGTCACTTCAAGAACGGCTTGAAGCAGCTCGCCGACGGCCGTGAACCTGACTACAGCAAGGTGAATTGTGGCTGTCCTGGCGGTCCGTCCCTTTGAGCGAGTTAGCGGCGGAGTTCTACAGCCAGTGGAATGCGTTGCGGATGTCGATTAGCAGGACGTGGCGGCTCGGGGTGATGGCGACGACGTCGGCGGTGTAGCGGACGGTCTCGGGCTCGGTGCCGGTCTCGGTCATGTTCGTCTCTCTCGGTCAGAGGTCGGTGGTGTCGGTGCCGACGAGGAACTGGTCGCTGGCGAGGCCCATGACGACGCGGGCGTCGGTGCCTTGGGCACGCTGGTCGGCGGCGTCCTCGTCGGCAGGCCAGGAGCCGCGGAGGCCGCCGGCGGAGGAGCGCTTGGTGGTCATGGCGCGGTGCGGTTCTCGTAGGCGTTGATGAGGTCGGTGATGGCGTCGGGGCTGGCGGCTTCGCCGATCCACGTCCCGTCCACGGTGAACACCGGGACGCTATCGCGGTCGGCGTCGAAGACGGTCGCGTAGTTGCCCCAGCGCTCGAGGACGAGGTCGTGCAGCACGGGGAGCGGGGCCGCGTCCAGGACCTCCAGGGCGTCGACGGTGAGGCGGGCCGGGGCGCTCGGGGTGTCGGGCGGGAGGAGAGTGCCGGTGACACGGAGGAGGTCGCCGGGCTGGATCTCGCGCAGCAGCGCGTCGGTGATGCGGGGGTCGGAGGTGGTGCAGGCGTACACGGTGTCGGGGGCGTCGGGGATGAGCTGGTGCGCGTCGCCGGGGGAGTGGACCAGGTCGAACGTTGCGGTGCCCCAGCTGGTGCCGGGGGCGGGGATCGCGTCGAGGTAGCCGTCTATGGCGAAGTGGGTCTGGGAGCTGGTCATCATCGGGTCTCCGTCCGGGTCTTGCCGGTGCGCGGGTTGCGGGGTCGGGGGGTGTGCTGGGCGCGGAGCAGCAGCTCGCAGTTGCGCTGCTGCTGGCCGGGGGTGACCGGCCGAGGCTTGGGACCGTGGCGGTGCCAGAGCGGGGAGGCCGGCGGTTCGGGGTAGGCGAGGTCGTGGTCGACGTCGTGGTGGGAGGACATACTTGGGTCTCCGTCTCGTCTTGTACGGGAGGGAAGGCCCGGGGCAGGCGCGTTGGTTTGGACGCCGATGTGTGTCTGTCCCGGGGCAGAGCTACAGCTCGAAGGGCTGGCGGGTGAGCCAGCTGTACGGGCTCTTCCAGAGGCCTGCTTCTGCAGCGGCCCAGTCCAGTTCCCAGCCGGGCCGGTATCCGCAGGCGCCCCAGCCGTCCGGGCGCCCGTGAGGGATCTCGAGTCCGGCCGCTGCTGCGGCGCGGGCCGCGTCGTAGACCTCGTGGGCGGCCTTGATGGCGGCGCTGTCGCTGTCGGCCTGGCCGGTGAAGACGTGCACGCCGCGCAGGCCCTCGGTGTTTCGTATGGGGACGTCCACCTCGAAGTAGTCCTTGGCCATGACGTCCAGCTCCTCTCGTGCTCGCGCTGGTGAGGGACCACCGCGACCGTCCCGGCCCCGGCCGGTGTCGGCAGGGGCAGGGGCGGCACGGAGGACCATCACTCAGCCGCGGTCGGGACCTCGTAGACGTCGATCACGGCCTCGCCGCCGGACCAGGTGTCGGGGGCGTGCCGGATGTAGACGATGTGCAGCGGGGAGCCGTCGCGGGCGGCGACGTCGTACTCGTGCACCAGGTGCTTCTTCAGCGCGGAGCGGACGGCCGGGGCCACGGACCGGGCGGGCAGGCGGGACGGGAACGGCAGGAACTTGGCGCCGTTGACGGTGGTGTACTGCAGCGCCTGGTTCGGCCACAGGCGGGCGGCGTTCATCACGCCGTGGTCGCGCAGGGCCTGGGTGTGGGCGTCGTAGTACGCGCGGGCGGTCTCGGTCATGGGCATGGACGGATCTCCTTCGGGTCAGAAGCCGAGGTCGAGGCGGACCGTGATGGGGATGCGGCGGTCGCCGTAGTCGCGGCGGGGGTCGTGGACCGTGCGGCGGTGCGCGGCGAGACCCGCGGCGCCTCCCTGGATCGGGATGTGGCACTCCCCGCAGCCCGACAGCCACTCGTCCCCGGCCGGGAGGTCGGCCGGGGTGAGCGGGTGCGGGTGCGGGCCGTCGGCCGCCCGGCTCACGCGCGGACCGCCTCGGCGTGCGGCTGCTCCTGGTCCTGGTCGTGGCCGGTGTTGGGGCCGTGGACGGTGCAGATG
>NZ_JBQPXG010000005.1:0-284375 GCF_052244475.1 Streptomyces sp. IBSNAI002 | reverse complement strand
CAGAGGGCGGTTCGCGACTTGATGTCCATTTCCGGGTGAGGATGGGGCAGGGCTGCTGGTCGCGGTGCTCGGTCGGCTACTGCTTCCTGGTGAAGCTGCCGGCATCGACCTCGGTGAGGACGTCGAGCTTGACCAGGCGTTTCAGCTTGGCGCGGGTACCCTCGATGTTCTTCGGCAGCAGTTCGTGGTCGAGGGCTTCGCAGATGTCCCGGGCCCGTAGCGGTCCGGTCGCGTCGTTGAAGACGCCGAGGATGCGGGGGTAGTCCGGGTGCTCGGGCAGGTCGGGTGAGTCGGCCCCGGCGGGGATCCGGTCCGCGAGGGCGGTGACGGTCTTCCGGGTGATCGCGAGGTGTTCGAGGTGGGTCTCGGCTTCCCGTAGCCGGCCCTGAAGTTCGGCGATCTGGGTGCGCAGGTCCTCGGCCAGGGACCGGGCAGCGTCCTGCTGGACGTCGAGCGCGTCGAGCAGGGGCTCGATGTTCACGCCGTCACCGCTTCCGCATCGCGCCAGGTGGGGGTGTTCGCGCCGGTCAGGCGGCGGGCCATGATGTGGGTCATGGCCCAGTAGACGCGTGAGGCGGAGGATGCCGGGCGGTGCTCGTAGTCGCGGACCAGGCGCCGGTGCAGTATCAGGACCCCGTAGGTCTGCTCGACCCTCCACCGCTTCGGCTGCGGCACGAACCCGATGTCCTGCGGGTTGCGTTCGACGATCTCAACGTCGATCCCGAGCGTGGTGCCGTGGGCGACCACGGCGGCCTTGAAGCCCTGGTCGACCAGGGCCTTCTCGACGGTTCCTGCGGTGTTCTCGGCGACCCGGTCGAGCAGGGCGATGCCGGCGGCGTTGTCATGCGCGCTCGCGGCGAGGACGATGACGGCGATGACCAGGCCGAGTACGTCCACGGCCAGTCCGCGCTTGCGGCCCGGGACCCGTTTCGCCGCGTCCCGGCCGGTCGTGGAGGCGGGGACCCCGGCGGCAACACGGACACTCTGCGTGTCCAGCACCACCAGGGTCGGGTCCTCTAATCGGCGGGCCTTCTCACGGACCTGGCAGCGCAGGAGTTCGTGGATGACCTCGTCGGTTCCGTCGTCCCGCCAGGCGGCGAAGTAGTAGTACGTCGCGCTCTTCGGCGGCAGATCGTGCGGGAGGTAGGCCCACTGGCAGCCCGTCCGGCTCTGGTAGAGGATCGAGTTCACGATCTCCCGCATGGCGTAGGCGCCCTGGTGGCCGCTGACCGAGCGGTGCCGATCCTTCCACGCCGTGATCACCGGCTCGATCAACGACCACTGCTCGTCCGATAAGTCACTCGGGTACGGCTTGCGTTCACTCACCCCGCCACCCCAACAGACCACCGGCTGCGGACCAGTGGATTCCGCCCGCACCCCACACCATCAGGCGACGACAGAATCACTCAAAGGGTCACGAACCGTCCTCTCAGCAACAAGGGTCAAGGCCCAAAGACCCGCGGACGCGGGTCGGGCCGGCAAGGGGTCCGGACTTGCGACCCGTTGGGCAGATCTTCTTCGCCCCACCCGGGTCCATCCCGCTCCGCCCTGGGCCCGCCTCCCCACACACACCCCCACACCTCCAAGATACAAACACCACACCCCACACTAAACAAGGATAAAAGGGATGCGCTACACACGCCCCGCACTCGCCATCACCGCAGCACTCCTCGCCCTCACCGGAATCGGCACCACCGCACACGCAGACAACTACGGCAAGGACCCCGGGAAGAGCAACATCTGCTTCATCGAAGTCAAGGGCAACCACAACCACAACGCCTGCGGCAACATCAAATACGGAAACAACGCCACCACCGGAAACGGACACAATATCCGGAGCGGGCAACTCGGATTGAGGCGCCCCGAACCTTCCGGACAGTGGTCCCACTACGGTGGGACCACTCGGAAAGGGAAGTCGGTTGTCGCAGAAACGCAGGAAATTTAGCCCGGAGTATCGGGAAGAGGCCGTGAAGATGGTGATCGAGACGTCGCGTCCGGTCGCCCAGGTCGCCCGGGAACTCGGACTCGTTGAAGGAACTCTGGGAAACTGGGTCAACGCATACCGTCGTGAGCATGATGGCGAGGAGCCGGAACTCACGCTCGACGAGCGCGCCCGCCTGCGGGAGCAGGAACGAGAATTGCGCGAGCTGCGACAGAAAGTCGCTTTCCTGGAAAAAGTTGCAGCGTACTTCGCCAAGGACCCTCGGTGAGCGACAAGTTCGAGTTCATCGATGCAGAGTACGCAATATTTACCACGAACACTGAAGACACGGTGCCGGTTGCCAAGATGTGCGACTGGCTGGAAGTATCCCGCTCCGGCTTCTACGAATGGCGGAGCAGGCCGATTTCAGCGACTGCCCGGCGACGGGAGGATCTGAAATTGCTGATCACCAAGTCGTTCGAGGATTCTGACGAAACCTACGGCTACCGTCGGGTCCACGCCGACCTGTCCGCGTGGGGCGTCCCCTGCGGACCCGAGCTCGTGCGTGACCTCATGCGGGAACTGGACCTCCAGGCGTGTCAGCCACGACCGTGGCGCCACAGCCTCACCGAGAACGACGGCTCCGCCGGCCCGATCCCTGACCTCGTGAACCGCGACTTCACCGCCGACGCACCCGGCCGCAAAATGGTCGGCGACATCACATACATTCCAACCTGGGAAGGCTGGGTATTCCTCGCCACCGTCATCGACTGCCACACCAAAGCCGTCATCGGGTGGGCCATGGACGACAACTACAAGACCCCACTTATCGAAGCAGCCATCAAAATGGCAGCACGCAACCACCCACTCGCCGAAGACGCCATCTTTCACTCGGACCGCGGCAGCAATTACACCTCGACCCAGTTCGCCAATACACTGACCGGGCTAAGAATCCGGCAATCCGTTGGCCGGACCGGGATCTGCTACGACAATGCCATGGCGGAATCATTCTTCGCGACCCTGAAAAATGAACGTGTCCACCGGACCGTATACCCCACCCGAGAACACGCCTACCGCGACATCGCCCGCTACATAGAGGTCCGCTACAATACGAAGCGCCGTCACTCGGGACTCGGGTACCGGACCCCACGAGAGGTCCACGACGAGTACCTGAACCAGCAGCTCGCAGCCTGAATTTGCTAATTAGCAGCTGTCCGGAAAACGCGGGGCCCCTCATGTACCGCTTGCTCGTATTGCTCTTCTTACTCACTACCTGGACTGCTTCCTCCGGGACCGATACGCCCCAGTATCAACCTGTCCAGATCAGAGGGGGAACTCCATTGCCAGCCTCCACCCGCTCGACCTGCACCGCGGCCAGCTGCGGCAGCAGGTCCCCCACCCTCACGACACACACAACCAGCCTGCCACCGCGAACCAGCCGACACCACAGGCAAGTTGATGCGATCACCGGCTACGAAAATCTTGTAAGAGCCGTCTACTGGACAGACCCCCCACCAGCTGAGAACGCTTCAGCCCTGCCCTCCTGTCCGTGTGCTGCCCGAAGGTTTTCCTAAGTGGGATAAGCGACGCGGTCAGGAGGGTGGTCCTCTGGCTTCCACGTATCTCCGGCCTGGCCTGGTATGGGGATGACCGGACAGAAGGCAGATATCAGAGTGAAGACCGTTTTTGTGATGGCGCACGGGATCGACAAGAATGCGCAGGGCGTCGATGTTCCGGACGGCTGGCAGGTCCGCCTGTATGTGGACGAGAATACCTACGAGTTGCGGCCGAACTCGGTGGCCGTCCTCAACTCTGGTGGAACAGTCGGGTTCCGAGCTGGTTTCGGTGAAGGCCACCGGACGAAGCAGATCCCGAATCTCACGCTCCAGCCCCACGACCATGAGGCGATGATCACTTACCTCACTGGTGATTCCTCTTTGTCGATGTCTGCCGTCAAGTTCATCGTCTGCCGGACAAACGTCGACGTCCCCAGCCCCTTGCTTCCTGTGCACACGGACAGCAGCCTCACTCTCCAGGATCTCATGGGGAGACTGCAGGGAGAACTGTTTGGTCCCGATGACGATGACCGTGACGTGGTACTTCACCTCCTGTGCTGCCGTCCAAAGCTTTACCGACGCGCCAAGGACCAGATTGCTCTTGGTGATGAAGAGAGCCGTGACTATGACGAGCGGATCACGAACGCCTTCGTCATACCGGAAGACGACACCCGGCACTTCCCCTCTCTGAAGCGCAAGAAGGACGAGCTCATTGCGCGCAGCCGTACGGATCTCCACGGTGCGATGTCGGAGCTCGAAGGGAACTCGCAGCCTCTCAAGGGCGCGATGCGCGAAATGAACATGGAACTCCGCTCGCCGTGGAACGTGGCTCAGGCGGAAACGTGGCG
Organism: Streptomyces sp. IBSNAI002; assembly: GCF_052244475.1. Lineage (NCBI taxonomy): Bacteria > Bacillati > Actinomycetota > Actinomycetes > Kitasatosporales > Streptomycetaceae > Streptomyces > Streptomyces sp. IBSNAI002. The sequence continues at coordinate 280,050 of NZ_JBQPXG010000005.1, read as the reverse complement.
ACGCGAGGATGACCTGCAGGCGGATTTCAGAGCCGCCTCCAATTTCTTTCCGAAAGCGGCCGTCTTCGGAAGGCTGGGAGAGCCGCCCCTGAGCCTGGGCGAGGCATGGGCGGATTCCCCGGACACTCACGCCTGGCGTCACGCGTTCCACTTCTACCTCAGTGGGCCCGCCCAGGCCGGTGGCGAGACACTCGCACGCCTGACGCTGTGGAACAAGATCGGCCTGTATATGGGCGCCACCACGGTCTTCCTCGATGAAGCCGGCCACGAGCATGCGGCGCAGAAGGTGCTCGACACCGAGGTGCTCGAGTCCGCTGCATACGGCACCGCGGGAGCCAGCCCCGGCATCGCGGACCCAGCACTCTTGTGCACCCTCGAAACCTGTATCGGCCAGACGTCCCGTCTCGACATGGCCTCGCGAGGCGACGCACAGCTGGGCCAGTTCATCAGTTCAATGACCATCGATGAGGCAGCGCTTCTCGGCCTGGATCACGGACAGCACACGCTCCTCACTACCGGCGACAGGAAGAGCCAGGAATACGCCTCGGCCGTGGATCGCGTCCGTCCGGGAATCGCCGACGCCCTCATCAAAGCCGAGTACGCGAAGAACGAAGCGATCGTCAAAATCAGCGAGCACGTGTACCCAGGGCTCGAAAAGTACTGGCAGGAGTTCTGCACCTTCCTGAGAACCCGATGGCAGGAGGCCGCCGCAAAGAAGCGATCCCTGCAGGGCAAGCCCGGGATCTAACCTCGATCTTTCGTGACGGTGCTGATACCCCTATGGATGTCAAGGGGTGGTTGAGGCGGGGGCCGCCGGCTCACTGAGCCTCTTTCATCCTGTCTCTGCGGGGTGAATGGGCAGGTCAGCGGGGTGGATGGTGACATGGCGAAGCCTCCGTCGTTGGTGTGGTGATCTCACTCATCACATCGGTGCCGGAGGCTTCGTTGGTTCCGTATCCTGCCACGCTCGACGTCCCGCATGAGCTGGTTGAGCATGTTTCCTGGCTTCTCCATGCCCGCCGACAGGAGCTGAACTCTCCCTGGCGGAGGCTGGGTTGCTTCAAGCAGGCTCTGCTTGCACTCGCCCACCTGCGGAAGAACGAGACATTCGCGCAGGTGGGAGCGGGGTTCGGGGTGTCGGAAGCGACGGCCTGGCGGTACGTCGAGGAGACCCTGGACGTTCTGGCCGCGTGGGCTCCGGGACTGCACGAGGCCCTCGTCGGTCTGGGTGAGGAAGACTTCGTCATCGTTGACGGCAGCCTCATCCCCACCGACCGGATCGGAGCGGACGAGCCGTACTACTCGATGAAGCACCGCCAACACGGGATGAACGTGCAGGTGATCGCCCGCCCGGACGGCACACCCCTGTGGTTCTCCCGAGCCCTGCCGGGCCGAACCCACGACCTGACCGCGGCCCGCGCCCATGGCATCGTCCAGGCTTGCCTGACCAGGCAGATCCTCGTACTCGCGGACCGCGCGTACCAGGGCGCCGGCGCGACCGTCCGCACCCCGTACTACCGGCACCGCGACCAGCCCGAGCATTACCAGCAGTTCAACCGCGACCATGCCCGCCTCCGGGCACCCGGCGAACGAGCCTTCGCACTGCTGAAATCGTGGAAGGTTCTTCGACGAGCGCGATGCTCCACCAACCGCATCGGCACCATCGTAAAGGCCGTCCACACCATCCTGACCTGCACCTATTCAGGATGAAAGACGTTCACTGGGCATGATGGCGGGGACGGGCGTCGTCAAGTTGTTGGTGGGGTGGCTGGTTGAGGGGGTGGTGGGGCGCTGTGGTTGAGGGGCCCCGCGTTTTCCGGACAGCTGCTAATTAGCAAATTCAGGCTGCGAGCTGCTGGTTCAGGTACTCGTCGTGGACCTCTCGTGGGGTCCGGTACCCGAGTCCCGAGTGACGGCGCTTCGTATTGTAGCGGACCTCTATGTAGCGGGCGATGTCGCGGTAGGCGTGTTCTCGGGTGGGGTATACGGTCCGGTGGACACGTTCATTTTTCAGGGTCGCGAAGAATGATTCCGCCAGGCGTTGTCACATTGTCGGCGGCGTGATCGTTTGATGGCGCGTCAGGGCGTGGTGAGGTGCCGGCGGTCTGCCGTTCAGGCCGTCATGGACATGCCGGTGGCGCCGGTGATGTGGTTCCAGATGGTGAAGCGGATCCTCATTTCGAAGCGGTAGCGGCCGGCGGTCATGAGGTGGCGGTGGGGTCGGAAGTGGGGTGAGATCCCGGTGAACGCGGACAGGAACCGCTGGGCCCCGCCGACGGTGCGGAATCCTTTCATCGCCCGTTCCCTCTGCCAGGTGGGCTGGTGTGAGTTCTCGGCCCGGTTGTTCAAACCCTTGTGGGAGCGGTGCTCGACCGAGGGCATCACCTCACGGTGCGCAGCTCCGTAGGAGCGGAGTTTGTCCGTGACGACCACCCGGGGCACCTGCCCGGTCGTGGTGAGGAGCCGGCGGAAGAAACGCCTGGCCGCGGCCTTGTCGAGCCGGTTCTGGACCAGGATGTCGAGGACGTTGCCGTCCTGGTCGACGGCCCGCCACAAGTACCTCTGCACGCCGCGGATCTTGATGAAGACCTCGTCCAGGTGCCACTTGTCGCCCGGCTGCGGGCGGCGCCGGCGCAGGCTGTTGGCGTAGGTCTGGCCGAACTTCAGACACCACCGCCGGATCGTCTCGTAGGAGACGGTCACGCCCCGCTCGAGCATCATCTCCTCGACCTCACGGAAGGAGAGCGGGAAGCGGAAGTACAGCCACACACAGTGGGAAATGATCTCTACGGGGTAGCGGTGGTTCTTGTACGACGGCGACGCAGACGACACGGACCCCACCCCTCACAGACACCCACAACCCCAAGATCATCCCAGACCCCCCGAACAAGGTGACAGTGCCTCAGATGCCGGTGGGGCCGGAAGTGGGGTGAGATCCCGGTGAACGCGGACAGGAAGCGTTGCGCTCCGCCTGTGCTGCGGAACCCTTTCATCGCGCGTTCTCGCTGCCTCGTGGGCTGGTGGGAGTTCTCCGCCCGGTTGTTCAGTCCCTTGTGTGCACGGTGCTCGACCGAGGGCATCACCTCCCGGTGCGCAGCCTGGTAGGAGCGGAGTTTGTCCGTGATGATCACCCTGGGCACCTGCCCGGTGGTGGTGATCACCCGGCGGAAGAAACGCCTGGCCGCCGGCTTGTCGCGACGGTTCTGGACCAGGATGTCGAGGACGTTGCCATCCTGGTCGACGGCCCGCCACAAGTACTTCCGCACCCCGCGGACCTTGATGAAGACCTCGTCCAGGTGCCACTTATCGCCCGGCTGCGGGCGGCGCCGGCGCAGGCTGTTGGCGTACGCCTGACCGAACTTCAGACACCACCGCCGGATCGTCTCGTAGGAGACGGTCACGCCCCGCTCGAGCATCATCTCCTCGACCTCACGGAAGGAGAGCGGGAAGCGGAAGTACAGCCACACACAGTGGGAAATGATCTCTACGGGGTAGCGGTGGTTCTTGTACGACGGCGACACAGACGACACGGATCCCACCCCTCCCCCGGCACCCACAACCCGAAGATCATCCCAGACCACCGAACAAGGTGACAGTGCCGGTCAGACAGACGGTGGCAGACTGGCGGCACATCGAGGCTCCGATGATCAGGCGACGTGAAGGTCACCTTGATCATCGGAGCCTCGATGCATGCCTCAATGCCGTACTGAAGGTTCGTCACGCCCCTGTGACCAGCAAGTTATCCAGGCCATCAGGACTATGAATCAGCCCTGGGGTGGGGCCGGATCCGCCCTGGATGTGCTGCTTATGGCTCGCACACCAATTGTCGTGCCACCGGGATGATTGGATCATCCTTGCCTTTGAAATCCATTGAGTGTAGTAGAATTATTTTCGACGTCAATGCTGCAAATTGGCTTTGGGCCTGCGAGTGCTTCACATGTTCCCGTTGACAAATTTATCGCGACATTAATTTCGGTTGCATTCAAATATGCTTGAGCTGAAGGCGTTTCGGGGGTTGCCTTGATTGTTGCACCAGGCTTGAGTGAGCCGCTCTTGTCGTTCAGGGTGCAGTTTTGGCAGACAACACCGAAAGCAGTTCCGGTATGATTTGTGATGACGTAAGGCGCATTATCGCGGGCCCCGCCTGCGGCGTTTGCAGCGTGGGCGGCCGCTGCACTGACAGTCGTGAGGCAGAGGAGCGCAGTGACACTTGCCAGCAAGGAACGTGTAGCATGCATGAGATTTTCTTTTCTACTTCTGAGTGCGAGGAGCCGGATGTAAGGAAGGAAGCGGCAGCCCTACCTGTACTGGTGGAGATCCGGCGTTCGTGTAGGAGTGAAGGAGGGGCTTCAATTATCTCGGATCGCCTTTGGAGAAGCCGGCCTTGATGGCCAAACTTTGAGGCACTGAGCCTTTTCCAACCTCAGTCTGAGCTGGCCAGATGGAGGGTGAGGACGGCTTGGACGAGGCTGGGGCGTTGTCACATTGTTGGCGGCATCATCTTTTGATGGTGCATCAGGGTGCGCTGAGGCCCGGTGGTGGGCGTGCTTCAGGCCGTGGCGGGCATGCCTATGGCGCTGGTGATCTGGTTCCAGACGGCGAAGCGGACCGCCATCTCGAAGCGGTACCGGCGGGCGGTCATCAGATGGCGGTGGGGCCGGAAGTGGGGTGAGATCCCGGTGAACGCGGACAGGAACCGCTGCGCTCCGCCGGGGCTGCGGAACCCCTTCATGGCGCGTTCCTGTTCAGGGCCCCGGAGTGTTCCGGGAATGTCTGATTTGGCCCCGTGGGCGCCGGTTGTCCCTGGGCGTGAAGCGAGCACGGCACCTGTGGATCATGGAGTTCTCTAGGCTTCACGATCTGCAGGGGTGCCGTGCTCGTTGCTTCATCCTGCCCTGTGGCCGTCGTGCCCGTGTGCGCGCCCCTGCTTGCGCAGTCGCTGGCCGCGTCGGAGCCGGTCGTCCCGGACGGGCTGCTGCAGGCTCTGGCCCAGGTCCCGGACTCGCGTGATCCGCGTGGGAGGCGCTACCGGCTGGCGACGCTGCTGGCGATCGGGGTCTGTGCGATGACCACCGCCGGCCATAACTCCCTTGTCGCGATCGGGGAGTGGGCACGTCGCTGTGATCAGCAGGTCCTGGCCGATCTCGGTTGTCCGTTCGATCCGATGACCGGCCGGATGCGGTGCCCCAACGAGAAGACCCTGCGCGACGCCTACGGCAAGGTCGACCCGGCCGAGCTGACCCGAGCCGGCTACACGCGACTGGCCGTCCTGGCCCGGCAATCAGCAGACCGGGCGCCGAGCGCGCGGACCCCGGAGGGACTCGCCGAACGCGAACAGCGTCGCGCTCACCACGCCGCCGAACGCACACCACCGTCCCGGGCCCGGCGGCGGGTCTTCGCAGGGGATGGCAAGTGCCTGCGCGGGGCGAAGCGCCCGGACGGCTCCCAGGTCTACGTGTTCTCCGCAGTGCGCCACCAGGACGCGCTGACCGTCGCCGCCCGCGAGGTCGGCGCCAAGACCAACGAGATACCCGAGTTCCAGCCCCTCATGGAACAGATCCCCGACGAGGAACTGGAAGACGCCGTGGTCACCCTCGATGCCCTGCACGCCCAGCGCGAGCACGCCCGCTACCTGGTCGAGGAGCGCGGCGCCCACTACCTGCTGTCCGTGAAGGGGAACCAGAAGAACCTCGCCCGGCAGCTCAAGTCCCTTCCCTGGAAGCAGATCCCGGTCCTGCACCGCACCAGTGAGTCCGGCCACGGCCGCGAGGAGATCCGTGAACTGCAGGTCGCCAGCGTGAACGGGCTCCTGTTCCCCCACGCCCGCCAGGTGGTCCGCATCCGCCGCAGGCGCCGCCCGCTCGGCACGAAGAAGTGGTCCGAGGAGATCGTCTACGCGGTCACCGACCTGACCGCCGAGCAGGCGAGCCCCGAGGAGATCGCAGCCTGGGCCCGCGGCCACTGGACGATCGAGAACAGCGTCCACTGGGTCCGCGACGTCACCTTCGGCGAAGACGCCCGCACCATCCGCACCCGCAACACGCCCGCCGTCATGGCCGGCCTCGGCGACATCGTCCGCGGCACCCTCCGGGCCCTCGGCTGGGTCAACGCCGCCAGCGCCAGACGCGCCCACACCGACCCCACCGCCGTCCTGCGGCTCCACGGCATCACATGACCAAACCGGACATCTCGGGAACACTCCGGGGCCCTGCGTTCCTGTTGCCTCGTTGGCTTGTGTGAGTTCTCCGCCCGATTGTTCAAACCCTTGTGAGCACGGTGCTCGACCGAGGGCATCACCTCACGGTGCGCAGCCCCGTACGACTTCAGCTTGTCGGTGACGATCACCCGGGGCGCCTGCCCGGTGGTCTTCATCAGCCGGCGGAAGAAACGCCTGGCCGCAGCCTTGTCCCGCCGGTTCTGGACCAGGATGTCCAGCACGTTGCCGTCGGCGTCCACAGCCCGCCACAGGTACTTCTGAACCCCGCCGATTTTGATGAAGACCTCGTCGAGGTGCCATTTGTCGCCGGGCTGTGGGCGCCTGCGGCGCAGGCTGTTGGCGTAGGCCTGGCCGAACTTCAGGCACCACCGGCGGATGCTCTCGTGCGACACCACGACGCCTCCCTCGAGCATCATCTCCTCCACCTCGCGGAAGCTGAGCGGGAAGCGGAAGTACAGCCACACACAGTGCGCGATGACCTCGGCCGGGTACCGGTGATTCGCGTACGACGGCACCACAGACGACACGAGCGGATCCCCTCCCCGGACAGACAACCCGAAGATCATCCCAGACCGCCACCGACAACGTGACAGAGCCCTATGAATTAGCCCTGCCGACGACGTACGCCACTTCCTCGGACCTTACCCCCTTTCCGACGAGAAGCCTCAGCCCTGACCAAATCAACTCGACTTGATACTCGTCTATTCGGCCGCTGGTTGCGAAGTTTTCGAGTATCTAATCCGCGAGGCGGCCGACTCCATTTTCTTCCACGTAGGCAGTGATCAGCGGCCATTTCCGTGTAATGCTGCTGGACTCTGTCGTATCTTCCATCGTTTATCTCCATGAAATGCGCGCTTCCTTCGACTCTTTTTAGGAATGCGCTGCCGGCCCCACACTTACCACGAGATCTGGCCGCCCCTGAGCCCGGATGGGCAGCACTTCAGGCAAGGCTAATTCGTTGTCCTGGGCGTGAGGAGGAGTGGCAGGTGAAGCTTCCCATTGGTCTTGGACACCTGGAGACTAGGATCTGATCAGTGCCTGATTGATTGCCTGAATGTCCGTGGTTCGAGGGCTGCCGACTGGCCACAGTGAGATGGCTACCTCTTTAGGATATGAGACGCAGTTCTCGAACTAAAGCATGACTATCCTGATGAACGAAGGAAGAATCTTATGGAATCAGACAATAACTCCAAGATGGACCCGCCGGTCGGATCCAAGCGCCGTCTGGAAGATGTGGAGAAATGGGATGAGTTCGAGGGGACTCCTCTCGATCCGCGCTTGCCTCAGGATGTTTGGCGGCAGATTTACAACAAGGTTACGAATGAAGACTCGGCCCGCCTGCGCGGTATAGACCAGAGCGCACAGCAGTATTTTGCGCCGGTAACGCCAGGACAAGTTAGATCTGTCTACACGCAGGCTGGCTTTGCGAAGGCTCTCCGGAGTCCTGGTGTCGAACAGATCAACCTTTGCAGCAAGGACCCAGGTGATCAATTCATCCTGCAGGGCCACTACCGGTGCAGCATCGTCGCCAAGGGGCAGTCACAGGTCACTGTCAATGGTGGAAGAATTTGGGTCAACGACTCGGCCAATGTCACGGCCCGGAACGCCCGAGTTATCTGCGAGAGTGGCACCGCTGAGATGATAGGCGGATCTGGAAAAATTACCGGCGGTGTCCTTACAGCTACCGATCCGTCCCAGCCCCTGGACTGCAGCGGCGGACTAACCTACTGCAGGGGAGCTGCCTACACTGCCAATGTGACTGGGGGAACGTTCCACTCGCAAGGCACAGGCACGGTAAATGTCAGCGGAGAGGCAGAGGTCTTTGCTGCTGGCGGGACCGTACGGGCAACGGGGGGAACCGTCCAGGCGCAAGGACCTGCCATCGTCTACGCTTCTGCAGGAACGGTCTGGGCGCACAGTGCTGCTCGTATCGAGGCAACGGGTACGACTAACGTCGCAGGCGAGGCCTGTCTCATCAAGGCCACAGGAACCGCCCAGGTTACGGCACGCGCGGGAACCACGGTAATAGCCACCGATAACGTCATCGTGGATGCCGACGACACCTGCACCGTGTACACGGTCGGAGATTTCGTCGAGGTCCGAAACGGGACGTCAACACCAGTGCACGATATGAATTCAGCAGGGGTCGATTTCATCGGCTGGTAGACCATCAGCCTTGATCTTCAGCGGGGGTGTTACTGGGCACTGTCACGTTATCGAGGGCGTGATCGTTTGATGGCGCGTCAGGGTGTGGTGAGGTGTGAGCGGTCTGCTGTTCAGGCTGTGGCGGGCGTGCCGGTGGCGCCGGTGATGTGGTTCCAGATGGTGAAGCGGACCCTCATTTCGAAGCGGTACCGGCCGGCCGTCATCAGATGCCGGTGGGGCCGGAAGTGGGGTGAGATCCCGGTGAACGCGGACAGGAAGCGTTGCGCTCCGCCTGTGCTGCGGAACCCTTTCATCGCGCGTTCTCGCTGCCTCGTGGGCTGGTGGGAGTTCTCCGCCCGGTTGTTCAGTCCCTTGTGTGCACGGTGCTCGACCGAGGGCATCACCTCCCGGTGCGCAGCCTGGTAGGAGCGGAGTTTGTCCGTGATGATCACCCTGGGCACCTGCCCGGTGGTGGTGATCACCCGGCGGAAGAAACGCCTGGCCGCCGGCTTGTCGCGACGGTTCTGGACCAGGATGTCGAGGACGTTGCCATCCTGGTCGACGGCCCGCCACAAGTACTTCCGCACCCCGCGGACCTTGATGAAGGGCTCTGTCAGGCGTTGTCACATTGTCGGCGGCGTGATCGTTTGATGGCGCGTCAGGGCGTGGTGAGGTGCCAGCGGTCTGCCGTTCAGGCCGTCATGGACATGCCGGTGGCGCCGGTGATGTGGTTCCAGATGGTGAAGCGGATCCTCATTTCGAAGCGGTAGCGGCCGGCGGTCATGAGGTGGCGGTGGGGTCGGAAGTGGGGTGAGATCCCGGTGAACGCGGACAGGAACCGCTGGGCCCCGCCGACGGTGCGGAATCCTTTCATCGCCCGTTCCCTCTGCCGGGTGGGCTGGTGTGAGTTCTCGGCCCGGTTGTTCAAACCCTTGTGGGAGCGGTGCTCGACCGAGGGCATCACCTCACGGTGCGCAGCTCCGTAGGAGCGGAGTTTGTCCGTGACGACCACCCGGGGCACCTGCCCGGTCGTGGTGAGGAGCCGGCGGAAGAAACGCCTGGCCGCGGCCTTGTCGAGCCGGTTCTGGACCAGGATGTCGAGGACGTTGCCGTCCTGGTCGACGGCCCGCCACAAGTACCTCTGCACGCCGCGGATCTTGATGAAGACCTCGTCCAGGTGCTTCCCAATGCTGTTGTCAAGTCGCTTTGGTGACGGTGGGTGCGACTTGGTAGCACCGTCCGTCACGGATGAGGGCCCAAAGGACGTTGACGCGGCGTCGTGCGAGCGCGATGACGGCCTGGGTGTGCCGCTTGCCTTCGGTTCTCTTGCGGTCGTAGAAAGCGCGGGAGTTGGGGTCGTGCTGGACGCTGATCAGTGCGGATGTGTAGAAGACGCGTTGCAGGCGCCGGTGATATCGCTGTGGGCGGTGGAGGTTGCCGCTGACCTTGCCGGAGTCTCGCGGGGCCGGGGAGACGCCGGCGAAGGCGGCGAGCCGGTCCGCGGTGGGGAAGGCGTCCAGGCTGCCGCCGACGGCTGCGAGGAACTCGGCACCGAGGGTCGGTCCGATGCCGGGCATGGAGGTGATCACTTCGGCGAGTTCGTGCTCGCGAAACCGGCCCTCGATGAGCTTGTCGGTCTCGGTGATCTTCTCGTTGAGGGCCATCACCTCCTCGGTCAGGGTGTGGACCATCTTCGCGATGGCTTTCTCCCCGGCGACCGCGGTGTGCTGACGGTCGGCGGCCTCGACAGCCCTCGCGGCCAGGACCTCCGCGCCGCGGACCTTGCGGTTGCGCAGCCACGTTGTCAGGCGTTTGATGCCGGCGCGCCGGATCGCGGCCGGTGTCTGGTAGCCCGTGAGGAGCAGCAGAGGCCCGATGTTGCCGAGGTCCAGAGCCCGTTCCAGGGCGGGGAACATGCTGTTCAGCAGGGCCCGGAGCCGGTTGGTGACGCGGGTGCGGTCAGCCACGAGGTCCGTGCGGTGCTCGGTGAGCAACCGCAGCTCGATCACGGCTTCGTCGTCGAGGCGGACGGGCAGCAGATCGTTGCGCATTCTGGCCTGGTCGGCGATCACGTGTGCGTCGCGGGCGTCGGTTTTGCCTTGTCCCCGGTAACTGTCGGTGGCGCGGTTGACCGCGACGCCGGGGATGTAGATGAGCTCCTGGCCATGGTTGGCCAGAAGGTTGATCAGCAGACCGGGCTCGCCGCCGGTCATGTCCATTGCCCAGGTCACCGCCCTGCCCTCGGCGACATCGAGGACGTCGGTGATCAGCTGGAGCAGCTCCGGCTCATCGCTGGCCACCCGCCGCGACAGCAGCGTGTTGCCCGCCGAGTCCATGACCAGGGTGTGGTGGTGGGTCTTGCCGCAATCAGTTCCCGCCCATATCCGGCTCATCGTGCTCCATGAGGTCGTGCCTGTACGTATGTGCCACGGACGACCTCGCCGGCATTGCCTTACGCAGCGACTTGTTCGCACTTCCCAATCAGCGGCCCGGTCGTCGTGGGATGCCGGGCGGCAAAGCATCTGAAGCCACAGACGGCAGCCACTTGTCAGCCACACCCAGCACCCCTGGGCGACCCAACCCTACGAATGGCTCGATCAACCCGTCCAACAACGTAAGGCCACTTGTCGCCCGGCTGCGGGCGGCGCCGGCGCAGGCTGTTGGCGTAGGTCTGGCCGAACTTCAGACACCACCGCCGGATCGTCTCGTAGGAGACGGTCACGCCCCGCTCGAGCATCATCTCCTCGACCTCACGGAAGGAGAGCGGGAAGCGGAAGTACAGCCACACACAGTGGGAAATGATCTCTACGGGGTAGCGGTGGGGATGTACACATGATTGTGTGCGTTGGTGATGGTTAGGTCTGGATGGTCTGGTTCCTTCCTCATCAGGGAGTAACAGGCTGTGACGATCATGCGGGTAGATGAGCAGGACGACGAGCGGGAGCTGGAGGGCAGTGAGGCGGCGGCCGGGCGGTTGGCGCGGGTGTTGTCGCCGGAGGCGATCGATGCTCTGGTGTCGGACGCCAAGGAGTCCGGGATGGGTCTGGACGGGGCCGGCGGGCTGCTAGGGCAGATGATGAAGGCCGTCCTCGAGCGGGCTCTGCAGGTCGAGATGGCAGATCACCTGGGCTACGAGGCAGGAGACCGGGCGGGCCGCGGTTCGGGCAACCATCGCAATGGTGTGTATCCGAAGACGGTGACGACGACGGCGGGGCCGGTCACGGTGGACGTGCCCAGGGACCGCAACAGTGCGTTCACACCGGTGATCGTGCCCAAGGGCCGGCGGCGGCTCGGGCAGGTCGACGAGATGATCCTGTCGCTGTACGCGCGGGGCATGTCGACCCGGGACATCACCGCCCACCTGGCCGAGGTCTACGGGGCCACGGTGTCCCCGGGACTGGTCTCGAAGGTCACCGACGTGATCACCGACGAGGTCCAGGCCTGGCAGAACCGGCCCGTCGACGAAACCTATCCGATCTTGTACATCGATGCCGTGCGGGTGAGGATCCGCGACGGCGGGCACGTGGTCAACAAGGCCGCGCACCTGGTCATCGGCGTGGACGTGGACGGCATCAAGAACGTCCTGGGCATCTGGATCGAGGACAACGAGGGCGCCAAATTCTGGCTCCACGTCCTGACCCAGCTGAAGAACCGCGGCCTGCGCGACGCCCTGATCGTGTGCTGCGACGGCCTCAAGGGCCTCCCGGAAGCCATCGAGGCAGTGTGGCCGCAGGCCATCACGCAAACCTGCGTCGTCCACCTGATCAGGGCGGCGATGCGATTCTCGTCCTCCACCGACCGCAAGAAGGTCGCCGCGGCCCTCAAGCCCGTCTACACCGCCGTCGACGAGACCGGGGCCCTCGAGGCCCTGGAAGCGGTACGCGAGGAGTGGGGACAGAAATACCCCGGCCTCATCGCCACGTTCGAGAACGCCTGGGACCGGTTCATCCCGTTCCTCGACTTCGACCAGGACATCCGACGCGTCATCTACACCACCAACGCCATCGAGTCCATGAACCGCAACCTGCGCAAACTCATCAAGACCAGCGGCCACTTCCCGTCCGACACGGCCGCCATGAAGATGCTCTACCTCGGCATCCGCAACATCGAGGGACGCCACATCGACGGCGACGGCCACGTCCCCACCGGGCGCGTCCGCGGCACCGGCACCCTCGGCTGGACCGCCGCCATGAACCAATTCAAGATCCGGTTCGGCGACCGCCTCCCCCTCTAACCAACCTCACTCAACGTAACCACCACAGGAACCCCTACCAACCGGAGCCCATCACGCATCACACACAAACACGTTGTCAATCCCCTGGAAACGTAGAGTCCTCTTCTATGCGGCTTCGGCCCTCTGGTGGGCTTGGCTGCGTTGCTGGCTGATCTTCTGTTCGAACTCCACGGGTGGGAGTCCGCCGGCACGGGTGTGTCGGCGTCTGGTGTTGTAGAAGTCGGCGATCCACGTGGCGATCTTGATCCGGGCTTCGGCGCGGGTGGTGAACCGGTGCCGGTGGATGTACTCGGTCTTGACGGTGGAGTTGAACGCCTCGGCGGCGGCGTTGTCGAAACAGGACCCCACGCGGCCCATGGACTGGACCACGCCGAGTCGGTCGCACAGGCTGTTGTAGGCGGCGGAGGCGTATTCGCTGCCCCTGTCGGAGTGGAAGATCACTCCGTCCACGTCGCCGCCGCGGGTCGCGGCGGCCATCTGCAGGGACGCGCTGACCAGGGCGGCGTCGTGGCGGGCGTCCATGGCGTATCCGAGGCAGCGGCGGGAGAACAGGTCGATGACGGTGGCCAGGTAGAGCTTGCCCTCGCCGGTGTCGATCTCGGTCATGTCACCCACCCAGAGCACGTCGGGAGCGATCGCGTCGAAGTGCCGTCCGACCAGGTCGCGGGCTGCTTTCCGCTTGCCCTGGCGAGTCAGGCCCTTGCTCTTTTTCGGTTCGCGGCCGTACCAGCCCTCCTCGGACATGATCTCGGCGACCGTGTTCACGGACACTTGCCAGCCCTCGGCCCACAGGTCAAGCGTGATCCTGGGCGAGCCGTAGGTCCGACCCGACGCGTCGAAGAAGTGCTTGATCCTCTCGGTCAGCGCGGCCCGTCTGACCTCACGCTTCGTCAAATTTGCAGGCCTGCCACGCCATTTGTAGTACCAGGCCGGTGACACACCGAGCGCGCGGCAGGCCACGGTGTGCGGGATCTTCTCCTCGGTCCTGCAGTCGCTGATCACCCCGACGAGTACCGCCGGGTCCCAATCAGCTACTTCACCCACAGGACCATGCATCGCTTGAGGACATCACGCTCCATCCCGAGCTCGACGGTCTCCTTGCGCAACCGCTGATTCTCCGCCCGGAGCCGGGCCAGTTCCTCCCGCTCGGATTCCTCCAGAGGGCCGGTACCCGTCTCCGCGGCCCCGCGGGCCCGGCTCACCCAGGTCTGCAGCGTGCCCTCGTGCACACCCAGATCCCGCGCGACCTCCGCAGCCGGCTTGCCCGTCTCCAGCACGATCCGCACGGCCCCCTCACGGAACTCCGCGTCGTAGCTACGTCGCTTCCCCACCCTCAACTCCTTATCGGGTCACGACTCCACGCTACGAGGGGAAGCACAGCCACCGCCGCGACGAGACCGCGAGCACCTGCTGTGGTGGTCCACCTGGCGCCGCCGCCACCAACACCACGCCCGCCTCTGCCACCGCCGATGGCACGCCTACGCCGACACCAGACCATGATCAGAACCACGCCAGTGGCTATCTACAGCTGCCGTGACTTCTGGGTCAGGTAGTCTTTCACGGCTGCGCCAATTCCCTTGTATTGATTGAAGAACTGATAGCCAAGCTCGTGCTTCTTCATTAGATCTGCAAGGAGTCCGATTCGTCCGCTTTCCATCATGCCAACGGCAAGGAAGGCCAAGGTTTGCAGGCGAATTCCAGGAGTATTTACCATGGCGGTCAGGGATCCGTCGGATAGCTGCATTGCTACGGCACTGGCTCCGCTGGGGTATGAATTTCCCAGGGAACGAAGCAGCGTCGTTGCCGTGGCCGCATCCTTCCCTGCCAGACTGCTCATTGTTTCCACAATGAGACCGATCTTATCCGACTTTCGGGCTAGCATCCCGAGCAGATTGCCGGCCGCGTCGGGACGTGAATTAATCATCTCATTGACTTTGATGTCGTCGAGAAGCTCAATGAGGGCTCCTCTTACATTCGAGTCCAGGGCATTAAAGTAGTCGAGGGCACGCTGGGGGTGCGCCTTATTCAGGACCTCGGCCGCCAACGAAGTACGGCGCGCGCCATGCAGGGACGTCAGTAGCTGAGCAGCGTCAGACAGTTCTGCTGCGGCAACCATGCTTGCGACAATTTCACCGGAAAGGAGCGGGGTGATATCTTCTCGGATAAACCTTCCCAGGGCTGTGAAGATCTTGGTTACTGTTGTGGGATCTGTTCCGCTGAGAAGATCAACGACCTGTTGCGTGCGGCCGGCGGAGTGCAGGGCCCCGAGCAATGCTGCCGATGCCGGCGGAGATGCCGCTGCAATCAATTCTCTGAGAATGTCCGTGTCTAGGTGAAGGGCGATCGCCTTTTGCGTGTCGACCTTCATCGCGGCAAAGCAGCCGACTACTTTCTCCGGAGTTCTGCTGAGGATCGCGGCAGCATATTCAGTGCGGCCGGCCTCGTGAAGTGTCTCAAGCAGCTGGGCGGCGATCTGTGGTGTTGCTGCGCCGATCATTGCTTCCAGGACAGCGTCGGAGATATGGGCCATGATGGCGGTCTTGCTGGCCTGGGTCAGCGACATAAGGATCGTGACGGCCTTGCCCGGATCCATACCCGCAAGGATCGCGGCGGCGTATTCGGTGCGGTGGGACTGATGGAGGGTCTCGAGTAGCTGGGCGGCGATCTGTGGTGTTGCTGCGCCGATCATTGCTTCCAGGACAGCGTCGGAGATATGGGCCATGATGGCGGTCTTGCTGGCCTGGGTCAGCGACATAAGGATCGTGACGGCCTTGCCCGGATCCATACCCGCAAGTATCGCGGCGGCCTCTTGGGCCTGCCCGGCCTCTGCCAGTCTATTGAGGAGCCGCGTGATGATGACGGGCCGGTTGGCAGCGAGGAGATCAAGGATCTGGCTGATGAGGGCTTGCCCTCGGAGGGCCTCATACAGCCGTCCGCTGAAGTGGCCGTCGTCGCCTCCGCCGGCGGTGTCCAGATGAACGAGGGCCGCCGCTCCCAGGCTCGCGGCGCTGCCTGTCGGCGCGGAGAGAAGAATCCTGACGAGGAATGCGGTGTCGTCCGCGCCGTTGATGAGCAGCCGGGAGCCCAGACTCGCCATTGCGGGCTGGTACTTGGCGATGCCCATGATGAGTGCCATGACCACGCCTGTGGCCGCTGGGTTGTCCGCCTCGACAGCCTTGAGGAACTCGATGGTGTCTTCGGGGTGGTCGGTGTTGGCGTGTATGACGCCGCCGTAGACCTCTGCGGCGGCTTCCGCGGTGGCGTTTGCAAGCGACCGGATGAGAATGCCCCGATGGCGCGGATTTCTGGCGAGGAGAATTGCTGTGGGAAGCATGGCCTGGGGGTGGATGAAAGCAGTCTCCAGGACGTTCTCGGGCTTCAGGGTGCCTGTTTCGGGATTGGCGAGGGCCCTTAGGGTCAAAACGGCTCCTAGCGGGTTCTCCATGGCTACCGCTACCAAAAATGCCGCGGCGGCCTGGATGTTGCCCAGAGCGTTCATCGTTGTCGCCAGCTCACCCCACTGACCTCCGGCGACCAGGGACTTGCCTATGGTGCTGAGGATCTCCGGACCCGCGGCGGCCAGCGCGGCGGCCAGCGCGTGGTAATGCTCTGGGTGGTCCTCGCGTAGTTCTGCCAATATCTGGAGCAGGAGAGGGGCGCCGCCTCTCCCCCAGTTGATGGTGGCAATGAGTGTGGCCGCCTGTGGGGCGGGGAGCGCGGCGAGGAGATCCGGGACGTCATCGCGGCCGTTGATCAGCATCTGCTTCACCACGCCGGCCATCAATGCCGGGTGCAACGCGGCCATCGCGACTGCGAGTGCTTCCGCATGGGCAGGATCCTCATCCTCCACAGCCGCCAGTACACGATAGGCCTGCTTCGGGGTGAAGCTGGCAATCAGCCCAGCACCGATCTCCACTGGCGGATCCGCCAGGAGGAACCCAGGCGGGACACCAAGAGTGACCAGCGCGCTGCCCACCGCGACAATGTGCTCACTGTCAAGCCCGCACCACACCTGGCGGGCAACCGCCGGCGCTGCATCCCACAGACCCTTGAAGACGCCGGCAGCTGCCGCATGCCCGGAGAGCTGAGCCAACCCCTGCAGCACCTCGGTCGCCTGAGTCGGCCAGGTCAAGGACAAAGCGCTGCCCACCCCAGCGGGATCAGCCTCCGGCCCAGCCAACCACGCCCCCAGCACGGAAGCCATGGACTCCGCACTGTCCCGTACCGCCGCCGCCAAAATCTGCTGCCAGCTGCCAGCCGCCTTCCCCCTCAGCTGTCCCAGAACCAGAAATGCCGAGGCCGGAGCGTTCTCGGCCAACCTGGCCAACACGAAGCCTGCCTGCTCCGCATTCATGTCCGACAACAGCTGCGCCACCTGGAGCGGCAGATCCTGCGCCAGGTCGAGCATGTACGGACGGGTCGCATCAGCCGAGACCAGGGCCACACCCAGCGTCGACCGCGCCGAGTCGTCTACAAGAGCCCGGTAGCAAAAGGCCTGGACAAGCGGGACGTCGAAACTCCCGATAACAGATGCCACCTCAGTCGGATCTGCCCTCCCCAGGAGCCTCAGACCAGACCAGATCAACTCGAGATCTTCCTCGGCTATCTGACCCTGAGGGGCATACGTTTCAATTATCCAATCCGACATCCCTTTGAGGCCATGTTGGGATGCATAATCGGTAAGAAGCGGCTTTTCCATGCTTTCCTCTGCATAAAGTGAACGCCATCCCATGGCGCACGCAGGGCGTGTGGGCTGGCTCGCGTCTGGTGAGTCTCTAAGAACGAGGCAGCCAGCCCGATAGGCGGCTGCCAAGCACACATACTCACCGCCGAACCTCGCCAGACGGAGGCCAAACGGGCAGACCTCAGGTCAGCGATCCAGCGCACCTTCGGTGCCCGCCGGGGGCGTGGTAAATCCCCTGGCGTGCGCCGGGGTGCTTCTGTCCGCCCTGACGGGGCGGGGCCGGGTTCGGTATGGTGGTGGGGTTCGTTCCGGCCGAAACCGATGCCTGGTGTTGACCTTGATCACGGCAGCTGTAGATAGCCACTGGCGTGGTTCTGATCATGGTCTGGTGTCGGCGTAGGCGTGCCATCGGCGGTGGCAGAGGCGGGCGTGGTGTTGGTGGCGGCGGCGCCAGGTGGACCACCACAGCAGGTGCTCGCGGTCTCGTCGCGGCGGTGGCAGGATCAAGGTTCTGAGCAGGCGGAGGAGTTCGTGGCTGCTGAGGGGGACGAGGGCGGTCTCGTCGGGGTCGTCCCGGGCGGTCTGGGCTGTGCGTTCGAGGGCTGCGGCGGTGGCCAGGAACGCGTATGCGACCAGGGTGATCACGCTCCAGCGGTGCCAGGAGTTCCAGCAGGTGACCTGGCCCTTGTCGAGGTGGCAGGTCTCTTTCGCGTTCTGGAAGTCGTCTTCCACCTGCCATCTGCGGCACGCCAGTGACACCAGGCGGGCCAGGGTCACCGGTCCGGGGGCGAAGCAGCGGTAGTAGGACACGGTGCGGGTGTAGCGGTGGCGGCGGACCAGCAGGACGGACGTACCCGCGTCGCGGTCGTGTCCGTCAGGGGTGTCGTCGGCGGTGACCTCGATCATCGCCCAGTCGTAGTCGCGTGTCCCCTTTCTGGCCCGTGCCGGTCTGCATCCGATGCCAGGCCCGCTTCGGCAGCCGGGTGGCGGCCCTGGCCGCGTTCAGCTTCCCGGCCGGGGTGGTGACCTGGTGGTTCGAGCGCACGGCCACGACGTAGCCCAGGCCCAGCTCACGGCCAGGGCCCCGGAGTGTTCCCGAGATGTCCGGTTTGGTCATGTGATGCCGTGGAGCCGCAGGACGGCGGTGGGGTCGGTGTGGGCGCGTCTGGCGCTGGCGGCGTTGACCCAGCCGAGGGCCCGGAGGGTGCCGCGGACGATGTCGCCGAGGCCGGCCATGACGGCGGGCGTGTTGCGGGTGCGGATGGTGCGGGCGTCTTCGCCGAAGGTGACGTCGCGGACCCAGTGGACGCTGTTCTCGATCGTCCAGTGGCCGCGGGCCCAGGCTGCGATCTCCTCGGGGCTCGTCTGCTCGGCGGTCAGGTCGGTGACCGCGTAGACGATCTCCTCGGACCACTTCTTCGTGCCGAGCGGGCGGCGCCTGCGGCGGATGCGGACCACCTGGCGGGCGTGGGGGAACAGGAGCCCGTTCACGCTGGCGACCTGCAGTTCACGGATCTCCTCGCGGCCGTGGCCGGACTCACTGGTGCGGTGCAGGACCGGGATCTGCTTCCAGGGAAGGGACTTGAGCTGCCGGGCGAGGTTCTTCTGGTTCCCCTTCACGGACAGCAGGTAGTGGGCGCCGCGCTCCTCGACCAGGTAGCGGGCGTGCTCGCGCTGGGCGTGCAGGGCATCGAGGGTGACCACGGCGTCTTCCAGTTCCTCGTCGGGGATCTGTTCCATGAGGGGCTGGAACTCGGGTATCTCGTTGGTCTTGGCGCCGACCTCGCGGGCGGCGACGGTCAGCGCGTCCTGGTGGCGCACTGCGGAGAACACGTAGACCTGGGAGCCGTCCGGGCGCTTCGCCCCGCGCAGGCACTTGCCATCCCCTGCGAAGACCCGCCGCCGGGCCCGGGACGGTGGTGTGCGTTCGGCGGCGTGGTGAGCGCGACGCTGTTCGCGTTCGGCGAGTCCCTCCGGGGTCCGCGCGCTCGGCGCCCGGTCTGCTGATTGCCGGGCCAGGACGGCCAGTCGCGTGTAGCCGGCTCGGGTCAGCTCGGCCGGGTCGACCTTGCCGTAGGCGTCGCGCAGGGTCTTCTCGTTGGGGCACCGCATCCGGCCGGTCATCGGATCGAACGGACAACCGAGATCGGCCAGGACCTGCTGATCACAGCGACGTGCCCACTCCCCGATCGCGACAAGGGAGTTATGGCCGGCGGTGGTCATCGCACAGACCCCGATCGCCAGCAGCGTCGCCAGCCGGTAGCGCCTCCCACGCGGATCACGCGAGTCCGGGACCTGGGCCAGAGCCTGCAGCAGCCCGTCCGGGACGACCGGCTCCGACGCGGCCAGCGACTGCGCAAGCAGGGGCGCGCACACGGGCACGACGGCCACAGGGCAGGATGAAGCAACGAGCACGGCACCCCTGCAGATCGTGAAGCCTAGAGAACTCCATGATCCACAGGTGCCGTGCTCGCTTCACGCCCAGGGACAACCGGCGCCCACGGGGCCAAATCAGACATTCCCGGAACACTCCGGGGCCCTGAGCTCACGGCAGACACCACGTAGTTCCCGTGGCACTGTCACCTTGTTCGGGCGGTCTGGGATGATCTTGGGGTTGTGGGTGTCTGTGAGGGGTGGGGTTCGTGTCGTCTGCGTCGCCTTCGTACAAGAACCACCGCTACCCGACAGAGATCATTTCCCACTGTGTGTGGCTGTACTTCTGCTTCCCGCTCTCCTTCCGTGAGGTGGAGGAGATGATGCTCGAGCGGGGTGTGGTCGTCTCCTACGAGACGATCCGTCGGTGGTGTCTGAAGTTCGGTCAGGCCTATGCAAACAGCCTGCGCCGACGGCGCCCGCAGCCAGGCGACAAATGGCACCTGGACGAGGTCTTCATCAAGATCCGCGGGGTGCAGAAGTACTAGTGGCGGGCCGTCGACCAGGACGGCAACGTCCTCGACATCCTGGTCCAGAACCGGCTCGACAAGGCTGCAGCCAGGCGCTTCTTCCGCCGGCTCCTGACCGCGACCTGTCAGGTGCCCAGAGTGGTCGTCACGGACAAGCTCCGCTCCTACGGGGCTGCGCACCGGGAGGTGATGCCCTCCGTCGAGCACCGCTCTCACAAGGGATTGAACAACCGGGCGGAGAACTCCCACCAGCCCACCAGGCAGCGCGAACGCGCGATGAAAGGATTCCGCACCGTCGGCGGAGCCCAGCGGTTCCTGTCCGCGTTCACCGGAATCTCACCCCATTTTCGGCCCCACCGCCACCTGCTGACCGCCGGCCGGTACCGCTTCGAAATGAGGGTCCGCTTCACCATCTGGAACCACATCACCGGCGCCGCCGGCGTGCTCGCCACGGCCTGAACCACAGCTGACGACAGGCCCAGCACAGCCCTGACGCACCCTCAGGCGATCACGCCCTCGATAACGTGACAACACCCTCCCGTGAGTTGCCTTTGGACATGACCGCGATGAAGGGGTAGCCCTTGACCCCGCACACGATCGCAAGTCCAGTGCCGGTGTTGCCGCTCGTCAGCTCAACCACGGGCTGCCCCGGCTTGAGCTCCCCGGCACGCTCGGCCTCCTCGATGATTCCCTTTGCCACACGGTCCTTCTTGGACCCGCCAGGGTTCAGATAGTCCAGCTTGGCCAAGATCGTCCCGTCCAGATCCCGCGTGATCCGGTCGAGGCGCACCACGGGGGTCGCCCCGATGGCTTCTACGGCGGACGGCAAGACATCGTTCATGGTCAGTCCTTCGCTGATCGCTGCATCTCCCCCGCGACCCGCCCCGTGGGACATTATCGCCCGCGCTCGAGACGTCAGGTTCGGCCATCGGCAGTCCAAGCAAGGCCGACGGACCGGGAACGGTCATCGCACCCCCGGACCACTCCGCTGCATCTTGTTGAGCCCAGGCCGGAACTTACGAGGGATCGGGTTCTCAATCAGGCACTGAAGCGCGCGGACCGGGTCGATAGCGCGGTGGGGTGATGACCCCCGGCATGGATGAGCGGCTGGTACTGGCTGGTGGTGGCGCTGGTGCTCGGTCGGCTTCCGCACTCGTGCGCCGTCGAGAGGACGGGCCCGACAGGCGGACTACTGCCTTGGCTGTGGCCGGTCGGACACCGACGCCCTTTTCGGCTAGGCGGGCAGGCAGGGGCCGGCGCCTTTTGTGCTGCGCCATCGCTTGTGCCGAAAGGCTACGGAGATTCCTACTCTGCAAAGATTCCCCGCCCCGCAGGACTCGAGGGGCAGTGATCCTGGGATCCACCCGATGGGTGCGGGGTCAAGCAGCTGGGGCTGGCATGTACCTATTCGGAATCGGGAGATGTCTCGCCTCGCAGCGATGCTGTGACCAGCTCTATCACTATCCACAAAGAGGAAAAATGGCGTCCATCGTCTTCGAAGGGCACGGGAATTTTTACCCGTCGACTCTTCCCCCCATGACTACCGTGCCTGATAACTCGGCCATTTTCTTTTTCACGGAAGGCCTTAAGGGGTTGTCCCGGGGCGACGCGGAGGAGCTCCTGTCTAAGGACTCATTCGAGCTGGCTGCCATCGAAAGCCAGGCGTCAAGGGTCATCGAGGGAGGGTCTGGAGTGTTCAACTACTCTCTTTCCCCTGACGTGGCGACCCAGGACTATTCACACTATGCCGAGACTGCGCGGCATCGCGGTATCGAGCTGGTCACGGTGGCAACCAGGACGCTCCTTTCTGACCTTTTTGCCTTCTATGGGGCGAACCATCGTTACTACTGGCTGGCCTGTTCGACGGTGGCTCTCTCCGGTGACACTTGGGGCGAGATGCTGGGTGTCAACACGCCGCAGCTCCACTACGGCAGCAACTCCCCCGGGCAGTGGGACGAGAGGACACAGTTCCAGGACTACAGTTTCCGTCGTCCCCGAGGGGTCTGCGCCGAACCGTGCGGAGTGACCGGGTGCACGTCGGTCTGTCGCCATGTGCCTGAGCATCGGGCGACCCATCCGCAGCACCGGTGTCACCGCGGCCATCAGTGGAGCGTCCAGATCCGCCCCAACCCCGTCTTCAACCAGCGGGGAGGGAACGTCACACCCGGGTACTGACCTTGTTCTTTTTCTTCTGGCCTCGAACGCGGTCTCGTACGGGGTCGCTCACCTGTGGATTCGTCTGACGTGGAGGCGGCCTTCGTCTGATCATGTGCTCCGACCAAGGAATGCACGTGATCACGACGAAGGCCGTGGGGTGAGTCTGCTGCCTGGTGCTGTCCGGCAAGGGGAGTTTGTGGAAGCGTCATGCTTCCGGGGCGAGTTCTACGAGTGTCTGACCGCCCGGCGGGATGAGTTGTTCGAGCTGGTGGATGCGGTGCTGTGTGCCGACGGTGCGGTGAGGTCCCCGGTGGAGCTGACGCTGGTGCCCGAGCATCGTCGCGGGCACGGCGCGATGTACGGCGGCCTGAACCACGGCCGTATCGACGTGGGCCGGCTGCGGACCGTGCTGGCCGGGCTGTCGCTGCCGCGCTTCGAGGGCGGGCGCCTGGTCCTGGCGGTTGATGTCTCGCCGTGGCTGCGGTCGGACGCGCCGTGCTCGGCGGAGCGGCTGTTCTGCCACGTATACGGCCGCGCGAAGACGGCATCGCAGTTCATTCCGGGCTGGCCCTATTCCTTCGTCGCGGTCTTGGAGCCCGGCGCCACCTCGTGGACTTCGGTCCTGGACGTGCTCCGTCTCGGGTCCGAGGACGATGCGACCGCAATCACCGCCGCCCAGCTGCGGTCAGTGAGCGTTTTCAGCGTTGTCTCTCCAGGGTGAGGACGGCTTTGGTGATGACGCTCATGCGGTTGGGGCTGATGCGGGATCTGCGGAAGATCTGCCAGGACTTCAGCCGTGCCATGCCGCGTTCGACAGGTGCCCTCGCGGCGGACAGGCCCCGGTTGAGGGTCCTCTCGGTGACGGTGAGTTCGCCCTTGGGTGGTCGGCGCTTGGCGGTGGTGACCCAGTCGCTGGCTCCGATGTAGGCCATGTCGGCGAGGACCGGGACGCCCTGGCGTGCGCAGATCCGGAGGATCGTGTGGGTGCGGGCGGCCGTCAGATCGTGGGTCCGGCCGGGCAGTGCCGGCGACAGCCACAGAATCCTGCCGGCCGGGTCGGTGACGACCTGCACGTTCACGCCGTGCCGCTTGTGTTTCGAGGAGTAGTCGGCCCTGCCGTCCCCGACGCGGTCGCACTCCGCGAGCGTGCCGTCCAGGAGAACGAAGTCCGGATCGTGCGCGCGCAGAATCTTCAGCAGGCCCGGCGCCTGCTCGGCGAGGAGATCGGTGACCGTGGTGACGTAGGCGTGGGCGGTGCCCACGGATATCCCGAAGGCCCCGGCGATCCGGGCGAGGGTGTCATGCCGGCGCAGGTACACGAGTGCGACCAGAGCACGGCGGTGCGGCGGAAGCTTGCACTGCCGGTCACCTTCACGGGTGACGATGAGCATCGTGACCCACTCGACCAGGGCGTGGGGCAGGTCGAGTGCGGCAGGATAGAAAACCAACAGGGCTCCTGTGCTGCTGAGTTGAGACGTCGAACACCTCCCTCAACGGCACGGGAGCCCTGTCTGTTGCGCACCCACCCTCCCACCGCCCCGTCACCCGATCGGTGGCCACACTGAAAACGCTCAGTGATCGAGAGCCTTGTGGCGGCCGGCCAGTGGACTGCGGGCGATCCGGACGTCACGGTCGTCATGGATGCCGGCTACGACGTCACGCGCCTGGCCTGGGTCCTGCGGGACCTGCCTGTTGTCAATCCCCTCGGACTGTGGAGATCTTCTAAGCGGCCAGCTCCAAGGCGGAGTTGGCCCGGTGGTCGTGCTCGTAGTCGATCGGACTCTGGTAGCCGCACACGCTGTGTAGCCGGTGCGTGTTGTAGAAGCCGGTGATCCAGGTCGCAATCCTCAGCCGGGCCTCGGTGCGGGTGGCGAACGTGTGGCGGTAGGCGTACTCGACCTTGAGCACACTGTTGAACGCCTCGCTGACGGCGTTGTCGAAACACGACCCGACGCGGCCCATGGACTGGGTCACGCCCAGTCGGCGGCAGGCCCGGCGAAAGCGCCGGGAGCCGTACTCGCTGCCGCGGTCGCTGTTGTGCTTCCCCTCGTAGCGTGGAGTCGTGACCCGATAAGGAGTTGAGGGTGGGGAAGCGACGTAGCTACGACGCGGAGTTCCGTGAGGGGGCCGTGCGGATCGTGCTGGAGACGGGCAAGCCGGCTGCGGAGGTCGCGCGGGATCTGGGTGTGCACGAGGGCACGCTGCAGACCTGGGTGAGCCGGGCCCGCGGGGCCGCGGAGACGGGTACCGGCCCTCTGGAGGAATCCGAGCGGGAGGAACTGGCCCGGCTCCGGGCGGAGAATCAGCGGTTGCGCAAGGAGACCGTCGAGCTCGGGATGGAGCGTGATGTCCTCAAGCGATGCATGGTCCTGTGGGTGAAGTAGCTGATTGGGACCCGGCGGTACTCGTCGGGGTGATCAGCGACTGCAGGACCGAGGAGAAGATCCCGCACACCGTGGCCTGCCGCGCGCTCGGTGTGTCACCGGCCTGGTACTACAAATGGCGTGGCAGGCCTGCAAATTTGACGAAGCGTGAGGTCAGACGGGCCGCGCTGACCGAGAGGATCAAGCACTTCTTCGACGCGTCGGGTCGGACCTACGGCTCGCCCAGGATCACGCTTGACCTGTGGGCCGAGGGCTGGCAAGTGTCCGTGAACACGGTCGCCGAGATCATGTCCGAGGAGGGCTGGTACGGCCGCGAACCGAAAAAGAGCAAGGGCCTGACTCGCCAGGGCAAGCGGAAAGCAGCCCGCGACCTGGTCGGACGGCACTTCGACGCGATCGCTCCCGACGTGCTCTGGGTGGGTGACATGACCGAGATCGACACCGGCGAGGGCAAGCTCTACCTGGCCACCGTCATCGACCTGTTCTCCCGCCGCTGCCTCGGATACGCCATGGACGCCCGCCACGACGCCGCCCTGGTCAGCGCGTCCCTGCAGATGGCCGCCGCGACCCGCGGCAGCGACGTGGACGGAGTGATCTTCCACTCCGACAGGGGCAGCGAATACGCCTCCGCCGCCTACAACAGCCTGTGCGACCGACTCGGCGTGGTCCAGTCCATGGGCCGCGTGGGGTCCTGTTTCGACAACGCCGCCGCCGAGGCGTTCAACTCCACCGTCAAGACCGAGTACATCCACCGGCACCGGTTCACCACCCGCGCCGAAGCCCGGATCAAGATCGCCACGTGGATCGCCGACTTCTACAACACCAGACGCCGACACACCCGTGCCGGCGGACTCCCACCCGTGGAGTTCGAACAGAAGATCAGCCAGCAACGCAGCCAAGCCCACCAGAGGGCCGAAGCCGCATAGAAGAGGACTCTACGTTTCCAGGGGATTGACACGTGCGAGACGACGATGCCGCGCTTGAGCATCAGCTCCTCCACCTCACGGAAGGAGAGCGGGAAACGGAAGTACAGCCACACACAGTGCGCGATGACCTCGGCCGGGTAGCGGTGGTTCTTGTACGACGGCGACGCAGACGACACGAACCCCACCCCTCACAGACACCCACAACCCCAAGATCATCCCAGACCGCCCGAACAAGGTGACAGTGCCCACCAAAGGGGTCATCTCACCACGGCCCGCCTCCCCCAACACACACCCCCACACCCACACAATACAAACGCCACACCCACCGCCATCCACCGCCGGCCCGTCTCATACGAGACGACGATGCCGCGCTCGAGCAACATCTCCCCGACCTCGCGGAAGGTGAGGGGCCCCGCGTTTTCCGGACAGCTGCTAATTAGCAAATTCAGGCTGCGAGCTGCTGGTTCAGGTACTCGTCGTGGACCTCTCGTGGGGTCCGGTACCCGAGTCCCGAGTGACGGCGCTTCGTATTGTAGCGGACCTCTATGTAGCGGGCGATGTCGCGGTAGGCGTGTTCTCGGGTGGGGTATACGGTCCGGTGGACACGTTCATTTTTCAGGGTCGCGAAGAATGATTCCGCCATGGCATTGTCGTAGCAGATCCCGGTCCGGCCAACGGATTGCCGGATTCTTAGCCCGGTCAGTGTATTGGCGAACTGGGTCGAGGTGTAATTGCTGCCGCGGTCCGAGTGAAAGATGGCGTCTTCGGCGAGTGGGTGGTTGCGTGCTGCCATTTTGATGGCTGCTTCGATAAGTGGGGTCTTGTAGTTGTCGTCCATGGCCCACCCGATGACGGCTTTGGTGTGGCAGTCGATGACGGTGGCGAGGAATACCCAGCCTTCCCAGGTTGGAATGTATGTGATGTCGCCGACCATTTTGCGGCCGGGTGCGTCGGCGGTGAAGTCGCGGTTCACGAGGTCAGGGATCGGGCCGGCGGAGCCGTCGTTCTCGGTGAGGCTGTGGCGCCACGGTCGTGGCTGACACGCCTGGAGGTCCAGTTCCCGCATGAGGTCACGCACGAGCTCGGGTCCGCAGGGGACGCCCCACGCGGACAGGTCGGCGTGGACCCGACGGTAGCCGTAGGTTTCGTCAGAATCCTCGAACGACTTGGTGATCAGCAATTTCAGATCCTCCCGTCGCCGGGCAGTCGCTGAAATCGGCCTGCTCCGCCATTCGTAGAAGCCGGAGCGGGATACTTCCAGCCAGTCGCACATCTTGGCAACCGGCACCGTGTCTTCAGTGTTCGTGGTAAATATTGCGTACTCTGCATCGATGAACTCGAACTTGTCGCTCACCGAGGGTCCTTGGCGAAGTACGCTGCAACTTTTTCCAGGAAAGCGACTTTCTGTCGCAGCTCGCGCAATTCTCGTTCCTGCTCCCGCAGGCGGGCGCGCTCGTCGAGCGTGAGTTCCGGCTCCTCGCCATCATGCTCACGACGGTATGCGTTGACCCAGTTTCCCAGAGTTCCTTCAACGAGTCCGAGTTCCCGGGCGACCTGGGCGACCGGACGCGACGTCTCGATCACCATCTTCACGGCCTCTTCCCGATACTCCGGGCTAAATTTCCTGCGTTTCTGCGACAACCGACTTCCCTTTCCGAGTGGTCCCACCGTAGTGGGACCACTGTCCGGAAGGTTCGGGGCGCCTCACCATCCGCTTGGTTTTGGTGTTGACGCCTTCGGTGGGGCCGTTGCTGTACGGAAGTGTGACCGCGGCGATCACGGCGTCGCGGTCTCGCTCGAGGCCGCGGATGAAGGCGTGCAGGTGCGGCAGGTCGGCGGTACGGACCTGGGTGATCCAGTGGTCGAGCGCGTCGGCGTTCTCGGGCTGAGGTTTCAGGAGCGGGGCGAAAGTCCGGACGGTGGTGGCCAGGTGGGTCATCTCGGGACAGGCGGCGGTCAGTCGGTCCAGGAGACCGCGATGTCCGGCCTTGAGGTTGTCTGGCCTGGTCAGGAGTATCCGGGCGAGTCTGCGTGGGGAGATGTGGCTGCGGTCGGCGTCCGCCCGGCCTTGGCTGATGTACTTGTGCAGGAGGTTGAGGCAGCCGGTGAACCCGAGAGCCTGGATCTCCTCGAAGAGGCGCTGGACGGGGACGGCGGGGTCTTCGGCCCAGCGTTTGCGCAGGTGATCGCGGTAGGGAGCGACGAGGCTGGACCGGTATTTGGGGACACGGAGCATCCGCTCGGGTCGGTCGGCGCGGGCATAACGTTTGACGGTGTTCAGGGACAGTTGCAGGCGGCGGCCGCATTCGAGGAGGCCCACGCCCTGGTCGAGCAGGCCGTGGACCTGGTACCAGCGTTCCAGCGTCGTGATTGCTCGGGGCCCGTCATAGAGAGCGGCGTCGAGCACGGTGGCCCAGCAGACGCTGTGTGCCCTGACCTCGTCCAGGGCGGCTTCGCACAGGTTGTTCCACCGATGCCAGCGGTCACTGACCTGCACGGCGTCCGGCAGGGCCCGGCGGATGACTTCCGCGTAGGTCGTCGATCCGTCACGGCACACGACCTCGACCTGCGGATGGGCACGCAGCCACGCTTCGAGCGTGCCGGCCGTGCGGTCGGGCAGGACATCGATCCGTTCATGAGTCTCGGCTTCGATCACAACGGTGGCAGAGCGGTGCCGCCGACGCAGAGCGAAGTCGTCGACGCCGATCATTCGGGGAATCCGGCCGTCGGGCAGCGGGATGCCCAGCAGGACGCGGAGGGCCGTGTGATGGGACAGGCCCATGGCGAGTGCGGCCAGCAACCGTACTCCCGCCCGGCCCGCTAACTCCTTCACCACTGCCTTGACCTGCCTGGTCAGACGGGTAGTGCGCCGCTGATAGCGCTCCAGCACCCCTGGCACCTGCTCGCGGAAGGTCTGGCGGCACCCGCGCGTGGGACATACCAGGCGCCGCAGTCGTACTCGGAGCAGCACCCGTCGGCCGTCCACTGGCACATCGGCCACCGTCCGCCAGTAATAGCCGTGCACCTGCCCCGACAGCACCCCGCACACCGGGCAGGGCGCGGGCTCCTTCTGAGCCCGCGCCCTCACCAAAACCCGCCCACCCTCATCGACCACATCCTCGATGACCAGCGGCGATATACCCGAAAACACCATCTGAACAAGCTCGTTGACGTCCATCACAGCAACACCAACGAGCTCCGCCACCCAGCGTTACCACCGAATGTGAGACAGAGCCGATAACGTGACAGCACCTAGGAGAGCGTTCAACGCGGCCCGTCCCCGCAACTGACGTTTGTACTTGCACAGCACAAGAGGCCAGGCACCCCGGCCCCGGGTGCCTGGCCTCTTGTGCTGTAAGGGGTCGAGCCCGGGTTCTGATCAGTGCGAACCAGCCTTTAGTTTGGCAGTCCGGTACTTACAGACTCCCGAATTGTCAGAGAACGGGCTGCTCGGCGCGCTCGAGCTTCTGGGTCCCGTTCAGTGTCTGGTACGAGTGGGACCATGCTGCCGTGGCGTCCGGTCGGCGCATGTCGGACAGGACGTAGTAGTCCATCTGTGTACGGTGCGCCGTCACGTCGAGCACTCCGTAGCCGTGGGCGTCCATGTCCACCGACTTCACATGCCAGTTCGCGGCCCTGACCGCTGATTCGGCCGCCAAGGAGACGGTGTTGGCCGGCACGCCGAGCATCTCGTCCAGATTGTCGGAGGTTACCGAGGTGACCACGAACTCGGTGGCCGCCGTGCCTGAGGCCGGATAGGTGGCCATGTCCATGGGCACATCGTTGGCCCAGGCCATGTGGATGTCACCGGTGAGGAACACGGTGTTCTTGACGCCCCGGTCGCTCAGGTGGTTCAGCAGTTCCCTGCGGTCGTCCGTGTACCCGTCCCACTGGTCCACGTTGACCGCCAGACCGCCTGCCGGCAGGCCGAGCAGTTTGGTCAGTGGCTTCAGCACCCGCGCGGGCAGCGAGCCGAAGGCCACCGGCGAGATCATCACTGAGGTGCCGACCAGCTTCCAGGTCGCGTTCGAGGAGGCCAGCCCGGACTTGAGCCAGTCGAGCTGGGCCCGCCCGGTGATCGTGCGCCCGGGATCGTCCACGGAGCCGCTGCCCGTCTTGACCTGCTGCGACCGGAAGGAGCGCAGGTCCAGCAGGTGCAGATCGGCCAGACTGCCGAAACTAAGCCGCCGGTAGACGGTGCCAGCGACGGAGGTACGCACCGGCATCCACTCAAAGTACGCCTGCTTGGCAGCGGCGGCCCTGGCGGCCCAGTCGCCTTCGGATCCCGGGGTGTGGTTCCCGGCGCCACCGGACCAGGTGTCGTCCGCGAATTCGTGGTCATCCCAGATCGCCACGATGGGGTGGGCCGCGTGCAGTGCCTGGAGGTCAGCATCCGTCTTATACATGCCATGCCGTGCCCTGTAGTCGGCCAGGGAGATGATCTCGTGCTTCGGCTCGTGCTGCCGCACTACGTTTTGCGCTTTTGGGTACTCCCCGGTGCCGTACTCGTAGATGTAATCACCCAGGTGCAGGACCGCGTCCAGGTCGCCGCGGCCAGCTAGGTGCCGGTAGGCCGAGAAGTAGCCGGATTCCCAGTTCGCGCAAGACACCACACCGAACCGCACTCCGTCGGTGGCGGTGCCGGCGGCGGCGGTGGTCAGCACCCGGCCGACGGGGGAAACGGCGTTACCTGCGGTGAACCGGTACCAGTACGGGGTACGGGGTTGCAGACCCCGTACGTCCGCCTTGACCGTGTGATCGCTGGAAGCGCTCGCGATCGTGGTACCGGCGGCCACAATCCGGGAAAACCCTCGATCAGCAGCAACCTCCCAGCCCACCGTCACGTCGGCGCCACGGCCCGATCCGGGCACAGCATCCGGGGCCGGAGTGACCCGGGTCCACAGCAGGATTCCATCGGGCAGAGGGTCACCGGAAGCGACCCCGTGGAGGAAGGAAGGCTCAACGGCCTCGGCGGCCCGAGCGGGGCCCAGGCCTGCTAACGGGGTGAGTGCGGCAGTGGCCGCGGCACCCAGGACGACGGTACGGCGCCGGGGGCCTGATGGGCCGCTCGAACAGGCACTGAAGGAAGCAAGAT
Organism: Streptomyces sp. IBSNAI002; assembly: GCF_052244475.1. NCBI lineage: Bacteria > Bacillati > Actinomycetota > Actinomycetes > Kitasatosporales > Streptomycetaceae > Streptomyces > Streptomyces sp. IBSNAI002. The sequence goes on along the minus strand of NZ_JBQPXG010000005.1, from coordinate 249,305 downwards.
TGTTGATCACGGACGGGACGTTAGCGGCACGCGCTTCCCCTGGTACATCCACCGAACGACGCGGCACGGGCGGACCATAGTCGTAGTCGGATGCAGATCCGACAAGGAGGCTTGGTCACGTTCTCGGCGGTGCTTTTCACCAGGTTGCCAGGGCAGGCGAGGGACGACGACGCCCCGCTCGGGTGCTGTCACGTTGTCGGTGGTGGGGTGGGATGATCTTCGGAGTGTCCGTCTGGGGAGGGGTCCGTTCGTGTCGCCTGTCACGCCGTCGTACGCGAATCACCGCTGCCCGGCCGGGATCATCTCCCACTGTTTGTGACTGCACTTCCGCTTCCCGCTCTCCTTCCGTGAGGTCGAGGAGATGATGCTCGAGCGCGGCGTCGTCGTCTCCTGCGAGACAGTGCGGCGGTGGTGTCTGAAGTTCGGGCAGACGTACGCCAACGCGCTGCGCCGCAGGCGCCCGCGGCCGGGCGGTAGATGGCACCTCGACGAGGTGTTCATCAAGATCCGCGGAGTGCAGAAGTACCTCTGGCGGGCCGTGGACGCCGACGGCAACGTCCTCGACATCCCGGTGCAGAACCGGCGTGACAAGGCCGCGGCCAGCAGGTTCTTCCGCAGGCTCCTCACCACCACCGGACAGGTGCCCCGGGTGATCGTCACCGACAAGCTGAAGTCGTACGGGGCTGCGCACCGTGAGGTGATGCCCTCGGTCGAGCACCGCTCCCACAAGGGATTGAACAACCGGGCCGAGAACTCCCACCAGCCCACCAGGCAGCGCGAACGCGCGATGAAAGGATTCCGCAGCGTCGGCGGAGCACAACGCTTCCTGTCCGCGTTCGCCGGAATCTCATCCGACTTCCGACCTCACCGCCACCTCATGACCGCCCGCCGCAACCGCTTCGAAATGAGGGTCCGCTTCACCATCCGGAACCACATCACCGGCGCCACAGGCATGCCCGCCACGGCGTGAACAACAGACCGCCAACGCCCCACCACGCCCTGACACACCATCAAGCGGTCACGCCCCCGGCAACGTGACAACGCCTGTGCCGGAGGATGCCGGCGGCCCCCGTGACGTGGTTCCAGATCGTGAAGCGGATCAGGTCCTACTGGCCGGAAACCTCAGGAGACGCGCAAATTTTGTGGTGGGGCGTTGCCCGCGTGTACGGACGGTGTCAGGGTTCCGTCACCCCCCCTCTCGCCAACCTGGTTCACTGGAGGATGTTTTGGCTGTCCGTCATAGCGTCGTCGCCGCGGCCGCGGCCGCGCTGCTGCTCCCCGTCCTGACTCCCGCTGGTGCCCTCGGAGCACCCTCTGGCGGCACCGCGATACAGCCGCCCGGCAAGCAGGATGTCGCCATCGGCAGCGGCGGAGCGGTGTCGAGCGTCAACCCGTACGCCACTCAGGCCGGGTTGGACGTACTGCGGCGTGGCGGCAATGCCGTCGACGCCGCGGTGGCCACCGCGGCCGCGCTCGGCGTGGTGGAGCCGTACTCGGCGGGCATCGGGGGCGGCGGGTACTTCGTCCGCTATGACGCCGCGACCGGAAGGGTGAGCACGATCGACGGGCGGGAGACCGCGCCGGCGAAGATGCGCTCCGACTCCTTCGTCGACCCCGCCACCGGCAAGCCCATCCCGTTCGCAGAGGCCGTCAATTCCGGCCTGTCCGTGGGGGTCCCCGGCACCCCGGCCACCTGGCAGAAGGCCCTGGAGGACTGGGGCACGATCCCGCTGGCGTCGGCCCTGCGGCCGGCCACCCGGCTCGCGGACGAGGGTTTCGTCGTCAACGAAGAGTTCCGCGCCCAGACCGCGATGAACGAGGAACGCTTCCGCGACTTCACCTCCACCGCCGCACTGTTCCTGCCGAACGGGCAGCTCCCCATCGTGGGCTCCCGGTTCCGCAACCCCGGCCTCGCCCGGACGTACCGCGAGCTGGCCCGTGAGGGCGTCGACGCGCTGTACCACGGCGACATCGGCCGCGATGTGGTGCGGACGGTGCAGCACCCGCCGGTCGCTCCGGGGGCCGACGGCGTGGTCCGCCCGGGGCTGATGGAGCGCGGCGACCTCGCCCGCTACGCGGCCGTGCGCCGGGAGCCCACGCACACCAAGTACCGCGCGTGGGACGTCTACTCGATGGCCCCTTCCTCCTCGGGAGGGACCACCGTCGGTGAGGCCCTGAACATCCTGGAGAGCTTCAGCCCGTCGCAGGGCGACGGGACCCAGATGCTCCACCGCTACCTTGAGGCCAGCCGGATCGCCTTTGCCGACCGCAACCGCTGGGTCGGCGACCCCGCCTTCTCGGACGTGCCCGCTCAGGAACTCTTGTCCAAGGGCTTCGCGAAGGACCGGGCCTGCCTGATCCGTCCCGACACCGCGCTGACCAGCCCGCTGGCACCGGCCGACCCGCGGGTGCCGGGCTCGGCCTGCACCCGCGGAACCGGCAGCGAGGAACCGTACGAGGGCCCCTCCACCACCCACCTGGTCACGGCTGACCGCTGGGGCAACGTGGTCTCGTACACCCTCACGATCGAGCAGACCGGCGGTTCGGCCATCACCGTGCCCGGCCGCGGGTTCCTCCTGAACAACGAGCTGACGGACTTCAGCTTCGTCCCTCTGAGCGCCGGGGTGCCCGACCCGAACCTGCCCGGCCCCGGCAAGCGTCCGCGCAGCAGCATGTCTCCGACAATCGTCCTGGACGGCGGCAAGCCGATGCTGGCCATCGGCTCGCCCGGCGGGTCAACGATCATCACCACGGTACTGCAGACGCTCGTCAACCGTCTCGACCTGGACATGACGCTGCAGCAAGCCGTCTCCGCGCCGCGGATCTCCCAGCGCAACCGGACGGTGACCGACGCCGAGCCCGCCTTCCTCGACTCGCCCGAGCGCGGGCGGCTGGAGACACTGAGCCTTTTCAGAGTGGACACCGATCGGGTGAGGGCCTGACCCGTGAAGGCGAGGACCACTGCAGGACAGAGGCCGGTCAGCTCCACAGGGCCGTTCACCCTATGGGGCGGCCGCTGAAGAAGCTCACTGGGGCACGCCTTCGTCCTGGCTCCCAGTACCTTTACCCCCTCGCCGGAGATCGGTGCCGTGGCCGCGCTGGAGTTCCTTCCCGACGGCCGGGTCGCGGCGGTCGCAGAGCCGCACCGCCGCGGCGGCGGTTCGGCGATGGTGGTGCGCGGGAGCCGCTGACGCCGGCCAGGGCGCGGCGCCCTTCCGTCAACAGGCCAGGTACGGCCGGCCGTCCGGCCTGGCAGCGACACCGTGGGTGGATGCTGATACCCCTATGGATGTCAAGGTGCGGTTGGGGTGGGGGCGGCGTTGGCCTGGCGGTCGCCGCCGCGGTTGAGACGGCGGCGTTGGGTCTTGCCGGAAGACTGCTCGACGATCTCCTCGTTCACGTGCTGGATACGGCGGGCGAGCAGTCGCGAGGTGTGGCGGGCTGCGCCCGCCGGGCCGGCGAGTGAATGTCCTCCAACTGCGCGCATCGTCCGATGCGGTGCGCGCCAGCCACCCCGACCTGCTCGACGCCCGCGGTATCGGCCCGGACAGCGCACCCGGCGCCGTGCAGCGCCCGCCTGCCGTCTCGCCTGCGGGACCGGTGCCCCTGCCGGGGAGTCTGCCTTGTCAGTGCGGGTCCGTAGCGTCGTAAGGTGAGGGACTGGAGCAGCCGGCCCGCGCGGGAAGGGGTACGGTGATGGGCGAGATCAGCGTGAGCGGGGAGTAACTGGACCGGCTCCTCCTGGACAGCAAGGGTGCCTACGGCGCCCCTTACCTTCGCGGAGCTCGCGCGTACGCATCGCGGCCGTCCTGCCGCCGGGATCGTGCCCCTGCTGGCCCGGGCAGCGCTGTGGGAGGCTCGCCGCCGGTGCGAGGTCCTGGAGCAGGTCCTGGCCGACGCGATCGACAGCAAGCAGGCGGCTCCCCCGGTACCGAAGAGGACCCCGCCGGCGGCGCCCGGGAAAGCTGCACGCCGACAAGGCCGACGACTATGCCCACCTGCGGCGATGGTTACGCGGACGCGGAATCACCCACCGCATCGCCCGCCGCGGCATCGAGTCCTCCCAGCGCCTGGGCCGACACGCTGGGTCGTCGAGCGCACCATGGCCTGGCTCGCCGGCTGCCGCCGACTCCACCGACGCTACGAACGCAAGGCCGAACACTTCCTCGCCTGCACCCTCGCCTGCACCCTCATCTGCTACCGGAGACTCACCACATGAGACGACTTCTTATCCGGCGCGTGTGAGACCAAACTCGTCAGCGATCCCGTGGAAGGTGAGTTCGGCTGCGATGAAGAGGACGATCAGGCCCATGATGCGGTTCAGGACGTCGATGCCGGTGGGTCCCACCGCAGTCAGGACCTGGTCCGCGTGTACGAAGGCAAGGTAGGTCACTGCCAGGACCAGGGCAATGCCTGCCAACCAGCCAGGAAAGTCGAGCCAGCTGTCGACGCGGTTAGAGAAGCCAAGTACGACAGCCAGGGCTCCGGGTCCTGCCAGCAGCGGAAAGGCCAACGGTGTGAAGTAGATCACGCCGGAAGGCTGCTGCCCACTAGCCGGTGTGAGCGGCTGTGAAAGCATTTGCCACCCTGTGTAGCCCAGGATGAGCCCGCCGACGAACTCGACGGCAGCCAGAGAGATGCCGAAATACTCAAGGATGAAGTGGCCGACTGCAAGGAAGACCACAAGCACGAGCATGGCGGACGCAACCGCTTTCAGTGCCACCGCTTTACGATATGAGTGGGTCGCTGAGGGCGTGAGCGCAAGGAAGGTGGGAATGTTCCCAATTGGATCCACAATGGGAAAGAGCGCAGCGAAAGCTACACCCAGAGAGACTGCCACGTCTTTCATTTATTGCGCCCCAATCCCGCAGTAGACCCAGACCAGCGTAACTCCCAGGTAGTCGCACGACATGTAACGGAGTACCTGTAATTCTCTCCGGCCGCGTCAGCGTCGAACACGGACCGGTTCAGGTTGCGTTGTGGGTGAGGACGCGGGGGCGCTCGATGTGGGCTCGTCGTCCGGCAGCGGTGTTGACGTAGCCGGCGAGCTTGAGCGCGCTGCGGATCAGGTCGCGGAGGGCAGCGAACACGCCGGGCGCGTTGTGGGTCCTGACCTGGGACTTGTCCTCGTTGAAGGTGACATCTCGACACCAGTGGACGGCATTTTCCACGGTCCAGTGCCCGCGAGCCCAGGACGCGATCTCGACTGCGTTCGCTTCCTCGGCGGGCAGGTCGGTGATGGCGTAGACGGTCTGGCTGGACCATCTTTTCGCCCCGTAGAGACGGCGACGGCGCTGGATCCGCAGAACCTGGGCCGCGTGCGGGAAGAGCAGGCCCTCGACGGCCGTCCTGGTCGACGGCCCGCCACAAGTACCTCTGCACCCCGCCGATCTTGACGAAGACCTCATCCAGGTGCCACTTATCGCCCAGCCGCAGGCGCCTGCGCCTGCGGCTGCGGCTGCGGCGCAGCACGTTGGCATAGGCCTGACCGAACTTCAGACACCACCGCCGGACCGTCTCATACGAGACGACGATGCCCCGCTCGAGCATCAACTCCTCCACCTCACGGAACGAGAGCGGGAAACGGAAGTACAGCCACACACAGTGCGCGATCACCTCGGCCGGGTAACGGTGATTCTTGTACAACAGCTTCCTCGACAACACGAACGGGCCCCTCCCCAGACAGACCAACCCGAAGATCATCCCACCGCCACCGACAACGTGACGGTGCCCACGGCCCGCCTCCCCCAACACACACCCACACACCCACAAAATACAAACGCCCCACCCAACGCTAAAAAAGGAAAAAAGGGATGCGCTACACCCGCCGGACACTCGCCATCACCACAGCCCTCCTCGCCCTCACCGGAATCACCACCACCGCACACGCCGACAACAACGGTGACAACAAGGACGGGAAGAGCAACATCTGCTACATCCACGTCGAAGGCAACCACAACCACAACGCCTGCGGCAGCATCAAATACGGCAACAACGCCACCACCGGACAAGGACACGCCGTCACCGGACTCGGAGTAACCGACGACCCCGACGGACCTTTACCACGGATGCATTCCCCGTCCTCTCGAACACGACGGTTGGCTTCCCTGCAGCCGATTGTCCGGCAACCGCGCCGTATCTGCGCAATCAGACGTACTTCGATACCACCCTCTTCCCTATCTGGGCTATCCAGCAGGGAGTACAGCTGAACATTCTGACGCCTGGCTTCCAACCGATCAACCTGGTTGTCAGTGGACCCAATGCTAATTGGGCCAACGACACTAGTGACGGATTCGTCACTGGGTACCGTGACAACAGTGGGCGCATTCATAATTCGTCACTTGCCGACGCTGGGTTTTCGCTAACTCTCCACTGCTCAAAATTCCCGGCAAACGGCTATTCGGAGCCTAATACACTTCTGGGCTAACCAGGGGGCTCTATCCCCTGAGTTCCGCAGTTCGTGGGCACGGATGATCCCCCGGGTGTCGGTGCAGGTCACGAGGCTGCGGGGTGTCCGCCGCGGAAAAGCGTGGGCACACGCCTACAAGAGAATCCTTGCAATGGGCGGGGCACTGTCACATTGAGCCTTTTCCAACCTGCTGGTCGAGCCGGGTAGTTGGGCTGACGGTGCTGTCACGTTGTCGGTGGCGGGGTGGGATGATCTTCGGGTTGTCCGTCTGGGGAGGGACCGATCGTGTCGTCGAGTGCGCCGTCGTACGCGAGCCACCGCTACCCGGCCGAGGTCATCGCGCACTGTGTGTGGCTGTACTTCCGCTTCCCGCTCTCCTTCCGGGAGGTGGAGGAGATGATGCTTGAGCGGGGCGTGACCGTCTCCCACGAGAGCATCCGCCGCTGGTGTCTGAAGTTCGGCCAGACGTACGCGAACAGCCTGCGCCGGCGGCACCCGCGGCCGGGCGATAAATGGCATCTGGACGAGGTCTTCGTCAAGATCGGCGGGGTGCGGAAGTACTTGTGGCGGGCCGTCGACGCCGACGGCAACGTCCTCGACATCCTGGTCCAGAACCGTCGCGACAAGGCCGCGGCCAGCAGGTTCTTCCGCAGGCTCCTCACCACCACCGGACAGGTGCCCCGGGTGATCGTCACCGACAAGCTGAAGTCGTACGGGGCTGCGCACCGTGAGGTGATGCCCTCGGTCGAGCACCGCTCCCACAAGGGGTTGAACAACCGGGCGGAGAACTCCCACCAGCCCACCCGGCAGCGGGAACGGGCGATGAAAGGGTTCCGCAGCGTCGGCGGGGCGCAGCGGTTCCTGTCGGCGTTCACCGGGATCTCACCCCACTTCCGCCCCCACCGGCACCTGCTGACCGCCGGCCGGTACCGCCTCGAAATGAGAGTCCGCTTCACCATCTGGAACCACATCACCGGCACCACCGGCATGCCCGCCACCGCCTGAACCAGGGACCAAAACCGGGCCCCGCCATGCCCTGACGCAGCCTCAGGCGATCACGCCCTCGACAACGTGACAGTGCCAGTTGGTCTACTGGCAGATCCCGGATGAAGACGCGTCCCGGCTCCGCGCCACCAGCAAGGACGCGCAAGAATATTATCCAGAGGTCAAAGAGCCGACCACACGGACCGTCTACACCCAAGCCGGATACAACAAAGCCATCCTGAGAAACGGCATCAGAAAGATCCGCCTTAACAGCACGAAAGGCGACGGCAAATTCACGATCAACGGCCCACACTACCCGATCGTCGTCGAAGCCATGGGGAATTCTGACGTAACCGTCACCGACGCTGACATCACCGTCAAAGAGTGGGCCACAGTCACCGCTCGGAACGCGGCTGTCGACTGCCGCAGCGGCTATGTCACCATGACCGGCGGAACCGCAAACATCTCCGGCGGCATCGTCCACGCCACTGACACCCACCGCCGGCTGCACTGTACTGGTGGCGAGACTCACGCGTACGGCAGATATGAGGCGTTCGTAAGCGGGGGAACGTTCCATTCTCACGGCAGGGGCGTGGTCACTGCCGAAGGCCAGTCCGAGATTATCGCGGACAATGGGTGTGTGAGGATGTTGGCGGTCGAGGCCACTGTGCAAGCTCAAGGCCCTGCACGCGTCATCGCCTGGCAGGGTACCGTCTGGGCCACTGGTGGTGCCCGCATCGACGCCCTGGGCGGGTACGGCTACGGCGAATCATATGCCCACATTGTAGCCGACGGCTGCTACATCAAAGCAGGAGGCAAGGCACGTATCGTCGCACGCGCGGGCACCATTGTGGTCGCCCAGGACGAGGCAATCGTGGAAGCGGACGATACCTGCACTGTACACCATCGGGAACAGCGTCGAAATCAACTGCAAAGTCAAAACCATCGCAATAGCCGACATTACTGCCGCAGGTACTGATTTCTCATACTAAGAGCTTGTAACAGGATCTTGCTGAAGTGGCCTGGTGGGCCTGACCGGTGTGACGATTCGGCCGTTCGGGAGGGTGTGAGTACTCGCCGGTGGATCGTGGACGACGACTTGTGGTTGCTGATCGAGCCGTTGCTGCCGCCTTGGCCGGAGCGGTCACCGGGGCCGCGGCCGGTGGCGGACCGGCTGTGCCTGCAGGGGATCTTGTATGTGCTCTGCAACGACATCGCCTGGCAACTGCTTCCGCCTGAGCTGGGGTTCGGCTCCGGACAGACGTGCTGGCGGCGACTGGAGCGGTGGCAGAAGGCCGGGGTCTTCGGCCAGCTCCACCGGATCCTGCTCGCCGAGCTGCATGCGGCGGGCCAGCTCGACTGGTCACGGGCCTGCGTGGACGGTTCCCACATCCGGGCGGAAAAAGGGGGATCCGACACCGGTCCGTCGCCGGTCGACCGGCGGAAGACGTGCAGCAAACACCACCTGATCTGCGACGGACGTGGTACTCCGCTCAGGGTCATCACCACTGCGGCGAACGTCAACGACGTCACCCAGACGCTCGCCCTGGCCGACGGCATTCCGCCCGTCGCGGGCAGGCCCGGACGGCCCCGACGACGCCCCGAGGCCCTGCTCGGCGACAAGGGCTACGACTCGAACCCGAACCGCGATGAGCTGCGCAAACGCCGGATCCGAGCTTGTCACGTTGTCGGTGGCGGGGTGGGATGATCTTCGGGTTGTCCGTCTGTGGAGGGGGCCGTACGTGTCGTCGAGTGCGCCGTCGTACGCGAATCACCGCTACCCGGTCGAGATCATCGCGCACTGCGTGTGGCTGTACTTCCGCTTCCCGCTCTCCTTCCGTGAGGTCGAGGAGCTGATGCTCGAGCGCGGCATCGTCGTCTCGTATGAGACGGTCCGCCGGTGGTGTCTGAAGTTCGTCCAGACCTACGCCAACGCCCTGCGCCGCAGGCGCCCGCGACCCGGCGACAAGTGGCACCTCGACGAGGTCTTCATCAAGATCCGCGGAGTGCAGAAGTACCTGTGGCGCGCCGTCGATGCCGACGGGAACGTCCTCGACATCCTGGTCCAGAACCGGCACGACAAGGTTGCGGCCAGGCGTTTCTTCCGCCGGCTCCTCACCACCACCGGCCAGGTACCCCGGGTGATCATCACCGACAAGCTTCGCTCCTACGGGGCTGCGCACCGGGAGGTGATGCCCTCGGTGGAACACCGCTCCCACAAGGGACTGAACAACCGGGCGGAGAACTCCCACCAGCCCACCCGGCAGCGGGAACGGACGATGAAAGGATTCCGCAGTGTCGGCGGGGCGCAGCGGTTCCTGTCGGCGTTCACCGGGATCTCACCCCACTTCCGGCCCCACCGCCACCTGATGACTGCAGGCCGGTACCGCTTCGAAATGAGGGGCCGCTTCACCATCTGGAACCAGATCACCAGCGCCGCCGGCGTGCTCGCCACGGCCTGAGCGTTGGACCAGACCGGGCCCCATCATGCCCTGACGCACCATCAACCAGCCACACCACCGACAACGTGACAAGGCCTCGTGCAGACGATCCGGCGGATCTCCGAGTCGAACTGCAGGAACGGGACGAACTCGGCCCAGGCGCTCTCCCACAACCGGACGATCGCCGGGTACTTCTGCCCCCATTCCTCGCAGAATTCGAGGAACCGGCTGGTGGCCGCGTCTTCGGTGGGAGCGGTGTAGACGGGCCTCAGAGCTTTGGCGATCTTGTCCCAGTCCTGGCGGCCCGCATAGCGGAACGAGGCGCGAAGGAGGTGAACGACGCAGGTCTGGACGACGGTCTGGGGCCAGACCTCGCCGACCGCGTCGGGCAGGCCCTTCAAGCCGTCACAGACCAGCATCAGGACGTCCTCCACTCCGCGGTTCTTCAGCTCGGTCAAGACCCGCAGCCAGTGCTTGGCTCCTTCCCCGCCTTCGCCGCCGGCCCACAGCCCGAGGATGTCGCGGTGGCCTTCGGCCGTGACCGCGAGAGCCACGTAGATGGGGCGGTTGGCGACCTGGCCGTCGCGGATCTGCACGTTGATGCAGTCGATGAACACGACTGGATAGACGCGGTCGAGGGGCCTTGCCTGCCATTCGGCCATGCCCTCCATCACCGAGTCGGTGATCGTGGAGATGGTCTGCTTGGAGACCTGGGCTCCGTAGACCTCGGCCAGGTGGGCGGAGATCTCGCCGTGGGTGAGGCCCTTCGCGGAGAGCGACAGGACCATCTCGTCGACGCCGGTCAGCCGACGCTGACGCTTCTTCACGATCTGCGGCTCGAACGCTCCCTCGCGGTCCCGCGGCACGTCGATCTCGACCGGCCCGACGTCGGTGACGACGGTCTTGGAGCGTTTGCCGTTCCTCGAGTTGCCGCCGTTCTTGCCCGCGGAGTCGTGCCGGTCGTAACCGAGATGGTCCGTCATCTCGCCCTCGAGAGCGGACTCCAGCAGCCGCTTGGTCAGCTGCTGGAGCAGACCGCCCTCGCCCGTCAGCTACAGGCCCTCGGCCTGAGCCCGGGCCACGAGCTCGTTCAGGAACCGGTCATCGACAGCCACCGACGAGGCCCCAGCCTCAGACGCTATAGCTATGTTCTCGCTGGTCACAGGTGCAATCCTCCATGATCGGAGTTGCACCGTTCCATTTACAGGCCCGTGTGACGCCCCGGCGTTGCTCCGCGTTGCGCGTGACGGCCTGGTCGGTCGGCCTTGGTGCCCTGGACCTGCATGACTCGGGCGTCACAGCTGCCGTGATGCCCGTGACGCCGGGCCTCCTTCCGAGGCGCCGTGGGGCGGTTACCGGGAACCGGCAACCGCCCGATGTCTCTGACCGTTTTGGTCCCCAGGGGTCGCCCGCTGGCAGCCGTATGAAAGAGGCCACCCGGCCGCGCGTCGGTGGCCTCTTCGTCTCGCGGCCGTGCCGAGGGAGGGCGCAGCGTCCGCAGGGACTTTCCCTGGAGACAGCTTTGACCTGCGGTGATGCTCCTAGCTGGGGGTGTGGTACTGCGGACGATGCCGGACGCTAGCCGACTTGTCTGCCAGCTCGCCGCGACCGCCTGGCCGGGCCGCCTGTGGGCAGCCAGAGGGGTCTCGATCCCCACCAATTGCGACAAACAGTGACCGGAGGGTGAGACTCGACTCCCGCCCGCGCCCCAGCTCAGCGCGAGAGCGTGATGTCTTGGTGGCCAGCTAGGCCGGGACTGATGAAGTACCAGTTCACGAGGGCGGTCCCTTCCTTGAAGGGTTTGGCGGGGGCCGGGTTGACTGAGAACTTTGCCACCTTGTGCTCAGGGCTGCCTGTGCAGGGGACGTCCAGGGAGAGTCGGGCAAGCGGGTTCTCGTGTCCGGTGCCCTGAGAGAGGCGCAGGTCGATCTTCTGAGTGCCGGCTTCTTTAGGGCAGTTGACCTCTACCGGGACATCAATGACGACATGGAGCGGACTGGTTCCATCATGCTTGAGCGTTCCGTCACCAATGGAGATGGTCCAAGATCCGGGTGTCGGGGCTGCGCTTGCCACGGCTACACCTGTCGTGAGCACGACTGCGGCTGTGGCGGCGGAGCCGAGGGCGAGTCGAATACGCATCCTGTGCTCCTGTGGGTGGGGGTTTGGAGAATCCGCGAGCGACGTGCACAACACGGTCCTTTTGGTGCCCTGAGCCAAGCGATCGGGAGATGTGGCCAGGCAGGCTGCTGTCCTGGCCCGCGGGGTGCGCCGCGCATGCCGTGCGTGCTGGACGGTGCACCAACGCCTTGGAGAGCATTCCGGTCCGGTTGCTGCCCACAGTGCGGTCCTCCTCCAACCAGGCTAGGCACACAATCGGGCCGCATGCATCTCGGAGGCGCTGTCACCTTGTTCGGGCGGTCTGGGATGATCTTCGGGTTGTGGGTGTCCGGGTGGGGTGGGGTTCGTGTCGTCTGTGGTGCCGTCGTACAAGAACCACCGTTACCCGGCCGATGTCATCTCGCACTGCGTGTGGCTGTATTTCTGCTTCCCGCTCTCCTTCCGTGAGGTGGAGGAGATGATGCTCGAGCGCGGCATCGTCGTCTCCCACGAGACCATCCGCCGGTGGTGCCTGAAGTTCGGTCAGGCGTACGCGAACAGCCTGCGCCGGCGGCACCCGCGGCCGGGCGATAAATGGCATCTGGACGAGGTCTTCGTCAAGATCGGCGGGGTGCGGAAGTACTTGTGGCGGGCCGTCGACGCCGACGGCAACGTCCTCGACATCCTGGTCCAGAACCGGCGTGACAAGGCCGCGGCCAGCAGGTTCTTCCGCAGGCTCCTCACCACCACCGGACAGGTGCCCCGGGTGATCGTCACCGACAAGCTGAAGTCGTACGGGGCTGCGCACCGTGAGGTGATGCCCTCGGTCGAGAACCGCTCCCACAAGGGGTTGAACAACCGGGCGGAGAACTCCCACCAGCCCACCCGGCAGCGCGAACGCGCGATGAAAGGATTCCGCAGCGTCGGCGGGGCGCAACGGTTCCTGTCGGCGTTCACCGGGATCTCACCCCACTTCCGCCCCCACCGCCACCTCATAACCGCCGGCCGGTACCGCCTCGAAATGAGGGTCCGCTTCACCATCTGGACCCAGATCACCGGCGCCGCCGGCCTGCCCGCCACAGCCTGAACAACAGCCCCCGACAGGCCCATCACACCCTGCCGCACCATCAGGCGATCACGCCCTCGATAACGTGACTGTGAGGATGGTCGGGTGCCGCTGCGAGCGGGTGGTCTGACCCGTAACGTGACTGGCCCTGATGCCTTGGTGTTGATCTGTCGGCCGCCTGCTCGCAGTGGTGCGTGCTGCCGCCGGGCAGGGGATGTGTCCCGATAGGGGCCTCGCGACAGGCACCGTCACAGTCTTGACCGCCCCGGCCCGGCGACGGCCACCGTTCCCGAGGCGATCACATCCCCGCCCAGTCGGAAGAGGTACTGCTCGGCGTCGACACCCACAAGGACGTCCACGCTGAATCATTCTGACTTAGAGATAGACAATGGAATCAAGACACTCCACCAATTCACCCAACCGAACGGCCAAGCCTCCCCCACACCACCACCCCACCCCACCCAAAATACAACCACCACACCCAACAGAAACGAAAGAAGACCAGATGCGCTACACACGCACCGCACTCACCATCACCACAACCCTCCTCGCCCTCACCGCACTCGGCAACACCGCACACGCCGACAGCAAAAACAAAGACGGGAAAAGCAATAGCTGCTACATCAAGGTCGTCGGGAACCATAATCATGACGCCTGCGGCAACATCGAGTACGGCAACAACGCTACGACCGGAGCCGGACACCAGGTCTTCACTGGAGATACCCGACTGAGGGATGCCGCGTACAATTGCTTCGAAATTGCCAACCACACAGGCGATACGTTCATGCTGGACGCTGCCAACACTGACCCAGGAGATGGAAATTCCTGGTACGGCGGCCTTCCTCAATCTCCCATCCCCGCCGAAGATACCTTCTTCACCGCTGGTTGCACCAACGGCCCAAACCAATTCGCGCTAGCAACCATCGCATACTCAAATGGGAGCGGCAAATTCCAGGGATCAATCGCCGACAACAGCACCGGCGGTGACCCCGTCGTGCGCGGCGCCACAACTGGATACGATATTTGCCTTACTGGCGCATACGTCGCGAGTGCCGCGCAGCTGACCATCGATGTCTACCCGAAGGGGCAAGGCAACGGCACCAACTGCATCCATGGATGATGGCTGGTACTACAGCGGCAGATCTTCTTGGCGGGGACTGTCACGTTGTCCGGGTCTGACACGAAAATGAAGTGAACCGTGCAGGTCAGCTGGTCGGGATTGGATCGAAGCGGACGGTGAGTCCGAGGCTGTTGGCTTCTTTGATCATGCGGCGCATGGCGCGTGCGGGGTCGCGTTTGGCGAAGTAGTCGACGCCGAGGTCACGGTAGGGCTCGTGGTCGTGCAGCACGTGCCAGATGGCGATGGCGAGCTTGTGCATGACGGCGACCATGGCTCGTCTGCCGCCTCGACGGGCGGAGATGCGTCGGAAGAACACGGCGAGGTAGGAGTCCTTGTTCCGGACCGCGGCCATGGCAGCCGTCCCAAGCAGGCGTTTGAGATTGCTGTTGCCCGGTCGGGTGCGGCCGGACCTGTTCACTCCGGCCGACTCATTCTGTCCCGGGCAGACGCCGATCCAGGAGGCGAGGTGGTGGGCTGTGGCGAACTGGGCCATGTCCCCGCCCGTCTCGGCGATGATGATCTCGGCGGCGAGCCGCCCGATCCCCGGGATGGTGTCGAGGTGGTCCAGGGCTTGTTCCCGTCCGGCCAGGAGCCCGGCGATCCGGGTGTCAAAGGCGGCGACGATGGTGCTCAGCCGGTCGATCTCGTCCAGGTAGTGCCGGATCATGAACGCATGGTGGTCGGTGAACTCGCCGTCCAGGGCCTCGATGAGTGCGGGGATCTTGTTGCGGGCCTTGCCGCAGGCCAGGTCGGACAGTTCCTCGGGATCCCGCTCGCCGTTGATCAGGGCCTCCAGGATGGCACGTCCGCTTGCACCGACCACGTTGCTGAGGACCGAGGAGAGTTTCATGCCGGTGTCCTCGAGTTCCTTCTCCAGCCGCTGGGCCTCCCGGCCCGCAGCCCTGACGATCTCCGTCCGGCGCCGGGTCAGGTCCCGCAGCTCACGGATCTCCCGGTCGGGGACGAACGAGCCCATGGCCATGCCGGACGCGCCGGCCCTGGCGAGAAAAGCTGCGTCACTCGGGTCGGTTTTGCGCCCGCGGATCCCTTTGAGGTGTGCGGGATTGACGAACATCAGATGCAGGTGCGGCTGGAGCATGTAGTACACACTTCGCCAGTAGTCCGAGGTCGCTTCCATGACAACTACCTCGACGCGGGCTGCGAGGAGCCATGCCAGCAGGCGGCGGATCTCAGCGCGGGTGGTGCCGAATCGCTCGGTCTCCAGGCTCCAGCTTCCCGGTCGCGTGGGGCTGGGTGTGCGGGTGCAGGCGAGCAGAAAGCGCTTGCCTAGGTCCACTCCTGCCGAGCGTAGATGGATGACCTCGTCTTTCACGTCCTGCCGGGCCACGATGTGCCCCCCTCTCCGTCCGCGCGGTAGTGCTGCGGTGTCCCGGAGGGGTCGGGGAAGAGGCGGAGTCTGACACACGTGCTCCGGACAGCGGCGATGCTGTTCCTGGCACAATCCGTGGTTCCCTGAACGACCCCCATTGCCATCCTGTACGGCGAGCTCACTGGCATCGCAGACCCATCGGCTGACCGGAACACCCCGGCCCATTTTCCTGTCTCCGAGGTGATCAGCGCAGCGATTCTGGCCCACCTGTACGGTCAACGGTGTAACTCCCGATCCAGTAAGTAGCACCTGATGAGCGACGTGACTGTCTCGGTCGAGGCGGTTGAAGAGGTCCGGCCCGATATTGCGGCGGACCTGCTGGATGACCAGTTGATCGGGCAGCTGGTCGACCGGGCTCGAGCCGGTGGGCTGCAGCTGACTGGCGAGGGCGGGCTGCTTCAGCAGCTGACCAAGCGGGTCCTGGAGTCCGCCTTGGAGGGCGAGATCACCGACCACCTCGGCTATGAGAAGCACGATCCGGCGCGGGCAGCGGGAACTCCCGCAACGGCGTCCGGCCCAAGACTGTGCAGACCGACGTCGGGCCGGTCGAGATCGAAGTGCCGCGTGACCGCGAGGGCAGCTTCGAGCCGCACATCGTCAAGAAGCGCCAGCGGCGCCTGACCGGCGTGGACGAGATGGTGCTGTCGTTGTCTGCGCGGGGACTGACGCAGGCGTTGTCACGTTATCGAGGGCGTGATCGCCTGATGGTGCGGCAGGGTGTGATGGGCCTGTCGGGGGCTGTTGTTCAGGCTGTGGCGGGCAGGCCGGCGGCGCCGGTGATCTGGGTCCAGATGGTGAAGCGGACCCTCATTTCGAGGCGGTACCGGCTGCCGGTTATGAGGTGGCGGTGGGGGCGGAAGTGGGGTGAGATCCCGGTGAACGCCGACAGGAACCGTTGCGCCCCGCCGACGCTGCGGAATCCTTTCATCGCGCGTTCGCGCTGCCGGGTGGGCTGGTGGGAGTTCTCCGCCCGGTTGTTCAACCCCTTGTGGGAGCGGTGCTCGACCGAGGGCATCACCTCACGGTGCGCAGCCCCGTACGACTTCAGCTTGTCGGTGACGATCACCCGGGGCACCTGTCCGGTGGTGGTGAGGAGCCTGCGGAAGAACCTGCTGGCCGCGGCCTTGTCACGCCGGTTCTGGACCAGGATGTCGAGGACGTTGCCGTCGGCGTCGACGGCCCGCCACAAGTACTTCCGCACCCCGCCGATCTTGACGAAGACCTCGTCCAGATGCCATTTATCGCCCGGCCGCGGGTGCCGCCGGCGCAGGCTGTTCGCGTACGCCTGACCGAACTTCAGGCACCACCGGCGGATGGTCTCGTGGGAGACGACGATGCCGCGCTCGAGCATCATCTCCTCCACCTCACGGAAGGAGAGCGGGAAGCAGAAATACAGCCACACGCAGTGCGAGATGACATCGGCCGGGTAACGGTGGTTCTTGTACGACGGCACCACAGACGACACGAACCCCACCCCACCCGGACACCCACAACCCGAAGATCATCCCAGACCGCCGAACAAGGTGACAGCGCCCTTCGAGGAGGTCCGCATCGGACTCCACGTACCCGAACACGTCCTGCGCCCACACACCGACGCATCCCCCACCAGCCCGGCAGGCCGGATCCGGGAATCCCGGCGGCCGAGCACCGATCGGGTCGTCCTCCCGCAGTTCGCGCGGAGCCCGGAGAGGGACAGCCTCGGCTGTTCCTGGTACGTGCTCCCCAAGTCCCCCAATACAGCCCGGCCCCACACGGGCCCTCCCCAGTAGAGGAGCCCAGCGCAAGCACCTAGCCGCGCTCCCCCAGGACGTGCTGCGCCTGCCGCTGCCCGGCCTGCGGCCCGACGTCGCCGCAGCGGTCCGCTTGCTGAGGCACGCCGCCGAGGAGGATGGCGGCGGTCGGGAGCCAGCGGAGCCGTGGTGGTCGGCGAACTCGCTGCGCCCGGCCGTTTTGAACGACATGGCCCGCCACCGCAGCACTCTCGCCCGCGTGCCGGAGAAGTGGCAGACCACCCAGCGGGCCCGCGACCTGCTGTATCTGATCAGCAACGGTAGCGGTATCGACAGCCGCACCCTCGCCCACCAGGCCGGCCTCCCTCTGAACACCACCGTGCGCCTCCTGGACTGGCTGCGTGAGCAGCGGCTCGTCGAATCCGTCGCTGGCGCCTACTTCACCGGACCGGTGATGGACCTCGTCACCCGCCCCGACCCCGGCAAGCGGATGCTCAAGCGCGCCCTGGAACAACTGCGCGACGAGCTCGGCGCCGCCGTCTACGTCAGCATCTACGCCCACGGTGAGATCGAGGTGAAAGTCTCCGCTCACAGCCCCACCGCCCCGCCCGTCGACGAATGGGCTCCGTTCACCGACACCGCCCACGCCAGCGCGGTCGGCAAGAGCCTGCTGGCTCAGCTCGACTTCGACTCACGTATGGACCACCTCAGCCGCTACCCCTCGGTCCCTCTCACCGACCGCACGATCACCAGTCGGCGGGCTCTGATCGAAGCCATCGACGAGTCTGGGCCGCACGCCGCGCAGTTCGACCTCCTTGAGTACTCCGACAAGGAAGTCTGCGTCGCGTTCTCCCTCGGGCTGCCCGGCCGGGCCTCCAGCATCGCCCTGTCGCTGCCGGCCCGAGACCACGCCCGCCTGATCCCTGCCGCCCAGGAACTCAGCCGGCGCGCCACCGGTCTGCTCTTGGCACACCTCATCTCCGACGACAACCCACCAACGGCCGCCACCAGCACGGGCGAGAAGCAGCCCCGGCGCGCACTTCCCTAGTCAGCGGGCAATCGCGGCTCCGCGGCAGTCGGCGGGTCTACGTGCGGTCCTGGGTGCTAGCGGCGTGAGCACCCAGGACCCACACGACGAGGGCGAGCGAGGACGAATCATCGGACCTGCGGTTCGGTGGGGTGCTAACGGCGTTAGCACCCCAGGCAC
The DNA here is from genome assembly GCF_052244475.1 of Streptomyces sp. IBSNAI002. Classification (NCBI taxonomy): domain Bacteria; kingdom Bacillati; phylum Actinomycetota; class Actinomycetes; order Kitasatosporales; family Streptomycetaceae; genus Streptomyces; species Streptomyces sp. IBSNAI002. The sequence continues at coordinate 230,861 of NZ_JBQPXG010000005.1, read as the reverse complement.
GCATGAGGCCGCGCAGGGGATTCCCTGCGCGGCCTCATGCGCTCTATGCGGAGTTAGTCGTTTCCGTGAGCTGCCAGCAGGCGCTCCAGGAGGACCTCACGCTGCGCGGCGTCCATCTTCTCGAACACGAGGTCGGCGACCTTGTGGCCGTCGTCCCAGGGCGCCTGCGCCTGCGGAACAGGCAGCAATCGGGGAAGTGCCGTCTCATAGGCGGTGACGCTGCCGGCATCAGAAGACGGTAGCGCTCCTGCTGACGGCTGTGGCGCTTGCACTGCCTGGGGTGTGGTGGCCGCAGGTGGGGTGCTAACGGCGTTAGCACCCTTTTCCGTCTGGTCCCGCCTTCGCTGCTTGGTAGCCCGCCGCTCAAGAGCTTCCTGAGCGGCTTCCTGCTGCTTCTGCGCAGGCAGCTGCCCCACGTTCCGTGCGATCTCGACTGGAAGGCTGCGGTCCTCCACGGCGGCCTGCAGCTCGGGAGTCAGCTTCAGCAAGGCGATCCGCTGGGTTACCCAGGGGCTGGACTTGCCCAGAGCGCGTGCGACGGCCCGCTGGGATCCGTGTACCTCGACGAGACGCTCGAGGGCCTTCGCCTCGTCGAGCGGGTCCAGGCTTTCGTGCTGAACGGCTGCGGTGAGGGCGGTCTCCAGAAGGGTGTCAGCGGTTTCGGCGAGGGTGTCGTCCACGTGTACCGGAACGTCGTCCAGGCCGGCGAGGCGTGCGGCGGCAAGCCGTCGGTTGCCGTCCACGACTACGAACGCCGCGCGTCCGAGCTCCTGCTGGCCGGGGTGGGCGTCGAGGAAGGCCGACCGGGTGACGACGGTGAGGGGCTGGATGACTCCGCGCGAGGCGAGGCTGTCGGCGAGTTCCTCGATGGACCGCAGCTCTACACGGGGGTTGAAGGGGTTGTGTGCCAGGCCCTCCACCGACATCCGGAGGGTTTCCTGCCGGCCTACGGCCGGCTCACTTCCCTGGCCGGAGAACCGGGCGAAGCTGGCGGCGCGGCTGCTCATCGGCTGAGCAACAGCGGCGAACGTGGGGGAGTCCCCCAGCATGTCTGCCTTGCTCATGCGGTCCTCAATCCTCGTGCGATTTGCCTCATCTGGTGTGACTGCTCGCAGTCGGGCGCGTAGTCCAGAAGGCCCCGCTGCTTACGGACCGCCTCCCGCTGTTCCTTGACGTCGGGGATGACGGCGAGAACAGGGGGCGTGCCGAGGCTCTTCCACTTCTCCAGAGAGGAGGTGGCGATGTACCCGCGCCGGCTGTCGAACTTGTTGACGACGAGGCCGAGCTGCTCGATGACGATCTCGAAGTCCCGGGAGAGGGAGTCGATCTGCTGGATCAGCATCCCGTACGCCTGGGCGGAAGTGTCCTCGGCTTCAACGGGAACGATCAGACCGCAGGTGCCGGGCTTCTCATCGTCACGCTGACGACCGTAGGTGAGGGCTGCGTCCATGGCGAGGCCGAGGCTGGGCGGGGAGTCCACGACGATGACATCGAATTGGTCTTCGAGCGGGGCCAGGGCGCGCTCAAGGGCGGCGTGGCGCGGTCCCCGGAAGACGGTGAGGCCAGAGTCGAGAAGGAAGGCGTCGAACGCGGCGGGCAGGATGCTCAGTCGGCCGCCGAAGCGGTCACCCTCTATGGCGACGGTCAGGTCCAGCAGCGGCTGCTTGGCCTGGTCGCGGTGGAGCATGTGCGTGATGAGGCTTTCCTCACCGGCGGGGATGGCGGTGAGGCCGAGCTGGTGGGTGAGGTGGCCCTGGGGGTCGTAGTCGACCAGGAGGACGCGTTGGCCGGCTTCAGCGAGCGCTTGGGCCACGCCGGCGGAGACGGCAGTCTTGCCGACGCCGCCCTTCTGGTTGCAGACGATTAGGCGGCGGGTGACCTGCTGGGGGGCGGCCGGGTTGTCGTCCAGCCAGAGCACGACGGCCTGAGCCAAGCCCTGGATGTAGGAGACGCCGCGGTCACGGCAGTCGGCCTTGAAGTCCTCGTAGAGACCCTCGGGCAGGTACGTCCCGAAGGAATCGGCCTTGGCGGTGTTGACGGTGGGAAGCTCGTCGGTGCAGGCACGCCACGCCTGAATGCCTGCGGCCACGGCATCCTGCATGTCCGTCTGGAGCTGTGCTGCACGGACCTTCAGGGCCTGCTGGAGGTGAGCGGGCATTTTGGAGACGAGCTTCTCCCGCTCCTCTCCCGGGTTCGGAGATGACATGGACGGCAGCATACTGCCGCTACACCCGTTCCCGGTGATCCAGTAGGCGCGTTTTGCCGATTTCTCACGGCAGTTACTCACTGAGTGCTAACGCCGTTAGCACCCCCGTGGGCGCTAACGCCGACGGCACCCCTTCCCCACACTCCACGGTTACGCGGAACGGCTGCGGGATGCCCGGCCGTCGGTTCAGCATGAGCCCCATGCCCAAGACCCTGAAGTTCACCGGCGAAGAGAAGAACATGACGCTCGACGAGATCGAGGAGTTCGTGAAAGCAGCGCGTGCTGCCGAGGTCCCCGGCGACAGCAACGTCAGCGCTGTCGTGAGCACCAGCGGCAAGATCAAGGAGATGGAGGTCGAGGTCGACTCCTAGGCCTCTGCATCTACCTCAGACCCAGCACCCACCACCAAACGCGAAAAGGCCCGGCTCCCCCGCAGAACATTGCGGGGGAGCCGAGCCTTCATGTCAGGCCATCCAGCTCGCGGGGGCGCCTCCATCAGGGTTGGGGGATGCAGGCGATGGCCGCCAGTGCGGCGGGGTGCCGCAGGCCGGTGGTCTTCGCGCGGGACTGGTCGACGGTGGCCTGGTCTTCGGGGGTGAGTGCGCCGGGGCTGCCGCAGCGGCGGAAGCGTCTGATCATCGGGCTGTCTCCTGCTCGGCGGTGGCGGTGCGCAGGCTGGCGGGCGTCTTGAGGACGCGCGGCGGATGGACATGCAGGTGCTCGAGTACCACCTCGCGGCCACGGTCGCGGAGTGCTTGGGCCAGGAGTTCGGCAAGACCGCTAGCACTTTTCCGGACTAAGGACAGCCGGACCTACGTTCGATGCATGAAGACGAGTGCGCGATCATCTGGACCGTGACTTCTATGACTCCGTCCGGGCCCCTCGCCGCTGAGAACAACCGGATCAAGGTGTGGTTCCGGTTTGTGCCGCGTGAAGGCTGGCTGCCCCATGACACCGAGGGGCTGTGGGCAATGCGGCTGAGCACCGATACCGCCCGGGTGGAGAACGTCCCCTTCCTGCAGAACGGGGTCGCCGAGGGCGAGATCGTGCGCTTCGAGACGGAATGCAGATGGTCTCCACTGGTCGAAGGAACGGGTGGAGGCATCGGGCAACTGCACCATCCGCGTCCTGCCCATTCCGTCCGGTCCGCTGGGACGAAGCGCTCACGCTGTTCACGAGCGGCTGTTGCCGTTCGGCCTGGGTGGGGAGGTCTTCAGCGAAGAGTTCCCCTTGGTCGCCTTCAACGTGCCAGCCGATGCAGATCTCAGCGGGATCAAGGCACTGCTCGTCCGCGGTGTCGAGGACGGGTGGTGGCACTTTGAGGTCGGCTGTGTAACCAATGCATGGCGCGAGGCATAGCCCAGCAACCAGCGCCTGCCTCACTGCGGCGTGTTCAGGACGCGGGGGAGGTGGACGTGGAGGTGCTCGACTTCGACGTAACGACCGTGTTCGCGGAGCGCTCGGGCAAGGAGTTCTGTAAGTCCGCTGGCCCTTTTCCGGACTAAGACGCCGCTTCTCTTGGTGGGTCGGTGCCGGGCATCATGGTCATCGACGACAGCCCATGCCCGAGAGGACGAGTGCGGCAGGTGTTTGGAGACGTACGGACAGTCCTGACGGACCTGTGGCAGCGGCATTGGCCGGACTGCCCGCCGGTTGGTTACAAGCTCCGCGACCCGTACCGCAATGTCTGGGTACGCTTCCACAGCCTGCCGGAGTCGAAGCGATACGCAGAGGACGAGAGCGAGTACGTCGTCGTCCTGGAGCGGCATAACACGGTCCTCGATGAGTTGTTCACTGGTGGGGATGTGTACGTGATCACGCCGGTCTGGACGGCCGAAGCCGACGTTCCGCCGCTCCAGCCTGACGCTGCCTACTGGCAGAGCCTGCTGGTGCAAGACGATCCCGACCCGGAGTTCCGCACCTACTGCCATCTCTTCGCCGTCCGCCAGCCCTGGCGACATGGCTGCCTCGACGCATTGCTCCGTGACATTGCGGACGACAAGGTGGGGGGAGTCCTCGTCACTGATCTCCAGATGCGGCGCATCTACCACCCTTATGACGGGGGCGCCGACGTCTTCCTCACCACGCCTGAGGAACGGGACCTGACGCGTGAGCGGCATGCCCAGTGGCTTTCCAGCAGCCCGTCGGGGCTTTGACGGATCAGCGTCACTACGCTGCCCACTTCTTGTTGCGGATGACGTCCTGGACTCCGGGAGAACCGTCAAGACCGAGGATGGCGCGGGCGGCGCCAGGACAGGAGGCCGCTCGCGACATCCTCGATACGGTCAGCGGCCGGCGGGACCGGCGTGCCGTCCGGGCTCGCGGGGATCGGAGTCTCCTGTCTCTGGCGGGGGTGCGGGATCGGTGATGAGGGGCATTCCGAGGACGACCAGTTGAGGGCGTCCGTCGGTGCGGCTGTTCTTGAGGCTGTTGAGCTTGGCCATCGCGGCGTCGAAACTGACCTGGAGTCCTTCGAGCTCGCCGAGCCAGCCGTTCCCGATGGCTTCGGTGATGCGCTCGCGGAGGTTCTGGATGATCTCGATGAGGCGAGGCCGCTGGCAGGGGTCCATCAGGAGAACGGGGCAGCGAATGCGGGCGTGTTCGTGCTCGCAGGGGGTGCCATAAGGGCGCCCGCAGGTGCCGAGGGAGACCTTGCGGAGCTCGAAGTGCTGCTGGAAGTCGTGCCACTCCGCCGCGGTCGGCTCGCGGTACTCCTCTTGGGGGCGCTCGGCCCGGCGCCGGTCGAGGAAGCCTCGGTAGGTGCGTACCAGGTCGTCCTGGAAGACGGCGAGGTATGCCTGGGTGGTGGTCAATGTTTTGTGACCGAGGATGCGGGCTGCGATGTGAACGGGCAGTCCGCCGGTGACGGCCTCGGTCGTGAACATCCTTCGGAAGTCGTGCGGTGTGTAGCGCAAGGGCTCGCCAGCCTGGTCGCGGAGTCCGGTGGCCTCCAGGGTCCGGTCCAGAGCGCGCTTGATACCGGCCTCGCTCATGACCTGCGGCTGCCAGTAAGGGCGGCGCTGGAACAGATGCGGCAGCTGGGGGCCCGTGACGCGCTCGTGTGAGTCGTAGCGTGAGATCAGCGGGACTTTCCCGCCATTGGCATCGCGCAGGCGCTTGATGTCGCGGGCTGCCCGGTTCGAGAACCCAAGCCGTGCAGGAAGGCGTCGACCTCACCCGGCGGCAGCGCCTCATGCCGACCCCTGGCCGTCAGGAGAGCATCCCCAGCAGGTCATCAGAAGTGTCGAAGATCCACGTGATGTCAGCACGCATCCGCACCAGAGCCTCGCCTCTGCTCTCCACGTCCATGGACAGCTGCTTCCACATGACGTACCTGGAGCGTTCCCGCCTGCCGGCCGCCTCGGTGTCGTGCCGGACTGCTTCGGCATGGAAGTCGTGGCGGATCGAGTCCAGCGCCTGCTGGTAGCTCATGAGCAGGTCCACGACCTGGGTGCGGTTCAGCTCAGCACGCTGCTCGAACGCTTCTGCGATGTTCTGGAGGTCCATGCCGTAGAGGCGCAGAGTGCTCAGGGTCCGCGAGTGGAGTGCCCTTCCGAAGGTGCGACGCTCACGGTCACCCACCTCACCGACCTTCCGAGTGATCCTCGCCGTCATGACCGCCTCGTCGCGCAGATCCTCTACCAGCCTGCGCACGGCCAGGTTGGGGTCCAGGGGCTGACGGCGCACGATGGCGGCCGGCTCATGTGGCCGACGGTCATCCGGTTCCATGTCCTCGACCGGTCCCACCCGCTCTGGACGCGGGGCCAACGGCTCCGCGCAGCGTTCCGGGGGCACCGGGAACCTTCGGGTCCACAGACTGACCAGGCCCGATTCAGTGTGGAGGCTGGCGCCGACCGTCTCACGCATGCTTTCTGCGTGTTCGTGGAGAAGCCTCTCGAGAGCCTCATCGGCATCGGTCCGGTTCGGCTGGTCATTCATCAGACGCCCCTCCTTCTCCGCGTCCAGTCCCTGCCACGTCCAGCAGTTCCTTCAACCGTTGCCGCCCTCTCTTCGCATTCGTGCGCAGAGCGGGCTCCTTCTTGCCGGTGAATGCGGCGATCTCGGCGTAGTCGAAGCCGTCGAGCTGCCAGGCGATCACCTCCCGTTGCGCCTGCGGCAGCTGCTGAACTGCCGCGAGGATCCGCTCCTGGGACTCGCTGAGAATCACCTCGAGGACGGGGCAGGTTCCGCCCGGACGATCAGGAACCACATCGGACGGTGACTCACGATGACCGGACTGCCTGAGGTATTTCGTCCACGCGACCCTGCGGAGGTAGGCACGTGGATGCGCCACCGTGCGCCAGCGATCCGGCAGCAGCTCGATGAACGCCTCGTGTGCTGCATCGGCTGCCTCGTAGGGGGTCGCACCCCGGTACATGAGGTGGACGGTCAGCGCTCTCATCTCCACGATGTAGAGGGCCTCGAAGTCGTCTCGTAACACTCGCACCAGTGTGTGCCGCTGCTGCAGGACCTCCTGGGAAGCGGCTACCGGGGACTCGGTCATCGTCACCTCGATCCGCTTCGGCCGGCGATCCCGACCTCGATCTCCACGCACCTGGTGCCGTCTCGCTCGACCAGCTTGCTGCCGACGGGCAGCGAACGCACCCGCTCCGACAGGCCGGCTTGAACCAACTCGGTCCTCTTGACTTCGAAGCGTTCGTTGACCCAGCGATACAGCAGCCGGGTCAGGTATCCGGCAGTCACCACCACCGCACCGACGATCACAGCAGGGTCCATCCGTACCCCTCCACCATGGCGGCGCTCACTGCCCCGCGTCCGCCCCCTAAAGCACGAGAGGGGCCCTCGCGTGACACTTCCTGGTCAAGTGGGGTGCGTGGCGAGGCGCATCACGGCGGGGAGCACTCCCCGTTGGCCGCGCGCCGCTCACGAGTCGACGGCATGGGGCGCTCTGGGCACGAGGTCCGGCGGATCTCCGTACGGCATCAGGAGCAGCGTGGAGTGCCTGAAGGCCGAGGGTGTCGGTGACGGGTGAGAAGTGGACCGTTGGCGTCGCTTGGGTTCTCACGCCCGTCGCAACGTTCCTTGATCATTAGGGGTGTGTCGATGGCGCGGCGCTCCCCGCTCCCGTGCAGAACTCAGCCAGGCTGGGCAGATGGCCGAGTCACCCCATACCCCCGACGAGGCGTCCGAAGAGCCAGAGGAATCACGAACACCTCGGCTACTACCGAGGGGTGGGGCGACCTTCATCTACGTTGGAAGCGCAGGAGTCCTTCTGGCGTTCTTGGTGGTAGGGATCACTCTCTACCTTGACGAGTGGCACGCCAGAAATCAGGAGAGACGGGTATCCAGCTCCGCACCGTCGGCTGGGGGCATGGCGCTGCACCTCAAAGTCACGGCTCAGAGGGTTGACCCCGGCGCCGGCGAGGTGATGCTGAGCGTCCTGCCCTTGCCCCAGAAGTCCTTGGGAGCGCGACCACTTCAAGCGGATCTCCCGTTCCCATCCGGATGATCTTTGTGAACTCCGACCCCTTCTTCGTCATGAATCCGACCAGCTCCGTCTCAATCCCCGAGTCTGCCGGCCTTGTGCTGAGCATCCACAGGTCTCGAAGCACCTGGATTTTTACCGCGTTCATGATGTTGGCCATGTGGGGGCTGGCCCTTGCCGTGCTGGCGGGAGCGGTCATCCTGGTACACAAGAAGGAGGGATTGACCTGGCCGGCTCTGGGCTGGATGGCCGCGACCTTGTTTGCCCTCGTCGGCTTCCGGCATGACGTCAGCAAGCTCATCCGCCTCAAGCTCAACGAGCGAGAAGCGGGCGAATAGGGTCCGGCAGGAACATCGCTGCAGCCGTCATACGGGTGGGAGTCTCTGACGAGCAACTCTGCGGCCGAACGCGTCGAGTTCTGCCCGGCCAACGACGTTCAAGGGCATCCGAACCTCACGCGGCCGTCACAGCAGGCGGGCCTTCGCCAGCCGTTCCGCGACGGCCGGCTTGTCGAGGTAGCGGCGTACGTCGTGGGCCTTGAGCTTTCCGTTGTTCACCTTGACGTCCGTGACGCCGACGGCGAGGTGGCCGAGGCCGCCGCCCTTGTTGACCGGGTCGTTGGGCGCGTAGAGGTTGGTCCACTCCACTCCCGCCGGGACGGACAGCGGGACACCGGGGGTGTGCACGCCCTTCCTGACGGCCAGCCAGCTCAGCGGGGACCCGCACGTGATCAGGGACAGCACCCCCGGCCCGCCGTCCGCGGCGGCCGGAACCTCGTCCCGGCCGAGCATGTCGTAGAACACCACACTGCCCAGGGAATGGGCGATGACCATCCGCGCTCCGGTGGCCGCCAGCGCCGCCCCCACCTCGGCGCGCACGGCTTCCGCCGTTTCCTCCTGGCGCAGATAGCCGTGCGCCTCGCGCACCAGCCAGAGCAGATGGCCCGTCACGCCCTTGCCCGCCACCCGGTCCACGGCGTGGGCCCGGCGCAGGATCCGAGGCGTGAGCCGGCCCGCGCCCAGTGTCTGGCCGCCCATCGGCGAATCGTCTTCCAGCGCCACGGCCGTCGGCGCGTACGCCGCCAGCGCCTCGAGGATGAAGGCCTCTTCCTCCTCCTCGACGGGGGCGTCGTCGTCGGCCGTGTCCGGGCCCAGGCGCATGAACCGGGTCGCCGTCTTCGGGTACACGCCCTGGTACGAGGGGACGGTGAGCCTGACGGGGCCCGCCGTCGCGTCGAGTCCCGAGGTGGACAGGGCCTTGGCCACCCCGTCCTGCCACGTCCGGCTCAGCCCCTCCGTCGTGGCCGACGCCCCCTGCCTGATGCCGTGCACCCCGACGACCTGCAGAACGTTCATGCTCTCCCCCTACCCGCCCGCCCACCGGGCCTCTGCCCTGGGCCGATCGTAACCACGGCCGCCCGCCCCCCGCTCCCGATAGGCTGAGGACGCCCTGCGCGCCGTACCTCGCGCACGGCGGGGGAGCAGGGGGAGAGCTGTGAGTGCGGAGGAGCTGGACGGGATCGTCCGGCGGCGGCTGGTCGTGGTCGCGGTGGACGGATACAAGGACAGCCCTCCCGGGTTCGACGAAGCCATCGCACGCCAGGTCGAACGGATCACGGGCTGGCTCGCGGACCCGGCGCTGGACGACGCCCGCCGCTTCGAGGTGCATCAGGCGCCCCCCGTGCGGACGGTCCAGGAGCTGCGCGAGTTCCTGTGCAAGGAGAACCTCGCCGCGGCCGAGTATCAGGAAGCCGTCGTCGTCTACATCACCGGCCACGGGCTGCGCCGCGTCGCGCCCCGCCATTTCCTCACGCTCCCGGAGACCAACGAGGAGCGGCCGTTCGCGACCGCGTTCCCCACCAGCGAGCTCATCACCGCGGTCCTGGACAGCGAGTCCGAGCACGTGCTGGTCCTCGTCGACTCCTGCTTCTCCGGCACCCTGGACACCGAACTCACCAGTCTCCTCGAAGCCCTGGGCAAGGACCGGCGCGGGCACGGCGGAGCGGCCGTGGTCACGGCCGGCGACCACGACGTGCAGCCCCTGGTCGGTTCGTTCACCGAACGTGTGGCACGGGCTTGGGAGCGGATGCGGGATGAGGCAGCCGGTTTCACCGCCCCCTACCTCTCCTTCCGGGAATGGGAACAGCTCCTTTACGAGGTTGGGCGGGACGAGCACGGCGCCGAGAAGGACCTCGTGGAAGCCCGGTGGATCGTCCCGCGTTCAAGCCCGCGCGGCCTCAGCGCCTGCCTGCCCAACCCCCGCTACCAGCCTCCCGTCAGCACGACCGGCCCGGCACTGCGCCAGCTCGCCGTGACTCCGCCGACGGACGCCGACGAGGATGCGGAAGCGGCAGAGGAAGAGGAAGCGGATGCCCTGGACGAGTTCTGGCCGGAGCGTGCCTCGGGGCGGGCGGCCGCCGATGACGCGGGCTGGTACTTCAGCGGCCGTGCCGAACAGATGGGCCGTCTGACCGGCTTCCTGCGCGACGGTGACGGTGTCCTCGTGGTCACGGGCGCGGCGGGTTCTGGGAAGTCGGCGCTGCTGGCCCGGCTGGTCACCCTCTCCGACCGGGCCTTCGCGGCGGATCCGCGGTATGCGGCCATGGTGGAGGTGATTCCCGAGGCGCTGCGGCCCGTGCCCGGGTCGGTGGACGTTGCCGTGCTGGCCCGCAACAAGCCTGCCGGGGTGGTGGTCCAGGACCTGGTCACCGGGTTCGGTGCCGAGCATGTGGAGGCGTCGTCCAGGCCGGCGGTGGAGGTTCCCGTCCAGGCTCTGCTGCGGCTGGTGCTGGAGCGGACCGAAGGCGGCGGGGGGCCGGTCACCGTGGTCATCGACGCTTTGGACGAGGCCGACGACCCGCTCGCCGTGTTCAACGACGTCGTCCTGCCGCTGGCCCGCCTGCGCAAGCCCGGCGGGACCCGCCGTGTGCGGCTCCTGCTCGGGATCCGCAGTTCCCCCGATCTGGCCTACCGGGCCGGCGACGACCTCGTCGACGAACGTGCCGACCAGCTGCTGCTGCGTCTGACGCAGGCGCTGGAGGACGAAGGCCTCGTGCCCGGGATGCTGCGCAGCGACGGTCCCGACTGCGCCGGTGACATCGCCGCCTACGCCGCGACCCTGCTGCTCGCCCCGGCCGACGGCCCCTACCACGGTGCGCCCGATGCGGCGGCGGAAGCGGCAGCCGTCATCGCGGAGGCGGTCGCGCCGTCCTTCCTCGACGCCCGCATCGCCGCCGACCAGCTGCGCCGGGCCCAGACCCGCCAGGACCTGACCGAGTACGGGTGGCAGGAGCGGCTCGCCGACGGCACCAGCGGGCTGCTGCGCGAGGACGTCCAGGCCGTCTCCCGCAGCTCCGGGGTCCCGGCCGCACTGCTCGTCGCCGCCCTGCGGGCGACGGCCTTCGCACCGGGCGCGGGCCTGCCCTGGGCGGAGGTCTGGCCCGCCGTCACCGCCGCGCTGGCCGGGTCCGATCACGGGTCCCGCAACCGTGTGGACGCCGCCGACCGCGCCATCCGGGCGCTCCGTACCAGCCGCCTCACCGGGTATCTGGCCACCGCCGAGGAGGATGCGCGCACCGTCTACCGTCCGGTCCACCAGCGGCTGAGCGACCTCCTGCTCGCCAACCCCGAGTGGCTGCTGGTGCGGTCCTCGGTCCAGGCCTCGCACTGGTGGCGTCCGCCCACCGCGGCCCAGGCGCTCGCCGCCGCCCACGCCTCCATCACCGGTGCACTGGCCGGCCTGGTCGAGCAGTCCCGGCCACACCTGGCCCACCCGTACGTGCGCAGGCACTTCCTCCACCACGCGGCGGCCGGAGAGGTACTGGACGATCAGAGCGTGCCGCTGGAACTGCTGGCCCAGGAGACCTCCGGCACCCTGCGCGCGCGCCTCGGCCTGCCCCTGCCCACGGCGGACCCGCGGCGCCGGTTGCTGACCGCGGCGGCGCTGATCGAGCCGTACCTCGACGACACCGTGGACGAGGCCTCGCGCACCGGCAGCATCACCTTCCAGCGGGACGTACGGGACGAACCATGGGAGGCCCCGGACGATCTGCCGGCCACCCTCGCCTGGGGCCAGTGGGCAGCCCGCGCCAACGTACTCGCCCCGGCCCGGGGGGAAACGAGAGCCCTGTGCGTACTGCCCACACTCGACGGGCGGGCCTTGATCGCGGTCCTCTCGGAGACCGGGTCCGTACGGATCTGGAACGCCTCGACCGGTCGCCTGACGGCCGAACTCGGCCGCAGACACGGCAGGGTGCGCGGCCTGCGCCCCATCCGTGCCACAGGCGGCCGGACGTTCCTCGTCACGTGGGGCATGAGGGGCGTCACCATCCACGACCCGAGCTCGGGCCAGCCCCTCAGCGCCCTGTCACTGCCGCGTGTCGTCGACGTACACGTCCTCGAGGACGGACCCGCTCGCTGGAAACTGTTCATCATCACGGCGGACGGCACATTCGTGTGGAGGCCCAGTACTCGCGGCGCCAGCACGGGCAAGGTCATCACGCTCAAGGGCTTCCCCGAGGCGGTCCGTCCCCTCAGAAGTGGGACGACGGTGGTGCGCCGGGCGAGCGGACACGCGCTCGTGGCCTTCCCTTCTCCAGAGGGCATTCGTCTCTGGGACCCCTTCTCGGGACTGACCGGCCACCCCCCGTTCGGGGGCGCCGGAGCCCGTGTGCTCAAGACTGTGTCCCGGCCCGAGAGGGACGACCTGCTCGTCGTCAGTGCTGGACCGGAAGCGATCTCCCTCACGCGACTCTGGGATCCCTTCCTAGGTGAACCGGTGCGCCACAGCCCGCTGAGGGGCCGCGCCCAGGCGGTACTGCCCGACGGCGAGGCGCTGGTCTACTCCCGGGGCAGCCGCGTCGTCGTCCAGGACATCAACGGCCGCTGGGAGGAGTCGTTCGAGGCCGACCACCCGCGCATCGATGCCCTCGCCGTACTGGACGAACCGGCCGGTCCGCGGCTCGTTTCGGCAGGTCCGGAGGGGATCAGGCTGTGGGACATCGGCCGCGAAACGGCTGTGCACGAGGACGAGCCGGCACAGACCCGCTACGCGGCGCCACGCGGGCTGGCCGGACTACGGCCGAGGATGTGGCCCTTGTGCAGGACGGACTATCCGGGGGTCGACAGCGCCGGGGATGTCGTCGTGGTCGGAACCCACTTCGGCCTGGACGTCCACGACGCCGTGACGGGGCGGCTGGTGAAGCAGCTGGAAACCGGCCCCGTCCTGATGGTCGAGCCGATCCCCTCACCCCCTGGGAGCGCCTGCGTGGTGGTCGAGGGCCGTAGCTCCTGGTCGGTCTGGGATCTGGTGTCCGGAGAGGCCCATGCCGTACGCGGGGACCGCCCCCCGAATTCGCGGTTGTACGTCACCACGACGGCCGCTGGATTGCCGATGGTCGTCAGCATGGCGAGGGGGCGAGAGATCCGCTGCACGGTGTGGGATCCGGCCGCCGGCGCAGGGGCCACCGCCACCCAGCTGCCCCGCCCGCCCATCGAGCTCGCGCGGTTCCTCGTGCCCCTCCCCGCACGGCCCGGCGCCGCCCAGGTGGTCGCTGCGGTGGGTGCGCGCGGTATCGAGCTGGTGGACTTGGATTCGGGCCGCGTCGTCGCCGGCCTGAGACGGCCTGACGGCGCCGGGTCGTTCCTCCGGCGGGCGTGCGTCCTGCCGTTCCGGGGCCGGGTGCTGCTGGCCGCCGCGTCTTCCACGGGCATCCAGGTCTGGGACACGGCCGACGGCCGCCCGCTCGCACGTTGGGACACGTCGGCCACCCTCGCCTTGGCCGACGTCCCCTTGCCGGACGGCCGGACGCTGCTCGCTGCCGGTGACGCGGGTGCTGTCCGTCTCTGGGACCCGCTGACCGGCGAGCTACGGCACACCCTGCTCACCGGAGCCCCGGTACACGCCCTGACCGCCGGCACCGGCCCGGCGGGCACGGCCCTGCACGTCCTCGGCCCGGCCGGGCTGGCGACGCTGACGCTGGACGAGTCGTCGCTGTGAGGTGCACGGGCACAGGTGCGGCCTTGCGGGTGCCGCGGCTCCGGGATCAATGGAGCGGCCGGGTCGACCGGGACATCCCCGGGCTGTCCTCGGTCGGCCTTGCCGCCCTTTGCCGGATACCGGCAGACGGCGGAAGTCCGGCGCGCTTTCGGTGACTGGACCAGGTACGAACGGCGTGCCCGGGTCCGCGGAGCCCGCCGTCAGTGCTGCCCTGGTCTGTGACGTGACGGGAGGCGCAATGCCGGGTCGGCAGGATGACGGAGCGGGACAGGACCAGGACCAGGACAAGCCGTTCCTCAAGAAGCCTCAGGGGGTGATCTCCGTGGTGGGAGGCGCGATCGCGATCCTGGTCGCGATTCTGGGCCTGGTGTTCACATTCTTCCCTGGGTTCGAACCCAAGCCGGATCCGCCGAAGCTGGAGCTGTCCGACGTGGACGTTGCGCGGGAGCAGGACATCGTGGCCGACTGGAGCGATGCGGATCAACAACCGCAACCGGCCGTGAACAACTGGACTGCGTCGCTGCTCTCGATCGCCTTGCGCAACCGTTCTGCGGACGAGGTGCTGGTGACGAAGGCGGAGTTTGCGTTCACTGCGGTCACAAAGCTCGGCTGCCCGTACGGTGGGGGTGGTTCGGTGGCTAAGGCCCGGTACGACATCAAGGTTCCTGCCTCTGGGTTCACGCCCCCGTCCACGTTGCCCCGGAAACTGAAGTTCGAGGTGCCGCCGCATGGCAACGAGCGCATCACGTTCACCGTGGGGCCCGAGACCTACCTGTCAGGAGATCTCCCGAAGGTGTACAGCTTCACCACCACCCTCTCGGCGGATGACGGAAGTCGTCTGACGACCGAGCCTGTGGTGGTCATGAACCCTCAAGGAGTGAAAACGGTGCTCCAGGGGGCAGAGCGGGCCATGCGGTACACCGATGCCACCGTGAAGCCGTCCTGTGTGAGAGAGCAGGCGCGCAGAGCGCGAGAGATCGTCGAGGGCGCCACGCTCGTCTCCCCGGAACTGGTTCAGTTCAGCGGAGAACTGAACAGGCTGGCGGCCCTGCCCGATCCCGGTGGACCCAGCCAGTGACGACGGCGACCAGTCGCTGGTTCTTGGCCTTCCGGCCCATGACTCTGCAGCTCTTGCCGCCGGCCTGGTAGCCGGGGCGCTTCCCTCATAAGGCTCAAAGATCCAACCCCGGCAACCGGAAGGCCCCGGATGACCGGCGCGCTGCCGGTGTCGGATTCGGTGAGGGCGCCGGGCTTACGCGGAAGGGCTTCCTTCACTAGTCCGGGACGGACCCGGCGGGGCACCTCGAATGGCTGCCGGGCCTGGCACTGACACAGCCACCCTCGTATAAGTTTGCTTATACGAGGGTGGTTGCCCAGGAACGATCGTCAGGGGAGGGCCTCATGAGCGGGGATCAGGTGGTGGCGGCGGTGCCCGTCGACGACAGCGCGGTCCTCGAGGCCGAGATCGTCGACATCGTCGAGGCGGAGCTGCTGCCCGCGACCGTTCCGCCCGCGGCCCGGCCGCTGATCGACCAGCACACCATCCTCTATCCGGGTGCGGCAGTGCCGACCGAGGCGGACGCGCCGACGTACACGCGCGCGGACTTCGAGGTGTCCGCGGCCACGGCGGACCGTCTGCGGAACAAGGCCTCGCCCGCCAACACCAACCGCAACTACGGCAGCCAGCGAAGGAACTTCGCCCAGTGGTGCGAGGGGATGGGCCGGGTGGCGAGGCCGTGCACCACGGCCACGTACGTGGAGTGGGTCGCCGGGCTGATCGCGCGGGGGATGGCGCCGAACACCATCCGCACGTACATGTCGGGCGTCCGTACGTGGATGCCCGAGGACCGGCGGCCGGGCACGACCGAGGTCCGCGGGATGCTCGCCGAGTACCGCAAGGAGTGGGGCAAGCGGAACCGGGTCCGCAAGGCCCCCGCCATCACCGCGCTGATGCTGCGCGCCATGGTCGACACCTGCGACCTGCGGACACCGGCCGGTCTGCGGGACCGGTGCGCGCTGCTGGTCGGGCGGGGCGCGCTGAACCGCCGTATCGAGCTGGCCGATCTGGACATCGACGACGTCGAGGTCGAGGACGCCGGGGTCGACCTGTGGATCGCGTACTCGAAGACCGACCAGGAGGGGAAGGGCGAGAGCACCTTCATCCCGGCCGATCCGGCCGACCCGCGCTACGACCCGGTCGCAGCCGTACGGGACTGGCTGAACTGCCTGCACCGGATGGGCGTGCACGAGGGCCCGCTGATGCGGGCGCTGACCTCGACGGGCCGGCTTCAGAACCGGAGCGCGGCTACCGCGCGCGGCGCGTACGTCACCGGCGACGCTCTCAACGACTGGGTCCGCCACCGCGCCTACCTGGCCGGTCTGCCCGGCTGGCACCTGGTCACCTCGCACGGCCTGCGCCGCGGCGGCGCCCAGGAGATCGCGGACGCCGGCGGCGACCCGACCCAGCAGGGCCGCTGGAGACCGGGCTCGGCGACCGTCAAGCGCGAGTACCTGGACCGTGCCCAGTCCCGGGCCCAGAACCCCTGGCACCAGGTCCAGGCGTCGCGCCGCCGGTCTACGGCCGACGCCCCGTAGGCCGGCGATCGGGAAGCGGTACGGCCGGCCACGTACGCAAGGAAGCCCGTCGTTAGTCCGGGTCGGCGGTCCAGGGCCAGGCAGCGTGGCGGCCGGCTTCGATGGGGCCGATCATCCGGAACGCGGCGTCCGTGAGCCCTCCGAAGGTGTGCCGGGTGGGGTGCCCGAACTTCAGGCACCAGCGGCGGAAGAACGCGGACAATCGTGGACTCGCAGTCCGTCACTGGCGCCGACACCGTCTCGAAGGCCACCCGCGGCTACGACACGGCGAAGGCGACATCCGATGCGAAGAACTGTCAAGCGGCGAGGGTGAGGCGGGGTTCTCGCGAGGCTGGGAAGGCTACGGCCTCGTTGAACGGGACGCGGTGATTCAGGCAGTGGTGGAGGCAGCCGATCATCCGGTTGAAGAGGTTCACCTGAGAACTGTCACAGCGGCGACTCGCGCTGTTCCGGCGGCTGGAAACCTCGTGCACGAACACCGATGATCTTTCCGAGGCCGCGGTGCAGGCATTCGAGGCACATACCGATGCCGAGATCATCACGAGTTTCCCAGGGCTGGGTCCGCTCAGCGGAGCCCGGGGTTCTGGCCGAGATCGGCGACGCACGGCCGGCGACCGGCACACAGCAACCGACCTCGGCTCCCATGGCCTCCTCGACCAGGGGAAGATGGCGCATCTGCGTTGCGCGAAGTGAGCTGTGCAGACGCTCGACCGCGTCACAGACAACCAGCAACCCGTGAACCAGCGGAACGACGCCAGGCACCAGGGCTTTCCACGAAGAACTGATACTCCCCTTCCTCGGAGTCCCCGAGGACTGGGAAGGGGCCTTCGGATCTCCAGCACGTGGATCTCGAACCCGGCGAGGATTCTCCGCTCAATCGACTCCGAAGGCATGGTCCGCCAAGGGTGAGCCCCCGGGGTCGGCAGCGAGACCTGCTGTCGACCCCGGGGGCTCCTGTCAGGTGTGTTATGACACTGCGGCGTGTGGCTTCGGCTTGTGGTGGTGGGGCTTCTTCTTGTCTGAGACCCGCACGGTCGCGGTGGCGGTCGCCCGGGTGTCGTCCCCGTCGGCAGTCAACGTTGCCGTGTTGACGAGCCGATCGGGAGCGGACGGCAGAACCTTGACCTCGAGGACGAGGTCGGGGTAGGAGGCTCCGGGGCTGAGGGCGTCATTGCGAGTGCAGGACAGCGTGCTTGCCGTGCAGTTCCAACCGGGGCCGGACAGCCCGACCACCGACACTCCCTGGGGGAGTCGATCAGTGACGGTGACCTGGCCGACGGTTGACCGGTCTCCCTCGTTGGCCACCGAGATCGTGAACTGCCCTTCGCGGCCGCGGACGAGGTTTCCGCTGCTAGCAGTCTTCGTCAGCGTGAGCGACGGCCTGGTAAGAGGGCCGGGGGAAATCGTGACCTGCCCGACGATGAGCGCGGAGAGTCCGGCGCCCACGGTGATGGTCGGCGACATCTGGACGCTGGGCACCCAAGGGGTGGTGGAGGTGTTGACGCTGATCGTCGAGACGGTGCCGTTGTCGTTGGCGGTGTAGGCGGTGTCGGTTCCGGTAGCGGCGTTTCCGAGAGAGGCTACGCCCTGGGTCCCTACGGTGCCCCTGGAGAGGGGGACGGTCTGCGCGGACTCGCTGGCGGCGTCGATGACGGAGAACGTGGGCTGGAAGGAATTCGAATCGAGTCCGACCGCGTAGGCGTGCGAGTTGTCGGCTGCCGCGATGGAGGTCTGCCCACCCGTCATCGGGATGATCCGGGTCACGGTGAAGGTCGTGGTATCGATTACCGCGACGCTCTCCTGGATAGTACTGGCGGTGAAGAGCGTTTTCCCGTCCGGTGAGACAGCGATCGACGATGGAACGTTGACGGGTCGCAGAGTGGTTACGCTCTGGTCACTCGTATTGATGGCGTACACGGCGTTCTGGTTGCCGTCGGCCGCGTACACGATGTCGACTCCATCAGCCCTTGTGGCCGCCGCCAAGCCGGTCAAGAAGGTCGATTCGCCAGGCGAAACGGGAATGGGTACGCCGCTTCACGATCTGGAACCAGGTCACCGGCGCCGCCGGCGTGCTCGCCACGGCCTGAACAACAGGTCGGCCGATACCCCACCAGGCCCTGACTCGCCCCCCCTCTTACGCCGCCGACAGGGTGACAACAGCTGCGTTGAAGCTGCAGGCGGTTGCCGGGGCAGTGGTGGTGCAGCTGGTGATTCGGCCGTTGTCCATGGTGATGGTGAGGTGTCCGAGGTCCGTGCCGGTAGCGGTTTGGAGGCTGTACTCGGTTGTGGCGTCGGTGGTGGCTGTCGTGTTGTCCTCGGCCTGCCGGGTGAGCGAGCCGCCGGGGTCGATGCGGTGGTCGACGCCTGACGGCACGAGTGTGCCGGATTCCCGGACGTGCACCAGGGTGAGGTCGGGTGTGTTGTTGCGGATGGTGTAAGAGGAAACGGTCGGCGCGGCCGGGGTACCGCTCTGTGTGTCAGCGTTGGCGTTCGTGAGATCGGTGGAGGGGGCGGTGACGACTCTTTCGCAAGCGAGGTTGTTGAAGTCGCCGATGTTATAGATCAGACACATGCGAGAGACCGGCGTACCGCCGATCTCATCGGCTCCTGCTGAAGGTGCACCGACAACAAGTGCCACACTCGATGCGAGAGCGGTGAAGGCCATCCTGCCTGCAGACATCAGACTTCTCCCTGTTGTTTGGCCGGTTTCTCGACCGCGAGGCCTCGATCCTTCTGCGGGAGAGGAGATCGTACGGTGACGACACACCGTTGACTGCCCACCTGAAGCCCAAAGCCGACGGCTTCGATCAGAAAGAGCGACGAACCTCTCGCCGGGCTGACGCCAGGTCAACGATCCTCTCAGGGTTCATTCCCGCCGGTCGGTGGTGTCGGACGGCATGCCGGTCGAGGCAACGGGATCATGTGAGACCGTCTCATCACACGGCAGCGGGAAAGGGATTCGCCATGCCGATCAAGAATCGTTGGGCCCTCACGACCACCACGACCGTGGCGCTAATGATCGCCGGCGCACAAACCGCGTCCGCGGATGCCTTCACGGATCACTGGAAAACCCGTACCGCGCCAGATATCACGATCATCGTCACGGCAGGCGACCACATCACGGCAGACCCCGGACGCATCACCAGAAATGGCACGCCCACGCACGCTCCCGTAGCCGCGGTCTGCCACACAGGCTCCGCACCTCTGTGCCATATCGCCTGACGCCGGTGCGAGATGACCTAAATCTCGCATTTCCACTCTGCCCCGGTCCTACAGCAAGGCGAAGCACGCAAGATGCCAGGGATGCCAGAGTGCCGCGGAGATGCACGGGAAAGCTGAACAGCAGGCCCTTCACCACCTGGAACCACATCACCGACACCACCGGCCCGGGCCTGAACCACAGCCCGCCCCCGGCCCCGCCACACCCTGGTCCCCCATCACGATCATGCCGACGGCAACGTGACAAGGCCGTTGTGGGACATGTTCCAGCGGGTGGTGCCCGAGGCGCCGTCGCGGCCTCAGGGTGGCGGTCGGCGTCGGGACGGTGACCGGGAAGTGCCGGCGGCGATCGTGTTCGTCGCGACCTCGGGTTGTACCTGGCAGCAGCTGCCTTCGGCGTCGTTCGGACCCTCCGGCGCGACCGCCCATCGGCGCTTTTCCGAGTGGTCGAAGGCCAGAGTGGGGGCCAAGCTCCACCGCCTGGTCCTCGACGAGCTCGGTGCCCGCGGCGAGCTGGACTGGTCCCGCTGTGCCATCGACTCGGTGAACATGCAGGCCCTGAAAAGGGGGACCTGACAGGCCCGAATCCTGTCGATCGAGGCAAGTTTGGATCGAAGATCCACTTGATCACCGAGCGGACCGGTCTGCCCCTGTCCGTCGGGATCTCCGGCGCGAACATGCACGACAGCCTCGGTCTTGAACCTCTCGTGCGGGGCATCCCGCCGATCCGGTCCCGGCGAGGACCCCGTCGGCGGCGTCCCGGCAAGCTCCATGCGGACAAGGGCTACGACTACGTTCACCGGCGACGATGGTTACGCGGGCGCGGTATCACCCACCGCATTGCCCGCCGCGGCATCGAGTCCTCGCAGCGGCTGGGCCGCCACCGCGGGACCGTCGAGCGCACCATGGCCTGGCTCGCCGGCTGCCGCCGCCTCCACCGTCGCGACGACTTCCTTGCCTTCGTCAGCATCGCCTGCACCCTCATCTGCTACCGCCGACTCGCCAAATGAGATGACGTCTTGGTAGGTCCCCTTGATCATCGGAGCTTCGTCGCTTACGGAACTGCCATAGTGAAGGTCCGTCACATGCCTGTGACCTGCTGATCCACCAAGCAGCCAGGACTATGAATCAGCCCTGCCAATTCACCCGACCGACACAGCCACGCCTCCCCCACCCCACACCCACGCACCACAAAGAATTCAAGAACAACAACCCAAACCAATCGAAAGAACCCCCACGCGCTACACACGCAGCACACTCGCAGCCACCACAGCACTCCTCGCCCTCACCGGACTCGGACAAAGCACCACCGCACACGCCGATGACGATAAGAAGCACGGGAAAGACAACGGCAACATCTGCGTCATCGACGTCAAGGGCAACCACAACCACAACGCCTGCGGCAGCATCAAATACGGCAACAACGCCACCACCGGACAAGGACACAACATCACGCGCCCCCAGGTAGGATGTCCTGCTGGCAGTGACTCTTACCTGACTGTCACTCTGCACAACAACACGGGAAGCGCATTCACCCTCACCAGCCAGAACAGTCCCGGGGACCCCTAGTGTGACCTTGGCCTGGGCTGTTTACCCACCGGCATCTATTCCCGCTGGCGGAACAGGCACATGGCAGTCTTGCGGCCTGCTTAACACCGGCAGCACTGTCGAATACATTGGTACAAATCGAGACTGGCGACTTAGTCAGGCGGTTTCACTCTTTGGAGTCGACACGGGCTCAGTAACATGGGCGGGCGGTGACTGCATCGCAGACAGCAGCTATCAGGCAAACTACGACGGAAATGTGATCTGGACATGTACGTGATGTCTGAGATCGACCATCTCTGAGATCGGCCCCTGTCACGCTATCGGAGGCGTGATCGTTTGATGGTGCGTCAGGACGCGGTGGGGGCCAGCAGTCTGCTGTTCAGCCCGTCATGGACAGGTCGGTGGCGCCAGCGATCTGGTTCCAGATCGTGAAGCGGACCCTCATTTCGAAGCGGTACCAGCCTGCAGTCATCAGGTGCCGGTGGGGTCTGAAGTAGGGTGAGATCCCGGTGAACGCGGACAGGAAGCGTTGTGCTCCGCCGACGCTGCGGAATTCTTTCATCGCGCGTTCGCGCTGCCTGGTGGGCTGGTGGGAGTTCTCCGCCCGGTTGCTCAACCCCTTGCGCGAGCGGTGCTCCACCGAGGGCATCACCTCACGGTGCGCAGCCTGGTAAGAGCGGAGCTCGTCCGTGACGACCACCCGGGGCACCTGACCGGTCGTGCTGAGGGAGCCGGCGAAAGAAGCGCCTGCCCGCAGCCTTGTCACGCCGGTTCGGCACCAGGATGTCGAGGATGTTGCCGTCCTGGTCGACGGCCCGCCACAAGTACTTCTGGACCCCGCCACCGACAACGTGACAGCACCACCAAGGGCGTACGGGGCTCTGTCTTGGAGGCGAGAGCGCAGCCCACATCCCTGTGTACCAGCCCTCGTTCGGACCATCACGGGCACATCCCCGCATGCGCGGGGACCAGGTCAGCCAGAAGCCATACGACCTCTGGTCCATGGGTCCATCCCCGCGTGCGCGGGGCACGGCCTTGAAGCGCAACGGGAGGTGCCACTAATATTGACATGTCCCGTACATGACAAGGGAGATGTGCCTCGTGGCCTTACGACCGAAGCTGTTGTCCACGGTAGCCCTGGTGTGCGGGGTCTTGGTGACGGTCAGCACACCGGCCCAGGCAGCCGATGCGGAACTGGAGGTCATCCCGATCGACCTACTGCTGGCCGGCTCCTACACCGACGCCGCCCGCGAGGCCATCGCGATCTGGAACACGTCCGTACCGACGATCAGGTTCGTCGAGCAGGACACTCCCGCCGCGCTGCGGGTGATGGAGTACAAGACCGCCAGGGGAACCCAGTCCCACGTGAACATCAAAGGTGCGGGTAGAGGCTGGGTGTATCTGGAGGTCGGAGACGCTCAGTTGTACAAGCCCTCGCGCATCGTCGTGCACGAACTGGGGCACATCCTGTCGCTCAACGACATCGGCCCGGGCAGCCCCTGCTCCAAGGTGATGTCGGGCGCCTGGGGTGGATCGGACTGCCTCAACGACAAGCCGGACACCAGCGAGAGAGCGGCAGTCAGGGCCTTCTTCGCCGCGCACGATGTCGGCGACAAGGTCCCGTGGTGGGGGTGACACCCCGCAGAGGGGTGCTGTTGCGGGCTGGAGTTTCGCAGGTTTCATGATCGGCTGCTGGATGGCCAGTGCCCCAGTGTGAGATCCGCTGAACAGGCCCAGCAGGGCCGGGGCCGGGGAAGGCGGAAGCATCGACGTTCTCTACGAACCCCGAGAGGTTCACGTCGGTGCTTCCACTTGCGACCGTACCGGCTTTGCTGGTCGAGGTCCCTGGAATCCTGCGGTCCTGTTTCACCGCTGCGACGCTCGCAAGGGCCTTGACCCCGGGTTTTGGACACCGGAGACACTTGGATCTTGATGGTCCAGGAGAACGGAGCCCCCGAGGGCAATCGCCTGATGGCCCGTCAGGGCGTTGCGAGGTGCCGGGGCATCGTTCAGGCCGACATGGACATGTCTGCGGTGCCCGATGATCTGGTTCCAGATGGTGAAGCGTTCAAGTCTTTGCGGGAGCGGTGGTCGCGGAGGGCATCACCTCGCGGTGCACAGCCTGGTACGAGCGGAGCTCGTCCGTGACGATCACTCGGGGCAGCTGCCCGGTGGTGGTGAGGAGCCGGCGGAAGAACCTGCTGGCCACGGCCTCGTCCCGGCGGTCTTTTCTTCAGTCGTCCCGTCAGCAGGGCGGATACGGCTGGTCGTCAGGCCTTGCCGCCGTCACAATTGCTGCCTCTGGCCGCGGCATGGGTGTCCCGTCGGAGAGGACAGGCTCCACCGGATCTACGATCTCGCCGAGCTCAGATTCCAATTCTCCGGACGACATCACCGACACACGATTAGCCGGCGCTGGAACGAGAGTCCCCGCCTGCCTGACGAAATTTACGAAGCTTTCGAAGTCACGCTGGTGGGTGAATGGTTCCTCGAACTCGGTCAGCGCGGGATACCCATCCGCCCCAAGCAGGGTGTAGGCCAGCGTGGCGAGCCGGTAGCGCTTCTTCAGGTTGAGGCGCTTGCCGTCGATGTAAACGTTGTAGGGGTCGACCCTGTACCCCACCCCAGCAACCGAGTTGAAGCTGTAGCGTACATTCTTGGAAACGGCGAACGGGGCGTACTGCATGCCTCCGTCATCCTTCGTCGTCCACTGTTGTTCCAGGGCGTCGTGGATCTGCTGTCCCGTGACCCACACGCTGACGACCGGGTCACCGAAACCCACTCCCCTCCAGGCATGCACGAACTGGAGGGCTCCGTTCGTGGCTGCGTTGTAGACGAGGTCTCCGGCAATGACTGTCTGTCCGACCCTGGGGGCGATAGCCACCATCGCCAGCTGCGCCGGCACGTTCGGGTAACGGTTGCCGTTGAAGTTCTTGTCCGTCGGCTGGCTTCCGGCCCACAGGGCCCAGTCGGCGACAAGGTCACCCATGGTGCTCTCCCCGGCAGCGTTCCGCGCACGGAGGAACGAACCGCTTTGCCTGCCGATCGTTGAATTGGCCCGTGCGGTGGCCTGTACGTTCCAGTAGGACACGACCTGCTGCATCTCAGGGTCTGGTGCGATGCCCGTCCGCGTATTCGGGTGGTTCGTGGACACCGTCAGTTCCCGCACCACCTTCCCGGTCCGCGGATCCAGCTTGAGGTTGATCTCGTTGATGAGCTGGCCATAGCATCCGGCCTCCACAAAGGGCCTAGGGACCCCGTTGGGGTCTGGCAGCATCATGTTGAACCGCGTGTGCCAGTGGCCGGTGACGATAACGTCAATGTCAGGCGAGGCGTGCAGGGCAAGCTCGTAGGCAGGCCCTGAGGGATTGCGCCCGGCGTTGAAATCGGCGCCTGCGACCGCCCCATCGTGCATGCTGAGCACGATCGCATTGATCCCACGCTTCTTGAGAATCGCCGCCAAGTGATTGACGGTCCTGATCTCGTCACGCGTCTTCACCGCGGGCAGGTAGGCGGTGGGGCTGACCTCCGTGCCGATGGCTGTGAGGTGGATGAAGGCGATGGGGATCTTCTTTCCCCCGGGCCCTGTGACGTACCGGATGTTGTATGCCGGGAGCACGTCGGCACCATCCTTGCGCCACACTACGTTCCCCGTGTAGTAAAGGAAGTCTGCCCCACTGAACCGGTGACCCGTCGAGTCGATGAAGGACGTGTCCTGACCCACAACGGGGAATGGGATGCCCTGTTCCATGTGCCTCGTGATCATGGCGGGGGACTTATCGAACTCGTGGTTACCAGCTGTGGAGAACTCGAGCTTCATCAGGTTGAGCGCCTCGATGGTCGGCTCGTCCGCGAAGACCGCTGTATCGAACTCCCACCCTGAGAAATTGTCGCCGGGACTGAAGAAGATGGAGTTCGTCCTGCCCTCCCTGAGCTCCTTCAAATGTGCAGCCATGTAAGCGACGCCGCCTACCGTATACGTCTGGCCGCCGTTGCCGTGGATGGTGGAGTTGCTGCCCGGCGCCGCTGCCAGGTAGCCGTGCAGATCCGTAATGTTTACCAGCTGAACATCCACGTAGCCGTCGGCCTTCGTAACGTCCCGGGCGTCGTCCGACGCGTACGCAGGGGCGCCGGTCGCGATGCTGGCACCGACGGCACCCATGGCAGTGAGGAAGGAACGGCGACCGGCACGTACGTCGTTCCAGGGCTTGACCGATTCCAGTGAAGTCATGAAGCCGACTATTTCGTGCCGGACATGACCCGATGGGCTTCGTCGGCTGTGCCACACTCACCTTCCCTCGGACGGCTGCCTGACAAACTGGCCCTCCGAGCAATCAGTTGCCCTCCCAGCTGGAGCGACCCGATACGCGATCCCCTTCGGTCCAGCTGGGAAAATGTGAGACACGGGAAGAAGGCAGCGACAAAGCGCTGCCAGTCGGAGGAGTACTCCAGCGTCGCGGCCTCGAACGCGCCGAACTCGACGTCGGCGAGGATCGCATCGAGGACGTCGCGGGCCCGGTCAGCGGTCTCTGCGGGGGTGGGCATGCTCGTGTTCACAGGGGGTTCGTCGCGGCGATTCATGCGGTGCCCCGCCCGGCCCGGGTGGACCGGTGCGGTTCGTGCCCCGTACGCCCGGGGGTTCGGCGTCCGCCCCGGACGTACGGGAGACGGAGGCCGCCGCGGCCGACCCGGAGTCATCCCCGCATGCGCATGGAACGGTGCCTTCGTGCTCTGGCCTTGGATGGATCGCCTCAAGGTGACGTGCTCACACCATTCTTGAAGGGGAGGCCGTTGGCGGACGTAGTGGGGATCATGGAAGCGCTGGCTGAACAGGGCATCACCGTGTTCATCAAGGCCGACGCCGAGCGGATGGCGGAGCGGCGCAAGCCCTGGACGTTCGTAGCCAGTGGTGTCCCTGTTCGTGACGACGCCCTCGTACGAACCGACGCCGCCTCGGTGGAGCAGTGCCTCGAGGCCTGCCTGCCCCGTCTACGCGAACTGGGCCTTTCGCTGCCTGAGTGACGCGAGAAGCCGCACCAGACAACGGGCCGGGAGGGGCTGGGGGCTCCGGTATGCCGTCGGCGCACCCAGATCAGCTACGCCCAACGGGGTGGAGGGGTGTCCACGGGTACGGGATGCATCGCCTGTCCGGGACCTGAGCCCCCGCGCCTATGGCATGGCACGCGCCGTGTCCGTCCATGCGCCGGACGACAGCCGGTGTGCGCCCTGCTCCCATGGCTGGGGCTCGATCAGATCGTCCCTGTCGAAGGCGTCCTCCTCGAACCAGCCCGTTCCCGCGAGCCATGTCTCCAGCCACGCTGCGAGGCTGGTCGAGTCGAGGAACCAGCACTGCTCCCATGATCCGCCGCTGTGCGGGTTCGGTTCGAAGAGCAGGACCTGACCGACCTCACCGAGACAGTCAACGCCTGCGTACATGGCACAGCCCCAGGTCAGGATCGGTACGACGCCTTCGGGCCACTGCGGGTGCTCCGCTCCGACGGACGCCTCGCGTCGCGTCAGGTACTCGCCGACGACGCTGGAGCCCGGACCGAGCAGTGGCAGCAGTCGGTAGTCAGGGCCGAAGCCGCCGTCGGCGACCTCGCGGTACAGGCGCGCAAGGAGGGGATGCAGCGCGAAGCCCAACTGCCTCTCGGCCTCCGCGATCCGGGCAGCATCGACGGGATCGGGAAGGTCGTCGCTGTCCGATGCGGCTCGGGTCGCAACTCGCTGCACGAGGTTGTCCATGACGGTCATGCCCTGGAGGCTGTCACAGCCCACTGACATGCCGGCCTTCTTCACGAGCAGCGGTTCCGGCGCACCTTCCGTTTGTGCCTGTCACGGCGCCAACCGCGCTCCGGCAGCGGCCCGTACCTCCGGCGTTTCCATCGGGTCGTCTCGGAGCCCCCTGATCCGCCGCAGGGTCTGCAGGTGGTGGGGTGCCGAGGCGATGCCCAGCAGCCGCGCCCGTTCCTCGCAGTACCCGAGCGCCCCGGTATAGACGTCGTCCAGGCCGGACGGGTCGATCGCGGCGAGGGCTTCCAAGTAGTCAGCGCGCTCGTACGAGTGCGGGGTGTGCGACAAGACCGCCACCCGGCTGGTCACCGAGGCTGGCGGAACCTGGAGCCGATACGCCCCTGGCAACCACAATCGGTGACCGCAGTGGTGCGAGCTGCGGCGACACCAGCACCGCGCCGACGGCGGTGTAGCCGGCACCGAGGCCTTTGGACAGGATGACCAGGTCGGGTTCGCACCCGTCCCAGTGATGACTCGCCAGAGGCGTGCCGGTGCGCCAGAGCCCGGTCAGGACCTCGTCGTGGATGACCAGGACGTTCCGCTCCCGGCAAATCTCCGCCACCCGTCGAAGGTAACCATCCGGCGGCGTGAAGGCGCCGCCCGTGGTCCCGTTGATCGGCTCGATCAGGACCGCGGCGACGTTCTCCGCGCCCCTGCTGTCGATCGCCCGCGCGACCTCGTTGGCACAGGAGGCAACGCAGCAGTGCCCTTCACGGGCGTGCCCGTGCGTCGGCGGGTAGGGAGCGGGGAAGGCGGGACCGAGACCGTACCGGTCTTCCGGGCGGGGGTTGCGGATCTGGTTGCCCGCGACCCCGAGGGTGAACATGCTGTTGCCGTGGTAGGACAGGTTGGACGTCAGGACGTCCCCCCGCCGCTTCCCGTCGCGGACCCGCACGATGTTCCGCGCCAGGCCCACCGCGACCTCCACGCCGAGCGTCCCGCACGTGGTCAGCGCGACGGAGTCCTCCGGCCGACCCACCGCGCGGCACAGGCGCTCCATCAGCTCCATCTGGATGTCGGGCCGGACGACGGCGGCCCCGCCGAACGAGTAGCGGGAGAACTGCCGCTCGATGCGGGAGAAGACCGTATCCCAGCCTGCCCGCCCCTACTCTGGGAAGCCCAGGCCGCGACGACGGAGAGGACCCGGTGCACACGCGAAGGCAACTGCTGGCGAACCTGGCTGTCACCGCGGCCGCCGCCATGGGAGCCCCTGTCGCCGGCGCCGCCCCGGCCAAGACCGAGGAAGCGCACTCGGCGAGACGCTCGTCGCCGGGCTGCGCGACGCCATGCTGGGACTCGGCCGCACTGCCCCCGACGCGCCCCTGGACCTCCTCGCGGCGGAACTGCATCGCGCCTCGGCCGACTTCAACGACTGCGCGTACTCCAGCCTCGCCCTACGTCTGCCACGCCTGATCTCCGCCGGGCACCAGTCCACCAGCGCCAGCGACACCTTCCCCGTTCTGGCCCAGGCCTACCTCCTCGCGACGCGAATCCTCATCAAACTCGACGAGCCGCAACTCGGCTGGATGGCAGCCGACCGCGCCCGGCAGTTCGCCGCCGCCGGCGGCACGCCCATGGTCATCGCGGAAGCAGCCCGCCAGCAGGCCGTCCTCGCCCGCAAGGCGGGATGGCACGACCAGGCCCTCACCCTCGCTCTCAACGCCGCCGACGACCCAGACCTGCGCGAACTCGGAAGCGCGGGGATCGCACAACGAGGTCTGCTCGTCGAGTGCGCCGCCTACACCGTCGCCCACCAACACGATCAAACCGGCATGCGCGAGCTGACCAGCGAAGCCACCGCCATCGCCATCGCCTCGGCGCCGTAACCCACCTCCGTGACACCAACGGAGGCTTCAGCTGGGCCACCGTGCAGCTCCACCTGATCTCAGCGGAGAACACCGCCGGTGATCCCTCAGCCGCCATCGCCGCCGCCGATGCCCTCGCCCCCCAAGCCCTCCCCACCACGGAACGACGCGCCCTCTACTTCACCGACCGTGCGAAGGCATTCGCCCAATGGGGCCGACGAGACGAATGCATCCGAGCTCTCCTCCAGGCCGAATACTGGGCACCCCAGGAAACCCACGCCCGCCCAGCCGTGAAATCCCTCGTCTCCGGCCTGCTGCTCTCCGGGCGCACCACACCCGAGCTCCGAGGCATCGCCGCCCGTACCGGAGTCCTCCACAGCTAGCTGACCAAGCCGCCGACCACGACGACGATGGTCGTTGCCCCCCCAGCTACCAGGAGCAACGACGGAGCACCGCCTCGGAGGCGGACACCAGGTCAACCGGTATCTGCCCGGAAGGGTGATGCCGTCGAGAGCCGCTGCAGGAGGTCCGGCCGTTCTGCTTCACTGCGGCCATGACCGACACCCGCGAGGCCCTCGACCGCGCCGTCACCGCGCTCGCCACGGGCTCGGACCACACGCAAAGCCAGTCCGTTCGAGTCCTGGTGTCGATCGCCCTCAACGAGCCCGCTCACCGCCCGCAGCCGCTCACCGCACTCGAAGACTTCACCGCGAGCAACCACGGTGTCCGCACGGACGCGGTGGTGTGCTCGGTGAGGGTGAGTTCACCGCCCGGTGGTCGGCGCCTGGCGGTGGTGACCCAGGCGCCCGCCCCGATGTAGGCCATGTCGGCGAGGATCGGGACGCCCTGGCGTGCGCAGATGCGGAGGATCTTGTGGGTGCGGGCGGCCGTCAGATCGTGGGTCCGGCCCGGCAGTGTCGGCGACAGCCACAGAATCACCCCGGCCGGGTCCGTGACGACCTGCACGTTCACCCCGTGCCGTTTGTGTTTCGAGGAGTGTCGCTCCTGCCGTCGCCGACCCGGTCGCACTCGGCGAGCGTGCCGTCCAGGAGGACGAAGTCCGGGTCGTGCGTCCGCAGTGTCTTCAGCAGGCCCGGCGACCGCTCGGCGAGTAGACCGATGACCGCGGTGACATGGGAGTGGGCAGTGCCGACGGATATCCCGAACGCCGCGGCGATACGGGCGAGAGTGTCATAAAGGCGCAGGTACACCAGTGCGACCAGCGCACGGCGATGCGGCGGCAGTTTGCACCGCCGGTCACCCTCACGGGTGACGATGAGTATCGTGACCCACTCGACCAGGGCATGCGGCAGGTCAAGTGCGGCGGGATGCGGAACCAACAGGGCGCCTGTGCAGCTGAGTTGAGACATCTAACACCTCACTCGACGGCACGGGAGCCCTGCCCGTTGCGCACCCCGGCCTCACACCGAACCGTCACCGGATCAGTGGCAGGGCCCCGGAGTGTTCCCGAGATGTCCGGTTTGGTCATGTGATGCCGTGGAGCCGCAGGACGGCGGTGGGGTCGGTGTGGGCGCGTCTGGCGCTGGCGGCGTTGACCCAGCCGAGGGCCCGGAGGGTGCCGCGGACGATGTCGCCGAGGCCGGCCATGACGGCGGGCGTGTTGCGGGTGCGGATGGTGCGGGCGTCTTCGCCGAAGGTGACGTCGCGGACCCAGTGGACGCTGTTCTCGATCGTCCAGTGGCCGCGGGCCCAGGCTGCGATCTCCTCGGGGCTCGCCTGCTCGGCGGTCAGGTCGGTGACCGCGTAGACGATCTCCTCGGACCACTTCTTCGTGCCGAGCGGGCGGCGCCTGCGGCGGATGCGGACCACCTGGCGGGCGTGGGGGAACAGGAGCCCGTTCACGCTGGCGACCTGCAGTTCACGGATCTCCTCGCGGCCGTGGCCGGACTCACTGGTGCGGTGCAGGACCGGGATCTGCTTCCAGGGAAGGGACTTGAGCTGCCGGGCGAGGTTCTTCTGGTTCCCCTTCACGGACAGCAGGTAGTGGGCGCCGCGCTCCTCGACCAGGTAGCGGGCGTGCTCGCGCTGGGCGTGCAGGGCATCGAGGGTGACCACGGCGTCTTCCAGTTCCTCGTCGGGGATCTGTTCCATGAGGGGCTGGAACTCGGGTATCTCGTTGGTCTTGGCGCCGACCTCGCGGGCGGCGACGGTCAGCGCGTCCTGGTGGCGCACTGCGGAGAACACGTAGACCTGGGAGCCGTCCGGGCGCTTCGCCCCGCGCAGGCACTTGCCATCCCCTGCGAAGACCCGCCGCCGGGCCCGGGACGGTGGTGTGCGTTCGGCGGCGTGGTGAGCGCGACGCTGTTCGCGTTCGGCGAGTCCCTCCGGGGTCCGCGCGCTCGGCGCCCGGTCTGCTGATTGCCGGGCCAGGACGGCCAGTCGCGTGTAGCCGGCTCGGGTCAGCTCGGCCGGGTCGACCTTGCCGTAGGCGTCGCGCAGGGTCTTCTCGTTGGGGCACCGCATCCGGCCGGTCATCGGATCGAACGGACAACCGAGATCGGCCAGGACCTGCTGATCACAGCGACGTGCCCACTCCCCGATCGCGACAAGGGAGTTATGGCCGGCGGTGGTCATCGCACAGACCCCGATCGCCAGCAGCGTCGCCAGCCGGTAGCGCCTCCCACGCGGATCACGCGAGTCCGGGACCTGGGCCAGAGCCTGCAGCAGCCCGTCCGGGACGACCGGCTCCGACGCGGCCAGCGACTGCGCAAGCAGGGGCGCGCACACGGGCACGACGGCCACAGGGCAGGATGAAGCAACGAGCACGGCACCCCTGCAGATCGTGAAGCCTAGAGAACTCCATGATCCACAGGTGCCGTGCTCGCTTCACGCCCAGGGACAACCGGCGCCCACGGGGCCAAATCAGACATTCCCGGAACACTCCGGGGCCCTGGGATCAGTGGCCACACTGAAAACCCTCAATGAGATGAATATTCGCCACGGCACGCGCTCCCCGGTGGCTTGAAAATGGATTCGTTGAGGTGGACCTGAGGTTCCTGTGTGAGCTGGCGCACATTTCCCTGGGGTTGATTGATAGCTACACGGAAATCTGAAGAGAATTCAGGAGTCACTGAGCTTCGCCCGGCGCGGACATCTCGGCGGACAGGCTCTGAATTCATCACGAGGAGTGCCATGCGGCGTATCAATTTTCGACGGCGGCGTGAAATCGCTTTGCTTCTGAGTGGGGTTGCAGTCTCCACGGTCTTTAGCGTGACTGCCGGCGCCGGAGTCTCCCACGCGGCAGACGGTGCCCCGTTAGGTGTCCCGGCGGGATCCGTCTCTGCGGACGGAAAATTCTTCGCCCCGGGTCCGAGTACCGTTATCAAGCGGACGGCGGTGGCCGAAAACAGCCAGCCGGTGGGCGAGGTTTCGTCTCCGGTATCTCCTGCGCCGGCTGGAACGACGGCCTACTACAACATCAAGAATGCGCATTGGATCAGCCAGTCGTGCGGTACCAACCTGATCCAGCAGACGAGCGGGCAGGGCAAGACCACACTCGTCCTGTCGGTTGAGAAGAGCGTCGCCGCGACCGTCACGAAGGAGGTCAACGTCGACCTCAAGTACGTCTCGGCAGGGATGGGCTGGAGTGTTACCAGCAGCTACAGCGTCAAGAACGAGTCGCGCTACGAGGTGCCGGCGGGCAAGTGGGGGACTGTTCAGGCCTTCCCGCTCTACGACGTGTTCGAAGGCGAGGCCTGGGCAGGAGTGGGTGGCGACCTGCCCACGGGAAAGAGGGTCTGGGCCTACAAGCCGGTAGGGGTCTGCTTCAATCAGTGGGCGCAGTGACGATACTCTGAACACGCGATATGAATGAGGTGCGGCTCCATGGCTCGAAAAGAACAAACTCTGGCCATCGGGGCTGCCTTCATCTTCTTGCTCGCAGGCTGCGAAAGCAGCGAGTCAAGCGAAACCCCCTCACCGAATCATTCTCATAGCACATCGCTGGCCGACCTTGAAACGGTTGCCGTGACGGGCGACCCGCTGGCCGATACAGCAGGTCCCGTCAAGATAATTGCTGAGCTTCAATACGGAACGAAACGCCTCGTCGCCTACGTGAACAATGATTCCTGTGGAATCCTGACCGATTCAAATACCGACCCCACCACGGCGAATCGTATTCATCTGGTGTCGAAGTGGCCTGCCCCCGGGGAGGGAAGCAATAGTTTCCCTGCGGGCCCTTACAACAGCGCCTCCGGATTCGGAGGCCCGAAAAGCTGGGCTTCTCTTCTGTGTGGCAAGAACGCCATGGTGATTGAGTTTGTTTCTGGGGAGGACAGTGCCCCAGAACAGCTGCGCGGCCAAGTAGCTGTCACGCAGGTGACCAGCAGCCCACCCACCTCGCGAATCATCATCGGCGAGCCCGCGGTACGAAAGGAGATCGAGGACTGGCAGAAGTCAGAAACCTCAGGAACCCCAGCTACCACCCCCCAAGCCCAGTAGGGCACAAGCCACCCCCGCCACGCCTGTTGTTCCTGCCGCCCGCAGGCCAACACGCACCGAGGGGCATTCGCGTTGATCCAAGGCCTTCAGTAACGCGAGCACGACCCAGCCGAGAACGCCGAGCTGCACCGCCGCCCCTACCCAGGTCATTCCGTGGTGAGTCTCGGGCGTGCCTTGGCAGGACCCCCTGCGGATGAACCCGCCACGAGTGGGGCACGGAGCCGGGGCCATCATGGGGGCATGAGCAGTCATCAGCCTCTTGTTCTCGCCGCGGCGCAGGCGGCCGGCCCCTGTCTGGTGGGGGAGGAGTCCGGCGTCCTTCCCAGCTGATCCCCGGACCTCGCATCGGCCTCCGTGCTGCGCAATGCCGCCACCGCCGTGCAGGCGGACGGGACACCGCCTGCGCTGCTCGTCTCCAGCGCCCGTCTGCTCCAGTCATCGCACCTACTGCAGCCGCAGTAATCCTCCAGCAGCGCCTGGCCGCGGCCGCCGCTGCCGGCCCCGGACACGACTTCGAGAGCCTCGGGCAGCCGACCACCCCACAGCAGTTCTGATCAGGTCCGGGCTGAGCTCGACCCCCTAAGGGCTGTCCCGTAACTGCGGGAGCGTGAGGGCCAGCCCGGCTTCGCGGACATCAGAGGAAGAGAAGCTCGACGTCTTTCGCGACGCAGAGCCGCAGAACAACCGTCAGCTGTTGGGCCGCGTCGATGTGTGTCCGAGGGACGCCGACCTCATTTCGCCACTGGTCCTGCGTTCCGCGTAATTCGGGCGGTCTAGAGGGTCTGATGAGGTGAAGTGCCTGGTCAGCAGCCTCGGTGGTGCCGAGCGGGCTAGAAACGCCTAGAGAAACGCTTTGGCCCGACTGCCCATTAACGGCATGACTCAGGCGTGTATGGTCTAGAGCGATGTATGTGAAGACGACGAGTCGGAAGACCAAGAGCGGCACGGTCCGCTACCTGCACCTGGCCCACAACACGTGGGACGCAGCGGCGGGGCGGTCGGTGCCCAAGCTGCTGTACGGCTTCGGCCGTGAGGACCAGCTGGACACCGACGCGGTGCGCCGCCTGGTCGGCTCACTGTCCAGGCTGCTGGATCCGGCTGCCGCACTGGCGGCGACCGCCGAGGCGAACACGGAGCTGGACTTCGTCGAGTCCCGCCCCTTCGGCGGCGCGTATCTCCTGGACCAGCTGTGGCAGCGGCTGGAACTCCCTCGCATCGTGGCCGCGCTGGGCACCCGGGGGCGAGGCCGTCCGCGGAATGTTGAGGCCACCGAGCGCGCCCTGTTCGCGCTGGTCGCGAACAGGGCCCTGGCACCGTCCTCGAAACTGGCCGCTGCCGAGTGGGTCAACCACGACGTGCACATTGACGGCCTGGACCCCGTCGACGACGACGCCTGCTACCGGGCGATGGACTGGCTGCACCAGATACGCGAGAAGCTGGAACAGCAGGTCTTCGATGCGGCTGCCCACTTGCTCAACCTCGAAGTCGACCTGCTGTTCTTCGACACCACCAGCACCTACTTCGAACTCGAGGACGCCGACCTGCCCGTCGCCCGCGACGAAAACGGCCTCCCCCTCCCCGAAACCGGCGACGGCGACGGCGACAGCGACAGCGACGGCGACGGCGACGGCGACGGCGACGGCGACGGCGTGAGCATGGGAGGGTTCCGGACCTGGGGGAAGTCGAAGGACTCCCGCGACGACCTGCCGCAGATCGTGATCGGGATGGCGGTCACACGTGACGGGATCCCGGTGCGGGTGTGGTGCTGGCCGGGCAACACCGGCGATTCCGCGTTGATACGCCAGGTCAAGGACGAGATGCGGGACTGGACCCTGTCCAAGATCGTGTGGGTCGCCGACCGGGGCTTCGCCTCCGCGGCCAACCGCCGCTACCTCCGCTCGGGCGACCACCACTACATCATCGGCGAGAAGCTCCGCTCCAACTCGCCCGAGATCAAGGCCGCCCTCTCCCGGCAGGGCCGATACCAGGACATCTCACACAACATGCGCGTCAAGGAAGTGAAGGTCTCCGAGAACGAACGCTTCGTGATCTGCCACAACCCCGAAGCCGCCACCCGGGACGCAGCGATCCGTACCCAGCTGACCGCCCAGCTCACCGAGCTGATCGAAGACAGCGACGCACTCTCGGACTACAAACGCGGCGAACTGCGCGGGAGAATCGCCGCGAAGCCCGGCCTGAACCGCTATCTGCGGACCACCCCGGCCGGCAAACTCCGCATCGATGCCACCAAGGCCAAGGCCGAGGCCAACCTGGACGGCAAGTACCTCCTGCGCTGCAGCGACCCGAAACTCTCGGCCGAGGACATCGCGCTGGGCTACAAGCAGCTCCTGGAAGTCGAGCGCGGCTGGCGCGACATGAAGCAGATCCTCGACCTCCGCCCGGTCTACCACCGCCTCGAAGAACGCATCCGTGCCCACGTCATCCTGTGCTGGCTCGCCCTGCTGCTGATCCGCATCGCCGAGACCACCACCGAGACGACCTGGCCCACCATCCGCCGCGAACTCGACCGGCTCCACCTGGGCACCTTCACCGGCCCCGCCGGCACCTTCCGCCAGCTCACCGACCCCACCAAGGCGCAACGCGACCTCCTGGCCAAGCTCCGCATCCCCACCCCGAAGAAGATCATCGAGGCCAGCACCACACCCCGCTGACCAGCAGCGATACCCCCGCCTAGAGAAACGCCTCACCGGCATGCTCAGGCACGTTTCCCCAGCTCAGACCCACAATCAAGCCTCTAGCCACGCTGAATTATGCGGAACGCAGGCTGGTCGACGATCGCCTCAAGCCGGGGCAGGAGCGCAGCACATTCAGCGGGCGAGAGCTCGCCTCCACCGTCGTCGGGGCGATCGAGGAGGGGTTCGAGCGAGGTGGAGACATCACTCCAGGGGCGTTCCCCGCCGAAGCCCCACATCCCGTCGAGATCGAACCCTTCGGCTCGCGCCAGCTGCCGCCGGAACGCAGCGAAGCCGCTGTAGGACCAGCCGACGTCGGGACTGCTGGTGTCTCCGTCTCCTGGGAACAGGGTGAGCCCCACGTCGTTCTCCCTCCCTCGGATCGTCGAATAGGCAAAGGATCGGTCGGCACCAGCGACGTCTGCAACTGAGATGATCCGTCTGTGGCTGGTGTGATCACGGCGTCGGAGCCGTCCTGGATACTTCCGTTCGCCGGGCTGAACCCGCGCAACTTCGGCAAGCTCGTGACCGTCCTACGGCGCGAGGGCGCGGACGCGGTCCGCAAGGGCCGACCGTGGAGCCTTCCGCTGGAAGACCGGGCGCTGCTGGTGGCAGCGTACTGGCGCACGAACCTGACGATGCGACAGCTCGCTCCGCTGTTCGGGGTGTCCAAGTCGGCGGCGGACCGCATCATCGACCACCTCGGACCAATGCTCGCGCTTCAGCCGCGCAAGCGGTTCACCAAGGACACCGTGCTCATCGTGGACGGCACCCTGGTCCCCACCCGCGACCACTCCGTCGCCGAGAAGTCGAAGAACTACCGCTACTCAACCAACCACCAGGTCGTCATCGACGCCGACACCCGACTCGTCGTCGTGGTCGGCCGACCGCTCGCCGGCAACCGCAACGACTGCAAGGCATGGGAGGAGTCCGGAGCCAAGGCCGCCGTCGGCAAGACCCTCACGATCGCCGACGGCGGCTACCCGGGCACCGGCCTCGTCATCCCGCACCGCCGGGAGCGCGGCCAGACCGAGCTCCCGGACTGGAAAGAGGAACACAACAAGTCTCACCGCATCCAGCTGGACGGCACCATCCGAACCCGCCGCCCCGAGGACACCTGGCAGGCCCTCGCCCCCGAACTCGGCCCCCGCTACCAAGACGCCGTGCGGTCTCCCGGACCCCGATGCCCTGCGCTTTCAGGATCGCCGGGCCACCAGATCGGCCTTCCACTGCGCGACCGAAGCCCGGTAGTCGAGTCGGCCGCCACGAGTCGCGGCATGCCGAGATCCTTCGACGGTGTCCCGGGAGCTGCGGCGCGCTGACCATCACACGGCCGTCCCTTCGGGGATGTCGGCCAGGAATCCGGCCAGAAAGTCCTTCATGTGGTCGATGGCGTCGGAGGCGTTGCGGAATCCGCGGGCGGCCGCCACGTCCTCGAGGGGGGCCGTGCCGGTCCGCCACAGACGTGCCAGGGTCCGGCGTGGCACGTCGTCGCCGATCGCCTCGGGGGAGAAGCCGCGCACCTGGTCGCGTAGAGCGGTGTTGGCGGCTGCGTAGCGGGCCACCGCGTCGCGGTCGGCGGCGGTCTCCCGGCACAGGAGCAGGGCTCTGGTGTCCTCGTCGTGCAGGTCCGGCACGGGCCGGAATAAGAGATACGGCGGCGGCGCGGGGTGGTTGGCGTGGTCATCCAGTACGTAGGCCACGCGTCGGCCGAGGGGTACCGGACCGGATCGTGTGGCCAGGTGCTCCAGCCACCGGCCCCAGACCTGCGGAAACCCGGGATCGAAGATCTGCTGGTAGGCGAGGCGAGCACCGGTGGGAAGCCGTCGGCCGTCTGTCTCCTCGGTGGCGCGGCGGTTGGCCCATGCGCGGGTGTAGTCGGTGGAGACCGGGACGGGCCGGCTGTCGCGCGGTGGGGGAAGGCAGGCTTCGCGGGCCAGGGCCAGGGCGCCGAGTGCGTCCGCGCGCTTCAGGTCGCCCCAGTGGGGATCCTGCGCCCGGTGCTCGCGTGACCGGGTGAGGATAGGGGCTCCGGCGATCTGCCGGACGACGGACCTGACGGCGGACTCGGTGCGCTGCTGGTAGGGGATCTCGGCGAGGGCACGCAGGAGCAGGGCCGCCGTCCGGCTGGTCATGACCTGTTCTCGTTCGGCGGTCCGCACGATGTGACGCAGACTCACGAGAGGCCAGGTCTGCGCGCTCAGCTCGCCGTCGGGGCTCTGTGCGACGGCCACCTCGTCGTCCCCGGTCAGCGCGCCGCTCGCGTAGGCGTGGTAGATCCGGCCCGATCCGATCATGCCGTGGCCGTCCAACTCGGCGGCCCGAAGGGCGCCGATGCTGGCGGCGCCGATCACTCGCACCCCGTGCGAGATCGCGGCGAGGATCTCTTTGTGCCGCAGAGCGGGGGCCTGGTGGTACACGCCATCGATGAGGACGACCGTGTGGCCCCGCTCGATCGCGGGGTCTTCAAGGTCGCCGTGCCGCGCGGGCGGGAGCACCCGCATGTGCCACCACCCTCTGAGGGCGGGCTCACTGGGCGGCAGTGTGGGCCCGACGTATACGTGGATCACGGGGTTCCTCCAGGTGGGAGAGACGGGAAGGGGCTCGGCGCGAGCGTTCGCCCCGAGCCCCCTGGTGGTCGCGGGCCGCGGGCGGGTGCTAAGTCCCCGCCTCACTCCGGCCCGTCACGGAAGACGCCGGCTACGGCCCTTCGTTCTCTACGTCTTCGATCCGGACCACGCCGGTCAGCACGAGTGCCTTCGCGGCCTCGGCCGGGTCCGCTTCGGCGGCGGCGTGTTCAGACTTCGACAGCTCCATCGGGTTTCCCTTCTCTGTGCCTCACGCCCGGCCGAATGGCGGGAGCGTGCCTTGCTGCCGGTCACCGCCCCGGGCCGTGGCGGCCTGAGGGGTGCGGTGCCGGGGTCTGGGTGCCTGGTCGCCCCGGGTGCCTGCGGTGTGTGGCCGGCGGTCCGGGGGCGGCCAGGCGGAGCAGCGGCGGCACCGCGGGGACGGTTCGCGGCCGCTCACCCTGGCGTACCTGGGGCGGCGCGCGGGGAGCGGAAGATTCAGATGGGTTGAGGATGATCAGGCGGGCGTCTGCCAGAAGGTGCCGTAGAGCAGCGCGCCGACGACGGCGAGGAAGGACAGCACGTACGCGACCGTGTGAACGACTGCCTTGATCTTGGCCTTCACGGTGTCGCCTCGGGTGCGGTCAGCTCGCCCCATACGCGCTTCCCCCAGGGCAGCCGGTCGACGTCCCAGGCGTCGCACAGCGCCTCTACGATCGCCAGGCCCCGGCCGTCCTCGTCGCCGCCGTCAACCTTGCGGCGCTCGGGCATCTTCCGCGACCGGTCGACCACAGCGATCCGCACGCGACGCGGATCAAGAAGCGTCACGGTCACACGCACGAGATCCTGGTGGGCGTGCATCGCCGCGTTCGCCATCAGCTCGGACACGACCATCCAGGCCGCGTATTCGAGCTCGTCCAGACGCCAGACGTGGAGCGCCGAAGACGCCAGATGCCGCGCGGCATGAGCAGACTCAGGGGTCCTCGGCAGGTTCTCGCTGTAGGCGGGATCCCCCGTCGGTGACGGTTGGATGGGCATGCGTGCACCGTTCCTCACCGGCGGGAGAGCCGTACCGCCGACTACGTTGTAGGACTCTGGAGACGCTGTTCTTCCTGGCACGAGCCGACGTGCGGACCGGATCACTGGATTTCACTGCCGACCGGGCCGAGCCGCCTGCGGCCGAGGGCCGCGAAACAGGCGACCGGCTGAGGGGCGCAGAGCATCCCGGGCCTCTCCAGGGGAACCACCCACCAGGGCCTTCCGTCGACCGGCTCGCACCGGTCCGGCGCAGGAACGAGCAGCAGGCGGCGCGAAGGGTGCAGGACCGTACCGGGCACCCTCCATAACAGAGCGGCGCTCGCGGGGAGGAGCACCGTGTATCCGCCCCCCTGCCGGAAAGCGGACGGGTCGTAGAACACAGGGCCTTCCAGGACTTCCGCGATCCGGCCGGCGCAGGCCTGCGGGCTGTTGCCCTGGGCGGCCGTGTGCATCACGGCAGCGGGGATCAAGACGGCGCAGAACAGACCACCCGGCCTCAGCCAAGCCGCGCCCTTCTGTTTCCACGTGGTCATGGCCACCGGCACGACCGGCGCGGACGCCAAGAGCCAGTGCCCCGAGGCGAGCCGACGCTCGTGCTGGGTGGTAGCGGCCGATGTGATCAACGGCGTGTCCGGGCGGAGGGTTGAGCCTCCGCCATCTCGTGGTGTGCTCTCATATCCGCACCCTTCCGCTGCGTCATGCCCGGTCTGTTCCCGACAACTCCCAGGAAAGCGCCGGAAGTCGACGCACTCCACGGCATACATGCCGCATTCTTGGAGCAGATCCGTGCACGGGTGCCGCAGGCTTGGAAGTCGCGGGAGGGGGTCGTCATGGGGCTGGCCGAACGGCGTAAGACCCTGGGCTACAGTCAGGAGAAGCTGGCCGGCTTACTCGGCGTGGACCGCACGACGGTCGGACGCTGGGAGAGCGGCAGGATCGAACCGCAGCCACCCCAGCGGCGAGGCTTGGCCATCGCCCTGGAAGTCAGCCTCCAAGAGCTTGACGCCCTCCTGACAGAGCTACGAGCCGCAGGGCAGGAGGCCACAGGGCAGCAGTCCAGTGACCACCCGAGCGCGGGAGACCCTGACGAAATGATCCGCCGCGAATTCCTCCGCATCCTCACCGTCAGCGGGGCACTGACGGCCCTGCCGGTCGACGAAGCCGAAGCCCTCACGGACGGGGTGCTGAGGGGAATGCCCGCCGACTTCGAACGGATGAACAGCCACCTCTGGCAGGTGTATCACCTGGCACGTTCGAAGGGATCGGTCTACCCGGTCATCCGCGACCAGCTGACAGCGCTGAACGAGGCATTGGCCGCCGGCCGAGGCAGTTCCCGCCCCCTCCTGAGCGCAGCGGCCGACCTCTTCCAGATGGCCGGCGAGGTCGCTTTCGACGGTAACCGCTACACCGACGCCGCCGCCTCGTACTCACTCGCTGCTTCGGTCAGCAAGGACGCGTACGCGTACGACCTGTGGGCCTGCGCCCTCGTACGCCACGCCTACGTGGACATGTCCGAGCAGCGTTACCGCCAGGCGGCGCAGATGCTGGGGGCGGCCGAACGGCTGGCCGGTCGAGGGAACAGCGACCTTTCGACGAGGCATTGGGTCGCGTCGGTCCAAGCGGAGGCGTACGCCGGCCTTGGGGACCTCAAGGGGTGCGAACGCGCACTGGACCAGGCCGAGAAGGTCAGGGACCTCACCGCGGGCAGCACGAACGGCGGATGGCTCCGCTTCGACGGCACCCGCCTGGCTGAGGAGCGCGGAGCGCGGTACGTGCAGCTTGGACGCCTGGACCTGGCGGAAGCGACGTTGAAGGGCGCACTGGCGCAGACGGCCCTTGCATCCGGGCAGTCTTATCGGCGCCGGGGTGCAGTGCTGACCAGCCTGGCCGCCATCGGTGCCAAGCGGCGTGACCCCGACGAGGTTCTCGCACACGGGCGGGAAGCCGTCAGCCTGGCCCGAGCCTCATCATCCGGGTACGTCGCCCGTAGACTCCAAGCCCTGTGCGACGAGTTCGGTCCCCTGAGCCGGGACCACCGCGTAGCAGAGCTGGGGGCGGAGATCGCCACGCTGAGCACGCCGTGACGAGAGGGGTAGGCATGTCGCAGACCGAAGGTGCACGACTGTTCCGGGAAACCTGGATCGCGGGAGTGCACCAGCACTTCCCCGGAGAGCCGAAGGCCGGCTACGTGACCCCGTGGGAGGACACCCCGCAATGGGAGCGCGAGGCCGCGGGGGCAGTCTACGACCAGGTCCGGCAGTTCATCGAGCTGAGCGGCGGCCACACGTCGAGGCTGTCCCGCGAGCAGAAGAGCCGATTCGTCGCGACATGCTGGACGGCCCAGATGTTCAAGCACTTCGAGGACCCGAAGCCGGGCTACGTGGCTGACTGGCCCGACCTGCCATCCTGGCAGCAGGAGACCGACGCCGACATCTTCGAGGCCATCGAGAAGGCCACCATCTGACGCGACGACCCATCCCCGGTCACGCACCTCTGAACTTCACGCCGAACCCGGCGGCCAGGGACACTTCGCCCTGCGATCGGCCCATCCCCGCGTGCGCGGGGAGCAGGACTTCCTGGAGGCCTGGGGGCGCCCGGACGGGCAGGGTCCATCCCCGCGTGCGCGGGGAGCAGGCTTGCTGACCTGGGACTCTACGCGGGCTGTGCTCTGTTCTCACACACTTCCGCCGAGTCCGGCATACCTGGCATACCTCCCACAGGCGCGACATCAGCACCCTCATACTGCAGAGCCAGGCTTGCCGCTTTGGTGGGCCGACCCGGCTCGGGCTGGACACGTTGGAGCTCAGCACCGGCGAAGACGGCCTGCTCACCCCGCACGGTCCGGAGGCACTCTCATGGTGTCCGGCCGGACTCTCCCCGGCCGGACACCGTCGGGCTGGTATCCGCGCAGCGCTATCGGACCACGTCGGCGCGAACCGCTTTGCCGATCAGACCGTCCGTGTACGTCACCGTTTTCGCGGTGAAGTCGCCCTTACCCGTGATGCTGCCGCTCACGTTCGCACACGGCGCCAGCTCGACCGTGTCGATCTGGTGGGCCGCGAGCGGAGGTGATCTTGAAGACCATTTGGGGCATACCCTGGTCACGAATCGTGGACGGCCAGTTCGGAGCGGCGGCGCTGTTCGGCAGCCAGGCGTTTGGCTTTGCGGCGGACCCGTTCGCCGAAGGCGTCCGGCTCGGTGGCGCCTGCCGCGGTCGCGGCCTCCGTCCACGTTGTAGCGTCGGCCGCCGCGTATGCGATCACCACCTGTCGCTCGGCGGGGTCGAGCCCTCGAAGGACAGCGTTGAGCCGCTCGTCCTCGTAGATCCCGCCTGCCACCCGGTGCAGCAGGTCGACATCGGCGGCGACCAAGTCGTACAACGACAGTTCATTCCCGAGGGGGGCGTCCAGGGACAGCACTCGGCCGTGCCTCGTACGCCGTCGCCATACCGGCACCAGCTGACGGTGGATAGCGCGCGCTTCCGCCCGCAGGGCGTCGAGCGCGCTCGCAGGCAGCCTCCCGTTTTGTTCCAGGGGATCAACCCAGCCACCGACAAGGGCGGTGGACACCGCCTCCCGCCAACGGGCGCTTACCGGCAATGCGAGCGACTTCAGCGCGAGCACATCCATCACGCGCGGCTCAACGGACTGTTGGCACGCGACTGAACGGATGTACAGGGCGAGTTCCAGATCGCGGACGCGGGAGGCTCGTTCTCTGTACTCGTGGACGGTACGCATAGCCGCTGCCGCGGCGCTGAGTGACGGCTGCGGAATCCGCTCGACCCCGTCATCCACCGACTTCAGGAGTACAGCGTCCTTGCCGACGTCCATCACGTCCGCAAGGTTCGACAGCGTCATGTCGGTCCTTTCCGGCAGGGGGCGACCGTTCCCCCTCAGCCTCACCACGTGGTGATCGCCCTCCGGGGCGGTTTGCACCTCCTCTGGGAAGATGCGGGAGAGGGTTCCGACAAGATGTTCGATATCCATCTGTGCTCCTTGACTGGGTGCCGTCCACTACCCGGCCCCGAGGAACAGCTCTATCGGCAAAGAATTCTGACAGCGTTTTGGACGTCTGCCGCGCGCCCGTCCTCCTCGTCCAGGACGGCCGCGGCCGGGTCGCGCAGGGGTAGAAGGTGCCACCCGCAAGGACGGTGGCACGGAAGCTGTACCGGCGCAGGCAGTTGAGGTTCACAAGCTTCAGCTGGGAGAAGCCGGGCGACGTTCTGGTCCACGACATCGTGCTCGCG
The DNA here is from genome assembly GCF_052244475.1 of Streptomyces sp. IBSNAI002. NCBI lineage: Bacteria > Bacillati > Actinomycetota > Actinomycetes > Kitasatosporales > Streptomycetaceae > Streptomyces > Streptomyces sp. IBSNAI002. The sequence goes on along the minus strand of NZ_JBQPXG010000005.1, from coordinate 187,247 downwards.
CTGGTCGGCGGGCGGGCCCGCAGTGCGGTGACGGGGGCGGCGTCGAGGTAGCGGGTGTCCACAGCGAGGCGGCGTCGAGGAAGCGATCCCCGTGCGTAGGTGTGGGTACCGAGTGGGCGTCGCGTACGCGGCGAACTCTCGGACCGCGCCAAACCAGCCCTCGACAGCCGGGCCACCGGCGGATGGCCCGCCACGGCAACACCGCTGGAGCCGGTCACCGAGCACCCGCCCAGTAGGTGAAGTCGGGCTGCACGACGGCGACTGCTGGCTTTGTTCACGACTCCCGACAGCACTTGTTCACCATATCGGGAGGCAGCCTGATCCGGCCGGGGTCGATGTTCACGAGAGCGGGAGGCAGCTGGGGCTGACCACGATCCCAGGCGCGAAGGCTCCCTTCCGCTCGGTCTTGAACGCCGTGAGGGCCCGGCCGGCACCGGGGCTCTCATCGCGGCTGCGGGCGGTCTAGTTGCAGCAGTCGCATCCGGGCGGGCAGTTGCCGCACCCATCGGTCTTGGGTCCGGCGGAGGGGACCGCGGTGGTCGGCGGCGCGCAGCAGCCCTTGCCCTGCCAGGCGTCGCGGCCTTCCTTGACGGCGATGACGGCGATGACGAGGGCGGCGATGGGGTCGGCCCAGGACCAGCCCAGGGTGGCGTTGAGGACCAGGCCCACCAGCAGCACGGCGGACAGGTACGTGCACAGCAGGGTCTGCTTGGAGTCCGCGACTGCGGATGCGGAGCCGAGTTCGCGGCCGGCGCGGCGCTGGGCGGCGGACAGGAACGGCATGACCGCCAGCGACAGCGCGGCCAGCACGATGCCGGGGACGGAGCTTTCGACCTCACCGGTGCCGGTCAGTGCGCGGACGGCGTCGACGGTGACGTAGGCGGCCAGGGCGAAGAAGGAGACCGCGATGATCCGCAGGGTTCGTTGCTCGCGCGCTTCGCGGACGGCGTGGTCGGAGGCGGAGAACTGCCAGGCGATCGCGGCGGCGGACGACACCTCGATGACGGAGTCGAGTCCGAAGCCGATCAGGGCGGTGGATGAGGCCAGGGTGCCGGCGGTGATGGCGACGATCGCCTCGATGACGTTGTAGGTGATGGTCGCCGCGACGAGGAGGCGTATCCGGCGGGTGAGCGCGTCGCGGCGGGTCGGGGAAGGCCCGAGGGATATCGGTATCTCGGCGGCCATGGTCAGCAGCAGCCCTTCTCGTCGGCGTCCGGGCAGGTGCGGTCGGTCTCGACGGCCACCACGGCGGTGCGCAGGTCATCCAGTGCGTGGCCGAGGCGTTCGTCGGCGAGCTCGTAGCGGGTGCGCCGTCCGTCGGGCCTGGTGACGACCAGGCCGCAGTCCCGCAGGCACGCCAGGTGGTTCGACAGCCGGGTCCGGGAGACGCCGAGCGTGTCGGCGAGGTCGGCCGGGTAGGCGGGGGCATCTCGCAGGGCGAGCAGGATGCGGCAGCGGATCGGGTCGGCGAGCGCGCGGCCGAACCGGGCCAGCACCTCGATGTCGGAGGCAACAGTCAGCACCCCACGACAGTACATAAAATCCTGAATTCAGGAAATCATGGATCAGTGTTCCGGGGATGGGTGCTGGCGAAACTCGTGAACATTTGGAGCGGGGCCGTCCGCTCAGCGCCTCCCGAACCGGTGCCAAAGTACTGTCCGTTCTCGTGGACAGAGCCAGCGGCTGCCTCTTCCCAGTCGCCGTCCCGCCGGCAATTGCACGAGCAGCAGCTCGCGCTCGAGGGTAGGCCCACCCCCTTGGTCATCCTCGCGGGCGCGGGAAGCAGGTGCCCTGGCACGCGACCACCGCCGCCGACCTGGGGTCATCCCCGCGTGCGCGAGGAGCAGCCAAAGAGGGCATCCTCGCTGGCGACGATCTGGGGGCATCCCGCGTGCGAGGGGAGCAGCGTCCTCGCGACGCTCCGTTCCACGTTCTGACCTTCAGGTGGGCTTGCCTGGCCGGTGTTGACGGCAGCCGCTGCTGACCAGCCCGAACCTCGTGGGCTCGTAGGCCGAGGTGCACCCGTGTTGGTGACGGCGGAGCAAACGCGGCGAGCCGGAGCGTCCGCGGCCCGCTGTGGGCCGCTGGGCGTCAGCCATCCGGCTGCTGTCGTGGTGCCGGGGGAGGTCAGATCACCGGAGGCCGGCCCAGCCGGGTCATGCGCCACACGGTCCGCCACCGCATGGGCCGCCGGGGCGGGCACGGGACCCGCACTCCCTCGAAGAACCCGGCCCACCATGACTTCAACCCCGCCAGTGGCGGGCGTTGGACCAGGGTGTATGCCGCCCACGAGGCGAGGTAGACCGGGACCAGGACGGCGGGCAGGTGCCGCTTTGCCAGCCAGACGCGGTTGCGTCCGGTGTTGCGGTAGTAGACCGTGTGGCGGGATGCCGCGGTTCGGGGGTGGGTCAGGAGCATGTCCGCCCGGTAATCGATCTCCCAGCCGGCGTCGAGCGCACGCCAGGCGAAGTCGGTTTCCTCGTGGGCGTAGAAGAACTGCGCCGGGAACTCCCCGACTTGGTCGATTGCACGCATCCGGATGGCGTGGGCGCCGCCCAGGAAAGTGGTGACTGGGCCGGAGACGAGCGGGTCGGCGCCGCCGAGCCGGGGTACGTGCCTGCGCTGGGAGATGCCTTCCTCGTCCGCGATGCGGAAGCCCACGATCCCGAGCCGGGGGTTCGCGGTGAATGCCTCCCTGACGAGTTGCAGCGTGTCGGTCTGGGGCAACAGGCCGTCGTCGTCGAGGACCAGGACGATGTCGACACCCTCGTGCTCGCGCAGCCACTGCACCCCGGCGTTCCTGCCCCCGGGAATGCCCAGGTTCTCCGGCAGCTCGACGGCCGCGGCCCCGTCGGGCAGGCCGGGAAGCTTCACCCCCTGGGCGAGCACGACGACCGTCGCGGGGTCTCCGTCCTGGGCCGCCACCGAATCGAGGAGGGCCCTCAGTTCCTTCTCCCGGTCTCCCATGGTCAGGATCACGACGCCGACCGTCGGTGTGTCCGCACGGGGGCCGCTCACGCCTGGGCTCGCAGCAGGTCGGCGGAACGCTGGTGCAGGGCGTTCGCTCCTGGAACCCGGCGCTTTCGGTAGCCGGCCGCCGCGGACTGGATCGCCCTGATCTCCTTCCGGTTCCGGTCGGAGACCACGCCGTCCATGAAGTCGAGGGAGCGGCTCCACAGGGCCACGGCCTCCTCGTGCCGGTGCTGGGCGGCGACCGACTTGCCGAGGTTGACCATGGTCAGGCCGTGCACCCGCTGGTAGGTGCCCGGCACCCGGCCCTTGAGCGCCGTGCGGTAGTGCTTCTCGGCCGCCCGGTGGTCGCGCATCTCGGTCAGGGTCTTGCCGGTGTGCGAGGCGACGGTGGCCGAGACCGGCCCGGAGGCGGCGGCGTACGACGGCACCACGTCGTCTCCGGCCAGCATCGCGTCTTCGGCCGACAGCAGGGCGGCAGCCGCCCGCTCGCTCTCTCCGCCGGCCCCGTATGCCCTGGCGCACGTGACCAGCAGGAGTGCCTCCGTCTGCCGGTCGACCTTGCCCGACGCACGCCGCAGTGCTGCCTCCGCCAGGCCAGTACACGAGCCGAGGTGGCCGAGATCGAGTGCCTGGTGGGTCAGCGCCCGCATCATCCACGCGCCGTGCCCGTGGGGGTCGCACTCGCAGGCCAGTTGGAAGCCGAGCAGGTAGTAGCGCTGGGCGGCGCCCTCGCGGCCGAGGTCGTGGTGCTTCCAGCCGACCAGGCACGCCAGCGTGGCTGCCGCGCCGAAGGCGCTGCGCCGTACCGAATCCGATGGGAAGCGGCTCTCCAGCATGGGGACCACGGTGTCCGTGAGGTATGCGGTCACCGTCGTCAGGCCGTGGCCGCCGCCCAGCCGATCGTCCGCGCTCCGGAACATCTCGGTGAGCTGCCGGACCGTGTCGACCTCCTCGGCGCCGACGCTGCCGCCGCGCTCGGCCGCCCTGAGGGTGGCGGCGACTGCTTCGTGGTCGTAGGCAAGCGGCAGACCGACGGCGGCTGTCGCGAAGGCGGCGTTGAGGAAGTCCCTGCGACGGAGCATCACGAATCTCCCGAGGTCAGTGGCGCTGGCCAACGGGTCGGCTCCCAGGGCCTCCCCGATGCCTGCGCAGCCTAGACCGATCTCGGTGAGCGTGACCTTCCGCTTCATCCTTCTGGTGAGAGCCTCGGCGATGTACGAGCGGGTCTGACGGTTTGGTGTGCCGCCGGTGACCCAGGAGTGCACGGCCGAGCGGAGGTCCCCGCTTGCGCGGGGAGCAGGCTTGCTGACCTGGGACTCTACGTGGGCAGGGCTCGGTTCTCACACACTTCGCCGAATCCGGCATACTGCGCATAGCTTCCACGAACGCGACGTACGCACCCCCAGAGCCCCAGAGCCACGTCGCTCATCACCCGGACGACCAACACGACGCCCAGACCACAGGTGAAGATTCGCCCTGTCGCCCACGTCAGGCCGTCAATGTCGGTCCCCAAGCCTTCAAGGTTGCTGCTCCGGTGGGTCGAATCCGACTCGTGCTGGACACGATGGAGGCCCGCGTCGACGAAGACGGCCTGCTCACCCCTACCGGACCGCACGGTAACGAGGGCGCTCGCTTGGCGCCCGGCCGCGCTCTCCCCGGCCGGGCACCGTCAGGCTGGCACTCCCGCCGTACTATCCAGCCACGTCCGCGCGAACCGCTTTGCCGATCAGACCGTCCGTGTACGTCACCGTTTTCGCGGTGAAGTCGCCCTTACCCGTGATGCTGCCGCTCACGTTCTCACCCGGCGCCAGCTCCACCGTGTCGATCTGGTTCTCGTCGACACCGAGTTCGGCAGCGTGCTTGGTGCCGTTGGTGTCGGTGATCGCGAAGTACAGCGGGTTCACGTTGATCGGCTTGCTGCTGTTGTTCGTAACCGTGACGGACACACTCGTGTACGCATCACCCTGCGCGAGGATGGTCTTTTTGAACTGCGTCTTCTTCGCAACGACGTCGACCGCTGCCTTCTTCTCAGGCGCGGCAGAGGACGGCTGTGGCTCAGGAGCCTTCGCCTGCGCGGACGTCGCGGCAGCCGGCGGCGTGGACTCCTCAGCCGTCTTGACGCCGCTCTCACCTCCGAGGAGCACCCCGATGATGGCGAGCAACACGACGAAGCCCACGACGCCCAGACAGGAGAAGCCGACGATCTTCCCCGTACTGGACTTCTTCGGCTGCGGCGGGGGCGGATAGCCGTATCCGGGGTGCGGCTGGCCTGGCGGCGGGAACTGCTGTGACATGAGAACCCCCACGGTGAACGGGTGCGAATCCGGACACCGTAGGGGGATGAGCGCGCTCGGGTGCGGCAATGTCCAAACCGTGACAATCGAAGGTTCAACCATCGGTCACCTGGCCCGCCCCGAGCACCCACTGGCCCATGGAGGCCACTTCGACGCCGCAGCACCGCGGGCGGAAGAAGGCCGACCCGCATGGTTCGACGATGGCTGCCTGCCGCCCCACACCTTCAGCTGGCGCGGCAAGCTGCCGAGCTACACCCGGAACGACGTGCCGGACCCCGTAGCGGCTATCCGACGCACCGATGGGCGTCGCAGACACCGCGGACGTCTCGGCCTTCGTCGAACCGGGTGCGGCCATGGGAGACATCTGGACCGCCTGTCTCGACGAAGCACAGGGCCGACCGGCTCACCTCACCTCACCTCACCTCACCTCACCTCACCTCACCTCACCGACCAGACAACGCGGACGGCGTGCTGGGGTCCCGCACCGACTGTCGACCGCCCGGCATCGGACTGGCCCGACCCGCCTGCCGGCACCGTGCGGGCAGCCATCCCCCGAATCCCCGTATGACGGGCGGCGCCGATCCGCAAGATTCTCAAAAAAGTTCGGCTCTCCAGGTCACGCAACGGACTCCTCACAGGCACTCACCCTTCGACAGCGTGCAGCCAGCCCACCGATCGGAGCCCCAGCGATGTCGGAGTACGAGATTGCCGCCCTCACCGTTGGAGCGGGATGCCTGGTGAGCGTGCTGCGGATGTGGATCCGCGTACACGGCCGTACCAGCATGGCCCGCACCCGGAGCAGTCACCGCAGCGAAATGATCCGGGGACTGCCGAGCGGCAGCCGGGTATTGGACGAACACGACAAGATCACCGTTGAGGTCGGCAAGCCGCAGACGGTCGAGGAGCAGGGGGTCCGCAGTGTCACCGTGGGTCGATAACTGGGCGGAGCAAGCGTCCTGCAACACTCGCGATCCGGACGGGCTGTTCCTGAAGCCCACGGCGGAGAACCGGGCGAAGACGGTGTGCACGGGCTGCGTGGTACGGACGGAGTGCCTGGCCGACGCACTCGACAACCGAGTCGAGTTCGGCGTGTGGGGCGGGATGACCGAGCACGAACGGCACGCCTTGCTGCGCAGGCGCCCCGGGATCCAGTCTTGGCGCAAGCTGCTGGAGACCGCACGTACCGAGTACGAGCAGAGTGTCGGGATCCTGGTCCTGGAGAAGGAACGACCGGGGTGCCAGGCCCAGCCCGGACTGGCCGAGGAGCAGGAGCAGCAGTACGGGACCGTCTTCCGGGCCCGCTTCGTGCCGACCGTCGGATTCCTGATCACCGCCGGGGCGGGAAGGCACGATGCCGAGGACGCCGTCCAAAGCGCCTTCGTGCAGCTGGCCCAGTCATGGGCGTCAGTGGAGAACCCCGGAGCCTGGCTGCGCACCACGGCATGGCGGATGTGGCTGAAGGCCAAGGGGAAGGAGAAGACCTGGTCGTCGAACCCCAGCGACCTGCCCGATGTGGCGGTTCCCGACCAGAGCTCCCACATCGCCGAGGAGATCGACCTCGTGCAGCTGCTGCGCCGACTCCCCGTTCTCCAGCGCACCGTCATGGCCTTCGAGATCGACGGATCCACGCCCGCGGAGACCGCCGAGGTTTTGGGGATGCCGGCCCCGAACGTCCGCCAGAACCTCCTCAGAGCACGTCGCAGCCTCGATCGCATGCTCAACGAAGCGGACGCAGGAGGTGCACTGTGAGCAACTCACCCCGGCGTAGTGCCGCCCAGCCCCTGGATGAAGCACTGGCCGCGTCCATGCAGCGGCTGACCGACGCCCTGGCCACGACCACGGACGTCGGCTCCCGGCTGGCAGCCGCCTTGTACGCTGCCGCGCTTCCCCCGGCGCCCCACGTCAGGACCAGCGTCGACACGTTCCTCGACCAGGGCCGTCACGAATTGCACGCGACCCTTGAGGCCACTACGGACGTGGAGAGCCGCTTGATCCTGGCCCTCCATGAAATCGAGTTGGAGCCGCAGGCCGACAGCACGAGCGAATAGGCCGCACCTGCATGCACCGACAGCGACACGCTCGCCCATTCCCCGCGAACGGGGAGCACCCCATCGACGGCCACGCCGTCACCGAAGGGCAGAGATCATCCCCGCGTGCGCGGGGAGCAGGAACTCCGCGACGTGTGCATCAAGCGCGCCTCGGGGTCATCCCCGCGTGCGCGGGGAGCAGGCTTGCTGAGCTGGCATTCTAGGTTGGCAGGCGAGTGTTCTGAGGCACTTTGATTGGATCCGGCATTTGCGGCATTAGGCATATTCTGCCGAGACCAGCCGTCCCGTGTCCCCCCGCAACTGCCCCGCCGCAGTCGGCCACGCTACGACCACAGCGACCGGTCTGCCCCGCCCGAGCTCAGCCACAGAAGGTGCGCCCGAGCGATGCCCGCGCGCGGTATGCGGTGTACGGGCACTACTCCGCACCACACACCGCATCAGCCACTGTGCCGCTTGTCTCCGGGAGCAACCACCCCCGGCCCGCACCGGCCCGCCGAAGCTCGTGCGACGAGGCGAGCACCGGAGCGGAGCGCAGGGCGCAGCCCCTCAGCGGGCCGGGGGGCGGGGGCCGCGAGCGGGCTCCGGGAGGGGAACCTGTGGTGAGCGGGGCTGCGGTGGCGTGGCAGGTGCGGGCCTCCGCGCGGGCAGCATGGCTCCGGTCCGCTGCGCCGATACAGCCGCCGCCGTGCGTTCGTCGGTCTCGCGGGCGTGCCGGATCGGGGCCGCGGTGCGCATTTCCTCCCGCAGGGCGGCCTCCCGCTGCAGCTCGGCCGCGGTCGCGCGGTGGCGTACGGCTGCGGCGCGGGCGGCTGCCGCCTCGGTCCGCAGGTGCCGGACGTCCTCGGCGAGCCTCGAGTCCAGGCGGGCGGCCAGCACCGGCACGCGCTGCCGCATCGCTTCCAGCAGGCCCGTCATCGCCCGTACTTCCCGTACTTCCCGTACTTCCCGTACTTCCTTGGGTGGGGCCCATGTTCCGGCGGGCGCGAGCAGCGAGATCTGCGGGTGGGCGGCAAGCGTCCGCGCGGCCTCCTCCAGCGCCTCGGCCGCCGCGCGCGAGGCACGGCCGGCCTCCTCGATCGCCGCCACGTACTGCCGTTGGTACTCCGCGGTGAGGTCCTGGACCTCCCTCTTGCTCGTACCGGCCAGCCGGAGGGCGAGTCGGCCCTTCTGACCGGAGGCTTCGATCCGGTCGCGGATCCGGCGTACCGACTCCGCGTGCCGCTCGGCCGCCACCCCGCGACCGCTTTCCTCCCGTGCCCGTTCGGTGCAGGTCCCGGCTCGCGCGAGGACCTCGTACGCCGCTGCCGCGAACGCGCCGCCCGGGGTGACCGTGGCGGTCAGTCGGCGTTCCTCCTCGAGGGCTCGGCGTTCGTGTGTGCCGGCCAGTTCTTCCGCTCGCTGCGCGGCCGCACGCTCCTCGGCCTGCCGGGACGTCAGCTGCGGTGCGAGCAGGGCTCCGTACGGGCGCTGTTCCCAGGCGGGGTACGCCCGTTCCTCCCGTACGGGAGTGCGGGTGAGTTCGTCGGTGACCATGACGGCCGCGGCGGTCTCAGCCTCGAGGCGGCGTCCGTACGCGGCGATGGCGCGGTCCAGGCGCTCGGTGTCCGAGCCGGCCGGTCCGAGAACGGCGCGGGTGGAGTGGTCTTCGAGCTCGTCGAGGGGCAGGTAGAGGTGGCTCTCCAGGCGGGCCCGGGACATGGCCGGGTAGAGGCTGTGGGAGTCGGCGTGCAGGCCGTAGGCGAGGGTGACGTCGGCGGTCAGGCCCTGCGCGGCGCTGATCGTCATGGCGTAAGCGTGGGTGAGGCGCCCTTCGGAGATGTCGCGGGCAGACATCCACGCCTCGTGCAGGACGAATCCGCCCGTCGGCCGGGGACGGCGCCACTGGACGAGGACGCCCTGCCGCGCGTGCACGTCCAGGACGAGGCCTCGGAAGCCGTTGAGGACGTCGACCGCGGAGGCGTCTCGGTGCGAGCGGTAGTCGTTGCGGCGGATGCGGACCAGGTCACCGGCCGCGAAGCGGATCCGTCCGCCGCCCGCGACCGCGTACGTCCGTCCCGGCTCCAGCTCGCCGGAGGCGATGAGCGCGGCGCGGGCGCCGGCGTTGAGGGCGGCGACGTCGGCTCGGCGGGCGGCGAGCAGGAGGAGGCCGGACATCTGGCCGTGCGGGTTGCCCGCCCAACGGGTCCGGCTCGCGTTCCAGTCGCCGAGCATCGAGGTCAGGGCTTCGGTAGCGGTGTCCTCGGCGTGTACGCGGCCGTGGGCGGCGAAGGCGGCGAGCGCGCTGGTACGGCCGTCGGCCCGCCAGTTACGCAGGGAGGCCCGTTCCACGATGTCGCGCTGGCGGCGGTTCTCGGTGAGCTGCAGGCCGCCGACGATGCGGTGGACGCGGGCGAACCCGCCTCCGACGCCGACCGCGCGGAGCTGGAGCGGATCGCCGACCGCCACGACCTTGGTGCCGGTGTCGGCGGCGTGTCGCAGGAGCGCGGCGAGTGCCCGGTCGTCGACCATCGCGGCCTCGTCGATGACCAGCACGCCGACCCCGTGCAGGCCGCGGCCGCCGCTGATCTCGCGGGTCCACGCGGCGACGGTCCGGGACTCGATGCCCGCCTCGGCGGCCAGGTTCGCGGCGGCGACGGCCGCCGTCGAGGCCCCGGCCACGCGCAGCCCGGCGGCCTCCCATCCGGTCCGGGCGGCCCGCATCAGCGTGGTCTTGCCCGCGCCGGCGACGCCGATGACCGCGTCGACCGCATGACCGGCCGTCAGGAGCCGTACGAGGACCGCGCGCTGCTCGGCGCTGAAGGCGAAGGGCCGGTCGTCGTCGGAGGCGGCGAGCTCGGCGGTGGCGAGCGTCATCTCCGCGGCTTCGGGCGTCAGCAGGGCCAGCTGTCGGCCGAGGCCTGCCGTGGCGCACTCGATCACGGCCTGCTCGGCGGCCACGACCGTGGTGTGCGTGTACCGCTGCCGGTGGATGTGGTGGCCGCGGTTGGAGTCGGTCAGACGGACCGCGTGCCCCTCGACCTCGAGGACCTCGTCCGTCAGCGCGCTCAACTGCGCCACCGACAGGAGGTAGGGCAAGGTCTTAGCCACGGCTGCCATCACATGCGTGTGGGAGACCGTCTTCCGGGACGCGGTCAGCCCGTGCTCGGGGTCCCAGATCAGCGCCGCGATCTCGGCCGGACCGGGCATCCTGGGGGCGCCGCCGGCGGACAGCGGCGGCACCGAACCGTCGGGTCCGGGGCCGGGCAGCGCGGCGGCAACCATCGTGTCGACAGCCCCCTCGCCGCCCAGGACGGAGGCAGCCCGCGTACGCCAAGCCTGTCTCGGCACGCCCGGACCGGCGTCCTCCTTCGCCTCCGCGCTCCTGCGGGCGGCCGTCTTCTGCTGCTCACGGGACGCGCCCTCGCCGACCAGGTCGACGACCTGCTGGTGGCGCCGGGAGAACGCCTCGCGAAGCCCTTCCTCGACCCCCACGAGCTCCCAGGCCCCCGTGGTCGCCGAGCGCTCGAACCGCGCTCCGTACCGCTCCGTGAGGCGGGCCCGCAGTCGCCCCTCCGCGATCTCGTTGACCAGGTGGGCGTAGCGGTGCAGGTCCTCGCCGCCGCCGGCGATGGTGCGCCACGTACCGTCCGCGCACTTCGCCATGTGCGCGATGTTGACGTGGACGTGCAGGTGCGGGTCACCGGGCGAGCCCGCCACGGGCCGGGCGGAGCGGTGCAGCGTCGTCCAGCCGATCAGGCCGGACGTCTCCACCCGCTCGGCCTGCCGCCCGTCACCGTGGTGGCCGGCCATCCCGTACGCGGCCCACTCCTCCAGCGCTCGTACGGCCTCGGTGACGGACGCGAGCCAGTCCTCCTCGATCCGCCCGGCGAGTTCGGCTCCGGCCAGCCCGTAGGCGGCGGAGATGCTCTTCGGCAGGTCCAGGGTGATGTCCACGCCGCGCAGCCCGACATCGACGTGATGCCCCGTCCACCGCCGGGCCTCCGCCACCACGTCCGCGCCGTACAGCCCGTCGAGGCCGAACCCGGCGGCCGAGGCCAGCCGTTCGGCATCGGCCAGCGGCAGCAGGTGGGTCTCCCCGTCGCGCAGGATCCCGCGCTCGGCGCGGGCGAACCGCTGCGCGAGCGCGGGCCTGCCCAGATAGTCGGCGACCGCGCAACCGGCCTCGCCCGCAGCCTCCGTGATCGCGTCGACGAGCACCCGCGCGGGAACCTTCCCCCGCGGATCGAGAACCTTCTTCCGGGCGACCAACTGCTCGCCGGTACGCCAGTCCCGACCATCCATCAGCGCCCGGGCAGCCCCGGCATCGACCCGCTCCCCGGCAACCAGCCCGAGCTCGACCAGCCCGCCGCCGATCCACCGCAGGACGTTCTCCCCGGCAAGCCGGTCCTCGACCTGTGCGTCGTCGGCCCGGTCACATCCGCAGTCTCCGGTCAGCCGGTAGTCGACCTGCTCGGGGGCGTAGATGGGCGTCGCGTACCCCACCTGCCCACCCCCCTCGTCCGCTGCCGCCCCATCGCGCTTCATGATCTTATATCTGCGATACCTGGGTGCTAAAGATTGTTTCAGGGTTACGTCCGACACGTAAGGCGGCCCTCGACTTTTGTCCGCGGACAAAAGTCGAGGGCCGCACAGGGCGTGCGCACGGCAGTTGGCGGTGAGCTGGCTGGGGCATGCCGTACGCCTTGGAGCACGTGCCCCAGTACCGGGGGCGCAGGCTCGGACTCTGAAGACGTCTGCTTTGATCAGCCCCATGACGGACTGGTCTCAGCTCACCCATGCCTATGGCACCGCCGAAGACGTCCCTGGCCTCCTCGAGGCAGCCGGGTCCGACCCGGAGGATCCCGCCTGGAACGAGCTCTGGTCTCGCCTGTGCCATCAGGGAACGGTCTACCCCGCGAGCTACGCTGCCCTGCCCCCGCTGACCGAGAAGGCACGCCGGTTGACTGCGGCAGACCGAACCATGCCTCTGCTCCTGGCCGCTTCCATCGTCGCCAGCACCGACCAGCCCTTCGGGCCGCCTGAGCCCAAGGGTGTCTACGCCGCCGAGACCGCAGAGCTGATCGAACTGGTGGAGGAGGCTCTGGGCCTTCCGTCACTGGCCCGCAGCCCACAGCACTACGTGGAACTGCTGGAAGCCCTGCTCGCTTTCGAAGGCGTCGAGGTGTGGGGGGAAGAGCTGCACGGTCTCAGCGGTGAGGAGTACGAGGTCCCCTGCCCCGCCTGCGAGACCGACAACTTCGTCGTGTTCGGCGAGCACGGCTACTTCTCGACGACCGACGGCCTCTACATGAACGAGGCACCTGAGCACCGGAGGGATCTGCAGCCCGCAGCCGCCTCCTCCTTGGAAGGACTCGCCCAGCGACTCCACGCGCGTGCTCTCACTGACGGTCAGGCCGATGTCGCGCACGCCCTGACCTACGTCTTCGGCAGGGCGTACTGCGCGGAGTGCGGCGAGCTCTTCCGTATCGACCATGCCGTCGAGGCCCGCTACCGCGACTAGCCTGAGCCGCTCCGGAGACACGTCACCCCCTTCGGCTACGAGGAGGTCTGGATGATGAGCGATCTGTACCCGCCAGCCGAGCCGTACGAGAAGGGGATGCTCGATGTCGGCGACGGCAACTTCGCGTACTGGGAGGTCTGCGGCAACCCGGACGGCAAGCCGGCCCTCGTCGTCCACGGCGGGCCGGATCCGGATGCGGGACCGGGGCACGGCAGTACTTCGACCCTGACCGCTACCGGGTCGTCCTGTTCGACCAGCGCGGCTGTGGCCGCAGCACCCCCCACGCAAGCGAACCCACGACCGACATGGGCCACAACACCACCTGGCACCTGGTCGCCGACATGGAGCGCCTTCGCCGGTACCTGGGCATCGACCGCTGGCTGCTCTACGGAGGCTCGTGGGGCTCCACGCTGATCCTCGCCTACGCCGAGAAGTACCCGGAGCGGGTCTCGGAGATCGTGATCGCCGCCGTCACCACCACCCGGCGCTCCGAGATCGACTGGCCCTCGATACGGCATGGGAACTCTCCCGTGCCTGGCCCGATGCCGAGCTGACTGTGATCGACAGCGCCGGGCACCTGGGCAGCGACACGACCCGCGCCCATGTCCTCAAGGCCCTCGACCGGTTCGCCTCCCGGGAATGAGGGCGGGCCGTCGGCGATGCGGAGCCAATGACACCGCACATATCGCCGGCTGCAGGCGCATCCGTATCGCCCGACACGACCTTTGTCCGCGGACAAAGGTCGACCAGACACCGACCCGACCCGACCCGACCCGCCCCGACTCGAGACGGCCGAGACACGCACAGACCACGGAGTACACACCTGCGGTCCGGCTGCCGGAACGAGCCCGTCGGTGGGCGTCAGATCCCCGGTCGGTGGCCGGCACCGGCGGCGCTGCGCCGGGTGTCTGCCAGGTGGGAGTCGATGTACCGGGCGAGGACGAGTGCGTCTGCGGGCTCGTCGGCCTGGAATGTGACACGGCGCAGAAGGGTGACGTCGTCGAGCACAACGCCTCCGCGGGCGAGGACGAAGACGAGGGTGAGGAAGGCGGACCTAGCGTTGCCGTCGGCGAAGGGGTGGAAGAAGCAGACGTCGAGATAGGCACGAGCGGCGCGGGCCGTGAGGGGCACCGGGCTCTGCGCGTCGCGCGCACTCTCGGCCAGGCAGACGTCGAAGCGGGCTCGGGTGTCCGTGTTGATGCCGTAGCGCTCCCTGCCTGCCTTCGCGAAGGCAGGCAGGTCACGGAACGGCGGCAGCTCCGGTGTGCCCAGAACGTGTTGCTGGGCACACCGGAGCAGTTCGAAGTCGAGGCAGGCTCCGCGTACCGCTGCGCTGCGCAGCAGTTCCAGGGCCGCCAGCATCCCGTCGGCCCGGTCAGGGTCCAGGGCTCCGTCGAAGGCACGGATATCCTCCACAGCGCCATCGCGCGCCGGGAGCACCGGTCCGTCACCACCGCCGTCCGGTGCTTCCACCCACGACACGGTCTCACGCACCGCGAGCCAGCGCTCAAGGTGGTCCGGCGCGGGTCCCGTCTGCTCCGCGGGCCCGGCTGGCTGCATGCCGTCGTCCGGCCGGAGTGACACGGCGAGCCGTTCCGCGACATCGTCGACCAGCACCGTGTCGGGTCCTATCCAGCTCTCGAACCGCCCGCCGATCGCCTCATCGACCAGTTCTGCTGCGAGGTCCGGCACGACGCCCCAGCGGCTGAGGAACCAGGTGAGCACTTGCCGGCAGTGGCCGTACCAGCCGCTGCCACAGCCGGTGCGGTCGGTCACCTGGAGGATCAAGTTGCGGGCGGCGCGCTCCCACAGGATGCGCTGGTCCTGTACGTCGGCAAGAGCCAACGGGTACGCCTCGAACCAGCCGGCGAGGCTCTCGAGCCACGCGCGCCACTCGCACAGCGCCGACGTGACGCGGGTGAGTGTCTCTTCCGGGGTGGTGATCGAGTGCTGTGGGCAGCACCAGTTCCCGACAGGCCCTCCGTCGAAGTCGCCTTCGTCGTGCGCCCAGCGCCAGCCCACGGTCCAGCGGCCGTACTGCTCGATGAGGGCGTATCCCATGGCTTCTGCCCAGGGCTTTCCCTTGTTCCAACTCCAGTCGTTGATGACCTGGTACCCGTGAGGGGTGTCGGGGCGGCTGGGAATCCGGCGGGCGGGGCCGAGGGACCGCACCGTCCGCGGCACCGACTCGGCGTCGAAGGGATGGCGGGCTGGATCCACGTCGTCCCAGGTCAGAAAGCGGGGTGCCAGGTCGATCATCACCGCGCAAGCCTGCTCCTCCACCCGGCCCTACGGCAAACGGGTTTGACGAGGGCCGGGCTGGAGGAACCCAGCGGATGATCCATTTGCCTGGGAGGCCCGACTCGACTCTGGAACGGCGAAGGCGAGCCGACGTGGGCATCCTCTTCATCCGGCTGCGTGCTCCGAGAGGATCTGCAGACACGCCCGCACCCGGTGCGCCACCACTTCGTTGTCCAAGGCTGACAACTCGCTTAGGTAGTACTGAAGGTCTGCGAGCGTGCCCTGGTCTGGAGTGCGGGAGCGGAACGTCTCTGTCGCCTCCGCGACGCCGTGCTCATGATCGAACAGAAGGACACGGATCAAGGTGACGGCGGCAGGAGTGTCGTCGGGCGCGGCATCCAGGTGGTCGAGCGCCATCCACTGCTCCCTGGCCCCATCGATTCCGGACCGGACCGTGTCGAGCATCGCCTTCTCGAAGAGACACTCGATGTCATCGGGGTTCGCGGCCAGCGCCCGCTCGAGGTCGTGGCCGGCCTGCTCGTAGTTCCCCATGTGACGAGCGGTGATGGCACGTTCCTGGAGCGCCGAGGCGTTGCTCGGATCCAGTTCGAGTGCGGCGGTGAAGTCGGCCATTGCCTCGTCATGACGGGCGGCCTGCCGGCGGATGGCTCCTCGGCTGGTGATGAGGGAGACTTCGGTGGGATCCCCGTCGAGTGCTGACGTGAGATCGGTGATGGCCTCGTCGAAGTGGCCCAGCGCCGCGTGGGCCAGGGCGCGCTGCGCAAGCGCCGGCACCAGCGTGGGGATTTCGTGGAGAGCCGCGGTGAGGTCGACGATGGCCTGAGCGGGATGATTGTTCTCTCGATAGACGAGCCCCCGCGTCACCAGGGCGAGTGGGTTGACCGGATTCAGGTCGAGTGCTGCCGTGACATCGGCGATGGCCTCGTCGAAATGGCCGAGTCCGGCATGGGCCATGGCCCGGTGCGTGAGTGCCCGCGCAGGCGTCGGGCTCTGGGCCAGGGCAGCGGTGAGGTCGACGATGGCCTCCTCAAAGCGCCCTTCCTCCCGGTGCGCGATCCCGCGTTCGACGAGTGGCCATGCCTCGGTCGGATCCAAGTCGATCGAGGAAGTGAGGTCGTCTACGGCTTCCTCGTAGCGGTGGGCCTGCCGGTGGGCCTGTCCACGGGAGCCCAGTGCCCAGGCGTCCGTGGGGTCCAAAGCGAGCGCGGCCGTGAAATCGGCGACAGCCTCGTCGTAATGTCCGGCCTGCCGGTGGGCTTCACCGCGTTGGTTGTATGCCTCGAACAGGGTTGCGTTCAAAGCCGTAGCGGCGCTGAAGTCATCGATGGCCTCCTCGTAGCGGCCGCACTCCCTGTATGCCATCCCGCGTGCGAGGAAGGCCAGGGGGTCGGTCGATACGAGGTCGAGCGCAGCCGTGAGGTCGGCGATGGCCTCGTCGAATTGGCCGGCCTCGACGTGGGAGATTCCGCGCTTCACGAGGATCGAGGTGTTCGCTGGGTCCAGGATCAGTGCGGCGGTGAAGTCCTTGATGGCCTGATCGTGGTCGTCGGCGTCCCGGAATGCCTGTCCGCGCGAGACGAGGGCCCCGACCAGTGTGGGGTCCATGTCGAGGGCGGCCGTGAGGTCCGCGATGGCCTCGGCATAGTGGCCCGCCTGATGCTGCGTGGTCCCTCGGGATACCAGTAGTCCGGCATTGGCGGGTTCCAGGATGAGCGCGGCGGTGAAGTCAGCGAGAGCCTCTTCGAATTGACCGATCTGACGGTGCGTTACAGCACGCGAAACCAGCGCCCAGGCATTGGCGGGATCCAGGTCGAGTGCGGTGCTGAAGTCGGTGCGGGCCTCGTCGTAGCGCTCGGCTTTCAGATGGGCGATTCCGCGCTGGATGAGGACCATGGAGCTGGTGGGGTCCACGGCGAGCGCGGCAGTGAAGTCGGCAATCGCCTCGTCCGAGCGGTCCGCTTCCCGGTGCACCATTCCACGATGGGTCATGGCCACGATGTCGGTGCCGTGGTGGTCGAGTGCGGCCGTCAGGTCGGCAACGGCTTCATTGTCGCGGCCGGCCTCCCGGTGTGCCATCCCTCGTACGACGAGCAACCAGGTCCGGGTGGGTTCCAAGTCCAACGCGACTGTGAGGTCGTCGACGGCCTCGTCGAAGCGGTCGGCCTGCCAATGAGCCTGTCCACGGGAGCCGAGAGCCCAGGCGTCGGTGGGATCAAGGTCGAGCGCGGCGGTGAAATCGGCGACGGCCTCGTCGTAGCGCTCGGCCTGCCGGTGGGCTTCACCGCGTTGGCTGTGGGCCCAGGACAGGGTGGGGTCCAGTTCGAGTGCGGCAGTGAGGTCGGTGATGGCTTCGTCGTACTGCTCGGCCTCCCGGTGGGCCTCGCCCCGGGTCAGGAGCGCCCAGGCGTACGTCGGGTCGAGACGGAACGCGGTGGACAGATCGCTGATGGCCTGTTCGAAGTGGCCCAGCCAGCGGTGGGAGTCTCCCCGGTAGGCCCAGGCACGACTGTTGCCGGGGTCGAGTCCGACAGCACGGTCGAAGTCTGTCAGGGCTTCCTCGTCGTGGTCTTCGAGGTAGAGGTGCCGGCCGCGGTACGTGTGGGCCCATGCCCGTGCGGCGGTGGAGAGACGACCGTCGGCGAGCAGGGCCGTCAGCGCGGCCATGACGGGCTCGTCGCCCGCGACCGCGTCCTGAAGCCGCCGTGCCCAGAGCACGAGCTCGGGATCCGACGTGTCCCGCGCTGCCTGGTCGAGGGCGTCGGCCCATTGCCGCAGCGTGGCCGTGTCCCGCCCGGCGGCCTGTACGGCCTCGTCGAGGGCTGCGGGCAGATGGGCGGCGGGCTGTGCGCAGAGCCGGTGGTAGGTCTCGTCGGCGTGGTGACGGCGCCATCCGGCGTCGCTCCACCGCTTGCCCTCGGGCAGGCCTTGTTCGGCGGCGTCGCGCCAGTCGGCGTGCGCCTCGGCCAGTTGGAGGTGTGCCGTGACCCAGCGCCGGGGCGAGCGGGTGCGTTGCTGGCGGACCATGCTGGCGCGGACCACGGCGTGGTACTGCTTGAAGTCACCCCGGCCGGCGACGAAGGGCTGCTCACACAGCCAGGACCACAGTCCTTGTGCCTCGACGGGTACGGCGGCGGCGAACACGTCCTCATTCAGCTGCGGTACCAGCGCGCAGGCCAGGACCGCCTCACGCTGCTGCGTGCTGGTGATCCACTGGACGAACCGGTCGACTGCCGCGTCCACCACGTCCCCGCCCGCGTCCACGTCCTGCGCGGCGGCGGGCCTGGTGAGTGCGAGGAGTTCGACCAGGAGGGGCAGTCCCATCGACAGCTGCCAGACCGCCTCCGCCACCTGTGGCTCGGTCACGCCGCGCGCGGCGAGCAGCGCCCTCGTCTCGGCCTCGTCGAACTCCTCCAGCGGTACGTCGGCGACCTGGGCGCGCAGTTCGGCCCAGTCGCGTTCGCGGAGCTCGTCGCGGCCCGCCATCACGACGATGACGTTGGCGGGCAAGGAACCGAAGGTGTCGCCGAGCAGTTCGCGCAGCCAGTCGTCCAGGTAGCGTCCGGTCAGCTCCCACGTGTCGAGGAAGAGCACCACCCACGGATACCGGTCGCACAGCCGGCCCACCTCGGAGACGAACGCCCGGCTCACCCCGGCCGCGTCCCCGCCGCGCGCGCGACGGCCGCGGCCCCGCACCCCCGCCCGCAGCCGGTCCAGCCCCTGGGCGGCGGTGTCCGGGTTCGCCATGGCGGTCATCACCCCGGCCCCCGGGATCAGTGACACGGCACCGAACGCGGCCTGCGACACCAGCCGGCTGGACACCGAAGCCCCGCCCTCCGCCGGATCCGCGCCCTCGACCGGCATCGGCTCGGCAGCCGCCTCCTGCTCGCGGCGGTACTGCTCGGCGGCCCGGTCGAACTCCTTGAACGGCCCGGACTCCTCCGCCAACTGCCGCGCCAGCTCCACCAGAGCCTGCTGGACACCGTGCACGTCGTTCTCGTCCACCACCGCGGTGACCGCCCCGGCCGCCCTCGCGGCCTGCTGCCACTGCCGCACCAGCGTGCTCTTGCCGACCCCGCCCACCCCGCGCACATGGAACAGGAACTCCGCGGACTCCGGATCCTTCGTCAGGTTCTCGGCGAACAACGACAACTGCGCCCGACGCCCCACGAACTGCGACCTGGACCGCTGCCGAATCAACTCACCACGCGACCGGCTCCGCTGCCCCGACCCCGCCATGCACACCCCCCACTCGGCCCGCCCCACCCTCGGGCGGCAGGCTCCTGTTGCTGCCAGCAGTATCGCCACTCGGCTACGGCTCCCGGCAGCGATCTGCGGTATTGGCTTGCCCCCGCAGAGACCCGGAAGATCCGCTCCCGACTTTTGTCCGCGGACAAAAGTCGGCTTCCCTGGCGAGACTGCCCCGACTGCGCCTGCCGCCGTCCTCGTCGACGCGCTGGACGGAAGCATGCACATGGTGCGCGGGCAGTTCTGTGTCGACGGACTGGCATGGCCGCGTGCACTGCGCCCTGGGGGGCAGTGCCGATGGACGTTCGCAGACCTGCCTATGGATGATTTCGGCTGTTTAAGGGCGAGTAGAGGATTTCGGTCTTTTTGCTGCACACGTGGCTACTTCACGCTCTAGCAGGGTCCGTGGGCTGCTGATTGGCTTCTTCTGACGGAGATGGTGTGCCACTCGGTTGGCCCGGCGCCCACGTTCGTCAGAGGAGAGGAAGAGCCATGCGCAAGCTTTTGATGTTGATGGTGGTGGCCTTGATGGCGTCCATCGGTTTCGCCGCGCCGGCGCAAGCCGCCCCCGTGTCCGTGCCCTTCAACTTTGCCTACGGCAACAGCACCGCCGCCGGAACGATCAACTTCACCGACGGGTACACCGCCAGCGTGTCCGGCGTCGTCCACGCCGCGAGCGGCGGACGTCAGGTCTGCGCCACCGGGTTCAACGGCGACGTGGTGTCGGACACCACCCGCTGCAGCCCGTGGGCGTACGCGGGCGGGCCGAACCAGCCATGGAGCGGATCACTGCGGATTCCGCGCCCGGGTGGCGTCGTGGAGGTCTACATCCTGATGTACGACGAGAACGACACCATGCTCGCCGGCGTGGTCTGTACCCGCCGCGGCTGTTCGCGGCTGGATATCTGAGCCGGCCTCTCCGGTTGCGGCAGCCCTACCCGGTGGCCGGCCCCGGAGTCGCGCAACGGCACGTGGGTGTCAGACGAAGTCGAAGATGTCCGGGGCGGGGCCCGGCCGGATGCTGTGGGACGCAGCCACTGTGCGGAGCGGACTACCGACGTGCGGTTCCATCCTTGGGGCGGGGCCAGGCGATGCTCCACTCGGCACTAGCGGCCGGCCGTCGACGTGGCCGTCGGGGCCCACTCGCGGCGGAGGAGGCCGAAGACCCAGGAGTCGGAGACATCGCCGTTGACGACGCAGTCCTCGCGGAGAGTGCCTTCGCGGACGAATCCGAGCTTCTCCAGGACCCGGGCGGATGACACGTTGCGGGTGTCAGTCTCCGCTTGGACGCGGTTCAAGTCCAGGGTGTCGAACGCCCACCGCAGGACGGCGTGCGCGGTCTCCGTGGCATAGCCGTGGCCCCACGCGGCGGCGTCGAAGACGTAGCCCAGGGATGCGCTGCGGAAGTCCGGGTTCCAACTGGTCAGGCCGCACCAGCCGATGAACGCGCCGTCGGAGACGCGGTCGACGGCCAACCGCGCTCCCGTGCCTTCCTCCTCGATCGTCCGGCACGTCCCGATGAAGCGCTGGGCTCGGATCGGCTCGGTCCACGGCGGGGAGTCCCAGTAACGCAGCACGCGGATGCTGCTGTGCAGCGCGTAGAGCGGCGCCGCGTCGGCGTCCGTGAACGGCCGGAGTCGCAGGCGGGCGGTGTGGAGCTCGGGCGTGGGCAATGTCATGCAGAGCATCCTGCCGCGTCACGCTCGCCCCCGACCATCCGTTTATCCGGACGGTCGGGGGCGCGTACGTCCCTGGTGACGCCGGACGCGCCTCATGGGCGGTGGGCCCTCGTCTTCTGCCGACGAGTCCCTATCCGGGACTCCAGCAACCGCTGCCACCGGACCATCGAAGCGGTGCCAGAACCGGAACTCGTGAACAAAGGAACGCGCTCCTCAACCCCAACAAAAGCAAGAGGCGCACTGGTCGCGGCACCCCCTAGTCGACGGACCATCCCCTGTTCGATGGCGACGAGCTACGTTCCGACGGCAGACCTGAGCGGTGAGGGACGTCCTCTCCATCAGCATCCGACTTTTGTCCGCGGACAAAAGTCGGGGCTGGTTGGTAACCGCGCGCCCAGCCTGCCTAGCCGGCCGAGAGGAGGCGCCAAGCCAGGGTGCGGAGCTCCTCGTCCGGGTGGGTGTCCTCGTTGAGGGGCGTGTTGCTGAGCAGGCGGAGCGGCGAGAAGGCGAAGGCGCGCAGCGTGGGGCGGAGCTCTTCGGGGAGCATGCCGATCGCGGCGAGGGCCTTCAGGGCGCTGAGGCCGACCGGGCTGGCGGAGACCAGTTCCGCGAGGACGGGGACGGCGTTGGCGGGAGTACCGGTGATGGCGTGGTGTGCTGCGGCGGCCGCCGTGCGGGTCCAGGCGTGCCGGGCGGTCAGCAGGGGTTCGATGGACGACAGCAAGGGGGCGGCGGCGGGGCCGAGCGGTATGAGGCTGTGCAGGTACCAGTGGGTCGGGCCCGGGCCGAGCAGCAGGTCCTCGAATGTGTGGAGCGCGAGCTCGGTCTCGCCGGTCAAGCTGTGGTGCGCGACGGCGGCTGCCGAGCGGACTGAGGCGTCGGCGCTCCGGGCGGCCTCGGCGAGCAGGGTGATGGTGTCGGGCGTCGCGTTGGTGTCGTGGCCGAGCAGGCGGGCAGCCGCGACGGGGGCCCGGTTCGTGCGGAGGCAGGCGAGCAGCTCGGGTTGGGCTTGGCGGGCCTCGACACCGAGGGGGACCAGTGCCTCGATCAGGTCGGTCGCGGCGTTCCCGGTTGCTCCGGCTGCGAGCTCTCGGCGGATGACGGGGATGAGCAGGTCTCCTGCGGCCGGGAACGCTCGGGAGGCCATGCGCAGCGTCGTGGCGTCGGGATGGTCCAGTACCAGTTCCAGGGCGCGGGGGTCGCGGGTGCCCACCAGGGCGAGGAGCGCCGGTTCGGCGGTGTCCCCCTCTGCACGTCCGTAGTCGTACAACGTGTCGCGAAGCTGGGCGCCCGGCTGCGGCAAGTGCCCCGCCCGGGAGGCGATGGTGGACAGGGTGCGGGCGAGCGCAGGTGTCCCCTTGTGATGAGGGAGGGCATTCAGCAGCAGGTTCAGCACCTCCGGCTCCCGGTCGCGCCAGGTCTCCACGACCTCCCGGGCGAGCCAGGAGCCGCGGGAGTGGAGGTCCCCGGCCGCGATCCAGTCGGCGGCCACGGCGAGGCCGGCGTCCGGGTCCCGGGTCAGAAGGTCCGTGAGGTGCGCCTCCTGCGAGGGGGCGCCGGGCCAGGGGAAGCCGTCGTCTCCGGGGTCGGGTTCGGCACCGTCCTGGGCAAGGACCTCCACCAGCCGGTTCGCGTACGGAGGACCGGAGTGCTCGGCGGCGAACATGGCCGCGGCGAGCCTGACTTCGGGCAGGGGGCTTTCAAGGGGCTCTTCCATCTCCCGGCCGAGCAGGGCCAGGACGACCATCGCGTCCGCCCGGACTGCCGGCACGGGGTCGGACTCATACATGGCGTCGAGCACGGCCCCGACCGGAACGTGCAGGTCGGCCGGCAGCTGGTCGGCCACGGCGGCGGTCACGCGGAGGGCGGCCCGCCGTACCTCGCGCTCGGCGTCCGTCAGGCAGGGCAACAACTCCGGCAGGACCTGGGAGAGCTCCGCGCAGATCGCGGCGACCGAGCTGCCGTGCCAGTTCGGTGACTCGAAGTCCGCCTGGTCGTGGTCGGCGAGCGTGGCGAGCAGCATCAGCAGCTCGGCGCGTTTGACCGGGGCGTGGCGGACGGCATGGGCGAGGAAGGGGACGGCGGGTGCCGAGGCGGGGTAGACCGTTCCTTGGTGGTGGATGTTGCCGTAGAGCTCGTGGATCGCCTCGTCGGCCGCGGTTTCGTCGTCCTGGTACAGCGCCCTGATCAGCTCGGGAACGTCCTCGGCAGGGCCGTAGGCGTGGGTCAGGGTGTGCCACGGCACGGTGTCCAGTTCGGATGGAGATTTCATGGGTCCGCGCTCCTCAGCTGATCGAGTGCGCTGACCCTGGCGATCTCCACTGACATGGCCGGAGAGGGAGCCGGACACCCCTTCTGTTCCTGCCGTCGGAGAAGCCCGCTTCGGTCCCGACTTTTGTCCGCGGACAAAAGTCGGCCGCCTCCGTAGCGATGCCGGCGGGCTACTGTTCCGCGTCGAAGGGCTCGTCGTGCCACCGCCAGCCTGCGGTGCCGTCGCCGTGGATGTACAGCATGAACTCAGCGACCGGGCGGCCGTCGGGGAACGTCAGGGTGAGCGCACCGCGGATCCGGGTGTAGCAGGTGTCGGCCCGCTCCCAGTCCTCGTCGTCGACGGCCTGGTCTTGCTCGGCGAAGAGGGAACGGAACTCTTCGAAGCCGGGAAGGGCCTCGACTTCGGCATGCGTCCAGGGCATATCGGCACCGGTCACGGTCAGCCGGGCGATCTCCTGGTCTCCGTGGTGGAGCCGCCAGACACTGCCGGTGGCCATGTTCCAGTTCGTCATCGCCCCATGATGGCGATCACCGCTGACACCTGGGTGCCGGGGCATCCTGGCCCCCGCACAGGGTGCCCGTACGTCGGTGTGCGTCTCGTTCCCTCGCGCCGACTTTTGTCCGCGGACAAAAGTCGGGCCCACCGCGAACGGTTCGCGGTGGGCCCTCGGGTGCGGGGTCGGCAGCTGTCAGCTGCCCTCGTTGTCTTCGATCAGGAGCATCGTCAGCTCCTCGCGGTGCTTCGCCGACATGTTCGCGGCGATCGCCTCGTACACGGCCTTGGGGTCCTGCCATGGGACGGAGGTCGTCCCCGCTCCCCTGCCCTGGGGCGGGATGACGCCCTCCGGCTCACTCTCGTGAACCGGTGCCGCCGCTACGGGTGCCTGCGTGGTCGGCGCCGGTGCGGCTGCCTGCACGGACGGCTGCGCAGGGCGTACGGGCACCGGCTCGGCGACCGGCTCGGGCGGCTGCGGGGCCATCGGCAACGCGGCCTCGGGCTCCCGACTTTTGTCCGCGGACAAAAGTCGGGTCGGTTGAGGGGCGGGTGCCGGGGCTTGCGCCACTCCCCCGGCGGGGCTCGCCTCGGCAACCGCAGGCATCGGTGCGGACTCCTGCGCGTCGCGCAGGATCTCCCGCTGTACCGCCTTGACCTGGGCTTCCTGCTGCTTGGTCTCCTTCAGGAACGCCAGCAGCTCCCCCGCGCCCGCATCCGGCCGCTCCTTCGCCGTGCGGGCGAGGACCCGCCCGTCCCGCTCGGGCAGCTCCCCCGCGCTCAGCAGCGTCTGGATCTCCTCGGGGAGGTCCAGCAGCACCAGCTGGTTCGTCACCCAGGACGGCGACTTGCCGAGCCGCTCCGCCGCCCGCGACTTGGCGCCGTGTTCCCGGCCGCCCTCCTCCGCGCAGGTGTCGACGAGCTGCTGCACACCGCGCGCCCGCTCGATGACGTCGAAGTCCTCGCGTTCGAGGTTCTCGGCGAGGAGGTGGTCGATGAAGTCGGTGCGGGTGGCCGCGAGGTCGTCGCGTACGACGAAGTCCAGCGACTCGAGTCCTACGTGCAGGGCGCTGCGGAAGCGGCGCTCGCCGTTGATGAGGACGTACGCCGCCCCGCCGATGCGGGAGTCGTGCTCCGGCCACAGCGCGAGGTAGGCGCCGCGCGTGACGACGACGCACGCCGACAGCTGGGCCTGGCGCAGCTCCTCGCCGAAGCGGGTCATCTCCTCGTCCGTGCCGAAGTTGCGGCGCGGGTTGAGGGGAGTGGGGGAGACCTGGTCGAGGGGGGCCCGGATGAGTTCGTACGCCGGTACGTCGCCCTGCGCTATGGCCTTGGCCCGGCCGCGTTCGCTGCGGCCGCCGGTGCGGCGGGCGTTGCTGAAGGCGGCGCCGGTGCCGAGGAGGTCGCTCTTGCTCATGCCGCGATCCTCCGGGCGATCTCGCGCATGGCCTCGGACTGCTCGCACTCCGGGGCGTAGTGCAGCAGGGGCAGCTTCACGCGCACCGCTTCGCGCTGCTCCTTCAGGTCGGAGATGACGGTGATGACGGGCGGGTCACCGAACTCCTTCCAACTGTTGAGGGAGGAGGTGACGACGTAGCCCTTGCGGCTGTCGTAGAGGTTGACGACGAAGCCGAGCTGCGCGATCTCGATGTCGAGGTCGTCGATCAGGTCCTCGATCTGCTCGCTGAGCATGTCGTACGCGTCGGCGGAGGTGTCCTCGGCCTGTACGGGGACGATGATGCCGGAGGTCTTGTCCGCCTCGCCCTCGCGGGTGCGCGCGTAGTAGAGGGCGGTGTCCATGGTGTAGCCGAGGCTGGGCGGGCAGTCGACGACGATGTAGTCGAACTCCTTCTCCAGCTCCTCGAGGGCCTTCTCCAGGGCGGTTTCCTTCGTCCGGACGTGGCGGGTGGTGGCCAGCCGGGCGTCGAGGAGGAAGGCGTCCTTGCAGGAGGGGAGCAGGAAGAGGCGGCCGGCGAAGACCCCGTGCTCGATCGGTACGAGCAGCTCGCGCACCCGGCCTTCGATCTCGCCGAGCATGTGCTTGGCGAGGCTGGGCTCCTTGATGCCGAGCATCTCGGCGCCGAGGTGGCGGGTGAGGTGGCCCTGGGGGTCGAAGTCGATGACGCAGACGCGGGCGCCGGTCTCGGCGAGGGCCTGGGAGAGGCCGTTGCTGATGGCGCTCTTGCCGACGCCGCCCTTCTGGTTGCAGACCACGATCCGGCGGGCGCCCTCGTGGGAGGGCCGGCGGCGCCCGGTAGGGGAGGGGTGGGTGTCGAGCCACAGGCGGATGGACTGGGCGAGGCCCTGGTTGTAGGGGACCTCGCGGACCCGGCAGTCCTCCTTGAAGTCCCCGTACAGCCCGGTGGGGAGGTAGGTGGAGAAGGAGGAGGCGCCGGAGGTGTCCACGGCGGTGGCTGCGGAGGCGTCGGCACGCCAGGCGCGGACGCCCTCGGTGACGGCGTCCTGGATGTCCACGCCCAACTGGGCTGCGCGGACCTTGAGTTCCTGCCGCAGGGACGCGGGCAGCTTGGCGACTACCTTTTCCCTGACTTCCGGATCGTATGGAGCGGTCATGCGGGTACCTTACTAACCTTCGGGCGGGAAGGCGAAGAGGCACACCGAATCATGTTGCCGCTGTTTGCAGCGTGTTGTCCCGGATTGCCGCCTTACAGGTACGCGCGGAGAGGGAAGATCCAATCTCTGGCAGGGCCCGCGCTCATGCTCACCGGCGGCAACCGACTCGACGTCACCCAGCTCCTGCCCTTGCTGGATGAGGTCCCGCCGATCCGGGGCCTACAGGACCACCCCGCCGCAGACCCCGGCGGCTGCACGCCGACCGGGGCTACGACTGTGTGCTCGGCTGCCGGCGAGGCCTGTCACACCAGGTCCGGGCTCGTGCTCTCCCGCACTGCCGCGGCGTTTGTACCGCTCGGGCTGGGCCTTCCGGTCAGCGTTCGAGGAGGGCGATGCGGATGGCTCGTTCGACGTGGGCGGCGGTGTTGGCGTGGCCTTCGGCGTTGGGGTGGACGAGGGTGACGCGCTTGTTGATGGGAGCGCAGTTCAGCAGGGTGCCGGGGAGCTTGGAGGGCCAGTAGTCCTCGGCGTCGCCGCAGATTCCTTCGACCCACTTGGTGCCTGCGGGCTGGCAGGCGTCATGGCCCACGCTGGAGGAGTAGATGTCCACGTAGCGGTCGCCGAAGAACGATGTGACGCGCTGGATCGTGCTGTTCAGCGGTGTGAGGACCTCGTCGCGGAGCCAGTCGACGTCGGCGTGCTTGATAGCGCTCAGCTCGGTGAGGGCGAGGCGGTTGCAGGCAGTGCCCTCCTGCGGCAGGACGGCCGGATAGCCGACGGTGATCACCTTCGCGTTGGGTGCGGTCTCGTGCACCTTGGCCAGCATTTCGATGTACTCGTCCTGGACCCGGGCGAGCTTGTCCTGGATGCTTTCCTCCCCTTCAGGAGGACTGGTGTAGTGCTCGCGGCAGGACTTGCCGGGCGTCGCGCCCAGTTCGAGGCACTTCAGGAGCATGCCGCCGAAGGGCAGGCTGTTGCCGCCGACGCCGATGGTGACCACGTCGGTGTCGGCGTTGAGCTTCGCTCGCTGGATCTGCGGGTCCACCGCGGGCCAGCCACCGGTGGGGGGCTGGACCGGGCTGATCGGTGTCTGCTTGGTGTTGGCGATGTCGGCGATGGTGGCGTTGCCGCAGCTGACGTTGGTCAGGTGGACGTACTTGCCCGGCGGGAACTCGTCGAGCTCCCGCTCGACCACGCCGGGGTAGGCGTCGGAGGTTCGGTCGCAGCCGTCCCGCGACGCATCACCGAGCGGGGGTTGAGGGGTTCCGACGAACCCGCCGGCCGTGTACGAGTCACCCAGCGCGGCCCACTGGTACTGCTCGGCCGCACCAGCGGAGCCCGGGGGCACCAGCGCGGACACCGCCAGCGTGAGCCCCACGGCCAATGCCCCCGTCCGCAGGCGGGAGACCGGGCGGCGCATGGATTCCCCCGGACGGGCGGGCAGGGCGAGGGCTGCCAGTCGGCTCATGAACGTCGAACGCATCCACACTCTCCATTCACTCAAAGTAGTCAGACGACTACGGAGTGAAGGTAGGCGAGGGCATGTCATCGCCGGACGGGTGCGCCGGGTAAACCACCCGCCCGTATTGTCCTGAGGCTTGAGCCACGGCGAGTGCGCCGGGTGGCCTCCCCCTGGCAGCGGCAGGCGGTCGCGACTGCGCCGTTCAGGGGACCATCAGGCACCCAAGTGCCCTTACGGAAGGGCCCGAAAGCGCCGTGCGCCCCCGTGAGGGCCTGCGAGGTGCGACCGCACCCCATCACACCGGCGCCACGCTGTTCGGCCCTCCAGGGTGCCATTGTGAGGGCCGATTTTGGACTGAGGTGTCCGAAGATTCCGGTAACTGCGCCTTCGACTGTCAGCCCACCTCCGTGCCCACAGCACGCCGGGCGGCAGACGAACAGGCGAGGCCGACGGGCTCGTCCGCCGTCGAGCCTGTACCGACTACCCCGTCTGCTTGCGCAGCACGACCACTTCTCCCGCGTCCGGATCGCCCAGCAGTACGAACAGCTCCGGCCGCCCCTCCGTCCCCGCCACTTCCCACCTCAGCTCCGCTTCCTTGCAGTCGGGGACGGCCAGAGCCACGCCCGCCCGGCTCCCGTACTGCGCCTCCGCGGGCACCCACGTCCCGTGCCCCGAGCAGTGGTCCACCACCTCGAACCCGTCGTGGACCGGCAGCACCTTCGCCGAGGCCTCGCCCCCGGATCCAAGCTCCAGGACCGCGCCGTCACCCGCCCATTCGCCTACGTAGTCGGCGCGCTCGAGCACCGGCGGTTGGTACGCCGGAGCTGCGGCACCGAGGCAGAAGGTGGTGATCACCGCGGCCACGATCGGTGCCAGCGCATACCGCCGCACTGTCCGCCTGGGCACCTGCCGCATCCGTGCGAACACCGCCACCGCCACGGGAGGTATCCCGATCACCGCGATCCAGCAGAGCGTCGCACCGTACGAGCTGCCGTTGAGCAGACAGATCGGCATCGCGTAGCCGGCCGCGAGCATAACCAGTGCCGGCAGAACCCAGTACGAGGCGGACATCCGGGTGCGCACACCCGCGAGGTTCGAGAGCACCATCACCGGCGTAGTGAAGACAAAGCTGTGTACGTAGCCCAGCGCGAGCACGATGAACGGGCTCCCGAAGAACATGACGACCAGCCAGAAGAGTGCGGCGATGCCACCGCCGAAGCCTCTGTTATAGGGCTCTTCGGCGAGCGAGACCAGCCACGCGTACAACACGGCGCAAAAGAGCAACGCTCCTCCCACCATCTCCGCGCCGGGCGCGGTGGCACTCCAGGCGGTGTCGGTGGTCCGCTGTCTCGTTGTCCCGGTGCCATCACGCACGAAGACCCCCCAGTCCGTTCTTGAACATGTTCAAACAATGCGGACCATACACCTCTGCCCTCTCCCGTCGCACATCGGCTTCGATCGACCGAAAGAGGGAAGGGCGCCTTGGCTACCGCAGGGCTTGCCCCGGTCGCTGGGCAGCACAGCCCCGTCGGCCCCCTCAGCAACCAAATGCCTTGTGAGAGGGCGGTTCGCGACTTGATGTCCATTTCCGGGTGAGGATGGGGCAGGGCTGCTGGTCGCGGTGCTCGGTCGGCTACTGCTTCCTGGTGAAGCTGCCGGCATCGACCTCGGTGAGGACGTCGAGCTTGACCAGGCGTTTCAGCTTGGCGCGGGTACCCTCGATGTTCTTCGGCAGCAGTTCGTGGTCGAGGGCTTCGCAGATGTCCCGGGCCCGTAGCGGTCCGGTCGCGTCGTTGAAGACGCCGAGGATGCGGGGGTAGTCCGGGTGCTCGGGCAGGTCGGGTGAGTCGGCCCCGGCGGGGATCCGGTCCGCGAGGGCGGTGACGGTCTTCCGGGTGATCGCGAGGTGTTCGAGGTGGGTCTCGGCTTCCCGTAGCCGGCCCTGAAGTTCGGCGATCTGGGTGCGCAGGTCCTCGGCCAGGGACCGGGCAGCGTCCTGCTGGACGTCGAGCGCGTCGAGCAGGGGCTCGATGTTCACGCCGTCACCGCTTCCGCATCGCGCCAGGTGGGGGTGTTCGCGCCGGTCAGGCGGCGGGCCATGATGTGGGTCATGGCCCAGTAGACGCGTGAGGCGGAGGATGCCGGGCGGTGCTCGTAGTCGCGGACCAGGCGCCGGTGCAGTATCAGGACCCCGTAGGTCTGCTCGACCCTCCACCGCTTCGGCTGCGGCACGAACCCGATGTCCTGCGGGTTGCGTTCGACGATCTCAACGTCGATCCCGAGCGTGGTGCCGTGGGCGACCACGGCGGCCTTGAAGCCCTGGTCGACCAGGGCCTTCTCGACGGTTCCTGCGGTGTTCTCGGCGACCCGGTCGAGCAGGGCGATGCCGGCGGCGTTGTCATGCGCGCTCGCGGCGAGGACGATGACGGCGATGACCAGGCCGAGTACGTCCACGGCCAGTCCGCGCTTGCGGCCCGGGACCCGTTTCGCCGCGTCCCGGCCGGTCGTGGAGGCGGGGACCCCGGCGGCAACACGGACACTCTGCGTGTCCAGCACCACCAGGGTCGGGTCCTCTAATCGGCGGGCCTTCTCACGGACCTGGCAGCGCAGGAGTTCGTGGATGACCTCGTCGGTTCCGTCGTCCCGCCAGGCGGCGAAGTAGTAGTACGTCGCGCTCTTCGGCGGCAGATCGTGCGGGAGGTAGGCCCACTGGCAGCCCGTCCGGCTCTGGTAGAGGATCGAGTTCACGATCTCCCGCATGGCGTAGGCGCCCTGGTGGCCGCTGACCGAGCGGTGCCGATCCTTCCACGCCGTGATCACCGGCTCGATCAACGACCACTGCTCGTCCGATAAGTCACTCGGGTACGGCTTGCGTTCACTCACCCCGCCACCCCAACAGACCACCGGCTGCGGACCAGTGGATTCCGCCCGCACCCCACACCATCAGGCGACGACAGAATCACTCAAAGGGTCACGAACCGTCCTCTGAGACAGCTAAGTTCTTGTCCCCGGCCAACTGCGGACCGTTGATCCCAGGGGCCAGCCCCTGGACCCCGCCAGCGCCTGGCCGCGCTGGACCGGCCTTGGCATGGGGGGCTACTCGCCCCCCAGACCCCCTCGCCAGGCGCTAGGGCGCCCTGGACCCGCTCCCCCTCATGCCCTGCCCCGCCTCCCTGACGGTCGGCGGTGCACCCCTCGGGCGCTGGGCGCCCTCACTGGGCATGAGGGCCTGCAACGGCAGTGGGCTGGGCGGGACTTGGGCAGGGGTGGGGGACACCAGCCATGCCGTTGGGCTGGCGAATTCCGGGGTGAGGGTGTGTCGGCTGAGGTGTTGGGTCGTACAGGAGAGAGGACCCAGACACCTGGACTGTGCTACGAGGCGTCACAACCACAGGCAGCGTGTGCTCCAAAAAGAGGAGCAAGACGGTTGACCAAGGCCCGATCGCACGTTGCTCTTTAGTAAGAGAGCTCCGGGCGCGCACCCCCTCTGACCTGCATGTTTCCGGCGAGGTATGTGTCCCCCAGGACACATTTGGCCTCCCCAAATGTGTACCTGGCGAGCACATTTCGCTGAAAAATCAAGCAGGCGTTGACTTTCTGAGAGCCCCAACGGGCCGGACAACACCGCAGGTCGGAGCGTTGGCCGGACACGGAAAAGCTGTCCACAGGATGCATGTGTCCTACATGTATGTGTCGCCATCACGACAACCGAAATCAAGGAGACGTGTACTTCTGGGCCCCGGCGGCGAAAAAACTTCACGTACCGTGTACTTTTGGCGCAGCGTTCGAACAGGACCACATCCTGCGAGGACTTCCGGCGCGCCGGAGCGCCAAAAGACAAGCACACGTTGATTTTTTGGATAGTCTCGGACCGCCTGAGTAA
Organism: Streptomyces sp. IBSNAI002; assembly: GCF_052244475.1. Lineage (NCBI taxonomy): Bacteria > Bacillati > Actinomycetota > Actinomycetes > Kitasatosporales > Streptomycetaceae > Streptomyces > Streptomyces sp. IBSNAI002. The sequence continues at coordinate 155,563 of NZ_JBQPXG010000005.1, read as the reverse complement.
CAAGGAGGTCCTGTGACATCTGATCCGCCCGCCCGTCGCCGGCGCGGGCCCCGGCCTGTACCCGCCCCCACCGCCGCGGGCAGTGAAGCCGAGTACGGAGACATCCTGGCGGTCCTCGGTCAGCAGCTCGGGGAGAAGGTCGCCGAGGCGGCCGACCCCGGAGGCCGCCGCCGCCTCACCGGAGTTCACCTCGAGTACGCGGCCGACCCGCGCGCCGTCCACGACATGGCCGGGGGCTCCGGGTACAGCCTGGCCAGCAACTGGTTCACCCAGCTGCTGGCGCAGCTGGCCGTCGCGAACAGCATCACCAAGTCCCAGTTGTGCGTCTTCCTCTTCGTCGCGGGAGGACAGGTACCGGGCACCGGCATCACCCAGTACACCCAGCAGGAGATCACGGACGGCCTGAACAAGATCGCCGCGCAAAAGGGCGGCAAGATGATCACACGGTCCACGGTCAACCGGGCCGTCCAGGCGCTGTGCGGCTACAACTGGGTCGAGAAGGCCGGCAACGGCCGGATCCAGATCAACGTGCGCCTGTGGTTCCACGGCAACAGCACCGCCCAGCACGAGGTGCTGGCCGAGATCGCCGACCGCCACGACCACGACACCGAGGTCTTCCCGTACTCGGTGGGTCCGGAGGGCGCGCACCAGGAGGAACTGGATCTCGGTCCGGTCGTGGAAGAGAGCTATCGCGCGAGGAGGCGTACCGGGTGATAGTTCTGCCATGCCCCTGCGCGGGCGCCCGCTCACGAGGAAGGATGCTGTTCCATGGCTAACGTCATGTCTCCGATCATCGCGGAGCGCATCTGGGCCCTGCCCCTGTCGGGGTCTGCCGTCAAGTTCCTCCAGTACCTCGTCTCCCGCAGCGACTTCGGGGGAGGACTGTCCGTCCGGCAGAAGGACATGGCTGCCGAGTACGGGGTCACCCCGCAGGCCGTCAGCGGCCTGATGGCGCCGCTGTGCGAGCTGAACATCGTGCTCCGGCCGCGCAGCGAGGAACGCAACGGCAACTCCTACCGGCTCCATCCCCTCGCGGCGAAGTACGAGAGCCCCGAGAGCATGGAGGCGGCCTTCCGGGCTGCCCTCGTCCGCATCCAGGCAGGAGACCTGCCCAACCTGAAGCTCCCGACGTACCAGCAGGCTCCGCCGGCCCCGACGGGCAGGCCGAAGCTCCAGGTGGCCTGAGAGTAGTGGCGAAACGGGCATAACATACGAAAGCCCCTCCATCGCGGTGGAGGGGCTTTCGCGCCTGAGTAACTTGGTGCCCTCAGTATATTCGCCGGAGGGCGGGTCCGGGGCACGGACTACTCCTCCGGGTGGGATCGTGTCCGCGATCCGTTCCGACGAGCGACTGGCCGGCACGGTTGGGCAGGGTAGGAGCCAGCCGGACAACTTCGCGCACCCCCCAGCGGGCTTCGTGTCCGGGTCCCTATGTCCCGCTACGGCGGGATAACCCGGGGTGGTAGCGGACTACCCTCGGCGCGGCGTGCGTGTGCCAGCAGTCAAGTCGTGCACGGTTTTTCGGGTTCGCTATCGTTGCTGGTGTCGCAGCAGAAGTCTCACGGCCATTTCGTGTCCATAGGATTCTGCGACAGTGAGTGGAGTTTCCCCATCTGGACCCGAAGCACCTGGATCGGCGCCATAGGCCAGCGTGATGGCAGTCATAACGCAATTTGCAGGATTTCCGGATTGAAGGGAAGAGTCCCCTTCCAGGTCAATCGCATGAGTCAGTAGAGTCAGGCCACAGCAGATTTCATTGGGGTCGGACCCGGCGTCGAGTAGACGGGCCAACTCTGCATAGTTTTCGGACTCGACCGCCTGATGGGCTGGCGTCCACGGGCTTTCAATTTCGAATGACATGTGCACTCCTACGTTGGGTAAATAGTTAAAGCCGTGAAGCCGGAGGCCTGACGGTCTCCGGCTTCACCCTTCTATCTGCCCGACGTGTAATTTATTCGGATGTTGGGGAATTGTTCCGCGAATTGACCCATCACCGGTGTGCATGACAGGCACGCATGCTGCGACGAGTGCATCGTGAGCGACCCTCGTACCTTAGAGGGCGCACCAAGCTGATTCGCAATGTAGGTTAGCATCTTGTATTCCGTGTCCCTCGTCCTATCGTTGAGTCCTGTAGGCGTGGCAGTGAAGCGTGCAGGGTTACTTGGTGTTCCCACGGGTGGAGCCCAGCCCACTCGCTCATCCTGCTTTCCACTCATCGCGAGAATTCTCTGAGGCGCGCCGCCGTCAAGCTCGAGCTCTGCGGCGAGACCGGCCCTGCCCTTCCCGATGGTTGAGTTGGCGTAGAGGGTGTTGACCGTATCCTTCAGCTCGTCCGATAGGCCAGGTCTTGGTTTGACTATCCTGGAACCGGGAAATGGGACGGCCATCGCGGCGATACCAGCCGTGGTGGCATCGCCTCCACTCAGGTCAAATCCTTGACCTGCCGCCCAGCTGTCGAACGCCGCACCCTCGTTGCATTCGGGAAGTGCGCTGTTGAAGCATTCGGGCGCAACCGTTATCTCGGTTAGGGATTCGACGGTGTGGATTACAGCACTTGCGAATCCTGCGGCTGCATCGCCAGGACCGTACGCGTTGAATCCCTTCGGGGCGCAGATTCGAACGCCAGCGGCACATCCTGTCTTCTTTTGCCGACCTCCTCCGGCTTTACTCGATCCTCTACTGCCGCCCATCTTGGCCGGGTTGGGCGGCAGTGGTGGGCCGTTGTAGGTGATTCCGCCGCCGCAGTAGATTCCGCATCCGCCGCTGGGGAGGGTGTCCTTGTGGTCGATTGTGCCGCCGTTTGCGGTGCAGTTTGAGACGTAGGCGCAGTTGTCGTCTTTGAGGCCGGTGGGGTCCCAGTTGGTGATGGGGTTGCCGCGGGAGTAGGTGTAGCCGTTCATCTGGAGGGGGTCGGTGATGTCGATGATGGGGTCGACGGTGATGAAGCGGCCGGTTTGGGGTTCGTATTCGCGGGCGCCGATGTGGGTGAGGCCGGTGGTGTTGTCGTCGGTGCCGACGCCGAGGAAGGTGCGGTTGCCGGGCCAGTTGGCGGGCTGGGTGCCGCGGGGGTTTCCGTAGGGGTCGGTCTTCCGCCGGATGACCGTCTGGCCGTCCTTCTGTTCGACGCTGGTGGTGGCGGTGTTGTGGTGGTCGGCGAGTTGCTGGGAGAGGGTGTGGCCGGTCGCCTTGCCGTTGGTGCGGCGGATGGTGGTGGGGGCGCCGGTGCTGCTGTAGTAGCGGACGGCGTCCAGGGCCTGGCCGGCCTTGTTGACGGTGATCTCGGTTTCGCCGAGGTAGAGGGTGCGAGAGCTGCCGGTGTCCTCGAGGACGCGGTTGCCTGAGGCGTCGTAGAGGTAGCTCGTGGTGTTGCCGAAGCTCCACTGCTGGGCGGTGGTGGGGGCGGGGCTGGCGCAGGTGTAGAGGTCGAGGTCGTTGCCGTCGGCCGGGTTGTCGTTGGGGACGGTCAGGCACTGGTTGGTGGCGGTGACCAGGGACTTGTGGGTCGCGTTGTAGGTGAACTTCTGGGTGGTCCTGCCGTCACACGGGTGCAGGCGGGCCTTGCCGCCGTCAGCGGTGAGGCACTTGCCCAGCGCCTGGACGGTGTCACCGATGATGCGCCACTGCTGGGGCTTGGTCTCGTTGCAGGTCAGCAGTTGGACGGGGGTGCCGTCGGTGGTCTGGCCGTCTTGGACGTCGAGGCATTTGCCGGCCAGGCCGGTGACGGCGACGGAGCCGATGGAGCCGGGGGTGGTGGCGGACTGGAGTTTGCTGGAGCGGTCCCAGTTCAGGGTCTGGGTGTCGCCGCCGATGGTCCGGGTCCTGGTGTTGCCCGCGAGGTCGTAGGTGTAGGTGGAGAGCGACTCGACGGTGGACCCGGCGGTCTTGGTGGTCTTGTTGACCTTGGCCAGTGTGTGTGGCTGCTTCTTCACCGGGGGCTGGGCACCGCCCGCCTGGGCCACTCCGTACTCGTAGCTGGTGACGTCGTCGAGGTTGCTGTCTGCCAGGTCGCGGTCCGTGAGCTTGGTGCGGTTGCCGATCGTGTCGAACTCGTAGTCCTGCCAGTAGGCGTCACCCGGGAGGGCGGAGCCGACCTCGGAGCGGGCAGGACCTGCGGGGCCGGTGGGGCACTTATCGGTCTTGCCGGTCCAGGCTCGGGTGAGCTGGCCGACGTTGTCGTAGGTGTAGCACTGGCGGTCCACCAGGAGCGGGGAGTCCTTGGTGGCGGTGGGCCGGGTGTCGGGCTGGCTGTCGGTGATGGAGGTCGGGTTGCCGGCCGTGTCGTAGGCGTAGGCGACGTGGGACAGGAGGTTGGACTGCGCATTCGGGTCGCGGGTTTCGCGGTGGCTTTCCGCGGTCGTGACGCGGCCCGTGTGGGGGTCGTGGATGTTGGTGGTCCATACGCGGTGGGGTGCGTTGCCGGTGGCGGTGCGCAGGACTTCGCCGAACGGGCTGTAGATGGTGTCGGCGGTGTACCAGGTCAGGCCGGACATGGTCTGCACCATGCCGTCCTTGTTGTACCGGGTGATCAGCTTCTCGGCCGCGAGACCGCCGGCGGTCGCCGGGAGGGTCGTCGACTGGACCTTGCCGGTGGGGGTGTAGGTGGTGCTGTAGGTGTAGGTGCCGGCCAGTCCCTTGGTGGTCTGGGCGGTCGGCAGGTCCGGGATGGTGATCTTGGAGCCGGTGGGCCGGTACTCGCTGTCGTAGCCGGTGACCTCGCTGCTGTAGAAGCGGCCCTCGCCCCAGTTGCGGGTGGCGGAGACGGGCTGGCCCTTGGCTCCGGGGAGGGTGTCGTAGGTCCAGGTGGCGACGAGCCAGCCGCTGGTGGGGTTGTCGTTGCGCAGTTCGGTCTTGCGCCCGAGTGCGTCGTACTTGGTGTGCTGGGCGAGCCCGTAGACGTTGGTCGTCGAGATCTGCTGGTCGAGGTTGTTGTAGGTGAACGTGCCCGTGCCCATGTCGGGGTCGGTGGACGAGGTCATCCGGCCGCGGGCGTCGTAGGTGTAGGTCCAGGTGTTGAGGGCCGGGTCGGTGACCTTGGCGAGCTTGCCCCTGACGTCGTACTCGTACCGGGTTTTGGTGGTCGCGGAATTGTTGACCACCGTCGGGTTGACGTCCTCCGCGGCGGTGGAGGTGTAGTGCTCGACCATCGTGGTGCGGTTGAGGGCATCCGTGGTCGTCTTGACCGCACGGCTGCCCGGCAGCGGGGTCGCCCCGGTGGGGGACATGGCGCTGCGGGTGAGGGTCCAGTCGCCGCCGTACTGGGTGATCGCGGACTGCTTCGGGTCGCCCTTCTCGACCGTGGTGGTGCGCACGGCACGGCCCAGACCGTCGTAGGCGGTCCGCGTCGCGTTGTGGACCTCGGTGTCGGAGTCCGGAACGAACAGTTCCGTGCTCAGACCGCCTTCGGCGAGGTAGCCGTTGTTGGTCTGGTAGACGGTGCCGTTCGCCGAGTACAGGGTGTCGGTGACCACGCGCACGCCACCCGGACCCTCGCTCTGGGTCTGGCGCGGCCGCAGCAGCCCGTCATAGATCGCGATCGAGGTGCTGTACGTACCGTCGTCCTTCAGCGCGCGGCTGGTGACGGCCGGCTTCAGCTCCTCCTTGATCTGGTAGTCGAACGTGTAGGCCGGCTTGTCGGTCGCCTTCTGCGACGGCGTCCGCACCTCCTTGCTGAGCCCCAGCTCGTCGTACTTCGTGGTGACCTTGCGCCCGTTGGCGTCCGTCGCCTCCAGCACACTGCCGCGCGCAGGATCCACCGTGCTGCTCACGGTGTGGCCGAGCGCGTTCGTCGCGGTGACGGTGAACGCGGGACCGGTCGGAGGGTTGTAGGCGATGGCCGAGGGGTTGCCGAGCGCGTCGTACGTCTTGACCGTACGGCCGAGCGCGTCGTATTCGGTGCGCCCGGAGGTGATCCAGCCCGTGCCCGCGGCGTCGAGGCTGTCGACCTGGTAGGGCAGACCCTTGGTGGGTGCCGTTCCGAAGGCGTTGACGGCGTCGTAGGACGTACGGGCGGCACTGAGGACGGTCACGCCCGGTGCGTCGGCCTGGCTGCAGTCACCGTTCGTCTCGCGCACCTGCGAGGGCAGGCCGATCAGGTTGCTCGCGGTGTTGTGGACGTAGGCGGGCTTGCTGCAGGACTGCTTGACCGTGGTCCAGTCGGCGCTGCCCGCCTTCTCCTTCACCTCGGTGAGCGTGCTCTGCGGCAGGCCGTAGGAGTCCTCGTACGTGTACGCGGTCCGCACCATGCGGGACTTGCCGCCGCTGACCGTCTGGATCTCCATGGTGGAGTCGACGCCCTTGCGGTACGCCTCGACCTTGCGCGCGGCGTCGTCGATTCTGGGGCGGGTCGCGGTGGGCTTGTCCCCGGAGTCCCAGGGCCGGGTGAGGTGACGGTTCTCGACGTCTCCGCCGGCCTTGGTGTAGGTGATGGTCTCCGCTGTCTGGCCCTGATGGCGGGGCTTGTCCTCGCCCAGGTCCACGGTGCCCGTCGAGTCCTTGACGGTGACCTTGGCGCCGGGGGTGGACAGTCCGCGGAAGTAGCGGGACTCGCTCTGGGACTTCTCGGTCGCGATGGGCGTACCGGTGCCCTTGGTCTCGCCCGTGGTGGTGACGACACGGCCGTAACCGCGCCACTGGCTGTAGGTACGCAGTTCCGGTTTGCTGAGCTCGTCGTCCTCCTTCGCCCAGGCCGCGCCGTCCTTGTAGTCGTAGGAGGTGACGAGATCGGGCCGCTGCGCAACGCGGTCCTTCTCGGTCACGCTCTCCACGACGTACTTGTTGAAGATCTCGGTCGGCAGTTTCTCCGGCTCCAGGTCCGGATCCGGAGACCAGCGGACGGGGAAGCACCGGCTGGTGTTCTTCGTCTGATCGGGGATGGTGGTGCCCAGCGCGCAGGGGGCGGAGTAGGTGACGTGGATGTCACCGCCGGTCTCGGTACGGATGGTCTCCACGCGGAGCCGGTCGAAGTCCGGGGCTTCGTCGGGCTTGCCGTTCACCGGGGCCTTGACGACGCGATTGGGCATGTCGACTGCGTTTGCTACGAAGGAGACCGCGGGCAGGACTATGCCGTGTTCGCTGTTCGAGGGGCCGTAGCCGGTGCGGGTGATGGAGTCCAGCCACAGCGGGGGGCTGGTGTCGCTGCGGTGCCTGGGCAGTGACTGCTTCAACGCCCACTGGTCCACCTTGGTGAGGGCCGTGGAACCTGCGGTGCGCTGACCGTAGGTGACGACCCTGTCCAGGCGCATGCGTGACCAGAACGTCGGCGACGCGATGTCACAGCGGGCTGCGTCCTTCTTGCAGTGCAGCGCGCCGGGGGTATCCCACCATCCCACCGCGTCCTTCGTGCCGAACTGGGAGTCCTTGCAGTCGGTGTCCCCCTCGGCGAAGCACCGCTGCTCCACACCGAACTCGACGCGGCCGGCCGGAGGGCCGGCGAGGTTGTCGGCGCGCAGGCCGTAGAGAATCCGTACCGGGTAGCCGCCGCGGGTGTATCCGACCTTGGTGGCGTCCTTCTCCTCGTACTTCTGGTTCTTGGCGTAGCGGTTCTCTTCCTTCTTCCAGTCGATGATCATGGCGTTGCCGTGGAGGTCCTCGACGTAGTCGAGGTTCCAGCGCCAGGCCTGCTGGCAGGAGGAGTCTGCGTACTTGTCCGCGTGACAGGGTTCGCCGACGTGGTTGCCGAAGACCGGGACGGTGAAGACGGAGTCGGTTGTGCTCCGAGGCTCACTGCCGTCGCCGTGGGTGCCCACGTTGTGGCGGCCGTAGTGGTAGCGCATGCCGTCGCGGGTGGTGACGACCCAGTACTCGTCGTTCCGTGCACCGTTGCCGTTGCCACCGCCGGTCTTGAGCTCGACGCGGGAGCCGTCGTCGGTGGCGGGAACCCACTTGCCGTTGCCGTCGCGGACGAGTTCGGTGGTCGAGCCGCCCAGGGAGAGGGTGACGTTGTCACCGGCCCAGCACAGGTCGCCCTTCTTCTTGTCGGTGTCGTTGTCGTTGTTCGGCTTGCCGGTGGAGGAGGCCTTCAGGTCGTCGGAGCAGCTGCGGTAGCGGCGCTCGATGAAGCCCGGGTTGTAGTCCCAGCCGTCCCCGATCCAGGACGCCTGCCCATTGGTCACCGACGTCCTGCCGTCCACCGACTGCGAGGAGTAGGAGAACGCGATCGAGGGGGTGGGGCCTGCCGGGGCGGGCGGCACGGTCAGCGGGTAGGTCCAGGAGAACCCGCCCCCGCTCCCGCCGGCCGTCCAGTTCCCGGAAGGGGACAGGGACGTGGCCTTGTACGTACCGCCGGCGCCCGCCCCGCTGTCGGAGGCGACCAGCACCGACTGGGTAGCTGCGCCGCTCATGGTGTGCATGCCCTGAACAGGCGCCGCGGTCGGGTTGAGGGTTGCGATGACGCGCTTCTTGCCAGGCTCGTTCGAGCTGGGGACGTCCGTGGAGACGTCGCATCCGGCCGGCCGGGGACTGTCGAGGAAGCAGGCGGGGAACTGCCGCAGCTTCAGGCGCGAGGACCACTCGGTGCCGTACAGGTCCTCGAACTTCGAGTAGTCCAGAGCGACGTCGACCGGGTTCACCGCGTCGGCCGGAGGCGTGATCTTGATCATGGCGCCGTCGATGCCCGCGGCTTCGGTCGTGGCGCGGTCCGACACCGCCGCCGACCAGGTCCCCGACGGTGCGGTACCGGTGTTCTCGACCTTGCCGATGCTGACGGGCAGCGTGCCGACCTGGGTGAACTCGGAGCCGGCGGCGGGCGTCACGCTGGCCGAGCCGCCCGCGGGCACTGCCACCGCGGTCGGCGCGTAGGGATCGGGTGACGCGGGCGGATCGCCGAGCCACCCCTCCAACTGGGTGGACGCGACGTGGTCGCGCTGCGCCTTCAGGTCCTTCTGGAGTCCGGGCAGGGTGACGCCGGTGCGGTCCCCCGGTGGCGCGGCCCAGGCTTGGACGGGCAGAAGTGTTGCGGTCAGCACCACGGACAAGGTGATGCCGGTGCGCCCGGCCAGGCGCGCGCGTTTCGCGCGCGTCTTTCTGTTTCCGGGCAGGCGGAAATTCGCCGTGAACGGCGACATGTGGACCCCCCACGTTCTGCCGCCGCAGCCGAGGGCACACGGCCGACAGGAAAATGACAATTAGCCAGCTGATTGTGCGTCGGGTTGCCCGGAAAACCAACGGTTCCGATATCCGGTGTGGGCTTTGTCACTTTACAGGCGATAGATCTCGGGGCAGTCGGGGCAAAACGGCCTTAAATGTGAGGCGGGAGGGTTGATTCGGTGGGTGAAGATGTCAGTGGAATGGTTCATGCTCGGCTCGCGCCCTCGTGGGGGACAAGGCGTGTGAGGGGCAGGTCTTTCGTCTTTTCTCGGCCTCGGCCGAAAACCGTTTTGTGAGTACCGAGGGCTGCTCTAATCTGCGCCCGAGGGGGGAGAAGTACGCCTGTGTCTGTCAGTGAATCCATCGATGAAAGCCCGCCAACAGCATCTACGGAAAAGGAAGTTTCTGTTGTCCCGGTGCCGCGGTGGTTCAAAAGGCGCCGGACGCTGGGCGCCCTGGCGGCCCTTCTCGCGGTAGCCGTCGCAGTGCCCGTGGGCGTACACGTCAGCGCAGGGGACAAGCCCCGGCCCGGGCCCGTGGGGGAGCCCCCGGTCGCCGAGCCGGAGGCACGGCGTCTGGCCGAGGAGTCGGGCAAGGAGGTCGAGGTCACCGCCGCACGCAGTGCGAACACCACGACATGGGCCCAGCCTGACGGCACCTACCGCAAGCAGGTCTTCAGCTCCGCCATCCGCGCCAAGGCCGACGGACAGTGGAAGCCGATCGACACCACCCTGCACAAGGTGGAGGCCGGGTATGCGGCAAAGGCCGTCAACGGCCGTGTCGTCTTCAGCGCCGGCTCCCAGCAGCATTCCGCCAGTGCAGGTGGCCAGCGGTCTTCGCGCTCGGTCCCCCGGGCCGCCCTGTGGCAGGACACACCCGGCCAGGTGTGGAGTGAGCTGGTCCGCCTGAACACCGACGGCCACGACATCGTCGTCTCCTGGCCCGGAACCCTCCCGGAGCCCGTCATCGACGGCCCGCGGGCCCTGTACGAGAACGTGCGCCCCGGCATCGACCTGGTGATGACCGCCCAGGACGGCGGCTACTCCCACGTCCTGGTCGTCAAGGACCGCCAAGCCGCCGCCGACCCTCTCCTCGGCCAGCTGAAGTACCGGCTCGCCTCACCCGACCTGACGTTCCGCCTGGACGCCGAGTCGGGCGCGGTCAGCGCCCGCAACGCACAGGACGAGGAGGTCGCCGGCTCGCCCACGCCCATGATGTGGGACTCGAGCGGCAAGGTCGCCACCACCGACAACGAGCCCGCCTGGCAGCCCACCGGCAAGGCCGCACAGCACCCCACCCTCGGCCTGTCCGGCCTTGCCGGTGCGGAAGGCGCCCGCCTGAAGCCCGCACAGCCCGCCCTCGCCGACAACGTGCTGTCCATCGCACCGGACGCCGGCCTGCTGAACGCCCCCGAGACTGCCTACCCGGTGTTCGTCGACCCCTCGTTCAAGGGGCACAAGCACGCCTGGACCCTGCTCTACAAGACCGAGGGCAACTCGAGCTTCTACAACGGGCAGAACTACAACGCGAGCGGCACCAACGAGGCCCGCGTCGGCTACGAGTCCACCACCGGCGGCACCTCCCGCTCCATCTTCAACTTCGACTTCGGCGGCGAGCTGCACGGCGCCGGCATCCTCTCCGCCAGTGTCCGCGCCCTGCAGACCTATTCCTGGTCGTGCGAGCAGAAGCCGATGGACATCTACTCGACTCCGTACATCACCTCTTCCAGCACCTGGAACAACACCAACAACGGCACCTACTGGAACCGGAAGGTCGCCACCGAGTACGCCGGCTACGGCTACAACAGCTCCTGCCCCGACAACTGGATCGCCTCAGACATCAAGGGCCTGGTCGCGGATGCCGCCGCCAAGGGCTGGGGCGCCCTGTCCCTCGGCTTCGCCGCACCGAACGAGTCGGACTCCTGGTACTGGAAGAAGTTCATCGCCAACGGCGAGACCGCCCCGTACATCGAGATCGTCTACAACCACCCGCCCGACACCCCGACCGCGGCGAACATGCAGACCACCCCCGGCGGGCCCTGCCTGACGACCAGCCCCGGTACGGGGATCGGCAAGACGAACGTCACCTTCCAGGTCAAGGCGAGCGACCGCGACGGCACCCACACCATCGACAAGGTCCAGATCGAGGTCTGGAACACCGTCACCGGCGCCCAGGTCCACAACGACTGGCATTCCCCCAACAGCGACGGCGTCGTCTTCCACGAAGTACCGTTGGACAAGTTCGAATCGGGCATCACCTACCAGTGGCTGTCCCGCGTCCGTGACAAGGACGGCTGGGGATCCGCAAGCGGGCCGTTCGATTCCGGTTCCGGCGGCTGGTGCACCTTCACCGTTAGCCACGTGGTCCCGCCCAGCCCGGCCGTCTCCTCCGCCGACTTCCCCGAACCCGGCCCGAACTACACCCAGTGGAGCCAGAAGCCCGCCGGCACCCCCGGCCAGAGAGTCCTGTTCAGCGGTAACGGGGCCAAGGCCGCGGACATCCGCGAGTACCAGTACAGCCTGAACCGGCCCCTCTTCGACAAGAAGGCCGAGCTGACCCTCAACGGCGCGGACAAGGCCTCCGTCACCCTCCAGGTCGACACCGCCGGCCCCAACGTCCTCTACGTCCGTACCGTCAACAAGTACGGAAACATCTCCCCCCAGACCACCTACAAGTTCCTCGTCGGCCCCAGAGACGGCGTGGACAAGCCCGGCGACGCCAACGGCGACGGCCACCCCGACCTCTTCGCCATCGACAAGACCGGCAGCCTGCTCACCTACCCGGGCGACGCCGTCGGCGACACCGACGCGTCCATCCCCGGCGCGATGCTGGACGGGATGCCCGCCACCGGGCACTGGAAGACCGGCGCCGACGGCAGGCGTGCGCTCATCGGGCATTCCACCGACTGGTTCCCCGGCGACGGACTGACCGACCTCATCGCCCGGATGCCCGACGGCAAGATGTACATCTACCCCGGGATCGGCACCGGACAGTTCGACGTCGCCCGCCGTACGGAAATCCTCCTTCCCGAGGGCGCGCCAGACCCGGCGACCTTCCGGCAGATCATCGTCACCGAAGACGTCGACGGCGACGGCCTGGCCGACATGTTCGCCCTCGACGCCGACAGCCTGTGGGCGTTCTCCGGCTACACCGGATCCAGCTTCACCAGCCACACCAAGATGGCCGACACGGTCTGGGCGCCCCGCGACCTCATCGGCGTCCGCGACGTCTCCGGAGACAAGGTCCCCGACCTCCTCTTCCGCGACAACGCCAACGCGGGCATCCTCCTGCGCAAGGGCAAGCCCGGAACCAACGGGGGAGTCGACCTCGCCTCCCTCGCCGCGTCAGCCAACGCCGCAGGCGGCCAGGACCACACCTACGCCACCACCGGCTGGGGCCGCGCCACCATCCCCATGATCCTCGGCACGGCCGACGCCACCGGCGACGGCATCCCCGACATCTGGGCCGTGGACAACGTCGGCAACCAGTGGCTCTACCAAGGCGGCACCGCCACCCTCGGCCCCGCATCCGGCCGCGACGAAGACAAGTGGAACGAATTCCTCACCATCGGCTAGCCCGCACCACTGCCGCATGAACAGTCGCCCGGCGGGACACGCCGCCCCCGCCGGGCGCTGGCGCTCAACCGTCATGGACCCACACACGCCCCGCCCCGCCACCGTGGGCGGGCGCGCCCCGAGATATCGCGCGGGGTTCGTGGCGGCGATGACGGTTACCAGGTCCTTCATGTGAAGCGCGACCCTGAGGCGTGGCGGACCGCCCTGAAGGCGACGAAGGCCCAGGAAGACATAGTGGTCAACCGCATCGGCAACCGTTGGATCAAGCTGGATGCACAGCACTCCGACGCGAAGGCCATCTCGTTCGGCTGCCAGCTGGGCAACCCCAACGTCCTTCTGCAAGAGGAGTCCCCTGAGATATCCCGGGGCGCGTCCGCCACAGTCGACGGACAGCCCGCGATCATGCTCACCTACCCGGGTACCGACGGCGGCACCGTCACCGACTACGTGGCGACGCAGGGCCGCCCCTATCTGCTCAAGCGGACCGAGACGGGCCGACAGCCGAGTGAGCTCACGTGGTACGACTTCGAAACCGTCACGCAGATCCCGCCGCCCGCTGCCAGCGAGGTCGTGGAGGCCGGCGAGTTCTGAGCACGTCGAGTGCGCATGAGCGACGTGAAGGCCGCCATGCCAGCGTCCCGCGCGGCGCGAATGCGCCCCCGGGGGACGCTGGCGGTCGTACGGGAAGCGCAGGTACTCAAGCGGCCTGTCATGGGCAGCCGCAGTCGTCGCGGCGCCCGTGAGAGAGTGAGCACGTCAGACGTGTTCTTGCCTCCTCTGCCGAGGTCGGAGCGCACCGACTGGAGGGAAGACGGGCGCGGTGTACGTCACGAGGGTCCAGCTCACGGACATCAAGGGCTTTGGCGGGCCGCGCGCGGTGAAGCTGGAGCTGCCGGGCCAGGGCGGCTGGACCGTGATCGCGGGGCGCAACAGTTCCGGGAAGTCGACGTTGCTCCAGGCCGTCGCCCTGGCGCTGGGCGGGCCTTCGGTGGCCCGCAGCCTGGTGGCGGACTTCGACGGTTGGATCTCGATGTCCGCCTCCTCCGGGTCGGTCGAAGTACAGGTGACGTACGAGCAGTCGGCGGACGCGTTCGTCGGACCCGGCCGTAGGCGCGCCGGCCCCCTGCCCCTGAGCCTGAAGTGGGCACGCCCTGACCTGTCGAAACTGCGCCATGTGGGAGAGCCGCGCCCCGTTCTGTCGGCGCCTGAGACCGCGGGCAATGAGAGAGGTCTGCGAGGGCCGTGGGCGGACAACACCCGGGGCTGGTTCTGCGCCGGTTACGGTCCGTTCAGAAGGCTGGTGGGCGGGTCCGGTGAGGCTCAGAGGGTGATGCTGGCCCAAGGGCCTGCCGGGCGCATGGCCACGCTGTTTCATGAGGACGCCTCGCTCGCCGAGGGGGTGTCGTGGCTGATCGATCTGCGTCTGCGGGAGCTCGAGAAGCAGGCGGGAGCCGGCGTCCTGCTGGAATCCGTTCTGGGGCTTCTGGGCGACGGGCTTCTGCCTGACGGATTTCAGATCACGCGCGTCACCTCTGACGGTGTATGGGTGACCCGTCAAGGGCAACGTGGACCAGGCATTCCGCTGCGGCAGATGAGCGACGCGTACCGGACGGTCGCCGCGCTCGTATTGGACATCGTTCGCCAGATCCACGCGGTCTACGGCGCCGTCGAAACCGAGCTGCTCGACGGTGGCGGGCTGGCGGTCACCGAACCGGGTGTGGTGCTGATCGACGAGGTGGACGCGCACCTACACGTGACCTGGCAGCGCAGGATCGGCACGTGGCTGCGGGAGCACTTCCCCAACATCCAGTTCATCGTCTCCAGCCACAGCCCGTACATCTGCCAGGCCGCCGATGAGGGCTGCCTGATCAGGCTGCCGGGGCCGAACGAGGACGGGTCGGCGGAGGTGGTGGATCAGGAGCTGTACCAGCGCATCGTCTACGGCAGCGCGGACGACGCGGCCTTCTCCGAACTGTTCGGCATGGATACGCCCTACTCCGAGCGTGCCGAGGAAAAGCGCAAGCGGCTCGTCGTGCTGGAGAGGCTGGTGTACGCGGGTACCGCCGACGAGCAGCAGATCCGCGAGTACGAGGGGCTGACCGAGCTTCTGACCAGTTCGCTCGAAACCCGCGTTGCCGAGGTGACAGCCCGTCTGGCCGGTGAGGAGTGATCCCCCTTGACCGCCCGCCCGTACCGGCTCGGACGCAGAACCTCCTGGCGAAGAGGACCGCGACGATCGCCGCGGCGGCCGCGGCGGAGCGGTACGACACCGCTGTCGAGCAGTGGCGCATCGCCGCCGCGCCCAAAAAACACGTCCGGGGTCTGCTCAGGCAGATGGCGGCCGGGGTGGAGCGGTGCATGTACTGCGAGGACAACCAGGGCACGGACATCGACCACTTCCAGCCCATCGCGGACGATCCGCTGCGCGCCTTCGACTGGCTCAACCACCTGCTCGCCTGCTCGCACTGCAACAGCAACACCAAGGGCCACAAGTACCCGCGAGACGACGCCGGCGCGTGCCTGCTGATCGACCCGACCGTCGAAGACCCCGCAGCCCACCTGGTCCTCTTCCTCGCCTCAGGGACGTACGAGGGGATCACCCCGAAGGGCATGGCAACGATCGAGGTGTTCGGACTGAACCGCCCGACCCTGGTCAGGGGCCGCAGGGCCGCCTTCGTCACGGCCAAGAACCTCCTGCGGGACTGGTACGAACACCGGCGGGCCGGGCGCACCGAGGAGGCGGACGAGATAGTCGAGGCGATATCCGAATCGCCGTTCTCGGCTGTGGTCCGCGCCATCCTGAATCTGCCGGAACCGGCGGCCCCCTTGGTCGTCGGCGCCGTAACGCTCCCCGCGATCGATGCATGGCGCCGGGACGTGGCGGCCGTGCCCCGCGGGCCGGGGAACGGTGAGTGAGGGGCAGGCCGGTGGGCTGACCTCGACGTGCGAGCCCACCCGTCCTGAGCCTGGAGGGGCGACGTACGCCGGTATGGCGCGATTGCCGGTTTCGGGGAAAGCGCTCGAAAGCGCTGCGCCCACTGAATAGAGTTCCAGGTCAGTCAGCCTGCTCCCCGCGCACGCGGGGAGCAGGCTGCGCCCCCCGGTTCACAGCCGGGCCCAGCGGAAGGCTGTTTTCTAGCCTGGCTGCATGACGCGAACACCTCCGAGCGAAGCCGATCGGCTGCTCCTTCAGGTCTGTCGGGAGCGGGGATTCCCGCTGAAGCCCTCTCGGCTCGCCGCGTGGCGGAGGCACGGCCTGGTGCCGGAGCCGGTGCCCCTCTACCTCGGTGGTCGCCGTGGTTCGCGGCGGGTGTACCCGCCCCGGACCGAGGTACAGGTGTTGTGTCTGGCTGCCTGCGACCGGCTCCATCCGCGCATGTCCCCGTCCGATCTCCTCCTCTTGGCCTTCTTCGCGGAGGCTCCGCTGCCCTTCCTGCCTGCCGAGCCCTTGAAGCTGGCGCTGGCCGAGGTGTACTTCGGTTCTCGGGCGGTGTGGCGGGGTGAGCAGCAGGCTGCGTTCGATGCCGTGGCCGCCGAGTGGCGGGACGAGCTGCCTGCCGATTTCAACTGGGCGCAGACCGAGGCCGCGCTGGAAATCCGGCAGGACGACGAGCACGTACGACAGATGCGGGCGAACCTCAAACGGCTCCCGGACCTGGCAGGGGCCACGCGCGAGGAGCTCGACGCGCGCGTGGACGGGGTACTCACGTCCCTCAACCGTGACCGCCTTCCCGAGGAGGACGCGTCGGCCATGGCGGATCTCAAGGCGGCCATGGCCTTCGGCGGGCCGCCCGCCCAGTCGCGCGCCGCATGGATGCACGCGGCGATCTGCCATGCGGAACAGCTGTCGGAGCGGCAGGAGACCAACGCCGAAGAACGGTTCGACGCGCTGATGGGGCTCACGAACGCCGAGCTGCTGCACTTCCGGGAGCTCGTGCTCGAGGACCTCAACGCCATGTACACGGTGGCCTCCGAGGGGAGGCTGCGGCACTACGAGGTCCGCGCACCACGGTCGGCGCGCATGGCGGGAGCGATGCTCGTGGAGTGGAACAGTGTGCGTCGGTCGGTCGAGCCGGGGTCCCGTCCGGCCCAGCGCGCACGGGATGCCCTGTACAGCCTGTGGTCCATCTGCTCGCACGTGGGCGGAGCCGGCGAGGGCCGAGCAGTCTTCGCCGCCCGCACCGCGTGGCGGGCCGGGGCCTTCGGCCGGCACGACGCATAGGTTTGTTCGGCGTTAAGCCCCTTGCTTGGGTGGAGAGTCCGCATCGGTAGGAATGTGGCTTTCATCGTGGATACACCCCGGCCATATGGCGATCGGTGCGGCGTGCGCGGATGGCAAGGCAGTCGAAGTTGTCCTGTGAGTACTTCCAGTACTCACAGGACACAACACCCACCCGCCCCGTACTTTCGTCACAACGAACCGCCCGCCGGGCGTACTTCAACGGGAGCAGCAGCATGGGGAACAGCCACAGCCACAGCCACACGCCGCAGTACACCGACGACCCGCAGATCACCCGCGCACGGATCGCGGAGCTGGCCGACGTGACGCGTCCGACCGTGACCCTGTGGGAGCGGCGGTCTCCGGACTTTCCCGCGCCCCGGAAGGCGGGAGGGACCGCGTACTTCCGCCAGTCGGACGTCCTGCGCTGGCTCGAGGGCCGAAGGGTCCCCCTCCACTTGCGCAGGCCGGGGGAGGGGGACGAGGCGACGTACGGCCACCGTGCCCGAGCCTCACTGGCCCCTGCCGAGACCGAAGTCCGCCAGCTCGTCCTCGAAGCCGCCGAGTTCCCGGACCGGCCGCCGACGCCGGCGGAGCAGTCGGCGGGCGGATCCGCGAACCGGCACCTGGTGCACGAGCTCATGGGCCCGCTCGCCGATCAGGCGCGAGGCCCCGGCTCGATGGTGAACTACCTGCACCTGCTCCTCGGCCTCCACTTCCTGCGGACCGCGTCCGGCGCGCGCTGGACCGAGGTACGGGCCAGGGCGGCGGCGATCGACGCCGCCGGGGGATCGGGCAGCGAGCTGCTCGAACACATCGGCCGCGAGGTGGACGCCGAGGTCAAGCGCCTTGGCATGTTGCCGCACTTCACGGACTCGCTGACCGACCTGATCCCGCGGAACGTAGGAGTCATCGCCGAGATCATGAGGCTGGTGGCCAAGCTCGACGGGAACGCCTTCGAGCTGATCATCGAGGAGTACGAGGCGCACGGGCGGCTGCGCAGCCGTGAGTTCTTCACGCCGAAGGGCGTGGTGCACCTGATGGCCGGCCTGGCCGGCCTGGCAGGCTTCGCGGACGGCCCGGACGGGCAAGCGCCCCGGACCGCTTACGATCCGTACGTCCGCGGCGGCGAGTGCCTCGTCGAGGCGTTCGCGTTCACCGAGGGTCTCCGCAGGCAGCACCCCGACCGCGAACCGCTCAAGGTGTTCGGCCAGACCACCGTCTCCGCCGCCGGGCTCCTCGCGTCCCTGAACCTGGCCCTGCACGGTGTCCGGGCCGGAGTGCGCCTGGAGCGCAGGGAGCCGTGGGCCGGCGGCCCGGAAACGGCCGGACGGGCCGACCTCGTCCTCACCAACCCACCCTTCAACATGAACAACTCCGCGGGCGAGGCCCGCCGGACGGGGGAGTGGCCCTACGGCCCGCCGCCGCTGGACAACGACAACTTCGCCTACGTCCAGCACGTACTGACCGCCCTGCGGGAAGGCGGGCGGGCCGCGATGGTCATGCCCACCAAGGCCGGCAACTCGGACAGCGCCGCCGAGACCGCCATCCGCAAGGCCATGGTGAAGGCGGGGGTCGTGGAATGCGTGATCGCGCTGCCGGCCAGGCTGTTCAGCGGCACCGCCGTGCCCGTGTCCGTGTGGCTGCTGCGCCACCCGGGTGAACCGTGCGAGCAGGTGCTCTTCCTCGACGCGCGCCGGCTCGGCACCCGAAAGGGGCCGCGGTCCGTTCTCGAGGAGGCCGCGGTTCGTGCCCTCCTCGACACGTACCGGTCGCACGCCGCCTCGCGGCAGAGCCGCGAACCAGATCGCGCCCCCCACTCAGCGGGGGTTGATCAAGGAAGCGTTCCGAGCGCCGCGCTGGTGAGCCGCGAGGCCCTTCTCGACGACGCAGTCTGCTCGCTCAACCCCGCGGACCACGTACCCCTGGCGGGGAGCGACGGCGACCACCGGCCGGCGGAACAGGCCGGACCCCGGCCGGAGGCGACGGAAGCGCGGGCCTGGGACGAAGTGGCGTCGCTGCGGGCGCGCAGCGCGGAGGCGGACGAGCACGCGGCCGCCTTGCGCGGACGAGCCAGGCCGGAGGAGGAGGGGAGCGGAGCCGACTGGCGCACGGCGGACCTTGCCGCGCTGTGCGAGATCAAGGCGGGCCCGTCGTTCTCGCAGCTGGGAAAGAAGGACCGCAGCCCCGCCGGGGACGTACCGGTGGTGTTCCCCCGGCATCTACGGGGAGGACGCATCACGGATACGGGGGAGGAGCGCATCTCCTGGCAGCTGGCCCGCCGACTCGCCCACTTCACGCTCGAACCCGGGGACATCCTCTGCGTACGGGCCGGCAAGACGGCCCCGCCGGCGATCGTACGGGCCGACCAGGCCGGCTGGCTGCCGAGCGCGAACCTGACCCGCCTGCGCGTACGCAAGGACGCCGGAGTCGATCCGGCCTACCTCCTCGCCTGGCTGAGCCGCCCCGACGTACTCGCCTGGGTCGAGGAGCGGTCGGCGGCCACCGCGGCGTCCTCGATCAGCACCGGCACCCTCGGCCGCCTGGACGTACGGCTGCCCCCGCTGCCCGAGCAACGCCGGACGGCCGAGCTGCTGGCGGGCTTGGAGGAACAGGCCCTGGCCCATCGGGAACTGGCCGCGGCCGTCACCCGAGCGCGCGATCTGCTGGTGGAACGGGTGATGAACCCGACGCCGATATCACCCTGACCTCCCCTGCCCCTCCTGCCCCACGCCTTCTTCGTTCTGCCGCATCCTTCGAAAGGAACCGACGTGCCCGTCTCCGAAGACCCCACCGCGACTCCACCCGCGACCACCAACGCGACCGACGCGCACGCGGGGCGCCCCCAGCCCGTCTGGGCGCTCTGGCTGCTGAGCATCTTCCTCTTCTCGCTGGTCGTCGCCCTGTCCGCCGGCCTGATGGAAAGCCTCGCGGGGGCAGACCTCCCGACGGTCGTCCGCTCCGGCGGCACCGGCTTCGCCACCGCGGTGGCCTTGTGCCTGGCAGCCGTGCCGGCGGTCCGGGAACTACGGAAGCGGCGATAGCCACGCCCCGGCGAAAGGATGTCGGGCCGTCGCTCCGAGCTCCACCGCGTACGCGCCTACGCGGTTTCGTTCGGATCACGGTTCGGCTCGGAGGGCGATGACGTCAGCGAAACCGCCTGGTCGCCGCGTGCGCTGCCCGGGTCGGCACCGCGGCTGAACTCGGCCTCCAGGAGGTCGGTGAAGATACTGATGGGGTCCTCCCAAGGTCCTGTCGCCCAGCCGGCGTTGACGTTCACCGCGAGCAGGTGCGTGCCCTCGCGCGGGCCGTAGACATACGACCACGAGCCGAAGAGCGCGCCGCCCATGCCCCACAGCGCGGTGCCGGGGGGGCAGGGTCAGGCGGGAAACTCCGAGACCGTAGGTGGCACCCGGAAGCCAGCTCGCCGTCGGGACCATGGTGAACATCTCGCGCTGTGGCTCCGGCGGGAGAAGGCGCCCTCCGAGCAGTGCCGAGAGGAATCGGTTGAGGTCGGCGACGGTGGAGATCATGCCGCCCGCAGCCCAGCACGGACTCGTCTCCAGTTCCGTGACGTCGTGGACCGTGGCGTCCGGGTCGGGGGAGAACAGTCTGGTGTAGTGGCTTGCATGAGGCTCGGGGAGCAGCGGGTCGGCGCCGAGCGGCAGGGATGTTCCCGTCAGGCCGAGCGGTCGGGCGAGACGGTCGGTGATCTCATCGGCGAGCCTCCGGCCGGTCACCTGCTCGACGATCATCCCGGCGAGCACGTAGTTGGTGTTGGAGTACGCCCAGCCCGTTCCCGCCGGGAAGCCGGCGGGATGCGACATGGCGATCTCCACGAGTTCCCCGGGCGTGTAGCTCTTCTGCCTGCTCAGTGCCGGCTGGTCACTGGTGTGGCTGAAGACTCCGCTGGTGTGGTTGAGGAGCTGTCGGACAGTGATCGTGCTGCCGTCGTGACCATTCCCGGTGACCGCGCCCGGCAGCCGTCGCTCCACCGTGTCCTCCAGGGCCAGTCGGCCTTCGGCCACCAGCTGCAGGACCACGGTGGCGGTGAAGGTCTCGGTGATGCTGCCGATCCGGAACCGGTCCTCGTGCCCACGCGCACGACGAGTCCGTGTGTCGCCGACCCCCGCCGTACCGAACCACTGCCCGCCGCCGTCACGGACCTGATCGAGGATTCCCGGCACTCCCCCTTCCCCCACCGCCTGGTCGAGCACACGCCGGACGGCGTAGTGGTTCCTGCGGGTGACGCGCGCTGCGGGCGTGCCATCTTCCATGTGACCCCCCGGTTCCAGGTTTTCGAGATGCCTGAAAGCTATGCCGCACACCCGTCCGCCGAAGCGGCACGAGCCTTGGAATCGGCGGGAATCGGGGAGATTCCCGGATCTTGTAGCGTTGCCGGTGACGGGTAACGCAACGCAACGCACCGGAGCCGGTCACGTCGGGCCGGCTCGCGGTACCCGAGCGGGGGGCGGAGATAGGCGGCGGGAGACTCACCGCGGAGGACCGCAGGGACATCGAGGCGGGACTGGCCGAGGACTTGCCGTACGCCGCGATCGCCCGGCGACTGGGGCGACCGACCTCGACCGTCAGCAGGGAGGTTGCCCGCCACGGCGGGCCGGGCGGCTACCGCGCCGAACACGCCGACCGGGCCAGTTCCTGGCAGCGGCGCAACCGGCCGCCACCGCCCGCGACACCACCGGCCACCGACGCCGAGGCCACGCACGGGCGGGCCCCCGACGCCGTCCACGCCTACACGGACAACCTCGCGACCACGATGACCGCGGCCGGACTGCCCCGCACGGCCGCCAGGGTGCTGGCCTGCCTGGTGACCACCCCCTCCGGTGCGCGGACCGCCGCGGAACTCGCCCAACGGCTGGGGGTCAGCCCGGCCTCGGTGTCCAAGGCCGTGGGATACCTCGGAGGGCTCGAGGTCCTCACACGCACCTACGAGCCGGGCCGTCGCCGTGCACACCACGTCATCGACGACGACGTGTGGCTCCGCCTCTGGCTGAGCAGCGCCCGGAAGCACGCTGCTTGGGCCGACACCGCCCGAGCGGGTGCCGACCTGTTCGGCCCCGGCACTCCGGCAGGAGCACGACTCGAGGCAATGCGGCAGTTCTTCGCCGGAGTCCACCGGGACATGACCGGCCCGTCGGCCGCCACGGCCCTCGACGACGCGATGACCGTACTCACCGCCCTCCTCCACGCGGCCCGGCCCCTCGCCACCAGCGAACTCGCCACCGCCCTCGGCTGGCCACAGGCACGCGTCGCCACCGCCGTGCGAGCCGCCGAGCACCGGCCGGAGGCCTGCGGACCACTGACGCTCCAGCGCACCCCCTCCGGCGCACACCTGGTCACAGCCCAGCCGGCAGACTCACTCCGGCCCGGCGCACGGCTCTCGCCCAGCCTCCGGGGCAACACACTTAGGGCTCCGCCGACTGCGTGGACGGCACCTGTGCCCATATTCCGCTACGGCTCTGATGCCGGTTCCGGTGAAAGCGCGCAAGAACAAGCCCTCCGCCGCGTAGAGTGCCAGCTCAGACAGCCTGCTCCCCGCGCATGCGGGGATGACCCCAAGACGACCGAGGACATCGTCCAGTACCAGTCCTGACCCCCGCCGCCGCGGGGATCAAGCCCCCGTCGGCCCCGGCCCCGCCGGAGGGGTCGCCGCCGGGGCCCAGGTGTGGGCCGGCAGGGAGTCCGCCAGGGTGGTGAAGAAGCGCTGGTCGCGCCACGCGTCGCGGTTGCCGATGACGAACAGGCGGCGTTGGGCGCGGCTGACCGCGACGTTGAGGAGGTTCGGGCGGGACGCCGCCCAGGCGCGGGCGCCCGGGCGGCGCGGGTCGGTGCCCAGGACCAGGATGACGACGTCCGCCTCCTTGCCCTGGGTCGTGTGCACCGTACCGACCCGCTCGGTCGGCATCAGGTCCCGGCACGCCCGCTTCGCACCGGCCACGACCTGCCGGAACGGGCTGATCACGAAGACGTCCTGGGCGAGGTCGACGCCGCCCTCGTCGCGCAGGCGTTCCAGTACGCGCCGCAGCGCCCGGCCCTCCTCCGGGATCCAGTGCCCGTCCGCCTGCGACGACACGACGTCCACCCAGCTGCTGGAGGGCCGGTAGACGTACGGATCGCGGGCGCCCGCGCCGATGCCCTGCACCATCAGGCCGTCGTACGCGATGGCGTTGCTGATGGAGAACATCGGGTCGTCGCAGCGCCGGTGGACCCGTAGCGGGGCGCCGACCCACACCTCGTGGCGGCCGTCGGGCAGTTCGGCGGGCAGCAGCGTTCCGTAGCGGTTGGCGCGGTCGGCGAGCTGCTGAACCGACGTGCGCCCCGGCGCCCACTCCTCCGCGGCGCCGAAATCCTCGCGCAGCGCCCGCTGGGCCGTCCACGGCAGGACGACCACCGGTTCCAGTTGCAGCGGGTCGCCGACGACGACCGTACGGCGGGCTCGCCAGATTCCGCCCGCCGCCATCTGCGGGGTCGCCTGCCCGGCCTCGTCGACGAACAGCCACCCCAGTGCCTCAGGACCGAGCCGTCCGAAGACCCGGTCGAGCGAGGCGAAGGTGGTGGAGACGACGGGGACGACCAGGAACAGGCTCTGCCACGCCGCCCGCAGGTGCGCCTCGGGCACCGTCTTCGGCACCGCGCCGGCGACCGCGTCCATGGCGGCCATCAGGTTGGCGTACATGGTGCGGGCCGTGCACCGCAGGAACGCCCGGTGCAGCTCGAGGGCCGCGAGGAACAGCTCCGTACGGGCCTTCGTGATCTCCGGGTCGGACCACGGCGCGGCCAGCTCGCGGGCCCGGTCGTCGTCCGTCAGCCAGGAGTCCTGCGGTACGAAGCCCTCCCACCGGGCACGGGCCGCCGCGAGCGTGCGCGTGCTGTCCTCGAGGACGGCGCGGGCCTGTTCGAGGGCTTCCCGGCCCCGGCGCAGGCGGTCCGCGGCCGCGCCGACCGTCGCCCGTACGCCGTCCCGTTGCGCCTGCGCCGCGTCCCGAGCCCGACGGGCGCCGGCGACCAGCTCGGCGGCCTGCGACTCCTCCGCGTGCCAGTCGCGGGCCGCTCGGCCGAGGGTGAAGAGGCTGACCGTGAACCCGGGGCGGCGGGCCAGGTGTGACTGGTGGCCGTGTTCGGCCTGCTCGAGGGTCCGTTGGGCGGAGTCCATTGCGGCGTCCGCGGGCACCAGGGTCTGCCGTACTCGCTCCAGCTCCGCCGCGTCCCGCTCCACGCGGGCACGGCGGCTGTGCTGTGCCTCGTACGCGTGCGGGAGCGCGATGTGTGCCTCGGCCGCCGGGGTCCGCTCGGCGCGCAGGCGTTCGACCTCGGCGAGAGCGGCCTCGAAGCGCTGCCTGGCCTCGCGCCACACGCCGGTCTGCGGGGTGTCGCGCCACTGCCGCAGGAGGTGGGCCAGTCCGTTGCCGCTGTCGATCCAGGCGTTGCGGGCACGGCGGTCGCGGGCGTCCGACTGGGAGGGGAGGGCCGGCGGCGGGGGCGGGGTTGAGGCTGAGCCGGAGGTGTCGGTCCGGCGGTACTTGCCGTGCCAGAAGCGGTTGACGAACTCCAGGCGGTTCTTCTTGCTGCCCAGGCGCGCGGCGACCGCGCCCCACGCGGGATCGCCCTTCAGGAGCCGGGTGGCCTGCTCGGCGAAGTAGTCGGCGTCCTCGCGCCACTGCTCGCCGAGCGCGGCGCGGGCGGGGATCTCGGTGGAGATGTTCTCGACCGCGCCGTTGTTCGCGGAGGCTACGACCATCTCGAAGCCGGTGAACTCCGGGCGCAGCGGGGTGACCGTACGGGTGTAGTCGCCGCTCTTCCAGACGTACGGGCCGCCTTGCTCGGCGAAGGCCTGGGACGGCAGGCGCAGCGCGGCCAGGCGCTGGGCCCGCTCGACGACGGCCGCGGCGAAGCAGTCGCGCAGCATGGTGGTCTTGCCGGTGCCGGGCGGGCCGTTGACGGCGAAGATCCCGGCGCCGGGGGAGAGCTCGGTGTGGACGGCGTTGACGGCGAACTGCTGGCTCAGCGCGAGCGGGTGCGCGGCGTCGGCCGGCCACCGGCCCAGCGGAGTACGGGCGGGTACGACTCCGGCCAGCGCGAAGGCGGGGTTGGCGCGCACGTCGACCCGGAGGGACGCGTTGAAGTCGGCCTCGGGGGTGAGGTAGGCGGCGAGAGCCGGACCGGGGTCCTGCCGGGCGAGCGCGCGGGCGACCCGGTCGAGGTCGGCCGCGATGAAACTGTTGAGGAAGTCCTGCTGGTCGGCGGCGGCGGCGTCGCCGGCCCGGTCCAGTCGGACGGGAGTGCTGCGCACGCGGACGTCGGCGGGGTCGAGTGCGACGGAGACGCCCCAGGCGCGGGCCAGCTCGCCGGTGAACTCGAGCAGGTGCTTGGCGCCGACCACGCCGGTCCCGACGGGGGACTCGTCGTCGCTGCCGTCGCCTGCCTCCCTGCTTGCGGCATCGCCCGACGCGAGCTCCGCATCGGGACCGCCCGGTCCGCCCGGTCCGCCCGGTCCGCCGGGTCCGCCGGGTCCGCCGGGTTCACCGAGATCACGCGCTCGTACGCCCCAGTCTTCGGCCTCCTCCTCGAACCCGTCGAGCCACCCGCGGCTGCCGGGGCCGGGGGACACGGCGCGGCCGGTGGCCCAGGCGCAGGAGGAGAAGACGGGGGAGTCGAGCAGGAGACGCCCTTCGTTCGTGACGGTGAGGGCGAACAGCGCGCTCTCGCCGTCCATCCGGCCGTCGTGGTCCTCCTCGCTCTCCCCGAAGACGCGGAGCAGGGTGTCGCGCACGGCGCTGAGGGCGTAGGTGCCGCCGTACACGACGTGCTGCCAGCCGTAGCCGGACTCGAGACGGACGGACCGCAGGGGGTGGCCGTCCTCCCACGGCAGCGGCTGGTCCAGACGGACGGCATGAACCCGCTCCCGGGCGGACAGCGGCGGCACCTTCTGCGGACTGAACAGCTCGACGGCCCGCCAATACCCCACGACCCCGCTCCGCCGCCGCCGCTCGTCCCCCGCTCCGCCGCCCATGGTCCACTCCCCGCCCTCGATGATCGTCACGAGCACCTTATGGCGGTGGGATGGGGCGGGTCAGGCGGTTACGGAGTGGGGCAGATGGCCGCGGTATGACCTGGCCGGCGCGGTCTGAGTCGTGTTGGTCTTCCCGGTGGTGCAGCCACGGCGGAATTGCCGGTTTCGGTGAAAGTGCTCGCGAACACGCGTCGACCCGCCTAAAGTCCCAGTTCACGAAGCCTGCTCCCCGCGCACGCGGGGATGCCCCCGACCCCAAGGGCCCGCACGGAACAACGAGGAACTGCTCCCCGCGCACGCGGGGATGACCCCGAGATCGCTCGTGGTGACCTCAAGCGGGGCCGCTGCTCCCCGCGCATGCGGGGATCGGGGGTTGTCAGATGTGGTTCGGGAGCCATGGCTTCCGAACCGTCGTGGCGCGGATCAGGCGGGTGACGGCTTCGGGGCATGTGGCGGTGACGCCGGCGAGGCGGGCGGAGGCCGGGGTGCGGTCCACCGCGCCCGTCGGCAGGTCCGGGCTGGAGAACACCGCCTTCTTCCATGCCGGCGGCACCAGCTTCTGGTCGACCTCGCGGGGCAGCAGCGGCTTCGCCTTCACCTTCGGGCGGGGTCAGCGCGGGCGGCCGCTTCACCGTCTCCATCACCCGCCGCCCGCCGGAGGCCGCCCCGAGCGCGCTCGACTCGCCGAGCAGGGACTGAAACGGCCGCACCGTGTTGTACCGGCCGGCCAGCTGACGGTGCACCTCCGCCTCCGCCTCCTCGTCCCGGGCGGCAGCAGCTCGTCCAACGGCCGCACCGCGGCCTCGACCTCGGCCCGCGGTCCAACCTCCTCCTCCAGGGCCGGGAACATCGCCGCCGCGTCCAGGTCAGCGCCCGTCTCGGCGATCAGGTCCGACTGCCCGGACCACAGCCGCAGTGCCGCCCGCACCGTCCGCGACGCCTTCGCCCGGCGGGGACGGGAGGCCAGCCACTCCTGGTCGGTGGCCCGCTTCGCCACACTGAGCAGCTTCACCTGCATCAGCAGCTCGGTGCGGCGCGGCTCCGGAGTGCGCTCCAGGATCGGCGCGTTCGGCCCCAACCCGCCCCGGGCCAGCGTCGCCAGCCGGTTCGGCGGCACCAGGTCGACCTTCACCCGGCCCAACCTGAGCGCCGAGATCTCCTCCGGGCGACTTGGCGGGTCCCCTTGATCATCGGAGCTCCGGTGCATGCCTCAATGACGGCACTGAAGGTTCGTCACATCCCTGTGACCAGCAGGTTCTCCGGTCCGTCACGACTATGAATCAGCCCTGCATTGCGCTTATCCCCGGCAACGTAGTGTTCGGTGCTGGCCAGCGCCAGGGCGGCTCGCCGGGCCAGTCGGCGCAGCAGCGCGCACGTGAACGATCGAGGGGTTGTCCCGTGTCCGCTGTTCAGGTGGCGGTGTACCCGCCGTCGATCACGAGTTCGGCGCCCGTGACGTATCGAGCCTCGTCCGACGCGAGGTAGAGCACGCCGTTGGCCACGTCCTGAGGTGATCCACGACGCCCCATGGGTGTGGCATCGATCCAGCGTCGTGAACTGTCCGCAGCATTGCCGAACGTGTTGTCGGACAGTGAACTGCTCATTGGGGTTTCAATCGACCCTGGGTGCACGGAATTCACGCGGATTCCATGCTTGGCATAGGTAACCGCGTCCGCTTTGCTCATGAGCCGCACAGCGCCTTTCGTCGCATGGTAGAGGGGAATCTGGGAGCCGCCGACCAGACCGTTCACCGAAGACATATTCACGATGCTTCCGCTTCCGCTGCGGAGCATATGTGGCACGGCATGTTTCGTGCACAGCCACACGCCTCTGACATTGACCGCGAAGAGGTTGTCGAACTCCTCCTCGGTCGCCTCGTGTGAGGGCTTCACGGGGCCGGTGATTCCAGCACTGTTGACCAGGATGTCAAGCGAACCAAACTCCCTGACGATCTCGTCGAATCCCCTCGCCACTGCACTTCCGTCGGTGATATCAAGGCGCAGATAGCGATGCGGAAATTCTTCGTGGTGTCCCCAGTCGATTTCGCTGTCGTCTACGACATCGACTGCGGTGACCGAGGCGCCCTCCGCCAGAAGCATCCGGCAGATCTCTCGGCCGATTCCGCCGGCTCCGCCGGTGACGACTGCGACCTTGCCTTCCACCCTGCCCACTGTTCGCTCCTTGCGGTAGATATTGCGCGAACCCTTACGCTGACGGTGTGCCGATCCAGCGGTCGTAGGCTCGCTGGAAGGTGCCGTTTTCCAAGGCGCCTGCCAGCCACTTGTCGGCCTTGCGGGTCAACTTGCTGCCCTGGGGGAGCATGTAGGCCTTCTCCACGGTGGTAAAGGGTTTGTCGGGGTGGACCGCGACAAGGCCGGGGTGCTGGGTGGCCTGGTACTTCGCCTCGATGGAATCGGTGATCATGACATCGGCATGGCCTTGGAGGATTTGATCGAAGATGGTGTTGTTGTCCGGCCAGGTGATCACTGTGGCGTTCGGGAGGTACTGCTTGACGAAATCGGCGTTGGTGCCGCCGGGGTTGACGATGACTCGGACGTCCTTGTTGTCGATTTGCTGGACGGTCTGGAAGCGGGCGGCATTCGCGGTGGTGGTGATGGGTGCCTTGCCGTCCACGAGGTACGGCTGGGTGAAGTCGGCCTGCTGTTGGCGCTGCGGCGTGATGGAGATGCCACCCGCGGCGATGTCGCACTTGCCGGGTGTGGCGATGTCGTTCACCAGGGTGGGCCAGGACGTGGGCACGAACACTGGGCGTACGTTCAGGTAGTGGGCGAACTCGCGGGCCATGTCGATATCGATCCCGCTGTACCGCCCAGTCGAAGAATCGCGATACGTGAGCGGCTTGTAGTCGCCGGTGGTGCATACCCTGAGCGTCTTCGCCGTCACCGCCGGGCTCTTCTGGACCGCGGCGGAGGCCGGCGCGGTAGCGGCGAACAGCGGCGCCGCCACGGCGGCGCAGGCCACCAGACCCAGCGTGATCTTCCGTGGGCTGGCGAACATACTCCTGGACCTTTCACAATCCGACTGCTGCCCTCCCAGCCTATGCGCCGGACGATCAGGAGGTTGTCGTCCGATGGGGGGGACCGGCGGGGCATGGAGCCGATACGTCCGGCTCGTGCTCATCCCTTCCCCCGTTTGGAGGGCCGGCCGGGTGTCACTGCCCCTGAGTGCCGGGCGGCGAGAAGCGGCAGGAAGTCCGCGCTGGGGCCGCCGAGACCGTGCACGTCGGCCGCCGTCCGGATGAAGGCGATCCGGTCCAGCTCCGGGGTGCGGCCGTGCGCGGTCTCGGCGGCGACCAGTAGCGCGTACTGGACTTCGAGCGCGTCCGCGGGGCAGGCCGGCGCCCGGAAGTGGAGGCCGACGTTGCCCTTGTCCCCCCGCGTCACCGACCACAGCTCCAGCTCCTCCGTCCTGACGTCGCGGCCGACCTCCTCGGCCAGCTCGCGGGCGGCGTGCCGGGCGAGCGCTTCCATGTCCAGGACTGCCCCGGCGGCGGGCGGTTCGATGGTCCCGCCGGGCAGCTGCCAGCGGCCGGGCGCCGCGGTGGCCCAGGCCATGCGGCCGATCAGCAGTCGGTTGTCGTCGGTGGGCTGGGCGACGGTCACGAAGACGCTGGGCGCCGGTACGGCGTGCTCGGGGTCCAGGCGCAGGGCGAAGCGGCGGTACGTGGCCCGGTACCAGGTCAGGACCAGCGTGTGCGGGTCTTTCTGCTCCAGCCCCGCGCAGACTACCGCGGGGCCGTCGAACAGACCCGGGCGGGAGGCGGTCAGCTCCTCCCACACGCGGTTCGTGGCGGCGGTCTGCTCGACGGTCAGGAGGGGCGGGACGGTCTCCACCAGCTCCAGCCGGTGGACGTCGGCGTCGAGGACTTCGACGGCGGGGGCGTGGGGCGGCTGTTCGGACAACGGGCCTCCTGGGCGTCGGAAGCTGTCGGGAGAGGGGGTCGGGGCCCGGCCGCGTTGAGGCTGGAGGGGGCCTTGACCACTCACTCGGTGCCCCTGCCCTCGGATCGGGCGAAGACGGCGTTCGCGTACGAGATCCGGGTGAGATCCTCGTATATACCCGATGAACTGGATGACCCCCGCCCCGTTCTCCAAGGGGTCGCAGACGCGGACGCCCTCGGCGACCCAAGCGGCGAGGGCCTGCTTCTGCCGGGGGCGGGCGGGCGGTACGGGGCACAGGGCTCCTCCGGTCCTTGCGGTTCGTCCGGCTTCGGTCCGGCGGGAGTCCGGCGGGTGCTTGCGTTCAGTGAAACGGCGGTCACGCGGTGCCGGTGCGTGAACGGGCCGGAGACCCGTTCACGTCGTTCAAGACGGCTGCAGGGGCAGAAGGTGGCGGAGAGCCGGACATCGAACGACCGGCTGGCGGCCGTCATCGCGGAGGGTGGAGTCACGTACTACGCGCTCGCGCGGGAGATCCGTAGCGTGGCGGCCGAGGCCGAGGAGACCCTCGCCACCGCCCCGTCGACCATCGCCTACTGCGTCGCGGGAGGGACACCGAGCGGTCGAACCCGCTCGTACATCGCCACGGGCGGGCCACAGGATGCGCCCGAGCTGCGAACACGGTGAACGTCCCCGGTCACGGCACTAGGTCGGGTCGAGGGGGTGGATGCCGGTGCCCTCGTACGCCTCGGGGGTCAGGGAGAGGACCGTGACGGGCTCACCGGTCTTGGCGGCCTGCCACGCGATCGCCGCCGGGTGGGTGACCGCCCAGTCGCTGGCGGGCCAGGAGCTGGCGTCCAACGCGTGGGCGGTCGTAAAGGGCACGGCTTCGGCGAAGCGCAGCCGGGCGGCATGAGTGCCGGCCCCGGGAGTCGCGCGTTCGGCGGCGAGCACGGACAGCGCCGGGATCAGGACGCGGCCGGTGCCCCGGGAGGATTCGATGTAGAGGCCGGTGAAGAAGGGGTCGGCCCGGTAGAGGGCGACCAGGGCGGTGTGGTCGAAGACGGCCGTCAGGCTCACGCTGCGGCGCCGTCCTGGTGGGTGCGGATCTTGTCCCAGGCGGACTGCCCGGCCTGCTGGAGGTCCTCGGTGTACTCCAGCCCGAGCTCCGCCGCGGCCAGGTGGGCGCGCTGCTCCTGCTCCGACCGGGTCAGCCTGCTCTGCGCGAGTTCTTCCAAGAGCTCGGTGATGGTCGTGCCGCGCTCTTGCGCGAGGAGGCGCAGCCGGTCGCGCGTCGCCTCGGTCGCCTTGATGCTCGTTGGCTTGCTGCTGCTCATACCCCGGATTCTACCACCGGTAGAATCCGGGTCGGGATGTTGTGGCGCTCTTCCAGGACCGGTACGAATCCGCTCCTCAGCGGCGGTCAGCGCCTTCCTTGCCGGACACGGCTCAGCCCTCGTACTGCGCCCGCAGCGCGACCTTGCGGGCATCGCGGAACACGTTCTCCGGGTAGACGCTGTGGCACGAGGCGGACGAAGGTCGGTCTGGGGTGGCACACCCGCATCACTGCACCGTGAGGCTTGCCTGCGCGTGCTTGTAGAGCAGCCCGTCGAACAGCTGCACCGTGTTCGTCCGCTCCTGGGCCGAGCCGTAGGTATCCACCATCTCGGTACCCTTGATCTGCTCCAGCAGATGCTGCGCCTTGACCACATCAGCCGAGATGACGTGGTCGAGGAAGCGCCGGAGGAACTCACGCATACCGCGGACCTGTACCTGCTCCCACATGTAGCGAGCGGCGTGGAAGAGAAGCATGTCATCGAGCCGTACAGCAGCTTCCCGCAGGATGACGTCCTGGGCCCGGGTGTCTTCGCTTTCCTGCACCGTGCGCCAGAAGCCGTCCGGCACCACGAGGCGGTCCCGGTCGAAGTATGAGCCGATGACCGTCCTCACCCAGGGGGCGTGGTCTCGCTGCGCAAGGATCAGGAGCAGGTCGCCGCATCCCTGGTCGGCGACATCAAGGTACTTGAGCTCGCCGGTGGCGTTCGCCCAGGCTTCCTTGGTGGCGTCGGGGTCCTGGGCCAGGACTTCGAAGAGGTGGGCGCGTTCCTCGGCGGTTCGCCATCCGTGCATCCAGGCGCCGATCATGTCATCCCACCCTCGGACCCGAAGCGGGCCGGACTGGACGCGCCATCGGGCGTGGAGTTCGAGGACTTCGTTCAGAGAACGGTTCTCACCGAGGTGGCGAAGGAGCCGGCACGCGATGTGGTCTTGTGATTCCGGCCGGTCGAGGTCCTCCTCGCACAGCTCCTCGACCAGCGTCGCCGCACAGCCGAGAGGCAGTGCGCGAGCGGAGTCCCGGACAAGGAGCTCGGCCTCGCGTACCCGGCCGAGCGCGATCAGCCTGCGCCTCAAGAGCACGATGTCGCCGGCCGAGAGGTTCATGGCGGCGCTCATGAGCAGCTTGTCGGCGCCCCATCCGCGGCTGCCGCTCCAGGACCTTTCCAAGACGGCCTGAAGGTCCTCCAGGGACGGCCCGGGAGGTCGGGGGGCGTGCTTCGCCATGTCCACCAGGCGCTGCTCCAGGACGCGGATCCGGTCTTGTCGCTCTGCCGAGGACCGACGCTCCGCCTCCAGCGCCTCGGTGACCTGGCCCAGATCTTCGGACAGTTCCCGAAGCTGATGTCGTGATCGTGCCACCTCCAGCTCGAGGGTGTCGGACTGGCTGCGCAGCTGGGACGTCTCCGCCAGGGAGCGATCACGGCTTCGGCGCAGCTTCTCGGCCGAAGCCCTGCGGGGGAGGTTGAGCTCGTCGGCGACCTTGGCGAGGAGCTCGGTCGCATGCTCGCGCACCTCGTCGGGCACGCGCCCCAGGGGGCCGCGGTCCGCGGCGCCGATCAGGTCGTCCAGCCGTTCACGGGTGATCAGCTGATGCACGTTAATGATCTTGGATAGTCGCCCCGCGCTGATACCGAGGCGGCGCGCGTACTGGTTCTGGGCGAGCCCACTGCGCTTCAGAAGATCGCGGAGCACGTCCCTGAACTCGTCCGCTGCGGTCCTCGCTTCTTCGCCCACCCACCCACTATCCCTGGGGTGTTGCCCCTATGGGGCAACAATTGCGATCTTCAGGCACCGGCATGGGCGCGTGCACGATCGGAGTCCACCAGCCCGGGGGCTCCACCGGGCCGCTCGTCACCTTCACCAGGCCGCAGAACCCCGGCCGAGATCCAGGAGACCCATGCCGACCCGCCCTGATGCCCAGCCCCCTCGAGAACCCGACGCCCGCCTGTTCCTTCTGCTGCTGGGCATCGCGGTGATGCTGATCGTCGTCGGTGGAGCGATGTACCTCAGCCACCAGCACCCGCAGCTCGTCGATCCGCTGCTGGTCGGCAGCGCTGTCGCCGCAGTGCTCGTCGCTGTCGTCGCCATCATCATCAAGGGCGGCCCCGGGCGCGGCTAAAGGAACAGAAGGAGCGGCGGCCCCGAACCAGAGCGCAAGTCCTGGTTCGGGGCCGCCGCCCACCCATCAGGAGCATCGCGTGGTGAGCGCCGGGCTCGCCTCGGCAGTACTCCTGCCGAGGAACCCGCCACGAGCGGAGCGCGGCGCCGGGGCCATCATGGGGGCATGAGCAGTCATCAGTCTCTTGTCCTCGCCGCGGCGCAGGCGGCCGGTCCCTGCCCGGTGGGGGAGGAGTCCGCCTGGCAGACGCGGGTGCGGGCGCTGTCCGTCGACCTGTTCGTGCTGGGCGATGTCGTGGCCCGGGACGTTCAGCGGCTGTCCGCGGCGACCCGGTTCCCCGCGACCCTGCTCGCGGTCACCGTGGAGGAGTCGAGCACGCGCGGTGTCCTGCTGCTGCGCAACGTCTCGGGCGAACTCGAGCCGGCCATCCGTACCGACCGTGGCGACACGGACGCCGGGGCGGCGATGATCGCGCGGGCGCAAGCGCTGGTGGGGAGGCGGGTGCTGGTCTACAAGGAGATGGAGGCGCTGGCATCGAATCCGATGCACAAGGCGCGCGTGGTGGTGCACCTGATGGATCTGGGGCCCGAGACGGACGCGATCGGGGAGGACGAGGCCAAGGGCTACGTCCTCCAGGCCGCCGACGGCGACAAGGAGCTGGCCCTGCGCACCTGGCAGCTGGCCTCTCTCCCGGAACGCGGACCGGTGACCGCGGTCCAGCTGGAGAGTGCCCTTGCCGCTCTGCGCATGACGGATCCTGGCTGAGCACCTGTCGCACCGAGACCTTCTCTGAGACCTGAGCGCGGGACGTCTTCCACGTGCTGAACGGCACCGGCCGACAGGTCCACCACGGTGACGTGCTGGTCATGCCGACCAACGGCCGGATCACGGGCAACGCTGTGGACTTCGCCAAGGACCAGCGCCTGCACATGGTGGACCGCCACCTGCTCGCCGAGTGGGCGGCGGGTTCACGGCCGTTGCGGGAACTGCAGCGCGCGGTGCCTCTGCCGTAGAGCAGCTCGCCCCTGTCCTAGAGGGGCGGGGCTTCGTTCATCTGGTGGGACAGCCCGTTCAGGAGAGCCGATGGGCTCGGCCCGGACTGGTGCCAGCCCCAACCGATGTGGCCGTCACGAACGCGCATCAAGCTGCGCGAGGCGCTTGCCGAGCAGGCCAAGCTGTCGGGGGAGGAGGACCGACCGGCTCGCTCTGCCGTATGACTTCCCTGCAGGTGCTCGCGGACGCGGGTCTCACGGACGGGGCGGTGGAAACACTGCTGCACGGACGACCGGCATGACCCGGCTGGGCCGCCGCCGCCAACGCCGGGGCGACGGTCCGGCTCCTGCGCGGCCATGGGCTTTCGCGGCTGTGGGAGGGCTCGTACTCCTGCTTCCGCCAGTTCGCCCCGAAGGTACGCGAGGTGCTGCTGTTGCACGGCGAGGCCGTGGCCAGGCGCAGGGGCCCTCGGTGGCGGACCTGGTCTACCAGCGGGTCTCGACTGGGCCGGCAGTCGGCAAGCGTCACAGCCCCGCCGCGACGAGGCTCGGATCGAGGACCACGCCGCTTTCGAGAGGGAGGCTGGCACCTCCAGCGCCTCCACCGGCTCCAGGCGCGAGCTGCCTGCTCCGCGCGCACGCGGGGGTCGCGGGTCGTCAGACGCCGAACGACCAGCCAGCGGCCGTCACTGCGGAGGCTGGAGGCACGTACTACGCGCTCGCGCGGGAGATCCGTAGCGGTGGCGGCCGAGGCCTGGCGAGATCCTCGCCATCGCCCCGTCGGCCATCGCCTACTGGACTTCGCGCAGCCACCTGGGTGGCCGGCGGGCCCTGGCCTCAGACCGAAGATCGTCTCTCCTGGCCCCCTTCACGGGCCGCCTAGCTGCCTAAAGGTTGTTGCAGAAGGCTCGGTGCTGGGCATCTCTCCTGTGTGGGTGGGGTGTTGCGGGCTGAGTCGGTGTGGGTGGAGACGTTCACGGGCTTGCGGATGGATCGGTTCGCGAAGCTGGTGAAAGTGGTGAAGGAGCGGGGCGGGAACGGTCCCGGTGGGGGCCGTCCGTGGTGCCTGCCGCTGGCGGACCGGGTCCTGTTAGTGGCCGTGTACTACCGCACCAACCTCACGATGCGGCAGCTCGCCCCGCTCTTCGGGATCTCCCCGGCCACCGTCTGCCGGGTCATCCACCGCCTGCGGCCGCTCCTGGCGCTCGAGCCCGCACCGCGGCCCGTCGCCGACGTGGACCGGCTGTGGATCGTGGACGGCACCCTCGTCCCGGTCCGCGACCGGAAAGTGGGCGCCTCCTCGAGGAACTACCGGTTCTCGGCGAATGTGCAGGTCATCATCGACGCCGACACACGCCTGGTCATCGCCTCCGCCCGGCCGGCGCCGGGCAACAAGGCCGACGCCCACGTCTGGCGGGAGTCGGACCTGCCAGCCGCCGCGGCCGGGACGACGGTCATCGCGGACGGCGCCTACCTCGGCACCGGACTGATCGTCCCGCACCGCAGACGAGCCGGACGCCCCCTTCTGCGCGGCCAGGAGGAAGACAACGCCGAACACCGAAGGGTCCGCGCCCGCGTCGAGCACACCTTCGCCCGCATGAAGAACTGGAAGATCCTGCGCGACTGCCGCCAGAAGAGCGACGGCCTCCACCACGCCGTCCAAGCCGTCGCCACCATGCACAACCTCGCCATGGCCCGGTGAAACAACAGGTCAGAAGCCACTTCGACCTGCCGAAGCCCGGCCTTCTGCAACAACCTTTAGCGCGTGTCTCTTTGATGGGTTGATCAGTTGATCGGATGTGCCCGTCCGATTAGTGATTACCAATGTCGTGTTGTGGGACCGGGTCGCGCCGCTGATGCCGGCCGATCCGGTCCGCGGTCGGCGGTGGTCCGACCGCCGCCGCACCCTTGAGGCCATCGCCTGGAAGTACGGGCGGCCACCCGCAGCAGCTTCGCCCAGTCGAGCGACCGAGACCACAAGCACATCAGACAATTGCGGTAACAGACTGACCAGCTGTTGCCGGTGTGGCGGTGCTCACCGCCTGCTCATGTGCGCAGCGGCTCGGGCCGCCGTGGCCGCCGCCCAAGTGCCCGTCCCGACAATGGCCAGTGCGATGGCGGCGATTCCGCACCCGGTAATGATCCACCATGCAGCCCTGGAAGCCGTGGTGAAATGTGCCGCCGAGTCGGACCGGTGCCAGCCGGAAGCGAGAACAGCGCCGACTACCGCGGTCCCCAGCGCGAAGCCGACACGTCGGGAGGTCACTTGGATGGCCGAGGCGAGACCGGCCTGCTCCTTCGGCATGCCGGCAATCGCGATGAGGGTCGTGGGCGGGTTGGCCATGCCCATGGCTACTCCGAAGAGGACGAAACCGATGAGGAGCAGGGCGGGATGGGTTTCGGCGTGCGCGAGGGCGAAGTCCAGGCCGCCCAGCGTGGTTGCCCATCCGGCCGTCACCAGCGACGGCCGGGCCCCGTAGCGGCCGGTCAGCCATCCTGACAGTGGTGCGCACAACACCACCATCCCTGCCATCGGCAGCATCCAGATCCCGGCACGGAGAGCAGAGAACCCCTTGATGTCGTCCAAATACAGCGTGGACACGAACAGAACCCCTGCGAACGCCCCGTAGATGGCGCAACCGATGCCCGCGGCACAGGTGAACGGAGCGCTGCCGAACAGTCGGAGGTCCACCATCGGCTCGACCTGTCGCCGCTCCCACGTCACGAACGCAGCCAACGAAGCCGCCGACGCAGCAAGACACAAGAGGATGGGCACGGATCCCCATCCGAGCTGCGGAGCCTCGATGATCGCGAAGATGAGCGGTCCGAGCAGTGCGATCACCAGGAGCTGACCGAAGACATCCAAGGAGCGTGGCCTGCCGGCATGGAGGTCGGGCACGCACGCAGCGGTGAGGACCATGACGAGGGCACCTGCGGGAAGGTTGATCCAGAAGATTCCGCGCCAGCCCACGGCCGCCACGAGCAGGCCACCGAAGAGCGGACCGAGCGCGAGACCCAGGCCGTACAGGCTACTGAATACTCCTACTGCGCGACTGCGCTGCGCCTCGTTTTCGAAAGTATGGGCAACGATGGACATACCGATCGGCAGGATTCCTGCGGCCCCGACAGCCTGTAGAACGCGAAAGACGATCAGTAGTTCGGCATTGGGTGCGAGACAGCACAGCACGGAGGCCACCGTGAAGACGGCCATGCCGATGAAGAACGATCTCCGGTAGCCCAGCCGGTCCCCGGCGGCTCCGGCCAGCAGGAGCAGCACGGCCATGACCAGTGCGTAGGAGGCCATTACCCACTGCAGGCCGTTCACCCCCACACCCAAGTCGCTGCCAATGGCGGGCAGCGCCACTGTGACGGCGGTGATGTCCAAGCCGATCAGCATGGCGGCACCGGAGGCAGTCAGGACAATCAGCATGCGCCGCACGATCGACACTCCTTGAACTCGTTCAGAGGGGGCTCTGACCGGGAAATGTCACGGGTGGCGATGGTCACGATCACCCGGGCGCCACCACATGACCGCCCGCCGCCACCGCCCCGAAATGAGCATCCGCTTCACCATCTGGAGCCGCATCATCGGCAGCGCCGGCTTGCTCGCCTCCATCTGAACCACGACCCGGCCTGGCCCCGACACAGGTGCTGTCACGTTATCGGGGGCGTGAGTGCCTGAGGGTGCGTCAGGGCATGCCG
This sequence comes from Streptomyces sp. IBSNAI002, assembly GCF_052244475.1. Lineage (NCBI taxonomy): Bacteria > Bacillati > Actinomycetota > Actinomycetes > Kitasatosporales > Streptomycetaceae > Streptomyces > Streptomyces sp. IBSNAI002. The sequence continues at coordinate 117,604 of NZ_JBQPXG010000005.1, read as the reverse complement.
GGGCTGGGGTTGCCTGTGGTTCACGCTGTGGCGGGTATGCCGACGGCGCCGGTGACGTGTTTCCGGACCGCCGGTGCCACCGGCACGCCCACCATGGCCTGAACCGAGGGCCAGGCCGGGCCCCGTACGCCCTGACGCACCCTCAGTCATCCGCACCACCGACAACGTGACAGCACCCGACAGCCGGCAGCCCCACGGCCCCCACCCCAACCGCAGCTTGACATCCATGGGGGCATCAAGGCGCTCACCTCCTGGCCTGCGCCGGATTTCCGGGGCCCTCACGCCGACGACGTACGGCCAGGCCAGCACCCGACACCGCAAGGCTGGCCGCCCCGCCGATGCGCAGCACCGCTTCGTACACCTCGTCCGGCCCCCGCTGCGGGGTCATTGCCGTGAGGGCGGCCGCCACCGCGGCGAGACCGATCGCCCCCAGCGTGATCATGCATGTCAGGAGCACCCCGGACGCCTCGCCCGCCCGGGCGGCCGGTACGACCTGCTGCGTCGCAACGCTGGAGTAGGTGTAGCCGAGACCCAGCCCGAGGCCGCACCACGCGAACACCGGCACGTACAGCCACCAGGCCGTGGTGTAACTGAGCGTGATCATGCCCGTGCCGGCGAGCGCGCCCGCCATCGCCATCACCGTCGTTGGCCGCATGTGCTGGCCGAGCCGGGCGCCCAGCGGACCGCTCAGAGCCGTGAGCAGCGCCGGAGCCAGGAAAACGATGCCCGCGCTCAGTGGTGACAGCCCGCGTACGCCCTGCAGGTAAAGCGTGCTGAGGAAGACCGTGACGGCGAAGCACATGTTGGAGACCGAGCCCATCACGGTCACCAGGACGTAGGGGGTATTGCGGAACAGGTGCAGGTCGACGAGCGGATGCCGGGCGTGGCGCTCCCTCAGCAGGAAGAGCCAGCCCGACAGCGCCGAGACCGCGAACAGCGTGAGGGTGCGGGGGCTGGCCCAGCCCCAGGCGCTGCCGCGTTCCACTGCCAGGGTGAGTGCCGCGACCGCGCAGACGATCGTGCCGCAGCCGAGCAGGTCGAGCTGGCGGGGCGCGGAGACGTCACGCGAGTCGGGGACGTACAGGGCGGCGATGAGGAACGCCACTGCGGCGAGCGGCGCCAGCAGCCAGAAGATCCAGCGCCAGCCGGGTCCCTCGGTGAAACCCCCGCCGATGAAGGGTCCCAGAGCTGTCCCGATGTTGGCGATTCCGAACACAGCGCCCAGAGCACGGGCCCGGGTCTCGTCTGGGAAGGTGTTGCTGACGACCGCGACAGAGACCGGGAAGACGAGAGCCGCACCGACACCCTGCACGACCCGCGCCGCCACCAACGGCCACAGGTCCGGCGCCAGCCCACACCAGACAGAGCCGGCTGCGAACAGCGCCGTCCCCGCGAGCAGGGTGCCGCGCCGTCCGAAAACGTCCCCCAGCCTCCCGCCGATGATGAAGTAGCAGCCCAGCGCGATCATGTACGCGGAAAGGGTCCACTGGGCAGCCGATTCCGTGATGGCGAACTCGTCCGCGATCCCTGGGATGGCCAGGTTGAGGGCGAAGAAATCGACCTGGATGCAGAACAGCGCCACCGAAACCGCCGCGAAGGACCCCCTCCGCGCGGCCGACGCTGACCGTGCACGCATGGGCACGCTCCTCTTCAGGCGCCTCCGGCGCGCCGCCGGACAACAGGACGAGCGAACAGGCGCCCCGCGCCGCAGGGGCCGCTGCCCGGCCTGGGCGCGGCTGTAAGTCTCCCCCTTGCGACAGCCTCAGACCGGATACGGGCCACTCTCGGCGGGTCGCCCCTACAAGGTCCGGGCCGTGCCCGAAGGCCTGCGCAGGGACCTGTCCAGCAGACCGCTGGCCCTGGGAGCACTCCGGGCGCCTACGGCGGCCACGGAGCCGCCCTGCTCATCGAAGCCGGCGGTACAGAGGATCAAAAGCGCTACGCCCGACCTGCGGATTCCGGTCCCTTGATCGGCTGCGGCACAGTTCTTGTGACGGCTCAGTACCAGCCCGAGGTGGTCTCGTGTGCCCAGGCGGCGTCAGGGGTGCCGTAGCGCTGGAGCATGTAGTGCAGCGCAGCGTTGAGCTGTGCCTGGTAGTCGGTGCCGGCGCGGGGACCCTGCTCGAGCTGGCCCAGGCCCTGTGCTTCGGGGTTCGTGTCGTTCACAGCCCTCGGATTCCAGGTGCTCTCCTGCTGGATGACATGGTCGAAGGCATGGGCCTCGCCCGGCTGTCCGGGGAACTGGGCGTTCACGATTCGCTGTGCGTACGCCTGCTCCTGGGCAACCGGCGCCGCACTCGGCAGAGAAGCAGCGAAAGCCGAGGGAGCGAACGCCGCGCCGGTGACCAGGCAGCCGGCGAATCCGAGCAGGACCGTAGCCGTGCGCATCCGAGGGGTCCAAACCGACATGATCAAGTGCCTCTCGCGGGGGAGGACGCCCTGCCCGGCGATGGTGACACTGTGTGGCACCCGCCGGGGGCTGTCCGGGAACGGAAAGAATCGAAATCCCTTCCAGCGGCGCCAGCTCTTCGGCTTCCGCTGCCGTTCCCACCCCTCCACACAACCCCAAGCCCCCACCGTGACGCACCCACCCACCTGGCCCGTCCCCCCGCCCCTCCACCAACCCCCATACAGCCCACTTCCCGGCAAACCTGACATCCGTCACTTCGTCCCCAGCCGGTCCTCCCACCAGGTGTGACCAGCACCAATACTGAAAACCCGCATCCGCCGCACCCACCCGCCCCTCCCCCAACCAGGGGACCGGGAGACGCCGGGATCGTGATGCCCCTGGTCGAGCAGGCCTCGGGGCCGCATCGGCACGCCGTCGTCCGGCGCGGTGGCCTCGGCTTCCGCGAGGGCCCGGTACAACGAGGCGACGGAGGGGTGCTCGCCCGCGTTCTTCCCGGGCTTGATGGTGAGCTTCTTCGCGATCTCGGGGACGGGGACGCCCTCGTCCTTCAGGGCGACGGCGAAGGTGAGCGTGTCGTCGTCGATGACCTTCGGGCGTCCGCCGTGGTTGCCCTTGGACGCGGCGATGACCTGGCCTTCGAGGGTCTTCTCCCGGATGTAGTTGCGCTCGACCTGCCCGGCGACGGGAGGACGGCGAGGAACATGGCGCCCATGCCGTTGGGGTCGTAGATGCCGGTGAGCGGGCCGGTGAGGAGTTCGAGCTGGATGCCGCCAGCCTGGAGCTCGGCGGACAGCGTCATCAGCTCGGCCGCGTTCCTGGCGAGGCGCTTGAGCTCGTGGACGGTGAGGATGACGGGCGTCTCGGGGGCGGCCTTCTTGAACCGGTGGGCCAGGGCGAGAGCCTTCTCCAGTTCGGGCCGGATCTTCACGCGGGTGCTGATCTGCTCCTGGAAGACCTTGTGGCACTCCGCCCGGTGGAGGGCTTCGAGCTGGCTCGCCAGTTCCTGCTGCGCGGTCGAGGTCCTGACGTACCCGATGCGGACCGGGCGCTCGGTGCGGGGCGCGGCACGACTCGGGCGAGCGGCAGGCGGAGCGCACCCCGCTCCCGAGGTCGGTCACTGGTTCGATTGTCGCGTGCGGCCCACGTAGGCCTGGCCGCGCAAATCAGTCAGCCGCCTATGAAACCTGGAGACCGCGGGGTGCTGTGGCTTCTGCGGTTGCGGATGAGGAGTGTGGCGAGAAGGGCCATGGCGGTGACGGCTGCGGCGATGAGGCAGACCTCGTGGAGGGCTTCGAGGAAGGCCGGGCCGGCGGCGTGGGCGGCACTGGGGCTGCCCGTGGCCAGTGCGGACGTCAGTGAATCGGAGGCGGCGTTGCGGATGGCGGCCGGCACGCCGGCCAGGCGGTGGTGCATCAGGCTCGAGTAGTGCGACCACAGCACCGAGCCGAGCACGGCGACGCCCAGTGCGCTGCCGAGCTGGCGCAGTGTGTTCAGCAGGGCCGAGCCCGCGCCGGCCCGCTCGGCCGGCACGGATGCTGATGCGAGGGTGATGCCGGGGGTCAGGACCTGTGCGAACCCAAGGCTCAGGGCCAGGGCGTCGAGCATGAACCAGACGGTCGTGGTGTGTGCACCGAGCTTGGTGGCTGCGACGAAGGCCAGGGCGGTCAGGCCCAGCCCCAGTGCCATGGTGGTCCGGGAGCCGATCTTCTGCGACAGCAGTCGCGACAGCGGGGCTCCGAGCAGGAGCCCGCCGGAGAGCGGGATCAGCAGGAGGCCGGTCTGCAAGGGCGTGTAGCCGCGTTCCACCTGGAGGTAGAAGGTGATCACGTACATGTAGCCGAACACCACGAAGGATCCGAGCGTCAGCGCTGTAAGGGCCACGGTGAACGGCAGGTGCCGGAACAGGGCGACATCGACCAGCGGCTCCCGGTGACGCAGCTCCGTCACGATGAGGACGGCCAGAATGCCGGTGCCCAGGAGAACGGGAAGCCAGGTGCCAGCCGAGCCCCACCCGCCCTGGTCGAGGTGGACCACGCCGTAGACGAGCAGGGCGATGCCGCCCAGTGAGCCTGCGACAGGCGTCATCCGCAGTCGGCCCGCCCCGCTTCCCCTGATCTCGGGAACCCAGGCCGCAACCGAGAGGAAGGCGAGCAGCCCGAACACGGCTGTCAGCTCCAGGACCGATCCCCACCACAGACCGGCGCTCAGCAGGGCTCCGCCCAGCAGGGGGCCCAGGGAAAAGGACAGTCCCGACACCGCGGCCCAGACCGCGATCGCCCCGGCGCGCTTCTCCGCAGGAAAGACCCTGAGGATCACCGCGAGGCTGGTCGGCATGATCGCAGCAGCCGCCACCCCCATGAGAGCGCGCAGCACGACCACCCAGAAAACAGAGTCCAGGACCCCGCAGACCACCGTGGTCACGGTGAACGCGGCAGTTCCCCAGATCAGCAGGCGCTTGAGCCCGAACCGGTCACCCGCATCCCCGGCGACCAGGAGGAAGCCGGCGAAGGTCAGCGTGTACCCATTCAAGATCCACTGCTGCGCCGCGCCGCCCGCATCCAGCGCGCCGGCCATCTGGGGCAGCGCCACATTGAGGATGGTGCTGCCCAGCAGTACCACCGAGACCGCGAGGGTGAGAGCGAACAAGGCCCGCCCGGGCCGTACGGCGCCTGGTTCGTTCTTCGGCATCGCGAACACCTCTTCTCCTGGCAGGCCGGGAACGACCCCACCACTTCTTGTCCGGTGGACAACACGTTCTCTTGTACAGTGGACAAGGTCAGTGATATGCGTGATGTGAGGAGAGGTGGAAGCATGGCCATTCGTCAGAGCGATGTGACCGAGGCGGCGCTCGCCGTGCTCCAGCGAGACGGCCTGGACGCCCTGAGCCTGCGGTCGGTGGCCGATCACCTGGGGGTCCGGCACAACACCGTCCGCTGGCACGTCGACACCAAGGCGCACCTGCTGGAGCTCATGTCAGACCGGGTTCTGGCGGGATGCACGACTCCGCCCCTGCCCGACCTCCCCCTGGAGCGCGCGCGCACCCTCTACAGGCGCCTGCGGGAAGCGCTACGGGCATGCCGGGACGGTGCACGTCTGCTCGGGGGCATCTTTACGACCGGGCCCGAAACCCTTGCCTTCGCCGAAAAGGCCATCGCCACGTTCATCGAAGCAGGCCGCCGCCCCCGCGAGGCCACCTGGCTGCACTGGTCAGCCTTCTACTTCGCCCTCGGCCTGACCACCGAAGAGCAAGCGGACCGCCACGACCGATCCGCGAACCTGGAACAGGCCCTATCCGGCGGCGCCTACCCCACCCTGGCGGCCGTCGCGGCACACCTGGTCTCGGATGACTTCGACCAACGCTTCGAGTACGGCCTTGACGCCATCCTGAGGGGCTCAGCGGCGGCCCACTCTCCACGAGCGTGAGCCTCCCGGCAGCCCATACCGCGCCAGACCCTTCGGTGGGATGGGGCACCACGGACTTCCGGCGAGAACGGGCGCCAAACAGCTGCGGTGCTCTACGACACAGCCACTTCCGGCGTAATGGCAGGATGTGGGCCATTCGGCCGGAATGCTGGCCCGGGTGTCCCTCAGGACCCACCTCTCGCTCACCGGTCGAGGAGCCCCATGGTTTCCGCGAAAACGGTCCTGGTCACCGGCGCGACCCGGGGCATCGGCCTGGCCGTCACCCACAGGCTCTGCCATGAGGGAGCACAGGTCCTGGGAATCGCCCGCTCCAGGCCAGCCGCCGGATTCCCGGGCACCTTCGTCCCCTGCGACCTCTCCGACGCCCGGCAGACCGCCGAAACCCTTCAGACCCTGACGCGTGACCACCACGTGGATGCCGTGGTCAACAACGCGGGCACCGCCCTGCCCGAACCTCTCGGCCACATCGACCTGGCCGCCCTCCAGGCCGTGCTCGACCTCAACGTCCGCGCCGCGGTCCAGACCGTCCAGGCGTGCGTCGACGGCATGCGCGAGCGGGGGTGGGGACGGATCGTGAACATCACCAGCCGCGCCGTCTTCGGCACCCGCGGCCGCAGCAGCTACTCCGCCGCCAAGAGCGCCCTGACCGGACTGACCCGCACCTGGGCCCTCGAACTCGCCGACCACCCCATCACCGTCAACGCCGTCGCCCCCGGCCCCATCGACACCGAACTCTTCCACCGCACCCGCCCCACCGGAAGCGCCGCCGAAGCAGCGGTCCTGCGCACCATCCCCATGGGACGCCTGGGACACCCTGAAGAGATCGCAGCCGCCGTCTGCTTCCTCCTCAGCGACGACGCCGGCTTCATCACCGGACAGACCCTCTGCGTCGACGGCGGCGGCAGCATTCCCGGCCGCTGACCAAGGCCCCGCCGCGCCCGGCGTCCGTACCGCCAGCCCGAAGCCACTCGAACGGTTGCTCCCATATGGCCCGAAGAATCACCAGCGTTCTTCGATGGCCTGGAGCCGGTCCATCGCGACAGCGGCGGCGGCGGCCTGAGAGAGCAGGGCCTGGTAGCGGCTCCGGTCGGGGTGCGCGGTGAGGCGGGCGGCCGACTCTTCCCAGCCGGCCCGGCTCTCACCAGGGTCCGTCCCGGGCGCGAGGACGCCGCGTGGTTGCAGTCGCTCCAGCAGTGCGGTGGCGAGTTCCTGTGCCTCGGGGAGCGGCGGCGTGGCTGTCCCGCTGGGCTGGTGGGTTTCGAGGACGGCGCATGCCGTGTGCAGGGGGTCCAGAGTTTCGCGTACTTCGGCCGCCCGCGACTGGGCTGTGGCTCCCAGGTCCTTGCGGTGGGCGAAGGATGCCAGCTCCGAGCGCGCGCGCAGTGCCCGGCGCCCCGCGCTCCGCACGGCCGCCGTGCTCTCCTGGCCGGGGTTTGTGAAGAGGGTCAGGGCCGCTGCGAGGTACATGCGGTGTGCGGTGATCGCTTCGTCGGCCCGTTGGCGCAGTTGCGCGTCGGGCGTGTCCGGGAGCAGGAGGTGGGCGGCGACGGCCAGGAGACCGCCGATGGCGGTGGCCGCGAGGCGTGTGGCGACAGCGTCGGTCTCGGAGGCTCCGGTGGCGGAGGTAAGGAAGATGATCGCTGCCGCGAGGCTTGCGCTCAGGGCGACGTACCCGGTCTCTGCGACCAGGTAGGCACATCCGATGAACAGCATGGCCAGGACCGCGTTCGCGACCGTCCCCGGGTGCCAGATGAGCGTCACGGCTGCGGGGAGAAGGACACCTGCGGCGTTGCCGGTCACGCGCGCGAGGCAGCGTTCGACGGTGTGCGCGGTCTGCGGGCGCATGACCATCAGGGTCGTCAGCGCGATCCAGTAGCCGTGCTGCATACCTGTGGCAAGGGCCAGCGCGGCGGCGGTACCGGTCGCGCAGGCAAGCCTGAGAGCGTGACGCAAGACGGGCGAGGACGGCGACAGCTGCCCTGTGACAGCGTCGGCGACCGAGTGCAGCCGGGCAGCCAGGCCTGGTCGCTCCAGGCGCTGGGCCTTCTCGCCTTTCAGCATGGAGTCGGAGGAGGCGAGGTCGAGAGCCCGCGCCAGCTGCAGTGCCAGAGGCTGTGTGGCCCCGGCGAAGCTGCTTGCCGGGTCCGTTGAAGCGACCAGGTTCTGCAGCAGGTGCCTGGCGTTCTTGAGTTCGTCCGGACGGCGGGAGGCAATGTGGCCGAGGACATCGCCGGTGGTGTGCAGCCAGGCGCGGGCTGCCGCGTTTTCGGCCGGTGTGCCGCTGTCGGCGGCGTGAGCGAGCGCGGTCAGTGAGGGCCGGATGCGTTCCGGAAGACCGTAGAGACTCCTGAAGGCCGGTGGGCGGCGGGCAGCCTGGCGGTCGGTGAGGGTGAAGGCCTCCCGCATCATGATCAGTGGGGCGGGATCGAATACGGCGTGGGGGTTGTCCGCCAGGGCGTGGGCATGTGCCGCGACGGCCCGGTAGGCACCGGCCATTGCTTCGCGCTGCACACGCCAGCGTCTGCCCGGCCATACGGCGACAAGGAGAGCCTGCACCAGTCCTCCGGCCACCGCGAGCGCCGCCGCGCCGAGCGTCGTGGCAATGCTCAGCGGAACTGCCGCTGCTCCTACGAGAAGTACGGATCCGGCGGCAGCGATCAGTCCGGCTCTGGGGCCGACCGCCCACATCATTCCGGCACCGAAACTCCACAGCACCACCAGGCACACGAACACCACCGTGTGCCGGGCAGCGAGCGAGCCGACGAGCGTGGCCGCGCCCATGGTGAAAGAGATGGCGAGGATCAGCGGGATCCGGCCGCGAGGACCGCGCATCAGCCCGATGGCCCCCGCGACCGCCGCGGCCCCACCAGCCGAGACAGCCGCCCACGGCGCACCGAAGGCCAAGGCCACCGCCACGGCCACCAGGACGCCAAGGACGCCGCGGACGACGTCCGTCACATCCGGCCAGCGGCCCTGCACATGAAACGCTTTCGCCATGGCCTTTGAAGACGAGCCCGGCTTCCTCATGCCTTCCTCGATCCATCGTGCGGGTTCGCGGACGTGGGACGCGCTCGCCCAGAGGTCTGTGCTGTGGGCACAGACGAGCCCACCGATGCAAGTAGGAACGTGATCAACCCGAGGCGACTGCCGTCGCGCCTGCGCCGCAGTGATCCTCACCCTCCTGTCGTAGTCGGGAGGGGCTCTGGCGGGCAGATGCCAGCCGCTGTCAGAAGCCGATGGCGTTGTGGGGTGCCTGTGGCTGGGTGAGCATGGCCGTGGCCCGCTCCAGCGTGCCGCTGGTGTGCTCGTCGACGAGACCAGCGGCAGCGAGCGGCCCAAGCGGTGTGCCGCCGAGGTAGATCGACCCGAGGGTCGTGGAGCTCAGGGACAGGTCCGCCGACGCGCCTCGGGGCGCGCGTTGGCAGTGGGCCCCCTCCGGTCCGCCCTCCAGGTGCCACAGGCCCTGGTTCCAGGGGCAGAACGGGTCGGTGACCTCGACGATGAGTGAGCCCTGTACTGGGTAGGTGCGGTTGGCCAGGGCGGCGGGGACGTCGATGAGCCGGACCCACAGGTCGTCGCTCTGGCGGGTGATGCGCAGGGCGCGGGGGTCGGCGAGCTGCCAGCGCAGTACTTCGTCGACGGGCCGTTTGCCTGCGACGACGCGTCGGGTCAGGTCGAGGCTGGTCAGGAAGGCCCACAGGTCGGTGTAGGCGGCGGTAGTGGCGGCTTCCAGCCAGTCGACCTCCACCGTGCCTGCCGTCGAGGGGTCGGGAGACCAGGGGATGCGGTAGACGGCTGCGCCGTCCACGGTGCCGGTGTCGTCGTACCGAAGGAGGTATTGCCAGGCGCCCGTGCGGGCGGCTCTCTCGTCCCATAGACCGTGGTAGGCGCTGACCTCGCCCACCCGGCTCTGCCGGACCTGGTCGTGGAGGCGTGGCCACACTGCGTTCGCCGTCCGGGCGTCGACCAGTTCGATCCGTCCCTGCTGCTCGTGGCGGTACGGTCGCCGGGCCTGGGTGATGTCGAGTTCCCAGCGGGCCTGGTAGGTTGCGGGGCCGAAGCCGTACCGGCCGTAAATGCTGCCTTCCGCGGCGCTCAATGTGGCCAGCGCCTCACCCCGTTCATGGCAGTCGTCGAGCAGGGCTCGCATCATGTCCCGGAGCAGGCCGCGTCGCCGGTGGGTCGGCAGGACGCCGACCGCGGTCAGCCCGCCCATGGGTACCGGCCCGGTACCGGGGACGGTGACCTCCAGCGACAGCGTCTGCGAGGTGCCCACCAGCCGGCCGTCCACGAACGCGGCCCGCGTACGGTCCACATCACGCAGCCCGGCCGCGGCCTTGGCCAGGTCCTCGCCGGTCGCGGGCTCGTCGAACCGGGGAGCCATTCCCAGACCTGAGTGCCAGGCGGGCGGCTCCGGCTCCCAGCTCGGTGTTCCCGCGAAGCCGGGCACGATCCGCAGGAAATCAACCGCTTCGTCCGACGTGATGGGACGGATCTCAACGGTCACCGTGTCCGCCTTCCCGACCCGCTGCGAGGTCACCGGCGAGCAGGTCGAGCAGGAGTCCGTCGCGCCACTGACCGGCATCGTCCTTCCAGTACTGGCGAAGCACTCCCACGCGGCGGAAGCCCACCTTCTCGTAGCAGCGGATCGCGGCGGTGTTGTCGGCTGCCGGGTCGATCGTGACCCTGTGCTGTCGGCCGGCACTCAGCAGCCAGCCGACCAGGGTGCGCAGGGCATCGGTGCCGTACCCGCGGCGGTGATAGTCGGGGTGGAGGAACATGTCGACCGTGGCGTAGGGGCAGACCGGTGATTCCTCCGCCCACCACTGGATCATCCCCACCGCCACGCCCTCGACCGTGATCGCAAGGCGTCGGTGATCGGGCCGGGCCAGGTCGCCCTCGACGTCCAGCCACCCGTTCCTCGTCCACCAACGGGCGACCTCCTCGCAGGCCAGGGCGGCGCGGAAGGCGGGTGCGTCATCCGGCGTCGCGCGACGCAGAACCACTGAGCGGCCCTTGAGAGTGTCCATGCCGGTCACGCTCTCACCAAAGCGACAAAACCCACACATAAATATGCCCCGATTACCGGCCAATCCGATACATCTGCCCCTTCGGGCACGCCTCGTGCGGAGGCAGCTCTCCACACTGAGGTAATGGATCAACTTGAGCAGACCGTCGGACTCATCCGCGGCGTCCTGGCGCCGGAGCTCCTCGGCACGTACCTCCACGGCTCCGCCGTGCTCGGGGGCCTGGGCCCGGCCAGCGATCTCGATGTCCTGGCCGTCACGAGGCAGAGCCTGGACCAGGGCAAGCGGCGGGCGCTTGCCGAGGGCTTGCTGGAGATCTCCGGCCTCACACCCACTGTCCGGCCGGTCGAAGTCACCGTCGTCGTGCAGTCCGAGGTCCGCCCCTGGCGGTACCCGCCGACCGGAGACTTCCTGTTCGGTGAGTGGCTCCGCGAAGAACTGCAAGAAGGCGGGCGGCCCCCGCAGCCCTGCCCCATGCCGGATCTGGCTATCGCGCTCACCACAGTGCTGGCAGGCGACCATCCCCTCACCGGCCCGCCGCCCGCCCAGCTCCTCGACCCCGTGCCGCATGGCGACCTCGCCCGGGCGAGTGTTGCGGGCATCCCCGAACTCCTCGACAACCTCGCCGACGACACCCGCAACGTCCTGCTCACCCTCGCCCGCATCTGGACCACCCTGGCCACCGGCAAGATCCAGCCCAAGGACGCAGCCGCGGACTGGGCCCTCAGCCGCCTCGCCCCGGAGCACCGGCCTGTGCTGGAGCACGCCAGGGACCTGTACCGCACCTGCCACTACCAGGACGAGACCTGGAGCCACGAACTCAAGGCCCAGGTACGCCCGTACGTCGACGAAGTACTCACCCACATCCACAACCTGCGCCAACATGGATGAACCGCCAACTCAGCCATCCGGACCAGGACGGGCTATTCCTCGTCGGTGGCCTGCGCGTCGCGCAGCGGCCGCATGCCGCCGGGCAGGTCAGGGAGCTGGAAGGAGTACCGGCCGAGCATGTTCACGTGGTGGCGGACGAACGGGGAGAGCCGGGCAACGTCCTCGTCACGGACGTCGAAGCCGTCCGCGCGGAGCTGGGTGACGGCGGCGTCCATGTACCGGGTGTTGAACAGCACGAGCGCGTTCAGCACCAGGCCGAGCGCGCCGATCTGGTCCTCCATGCCGTCCTGGTAGCGCTGGTAGAGCTGCCCGGCCTTGCCATGGAAGATCTTCCGGGCGAGCGCGTGACGGCCCTCCTGGAGGTTGGCCTGCACCTTGATCTTGCGGCGGTAGGCGGGTTCGTCGGCCAGGCGCAGGATGTGCAGCGTCTTGGCGATCCGCCCGTAGTGCGCGATCGCGTCCCCCAGCGGGGTGGGGCGCCCGTCGCGGGACAGCATCCGGATCACGTCGTAGGCGCGGACGGCTCCGGTGTGGATGGAGCCGATGATCCGCAGGACGTCCTCCCAGTGCCGCTCGATGCGGTCGAGGTCGACCCGGCCGCGGGCGGCGTCCTGGAAGGCGCCGTAGTCGGCGGTACGGTCGATGCGCCACATCTTCTGGTCCGGCAGGTCCGCCAGCTGTGGCGCGTACGCGAAGCCGGCCAAGGTGAGCAGGCCGAACACGATGTCGCTGTAACTGGCGGTATCGGTGACGATCATCTCGGGGCGCTTGCCGCCGTCGCGGTCGTAGAGGACGTCCAGCACGTACAGCGAGTCGCGCGGGGTGCCGGCCACGACCTTCCCGCCGAGCCCGGCAGCCTGGTCGTTGATCATGTTCAGCCAGGTCGCGCCGCCCCGGCGCCCGAAGTACTTCGGGTTCGGCCGCGCGTACACACTCGGCACGGGGACGACGAACCGCATCCCGTCGACCGAGGCCACCAGGAGTCCCAGTAGTTCTCGCCGAGAAAACAACGCTAAGCCTGGGCCGAGGGCCTGAACTGGCCTTTTCGTCTCAGGTCGGGTCTTCCGTTGCTGGGGTGGGAGCGGACTCGTTGGACCGGGTGGGCGATGGCCGTAACGGGAGGGGCGGGGTAGATGGCGACGCGGGTGTTCTCGGATGAGGAGCTGGAGGGGTTGCGGTCCTTCCCGGCGATCGGGCGGGAGGAGCTGATCCGCTACTTCACCCTCACCCCGGCTGACGAGGCGTTCCTGCGGAAGTTCCGCCGGTCCCAGAATGTGCTCGGCGCCGCTGTGCAACTCTCTGCCCTGCCCTGGCTGGGCTTCGTCCCCGACGATGTGCCTGCCGTTCCGCTCGCGGCGGTCGGCCGCCTGGCCCGCCAGCTCGGGCTCGCCGTCGCCGATCTGGCGGGCTACGGCGCGCGTGAGCAGACCCGCACCGACCACCTCAAGGAGATCGCCGAGTATCTGGGATGGAAGCCGGCGAAGACCATCGAGCTCAAGGAGTTGGACGAGTTCCTGCTGGCCCGCGCGATGGAGCATGACGCTCCGAGCCTGCTGTTCCGCCTGGGCTGCGAGTACCTGCGTTCGGCGAAGGTGATCCGGCCCGGTGTAGTCGTGCTGCTGGAGAAGGTCGCCAGTGCCCGTACGACTGCCGAGCAGGAGACCCACGCCCGGGTGGCGCACCTGCTGACGGGCGAGCGTATTCATGGCCTGGACGACCTGCTGGTCGTTGATCCTGGGCTGCGGTCCTCGCGGTTGCACTGGCTTGGGACCGGGCCGGTGCAGGCGTCACCCAACAGCGTGGGCGGCGAGGTGGAGAAGCTGGTGTTCCTGCGCGGCCTGGATGCGCACGCCCTCGACCTGTCCGCGCTGCCTGCCGAACGTCGGCGCCACCTCGCCCAGATCGGCCGCCGCCTCACCGCGCAGGCCCTGGAGCGCCGGGAGGCGAGCCGGCGCCACCCGATCCTACTTACGTTGCTGGCCCAGTCCGCCGTCGACGTACTCGACTCCGTCGTGCAGCTGTTCGATCAGACCCTGTCGGGCTCAGAATCCCGGGCGCGAATCAAGCTGCGTGACGAACTCGCCGAGCGCGCCAAGCTGTCGGAGGACCGGCTCACGCTGCTGGACGAGATCCTGCCCGTGCTCGCCGATGCCGGAATCCCGGACGAGGCGGTGGGGACGCTGCTGCGCGGGAAGATCGGCCTGTCCCGGCTGATCGCGGCCAACGCCGGGGCAACTGTGCGGCTCCCGCGCGACCACGGGCACCTGCGGCTGCTGGAGGGCTCGTACACCTACATCCGCCAGTTCGCCCCGAAGGTGCTTCAGGCGGTGCGGTTCAAGGGCGGCACTGAGGCACAGCCGCTGATCGAGGCCCTGGAGATCCTCCGGGAGCTGAACGCCACCGGCGCGCGCAACGTCCCGGAGACGGCGCCGACACTGTTCGTGCCGACGCGCTGGCAGGGCTACCTGGACGAGGCCGCGGCCAAGGGCGACGTGACCGCGTACCGGCACTACTGGGAGCTGTGCGTGCTGCTCGCGCTGCGTGACGGCCTGCGCAGCGGGGACGTGTTCGTGCCCGGATCGCGCCGCTACGACAACCCGGCGGCCTATCTGTTCAAGCCCGCCCAGTGGGAGACGCACCGGGCCGAGTTCTGCCGCCTGGTTGGCAAGAGCCCCGACGCCTGTCAGGCTCTGCCCCTGGTGATCGACGAGCTGGATGAGGCCCTCACCGACCTGGAGGGCGCCCTCAAGAGCGGGGACGGGCCGGTCCGCCTCAACGACGCGGGTGAGTTGGTGATCTCCCCGCTCACCGCCGAGGACATTCCCGGCGAGGTGGAGGAGCTGCACGGCGAGCTGGAGCGGATGCTCCCGAACGTGCCGATCGCCTCGCTGCTGGTGGAGATGGACCGGCACACCGGCTTCCTGGACTGCTTCACCCACGCCGGCGGCAAGCAGGCCCGCTCCCCGCAGCTCAAGAGGAACTTGATCGCCTGTCTGATCGGGCTGTCCACGAACATGGGGCTGCACGGGATGGCCTTCTCGTGCGGCATCTCCTATGACGTGCTGGCGTGGACCGCAGAGTGGTACATCCGCGAGAACACGCTGCGCGAGGCGAACATCTGCCTGGTCAACTACCACCACCAGCTGCCGATGACCGCGATGTTCGGCGCGGGCACCTTGTCGTCCTCGGACGGGCAGAGGTTCCCCACCCGCGGAAAGTCGATCACCGCCCGGCATCTGAACAAGTACTTCGTGGGCGAGGGGATCTCCACCTACACGCACGTCTCCGACCAGCACTCCACGTTCGGCACGAAGGTCATCGTCGCCACGCACCGCGAGGCGCACTACGTGCTGGACGAGATCCTCGGCAACGCCACCGACCTGCCGATCACCGAGCACGCCACGGACACGCACGGGGTGACCCTGGTCAACTTCGCCCTGTTCGATCTGGTGGGCAAGCAGCTCTCACCGCGCATCCGCGACCTCGGAAAGATCACCTTGTACCGGATGGGCGCCAAGGCCGACTACGCGGAACGCTTCCCCACCGCGGGGCCGCTGCTGACGAAGAAGGCCAACCTCGACCTGGTGGCCGACCACTGGGATGACCTGCTGCGGCTCGCCGGATCACTGAAGTACGGGCACGCCACCGCCTCTTTGATCGTCGGCAAGCTCTCCGCCTCCTCCCGGCAGAACGCCCTGGCCGCCGCGCTCAAGGAGTACGGCGCGATCCGGCGAACGATCTACGCGGCGAAATATCTGTCCGATCCCGTCTACCGCCGCAAGATCACGAGGCAGCTCAACAAAGGCGAGTCCCTCCACGCACTGCGCCGCCAGCTGCACTACGCCCGCGAGGGCAAGATGACCCGACGTCAGCCAGAGCAGCAGAACGAGCAGGCATGGTGCCTGACCCTGGTGACGAACGCGGTCGTGTGCTGGCACACCGAGTACATGGGCCTGGCCGTCGGGGAACTGCGGGCTGCCGGCCGCGATGTGGACGCTGACGTGCTCGCCCACATCTCCCCGGCCCGCAGTACGGCGGTCAACTACTACGGCTCCATCACCGTCGACTACGACCGCGAACTCGCCCAGCTCGATGACCAGGGCCACCGCCCGCTGCGGACCGTGACCATCGACGGACCCGGGGCCGGGCTGTAACGCAACCAAGACGGCCCCGGCGGGCATCATCGCGCTCAGGGCCGGTCGTCTGGAGGCCCATGGAGGGGCCGCCGCACACAGAGGCCCGGGTGCCCGGTGCCCGGCATCACCTGGGGGATGGCTGCCTGCGCCAGCCTTCGGCCCCTCGGGAAGAACGGGGATCGGCTCACCTGCGAGAGTTTCGCTGTGCAGGCCTGATGACGGCTGTGCCTGCCTGCAAGTCGACAACGGATCCTGGCGGCGCGGCGGATTCGACATCGTCGCGCAGGGTCAGCTGTCGTTCCTTCTCGTGCCGGACCATCTGCCGTGAAGGATGGAACAGTTCATCCCATGGACCGGCGAGGGCATTGCCGCCGGCGGACTTCCCGCGGCGCCGGCACGCCCATATCACCAGCAGCAGGAAGAGGCCGGCCCCGACTGTGTTGAGCAGTAGCAGCACTATGCCTCCCGCCGTGTTTCATGTGTGCCCCTGCGAGCTTGCCTTGGGGGCAGTCACTCTAGGTGAGCAATAGTAGGGTCAGATTCGCGGCCCTGCTTCCTCCGATCGGCTCTGCTCTGGGACGAGCCGCAGAAGTGCACGGGAGCAGGTGCACCCGAGACATGAGGGCGTTCCGCGTTCCCAGTGGCCCCTATTGCGGTGCGCAGAGTGTCTGGTCGATGGCCTTGGTCGCGGTGTGCACTGTGTTGTCGAACTGCTGCTGGGTCTTGTCCTGGTTGATGGTTCCGTCGGCGTTGCGGACGGGGCGGACTCCGTTGATGGAGATGGTGATGGACCTGTTCCTGTCCGGGGTGGTCCCGGTGAGGGTCTGGTAGCCCAGGACCCGGCCGGTGTGGCCCCAGTACCCCTTCAGGTTCGCCGGCTTGCCGGCGTCGCAGGTGAGGGGGGTGTGCTCCAGACCCAGGCCGTATGCGGCGCCCGGTTCACCATCGGTTTCGGGAATGGTGCTCTGCATTTCCTTGATCTGCTGCGGGCCGAGGAGTCGTCCGGGGGTGAGGAGTGCGGTGTAGAAGGTGTCAAGGTCGGCGGTGGTGCTGGCGATCTGCCCGCTGGCGCCGACCCAGGTGCGGCGGTCCAGTGCGGTGACGTCCAGGGGGTCGTTCATGCCCGGGATCACTTCGTAGCCCTGGGTGTGGGGATCAGGCAGGGTCTTCGCCGCTCGGGGGTCCGGGATGGACGTGCCGTGGAGGCCGAGCTTGTCGATGATCCGGGTGGTGACCTCCTGGCTCCAGGAGTGTCCGGTCACAGCTTCGATGATCTTGCCTGCGATGGCGTAGCCGGTGTTGGAGTAGAGCCGGTTCGGGCGACCCTGGGCGTCCTGGCTCCCGGGGAGGAAGGCGAGCTTCCCCTTCAGTGGGCCGGCGATCAGCTGATCGGTGTCGGCCGGTGCGGCGAGGAACTTCTTGATCTCGCTCGGGCTCGCTCCCTCGGGAGGCAGGAGTGCCTGGGTGTAGCCCTGGTTGTCGTCGAGGCCGCTGGTGTGCTGGAGGAGCTGGCGGATGGTGATGGTCTTCTTCTCGGCGAGCTGGATGCTGTCCTTGGGGAAGAGATGCGGCAGTACCGAGACGACGGGCTGGTCCAGGCTGAGGAGCGGCTTGCCCTGGGCGTTGGTCTGCTCTGTGAGCTGGAGGAGTACGGCGGCGGTGAACGTCTTGGTGACGCTTCCGGCCCGGAACCGAGCATCCGGCTTGACGGGGGCCTGGGTGGTGAGGTTGCTGACGCCGCTGGTGGCCGTCTGGACGTCGTGGGGGCCTTCGAGGCCGATGGCGACTCCGACGGCTCCGGCGTCGTGGATGGTGTCGGCGGCCTTCTGAAGTGAGTCGGCGGGGTGGCTGTCCGCGTAGGCGTAGGAGGGCGCGAGGAGCCCCGCGATGATCGCTGTGCTGCCTGCCAGCGCGGTTGAGGCGGCCAGGAGGGTCTTTCGCTGTCGCATGGGCTTCTTCTCACGGGATCGGTTTTGGCCGGTTTGGCCCTTCGGTGAGAAAGCTATGGCGGCTGGCCTGTAGCCCGGGTCCCTCCAGAGGGGACACCCGTGCGGTAGCTCTCAAGTAGTACGGCGGTGCTCCAGGGGCTGGGTGATACCTGGGAGCTACCAGACAAGTGTCCTCCCCGGAGGGATCCGGGCTACACGGTGGGGTTCGTAGCGTCGGGGCATCGGAAGCCGCTCACGGCTTCAAGCCCTGAGCGGAAGGACCACCGTGCTGATATCCCGGTTTGCCCGGCTGCGCCGCGCGCTTGCGGCCCTGGCCATTGTGGTGGCTGTGGTCGTGCCCCTGACGGCCGCGAGCCGGCCTCACATACCGGCCCCTGCCCCTGACCGGCTCGCGCCGGCGACTGCGGCTACGCTGCCGCAGGCGTACGCCGCGAACCGCGCGAACATCCTGCAGGCCGCACGCGCGGCGGAGTCGGCCGGTGCGAGCGGGCGGGCGGCGCGGTTGCGGGCGCTGGCGGAAGACGGCCGGCAGTACCTCACCTTCGACGGCCGCGGCCCCGGCCGGGTCGTGGAGGTCATGGGAGACCTCGCCCACGCGGACCGCATCGCCGTGCTGGTCCCCGGTGCCGACACCGACTTGGACACCTACGACGCGCTCGGCGGCAATCCCCCCGCCGGCCTGGTCCGCCGGGATCACGCCGCCTCCTCATGCACGGTCCCTGCCACCGGCGCCGTGCACGTGGATCACCGGTCGCTGGGCGGCGCCGCCCTGGAACTACGCGGCCAGCTCTGCCAGCAGGACCCCGCGGCCAAGGTGGCCGTCGTTACCTGGCTGGGCTACGACACCCCGGGCCTGACCGGTCCGGCGATCCTGACCGACTCCCGCGCACGCGCCGCGGCACCCGCCCTGCGCGCCTTCCTTGCCACGGTCCACCGGGTCAACCCGCAGGCCAGCGTGACCCTGCTGTGCCATTCCTACGGGTCGGTGGTCTGCGGCCAGGCCGCCCCCCGACTGAACGTGGCCTCCATCGTGCTGTTCGCCAGCCCCGGCGTCGACGAACCCGATGTGGCAGCCCTCCACACCCGCGCAGCGGTGTGGGCGGGCCGCGGCAGCGGCGACTGGATCGCCGGCATCCCGCATCTGAGCATCGGCCTGCCCGGCGGCGCCAGCCTCGGCTTCGGCCAGGACCCCACCGCCGCCGCCTTCGGCGCCCGCCGCTTCGCCGCCGGGCCCGGCGGCCACAGCGACTACTTCACCCCCGGCTCCCTGTCCCTGCGCAACCTCGCCCACATCGTCCTCGACCAGGACCCGGAGCCCGCACATGCCTGACCTGCGATACCTCACCCGCCGCATCAACGACAGCACCCCGGCCCACCGCGACCGTGCCATCGACGCCCTGCGCGCCCTCGCCATCACCGGCGTAGTCCTGGGCCACTGGCTGGTCACCGCCGTCACCACCACCGACTCCGGCACGCTGACAGACACCAGCCCGCTCACGCGCATGCCGCAGCTGGCACCCCTCTCCTGGATCTTCCAGACCCTCGCGGTGTTCTTCCTGGTCGGCGGCTACGCAGCCGCCGGAAGCTGGGAACGCGCCCAGGCCAAGGGCACCGGATACCGGGCATGGGCCGCCACCCGCATACGACGGCTCACCCGTCCCGTAGCCGTGCTGCTCGCCCTGTGGGCGCTGGCAACCGTCGGCCTGCTGGCCGGAGGCGTACCAGCGCAGACCCTGCGCACACTGCTGACCCTGGTCCTCTCCCCGCTGTGGTTCCTACTCGTATATATCGCGCTGACCGCCGCCACCCCGCTGATCGCCCGGCTCAACCCACTGTGGCCACTGGCGGTAGTCCTCCATGTGGATCTGATCCGCTTCGGCTTCGGCGGCCCGTCCTGGATCGGCTGGATCAACGTCGCAGCCGGATGGATGGTGCCCTACTGCCTGGGCAGCGCCTGGGCACGCGGAGCCCTCACCCGACGACGCACCCCGCTGGCGCTGGTCCTCGGCGGCGGCACCGCCACGGCGGCTCTGCTGCTGTGGGCCGGCTACCCGACCTCCATGGTCGGCGTCCCCGGAGCGCCCGTCTCCAACCTCAGCCCGCCCACCCTGGCCGCGGTCACCTTCGGCATCACCCAGTGCGGGCTGGCGCTCCTGCTGCGCGAACCGCTCCGCAGCGCCATGCGACGACCCGCCCTGTGGGCAGGGGTGGCCCTGGCCAACCTCTCCGCACTCACGATCTTCCTCTGGCACCAGACGGCGATGCTGATCACCACCTCACTCGGCACGACCGCCGGCACACTGCCCGGGCTGAGTACCCCACCGGACAGCATCATCTGGACAGCCCAACGGATCCTCTGGATCCCCGCCTTCGCCGTGGCGCTCGCAGCATGCGCCGTTGCGTTCCGCGTCTTCGAACGCGGCGGGCCGCAACCCACCCCAGCCGGGAACCGGCGGCACACTGGTTCCCAAGCGCTCCCGCCGCGGGCCGTACCCGAGCTCCAAGGGGCAGAACATGGATAGGGACACCGCCATGGCCCAGCCCGACGCCCGAGGGATCCTGGCCCTGGCGGTCGCACCGCTGCCATCCCGGGCGCAGGCTCCGTGGGCGCTGCGCTACCTCCCGCATGTCCTGACCGCGATCGCAGCAGTCCTGCTGTTCCTTGCCGGCTGGCCCGAACTGGAGGACTTCTACCATGTGGGCGCCGCTGCCGCGGCAGTTGTCGCGGCCGCGGATGCAGCGGCGCTCGTTCTCGCCCTGTACGCACCGGTGCCGGCCTGGCTGCTCTCCCTGGGCCTGTGCGCCGTGACGGCAACCCAGTTGCACGTCACCCAGTGGCCCTGGCCCACGCTGCTCGCGCACGCAGGCATCCTGCTCCTGCTCTGTCTGCGCGTACGAGTACGCACCGCGCTACTCGTCTGGGCCTCGACGGCGGCCGTGACGCTCGCTCTGCCTACTGCCGGGCCTGGATTCCCCGAGGCGCCGCACCACACCTACCGCAATGTCACCCTCGGTATCTTCACCGCCGCCGCCGTTGCCGGAGCGCTGTTGCGCAGCCGACGCGAAGCGCACAACGAGGCGCTGCAGCAGGCAACAGCCAGCGCCGGCGAGCGCGCCCGGAGGGCCGTGCTCGAGGAGCGCACCCGGATCGCCCGCGAGCTCCACGACGTCATCGCCCACCACATGTCCGTCATCTCCATCCAGGCCCAGGTCGCCACCCGCCAGCTCAAGGACCCGCCACCCGAACTCATGGACAGCCTCGCCGCCATCCGCGGCGGTGCCCTCGAAGCCCTGGGTGAACTCCGCCGCGTCCTGGCCCTACTGCGGGCCGAGGACGCCGACGACGAGACCCCCTACACCCCCCAGCCCACCCTCGCCCAACTCGACCAGCTCACCGAAACCGTCCGCGCCACCGGCACCACACTCACCACCGAGACCACCGGCACCGTTCGCCGACTGCCTCCCGGGGTGGAACTGTCCGCCTACCGCATCGTCCAGGAAGCCCTCAGCAACGCCCTGAGACACGCCCCCGGCTCGGCCGTCCACGTCCGCCTGGACTACACCGGCGACGCCCTGACCATCCGGGTCACCAACACCGCCCCCGCCCACCCCACGCGGCCTGTGCCCGGGGCGGGGCACGGACTGCTCGGCATGCGCGAACGCACCGCCATGCTCGGCGGCCGCCTCACCACACAGCCCGGCCCGGACGGCTCCTACACCGTCACCGCCGTCCTTCCCGCAGCCCCTGCTCCGTACAGAGACCAGAAGTGAGGCACCGATGCCCATCCGGGCGCTGATCGCCGACGACCAGATCATGATCCGCCAGGGCTTCACCGCCCTGCTCAGCGCGGAACACGACATCCAGATCGTCGGCCAGGCCGCCGACGGCCTCGAAGCCGTCACCCTGGCCGGGCAACTCCGCCCCGACGTGATCCTGATGGACATCCGCATGCCAGGCCTCAACGGCATCGAAGCCACCCGCCAGATCCTCCAGGACCCAGACTCCACCACAAAAATCCTGGTCCTGACGACCTTCGACCTCGACGAATACGTCTACCAAGCACTACGCGCAGGCGCCTCCGGGTTCCTCCTCAAAGAGGCCTCCGCCGAACAGCTCGCCCACGCCGTCCGTACCGTCGCCGCCGGCGAAGCGCTCCTCGCCCCCAGCATCACCAGACGGCTCCTGACCCGCTTCGCACACATGGAAGCCCCCCAGCTCACCCCGCCAGGCCCCGACAGCCCCCTCACCGAACGCGAAGGGGAAGTCCTCGCTCTCATCGCCCAGGGCCTGTCCAACCACGAGATCGCCGCACGCCTGATCATCGCCGACCAGACCGTGAAGACCTACGTCAGCCGCATCCTCACCAAACTCGACCTACGCGACCGCACACAAGCCGCCATCTACGCCTACGAAAGCGGACTGATCCAACCCAAGCGACCCACCTGATCGAACCGGAAGAACTCGCCAGGTCTCACAAACGGTCCTTTCCCAGAGCAAGATCACTTGAGGGCTGGGAAAGCCGCCCGGGCCCCGGATTGGTTCGCACAACTCGTTCTCACTCAAAGATGGGTCGAACCCCCTTCTGAGACTTGCATTGTGAGAAAATCCGGGGCCATGACGGACCATCAAGAGCCCTCACCGGCCAACGCGGACGACGTCGAGCGCCATCCCTGCCCGAGGTGCGCGGCCGAGCCTGGATCACCGTGCCGCTCGCGCGGCGGCGCGGTCGCCGGCACGTACCACACCGGCCGCTTCGCCAAGGTGCCCCAGCTCGCGAAGCTCCTGCGGGTGACAACCCCGGCCGACCGAGGTCCGGGGCAGCCGTGGCGGCCCGGCACCCCGCCCCCGGCTCCGATCGACCCGGACACCCCGACCGCCGACATCCGCATCGGCTACGCGCGATGCTCGCACCTGAGCCAGGAGCTCCAGTCCCAGCTCGATGCGCTCAGTAAGCACGGCATCCCCAGGGAGAAGATCTTCAGCGAGAAGATCAGCACCCGCATCCGCGTCCGGCCGCAGTTCGAGGCCGCGCTCGCCGCCGCCCGCGAGATCAAGGCCCATGCACCCCACTGCCGGGTCATCTTCACCGTGTTCGAGATGAAGCGGCTGGGGCGCGACGCAGCCGAGCTGACCGCGCTCGCCGATCACCTCACCGCCCACGGCCTGGTCCTGGAGATGCTCGCCGGACCGCTCCCCGGGATGTACGACCCCTCCGGCCCCGGAAGACTGCTCTTCGGCTTCTTCGCCGCGATGGCGGAGACCGAGCGGGAGAACATCCGGGAATCGACGCTGGAAGGGCTCGACACCGCCGCCCGCAAGGGCAAGCACGGTGGTCGGCCTCCCGTCATCACCGACGACATGCTGCACACCGTGCTCCGCCGCCGCGCGAACGGCGAGTCCGTCGAGCAGATCCAGCCCGACCTGATCATCCCCACCGGCAAACGCAAAGGACGCAGTCCATCCGTCGCCAGCATCTACCGGGCCCTTGCCGAGCACGCTAAGCACGAGGCATACCCCGAAGCTGTCGAGCAGGCGCACGCCGACTTCGCCTCGCTCCAAACCGGCGAACTCCCCGCGCCACGTATGGCACAGACGGCGGAGCCCGCCCGATGACGAACCGGGATTCTCAACCTCCATCCGGCCTCTGGACCGGTCCGCAGTCGCTTAGCGTTGTTTTTTCGGCGAGAACTACCGGGACCCCCACCAGCCCGCCGCCCCACGCCTGGGCAAGCGGGATCGAGGCCTGGGCCTGGATCAAGGTGGCATTCGCGGCCCGGTAGGTCGACAGGCGCAGATACGTCTGGTCAACATGGGACAGCCGTCCGTACTTCAGCGCGTCGACGCCGCCGATGACCGGGGTGTATCCCACGTTGCAGCCGTGGGCCACCAGCAGCGCCGCGATCGTGACGTGCAGGCCCCTCAGCCTGGCCTCGCCGCCGGTGACCGAGGTGAACGCCTGGTCGGCGCCGGTCCAGGAGAACACCTCCAGCAACACCTCCGGCAGGTCCACCCGCGGCAGCATCGCGTTCACCGCCGCCCGCAGATCCAGCAGGGAAGCAGGTTCCGGCTCCGGCTCCAGGGCGGCGAAGTGTAGCCGTCCGTCGTCGTCGAACACGATCTGCGAGTTCTCCGGCAGCCGTCCGGCCACCTCACGGTAGGTGCCGTCCAGCAGCGCGGACCGTGCTGCCAGATGCTCTCCCGCCACCGCCGGCAGTCCGAGGGAGGCCAGCACGGTGGGCTTGGCCTGCTCCCACGCCTCCCCAGCCAGCAGCTTCGCGCGTGGGTCGCCCCACTTCGAGGAGTTCTTCGCGAACACCTCCTTCCGGCGCAACATCCGGTGGAACTGCTCCAGCACACAGAACACGTACGCCTTCCAGTCCACCGTGCCCGGCTCCAGGTGCGGGGCCGCAAGCACCAGGCGCCGCCACGAACCCACCAGCAGGCCCGTGTCGATCTCGGAGGGACCGACCTTCTTGCGGCCCATCAGCTCGGGCAACGACTTCAGCGCCTGCAAGACCGGCATCCCCTCCGGGGTCGCACCGAAGTCCACGACCTTGACCAGCAGTTTCAGGAACGGCCGCACCGTGCCGAACCGGGTGACCAGCATCGCCCGCCATGCTTCGTCCGCGTCCGAGTCCAGCGGCGGCGTCAGCTCGAACAGCGCGGCGATCGCCGCGGCCAGCTCCCGGCGCGGTACCACCGCCTCGATCTGCTCCCACATCGCCTCAAACGAAGCCACCTTCGGCCCGCTGACCTCGCCGGTGTCGGTGTCGACCTGCTCGGAGGTCGTATCGAAAACGACCTGGAACGCGGTCGCCAGCTTCGCCGACGCGCGCTCCACCCTCGGCAGCGTCCTGATCTTCGCCTTGACGGTCTCCCGCTCGGCCTTGGCCAGCAGCTTCGTGGCGACCAGAACCTCCAGCAGGTCCAGCGCGTCATCCACCGACCTGGTCGTCAGGTACACCGCGGTGGCAAACAGCGTCGCCAGACGCCGCGAGTCCCCGTGGCGCCGCAGCAGCGTCGCCTTGCCATCCACCCCGTACCGCGACAGCTCCGCGAGGCGCCGCGGCGGTATCCCCGTGACGTCCAGCTCCCCCATCCCCAGGTCAGCGATCTCCTCCGCCCGTTCCAGGGACCACTTCATCTGCGGGCCCGACACCCGCACCGGACCGCGCCGCAGCCGGTCCAGCTCCGAGACCCGCGCGCCGGACGGCACGGTCAACAGCGAGTCCAGCACCGCCCGCTGCCCGGTATTCAACAGCCCGTAGAGGGTGTCCCACAGCCGCTGGTTCGCCGCCTCACGCACACTGCCCACCAGCCGGGCCAGACCGGCCTTGGGGACCAACGGAACAGCCATTAACGCTAAGCACTTGATCTTGGTCCTCTAGCACGAATGATCACTCCGCCGTGCGGGTTCGAACGAAGATCGTCGGGCATTGATCGGGCCTGCCTACGGTCCGCGCATGCCAGTGGAATTTTTGACTGATGAGCAGGCCGAGGCGTACGGAAAGTTCGCCGAGGAGCCGACGAGGCCCGAGCTGGAGCGGTTCTTCTTCCTCGACGACGAGGATCTGAAGCTGATCGCGAAGCGGCGTGGTGACCACAACCGTCTGGGGTTCGCCCTCCAGATGTGCACGGTCCGCTACATCGGGCTGTTCCTGGAGGACCCCCTCGCGGTGCCGTGGCCGGTGGTGGAGCACTTGGCGACGCAGTTGGAGATCGAGGATGTCTCCTGCATCAAGCGGTACACCGAGCGCAAGCCGACGCAGTACGAGCACGCGTGGGAGATACGTGACGCGTACGGGTACCACCAGTACGAGGACCATGACCAGGGCCGGCAGTTCAGGTCGTTCCTGCACGGTCGTGCGTGGACGGCGCACGCGGAGGGCCCGAAGGCGCTGTTCGATCACGCGGTGGGCTGGCTGCGCCGGCGCCGGGTGCTGCTGCCGGGGGTGAGCGTGCTGGCCCGGCAGGTCGCCGAGGTCCGCGCCATCGCGGACAGGCGGCTGCACGCCACGGTCGCCAAGGCGGCCTGGCGGGCGGATCCGGCGCTGGCCGGGGACTTGGTGGCCACGTTGAAGAGGCCGGAGGGCAAGCGGTATTCGGAGCTGGAGCGTATGCGTCAGCCCCCGACGCGGACCACGGGCACCGCGATGAAGGGCGCGTTGCAGCGGGTCGAGGACATCGCCGCTTTCAAGCTGGGGCGTCTGAAGCTGGATCAGATCCCGCCGAACCGGTTGTCCGCGCTGGCCCGGTACGGGCTGGGTACCAAGGCGCCGAAGCTGGAGCGGACCAGCGAGCCCAAGCGCACGGCGATGCTCACCGCGGTGATGCGCCACCTGGAGGCGAAGGCGATCGATGATGCCCTGGACCTGTTCGAGATCCTGATGGCGACGCGGCTGATCAGTACCGCGAAGCGGTCCACCGATAAACAGCGCCTGTCGACGCTGCCGCAGCTGGAGAAGGCGTCCCGGCTGGTGGCCAGGGCGGCGGCGGTGTTCATCGGGGAGCTGGAGCTCATCGAGCAGAGTGGCTGTGATGTGGATGTGGCCGCGCTGTGGCGGGCTTTGGAGGAGGTCGCACCTCGTGCGGCGCTGTCGAGCGCCGCGACTGTGGTGGTGAGCCTGGTCCCGGAGGACGACGGCACGGCCGAGAGTGCGCTGCGCGGGGCGCTGGCGCTGCGCTACAACACTGTCAAGCCGTTCCTGTCCTTGCTGGGTGAGTCGAAGGCGTTGGACGCGGCGCCGGGCGGCAGGCGGATCCTGACCGGGGTGCAGCGTCTTCCGGCGTTGTCGCGGCGGAAGGTGGGCGAGAAGCCGCTGTTGCCGCGGGAGGTGGATGACAAGTTGGTGCCGGTGCACTGGCGCAAGGCGGTGTACGCGAACGCTGAGCTGCCCCAGGGGGCGGCGGACCGCGACGCGTACGTGGTGTGCGTGCTGGAACAGCTGTTTAAGGCGCTCAAGCGCCGCGACATCTTCGCTTCGCCCTCGCACCGCTGGTCCGACCCGCGTGCCCGCCTGTTGCAGGGTAAGGGGTGGGAGGCGGTGCGTGAGGACGTCCTGGCCGGCCTGAGTCTGGACGAGGACGCCGAAGGACACCTTCAGGAGCTGGTCGAGGTGCTGGACGCGACGTGGAGGCAGATGGCCGAGCGCCTTCAGGAGGCGGGCCCGGACGCGAAGATCAGCATCGAGACCCAGCCAAACGGCCGCGTGAAGCTGAACGTGGCCAAGCTCCACGCGCTCGGCGAGCCGAAGTCGCTGAAGTGGCTGCGCGAGCGCTTCGAGAAGATGCTCCCGAAGATCGACCTGCCGGACCTGCTCTTCGAGGTGCACTCCTGGACCGGGTTCCTGGACGCCTTCGTGCACCTGGGCGACGGCACCACCCGCATGAAGGACCTGACCACCTCGGTCGTCGCCCTGCTCGTGTCGGAGGCGTGCAACATCGGCATGACCCCGGTCATCAACCCGAACCACGAGGCCCTCACCCGTGCCCGGCTCGTCCACGTCGACCAGTACTACCTGCGCGCCGACACCATCGCCACGGCGAACGCCGCCCTGATCGAGGCCCAGGCCCAGGTACCGATCGTGGCGCACTGGGGCAAGGGCCTGCTCGCCTCCGTCGACGGCCTGCGCTTCGTCGTCCCCGTCCGCACCATCAACGCCGCGCCCAGCCCCAAGTACTTCGCGAAGAAGACCGGAATAACGTGGTTGAACGCAATCAATGACCAGGTCATCGGCATCGGGCAGATGGTCGTCCCGGGTACTCCGCGCGACTCACTGTTCATCCTGGACGCGCTGCTGAACCTGGACGGCGGCGTGAAGCCGGAAATGGTCGCCACCGACAACGCCTCCTACTCCGACATGGTCTTCGGAATCTTCAAGATGCTCGGCTACCGCTTCTCCCCGCGCTTCAAGGACCTCGCCGACCAGCGGTTCTGGAAAGCGGCGATGCCCGGCGCCGACCCGACGGGCGGGTACGGGCCGCTGGAGGCGATCGCCCGGAACAAGGTGAGCGTGAAGAAGGTCATCACCAACTGGCCGGACATGTTGCGGGTGGCCGGCTCCCTGGTCACCAACCAGGTCCGCGCCTACGACCTGCTGCGTATGTTCGGCCGCGAGGGCCACCCGACCCCGCTCGGCGCCGCGTTCGCAGAGTACGGGCGGATCGCCA
This sequence comes from Streptomyces sp. IBSNAI002, assembly GCF_052244475.1. Classification (NCBI taxonomy): domain Bacteria; kingdom Bacillati; phylum Actinomycetota; class Actinomycetes; order Kitasatosporales; family Streptomycetaceae; genus Streptomyces; species Streptomyces sp. IBSNAI002. The sequence goes on along the minus strand of NZ_JBQPXG010000005.1, from coordinate 89,597 downwards.
AGACCCTCCACCTGCTCGCCGTCGTCGACCCGGTCGACGACACCTACCGGCGGCAGATGCACAAGCAGCTCACCGTCCAGGAGTCCCGGCACAAGCTCGCCCGCGACATCTGCCACGGCAAGAAGGGCACCATCCACCAGGCGTACCGGGACGGGATGGAGGATCAGCTCGGCTCGCTGGGTCTGGTCCTGAACGCTGTGGTTCTCTGGACCACCAGGTACATCGACGCCGCCGTTGCCCAGCTCCGCGCCGAGGGCCACGACATTAGGGACGAGGACGTGGCCAGGCTTTCCCCGCTCAAGCACAAGAATCTGAACGTCCTGGGCCGCTACAGCTTCACCGCTTCCCAGCCGGTCGACGGCTTGCGGCCGCTGCGCGACCCGAACGCGGTCGAACTCGACGATGACGACGATGGGCAGCAGTGAGAGACGGTGGCGCGTTCGTCAGCTGTGTCGCTGGCCGCGGCGTATGAGACGAACCGGTCATGGCTTCGCGTGCCAGGCTTCGACCGTTGGCTCAGGATGGCAACGGCCCTGACACCGCCCGGGTGCCAGGGCCGTCACACGGCACCGGCACCCGGGCGGGGCGGCCGGTGAAGGTGCGCCGTGTCGGCCTGCTGAACGAGGAGGATGCGGAAAGGTCACTGCACCTGCCGCGCTGTGCAGGGACCCGTTTGTCGGCTGGGGTCCCCACACAGCGGGTTGGCCTTGTGGCTAGAGGAGACCGTGGTGGTTCTTGCGGCTGTTGTCCTTGCCGGTGCTCTTGTCGTTGTGGCTGTCGACGGTGGTGCTCGTGTCGAGGCGGCTGTGGTCGTCCTTGGTGACCTTGGTGTTGGTCTCATCGCCGGTCAGGCAGCGGTTGCCGGTGACGTTCTGGCTGGTGGCGAGGTCGGTGTGGCCGCCGTTGCCGCCGTCCGCGTTGCCGGAGTTGTCGTTGGAGGCGTTGCCCTGCCCGCTGGCGGTGCCGCCGTTCTCCTCCGGGGTCGGCTCGGGGGTGGGGTAGGTGGTGTAGGTCTTGGGGTGGCCGCTGTCGCCCTGGCCGGCGCCGAGGAGTCCCAGGCCCAGTCCGGAGGCGGTCTGGCCGATGAGGCCGCCGGCGCCGCCGGAGGTGTCGACCAGGCTGAACGCGGAGGGGCTCTGGCAGACGACGAACATGCCGTCCCCGGCCGGCCCGCCGCCGGCGTTGGCGGTGCCGGCGGCAGCTCCGGCCACCATCACGGCCAGCGGGACAGTGAGGTTCCCCCGTTGTGCGGGTGGTGCTGACTAGCTGGTCAGGGCGGTTTGACGTGGTTTCAGGTTCACTTGTTCGGTGGCTGCCTGGTTGGCGTAGTGCTTCTCTTCGAACTCGATCGGGCTGAGGTAGCCGAGGCGTTTTTGGATGCGGCGGGGGTTGTAGAAGCCGTCGATGTAGTGGAAGAGGGCGAGGTTCGCCTCGGCACGTGTGGCGAAGACTTGGCCGCGGACGCATTCGGTCTTGATGAGCATCCACAGGTTCTCGGCGAGGGCGTTGTCGTACGAGTCGCCGACGGATCCCATGGATGCCTGGATCCCGGCTCTGACCAGGCGTGTTGTGAGTTTCACGGACGTGTACTGGCAGCCGTGGTCGGCATGGTGGATGAGCTCGCCGGGGGTGGGTTCGCGGCTGGCCAGGGCGTACTCGAGGGTGGTCAGGACCAGGTCGGCATCCGCGCGGGCGGAGGTCTCCCAGGCCACGACGCGGCGGGAGAACGCGTCGCGGATCGCGGAGAGCCACAGCGGACCCTCCTGAGTGGTGATCATGGTCAGGTCGGTGACCCACAGCCGGTTCGGTCCCTGTGCGGTGAAGTCGCGCTCGACCAGGTCGGGTGCGAGTTGCGCGTCGGGGTCGCGGCGGGTGAAGCCCTTGGTCTTGCGGGGGCTGATCCCGGCCAGGCCTGCCTGGCGCATGAGCCGCTCGACGCGCTTGCGGCCGACGCGGGCGCCCTCGCGCTGGAGGACGGCGTGCACGCGCGGTGAGCCGTAGATCCCGCCGGACTCGTCGTGGACCTGACGGATCCGGCCGGTCAGCTCGGCATCCCGGCGACGTCGCTCACACGGCTCCTTCTCGGCCCGGCGCCACCGGTAGTAGGTGGAGGAGGGGATGGACAGTTCCCGGAGTACGGGCTCGACACCGAGGTCATCACGTTCGTCGAGGAACGTCAGTACCTTCGCCGGGTCGTGTCGAGTTCCTGGGCGAAAAAAGCCGAGGCGGCCTTGAGGATCTCGTTCGCCCGCTTGAGCTGGGCATTCTCCTTCCGCAGGGCGGTCAGCTCCTCCTTCTCGGCGGTGGTGAGCAGGTTGTCCCGTTCGCCGGCGTCGGCCTCGGCCTGGCGGATCCAGTTGCGCAGGGCCTCGTGGTGAACGCCGAGTTCCTCGGCCATGCGGCGGATCACGGGCTTCGGCTCCGCGGTCCGATACATCCGGACCGCACGCTCACGCAACTCCAACGGGTACTTTCTCGGCGCAGGCATCGTCTGGGCTCCTCTCATGAGACCCATCTGACCCTCTGTCACCCATCCCCGCATCTCGGGGGAACCTCACAGCAGCCGACAGACGCTGGGAAACCTTCACGCTCTACTCCTCACACAAGGACGTGGGCCGGGCCCGGCACACGCGGGGTAACGACTGCCGGAAGAACCGTTCACCCACCCCCCACGTCACGCCCCACCAGGCCGTATCACCCAAGTAGCCGCACACGGGATCCGGACCGGGCCCGCACGCGGCACCCCCACACGCCTCCCGGCCCGCCGTTTCAGCAGCACAAGGCGCCGGTACGGTGGTCCTACTTGTACAGGGGATGCTGAAGGGGTGGCGGGTATGGCGGGCGAGACCACGGTCACGGTGGTGGGTAATCTGACGGCAGATCCGGAACTGAGGTTCACCGCCTCCGGTGTCCCGGTCACGGGTTTCACCATCGCTTCCACCCCGCGCGTCTACGACCGCGACCGCAGCGAGTTCACCGACGGGGAGCCGTTGTTCCTTCGGTGCACCCTGTGGCGGCACACTGCGGAGAACGCCGCCGAGACCCTGGCCCGCGGGATGCGGGTCATCGTCACCGGACGCCTCAAGCAGCGCACCTACGACGACAAGGAAGGACAGCGGCGCACTGTCGTCGAGATCGACGCGGAGGAAGCCGCACCCTCTCTCACCTATGCGAAGGCCACCGTCACCAAGACCTACCGGGCCGGGGGCGGAGCCGCCCCCGGCGGGCCGGCGGTGCCCCCTGCCCGGGCGGCGTCCGCGGCTGCGCAAGCCTCCCCCGCACAGGCGTCTGCGGAGCAGTATCCGTTCTGACCCCCTGTGACGAGACCGGACGGAGCGCGTCACGCGGCTAGGGGGTGTGGCGGCGTGTAAGAGCGTCGGCGAGTAGGTCATCGGATGCGTGGTGCGCGGGGTCGTGTGTCCCAGCGGTATTGGGTCCGGGCTCGGCTGATGAGGTGGCGGTGACGAATATGCAGGCCAACGCGATGTAGAACTCGATCGTGGTCTTGCGTCGTTCGGTGCAGCGGCGGAGTTGGCCGAAGTTGTTCATCCACGAGTTCGTGCGCTCGACGACCCACCGGCCGCCGGCCTGGATCGGGAGCTTGCTCCGCGTGGGGTGATCCGTGCGTCGAGGTGTCAACGCTCCCTCAGTCTTCAAGAACCCGCGACACGAGGCCGCGTTCGTCCAGGTCACCGTGGACGGAGCGGTAGTCGTAGCCTGCGTCCAGGCCGAGCCGCGGGTGTTCCGGCAGCGGCCCCAGGGCCTTCTCAAGATCTCTGTACGCGTCCAGGGTGGCGGGCAGGAGGGTGTGGTCGCGGATGTTTGCCGGTCCGGTGCGGGCTCGGTGATCAGGGGGATGCCCTGAGCTTCGGTCAACTGTGAGCGTTTGAGGCCTTGTTTACGGTCGACGGGGCTTCGTGCGGCGCATTCGCCGCCGGCGGGTGCCTTGGTGAAGTAGCCGTCCGCGACGAGGGGGTTGAGGTCGAGGCCGATCATGCGGTCGTAGACGGACAGGACCAGCTGCCGCCGGTTCTCCATGACTCCGAGCTTGATCCACTCGTCCGGGTGACGCCGCGGGGTCGTGGCGGAGCAGTGCTCGTCGGCTGCACGTTCGTATCCGCAGTCGAAGGCGAGGATCTGGATCAGCCGGTCGAAGACGACCTCGTCCGCTATCCGCGGGTTGTGACAGCCCAGGGGATGATGGTCCTCGTGGTCGGGCAGCAGAGTCAGGAACTGGTCGCGAACGGGCTTGAGCAGCATGATGGGACAGCAGGCACGGACACCCCGAGTGATCATGAAGCGTAGGACTCCATGATCGGGGACTGCGCCTGGACCACTTCACCCACCTGGCGGACGCTCTTACACGAGATCGCCAACACGCCTTCAAGGTGTGTCGCCGTGGCAACGTGCGGATGATGTGGTGGCATCGAGAGGACCCCGGCAGCTCAGGTGCAATGGGGATGGGACTGTGGCATCAGGGGTGTGGGCATCAATGGTCACCGTGGGAGTCGAGGAGGAGTACCTGCTCCTTCACGCGGACACCGGGATGCCGGCCCCCCTGGCGAGGGCAGTTCGCCAGGCCGCGGGGCTGGATTCGATCGCCAGCGTGCAGGAAGTGCAGAGCGAGCTGCTCCAGGCCCAGATTGAGGTGGCGACACCGGTGTGCGACGGCCTCTCGGAGGTTGGCGGACACCTGCTGCGGCTGCGGCACGCCATGGCCCTGGCCGCCGAGGCAAACGGCTGCCGGCTTGCCATGACGGGAACCGCTGCGATCAGGGATACCGGGCCGGTCCCCGTGACGCCCACTGCGCGGTACGTCGGTATGCGGTCTTACGCTCCGCAGCTTGTCCAGGAACAGCTGATCAACGGCATGCACGTCCACCTCGGCGTTCCGGATCGGGAGGCGGGTGTGGAGGTCCTCAACCGCATTCGCGGCTGGCTGCCTGCGCTGGTGGCGCTGTCCGCGAATTCGCCCATGTGGGACGGGCATGACACCGGCTTCGCCAGCTGGCGCACCATCGTTTTCGGGCGTTGGCCCCTGACCGGTCCCACGCCGGTCTTCGACGGCGTCAGGGACTACGAGCGCAGGGTCGAACGGCTGTTGGAGTCGGGGATCGTCGCCGATGCCGGGCAGATTTACTGGCAGGCCCGGCTCTCCGAGAAGTATCCCACCGTCGAGGTCCGCTGCCCCGACGTACAACTACGGGCCGACGAGGCGGTCCTACTGGCCGCCATCGCCAGAGCGCTGGTCGCCACAGCCTTGCGCGAGGCACAGGAAGGGTGCGCCTACACCGCGGGCCCCGTGGAACTGGTGCAGGCGGCCACGTGGCAAGCCGCCCGCCACGGGTTGAACGGCCCGCTCATCGGCCCTGACGCGCGCCGCTGTACGGCCAGGGACATGATTGCCACGCTTATGAGGCACATTGCCCCGGCCCTCGACGACCACGGGGACCGCCGCGACGTCACCTCTCTCCTCCACCGCCTCCTGCAAGACGGCACCGGCGCCGACCAGCAGCGCCAAGCGCTCACCACGGGCGGCCTGGCCGCCGTGATCGACCTCACCACCACTGTGCTTCCCCTCGTAGCGTGGAGTCGTGACCCGATAAGGAGTTGAGGGTGGGGAAGCGACGTAGCTACGACGCGGAGTTCCGTGAGGGGGCCGTGCGGATCGTGCTGGAGACGGGCAAGCCGGCTGCGGAGGTCGCGCGGGATCTGGGTGTGCACGAGGGCACGCTGCAGACCTGGGTGAGCCGGGCCCGCGGGGCCGCGGAGACGGGTACCGGCCCTCTGGAGGAATCCGAGCGGGAGGAACTGGCCCGGCTCCGGGCGGAGAATCAGCGGTTGCGCAAGGAGACCGTCGAGCTCGGGATGGAGCGTGATGTCCTCAAGCGATGCATGGTCCTGTGGGTGAAGTAGCTGATTGGGACCCGGCGGTACTCGTCGGGGTGATCAGCGACTGCAGGACCGAGGAGAAGATCCCGCACACCGTGGCCTGCCGCGCGCTCGGTGTGTCACCGGCCTGGTACTACAAATGGCGTGGCAGGCCTGCAAATTTGACGAAGCGTGAGGTCAGACGGGCCGCGCTGACCGAGAGGATCAAGCACTTCTTCGACGCGTCGGGTCGGACCTACGGCTCGCCCAGGATCACGCTTGACCTGTGGGCCGAGGGCTGGCAAGTGTCCGTGAACACGGTCGCCGAGATCATGTCCGAGGAGGGCTGGTACGGCCGCGAACCGAAAAAGAGCAAGGGCCTGACTCGCCAGGGCAAGCGGAAAGCAGCCCGCGACCTGGTCGGACGGCACTTCGACGCGATCGCTCCCGACGTGCTCTGGGTGGGTGACATGACCGAGATCGACACCGGCGAGGGCAAGCTCTACCTGGCCACCGTCATCGACCTGTTCTCCCGCCGCTGCCTCGGATACGCCATGGACGCCCGCCACGACGCCGCCCTGGTCAGCGCGTCCCTGCAGATGGCCGCCGCGACCCGCGGCGGCGACGTGGACGGAGTGATCTTCCACTCCGACAGGGGCAGCGAATACGCCTCCGCCGCCTACAACAGCCTGTGCGACCGACTCGGCGTGGTCCAGTCCATGGGCCGCGTGGGGTCCTGTTTCGACAACGCCGCCGCCGAGGCGTTCAACTCCACCGTCAAGACCGAGTACATCCACCGGCACCGGTTCACCACCCGCGCCGAAGCCCGGATCAAGATCGCCACCTGGATCGCCGACTTCTACAACACCAGACGCCGCCACACCCGTGCCGGCGGACTCCCACCCGTGGAGTTCGAACAGAAGATCAGCCAGCAACGCAGCCAAGCCCACCAGAGGGCCGAAGCCGCATAGAAGAGGACTCTACGTTTCCAGGGGATTGACACCACACACAGCACCGCCCCCTAACAGGAACAGGCGCTGTCACTCTGTCTCTGGCTCTCACTACAAGCGTCCGCCACTCGGGCATGTCCTCGCCAGGGTGCTGTCCCGGAGATGCGCCTCACTGCTTCAGGAGCCGCGCACGGACGTCGACGGCAAGCGGCGAGGTCGTGGCGTCATCGGCTGGGCCCTGCGCGCGCAGGACGGTGACGGGCAGTGGTCAGCCGGCCCGTGGAAGGGACTGCGGTCCTGGAATGGATCACGCTGGCCCCGGACCCGGACGGGTCCAGCCACGTTCTCCTGCGCCCAGCACCACACCTCGCTGACCAGCAGCGATACCCACGCCTAGAGAAACGCCTCCCCGGCATACCCAGGCACGTTTCCCCAGCGCAAACCACAATCAAGCCGTCCGGCGTGACCCATGTCCCCCGTGCCGGGTTTCCTTCCCGCGTGCCGGGGTGGTGTGGTTCTAGAGTGCGCAGATGTCCTCTGATACCTCTTTGCCAGGTGGGCGGCTGTCGGTTTGGCGCCGGGGGTGGGTCTGGTGGATGCCGTTCGCGGCGGTGGGCCTGGACTTGATCGCGGAGATGGCGTTGGGCGGGCGGGAGCCGGTCAGCTTCCTGCTGGTGGGCGTCCCCCCGCTGGCTGCCGCGACCCGCGGCCCCAGGGGCACCGCTGTATCGGTCGCTGTGTGCCTGGGGCTGCAGATGCTGATGGCGTTCAGTCGTCCGGGCCACTTCGACGAACAGCATCATGTGGCCCTGTACGTGGCGACCTTCCTCGTCGGTGTCGTGAGTGTCCGGCTCTCCTCACAGCGGGAACGGGCGCAGCGGCATCTGATCCGGGCGAATTCGGTGGCGGAGGCCATGCAGCGGACCATGTTGAGGCCGGTGCCGTCACGGATCGGGCGTGTGCGCGCCGCCGGGTTCTACACGGCAGGTGAGGACGGCACCCTGGTCGGGGGTGATCTCTACGATGTGTGCGAGACGCCGTTCGGGGTGCGGGCGATCATCGGTGATGTCCGGGGCAAGGGGCTGGACGCGGTGCAGACGGTGGCCGCGGTCCTGGGGAGTTTCCGTGTGTCCGCGCACGAGTGGCAGGATCTTCCCGTTCTGGCGGAGCGGCTGGAGTTGAGTATCGACCGCAACGGCCCTCGCGGGTCCTCCGGCGATCCCGAGCTGTTCGTGACCGCACTGGTCATGGAGCTCACGGGGGACAGTGTGCGCATCGTGGACCGCGGCCATCCGCAGCCGATCGTCATCGGCCCCCACGGGGCCCGCCCCTTGCGAACGGTCCCCGGTCTCCCCCTCGGGCTTGCAGACCTCTCGCTCGTCCCGGCACTGACCACGGCCCACAGGCTGCAGCCGGGCGAAGTCCTCGTCGTGTACACGGACGGCATCAGCGAGGCCCGCAACGCGGACGGCGTGTTCTACCCAGTGCTGGAACGGCTCGGCGAGCACTTCCGCAGTCGGCCTGCAGACCCGGACGCCGTCGTGTCGTTTCTCGAGGCCGACACCAAACGCTGGTCGGCCGCATCCGAGGAAGACGACCAGGCCGTTCTCGCCATGGCCTTCATCCAAGACGCCCGACGAAGACGCCGTACCTCCCCCTTCCGGCGGCTGACCGGCGCGGGCCCTGCGGGGTGATTTCTGGCATCGTGCCCGCGTATCCGTGGCCATGCCGCTCTCCAAGACGCCCCGGGCCCGGTCATGTCCGTGGCCGCGGTCACCCGCCGCCGACAAGCTCGGGACCAGAGAGGCGACGCACCAGCCGTCCGTCCCCGCATACTGCCCCCAGCAACAGGTACAGAGCGTCACCGCGGGCCACGGCACCTTGTCAGATCGACCAACGTCTTATCGGTTCGCCGGTACACAACACCGCGTCGGTCAGCTCCCACCGCGTAACCGTTGGAGCGGACTCATCGCGGTGGCCGCCCGCTGTGCGGTGAAGGGGGCGATCTGGCCGGGGTTGAGGATCAGGCTGGAGCCGGGCCGCAGCGGCCCGCCGTGCGGCCCGTGAGAGACGCATGAAGTTGGTGAGCTCCCCGGTGAGACTGATGCCGCCCGCCAGTGCCAGAAGCACACCGAACGCCTGGGCCAAACCTGTCACCCCAATGAGCACCTCTCCGTCGACCATCGCGCGAAGGGCCCGGTAGATCAAGGTGCCCGGCAGGAGCGGGGCAGCTGCCGGAATCGCCCAGGGCAGCGCCGAGCTCTGGGACCGGCGGGCGAGCATCTGGCCGCCCGCGCTGACGATCACAGCCGCGATGGCAGTGGCGGCGATCGGTGACAATCCCCATGCCTGTGCTTCCAGGCAGGAGACCAGGCCAGCCACGCCCAGCAGACCCACCGCACACCACTTGGCCGGCGGCACCCGGTGGTGCGCAGCGATAGCGATCGCGAAGACCCCCACCATGATCAGCCACCAGCCGGGATAGTCGGCCCACGAAGGTATGGGCGGGGGCGGTGCCGGAGTTTGCACCCCGGCCCGGGCGGCCAGGCCCAGCACGATGCCCGTGCCCAGAACCACCGCCACGAAGATGATCAGGGTGTGCAGCAGCCTGGCAGTGGCGGTCAGGTAGTGCCCGGTCAGGCCGTCCTGTACGGCGCTGGTCGCAGCCATGGCCGGCAGGAGGCCCAGCACACCGCCCACGATGACCGCCTGGCCGCCCGCGGCAGGCGCGGCGGCGTGGACAGCCACCGCAATCGCGGCAGCGGGCATGGAGGCGAGCGCAAACAGATAGAACGCTGGCACGCCGTAACGGGCCAGCAGGTCGCTGATCATGTTCCCGAGTGCCGCCGCTACGAACGCACAGAGCGCTATCCCGACGCTCGCACCCGTGAAGACGCTGGCTGAACCCGCGATGCTTCCGGCCAGCGCATGGCCTGCGTACCGACGCCGCCAGGGCCGCCGGGTACCGGGCAGCTCCGAGGCGGGGCCCAGCTCGCTGGCCGCCTCTCGCGCCTCCAGCAGACCGATACGTCCCTCATGGATGTCCCTGACGAGCTGATGGATCCCCTCCACCGCGGCGAAGTCCGCCACCCGAAACCGGACCGCGCGTCGCCCTAAGACAGGCAGGGCCTCACCGGGCACGAGGACGGAAAGCTCAACGCCACTCAGAGTGACATCAGGCTGGCACTCGTCCATCCCATAGGCACGGGCCGTGACGATCATGGCGCCGACCGTCTCCTCGGCCGACGCGCCGCTCTCGCACAGCAGTCCACCTACGGAAAGAGCCAGGTCGAGCACATCGGCCGCCTGCTCTCGACGGCTCTCGCCACCACATACGGGCCCTTCCCGGCGCCCGTTCCCTCCCGGTTCCAGACCGCGCAGATACGGGAGCGTCTGCTGGAGCCAGGGAAGGGACTTGCTGGGCATGAAACAGCCTCCGGGCGAGTAGCGGGCACAAACCTCCACGTTTTGCCCTATTTGTCCCGTAGTAAACGTTCGCGCGAGGGCTTGACAATGATGTCGGCCTCCTCTCCCCGCCGGGCCCTGGGACCCCGAATGCCCCGCACATCAAGCTGTCGCAGCCCCAATGCCCCCGCAGGCGTCGGCCGTGCATCAGCACGTCCCGCCAAGTAGCCGCCACTGAGCGGGGCGCGCGGACAGGGCCTTCAGGAGATGCCCGGGATATGCAGCAAACCGATCCCGGCGATCCGCTGCCGGACCCCGGCATCGTGCACGAGGGTCAACGTCCGGACCGGCGCACCGGCGCACCGGCGCACCACGCGAGACACAGGCCACCCAGCTGAAGACCGCTACACGAGTGGTGCCTCCATCCACAGCCTCGCGAACCGCACTGGACGCAGTTACGGCTTCGTCAACCGCGCGGTCGTGGCGGAGCACCCGCCCCGAGCCCGGCGCGTAAGCCACCCTACGGCCGGCGGCGCGTGGAATCGTGGCGGGATGCGCAAGAGCATCAGCCCGCTGCCCGAGCATCTGCGACTGATCTGGGTCTTCGACGCCGATGACGACAGCGGGCGTCGCCAGATCTTCTCCGACACCGTCAGCCGCTGCACCTGGACCAGCCCCGCCATCTGGGACGCCTCCGGCCGCCTGCTCGTACGCAGCGCGCTCGGACAACAAACCCACGCCTCGGCTCCCCTGGACTCCGGAGTGATCTCCCGCAACGGCGACGGCAGTGAGAGCCTGCGCAGTACCTGCGGCCATCTCCTGCACCTCGACGGCCGCGGCGGTGTCACCGTCGATACCCCCGACGGCATCCAGGACGCCCCCGTCATCGGCATCTTCTTCATCCACGACCCCGAGGGCACCGCCGACCGCCGCACCAGCGCCCCCGCATAGCCGCCGACGACAAACCTGCTGGTCATCGCCCCTGCGGGCGCGACATGATGGCGGGAACAGTCGTACGACGAAGAGGCCCCCATGGCCCTGCCCCGCAGTGCGGTGTCGCCTTCGCGGCGGCCCCCAGGTCACCCCACCCATCCCATCTCGTGCCCGGCGTGGTCCATGACCGTCGCCCCAATTCCCGTCCAGTGTGACTCCGCTCCCGCGGACCCACACCACAACCACATACCCCCCGGGGTATTCAGCGAGGGGTGCTGAACCCAGCAAAAGACGCTGGGGTGTGCCGGGCCGGTACGGCCCCGCACACCCCAGCGTCCGGTGGGTCAGTTCTTGCCGAGCAGGTTGTTCATCGTGGTGATCTCGGCGGTCTGCGAGGTGATGATGGCGTCCGCCATCGTCTTGGCGTCGGAGAAGGATCCGTCGGCCTTCTCCGTCTTGGCCATGGCCACCGCGCCCTCGTGGTGCTTGATCATCATCTCCAAGAAGACGGTGTCGAATGCCTTGCCCGAGGACGCCTTGAGCTTGTCCATCTCCTCGGCCGTCATCATCCCGGCCATGCCGTGCGCGGAATGGTCCATGGCCCCCTCGGTGGGGACCTGCTCACCCCAGGCGGTCAGCCAGCCCGAGAGAGTCTTGATCTCCGGGTCCTGGGCCTTCTTGATCTCATCGGCGAGCTTCTTGACCTCAGCGGACTCGGCCCTGCTGGGCGCGAGGTCGGCCATCTCCACGGCCTGACGGTGATGGGGGATCATCCCCTGGGCAAACGCGACGTCGGCCGCGTTGTGCTGCCCCGGGGCGGACGCGGACGCCGACGGGGAGGAGGCGTGGCTGTTGTGAGCGGCGGGGGTGTCGTCGTTCGACCCGCACGCGGCGAGTGCGAGGGATGCGGTGCCCGCGATGGCGACGAGGGCGGTGCGGCGGATGAGGTTCTTGTTCATGGCGCTGCGACTCCTTGATGCGCCGCCCGAGCAGGCAGGCGCCGATATGGAAGGGAGGGGCGTGCCGGAGCGCGGCATCCCTTGCCGGCCGAAAGCCGGGGCAAGGAGGTGCCGTGCGGGCGGTCCTATATCCGCAGGAGTTGCAGCTCAGCGAGATCGGGCGGCGCACGCCCGCTCTCCGGGGCCCCCGCCGCACTGCCGGGCAGCGCCACCGGCGCGGGCTCGTTATCGAGAGCCGCGGCCAGGACGGGAGGCGCGTACGCAACGCCGACACCGGCCGAGGCACACGTGGCATCTGCGTGCTCCGCGTGACCCGTTCCGCCATCCATGTGCGAGTAGTCGCCGGCAACCTGCCAGCCGGCCTCGTCGTGGACCATCGCCATGGCGTGGCGACTCGCGGCCACCGGCGCCTTCGCGGGAGCGGGTCCCGGGCCCAGGCCGTGCATCGCCAGCACACCGGCCAGCACCGCCAGCACCAGCAGCACCAGCAGCACCAGCAGCACGAAACCGCGCCCCGCAGGACGGCGTCGCGAAGGCCGCATCATGCTGATCATGGGATCACCGTATGGTCCTGCCCCGCCGCTCCGCCTCCCCCGACCGTCCAAGATCCGCCGACCGCGTGACATGGCTGCCGGCGACTCTCGCAATCGAACCATTCCCGGAGCAAGATCAAGAACGGCCGCCGACCCGCTCCGGACCCCGGATCTGCTCGCACAACTCGTTCTCACGCAGAAGCGTGTCCTGCTCCCTTGTGAGAAATGTTTGTGACAGCATTTCGTGGCATGCCGGTCCCTCAAGAGACTTCCCCGACCGACGCCGACGACGTCGAGCGGCACCCCTGCCCCCGATGTGCGGCCGAGCCGGGATCCCCCTGCCGCTCGCGCGGCGGCGCCGTCGCCGGCACCTACCACACCGGCCGGTTCACCAAGGTGCCCCGGCTCGCGAAACTCCTGCGGGTGCAGACTCCGGCTGACCGCGGCCCCGGGCAGCCCTGGCGGCCCGGCACGCCGCCCCCCATGCCGATCGACCCGGCCACCCCGACCGCCGACATCCGCATCGGATACGCCCGCTGCTCGACCCTCACCCAAGAACTCCAGTCGCAGCTGGACGCGCTCGCCGGGCACGGCATCTCCGAGACCCGCCGCGTCCAGGGCCTCGGCGCCAACCAGCGCGAGCGGCTCCTCGCGCTCTTCCCCCGCCAGACCTGACACCGCCGGTCCGCTACCGCTGCTGGCCGGCCCGGTACTCCTGGCCGAGCCCGGCGAGCTCCTTGCGGCGCTGGCTGATGATGGAACTGTCGTCCAGGGCCGTGTCCAGGAGATAGACGCCCTCCCTGAAGTGGGTGAAGCCGATGCTCTCCCACAGCGCCGCGATCTTGGCTGTGGCCAGATCGTTCTCGGCGTCGCTGACCAGGCTCGGGTCTCCGTCCGGCCACTCACTCATGCCCGGTTCGACAGCCACCGCGCAGCAGCCGCCCGACAGTCGCCGTACCGCCTCCATCGCGAAGATCGGGCCGAGGCCGAACCCGCGGTACGCCTTGTCGAGCCAGACCCGGTCCAGGACCAGCAGGTCCCCCACCGGCATGTCGACGGCCCGCTCGAAGCGGTGTTGTACTCGTCGTTGGCGTCGAAGACGGTCTCGGCGATGCTCAGCAGCTCGCCGGAGCGCTCGTCGGCGGCCATGGTGCGGCTGTAGCCGGTGAAGGACCGGAGCCTGAACAGCGACAGTTCCCCGACCCGGGGCCCGTCCTCGTCTCCCTCGTCCCACTCGGTGACGGACACCGTCCACTCCTCCAGGGTGTCCTGGTAGTCGTCGGAGCGGGCGAGATGGGAGTGCTCGTACCTCACGCTCAGAAGCGTGGGATCGGACGGAAGCTCGGTGGCGGAGCGGCGTGCGGTCATGACCTGCCCAACGAGCCGACAGGGACGAAAGTTCGGGACGTCACGGACGGCCCCCGAGTCCGAGCAGGGCCGCCAGGCCCAGCTCCGCGTCCGAGGCGGCCATCACCGTGTCGATGGTGCCCTTCGCCAACTCGTCGGCGAGCTCCAGCACCTTCTTGTTCAGCCCCCGCAGCTCAGCCAGCTGCTCGTTCAGCGTCCTCAGCTTCTGGCGCCTCGACGGGCTGAGATCGGGAAGCTGGCCCCACTTCTCCGCCTGCTCCTCGAACAGGACCAGGTCGTCGGCCTGCTCGGTGTAGACCCGCTTCACCCGTACCACGTCGGTGTCGGCAAGTACATGCGGCTTCGTCCGGGCCTCCTCCAACGCGTCGGCGTTCTCCTTCACATCGACCAGCCACCGCCGGGTGTGGTCGACGAAGAACTCCAGCTTGCTGATGGGGTGCCAAATCCGCTCGGGCATCGGCGCGGTCCCTCTCGTACGACAACAGACAGGTGACCTTAGCCGCCCACGGGGCCGGGTGTCCGGGTTCAGTCCAAGGCCCCATGATCGCGCGTCTGACGTGCTAGAAGGCCAAGATCAAGTGCTTAGCGTTAATGGCTGTTCCGTTGGTCCCCAAGGCCGCAGACGGCTCGCACCGGGCAGAAGCACCCGCCGCTCGTGCAGCCACCCCGCAGCCGCGTCGAACAGCGCCTTCGGCCCGTCACCCGTCGTCCAGGCCCGCGCGTCCAGCCACTGGCCCAACTCCTCCGAAACCTCGGAGAAGTCCTTCCACCCGCCGGCCTCTTGAATCTCCCCCGCATGGGTACGAGCCGTCCCGTCGCGCTCTCCGTATTGCTGCAGGCACGACGGATCCGCGATCTCCAACTGCTCGGCCAGGTACTCGACGACCGCCGCCGGCACCAGCCGCGGGTCCGGCATGAACCGACCCAGGTACCGCACGCTCGTGAGCTGTACCGCGAACCCCAGCCGGTTGTGCGCACGCCGCTTGGCCTGCACCGCCTCCCGATCCGCGTCGTCCAGAAAGAAATACCGCTCCAGCTCCGCACGAGACGGAACTCCATCAAACGCCCCATAACGGGCCGCCTGCTCATCCGACAAGAACTCCACGACCACAATAGCTCTCCGAAGATCGACAACAACGACCCACGAAGGCTCCGCGGCACAATCACCCCAGGTCAAAGCCTCAAGCAGCCCGGAGAAGGCTTAGCGCACGATCTGACATGGATGTTCCTCAACCCCCGTGTCCAGGACCGGGCGGAGCCCGGCCGCGCAGAGGCGCCGTAGGCGTCCTGGATACCCGGCGGCCGGTGTGCCGCCCCTGGGGGGCCGTCCAGCGAGGGACCCACCCCGCGCCGCGCCCCCTTCACCACACTCGAGCCGCACGCGGTCGTTCGCCCCGGCCCCTCAGCAGGGTGGCCGGGGGTGTGGGGGCAGAGCCCCCGCGGTCTGGACGTGGCCGGGTGGTCGCCGGCGGCGGACCGGTCTCGGCGGTTGAGGAACATGTCAGATCGTGCGCTGAGCCCGGATCGCCGCTGGTGGGCGCCTGACGGCGCGTCGTGCCTACTGGGCCGTGAAGTTGTTCCACAGATAACGCCCTATTTTGCGGTGTGCCGACGGGGAAGGTGAGCAGACTGATAACAAGCCCTAAGGGGTGGCGCATCCGAAGATCAAGAAGAGCCACCCCTCTGCACCAAGAGAAGACAAGACACCAGATTCTCGCGCTGCAGCGCTCCATGCAGCCAATCGACTTCGCTTCGCTCAGACACAACATGTTGTCGGTGGGGCCGATCCGGCCCTTGCTCGAACGTCGCCTGCAGGCCGGCTTAGTGGGGCCGGATCGGCCCCACCTCCGCAAAAAAGGACGCGCGAAGCGCGGCCTTTCTCGTCGGGCCTTCGGCCCGTGTTGTTTAAGGACGGGCGCTAAGCGCCCGGCTGTCCCTACTGGCTCCACCCGACCACCCTCCGGGTGCTCAGGTCGGGTGGAGCGGAGACCCCCCCTAGTGAGACGACAGAGAGAGCCCCAAGGGGTTTCTGCCGTCTCACTAGGAGGGGATCGGGATGAAGAACTGAGGTTCTCCGGTACGCCCATACACGGTATGGATGCTTTCGATCGGGCCACGGATGTTGTCACGCTCGCCCTGGGACCGGGATATGCAATCAGCGCTGAGAGGTCGTGTCTCTGGGGGTTCTGCACCCCCACCGGCTCGGGTCCACCTTGTTCGCCACGCGGATCACTCCACGGGCAAGGCCGGCCTCGGCTGCTGCTCGATTCACCATTTAGCGTCTACAGGACCCCTACGTGCCCGATCAGCGGGTGTCACGCCTGGATGCCTCTGCCTCATACTCCCGGTGGCTGTGGCCGGGGTCGGTCTTGGTGACGCGGACCGTTCTCTACCGCGGGCTGGGTCCGGACTCCCCGCGCGCGCCACGCGCTGGGCCTCGGGCCGGTTTCCTGGGACCGGTCTCCCATGGGTGCTGTCACGATCCCGCGCCACCTGTGGCGGGCCGCGTCCTGCATCGACGTGAGCAGGTCAAAACGGCGGGGATCGTGCCGGTGTGTCGGCTTGCGCCTGGACGGAATCGACATGTCGGCTCGGTGAGAGCAGGACGACACGAAGCACTCCGGTGCCAGCGCAGCGGCTGTCCGCTACGATGAGCGGTACCTCCTCATGGAGTCACAAGACAAAACGGGCCGGACCCTCCGCGAGGAGGGCCTGCTGCCGGGGGAAGGCCGAGAGGCCGGAACTCACTTGGGACTTAGGGGAGTCACCTCCTGTTCTCGCGGGTTGTCGTCGGACTGGTAATCCGGCGGGGGCTTTCGGTGGGTGGTGGTGTCAGGTGGCTTGGTAGGCCGGCCTGACGGTTGATGCATGGACGTACAGAGCGGAAAAGGTTGGTCGCCTGGGCTCTGAGGTCCGCCGAGAACGCCAGCCCTGGTGGTAAGCCAGGGCTTTTTGGCGTGCCCGGATCGTGCTAGCCGGTCATCGGCAGCTCATTCTGCAAGGCTGCGTCTGAGGCCTGTTGCTGCCTCTTCTGTGAACGGATCCGCTTGCGATGCAGCTCGGCCAGGGCCTCGCGTAGCACCTCGGCGCCGGATACGCCCATCTCCTGGACCAACTCCTCGTAGTGCACGCGAGCAGCCTGTCCGGGCTTGAGTACGACGGTCGCTCGCATGTCCTGACCACCGTTGAAATGGGTCGTCTTGGGGTGCGGGCTTCCCTGTACTCCTGGCATAGGCATGATCCTATCCACAACCACCCCACCTGTTTCAACATATGGGGGCGTGTCCCGCGCGAGTCGGGTAAGAGGTGTGACCATGAGTCAAGTACAAGGATGCTGGCCGTAGCTGACTGGAACCAATGGATTCCGCTGGTCAGAAGACCTGTGGGAGGTCTACGAGCATGGCGTGGAAGAGCGGCGCCCCCTCGGTCCGGGGACGGAGGTCGCCCAGGGTCTGCCAGCCCCACGACTGGTACAGGGCTCACACCTTGGGATGACTCTGGTCGACCGTACGCCTGGGTGCTCGCCGGGCTCCTGGTCCAGCTGGTGGGGAGACGGCCCCCGTGCGCAGCAGCGGGGGCGGGCAGAGCGTCTGGAGCTACTCTGCCTGTGGGCCAGGGATTGGACATCGGGGCCGAATGGCTGCGGGCGCGTTTTGTGGTGCTGCCGGGCGGTCAGCGGCCGCGCGGTTCCCCCTACACGGCGGCGGTTCGGGGTCCGTCTACGGCTTGCTGCTCTGACTCTGGGAGAGTGGGCAGACCCGATGAGAGGGGGAGTCGTGGGCATCAGGTTCATGCTCAAGTTGGCCGTGGCGGCAACTGTGTTGGGGGTGATCGTGGGGATCATGTCGGATAAGTAGTGCGCTGACCTGGCTGTGGTTACTGACCGGGTACGCGGCGTTGCTTTCCTTCGGTACGGTCATAACTTCGACGTTCCGGGGGAGGACCACGTGCTGCTGCTGCGATCACGACGGGCGGCGGCTGTACTGCTGCTGGCCCTTGCTGCCTTGCTCGGAGCCGGGGTGGCCGCTCCCGCTGTCGCTCCGGCCTATGCGGCCGTGCCGCTCGCGCCGATGGCGTGTCCGGTCGGGCCGGCAGGCGATCAGTGCCGCAAAGAAGAGGCTGCCAAAGCCACTTCTGCCCCGGCCAATCCGACGCCTGGCGCGAGTCAGTCGCCTGGAGCCTCGCCCCCCTCGCCTTCTGCTGACGCTGCCTGCGAGTCGCTGAAGGGGACGCCCGCTTACTCGTACTGCACCAGGACACCGGGATCTGGTCCTGGGGCGCTCACATCCGACCCCGCGGCTGCGCTGGATCCGATGCAGTCCCTGGCCGATTCGTTCACCAGTGCCGGCGCCTGGACCATCGACAAGCTGTCGGTCGCGGTGGCCGCGACCAGCACTGCCGATTTCACCTCGAGCGGGTTTTTGAAGCAATACGCCACTGTGTTCGCCGCGTCCACGATTCTGACTGTGTTGCTGTGGCTGGTCGCGGTGGGCAAGCGGGCGGTCCGCGGGGTGCCGTTCACGCGGGCTTTCGGTGAGGCAATCGGTCTGCTGTGGCTGGCTGTGGTGGCCTGCGCCTTCACCCCGCTGATCCTGTACGTGGTGACCGCCGCGGTGGACTCGGTGACCGATGTACTCACTGGTGACGGGTCAAAGTCGTTCTTCAAGGATTACGCGGAGGGTGTCCGCAACTCGAAGGGAATCGGTGGCGGGCCGATCGTGCAGATCATCCTTGCTCTCGTGTCCGCTCTCGCGGCCGGTGTGCTGTGGCTGGAGCTCGTCATCAGGACCGCGGCTCTGTATGTCGGGGCGGTGCTGGGCACCGTCGTGTACGCGGGGCTGGTGGACAAGGACCTGTGGAAGCACACCCGGCGGTGGGCGGGGATCATGGGCGCGATCATCCTGACCAAGCCGGTCATCATGATCGTGCTCGGGCTCGCGTCTGCGCTGTCGACCACGCCGGAGGGCGAGCCGGATGCGCTGAGCGCGGTGATCTCCGGCCTGGCGATCATCATTCTGAGCATCGTCGGCAGCTTCATGCTCTACAAGTTCATCCCGGGTGTGGGCGATGACATTGTGGCGTCCCGCCGGGATCTGACGAGCCAGCTTTCGAAGCGGGGTCAGGTCGCGCCGACTCCGCGGTCCAGCTCGTACGGGGTCGGGCAGGGCATTGCGGCGCATGCGTCGCGCCAGCCGGCGATGCCGCCCCCTCCGTCGTCGTCGAGCGGGTCGGGTCCCGGGGGCGGTATCAGCGCGCACGCCTCTCGGACGCCTTCTTCGCCTCCGGCACCGGCCCCTCCGGGGCCGCGGCCAGGGCGGGGCGGCCCCGGAGGGGCCGTCCCGTAGCGGTGGCGTCAGGGTGTTGGGAAGACTGGGGGAAGTGATCACGGTGGGGGAGTCCACATGGAAATCGACCATGGGTGCGGGCACGCCGAGGGCGGGCCGGGACCGGTCAGCCGGACGAGCAGCTCTCCCCAGCAGCCGGCCGCGCGACGCTCGCGCAGGAGCCTTCTGATCTGGGGCGGCATACCTGTTGTTCTGCTGGGGGCCTTGGTGGTGGGCACGCGCATGGGCAGTGGAGAGACGCAGACGCCGCCAGGCTCCGTTGGCACGGACCCGGCGGTGTCGGCTCCGGCTCCTCCCGGGGTCCATACCCGAGAGGGCGCCCGGGCGGTGGCCGGTAGCTACGCGGAGGCGCTGAGCAGCGAGCGCATGTTTTCCGACTCAGGCCGCACGGCGCTGATGCAAGACGTCTACACTCCGGACGCGCTGGCTAAGGTCGGCGCTCAAACGGACGCTCAGTACAAGGCTCTGGCCCGGAAGATGGGCATCGATGGGGAGGGCAGGCCGCCGGCCGGTGAGGTGTTTGTTCACCGTGCTGAGGTGAAGGCCGCCACGCTGCTGTCGTACGGCGATAACCGGGCCACCGTGGCGGTGGAGTGCTCTGGTGCTATGAGTCTGACAGGCCCTGAGCCCTACGCCAGCACCTCGCGCTTCGTGATGACGTTCAGCCTGGTGTGGACGATGGGCGCGGACGGCGAGACCGGGTGGCGGGCCCAGGATGTCGCCCAGGTGGAGAGCTGACTCCGTCGGATGCGTGGGGACTTCGGTTCTCCGGTCCCTATGGTCCCTTGCTCCGAGGGTGGAACGCGAAAGCCCCGGTCGGCTGATGCCGACCGGGGCCTGTTTGTCTCCGCTCCGCCTCCCGCTAGCTCGACCTGGACCCTGCGGCTGCGCGGGCGGCCGGGCGCGCGAGGGCTGCCCGGTGCCGGCGGGTGACGGAACGTGGACCAAAGAGCAGGGCGTCAGGGGTGAAGTGCGGACGCGGCAGGTGGCCCTCCAGGGCGGGCAGGTAGTTCCAGCGGAGCCCGGGGTGGGCGGAGTGGGCGTAGTGGTGGAGGTCGCCGTAGGGGAGCCAGGTGGCTGCGGCGGTGGCGGCCAAGATCCGGTTGTGGGGGTAGAGACGCAGGCAGCGTCCGGCTTCGACGTGGGCGGGGGTTCCGGTGCGATGGTCGGGGTCGAACCAGGTGTGCTCGGCGAGCAGGGACCACCATGCGAGCAGGGGATAGAGGAGCAGGCGGGGAGCCAGGACTCCGGCGACGAGGGCGGGCCAGCCGCCCACGGTGTAGGCGGTGCCGAGAACGGCGAGCACTGCGCCGACCGCCGGGGCTGCGCGGTTGTATCCGTGGTGGGTGCGCAGGTTGTCGAGCAGGGACGTGAGGGTGCCGCGTACGCCTCGGGGAGTCAGGGGGTGGAGCACGGCCTGGGCGAGGCCTCGGCGGTCCAGCACGGTGCCCGGGTGGAGTCCCGCGGCGGCGAGGTCGACCAGGTTGGGGTCGGCGGCGAGTGTGGCGCTGGGGTGGTGGTCGCGGACGTGTCGGCGGCGCCGGACGGCCACGGGGCCGAAGACGAGGGGGAGATGGGCGCCGATCTCGGCGAGCCTCCGGTTGGCGATGAGGGTGCGGGCCAGTACGCCGTGGACGGCGTGGTGGCTGATCTCCTGGAGGTGGCGGAACTGGACCGCGACTCCGAGGGCGGCCGTGGTAGCGGCGAGCGGTCCGTGGGCGGCGAGGAGCCAGTAGCCGGTGATCTGTACCCACTGGCCGACCAGCAGCAGTACGGGGGTGACGTTGGTGGCGCGGGCGCGCTGAAGAACTATGAGCCGGGCAGCCGGTGCGGTGTGGGGCCGGCCGCGTCGGAAGCGGAGGCGGTCGGGCTGACGGAGGAGCACTCCGCCGGTGATCAGGGCTAAGGCGAGGAACATGCGGACCCCGGTGACAGGGGCGGGGCCATCCCCCACCGTTGATCACCCAACGTACTTCTAGTCACTAGATTTCGCGGAGGATTCTGGACATGCGAGAGGCGGCCCACCAGGTCGGTGGGCCGCCTCGGGCTGGGTCAGAGGGTGGCGACGGTGGAGGTGGCCCGGTCGGCGTCCCAGGTTCCGGCGTCGAGCATGGGGCGGGCGGTGGCCTCGTAGGTCTGCAGGACGCGAGGCGCGGAGTCAGCGCCGTGGCCCCAGACGCTCTCGAAGCGGCCGGCCCACCGGCCGACGTTCTTGAAGTAGACGCTGCTGCGGCCGCGGTTGTAGTCGGCGTCGCCCTGCTCTTCCTCGACCAGGGCGGCGGCGTTGGCGAACACGACGACGTCGACGGCCTGGTCGGCGCGGAGGCGGTCGCGGACGGCGAGGCCGCAGGTGACACCGAGGTCGCGGTGCTGGCCGATGAGGGAGAGCAGGGAGGCTGCGAACTCGGCCTTGGCGAGGTCGGCGGCGTAGGCGATGAACAGGCGGTCGATACGGCCGCCTGATTCGGTGAAGCGCCGGTTCGCGGCGATGTACTCGCGGCGGCCGGTCAGCAGCGTGGGGTTGGTCGTCAGGTCTGCGGCGAGGATCCGCTGAGGCTGGGCCTGGGCCTCGGTGACGGTGTTGACCAGCAGGGTGGACAGGCGGGGGACCTCGGCGGCGTACACCCGCAGGTGGCCGTCGGCGATCTCGCCGTAGTCGGAGATGAGTTCGGCTTCGAGCTGGGCGCGGACACGGTCGTAGTACGCGGCGTCATCCATGGACCGCAGGTTAGTGACCCGGCGCAGTTGGATGTAGGTCCTGCGGGTCCAGTAGTGGCCCGCGGCGAGGATGAGGATGAGTACGGCCTGTATGGCCAGCAGGACGTGGAGGTTGACGCGGTCGGCCATCCATCCGATCAAGGGGACTGAGGCGCCCCGAACCTTCCGGACAGTGGTCCCACTACGGTGGGACCACTCGGAAAGGGAAGTCGGTTGTCGCAGAAACGCAGGAAATTTAGCCCGGAGTATCGGGAAGAGGCCGTGAAGATGGTGATCGAGACGTCGCGTCCGGTCGCCCAGGTCGCCCGGGAACTCGGACTCGTTGAAGGAACTCTGGGAAACTGGGTCAACGCATACCGTCGTGAGCATGATGGCGAGGAGCCGGAACTCACGCTCGACGAGCGCGCCCGCCTGCGGGAGCAGGAACGAGAATTGCGCGAGCTGCGACAGAAAGTCGCTTTCCTGGAAAAAGTTGCAGCGTACTTCGCCAAGGACCCTCGGTGAGCGACAAGTTCGAGTTCATCGATGCAGAGTACGCAATATTTACCACGAACACTGAAGACACGGTGCCGGTTGCCAAGATGTGCGACTGGCTGGAAGTATCCCGCTCCGGCTTCTACGAATGGCGGAGCAGGCCGATTTCAGCGACTGCCCGGCGACGGGAGGATCTGAAATTGCTGATCACCAAGTCGTTCGAGGATTCTGACGAAACCTACGGCTACCGTCGGGTCCACGCCGACCTGTCCGCGTGGGGCGTCCCCTGCGGACCCGAGCTCGTGCGTGACCTCATGCGGGAACTGGACCTCCAGGCGTGTCAGCCACGACCGTGGCGCCACAGCCTCACCGAGAACGACGGCTCCGCCGGCCCGATCCCTGACCTCGTGAACCGCGACTTCACCGCCGACGCACCCGGCCGCAAAATGGTCGGCGACATCACATACATTCCAACCTGGGAAGGCTGGGTATTCCTCGCCACCGTCATCGACTGCCACACCAAAGCCGTCATCGGGTGGGCCATGGACGACAACTACAAGACCCCACTTATCGAAGCAGCCATCAAAATGGCAGCACGCAACCACCCACTCGCCGAAGACGCCATCTTTCACTCGGACCGCGGCAGCAATTACACCTCGACCCAGTTCGCCAATACACTGACCGGGCTAAGAATCCGGCAATCCGTTGGCCGGACCGGGATCTGCTACGACAATGCCATGGCGGAATCATTCTTCGCGACCCTGAAAAATGAACGTGTCCACCGGACCGTATACCCCACCCGAGAACACGCCTACCGCGACATCGCCCGCTACATAGAGGTCCGCTACAATACGAAGCGCCGTCACTCGGGACTCGGGTACCGGACCCCACGAGAGGTCCACGACGAGTACCTGAACCAGCAGCTCGCAGCCTGAATTTGCTAATTAGCAGCTGTCCGGAAAACGCGGGGCCCCTCAGACGGCCAGTCCGACGATGCTGAGGACGGCGCCGAGTGCGGGTGAGCCGAGTGCCGAGGTGGCTCTGTTGAGTGCGCTCGGGCGTGCGTCGGACATGGTGTCTACCCCTCCCCCTGGTCGGCCCGTCCGGGCCTGGGGGTCATGATTCCCGAGCCATGCGCGCCGCCTCAACCGTGGCGAGATCCCGCCTGACCAGTTGGCCGACGGGCAGAGGGTCAGGTCAGGGGCAGGTGGTAGTCGACGGTCCAGCGGCCAGCTGGGACGATGATGTCCGCGGTCTCCACGGGGCGGCCGGTGGTGTCGTAGAAGGTCCGCTCGATCAGAGTCGCGAGGGCGCCGGGGGCGATGCCGAGCCGGTGGGCCTGGTCGGTGTCGACCTGCACGGGGCGGGTCCGCTCATGCGCCCGGGCGACGGTGATGTCCAGCTGCGCCATGCGCTCGGGCACGCTGCGGCCGGCAAGCGGGCCGCCGTCGGGCAGGACCACCGGGGTGCCGCCGGTGATGGCCATGGGCTCCCAGCTGATGGCCGTGGCCACGGGCCGGCGGGCCTCGTCCAGGAAGTCGTACGCGGTGCGGACCACATGGTCGCCCTCCTCGATGCCCAGCCGGGCCGCGACCGCGGCGGGGGCGGGCAGTTTGGCCTCGCTCTCGGCGTCCCAGGTGGAGGCCCCGGCCGGGGCGGGCGTAGAGGTCGCGGCGGGGAACCGGAGCATGACGAGCCGCTCGTGGGGGCGGACGTAGGTCCCCGATCCCGCCCGGCCCTCCAGCAGGCCCTCGGTGATGAGCAGCTCCTGCGCCCGGCGGATC
Source organism: Streptomyces sp. IBSNAI002 (assembly GCF_052244475.1). Classification (NCBI taxonomy): domain Bacteria; kingdom Bacillati; phylum Actinomycetota; class Actinomycetes; order Kitasatosporales; family Streptomycetaceae; genus Streptomyces; species Streptomyces sp. IBSNAI002. Next base: position 65,257 of record NZ_JBQPXG010000005.1, on the reverse strand, counting down.
ACATTCTCCCCGGCGCTGTGCCGTGCGCCTAGGACGTCGCGGGAGGGCAGGCGGCTGCCGGGCTCCCATTCGCCGGAGGCGATCAGGGTGCGGAACTCGGCGGCGACGCGCAGGTACGGAGGCTGGGGCCGGTCCGACATCTCTCCCCTTCGTCTGCTGCCGCGATCGGGTCAGCTCATTCTCCGGAATCCACCCCATCTGAGGTGACGAAATGCCAACCTAGTCACTAGCTCTTTAGCTAGTGACTAGATGTGCTTTGCGTGACCGGAGGACGGCAGATGGACCACACCACTCAAGCCGCCGCAGCCGGGGCCCTCGCGGCCCTGACGCGCCTCACCGGCCGGGCACCGCGCATCACCCGGCACGCCGGATACCTCCTCCTCCGGATCGACCCCGTCGGCATCCATGCCGGGCAGTGGCCGCTCGTGGTCGAGGTTCTGGAATCCGGCTCCGCCTACGGCATGACCACCACCGCGGCCGGCACCCGTGCCATCTGGCTGCGCATCGACGACGCGGAGACACCCCACCGATGACTGCATCCCTGTCCCTGTCCGTCCCCTTCGCCAAGGGCCACGGCACGGGCAACGACTTCCTGGTCCTCGACGACCCTGACAACACCCTGGACCTGGCGCCCTCCACCATCGTGCGGCTGTGCGACCGGCGCACCGGCCTGGGCGCCGACGGCCTCCTGCGTCTGGTGCGCTGCGCCGCTACGCCGGAGGCCTCCGCCATGGCTTCGGACGCCAAGTGGTTCATGGACTACCGCAATGCGGACGGGACCTTGGGCGCGATGTGCGGCAACGGCATCCGCGTCCTGGCCCGCTACCTCGCCTCCACCGGCCTCCACACCCACGGCCCCCTGGCCATCGCCACCCGGGCCGGTGTCCGTCAGCTCGACGTCGCCGCAGGCGACACCCCCCACCACGGGGAGGTGAGCGTGGCCATGGGCCGCCCCACCCTCCCCGGACCGCAATCCATCACGGTCACGGTGGGCACCCGCAGCTGGCCCGCCCTGCACGTCGACGTCGGCAACCCGCACGCCGTCGTGTTCGTCGACGACCTGGACCACGCCGGCACCCTGGGCGAACCGCCGACGGTCTCTCCGGCCACCGCCTACCCGCACGGCACGTCTGTCGAGTTCGTCCGAGACCTCGGCTCGGCCCACCTGGTACTGCGCGTACACGAGCGCGGCGTGGGCGAGACCCCCTCGTGCGGCACCGGCGCATGCGCCGCTGTCGTCGCGGCCCTGCACCGCACCGTCCACCGGCCCCGGCGCGTCCGCTACACCGTCGATGCCCTCGGCGGCCGTCTGCAGGTCGATGTCACCGCCGACGGGCACATGACCCTCACCGGCCAGGCCCACGTCTCCGCCCAGGGCACCGTCCGGCTCCACCCCGTCACCGGCCTGCAGACCGCTCCGGCCGCGTACGGCGCCCCCTCCCCGGACCTCCTCGCACGGGCCGGCCGCGGCCTGGGCCGATTCCTCGACACCAGCGGTCTGCAGGCTGCACCGTGAACCGAGACGGACACGAAGACCACCCCCTCATCGGCCAGCTCGTGCGTGACATCGCCTCCGGTACCGAGGGCATTCTGCAGGCAGTGGTCCGCGAAGCACTCCCCACCCACACCGGCCGGGCCTGCCCCGTCCGCCTCGCCTACATCCGGCCCATCGGTGGCGGAACCGAACTGACGACGTCCGTCGACAATCTCCAGCCACTCCGCACACCCTGAGACCGCACGCCGACACGCTTGAGCGGGGCCCCCCTTCTGAGGGGCCCCGCTCAAGCGTGTCGGCGTGGCGGGGAACTGCCCGGCCATCGGATCTGTCACGCACGGGTGCTATATGGCATACTGATGGTGCGGACCTGGCCTACGTACGTGGGATAACCGGGTCTAGCTTCCTCAAGGCCCGGCTTAGTCGCCGGGCCTTTGTGTTTCTCAGATCCGCCTCGGGGCACCAGCCTCCGGGAGCTGCTGGCTCCACCAATCCCACATGAAGTCCTTGCCCGGGTGCCGCTGCACCGTCTGGTAGGCCGTGTAGGCGAGCAGGTCGGCGGCCTGCACCGGCTGGCTGTGATGCGAGCCCATGAACCACGGGTCCTCGACGATGCGGCGGGTGGCCAGCTTCAGCTTGCGGTGCTCGCGCTGGTAGCTCGGGTCCGACCCGTCGCCGTCCATGACGATGATCCCGTGGTCGCCGTCCCGTTCCAGCGCCTGGTCAATGTCGGCGAGCATCGCCGCGTACACCGCGGAGCGCTGGTCGTAGTACGCGCGCCCCTTTTCGGTGGTGTGCCGCCACACCGCGCCCACCCTGGTGCCGGGCAGCGCGGCGATCGCGGCGAGGTTGTCCTGCGCCACCTGCTGGCGCCGGCGTTTCTGCCGGTTCCACGCCGGTCTGGTCGAGGGTGTGCCACGGCCGGGGATGAACTGGGTGGAGTGCAGCTCATAGTCGGCGGGGATGCCGGTCTCCGCATAGAGCTTCTTGCGGAAGTTGAGCAACTGGCGCAGGGCCGCGCTCCACTGCGCAATGTCGATGTCGGCCCAGCCGTAGACGACGTACCCGGTGCTCTCCGCACCCGAGTCGTCAATGTAGAAGATCCGTGTTGCCACCCGCCCACGCTATCGGGCTCCGGCTACACCCGGCTCCGCCTGTGGAAAACTCCGGTTCAGCCCGCGGTCCCACATCCGAAGGGCCGCACCGGGCGGCCCGCGCGCCAGCCGTCCAGGGCCCTACAACCGGTTGAGCACTTCGGCGGCAGCGCACTCCTGGCAGGCGCGGGCACCCTCGCGGCCGAACGCGGCGAGGGCCTGCTCCAGGTCCAGCTCCGGACCGTCAGGCGGGACTATTTCGCAGCCGTACTCGTGGACGACGGTGCCCGTGGGCCGACTCCCCGGTCCGCCGATGCGGGTCCGGTGGCCGCGCTGTGGGCGGCGGTGGAGGAGGTCGCCCCGCGCGCCGCCGTGATGACCGCGGCGGCCACAGTGGTCTCGCTGGTGCCCGAGGACGAGAACTCGGCCGAGGTCGCCATGCGGGCCGCGCTCACGAACCGGTACGCCACGGTGCGCCCGTTCCTCGCGTTGCTGGGCGAGTCGAAGGCGCTGGACGCGGCGAGCGCGGGCAAGCGGGCCCTGGCCGGGGTGCGCGGCCTGCCAGCGCTGGCCCGGCGGAAGGTGGGCCACTCATCGGCAAGCCGGTCCGTGACATCGCTTCCGGCACCGAGGGCGTTCTGCTCTCCATGGTCTGCGAAGCGCTCCCCACCCACACCGGCCGCGCCCGCCCGGGCCGCCTCGCACACATCCGGCCCACCGGCGGAGGCATCGAACTGACGACGTCCGTCGAACAATCTCCAAGCCCTCCGCACCCCCTAGAAGGCTGCTGCGCCGCCGGTTGTCAGGGATGCTCGGCTGCCGCGGCCAGGGTGGGGGTGATGCGGAGGTGGGTGTCGAGGCGGGTGAGGGCAAGGAGCCTGGCGAAACGGTGCGGGAGCGGGCCGGCCAGAATGAGGGTGAGCGCGCGGTGTCCGGTGATGAGGACGCTGAGGAAAGTGGAGTCCGCGAAGGAGATCTGGCTGACATCCACAATCACCCTGCCCACGCGCTCAAGTGCGGCTCCACGCAGTTCCTCGTCGAGCAAGGGGCTGGTGTGCGCGTCGAATTCGCCGTGGCACAAGATGATCCGGATACCGTTCTCGTCCGGCATCCGCTGCACGACCGCCCCCATTCCCAGCTCCTTGCCTTCCCTCTCAACCCAAGACCGCGGCACAGACCCGCGGCCCGCAGAGACCTGGCTGCTCACCGCCGGGATGCAGAGGCTTTTCCCGCACCCTCGCCGAGTTTCCCCGGTGGCGCTGATGACCATCGCGTTGTGGCAGTGCTGGATGTCCACCTTGATCAAGGTGTTGCTCCCGTCACCCGGCGGCGGGGTCAGGCCAGCCCACCTCAGGGCTTGGGGTCCTGGCGTCTGTTGCGGCACCGCCGCTCATGGCGCGGCCGGGCCCCGTGTGCGGCGGGGCACCACAGACGCCAGGACAAGGGGGGCCGGTCCCCGGAAGCTCGGAGTCCAGGAAGCCGGGTGCGTCCCCCACCTACTTCAACGACCGGGCACCCACGCAGGCAGCGCCCCGCGCAGACTATTCCATCGCTGGAGATTTTCCGGGAGACACCAGGCCCGATCCGGCACCACCCATACCTGCCTTCCAGCCCCAGCGGGGCGAGATAAGCCAGTTCCCGCCGGCTGGGACCCACGGCCGAGGCGGGAGTGCTTGGCCGCCAGCGGCCGCACCGGCCACCGCAGCCCCTGCCGTGGCATTCCCCAGCGAGAGGCACCCTGTGCACTATTTGTCTGATATATACCTTTATGTGGCTGGCTGCACTCAGGCAGTCCGCCGTCCTGAAAGGTGACACACATGCAGGAGAAGTCGCAGGGCATGCAGGATGCTGCGGAGCAGGTCAGGAAGATCGAGTCGAACATCAAGTCTGCCCCCGAGGACTGGAGCAAGAAGCGGGAGACCACCGAACTCCTGCGCGAGCTCAAGTCGACGGTCGAGCAGCAGAGCCGCTGACCCCCCGTCGCAGACCCGGCCGCACCTTTGATCCCGGCATCCCCACGAAGGGCAGGGTCCTGTCGCGGACGAGAGCGGAAACCCTGCGCTTCGCGCGGTGTGCCAACCGCTGTCTAGCCTCAGCGTGCCTCTGAACTCGACGGCGATCCCGAACGCAGTCTCCAGAGCATGCTCGGCGCGACCAACGCCGAGATCCACCCCCTGGAGGCCGCAGCCGGGCTCGACCAGTCCGCCAGGGGCATCCCCGGATACCCCTGGCGGACTGACTGGGCACCAACACAGGACCGCGGCCACTCGACCGCCCCTGGAAGTAGCCCAACTCCACTGGGACTGCAGTGCCCTGGGGCTCTCTTCTCCCCTCCGGGCGTGCCTGCGCCCGGCCGGTCAGGGACGGTCCTGCCCCCACTTCTCACGCCGACACCTCGGCGTACGCGTAGACCGCCCCCCACAACGAGTCGGTCGCGCCCGTCTTCACGCAAGGCCTCGGCGAGACCGGTCTGGCTTCAGCCGCGTGCCGCCCGCAGCTGGAGCAACCGCGAGCCGGCGTCGTTCAGCTGGTGGTGCGGGCCCGGATGGCGCTGCGGGCCTGCTCGGAACGGTCGGCGAGATCGCACAGCAGCGCGACCAGATCCGCGTGAGGCAGCCGGCTCAGTGCCTGCTTGAGCTCGTCGTCGTCGCCGAGGCAGGCCAGGGCCACCGCGGTGAGGTGGACACACAGGCCGCTCTTGCGGCGGCGGCACGGGCAGTCCCCGGTCAACGGCCGCTCGGCGTGGTGCAGCATGAGTTCGCCGGGCCCGTACCTGCCTAGCTCACCCCATACCGAGTGCTCGTCCCAGTCGAGGCCGGTCACCTCGCCAGCCAGCAAGCGGGCCTGGTCCAGGACGCCGGGAGTGGCCGCTGCCCGTAGCTGGCGGTAGGTGAAATCGGGATGCACGGCAGGGCTCTCTCGTGAGGTACAGGCCGGTCAGGGACACGGGCAGAATCATCGCACCCAGGCCACGAGCGCCCCACCCACATCCCACGCCTGCGTTGTGAGTCAACCGTTCTCATACCGCTGCAGCAGGCGAGTAACGCTGAGTGACCACATGAGGCTGCGGTCCCACTGCTGGTGAGCCAGCTTCGCACGGAGGGGCCACGAGATCCGCAATGAGGACGCGGCCCTGCAGTCCCCGCTTTAAACACGAGAATCTGAACGTGGTCGGCCCGGTACCGCGCCGCCGCCTCCCGGCTGGTCGAGGGGCTGCCGTCCGCGGGGTGACCCGGAGTGCGGCCGAACCCGACGACGCGACAGCGGGCGGCGGTGAGAGGCGTTGGTTTGTCGGGTGTGTCACTGGCCGGTACACGTCATTGGCGGCGGATGGGCCGTCAGTGACGGTACGCCGTTGCTGGTCTGCTCAACGGGGAGGGTGCTGAAAGCTCACTGCACCTGCCGGGCTGTACGGGGACGGTGTGCCGGCTGGGGTCCCCGTACAGCCCTGCGGCTGTTGGCTAGAGGAGGCCGTGGTGGTTCTTGCGGCTGTTGTCCTTGTTCTGGCTCTTGTCGTTGTGGCTGTCGACGGTGGTGGAGGAGTCGAGGCGGCTGTGGTCGTCGGTGTTGACCTTGGTGGTGGTCTCGTCGCCGGTCAGGCAGCGGTTGCCGGACACGTTCTGGTTCGTGGCCAGGTCGGTGTGGCCGCCGTTGCCGCCGTCCGCGTTGCCGGAGTTGTCGTTGGAGGCGTTGCCCTGCCCACTCGCGGTGCCCCCGTTCTCCTCAGGGGTCGGCTCCGGGGTGGGGTAGGTGGTGTAGGTCCTGGGGTGGCCGCTGTCGCCCTGGCCGGCGCCGAGGAGGCCGAGGCCGAGCCCGGAGGCGGTCTGGCCGATGAGGCCGCCGGCGCCCCCGGAGGTGTCGACCAGGCTGAACGCAGAGGGGCTCTGGCAGACCACGAACATCCCGTCCCCGCCGGCGTGCTCCCCGCCCCCGGCCACGGCGGTACCGGCGGCGGCTCCGGCCACCATCACGGCCAGCGGGACAGCAGCCGACAGACGCTGGGAAACCTTCACGCTTCTACTCCTCACACAGGCGGTTGCCGGGCCCGGCAACCGTGGGTATCGACTGCCGGAAGAACCGTTCATCCACCTCTCACGTCACGCCTCTTCCCCTCCACATCACCCGAGTAGCTCCCACCCCGCCACCGCACCGACGAAGTGACAGCACGCTTGTGGAGCCGCAGGCCGGCAAAGCGGACCGTGACGGGGTGGCAGACTTTCCCACGGCGGAGCGCCGGGACATCGGCGGGCCGCCGCGACGGCACTGCGGAACGAGTCAAGGACGTAAGCGATGGCAACAGGCACCGTGAAGTGGTTCAACGCCGAGAAGGGGTACGGGTTCATCGCCCAGGACGACGGCGGACCGGACCTGTTCGTCCACTACTCCGCCATCCAGGGCACCGGCTTCAAGGAACTCCACGAAGCCGACCCCGTCGAATACAGCGTCACCAAGGGGCCCAAGGGCCTGCAAGCCGAACAGGTCCGCCGCAGGTAAAACCCTGAAGGCGGCGAGAAGCCGTCAGACTCGCCCCCCGTCAGTCCGACTCCCCGGCCGACACCGGCAGGCCGCGCGGGTGCGAACGCACCACCGCCACAGGAACGCTCGTGGCCCCACAGCGGTCCGCGAATACACCCCGCGGCTCCTGACCTTCCGACAGCATGGGCGAGTATGGGCCTGTTTGGCCCCGCGCGCCCCGGACAGCTGCCGGAACGGAAGAGAGGGATTTACTGATGAGCGTCGAGGACCCTGGGCTCTGGGAGGATCTGTTCGTCCGTGATGTCGACGACCTGCCGGTGCAGTTCGTGCGGCCCGCCGACACCAGCCATCCCACCTGGGCCGTCTACGAACACGGAACCTACCTCGGCACCATCAACGCACAGGGCACCGGCACCACAGCCCGGTGGCGCTCCCAGACAACCCGTGAGGCCCACCGCGAGCTCGAGGACGCGATCAGGGCACTACGGCGCCCGGCGGCCTGGCCGCGGGAACGCGAAGAGGCCAGCCGATGGGCCCGCCGTCTCCTCGCCGACGACTCCCTGATCGCTCTCGACATTGAGACCACCGGCCTCAAGGACGCTTTCGCGGTCCAGATCGCCGCCGTCGACCGGGACGGCTCCGCCGTGTTCACCACTCACGTCAACCCGGCCGCCGACATCGACCCGGCCGCTACCGCCGTCCACGGGATCACCACAGCACACCTCACCTCCGCCCCGGCCTTCGCGGACATACTCCCGTCCCTGGCCGACACCTTCCACGGCCGCACCGTCGTCGCCTACAACATGCCCTTCGACCACGGCGTCCTCGAACGCGAACTGGTCCGCCACTACGGCAGTACAGCCGACGCCGAACGGTGGCTGGGCAACTGCCGTTGGCGCGACGCGATGGTCCCGTACGCAGTGTGGAAGGGACTGTGGTCCGCCAAACGCGGCGCCTACCGCAACCAGCGCCTCGGCGGCCCGCACGACGCCGTCGCCGACGCACAGCTCCTCCTCACCAGACTCAGGCAGATGGCCGCCCCCGCCGCCCCCGCCGTCTCCGACAGGTGGTGACCCAGACGCGAACCCGGACAGCGGGGCACACCCATCGGAACCATACGGAGGCGGGCGTCAGCAGCCCGGTCAAGCCGGGGCGATGTTCTCGCTCGTGGCCCGCGCGGCCCTGGCTGATGCCGAACTTTACGGCCTGGCTTCCACGCAGTAGCCCCCGCCGTTGATCACCGCCGTTGTTGTTCACCAGCCGCGTCGCCTGTCGCGGACGGCCCCGGCCGTGTGCCGCCCCGTCCCCTGTGCCGTCCAACCCGGGCCAAAGCCATGTCCTCGCAGGTCAGGCCATGGTTTCGGCTCTCTAGGCCGCCGAATTATGTCGAACCCGGGTCCAGCTGGTCAGTGCGAATCCGAAGCCGGCGAGCGCTTCGGCGGGCTCGAATCCGGCAGCGGCGTAGGTGACGGTGAGAGTGACGAGGCAGCCGGTGGTCTGGTCGACGGTGAGCACAATGCCTTGGGGCACGGGCTCGGCCAGCACCAGGTACGGCACTCCAGCCCCCTGCGCCTCACTCAGTTCAGCCTCGGCCCAGTGACCCGAGTGCATATATTCCATACCGGCACATAAGACACGAATCTAGCTGACTTCGCGGGGGCAGCTACGGGATGTCAGAGCCGTTGCTGGCGCGAGAGGACCGTCGGCCGCCGGGGCCTGGGAAGCTTTTCAGCTGTGTTGGAGTGCCTTCTCCTTGAGGAGGCGGCGGAAGCCGGGAAGGGCGTAGCGTTCGCCGGTCATGGTTCTGGGGCCGGGGATGCCGGCGATGGTGGCCATGCACTGCTGGGGCTGGGTCTGCCAGCCTGCGACGCGGACGCGCAAGCGCATCTGCTCGGCGTGCCGGTGAAGGTCCAGGAGGTGGAGCAGGCCCTCGGCATCCATGGTGGTGACGGCGTGCAAGTCCACCAGGAGGTCGCGTTCCTGGATCGTCACGTGCCCCAACGCGCGCTGCAAGACCTCTCCCGCACTGTCGTCGAGCTGCCCGATGATGCTGAGCAGCATCGAGCTGCCACAGTGCTGGATCTCCACCTCGATCAAAGTACCGCTCCCGCCATGTGAGGCTCCGGGTCTGCCCTCCGCTGTGGGGACATCCTGGCGCGCTGCAGCGCGCGGGCGCTGCGCGGCGCGCTGCAACTACAGATCCCCGGTCACCTCAGCCGCCGGCGAAGACCGACCCTACGGCCCTGAGGCTGGTGAGGGCTGGCACGGACGTACTCGCGGCGGGCCGTGCACCAGGACGGCAGCGGCGTTCGGTCCAGAACCACCGGGCAGCTGTGAGGCCCTCCGTCCGCGGCACTTCCCAAGCGCACGCAGCTCCGAGACCGCGCGCTGCCGCTACGAGCGCCGGGACAAGGTCGTCGGTTCCTCACTCGTTCGCCCTGTACCGGTCGCCGTCCGGGTGTCCAAGTCGTAGCGTCGGTGCACGGTGCGGGCCGAATCCGCATTGAGCAGAGGAGGCCGAGCCCATGCCAGCCAAGCTACCGGCGCCGCCGTCCCTCACCCCGTGTCGTCTGCTCGTCGTCACGGCCGCGGCGCTCACAGCCACCGCTGCCGGGCTGCTCACCTTCGCCCAGGCAGCTTCCACCGTCTCGGTCTCCCCTACCTCCGTTACTCGGGGCTCCTCCGTCACTCTGACCATGGAAGGGTGCGGCAGCAACACCGTCCAGGCGGTATCCAACGCCTTCGGCAGGGTGAGCCTGGCCCCCGGGACGACAGCCAACTCCTTCTCGGGGCACGCCATCGTCATGCATAACGCCGCTCTCGGCAGGCACGAGGTCACTTTCGAGTGCGGGACGGGTACGCAACACCTCCTCGCCTCCTTCCAGGTGGTTGCCGGCCCAGCACGTGGAGGAATCGGCGGCAGTATCGGGCATGCGAACCCGAGCGCGATCGCTGTGGGCAGCACTCTCGTCGCGACCGCTCTCGGCGCCGGCACCTGGGCCGTGTACCGCCGACGCCAACGCCGTTACACCTAGTGCTGTGAACGGGAAGGTTTGCCGGGTCTCGGTGTCCGGGTACCCGTGGACCCCGTGCTTCGGCAGACAGACTCATACGCAGCGGCCGTTCTCTGGTGCTTCGTTACTCGACATCTCGAAGCGTGGAGAACGGCCGCCTCCGGCGTCGCGGGATACACCGCAGATCAGCAGGTCGGGTGAGGGGCGAGGATAAACGCCAAGCCCATGAAAACGACGACAGGCGAGAGGCCTGCTACGAAAGCGGCGTGAGGGTGGCGCCGATGCGGGGGAAGTAGACGTGAGTGATGCCTTCGTAGCCGGAGTCGGTGCCCACGACCAGCCAGAGTCGTCCCTGGGAGTCGGAGGTGGCACTGAGTGGCTTGTCGGTATTGTTGAAGTGCTTGAGTTCGTAGGTGTCGTCCTCAAGGCCCGACGGCTTGATCAGGTTGCCGAGCACGACGGCGTCCTTGCCGTCCTCCGACTGATTGCCGTGGTCGAAGTTCGCGCGTAGCAGACCCGCCTCACGCACGGTTGCGGGCTGGGTGGAGACGGCGCCCGCCTTGACGTACACCGAGCCGCCGGGGTCACCACCGATACCTACACCGCTATAGGCGTTGGTGGCGATGTCGAAGTCGTAGTCGATGCGGTAGTTGGTGTTCGGCTTGATGCCGTGCTGCGGCCCGATTTCCTTGGTCGCGAACATGGCGAGGTCGTCGCTGCGGTTGTGTCCGGTCATGTGAAGCGCGCGGCCCATGGCGTCCAGTGGCGCGGGGATCTGATCGAGGCCGTAATGGAGTTCGAAGTCCTCCAGGGGGCTGTCGGCAGGTACGTCGGCGATGAACTGCTTCCAGCCTTGTTCCGACTCGGTGAAGGCGTCGTCTATCAGGACGGGCTCGTCGGACTTCCGGTCGTATGAGCGCGTGACCGACGCCACGACGTCGGCTGTCTGAGGGTTGGCGAGGCTGCCGTAGCGCACTTCGATGCGCTGCTGAGACCGGGAGGGGTAGGAGAACTTGACCTGCCGCCAGTCGTCGACCTCCGTCGCGGCCGTGTCACCGCTGAGCCAGAACGACCCGGTGACGCTCCGTTCCGACGGATCGTAAAGGAAGAAGACCTCCCCAGGACGGCTGGAGACGTTCGGTGGGCCGTCCAATGCAAGAACCCTGATACTGCCGGCCTTGCCGGGAACAGTGGTCTCGACGAGGTGTTCCAGAACGTACTTCTTCCCCTGCACCGCCCCCAGACCGCTGGTGCCGAAAGCAGCCCTGGCAGTGGAAGTGTTTGCCTGCGGCGGAGCCGTCGCCGCGTCCGCCACGGGAGCCCACAGCAGCAGTGCACCCACAGTGGATGCACCGGCAAGTAATGCTGCCGTTTTCATGAATGCCTCAACTTTCCTAGAAGCCTTCTGCCGTCACGCGATTCCTGATGTCCATTCAGGAAGCTTCGGCACGAGGGAAGATCGTCCCGCGTCACGAGGCGGGACCACCTCCCCCGAAAGTCGAGCACGCAGACTCCCCCATTCGGCACGTTGCCCAGCTGCTTGGGATTACCTTCGGGTGGTGCGAGTCCGGGGAGGGCTACAGCACTCCCAGCAGGGCGTTGTCCTCCCACTGGTCGACGACGTCGAGGTAGCCGGCCAGCACCTTGCTGTGCGGGGCCCATCCGCCCTGCTTGGCGATGACGATCTGGTCGTGGCCCTTCATCCGTGAGGACGTCGCCAGGCCCCGGCGGGGGCTGTGGCCGGTGAAGCGGATATCGATTCCGGCGCGCTGGCCGGCGCGGGTGATGACGTCGCCGATGGACTCGGGCTGCAGTCCGCCCTTCATGACGGTGTGCCAGCGGGAGTGCAGGCGGCGCCAGGCGGGGCCGTCCGGGTCGGTGAGCTGGGCGGCGTCCTTCCATGCGGTCCATGCGCGGACCGGGCAGAGTGAGGGCCGGGTGCCGTAGGGGACCGGGACCACCCGGGGGCGGACCTTGGAGACCCGCAGGTCGGCCTGGATTCCTTCGGGGGTGGGGGTGTAGTCGCGGACCCGGGTGGCGGCCAGTTCGTGTTCGCGGCCAGCGACGGCGAAGTGCATGAGGACCAGGGCGCGGTCGCGGATCCCCATGAGGTTGTCGGGGCAGGCGGCGCTGATCGCGGTGAGGTGGTCGACGAGCAGGGGGGCGGCCTGGCCGCGGCCGCGCTTCTCGCCGGTCTTCTCCATCTCCTTGACGAGCTGGGCTAGCCGGTCGCGGGCGAGGCGGGCCACGCCCTGCTCGGTCTTGATGCCGTGCTGTTCGCGGGCGGAGACCACGGTGCCGGAGATCCGGCGGTCGATGGTGGACGGCGCGAGGAAGGTGCCGGCCTTCCAGCCGGGCTGGGTCCAGAGCCATTCCACGTACGCGGTCAGGGTCCCCGCGGTGACCGCGAGCAGGGGGACCCCGCTCTGGTCGCAGAATTTCGTCCAGCTGGCCCAGTCCTGGGCGTAGCCGGTGCGGGTCCGCTCCGGGCGGCCGTCGGCGACGACGCGCACGGCCCGGTGCTCGAGGACCTCCAGCGCGGCCCGGGTCCGCTGGTCGAACTCCTCCGGGCGGACCGGCGCCGGCACCGCGGGCGGGGTGCTGCTGGAACTGACCGACAGATCCGCGTTCACCACGTTCTCCCAATGTATGCCTGTTATGCCGGTTCCTGGACTCCGGACATGGGGAGCTTATCCGCGATCCACAGATCACCGGGAACGGCCTGCGTCAGGAAGTCCTGACGCGTTACGATAGGACGCAAGGAACCTTGACGATTCAATGGCTACGTCAGGAGATGTTGACATGGGCTGGCACTCGGACGACCTGCCGGAGGGACACGAGGGGTACGTCGTGGCTGTCCTCGCCGACGGCACCGAACCCCCGGCGATCCGCACACCGCGCAAGGCTGCCGACGGCCGGGAGTACACCGGCGAGAACTCAGCGTGGTGGCTGTACGACGGACGCGAGGGGCGCCCGCGGGCCTTCGCGGTCAAGGCCGGCTGCGCGTGCGGATGGCGCAGCACGGACATGTTCCCGGTCGACTTCCAGGACTGGGAGGCCACCGACGGCTTCGAGGCCGGGGACGGACCGTGGGCCGCCTGGGAAGCCGAACACGTCGGCCGACTGGTCGGCGGCCGGATCCCCGACGACGTCGCCGACACCATCGAGCGGCTCCGGGTCCAGCTCGCGGCGCTGGCCGACTCCCGGCCGCTGGCCGCGGTCGAGGCCGCCGCCCGGGTCGAGAAACTCGGCACCGCCCGGCTGCAGCAGGCCGTCACCTCCGCCGTCCGCGACGGCGCCAGCTGGACCTCGATCGGCACCGCCACCGGCACCACCCGGCAAGCCGCACACCAGCGGTTCTCCAAAGTCCCGTTCTGAGAACTGAGTCCCCACTCCTCTCGGGCCGTCGTAGAGTGCGCAATGCCCCAGGACGCACGTTTGGAAGGAATCACCGTGCTCCTCCAGTCCATGGGCGAAACGGTCCCCACACTCCTCGGAATACTCGCCTTCGTCTCGCTCGCCTCGAATCCGGCCGCCCCGTGCGGACCTGACTCGCAGGAGCCGGCCGAGACGATCCGCGACCACGGCCGGGCGGTGGCCAACCACTGCCGGGAGATCACACGTCTGATCCTCCGGCGGACGGGAGGCGGGGCCGCGTAGCCCAGAACGCAAGGCGAAGCCGGGTCGGCCTACGCCGACCCGGCTTCATCACTTTCGCCGACCGCGGACGATGCCTGATCGAATCGAGAATCCCCTTCTCTCGGGGCCTAAGTGCTTGATGTTCGGTGGGGCACAGGCCGGGTAGGCGACAATCGGCGGGTGGTGCTCTACCCCTCCCTCGTCGCGCTCGACGGCCTTATCGACGACCTCGGCGTCGGCGAGGCCCGCCGACGCCAGTTCTCCATGGTCCGCGGGGAGCTGGGCCGGGCCCTGGCCCGCGACGCGTTTCCGGTCGGCGCCCGGCGCAGCCTGCAGCGGCTCCTGGAGAAGGAGACGCTCGTCCCGTACGTGCGCCTCGCGGAGTCCGGCGTACTGCGGCACCGACGCCTCGGCGGCGGCTTCCCGCCCACCTCGGAGCCGACCAACGCCGTTCGGCGGACCTGCCTCGACCTGCTGAGGGAGGCGCTCGGTCTGCCCGCGCTGCACCTGGGCGGCGGCGAGGTCGCGCTGCAGCCCGCGCCTGAGGCGGCCACGCTGGCCGCGCTGTACCGCCAGCTCGACCAGTACCTCGGCGGGCCGATGTCCCCGGCGCAGACCCGGCTGACCGCCGTGCTCGCCATCGAGCTGGACACCGGGGCGCGCAGCGGGGAGCTGATCGCACAGCGCATTGGACACCTGGCCGAAAACTTCGCCGCGGTGTACGTCGAGCGGCGTCCGCAGGGCGGCCCGGTCGACCAAGGGGGGCAGTGGATGGAGACCTCGCCGCTGACCCGGGCCGCCTTGGAGCGGTGGCTGCCGCTCCGGGCGGACTTGGTCCAGCGGGCCCATGGCACGTCACGGCTTTGGGTGTCGCTCTGGATGAACCACGACGGGGTCCTCGACGCGGACGGGGGCACGGTGATCCGGCCCGCCGGGATGCCGCTGGAGGAGAACGGGCTGATCACCAGCTACCGGGTGGGCCGGCTGCGGTACGAGGGGCTGCGCCCGCTGCTGCCCCTCAAGCTGGAGCGGCTGCGGCGCGCGGTTGACGCCGAACGCCAGCGCACCGGGGCCTAGTTCCTGTCGCTGTTGCTGCCTGAACTGGCCTTTCTCCCGAACGGGAGCCGCGCTGAAGGGCTTGTTATCAGCGGGGCCGGGGCATCTTGAGGGTTCCCGCTGGCCGCGCGCTGCGGCCCCGGCGTCGCTGCCCCCGGGGCCGTGGACCTCACTCAGGGGCCCTCTATGAAACCTGCCCAGGTCGGGGAGGGGTTCCCAGGACTCCGCGCTCGCGGAGCCGTTCCAGATCGTCCATGCTTCCGGGCCGGTGCAGGGGGTGGACGACGACGTCGGCCTCGGCGGCTCGGACGCGGGGGCCTGCGGCGGTCTCGGGGGTCTGGGCCGTGTGGTCGGGCTGCGGCCGGGGGCCGTGGCCAAGGGGACGGCGCGGGGTGCTCATGCGGTGATCGTACGGAACGGGCCTGGCTCCGTCCGAGTTGGACGAAACGGGCCCCTCATTCGGGGGCCCGTTTCTATAAGAGGCGGGCAAGAGTGCAGGTCAGCGTCCGCTGGGTGCATTGTTCAGGTACTCAAGGCGCTGCTGGGCCATCGACAGATGCCGCCGGTCGAGCGTGGGGAGCGCCCGCAGCAGGCTGATCAGCTCCGGGCCGCACGCGCGGGCCTGTGCCGGGTCGGTCAGCTGGGTCCAGCAGTAGTGGGCGCTGCTCGCGGTGGCGAGGACCTCGGGGGCGTCGGCCGCCTGGTGTGCAAGACGGGTCCGGCCGACGGCGATCCAAAGCTGCGTCGCCAGCAGGTGGTTGCCCTCTGACTTGGCGAGGTCGGCCCGGATCTCGACCCATTGGGTGGCCTGGGGCGAGTCGATCCCCTGGGTCTGCAGTGTGTGCTGCTCCCACGCCTGGGCGAGCCGCGCGGCCTCGCGGAACCGCCCGGCCTGGGCGAGGGCGTGAATGTGCGGGCGGGGATCCTGTTGGACCGGTGCGGGTGCCGGTGGCTGGACCGGGGCCTGGGGCTGAGGTGCGGCGTACGGCTGGGATCTCGGGGCGGGCGCAACTGGCTGTTCCTCGGGATCCGGTTGCTGCTCGTACTGCGGCAGCATCCACCGGCCTCGCGAGTCGACCTGGGGGCGGGCAGGTAGGGGAGAGGCGGTCTGCTGCTGGGTCACGGGCCTGGCCTGCGCGGGTGGCGGGGCAGGCGGCCGGGCCGGGGAGGGGGACGGGTACTGGTAGTCGGGGGTGAGGGCCGACGACGGGCGCTCCAGCCCCGGTGCTATCTCCCGGGGCTCGGCCCGTCGCCGACGGTCGGACAGAACAGAGGTGTCCCCGGCGAGCAGGCGCTGCAGGTTGCTCATCACTGGCTGATGCTCGAGCTCGATTGCGGGGGCGGCAGGCAGTACCAGGGCGCCCGGGGGGAGGTCCGCCGCGGCAATGGTGAGGGCGTGCAGGCGGGGCGCGTTGGGCCGGTCCGGGTGACGGCGCAGCTGCTCGATGAGGTGGTGGGTGTACGGGCTGGCGCCCCCGGATCCGGGGTACCCGGGCGGGCTGACGACCCCGTACACGGCGGCATTGGCCGCGGAGAGGTTGCCCTCCTCCTGCAGTTCGGGCCACGCGGCCTTGTCGGCGGCGAGGTCGAGCAGAAGGGTCGTCCAGCCTGCGGGCCGGCTGCGCAGTTCGTTGGTGAGCCATTCCCAGGGCAGGGCCGTGTAGCGGACGTTCAGGGGGGTGGTGCCGGTCTGGGCGAGGTGGAGGCGGCGTCCTTTGCGGTCCACGGTGAGGCGGCCGGAGAGGTAGACCAGGAGCGGGCCCGGGGTGGCGGCGGCGTTCCGCAGCCGCAGCAGCAGGGTGTTCTGGTCCCTGACGCCGTCGAGGTGGACGACGTCGGCCGGCACCGCGCTGTCGAGCAGCACCGGCACGGGCACGGTGGACAGTGCCGCGAGGTTGGCGCTGGGCGCTACCTGGACGCTGCGGCGACGGGCCGCTCGGTCCCCGGCGATCAGTAGTACGTGTCCTCGCTGCTCCGCCCCGTTGATCTGCATATCTGCACCGTACTCACAAGACGAAAGCCCCGGCGGACGGTTCCGCCAGGGCCCGGTGCTGGGGTCTCTCAGATGTCGAGGTCGTTGTCGATGCTCGGGGGTTCGGGGGCCGGCGGCTCCGGTGCGGCCGGTTCGGGCGGGGCCAGCTCGAAGTCGGGGCTGTTGCGCCAGTCGTTGGCGGCGAGGGTGTCGCCGCTGATGCCCTCCTCGGCCAGTTCCTGGGCGTAGGGGGCGAGAGGGTCGCCGGTGATCCCGTCCTCGGCCAGTTCCTGGGTGTACTGGTCGAGGGTGGCCTCCTCAGGACTGGGCGCGAGGTACTGGTCCCGTTCCGCCTCCAGCTTGGCCTTGAACGTCTGCAGCTCGGCGACACGCTGGTCGTAGCCGTCCTGGTCGAGGAGACCCGATTCCAGGTCTTCGAGGGCGATGTCGAGCTGCTCCGGGTGCTCGATCAGCAGGTTCTCGATCTCGTCGAGCCGGGGGTCGTCGTACGCGACGCTGGCCTCGCCGTGCAGCATCTGGACCCCAAGCTCGGGAGCGGCGCCCGGACCGGTCAGCTCCCCCCAGGTCGACAACACGGACCTGTCCTCGTCGTACGGGGAGACCAGTTGATGAGTCTCGCCGTCCCGTGTCGTCATCCAAATGCCCTGCCGGTCGGTGCCTTCGAGGTACGCGCGGACGTACGTCGCCTGCGGGACCTGGCGGGTGCGGGTGGCCTCGCCTACGTCATAGGTCTCGGTGACCTGGCCGACGCTCTTGGTCTCGACGACCTCCAGGCCCTCCCAGGAATGTTCGGTCATTGGTTCCTCCTCGTGACGCCAGCCCCCCGAACGCTAATGGTCGGGGGGCTGGCAGTGGGTTGGTTGGACGGGTCTGCGGACGGGTGCTACAGGTCGATGTCTTGCTCGTGCTCCCTGTCGGGCGCGGGGGTGGACAGGGTCGGCTGGAAGTGCTGGGTGTGGGTGGCGTGGTCGAGGGCGCGTCCGGTGAATCCGGGGTCGCCGTCGCTGCGGTGCTCCTGCTCTGCTGCGGTGATCTCCTGAGTGCTGACTCCAGCGGCGTTCACCAGGTGCCGGGCGTGCGCGGCCTGCATCTCATAGGCGGCGATCTGCCCGGAGGTGACGTCCTTACCGGCGGCGGCCAGCTGCTCCAGCTCGGCCGCCGTCTTGTCGAGCTGGGAGAGGACCGGCAGTAACCCGGTGATCTCCGTCTGGCGGGCGCTCTCGTCGGGTGTCCGCTCTGCGGTGTCGGTCATGGTCGGTGCCTTCCTTGTTGGTGGTGCGGGCTACAGCGCGATGTCGATGTCGAAGTCGTCGTCGGGCTGGGGCGGCGAGGTGCCACGGGCGTGCTCGCTCTGCACGCGCTCGGGCGGCCAGACGGGCCCGTCCGGGCCGTGCACGGTGACCTCGCCCCCGGGGTGCACCTCGGCTTGGACGTGGCCCCGATAGACCAGGGAGCCGCTGTCAAGGAACTGCAGGGAGGGGTGGGTGCGTACGTCGTCGTTGGGTCGTACGGCGTCGCGTTCGGTGAGTGCGGTGGGGTCGACGGTGCGGCCGTCGATGGCCAGCCCGCGGGGGGGAGACCTCGACGACGTGGCCGCGCCACTGCCGGATCAGCCGCCCGAGGGGCGTGGTCGGTTTCACCGGGCCTGTTCTTCGCGTTCGGCCGCCGTCAGCTCGCGCGGTGCCTCGTGGCCGGCGGCCTTGAGCAGTGCGGCGACCGACAGTTCGTCGCCCGGGGCCACGGTGCGGGAGTCGCGGGCCTCGCTCGCGGCGACCAGGGCGTCGACCGTCTTGCTGATCGCCTCGACGCGGGCCACTTCGGTGCGGTGCATCCACTGGGCCTCGGCGACACGGGTCTGTCCGTCGATGACGGCGAGAACTTGCTGGTTACGGGCCTTGGTCTCCTCCATCACCCGCTCGTGGCGCTGCTCGCGCTCGACGCGGCGGTCGCCACGCCACAGGGGTGCGGCAACGGCGTAGATGGCGGCGGTGCCCACCAGCCACATCAGGGCGCGCAGCGGCCAGTCGGGCGTCCAGGCGGTGATGCCGAGCAGGGCGAGGGTGCCGCCCGCCGCGAACGCGAACCGGGTGATCTCCTTCTCCCCGTTCTGCTTGGCGGCCGACACGGTCCCGGCTGCAGCGGCGAGCACGGCCAGCGCCCCGGTGATCCAGAGGGGCTCGGTCGAGCCGTCGGGCAGGCGCTCGTGCCATGCCCAGGCCAGCCCGGTGGCGGCCGTGGTGACCAGTCCCGGCGCGATGCGGCCGAAGTGCTCCCACAGCACGCGGGCGGCGGAGTGCACCGGCGGGAGCGGCTCGACGTTGGCGATGTACGGGGCGCTGATCTGGTGCTCGCGGGCGAGCAGGTGGATGGCTGGGTCGAAGGGGACGGGCTCGTTCACAGGTTGATCTCCATCTCGTGCTCGGGGGCTGCGGGTCGGGTGTCGGTGGGGCCGGTTGGGGCGGGCTCCGAATCGCGGGCCAGCTCCGGCTCGCGCTCGGCCTGGTGGATCCGCTCGCGGTCGGCGATGGCGGGCTGCATCGCCTTCTCGGCGTGGTCGACCAGCGCGGTCGGTGCGAGTTGGGGGTGCAGGGCGAGGTCGCGCATGTGGTGGCCGGTGGCGTCGAGCCGGTCGAGCACGGCGGTGCCCAGGACGTGTTCGCCGGTGTTGGCGGCGGTGCCGCTCATGCCGGCGCGCTCCAGTTCGTCGAGTACCTGGCTGCTGGGCTGGGCGCCCGGGCGTCGGGCTGCCTCCCACGCGACGGTGACCGTGTCGATCGGAGCGTGCCGGTCGTGCAGGGTGGTCATCGCCTCGTAGACGGCTGCCAGTCGCTTGTCGGAGAAGTCGGTGGACCGGAGCCATCCGGTGACCTCGGGCAACTGCCCGGGCTGCCACAGCAGGGACGCGACGGTTTCCGCTTCGGCCTGCAGGTCCACGCGGGCCCGTGTGGTGCGCGGGGCCAGCTGGATCGGCGCCTCGGCGGGGGTGTCGAGGAGGTTCCGTACCGTCTCCGGGGCCGCTTTCCAGGCGCTGTCCAGGGCTGCAAGCCGGTTCCCGGTCCGTTCGATCTGGTCCAGCGCCTGCCCGGCCTGGTCGACCGCTGCGTGCTGCGCGGTGTGCCGCAGCTCGTTGCCCGCGTGCTCGACGGACCGGTGGATCGCGGCCTCCACCGTCATGCCGCCGTACAGGGCGGCATTGCGGGGTTCGGGGCAGGCGTCGGCCAGCTGCCCGATCCGTGACGGGGTCAGGCACCGGCGTAACCCCGGGTCCTCGATCTGGGCCACGGCTGCGGTGACGGCGAACGGCACCTCGTTGGTGGGCACCCGGCGGAAGTCGATGCTCTGCATCGCCGCCCAGAGGGCTCCCAGGTCGGGACTGGAGAACGCGCCGGCGGGAACCCATCGCATCGCGGGCAGCGCCTCGGGGCGAAAGAGCATCGCCCCGAGCAGCGCTTCCTCGGCTCGCCGGGTCCGCCGGTTCACCGGACTGCTTCCGGCTCGTCCTCGATCAGACCGCTGTCGGCGGGGGCCGCTGGCTCTTCCGGTCCGGCGGCGTGCTGCTGGTCCCCGAACAGGTCCAGGTCGAGGCCCAGCTGCAGCCCGCCGTTCATCTCCGGATCGAACGGCGTGCCGGTTATGCCGCCTCCGCCCGGTGCAGGACGGCCCGCAGCCGGGATCCGATCCAGGTACCGACCTTCGGGCTCCATCACGCCCCCTTGATGGCGCGCCAGAAGCCGATGAACACGAGCACGGTGACGACGGAGACGACGATCGATCCCTTGCCCGTGGCGCGGAGGATCGTGAACAGATCCAGCTTCATGCGGGCGGCGACCGCGATGACGATGCCGGCGTACGTGAGGATCCCGGCCCCGCCCATCGAGCCGAGTCCGGCCCCGGTGTGCAGGAGAAGGAAGGCGACGACTACGGCGGCGAAGACGGCGCCGGCCGCGGTGCGCCGCTCGCGGGTCCAGGTCATCGGGCCGCCGCCACGCGCTGGCTGGGGATCGCGGCCTCGAACTCGGCTCGCCGGACGGCCTCCAGGCAGGTGCGCATGTAGCAGGCGGCGGTCTCGGGGCTCTGCCCGTACCAGTAGGCGGCCTCGGCGACCGCGAGGGCCGCCGCGTCCGGGCCCAGCCGGTCGGCGGTCTGGTGGATCAGCTCGCGGGTGCGGGCCGGGTTGGTGGCGAACTGGTCGGTGGGGGCCTGGGCGACGAACAGGAACGTCGCCAGCGTCGTGGTGAGCTTCGAGTGCACAGCAGCCTCCGCAAGGAGAAGAAGGGGGTGCTGTCCGCCCGGGCGGGGGCGTGCCTCGACCGCCCGGGACGAACAGGGGGTGGATCAGTGACCGGCGGTCGTCTGGGACGAAGTGGCCTGGGCGCGTTCGGCGGTCAGCCGGGCGATCTCGGCGCGGGCGGCCTCGGCCTCCCGCATGGCCTCTTCGGCCCTCTGCAGCGAGGCATTCGCCGCAGGGTCCGGGATCACGTGCACGTCAGCCGACGAGCAGGGAGCGCGGGCGGACGGGCTGCTGCTGCGGCTCGGTGCGACCGTCCCGCTCGTGCGGGGTCGGGCGCATCGGGAGCACAGGCGGCTTGGCCTCGGTGTGCGCGTCGTTGTCGCAGACGGCGATGCCGTTCCGGGTGACGACGCGCTCGAAGTCGCGGCAGTCGCGGCACTGGGCGCCGATGCGGCCGGTGACGGCCAGGCGACGCGGTCCGGCGACGACCGGCAGGGCGCGCTCGCCCTCGGGGGAGAGACGCAGGGCCGGGAGGTCGTCGACCTGGAGGGTGATGCCGGGGAGGATGCTGAGAGACTTGTTCACGGAGATCCCTTCCCATTAGGGGTGTCCTGGTCCGGAGGGCGTTCGCGCGCCTGTCCGGGCATTGCGCCGGGGCCTGCAAGCCCCGGTGGAGAGGGGTTCCGGGACCTGCAAGTCCTGGGGCCCCTCTCGTTCTTACTCAACCAACATAAACCCCAGAGTCTTGAACTTCAAGCGCTTTGGGGTTAGATTCTTCCTGTAGTCGAGACAGGGAGGTGGCGATGGGGAGCAGCCCCACGGTCCGCGCAAGGGTTCCGACCGGCGAGTTTCCACAGGCCCGGACCCATAACCTCTTGGGGTCAGCAATTCCAAGACCCCGAGGGGGACCTATGGCGGACAACGTCCCGCCGGCGAAGCGTGGTTCGGCGTCCAGCGATGGGCGGCCGAAGTACGTGCCGATGCGAGATGACCAGTACAGCGGCCTGACGTCCCTTGCCAGGGAGTTGATGGACGCGCGGTCTCAAAAGATCGAACGCATCACGGAGAACACGCTGATCCGCGTGGGCATCGACCTGCTGCTCGCCCACCCGGAACTGCTCACGGGGGACACGGAGGAGGAACTCCGGATCAACGCCCTCAAGTACATCAAGAGCCTGCAGGAACGGCCTGACAGAGAAGAGGGGGGGGACGAATGACAGCCGAGACAACGGACAAGCCCCAGACGGCGAGCACCAGGGCCATCCCCGCGCTGACGCGGACGCACCGGATCCTGATCGGTGTGGTGGTGGCCGGCGCCGTCGTGATCGCGGGCATCGGCTTCGCCGGTTCGTACACGGCCGTTCGCGCCCTCGCGGTGAAGAAGGGCTTCGGCGACTTCGCGCTGGTGTTCCCGATCGGCATCGACGCGGGCATCTGCGTCCTGCTCGCGCTGGACCTGCTGCTGACGTGGATCCGCATCCCGTTCCCGATGCTGCGCCAGACCGCGTGGCTGCTGACGGTGGCCACGATCGCGTTCAACGGCGCGGCGGCCTGGCCGGACCCGCTGGGCGTCGGCATGCACGCCGTGATCCCCATGCTGTTCGTCGTCACCGTCGAAGCGGCCCGGCATGCCGTCGGGCGGATCGCGGACGTCACCGCAGACCGGCACATGGAAGGCGTACGCGTCAGCCGCTGGCTGCTCTCGCCCGGCCCGACGTTCCTGCTGTGGCGGCGCATGAAGCTGTGGGAGCTGCGGTCGTACGAGCAGACCATCAAGCTGGAGCAGGACCGGTACGTGTACCGCACGTGGCTGGAGTCGGAGTTCGGCAAGAAGTGGAAGAAGGTCGCGCCGGTCGAACTGCTGATGCCGCTGCGCCTGGCCCGCTTCGGCAAGCCCCTGTCGGAGACGGTCCCGGCCGTCCTCGTCGCGACGGGCCGCGAGGTGCCTGCTCTCTTCCAGCCCCAGCAGATGAAAGAGCTGCCGCCGGCTGCGGAGCAGGGTGCGGACCTGGAAGCAGCGGAGGCCGAACCGCAGCCCCAGCCCCAGGCTCTGGAGTCGGCCACCGCTGAACCTGCCGCGATCGAGACGGCCCCGGAGCCGGAGGTCCTGCAGGATCAGGAACTGCCCTCCGAGCAGGATTACCAAGACGTCCGCCAGTTCGCCGAGCAGCGCCAGCAGTTCCCCGGCGAGCAGTACGCCGTCCCCACGGACGTCGTCGGCCCCACCACGCAGGTCCCGGCGGACCGCCCGGTCGACGTGCAGCACAGCGGGGGATGGATGCCCGCACCGTACGAGCAGACGGCCCTTGCCCAGCCGTACGGGCCTGAGCACGTCTACGGCGACCCGGTCATCGCCCCGTACGAGCAGACGGCGGCGGCTCCCGAACCGGCGCCCTTCGTCGAGCCTGAGCCGGTGGCGTACCTCGAGCCGGAGCCGGTCGTCTACGAGGAGACCCTGCTCCCGGAGATCCCCCAGCAGCATCCGGAGCCCGCTGCCCCGGCCCGTTCCGCAGGACCGGCTCGCGTCCAGGCCAAGGTCGAGGACCTCGGCGAGGAAGAGCAGCAGCCGGTCCGTGCCGGACGGGGTGCCAAAACCCGGACCATCGTCGAAGCGATGTATCGGACCCTCCCTGACCACCTCCGTGCGGAGCGCGGCCGGCCGCTGGCGCGGGCGATCGTGGAAGCGGCCGAAGCAAACGGGCACGACCTCAAGTTCGACACCGTGAAGCGGACCCACATCACGGAGGAGCTGATCGCGCAGTACGAGCAGGGCCTGGGGAGCAACATCCCGGCGCCCCGCGACGAAGACAGTTCCCAGGGGGACCAGTGACCGCCGGGATCGCCGGACTCTGTCCACAGGGCCGCACTCCCAGAGTGATCGACATGACGACCACTACCCCTGGCGACAAGGGCACCGCATCGCTCCCGTACAGCGGGCAGGCGAATCCGGCCGTGTCCGGTGTGACGGGCAGTCTGCCCATGTCAGACCGCCTGGCGGGAGGCCGCGCCATCGGGCGCAGCAGGTCCGTGACGATCGGCGAAAACCATGCAACGCATGTCAGTGCAGGGACGTATACCAACGGGAGTGGCCCCGGTGCGCTTTGAGCTTGGCGGCTACGCACCGGAGCCCGCTACGAAGGGAACCTTCGTGAACGACGACAACAGTAAGGCCAGCACCACGACCGACTCGACCACCCTTCCCGCCAACTTCGCGACCACGGCCACGGCCGGGCCGGCGGCCGGGGAGAACGCCGACCAGCCCGAGCAGTGGGGGCCGGTCGAGGCGGACGCCCTCAAGAGCGTGCTGTTCTCCACCCCCCTGCTCGGACGCCCGACGGTGCGCTACACCGCGCTGGCCGCGCCCGTGACCTTCTTCGCGGCTGAGACCACGACGGGCGAAGCCACGGACCCGGGTGACGTCCTGGGCACCATCTTCGGCGGCCTGGCCGATGGCGCTGCGGGCCTGTTCGCCGCCCAGCCGCTGCTGACGGTGGGCCTGGGCGTGGGCCTGGTCGGGGCCGGATACATGAAGCTGCGCGGCGACTTCGACTTCGCCCGCGAGTCGGACGGCTTCGCCAGCAAGGCCAAGCTCCGCAAGCACCTCGGGCACCGTCAGCTGGTCGCGAAGCGCAAGACGCTGCGTCCCAGCCTCGCGGACGTCCCGGCCCGGAAGATCCCGACCAACGCGGTCGGTGTCTACCTCGGGCAGGACCGCAAGACGAAACTGCACCTCTACATGTCCGTCGAGGAAAGCTCCCTGATGCTCGCGCCGATGGGCGCGGGCAAGACGGCCAAGATCGCCAACTGGATCATCGACGCCGAGGGCGCGGTCCTGGCGACGTCGACCAAGTTCGACATCGTCGAGCACACCGAGAGGATGCGGGCCCGGATCGGCCGCATCCTGATCTGGAACCCGCAGGACATCGCCGGGCGCGGCTCGGACATCGCCTGGGACCCGGTAATCGGCTGCTCGGACATCGAGCTGGGCGTCGAGCGCTCCATGCGCCGAGCGCAGTACCTCCTCGACGGCAGCGACGCCACGAAGGGCGTCGAGAACCGCACGTTCTGGCAGACGGCGTCCTACAGCGTCCTCAAAGCGTTCCTGTGGGCGGCCGACGCCGGCGGCTTAAGCCTGCTGGACGTGGCCCGCTGGTCGAAGAACGTCCGCAACACCGAAGCGATCGAGATCTTCGAGAAGTTCGAGCACCCCGACCCCTTCAACCCCAACCGCCCAGTCGCCCCCCGCGGCTGGAAGGAGGACCTGGAACAGGTCCAGAAGGTCGAGGGAAAGCCCACGACCAGCGAAAACGTCTTCGGCACACTGAGCAAGACGTTCATGTTCCTGGACTCGCCCCGCGTCCAGCGGATCGTGGAGGCGGCCCACGACCCGGCGAAGCCCCAGTTCGACATCAAGACGTACCTGCTGTCGCAGGACACCCTCTACCTGCTCGGCCGCGAGGACGGCATGGGGTCCATCGGTCCACTGTTCACATGCTTCACTGGCGAGATCTACGAGACGGCGCGGGCGATGGCCCCGATGAACAAGGGCGGCCGCCTCGACCCGCCGTGGACCATGGTCCTCGACGAAGCGGCCCTGATCTGCAGCGTGCCCCTGGAGCGCTGGACGGCCGACAGCCGCGGCCTGGGCATCAACATCCACGCCGTCTTCCAGAGCCCCGCGCAGATCTACGAGCGGTGGGGAAAGCACGGCTACCAGACGATCTGGGACAACTGCGTGAAGTTGATCATGGGCGGCCTCTCCAACGAGGAGCACCTGGACGGCCTCTCCAAGCTGTGCGGCAAGCACAAGGAGAAGAAGGAGTCGCACTCGAAGAGCCCTGGCGCGGACGGCACGATGAAGGAGTCCACGTCGTGGACCCACGTCGAGGTCGACACCATGACGCCCGCCGACATCATGAACCTGGAGCCCGGCGAGATCCTCGTCCTACGCAAGCACCTGGGCGGCCCGGCGGTTGTCCGCTTCACTGCCGTATGGGACCGCAATGACATCAAGAACGCGGAGAAGGACGACGCGAAGGCGGCAAAGGCAGAACTCAAGAACCGCAAGCGCAAGCTCGCCAAGCTGACGCCGGTGGCGGCACCTTCCCCGGCGGCCCCGGTGGAGACACCTGCAGGCCTGTGGGGCCCCCAGCATCAGGGCCCGTGGGCCCCCAGCACGGACACGAACCCGTGGACCGCCGCGCCAGCGGCCAGCGGCTGGACCACCACGCCGCTGCCGAGCCAGCGCGACCACCAGGTCGTGCGCGGCGAGCTTGTCCCGCAGCAGCCCGTACCCCAGGCGATGCCGAAGAAGCCCGACTACGCACCGACCAACTACCTGGAGCAGGTCCCGCCGCAGCCCATGCCAGCCGCGCACCAACCCGCAGGACAGGCCGCGGCCGCGGCCATCCCGCTACGCAACACCGGCACCGACGACGCCCCGGTAGCGGACGAGGGCTGGGGCGACGACGACGAGACGGGGTTCTAAGTGGCCGACGACATGAAGGTCAGCGTCGGCGACATGTTGCTAACGCTGACAGGCAACGTGTCCGATGCACGCAAGCGCATCACGGACCTGGAGAACCAGAAGCTCAAGGAGCGGCTGGAGCAGCTGGCCTACAAGGTAGGCGAACACAAGGAGCAGCTCGCTGCGATCACCGAGGCGTTCGCAGCGCTCCACGCCGAGCCGGAACCGGAGCCCGAGCCGGACTGGCCCGGCGTGTCCCCGTCCTGGACTGACGACATCGACCAGGACCAGGCTCGGGAGTTGTGGGACTGGCTGACGGAGTGGTGCCAGAACATCCTGTGGCCCATCTACGCCCAGGACGTGTGGAAGCCCTGCTGGTACCGCCACACCCGCGTGCGCGTCGCGCTGACCGCACTGCGCGGGGCACATCACTGGTCGTACGAGTCCACGAAGGTCCCGCCGACCCGGTCGCTGGAGTGGGAGTTCCGGTGGTGGCCGCAGACCGAGACCCTGATCAGGGCAGAATTGCAGGACTGCGGCCTTCCCCGAGACGACCTCAAGCGGCCCAAGCACCCGGTCCCGATGCCCAAGCAGCCGACGGTGGAAGACCCGCACCCGGCGCCGCCAGCCTTCACCGCCAAGGACTTCGTGGACCCGGGCTTCTTTGAGTACGTGGAGCGCAACATCTCCAAGCGCCGGGAGCCGGACAAGGAAGCTGACTGAGCAGCTCCAAGCAACGTGTAGGGGGAGTCACCCAAATTTGGGTGACTCCCCCTACACGTTGCTTGGAGCTCGACCGCTACCGGTCCTTGAGGACCTCATCGACCGCGTACGCGATGGACAGGGCGACGGTGCTGATGTCCTTCAGCGCCTCGGCTGGTGCCTCGTGCAGCTCGCCGGACTCGATCCCGGCGAGCAACCCTTGCAGCAAGTCGCGGATCTCCACGGCCCGGTGCGGGAGCGTATCGTCCACGATCTCCGCATCGACCACCGCCTCGTCGCCGCCAGCGGCCGTCCTGTCTGGCGCGGCTCCGCTCGTGGAGTCACCCAAATCTGGGTGGCCTCCGGGCTGGGGTTCGCCTCGCTGCTGCACTTCGTTGTCGCCATCTGCCGGGACGGTCTCCGCTGCGCCCGGGGCCGCTTCCTTCTTCCGGGATCGTCTCGTCTTGGGCTTCGGCTCTGCCTCGATCGCCCGCTGGAAGGTGTTCGAGGTCAGTGCCGGCGGCTCGGCGGACCGGGCCAGCTCGACCAGGCCGTCGACCACATGAGCCGTTACGCGGTGGCGATGCTCAGCGGCCCACACCCGCAGTGCGACGTACGCGCGGGCGGCCACGTCCTGGCCGTGCTGCACCACCATCGGCAGCAGCTGCTGCACATGGGAGTCAGGGATCGCGCGGGGCCGGTCCTGCTGCTCGGTGATGGCCTTGAGCAGGGGCCATTGCTGAATACGCCGGTTGACCTCCGACTCCGACTCGCCGAACCGGTCCTGGCAGTACTCCGGCCACGTACGCCCACCGTGGCGGTGCAGACGCCGGGAGCGGACTGCGTGCGCGGCCTTCCACTTCATCCACTCGGCCCGGTTGCCGTTGGCGAACGCGGCTTCACAGTGCCCCAAGTCGTCGATCTCCTGGGGCGTCAGATCGCCCGCGACGTCGACCTCGACCTCAACGGGTTCGGGGATCAGATCCGGGGTGAATGCCTGGGGTCGGTACGGCTCCAACGCGGTGGCCGACGTCCCCGGGTAGCTCTCCCCGGCCGGGGCCGGTACTGATGCCAGCGCAGGTGCGGCCCTCCCCGCCTTCGACTCCTCTGACTGCCGTCGTGCTTCGGCCGAGGCGGCACGCTGTGCTCGAATCTCCTGCCGCGTGGGGCTCACCGGCTGACCTC
Organism: Streptomyces sp. IBSNAI002; assembly: GCF_052244475.1. NCBI lineage: Bacteria > Bacillati > Actinomycetota > Actinomycetes > Kitasatosporales > Streptomycetaceae > Streptomyces > Streptomyces sp. IBSNAI002. Next base: position 36,905 of record NZ_JBQPXG010000005.1, on the reverse strand, counting down.
CTGATCGCCGACGGGCAGCAGCCCTCGGTTCTTCATCTCCGTCACGAGCGCTCCGAACGCCGTTTTGGCAGCTCCCTCTACCGGAGCTCCGATGGAGTCGGCGAAACGCTCGCTGCGCGGAATGACGGTGGAGAACACCTGATACCCCTCCTTGATCATCTCCTCACGGTAGTAGCCGGTCGACGACGCGTTCGCCACGGTGCGATTGAGCAGCACCCATGTCTCGGGCTTCCTGCCGGTGGCCCTCAACGGGGCACTGCTCGCCAGGATGTCCTTGAACGGCTTCGCGGTCTCGGGCTCGACGATCCGCTCCCAGTCTCCGGCGGTCGGTGACATGTGCAAGATCACCAGGTCAGCGATGCGGAGCACCGAGTCCGCGACGAAGGGGTGGTTCTCACTGTGTCCGCAGTCCACCATCGCGATGGTCTTCCCCGTCGGGGGCACCACCTTCGTGTGGAACTTGGCGTCGGCCTGGGCGTTCACGGGGAAGGAGAAGTTGCCTTTCCCCTGCTGGCTCCAGGCCCAGAATTGCTTGCTGTGGTCAGCGTCGTACCCAACGACCTCGTAGCCTTCCTCATCCTCCACCAGGGCGTGCGACAGCCACCCGGTGTCTGTGGTCTTGGCCATGGTGCGGGGCGACATGTTCGCGATGAGCATGTATGGAGCCTATGGGCACAACCGAGATCAACACATCACGGACCCCCTGCTTCCGCCTCCATACCGCCCGCTTGATACGCGAAAACCCGCCCCCGGTCGGGGGCGGGCTCTCGTCCGTGAGCGCGGCCAGATCAGATCTTCCACACGGCCCAGGGCTGATCCTGCGTGGCGCCACGCAACCACATCGCCGCGTGCTGCACACCGTTGGCGTAACGGCGGCGGGGGCCCCGCATCGCACCCTCGGCGGCATCGTCCTCGGCCCGCAACTGCCGGGCGTCGGGAATGCTGGCGGTGCGGCCAGTGACCGGACCCGGGCCCCGACCGATGGCCCACAGGTAGGTCGCCCGTACCCCCTCGTGGAACTCTTCCAACCGGTAGCCCGTCCCCGCGGCGTGCTCGATGTTGTCGAGCAGCGCGGTGACCTCGGCCAGCGGGCGACGGCCGACCAGTGCCTCAGCGGGCGGCACGCCCGGTGGCGGCAGCGCAGCCTGTTGCCCCGCGGTTCCTCCGGCCGGCGGCGTGGCGCCCGGCCCGTTCCACATCGTCGGGTAGTCAGCCATAGGGGCACGGTAGCGGGCGATGCAGACAGAGGGTACGCAACAGAAGGGTCAACGGTTGCTCGGCTGGCCTTCCGCCTACATGTCGACGTCGAGGTCAATCTGCGGCGCGGGCGGTGCCGGAGCCGCGACCGCGACGGGCTCCGGCCCGTGGGCAACCGGTACCGGAGCGGCCGGACCGGCGTCGTGGTCGTGGCGGCCGATCCCCTGGCCCAGCCGCTCGTACTCTGCCTCGAAGTCGAGGCCGCTGTCGCGGCGCTCGCGGTCGACTTCCTCGGCCTGCGGCTGCTGCTCGGCCTCACGGGTGGTCGCGGCCTCCTGCTCACGCTGCCGCTCCTGGGCGCGCTGCTCGAGGATCTGCTGCGCGATGCGGGCCTGCTCCATCGCCTCCATCAGCTGCTCCTCGACCGACTGCTCGGGCGATGGAGCAACCGGCGCGGCGGCGTCCGTAGTCTCCGGCGTCCCGGCCTCGGGGGCCGGGGCCCGGTCCTCAAGCTCGACACGGGCGAGGTCGGCTTCGTCGCGGACCGTCTGGGTCTCGTCGACCCACTGCTCGCGCGTCTGCTGGACCTCCTGGAACCGCTCCGCGCGGTCGCCCATCAGCTCGGCGATGTCGCGGCTGGTCTGCGCCCGGTCGAGGGTCTCGCGGACCAGCTCGCTCGGGTCGATCTCCGCCTGGAGCGTGGGCACCTGCTGCAGCGCCATCGCCTGGGCGAGGGCCTCCTGGTGCTCGCTGTAGCCGACGGCGGTCTGGACCCCGTGCAGCGCCTCGGTGACGCGCTCCGCGTGTTCGGCGGCCTCCTGCTCCGCCATCTCCTGGGCGCGCAGCTCCATTTGCGTGGCCTGGTCGGCGAAGTCGCGCTGGGCGGTGAACGCCTTCTGCATGTCGTCGGCGACGTACGGCGGCGCCCAGTCTTCCTCGCGCTCGCCGCGCTCGACCATCTGCCGCAGGGTCTCGTCGGACGCGCGGGCGATGTCGGCCTGCTGCTCGTCCACGCCCAGGGCACGGCGGGCCCGCTCCCAGTCGGCAAGGGCGTCCAGCGAACCCTTCGGCGGGGCCTGGCCGATGGCGTTGCGCTCGTGGTCGTAGCCGTGGGCCTCGCGGTACCGCTCGACACGGCCTGCGCGCTGTTCCCACTCGGCCCGCGCAATCGGGTCCTCCGGGACGGGGCCCAGTCGGTCGATCGCCCATGCGGGCTGCTGCTCGGCGACGCGCTGGCCCAGACGCTCGGTGCGCTCGTCCATCTCGACGGCCCATTCCTGCATCATCCGGCCCAGGTCACCGTCGAAGTGCGGGGTGCGCGCGGTGTAGGAGTCCATGGCCTCCCACTGCTCGGCGCGCTCGGCGGCCTGCCGCTGGGCGACCTCGTTGTCCTGTCCGGCGTGCAGCACCTCCGCGTACTGCTGGTAGGCGTCGTTCTGCCTCATCAGGTCCTCGAAGTGCAACGGCGCGGGCTCGGCCTCGTCGACCAGCTGGTCCACGTCGGCGTCCGCCATCTGCTCGGCGGCCTGGAGCGCGGCGGCCAGTTCAGCCTCCTGGCGCTCGACGGTCTCCTGGTCCGTCCCGGCCTGGAGCGTCTCCACACCCGTCTGGGTGGCGAGGGCCTGCCTCATCAGCTCGGCGTGGGGGTCGACGGGCGCCTCGGCCTCGGCAAGGCGGGCAAGCTCGTCTGGGTCGGCGGTGCCGTGTCCGGCCTCGACGGCGGCCTCGACCTTGCGCTCCTGCTCGGCGAGAGCGGCCCGCTGCTCGGCGCGCTCCGACCGGACCTGGTCGCGCTCAACCAGGTTGTACGCCTTCTGCAGGCGGTCGTGCAGCACCTTGCTGACGTCCTCAGCGGTCTCCAGCTCGCGGGACTGTGCGGTGCGCACGAGCAGGTCTTCGGCGTCCACGCCCTGCTCCTCGACGTAGCGGGCCAGCCGCATCAGGGAGCCGTACGCCTCGCTGGACGTGGCGCGCTCGTAGTCATCCTCGCCCAGGGTCTGCAGCAGCAGCCGGCCGTAGCGGACCTCGTCGGCCTGCTCCTTGACCCCGGACCACACCGGCTCCAGAACGGCGAGGCTCTCGCGGCGCTCCAGCTCGGCCTCGATCGTCTTCGTGGCGGTCTGCTCCAGCCCGCTGCGCTGCAGGGTGGCGTCGAGCGCGGCGAGGTGGTGCGGGATGTCCTCGTCCTTGAGGTTCTGCTCGGGCCGGTGGGTGATGACGTAGCCGTAGTTCCCGCCTTCGCCGCGGGTGAGCATGACGTACAGCGCCTCGCGGTTGGTGGAGGCGTCGACCAGGGAGTGGCATACGCCGACGGTGCGGCCCTGGGCGCCGTGCACGGTCGCGGCGTAGGCCAGCTCGACGTGGGCGGAGACGTAGGCGGCGGGGAGGTGCATCCGGGAGCCGTCCTCCAGCCGCACCATCAGGGCCCCGTTGTCGCTGATGCCGGTGACCTCGGCGACGGTGCGGTTGACCGCGAAGCTGCCGTTCTCCGCCGTGATCTTCCGGTTGTTGCGGCGCAGCTGGATGAGGTCGCCGACACCGGCCTTGGTCTCGATGCCGTGGTCCTCGCGGCCGGTGCGCAGTACGACGCCGTCCTCGGAGACTCGGCCGGCGCGGACCAGGTCGGCCCGGACCCGGGCGGACAGTTCGGCGACCTGCTCGTTGTCCTGGGCAATGAGCAGAGGGTTGCGGCCGTCGAGGTAGTCGGTCAGCCATGCCTGGTATGCGCGGTTGGTCATGTCCTCGGCGGACCCGCCGCGGAACCGGCCGTGCAGCTCGTAGGCGGCCAGCGCGTCGCTGTTGCCCTCGCGCAGCTTGAGGGAGGCGTCGGCCTCCCACTGGCGGATCGTCTTCTCGCCGGTGACGGGGTCGGTGTCGCGGAATCGGCGGACCTCGTCGAGGACGTGGACGCCGGGGGCGTCCTCGACCCACTGGGCGAAGATGCCGCCGGCGCCTACGGCCGTGAGCTGGTGCTGGTCACCTGCGGGGACGGCCTTGGCGCCGCTGGCCTCGATCAGGGCGCGGACCGCGTCCATGTCGGCGTTGGCGGTCATGCCCGCCTCGTCGATGATGACCAGGGCGCCGCGGGGGATCCGGTAGCGCTCGGCGTCGGCGATCGGGCGGCCCTCGGCGATCGACCGGTTGGCCAGCAGCATCATCTCGATGTTGGCGACGTTCTCGACGCCCTCGTCGCGCAGGACCTCGGCGGCGCGCTGGCCGCTGGCCAGACCGATGACCTGCCCGCCGTTGGCCTCCCAGACCTCGGTGAGGGCCGCGAGGGTGTAGCTCTTGCCCGCGCCGGCGGGGCCGACCAGGATGTCGGCCTTGCGGCCGGATGTGGCGGCGGCGCGAACGAACTCGGCCTGCCGGCCCTTGAGGCCGCGGCGCTCGATGACCTCCTCGACCAGCTCGCTGGGGATCGTGGGGGCACCGCGCTCACCTGCGAAGTTCGCCAGTCGCTGCTCGGTCCGAAGGGCGTCTTCGGTGGCGTACCGGTCGAAGGTCTCGGGGTTCGGCGTGTACTTGAAGGTGCCGTCGGTGCGCTGCAGCTCGGCGGGGATCTCGACCAGGGCAGGCGCCGCGGTGCGGATCACGCCGTTGTCGGCGGTGGGGGAGAGGGCGTCGTCGGCCAGCTGGTTGAGCAGGTCGCGAACCTGGTGGCGGTCCAGCCCGCCCAGGGTGTCGGGGAGCTGGCGGTTGAGTTCGACCAACAGGTCGGGGCGCGTCCAGGTCGGCTTGGCCTCCTGGACGGCGGCGATGGCGCGGCGCTGGATGACCTCGGGGTCGAACTCCGTGGCCGGGCGGTGCAGGTCGTGCAGGGCGGACTGGTCGGCGACGCGCTCGGGGACGTCGGCCAGCGACTCGCGCAGCCGGGTCTTGCTGGAGTCCTCCCAGCGCTGGAGCAGGGTCTCGCGGCCGACCGCGTCGTGCTTCTTGCTCTTGCGCTGCTGGAGGCTGACGTCCTCGCTGATGCGGGCCAGCGTGTAGGCGGAGGGGGCGGCGCCGTACTTCTCCTCGAACGCCTTGGCCACCTCGGCGACCTCGGCCGTGATGGCGGTGCGGCGGCTGCTGAAGTTATCGCGCAGGTCCTGGTCGATGCCGACGATCTCGCGCGCCTTACCGTCCGGGCGCATCTGGACGCGGACGCCCATCACGCGCTCCAGCTCCTGCTCGGCGACCCGCTCGGCGATGTGGCCCGCGGCCTGCTTGTGGCGGAACAGGCCCGTTCCGTCCAGGGCTCGCCAGACCTCGCGCTCGCGGCCGGTCACCGGGTCCACGTCCACGCAGCGAACCTTGTTCAGGACTGCGGCGTGCACGTGGAGCTGCGGGTCGTCCTGCCTGGACGTGTGCTGGGCGAACGCGGCGACGATGAACTTGTCGGCCTTGACGTACTCCCCGGAGGTCCGGCCGTCGACCGACGCCCCGTGGTGGCCCTTGCGGGTGTACCCGGCCTCGTCCTGCATGTGCTCCAGCCCGGCCTGCACGCCCTGCTTCCAGCAGTCCCAGACCTGGTCCGCCTGCTTGCTGAACCGCTCGGCAGCGTCCAGGTCGCCAGCCTCGCGGGCCTCGGCTGCCTTCACCTGGAGCGAAGCGTGGTAGACGGACCAGGACTTCGGCGCGCTGAACGTGAGGTCGTAGTAGAGCTTCGCGGAGGGCGACTCCTTGCGGGTGGAGATCTCGATCGCCTTGACCTGCTCGGGGCTCAGCACGCCCATGGGCGCCCGCGCCTCGGCCTTCTCCAGGTTCGTGGCCAGCCGCTTCTCGTACGCCTTCTCGTAGTTGCGCGGCGCCTCGCCCAGACGGCAGTCCTTGCGGATCTTCTTCTCCGCAGCGGCGTACTCCTCGCTGCCCTCCGGGTGCGGGATCGCCTCCAACCGGGCGTACATCTCGTCGCGCTTCCGGGGGTCCACGAAGCTCGTGTAGAGGTCCTCGAAGACCTCGTTGGAGACCTCGCCGGACAGGCCCAGGTCCGCGATGCCGTCGCCGGTCCAGTAACCGGGCGGCTCGCCCTGCAGATCGATCGAGCGCAGGTAGTAATGCTCGGTACCGGCACCGACCGTCTTGGTCAGGTAGCCGGGATCTGAGCCTGCACTGATCGACAACATCGGTACTGAGAGTAGGGGATTCTCAAGATCAAGAACAGCCATCGGATCGTGATGCATAGGTGTGGGGGTTGTTGTAGTTAGCAGGGGAATTACGGCTAGTAGGTGGTCAAGATGCTCAAGGGAAGAGATGGGGTCCGATGTCCTAGTGCTGCAGAGGGTCAAAAAGATGGTCGAAACGGTGAGATCGGGGCGGTCCTGGTCCTGCTGAGGCCCTCCGGGCCTGCATGATCGCGCTCTAGACTGCGCGGGATTTGTGGCGAAATCTTCCTACCGGCGGACTCCTGCGCCAGCCCCTCGGCGGGCTTCGCCGTGGGGGAGTGGGCACGGTCTCCCGTCGCCAAAACGTGCTCTCACGGTGGCCACCGGGCACCGCCCTGCGCTACGGTCGGCATCGACGACTTCGACCCCCGCCGGGCTACCCGGTGGGGGTCGACTGTTACCAAGGGCGGGACGGCGGACCGGACGCGGGGACGGCGGACCGGACGCGGTTTCCCCACCCGGGCCCGGCCGGCGCGCGAGCGTCGGCCGGCTTCCCCGCGCCGCTCCGGCAGCGGGCACAGCGCCTCACCGGACCCGGGCCCCCCACCCACCCCGCCGCGCGGGGAACGGCGCCGCGCCCCGACGGCGGCCTGGGGAAGTCGGCCCGCGCGTTCTTCCCCAGGCCGTGGGGAACTCGTGGCCGACGCGGGGAAGCGGGGAACTCGGCTGCACCTGGGGAAGTCGAGCCGCTGGGGAAGTTCCCCATCACCGTTCTTCCCCACCCGTGCGCCGGTGGGGAACTTCCCCACCCCGGGCCTTCTTCCCCACCCGCCGCGCGGTGGCCGACTGCTCTCGCCGGTGGGGAAAGTCGGGCGGGGAAGCGCTGCCGCGAGTCGCACGCGAGCGTCCCCACGGCGCCGTTCCCCACCCCTTCCCGGGTTCCCCACCCGCGTCGGATCCGGGACCAATTGGTCCCGGATCCGGGTGCTGAGCGTCGGTCAGAAGAGCGGAGCGGGCTCTGGTACGTCCCGGCCGGGTTGCCTGCGGCCAGCGCGGCGGCGATGGCCGCGTCCAGGTGCTCCGGGTCGGCGGCGGCGATGGCGGCCTGGACCGCCCGCGCCCGTCCCGCTGCGCCGCGCACGTCGGTCAGCGCGTGGCCCGTCAACCTGCGGCGACTGGCCGCGTCTCGGTTGTTGTCGCCCCTCGTCCCGGCGATCCAGTGGGCCGGGTTCTGACACGGTGGTTCGTCGCAGCGGTGCCGGACGACCAGCCCGCCAGCGAGGGAGTCGACCCCGTGGGCGAGGCGGAACCCGAACAGGTGGGCGGGGACGACCCGGCTCGTCTGGGTGGTGTGGGATCCTGCCCGGAAGGTCGCGTGGGCTGTGCTGCTGAGTCCGCCGGTCCACCACCACCAGCAGTCGTCCGGGCCGCGCCGCAGGACGTGTCCCCAGTAGCGCGCCACGGTTTCCCCATCGGCCAGCACGGTTCCCCACGGCACCACTTCCCCAGCCGGGGAACGGTCGCCTTCCCCGGCGCCGGGGACTTCCGCACAGTGGGGAAGCGCCCCGCCGTCCCCGCCGGAGGGGTGGGGAAGTTCCCCGCCGAACAGGGCGAGAGCTTCCCCACCCGGGGCACTCACTGGTTCCCCGCCGGGGCCGTGTCGGTCACGGCGGGGAACTTCCGGGGGTCGTCGTAGGCGAGACGGGTCTGCGGCCACGGCTCCTCCTTCCCCACTTCCCCATCGCTGTACGTGATCGTGACGGTGGTGTCGTGGTCCGGGTCGGCGCTGGTGAAGTGGCGCCACCCGTCGGGGTCGCCGTAGATCCACGTCCACCCTCCGGTGAGGGCATGCGCGAGGTCCTTCACCCGGACCTCGTAGATATGCACCGGGGAAACCGGCGGGCCCGCCGGCTCTTCCCCGGCGACGTCCTTGTCGGCCTCGTCCTGGGCGGCGTGCTCGGCGGTCGCCTCAAGGTCCACCTCGCCCGTGCCGTAGTGGATCGCCACGGCGCCGTTCGCGTCGGTCTCGGTATACGAGGGGAGGTCCTCTTCGTGCTCGCACCCCGAAGGGCTTGTTATCAAGACTTGGTAGTGGTCCGCGGCGGCGCAACTGTACGGGCACCCGGGCGGGCAGATATGACATGGGGTCAACAGGCTTGGGGGGTGGTGGGGGTGAGCAGCGTGTGGTCGCTGCGCCGGTCTCCGGAGGGGACTCGACGCACATGGCGTCAGCGTGAGGAACTGCAGGTGATCCTGCGCGGTGAGTATGGGCCGCGTTGGTGGGAGGTCGCCCCCGCGTACGTGGGGCTGCTGCTCGCCGTCGGGTTGCCGCTGTTCGCTGTTGTGTGGCTGTGGGTCCGGCTGGGGTGGTGGGCCGGACTCCTCACTGCGGGGGCCCTGGCCTATGGGGTGCGAGCGGTGGTGCTGCGCCGACGGGAGGTAGCAGCCCGGAACCGGCGCAGTGCGGTGCGGTTCACCCGCGCGGACATTGAGGCGGCCGACGACCGGGGCTTCCGCCGGATCGTGGGGCGGCTGCTGGTGCGGGACGGTTGGACGGCAAAGGGCGTCGTGGTTAACGGCGCTGGCGTCGTGCACCTGGTCGGCACCGGGGCGGACGGCCGGCGCATGGGGTGTGCCTTCGAGCGCGGGGTCGAGGCGGCCGGTGAGGACGGCCCGCGGTTGGCGGCCACGCTGCGCCCGGTGAGCGCGGCCCCGGACGACGACGGGCGGGACGAACCTGAGGGGCTGGCGCCGTTGCTGCTGGTCGTTTCCTCCGGGCGGTTCGCCCGGTACCGGGTGGTGTGGGCGGCGCGCAACGGCGTGCGGCTGGTCGACGGCGGCCAGCTGCTGCGGTGGGCGGCGGGGGAGAACCTGCGGGTGCTGCTCGCCCTGGACCTCGACGGCTGACCTGGATATGGAGGAAGGGCCCGGCGGCGCCGGGCCCTTCCTCCTGGTCGTGGTGCGGTCAGGTGGCGTACGGGGGGAGGCGCTGCTCTGCCAGCTGCTCGACGGCGGTGATGCGGTCGGCGGTCCAGCCCGGTTGGGGCGGGAGGTTCTGCAGCAGGCCAGACAGCTTCTTGGCGGAGACGACGGTGACGCCCCGCACCTCGATTCGTCCGCGAGGTCCGGGCACGGTGGCGCCATGGACGGCGATGATCGGACGGACGGCGCAGCCCAGGACCCGGGCGGCCTGCTCTGCCTCCCAAATGACGGTGTCCAGCGCCTTGGTCTGGTCGTAGCGGCCGTACCGGAGGGTGCCTCCCGTGAGGGTGAGCTTCGACTTCTTCGAGCGCCACGCCTTGGAGTCGACGTACGCGACGCCGGCGGGTCCGGCAACCAGGTGGTCAAGGTTGGCCCTGCTCCCGGGAATGGCCCGGTCGTGCAGTACGGCGTATCCGCGGCGAACGAGGGGCTTGAGTAAGCGGGCCGTGGCCTCTTCGCCGGCTGCGCCCTTGGCCCAGCTGGTGGGTGTGCTGTGGTAGGTCCGGCGAATGCCGACAGCCACGATGCCCAGGGCAAGGAGGAGTCCCAACGGCCACCCGGTGGCCGTGGCTGCGATAAGCCCAGCCACGGCGGCGACGACTGCGGTGACGGGCAGTGCGGCCTTCGCGCGGCGGTGCTGCGCGATGCGTTCGGCAACCCGGACGGCTTCGTCGATTTCACGGGCGCTGGCTCCGGCGCCGGTCCGGCGGCCTGGTGCGGTGGTCATGGATCGCCTCCCGATGGCTGTTACGGCCTGCACTGGGAAAGGGGGTTGAGGAACATCTATGCCAGATCGTGCGCTAAGCCCGGATCGCCGCTGGTGGGCACCTGACTGCGCGTCGGTGCTGGCAGGGTCGTGAAGTCGTTCCACAGATAACACCCCAATATCTGCGGTAGCTTGATACGTCACCTGCGGTGACGTTCTCCGGCAGCTACGTGAAGCGGCCCTGTTATCTGTGGCAAGGGGGAAGCGGTGTCCGCCGTCGTGCAGCTGCCAGCAGGGAAGGCGTTGACCGTCCGGGTGGCGGCAGATGTGTTCCTCGATTCGCTCGGCAACCCGAACACGGTGCGCAACTACGGGATCGGGGTCGGCAAGACCGCCGAGCGGATCGGCGAGGGGCGGCCGTTGGCATTGGTCGCGGACGACGAGGTCGGCGAGGCCCTCGAACTGTTGTGGGGGAACGCGGCGGTTAACACGTGGAACTCGCGCCGGGCCGGGGTGCTGTCCTGGCTCGGCTGGTGCCGTGAGCGCGGCTACGAAGGTCCTGCGGTTCCGGCGTGGGCGAGGCGGCTGGCGGTGCCGGATTCCCAGACCCCGGCCCGTTCGAAGATGGCAGTTGACCGGCTGATCGCACGGCGTGAGGTCCACCTGCGGGAGAAGACCCTGTGGCGGATGCTTTACGAGACGTCCGGGCGGGCGGACGAGGTGCTGGGCGTGAACATTGAGGACCTGGACCTCGCCGGGCGCCGATGCCCGGTCAAGGCGAAAGGTGCCCGGACCAAGGCTCGCCGCCGCGGCCAGGCCCGCGAGGACTATGTTCTGGAGACCGTCTACTGGGACGCAGGCACCGCCCGGCTCCTGCCACGCCTTCTGAAGGGCCGCACTCGGGGGCCAGTGTTCGTCACCCACCGCAAGCCCGGCCCCGGCAAAGTCGTCGGCACACGCGACATGTGTCCGGACACCGGCTTCGCCCGGCTGTCGTACGGCCAGGCGCGCGCCCTGCTCGACGAACACACAGCCGCGCGAGGGCCCGGGACGGGCTGGGACCTGCATGAATACCGCCACTCGTCCCTGACCCACCTCGGCGAGCAGGGCGCGTCGCTACTGATGCTGATGGCCAAGTCCCGGCACAGGAAGCCGGAGAACGTCCGCCGCTACTTCAAGCCGTCACCCGAGGCGATCGCCGAACTCACCAGCCTGCTGGCCCCGGGCGACAGTCGGCGCTGATCCGTCCTGCCCGCCGTGCGGGCGGTGAGTCTTTCGGGTGGGTTGGGGACTTTGGACCAGACGTTTGGTGGGATGGGCCACCGCTGATTTCCGGCGAGATCGTGCGCCACCTGCTGCGATGCTCTGCGACATGGCTGCTTCTGGCGTAATGGCAGGAGGTGGGGTATTCGGCCGGAATGCTGGCCGAATGCCCTTCGGGATATACCCGACTTACTCGCCGGTTGAGGAGCTCCATGGCGCCCACGCGAACAGTCCTGGTCACCGGCGCGACCCGGGGCATCGGCCTTGCTATCACCCGAAGGCTCTGCCACGAGGGAGTCCAGGTCCTGGGGATCGCCCGTTCCGCGCCGGATGCCGGCTTCCCGGGCACGTTCGTCCCCTGCGACCTCTCTGACGTCCGGCAGACCGCCGACGCGCTCCAGGCCCTGACGTGCGACCACCACGTGGATGCCGTGGTCAACAACGCGGGCATCGCCCTGCCCGAGCCCCTCGGCCAAATCGACCTGGCCAACCTCCAAACCGTGCTCGACCTCAATGTCCGGGCCGCGGTGCAGACCGTCCAGGCGTGCGTCGACGGTATGCGCGAGCGGGGGTGGGGACGGATCGTGAACATCACCAGCCGCGCCGTCTTCGGCACCCGCGGCCGCAGCAGCTACTCCGCCGCCAAGAGCGCCCTGACCGGACTGACCTCCACCTGGGCCCTCGAGCTCGCCGACCACCCCATCACCGTCAACGCCGTCGCCCCCGGCCCCATCGACACCGAACTTTTCCACTGCACCCGTCCCGCCGGAAGCGCCGCCGAAGCAGCGGTCCTGCGCACCATCCCCATGGGACGCCTGGGCCGCCCCGACGAGATCGCAGCCGCCGTCTGCTTCCTCCTCAGCGACGACGCCGGCTTCATCACCGGACAGACCCTCTGTGTCGACGGCGGCGGCAGCATTCCCGGCCGCTGACCAAGGCCCCGCCGCGCCCGGCGTCCGTACCGCCAGCCCGAAGCCACTCGAACGGTTGCTCCCATATGGCCCGAAGAATCACCAGCGTTCTTCGATGGCCTGGAGCCGGTCCATCGCGACAGCGGCGGCGGCGGCCTGAGAGAGCAGGGCCTGGTAGCGGCTCCGGTCGGGGTGCGCGGTGAGGCGGGCGGCCGACTCTTCCCAGCCGGCCCGGCTCTCACCAGGGTCCGTCCCGGGCGCGAGGACGCCGCGTGGTTGCAGTCGCTCCAGCAGTGCGGTGGCGAGTTCCTGTGCCTCGGGGAGCGGCGGCGTGGCTGTCCCGCTGGGCTGGTGGGTTTCGAGGACGGCGCATGCCGTGTGCAGGGGGTCCAGAGTTTCGCGTACTTCGGCCGCCCGCGACTGGGCTGTGGCTCCCAGGTCCTTGCGGTGGGCGAAGGATGCCAGCTCCGAGCGCGCGCGCAGTGCCCGGCGCCCTGCACTCCGCACGGCCGCCGTGCTCTCCTGGCCGGGGTTTGTGAAGAGGGTCAGGGCCGCTGCGAGGTACATGCGGTGTGCGGTGATCGCTTCGTCGGCCCGTTGCCTCAGTTGCGCGTTGGCCGTGTCCGGGAGCAGGAAGTGGGCGGCGACGGCCAGGAGACCGCCGATGGCGGTGGCCGCGAGGCGTGTGGCGACAGCGTCGCTCTCGGAGGCTCCGGTGGCGGAGGTAAGGAAGATGATCGCTGCCGCGAGGCTTGCGCTCAGGGCGACGTACCCAGTCTCTGCGACCAGGTAGGCACATCCGATGAACAGCATGGCCAGGACCGCGTTCACGACCGTCCCCGGGTGCCAGATGAGCGTCACGGCTGCGGGGAGAAGGACACCTGCGGCGTTGCCGGTCACGCGCGCGAGGCAGCGCTCGACGGTGTGCGCGGTCTGCGGGCGCATGACCATCAGGGTCGTCAGCGCGATCCAGTAGCCGTGCTGCATACCTGTGGCAAGGGCCAGCGCGGCGGCGGTACCGGTCGCGCAGGCAAGCCTGAGAGCGTGACGCAAGACGGGAGAAGACGGCGACAGCTGCCCTGTGACAGCGTCGGCGACCGAGTGCAGCCGGGCAGCCAGGCCTGGTCGCTCCAGGCGCTGGGCCTTCTCGCCTTTCAGCATGGAGTCGGAGGAGGCGAGGTCGAGAGCCCGCGCCAGCTGAAGTGCCAGAGGCTGTGTGGCCCCGCCGAAGCTGCTTGCCAGGTCCGTTGAAGCGACCAGGTTCTGCAGCAGGTGCCTGGCGTACTTGAGTTCGTCCGGACGGCGGGAGGCAATGTGGCCAAGGACATCGCCGGTGGTGTGCAGCCAGGCGCGGGCTGCCGCGCTTTCGGCCGGTGTGCCGCTGTCGGCGGCGTGAGCGAGCGCGGTCAGTGAGGGCCGGATGCGTTCCGGAAGACCGTAGAGACTCCTGAAGGCCGGTGGGCGGCGGGCAGCCTGGCGGTCGGTGAGGATGAAGGCCTCCCGCATCATGATCAGTGGGGCGGGATCGAATACGGCGTGGGGGTTGTCCGCCAGGGCGTGGGCATGTGCCGCGACGGCCCGGTAGGCACCGGCCATCGCTTCGCGCTGCACACGCCAGCGTCTGCCCGGCCATACGGCGACAAGGAGAGCCTGCACCAGTCCTCCGGCCACCGCGAGCGCCGCCGCGCCGAGCGTCGTGGCAATGCTCAGCGGAACTGCCGCTGCTCCTACGAGAAGTACGGATCCGGCGGCAGCGATCAGTCCGGCTCTGGGGCCGACCGCCCACATCATTCCGGCACCGAAACTCCACAGCACCACCAGGCACACGAACACCACCGTGTGCCGGGCAGCGAGCGAGCCGACGAGCGTGGCCGCGCCCATGGTGAAAGAGATGGCGAGGATCAGCGGGATCCGGCCGCGAGGACCGCGCATCAGCCCGATGGCCCCCGCGACCGCCGCGGCCCCACCAGCCGAGACAGCCGCCCACGGCGCACCGAAGGCCAAGGCCACCGCCACGGCCACCAGGACGCCAAGGACGCCGCGGACGACGTCCGTCACATCCGGCCAGCGGCCCTGCACATGAAACGCCCTCGCCATGGCCTTTGAAGACGAGCCCGGCTTCCTCATGCCTTCCTCGATCCATCGTGCGGGTTCGCGGACGTGGGACGCGCTCGCCCAGAGGTCTGTGCTGTGGGCACAGACGAGCCCACCGATGCAAGTAGGAACGTGATCAACCCGAGGCGACTGCCGTCGCGCCTGCGCCGCAGTGATCCTCACCCTCCTGTCGTAGTCGGGAGGGGCTCTGGCGGGCAGATGCCAGCCGCTGTCAGAAGCCGATGGCGTTGTGGGGTGCCTGTGGCTTGGTGAGCATGGCCGTGGCCCGCTCCAGCGTGCCGCTGGTGTGCTCGTCGATGAGACCAGCGGCGGCGAGCGGCCCAAGCGGTGCCCGTGCGGGCGGCCCTCTCGTCCCATAGCCCGTGGTAGGCGCTGACCTCGCCTACCCGGCTCTGCCGGACCTGTTCGTGGAGGCGTGGCCACACTGTGTTCGCCGTCCGGGCGTCGACCAGTTCGATCCGTCCCTGCTGCTCGTGGCGGTACGGTCGCCGAGCCTGGGTGATGTCGCGTTCCCAGCGGGCTTGGTAGGTCGCAGGGCCGAAGCCGAACCGGCCGTAGATGCTGCCTTCCGCGGCGCTCAATGTGGCCTTCGGAGGGGCACGGTGTGTGATCGCAATCGTGGCAGTTGTTGAGCCCAGGACAGTCTGGGTCCCGTGTGTCAGGTCCGGGAGTCGAGTGCTTTGAGGCTGTCCTCGAACCGTTCGCCGGACTGGATCAGGCTCAGGAGTGCTGGAGCCGAGGCGGGGTCTTCACCGGGATGCTGGGCTGTGGCGAGGGCGTCGACGGCTGCGAGCGAGCGGCGTAGTGTCAATCCCCTCGGACTGTGGAGATCTTCTAAGCGGCCAGCTCCAAGGCGGAGTTGGCCCGGTGGTCGTGCTCGTAGTCGATCGGACTCTGGTAGCCGCACACGCTGTGTAGCCGGTGCGTGTTGTAGAAGCCGGTGATCCAGGTCGCAATCCTCAGCCGGGCCTCGGTGCGGGTGGCGAACGTGTGGCGGTAGGCGTACTCGACCTTGAGCACACTGTTGAACGCCTCGCTGACGGCGTTGTCGAAACACGACCCGACGCGGCCCATGGACTGGGTCACGCCCAGTCGGCGGCAGGCCCGGCGAAAGCGCCGGGAGCCGTACTCGCTGCCGCGGTCGCTGTGGAAGATCACGCCCTTCACGTCACCGCCGCGGGTGGCCGCGGCCATGTTCAAGGACGCCACGACCAGCTCGGCGTCATGGCGTGCGCCCATCGCGTAGCCGAGCAGCCGGCGCGAGAACAGGTCGATGACGGTGGCCAGGTAGAGCTTGCCCTCACCGGTGGTGATCTCGGTCATGTCGCCGCACCAGACCTGGTCCGGAGCGTCCGTGGTGAAGTCCCGCCGCACGAAGTCGGGGGCCGCCGGACGCTTGCCGGGCCGGGTCAGCCCGCGCCGTCGGCGGACCTTCCGTCCGGCCAGCCCGAGCTCGGCCATCAGACGGGCGACGGTGTTCACCGAGACCCGCCAGCCTGCGCGGACCAGGAGGCACCAGACCTTCGGGGAGCCGTAGGTGCCGCCGGAGTCCTCGAAGATCTGCCGGATCTTGTCGGTCAGCTGCCCGCGCCGGACCTCACGCGCGGTGGTGGGCTTGTCGCGCCACTTGTAGAACCAGGACTCCGACACCCCCAGGACCTGGCAGGCCAGCCGGTGCGGGATGCGGTGCTCGGTCCTCTGGTTACCGATGAACGCGGCCAGGGCGGCCGGGTCCGTCTCGGTCACTTCACCCAGAGGACCATGCATCGCTTGAGGACATCACGCTCCATCTCCAGCTCGCGTATCCGCTTGTTCTTCTCCGACATCTCCCGCCGTAGCCGCTCCAGCTCGGCGCGCTCGGCCTCGCGCATCCGCCCGCCCGGCGCGGGCTCAGTCGACCGGTCGGACGACGCCGACCCGTTGCGCCGCCACCGCGACACCCAGCTGTGCAGCGTGCCGGAGTGCACGCCGAGCTCCTCGGCGACCTCCGGGATCGGTCGGCCCGTCTCGATCACGATGCGTACAGCGCCCTCACGAAACTCAGGCGTGTATGTGCGTTGCTTGGACCCCATGAATCCCAACTTCCCCTGCAATCACGGACTCCACGCTACGAGGGGAGGGACATAGTGCTGCGGCGTGTTGGCGTACTTGTTCTGCTTGGGTGGCCCAGGTGCGGTCGGCGCGTCGTCCGGAGTCGGCCCGGTAGACGCTGGTGTTCAGCGTGCGCAGTTGCGCGTCGACGTCGACGCTCAAGCGCATGGCCTGGTCGTGTGCGCCTGCCAGAACGGCGTGGCGGTAGGAGTTCAGGGCGTGGGTGAGGGTGCGGACCTGAACGTTTCCGGAGGCGGCGTTGGAGGCGGGCCACAGGAAGTAGGAGCCGGCCAGGGCGATGCCCGTGCCGATGAAGGTCATGATCACCCTGGTGAGGACCGTGTTCTCGTCTCCTGGTTGCACGAAGCCGCTCAGCAGCAGAGCGGTGGGTGTGCCCAGCAGGGCCCAGTAGGTGTGGTTGAGGGGACGCAGGGCGAGTCCTGCGGTGACGGTGACGGCGATGAGGGCGGCGACAGGCAGTTGGCCCAGTCCGACGGCGAGCGCTGCCGCGGTCGCGCCGATGATGCTGCCGACGACACGCTGGACGGCCCGTTCGGTGGTGCTACCGGCCAGCGGTTGAAGGACCGCGGCGAGGGTGTAGACCAGCCACGCGGCGTGCTGTGGACTGATAGCGAACGCCGCGACGGAGGTTCCCGCGATCATCAGGGTGCTGCGGGCGGCGTCCTGGAGGAACGGCTGGCTCACTCCCAGGTGTCGGGGCACCGGGCGGGGCCACAGCGGCAGGTGCCGAGGTGCCGATCCTTGGGAGGGCAGGAGCGGGTCCAGGCTGCGGTGCCCCGCGGTGTCGATGGCGGTGTCCATGGCCGCGAGCCACCCGACGGGACCCGGGCTGTTGGCGGCCGGCTGCCCGTGGCGGTGCTCGGAAACCGCCGGTCCGATGTCTGGTGACCGGGCGCCGGTGCGGATTCGGGAGGCGATGCGGTCCAGATGGTCCGCCATGGCCTGCCGGGTGCGCCCGGGGCGTCCAGAAGGCCTTCGGCTCCGGGCCTACGCCGGCCGCTGTCGTCGTGCAGGGCCATCAACAGGTGGGTGATGTGTGCGGCCTGCCCGGCCATGGCTTGTACGGCCGTGTACGCGGGATCCGGCCCGAGACCGTTGGCCTGGTCGCTCGCCCGGCGGCTGGCCCTGCGGGCCGAGGCCATCAGCCGGGCTCGCCGTCGCGGCTCGGGGTCGTCGACCGCGCTCATATGGGTGGCGAGGAGTGCATAGGGGCGGGCGAGGACGCGCAGGATGCGTGCGGTGGAGGGCGCAGCGACCAGAGCGAGGTGCATGGTGCAGAACAGGGCCCCGCCCAGCAGGAAGAGCAGGGTCTGTGTGCCCGGGTCGGCGGTGGCGGGCCGGCCGGCCCCCAGGATCAGGCACCAGGCCGGCATGAGCCCCAGATGCCTGATCAGCGGGATGCCGTCCAGACACAGGAACCCGAAGACCGATACCGCAGTGAGTCCGCCGATCACCCACGGGTGACCGGCCGCGCAGGCACCGGCGAGATAGCCGGCAGTGTCGAGGACGAGCGCGACTGCCAGCACCGCGGCCCGGGGCAGGCGCCGAGCCCCGTAGATGTCGATGCTGGTGATGGCGAGGAAGTAGGCCCCGAGCGAGACCTGGACGCCTGGGGCCGCATGCCCGGTCAGGGCGCCGATCGTCATAGGCGCGACGACGGTCAGCGCAGCGGTCAGCGCCGCCCACACCGGCACCAGCGCGGTCGTGCGCTCAGTGACCAGGACACGCCATACGAACCCCGGACGGATCATGAGGCATACGTACCAGCATCAGGAGCCGGCTCAGCGTTTTGCCGCGACAGGTGGACTGGTGGATCGAAGGGGGCTGGCCGGGGTGGTAGAAGAAGGCAGCCCGTGCCTCACTCAGCGTCAGGGCTTGCTGTGGGGTGGGCGGGTAGCCATCGGAGGGTGGCGGCGGCTGTGAGGAGGTAGAGGGCTGCGGCGGTTGCTGCGGTGTGGTGGAGGCCGGTGATGAAGGTGGCGGGGTTGGTGGGTGGGCCGGTGAGGGAGCCGAAGAGGGCGATGCCGAGGGCGCCTCCGGTCTGGCGGGCGGTGTTGTTGATGGCGCTGGCCAGCCCTGCCCGGTCGTTAGGGGCGGTGGAGACGGCGGTGGCGACGAGCGGGGTGGTGAGCAGGCCCAGGGCGGTGCCGAGGAGGATGAGGGTGGGCAGGAGCCGGGTGTACGGGGTGTCGGCTTCGACCGTTGCGAGGAGTGCCATGCCGGTGGCTCCGAGGAGGAGTCCGGTGGTGGCGGGCAGGCGGGGGCCGTAGCGGGCGGTGATGCGTCCGGTGAGCGGGGCGAGGCCGATCAGCGGGACGAACATCGGCAGGAGTCCGGCGCCTGCGGGCAGTGGTGCCAGGTGTAGTACGTCCTGGAGGTAGAGCGTGGCGATGAAGATGGTGCCGATCCCGACTAGGTTCATCACGACCGCGGCGCCGTTCGCCGTGGAGAAGCTGCGGTCCTTGAAGAACGACAAGGGAACGGCGGGTTCGGGGTGGCGGCGCTCGGTGTAGAGGAACGCGCAGGCCAGAGCCAGGGTCGCGACGAAGGCCACGGCGGTGGCTGACGTCAGCCAGCCCGAGCGGCCCCCCTCGATCAGGGTGAGAGTGCAGCCGGTGAGGACCAGTGCGCCCAGGACGGTGCCCAGGATGTCCAGGCGTCTTGCCGTGGCTTCGCGGCTGGGCGGGACCGCCCTGAGGACGGGGTAGAGAGCCGCGGCGATGATGGGGAGGTTGATCAGGAAGACCCATCTCCAGCCGGGTCCGGCCACCAGCAGGCCGCCCAGCAGCGGACCCAGTGGCAGGGAAAGACCCGCGACCGCAGCCCAGATCCCGATGGCCTTCGCCCGCTCCTTCTTCTCCGGGTACGCGTGCGTAATCACCGCGAGCGTCGCCGGCAGCAGGGCCGCCGCGCCCACGCCCTGCACGGCACGGGCTGCGATGAGGACCCCGGCAGTGGGAGCGAACCCGCAGGCCGCAGATCCGGCGGCGAAGACGGCCAGGCCCCACAGGACCAGCCGGCGATGCCCGTAACGGTCTCCGAGAGTGCCTCCGGCCAGCAGCAGCGAGGCGAACGGCACGGCGTAGCCGTCCACGACCCACTGCAGGCCGCTGACCGAGGTGCCCAGATCTGCACCGATCGTGGGCAGCGCCACGTTCACGACGGTCACGTCCAGTTGCACCAGGAACAGCCCGATGCACATCGTGATCAGGATGACGCCCGACCTGGCCGAGTTCTGCGGCACCCGACGCGGAGAGTTTTGGGTCATACCGGCCAAAATAGGTGTCAGTCGATCTGTTCGTCGGTCCGCCTCGTCGTGAGCGTCGGGTTGTAGGCGGGCGGGGGTATGTGGAGCTGGTTGGTGGTGTAGTCGCGGAATCGGAGTACGTTCTCGCGTCGGTAGGGGCTGAGTACTGCCAGAACGCTGGGGTGCAGGGTCCAGCCCTCGTGAGTCATCTGCCGCAGGGTCCGGGTCATGTCGATGCTGGTGGAGAGGATGACGCTGGAGGCGGGGAGGGCGAGGAACTTGACGGCCTTGTCCTGGAGTTCGGGGTCGCGGCTGGCCAGCCGGCCGGCGTTGCCGAAGTGGAGCCATTTGGTGAATCCGTTGTAGGCCTCGGCCTTGTTCGTCGCCTTCTGGATCTGCTCCCGCAGTGCCGGGTCGGACAGGTAGCGCAGCAGCACCACCGTGCGTACGGCGCGGCCGACCTCACGGAACGCCTGGTAGACCTGGTTCTTCCTCGACCGGCTATTCAACCGTCGCAGCAGCGCCACCGACGACACGGTGCCCTGCTTCACCGAGAGGGCGACCTGCATGAGGTCGGGCCAGTGACGGCGGATCATCTCCCAGTCGATCGCGGTGCGGGGGTCGCTGGAGAACAGTTGGTCGATGTGCCGGTAGCGCACAGCCCCGTCGGGGCGGTGGAAGGTGAGGTCCTGGAAGCTGCGGATCCTCGGCAGAAGATCGATTCCCAGCAGGTGCGCGAGTCCGAAGACGGGGAAGGACTGGCTTTGCGTATCGGCGTGGACCTGCTCCGGCTGGGCCGTCGACTGGTTCTGCAAGAGTGAGTCGATGAGGTAGACGGCCTCCCAGACGCCGCAGGGAACGAACCTGGAGAAGAGCGCGACCTAGGTGTCGGCGACCAGATGGTGGGCGATCCCTCCATAACCTCCGTACCGGATCGAGGTCTCGGCCAGGCGGTTGTCGACGGCGGAATCCATCATTGTGCCGTCCACCGCTGCCACCGACCCGTCGCCCCAGGACCGCACCAGGTCCAGGTCGAGGTGTGCGTCGACGATGTCGGCGCCCGCCCGGGCCAGGTTCTTGGGCTTGCAGTGGCGTTTGGCGATCGCGGCCGGCTCGTGTGCGGAGACCGTGCTCATATGCCGGGCAGCCTGGGTAGCGCCGACGCCGGAGCCATAGGTGAACGCGGTGACCACGTACCTGGCCAGCGGTTCCTTCGGTTTCGGGTCCGACCCGGACAGGGGTCCGAGGCGATGCCACCAGCCGGTCCAGTGCGCCGCCCGCGCCAGGTGCTCAACGATGCCCCGGGCTGGCAGCCGCTGATCCAGCTCCGCCTCCAGCGCGGTCGCTGAGACGGTGCGCTCGCGACCGGTGCGCTGCTTGAGCGAAGGCACACCCGGTATGGGGTCGATCGTCAGGTCCGCGTCGCGAGGGGCGGCCGGAGAGCCCGCCGCAGGTCGCGAGGATCACGGTAGGAGCGCTGCCGCAGCAAATCCGGCATTCTCCGCGACGGACCAGCGATGGCACGAGGGGAACCCACTGCCGCGTGGGCCGATCAGGGGATGCCGTGTCCGTCGGGCGCGTGGAGCCTTGGACACCACCTTTCTGCCGTCCAGCACCGTCCGGAGACCTTCATGCGCCACGCCGCCTCTTCCCCTGCCGCCACCCCATCGACCCGGGGTGCAGGGAGCCGCTCGGTGGCTGCTGCGGTCGGGCTGTGCAAGGTCTATGGCGAGGGGGAGACCCGGGTCGCGGCATTGGATGACGTGAGCGTGCAGTTCGGGCGGGGTGAGTTCACCGCGATCATGGGGCCTTCCGGTTCCGGGAAGTCCACGCTCATGCACTGCATGGCGGGGCTGGACGACTTCTCGTCCGGTTCGGTGCGGATCGGTGAGACGGAGCTGGGCGGTCTCGATGACCGGCATCTGACGCGGATCCGTCGGGAGAAGCTGGGTTTCATCTTCCAGGCGTTCAACCTGCTGCCGACCCTGACGGCTCTGGAGAACATCCTCCTGCCGCTGCAGCTCGCCGGCCGCACAGCCGATCAGGACTGGCTGGACACGGTGGTGGCGAGCGTGGGCCTGGCCGACCGGCTCCAGCACCGCCCCTCCCAGCTCTCCGGCGGACAGCAGCAGCGCGTGGCGTGCGCTCGCGCTCTGGCCTCGCGACCGGAAATCGTCTTCGCGGACGAGCCCACCGGCAACCTCGACTCCCGCTCCGGCAGTGAAGTCCTCTCCTTCCTCGCCGCCTCGGTACGGGAACTGGGCCAGACGGTCGTCATGGTCACGCATGACCCCGTCGCCGCGTCCTACGCGGGCCGGGTGGTCTTCCTCGCCGACGGCCGCATCGTCGACGAACTCCACCAGCCCACCGCCGATGCCGTCCTGGCGCGCATGAAGCGCTTCGGCACCGACCAGCCCGCCTGACCACCCAGGCCGCACGCACCGACATCAAGGACTTCCGCATGTTCCGCACCGCCCTGCGCACCGTGCTCGCCCAGCGAGCCCGCCTGACGTTGACAGCCCTGTCCGTTCTCCTCGGCGTCGCGTTCGTCTCGGGCGTGCTCGTCTTCGGCGACACCGCCGTGAACGCCGAACGCGCCGCGGTGGACAAGAGTGCCGGCGACGCCTCGGTGGTGATCAGCACCAACCGGCCGGCCGGCGCCGATGCCGGTCTCGGCCGGGCACTCCTGCGCCGTACCGAAACCCTGCCGGGAGTCGCCTCTGCCCGGGCTTCCGTATCCGGTCACGTCGCCGTTGACGGCAAGAACGGCCGGCATCTGTACTCGGCAGCCGGCAACTACAGTCCGGGGAAGGACGGCAGCGACCCCGCCTATCGCATGGTGGAGGGACGCCCTCCCGCCCGGTCAGGTGAGACGGCCATGACCCGCACGGCCGCCACAGCGGCCGGGTACCGCCTCGGCGACACCGTGCCGGTCACGGTCGGCGCCGCCCAGGCCGGACCCCAGAAACTGGTCGGCCTCTACGCACTCGCCGCCGGCCGCACCACGGGACCGGCACTGCTCTTCAGCACCGACGCCGCACAGCGCCTCCTTCTGAGCCCGGGCCGCTACTCCCAGATCGACCTCACGGCAACGCCCGACATCTCCGACCAGCAGCTCCTGGCCCAGGTCCAACCGCTCATCGCCCAGGACGGCGCCGCCACGGTGCAGACCGGTTCCTCCGTAGTGGCCGGGAAGACGGCGCAGGCGGAGGAG
Organism: Streptomyces sp. IBSNAI002; assembly: GCF_052244475.1. Taxonomy (NCBI): domain Bacteria; kingdom Bacillati; phylum Actinomycetota; class Actinomycetes; order Kitasatosporales; family Streptomycetaceae; genus Streptomyces; species Streptomyces sp. IBSNAI002. Next base: position 14,074 of record NZ_JBQPXG010000005.1, on the reverse strand, counting down.
AACATCAAACCGCTGACGAACATCCTGCTGGCCTGCGCGGGGTTGGCCCTGTTCGTCAGTACGTTCATCATCGCCAACACCTTCACCATGCTGGTCGGTCAGCGCACCCGCGAACTCGCCCTGTTCCGCGCCGTCGGCGCCACCCGCCGCCAGGTCAAGGGCTCGGTCCTGACCGAAGCCCTCCTCGTCGGCACGGCAGCCTCCCTGTGCGGTGTGCCCCTGGGCATCGGCCTGTCCGTGCTCATCAGGGCGGGCATCAGCGCCGCAGGCGCCGACATGCCGGCCGGACCTCTGATCGTCACACCCGGCACCGTGCTGCTGTCCCTTGGCACCGGCATCCTCGTCACCGTCCTGGCCGCGTGGCTGCCGGCCCGTCGCGCCGCCAAAATCGCCCCCGTCGCCGCCATGAGCAGCATCCACACCCCGCCGACACCCAAGAGCCTCGCCATCCGCAACATCCTCGGCGCAGTGCTCGCCGCCGTCGGAGCGGGCATCGTCACCGTCGGGGCAGGCATCGGCAATGCGGCAGGGGGCCGGGTGATCACCGGCGGAGCCGTCCTCACGCTGCTCGGCATGATCGTCCTGACTCCCCTCCTCTCCCGCCCGGTCATCGGCCTCGCCCGCAAGCCGCTGCAACGCTTCCTCCCGGTGACCGGACCGTTGGCCTGCGGCAACGCGGTACAGAACCCGCGGCGTACCGGCGCTACCGCTTCCGCGGTCAGCATCGGCGTCACGATGGTCAGCGGCATGGCCGTCTTCGCCACCTCGCTCCAGCACGACATCGACGGCAAGGGCAACGGCGGCACCTCCGGTCCGATCATCGAAATCCTGACCGGGATGTTCGTGATGACCCTCGTCATCGCGGTCGTCGGAGTGGTCAACACCCTGACCATCTCCGTCTTCGAACGCCGCCGCGAGATCGGCCTGCTCCGTGCCCTCGGCATGGACCGCACCGGAGTCGGACAGACCATCCGGATCGAAGCCCTGGTCATATCCGTCCTCGGATCGGTACTCGGCGTCGGCATGGGAGTGTTCCTCGGCTGGGCGATCACCCAGGCCGCCGCCATGGAACTCGTCATCCCGTGGGGAAAGCTGGCACTGTTCCTCGCCGCGGCCGCCCTGGTCGGCCTCGGCGCCGCAGCGACGCCCGCCCGCCGCGCAAGCCGGCTCGACGTCCTGGCCGGCGTCAAGAGCGAGTAGGCGCCGTCTGCGTTTGCAGGGCCGGCAGTCGGCCGCTCGCCGTAGCTTCGCCGCGACGAGGATCGGATCGAGGACCCGGTCGTTCTCGAGGAGGGGGCTGGGCTCCCTCGCCCTCGTGTGTGTTCAGGCGTCGTTGGTGTCTGCGGGGCAGAACTGTTCGAGGAGGAGGGGGGTGCCGAGGGCGAGGGTGACCAGGCGGCGGTGGGCGGCTTCGAGGGTGCGTGGGCTTCGGTGGGGCTGAGGGGGGGCGAATTCGGGTTTGGGGACGGTGAGGGTGAGGGGGTGGCCGGTGTGTGCGGAGAAGGTGTTGAGGGTGCTGGTGCGGGCGGCCATGGAGTTGGCGGAGGCGGGGGCGGCGGGTCCGCGCAGGCTGTTGCGCCTGCGGGTTTCGCCGCGGGCGGCGGCGTCGAGCCAGGCGCAGGCGGGGGCGGGGTCGAGGAGGTCGGCGAGGGTGAGGTCTGCTTCGCGGCAGTCGTGGGTGGTGGCGAGGTGGGCGGTGTACTCCTGGAGGTAGGTGCGGCGCGGGGAGCGGGTGGACTCGCCGGGGAGGGAGGAGAGGAAGGCGGTGATGGCCGCGCGGGCGGAGGAGCCGGACGGGCCGGAGCGGTGGCGGGCCCCGGGCAGGGCGGGAACCACCGGTGCCAGCGATGTGAGGGAACGATGGGGGGATCTTGCTCCTATTCAATCGCAGACCCCAAGGACGGCGACGCACCGGCAAGGAGCGAGCCCGCCGAGTTGCGCGACGGTAGCCGACGAGGTGAACTCGGCGACCCGCACCCGGAACGTCGAACGTATTGCAAGAAATGATCTTGCAACTGATCCCCTAATTGCAATAGAGATTGCAATTAAGTCGTTTTAGGGTGCACACTCCCCCCATGAGCGACACACCCCGCACCCGAGCCCGGCAGGCCGAGCTCACCGCCGCCGAACAGTGCGAGCTGGCCCGCCTGCAGACCGCCATCACCGAAGCCCGGGAAGCCCTCGCGGAAGCCGCGGGGCGCATCGCCGTCACCCACGGACGCGGCGGGAACTCCGCCGTCGCCCGCGTCCTGGACGTCACCCCGCAGCACATCTCCAACCTGGCCGCCGCCTACCGCGCCACCCTCACCGAGCAGCCCGCCGAGGGGAGCGCGGCCGCATGAGCACCGCACCCCACAACCCCACCGGCCCTCTGATCGACATGCCGGCCAAGACGCCCGCAGCGCTCCGCGCCGCCGTCGCACGGCTCGACCAGACGGCGCTCGCCCGCTTCGACGAGCACTGGACCTCGGCCACCGCCCAGACCCGCGACGAGTACAGCCTCATGCCCGCCCGCGCCTTCACCGAGCACTGGTGGGTGTGGGTGGCCGTCGAGCGGTGGCCCGAGCTCGCCACCCGCTTCCGGGAGTGCGAGCGCATCACCGCCGACTCCGAGGACCGTGCGGAACGCCGGGCGGCTTCCGCCGAACTCGGCCGCATCCTTGCCGAGGCGGAAGCCGCCGCCGCGTGAGCGACTGGACTTGGGAGTACCTCCCGGACGCCGAGCACGTCGCCGGCGCACTGAGCGGGCCGCAGCGGTCCGAGGCCGAGACGGTCGCCCAGCGGATCGCGGACGCGGTCGGGGTACGGCGCATCGGCCACCCCTACGACATCCGCGAATCCGCGTCCGGCGTGAAGACCCACGCCGAGGGGCCCGTCATCGTCTGGTACCAGGAGGACTACCGCGACGACGTCGTGCTGATCCTGCGCGTCCAACACTTCAACGCCGACGAGGAGGAATAGCCCCTCGCATTCGCCGAAATCACCCATCACCACCACGGACCTGAACAGCCGGCAGTACCGGGCGATCGACGCCCTCGACGCCCTCGACGCCCTCGACGCCCCCGTCAAAGCCGGCTCAAGACCGGTCCCCGCTCACCCGGACCATCACCAGCAACGGCGCGCCGCGCGGCCAGGTCGAGCGCGTCACCTCCCGCCTGACCGACAACGACCGCCGCGCGAATCGAAGACGTACTCGGGCGACCTCGATTGAGAGGGCCGCGTATCCGCGGTTCAAGCTGCTGACCAGCGGTCTGGCCGGGCAAGAATCGCCCGCGGTCGAAAGTGAGGGCGGGTGGGTTCGTACCGGCCGGCAACGCCAACGGCCGCCGGCTCGTCCGATGCGCCAATGCGTTGATATCACGAGCGCGTCCAGGGGCGGTGCCGTCGCGTGCCCCCCGTCCTGGGTCAAGCTCGCTCTGACTGGAGTGCCGTAGAACCCCAGAGAAGGAAGTCCCCAGATGAGTGTCGAGTCCGGGTGCGGCCCCGTGCAGGGCCCGCCGTCTAGGCGGGGGAGGTGGGTTGCCGGAGGCGCGATGGCGTCCACGGTGCTCGTCCTTTCATGGCTGGCCGACCCGGCGCTTGCCACGGCGCGCGTCGTGGCGGCCCCGGCGGGCGTGACCGCGGTGGGTGCGTCTGTCGGTGACACATGTGAGAAGGGCAAGAACCGGCCTGACCGGGAAGGTGCCTTCGGACCGGCCGGGACGTCTGCCCACCAACCGTGCAAGAAGGGGCCGACCGGCCCAGCCGGGCCTCCCGGGCCTCCCGGGCCTCCCGGGCCCATCGGTCCGATGGGGCCCGCCGGCCCGCCGGGGCCCGCCGGGCCCCACGGACTGCGTGCGTTCCTCGCTGACGGTACGTTCGTCCCGCCCGCGGGCGTCACCTCCGTCCATGTCCAGGCATGGGGGGCCGGTGGCGGGGGCGGCGGCGGGGCGGGCGCTGTCACCATGGGCGACATCAGGCCCGGGGCCGGCGCGGGCGGAGGCGGCGCCGGCGGTCTGGCCTGGTGCGTCGTGCCGGTCAGCCCGGGCAGCATCTACACGGTCGGCGTGGGGGGCGGCGGCAGCGGCGGCGGAGCCGGCGCTGCCGGAGAGTCGGGCGATGGCGGTGACGAGGGCGGGGACACCACGCTGACTGCGCCCGATGCCACCGCCCTCGTGGACGCTGAGGGCGGGCAGCCGGGCGCACCAGGAACTCCCCCCACCGCGGGTGACGGGGGCACCGGCGGTGGGGCGATGTGCCAAGGCGACGGGGTGACCCGCACCGGCCCCACCGGCGGAGACGGCCAGTCGGGCACCGAGATTTCGGGAGGCCCCGGCGGACAAGGCGGCGCACCCGCCCCGCAAGGCATCATCGCCCTACCACCGGGCCGGGCCACCGGCGGCGACGGCGGGAGCGGCGGAGACCAGGGAGGCGACGCCGGCAGCAGAGGCGGCGCCGGGTACATCGTCCTGTGGTGGTGAGTACGGGCTGACCCGCCGTTCTTCGGAGCCCCACCCCGCTCGGCCACGCTCGTCGCGCATAGGCTCGGCCCATGGATGGCTTGTCCCGCATCTCGGTGTCGAGCTTCGACGTCACGCTCGCGGGCCGGCCTCTGCTCATCGACCTGTCCGTACGCCGTCTGTACTGCGAGAACACGACGTGCCCGAAGGTGACCTTCACGGAGCAAGTGGCGACCTGTGTACACGGGTTGGCCGTGGGGCTGAACGATGAACTGCACAGCTTCCCCCTCGGTGCGGGAGCAGCGGCATGGCGGATTCCAGGACGTCGTCCCGCGCACCGGATGCTATGCCGCTGCCCTGGATCTTCGGCTCCGATTGCCGGACTCCGGCCAACAGAAACGGGGGAGCCGTCGCGGGGGCAGGGAGCCCAACACAATCGGTTGGGCAAGGCCCGCCACTACATTCCGCGCAGGCGTGAGCCGCGCCGGCCGTGCTCGTTCGCGAACCACTGCGCGAGGTCTTCGACGGGGTCGTTCACGGGCCGGTCGGCGAAGGTCTTGTCGTAGGCCGTCCGCCCGGCGGCGTCGACATATTCCGGAGGCTCGGGAGGCAGCCGGTCGGCTCGAAGCCAGCGCACGACTACGGGCTCGATGGTGATTGGCACCTGAAGCGGGAGGCTGAGGCCGCCGGTTCGCTCGACCGTGAGGGGCAGCGCGTGGGTCGCGCGGTTGCGTACCCACCGCGCCCCGCGCATCACGTCCCCTATGGCCCTCCCGCGTACGGTCTTGTAGCCGCCGTTGGAGGTCAGCTGCTCGTCGAGAACGCACGCCCAGTAGATGGTCTCAGCGGCGGGGATTGCGACCGCATGCGCGCCGGTGTCGTGGGCGGACAGGTACTCGCCCAGCCGGGCTCGGGCTTGATGGAAGCCGTCGAAAGCGAGCCTCAGGAGACCCATTGAAGGGGGCGTTGTCATCACGCCACGTTAGCGAGAACCAAGATACGGGGAGCGGCAATTCCAGGCCCTGGAGTCGCCCCTCTGCCCGCGCGGGCGGAGCTGTTTCTGGCAGTTCCAGTCGGAGGGTGCGGCTCGACAGGGTACCCCTCCTCCACATGTCCGGCAGCACCTCGCTCAGCCGGTCGCGTGCACGGCTTCGGTCCGCTCCAGGACGTCATCGCGGCGCTCGTCCTCACCGAGGATCGCGAGCATGGCCGCCAGGGAGTCAGACCGGCGGCTGCCTCCAGGTCCTCTCCCCGGAGCAGGCGCCAGCAGGCATGTGCGTTGCGGGCCGCACGTACGGTGTCGGCCTCGGGGCGGTGCCGGGCAGCCTGGCAGCGCAGCGCGGTCGTGATGAGGAGCTCCGTGGTCCCCTGCCAGTCGGTGCGCTGGCAGAGGGTGAGCCAGGCGCGGGCTGTGAGCACGGTGAGCGAGGCGTCTCCCGCCCCGAACCAGCCCACGAGGGAAGTCTCCAGCTTGTAGGCGGCGGCGACCGCGGCGGGCAGGTCCCCGGACGCGTGGTGGGCCCACACGGCCGCCCACATTTCCCGGTACTGCGGCACCGAGACGAGGAGGTCGGGCAGCGCGGCCGGGGCCGGGGTGTACGAGGTGGTGGGGCTGAGTGGCTGATTGAGAACCCGATCCCTCGTAAGTGCCGCCCCGGGCTCAACGTGCTCGAGCGGGGCGTGATCGTCTCCCACAAGACGATCCGTCGGTGGTGTCTGAAGTTCGGTCAGGCCTATGCAAACAGCCTGCGCCGACGGCTCCCGCAGCCAGGCGACAAATGGCACCTGGACGAGGTCTTCATCAAGATCCGCGGGGTGCAGAAGTACTTGTGGCGTGCCGTCGACGCCGACGGCAACGTCCTCGACATCCTGGTCCAGAACCGGCTCGACAAGGCTGCAGCCAGGCGCTTCTTCCGCCGGCTCCTGACCGCGACCTGTCAGGTGCTCCGGGTGGTCGTCACGGACAAGCTCCGGTCCTACGGGGCTGCACACCGTGAGGTGATGCCTTCGGTCGAGCACCGCTCCCACAAGGGATTGAACAACCGGGCGGAGAACTCCCACCAGCCCACCAGGCAGCGCGAACGCGCGATGAAAGGCTTCCGCAGCGTCGGCGGAGCCCAGCGGTTCCTGTCGGCGTTCACCGGGATCTCACCGCACTTCCGGCCCCACCGGCACCTGATGACGGCCGGCCGGTACCGCTTCGAAATGAGGGTCCGCTTCACCATCTGGAACCAGATCACCGGTGCGCAGACCTGCCCATGACGGCCTGAACAGCAGACCGCTGGCACGTCACCACGCCCTGACGCGCCATCAAACGATCACGCCCTCGATCACATGACAGTACCCAGAACGATGATGGCAAAGGCTCAGTGCCCGTTCTGTCCCTGCGAGCCGCATCACCCCAACCGGAGCCGTGGCACCCGGCGCCCACCCGACGCGACAGCCGGGCCATCAACGTGCCCGCCACCGACTTGAACAACCGAAACGGCCCGCCGAAGAAGCCGACGGACCGTCACCAGAGATTGAGGCTAGTACTTCTGGCTCCCACAACCAGGGGAGACATCATGACGCGATTTAATGGGGATTGCCTCACACCCTGTCAACTTCTTTCTGGGCCAGGGGGTGAGAGGGTTGCCTCATCAACCCGGAAGATGTCGCTGGCTCAGGCACAAGGAGCGCAGCGACGCAACTGGGATGTGCATTCCGAAGAACGTCCCAGCGAGGAGAACGACTTGGAACCGCAAGTTCGGTTAGCAGCCAGGACCTGGTTTGTGGCGGCAGTGGCCTTGGCTGGCACGGCATGTCTGACGTTGCCAGCGGAGGCATCCCAGCAGATGGGCACCAAGCGCAACTGCGTGGTGGATATAGACACGGGAAAGGCCAGCTGCTTTGGGACGTACCGTGAGCTGGTAGCCACGGTGACGGGCGGAGCCGTCAGTGATGCGCCCGCCGATGCCCGCACCGCTCTGTCCAGCGACTCGTTCCGCGCGAAAATGGAGAGCCTGAGCAAATCTGCTGTGGCGGCGACGCCGGAGAGCGGGAACGCCGACAACAGACCGCACTCGACTGCTGGCTCAGGCCTCCAGGCCACCGCTCCGACAAAGATCATCATTGAGACCGCCTACGACGGAGTCAACTACGACGGCGGTTCGGTCAGCTTCGCCTCCTCCACAGGACCCTGCAGCATTTCCCAGGGATTCGAGCTCGCCGATTTGAGGTCTGTCTCGAGAGGTGCCGACAGCAACTGGGACAACAGGATAAACTCCTTTGTCACGTTCGGACAGTGCGTAGCACAACACTACACAGAGCCGAAATTTCCCTCTTCCAAGGGTGGCTTGCTGCCGTGGACGAACAAAATGAGCGCGAAGGAATTGGACGGCTTCATCGGCGGGAACCCGTTCCGTGATTCCATCAGCTCGGTAAGGTGGAAGTACCGCCCAACGGATAAGGAGGCCCTGCTGGCCTGTGACAACAAGACGGCGACGCGATGCACCAACAATGTCGAGAGTTCGACAGTGGACACACCGAACAGAAGCATCGCAGTGAGCAACGCAAACTGCACCGACATACCTCAGCAAATGTCCGTCGAGTGGGAAAAGACCGAAGAATCCACCGTATCGACTGGGGGTGAGCTGACCTTCACATTCGGCTCAGATGTCAACTTCCTGGTGTTCAAGGGGACTTTTGAGGCGTCTTACATGCAGAGCTGGGGGCTGGCCTGGACAAACTCCACAACATTCAGAGTCAATACAGCGCAGCAGGTGTCCCCGAAATCCCTGGGCATGATGTACTACGGCCCGAAGATCGAGACGGTCCATGGAACGGCTACCGTGGACATACATGGGATGATACTGCACATCCCCTACACGGCTAAGCGCGCGCTCGAAACTCAGGCGAGCATCATCTGGACCGAACGGAAGCTCACCGCCGCCGAACTCTCCAATCCGAACCTTTGCGGAACCACTGGAATTACATCCCACCGCTTGATTTGAGCCAGGGAGCCTTTTCCATCATCGTTCTGAGTTGGCCAGATGGAGGGTGAGAGCGGCCTGGACGATGCTGGTGATGCGGGTGGTCGAGCATCGCAGTTTGCGGAGGAGCCGCCAGGCTTTGAGGGTGGCGACGGCCGGCTCGACGAGGGCCCGGATCTTCGCGTGGGACCGGTTCACCGCATGCTGGCCTGCGGAGAGGGTCTCCCATCGTCCCCGGCACGGGATGCGGACCGGGTCGCCGGCTCCTCGGTAGCCCTTGTCGGCCCAGCACCGCATGCCGGCCTGTGCGAGGGCGTCGATGATGTCGTGGTCGCAGGCTGCGCGGATGTCGTGGACAGCGCCGGGCAGGGCCGGTGAGGCCCCAGGGCTGATTCATAGTCCTGATGGCCTGGAGAACGTGCTGGTCACAGGGGTGTGACGAACCTTCAGTACGGCATTGGGGCGTGCCCCGAGGCTCCGATGATCAAGGTGACCTTCACGTCGCCTGATCATCGGAGCCTCGATGTGCCGCCAGTCTGCCGGCGTCTGTCTGATCAAGTCGCCCTCGCGTCGGCAGCGTGAACTTCCCGACATGAACGTTCGGCTGAGTGCCCTGCCCGATCCGCGTGATCGGCGCGGCCGCCGCCATACCCTCGTATCGGTGTTAATGACCGCCGCGTGCGCGGTCCTGGCCGGCGCCCGCTCCTACGCCGCGATCGGGCAGTGGGCCCGTCGCGCTCCCCAGGACACCCTCGCCCGCCTGGGGTTTCGTCCGCGCAGCCCCCTCGGCGTGCGCCGTCCGGTCTCCCCTTCGACTGTGCGCCGGGTGCTGGTTCTGGTGTGTCCCGGCGGCCTTGCCGACCTCCTCGGACACAGCCCTACCGGCACGGAGTCCGTCTCGGTCGATGGCAAGAGTGCCCGCGGTTCACGCACCGATACCGCCGCGGCCGCCCCCTGCTGTCCGCGGTCACGGCCGCCGGCCGCACCGTCAGCCAGCTGAGAGTGCCGGACAAAACCAACGAGATCACCGGCTTCACCGCCCTGCTCGCCCCGTTCGACCTGACCGCCACGGTGGTCACGGCCAGCGCCCTCCACACCCAGCGCGAACACGCGAAATAGCTGGTCGAGGTGAAGAAGGCGCACTATCTGATGGTCGTCAAGGGCAACCAGCCGAACCTCCACGCGGCCATCAAGGCCCTGCCGTGGAAGGAAGTGACCGCTCGCCGCTACGACCGCGAGCGCGGGCACGGCCGACGCGAGGCCCGCTCGATACGCACCCTCACCGTCACCGGCCTCGGCCTGGACTTCCCCCACGTCGTCCAGGCGGTGAAGATCCTGCGGCACCGCACCGACCTGAAGACCGGCCGTGTCACCCGCCAAACGGTCCACGCCATCACCGACATGACATCGCTCGAGGCATCACCCCAGCTCATCGGCCGAATCGCCAGAACGCTATGGGGAATCGAGGCCATCCACCACGTCCGGGACACCACCTTCGCTGAGGACGCCTCCAAGATCCGCACCGGCCACGGACCCGAGAACATGGCCACACTCCGGAACCTCGCGATCAACACCCTCCGCGATGCCGGCCACCACAACATCGCCGCCCGACTCCGAGAGGTCTCCTACACACCCTTCACCCACCCCATCGACCCTCTTCGGAGTACCCCTGACCTGCACCGCAGCATGATCAACACGACATGAATCAGCCCTGGGAGGGGTGGGGTCCGTGTCGTCTGCGTCGCCGTCGTACAAGAACCACCGCTATCCCGTAGAGATTATTTCCCACGGTGTGTGGCTGTACTTCCGCTTCCCGCTCTCCTTCCGTGAGGTCGAGGAGATGATGCTCGAGCGGGGCGTGACCGTCTCCCACGAGACGATCCGGCGGTGGTGTCTCAAGTTCGGTCAGGCGTACGCCAACAGCCTGCGCCTGCGCCTGCGCTGACCGTACAGACCCCGCCACCGCGATGCTGGCGGGCTCGGGTACACCTGTGGGATGCGGCCGGGTTAAAGGAAGTTGTTGGGCCAGATCATGGTGCGCCACATGTGTGCGACGGGGGAGTCGTCGAACCCGAGGCCGTCAGCGGGCTGGCGGAAGTGGCGGCCGACGATGTCTTCGAACTCTTGGAAGTCGACGTCCTCGGCGGGGTCGAAGGTGTAGACGTCGTTGATGGTGACGATCCGCGCGGACATGTACCAGCGGTGCTTGCGGGCGGCGAGGAAGGCGGCCTGGGTATGGGCGGGGGGCTGGTACTCGATGCCGAAGAAGTCGTCGTACGCCTCGGGATAGCCGTAGCCGACGCTTTCGTCGGGGAAGTAGCGCAGGATCTCGTGCTGGCGGATCGCCCAGGCCACCTCCGGATCCACGTACGGCTCAACGAGTTGCGCGCCCCAGTGTCCGTGCTGGCTGCGCAGCAGGCCGGCTACGGAGATGTCGTGGAGCAGGCAGGCCAGCACGACCTTGTCGTCCATGCCCTGCAGGCGGGCGCGGCGGGCGCTTTGCAGCATGTGCCGGGTAGTGAATGGATCGAGCATGAGCCTGAGTTGGAAGAAGTCGGCCAGAGTCGGCTCTGCAGGCATCACGGGCAGCCTGGGGTTGTCGCCCATCATGAAGACCTGTCCGGGCCCACGCGATGACAGATGCCGGTCCCCGGAGAGATGACTTTCGGTGCCGAGGGTGGCTGCTGCCGGCGCACAGATCAGCCGGGCTTGGTGGTGCTGGCCGTGAGACACGAACTGCCCTCCTGAGGGGATGTGCCCGGCTGCGTTCGCCGGGCTTCGATCCCACCAGAGAGGTCAATACGGCCACTTCCAGATCCACCTGTACGGCGGAGCGTGGGGCGTCAGGAACACTCCCCTCAGTGGACCGGCGCACTGCTGTACTACTTAGAAGAGGCTGGCCGATCGGTCACGGGTTCTGCTGGGCAAGCCCTCGGCACTGGGGCCTTGCCCAGCGGCCGGATCACGTGGTGGGACGGCTTCCGAATTCGTGGCGTCACCCTCCGGAACGCTGATGCACGGAGCCGGCCGACGCCACCTCGCCGGTCGTACACCTGACCCATGCGGCGAAACCAGTAGAACAACCCTGAGCCCGCGCCCAGCGATGCGGGGGACATGTGGCACGCCCTCGCCGCTCTGCGCCAGACCACTGCGAACCCGTCGGGCGCCTCGCCCCCTTCGAGCGCCCTGGCGCGCTGCTCTCCCTCACCCGGCCCGGCGACATCGCCTTCACCGCGCGAGTGGAGCTGTCCGGCGGGGAGACGATGGGCCACGTCCACGATCTGATCACCACGGTCACCCGCGGCATCACCTACGAACTGGGCGCCGCCGCGCCGGGCACCGCGCTGGAGATCCTGCTCGGCAAGCGCCACCAGCGCGCCCTCCATACCGACCACGTGGACGGCCTCACCCACCTCCTGCGCGACGCCGTCACCACCATCGACGCGCACAGCACGCCCGGCGGCGGCCGGTGCTCCCACTGCCACGGCACCGGCCGTGCGCACCCCCTGTGGGTGCCGGCGGCCGGGCAAGCCTGAGCACCTGGGCAAGCCCAAGGCGACCCTGGGCAAGCCCTCCTCGAAGAGGGCTTGCCCAGGGCCTGTGGCTATGGGGCTTCCCGTCCCGGGCGTAGGACGTTGGCGTAGACCCGGGCCCGGACAGCGGGCTCGCCGGAATCCCGGCGCACCGAGCCGACGCCTGATGTGGCCCAGCGCTCTTCCAGCGCGGCCATGACGGCCCGGACGGTGTCTTCATCCCCGCCGGTGATGTCCAGGACCACCAGGCCGGGCTCCGCGATGTGCTGCTCGCCGATCGATTTCACGAGCTCTGCGACGGTGCTGGGACCGGGCTGGTTCGCCGCCGGCCCCGGGTCCACCCGCACGAGGGACTTGACTCAGGCCGCCGCGCGGTCCGCTCTGTCGGGGTGCGGCCCCCGTCGCGGCCCTGGTGGCCAGGGCCGCACCCCGGACGCCCGAACGTACTCCGTCGACGAGACCAATGGTCTGGCATTTCGACCTCACGGAAAAAGAGCGGGAAGCGGAAGTACAGCCACACACAGTGAGAGATGACCTCGGCCGGGTAACGGTGATTCGCATACGACGGCGTGCTCGACGACACGATCAGACCCCTCCCAGACCGACAACCCGAAGATCATCCCACCGCCACCGCCACCGCCACCGCCACCGCCACCGCCACCGCCACCGCCACCGACGACGTGACAGTGCCCCCGAACGATCGACAGTCCCCGGCCTGCAGATTCTGGTGCCGTGAGGCGTCAGTCCACGCAGCCGGGGACCGGGTTCTGACTTCCCCGGCAGTTGGCGGGAGCGTTCGCGGAGACGACGAGGTCACCGAAGGTACGTACCTGACCTTGGTTGTAAATTCCGCCAGGCTCGGCCTGTGAGGTGTTTCGCCTGACCTCAGTGTCGGTCAGCGCCACGGAGCCATCCGCAATGAAAATGCCCCCGGCCCGGCGGGACGCGGCCAGAGCTTGGTTGCCGTCGACGTGTGAGCGACGCAGAGCCACCTCCTGGGCGACGTTGATGTAAATGCCGCCACCGTCCGCGATCGTGGCGGTGTTGTTCTGCACCTTCGAGTCCTCCAGCAGCGCGTTCCCCTCGATGTAAAGCCCGCCGCCGAACACGTGGGCGGTGTTGTTGCTGACAGTGGTGCGGCGTAGCGTCAGGATGCTGGCGCCCTTGTTCATGATGCCGCCGCCGTCGTCTGCAGCTTGGTTGCCATCTACGACGGAACCGATCACGTCGAGGTTCGCACCGCCGAAGTTGTAGATCGCGCCACCGGAGGTGCCATTGGCCCGATTGTTGTTGAGGGCGCTGCCCTCGACCACGGATCGGCCCTGCAGGTGCAACGCGCCGCCCGTGTTGGTGGCGACGTTCCGGAGGAGACGGGATTCGACTACGGTCAGCGCGCCGGAGGCATCGCTGTAGACGGCGCCGCCGTCGTAGGCAGTGTTGTCCGCGAGCAGGCTGCGTGCAATGTGCGTCACTCCCGAGTTCGCAATCGCGCCGCCGTTCGCTGACGATCCATCGCCGCCGGAGTTGCCCTTGAGGGTGACCTTGTCCAGAGTCAGGTTTCCACCCTTCTGAACCAGGACTGCACCGCCTCCTGAGCCGGGCGCGGCGTGGCCGCCTGTAAGAGTCAGGTGGTGCAGAGTGAGGGCTCCGCCGGTCTCAACCTCCATGATCCGGAAGTTTCCGGCCGTGCTCGCCCGTTTGATGGTGGCGCCGTTCCCGTCGATGGTGATCCGCTGCAGCATTGCAGGCAAGGCGTTGCCTTGGCGTTCGGAGCCGATGGAGTAGGTACAGCCCTTCGCAAGAACGATGCGGGTGACAGCCCTCGTGTTGGCCTGGTCGATCGCTTCGACGAGGCGATCGGGATCGCAGCGGACGTGGAGGGCTTTCCCGTCGCCACCGCCATGGGCAGGCGTCACAGCCGCTGGACCCACGCCGCCGGGGGAGGCAACAGCTGGGGCTGCCACACCGGCCACCACGAGGAAGGCGGCGGTTCCCAGTCGGTCCGGCCGGGGTTGCAGCTGTCCTTGAGGAAGGTCATCGCGCACTCCCGGCGGTCTCGCGGAGCGCTTCGTCGGCGGGGCCGTCCGGCTCCTGGTCCGCGTCGTCGAATCCGCCGTGGACGGAGCAGACG
>NZ_JBQPXG010000004.1:0-64536 GCF_052244475.1 Streptomyces sp. IBSNAI002 | reverse complement strand
CACATCGCTGCGCGATGTGCAAGTGAAGGCCCTCGCTGCGCGAGGGCTGGGCGGCCCGCTGCGCGGGCCTTGCCCCGGCTTCGCCGGGGCGGATGCCCTGCGCTGCGCTCCGGGCATCCAGGGCGCCGGCCCGCTGCGCGGGCAGGCGGGCCAGGTGCTCCGCACCCGGCCTTGGGGGTGGTGGTGAACGGGTGTGGTGCGGGCGGTAGGTGGCGGGGCGTCAAGGCCGCTCCGCGGCCGCGATGGGTGGGTCCGCTGCACTCCCCCACCCAGACGGGGTCTTCCGGCTTCGCCTCCAGACCCCTACAGGCCCGCTCCGCGGGCCCGGCTGGCAACAGGAGAGAGTGCGGGTCCCTCGATCGTGTCAGGTTTCAGTGTAGCACTGCATCAGCAAGATGCAGTATGTACCCTTGGCAGAAATAGGAGACGTCTCCAAACCGTCTCTCGCTGAGAACCGATTTTCCTCTCTCTGGAAGGAGTCGAGGCGTGTGGAGTGCTGAGGACGTGGCCCGTGATTCGGTTCGCCGTCAGGGGGACGGTCTGCCTCTGACCGCGGTTGGAGAACGGGTCGCGGAGGCGGCCGTCAGGGAGCAGGAGGCCGCTGAGCGTGCCCTGGTCGGCGGGACCTTCTCCGAGTACGAGGCGGAGCCGGAGCGGGTGGCCGGCATCTGGGCTGCCAAGCACGTGGAGTGGCGGCGTGTCAGGGACCTGATGGCCCAGTGCTCTTGGAGTCGGTACGAACCGGACCGGGACGTCCAGGGCTCTGAGTGGGCGCGGAGCCGGGCTGAGAGGCGTCAGGCGGTCCTGTCCGGGCATGCTGCGGACCTGGTTCGGCGGCAAGACGAACGGGATGAGCTGAGGGCGGAGCTGTGGCTGTCCGCGGGCCCCAGCCGGCTGATCCGGGTGGCGGCTGACCGGGCGGACCTGCGGCCCGTCGAGGTCCTGGCCCAGCTCGCCGAGCGGGTCGTGGTGGGTGAGGACGGCAGGGTATCCGTACCTCCGTTCTCGCCGTCCAGATGATTTCCCGCAGCCGTCTGAAAACCGCCAGAATTAGCCGCCGGAAGGGCAGGGAGTATCTGTGATTCAGCTCAAGGAACACCAGGTAGATCAGCGCTCTGCGTTTCGTAAGTGGGTGGGATTCCCTGCAAGGTCGTCTGTGCCCCCGCAGGGTGCCCGGGGCACGATCGTGTCCGCGACCGGCTCCGGGAAGACCATCACGGCTGCCGCGAGCGCCCTGGACTGCTTCCCCGGCGGCCGGATCCTCGTCACCGTCCCCACCCTGGACCTCCTCGCCCAGACCGCGCAGGCGTGGCGCCTGGTCGGGCACCGGGCCCCGATGGTCGCCGTGTGCTCGCTGGAGAACGACCCCGTGCTCACCGAACTCGGAGTGCGCACCACCACCAACCCGATCAAGCTCGCCCTCTGGGCCGGCTCGGGACCGGTCGTCGTGCTCGCCACGTACGCCTCCCTCGTCGACCGCGAGGACCCGACCGCACCCGAGGGACAGCGGCAGGTCCGCGGGCCCCTGGAAGCCGCGCTGACGGGCGGGGAGCGCTTGTACGGGCAGACGATGGATGGCTTCGACCTCGCCGTCGTCGACGAAGCCCACGGCACCGCCGGCGACCTCGGACGCCCCTGGGCCGCGATCCACGACAACACCCGCATCCCCGCCGACTACCGGCTCTACCTCACCGCGACCCCGCGCATCCTCGCGGCGGCCCGGCCGCAGCGCGGCGCGGATGGCCAGGAGCTGGAGATCGCGAGCATGGCCGACGACCCGGATGGGATGTACGGGGCCTGGCTCGCCGAGCTCGGACTCTCCGAGGCCATCGAGCGCGAGATCCTCGCCGGCTTCGAGATCGACGTGCTGGAGATCCGCGACCCCTCACCCATCCTCGGGCTCTCCGAGGAAGCGCTGCGGGGGCGCCGGCTCGCGCTCCTGCAGACCGCGCTCCTGGAGCACGCCGCCGCGTACAACCTCCGCACGGTCATGGTCTTCCACCAGCGGGTCGAAGAAGCCCGCGCGTTCGCCGAGAAACTCCCCGAATCGGCCGCCGAGCTCTACGCCACCGAAACCTCCGACGTCGACCTGGCGGCTGCGGAGAAGCTGCCGACGTCGTCGATCGAGGCGGAGTTCTACGAGCTGGAGGCCGGCCGCCACGTCCCGCCGGACCGGGTGTGGTCGGCCTGGCTGTGCGGCGACCACCTCGTCACCGAGCGCCGTGAGGCCCTACGGCAGTTCGCCAACGGCATCGACGCCAACAACCGGCGCGTCCACCGTGCGTTCCTCGCCTCCGTACGCGTCCTCGGCGAAGGCGTCGACATCACGGGTGAGCGCGGCGTCGAGGCCGTCTGCTTCGCGGACACCCGCGGCTCCCAGGTCGAGATCGTGCAGAACATCGGGCGTGCGCTCCGGCTGAACCGTGACGGCAGCACCAAGGTCGCCAGGATCATCGTGCCGATCTTCCTCCAGGCCGACGAAGACCCCGAGGACATGGTCGCCTCCGCCTCGTACGCACCCCTCGTAGCCGTCCTCCAGGGCCTGCGCTCGCATGACGCCCACCTCGTCGAACAACTCGCCTCCCGCGCCCTCACCAGCGGCCGCAGTAGGACCCACATCCGACGCGACGAGGACGGACGCATCATCGGCACCGGTGAGGGCGGGGGCGATGACCAGGGGGACGGCGCTGACGCCGCCGCCGAATCCGCATTGCTCCACTTCTCCAGCCCGCGCGGCGCAGCCGCCATCGCGGCGTTCCTCCGCACGCGCGTCTACCGGCCCGAATCGCTCGTGTGGCTCGAGGGCTACCAGGCCCTGCTGCGGTGGAGGGCGGAGAACGGGATCACCGGGGTGTACGCCGTCCCGTACGACACGGAAACCGAGGTCGGTGTTACGAAGGACTTCCCGCTCGGGCGATGGGTGCACCAGCAGCGCAAGGCCCTGCGCGCCGGGGAACTCGAGGACCGGCGCAAGTTGCTCCTGGACGCCCCCGAAGCCGGCATGGTCTGGGAGCCCGGCGAAGAGGCGTGGGAGGCCAAACTCGCCGCGCTCCGGGCGTACCGACGGGCCACCGGACACCTCGCGCCCCGCCAGGACGCGATCTGGGGCGAGAACGACGAGATGATGCCCATCGGGCAGTACATGGCCAACCTCCGGCGCAAGGGCGCCAAGAACGGACTCGGGAAGAACGAGGACACCGCGACGACCCGGGCCACGCAGCTCACCGCGATCGACAAGGACTGGAACTGCCCCTGGCCACTCGACTGGCAGCGCCACCAGCGCGTCCTGGCCGACCTGGTCGACGCCGACGGACAGCTGCCCGACATCGCGCCCGGCGTACTCATGGACGGCGACGACATCGGACGCTGGCTCCAGCAGCAGAAGCAGCCAGCCACCTGGGGCCGGCTCCTGCCCGAGCAGCAGGCACGGCTGACTGCGCTGGGCGTGGAGCCCACTCAGGCGCCGCCTCCGGCCCCGGCAGTCGGGCGTACAGCGAAGGGGCCGGGCAAGGCGCAGCAGGCGTTCCAGCGGGGCCTGGCAGCCCTTGCGCAGTGGGTCGAGCGGGAAGGTGCCCACCGGCCGGTGCCGCGCGCCCACGGCGAGGAGGTTGCGGTCGAGGGCGAGGCGGAGCCGGTGGTGGTCAAGCTGGGCGTGTGGGTCTCGAACACCAAGGCCCGGCGCGACAAGCTCGACACCGAGCAGCTCGCCGCGCTCGCCGCGCTGGGCGTGGACTGGGTGTAGTCGTTGTGTGGCCTTCCGGGATGCTCGTCCCGGAAGGCCACTGATCTACTCCGACGCTGCAGGGGTGCTCAGGAGGACGCGCTGAGCATCCTGAAGAGGTTCTCGAACCGGTCCAGCGTCTCGTCGTCGACCTGGGCGAAGAATGCGTCACGGTCGCTGGTGAGCTGGTGCGCGGGACCGACGTGGTCGAACGTTCCGGACTGGCTCCGCTTCTCCCGTGTGATCTTCAGCCGCATCAGGATCGCGGTGGGGACCTTGGTGACGATCAGGTCCGGCTCCTGCAGGTTGCTGCCCGTGGCCTTGTTGTAGAGCCAGAGGTAGTCCTTCGTGGTGAACAAGTCCTCGATGTCGGCGGTGTCCGGCAGGCCGTCGACCTGGCCAAGGACGGTGATGTGGGCCGGGTCGACGCCGACGGCCTCCGCGGCCGCGAAGACCTTGGAGGTGACCTTGGTGGCCTCCGCCCCGTCGATGAGGGCACGGACCCCCAGGCGCCGGCCGAACACCGCGACGAAGGCCGGCATGGTGCCGATGCCCCCCACCGGAATGATGGAGAGCCTGGGGTCGAGCCCCGTACGCCCCTGGCTGATCAGGTGTTCGGACAGGCGGATCAGGAAGACGTAGTCGCTGCTGCCTTCCACCATGAGGTGCGGCCCGGAGCCCAGGAAGAGGTGCTGGGCGACGGAGTAGCCGAGCGCGGCCTCGACCGGGAGGATCGTCTTGGGGTCGGCGGACAGGCTGACGGGGGTGATGACGACGCCCAGGGTCGGGTTCTCGCGGGTCGCCTGGTCGTGGATGGCGCGCATGGTCTCGTACCGGGTGGGATCGATCATGTGCTGGGAGTGCGTGGTGTAGAGGACTTGCTGCTTGGTGCCCAACTCCCCGTAGATGTAGCGCAGGAAGTCGCCCTGCGCCTCTCCGTGGAGGCTGGTGCCGGGTTCGTCGAGCAGGACGATGACGCGCTCGGGCTTGTCCCGGTAGGCGCTGAACGCGGCGAGGAACGAGAAGAACCACTGGAAGCCGGTCGAGCGGGTGGAGAAGTTGGTCTCCACCCCGTGTCGTTCGTCGCGCAGTTCGACCTTGAGGAGGCGGTGGTGGTCCACAGGCTGGCCGGTGCTCGGATCCGGCGGCATGGGGACCAGGTCGGTGTCGAAGACCACGGTGAGCGCGTCGTTCTGCTTCCAGTACTCGAAGACCTGCTCGCTCAGGTCCATGCTGGCCGCCTGGAGCTCGGCCTTGCGGCTGTCGTAGTCGTCGTCCAGGAAGTCCTGGGGGCCTTCGCCGGCGATCCGCAGGAGCGAGAGCATGGTCTCGTCTCCCTTGACCAGGTCGCCGTTCTCCTTGCGGGCAGCCAATGCGTGGAGGTCGCACTGGCCGGGGAGCAGCTCGTAGGTGGAGAAGTAGAAGAATTTCGGCAGCAGGCTGATGACCGCCGCGTCCTGGTCGTGGTCCAGGTCGTCCTCCACGAACACCTTGTACTTGTTGAGCTCCACGGCGATCTTCTCGACCGCCTTGGCCCGCGCGGTGCTCTTCTCGTCCTTGAGCTCCTTGGCGTGGGCCTTCGCCGCGGCGACTGCCGCGGCGACGGACTCGTGCTTCTCTGCCAGAGCTGCTCTGTCGGCCGGGTCGTTGATCCCTGCGTCGTCGAGGACCTGGTCCAGCACGACGTCGAGGTCGCACCAGAGCTGGGTCTGCAGGATGCCGCCGTAGGTACGAAGCGCCTTCACCCGGGTACAAGTCGGCGGCCGCACGCCGAGCACGGTCTCCAGGGCGTCGAGATCTGCCTCTTCCAGCGCGAAGGTGGCTTGCACCGGCACAGCGTCCTCCAGGTTCTTCTCCCGCTTGTCCCTGGCGAGTCGACGCCTCGGGTAGTCGGTGGTCACCTGGAAGCGGTCCGGGTTGTTCGCCGGGTTCAGCCGGTGGAGGGCGGTGAGGATGGTCGTCTTGCCCGACTCGTTCTTGCCGATCAGGCACGTGACACCAGGTTCCACCTGCATCGTCTGCTTGGTGGTGAAGTTTCGGAACGTCTCGATCTCCACGGACAGCAACAGCATCGGCGCGTTCCTCTCCAAGGGCCACGCTGCCCTCGGCGCTCAACGGCGGACCTGGCCCAGACGAGTCGAGATCCCGCCGCTCGTGATGGCTTGATCCACCCAGTATGAGATCCCTCAACAGCGGACACATCCGCTTTTCAAACACCCACCGGAAGGAGACGAAACAGTCGTATCCGGCCCCCCGACCCACAGGTGATCTCGCAGGTCAGAACCGCAACGCAAGGTGTGTTGCACCCCGCGTTGCAGAGCTGTGTTGCAGACGCTCAGGCGGAGGATCCGCCGCTGGGACCCCACTCGTCGAGGAACTCGACCAGAGCGCGGCGCTGTTCTTCCTCACGGACGACCTGCTGGGCGAGGACGTCGCGGTCGATGTACGGGTCGACGGCGGCGAGGACCAGGCGCTGGAGTTCGTCCGGCTCCAGCGCTTCCACCTCCCACTGGACTGGGCGTTCGATGTCGAAGCCGTAGCGGCGGGCGAAGGCCGGCCACCTCGGATCGCCGAGCTTGCCCTCGGTTGCAGGGAGCCCGTACGCGCGGACCTGCTCGTAGGTGAGCAGCACCCGGGTCACCGAGCTCCAGCAGCCCGTCCGCTCCACCCAGTCCCGCTCGATGTCCTCACCCGAGCAGTCGAAGTCACCGATCACCACGAGATCGGCTCCGCGCTGCTCGTGAGCGACGCGGTCGCGGACGACGTCGGCGTAGGACTGGGAGCTGAAGCCGCGGACCACGAGCACGGGGATGCCCGCGAACTCGAGCCAGCCGGTCAGCTGCTGTCGGAGGGTGTCCTTCTCGGCTGCGACGTACAGGGCCTGCTTCTGGCCCGTGGTGCGGTCCAGGCGGAACCAGGCGGGCATCTCGGCGACGAAGGCGTCCGCGCTCGGCCAGGCCGGCGGGACGTGGACTTCGCGAATGGTGTCGATCAGATCGGGGAAACGGCCCTCCCTCCGGGCCTGGGCCAGCTGCGCGGACAGCCGCCGGTACATCGGCGGCGTGTGCGGCAGCACGCCCTCGGAGACGAGGCGGTACATCACCTGCCGCAGCGTGACCTTCAGCGGCGCGTACCCGTCCACGATCTCCCGAGCGCGGTCCACGACGAGGGGCCACCGAATCCGTTCACGAGCCATACCGGTACATGTACCCCTGCGGCGCTGCCAGCCCCCGGACACGGGACAGACCTCTTCGTCCGGCTATCGCGGACAAAGAGGTGTCGTTTTCCAAAGGAGGCTTGCCCATGGCCCTTGACCTGCACGGATACAAGATCACCAGATTCAGGGGGTCCCACTCCCGGTCACACCTGCGGTCCCCCGCCTCATGCAACCGTGCAGACAACCCTCCAGCCGCCCTCCGGTGCAACCCCTCCGGGGCTGGTACGGCACACTGGTGCAGGGCCGCAGAACGGCCCTGCCGCGCCAACAAAAGGGTGTGCAGGTTCAGATCGCGCGCGAGAACATCTGCTCGCCTGGGAGTGGTGCGGCGCCGACATCGCGGTGCCTGGAAGGGCTGGGAAGCATGACCGGCTCGCCCGGGGCATGGATGGTGAACCCGTGGCGCCGGTAGAACTGGGCCAGGCCGGTATCCCCGGCGGTGAACTGCCCGTAGGCCAAGAACGCACGGTGCTCACGGTGAACTGTCATGGCTTTGATGAGGAGAGCTGAGGCGATTCCTTGACGCCGGTAGTCCTCCGTGACGGCCAGAGCCCGGATCTTGGCGTAGGCCATAGCGATGGCGCCCAGGGCTACGGGGTCGGCTCCGTCACGCTGCATTCCACCGAGGACGGACAGGGGCGGGATGCTGGAGGAGACTCCCACGATGCGCGCGGTAGGCGTGTGTTCGGCGACCAGGAAGACGAACCGCCCGGCTCCGAACTGGCTCACGAACGGGCCGTCTTCGTCGATGAGGTCCCGCATGACCTCGCGGTCGTCGAAGTCACCGTGCCCTTCCATGGCAAGAGCGGCGAGGTCGGTGAATTCCTTGCCTTCCCCGGGGCGGGTCTCCCTGATCAGGATGTTGCTGGGCAGCTCGTCAAGGCGGCGGCGTCGGGGTTTGCCGGGCTTGTGTCGTCCCACGGGCGTCCTCTCGGTATGGGCAGGTCGTGCCTCCTGCCGTCACGGACGGCAGGAGGCACGGCTACCAGTAGGGAGGAAGGCCCTGCTTTGAGCGGGCCAATGAGGTCATCACGCCGCTGAAGCAGCGGATGATGGCGCGATTCATCCGGGTTGGCAGCCATGGCCCCGGCCAACCGTCCAGCCCCCTTCGGTGCAATCCTCTCCGTACGTGCGGACGAGGAGGGGGAGGGAAACGGATCCGTGAAGATAGTGGTGCTTTACACGCTGCTCTGGGCCATATCGGCCGGGGTCGTCTGGCGGTGCTGGACCAAGTGGCGCACGGGCGCGGACCAGTTGTGGCCGGCCAAGTGGGATGCCCTGTCCCAGGCCCTCTTCATGCTGGCCTTCTCGACGGTGATGACGCTCCAGTTCCTCGAGGCGGCCCCGGTCATCACCATCAGCCTGGTCCTGCCCCTGCTCCTGGCGGCCGCGGCGAGCGCCATCGCCAAGCCCATCTCGACCCGGCGTGCCGATGCCGCCACCAGGGCGATGCGCAGCAGCCTCGGTCTTCCCGTCGAGCGGCGGATGTGGCGTCCCGTCACCATAGGCGTCCTGTGGTGCACGGGCGCCTTCCTGCTCCTGAACGTGTGGTTCTTCAGCGTCGCCGTTGGCGAGCGGTCGTCAGAGAGAGACCAGTACCTGGACAACGGGTTCACGGTCTGCGCCTGCGTGGTCGTGCTCGGTCTCGTGCACGCTGGCTTCCAGGAGGTACGGGTCGGCCGTGAGCAGCGGCGTGTCCGGGACGCCGAGCGTGACTTTCTCGCCCAGGGCACTCCGGAATCCGATCTCCCCCGGTAGATCCCCCGCGGACCCCTCAGAGGGAGCGGGCCGACAGGGGAAGGGCTTGCCCAGGGCCCCTGGGGGGGCTTGCCCGTCTCCCGTAGTTCGGGAGACGGCCGTACGGTCGGCCTATGGCAGGCGGACAGCGCGAGCAGGTCACCGACGCCGAGCGGTCGGTGCTGGCGGTACGGAACCTCGCTGTGCCCGACCGCTGGAGTCTGGGGCCGGGCGGGGTGTGGCCGTGCCGGCGTCCCCGGAGTACTCGGCAACGCCGGGAAGGGCCGCTGCCGCCGCTGCTTCTGGCCCGGGGTCCTCGCCTCGGGGCGGGCCTGTTCCACCTGTGGGATGTGCGGCAGGGGCTGCTCCAGCGCTGTCGTCGGTGTCTGCGGCTGCCGGAGGCTGAGCTGGGGGAGCCGGTCGCCACGGTGCTGGTTCCGCACCGGCTGCGGTGTGATCCGCAGCGGCCTGGGTGGGCGACCCACGTACCGGGGCGGGTGGCAGGCCCGCTGCGGGGGCAGTGGCCGCACGAGAAGATCCCCCGCTGGTACGTGTGGTGGCGACTCTTCGAGCTGCAGGACGGACGGTGTGCCCGGTGCTGGCTCCCGGCACGCATGATCGACCACGATCACCGATCGGGCCGAGTCCGGGGGCTGCTGTGCCACGACTGCAACTCCCGGGAAGGACCCTACGGCGCGGGCAAGACGGTGTGCGTGCACGAGCCGCCGTACTGCTTCGAGGACTACTGGGCGAATCCGCCGGCCGCACCGTTCGGCTGGTCCTGGCCGCCGGGAAGCCGGCACACCCCAGAGACGTTCCGTCATCACCGGTGGCCCGAGATCACCGCGCCCTGACCTGCCCCCTCAGGGTCCGGTCAGCTTCTCAACCTTCCGGGCCGCCGCCTCCGCCCTCGCCCGTGCCTTCTCAGCCGCTCGCCCGGCCTCCCGCAGGCCGACGACCGCGCTCGTGCTCGCCGCACGTGCCGTCCCCAGCCGTTCCTTCGCGGCCTGGACGTCTTCCTCGGCCGCCGCGACGGCGCCGTCCGCGCGATCCATGAGCTCCTGCGCGGCGGTCTGTGCCGCCTCCAGGCGCGCCGCCTCCGCCTGAGCCTCGGCCAGTTCCATCCGGGCCGCCTTCACCCGCTCGCGGCGCGCTCGCGCCACCCCCTTGTCCCCCTCCCGGGCCGGGGGCCGGACGTGCTCCGCCGTGGATTCGGCGGTCGAGGGTTCCGGCGGCCGCCGAGGAGGAGGAGGAGGAGGAGGAGGAGGAGGAGGAGCGGCACCGGGCAGCGGTTCCAGGCCGGTGAAGCCCGACACCACGTCCGGAGCCTTCGCCAGCCGGCCTGCCTCCCATTGCGCGGCCACGTCGGCATCGGCGAGGACCGCGTGGAGGATCTGCTCGACCTCGTGCAGCACCGGCTCGCTCACCGCCTGCCCGGCCTCAACGGCCAGAGCGCGCGCCGTACGCGCCAGCTCGGCGATGACCACGTGCTGATCATGCGACAGCTTCCGCAGCTGCCCGGCGTCCAGCGTTCGGTGCGCGGTACGGAGCGCTTCGCCGAGCTGGACCAGGCCGTGCGCCTCCTTCGGCCGGCGGCGGGCCAGCAGGCCGGCCGTCCACGCCGCGACCGTCGGCTTGCGCAACGCCGCGATCGCGGCGGCGAGCGGCCTGTCGCCCGCCTTACGGGCCTTGGCCACGTATTCGTCCCGCGCCGCGGTGAACTCCGACGGCTTCAGCTCGGACAGCTCCACCGCCACCGACTCAACATCCATGACCAGAAGTCTTCCGCCCGCGTCCCCAACCCGACCGGCACCCCGCCGCACCCGCGCGTCGGCCAGCCCCGGTCAGGACCAGGGTCCCGGGGTGAAAGCACCGCTGCCCAGCTCCCGTCGACCGGTCGGATGAAGCCGTCAGCCCGAGGGAAGGACTCCGTTCTCCCCGACGGCATCAGCCGCGGTGCGCAGGAACGCCTTGTACGCCTCTTGCGCACGGTCCTGAAGAACACCGAGGTCGGGCGCCTGGGGGTCCAGTCCAGCTGCCGTTAGGAGCTGGACGTAGCCCGGCAGCGGTGGCGTGATCGGCCCGGTATCCAGTGCCTGCCCCTTGAGAGCCTCGATGGCACGGCGAGTCGCGCCGCTGAGAAGGGTGAACTTCTCTCTCACCTCAAGTGCGGCGTCAGCCACCGGGCGGGTGGCGTCCAGGGCGAGGAGGACCTCGATCTTCTGGATCTCGCTCTGCCGGTACTTCAGTGCCTGCTTCCAGCGCTTGTGCGCGTTCTCAACCCACGTTTCGCGTTCATCCGGAAAGCGCCCGACACGATCGAGGGGTATCAGTGTCGTCGAGAGCAGGTCCAGGTAGCGCGCATGCGTCTCGGCGAAGGCGAGGTAAGTGGTCCTGCGGGATTCCCGCAGGGCTCGCATGCTCTCGGCCCGGACCTGGTGGCGGACCGTGCTGCGGCCCAGGAGCGCCGCTGCCAGGCCGGTCGCTCCTGCGCCGAGTGCTCCGACCGTGGCGCCGAGCACGGCGGCGAGTCCTGCGTCCATCGCGTCACTGTGCCGGTTCGGCTACGGGCCGCGCGAGGTGATGATCAGCCAACTGTCCGGGGATGTTCCCGAAACCCACGGGCCCACCCGGGCCCCGGCTGTAGAACGTCGGGATGGACCCTCTCGCGCCCGCCGTCGTCCGCGCCGCCGGCACCATCGCCGGGGCCGCCCTCGGTCGCTACCGCCCCGTCGGCGTCGTACGGGTCGGCAGCGCCGAAGACCGGGCTCAGAGCTACCGCCGGTTCCTCGACGCCGTCGTACACGCCTCCGACGCCCAGATCCTCTACTACTACCGGCGCCGTGACGCCGAGGCAGTACGCGGCATACGCCCCCGACTACGCCTGCGCCGCATCCACCTGCGCGAAGTGGCATGGCGTCAGTACACGCAGGCCCAGATCGAAGTGCACGCCGCGCTGCTCGGCATCCGGCTGTGCGCCCCGGCCCCGGTCTTGACAGCTGCAGAGGATCTGGTCGCCTCCATTCCCCGCTTCTATCGGCCCGGTACCCGCCACACCCTGCCCGAACAGGAGTACCTCACCGCCCACGACCAGTGCACCGCTGCTCAGGCCGTCTTCCTGGAGGCGGCCCGTCGCGACCTCGACTACCACCCCCGACCCTGGCAGCTGCTGCGCAAGCGACGGGAACGCAAGTACCGGGAACAAGCCTCACGACGGTGATCCGCGGCCGGGTCGCCGACGCAGCCCCGCGCCCGACCGTCAGACCGGCGGGGTTGCGGGGCTAACTCGTGCGCGGGTCATCCTCCTGCCGAAGCGACCACTGCGGCGCTGCGCCCCATGCCGTCAAGCTCTCGCGAATCCGTCGCCGAGGACTCCCTGGTGACCTCTGATCAGGTACGAAGCCCGAAATTCGCGAGCGCTCGACGTTAACGGTGCCCGGCCTCGACAGTGGCCTCGCTTCACCGCCGCACCAGCACAAAGGGCTGGGTCGCGGCACGGCCCCAGCGTGCACCGTGCACGCTCGCTAGAGGAGGAACCACCCATCATGAACACCCACCAGGCCGTCACCACCCAGGCCGCCCCCGCCGTCGCGTACGCCCAGGAGGCCGCCCCGGTGCTCTCCAAGACCGTCAGGGCGCAGGCGCTTTGGCTCTCCGGAATGTTCGGGTTCGTCGGCGCCGTCGCGGCGTACGAGCTGATCCGGCACGTCGGCGGGACCGCGGTCGCCGCTCTCGCTTCGGCCGGTACCGCCGGCATGGCAGTGGCCTACTTCGTGATGAAGGTCGAGGAGAAGCTCGGGCACCTGTAATGCGGCTCCCGTACGGATGGGGACCCTGATCCGTTTCCGTCAACCGGCCGCGCGCGCTCCAGGTCGCCTGGGACCGTAGCCTCATGAACCTGACCATCTCCACACGCCAGCCGGCCGCCCCGCGGCCGGCTTCGGCGTGGTGAGTGCCGGGCGCTCTCGCGTCTGGCTGGCCGTCGGCGATATGCGGGTCCGCGCCGACAAGATCACTGCCATCACCATCGGCTACAACCACCTGCTCCTCCAGGTCACCGGGCACCGCGACTGCCTCGCTCTGGAGCTCCCCGACCCCGGCAGCGAAGACGACATCGATGCCGATGCCGACACGGAGCGCGCCTGGGCGGACCAACTGCTGCGGATCATCGAGCGGGCCGCCGGCGAGTCCGTGGGCACCCTCATCACCCTCGAAGGCGAAACCTGCTTCCACACCGCCGGGTTCACCGCGCGCTCCCTGGCCGACGACCAGCTGGTGATCCAGCCTCCGCTCCGTCCCTTCCCCGACCCCATCCCCTCTCGTCCTGTCCCCGCTACCTGGGCCACGCCGCGGGCTCGGCCCGAGCGCCCCGGGACTGTTGGCTCGGGGTGACCTGGCGGACCTTGCGCGCGTTGGGTCCCGCATGGAAGAGATGCTCGACGTGCTGCTCGACGGAGCGACCGAACCCCGCCTGAAGCTGTTCAGCAAGGACGAGGCCGGAGCCCTGATGGTCCTGCTCGGCGTCCTCGAGGAGCACCCGCCCACGGAGGAGATCCGCCTGGCGGCGAGCGATATGCGGTTTCGTCTCGGCTCGCGCCTCGCCTGGGACCCAGCCGGCTCCTGAACTGTGCTCCTCGCGGCGACCACCGCGAGGACGGTGTCGGTGACCGCGGCGAACAAGACCGGCGCGACAGCAGGGGGATCCGCCCGGGCGTCGGCGGGGGCCTGGGCAAGCCGAAGGCGACCCTGGGCAAGCCCCTCCGCACGGGGGCTTGCCCAGGTAACCCTTCGGCTTGCCCAGTCAGATCCGCCGCCGGAACAGTCCGCGCCGGGGCTTGCCCGCCACGATGTCCTGGTCCTCCCCTGCTCCCGGTTCGGGGTGCGTGGACATCGGCCGCGACCAGCCGTCCCATGCTGCGGGTGGCTCCTCTGCTCCCCCGCGGAGGTGCACGTGCTCCTGGCGGCCGCGCTCGCCGGATTCGCCCCGCGGCTGGTCCGTGACGGCCCGGGTCTGGCAGTCCCCGCACAGCTGCGGATGCGACTGGCTGGTGCGCTGATGGCGGTGGTCGGTTTCCTTCCACCGCTCGTCGGTGAACTTCTCTCCGCAGTCCGCGCACACCGGCCGCCACGCCTCCCGCCGGGCTTTCTCCTGCTCCTCGCGGCGCCGCTGGGCTTCCCGGGCAGCGGTGCGGTCGCGGGCCACGGCGGCGTCGCGGCGGGGGTTGCCGATCGCCTCAAGCAGCGGCTGCCACCCTTCGCGGCCGAAGCGCCAGAACGCGGGGCCGGCCGGGCCGTGCGCGCGCAGCTTCTCCAGCGTGGTCGCCACGATCGGGATGCGACGGTCGTAGGAGTGGTAGGCGCCAGCCTTGAGCATGCCCTGCCAGTGGTGCCGGGTCAGGGCGGCGACCCTGTTCATCTGGTTCTCGGGCGAGCGGGTGCCGGCCTGGTGGAAAACGAGCAGGACCGGCGGGTGGACCCGCTCGTAGTCCTCCCACGAGGGCGCGGCCCAGCGGGTGCGCCACAGCGGTACCTCGGTGCCGTCGGTGTCCTTCTCCGTCTTGGTGAAGAACCGGGCGTACTTGTCGAACTTGGCGGCGATCAGGCTGGCCTCCTCGGTGCAGTTGTCGACCTCGACGAACAGCAGCGGCACCTTGTCCTGCGGAGCGACCACCACGATGTCGGCGCGGGCGCTGCCGATCGCGGGGTTCTTCCAGGTGCCCTTCACCGGGAGCGCGACCTCGGTCGCGTAGGAGGTGAGGGTGCCGATCCCCTTCGGTGCGGCGACGGCGGCCTGCGCGGCCGCGACCGCTTCGGCCGGCTCCCCGGCCAGCAGGGCGAGGTCGGGCTTGGGGCGGAGCAGCGCGAGGACGGTCTCGTTCACCGTCATCGCGTGGGAGGCGCCCGAGCGGCCCGCGGTCTTGGGCATGCCTCCCATCTCCTCCGGCGCCCGGTCCAGATCGAACGCGGCCGCGGCCAGACCTCCCGCGGTGAGCAGCCGGCTCTCCTCGTTGGATCGGGTGCGGCCGCCGTCGATGGCCAGGCCGTGGCGGCGCAGGTCGTTCAGGGCGCCGCGGTGGGAGGCGGTACGGGCTTCCTTCTGCCGGGCGGGGGTGTCCTTGAGGGTGTGGCGGTAGGTCAGGTGGGGCGAGGACAGCCGCTGGATCTGGTCGGCGGTCGCGATCTTCAGGACCCCCAGGGTGCGCAGCACGTCGGTGCGCAGGGCGTTCGTGGAGCCCGCCGCGTTCGTCGTGCGCTTCGCCATCACGCCCGCCCGACGTTCACGCGCGGCCGGCTCCCGGCCGGTTGGGGCCCCGGGGCCCCGGGCACGGCGAGCTTCTTCTCCACCGTCCATAGGTGAGAAGAGGGTCGTGACAAAGCGGCGGAGTCCCGGAAAGCGGTGCTGTCCAGGGGAAATGCGGGGTGCTGGGGTGCCGGGCACGGAAGTGGCTTCGGCAGTGGGAGCGCGAGTGCCGGCGGCAGGGCGCCGCAGGAGCCTGCCTGCGCCGTCGTGGGCTTGAGTACGAGCGGAACGGATCGTACGGCAACGTCGCGGCAGGGCCCGGAGTGCGCACGGGCGGGGTGGTGGCGCCGGGTGGAGCGCGGTGTGGGGGCGGGCACGGGGTCCTCGTTCCTCCCGGCCGGGACGGCTGGGGTGGGCAGCAGTTGTCCGTCCGGACGCGACCGGCGCGTACGGGACGGCCGCCACCCTGCGAAGGACCCCCTTGACCGCGGTCTGATCACCCGTCCCCCGGGATTCCCGTTTTGCCCCCTTACCACCCTTGACCGAGCGGGTTTGTCCGTGGCGGACACCACACCAAGGCCGCCGGCACCCTGCATCCGTCCAAGATCCGAGATGCCCTCATCCTCTTGTGGATAACTGGCTCAAGGCGCTCTGGCAGTCCGGCCCGGCCGTGGCGGTTTGCCCATGAATACCCCTTGACCGGGCGGGTTTGTCCGTGACTGGTACCACGCACCGCACCCTGTCTGATCTGCGGACTCTGTACACAGGGCTCCGATCCCAGAATTCGGTTCAAGGGCGCTGCGACCAGCGCGGTGGCCCGTCTGTGAGGAGCTGTCCGTGCACCAAAACTCCGCCGCCACGCCGTTCATCCAGCTCACCGAGGAATCGGTGGCCAGCGCCTTCAGCTACCTGCGGGCCGTCCAGGCTGACGACGCCCAGGCAGCTACGGAACTCGTCGCCGCCGAACCGCGGATGCCGACGCTCCTCGCGGCTGTCGCCAAAAACATCGTCCGCGAGCGCACCTCGCTGCCGGGCCCGGACGACTACGAACCGACGTGGGACACCTTCGACCTCGTGGCCCTCGGGAACGTCTTCTTGAACGCCCTGCACACCTGGCAGCAAGCCGGACCGGATGCTGCGCAGGGCATCGCCCGAACGCTGCTCGAATTCATCACGGTGATCCTCAGCGAAGAACAGGACGACGTCGCCAACTACCTGAACGTCTTCGAGCATGTCGCCAAGGCCGAGCTGCGCCTCAACGCGCGCGCCGTATCCGCCGCGCGCTCTCAGCAGGGCCCCTCCATGCCGCGCTGCTGCTGGTGAACCCCACGCCCGTCACCATGCGGGTCACCGCACCGCCCGGTCCGACCCCGTCGCCATGCATCCCTGATCCACAGGGATGCACCCCCACTGCCCGTCTCGAGGACCACCGCGATCAGCTCGGTGGCCCGCACATCCGGAGCCGACATGCCCGAGACAACCACCGCGCCGCTCACCCCGATGACCCCCTACGAGGTGATGATCACCTTCAACTACCTCCGGGCGGTGGAAGCCGGCGACACCGAAACCGCGGCCAAGATCGCCAGGGCGGAGCCGCACATGGCCGCGCTGCTCCTGGAGATAGCGCAGTGCGTCATCGTCCCGGCCACCGACCTGCCCAACCGGGTCCAGGGAGTGGAGCCGTGTGACGACTCGGTCGCCCTGTTCGAGCTCGGGATCTGCCTCCTGGGCACCCTGCGGTCCTGGCACGAACAGGCCGGCGCTGACGCGGCCGCGGGCATCGCTCTCGCGATCACCCGCTTCATCGCGCAGATCCTCACGACGAACGAAGAGGACGTCGCCGAGGCCCTGCACCAGATGAACGCCGTCGCCTTGGGCCAGGCACTGGAGGCCCACCCCGGACCGGCCGGAGCGCGCCTGGCGCGCATCACGGCCGCGTAGTGCGCTGCCCCTTGACGGGCTTCGGCCAGCCGCGCGTTCCCCGTTGACGACGTTGTGACGGCCGCCGGGTCAGACCGCGGACAAGGGGGCGTGTGATATCGCGGCGCGCCTGGCCCTGGGCCACTGGTTGGCCCACAGCCGGGGTCGTGGGCCAGTGTCCAGAGTGGCTGGCCCACGGCCGGGGGCAGCAACGTGTAGGGGAGACTGTGCTGGTGAGTGACCGTCGCCCGCTGGGCTCAGGACCCCGCTTGACTCCCGTCAACCCTGACGGGCCGGTGCGGCGCGGCCGCGTGGCAGCCGAACTCGCCGAACCTGGCCCGGTGGTGCCCCCGGCCGCGGAACGGGCGCCCGAGGCCGTCCTGCGGCCGCAGCGGCGGGTGCTCGGCGTTGGCGGCGGCGCCAACACCTAAGCGGGGCTGGCACCGGCCGCACCGCCGTCCTGGATGACCACGACGCGGGTGGGGCGCAGGCTCGCGAGGAGTGCGGCCGCGGTGAGGCCGTTCTGGATGGGGTCGCCCAGGGCCGGCATCGCATAGGTGACGGCTGCGACGGTGGCCAAGACGGCGATGGCGCCGAGCGCCAGGAGCAGCGGACCGAGCCGACGCCAGGTGGACGGCTGCTGCGGCTGGGAGTCGGTCGCGGGCGTGGTCATGACGGGGTGTCCTTCCGAACGGGCTGCGGTCGATCCGCAGGACGGCACCGTGCGGGACCACGCACCAAGCGGCGCAACCCCTGGACGGCAGACCCAGCTAGATCCCCCGACGCAGATCCATTCAAGGAATCCGAGTGCCCCCACCGACAACCGGCCCTACCTCAGACCCCGAGCCCATTCAAGAGCTACGCGCAGCGCCAGGCCCCGGCCAACAAGCTCCGCAACTCCGCAGACCTAGACCACTCAACCCCCACACAGAAGAAAGTCCGCGCACTCACCAGCTCAAAACTGGTCCTCACCAGGCACAACGCGAACGTGCTGCCGGGTACACCTCACCTGATACCTCCCCCGACACTTCCCCTCACATCTCCCCCCATACCTCCCCCGACACTTCCCCCCACCTGTACCCGCGCTGCCAGGACTGCGGACGGCGCCAACCGCCCGTCGCGTTCTGAACGGGGTTCCCCAGGAACGGCGCCACGTACGTGGCGAACACGTCGGCAACCATCAGGGCGAGGTAGCCGACGACCAGGAGTCCAGGCAGTGCGCTGTTCGGTGAGGGGTCGGGTTCATCGTGTGGTGAGGGATCGCTCGCGTATATGGAATGACCTATGACTGACTGACCTGATGACGAGCGAGCTCCTTCTCCCGCCGTAGGCGAAGTGCGGGTAGTCAAGGCGCTGAGGCTGCCCCGCACGCTTCTGGGCGTGCCGGGACGGAATGTCCCGGCGGGTTCGCGCGGACAAGTCGGCCCCCACCTGCAACAGGACGCCACAGGCGACCCTCTGAGCGCCTTTCAGGCCCCTCCTCGACCCCAGCGGCCGAGAGGCGCTCAGCGGCGCTCACAGGTCAGCTAGAACGGCGCTTCCGCCGACTGCTGGGCGCCAGTGCTCGGCCAGGCACCGACGGGGCGGGCCGCGACGGCGGCCAGATCCGCGGCTTTGGCCTCCTGATTGCGTTCGGCCCTCCACGCGATCATGTGGCGCCGGAGCTCGTTGTCCAGGGCTGCGCCGTACATCCCCTCTGATACCAGGGCGGCTCGCGCGCGCTGCTCCTCCGCTGCCTGGCGCCCCCGGCCGGCGGCCCGGGCATAGCCGGTGGCACCATCGCGAGGTCCCGGGACATCGACCACGGTCGCAGCGGCCAGCTCCGGGTGTTCGGCGGCCAGCTGTTCGCGCAGACGGGCGGTCTCCTCGACCTCGGCTGCCCGTGCGGCCCGGATCCGGTCCCGCTGCTCGTTCTGTGCGACCGCGTCGTCGTACACGGCGTCGATCTCCGCCTGGTGGCGCTCTGCGGCCGCCGCGCGCTCGCGCTCCCCGGCCGCGACGAGGTCCGCGTCGTACCGGGCTGCCTGGGCCGTGCCGATCCGCTCGGCGGCCCGGTACCCGCACTGCGCGCACTCGGCCCCGGTGTCGAGAACGCCGAGCTCGCAGTTCGGCAGGCTGCAGTCCTGCTCGGTCAAGATCCGGGCCAGGTAGCCGACGGGGCGCCGGATCTGGTCCGACCCGGTGTAGCCCTCGGCCGCACGGAGAGCCGCACCGGACCGGTGCCACTTCAGGTCGATCCGGGCCTGAGCCTGTGCGGGAGTCCGCGGGTACATCGAGAAGGCCGTGGGCCGGGCGTCGGCGCAGTGGCCCAGGAGCTCGCGCACCGCCCGGCGGACCGTCTTGATCCGAGAGGCCGGCGACCCCAGCACCCCAAGGCAGTCCAGCATCGCGTACACCTCGTCCTCCCCCGCGACCGGAACAAGCTCACCGAGCTGCTGCGGCGCCCGCCGCCGAGACTTCTTGCTGCCGACTCCCTGCTGGATCGCGGCGGAGCCGCCCGGCCCGGTCGAAGTCTGGGTACCCGCGCTCGAGCGCGCACCCGCACGCGCGAAACCACCCGCACCTTGGCCTACGGCCGATCCACGGGGCTTTTCGGGTTCTGGATCACGGTTATAGACAGGGCTATAGACATTGGGCAGCACGGGTGCTGCCACCCCAGCAGCACCCGTGCTGCTACCCCCCCCTTCGTCCGGGGACGGTCCGACCGGGGCTGACGCCTGTTCCTGACCGCCGGATTCGCTGCCATCCGATCCATCGGACGCCCGCTCCGCGCGCAACTTCTTCGTGTTGACGCCCTTGGCCACGCCTCCCTTGCGGAGCTCACCGGCCTCACGCTTGGCCGCCCGGCGCTCCTCGACGAGCTGCTTGGCCAGGTCCGCGGCGAGGACGCCGGCCGGGAGCGGATCGGTCCACTCGCCCTGGCCCGCGTACATCAGCGGCGCGTCATGCAGCTCGTACACGTTGGCGTCGTGCAGCTCGGGGTTGTCCGGGTTCTTGCGCTCGCGCACGGTCCACAGCCCCGCGACCTCGCCCTCGAACAGGGTGCGGTCCAGGGTGGACAGGGAGCAGCCGAGCTGACGGGCGAGCTCGGGCCGGTACGGCCGGCCCCGGCGGGTGTCACGGGTGCCGGTGTCGGCGTACGAGACGAGGATCCCGTAGAGGGTCCGGCAGTTCGTCGAGTACCGCGGATCACACATCCACTGGTTGCACGACTGGCCGAACGGCAGGTTCCCACCGCGCCGTACCTCGGGGTAAAGGCTCATCGCGCGCCCCCGGCCGAGATCAGGCCATCGACGGCACGGAGCTGCCGTGACGGTGCGCAGCAGTGGTGAAGGACGTGCAGGTCAAGCACGGGAAGGTCTCCCCTGGGAGGGGAGTCGCGGACGGCAATGTGACCAGATAGGGCCCATAGATGGTGGCCTCTGGATGAGAGCCCGCCTATCCTGGGTATTGGTGACCACGCGGGCCTAGGCCCACGGGCATCACCCCCGGCGAGGTCACCTCACCGGACACGACTCGAAGCTGTGAGAGGTGGACGAGTCGAGCTGTATTAAGGCCGTTCCTGTTGGCGCAGGGGCGGCCTTCAGCGTTCCTAGGGGTCTCCGTTGGAGGTCGTGGCCGCGCCGGGGTATCGCCGGGCTAGCCCATGGAGCAGCTGGATGTACGCGCTGCGCTTCACTCCGGGCCGCGGTTCCACGGCGCCTGACTCCCAGCGCAGGACAGCCAGAGGCTTCACACCAACGACTTCGGCGACCTGCTGCTGGGTCAGGCCGGCGGCGCGGCGAAGCTGAGCACGGACGGCTACGGGCGGGAGCTCTGCATGGTTCTCCAGCAGCACCTGCACCGCTGCGACCGGATCATGAACGGTCGTCACTTCCTCACCCCCACAGACAGATAGACGAAACATACCTCCCCGGGAGGCTGCAATGCAGTCCGCTTTCCGCGTGTCGCGAGGTTCGCGGAGTCGGCCCACTACAGGGGAAGGTTGTCGTAGGAGAGATGCAGGCGGTCGGCTGGGGCGACAGCGCGGAGCACCTCGAGCGGCTTCCCGGAGGAGTCGAGCGTGAGCCGGGTGAGCGTGAGTACGGCGACGCGGCCACCGATGCGCAGCTGTGCAGCTTCGTCCTCGGTCGGCATTCTGGCACTGACCGTCTCCGTGGCGGATGCGGGGCGGTGCCCTGAGGCGGTGAGTGCTCCGTAGATGCCGCCCGTGATCTTGCCCGTGCTGTCGAGACCAGCTTGCTCGGCCAGATCCGCGGGGTACCAGGCGTGCTGAAGCTGAACCACGTCGGTCGGCCGGATAAGTGCGTGACGGAGGCGATAGACCAGCGCATCCCCCTCGGACAGGCTCAAGAGGGCCGCCGTCTCAGCGTCTGCTTGGACCCGCTCTACCGACACGAGCTCCATGTGCCCGTCGACGCCCTGCGCAGCCGTAGCCGTTTCCCACGGGCCTCGCGCGCCACCGGGCGAAAGGACCTGCCCGTAGCGACTCAGGGGGATCCGAACCGGCGCCTGCGACCGCACGACCGTTCCCGCGCGCTTCGAAGAGAACACCAGCCCCTCATCGGCGAGCGCGGAGACCGCTTTGGTGACGGTCGCCTTAGACACGCCGTACGCGGCCATGAGCTCGGCGTTCGTCGGAATCTTCTCGCCCTCGGACCACTCCCCCGCGCGGATGCGCTGGCGAAGGTCGGCGGAGATGTCTCCCGAACTGGTCATGTGCGTCACCTCCTGCGATCGGCCCCGACGGGGCAACACCCCCACCTTATCGCCTAGTCGTTATTGACAACACGCGCCTACCCCGGCATTCTCGTTAATGCCTAGGCAATAACGTCGCGGTTCGCCCCGGCTCTGCCTCGGTTGAAGTGCCCGCCTGCAAAAGCAGGTGCCCGGTTGGTGCTGACACACCAACCGGGCGGCGGCTGTGGGGTTGCACCCCCACAGCCGCTGTCGGGTGGTCCCTCTGAGAGGACGCCGACATGGCGATGGTGACAGAGGTAATGCGCAGGTGGCGGGTTCAGCGCGGTGTGCGTTGCGCCGTGGTGCGGACTCGGACGGTTCTGCCGTCCCGGTGCCGGACCGCGGCGCTGATCACGCCCACCGCGGTGGTGCCGGAGTCGCTCGGCCCGGGTGGGGACGAGCTGCGTGTCCGTGCGGGGCTGCGTGCGATGGGAGTTGCGCTGTGAGCCGGGCGGGCGGGGTTCCCCCGCTGCCGCAGGGCTGGACCGCGGCGCGGCCGGCGGACTGGCTGGACCGGCTGTGGGAGCACGAGGACTTGGCCCCGGCCCCGTCGGTGCGCCAGGAGCGGAACGGCACGGCGGCCTGCTTGGGCAAGGACCCGCGGCTCTTCTTCCCGAGCCCGCAGGACACGACGTCCGGCACGGCCGAGCCGTCGGAGGCGGAGCGCAAGGCGCTGGCGCTGTGCAGCCAGTGCCCGGTGCTGGCCTGGTGCCTGGAGCAGGACCTGAACGGCTCCTCGACCCCCTCGAAGATCGTCGGGGTACGGGCCGGGATGCGGCAGGGAGACCGTCGCGCGCTGTACGTGAGGGTCTTCGGCAAGCGTCCGCAGAACGGGGTGCGGCGATGAGCGCAGGCACTCCGGCCACCAAGTCGGCCCGCCGGGCGCGCCGTCGCCGTACGGCCGCCGGTCCCGCCGCTCCGGTGGCGGCCCCGGTCGCCAAGGGCACGGCCCGCGCGACGATCCAGGCCCTGACGGGCCGTATGGGCCGGGCACAGGTCACCGAGCAGCTCTCTTCGGCCGCTGCCGCCCTGATCCCGGCCGACAGCAAGGGCCGTCGCTGGCTGGCTTTCAACGGGTCTGCCGCCCTCGTCGGGCACGGTGCGCTCTGGCTCGCCACCGGCAGTCCGTGGGGGGCGCAGCCGCTCATGGCGGCCGCCACGCAGTCCGCGTCCATCGCGAACTGCGGAATGTTCGCGGTCACGTGCGCGGCGACGTACGGAGCGTGGAAGGCCGGCGGATTGCTGCGCGTCCTGCCCGGTCTGCTCGGCCTCGCAGCTCGTCCGGCCGCCGCCTTCGGCGCGGCGCTGTGGGGCCAGGGCACCGCACCGCTGATCTCGGACGCGCTGGCCGCGACCGAGCCGTGGTCCTCGATGCTCTTGCCGCTCATCGCGGCCGGGGCGCTGGCCGGCATCTGCTGGTGGGCCATGGACTCCCGCTCCGCCTCCTGGCGTGCCCCGGTCCGCTGGGCCGCCCGAATCCCCCTGGCCACGCTCGTCCTGGGCATCGCCCTCTACGCCCCCGGAGGCACGCTGTGACCATTCACCAGATCGCCGCCGACGTCACCCTCGCGGCCGGAACCGGCTTCGCCGGACCCATGACGCTGTCCGGCCTGACCCTGGTCACCGGTGCGGTCCTGCTGTTCGGGCTGCGAGGCTCCGACACGATCAAGATCGACAACAAGAAGAAGGCCACGGGCTGGGGGATCGGCTTCTCGACTCTGGCCGTTGCGGCCGGTGGCACCCTCGCGGACGCCGTCCGGGGCGTCGCGGAGGTGCCGGTCACGTTCTCCAACGCGATGGCCGACGGAAACCCCGGTCTGGGCTGCACCGCCATCTTCGTCACGCTGTGCGCGCTCGGGCCGCGCTGGAAGAACCTGTGGTGGCCCGCCCTGATCGGCATCTCGGCGGGGGTCATCTACACGCAGGCGGGCGGTATCTGGGCGGTCGGCCAGACCATCGGCCTCGCCGTCGCGCAGAAGCTCGGCTGACCGGCGTGAGCACCAGCGACGAGGTCAAGATGATCACGCAGGGGAGCAGCACCATCCTCTCCTCCCTGCTGCGCGGCTCAGCCGTTCTCACCGGCCGGATCTGCCGGTGCCTGCCCCGGCTGGCCGCCCTCGGCCCGGCGTTGTGGGCGATGGCGTGCCGCGACGCGCAGGCCACCGACGAGAAGCAGCAGCGCGCCTTCGACGCCGCGCTGGCTGCAGCCCGCAAGGCGAACGAGGCCGACCCCGAGCCCGGTGACATCCCCCGTGTCGTACCGGTCCGCCGTCCCCGGGGCGAGGCCCTCGGGTTCCTCACGGTCGGCGCCGTCGTCGGGTTCGGGGCTCTGGGAACGGCGTTCTCCGTCGCGGGCCCCCGGCTCCTGGCCGTGGTGCCTGACGGGATCGGCCCGTACGTCTTCGCGGCGGCCGCCGTGGCCTGGACCGCCGCCGCCCTCGCCCTCGCCCCTCCGTCCCCGGACGAGGAGCCCGAGGACGAGGACCAGGAGGACCAGGAGCAGCGGGAGGACGAGCAGGAGCTCGGCGAGGAGCAGTCGGAAGAGCGGCGCGGTACCGAACTGCTCCTCCACGTGCTGCTCGCCTTGTCGGATGCCGAGTACACCAAGCGGACCGGGGTGCACCTCGACGCAGTGCTCGCCTCGGCGGTGGCACGGGGCCTCCTCGACACCGGTACGGAACTGAGCGACTTCCGGGCGTGGGTGGAGTCCACCGGACTGCCCACCGTGGACAAGCTCGGGATGCGGATCGCGGGCACGCCCACGACCCGGGTGGGAGTCCGGGTGGACGCTGCCACCGCGGCCCTGGGCATGACGCCCACCACCCTGCTCGAGGCGCACTCCCAAGCCCTCGTCCAGGCCCCGGGGAAGGCCCCCGCGATGGCCGTCCCGGACCCCGCTCAGGTGCCCGCGCCGGCGGTCGAGGAGGAGCTCTCCGAGGTGCCCGTCGGCACCCCCGTCGAGGCCCCTGTCGCCACCCCCGTTCCGGCCGTCCTGCGGCTGATTCCCGGTGGGCTGCAGGACCCGGCACGAACCCCTTCCCCGCCCCCTTCTCAGGGGCAGGGCCAGGAAGCGCGTTAGACCGGCCTATCGGCCCTGTGACCTGCATGTCTATCGGGGGTCTAACAGGGCCTAACCGGGCCCCTGACGCCCTTCCCTGACACCCAGACACCGACCTCCTGAGAGGGGTCGGGAGCGCAAAAACAAGACACCCCGAGGCGGCCGAACTCTTGGCAGATGGGCGGCCGCCCCGGGGGATACCCGTCCCTCACGGAACAGGAAAACCCATCATGGCATTCAGGAAGTCGATCTCCCAGAGCGAGCTCGCCGAGAAGCTGACGCCCGAGGACCGCGAGCGGCACGGCACCGACTACAGCGCCTCCCAGGGCGGCTGGGTCAAGTCGGAGCCCAAGCCGACCCCGGCCGCGGACAAGGACAGCAGCGGCGGCCGGCTGTGGGGCCGGCGGTGAGCCGGGCGACGGCGCCCCGCTGCCACGGAAAGCGGATGAAGGTGGACAAGGGCGCCCGCCAGTACGTGTGCGCGCGGTGCGGCGGCTGGACGATCCGCCTGCTCGACCTGGCGGCGGAGGTGCTGCGGTGAGGCGGCTGTTGGGCGTGTGCGCCCACCTGTGGCAGTGCGCCAAGTGCGGGGCCTGGGTCGACACCCCGACCTGGGGCACCAGTTGCGGGGCCTGCTGATGACGGCCCGCCTGCCGGTCCGGCCCACCCCGCACGAGCGGGACGGACGCACCGAGCCGAAGCCTCCGCCGGCTCGCCCGCACCCGAAGCCCGTCTCCTGATCGGGCCCTTCCGCAGCCGCGGAAGAGCACCCCGGGCACCATGGGGCATCGCCACCGTGGCAACAGCAGCACCCGGGCGGGACTTCGGTCCCGCCCGGTCACCCGCACCACCGATTCGACAAGGAGAGCAATGACCACCACCATCCCGTCGCCCGCTTCGGGCGCCACGGTCCCCGGTTCGAGGACGGGGCATGACGGTTCGGGGGCACCGGCCCCCCGTTCGGCGGCACCCGTACCGGCTTCCGACACTCACACCGCCGGGCTCGGCGAACCGGCCTCCGACCCGGACCTCGCGGCGGGCGATTCGGCGGCCAGCACCCCGGATTCGGTTACGCCCGAGGGCGATTCGGACCACTGGCTCATGCGGATCGTGGTGCCGATCCTCGCCGTCGTCGGCGGCGCGGTCGTCGCCAGCATCGGGTTCGTCGGCTCGTACAACACGCTCGTCGGTGTCGCCCTGAAGTGGGGGTTCAGCCCGGCGCTGGCGCCGTGGGCGCCCGTCGCATGGGACGGCGCGATCGTCGCGTTCCTGGCCATGGACCTCTACATGATCCGCAAGAAGACGCCGTGGCCGGCCATGCGGCT
Organism: Streptomyces sp. IBSNAI002; assembly: GCF_052244475.1. Lineage (NCBI taxonomy): Bacteria > Bacillati > Actinomycetota > Actinomycetes > Kitasatosporales > Streptomycetaceae > Streptomyces > Streptomyces sp. IBSNAI002. Next base: position 38,577 of record NZ_JBQPXG010000004.1, on the reverse strand, counting down.
GACCGCTCACGTGCTCACCGCCGCGACCATCATCTACAACGCCCAGGCCGCGGGCTCGGTCACGGAAGACCCGGTCCGGGCTATCGGCCACGGGTCGATGCCGTTCCTGTTCGTCATGATCATGGAAGCGGCCCGCAAGCTCGTCATCAAGCGCACCGAGCTGGAGACCGGCTACGACACGATCCCGTGGCACCGCTGGCTCTACGCCCCCCGCCAGACCTGGGGAATGTCCAAGCAGATGCGCATGTGGGAGATCCGCAGCTACAAGCAAGCCCTCCAGCGCCAGCAGGACCTGACCGTCTACCAGGTGTTCCTCGAACACCGCGAGGCCCGGGTGCAGGCCGGCGAAGAGGGCGTGGCCCCGGTCACCGACCTGGACCGCCTGCCCATGACCATGGCCAAGTACGGGCTCACCGTCGACCAGGCCCTGGCCCTGCCCCAGCAGCAGCAGGCCGACGAGCAGCAGCGCACCCACGAGGCCGGCCTGCGCACCCTGGCCCTGGACACCAACCGCAAGATCGCCAAGGCACAGATGGAGATCGAGACGCTGCGCGCCGACGGGCAGGTCGACGTCGTCCGCGCGGAGGTCACCGCGACCGCCCAAGTGGCCAAGGCGAACGCCGAAGCCGCCACCGCGACCGCCGAAGCCGACGCGCACTCCGCCCGGCGCACGGCCAACCTCACGGCGACCGCCACCGAGCGGATCAAGGCTCAGGAAGCCGAGGCCCTCGAGTCCGAGACCGTCGCCGAAACGCGTGCACGGACGGCCGAACACAACCGCAGGGCCGCCGAAGACGAGCAGGGCGCGGCCGAAGCCGCCGTCAAGGCCGCCGAGATCCGCGACCGCGAAGCCACCGTCAAGGCGCAGACCGAGCGGACCGAGGAGGAAACAGAGCGGCTCCGGTCGAAGAAGGCCGGGTACCAGAAGGCGATCGCCGAATCGGAGAGGGCCACCGCCGAAGCGCGCCGGGCGACCGCCGAACACAACAAGCGGGCGGCCGAAGCCGAGGCCCTTGCCGACCTGTCGCCCACCCAGATCAAGACCCGGATGATCGCCCGCTACGTGCACCCCTTCGTCCGCGAGAACCGCGAGGGCGACATCGACAACGGGCACATCGCGGCCCTGCTCGGCGGCGCGGCCCCGGCCACCGCCTCCACGTACAAGAAGCAGGCCCTCGCCCTGATCGGCGCCGGCTACGACCCGGCGACCGGCTACGACCCCGAGATCCACCACCCCACCCAGTAGAGGAGAAGATCATGAGCGTCCCCGACATGGACGTCACCGGCACGGTGACCGGCCTCACCCTCGTCCCGCACCAGGACGGCAGCGCCGTCCTGACCATCAACGCGGACGGCGAGCACGGCACCACCGGACGGTTCGAGTTCCACCTGGACCCCCGCGCCACCGGCTCGCTGCGACTGGCCGCGGACTGGGTGGGGGTGGAGTGATGCCGACCTTCGGGAAGGTCACGGCGTGCGCCTCCGCCGCGGTCTGGCTGGTGGAGGGCTACAGCGGCGAGGGCAAGGAGCAGAGCCTGGACCGCACCGTGTTCGCCTGCGAGAAGCACCTTGCGACCGCTGAGGCCAGCTGGCTGCGCGGGCTGGAACCGCACACCCAGCGTGCCACCGGCCTGAACTGGTGCGGCCAGTTCACCGACTACAACCCCGAGATCGGGACCGGCTTGTAGGTGCGCGAGCCTGCGCCGCTCGAATCGCCGCAGGCCAAAGCACCTCCACCCCCGCCCGACAGGCCCCCGGACGCCGAACACGTCCGGGGGCCTGTCCATGTCGCTGGACCGATCCGGACAATCGGCGATGCGTTCCGGCCTAGCACTGTAAAACTGCTTGCCATGTAAAGCAGTTTTACAGCATTGTCGTTGTGTGAGTACGAGACGAGACGACGTGATGGCCGAACTGCGGGACTGGTCGAAGCCCGGACGCCGGGCAGACCTGCTCGCCGCCGCGTGGCAGGCAGGCGAGACCAACGTCTCCGCTCTCGCCAAGGCCGCGCGGATCAGCCGGCCGACCGTGTACGCAGACCTGCGATCCCGGGGCATCGACCCCGACCACCGACCGAAGGGCACCAGCGTGATCACGAACCTTTCCCCGCTCAACATCGAGGGCTTCACCGGCGTCGGTGAGCAGCTCGAAGTCCAGATCGACGCCGCGCTGCTGCGCTGGCGGGCCGAGCACCCCGACGCCGGCAGCGAGGAAGCGAAAACCGAGGGCATGCGCCTGGTGAGCCTGGCGGACACGACCTACCGCTACGCCGACGTCCGCGACCGCCTCGCCCACGAGCAGGTCGCCCGCGCCGAGCGGGACCGTCTGCTGCACCAGGTGGAACTGCGCTGGGAGGCGCTGAGCAGCGCCGCCGCGTGGATGGCCGCCCACCACACCTACGTCCTCGCAGTCGACGAGGCCCGTATCGCCATCGACATGTGGTACGAGCGCGTCGAGAGCGCTCGCAAGCGCCCGTTCTTCTGCAGCTCCCCCCGGGACGAGGCCGCCTACCAGCAGATCCAGGCAGCCGGGCACCCCGCCCTTGAAGACGCGATGGCCGACCTCGACCAGAACCCGGTCTTGACGAACCATGTGCTGCGCGCCGACCTCGACCAGGCCCACGAGCGCCGCATGGAGCTGGCCGCCCAGACGCTGCGACTGGCCGCCACGGGCAGCCAGTGACTCCGCGCGCGAGCCGCCGGGTGCGGCGGGCCGCTCGTCTCGCCTACCGGCTGCGGTCCGCGGTCGCCGAGCAGGACCGGGCCCGCCTCTTCCTCGCCGAGTCCGCCGGCCAGGCCGCCGAGACGAAGTACCGCCGCCGCGCCCGGCTGTCGGAGCTGCGGGTGAAGTGGGCGACGAACCGCGCCAGGCGCGCGCTCGACCGGGTGCCCGAGCAGGACCTCTCCGGCGTCGACCGGCGCCTGCAGGACCTGCTCCGGGTCGACTCGATACTCACCTTGACCTCGACCTCGACCTCGCCCGCAGCCGTCCGCCGCTTCCTCCGCTGACCAAGAAGGAGTCCACCGTGTTACCGACCCTCCAGACCCAGCAGACCACCCGGGCCCGCCTGCTTACCGAGATGGGGCACCTGTTCGCCGCCGACGCCGGTCTCGGCGCCCTGGTCGCCTACAACGGCCGCCCCGACATGACCGAGGAGGCCAAGGAGATCCAGATGGCGTGGGCCCGCGCCCTGGTCGCCGTGCACGGCCACGACCGCGCTGCCTCCGTCTACGCCGAGTACGCCGACCGCCGCCAGAACACCGTCACCGAGACCGTCGGATCCTGGGGCAACCTGGTCCTGGCGTGCAGCCCGATCCCCCGCTGGGACCGGGACCGCCACGGCTTCCTCTGCTTCTCCTGCATCGACGCCTTCTCCACCGTCATCGCGGCCGACGATGAGCAGCTGTGCAACCCCTGCGCCCGCGAGCACACCGACGTCGAGACCACCCGCCCGCTCTGGCACGCCTACAGCCACAACCGGTTCCAGTTCCCTGGCCTGATGGGCGAGGAGCGCAAGACGGGTGAGAGCAAGCTGCTCATCCGCTACCAGGACGACGAGGAACGCGCCTACGTCACCGGGGAAGCCGGCCTGCTCACCGAGGGGATCAGCCCTCTGCCCGGCTTCACCCCCGTCTCCACACGGACCCACGGCGACAGCCGGGACACCATCAACCTCACCGTCGAGGCCCGCGCCGAGCACGTCCACCGCAGTGTCGAGGTCCTCGCCACCTTCGCCTACGACCCCGATCCCCAGCAGGGGGAGAGCCGCCCGTACGGCTTCCGCTTCGTCTCGGCACGGCTCACCGCCCGAGCCCGGAAGCTGGGCCACCTGGACATTGCCGACCCGGCCGTCACCGAGCACACCGACCTGTACCGGCTGCTCGACACCCTGATCACCCACCTGTACGGGAGCCAGAAGTGACCCGGCCCGCTCTGCCGCACCAGCTCCCCGAGCTGCTCGACGCCGCAGCCGACCTCCTGGACCACCTCGGGCCCACCGCCGGGCTGCGCGCCGGACTCCACCCGACCCTCCCCGAAGGAATCCGCCTGCTGGTGCAAACCGGGCTCCCTTACACCGACGAGGTCGGCCCCCTGGACCGTGTCGGCGCCGCGCTCAACGCACCGATCACCCATGACCACGCCCAGTACTTCGACCACTCCGAGGTGCACGGAACATGGAGGGGCACGCAGGTCTACGCCGGCCACCTGCACTCGGACCTCCAGCCCACCGTGAAGAAGCCGTGCACCCAGTCCGCCTCCGAGCTCGGCGGCCGGCTGCGCGCCCTCATTCCGTGGGCCCGGCAGGACTGGACACAGCATGCCGAGAGCCTCCACGTGTACGACGAGAACGGAACCCCCTGCGTCCACGTCGTCCTGAAGTCCAAGGACTCCCTGGACGAGGCTCTGGCCGCGCTCCTGGACGCCACCGGCCCCCTCCAGTACCGCCACGACCGCGAGCACGAGTTCGTTGCGCACGGCTCGGCGCTCCTGGACGACGGCACCGTGGTGACTGCCTCCGTCATCACGCCGAAGTGACCCGGACCGCCCCCCCACGCTCTGAACCGTGCGACTCCAGAGCAGGTGAGGCCCGCAGCGCTCGAATCGCTGCGGGCCTCACCGCTGTTCTACCCCAAGCAGGCAAGGGCACGGACACCGACGCCGCGTACTGACCCGGCGGCACGCTGGAGGGGAGTCACCCCGATCAAGGGCTCCCCTCCGTCATGCCCAAGGCCCTGCAGGTGTGTTGCTCCCCTCGCTTTCCGCCGGTACATCCCCGCCAGACAGAGCAGCACAGCCGCGGCCCACTACATTGAGCGCCGCAGCTAGCACTGGGGGTACGGATGGATGCCGACGGCACGAAGCGGGCGGGGACGACGAACGGGGCAGGGATCCCGCGGCCATCGGGGCCTGTACCCGGGCACCCCCCGAAGCCGGTGCACGCACCGGCTGGCAGCGGGCCGACGGTCGCGGACTGGCTACGCGTGCCCCGCACCTCCGACGGCCCCGGGGTGTGGACGTACGGATACGTGCCGCGGCCGGAGACGGCCCCGGAGGTCACCCCGACCCGGCAGCTGATCACCGGGGCGCTGATCTCGCTCGTGGCGGGCCTGATGCTCGGTTCGATGATGTGGAACGGCTACCTGGGGCCGTGGTGGTTGTGGCCGCTGTACTGGTTCACACCGGAGTCGTGGGCGGGCACCTACGCCGCCGTCGTCACCGTCTACCTCTGGTACGCCATCGTCCTGGCCGCCTTCGTCGTCGGCTTCGGCCGCCTAGGCCGCTGGCCAGAACTGCTGCGCCGCATCACGGGCCGCCCCTCCGGACCGGCCACACCGCCCGCGGTCCCAGCCCCGCGCGCCGCGGAAGGAACCGGTGCGGAGGACTTGGCCGCCTGGCCGCAGCTGCGCGCCGCCGGCCTCACCGATCTCGCGGACCTCCTGGCGGCTGAGGCGGCGGCCGGGCGGATGAACGACGTCGACTACACCCGGATCCGCCGCGCGTGGGAGGCGGTCAAGGCCGACCCCTCGAAGATGACCGCCTTCGTCCACTCCGTGCGCTCCAAGGGCGCAGCCGCGTGTGTGCACCCCTCCGGGGCGCGGGACCTGCCGGTCCGCTCCGCCCGGCACGACCTGCTGGCCCGCCAGGTCCTCCTCGGCACCGCCGACGCGGGGGAGCGCAACCCCTACGGGCGCCGCGGTACCTCGATCGCGCTCGACCCCGGCGTGCTGGGCACGTCCCTGCTGGCCGTCGGCCCGTCCGGGACCGGGAAGACGACCCGGCTGATCCGCCCGGTGGTCGAATCGCTCGCCCTGCAGGCGCTGGCCGGGCAGGCCGCCGTCGTCACCGTCGCCTCCGCCGGCGCGCAGCTCGGGCCGGACGGCGCGTACGACGTGGTGGTCCGCATCGGGGACCCGAACACGGTCTACGACCTCGACCTCTACGGCGGCACCACCGACGCCGACGAGGCCGCGACGTTCCTCGCGGAAGCCTTCGTCGGCGACGTCCCCACCGTCGATGTCCGCCAGGCCGCGACCATCCTGGCACAGCTCCTGGGGCCGTTCAGGGCCGCCTACACGCGGTTCCCCACCGTTCCGGAACTGCGCGAGCTCCTCGATCACGTGCCCGCCGCACTGGCTTCGCTGCGCGATGCACTGGAGGCGAGCGGGCAGCAGCACATGCTCCGCGAGCTCGACTCCCGAGCGCGCCAGCATGGCGGCCCTGGTGACCTCGCCCCGCTGCTCGGCAACCGGATCGCGCTGCTGGACCGGCCCGTCTTCCACGGCTTCTTCGACACCACCGGCGCGGGCCGGCCCTTCTCTCTGCGAGCCCTCGAGCACCCGCTCCGTGTCCGTATCGACCTGCCCGAGCGCTCCCACACGGACGCCTCCCGGATGCTGGCCCGCCTCCTGCTCGCCCAGTTCAACGCCTCCGTCGCCGCGCGCACCGACCGTTCGCTGTTCGCGTTCATCGCCTTCGACGACGCCGCCCACATCCTCACCTCCGCATCCGTGCGCGGTATCCAGCGCCTGCGGTCCGCCAACGCCGGCGTGCTCCTCGCGCTGCACAGCCTCGACGTGGTGCCCGAAGAGCTGCGGACCCCGCTGCTCGGCGCGGTCGGCTGCCGGATGTCCTTCGCCGGGGTGACCACCTGGGACGGCAAGCGCTTCGCCGAGACGTGGGGAACCGAGTGGGTGGAGACCCGCACCGTCAGCCACCGGGAGGTGTTCGCCGACCAGCCCCTGACCCGGGCCATCCACTCCTTCCGCAAGCTGGTCTCGGGCAAGGCCGTCACCGTTGACGCCGTCACCCTGCGCCAGGAGGAACGCGAACGCTGGTCGGCCTCCGACCTCGCCCACGCGGTGCCGCCCGGCCACGCCGTGCTGTCGCTGACCTCCGTTCGGGGGGAGCACGCCGCACCGCTCCTCGTACGGCTTGAGGGCTGAGTCCCCTCACGCTGCGACAGCGGTGCCACGGGCGGGTGACGTCTCGGCACTCCACGGAGCCCCAAATCTCCGTGTTCACGCCGGTACGCACTGCATATGGGCTGTGAGCTGCGGGAGTTGGCTGATGTAAGTCCTGTGTCTGCTCCGTCCCAGCGCCATAGATTTACGCGTGGTGATCGAACCGGCGCGACATGCGACCGCTGGTGAGCGCGGGGAAGAAGGCGCCGGTCCCAGCAGACCGAGGGGGCGCTGATGACAGACGGCCAGAGCGCCGGGTGGGACCCGGCGGAAGGCGGACCGTATCCGGTCGCGCCCCGGGTGCCGCCACCCCGCCCCGAGTACCCGCCCGCAAGCGTCCCCGACGACGTCGCCGACGGCTACGGATCGTCGTATCCGTACTCGCCCGCCACCCCCGACGGGTACAGCTACGAAGGGCAGCCGGCCTACACCCCGGCCCCCGAACCTGTCGCCGAGGTGGACTGGTGGCGCACCGCGGACCCGCGCGAGGACTGGGCCAGCCAGGAGCAGGGGCCGGGCCATGAAGTGCGCGAAGCTGCCTGGGAAATCGGCGTGACGATCGGTGAAGCCGTCGCCGCGCACATACCGGCCCCGCCGCCGACCGCCGCCGAGCAGGGCTGGCGCGGCCTCGACCTGGCCTGGCTCGGCCTGAAGTACAACCTGCCCGCGATCGGGATCGCGCTGCTGGTGACCTGGCGCGGGCAGAGCGGCGTCGCCTCGATGACCGGCTACATAGCCGAGAACGGGTTCCTCGCGCCGCTCGGCGCCGTGCTGCTGGTCGGGCTCCTCTTCGGTGCGGTGATGCTGCTGCCGCTCGGCGACTGGCTCGCCGCACTGCTCGCGCAGATCCTGCGGGGCCTGGCCCATCTCACCGTCCGGGCCTGGCGCGCCCGCTACATCGGCTACGTGCTGCGCCTGCTCGTCGCCGTCGCCGCCTGGTCCTTCGTCATCGCCGTGATCCGCCTGGCCGGCGGCGCGGTACTCAACTGGCTGACTGGAGCATGAAATGAACGACGTGGGGGCTACGGCCGGAGGACTCGGCGCGGTCGCGCTCGGACTCGTCTTCCTCTTCTACCAAATCGGCCGGTGGCGCGGCGGCGACCCCACGCCTCCCATCCACTTCATCGCCGGCGTCGCCATCGCCGCGCTCCTGCTGCTCGGCGGCGGCATCCTCGGCACGATGGGCGGCACCGCGGCCGCGCTCGGCGACGGCATCGGCACCTACGCGCTCGAAGGCGCGACCGGCGCGGTCGCGGCAGCTGGCCAGCACCCGCCGACCACCGGCGGCGAGAAGGTCGGCGTCGGCGGCGCGATCGCCGGCCTGTGCCTCCTCGCCCTGTACGCCGGTCTGATCAAGTCTGGCCGCTACGACCTCAAGTCCCCACTCCTGCGAGGCGCGCTCGTAGGCGTCTGGCTGGGCGCCTCCGCCGGCCTCATCGGCATGGCCCTCGGCCTCATCCGCACCAGCGGCAACACCGTCGGCAACATGCTGCTCGGCACCATCTGATCCAGGGGAAGAACAGTGGCGACAACGGGGTACACCGGCAACCGGGGGCTGAGAGCGGGATTCGCACACCTGCGGGCCGAGTACGGACGCTGGTGGCGAACCGAGGACCAGAGCGACAACCACATCGCGCACCGGGTCCTGAACGACCAGTTCCGTACGTGGCAGCGCTTCCAGCAGCGCCACAAGGGCGAGGTGCAGCAGAACATCGGGCTGCTCCAGCAGCAGCAGAAGTTCCAGCGGCAGTCCCAGATGATGCAGATGAACGCGCAGCGCCAACGGCACCGCCGGGGCGGCGCAGGCGGCTACGGGGGATACGGAGGCGGCATGGGTGCCTCCCCGATGATCGCCTACCGGATGATGCAGTGGGCTGGCCTGCGGATGCGCATCTCCCAGCAGGAGTTCCGCCATCTAGAGGTCACCCCGCAGATGCTGTCGGACGCTCGCGGCCGGCTCCGCTCCCGCCGTCACACCACGGCCTTCTTCACCATCACCGCGCTGCTCGCCCTCTGGATCGGCTTGTGGTCGCTCTCCTCGTTCGCGGCCTTCGTGGTCGCGGTCGGCGCCGCCTTGATCCTGACCCTCATGGCGTGGTCGGCAGGGCGACGCCCGACCCGGCGGCGGCCGCCCGTACCGCGGCTGCTGTTCGTGCCGCCCCGGCCGCCCGCGCACACGCAGCTCGCCGAAGCAGACCTGGAGCCGGAGCCGTTCGCGATCCGGGAAGCCGGCAACGACCCGCGGGCGGCACGGGAAGCGGTCCGCCGGGCGCTCAAGAAGCACAAGGCCGCCGTCGCCGAGGTACTCGTACCGGAACCGACGACCTACGGGTGGAAGGTGCCGCTCGTCCTCGAGTCCGGCACCGCCGGCCAGCTCATCAACGTGCTCAAGCAGGTGGCCACGACCCTGCGCGTGGGGGAGTCCCGCCTCCTGGCGCAGGCGTCCGACCCGGAAGATGCCGCCCTGGTCGACCTCAGGGTCCTCACCCGGGACCCGTTCGCCAACCCGCTGCCCTACCCGCAGCGGCCGCCGCTCTCGTGCTCCATCCTGAACCCGCTCAGCCTCGGTATGTCGCTGGAGGGCGAGGCGACACCGGTCGTCCTGGCCGGACAGCACGTGATCATCGTGGCGGACACCGGCGGTGGCAAGACCGCCATGGTCCAGACGATCGCCGAGTACGTCACGGCCTGCCACGACGCCGTAGTGGTCGACATCGACCCGGCCAAGCGCGGACTGAAGGCCCTGGCACCCCTGGCCGTGATGACCGCGCGGACCCCGGAGGAATCCGAGGCCGTTCTGCAGTCGCTCCTGGACCGGGCTCTTCGGCGGATCGCTTCCATGCCGCCCACCCAGGACATGTGGATTCCTACCTTCGAGGACCCGGCGATCCTCGCGGTCGTCGAGGAGTACCCCAAGCTGACCAAGCAGGGCAAGAAGCTGGCGGTCGAACTGCTGCGCCTGGGCCGGGAGGCGATGATCACCGAGGTGATCATCACGCAGGACGCCACCGAGGACACCCTCGGCGATGCCATCGCCGGTGTCCCCGGAGTGCGGATCATGATGCCCTGCCGCGTCGAGGACGTCCCCCTCGTAGTCGGCCGCAAGGACGCCGTCTCCCAGGGCTGGCTGCCGCACCTGCTGGTGCCCTCCCCGGAGAAAGACTTCCCCGCGGACGCCGGCCGGTTCTACTGCATCACCCCCCGGCACCGGGACCCGGTCCTGCGCTACGTCTCCCCGCTGCCCCCGGACGAGGCCGCCCGCCGTACCAAGGAACGCCTCGCCGCGGGCCGGCCCACCCTCGACCCCGCACCGCCCCCGCCACCGGCAGCACCCGCACCGGGCAGCCAGCAGGCGGCTTCCTACCCCCTGATCGCCCAACAGCTGCTCGCCGCGTTCGCTACGCACAGCAACCCCGAGCTTTTGACCCTCGCTCAGCTCACCGAGTTCCTGGTCGCATCTGATCCAGCTGTCTGGGGACGGTGGCGCGGTACGAAGAACGAGCGGACTCGGGTCGGGGCGCTCCTTCAGGTCGAGCTGAAGAAGGCCGGCCTGACTGTGGCCTCGATCCGCCGTACCGACCTTCCCGACCGCCCCATGGTCTATTGCCTGGCCGACGTTCTCCGGGCAGTGGCGTGATGTGGTTCTGCTGTGGACGCGGCCTGGCACGACGTGGTTATGGTGCGTCACCATCGTGGTTCGGAGCACTGTTTGGTGTGGCTGTGTGGCAGCCCTGCCACACCACGAATCCACATGGTGACCTGCGATGACACAGCAACCACAGCAGATCTCGACCCCCCGGCTGGAGGCCCTGTGACCCCGAATAATCCAGCTGGGCACGCCCGCGTGGCCGCCGACTGCCTCGACCGGCTTGTCCGCGAGGTCCGCGACGGCCGGGCCGAGTGGGGCCACCCGCACGCCGTGCGCCAGGCCGCCGAGGACCTGACCCGTGTCGCCGACGCGATCGCCACGGCCCTCCAGCAGATGGCCGCCGCTCTCGACCCGCGTGCCCCGCACACCGCCCGGTCCGCGGCCGCGCTCCACTCGGCCGGCCAGGCTGCGGTCACCACCGCGACCCAGCTCCGTCTCGCCCGCCGCACCCTGTACTGACCGTGACCGACCTAGGGGGGACCCCCGTGCACCCGCACACCATCACCAACACCCGCCGGAGGGTCTGATGCTGCCCCTCGACGATCCGTGCGACCTCGTCACGGGACCTGGCTCGGTCGCCTGCAACCGACCCCCCACCGGAGGGTCCACCGGCGGCCTGGTCCCCGTCGCCCCGCCCACCGACGGCACCACCCTGGACCCGCTCAGCGCTCTCGCTGACTCGGTGGCCAAGGCCGCCCACTGGACTTCTACCGAGCTCGGCAAGGTCGTCGCCGGCGGGAGCAGCGTCGACCTGACGAACAGCAGCTTCCTCGCGCAGTACGCGGTGGTGTTCGCCGCCTCCACGGTCCTCGTGTTGACCCTGTGGCTCCTCGCCGTCGCCAAGCGCGCGATCCGCGGCGTACCGATGGCCACCGCGATGTCCGAAGCCGTAGGGCTCCTCTGGCTCGCCGTGCTCGCCTCCGCCTTCACCCCGCTCGTCCTCTACGTGGTGATCGCCGCGGTCGGCTCCGTAACCGACGTCCTCTCCAGCGCCCTCGGCAACGGAACCACGAACGTCTTCGACTCCCTCGGCGCCGACCTCGAAGCCGGGAAGATCGGCGGCGGCCCCATCATCCGGCTGCTCGCCTCCCTCGCCACCATCGCCCTCTGCGGCGCCCTGTGGGTCCTGCTGCTCCTGCGCGACCTCGGCCTGTACGTCGGCGCACTGCTGTCCGTCGTGGTGTACTCCGGACTCGTCTCCAGGGACTGGTGGGGCAAAGTCCGCCGATGGGCGGGAGTGATGGTCGCTCTCATCATGGTCGAGCCCGTCATCGTCATCATCGTGGGCCTGGCCTCCGCCCTCCAGACCAGCCCGGACCACAACAACATCGCCGTCGGCCTGGCCGTCACCGTCATCGCCGTACTCGTCGCCGTCCAGCTCATCTGGAAAACCCCCGGCATCGGCGACGGCGTCAAAGCCTCCATGGCCGTCGGCCGGACCGTGCGCTCCGCCGCAGGCGCCGTTACCGGCGGTGGCGGATCCGCCGCCGCCGGCGTCCAGCGCGGCATCAGCACCCACGCCGACCGCGGCAACACCCCCCGCGGCGGCGGCAGCATCGGCACCCAGAAAGCCCCGAACAACGTGGCCGGCGGGATCGCGGCCCACTCCCAGCGCACCCCGAAGAAGAAGGACTAGCAGCTCCAGGTCGAGGGTTTCAAAGACAGGCCCGCGTACGAGGCGGCCCGAGTGGCTCCGGCGGATACGCCGGAGCCACTTTGTGTCCCACCGGAAGGGCTGCCGCCGGGTGAACACCCTCTCGGCGGCATCCGCTTCGGCACGCGCGGGTCAGCGTTTGCGCTGCATCCACTGCCGCAGCCGGGAGAGCGGCCCGCGTGGCTGCGGCAGCGGGACCGGCGGAACGTAGGGCGCGTGCACCGGCACCGGCGGAATCACGGGAGGCTGCCGAACCGGCTCGGGCCGCTCCGGCAGAGCCCCTGTCGTGACGGCGGGCTCAGCTGGCGCAGGGGGCGGTACGACCGGCCTGGGCGCCGGGGTCAGCACAGGAACCGCTTCAGCGGGAGGGGGCTGGCGGAGAACTTCGTCTCGCTCTCGGGCGAGCCGGCGGGCGGTGGCCCACCGAGCCCCTTGGGACCGCTCGAGCCGTTCCATGATCTCGTGCGCCTCGGCAGGATGGAATCCCACTCGGTTCGCCCGGAGCGAGGAGAGGCCGATGGGGACGAGGCCCCACCACTGCGCTCCCGGCAGCGGGCGGGGGTGGCTGATCTTCCAGTCGCGGCGGCGCCAGGCGACGTCGCCACCCCAGTCTTCTCCGGCCTTGATCGCATGTACGTGCTCATGGCCGCCGTAGGGGATGTAGACCGTGGCCCCGTTGATCCAGTAGACGGAGCCGCCCAAGGCGACGATCTGGAGGTGCTGCTGGGTGGGCCGCACCCGCATGTGCCGCACGGACGCGGGAGCGCCCGCGGGCCATACGGTCTTGTCCCGGAGGCCGCCCTGGCGGAAGTGGTGCTCGTCCTCGGTGAAGAACCAGACGTGGGCGGCGCCGGATCCGTACCGTGCCCGCACGGCGTTCACCCGGCGCTGGACGCCGTGTTCATCGAGCGGCCCGCGTGGGCACTCGATGACGATGGTCTGGCCGCCTTCCGTCGCGACGATCACGGCCGGCGGCGAAGGTTCGCCGGGGAGCTGCGGCTCGGGGCACTCGATGAGGGTGTGTGCGCCGGGCCACGCCTTCGCCAGGTGGTCCCGGAGGTCGATGACGACCTGGAGGTCCGCCTCGACCTCCCGCTGGACACCGGCCCGTGCCGGGCATCCGTCGGGCTGCGCCTCGGAGCTGTGGCCGTGGGAGAAGCGAGGGGCGTAGGACGAGTGAGGGCCGCTTCGGCGGGAGAGTCCCACGGATTCTCCGCAGCTCATGCAGCGGTACCGGCCGGAGGAAACTGGGCCGGGGGCAAAAAGGTCCGCGCTGCCCGGGTCCGCGGTCAGTGTGACGAGCTGCCCCGTGACGGTGTCGCGCGCGTGCAGGGTCATGGCACCGATGATCCACTCCCTGCAGGAGCGGGTCAGCCCGATCCTCGGATTGCGCCGGATCATCTCCGCGATAGAAGGCGAATCGGGGCCACCCGGATTTGGGTGGCCCCGATCTTGGTGTGAGTCTCTGCCGGAGTTACCGATTCTTGAGGATCTCCGCGGCAGCATCGGCCAGCCTGCGGGCGGTCCGCTCGATCTCCTGGAGGGTTGCGGTGCTCGCACCCTGCAAGACCCCGGCGGTGACCATGCCTTCGGCCATGCCCTCCAGAACGCTCCATGCCCGGATGGCGCGTTCTTCCCCGACCCCGTCGCCGTCGTGCGACGGGGTCTGAACCTCAACCATTTCGTTCAATGTTGAATCACCCAAATTTGGGTGATTCAACATTGAACTAATGTTTTTGGGTGTCGATTCTTCGCTGCCGTCCGCGGGCACGGACGCGTCCCGCGCAGGAGTCGGAGCCGCCCGCCGGCTCGCGGTCAGCTCGGACTGGCGCTGGAGGTCCTCACGCACCTGAGTCAGGGTCTGGGCGGTCAGCGCCGGCGGCGGGGTCTTCGATCTCACCGCGGACCGGGCCTTCTTCACCCACCCGGTGAGATCGGCGGCGGTGATCCTCATTCCGTTCTCGGCCGCCCACCCCCGCAGCTCAACGTATCCGCGGGCGAGCTGCTCCTCGCCGTACGCCTCCACGGCCGGGAGCAGGGCCTGGAGATGAGATGCCGGCGTCGGGCGGGTCCAGAGCTGGGAGACCTCGCGGGCCAGCTGCCACTGCTGGATGCGCCGGTTGACCTCGGACTCGGACTCTCCGAGGACCTCCTCGCAGTAGTCCGGCCACAGCCGGCCGTCGGCTCGGTACAGCCGACGCGACCGGACCGCGTGCGCGGCCTTGCCGCGCATCCACTCGGCCTGGTCCGCGTAGGCGAAAGCCTTCTCGCAGTTCGCGAGATCGGCGCTCTCCTCCGGGGTCAGGTTCCCCTCGGCCTCGATCTCCTTCGGCTCGGGGATCAGGTCGGGGGTGAAGGGCTGCGGCCGGTATGCCGGCGCCTCGATGGCCGCGTTAGGCCGGGCGGGGGTCGGCTCCGCGCTGGGACCGGGAACCGTCGCAACGGCGGAGTCCTGGGCAGCCTGCTGTTCCTTCGCGAGGCGCTCCGCCTGCTGCTTCTTCATGAGCTTCATGTACTGGCTCACGGCAGCAGCCCCCGCTCGGTCATCTCGGTCACCAGCGCGCCGAAGGCGCTCTTCTTCGCCCCGATGACGGGGAAGTTCATCGACAGGGCGAACATCTCGGCGCGGGGGATGACGGTGGTGAACACGTTCCAGCCCGTGGCCTCCAGCTCGCCGCGGTAGTGCGCCGTAGAGGAGGCGTTGGTGACGGTGCGGTTGAGTAGCACCCACGTCTCCGGGGGCTTGCCGCTGGAGCGGAAGAGACCGGCCCTGCGGATGATGTCCTGGAACGGAGTGGCCTCCGGGGGCTTGCTCACCCGGAGCCAGTCCGCCTGGGTCGGGGACATGTGCAGGATCACCAGGTCCGCGACGCGCAGCACGCTGTCGGTGATGTGGGGGTGGTTCTCGGCGTGCCCGCAGTCCACGATGCTCAGCCGGCCCGGCGTCGGGACGAACTCCTCGTGGAACTGCGCGGTCGCCTTCTTGTGGACTTCGAAGTCGAACGGTGCCTGCTTCGACCAGTCCCAGAACTGCATGGAGTGGTCCGCGTCGTACCCCTCGATCTCGTACGCGGCATCGGACTCCATCAGGGCGTGACTGAGCCACGCCGTGTCGGTCGTCTTCGCCATCGTCCTGGGGGACACGTTCGCAATGAGCATGGTCCCGACCCTATGGCCATTGCTGAGATCAACACATCACCCCACCCCGGCACGGGCGTGTGGCCTGCCCCATACGGACGGCGCTAGGCGTCAAAGGATCCGTCAGCGAGCCGGTTTCAGGGACCAGCACGCAGGAGCAGCAGGTCGAGTTCGGGTCCGTCCGGGCCTGCTTTGTAGGGGCCGGCGTACTGGTAGCCGAGTTGGCGGTAGAGGTGTTGGGCGGGGGCGCCGGGCATGGCGAGGAGGGAGACCCACTGGGGGCGCAGTGCCTCGAGGAGGGCGTGGTGGATTTGGGTGCCGATGCCGTGGCCTTGCCAGCCGGGGCGTACCGCGAGTTCGCAGATTCCGGCGAGGGAGTCGGTGGTGCGGGCGTCTTCGGGGGTGATGTGGGCGAGGAGGGCTTCGCCGTACCAGTAGGCGGGGGTACAGCGGAAGCCGTAGCCGTAGCCGACGAGGTGGCCGTCGGTGTAGGCGGCGATGAGGGTGAAGTCGTCGCGGCGGGCGTGCCCGAGGATCTGACGGCGCAGGGCGTCGGGGGTGAAGCCGGCGTCGGCAACGTCGGGGTGTTCGGCATGGGCGTCGGCCCAGGTGTCGACGAGGGTGTCGAGGAGGAGGTCGACGTCGCCGGCGCCGTAGCGGCGCAGGGTCAGGGAGTCGGGCATCGGCGGTCCCTTCAGGCCGCGGGGACGGCGGCGCGGTAGGTGTCGAGGTATCCCGCGACGGCGCGAGTGTTGTGGTGGGGCTGGAGGGTTCCGGCGATGTCGCGCAGGGAGCGCAGGAGCCGTTCGGAGCGGACGTCGGGCAGGTAGCCGAGGGTGCGGTGTGCGGCGTCGGCGGCGGCGTCGAGGTCCGGGGTGTTCTTGCGGGCGTGGTGGAGGGCGATGTCGGCGGTGTAGAGGGCCCGGTTGCGGGGGTGGCCGCCGGCGAAGAGCATCACGGCCTGTTCGGCTCCGCCGGCGGCGCGCTCGTGCTGGCCGAGGTCGGCGCGGCAGAGGGATTCGAGGCCGGCGAGTTCGGCGGGGACGTAGAAGGCGAGCCAGCCGGGGTCCGTATCGCGCGGTCCCTGGGCGTAGAGGTGGTGCGCCTGGACGAGGGCCTGCTCGGTCAGGGTGCGGTCGCCTTGGAGGGCCCAGCCGCGGGCCTCGCGCATGGCGAGGAGGGAGAGCCAGCGGGGGGAGCCGAGCGGGACGACGAGACGCTGGGCGACCTGGGCGGTGGTGACGGCTTCGCGGGGCCGGCCGGTGGCGTGGGCGAGGAGGGACAGGCAGGCGAAGGCGTGGGCTTCGAGCCCGGGGTCGTCGGCCTGGCGGGCGGACGCGAGGGCCTCGGTGTAGTGGGAGCGAGCGTCGTGGGGGCGGCCGGAGTCGAGGGCGAGCCATCCGGCGGCGACGGAGAGGTTGCCAGTGGCGGAGTGCAGGCGACGACCCATGGGTTCGCTGTAGCGGCCCTGCCTCAGCCAGACGTACGCGGTGTTGAGCGTGGTGGTGGCCTGGCGTCCGAGCTCGGCGGAGCCGTGATCGCGGTCCTCGGTGTAGAGGGCGTGCTCGGCGTCGCGTAGCAGCTGGAGGTGGTCACCGCCGAGGGCGGGTCCGCCGCGCGCGGGCTGGGTGGCGGCCAGCAGTGCGGCGCCGGTTCCCAGGAGCATGGTGCGTCGCCGCATGTCCTCATCCTCGCCTTCCGTCGTACGCCCGGCCGTTCGCGGGGCGGGCAGAGTGAACCCGAGCTCGGCGACGGTCCGGCCAGTGACCCGGTGCAGCAGACGCCGGTACTGCGGGGAGGGGCAGGCGGTGGTGCCGTCCTCCCAGGTGGCGATCGTCCGGGTGACGCAGTGGACCGGTTCGCCATACTCGATCGACTGCTTCACGAGGAACTCGGCGGCCTCGCGGCGGCCCATCTGCCATTCCTTCTCGCGTACGCGCCGGAAGGTGTCGTTCGGCTTGCCCATGGGGACCCCCGCGCCGTAGCCGCGCCGAATTCTCTGCCTCGACGGTAGCGGCCCGCTCACCTACGGCGACAGGCCCAGAGAGCTGGAAATGGGTGGCCAAGGCGCCGATTTCATCAGCATTTCCAAGCTGCCTGACATCGCATCACCCCTGCTCCAGCCGCTTCTCTGATCCCGGCCTCAGCAACCGCCCGGGAAGGGCACAGCCAGAAGGGGGAACCGTATGAGCGCGCCAGCACGTGCATGGAGGATTCTCGGCGGAACGCCGGAACTCGCGGACGCACCCGTCAGGTCCGCTTCCCTGCCCCATGGAGACATCGCCGTCCAGGTCGCGTACGCGGGTGTCTGCGGCAGTGACCTGCCCAAGCTTTCTCCGGCCTGGCCCGGGCCGGTGCCCGTGCCCTGGTTCCCGGGACACGAGATCGTCGGCACGGACACGAGGTCGGGCGACTGGGTCGTCGTCGACCCGCTGATCGGATGCACGCGGTGCGGGGACTGCCGGAGCGGACGGCCGCAGTTGTGCCGTGACCTTCGACGGATCGGCTGGGATCTCCCCGGTGGATTCGCCGACGTGGTGCGGGTGCCGGAATCCAGCGTGGTGAAACTACCTGCCCTGCGCGACCCGGCGCACGGGGTGCTGGCCGATCCCATGGCGGTGGCCGTGCACGGCGTCCGCTGCGGCCTGCCCGCCCCGCACGGGCGGCTCGGCGTCATCGGCTCGGGAGCGCTGGGAATCTGCACTGCGGCCTGCGCCGTGGCCGCGGGCTGGGACGTCCACCTCGCGGTCCGCTCCACCGCACGGCTCGAGCAGTTGAACGCCGCCGTCGCCGGGCCCGGCCTCACCATCCACCACGGCGCCCTGCCGCCGTGCGACGCGGTGGTGGACGCCGCTACCGGGCAGGACGACACCGCGCTGCGCCAGGCCGCCGCAGCAGTACGGGACGGGGGAACGGTCCTCGTCCAGAACGCCTACGCCCCCGGTATCACCCTCTCGGTCCCGCTCCGCGATCTCTTCCGCCGCTCGGTCACCCTGCGCGGCTCCTTCTCGTACTGCCGGGCCGGCGGTCGCGACGACTTCCGTGACGCTCTCACGCTCCTGGAAGCGGGCGGCGCCTGGGCCGACCTCCTGACCCGCCACCGCTACCCCCTGGGCGAACTCGCCCGCGCCCTGGAGGCGATCCAGCACCCGGGCCCGGAACGCCCGATCAAGGTCCTGCTGACCCCGCACCCCTGACCAGCTCGGAGGAACATCCATGGCCGTCTTCATCCACCCGCTGATCCACAAGATCAATTCTCGTGCGGCGATCGATCCCCAGGACGTCTACGACGGGATCCTCGCCATCCTCGAACTCCCCGCGGGCAACACGCGTGATGTGACGCTCGGAAGCGTCCTGACCGGCCTGCTGCTGCGCGGCCCGAGGACCGAAGAAGTCGAGGCCGCCGTGCGCGCGGCCACCCACCTGGACCGGGACGCCTGGGACTACCACCAGCCGCCCCCCGGGCTGCACGTCGTCAGCTATACCGGCAGCGGCAAGAAGACCCTCAAGACGATCAACCTGAGCTCGGCCGCCGCGCTCGTCGCCGCGGCAGGGGGCGCGCACATCGCCAAGCTCGGCTCGCGCAGCGCCTCCTCCAAGACCGGCTCACGCGACTTCATCGACCTCGTCGGCGCGGACGTCGCCTCCGTCGACCACCAGGAGATGGTCGCCATCACCGCCGAGGCCGGCTTCGGCTTCTTCTCCATCGAGCAGCGAGTGCCCCGGTTCGACCGCCGGTACGGCGGACGGTTCCAGGCGGTCCACGCGCTGAGCCTGGCCCTTCCCGCGCTGCTGAGCCCCGTGGTCTGCTCCGCCCACGTCTACGGGCTGGCCCACCCCGCCGTCCACGTGTCCGCGCGACTCCTGTCCCGGCTCGGCCTGCCCGACGTGACCGTCGTCAACTCCAGCACCGAGACCACGGTCCAGGTCGACGAGCTCCTGCCCGGAACCACCGTGCGCGCCTGCCGCATCAGCAACGCCCGCAAGGACCCCGGCCTCACCGCCGACCTGGAACGGGCCGCCGCGTCCATGCCCCGCCGCCTGAACAGCGTCACCCAGCAACCCGACCCCCACGCCAACGTGGCCGCCGCCCTGCAGGTCCTGGCCGGCGGCGGCGACCCGGGAGCCCGTGACGCCGTCGCCCTCAACGCGGCCCTGCTCCTGCTCACCGCCCGCGTCACCCCGACCCTCCACGCTGGGCTCGACACCGCGCTGAGCATCCTGCACGAGGGCGCCGGCCTGGACACCCTGCTGCGCTTCGTCCGCCTCACCGGAGGCTCGCCCCGCGCCATCGACGCCCTGCTGCTTCCTACGCGCTCCGACCTGGCCCTCATACCCGGCGGGAGGACCGCATGCTGACCCGCGACGAGCTGGGCATCATCCACCTGGTACTCAACACCGACTGCAACGCGTGGGACCTGCCGGCCACCACCGCATCGCCGGGTGTGTGCAGGTTCTGCTACCGCGAACGCAACCGCGTCCAGACCGACACGGCCACCGTCGCCCGCGTGATCGATCGCCTGCGCCAGGAGTCGCAGGCCGACCGGATCGTCTTCACCGGAGGCGACCCGCTCATGCCCTACGACAACCACCTCGAAGCCGCCCTCCAGCACGCCCGCTCCAACGGCTTCGAGACGAACCTGCACACCAACGGTCTCCTCCTCCAGGACCGCTACGCCGGTATCCGCGAGTTCGTGAGCGTCTACTCCCTGGCCGTGGACGGCCCGGACGCCGAGACCGCTGATTGGTTCCGCGGCCAGGGCTACTTCCAGCGCTTCCACACCAACGCCACGATGCTCGCCGCCGACCAGCGCGCTCTCGCCTTCAACACCTTCACCACCGAGCACTCCGTGCAGGCGCTCCCGCGCCTGGCCCGCCTCATCGGCGAGATCGCCGACGCCACCACGGTTGAGTACTGGCTGATCTCGCAGTACCGGCCCATCGGCCGCGCCACCCCGCAGAAGGCGCAGCTGTACGGCTTCGGGCGCGAGGCCTTCCTCGAGGCTGTGAACACCGCCCGTGCCCTGGTTCCCGGCATCCCGGTCTTCGACCAGCCGACCCGGGAGGCGCACGACACCTACCCGCTGCGGATCTGGGTCCTGGCCGACGGCACCGTCACCGCTGACCTCGGCAGCGTCACCGCAGCGCGCAACGCCGTGCTCGGCAACCTCCTGGCCGACGGCTTCGAACCGCTCGTCCGCCGCGCCTTCGCCCTCCGCGCCCAGCCGCTCTCCCCGAAGGAAGTGACTCCGTGAGGTTCGACGCCGCCTATTACGACCACGTCATCGACGAACACCGCTACGAGCGCCTGGGCCTGGGCGCCATCGACTTCGACTTCGCCGGCATGAGCCGCGAGGACATCGCCACCAAGTGGGTCTGCCACACCGGCGCCCGCGAGTTCGCCGACGCGGTCTCCAGCGGCCAGTCCGCGATCGTCACCACCGGAGTCGGGCTCGGCGGCCCGCCCCACGCGGGCACCGTCTTCCAGCTGCTGCGGGCGATCAAGCTCCAGCAGCAGGGCCTCGACGTGCAGATCGTCCTCGGAGACCTCGACTCCTACAACGCCCGCCGCATCCCCCTGCAGGCAGTACGCCACCTCGCCGACCAGTACGAGGAGTTCGTGCTCCGCCTCGGCTTTGACCCGCAGCGCGGCATCCTGCGCCGCCAGGAAAACCAGTCAGACGTGCTGGCCACCGCTTTCCTGCTCGCCCGCCACCTCGACGACGAGGACTTCCGCTGGGCCGAAGAGGACCTCGCCGCCCTCTACCGCAGCCACGGCGTCTTCGACCGCCTCACCTACGGCATGAAGCAGGCCACCCTCCTCATGACCGCCGACTTCATCCACCTCCTCGCCGAAGGACGCCACGTCCTGGTCTCCCTCGGCGTCGACGAGCACAAGTACGTGGCCCTCGCCCGCCGCGGAGCCGAACGCTCGGGACTCTCCACCGAGCGCCTCGCCGGCATCTACACCAAGATGATCCCCGGCCTGAACGGCCTGCCGAAGATGAGCAAGAGCATCCCCGGCTCCGGCATCGACGCCTCCATGCACGCCGACACCATCCGCACGCTGCTCACCGCCGACACCGACATCGCGCCCGAGGACAACGGCTCGGCCCTGCTCCAGATGTACGCCTGTCTCCCCGAGGTCGACGGCAGGGCCTACGACCGCGCCGCAGCCGCACGGCGCAACGGCAGCCCCGAGTGGAAGAACCTGCGCGAGGAGATCACCGAACACGTGATCACCGTGTTCTCCCTGTGGCCCAGGTAGACAAAGCTCCAGAGCGTCGCTGCCCGCCGCGTCCGCAGCCCTGCGGACGGCCTGCCTCCCCGAGGCAGTTGACCGGCTACGCCCAGCCCGTTCGATGGGCGATCCAGGCTCGTGCCGCCTTGGCGGCGCGGGCCTGGTAGCCGCGCAGGAAGGGAACGTTCGCGGGGGCGGGGTTGCGCGAGGACCGCTCCCAGAACCCGCCGAACGCCGCGGCCAGCGCCGTCACGGCGTCCCGGTCCGGTACGGACCCCAACAGCGGTTCAACGACGGCCTCGGCGGAAGCCGGGTCGTGCCCGGCCAGGATCAGGTGAGGCACAAGGGACACGCCGTCGCACCAGTCGGCCGCCTGGCTCAGGTAGGACCAGTCCACGACGACGGCCTCGCCGGCCCGCATCACCATGTTGTCGGGGCGCAGGTCTCCATGGGTCAGCGTGGATCCGCGTGCCGCATCCAGCCAGCCCTTCTCGATCCCCGACAGCCGGGCCAGGTTCCTGCGCGCCCACGGATCCAGGTCGGCCGGCACGTCCTCGGCGAGCTGGCCCCAGCCGCACAGGTAGGCACCGTGAACATCCGGAAACTGGGGCGCCTCGGGGATCGGCGACGGTGTCAGGCAGTCCTGCATGCGCAGCAGCGCATCGACCACCGCGACCAAGTCCGCCGAGCCGGGCGACAGGTCAGGGTTTCCGTCCGGAAGATCCTCCAGACACAGCAACGACCATCCATGCGCGAGGTCCGGGGGCGCTGACCAGAGCACCGCGGGCCCGGGCGCCGACTCGGGCAGGGCCGACGTGATCCGCACTTCCTCCCGGTAGACACCGGACAGCGGGTGGTCCTCAGGGAGGCCCTTGACGAACACGCGGGTTCCATCGGCAAGAAGAATCCGTGCGGCAAGGCCCGGGGTGAACCCGCCCCCGCACATGTCAGCCTCTGCGACAGGGCAGCCCAGCTGGTCCTCGATGAACGTGCGAACCTGCTCGGGTACAGCGTCCCACTCCGGCCTTACGGCTGTGGCAGTCATGAATCTCAGAGTACGGATACCGACGGCCTCCATCGCGGAATTATCTCCGGCCTCACCCTCGGCACCTACGCCGGCTGATCATCAGGCCCCGGGGGCGCGGGCCAGCAGTTTGATGGCGCTGCTGGTCAGCGTCGCGGTCGTCCACTCCTTCCCGCTCCGGGTCAGGAGCCTTCCCTTCTCCAACCGATGCAGCTGGTGAGACGTACTGCTGCTGCTGGACAGACCGACCCTCGCGCCGAGCTCCCGGACCGTGAGTCCGGCCCCATGCGCGGCCAGGTGATCGAGGAGCGTTTGGAGGATGAGCCGCTGTCTGGCGGTGACCTTGTTCATGCCGCTCTCGCCCACCGGCCCGCGCGGGCCTGACTCCGCAGCTCCGCCCTGGCCGCCCTTGAGCGGCCCGGCACCGCCCAGAACCCGTGAGCCTCGATCGCGCAGGAGAGAAGGATGAGCCGGCGCCGATGGACGGTGGTGCCCATCCCGGCGGGCGTGCTGGCCAGGGCCTCGTAGGCCCGCAGCCAGGCCGACTGCAGTGCCAGAAGATCGTCAGGGAAGTGGATGAACTGCATCCATTAATTCAACCAGGATTCGAACGGCAGTGCGAATCACGTTGTGCTGACCAGGCCCTCAGTTCCCGCTCGAAACGCGACGGCTCCGGACCAGGGACATCCTGGTCCGGAGCCGCCGGGTGTTCGGGTCAGCTGCTGGTGCGGAGGTGTTCCTGCCGGGCCTGGACCAGGCCGTGCCACGCGGCGCGGACCTGGCCTTCGGTCTGGGTCCAGCGGGTGGTGGAGGCGGCGGGCCGGGGGAGGCCGGCCATGAAGTGTGCGATGTCGACGAAGTACGCGAAGTCGCCGCTGACCGTGAGTTCACGCAGACGGCTGATGGTGGCGCCCAGCTCTTGGTCCTCGCCGCGGACGGCTTGGTGGAAGGCGGTGGCGAGGGCGACGAAGCGGTGGAGGAAGGGCAGTCCGGCGGCTTGGATCTCGGTGTCCAGGACCTGGGCGCGGTCGATGACGCCGTCGATTCCGGCGTCCTTGATCAGGGCCGCGGTCTGGGCGAGGAGGGTGTTGGAGCGCTGGTCGAGGCTCTCAAGGAGCTGGTGGGCGAGGGAGAGCTCGACGGCCGCGCGGGTCGGGTCGGCGAAGGACAGCGCGAGGCCCAGGCGGACCTGCATCATCGCGCGCTCCCCGGCCACGCCGCGTTCCTCGGCTTCGGCGCGACCGGCTTCGAACGCCACGACGGCTTGGGCGGTGTCGGCCTGGGACCAGCGGATATCGCCGAGGACGCGATGATGGCGTCCCTTCCAGCCCAAGGTGGGAACGGCGGCCAGTGCGGTGGGGAAATCGCCGGCCAGCCGGGACAGGTTGGCCAGGCCGCGGCGGGCCTTGGGCGCGAGGCGGCCGTCGGCGACGGCGACTTGCCGCATCCCGGCGCGGGCGGCGTCGCCCTGGCCGAGGTCCTTGTACGCCTTAGCTCGGTAGTACAGGGCCAGTTCGCGGAGCTCGGAGGACAGCAGCCCGGAGTCCAGTACGGCGCTCAACCGATCGACGGTGCGCTGGCGGTGTTCGTGCTGGCGGCGGGTGATAGCGGTGAGGACCTCGGCCAGGGCGTCGGCGGCCGTGTCGGGTACCGGGCCCGCGGTGGTGTCGGTGGGGAGGGTGAGGGGCTCCCACACCGAGTCGTCCGCGTACGCGTACGCGGCGTCGGTGAGCCAACCCAGGTCGGTGAGTCGGTAGTCGCGGGCCAGTCGCAGGGCCTGGCGCAGACAGGCGACCAGGAGAAGCCGGCTGGGCCCGAGTGCGGCGGCGGTCGTCCACTGGTCGCCGAGGGCGGCCAGGGCGCGGGTGGCGGCCTGCTTCCAGTCGGTTTGCGTCCAGCGGTCCTCGCTGTGGGTGTCCTCGCGTACAGCGCTGCGGATCGCGCGGTGCAGGTGGTACGGCCACAGTGCGTATGAATTCTCCGCGATGAGGGGCCGTTCGGTCAGGCGTCGGGCGGGGGCCTGGTGGGTGAGGCCGGCGGTCCGGGTGGCCAGGTCAAGGTCCCAGGCGTCCAGCAGGGAGACGCTGCGCAGGAGGTGGCGTTCCTCCGCGGTGAGGTCCGACAGCGTTCGGGCGAGCAGGGCCGGGAAGGAGTAGTCGAAGTCGGCCGGGACCGGGGCGCGGCCGGTGCGGCGGATCTCGAGGAAACGGCTGACAGCGAGGTCGAGGTGGAGAGGCAGGCCGTGGGAGCGGGCGGTGATCGCGGCCCGGACGTCGGCGTCGATGAGGGGCCGGCCCTCGATGGTGAGGCGTCGGGCGAGGTGGGTCTCGCAATCCTGGGGGGAAAGGTCACCGATCAGGTGCTGGCGGGCGGAGTGCTCGCCGGTCCGGGGCGCGGGGACCGTCCGGGACGAGGCCAGGCCGGGCCAGGCGGTGGGGCCGGTCCAGTCCAGCTGGCCGTGGAGCGCGGGATCGGCCCACTGCAGCCGGCTGCGCCCGGCGACGACGAAGAAGACGTTGGGCGCGAGCCAGACCAGGCGCTGCAGGAGCCGCTCGAGGTCACGATGACGGTCGGCGGTGTCCTCGAAGGTGTCCAGCAGAACCACGGGGACGATGCGCTTCTTCGCGGGCAGTTGGTCCAGGTCGTAGGCCAACAGGTGCGGGTAGAAGGACAACGCCTCCAGATCGGGCGTCGCTTCCAGCAGGTCAACGGTGCGCTTCGCGCCGGCGAGGGCCTGGGCGCGCTCGTGGCGTTCGCGCAGCGCGGTGACCAGGGCCGAGGTGAGCTGTCCGGCGGCCGAGCCGATCAGCCCGGGCAGGGCCAGGGCGGCCGCGACTTCCCCGACGCCGGCCTGGAGCTGGCCTGGCAGCAGGTTGGTGAACCGTCCCGCGATCCCGGTACGCCGGACGTACTCGTCGAGAAGTTCACCGGGGTGGGTCACCTCCCAGTAGTGCCGCAGGGCCACGTCGAAAGAGGGCAGACCCCTGCCGAGCGCCCCGGCGAGCGCGAGGCGGATCGTCAGGATCGCCCGCTCGAAGTCCGCGCCCGTCGACGCGGACCGGGAGAGGTCGATCCGGATCGGCAGGAGCCGCTGTGTCCAGGAGGGTGCGCCCCACTGCGCGGGCCGCTCTTCGGCCGCGGTCAGCGCCGCCTCGATCTTGCGGAGGAGGGTTGACTTCCCGGCGCCGCCCACGCCGTGGAACATGATCAGGTTGCTGCGGGGGGCTTCGAGGTCTTCGACGTCGAAGCCGGCGCTGGCCACGTGGTGGAGGTGTTCCCCGAGTGCGGCGGCTGTTACTGCCCACTGGTACTGGCGGTCGGTGAACGCCTCCACCGCGTCGTACTCCGACGGGTTGTTGGAGCTGAACAGCGCACGCAGGTCGGCCATGTCGGTCCCCCCAGGAATGATCATCGGCGGTATCAACCGTAGGGCCTGTGCCGTGCGGTGTGGCTGCTTTCCGCAACGCGGGTGCCGTATCCGCATCGTCTCGGCCAGAGACAATGACGCCTCCACCAAAGCCCGAACGCGAAGGAAAGCCCTTGTCAGAGAACGTGAGCCCCCAGGCCGTCGAGCAACTCGTGCAGGACGTGAGCAACTCGTACGCGGAAGAGATCAGGAAGGAGCGGGACTCCGCCGGCCCCAACTCCGAACGCCTGAAGACGCTGAAGGAGGAGCTGGCGGTGTGCGGCGCCGATCTGCTGGCGCTTGAGTACGCCAGCGCGGACGAGGTGGCCGAGATCGCCGCCCGCTACGCGGCCCGCTCCCAGGAACTCGGCGGCCAGTAGTCGTACGTGTGCTGCAGAGCGGGCAGCGGCGCCATGGTGATCGTGGAGATGAGGGTGCGCGGTTGCAGGCGGGCGGGCATCAGCGGCCAGGCCAACGCGGCGATCTCGACCAGATCCGACCGGTACTGCGGCAGCTCGCCCTGCAGGCGCTTGAGGGTGGCGAGGAGCTGAGCCGCCTCCACCGGGGTGTACGGGCGGTGCTGCTCAGCCTCGACCACGTGCCCGGCCCGGGGCCGACTGCTCAAGGTGCCGTCCGGGGTGCGCTCGTTGCGATAGAGCGAGGTCAAATCCCTGCGGACCACGGAGATGCGGTGTACAAACGGGGACTGTTCGGCGGCGTCAGTCACGGCGGCGATGATGTCGAACGTCGCGTCGTGGGCGGCAGCCGTGGTGAACCTCGGACGACCGCCGAGGCGGGCCACCTCCGCACACCGCGTCGCGGTACCCAGCCTGCTGTCCGCGGCACGTCCTGCGATCACGACCAGCTCCACGCGGCGGCCCGCCTGGTGGTCGCGCCGCGCACTGTTCAGGAAGTGGCTGATGCTGTCCGGGGCGATCTCGATCAGCATGTCGCCACGGCGCGCCCGTACGTACGCCTCGGCCATCTCCTGCCACGCCCGGTAATCCGGCCTGATCCTCGAGGAGGCGGTACGCGGCTCCTCTTCGAGGAGCTGGCGGTAGTCGGGGTGGAGCATCTTGAAGCGGCCACCCTCGATCCCGGTGGGCTTGCGCTGGCGTAACGCCCGACGCAGCATGCGCGCCATGTAGGACTTCCCCGCTCCCTGCGGGCCCATCACGTACAGGCTGACGGGGTCGTCCTGCGGAGTGATGGCGCTCAGGAACATCGGAACGACCAGCTCGTCGAAGATCCACTGGTGCTCGCTGGCCGAGAGGCGGTGGTAATCGACGCCGGGCGCCACGGTGAGCGGCTGGGCGATCCGGCGCACCGGCTCGGCCAAGGCGAAGGCGCGCTCCAGCCCGCTGGCCACCGCCAGGCGCCGCTCCGGCGTGAGAGCGGCAGGGTGCAGCCGCTGCTCCGCGCCGGAGAGCTGTCGGCGGAACTGCCAGGTCTCCGGCGCGGTCCACGGACGCGCCCAGTCCGCGGTCAGTGCCTGGGGCGCGGCTGGTGGGCGGCGCCAGGAGTTGTTGTCGGTGAGCTCGTTGAGGTAGATGACTTGAAGACCGCGCCGCGCCACCATGACCTGGTCCGCGAGCCGCTCGGCTTCGACGACCTGTAAGAAGAGAGGCAGGTTACGGGCGCACCGGGCGAAGTTGCCCGACGATACGTACCGGCCGACGCCATCCTCGGCGACCTGCCTCAGGTAGCGGTCCAGGCCGCTGAGCTGCGCTTCGGCCTCCGCAACGGCCAACGCCACCAGCTCGACGCGGTAGCCGTCCGCGCGGTAGGAGCGGGCCTTCGAACATGCCTCCTCCACGTCGGCGACGGGCTCTTCCAGCACCACGTCGAAGCGCCGGCTCCGGGCGTACGCCTCGACCTCCGCCTGCCACCGCAGTACATCCGGCCGGGTCCGCACACCGGCCGTGCGGTCGTCACTGCGCATGAGGCCGTCATAGAGGGGGTGGGCCCTCTTGTAGAGGTCGCGGCCGATCAGCACTGCGCCACCCCGCCGGGCGAGGACTGCCAGCAGGAGGTCGCACAGCTCGGACTTCCCGCTGCCCGCCGGCCCGGCGACGATCACCGCCACCGGCTGGTCCTGCGGGACGGCGTCCTTGGTCCAGGTCGGCAGGATCTCCGTCAGCAAGATCTCCTCGTGCTGCCTCTCGGCTAAGGCGACCGGAACGATGCTCTCGTCTCTCAACGCAACCCCTACACCTCTGTACGCTATTCGTACGCTGAACGTACGCCATTCGTGCGCTTCGCGCGATAGAATCGAAGAATTGGAGGTGTTGCATGTCCGAGCTGTTCGATGCGGTCGACGCGCTGATCGCGTCCCGTTCCGTGCTGCCGCCCCCGGCGGAGCGCAAGCGGCTGCGTGCCGCGCACGGCCTGACGATCGACGAGGTGGCCACCGCGCTGAAGGTGCGCCGGGCCACGGTGTCCGGGTGGGAGCTGGGCAAGACCGAACCAAGGCCGCCGGAGCGGGAGGCGTATGCCCGGCTGCTGGACCAGCTCGCGGCGCTCTACCCCGCAGACACCGCCGCGCCCGCCCCGGCCGTCGCCGTGCCCGCCACGTTCACCGCCGCCCCTGCATCGACGGAAGCGCCGTCTCCCCTCGCGGAGCCGGCGCCAGACGCGGCGGCCGCGACGGAGACCGAGAACACCGAGCCCACTTCAACGGCTGTGGTGGCCGCCCCGGCGGCTGCGGAGCCCACCGCGAGCGCAACAACGCCTTCGACGTCACGCAGCGCATCGAAGGCGGCCGCTGACCTACCGCAGACCCCGGCGGGCGTGAGGGATCCGCAGTTCGAGAACGGTCCTCTGGCGGTCGTCGATGTCCAGGACGGCAAGGTGCTGGCGTACTGCGTCGACGGCCTGGTCCTGGACGTGCCCGCCAAGAGCTTGCCGTCGCTGGTGGACTGGACACTGAAGGAGGCGAAGCTCGGGGCGCCGAAGCTGTCGGGTCCGGGCAAGGCGGCCGATCCGCTGATCGTGCTGACCGAGGCCGCGCTGGCGCGCTACGGGCTGCCCGTCGCCCTCACGCGGGAGGAGCGGATCGCCGGGCGGATCCCAGATGGCCACGGGGTCCAGTGGGCCAAGGAGATCCGGGAGGAGCACAAGGCGCCCGAGCTCAACCTCGCGCGGTACATCACGAGCGGCGTCGTCAGCACCAAGGACACCGGGGAGTAGTCATGAGCAACGAGTTCGGGGACGGCCTGGACCAGGCAGTGGCGAAGGCGTTCACCCGCCCGGTGCCGAAGACGGCCGGTGCGCAGATGCGCTACCTGGTCAAGCAGCACAAGGGCACCAGGCAGGTGGCCCAGCTGCTCGGCGTCTCCCAGCGCACCGTGGAGCGGTACGTGAAGGACCAGATCAAAAAGCCCCGCCGGGACCTCGCCGAACGCATAGAGCGTGAGGTGAAGGCCCGGTGGCAGCCGCAGATCAAGGCGAAGGCGAGGAAGAGGGCGGCGACGACCGGCGGCATCGTCATCGACGTCCACGCCCGCCTCGGGTACGCCGGAGCGCCGATGGACACGACGGACGAGGACCGCATCCGCCACCTCACCGTGGCCCTACCGCCCCAGTACGCGGCACGTCTCTTCGACGCCCAGCAGCAGGGCGCCACCGACGACCGGCTGCGCGAGCTCACCGCCGAAGCCCTCAAAGAGGTCTACTTCCAGGACGGCGGCAGCCGCGCCGGCTCCCTCCAGGAGATCCAGATCAACGACGTGCTCAACTTGGAGTTCGAGCTGTAGAGGCCACACCCCGTACAGCCGGCGAGCCCCGGATGTGACTGAGCGCTGCACGTGGCGAGTAGGCGGTTAAGTTGGCGGGCTGTGAAGTCAGGCGGTGAAGACAATCATTCCGCTGGCGGTTACTCCGTCCTGCCGATCACGGGTGCCATCGTCCGAGGGGCGTGAGCACGACCAGCGCAGTTCGTAGGTCTGCCCGTAGTTCAGTGGCAGTTTGAAGGTCAGCGTTGCGTAGTAGAAACCACCGGCGGTGGTGTTCTCCACCTGGCGCTCGACGAAGTTGGACGCCTTGAGGTACTGGCCGTGCTCGTCTTGCTTGTGCAAGGTCGCATTGCCGACGACGCGGGCCGAATCCGCCCGCCCCCACGCGCCAAGCCAGCCCAGTCCCGACCAGGCGAACAGGTCTGCCCCGATGTCTACCTGCAGTCTGGGCTTGCCATCAGATGCTGCCGGGCTGATCCGCGCAATCGCTTTGCCATTGATCTTGTGCCACTCGCGCTCCGACACGCCGGTGTTCATGCCGCTGGAGGGATCGCGGATCACCTGGCCATCGATCGCCCGCCGCTCGGTTTCGGTCGGGGGCCGGCACGCACCGATGAAGCCATGTCGCTCTGTGGGGTCGGCCGAGACGAACTCGTAGCGAAGGGTGTCCCGTCGGGCTGGTGCCCCGCCGAGGCCGGGCAGTCCGAAGAGGTCGCTAGTGGTCGTCCCGTAAACCTCCAGGAGCGGAGGGGTCAGCGGGGCAGCCCTGAGTTCCTCGGCGGACATCTTCTCGATCTCCTCATTCGGCAGATCGACCTTCCCGCCCGTCCAAGCCCTCGTCACCCCATGCATGGCCATATGCCGAAGCGCACGGTTCAGACGACTGTCCTCGCCGTCACCGGTGAACACCGCAAGACCCAGCGGGATCTGTGGGTACGTCTTCCCGTCGGACCCGAACGTGTAGTTTCGCGCGGCGATGGGCGCGCCCTTGGCCACTGCATCGACGTAGGACATGTCCTGACCGGCACTCGACGTCGCCTTCCCCTCCCCACCTACACAGGGGCCGGCATCCGGATGGTTCAGTAGAGCGCGGGCGTCCATGCGCTGAGCCCTTCGGTGAGATGGCCGGACCTGCTTACCTTGCCGATCTTCCATACCCTGCCTCCGAGCCGGCGAGCCGACGCCCACCGACACGGTCCAGTCCCGCCGAGTCACCTGACCAGGTGACTCACGCTCCCGAGCATGAACCGGGGGCCCAGGGGGGACATGCCATCCCTCTCCCACCGCCCTAGCCGCACCCGACCGGCAAAGTCCCTCGTCTTGGCCCACCTTCGACCGCCCCCAATAGCCGACGGGGACGTCGTGTGCTGAGCGCTTGTGCTGGCGAGCCTCGCCAGATGGAGCGCTCAGTCACACCGGACCCTCAAGGTCTGGGGCTCGCTCGCGTATCCGCGGGGGAACGGATGCTTATGCACGCGGTGTCGTGCTCAACGGCCGGCGACCGTCGGTGGCTACTCCCCGCGCTGCTGCCGGTCGCGCAGCTGCTGGCGGATCGAGCGGGCGGCCTCCATCGCCCGGTGGGAGGATGTCGCGGCGAACTGGCAGCGGTTGTCCAGGTCCTCGGTCAGGTAGCGGGCGTACGCCCCGAGCAGCCCGGTGGCGTGCGTCTGGGTGTACTCCAGGAGATGGCGCAGGGCGTCGATCTCCCCGGGCCGCAGGGCCACCGAGATCTCGGTGTCGTCCGGCGAGTCCAGGGCGCCGGACACTCTGGCGGTGTAGACGCTGTCGACCAGGTGGTTGAAGCACATGCCGTACGTACGGCCCCGCAGGGTTCCCGGGGCCGGGACGAACGCCGCCAGGCGCTGGTGGAGCTCGGTGAGGTCGCTTCCCGGAGTCCGGTAGAACGGTCGCTCGCTGCTCCCTGCTTCTGTCGGTGAAAGCCTGGCCGTTGCCACGAAGGAGACGACGCGGTCGACGGGCGGGACCAGGCCGGCCCCGATCCAGCGGGCGTGGCCGTAGTAGTCGGCGTCATCATCCTTCAGCGGGAGCAGGCACCAGCCGGAGGTTCCCGACCAGTGCAGATCGACGTTCTCGGAGTCCGGGTGCAGGTCGCGTTCGAAGGCTGTGTTGAAGCTGAGGTGCCCGTCGACGTCGGTCTCGAAGTCGTCGTCGGTCAGGACGCGCACGCGGCCGGATCCTCGTACGCCGATGACCGGTACGCCTTCGTCTAGCAGGGTGGTGGCCACGGCGTTCATGTAGTGGCCGATGGCCTCCGTCAGGTCTTGGCTCGCGGAAGGCTCGGACGTCACGTGATCTCCCAGAGTGTTGTCGGCCGGGCGGGCCGGGGTCAGTCGGCTTTGTCGCTCAGTCTCCCGTGAGCCCGACGCGGACCTACCCGGTTCCCGCCAAGATGGGCTTGGTCCTGTGCCTGCTCCGGAGTCTGTCCACAGGCGCACCATGGCCTCCTTGGTGCCATGAACGATCACGAGCAGCAGCAGCCGACCCCACGTCTGGGCAATGTCCTGGCCGCCCTCACCCGGGCGGAACGGAAGGTCTTCACCCGGCCCGCGCCGAAGTCCGCAAAGGCTCAGGTGAAATTTCTCCTCACGCGGGCGAAGGGGTCGACCAAGGCCGTGGCGGAGCGCCTGGGCATTTCGCGCCGGACCGTGGAGCGCTACCGGGCAGGGAGCCTGACGACCCCACAGAAGCGGCTCCAGGCCGCCCTGGTTGAGGAAACCGAATCCGAGTGGCAACCGCAGGTCAGAGCACAGGTACGTGAACGGGCAGCCACGTCCAGCGGCATGATGGTGGACGTGACCGCCTACTTCGGATTCGCCTGCAAGGGCAGCTCGGATGACGGCCGCGAGCGCTCCATCACCACGGCGATCTCGCCCACATACGCCAAGCAGATCCTGGAGCTCCAGGAGGCCGGTGCGACGGAGGAAGACCTGCATCCGATAGTCGCCGAGGCCATCACCGAGTCCTATTTCACGGAATGGGGCACCCGGGCCGCTGGCCTGAGAGCAGATTTCACACACGTAGTGTCCATAGAATTCCGGTTCTGACACGGCCGAATTCATAAGCTGCTAAAAACCATATTCAGCGGGTCGCCGTACGCTCTGGCGGCGGCCCGCTCCCTGATTGCGCACGACGAGGGCGAGGCCGACGACGACCCCGACTTGGCCACCCCGGCGCACCGCGCGCCGTCCGCTCGCCCCACACGTCACTGCGCCCCGTGAGCCGTACGACCCGGCCCGCGTCGTACGGCGCTGGGCCAGGGGCATTGGCGCCGGTGCCGTCGCGGCGGCCCTCGAGGACGCGTGGTTCAACGCGCGGCAGGCGTCCCAGCACAAGGACCTGGCCGACGAGGTCCGCGGCCTGGCGGCGCTCGCGGAGTGGGAGCGGATCGCCGAGCTGCTCGCCGCCGCCGACGCCGCGGCCGCCGCTGATCGGGAGGCCGAGCTGCGCGAAGCCCTCCGGATCTCGGCCCGCGCTGACCAGCTCCAGGCGCTGCGCGACCTCGGCATCCTGGACCAGGCCGAGCCGGCCGAAGGCGACGAAACCGTACGCGACGCCCTGGCCACGCACCGCGGGCACTACGCCGACCCGGCTGCCCGCGAGGCCGCCTTCTCACCCCGCCGCTTCGCTCATCGTCCGGAGCGGCGGTGCTGTGGTGACTCCAAGCCATCTTTTCCTGAACGGGAGCGGTGGCGGAGCTCATTCGGAACGATCAAGGGCCGGCCTGGATCGCCAGGCCCTCGTACTGGAGGAGAGCGCTGATGGTTCCCGAAGTCCGGCAGCCGGGGTCTCTGGCGGCCTACCTGCGTCAGCATCTGAACCTGACTCCGGAGTTCCAGGTTGGCGGGCTCGATGTGGAGCGGATTGCCAACATCGCGATGCTGGCGATGGCGCACTCCGAGGAGTACTCGGCCAACGCCCACCTGGTCTCATTGGTGGGCGGGCTGCCGCTTCCCTCCGATGAGCCCCATGACTTCTGGTTCAAGCTGTGGCAGGCATCGGGCAACCCCATCTTCCTGCCCGGCAACATCAGGCACCAGGTGCTGCGGTCTCTGCAGGGCGACGGCAAGGCCCTGGCCGACCAGCTGATCACCGCCCTCTCAGAGATGAGCGCGCCACAGCGCAAGGCCGCCAGCACAGTGATCGGTGAGGCCCTCGAAGAAGCTGGCATGTGGGGCTCTTCGCCCGACTGGCTCGGGGATCTCTGGCTCCAGGATGTCGAGAGGACCTCGTGGCGGATTCTGTACGCGCGGAGGGAGAACGCCGAGAATTCCCTGGAAGCCCAGGAGCAGTTCCGTGCCGGCTGGAAGAACGCCTGAGACGCCCAGAGCCGGGCGGGGTACCCCGCCCGGTAATTACCGAGGGTGATGGTTTGGCTGTCACGCTGGGGTGTCACGCGCCCTCGATCCGGCTGTCACGCCGGGTGTCACGCTACCGATCGGCCCCGTATCCACGGGGCTAACCCCGGTTTCTCTCGACTCCACCGGACAGCGTGACGCCCCACCCGATAGCGGATACGGAACGTAGCCGCCGGGATCGGTCTCGGGACGACCGGGCTTGTTTGGTCGGAGTGGTCCCGGCCTCTTCCGCCCGGCGATACCGTGGTGAGGCCCGCCAGTTACGCGCCCTGGAGCCCTCAATGAGCGAACAGCCGGCCTCCACCGACACCGCCCGGCAGCAGCTGGAGCCCGCGGCCGCCGACGCGGTCCGCGCGTACGCGGCCAGAACTCGTGAGAACGCCGACCAGTTCGCCGCCGTCCTGGAGGACATCGCCGCCAACGGGTTGCCGTCGGTGGAGAACTGCACGCCGTGGGAGGAGCTGCGCGAGGCCCACCTCGCCCGGCTCGCAGCCCAGCGCCCGGCCGTCGCCTGATGGTCCCGCAGCACAGCCCGCGCCGCGCCCGGATCGCGTTCTCCGACTCCGCCGCCAAGCAGCTGGAGAACATCACCAGCGAGGCGGAGATCCACGCCCTGGACCGCGCCCTGGTCGTCGTCTCCGTCGACCCCGACGTCGGCGAGGCCCTCCCCGGCGATACCGCCGGCCCCCAGCTGCGCCAGTACACCGATGACATCGAGCGCGTCCGGCTCCTGTACTGGGTCACGGCGCTGCGCACCGTGGTCGTCGTCGCCTACATCGAGGTCTGACTCGCGAAGGAGCCACCGTGCCGTCGATCGTCCAGGAGCTCTCCGGCCACCGTGACCTCGGCGGGCTGCGCAGGGTGGTGGAGTGCCCGGTCACGGCCACCGTGCTGCGCGAGGGTCCGGCGCAGGACTCCGGGCCGGGCGCGGCCTGGCTCGCGTACCTGTGCCCCGCGCACGCCGTGGGCCTCGACGGCTGGCCCGGCGCCGCGGACCACCCGGACACCGGGGCGATGCCGTGCGGCACCGTGCTCGACTACCGCTCCGGCGAGCAGCAGCTCCAGTCGCACGCGGACCTGTGGCTGACGCCCCTGACCGGCGTGGACCCGGCGGCGTACGGGGGAGCGTGGGTCGACGTCCTGGACCAGGTCGACCGCGTGCTGGCGGCCCGGGTCGACGAGGCCGCGGCCGCCGGCGAGGACAGCCCGCTGCAGAACATGCTGGCGCTGATGGACGTGGCCCGGCGGGCCGCAGCTGAGGGTGATCTCGGAGTGGCGGCGACATCCCTCGCGTACTGCGAGACCTTCGCCCAGGGCCTGTGACCTCGCTCGGAGCCCAGCCTTGCACCCATCGCCCGCGTACCGGCGCGGGTCTGCAACAGGCCCTGCAACACCCCAGGTGCAACAGGCCCGCGTTGCGGGCCTGACCTGCGACAACACCCCCACGCAGCGGGACCGTCCGGGTGCGTGTTGCACCCACGTTGCAGGCCCGGCCGAGCCCACAACCCGACCTCCCGGCTCAGCGCGGCGTTCCCGGCCGTCACCTGCACCTAAGCCGTCGCCCCGCCCGCCCACATGATCCTTCCCGGCCTCGTACGCCCCCCTGCGGCCTCCTGACACCCTTTCGGCTCCCCGAAGGTCGGCCACGGGCCTCCCAGGCGCTCACAGCGGCGTACAGCGCCTCGGGCGCCCGCGCGACGCCGACGACACGGAAGGCCAGCATCGGCGCCCACGCGGAGAAGTCCTCGTCGCCAGCCTCTCGACCCTTCCCGGCTCCGAGGTCTGCTCTCAGGGGGAAGGGCTCTACAACCCGCACATAGGTACTGCCTGTACTACCTACTAATAGGGTGCAAGGCGGCTCCCCGGGACGGGACTGGCCGCGGGCCTCGGCGGCAGTCCGGTGCAGCGCGGCCGTGCTGCACGCTGCTGCCCTCGGCGGCGAAGGGTGCAAGGCGTTCTGCTGCCCGTGCTGCATCCCGTCCGGCCGGATGCAGCACGGCTGACTCCGCGGGTGCAGCGCAGCATGCGCACGACCCGGGCGGCACACGGCTGCTGCTCGTGCAGCACGGCCGGCAGCAAGTAGCCGCTGCATGAGGATCGGCTCCGGCTCGCTGCTGCTCGCGGGAGGTCGGGCTGGCTGCTGCTCGCTGGATCGTTCCCCTGGAGGGGAACGATGTACGCATTGCTCGTGGCGGACGGCACCCAACAGGGACTTTGTCTTGCTCCTCTAGAACAAGTCGGTAGCACCAGCGTTACCGGCGCCGCACGGCATACGCCCCTGACCTGGCAAAACGCGCGGGCGACCGCAAGGCGTTCCCCTGGAGGGGAACGATGTATCGCGGTGGCGCTCCTGGTCGCTGTCGTTGCAGGTCGGCCTGGTTGGCAGAGGCCCTGGAACGGCACTGAAAGGCGGCCCTAGCTGCGGTTTCCCTCGCGGGGGAACGATGTATCGCCTGGGGCTGCACACATGAGAATGGCGCTGCACCGGGGGTGCAGCGCCATGGTGCCCGGGTGGGCGGCTGAGTCAGGAGGCGTGTAGGTGTCGAACGGTCGCCAGGGGCGCGTCGTCGTCGTCCTCGGGGGTCGGGGTCGGCGGTAGGCCCACCTTGGGGCCGAGGCGGTAGAACTTCACGCCGACGGCGGTGTAGGCGAGCTGGAGCCAGCCGTTTTCGGCGAGCCGGCCGATGCTGCGTGAGGCGCTGGTGGTGCTCAGGCCGACCAGTTTGCCGATGTCGGTGGCGGTGCTGCGCACCGGCTCGCCCATCGGGACGGCCGTGGCGAAGAACATCAGGACCTTGAGGTCGGCGCCTTGCTTGAGCTGGGAGCGAAGGAGGAGGTCGTTGAGCTCGGCGGCCTCCATGAAGCGCGGCGCGAGTGGCTCGGCGATCTGCATGGTCATGACGCCTCCTTCTTCTCCGGCGGGCAGGTGGTCGAGGGGTGGCGCGCGTGCTGCGTGGCGTGCCGCTGCTGTCCCGAGGAGCCGTCGTAGGCGGCCCGCGGGTTCAGCTTGTAGAACTTCACCCGGCCCACCTTCTCCGCCTCCAGGAGATAGCCCCCACGGTGAAGGTTACCCACGGACTTGCTCACCGCGTTCGGACGCAACTCCAGGTCGACGCCGATCTCGCGGAAGCTCAGCCTCAGCGGCTCATCCCCGGGCGGCGAGTTGAACAGGTAGTAGCCCCAGACCAGCTTGTCGTTCTTCGAGTACCCGCTGTCCTTCGCGTACAGCGCCGCGCCCAGCTTCTTGCTGGCGTTGACGTGCCGGCCCCCGCCGCTCCAGGCGAACGGCTTGTCGTTCTTGTCGAGCAGCTCCAGCTGGAGAAACTCGCCGGTGGCAGTGTTCGCTGCTGGCCTTGCCCGGCCCATACCGCTCCTCACCTGGACTTTCCCCCTGAGGGGAACGTTGTACGTGCCCTGACCGTAGTGGCGTTTCCCCTGGAGGGGAACCCGACACGCTGAACCCAGCCCCGATCGGACACGTGATCATTTCCCCTTCAGGGGAAAGGTGCGTCCCAAAGTGACATTCGAATAGCCCTCAGCGATACATCACATGGGCGCTGACCTGCAGAGATGCGTGAACGCTCTATACGCATCCATCCCGCCGTCACCACCTGCCACCCGGACCCACGTGGCTGAGGCGGCTTCGCGTGCGGCTCTGTGGGCACCGTGCAGGTCGTGGTCGGCATCAACGGCTCTGAGTCTCGGGTGGTGCCGACCGTGACGAACAAACACCAACAAGGAGTGGCTGACCTTGGTGGAGGGTTCCGCCGCTCGGCCCGAGGGGCCGTTCGGCTCAGGCGCCTCCGCTCGCCGGAATTCAGCCTTTCCCATATCTCAGGTTCTGTTCTGTGGCCGAGGCCCTAAGCTTCTCAAGTGGAAAATTCCTCGCATTGTTTGAGCGAAAAAAATGACACACACTCCTGGTTCTCGAATCCCGAGCTGCCGAAACTACATCACCAGGTACACCAGATTTCCGCCAAAGGTACATGCTGCATCTGGTTGATGCACTGCTACACTGAAACCTGACACGATCGAGCGACCCGCACCCTCCCCCTGCTGCTGGCCGGGCCCGCGGAGCGGGCCCTGTAGGGGTCTGGAGGCGAAGCCGGAAGACCCCGTCTGGGTGGGGGAGCGCAGCGGACCCACCCATCGCGGCCGCGGAGCGGCCTTGACGCCCCGCCACCTACCGCCCGCACCACACCCGTTCACCACCACCCCCAAGGCCGGGTGCGGAGCACCTGGCCCGCCTGCCCGCGCAGCGGGCCGGCGCCCTGGATGCCCGGAGCGCAGCGCAGGGCATCCGCCCCGGCGAAGCCGGGGCAAGGCCCGCGCAGCGGGCCGCCCAGCCCTCGCGCAGCGAGGGCCTTCACTTGCACATCGCGCAGCGATGTGC
>NZ_JBQPXG010000003.1:0-340986 GCF_052244475.1 Streptomyces sp. IBSNAI002 | reverse complement strand
CCGGACGCGTACAGGGCCGGGGTAGAAGCGGGGCGACAACGGCCACCAGGAGGAGCGAGGGGCGGCCCGACAGTCCGGACGGGGGATGCCGGACAAGCGAACCGCCCCACAAAGCAAAGCCTACCCGAATACCCGCCCCATAAAGCCCAAAAACAGCACCAGGAGCGGTGAATTGACCACCCGGCGGAAACGAGGTGGCCGGAGAGTGTCGTGGGCCCAAAAGGCAGGGAAAGGAGGGTTAGTTTCGCGTGCGGGAACGGGGTAAGGGGAGCGATGCCGGAACGGGGGCACGTCGGGGAAGCGTTAGTTTCGGGAGGGATTCACCGGGGGTGCCGTCCATCCCGAAACTAACACTCCGCCAACCCGCCCCGCATGAAAGGGGCCGGGTGTCCGACCAGCGTTAGTTTCGCACCCCGCCCCGCACGCTCCGTCCGGAGTCGCGGAGGGCGGACGGAGCCGGACTCGGCCGCCGGGGACTCCGAGGGGTAACCGGCTGCCGCTCCCGCGGGCAGGCGCACCCCGCACGCCGACCCGATGAAGTTTCTACACCGGCCACCCGTTCAACAAACCAGCCCGACCCCACCCCCACCACACCCCAACCCAACTCCCCAACCAAAACTGATGTTGCGTAAGTCTATGAGACTGTGTACTGTGGTTCACACGAGGTCGGCGAGAATGCCGACACGGCTCACTCGGACCCGGCCTGACTGGCCGCCGGCTCCCGTGCGAGGCTGCGGCCCCTTCAGCTGAAAGGACAATCCGATGGAACCGATGCTTTCTCCCGAGACGCGCCAGTTGATGAGTGACTACCTGGACGGCCTGGTGGTGCTCATCAACGAGCGTGGTCATGCTGTTCAGTTCGTTGATTCGGGGGCGGAAGAGCCACCGCTCGCGTACACGGTGGGGCTGCACGTCGAGCGGGGCTACGAGCTCGCGATCAGCGGACTTACCTACGAGGCGTCCTGTTCCGTTCTCAACTCGCTCGTCGCGTGGCTGGGTGAGCAGCAGTCCGCTCCGTCTCCGTCGTTGGAGATCGCCGGGCTTGCCGGTAACGGCTATTCGCTCCGGCTGGTGGAGGCTGGCAGCCTGGATCCGTTCGTCATGGCACGTACCCTCTACGGCTACAACCCCCTGTTTGGCAGGCTATTTGGCCGGACCAGGCGGGCCGGTTTCCGGGTGACCCCGGGTGCCTCCTCTCGCCGGCGGGTCAGTACATGCTCTAGAGGTTGCTTAAATCTAGGATTTCACATAATGTATTGCTGCTGATGCTTGCCGTATCCCGCCGCACACTCCGGCTGCCGACAAGCCGGGATGTAACCCACACCCCCAGAAGGACAGACGATGCGCGTCTCCGAACTTGTAACCCGCCTCGACGAACACCGTCAGCACGTAGGGAACGTCGCCGTTGAATCGGTTCTTTCTGGCAAATGGGAAGGCTTTGAAGGGCCTGTGGTCGGCGTGACCGTCGAACACGGCCGCGCGGGTGCCCGCCCCTCCGGGGGTGCCACGGTCATGATTGAAGGCCGCGTGGAGGACGAGGACAGCCCTCAGGGCGCCTCCAAGCGCGCCTTGAACGTCTGCGACCTCATCACCCAGCTCTCCGAGGTGCACCAGAGCATCGGAGATGTCGATGTCAAGCTCCGGGTAACCGGGGAGGGGCCGCGAGACGGCGATCTTGGGCCGATCATCGAGGTCAGCTCGACCCGCTGGACGACCCAGAGTCTCGACGGTACGACGACCTCTACGACAAGCATCATCATTTCAGGTCCGATCGAGCGGTGACGTCGAGAAGCACCTCGTCGGGAGCTGTTCCCCTTCGCGTCTCGCCCTGACCTGACGTGACTTGATCCACGAGCTAGCTGGAGTATCCGTGACCATGCCACCGCGCTCCTTCACCACGGTGGAGCGTCAGCCCTTCCACCCTCAGGACTTCGACGAGCCGTGCGAGGGCTGTTCCGCTCCCGCCGGATCGTTCTGCTACGCCGACTGCGACTGCGGGTACACCGCCGAGGATGCACAGGCAGAGGCCGCACGCCGCAGCCGCCGGTCCTGACGAGATCGACAACCTGGGGGACCGGCCGCTGGTCCCCCAGGGATCGGCCGGCCACACCATCCGCACGGGGCTGTCGCTGGCCCCTCCGCTCGAAGAGCGGACGGCTGGCCGTGCCCGGCGGGACTCGTCCCGTCGATGTCCTTGGCCATTCCGGCTGCCCCGGCTCTCGCCTGTCCTCAACGGATAGGCCTTGGAGGGATACGCGTTGAACAACAGCAAGCACATTGAGATGGCGAACCACGTGTGGTCCGTCGGCGATCTCCTGCGCGGCGATTACAAGCAATCCGAGTACGGCAGGGTGATCCTGCCGCTCCTGGTGCTGCGGCGTCTTGAGTGCGTCCTGGAGCCCACCAAGGCCGCCGTCCTGGAGGCGGCCCGTCTCGCCGGGCAGGGCAGCGGTCGAGACGCTCTCTTGCGCGCGGTGGCCGGGGTCGGCTTCTACAACACCAGCCCGATCACCTTGAACGGCATCGCGAGGGATCCCGAGCGCTGCGAGGAGCAGCTGCTCGAGTACTGCGGCGCGTTCTCGCCCGGAGCGCGTGAGGTGCTGGAGCAGTACGGCTTCGCTCAGCAGGTGCGGCGCTTGGCCGCGGCGGGGCTGCTGCACCATGTCGTCGGGCGTTTCGCGGATCTGGATCTTCGTGCGGTCGAGCGGGATACCGGCAACGCCGTAGTTCGCGGCGAGGACGGGAGGCCCGTGGAGGTCGTGTCCAACCATCAGATGGGCTACGTCTTCGAGGAGCTGATCCGCAGGTTCGCGGAGCAGTCCCACGAGACGGCTGGTGAGCACTTCACGCCGCCCGAGGTGGTCCGGCTGATGGTGAACCTCCTCTTCCTGGCCGACGGGCGCGCGTCGGCCACTCCCGGGGCGGTCCGTACGGTCCTGGACCCGGCGTGCGGGACCGGCGGCATGCTCAGTGCGGCGCAGGAGCAGCTGCTCCGGCTTGATCCTGATGTCCCGGTGGAGGTGTTCGGGCAGGAGTTGAACCCCGAGTCCTGGGCGATCTGCCGCTCCGACGTGATGATCAGGGGGCAGGACCCGGGGAACATCGCGTTGGGGAACTCCTTCACTCAGGACGGGCACTCGGGCGCGACGTTCGACTTCCTGTTGGCCAATCCGCCGTTCGGCGTCGAGTGGAGGAAGGCCCGGGAGGCTGTCGAGCGGGAGTACCGGGAGCTGGGTGAGCGCGGGCGGTTCGGGGCCGGGCTGCCGCGGATCAATGATGGCTCGCTGCTCTTCCTCCAGCACATGATCGCGAAGATGAAGCCGGTCGACGCCTCGGGTGCGGGCGGCAGTCGCATCGCGATCCTCTTCAGCGGCTCCCCGCTGTTCGCGGGGGCCGCCGGGTCGGGAGAATCCCGCATCCGTCAGTGGATCTTGGAGAGCGACTTGCTGGAGGGTATCGTCGCTCTGCCCGACCAGCTCTTCTACAACACCGGGATCTCCACCTACCTGTGGGTTTTGACCAATCGCAAGGCCGAGAGGCGGCGGGGCGGGGTCGTGTTGCTGGACGCCCGTGACCACTGGGAGAAGATGCGCAGGGCGCTGGGTGACAAACGCAAGGAGCTCAGCGAGGGGCACATCGCCGAGTTGACCCGCCTGTACGCCGAGGCGCCGGCGGTCCCGCTCGGTCGGGTGGACCACGGTGCAGCGGTGCCGCGGGCGGCGGGCCAGAAGGTGAAGGTCTTCCGCAACGAGGACTTCGGCCACCGGCGAATCACGGTCGAGCGGCCGCTGCGGCTCCGGTTCGAGGTCAGTGAGGCGGCGCTCGCGGCGCTGACCGCGTCGAAGCCGGTCCGGCGGGCGACCGACGCTGTGGCGTTCACCAAGGCGCTGCGCCCGCTGATCGGCACGGTGTGGGCGACGGAGGCCGATGCCTGGCGTGCTCTCTCGTCCGCCGTGGCCGCAGCTGGCCTGCCGTGGCCGTCGGGGGCGGGGTTCACCAGGGCGCTGCGGGCGGCGCTGGGCGTTGTCGATCCGGAGGGTGAGGTGCAGCAGTCCGGGGACGGCCCTGTGCCTGACCCGGGTCTACGGGACTTCGAGAACGTCCCGCTCGGTGAGGACCCGGAGGAGTACGTGCGCCGCGAGGTGCTGCCGTACGTGCCCGATGCCTGGATCGACCATGCCAGGACGAAGATCGGCTACGAAATTCCGTTCACCCGTCACTTCTACGTCTACACGCCGCCCCGCCCCCTGGAGGTGATCGATGCGGAGCTGAAGGCGCTACAGGCCGAGATTCGGAGGCTGATGGTCTGGTAGGTCTTCCGGTTTTCGTGCAGGGGGGTGTCCGCGCTTCGGCTGCCTTAGCAACCCCCTCACGCAATGTTTCTTAATTCTACGAGTTAAGTTATGGTTTTAACGCCTGTGCGGTTCCGCCAGGCCCTCCCTTGCACATTCCCTCGCTCTCCTCCTGCTCCTGGAGTACGACGTGACCCTGTACGGTATCCCACCCGCGGGCATGCGCCGCTTCCTGGCCCCGGACACCGGACGCGAACACGCCCGCGTCATCGTTGACGCGGCGTACGCCTGGTGGCTGTCGAACCGCGGCGGCACCGGCGACCTGGCCATCGCGGTCGGCACGGTCGGCGCGCTGGCTCTGTCCGCTCCCAGCCGTGTCGACGGTCCGGACTACGGACCGCTACTGATCCCCCTGAACGACGAGGAGCTGGCGGACGCCCTTCGGGCCAGTTGGAACAGCCTGTGGGCGTATGACCCCGTCCGCGCCGATGCCGCCCGGCTGCTGCACGAGTGGCTCGCCGAGCCGAGCGAGGACGACATCCGAGGCCTCGGCGACTATGCCCGCATCCTGGTGCGCGCCGGTCTGCTGGAGTACTGCAGCGACGTCTCCCGGTGCGAGTCGGAAGACCTCCTCGGTCTGCTGGTCCAGCGGATGCGCGGCTACAGCCAGCGGCAGGCAACCGGCGAGTTCTTCACCCCCTCGATTGCTGCGGCCAATGTCGGCGAAATCGCCCTCGGCACCCGCCTGGAGCCCGGAGCGCTCTTCCTCGAACCGTGCGCCGGTACCGGCACCATGGCTCGCGCGGCGGCTGCGACGCTGCGGTCCCAGGGTCTCGACCCGGCTCAGTACCACTGGTGGCTGAACGACCTGGCCCCTCTCAACTCGGCGTGCTGCGCGGTCAACGCGCAGTTGTGGCGGCTGGGCCGCGCTGTGACGGTGTCGTGCGGCAACGCCTTGCGGGACCCGCGGGAGCTCGAAGAGCCCACCCGGCAGCGGGCAGAGCGGGCGATCGCCAAGCAGGCTCGCCGGCCGCTGCTGTATCGCACCCGCACGCGGTCTCCGCGCTGGCCGTTCTGAACCGGCGACCAGTCCG
This sequence comes from Streptomyces sp. IBSNAI002, assembly GCF_052244475.1. Lineage (NCBI taxonomy): Bacteria > Bacillati > Actinomycetota > Actinomycetes > Kitasatosporales > Streptomycetaceae > Streptomyces > Streptomyces sp. IBSNAI002. The sequence goes on along the minus strand of NZ_JBQPXG010000003.1, from coordinate 335,600 downwards.
CTTCACGCCGCCGAGATGATCCCCGGTGCTCTGGGCAGCAGCCCCGACGGCGTGCCGATTGGGCGACCCGGGCGGCACCCCGGCCCTGCCCGCCCCCAGGCCGACATCCGCCCCGACTCCGAAGGAAGACCATGAAGATCGCCAGCGATGTCCTCGCCGTTCTGGCGGGCGCCGTCATCGAAGGCGTCGCGCTGCGCCTGCCCGCCCAGGTGGACCCCAACCTCTACACCCGCGTGGACAAGGCCCTGCAAGCCGCCGGGGGCCGCTGGGACCGCAAGGCCCAGGCCCACGTCTTCCCCGAGGCCCCAGGACCGGCCATCCAGCAGATGTGCAGCACCGGCGAACTCGTCACCGCCCAGGACTTCGGATACTTCCCCACTCCCGCGGCCGTGGTGAAGCGACTGGTGGAACTCGCCCACCTCTCACCCGGCCTGACAGTGCTGGAACCCTCCGCAGGGCGCGGCGCTATCGCGCGGCAGGCCGCCGCGGCCGGTTGCGCGGTGGACTGCGTCGAACTGCTGGAGGACAACGTCCAAGCCCTCGTGCAGGCCGGCATCGCCCGGAGCGTGACGCATGGAGACTTCCTCGACCTGGCACCATCCCGGCAGTACGACCGCGTGATCATGAACCCTCCGTTCGCCGGAGGCGCCGACATCGCCCACGTGACCCACGCGTACGACTTCCTCGCGCCGGACGGCCTGCTCGTCGCAGTGATGGCGTCCGGAGTGACCTTCCACTCGACCCGCGCCGCCCGGCAGTTCCGGGCCCTGGTGGAGCGGACGGGCGGCATGCTGGAGGAGCTGCCCGACAAGGCGTTCCAGGAGAGCGGGACGCTGATGCGGACCGTGGTCGTGGTGCTACCCGGCCGCGGACGGCGCTGGGAGCGGCCCGAGCCCGCGGCGGAGCCGATGGTGCGCACCATCGCCGCGGCGGCGCAGGAGGAACTGCGGTCGCCGGCGGCGATCGTCCAAGAGATCATCCGCGACCTCGCCGAGGCCCAGCGGCACATGCAAGCCCTTCAGCGTGACCTCGAACGGCCTCTGGTCAGCAGGCAGTCGTGTGAGCAGCAGCTCTCGTTCGACCTGTAGCCATTACGACGCACTCGACGTATCGGCCAGCCCTCAAGTGTTGGCGACGCGGTCGACCACCGGACGCCCGGGAACTCGGGCACCTCCATCACTTACGAGGTTGCATAACTCTATGAGTCTATGTAATGTTGAGACTGCTGGGGAGCGACAGGCGTAAGTCTGAACCGCCGGCAGGGACACCCGTTGTCCAAGCTCCTCTGCTCCGGCGCGGGGTTCGATCGCGCCGGAGCAGGAACCCCCAGCTGTCGGGCGCGCAACGCGCCCCACGGCCCTCACCAACGATGAAGAAGGAGAGCATCCATGCGGACGCAAGTTGGCTTCGGCCTGGGCATCAGCGACGGCGAAGTCGAGTACGAGGCGGGATTCACCTGGGAGACGGGCAGTCTCCCCCTGCCCCGCAAGGGCGACCGCGTCGCCTTCGGCGAACTGATCACGGTCGTGGATTCGGTGACCTTCACGTGCCTCGACACCGGATACATCGCCACCCGGGACCACGAGATCGATGACGTGGAGGTCCACTTGGGACTCCGCCTCGCCAAGGCGGCCCGCAAGGCCGAATACCGGCCGGCGGAGTTCCACACGATCCTGTCGCAGCTGCCCAGCGTCTCCGGTCTGCACGTGACCGGCGCCGAACACTGACCCGAGCGCCGGTGCCGCGTCCCGCGCGGCACCGGCCCAGTCCGACGACCACGACCGCTCACCCCATCCCGAACGACGACGACACCCCCGAGGTATCAAGATGAGCACCACCGCCCTGTCCACCTCCCCCGGTGACGCCGACACCACGACCGTGTCCATCACGCTCGCCGCGCTCACCACCGCCGCCACGCAGCCCTTCGACCAGTGGGACCGCGCCCGTAGCGAGCAGGTCCAGGAACTGGCCGCATGGCTCCAGTGCGCGGCGATGTGGCGCAGCCACGAGGAGGTCCCCGGCGCGAAGGAGGGCTCGTCCCTGTCCGTGATCCACGGCCTGATTGCGGCCAACGCTTCCCTCCTCGCCCGGCAGCAGGCCGAGATCGCCCCCTTCAAGAGGCCCGACGGCTGCCTGCTTGGCAACGACTACGACGACCACGACGAGGCCGCTGACCGGCACGTCGACGAGCGTCTCCAGATGCTCGGCACGGTCATGGCCGTGCTAGCTGGTGAGTTCGGCCGGCCGGAGGCTAGCGCGGCGTCGGAGCCGGGCGTGCAGGCAGGGATGCGTTCGGTGCTGGGCGCCATGACCGATCCCGACCTGGAGGGCGGCGACATCGTGGAGGCAATCAAGCATCGCCTCCACTTCCTCGGGTTCGACCTGAGCATTCCCGGCGAGTGCGAGGACGAGGACGCCTGACCCCGTGAAGCTGCCCGGGCGCGCCGCCGCCCGGGTCCACGATCCCCGCCCCCCTTCCACGAAAGCGAGTTCCCGATGTCCGACCTGACCGATGTGTGGCAGGCCCACCGTGCGGCCGAAACCCTGAGCAGCACCCTCGCGTCGTTCTACGAGGAAGGAAGCCCCGCCGGTCAGCGTGAACTGACCGACGCCCAGAAGAATTCGATCACCGAGCAGTTCGACAAGGTGCGGCGTCTGCTCGACAGCGCGGGCGTCTCGCTCTCGTAGCCGTGTACGGCGGGCCGGGCGCTGCCCGGCGCGCCGAGCCCCGCCGTCTGCCCGCCCAACAGCCACCGACCCGTAAGGACACCCGCGTGAGCACACGCCATCAGGCCCCCATTCGAGCTGACCACTCCGACGGCACAGAGTGCACCCACCCGCGCACGGACCCAGAGTGCCCCGGCCGGGCCCGGTACACCGCCAGCTGCAAGAAGACCGGGTGCCGCTGGTCGTACTCCTCCGAGATCCGGGCGACCACCGAGGAGCGCAAGGGACACCACCTGGCCCAGTACGCGAAGGAAGCAGAACCGGTGACGGGCCGGGACCTCAAGCCGACCGGCCGCCGGATGACCGACAGCACGCTCCGTCTCTCCTGCCCCCGCTGCGGTGTCCTGGGCACCTACGTGCACAGGCCGAAGGCGGTGTCCGCGTTCGCCGAGCATTGCGACGAGCAGCACCCCGCCCCCTCCCCGCTGCTGACGGTCCGCACCTCCATGATCCTCACCGAAGACGGCGAGAGCCGGTGGACGTGGTCCGCGCCCGAGGGCCGGACCTGGGTGGTGCGGCAGACTGGCAGCGGCAAGGGATATGTCATCGACAGGATCGACGGGTCCGTGCGGTCTCTGGACTGGGCCCGCCTCCACATCGCCGTCGCGGCCAAGGTCATCGACCGCCTTGGCGCCGAGGCCGCCCGCATCGAGCTGTCCCGCGAGGAGGCGCAGGGGGCGGCAGAATGAACTCCGATTCCGCCTGCGACGGCGGCACCGCCCCTGTGGCGCGCGGTGGTGACGCAGACGGAGGGCCGACCGAGGCGCCCCAGGGCGTGGTGGCGGCGCTGATTCCCCTGGCCGGCCAGCTGGGGCTGAGGGAAGTGGACGTTGACGATCTTGTCTACGACATCGTTCACCGGGACGCATCGAACGCCTACAACAGCGGAGGGCAGTCGGGGCTGAGCTCCCTCGACGCGTTCGACGCCGTGCTCGACGGCGCCGACGGCCGGACCAGCGCAATCAACAACGGCGGCCTGGAAGTCCAGGTCTCCGCGCTCGTCGAGGGCGTTCGGGGAGCAGCAGACGGAGCTGCTGCTGCGGGACACAGCGGGCCCGTATCAACCCCGGGGCGCCAACCCCCTGAACTTAGTTACTTAATTCTATGAGATTGCCTATGGTTGCAACTGCTTGACCGATTGCGGTCCGGCCGCCCCGGTTCAGGGGCCATTCCCGCCGACCCACCCGAGGCGGCCGAAGCCATGAGGAACACGACGATGAACACCGCCTTCCCCCGCGCCATCTCGCGGGCCGATGTGGTCAGCGACCCCGGCGGCCCCGATTCCATGGACAACGAAGGGGGCGCGGCAGTCCCCTCGCCGTGCCCCCTGGCGGAGACGCAGCGGCGGCACGCCCTCGCCGTCGAGCGGCACACCGCCGCGCTGGCGGCAGCAGAGGCGCACTCCGATGAGGTCGGGGCTGCGTACGAGGCCGTCGACTGGGCGCGGCGCTGGCGGCTACCCCAGTCGGTGGAAGACGAGGGCTGGGAGTACCGCGGGGAACTGGAGGAAGCGAGTACGGCGATCTGGGCCCGGGCGCACATGGCGCACTGGGTCGCCCAGCGGGCCCGGGTGTCGGTGGCGAAGGTCCGCGCCGTGCTGGGGCTGCCGGTGGACGACGTCGACCTCCTCGACGACGAGGAGCGCGACGCCTACATCGCGGGGCTGAGCGACGAGGAGCGCGCGGAGCTCGCCGGGCCCTGGCCGATGGAGTGGCTATACCGGCCCAAGCCCGGCGCCCCCATCCGGATCGTGAACTTGTTCGCCGGGCCCGGGGGCTGGTGCGAGGGCATCGCGCAGGTTCTGGGCGAGCCGGTCGACATGGTCGGCGTGGACATCTCGGAGGCCGCGTGCGCCACGGCACAGGCCGCCGGGTACCGGCGGATCTGCGCCTCGGTCACGGACCTGGACCCCGCGAACCCGGCGCTGCGCTACGTGGTTGCCGTAATTCTTTCCCCGCCCTGCCAGACCCTCTCGCCCGGTGGGAAACTGGCCGGGCTCGCCGAAGAGGCCATGCAGCTGGTCGAAGACGTGATCACCGAGGCCGGAGCGGCGGCCGGGTTCATCATGGTCGACGACGCCGGCGACGGCATGGAAGGCTACGCCCCGCCCACCGGCGCCACCTGGGACGAGGTCCGCGCCCCCCTGTCGGCCCTGAACGACGGGCGCACGGGGCTCCTGGTCGAGGCCGTGATCTGGCCGCTGGCGCTGCAGGCCAAGCACAACAACATCCGTTGGGTGGCCATGGAGCAGTCCTCGAACCTCGTGAAGTCCAAGGTCGCCGAGTACGTGGTCGAGGCGATCCGGACGGAGTTCTACGGCGCCGGATGGGAGTGGGCGGACTTCAGCCTGATCGAGGCCGCCGACTACGGGGCCGCCTCCAAGAGGAACAGGGCGTTCATGGTGTGCATGCGCTACACCCGCCCGTTCATCAGCTACCGGCCCAGCAGCCCGATCCCGACCACCACCTGGGCCGCGTGCATGGGCTGGGAGAAAGGCCACAAGGTCAACACCCGCGGCGTGCGCGGGATCAACCCCGATACCGGCCGGCCCAAGGGCGGCGGCACCTTCATCGCCGACCAGCCCGGCACCACGGTCACCGGCACGGCCTACGGATGGAAGCGCGAGGCTGACGGCCTCACCCACACCCGCGCCGACCTCGGCCGCGCCGTCGGCTTCCGCGCCAGCTACCCGTGGACCCACGTCGGCCGCGGCGCAGGTATCCGCAACAAGACCCAGCTCATCGCCGACACGGTCAGCCCGATGGCCTCGGCCGCCTGGATCGGCCACATCCTGGGCCGCATCTGGGAACCCCAGACCCGCGCGTACGTACACGAGCTCTACCGCCTCCACGGCCCGGGCCGGCACGCCGTCGTACAGGCTGCCCGTGAGCGCGGCGAGGCCTGGAGGGCCCGGTTCGAGCAGAGTCCGGAGCGTAAGCGGTACGACGCCGTGGTTCGCGAGGGCCGGGCGCTGACCCGCGCCGCCCGCACCGCAGTGGCCCGCCCCTCAGCTCCCGCTGCTGGAACGGCGCCGGCCCGGCGCGGCCGACGCCGAAGGGCCGCCCGCTAACAGCAAGGGCCTGGCCGAGGGTGAACCCCGTCAACGCGGCTCCGGATCGTAGCCCCCAAGTCGGCACGCCGTCAGAGGAGTCGACCTGCGGGCCCACTGACAGCGCAGGGCGCTGCGGGCTCGTGCCGGAGATGCCGGTACGGAGAGGTGGACTCCGGCCGGAGGAGCTTAAGGTGCTTCCCACAGGGGCAGGGCCCCGAGAATCTGAAGGAGGGAACTGATCATGGCCGCCGTCATCGTCACGGAGGGGCAGCTCTACCGCGATCTCGCCCCCGACATGAAGTCCCGCGACCGACGCCTTCGCGTCATCGCCGTCGGCAGCGGACGCGCCGACCTTCTCGTCGAGCACGACCTCCGCGCGCCGGCCGGGAAGAAGACCCACGCGAGCATCACCCGGCTGATGTCCTCCGCCTTCGAACTACTGGAGGACCGCGCCGATACCGACCCGCTGTACCTGGCTCTCCTGGCAGCCATGGCCGAGGTCCATCGGCCCGAGGCCGCCCCCGCCGATTACGCCCGAGCTGCATTGCACGCCATCCGCGGTGCCGAGCAGTAGATCGTCCCCTCAGGCGGTGTGAGCCCAGCCGAGGGCCTCGCACAGCTCCAGCACGGTGCGGCGGGCCTCCGGGGTCAGGTGAGGGGAGATGCCGACGGCGGCATCGAGGACGGCCGGGGTTTCCAGGCTCTGGTGGAAGACTGCGATCGCGGCGAACGGGTAGTCGGGGGTGAAGTACTCGCTCGCGGCGAGCTGCCCGGCCCATACCCACGCGGGCCGCATCCAGGCGGCGCCGTAGCGTGAGAGGTCGACGGCCAGGAGCACCGGCTCGCTGCCGAGTGAACGCCCCTGCGCGGCTTTCTCCTTGCCGCGGCCGGCCTCGAACGCCGCGTACAGCGCGGAGGACATGGGACCGGCCAGCTCCCCGGCACAGACTTCCCACCGTGCCCGCTCCTCGGTCTGCTCGACGTGGACAGTGACGGTCAACGAGCCGGCATTTTTCAAGGCGTCGTCGACGTCGATCACGGCCGGCGTGGTGCTGTTGCCGCGCCCCGCGGCGTCCGCTTGAGCGCGGACGGCAGCGGCGACCGTGTCCGCGACATCAGCCTGGAGTCGTGAGGGGTAGCGGCTGAAGACCAGGCGGACACCGAGGCCGTCAGCGGCGCCGAGTTCGGTCTCGGCGCGTTCGACGAGCTCGGCGATGTTTCGGGGTGACCGGGCGGTGACTTCGATGCCGGCCGCAGGACGGTCCATGCTGGCCGGGTCCCGGAGGAGGAGGTCGGGGTTGGGCACTTTGGTGTCCCCCAGCCGGTATCCGATGCCGGCGGATGCGAGAGCCAGCGCCACCGCGAACTCGCCGCGCATCTCGAGCAGTTGGTCCATGTCGGTCAGCTTGGCGAACTCACGCCGCTTGGCGGCCCATCGAGGGTCATCCCCGCCGACTTCGTCGAGGGCTCCGAGCATCTCGTCCAGGACGTCGCGCGCAGCCCGGGAGTGCGGGGTCTCCGGTTCATTGGGCCACCGCCGGACAGGGTGGTCTTCGCCCGCATCCGCGACCCACCGGTCGAGCACCGGCCGGACGACGTCCTGGGTGTCCTCGTCGCCGGGGTGGGGGAAGACGCCGAACGGCCCAGGCTGTCCCGGAGCGGTGGCGCCCAGCAGGGCAGCGCCGCCCTTGCGCCGGTGGTCGAAGGGGAACACGATGCTGCCTCGCTGCCTGCCGGAGAGTAGGAAGGCCGATTCTCTCAACCCGCCGCCTATCGCGTACGGAAGCTGACCGCACCCCCGCGCGTCCACACCAGCCGGCTCCTCCGGAGGACCGCTGGCGCGATTCGCGCCGCGGCACAGCGCGACGTTCAGCCCGTCCATCGTCGTAGCCGCCGGTTCAGGGCCGCAGCACCCGTCCCAGGCTGTCTCCCGTCCGGGGATCAGCCCGCCTGTACGTCCTCGCAGCTGCTGCTTACGGCGGCCTCGGGCGCGGTGGCCAGTGCCTCCTTCCAGTGCTCCCGCTCCCCGGCCACACCGCGCTGCGCCGGCTCGGCGTACCACGCCCACGCCTCGGTCCCGGCTGTGCCCGTCGTCGATCCGGACTGGACGGCGATGACGTACTGGCGGCCCGGCTCCAGCACCGCGTAGCGGTCCGGGTCCTCGGTCGCGTACCGGCCCGGTGCGCCACCGTTCTTCACGCCCTGCGTGATGTGGAGGACGTCGCCGAACTTCCCCTTGAAGGTCTCTAGGGTCTTCACCCGGGTCGTCAGGTAGGCGCTGCCGCCGTCCTCCCGGTACCGGGTGTTCTCGACCGCCTCTACGACGGCCACGCCCTCGGACTTCGCCGCGACGACCTCGTCCCGGCTCATGTCGGGGCCGCACACCGCATGCACGGTCTCGGCCTGCTGGGCGGCGACGGCGAACCAGGCCGCGCCAGAGGCGACCACGCCGGCGGCGAGGCAGCCGCAGACCCACAGCTTCATGCTCATGATCAGCCCCACAGCTTCTTCAGGTTGGCCTTGTCAACGTCGGTAGGCGCGTCGGGGTACCGGGCGACGTCCGGCCACATCACGGACTTCACTGCGCTCGTGCCGCTGCCCGACTTGTGGCACAGGCCGAGCGCGTGCCCGAGCTCATGGGCGGCGACCATCCGGCGGGTTTCCACGTCGAAGATGTCCATCCGCGCCTTGTTGAAGCGGATCAGGTCCGTCGCCGCCGGTCCGGGATGGCGGGACCACACCCCTGCCGCCGAATTCCTCGCGTCGGAGAAGTCCTCGTAGTTCAGGTCGTTGACGGTCGTCGCCGAATCCGGCGCGATCTTGATCTTCGCGCCGGAGTACGACCAGGCCCGGTTCGCGTGCTGGTACTCGGCCTTGTACTTCGTGCTCGCAGTCCACCGGATCTCGCCCTCGTCGACCGAGCTGTCCTCACGTGTCTCGGTCGCGTCGCTCCCGGACTTCGCGATGCACGGAGCCGCGACGGCAGCGTGCGCCGGGGCCGGCGTGAGCAGCAGCACGGCGGCGAAAACCGCAGGGCCTGCTAGGAAATTGCGCATCCCATCAACGGTAGAGGAGCTCCGGCCGAGGACGATCGTTTCAGCGCGGCGGTCGCCCCGTGGAGGGCTCGCTCCGGAGCGGGGGACGCGGAGCAGGGCGCGGTGCCGGTGCTGACGATGTCCGACGCGCCATCGCTGCCGACCAAGGAAACCGACGAAACAGCCGAGTCGTCAGGATTGCCGTGACGCAGCACTGCCTCGCCGTGCTTCGGCTACCTCCGCACAGCACTGCTGTGGCATAGCGATCAAGGGCAATCGCTGGCCGGGGACCCACACCGCTAGGGTCACGGGCCGCTCGACGCACCGGGCCAGGAGGGTCTCATTAATCCGATGGGCCTCCAGCTGACCTTCAGCGAGCAGCAGAACGGCGAGGTCGTTAAGGGCTGCCGCAGTGTGCGGCTCAGCGAGTACCCGCTGCGCATCGGCGATCGCCTGCGTGCGGTCGATGACGAATCCGGACGCCACATAGCCGTCCACGATCCGATGGTCGCCGAGCGCACCGTGCTCCAACACGCAGCGGCGCAGTTCCGGGTGGGTGTATCCGTGGTCCGTCAGCCAGTCGGCCTGGGCGTACCCGGCACCCAGCCACCCGAGCGTGTAGTGCTGCGCATCCCCCCTTCCAGTCACCCAGCAGCCGCCCCCCTCCAGCGCGGTCCGGTCTCCGGCGAGGGTCAGCCGCTTCACCTCCAGCCCGAAGACCCAGGCGAGCACCGCGTGTGCCGCCTCGTGGACCGCGGCCGATCGCCACCACACGTCGTCAGGCAATTTCGCCGTGCACCACACCTGGGACGGCTCTGCAATTGCTAGTCCGTCCAGCAACTCGGGATGGGCAGCGAGGTACGGGGTGTGAGTCTCGATGTGCAAGGCATCGGCCTGGGCGGCCGTCAACGGCTGCGCGTTCACAGATACCTCGCTCGTCATGCCGCCATTCTCCCCGGGGCGACAGCGGATCGTTCCCATTTATCAGGTCGCGAACCGGTTGCTCAGATGAGTGACCTGCACCGAGGGAAGCGGTCTATAGCGACGAGCGAGGTGATCTTTGCGGGAATGCGTATTGCTCCAGGCCACGTGGTGTCGTCGGTGTGCCTTCGTCCGGGCTCGTACTGCGGTGCCGGGCCCCTGCGGTCAGCGCCCGCCATCCAGTGCTTTGAGGGCGCGCTTGGCCTCCCGGGCTGCTGAACGCGCCTTCGTCAGCTCCTCGTCGGCCTGATGATGACGGCGGACGGCGGCTTCCTCAGCAGCACTCATCCGGGTTCGTTCCCGCCCGACCCGGTCAAGCTGTGTGTGCAGCGCCGCGATCTGCTCGTCGAGCGCACCGATCCCCGTACGGGTCTGCACGAGGTCCGCCTCCGCCCGTGCGAGCGCGTCCTCGGCCTGCTCCGCCTCCCGGGCCGTGCGGTCCGCCTCGGCACGGGCCAGCTCTTTCGCCTCCCGTTCCTCGGCCAACAGCGCCGAGCTGGGAGACCGTCTCTGCGTGTTCGCCGTCGCCGCCGGCCTCTTCGGGGGCGGCGCCTTGCTTGGTGGGGGTTCCAGTCCGGTGAACCCGACCGCCTCAGTCGGTGCCTTCACCAGGACTCCCCGCACCCACACCTCTGCCGTCGGCGGATCGGCGAGGACGGAGTGGAGGATCCCCTCGACCTCGCGCTGGACGTCCTCGGAGACGGCGTGCCCCGCTTCTCCCGCCAGCCTGCGGGCCTCACGAGCCATCGCGGCAATCACCACGTGCTGCTGGTGCGACAGCTCCCTTAGGTCCTGCCCGGCCAGCGCCCGGTGCGCCTCGCGCAGCGCCTGCCCGAGGGCAAGGAGGCGCTGGGCCTGGTCCTCGTCCGCGCGGGCGAGCAGGTTCGCTGCCCACGCGGCGAGCGTCGGCTTGCGCAGGCCCGCGATGTGCTTCGCCGCGGCCGGTTCTCCCGCCCGGCGGGCCTGCGCCGCTTGATCATCCCGGGCTGCCGTGAACTCCTCCGGGCGCAGCCCGTACAGCTTGATCGTTACCGCGTCGACATCGACCATGCCCCCACTGTCACCCACCGCCCGCACGTCGCCGGGGACCGCCTCACCCGGATCGCGCTGGCACCCACGGTGAGTGAGCCAACGGAGCCAATGCCGGCCAGTCTCAGACGCTCGTCGGACCTGGGTCTTGTGGGTCCATGGGGTTAAGGCTGTAGCCGGGCCGTGTGTTTCAGGGTGGTAGCTCGCTCCAGCCTGCCCCGGGAGTCCAAGCTTCCGGGGCAGGCCAGCAGGCGGTTCAGGCGGCGGTGATGTTCTCCGCCTGCGGGCCCTTCTGGCCCTGCGTGATGTCGAAGGTCACGGCCTGGCCCTCCTGGAGCTCGCGGTAACCGTTGCCCGAGATGTTGGAGTAGTGCGCGAAGACGTCCGGTCCGCCGCCGTCCTGCGCGATGAAGCCGAAGCCCTTTTCGGAGTTGAACCACTTCACGGTTCCGCTGGCCATGGTCATGCCTTCCAGTCGAGGTCGGATCCGCACCACGCGAATCCGGAGGTGATCGCCCTGGTCCGGCACTGCACAGCAAAACGCCCACGCCAGGGCGCGGGCAGGGACTGCGAACCACGACAGCTGAAGGTGAAGTTACATGCCGGAACCGGCCGTTACCAGAGAGCGACGATCACCGCCTCGCCTTCGCTGGCCAGAAGACGAGCTGACGCCGACGGGCGGGCCGCTGCCCCTGGCAACGCCCTCCGGACTTCCCTCAGCGGGGAGAGCTGGCCGAAGTCCTGCCGACAGCACTCGTCTGGTGCGGTGCAGGGCCTCAGCAGCCGTGGGACTCCAGGATCTGGCTGGACTTCGCATCGGCCGGGGTCAGCCGGTGGAGCCCGCCCCGGACAGCGTGATCAAGAACCAGCGGCTGGTACGCCTTGTCGATCGGGGTGACGGTCATCCGCTCCGAGTCCCGGTCGTCGTAGGTGACCTGCGAAGCCTTCGGGAACTCGCGCTCACTCGCGTACGGGGTGCCGTGCAGGCACTGCCCCGGGCCGCCGAGCTCCCGGTGATACCGGGCCATCTGGTCGGGGAACACGTAGGCGGCAGCCTCCGGCGCCGCCGCGCCCGTGCAGCACAGCACCGCCGTGGCGAGAGCGATGTGCCACCAGTGTGCTCCGAAGCGGCGGAACACCGTCCTGGCGGCGAGGAACGCGGCGAACGTCGCGACGGCCGTGACCACGGCGATGACTGCGTACGCCGTCGTCTGGTGGTCGTGCCACAGCTGGGACTCCAGCGCGAAGTACGCCGCCGCGCCAAAGGCGACCCACGCGGTGCCCATCGCGATCCCACCGGCAGGCGCGGTGTAGTCCGGCTCACCGCGTGCATCGCGGGAGACCCGAATACGCGAACTAAACGCCACATCTCCCCCTGAGCACGATCGGGCCTCTCGCCACTGGGCCACCGTCGATGCACCCTACGGCACCATACCGACAGCCTGGCCCCGTTCCTTCTGACTCTGCGACTCCGCCCGGCCACAGCCCCTCTGCCACGCGCTGCCGCCCGCTGTCACACGGTGGCTGGCCCCAACCGGTGCGCCCTTCAGGCCTCGGCGCATCCCCCGGCGGCGCTTTTCGGCGGCGGCATCACGACTGGCCGGATCCTGACGAAGACGATCTCGCCGACGGACGGTGTATCCATGGGGATGCTCACGGCAGGTCGCCGAGGTACCGGGGGCCGGCCTGGCCGTTTACGAGATCGGCCACCGGGCCCGTCAGGCCGGCGGGCAGGAGCGCCAGTTCACCGATCGCAGCGGCAGGGTGCCACACGACTGCGAACTGGGTCCGGTCGGGATTGCCCGGCGGCGCGGCGACGCTCTCGTTCTCCAGGTAGGCGTCGAAGTACAGCTGGAGCTGCTGGAGACGGGTCGTGTGGTGCGGATCGCCTTGGTGGCGCTGTGGCAGGTACTCCCTGACCCAGCGCAGTTCACCGATCCGGACCGACAGTCCCGTCTCTTCGAGGACTTCCCGGCGCACGGCCTCCGCCGAGGTCTCACCGGGCTCGACACGGCCCCCGGGCAGGACGTAGAACTCCCGCTCCTGGTCGCGGTGGCGGACCAGGAGAATCTCGGCCCGGGTGTTGAGCACGACCGCGCGGGCGCTGACTCTCGGTTCGCTGGTGTGCGGGTGGGTCACGGTCGTACTCCGGTCAGGTCGTGGTGATCGTCTTGAGGATGAGCTCGCGCAGAGGTGCGATGCGGGTGCGGGCGGGGCCGTTGTGGACGGCGTTGGTGGCGATGGCGATGTAGCGGCCCGAGGCAGGGGCGAGGTAGAGGCTCATGCCCGTGAAGCCGTGGTGGTACGCCACGGTGCCGCCGTCCGCGAGGATCCAGCCCAGTCCCCGGTGCAGACCCGGCTCGATCTCGGCGTGCGCGGTCATGCTCTCGCCCAGCCAGGCGGCCAGCGGATTGTCCGGACGCCGGTCGAGGAGGGCCTCCGCGTAGGTGGCGAGGTCGTCGGCGGGCGCGAACACTCCAGCGTGCCCGGCGGTCCCGCCCATGGTGGCAGCGTTCTCGTCGTGCACCGTCCCCCACAGCCGGGCAGCCCCGTGCCGCTGCTCGGTGGGCGCGACCGCCGGCGCGGACGGCACCGGCCCGTAGGAGGTGTCCTTCATCCCGAGCTCGTCCCACATGTCGGCGGCAACGTCTTCCAGTGGCCGCTGGTGGACGTGGGCGAGGGCCTGCCCGAGGAGGATGAAGCCGCGGTTGATGTAGCGGTGGGCGCCGGGGGCCGCCTCCAGCGGCTCCCGGCAGATCAGCTCGTACAGGGGCTCGGTGCGTCCGGCGTAGAAGTCGAGGCGGGTGGAGGCCCGCAGCCCGGAGGTATGGGACAGCAGCTCGCGGACGGTCGCGGCGGCGCTGGGCGCCGGCCCCTCCATGGCGGGGAGGAACTCCCGCACCGAGTCGTCCAGGTCGAGGAGCCCGGCGTCGACGGCTCGGCCGACCAGCGGCCAGGTCGCGACGACCTTCGTCAGCGAGGCGATGTCGTACACCGTGGCCCCCTCCGGGGCCCGGCGGCTGGTTTCCGGGGAGACCACCCCGGCCGTCAGGATGGCGCGGTCTCCGGCGGCCGTACCGCAGACCATGACGCCGCCGGGGCTCGCGCCGTCGGCGACGGCCTGGCGCAGGCCCTCGTGGAGCAGGTCGGTGTCGGCGGTGGTGAACGGCAGGGCGCTCATCTAGTCCTCCGGTTCGGTGGTGATCTCCGCCCCCAGCGTGGCGAACCCGTCGAGCAAGTGGCCAATGCCGCGCCGCAGATGGTGCAGCCTCTGGATAGTAGAGGTGGTGCCGCGACGGCCAGCGCGGCGATGTCGTCAAGCGATAGCGTCGGCCGATGCATACACGCGTGACGGGCATCGTCATCGAGAACGGCCAGATCCTGCTGCTGGACCAAGACACCGACGGCGATCGGTCGTGGAGCCTGCCCGGGGGCAAGGTCGAGCCCGGGGAGACCCTGGAAGAGGCACTGAAGCGGGAGATGCTGGAGGAGACCGGTGCCGAGGTCGAGGTCGGCCGTCTGCTGTACGTCTGCGACCACACGGCCGCTCATGTCCTCCACATCACCTTCGAGGCATGCCGGGTCGGCGGGCAGATCGGGGCCGTAACGGCGGGCGCGGATACGCGTCCGATCCGGCAGGTCGAGTTCGTGAAGCTCACTGAGCTGCCCGGCCTCGGGTTCAGCGAGAGGTTCATGTCGCTGTGCCAGGACGGCTTTCCTGGGGCCGGCACGTACATGGGTCCCAAGGCGGCCATCGGGCTATGAGCCACTGGTCAGCGAGGCGACCAGGCGGCGGTCCAGCGCTTGAGCCCAGACCGGAGCATCAGTGGTGGGGCCTCCGCGTTAGCGGTCGTTGGGTTTCGGCTGTTTCGTGCCGACGGGTACTTCAAGCGCTGACCTGGTTGCCCACCTGCGCCGGCCGCTGGGAGGATGTCCTTGGCTCCTGCTGGAAGGCCCCGTGGTGCTCAGGCGGTGCGCTCATCCGCTTTGACGCCTTCAGTCCCGCTCCACTCTCATCTCGGAGGTCCGGCGCCCGTGCCCCAGGTCAACCGCACCGTCACCATCGGGCAGACCCCGGTTGCCGACGACGACACGGGCCGTGTCCGCGTCATGGCCGACCAGTGCGCGACATGCGACTTCCGTCCCGGAAACCGGGGCAATCTCGCCCCCGGACAGCTTGCCCGCCTGGTGCGCGACTGCGTGGCCGACGAAGGGCACATCGTCTGCCACGAGACCGGCCAGGACAGCAACCTTCTCGGCGCGGTGTGCGCGGGGTTCGCCGCTCACCCCGACGCGGGTCGCTCTCTCGCGCTGCGCATCGCCGCCACCGGGCATGCCGAGCTCCAAGGCCCCAACTTGCGCCCGAGGGACTGAGCCCTCCAGCACGTTGATGAGGCTGGCACCGACTATGACCGGTCCTGCTCCGGTGCGGGGAGCAGTTGGTTCCAGATGGGCCGCCGGATCTCCCTGGGCGGGCGGTCCGCCGAGGGCAGGGATGAAGCCGAGTTCCGCCGCCGCGGCGAGCCGCCGGTGCGCCTCCGCGCGCTCGACCCCGTCCTCGCCCCGGCTCATCTCCAGAGCCATCCGCGGGCGCGAGTATCCGTTCTCGTTCATCTTCCGCGCCTGGCCGCGCAGCCGCGGCACGTACTCGCGGTGCCACTCGTCCGACATCCGCTTCTTCACAGTGCGCAGCCGCGTCCGTGCTATCCGCTCCCGCGCCGCCCAACGCCGTTCCTGCTCCAGGGTAGGAGGCTCCGTGGGCAGGAGCGAGAACGGGTCGGCGGCCGGATAGCCCCAGCCCCACCCGCCGGGCACCCAGCGTCAGAATCCGTCGCACTCCTGAATCGAGTCGGGGACCAGGGCGATCAGCCGGGCGAGGTACAAGTTCTTGCGGTCCAGTACGCCCGGGAGCGCTCCGTAGTAGTCGCGGTCGCATGTCGGTGCCCTCGGCGGACGCGTTCACAAATCCGCCGTCGCGGATGTGGACGGCGATACAGACCGTTGTACTGGTGGTCTCGCAGGTGATGTCGAACCGGAACTTCGTCGCGGGGAACGGCTTTGGGTCTAGGGAGGGTTGGTGGGGTCCTGACACTGCCGGGCGCTAGGTCCGATCGTCCTGCCAGTCGTACGCCGCCCACACCTCGGCCGGCACCTTCACCTCCTGAGTCACGTACTTCACCGCGGTGGCCGCAACCTCCCTGGTCGTCGCCCGGAAGGGGGCCTCCACCTCGAAGGACTTCAGCGTGCAACAGCCCGATCGAACAGCCATCCCTTCCGTGACCACGGGCTCAACTCGACCAGCGATCAGATGTCTCGTTCGGCTCAGAGGACGGCCCTGTTCACCGTGTACCCGGAGTCAGTAGGACAAGATGAGGATCGGAGTCCGCCCGGGAGCCCTTCGCCCGTCGACCGGGCGGACCGTTCCAGGGTTCAGAGGGCGCGGAGGACGGCAACGACCTTGCCGAGGATGACCGAGTCGTCGCCCGGGATCGGCTGGTACGCCACGTTGTGGGGCATGAGCCAGACCTGGTTGTCCTCGCGCCGCAGACGCTTCACGGTGGCCTCTCCGTCCAAGAGGGCGGCGACGATGTCACCGTGGTCGGCCGAGTCCTGGCGCCGGACGGTGACGATGTCGCCGTCGCAGATGGCTGCGTCGATCATGCTGTCGCCCACCACCTTCAAGGCAAAGAGCTCGCCTTCGCCCACCAGCTGGCGCGGCAGAGCGTAGGTGTCCTCGACCACCTCCTCGGCGAGGATCGGCGCACCGGCCGCGATCCGGCCGACAAGGGGAACCTCCACCGCCTTCGGCGCGCTCTCTGGCAGCTCAGACTCCTCGGCGGTAAAGGCCTTGGGGGGAACGCAGTAGGCGCGGGGACGGTGCGGGTCGCGGCGCAGCTCCCCCTTTTTCTCCAGTGCCAGGAGCTGGTGCGCAACGCTGGAGGTGCTCGACAGCCCGACGGCCTGACCGATCTCGCGCATCGACGGCGGGTACCCGCGGTCCGAAACCGAGCTGGCGATGTACTCGACGATGGCCCGCTGCCTGTCGGTCAGCCCATCGGAGCCCTGACGGATGCCCGGAGGCCGGCCCGGCCGGAAGTGGGTGATATTCATGGTGCCCCCTTGCGATCTTGCGTCTCTGGACAGTAGCCCCACCCACTGACAAATGGAACATCATTTCGACAGCTGTGGACGCGGGGACGCTGGACGCCGCGAGCGCTGCGCCTTCGACTCTTGCCTGATCAGCGCACGTTTTTGGCCGACGGCTCTGGTTCATCGCGGTCGGACCTGACCATCGTGCGGACGTAGAACGTGAGCGCCGGCAACGTCACTTCGTCGGACTCGAAACTGGGCGTAGAAACTCCAGCAGCTGATGGCCGCGGGCCCCGATCCAGGGTGTCCGCGATGTTGGCCCGACACGGTGTCCAGCCGCTGACCGGGTTGGTCAGCTGCGAAAGGCTGCCGCCTTCGGCCCGGGCTGGATCTGGGCGGTAGGCGGGCGTCAACGAGTCAGGGTGGCATGGTGACGGCCGTCGCGTGGCGGCACCTCCAAGGCGCGGGGGAAAACGGCAGCGGGACTCGGCGGCGGGACGGCCTGGGCTAGGGTCTGTCGTCAAAGTGATCTTGCGTTGTGGATCATGGTCGGGTGATACGTCGCCATGAACTGTCGGACGCTGAGTGGGAACTCGTGCAGCCGTTGCTGCCTCGGCCCGTGCTGGGGCGGCCGCGGCTGGACGACCGGACGATTCTGAACGGGATCGTGTGGAAGTTCCGGACCGGGGTCGCCTGGCGGGACGTGCCCGACCGGTACGGGTCGTGGGCCAGCCTTCACACCCGTTTCCGCAGGTGGGCGGCGGACGGAACCTTCGAGCGGATGCTCCAGGCGGTGCAGGCGCAAGCGGACGCGGCAGGCGACATCGAGTGGCTGGTGTCGGTGGACTCCACCGTTGTCCGTGCCCACCAGCACGCGGCCGGGCCCGAAAAGGGGGCTCCGCAGCCCGGCCCTCGGCCGGTCCCGCGGCGGACTGACCAGCAAGATTCACCTGGCCTGCGATGGGACGGGCCGCCCCCTCGCGTTCGTCCTGACCGGCGGGAACACCAACGACTGCACTCAGTTCACCGCCGTGATGGACGCGATACGGGTGCCCCGGATCGGGCCGGGTCGACCGCGCGTCAGGCCCGACCACGTCATTGGCGACAAGGGCTACAGCTCGAAGGCCATCCGTACTTGGCTGCGGCGCCGCGGCGTCACGCACACGATCCCGGAACGGTCTGACCAGGTCCGCAACCGGACCCGGCGAGGCAGTCGGGGAGGCCGGCCGCCGGCCTTCGACAAGCAGGTCTACAAGCGCCGCAACGTGGTGGAACGGTGCTTCAACCGGCTCAAGGTGCGACACGAAGTCGCACACGTTAAGTGGGAAAGCCACGAAGGAAGGAGGAATGTGCTGACCCCGGATTAGTGTCCGCAATCCGTTCCCGCGCTCACATGCGTCGCTGGTAACAGCGGGGTGTGAAGCTGAGCGTTCAAGCCCAAGGGTTCCCTGGCCATCGGGGAACAACAGGCGAGGGAAAGGCTGGACGGGTGAACCGCGTGAACCCCCGTTGATGTCTCGTAAGGTTGAAGCCGCCCGATGGTTCGCAATCAGCGGCTACAGAACTCGGCGTTGAAATACGCCAGGCGACTCCCGAGGACTTTAGGTCGGGAGGAGGACACCGCCGGTTCCGGGATAGAGGGGGCACCCACCCCAGCCGAAGCTTACGTGTGTGGAACGTGGAAACCCCGTTGGAGTCCGGGCTCGCCCGGTAAGCCGACCGCAAGGAAGGCCCAACTCTCCAGCGGGAACAGGATGGCCCAAGAAGCGAATGCCGGTCGACCGAAAGGTCAGAGGAAAACCCTGGAGTCCTTCAACCCAGGCCATAACTCGCCGGATACAGGTCTGATGGCCTGACCCGAAAGGGTGCCCACGTGGGCCGGGTGAGCCTTTGAATCATCCCAAGTAATGACGCCAGAACCTGCCGGACAAGTTGGACGCGAAGGAGGAACATGCGACAGACAGTCTCTACTGCCGGCCGCACCTCCACAGCGAACGGACCGCAGGGCGAACCACTGGATTGGCACGGGATCGACTGGGCCAGCACTGAGGGAAACGTACGGCGCCTGAGACAACGGATCTTCAAAGCGGCACAGGAAGGGGACCTCAAGAAGGTCCGCAATCTGCAGAAGCTCATGCTGCGGAGCCGCAGTAACACGCTCTTGAGCGTGAAACGGGTGACGCAGCAGAGCAAGGGCCGCAAGACGGCAGGCATCGATAGGGAACGAGCACTCACCCCCCAGGCGCGAGCTCGCATGGCGGTCGACATCGGCCAGCAAACCCAACCCTGGAGAGCCAGGCCCGTCAAGCGGGTCTACATCCCGAAGAGCAATGGAAAGCAACGCCCGCTCGGCATCCCAGTAATGCGCGACCGAGTAGTTCAGGCGCGCGTAAAGAACGCACTGGAACCCGAGTGGGAAGCCCGGTTCGAATCACGGTCCTACGGATTCCGACCAGGCCGCGGATGCCACGACGCCATCCAGGCGATCTTCAGCACCGCGAAGGGCAAAACGGCCAAGCGTCAGTGGGTACTCGACGCCGACCTGGCCGCAGCGTTCGACCGCATCGACCACGACCACCTGCTCAGCGGCGTCGGCGGCTTCCCTGCCAGAGAACTCGTCCGGCAGTGGCTGAAGGCGGGCGTGATCGACAACGGACGCTTCACTCGCACCGACGAGGGAACACCTCAAGGCGGAGTGATCAGTCCCTTGTTGCTCAATATTGCACTCCACGGAATGGAGGAAGCCGCAGGCGTTCGTTTCGCAACCCGCAAAGGAACAGTGATGTGGGCCGCGAAGGGCACGCCCATCCTGGTGCGTTATGCCGACGACTTTGCAGTGTTCTGCACGAGCAAGGAGGAGGCTGAGACGGTCAAGTCGCAGCTTGGCGAATGGCTTGAACCCCGAGGTCTTCGCTTCAACGAAGAGAAGACGCGAATCCTTCACCTTTCCGAAGGGTTCGACTTCCTCGGCTTCAACGTCCGACGCCATGGCGACAGCCTGATCATTACGCCCAGCAAGGATGCGGTGAAGAGAATTCGGTATCGTCTGCGTTCCGAGATGCAAGCTCTTCTCGGGCAGAACATCACAGTCGTGCTCCGCAGACTCTCCCCGATCGTCAGGGGCTGGTCTGCGTACTACCGAACGGTGGTGTCCAGCAAGACATTCTCAGCGCTGGACAGTTACGTGTGGACGCTCACCTACAAGTGGGCCAAGCGCACCCACCCGAAGAAGTCGAAGCACTGGATCGTCAACAAGTACTTCGGCAGACTCAACCGGTCCAAGAAAAATAACTGGGTCTTCGGTGATCGCACCACAGGTGCACATCTTCCCAAGTTTGCCTGGACCAACATCAGAAGACACCAACTAGTCAAGGGAAAGTCTTCACCCGACGATCCCGCGCTCCATGACTACTGGAGTCAGCGCCGTAGGACGCGCACACCTCCGCCAATGGACAAGATCAGCCTTACTCTGGCAGCCCGTCAGAAAGGACGCTGTCCGCTCTGCGGTCAGGCTCTCATCGCCGGAGCAGAATACGAGCCGGAAAGCCCACGTGAGTGGATCGACTGGTTCGACGCGATGAAGAAGCGGTTGCATAAGCACCACTTCGCCTACCGTCGAGACGGAGGATCTGATGAAGTCAAGAACCTTCGACTCGTTCACTCCGAATGTCATCAGCAGCTTCATGCACGAGATGGCAGCAACAAATAGCAGATTCTGTGAAGCGTTTGGGCTTGCTTGAGCCGTGGTGCCTGGAAACAGGCATGCCCGGTTCTGAGGGGGCCGGGTCATGGCAACATGACCCGGCTACCCGACCAGTGGCGCGGCATCGCGACCAGGTACGACAAGACCGCCCAGTCCTACCAAGCAGCCGTCACCCTCGCGTCGCTCCTGATGTGGGCGTGACACTTTGACGACAACTCCTAGTCCTCTTCAGCCTGGCTCCACGGCACGCCCGCCTTCGCCTGCCCGATCAGGTAGCGGATGCCCTGGTTGTCGTCGGGGTTGGTCCACAGGCTGTCGCCGAAGGCCGCCGCCGCCTTCACCGTCTCGCCCAGCCGCCACCAGGTCAGCCCGAGGCCGTGCAACGCCCGGTGGAAGGGCCGGTTGTTCAGCTCCCCCCAGGCCAGGACTCCGGTGAACGCCGACGGCAGCGACAACTCGGCGACGGCTACGGCTGTCTGGTAGTAACCAAGGGCTTCTGGCAAGGCAGAATCGTCGGCATCGGCGCGCTCGAACGCTTCGCTTCCCAGATGCGCCCAGCAGTCAATCTGCCGCGGGTCCTCCCGGACTGCAGCACTCAGCGCCGCGCGGTAGGCAGCGCTATCGCCCGTACGCTCGCGCAGGCCGAGCGCGCGGTCGACGGGCGGCTCGTCTTCTCCGAGGTACGGGTCGGGCATCTGGTAGAGCGGCCGCGGGCCAGCCTCGCGCACCTCGCGCCACCAGGCCCAGTTCGGCTTGCCGCCGTGATCGGGGGCGGTTGAGGGTCGGGCACCCCATCCCCGCTCCGAGCGCGGGTCGTAGTCCTCGCCGCCGAAGGCCGGACACGCCGGGGTGGCCCCGCGGCTCTGGATGCGCTCGAGGATGCGGCGGGTGTCTGCGCGCTGGTATCGGTCGGTGATCTCGGACAGGTACACGTACCGCCGGCCTGCGCATTCCTGGCGAGGTGCAGGCAGGACACGGCGAAGCCGGTCGAGCAGGTCGGACAGCGCTCCCTCGGCCTGCTCGGCGGTCAGGGGCCACGACAGGCCGAGGGAGCGCGGTACGTCGTGGACGGGATACCAGAGCAAGTCCCTGTCCAGACCACTGCGCTCGGCCAGCATCGTGCGCAGGTCGTCCTCGCTCACCGATACCGAAGTTGCCACGCAGACTTCCCGCCCTCCCGTCCTGTGCGCCGGCGGCGCAGCCCCGACGTCAGCGTATCCACCGGCCTCCCCCGGCGGCCTTCCCCCGAAAGGGTGATGGCCTGGGCGGGCCTGCCCGCCGTGTTGGGAAGCCATCAGCTGGGCGAGGCCGGGCAGGGAGGTAGCGGCCCCGCGTGATCCCCGCGCTGGCCGATCCGCTGTCGTTCATCGATTCGAGTGCCCACCCCGGGCTACCTCCCGAAGGTTCCGCCGGGGGCTGCTGGCGAGACGACGACGCGGTGCGGCTCGCCTGTCACCCGCATGCTGAACCCCTGTAGCCACTCCTGCGCGGCTTCCGCCGCGCTGCGCCCCTCCTCATACTCGAAGACCCGGGACACCAGGAGCGCCGCGGTCAGGGTGTCGTCGGCGACGTCTCCCTTGCGCCACGACGCGGCAGCGGCACCGTAGGCGGGCGTCTGCGGGACCTCCGTGGCCAGCCGGTCGAGGATTTTCTGCACCTCTGACCTGGCCGCAAGGTATGTGAAGCCGCCAGGTCCGTAGGTCGATTCGCCGTAGCCCGTTGTACCGGGCCCAGTTGGATGGAGTCTGATCTGCAGCCAGTTCCAGGGCATTCAGCCAGCGTAGGGCTCACGCTGGGAGTCGGACCCGCGAATGGAACAGACGGTGGTGCCGAAGCTCGTGTGGAGGAGTACCGCTGTCGAACGTCACGAGCCGGTCGTCGCCATGGCCCACCAATGGCCGCCGCGCAAGGATCATCCGAGGGGGACCCAACCGCCTGTCGGGGAGCGCGGATTTTGGCGGGCGGCGACGGCGGTGCGGTTCGGGAGGTACCGGGCGATGGCGTGGCGGTGGCGGCGGTGCGGGCCGCACCGTGGGGGCTCTGGTGCGCTGGCGATGCCAGGGACGACGACATGCGGGCAGTCGGGGTGGGACGGCTGGCCGGGGCCGGGGGCCAGGACCGGAGGAGCGGGAGGGACTGGAGGGACTGGAGGGACTGTCCGCGCGATGTGGCGGCGTGCCGGTGCTGTCTGCCGTCGGGGTCTTGTTGGCCAACGCGTGGAGCGGCGGGTGGTGGTTTCGGTCAGCGGCTTGGGGAGCGGGGCGACCACGATCTCTGCGTTGACCCACGCCCAGAGGAGAGTGTGGCGGACAAGTTCAGCTCGTCAGTGCGACGTCGTAGAGCAGGCGGTCGACGCCCTGCTCCGAGCTGAGCGGGTCGAATGTGGCGGACAGGTCGCGGATCTGTTGAACGCAGCGGGAGGCGCCGATCTGTTGGGCAAGGCCGAGGGACTGGCGAGCCAGCTGTGCGGCCTGGGAGATGTCTCCCTGGGCGAGCAGGCTCTCTGCCTCGTAGGCAAGGAACACTGCCTTGGTCTTGTCTCGTGCCGTGGGCAGCAGCGTGATTCCTTGGCTGATCTGGTCGTGGGCGCGGGCTGGTTGTCCCAGATCGATCAGGCACCTGCCGGTATCCACTGCCAAGTCGGCATAGCTCATCCAGGAACACCACTCGGGTGCCGATTCTGTGGTCGAGTCCAGCAGCTTCTCGGCTTGGGCGAGGTCGCGGTAGCAGGCGCGGGCCTCGTGGAGCATTGCGTGTGCTCGAGCCTTGCGCAGGAACAGCAGGGACCGGGCGGTCGGGTTGGTGGTGCGGGAGAGGGCGTGCTCCAGGCTGTCGGCGGCAGCGCGGGGATGGCCGAGCCAGATGCTCTGGTAGGCGATGTCGGAGAGGGCTCCGGCGCCCATGTCCGTATCGCCGGCCTGGTGAGCGGCGTGGACGGCGGCGTGCCAGTACCGGTTGGCGGCGGCGTGGTGTTCGTAGTCGAATCGGTGCCAGGCGAGAGTCTGGCTGAGGGCGGCAGCAAGAGAGTGCAGCCGGATTCCGACGGCGTGGCCGTAGCTACCGCGTTCGAGGAGATCGACGACGGTCGTCAGGTGTCCGTCGAGGAGGGCGCCGGTGTGCTGGCGGTGCGCGGTCGGCAGGCTGGTCAGGTCGTGGGCGGAGTTCTCTAACCAGTCGACGAGGGCGGGATCCACCGGGCGTCCGCTGGTGGAACTGGCGGCGAGTGCAGGGTCGATCGTGGCCCATTGGAGTGCGAGGGCGCCCAGGGCGGCCGGTGTGTAGGTCAGGAAGGTGCGGCGGTCCACGGCCATCTGCGCGGCCTTTCTCAGGACGGTGACGGTGAGCCCTGCTCCGAGGGGTGCGGGCGTTTCGTGGCCGGGCAGCCAGTGCGGCCAGCCCAGCGCGGTCACGTGTTCGTGCGGGACGTCGAAGATGTCGGACAGGAGTTCTTGCGAGAACTCGTCCGGCGTGACGCTCTTCTCCCATAGGGAGACGCGTTGGCGGCTGGTGCCAGCCCGGCGGTCGCGGCGTCGGGCTGCCTCCTTCACGCGCCGGGCGAGCTCGGCTTGTGACCAGCCGTGCAGCCACCGTGCGTAGGCCAGAGGATGCCGGATGGGTTCGTCCACCACTCCATGGAAGCACCCCGGCCCACCTCTCTGAGGTGTATTCGCCGGGCGGAATGACAGGAGAATGACACCCGAACACTGTTGCGAACCGGCTCTGTTGCTCTGTAATCGACTCGGCGGCCCGACGTGCCCGCAGTGGACCGTCCGCGCGACCTTGTTCTGGCTGGGAGGGACTGGTCCCATGTTTGCTGACAGCATGCCTGTCGATCGCACCTCGGGGACGTCGGTGGACAGTCACGGTGCTGTTCAGCTGCACGGTGTTCGGTTGCGTATCGAGACGCCGACGCCCGACGTGCTCGGGTCCGTGTTGGGCATGCTGGTCCCGGCTTGCTCCGTTGCTCCACCGGCCGCAGTGCCACAGTGGACGCTCAAGGTCGAGGAGCTCGGCCCGGAGTTCGAGGATGGTGGCGGCCTGTTCGACGGTCGGCTGGTCCTTGAATTGCCGTATGGGGGGCGCCGCCTGGCGATTGTGGGTGTCGGCGATGGTGTACTGCGGCTGGTGGCGCGCTATCGGCCGGGGGCGGCGGCGGTGATGATGGAGGTCGACGCGGGGCAGCAGGTGACGCGGCTGCTGGTGGCACCCGGGGACGTGGTCGGTCTGCGGTGGGCGGACTATCTGGGGCGGGTGTTCTTCGCGTCCCGGCTGCTGGCATCGGGCTGGCGGATGCTCCACGCCTCGGCGGTCGCCGTCGACGGCAGCGCGCTGGTGTTCCTGGCGGGGCGCCACGGGGGGAAGTCCACGCTCGCCCACCGGGCAGTGCGGGAGCTTGGTGCGCGGTTCCTGGCCGACGACCTGGTGCTGATCGGCCCGGACGGCACGGTGGTGGGGTGGCCGACCCGCGTCGCGGTGCCCGTGCAGCTCGCCGGCAACATCGGCGGCGGGCGGCGTGAGCGGACGGTTGTGGCCGGTGTGAAGCGCGACCGGATCCTGTTCACACCGGCGCAGCACCGCGCCGCGCTCGACATTACGTACTCGCCGCCTGTTCCGCTCGGCGCGGTCGTGATCGTGGACGGTGATGCAGCCGCCGGGGAGGACGTACGGGCGGACGCGGGGATGCTGGAGCGGGCGGTGGCCCGGGCCGCTGATGTCCCTCAGCAACTGCTGTACGTGAGCGATCCGCTGGGTCTGATGGGTGGGCCGCGACTGGCGGACCAGGCTGCCGGGGCCCGGCTGCTGGAAGGGCTGCTGTCCGGGGTTCCGTCGGCGGTTTTGCGGGTGGCGGTGGAGCAGCTGCAGTCGGCGCCGGTGTGGCGGGCCCTTCAGGACATCGTCCCGGAGATGGGGCGGGGCCGGTGAATGGGATGGGGCGGGGCACGTACGAGGTGGTGAGCGCCGGGCGGAGCCTGGGGGTGGAGGCGGATACGGCGCTGGCCTGCCGGTGGGACGAGATCGCCCCGCACCTGCCCGGGGTCCTGCCGGGCGCCTTGGGGCCCAGCGCCGGTCCGGGCGCCGCCCTTCTGCCGGGCGGCGTGTCGAAGGGGGACGCTCGGCGGTTGCTGAACGCCCATCTGCATCTGCTGCATCTGGCCTGCGGCACGCTGTGCTTGCACGCGGTTGCCCTGTGGTTTCCGGCCGACGGCCGGGTCGTGGTGCTGCTCGGCGGACATGGTGCGGGCAAATCGCTCGTCGCGCTGGCGCTGGTGCGCCGGGGCTGGCGGGTGCTCGCCGGTGACGTGGCGCTGGTGGACCTTTCCGACCCTGACCGGCGGCCCCGTGTGCTGGGCGGAACGGCTGCGTTCCTCGCCCGCCGCGGACCGACGCTGCGCTGGTTCCCCGACCTCGCGCTGCCGCCGCCGGGCGGGGACCGGGTGGATCTGGGCCACCTGCCCGGGCTGCGGGAGGCGCCGCTGGTCGCGGCGGGCCCGGTGGCGGTGGCCGCCGTGGTGGACGTGGACGGCGACCCGGCGGCCGGCGCGGGGGCAGTTGAGGTGCTGGACGCGCACACGGCCGCCACGGTGTGGTGGCGGGCGAGCGGTCATCTGCTGGAGCGCGTGCTTGACGACAGTCCGGTGGTGCTCCGCCAGTTCGAGGACGGCCTGGCCGCCTCACATCGCCAGGACCGGGTGCGGGCGCTGGCCGGGTCCCTCCCGTTGCACGCGGTGTGGGGAGCCCCCGACGTGATCGCCGGCAGGGTCGAGGACCTGGCCAGCACCAGCACACCACATCAGGCGATGGAGGTCCGTTGATGCCCGAGGAGAAGCCTGCAGCGCGCCGGTACGTCGGAGCCCGGATCCGCGTCGGGGAGGGCCGGGCGCGCCTGGTTCCGGCGGCTGAGCGGGGGCCGGGCATGCTGACGGGCCGGTTCAGTGTGCTCAGCCCCGGCACCGAGCGGCGGCATCTGGCGGGGGCGGACCGCGAGGCCGGTTACATGGCGCTCGGCCGGACCGAGGAAGCGGCGGGCTGGGTGCTGGCCCCGGTGCCGCACGGAGCCGCATTCGATCCGGCCTGTCCCGGGGCGGTGACTGCCCCTGCGGGGATGGAAGCTCGACTGGTGGCGCTGGCCCGGTTCCAGCAGATGGCGTGCCTGGGCCTGGACCGGGTGCCCACCGACGACCTGAGCGACGTGCTGGTCCTCGGGTCCGGACCGGTCGCGCTGGGATGCGTGCTGGAGCTGTACCGCCGCGGCGCCACCCGCATCCGGGTGGTGACCACGCGTCGGCACGCACCGATCGGCCGGGCTCCGGGCGTCATCTGTGTACCGTCGGAGGGCGCCGGGCGGGGGCGGTTGGTCATCGACGCAGCCGGCGTCCCGGCGAGCGCGGCCACTTTGACCGCGCCCGGCGGTTTCCTCGGCCTGCTTGGCACGCCCGCCGCCACCGACACGCTCGGTGCGCTTCAGGTGCACCGGGGCGGCTGGACGGTGGTGGGCATGCACGAGTTGGCACCCGCTGCCGAAGGCGCGTACCAGGACGCTTTCACCACGGCTTGCCGCTGGCTCGCCGGGCATCTCGATCCGGCCCTGGCCGAGGTCTGGTGCCGGACGGTGCCCGGCGGGAAGGCGCCGGAACTGTTCGCCCTGCTGGACGCGCCGGGCCGCCCGGCCGAACCCGTCCTGCTGTTGGACTGGGGGACGGTGTGAGTGCGGCCGGCATCGGGCTCTACAGCATCGGCGTGCGGGGCATGGACGTGCCGGAGCTGCTGGCGTGGGCCGGAGCGCACGGTGTTCCGTTCGTGCATCTGCGGGGCGGCCCGCGCGGATTCGACCTGGCCCGGCAGGACCCGGAGGTGCTCGCGCACTGGCGTCGGTGCGGGGAATGGTTCGTGCCGGTCACCGGGGTGACCGCCGACCTGGACCTGGCCGGCCTGTTCGCCTCGTCCGTACCGGAGCGGGTCCGGGCCCGGGCCGAGCTGGAGCTCCTGGTAACCGCAGGCGCCGCGATCGGCGCCGGTTGGGTACGGCTGCTGGGCCGCGCCGTGCCCCGGGGGCCACTGCTGGAGGCCATGCTCACCGGAGAGCTGCCGACGGTCCGGCTGCCGCTGCTGGTGGAGCTCCACCACCCCGGCTGGCTGGCACCCGCCGCGCTGGGCGCCCTGGAGACGTTGCTGGCACGGTGGCCGCGCTTAAGGGTGCTGGCCGACACGTCCCAGCTCGCCGCCGCCCTGCCTTCAGCGGGCGGTGATGGGGACGCGGCGCTGGAGCGGGTGCTCGTCCTCTCCCGCGTGCTGCACCTGTCCGACGACGGACGCGGCCTGGACACGGCGGGCCGCGCACTGGTGGCCGAACGAGCCCGGGACCGGATCGGCGGCGGGCAGGGCATCGAGGTCGCCGTCGAGTGGACCGGCCAACCACGCACCGCCCAGGCGTGCTTGGACCGGCACCAGGATGCCTTCCGGTGGTGGGCGAAGCGTGCCCCGACGCCCCCGCGAAGGCCATAGGGTATTCATCCGATCACTACACGTTACAAGGAGGGGTTGTCTTGGACCCGGAAGCGCAGCCTGATCTCACCGCGGTGCTCGCCAGCGCCTACGGCCTGCCCGGCGCCGTGCTGGAGCGGCTGCCGGTCGGCCAGGTGACCATCAACTACCGCGCTCGTGTGGGTGACCAGGTGCTGTTCGTGAAGCACTACCAGGGCAGCGAATCGGACCTGGGCGCCGAACAGGCCGCGGTCGACCAGACGCAGCTTGCCGGCATTCACCAGGTGCCGGTCGCCTCGGTGCACCCTTCGGCCAACGGAGACACCGTCGTACGGCAGGACGGCATCGCCGTCTCGGTGTGGGAATGGGTGCCCGGCGCGGTCGTCGAAGACGGTCTCAACCCCGACCAGCAGCGCGCCGCTGGAACCACCCTGGGGCGTATCCACACCGCGTTCGCCGACCACCCGGCCGGATCCGGCCCGTCGGCGAAGCTGGAGAAGTGGCTGCGCCCGGACGTCGACAAGCTCGAAGCCACCACGGTCAAGCTGCTGGGCATCGCCGGGGAGCGGGCGCAGCGTGATGCGTTCGACGAGCAGGCGCTGCGGACGCTGGCCGAGCGGCGCGCGGTGCTGCACCGTATCCCCGAGCTCCTGGACGGCCTTCCGCCGCTGACGACGCAGGTTTTGCACGGCGACTACTCGGCGGTCAACCTGCTGTTCCAGGGCGACGAACTGACCGCCGTGCTGGACTTCCTGCCCCCCGACCCGTTCCTGGTCGCCTACGAGCTGGGCCGGATCGTGTTCGACCCGCGCACCGTCGTCCTCGACGAGGACTGGATCGCGGCGGGCGTGAACCTGGTCGGCGCCTACCTGGAAACCAACCCGCACGTGCCGGCGGCCGACGTCACCGCGTGCGCCCGGGTGGCGCTGCTGCAGCTGATGACCAGCCTGTACGGCGTCAAGCAGCACTACCTGAGGCCCGGCCTGCTCCAGGAGGACCTGGACCAGTTCTGGCTCCTGCGGCACGCCGCGGCTCAACGACTCCTGGCGGGCCTCGGTGATGTCGAGAGCGCCCTGGCCCGGGCAGCGCACCGCCGCTGACGGCTCCCGCCCTTCAGGCGGGCCACGAATGAAGGAGTAGCGATGTCCACGACGGCCATATCCGCCGACCAGTGGGTGGTCCTTCGCGGACCGATCAGCGGCGAGACGATCACGGCGGCCGCCACCGCGCTCGCTGAGCGCCACCAGCTGCGGTGCGAGCTCGAGGAAGCCGGAACGCTCCGGCTCACCGACCCGGTGACCGCACACGTACTGGTCACGGTGCGGTGGAAGAGCCTGCCACCGCAGGCGCCGCGCACACTGGGCTTCCAGACGCCGCCGCCGGCCGCCGTGGACATCCTGATCGACCCCCGGCCCGGCCCCGGCGGGAGCCAGCTCGCTGCCGAGCTCCACGACGCTCTGTCCGCACGCGCCCTGCCCTACACCAGCAGCGAACTGGACGGCATCCGGGCGGCCATGCCGCTGCTGGAGCGCTACAGCACCGCGCAGCCGGCGTTCGACAACTGGGCACTGCTCTTCCGCGACCACTACCTGGAGCACAGCACCGGGTTCGTCCTGGCGATGGAGCGGGCCGGGATCCCCTCTCAATGGATCTTCGCCCTGGACAAGGGCGACAAGACGTGGAACCGCAACCGGGTCCACGCCACGTTCACCGCGCGCGGGTACCGCAGTGACGTCCTGGACAACACGGCCGTCAACGACCCGGACGCGCACCGGGACGAACTCGCCCGCGTCGGCGCGGACATCGACGCGTTCCTGGACGCCGCGCACGCGGCCGGCCGGCGGGTACTGGTCGTCGACGACGGCGGCCTGCTGGCCCGCGGCTACGGCGCCGTCGGCGCGCCCCGCACGGTGGACGCCGCGCTGGAGCTGACAGTCAGCGGCATCAAGCGCATCGCCGCCGCCGGCCAGCTGGCGATCCCCGTGCTGAACATGGCCCGCTCGCAGGTCAAGTCCCGCCTGGGTTACCGGGAGATCGCCGACTCCTGCCTGCGACGGCTGCGCGCCCTGCTCCCGGACCGCAAGATCATCGGACGTCAGGTCCTGCTGCTGGGCTACGGCACCCTCGGCTCCCGCCTCGCCGCCCAGTTACGCGATCTGGGCTGCCGCGTCGACATCGTCGACACCGACCTCCCGGCGCTCATCGACGCCGCCGAGCACGGCTTCACCACCTACCGCACCGCCAACCAGGCCCTCGCCGCCACCAGACCCTTCCTCATCATCGGCACCACCGGCGAGATCGCGCTGACCGACACCGACCTGAGCGTCCTTCCCGACGGCGTACTCCTCGCCCCCTTCGCCACCCGCGACTTCAGCGCCCTGACCGAGAACGCCGCACACCGCGCAGGCGCCGTCGAGATCCCCGGCGTGGGCGTGCGCTTCGACCTGCCCGGCGAGAGGGCGGTCACCCTGCTGGGCAACGGCCGCTCGATGAACCTCTTCGAAGCCGACTCCATCCCTAGCCAGGGATACGACGCCTACCGCGCCGCCACCCTCATCGCCGCCACCGCCCTGTGCGCCGACCCCGGACGCATCCCCACCGGACTACACACCGCCCCGGCCGACACCGCCATCACGGACGTCGGCCTGTGGGAGGCGTACTACGACCTGTACGCCGCACCGGGCGCTGGCACCAGTCAGCGAGCCGTCTCTCCCGCGCCGCGCCCCGCTGCCCGTGGCCGTCTGGAGCGGGCCGCGATCGTGGGCTACGGCGTCGCCGGGCGCCTGCACACCGAGATCCTCACCGCCCTGGGCGCCACCCCGGCCGTCATCGACCCCAAGCACCAGGACCTGCCCGCGTCTTTGCGGACCTTCCCCCATCAGGTCAGCGAACTGCCCCCGTCGGTGGCCGCAGGCATCGACCTGTGGTCGGTCTGCTGTCCCACCTCCGAGCACCTGGCCGTGCTCCGCGCGATCCTCCGGCACAACCCGGCCGCCCGTGTCCTGATGGAGAAGCCGGCCTGCCGCGGGCACGAGATCGACGCCTTCAACGTCCTGCTCGCCGACCATCCCGCCGCGCGGATCGTCGTCAACGACCAGTACCGGCACTCCACCACGCTGCCGGCGTTCACCAGCCTCATCGCCGCGCTGGAGCCCGGAGCCCCCATCGACAAGGTCGCGGTGCTCTTCACCAAGGACCGGCGCCCCGACAGTGCTTCAGGGCGCTTCATCGACCGCGACTACGGCGTGCTGGGCTACGAATGGCTGCACATGCTCGCTGTCACCCGCGGCATCCTGCCCGCCCCGGCGTGGGAGCACTACCTGGCTTCCGACCCGGCCACCACCACGACCGAGCCGGAATACGACCCGGCCCTGTTTGTCTCCGCTCTTACCGAACGCGCCGACCTCCCCCGCCCCGGCGCCCTGGGCGCACTGCGACTGGAGCTGACCTCCTCGATCCTCGGCCCGGGGCAGGCCGACGACACCGCACCCGCACCCCGGCCCCCGTGGCGCCAGGGACTTCGCGCGGCTGATGACCGCTACCGGCACGTCACCGTCCAAGCCGGACGGACCCGCTTCACCCTGCACCTTGAACCCGTCACCGCACCCGGCGGCTGGCAACTCGAGCGCAACCACCACCGGCTCACCGCAGTACGCGACGGCGCCGTCGTACACGATGAAGTCCTGGCGGATTCCCCGCTGGAGACCTCCGTACGCCACGCCGCCGCGGTCCTGTTCACCCACGCCGCCCCGCCCGTGCCCGACCTCGAGCCGCTGCGCCGTATCGCTCGGCTCGCCGACGTCCTGCGCGAGCGGGCACCGCTCGCTCCCACAGCCCCGGATGCCTCCCAGACCAGCGCGTAGCCGCACCTGACCCGCCCCGGCCACCTGCCGGGCCGACCGGAAGGCCCCGCCGTGATGCACGCCCTCTCCCTGACCGCCGGCCAGCGAGTCGTCACCATCCGCTCCAACACCCCCGGTGTCACCGACTGGGCTACCAGGTACTTCGGCCGGTACTGGAAGGCCTCGCCGACGGCAGGCAGCACCGCCGTGCCCGGGCCGGTGGTCACCGTCATGGACGGTGACCACCGCGCCCCCGTGGCCATCTCTCATACGCAGCACGCCGTCTTCGCCCGCGAGCCCATCGGCTACACCCGCCACCCAGACGGGACCGTAAGCGCGAACACCCTGTCCGAGCCGGCCCTCGCCTACCAGTACGCCCCCGCCGAGCAGCACCTGCAGATCAGCAGCCCACGAGCCCTCCAGGCGACAGCCCTTCGGGGCCAGCCGACGCGGCTGGCGACCGCCGCCACCCGCTTCGCCCGCGAGATGGTGCGTGCCCGGCTCATTGCCGACGGGTGGGTACTGCTCCACGCCTCCGCCGTCGTGTTCCCCGGCGGGCGCACCCTGCTCACCCTGGGCGACTCCGGAGCGGGCAAGACCACGGCCGCTCTCACCCTGGCGGCCACCGGCGCCGCGTTACTGGCGAACGACTGCTGCTTCGCCCGTCCCAACACCAACGGCACGCTCGACCTCCTGCCGTGGCCCGCCGCGGCCGCCGTCGGCCTCGGACTCCTCCACGCGCTCACCTTCACCGACTCCGCCCGCTCCCACCTCCAGACCGGCGAACCGCCCCATCCCACCCAGGACCAGCGCGTCACCGACGCCCTCACCACCGGGCGTACCGGTGCGCTGATGTCCGCGTCCGGCCGGGAACTGAAGGCACACATCTGGCCCGAGCAGCTCACCCGCTGGTTCGGCCTGTCCCTGGCCACCACCGGCATCGCGGCCGGTGTTCTCCTTCCGCGCGTCGCCTCTTCCTCCAGGGCCCCGGCCCGCGTGAACGACGACCGCAGTTCCGAGGTCACCGCCACCGTCTTCGTGACCTCGGACGAAGAGCGCTACCCCGACTTCTTCGGCTTCACCGACGGAGGCAACGCCGGGACACCCAGCGCCCGCACCGAGGTCCTTCAGCACCTGAACCGCCTGCCACGGCAGGCGGTCGACCTGAGCCACGACCAGGCAGCAACCACACGACTTCTCACCGCCCTCACCGCGTCGCTCGTTGACGTCGGACGTAACCACACCGAAGAAGTCGCGTGACACAGGCGTCCGCACGGGTTGACGGCACCATCGCCCGGAGATCGACTTGCGGCCTGAGCGTGAACCAGGCGGGGTACTCGAGGGCCGTGGCACTCCGCGCGGAACCGGTAGAGGTTCCGAGGGGCGCGGCGAGCGCCCCTGGTCCGCCGTCAGCCGGTGGTCTCGGTCGAGCCGATGCCGGAGGCGATGAGGTTGAAGAGCCGCTCGTCTCCCTTGACGTCGTCCAGAATGGGCGTCCAGAGACTCCTGCGCCCGTCTCCGAGGTGGCCTGTGAGGGTGTAGAGCTCGACGAGGTAGCCCGGCATGGCGCGGCCCCAGCACTGGTCGTTGTCGTTCCACTCCGTCAGGACCTGCTCCAGATCGGGCCTGGACAGGAAGCCGGCGCAGGGGAGGACGGCCTTCTCTGCGACTTGCTGTCCGCGGTCGTAGGAGCCCACGTCCTTGAGGAGCGCCGGGAGGAAGGACGTGAAGTACGGGTCGGGGCTCTGCTCGATGATCTGGGCACGGGGGATGACCCAGAGTTTGGGGAACGCCTCGGTGAGCGCGGGCAGCGTTGAACGGAGCTCGGGGTGGGCGACCAGGGCGAGGGCCTTGGCCTCCGCGGTCGTGATCTCGCTGTACGGCGCCCGGTTCCCGATGTTCTCGATCTTCGTGTTCAGGAGGTTGCGCACGGGGGAGGCCAGGGATGCCCAGAAGGCGGGGAGGTCGCCGAGCCGGCCGAGGGCCTGCAGCTGTACGGCGGGTTCGGCCGTCTCAAGGCGGGCCATCTGCTTGGCCACCGCCTTCTTGACCACCTCGGTGTCGCGTTCGGCGAAGCTGCGCAGGCACTTGGCCGTGCGGTCGGCGAACTGCTCCGGCTCGATCTCGATCGCGGGATCGTCGATCGCGAGGACGGCGAACTTGGCGGCGGCCTCGACGACCTTGGACCTGGCACTGGGGCGGACCCGGTCGAAGAAGGTGTAGGTGAGGTACTCGGTGTCGTAGTCGAAACCGGGGTCCACGACGTGCTTGAGGAAGCTGCCGACGATCTTGCGGCCTTGGCTCGGGGGGTGGATGAGCACCGCTTCCAGCGCGGCCGCGAGGTGCGCGCGGGCGTACTCCATCGTCGGCTCGTAGAGCTCGCCGAGCGGCCGGATGGACGGGTGCGCGCACAGGTGGCGGTCGTCGCGGATGCGCTCCAGTTGCTTGCGCTGGGTGAAGTCGATCAGTTCGAGCTTCTCCGCGGTCTCGAGCACGCTCCTCTCCAGGGCAAGCATGATCGGAATCGCTTCGGACTCCACGCTGCCCTGGGCTCGCTCCACGTCGGCAACCAGGGCCTGGGCGTGGCTCTCGCCCTCTTCGTGAAGGATCTGGGCCTTGGCGATGAGGTCGGCGCAGATGGCCGTCCAGGTCAAGACGATCGCGCCGCGGGCGGATCCGGAGGCGTAGCAACGGTATGCCTCCCGGACCAGGGGGCGCAGGTCCGGATTGAACACGCGGTTCACGCGCTCTTCAAGGTCGATCATGTTGCCCTCCCGGTGCGCCCGTCCCCCCTGGGCGGGTCCTGGACATCATGATCCCATCTCGTCCCATCGGGGGATGGCCGCGCTCGGCCTGGCATTGCTCCGTCACCGCACCCGAGGTGCCCAGGGCGCCTTCAAGGTCTCGTCGGGCTGTCGCCACCGGATCGTCCCCGTACGGCGCGCGACTGGCGCAGTGGTCATCGGGGCTTCGCGGCTTCACCGTGGAGGGTGAAGTTGCGCCCCGTCGTAGGGTCTGGGTGCCGAACACCAGCCCGGGGAGCGAGGCACGGTGACACACCGGCGTTCCCAACTGCCCTTCTGCCACGGGGGATGTTCGAGTGACCGGACCTACTACTGCTGTACGAACGGGTGGGTGCCAGTGCGGCAACATCCGCTACGAGGCGAGTGGGGTACCGGACGACCCCCACCTGTGTTCCTGCGAGCATTGCACGCTCATGAGCGGGTCCCCGGCGATGCTGTGGGTCGGGTTCGAGCTGGAGAAGTTCACCTGGAGCGGCCCCGGCGGCGAGCCCGCTTGGTACGCGACGTGGCCGACGTTGCGGCGGGGGTTCTGCCCGCGCTGCGGAACACCCGTATGCTCCGTCGCCGAGGACTCGCCGATGATCATGGTGACGGGCTTCAGTCTCACCGACCAGTCCGACGTGAACCCGGTCGGCACAGCTTCCGCGGCGTCGCGGTGCCGTGGATGAAGGTCTCCTTGGCCCCGGATCCTCTACCCCGGTAGTAGATGCGGAATGGTGCCCCGGCTAGCGGAACGCTTGAGTTCTCCGGTCGTCCGGCGGCCGCGCCCTGGCCTGCGGAGCCCAGCAGTTCGACTACGGGTAGCTGGCGAAGCCGCGGCGTGAGCTGCGCGGCGATGGGCCGTCAGCCGGCCAGCGAGTGGGGCGTCCCCTGCTCGGAACCGGTCGCGGTCGTCTGGTCTTGATGGGCCGAGCGGGCGGCTTCCAGAAGCCTCCGCCACGAGGCCACGGTCGGCCTGCGCTTGAGCAGAGCCCGCCGCTCGCGCTCTGTCATGCCGCCCCAGACGCCAAACTCGATCTTTGTATCGAGGGCGTGTGCCAGACACTCGGTATGGATGGCGCAGCCCGTACAGACTGCCTTGGCCCGGTTCTGGGCGGCGCCCTCCGCGAACAGCTCGTCAGGATCCCCGGTCCGGCAGGCCGCCTGCCCCCAGTCGACGTCCGATTCCCCCACGACGCCCCCTCCCTCTCCCCAACTCCCCGTCGCAGCACCAGCGTAGGCGGTGCGCCGAAGCGTGAACGTACGGCGCCGGCCACGTGGCTGCCTACCCTCGGGCTGTCGCCGCCACCCTTTCGAGTGGTTCCGCAGCATGCCGCGCGGGCGCGTATGTTCGGTGCTGCCCGTCCAAAGGAGACGCCGTGCCCGAACCATCCGAGACCGCCTCCCGCCCCAGTAGCCCCACGCAGTCTGCGCGCTGGCGGCGCTGGGCTCTCATCTGGGGGCTGCCCAGCGCCGCCGTCGCGCTGATCGCGGCCTGGATCGTCCGCCCGAACAGCACCGCGTCCGCAGCGATGGCGACCGTAGTCGCGCTCGCGGCGCTGGGGGTCTTCGTCGCCACCATGCCGCGTCGCCGGCCATCTGCCAAAGGGGTGGGCCCCGCATCGGGCTGACGCCAGCCGGTTCCAGGCGGATACGACCCGGTTGTCGGTGCGGCTTGCCATGGTGTCCGGCATGGAGCGCAGGCTGGGCGAAGGCACCGGATCCGGGCTGGACCGGGGCAGCGCTCTCACCGCGCGCCGTGCCGCCGACGTCCTTCAGGCCATGCTGGACGACGCCGTCGCGGCCACGCGTTCGGTCGCCGGCGGGAGCAGTCCGCGGCTGCGCGCCTCACGGGAAATGATCTCCAATTCGGCGGCAGCAGCCCGGTAGGCGTCGGCGGCGCGGGCGAGGCGCTGCTCGGCGGCAGCGAGCTTGGCGGCAGCATCGTGGTCGCCCGGTCCGCCGGTGCGCCCGGGGGCGGGGGCGGTGCCCTGTCGCGTTGGGAGTTGCCTCGTCCCGCTGGAGTGCTCTTCCCGCACGGTACGGCGGACGAACACGCCTTTGCCCTTGACCGCGAAGACGAGGCCCTCCCTCTTGAGCACGCGCACGGCGTTCTGTGCGGTCGAGTTGGCGATCTTGTATCGGTCCTGGAGCTCGCGGGCGGACGGGAGTCGTCCTTCCGGTCCGAACTCATCGGACAGGATCGCCTGCCGGAGGATGTCCGCTGTCCTGACGTACGGGGGCCGGGGATCGTGCTCTGCTTCCGTCTCCTCGGACACGCTGCCGGGATGCCCCGCGCAGCCTGCCGTTGACGGGTTGGGGGCCGTGCTCCTCACGTAGCTGCCGCGCCCCAGGACGGAATAGACCAAGCCTTCTTGTTTCAGCACCCGAAGCGCGTTCTGCACAGTGGAGCTGGAGACCCCGAAGCGCTCCTGAAGCCACCGGGCCGACGGCAGCCGGCTGCCCGGGGCGTACTCCCCGACCACGATCCCGGTGCGCAGAACGTCGGCCGCCTGGAGATAGGGCGGCCTGGAGTCCTCTTCAAGCGGCAACATCATGTGACAACCCTACGCAGCGCCCAGTCCGCGAACGGCTCCTGGGTGGCGCGGACCTGTTGGTATCCCGGTCTGTCCGATCCCGGGGCCGCTCAGCGGGGCAAGTTCGCGAGCGCCTCGATCCCGGTCCACTCGTGTCAGTCGGGCCCGGGGTCGGTCTGGAGTCCGAGGCCGGTGAGGAGGTCGTGGCGCTCGCGCTCCTCGCGTTCCAGGAGCCTCGCGAGAATGTGCGGGTCGTGGTGGGAGGTGATCGCTTCCCGTACGACGGCGGCGAGGACGTCGGGCGGCAGGGCCTCGGCCTGGGTGGTGGAGGTTCCGGTGAACGATCGGTTGTCGCCGGCCTTGGTCGGGGCGGTCGGCAGCCGGTGTTCCTCGATCTGGCGCTCGGTGACCGCCAGGCGCTCGAAGGCGACCTCCGTCCCGGGGGCGTCCACGGCGGCGAACGCGCTGACGTCCTCGGCGAGCGCGGAGAACAGATGCACCCCGCTGGGGTCCCAGTCCGATATGACGAACACCTTCACGGGCCTGCGGTCCGCGGCCGCGCGCAGCGCCGCCGCCCGTTTCGCCGGGAGGCCGCTGAACCCGCTGCCCGAGTACACCGGCACCCCGTACGGGCCGGCCAACCGGCGAAGTTGGTTCACCATGCCCGCTGTCTCCGACCACAGCTCCAATCGGATCGGCTGCCCTGTCTGCCGGTCCAGCCGGTAGTCGACCGCGGCTTGGCGCAAGGCGGCGCGGAAATCGTCGGGGCCGGCGTAGAAGGCGGGTTCCGCTCGGATCTCGGTGTCGTCTCGGAGTGCTTCCCAGGGGATCCGGCCCGAGCGGCGGGCCATCCCCATCACCTCGATCAGCCGCTTGTAGGTGCGGCCCTCCTTGGCCAGCACCCCATCGGAGATCAGCGAATACCAGATCTGCCTGATCGTGAGCGGCAACTGGGCCCTGTACCGGTCCAGAACCCGGTCCACCGCCGCGAGCAGCTCCAGTGTGGGCGCCTGGGGCTTCCAGCGCGGCTGGTACCCGCGCGACCGCCGGTCGGGCATGACCGCCTCCCACCTCCGAAAGGGACGCCATGGCGTCCCTTTCCAGGATCACCGCACAGCCCGTTCGGTGCCAGGAGGTCCAGCTCGGGCTCCGGCAGCGCTGCCGGCCGTTCCCGGGCTCGCGGGGACTGCCGTTCCATAGCGTGCCCTGAAAGGATCGGCACTATGGATTTGGGAGAGGTGCAGGCGATCGCGGCCCGTCTGCGGCGCGCGATGAAGGCCGCGCATGAGGCCGGTGAGCTGGCGTTCTTCGCCACCGAGACCTTTCCTGGCGGTTACTGCTGTGTGGCTGCCGACTTCGTGTGCCAGTACATGCGCGATGCGGGTATCGGCGGTGCATGGCACCGGGTATCGGGTGACTGCCCGCGGCGGGGAACAGAGAGCGGACCTCTCCAGACCCACGCATGGGCGGAATGCGAAGGCGTGATCGTTGACGTGACCGCCGACCAGTTTCCCGGACGGAGTCCCCTGTTCGTCGGCCCTGAAGACGCCTGGTACCGCGCAATTACCCGTACCGGTTCTGAGGTCGGGGGCATCTCCGGCTATCTGGACGCCGAGGACGCCCGCGAGGCGTACGAAGCGGTCCGGCAGCGGGCTTCCGGTGCGTGAGCACACCGTGATCAGTTTCCGGTGGGATTGATCAGCTTTCCCTGGCAGGAATCCACCCACTGATCGAACCCGCGATTCGCACACTCGTTCGATCGCTGGTTGAATGGATGGATGCAGCACCTCCCCTTCCCTCCCGATCTGGTCGCCCTCAAGCGCCGGCAGATCCGCATCTACAACCGGCTCGTCACCCAGCCCGCTCTTGGCACGGCGGAACTGCGGCGCGAGCTGATCCGAACCTTCTGCCGGATCAGCTCTCACCCCTACTGGGCGGAGCACGGCTGCGGCACAGCGGGCCGGGTGGAGCTGTATCGAGCGGCCGAGGCCAGGCCGGAGCATGCCGGAACTGCTCTGGGCCGAAGCGTTGGGAGTACCTCGTGACCAGGCCCGGGGCGCAGGCGTCGTGAGTGAGCTGGAGGCGCGTCTGGAGAGCTGGCGGGCCGTTTTGGCCTGGCTGTCCTGGCAGCAGCGCCAGGCCGAGGAGAAGGTCCGGGCGCTGGAGGCGGAGCTCGCCGTTGCCCAGGCCCGTCGGCCCCCGCCTCCGCCGCCGGACTGGAAGCTCGAGTCGATCCGGACGGGCTCCGGCGCGAAGGCGCTGTCCGTCCATGCCGGGGACTGCTCGATGGGCGATGGCAAGCCGGTCGGCCGTGAAGAGGCTCGCCGTCTGCTCGCCGCGGGCATCGCGCCTTGCCCGTTCTGCAGCCCAGAGAACCTGCTCGGCATGGCCGGCTGACCCATCGCCGTACACGAGCACCCTCGACGGAGGTACGTTCGATGGTCAGGGGTGCGGTCCTGGCCACCCGAGGCCGCGACGGGGGCCGCACCCCCGCGCTGAGACCCGCCTGCCCACCGCGCTGTGTAGCGGATCGCGGACCCGGGGTCGGTATCACTCCTGTCCTGGCCCGTCTCCCGGCGTACGCTCGCGTTCCATGACTGCCCTCCACTGCGTGTTCTGCGGAGCCCCGGTACGGACGCCGCGCGAGCACGTCCTGCCGTCCTGGTTCCTCAAGCGGTTCAGCGGCCAAGGTCCCTTCACGGTCCAGGTGAACGGTGAAGTGGTCCCGTACGCCAGCGGAGTGGTGGAGCGCCCCCAGCTCACTCGGCTCATGCTTCCCGCATGCGGGCAGGAGGAGTCCGCCGGTGGCCTGAAGTGCAACGACTGGCTCAACACCACCTTCGAGCAGCCCGCGAAAGCAGCGGTGCGCACCCTGCTCGACGAGCTGCGCCCGATCTCCGGGCCTGCCGTGAACTCGTTCGCCCGCTGGGCGGTCAAGACGCTGCTGCTGTCCGCGCATCCCGAGGCCGTGTATTCCGAACCTCCGCAGCACGACCAGCAGCCGTGGGAATTCCCCGGGGAGTGGCTTGCGGATCTACGCAGCACCGGCGAGCTGCCCGGTGATCTCTCGCTGTGGCTGAGCATCTTCGACCCAGAGGCTCCGGAGGGGGAACCCGTCCCCGACGAGCAGCTGCTCCTGCCCCGCATCCATCATCCGGACGGAGGCGGCGGGCCCGGCCAGGCGACCCACCTGGGATTCGGGCTTCCGGACGGGCGCGTTGCCCAGTTCCAACTTCTCAGCCACCCCAGGATGGACATCGACCACCCCTTCGAGCGCGCGGGGCTCGTTGCCCGCCTCTGGCCGAATCCCCCGAATCGCCTCGATATCGCCGTGCTCCCCGTGCTCAGCAGCCCGGCTGGGCGGCAGCTCACCAGGACGTTCATCCGCGGCGGGGCGTCCATCCAACTCCAGGCCGGCCAGACCTGGCTTCCTGAAGATCTCCTCGACCCCCGCATCCGCGTACGCCTGATGCCATAGCCGCGCCGCCGTCCGGCGCGCGCCTTCGTTCAGCTCGGCCCCGCACGGCCCCCCGGGTCTGCGATGCTGAGCCCCATGGTCACTCCCCGTCTCCACTGGACTGATCTTCCTCGGGCTGTCCAGGCCAAGATCGAGGCGAGGACCGGGCCTATCCAGCGGGCCGAGACCGTCTCGGGCGGCTACAACAGCGAGATCGCCGTCCGGCTGGACACCGTCAGCGGAACGATCTTTGTGAAGGGCCTGCGTAGCGGCCACCCCCGGGCTTGGACCCAGCGCCGCGAGGCCGCCGTCGCCCCGTACACCGGGCATCTCGCCCCGCCTCTTCTCTGGCGCCTGGAAGCCGACGGCTGGGATCTCCTCGGCTTCGAGTTCGTCCAGGAGGGCCGTCACGCGGACTACTCGGCGAGCTCCCCCGACCTCCTACTGCTCGCCGACTCCCTCACCGCTCTCGCCGAGATCCCCGCCCCCGCAGTCGAGCTGAAGCGCGCCGAGAACCGCTGGGCGGCGTACATCCCCGAACCAGTGCACCGCGCCGCCCTGGCCGGCCGCTGCCTCGCCCACACGGACTTCAACCCTGAGAACGTGATCATCACGGGGCAGCGGGCCGTGCTGGTCGACTGGGCCTGGTCGACCACGGCCGCCCCCTGGCTCGACCCGGCCCTCGGGTGCATCTGGCTGATCGCCACCGGCAAGCAGAGTCCCGCCGAAGCCGAGCGGTGGGCGTCCCGCATGCCGGCGTGGCGCGCCGCTCCCTCTGACGCGCTGAACGCTTTCGCGGAGGCCAACTCCCGGCTGTGGGCGGAGATCGCCGACGAGAACCCCGGGTCCTGGTCGGAATCGCTGCGCGACGCCGCGCGGCAGTACGCGGCTTTCCGCAACGGCGGCTGACGTCAGGTCCTGCCGATAGCGTGTGCTGGCATGGATGGCCGCCCTCCCCATACCGATCCCGACTCCGACCATGGTCTGTGCGGGATCTGCCCAGCCCTCCGGTATCCGCGCGGGGACTTCGTCGTCTTCGACCGGCCGTCCCGTGAAGCACCTTTCAACCCGGCCGACGGACACCGGTACACCCCCGCCGGGGAACCGGCATGTGTGCACCCACACAAGATCGGCGTGGGGCCCGACCGCATCGCAGAGCCGTACGAACCTCCCCCCGGCCTCGCTGATCCAACGCCCTCGCGTCGCCGGTGGTGGCCCTGGGCCCGTTGACGAAAGAGCGTCCACTGCACCTCGCGGCCCCCTGGTACTTGAGCCGGGCCCTGGGGCGGGATCGCGGAGGGTGTGCCGTCGACGTGACGGGGCGGCGCGGCAGCCGAGAGGGGAGGTCGGAGCCGCTGTGAGCGGTGTGCCGGAACCGTTTACGTAGGCTGCGCTCCGACGGCGGGCATACGGGCCCGGCGCAGTACGGACCGACCCGTGGGGCCGGCCGGAAGGAGGGCGTCATCCATGCGCGGAATCACTCTCGCGGACCGGTACCGGCTGGTCGGCCTCCTGGGCGCCGGCGGGATGGGCGAGGTCTGGCGGGCGGTCGACGAGCGGCTCGGCCGCCAGGTGGCGGTGAAGATCCTCATCTGCTCCGAGGACGAGGACCTGGTGCTGCGGCTGGACAGCGAGGGTCGGGCCGCGGCCTCCCTGTGTGATCCGCACGTCGTCGCCGTCCACGACCTCGGCGAGGCGGTGGTCGCCGGGTGCAGGGTCGTCTACCTCGTGATGGAACTGGTCGAGGGGCAGTCGCTCGGTCAGGTCCTGGCCGACGGCCTGCCGGCGGTCGCCGATGCCGTGGCCTGGGGGGAGCAGATCTGTCACGGGCTGCAGGCCGCCCACGCGGCCGGCGTGGTGCACCGGGACATCAAGCCCGGGAACGTGCTGCTCGCTGCCGACGGGCGGGTGAAGGTCTGCGACTTCGGGATCGCGCGGCGTGCCGACGCGGTCGGCCATGCCCTCACCGGGACCGGGGTGGTGATCGGCACCCCGTCGTACATGTCTCCGGAGCAGGCGCGTGGCGACGCGGAGATCGGCTCCGGCAGCGACCTGTACTCGCTGGGGTGCCT
Organism: Streptomyces sp. IBSNAI002; assembly: GCF_052244475.1. Classification (NCBI taxonomy): domain Bacteria; kingdom Bacillati; phylum Actinomycetota; class Actinomycetes; order Kitasatosporales; family Streptomycetaceae; genus Streptomyces; species Streptomyces sp. IBSNAI002. The sequence continues at coordinate 292,810 of NZ_JBQPXG010000003.1, read as the reverse complement.
CCTGTACGAGCTGCTGACCGGCGCGCCGCCATTCCCCGGCGGCGGGTGGCCGGTGCTGGCACAGCATCAGAACCAAGCCCCCGTACCAGTCCGCTCCCACCGGCCCGAGGTGCCCGCCGAGCTCGAGCGCTTGGTGGCGGAGCTGCTGAGTAAGGATCCGCAGGGCCGGCCCGCGACGGCCGCGGACGTCGCCCAGCGGCTCCGGGCACTACCGGCGACGACCATGCGGGTGGCCGACTCGGTCGTCGCGGCCGCGGCGGCGTCCGGCACGGCGGCCAGGACGGCTCTCGCTTCGGCGCCGGTCGTCGCGCCGACCACTGTCGGCTCCGTACGCCCGACCGGGCGTGCGTCGCGCTCGGCGGCCTGGCGGGCCGGGGCGCTGACGGGAGTCCTGGTCTGCGGGCAGCTGATGGCGTTCACCTCCTTCCCGGACGCAGCGAGCGTCCTGATGGGGTTGCTGGCCGGCGGCTGCGTGGCGGTGGGGTCCCGGCTGGAGGCCCGGCACGAAGGCGCCCGCGGCGGGGAGAGCGAGCAGGGTGTCGTCGGGGTGTTCGCGGCGTTGTTGATCGCTTCGGTGGCGATGGTCGTGTTGCTGGGCTGGAGCGCGATGCCGTGGTGGGCGGCGGTTCTCGTGGGCATGGTGACTGGGCCGGTGCTCGTGATGGCGGCGGCCGCCGTGCGGGCCTTGGTCGAGCAGGTGCTCCACCGGCGTGGTCAGGAGGCGGAGCTCGCCTCCACCGCCGGTCTGCTCAGCGGGGCCGTGGGCTGCGCGCTCCTCGCGGCCGGGTCCCCAGGTCCGGTCGTGGGCATCGTCGCGGCCGGAGTCGGTACCTGGATCGCGAGCAGCCTGGCCGTCGCGGCACTGCTGTCCGCCACGCGCGCATGCGGGCGGCACGTGTGAGCCGCCAGGTGGGCCCGGCCCGGCAGGACGATGCTCGTGGCGGGCCTCTCCATCTGCTAGCGGCTGGTATCGGTGGATAGCTATGGTGGTGGGTATGGCAAAGCAGACGAACATCCGGCTGGACGAGGACGTCAAGGCGGCCGCCGAGGATCGGGCCAAGCGCCGCGGTCTGACCCTGCAGGGATACGTAGCCGACCTGATTGAGCAGGACGTCAACGAGTCGCGCGCCCTGTTCATGACCGGCGCCAGAAACTTCCTGGGCGCGTACAAGGACCAGTTCGAGGCGGAGCTCGGTGAGGACCGGTACCCCGGTCTCCCGGAGGGGCTGGCGGAGACCGCGCCGAGGGACGCCGCGTGAACCTTCGGATCGATCTCCCTTGGATCTTGGCCGTCGCCCAGCAGATCCCCGGGGACCCCGAGGTCGTCGACTACGGGGTGCCGATCGCCGCGGAAGCGCGTCACCGTGCGGAGATCCAGGGCCAAGAGGTCTACTCCGAGCCCCATCACAAGGCGGCGGCGCTGCTGTGTGAACTGGCGAGGAACCCGAGCCTGGAGGTGAGGAACCTGCTGTTCGCGGCGGCGGTGACCGCGGCCTACCTGTCGGCGTGCGGCCTGCGGGTGAGCCCTGGCCTGGACACCGTGTTCCCTCTGGCCCGCGCGGCACGGGACGGGCTCCCGGTTCGGGAGGTTGCTGCTCAGCTCAAGACCTGGACGAGCTGATCCACCCGCCACGGCCCACGTTCTGCGGGGCGGCGTAGGTAGGCCTGCCGGTCGAGCACGTTCGGTGGATTGCATCTCCTCGGGGCAGTGAGCGGGTGGCCGTGCAGTGCCGACTTCTCCCGCTCAGCTCAGACCGGAGGACTCCTCCAGTCGGTGCTGAACCAGCAGCGCCTCTTCATGCCCCTGGGTGGCGAGAGCGTCGAGGAGACGTCGGGCACGCTCGTCAACCTCCATAGGCGGCACTTCGCCGGACAGAGCCCGGGCAAGGAACCTCGCAGCCCGGCGCGAGGATACGGCCACGGCGCCCGAGTGGTCGCCCAGGACGTCGAGCACCATGCTCACCTCCCGGCCGCCGAACAGACCATGCGCATCGAGCATCTCCAGAAGATGGTCGGCCAGGTCCGGCCGCCCCGCGTAGTGGGGGGCCCACGCCTTCTGGAGACCGCGTGCATGCTCGGGGGACCAGGGTGTGCGACGTGCCGGCCGGGGAAGGAGTGCTCGCCCGAGGTCCTTGCCGGCTCGCGGCGCGTACCGGTTGAGCAGCTCCGGCCATAGCCCGAGAAGCTCCTGGACGCGTGTCTGGCTGGTGGCATGCTCTTCGAGAGCGTGAAGGAGTCCTGCCAGTGCTCGCGGGTCCGTGTCGAAGGCGGTCAGGTAGGAGTCGAGGCGGGCCCGGTTTCCGTCGAGAGCGAACTGCGCGGTTACGGCATCGTGCGTGCGGCGCCACGTTGTCGCAGCGGCTGCCATGGCCATCGACTGGCTGGTCCACGTGAGCCGGTCGTGCTCGGCCAGCGCCTCGGCGAGCCGCCGTGCGTCACGACTGTGCGGGCAGTCGGATACGGCGGCGAGGTACGCCGCGGGTGCGGTGTAGCCGACGAGTTGGAGATCCAAGTACGCCGTGCCCTCGGTGAGCGCGGCCTCAACCGGATCGGGGAGCCGAAAGGGGGTACGAGGATTCTCCTCGTCTTCCTGGAGGGTCAGGCCGGCGGTGGCCGCCATCTCGAAGAGCGCTTCGATGGCTGCGGTGTGCAGGGGTTGGCGGGGGCCAGAGCACGCCTGTTCGTCCCACAGCAGGGTGATCGCCTCGCAGAGCAGCGACCGGACCTCTATGAAGGCGCTGCCGGCAAGTTGCAGCATGTCGGCCCGTACGGCTTTCTCGCTGATGCCGGCCTGCTCAAGGAGCACCGGAGTGGACAGGAGAAAGGGCAGGCCCGTCGCAGCCGAGCGGTCCGCGGCCCGGAAGTCGACTTCCCGGACCTCCACGTCCCAGTCGGCGGTGCTCGCGTGTGGCGTGGCAGCGGCCGCGGCGAGCAGCACTGGGGCCGCCCATTGCACCTGCCGTGGCTCCACCGCGCCCGCTTTCGTGGCGGCCGACTTCACCACCACGGCCGCGACCATGGGACCGATCTGGTCCAGCTCGGTGGGTCTGTCGGCCGACGCCTGCTGGTAGGCACGATCGAGCGCGACCCACCGGTCGAACAGTGCTGCAGCGTCGGCTTCCTCGGAACCGTCGCGGGCGTGCCCGGCATCGTTCAGCAGCGCGAACCGCTCGCTGGACTCCTTCAGAAGACTGTCCTGTTGCCTGGCTTGGTGTCGGCGGAGGAGCGCTTCGTTCATCAGCATGCGGCCGCTTCCATCGGGCAGGTCCACGATCCGGTAGTTCGAACTGTCGAGCAGTAGCGCCGCCTCCGTGATGACGTCGTCCGGGGCCGTTGCATCCGTTCCACGGGTAGCCCGCTGGTGTGCGTGCTCCGCCATCAACTTCTGGGCCGTCTCCCGGTAGGCGTCCTGCCGCTTGCCGGAGGCGCGCCACACGATCAGCGGCAGCGCGTAGTGGTCCAGCTGTATGGCGTCGGAGTACGGCAGCGCCCACAGGTCCACTTGCCCGAGGACGGCATCGAGCTCGTTGTCGACGCGGTGGGCGTTCTGGGCGAGCACGCCGATGGCGATGGCCGCCAGGGCGATGCTGCGTCCGCAGCCGAGCAGTTGCTCCACCAGCTCGCCCAGGTCGGCCCCGGCTGCCGCTTGGTCGTGGGCCCAGCGGCGCAGCCTGGCGGCCGCGGCGAGAGCCGGTCCCGGCCCAAGTGATCCGGCCCACGGCCAGCGCCACGACCGGGCCGTGCCCGTGAACACCTTCTCCCCCTGGGTTAGTGGCCACACGAGCGAGAAATCGCGTTCTCCGCGCTCGGTCTCGATACGCGTGACCGCGTCGGTGGCGGCATCCACAATCTGCCCGGCAACGGCCAGACCGAGTGCGGGCGCGTGCGCAAGGAGAGCCTCGAACGGGCCGAGAAGGGACGGGTCCGGGGCGTTGTTCGGCACCCACGGCGGCGGCGCGGGCGTCGGCAACTGGTCGATGGCCGACGGCCGGTAGCAACCCGGCCACCCGAGATCCCGGACACCCTCGCGGAAGGAGACCGAGCGCGGGACCGTCGCCTGTCCCAGGTAGAAGGCGCGTGCCGCGAGCGCCAGGAGGTCAGGAGCGTGGCGGGCCACATTGTCCGCGAGGACCTGATCTTCCAGGACCTGCTGCACCACCAGGGGCTCGGTCGCGCAGATCTCCTCGAAGGTCTGCCGTCCGGCCTCACCGAGGTAGCGGGCAGTGCGGGCAAGAGCGATCACGGCCGGCTCGGCCTGGCTGGATCCGCTGTGGAACCAAGCGGCCACCGCGGGAGGCACGCTGGCTGCCAGGTCCTCGTCCAGCCGAAGGGGCGCCGGCAGCCAGCGGCCCAGCAGACACAGGGCGTCGCTGGCCGCGGCCTCGTCAAGGTGGGCCGCGTGGACGGTAAGGAATCTGAGGACCGGCAGCGCGGATACGACGGTGTGAAGGCGACGGAGAGCAGCATCCGCCAGAGCCCGGCCCCCGTCGGCGAGCAGCACCTCGGCCAGCGCTGACAGGACCGGTTCCGGTCGGCCGAGCTCGAACAGCGCCTCGAAGGGAACGTCCTGCCAGCGGGTGTCGGCGCTTCCTTCCGGCAGCCGCCGCGTGATGTCGGTGATCCAGTTCCAGGCGGCCACGGTCTCCGCATGCCCGGCGCGTGCCAGGCGTAGTTGGGCCGCGATCCGAACGGCTCGCAGCAGGCGCCGGGGAGACCGCGCCAGGGTCGGGTCCGGTGCTGACGGCTCGCACAGCAGGGTGGCGACGGCGTAGTCCTGCATCACGTCGTGAGCGAAGCCGAAGGCCGAGCGCTCGCGCATGAGGATGCCGTCGCTCACCAGACCCTGCTTGGCCAGCCCGGTGCCGGACCGCAGCCGGGCGAATCGCTCGCCGGCGAGAACTTCCTCGGCAAGGTCTAGGTAGACGTCACTGCGGTCGTCGGGCTGGCCGAGGTCGGGGCGCACGCTCTGCCCGCGGCGTACCAGGTGTTCGTAGACGAGTTCGGCGACGTCCTCCTCGCCGACGAGGCGGTCTGGGTCGGCTGCCACGTCGAGCAGCCTCACCAGCAGTTCCACCGTGTAGAGGGTGCTCAACAGCCGGGCGGCCCGCGGGGAGCGCGCCAGCGGCGACAGCCCCGGGAAGGCGGTCAGGACTTCCTGTTTCTCCGCGGGCGTGAGGTCGCCGACCGTCATCGTTTCGACTTGACCGACCCGGCTGGCCAGGTGTCCGCTCACTGCGTCGGCGGCCTGCTCACGGGCTACCGCGACCACGTGCCACAGGGCCTCGCCTTCTTCGTCCCGGGGAAGGAGCGAGAGGAGGTCGGTGAGGAGGTTACCGTCGTCGGACAGGGCTTGTTCGGCGCCGTCGACGACCAGGAGGCGGCGGCCGGTCGGCGCTCCGCGCAGAGCAGTGGCGAGGCGGCCCGGGCCTCCGAGGTCACCGTCGATGTCGGCGACGGTCCGCCAGGCGTGCTCGGTGAGCGACAGGCCGAGCACCGTCACGTGGCCCTGCTGCCGAAGCTCTCCGGCGACGGCGCGGGTGAGCGCGCTCTTCCCGGTGCCCGCGGGGCCCGTCACGAGCACCATCTTGTGTGCGTCGATGGTGTCGGCGAGTTCGGCCCCCAAGGTGGCGCGGTCGAGACGGAGTATTCCGCCGAGCTGGTCCTTGACCTGCGGCCGGCTCAAGAAGTTGTCTGTCCACTCCTCGGATGCCTTCACTGCTGCGCGGGCCGGCGGGTCACCCCGGAGGACCAGACCCTTCGCCGACAGCCGGTTGCGGAGCATCTCCCGGGTGATCGACCCGCCGCGTGGGCCCCATTCGGCCACCAGGTCCTCAACGATGCGGAACACCTCGGCGGCGTCGTAGGCGGCGCCGTCAGGGATGAGCCGCTCCTCCAGCGCCGAGCAGAGGAACGCGTACCGGTCGCCGGGGCCTTCTGCCTCGATCTGCACGACGAGGCGGCGCACGACGCGAAATGCGGTGAGCTCTACCGACTCCGGTGCCGGGAGCGGGACGCCGGGCGTCGTCGTGGCGTTGGCGACCGTGGTCTTCAGGTGCGCCCACACGCGGTGGTACTGCTCGCCCAGTGGCGGCAGTGCCCCCTCGATGAAGCTCTCAAGCGAGGCTTGTGCCGCGGCCGTGGCCGCGAGCTCGCGCAAGTTCTCCATGTCCTCGGACGGGCCGATGGCGGTCACGCCGAAACGGCGGCGCCCCGCGTCCACATCGTCGCCGAAGCGCTCCAGGCTCTTCAGGCACTGCTCGATCAGGCTCTTCCACGCCTTCGCTGACGGGACGATCTCCAGCGTCCGCTTGACCTGCCGCTCCACAAGGAGCTGGTAGGGGCCCCGCTCATGGCTCACCACGACATCGTCGAGCGGCGCGGTAGACGCCTTCTGCAGGCCAACCTCATCCGGAATGACGTCCAGCCCGGGAACAGGAAGGCAGCACAGCAGTGCCACCACGTCCAACGCCGCCACGCGGTACTCGAAGACCGTGCCAGCACCGCCCGCCGAAATCGGGGAGGCCCCCTTCGCCATGCCTACTTTCCCTTCCCGACCGGGCGAGCCGAACCGAAGCCGCCTCACACCAACCAGGAAGCGTAGCGAGCACGGCTGACAGCCGAAGCCTGAACAGGCCAGGAGCCAAGGTGAGGAGCTGTCACCGAAGCCAGCACGGACACCGGCGAGCGTGCCGCGGTCGGTTCTCGGCTGACGGGCGGCTGCTCGTCGGACCACGAGCAGGATGTGAACCTGCCCACTCGTCGAGGGCTTGTTGCCTCAGTCCTCGTCGGCCGGGTTGTCGCTGATGTCGTCGACGACGCGTAGGCCGAGAGGCTCCAGGAATTGCGGCATGAGCGCCAGCCGTTCCGCGGTCGTGGTCCACTTCATCCCGCCGCCCTTGGCGATGCCGGGAGCGACGGCTGAACGACCTGGTACGAAGAGTGCGCTTCCCCATCCAGCGGTATCTGCGGTTGTCCCCGCACGCTGCCCATCCGGCGGTACGTTGCGATCCATGATGCTCCCCCTCGAAGCTTCGTGGCGGCCACATGGGACCGCGCCGCATCAGTGTGTCAGTCCGCACTGACAGAGAGACCGGAAAGCCGGCTCGGGTCGAGTCCCCGCCAGACCGGACGGTGTTCTCGGTCTGGCGGGACCGATCAAAGAAGCGCCGCCGGGTGGATCTCGCCAGGCTCTGCGCACGGCGACGCTTCGGTGTGGAGGGCGGCGGGCCGGTCGCTCACGGCCGGCTGTGACCAGCGCGCCGGCCTGGCCACCGCCACCCGCTGCTCGATCGATCCGTCGATGGCGCAGTGGGAGGTTCCGGTGACGGAGCCGGGCCCGTGGAGGAGGTGGCGCTGCCGCCGAGCACCGCCGTGTGGATCGCTGTCCAGTCAGCGGCGCGCCACCAGTTGAACAACTGCATGGTGCTGATGACCGTCACGGGCAGGGAGGTCAGGGAGGCGACGAACTCCGGTCGTGAGTAGACGTCCGCCGACCGCTCCGCCGGGTGCAGTTTGTGCTGATGGTTGACGATGAGCACGCCGTCGGAGACCGGCTGGTTCGGCCGCAGTTGGGGCCAGGTCTCCAGATGTCGCTGGAGATGTCCGACGAGGTGTTCCTGCGCGGGGCCGGAGGCTCCTTTGACCTCGACCAGACGATCTGGGGCTCCGTCGGCGCTGACGAGGAGGTCGGCGGACTTCGTGCCGCCGAGGTCCTCGTCCAGGTCGACGGCGCTCATTCCGGCCGCGGCCAGTACCTGTGCGACGGCGGCGACCAGCTCGGATCCGCTGCCGTAGAGCAGGCCGTAGCGCACCGGCTCGGCGTTCTCCTTGGCTTCCTGCAGGGCCTGCTCGAGACGCTGCTTCTCCTCCGCGTAGTGGGCCTCCAGGTCTTGGAGGGCCTGCCGGGTGTTCTGCTCGTCGGAGGTCTGGAGATCGGGGTCGACGAAGAGCGGAGACCGTGCGCGGCGCAGCGCGGACGGCACATACTCGGGGAGAGCTCGGTGTACCAGCCAGCCCAGCGTGCTCTCCCAGCGGGTGGCGTCCGGGACCAGGTACCACCGCTGGTCGCCTGACGGCGAAGTCCAGGCCGCGACCACCGGATCGCCGAGCGCGTCGATGAGGATGGGGTGCAGTTCGCCGGCGGCCGGATGGTCCTGGGGCCTGCCACCGCCGCCATGGACTGTCTGGCTGCCGCGCAGGTTCAGGCTCCACCACGGAGCGGTCTTGGGCCGGGTTAGCAGCCGGAGTGCCAGGTCGCGGTCGGCGCCCTCCACTCCCGGTGCGATCTGTGGCCACGTCCCTGTCGGCAGTCGCCGGGCCCCGGCACTGGTGTACCGGTCACCGAGGCGTACGGAGGCATCCACCGACGACAGTGGGTTTCGGGCACGATCGTCGTCGGTATTGCCGACGAACGCGACGATGAGGGCGACTTCGTCTCGGCGCCGGGCACCTGCGAGGAAGCGCTGAAATTCCTCATCGCCCTTCCCGAAGAACAACCCGGGCTCCACGGCCACGGCGCAGTCGCTGCTCTCCATGCCCAGCCACCGCGGTAGCAGCCCATGCTGCTCCCAGGGCACGTCGCCTGGGACGCGCGGCGGCGTGGGCGGATTGACATGGCCGCGGTAGTCGGGCCACTGCTGGCGGAGCAGCAGCTCCTGTTCTTGCTCGGATCCGGGCGCCGGCTGGCCGATGTGCACCGGCACCAAGCCGGAGTCAGAGCTGCTCATTCGGCGGAGGCTAGCACCCCCTGGGTACGGCACGTGGTGGTCCCCGGCGGGACGTCAGCGCGTACGGGAACGCGGGGAAATCGGGGGACCGATGCCCGATCCGTCGCCCGGGCCTGTGCCTGTGCCTGTGCCTGTGCCTACCGGGATGCTGTTCAGCCGGGGTGACGAATGCCAGTGGCCCCGGTGCGTTGAGCGCCGGGGCCACTGGTTCAGTAGCGGGGACAGGATTTGAACCTGCGACCTCTGGGTTATGAGCCCAGCGAGCTACCGAGCTGCTCCACCCCGCGTCGGTGAACTCGACTGTACGGCATCCCGTGCGCCTGTCCGTACCGCGTTTCCCCCGGTGGAGCGTCTCCACTCCACAAAACTGATTGCTTAATTCCATGAATCTAGTTAAGGTTGAATCCGTTCCGCATCGTGGTGGCCAGTCACCACGGTGCTCGACCAACAGGAACAGGAAGCGCCATGGCGATCATGATGACGCGACGGGGGAAGCGCCGGGACTACTGCTGTCCCGGGCACAACCCCAAGGAACTCGACCACGGCACCGAACGGGCTCGCGAGAAGCGCGAGTGGCTCCGCGAAGCCGACCAGGATGTCGCCGACACCCAGGACCGCGACTCCTGAACATGCCTGGCCCGGCCCGAAAGCCGGCCTCTACCTCTTCATCACGACATCGACTGCGGGCCCACGGCTCGCCACGGTGTCCAGGAGTTGATGAAGTTCTCCGCTGTCGGGATGGCGGGCCCGAAGCCGCTCCGCATCGACGGAGAGCACGTAGAGCGGGTAGTCAGCGATCGGACGGGCACCGCCTTCGCGCGTGGCGATCTCCAGCTCAGCGCGCCGAAGTTGCGACACGAACGCGGCGATGTCGGCATCGGCCGGCAGACGGGTCTTCCCTGTTGCGGGACGACCGATGAACAGCGATTCATCCATGGTGCAGTCTCCCTCTGATTTGGGAGATCAGGTAATCATCGGACCGCCGGCGCTCGCCCCGGGGTCCTGATCGCCGTCCAGCGGCCGTCCGTCGAACAGACGGCCAGGCCGTGGCGTGTCAGGTCCTCCAGGTGGCGGTTGATGGTCCGCGGGGTGTAGCCCACCGCCTCGCACAACTCCTGCACCGTGTGTGCCCCGGCCTCGGTCAGACGGATGTAGGTCTGTGCCACATTCCGGCCGAGTGGGGGCGGTTCGGCCAGCGCGGGAATTCGGGGGCCGTCTTGCCGCACAGCGGGCGCCACCGCCGCCGCCGTGGGCGTTGGGGCAGCGGCCGCACGGTGGCGGGCCGGGCGCGGGGTCCGGTTCACGCTGCGATGCCCTCGGCCCTTCTGGCGTTTGCTCATCCTCGGCCCTCTTCACCGTGTCCCGACCGCATGTCGAACAGAACGACCGGACTCGCGAAGGGGGGCGGGGCGGAGGCGATCTTCACCGGCATGGAGGAGGGCGTTTCGGGTGTCGGCCATGGTCGTCGACGCTGCGGCGGCCTCCTTTCCGTTCTGCTCCTCCACGCCGTCGGATGGTGCCGGAACTTCACCGCCAAGCCTTCATGGGCTCTTCGGCAGGATCGGCTCACCGGGCGCGGGCGGCCGGGCCTCCCCTGAATCGGGAACCTCGCGGTGTCAGAGCGCCCGGGTAGTGTCGTGCGACCAGACGGGCGAGATGAGGGCAGGGCGCGCGGTGCATGCAGTGACGGTGATGGCGGGAACCTTGGGCTGGCTCACGGCCATCGCGTTCGGCGCCGTCGGGTACGCCAAGGCGGCAGACCCCGAGCGTCGCTGGGGTTCGCCGCTCCCGGGCCCGATGGGCTGGGTCGCGCTCGTGACCGCGGGCCAGTTCGGCCTCCTGCTGATCATGCAGCTGGGCCTGCTCTCCCGCCCGGGCGGTGTGCTCCTGGGTTTGGCCCAGCAGGTGGTGTGGACGGCCGGGCTCGTCGTGATCGTGCACCTGTTCCGACGGGCGCGGTCCGTCGCGTTCTCCGACCGCACCTTGACGCCGGTCATCCCCGAGCTCCTGCCCTATATCACCGCGATGCAGCGACGAGCGCCCGACGCCGAGACCGATCTGCTGCTGGACCGGGCCCGCAACGCGGTACGCGGCGGACGCGGCCGTGAGGCCCTTCGGTGCCTGAGCGAAGTCTGCGACCGGCTCCAGCAGAGCCTCGCACCGGCTGGCGACGACTGGGCCGCCCTTCACCGGCGGGTCTCCCACCTGTGCTGGATGAACGGCCTGCCCCGCCCCTCACACGCCCCGTAGAGCGCCCCGGTCCGCTCCGGGTTCTAACGCACGGGCTCGGCCGGCCGCAGTCCGGCGTCCTGGCCTCCGGGCTGGCGCCAGTCCAGGTCGAGTTGGTCGGCGCCTTCGCGGACGACGATCGGTCCGTGCGTCTTCTCCAGCTTGTTGTACTGCGTGCGGCCGGACCCTTCCTGCTGGTAGCCCGCCCACCGGGCCAGGTTCGGCTTGGTCAGCTCCACCCCGGCCTGCTGGTGGGCCAGGTAGATCCGCTCGGCGCGCTGCCCCTTCGTCTCCCCCGGGGGCGCGACACCCAGGTCTACCCGGGGCTCCTCCATCTCTCCACCGGCGGCCTCGTCGTCCTCGGCGTCGTCCGCGGTCTCGGACTCCTCGCCGCTCTCGCCCGTTCTGGGACCGGCAGCGTCGACGCCCTGGGGTGCGACGGGGTCCCCGCTCTGCGGTTCGGCGACCGGAGCCCGTACCGGGCCGGACTGCGGCGTGCCCACGTCGAGGCCGGGCTCGACGAGTTCCTCGCGCGTGGCCGGGATCGGGGCGACAGCCTCAACGGCGGGCTGAGAAGCCGGATCCGGAGCCATCGGCACGAACTGCTCCGGCACCACCGCGCGCGCCTGGACGGCGTCGGCCGCGGGTGCGGGCGGGGCGGGAAGGTTCTGCGGCGCGAGGGCCGCCGTCGCCTCCAGGACGACGGCCGGGCCCTGAGGAGCGGGTCGCGGCGACTGCACCGGGGCGAGCGCCTGGACCGGCACTTCGTCACGCATCTGCTCGGCGACCAGCACGTCGGTGGTCCCGCGTTCGACCGCGATGCCGAGGCGGGCCTGGCGCAGCGGGCGCAGCTGCGCGCTCGTCGCCTTCCTCCGCCAGCCGCGTCCGTACTCGGCCCTCAGGTCCTGGCGGAGCAGCATCCTCTCCTGGTAGCGCTGCAGGGCGAGGGCGTACGAGCGGATCTCCCACAGCTTCATGTCCCGCCATATGGAGAACGTCGCCGCCGGGGAGAGGAACCAGCGGGACAGCCGTATGGAGTCCATGTGCTGGTCGAGCTCGATCGAGGTGGCCTTGGCGATCGCGTTGCGCATCGCCTCGGTCACCGCGATGAACAGCAACGGGATCGTGGCATGCATCGCGGAGCCGAGCACGTCCGGCCACGAGCTGGCCGCGTTGAAGGTGATGGTCGCGGCCGTCAGCAGCCAGGCTATGTAGCGCAGCAGCGGATACTTCAGGTTGATCGACGTCAGGGCCAGGTCCAGGGCCAGCAGCACCGCGATCCCGAGGTCCACCGCGAGCGGGAAGGCCGGCGCGAAGGACCCGAAGCCCTTCTCCTCCGCCAGCGCGCGCACCGCGGTGTAGGAGCCGACGAAACCGACCGCCGCGATGACGGTCGACCCGAACCCGATGGCACCGAACAGCGCCTTGCGTCCCCTCGTCCACCGCACCCGGGCAGGCCTCGCAGCCACGTCGGGCAAGTGGGGCGGCTGAAGACTTGTGCTGCTCGACCCAGCGGTCATTGGTCGTACTTCCTTCTCGTCGAGTCCGTGCGCAGGCGCGCATCGCACATAGAGGTGCGATCAACGCCTCGGGTGTGACACCGGATCGACATGCCCTCGCATTCAAGCCACCCCGGTGACTCTGAACGGTACGAGGGATGAAGTCTGCGAACCACCCCCTTTTGCCTCACGTTACCCTGTGCGACCTGCTGGTTTGTACTGAAGATCACGATCTGCCCCACCCGGCGGCAACCCCGGGCGACTTCGTTACGCTTCAGTTGTCCAGCTTGCGGGCTGGCTGAAATCAGCTACCTCAGATCGCCTGGAGAGCCAGATGCACGTGGTCACCGCCGTCGCGCTCCTCGCGGGCCTGGCCGCTGGCGCAGCCGCCCGGCCGCTGATCTTCGCCCGCGCCGTACCCAGCGGCGAGCCGAACCGGCGCACCTGCCCCTCCTGCGACGCCGACTACCTCTCCCCCGGCCTCCGAGGCCGACTCCGGGCAACGACCGGCCGATGCCCGTCCTGCAAGGCGAAAGCCGGTCCGGCAGCCTGGCTCCCCGAACTCCTCACCGGAGCGTCCTTCGCCGCCCTTGCCTCCACCGGGGCCACGGGCTGGATCGGTGCAGCCCAGTACTGGCTGCTGGCCTGCGGTGCGGCCCTGGCCCTCATCGACCTCGCCGTCCACCGCCTGCCCGACGTCCTGACGCTGCCGGCGTCGGCTGGCACCCTCCTGCTCGTCACCGGAGCCGAACTCGCAGGCGAGCCCGGCAGTATCTGGCGCGCCCTCGCCGGAGCCACGGCCGTTACGACGGTCTACTTCGTCATCCGGGCCGGCGGAGGCGACATCAAGTTGGCGCCGACGGTCGGTGCCCTTCTCGGCTGGTCGAGCTGGAGTGCCCTCCTGTGGGGCACCATCGCCGGATTCGCGCTCGGCGCGGCCAGCGGCCTCATCCTGATGCTGCTTGGGAAAGCGTCCAGGAAGACCGAACTCGCTTTCGGCCCCTACATGATCCTCGGGGCCCTAGCCGTCTCCTCCTTGAGCACCGCCACCTGAGTAGCCCGGGCCTCCCGGACCGTGTCGCGGGACGGCAGCACGGCTGGACAGCAGGTTCAGCCGCGGCTCCCGGCGGGCGAACCAGCCCACCCCGGTGATCAGTACGGTCTACGCCGAGGTGCGGGTCGGCGCGACTCAGTCCGCGCGGCGTTCCGCGGCGTAACGCACCGGGAGTTCCTTCAAGCCGCGGGCTCGCAGTGACGGGCGCCACGGGGAGCAGGCCCGGCCGGTTCCAGGGTGGGGTAGCGCTCCAGGAGGACTGCCAGGGCAATTGGGTCACGCCAGCCGTGGTCCGGAAGCCAGCAAGAGGATCCGCGCCGCCCCGGCCTTGCTGAGAACCGCCCCCACAACGGCCCGACGATCTTCAGGGTTCACCGGACGGCGGTGCGGACGAGGCCGAGGACAGGGTCGAGGAGCAGGATGTGCCGCTCGGTCCGGTGGCCCTGGATGCCTCCGTCAGGCAGAACGCTGTGCGGGAGCAGGCGCAGCTCACGGGCGAGTGGGGTCTTGTTCCATGCCCCGGGCACGGCGGTGTCAGGGCCCTTGGGGAGATAGGTACCGGGGGCGGGGACGCTCAGGCGGGCGAGGTCGGCGACCTGGGCGCGGGTGAGGCGTTTGTGGCCGGAGGCCGGCATCGGCAGTGGGCGGGTGCACTGGGGGTCGAGCCAGGTGGTGCCGTTGGCTGTGCGGTAGACCGGGAGCAGTCGGGCGGAGTCGGCGCCGAGGCGAGTGGTGAGCAGGTCGGGGTCGAGGTCGCGGTCGGTGATCGGGTAGAGGTCGGTGAGGGTGTCGGGGGCGGGGATGGCGGCGGTGTCGGCGGCCGCGTCCTGGCCGGCGCGCCGGTGGTCGTCGTGGAGGGCCTGCTCGGCGAGGGTGTTGAGGTCCGCGTAGACGGTCTCGATCATGGAGGTGACGTCCTCCGGGATGGCGACGGGGCTGCCGGCCTTCTCGGTGAGGAGGTCGCGGGTGCGGCGCAGCAGGGCCGCGTCGTAGACGTTGCCCCACGTCGGCGGGGGAAGGTCTCCGGCGGGTACGAGGACGACCAGGCGCGGGGCTGGTGCCCAGCTCGGCCGGCGGCCGCGGCGGCCGAGGATGTGGCGGTGTCCGCGGCCGGCGCGCTGGAGGAGCTGGGCGAGGGGGGCGAGGTCGGTGGTGACGAGGTCGAAGTCGACGTCGAGGGACTGCTCGGCAACCTGGGTGGTCACGACGATCCACGGCTCGTGGGGCCGCTGAGCGCGGGGGCCGAGGAGGGTGAGGAGCTGGTGCGTGAGGTCCTCGCGCTGCCACTGCGGCATCCGGGCGTGGAGCAGCAGGAGGTTGGGGGTGCGGGTACCGGAGCGGGCGGCAAGTGCCTGGTAGGTGGCCTGTGCGTCGGGCACGGTGTTACAGACCACCAGGACAGCGCCCGGGTCTTCGGCTGCGTCGTACAGCGGGCTGAGGAGGCGTGCGAGGTGCGCGGCGCGGCCCTCGGCGGCGTGGGGGTCGTGGGTGTGGCGCACGGACTGCTGGTCAACGGCGAGGGAGTGCGCACGGGTGCTGGGGATCGTCGCGGAGGTGGTCACGGTGGCGGTGGCCGCGTCCGCGAACAGCCAGCCGGGGTAGGCCGGCGTGACCGGCTCCGGGGAGGTGTGGCCGGCGCCTTGGAGGTAGGCGTGGACCAGGCGCTCGGCGAGGCTGCCGGCGAGGGTCGCGGACAACAGCACGACCGGGGCTCCGAGGTGGCCGAGCCACTGGAGCAGGCGGACGGTGAGAGCGTGGCCGAAGGCGTCGTAGGCATGGGCCTCGTCGATGATCAGCGTCTTGCCGGACAGGCCGAGCCAGCGCAGGGTGTTGAACCGCATGGGCAGGCAGGCCATCGCGGCCTGGTCCCAGGTACCCACCGCGGTCCCGGCGGCCAGACCGAGGTGCTTACGGCGCACGAAGTCACCCGCCGTCGTGGACACCCCGTCGTCGCAGAGCTCGGCATCAGGGGCGTCCGTGGAGTACGCCTCCTTCAGCCAGGCCATCCCGTGCAGCAAAGTGACCGGGGTGTCGGCTGCCGCGGCACGGCGGACGTAAGCGCGGACTCGGTCCCACATCGCGTCGGTCGTGGCCATTGTCGGCAGCAGCACCCCAAGCCCTGGCTGGCCTGCTGCCGCGCCGAGGAGGCGGGCGCCGAAGAGCCCGGTCTCCGTCTTGCCGTCACCGGTCGGTGCGGTCACCAGCAAGATGCCCGCTCCGCTCACCAGACCCGGCAGACGCGCGGCGATGTCGGCCTGCAGCGGGTACGGGCGGGTGATCTCTGGGAAGACGTCCTCGAAACGGGATGCGGGCGCCCACTGCGGCGCCGCGAGCTGGAGCTTCTCCACTGCCGGGCCCGCAGCCGTGTACGCCCGCTCGAAGTGGGCCTGCCAGTCCTCGTCTTCGTCCGCCATCCAGTCGTCCTGGCGGGCACGCACCCACGGATGACCGGAGGCGATCCAGTCCGCGAGGACCACCAGACCGGTCACCAGCACCGCCGCACCCGCAGGCGCCACACGGCCCGGCGCAGCCGGCCGTCCACACGCCGCGTGCACGACATCCACCAGCGCGGCTCGCTGCTCCCGCCATCCCGGCGCCGTCCCAACCCGCGGCTCCGCCCGCTCCGAATGCCTCAGCGTCGCCCGGTCCAGCATCAGCCCGTAGACCCCGTGATGTCCCCCGAGGATCTGCGCCACCTGATGGGCCACTGACTTCCCCGGCCGCGACGCGGCGTCATACCCGTAATCGGCCAGGATCGACGGCAGAACAAGATGAGTCACCCGTTCATGACGGACCGCACCCTCGTTCATCCAGCCCGTGGGAGAAGCGAACTCCTCCTGCCGCAGGAACTCCGGCTCCGGCCCCGTCGGCGACGACTGGAACGAAGGACAGCACTTTCCCAGGTCGTGAAGACCAGCCCAGAACGCCACCAGCGCACGCGCCTGCCGCTCCGGGACCCCGAACGACTCGGCCACAAACCGGCGCTGTCCTGCGGAGAGATGAACATCCCAAAGCAGCATCGCGACAGCCGCGGTATCCAGCGAATGACAGCCCAGCGGATACGGAGCAGGCAACTCGTCAGACTTCCCCCACACACAGGAGCACAACTCGAAGACCATTGAGAAAATCACCTCAAAACGTAAAAGATAGGACACCCACGATGGCCCAGTGGCGAAGGACAGACCTGGCACGAGGCCGGCTATCTCCTCCCGCGACCTCCCTCTGGGGACCGCGGACCCCCCGCACAGGGCGTGCTGTACCTCGTCGGCGGCGCAGTCGCCGCCGTGATGATCGGCGGATCCCGCAGGGGCGGGTAGCGGAGCAGGCCGCAGCGCATGCTGGCCGCGCCGCCGTGAGACCCCCGCAACAGCGGCCTGTGCGACTGGTGGTGGACTCTGCCCCTCATGGCCATCGTCGGACGCCCGCGAGGGCGGGTTCCAGGATGTCCCGCTCCTGCTCTGGCGAACCCCTTCCGTTGGACTCCCGCGCGGGCGGGTGCCACGGCATGGCCATCAGCATGCAGGGCCTGTACGGCGTCGGACTCCCGCGCGGACGGGGTTCCACCGGTGGCGATGCGCCATGGTGCCCGGGGTGCACGTTGGACTTCCGGCGGGCGGGTTCCACGCTCCGGCCGGCCGCACTCTCATCCCAGCTGTCCAAGGACTCCCGCGCGGGCGGGTGCCACCGGATGCTGTCGTCATCGTCCATGTCGCCGTACGCCGTACTCCCGCGCGGGCAGGTGCCACCGGAGTTCCGTCCGATCTGGGTTGACCTGGTGCGTCGGACTCCCCCACGGGCGGGTTCCTCCACCGGCCAGGCACGCAGTGGCCTTCCGGACTCGTCGGACTCCCGCGCGGGCTGGTTCCATCTCGGGCGCAATCCCTCTCTGGTCAGCCAGTTCGTCGGACTCCCGCGCAGGCGGGCTCCACTAAAGGCGGGGGCGCTCGTCTTCCAGGGCCATCGTCGGACTCCCGCGCAGGCAGGATCCACACACCAACGATCGTCTCCAGGATGTCCTTGAACGTCGGACTACCGCGCGGGGCGAGTTCCGCTACGCGCCGGCCGGGGACACGGCGGTGGCCGTCGTCGGACACCCGCACGGGCAGGTGCACGTGGTTTCGACCACGTTGATACGCCACACCTTCGTGGGACACCCGCGCGGGCGAGTTCCACGCGGTCTACCCGAGCGTCGGGAAGGACGGGTTCGTCGAACTTCCGCAGGGGCGGATTCCACGCCGAACTGCACCAGCTGCAGCGTGAGCGCGACGTCGGACCCCCGCGCGGGCGGGTTTCTCCCGAACGTCCACCGCCTGGACGAGGTGATGCGCGTCGGACTCCCGCGTGGGCGGGATCCACGAGGCGAGTCGCTGCTCTGGTGTGAGTAACGGCGTCGGACTCCCGCTCGGGCAGGTTCCACCAACGTGGAAGGCCGCGGGCATTGCGGTACCTCGGACTCCCTTCCACCCCAGGCAGTGGGAGAGCACCGTTCGCAGTCTCGTCGGACCCCCGCTCGGGCGGATTCCACTGGACCCGGGGCGAGTCCAGGAACATGAACGTCGTCGGACTCCCGCGCGGGCGGGTTCGACCGGCTAACGGCTTTCTTGAAGCAGTGCCCGCACGACGGACTCGCGCGCGGGCGGGTTCAACTGCTTGTGGGTGACGCCGACCCGCTTCAGCTGCGTCGGACTCCCGCGCGGGCGGGTTCCACGGCTTGGTAAGGGCCGTCGCGCTTCGTTGGACACCCGCGCGGGCGGGTTCCACCACGCCCCCACGTCCATCAACCTGCTCTTGCCGTCGAACTCCCGCGCGGCGAGTTCCACGGGGGTCGGGTCCCAGTCCTCCATCTGCTGGTCGTCGGACTCCCGCCCGGGCGGGTTCAACTCCGCAGTACCGGCCGCGTACAGGGCCCGTTCCGTCGGACTCCCGCGCGGGCGGGCTTCATACCTCGCGGCGGCGGCCGTAGACGTGGGCGTTCGTCGGACTCCCGCAGGGGCGGGTTCACATGCACCGGTTTCCTAGGCACTGTTTCTCGGATCGCATGACGTGGGTGGGGTGTTGGGGTCAGGCTTGCTGTATGGGCCGTGGGGATCTGACGAACGCGGAGTGGGACCGGCTGGAGTCGTTCTTACCTCCTGGTGGTGCGCGTGGGGGCCGGTGGAGTGATCACCGTCGGGTGATCAACGGGGTGCTCTACCGGGTCCGGACGGGTGTGCAGTGGCGGGATCTGCCGGAGCGGTTCGGGCCGTGGGAGACCATCTATAAACGTCATCGCCGCTGGTCGGCGGATGGAACGTGGTCGATGCTGCTGTCCCGGATCCAGGCGGCTGAGGACGCGGAGGGCCGGATCGACTGGGACGTCTCGGTGGACTCGACAGCGGTGCGGGCCCACCAGCACGCCGCCGGCGCGAGGAAGACGCCGGCGGCCACCGATCCTCAAAAGGGGAACCTGCAGGGGACGAACCAGGTCGATCCGGTGCTGCGGAGACTGATCGTCCGGCTGAAGGAAGTGGTCAGATCCGCGAGTGCCTGGGACGCTCCCGCGGCGGATTCACCACCAAAATCCACCTCGCCGCCGACGGACGATGCCGGCCTCTCGCCCTCGTCCTGACACCCGGACACTACGGCGACGGGCCCCAGTTCGAGCGGGTGCTGAAGGAGATCTCCGTGCCCCGTATCGGCGTCGGCCGGCCCCGCACGCGCCCCGACCACGTCCTGGCGGACAAGGCCTACACGTCCCGGAAGAACCGCCGCTACCTGCGACGACGCGGAATCCGGCACACCAT
This sequence comes from Streptomyces sp. IBSNAI002, assembly GCF_052244475.1. Classification (NCBI taxonomy): domain Bacteria; kingdom Bacillati; phylum Actinomycetota; class Actinomycetes; order Kitasatosporales; family Streptomycetaceae; genus Streptomyces; species Streptomyces sp. IBSNAI002. The sequence continues at coordinate 273,519 of NZ_JBQPXG010000003.1, read as the reverse complement.
CCCCGAACGCCTCGACCAGCAGAGACACCGCAAGAACCGCGGCTCCCGGGGCGGCCGACCCACCGGCTTCGACAGCGAGCGCTACAAGAAGCGCAACTCCGTCGAACGAGCCATCAACCGGCTGAAGGGCTTCCGCGCCGTCGCCACCCGCTACGAGAAACGCGCCTACATCTACCTCGGCACCGTCACCCTCGCAGCCCTCACCATCTGGCTCCGCACATGATCCGAGAAACAGGCCCTAGTACTGCAACGGTTCTTTGGGTGACGGTTGGGTAGTTATGTCGTTGTGGTGGATATGGGGTGGGAGTCGGTGCGGGCGGATGCCCGTGTGTGGTCGGCGGGGTTGTCGGAGTTGCATGCGCGGTTTGTCCATCGGTTCTCGCGGGTGGAGCCGCGGGAGTCGGCATTGGCGTATATGCGGGGTCTGATAGCGCCGTTGGAGCGGAAGAACGGTTGGACGCTTGCGGAGGAGGCCGGGCACGGAGGGCCGGACCGGATCCACCGACTGCTCAACCGGATCGACTGGGATGCCGACGAGGTGCTCGATGATGTCCGCGACTACGTCATCGAGCACCTCGGCGACCCCGACGGGGTCCTGATCGTCGACGACACCGGGTTTCTGAAGAAGGGCATCCGCTCCGCCGGAGTTCAGCGCCAATACTCGGGAACGGCGGGCCGCACGGAGAATTGCCAGGTCGGTGTCTTCCTCGCCTATTCCGGCGCCCGTGGTCGCACGTTGATCGACCGCCGCTTGTATCTGCCCACGTCATGGACCGATGACCGCGAGCGATGCCGGGCCGCGGGTATCGAGGACACGACCGTCTTCGAGACGAAGGTGGTCATCGCCAAGGCCATGGTCCGCCGGGCGATCACGGAGAAGATCCCGTTCCGGTGGGTGACCGCGGACGCCGCCTACGGCTTCTCCAAAGGCTGGCGCACGGAACTCGAGCGGGCGGACGTCTTTCACGTCATGGCCACCACCCGGCACGACACCGTCGTCACCCGCTGGGCCATGGACCACCCGGTTCACGACCTCTTCCCGGGCCTTGCGAGGCAGAAGTGGAAGCGCCGTTCCTGCGGCAACGGCGCCCACGGCCCGCGTGTTTACGACTGGGCCAGGGTCGAGGTCCGGCCCTGGCATCGTGAGGACCGCCGCCACTGGGTCATCGCCCGCCGAAGCGTCAGCCGGCCCGACCAGATCTCCTACTACATCGCCTACTGCCCCGCCGAAACCACCCTGGAAGAGCTGATCCGCGTCGCGGGCAGCCGATGGGCGGTCGAGGAATGCTTCCAGACCGCCAAGCAGGAATGCGGCCTGGACGACTACCAAGTCCGACGATATCCCGGCTGGCACCGCCACATCACCCTCGCCATGGCCGCCCACGCCTGCCTGACTGTCCTGAAGGCGCGCGAGGCAGACACGGAGAAAGAAGAAACGGATCCTCCCAGCTCATACCCCTCACCCTCCCCGAAATCCGACGCCTGATCACCCGACTCACCCACCGCCGACCCCCACCCGTCGAACACATCCTGCACTGGTCACACTGGCGCCGCCGCCGACAACACCAAGCCCGCGTCAGCCACTACAAACGACGCGGCCACACCCCACCCGAAACCGACAAACCATCACCACAAAGACCGCTGCAGTACTAGGCCGACGAGCGGGGGCGTCGGACTCCCGCGCGGGCAGGTTCCACGTGAACCTGGCGGCCCTCGCCGCACGCACCAACGTCGGACTCCCGCGCGGGCGGGCTGCACTCCACCAGAGCCCTGAACGCGTGGTGCCACGGCGTCGGACACCCGCTTGGGCGAGTTGCACTTGCGGACAGAGCAGCCGTGCTCCTTCCACTGCGTCGGACTCCCGCGCGGGCAGGTTCCCACCGGTGGCGATGCGCCATGGTGCCCGGGGTGCACGTCGGACAGCCGCGCGGGCGGGTTCCACGATCCATCCGTCGCCGAGCCGCACGGCGGTGGCGTCGGCTTCCGCGCGGGCGGGTTCCACGCTCCGGCAGGCCGCGCTCTCATCCCAGTGGTCGAAGGACTCCCGCGTGGGCGGGCTCCACCCGGTGACGACGCGGACGCCGACGTTGGCGCTCGCCGGTCTCCCGCACGGGCGGTTCCAAGCGCCCGGGGCTGTCACGGAATCGACCTCCCCCGTCGGACTCCCGCTCGGGCGGGCTCCACTCCAACTGCGAGGCGAAAGCGGCGATGTTGGCCGTCGGACTCCCGCGCGGGCGGGCTTCACCGGTACTCACAAGGCAAAAGCCCCGGCGGACACGTCGGACACCCGCACGGGCGGGCTCCACATCATGCCCCAGTGGGTTGGTTGGGCGAAGTACGTCGGACACCCGCACGGACAGGCGACACCCAGCCTGCCGCACTTGTGCTGGGGGGCCTGCCGCTGGACTACCGCACGGGCGGGCTCCACATCCGGTCGACCTCGCGGTAGTGCCAACCGCGCGTGGGACTCCCGCGCGGGCGGACTCCTCGGGATCGCAACGCCTCCGCCGCCCTTTGGGAACGGTGGACTCCTGCGCGGGCAGGCACCACATCAGGGCATGCGCCCCCGCAATGCTGAGCGAGGTCGGACTCCCGCGCGGGCGGGTTCCACCTGCTCACCCTGGAGCCAGACGGCGGGAAGTTCGTCGGACACCCGCGCGGGCGAGCTTCACTTCGCCCGGGCACAGCGGCTTGCCCTTCTCCGTCGGACACCCGCGCGGGCAGAATTCGCGACACCAACGAAGGGGCCCGGTGCCGCGAGGCCGTCGGACACCCGCGTGAGCGGGCTTCACGGTTCGGGAGAGAAGAACCGGGGCGGAGACGTCGTCGGACACCCGCGTGGGCGGGTTCCACCGGATCGACAACTCCGGGGCCAAGCTCGGCCACGCAGGACACCTGCGTGGGCAGGTTCCACCCCGACATCCACCGCGACCTGCGGGGCCACGACGTCGGACACCCGCGCGGGCGGGCTGCACGCGACCGGTGTCGTCACGTCCCAGGCGCCGTACGCCGGGCAACCGCGGGGGCGGGCTGCTCTCGCGCGAAGGTGCTCTTGCCGTCACCACCAGTCGGACCCCGCGCGGGCAGGACGAGAATCACGACGGCTACGTCGATACCGTGGCCGCGGCCGTTGGACTCCCGCACGAACGGGTTCCACATCCAGTTACCGGCCACGTCCGTGATCGAGCACGTCGGACACCCGCCCGGGCGGGTTCGCTGGATCCAGGATCCGTATGCGGACCCGGACGACGTCGGACACCCGCGCGGGCGGGCTGCACGTGCCGGGGATCAGCTCGATCACGTACCCAAGCGTCGGACACCCGCGCGGGCGGGCTGCACTCATAGTGCCCGATCTCGTGTCCCTCTGTCAGCGTCGGACACCCGCGCGGGCGGGCTGCACCCCATCGGTCGCTCGGTGCGCGACCGCCGGCCCGTCGGACACCCGCGCGGGCGGGCTGCACACTTCTTGACCTGCCCATTTCTGAGGGCTTTGCTTCTTTTGTTATCAAGGTTCGAGGTTTCTGGGGCCGGGTGTTTTGAGGTGGGTCTACATCCGGGTGAGGGGGGCTATTGAGAGGAGGCCGGTGCCGAAGGTGCGGCCTCGGCCGACGCCGGTGGTGAGGGCGGTGTGGAGGGCGGGGGTGTCGGTGATGGTGGCGGTTCCCTCGAAGCGGGTAACCCGGCCGCAGATGCGCATGCGTTGGCCGTTGCGGTCGAGGTTGTCTTTCCAGCCGGCGATGTCGGGCTGGGAGTCTGTGCTGGTCGTGTCGGTGTCGGGGGTCAGGCCAGCGGCGGCGGCGCGGTCGTGCCACCAGTGGGTGGCTTCGTCGCCGTGCAGGGGGATGCGGCGGCCGCGCTTGAGACTTCCTTTCTCGTCTCGTTCCGGGTTCTCGGGGCGGGTGCTGCGCATGGGCTGGGCGTGGATGCGGTAGCGGACGGGCATTCCGGGTTGGCACCAGGCGAGGAGGGGGGTGAGGTCGCGTTCGTCGGTGGCGGTGGCGTAGCCGATGGGCAGCTGGTCGAGGTTGAGGGGGTGGCGGGATTGGATGAGGAGGGTCTGGCCGCGGGGGTTGTGTTCGAGGCGGAAGAGGATGCCGGCTGCTTGGCGCGGGCTGTCGCCGAGGTGGTCCGGGGCGAGGGTGAGGACGGTGCGGTGCAGGGAGTGGACGTTGCGGAGGTCGCGGGCGACCTCGGCGGACATGGCGTTCAGTTTGAGGCGGGTGAGGTGGGCGGTGGGGGGCATGGGGGTGCTCCGGTGGGATTCCCGCGTGGGCGGGTGGTGGCTGTTAGTGGGTTCGGTGCGTGGTGAGGGCGTTGAGGTAAGCGGTGCCGAGGCCGGCGCAGCGGGTGGCGGGGAGGTGACGTGTGGTTTCCCAGATGCGGCGGGTTGTCCAGGTGCGGCCGGGGCGGGGCGCGTCGTCGATGGTGCGGGTGTGGGGGGTGTTGGGGGCGGGCGGGTGTTCCTGGAGGAAGGTCACCGGCACGCTCTCCGTGGTGCGGGGGGCGTTGCGGTGGAGAGGGAGGTGTTCGAGTGCGGTGTCGGGATGGCCGGTGGTGGTGATGAGGACGGGGGTGTCGGGGCGGCAGGCGCGGCGGCCGAGGTGGGGCGGGTAGACGGGGTCGCGCAGCGCGGCGGCGAGGTCGTCGATGAGGGGGGCCGGGCCAGTGACGGCGACGGTGAACGCGGCGTCGTGGAGGTACCAGTCGCGGAAGACGAGGGCGTTGCCGCGGTGTCCGCCACTGGCGGTGGGGACGGTCTGGTGCTTGGGCTGGCCGCCGCCGACGGTGTGGAAGTCGAGGAGGCGTTGGCCGGGCCGGTCGATGCGGATGGTGTGGGTGAGCTCGTCGAGGTCGGTGAGGTCGCTACCGCGGGGTCGGCCTTGTGCGGCGGCGAGGAGGCCGGTGATGCCGCTGCGGGTGGGGTGGGGGTGGCTGGTGCGGGTGGTGCCGCCCTTCGGGCCGCCCCAGAACTGCATCCCGGACAGGTGCAGGAGAAGTCCGGGGGTCACTGCTGGCCTGCCGGTGCGAGCGCGGTGTCGGTGATGGTGGACACCAGCGTGTTGAGGCGGGGGATGTGGGTGCCGAGGGCGGTGACCTGGGTGAGGTCGGCGGTGCCGGAGTGGGCGGCGGCCCGGAGGTGCTCGTCGCCGAGGAAGGAGTTGACGGCGGCGGCGTGACGGTCGAGGGCGGTGATGCTGGGGGCGGTCCAGCCCGAGGTGTCGTCGGCGGTGACGGGGGCTTCGAAGGCGCCGGAGAGGTTCATGGGCTGGTCGGCGCGGACGACCATGTGGACCAGGGCGGGCGGGGTGAAGGGTGCGGTGCTGTTCTTCTTGGCGGTCGGGACGTGGCAGGCGAACTCGGTGAGGAAGGCGTGGATGATTTCGCGGGCCATGGCCTGGTCGTTGTCGAGGTTGCGGACGAGCTCGTCGACGTTGATGGTGGCGTAGCGGTAGAAGGTGCCGGAGGCGTGGGCGTGCTGGCCCATGTGGGCGGAGCCATTGTCGGATCCGGGGATGTCGTCGACCGCAGTGAAGAAGTCCGGCTGTTTTTCGCCGGCATGTGTGGTCGTCGCATGGGCGACGGCGATGGAGCCGTCGACGGTGGCTTCGGGGGTGTTGGCGAGCATCCGGCCGAAGGCGGCGATGGAGCCGTTGCGCCGGCACAGGACGGCGCGGATGGTGTCCCTGAGCTCGGCGATCTTGGCCTTGGTGTCCTTGTCCAGATCCGGCGCCTTCGCCTTGCCCTTGGGCTTGGTCTTGTCGGCGGCGTCGGCCTGCGCGCGGGCCAGCTCGGCGGCCGGGGCGAGCAGTTCGCGGTGGGCGGCGGCAAGGTCGGCGAGGTCGGCGATCACCGACTCGGGGACGAAGAGCATGACGTTGGTGGTGCCGGCGTCGGCGAGCTTCAGGCCAGAGAACGGGGCGGACAGCGCGATGGCCTGCCCGGCGTCGAGGGCTTCCTTCTCGTCCCAACCGCGGGCACGCAGCTCGGCGGCGACCTTCTCCGGGATGCGGCGGGTGCGCAGGGCCCGGTCGCCGAGGACGGATTCGGTGTTGATGCGGCATCCGCGCTTTTGGCAGGCGGAGGAGATCCGGGTGCGTTCGACCCCGCCGAGGACGGCGATTTTCGGGGAGCCGAACTCGTCTCGGTTGAGGTTGGACAGCGGGTAGGCGTGCAGGACGTGGATGTCGATGACGAGACTCATGCGGAAAGCTCCTCGGCGGCGTTCGTGTCGGGGGTGGGGTGGGGGTTGTAGTGGCTCTGCATCCAGGCGTCGGCAATCTGGGTGCGGTACTTGGGCCAGCCGTTCAGGTCGTGCAGCAGCCGGGGCCAGGAGACGGGGATGCCGGATGCGGTCATGCGGGTCACGGGCCGGGAGAGCAGCGCGAGCGCGGGCTGGAGGCGGCGCTGGCGGGCGGTGCGCTCCAGGAGGTCGGCGGTGCCGTCCTCGCGCAGGACCCCATGGTGGACGGCGCGTTCGAGGGACCAGCCGAGGTTGCCGTGCTCGGGGTCGTACAGGACGGCGGTGTCACGGCTGGTGGTGGGGTTGGCGGCCTGGTGGGCGTAGAGGCCGGCGACGGCGAGGTGGGCGAGGGTTGTGTCGGGGCCCCAGTTGGGGATGCGGGGGCGAAGGTGGCGCATCATGCGCCACGACTCGTCCAGGCGACGGATGTTGAGGCCGTCTCGGAGGTCACGTCGGCCTTGCGGGGTGGAGCAGACGTCGGCGACGTACCTCATGTAGGCGGTTTCCCGCACGAGCCACAAGGGGGGCTCGTTCTTCCGGGAAGGGCCGTCCACGGCGGGCTGGTCGGAGGTGGTGGAGGTCATCGGTTCGCCGATCTTCCAGATGGACGTGAAGGGGTCAGGCGGCCGGGCGGGAGACGCCCTTGCCGGGTGCGCGGAACAGCTTGGCGCGGGCCTGTGCGGTGGCTCGCCGGCCGCGGGCCGTGGATTTGAGGGCGGCGGTGCCGGTGTCGAAGCAGGTGATGGCCAGGGGCTGGAAGGCCGGAGGCGTGTCGGGGGTGGTGATCGCGGTCCAGAACTCGGGTTCGGCGCGCTCCCAGTACTGGGCGGAGCCTTGGTCAACGAAGCCGGGCTGGTCGTCCTTGTGGCGCAGGGGGTTGGCGCCGCGCCAGGCCGCAGCGAGAGCGCGGCGCAGCTGGCCGGCCCAGGTCTCGGCGCTGCGGTGGGCGGCGGCGATCGCGGCCGCGCCGTCGGGGTCGGCTTCGGCGAGGTGGCGCAGCACGGGCGGGGTGGTGGCGCTGTACCAAGCGCGGTCGAGGTCGCGGCGCTCCTGGTCCCAGCCCAGAGCGCGGACGCCTAGGACGCCTAGGAGGTCGGGGTCGAGCTCGGCGAGGTGGTCGAAGACGGTGGGGCGGCGCAGGGTGTTCTTGTCGCCGGGCCGCTGGTGGAGCAGGAGGGCGTCCAGGTCGCGCCAGACGGCGCGGCTGCGGGAGGCACGTACGGGTCCGCCGGTGTCGCGTTCGATGACGTACGGGTCTGTGGCGGGCGGCAGGTCGGTGGTGGTGCCCCAGGTGATCCGGCATCCGACGGTCCGGCCATCGTCGTCGCCGGTCAGCAGGACGGCGTGGGCGGCACGGCTGGCGAGGAGGGAGGCGGGTCCGGCGGGAGGGAGTACCGCGAGTGGGTCGTGCAGCTGCTCGCTCTCCCAAGGGGCCTGGTCGGGGCCCGGGTTCGTGGGCCAGGCGCTGGGTGCGGGCACGGACAGCACGAGGGTGGTGAACAGGCTGTCGGGGTGGTGGGGGAAGTAGGAGATGAGGGCGCGATAGGGGCCGGCCTTGGCGATGTGGCTGCTGCGGCCGCCGTGACGGCGCGTTCCCGCGGTGCCGGAGGGCCCGTAGCCGCGCCAGGTCAGCAGCCAGGCGACCGCCTCCCCCGCGTCGACAGGGACGTCCTGCGGGGTGGAGTCCGCCCACAGTGCGTTCGCACCGGAAGCCCGGGTCATCACCAGCCGGCCGGGAGGAGCGAGGTCACCGCCCTCGTCGGCAAGGCGGGGGTCCTGGAGGAACGGACGCGGCCCTCCGAACAGGCGCCACCGCTCCGACGCCGGGTCGAAGTAGCCAGCGACCCGGTCGGCGTCGAACCGGCCGCGCTCCAGGAGGTCCTCGCGGGCGTCGAGCCAGGCCTCGCCGTCCGGGGTCTCGAGGCCGCCGACACGCAGGGCGACCGCGGCCAGGACCCGGCGCCACATCGCTTCCACTGGCGGTTCGGGCACGTTGAGGTCGGCCAGAAGATGCGCGGCCGCGAACACAGACCGCAGGCCGAGGATGACCGTGCCGCCGTCCACGGCCCCGGGGACCAGACCAGCCAGTTCCTCAACCTCGTCCTCAGTGAGACCGGCACGGACACGGACCGGGACACAGGGGTCACGGTCAACGCGAAACGGATGCGACACGCTGCTCCTTCCTCTCACTGCAACGGCCACCCGGACCGACATAAGTGCAGATCAGGGCGGTGAGTGAGCGTCATGGAAGCAAGCGGTCGCCGGGTGGCGCAAAACAGCTGTCATGAGCGGACTGTGAGGGAGCTTCCGGTTGTCATAGGTGCTGGGTAGAGTCCCGCGACCTGCCCGTCGGCGCGCCGCCGGGCCGCTCTTCGGCTGCCTTCGACCGATCACTCCCTCGCCTGGGCCACCCGTCTCCGGACACGCGCAACTGCATCCCGAGAGCCCCATATTTGACGGAACGGCAGCCGCTCATCCCCTCAGGCTGACCCGATCGGAATGGCTATACCGGTAGCCCCTCCCCCGGCCAGGCTCAGTCCAACGACGCGATCAGTAAGTCCTGAACGGTCACCTATTGATGCTATTTCTTGTGAGATGTTGCACAGCACAGGACCTACGGGACGGCTGCTCAGCCGCCCTACCGCAGGCCCTGTCCGCGGCCCGGCCGCGGCGGCCGTCAGTGCACTCGTGCTACCGCTGGCGCCGCGCTTTGCAGGCGGCCCCTCAAGGCAGCTCGGCCGTGTGCACCCGCAGTCGGCGCACGACGCCCGGCCGTGGCGGATCCGGTTCCGGGCGGATAGGCGACAGGTCGGCCGGCACTCCACGCCGGGCGGAAAGGCACGGGATGCCGACGGCGCTGCGGTGCAGCGAGGTTGGGGTGGGCCGGGAGACTTTGCGGCCTTCATGCTTCGCTTGTGGATCAAGCGTCTCCTGGGACATGGTGACGTGTTCGGTCATGGCAGGAGGCGGGTCACTGCCGGCGGCAGGTGGTCGCCCAGGTCGATGATGCGGAAGTGACTGGCGTAGGTGGCGGTGAACTCACTCACCTGGATATCCGGGGATCCGAAGGCGGCCTGGAAGGTGCGGAGGGCTCCGGGGGAGCGGTCCAGCGCCCAGGCGGCCTTGGAGGTGCTTGAGCGGAGGAAACGGCCAGGTTCGGCGCCGATGACGAAAAGGTCGGCGCGGCGACCGGACCGGTCGGCAGCGAGCATGGCCAGCTCCTTGAAGGTCTGGCGTTTCCGGGCCGCGTCGGCGCCGCGCCACCGTGCCAGCTTGAACTCCACTACGCGCTGGTCGGTCTCGACGTCGTAGGGCCGGCTGGCGTTGTTGCCGGCGCCCAAGGACGGCCGCACGATGATCTTCTCATCCACCTCCAGGACGTGCGGGAGCACCAAGAGGATGCCGGAGGCGTGGATGAGGTCGTTGATGCGGCCCAGGCTCTCGCGAACGGTGAGCGCCGAGGCAAGGAGGTCTGCGTCCACCCCAGCTTCAGCGGCGGCCCGGGCTGCGTGTGCAGCGTCGGCGCCTTCCAGACGGCGTTCCAGCGCGGCGATCGACTCGGTAAGCGGCTGACGGTGAAGGAACTGCGCGAGCATGCTCACCGCCGCGCCCAGGTCTATGGGCGCGCCCTCGCTCTCATCCGTTCCATCCACGCCCACCATTGTGACTGACGTTGGGAACTGGCCCGCCGGCACCTGGTGATGAGGACCGCCGGGGCGGCGGTGCCATCACGGACGGGGTGTCTGGCAGATGTCAACGGCAGCTGTGCACCCGCGCTGCTCCGATCAGCCTGGGCCGGGTAGTTCGACCGGCTCACCTCGCCACGTCAGGCAGGGTCCTGCTGCCCTCCGCCGTGGCCTCAGACCCCCGCACCCTTCGTGACATATTGCCTCACGAGTCGCTCGGCGTGACTCAGCTGCACCCACTCTGACCTGCGATTATACCGATAGATATGCCGATAGCAGTCCAGATAACAATGCCGATGGAAATCCAGAAGCCAAGCCAGATAGAGACCTTTATGAAGCTACCTATGAAGATCTCTATCGAAGTGACCATACGAGTCCAGATGCATATCCCGACACTTGTCTTGATAGCAAGTACTACCGATAGCCCGATCGATATCCAGACCTACCGATCTACCTTGCGTTACAGCAACCACCCCTACGTCATCTACTAGGACCTAACGTCCGACCGCACAACCGAACGCCCTTACTTCCTACCGCCAGTGCGAATGACCGCACGGTCTGCGCCTCGTTGGATTGCCGGTAACACCTAACGGTCTTACACCTCGACTGACGCAACACTGAGGCTCCTCACGCCTCTAACTAAGCCAGTCTCACTGAGCGATCAATGTTGCGTACTGACGTAAGACCCTCGGACCGCCTCACCATTAGTTGGATACTGAGACGCTACTTCCGTCCGCTCGCACGCGATTCCGTACTTCGCAACCATCTGACGTTAGAGCGAACCTCACACTCGACGCTCGACACACAGCACGCCACAAGCACGGAATCTCCGGTGGAACGAAATAGGGTCCACACTTCTGTGCGACCCAGCTCCACAGCTACCGCTCGGCATGCACTCCCTGAGAGACACCCAGCTCACGAATCTCCGTAGCCACGTCCGCATGACCGCGTTACGGTCCTACCGCACCAGACCGCAGTCGAAGGAAGTACGCCTTCACAGCACCGACGTCCCGACGAGAGGGACACACAACACACTTCGGTGCGCAAGACCGGCCTCACGCAGCTACACAAGAACGAGCCTGAGGCGTGTAGTGAGGTGACCCAGGAGATCCGACGAGCCGGTCTCCGTCCCTCCTGCGCACAGATGCGTCCGCGGTCTCACCCATCGCTGTCAAGGCCGCAGCTACACCCGACTACCAGAGCCAACAGCCCACCGGCGAACCGGCGGCCCGAACCGTGCTCCGCTCCCTCCCTCTTCCGCCTCACGCGTCTCTCGCAAGCGACACGCCGTTGCCGTCCGATGCGACCGATTCCTGTTATCGTCTCCTCACCAAATGACTTCCCTGACAGAAACCTCGTTGAAGGGCCAAGCCGGCACGGCTGGTCAGATCGAGAAGGACGGATCGGAACGTCGCGCAAAGCCCGAGCTGCCGAGGAGAGTTGGACCTGTGGAGAAGATCGCCGTTGCAAGCCAGAAGGGCGGACCGGGCAAGACCACCACGACGGTGAACCTTGCGGCTGGCCTCGCTCTTACTGGCGCTCGCGTTGTTGTCCTCGACATCGAACCTCAAGCCCAGGCCGGCCAGGCTCTCGGCGTTCGCCTCAGCAAGGCCCAGATCGGCCTCTCTCTCGGGCTCAAGCTCCAGATGGCGGCTCAGGGCGTGCCTGCGGGCGTGCGAGACATCCTCATCGACCGCAGCGAGCTGCTGCACAAGTTCAAGGGCGCCGGACAGCTGTTCCTTCTGGCCTCGGAGCAGCACACCATGGCTAACGCGCAGCACATTCTGCACGCGGCCGGGAACGAGAAAGTCCAGGTGCTTCGCGAGCTCCTGGCGGAGATCGAAGACGACTTCGACTACGCAGTCTTCGACACGCCGCCGGCCGTTGAGGCCCTCAACGGTGTCGCTCTCGCGGCCAGCGACTACGCCCTCACTCTGTGCCTTCCCAAGCACGCCACGGTCGAAGGTGCAGTTGCCATGCGGTCAACGATTCGCCACGTCAAGGACAGGACCAACGCTGACCCCAAGTTCCTGGGAGCCGTCCTCAATATGGCCAAGCCGCCGTCGGACTGGTCACAGGAAGAGATGGAGGTTCGGGATCTCATGATCGACACGAACCTTCATCCGTTCGTTACCGACATCCGCGAGGACACACGGATTTCGCGTAGCTACGCCATAGGGGTTCCCTCGGTGCTTGGCTATGCGAATCACGCCCCGGGCAAGCGCTATGCCAAGTTCCTCCAGGAGGTGCTGGACCGGATGGATGCTCCCGAGGGCGAGTGGGAGGTCGCGCAGCGGGTTGAGGACCAGCTGAACGGTGTGGCGAGGGAGAGCGTCAGTGTCTGACGGCCAGGCCATGCAAAGCGGGGGAGGAGACAAAAAGAAGGCGGACCAGAAGGACGCTGGCGCCTTCGGTGCTGTGCGGAGGCGACGTCCTCCGGCCCCTCAGGCCAATCTCGCTGCAACGCTTCTCCAGCAGGCCGAAGAGGTCGCCGATGCCAGCTTCATGGGCAATGTAACCGCCCTGGCGTCACCCATTGCCGTGGTGACGGACCTCTCACCCGCCAGCCTGGTGACGCCTCCCCCCATCGCGCCAAGCCCGGTCGCCACGGATCAAACGCCCACGCCGCTTCGAGAAGGCGATGTGCCCGCTCAGCAGGCCGTCGTTGTCTCCGCGGCGCAGCCTGTGGCGCGGACAGTCCTTGCCCCCGCAGAGCCTTCGCGAAATCGTGTAGCCGACGACCCACCCAAGCCTGAGTCCGTCGTTTCGATGCCGGAGCAGAACGCAACACCTGAGCCCGAGTTGACTTCACCGGCCCCTGCGCAGAAGCCTCGCAAGGCCTCTCGAGCGGCGAACCAGCTCGGCCCGACGCATGCAGCGATCCACTCAACCTTCGCGGACTCTCGCACGAACTCGCGAGATTGGTCCTCTCACGGGGCCAACATGATTCCGGAGGTGTGGGATGCCCTACGCAGTCGCATCGCCAGCGACCGCCGCTCCTCCGGCAATCCCGAGCTCGCGGCTGGCCATTACATGGACGTCGTGTACCGAGAAGCGCCAATGGACGCGCAAGAACTCGTCGTCCTGTACAAGAGGCTATCCGACCAGCGCCTGGGCTACCTGGGCAGTGGCAAGAAGTCCACGTTTCGCCTGGGCCCCGAGGCAAAGGCAAACGCTTCTGAGATCAAGGCCCTTCTTGACGAGGCGGACTACTCGCGCAAGGGTCTGTACGTGGTGTCTGCCCTTGTCATCGTCCACCTGCAGAAGCTCGAAGCTGAAGGGCCGTTGAGAAAGCCGGAGCTGCCTCCTCTCTTCTAGCTATCCGGCTCCACGCTTCTCTACATACACAGCACTACGGGGTGTAGACCGCACTGAGCGGTCTACACCCCGTTTCTGTTCCATCGCACGAATGCCAGCCCCAAGTCACGCTCGCAGCGGCACTCCTGGGCGACACGCCGAGCTGCCATCACATATCTCCTATGGACGCCGCGTACTTGGGGCCTGCGCAGTACGCCCCGCCCTCTCAAACGACGGATATGCGCGGCGCAAGGCACGCCCTTCTAGTCCTTAAGCCAGCCCTCGCCATGGCTGCTACAGACGACAGATCCCAACCTGGCGCTGCGGTCTGAGTGCTCCCCCTCAGCGGCTGTGACCAGGAGTTATACCGATGCCGATTCTCATAGCCCTACCGATAGGAACACCGATACGGGGGCTCTACGCCAAGCCGATACCCGGGTTCGTTCGTATACCCACGCACCCACGACCTGACCACCTCACCAAGCCATTGCCTGATGTCCCTGACAGGGAACTCCCTCTGCCGGATCCGCTAGGCTGTAGTCCGACGGAACCTTCCCTTTGGGAGCACAGGAGAGCCTGCCAATGCCAAGTGCTGTTCTCAGCGCCAACGCCGTTGCGGTAGCTGCGGGAGTCAGTAAGAACTGGGTCTACCGCGCTATCGATATAGGAGTGCTGAGCGAGCCTTGCTTCGCTGCCGACGTGGTCGTCCTGCGCGTCTACCGCGTTCTCTCGCAGTTTGCGTGGCCCGATAGGCCGAAGCAACGCTCGGTTAAGCAGAAGCCGGATACATGGCTACTCGCAGCCCTCAACGCCGTACGCGACGCGGTAACTGATGAGAAGACAACCCCGGAAACGACTCTCTACGTCCTCGGAACAGCCGTACACATCGCAAACTCACGGTCGGAGCGAGCCCTCCTAGAGGCCTCAACTCCCGAGGGTACGGATCCATCCGCTCTCGACGCCCAGGTAGCAATCAGGCTCCCTATCGGCCGTTGGATCGATGAGCTCCCGTCCGTAATTGCGAAGACGCCTAAGCACGCTCCGAGGCGCGGAGTGACGCGCCGCCAGCCTGCTACTTCGTAACCGTCCGGCTCGCGGCTGACCCTCACCGCGAGCTACCTGACGTTCACTTCCAACCTCCCTACGCGATCGGAGTTTCGCCAGGAACCCGTCTCATTTCTGACCGAACCAACTACCCGGCCGGCGCTTCTCAGGGCCACCCGGGCCGGTTTGGTATTGCCAAATTCCCTTCCTAGCTCCCGGAGCAAGTCATCGCTACGACTCCTGGGGTGGACCTCGTGCTGCCCATCGCCGAGACGGCACCCTCCTCTAAACAGCACGGATCCGTGAGTGATCCGGATTCTCACACCTCGCGCACCCGAATCTCCCGGCGTCTTGGCACTGCGCTGTCCCCTCGTGCACTCGACGAAGCTCTGACTCGTCGAGGTCGGGTGCGGGTGCCGTGGCGGTTGGTTTCGTCGTGTGCGTATCCGGATGTTGCGCTGTCGGTGTATGTGAAGGCGGCTGCCCTGGGCTGGCGCCCAGAGGGTTGCACGGCCGGGGTATCCGTGTTGGCCGGCTACTTGCGGATGAGTACTTCGGCGGTGGAGCGGGGTCTGCGGGCACTGTCGCGACCGGATGCCTCTAGCGGTGTGGTGGAGCTTCGCTCGCGTCGGCGTACGAAGCCGGGTGGGCTCGGAACGACGGCGGAGCGCCGCGTTCGGCCGTTGCGTCGTCACGAACCCTTTGTGTGGGTGCCGGTGGTTGCAGCGGAGCTGTTGGAGCCGCGGCAGTTGCGGGCGTGGGCGGCGTTGGCGTACGCGGCTGCCCGGGGTGTGCATGTTTCCGAGGCGCAGCTGGGTGAGGTACTGGTGCATCACTCGGGTCAGCGGGCGGGGCAGGGGATTGGGGCGGGTGCGGCGTCGGCCGTGGTGGACTCCCTGGAGGCTCTGCGGTGGCTCAAGGTGCACCGCAGGGCAGGTTTTCAGGGCCGGCATGTGTACGAAGTCTTGGAGCGTCCTGGCCTCGTCGAGGGTGCTGTGGAGCACGACGGGGGCGATGAGGCACCTGCTGAACAGGCGCTTGGCTGTTCAGGTGTTGGTGACGGTTCGGGTTCCCCGGCTGGTGACGGATCCCTCGCGACTGAGGAAGACCTGCAGATTGACGGATTCGTTGACGAGGGTGGATTGGACTCATCCGCCATAGGCGAGGCTGAGGTAGTAGCGTGCGAGGCCCCTGTGGAAAACCCGCAGCCGAACGGCTCGCCTGGGTCGAAGAGCTCTGGTCTCGCGCTGCGCGCGGATGAGAATTCAATCCCCGCCTCTTCCGAACCCGGTGCCGACGACGCCGGTGCCTACACGGGTCCGGGGCTCACTTTCAGCCCGCGGATGGCGTGGGTGATGGAGCCGGTGGTCTGGCTGGTGGAGCGCGCCGGGACCTACGTGCAGCGTGAGTTCGCCCGCCAGCTGGGCAGTCAGCTGGCCGAGGGTGTGGAGCCGGAGCGGCTGCGGGCTCGGCTTGAGGCCCGGTTCGCCAGGACATCTCCGGACTCGATGCGCAGTGTTGAGGGCTGGTTGCTCAAGGTCGCCGCGGTGCGGTGGGGCTGCCACGATCCGCGCTGCGAGGAGGGCGTTCGCTGGCACTCGGGCGAGCAGTGCGCGGAGTGTCTGGCCGTCCGCCTGGAGCGGCGTGCCGCGCGGGAGCGCCAGAGGCTCTTGGAGGCCGGGGAGTGTCCGGACTGCAGGAGCCGACTGGCCGAGAGCGGCCGGTGTTGGACGTGCCGGCCCGCCCCGGCACCTCGGCCGGTTCCGACAGCCGAACCCCCGGTCAGGACCGCCCCAAGTCTCACCCAGGATCCGATGGACTCGCTGTCCTGCCGGTGCCCGGATTGCGGTTCCTGGGCCGACGGCCGAGCGCTTGGTGGTCGGTGTGGCCGCTGCGCGGTGCGGTTCGCGGTACGCGAGGCGGAGATCACTGCGATGGACGCGGCCGGAGCGGGGCTGCCGGGATCCGAGAAGCTTGCTGCAGCGGCCCGGGCTTGCGCGGACGTCCGACACCGAGTTGCGCTGGCTCGCGAAACCGCCGTTTCCGCTGGGCTCGACCAGAGCGTCCAGGACGCCACCGTTGTCGCGGCCGCCGAGGAAGCCGCACTGTCCTGGACGACTTCGCACCAGATGGTGGGAGCGGCATGAACGGCCGCCGATCGAGGAGCCGCGTGGTACGGCACGTGTACATCGGGGCGCCGACATCCCCGTCGGCCGGGCTCCGGGCGTGGGTGGAGTCGCTGCCCGAGCTATCGTCGCGAGCTCGGCGGTTGCTGCTCGATGGTGACGTCCACGGCCGGTACGGCGGCCGTACCGAATCCGAGGCCGGCTACCGGCTGACGATGGCCCTGGCGGTCGCGGTCTCCCAGCCTGGGCGGGAGTGGACGTTCGCGCGGTGGTGGGAAGTCTTGGTGCTGCGCCCGACAGCGGGCGGGGCCTGGGCGCGGACTCTGCGGTCACGCAAGGGCGAGCGGTACGCCGAGGGCAAGCTGGGCGAGATGCTGGCCAAGGCCCGCCGATTCGTGGGCTCGTCGGGCACGATCGCGTGTCGGGTCGACGGCGTGGTGGAGGTCGTCGGGGTTCGCGAGGCGGTGGAGCGTGCCGTGTGGCGGGGGAGCAGCGGCGGGATCGACGAGAAGAACCTGACGGCCCGGTTGCGGCTGGCGGAGCGTTCCGGCGGGCTGGACCACCAGGTGTCGGTCCGGCAGCTGGCTGAGCTGATCGGATGCGCGAAGTCGACAGTGGAGGCCAGCAACACCCGGCTGCGGGCCGCGGGCTGGATGCGGCTGATCAGCGCGGGGGTGGGGAAGAACTGCGGCTCGCAGTGGGTTCTACGCGTCCCACCAGTGGTGGCCGAGGCAGGTGGTGCAGCCCCGGGACACTTGCCAGCTGCAGGGGAGAGGGGGGCAGGAGGTGTCCCGGCGATGCACACACCCTCTCTCAGCACCCGCTCGCTGGACAAGGTGATGGCTCACGACGCGTTCCACCACTTCGGCCACGGTGCCTCGGGGGCACGGCTGCTGGCCTGTCTGGATCCGCTGGACGGAGCCGACGTGCCCGCTCTGGCGCTGGCCTCGGGGCTGCATCGCACCACGGTCCGTCGACGTATGAACAAGCTGATCGCCGACGGCCTGGTGGAGGAGGCTGACGGGCTGTTCTACCTGCCCCGGCACCTGGCCGGTCTCGGCGGGGAAGGGCTGCAGCCGGACGAGGAGCAGCTGGTCCGGGTGGCAGAGGAACGCGGCACGAACGGGCTGGGCGAGCGCCGCCGCCAGCGGCACGCCGACCAGCGGGCCGGGTACCAGCGATGGCTGGAACACCGGGCCCGCCGCAGCGCCGAGAATCGCAGGCCGGCCCGCCCGCCGCTGAGACTGGTACCCGAAGGCGCCGTCGACCCGGTCACCGGCGAACTCCTGGACGATGCCTGGCGCGGCTGGGACACCTCCGATCCGGCCAGACCCGTCTGGCGTGACCACCTCACCCGTCCGGCCGTGGAAGCGTGCGCGTGATCACCCGCTTCACGGTCGCCCGCACCGCGGCAAACGCGTCGCCGGTGATCGACGACCTCAGAACGGCCCTCATCGGACCGGGCGGCCCGGACAGCTACGGCACCGGCGGGCTGCTGGCCACCGGGGTGAATGCGCTCTGGGCGAAGAGACTGGTGGTGCCCGACGGCAAATACCCAGCGCCGGAAGGGGAGTTCCTGCCAGGCTTCGGGGAGGAATCCGGCAAGGGAGACAGGCCCACGATGGCAACGGCACAGCAGCCCACCTCCGCGCAGCACCGGAGGGTGCAGTGGAAGCTGATCGACCGGGCCTTGGCCCGGTACTCGACCGAGTCCCTCCTGGTGCTGCTCCACGCCGCGCTCGCCTCTCCGGGCTGTTCCCGATTCCATGATCATCTGCTGCTCTTGTGGACCCGGGTCCTGCGTACACGGCCCCGAACGGGCGCGGAAGCAGGGGCCGGTGAACTGCCTGGTCTGGTCGAGGCCGCCGTCCGGGCTGCTCCGGGTCGGGGAACGGTGACCGCAGCGGAGCCGAACGACCCGCGGACGCTGGTGACGGCCGAGGTAGCGGGGGAGCGGTTGCTGGTCCATCCCGGCCAGCTCGACCACCCGCTGCCGTTCCTGCGCGGCGCGCAGATGACGGCTCTGGCCGTCGACGAGGCGCTGCTTGCGGTGCGCGGGTTCACCCTCACCGACGTCCTGGAGCTCGCGCTGCGTTACACCGACCGTGTGGTCACCGTTCTCGCGCCGGCCTGGCCGCAGGAGTACGAGGACCAGGAGCCGGGGGAGTTCACGTGCGGGATCAGCACTGATGAAGCGGAGGCCGCACGGCTGTTGGCGGATCTGGATCCGGCTGTGCTCGTCGGGTTGTGCCGGGATCCGGAGCGGGCAGCTCGTGCTCTGGACTGGCTGACCGCGGATCTGGCCGATCTGCCGCTTCGCTACCACCCGGCGGCGCCGCTGCTGGGTCCGGTGCTCGCCGTCGTCGCGCACGGCCGCCGTTGGCTGGTGCCCGTGTCCGCAGCGCTGGACACTTTCGCCGCGGCGCTGCGGGAGCTGATCGCCGAGGTACCGGACCGTGTGGCTGTGGAGCAGCGGCTGCAGGAGCTTGCGGTGGAACGCATTGCGAACCTGCTGGGTCTGCGGGAGGCCCCGGTGCGGCCGGGGCCGGTGTGCGTGATCTCCTCCCCCACCCACCGGTACGACATCGCGATCGTCAGCGCGCTCTCCGAGAGCCTGTCTGGGCGGGTCGAGGAGGGGCGCGCCGCTCTCGCTGCCGGCGACCCGGGCCGGGGACGGCTCGTGGTCTATGCCGGGCCAGCGGTGCTGGGGCCGGAGCTGATCCGTGACACCGCCTACCTCCATGTCGAGGAGCTCGCCGAGATCCTCGCTGGCGCGGAGGGGGACCCGGCTCTGCTGGCCCTGTTCGTGCTGGAGCTGACCGAGCACCCCGGCGTCGACGCCGTCTTCTACCGGGAACCGCTCGACGCCTGGGCCTCCTGGCTGGGGGAAGGCACGATGCTACTGCCGGGCCCGGACCGCGAGGAGGTGGCCGTCGTCCCGCCGGCCGGGTTCGACCTCACGTGGCGGCGGGCCGCCGCATGGGCTCGCCTGGACGACGTCCTAGCCGCCGCCGGGCTGCCGACCGCGATCCACTGGCGCTTCGCCCACCTCGCCGAGCCCGCGCCGGGCGTGGCGGGCGCGTACGCCGACCTCTCGGAGGCGGGTGACGGGGGCGGCGCTGGCGGTGGGCTGGTGGTGCGGGTCAGTACCCTTCCGCCGCTCGTGGTCGTGGCCAGCCCCTCCGCTGAACGGGGGGCGGTTCTCGACCTGGGCGCGATGACCGGGCTCGCGGACAGCATCCGCAGCACCATCACCGGATGCCCGCCCGTAGCCGCGCACTTCACCCTGCCCGAGGGCGCCCCGGTGGTGGTAGTGCTCACCGAGAGAACCCAGCCCCACCGGGCCCCGGCCGAACACCACGACCGGGACGATGAGGACCAGGAGCCGGAGGAGCGGCTGCTGGCACATGCCGGGGCCGACCCCGGCCGCGCCCGGATCGGAATCGACCTCGACCCACCCCTGCTGGAGTCCTTCACCGGCGACGGCAGCGCCGGCCACCGCGTCCTCGGCCTGCTCCTGCACCACCTGACCGACCAGATCCGCCACGGCCGCGCCGCCGAACCCGGCTGCGCCCAAGCCGCCTTCACCGAAGCCTGGGACGCCGCCCACCCCGTGCTTCGTCTCACCGGCGCCACCACCTACTGGCCCGCCACCGCCCCCCACTACACCCTGCCGCGCTCCCCGCACCTCCACGCCCGCTCCCTGCGCACCGCGGCCGCGGCCGTACGCCGCGCCGGCGTGCCGTCCGGCACCTGGCACGGCCCCGACGCCTACAGCAGCGGCGGCCCCGGTGAACGGCTGCTGCACGCGCTCGAAGGCGAGCTCGACCGGAAGATCCGCGATCACCAGCCGGGCCTGGTCGAGGAGCTGGCGCGGCACCTGAACGCGGCCTGGAGCAGCCGTACCCGGGGCCGCCACGAGGTGACGGTGAACCTCACCGCCCCTTGGGGAGCGAACTGGGCGACGGAAGCCGGTGATCGCCAGATCGAAGCGGCCACGGCCACGTCCGCCCTGCAGCTCCTGCTCCAGCAGGCGATCATCTGCCCGCCCGTCGGATGCCGGCCCGTCGACACCCTGGCCGTCGCCGAGCTAGTCGCCCTGGCCGAGCTCGTCCTGCACTGCGGAACCACCGCGGTCGCCGCCGCCCGGCGCCTGCACGACCTCCACCTGGAAATCCACCCCACCGGCGTGTTCACCATCACCAGCACGGACGACGAAACCGCCGACGCCCCGGGCGGCGAACTGCTGCACCTGGGATTCGACGCGGACACCTACCACCACGCCCGCCATGAGAACTTCATCGCCCAGGTCAGCAGCGCCGACCCTGAACACTTCGCCCCCGCCACCGGGCTCGAGACAGGAGGCGTACGTACGCCGGTCGCGTTCACCGCGCCAGCTCTGCCCGCCGGCAGCCAGATCGCCCGGGCCGACGGACTCCTGCACCAGCACCAGCACTGGGGCTTCGGCCTCGCCGCTCTCAGCTCCGTGCTGGCCACCGCCGCCGACTGGCCGACCGGACCGGACGGCATCGCTGCCGTGACCGCCGAGGACCTGGTGCGCGAGGCCGCCGCCTGGTCCCGACTGCCCGAGCCCGACCTGGCGGCCGCCGTCGACCGACTACGCCTGCATCCGGGCAACGCCGCTCCCGCGGGCCCGCACGCCTACACCGAGGTCGAGCGCCGTACCCGGCCCGCCACCCACCCCCTGATCGACCAGGGCGGGCAACTGCTGGTCCTGCCGTGGCTCGTCCACGCCGCCCAGGAGGTGTATGCCGCGTACCTCGACGAGGGGCGCCTCCCGCACCCCGACCTGCCCAACCCCGTCGGCGAGGCACTGCGCCGCCACCGCCAGCACCTCGACGAGCGCCTGGAAGCCGACCTGAAGACCATCGCCTGCGACGCCGGACTGCCCCACCACTTCCGCCTCCTGGAGAAGACCGCCGCACAGTTCGGCATCCCGGGACTGACCGGCGAGATCGACCTCTTGATCGCCGACCCGGCCAGCCAGCGCCTATGGGTGATCGAGGCCAAGAACCCCGAAGGCGCCGTCGCTCCCCATAACCTCGTCCAGCACATCCGGAAGTTCACCGAACGCTACCGCGACAAGCTCCTCGCCAAGGCCGCCACCATCACCACGCACGCCGCCGCCGCGTCCCGCGCCTGCCAGGCCCCCGACGGCCTGGAATGGACCGTGGTCCCCCTGATCGTCACCCGCAGCATCGAGCCGGCCGCGTTCATCTCCGACCCCAGGGTCGCGTTCACGATCGCCGATCACCTGGCCCACACCCTGGCCGCAGGGCAGCCACCCCGGCCGGGATGGAACAGCCCGGCCAGGCAGACGGTCTGATGGCGTCGGCCGCGGTCACCGACGTGACGTACACCCTGGGCACCGGCATGGGATCGGCGGCGTGTGCTGGTGAGTTCGGGTCTCAGCTCTGGCTGGATACGGCGGCAGCCAGGCGGCCGTCGTCGAGGGCCTTGCGGATCTCGTCGGTGATCTCCTCTGGCTTGAGGTCGATCGAGTCGAGACCCTCGACCGTGAGCGGTACTTCCTCGAGCCGGTACTCACCGCGGTCGTCTCGGCTGAACTCGGGGCCGCTGCGCTCGTCGAAATTCCATTCCGTGATCCGTGCGAGGTAGACGAACTGCTGCTCGTCGTTGGACTCCACGGTGTGCAGGAGGCCGGTGATCTCGGCGCGGCCGGCGATCTCCTCCCACACCTCGCGGTGCAGGGCGGCCTCCAGGCTCTCGTCGTCGGCCTCGACTCCGCCGCCGGGCAGGACCCAGTACTCCGGGATGCCGGGGCGGATCCGCCTGATCGCGAGCATGGTGTTCTTCGGGGTGATCAGTACCGCGCGGACGCGCTGCTTCATCGGGCGACCTTTCGTTTGGCTGCGGATGTCAGGGCAGGAGCCAGCCACCGTCAACGTGCAACGTCTGGCTGGTGATGAAGGACGCGGCGGGGGTTGCGAGGAACGTGACGGCGGCGGCGATGTCGTCGGGGTGGCCGCGACGGGGGATGCTCTGGCGGCGAATCTCTCGGCGATGGCGCCGGGGAGCACGTCCCCAGACATGTCCCCGGCGCCGTTGCTCTCCGTGCCGACTGCCTGGTCAGGTCCGGAGAGGAACTCCGTGGGTGGTGCACCCTGTCACGGCGCCTGCGAGACCAGCCGGGCGCGGGTTGGTAAGTGGGTCAGTCCACGGAAGCGACCTGGGCGAGGAACTCGGCGGCGGCCTCGGGGTCGTGGCCGAGGACAGGCTCTGGTGGGGCAGCTCGGCGAGCAGGGCGGCGACGCGTTCGCGGTCCTGGGCGCGGCCCCCTCCGTCGACCCGAACGAGACGCAAGACGTCGGGGTAGCGGTCCTCCGTGTCACCGCTCATGAAGTCGCCTTCGACCAGGCCCCGGTCCTCCTCCACCAGTTCGGGCATGGTGTCCGGGAGGATCGCGGGGAAGAACAGCATGGAGGCCCGGCCGATGGGGGCGAGTTCCATGCCGAACCAGTCGGGGAACTGGTCGGGGAAGAGCTGGACCTTCATCTCCTTGCCGTTCGGCGACCACAGAGGCTCTCGTTGGTCCTCCAGCAGCGAGGCGGTGACCCGGGCGTCCTGCGTGGGGTGCAGATGCTCCCCGCTCATGAGGCGTTCGTGGACGACGTCGTACATGCCGAGTGCGTCGAGCAGGCCCGGGCCCAGGGCGGCGGCCGACGGCCACGACAGCACCTGGACTCCTCCGGTCTCGTCGGGGCGCAAGAAGATCCGGTCGTTCGCGAGGAGGCCGGCGCCGCACTTGCGGGCCAGCAGGAGCGCCGTGGTGGTCTTCCCGTCGCCCTTGGAGCCGAAGGAGAGGGCCGCGTTCCCGTTGATGACGACGGCGGAGGCGTGCAGCAGGGTCCAGCCATCCCGCAGCAGGAGCCCGCGGACCATTTCCCGGGCCAGGCGGGAGGAGGCGACGGCCACCGTCTCTGCATCGGTGCCGACGATGGTGAGGCTGCCGGTGTGGGGCTCGGAGATGTAGGCGAGGTGGTCGCGCGGGGAGAACGCCCGGACCGAACCATCCCGGTCTTCGGCCACGAGCATCGGAGCCTTCGCGTAAACGATCTCCTTGTGGCGGGTCTCGGTGACCTGCCGCCCGATGTCTGCGTACCGCTCGGGGTTGACGTCGGCGAGGACGATCGGGCCCGCACACACGGTGGCGGGTTCTACGGCTGCCGCGTTCCACCAGTCGCCGAAGTAGCGGGTGGCCCACTGCGTGATGGAGGGCGTGTTGCTGATGACGGTCACGGTCGCGTCGGCGGCCTGAATGCGTGTGGCGAGCGCGTTCACGATGTCCTCTCGGAGGGGGCGATGTCCGCGTAGGCGGAGTGGAGCTTCGACCGGGCCGCGTCCGGTAGCCCTGGTCTCGGTGAAGTCGAGCAGAGGCAGGCAAGTTACGGGCTCGCCGGCAGTGAAGCGCAACGGAATTCCCAGCCATGCGCTGTCGTAGCGGGTGGACAGTTCGGTGGTGCCGTCGTCGTGTCCGAACACCAGGCCCAGGGCGGACAGGACGGCCCCGGCGGGTCCGCAGCGGGTGCGGCCGATCTCGGCTTGATCCGTCCGGGGCGGGCCCGAAATTCCGCCCGTACGTCCGCGAGAGGGACGGCGGCAGGCTTGCCGTTGACGGTGGTGGAGGACGCGCAGATCACCGCGGCGTCCCCGTGTTCCCCGATCACGTGGCTTGGCGTACCTCGGCGAGCGCCTTGATCTCCTCGGAAGTGCGCTTCTCGCCGGTCGCGGTCATCGTCTCCCGGGCGTAGGCCGTGCTCTGCAGCAGCCCGGTGATCGCCAGCGGTGCCCACTCACGGATCTGCTCGGCGTCGTCTTCCAGGGAGATGCAGTCCGCTCACGCCACCGGGGAAACGACGCCGCTGGGCTAAGGCCACCGGGCGCCGCCTCGGCTTCGGTAAGACTGAACTGGACCACCAGACCCTCGGCAACACCGATCACGAGTGGGAGCCCCACGTGGCCGAAACCGTCACCGCCACCGTCCGGAACGCAGCCAAGGCCGTCATCCTCCACGACGGCAGCGTCCTGCTCCAGCGCGCCCAGTGGGACGGACAGGACTGCTACTTCCTCCCCGGCCGCGGCCAGCACCCCGGCGAGGCCCTCGATACCACGGTCCGCCGCGAGGTCCACGAGGAGACCGGCCTGAACATCAACGTCGAGCGGCTGCACCGAGGCGGACCCGGAGGACGAGAAGACCCTGGACGTTCGGGTGCCGTAGGCCATGATGGTCGAGCCGTTCCGGTGGCATTCCGCCGTGCCACGGGACGGCAATTCCGTGCCTGGTGTCAGAGGCCGTCGTCGGCTCCCAGCCGTACGGAGTCAGATGCCGCGCGCGAGGACCGGCTTCGGCCGCTGGCCGTACGGGATGCGGTCGTGTTCGCGGATGTGCGGACAGGTCGTGGCCAGCGGGGTGAAGGCGGCCCCGGTCTCTGCCGTCATCACGGGGAAGAAGCGCCGGGCCTGCTCGCACTGGCCGGTGGTGGTCCAGGTGTAGCCGCAGGTGCCGTGCAGGGCACGGGTGATGAGACGGCGGCCGATACCGCGGCTCTGCCATTCCTCGTCGATGGAGATCTTGTTGATGATGCCGTGGCGGCAGGCGTCACAGACCTGCCAGACGAACTGGCCCGCATCCAGGCCGTCCCTCTCATAGAGCCGGATCTGCCGCCGGTCGGCGGGGTAGGCGGGCGGGCGGGTGGTAGATGAAGGGGATCGGCTGGCAGCTGGTGGCCAGGCGAATCCACTGCCAGCGGGCGGGGGTCAATCCCTCGGGTATAGGCGGCATCGTGACTCCTTCAAGGCGCCCGGACAGCCCCTGTCTGCCACCCGGAACCAGGCGACTGTTGATCAGGCGTTCGGGGTGCGTGTGGCACCGCCGCGACCGCGCAGGGGGACGCCGGCCTCGGTGAGGATGCGGTGGACGAAGCCGTACGAACGCCCGGCGCTGGCGGCGAGGGTACGGATGGAGGCTCCGCGACTACCAGGCCCTCAAGGCGCGGGGGGTGCAGTTCCTCCAGGAACCCCAGGAGCGGCCCTATGGCACGGAGGCGATCTTCCGTGACGACTCGGGCAACTGGTTCTCCTTCACCCAGGCCAAGAAGGGCGACCTCGACATGAACCAGGAATGGGGCTGCTGACCCCCCTCCCACCGCGGCACCGGTGCCCCCTGCCCGGAAGGTGTGGCAGGGGGCACCGGTATTCAGGAGGCCGCGAGTGCTTCGGTCGGGGGCAGGCGGGCTGCCCGGACGGCTGGGTAGAAGCCGGCGAGGCCGCCGATGACGAGGGTGGCGCCGACTCCGCCAGCCATGGCCCAGGCAGGTACCACGGTGGGCCAGCCCTGGTAGGTGGCGTAGCCGCCGGTGACCGCGATGCCCAGGAGTACGCCGCCCGCACCGCCGAGGGCTGACAGCAAGAGGGACTCGCAGAGGAACTGGGTGCGGATCTGACCGCGGGTGGCTCCCAGAGACCGGCGGAGGCCGATTTCGGCGCGGCGTTCCAGTACGGAGATGACCATGGTGTTGGCCACTCCGACGCCGCCGACGAGGAGGGTGACGGCACCGAGTCCCAGGAGCAGTCCGCTCAGGGTGTCGTCGGTGGCTTCCTTGGCGGCCAAGGCGTCGGAGGGCCGGGAGACCTCGACCGAGCTGGGGTCTTCGGGGTTGGCCGTGGCACCGAGTACGGCCTGTACGTCGGTCACCGCCGCCCCGTCCGCGCGGGTGTACACGGTGGTGGGGTACCCGTCGAAGTCGAGGTTTCGTTGGGCGGCTTCCCAGCCGACGAACGCGCCGGCGTCCAGTTCGGCCGCGAGTTCGTTGGGTTCGAGGATACCGACGACCGTGAACCACTCTCCGCCCAGCCACACCTGGGTGTCGGGGTCGGCCTGGGAGACGGCCAGTTGTTCGGCAGCCTTGGGTCCGAGGACGACGGCCGGGTACTTGCCGCTGGCGTCGTTGAGCCACTGCCCCGTGGCCACCTTGCCGCCGACGGTGTCGGGGAGGTCGGTGCGGGCCGCGTAGACCCCGATGCCGCCGGTCTCCTGCTTGGGGATCCGGTCGTTGCGGTAGACCTTGGCGTCCGTCTTGCCGATGGCCGACACGGACTCGACGGAGCCTATCCGGCCGACCATCTCAACGGCTTCGGCAGACAGGTGCGCGTCGCCGCCGCCGAACGACTGCCCGGGGGAGACGGTGAGGAGGTTGGTACCCAGCGCGTCCAGCTTGCGGTTGAGTTCCTCGCTGGAGGAGGTGGAGATCCCTACGACGCCGATCATCGCCGCGATGCCGATCGCGATGCCGAGTGCGGAGAGGAACACCCGCATGGGGCGGGAGCGCAGGCCCGAACCGCCGACGCGCAGTACGTCCGCCGGGCTCAGGCGGGCGGCCTGCGGGCGAGGACGGGGAGGTGCTGTGGTGGTCATGTCCCGGCCCTCTCGTAGGCTCGGCCCGGTACGGCGGAGTCGTGTTCGATGTGGCCGTCCTTGATGCGGACCTCTCGGGGGAGGGAGGCCGCGATGTCGCGGTCGTGGGTGATGATCACGACAGTGGTTCCGGAGTCGTGGAGTTCGTGGAGCAGCTCCATGACGACTGCCCCGGAGCGGGAGTCGAGTGCGCCGGTCGGCTCGTCGGCCAGCAGCAGGGGCGGGTCGCCGAGGACGGCGCGGGCGATGGCCACGCGCTGCTTCTCACCGCCCGAGAGCTGGTGCGGTTCGTTGTACAGCCGGTGGCCCAGACCCACTCGACGCAGGGTCCGTTCGGCGAGTTGACGCCGTTCGCCACGGGGCTTTCCGCTGTACAGGAGCCCGTCGGCGACGCTGTCCAGTGCGGGGACACCGGGGGCCAGGTGGAACTGCTGGAAGACGAAGCCGATCGTGCCGGCGCGCAGCGCGGACAGCTGGCGGTCGCTGAGCTGCGAGACGTCGTGGCCGTCGATGGCGACGGTTCCGGCGGTCGGCCGGCTGAGGGTGCCGATGATGTTGAGCATGGTGGACTTGCCGGAGCCAGAGGGTCCGACGACAGCGAGCAGTTCACCGCGCTGGACGACCAGATCGGCTCCGGCGAGGGCGGCGACCTCCCCGTACGTCTTGCAGACGCCCCTCAGCTCGATGACCGCAGGGGTGGCGGGGCTCACTTGGGCACCCCTACGACCAGGCCGGCCGTGACGCCCTGGCCGGAGACCTCGACGAGTCCGCCCGCGAACATGCCGAGCTCCACCGGCAGGTACTCGACGCCCTTGGGCCCGACGGTCTCCAGCGCGTAGCCGCCCTCCCGGAGCGCCACCAGGGCGTTGATCGGAACAGCCAGGACATCCTTGCGGGTCTCCGCCTCGAAGGTGACGTCCACGGGCGCGGCCTGGTAACGGCCCAGCTTGCTCTGGTCCTTGACCTCGAGCGCGATCGGGAGCGTGGCGTCGGCGGAACTGGCGCCGGCCCCCGCGGAGCCGGCGGTGCTGCCCGCGGCCGGGGCGGCGGTCGCCGCCGTGCCGATACCCTTGACCGTGGCGTCGACCTTGGTGCCGTCCGGGAGCTTGAGGGTGGCCTTGGTGCCCTCGTCGACGAGGTCCTCGAATTTCACTTCGAGGTCGACGGTCACCATCCGCTCCGTGCCGGTCCAGGTCAGGATGTCCCCGGTGGGCGCGCTGCCGGCGGCGGACTTGACATCGGCCACCCGTCGCTCGCCGACGGCCACGACCGCGTCTCCTGGGGCCACGGTTCCGGTCTCTTCGCGGCCGAGGTTCTCCTGCCATGCCTTCACCGCGGTGGCGGTGGCGTCGGTGTACTCGTCGTCCACCGTGAAACCGGTGTATCCCAGGGCGGAGAGGTTCTCCTCCACAAGCTTGACGTCCTTGCCCTCGCTGCCCGACTGGACTGTCCGATACAGAGGGGTGGACCCGTACAGGAGCGGCACCTTGACCTCGTTGAGGCTGTACACGGTGTCGCCGCGTGCGATGGTGTCGCCTTCGTTCGGCAGCCAGGTGATCACGCCCGAACCGCTGCCGGTCGTGCTCTGTCCACCCTGCGAGGCACCGGAAGGCGGGGCTTGGACTCCGGTGACGTCACCGTAGCCGAGGTTTCCGCTGACGGTCTCGGTACGTGTCAGTGAAGCGGTCTCCACCTTCGCCGTCTTGGGTGGTCCCGACGACACGGCTGAGGTGGTCGTGTCGCCGTCTCCGCCCAGGGCTCCGGTGGCGGCGGCCACTCCGGTTCCGGCGGCGACAGCCACCGCGACGGCGACCAGCGAGGCGCGCAGCGGTCGCTTCCTGCGGCGCGGGGCGGCGGAGGTCTGGCCGGCGGAGCGATCGGCTTCGGCACCGCCGTCCACGGCCTCCAGGCTCTCGGTGCTTTCGCGGAGGGTCATTTCCGGCCTCCCATCATGCCGCTGAGGAACTCGCGGCATTCACCCATGGCGTCCTGGAACTTGGGGTCGCTCATGTTCATCGACTCCCGGTCGAAGCCCTCGGGGCCCGGGTCGTCCATGTCCACGCCGTTCTCGCGCATGCACGCCGCGAACTTCTTCATGTTCTCCAGCTGCGCCGCGTCCGGGGTGCCCTGGCCGCCGCGGTCCTTCATGGCCTGCGGAGCCTTGTCCCGGCAGGCCTCCAACGCCGTGCGCAGCGCCCCGGAGTCGGCGCCGCCTCCCATGACGGACTGGAGGTTCAGCCTCCCCGTCTCGGGGTCCGGGTCCTCCATGTCGACACCGTTGTCCCGCATACAGGAAACGAACTCCTGCGACTGCTCGGCATCGCTCTTGGCCGAGCCTGCACCGCCCGACCCGCTCCCCTCACCGCTGACCGAGGCCACCTTCGAGGTGGCGCCGTCCGATCCGCCGCATCCCGACAGCAGGCCCATCGCCACGATCACGGCGGCCGGCCATGTCAGCGCACGCGCCTGGAGCGCCGTTCGCATCCTCACCACTCCCTTGAATCCGACTACCGCCGGCCGCTGACGCGGCCCGCGTGTCCGTACGAGTGGTGATGCTGGCAGCCCAGGTTCAGCGGACCCTGGGCCCGACCTCAAAGCCACCTGGGAATCGGCGGCGCGTCATGAAAGCGGCAGGATGACCCGGAACGTCGCGCCCGTACCGGGGGGCCGCGCCGCCAGATCCAGCCGACCGCCGTGCGCCTCCACGATCGCGGCCGCGATGGACAGCCCCAGACCCGCACCGCCGCCGGTGCGCGCAGGGTCGGCGCGGTAGAGCCGCTCGAACACGTACGGGGCATGCCCGGGCGGCACCCCGGGGCCCGTGTCGGCCACCTCGATGACCGCGGCCGGACGGTCACCGGGCCCCGCTTTGCCCGTGGCCGCGACGGCCGGGCCGAGCGCATCGGGGCACCTGGAGCCGAGCCGCAGGGTGATCTCCGCGCTGGGAGGTGTGTGCCGGTCGGCGTTGGCCAGCAGGTTGCCGAGCACCTGCCGCAACTGCAGCGGATCACCGATCACCGTCATGGGCTCGATCAGAGCGCCCGACTCGTCCAGGTCCAGGATCCGCACGACACGGCTCGTGGAACGGGCGTGCAGAGCCCGCGCCACGTCCAAAGTGAGCTCCAGGATGTCGACGGGCAGCTGCTCCGGCTTCCGCTGTTCGTCCAGCCGGGCCAGCATCAGAAGATCCTCCACGAGAACCCCCATCCGCGCCGCCTCCGCCTCGATGCGCCGCATGGCGTCCACCGGGTCACCACCGCGCCGGTAGAGCTCGGCGAAGCCCCGGATGGAGGTCAGGGGGGTGCGCAGCTCGTGCGAGGCATCGGCGAGGAAGCGCCGCAGTTTCAGTTCGGAGGCCGTGCGGGCCTCGATCTCATACTCCACGCGGCCGAGCATCGCGTTCATCGCGCCGCCCAGCCGGCCCGGCTCCGTGTGGGGATCCGTATCCGGGACACGCTGTGAGAGGTCTCCTGCCGCGATGAGCCCGGCGGTGGCCTCCATCCGCGTCAAAGGGCGCAGGCCCACCCTGACCAGGAACGCCGCCCCCGCCCCCAGCAGCGCGAGCGCGCCGGCCACGACGGCTGCGTCGATCAGCATCAGCCGGTCCGTGGTCTCCTCCACTTGAGCCAGGGAGATGGCCGTGACGATGAACCCGCCCTGCTCCAGGCCGGCCGTCGGCTCGACCACCTTGACGACGGCCCGCCAGTCGGCGCCCCCGTCCTCTCCCGGAACGGTGAACGGAACACCCGCATGCCCGGCCAGTTCCGCCACCGATGGCAGGGCGGGGCCCGGTTCGGGGTCGTCCATCGGGTACATCACACGCTTGCCGCCCTGCTCGAACAGGTAGATCCGGGCGTCGGAACCGAACACCCCCGACAGGAACTGGTCGCCGGACGCGGGGGCGCGCGGCCCGTCCGGCGCAGGGTCGGCGAGGCTGCGCACCAGCCGCTGCTGCTGGCCTCCCCAGCCGGGAACGGACAGCTGCCGGTCGACGCGGTCGACAAGGTACGAGCGCAGCAGGACCACCCCGGCCGTGCTGGCGCCGATCAGGGCGACCGCGGTCAAGGCGGCACTCACCACGACAAGCCGGGACCGCAGCGTCCAGTGCCGCCACCGGCGGGGCCCGGACAGCATCACCGGTCTCCGTGCGGCAGCCGCAAGGTGTACCCCACGCCGCGGACGGTGTGGATGAGTCGGGGGCCGGTGGAGTCGAGCTTACGACGCAGATAGTAGACGTAGGACTCCACGATCCGGCTGTCGCCCCCGAAGTCGTAGGACCACACCCGGTCCAGGATCTGGGCCTTGCTGATCACCCGGCCCGGATACTCCAGCAGGAAGCGCAGCAGGTTGAACTCGGTCGGTGAAAGGTCGATGCGCATGCCGGCGCGGCGCACCTCGTGCCGGTCCTCGTCGAGCTCGAGGTCGGCGTAGCGCAGCACAGCATCGGGAGCCTCCTCGGTGCGCGGACCATTTCCTGAACGGGTGCGGCGAAGGATCGCCCGGATCCGCAGCACCACCTCCTCCAGGCTGAACGGCTTCGTCACGTAGTCGTCACCGCCAGCGGTCAGCCCCCGGATCCTGTCGTCCTGGGAGTCCCTGGCCGTGAGGAACAGCACCGGCACCTCTTGACCGGCTGCCCGCAGCCGGGCCGCCACCTCGAATCCGTCGAGATCGGGAAGCATGACGTCCAGCACGATGAGACCAGGGCAGGCTGACTCTACGGCCGTCAGTGCGTCGAACCCGGTCGCTGCCACCGCGACGTCGAAGCCCACCAGGCGCAGGGTCTGGGACAGGAGATCACGAATGTTCGGCTCGTCGTCCACGACGAGAACGGTGGTGGGGGACGGTGCGGTGTCGGTCATGGTTTCCATCCGTACCGCAGCAACCTCAAAGGAAGCTGAGAGCCGCCTTTGCATCTCCACATAACACGGCTCGGGATGCCCTTCCGGTATGACATTGACGGCTGAGGCGACAGTACGGGTGGCGGCCTCGACGAGGGCTATGCCGTCATCTTGACTGCGGTTGCCGTCGGGCAGGATCGCGATGAGTCACTCTCGCCCGTCCAGCTGCGCACTCCCGAGGCCGCGACCCATCGTGAGGACGGGGACAGCCGACGACATCAGTCATGGCGACCATCAGCAGTACAGCGCCAGGCGGCGGGGCTGAGCGCGATGTGCAAGGCCGGTCAGGGCCTCCGGAACCAATGCCGTGGTCTGTGTAGCGGCCTGGCTCTGCTGCAGTGCATCGGTCAGGGGCCATGATTCGGCGAAGTGCCCCAGGTGAGGACTGCGATGACCTGCTTGCCGTGGTCGGACGGGCAGACGAAGAGATCGGCGCCGAGCGCCCGGATGATGTTCAGGCCGCGGCCGCCCGGCCCAATCCGCTGGGTGCCGTCATGGTGGCCGGACAGGTCGCCGGAGCCGTCGCTGACGGCGATACCGGCACGTCCCTTCTCGAGGCTGAAGGTGAGCGCATAGGGCCCATCGGCGTGCAGAACTGCGTTGGTGACCAGCTCGGATACGACGAGCAGGATGTCCTCGGCGACACTGCGGGGGCAGGGTGCCCCTTCCATCTCCAGGGCCAGTATTCGTACGACCCCCTGACGCGCCTGACGCGCCGCCTGCGCACTCGATGGGAGCTGGACGTGCAGGGTGGCCGGACACGCGCGGGATGTGAGGGCGGTGTCCATGGTGATTCCTCCAGGTGAGCGGTCCCCGGGACCGGGGCCGGGCGGAAGGGAAGCGCAGTAGGGGCTCCGGTGAACCCGGAGCCCCACCGCAGCTGGCCAGCGGTCACCACTTGGCGTGGCAGTTCCAGTGGCCGGGGACCCAATGGCTGATGTAGTGGCCGGGCACCCAGTGCTGCTTCCAGTAGCCCTTGCCCCACCATCCGTCGTGCCACTTTCCGTGGTGGTCCCAGTAGCCGTGGTGCCAGGTCCCCTGGTGCCACTTGCCTTCCCAGTGGCCCTTGACCCACTTCTGTGACCAGTGGCCCTTGGCCCAGGTGCACCGGTCATGGCGGTCGTTTCGGTCCCACCGGTCATGCCGGTGGTCCCGGTCGCCGGTGACCGTCGAGGCCACCGCGGACGGTGCCGGCGCGGCTTGTGCCGTGGCGGAGACGCCCAGCGCGGACGCACCGGCCAACAGCCCGGCCGAGGCCGCTCCGGCAACCAGCCGCCGCACGCGCAGAGATGCGGTCATCGCACTCACCTCCTTCAACTGCTCGATCGCTGTGCTTCATGGCCCCTGCACTTTCGAGGCCCTATGCGGATGATTCGGGACGAACCATCTGCCGGATTGCGTGAATCTGTGGCCAATACGCGGCAGCCGTTCGGGTGATCTCCGGCGCTCCCGCCCATCCCGGTCCCTGTGCCGTGCCGAAACGAGAGGAGGACAGCAACCCAGGCGCCCGTGCTCTGCTGCCGGACGGAGCCCGTGGGGCGGCAGCGGCGGCAACACAGAGGGATGGCTTCGCGTTGAGGCTCAACCATGCAAGGTCACTAGTCGTAGTGCTGCTGTGGCTGGTTCTGGCTGTCGCCACCGGCCCCTTCACCGTCCGTCTCGGCGAGGTGACGCAGGCCGGCCACGTGGTGCAGTTGCCGGCAGGTGCGGAGTCCACCGAGGCGGCACGACTGCTCAATCCGGCCGCCGCCGGCCAGCCGCTGCCCCTTGCCGTGATCTGGACCCCGCGCGCCGAGAGCGAACGGATCACCCTGGCGCAGCGGAAGGCGGCCGGTCAGGTCACTGGCCGGCTTTCCGCTCCCGGCCCCGCCGTCGTCCCGGTGCTTGCCGGCGATGGCCGGGCTCTGATCTCGGTGATCTCCGTCGGCCCTGACGATCTGCCCGCTCAGCTCACTGCCGTCCGGCAGGCGGCTTCCTCCGTCGCGGGCACGAGCGTGCACGTGGCCGGGCCCGCGGCCGCCCAGGTCGACCTCGACGGCGCCTTCGCGAAGACCGACGGCGCTCTGCTGGCCGTCGCTATCGGTGGAGTACTGGTGATTTTGCTGCTGGTCTACCGCAGCCTGCTGATGCCGCTGCTGGTGATCACGGGCGCACTGATGGCTCTGGCCGTGGCCTGCGCCGCCCTGTACGTCCTGGCCCGGTCGGGCCTGCTGCCCATTGACGGGCAGAGCCAGGGCATCGTGTTCGTCCTGGTCGTCGGAGCCAGCACCGACTACGCCCTCCTTCTGGCCGCCCGCTACCGCGAAGAACTCGTTACGCAGCCGAATACCGCCCGGGCGATGGCGGCCGCGTGCCGGGCCACCGCGCCGCCGGTGCTGGCCAGCGCCGCGACCATCGCCTGCGCGATGATGACGCTGTTGTTCAGCAGCCTGCCCTCCGAGCGGGCGCTGGGACCGGCTGTGGCCATCGCCATGGGCTGCTGCGCCGGCGTGTCACTGACCTTCCTGCCGGCCGTCCTCCTCCTATGCGGCCGACGCGCACTGCGGCCGGCCAGGGCGGATGGCTGGTGGACACGGTCGGCGCGTGCGATCGAGTGCCGGCCGCGCCGCGTGTGGCTGGGCTGCCTCGCCCTGCTGGCCGTGGGAGCGGCATGCGCGCCGCTGCTCACCCAAAGCGGGGTGCCCCTGCACCGGGCATTGCCTCCGGGTTCGCCCTCCGTTGCCGGCCACCACGTCATGGCGCGTCACTTCCCCGCCGGTACCGCGAGCCCCCTGGCCGTCGTCGCTCCCGCCGCGCACGCCGCCGAGGCCGGCCGCCGCATCGCTGTGACGGCGGGCGTCGCGGCCACCACCACCGCCCCCGGCCCCGCCGGTCCCGGTGAGAGGGTGCAGATCCTGGTGACACTGACGGATCCCCCGGACAGCGCCCGAGCCCGCCACACCGTGACCCGCCTTCGTACCGCGCTCGCCGGGACCGACGCGCTGGTCGGCGGGCAGAGCGCGCAGCTCGCCGATCTGCACCAGGCGTCCGTACGCGGCCACCGGCTGATCACGCCCATGGTCTTGGTCGTGGTGCTGGCCGTCCTGATCGTGCTCCTGCGCTGCTTGCTTTTGCCGCTGCTTCTGGTCGCGGCCGCCTGGGTCAGCCTGCTCACTGCGTTCGGGACCGCCGCGCTCGCCTTCCGCGTGCTGCTCGGCGACGCTGCCACCGAGCCTGCCGTGGTGCTGTTCTCCTTCGTCTTCCTCGTCGCGCTCGGGGTGGACTACAACATCTTCCTCGTCCACCGGATCCGCAGCGAAGCAGTCCTGCTCGGCACCCCAGCGGGGGTACGGCGGGGACTGGCCAGTACCGGCGGCGTCATCAGCGCCGCCGGGCTCATCCTGGCCGCCACCTTCGCCGCGCTGACGGTCATGCCCCTGCTCTACCTGGCACAGATCGGGGGCATCGTCGCCCTCGGTGTCCTCATCGACACCCTCCTGGTACGCCTGTTCCTCGTCCCCGCCCTCATCCTCGACCTCGGACACCGCACCTGGTGGCCCGCCCGCCTGACAGGCGACCGCACCCCCGGACGTGACCCGGCCCGCCCCGACCGCGCACTCGGTGACCAGGGCCGCACCAAGGCGGCCACGTCCGCGCCGTGAAGGCAACACGGGCGAACGGTTCACTCTCCCGGGGGTTTGGGCCAATCCGCCGGGCGGGTGCTGCCGAATGAGAGGTGTGAGCAGCTTCCGCAGCACCCTGTTCCGCGCCGTGCTCGGCGCGCTGGCCGGACTCCTGGCCGCGTTCACGGCTCTGGCCGTGGCCGAGCTGGTCGCCGCTCTGGTGCGGCCCGCCGCGGGACCGGTGACCGTGGTGGGCGGCGCGGTCATCGACCGGACACCGGCACCGGTCAAGGACTTCGCGATCCGCACGTTCGGAGAGAACGACAAGACCGTCCTGCAGCTCGGGATCCTTGCCCTCCTCGCGCTGTTCGCCATCGGCCTGGGCATGCTGAGCCTGCGCCACCGGCGGACCGGCGCAGCCGGCGTGTTGCTGTTCGGCATCGCCGGTGCGGCCGCGGCCTGGAGCCGGCCCGACTCTGCCGGAATCGGTGACGCCCTGCCCTCGCTCGCCGGAGCCGCCGCCGGCGCAGGCATCCTCTATCTCCTGGCGGGCAAGGCATCGACCCCCGCAGCTGTGGGCGGCGAAAGCGACAGTTTGGGATGGAGCAGGAGGGGGTTCTTGACCGCTGCCGCCGTGACCGCCGGTGCGGCCACCTCCGCCGGTGCACTCGGCCGATTCCTCGTCGGCCGGCGCGGTGAGGGCGCCGTGGCTTCCCGCAACGCCCTCGTCCTTCCTGAGCCGGCCTCACCGGCCCCTGCCGTCCCGGCGGGCGCCCAGTTGAAGGTGCCCGACATCAGCCCCTTCACGACACCGAACCGGGACTTCTACCGTGTCGACACCGCACTCGTCGTTCCCAAGATCGACGCGGGCACATGGCGGCTGCGGATCCACGGCAAAGGCGTCACCCGGCCCCGCACCTACACCCTCGACCAGCTCCTGGCCCGCCCCCTCATCGAACGCGACATCACCCTCACATGTGTGTCCAACGAGGTAGGCGGCCCCTACATCGGCAACGCCCGCTGGCTCGGCGTCCCCCTCGCCGACCTCCTGCAAGAGGCCGGCGTCCGGCCTCCCTCGAAGGGCGGCAAAGCCGATCAGCTGGTGGCACGCTCCGTGGACGGCATGACCCTCGGCTCACCGGTCGAGGACCTCATGGACGGCCGCGACGCCATCCTCGCGATCGGCATGAACGGCGAACCGCTGCCCTTCGACCACGGCTTCCCCGTCCGCATGCTCGTACCCGGCCTCTACGGCTACGTGTCCGCCTGCAAGTGGATCGAAGACATCGAACTGACCACGTTCGACACCTACGACCCCTACTGGGTCAAGCGCAAGTGGGCCCGCAAGGCGCCCATCAAGACACAGGCCCGCATCGACACCCCCAAGCCGTTCGGACGTCCCGCCGCCGGCCCCGTCACGGTCGCCGGTGTCGCCTGGGCCCAGCGCCGCGGCATCACCCGCGTCGAGGTCCGGATCGACGACGGGCCGTGGCAGGACGCAGACCTCGCCGCCCAGGACACCATCGACACCTGGCGCCAGTGGTCCTACCGCTGGAACCCCACCCCGGGCGGACACACCATCACCGTCCGCGCCACCGACGGCACCGGATCGGTGCAGACCGAAGACCGCACCCGGACCATCCCCGACGGAGCCAGCGGCTGGCACAGCGTCTTCGTCACCATCCCCTAGACCACCGGACCGCCCGCTCAGGACCGGATCCGGCAGCACAACCAGCATCCCTCTCAAACCCCTGAAGAATTCCGCAAGGAGCAAACCGTAATGAACAGCATGAAGATCCGCCGTACCGCGATCGCCGTCGCCGCAGCCGCCCTGCTGCCCTTCTCGCTCGCCGCCTGCTCCGACTCCGGCAGCGACACCAAGGCCGCCCCCACCGCGGCCGCCGGCGATGAGGCCAAGACCGACGCCAGTACCCCGGCAGGCGACACGATGACCGGCGACAAGCCCTTCGGCCCGGCCTGCGCCGGCGTGCCGAAGGATGGCGCGGGTTCCTTCGACGGCATGGCCAAGGACCCGGTCGCCACTGCCGCGTCCAACAACCCGGCCCTGTCCACCCTGGTCGCCGCCGTCAAGCAGGCCGGTCTCGTCGACACCCTCAACAACGCCAAGGACATCACCGTCTTCGCCCCCACCAACGACGCCTTCGCGAAGATCCCGAAGGCCGACCTCGACAAGGTCCTCGCCGACAAGGAGCAGCTCACCAAGATCCTCACCTACCACGTCGTCGGCCAGAAGCTCACGCCCAAGCAGCTGGAGAACGGCAGCTTCGAGACCCTCCAGAAGGGCATGGTCACCACCACCGGCTCCGGCGAGGCCTACAAGGTCAACGACACCGCGAACGTGGTCTGCGGCAACGTCAAGACCGCCAACGCCAACGTCTACATCATCGACAGCGTCCTGATGCCGAAGTAGCACCCCCTGCCTCGGCCCAGGAATGCCAGGCGGCCCTGCATCCCCCTTTTGCGGGGGCGTGCAGGGCCACCGGCTTGACCAGCAGTAGCCGGGGCCATGGCAGGACGAGCCCGGCCCTTGCATAGCGGGTTCTGTGACGCGGGACGTGTACCGATCGAGGGAGCGGGCGAAGGGCTGCTTCTGGCTGATGGGCAGGGCTGGTTCGGTGTCCTGGTGCTTCGCCGGAAAGGCGTCCGGAGCCTGGACGGTGCGCACGCCAGCCCGTGCGAGCGGCTGTGAAGGCTGTCATGGCGATGCCCTGCCACATCGAAGCGATGGGACCGCAACCGGCAGTAACCAGATGGCCGTTGGGTCGTTGAACGGACCGGGGACGCACCCCCGGCCGGCGATCCTTCGCTTTCGACTCTCTGGCCGGGGCCCTAACCCTGGCATCTGACAGTTGCCGACCCGGCCAAGCTCCCGGGTGATGGTTTCACCCGCGGTGGTGTCCACATCCCCACCCAGCGCGCTGGTGTGCCTGTCAGATGTCAGGGCCTACCTCAGCCTGCAGCCCTGGTCACATGACGGTCGGCCAACGACGCTCCCTCCGGGCGTGATCCGGATGTAGCGGCCGCCCCGGGTTCGGTGCCGCGTCGCAATTCGGTGAACCGAGTTCGTGGAGCGGTACTTCCGTTCTGGGCTGTTGATCCCTGGATGCGTTGTGGCGTCGGCCATAGTCGTCGCCACACGCGTCATGTGAGGAAGGCGGCGCGGCTGGTTCGTCTTCGTAGGGGTGCGGGTTAGGGTCGGCTGCAGCCCGTGCCGGAATGGCGTGTGCGGGCCAGGCCCGGCGCCCAGTCTCTGGGGGAGGTCGCCGGGCCGCCCCAGGTCCACCAGAGAGCACACGAATCGCCTTGAGGTGCTCTGCCGCACGTAGTTGCGCTCGATCTGGCCGGGGTAGGAGCGTCACCCGCGAGGCCAGGGGACTCCGGCCGTTCGGGTCGAGTGTGGTCGGGTCATGCGCAGGGGAAGGCGAGGGCTGCGGAGTCGGCGGTGTTCCGGAATGAGCGAAATCGCTCTCGCACGAGGTCGATGGCGGCGTCGAGGGGGAAGACGTTCCGGGTGACGAGCTGTTCGTCGTCGTCGGCGCCGACGGGGTGCCAGTAGACACCGTCGGCTGTGATGGTCACTTCCGGGATCAGGGTCTGCACGGTGAGTTCCAGACCGTCGTCCGCGGCGCCTTCGTGGGCGAGGGGTCGGACGACCTGGTTCTCGCGTGTGATTCCGAGCGAGTCCAGGAAGGTTCGCAGTTCATGCTCCTCGTGCCGGTCGTCGGTGGTGAGGGTCGCCGCGACCCGAACGGTGAAGCCTTCGCCCAGGGCGATGCGGATGCCGGCGACTGCTTTGGCCCAGGTGCCTTTGCCGCGGTGGGAGTCGTGGAGGTCGGGGGTGGCAGAGTCGAGGCTGATCTGCAGGGTGAGCCGGTCGCGGGGCATGGCCTGGAGGACTTGGAGGCGGTGCCCGCGGAAGAGCATGCCGTTGGTGAGGAGGGTGGTGGGCAGCGCGGCGGTGCACGCGGAGACGATCTCGTCGAGGTCGGGCAGGATGAACGGCTCGCCGCCCGTCAGCAGGATCTCCAGGACCCCGGCGGCCGGGGCCGCTTTCGCGATCTCTCTTACCCTGTCCACGCCCAGGGCTCGTCTGGCTGTCTGTGGTGAGGACCGGGCGCAGCAGTAGTCGCAGGCGAGGTTGCAGTCGAAGTTGGTGTAGAGCCACAGGCGTGCCCCGGGGCGGCGCTCCGGGGGCAGGGCGGTGATCGGGTCGGGTGGGCGGCCCCTGCGGATGGTGATGCTGGTGTCGTCGGCGGTGATGAGGGTGTTGCCGGTGCGCCGGCACCAGGAGGCGGCGAGGGCGGCCTGGGCGGGTGTGGTGATGGGGAGCGTGACGGTGTCGCCCTCCGCCGTGGCGGAGAGCTTCTCGACGAGGTCGAGGATCACCATCGCGACGCAATCTCCTGTTCCTCGACCGCTTGGAAGAGGTCGGTGTAGCCGGCGAGCTGCGGGCGCAGCCAGCGGGTGAGGCCCTCCAGTTCCAGGATGCGGCGGTGCTCGGGGTTGTTGAAGTCCATGGCCAGCAGGTGTGTGGTCCAGGCGTCGGCGCGGGCGGTGTCGAGGGTGTCGAGCGCGGTGAAGTTGCAGTGGCAGTAGGTGGGGCTGGTCCAGAACGCCTCGAGGGCATCGGGCATGAGTTCGTCTCGGCCGATCGATTCCCAGGTGGTGATGCCGATCGCGGCGGCGTCGGCGTCGCCGTCGAGGACCGCCCGGATGGCATCCAGCTCGCTGCGGCCGGTGTCGCCGTGTTTCCCGATGTCACTGTCGATCCGCAGCAGCTCCACGTCCCCGTCGCTGATGCCTTCGCGGCGCAGGTAGTGCAGGGGCAGGATGGCCGCCTGTGCGGAGTCGCGGCTGCCGAGCGCGAGGCGTCGGCCTCGGAGGTCGGCGGGGCCGCGCAGGCCGGCCCCGGCGCGGCAGACGAGGTGGCTGCGGAAGGTGAGGTCGGTGTCACGCATGGCCAGTGCCCGGGCGTGGCCATCGCTCTGCAGGACGGTGCGGACCCAGGCCAGGTTCGTGTTCCAGGCGATGTCGATGGTCTTGGCGAGGAGTGCGTCGACCTGGCGGCCGTAGTTGGAGAACAGGACGAAGTCCATCTCGACCGGTGCGGTGCGGTAGTAGTCGCGGATGCCCTCCCAGATGGGCACCACGTTGGGGGTGTAGGCCACTGCTCCCACGACCAGCGGTTCCATTCGGTCCCTCCTTCACCGGGCGCATGTGCACGTGCGGGCGGTCCAGGTTCAGCCGAATACCGGCTGGCCGGTGATGGCCTTGCCGTAGAAGTCGTACAAGACGTCGGCGGTCGGGGCCATGACGTGACCGGCCCGGGCGTCGCGGAAGAACCGTTCGACGGCCAGATGCTGGGAGAACGCCGCACCGCCGCACACCCGCATGGCGTCGTCGGTGACGGCCAGGGCAGTGTCGTTGGCCAGAGCCTTGACCCCGAGGACGTACAACGGGGTCTGCTCGTCGGGTGCGGCGATGCTGCCCGCCGCTGCGCGCAGGTAGGCGTCCGCGGCCTCCAGCTGCAGCGACATCCGGGCGAGGCGAGCGCGGATGGTGGGTAGCTCGGCGAGCCTCTGGCCGGTGTGCTGGAGGGTGGCGGCGCTGGTGTGGCGAACGGCGGCGTCCAGGGCGGCGCGGGCCAGGCCGAGGGAGACGGCGGCGTTGCCGAGGTTGAACCAGGGCATGACCGTCTCGGTCATCAGGGTGAGGCCGCTGCCGGCCTCGCCGAGGCGGGTGGGGTCGGGGG
Organism: Streptomyces sp. IBSNAI002; assembly: GCF_052244475.1. Taxonomy (NCBI): domain Bacteria; kingdom Bacillati; phylum Actinomycetota; class Actinomycetes; order Kitasatosporales; family Streptomycetaceae; genus Streptomyces; species Streptomyces sp. IBSNAI002. Next base: position 232,393 of record NZ_JBQPXG010000003.1, on the reverse strand, counting down.
CGGTCACGTCGAAGCGCATCGGAGCGGAGGCGTTGCCGCGCAGGCCCAGGCCGCGGAACGTCCCGGTGACGGACACGCCCGGGTCGCCTGCTTCGATGGCGTACAGGTCGACGGTGCCGGCCTCGTCGGCGGAGAGCACGGATGTGATGTACATCTGTGCGTGTCCGGCGGAGGTCACCCAGCTCTTGTCCGCTGTGAACCGCGCATCCGGGCCGCCGTTGCGCTCGGCCTGGGAGACCGGCGCCCAGAAGTGAGAGCGGGACCCGGGTTCGCTGAACGCCAGCGTGGCCAGCGTCTCGCCTCCCGCGAGAGCCGATACCAGTGACGGCATCCCCTTCGGCGGCGCGGCCGCTACGGTCATGGCGCCACTGACGTGCATCAGGTAGACCATCGCCGTCGACCCGCACACGGCGGCCAGCTCGGCCGTGACGTGGGCGAACTCTCGCGGGCCTACGCCCAGCCCGCCTTCCCGTTCGGGCACTGTCAGACCCAGCAGGCCCGAGGCGCCCAGAGCCGCTACCGCCTCGGTGGGGAACCGGCACTCGGCATCAACGGCCGGCGCGTGTTCGGCGGCGGTGGCCAGGACGGGCTTCAACAGACTGTCGACGTTCATGCGGGATCGTGCCTTCCCGTGGCGGACGTGGGGGTATCACGGTCGTCGGGCGCCGGGGTGAGGCCGAGGGCGAGCAGTCCCACGGCGAAGCCGAGCAGCAGGGCCACCGTCGATCCGTCGCCCCCGAGCAGGTGGTTCGCACCGGTCCAGGCGATCTGCACCAGCTGCACAACGGCCGCGGCCAGGAAACCCGCCCCGGCCAGGGCGATCAACGCCCGCGACTCCACGAGCCCCGCCGTCACGGCCACTGCGGCCAGGACGAGCATCACCAGCGTCCCCGTCCCGCCCAGCGTGACCAGCCGCCACGGCGGGCCGTCGGCGATGGCCAGGACACAGCTGGCCGCAGCGCCGATGCCCAGACCGGCGGCCGTGCGCCCAATGGCGGAGCGCGCAGTACGCATGGGAGCCCCTTCCTGGGTTCACGACGCCGCGATCAGCACCCGCGACAGCCGGCCGCCCCGCTGCCGCCACAGCGGGCGCAGAGCGCCGTCGACGCCGTAGGCGCGCCCGGCAGCGGTGGCCAGCAGCGCCAGATGGACGGCATACATGAGGAAATAGGACCAGAACCACTCGTGCGGGGTGTTCAGCACGGAGAAGGTGATGGCGGTCGTCTGGACCAGACCGACCAGCGCCCAGAACCGGGCGGCAAGACCCACCAGGAGAAACGCTCCCAGGCATGCCTCGATCGCGAACGCGCCCCAGGCGAACACCGCGAAGTGGGGGACGATCACGTGCTCGACCAGCCACGCCCACGGGGCGAAGACCTCGTTGTCCACCCCTCTGAGGGTCCAGGCGTAGAGGTCCTCCGGGGGGTCACTGCTGTGCCCGAAGTCCGGCGGATGTTTCCAGGAGAGGTTCTGGATCCACAGCAGGGCGACCGTGACCCGGCACACGGCCATAAGCACTCGGGAAGCACGCGACGAGGCCAGCGGCTCCGGTCCCGGGCGCTCGGTCTGCTCGTTGACGGCCATACTGCACGACCTCTGATCATGCTCCAGGAACCTGAGAAATCTTCTGCCGCACCTCCATCCACTCACGCCGCCCCGGGCACGGCAAGCCGTAGACGCCCCTACCAAGTGCGTCCTGCAGACCGGACAGCGGTCAACACATTCCCAGCACCACGACAGCGCGGCGCGCCCCGGAGCCCAGGGGGGGAAGGGCCTAGCGTTGGGGTCATGCGTGTACTGGTCACCGGCGGAGCGGGCTTCATCGGCTCGCAGATCGCCACCGCGCTCGCCGACCGCGCCCACGACCCGGTCGTACTCGACACCCAGCTGCCAGCGGTCCACCGGACCGCCGCACACCCATCCGCCCCGGACGCGGAATGGGTCCACGCGGACGTACGGGACCAGGATGCGCTGATTCGGACGCTGCGCAGGGTGGACGCGGTATGCCATCAGGCGGCCATGGTGGGTCTGGGCAAAGACTTCACCGAGGCGCCCGCCTATGTGAGCTGCAACGATGTGGGGACCGCCGTGCTGCTGGCGTCCATGGCGCAGACCGGGGTCAACCGGCTGGTCCTCGCCGGATCGATGGTCGTCTACGGGGAAGGCCGCTACGACTGCCCCCGGCACGGACAGGTACACCCCGGGCCACGGACGAGCGAGGATCTCGATGCCGGGCGCTTCGAGCCTTCCTGCCCTGACTGCGGCGCCGATCTGGAGCCCGGGCTCGTGGACGAGGACGCGCCACTCGATCCGCGCAACGTGTATGCCGCAACCAAGGTCGCCCAGGAGCACCTGGCCGCCGCATGGGCGCGGGCGACCGGCGGCCGGGCCGTGTCCCTGCGTTACCACAACGTCTACGGTCCGGGGATGCCGCGAGACACCCCGTACGCGGGCGTCGCCTCCTTCTTCCGCTCCGCGCTCGCCCGCGGGGAGGCTCCCCGGGTGTTCGAGGACGGCGGGCAGCGCAGGGACTTCGTACACGTCCGGGACGTGGCCTCGGCCAACGTGCTGGTGCTGGAGGCCCTCGCCGGCCGGGAGCCCGGCATGCTGAGTGCGTTCAACACCGGCAGCGGGCAGGTCCACACGGTCGGGGAGATGGCTCAGGCGCTCGCCCGGGCACATGACGGCCCGGAACCCGTGGTCACCGGCGAGTACCGGCTCGGCGACGTACGGCACATCACCGCATCCTCGCAGCGGCTGACCCGCGAACTGGGCTGGCGGGCGCAGACCGGCTTCACCGAAGGAATGGCGGAGTTCGCGCACAGCCCGCAGCGTGGAACCTGATCGGGAAGACCCCTGCGGCGGTCACTCCCCGCCGTCGCACGGCCTCACCGGACACGCCGACATGGGTATCCGGGTGTGTCATCGACCAGGGACCATCGGCGATGGCTATGCTCCTCAAGGTGGCTGAACTCACCCTGGAGGAAAGCGAACTGCCGACCTCCCGGAACGTGGCCCATGTGGCCACGTTCATGGGTATCCGCTGGCGAGTCGTCGAACGGTTGAAGGACGACGAGGTCGTCAAGATCAAGGAACGGATGCTCTGGAGCCGTCGTCGGCAGCAGCGGACTCCCGCTGTGCACGGAGATCATGTCCCTCTTCGAGCCGAGCACGTTCTCTTTCAGGACCTTCCCATCGAGTGCCCGTCAGGGTGCTTGACGGGCACCGTTGAAGACTCGATGCCCCGTGGAGCGAGACCATGGCCCGCCAGAACGCCGTAACGGTGGACGTCGTACTGCCGTGCCTGAACGAAGCCCGCGCCCTGCCCTGGGTACTGGAACGCATCCCGCCCACCTGGCGGGCGATCGTCGTGGACAACGGCTCAAGCGACGGTTCAGGCGCCATCGCCGCCGCTCTCGGCGCGACCGTCGTGTACCAGCCGGAGCGCGGGTTCGGCGCCGCCTGTCATACGGGGCTGCTGGCGGCGGAGGCGGAGTTCGTCTGCTTCTGCGACTGCGACGCCTCCCTGGACCCCGGGTTGCTGCCCGCCTTCGTACAGCAAGTGGCGGACGGAACGGCGGACCTGGTGCTGGGACGACGCCGCCCGCAGGGACATGCGGCCTGGCCCCTTCACGCGCGGGCCGCGAATCTTGCCCTGTCCCAGATGGTGCGCCGGCGTATCGGGCTGCGCCTGCACGATCTGGGGCCCATGCGCGCCGCCCGGCGTAAGCCGCTGATCGGCCTGCGGCTGACCGACCGGCGCAGCGGCTACCCGCTTCAGATGGTCCTGCGCGCGGCCGACGCGGGCTGGCGGGTCAGCGAGGTCGATGTCCCGTATCTGCCTCGGGCCGGGAAGTCGAAGGTCACCGGAACGTGGAGGGGTACCTGGCACGCGGTGCACGACATGCGCGCGGTGCTGTCGGAGCCACCCCGGCATGCTCCGGCGTCCGGTGGGGCGGCTACGCGGTGACCACGATGCTCATCCTTGCCAAGGAACCGATGCCCGGCCGGGTTAAGACCCGCCTCACCCCGCCGTTCACGCCCCGACAGGCGGCCTGGCTGGCTGAAGCGATGCTCAGCGACTCCCTCCACGCCATGCTCGCGGCCCCCGTCGAACGACGCGTGCTTGTCCTCGAGGGCACTGCCGGCGCCTGGTTTCCGCCCGGCATCGAGGTCGCACCGCAGGCACCGGGCACACTTGACGAACGCCTCGCCGCGGCCTTCGGACTTTGCACCGGCCCGGCCGTACTGATCGGCATGGACACCCCGCAGGTCACCCCCGCCGTCCTCGCGCCCGCATTCGCCCAGGACGCCTGGCAGGGCTGCGACGCATGGTTCGGCCCGGCAGCCGACGGGGGATTCTGGGCCCTGGGACTGGCCCACCCCGATCCCGCGCTGCTGCGCGGAGTACGGATGGACGCCCCCGACACCGGCGCCCGGCAGCGCCGACGGCTGACCGAGGCCGGACTGACCGTGCGGGACCTGCCCGTGCTGCGGGACGTCGACACCGCAGCCGACGCACGGGCCGTGGCCGCCACCGCCCCACAGACCCGCTTCGCCGCCGCTCTGACCCTGCTGACACAGTCCGGGCCCCATTGACCACCGCCCTCGCACCACACAGCCGCCCGGCACGCGGATGCGCCCCTCCGGGTTCACGGCCGCCCCGCAAGGCTGTCGGCAGGCCGATGAACCCGCCGGATACAGCAGGAACGGCAGCCGCGAACCGGTGAACCGTGCACCTGCCGCCCGCACCGCGACCCTGCTGGCCGCCTTGACCACCGTCCTGGTCCTGACCATCCGAAACGACGGGTACCACACCGATCCGGCCGGGCTGGCCTGCTGGTACGCGGCATGCTGGCTGCTCTTCGCCGCCGCAGCCTGGTCACTGCGCAAGACGCCCGTCCGTCACACCGTGGCGCTGGTGCTGGCGGGCGGCATCGCGGTAGCTGCCACGGGCCTGGCCGCGCCCCCACGCACCAGCACCGACATCTACCGCTACGCATGGGACGGACGAGTACAGGCCGCCGGAATCTCCCCCTACGACCACCCCCCGGCCGACCCGCAGCTGGCGGGACTGCGCGACGGCTGGCTCTTCCCCACCGGCGCCGCCTGTGCACATCCCGACCGGGCCCGCATCCCCGCCCCCGACGACAGCACGACGCACTGCACCCGCATCAACCGCCCCCAGGCCCACTCCATCTACCCGCCCGTCGCCCAGGGCTACTTCCTGCTCGTCCGCACCCTCGCCCCCGACAACGCCAGACACAAACCACTCCAAATCGCTGGAATGCTCCTCGCACTCGGCGTCACCGGCGCCCTGCTGCTCGTGCTGCGCCGAGTCGGTAACGTGCGCCACGCCGCGTACTGGGCCTGGTGCCCGGCCGTCCCCATCGAAGCGGTCAACAACGCACACGCCGACACACTCGGCGCCCTCCTGACCGTCCTCGCCCTCGGCATCGTCACCCGGCACCCCAGTGCGGGCGGCGCCCTGCTCGGCGCGGCCGCCGCCACCAAACTCCTGCCCGCCCTGGTACTGCCCGGCGCCCTCTCAGGAGTGCGGCGCCTCAGGGACGCAGCGACCGTACTCCTCCCCGCCGCCGCAGTGGCGGCCGCGGTCTACCTGCCGTACACGCTGATGTCCAAGGGCTCGGTCCTCGGCTACCTCGGCGGCTACCTCGAGGAGGAAGGCTACGACGACACAGCCTCGGGAACGAATCGGTACGCCCTGCTGCGCCTGCTCCTCCCCGACTCTCTGATCCTTCCCGTCCTGGCCGTCGCCCTGCTGGCCGTCGCCTGGCACGTCGTGCGGCACGGAGATCGGGAGCGCCCCTGGGCCGGCGCCCTGCTGATCACCGGCACGACCTTCCTCCTGCTGACCCCCGGCTACTCCTGGTATGCACTCCTCCTCGTGGCACTGGTCGCCCTGGACGGCCGCTGGGAATGGCTGGGCGTCCAGGCCGCCGGCGCCGCCACGTACCTCATAGGACGGACCTTCGACGGCCGGTACACCGTGGGCACAACCGCGTACGCCATGGCTGCGGCCGCCGTGCTCGCGGGGTGGGCACTACGACGCAGCCGGCCGACTGCGGACCACCAGTAGCCGGGCCAGCACTCTCACTCCATCCTGAGTGACACGGGTTCGTTCAGCTCAGCCTTTCGCGCAGCGCCTGGAAGACGCATGCCCCGTACACCGTGCGCATGACGCGCGTGGGCCCCTTGCCGGGGTGAAGATCGCGAACCACATCCAGTCCGTGCACACCACCCCCTCCCGCGCGATGGTCTCGCCGAGCGGCAGGTAGGTGCCCTGGGTCGCTTGTGAGCTTGAGCGCCTCCATGACGGGCTTGCGCCGGTCGTTGCAGGAGCGAAAGTCCAGCACGCCGAGGAGCTGCATAAGCCCGCTGCGGTAGTCGTTGGTGTCGGAGGATATGAACACCTCCGGGTTGATGCATGCGAACTCCGTGTTCGTCGCTTGCATTCGTGCTGGCCGGCAGAGGCGCCGCCGTACTGTCGGAACTGATGTCCGCGGAGCAGCCCGACGGACCGGCGGGCCTGCTGAAGGCGCCAAAGAGACAACAAGATGATCTTCAGGATCCGGTGCGCTCGGCCCACTCGTGGAGGCGGGCGGGCGAGAACGGGTTCGGCGACGTGACGGGCGAAAGGGGACGCCGGGGCCTGCCCGGCTTGCTGCCGTGCTCGGGGCGGGGCGACTATCGAAACGGGCCCTGATCCCGGCCTGGGGTCGGCTACGCGTCAAGCCGCTCAGGGTAGCAAGGTGAGAGGCATGGAGCCCGACTTCCACATCATGATCCGCCGCTACGGTCCGACCGTGCACTGCAGCCCAGTGGGAGAACTGGACCTCGACACGCGGCCGGCCCTCGAACGGCTGTGGGCGCTTCCGGACGGCCAGGTCTCGGTAGTGGTCTGCGATATGCGCGGCCTGACGTTCATGGACGTCACCGGCCTGCACCGCCTCCTGGACATGGCCGCCCACATACATGGCCGGGGCATCGACTTCTTCGCCTACAACTGGCAGCGCCAGCCCCTGCGGCTCCTGGACCTTATCGACGACCTCGACCCGGGCCAGCCGGGCACTGGCCGTCGCTGCCCACCGACCCTCCCGCTGCGCCGCACGCCGACAGCCGGCCGTCGGCGGCTTGTCCACTAGATGCCGCTAGAGGCCGTCGAGCGCCACGTCGAGGTCCGCGAAATTCTCGCGCCAGGCTCGCTTCTCGATCAGGCGGCGAAAGCCCGCCAGCGCATAGCGTTCACCGGTGGACGAGCCGGGCCCCGGCATACTGGCGACCCGCGCCATCAGCCGCTGGGGCTGGGACTGCCAGCCGACGACCAGGACCCGCAGGCCCAGGCACTCCGCCCGCCGGTGCAGGTCCAAAACAAGCAGCAGGCCCGCGGAGTCCATGAACGCAACGCCCTGAAGATCGACCATGAGGACCCCCTCATGCACGGCGCCCTGCGCCAGCGCCCCCTGGAGAACCGGCGCGGCGGCCGCGTCGAGATCCCCGCTGACGCCGATCAGGAGCGTGCTTCCGCACCGCTGAACTTCCGTGGTGATCAATCCAGGCCTGTCTTCCTTGGTCGTTGGGATACCGGATCCCAGAAGTCCTCATCCTGGCCGGTCATCCCCGGCAGCCGGTACGAGGCGCGCCAGAGAACCGGCCCGGTGTGGATCATCGCCCGGTCCAGGAGGGTGCCGAATCGACTGGTGCCTGGGCGGTCTTCTCGTATTCGGCCTGGTCGAGGAGCGGGGCGGGCCCCGCGGTGGGCCAGCGCGCGAACTCCACAGAGCGCCAGCCGGCGAACCCGCTGTCCCTGCCTGCGGTCTACGGAGAGTTCATTGCGAGGGCTTGCAGCGCGGGCAGGCAGGGCGCAGCCGGCCTGCGACCATCAGGGCCTGGGGGAGGGCGGCGTCGGCGTACTGATCATCCGGACGAACCGACCACTCCATCGAGCGACGGCCGTCAAACTGGGCAGACGAGCCGCCCGGAACGCTATCAGCGTCCTTGGCGGGAACATGTTCCCCGTCTGTCTGGAGCCTGTCGAGCATGCGTAACCGGATTCCTCCCCGTCGGTCTACTGCGGCCCTCGTGGTCTTCGCCGCTGTCGCCTCGTTCTTCGCCGCCGCTTGTTCGAGTGGTGAGGATACGGAGGACGCCCCGGCCAAGGGACCGGCCGGGGTGACGCTTCCACCCGTGCACGCGGACTTCGACTATCAGCTCGGCGGTCCTTACACCCCGTCGGCCGGAGTGTCCGTCGTCGCCCGTGACCACACGGCGCCGCCCGCGCCGGGGATCTACAACATCTGCTACATCAACGCCTTCCAGGCCCAGCCCGGCGCCGAGGAGGAGTGGGACGCCGATCTGCTGCTCCGCCACGAGACAGGCAAGGTCGTCATGGACAACGAATGGGGGGAGGCCGTGCTGGACATTCACACCGACGCCAAGCGCAAGCGGATCGCACACAAGGTGAACGCCTGGATCGACCAATGCGCAGCCAAGGGCTACAAGGCCATCGAACCGGACAACTACGACAGCTACACGCGCGTGCCCCACGGGCTGCTCACCGCGGACGACGCGAAGGCGTTCCTCTCGCTGCTGGCCGTCCAGGCACACGCAAAGGGCCTGGCCATCGGCCAGAAGAACACCTCTGCGTTGGCTTCGGTCCGCGCGGAGGCCGGTGTCGACTTCGCGGTGGTGGAGGAGTGCGGCCAGTACGACGAATGCGAAGACTACGCAGCCGCGTTCGGCAACAATGTGATCGTGATCGAGTACACCGAGCAGGGCATGAAGAGGGCGTGTCGGAGCTGGGGTGACAAGATCAGCATCGTTCAGCGGGACCTGGGCCTCGTACCCCGCGGCGAGAAGAACTACCACCGCGAAACATGTGGCAAGACCGGCTAGACGAGTTCCCGGCCACCGGCAGCGCGAGCTCGGTGGCCTTCTCTTCGAAGCCGGTCAGCTCGTACATCCATGTCCCGCAAGAGGGAGGCACTGCGAGCTGGCGAGCCGATGACGAAGAAGCTCCGCCAGCCTAGTGAGTCGGTCAACGACACTCCCAAGAGGCCGGCTTGCACCACCGAGGGCGCACCGTCGAGGGGAACTCACGGGATGTCGCACAGTACGCGATGGCGCGCCCGATCCACCCCAGTGACGTGGTCCGCCGAACAGCGGGGCGGATCGGCGGGCACTCCTATGGAAGATGGCCAGTGCGTAGCGTGTCGTCCGTGACCGCCGGCAGCTCGCGAAGTCGCATGGGCGATCGTGGCCGGGTGGGCCGGTCGGGTGGATCCCTGACCGGCCCGCTTGCGGCAGCGGCCCCCGCTACTTCTGGTTGATGGGCAGGGCCAGATCGGTGACCTGGTACTTGCTGGGGAATGCGCCCTTGTTGGTGGCCTTGCCGGTCAGCACGTCGATGGCGTAGAGGCGGTAGCCGCCGCCGGTGGCGAGGGCGATGGCCGCGAAGCCGTGATTCGTCCCGGCGGCCGGGTTGTAGTAGATGTCGAATCCTGCATCGAGGGCGGCGTCCACGCCCAGACTGCCGGTGGGGGCGAGGGTTCCGGCGTTGGCGGGGGACTGCAGGGAGATCCGGTCGGCCATCGTGTCGAGATCGAAGAGGGTCGTCGCGGTGGCGGCGTTCAGGTCGTTGTTGGTATAGGCGGCGCCGGTCACCCCCATAGCGGTCGACGGCGGCATGGTCGGGTTGGTGAGGGTGCCGTCGACGGTGGTGGTCAGCGGGGCGGCCGCGTCGTCGATGTTGTGGCGCAGGTTCTGACCGGTGTTGGAGATCACCCGCAGCCGGTTCGCGGCCGGGTTGAAGTCCACGCCGAACGTGCTCCCGGCGAGCGCGACGGTCAGCTGGGACACCTTCATCGCGTTGGCGTTGCTCGTGTTGAGGGTGTAGATGCCGCCCCTGTCGCCGACGCCGTACAGGTTCTCGTTCTGGACGCGGAAGTCGATGCCGACGAGCTTGGTGTCGCCGGACAGGCCGGAGACCCGGCCCAGCGACCAGGTCTTGGAGGGCTTGTTGACGTCGAACTCGACCAGACGCTGGTCGGTGGTGAGCCCGATGGCGCTCAGGGCCTTGTGGTCGTAGGCGGGCAAGGTCTGCGGCGGGGTGTCGGACGCGGCCAGGGCGGGCGCGGCGCACAGGGCGGCGAGCACGGCAGCGGATACTGCGGTCACGGCGCGGTTTCGCATGGTTCCTCCTGGTAGTGGTGCCTCGGTCAGGGTGGCCGATAGCTTGTAAGGGATTCGGCACCGCAGCCGCGCTGGACAGGTCGGCCGCGGGAAAGCCACCCGCCCGGCCCAAGCGGCGAACGAAAAGGCTGCTCCAGCCGGGTGGTCTGGGCGTGTCGGGAGCCGCGTCCGTGTGCGGCCGGTCCGGCGGCTGGGGACCGTGCGGGCATGGAATCGCCTTCAGGCTGGCAGCCGACGGACTGCGCCGGACTCGAACTGTGTCGTGCGGGTACCGCAGTGCGCGGGCTTCGGCTGCTGGGGTGGCGCGAGGTCCTGCCCCGCTCCCTGGCCGCTGTCCTGGCCCCAGCACCGGGCACGGGCTTGCTGCGGCCGCAGGGCCGGCCGACGGGAGCGGACGGCGGCGACGGGATTCGGCCCTTCCTGTGAAGCGGCGGACCTGGGCCGGCCGACAGGGCGTGCTCTGCCCCGTGCACCGCGACTTCCCGCCAGAGAGCAGAGGAAGGGCCGCCCCTGTTCCCTGACAGGTGATCCTGACCGATCGCTGAGCGTGATGCCCTACCGGGGCTCAGCTCTGCGGCTGGACCTCTTCTGCCTGCATGCCCTTCTGGCCCTGCACGGCGACGAAGCTCACCTTCTGTCCTTCCTTGAGACTCTTGAAACCGTGCCCCTGGATGGCCCTGAAGTGAACGAAGAGGTCCGAGCCGGAGTCGGGGGTGATGAAGCCGTACCCCTTTTCCTCGTGGAACCACTTCACGGTGCCGTTCTGCCGTTCTGTCATGTCCACTCCTTGGATGGCTTGTCCTGTCCGGACGTGCGGGACGCCCCGGCGAGCCGATCATCGCCGACCGCGGAACAGAGACCCGGGATAGACGCAGCAAACGGAACTGATCAGACGTAAGCGGTCAAACTTGTCCGGAGATCGGTCAACATCGAGCGGCCAAGGGGTCGGCCCTCGAATCCTGGCCGGCTGTCGGACCCCTGCCGGTTGCCGTCCCCGTGGGCCCGACCTTGATTCCAGACCTCATGCACAGTGAGGGTTCTTGCAACTCATAGGCAATAGTGGGTTGTTGGCTCGTTCGGGCTAACCGGTGACAGCGTGTCGCGGATGCCTTGCGCCCGACCCCTGTCTGCGTCTTCGCCAGCGTGGCCTGCGGGTTTGCCGCCTGCATGGCGCCGACACGGCAGCCTGGAGTGAGGCGTGCGCTCTGGGGCCGCAGTGAGACGTGGTTTCCTTCCGCCTGCGCAGTCCTTGCGTACTGGTGTGTCCGACGCCTGGTCAGCCCGTTGCCTTTCCTGACACAGCCCGGACAGCGCGAACCCCTCGTTCGCCGCGGTGCCGACCGCCACCCCGGACCTGTGCCACCGTGCCCTGCCGCAGAGCAGAGCCCGGCAGGCACCCCGCTGGGAAGGAAACATTTCTCCGTGAAGGCGACACCCGCGGCGTCCGGCCGGCGCCGGATGCTTGACCACTCCCTGCTCGTCCTCGGCTCCGGCGCACTGGCGACCGCACTCGCCGTCCTGACCCTCGGTCCGGGCGTCAGCTCCGCCTCCAGCCACCGCGAAGCGCCGCTGATCGCCGGCGACCCGCGCGCCGACAACACCGACGTGTACGCGTTCACCAGCCCCGACAAGTCCGACACCGTCACCCTGCTGGCGAACTGGATCCCCTTCGAGGAACCCAACGGCGGCCCCAACTTCTACGCCTTCGGCGAGGACCTCCGCTACAACATCAAGATCGACAACAACGGTGACGGCAACGCGGACGTCACCTACACCTGGCGGTTCAAGAACCGGATCCGCGACGCCGCCAACCAGTTCCTCTACAACACCGGCCCCGTCACCACCCTGAACGACCCCGACCTGAACTTCCGGCAGGTCTACGACCTCGTCGAAACCCGGCAGGGCAAGAGCAAGGTCCTGCTGTCCAACGTGACCGCCGCACCCTCCCGCGTCGGCCCCGCCTCCATGCCGAACTACGCCTCACTGCGCGCGCAGGCCGTGCGCGGCCTCCCGGGCGGCGGCAAGGCGTTCGCCGGACAGGCAGAAGACCCGTTCTTCGCCGACCTGCGCGTCTTCGACCTCCTCTACGGAGGGGACCTGTCCGAGCGCGGGCAGGACACCCTGGCGGGATACAACGTCAACTCCGTCGCCCTGCAGATCCCCAAGAGGTACCTGGCGCTGGGCGGTAACGCCTCCCGTAACCCGGTGGTCGGTATCTGGTCGACCACCGACCGCCAGGGGGTGCAGGTCTCCGACTCCCGCGAGAAGCACGGCGACCAGTGGAAGCAGGTCTCCCGCCTGGGCAACCCGCTGGTGAACGAGGTCGTCGTCCCGCTGAAGTTCAAGGACGCCTTCAACACCCTCAACCCCGACCAGGACCGCACCGTCCAGCCCGTCGTCGACAAGGTCCTCGACCCGATCCTGCCCAAGCTGATCCAGCAGGTCTACGGCATCCCCGCCCCGCCCGCCCCGCGCAACGACCTGTTCGAGATCTACCTCACCGGGATCTGCAAGGCGTGCGGCCCCATCCAGGCCGACCTCAACGCCCACCGCCTCAACCGCGACGCCAACCTGCGCAAGATCGTGCCCGCGGAAGAGCTGCGCCTGAACATGGCCGTCCCGGCGACCGCGAACCCGAACCGGTACGGCGTCCTCGCCGGCGACCTCGCGGGCTTCCCCAACGGACGCCGTCTGACCGACGACGTCATCGACATCTCCCTGCAGGCCGTCGAAGGCGCCGCCCAGACCGGCCAGCTCGTCCCGGCCCTCGCCGACGGCGACAGGGTCGACACCAACGAGGTCCCCTTCGGATCCTCGTTCCCCTACCTGGCCCTGCCGCACACCAAGTCCGTCAACAGCGGACCGTCCGGCATGACTATGGGCAAGGAGAAGTCCGCGGCCTCCCTTGGCGGCGTGGGTGCCGCCCTGCTCGCGGCGGCCGGTTGGCGGATGCGACGCCGCAGCCGCGCCTGATGTGACGTCACCCCTTCATCAGGGCTCTGGGGCCGGACCGCACCCGGTCCGGCCCCAGAGCACGTCGCATCAAGCAGAGAGAGCACCCCTGATGCACCGTGAAACGCGCACTCCCGGACGCAGCCGCCGCCGACTCCTAGCCATCGCCATCACCCTTGCGCTGGGCACCGCGATGTTCGCAGCCGGTGCCGTCCTCATCGAACCCGCCAACCCCGGCCCACCCGAAACGACCCCCTCCACCCTCCGTGACACCCGGCCCGCCGGCACGGTCCAGGCCCTCACCGCACGCCTTGAGCGGCTGCCGCGCGACTTCGACGCCTGGTCGGCCCTCGGAATGGCCCACATCGAACAGGCCCGCACCACCACCGACCCCGCCGCGTACACCAGAGCCGAACAGGCCTTCCGCCGGTCCCTCGCCCTCCAACCGCAGGGCAACACCGGCGCCGAAACCGGCATGGCCGCACTCGCCGCCGCCCGCCACGACTTCACCACCGCACGCACCTGGGCGAACAAGGCCATCACCAGCGACCCCTACAACCCCGCCGCCTACGGCGTCCTGGCCGACGCACACACCCAGCTCGGCCACTACCAGGACGCCGAGCAGGCCGTGCAGAAGATGAACGACCTGCGCCCCGACGCAGCCTCCCTGGCCCGCGCCTCCTACACCTTCGAACTGCGCGGCAACACCAAGCGGGCCGCCGAACTGATGCGCCGCTCCCTGACTGCGGCCGCCACCGACAGCGAACGCGCCTTCGCCCACACCTGCCTGTCCCAACTCGCCCTCGAAGACGGCGATGCGCAACGCACCCTCAACGAAGCCGAACAAGGCTTGCGGGCCACCCCAGGCGACGCTGCCCTCCTCGACGCCCGGGCACGCGCCAACGCAGCCCTGGGCCGGACGGACCAGGCACTCGCCGACTGGCAGCGCGCCGCGAACACCGTCCCCCTGCCCCACGTGGTGCTCGCTCTGGGCGAAATGTACGAACGCCTCGGCAAGCAACCCCAGGCCGACGCCCAGTACGCGCTGCTGAAGGCCCAGGACACCTTGCGGGCATCAGCGGGCAGCCCGCCCGACACCGACGCGGTTCTCTTCGAAGCCGACCACCAAAGCCCCGCACGGGCCGTGGCCATGGCCGAAGAAGCACTGCGAGGAAGGCCGTTCCTCGCCGTCCACGACGCCTACGCCTGGGCACTGCACCGCGCCGGCCGCGACCGAGAAGCCCTGACCCACGCCGATAAGGCCCTGGCCCTCGGCACCCGCCAGGCTCTCTGGTCCTACCACCGCGCCGCCATCCATCACGCCCTGGGCGACGACACCGCAGCCCGAGAGGACCTCGAAAACGCCCTCGGCCGCGCACCCGCACTCCATCCCCTGCACGCCGGCCACGCGCGTGCTCTGCTCGAGCGAATCGGCCCCCGCCCATGAACCCCTACTCCCGCACCGCCCTCACCCTCACCGGCGTCGGGCTGCTCGCCGCCTCCTGCCTTACCGCACCGGCCTCCGCGGCGACACCCGCCCACCCCCTGGGCAACTTCACCGTCAATTACCACACCGGCCTCGTCCTGCACCCGGACCGCATCGACGCCACGATCGTCGTCGACCGCGCCGAAATCGCCTCCCTGCAAGAGCGCCCCGCCGTCGACACCGACCACGACGGCGCACTCACCGACACGGAAGCCAGCCGGTACGCGAAGAGCACATGTGCCGAACTAGCAGGCCGGCTCCACCTGCGGACGGCCGCAGGGCCTGCCCGCTGGCAACCGAAGTCCACACAGCTGATCTGGGAGCCGGGCGAGGCAGGCTTGAAAACCAGCCGACTCACCTGCACGTACTCCGCCCCGGCCGCTCTCCAGCGCGGCGGCGACATCACCGCCCGCACCACCTACGACACCACCCGCATCGGCTGGCGCGAGATCACCGTCAAAGGCATCGGCCTGCACATCACCGGTACCGACCTCCCCGCCACCTCACCCACCGGCGAACTGCGCCGCTACCCGCCCGACCCGCTCGACGCCCCCCTCGACCAGCGCACCGCCGACCTCCACGCCACGCCCGCCGCCCACGCGGCGAGCACTCCACAGGACGCCGGCCCGGCCGAAGCCGCGGCCGCCGGGCTGTCCGGCTGGTTCGACTCGCTGGTCGCGCGACGCGAACTGACCGTCCCCGTCGGGGTGCTCGCGCTGCTCCTCGCCCTCATCCTGGGGGCCTCCCACGCCCTGCTGCCCGGCCACGGCAAAACAATCATGGCCGCCTACCTCGCCGGACGCCGCGGCACCCGCAGAGACGCCGTCACCGTCGGCGCGACCGTCACCCTCACCCACACCGCAGGCGTCCTCGTCCTCGGACTCGCCCTGCCCGCAGCCACCCACCTCGCCGGAGAGTCCGTCCTCGCCTGGCTCGGTACCACAAGCGGACTCATCGTCACCGCCATCGGCCTGTGGCTCCTGACCTCAGCACTACGCAACCGCCACCCCCATGGATACCACCACCATCACGGCCACGGCCACGGCCACGGCCACCATCATCATCATGATCACGAAGGGCGGGAAGGCCACGGGCACGGGCACCGCCACGGCGGCGAACACCAGCCCACAGTGCCGCCTGCCCGCCCCGCGCCCCCGCAGCACACCACCGCGCCCGCGCCAGCCTCCACCACCACCCTGGTCCTCACGGCACCGACGACGGGCACGGACCACACCCACGAACCGTCGCCGCACAGCCGAGCCCACCGCCGGGCCGGGAAGGCGGGCCTGATCGGGATGGGCATCGCCGGCGGACTGGTGCCCAGCCCCTCCGCCCTCGTCGTCCTCCTCGGCGCGGTCGCGCTGGGCCGTACCACGTTCGGTGTACTGCTCGTCCTCGCCTACGGCCTGGGCATGGCAGGAACCCTCACCCTTGCCGGGCTCCTCCTGCTCCACGTCAAACAGCGGCTACAGGCCAGCAGCAACAGCGACGTCGCCCGCAGGCTACGGGCCACCGCTGCACGCATCGCTCCGGTGGGAACCGCCGGCCTGGTCATGCTGGTCGGAGTCGGGCTGACCGTCCGCGCGCTCACGAACTGACGGAAGTCCGGAAGATGATTGCTAGCGGCGCGGAGCCGGCGCCCCCAGCAGCTCCGTCCCAGGTTCCGGCGCCGCTATGGCTACGCGCTCCGCCGGGGAATGCGGAAAGGCGATGGCGCAGCATGGTCGCGGCGAAAGCGGGCGGGAGAGACGCGCAACACCTGGGGCACGTCGTACGTTCGCGGCCCTGCGATGCGGCCCGGTCCGGCGACCCGTGGCTTTGACAATGACGGGTGGCTCCACCCGGAAGGCCAAATCTGTCTCCACCTTGGAATCGAGTGGCCAGCTCCTCGGGCTGGCCACGCAACCGAGCATCGGTCCACCGTTCGCGTTCCTGAGCAGCTTGATCAAGTCATCCGCGCACACGGAACGTCCTCAAGTGGTAGCTTTCCGCAACGCTGTTGATCTCTACATAGGGAGCCCGTATGGCAACTGTCGACACCATCAACCTCATCATCGGCATTCCGCCGACCCACGTGACCATCGAGGCGAAGGGCGATGTAGAGGCCGGCACCGCATCCACCCAGGGCGAGCTGTACGCGAAGCGGACGGGTTCCTCGGAGGACTTCGTCTGGCTCGGCCAGTGGTACTACACCACCAACGCCCACACCACCAGCGACAACGACGAGGATGAGGGCTCCTCCTGGACGGACGGCGCCAAGTGGGGCATGAGCCAGACCGTCGACGCCAAGCACTTCAAGCCCGGCGACAAGGTCGACTATGAGGTCCGGCACAAGTTGCACCCTTCCTCGACCACCGTTGCGAGTGGGACCGTCACCATCGGTGGAGGAATGCCCTAGGACGACGGGAACCATCGGTCTGCGGTCACAGCGGCCCACAGCCGTCACCGTCAAAGCCAGGCGGGCGTAGCCGCGTCGCTGACCTGTGTGGACAGGTACCGACCGGCCGGCACCGCTGGGCGGTAAGGGCTGTGGCCGCGAGAAGAGGGGGCGGCCACAGCCGCGCGACGGGCATGCCGCTGCTCCGTGCGTAGTGCAATGATGCGCAGCTCGCATCATCTGCCCCCCACATCCGGCCGCCGGCACCAGGGATTCCACACGGACGGGCTACCCGATTCTCCTCGACTGGCGTTGTTGGGGCTGCTCTAGAGCGCCCGGTGCGGGCGGGGTCGTTGGACGCGCAGACGGATTCGGGTCTTAAGACTCCGGGGTGCGAGCAGGGTCGCGATCTGAGGCAGGACGCCGTCCGACACTGCGGCGATGATGTCGCCGGGATGTGCTGTGCTGTCCACCGTGAGGGCGATGAACAGGCCTATGGTGTGCCCGCGGCCGGTCAGGCGGCAGCGGGCTCGTGCGACCCCTGGGACGGCGGAGCATTCGGCTTGGACTGCGTGGCGGACAGCCCGGCTGTCCAGGTGGCAGCCGGGCGCCGGAAGGCTCAGGTGGCGTGGGGCCCGCCGCGGGATCTGCGCAGTGAGCAGGGCCAGCGAGGCCGTGAGAGCAAGGCACCCCGCAAGGATCAAAGGCCTGGACCCGGCTTGCCGAAGGTGCCTGAGACCGAGGACGACCTGATCCTCGATCCCGGGGGCTGCGACCGCAGCGGCGGTGAGGAGGGTGAGTCCGGCGAGAGCGAGCACCGTCCGGTTGGCCACCGTGCGGCTACGCATCCGCACACTCCTGTGCTGGCCGCCCGGTCGCAGCGGCATGCGTGTTGCGGGTGTCGTGGAGTGCGAGCCGCACCTTGGGCGGCCGAGCCAGGGCCAGGGTCTCGAGTGTGCGCGCGATGGCCTCGGTCGTCGCGTTGCGGAGGTCCAGCAGCGTTCCGAACGTTGCTTCAGCGCGCACGGTGACCTTGCGGGGCGTGAAGCGGACGCGGCGCACCCGCAGGCCGGGCACGTCGGCGATGGCCGCCCGCACCAGACGTGCGGCGTGTGTGCGCGTGGTTTGGGCCCGGGCCTGTGGCGGGCAGCCCAGTGCCAGCATCCGTCGGTGCCCGGGGGTAAGAGCCAGGAAGATCAGCCACGCCCCGGCGGCCGCCGCTACGACCGCCACCGGGCGCACGAGGGACCGGTTTGCAAACTGCTGAGTCAGTTCCTTCACCTGCTTGACGGGGGGTGCGGCGATGCCTGGGAAATGCTGTTGGAGGACGGCCCACAGCAACAGGACGGACAGCGCGGCCACAGTGGCGGCCAGAGCTGTGGCAGCGGGACGTCGTTGGGACCAGGGCCTGCGCGCCGTGGACGGTGCCCGCTCGCCGGCCTCCGGCTTGGGACAGGTGGGGTCGTGGGTGAGCTTGCGGACCCGGATGCCTGCGGGCGCGATGGCCAGCCCGGTCAAATGGCGTGTGCGTTCGGTCAGATGATGGCGGAGGTGGGCCATCTGGCCGGGGCTGCCGGGTGTCGGCAGTGGCACTTCTACCTCCACGGTCACCTCGACGGAGCGTCCGGTGCGAGATGCGGTGCTGCGCAGGACGCGCCCGCCGACCGGGACGGTGACTTCGGCGGCTGCCTGTCGGGCGATCTTGGCCGCCACCCGGTCGGCGACGATGGTGACGCCCCGCTCGGCGGCGCTCACCGTGGCCTGCGCTCGGCGATCAGGAGATCACGCAGGTCCCCGCCCCGCTCCAGGTAGAGGCCGGCCGCACAGCCGAGCCCGCCGAGGGCGGCGACCAGGAGGAACGCGCCGAACCCTCCGAACCAGCCGGCGAATCCCAGTGCCATTCCGACCATCAGCCCGAGGGCGTCCTTGCCCATGACTGCCTTCCCTTCCCTCATCGACGACATCCGTGCACAGACGCGGTGTGTGAGGGTCAGGCCACCCGTGTGTCGGTGGCGTCGTCCTCATCGTCGCCGGGCAGGTGGACGTCGGTGACGGCGATGTTCACCTCCACGACCTCCAGTCCGGTGATCCGTTCCACCGCGCCGATCACGTTCTCCCGGACGTCGCGGGCGACATCGGGGACCGGGACGCCGTACTCCACGACCAGCTCCACGTCGATGGCGGCCTGGCGTTCGCCCACCTCGACCTTCACTCCACGCCCGACGTTGGGTCGCCCGCCGGGTACCCGGTCACGTACGGCGCCCAGCGTCCGGGACAGGCCACCGCCCATGTCGTGAACGCCGGGAATCTCCCGCGCCGCCCTCCCGGCGATCTTGACGACCACCGTGTCCGCGATCGACGTCCTGCCGCGCGTACCAGCCGGTTCGCTCACCTCGGTGCGCCCCGCCGGCACAGTCCCGTTGGCGTGATCCTGACGGGCCGGGCTCTTCTCCTGCGTTGCGGTCACGGATGCTCCCTGAACTTGTCCGTATGCGATTGCACTCCTTTGACACCGCGAGGCCGCCATCCGTTACGGACCTCTTGCGTGAACGGGTGAACAGCAGTGCGTATCGGTGCGGCGTAACGAAACCCGGGCAGGCGGTGTCAAAGCAGTGGAGGCTGGAAGGAGCCCGCGTTGAACGCTCGGTGGGGCCCGGACGGACATGAGGAAACGGCCGAGGCCGGCGACCGGCTGCTGGCCGTGCGGGCAGCGGAAGGAGACGAGGAGGCGTTCGAGATGCTGGTGCACCGCCACTCCCCGGCCATGCTGCAACTCGCCGAACGAATCATGGGCGGCCGAGCCGAAGCCGAGGACGCCGTCCAGGACGCTTTCGTCAGCGCGTGGCGCAGCCTGCCCGAGTACCGGGGCGAAGCCGGGTTCGGTACCTGGCTGCACCGCATCGTCACCAACCGGTGCCTGAACCTGCTGCGGGCCCGCAGACCCGCCGCCGACCTCGACGCGGTCGCCGAGCCAGCCGCACCCGAACACCAGTCCTCACCCGCCCGCGCTGCCGAATCGCAGGCTGTCGTACGCGACCTCGCCCAGGCCATGGGCTGCCTGTCCGCGGAGCAGAAGGTCTGCTGGGTCCTGCGGGAGATCGAGGGCCAGCCCTACGAGACGATCGCCCAGGCGGTGGGAATCCGGCCCGAAGCGGTCCGCGCACGCGTGTTTCGGGCCCGGCGCATGCTGACGGAGGCGATGGCCGCATGGCGATGAACACCCCCCATCCCCGCGACACCCCCGAGGACGAAGACCTTGAACTCCTTGCCTGCGGCAGGGACCTGGCCTCGGTGTGGGAACAGGCCGGCGGGCCGGGAACCGACCCGCATACCGACGCCTGCGCCTACTGCCGGGAAGCTGTCGCCGACCTGGAGCACCTGCGTGCAGCCGCCCTCCCCCCGCCCAGCACACCACCCGCTGACATCGACACCGCCGCTGTGGTGCGACGGGTCATGGACGCGGTCCGCCTGGAACTGCGCCCAGGACGGAACCTGCCGCTGGGCGAAGTGGACGAGGACAGCTGGATCTACGAGTCCGTCGCGGCCCGCACCCTGCGCGCCGCCGCCGAGGACGTGCCCGGAGTGCGCGCCGGGAGCTGCCGCATTACCCCGCCCGGCAGCCGCACTAGATCCACACGAGGACCCGTCACCGTTCACATCGGTATCACCGTCGGGTACGGACACGACCTGCAGGCCACCACCCAGGCGGTCCGCGAGAGGCTCACATGCGCCGCCCGGGAACGACTCGGCATGGCCGTCTCGGACCTGCATGTCACCGTCACCGACCTCCACGATGCCCCGGACCAGCCGCAGGAGACCAGGCCGTGAAGAGCGACCGGGCCAAGGCCCTCACCCAGACGGTCACCCAAGCCGTCCTCGCCGTGCCCGGCGTCGCCTGCCTGCGCCCCGGCCTGCGCAGCCTGCTGCGCACGGCGGGTACGAGCCCGCAGTCCCCCCGTGGGCCGCAGGACTCGAGTTCCGCGGTGCGCATCACCTTCGATTCCCGGGGGGCGGTCGCCGGGCTGCAGGTCGACTTCGTCCTTCGCGCCCAGCACCAGGCCGCCCGCACAGCCAGGGCTGTGCGGGCGGCAGCCGCCGAAGCGGCAGTTACAGCACCCGAAACGGTGAGGGTGACCGTCAGCGGCATCGTGTGACCCTGCCACCACACCAGGACGGCGCTGCTAGACGGGCGGTGGGCAGGTGAGGATCACCCACAGGGCGAGCGACCACACGCAGGCCGCGGCCCCCAGCAGTCGAAGGCGGCGGATCCGCTCCGGCGAAACAGGATCGGCTGGGTTCACGGCGACGTGCATCGCTCCTGCTGCAACAGGTACGGGGCAACGCGCTGACCGGGGCGGAACGTTCCGCGGCTGTGCCGGGGCCACGACGCTGGCCGGCGGGGGCGCCGGATGCAGGATGCCTGCTGCCGGACGCCGACCACGGTCCCCGCTGGGCACCGCTGCACCGGGCTGGGTGGCACGGCCATGCTGGGCCAGACCCGCCAGGAACCGACGGTAGGCCTGCTTACGGCTGCCCCGGGGTGCCGAACGACCGGCCTCCCAGGACCGCACCGTCGCCGGGGTCACCCCGAACGCCATAGCCACCTGCCGGGTCGACAGGCCCCACTGCTCACGCAGCTGACGCCGCTCACCCGGCTCGGGCAGATCACAGGGCCGCCGTCGGGAAGTCCGTGTCCCGGCGTGGGTGACCTGACGGGGGAAGATCTGATGCGCTGTTGTCATATCGATGTGACAATCCGTGCGCCGCAGCCGTGACGCGAGATCCCGAACATTCACCCGGAAGTCGCATCGACGATCGAAAACCGGACGCCCCGGCTGCAGGTTGCTTGACGGATCGTGAGAAGGACCAAGCCGGGTGGCCCCTGCTCGCTCGGCGAGCAGGGGCCACCCGGACCAGGGGGTCGGTCAGCGTGCTCTGCCGTTCACACGGCGCCGGCGCGCCTCGTGCTTCGGTGAGCTGAGCGTCAGGAAGAGCGCCAGGATGGCGGGCACGGTGGTCAAGAGGCTGAAGATCACCGGCCCCTCACCCCGCATGCCCCGGGTGCCTTCCGGCAGGCGAGGTCGCGCTCCATGGTCAAGAGGCGGCGGACGGTCTTGGACGTGGAGGTATGGGACACGGTGCGGCCGTGGTGGCACCAGGCGGAGATCGCTGCGAGCAAAGCGGAGTCGCAGAACGTGACGGCCCGGGTGTCGAGATCGACGTGCCGGTAGCCGTAGGCCGCGGCCGCTGCCAGCATGATCCGCAACGGTGCCGCACTGAAGTGGTCGACCTCTCCTGCGAGCCGCACCCGCAGGAAGTCGCAGTGAGAGGTGCAGCTGAGGTCTATGCCGGAGGTGTCCTCCTCATCAGCGTTCGCTGCGAGGGCCGGCGAGGTCACTATCGGGGAACTGATCATGGTGCTCACGTACTGACAACACCCCCGGGCAAGGGCCAGGAAACGGTGGCAGCGCCTGCTTCACCCGGTCGGAGACCAGGATGCGGGCGCAAGGAGGATTGCCCTGCGAGGCGCGTCACAAACTCACGGTCGAGGTGTCCGCCTTCGCGCTGTGTGTGAGGGCGAAGCGGGGGTAGATTCCAGCCACGGGGGACCGGGCGTACATGTCGGAACGGATGCCATGGATCTGATCGCGGACGGCGCAGACCGGGAGCCTGCCGCCGTCAGGTCCGTCACGGCCACCTACCACTCCGAGGCCGAGGTTGCCCCGGCCAGAGACCTGGCCCGCGGCTTCCTGCGCCATCTGGTCGTCGAGGACGGTCTGACCGTGTCGGGCCCGGACACGGACATCGTCTCGCTGGTCGTCACTGAGCTGGTGACCAATGCCCGCAAGTACGCCCACGGACCCCACACGCTGACCCTTCAGATCACCGGCAGGCTCCTGGCGGTCACGGTCCAGGACACCAACACGGAACTGCCGACAACGCTGCCCGTCGATCCGGCCCGCGCCGGCGGACACGGCCTGGAAATCGTCCGCGCCGTCAGCAAGGACCTCACAGCCCGCCGCGAACCCGAAGGCAAGACCGTCACCGCCAGGATCGAACTGGCCCGTCCGCCCCCGCCGTCGGCAATCCGACGACCCCCAACGCCGACGCCACCCGCCACTGAGGCCCCCGAAACGGCCGCGCACACCGACGACGCCGCGTGCCCCCCGAGGACCGAAAACTGTGAAATTCCCGCACTCGTTCCCAGGCAGGCCGCGTTCGACGCTCCGCAGGATCCCACGTGACACTCTGTGCATGCCGTGTCCGGATTTTCACAGCAGTGACTCGTACAGTGCCAGCTATGTCACAAAGTAGCCCTCTGCCGAAGCAGCGCGCGCTGACACTGCCCCGGGGATGGCTGCGATGGCTGCCGCTTGCCGTAGTCGGCGCCGTCCTGCTCGCCGAATGGGCCGTGCACGGGCAAGAACCCGCCAGCTTCATGCTGACAGGAGTTCCACCGCTGGTCGCCGCGACACATGGCCCGCGGGCAACCGCACTCTCCACCGCAGTCTGTCTCGGTCTCCAGCTCCTCCTGGCATCGCTTCGCCCGGGCCATCTCGGCGAGCAACACCACGTGGCCCTCTACGGCGCCACCTTGTTCATCGGCGTCGCCAGCACCATGCTGTCCGTGAAACTCCGTCGCGCCAGAGAACACCTCGTGCGCGCGGACTCCGTTGCTGACACCATTCAGCGAACCGTCCTACGCGCGCCACCCCGTCGACTCGGACCGGTGACCGCCGCCGCGTTCTACACGGCCGGCGAAGGCGGCACCCTAGTCGGGGGCGATCTGTACGACGCCTGTGTCACCCCGTTCGGAGTGCGAGCCATCATCGGCGACGTACGAGGCAAAGGCCTCGACGCAGTACAGACCGTCACAGTGAGGTTCCCCCGAGATGCGGGGATGGGTGACAGGGGGTCAGATGGGTCTCATGAGAGGAACCCGGACGATGTCCGCACCGAGGAAGTATCCGTTGGAGTTGCGTGAGCGTGCGGTGCGGATGTATCGCGCCGCGGAGCCGAAGCCGGTGATCCGTCGTATGGCCGAGGATCTCGGTGTGCATCACGAGGCTCTGCGGAACTGGATCCGTCAGGCCGAGGCCGACGCCGGCGAACGGGGAGACCTGCTCACCACCGCGGAGCGTGAGGAACTGGCGGCCTTGCGGAAGGAGAATGTCCAGCTCAAGCGGGCGAATGAGGTTCTGCGGACGGCGTCGGCTTTTTTCGCGGCGCAGCTCGACCCGACCCGGCCCAGGTGACAGGACTCCTCGACGAGCACCCACACCTGGGGGTCGAGCCCGTACTCCGGGAACTCTCCCTCCCCTCTTCCACCTACTACCGTTGGCGCCGGGCGGAGAAGGAGCCGTGCGAGCGGCGCCGCCGGGACATCGAGCTGACGGACCGTATCCGCCAGGTCCACGACGCCTCCGGCGGGATCTACGGCTCACCGCGCGTCCACGCCGTCCTGCGGCGCGAGGGCACCCGAGTCGGCCGCAAACGCGTCGAACGGCTCATGCGCCAGGCCGGCCTCCAGGGCCTCAGTCCCCGCAAGGCCAAGGGCTTCACCCGCCGCGACCCGAACGCCGAGCTCGCCCCGGACCTGGTCGGGCGCGACTTCACCGCGACCGGGCCGAACCGGCTGTGGGTCACCGACCTGACCATGATCGCCACACTGGAGGGCCCGCTGTGGCTCTCCGCGATCCGCGACGCCTTCTCCCGCCGCGTCGTCGCCTGGGAAACCTCCGCCCGCGCCGACGCCGACCTGGTCCTGACCACGCTTGAGTACGCCCTCGCCTCCCGCGAGCCCATCACCGGCGAACTCATTCACCACGCCGACCACGGCTGCCAATACACGTCCGTGAAGCTCACAACACGCCTGCTCAGAGCCGGGATCCAAGCCTCCATGGGCTCCGTCGGCGACTCGTATGACAACGCCCTCGCCGAGAATCTGTGGATGCTTGTCAAGACCGAGTGCGTCCGCGGCCGCGTCTTCGCCACACGTGCCGAGGCGAACCTCGCACTCTTCAACTACATCGACGGCTTCTACAACCCCCACCGCATCCAGGAACGACTCGGCTACCTCAGCCCCATCGAGTTCGAGGAGAAGCACTACGCCAACCAGGCAGCCACCGAACAAGTGAACCTGAAACCACGTCAACCCGCCCTGACCAGCTAGTCAACCACTCCCGCACAGCGGGGGAACCTCACAGCAGTTCTGGGCAGCTTCCGCGTCTCAGCCCACGAATGGCAGAACCTCGCCTCCCTCGCAGACCGCCTCGAACTCAGCATCGCCCGCAACGGCCCCGGCAGCGACGGCAACGGAACCACAGACACCGAACTGTTCGTCACCGCCCTCCTCATGCAGATTCCGCCCGGAAGCAGCGAAGTACACATCGTCGACCGGGGGCACCCAGCCCCCATCATCGTCGGCTCCCACGGCGCCTACCGGCTGCCCACCTCACCCGCCCTGCCACTGGGCCTCGGCAACCTGTCCACCACACCCGCCGACACCACCGTGCACCCGCTGCTCCCCGGCCAGGTGATCGTCGCCCACACCGACGGCCTCAGCGAGGCCCGCGACGAACGAGGCGTCTTCTACCCAATCGTCGAACGCCTCGCAGACCGCTTCCGCAACGTTCCTTCACCGCAACCCGAAGACATCGTGTCCTTCTTGCAACAGGACGTCACCCGTTGGGCCGCCGCAACAGAGGATGACGACCAAGCCGTTCTCGCCCTCACCTTCAGCGACGCCCCGCATGAATAGCCGCACAGCCAGAGAGCGGCTCGTTCGCTGCCGTAGCGTGAGACACGTCCATTAATCAAAGCTGGCTGCTGTGCTTATCGGACCCGCGCGCCTCGCCCTACGGCCGGGCGGTTGTGGGGGACGACGGGCCGCCAGTCACTTGTCGCGATGCGACAGATCCTCTACCGTCTCGTGTGGCCTCGCGGGGGAGACGAGGTAATTACGCAGGTGGCGGCGACAGTTGCCGACACCCGCTGACTTGTTGTTCCTCTCCGCCCCGGAATGCCCACTCAGGAGAGAAGGAAGTCGTTGAACGAGCAGCCCAGAACCAGGGAGCCATCGGGCAAGCAGGACAAGGAGTGGGGCGCTGTGAAGCGGACGGTCGGATGTCTGGTCGCCGTGCTGATCGTGGTCGGCATCCCCGCGGCCGGGATCTACGCTGTCGTCCAGTGGACGCAGGGGCCCGTGCATCAGGTGGCGGAGAACTTCCACGACTACGGCACCCTCTGCGGGGGACGCGAGATTCCTGGAGCGCCGGCCTACGAACCCGGTTCGGGGCCGCACCCCATCGTTGTGTTCGAGAGTGCCCGGAAGGACGACAGTTCACAGTCGAAAGTGTCGATCCGCGCGGGGGAGAGCGACAACCCGTTCAACCCTGAAGATCCCGACCAGGTGGAACTCGTCGCGTGCACGGAGCAGACCGACGCCGGTGATGAGGTCGCCACCTGCGACTTCACGAGCGAGTCGGTCGGGATGCGGAGCGCGACCGTAGAGATCACGGTGTACGAGGCGCGCACCGGCGAGCAGGTCGGGGAACCGGTTGAGCTGGTCGGTAGGGACTCCAGCTGCCCAGTCATGGTCACCTTCAAGGGAGACCTGAGTCTGTACACGATCCCGTCGGAAAGCCAGTACCTCGAAGCTCTCAAATCTGTCGTAACCGGCTAATACTCAGTCACACTTCGCGATCTGGTTCGATGGCCGCGCAAGGTTGACGGCCTGAGGTCTTGTGGAGGTGGGGCGGGACGGACGAGCGCGCGGTGGTCCTGAACGTGCTGGCGCAAGGCATCCGCCCGCTTGATCAGGGCGTCGGCTGGTTTGAGAGCCTCGCCGGCACCGAGCAGTTCGAAG
This sequence comes from Streptomyces sp. IBSNAI002, assembly GCF_052244475.1. Taxonomy (NCBI): domain Bacteria; kingdom Bacillati; phylum Actinomycetota; class Actinomycetes; order Kitasatosporales; family Streptomycetaceae; genus Streptomyces; species Streptomyces sp. IBSNAI002. The sequence goes on along the minus strand of NZ_JBQPXG010000003.1, from coordinate 205,498 downwards.
TCCTGCGTGACCTGGCGGGGTTCTGCATCCAAGCCCGCGTCCTCATTGAGACGGACCGGACAGCATCCGCAGGGCCGGGGTCCGGCCCTGCCAGGCCGGCCGCGACCAGCAGGACCAGCAAGGGCGAGGGCCCGTCGACCACGAAGCCGACGACGACCCACCTCGCCATCGCCCACGAGAGGAACAGTGGCGGCGTCATCTCGTGGCGGTCCAGCCACAGCACGGTCAGGCTGATCAGGGAAAGCGGCGGAGCGCCATGGCCTGCCCTTCCGGGCAAGACCACGAGCGTCGACCGCGTCATCGTGGACCGGCGCTTTCGGGGCCAAGGGCTCGGCATCTACCTCACCGGGCTGGCCCTGGACTACCTCAGCCACGGGGCCGGGGTGATCGCGCTCGTCCCCGGGTCCCTGGAAGACGACGACACCCCTGTAGATGTGGCCCGCGAGCGTCTTGGCCGCGCGTGGTCACGCTTCGGCTTCCAGCACTGCCGCAACGGCACCTGGATCCTGGCATGCGAATACTGAGGTGGCGAGCGGCGGATCGCCATGCCGCAGGGGATCAACGGCGTCACCATGGCGAAAATCAGCACCGCACCCCCTGCCGTCTCGTGCGGGCGTCGACGGCGCCGTGACCTGGCCGATGCGTCGGCCTCGTCCACGGCCGGGAGAACACCAGGAAGCTGAGCGTGCAGAGTCCTGTCCGTGGCGAGGTGGACCCGCGGCTCACAACGCGGTGACGCCCCCGAACAGGGGAATGGCAGGGTCAGCTGGCCTGCCGGTAGGCGCCAGCGGGTCTGGCAAGACGCCGCCCGCACCGACCCGGGCGCGGTGAGACCCGTTCACGGTCACGAGGGAGCTTCGTCCCCTCCATGGGCTCTTCGAAGTGGACGGAGCCGTCTGCTCCGCCGTCGTGCGGCAGGAACAGCGAAGCCGTCTCGCGCGGCGACAAGGAATACGCGACACCGCAACATGCGAGGCCGCCGGTCCCGAGCCGAAGTTGGGAACGCGCCCGTCCTCACCCGCGGCCCCGGTTGACCGGGCCGGACGCGGCGACGGGAGGGCACGGCTCTAGGGTGACCGGTATGACGAGCGCAGCCGGAGAGCTGGTGGGTGGGCGTTACCGACTGGTCGAGGCGATCGGTCGCGGCGGAATGGGCCGTGTGTGGCGTGCTCACGACGATCGCCTCGACCGTGAAGTGGCGGTCAAGGAAGTGCTGGTGCCGGACGAAGCGGCATCGGGTCTGCGGTCCGAGCTGATCGCGAGGACGGAGCGGGAGGCGCGGGCCGCAGCCCGGCTCCGTCACCCGGGTGTGGTGGCCGTGCACGACGTGGTGCACCACCGCGGCGTTCCGTGGATCGTCATGGAGTTCGTCGCCGGTCCCTCGCTCGGGGAACTCGTCCGGACACAGGGCCGCCTCGACTGGGAGCGCGTTGCTGACCTCGGCGTCGGGATCGCGGATGCCCTCGCGCACGCCCATGCCGCCGGGGTGGTACACCGTGATCTCAAACCTGACAACGTCCTCCTCGCCAGGGACCGACCGGTCATCGCCGACTTCGGCATTGCCCGACTCCTCGACGCCACCCAGCACCTGACGGCGACCAACACCGTCATCGGCACACCGCAGTTCATGCCTCCGGAGCAGCTGGAGGGCCGCCGCGTCGAGGCTCCGGCAGACCTGTGGGCGCTCGGTGCCACGCTGTACGCGGCTGTCGAAGGGCGGCCGCCGTTCGACGGGCCGACCCTGACCGCGGTCATCACGGCCGTACTGACGCAACCTGCCCCGGCGTCCGCACACGCGGGGCCGCTGGCGGAGCTGCTCGGTGAACTCCTGGCCAAGGACCCGGCGGGGCGTCCCGACGCCCCAGCCGCCGCGCAGAGGTTGCGAGCCCTCAGGGGCGCGGCTGGCGGGCCCGAAGCCCCCGTGCGCACGCCCACGGTGGTTGTGGACCTCGTTCCTGCACCCGACCCCGACTCCGGCCGTGCACCCGCCCCCGGTATCGGTATCGGGTTCGCCGACATGCCCACCGCCTCCGCCGTGCCGGACGGGCTCGCGGGCACTGCGCGTAGCGCGGGTCCGCCCGGCCCGCGCCGTCGCAGCGTCCTCCTGGGGGGACTGGCCGCGCTCGCCGCGGTGGGGGGAGCGTCCGCCCTCGCCATAAGGCATTTCGACGGGGACGCGGCCGAGGCACCCCCGCCGTGGACCGTGCTGACCGACGCTCGGAGCCGTGTGCTGTCCCTGGCGTTCAACCCCGACGGCACTCTCCTGGCCGGGGGGTGCGAGGACGACACCGTGCGGCTCTGGGACGTGGCCGGCCACACCCTTGCCGCCACCCTCCTCATGCCACCGGACCCTGCCCGGGACGAATATCCGATCGAGGTACGCGAGGTCCGGTTCAGCCCGGACGGCAGGACTCTGGCCACCGGCACCAACGGCCCCATACCCCGTGTGCACCTCTGGGATGTGGCGACCCGAACCCTCACCCACACCTTGGGCCGCAAGGGCCCAGTGTCGTACCCGATGGCGTTCAGCCCGGACAGCAAGACCCTCGCGACCGACGGCGACGGCGATGTCCTGCTCTGGAACGCCGCCACCGGCGCGCTCGCCGACACGGCGGGCGGCGACTGGGAAGCGGTGACGGCCCTCGCGTTCAGCCCTGACGGGAAGGCCCTCGCCATCGGTGACGAGGACGGGAAACTCCGACTGTGGGAGCCGGGGTCGGACTCGAAGCCGACAGAGCTGAACGCCGTGGACAGCGGCTTGCAGTCAGTGGCGTTCACGCCCGACGGAAGCGCCGTCATCAGCGGGAGCGACAGGCTACGCCTGAACGACCGGACCGACTCGAGCATCACGCTGTTCGGCACGGAGAGGGCTGACCGGGTGATGCCCAGCCCGGACGGCGACTCGATCGCCACCGTTGCCTACGTCGGCGGATCCGCGAAGCTGCTCCTGTGGTCCACGGCGACCCGAACCGTCACCGGCGAGGCTGAGATCGCCGACGGGCTGGGCTCCGTGCCGGTCGCCCTCAGCCCCGACTGGGGGAGGCTGGCCACAGCCGGCGGCGGCAGCTCGGTGCGTCTGTGGCCCTTCTCGCTCCACACCCCTCCCACGTACCTCCACACACCCGCGCCCGCGCCCACACCCTCCCACGACTGACCCCGGACACCGCCGCCCCGAGACAGCACAGCCACCGTCACCCGGCTGGCACCCACGTGTCCAGGTGCGCGAATGTTCGCCCACTGGCCATGGATGCGTGCGGCCTGGTGATCAGGACGACAAGAGCCCGGTGAGTCGAGAGGCTCACGCCGGGATCTGTGGGAACCGGGGGAGATTCCCCCGGGCCACCCGACCAGAGCGCCGAGACAGTGCTGGGTGTTCTCCGTGAACGTGGCAGGCGTGGCCTGCCATTCGGAGGTGGGCGGGATGACCCGGAGGACGTCCCAGTGAGCGGGAGTCCGCGTGTCGGGCGCGGTCCGGGGGCCGGGCAAGGTGGACGCCGCAGCGACGAGGTCGAGGTGGGAGACAAGATCACCGTGCCGACCGTGCCGACCGTGCCGCCCGGCTCCGCGACGGCCGCCTCAGGCATCGTCCATAGCCGAAGAGGACGCCGTCAGCGATCGGCGTCCACCGGGCTGGGGCAGTCCGGTGGCCCCGAGCCGGGGCAGTCGCCGCTCGCCCGGCTTTCGACCGGTTGACTACCATGCCGTGCATGGGGCCCATGATCCGTGTCTCCAGCCTGCGGGGCTTCGCACCGCTGGTCCAGGAGCTGGGCGGTGACGTCGACATGCTGCTCAACCGGTTCGGCATTCCTCGGCAGGTTCTGGAGTCCGACGACGGGCTCGTGTCCATCACGGCCCACGACCGGATGCTGGACGCGGCGGCGCAGCAGCTGGCATGTCGCGATCTCGGGCTGAGGCTGGCCGAGCGCCAGGACCTGACCGTGCTGGGGCCGCTGGCCGTCGCGATCGAGTCCTCCTCCACGGTCGCCGAGGCCCTGGACTGCGCGTCGAGGTTCATGTTCGTGCACAGTCCCGCACTGAGCGTCGCCGTCGGGCCCGACCCGCGAGGCCGCCGCGGGGTGGTCGCGCTGACCTACCGCAAGGACCTGCGCGAGTCGCTGTACTCGCCGCAGGCCATGGAGCTGGGTCTGGGGTTGTTCCACCGCGTCGCGGCCCTGCTCCTCGGCGGTCTGAGCGGTCTGAGCGGTCTGCGCTCGGTCGAGCTGCCGCATGCGCCTGTGTCTCCTGTGCGCAGGTACCTGGACTTCTTCGGTTCGGACGTGCGGTTCGGCGCCCCGACGGGGGCCCTCTGCGTCGAGCGGCGCGTCCTCGACGAGCGATTCGCCGGCGCGGACGAGGCGATCCGGCGGATCGCCGTCGAGCATCTGAGCCGTGACTACCGTGAGCCGGGCGAGTCCGCGGCCACCAAGGTCAGGCTCGCCCTGGCCGAGACGCTCGGGACGGCCACGCCCAGCGTGGCGAACGCCGCCCGGCTGCTGGCCGCCCACCCCCGCACCCTCCAGCGCCGACTGGCCGAAGAGGGGACCTCCTTCGAGGCGATCCTGAACGATGTGCGTCGTGAGGCGGCGCATCGGTGGATCACGTGCACGAATCTGCCGTTCGGGCAGGTCGCCGCCCTGGCGGGATTCACGGAGCAGTCCTCGCTGACCCACGCCGTGCGCCGATGGTACGGAGTCACCCCCCGCGAACTGCGCAGGACGGGCGGTTCCTGATCCGGAGCCCTCGGAAGTCTGTCGCGCGAGAACAAGTTTCCGGGGGTGCCGAGGGCCATGCTGACGGGCCTGAGTGCCGCAGACGACGAGGAGCGACGCATCGTGCAGCACAGCCAATCGGCCGACCACCTGGCCGGCATCGGAGCCCGCCCGATCCCCGAATTCGACGGAGTCCACGAGGTGTGGCCACGAGGGGACCGGCTGCGCGCGGTCCGCGAGGCAGCCGCGGCGTACAAGGAGCGGTTCAAGGCGCAGGGACAGGTCCGGGCGGTGAAGTCCGTGGACATCGCGGCGGCGCCCTACCCGGTCGCGTACGCCTTCCACGGCGCGGTCTCGGTACCGACGCTGCCGTTGATCTCGATGATCAACCGGATGATCGTGGTGCAGTACGACGACTGGAACGGCCGGCCCCGGACGCTGGTCTTCGAGCCCACCGTCCCGGACGGCTCGGCCGAGGCGCCGTTCTACCGCAACCTGCGGCGGCTCATGGACAGGATTCCCGGCGGCCGGCTCGCCGAGAAGGTCGTGCTGAAGTACTACAACGAACCCGGCGACGTCCTGTCCAAGGTCGGCCTGAGCGCCGACGACATCGACTTCTGCACCTTCGACCACCTCCATGTGCAGGACCCGCGGATGATCCTCGGATCGACGAAGGTCATCGACGGGGAGACCACGCCGCGCCGGCCGCTGTTCGGCGGCGCGAGGATGCTGGTGCACAGCCGTGAGCTGGCCACCTTGCAGTCGCTGCACCCGATGCAGTGGGCCTGGTACGTCGACGGCGGACTCGACGGCGTGGACCCGGACAAGTTCGTCACCTTCGACGGCGACATCGAGCTCGGCCCGGGCATCGCCCTGCTGTGGACGCCCGGACACACCGACGGCAACCACTCGCTGGTGATCAACACCCCGGACGGCGTCTGGGTGTCCTCGGAGAACGGCATCTCCCTGGACAACTGGCAGCCCGAGCTCTCCCGGATCCCCGGCATCCGGAAGTACCACCGCGACTTCGGCCGGGAGATCGTCCCCAACGCCAACACCCTTGAGGACTCCCTGGACCAGTACGACTCCATGATCAAGGAGAAGACGCTGGCCGACCCCTGCCGACGCGACCCGAGGTGGCTGCAGATCCTGCCCTCCACCGAGCTCGCGCCGTGGAAGCGCTTCTGGCCGGTCGTGCCCACTTACGTCCACGGCGGGATCGCCTACGGCCAGATCAAGGCGGGCCTCCGATGAGCCCGCGCACACCCGCGGGCGCCGTCGTCACGGGCGCCGGCCGCGGGTTGGGCCGGCTGATCGCCCGGCTGCTGGTGCAACGCGGCCACACCGTGCTGGTCACCGACCTGGACGAGAAGGCCGCCCGCGCGACCGCCGCCGAGCTCGGCGAGCGCGCCGAAGCCCGAGCCCTCGACGTGCGCGACCACACCCAGGTCGACGCGACCCGCGACCACATCCTCGACCGGACCGGCCGTCTCGACGTATGGGTGAACAACGCCGGCGTCCTGGTGACGGGACCCGCCTGGGAGCAGAGCCCCGAGACCCGCCGGCTGATGCTGGAGGTCAACGCCCTGGGAACCGTCAACGGCACCGTGGCAGCGATCGACGCAATGCGCGGCCGCGGTGGCGGCCACATCGTGAACACCGTCTCCCTCGCCGGTATCACGCTCGTTCCCGGCGAGGCTGTGTACGCGGCGTCGAAACACGCGGCGATCGGATTCAGCCTGAGCACCCTCGCCGATCTCCGCCTCGCCGGCGTCAAGGACATCGACATCTCGTGCGTATGCCCGGACGGGATCTGGACCCCGATGCTCCACGACAAACTCGACGACCCCGCCTCGGCCCTGTCCTTCTCCGGCAAGCTCCTGCGACCCGAGGAGGTCGTCGCCGCCGTGGCCACCGTGCTCGACCGACCGAAGCCGGTCACCACGATCCCCAGGTGGCGAGGACTGCAGGCTCGGATCGCCGACGCGCTGCCCCGACTGGCCCTGCGTGCCGCCCCCCTCGCGGTCGCCCAAGGCCGCCGCGCCCAGGGGAAGCTGCTGAAGACCGGAGGACCACGGTAGGAGACACATAGGGCCGGGCCGATCCTGCTGTTCCCTGCGGCTCGCTCACCGCTCGTCGAGCGGGTTCGCCGTCACCGGTCGTCGCGGGCGGCGCTGCGTGCCCAGAGGATCAGCGGGATCTGCAAGGGAAGCCGTGCGTAGGCGAGGGCCCGGGCGGGCGCCGGGCGATGCCGCCAGTCGTAGGCCATCTTCACGTTTGCCGGGAACACGGCCGCGAAGAAGGCGGCGGTGGCGCGGGCACTTGTCCGGCGTGTCGCGGGAACGACGAGGCCCGCGGCCAGGCCCAGCTCGACCGCGCCGCTCACGGGATACGACAAGCGGGACCTACTGGCGGGTAAGTGTGTTCCAGGCGCTCCCGCCCCGTTACGCCCCGCAGGTCAGCGACCGCCGGGCCCGCCGATGCCTTCTTCGGCATCGGCAGGCCCCTTGGGGGACGGGACGCGGAGCGTCAGAAGGTCAGGCTCCAGGAGTCGATGTAGCCGGTGTCGCCGGTGTAGAGGTCGGTGACGCGCAGCTTCCAGGTGCCGCTCGCGAGGACGTTGGAGGCGTCGACGGTGTAGGTGGTGACGACGTTGTCGGCGCTGTCGCTGGAGCTTGTGTTCTTCAGGACCATGGCGAGGCCGTTCGGGGCGACGCTCTCGATCTCCAGGTCGCCGCGGTACGTGTGCTTGATGTCGACGGCGATCTTGAGGTCGGTCGGGGCGTATCCGGTGATGCCGGTGACCATGATGGGGGATTCGACCGTGGCGTTGTCGGAGATGGTGTAGTTCGCCGAGTTGGTGAACGTGTTGCCGCTCGGCGTACCGAGGGTGGCCGTCGCGTCGGCGAGGCCCGCGCCGCAGCCGCCGGTGCAGGAGCCGGGCAGGGGGCGTGCGTTGCTCTTGATCGCGGCCTCGATCTGGCCCGGCGTCATGGACGGCGTCGCCTGCTTCATCAGCGCGGCGAGGCCGGCGATGTGCGGGGCGGCCATGCTGGTGCCCTGGTAGGCGCTGTAGGTCTCGCTGCCGACGCTGCGGGTGCCGGTGTTGAGCGTGGACCAGATGCCGTTCGCGGAGTTCGCGCCGGTCTCGCCGCCGGGGGCGGTGATGTCGACGATGGTGCCGTAGTTGGAGTAGGAGGCCCGGTTGCCCTCGCGGTCGGAGGCGGCGACCGTGATGACGCCGGAGCAGTTGGCCGGGTTGAAGTTGGCCGCGTTCATGTTGCTGTTGCCCGCCGCGACGACGATGGTGCTGCCGCGGCTGACGGCGGCGTTGATGGCGCTCTGGGTGCCGGAGTCGCAGGCGCCGCTGCCGCCGAGGCTCATGTTGATGACGTCGGCGGGGTTCGGGTTGGCCGGCACGCCCGGCACCGAGCCGCCGGATGCCCAGGTGATGCCGTCCATGATGTCGGCCGTCGTGCCGCCGCACTTGCCGAGCACGCGGACCGGCTGGATCTTCGCGTTGTACGCGATGCCGGCGATGCCCTTGCTGTTGTTGGTGCTGGCGGCGATGGTGCCGGCGACGTGCGTGCCGTGCCAGGAGTTGTTCGTGTCGTTGTACGGAACCGGGTTGCCGTTCGAGTCGGTGCCGCAGTCGCCGGAGTACAGCCAGTCGCCCGGGTCGGCGGCGTTGTTGTCACGGCCTCCGCCGTCGTTGGCCATCCACGGGTCGGAGATGAAGTCGTACCCGGCGATCATGTTGGCGGCGAGGTCGGAGTGGTTGACGTAGCCGGTGTCGATGACCGCGACGTTGACGCCCGAGCCGGTCGCCTTGTCCCAGGCGCCGGGGACGTTCATGCCTGCGGTCGCCTCGAAGAGGTCCCACTGGCGGTAGTACTGGGAGTCGTTGGGGTTCACGGCGGCGGCGTACATCCGCCGGTCCGGGACCACGTAGGCGACGTCCGGGTCGGCCCGGAAGGCGGCCATGACGTCCTCCGAGTCCTTCTTGCCGAGCTCGCCGCCGAGGTCGACCAGTGCCGCGCCAGTGCCCAGGCGGCGCTCGAAGCCGAGGGACTCCCCGGCCTTCTTGCCCTTCGCCTGGGCGTCCTTGGACGCCGCGGAGTCGGATGTGGCCTCCGTGGCTGCCGACTTGTAGCCGACGATCAGGCGCTCCACGGGCGCCTGACCGGCAGCGGCGGACGGTGCGGCGTCGGGGGCGGCCGGGGAGGGTGCGGCGGCGGAGGTGGCGGTGCCGGCGGCGAGGAGCGCGGTGGCGGTCGCCGCGAGCAGGGATATACGAATGCGTCTGTAGCCGTTCAAGGCGTGGCCTTTCCAGGGGTTCGACCCGGCAGCACGAATCCATGCATCATGGTCAGTGCATGACAAACCGGCTCCTGTGGCCGCGAACAGGAGAAGTGGGGGTTGGTGCGGCGGCCGGCCGCGCGGCGGGTGAAGGGAGCCCCGGACCGTGAGCTGCGTCGGCGTGGGGTGCGCTCGGGTCCGGATGCTTGGGAGGCATGGTGCGGTCGCCGTGGCCTGGTGGGCTGAGCGCGCCGCACACGACTCCCTTCAGCCGTGCGGTGCACCGGTCGGCTGTTCCGCGCGTCCCCCGTTGCGGGAGCGGTCCGGCCGGCCGGATGGCAGGAACCTATGGCTGGAACCGGCCGGACGCCTATCCGGGTGCGTGCCGCTACGGATACGTGATTAACCCGTCCGGTGTCATGCCCCGCCTGGTTCAAGCACGTTCATGGCGTCGATCGCGGCCTGAAGCCCAGATCGATCAGTGCGCACAGCGGGCAGGGCTGTTCGCAGGTCGCAGGCGGCGTACGGTACGTTACCCGCGAGTCAGGAGCTGGGCCGCTTCTCGCGGAGGGCCCAGGCCATGTGCGTGCAGGGCGCAGCCGAAGCCCCGGTGCGGGCAGCCTGTGTTGGCGGGGGATCCGGCCGCTTCGGCAGCGGGACAGTGCAAGGAGACGCGTGGGTCCGACTGCTCAAGCCCGGCCGCAGTGGGGCGGGAGCGGCGGTCGTCGATGCGGCGGCGAACACTCGCCGTGGGAACGGGTACCGCTAGAACGCGACGACGGCCCTCACAGTTGTGCCGGTGGCGGTCCGCGCGATGGACGACTCGAGCGCGTACGCGTCGACGAGGTCCAGGCCGCGACCGAAGGCGGTGTCCACGTCGACGGCCTCGCATCGCGGAGTGTGGCGTTCGTGCCACTGTCCGTCGTCGCGCACTCGCACGGTCACCGCCGCGTTGCCGACCTCGATGAACACGGCCACCTCGGCGCCGCCACTGTGCAGGACCGCGTTGGTGGCGAGTTCGGTCACGATCAGCGTGACCGACTCCTCGACGCCTTCCGGCAGGCGGCAACCGCCGACCACTCTGCGTGCCACGGTTCGCAGCAGTGGCACGGACGCCGGAAGTGCGGGCATCGTCACCGCGGCCAGCAGCCGGCCGGTGCAGGGCGGCACCTCCTCGACGAGAAGGCGTCGCGGCGTCGGCTCTGTTGCCTTCCGGGGTGCCATGAGGGGGCTCGGGTCCGTCATCTCATTCACCACAGGGCTCCTGCCTGCGCAGCCGGTGGGGCCGGCGGCGGCCCCCGTCGGCCCGACGGGCCCGGAGGGCTTGACCCGTCCCACGCTCCCCGCCACACAGGCGAGCCGCAATCAGGAGAGACTGAAGTACGGATACGCAAACAAGAAGGGACACCGGGACCACAGGGTGACGAACATGCCTGAATTGGCGGATACCGAGCTGATACGCCTGCTGTCCGGCCCGCTCACCGAGGACACCGAGGCCCGGCCGGTCCTGCTGCTGATCGAAGGCGCCGCGGGTACCGGCAAGAGCAGCTTGCTGACCCGGCTGCTCACCGCGCTGCCGGTGCCCGCACGGACGACCGTCCCAGCCGCCGAAGGACAGCAACCCGCCGGACCCGTCCTGCTCGCGGTCGAGGACGTCCATAAAGCCCCCGACACCGACGCTGCCGTGCTGCGTGGGCTGCTGGCGGCACGGCCCGCCGGGCTCGCCTGCGTGCTCACCTACCGCCCCGAGGAGCTGATCGCGCCGGGCCTGGTCCTCGGACCGGACACCGACTTCCCGGCCGGGCTGACGGTCGTCCGGCACACGCTGGGCCCGCTCGACGTCGCCGCCGTCGGGCGACTGGCCGCCGCCCTGGACGCGGAGCGATGTCCCGCCGACGTCGCCGCCGCCCTGCACCATGCCTCCGGCGGCAACGCCCAGACCGTCGCCGATCTGCTCGACCTGATGGCCGCCCACGGGGCCGGGCGTCCCGGCATGCCGCCACGCGTCGAAGACCTGGAGGGGGTCGGCACACCGCCCCGGCTCGCCACGCTCGTCCTGCGGCGCACCACGGCCGTGCCCGAACCGCACCGCCGGGTGGTCTTCGCCGCCGCGATCCTGGAGCGGCCCGCGACCGCCCGTGATCTCGCGGCCGTCGCCGGCCTGTCCGAGGACGCCGGCCACGAGGCTCTCCTCGCCGCGCTGCGCGGCGCCGTACTGCACGAGCACGGCGACGGCCGGTATGGCTTCGCCGCGCCCCTCGCGGCCGCCGCCGTCCGCCGTGTCATTCCCGGTCCCGTACGCGAGGCGCTGCACCGGCGGGCGGCGGAGCTTCTCGCCCGGCGGCAGCCGGTTCCCTGGGAGGCCGTGGCCTGCCACCGCCGGGCCTGCGGTGACGATCGCGGATGGCTGCGTGGCGTGGAACGCGCCGCCGAGCAGTACGCCGACACCGGCGAGGTCGAGCGCGCCGTCCAGCTGCTGGAGTCCTCCCTGGCCAACGGTCCGGTGCCGCCGCACGCCCGCTCCCGGCTGGCCGTCATGCTCGCCCGCAGCGCCGTCATCGGGCTGCACTCGGAGCAGACGAGGGACGTCCTCCAGCACATCGTCGCCGACCCCGGCCTCGCTCCGGGTGTCCGGGGGGAGATCCGGCTCGACCTCGGCCTGCTCCTGTGCAACCAGATGGGCCGGGTCCGCGAGGGCCAGGCCGAGCTTGTCCGTGCCGTCGGCGATCTGGCGGTTCAGCCTGCGCCGCTGGCCCGTGCCATGTCCGCTCTGGCCATGCCGTACTGGCCCGGGATACCGCTCGCCGACAACATCGGCTGGATGGAACGCGCCCTCGCCGTGGCCACCGAATCCGGCGACCCCGTGGCGCAGGCGGCGGTGGCCGCCAACCAGGTCAGCGTGCTGCTCAACATCGGCGATCCGGCCGCCTGGCCGCTCATCGACCGACTACCCCGGGACAGTGATCTCGTCGCCTGCCGCCAGCAGGCCGCCCGCGGCCTGTGCAACGCCGCCGACGCCGCTGCCTGGCTCGGCCACTACGAGCAGTCCCGCACCCTGCTCCAGGAAGGCATCGCCCTCGCCGCCCGCAGCGGAGCCTCCTACGCCGAGCAGACCGGCCGCAGCTGCACCCTCGTCCTGGACTGGGCCACCGGCCGATGGGCCGGGCTCCCCGCGCGAGCCCGCGCCCTCGTCGACGACGCCGGCGGCATGCCGTACATCGCCTCCGACGCCCGCATCGTCCTCGGCCTGCTGGCCCTCGCCCGAGGCGAATGGGCCGACCTCACCGAACACCTCATCGGGCCCCACGCCCTCGACCTCGACGACTGCCCCGTCCCCCTCTCCGCCGCCGCGTCCGGTGCCCTGATCCGGCTCGCCCTCGCCCGTGAGGAGACCGAACTCGCCGCCGCCCAGGCCGCGACCGCCTGGCGGCGGCTGCGCGCCAAGGGCGTCTGGGCCTGGGGAGCCGAACTCGCCCCCTGGGCGGTCGAGGCCACCGCCCGAGCCGGGGCCTCCTCGGCGGCCCGCGAGATGACCGAGGAGTTCGCGGCCGGACTCACCGGCCGTGACGCCCCTTCCGCGTCCGCCGCCCTGGACTGGACTTACGGAGTCCTCGCCGAGTACACAGGCGACCTGACCGCCGCCGTCCAGCGGTACGAGAAGGCCACGGCCGCGTACACCGTCCTTCCCCGCCCGTACCACGCGGCGCTCACCGCGACAGCGGCCGCCCGCTGCGCGCTCGCCCTCGGCGAACACGCCCCCGAGGCGATTGCCGCCCTCGCTGACTGCGCCGACCGTTTCGAGGCGCTCGGCGCCGCCTGGGACGCCGCCCGCACCCGCGCCGACCTGCGCGGACACCGACCCGTGGAGGGGCGGCGTGCCCCCGGGCGGCCCGGCTATGGGGACCTCCTCTCCCCACGCGAGGCGGAGGTCGCCGAACTCGCCGGCGCGGGCATGACCAACCGGGACATCGCCAGCGCCCTGCACCTCTCGCCGCGCACCGTCGAACAGCACGTCGCCCGGGCCATGCGCAAGACCGGCGCGCACTCGCGCAAGGAGCTGGCGGCCGTCGGCCAGGTGGATGCGGAGGAGTGAGTCTGCATGCGCGTGGGGGGGCTTCCGTGCTGCTGCCCAGAGGGAATAGATGAGTATCCGTAGGTGATCGGGCCCGGATAGGCCCGGGTCTTCCCGTCGCGGCATGATTCCTCCGGGCGGCGCCGCACAAACCCCCTGCGGCGCCGCAACGGGCCCGGCCACCGGGATGGCCCGAGCACGCGAGGTCCGGCCGTGCGCACGGCTTCGGCCCGTTCCGCGCCCGCGCACTGCATCCGCCACCGCTGTGTCGCGCGGCGGACTCCCGCATGCGTCAGGCTCATGTCGGGATTGCCGGACGCGCTCGGCGCACTGCGGAGCCGACCGCGCGAACCAGTGGAAAGGGAGGGAGACGGCGAATGGCCCAACAGCCCCCGTCACTCGACGATCTCGACCGCCAGATCCTCACGGCTCTCGTGGCCAATGCCCGGCGCAGCTTCGTGGAGATCGGCCAGGAGATCGGCCTTTCCCCCGCCGCCGTCAAACGCCGCGTCGACCGGATGCGGGAGGCGGAGGTGATCACGGGCTACACCGCCGTCGTACGGCCGTCCGCCCTCGGGTGGCGCACCGAGGCGTACGTCGAGGTGTTCTGCGAGAGCGCCGCACCGCCGCGGCGGCTCGCGGAGGTCGCCCGCGCCTACCCGGAGGTGGTCGCCGCCATGACGGTGACCGGCGGCGCCGACGCCCTCCTGCACATCCGGGCGGCGGACATCGAACACTTCGAAGAGGTTCTGGAGCGCATCCGGGCGGAGACGTTCGTGCGGCGCACGAACAGCGTCATCGTCCTCACCCACCTGCTGCCCGGTTCCCCCGACGCCGGCGCCTCGGCATCTCCCTGAGCGGGGCACGCGCCGACCGGTGCCGTGAAAAGAAACGCCGCCGCAGGCCCCTCAGGCGCAAAACTCCTGCGCGTACACGCAATCGGCGGGCATTGTCGGAGGTCAGGGGTCCTTTCTACGCTGAGCACACCCCCTGCCGCTCCCCTTGAAAGGAAGCCCGTGCCGTCCACGCCGACCGCGCGACCACGTCGCTACCTCATGTGCGAACCCCGCTTCTACGACGTGCGATACGCCATCAACCCCTGGATGAGCGCCGACACCCCGGTCGACCACGCCCGGGCCCTGGCCCAGTGGCAGAGCCTGGTCGACACGTACCGGTCGCTCGGCCACGCCGTCGAGATGCTGGAGCCCGTGCCCGACCTGCCGGACATGGTGTTCGCCGCGAACGGCGCCGTCGTGGTCGACGGCCGGGTGCTCGGCTCCCGGTTCCACGCTGCGCAACGCCGTCCGGAGAGCGTCGCGCACCACGCGTGGTTCAAGGCCGCGGGGTTCGACGTCCGGGAACCGGAGTCCGTCTGCGAGGGAGAGGGCGACCTGGTGCCGGTAGGGCGGTTCCTGCTCGCCGGGACCGGGTTCCGTACCAGCGAGGCCGCTCACCAGGAGGCGCAGGAGTACCTTGGCGTCCCCACGGTCACCTTGCGCCTGGTGGACCCGTACTTCTACCACCTGGACACCGCGCTGTTCGCCCTCGACGACGAGAACGTCGCCTACTACCCCGGAGCCTTTTCTCCCGGCAGTCGCGAGGTGCTTCAGCGGCTCTATCCGGACGCGATCCTCGCCGACCGCGAGGACGCGCTCGCCTTCGGGCTCAACTCTGTCTCGGACGGTCGGCACGTGATCGTCTCGCCCGGGGCCACCGGCCTCATCGCGCAGCTCGCGGCCCGCGGTTTCGAGCCGGTTCCCGTCGATCTGTCCGAGTTCCACAAGTCCGGCGGCAGCGCCAAGTGCTGCACCCAGGAGGTACGTAGCGCATGACCGTCACCTCGCAGAGGCCCGCCGCGGCCCGCTCCTCCGCCGAACTCATCGCCGTGGAGGAGGAGAAGCTGGCGCACAACTATCATCCGCTTCCGGTGGTGGTGGCCAAGGCTGAAGGCTCCTGGGTCGAGGACGTGGAGGGCCGCCGCTACCTGGACCTGCTGGCCGGCTACTCGGCGCTCAACTTCGGGCACGGCCACCCCGTTCTGCTCGACGCCGCCCATCGCCAGCTCGACCGCGTCACCCTGACCTCCCGAGCCTTCCACAACGACCGACTCGCCGGATTCGCGGAGTCCCTCGCCGCCCTCACCGGTCTCGACATGACCCTGCCGATGAACACCGGCGCCGAGGCCGTCGAGAGCGCGCTCAAGATCGCCCGGAAGTGGGCCTACGACGTCAAGGGCGTGGCTCCCGGCCGGGCCGAGATCATCGTGGCCGCCGGAAACTTCCACGGCCGCACCACCACCATCGTCAGCTTCTCCGACGACCCGGTGGCACGCACCGGCTTCGAGCCGTTCACCCCCGGTTTCACGACGGTGCCCTACAACGACCTGTCCGCGATCGAGGCCGCGATCGGCGAGAACACCGCCGCCGTCCTGATCGAGCCCATCCAGGGCGAGGCCGGCGTGCTGATCCCCGACGACGGCTACCTCGCGGGCGTCCGGGAGCTGACACGGCGCACCGGCACCCTGTTCATCGCCGACGAGATCCAGTCCGGCCTCGGCCGCACCGGCGCCACCCTCGCCGTCGACCACGAGTCGGTCCTCCCGGACCTGCTGCTGCTCGGCAAGGCACTCGGCGGCGGCATCGTGCCGGTGTCCGCGGTGGTGGGCCGCGCCGACGTCATGCGCGTACTCGGTCCGGGCACCCACGGTTCCACCTTCGGCGGCAACCCCCTCGCCGCAGCCTTGGGCTCCGCCGTCATCCGCCTCCTGGAAACGGGCGAATACCAGCAGCGCGCCCAGCGGCTCGGTCGGATCCTGTCCGCCCGGCTCGCGGCCCTCGTCGGCCACGGCGTGGTGGAATTCCGCTCACGCGGCCTGTGGGCCGGTGTCGACATCGACCCCCGAGTCGGCACCGGGCGCGAGGTGAGCGAGCGCCTGCTGGCCGCGGGCGTCCTGGTAAAGGACACGCACGGCTCCACGATCCGCATCGCGCCGCCGCTGTGCATCGAGGAGGAAGACCTCCACCTCGCCCTCGGGGCGCTGGAGAACGTGCTGGCCGGCTGACGGCCGACGCAGCCACGTGCCGATTCTCGGGTGCCGCGTCACGCCGCGTGGTCGTGGTGACGCGTCCCGCTTGCCGGGGAGATACGCGTGTCCGAGACTGAGGCCGTCAGTCCGACAGAGTCAGGGTGGTCAGATGGGCATGCCCCGACCGGCTTCAGGCGTCCCTCCCATGCCGCTGGACGGTGCGGTCGCCGCCGTCATCGACGGGTCGGGCGTCCTCACCGCATGGACCCGGGCAGCCGCGGAACTCCTGGGGTATGCCGACGTCGACGTCATCGGACGCCCGGCCCGGGCGCTGGTGGCGCCCCGGCGCCCCGCGGGGAAGCCTCCGGCCGGGGCGCCGGGCGGGCGTGTTCTGACGCTGCGGCGCGATGACGGCGAACGCGTGGATGTCTGGGTCAGGCTGCTGCCGCTGAGCGGCTCGGCCGTCCTGGCGCTGGGGCTGCCCGCGAAGGTCCTCGCGGAGTGGGGTGACCACACCGCAGTGGCCCGGACGGTGCTGACGCAGGACGCCTGGCAGGTGGCCTTCCACGGCCTTGATCTGCGGCTGCGGCAGTGCAGCCCCACCGTCCGGCGGTCCGGACGGGTCGGTGAGGGCGGCCGTGACCCGCTGTGTGACATGCCCCTGGTGGACGGTGACGGTACCGGTGCGGACCTCCTGCGCCACGTGATGGAGACCGGACGCCCGGTGGTGGGAGCGGCGGGCGTCCTGCGCGCACCCCGGCCGGACCAGCCGGATCTGATCTACTCGCTGACCGCGGCCCCTCTGTACGACCTGCGGGGGGACATCAGCGGAACCTTCACCTCCCTGGTGGACGTCACCGCACGGTACGAGTCCGGGCGTCGGCTCAATCTGGTGTACAAGGCATCTCGCGCCGGCGATGCCCTGGACATTCGTTCCACCGCGGAGGGACTCGTGGAGACGCTGGTCCCCACGCTGGGCGATCTGGCCGCGGTGGAGATCTCCGAGGCGACCCTGCAGGGCGCCGAGCCGCCGCTCCGCGTCCACGGGCTGCGCGGTGACTTCCGCCGTATCGCCGCCAGACACGCCCACGGGGCCTGGCCCGCCGACCTGGTCCAGGTGGGCGAGATCCTGCCGGCCGTCCCCGACCAACCGGGCTTCCGCGAGCTGGAGCGGGGTACGGTCCTCGTCGCCAACGACCGGCGGGACTATCTGAGCTTCCTGGGCGACGTTCCCCAGGCGGCCCGCATGATTCCGCGTGACCTGTACGCCTCCATCGGCGCGGCGCTCGTCGCCAGGGGCCGCGTGCTCGGCTACGTGCAGGTGTTCCGGACGCGACGGCAGTACGCCTTCACCGGCCACGACGCCAAGCTCCTCAAGGAGATCAGCACCCGGGCGGCGCTCGGCATCGACAACGCCCGCCGTTACACCCGTGAGCGCCGGGTGGCCGAGACGCTCCAGAGAAGCCTGCTCCCGCCCGTGTCATCCAGCACCGCGGCCGCCGAGACCGCCGGTATCTACCTGCCTCCCCGCGGAGAGGCCGGCGTGGGCGGCGACTGGTTCGACGCGATCGCCCTGTCCTCGCTGCGTACCGCCCTGGTGGTCGGCGACGTCATCGGGCACGGCCTGGAGGCCAGCACCACCATGGCCCGGCTCCGCACCGCCGTGCAGACACTCGCCGACCTGGACCTGGCTCCCGACGAACTGCTGATCCGGCTCGACGACCTGGTCCAGCGCATGGCCGCGGAGTCCGCCCACCCCGACACCCTGGGCGCCTCCGTCCTCTACGCGGTCTACGACCCGGTCACCCGGCTGTGCCGCCTCGCCAGCGCCGGCCACCCGCCTCCCGTCGCCGTCCACCCCGACGGCACCACCCACGTGATCGACGTACGGCCCGGGCCGCCTCTCGGCGTCGGCGGGGTGCCCTTCGAGGTCACGGACGTCTCCCTGCCCGAGGACAGCGTCCTGACGATGTACAGCGACGGCCTCCTCGACACCGCACGCCGGTCACGGCGTGACCCGCGGAGACCGCCAGCCGACCCCGAGGCCGAGTACGCCGCCCGCCTGCGTGCGGCCTGCCGTCCCGGACGCCCGCTGCGACGGATCGGTGAGGCACTCGTGGAGCGGGCGCGGCGGGCTGCCGAGCGGACCGACGACGTCACCCTGTTGCTCGCCCGTACGCGTGCCGTTCCCGACGACTCCATCGCCGACTGGCGCTTCCCGCCCGATCCCGCCGCCGTCGCGGAGGCCCGTGAGGTCGCCGTCGCCCAGCTGACCGCCTGGGGACTGCACGAGAACGTCTTCGCCACCGAGCTGGTCGTCAGCGAACTCGTCACCAACGCCGTCCGCTACGCCACGGGCGACATCGGGCTGCGCCTGGTGCGCGACGCCGTACTCGTGTGCGAGGTGACGGACTCCAGCGAGAGCCAGCCCCGGCTGCGCCGTGCCCACAACGACGACGAGGGCGGCCGCGGACTCTTCCTCGTCGCCCAGGTCACCAGCCGCTGGGGCAGCCGCTACGACGCCTCCGGGAAGACGATCTGGACGGAACAGGCCATCGGCGCGGAGCAGGTCCTCGGCAGGGACTGAGCGTGGGTGCCCGATGACGCGGCGCCCCTGCGTGCAGCCGAGGACCTCCGACGAAGCACGGGGACGCCGACGTGTGCACCGCGCGAACAGGTGCTTTCATGAGGGAAAGGAGTAGTCCGGCAGGAGCGCCCCATGCAGGGTCCCGGAGAATCCGACGAGACGGCCGACGCGGCTGAGACGCGCCTGTGGGACCTGCCGGGACCGGACGCCCCTCTGGTGGCAGGGGTGCGGGTGGCCGGGTCGGGCCGCATCACGTACTGGGATGCCGCCGCGGAGGCTCTGCTCGGTTACCCGTCCGCACAGGTGCTGGGCAGCCGGGGCGAGCTGCTCGATCCGGCGCAGGACGGCCACGTGCCGGTTTCGCTGCTGGAGCGGCTGGCCGCGGGCCGTGACACGGCGGGGCCGTGCACCGTACGGCACCGAGACGGGCGGCTGGTGGAACTCATGGTGTGGGTCTACCGGGTTCCGGCCGGTGCAGACGTGCTGGCATTCCTCATGGACATGTCCGTAGCCGCGGAGGCGCGGATTTCGCGCGCCGTCCTGGAGGGTCTGTTCAGCCACTCGCCCATCGGGCAGTCAGCCTTCGACAACGGACTGCGCTATCTGCGCGTCAACCCGGCCCTGGAGGCGATCAACGGCATGCCCGAGGCCGAGCACCTCGGCCGACGGCTGTCCGACGTGCTGCCGGATGTGGGCGGCGTGGAGAGCGTGATGCGGCGAGTGCTGGACACGGGCGAGTCCGTGGTCGGCTTCCGTGCGACGGGTCGCTCCCCGGCGGCTCCGGACGAGGAGCGGGTCTGGTCCTGCTCCTACTTCCGTCTGGAGGACGCCCGGGGACAGCCGTTCGGCGTCGGTGCCTCGGTGGTCGACATCACCGCACGGGTCCGGGCCGAGCAGGAGGCCATGGAGAGCCGACGGCGACTCCACCTGCTCAGCGAGGCCGGTGCCCGGATGTCCACCTCACTGGACATGCGGCAGACCGCGCAGCAACTGGCCGACGTGGCGCTTCACGGGCTCGCCGACCTCGCCACCGTGGACCTGCTGGCGGAGATCGCCGACGACGCCGCCGCGGAGCCCGCCGACGGCCTGACCGGCGACATCGTCGTCCGGCGGCTGGGCAAGGCACCAGCACACGGCTCGCCTGCGGCGCAGGTCCTCGCTCCGCCGGGCGCGACTCTCCACCATTCGGCGGATGCCCCGTACGCGCGGGCCATGGCACGTGGCGACCCCTTTCTGGTCGCGAGATGAACGAGCGAACCCTTCCCGTCTTCCCCGGCCACACCGACACCTTCAGGCAGCTGCACGAGCTGGGGGCTCACTCTCTGCTCGCCGTCCCGCTGCTCGCCCGCGGCAAGGCGCTGGGAGCGGCGGCCTTCTACCGCACGAAGCCCGCCCCGCCCTTCTCGCCCGACGACGTGACACTCGCCCTCGACATCGCGTCCCGGGCCGCCGTCTTCCTCGACAACGCCCGCCTCTACACACGCGAACACGACACAGCCGTGACCTTGCAACGCAGTCTGCTGCCGCACCGGCTCACGACGAGGCCCGGCATCGAGACCGACCACTGCTACCGGCCCGCGAGCGACGCCGACGAAGTCGGCGGAGACTGGTACGACGTCGTGGCGATGCCCGCGGGCCGGACCGCTCTGATCGTCGGTGACGTCATGGGACACGGCATCACGGCCGCGGCAGCCATGGGCCAACTGCGCAGTACCATGCGCGCGTTCGCCCGTCTGGCACTGCCTCCGGAGCAGGTGCTGCGGCAGCTCGACAGCACCCTGGCGGACATCCCGGCCACCACCCTGGCCACCTGCGTCTACGCGGTGTGCGACCCTGCGGCCGGCTCCTGTTCGATCACGCTGGCAGGCCACCTCCCGCCCGTCGTCGTCCACCCCGACGGCAGGGCCGAACTGCTGTCCCTGCCCGCGGGCGTTCCGCTGGGAGTCGGCGGTGTCGACTTCGTACCGACGGATCTCCCGCTGCCTCCGGGCACTCTCCTCGCCCTGTACACCGACGGTCTCGTGGAGACCCGCGACGCGGACCTCGACGAGCGTCTGAACCAGCTTTGTGACGTGCTGAGCGACAGCTCGGCGCTGCAGCTGGACGGCCTCTCCCGAAAGGTGGTGGACCTGCTCGCTCCCGCACCCGACGACGACGTCGCTCTTCTGCTGGTCCGGATCGGCCGGCGGGAATGACAGGTACACCATGGCGACCGGCAGGAGTGCGATCAAGGGGCGGCGTCGGTGACCGCGAGGACCTCCACCAGACGGTTGAGCTTGTTGCGCGCACGGTCGGCGGACTTCCACGGAAGTGTGATCCGCGCCGTGCCCCGCGACGCGAGTGAAGCCGCGTACGTCAGTTCGCTGACGGGGATGGTTCCGAGCGAGGCGGTCACCCGGCGCAGAGCACCAGGGGTGTTGGTCAGGGTGACCACCAGTGTGGCGTCGGTCCTGCTTTCCTCAGCGTCGGCAAGCACGGTGTGCCGCGCTGTGCAGGAGGCCGTACGTGAAGGATTCCTGGAGCGCTTTACAGGAGGCGGCGATGACGTTCTCGCCGACGCCGACCGTGGACCACTCGCCGTTGCCGTCGCTGGTGGTGATCAGGACGCGGGTGATGGACTCGGTGCCGTGGCGGCCCTCCAGGATGCGGACCACCAGAGCCGGCCCAGACGTCGCCGCCCGGTCCGGCGGCGGCCCAAGGGCGAGCTGACCGTGAAAGAGAAGTCGCTGAACGCGGCTCACGCCCGGCTCCGGTGCCCGGCGACCAGTGGGCGATCGTCCTGCCCGAGCACCACGACGGCTACATCACCGGGCAGCGGTTCCTGGACATTGAGGCGAAGCTGGCGGCGAACTGCACCAACCGCGGTGCCCGGCCGCCCCGCGAGGGCGAGCCGCTCTGCCGGGGAATCATCGGCTGCGGGTCCTGCGGATGCCGGATCGCACCCGCTACCAGGGCCGCCGCCAACGGGCCTACTACGACTGCATGGGCCACCGCGACTCCGCCCGCACCCAGTCCTGCCGCTCGATCTCCGCCGCCACCGTCGACGACGCGGTCGCTCGGCTGCTGCTGACCACGCTGACCACCGATCAGGTCACCCTTGTCCTCGACGCGGCCGACCAGGTCGCCCAGCGACACACCCGAGCCCACCGAGCTGCCGAGCTGGCCGTCGAGCGCGCCCGCTACGAAGCCGACCGCGCCGAGCGGGCCTTCACCCAGGTCGAACCGGAGAACCGCCTGGTCGCCCGCACCCTGGAGAGCCGCTGGGAAGCCAAGCTCACCGCGCTGACCGAGGCCGAGGCGGCGCTGGTCGCCGCCCAGCAGGCCCGCCCGCCCCTGCCCGGCCGAGCCGAACTCGAAGCCCTCGCCGCCGACCTGCCCCGGCTCTGGGACGACCCAGCCACCAGCCCGAAGGGCCGCAAGCGGCTGCTGAGGACGCTGATCAGCGACATCACCGTGCTGGCCGACGACCCCACCGGCCAGGTCCGCATCGGCATCCGCTGGCACACCGGCGCCACCGACTTGATCACGACCAGCCGCCGGGGACCTGACCGCACACCGCCCGAAGCCGTCGACCTGGTGCGGGAGTTGGGCCAGTGACAGACCGACCCGGAGCTCGCCGACAGCCTCAATGCGTGCGACCACCGCACCGGCAAGGGCCGCCCCTACGACGTCAAGGCCGTGCGCTGGATCCGCCACGCCTACCAGATCCGCGCCCCGCGCACCCAGTGCCTCCGCGAGGGCGAACTCACCGTCAAACAGGCCGCCGTCCAGCTCGGCATCAGCGCCGACGCGGCCAGGCATCGGCTACCTGCATAGCCTGCGGGGCACCGACCTGGGCCCCGTCCCGGTAGGAGCCTGCACGGTCGCGGCAGACGATCCGCACCTCAGGATGGTCCCGCAGCCAGGATGCGAAAGTCGTTGCGGCTCGGTCGGCCAGGACGTCGATCGGGCGATGGGTTTCCATGTCGATGAGGATCGTCGCGTAGGTCCGTCCCCTGCGAACGGCCGAGTCATCGACGCCGAGATGCGGCACCGATCCCGACGAAGGGAGCGGCAGTTTACGGATCAGCCGGAGCAGGGTGTCCTTGCAGGTGTCGATTGCCATGCGCTGGAACAGGCGAGCGCCTGGCCGTCCTCCCAGGAATAGGGCCACGTCGGTGAGCTGGGCGGTGAGTGCGTCGGTGCGGCGTGCGTGGCGATGCGTCAGGCCCGGTATCTGTTCGGCGAACGTCCGACGGTCACACTGCCCCTTCCCACACACGAGTCGACGCGCCCGTAGGTCGATCCGTACACGCCGGCCGGCGACCGGACGATCCGCCAGAGTCCGCTCGTAGTAGCAGTGCACTCTCGAAGATCTCCGGCCCGTCCGGACAGGCCGCCGACACGGCCCCTGACCGCACCGCGACCCGGACCTCCACATCCGTCAGCACCAGCTGGTCGACCTCCACCGCGACACCAGGCAGAAGAAGATCCCTGACCTGAACTCCACCCATCACACCGGATAGTTGCCCAACTACCCCCAAATTAGCGACAGAGCCCAGAACCTGAGCCAGAACCTGGGAAATGGATGTCAGTGGCGTTGGACACCGGATGTCACCGGGGTGGTCGCTGCGGGTGTCAGTACCGCAGTGGCAGCGCGGAGGGGGGTCGGTGCCTTGTGGTGGCGGTTCGGAGAGCATCCACAGGATGTACGCGACGTTGTCGTGGAGCTGGTCGACGATGTCGCCGCGGGTGACCATATCGGCGGCGGCGAGGTCTTCGAGGGCCGCCTGGTGCTGAGCGGCGTCGTGAGGGTCGATGCCGCCGTCGCCCCAGACGCAGAGGAGCGCCCCGATCCCCGACCTGCGCGAGCTGCGGGCCTCCCGTGTCCCGGCCCCGCTCGAAGGCAGCACCCGGTGATCCCCCAGCCGCACCGCATCGAGGGAAGCTCCTTCTTCCCCGGCGCCCGCCCAGGCGGTGTGAGGCCCTTCGGCCCTACGCCGGCGCCACCCACGACGACTCCGGTGAGCACAGCCAGGCAGACACCGCCCCCGCGAAGGAGACATGGACCGATGAGCAACCTGTGGAGGACCGTGCTGTCCGCGCTCCAGGACCTTGACGCCCCCGGGCGTGAGAAGACCATCGCCCGCGGCGCCGCCGCACTCGCCGTCAAGCGGACCCCGCAGGCGACCGTGGAGGACGTCCTGGAGATCGGCCTGTACGAGTTCGGCGTCGTCATCGAGGAACGCACCGCCAAGGCCGTGCTCGCCGCTCACCGGGTAACCGGCGCCGCGCAGGAGCGTTGAACCGGTGACGGCCACCAGCCCCCTCGGGGCTGCATCCCCCGCTGCCGGACCGGACGACCGTGGTTGGGCCCCGCACGGTCCGGCAGCCACCCCCACCGGGGCGGCCCCGCTCATCGAGCGCATCGTGGCGGCCGTACGCGCGGGCGACGACCCGGCCATCGGTGCCCTGCTCCACCAGCTCGCCGACGTCGCCGACACAGAAACCCTCCTGCTGCTGCACCGCCGCCTCAACGAGGACCTGTACCGCTGACCGGGAGGGACCACGACACTCACCACACGGCATCAAGAGCAGCGGGTGGGGCCTGCCCCCGCGCGCCTCGACCGCGGGGGCAGTAACGACGATGGCCCCGACACAGGGAGCTGAGTCGAGGCCATCACCTGCACAGGTCCCAAGGGGGGCGACGGGACAGTGCACCTGTCGCCCCATCCAGCGCCCCTGGGCGCCGGAGGTCACGCCGCAGCGGTGAAGTCGAGCCGAGCAGTGCAATTTTTGACGGTTCAGACCGGAACCGGCGGCCCCAAGGTTGTGAAGACCGGGCGTTGCCCGCGCACCCCATGTCGGCGCGGGCTGCCCCGGATCCCCGATCCCGCCACTGCAACACCCCATCGCAAGAGAAGGTCACAGCACGGGCGTAGGGCTCGGAAGGTCCGTCCCAGAGCTCGAGGTGCCCGGGACGGTTGTGCACCCACTCCATCAACGATCACCCGCCCAACAGGTTCCGCATTCCGGACCGAACCGTCACCCCATCCCCACCCAACCGCCTCAACCCACTGACACTTCCGGCAGAACAACTGACACTGACCTGCCCCATGCCGCCCGCGCCGAGTCACCCTTCGAGCTGGTACGGGCCGATGCGCCGGGGATCCGACGGGGCCAGAGGCTCCACCACGGCTACACGAAACGCTTGGGCATGTATGTGATCACACGCGGGATTCAACCACGCTCGGAATGTACAGGGGAGGTGGGATGCCACCCTGCTCCTGAGACTCTGATCACGATCGGCCCGCCCCTGAGGGTGGCACGTTCAACCATGGTGTATCCGCGCTCTCATCTGCCGGCGCAGCCCCACCAGTCTCAGCAGGTGACGCATCCCGTGATCAACGTCCGCATGCTATTCGCACGGTTCTTCCGATCAAAGGGGAGCGACGTGCGGTGGGAACCGGAACCGCCGAACACCTGGTGGCGTCCTGCCACGGGGCAGGGCTTCGGAAGGAGGAGCGGCGTGGGTGTGGAGGCTTCGGGTGAGGAGTGCGCGGGCGGCGACGCGTGGGCGGAGCGGTTGGCGCGGTTCGCCGTGGAGGTCGACTGGTCGAAGGTGTTCGACCCCTACGGGGGCGGGCAGTACGGGCCCGAGGTGCTGGAAAAGCTATGGGCGTCGGAGCGGGACACGGCCGAACGCGCCCTGACGCAACTGCAGTACGCGTGCCGGGGCGATGGGACAACTCTGCTGCCGGCCGCGGCCGAAGTCCTGCCGTTCCTCGTCGAAGCAGCCCTTGATCCGGTGGTAACGGTACGCAGAGAGCTCCTGGAGACGATCACCGAGATCGCCTCCACGGCCAACGCCAACGCCGCCTGGGAGGCCGCGCGCCCGGACGGCACGTGCCACCCCGGCGTCGACCCCGCCTGGCAGGCTGTTTGGAAGCGGGCGGTGGAGTCGCTGCTGCCGCTGCTCTGCGACGAGGCCGGCGATATCCGGGCCCCGGTGTCCGCCGTGCTGGCGCAGGCCGCCCACCGGGCGGACGAATTCGTCGTTCTCTTCCAGGAGCGGTACGGGCTGGAGCCCTTCGAGGACGTGGCGGAGCGGCTCGTCCTGGGCGTCGGAGAGCTGGCGCGCCACGCCGTGGGACGGCGTGAGGAGGCGATCGCCTGGCTCCGGCAGCGACTGACCGTCGACGACAAGGGCGAGGAGCCCGACGCCGACCTGGACGTCGAGGTGTGGCTGGCGTGGTTGGACGCGCCCTGTCACGACGTGCGGCTGACCGCCGTCGAGGCCCTGCGTCACGTTCTGCCCGATCACACCGACCCCGCGTACGCCGTCGTCACTGCGGACGTGCTGCTGAACTGGAGCGTCGGGGGGAACACATCCTGGCGGGTGTCGGTCATCACCGAAGTCGATACCCGGCTCGGCGACGATCTGCCCGGTCGCCTCACCCTCGCGCATGCCCTGCTCCGGCACGACGGCGCCTTGCAGCGCCGGGGCGGCCTGCTGGTCGCGGCGTCCCTGATGCGCCGATGGCGTTCCGCGGTTCCCGAACTCCTGCCCGTAGTTGCTGAGCTCGTCGACGATCCGCTGTCGGACAACCGGACCGACGCCCTGCGCGTCCTTGCCATGTGCGGCGCCGCCGCACAGCCGTGGGCCGACCGCGTCGCGGCTCGCCTCACCGCGGACGACGAATCCCATGAGCCCGCGAGGAGACACGCCGTCCGCGCACTGAGCCGCATGGACGACGTGCGCTGCGTGGCGCCGCTCGCCGAACTCCTCACCGCGCCGTCCTCCGGTTTCATGATCGAGGAGAACACCTGGTCCGGGCGCGAGGGAAAGGCCGACCACCCCAACTTCCTCGACGCGCTCACTCCCTTCGCCGCACACGCCGGGAGACTCCTGGATCCACTGCTGACCCGGATCGCGAGCACGACGCTTACCGGGCGGGGAGCGCTCTACTCGGTCATCAGCCGCTGGCACCGGGCCGGTGGGCCCGTCGTCCCCCGACTGCTCGAACTCCTCGGCACCGACGCCCACCTGGTGACCGCCGCCCATGCCCTGGACTGGACCGGTCCCCGCGGGGTCGCCGCCGGCCATCATGAGCGGCTTCGGCAGGTACTCGGACCGCCGGCCTTCTGGCCGGAAACCGCACAGATCGATCCCTTCCAGTTCCGTTACCTCACCGGAGACGACGAGCCCGTACTCGCCCTGCTGCGCTCCCCCGAGGAGAGCGGGTTCCCTGCGCTGGGCGACAAGGTCAGGAAGGACGCACAGGTCCGTGCCTGTATCGCGTTGGGGCCGCTCGCCGCCGCGTCCGCTGAGTGGCTGCGCGGGATGTTCCAGGAAGCGTTGCGCGAGGAGTGGACGCCCTGGCACGACGCGCCGAAGGCCCTCACACGGTCCGCACGGGCCCTGTGGCGGGTCACAGGAGATGCCGGAGAAGTCCTCCCCGCCCTCATGAAGGCGACCGAAGGCAGCGCGCGGGAGGGCTACAAGACACCGGGCGGAGTCAAGCCCCTTCTCCTCCTCGCCGAGATCGCCGCCACCCACCGACCGGCGCGGGAACGTACTGCGCGGCGGCTGCGCGCCGCCGCCCGGGCCCGACTCGCCAAGAACAATCACTTCGAGGCGATGGCGCTCGTCCAGGGCCTGTGGACGCTTACCTCGGACCCACGACAGGTCAGCGACCTCCTGGAGGAGCTGCTCCGGATCTGCCCTCCGCCCGGCAGTGTCTCGCCGACGGTCCTCGACCCCCTGGCCCTCCTCGCCGAGGTCTCCGCCACAGATCCGGCGGCCGTCACGGCGGCGATCCCCGCCCTGCTCGCCCTCGTCGATACCGACGAACGCCCCGTCGACCACGACACCTGGCGCGCCGTTCGGGACGACGACGCGCTGCGCACGACGGCCCGGGCGATTGTGGACCTTGCTCGCAGGGGGACCGGAAGACTGAACGGCGCGTGACCGCGCTAGCGGGCTGTCTCGGCGACGGGCCGGGCCTCGCTGCCGCCAGCCTGTCCCGGGGACAGCGGAGTCTGCGGCCCGAACAGCATGGACGGCTCCGCCTGGTCAGCCGGACCTGCCGCGCCCCGGCCCCCGCAGGTGATCGGCCAGGGCGAGGAAGACGAAGAAGTTCGGCGTCCCGGCTACCGAGGGGCTGGTCAGCGCGGTGCTGCCCAGCGAGCGCCATTTCCCGGCGATCTTGACCTTGATGAACCCGTCGACCACCCGGACCTCCTGGATCTGGGACCACTGCACGGACTCACGTGCAGAGCCCACCTCTTCCCGGGTCAGCCACAGTTTGCCGAAGTCGAGCGACTGCCCCGCATCGAGCGTGGCGAGGGCCATGGGGAGCTGTGCGCGGGTGACCGCCTGCTGGATGGCCGTCCCCCACTCCTTCGGCTTGGCGAAGTAACCCTTCTTCGCGACCCCGTCCGACCGGCCGCGCAGCACGAGCTTCTCGCCGTCGATATCGGTGAGGCTGTACTCGTACGTGGTGTATCCCGCAGTACCTGTGTGCCGGACGGTCCTCTGGAAGACCGTCGTGTTGTCGTAGCGGACGGCGTGGACTCGATCTTTCACGGCGGCGGTGAGGCCGTGCTCGTACAGGTCGAGCTGGAAGCCCCGATTCCTTTTCGATGTGAACGAGTCGTACCAGAGGCCGACCAGAATCAACAGCAGCATGCCCACGGGGAGGACCGCGAAGAGTCCCTTGCCCGTGAGGAACAGGGCGAGTGCGATCCCGCCGAGGACAACACCCGCAGCCACGGCGCAGCCGTAGGAGCCTGAATCCGACTGCACTCCCCCGTACACCGTCCTGCGAGCGCCCAGGAGACCGCGGTCCGCTGCCGCGTCGATTCTGGTCAGGAGCTGGTCCTGGGCGTGCAGAGGTCGGTCTTCTCCGGTCATGGTCTCCCCTGGAATGTGGCGTTCGGTCGTACTGGCGAACCGCGGTCGCGGGACCGCCGGTGCCTCTTCATCGCGCGACGTCGCCCTTTCATCAAGCGACTTCGGCGAGGTGCGTGACGGAGAGTAGCCCTCTGAGGTGACGTCGGAGCGAACAGTTGGCTGGCGTTTGTCGTTGGGCGGGATCGGCCGCGCGCTGGGTGCCGAGGTGGTGGAGGCCGAACGCCCTGCGAGGAACGGCTGGCGGCTTGCGTGATTCGGCTGCGCCGCTCCGGCAGTCGGTCGGGCCGGCCGAGGCGCGGTGGGCTTGCTCTCACGCTGTCGGAGGAAGCTCCGCGGCATCGGCGCCTCGTGTTCCCGCCGACAGTGATCGTGGAGCCGCGGCATGGTGGAAACTGCGTACCGTCATGGCCTTCAGCCAGAAGGCAGAACGCTCCCGCACACATGCTCAGTCGGCGAGGTGAGTGCGCACGAGTTCGGCCACTTCGTGGGCGGCTTGCTCCGGAATCCAGTGTCCTCTACCGGTCAGGGTGTGGAAGGTGTAGGGGCCGGTGACGAATCTGCGGGTGAGTTCGGCGCCGGTGCGGCCCAGTGCGGCGTCCTTGTCGCTGTGGACGAACAGTGTCGGGACGGTGACCCGGGCCAGCCGCCTTGGCGGGTTGAACGGCATGGCTCGGTACCAGTTGAGTGCCGGCGTGAGGGCTCCTGAGTTCATCAGGAAGTCCCCGTCCCTGCCGGCGTTGGCTTCGCTCTGGCCGCCGGCGACCAGCCCCGTGATCACGCGTGCCCTCATGTGTCGGTTGATCCGGCGTACGACCAGCTCGGGCAGCCAGGGCAGTTGGAAGAAGAACATGTACCAGGACTTCAGGAACTGGCGGCTGGTGAACAGGGCCAGCATGAACGCGGCGGGGTGCGGGACGGACAGCGCGGTTACGGTGGCGACCTTGTCCGGTCGGGTGGCGGCGAGAGTCCAGGCGACCGTCGCACCCCAGTCGTGCCCGACGACATGCACCTTGCGTTCGCCGAGGCCGGCCGCCTCGATGAGGGCAAGGACGTCCTCGGCGAGTTCCGACAGACGGTAGGCGAACCTTCCGCGCGGCCGTGCCCGAGGTGAGTATCCGCGCTGGTCGGGTGCCAGCGTGCGATAGCCCGAGGTGTGCAGTAGCGGTGCGAGCAGGTCCCAGGAGCGGGACGTTTGAGGAAACCCGTGCAACAGCACCACGACCTCCGCCTCGCGTGGGCCCCGGTCGGAGACGTCGAAGACCAGACCGTCCCGCTCGAATGAGGTGATCGGCTGCCCGCCGATGCCGTTCTGCGTAGTCATCGCTGCTGAGGGCCCTTCGACCGTTGGGTCCATTGTCCGTGGAAGGTGTAACCGAGGCTCTCGGGGACCGGGAGGGTACAGAGGGGACCGTCGGCGACGGACTGGGCGTTGAAGATGACGATGTTCGTGGCCGCGGTGGCGAGGTGGGTCTGGTAGGCGATGAGCCAGCCTTGCTCGTCGAGCAGGTCCGGGTCGCGGGGAACGAACAGGGGCTCGCTGACGAGGTGGCCGGGTCCGTAGTCGTGGATGTCGGTCTCGCCTCGCTCGGTGTCGTAGCGCGCGACTGTCGTGAACGCCACGCCCGCTGTGGCGTCGTTGGCGGAGGCGCCGTAGACGTTGCGGTGGGCTGTGGTGGAGCGCCGAGAGTCGATGGTGGGCCACTCGAGTGGCAGTCCGTGGAGTTGGTGGGCCTCGACTTTGCCGGAGGTGCCGACGCGGTAGCGCCAGAGGCGGCCGACCGGGAAGCAGGACGGGTCGGTGAGGTGGCTGATGCTGGAGATGGCCTCGTGCATGACGGTCCAGGACCGGAATCGGACCAGGTCGAACACGATGTCGTCGCCGTCGTCGTAGGCGCCGGCGAAGTGCCACTGGAACCACGGATCGGTCTCGATGACGCGGTACGGGCCCCCTGCCCGGGGGACGAGCAGGATGCGAGTGGCCTCGTCGGCGTGCCAGCGCATCGCCTGGAAGGCGGGGAGGCGACCGGACGCCAGGGCGCCCAGGTCGAGGATGACAGGGCCGAGGCAGAACACCAGGTGGGTGGCGGTCATCGCGAAGTCGTGGACCATGTAGCGGCGGGGCAGCTTGACCGACCGTAGATGCTCGGTCTGCCCGCCCCGCCCGGTGCGATAGATCTCCAGGCGGGGACGCGGCCCGTAGACGCAGCCGAAGTTCCAGAGTTCGCCGCTGGCCGGGTCCCAGCACGGGTGCGCCGAGTAGGGGATGCCCTGGCGGTCGGCAAAGCGGCGGCCGAGCAGTCCCGACGGCTTCAGAACACGGCCGAGGTCGCAGGGGCCGAGCGTGTCGAGCGTGTCGGGTTCCAGCTCCCAGGGCATGTCGCTCTCCCAGAGCGCCATGAGCCTTCCGTCGATCATCGTCACCGAGGTGTTGGCCTGGGAGGCGGCGGGGCGCAGCAGAAGGTTTCGAAGTCGGCCGCCCACGGCGTTGGCGCCGGGCAGCCGGACCGGTGGGCCGCCCAGTTCGCGGGCGGCGAGAGACGCCTCGTACGAAGGGGTCCGGACGTAGCGGGAACGGACACGCACCGGACTGCCGGGAGCGAATGTCACGGCGCTGACCAGGCCGTCTCCGTCGATGATGTAGTCGGACAGATGGTTGCCCGCACCGTTGCGGTAGAGAGTCCCGATCAGACCTTCCGGGACGGCCCCCTGACCCGGACGGAGCTCGGCGTCGACCTCCGGGGCCCAGCCGCCATGCCGCAGATCCACAAGCCCACTCCAATGTGATCAGCGAACACATCCATGTGAGCGTTGATTACATCTACTCGTCGATGGCGTGTCAAGGTGTGATACGACTGGTTGCATGAACACCCGGGGGGCCGGACGGCCCTACCACCACGGATCACTTCCGGAGACTCTGCTCGCGCACGCCGTCGAACTGCTTGACGAGGCGGGCGCCGAGGCGGTGACCGTCCGCGAGATGGCTCGGAGAGCGGGCGTGTCCCCGTCCGCACCCTTCAGGCACTTCCCCGACCGGGCCGCCCTGATGACCGCGGTCGCCGAGGTCGTCGCCCTGGACTTCGGGGCGGCGCAGCTCGCCGCGGTGCACTCCGCCGACGCCGTCCCCTTCAGGGCATTGGGCACCTCCTTCGTGCACTACGCCCTGGCCCACCCGCACAGGTTCGCCCTCCTGCGCCGTGCCGTCTTCGGCACGGATCGCACATCCGCTCTGGAGGAGGGGCACCGCGTCTTCACCGACAGCGTCATCGAGATGATCACCGCCGGTCAGCTGCGTGGCGAGCTCCGCCAAGCCGACCCCGAGCTGATCAGAATCGCCGCCCAAGCGCTGGTCTACGGCCTTTCCCAGATGTTCATCGACGGATACGTCGACGCGTCACGGGCAGATGTAATGACCGACCAGGTCGTCGACCTGTTCGGGCTGGGTGTCCTCGCACCCGACAGCGAACTGCGCCAAGAGTCCTGAACGCGATCGGCACTGATCGCCGGCCCCGGTCCGGCCCGACGTGACACATGACTCCGAGCCCGAAGTCCCATCCCGTCCTCGCCGGCACAGGTGGAAGATCCTGGCGAACATCCGGCCGAGGGGCGGACCGTACCGTCAACACAGGGGGAATCCTTGAAGATCCGACCGAAGCTCGCCGCCCCGCTCGCCCTTGGCGCGACAGCCCACACCTCCCTCCTCCAGGGCGGGTCTGCGATCTGCGCCGAAGACCATGCCGTGCAGGAACTTGAAACGGTCCAGGTAGGCCAACGCATATGGGACGAATGATGCACCCAACACCCTGAACGGGATCTCTTCTGTCGAGTTCACCGCGTTCAGCTGTGCCGCGCCGAAGTCCACCGCGACCACTTCCGCCACCGCCGTCACCAGCGCTGCACGGTCGGGGACGAGTCTGAACGGTGCGGACACCCGACGCGTGCGGAGGAGGCCGTCCCATGACGTAGCCGCGCCCCTGCGCAAACGTCTCTCCCGCTACAGTCCCTCGAGCAGTTGATCGCGCGGACCGTCCGGAACCACCACCATGCAGAAGCAATACGGGGGACCACCGAGCATGACCTTCCCGCACCCCACTGCCGCGCCATCGGCACGCGGCACCACCCGCCGCGCCCGCTGGGCGCGATACAAAGTGACCCGCCCCTTCTCCCCGCACGACCTCGCCGCCCTGTGGGGCTTGATCATCGGCATCGTGGTGCTGGCCGTCATCCTCGGGTGGGCGCTGGACATGAAAGGCGGCACGGTGATCGTCCTGGCCATCCCGTTCATCTCCTCCTGGTTCGACGCGCGGCGCATTCTCTTCCAGTTCGACCCCGCCGGCGTGCGGATCGGCAACGTGCTGCTCCCGGGGGCCGATGTCACACAGATCGTCGTCGCTACGCCCGCGAATGGCCAGCACGTCCTGATCGGCGCGCAGCTACGCCCCGGTGCGGCGATCCCCGCCGGAGCGGACGTCTGCCCGCACGACCCGGCGATGCCCGCACCGCTCCATGTCGCCGTCGAGCCGGCGAAGTTCGACCTGGGCAAGATGGTCGCCAAGGCCCGCAAGTACGCCCCGCCGCACATCGAGATCGTCGTCGCCGAACCAGGCGGCCGGCGGACTGCGCCGGCTCACCCCGCGGCGGGACCCCTCGGACCACAACCGGCCGCACCAGGCCGCCCGCCCTACGCGATGCCGACGCAACCCGCGTACACACCGCCGGCGCCCGATGCTCCGGTGGCGGGCGGTTTCGGGCCGCAGCCCGGCGCGCCCGCTCCGGTTCTTCCCGCCGCCCTGCGGGCGCATCCGGCGCCGACGGTGCGATGGGGTGCTGTCATCGGTGTCGTGCTGACGTGTGTGTCCGCACTGGGACTGTTTGCCGGCGCGCTGCCGCTCATGGCCTACCAGTTCGACATCGCCTTCGGCGACACCAAGGGCTACCACGGCAACGAGTCGGCCTACGAGGCCCTCGGGCTGGAGCACTTCCCCGCGCTGCCGGACGGCTCCGGCCTCGTGTCCTGGCCCTGGCTGCTCCTCCCGCTCCTGGCACAGGCGGCCGTGCTGTACATGGCCGCCCTCCCGCGACGGTCCCATGGCGTCCCGCGGATCCTCGGCTTCGGCTGTGCCCTGGCCCTGCCGCTGCGGCTCTTCTCCAGCCAGCTGTGGTGGGAGCCGACGGTCGTCGGCGGCCCGTCGGGCACTGTCGCCCGCATCACCTACTTCTCCTTCGAGGGCGGCTGGTGGCTGCTGCACGCCGGTGCGCTGCTGGGCCTCGCGGCGTTCGTCTGGCAGGACATCGCCGCCAGGCGCAGGGTGTGACGCTGTCAGGAATTCCCCATCGCATCCGGCCGTGGGGCCGGACCGTACCGTTCCCAGGGGGAATCCTTGAAGTTCCGACTGATGCCCGCCACCCTGCTCACCCTTGCTGCCGTCGTCACCGGCTGCTCCTCCGGGCAGGAGCTCTCGTACGGCGAGAAGGCCGGCGCAGAGAACCTCGACGTAACCGTGCTGCGTGTGGAGCAGGGCAGCGCCGCGGATCTGGCGTCGCTGGAGGGCGCCGAGCGGTACGCCGGCCGGACGCCTTACCACGTCCACTACCGCGTCGCCAAGACCACGGACAGGTCTGCGGAGTGGCCCGACCTCGATGTTGTGGGCGATGACGGGCGACTCACGTATCTGAGCGTCATGCCCGGTTTCCCTTCCTCAACCGTTGACGCGGACGGCAACGTCACTATGGAGGCGGGACCGAAGTTCGACGCGTGCACCGTCGATGACAAGGACAAGAAGGATTTCGACAGCGCCCCGAAGGGCGAGAGTTACGAGTCGTGCGGCATCTACCTCACCGATGAGGGCGGGACGGACCCGACCCGGGTCGAATGGGTCGAGTCCGGGAAGAACGACCCGATCGCCGTCTGGAAGTAGCGCCACCACTCGGGGTTGGGTGTCGCCGCATGCTCAGGAGGGGTTCCGCTGCCGCTCCGCCAGGTGCTCCGCGAGCCGTCGTCGCCATCGGAGGCATCGTCGTCCTGGCCGGAGTGGGACTCACAGAGATGGCAATCAAGTACCGGGACTGACCGCGGAACTACGCCCCCCGCCACAGGCGGGCAAGGGCACACCGCATCGTCCGCACCCGGCCCTGCTGGGCTGACAGGTGCAGGGGGTGACCAGCCGGACCGCTGGGGGGCCGGGGACATGGTCTCGACCGCTGCCGACGTGGAGTGGCCGCTCACAACGTTGTTCCGGGGTGCGGATCGAGCCCGGGCCGCAGCCGGAGGAGATGTTAACCCGCCCGGCGAACCTCCCAAACGTGCCCCGTAGCGCGGGACTGGAGCTCCAGAGGGCGGGCGGCGAGGTCCTCTGGGGCAAGTCGGGTCATGCTAAGGCTAGGGCGCGCTGGTCGGCGGCACCCGCGACCCGAGCCGCACCCTCGTCCACTCGGTCACGGCCACGGACGCAAAGAGCGCGGAGCGGAACCTGGTCATCGACCGGTTCACCGAGGCCGCGCAAGACAGGCCGGCCGGGCCGTGGCCGATGACCGGCCCCACGCCGCGATGACCGTGTCCGTCGCGGTCGTGTGCGCCTTGGTGTACGCGGCCAGACCCCTCCTGCCCCGCATCCGCCGCTCCGCCCGGGCCGGAGGCGGGAGTCGGGAAGCGCAGACGGCGGGGCGGGCGCCGTCGCGTCAGACGGGCCTGCGGGCGGGCGGGTGGGGCCCGGACAACCGGGCGGCGATCGTGGCGGTGGTCCGAGCCCCGGCCCACGCGGCCGGCGGGTGGGTGACGTCCGTGGTCGGTCAGTCGCCGTGCAGGGCGCTTCGGATCTCGTCCGACAGTTCTCGGGCGGGGCCGGGGACGGTGTCGATGACGACCTCGTGGATGGTGCCGGTCCACTGGTGCGGGGGCCGGTAGGTGTCCTCCACGGGCAGGCCGCGGTCGTAGCCGATGCACAGGCCGGTGCCGCCGTGCTGGAAGACGAAGGGGAAGTCGCCGCCGAGCGGGACGGCCGCCACGGTGTGCCCGTTCTGGAGCAGGGCGAACTCCTTGGCTTGTGCGTCGAACCGGAAGCCCACGTGGTGCCGGCCAGCGGGCAGCGGCTCCGGCGCCGTCACCCGGTCCATGTCGCCGGCGCGTGAGCAAGCCAGGGTGAGGCGGCCCGCGACGCTGTGCAGGACGAACCCGCCGGTGCGGTCGCCCAGGGCGCACAGCACGCCGTCCGCGCCCGCCTCGGGGACGTCGATGTCGGCGACGAGGGTGAAGCCGCCGAACAGCAAGGGCAGCGCCTCGTCGTGGACGGGCCCGCCGCCGGGCAGGTAGCGGGCCCGCCTCGGGATGTCGTAGGGGGGTGGCACCAGGGCGGTGAGGCGGCCCTGCAGAGTGTCGTCCAGGGGCAGGACCTGGTTGCGTTCCGCTTCGGCGAACCAGAGGTTCTCCAGCTCGGCGACGATGACGGGATGCTGGTCGGCGAGGTCGCGGGCCTCAGCGAAGTCGTCCGGGAGGTGGAACAGCGACCAGTGGTCGGTGGCGAAGTCGCGGCTGCCGAGCAGCAGGCGTTCCTCGTCCTGGACGCCGTGCGAGACGTGGTCGGTGGTGGCCTTCCAGTCGCCGTGGATGATCGACCGTGAGCCGAGCATCTCGAAGTACTGCGTCTGTCGCGGGGCGGGGGCGTGGGGGTCGTCGAAGGTCGGCTGCAGGCTGCGGCCGTCGACGGGCTGCTGCTCCACGCCGTCCACGGTGTCGGGGGCTTCGATTCCGCAGGCCTGCAGGATCGTCGGCATGAGGTCGGTGACGTGGGTGATCTGGCTGCGGATCTGGCCGCGTGCGGCGATGCCACGCGGCCAGTGCGCGATGAGCGGTGCGCGGGTGCCGCCGAGCCAGGTGTAGCGCTTCCACAGCCGTAGCGGCGTGTTGCCCGCCCACGCCCAGCCCCAGGCGTAGTGGGGGTAGGTGTCCGGGCCGCCCCAGTGGTCGAGCAGGGCCAGGTTGCGGGCGGTGGAGTCGTCCATGCGGGAGGTGAAGCGGTGCTCGTTGGGGGTGCCGAGCTGTCCGCCCTCGGCGCTGGCGCCGTTGTCGGACAGGAACAGGAACAGGGTGTTGTCCAGGCGTCCGGTGCGTTCCAGAAAGTCGACGAGCCGGCCGATCTGCGCGTCGGTGTGGGTGAGGAACCCGGCGTAGACCTCCTGCATGCGGGCGAAGACGCGCCGTTCGTCGGCCGTGAGCGTCTTCCAGTCGGGGATCCACGGCGGCCGTGGCGGCAGCTCGGTGCCGGCGGGGACGATGCCGGTGGCGACCTGCCAGGCGAAGGTCTCCTCCCGCCACTGCTCCCAGCCCTGGTCGAAGTGGCCCCGGTACGGCTCGACCCACTCGGGCGCCACGTGGTGCGGCGAGTGCATCGCTCCGAACGGCAGGTAGAGGAAGTACGGCTTGTCCGGGGTGGCGTGCTTCTGGTCGAGGATCATCCGCTGGGCGGTGGTGACCAGGTCCTCGCTCAGGTGGTAGCCGTCCTGCGGGCCGGCGGGCGGCTCGATGTAGTGGTTGTCGCAGACCAGCTGCGGCGCCCAGTGATTGGCGTCGCCCTGCAGGAAGCCGTAGAACCGCTCGAATCCGTAACCGAGCGGCCAGCGGTCGAACGGCCCGGAGGCGGAGCGTTCCCAACGCGGCGTCAGGTGCCACTTGCCGACGGCCAGCGTCGAGTAGCCGGCATCGCGCAGCAGGCGCGGCAGCGGCGCCGCCGAACGAGGTATCCGCGCGTCATAGCCTGGATAGGTGATGGGCAGGTCGACCAGGAAGCCCATGCCGACCGCGTGGTGGTTGCGGCCGGTGAGCAGGCTGGCGCGGGTGGGCGAGCACATCGCGGTGACGTGGAAGCGGTTGTACCGCAGGCCGCCCGCGGCGAGCCGGTCGATGTGCGGGGTCGCGATGTCCGAACCGAACGCGCCGGTCTGGGCGAAGCCCAGATCGTCGAGGACGATGACGATCACGTCGGGGGCGTCCCGGCCCGGGCGGGGGGCGGCGGAGTACTCCCGGACGGTGCGCCCGAGGCCGCGCGAACGGGACGTTCCTGGGGACAACGGGACGGGCGGCATGAGCATTCCTCATCTCGCTGTCGTGCGGCCCCGTGGGCAGGAGCCGCGTCGTGGAGACTGCCTTGACACGCATTAAAGCATGCGTTTTAAATGGTGTGTGGCCGCACGGTGTCACACCGTGCTCGTCTCGCGTCTGGAGCACCCAAGGAAATGTCCACCGAACTGCGGATCCTGCTCACCGCGGAGCGCCTGTTCGCGACGCAGGGGATCGCCGGCACGTCACTGCGCCAGATCAGCACCGTCGCCGGGCAGCGCAACACCGCGGCCGCGCAGTACCACTTCGGGAACAAGGACGCGCTGATCGGTGCCATCTTCCGGCACCGCCTCGCTGCCATCGACGCGCGGCGACGCGAGCTGCTCAAGCTGGCGGAGGACGCGAACGGCGCCGTCGAGCCGTGGGACCTGGTGCAGGCCCTCGTTCGCCCGCTCGCCGAACAGGCCACCGAACCCGCCAGCCACTACGTCCG
Source organism: Streptomyces sp. IBSNAI002 (assembly GCF_052244475.1). NCBI lineage: Bacteria > Bacillati > Actinomycetota > Actinomycetes > Kitasatosporales > Streptomycetaceae > Streptomyces > Streptomyces sp. IBSNAI002. The sequence continues at coordinate 167,369 of NZ_JBQPXG010000003.1, read as the reverse complement.
CTTCCTCAACCGGATCTTCGAACACACCGGACACGACGTGCCCACGCTGCTGGGAATCGGCGGGTTCGACGAGTCCCATGCGGTCGGCCGGCTGCTCGGCGACCGGATGCCGTCCCTGTCCCGGCCACAGGCGCGACTGCGGTCCAGATGGGCCGGACAGATGATCATCGCCGGACTGGCCGACCTCGAACGGCAGCGCTCCGAGCCGGACGACGCCCCCGACCGCCGGGACCCCGAGGCGTTCACCCTGGGCCTGATCGACGCAGTGACCGGACTGCTGACCGCGCCGGTCACCACCCCGTCCCCACGGGAGCCTGGCGACCGACTGCCCGGCCTTCGGGACGGTCCCGCCCTGGCGGGAGACGGCTGAGGCAGCCGAGGGCCCCGCCGTGGGGTGAGCCTCCCCGGGAAGGTCACCTTCTCCCCACGCAGCGCCATGTTCCGGCGTGTGGAGCTGGCGGCGCTGGACCAGGTGGCCGCGCTGGGCAAGCTGGACGTCGGCCGGTTCTGAACGCCGACCCGCTCTGAAAGGATCGTGTCCATGACCAGTCCCGCCGAGAGACTCGTCGATCTGCTCGACCTGGAGCAGATCGAGGTCAGCATCTTTCGGGGGCTCAGCCCGAACGAGTCCCTCCAGCGGGTCTTCGGCGGCCAGGTCGCCGGCCAGGCCCTGGTCGCGGCGGGTCGAACCACCGACGGCGCACGTCCGGTCCACTCGCTGCACGCGTACTTCCTGCGACCCGGCCGCCCCGGTGTGCCGATCGTCTACCAGGTCGAACGGGTCAGGGACGGCCGCTCCTTCACCACCCGCCGGGTCACCGCGGTCCAGCAGGGCCGCACGATCTTCAACCTCACCGCCTCCTTCCACCAGCCCGAGGAGGCCGGCTTCGAGCACCAGCTACCGCCACGGCTGGACTTCCCGGACCCGGAGAACGCTGCCGAGCGTCACCGACGAGATCCGCGGGCACCTGGGGGCGCTGCCGGAGGCGCTGGAGCGGATGGCCCGCCGCCAGCCCTTCGACATCCGCTACGTCGACCGGCTGCGCTGGACCAAGGAACAGGTCAAGGAGGCCGACCCGCGCAGCGCGGTGTGGATGCGAGCGGTGGGGCCGCTGGGCGACCACCCGCTGGTGCACACCTGCGCGCTGACGTACGCCTCCGACATGACGTTGCTGGACGCGGTCCGCATCCCGGTTGAGCCGCTGTGGGGGCCGCGCGGCTTCGACATGGCGTCCCTGGACCACGCGATGTGGTTCCACCGGCCCTTCCGTACCGACGAATGGTTTCTCTACGACCAGGAGTCCCCGATCGCGACAGGCGGGCGCGGGCTCGCGCGCGGGCGGATCTACGACCGCGAAGGGCGGCTGCTGGTCTCGGTGGTGCAGGAGGGGCTGTTCCGCCCGATCGTCTCCTGATTACCGCCTGAACGCCTACTGATCATCGCCTGAATGCCGCTCGGTGACCGCGATCGGTGACAACGAGCGGCGAGACCGTCCACCGAGGAGAACCGATGCCGATCCAAGCCCCGGGCCACGCACCACCAAACCAGCGACTGCTACGACTCGCCTACGCCGCCATCGGACTCCTCATCGGCGGCGCGTGGGCGCTCGGCCAGAACACTCCCCCCTGGGAACACACCCTGCGCCTGCTCGTAGTCGTCGTGGTGATCCCGCCCTTCCTCCACCTGCTCCGGCAACGGGTGAGACGAATCGCGTCCATACAGCCGCCGCTGCGCCCCATGGTCGCAGCCAAGGTGCTCCTGCTCGCTGCCGCCCTCGGACTCGACGTACTACTGGCCCGCTGGACCGAGCGGGAACAGCTGATCACCGCCGCCGCCCTCGCCCTGACCGTGGCCATCGGCGGTCCGGTGCTGCACCGCAAGCTGCTCCTCCCGGACTCCGCCGGCCCCTGACGGCGCGGGGCGGTTATTCCAGCCGCCGGAACACGTCCGGGAGAACAGGAGACGACCCCTTCCGCGGTCCTGAGACCCAGCATCCGGCGGCGGTCTGATGCCAGAAGCAGTGTCAACAGAGAAACGGAGGAAATCCGGATGTTCCGAAGAACGCTGAACTACGCCGCGATCCCCGCCCTGGCCGCGCTCGCGGTCCTGAGCGCGGCCCTGCCGGCGCAGGCCGAGGAGATACCCATGACGCCGGGCCACCGCCTGGTCAGCCACTACCAGGGGAGCCCCGCGAACGCCGCCCCGCTGCCCGGCGAGGCCCCGCCGCAGCACCCGTACCTCGCGCCCAACGGCCGCAGCGGCATGCACTCCGACGCAGGCGGAAGCGCCACCTCGCCGTGGTCCGGCCCGCTGGGCCGGAACCCGGAGGTGAGGAGCGAGAAGATCGCCGCGCTCGGCGGCGAGTGCGCCACCGCCACCTTCGACACCGACGGCCGCCTGATCACCGTGTGCGGCACCTTCTCCGGGTTCAAGGTCAAGCTCCTGGACCCGCGCACCCTCGCCACGCTCGCCGAACACCAGCTCCCGCAGCGCTCCTCGACGGTCGAGGCGATCACCTCGCTCGACTTCTCAAAAATCTTCAAGGACACCTCGGGAGGCGCCTACTTCTACCTCGACAACCATGACCGGGCCGTGCTGGCCGACTCCCGCCAGCACATCCTGCGCCTCGCCCACTCCCAGAACCCCGACGGCAGCTGGAAGTTCACCGTCGAGAACGACTGGGACCTCACCGGAGTCGTCCCGCACGACTGCGCCAGCTGGACCAACCTGAGGCCCAGCGGCACCTGCGACCCCGTCACCTCGGTCATGCCGGACTGGGACGGCCGCATCTGGTGGGTCACCCGCCAGGGCCGGGTCGGCACCGTGGACCCGGTGACCGGGACCATCCGCCACACACAGCTCCAGGGCGAGGAGATCCAGAACTCCTTCTCGGTCGCCGAGGACGGCGTCTCCATCGTCACCGACCACGCCCTCTACAGCTTCCGCACCACCGCAGACGGCACCCCGCAGGTGCGGTGGCGACAGACCTACGACCGCGGCACCGGGACCAAGCCCGGCTCCGTGAACCAGGGCTCGGGCACCACCCCGGACCTCTTCGGCAACGGCTACGTCGCCATCACCGACAACGCCGACGACCGAATGAACGTCCTCGTATTCAAGCGCGGCACCGACGTCCCGGAGGACCGGAGGCTGGTCTGCAAGGTGCCGGTCTTCGGCTCCGGGGCCTCCACCACCGACAACTCCCTGATCAGCTGGGGCAACAGCCTCGTCGTCGAGAACAACTACGGCTACGAGAACCCCACCAGCCTACTGCTCGGCAAGAGCGTCGTCGGCGGGGTCACCCGCATCGACGTCCGCGCCGACGGCAGCGGCTGCGACATCGTCTGGCAGAGCGCGATCCGCTCACCCTCCACGGTGCCCAAGCTCTCAACCGGCAACGGACTGCTCTACTTCTACGAGAAGGAACCCAACCGCTGGGGCATCGACGCCTGGTACCTCACCGCAGTCGACTTCCGCACCGGCGAGCGCCGCTGGAGCAAGCTGACCGGAACCGGCCCGCTGTACGACAACAACTGGGCCCCGATCACCCTCGGCCCAGACGGCACCGCGTACATCGGAGTCTTCAACGGCATCGTCGCGGTCCGCGACCGCTGATCCCCCGAGCCGGCTTGCGGCCCCTGCCCCGCAGGGGAGGGGCATGGGCCGCAACGCCCCGATGTCGCCCTCCTCGCCCTGGCCGCGGGCCGCGCCGTGATCGACGGCCGTCCTCACGCCGCGCTGACCGTCGCCCTGGCCGCGGCGTGCGCCCTGGCGTACGCGGCCGGGCCGCTCCTGCCCGGTGTCCGCCGCTCCGCAACACTCTGGCTGGCCGCAGTCGCTGCCTGCTGGCTGGCTGTCCCAAGACGCCGTCCGGCTCGCCTTTCCCCTGTACTTCCTCCAGCTCCACCATCTGCCCCGCCGCGCGGGCCTGGTCGCCGTGGCCGCCACAACTGTGGCCGCGATCACCGCCTACGCCGCTCACCAGGGCTCTTTCAACGTGGCCATGGCGATCGGTTCGGCCCTGGGCGGGGCCGTCGCGGTCGCGGTGGTGTGGGGCTACCAGGCCCTGTACCGGGAGAGCTAACAGCGCCGCCAGCTCATCGAGGAACTCACCGCCACCCGCGCAGACCTCGCCGCCGCCCAGCACACCGCCGGAGTGCTGGCCGAACGTGAACGCCTGGCCCGCGAGATCCACGACACCCGCCCAGGGTCTCTCCAGCATCCAGCTGCTGCTTCGCGCCGCCGAGCGCGCACTGCCCGGCGCACCGCTGAACGCCGCCCGTTTCGTGGACCAGGCCTGCCAGGTGGCCGTGGACAACCTCGCCGAGGCCCGCCGGTTCGTCGCCGCCCTCACACCTCCGTCACTGGAAGGCGCCACCCTGGCCGGCGCGCTGGAGCGGCTCTGCGCCATCACCTCAACCCGGCACCCGCTCACCGCCCGCTTCCATCTCACCGGCGACCCGGCGCCGCTGCCGACCGCTCACGAGGTCGCCCTTCTGCGCATCGCCCAGTCCGCCCTCGCCAACACGGCCTGCCACGCTCACGCCACTACCACCGAGGTCACCCTCAGCTACCTCGGCGGCCACGTCGCCCTCGACGTCGTCGACGACGGAGCAGGCTTCGACCCCGGCCGGCTGCCCGCCCCCGACCCCGAAGCCGGCGGCTTCGGGCTGGCCGCGATGCGCGCCCGCGTGCGGGCCCTCGGCGGTGCCTTGACGGTCGAATCCGCCCCGGCCGGGGCACAGCCCTGGCCGCACAGTTCCCGCTTCCCCCGCCCGCCGACCACGAGCCCGAGGCCCCCCGGTGAACGACCACCCCATCCGACTTCTCATCGCCGACGACCACCCCGTCGCGCGGGCCGGACTCCGCGCTGTACTGGAGACTGAGCCAGGCCTCACAGTGGTGGCCGAAGCCCCCACCGCCGAGGAAGCCGTCGCCCGCGCAGCCCAGGGCGATGTCGACGTCGTGCTGATGGACCTCCAGTTCGGCAAAGGAATGGGCGGAGCCGAGGCCGCTCAGATCACCGCCCGCCCGGATGCCCCCCCGCGTGCTGATCGTCACGACCTACGACTCCGATGCCGACACCCTGCCCGCCATTGAAGCCGGTGCCCCCGGCTACCTCCTCAAGGACGCCCCTCCCGAGGACCTGGCCGCGGCCGGACGCACCGCCGCCGCCGGCCGCACCACTCTGGCCCCGGCCGTCGCGGACCGCCTCATGAACCGCCTCCGAGCCCCCGCCACCGCCTTGACCCGGCGCGAGACCGAAGTACTCGTCCTGGTCGCGGACGGCCTGTCCAACCAGGCCATCGGTCAGCGCCTCCACCTCACCGAGGGCACCGTCAAGTCCCACCTGGCCCGCATCTACACCAAACTCGGCATCGACCCCGCACCGCCGCGGTCGCCACCGCAACCGGCCTCGGCCTGATCCGCCGCTGACCGTCCACGCCGACCCTCGTCGGTGACGTGCACGGCGTGTCCACGTACGAATGCCGGAGCCCCCTGCCTACGTTTCCGGGGGACCGATCCGGGCGAGCAGCAGGGCGACGTCGTCCACGGGTGAGGGGGCGAGACGGTCCACCACGGTCTGGCTGAGGGCGTCCAGCGGCAGCGCGGAGCCGGCGGACAGCACGTCGACCAGCTGCGACAGGCGGTGGTCGACGTCGTCGCGGCGGGTTTCCACCAGGCCGTCGGTGTAGAGGGCGAGGACGCTGCCCGGGGCCAGCGGGACCTCGGCCGGCAGGAATTCGATGCCGCCCACTCCCGGCGGCACCCCGGAGGGCAGTTCCAGCAGTTCGGCGGCGCCGTCGGGGTGGACGACGACGGGTGGGGGATGGCCTGCCAGCGTGATCGAACAGGAGCCGGCCGCAGGGTCGCACACCGCGGAGACGCACGTGGCCAGAGGCGTGCCGGGAACATCCGCCAGAGTGGCATCGAGCTGCCGCAGCAACTGCTCCGGAGGCAGTGCCAGACGGGCGAACGCGCGCATGGTACTGCGCAGTTGGCCCATGGCTGCCGCGGCCATGATGCCGTGTCCCATGACATCCCCGACCATCAGGGCGGCCCGTCATGAGGACAGCGCCACGACGTCATACCAGTCACCGCCGACCTCGTTGGCCTCGCTCGCGGGCCGGTAGCAGTGGGCGATCTCGATTCCTTGCAGAGGCGTCAGCCTGTGCGGCAGCAGGCTGCGCTGCAGCGTCACGGCCGTGTCGTGTTCGCGGGTGTACAGGCGGGCGTTGTCGAGGTAGACGGCTGCCCGGGACGCGATGTCGAGGGCGAGTGTCACGTCGTCGGGCGAGAAGGGCGGGGCGGGCTTCGTGCGGTAGAAGGCCGCCGCTCCCAGCGCCTTGCCGCGGGCGAGCAGCGGGACGGCGAGCAGAGAGTGAGCCCCCAGCTCGTGCAGCTGCCTGAAGGTGTAGGTGTGGCCGGGGAAGACGGGAAGGGTTCGCTCGTTCATCTCGGCGACCAGAAAGGGGTCGCCACGTGCCATGGCCCGCGCGTACGGGGCATCCGCCGAATGGTGGAGAGTCGCGCCCGGCGGAGCGAGGACCTGCGCCGCAGGCGAGCCGTGTGCTGGTGCCTTGCCCAGCCGCCGGACGACGATGTCGCCGGTCAGGCCGTCGGCGGGCTCCGCGGCGGCGTCGTCGGCGATTTCCGCCAGCAGGTCCACGGTGGCGATGTCGGCGAGTCCGTGAAGCGCCGCGTCGGCCAGCTCCTGCGCGGTCTGCCGCATGTCCAGGGTGGTGCTCATACGGGCGCCGCTCTCACTGAGCAGGTCGAGCCGCCGCCGGCCCGCCGCGGCCGCCAGCTCGGCCCGGACCCGAGCGGTGATGTCGACCACCGAGGCACCGACACCGAACGGGCGTCCCCCGGTGTCCTCCAGGCGGAAGTAGGAACAGGACCACACCCGGTCCTCGCCCGGGGCGCCCGGCGGAAGCCGACCACGGGCTCACCCGTGTCCAGTACCCGCCGCAATACGGCCTCCACCTCGCCGCTCTTCACCTCGGGCAGCACGTCGGACAGCCGCCGCCCGAGGTGCTCCGCCTCGGCTACACCGTTGATCGCCTCCAGGGCGGCGTTGACCCGCAGGTAGCGCAGCTCGGCGTCGAAGGCGGACAGCCCGATCGGAGAGTGGCGGAATAGGCCGTCCAGGACCGCACGGGACGTCCGCATCTCGGACGCCGCGGTAACGTCCAGCAGGAAGGCGAGCATGTCGCCACCGGCCGGTACCTGGTAGGTCCACACCGCGAGCTCGACCACGTGCCCGTCCCGATGCCGGGCCGTGCACGGCCCGGTCGCGTCGCGGCCGTCGGAAATCCGCTCCGGCAGGGACTGGGTTCCGGGGGAGCCTGCCGGCGGAACGAGGAGCTCGCCTCGGCTGCCCAGCAGCTCCGCCGCCGGATAGCCGAGCATGGCCTCGGCCGCCGCATCCCATTGGATGATGCGGCCCGAGGCGTCCACCCGCACTCCCGCCACCGGCACATCGCTCGGTCGCGGACCGCCCGCCGCCCTCTCCGCTGCGGCGGTCGCCTCTTCGGATTCACCGGGACGGCGCATGGGGCTCCTACCGACTTGCTCCTTCCACTATGCGCCCGCCTGCGTGAGGTCACGAGACGACGCCGCCATCGCACCCGAGGCCACAGCCGCGCCCGCGTCGGAGCCGGCTCGTACGGGAACGACTCGCTGCTCCGTCAGGTGTAGAGGCGCTCGATGTCCTGCGCGTACGCGGAAGCCACCTCCTGGCGCTTGATCTTCAGTGACGGCGTGAGCAGGCCGCGCTCCTCGGTGAAGTCACCCGCCACGATCCGGACCCGGCGTATCGACTCGGCACGGGAGACCGTCCTGTTGACCTTCCCAACGGCCGCCGCGATCTCCGCGGCCACGGCGGGGTGCACCGGGATCGCGCTGTCGACGTCGGGTCCCGTCGCACCGGGGGCTGTGTCCTCCGCCGGGAGGTGGGCGAGGTACTGCTCGACGACCCCTGTGTCCAGGGTGACCAGGGCGGCGATGTACGAGCGGCGGTCGCCCAGCACCAGGCACTGGCTGATCAGCGGGTGGGCGCGCAGCCGGTCCTCCATCGGGGCGGGGCTGACGTTCTTTCCGCCGCTGGTGACCAGGATCTCCTTCTTGCGGCCGGTGATGGTGAGGTATCCGTCGTCGTCCAGCCGCCCGAGGTCGCCGGTGGTGAACCAGCCTTCGGTCACGGCCGGTTCGGCGGCGCCGAGGTAGCCGTCGAACACCTGCATACCGCTGAGCAGTACTTCGCCGTCCTCGGCGATCCGCACGGCCCCGCCCGGTACCGGGGGGCCGACCGTGCCCGGGCGGGGCCGAAGCGGTGGGTTGAGGGTGGACGGGCCGGTGGTCTCGGTGAGGCCGTACCCCTCGTAGATCAGTACTCCCGCGCCGGCGAAGAACAGCAGCAGTTCGGGGGAGAGCGAGGAGCCGCCGCTGATCGCGTACCGGACCTTGGCGCCCATCGCCTTGCGGACCTTGCGGTACACCAGGACGTCGTACAGTGCGTGCACCAGCCGGAGACCGAGTGGGGCGCGCGGACCGTCGCCGGCCAGTGCGGCGAGTTCGGCGCGGGCGTAGCGGACGGCGATGTCACGGGCCCGGTCGTACACCTTGGCGGCGCCGCGGGCCTGTGCCTCCAGGCGGCCGAGGTCGTGGATCTTCTCGAAGAGGTACGGCACGCCGGCCAGGAACGTGGCGCCGAACGAGGCCAGATCGGGACGGAGTTCGGACGGGTTCAGCGAGGGGCTGTGGCCGATCCGGATCCGGGAGTGCACACAGGCGACCTGGATCATCCGGCCGAGGACATGGGAGAGCGGCAGGAACAGCAGGGTGGACGGCGGTTCGTCGGAGACCGCCTCGAACACCGGCTGGAGCAGGGCCTGGCAGTTGGCGGCCTCGTCCATGAAGTTGCCGTGGGTGAGGCGGCATGCCTTGGGGCGCCCCGTGGTGCCGGAGGTGTAGATCAGGGTGGCCTCGCTCCGCGGAGTCAACGCCGCGCGCCGCTTCGCGAGTTCGCTGTCCGGGACGTCGGCCCCCCGGACGGTCAGATCGGCGACGGCGCCCTCGTCGAGACGCCAGAGCGGTACGTCGCGGTCGAGCTCGCGCAGGGCCTCGGCGAGCACCGCGGCGGTGCCGGTGTCCTCGGCTACGACGGCGACCGCGCCGGAGTCGCGGATGATCCACCCGGCCTGCTCGGCGGAGGAGGTGGGGTAGATCGGGACGATGGCGGCGCCGGCCGTCCACGCGGCGAAGTCAAGCAGCATCCACTCGTAGCGGGTGCGGCACATCAGGGCGATCCGGTCGCCCCCAGCGATTCCGGCAGCGACCATGCCTTTGGCGAGGGCGGCCACCTCGGCGGCGAAGGCGGCGGCGGCGACGTCCTCGCGCCGACCGTCCGCGCCGGGGCGGGACACCACGACCGCGTCGGGCGCCTCGGCGGCGTTGCGCGGCAGCAGGTCGGCGAGGCTGCCGGTGATCGCGGGCGGTACGAGGTGAGGGGTCCGGGACTCGACGACGCGTCCGCCGCTGCGCCGGACCTCGACGGGTACCCGGTCGCGCAGGTGCTCGGCGCGTCCGGCTCGGGCGATGAAAGCTGGCATGGGTGGTCTCCCTGGGGGTGAGGGTTCAGCGTTCGAGCAGCGCGGTGATGCCCTGGCCGCCGGCGGCGCAGATGGAGATGAGGCCGCGCACGGGGCGGTCCTCCGCCTCAGCGGAGAGCTGGTGGAGGAGCTTGGCGAGGGCGGCGGTGATCCTGCCTCCGGTGGCGGCGAAGGGGTGGCCGGCGGCGAGCGAGGAGCCGTTGACGTTGACCCGGGCACGGTCGACCGGGCCGAGCGGTCCGGGGAGGCCGAGCCGGTCGGCGCAGAACTCCTTGTCCTCCCAGGCCTTGAGGGTGGCGAGGACCTGGGAGGCGAAGGCCTCGTGGATCTCGAAGCGGTCGATGTCGGCGAAGGTGAGGCCGTTGCGGGCCAGCAGCCGTGGGACGGCGAAGACCGGAGCCATCAGCAGGCCGTCCTCTCCGTGCACGAAGTCGACGGCGGCGACCTCGGTGTCGACGAAATAGGCGAGCGGTTCGAGGCCGCGCTCGCGGGCCCAGTCCTCACTGGCGAGCAGGACAACGGAGGCGCCGTCGCTGAGCGGGGTGGAGTTCCCGGCCGTCATGGTGGCGTCCGGCTCGCCGGCGCCGAAGCAGGGCTTGAGTCGGGCGAGCTTCTCGGCGGAGGAGTCCGGGCGCAGGTGGTGGTCGCGGGCCAGGCCGCGGAAGGGGGTGACGAGGTCGTCGAAGAACCCGTGCTCGTAGGCGGCGTGCAGCCGCTGGTGGCTGGTGGCGGCGAGTTCGTCCTGATCGGCGCGGGTCACCTGCCACTGGCGGGCGGTGCGGGCGGCGTGCTCCCCCATCGACAGGCCGGTGCGGGGTTCGGTGTTGGCGGGGATGTCGGGAACGACCTGGCGGGGGCGCAGCCCGCGGAGGAGGGCGCCGGCCTTTCGGGCGGGGGTGGGCGCGTACCGGGCCCTGAGCAGAACGCGGCGCAGGTCGTCGTTGAGACCGATCGGGGCGTCGCTGACGGTGTCGACGCCGCCGGCGACCGCGCACTCGGTCTGGCCGAGCGCGATCCGGCTCGCGGCGAGCGCGACCGCCTCCAGTCCGGTGCCGCACGCCTGCTGGAGGTCGTAGGCGGGAGTACGGGCGTCCAGGCGGCTGCCGAGGACGGTCTCCCTGGCGAGGTTGAAGTCGCGGGCGTGCTTGAGGACGGCGCCGGCGGTGAACTCGCCGAGGCGCAGTCCGGCCAGGCCGAAGCGGTCGACCAGGCCGTCCAGGGCGGCGGCGAGCATCTCCTGGTTGGTCACGCCGACGTACGGGCCGCCCGCTCGGGCGAAGGGGATGCGGTTGCCGCCGAGGACGGCGACACGGCGCACGGTTCGGGTCATGAGGAACTTCTCCCAACGGAGGGGCTGGCGCTCGACGGGAGTCAGGGTATTTACTCATGCGTAAACTTACTAGCGAGTAAGGAGCTTGGATTCGTGTCCGACTTTCTCCAGCACCTGATGTCCAGCCGTGCAGGGCGGGCGCTGCTGCGCCGCGCCGGCGTGCCGGTGCCCGCACCCCTGGTCCGCCACACCCCCGGCGGGCCCGCCATTCCGGGGCCGGTCCTGGTGGGCGGCACCCCGAAGGGGCGGCTCGGCACCGCCGTCAAGGGCGTGCTCGCCGATGCAGGCGCCGAGGCGCTCACCTCCCTGCCCGAGGGCGGCCGGCCGGCCGCCCTCGCCTTCGACGCCACCGGTCTGACCGGGGCGGGCGCCCTGGCGGAGCTGTACGCCTTCACCCACCCCGTTATGCGCGGGCTGTCGCCCGGCGGCCGGGTGGTGGTGCTCGGCGACGTGCCCGGCCCGAAGCCGGCCGACGCGCTCGCCGCGCAGGCACTGGAGGGCTTCACACGCTCGCTCGGAAAGGAGCTGCGCGGCGGCGCCACCTGCCAGCTGCTCCAGGTCGGACCCGGCGCCGAGCACCTGATCGGCTCACCGCTGCGCTTCCTGCTCTCACCGCGCTCTGCGTACGTCTCCGGCCAGGTGGTCAGGGTCGAGGCCACCACGGCCTCCAGTGCCCCCGTCCGCTGGGAGGCCCCGCTGAGCGGATCGGTGGCCGCCGTCACCGGCGCCGCCCGCGGGATCGGAGCGGTGGTCGCCGAGGTGCTGGCCCGCGACGGGGCCACCGTGGTCTGCCTCGACCTGCCGAGTCAGGAGGCCGGGCTGGCCCGCACGGCGCAGCGGATCGGCGGCACGGCGCTGCCCGTCGACATCACCGCGGGCGACGCCCCGGGGCGGATCCGCGCCCACCTGCGCGCGGAGTTCGGCGGCGTCGACGTCTTCGTGCACAACGCCGGCATCACCCGAGACCGCACCCTCGCCCGCATGAGCCCCCAGGAGTGGGACACCGTCCTCGACGTCAACCTCGGCGCCGTCCACCGGATCACCGCCACCCTGCTCGCGGAAGGCCAGGACGGCCCGGTCCTGCGCGACGGCGGAGCCCTGGTCTGCACCTCCTCGATCGGCGGCATCGCGGGCAACCGCGGCCAGACCAACTACGGTGCCAGCAAGGCCGGCCTGATCGGCCTCGTGCGGGCCTACGCACCTCTCCTCGCGGAGCGGAGTATCCGGATCAACGCCGTCGCGCCGGGGTTCATCGAGACCGACATGACCGCCCGAATGCCCCTGCTGGTCCGCGAGGCGGGCCGCCGGATGAACAGCCTCGGCCAGGGCGGCCTGCCGGTCGACGTCGCCGAAACCGTCGCTTGGCTGGCCGCGCCCGCCACCGCCGGCGTGAGCGGGCAGACCATCCGCGTCTGCGGCCAGTCCCTGCTCGGCGCCTAATGGGACATCACGGACAGGAACCCCGATGACCGACCTGCGTTTCGACTCCCCGCCGGGGGTGCTGCCGTCGTATCTGCGTGCGGTGGCCCGCGCCCGCCGCGCCGACCCCGCACGGCCCCTGCCCGACCGCCGGGCGGTCCTGCCGGACGTCACCGCCGACCCGGCCCGGCTCGCCCGGTACGCCGAGGTGTGCGGCTTCCGGCAGGACGGGACGCTGCCGCCCATCTACCCGCACCTCCTGGCCTTCCCCGCCTCACTGGCGCTGATGACGGCCGCCGACTTCCCGCTGCCGCTCCTCGGCCTGGTGCACACCGCGAACACGATCACCGTCCGGCGCCCCCTGGGCGCGCGCGAGCGGCTGGCCATGGAGGTCAGTACCGACCGCCGCCGCACGCACCCGCGCGGCACGGTCTTCGACGTGGCGGCCGTCGCACGGACGGACGGCGAGGAGGTCTGGTCGTCGCGGTCCACCTATCTGTACCGGCACGCCACCGAGGCGAACGCCGCCCGTCCGGACGAACACCCAGCCCCGGACATCGAGTTCGAGTCATGGTGGCTGCCGGCCGCGAGCGGACGCCGGTACGCAGCGGTCAGTGGCGACCGCAACCCGATCCACCTCCACGCGTGGACCGCCCGGCCGTTCGGTTTCCGTCGCGCGATCGCGCACGGCATGTGGACCAAGGCCCGCGTGCTCGCCGCACTCGGCGAGCGGCTGCCCGCCGCCGCGGACATCGAGGTGTCGTTCCGCACCCCGGTCGAACTGCCCTCCGGCGTACGGCTCTCCGTCCGGGACCTGGCCGGACGCACCGACTTCGCGCTCACCGGCGGCGACGGGGTGCGGACTCACCTGCGAGGCAGCGTCACCGCGCGTTAGGCGCATCGGCCGGGGGCGGGTAGTTCTCGCCGCCGGCCCGCCGCTCCAGGCCGACCCACATCAGGTTCATCAGCCGGCGCGCGGTGGCCTCGGGCTGCTCACCGGGGACGGTCAGAGCCCAGTCGGCCAGTGCGTCCGCCGCTCCGACCAGAGCATGCGCGATCGCCGACGCCTCCCGCCGCAGCGCGGCGTAGCCGGAGGCGCCGCCGTCCGCCTCCATCGTCTGCCGGACCAGCTCGGTGACGGTGTCGACGATGTCGGCGCGAGCCCGCGCCAGCTGTTCCGCGACCGGGCCGCTCAACGACCGGGCCTGCTGGTACAGCACCGTCCAGCTGGCCCGATGGTCGGCCACGTACGTGAAGAACGCCGTCAATCCCTGGGTCAGACGCTGCTCCGGCCGGTCCGCGGGGACCGTGGCGGCAGCGCCGATGGTGTCCACCAGCCGGTCCGCCTCGCGCGCGATACAGGCTCCGAAAGTCTCCTCCTTCGAGCCGAGGTACAGGTACAGCAGAGGTTTCGACACCTGGGCACGCTCGGCGATCTCGTCCATCGAGGTCGCGTGGAAGCCGCGCGAGGAGAAGACCTGCACGGCGGCGTCGAGCATCTGCTGCTCACGCACCTTGCGCGGAAGGCGTTTGCGACTGGGTTCCGGATCCACCTTGCCAGAGTAGCTGACCGCCTCGTAACCTTACCGAACAGTAAACTTACTATCGAGTAAGAAGGTGGCGACATGGCAGCACCCACTTCCCTCACCGAGCAGGACGTCGAGACCCTCGACTTCGCCGCGATCTCCCCGCAGGACTTCGCCCTCCTCGTGAGGAACACCTCCAAGGGCACCCTCGCCGACATCGCAACGGGCCCGTCCCGCGGCAGGATCCTGGACGAGGTGTTCAGCCGGATGGAGAGCCGCTTCAAGCCGGAGACCGCGGGCCGCCTCAAGGCCCTGGTCCGCTGGCGGATCGCCGACGCCGGACAGCAGGATGCTTGGTACGAGACCTCCATCGCCGACGGGACGTGCACGCTCACGCACGGCGTGAGCGACGCCCAACCTCGGCTCGAACTCACCCTGAGCGCGACCGACTTCCTCCGCCTGGTATCCGGCAACGCCAACGGCGTCACGCTGTTCATGACCCGCAAGCTCAAGGTGACCGGCGACCTCGGACTCGCCTCCGGGCTCACTCGCTACTTCGACATCCCCAAGGCCTGATCCCACACCCGCAGCCCCGGAGACCACCATGAGCTTCAACCTCGACCTGACCGGCGACCAGACCGAACTCCGCGACTGGGTACACGGTTTCGCCAAGGACGTGATCCGTCCCGCCGCCTCCGAGTGGGACGAGCGCGAGGAAACCCCCTGGCCGATCATCCAGGAGGCGGCCAAGATCGGCCTGTACGGCTTCGAGTCTCTCGCCGAGATGTGGGCCGACCCGACCGGACTCTCCCTGGCCATCGCCAACGAGGAACTGTTCTGGGGCGACGCCGGCATCGGCATGTCCCTCTTCGGCACCACGCTCGCGGTGGCGGGCATCTTCGCCAGCGGCACCCCCGACCAGGTGCTGGAGTGGATCCCGCAGTGCTACGGCGACGAGTCGGACCCCAAGCTGGCCGCCTTCTGCGTCTCCGAGCCCGGCGCCGGCTCCGACATCAGCGCGATGCGCACCCGGGCCCGCTACGACGAGGCCAATGACGAGTGGGTGATCAGCGGCCAGAAGGCCTGGATCACCAACGGCGGCATCGCCAACGTCCACGTGGTCGTCGCCTCGGTCGACCCGTCGCTCGGCGCGCGCGGCCAGGCCGCGTTCATCGTCCCGCCGGGCGCCAAGGGCCTGGACGGCAGCCGCAAGATCAAGAAGCTCGGCCTGCGCGCCTCGCACACCGCCGACGTCTTCCTGGACGAGGTCAGGGTGCCCGCCGACTTCGTCCTCGGTGGCAGGGAGAAGCTCGACGAGCGGCTCGCCCGGGTCCGCGAGGGCAGCGCCGCCAAGTCCCAGGCCGCGATGGCCACCTTCGAGCTGAGCCGCCCGACCGTCGGCGCCCAGGCGCTCGGCATCGCCCGGGCCGCCTACGAGTACGCCCTCGAATACGCGCGCGGACGCGAACAGTTCGGCCGCCCGATCCTGCAGAACCAGGCGATCGCCTTCGCCCTCGCCGACCTCCGCACCGAGATCGACTGCGCCAGGCTGCTGATCTGGCGGGCGGCCTGGATGGGCCGCAACGACCGCCCCTTCACCGCCGGTGAAGGTTCCATGTCCAAGCTCAAGGCCGGCGAGGTCGCCGTCGCCGCCACCGAGAAGGCCGTCCAGATCCTCGGCGGAGCCGGCTACAGCCGCGACCACCCCGTCGAACGCTGGTACCGCGACTCGAAGATCTACACCATCTTCGAGGGGACCAGCGAGATCCAGCGCCTGGTGATCTCCCGGGCCATCTCGGGTCTGCCCATCAGGTAGCCAGTGCCCGTACGGCCGTCCCCGGTGCCCGAGCGCACACACGACGGGCCCTGCCGCGCTCGCACGGCGCGGCAGGGCCCGGGAGGCTCGGGATCAGGAGCCCGACGTCGGCTTCTCCGGCTCCAGCGAGTTGCCCGCCGGGATGCGGCCGCAGCTGGACGGGGCCTTCTCGCCCTCGAAGCGGTCGTCCAGCCAGGCCAGTGCGCTGGGCACCCAGGGAACCGGGACGCCGAAGTGGCTGAGCAGGTTGTGCTGCCTGTACTCGATGGAGGTGTTGCCGGTGGCGCAGTACTGGCGGGCCAGGGCGCGGACGTCGCCGGCGACCATGACCCCGTCGCCTGTTCCGATGCCTGGAGGGTTGTTGAAGGTGCCTTCGAACACACCACCGTTGCCCTGGGCGATGTAGCCGGGAATGGTGGGCGTCGCCGCCGAGCCGAGGTTGACCTTGTTCACGGCCTTGAGGAAGGCGGGTACCGAGTTGGGGTCGGTGTACTGGGGTTTCACCATCTTCTGCCACGTCAGGCCGGGGTACTGGCCCAGCACGTTGAGGATGGAGGCGTCCTGCAGTTTGTCGTACACCTCGATGCCGTAGTCGCTCAGGTAGGGCTTGAGGTCGATCTCGTAGGAGCGGGCGACCCCGATGACGGCCATCGGGATGATGCCGGCCCACACCTTGCTGCCGGAGACGTACTTGAGGTTGTGGGCCGCATCCACGAGCAGGCCGCCCTGGGCGAAGCCCACCAGCTTCTTGTTGACGTCGGGGGCGTACGTGGGCGCCATCGAGGCTGCCCAGTTGGTCGCGATGGCGCCGCCGGAGTAGCCGGCCAGGCCGAACCTGGTGCCGGCGTCCAGGCCGGTCTCGGGCGACCGGGTAGCGGCACGGATCGAGTCGAGCGTGTTGGTCCCGTACTCCGGCCCGGCCGCGAAGTGGGCCTGCTGGCCCTCGGTGTCCGGGATGACGAGGGTGTAGCCCCGCAGCAGGGCCGTCGACAGGAGCAGGGACTCGGCCTCCCCGACGAGGCCGCCGAAGCTGACGTCACCGGCGATCACGCGGGACGGCCCGTGCTCCGGGTCGAGGGAGTCGTAGAACGACTGGTAGGACAGCGCCTTGTCGTTGCCGCCGTTGAGGCTGCGCACGACCGAGGTCACGTTGGCGGCGGGGCGGCCCTGCGCGTCGGTGGTGCGGTAGAGCAGTTGGACGGCCTTCACCGGCGTGGGGATTCCGGCGATGTGGTACTGCACCGTCCGCGTCTTGAGCACGTCGCCGGGAGCGAAGGAGGCCAGCGGTCTGGTGCCGTCGTACCTGTAGAACGGGTCCGTCCCCGTCCTGGGCTCGTCGACTGTGGCGATGACTGCTCCAGCGGGCGCGGCTGTCGCCGCGGGTGCGGTGGACAACACCACTGAGGCGACGACGACGGCCAGCAGGCGGCCGGAGACAACGCGCATGACTCCCCCTTGCGACACAGGGCAACGGATATTACGGGTCGGTAAGTTACCATGGGTAACCCCACGTTGGGGGTGTCTCGACCCACATGCTTTACGCCCCGGAAGATCACTGGCTCTGCCACGTGACGTGTCGCACGCACTCGTGTACGCCGTGATCTACGAGAACCGGTGCCCGGGCGCACGTCTCACGGACCGGTGTCCCCGCAACCGGTCTCCAGCGCGTGGTGCTCAGGAGCGCGTTCCAGACTCTGAGATCGCTGTTCCGACTCCGAGACCGATGTGTCAGACTCCGTGCGTGCTGTGCCAGCTCATTATTAGCGGCAGCGTGCCGGCAACGAGGTGACCGGGAAGAGACCCTTCCTGGCGGCTCACCGCCCGCACGCAGACCTCTCGCGCTCCGCGAGGGGTCTTTTTGTTTTTCCGCCACCAGCGACTCGCCACCGTGCCCCTCGGCTCACCAGCCCGGCAGACAGGATCGCCCGACATGCTTCACGACAGTTTCCATGTCTTCGACACGACCCTGCGCGACGGAGCGCAGCGTGAAGGCATCAACCTCACCGTCGCGGACAAGCTGACCATCGCCCGGCACCTGGACGACTTCGGGGTCGGCTTCATCGAAGGCGGCTGGCCCGGCGCCAACCCGCGGGACACCGAGTTCTTCGCCCGCGCCCGCCAGGAGATCCGCTTCCAGCACGCGCAGCTTGTCGCCTTCGGCGCCACCCGCCGGGCCAGCGGCACCGCCGCCGACGACCTGCAGGTCAAGGCGCTCCTCGACTCCGGCGCCCCGGTCATCACGCTCGTCGCCAAGTCGCACGACCGGCACGTCGAACTGGCCCTGCGCACGACCCTCGACGAAAACCTGGAGATGGTCCGCGACACCGTCGCCTACCTTGTCGCCCAGGGACGGCGGGTATTCGTCGACTGCGAGCACTTCTTCGACGGCTACCAGGCCGACCCCGACTATGCCCTGGCCGTGGTGCGCGCCGCGCACGAGGCCGGCGCCCAGGTGGTCGTCCTGTGCGACACCAACGGCGGCATGCTGCCCGCCCGGGTGCAGGCCGTCGTGGCCGCCGTTCTCGCGGACACCGGCGCGCGGTTGGGAATCCATGCCCAGGACGACGCCGGTTGTGCGGTCGCCAACACTCTCGCCGCCGTGGATGCGGGCGCCACCCACGTCCAGTGCACCGCCAACGGCTACGGCGAGCGGGTCGGCAACGCCAACCTCTTCTCCGTCGTCGCGGCCCTGGAGCTCAAGTACGGTAAGAAGGTCCTCCCCGAGGGCGCTCTCGCCGAGATGACCCGCATCTCGCACGCCATCGCCGAGGCCGTCAACCTCGCCCCCTCCACCCACCAGCCGTACGTCGGCGTCTCCGCCTTCGCCCACAAGGCCGGACTGCACGCCTCCGCGATCAAGGTCGACCCCGCCCTCTACCAGCACATCGACCCCGAGCTCGTCGGCAACACCATGCGGATGCTGGTCTCCGACATGGCCGGCCGGGCATCCATCGAGCTCAAGGGCCGGGAGCTCGGCGTCGACCTGGGCGGCGACCGCGCGCTCGTGGCCCGCGTCGTCGATCGGGTCAAGGAGCGCGAGCTAGCCGGCTACACGTACGAGGCCGCCGACGCCTCGTTCGCACTGCTGCTGCGCGCCGAGATGCTCGGCCGTCCGGACTCGTTCTTCGAGCTCGGGTCCTGGCGGGTGATCAGCGGGGGTGGGAACGGCAAGCCGGGGCAGGAGAATGAAGCCGCGGTGAAACTGAGCGCCGGGGGCCGGCAGTCGACGGCCGTGGCGGAGGGCAACGGCCCGGTCAACGCCCTGGACCGGGCACTGCGCCAGGCGCTGCAGCACACCTATCCCGAGGTGGACCGATTCGAGCTGGTCGACTACAAGGTCCGCATCCTGGAAGGGCACCGCGGCACGGGGGCGCGGATCCGCGTCCTGGTCGGCGTCACCGACGGCCGGGAGGTGTGGCACACCGTCGGGGTCGCGGACAACATCATCGCGGCCTCCTGCGAAGCGCTCCAGGAGTCATACACCTACGGCCTGCTGCGGCGCTGCGGGCCAGATGTCCAGGACGCGGACGAGAGCACGCTGACGATCACCCTGCACAACACCCCCGAGGCGCTGCGCCGGGTCACCACCACCCTGGGCACCATCCCGGTGAACCGGCTCTCCTACGCGGCCACCGCATCCGCGCAGGCCACGGCCCGGGTCACCGTCCCGCGTGCCAATGCCGCTCGCGCTCACGGCAAGCTGAACCGCCTGGTGGACGTTCTCGCGGTCACAGACGGCATCCATTGAACATCGTCCCGCCGCGGCGGTGCGCTCGCACCCTGCGCCGGCGGGTGCCACGAGCCCCGCGGTCCTGAGGGGGTCGGCGGTCCGCCCGTCCGTGAGGCGGCCGGTCCCGGCCGGCCCGGACATCGGGCAGACGTCCGCCCGGGTGCTACCTGGCCGAGCCGCGGGCAGCAGATCCCGGTCTCCCGCCCGCCCGTGCCACGCCGACCTTCACGGCTGGCGAGGCACCAGGCCGTCGACCACTAGGCAACTCAGCGCGATGTGCGCTCAGCACGCCGTGAGGGTCGGCGGCCGCCGCCGCGAGGGGAGGCGTGCGTGGTGGGCGGGTTCCGCCCGGGCCGCGTGGACGGTGCCCTCGTGTCTGCGGGACCGGTGACCGGCTGCTCTACGTCTGGTTGAGCACCAGGTAGCCCGCCGCTCGAAGTTCGGCGACGACCGCCATACAATGCTCCGCGCCCTTGGTCTCCAGGCGCAGGTCGACGTCCGCCTCGTCGAGGCCCAGTTTCGGGCCGGTGCGGACGTGGGCCACGTCGACCACGTTGGCGTCGGTGTGGGAGAGCACCCCCAGCAGCTCGGCCAGGACACCAGGGCGGTCGCTGATCCGGAGCCGCAGCGACATGTAGCGGTCTGCCGCCGCCATGCCGTGTCGGAGTACGCGCTGCATCAGCAGCGGGTCGATGTTGCCTCCCGAGAGCACCGCCACGACGGGACCCTCGATGCTGTCGCCGTGTTCCAGCAGGGCCGCGACCGTGCTGGCTCCCGCCGGTTCGACGACGAGCTTGGCGCGCTCCAGGCAGAACAGCAGCGCCCGGGCAAGTGCGTCCTCGCTGACCGTCAGGACGTCGTCGGCGAGCCGGCTGATGATCTCGAACGGCACGTCGCCGGGGCGGCCGACCTGGATGCCGTCGGCCATGGTCGCGAACCGGGACAGCGCCACCGGGCGTCCGGCCCGCAGCGACGGCGGATAGGCTGCCGCGCCCTCGGCCTGGACGCCGAGGACCTTTACGTCCGGGCGGACGTCCTTGACCGCCGTGGCGATGCCGGCCAGCAGGCCGCCTCCGCCGGTGCCGACCAGGATGGTCCGCACTTCTGGGCACTGGTCCAGGATCTCCAGGCCGACGGTGCCCTGGCCGGCGACGATGTCCGGGTGGTCGAAGGGATGGATGAAGACCGCGCCGGTGGCCTCCGCGTACTCCATCGCGGCGGCGAGTGTCGCGTCGAAGTTCTCGCCGACGAGGCGTACGTCTGCGCCGTAGTCGCGGGTGGCAGCGACTTTGGGGAGCGGGGCGGCGGCCGGCATGAAGACCGTCGAGCGGACGCCCAGGGTGGTCGACGCCAGCGCGACGCCCTGTGCGTGGTTGCCGGCGCTGGCCGCGACCACGCCCGCCGCCCGTTCGACGGGGGACAGGCCGGCTATGCGCACGTAGGCGCCGCGAAGCTTGAACGAGCCGGTGCGCTGGAGGTTCTCGCACTTCAGCTGGACGGGCGACCCGATCAGTTCCGAGAGGTGGCGGCTGCTCTCCAGCGGGGTGGTCCGAGCGACGCCGGAGAGCACCTTGTGCGCGCCGCGGACATCGTCGGGGCTGATGGGCCAGACGTTCACGAGCTCAGTCCCTCTGCCACGCTCGCTTTCCCTCGCGCCGTCGTCGGACCGCCGGGGAGATGCGCGTCGGCCTGCGAGCGGGCACCAGCCGAATCGACCGCGAGCGCGGGATCCGGCTGGTGCGTGTCAGCGGCATCGTCGAACGGCACCTGCCGCACGGTTGGCGAACCGTCAATTCGCAAGGCGCGGCCTGGCGCGGTATCGGAGGCGGTTGCCCGGGCTTCCGCCGCGGAGGCGGTCACGAGTTGGTGCGCTTCCACTCCGAGGGCAAGGTCGGACGTCGGGCGCTTCACCGTGGTTGTCGCCTTATCATCCTCAGCGAGCACCCCATCGGTCACGTCGATCACGTCGATCATCCGCAGGAGCTTCGCTCGTACCCGTGGGGCGTGTGAGGCCGGGACCTGGATCTCGACTCGCGCCGCGGCTTCGCCGGCGGTTGTGTAGGACAGGGACAGGACGGGGTGCGCGTTGAGCACGGCGGCCAGTCGGGCGAGGAGGCCGCCAGCGGGGATGGCGGTCACAGCGAGGCGGGATGAGGTGGCCGCGCCTCGTGAAGGGCGTGGGGGGTGGGCTTCGAGGGTGTCGACCGGCATGGCGTGCTCCGGGTTCGGTTGGCGGTCCGGCAGTGTCCGGGCCAAGAGAAATGACCTCCCGCGGGCGCGGGAGGTCACGTGCTGCCGGTTCGGACGGTCCGGTGGGACCTGTGCCGACAGCGGCACGCTGTGGCGAAAGATCAGGACCCGCTCACGCCGCACGTGATGGTCCAGGGCCTCAGGGCCTCGTCGTGTTTCGCCGATTCAGTCGGCCTCGGACCGCGATGTGGTCGGGCTGGACTGGAAGACTTTCGTGTGCGGATGGCCGGTGGTCGGTTCCGGCTCAGCTGCTGTGCGGCTGGTGACCGACTCTTTCCAGGGTGGGGTGGTGGAGACGTCCGTCGTGGACTTCGGCGATCTGGTCGACGGCGGTGAGGTGGGTGGTGTCGTGGGTGACCAGGACGGTGGCGGTGGCCTGTTGGTGGGTGAGGCGGGTGATGAGGTCGAGGACTGCGGCGCCGCGTTCGTGGTCGAGGGCGCTGGTGGGTTCGTCGACCAGGAGGACGGTGGGGTCGTTCATCAGGGCACGGGCGATGTTGACGCGCTGGCGCTGGCCGCCGGAGAGCTGGTGGGGGCGGCGGTCGGCCTGGTCGGCGAGGCCGACGGCGTCGAGAAGGGCGAGGGCCCGGGTGTGGACGCTGCGGGGTTTGCGGCCGTCGAGCTGGGCCATGACCTGGAGCTGTTCGGCGGCGGTGAGGGAGGGCAGCAGGTTGGGCTGCTGGAAGACGATGCCGATCTTGTGACGGCGCAGGTCGGTGAGCTCGCCGCGGCTCATGCCGGTCGTGGCGGTGCCGTCGATGGTGACGGTGCCGGCGTCGGGGGTGATGAGGGTGGCGGCGACGGCCAGGAGGCTGGACTTGCCGGAGCCGGAGGGGCCGACCACGGCGGTCAGGGTGCCCTTGGGGACGTCGAGGGTGACGTTGTCGAGGGCGGTCAGGCGGGTGTCGCCGTCGGGGTAGGTGAGGGTGATGTCGGTCAGGTTCAGGCTCATCGGGCACTTCCCAGGGCGGTCAGCGGGTCCACGGAGGTGATGCGGCGGATGGACAGGCCGGCCCCGAGGGCGCCGAGGAGGATCATCACGGCGGCGGGGATCAGGACGGTGACGGGGGTGAGGAGGAACGGCACGGCGCTGTCGGCGACGAGTGCGCCGAGGGCGGCAGCGATGCCGGTGCCGAGCAGGGTGCCGCCGGTGAGCAGGATGACGGCCTGGCCGAGGGCGTCCTTGAGGAGACTCGCCGTCGAGGCGCCGAGTGCCTTGAGGACGGCGACGTCGCCGCTGCGCTGGATGGTCCACACGGTGAAGAAGGCGCCGATGACGAGGGCGGAGATGGCGAACAGGAAGCCGCGCATCAGCTGCAGGGAGCCGTTCTCGGAGGTGTAGGAGCCGATCGCGGACAGCGAGTCGTCCTTGGAGAGCGTCTTGGTGCCCGCGGCCTGGTCGGTGGCCGCCGTGTCGGCGCCGGAGGTGGTGTTCAGGGCGATCACGGTCGCGGCCTTGCCGTCACGGGCGCTGGTGGGGGGCGCGACCTTCTGCCAGACGTCGAGGCTGGTCCAGACGACCGGGGTGTGGCTGAAGGAGGCGTCGCCCTCGACGGCGGCCACGGTCAACCGCTGGCCGGCCAGGGTGAAGGTGTCGCCCGCCTTGATCCCGAGGTCGTCGGCGGCCTTGGTCGACACCACCACCGACCGCGCGTCCAGTTTGCCGCTGTCCGGGGCGAGGCGGGAGCCCGGCTGGACGCCGAAGGCGGAGACCCCGGTGCTCCTGTCCCCGGCGGTGGCCTTGGTGGTGGTGATGCCCAGCGGTTCGGCGCTGGTGACTCCGGGGGTCTTGGCCCACTGCTGCCACTGCTTCTCGGTGACGGTGGAGTTGGAGTACGACACGTCCTGTCCGCCGCTGGGCGCCTGGAAGGCGATCTTGTCGGCGGGCAGGTCGGTGATGGCGGAGATGTTCTGCTGGCCCAGGCCGGCGGTCAGGCCGGACAGCAGGCCGACCAGCAGGGTGATGAGCACGATGACGGTCCCCATCAGGGCGAATCGCCCCTTGGCGAACTTCAGGTCTCTCCAGGCGACGAACACGGCTTTGGCCTGCCTCTTTCTGGCGGTGGAATCGGTATGTCCCCACCATCGCCGTCCACCCCCCGCGCGCACATCCGGCAGGAGAGAGCACTTCACGGGCCGAAGGGTGGCGCGCGAGTTGTAACTTTTGATGGAGGCCGCCCGGGGGCCTGCGTCCTTAGGCTGGAAGGACTGTGAACACACCCGCTCCCGCCCTGACCCCGACCACCCGGGCCCTGGCCTGGTGCCTGCACCTGCTCGTCCTCGGGCTCCTCGCCCTGGCGGCGGGCCGGGCCGTGGCCGACAGCCGGCCCCACGCCGCGCTGACCGTGGCCGTGGCGGTCGTGTGCGCCCTGGCCTACGCGACCGGTCCGCTCCTGCCGCGGATCAGGCGCTCCCCTCGGGCCGCCGCGGTGTGGCTGTCCGCCGTCGGGGCCTGCTGGCTGGTGCTGCTGGCGCTGTCCGCCGACGCCGTCTGGCTCGCCTTCCCGCTGTACTTCCTCCAGCTTCACCTGCTGCCGCGCCGCGCCGGCCTGACGGCTGTGGCCGCGACCGCCGGTACGGCGATCACCGCGTACTCCGCCCATCAAGGCTCTTTCAGCCTCGCCATGGCGATCGGCCCGGCTCTGGGCGCCGCCGTCGCCGTCGCCGTGGTGTGGGGGTACCAGGCCCTGTACCGGGAGAGCGAACAGCGACGCCGGCTGATCGAGGAACTCACCGCCACCCGCGCGGACCTCGCCGCCGCCCAGCACACCGCAGGAGTGCTGGCCGAACGCGAACGCCTCGCCCGCGAGATCCACGACACCCTCGCCCAGGGCCTGTCCAGCATCCAGCTGCTGTTGCGGGCCGCGGAGCGCGCCCTGCCCGGCGCGCCGCACAACGCCGCCCGGTTCGTGGAACAGGCCCGCCAGGCGGCCGTGGACAACCTCGCCGAGGCCCGCCGGTTCGTCGCCGCCCTCACCCCGCCCGCCCTTGAGGACTCCACCCTGGCCGGCGCCCTGGAGCGGCTCTGCGCCACCACCTCGACCCGGCATCCGCTCACCGCGCGCTTCCATCTCACCGGCGAGCCAGTACCGCTGCCGACCGCGCACGAGGTCGCCCTGCTGCGCATCGCCCAGTCCGCCCTCGCCAACACCGTCCGCCACGCCCGCGCCCACACCGTCGAGGTCACCCTCAGTTACGTGGGCGAGCACGTCGCCGTCGACGTCGTCGACGACGGCACCGGCTTCGACCCCGGCCGTCTGCCCGTCCCCGACCCCGAAAGCGGCGGCTTCGGCCTGGCCGCCATGCGCGCCCGCATGCACGCCCTCGGCGGCACCCTGACGATCGAATCCACACCTGGCCACGGCACGGCCCTGGCCGCCCAGCTCCCCCTCGCCCCGCCCGCCGACCACAAACCCGAGGCCCACCGGTGACCGAGTCCCCCATCCGCCTGCTCCTGGCCGACGACCACCCGGTGGTACGCGCCGGACTCCGCGCCGTGCTCGAGACCGAACCCGGCCTCACCGTGGTGGCCGAGGCGGCCACCGCCGAGGAGGCCGTCGCCCGCGCCGCCCAGGGCGACATCGACGTCGTCCTGATGGACCTGCAGTTCGGCAAGGGCATGGGCGGCGCCGAGGCGACCGCACAGATCACCGCCCGACCGGACGCCCCCCGCGTGCTGATCGTCACCACCTACGACTCCGACGCCGACACCCTGCCGGCCATCGAAGCCGGCGCCACCGGCTACCTCCTCAAGGACGCCCCGCCCGAAGACCTGGCCGCCGCCGTACGCACCGCCGCCACCGGACGCACGACCCTGGCACCCGCCGTCGCCGACCGCCTCATGAACCGGCTTCGCGCCCCCGCCACCACCCTGACCCGCCGCGAGACAGAAGTACTCGCCCTGGTCGCCGACGGCCTGTCCAACCAGGCCATTGGTGGCCGCCTCCACCTCACCGAGGGCGCCCCAGGCGGAGCGCGAGGCCGCGCTGGCCGACCCCGGCTTCGGCCGGATCTTCACCGACCACATGGTCACCATCCGCTGGGCCGAGGGCCGGGGCTGGCACGACGCCCAGCTCACCCCGTACGCGCCGCTGGAGATCGACCCGGCGAACATGGCCCTGCACTACGGTCAGGCGATCTTCGAGGGTCTGAAGGCCTACCGGCAGGCCGACGGTTCCATCGCCACCTTCCGCCCGGAGGCCAACGCCGCCCGGTTCCAGGCCTCCGCCCGCCGTTTGGCCATGCCCGAGCTGCCGGTCGAGACCTTCGTCGAGGCGGTCGAACTGCTCGTCCGGCATGAGCGGGACTGGGTCCCGAACCAGCCCGAGCAGAGCCTCTACCTGCGCCCCCTCATGTTCGCCACCGAAACGGGACTGAGCGTCCGCCCGGCCGACTCCTACCTCTTCATGATCATCGCCTCTCCGGCCGGCGCCTACTTCCCCGGCGGCATCGAGCCGGTCTCCGTCTGGCTGTCCGAGGACTACGTCCGCGCCGCGCCCGGCGGCACCGGCGCCGCCAAGTGCGCCGGCAACTACGCCGCCTCCCTGGTCGCCCAGGCCCAGGCCGCCGCCAAGGGCTGCGACCAGGTCGTCTGGCTCGACGCCGCCGAGCACCAGTGGATCGAGGAGATGGGTGGCATGAACCTCTACTTCGTCTTCGGCGAGGGCGAGGAAGCCAGGATCGTCACACCCGAGCTCTCCGGTGCCCTGCTGCCCGGCATCACCCGCGACTCCCTGCTGCGGCTCGCATCCGACCTCGGTCACCCCGTCGAGGAGCGGAAGATCTCCACCGGCGAGTGGCACCAGGGCTGCGCGGACGGCACCCTCACCGAGGTCTTCGCCTGCGGCACCGCCGCCGTCATCACCCCGGTCGGCTCGGTGAAGTCCGCCCGTGCCGACTGGACCGTCGGCACCGGCGAGCCCGGCCCGGTCACCATGCGGCTGCGCAAGGCCCTCCTCGCCATCCAGGGCGGCCAGGCCCCGGACACCCACGCCTGGCTCCACAAGATCGTCTGAACATCACGCAAGCGGGCGCTCCACAAGCGCGCCGAGAGCCCCTCAGCCGCGATCACGCCGCACGATCCCTGATCACACGCCATGATCGCGGCCTCGAGAAGGAACTCAGGACCGATGACCCAGACCTCGGAAACACCCGCCGTTCCCTGCCCCGCGGAGAGGATGACGGGCGCCCAGTCCCTCGTCCGGTCCCTTGAAGCCGTGGGCGTGGACATCGCGTTCGGCATCCCGGGGGGAGCGATCACTCCGGCGTACGACGCCCTGATGGACTCGACCACGCTGCGTCACGTCCTGGTCCGACACGAGC
Organism: Streptomyces sp. IBSNAI002; assembly: GCF_052244475.1. Taxonomy (NCBI): domain Bacteria; kingdom Bacillati; phylum Actinomycetota; class Actinomycetes; order Kitasatosporales; family Streptomycetaceae; genus Streptomyces; species Streptomyces sp. IBSNAI002. Next base: position 140,361 of record NZ_JBQPXG010000003.1, on the reverse strand, counting down.
AGGGCGCGGGCCACGCCGCGACCGGGTACGCCCAGGCGACCGGCAGGGTCGGCGTCTGCATGGCGACCAGCGGTCCGGGAGCGACCAACCTGGTCACCCCGATCACCGACGCCTACATGGACTCGGTGCCCCTGGTGGCGATCACCGGGCAGGTGGCGAGTACCTCGATCGGTACGGACGCCTTCCAGGAAGCCGACATCTGCGGCATCACCATGCCCGTGACCAAGCACAGCTTCCAGGTCAAGGATCCCGACGACATCCCCCGCGCGATCTCGGACGCCTTCCACCTCGCCGCCACCGGCCGGCCCGGGCCCGTCCTGGTCGACATCACCAAGGACGCGCTGCAGAAGGACACGGTCTTCCGGTGGCCGACGGACCGCCACCTCCCCGGCTACCGTCCCGTCACCACGCCGAGCAGTCGGCAGATCAAGGAGGCCGCGCGGATGATCACGGGGGCCAGGCGCCCCGTGCTCTATGTCGGGGGCGGTGTCCTCAAGGCGGAGGCGACCACCGAGCTGAAGGCCTTGGCGGAGCTCACCGGGGCGCCCGTCACCACGACGCTGATGGCCCGCGGCGCCTTCCCCGACAGCCACCCGCAGCACCTGGGCATGCCCGGCATGCACGGGACGGTCGCCGCGGTGGCGGCACTGCAGAAGGCCGATCTGATCGTCGCCCTGGGGGCGCGGTTCGACGACCGTGTCACCGGCAAGCTGGACGGCTTCGCCCCGCACGCCAAGGTCGTGCACGCCGACATCGACCCGGCCGAGATCGGCAAGAACCGCTTCGCGGACGTGCCGGTCGTCGGGGACGCCCGCGAAGTGCTGGCCCAGCTCACCGCCGCCGTCCAGGACGTACGGGAGAGCAACGAGACCGCCTGCGACTACGCGGCCTGGTGGGAGCAGCTCGACAGGTGGCGCACGACCTACCCGCTGGGTCACGAGGCGGCCCCGGCGGGCGAGCTCTCCCCGCAGCAGGTCATCCAGCGCATCGGTGAGCTCACGGACGAGGGGACGATCTTCGCGGCGGGAGTGGGCCAACACCAGATGTGGGCCTCGCAGTTCATCGCGTACGAGCAGCCCCGCAGCTGGCTCAACTCGGGCGGTGCGGGCACCATGGGCTACGCCGTCCCCGCCGCCATGGGCGCCAAGGCGGGCAAGCCGGAAGCGACGGTCTGGGCGATCGACGGCGACGGCTGCTTCCAGATGACGAACCAGGAGTTGGCCACCTGCGCGCTGAACAACATCCCGATCAAGGTCGCGATCATCAACAACGGGGTCCTGGGCATGGTCCGCCAGTGGCAGACCCTGTTCTACGGACAGCGGTACTCCAACACCGTGCTGCACTCCGGTGAGGCACCCCGCGGCCAGCCCAAGGGCGGCACCCGCATCCCGGACTTCGTCAAGCTCGCCGAGGCGATGGGGTGTCACGCGCTGCGCTGCGAGTCGCCCGAGGAGCTCGATGCGACGATCGAGAAGGCGCTGTCGCTCAATGACGCCCCCGTGGTAATCGACTTCATCGTCCACGAGGACGCCATGGTCTGGCCGATGGTCTTCGCCGGCACGTCCAACGACGCAATCATGGCCGCACGAGACGTCCGCCCCGACTTCGGCGACGACGAGGAATAGGAACGCACGTAGCCAAGCGCACGCTCCGCGCGCTCGTCGAGAACAAGTCCGGTGCCCTCGCCCGGATCGCCGGGCAGTTCTCCGCCGGGGGTCAACATCGAGTCGCTGTCGGCGTACCCGGGCGACGATCCCGCCACCTCCCGCATGACGATCGTCGTGGACGAGGCGGAGCGCTCGCTGGAGCAGGTAGCAGCTCGACAAGCTGGTGTCCTTCACCACTCCGCCCGCGCCGCTCCCGGCGCGTTCGGGCGTCCCGCCTTCACAGGCGTCGTGCCTGGGCGTCTCGGCGAGCGAGCTGGCGGGGTGCCGCTTCGTGGTCTCGCCGCTCCTGGAGGTCCTCGCGGCCTTCCGGTCCCTGCGCGGGCAGCACCCGTCCTCGCGCATCCGGCATCGCGGCGGTCCCCAGTTCCCGGAGCGCCACGTACTTCGCTTCTCCCCTGCCGCGGTGCGGCAGGGATGCTCACGGTGGCGGGAGAGCTGCTCCGGGACCCCGGCGCGGCGGCAGGTATCCCGCACGGCCTCGGTGGCATTTGGGGCGGCAGCTCCATCACCGCCCGGCCAGGACCTCGTCGACCCGCGAGCGGGCAATGAGCCACTCCTTCCAGTCCTGCTCGGCCACCACCAGCTCGGCCTGGACGCGGTCGGCTTCCTCCCGTAACTCCTCCACACGACGACGAGCGGCGAGCTCCCGCTGTTCCAGCAACCCAGAAACTGACGGCATCCGCGACCTCCCGGAGAACAACAACCCGACAGACCACCCCTCCCACCGCATCACCCCACCCCTTGCCTGACCAGCGAAAACCCGCGATCACGACCGGAAAGGCAACAGCCACTCATCTTGACTCTGTCGGGGATCTTGGAGCCGCCGGGGTCAGCTGCCCAGGGTTCGCCAGGACTTCGGCCGGGGTATCTGGCGCTGGTCGAGGTAGTTCTGGAAGGCCGTCGGTTGTCGAGGCGGAGAGCCTGCCTCTGTCGACGGTAGTCCGCTGAGGCGCTCGATGTTGACGGCGATCGCCGTCAGGACGTGCTGGATGTGGGCCTTTCCCTGTCCTCGGTAGCGGCAGCGCCGCATGCCGTGCCCGTGGGCGAACTCGTTGACCGTGCCCTCTACTCCGGAGCGGACCGCGTAACGGGTCTTCCACTCGGGTGTTTGTTGCTCGGTGCGGATGCGGAGTTGCAGGTCGCGGAGCTCTCGCGGGGGGAAGCCCACGGTGCGGGCGTTGTCGGCGGTGGTGGTGCACTGGGTGCGGGCCGGGCAGGGGCGGCACTGGCCCTTGGTGAACCTTGCCACGATCAGCGGGGCCGCAGTGGGCGAAGAGGTCGGATAGGGGCCGTGCCAGCCCGCGCTGACCTGGCCCTGGGGGCAGGTGACCTGCTGTCGGTCGTAGTCGATGTGGAAGTCGTCCCGGGCGAAGCCCTTGGCCTGGCGATGCTGCCGGGTGGGGTTGGCTGGCAGGGGGCCGGTGACGGTGACCTGGTGGTCACGGGCGGCTTGTTCCAGGTGGGGCAGGGAGGTGTAGCCGGAGTCGACCAAGTGCTCGGCGGGCAGCAGCCCGCGGCGGGCCAGACGGGTGTGGATCCCGGGCAGGACCTGGCTGTTGAACCGGGCCCGCGCGCTGCGCACGGCGGCCGCGCCGACCGGCAGGACCGACAGCAGCAGAAGGGGTAACAGCGCGGGGTGCAGGACACCGAGCACGCCGGCGGTGCCGATCAGTCCCAGCGTCGCGGAGGCGAGGGAGACGACCTGCCCGACGATCATCCGCGCGTAGAACAGCCCGCGGTCGTTCGCCCGGTGGACCTCGTCGTGCCAGTCGGGATCCTCGACCGCTTCGAGGCGCACGTGCGCGGTGAGGTGCAGGAACTCGCATTCGAGGGCGGTGCGGATCTTGGGCGTGACACGGGCCTGGGCCACCGCCACGGCCGCCTCCAGAAAGGCCCGGGCGGCGAGGAAGCCCGCCACGATCAGGATCTGGGGAATCGCGGCACGGACCCGGTCGGGGGTGGGCCCCGCAGCGAACAGGTGCTGCAGCACCTTCACCGAGGCGATCAGCCCGAACGCGGCCATCGCCGCCGAGGCCAGCTGGCAGACGACGGCCGCGAGGGTCGAGCGGCGGTCCGCCTGCCAGGCGAGCCGGCCGATGACGGCGGTGTTCTTGGGCAGCCGCGACAGGACCTGGCGCACGCTGGCGCTCGCGGCGGCGCCGTCATGAACCGACCAGTACGCCTCCTCCAAGCCTTCGGTCATGTCCCCGTCCTCAGGACCGGTAGGCATCGTCGCCGGAGGTAGCGGCAGCTCGCTGGCCCGCGGGCCGGGTACGTTCCCGGCGGCTGTATCGGCGTTCTCGCTCATGCCGGCCACCCCGCATCGCGGCGGACCGAGGCGTTCGCCGGCTCGGACAGCACGTCGAGTGATGTGCCGATCAGTTTGGCGCGCAGCGTGGGCGAGGTGACCTGGTCGAAGGGCAGCCACTCAGCCCCGGAGACTTCCTCGTCTTGCAGGCGGATCGGAGGAGCTTCGTGGGTGAGGTAGAAGACGAATCGGACATCGTAGTGCTGGTGTTTGCGCTCACCCTTGGCCGGCCGGGCGGCAATGTCGTGGATGACGATGTCGATCGGGTTGTCGAGGAGCTGGGTGGTCAGGCACAGGTCGCCGACTGGAATCCCTGCCTCCTCGTGGACCTCGCGCATTGCGGCGCCAGCGAGCGTGCGATCGGACGGTTCGAGGTGTCCACCAGGTACGAGGGTCAGCCCGGAGGCCCTGTGGTGAATGTGCAGGACCCGTTGGCTGCGGTCGATGACGACGGCGCTGCACGTGATGTGTCCAGGCAGGGTGGCCCGACTCGTTGGATCACCGGGCTCGTCGAGAGCCGTCGACAGGGGCGCCAGCCGGTCGCGCTCGGAGGGGTAGCGCTCCAGGTACTCGTGGACAAGGTCGAGGAGTGCGGAACGAGCGGGAGTCATGTGGATACCTCTCGACGGTGGAGCGCGATCGACGTGGCCGCGGCAGGGCAGGGAGAAGCCCCGCTACCGAGTGCGTGCCGGTAGTGAAGAGCGGGTGCAACTGTCTTCGTTGATAGGGGTGTTGTGGTCCTGTGATGGTGCCGGGATCAACGACCGAGAGCGCCGGATCGAACACGCGTGTTTGAGACGAAGCGGATTCCGTACAGGGTCGCGGATGGCTCCTCATGCAGGGTGCATCCACCCTTGAGGCGCGCGGGTGCTGCCTCGGAGAGTGGTGGCCGAAACGCCGGTGTTGATACGCGTGTGACGGGTGGGATTACGCGGCTGGGCACCTCATCCGCGTACCGCACGCTGAGTGATCAGATCGGCGATGCCGGCGATCGTGGCGAATCGGGTGTCGAACAGGTCGGCGTCGGTGATTGAGACCCCGAGGTCCTCCTCGACGTGGACCGTGAGGGCCACAACGGTCAGGGAGTCGAGATAGCCGGTGTCGAAGAGGTTCACGTGCCGGGTGAAGCTCGGGTCGTCGTCAGCGACGGAGGCTTCGCGCCGGATGAACGTTTCGATGCGTGTGGCCGCGTCGGCCGGGCTGAGGGCCATGAGGTGCCTTCCTAAAGAACGTGCGGCACAGGCTTGTGGATGCCGCCGCGAATGGTGCGGTTCAGGTCCGCGGATGAGGCGATGCCCAGCGCGCGGCGGAAGCGGTCTTCCAGACGCGGCTGGGTGATGCCTGCCTGGAGTAGTTGGGGCAGTACTCCGGTGTCTGAGCCCACGTCGCCGATCTGCGCGCGGACCTTGGGGCGGCGCAGGGTTGTGCCGGGGAGCCTGTGGCGTGCGAGATGGGTCATGAGGAGGGGTTTGCTCACCGGTTCGGGCATGGCCAGCAGCTCGGTGGTGGCCCAGCTGTAGGGCTGGACGACGGTCAGCCCGTGTGCGGTGAGCACTCCGACTTCGCGGTCGCCGGTCTGGATTCCGCGGGTGAGATGGGTGCGGAGCCGGTCGGGCGGGAGGTTCGGCAGGCGGTAGTAGAGGTTGTCGGCGTATGCCACGGGGGTGTAGTCGGCGAGGAACTCGTTCATGAGGTCGCCGGTGAACACGAGTGCGCCGTGGGGGTGGTCGTCGGCTATGGCGGCGCCGAGGATCTCGTTGACGACGGCGGCGTGGACGTTGAAGTCGCGCCAGTCCTGGCCGTTGAGGATCGCGGGAGGGAGCGCGGCGAGGAGGGCCTGGCGGTCGGCTCGCACCAGCCGCAAGGGCATGTCCAGGTGGGCGGCGACGCGCTGGGCGGCGGCCGCGTCCTCGCTGAGGTGCTCGTCGCCGAAGGAGTAGGTGTAGGCGACGGCGCGGGGGAAGTGCTCGCGGGTGTAGGCGGCGATGACGGAACTGTCCGCGCCGCCGGACAGGCATACGGCAACGGGCGTACTCGGATGCAGGGCAGCCAGGTGCCCCATTCCTTGATCGAGAAGCTCGCAGACGCGGTGGGCGGTCTTGGAGGGGGTGTCGCTGGATCCGGCGCGGGTCGGGAGCGCGGCGAAATTGCGGACGGCCCCGGAGCGCGCGGCGGGATCGAGCGTGACGACGCTGCCGGCGGGAATCGCGTAGGTGTCGGTGAACGCGATGCCTGCCTCGACGAGATCACGTAGGTAGTTGGCGGCGATGACGCCTCGGTCGGGGTGGAAGGCGACGTAGAGCTTGTTGAGACCGAGCTGGTCACGGATCGCGGTGACACGGTCGCCGTCCTGCTGGACATGGGCGAACCGCCCGACGAGGGCCGGCGCCGATTCCGCCGAGATGGCCTCCAGGCGGGTGCCCCCGTCCCGGTTCCAGTACACGTTGGGCACGGGGAGGCGGGTTTCAAGCACGTCCGTACTCCTGGCTGATGATGTCGATGGCCCGGTCGAGGTGCGGTTGCCCGAGGTTGAGGGCGATCCTGAACCAGCCCGGCTCGTGGAACAGCGAGGAGGGCATCACCAGCACGCCGCACCCGGCCAGGCGGGAGACGAACACGCGGTCGTCCTGTGTGGGGCAGCGGGCGTAGAGGAACCGCGTCGCGTGCGTGTCGAGAACGGTCAGGCCGCGGTCGGTGAGGTTGCGGCGGGTATGGCGCTGGAGCTCGGCGAGCCCGGTCAGATCGGGCGCGGTGTCGGACAGGGCGGCGGCCAGCTGCTGGGTGAGGGCCGTGGGAGCGCAGTGCCCGGTCACGCGCATGCTCCGGACGAGGGCCGCGACGGCCTGGTCACGGACGCCGAGATGCGGCGAGACGGCCAGGCACCCGGTGCGCTGGCCTTGCATGTCCCATGCCTTGCCGAAGGAGCGCACGGTGATGGTGTGGGGGTAGTGGGTGGCGGGGGCCGGGCACGGGGTCTGGTCCCAGACCTGGAGTGCGTGTGCTTCGTCGGCGATGAGCAGCGGCGGTGTCGGTGCCGGGTGCCGCAGCATCACGGCGGCCAGCTGCGCGAGTTCGCGGTCGTCGTGGATCACTCCGGTGGGGCTGCCTGGCTGTGCGATGACGACGCCCCGGGTCTCGGGAGTCCACGCCCTCGCGATGGCCTGTACGTCGAGGTGTTTGTCGGGGGCGGTGGGGACCAGGTCGAAGACGAGGCCGAGGTCTTGGATGTAGAGGGGGTAGTCCATCCAGCAGGGGGTGACCAGGATGATCCGGTCGGGCGGGGAGAACAGCGAGCTCAGGGCCACGCGGAGGGCGGCGGTCGCCCCGGGCGTCATGACAATGTCATTCCAGGCGTACGGCAGGGTGTGCTGTTTGGCGAGGGCGGCGGCGACGCGACGGCGTACGGGGGTGAACCCGCCGAAGGGGCTGTAGCGCAGGTCGAGGGGGCGGGCCTTGGCGGCGAGGGAGGCCAGGACGTCGTAGGGGCGGGGGTCGCTCAGGAACTGGGGGTTGGGGAAGGACAGGTCCAGGGCCCGGCTGCCGAAGCGGCGCAGCGTGTCCAGGTGCAGCCGGGTGTACTCCTCCAGTGGCCGCAGCAGTTCTTCGTGGGCGGTGGGGGTCATCGGCCTGCTCCGCTCGTGAGGAGGGCCAGGATGTGGTTGCGGTCGGGCTTTCCATGTGGGGTGAGGGGCAGGCTGTCGAGGGCCTGGATGTGGCGGGGCCGCATGTGGGGCGGGAGTTCGGCCGAGCAGTAGCCGCTGAGGGCGTCGAGGGTGAAGGACGGATCCTTGGGCTCGACGGCGACGAGAACGGACGGGGCGCTGCGGCCGTCGGGGTCGGGGACGATGAGGGCGACGACGCCGGCGGTCAGGCCGGCGGCAGCTATTGCGGCCTCGATCTCGGCGGGTGTGACGCGGATGCCGTGGATCTTGGTGAGCTCGTCGCGCCGGCCGGTGATGTACAGGTCGCCGGCGGCGTCGGTATAGCCGAGGTCGCCGGAGTGGACGACGGTTTCCGTCCAGGGCGGGCGGAGTCCCGCGCGCGGGCGGAAGACGAGCGCGGTTGTGTCGGGATCGCGCCAGTAGCCCAGGGTGACTGTGGGGCCTCGGTGCACGATCTCGCCCACCACGCCGGGCGGGCAGGGCTTGCCGTTCTCGTCGAGGACGTCGACGTGGGAGCCGGGGATGGCCTGACCCACCGACGTCGGTTTGCTGTCAATCCGGGCAGGGTCGAGGTAGGTGCTGCGAAACGCCTCGGTGAGCCCGTACATGGCGAAGACGGCCAGCTGGGGATGGGTGGACCGGAGCGCTTTGACGGTGGTGGGGGTGAGGGGGCCGCCGGTGTTGGTCAGGTAGCGCAGCCAGGGGTAGCGGGTGGTGGTGAAGGGGGAGTCGGGGTGGAGGAGGTCGCTCCAGAGGCTGGGGACGCCCGCCAGGCCGGTGACCTCGTGTTCGAGGAGGGTGCGGCTGATGTCGGGGGCGAACGCGGAGCGCTGGATGACGACGGCGCCTCCGCTGTGGAAGGTGGCCAGGACCTGGTTCAGCCCGTAGTCGAAGCTGAACGGCATCAGCGCCAGCGTGCGGTCCTCGTGGGTCAGTCCCAGGTAGTCCGCCACGATCCGGGCGCCGCTGAGCAGGTTGTCGTGGCTGAGCATGACGCCCTTGGCCGTTCCGGTGGACCCGGAGGTGTAGATCAGTCCCGCCAGGTCCCGGCCGATGGTGGCCGGTGTGGCGGGGGCGGCGGCAGGGTCTTGGAGGAGGTCCTCAGGTGTGAGGATGCGGTCCTGCGGCAGAGCTCCCTCCAGGCGCACGGCGTGGCGGCGGCTGGTCAGGGCGAGGCCGGCTTCGCTGTGGTCGACGATGTGCGCGATCTGCCGGGGGCGCAGCTGATCGTGGATGAAGACGGGGACGAGGCCCGCCAGGTGCGCGGCGAAGTAGGCGGTGAGAGCGTCCGCCGAGCGGGGCAGCAGCAGGGCGATGCGGGACCCGGCGGGAAGACGGGCCGTCAGATGGCCGGCGACGCGTTGGGCGCGGTCGGCGAGCTGGCGGTAGGTCAGGACGTCCGAGCCGTCGATGACGGCCGGGGCGTCCGCCCTGGTCCGGGCGTTGCTCAGGAGGAGGTCCGCGACCGTGTACATGGGGCTCCTTCGGGTCATCGCGGCAGGACGTCGCTGGTGGTGGCGGTCTCGTGCAGGGGCAGCTCGGGCCAGCGCTCTGCCGGGGGTGCGATGCCGTGATCGGCCAGGAGAGCGGGGTTGAAGCGGTAGAAGTTGTCGTAGGACGTGGCCGTGGCCGCGAACTGCTCGGTGGCGGTGCGGGCCAGGTGATGGCTGCTGGTCTCCCACCGCACCGTGGTGGATACGTGGCCGCCGGCGTGGGCGAGGACGGCGCCGACCAGGGATGCGGCTTCTTCGTCGGCGGCCAGGTGGAAGTCGATGACGTGCCTGACGCCGTGGAGGTGGAGGGTGACGGCCAGCGCCGTGGGCTCGCCCTCACGGCGGACAGCCAGATACGTAGCAGGACTCACCGGGTAGGTGGTGTGCCGCCAGTGGTGGTAGGCGTTGTCGCGGATCACGGTGAATCCCGCCCTCCGGGCCGAGTCGGCGCACAGGGCCTCGAAGTCCGTGGGGAACGCGGCGCTCTCCTCCACGCTGCTGGTGGTCCGGTGTGCCTGCGGCGGCTTGGTCGGGACGGGGAGGTCGAGCTGGTGGACGCGGGCCCGGTGCCAGCCGCGGAAGGCCGCGTGGATATCCGGGTTGGGCCGGTAGACCCCGACGACGGGTTCGCGCTCAAGGTGGACGCGGAGCAGCTGGCCGGCGGCCGCGGCATGGACGTGCGGGAGCTTGCGCCAGCCGGACAGGTAGACACCGGGCACCGCTTGGCCGTCCAGGGCGAAGCGGCTGTGGAAGCTGTAGGCGATCGCCTCCGGGCGGCCGTCGGCCTCGACGGTGCAGTAGTCGGGCCGCTCGCCACGCTGCGGATTGTCCGCGAACTGGTGCTGGTAATACCGCGGGTCGCTGGCGTAGTCCTTGCCCTGGCGCAGCAGCATCTCGAGCTGCCCGGCGCGGCGGGCCCCGCTTGCGCGGGTGACCTGGACCGGCCGCCGGTGAACGGTGGCAGGGACCTGCCAGATTGCCGCCCGGGTGGCGTCGCGCCTCGCGGCGTGGACCTGGGCGGCGAAGCCTTCGACGCTGTCGAGCGTGTGCAGCCGCATCAGGTGCAGGAGCTGGTGGTCGTAGGGAGCGTGGATGCTCACGCCGGCAGATCCGACCCACAGGATGCCTGCATATCCCCGTTCGATGAGCGGATCTTGAAGGTCCAGCGCGAGTTCCTGCGTGAGGCGTCCGAACGGAACGGTGAAGTACCGGGCGCCGGTGCCCATGCGCTGGTGGAAGTGAACGTGGGAGCGGTCGACTTCCTGTCGCACGGCGTCGGCGCCGAGGGCCGCGAGGTTGGTGTGGCGGTAGCTGTGGTTGGCCACGGTGACCAGCGGATCGAGGGCCAGCTCCTTCAGCTTCGACCAGGGCAGGTATCCGCGCTCAGCGAAGTACGGCGCTGCCGCCTCCTCGACGGCCGCGTACAGCGGGTCGATCAGCTGTACGGCCACCGCCTCGGGGTCGAGATCGGCGCTCTTGGTGAGCTGATAGAAGGTGCCCAGGCCGGAAGCCTCGGGAACGTGGGTGGCGATGCGCTCGGCGATCACCCGGGGGGCGGCGTACTTCTCGATGGCGTACACCTTGTCGCGCCCGCCCATCCCGGTGTCGGTGAGCAGGCCCGCCGGGGAGAGCGTCAGCGGAAGGCCACAGGCGCGCACGCTGTCGATGGCGGTCAGCGCGGAGACGGGGACGTCGTCGAAGCACAGGACGAAGTTGACCTCGGCCAGGCCCTCGCCGGCGCGGACCTGGTCCAGGGAGACGACCTGGCCCAGCTCCAGCATCATCTCGAGCTGGCGGGCGAAGGTCTCCTGGGACACGGTGTGGAGCCGGTGGTAGGGGTTGGCGGGATCCACGTCGCCGATGCGGTGGTAGTTGACGCCGATGACGGTGGGTACGGGCATGCGGGTCCTCCGGGGACGGCGCCGCCCGGCCGCGTTCGGGCCGGGCGGCAGGGCGGTCAGCTCAGCGCGGCCCGGCGGCGCTGGTTGCTGTGGGCGACCGCGGTCAGGAGGTCCGGGCGGGCGCCGGTCGTGCGCGCCGCGGCGATGATGGCGGACAGGTCCTTGGGCAGGCACTTCCCGCCGAAGCCGGGGTTGTCGGCGAAGACGGCGGTGTGCGAGGGCTCGACGCGGGGGTCCAGGAGCCAGCCCTCGCGGACGGTGTGCCAGTCGGCGCCCATCGCTTCGGCGATCTCCCGGAACTCGGCGACGAAGGTCACCTTCGTCGCGAAGAACGCGTTCTCCATGTACTTGACGACCTCGGCCTCGGCCGCCGTGCACTGGAAGTACGTCTTGTGGGGCCCCAGGATCGGCAGCAGGGCGTCGAGGAAGTAGCCGCGGATCTCCTTCTCCCCGCCGAGGATGACGAACGACATCGTCCGCGGGTCGTCGCACACGGGGTTGAAGTAGGTGCTCTCCCCGACGTACTCGGGGCTGAAGCAGATCTCCTTGCCGGTCGCGGCGGCCAGCTGGGCGGTGGTGCCGGGCGGCACCGTGGACTTCAGCAGGATCCGCTGCGTGGGGACCCGCTTGATGGCGTCGACGACGTGGGTCACGTCGCACTCCCCGTTGGCCCCGGACGGCGTGTTCACGCATACCACCGCGAAGTCGCACCCTTCCAGGGCCTCCTGCGGGTACTCGCTGTCGTGCGCCTGGTCGTAGGTGACCAGCTCGGCGCGGTCGTGGAACAGGTCACGCATCGAGTGCCCAACGTGGCCCATGCCGATGATGCCTATCTTCATGTCAGCCTCCGAGGGGCAGGGGTGTAGGGAACGCTTCGAGACGGCAGGCCACCGCTCGGGCCGCGAGATCGCTCGCGGCCGGGGTGCTCGTCCGGTGGGGGGTGAAGTACGGGCTGTGGTGCATGGGGGCGTAGGAGTAGCGGAGCGTGTCGACCTCAATGCCGCTGTCGGCCAGCTGGTGGGCCATGTCCGCGGCGTCGCCGGCGTCGGCGCACACGGCGACCAGTCCGTACCCGCCGTGTTCCAGGACGCCGCCGGCCTGTGGCGCCTCCTGCCAGTCGATGCCGGTCGCCTCGAACGCGGCCTGCGCCGTCTTACGCAGCGTGGCGAAGCGGGAGCGCAGCACACCGACGTCGGAGCTCTGGTCCAGCGCCCAGGCCGCGCCCAGTGCGTTGATCTTGAAGTTGCTGCCGAACTGGCCGCCGAACGGGCCGGTGGGATCCAGTCGGGTGCCGGTGAACTTCGTCTGCTGTCCGAAGTTGCGCACCGCCAGGATCTGCTCGGCGAGCTCGGGGTTCCGGGTCAGGCAGGCCCCGCCTTCGCCGGCCTTGATGGGCTTGCGGCCGTGCAGGCTGAGGCAGATCACGTCGGCGCTCTCCGCCAGCGTCTGCGGGCCCAGCCGCAGGAGGGGGGCCTGGGCGGCGTCGACGACCACGGGGATGCCGCGCTGGCGGAGGTCGGCGAGGACCTGGGGGTCCTCGTCCCAGTAGCCCCACATCGGGACCGGGATCACGGCGGCCAGCGGACCGGCCTTCGCCGCCGCGCTCAGGGAGTCCGCGTCCAGGGCGAAGGATCCGGGGCGGCAGTCGACGAACACGGGTTCGGCGCCCAACGTGGCGACCGCCAGCCCGGTCATCGACGGTCCCAGCGCCGAGACCGCGACCCGGTCTCCCGGCTGCACGCCGACCGCGTGCAGCGCGCAGACCAGAGCGGCGGTGCCCGAGGAGACGCACAGGGCGTACGGGGCGTCGACAAGCGCGGCCAGGTGCTTCTCCAGGGTGCGGACCACCTCGGCGTTGCCGGTGCCGCCGTCGGCGATCGCGAGGTCGAGCAGCTGGCTGGTCACGCGGTCCATGACAGGCCCTCCTTCTTCAGCAGCGCGTCGAACGCCTCGTACACGGGGAGCAGGTCCTCGAGCCGGGCGAGGTAGCGCGGGGCGGTACCGGTCTGGAGGAGGTCGCGGAAGGCGGCCAGCTCGGGGCCGTACCCGGCGTGGCTGTAGCCGCCCGAGGCCGGGGAGCGGCGCCACAGCACCCGGGCACCGGGGTACTCCGCGACATGCGGGTCGCCTCCGCTGGGGCGGAGCTGCAGCTCGGACAAGTCGCGCAGGTACAGCACGTCGCCGCGTGAGGTGGTGACGTGGACGGAGTGGTAGAAGCCGCCCGCGCAGCTGCCGAACTGCACTTCCACCCGGGTCCCGGCCTCGGAGTCGCTGGAGACCATGGAGCACAGGCGTCCGCGGTCCACCGCGATCATCTGGCCGGTCGGGGAGGATGTGCCCGGCAGGAGCATCTCGGCCAGGTCGATGGCGTGGATTCCCTGCGCGGCGAAGAGGCTCGCCTCCAGGGACATGTGCGGCCCGAAGGTCTCCACGGGCTTGCGGGCCACGTGCTCGACCCGCACGCAGCGGGCCGTCCCGTACCGGCCGGACTCCAGGGCATTGACCAGCTGGCGCACGCCCTCCGCCCACCGGAAGTTCATGCCGACGCAGCAGGTCACCTCGGCCTGCCGGGCCAGCGCGATGAGGGAGTGCAGGCCCTCCAGGTCCGGCGCCGGGGGCTTCTCCACGAAGGTGTGCAGTCCGGACTTGATCGCCCACGCTGCGTGGTCGGCCTGTTCGGTGACGGGCAGAGCGATGAGCGCGGCGTCGAAGACGGCAGGGTCCACCTCGCCGGCCGAAGCGTAGGTCTGGGGGATCATCCACTGGGCGGCGAGCTGCTTGGCGCGCTCGGTGTCCTGGTCGACCAGGGCGGACAGGGGCAGGCCGGCGGAGCAGGCTGCTGGCAGCAGGGTGTCGCCGCCGTGACCGCCGGCGCCGATGAGCAGGGAACGCATTCGTCACTCCATTCAGACTTTGGACATGGGCATGACAGATGACGTGCGGGCAGGGGCCCAGCCGTTTTCGGGCACACGGGTTTCGTCAGAGGGTGCGCGAGGTGAGGGAGGGCCTAGCTGTCGTGGTCAGGCAGGCGGAGCTGCTGGGGCGCGGGCGAGTCTTTCCGCTCGCGCAGCCCGAGCGGGTCCTGGGGACGCTGGCGGCGACGGTTCGTCCACCAGGCTCCGACCGCGTTGGCCTGGGCCTGGTAGGCAGGGACGTCGTAGGCGTACCCGAGGCGGGCGATCTCGCCGTTGAGGATCACGACGAAACCCTCGATCGCGGCTACCTCGGCCTCCTCCAGCGGCCGGATGCTGCGGTAGCCCGCCAGGAGATCCGCAGCGCGGGCCTGCTGGTAGCGGGCCCGCTCGCCCTGAAGGACGAAGAACCCGGTGGCGAGGAGCTTGGCGAGGTCGAAGACCGGTGGGGCGTGCATGACCTTGTCGAAGTCGATGAACCCGAACCGGCCGCCACCGCTGCCGGCCACGACGTTGTCCCAGTGGAGGTCGCCGTGGATGGGCTGGGGCCGCAGGGACGCCAGGTCCTGGGCCAGGCGGGGCAGGATCCGGTCCCGCCACAGGTGCCGGGCCACGTACCAGTGCGGGAGCTCTTGGTCCGGGGAGGGAACCGGGCCGCGTTCGAAGGTCAGGCGGCGGTCGGTGAAGTCGCCCGCATCCGGCCGGGCCAGCTCCGAGTGGAGCCGGGCCAGATCCTGGCCCAGGCCGTACGGGTCGCTCCGGTCGGCGCCGCCCTTGCCGATCCAGGTGCACACGTGAACGGTCTGCGGACCGTCCTTGGTCTCCACCGTGCCGACGGCCAGCGTCTGCGGACACTCCACACCGTCGACCCCGTCGACCAAACCGGCGATCCGGTTGATCAGAGCAGCCGGTTTGGGCGTCAGCCGCACTGCTACCTCCGGGCCCTGCGAGGAAGCCGAGACGCCACGCCAGACCGCGGCCATGGTGCCGCCGGCCACCGGCTCGAACCGGTAGTCCCCCGCGTGCCACGTCCCGCGCACGCGGGCCAGGGCGTCGCTGAGCAGCTGCTCGCTGGCGCTGTCGTCGGCCGACATTCCCGTTCACCTTTCCTGCCGCCTAGCGCGGCGTCTTGGCCGGGGCCTGCTGGCCGTGCCGCAGGTGCCCGTGCAAGGCCGGCCAGAAAGCCAGACCCTCCACTGGCCAGGATGCCAGTACCCCGGCGACCCTCCGGCCCGGTCCCATGTCGCGCTGCTGACGCGTCGTGGCCACCAGCCCGGGAAGGACGGGGTAGGCAGCCAATGCTGCCACCGTCGCGATGCCGACCGCAGAGCTTCGCCCGCGAATCACCCGGTGGGATTCAGCCGCGATTCCCGCCGCGACCGCCGCGGTGCTCAGTCCCCAGGCGACGGGAATCGCCAGGTGGCGGGCCCGCAGCAGCCGGACCTCCCACTCCGAGAGGTTCAGCAGCCCCTGGGTGCGGCACCACTCGACCGTGATGGAGAAATTGAGCAGTCCGCGCAGCCAGGCGGTCTGCTGCAGCACGAGGTCCCGGGCGGTACGGGGGACCTCGGCGATGTCGCGGCTCATCAGCAGGCCGATCGGCTCGCCCGCGAGGCGGGCCACCCAGCCCAGCAGCAGCCCGTCGGCGTAGGCGTAGCGCGGGAACCCGCCGATGAACTCGAGGAAGTCACTGCGAATGAACTCGCCGTGTCCGAAGGTGGAGTACGGCGACGTCCTCGACCACACCGTGTCACCGGAGAGACCCTGCGTGTTGCGGGACACGTAGTGCGACAGGGTCCACCAGGTCTGCAGCACGGCGTTCCCCGCAGCCACCTTCCCGCTGCCCTCGCGGTCGGGGACCACGTAGTCGACCAACTGCTGGAACAGGCGCACGTCCGGCGCGGCGGCGATCTGCTTCCGCAGTTCGGCGAAGGTCTCCGGCTGCGGCCGCGAGTCGGCGTTGTAGACCCCGATCCACAGCGATTCCGTCTCCGCGGCCGCGGTGAACCGCTCCCGCGCCCACTCGACCGCGAGGTCGAGCTGGGCCGCACGGTAGGGGCACACGTCCTGGCAGTGGAGCAGCACGAGCGAGTCTGCCTGGGCGCCGTCGTCGGCGAGGGCCTCCTCCAGCAGGGCGTGCGTGGTCGGCCCGGCCTGATCCGACTCCTTGACGGTCGTCACCAGGACCACCGCGTCCACCGTCTTGTCCAGCACGAGCCGGCGCCAGAAGCGCACGGTGTCCTCGGCGAGGTCGGTCTCCTGGAACATCGGCACGACGCACACCACCCTGGCGACGTCGGCCGCATCCCCGGCCAAGCCCGCGGGCAGTGCGTGCAGGGCGCGGTTACGCCGTACCTGCCGCCACTCCCGCGCCCGGCGCGCCACCAGCGCGGTCGCCAGGACGCCTGCGGCCAGCGAGGCTCCCGAGGAGCGCGTACGTGTATCCGATGCCATGAACGATCTCCTGACAGGTCAGTACCGTCACCACCCGGACGGGGGACGCGGTGATGCGGCGCCGCCGGTGGACGGCGTTGTGCCACATGAGGTTGGCCGTGATGGTGCGGCCGACTGCGAGGGGTGAGTCCTGCCGGTAGCCCCGGTGCCGCCACAGGACGGCGCGGGCCCGGCCGCTGCGCCAGCAGCGGATCATGTACTGCCGGAACTCGCTGGGATGATCGTGGTGAATGGCCATCGCCGGGCTCAGCACCGCCCGTTCGGCAAGAGCCAGGCGCCGGCCGAGCTCCACGTCGCTGTACGCGGGCAACAGGGCATCGAACCCGCCGCTGCCGAGGAGCGCCTCGCGCCGGTAGGCACAGTTGCCCCCGTTCACGTACGGGGCTCCGAAGACGTCCTCGGAGGAGGCGCCGTCGGTGTACCAGGCGCCGAAGGTCTCGTAGTAGTAGACCCCGTCGCGCAGCTGGCTGTAGAGGTTCGACGGGGCGGTGGCGATCACCCGTCCGCCGAACGCGGTGGAGCTGCGGTACTTCGTGCTCATGCGCAGGAGCTCGGGGAGCCAGGTGTCCGCCGGCACGCAGTCGTCGTCGAGGAAGGCCAGCAGACTTCCCCGGCTCGCGTTGATCCCCGTGTTCCGGGCACGGGCGATGCCCAGGCGCTGCGGCAGGACGATGACGCGCATGTCCTCCTCGTCACCGGTCAGCCACGGGTAGCGGGGGCATCCGTCCAACACGAGGACGATCTCGTAGTCCGTCTCCGGGGAGGCGGCGAACTGCGCCCGTACGGCCTGGACCAGCCGCCGGCAGCCGGTGTCCCGGGCCGTGGCGACGATGATGCTCACGGCGGGAGCGCGCGGCCCGCCCTCAGCGGTGCTCACGACAGCAGTCCTTTCGATATGAGGCACTCGTTCAGTGCCCGCGCGGATGTGAAGGCGTGCCCGGTCATTCCCAGGGCCTCGCCGGCGGCAACCCAAGAGGCGGTGTCATCGACGTACAGCACCTCGGGGAAGCCGAAGCGACCCAGCCGTGCCGCTTCCTGGTAGCAGAGGGGGTCGGGCTTGAGCAGGCCCATCTCGGCGGAGCCGAGCACCAGGTCCGCCACGTCCGCAACGCCGTGGAAGGCGAGATCAGAACGCAGCCGGCCGTTGGCGTTAGACAGCAGGACGACACGGGCCCCCCGGTCCCTGACCGCCTTGAGGTGCGCGGCGACCTCCGAGTCGAGGTCGCCGTGGTATTGGAGCCATTCCTCAACCGCACCCGGCCCCACCAACGCACCCACCTCGTCTCGCCACGTGTCGTGGTCGATGGCCCCCGCCATGGCCAGGCGGCCGGGTCGGGACTTCAAGACGGCGGGCAGGAGCGATCCCTTCGCCAAGCCGTGCCGGCGATCGATCGCCTCGGCGACACCCCGGTCGAACCTGATCAGCACATCGCCCACGTCGCAGAGCACGGTGGTCAAAACCTTCTGCACCACGGAGCCGAACCCTCCCTTCGACCGCTCGCCCGGGGCCCCCGCGGCCGGGATGATCCGACCGCACTGAACCCCGCGTGCACCGGTCTGAAGAACCTTGCGGCGTATTCCGCACGGGCCGTTCACCTCCACAGGACACCCCATGGATCTGTGGCACCGAAAGAGCGCGCGCTGTGGCGGATCCGACGACGTTGTGTGGCACCGCGTGGCGGGCTGTGGTACTCGGCCCGGAAGCGCGTCATCACTGGCCAAGGACCACCTCGCGGACTTCCGGGCGGCCGGGTGGCCGAAGTGCCGCGAGCTCTATCCCGACGGGCTGGGGAAAAGGACGCGGCGCAGCCGCGGATCACCCAAGGACTCGACGGCGAGGTCGCAGGGAACCTTGGAGGTCATGCCGTGCGCGACCGCGACGACGTACAGGCCGGCTCCATGCGCCGCAGTCGCGCCGGTGACGGAGTCTTCGAAGCCCCATGTCTGCGCGGGGTCCGAGTCGAGTGCCTTGCAGGCGGCCAGGTAGACGTCAGGCTGAGGCTTCGGGGATCGGACCATGTCACCGCCGATGATGACGATGCTGGTCAGGTCGAAGAACCGCTGCAAGTGGGTCCGCACCACGCTGGTGGGGGCGTTCGAGGCGACAGCCAGTGGCCGGGTGCCGGCCAGTTCGGCAACCAACGCGACCGCGCCGGGCATGGGTGCGATGACCTCTTCGAGATGGTTCTGCATCAACTCGAGAGCCTGATGCGCAAGGACGGGACCGGACCCGGGCTGGTGCAGCAGTTCGGCGAGAACCTGCCCGACCGCTTCGATGCTCAGGCCCCTGAGGCGCTCGCGGGCATCCGGGCCGACCCTGGCACCGAACCGAGCAAAGAGCGCGTCGTACCCCAGGTCCCAGGCCCGCTCCGTGGTGATCAGAAGACCGTCGCAGTCGAAGACCACTGCGGAGCCCGGACCGGGAGCGACACGGCTGAGCGCGGAATGTTGCATCCGATATCCATCCTCTCGACGTGGGAGCGCATTACACCCCCGTGGCCGACGGCACGCCTGTGCCCGCCGGAGTGGATGCCGCCGATCCCCGGACCCCTAGGGGGCGGGTCGTACGGCTCGGACCCGGTCTCGAAATTCATCGGCGCCCGGGTGGCTCGGGAAGCGCCGACGCAGGTCGAGGTCCAGCTGGTGGGCACGGTCGAGGATGGCCTCGACGACCCTGACTCCGGATAGGGCTTCCTGGCCTGCGCGGACAGCCTCATCCGGATCACCCAAAGAGGCGTGGGCCAAGGCGAGATCAAGCTCGCTAAGGGCCAGACGCGTGGGCGCGGCGGCCGGCGCGACCATCGAACGGTAGAAGCCGATCGCGGCCGTCGCCGCGGCGTGGGCCTCCTGCGGATGTCTCAGCCACAGGAACGACGAGGCGTTGAACGAGTCGATTGCCGCGCTGTCGAAGCCGAAGAGGCCGCTATGGCACCGGGGAAGTTCCGAACGGTACTCGTTGACCCGCCGCGCAGCCTCCTGATAGCCGTCCTCGTTGCCCAGGCGGGCGTGGACTCGGGCCAGTTGGGCTGTAAGCCGGTACACGGCTTCGCTCTTGCGGGGGGCTACGGCCAACCCACGAGTTGCGGCGGCGAGTGCGTCCAACGGCTTCCCGTTGTAGAGGGCGTCGGTCGCGAGTACGTCTTCCGCCCATGCGGTCACTTCCGGTGCGTCGGCCTGCTGCCCGTGTGCACTCGCGTCGGCGGCGAAGGCCGTCACGGCACTGTGGTCACCCGTGTCGTGTGCGATCCAGGCCAGGACAACCGACAGCATCCCGGCGTGGCGCGCTATCTCGCGGCCTTCACGGAGCGTGTGGCGCCGGTGGTGCAGCAGTTCATGGGCCGTATGCCGATGCCTCATGGCCGGCTCCCACAGGTCTTGCGGCGTGCGGTTGGGATAGATCGCAGTAAGTTCATGGACAGCCAGATCAAGACCGGCAACGTCGGAGGGTGCCAGTTCCGAGGATGTGGCATGTCTGGCGAAGGCATTGGCAACATCAATCGCACCGAGGCCGATAGGAGCTGGCAGAGCGCGCGGCAGCCCCAGGTCAGTTGGTTTGACCGTGCATCCACGAAGCCTGGCAACCGTTTGAGCGAGAAGGTCCGGCAGGGGGTGCTGCGGCACTTGCCCGTCGTTGATCCAGTGTCCGATTCGTGTGCGGTCCGGTTTGAGGTCAGGACGCCCGTTCGCCTTTGCGGTCGTCCACAACTCGCGTGCGAACGCCGCGTAGCTGAGGCCGGTTTGTTGGACCCACCACCCCAGCTTCTCGTTTCGGCGCTGTGTAGGTATCTGTGTACTCATCAGATCCATATCTCTCGGGCGAGGGCTACGCATCGGGATGGCTCGCATCGCACAGGTGGCCTCACAGGGGCAGGGGGGTTTACGCGGGCCCCCGTAGCGCGTCGGCGAGTGTCCAGGGGTCCATCAGGTCACCAGAGCCATCAGGGGGGACAATCCAGATCCGTGGGGGTACTCCCGGTTGCCCGGGCTCGGGACAGCGCAGGACCTCCCGCCCTGCGCCCGTGAGCAGAACTCCGCCGGGAATGTCCCGGCCATCCACCATTCCGGGGCGGACTAGGAAGACCCAGACGTGCCCCGCGTTGTGCACCGGAGCAGGCTGCACACCCCACTGCGAAAGGCTCTCGATGGCTGCGGCCGCAGCGGTCGCGGGCACGCGCACGGCGGAGAATCCGAGGCCGAGCGGGATGTCGGCGAGCGTGCTTCGGGCCCACGGGTTGCGGGTCCTGGTCGGCTGGAGGTAGCCGGCGTGTTCGGCAAGCCAGCGGGCCCCCGGCGAGAACGAGAGCGTTCCAGCTCCCGGTGCGCGCCGAAGCGGTACCGATGCCCGTGCCGCGCTGCGCCGTGGATCCGGCCAGGGGGAGCCTCCGTAACCGGGGGCCGCGGACGGTTCGGTCGGCCAACCCGGCGCCTGCCCGCGGACAGGGGACGTGGTCATGAGCCGGCTCCCCTCCCCGGTGCGGGGAAGGCCGTCGATTTGACGGCGATGCCCGCGTACGCGGCCGACGCCTGCCCGGGAGCAGCGTGGTCGGGGTGATCTGCGTGCCAGCGGGCCACCGCCTGGATCCCCGGCCCCTGCTGAATCCAGCCGCCGAACATCCGGGCCACCGCGCTGTACGGGCGTGGCAGGTAGGTGATGTCTGCTTCTTCGTTGAGGGACGTGAGCTGGGACATCACCTCCTCCTGTCCGAAGTCGGCGGTGGGGTGGGTGATCGACAGGGCGCTGCCCGCGGGAAGCCACGCCCTCAGGGCTGCGAGGGCCTGGTCGAGGTCGTGGTCGGGGATCCACTGCAGGGTGTCGGTGGCGAAGACTGCGACAGGCAGGTCCCGGCGCAGCGCGCCGCGGGTGATTTCCGTGAGGTCGGCCAGGAGTTCGGGCAGGCGGCGGAGGTCGGCGAGAACGTGGTGTACGCCGTTTGCGCCGAAGGCCAGGGCACGGGCGTGGGCGTAAGCGAGGCGGTCGGCCTCGATGTAGACGACGGGGGCATCGGGGTAGTGCAGGTGGATGTCCGGGTGGCTGGTGTCGGGGGAGGGGTAGCCGCAGCCCAGGTCGAGGTATTGCCGGAATCCTCGGCGGGCGAGGTAGCGGGCGGTGAGGGTCCGGTGGGCACGGCTGATCCGGGCGGCCCTCTCGAGTCCGTCGAATACGGCCTCGAGCCGGGTCTTGAGGTCGGTGTCGGGTTCGTAGGCGTCGCGTTGACCTCCGACGAGCAGGTGGGAGATCCGGCTGGCGGACGGCTGGCGGAGCATGCCTTCGTTGAACGGGGGTGCTCCGTAGTCAGGTTGAGTCACAGGTTGCTCTTCGGGTTGAGAAGGGGCGCGGGGCCCGGATCAGGGTTCACCGGGAGGGACGCATCGGCTGGGGCGGGATGTCGGGCGGGATCGGGGGTGAGGATGCCCAGGGTGTGGCCGAGCCCGACGATGTGCGCGCGGTTGTCGGCCCGCATCGCGAGCTTGAGGTTGTGGGCGCGGTTCCGCAGGGCGCCGGGGGTGATCTGCGCGGCCCGCACGATGTCGGTGGTCGCAGAGTGCTCGGCGAAGGCCCGCACCAGAAGGAGCCCCTCCGGGTTCGGGGCGAAGGAGGGGTCGAAGAGCTCAGGGACGGCGGGCGGGCGGACCAGGCGGTGCTTGAGGAGGGTGTGGGCGAGGACTGCGCGCGAGCAGCCTGTGTCTGCGTGCAGGTGGTCGCGGATGCTCTGGATGTGGGAGTCGACGGTGTGGGTGCTGACCCAGAGCTGACGCGCGATCTGCGCGTTCGTCTTGCCTTGGACGAGGAGTTGGGCGACCGACTGCAGAGCCTTGCTCAGGGGCGTGACGGGGGCGGCGGTTGTCGGGGCCACTCCCTTGTCGGTGTCGGTGGTGGGCGGCTGCGGCATGTGGGCGGGGCTCGATTCGGTGACGGGGCGGGTGGTGTCGGGGAGGCGGTTGAGGTGGCGGATGGGGGAGAGCCACAGGGCAAGTGCGGAGGCGGCGAGGATGAGGGTGCCGGTGAGGAGAGTGCCCCACACGCCAGCGGCCACAGCGAGGACGCTGGCGCCGAGCGCGGCGAGGGGGCGACTGCCGGCCACCAGCCAGGTCGCGGTCTGCTGCGTGCGTGCTTGGAGCTCCGGCGGGCAGCGTCGCTGACGGATCATCCGGACGGTCGCGGTCGCACAGGCCGCAGCAGCGAGCTGGAGCGCCCCGGCCACTGCCAGCCCCGCCGGCCATAGCCCACCGGGCCGGGCTGTCAGGAGCGGGACCCCAAGGAGCGGATACACCGCGACGCTCGCGATCAGGACCTTCCCGGGCCCGAACCAGCGGATGAGCGTGGGGGAGGCGAGGGCGCCGGCCAGGTATCCGGTCCCGGATGCGCCCATGATCACTCCGAGACCGGTAGGCCCGAGCTGGACGACGGTCAGCAGGTACCAGGCCGAGAACGCGGTGATGACACCGGCTCCGGCACCGGTAGCGCCGAGGCACAGGGCCAGCGGCCGCAGAACGGGGTCGCGCAGGGTGTAGCGGAGCCCGTCTCGGATCTCGGCGGTGAGGGTCGTACGGCCTGCACCGGCGGGGGGTGCGGGAAGGGTGGGGATCCGGGAGGTACACCAGGCCGACATCAGGTAGGAGAAGCTGTCGACGGCGAGGGCCCGGGCCGCGGTGGTGACGGCGAGGATGCCGCTGCCCAGGTACAGGCCGATCGTTGACGAGGCGCCCAGGACCGCTTCCTGCCGGGCCGTGGCCTTCTGGAGCGTGTCCGGATCGGTGAGCTGGACGAGGACGACGCTGGCTGCGGCCTGGTGGAGGACGATGACGGATCCCTGGGCGAGGGCGGCGGTGTACAGGACGGGCATCGTCGCGCGTGGAAGGCCGCGGCGGCGGGGACGGCCGCGACCAGGACAGCCGCCGCGAGGTCGGTTGCGATCAGCACTGTCTTGATCGGGTAGCGGTCGACGATCGCCCCGGCGGGCAGCGAGACGAGCAGGTACGGGATTTGGGAGAGCAGGTAGAGATGTGCCGCCTGGCTGGGGCTGGCGTGGAGGTAGAGCACGGCGAGGACCGGCAGGACGACCGTGTGGACACCGGTGCCGATCAGGCTCGCCGCCTCACCCGACAGATAGACGCTCACCGCTCGACTCACGCGGGCCGGAGTGTCCGGGGCGCCGGCCGGGTGCTGGAGCGGCTCGTTGGCGCGACCGGCTCCAGGAAGGCTGCTGGTCGTGGGCGGGTGCGGGCTGTTGTTACGGCTGCTCATCCGCGGCCTCGCAGCTGAATCCGCTTCTCGCGTAGAAGGTCGTAGACGGTGGTCGTGGACAGCCCGATCACCTCGGCGATCTCATCGACGCCCATGTACTTCTCGGCGTACGCGTAGGCGACCTGGGCGGCGGTCTGCTCCCGCTCCAGTCCGCTCAGGCGTCTGCCCTTGGGCCGCGGGTTCAGCACGTGGACGGGTACGGGCGGCGGGGTCTCGGGCAGGGTGGCAAGTGCGGCATCGATGGCGGTGGCGATCGAGCGGGCCTGCCACCGCCGGGCCGCAGGCTCCTGCGGAGCGAGCACCGAGGCGAACACGGATAGGGCGGCCTGCACGACCGCCTCCTCCCCGCTGGCGGCGGGCGGCAGCGCGGCATGAACCTGGGCGGCCATCGCACGCAGCAGATGCCAGGAATCGCTTCCAGCCCGGACCGGCCCAGGGATCCGGCGCTGGTCGTGCCGCAGCACGGTGACCGTCCCGAAGATCTCCTCCCGGCTGAACGGCACACTGCGGGGAGCGGGGAAGGACACGCGTGGCGGGCGGGGCAGCTTCGCGGCGTGGCGGGTCACCACCCACAGGCCGGCCTCACGCCGAATCAGTCCCTGGCGCCGCAGCAGACCAGGCAGGTCGGCCAGGCTGCCGACGTTCAGCAGGACTTCCGCGACATCGACCCGAAACACACTGCCTGCCTGGTGCAGGCCTGAGGCCAGCTGCATCCGGACCTGCTCCACCGCCCGGTCCACCGTCCGGCGGGGAAGAGCCCGGGTGTCACGGACCCGGTACAGGCCGCCGTCACCACCACGGCCGAGGACGTCCTCGGCACACAGCTTCTCCAGGGCTGCGGCGGCCGCCGCCGGGCGCGCGCCGAGATCACCGGCCAGCTGTGGCACCGTCAGCGGCTGGGAGCGCGTGTAGAGGCTGTACTCGATCGCGGAGCGGATGGCCTCGGCTATCTCACCGGTCTTGGCTTCGATACCGGCGGCCCCGGAAGCGGGCTCGAGGGGCATGGTGCTGCAGGCCGAGGCCAGGACCTGGCCTACCGCCCGTGCCTGTTCCACGAAGGCCAGGGCCGTCTCCAGGCTCCAGAGCTCTTCCGCGAGCCCGGCTTCCGGCCCGCACGGAGCGCGGCGGATGGCCACCGCCGGCACGGCGCTAGGCATGTACGACCGCCTTCGGGCCCGGCAAGACGTCGGCGTCTTCCGGCTCCGGCAGGGAGGCCGGGGGCCGTTGCCGGACGTAGAGGCCGGGCCCGTGTGGTCCACGGGGGCGGAACTCCAGGAGTCCGGAGAGAATCAGCGGTCGGCTCGCACGCCGGACGTGGGCCACCGGCACCTGGTAGTCGTGCGCGATCAGCCCCATGGGCAGCGTGTCACCGGGTCGGTAGGAGAGGGTGGTCTTCTCGAGGAAGGCGGTGATGACCGCGTCGTCGGGATGCAGCGTGCCGGGGTCGACCACGCTCACACCGCAGCCGCGGCCGCTGAAGAAGGCATCGCCGCGCTGCTCCAGGACGGCCAGCGCGGCTGCGGTCAGTCGCTCGGTCAGGCCGAGTTCGGCGCTGAGCAGGCCGATGGCGCGCGTCCGGGAGATCCGCCCGGCCGACGGCACGGCCAGGGAGCGCAGGTGATGGCGCAGTGCCAGCACCGCCCCTGCCAGGTTCCTGTTCAGGGCAGCGGAGCGCTGGGTGGTTCCAGGGCGGTCATCCGGTATCCGCGAGAAGGTACGGCGCCGCTCGGGCGCGGTGGTGATCATCCGTGGTTCCTGTTCAAAACATCAGGGTTGGGCGACGGGAGCAGGTGGTGCGGGCACCGCGGCGCCTTGGGCCGGCGGCGGGTGTGCAGGGCCCGGAGGCGGGTGGTCAGATCCCTGTCGATGCGGGTTTCGGTCAGCTCCCGGACCATCTGGGTGGCCACCGTCCAGCCCAGAGCCGGGGTTTCGTACTCGGCGATCCCTGCGCCCAGGCGTTCGATGCCGCGCGGGCCGAGCTGGTACGTGCTGCCGTAGACGCCGTAGCGGACGGGGCGTTTCACCCACAGAGCGACGGCCTGGCCCAGGCTCGGGCACCGCTCGGCGGAAAGTTTGGCGTCGCGGAGGCAGACGGGCGGGGTCGCCTCGACCAGGCCCTCCCCCCACTGTGCATCCCGATCCGATGGGGACTTGGGACCGCCGGGCAGCACGAACAGCCACCCGTCCGCGCTTTCTGCGGCCGGGCCTGCGCAGACCTGGCACAGGAGCCGGTCCATCAGGGCCCGCTGCCGGTAGGGGTGCGGGATCGCGTTCTCGACGGTCCCGGCACCGGACAGGTCTGTGGACACCCGTGCCCACAGAGCGCCGTCGCGATCCCGGTCCTGCTCGCGCTCGTCTTCGTAGCCGAGGCCCTCGCCTGGGCCAGGACGGACGAGCAGGGGTGCGGGCAGCGACTGTTCGGTGGTGCTGCTGGCGATGAACGGCCAGCGCAGGGTGCCGATCAGGGCAGAGTCCTGGACGGGCGGTGCCTGGATTTCCGTACCGGCCGGGCACACCATCCGGGCGAGTTCGAGCGCCGAGGGGGCCAAGATGCTGCTCACCGGGCGGCTCCCGACGAGCGGGACGAGCGGGAGGGGGCGTCACTGTGGCGGACGTCGAGCTGCAGCAGCCACACGATGCCGTCGCCACCGGTCGCGATCCCGCGGGTGCGCCAGCCGAGATCGGTGAGCTGCGCCACCTGGTTACGGGAGCCTGTCCGTACCTGCACGTACGGCAGCCGCTCGTGCCGGGCACGGCGCGCGGCCCAACGGCTCACCTCCATCAGCACGTCCAGGCAGCCGGGCTCATCCCAGAGCACCAGCCGGTCCAGGTACAAGACCGCCTCCTGCCTGCTGGTGGCCGGGGCAACGGCGCGGGTGCGCGCGGGCGGGCGCAGGCATGCGGTGAGGACAGCGGCAAGACGCCCGCCGGCCAACACCTTGAATCCGCGGCTGCGGCCGGGTGCCCCTTCGACGGGGTAGTCGTCGGCCCGGACCGCACTGTCGGCCTCGTCGAGGAACTGAACGAGCGCACCCTTGTCCTCGGGGACGAGCGGGGTCACCTCCAAGGCCGACTCCAAGGTCAAGGGCTCTTGTTCGGTGACCATGGCGGGCAGAGTGGGGTGGAGGTTGGGGTGGTGACGGTCGGTGCGGACCACGCGCCCGTCGTGGTGGGTGTGCGTGGTGCTGCCGATGGAAGAGCGGTGGTGCTTGAGCCGGTGGGTGAGGAGGCACTGGGTGTGGACGTGCACCTCGCGGACGAGGGCCGGCCGGTGCGCGGCCCAGCGCGTGCACCAGGCGAGAAGGAGGTCCTGAGGCCGGTCGTCCGCGCACGTGGGTTCGGCGAGCAGGTGATGTACATGGAGGACGCCGATGCCATCCCCGCTCAGCCGCACGCTCAGGCACGCGGCGCCCACCACGTACCCGGTGGGCGTGTGAGTCAGCACCCACATCCCGGACAGCCCGGCGGCGAGATGCGCTTCCAGCGCGGCCGCTTCTTGGCACCGCGCCGCCCCGGGGCACACCTCTTGGTGGAACTGCAGGTGGGCTCGCAGGCTGGGGATGTGGAAGGGTCGCGCGGGTTCGATGACGAAGTCGGCGCCCGGGGTCACGGCCGGATAGGCCTCGGCCCCCGGCTGGTGGCGGGTCAGCACCGTTCCTCCACATCGTGATCGGCGAGGGGAGCGCCGTGGTCGGCCGTCACCAGGCGGATCCCATGGGCGCGCAGCCGGTCCCAGATCCCCGGCAGTGTCCAGATGCTGTCTTCGTCCCGCGGATCGGCGGGGGGCAGGTGGTCCAGGGACGGGATGACCAGCACGTGGATCCGGCGGCTCTCGGCCAGTTCGAGGACCGAGCGCAGCGCGGGCCGTACGTAGCCAGGGGCCGGCTCGTGGTCGTGACGCCACAGCGGGGCCTGCCCGCAGAAACGGTGGGCGGTGTCTTCCAGGACGGCGAGGACCGCGCGGTCATCCGTACCGGGCGCCACCACGGCGTAGGCAAGGCCGACGGCGTTCGCGTTGAGGTAACGCTCGGCCCGCTCCGCGACGTTCTCAAGGGCAGCGACGAACCGGGCGTCGGGCCTTGCCGGATCGCGGGGTTCGACGGCCCACCATCGGATCACCTGATCGATCACTTCAGTCCTGGCGGGCTGGTCGGGCAGAGCCATGAGCCAGCCGCCGAGCTGCTCCAGGCGGGCCCGCAGCATGGCGACCCGGTCCGCTCGTCGTACCCCTTCCTCAGGGACGGGCACGCCCGCTAACCCCCGCAGGATGTCGTCGAGACGGTTCCGGGCGTCCAGGGACTGGCTTGGGGCAGCGTCCGTGAACGGTGCCACAACGGGAACGGCGGGCGCCTCGGCCAGCTGCGTACGCGCGAGGGTGGTCATCGGCCGGCCGTTCCGGCCGAGGCCTGGCGAGCCGCGGGCAGCGGTCGGATGACGGTGGCCGGGCGGCCGGGAACGAGCGCGACGGCCTCCCGCATCGCCGCCAGCCGCAGTCCCTCGCGAACGACGTCCACGTTCACGCAGTACATGGCGGCCAACTGCCGGTCGGAGGGCAGCTCGTTTACGGCCGGAGTCCGTGGTGCGGTGGCCTCGTGGATGATGCGCCGGGCCACGGCTTCGGCGGCGGGGGTGGGCCGACGCACCGGGAACGGCCACAGGGCGCGCGCGATGACCACATGCCGGCCCTGCCACCGCGGTTCCAGGACACCGGCCACGACGAGCTCATCCAGGGCCTTGTCCGCCACCTGATGCGGTATCCGCAACGCGGCGGCCACAACCCCGACAGCAGGGAGCTCCTCCTCATCGCGGTAGCGGCCGAACGCGCACTGCAGCAGCACGACCTGCGCGGTCTCGCTCAACTGCGGGCGCGGGCGTGCGCCGACGGTAGTAGCCATGACGTCCTTCACGAAAGCGGGGATTCGAGTGGAAGGGGCGAGCCGGACGGATCAGCGGGGCACGGCGTGACCGGTCCTGTGGGGCGGGCCGACACTTCCGTCGGGGGCCAGATCGCCCGTGTCGTCGAAGGACAGGACTCCGTTGCACAACATGCGGCAACCGATGCTGGGGTAGTCCGTGCGGATGCGGGCCGCGGCCCGATCCGGGGCATGAGCGGGCGGGCACTCCCGCCGGTGCACGCACACCAGCCCGCACCGGCCCATCTCGGCCAGGACCGCCTTCACCTCCTCAGCCAGCCGCCGCAGGTAGGCCTGGGCCTCACCGAGCCCGGCCGGAGGCGCCTGGGCGGCGGAGCGGCGTGCCGTCTCAACCAGGCGGGCCAGGCGGGGCTGGGCCGGACGGGCGCCGGCCGCCACGGTCCCGAGCTGTTTCAGGTGGCGCCGCAGGCGCAGGCGCAGATCACGTACGTCCTGGTCGCTCTTCACCACCGAGGCGTCCTCGGCCAAGAGGAGCTCGCAGGTCTCCCGGGCGGCGACAGCCGCTGAACGCACGGCAGCCGGCCTGCGCCCCGGGGTGCGGCGGGCGGCGGTCAGGGTGCGAAGGTTCATGCGACACGCTCCTCGGCGGCGAACAGGTCGAGCTCCAGCCAGACGGACTTCCCGCACCCGCGGGAGCCGGGCTCCACCCCCCACCGGTGGCTGAGAGCGTCCACCAGAGTCAGACCGCGCCCACCAGCCCGGTAGGCCGACGCTTCCTGCTCGGCGGGCAGAGCGTCGGAGGGGTCGTCCACTGCCACGCGGAGCCGCTTGCCAGTCCACTCCGCTGTGAGGGTCACCTCGCAGGTCGACGGAAGGCCGTGGCATCCGTGCACGACCGCGTTGGTCATAAGCTCGCTCGCGGCCAACGCCACGTCGTCCGCGATCTGGGCCAACCCGGCTCGCTCCAGGCATCCGCGCAGCCGGCGCCGCACGGGCCCGATCGCGGACTGGGTGGCCGGGAACACGGCCTTGAAGCAGGCCACCGCCGGTTCACAGCCCGGGGGCGACAGGGCAGGGGATTCGCTCATCACGCGTTCTCCTTGAGCCGTCCGGTCTGCTCCCTCACGCACGGGGCCGACTGGTGGTGTCCACGAAGGCAAGGCGCCACCGGCGCCGAGTGGTTCATCAGGGGGCTTCTCCTCGCCCGCCACACACAACGGCAATGCCAATCGCCGCGCTCCCATGGGGATGGCGTCGACGACTTCCTTGCACCAAGCGGGCGTTGGAGGAATATCGTCTTCACGAGAGAACCGTGATTGCGGTCCGCTTGGAATCCCGCCGGTAGCGCGAACCCAATGCACGTTATGCAAGATCGTTTCGAGGACGGGGGCACGCCGTGGCGCGGACACGCAACCTCAGGCTGGAAGCCGCGATCCACGAGCTGGGCCTGCCCCAGGAGCGTCTCGCCGCCAGATTCCGTGCTGTCGCGGCCGAGAACGGTGCCACCGAACTGGCCGCGACAAACCAGTCCTCGATCACCCGATGGATCGCTGGCACGCGCCCGAGCGGCCGCGCGCCGTCTATCTTGGCCGCGACGCTCTCGCAAGGCCTCGGCCGCACCGTCACCCTCACCGATATCGGCCTCGCCGAGACCGAGGGCCCCGACCCGCGGCCACCCCAGTGGAGCGCCGACACATTGACGACCCTGGTTGACCTCGGGAGCACTGACTTGGACATTGACCGTCGGCGCGTACTGACCGGCTCGGCATACTCCGTCGCAGGCCTGGCAATTCCCACCACGGACTGGTGGAACGAGGCCTCCGACCGCGCGCGAGCCCGCACACCTGTCGCGGCGCACACCGTCACCGTGCAGGACGTCGAAAGCGTCCGCGAGATGACCGCCTTCTTCTCCCGCCGCGATCAGCAACGCGGAGGCCGCGGGGCCGGTCGCACCGCACTCGTCGCCTACCTGCGCACCGAGGTCGCGCAGTACCTCGCCGGACGCTTCCCCTCGGAAGAGGTCCGCCACTCCATGACCTCGGCAGCCGGAGAGCTTGCCTACGTCGCAGGATGGACCGCCTTCGACGCGGGAGAACACCCCGTCGCCCTGCACTGGTTCACCCTCGCCACACAACTTGCCGAAGAGGCTCGGGACGCCCCGCTCGCCGGCCACGTCCTTCGGGCCATGGCCCACCAGGCCGTAGACCTCAACCAGCCCGCCCAGGCCGTTCGGCTGTCCGCCGCCTCCCTCGCTGACAACCGCTACACCAACGCGAGCTGGCGCGAAAGGGCCCTCATCGGAGTCGTCCACGCCCGCGCCTTGGCCGCCGACAGCCGCCGCAAGGAAGCCGCGACAGCGCTCCTCCAGGCAGAGCGAGACCTCAGCCGAGCTAAGGCCGGGGACGACGAACCCAGCCGCGTCTGGTTCTTCGGCGAAGCCTCCCTCGCCCATGAAACCGCCGCCACACTGCGTGACCTCGGCGACCTCAAGGGCGCCGAAGCCGCCTTCGAGCGCAGCGTCCGCACCCGCGCGCTCCCCTTCGCCCGCACCCACGCCGTGACCCTCGGATACCTCGGCGAAGTCCAAGCCCGCCAGGGACACCTGGATGCGGCCATCACGACCTGGACCAAGGCCCTGGACGCGATGGCCGGAATCCAGTCCGCCCGCACCCGCGACACCGTCACCCGCATGCGCAGCACGCTCTCCCCGATCAAGGGACGCGGCGGCCGCACCGCACAAGAACTCGACCAGCGGGCCCGCACCGTCTTGCGCGACGTAGGCTGACCGGGCCAACACACCACACAGCCGCAGCAGCCTCGAGCGAGCCGGTGCGGCAGACGGGGGAACACGATGCCCGCCACCCTGCACATCACACCGATCGCCACCGTCGTCGGCGGCCACATGACCGTCGCCGACGACTACCAGGGCGGAGTCGAATCGATCATCCGCCTCGACGACCGGTTCCCGCTGGAGACGCTCCAGGGCATCGAGGAGTTCTCCCACCTCACCGTCCTGTGGCACTTCGACCAGGCCTCGCCGGACGACGTTCAGCTCCACGCCCGCAGCCCGCGCGGCGATGCACGCTGGCCGGCAACCGGAACGTTCGTACACCGCAACCACCGCCGGCCCAACCAGCTCGCGGTGAGCTACCCCCGCCTGCTCAAAGTCGTCGGTCGCGACCTGCACGTCACCGACCTGGACGCCGTCGACGGCACGCCGGTGTACGACCTGGCCCCCTACTTCGAGCAGATGGGACCCCGCGGGCCGATCCGCCAGCCCGGATGGCCCCGCGAAATGTTGGAACCGACCTACTGGACCCCAGCTGCGGACCGTACGAGCTGAGCCGGGCAGTACGGCCGCGCCCGGGCACATCCCACGCTCGGGGCGGGGGCCGGTGATGGCCGTGGCGCGGGTCCCTGCGGGGGACTGCTCTTCGGCCAGTTCTCGGTCCGGGACGGTGGTGGCTGGCTCGGTGGTTCGGGTGCTCGCGTCGGCATCGGTGGTGGTCAGCAATAGGGCGACGAGGCCGAGGCCGATGATGTTGGCACCGGTGAACAGGAGGCCGACGATCGTGTCCCCCTCCGGCATCCGAGGTCGTCCGTGTCGGGCTCGGGAAGGTGGCGTCAGAGCGGTTGGACCGCCTAACCCACCCCATCCGCTCACTGGTCGGTCTCCGGCAGCGCCAGCGCGACGAACCAACCGCGGGCAGCCATCTCCTTGAGGAAAAGCTCGTACTCCCGCAGGTCGGGACTGATGTGCTCGTAAGTCGGCGTGACCAGCCCGTCCGCGAAGCCAGCGCTCAGCAGGTCCAGCGCAGCCGACAGGCCCTCCCGGTCCTCCAAGAGCGTGAGGCTGACGGGGTCCACGCACAGCTCGTCCCGGACCAGCCAGTGCCGGGCCTGGCACACCAGCTCCAAGGCCTCGAACTGCGCGCCTGCCTCGTGCTCGGGCGTGTGCAGGTAGCGGACGACGCGCAGACTCCGCCCGTTCTGCCGGGCGAGTTCGCTGGCGGCGCGTACTCCGTCCGTGCGAAAGCCCACCAGCCTCGCCAGCGGATCAGCCTGTCGTACCGGCCGCGCGCCCAGCCTCGTCCACTGGCGTGCGATGGCGTTGTCGCGGTCCATCCAGTCGGTGTTCTGCGGCTCGGTGAGGGCCGTCACGGAGTGCTCCGTCCAGCAGGGCATGGGTGTTGGAGATCGCCCGGGAGCTGGGGGTGTACGGCGGATGGCACCAACGCCCGGGCGACTCGACTACCGTCCTACCTACGGGAGTTCACGTGCAACCGACTGTGACGGCTCAATTGCTCAGGAAAGTGAATTGGTATATGACGGGAAGTGCACAGGGGCCCGTAGGAGAAGAACAGGGGGCACGAGCCGACGGGCAGGGCCCTCGATGAGACGCGCAGGGGCTGTCACCATCGGAGCAGACAGCCCGAACCGGAGGGGAGGACACCATGGCGGCACACGTAGGGCCAACGTTCCTACGCATCATGCTCGGAGCCGAACTCACCCGGCTACGTGAACAAGCTGGGTTGACGGGCGATCAGGCGGCGAAGGCGATCGGACTCCGTTCGGCCTCGATGATCAGCAAGGTGGAGTCGGGGCATAGCGGGTTCGACCGCATAGACCAGCTCATGAAGCTTCTTGATGAGTACGAGGTGCCGTTCGAGGGCCAGGAGATGCTCGCCGACTGGTACCGCAACGCCAAGGGCGGCGACTGGTGGAGTCCAAAATCCTCGACCATGCCGTCCGGAATGAACCTCTTCCTCGCTTTCGAGTCCGGGGCCAAGGGCGCCAAGGTGTGCACTACGCAGGTGGTGAACGGTCTCCTGCAGGACCCGGCCTACGCCCGCGCTCTCATGGAGTCGGCGCGGATTGCGGATGATCGCACGACCGAGTTCGTGGAGAACTCGGTTGAGGTCCGGATGACCCGAAAGAAGCGGATCACCGAAGAGGGCATGGAACTCGTCTGCATCATGGACGAGTCCGCGCTGCGGAACATGGTCGGCAGCCCAGAGATCATGGTGAAACAGTATGAGGAGATCGACCGTCTCGCGTCGCTGCCCAACGTCACCGTGAGGATCATCCCGTTCTCCGCGCCCACCTACCGAGTCTTCGGGGAGTTCCACGTCCTCGACTTTGACCGGCAGGAACTCCCCGACCCCGTCGTCGTCACGAGCAGCACGGTGGACCAGGGCATGAAGTGTCTGTCGAAGCTACGGCCCGTCAAGCAGTTCGTTCGGCGGTTCGACATCCTCGCCCAGGGTGCCCTGCCTGCCCACGAAACGCCTGCCTTCCTGAAACGACTAGCACGAGAGGTAACAACAGCATGACCAGCACCGACACCAACCGCCCGTACGGACAGTGGTTCAAGTCCTCCTTCAGCGGCGACGCCAGCGGGAACTGCGTGGAGGCGTGCCCGATGCCGGGCGCGGTCCACATCCGGGACTCGAAGTGCAACGACGACCCCGGGGCCCCGATCCTCGGCTTCTCCGCAGGGGCCTGGTCGGCGTTCGCCGGCTTCGTTGGCGGGAGCCGCTAGTTTCCGGGCAGGTGTCCTCCTCGTCCATACCGAGGAGGACACCCACCTGACCAGCTTGCCGCACGGTACTGACAGGCGTCATCCACCCGAGCGGCTCGGCGGCTGAAAGATCACTACGGCCCTCATCTCCTCAGTTCGGAGGGTGAGGGCAGTAGCTGAGCTCCGCTACGTGCGGTGCAGGGACCGCAGCCGCTCGGCGATGTCGTACGAATCCACGTGCAGGTTGCGGATGTCGGTGATCAGGTCCCGCCACAGTTCGTACGAGGTGTCGAGGCGCTTGCCGAGGCCTCCAAGGTAGGCGATGGTGACGCCGTACCCGTACGCAATCCTCCAGGAAGACTGCGGCACGCCAGAACGCGTCGGGGTCCGCCTGGTCGAGACGTGGGGTGCTGACCCGGTGCCGGGCGGCCGGGCGGCCATCCCGCCGAGCACCGAGAGGTCGTTGACGGTGAGGTCGGAGCGGAGGATGCCTCCTGGTGGTCCAGGAGCCATCGGTAGTCGACGAGAAGTTCCACGGAGTCAGGCTGCCCGCACGCTGACCGGCAACGGCGGGCGGGTCGGTTGTGGTCGTCGAGCCGTCGGGGTGGGCGCGGACCGCCGCCATGGGCCACGAGCCCGGGGTAGCCCTCGCGGGCGCCGACGAGGTCGTGCTCCTGCCGGTCCACTCGTTGCTGGCCGACTCCCCGATCAGCCTGGCGGACGTCGAGACGATCGCCCGGGCACCGCGCACGGCACCCGCGTCCGCCAGGTTGCCGGACATCGGCGAGCCAGCCAGGCGGCGTACGGTGCCGCCCGCGGCGGTGACGCGGTCCTGGTGATGGGCACCAGCCACGTGACCGAGGTGGTGCAGGTCCTGCTGGACTCGCTGCGCCTGGCCACCTTGGCCGTCGCCTAGTTCAGGCCCTGGTGCTGGCCAGCCTGGTGTTTTCGGGCCTGAGGTCACACGGCAGGGGAATTTTTCACCTCTATTCGGGATAGCACCTCTCGCACAAGGAGTGATCTCCCGATGACCGAGTCCGTCGTGTCCCCCACGGAGGCAGCAGTTCCGCTCGACCCGCACTTCACCATCCTGCTTCTGCCGGGCGGCGGCGCAGATACCGAGGGCATGTCCCCGGAGACCGCAGGGGGTCTGGACGAGATTCGAGCGGCCTGGCACGTTCCGCGGAGCCAGGCCGTGCATCTGGACCGGTCGGTCCGGGTGAGCGTGGGCTGGCCCGACGGCGTGGTGGAGGCCTACCTGCTTACGCCGGATGGAACGGCTTCCCCCGCCGCCCGTCACCCTCGGCGCCTGCCGGCTGAACCGGTTGATCCGCGTTGGATGGACGGGATGCCTGACCGGCATGACCTGCTGGGGGTGGTTCGGGCCGCGGACCGGGCGGGCCAGTGGCACGGGGCCTTGGTGGCCGCGGAGCGGCTGACGCTCCAGCTCGAGGTGGACCTCGGGAACGATCATCCGCATGTGATCCAGGCCGTCGAGCTGCAAGGCCACTTCGCCCTACGCGCTCAGGACTGGACTGCTGCCGCCCGGCTGCTCTGCTCGGCGGCCGCGGGCCGGTACGGGCAGGGCGCGCCGGCTGCTGACACCAGCAGGGCGTTGGCCAATGCGGTCTCGAGCTGGATGCGGGCGCGTAGCCACCGAGGCGCGTTCACGACAGGCCTTGACCTAGCCCACTTGCTGGTTCGCGCCGCGCCGGAGCCGCGGGGCCGACTGGTTGCTGTTCTGGGCGGACTGGAGGGCGCCGCGCGGTGACACCGTTCGTAGTTGCTCACGAGGCCGAAGACGTGTGCCGCTGTTCCTGCGCGCTCCGCTGCGCCCGTGGGCCGGGAGGATCGGTCCCGACCGGGGGCGTGCAGTGGGGGATGCCGGTGGTCAGCTGAAGACGGGCAGGCCTTCGCGGAGCGCGTGGGCGATCCGGCCGAGGCCGGAGGGGACGAGGCCGAGGCCTACCGTGCTCTGGTCGCGTTGCGCGGTGGAGAGGACCCGGGGCTCCTCACCGCGGCGGCGGCAGACGTAGAACTCTTCCTGGTTGATGTCCATGCAGTAGACGAGGCGGGACTCGATCCGGTCCGGGGCGAGGTGGTTGACGCGCAGGCCCTGCGCGTTGGCGTGCTGTTCGTCCTCGGTCGGTTCCCGGTCTGCGGGTCGGCCCCAGGCTTCGGACATCATCGCAATCCCGGCCACGGGGGCGTCGGCGTACGGACGCCGCTCCATGCCCGGCGGAACGGCGGGCAGGTGACGTGCAACGTGGGTGAGCGCGTCGGCGGGGTTGAGGACCAGGGCGCCCC
Organism: Streptomyces sp. IBSNAI002; assembly: GCF_052244475.1. Lineage (NCBI taxonomy): Bacteria > Bacillati > Actinomycetota > Actinomycetes > Kitasatosporales > Streptomycetaceae > Streptomyces > Streptomyces sp. IBSNAI002. The sequence continues at coordinate 104,016 of NZ_JBQPXG010000003.1, read as the reverse complement.
ACGTCCGGGCCGGGACCAGGCGCAGTTCGATCGACCGGGTGTCGAGGTCCAATAGGTGGACGGTGAACAGCCTGGCGGGTTTGCCCCACCCGCGTCGTTCTCCTTCGCGTTCTTCGATGGCGGCCAGCGCGGTGGCCATGGCGTCCGCCATCTTGTCCTCGCACAGGTTGAGAGGTGTGCTCGGCATGAGGACGGTTCGCTTCTCCCACATCTCCATGGGTGCGCTCTCTTTCGTTCGGCCCGGGGGTGCGGGCGCTGGGGCCCGTGCGCTGCGAATCTCGGCGCACGGGCCGGGCGGGCCGGTCGTCTCTGGCCGGCGGGATGGTTCAGGACTGGTCGCGGTACCAGGTGAGGAACTGCCCGGCGCGGGCCTGGTCGAGGAGAACGGTCAGTCCGCCGTCGCTGTCCCGGTCCTGAAGGACACCGGTGGCCGGGCCGTCCGGCGTGGTGGAGCCGGGCCAGCGGGCGATCAGGGAGTGCAGGAGTCCGGTGACCTGTCCTTCGGCGGCGAGCTTGAGGACGATCGTGAGCGCCTCGTCGTCGAGGGTGACCATGCTGCGGGGCACCTCGGTGCGCAGCCGGTCGAGGAGGTCCTTCAGGTCGGGTACGGCAGCGCCGAAGGCGTCGGAGTTCGCCTGTGCCTGCGCGGTGCGGGCGTAGAAGGTGTCGATCAGCTTCTGTGCGCTGGAGCGGAGATCGGTCTCGGCGATGTCCTCGAGCGCGGAGATGGTGCGTTCGCTCGTGCCGGGCGGGGTACTGGAGTGGAAGCCGATCTGGCGCTGGGTCTTGTCGCCGTCCAGGAGGGTCAGGATCGTCAGGTTGAGGACGGGGTGGAGAAGGATCGTCCACTGGTCGGGCAGTGGCTTGGGGGACGTGGTCACGGGGCGCTCCGGTGTGGTTGCGGTGTGGGTGGGGGAAGGGTCAGAGGGTGGTGTGCAGGACCCGGCGCAGCGCGGTGTGGGTCGCGGCGCGCTGGTCGGCGGTGACGTGGTCGGCGAAGGCGAGGTGGAGGCGAACCGCGGCGGTGCCGTCCTTCTGGCGGGTGATGGTCTCGGGGTCGGGAACGAGGTGCTCGTCCGCCATGGCGATGGCCCAGGGGGCGAGGTCGGGGGCGTCGTCGAGGAGTTCCCGGATGGCTCGGTAGGCCGTACTGGCTCTCTCGTCGCCGAGGGACTGCCAGGTGCGGGGTGTGTCCGCGCCGTCGGTGTGGGGGATCGTGTGGTCGCGGATGCCTTCCCCGACGCCGGACTCCGCGTCCAGGGCAAGGAGCAGCATCTGATGGACGGTGGCGGCGGAGCGCAGATCCGCGGCGGAGTACGGCGCAATGAGTGGCGCGGAATCCGTGGCGGGTGGTGCTGCCGGCCGGGCTGCGGAGCCGGAGGTGTCCGCGGTTTCGTCCTCACCTGCGCTCGCGCCGGCACAGGCCCGGGCGGTGCAGTTGCCGCACCGGCCTTCCCAGCCCTTGCCATCGGCGGTGGAGTTCTCGCAGTCCTCGGCCGAGCAGAACAAGTCGTTGTAGGCCTGCTCGGGGATGAACCGCATACGGGCGGTCGTGCTCTCGAGGGTGAGGATGCCGTGTTCGCCGATCCGGGCGGCGGCGTAGCGGGGGGCCCGCCGGATGGCGTGCCAGACGTCGATCCCGTGAAGGACCTGGTGCTCGACGGTTCCGGGCCGAGTCCAGGAATCGTGGGCGCGGATCTGGACGACGTACTCGGAGTCGAAGTCGATCGCGGCCCGGAGGTCGGCGGCAGCCACGGGGGCGAAGGTGGTGGTGGGCATGGCGAGGCAGCTTTCTGAAGATCAACGAGGACCGGGCGGGTGAGACGGCTGGCGCCGGGTTGCGGGTGGGGCCGCGCGCGCCGGGCGGCGGTCAGATCCGGGCGATGCGGTCGCCGTTGTCGGTGAGGGTGAGCATCAGCCGCCGGTGGGCGTGCGGGGCGTCCCAGGCGACGCCGAGCTGACGCAGCTGCGGGATCGGGTTCCAGGAGGTGACGGTCCCGGTGGCGCCGCTGGGAATCGGGGCGTGCTCATCGGTGCACACCAGGACCCTGATCCGGTCTCCCGGGGTGAACTCGGGATGCCCGGGCACTCCTTGGATCTCGTGGTCGCGGAGCAGGTCCTCGACCATGGCGCTGAGGCTGGGCCGGGAGGCGGCCCACTGCTCCTGGCGATCCAGGTACTGCCGCTGCTGCGCGATGTACCCCGGGTCGAGTGGTGATCCGTCCTGCTGGCACTGGGTGAGGTGCTCCCTGACCCAGTAGCCCGACGCGGTGTGCTCGGGGTTGTTGTCGAAGACGACCCGGCCGTCGTTGTGGTGGGTGATCTGCCAGATGGTGGGCTTCTGGTCCCCTAGGATCTGGTACCGCCACAGGGGAGACTTCTTGGCGTAGAAGGCGCCGATGGGCGGGAGCCTGCGAGGGGGCCGCTGACGCGGAGTGCTCTGCTTGTCGGCGGAGTTCGGGCTGTTGTTCATGTTGCTCCTCAGGTCGGGCCGGATGCCGTGTTGCTGCCGCTATTCAGCGGTGCTCGCTCTCGCCCTGGTTGTCGATCTCGACGAGCAGCGGACGGGGCCGCTCGGCCTCGTGCTCGATGTGCACGTAGGGCACCAGATGCTGGCCGTTCCACTCCTCGCGCAGCCGTACCAGGACGCTGACGCCGAAGACCCGCAGTTCGTATACGTCGCTGGGCATGTTGTTGTCGGGGTCCGGGTCGGCATCGGTGACGGTGAGGACGGCCTGCCGAAGCGCGTATTTCGTGCCGCGGCGACGGCGCGGCATGGTCGCGGTGAACACGCAGACCGCGGTGGTGGACATGGCTGCCGCCAGGACGAGGTCGCCCACGGTGTGGGGCTGGTAGAGAAGGGCGGTGGCCAGGCCCAGGGCGGCGCTGGGCAGCGCATGGAGGATGCTCCAGCGCCACCAGCGGGTGGAATCAGGCCGGGCTGCGGGCACGGGACGGCGGGCGAGTTCGAGCACGGGGTCTCCAGTGAGGACAGGCAGCGAAGCAGGGGTGGCCAGGGGCCAGGGCAGAGGGGCGCGCTGTGCGGGGCCGTCGAGGCATTCCCACCCCGGGAACACTTCAAAGCTACATGCATTCATAGACTTAAGCAACATTTGATGGGCTGTCCCTCCCTCTTGAATGCCGAAGATTCGAATGGACCGGCGTGCGCCGCACGGCGCCGGCAGTCCCTCTCCAAGTCGCCGCCCCGGGCGCCGACGGCCGTCCGTGCCAGCCCGCAGGTCGACCCCCTTCGCGTCGCCGATCGATGGGCGTCGGACGAGAAGATGCCATGGCTGTGTGGGCCTTCGAGGTTGCCCGCGGGTGCCGACCTCCTGGGCTCAACAGCAGTTGTAGGCGGCCGGGTGTAGCGTCCGGCTGTGACCTACGGACTGACGCGCCTCATTCGTACCGAAGACGACTGGTCGGACTTGCTGTGTTTCCTGGCCGAGCTGGATTCCGAGCCGCTCAGATCAGCTTTGTGCCTGGGTCCGGGCGCGATCACCGTTCAGCGTGAGGCCTACGTGAAGGCGCACGGCGGGGCCCCAGCCGGCCGGGCCGATTTCGTGATCCGGCTTGATGGAGCCGCGCGCGCGGTGATGGAGATGAAGCTCGGCGCCGGGGCGCATGGCGAACAGTTCGCGTCCTACGATGCCTGGGCGGATGTGGAGGGCGTGCCCGTAGCCGACCGCTACTTGGTGGGCCCGAATCGAGATCACATCCCCGACGGGCCGAGTGGATGGTCCCGCCGCCTCACCATCGCCGAGCTTCTTGGCGGCTGGGGCGGATCGGGTGACGACCTTGCCCGATTGCTCTCCGGCCGAGCGCTTCAGCAGCTCGTAGCGCTGGAGGCCGAGGCGTCCGGTCCGGCGAACCGTGCCTCCGGACCGCTCAGTGACGCATTGCGGCTGCGTCGGTTGGCGAGTCTCGCGCGGGCGGCGGCTCCGGCGGGCACCGTCTTTGCAGTGCGGCAGCGCTCCCGGAGTGGCGCCGCGAACATCTGCGCTTGGCGGGAGACCCCCGACGGATACGTTGTCGCGGAGATCCAGCGCCTCGTTCCGAGGCGTGGAACGGAGAGTCCATTCGAGATCCGCATCATGGTGGAGACGCCAGAAGCGACTGCCGCGGCCAACGGAGCGCTCGCGGACCGTCAGGAGGCGTGGCTCGCTCGGCACAGCTTCGTCCGGTACGCGGGCCCTGTCGTGCAGGGGCTGGTGGCGAAACCGGACGCCGAGGGCTTCAAGACCAGAAAATCGGGGCGGCGCGGGCACCCGCGGTACTACGGATACGAAGGTGGGGGCCACGGAAGCTCCGTGGTGCTCCACGACCACGTCGACCTGAACGACATGGTGACTGCGTACGCCGCCACGCTGAACTACCTGACCACCTACCAGGCGTAGGAGGAGATCCTCACGGATTCTTCCGGACCGGTTGGCGTCGAACATCGTCACGTCGGAACCCATTTCGATCCCTAGGCCGGCAGATGGGGCCCGGTCGGACGGTGGCGGGCCGACGGGTGCCAGGTGCAGGTCGGTCCGGCCCGCCAGCCCGTAGCGCATCCGGTCAACGAGAGCAGGGTCGAGGCAAGGAGCCACCAGCCAGGCGGCCCAAGCCGATCGTCGTCGTGGCTGCCAGGGCGATGAGGCCGGCAGGTGCCAGCGCCGCCAGCGCGCTTTCGGGCCAAGGCCACGGTCCGGCTGCCCTTCGCGGGCCCAAATCGGCGAGCACCCAGGATCCCAATGTTGCTTAAGTCTAGGAGTGAGATTATGGTTGAAGTGTGGTTGAAAGTCCGCCACCCCTCAACTCCCCATGCTGCGCCCGACTGACAGGGCGGGTGCGGCAGCCACGGAAGGACACGATCGATGTCTCGCACTCTCTCCGTCACGGAGCACCGGACGCTGCTGCACGACGCGCTGTCCGCGATCCTGGACACCGACGCCCTCACCCTTCCCGCAGCGATGATGTACACCCCCAGTGCCCACCGCCCGGCCCTTTACGCAGACAGCTCCGTCGTACGCGGAAGTACGGGGGAGGGGAAGACCTTCTGGGCCCGCGCCCTGACCGATCCCCGGCTGCGGGCCATCGCCGCTCGCGAGTACCGGATGCCGAGGCTGGAGCGGACCGAGGCCGTCGTCGGCTACGGCGTCCGGCCGGACACGGCCCAGCCGACCGCCGGGGAACTGCGCGCCTTCGCGGAGTGGGGTGTTGATCCGACCGCTCTGTGGAGCGCTGTCGCTCTGACCGCCCTCGGCGTCCCGGATCTCGTCGGCCGGACCACCTGGACGGAGCGTGTCGACTGGCTGATCCGCAACCCGGGCGCGACCGCGCGGTCCCTGGCCGAGCTTGAAGCCGCCGCCCACACCGACGACACCACCCGGCTCGTCCTCTTCGACGCGCTGGACCAGCTCCACCCCAACCGGGAACTGGCCGAGCACCTGGCCTCCGGCATGCTCAACCTCGCCGTCACACTGTCCCGGCAGACCACCCGACTCCGCGCGAAGGTCTTCATCCGCCCGGACATGCTGGACGGAGCCCTGTCCAGCGTGCCCCGCGCCGATCGCAGCACCCTGACCTCCCACTCCGCCGACCTCTCCTGGAGCAGGGGCGACTACCTCGGCCGCCTGGAGCGAAGCGACCTGTACGGGCTGTTCTTCCAGCTGCTCGGCAGCCGCGACAGCGCCGAGGCCGCCGCCTTCCGCGAGGCCTGGCCGACCTGGGAGCGGACCGAGGACGGACGCTTTCTCGCGCCCGCCGCACTGCGCCACGACCCGGCGGTCCAGGAACGGGCATTCACCACCCTGGCGGGCCGGTTCATGGGCGGCAACGCCCGCAAGGGCCACACCTACACCTACCTGTCGTGCCACCTCCAGGACGCCCGCGGGACCGTCACGCCGCGCCCGTTCCTCGCAGCCCTGGCCAGCGCCCTCCTTCACACCACAGGGAGCCACCCGGACCACGACCGCGCGCTGCACCACGACAGCCTCCGCCACGGTGCGAGCTGCGGGGCGCGGGCCGAGGAACTCGACCGGGCGATGCCGTGGATCCGGCTGGCCCTGGAACCGCTGGCCGGCAATCAGCTCCCCATCGAAGAGGACGACGTCCTTGCCCTGTGGGGGAAATCAGAGCTCACCGCCCGGCTCCAGGCGTTCGCACGGAAAGCCGAGAAGGAGAACCACGCCGTGCGGACCGGGCCGCGTGACACCGGCACCCACCCGAAGCTGGTGGAGGAGCTGATCAGCGCCGGAGTAATGAGCCGCCGCACCGGCGGGCAGCTCGACATGACGGACACCTACCGGATAGCCCACCGTATGGGCCGCCGTGGGGGAGTCACGCGAGTCACCCCGCCCGCGTAGTCCACCCCCAACTCCGGCGACCCGGTGAGACCGGCCCTGCCGTCGCACCGGGCTGCACCATGGTCCGGCCAAGCCCCGCCCGACAGCGGGCCCGGGACGCCAGCCGGGAAGCCAACCGGGACGTCCTCCACGGCCTCGGCGTGGACGTCACCACCGCGGTCAACGCCCAGCTCTCCCAGCTACGCGACCGCCGCCCCCTGCACGACACCCCGCGTATGCCGCCGCCCGAGGCATACGCGCCTCAGCCCGCGTAGGTACCGCCTTCACGAGAGCCCGCCGACCGCCGGGGCCGGGAGCCCAGCCCCGGCACCGGACCTGGAACGCGTGTTCACCTTGGATAGGCTGACCGGATGGGGGACATGATGAGCGACCTGGCGCGGCTCGCCGGGATGGCCGGGCTTGGCACGCTGCTCGTCGCCGCGTTCATCGCCTGGGCGCGCCGGGAGTTCGGCCGTGCGGTCACGCTGCTGGTATTCGCCTTCGCCGCGTCGGTCGCCATGTACGCGGGGCCAGACCTGGTGGCGGCCGTCACGGATGCGCCGGTCCGTTCCGGGGGCGACACCGCCGGTGACGGAGATGCCGGCGGGTTCCCGTTCTGGATCCTCTGGGCGGCTCTCGGCCTGGCCGCCACGGCCGGCGTCGTGGGCACGGCGGCTCGATTCCTGGACCGTCGGCGCCGCCGCAGGGCGGACAGCCGTCGACGAGCTGCCGCCGACCTCGCCCGGCGCCAGGCCCTTGAGACCGATCACGACGCGGTCCGCGAGGCGTACGGGACGTACGCCGCCGACGTCCTTCAATTCCTGGACCGGCCGGCCCTCGCCGACGTCACAGACCCCCGAACCGTCGCGTTTCTGCACGCCATCGACGCCGCAGCCGACGCCCGACGGGGAACTGACCTCGACACATACCGGCAGGCTGTCAGCTCCTTGAAAACCGCGTGGCAGGCCGCCGACGAGCACGCCCGCAAGTCTGGCACCCACCACCTGCCCAAGTCGGAGCAGACCGCCATCGCCAGAGCCCGCGCGCTCCTTGAACTCGCACTGGACGGGCGCAGCGGTGCCCAAGAGCGCCAGGCAGCCTACGTCAAGGCGCGCGCCCTCCTCGACGGAGTCGTGACCATCCCCCGCCAGGCCGCCGCGCAACTCGAAGCACACCACCGTCTCGCCCTCCCCGCGAAGCGGTGATGAGCGGGCTGCCCGGCGAGCAGTCGCCGGGACGCCACCGCCGAGAGGCGACCACCGCGACGTGAGCACCCCCGACCGCCCCTGATCGTACGGAGCGATGTCCCAGCGGGGGCCGGTCACATGACGCTGATCAACACCGGGTGGCCTGAAGGAAGACGCCCGAGGCCGTCGATCCCGAAGGGGACGCCGGGACGGGTGCGCAGGGCGTGCACGCCGGTGGACGCCATCTCAAGGGCGGCCGTCGGGTCGCCGGCGCTGTCGACGAGCAGCTGCACGTGCATGCGCCGGAAGTCGTCGCGGACCTCGAGTCCGCTCAGGACCACCGGCAGGTGGGACAGGGCGCTGGCCCACGGCAGGAGACCACGCAGGAGTTCGGAGGTGGCCCGCGTGGAGGTGGCCCGGTCGGCCGGGGTGCGGTTGCTGAGCGTCGGGTGGGTGCCTGCGACGAGCACGAGGCCCCCGGGCAGATCCGTGGTCAGGGTGTAGGTGTAGGAGTCGGCGCCCAGGGCGGAGAAGACCGGCGCGGCGCCGGTCGCGGCGGCGAGGCGGTCTACGCTGCCGCGCTGATCGGCCATCGTGACGCCCTCGGCGAAGGTGACCTGAGCGTCCCGGCCGGCGAGCGTGAGCTGCAGGGGCTCCAGCGGGCCGGCGCTGTCCAGGACGGCGGCGACACCGCGCAGCAGATCGGGAAGGGCAGGGCGCATGCCGTCATTGTTCCCGTTCCGGCAAGGGCCCCGCTACACGATCGAGAAGACCCCTACAGCGGGATCCGGCCCACGCCGTAGGGGCTCGGCCGGATCCCGCCGGGCGGCCCCGAGCCGAAGGACAAGGACAGGGCAGGCGCGGCATCACGTGGGGCTGCCCGGGGAGGGCCGCACCTGTCGGGTGGCTGCTACCGGCGGGCGTCCTGAACTGCGTTTTCGGGGATGCCCAGGTAGCCGGCGAGAGCGGCCGGGGTGCGGGCTGTGAACGTGTGGGCGCTGCGATAGAGCGAGATGTCGTCCGGGCCGCTGATCTCGAATCCGTCGGAGAACAGGTCGATGCCGACGGCACCGGCGTCGACCGCGGCGCGAAGGGCGGCGGCGAGTACCTGCTCCCCGGTCTCTTCGTTGGCCTTGGCCTGGCTCTGCTGCGGGTGCGGGCTGGTCGTCATCGTGTCTCTCCCAGGTCGATGTAGGGCAGATATGCGTATCGGTCGTCTTCGTCCAGATCGCGGAGCTCCTCGGGAAGGGAGGCGAAGACGACTCCGGCCTCGTGCAGCTCCTGGACGATGTGGTCGAGCGCGGTCTCGTTCGTCAGGTCGTGGGGCAGCCAGGTGCGGGCGACGTCTTCGGGCACGGCGGGTAGCTGGCCGACGCCGTAGAAGGTCCGCAGCGTGCTCCCGTCGGCGGAGACGGTGCGCCTCAGGGCAACCGAATCCTCGGTGATGTCCAAGACGATGTGCGCGGCTTCGGGGAACAGCTGGCGCAGCGGCGCGGTGAACGCGGCCTCCGCAGCGGCCGACTCCTCGTTCAGACGCTCGTGTGCGGCGCGCATCCGGGCGTAGGCGGAGACCTGCTGGCTGCCGATGCCGTCGGTGATGTCGGCCTGGTCCGGTTCTTCGTCGCCTTCGCCTTCCTGCGCCATCAGGATGCGGGCTCGCTCGGCCAGTTCGTGTTGCCGCTCGGAGAGGTCGGTCCGGTCGCCGTACAGGGCGTCGACGGCGGTGCGCACCAGGCCCTCCACCTCGATCGGGGTGAAGTCGGCGCTGATACCGACGAGTTCGACGCAGTCGGGAGTGTGGGAGTGGGAAGCGGGGGGATGGGACATGGTTCGCTCCGGTGTTCGGGTTCGGTGACGGGTTAGGTGTCCTGGACGGTCAGGAGCACCGGCGGGCGGCCGTAGGACAGGCTGACGGCGTCCAGCGCCAGACGGCCGAGGTCGGTGAGGTCGTCCCGCCCTGCGGTCCAGAAGCCGGCGAAGCACTCCGAGATCGGGGTGCCGGGTTCCGCTCCGGGGTCGCGTAGCGCCCAACTGGCGCCGGTGGTGCCCAGTAGCAGCGCGCCCAGGAGTCCCGTGGACCGCTGCGAGACCTCGATGTCGTGTTCGTCGAAGTCGGGGAAGGCGGTGCGCCACGGGTCACGGTCGCCGATTGCCTCTTCGGCGTGGAGGGCGTGCAGGAGCAGCCCGGGGGAGCACACCACCATGGGCTCGTCGTGGGCTTCGGGCCACAGGGCGTAGACGCTGGTGCCGCAGCCGCCGTAGCTGTCCAGGCGGGTGGGCCAGGTGAGTAGTGAACCGGTCATGGCGGTGTGGTCCATCCGCCGCCAGTGGGTTGTCACAGCAGTCCTCCAGTGGTGGTTGCGCTCGTCAGATGCGGGCGTAGGCGGCGAGGACGACGCCGAGGATTCCGTCCTCGTTGGCGTCCGGGTTGGTGACCTCGTTGTCGTCGAAGAAGGCGGCGGCGGCCTGGAAGGCGGCGGGCAGCAGCGTTCCGTCGGCCGGGTACTGGTAGCCCTCGCGTTCGGTGTCGAGCGCGAAGTTGAAGGTGAAGTTCCAGGTGCCGTGTTCGTGGACCGGGGCGGTGGCGAGGTTGATGCCCTCGCCGATCACCAGCGCCGTCTGCCAGGCTGTCCAGTTGGTCGTGAAGGCCGGGCGGGCGAGTCTGGCGATCAGCAGGCGCGCCCTCGTCAGCGAGTGGAGCTGGGTCAGGCGGCTTGCCGGGGTGGGCGGCGTACCGTCGGTGGTCTCGTAGACGTCGTACATCGGATGATCGGGGAACCGGTGTGAGCCGTGGACGACGAAAGTGCGCTCGCGGTCGGTGATCTGCCATCGCAGCCGCCCGGCGGGGGCACCGGACGGTTCCACCAGCTGGACGGCATTCTGTTCCTGGTCCCACGTGAACGGGATCGACACGGTGGTGTCCTTCATGGTGGGAACGGGCGGCCGGGAAGTGCCCCGACGAGGGCGTTCGAACGAGAGCGGCGTAGCCGCGCCGGCTGGCTCACGGAACCCCGCAAGGGCAGAAGCCCCCGCAAACCCTTGACTGCTTAATTCTAGGAGAGAGGATATTGTCGAGTCAAGCAGGATCGGACACTCTTGGGAAGTTGCTTAAATCTATGAGTCTGTATAGTCTGTGGATGTCTCCAAGGGTCACGGAGGTCGTCACCGCCGCCCGCTGGCCGGCATCCGACGGCACGCCGGTCCCCGTGCCGCCCCTTTCACCCTGTTGGGAGCTTGAAGACGTGAAGCGAAGCCTGCGCCGCCACATAGAGGCCGCCATCAACGAGTCCTGGAACCCCCGCTGCCAGAACAGCCGCGGCCAGGTCGCGGTCGTCCTGTCGTTTCCCGAGACCGCGTTCCCCGATGCTCCGCAGTGGAGCCCCGGGCCCGACTTCTACGCCACGGCGGGCGAGTACGCATGGCGCCGGGACAACTCCGACGGGACCTCGACTGTGGCCGTCGCGGGGGTCGGTCCCAAGGAACGGCCCGCTGCCGACGGCGGCCTGTGGACCGAACCGGAGGTCTGGACAGCGACCGCACCGAGTGACGGCCCCTTCATGGACAGCGGCGCCATGTGGGACAAGCCGCACCGCGTCACCTGGTTGCTCGACGAGCCCGAGGCGGTCATCCACCGCGAGCCGTATGCGGGGCACCCCTCCGCGGCCGTCGACGACTACTGGGAAGCGTTCGAGGAGAAATGGGGTTTCGTCCCGCGCCGGATGCACCGGGGCGAGTACCCGTACGCCGACCACCGCCGGTGGGCCGTACTGCACACCGAACCGGCATGGAAGGACATGCCCGGCGAAGTGGAACTGCTGGAGACGGCGGTCTTCCTCGCCCGGACCTTCGGGGCCAAGGCCAAGGCGTACGGCTACGACCCGCAGCGCCGCACCACCCGCGACCCGATGGGCACCTCCTACGACCACACGCTCACCAGCGTGCTCCGCCGAGTAGACCCCTTCACCCGCCGCTGACCATCGCCCACCGCTTCCGGGAGTCCTCCGCCATGTCCTCTTCCCTTCCCGCGGCCCAGTCCGCACTGGACACCGTCCCGTTCACGATCCGCGTCGCGGGCCATGCCGACACCGCAGCCTTCATGGAGCTGATCGCTCACGCCGACCCCAACGACCCCGACCCCTTCGGCCTCGCGCGGGACATCCTGGCCCGGCGCCCCGAACGGCCTCTCTCCCACCACCGGGACCTGTGCCTACTCGCCGAGGACGGCACCGGCACCGTCGTGGGTGCCCTGCTCGGCGGGGTCCCCCGGTGGCTCCTGGAGCACCCCGGCATCGACACCCTGGCCCTTGCCGACCGGATGGTCTCGCGCCTGGGCATGATCCACGCCGTGGCCGTCCACCCCGACCACCGCCGCCGGGGCATCGGCCAGGCACTGATCCAGCGGGCGGAACAGCGGTTCGCGCAGGCGGGGTACGGCTTGATGACCCTCAATCACGCACCCGAGTTGGACGACTACTACCGCAGCCTCGGGTACACCGTGGACGACGCGCTCCTCGTACACCTGCCCCAGCAACGGCTGATCGGCATGACCACCGACGACACCCGGATGTCCGCCAAGCCGCTGCACCCGTCGGTCCGCCTTGCCGACGTCCCCGGCGCACCCCACCGGGTCATCACCAGCCTCCTGCCCGGTGCCGCCCTCCCGCCCGGCGCCTCCTTCGACGGCACCCGCCTCCAGTACTGACCCAGTCGGGCCCGGCCATCGCACCGGCCGGGCCCGGGTACCGAAACGAGGTCCCGTGACCCACTTGCACATCGCCGAGCGCTGCATCCACAGCGAGACCAAGCGCAACCTGTGCGACCACAAAGTCCCCTGGAGGAAGTACCGGGTGCGCGGCGTCCCGTGCGAGCCCTCGTTCTGCGAGACCGCCCGCCGCACCCAGGCCCAGGACGCCGAGAGCGACTGACCGGCGAGGGTCCTGCCTGAGCCCCCTGCCCCCGGCCGCCCGGCACTGGCCAACGCCGGCCCCGCAGCCCCGCGCGCAGCTCACCCCCCGCCGACGCGACCACGAAACGAGGAACACCCCGTGCCCCGCTTCCGCTTCACACATCACGGCAGCCCCGAGAGTTACGAAGCCCTGCTCTCCACCTGGACGGCCTTCTGCAACCGCCACGGCATACCCCCGCCGCACCCCGCTCCCCGACCGGCGACGCCGAGCTGGACGCCTCGAACGCCATCCACGAGTACCGCGAGCGCCCGCTCGCGCAGATGGTCCGGATCTCCCTCCCGGCACCGCTGGGACGGCTCCGCCCCGGCCGCTACCGATGGATCGCCCGGAAGTACTGGCGCATGAACCCGACGCGGCTGTGGTGGACCACCCATGTCTGGGACGAGGTGCGCGCCGACTGGCAGGACCGTGGACGGCCGGCCCGAAACGGGTCGGCTGAGCCGGCTGAAGCAGAGAATCTGCAGGTCAAGGGGTCATCGACGTCCTACCCACCGCCGAGCCCAGCTGACGCGCGGCGCTTTCCGGATCAGCTCGGACAGCATCAAGCGCGATCTGTACCCCCGCCACATCCATCGCGCGGTACAGACCGTGCTGGTTGGTGACGAACGTGGGGTTGCCCAGGCCATCCCGGGGCGCGAGCCGGTAGCCAGGCGGCAGGGGATCACCGTCGGCGGTCCGCTCGACCAGCCACAGCCGCCAGACGACGCCGTGCGGATCCTCCGCCTCGTACGTATCACTGCCGTAGCCGCCGACCGTGCTCCACTGCGGCAGGGGGCCGTCTGCGTAGGTCACGACGCTACTTCCTCCGGGCCGCCCGTTGCCGGGCCCGCCGAGCCGCACTCCCCGTGAGCTGACTGCCGAACGTTTCGAGACTCAGCACAGACTTGGCAACGCCACCCTTCCCGAGGGAGCGGTCAACCCGCTCCAGGCTCGCTGATTGCTCCGACTGCTGTTCCGCAGACATCGCGACTTCTCCCTCGACTGGACCGTTGGACGAGCTACTGAAGAACCTACTGAAATCTTCACTGCCGTACCGAAGTCTTCGGCGCCGTCCGGCATCCGATACTTCCGCAGCATCGTAAGAGGCTTCTCGGATGTTGGGATTGAGTTAGAATTGTGTCTGTTTCAGGAGGAGGGTGGCATGGCTGATCTGGGCAGCACCGAGGGGGACGCGCTCACTCTGGCGCTGAGCCTGGGACCCGTCCCGCCTATGCCGTCGCCGGCGGAGCGTGAACGTCTGCGAGAGGCCTGGGGCTGGAGTAAGCGGCAGCTCGCCGACTACCTCGGGGTCAAGCGGGAGACGATCTGGGCATGGGAGAAGCCCGGCGGCTCTACTCCTCGGGGGGCCAAGGGGCAGGCGTACGCCCGCCTGCTGGACCGCATGCGCCGTCAGCTCGATGACACCGGATCCGCCACCACGGTGAACGAGGCCCCAGCCGAGACGCTGCCGGACACCGGAGCGGACGCGGAACCCTCCACGCCGGCCACGCACGCCCCGCAGCCGACCGCGCCTCCCGCGGCCCAGCAGCTTGCGATGGAACTCCCGGACGACGTAGTGGAGATGGAGGTCCCCGAGTCGGACCCCGCCCCTACCGTCCCCATCGGGCCGGTCCCGTTCGACGATCCCGACGCCGTCCGGGACCTTCCGGACGGAAGTATGCGCAACTGCGTGCGCTGCGGACGGCCCACCAGTATCCTGGTGGGCGGTGAGCCCCGCCACCTCTACACCGCCGCCTCTGCCGCGGTCGCTCCGCCGTGCTGGGCCACCACTCTGGCGTCCGCCCTCCCCCCGGCCTCCCCGACCGCGCCGGCCTCTGCCGAGCCGGACGCGGCGCAACCCGTCACCGCCCCCGCGCCGCCCGCCCCTGTGCTCGCAGGGCCTCCTGCCAGCGCCGCGGATCAGCCGGTACCGGCCACGGTCCGCCGGGCCCGGCCGCGCCCCGCCGCCGCGGCCTTCTCCGACGGTCCGCTGGCGGTCCTGGAGGCCGCCGACGGACACCTGGTCGCACACCTGGTCGACGGACGCGTCCTGGACTGCCCGGCCAGGTCCATCCCGGCACTGGCCACGTGGACGCTCGACAAGACCCACCTCGGCAGTGCGAAGCTCCACCACCACGGATTCGACGGCGACCCCCTGGTCGTCCTGACCGCCGGCGCGGCCGAATACCTCGGGCTGCCTCCGGCCCTCGAAGACCGCGCCGACCTGCGACTCGACGCCAAGCACAAGGTGGTCAAGCAGATCATCAAGGCCGGCTGGGAGCTGCCCTACCGCGGCTTCGGACCGTGGCCGCGCGTTTTCCAGCGGGTCCAGCACGGGCGCCGCTCGGTCCAGCTCGCCGTCCTGCCCTGGGACGCGCTGGAGAAGCGGGTGTGGGGCGACACTGTGGACCAGCCCGCCCCCGAGATCGCCCGGCGGCTCGGCCTGTACGCCGAGCGCGTCATCACCCCCCGCGGGACCACGGGCGTCAACAGCCACGAGCTGATGGCGTCGGTACGCCCCAAGACCCGCGCGGAGAAGGACGGGGAGACCGGCACCTGGCGCTCCGCGCCCGTCGCCGGCTCGCTGCAGGGCCCGGTCGATCCCGCTCCGCCGGAGGCACTGGACGAACACCCCTTGATCCACGAGCTCTTCCCCGACGGCCGGCCCCAGTCGGAGGCCCTCAACGAGGAGGCCTGCCAGTGGGTGCGCCCCTACGAGCTGATCACCCCTGAGGAACGCGCCCAGCCCATGGTGGTGGGTCTGGACCTGATCACCGCGTTCCTGGCCGCAGCCAACAACACGCGCGTCGGCCTCGGGCCCGCCGAGTTTGTCGAGCACCCGCGCTTCGACAAGCGCACCGACATCCCCGGCTCGTGGTGGGTCGACCTGTCCCACATCGAGATCGACCCCCGCATGCCCAACCCGTTCACGCCCAGCGGGCAACGGCCGACCGGCCCGGCCTGGTACGCGACCCCGACGCTCTCCTACGCCGTGGAGCTCGGCGCGAGCATCCAGCCGACGAAGGCCTGGCTCCGGCCGGACAACGGCCTGTACCTCACCCCCTGGTACGCGCGGCTACGCGACGCGTACCTGGCCACGATGGCGGACCTCGGCGTGCACATCCCCGCCAAGGGCGAAGAACTCGACGAGCGCGCGTTCCTGAAGGAGATGGCCCGGCACAAGCAGGGCGATCCCGGCGCCGTCGCGCTGCTGGCGGCGATCAAGGCGACGGCCAAGTCGGGCATCGGCAAGCTCCAGGAACGGCCGCAGGGCGACTCGTACATCGACGGGGAGCCCTGGCCGGCGCTGAAGAGGGCACTGTGGCGCCCCGACATCCGCGCCGCCGTGCTCTCCCGGGCCCGCGTCAACATGCACCGCAAGCTGATGAAGACGGCCGAGCTCACCGGCCTCTACCCGCTGGCGATCCTGACCGACTGCGTCACCTACGCCTCCCCCGGGCCCTCGCCGCTCGACATCCTGCCGCACACGGCCGACGGCAAGCCCGCCAAGGGAGCCTTCGCTCTCGGCGTGAGCCCCGGCTCGGTCAAGCACCAGGGCACCGAAACCATGGCCTGGGCCCTGTCGCAGCTCGAGCAGGGCATCAACATCGCCAACTACATCGGCGGCGGCAACTCCGCCATCGACGACGGAGAGTGACACGCACCATGGGGAAGATCGAGGACTCGCTCGACGCGGCGTTCACCAACGCCGTCTCCAAGCCCATGCCCAAGTCCATCGGCGCCCGGGTCCGGTTCCTGCTGTCCAAGGAGAAGACCGACAACCCCGCCGAGGCCGCCCGCCTCCTCGCCGAGAAGCTCGGCTGCCACCAGCGCACCGTCGAGCGCTACCGGGACGACCAGGTGAAGAAGCCCAAGGCGGACATGGCGGGGAAGATCGAGGACCTGACCCGCCAGCTGTGGCAGCCCAAGGTCCGTGCCGACCGGGCGAAGAAGGCGGCCACGATCACCGGCATCCGGGTCGCCCTGCGCGGCCAGTTCGGGTTCACCGCGGCCCCCGGAACGACCAACGACCCCCGTCAGCGCCGGATCACCCGCACCCTGCCCCCCGAGTACGCCCAGGCACTGTTCAACGCCCGGCAGGCCGGCGCGAGCGAGGACGAGCTCGGACAGATCCTCGCCGACGGCCTGGCCGAGGTGTACTTCACCGACGGCGGCACCCGCGCCCCCGGACTGGCCGTCACCCTCGACGACCTCGACTACCTCACCATCCAGTACTGACCTCCGCACCCGCCCACCCTCCTTCCGAAAGGACGACCCCGCCGTGACCGCCACCGCCGCCACACCGCGCCGCATGCGCCTGCGCTCGCACCAGGCACGCGCCGTGCACTGCGCGACGACGGCACTGCGCCACGGCACCCGCACCACCGTCGTCTCCGCCTGTGGCACCGGCAAGACAGTCATCGCGGCCCGCGTCGCCCAGCAGGTCGTACGCCACGGCCACCAGCTCGTGCTGCTGCCCACCCTCGAACTCCTCGCCCAGACCATCGCCGAATGGCGGGAGGCCGGACACACCGGCCCCGTCATGGCCATGTGCCACCGCCGCCCGATCGTCCCCGGCGAACACGTCCCCGCCAGTACCCGCCCCGGCTACCTGGCCGCCTGGATCAACGACAACCCCGACGGCACGGTCTTCGCCCTCTACCAGTCCCTCAACAAGATCCATAAAGCCCACCGGGACCACAAACTCGGCCCCTGGGCTCTGATCAGCGTCGACGAAGCCCACCGCACGAGCGGGTTCATCGGGAAGGAATGGGCGGCCGTCCATGACGACGAACTCATCCCCGCCGGCCGCCGCGCCTACTACACCGCCACTCCCCGGATCTGGTCGGCTGGCGACGCGGAGGACCCCTCTCTCGTCGCGTCGATGGCCGACACCCAGCTCTACGGCGACACCTCCTTCCGCCTCCCGCTGGCCGAGGCCATCGACATGCAGCTCCTGGCCGACTACCGCGTCGTCGTACTGGAAGTCCACGAAGCCGAACTGCGCACACGCCTGGGCCTGCCCGACAAGGCCGCCGAGGCCGAACTCCGGGCAGCAGCCCTCCAGGTCGCCGTGCTACGCGCCATGAAACAGCTCGACCTGCGTCGTGTCGTCACCTTCCACCACCGCGTGGCCGACGCCCACGACTTCGCCGACACCTTCCAGGCCACCGCCCGGCACCTGGCCTCGCTCGCCGCCCCCGGGGCCGTCTTCCCAGACCCGGAGCAGCTGTGGGCTCGTGGGATCGACGGTACCCAGTCCAGCGATCTTCGCCGCTCCCTGCTGAACACCTTCGACGGCCGGCCCGATGACGGAAGTACGCCGGTCGAACGGACCGTGATCGCCAACGCACGCCTCCTGGGCGAGGGGGTGAACATTCCTTCGATCGACTGCGTCGTCTTCGCCGACACCAAGGACAGCGTCGTCGACACCGTGCAGGCCATCGGCCGGGCGCTGCGGCAGCACCCTGGCGCCGGGAAGAAGGCGACCATCCTGGTCCCACTGTTCGTCGCCCCCCACCAGGACGCGAACGACCTTCTGGACTCGCCCGTCTACAGGCCGTTGTGGAAGGTCCTCCAGGCGCTGAAGGCGCACGACGACCGGCTCGCCGACCGCCTGGCCGTGCCGCAGACCCGCACCGAATACGACGACGAGACCGACCAGCGCGAGCCGGAGCAGGACCAACGGCTCCTGATGGACCGCACCTTCCCCGACGACACCCTCGCGCTGGCGCTCCGCCTACGGGTCCTCCACCCGCGAGACGCCGCCTGGCAGCGCGGACTGGCCGCCGCCGAGCAGTACTTCGCTACCCGCGGCCACCTCGACGTCCCCCAGCTCTTCGACGACGAGAACGGCCTCGCGCTCGGCCGGTGGATCAACTACGCCCGGCAGATGTACGCCGCCCACCGCCTGCGCCCGAAACGGATCAAGGAACTCAACGCGATCGGCATGATCTGGGACCTGCGCAAGCAGGCTGCCGAGCGGGGCCTGACCCACGCACGCCTCTACGTGCAAGAACACGGCCACCTCGCCGTACCCGCGGACGCGGTCGTCGGCGACTACACGTTCGGCCGCTGGCTGGTCAACTGCCGGCGTAACGCGCGGCAGCGCGCCGCCAAGGGCCAGGAACCTGATGCCGTGGAGACACAGCTGGCCGAGCTGGACGAATGGTGGAACCCGGACTGGCCGGTCACCTGGCAGCGCGAGTACATCACCGCCCGCCGCTACAGCGAGGCGAGCATCAACCTCGATGACGTCCCGCGCGACTTCGTCACCGACGAAAACGAGCCTCTCGGCGAGTGGATCTACCAGCAGAGCATCGCCTTCGACCAGCTCCACCCCGACCAGGTCCGCCTGCTGACGGAGATCGGCATCACCCCGATCCAGCCGGCGCCGACCGGCCGGGAACTGCGCCAGCAGCGCCAGCTCGACCACGGCCTGGCCGCCGTCGCCGCCTTCCGAGCCCAGCACGGCGAGGACGCACCCATCCGCCAGCGCGACACGGTCATGGTCGTGGGCGAGGAGGTGAAGGTGGGCCAGTTCATCAACAACCTGCGCAAGCGCCTGGACCGGCTCACCCCCGAGCAGATGCAGCAGGTCACCGCCGCAGGGCTGACACCGGCCAGCACCTGACCGAGGCCAGGTACGGGCCGGCCCGGCTGCCTCGTCAGCTTTCGGCGGGCGGCCGCAGCTGGCGCAGAACCTCGTCCTGCTGGGCGGCGGTCAGGCCCAGAGACGGGTCGTACATCCCCAGCGGCGGCACGTCGACGACGACCGGCTCGTACGCGAAGGGATCCAGCGCGGGTGCGGGCCAAGGCCCGGACAGCGAAGGCTGGGTATCCAAGTCGAAGATCAGAACACTCGAGTAGTGGACCCCTGCGGCAGCGGCGAAGTCCGCGGCGGTGGGCGGGTCGGACCTGACCATGGTCTTCTCGGAGCCTCCCCGCTGAAAGAGCGACGCCAGATCGGAAGCGCTGGACGACAACTCCCGGACCCGGGAACCGGAAGGCCGGTCGGACACGGTGGCCAGCTCGGTGCTGCTCAGCAGGCGCACGGCTTCCTCCCGGCCCTCCTTGTTGAGGACGGCAGGCAGCACCCCCCGCGCAGCGGCATCCTCGACACGGCGCAGAGCCTGTTGGTAGGTGAGACCGGTGGCGTCACGGAGCGCCTTGGTGATCTGCTGGCGGTTGCTGCTGAGCGGCTTCTTCTTGTGCGGATGTGCCATAGCGGGCTCCTGACCCTGGGCTACTGAGCGTCCCACCACGACAAGCACCAAGGGGCTGCGGATCGTCGGCGCGGAACCGGATCTCACCTCCCGGGCGGCAGCACGGTTCACCTTCGGCCGGAGGTGGGTCCGCGCCGGGTACGCACAGGGAGGTACGCGAATACACCGTACCAACAAGGTCGGACAGCAAGACCCGAGCGGCCTGGGACGAACTGCCCTCCGCGTCCCTGGCCGCCAGCTGCCGAGCCTGTCAGGGGCGGTCAGACTGGCGACGGCGTCGGCTACGGCGCACCGACGAAACCCTGTGACCAGGAGCCATGCGTTCGCATCCGGCGGTCTTTTCCACGTTGGCGGCGATCGTTTCCCACCATTTTGCAGAGATTGCCGCTGATGAGAGTGAGCTCATGGTCCGTCGCGCCTCACCTCAGAGTGCGGTTCGAACGTATCGGTAGCGAGGTTCTCCTCCCACCAGGTCACCCAGCGGTTCGGATAGAGGAACCTGACTCCGCAAGGACAGATCACATCTGGGTTCTCGCCCGGCTCCCCGTCCAGGGTGAGGCCCAGATCCATGCTGCATGCCGGGCAGGCAGCGTGCCGCATCTCCCACCCCCCGTCACCGACGGGCACCTCGTAGTAGATGCGACCCGTGAAACGGATCCACTTCTTGGCCATCAAACCCCCAGGTCCGAGATATGCCGTTATGGTCTCGCGTGGCTTGCCGCCGCGCATCCAGTTGCGGCCAGAGCGGGTTTCGTCGGTGACGCAGGAGAGTTTCATCGGTGCCCCGCTACGTTCCGACGGGAACCGGGTTGACCAGTCCACACAGCGCCGCCGCGTCGTCGCCCGACACGGTTCCCTGCACCACTTGGGCTGCGACTTGCCTGACCTTCAGCCAGTGCGGTGCCAGCAGCTCGTCCGCGACTGCCCAGTGCCGCCAGTAGTCCCACGGGTCCAGCTCGTCGCCGGTGCCGTTGCGGACTAGCTGCTGCGCGAACTCCCAGTCGGCGGTCCCGCCGCGCTCCGCGAAGAACGCCCTCTCGGCGGTCACCATTCCGGTCTCGCGCAGCGACCACATGTGTGCGCTCACGCCAGCCGCGAGCACGGTCAGCACCGTCTTCTTCGTGGCGTCGAACATGACCCGCTCGTTGGAGCCCTCGACACGGGTCACAGGGCCGCAGTCCCTGGTGATCTCGGTCGACTCCAGCGTGATGGCCGGGATGTGCACGCCGAGCAGGAACGCCGCGACCGCATGCCCGGCTTCGTGGATTGCAACTGCGGCCGTGACGTTCCCGACGTCCAGGCCCTCGCCGTGCTCCTGGCAGCAGATGACCCGCTGCGGCGGCGGGTTGAAGTAAGGGCCCTCGCCGCACCAGAAGTACGGCGGCTGCCCGGTGGTCGTCATGGTGCCCACTCTCGCAGGAGGCTCCCACGGCCACGCGCCCCGGGGCCGTGCGACGGAACGACGCTAGAACTCGCGTTCTGGCCCGCGGCTTGTGATGGTGCCTCACCGCGCAGTGGATCAACTGCCCCATTGGCAAAAGCGGGCCGGCGCACGCCGACGTTTAGGCCGCTGGGGTGAGGAACTGGTGGCCGCCGCGCAGCGTGGTGTTCAGCTTGCGCTGGGTCGCGCTGCTGTCGAGGCGGACGTCGACCGCCCCGGGAAGGGTGCTGTCGGCCCGTAGGCCTGTGGGCAGTCGGGATTCATCGAGTCCATCGCGCCTGGCGATGAGGGTGCCGAGTTCATGACGGCTCAGGGCCTGGCTTCCGCCGAGGTGGTGGATG
Source organism: Streptomyces sp. IBSNAI002 (assembly GCF_052244475.1). Lineage (NCBI taxonomy): Bacteria > Bacillati > Actinomycetota > Actinomycetes > Kitasatosporales > Streptomycetaceae > Streptomyces > Streptomyces sp. IBSNAI002. The sequence goes on along the minus strand of NZ_JBQPXG010000003.1, from coordinate 82,546 downwards.
CCGGTCGCATCTCCCGACGCGAGTTCCAGGAGAGCTGCGGCTAAATCGCTCACATGGACTGGGCAACGGATGTCGTCCGTGAACAGGACGCCGGCGCGGGTTCCGGTGGCAAGTTCGTGGACAGCGCGTTCGTGCTCGGACTGCCCGTCTCCGATGATCAACGAGGTACGGGCCGCCACGGCGTCCGGATGCACGAGGAGAACCCCGGTCTCAGCCGCGGCCTTCGCTGCCCCGTACGGGGTGATGGGATCGGGCAGGCAAGACTCGTCGTAGGGGACGGGGGAAGTGACGCCGGAGAACACGGCGTCGCTGGAGACATGGACCAGACGACTCCCGGACTTCGCCGCAGCCATGGCCAGGCGGACGGGTCCCTCGGCCGTGACCTTCCAGTCCGCCTTGCCGCTGGACGCGTTGACGACGACACGAGGGCTGACCTCGGCCACGACCGATTCCACACTTCCGGGATCCCGCAGGTCGAGGGCGTGCCACGCGACCGCCCGGGTGCTCCCCGGCCTGGTCGCGTAGGTCGCTGCCGTCGTGTGCCCGGCAGCTACTGCTTGCCGAACCAGCTCGGCGCCCAAGAATCCGGACCCGCCCACGATCAGAATCTTCATGACGCGACACCCTAGACCGGTCAGGTCCGGGCGATGGCAAGAACGTGGGCAGAGGCGTCGGTGAGCGCAGGGTGCGGTTCCGCGAGACGCGCCGCGGCGAGCGCGGCGTCATACATCGCCGTGCCCAGGAGGTTGGTGTCGGTGTACTTCTCGATGGCCTTGACCGCGACCCAGCCCGGTCCTTCGATGCCGTAGAGGGTGGGGTCGCAGAGTCCGGCCTCGGTGACCTCGGCGCGGAGCTCCGTTGAGGTCTGGAAGTAGGCGACGGTGAAGCCGCGCTGTCCGGCGTAACGGCCCTGGTCGAGGGTGTCGCGCACTCCATCCTGGATGGCGGGCTCAGTGATGCCAGTGGTGGCGATGTAGTCCAGGAGGGGGGAGTAGCGGGAGATCGCGGCGGCGGCGATGAGACCGGCGGGCCGGGCCACACGGGCGGCCTCGGTCAGCGCGGACAGCCGGTCGGCCTTGTTGTGAAGATGGTAGAGAGGGCCGAGGAGCAGCACGACGTCGTACGTGCCGGCTGCCGCGGTGAGGTGGCGTGCGTCGCCGAGCTCGGCCGTCACGCCGTCGAGGGCGGCGGCCTGGCTGACGTGCTTGGGCACGGGGTCCACGACGTGCACGGTGTAGCCGTCCTCGGCGAGCCAACGGGCGTGGGTTCCGGGGCCGCCCCCCACGTCAAGTACGCGAGCTGGCGCCGGCGGGAGGTGGCGGCGGAGTAACTCCCGGGTGCGTACCAGTTCCAGGGTGCCAGTGGCGGTGGCGTGCAGCCGCGCGGCCTCGTCGGACCGGGTGTAGAAGTCGATGATCTCCGGGCGTACCGCGGGGTTGCTCGTCACGGGGGACTCCACGTCGTGAGGGACTGGTGGTGTCCGGCAGGGTAGGGGACATGACGAAGTGATCACCGCGATTTTCGGTTGCCCGCGAAGACCGCCGAGGGACCCAACGGCGTCCAGGGAGCACGCGGTTGGGCGGATGCCCTCCCGGAAGCCGTGTGCTCAGCCTCGCGGGAGGGCGATCCCAGATCAGGCGGACGCGATGCGGTTCGCGTCCATCAGCGCGTTGATCAAGGAAACCGTCTCGGGCGCAGAATCGCACCCACTTTCGATAGCGATGCGTGACAGCTGATGGGCTGTGCGGTCCAGCCCCTGCCGGTCGCCGGTCTCGCTGTAGATGGTGAACAGGTCGCGGTAGAGCAACTCGCTCATCTGGTCGCAGATCAAACCTCGGGAGGCGGCCGCGAGCGCGGCACGGTAGTCGCGCGCGGCCAGACGCCGGGTGGCGAGCTCATGCGCGACGTCCACGGTCGCGGAGATCATCTCCTGGATGTCGTACTCGGCCCAGCAGTACTTGGACTGGTTGATGTCACTGAAGGGGCGGCCACGCACCAACGCCAGGGCGTTGGCCAGTGCCGTGTCCGCGTCCGTGCCGGTCCCGTGCATTCCTTCCTGGTAGTACTCCTGGAACCGCTGCCAGTCGGTGCTGACGTCGTCGTTGAGGCTGTACACGCCTCCGACGATCGGCGGCAGGTAGGCGCTGTGCGGGTCGTCGACCGCCAGCAGGGGGTCGCGGCCGAGCCAGGCCCGCAGCTTGGAGACGTTGGTGTTGCGGTCGTCGGCGCGCACACGCTGGCCGGGCCAGATGGCCTCGTCGAGCTCGTGGCGTGACTTGCCCGGGTGCAGGGCCAGCCACGCGGCGATCTCGGTGAGGCCGTTGCGTCGGTTGCTCTCGACCTTGCCGAGCGTGCTGATCACGTCGACGGGGCCGAGGACGCGGATCTGCGGGGCGGACGGCGGCTCCGGCGTGGTGTTCAGCGCGGCCAGGACACTGGAAGTGACCGCGGTGACCCGCGCAACCGGACGCATCGGAGCCGCAGCCTCGGAAGCGGGTTCCGCGGACACCGGCCGGCCCAGCGCGGCGGGGGACAGGCCGGAGTCCTCCTCATCGGACTGTTCGGCAGCTGTGCCGTCCAGATCGGCCGGCTCGTCCTGATCGTCGGCGTCCACGGTCTGCTCCGCAGGGGGCACGTCCTCCTGTTCGTCGAGGACATCCTGGAGGGCCTCGTCGAAGAGCTCCTTGGACACCGGCCGCACGCTCGGCGCAATCTCGGCCTCTTCCTCGGCGGGATCTTCCGCGTGACCTGTCACCGCGCCGGTGACGGACGGGGCCAGGGCGCTGAAGCTGGGTACCGCGGTGGCGAGCGAGGAAGTGACCGGACTGAGCGAGACCTGCATCAACGGAGCCGCTGGCGACTCGGCGGGCTGCTCCTCGCCGGCGTCGGCGAGCGAGCCTTCCTCCGAGGTGTCGCCTTCTTCCTCGTCCTGGGCGAGAGCCGAGTCTCCCCTCGGGGCAAGTGCGCTGGGCCCGTTCGGCGCGGGCGTGCCGTCGGGAGCGTGTGTCCAGGCCGGAGCGGGGACGTCGTCGGTGCGGTCGGCCGTGGCCAGCAGTTCGATCAGCGGGAGGTACGCCGCTGCCTCCAGGCGTTGCAACGTGACCGCGAGGTCCAGGCCCGGAAGTTGTACTGCGCTGCCGGGTACCGCTGGGAGAGTCCACGCTCCGGAGACCGCCAGCCGGGTGCCGGCTCCGGTGACCAGGGCGCTGGCGGTCCTGGGGCGGGAGGCGAACAAGTCGGTCAGATCGTCGGCTTCCTCAACCGAGGGTTCCAGCGGCGAGATAAGGATCTTGGGAACCCAGGTGTCGCCTCCGCCGTCGGCCAGGCGGGCGTCGTCGAGACCGCCGAACTCCCCGGCGTCCAGCGCACCCCGCTGCAGCGCGTCGTGAGCGCGCAGTTCGGGAAGGGCCCGCGCCAGGTCCTCCTGGTGCTCGACCCGGACGGGGAAGACGCCAGCGAGTTCGGCGCCGAGGCCCGCGAGGACCACCGTGGTGTCGTCCGACAGCCCGGAGGAGGCCAGCTCGACGGCCATGCCGAGCATGACGGCGCGGACATCCGCGTCGGTGCCGCTCAGGTGCAGCGCCCCGATGGACTCCAGGTTGACCAGGACCGGTTCGCCTTCGCCGGTCTCTCCGAGGCTGACGAGCGCCGGGTAGGGGGGCGTGATGTCCCGGGCCTTGTCGTCATCCAGGAGGCGGGTGGGGCGCGTCGGGCACCACCAGAGGTCCGGGTTCTCGTCCATCTCGCTGAAGGGCGCGATCTGGGGCGTCGGCGCCGCCAGGTGCACCTCCAGTCCGCGGGTGGTGATCCGGATGGCCTCGAGCTGGGGGAGCGGTCGGCCGGTCTTGGCGCAGTTCGCCGCGAGGGTGCGCAGGGCCCGGTCCACGAGCTGGATCCCCGACAGGTCGGAGGCGGCCCGCAGATCGCTTTCGAACTGGGCGGCCTGGCCGGCGGGAATGGGGATGCGGCGGCGCGGGCGGCGGCGGCGCTGCTGGAGTGCGCGGCGCCCGGCGATGACGGCGAGGACCCCGGCGGCCGTGATGCTGCCGGCCGCAGCGACCGTGCGCAGCATGTCCTGGTCTTGGCCGTCGGAGGCAGGAGCCTGCTCGGCGGGGGCGACAGTCGGCGCCTGCTCGGCCGGCGTGGGTGCCTGGGCCGTGGGGGCCGCAGGGGTCTGCGCCGCGCTCGGCTGCTGCGGCGCCGACGTGGCCGGCGCGGGTGCGGCCTGGTCGGGTCCGCGGGTGGGCACCTGGGCCGGAGGCGTCGCGTTCTCGGGAGCGGGAACGGCCGTCTCCGGCGCCGCCGATTCAGCGCTGGGAGATTCCGCCCCGTGCGCGCCGGCGGCGGGTACCTTCAGCTCCCATCCCGGGTGGATGTCGTCGGGGTCGGTGAAGGTCCGGCCGTCCGCCTGCTCGTCGCCCAGGTTCATCTCAGCGATCTCCGGGTACTCGTCGGCGTCGCCGAGGACGTCCTTGGCGATGGACGACAGCGTCTCGCCCGCCCGCACGGTGTGGGTGTCGGCCTGTACTGAAGTGCTGCCTGCGGTCTGGGCCTTCAGCCCGGTCGCCGCCTGGTCCGCCGGCGCGGCGTCGGAGGGCAGCCGCAGAACCCAGCCGGGCTGCAGATCCGTGGTGTCCGCGGTGATCAGCGTGCCGTCGGCCTGGGGGACGTCCTTGTTGACGTCGATGATGCGGTGCCACTCGATCCCGCCGCCGAGCTGCTGCTCGGCGATGTCCCACAGGGTGTCGCCCGCCACGACGCGGTGTACCGGCCCGTCGTAGGCGCTGCTGGTCGCCGTGGTCGACGTGGTCGACGTCTGCGGGGCCGTGGAGGCTTGCGGGACGGCCGAGGCGACCGCGGCCACCGGTGCGGCGCTCGCAGGCGAGGCGAACGCGGTCCCGGTCGGCAGGAGAATCAGGATGCCGCCGACGAGCGCGCCGGCGAGTTGCTGGGAGCCGCCGAGGAGCCTGATGCGTGGCGCGCTGCGGTGCCGAAGGGCCGCGCCGGTCTCCAGGACTACGGAGATGACGAACGTGCCATACCCGTACCAGCCGATCAGCGTGATCGCCCCGAGGAACAGGGCCCCGCTGTCTGGGCTGGTCAGGGCCGTGCCGACTTCGTCCAGGCTTGGCAGGTGGTCGGGCAGGACTCCGACGGTGAGCAGCGCGTACGGCACGCCGGCCAGGAGCACGGCGAGGGCGACCAGCGCGAGGAGCGCGCGCAGGATCGTGGCGGTGGTGCTTCGGTTGTTCATTGCTGCTACCCCCGGTAGACCAGGCTCGCGCGGCCTTGGCCGGTGACGGACCAGTCGCCGCTTCCGAGGAAGACGGGCTGGTAGTGCTCGTTGACGGTGACCTCCAGGGAGCCCCCGTCTTCGCTGACGCTGACCGATCCGGTGACGCCTGCGTTGCTCAGGTAGGAGCGCGCGGCGGCGACCGCGGCGTTGCGGTCCACGCTCACACCGCCGCCGGAGATGACCTTTCCGGCGTCGACGGCCTGCCCGCCGGCCCTGGCCGCCTCGTGGGCCACGCCCTCGGCATGCGTGCGGGCACGCAGTTTGCCGCCGCCGTCGACTACGAGTGCGGCGACGGCGAGCAGGGCCACGATGGTGACGAGGACGAACAGGCTCATCGAGCCGCGGTCACTCGACAGGGCACGGCGTACGCGGTGGGCGAGGGCGGGATTCATGCGTTCTTCCTGGTCAGCCGCGCTGGCGGTACGAGTCGATCGGCGAGGTGAACGAACTGGACATGGTTTTGGATCCAGGCAGCCCAGGCAGTGCGATATCGGACAGATTTACGACACAGGTCACCGTGGCGGTGGTGGAGGCGGGTTCACCGATCCGCGCGGAGAACCCGCCCGTGCTGATGGACACCGACGTGCTCGTGCACTGCAGGCCCTGCTGGGCCAGGACCTCGCGCGCCGTCTCCTGGCCGGCGCTGCTCGCCGACCCGCCGTTGCGTTCCAGGGACGCGGCACGGGCCGCGTTGCGCGCGGCCGAGTCGACCGCGTTGTGGGATGAGGTCACGCGGCCGGTGGCCACCACGAGCAGCAGCACCATGATCAGTACGGGGAAGAGCACCATCGCCTCAAGCGACAGCGCCCCGCGATCGCACTGTGTGTGCCGCAGCCGGTGCACGAGGGTCTTCATCGCGCCTCCGTGATGCGCTCGGCGGCGGCATCCGCGTGCTGGTCGATCTTGAGGCGGAGGCCGGGAACCATGGTGTCGACGTAGCCGGTTACCCGGATCCGTACCGTCGCCCCCTTACTGCCGCTCACGGCAGTGTCGGAGATGCTGCCGCCCGCCCTGGACAGGAAGTCCCGGGCCTCCGCGGTGCCGGCGCCGATCGATGCTCCGCGGACCCGCGAGGACTCCACACCCAGCTGCGCCGCCGAAAGCGCGACGTTGCGGGCATGCCACCACAGCCCGACGTGCACGACGAGCAGGATGATCAGCAGCACGGCGGGGAAGACGATGAGCATTTCAAGGCTCATCGCGCCGCGGTCCCGCGCGCCGCGGTCGGCGAGCGTGCGGGACCAACGTCGGACAGCCCTGCGGGGCCAGGTCACTTGATCTCTTTCGCCTTCTCGTTGACCTTGGTGAGGATGACACCGGCGGCTATGGCCGCGACGACGACGAGACCGGCGACGATCATCATCGTCTCGATGGAGATCGCTCCGCGGTCGTCGCGGACCTGACGCAGCTTCTCCAGGCGGGCCCCGAAGTAGACCTTGAGGAAGTCGAAGGTCGAGTCTTTCTGCATGGCGAAGTTCCTTGTCTGTTCTGGGAGTTAGCTGGCCATGATCCGCGAGAGCGCGGGATAGCCGATGTAGACGGTCATGATCAGGACGAGCATCGCCACGGGCATGACCATCTTTTCGCTGGCCGTGTTGGCCTGCGCTTTTGCCGCGGTGACGAGTGCTCCGGACAGGGAGCGCGCCTGGGCGCCGAGGGTGTCCCCGACGGCCGCGCCCTCCTCACCGGCGATGGCGATGATGTCGGCGGGAGCGCCGAGCTCGGGGACGTCGAGCTCGACGGAGAGCCGCTTGAGGCCCTCCCAGGGGCTGATGCCCTCGAGCTCGGCCCGGGTGATGGTGTCGCGGATCTTCGCGAACACCCAGCCGTCGCCCACCTCCGCCGCCTTCTTCAGGGCCTGGGTGGGCGCCGCGTCCGCCGCTCGCTCCAGCTGGACCAGGCGGAGGTAGGCCTTGATGGCGTGGCGGAAGTCCTCGCGCGCCTCGGTGGCCTGCTGCTTGAGCTGCAGGTCCGGGAGCAGCCAGAACACCACGGCCAGAGCGAGGCCGGCGATTGCCGGGATGGCGAAGGGGATCGGGAAGCCGGCGACGGTAGCCAGGCTCACGGCCAGGACGGGCAGAAGCAGCCCGTACAGCGCGAGCCCGATCTTGCGGCCCAGGTGGGCGGCAGGGGACCGGCCCACGAGTTCCAGCTGCTGACGGGGAACGCGCAGCGTCCCCTCGCCGGCCATGCGCAGCAGGGCGGCGCCGGCCTTCTCCATCAGCGAGTCGGGGGTGCCCGTGTGCCGGTGACGCTCGAGGTTCTCCAGGCGGCTGGCGTCCATACGCGCCAGCACGTCCTTGAGATCGGGCCGGCCGGGCATGACGCCGCGGGCGGCGATCACCAGGCCGAGACCCGCGATGGCACCGCCGACGACGGCGTACGGGGAGAGGATCACGAGGACTCCTCCAGACTGAGGCCGGCGCCGGAGCGGTCGGCGGAGGAGAGGAACCTGGGGGCGGGCTCGATGACGGCCATCTTCCGCATCCAGATCTTCACCAGGACGAAGCCGACACCGACGCCGACCAGGACGACCTGGCCCGTCACCGTGTTGTACGGCTCGACGTATCCGCCGGAGAGCATCGTCATCCCGAAGATGAGCAGGCAGAAGATCGTCACCCAGCGGTCGTTGGTGCGCGGCTTCTGCCGGTCGGCCTCTACCTCGCGGCGCATCAGCACCTCGTGGCTCAGCGCTTCGGCGAGTTCCCGCATGGCGCGGCTCAGACCGGCGCCGCGGTCCTCGACGTGCAGGATCAGCAGCGCGACGACTTCGTCGACGGTGGCGTCGTTGAGGTCATCGGCGAACGCCCGGTAGGCGTCCTGGGGGAGCCAGCCGGCCGTCAGGCGCGATACCAGCAGGGTCACGTCCTCCTTGATGGCCTTCGGGACCGTCTCCAGGCTCCGCTGGACCGAGGCCTCCAGGCTGACGCCGACGGTGTGGATGTCGGACATGCGCCGCACCCACTCCTCGACCCCTTCGAGCTTGGCGATCTGGCCCTTGCCGGAGCCGCTCGTGTTGAGCAGCCAGGGCAGGCCGACGATGACGGCGACGGTGAGCAGGCCGCCCATCGGCCAGCCCGTGAACAGCCACACGCTCATGCCGACGAGGACGGCCGCGCCCAGGCGCGAGCTGCCCTGCGCCCACCAGGCGGTCTTCGATCGCGGGTCCTTGCCGAGGAAGGCGCGGATCCGCTGTTCGGTGCGGCTGCGGCGCCGCACGGTCGTGGAGGGAGCCCAGCCGACGCCGCCCGCGGCGGCCAGCGCGAGACCGCCGACCGCGGCGAGGCCGGCGAGGCCGGCGAGCAGGGCACCGAGGGTGAGCGTCATAGCGGCATCACCGTGTTCAGCGGCGCGCCCCAGGATCCCCACCGGTTGTGCAGGACGCTGCGGTCCAGCCCGGCGCGGACCATGTCTTCGAGGCGGCCCTGGGAGATGTTGCCGTGCGGGACGGCGCGTGCTTCGCGGTGGCCGTCCTGCTCGCGGGGCGCGAAGACCATCTGGTGGCTCGGGCGGCCGCCCTCGCCGATGCCGGTGATCTCCATGACGTGGCTGACGAAGCGATGCTTTCGTCCTGTCTTGCCGTCCGGGCCGACGAGTTCGGTCTCGTCGACCAGGCGCACGTAGACGACCAGGTTGATCGCCTGGGCGATGAGCCGGTAGGCCAGGGCCTCGGTCATGCCGATGCCGGCCTCCAGGCAGAGGGTGGCCAGGCGCTCGATGGACAGCTGCGGGCTGCGGGCGTGGAGGGTCGCCATGCTCCCGCCCTCGCCCTCGTTCATGGCGTGCAGCATGGGCACGACTTCCTTGGAGCGGACCTCGCCGACCAGGACCCGCCGCAGGCTCATGCGCAGCAGCTGCGGGAACAGGTCGGACAGCGTCAGTTCGCCCTGGAGCTTGCCGTCCGGACCTCGTTCGCCGTTTGACTCGCGTCCTTCGTAGGCGACGACTTCCGGGCCCTCGGGGTCTTCGTGGAGGTAGAGCTCGTACTCGCTCTCGAGCGTGCCGACTCGTTCGTTGCGGGGGATCTCGCGGGCCATTGCACGGAGCAGTGACGTTTTTCCAACGCCCTGGGATCCGACGACGACGATGTTCTGACGGGCCTTGACGGCGGCGCGCAGAAAGTGGGCGAGGGTGGTGTCGATGGTGCCCCAGCGCACGAGGTCGTCCAGGCCCTGTCCGCGCGTGCGGTGGCGTCGGATGACGACCTGCGGGCTGGGAGTGACCCAGGCGGAGGCCGCCAGACGGGACCCGTCGGCCATCCTCATGTTCAGGTTCGGCGTGGCCGGGGTGAGGGCCCTCTCGCCCTGCCCCTGCATGCGGCTGATGTGGTTGATCAGCGCGATGAGGTCCTTGTCGCTGGCCGCGACGGGATCCCACTTCCGGGTGGGTCGGTCCGCGTAGTCGACGCGTACCTGGCTTCCGTTGATGATGATGTTCTCGACGTTCGGGTCGTCCAGCAGCGGCTGGAGCCGGCCTGCCCTGAACAGCTCGTCGAACACGGCCTTCTTGAGCTGGGCCTCCTGGGCGGAAGTCAGCGGGGTGGCCGTGGCGGCGTACTTCGTCGCCCACTGGGAGACGACCTCGTTGATGATCGACCGGCCGCGCTGGCGGCGGTCCTGGTCGGTCATCCCAGGCTCGGCTGCGGCGGCCTCGCCGATCCGGACACTGGCCCGGCCCCGGAGTTCGGTGATCACCTCGTGCCCAACGGGCAGCGTGCCGGGCGTGGATCCGTCCAGCGGCGACGCGGCGGGCACGGGAATGCTCGCGGCCATGGCGGCGTGACCGGGCACGGCGGTGAGCTTCGGCGCCGGAGCGGGCGTCTGGTTCAGCGCCTGGGTGAACCGGTGCTCAAGATCGGAAATCGCTGCGGATTCGGGACGCGTGTCGGTCATGAGGCCCTCCCTGCCACCGCGGGCATGGCAGCCGGCCGCAGCTGGATCCTGCGCCGGGTGACGAGTTCGTTGATGGGGCCGTGCGCGGTCCGGGCCGAGCGCAGCAAGGCTTTCGGCGTCCGCTTGAAGTTGCCGTGGGTGAAGACGTCGGCGGTGTCGGGGTCCCAGGCGAGCATGCCGATGACCGGAGTCTGCAGTTCCTGCTGCACGTTGCTGGAGGAGAAGGAGCCCTCCTCGATCAGGAGGAGGCCAAGGGCATCGGCCCCGGTGCCGTTGTGGGAGAGCTCCTCGCGCAGGATCCGCACGGCAGGCGCGGCGGAGGTGATCGACGCCTGCGTGGTACGTACGACGAGCAGGACAGCGTCGGCGCGGCGTAGCAGCGGCGTCGGGTAAGCGGTCGTGCTCAGGCGGGTCTCGGACTCCGGGACGAGCCGTCCGGCGTCGATGATCACGTCGTAGCCGCTCTGGTCCATGACGTCCAGGAGCGTGGCGATCTGGTCCCAGGTCCGCGTGAGCGAAGGAGCCTGTGAGGGATCGGTCAGGCCGGGGAGCAGCATCCGGTTGCCGGTGAGGTCCCGGTCCAGGCTCACGAAGTGCTTGGCGAACTCCCTGGGCAGCGTGCCCTGCCGGTCGGCGGCGGCCAGCCGGTGCATGCCGACGGCCGCGCTGCCCTCGCCGCCGAGGTACCCTGCCCGGACCGTCCCGCCGGCGGGGTCCGCCTCGACGAGCAGGGACGGCCTGGGAGAGGCCAAGGCCAGGGCGAGCGCCGAGCACGTGACCCCTGACGACTTTCCCGATACGAGCGCGATGACGGCCATCAGTTCCTCGCCTTCAGCACGATGGCGACGCTGCCGCGAGCGGCCCAGGTGGCCAGCGGGGCGCTGTCCGTGGGGGCGACGGCCACGTCGACGACCTGCGCCCCGTTCGCGTCGGGAGCGGACACGCCGACGACGACGGCACTGAGGCTGTCCGGCGTGGCCGGCTTCTGGCCGCTCTTCGTCGGGTCGGCGTTGTCCTGCGGGGTGTTGACGACCATGACGGCATCGCCCGTCCGCAGCGGCTGAGCCGGGAGTTGGCCGGGCTTGGCCAGGAGCCCGACGGTGTCGCGGCCCTTCGCCACGTTGGCGCCCTCGCTGACCGACGCTCCGGTGACCAGCGTGCCCTTGGGCAAGTCGGAGGCCGCGGTCTTGCCCACGATCTCCTTGCTCCGGGCCACCGGCACCGGGTCGAGGGCCGGGTCGGGAGCGACCTCCGCGGCCACGAGGTCACTGGCCTTCACCACCTCACCGGCCTTGATGCCGTGGGCGACCGCGATGACAGCAACCCGGTTGCCGGCCTCGTTGACCTGCCAGACCGCCACGAGCGCGCCCACGGCCGCCAGCGCCAGCCCGGCACCCACCACCACGGGGCGTCGCCGCCGCCGCGGCGCTTCCTGAGTGATCGGCAGCGGACCTGCCGGAACGCTCTGCTGCTCGGAGCCCTTGGACTTCCTGGATGTGATCGTCGTTGCCATGGTCGTGCTTCGTTCCTCGGGCTAGTTGACGACCTGCAGCTCGCCGATGCGAGCCGTGGTCGTGGAGGTGCGGGTGGTGTCCGGGAGCGTGCCGGTCTCGCCGTTGGTGGCAGTCCAGTCCACCGTCCACGTGCTGGTGGCCGTGACCGTGAAGCTGCCGACCTTCGTGTATCGGTGCCCGCAGTCCGGAGAGTCCGTCTTGCCGTAACTCTTCTCGTACGGCGTGCCGGGCTTGGTACAGGTCACGGTGGTGCCGTCGCCCATGGACCAGCCGATGCCCTTCACCTTGGCCGTCACCGTGACAGACAGGCCGCCAGCGGAGACCGTCATCGACTGCGGACCCCAGGTCTGCGGCGACTGCGCGGTCCACAACCACACGGGAATGCCGACAAGGCCCTCGGAGCCGGCAGGCGGCGCCGAGCCGATCTGCGCCCCGTCCAGGCGCATCCGGGCGAAGGCCTGCTGGGCGAGCTGCGCTGCCGACGGGCCGGTACCGAGGGGGTCCGTGGCATGCCATGCCATGAAGCCGCCGTTCTGACCGGTGGGCAGCCCGTGGGTCTGAGCCATACACGCGTGGTAATAGATCGCGCCGGTCGTCTCTCCGTGCCAGACGGGGTCGGACTTGGGCGGCTGGGGAATGGCGAGGCCGATATAGCAGGTCGCGTCGTCGAACCGCCCGATACCGGGGATCTCGCACGGGAAGATGCCGTTGTGCGTGGCCCCGGTGGCACACGTCGTTCCGGGGCCCTGACCGCCGCCGCCCCCGCCGCTGCCACCGCCACCACCGGTGGGGGGCTTTCCGGGCACAGTGACACCGCCGCACACGAAGTCGTTGTCGCAGTGACCCACGTCCGGTTTGCCATCCGCGATGGCCGGCGAGGCGACGGTGAGGAGGCTGAAGAGCGCCGCCAGTACCGCAAGGCAGGCCGCCACGCGAGCCTTCAGCATGTGCGGTCCTGCTTCTGGAGCTCGATGATCTTCCACTTGCCGTCGACGGTCCGGGCAGTGGCGTTGACGATGAAGCGGGTCAGGCGCTCTTTGGGAAGCTCCAGTGCGTTGCCCGTCTTGGCATCGACCAGAGTCCACTTCGAGACATCCACGCAGTCAGTGATGGTTGCCTTCTTCGGGGTCTCCTCCAGGCTCACGGCCGTGACCTCGGCCTTGATCTCGGGCGCGCCTCGCATGGCACTGCCCTTGATCTTCATGTTCGCCACGTCGGCGAGCACCTTGGCGTAGGCCTGCTCGAAGGCGTAGTTCTCCAGGCCGGTGTCGCGGACGTCGACCTTCTCGAAGGCCTTGATCTGGGCGTCCCAGTAGCCGCGGTAGGCGGTGGCCACCTCCGCCTTGGCGGCTGCCTGCGGATCGGCGGATGCGGAAGCGGGCGCCGAGGATGGCGTGGTGGGCTTCTCCTCGGCCTTCCCCCCGCTGCACCCGGCCAGCAGTGCGACCGCGGCGGACGCGGACGTCAGAATCAGGCTGACACGGCGTATTTCAGCCTTGCTTGAGAGTGCCACTGGCATATCCCCTACGTAAAAAGTCATCAGGAAAGCGCGAGGTGAAAGAGGTTGCTGAGGTCGCGACGGACAGAGTGCGCGGGCTAAGGCCAGGGGGACCGAGAGCCTAAAACGAGACAGCCGTGATCGTCACTCGGATTTAGCCGCGCGAGGTCGGAGTGAATCCGCTGCGTGCACCGTCCAGTGCGCGGCGCAACTGCCCCACGGGGATTTTCAGCAACCTGGCGGCCGGCGAGAGCATGGAGTCGTCGAGTGACGACTTGCCGCGCTCGATCCTGGACCAGCGGGCCTGGGCAACGCCGAGACGCCTGGCCAGCTCGCGCTGGCTCAGGCCGGCCAGCATCCTCAGCCGTGCCAGATCGACCGGGGCACTGTCCGGTATGAGTGTGGACAGCGGCACGCACAACACGGCAGCCAACGCCAGCACGGTGGTCAGCTGGGGTTTGCGCTTGTCCTGTTCGTACAGGCAGATGTGAGGGCCGGCCACCTTCGCCCCGTGGCCGCGGGCCCGCGTGGCCAGCTCGTCCTGGGACAGCCGCGCGCCCGTTCGCAGCTGACGCAGGGCGGCGGCGCTGAAGCCTGCTACTCCCCGACTGCCCACCGCGCTCCGTCTCGCCTGTGACTTCGAGGCGGCCTCCGCGCCCCTTCCCGGCCAAGGTGGTGCCGGTGGGCGGGATGTTAGCGGGCCCGGCGGGAATTCGGGCAGCGGGTACGAGGTTCTGCGCAGCCGTCGAGCCTTCGCGGGCGACTGCGGCGGGGAGTCGTACGGGCGTCAGACGTTGGAAATACACACGTCCCCCTCCCCCGTTCCCACGTCCCCACGTGGAAATACTGGTCGTTCAGTGACTGAATCTGATCGGTAACTTATACGAATCTTGCACGGCCTATCCGGGTCGTCAAGATCTATTCTTGTGATGATCTTGACCCTATGTGCTGTATGTCTGATCTGGCCGGGTGTGATGCTGACCTGGCCTTCTGTCCCGCGAGCGATCGGCCGGGGCTCGGGGCTCCGTGTGGCGGATCGATCAACGTTGGTTCAGGCCAGTGCTTTCGGGCCCCGCCCGCAGTGTCGGCACGGCAGTTCACCAGGGCACCCGATCCCAGCTCCGGGCTCGACGGAGCTATGACGGAGATCACGCTCCTTCCTGTGAGGCGGTCTTCCCGGAGCGTGACTCCGAGTGGGCACGCGCACTCGCGGACGCTGCGAACTGGAGCAGACCGAGCGCTGCCATGAAGGCGATGAACAGGCGATAGACAGTGACCAGTCCGGACACTAGGCCGCCGAAAACGCTGAGCAGCACCACCGACCGGCCCCACAGGCTCGGAAGGTACGGAGCGGTCACCACGGTCCCGAGCAGACTGACGGTCAGGACCGCCCACATCAGCCCCCGGGCTGCCGAAGAGGCGGCCAGACGTGCCCGCTGGGCAGCCATCGGCTCGCGCGAGCGCCCAGCTGCTGATGCCGTGATTCCCTCACCGGTCGCCATGGTGCTTCTCCTCCAGATGGGCCACCGGATCAGCGGAGCGAGTGACAGCTTGCTGGGCGTGGCGTAGACCGGCAGCCAGCTCGTTCAGGCTCTCGGTGATCTCGTCCAGGACGACGGCGGGCAGCGCCTCCTCGACAGGCCAGGCGGGCCGGGTTCCGCGATAGGCATCCTGCGGTCCACCGCCCGCACGGGCTGCCTCGTCCAGATCGGCCAGCCGGCCTTCGAGACGCCCCTGTTCCTCCAACGCGTGCGAGGCTGCCACGGCCAGGTGCGGGTAGGCCGTCTCGTACTCCGCGACGACCCGTCGACCTCCGCAGACGGTCAGGAGCCGTCCTCGCCGGAGTGCTTGTCGATGATGGTCGTCACTCGGCGAACCGCCTCGATCGTCGCGATCTTCATGAGGATCGTGTCGCGCTCGGCCCGGAGCTCGGTCCGGGTACTCGCGACGTGCTCAGCCACCTGCGGATCGCGCAAGGTGTCACCGCAGGCGACAACGACCCTGCGGCCGAGCCCCCATACGATGCTGTTCGCCGCCGCTGCGGCGGCGGCCAACGGGTCGATCTCGACCAGCCACCATTCGTAGTCCCCCGGATCCCCGCCTAGCGCGCGTACACGCTGCGCGGTTGCCCGGAAGATCCCGCCTGTTCCCCCGGTCGGTTCCATGAACTTCTCACCGGCCGGAGGCAGTGTCCCGCCCGAGCCCAAGTGCGCGACCAGATCAGACAGGTGCGGCGGTGTGTGGTATTCGCCCAGGCGCTTGCGGGCACCGGGTGAGCGTAGCTCCATCAGCACCCACGAAAGCACATCGACGTGGCTGCGTTCCTCCGGATCGCTGCTCCCCGTCATGTCCAGGATCCCCTCGCGCAGGCAGGCGTCCACCACGAGCCGAACCGAGCGGGCGAGGTCCTCCGCGTTTCCTTCGACCAGCCAGGCGAACAGCGGCGTCATCACCGGTGCCAACTCGGGCTGCTGAGCCCAGTGGTGCACACACACCTCCCGCAGCCCCTGCAGGAGCTGGCGGTCGCTGCTCCCGTTGATGATCTGGACGATCTCGGCGGGATGATCTCTCCCCGGAATCAGGGCCAGGGAGGCGACGACGCCGAGGGGGATGTCCATGCGGCTGCTGAACGGTGTGGAGTGCCAGGCCTCGGCGACGGCCACGCCGAGCCGGTGGGCGTCGGCGTGGCCTCGGGGGCGGCCCAGCGGTCGGCGCTGCTGGGGCGGTGTGGGGTTGGGCGGTTTCATACGGGACTCCGTGAGGGCTCGAACGGTCGGATCGGACTGTCAGGGGCGCGTTCGGCGGAGCCGGAGGCCGGCGCCCGACGAGTTGGGGCGTGTCGGCCGCCGGGCGCCCCCAGGGCGCTGGGCGGGTCAGCGGCCCTTCGCGGCCGGGCTCGCATGGCGGGGCGCGGCCGAGGCGGGTGCTTCGGCGGAGTGAGACCCTTCCGGCAGGGGCTGGCTGGCGGGGATCGTGCGGCGAGCAGCACGCAAACCTCGGCCAGTTGGCCCGTAGCCGCTGGGGGCAACACAGCCGGCCTGCTTCGCCACGTTCCACGCCTGCGCGGCCGTCGCCACGCTTGGCTTGGCGCTGCCCGGTGGGCGGAGTGGGGCGCCGATTCGTTCGGCCCCCGGCCGCGCACAGCGGCGGGGGTCGCCACCGGTGGCGTACATCAGCAGAGCGACCACTGGCCGGTTTGGCGAAACTCGCCGTTGACCAGGTCTACGACCAGGTGGTCGCCTTCCTGGGGGTGGTCGGCGCGGGCGTAGTCGGCGAGCAGATCCGCGTACCGGGTGGCCATGGCGTCCCACTCCGGATCCTGCGGATCTTCCGGCCAGTAGAACTCCTCGACCGAGCCGTCTGCGCGGTGTAGGTAGATCACGTCTCCGTCCCAGAACACGCCGTCCTCGTACGGGCTGTCGGTGACGAACTCGATCTTGACCACGGACGAGTCTGGGTTCTCAGGCGGCTGCGCGCACAGGTCGCGCAGGATCTCCAGGAGCTCCTGGGCCCCCCGCCGGTCGCCCTCGCTCAGCAGCATGTTGCCGATGGCGAACAGCTGGTCCATCGTCCAGTGCTCGACCATCGCGAGGATGGCGGGCTCGTCGGCGAAGAGCTCCGCGTTCAGGCGCGGCGGGGCTGCCGGGGTGGTGTCGGCGGGGGCATTGATCGTGCTGGGGGTCATGGGGGCCTCTCCGTGCTGGGTGGGCCGCCCGACGTTGCGCCGGGCGGCCGGGGCGGGATGGGCTCAGGCGGGCAGGGGGACGTACATGACGGGGCTCGGCGTCCCGTAGGGCTGCTCGTCATCGCTGATCTCGACCAAGGCGTCAGCGACGAACGTTCGCTCGAAGTCGGGGGCCTCGACCGTGACGTCGGGCCCGTAGTGGAGCGTCGCCCCGTAGGTGTTCCAGGCGGGCCCGTCGTCGTAGTCGTTGGTGACGGCGATCGTGACGGCGCTCGGCATCGGGAACTTCCGGTGCGGGAAGAACTCCATCAGGGCCTCCCGGAGGTCGATGCGCAGCTCGGCCGGAACGTTCGGGTACACGTCGTGGGCGGGGCCCCGGGCGGCGGGGAAGGCAGCGCGCAGCTCGGCGGCGAGCTCCGGCGGCAGGGCAGCGACGGACGCTATGGCGTCGAAAGCGCGCTTCAGGTCGTCTCCGGTGGCGCGGAGTGCGGCGTAGTCGGCTTCAGGCAGGGGCTTGGGCATGGTCGGGCTCCTGGCGGTGTGGAGGGGGCTACTGGTTCAGGGAGGCGAGTAGCGGGTTGGCGAAGGTGCGGGTGAGCGGTATGCCCGCGTTGCCCCAGGTGGGCGCTGACCGGGTGGCCTGCCAGTGGGCCCGGCTGCCTGGAGTGTGGTCAGGTGGGCCCACTGGCAGTTAGCGGGGCGCCGCCACCCGACTCCAAAACCATACAGTTATTCATAGATGTAAGCAACAAGCTTGGAGTAGGGCTGCGCCCCGAGGGCAATGGCCGTCCGAGATCGTTCCGCAGCGCTGCGCCCCACCGGCAGGATCTAGCGGAAGTTCCCGCGGTGCCGTAGCCGACGGGCGCCGAGGTGGTGCAAGGTGTCGGCCAGCCACTCGCCCCGGTGCTGTCCAAGCGCCAGCGGTCGGGCGCCGAGCTGGACCAGACGCTTGATCACCCCGTCGCAGCCAGCCTCCGAGCCGGTGATCTCGGACCGTGATCTGGCTGAAGCGAACGGGTTCGCAGAATCTTGGACGCCAACGGGCGCGAACCCGTACGCGACTCTCACATTTCGGCTTGTCGGCAGGCGGGTTCGTCAAGGATGCCAGCGGCCGAGGTCGCCTGTTCGTCTCTCAGCGTCTGCGCTGCCGCCAGCGCGGCAAGATGCCCGTCATGGAAGAGCGGGTCGGTGCTGTTCGCCAGGCGCCGCCAGTTCTTCGCCGTGGCGGTCACCCTGGAATCCGCACCGCTCCCGGCGTCGCCCGGCGGGGACCAGTCGCTGGTCCCCCGGCTACGGCGAGTCGATCTCCCCAGCGGGCTGCTCTGCGGCTGATCTTGGCCGGGCAAGCCGAGCCCAGGGAGGGTGTGGAGGTCGCCTCCGGTCGGGCGCCGCCGCGGGTGGCGATGCGCGTGCTCGGGCGCTTTCGCCTCTCGACGGCGAAGCCCCACCGTGACGTGAACCGTCACTTCAGTCTTGGCGGCGCCGGGCGGCCTCTGTGAGCAGGTGGCGCAGTGCGGGGCCGCTGGTGGGGACCTTGACGCTGTGGATCACGGCGTCGCGCGGCTGGCCGACCGGGTCGGTCACGGACAGCTGCACATGATCAGAGCGGGTGAGGGCCTCCAGCACCGGCGCGTACTCGTCGACGTCGAGAACGACGGCCACAACGGCGTTCACAGGCTGGAGCCACTCGATCTCCAACCGGATCAGGCTGGAGGCCGGACCAGCGAACGCCCGCCACCGTGTCGAGGTGTCCGCACCACCGGCCGGCGGGTCGGTAGCCAGCATCCGCAGCAGATCAGCCACATCGGGCCGGGCCACGAGGTCCACCGCCAGGAACGCCGCTCCTCCCTCGCCCCGCGCGGAGGTCAAGACCCGCCGCAGCGGAACGGCCTCGGTAAGGATCTTGCGGACCTCGTCCAGCAGGTACGTCTCCTCGTCCACCTCGTCGCGCTGCTCGTCATCCAAGCCGAACCCCAGATCCCCGGCGGGGTAGCGCTCTTCGGCGGGGGCGGTGGACAGCCGGTGCAGGCACTCGGCGAGCGCGTCGCGGACCGGCTCGGTGCCGGGCCGGTCGTCGGCGGCACTGACCAGGGCCTGCCCGGCCAGCAGAAGCAGACACAGGGCGGGCTGGGACGTGGAGGGATCGAGCCGCAGGACGGGGTCATGGCCGGCGATGCGGGCGCGTAGGAAGCGCAGCATGGCCAGGATAGTGGGCGCGAGGTCGGTGAAGACGGGCTCGTCCAGGAGCTCGGCGAACATCAGGTCGCTGCTGGAACCCTGGCGTTCGGTCAGCAGGCCGACGGCTTCCAGGGCCGCGGCCTCGGCGAACAGCATGGCCTCGACCGTGTGCAAGAGGCCCGGGTCCGTCGTGGGGACGCTGGCCTCGGTGTAGGCGCGCAATACGTTCTCGCCGGCCTCGGTGATGGGGGTCGGCAGGCTGTCGTACACCTTGGACACGGGGTTCTGCTTCCCTATCTGTGTGGCAACGGGGGTGCGTTGTGCCGTGGTCGGCGGCTCGGTCTCAGCCGTGTTGCCGCGCCGCCCGCCACTGGGTGCTGAGCTCACTGCTCGCCTTGCGCAGGGCGTTCTGCCTGTTCTCCGGGTCGGCCCAGGCGGTCGCGAAGATCATGTAAGGGGTGTCGCCGTACGGGACAAACCCGAGCGTCGCCCACAGTGCGCGCAGCCGGTCGAGGGCGTGGGCCCACTCGTCCTTGCTCATGTCCGTCGCATCAATCGGAGCGGGGTGCACCATCGCCGCGCGGCAGCCGGGCGCCAGGCGGCGCAATGCGTCCGCGGCGATCATCGGCCCCAGGCCGAAGCCCCGCCACGTCTCGACGAGTTCGGCCTTGTCGAGGACGAGCAGGTCCTCGCCCCAGAACTCGGTGATCTCCTCGAACTCCTCCGTATAGCCGTCGTGCTCGTCGTTGAAGACGGTCTCGGCGATCTCGTAGAGGTTCTGCGACTCCTCCTCCATCGCCCAGAACGGGTTCTGCGAGCCGCCCCAACGGACCTTGACCAGTTCCAGCACGCCGACGTGGAGGCGATGCACGCACTCCTCGTCCTCGTCGACGAACCCGCCTTCGTCCTCGATTCGGTTCCACCTGGCGGTGCACTGATCGCACGGCGGGATGTTCTCCAGGCCGAAGCCGTCCTCGCCCAGGTGGGCGGTCACCCGCCACTTCTCCAGCGTGTCCTCACGGTCGCTGTTGTCCAGCGACGCCTCCAGTTCGTACGACAACCGGATGTAGCCGGGGTCGCAGGGCATATCGCTGAGTGGGCGCTTGAGGGCAGGGGCGGAAGTCACCCAGCCAGCGTAGCGGCGGCCCCGGGCCCGGAGAGCCTCATACGAGCAGCTCCCGCCCAGTGGCGGACCCGATGGGGCCGGCCTGGCTGCGGGCCGCAGGACCTCGAGACACCGGCTCGACCGTGCCCCTATGTGCCGGTGCCGGTGTTCCGCCCCGATGGCCGCAGAGCTGCGCATCGACCGTCCCGGTCCCGACGTCGGTGGGTTGGGCGATACTGGACGGGTTCCCCGTCCCCGTCCCCGTCCCCTGAGCGAGCATGGCACCCCGGAAGAATGTCCCGTCCCCGCTGCCCGGCACCGTCTGGTATTCAGGGGGCAGGAGTGTGGTGAAGCAGTCGACGCGTGTGGTCGAGCAACGGCTGGACGAGCTGGTCGCCGCCGGGACGGTCGAGAGCTTCGTCCGCCACGACTACCCCGACGAGAAGCGGCCGAGCCGCATGTTCGAGGCCCGCTGGCGCCCGGAGAAGGACGTGACCGTCCGCGCCCGCATGACGCTCACCGGGCTCGACAGCGGCCCGATCAACACGTGGGAGATCATCGCCGAGGCGTCCGAGCCCTGGGACTGGGCATGGCCCTCACCGGCGACACTGTTCTGGCCGAAGTCGAGCAGCTCATCCTGGGACATCGTCGGAGCCCGCGGACTGTTCCGCTACCGCGCCGCCAACCTGGTGGACTCCACTGAGGCGGCGCGCGAGGCGGTCCGGACCTCCCTCGAGGCACAGGCAGACATCCACGTGCTCACGACCGACGACGAGCTGAAGGACCCAGAGCGCCCGCTCATGCCTCTGGTTCGCTACCTGCCCGCCGGCTTCGTGGGCCGGCTCGTCGAGCACCGCGTCGCACCGTGGGCACTGACCGCGGTCAACCGTGAGCTGAAGCCTCTCGGACTGCGGCTCCCGCCCGCCGGCGCCCTCATCGTCCCCCAGCGGCCCCGTCCGGCGCAGATCCGCCCAGCAGACCTGGTGATCGCCGAGGCGCGCTTCAGCCTGGGGCGCCCGCAGGCGCTGATCGACGCCGTCCTCCGTCACGCCCTGCTCCCGCGCCATACCGGTGCGGACCTGCACCGGCACGTCGCGCTGCTGCGCGAACAGTTCACCCTGGCGACCGACCAGGAAGTCGCCGAAGAACTCGAAGAGGACCTGGACGCCGCAGAGGCCCAGCTCGTCGCCGCCCTCCAGGCCCAGGAGGAACTGCGCACAGAACTCAAGGAGACCGTCGCACTGCTGGACGCGGCCCAGCAGGAGGCACACACCTACCGCACTCGGCAGACCGAAGCGCTGCGAGCGGTGGACGATGCTCGCGTGGCCCTCGCGGAAGCCCAAGCCGCCCACGAGCAGCTGCTCACCACCGTCGCCACCAGCGACCTGGGGCAGGCCCTGCGGGACGCGGAGGCCCGCCGGGACGCAGCCGAGAGCGAGGCGGAGGCGGCCGAGGACCTGCTCGACGAACAGGCCCGCGAGATCGCCTGGCTGCGCTCCCGGCTCGCGGCCGCCGGCCAGCCGTCCGACGAGCAGCCGCCGCAGGACTGCTGCCCAGCCTCCTGGGAGGAGCTCGTCGAGCGCGCCGAGGCCGAGCTGGACCGCATCGTGCTTGGCGACGTGCCGGCGACCGTCCGGCCGCTGCGCGGCCACACCTCGGAAGCGACCTGGCGCCAGCGCACCTGGGAAGCCCTCCGCGCCCTGGACGCGTACGCCCGCGCGAAGAGCGAGCACGGCGCCGAGCTGCTGCCTCACGTGACCGCGTATCTGTCGTGGAAGGACGCGCCGGTACCGCTGCCTCGCAGCCGGTACTCGGCGACTGAGTCGCAGCTGGTGCTCAACACCCCCAAGCTGCGCGAGGAGCGCGTGCTGCCCGTCCCGCGCGAGGTCCATCCTTCCGGCCGTGTCCTCATGGCGGAGCACATCCGCATCGGCTCCGGCAAACCCCCGGCCCCACGTCTCCACCTCTACGACAACACGGCTGGAAACGGGCGAATCTACGTGGGGTACATAGGCGAGCACCTCCGTAATTCCCGCACCAACTGAAGCGTGCCTGACCAGGCACAGGGAACGGGGCGGGCCGCTGAAGTGCGGACGGCCGATACACAGCGGATCGTCAGGCGATGTCGCCGAGGTAGCGAGTCGGGGATTCGCCGTCGGCAAGGGCGGCGATCGGGCCACGGAGGCCGTGGGGGAACAGATTGACGGCGGGTACCTGTTCCAGGTTCACCCACTCCAGGCCGGTCTGAGCGTCGTCCTCGGCGTGGCCGCCGAGCTTGTTCGGGTCACCGTCGGGCCGGCAGCGGAAGATCGCTTCGACCCGGTGGTCTTCCGGGGCGCCGCCGTGTTGGGCGCCGTTGTACTCGCGTAGCCACAGCAGGCGCTCGACGGTGACCTCCAGGCCGGTCTCCTCCAGGACCTCGCGGCGGACCGTGACGTCGAGTGCCTCGCCGGGGTGCTGGCCGCCGCCGGGGAGGGGGTAGCACTCCTGCCCCTCCCAGTGGGCGCGCTGGAGCAGGATCCGGCCGTCGTGAAGGATCACGGCCTTGGCCGCGTTGCGGACGGTGGCGGTGATGGAGGTGTCCATGCCGGGTTTCCCTTTCATGCTCGTCAGCGGACCGCCCTTGCTCGTCCACCAGGCCGCCCGGCAGGTCGAACTCCAGACCGGCCAAGCCCCCGCACCCCTGGCCGCGATGCGGCACACGGCCGAAGACGCCCTGAAGAAGCGTTGAGCACCCGATCGTTCCGGGGCACCAGGAACACCGCGGGCCGCTGGGCCGCCGCGCGGACAGCAGCTGGCCCTGCCGACTAGGGCGGGTTCAGCGCGGCACCACCAGCCACCCCAGGAACACCGGGCAACTCCGCGCCAGCCCCTTCCCGCGACCCGCCTCCACCGTCAGCCCCTCAGCTCGGCGGGAGCGAGCGCGGCCCGGCGCCGCGAGCGGCCGCGCGGCACCGGCCGCACTGGGCCTGACCCGAGCTGTTCCTCGGCGCCGACCGCACGCTGGCCGGACTCCGGCGCAGCCTGGCCGGCCGCGAGCGGCTCGGCCTGAAGCAGGTCGGTCGGCGACCGTGCACTTCAGCGCGGCGCACAACTTGTCCAGGTCATCAAGGCGCACCGTGACCGGCGTGCCGCTCCATAGCGCCGCCACCTTGCTCAGCGACGGGTTGAACCCGACCTGCTGAAAGGCGGCGAGCACCTCTGTCGGCCGCCACAGGTCTCGCTGGGCGGCCACCATCCGCAAATTCCATTTCACCGAAGGTTCCCCTTGTCGGAGCCGGGGCAGGTGAAGGTGTCCACGAGCCAGTCGCAGGTCGGGCACGGTGCGCCGCTCACCGGCCGGCCCGCGCGGTCGACCAGGACGCCGGCGGCGAGCAGTTGCTGGTACTCGAACTGGTAGGCCGGGGCTGGATGGGCTGGAGCTCACCGGAGGGGGCGTTCGGCCGGGCCAGGTCAGCGGTCACCGGGGCCCTGGGCGGCGGTAGGCGGCGGCCAGGACTTCGTTGGCCAGCACCGCAGGGGGTGCGGAGTAGGCGAGGAGTACCTCGTCCGCTGCGGATTCGACGACCGACAGCCCCGGGTATCGGTGGGCCGCGCGCTCGAGGGCGCTGTGCAGCGAGCGGGTGTCGATCAGCAGCACGCGGCCCGGGCTGCCGGGCCCGTTGGCCAGCAGCGAGAGCGTGGTGCTTCCGGGGGCCGGTGCCGCGATCCGTGCGGCGTGGTCGAGACAGGCGTACGCCAGGACAGCGTCGGGAGCGAGCCGGCCGGCTCCGCGGTTGAGGCAGAGGACGTGGCTGCGGTCACCGCGGTGGTGGTACCCGGGCGCCGAAGTGCGAAGCAGATTGAGGTCGCGGAAGGGGCTGCTGAGGACGTCCTCGACGCTGGCGCGCGGCTGGTCGGGGGATCCGGCCTGCGGGGCGTACATCGCCGCCATGCACGCGACGTCGCGGCCGATGGTGTCGTCGGCCGGAGGCTTCCAGCCGGTCTGCTCGGCCGCGCGGCGGATGTGGGAGCGCAGCTCGGCGCGGGTGAAGGTGGAGAGCCCGGCCCGGGCGAACAGGTAGTACCAGGCCGGCACGGAGCACGGCGTGCCGCTGAGCAGCCACCAGTGGAGCAGCCACAGGCTGGCCGGGTCCTCCAGGTAGGGGTCGGCGCCGTCTTCGTCGAGCAGCCAGTGGCCCCGGGGAGTCGGTGCTGCCGCTCCGCTCCCTGCGGCGTCTTCCTGGACGAGCCCGAAGGTGCCGGCCCAGAACCGCATGCTCGGAACCATGCTGGAGCCGACGCCGAGGACGACGGTTGTGTCAGGGTGGTGAAAGAGGTGCGGGTCGTCCTGGAGGGCGGTGTGGACCTTCAGGAGCCAGCCCTGCCTCGGTGGGTAGGTCCGGTGTCGGCCGAACGCCGGAACGCAGCCGGCCAGCGGGGGCGAGTCGTCCGTCATGGTGACGGTGTTCTCCTTCGGCGAGCGGTGCCCTGCCGCCGGGCGGCAGGGCACCAAGATGATGCGAGCGGTCAGACCGGGGGCTCGGCGCGGGCGAACTCACGCGGACCGGAGAGCCACATGGCAGTCACCTGCTGGCGAAGCAGCAGTTCCATCAGGTCGCTGCCGGGCGGCGAGGGGAGCAGCAGGACACGGCGCGGCTCCGGATCGAAGTAGCGGACCAGGTCGTGAAGCTCCCCGATGGCGCCCTGCACGGCGCCCGTGCCGATGTGGCGCGCGCCACGACGAGCTCGTTGCGGGTGAGGTCGTACAGGTCCACATGGAGTTCGGTGAATGCCCCGGCGGTCTTGATCCGGTAGCCGGTCAGGTCGGCCTGGTGAAACCACCTCGTGTGGCTTTCGTAGCGCTGGAGCAGCTTGCTCGCGGACTCCTGGGCGGGCTGGGTTCCGCGTGCCTCAGTACGGCCCCTTGGACGAAGCAAGGGGCGGTCGGCTGGACGGTTCGGCGCCGCGCGACGGCGTCGGCCACGGGCAGACCACCGGCGGAGAGCCGTTCAGCGGCAGCAGCCGGAAGATGACGGCCCGCCTGACGTCCTGGGGTCTGCGCGCGTCGGAGGGGGCGTCGACGTGCACGAACGGCACCTTTGGGTCCAGCCGGTACTGGCCCCGGTACTGGACCGGCTGTCCGTGAAGCTGAAGGAACACGCGCAGCGCCCGGCCGTCCTCTTCGTGCTCGAAGACGCAGCGGTTGCCGTGCGAAAGCGTCTGGTCCGTGCCGTCCAGACCGCCCTCCCCGCCGAAGTACAGATGCCTGCCCGTCCAGCCGTCGAACGAACTGGCTTCGGCGTCGGGCGTGATGAACAGGTGGATGTTCGGGCTCCGCTTCGAGGGGCTGATGCGGGCCTGGATGCGCCCGCCGTAGCGGGCATGGAGATCCGCGCGGTCGATGTGCTGACAGGGGATGAGGTCCCAGGACATGGGGGCGTCTCCTTGGAGCATGGGGTGTCGGGCGGAGAGTTCAGACGGTGCTTCGGTCCCCGGGCCGCCTGCTGGATCGAGGCGGGCGGCCCGGCGGGAATTCAGCGGCGGCAGTCGACGCCCACGACCAGGTAGTCGGCGGGGAGGGCGTCGATGTAGGCGTTCGCGTGGTCGAAGTAGGCGGTGCTGCCGGTCTCGGAGAAGTCGTCCGAGTTCAGCCAGGCAGGATCGGTGGTCCAGGTGCCGTCGAGCTCCCGGAGGCTGTTGCCGGGTACGGCACGTCGACGGGCCCGGTTGATGAACTCGCTGCGGTCCAGCCTGATCAGGGCCGCCTCTTCGCCCGGTTGCCGGGTCCCCGGCCCGCTCTTGATACCGGCCAGCACCTTGAGCTGCGGCTGCTCGCGGAAGGCGAGGAGCGCTTGGAAAGAGTCCCCGTCCCAGCGTTCCGCGAACGTCGCCCACGGCTGGGCGGGGGGCATCCCGTCGGTGGCGGGCACCCAGGTGTCGTAGAGGTCGGCTGCCTCCGCCGCGCGGCGGTCCCGCAACGCGGTCAGGTCCAGGAGGCTGAGCGGGCCGCCCGCGCACGCGTCGGCCGGACCCGACGCGGGGCGTACGAGACGCGGATCGTCCGCGGGTGCTCCGGGGGCCAGCGGGAAGTGGCCGGTGTACCGGCCCGAAGTGATCTCGTAGCTGTCGAAGTGCCCACCTCGCACCTTGTTGAGCGCACGCCGCAGCCTCGTGTCGAGGGTGTACGCGGTCTCGGCGAAGTGCGGCGGCAGGCACAGAAGAGCATGTCGTGAAGCCATGGGGGTTCCGTTCGAGAACTGGATCAGGGGATCGGGGCGCGCCGTGCTACGACCGGGAGGCTGGAGAGCGTCCGGCTCGGCAGGAACGAGCGGAGAGATGCCTGAACAATAATCTAACTCATGGACTTAAGCAATTCTTGATGTGGTCGACCGTGCTGGCCTACTTACCGGATGGCCGCGGTCTACCGGCGTCGGCTCCGAGGAATGTCGAAGGGGCGTCCGATGTGCCAGTGCGGTTCCCGCCCGCTGTACTGGCACTCGTACGCGACTCGGGGGTGCCGCCAGGGATCCTCGCGGCTAATCCGCTCGGCGACCCGCTGTGCCGCCTCAGGTGACGGGAACTTCCTCTTGTCGGTGCACGCGCGCCGCCTGGTGGCGGACACCTTGGTGCGCCGTAGCGCGGACCTGCCCATCAGGAGCAGTCTTCCCGTACGCCGCCCTGCAGCCGGCGCGCTTCTCGCGCGGCGACGTTCACCGCCGTGTGCAGATCGGCCAGGCACGCGCGGTATCCGTCGGCGTAGCCTGTTGAAGCGTGGCTGCCGCCAGCAGGGAATGCGGGCGGACTCATCCGGCCTACCGCCTCCATCGCACCTCGAAGGGACTTCAGCTCCTCCTCGGCTCGGTCGAGGTCGGAGAGCAGGCGGCCCACCACTTCCTGCGCGTGCCGCAGTAGGGATCTGGTCAGCCGATTGGTGCGCTGCGCGTCGGGGGAAAACCAGCGAGTCAGCTCCCCCGTGAGTTTCTCGGCTTCCTTCCGGTTGTTCACGGTCTTCCTCTCGATGTTCGGTGATGGGTGCGGTCCGACGAGCTCACGCCCGCCGGACCACTGTCAGGCGAAGTCGCCGAGGCCCCGGGTGGAGCCTCGGCGTGCGATCACCTGGACCGGGCCGGGCGCGACGGCGACCGGTTCGGCAGGAGCGGCTCGACGAGAGCAGCGGGCAGCTGCATCGCGAACTGCCCTTGCTCCTCGGCGTACGGCAACAGCTACGCGTAGTAGCTCGCCATGATCCACTCGGGTGTGGTGGCCCGGGTGCGCAGCTCCAGGACGGAGAGCGCCCGTGTCAGGCTCGCATCGTGCTGCGCAGCGGCGCTCATCGCTGCCGGATTGAAGGTGGTCGGCCCGCCTGCGGATTCATGCACGACGGCCGCGAGGATGTAGCCCTCGTCGTCATAGCCGAGCGAGTACGTCTGGAGCCGCAGCGCGCCCAGGCCGGCTTCGGTCAGCCGCTCCTCCGCCGCTGCCGCGAAGTGGTCGGAGTGATTCTCTTCGCGCATCGCCTCGGTGGACCAGGAGACGCGCGGCATCGGCCATGACGAACCGGCGTCGCCGTATCGCACCAGTTCGCCGGACAGGCCAACCCAGTTGTCGGCCGGTCCGCCCAGGCGGTATCCGTAGACCAGTACGTCGTGATTGCTGATGGCTCCCATGATCTCTCCCTTGAGTGCGTGTTGATCGCGCCCTGTGTTAGCGGGCGCTGAGATGGCGAAGGCCCGCGCCTCAGGTCAGCGCCTTGTAGATGCGTTCCGCCTCTTCGCGGAAGTACCGGCAGGCCTCGACGTGCATCTCCTGGCGGGCATTGGACACGTGGGTCCCCATGCCCGCCGTCACGCCCACCTCGACGGCGACCTCGGCCCGAGCGATTTCGTCCTGGAAGACCTGGGCCGCGTGTCTGAGGGCGCACTGCCCGGCCACGCTCGACCACATCTCGATCAGCCGCTGGTGCAGTTCCAGCCCCTTGAACAGGGACGGAGGGTAAATGATCTGCGGGTCCATGCCCTTGAACCGGTCCCAGTGCTCGGCGAGCTTCTTCTTCTGATCGGCCACGGCGCGCTGCGCGCGACCGGCGAGGCGGTCGTGGATCTGGGCAGCGCGCTGGTCTGCGGTGGGTGCCATTGAGATCTCCTGGGATTGTCGGATTGAGCCGGGCGTGAGAGTGGGCCCGGCGGTCGCATTCACTGCGACCGCCTGTCGGCATGTCTCCACTCTAGTCAGATTCGTAGAATTAAGCAATGTCCTACGGGCTCGGATGCGCCCCGTCCGGAGGAGTCTCTGGCCTGATCCACTGCTGGGACGCCTGGTCCCAGCAGGCCTGGTAAAAGACCCTGTTGAAGTCGGGCATGTAGTCGGCGCCGTACTCGGCGGCATCGGCTTGCGGGGGAACCGGAGTCCATCCCTTGCCGGGGCTGAGCGCTGCGAACCAGCCGAAGGACACGGCCGCCGCCTCGCCCGGGACCAGGCCGGTCCAGATCCCGCCTCCCCTGTGGCCGTGCCGGCCGGGGCAGTAGGTCTGGGGTAGACCGGTCCGCGGGCACTCCATCTCCCGGCAACCGGCGAGGTGGTGCCCGCCGACCTGCGCTTCACAGCCGATGCACGGTTCGCCTCGCGCGAGGGAGAGCTCGGCCGCCATCAGAGCGCACCGCCGCCGAGCACCATCATGGTGTGGCGGAGCGGCCGTGTCTGGGCGGAATGGGAGCAGCGGAACGCCGCGATCGGTGCGGTCGGGGTCTCGGCAATGCTTGCCATGGTGGTACCTCTCAACATGCGGAGGGTGGAGGGGCCCCAGCCCCGGTGGGCGCAGCTGCGGAAGTGCGCCCACCGCCGGGAGTGCGGGACTGACGGCTATGCGGCGGCTGTAGTGCGGAAGTCGACACAAGCGGGGAAGTCGGGCTTGATGTCCGGCCCCCGACGGCGCTGAGCCTTGATGGCGCACTTCATCCGTGGAGTTCCATTGCCGGTCATCCGTTGCGCCAGGAACGCGCATGATCCGCAGCGGGAGGCCGGCTCGGTGGTGCCCGGCTCCAGCAGTGGCTTGAGGGTGGCCGGGTGGATACCGCGATCGAGCTCGATCCGTATGGATCCGCGGGCGGGCTTGCTGGTGGCGGGCTGGGCAGCCGCATGCGGATGCGGGCGCCGCTGTTTCTACTGAGGCTGACGTGTTGGTGGAGGGGCGGCCCTGGGCCGGGGCCCTGTTGCCTAGCGAATCGAGTTAAACCGGCGGGTGTGCGCCGGAACGTTGGCTCCGGCCTGGAGTGGCCTCCAACCGTGAGTGCCGGGCGTGCCCCCGGCTGAGCGCCGTGGCACGCCGCGGTGCGGCGGGAGGCAACCTGCGGGATCCGCAGGCCTGTCGGCTCATCGCCGCGCGATTCGGCGGCTCTCGCGCACGGTACGGAGGCGGTTGATCATCACGGGATGCCGGGCGAGAGCGGCCCCGCAGTCCAAGAGGCTGTTGAGTAGCTGGTAGTAGCGGGTCGGTGAGATTCCGAGTTCGTTCCGGATCGCCGCTTCCTTCGGGCCGGGCGCCGTTGGTGCCGACTTTGGCCAGTACCGGTACTCGAAGTCCAGGAGGGCGGCGTCCTGCTGGCTCAGGGCGACCTGGGGCGGCGAATCGGCCGGAAGGGCAGAGGTATCCAACGTGGGTCCGGGGTTGTCGGTTGAATTGCTGGCGTCGCCGTGGATGCGGACGGACGTCAGTGGGCTTCTCGCCAGTGGCCAAGGCCGATGGCGGCCACGACGGCCAGGCACATCAACTCGGCTTCCTTGTAGACGAACAGTCCTGCGGCGGCCATCCACGCGAGGTAGCGCAGAGCGTCCAGCGCAGTATTCATAGCCGTTTTGCTCATGGGATTTGACTCCAGGGGAAGGGGCGGCGCGGTCAGGCAACGCACTTTAGACTCTATATGGATTCATAGAGTTAAGCAATATCTGTTTCGTCTTTGGATGCCTGTTCCCTCAGGTGTTCCTCCATGCCTCGCCGGAGGCGGTCCATCGCCAGCCGTTGGTGAACGGCTTCCTCGATCGCCCTCCAGACCAAGCCTTGGGACGGGTCCGCCGGGACGTGCGGCTCACCGCGGTTGCCGCGAATGGTGATGACGGTGTCCCCCTGCGGCAGTTGTGCCTTGTGGACCATGATCAGCGTTGGCGTCCCGTGTCCGGGGATGTACGCCCCCGAGGTGTCGATTACCCAGGTCAGATCCAGTTTCGTGAGGTACTCCTCGATGAACTTGCGGCCGAACTCGCGCTTCATGAATGAGTTGGCCGTCAGCTGCGCGATGGTCCCGCCCGGCCTGGCCAGCCTCGTCATGAGCACGGTGAACGGGAGCGCGAGGCTGTACTTGCCGCTGCACACCTCCGGGTAGGCGCGTCGAACCTCCTCGCGCAGTTGGGGGTCGCGAACCGTGATGTACGGCGGATTGCCGACGACCGCGTGATAGCTGCCGGGGCGCAGCAGCGGCTCGTCGGTGCTGAGCAGCGAGTCGGCTGAGGCCACCTGGACCGGCCATGCCGCCGGGACCGCTGAGATCGGCCGGCGCAGGACGCCCGCGGTGGTCGCAAGGAGCCGGTACCGCGCCAGGGCTGCCGCGTACCCATCCAGATCGACGCCGTGGACGGCCTCCAAGGCACGTTCCAGGGAACGCTCCATCGTGACCGCGGTGCGCGGAGCCCGCCCTCGCGGCCGGTGCGCTCGGATGCGGTGGAAGGCGGCCAGAAGGATGTGCCCGGTCCCGCAGGACGGGTCGATCATCCTGATCCGGTCCGCTCCGACATCGTCGAGCGCTGGTTCCACGGACAGTTCGAGCAGCAGTTCCGCGACCCAGGGAGGGGTCTGGCACAACGCCCTGGACCTCCGGGCGTCCGCCGACAGGGCCTGGTAGGCGTCGCCGAGCCGGTACCCGTCGAGGCGGTGTCGGCCGTCGGCGATCGGGACGAGGCCCCACAGCTGGGCAATCCGGTCCCAGCCGGCCTGGCTGATCGGTCTCTCCCAGAGGGGTGCCACCTGCGGGTCCGCGAACGATTCGAGGGCCGGGTGGGCGGCGGACAGGGCTTCCAGGGCGCGACGGGTGTGATCCGGGCCGGTCCCGTTAGAGCAGTCGACGAGGCGGTGCCCGGTGGCGTGCTCGACCAGGGCGACGGCGTGGGCCCAGGAGACGGCGGAGCGAACGCCGACCTCGCCGGCGAGTTCGGTGATCAGGCGCTCGTAGGCTCGCGCAGAGGGCAAGGCGGTAGGAGGCACGGGATGTCCTTGCGGTAGGGCGAAGGCCCCGCACCGGACGGTGCGGGGCTCGACGGGGAGTGATCCGAGCGAGTCAGCGGGCGGGGTGCCGATCTCGATGACGTGAAGCATCGTCACGCTCCGCTCCTCTTCGTGCTGATGGTGCTGATACGAGCTGCGCGGCGGGGATCGAGTTCGCGGCCCTTGGGGCCGTTGACGTGGGCCTTGACCTGGGCCTTGACGGCTGGGCACTCCCCTCCGGCCGCGATGATGGCCTTGTGCTCGTGGGGGTTGGGGCAGCGCCAGCTCGACCGGGATTCGACCTCCCAGCGCAGCGTCTTCTCTCCCCACTTGTGGTCTTGCCCGGAGGGGACGCGCTCGCCGGTGTAGCGCGTCGCCGCCTCGCGGATCACGCGGACCTCGCGAAACTTCACGCGGATCTTGCGGACCTTGCCGCTCTTCTGCCTCACCGTGCGTTCGTCGTGCTCGAAGGCGGGCCTCAGGTCCCAGAACGCGAGAAGCAGGCCGACGAGGATCGACCCCGGGGCCGCGCCCCAGTGCGGGGCGTGGCCGTAGCTCTGGATGCTCGTGCTGATCTGGGGGACAGCCAGGACTATCGCGTTGGGCGTGTAGGGGGTGGCGGCCTGGTGGTTGGGGACGAGGAGCTCGGGGAGGATGCCGTGGAGATCAGGTGTGCTGGTGAGCGCGGTGACCGACAGCAGGAGCTTGTCTCCGGTCCCCTCGGCTTCCCAGGCCAACCCGTGAATGGGAAGGTCGGATGCATCGGTGATCGGGACGGGGAAGTGCACGACGCCGACCGGGGCCGGAGCTTCGTCGGTGTTCTCCAGGAAGTAGCCGTCGGAGCTGGTGACCAGCTCGTGCTCAATCACGGCGCCGGTCAGGGCCCGCGAGGCCACCCATACCTGCGCCTCGTCGAGGTTCTTGGACATCTTCGTGACCAGGCCCAGGTGGAGCTTGACGGCGGCCCGGTCCTCGGCGATGTCCTGGCTGGTGCGGCTGAGGTGCATGGTCTGGATGAGGTCCATGGCCAGCGGGTAGCCGTTTATGGGCTTGCCGAAGAAGTCGGCGAGGTCGGCGCGTATCTGCTCCGCCGTGGTGGCGCTGTCTTCGAGGCTCACGTGGTCACCCGCTTCGAACTGACGGCGGGGCAGGGCCGGAACATACCGGTATCTCCAGGCTGCTTGGCGGTGGTCGTGGTGTCCCTGCTGCGGTCAGCGGATCGCCCGTACTCGACGGGCGGCGCCCGCGTCGCGGTCAGCTCCCGGGCTGCGCGGGGAGCTCGGCAACCTGCTGTCCGAGGCCGGTGCGGAAGGGGTAGTGAACCGCGCCGGACACCCCGGTGTCGCCGTCGGTCGGCTTGGGCACTCCGGCCGCGTCGCGGTACTCGACCAGCCCGAGAACGGTGAGGGACTTCGCCGTCTGCCAGGTCACGTTCGGCGCCATCCGCCCATCGGAGGCGACATGGAGGGCCAAGGCGTTCGTCTGCGCCGGGCTCAGGACGGCACGTCGCCCCTCCAGAGTGATCACGACCGGCCCGTCGGTGCTGGCCAGCGCGTCCTCGACGGAAAGGCGGTAGCGATCGCGGTCCAAGCGGTACGCGTACTTTCCGGTCAGCACCTCCTTGAGGACCTTCCTGCTGATCCTGTCCGGCAGGTGCCCGTTCGAGGCGGCGGACGCCGCCTTGAGGCTCCTGACGGCGGCAGGCGAGAGCGTGCTGGGCATGTGATGACCTCTTGTCTTCCGATGGCGTGTAGTCAGGCGATCCGCCCTCCGGAGCGGGGATCAACGGGGAAGAGCGGCCGAACAAAGCTCAGACATTACAGAGATTCGTAGAATTAAGCAACTCAATTGCTTCGGGTTCACGCCGTCACCGACCGACTGGGTACTCAAGCGGATACGTGCAGGGTTCCGTTGGGGGCGAGCGTCACGGCGTAGCCCTGGTCGGAGAGGACGGCGGTGCACAGGAGGCGTACTCCGCCCTCGATCCAGAGGCTAGAGCCGTCGATCGTTTGGGATTCCCACCACGAGACGCTCACCGTCTCATGGCGGGAATCGACCACGACGCCGACGGTCGCCGGCTCGCTCCAGTCGACCATCCGGACGTGCTGGGCAAGAACGCGGCGGACGGCACGGCTGCGCCGCACGGCCTCGCCCTCGCGCTCGCGCGCGGCGATCTTGACCTGGTGGGCCAACTCGGGGCTGACGGGGCGGAAGGCCATGTTCCCGGAGGTCCGGCCGGTTACCACGACCGTCCCAGTGGGCCCGGCGACAACCCGGGAGCGGCCGACGGCCGCGGCGACCTTTCGCACCTCGGCTCCACGGTGGATCCGGGCGGCACCACTGCTGTCGCCCTGCCCGATCGCCATCCCGATGTAGTGGTCGTGCCGGACGGCCGTCACCGCGTGGCGGGCGTCGGCCAGCCGCTGCGCCAGCTCGCCGGCGCCGGACCCCGACCCCGCCGCGTACGCGTTGAGGCGCTGCAGCGCCTCGGCGGCGACGCCGAGCGGGAGGTGCCTCAGCTCGGCGTCCTGCTGAACGGATCGGTGGATCCAGTCGACGGTCTGACCCAGGTATGGGACCGAGAAGGGGGCGTTGGTCAGAAGGTCGAGAAGGGTGTTCGCGTCCGTTTCGGACTCGGGCACGACGAGGCCCGACATGACGTACTCCTGGGCTGGAAGGAGGGGAACTGCGGGGAGCCGGCCGGTTGCTCTCCGGCCGGTCAAGGTGGTCACGCGAGCCGTACCTGCGTTGCGCCCCCGGGGCCGCCGCGCGGGCGACCCCGGGGGCGCAACGTCGTCAGCTGACGCTCAGGGTGGGCGGGTTGAAGGTGACCGTGAGCGTGGCGTCCTCGTTCGGCTCCTTCCACTCCTCGTGGGCGCCGAGCCTGCCGCTGAGCTCCTCGTGCACGGACAGGTCCAGCTGCTGGACCGCTCCGCCTTCGAACGTGACGTCCGCCGCGTCCTCGTGCCAGATGAAGCGGTTGCCGTCCTCGCGGGTCGTGAACGCCACGGATACGGGCGCGCCGAGCGCAGTCGGGTCCCCTCCCGCCCGGGTGGTGGCCTGGGTGACGGCGGCGAGGACGACGCCGGGGAGCGCCTCGTCGTTGCGGCGTTCGAGGATCCGGTACGCCTCCCGGCGCATCGTCACCAGCTGGTCCGTGGGCAGCGCGTCGAGGTCCGCGAGCGGGAGCGGGACGTCGGTGGCGGTGGCGTTCATGGGTGGTTCCTTCGGTTCGAGTGGGCCCGGCGTTGCTCTCGCCAGGAAGGAGGCCGAACGGGGCGCGGTTGTGTCGCCCCGTACGGCGGGGGTGGGGCGGGCCTCAGGGGGGTGGACCTCGCGGGCATCCCGACTCCATAACCGTAATCGCATTCATAGAATTATGCAATCACCTCTGAAGGAGGTGGCGGACATCGACCAGCTCCCCTGCCCGGATCTCCTGGAGCCCGGTCCACCGGGCGCACCGGGCGAGGACCTCTTCGGATCCGTCGGATAGCGCGAGGCGGAACGCGTCGTGGGCGAACGTGCGGGCCAGGTACATGGTATGCGGCCGTTCCTGCGCCACCAGGGGTGACGACGGCCTGGTGGCGCGGTCCTTGCGGTACCGGGCGTTCGGCATCAGAAGGAAGGGGCAGCCGGCCGCGGCGTGCGTGGCCGCGAAGACCGCGCACTCAACACACATCGGCGGGTCCATCGCGATGTGGTGCTCGACCACCTGCGGACCACCGATCACGGCCCGGATCACCGGCAGCGTCTGCCCGCACAGACCGCACAGGTGCTCGATGATCGCCTTGGCCCGACGGGGGCCGTCCAGTTCGGTGAAGTCGGGCGTCCCGTCCGGGCCGAGAGCCGTCACGAAGCTGATCGGATAGCCGCGCGCATCGCGTGGCCTCGCGGCGATCTTGGGTGGCAGTTGCGCCGCCAGGCGGCGCATGATGGCGGATCCGGATTCGGCGCTCACGCTTCCTCCTTGTGGCGGCCGGCGATGAAGGCGGTCCAGGCGTCGTGCTCGGCGGCGGTGAAGACCGGTGCGGGATCGAGCGGCGCGCGACCGAAACAGCCGGAACACTCGGGCAGCACCTGCACGCCTGCGGCGTCCTCGGCACGCTGATCCAGCCACCGACCGCAGACGGCGAGGGCATCGCTGTCGAACGTCCCGACGGCCAGGTGCCGCTCCTTCTTGTCCGGGGCGAGCCCTTCCGTCACCACGACCACGTCCGGCCCGCTGACAGGGAGCGCGGGGGCGAAGCTGCGCGCTTCCTCGGCGTGGACCTCCAATGCCGAGCCGAGTAGCTGGAAGGGATCCGCCATGTGCCACTGCGCGAGGTCGAGCAACGCGGTCGCGCCCTCGCGGACGCTTGGCTCCACACCGTCGGGTTCCGGTTGCGCGGTGAATCGCTCGCGTTCAGCGAGGAGGAGCAGCAGCAGTCGGCCCGCGCCGTGTCCTGAAGTGCCTGCATCCAGGAGATGGGCCAGGCTGGTGAGGCCGTCTCGGGCTGCTGCGACGACACCCAGGGAGTTGCCGAGGTCGGCTCTGTCCAGCAGTCCGCTGTCCAAGAGGGCGGCCTGCACGGCGTCGGCGTGGCGCGACTCGTCCTGGGGCAGGGAGTTGGGCAGGGCGTTGATGAAGCGCTGGGCGTCAGCGCGCGAGTCAGCGGGGGTTCGCATCGTTCGGTTCTTCCTGTCGGGTCGGAGTGTGTGCGGTCGGCGCAATCAGGGCCGCCCAGATGGCGCCGCGGTAGACGTGGCCGGGGTAGCCGGCCTTGGTCTTCATCAGGTGGCCCTCGTACGTCCGGGCCATGCACTTGCATGTCATCGGCGCCTTCTCGGAGGGCGCCCCGGCGTCCGTACCGCCCGGGTGTGCGCGGTCACACCGCGGGGGAGTGGTGGGCCAGCCACTCCTTGGCGGGCACCTGTTCGGCGTCCTCGGGGAACGCCAGGTAGAACTCCAGAGGCCCCCTGCGGCGTGCGCCCGGGTCCTTGTACGGGAACACGCCGTAGATCAGGTCGTGCTCGGCCGATACGCCGGTGATCCGGCGCTCGCGGAGGCTGTAGGAGCGCGAGATCGTCAGTTCGACGTCGTCGGCCGCCGCGAGCACCGGGCAGACCAGCAGTGCGTACGCCGCGCACCGGGGGTGCACGGGGGGCTCGACGTAGAAGTCGGCGTTCGGGCCGCCGATGAACACCAGGCGGCTGGTCGGCTTGATCGACCTGGAGCAGACTCCGCAGAGGCGGTTCACCATCAGCCGTCGTTGGCGCGGCGGGCACTGGTCGCCGAACTTGGCCGTCCCCCGGCCGGGCTGGCACGGGCAGATCACGTGCTCACCCAGCTCGGTGTTCCTCGCAACGGCCAGCTGCCCTCCGGCGGAGCCGGGGTCGTTCCACGGGGTGTTGTGGGGTACGGGGCGCCCGGCGGTGTTGCGCGGCAGCCGCGCGATGTTCGGTGGCATGGGGACGGACTGCCAGGTCGCGGTCAACGTCGTCTCTCCTTGGCGGGGGTGGGAGGGCAGATCACCGAGGTGTCGCCTTGTCGGGGTCCAGGGACGTGGTGACGCTAGCGCTCAGGGCGAACACCACGGCGTCCGCGACGTCCTGGGCCAGTTCGGCCTTCGCCTCGCTGCGGGCGATGCTCATATCGGTGTCGCCGTAGTCGGGCTTCGGGGCCGGTGAGTGCCAGGCCACGGTGTCAACGGCCGCCTGTACGGCGGCGGCGAGCCGGTCACGGTCGGCTGCACGCAGCAGATGGGCCAGGTCAGGGACGAGCATGACGGACTCCGGATGGATTCGCAGTGGCGGCCGCCCAGGTGCCGGCGGCCGGAGGGTAGGTCGGGGCGGCGCCCCGGGGGAATCGACCCTCCGCACACGGTTTCGCGAGCCGGAGTTCCGTCCGCTGAGCTACAGGGGCATCCGAAGAGCCTTGCGGCGGCGGGACGTCTACGACCATACATAGACTCATAGATTTACGCAATCACAGCGAAAGGCTTGACGCGTGCTCTGGCGTTATGACAAGTTGTCAATGCGTCGCGGCGGAAGAGCGCCGACGCTCCCTCACCTCGACACCGCCCGCGTGCGGTTGTCGCTTCCTGGGCCCGAACGGCTCGCAGAAGGAGAACCATGACCCCGTCCTCCAACGCCCCGCACTCCAACACCGACCTTGGCCCGAGGCCGGCCGCCAACGAACCGGCTTCGCGTCTGGACGAGAGGTCCATGGACCGCGCCGCCGGAGTGCTGCTCGGAGCGGGAGCGGGCGACGCGCTCGGCGTCCCGTACGAGTTCCGCCCCAGCATGAGCGACACCAAGCGCCCGGAAATGAAGGGCGGCGGCCTCGGCCCGTTCGCACCCGGCGAGTACAGCGACGACACCCAGATGCAGGTGTGCATCGCCGAGGTCGCCGCGACCGGCGTAGATCTGCGCACCGCCGAGGCGCTGGACGCGATCGCGCTGAACTTCCTCCGCTGGTACGGCGCTGGCCCGGCCGACGTGGGTAACCAGACCCGCAGCATCCTGGGGAACACCATGCGCGGGAAGGGCACTTCGCCCTCCGAGGTGATGCTCAACGTGTCCCGCCGCCATGCCGCCGCCAACCCCAACAACAGCGCCGGAAACGGGTCGCTGATGAGGACCGGCATCGTCGCCCTCGCGTACCTGGATGACGTCAAGGCCATGGCCGAGGCCGCCATCCTGGTCAGCGAGCTGACGCACGCCGACCCCGACTGCGCCGATGCGTGCGTCCTGTGGTGCTCCGGCATCCGCACAGCGGTCCTGGACGGCACGTTCGACGGCGTCCGGGCCGGGCTGGAGCTCCTGCCCGAGGAGCGCCGCGCGGTGTGGGCGGCCAGGTTGGACGAGGCGGAGGCGCACCCGCCGCGCCACTTCGAAAGGAAGAACGGCTGGGTGGTTGCCGCTCTCCAGGCGGCGTGGTCCGCCATCACCCGCACCCCCGTTCCCGAGGACCGGCCCGAGGGTGGCATCTTCGCAGCCCAGCACTTCCAGCTCGCGCTGGAAGCCGCTGTCCGCACCGGCCACGACACCGACACCGTTGCCGCGATCGCCGGTGCGCTGCTCGGTGCGCGCTGGGGCTGCTCGGCCGTTCCCCAGGCCTGGCAGAACAAGGTCCACGGCTGGCCCGCCAACACCAGCACCGACCTCGTCCGCCTCGCCGTTCTCACGGCCAGGTCCGGCAAGGAAGACGGCGACGGCTGGCCCTCCGCACCCCGAGTGCGCACCCCGCTCTCCTCGGGGCGCGCCTTCAGCGCCCGCCACCCGCGCGACCCCGACCTCGTGCTGGGCAACCTGGCACTGACCGAGTACACCGGCCCCGCCCCGGTCGACGCGGTCGTCTCACTGTGCCGGGTCGGCGCCGACCCGATCCTGACAGGCACCGACGTCGAGCACGTCCGGGTCTGGCTCGTGGACAAGTCCGGCGCGAACAACCACCTCCACTTCACCCTCGACCAGGCCGCCCGCGAGGTCCTGCGACTGCGCCGGGAGGGCAAGCGCGTTCTCCTCCACTGCGTGGCGGGACGCAGCCGGACCCCCGCTGTGGCGGCGATCTACAGCGCTCTGGCCTACGACATGCCGCCTGTGGACGCGCTGCGCGAAGTCAACCGGGTGCTGGGCAACTACTGGACACTGCCCAACCACCCCGAAATGCTCGACGCGGTCTTCGAGCTGGCGGGAGAGGAGCCCCAGCGGGCGGCACTTCCGGCAGCCACAACTCGCCCGGTTGCGTGAGCGCATCGCCCGGTGGTACTGGCGCAACACAGCGGAACGGGGCGTGGGCCCAGGGAAGAACCCCTGGGCCCACGCCCCGTTTTGCTGCCCGATCACCAGCGGTCAGGTCTTCTTGCGCGTGCGCCGGGTCCGGCCAGCACGCAGTCGCCCTTGCCCCCTGCGCGAGTAGACGTGCCTGGTGATCGTCTCCAGGAACCACATGTCCTCGAAGACCTCAGGCCTCTTCCGGTCGCCCGCTTTACGGTCCGGCGGCTCCAAATGCCCCTGCCGCTTGTACGTCTGTGCTGTCGCCCGGGGCAGAGGCTTCCCCCGGGTCGCGTTGCCCAGGATGACCCCGTACCCGCCGACGTCGTAGAGGTCCTTCGGATCCCCTTCCGGAGGCGCGATCACGACCTTGGGACCCTCGCCGGTGATCTCCGCCCAGACGTGCGCCCGGTACTTCTCGACCCACGAATCAACGGCACCGGCCCGCCACCGCCCGGGCTCCACCTCGTCCGGGAACGCGGTGGCACCCGCAACACGGGTCCACGCATCCACCGCGGCTTCGGACACCCCGTACCGCAGTGCCAGGCCGGCCTTCCGCAGCAGCTCGTCGCGTCCGGCGAGGCCCTCTGCCGTCTCGGAGACACTCTCGGGTTCTCCCTGCGCCACGGGCTCGGAGACCGCGGCCTCCGGTTGAACGGTCCGAGCCGACCAGGCGTGAGGCCGGCTGGCCCTCACCCAGTCGTCGACCTGCTGCGCATCCCACTTCCCGTCGGCGCCGGGGGCCGGGAAGTTCAGCAACTTCACCCAGGTATCAACGATCCGTGGCGCCTCGCCGTAGGTCTCGCCGATCCCCGCGCGGTCGATCCGGGCCGGGGGACGCCTGCTGGGGGTCACCGCTCCACCATCCTGTCGTGCTGAGCGCTGGGCAAAGACACCGACGTACGGCGCCCCGGCGCCGGGTCGTGGGCCATCAGCGGGATCCGCCAAGCTGGCCGGGGCGGCGGATGAACCGGTAGGCGGTCGAGCGGTACCACTTCGGCTCGTCGACGGCCGACTCCTGGCCGTCACCGGGCGTCCGGTCCGCCTTCGCCAGCAGCCCGTTGTACATGTAGGTCCGCATCGACGTCACGGTGGTGGCCTTGCCACGGCCGCGCGCCTTGCCGTCGATCTTCCCGATCTCCTGCAGGGTCAGCAGGTCAGTGTCCGACCCAGCCGGCAGCTTCAGGTCCTCGCGCAGCGGACCCTGCTCCTCTGCCACCGCGCGCGGAGCACGCGCGGCTGCTCCCAAGCGGCCGGGGCGGCGGATGAACGTGTAGGCGGTCGAGCGGTACCACTTCGGCTCGTCGACGGCTGGCTCCTGGCCGTCGCCGGGCGTCCGGTCCGCCTTCGCCAGCAGCTTCTGTGACAGGTAGTTCTTCAGGGTGCCGATGGTCGTGGCCTTGCCGCGGCCGCGCGCCTCGCCGTCGAGTTCCCCGATCTCCTGCAGGGACAGCAGGTCGGTGTCCGCGCCTGCGGGCAGCTCCAGCTCGAGCAGGGCATCACCGGCAGCCTCGCGCGGCGTCTCCCCCGCTGGACGCACCTTCGCCTGTCCCGCGGCGGCTGTCGACGCGCGGCGCGTCCGGCGCGGTCGGCCGATGTAGGCGTAGGCGGTCTCACGGAACCACATCGGCTCCGTGACAGTCGGCTGCTTGCCGTCATCCGGGAGGCGGTCAGCCGGCGCCAGGATCGCCTTGGACGGGGACAGATAGCTGCGCAGGGTCTCGATAGGCGTGGCGGCCCGGTTCAGTGCCCGGCCCTCGAGCTCGCCGATCCGGCGCAGCGTGAGAAGGTCGCGAGGACCGCCCTTGGGAAGATTGAGAGGGTTCTTCTTGCCCTGCTGCGACTGAAGCCACGCGCCGAAATGGTGCTCGCGGACCCAGTCGTGAACGCGATCCTCGTCGTAGATCTGCATCCCGCCCTGGCCGGCGGTGAACAGGACCTCCGGGAACCCCTCTTCCTGGGACCACTTCGCGGCTGCCGTACGGTCTACGCCGTAACGGACCGCCATCTTGTCGTAGTTGGTGTGCTTTCGCTCTGAATCTGCGGGGATCACGGTCGCCTCCATCGGTGGGCCAGCTGGGCCGGCGGTTAGGACCGGCCGGCCCCGCGCGGGGATGGCTGGGCTCTGCTTGTGGTCGCGGCCGGCGTTGTAGCCGCCGACCGGTCTTGTGTGCTGGCCGTGAGGTGCAGGGGGCGACCTCGCGAGCGAGGTTATCCAAACTCATAGACTTTCGCAATCTGGTCGGCCGGCGCGTCCACGACTCCGGGAACGCCGGGAGGGCGGGCCCAGCCGAGTTCTGGACCCGCCCTCGCCTCCGAGTCGACGGCCGGGGTCACGACGCCAGGCGGTAGGCCCGGTCTGCCGCTCGCTTCTTCTTCTCCGCCAGCTTGGCGTCCAGTGCCCGCTGGAGGCTGCCGAACGTTTCCTCCCCCTGGCGCTCGACTTTTCCGGCCGCGAGGTTCCCGAGAGGGCTGTGACCTGCGCTAGAACATAGCGTGCATGTCCGTGACGTTGTGGTGATGTTGGGTCACTCGTTCTGCTGGTTCTCTTCGATGATCTTGCGGATTCCGGTTCGCAGAAGCGGATGTAGCGATCGGATGGTCAGCTCTTCGAACGACCACTCGACCGGCCCCGGATGCGTGCCGACCGCCTGGAGCGACTCCAGTGCGACGAGCGCGTCATCCGGGGTAATAGCGCGTTGCAGGATGGTCGTCAGGACGTCACGGACGTGCCAGCGATTGTGGCGATAGCCCAGGCCGGGGAGAACGCGGACCGTGTGCCTGAGGATCTGAAAGTCGGCGGTGGCGACGACCGCCCTGTCGCAGAAGTCCGCCAGCACGTCGCAGTACTCGAAGCTGAAGTCAGGGTGGGCCGCGATGAAGTCGCAGAACTTCTCGTAGATCTCCAAGAAGCCGACGCCGTTGCGCTGCCAGGTCGTCCAGATCGAGATGGCCGACATGTTAACGAGGACGGGCAGCACCTCCCTGCGGTCGTCGGGGTGGATGCCCTGCGCCCAACTCAAGAATTCGTCGATTGCCGAAACGTCGGGGGACCAACTGGCCAGGCGGGGGGCCAGTAGCTTGGCGATCGTCTCGTCCGTCTGCCAGTCGGGGCTTGCCGCGAGAGCCTTGTTGATCGCTTCCAGGAGATCGCGGGGAGTCTCGTAGCGCTGCGCGTACTTTGCCGTCGCGCGCTGGATCACCGGCTTGAGCGGACCGTCCGGGATGTCGTCGTCCGGCCGCGGAGGCTGACCTGCAACAAGGTGCTGGAGGATCTTGCCGAGAGAGTAGACGTCAGCGCGGGCGTCCACCGTCTTGGCCGCGTTCCACTGCTCGGGAGCCGCGTAGGCGGGGGTGCCGAACCCCTCTCCGGTCCAGGTGAGTGCCGTCGTCATGCGCTCCGTCTCGCGCGCCAGCCCGAAGTCGCTGATCGCCCAGCGGCCGTCGGCCGTCCGGAGCACGTTGGCGGGCTTCAGATCGCGATGGAGCACGCCGGCCTCGTGGACGTAGGAGAGGCCGTTGCAGAGCTGGCTCATCACCTCGGCGATCTCGATCTCCTTGCCCTCGAACTCGGCGGCGACGGCGTGGAGGCTGCCGTGCGCGAGCGGCATGGCGTACCAGATCTCGTCCTCCTCCGACATGTCGCCGTGGGCGATGACGGGGATCACGTGCGGATGGGACAAGCCGTTGAGGACGCGGAGCTCCCGTTTGAACCGCCGGGCGGCGTCCCCGTCGAGGTCCTGGATGTCCCGCTGGATCTTGATAGCGACGGGCTGATCGGTCTGCCGGTCCAAGGCCCGGTAGACGTCGGCGAACCCGCCCTTGTCGATCGAAGCCTCGATCTCGAACCGGTCCCCCAGGACGCGACGGGCCTTGGCGGCAGAGGGGCGACCCGGCCCGGTCCTGCGCCAGCTCGCCGTAGACCACCCCGCGATGACGTCCAGGTCCCAGATCGGGCCCTGCGCGATCTCGGCGAC
Source organism: Streptomyces sp. IBSNAI002 (assembly GCF_052244475.1). Lineage (NCBI taxonomy): Bacteria > Bacillati > Actinomycetota > Actinomycetes > Kitasatosporales > Streptomycetaceae > Streptomyces > Streptomyces sp. IBSNAI002. The sequence goes on along the minus strand of NZ_JBQPXG010000003.1, from coordinate 39,413 downwards.
AGGGACCGGAAAGCTGGCCCGTTGACGGAGGACGGCCACCCGCTGGGGACTCACCCCCAGAACTTCGGCAACCTCGGAAACTCCACCCAGGCGCATCCCGACCACCCCTTATTGGTTGAGGAGGTCTCAACCATAACGGGGGTCGGGGTGCGGCCTGTTGTGGTTAGCGCCCGCCTTCTCCTGCCGGTGGTGGCGTCGTCATTGGCGGTGCTGTTCACTTTGTTCCCATCATGGGTTCGGGGGCGTCGGCCTGCTGCGGGCAGTAGGCGTGCGGGGCCGTGCACGCGTGTACGCCGAGCGCGGTGACCCCTCCCTCGGCGCGGGCCAGGATGGCGAAGCCCTTGGCCAGGGCAGTCCGGGACGAGCCCTGGTACTTGCCGCCGAACTGGAGATCGTCACCGTGGCTGGCGATCTGCTCCAGGGCGTCGGTCCGGGCCCTGTCGATCGCTTCGGCGGAGGCGTTGCGCTGCTCCGCAATGAACAGCGGAACCATCAGGAGCAGCCAGTCGGCGAGGCGCTCCCGGAACCCGTCGTCGCGCACCGAGCGGTTGCCCGTCGGGCGGCCCTCCGTCGGGGCGAGCACCACACAGCCGAATGGGCCGTGAGAATCAGTGGCCATCGCAGACTCCGGCACCGGATTCCTCGGCCGGGGCCGCAACATCAAGCACGTCGACCACGACGATGTCGGTGACCTGGGCCAGATTGGCGTCCGTGCACGCGGCGGAGAGCACGCCCGGCTGAAGTTCTTCGATATGACGGCGGAGCGCCCCGGGCTGGGCGGTGAAGTCGTCCGGCAGGCTGAGCATGAGGGTGATGTCGTGCTCGGCGGTTCGAATCGCCTTCACGCGCACGACTGCGGTGGCAGGGACTGGGTCCATGGCTGTTCTCGCTTCTGAAGGCGGGTGGGTGTTGCGGGTCGGCGCCGCACCACCAAATGGGTCGGACTCGCACCGGCTTGGGCATCGCCGCCATTCGGCGCTGCTGCGTCGGCGGGTGAGGTGTGGTGCGCCGTTCATGCAGGGCGCCCCGGCTCGATGAGCCGGGGCGCCAAGGGGGGGTGGGGCCGGCCCGGGATCTGGGGGGGCCTCCGGTGCCGGACGGGGGCGGGTCAGTTGCCGCGCACAGGGCAGTTGGTGCGGTGGACAGTGGAGGTGCGGAACTGGGGGGCCTCTTTTGCGTCCCGTGCGCTGAGGAGCCAGTCGCCGAAGTCCGCCAGGCTGTCGATCGCCACGCACGGGACCGCGGCGAGGCAGCCGGGGCACGGTGCGATCACGCTGAACGTGAGGCGGGTTCCGCCCGCTTCGTAGGCGGCGATGAACAGGTGGGCCTGCCGGTCGTGCGAGAGCTGGATGCGGGCAGCGCGGAAGTACTGCGCTCCGGGGAACAGCCGGTGGTTCACGTCGTCGTACACGCTCAGCCGGACAGCGCCGTCCAGGCCGAGCCGGTAGCGCAGCACCGATGCCACGCCCTCCCGCTCGGAGTCCGCACCTAGGACGGAGGGCTCCGTTCCTGACGGTGCAGTAGTGGCGAGGCCGGCCGCGCGAGCGATCGCAGCCCGACGGGCCGCTTCCTCTATCGCGTCCAGGTCGGGGCTGATGGTTCCGTACACGTCGTCTCCTCGATGCCGGTCGCAGAAGGGGGCGTGGCCCGGACCGGCGGGAGGGGTGAGTCCGGTCCGGGCCACGTGGCCCCGCCGCCCGGGGGGATGGACGGAGGGGCGAGTCGCGCGAAGCGGCTCCTACAGGGTGGTTCTGGGTGGGGCGTTCTCGCCCCCACAGCGAGAACCATACGGAGATTCATGGAATTAAGCAATGTCGATTTGTGAGGGAGAGGCGCTCGAACGTGATAACTCCCGGACGAAAGCCGGGGGCCCGTGCCCGCGCAGTGCCGGCCCGATACCCCCGCGAGCGGTGCGGCATCGGGCCGATCCCTATGCGGTGAGCGATCCCACTCGGTCCAGGATGTTCTGCGCGCAGGCGAAGGCCTCGCGCTTGTGCCCGTAGGACGGCACACGTAGGTGCATGCACTCGTGGGCGAGCGCACGGTCGGCGTCCGCTCTCGTCGTCACCCGGGCCAGGTTCAGCGCCATGAGCGGCACGTCCAGCCGGCTCTCGGGCTCGCCCCGGAAGACCTGCGCCACGAAGTGGGGGTGGAACGGCAGGCCGGTGGCCTCGCTGTATCCGGCTGTGTCGAAGGTGAGGGCGAACGGTCGCTCCGCAGCCTCCTTGAACAGATCCGCTCGTGCCCGGAGCCAGCGGGTGTCCACTGGCAGCAGGGACTCGGGCGCGGGAAGCGGGCTGAGCAGCGCCTCGTGGCGGGCAACGGTCAGCGGGTGGCCTCGGTGATACGTCATTCGGATTCACCGGCCCCCTCGTCCGCCAGCCGCTGCGCCAGGTCGAGGAGTTCCCCGGGGGCCATCGCGAAGTGAGCGGCCAGTCGCTCCAGAAGCCGGCCCTGCAGAACCGGGGGCGCCGGCCGCGTCTGCCGGCCGGCCACCGCTTCGGCGTGCGCGGCGACCACGGTGTCGACGTCCTGGCCGAACAGCTCGGCGAGGGTCTGGGCCACCTGCGGGTGAAGGGTTTTGGTCCGGCCCTGCTCGAGCATCGCGTACGTGCTCCGCTTCAGGCCGGTCGCCGCGGCCACCTCCTCTTGGCCGGCATGCGCGCGCTCGCGAAGATCCCTCAAGGTGGCGCGGGACGGACGCCGCAGATCCTCGACCGGGCAGCCGAGCACCGCGGCCATGCGCGACAACGTGCCCAGCTCGGGCGAGCGCTCCTCCATCTCGTACTGGTTCAGCACCGTCACCGTGACGTTGACCTCCGAGGCCAGCTGGCTCGGCGTCCACCCCTTCCGGATACGGGCCTGCGCCAGGCGCCGGCCATCGAAGTTGCTGACGCCTCGGCGCTGCTCGGCGCGCATATTGTCCCCTCCTGTCCTGCATCGGTGCCGGCTCTCGGGCCGGCGGACCGCGGCCGGCGTGCCGCCGGCCGCGGAACCATCATGCCAAGACGCCCGTAGCCGGCCCGGTGCGGCGGTGCAGTTCACGAGAACTGGCCGTGCCACGAGTCGGCGTCGAGATCGTCGAGCTGGGCTTCCTCCTCGCGGGTGAGACGATCGGTGAACTCGTCCCAGCGCTGGATCTCCGCCAGCTGCTCGCCCTGCGCCGGCTGGACGATGACGGTCTCGCCGGACTCCAGAACCAGTGCCACGTCCTCGTTCTCCTCCAGGCGGGCCTGCGCCCAGTTCAGCCCCCGGCGCCGGGCCGCACTTAGGTTGAACACGTAGCCGAGTTCAGCGGACTCGCCGCCGCCGACCAGCGGCCGTATCCATATCAACTGCTCATCTCGCTCGAAGCGGTGGTGACGGGCGAGGGCCTGGAGGAAGACCTCGTTGCCCTCGTCGTCGACGATCCTCAGCTGGGCGCCGGCGTCGACCGGGTCGCCGGTGTCACTGTGGTTGCCGGCGATCAGGTCGGCGAATCGGGTCTGCCAGTTGCTGCTCACGTGGACACTCTCCTTGCGTGGGGTGGGACGGGCCGGGCTCAGTGCTGGGTCTTGACGACGTCCTCGACGGGCTTGCCGCCCAGGTGGGTGATGCCTCGGGCCTTGAAGGACTCCAGCAGCGCCGTGCGCTGGTGCGCCTGGTGGCACACGATGCGGCTGGGGGCCTCGGCGCCGAGCAGGTCGATTCCGTCGCGGAACATGATTTCGTTGTTGGACGCGCCGTGCGTGGCGATCGTCAGGGGGTCGCGGGTCAGGCCCGAGGCCTTCTTTTTGTCGGGGCTGACGCCGTACTTGTCGCCGTTGTAGGCGTAGTAGTCGGACCGGCGCATCAGGACGGACGGGTCGTCCCAGATCAGCTGGCCACCGAAGCCGGACTTCGGCGAGTTTGAGACGCGGAGGAAGACGGAGTTACGGGCGAGGGCCTGGAGGAAGACCTCGTTGCCCTCGTCGTCGACGATCCTCAGCTGGGCGCCGGCGTCGACCGGGTCGCCGGTGTCACTGTGGTTGCCGGCGATCAGGTCGGCGAATCGGGTCTGCCAGTTGCTGCTCACGTGGACACTCTCCTTGCGTGGGGTGGGACGGGCCGGGCTCAGTGCTGGGTCTTGACGACGTCCTCGACGGGCTTGCCGCCCAGGTGGGTGATGCCTCGGGCCTTGAAGGACTCCAGCAGCGCCGTGCGCTGGTGCGCCTGGTGGCACACGATGCGGCTGGGGGCCTCGGCGCCGAGCAGGTCGATTCCGTCGCGGAACATGATTTCGTTGTTGGACGCGCCGTGCGTGGCGATCGTCAGGGGGTCGCGGGTCAGGCCCGAGGCCTTCTTTTTGTCGGGGCTGACGCCGTACTTGTCGCCGTTGTAGGCGTAGTAGTCGGACCGGCGCATCAGGACGGACGGGTCGTCCCAGATCAGCTGGCCACCGAAGCCGGACTTCGGCGAGTTTGAGACGCGGAGGAAGACGGAGTTCGCTCCGCCGGTGTACTTGTCCTGCTGCTCGGACATGCCGACGCCTCCGCCGATGCCCATCACCGCCCGCTTCTCCGTGGAGGCGAGCACACCGGTGCCGAACAGGGCGACCATGTCGCCGCCGCCGATGCTGTGCGTCAGAGAGCGCCCCTTGAACGCCTCCTTGACCTGCGCTGTCTTGCCCGTGACGTCGAAGCGGGACCACGTCAGCCATCCGCCGGATGTCGCCGGCGTGGGGTCGTAGCCCGCGCTGGCCGCCAGGGCATCGCCGCCGCCGAAGCCGGTGGCCTTGGCCACCGCCTCCCGTAGCACCTTCACCTTCTTCGGCAGCACCTTCTGCGCGGCCTCCAGCTGGATTCGCTTGACCTGGTAATGCAGCTCGTCCTCATCGAGCCCGATCAGTGATTCGGCGCGCTGGTGAACGATCTCCTGGACCTGCAGGTCCTCCAGCCCCTTGGCCTCGGCGAAGGCGGCCTTCATCCCGGGCGCGTTCGCCAGGCTCTGAGCCGTGACGTTGTTGGACAGATACGTCCATTCGCCCTCAGCGGCCGTCATCGGGGCGTTGACCAGATGCAGTTGCTCCAAGCGGTCGACGAGCTGCTTGCCGTGCCCGGCGCCGACCGGGGCGTGGACCTCGAGCTGGCCTCGCATCGAGAACTCCGTGCTGTGCGGGTCGTTGGCCGCGTACGGCCGGTACACCGCGCTCCAGCCGTCGCCCAAGTCGATCGCGTATTCCTTTCCGTTCGCCTTGCTGCGGCTCTTCCCGTCCCAGGACGTCTCACCACTCTGCTCGTCGAGCGAGGCCTTGATTCGGCTGGCGTCGCGCAGCTGCGCCGCGAGGGTCCCCGGCTCCGGCTCATCGGCCGGCGCGGGTATCTGCTTGGTCACCATCTTGGTGACCGGCTGCCCGTGCGCCTCGAAGTGCGCCATAGGCGCACCACCGTTCTGGATCTTCCCGCCGACGGTGTTGACCTGGTCCAGGTAGTACTGGGCCATCGCCTTCTCGTCGTCCGTCAGGTTCGGCTTGTCGAGGACGGCGTGGACGGCGTCCAGTGCCGTCTGGTGCTTCTGGATCGACGCCTCGGACATCGCATCGCCGGTCTTGAGCTTGTGCTGGACGGAGGTAGTGGCCTTCGTGACCAGCTCGGCGAGCTTCTCCTTCTTGTCCAGTGCCAGGCGCTCCTTGGTCGTCTCCTCGACCTGCACGTCCACCATCTTGGTGCCCGACACGCTCAGCGCGTCGAGCAGCTTGCCCTCTGCCTCCTCGCTGACGTGCGCGAGCAGCACCTCGCGGGGCCCGTCCGGCGAGAGGTAGGAGACCAGGGCGGCCTGCGAGTTCAGGAAGTCCTCGCCGCCGACCAGGATCGGGGTACCGACCGCGACACCGGCCGGCGGAGTCTCCGGAACGGGCGTCAGCGGCGGGTCGGTGTCCTCGGGCTCTTCCTCGACGAGTTCGTCAACTTCGCCTTGGACCGCCGGCCCCGCGCCGCCCACCCCCTCGACGGGGCCCTCCGCCTCCTCAGACGCAGGTACGGCCGCGTCTTCGGCCTCGACCGCCTCCGATACAGAGGGCGTATCACCCGCCTCGTCGACGGCGGTCGCCGCCGCCGACTGCGTCTCCACCTCTTCTTCCGGAGGTGCCTCCGCGGGCATGTCGCCGGTCGCCTGCGCGCCGAAGACCGGCTCGCCATCCTTCGTCCAAGCACCGCCCTGCTCTGCGAGCGGCACCTCGTCGCCGTATTCGGGTATCAACATCGACTCCAGCAGCGCCGGGTCGATCTCCATGACCGGCTCCGGAGTCGGGGCCCCGAGGTTCGGGGGTACTGGGGGCCCCTCGGTTGCGACCGTGGGTGAGACGGCGTAGGACTCGTGGCTGCTCTTGGAATTCGTGCCCATCACTCAGCTCCGTGCTTCAGCGACGCCCCGTGGGGCATCTTCAGTTCCTTGACGAAGAAGTCCGCGAACGCCGTGCGAAGGTTCTGCTTGCGCTCCACGGCGTGGTCGAGGAACGCCTCGGCGATCTGTTCCGTGCTGACCTTCGCGGCCGGGATTCCGTATTTTTTGGCGGCCTGCTTGCGCATCGCGGGCACCCAGTGCACCCCGGCTCCGGACTTGGCGCCCTCGTGCGCGGTGGAGTGGAGCATGGAGCGCCACTGGCTGTCCGGGATCGCCTCGACGTTCTTGATGACCGTGTGGGCCACGGCGGGGTTGACCTTGACGCCATCGGCCAGGCTGCCGCCGAGCGCGGCGGAGTAGAGCTTCTGGTGCACCGGGTCGTACGAGCCCCCGCCGGACGGGGCGTAGCCGAGGGCGAGCTTGTCGCTGCCCCAGTGCTTGAATGCCTGCCCTCTGTCGCTCTGTACCAGCCCGCCCGACGCGGTGCGCAGGACGTTGGCCTGGTGGCCATCGTGGTCGCCCACGACCCAGGACCCGACGTGGGCGCGCACGATGGAGTCCACCTCCGGCTGGGTCCATTTGTGCGGGTCGGAGGAGAAGTGGGTGGCGCCCTTCAGCATCGGCTGGACGCTGCCGACCTTGCCGTTGATCTTCTTGACATACACCGGAACCGCAGGGACGCCGGCCGCCGACAGGAGGTGGGAGGCGGCGGCCTCGGAGTGGGCGATCACGCCACCGTTGTTGTCGGCCTTGAACAGCCAGCTGGACCCGTCCGGGGCCGCGTGGAGGGTCTTGCTGTAGGTGCCGCCGAGGTTGGCGGGTGCACCGGCGCCGAAGGTCCAGGAGCCGACGACGTCGGAGTCGATGCGGGCGGGCACGTCCTGGGCGGTGGCCTTGGCGTGCTGGAGGGCGGCGACCAGGGCTTGAGTGTTCGCGCTGAACGAGCCCGGGGCTGCCGCCTTGGTCGGTGCCTTCGGGATGGGCTTGGGAGCCGGGGGCGCGGCCTGGGCGAGTTTCTGGGCCTGGACGGGACTGGCGCCCATCTTGATCGCGGCCTCGACCTTGCTTTCCTGCGTCAGGCCGCCGCTGACCGCGGCAGGCCCGCCGGCGGCTTCCGAGGCCGGGGCGAGTTTGCTCTTGAGGGCGTTGACCGCTTCGTCCGAGGCGAGTGGCGCGGATGCCTTGGCAGCGGCGGCGGCCTGCTTCTTGGCGACGCCGGCCTGGACCTTGGCGTTGATCGCGTCCTTGTCCAGTGCCGGGTTGAAGCTGGCGGCGATGTAGCTCTGCAGGTGGGCCCGGTTGGCCTTGTCGGTGTCCGGCATGCCGAGCTCGCTCGCGACCGCCCGGAGATCGGCGACCTTCTGGTTCTTCGCCCACGCGTTCACCTCGGTCGTCAGCGACTTGGGGTCGACCGTGTGCGAGGTGAGGAGCGCGGGGTTGGCGAAGCCGATGTCCACCGGGGACTGCAGGGTCTCGTGGATCCACCCTTGCGCGTCCTGCTGCATCCCGTGCAGCTCACCGGTGTTCTTCGCCCAGGTGGCCACCTGGGAAACGGCCTCCGGATCTCCGGCGAGGTCGGGAAGAGTGAGCTCGGTGTGGACGTCGAGTTTGCCGGTCTTGTGAACATCCAACGCCTTGTCGAGGGCCTGGAGCTGGTCCTTCCGTGCTTGAGCCGTCGCCTTCAGGCTCTCCTTCTCCGCCTCGGACGTGCCGGTACGCAGCAGCCCGACGAGCTCAACCGGCTTGAGGTGCTGAGCCTCGGTCAGCGATATCTCCCCGGACGCCACGGCGTCCTTGACCAGAGGCATCACGGTCGAGGTGTTGATCTTGGCGTGCGCGAGGGGGTCCTCGGTCCACACCTTGATCTGGTTCTGGATGGTCTCCAGCTCGGGCATGTCGGGCGAGTGCGCGGCGAGGACCTGCTTCTCCGAGTCGAGGAGGTTCTTCAGCTTCTCGCTGTCCAGGGCGCCCTTGGAGTAGGCCACCTCGTGGGCGGCCTGGTTCCAGGCCTCCTGCGCGGCGTTGACCTGCTCCGGTGTCGCCGCCCAGGTGCCCGCCGGGCCCTCGGACACGGTGGTGGTGCCCTCGATCTGCTGGAGGTCGGCCAGGGTCATCCCGGCGACGGTCTGGCCTGCCGCGAGCTGCTCGTACCGCTTCTGCGCTGCGGCCTGGATCTTCTGCTTGGAGGGGATGTCGTCGCTGTAGTACGGGTCCAGCCAGTGGACGAGCGGGTGCTGGTTCTTCCCGGACAGCCCTACGAGTGCCGGGTGTTCGAATCCCTTGGCCGCGGCGATCTGCTGGAGCTCTTCAGCGTCGAGCGTGTTGAGGTAGGCGAGGGACTGCGCCCGCAGGGCGTCGAGCTGGGCCTTGACCTCCTCGTCGGAGGCGCCCTCCTCCTTCATCTTCTCGATGGCTTCGCGGGCGGCCGCGATCTGGTCGGCGAAGATCTCGTACCGCTCGACCGGGTCGTCGGGGAGCTCCGGGTCGTTTCCCGTCGCGACGCCGTTGCCGATCTGGAGGGCGTCCAGGTTGTCCATGGCCACCATCAGGTCGGTCTTCGCCTTGACGAGGCCGTCGCTGAGCTCGGGCTCGGGCTCCACCAGGACGGGTGCCGTTCCGGCCCCGCCCATCCCCTCGGCGGCCTTCAGGGCATCGCTCGGCGCGATGGCGTACGACGCGTGCGAGCTCTTGGAGTTGGTACCCATCACGCACCGGTCCGCGGGGGCAGCGCGGGGATGACCTCGCCGAGCAGGACGTCAAGGAGGAGTTCGGCGGCATGGCGCAGGTCCACGGCGCCTTCCGGGACCGAGGCCGGCGCGATCTGGCAGGCGCCGGCCTCGGCCTCCCAGCGGGCGATCCGCTCCGGGGTCACGCCCTCGGCCAGCCGCTCGCGCCAGGGGTTGGCCTCGTCGTAAACCAGGGGTACCCACAGGGTGTGCTGCGCCGAGATTGCACCGTCGGCGGTGTCCAGCGCGAGGATGGCGACGGGGTCGACCGCCATACCCAGCGCGGGGTGCCAGACCGTCAGGATCCACAGCTGCCAGGTGGCTGTTGCCGGCGCCGGACGCTCCTGTGACGTCTCGATCTCCGGCTGTGGCGGGTTGGGTGTCGACATGGCGGAAGCCCTCCTTTTTCGGGTTCGACGCATAGAGGTGTCGAACCGGGCTTCCGTGTGACACCAGCTCTCAGCGGCGCGGGAGGAGCGAGGCCATGAACTGGACTGTGGAGGCGAAGGCGTCAGCCGGCCGGGCGTGGATGTCCTCGCGGCCGTTCGCGGTCATGACGGCGCCGTGGATCGCGTACTGGTGGGGGTTCTGACTGATCAAGGTCAGGCGGTCGCCGAAGAGCGAGACGACCTGGGCGATCCGGTCGATCCGGGACAGACCTGTGAGGATGATCGGCATGTCGGCCGGCAGGTTCTCCGCCAGCCAGTACAGGCCCGGGAGCGCCCAGGTGTCCCAGTTGGAGTTCTCCCGGACGGTCTGGACGTTCACAGCGATCGCCGGCGGCGGCGCGTCCTCGATCCACGCCGTGTACCGCTTCAGGTCCTCCAGCCGGAACCAGTAGACGTTGGGCACGGCCGTCACCCCGGCGTCCGCGAATTCCTGGGCGATCAGCAGGCACCGGCGCATGTTCAGCAGGTGCTCGGTGCGCGGCCAGTTGCCGTAGATCGAGTAGTTCGGGGAGAGCACCAGGTCCCAGCCCTGGGAGGCGATCTCCTCGACGAGACCGTCGCGCTTGCGGTACGTCCAGAACGCTTCGACCAGCGGGTCCTCTCCGTACCCGACGAGGACAGCCTTCTGCCCGTCGCGCAGGGCGAGGGCTTCGCGGGCCTGCTTGCCGGCGAAGCGGGGATAGATCGAGTGGGTGTCCGGGCTGAAGACCCGGCGCAGCCCCACGCCGTAGGCCGGCCAGCGCAGGCTCGCGTCCAGCTGGGTGACGGACGAGCCGTCGGTCATCGGGATGAACGACGGCAGCTCAGGCAACGTGCCGTCGATGGTGATGTCGTCGAAGGTCAAGGTCCCGCCGACGTCGGCCATCCACTGCGCGATGTCGGTGCGGGAGCCGCACCGGATCGGGCAGCCGCCGCAGGCCCCGGCCGGGGAGCCGGCCTCGGTCGCGGCGCAGCCGCAGTACGAGCAGTCCGAGTTGGTCCCCGAGCACAGCGGTTCGACGGTCGCGGGACCGCCGCGCCCGTCCGGGCCGGCCCAGAACGCGCAGCTGCCGCAGTCGCAGCCGCGGCCGGGCAGGGGGAGGCCGACTCGGGGCATCGGAAGGGAAATGCTGGTCATGCGGCGGTCTCGCTTTCGTGTGAAGGGGTGGCCTCGTCGGCCAGGTGCTGTTCGAGTTCGCGGAGGGCCAGGCGGAGCGATCCGCGGTCGTACCTGGCGACTTGGCGGCCAGCTCGGACCTCGGCGAGCAGGCCCCGCAGTCCATCGAGAGCGCCGCGCACGAGCTGGGCGTCCACCGGGGGCGGGGACGGGGTCGAGTCCTCCTCGGCGGGCGGTGCTACGGCGACGACGGGCGGCCTCTGGTCCGCATCGGGAACGCTGCCGTCGTCCGTCGGGGCCGCCGTGCTGTCGCCGTCCTCATCGGTCACTGGGGCCTCGGGGGACCTGTCCGGCTCGGTTACCCGGGTGAGCTTCGCGCGCCGGTTGGCGTTGGCACGCTCCAAGCGCTCCTCGGCGGCGTCGATGACTTCTTCCGGGTCCAGTTCCGGCGTTGCCAGGCTGATATCGACCGCGCTCGGCAGCAGGTGCAGGCGGCTGGTGCCCTTGAGAGCGGCCCAGATGTCCGACGCGGCATCCTCACGGCCGCGGCGTAGCGCGGCGAACCGGATCCGCGTGTTGAGGCGGACTGATTCCTCGTCCATCTCCTCGGTCAGGTCGCGGGGCAGTTCACGGAAGGCGCGTACGAGTTCGGTGGCCTTGCGCTCGGTCAGCTGGAGGCCGAGCCGGCTCAGGACCTCGGTCCACGGTGCCGCGCAGGTCTGATCCGTGCCGCGGATCCTCTCCAGCGCCTTGAACCGCTCGACGGCGTCGGTGATCGCGTAGACGTGGCCGGGGACGGGCTTGCCGGACCGCAGCAGTTTGCCCACCAGCACGGCGCACCGCTGGTACATCAGCGCGGCGGCCTGCTCGCCGGGACGCAGCGGCTCGCGGGCGAAATTCTCCACGAACCTCCACATGTGCCGTTCTTCGTCGGACAGCGGTCCGGGGCACACCACGGCGGCAAGGGACGCGAAGTGCGGGTTGTCCGGCAGGTTCTGAGCGCCCCACCGCATGGCGCGGAGACGGCGCTCGCCCGTGACCAGGCGGATGGTCGGGGCGCGGCCGGCGACGGTGATCTCTTCCGCCAGGACCGGTTCGAGCATGCCCACGACCGACATGGAAGAGATGAGGTCGGAGAGCTCCTGGGGAGCTGTGACGTCACCGGGCTTGCGGCCCTGGGGCTCGGTGAAGGGGCTGCCCGGGCCGCGCATCGGCAGCATCTCGAAGCGGCGCCGCCGCAGGCGGGTGCTGCGGTGCAGGATCTCGGTCAGCTGGATCATGCCGCTGCCCTCGGGCGGCGCATCTTCCACCGTGGCGATGCTCATGAACTGGAGTCCTTCGTGGGGTGGTCGGCGCGGCCGCGTGGGCCGCGCCGACTCACTGAGCGGTCGTGAGGTACAGGTCGGTCAGCGGGGGCCGCGCATCGGGTGTGCCCCGGAGCAGCGGGGTGAAGATCGGCTCGAACGGGCCGTGGTCCTGGAGGAGCTGCAGGGTGGTCACGCCGATCGACAGCCGGCCCGCCAGGCGCGCTAGCCGCGGGTCCGCCCGGGTCAGGGCGTAGAGGTCATTGGTCCGTGCGGTGAGCCGGGCTCCCAGCGTGGGCGAGGGCTGGCCGTCCAGGACCACCAGCAACCGGGGGAAGAAGGGGTAGGTGTACTGCCACGACGGCCGCGTCGACGCCGCCGACCGGCGAGCCCGGTCGGGGTGCTGCGGCACGTACTCGTGCAGGCGGCCGTACGCCGCGATCTTGGCTGCCAGGCGGGCGGCGGTCATCGTGGCGCGGTCCATCTCGATGAACAGCGTCAGCATCGCCCGCTGCCCCCGGCGTACGTGCACGTAATTCAGGACGGCGTCGGTGATGACGTGGTCGTCCTCGAATCGACGCTGACCGTCACGGATCCGGTGGGCGACTTCCGGCATCCAGTCGAGCGGTCCGCACTCGTGGCCCAGCCGGGCGGCATGCCGGGCGAAGGCGATGCCGGTCTCGTTGACCGCCAGGGTGTGGAGCTGGCGGGCACCGGCGACCGCTTCCGCCGTGATCCGGTAGGGCCGCGGCCGGAGCTCTCCGCCGTCCTCCACTGACTGCGCGCCCTCCTCGGTCAGGAACCACAGGTACGGCGGCTTGACGGGCCGCCGGGTCTTGTTGCTCTGCTGCTCGGTCGGTGTCGGGCGGTGGCTTGCCCAGATGCGCTGGACCTGGCCGGCTGCCAGGAGTTCGCGCAGCTGACGCCGCAGGTAGGACGCGCCGCCGGCGGCCGGCAGAAGCAGGCGCTGCATCTGGTCCGTGGACATGACCCGGTGCTGGTAGAGCACGTGGAGCACTCGGGTGCCGAGAGAGTGGAAGCTGGCGCGCTGCTCCGGCACGCCGGCGGTCTCGATCGTCAGGGTCACGGGGCCACCGCGCTCGTGCCCGGATCCGGGCCGTCGTCGCCGTTGTGCGCACCGTGCAGGGGCTCGCCGTCGTCACCCAGCGGCTCGTCCTCGTCGCGGGGGCCCTCCTCATCGGTGGACCCGCTGATCACGACGCCCGCGGCGTGGCTGATGCGGCCCCCTCCGCCCTGCGATGCATCCGCGGGCTGGCCCGTGGCGTTGTCGGCCCCGTTCGTGGCCTGTTGCTTGCGGGCGATGGGCAGGCTGCCGACGGTGGGTTCCTCCGGTACATCAATGCCCTCGAGAGCCAGGAGGATGTGGTCGTCGAGCATGCTGAGGTCGTCGAGGATGGCCCGGACCGGGCGCCGGTCGAGGTTCTTGTCGACCGCCGCCGTCAGGTCGTCCAGGCCCTCCGAATTCTCGTAGTCCTTGTACAGCTCCTCGACGCTGGCGCCGCGCACACGGAACGGGTCCGTGCGCCCGTCGCCGAGGGTCACCGACATCACGTAGTGGTACGGCCGCAGGGCGGTGATGGTGTCCGGGTCGACCTTCTTGCCCCAGCGGCGGGTCACCAGCATCGCCTCGTCGACGTCGCTCGCGGTCGTCGAGAGGACTGACAGGTTCTGGAGCAGGCCCTGGCGTGTGGTCGGCGTCAGCCGCTGCGCCATCTGCGTCATCGCGAGCAGCTTGACCCGGAACTTCCGCAGCTGCTCCGCGATGGCGGCCAGGGTCCCCTTGGACGCGCCGTCGACCGCGGTGAGCTCGTCGATGAAGCAGTAGAAGTCCTTGCGGTCGGCCACGGGGATGTCCCGTCGCGACAGGCCGGCACGGAAGAGGTCGTAGATCAGCAGGCAGGACACGATCCGGTCGGTGTCGCCCGTGCCCGACGGGCAGATGAAGACGATCTTGCCCTCGTCCATCGCGGTGCGGATGTCGTACGTGGACAGCGACGAGCCGAGGAACGCCTTGACGGCGTTGCTGCTGTCGAGGCGCTCGATGATGTTGGTGACGACGGGCGTGGCCTCGCCCGGGTACTTCTTGTACGTCTTCTCCCAGAAGTCCCTCAGGGTCTTCGACAGGTACGGGACGACCGCGTCGCGCCACACCTCGTCGGTGAGGATCGTGCGGATCTGGAAAATCGTCGGCGCGAACTCGGCCTTGCCGTTCTTCGAGAGCAGCAGGGACAGTTCCACCAACGACTCCACCGACCGCGTGAGGATCGTCTTGGCACGGCCGGCCGAGTCGCTCCAGTTCAGGGCGCTGGAGAATCCCGTGACGATGTACTGGACGATGTCCGGTATGTCATCCTCCTTGCGGTTCTGCATCGACAACGGGTTCCAGGACGCGACCATGGCGTCCATGTCCGGCGAGGTGAGGTCGATCTCCTGGAGCCGCGGCTGGATTTCCGGGTGGGCCAGGTAGGGGCGGGCGCGCTGCCAGCCGTCCCCATGCGGGTCCAGGAACAAGATCCCGTGCCCGTTGTGCGCCAGCGCGATGGCCTGGACCAGGCTCATCTCCGTCTTTCCGTAGCCGGACTTGCCGAGGAACAGAGCGAAGAGCAGGTAGCGCAGCGGGATGCCGGCGAGACGCTCACCGCCGCCGGGCTTGGACACCCAGCCCAGGGGCAGCAGGTCGGGCTGCCCGGTCCACGACGGCAGACCAGGGTGGGGCGGGGGAACCACGCCGCCGGATCGCATCACGTTCGCGGCCCCGTTGTACTTGGTCGGGGGCTTGAGCAGCCCGGCGATCTCCTCACCGGTGACCCACCCGCGGCGCCTCGGGGCGAACAGTCCGGTCTCGAAGCGGCGGTCGAAGTGCTGGCGGTAGATGGGCGCGTCGGCACGCAGCCGGGTGATGCCGAGGTTCAGCCCGACCGGCCTCAAGTAGTTGTCGCCGGCCCAGCCCTCCAGCGCGGCCAGGATCTGGTCCAGCAGCAGACGCGACCGGTTGGGGTCGGTGGAGCAGGTGCGCACGAGCAGCTGGAGGTCGAAGACCGGGTCGACGCCGGGGTGGAACTTGCCCATCGCGGCTTTCATGTCCGTGGCGTTGAGCATGCGCTGTGGCCTGGGCCGGCTGCCGGCCGAGGGCTTCTGGGCCTGGACTCCGCGCATCTCGGCGGCGATCTCCGCCCCGATGGACGACAGCCGGTCCAGGCTGAAGCCCGAACCGCCCTGGTGCGGCATTCCCGGGATGGCGGGCATGTCGTGCGGCGCGCGGCGTGCGGCGGCCAGGAGCCGGTTGCGCTTGCGGGCGACCTTGCCCGGGGTAACGGGCACCAGGTCCAGGACGAGGTCGGCTCTCTCCTGCAGGGATTCGCGGACGTCGGCGACCGCTGCGGCCAGTGCCTCGAGGGGGTCGGGCTTCAGCGGGACGTCGCGCAGCGCGAGATGGTCGGGCAGTGCCAGCGCGAGCTCGGCTCGCGCTACATAGAGTCGACGCTCCTCGTTGGGCGCGGTGTCCTTCGACAGGCTCACGGCCTGCTCTGACGGCTTGGGCATGATCGTTCCTTCGTGCAGTGGGGGGTGGGTCAGGCTGCGGCGGCTGCGGGGCCGGTGGTGCCGTCGTTGTGGACTCCGAGGCGGATGACCGGGCGCTCGGGGGCGGTCTCCTCACCGGTCACCGCCCGCAACTCGCACTGCGAGTAGCCCTGGTGACGCAGTACGGTCGTGGCACGGGCGGGTCCCTCGATGCGCAGGGTCAGCGGTCCGCCAACGGACATCAGCCGGACCCGCATCGCTGTCCCGCGGGCCGGCAGCGCCCAGCGGGAAGTGCTGCGCTGGGCCAGGGAGATCTGCTTCGCGAAGCGGACCACCTCTTCCAGCGCCGGGTCGAAGCCGTTGGTCGGAAGCACCTCGAACGCCTCGCGGTCCCGCAGGGTCGAGCGGCTCATCAGCCGCTGCACGGATCCGTAGGCGATCACGAAGGCGAAGGCGCAGCAGATGACCCACCACAGGTTTCCCAGTGCCCACTCCTGGGCGTCCTCGGCGATCGCGGGGAGGTTGCCGACACCGGCGATGAGCTCATCGATCATGTCGTTCGTGTTCATCGGGGGCTGCTCTCTCGGCTCGGTGGACGGTGCGTGGGGCGGTCGTACATGGAACGGCTCCAGCTGGAATCGGTCGGAGTTCGGCGGATGTACATAGAGGTGTCGATGAGTCCCCGGGTGTGACATTCGGCGGAAAGAAGTTCTGCGCGGCCCCCAGGACAGGGCTGGGCGCGGGGTCCGGCCGGGCTGGCCGGACCCCGACGGTCATCCGATGTGGCGCATCGCGATGATCTGCGGCGTCCAGTAGCTGAGGGGCTTGATCTGCACGGCGCGCCCTGTGCGCGGGGCGTCGATCACCTCCGGCTCCCCTTGGGCGTTGGGGCCGATGTACATGCCGACGTGCTCGGGTCCGGAAGGGCCGGGCCGGGTGAACAGCAGGTCCCCGGGCCGGAGCTCGCTGACGCTCGCGACAGCCGTCCCCGCCCGGACCTGGTCGTAGGTGACCCGGGGGAGGTTCACGCCCGCGTTGCCCCATGCCAGCTGCATGAGCGAGGAACAGTCACAGCCGTTGCTGCGGCCGTGGTCGAAGGGCGGCTTGCAGTCCCCGCCCCACTGGTACATCGTGCCGAGCGCGGTCTTGGCCGTGGCGATCGCCTGCGCGGCGCCGCCGGAGCCGGACGGTAGGGGGACGTTCCCGCCCTTGTCGATCGCCGCCCACTTCGCGGCCAGGTCGCGGATCGCTTTCACGTAGTCGCGGGTCTGGGTGATGGGCGGGATGCCGCCGGCCTTCTGTACCGCGTACGGGCCGGCGTTGTACGCGGCCAGCATGTTGTTGGTCTTGTCGCCGCCGACGTCCTTCACCTCGCCGGCGAGGTAGCAGTCGTAGGCGATCGCCGCAGGGATGGCGTCCTGAGGGTTCCAGACGTCCTTCACCCCGTCGCCGTTGCCGTCGACACCGTGCTCGGCCCAGGTGTCCGGGATGAACTGGGCGATGCCGTCGGCGATGGGCTTCTTGTACCGCTCCTTCGTCTCCGGGTCGGTCACCCACTCGAAGGACTGCGCGTTCGGGTCGAAGCTGCTCTCGCTGTAGATCTGGGCGGCGATCAGTGAGGGGGTCACCTCCGCGCACCCGTACTTCCCGATGCTGTTGAGGATGAGGGTCCTCACCTCGGCCGGGACGGGCGCGTTGTCCGCGATGCCGCCGCCGAAGCCGACGTTCCCCAGGCCGCCGCTGGTGTTGTCGTTGCCCATGGCCATCGCGACGGCGATGACGGCGGCGATGACGACGGTGAGCACGAGGGCGCCCAGGCAGCCCACAGCCGCCATGATCTTCTTCATCACTCGCCCCTGCTCAGGCTTCGGGCAGCGCGGTGACGAGCCAGGCGCCGGCCTGGCCGCGCTGGAGCTTGAGGGCGACCTGCTCGTCGGTGCTGCTCGGCTGGCCGGCCGCAGGGGCGACGATCAGCCGGTATCGCACCCGCGCCAAGGCCGTGTCGGCCGTCGGTTCCGGTGCCCCGTCGGGGACCGTGATCTGGGTGATCTCGGCGGTGACGACGGTGCTGGCCTGCGTCCACTGCTGCCACCGGCGGGTGCTGCTCGCGGAGTCCGTGGTCAGCTGCACGGCCAGCTCCTTGCCGGCGTAGGCGCGGGCCCGGTGCGCGGCGTCGTTGTAGGAGCCGTCCTTGCCCGGACGCGCGTCGTGTCCGGCCCAGGCGAGAACGAACCGGCGTGCCGCGGTCGCGACGTCTTCCGGCATCGGGATCGTGCTCGGCTCCGCGTCCTCAGCCGCAGGAGGAGTTGACGCAGGCGAGGTGCTGCCGTGCGTCGTGGGCGTTGTTGCCGGAACCGCGGAGGCGCTGCTGGGCTGCCCGGATCGCGAGTGCGTCGGAGCCGCCGCTGGGGAGGCGGGCCGGGGCGCGGAGGGCGGCTCGTGGGCGAGCAGCATGATGCCGAGGCCGGCGAGGAGGGCTGATGCGGCGAGCAGGGCCACGGTGCCCGCGGTGCGTGGGCGGTGAGGGCGATCGGTGTGCGGCAAGGGGGCACCCCCGTCAGGTGGTTTTGAGGTGAAGCGCGCCGATACGACGCGAAGAGGAAGGGGGCGGTGGGGGCCGCGAGGGGCGGCCCCCACCAGCTAGGTCAGGGCTTCGTGCGCGGCGGTCCGGCCTGCCGGGTGGCCCGCCGGATGGGCCGGGCCGGTCCCGAGCTGGCGCTCGGTGCGGCAGGCGCGCCGCCGCTCCCCGAGCCGGCCGACGTGGGTGCCAGGGACGTGGGCGCGTGCGGCAGAGACGGGACGGATGCGGGGCCGCCGATGACCGGGGACTTCGGAGCCGCCTTCGGCGTGCTCTTCGAAGCCGGCTTGGGCGCGGCCTTCGGGCCGGACGTGCCCGGACGAGGCGCGCTGCCGGGAACGCGGGGAGCACCGGCTACTGCCCGTGTCCCGACAGGCAGCGGAGGCTTGGGCGGAGCGGTCGGCTGCGCCATCCCGAGCTGGATGTTCGCTCCGTGCCGGCCAACGAACTTGCTCGCCGTCGCGACGTTGCGCACGTACTCGTCCTTGAACGCCAGCGCCCCGTCGACCTTCTTGTCCACGCGGGCTGCGGTGCGGTTCTTGGCCGCGACGAGCTGGCTGCCCACCTGATCCGCGCGGGCCTTGGCGGACGCTGCTCCCCGTTTGGTCGCGGCGATCCCCCGGGGGATGCCGACGGGTGCGCCGACGGTGGCCAGGGTGGTGAACTTCGTGGCCTTCCACCCGTACTTGCCGGCTGCGGCCGCCACCTTGCCGGTGGCCATCGTCGCCCTGCCTCCGCGCGTCTGGGACATCTTGTTTACGGCGGCCGTGGCCAGGCGCTTCTTCAGGGTTTGCTTCGCCACGTTCTGCGCCGCGATCTTCGCCGCGGTCGCGGTGCCGCCGGTGCCGACCGCCGCGGCAACGTTGGTCGCCACCCGCGCGGCCGCACGTACCCGTCCGCCCTTCTTGCCGCCCTGCGGCGGCCCGGTCCACAGCTGCCGGGCGGTCCGTCCGATCTTGCCCAGGGGCTGCGTGACCTTGCGGGCCTCCCCGCGGGCATCTCCCCAGACCTGCTTCAGACCGGGGGCGGTCTCCGCGTAGCGGCCAGGGGAGTTGAAGATGCTCTGCCGGGAGCCGCCGACCCGGGCATTGGCAAGGCGCCGGTTCAGATTGACGGAGATCTGCCGGGCGGTCTCCTTGATCTTCTTGTGGCCGGCGAGCCCCGCGAGCGCGGTGATGTCGATCGCGATGAACTTGACCGCGAGGACCTTTCCGGTGTCGGCGCGGACCAGCGCGATGATGATCAGGATGAAGATCGCCAGGAAGAAGATCGACAGGACCACACCCAGGGCGGCCTTGAAGACGGCGGCGAACCAGCGCCACAGAACGCCGCGGCCGCCGCCGGGCAGGATGCCGGCGCACAAGGCCCAGTGACCGCGGATGGCTTCGAAGGCGATCCAGCCCTGCGCGGTCAGGAAGCCGCCGGTGACCAGGACCACCAGGACCGAGACGATGAGCGCGGCCAAGGCGACGAACACGGCGCTGAAGGCGAGGTCCGCGGAGGCCTTCTTTGCCTCGACCTTGGTGTTCTGGCCCTTGCAGGCCTTGGTGAACAGGTCGCCGGCGTTGAGGAGCTGGTCGTTGTAGGAGGCGCCGCCGGGGTTGAGCTGGGAGCCCTCCCAGAAGTTGATCCCTTTCTGCTTGTAGTTGTATTCGACGAGCTTGGCCTTGGCGAAGGCCTCGCCGCACTTTCCGTCGAAGACCTGCCCGTAAAGCATCAGCTGGGTCGGTTTGACGATGAAGGCGTCCACCAGGGCGTCGGTGATCGGCTTGCTGACGTTGGCCGTCTTGGCCTGGGTCGTGCTGGGGTTGGTGGACAGCACCAGGCTGGAGACCTGCAGGGAGAGGTCCTTCGCCTTGCCGAGGAGCCCTTCCTCGGACAGCAGCATCGTCGAGCCGCCCGGGCTCGACTGCCCCTGGGTGCCGAGCAACACCTGGGCCGGCGAGAGCAGCACGGTGGTGGCGATCGCGCCGACGACCAGGGAGACCCCGGCCTCGGCGAAGCCGCGCGACTTCTGCTTGAACATGATGTGCCAGCCCGCGTAGACGCCCGCGAACAGCAGGAACAAGCCCGGCAGGCCCAACCTGTTGATCACCTGGTCGCGGATCGTCGTGCCGATGTCGTCGACCGGCTCGACGAGGATCTTGGCGAGCCCGAAGTCCAGCGCCCACTTGATCAGCCAGCACGCGAACCCGATGAACCACTTGGCGCCGCCGAAGAACAACTGCGCCAGGATGTTCCAGATCTTCAGGTCGATGTCCGTCCAGCCGCCGGTGTCCGAGCTGACGGTGTATGCGCTGATCGGTACGCCGTACTCGTCCTTGACGTTGAAGGGCTGGAGCAGGCCGTCCGAGCCGTCGGTAGGCGGCTTGCTCAGGTCCTCGACGGGCTTGCCGTCCGGCGGCGCCGGGGTCAGGCCCGGCCGCGGCTCGGTGATGGGGTTCGACGGGCTCGGCTCGGGCTTGGGGGTCGGCTTGGTCGAGGGAGTGGATCCCGGCGCGGAGGGGGCCGGACCAGGGGTCGGTGTAGGCACCGGGTCTGCCCATGCCAGGGCGGCGAACAGCGCGAGGAAGACGGCGATCGGGAGCGCGAGGAGCCAGACCCGGCGACGGCCGGCCTTGGGGCGGCGCGCGGAGGCGCGGCGGGTACTCACGCGAAGCTCGTCTCAAGCACCGGGACCGCGTCCATCAGGTCCTCGACGTCCGAGTCCTTGCCACCGGGGGTGGTGTGGATCGCTTCGGCCGCTCGCTCGTCCGCGGGGATGAGGACCTTCATTCCGCCGATCCGCTTGCGCAGGTCCCGGTAGAGGCACTCGCCGGCCCGCAGGAGGCGCTCGGTGTCGGAGACGTTGATCGGAGAGAGGTTCTCCGTGATCACCTTCAGCATCTGCGGGTCGGCCGGGTCCAGGTCGAGGAACTCCAGGCACCGCGCGGCGAGGGCCTTGCCCCGGTGACGGAAGACGAAGACATGGGACAGCAGCGCCCGGATCTTGTCGCCGATCTCGTTCTTGGGGCCGATGTCGTACGGGTCGTGGCTGCCCGCGAAGGCGCCGGCGAAGTGCTTGCGGCCGTCGGCGATGAGCTCGAGCAGCAGGTTGGAGCCCTCCGCGCTCGAAGTCAGCCACCAGCACTCGTCCAGGAAGACGCCGCAGAACTCCGCGGGGTTGGAGAAGGCCACCTCCCGGCAGAGCGCGGTGATGAGGTACATCAGGCGCCAGCCGAACAGCTTCTCGATCTCCAGGCTGCCCAGGCGGTGCTCGGCCAGTTCCTCCTTGGTCGGCAGGCCGATCCGGTCGACCGCGAACACGATGCTGTCGGCGTCGGTGATCTGCACGACGGGCAGCGTCGGGTCGAAGATGACCTTGCCCAGGTCCTTCTTGGCCAGCGCGCGCAGGGTGCGCACGAGTTCCGATGCGGACGCGCGAACCTTCACGTCGTTGGGCTCGTCCGGGTCCGCGGTCTTGGCGCGTCGGCTCAGCGTCTCGATCAGAGCGCTCATGCTCGGGTTCGGCGCATGGCGGGTGGCCTCGATCGCCTCGGACAGCGTGACGCCCTCGACGCTCATCGAGCTGATGCCGAGCAGCGGGGTGAGGAAGGACTCGCAGTAGCGGGCGGCCCGTGGGCCGCGGAAGACCCTCAGGGGGTCCAGGGATATCCCGGCGGTCTCGTCGACCCTGATGATCTGCGTGGTGCCCGGGCACGCGGCGGCGAACCGCGACCACTCCTGCTGCGGAGTGCGGTCGATGACCAGCGCCCGGCCCCGGCTGCCGGCGGTGCCCTCGCGGTGGCCGGTGGCCAGGATGGAGTGCATCGCGGTCTTCATCGCCACGCTCTTGCCGGAGCCGAGCTCCCCGACGAACGCCGCGGAGGCGCTCGCGTTGACGCGGGGTCCGTGGCTGAAGTCCACCAGGACCGGCCTCACGCCGCCGCCGTTGAGCTGCAGGCCGTACAGGCTTCCGGTGTCGTCGCCCAGCGCGGCGCCGCAGAAGGGCAGCGCCATCGCGAAGTCCCTGGCGAGCAGGTACTGGGTGTAGTCCATGACCGGCTTGGGCGTCGAGACGCCGGGGAGCATCGCGTGGAAGAGCGCGGCCTGGTCTCCGACCGGCCGTACCAGGGTGTAGTCGTTGCCGCCGAAGTGCCCGGCCAGGCTGGCTGCCTTCTCGTTGGCCTCGTCGGCGTCGGCACCCCACACGCAGGTCATGACGGTCGCTCGGATCTCAACCTCCGTCGCGGAGGCGGTCAGCCGGTCGCGGTACTCGTCCAGCGCGAACGACGCCTTGTCCAGGGACGCCGGCACACCTGCGGTCTCGCCTTCGTACTCACCGCGCTGGTGGGCGAGCTCGCGCTGCTGCCGGCGCGAGCGCGGCTCCGCCTTCGAGCCGGCCTCGATGTGTAGCCGCACCGCCCAGTCGACGGGGAACCCGAAGTCGTCCAGCGCGCTCAAGTACTCGCTGCCCGGGAAGACGAAACTCTCGGGCATCTCCGACAGGACGCAGAAGGCCTGGTAGGAGTCGCCGTGCTCGCTCGTCGCCTTGAGGTACCGGCGGCGGAAAGGGTTGGCCGGCGCCTTGGAGGTGTTGTCGCTGCGCGCGCCCTCGTCCAGGATCACCTGGGTGTGGGCGGTGACGGTGTGCCCGCGGCCGCGCAGGGAGCGAGGTGCTCCTTCCTCGGGCAGTAGGGGCTCGCTGATGCCGCGGCGGGCGCTGTGCCCATAGATCCAGAGGATCTCGGCCTCGGTGGCCGGCCGCATCTTGATGCCGGTGGGCCAGGAGGCGGCCATCCGGCGGGCCTGGTTGAAGCGGGTCTCTTCCTCGGTGACGCTCACCGGCGGCACTGGCATGCCGAGCGTGGACAGCAGTTCACCCTGGGCGGAGGCGAGGACGGCCTTCGCCGACTGCTTGAAGTCGACGTTCGGCAGCGGCACCGCGATGAAGTCCACCCGGCCTGTCAGCTCCCAGTCTTCGAGCTGGTCGAGGACCTTGAGGGACAGGTCGATGTACTCGGGCGACTTGTCGAGGTCCACCCCCGACGTCATCCGCGTGACGACGGACGCGGCATCGACCTGCGGGCACAGCGACAGCAGCAGGACCTCGCCGCGCAGCGACTTGAACAGGGCTTCGAGGGCGTCCAGGCGCTCCCTCTTCGTGGCGCGGCTGGCGTGGGTGTAGTTCTCGGAATCCACCTTCCACACGCCCCACACGGCGGCGTTCTTGGTCCAGAGGAGGTGGCCGCTGATGTGCCGGACGGGGAGGCGCATGGGAATTCCTGGCTTTCTGTGCGAAGTACGAGGGGGCCGTGCCGGCCGGCTGCGGAGGCCGGGCCGGCGCGGCGGTGTCGTGCGGAGGTCAGGGAGCCGGGACCGTGCCGGCCGGCGCTTCGTAGGGGGTGGTGAGCCGGTCCAAGGCCGCGCGGATACGGGCGGCGTTGTGCAGGACCCAGGAGGCGAAGACCTCCTCGCTCACGCGGCCGGTCTGGGCCTCGGCGGCCGGGCTGTCGGCTCGATCGGCTGCCGCTTCGAGGTGAAACATCGCGGCGACCAGGTCGGTGATCAGTGCCGTCTCGATGCGGGCGACCGTGCGCACGTGGTCGCAGGCGACGGGCTCAGCGCACGAGACGGCCGGGGTGGTGGTGTCCATGACGGTTGTCCTTCGGTAGGTGGGGTGGTGTCACTTCTCGTCGAGGGAGGCGAGAAGGGCCTGCAGGCCGGACCTGGCCGGCGGCCGCTGCGCGGCTCCGGCCGCGGGGACCGTGGCGGCAGGAGTGGGCCTGGAGGCGGTGGCCGGGCGGACCGTCCTCGGCGCGGGCGTGGCCGACGCTGCGGCTGCCCGGGCCGGGATGGCCGCGCGGACCGGTGTCGCCTTGTCCCGAGCGGGGGTCCGTACGTGGACGGTGCAGGTGGCGCTGGCCAGCCGCGGACGGCTCCGGTGCTGAGGCCGGCCCGACAGCTGGCCGTCGGCCGGAGTCGAGGCGTAGACAACGAGGCTGCGCAGCGCGCGGGCGGGATCGCGCCCGTCCAGACGGGCGTACCGCAGGACCCAGGCCAGGCCCCAGGGCAGGCAGATCATCACCAGGACGTTGATGACGCCGAAGTGGGCCCACAGCTGCCGGGTGATGACCAGGAGCAGGAAGGTGGCGACCATCGTCACGATCTGGGTGATCGTGTAAGGGCCTCCGGGAAGCCGACCGGCGCCGGGCAGCTTCCCGATCACCAGGGGGTGCTTGCGCGCCCGGGTGTAGGAGTGCCCGACCAGCTGCTCCTCGTCGGCACTCACAGCACGTGCTCGTCATCAAAAGCCGTCGGTATTGCGCGGGGTTCGACCTGGACGGTCTTCGGCTGGGGTGCGCTGTTGACCTCGGAGCCGACCTTGGTCTGCAGGGACGGCATGTTGGCCAGGCCCCACAGCACCAGGGCGCCCAGGAGGAAGGCGACGACGGTGGCCACCCAGGACTTGGTGCGCCAGTACGCGCCGAAGATCGCGACGGCTACGCCGACGGCAGCCACGAGCTTGACGAGGGTTCCGATCTGGTTGGTCTTGTTCGTGGCCCAGGTGAGGATGTCGCCCGCCAGCAGGACGGTGTTCGGGTCGGTGGTGTGCATGGGTGTTCTCTCTCGTTCTCGGGGTTAGGAGGCCGACGGCGACGGTGAGGGCGACGGGGTGCCGGTGCTGTCCGTGCTGTCGGAGTCGGGGGAGGGAGCGACCAGGGCCGGGTTGCTCCCGCGCTGGAGCACCGGGGCGGCGCTGAGGGAGGCGATTTCCCAGCGGCCGCCGCGCGAGCGCAGCGTCAGCGCGTAGGTAAGGGGATAGGTCGCGCCGGAGGCGTCCTTGGCGTTGACCGTGGCTAGCGCCTGGCGTACGGCTCCGTCACTCGGCACCGCGGTGTTGCTCGCGTTGGCCGAGTCGTCGGCGACGTCGGTGACCTCGATGCCGGAGTACGGCGCGGGCGTGACTGACTGCAGGGAGACGCCGGGGGAGGTGTAGCGGTCCAGCCCGCCCTTGCCGGCCAGGTAGGCGTTGAGGAATCCGGTGATCGTCTGGGTGGCCGGGTCCGCAGGGTTGCTCCCGCGGTTGGTGCCGTAGCCCAAAGCGCTCGCTGTCAGCGACGCCGGCGCGGCAACCTGGGCCGGCAGCGCTGTGGCCGTGTAGCCGAGCGTCGACTCGTCGTTCCGGTTGCTTCCGCCCGCGGATGCGGGGCCGAGCGCCTGGACCGGGACCTGGTAGTACCGGAGTCCGGCATCGACGTAGGCGCCCTTGGCGTCCTTCTGCGCGATACGGGCTGCGACGGTCACCGCCCAGTAGCCGGGCTGCACCTCGCGGCTCGTCACCGCGACAGTCCGGGTGGCGCTGCGCGTCCCCGGGGTGTTGGTCAGGGTGACCGAGCCGGAGAAGTACGGGCGCAGGGAGCCCTCGGAGCCTTGGCCCGCCTCGATGTAAGCGACCACGTACAGCTGCGCGAATCCGCTGGGCCCGGTGTCGGAGGCCGTCTGCGCGGTCGGCGCCGTCACGGGCGCACTCTGGGCCTGGGTGGGGGATCCGAGCAGCGAGGTGATTCCGAGCAGCGGGCCGGAGGCGATGAGGATCCAGGCGCCGATCCGGGTCAGCCGCGCGGCGCCGGACAGCCCGGCGGTGCTGGTCTGCCAGCCGGTCTCGTCGCCGGCGTCGAGGACCTCCTGCTCCGGCTCCGCCTGCGGCAGGTCGTCCCACGCCTCGCTCTCGGCCACCGCGCGGCGGCGACGGAGCCTCACGACATCCTCCGCTCGGCCTGAGCGGTGAGGACGTCGCGGATCCGCTCGCGCAGTTCCTCGGGGCTGCGCTGGAGCATCGACTCCCAGGACCGAAGGGCGGCCTCGGAGTCGCGTTCCAGGAACTGGCTCAGTGCCTCGTGGACACGGCGGTTGAGCGGGTCGCGGACGAGAGCAGTGCCCAGCTCGGTCAGCTGGCGTCGCGCCTGGGCGACGCGGGTCTCGTCTTCGTCGAGGAAGGGGACGGCGGGTCCGTGGGGACCGGCAAGGGAAGTAGACACGGTGGTACTCCCGGTCTCGGTGGTGGGCAGGGCGGAAGAGGTCGTGAACGCGGATCGGCAATAGAGGTGTCGATCGGGCCCGCGGTGTGACGGCCGCGGCCGAGAACTTCAGACGGAGGCGAGGTAGTAGCCGGTCAGGTCGGCGTCGCGCAGGGGCCGGACCGCCCGGGACGCCCGCTGCCGCACCCGGGCGCCCTCGGCTCCCATGGCTCGGGTGGTGCGGAACTCCTGGTCCGGGTCGAGCGAGGAGCTGAGGTAGTACTCGGTGATTCGCTGGGCGTCGGTGACCTTCAGCGCCTGGATGTCGACCGCCCACCTCAAGAGGGCGAGCAGCTCGGTGCGGGCTTCGCCGTCGTTCAGCTCCGGCTCGTCGCGGCTCACGAGCTCGAGCTCGGCGGCGTGGGCCAGGAGGTCAGCGAGTTCGGTCTGGAGGGAGGGGTCCGCGCCCTCCGTACCCAGCAGCGGCACCTGCGGGTCGCCGGCCAGAGGGGCGAGAGACCGGGTGATCCTGCGGAGCTCGCGACGGTCGTCGAAGTCGGCGGCCAGGATGCTCTGCGCCAGCATCAGCGTGTCCATGGCGACGTTCACGAAGATCGCGTGAGGCCGCCGCGCCAGCGGGTACGTCCGGACGACCTCGAACAGCGCGCTCAGGACGGTGCTGAGGATGACCTCCCAGTCGAGGCCGGGGCGAAGCTGCGTCTTGGCCATCAAGAGCGCCTTCGGCAGCAGGACCCGGACAGCGACCTTCCAGGCGAGCTCGCTGTCGAAGCCGTCACCTGCAGCTCGCCGGAGCAGCACGGTCATGGCCTGGTTGTGCCCCGCCCAGTCGCCGCGCCGGAACAGCGAGATCAGCCGCTCGGTGACGTCCTGGGGGGTACGGACCCCGGCGAGCTCGATGTCTTCCTCAGCCCAGTGGGTGATCCGGTCGGCGGCACGAGGGTCGCTGTTCAGGACTTCCCAGTCCCGGTTCATGCGCTCCAAGGCGCCGTACCCGGACCCGGAGGGAGCAGTGGCAGAGGCGGTGCGGTTCTTGGTGGCCACGTCCGTGTCCGTCCTTTCGCGTCATCTGGCTGATGTCGCTCACGCTCTTCGCACCCCCCTTGTCCGCGGTCTGATCGACCTCGGCGGACGACGTGGTCAAGGGGGTTCACGGGCGTGGTGCGGTCGGACAAGGGGTGCGCGGACAAGGGGTGCGGTGCGCGGACAAGGGGGCGCGCACGACCGCACCGCACCACCGCACGGTGCGGTGGTGCGGTGCGCTGGTGCGGTGCGGTCGTGAAGCGGTGCGCTTTCGGAAGTGGGGTTTGGTGCGGTGCCGACCGCACCGCACCACCGGAGCTGGTGCGGTCGGATGGCTCTGTCTCCGCACCGCACCGGCTCCGCCTTGATCAAGGTGCGCTGGCCCTGGTGCGGCCGGCTCGTTCCGGACGCGACACCCGTCCGCCCCGGCAGATCCCTGCCTGGCCCATAAGTGCGCTGGCTTCGGAGAGTGATCCGAAGGGAGAGATCTCCCCTGCCGCCCCTCCTCGCGGTTCACGGAAGGAGGGCCCGCTGCAGTCGTAAGACGCGAGGTGCCGCGGCGCCTGAGCCGCGACCAGGACAGAGCTGGTCCAGGACAAACGCAGTCGGCGGTGAACTGGACAAGGGGGTGCTAGAAGCCGGACAAGGGGGGTGCGCGGCTTGGCTCGACCCCGGACAAGGGGGGAGGCCGCGTCGGAGACCAGCCGGACAAGGGGGTGTCAGACGCCGGACAAGGGGGTGGCCCGCTCGGCTTGACGCCGGACAAGGGGGGAGGCGTCACCCTGGCCACCCGGACAAGGGGGTCAGCCCAGGAGCGGACAAGGGGGTAGCCGGTCCGGCGATTCGTCGGACAAGGGGGGCCGGCTGATCACGTTCCGCAACCACTGAGCCGGGGCGCGCCACCTGATCGGCCACCGCACCTGGCCGGCTGGATGGGCTGGCCGACGCACCGTAGGTGGCGCACCCGCGGTGCGGTGCGGCGGTGCGGGAGCTCGCGCACCGCACCACGCTGATCGCCACCGCACCACCGCACCCGGACCGCCGCACCGCACCGCATCTCGGTGCGGTGCAGCGGTGCGCGTGCGCACCCGGTCGAGCGGACCGCACCTTCGACACTCTGTGCGGTGGTGCGGTGGTGCGGTTCGTGAGCTGGCCGCGCACGTATCGCTTCTGGGACGCGCACCTTTCCTGGGGGCGGAACCGCACCGCGCTCCGCGGCGGAGGCCGCGGGTCCTGCGGCTGGTGCCGTGATGTTGGCTCGGCCGGGCCGGGCGGGCCGTCAGGCGACCTCCGCGGCAACCTCCAGAACCCGGTGCCGCGCGCAGACGCTCCGGGCGGGCAGGGCCTCGCGGTCGCAGACCGGATCGTCCCCACCGGTGCACCTCGCGGGGCGAGCCGTTCGTGCGGGGACGCCGACCGCCGTGGCCTCCGCTCGTCCGGACATCTCCGAGCGGCAGAGCGCGCATCGTCCGTCGTCCAGGGCCCGACCGGTCAGGAAGATCCGCGCATCGCATTCGGAACACGCTCCGCGCGGCGGTCCCAGCGGTTCGGGGCTGGCGGCCCTGGCCCCCGCCGGGCGCCGGATGGCCTCGTCCAGGGTGCAGTCGGTGCAGGTTCCGGACGGCCCGGGGCGGGTGCCGTGCTCGGGGCACAGCCCGTCCGTCAGGCGCTGAGTCCGCTGGCGGGCGGCGAACCGGTCGGCGACGACTTCCGCGCACACCTCGCAGCGCTGCCCGGTCGACCACATCACCCCGGCTTCGCAATCCTGGTGGCCGCACCCCCAGCGCGGCAGGGCCACGCCGAGCAGCCACCGACCGGGATCCCGGATTTCGGAGGTCATCGTCTGGGCGAACCGTGTGGTGAGGCGGTGGTGGAGGCGTTCCGCGGCCATGCCCTCACCCAGTTGGCGGCCCACTTCCCTCGCGATCTTCCGCTCGACGAACCCGTTGCTGACCTGCTTCAGCAGCCAGTGCACAGGCTCCAGCACGGCGTAGATCTCCGGGCTCATGGTCAGCTTCGGGCCGGTGTACGCCGACCCCGACGCCGGTGCCTGCTCGCCTCGCTGCTTGGGGATGGAGGGCTGGCTGCTGTCACCCGCGCGGAGCGCGAGAGGCGCCGACGGCTGGTCGCGCTGAGCAGCGCCAGACGGGTTTTCCACAGGCGAGGAGACCTCTACTACCTCAGCCTCGCCTACGGCGGATGAGTCAAGCGCACCCGCGTCCTCCGGTCGGTCAGTCGTAGGTGATTCCTCATTCGCGAGGGATCCCTCACCAGGCTGCGGACCCGATCCCTCACCAGACGGAGAACTTCCCGAGTCGCCGGCCGGGTCCTCCACAGGTCCCTGAAGCTCCTGGCCGGCGCCGCCCGGGGTCTGCGGAAGACAGGCGGACGCGGGTTCCACGTCCTGCGCAGCGGCCGGGGCGATGTCGTGCGCGATGAACTGGTGACGCCCGTGGGCTCCCGCCCTGCGAACCACGGTCAGCCACCGCGATGCTTCGAGCTCGTCCACCACCGCGCCGGCCGCCGTGGCCGTCAGCGTCTGCCCGGCCTTCTTGCCGGAGTGGTGGAACAGAGAGCCGGCCAGCTCGCCCTCCGTCAGCGCGATCCGCACCGCCTGCGTGTAGGCGATGACGGCGTATGCCCTCAGCTGGCGGGGCGTGAGGTCCTCCGAGGCCGCCACCGGCACCCACACGAACGCCTCCGACCGCGACACCGGCCTGGTCCGACGCAACGCCGAGGTCCCCCGCCCGCCGCGCAGCGTGCGCCGCTGCGAGACCAGTTCCACCACACGGTCCGGCCCGGTACGTGACAGCTGGGCAAGCCCCCTCTCCACCGAGGCCTTCGAGACACCCAAGTAGGAAGCGATCGTCGCCGACTTCGCCTGGCACCCTTCCTCGCGCATCCCGAGCGCCTTCACCTTCACGTACACCGCCAGGGCGATGTCCGCGTAGAACGGCGAGGTGACCAGCCGCATAGGCACCTTCACCCGCTGTCGGCGTACCGGCGCACCGGGGACCAGGCAGGCCTCCGGCCCCGCACCCGACGCTGCCGCAGGGGGGCATGGCGGCAGGGCACCGCGGGCTTCATCGGCCGGCGGCGCGGTGCTCGTTCCTCTCGCTGGAGCGGAGTGCTCGCGCGAGGAAGGAGCTGGGTTAAAGGTCAGAGCGGTGGTGGGCACACTTCTCCTGGCGCAACGGCCAGGGCTCGTTGCGCTCGGTTTCGCAGCCACGCCGGTCACGGGCGGGCTGTTGTGTTGTCGATGTGGGCGTGGTCCTCGGGCCGGTCAGAGGTGGGTGTCGGCCATAGAGGTGTGCGGAGCCGGTTCGGTGTGACGAAAGCCAGGCAGAAGATTTCGGCCCCCCTTGTCCGCAGCCGATCCGCCGTCCGCCTCTTCGGCCTTCCAGACCGGGGCGGGACCCAGGCTGACCTGCAGGACAAGGGGGTGGCGGGCAACGCCTGGACCCCCTTGTCCGCGGGCGGAGCGAGGGGGTCAGCAGACTGCGGGAAGAGCCCTGCCTCGACGGCCCGGCACCGGGGATCCGACGTCTGGACAAGGGGCGGTGACCCTGGCGGCCAGCGCGACGTGGCGGCAAGTCCGCACGATCCACACCCTCACGGTGGGCTCATGGGAGGCGACGCGGCGCGCGTCCGTGCTCACGGAGGCGCCGGCGATGGCCGGGATGGGCCGCAGCGAGGGGCGCCTGAGCTGACAAAGGGCATGGCAGTACTGCAAGATGTACTCCGTCCTCCTCCGGGCCTGGCCCGGGGTACGACAAAGCCCCGCTTGGGGCTGCTGCTGGTGAGGCAGTGATCACCAGACCGTGAGGTCTGGACCTCGCTCAGGGGAGCGGCAAACTCCCGCTGGGCGGTGAAGGCCGGATCGCGGAGCGGCAAACTCCGAGTCCGGCGGAGAAGGGCGAGGAGCGGCCTGGCAAAGGCGCCCGCCCGGTTGGCTACGACATCCCGCCCCCCTCAACAGGGGTGGTGCGCCCATCGCGCGAGCCGCACAGCAGAGCAGCCCACCGCGACGGCGTCGGAGACGCCGTTCGATCAGCGGGCTGACTGAGTACTTGCGCGTGGGTGCGCGTACGCTCCACCACGAGACACCGCCTTATCGGTTCTCGGTTCGAAAAGCCCCTGCGACTTGTCTCAAGGTCGCGGGGGCATCGTGCATTTCGGGGTCGACGCTAGATCGACTGGAAGCACCCTATCCCCATACGCCTCGTATGTAGGCAGCCGATTCACGGTCGACGCACATGGTGCGTGCCTACCAAAAACCGTCACGGGTCGGCGACTTCCAATGTAGATCCGTGCGATTGCGACAAGAAGACGCGATCGGCGCGAACCGTCATCAACTCGCAGAAGACGGGCTCATCGCCGTGGAATCCCGTCCGTTGGATGACGTGGACCGGCGAGGGGCCGGACCTCAGTAGCCGGGCCTCGTCGACGGTGGCCGCCCGGGTGGACCAGCGGCTATGTAGCCCGGTCACGGCCAGGTCGTGCTCAGCCAGCAACCGGAGTTCGTCGACGGGGGCCGGCTCCGAGAGCCGGCGGGCGACGTCGGCCACGGACCGCGGCACGTGGAACTCCCGAAGGGCCCACGGTCCACCCGCGTACCGGTGCACCGTGCCGCGAACCACCACCGTCATCTCCTCCGGGCCCTGCAGGAGGTCGGCAACGGCTGTCGGGGCCTGCCGCACCTCCGTGCGCAATTCCTCCCCGGGCCCGAGCTGCTGCTCGCCGACGGGCAGGACCTGACCGTCTTGGGTCCAGGTCACCTCGAAGGCCGCGGGCGCACTCATGACCTGGTAGCCGCGCTTGGGCAGCGACTGGACCAGGCCCTCCTCGACCAGCGGCGCGAGGCCGGCCATGACCGTGTTCCGAGCCACGCCAAACCGGGAGGCGAGCACCCGGCCGGACGGCAGGAAGCTCCCTGGGGCGAACTTGCGGGCCACGATGTCGCGGCGCAATTCGTCAGTGATCTTGTCCTGCTGGAACGGGTTCGGCATGAGGCACATCTTGCCGCACCGGCGCGGGCCGTTCCGGGCCTTGGTCCGCCTCATCAGGCATCCCCCTTGACGTGAGCGATCTTCAGGTGCACCATCATCACACATCTGGCTCAAGTGGACTAAGCCAGATAAGCCAGATGTGATCACGAGTGATGGAGACCGCCATGAACACCCGAATCCGGATCCTCGCGGCCGCTGCCCTTGCCGCGGGCCTCGCCCTCGGCGCCACCGGCTGTGCCCTGGATGGCGGCAAGGCCGCTCAGCCCTTCATGGACGCGCCGAAAGGCTCGATCGACAAGCTGCCGATGGACGTCGTCGTGATGAGCGACGGCTTCTCGAACCTCGGCGCGAAGTGCGACGGCCCGAACCGCGTGTACGTGATCTTCCACGGCAACGACAAGTACGGATCAGTCGCCGTCGTCCCGAACGACCCGCGCTGTACCGCCCGCTGACCCGCCCCGACCGCGACGAGGCGCGGAACCCGCAGGACGGAGCGGCCGCCAAGGCCGCCGAACCCGCCCCGCCTTCGCTCGGCTTCACGAAAGCGGCTTTCCGGGGGCTGTACCCCCCGGAGGCCGTGTGGAGCGCGCTGCCCACCGCTTCGCAGGAGACAACGACCCATGAACACCATGATGGCAAGCCACCCGGCCCCCACCGATACCCGATCCGCCCCCGACGGCACCGACGAGGCGGGGATCGCGCTCTACCTCGCCCAGGCGGCCCCCGTCGAGACCCTCGCGGCCGACGGCTACCTCGCCGGCCGTGACGGAAACCTGATCGCCCGACAGCTCCGCCGGCCCCAGCTGAACCAAGCCCTCGAGCACTCCATCTGCCACGCCGTGGCGCCGGACCCCGACCGCTTCTACCAGGGCGACGAAGAACCCGACACCCACTGGCGGCGCCGCAGGTCGGCCACCATCCGCGACCACTGCGCGGTCTGCCCCGTCCGAGCCGTCTGCGCCGAGCTCGCCCTGAGGGACGACGACCCGGACGGCGTCCGAGGCGGTCTGACCCAGCAGAAGCTCGCACTGCGCCTGAAGGCCGAGCACCAGCGCCTGGCCGCCGCCCGCGCCGAGGACACCCGTGCAGCCCGCGCCCAGGCCGAGCGCATCAAGGCCGCGGCCGACGTCCAGGACATCGCCCAGCAGTACATCGGATCCTCGGTCCCCGCGGGCAAGCGAGCCGCCAACAAGGCGGCGACCCTGGCAGCCGTGCAGCGCCGCGACATCCTCCGTCGGGCACACCGAGCCGAAGCCGGCTGGACGGAGGCGGCATGATCCAGCACCTGCACATCCCCGACGCGCTCGCGACGGCCGCCGGCGCCGCCGCGCGGAAGGGCAGCCCGTGATCACCGACCTGTTCCCGGGAACGACGCTCCCCGTGACCGAGCTGCTCACCTCCTGGCAGTTCGTCGCCGGCACCATCGTCCTCACCCTCGGCCCGACACTCGCCCTGCGCCGCCGGCGAGCCGCCCTGGCCGCCCTCGGCGCGGAGGAACGCTCGACAGCCGCCGCGATGCGCGGCCGCCGAATCGAAGACCGCCTGACCATGGTCATCGCGGCCGCGGCCGCAGCGCTCTCGGCGACCGGACTCCGCCGCGTGGGGCGTCACCAGATGGGCCTGAGCGACCCGTTCGACCTCCTGCCCTTCATCGCCCTCGACATCGCCGCCATGGTCTGCGGACGCCGCGCCCGCCGCCGCGCCCGCGAAGGCGAAGGACCAGGCCTCTCCGGAGTCCTCTTCTGGGTACTGGCCGGCACCAGCTCACTCTTCTCCGCCGCCGAAGCAGCCTCCCCGCTCGGCGCCCTTGTCCGCGCAGTGTGGCCGGTCCTGGCCGCGGTCCTGTGGGAGCTCGGCTCCCTCGAAGAACGCCGCGCCGCCCGCACCCACCGGGCCCGCCCGGACCGCCGCCTGGCCCTGATCCGGCTCTTCCACCCCGTCGAGGCCGTCCGCGTCGCGCTGCTCCTCGCCGCCCGCCAAGACCTCACCCAGGAGCAAGCCACCACCGAGATCCGCGTCTCCCGTGCCGCCTACCGCTGGTACCGGCTACGCCGCGCCCAGAAGGCGGTCCGCAAAGCCGGCCGCCCGACCCGCTGGGCGTTCCGGTACCTGGAAACGCGAGCCGACAGCCGCGCCCAGAACGCCAGCGAGCGAGCCCGGTGCGCCGATCCGGCCGTTCTGGAACAGGTCGTCAGCCGCCTGCAGGGGCGCGTCCGGCAAGCGGAATGGGCCGGTATGAATCTCAGCTCCGCAGCAGCGTTCGATGCCATGCGGGGCACGCTCATCGGTACCGCACCAGCCGTTCCAGTCCATACCGGCGCCGCCCATACCGCGCTGCCTGCCGCCCCGACCAGCGCGGAAGAACCGCAGGTGGATGGCGGTATGGACGCCCCAGACAACGGCGACGTCCTCACGGACGAGGAGGTGCAGGAACGCTTCGTCCGGCTCGTCCCACGCCGCCGCGACGGCAAGCTCGCCTGGGGCATCAACAAGTGCTCCCGCATCGTCGGCATCGGTACACCTCGGGCCAGCAAGTTCCACGCCTCCCAGGGCACGTGGCTCCCCGCAGCCGTGGCCCGGTATGACCGCACGGCCGCGGCCGCCCCGACCGAAGCCCCGCCTGAGGCACCGCACCTGGTCGACCATTTCGACCAGGCCCTAGACCTGGCCACCCCGGCACCGGTACCGCACGGCCCCCGCGACCCGACACCCGTCCCACCCACAGCGCAGGCCCACGACGACGAACTCCTGCGCTCCGGCCTGACCGGTGACTACCAACTGCTCCCCGGCAGCAAGCTCCTCGTCCCTACGGGCGCCGGCCGACGCTGACCGCCCGCCCCGCTCGACGGATGCCGGCCCCGGGCCGCCCGCGAGCCGCCGAAACTTCTGGGAGAACCCGCCATGTCCCGTACTGCCAATGCGTCCGCCCTGTCCTTCGACGACCACGTCGCCGAGGCGCTCGCCCTCGTCGCCGACCGGCGTCCCCCACACACCGCCAACCGGTCCCCGCGGACCGGTGCCCGCGGCCTCGCCCGCGTCATCCCCCTGCAGGCTCGAAGGGCCGCGGACAGCGAGACACGCCGATGAAGATCTTGACAAGGCTCCGCCGACCCGCCCAGCCGAGCCCCGCACACTGGCCCCTCCCAGCGCGCTTCGATCCGATCGGGCTGCCCAGCCGCCCCGTTCGGAGGGAGATCTCTCCTCCCCGATTTCCCTTCGTCCTCCAGGGGGAGAGAGATCTCCCTCCAGGCCGGCAGAGCCTGGCGAGGACGCCACCGCCGCAACGGCCGTGGAGGGGAGGAGATCTCTCTCCCCGCACCATCCCGGAGGGGAGGAGACATCTCCTCCCCTCCACGAGGGCCAGTTCGGCCGATTCGAGCCCCGGAGAGGAGATATCTCCCCTCCGGGGCTGGGCGCTGGAGATGCGTACGTAGCGAGACCAACCGGGTCCTCTTTGGGGTCCCGTTTGGAGTCCCCTTTGGAGTCCTCTTTCAGGTCCTCTTTGGGGTCCCGTTTCGAGTCCTCTTTCATTCGAGTCGATCGACGTCAAACATGCAGGTCAGAGCCGCAGACAAGGGGTCGTCGGCACGCCGACTACTTCCCTACGGGCCTATGGCGGAGCTGGATGGACGTGCGAAGAGACATCAGCTGGAGGGGTGAGGAAGCCGAGCCGGCGCGCAGCGAGACGTGGGTGAGCAATCGAGACGGGGTTGGAGCGGTACGGACGACGGACGGAGGAGGAGCGGGGTTGGAGCGGTACGGACGACGGACGGAGGAGGAGCGGGGTTGGAGCGGTACGGACGACGGACGGAGGAGGAGCGGGGTTGGAGCGGTACGGACGACGGACGGAGGAGGAGCGGGGTTGGAGCGGTACGGACGACGGACGGAGGAGGAGCGGGGTTGGAGCGGTACGGACGACGGACGGAGGAAGAGCAGAGGTGGAACGGAGGGAGAGAAGGCGAGCGATGAAGACGAGTAGTGCGGTGCATGGACGGAGCGGAGTGGCGGGCTGGCAGATAGGACGACGGGGAAACGGGGCAGCAGCAGGGCGAGGCAGACGGGACGGGCGCGTTCCGCGGGCGGGCGGGCCGAGGGCGATCGAAGTACGGGGCGAGAACGCGGAGCGCCCCGCTCACGTGGTGAGCGGGGCGGGGCGGGGCGGGGGGATGGGGCGGGCGCTACGCGGCGCGCTGCTCGGCGTCGGCCAGGAGAGACCGGCCGACGTCTCCGGCGGCATCTGCGGGGCTCATTCCGGCGCCTAGGGCCAGGAGGTAGCGGGTGGTCGTAACGGCGACCGCCTCGGGCGTGCTGAGCACCTTGAGGACCACGGGCGCTCGCACGCCCCACTTCTGGGCGATCAGCGTGCTGGCGACGGAAGTAATGAACGCGACGGCATCCGCCGCGCCGTTGGGCGCGTTCGGGGAGAACGAGTCGCTCATGGTCCTACTCCTTCCTAGCTGGGGTGCGGGCTGGGAGGCCCGGGGTGCGTCCGTCCGGCGCACCCCGGGCGCCAGATCACGCCTTGGTCAGCGTGGCCAGCTCGGCGGACAGATCCGCGCGCTTGAGGTTCAGCGCGGTGATCGCGCCCGTGAGCTGTGCAGCGGGAGCCATGTCCGGCGTGACGTCCGGGCTGGTCATGCCGTTCGCGGGAAGCTCGTCGCGCTCCTTGGTCAGCTCCGCGATCCGCTCGCCGATCGACAGGATGTCGAGCTTGAGCCCGTCGACCTTGTCGGACTTGACCTTGGAGTGCTGCGCGGTCCAGGGGGTCTCAGCCTTGATGAACGCCGCGTACTTCGCGGTCAGCTCGGCAAGATCGTCGCGGTTCATCCACTGGACAACCAGGGCCGTCACCAGGTCGGCGGTGCGCAGCGCCGTCCGGCCGGAGACCTCGACTGCGCTGACGCCGGTGGCGTACTGAGCACCGGCCAGGTCCCGAATCCTGAGGATCGGCGACGCATCGGTGATGTCCAGGGGGTTCACCATCTTGTGCCCGACGACGAACGGGGTGCTGGCACTGCCCAGCACCGGAACGTCCGCGCGCTGGTGGCGGTCCTCGGCCGAGCCAGCGCCGAACTGGACGTTCACCAGGCCGAGAGCGGTCGGCTCGGCGTGGTAGTCGGGGTGGATCACGAACGATCCGACCGGGACGACCCCTTCCTGCACGATCCGCTTGACCGTGTAGGTCACCTCGCCGTTCTCGCCGATGCTGCCCTCGGCCGAGTAGGTGGCGCCGGTGGTGGTGGTGAAGGTCTGAGTGGTCATGCTGTCCTCCTGTGGACGGGCGTTGGGTGGGGGCCGGGGACTTCCGTTCCCGGCCCCTTCTGATCTCTACTGTACATGAATTCATAGACTTAAGCAATGTTGAGCCTATGGTGATGAACGGGATCGATTGGGGCCTGGTCGGCAGGCTACTCAGCCCGGACGAAGCACGGAATGTAGTCGATCATGGTCTTGCGCTCCCCAGGGCCGGGGCCAGCTCCCAGATCCTGGGAGGTGAGGGCGTGGCCGCAAGCGCGGTTCGTGCACTTCAGCAGGAAGCCGCTGGTCAGCCGGACCGTCCCGAACTCGCAGTGCTCGCAGGGAACCGGACGAGCCCCGACCGGAAGCGGCCCCAGATTCACAAAGGCCACATCGGCGAGGAAGGTCACCACAGCTCCTTGACGACAACTGCCGCTACGTAGCAGGACATTGCTATGAGGGTGGCCAGCGTCAAGACGCCCAGCACCTCGCGAGCAGCCACCTTCACGGGAGACTCGGGACGTTCCTGGTACGGCGGACGCCCCGTCTTGACTCCGTATTCCGCATCCAACTTATCGGCCCTGGTGAGACTCTGGGCGTAAGACTCAGCCACAGCCCTCCTGGCGTACGGCTTCCCCAGGTACATGCTGAGATCCAGCGGGATGCCATTACGAGTGGTGGACCAGGTGAAGAGTGAGCGTCGCTTGACGTGGTAGAGATCCATACCAATCCTTCCGGAACGCGCTGGCTGTCGGCGGAGTGAGCCGTGTCGGTGTTCTTGCCGACCTCGTATGCACCACAGTACACAGACTCATAGAATTACGCAACAGCGGTTTGAGTGGGGGAGGCGGGTCGGGGTGCGGTGGAGGTGGGGCTGAGTTGGTTCGTTGAACGGGGTGCCGGTTTAGAAACTTCACGAGGTCGGCGCGCCCGGCGCGCCCGCTCGTCGGAGCGGCAGCCGGTCGCCCCTCGGAGCCCCTGGCGGTCGAGTCCGATGCCGTTGCCCTCCGCGGCCCCGGCGGAGCGTGCGGGTCGGGGCGTGAAACTAACGCCGGTCGGACGCTCGGCCCCTTTTTGTGCGGGGCGGGTTGGCGGAGTGTTAGTTTCGGGCGGACGGTGTCCCGGTGAATCCATCCCGAAACTAACGCTTCCCCGATGCGCCTCAGTTCCGTAATTGCTCCCCTTACCCTGTTCCCGCACGCGAGACTAACCCCCGCTTCCCTGCCCCATGGGCCCGTGACATCCTCCGGCCACCCCGTTTCCGACGGGCGGTCAATTCGTCGCTCCTGGCGCTGTTTTTAGGCTTTATGGGGCGGATATTCGGGTAGGATTTGCCTTGTGGGGGGCGGTTCGCTTGCCCGGCATCCCCCGTCCGGACTGTCGGGCCGCCCCTCGCTCCTCTTGGTGGCCGTTGTCGCCAGCCCGCTCCGCCCCTGGCCCTGTACGCGTCTGGCCGGGGGCTTTCCCTCACTTCCCAGCTCCGCTCTCCTCTCCCCGGCCCGCGCGCACGGTGCCAGTGCGGCCCGTAGACGCCCCTGGAGCCCTCCGGGGCCGGCCTTTCGAGGGAGCGCGGTACTCGGCTCGCCCCTCGCCTCACGCGGACGACAGGCCCGGCCGCTCGCTCGCCCCCGCTCCCCGTCACGCCCGTACCGTGCCGCCGGAATCGACCCTCCCTGAAATACCGCCCCAATTCCCGTGCTCACAGCTTGAATTGACAACCCGCCACCCCGTATAATCGGAGATAGGCCCGGAAGTGCGCGTGATGCGAGATCACCAAAAGCCACCGGAGCACTCGGAGTGAAAACAGCAGACTCCAGCGAAACTAACACCCCGTATTTCATCCACCAGCACCCCCGAAAACCGCAACACAACCACCCGCGGACACCCCCACTCCCTAGCCAGCCATCTTTACACCCCAACCCCACACAGACCAGAACCCCAACAAGCAGCCGGCACCCCCGAGACCACCGGGCCGCGCAGCGGGCCGGCTCACTCGGACTGACGTCACGTCAGTCCGGAGGCACGAAGTGCCGACGGTCTTTCAGGGGTCACGAAGTGACCCTCTGGAC
>NZ_JBQPXG010000002.1:6160000-8565466 GCF_052244475.1 Streptomyces sp. IBSNAI002 | reverse complement strand
ACAGCGCTGCGCGCTGTGCCAACGACCCGCTTCGCTTCGCTCAGCGGGAGGGCGCTTCGCGCTCCTCAGGGCCGGCCCTTCGGGCCGGGGTCCTGCGCTTCGCTCCGGACTGTTCGGGGTTCCGCTTCGCTCCACCCCGAACGGCCCGCTTCGCAAGCCTGGGTGACCCTGTTCACAGGGTTAGGGTCTTCGGCCCGTTGGGTGTGTCCGCTTCGCTCCCCCACCCGGGTTCCTTCCGGCTCCGCCTCCAGGACCAGCCGCTCCGCGGGCAAGTAACGAAGTCCACTGTCATCCGTATGCCGATTCCTATCAGCCGGCTGACAAACAGCTCGGGACGGGGACAGCTTTCCCAGGGTTCACGATGAGACCGGTACAGACTGTGTGCTTCATTTTAGCTACCGGATTAAGACTGGAACCGCGACACTCCACCAATTCACCCAACCGAACCACACCACGACCGCGAGCTTTGGAGCAGACGGTGACCATCCTGAAAAAAGCCACGGCTCTCTTCGCGACGGACACGTTGAAGTAGACACCGACACGGTGTGCGGCTTCATCGACGCGCAGAGAGCCGATCCCGGCCTCGGCACCCCAGATGACCAGCCGATACCCGGCCTGTCGCTGCTATGCCGCGTGCTGGACGTGCCGCGCTCGACGTACTACGCCTGGAAGGCCTCGCGCCCGGCGGCACGGGAGCGGCAGGCCGCCGAGGACGAGCTGGCCGACGAGATCCGGGCGATCCACACAGGCCCTGGCTCCCGGGGAGCCTACGGCGCCCCGCGGGTCCACGCCGAGCTGCGCAGACGAGGCCGGACGGTCAACAGGAAGAAGGTCGCCCGGTTCACGCCCAGGTCAGCGGCGATGCCCTTGTACGTCGCACCGGGCGTTGGACTCGTACAGGGCCACGGCATCGGCCTTGAACTCGTCCGAATAGTCCTTCAGCGCCATCGGCGGTCTTCTCGCTTCCTCCGGATCAATCAAGATCCAGTATCAGCGTGTCCACCACTCAGGGGGAGGCCCCCTCACCGTCACCGATCTCGACCTGGACTTTGACCCCGCGTCACCCGCCAGACCATCCACGCCATCACCAGCATGACATCGCTCGAGGCATCACCCCAGTTCATCGGCCATATCGCCAGAGCACAGTGGGGCATCGAGGCCGTCCACCACGTCCGGAACACCACCTTCGCCGAGGACGCCTCCAAGATCCGCACCGGACACGGACCCGCCAACATGGCCACCCTCCACAACCTCGCGATCAACACCCTTCACGACGCCGGCCACTACAACATCGCCGCCGGACTCCGAGAAACCTCCCACACACCCTTCACCCGCCCACTCGACCTCCTCGGACTACCCCTGACCTGCGACGCAACATGATCAACACGACTATGAATCAGCCCTGGCGTTCCACAGCCCGCAGCCGGATCCGCGCGAGGACGAAACGCTGCCCTATGAGGATAGAAGACCACGGGGTGCAAATGATAGTAAATTCACGCAGACCAATAATCGCAATATAAGGAATCGTCGAAGATGGCAGTAATTGTATTCGAAGGACATGGGGGTCTAATACCCTCCACCGCTCATCCCATATGCACAGTGCCAGAAGGTTCGGTGATATATTTCTTCACTGAAGGCCTGAAAGGGCTGTTGCGCGAAGATATAGAGAATACACTTCTGAACGCAACAGCTGCAGAGCTTGCCCAAATCGAGATCCACGCCTCGCGAACAATCGTGGGAGGTTCTGGAGTATTTAATTACACCCTGGCCCCCGATGTGGCAACTCAGGACTACTCCATGTACGCCGAAAGTGCCTACCTGCGCGGCATCACGCTGGTCACCGTCGACGGAAGGACTCTCCTCTCAGATCTTTTCAACTTTTACGGACCAGGACATAAATACTATTGGCTTGCATGCTCGACCGTACGCCTTGAACCGACCATGGGTGAAATGCTGGGAGTAAACACTCCCCAGCCCTCTTATGGCAGCGAACATCCAGGGCAGTGGGACACAGACACCAAGCATCGAGATTTTCGACCGCAAGGCGTCTGCGCAACTCAATGCCCATATAACGGGTGCAGATCAGTTTGCCGCCACATCAAAAACCATCA
Organism: Streptomyces sp. IBSNAI002; assembly: GCF_052244475.1. Lineage (NCBI taxonomy): Bacteria > Bacillati > Actinomycetota > Actinomycetes > Kitasatosporales > Streptomycetaceae > Streptomyces > Streptomyces sp. IBSNAI002. The sequence goes on along the minus strand of NZ_JBQPXG010000002.1, from coordinate 8,563,355 downwards.
GTCAATACGCCCCAAGCATCGATGCCACCATGGCCACAACTGGGACGTGTACGTTCCGCCCAACCCCCTATTCAATAGACCCGGCAACGTTACACCCGGCTACGAGCAAGGCTCGGACTAAAAATAGTGCGCCGGCGGCCGACTTCCGGGCGCAGCCGGCCCCTGGCCGGAGTAGGCATGGCGCTCACCGTTCCTTGCGCACCCACTCCGCCTTGTTCGGGTGCCAGGTCCCGCGGAACGGCCCCCCGAGGAGTGGCGTAATAAGCGCGTGGGCGGGCCTTGTCACGTTGTCGGTGGCGGGGTGGGATGATCTTCGGGGGCGTTGTCACATTGTTGGCAGCATGATCGTTTGATGGTGCGTCAGGTCCTGATGGGGCATCGCCGACCCGTTGCTCAGGCCGTGGCGAGCACGCCGGTGGTGCCGGTGATCTGGTTCCAGATGGTGAAGCGGACTCTCATTTCGAACCGGTACCGGCCGGCTGTCATAAGGTGGCGGTGGGGGCGGAAGTGGGGTGAGATCCCGGTGAACGCCGACAGGAACCGCTGCGCCCCGCCGACACTGCGGAACCCTTTCATCGCCCGTTCCCGCTGCCTCGTCGGCTGGTGCGAGTTCTCCGCCCGGTTGTTCAGCCCCTTGGGGGAGCGGTGCTCGACCGAGGGCATCCGGGGCACCTGCCCGGTCGTGGTGAGGAGCCGGCGGAAGAAACGCCTGGCCGCGGCCTTGTCCCGACGGCTCCGGACCAGGATGTCGAGCACGTTCCCGTCGGCATCGACGGCCCGCCACAAGTACTTCCGCACCCCGCGGATCTTGATGAAGACCTCGTCCAGGTGCCACTTATCGCCCGGCTGCGGGCGCCTGCGGCGCAGGGCGTTGGCGTACGTCTGGCCGAACTTCAGGCACCACCGGCGGATGGTCTCGTGGGAGACGGTCACACCCCGCTCGAGCATCATCTCCTCCACCTCACGGAAGGAGAGCGGGAAGCGGAAGTACAGCCACACACAGTGGGAAATGATCTCTGTCGGGTAGCGGTGGTTCTTGTACGACGGCGACGCAGACGACACGAACCCCACCCCTCACGGACACCCACAACCCCAAGATCATCCCAGACCGCCCGAACAAGGTGACAGTGCCCGCCCGCGTCCAGGACCGGGCGCAGCTGTGCTTCGGCCCAGCCCGGGGCGAGCTTCGCCGTGTCCTCGCCGAGTTCGTCCTCCTTGCCCTGGCGGGCCTTCTGGGCTGCGCGGCGGACGGCGTCGGCGACGGTGAAGAAGAGGCGCATCGCGAGGGCGGCGGACTGCGCGGCCTCGGCGAGCGCTTCGGAGAACGGCTCGCCGACGGGCATGGGGGCGGGGGTGACCATCAGCAGGAGGCTCCTCGGATCTCGGCGGATTGCGCGGTCAGCGGGACCGGGACGGGCCCGGCCCCGTTCCGGGCCGGGCGGCGTGCGCGGTGCTACCGGGCTAACGCGCGGCGACGGTGCCGGGCCACGGCCCGCTGCCCGCGTACGCGAAGGAGCCGCACGGCTTGTGCGGGCGGCGGGGGCACCCGCCGCGACGGCGGCCTCGCGGAGCAGCAGACCGGCGTCGGCCGCTGCCTTGGCCTGCGCCCGGTGCTCCTTCGCCTCGTGCCACAACCGGGCGGCCTCCACCGCCTCCACCAGGGCGAGGAGCAGCGTCAGGACCACGGCCGCGCCGCCGCCCCGGGCCGTGCGCGGGGCGCGCTCCAACGCGCGCGCGGAGGCCCGCCATCCCGCCCGCGCCTGCCCCGTCAGCGCCCGCTCGCCGGGTGCGCGGCCGGCCTGCTCGAAGGCCTCCGCCGCCGCCTGCAACCGTGTCCGGACGAGGGCGGGGGCGTGGACGGCGGCGGCCACCAGGAGGTCGCCCAGCGCGGCCACATCCCCAGCCCCCTCCGCCTGCCCGGCCCGCCCCAGCAGACCGGCCGCCTCCCGGATACGGGCCTCCGCCCGCGCCCACTCCTGCGCGCCCACCGGGATGTCGAAGCGCTCACGGACGCGCGGCAGGGAGAGGTCGTAGGCGAGCGAGCTGCCGGAGAACCAGACGGGCCGGCTCCCGCCGTCGGCCCGGTCCCCGGGCAGCGCGACCGCGTACCCGAGCAGGACCCCGGCCTCGTCGCGGCGCTCGCGCACACGAAGGCCTCCGTCGCGCAGCCGCTCCAGGAAATCGGTGTCCCCGGCTGCCAGCGCGGCGGCCTGACGGACCGTGCGCTGCAGGGACTCCCGGGCCGTCTCCACCAGGCCCCGCCGGTCCGCCTTCGCCATCTCCCCCGTGGCCGGGGCGCGGCGCGCGGTCCGGTCGCCGGGGGACATCGGGGTGAGGTTCCAGCGGGCTTCGAAGGCGCGGGCGGCGGCGTGCATCGCGACGATGTCGCCGCGCAGACGCGGCTGGCGTCCGTCGACGCGGGCGAGGGTCGCCGCGATGTGGATGTGGTCGGGGGCGTGGCGTACCGCGATCCACCGGCAGGCCTGTTCGTCGCCGTACGGGGCGATGCCCGCGGCGTCCACCATCGCGGCCGCGACCTCCGCCCACTCCGCGTCGGACAGGACCCGGTCATCGTCGTGGTTGCGGACCGAGACGTGCCACACGTGCTTCGCCGGGCGCACCCCGCGGAAGTTCGAGGCGCCCTAACCCCGGGGTCAGGGCGCCTTGCTGGTCCCCTTGCCTTTCTCTTTGTTATTGGTTTTGGCGACGATTCGAATGTTGTCGATGCCGAAGTCGTTTCCTTGGGCTGCAGTTTGACCGTTGCGAATTCTGAAGCCTACGGATGAGCCAGTGAAGAACACTGGCAGGCTAGTGTAAGTGCGAGCTGATACTGGCTGCATGTCGACCACGAAGATTCTTGCTTTCGGGTCGGTGCACGGGTTGATGGGGGTGGTGAAGGCGGGGATTTCTTGGGTACCGTCGAGGAGGTAGAGCTTCAGCTCGGGGCCGACTGTGTTGCAGGCAGTCGCTGCTACGTCCACCTGAAGTTCCAGGTATCGGTTTGTTGACGTCAACGGGATCGGGATTTGAGTCTCGATTACCGTCCCGTCTGCAGGCACAGGTCCACTATTCGTCCCGCTGGTCAGGGCATGGTTGGTTGTCGGGTTCGCTCCGCCGATCTGGCCCAGTGCGTTCGCGGACCTTCTGCCTCCACACTGGCCTGAGTCGGCTGCGTAGTTGATGATGATCCCGTTGCAGTTGGCCAGGTCCAGCCAGTAGGGGTCTGCTGTGTAGGTCTCGTTCAGTGGGGGGGCGGCCACGTAGTCTGTCAGCGGGGTCGGTGTGTTTCCCAGGTTTTGGCCGAAGCTTTCAGTGAAGATTGCGGCACGGGGTTCGGCTAGCGTGGCTGTGGTCTTGTCTGACCTGGCCGAGCCTTCAGGGGTGGGTAGCAGCCCGGAGGCTGCGGCGGGGGAGCTGAGCGCCGCGAGAATGCATGCGGTGAGCGCGGCAGTGCGTCGAACAGTCCGGTGTGAAAGCATGGACTTTAGGCTCCCTTTCTGATTCTGGAACGGCGACAAATCTCTTCTGTACTCAACGGGTGATTGGCTTCTCCCGCGTCAGTGCAGTTTGGAGCTGATCGCCGCGAGACAGAGTCATCGAAGCACCGTGGACCAAGGTCGGCCTACTGGGATTGAGCCGACTGGCGTCTTTTGTGCCTCTATCGTTGACAGTGCCGAGGCCGAATGAGAAAGTTTCATCGTGATTCGTGCAGGTCACCTGGCACTGTCAGGGGCCTTGTCACGTTGTCGGTGGTGTGGCTGGTTGATGGAACGTCAGGGCATGCCGGGGCCCGGTCTGGCCGTGGATCAGGCCGTGGCGGGCATGCCGGTGGCGCCGGTAATCGCGTTCCAGATAGTGAAGCGGATCGTCATTTCGAGGCGGTACCGGCTGGCGGCCATGAGGTGGCGGTGGGGTCGGAAGTGGGGTGAGATGCCGGTGAACGCGGACAGGAAGCGTTGCGTCCCGCCGACGCTGCGGAAGGGCACTGTCACCTTGTTCGGCGGTCTGGGATGATCTTCGGGTTGTGGGTACCCGGCGAGGGGTGGGGTTCGTGTCGTCTGCGTCGCCGTCGTACAAGAACCACCGCTACCCCGTAGAGATCATCGCGCACTGTGTGTGGCTGTACTTCCGTTTCCCGCTCTCCTTCCGTGAGGTCGAGGAGCTGATGCTCGAGCGCGGTGTGGTCGTCTCGTACGAGACGGTCCGGCGGTGGTGTCCGAAGTTCGGCCAGACCTACGCCAACGCCCTGCGCCGGCGGTGCCCGCAGCCGGGCGATAAGTGGCACCTCGACGAGGTCTTCATCAAGATCAGCGGGGTGCAGAGGTGCTTGTGGCGGGTCGTGGATCAGGACGGCAACGTCCTCGACATCCTGGTCCAGAACCGGCGTGACAAGGCTGCGGCCAGGCGTTTCTTCCGCCGGCTCCTCACCACCACCGGCCAGGTGCCCAGGGTGGTCATCACGGACAAGCTCCGGTCGTACGGGGCTGCGCACCGTGAGGTGATGCCGTCGGTGGAGCACCGTTCCCACAAGGGGTTGAACAACCGGGCGGAGAACTCCCACCAGCCCACCAGGCAGCGGGAACGCGCGATGAAGGGGTTCCGCAGTGTCGGCGGGGCGCAGAGGTTCCTGTCGGCGTTCACCGGGATCTCGCCCCACTTCCGCCCCCACCGGCACCTCATGACAGCCGGCCGGTACCGGTTCGAAATGAGGGTCCGCTTCACCATCTGGAACCACATCACCGGTGCCACAGTCATGTCCGCCACGGCCTGAACAGCAGACCGCCGGCACCTCACCACACCCTGACGCACCATCAAACGATCACGCCCTCGATAACGTGACAGTGCCCTCCCCAGGCACCCACAACCCGAAGATCATCTCAGACCGCTGAACAAGGTGACAGTCCCCACTTCCGCCCCCACCGGCACCTGACTGCCGGCCGCTACCGCTTCTAAATGAGAGTCCGCTTCACCATCCGGAACCAGATCACCGGCACCACCGGCATGCTCGCCACGGCCTGAGCATTGGACCAGACTGGGCCCCGGCATGCCCTGACGCATCCTCAGGCGATCACGCCCTCGACAACGTGACAGTGCCGCCGAAACCCCTCCCTCAGACCGCTTGACGATCTATAGGATCTTCAGACCCAAGAGTGAATGGAGAGAAAATTGGTCTAGTGGGCAGGGCGTGTGGCAATGACTGGCCTTGGGGTCCCATTGTTGGCACGAGGGTAACGGAGTGGCGGATGAAGTTCGCTGGTCGGCCGGGAGCACGGTCCCTGGGAGTAGTCGCGGCCGGAATCATGGTGACTGCGGCGCTCTGTACGAGCGCACAGGCGGCTGCACTGGTGGCAGCCGACAGGACTGCAGTGGCCGTGCCGGAGGAGCCGAAGGGAGGACCCTGCCAGGAGGGGCCGCCCACTCACGGTGGTGAACGTGACGAGTGCGGACACGAAGAGCACGGTCACCCCCGCCACGATGGAAGCAAGGAAGGCCAGCCCGGACCTCCCGGTCCGGCCGGTCCGGCGGGCCCGGCCGGTGCGGCGGGCCCGGCCGGTGCGGCGGGCCCGGCCGGTGCGGCGGGCGCGGCCGGTCCGGCGGGCGCGGCCGGTCCGGCGGGCGCGGCCGGTCCGGCAGGTGCGGCCGGTCCGGCAGGTGCGACGGGCGCAACCGGCCCGGCAGGTGCGACGGGCGCAACCGGCCCGGCAGGTGCGACGGGCGCAACCGGCCCGGCAGGTGCGACGGGCGCAACCGGCCCGGCAGGTGTCACAAAAACAACGCACGTCGTCTCCCCTCAGACAAACGTTGCTCCCGGCGGAATCGTCCAGGCGATTGCTACGTGCCCAGTCGGCAGCGTCGCCACAGGAGGTGGCTGGCTAACGTCAGGTAACGACAATTTCCGGTTTGAGCAAAACACCCCCTTCACTCCCCCTCAACAAGGGTGGGCAGTGACTGCACGGAATCTGGGGAGTAATACCGAATTCTTCCATGCCTACGCCGTGTGCACCCCGTAGCCAGGGCTGCCTCGTAGTCCTGATGGCTGGAGAACCCGCTGGTTACATGGGTGTGACGAACCTTCAGTACGGCATTGGGGCATGCACCGAAGATGCTTCTATTGTCCGTCAAGCGGCCTGTGTGAGGTCGGTCCTTGGGCTGTCTGTGCAGGTCAGCGCCCGGAAAGCCTCTCGGGCGACGTACCGCTTCAGGCAGCGGATGATGTCTCGCCGAGGTCAGCGTGGATCGGGCCCTCGACCACGGCGGTGTCTTCCGTCACCCCCGCTGCGCTTCAAGCGGCTGCGCCTGGACGTGACGGCGTCAGATGTACCCCTCTTCGGCCAGGGCCCTGCGGCGGCCGGTTGACGTGCCGTCAATGATGGGGCGCTGTACTGGGTGGCGGCGGGCACGTGTGGGGGTGGGTGTGCGTGTAGACAGGGGGCCCTGCTGACCGCAGTGAGGCTGATCCCTTGGAGTGGACACCCTGACAATGGATCTTGATGGTCCAGGGAGGGATGTCCAGGTGGGACGCAGGTCTCCGTATCCGGAGGAGTTCAGGAACGACGCTGTCGCGCTCTATCGCGCCGGGGCTGGGAAACGGACGTATGCGGCGGTGGCCGCGGAGCTTGGTATCACCGCGGAGTCGCTGCGGACGTGGGTCCGCAAGGCGGAGGGCCAGGCCTCGCCCGAGGGACCTGATCGCGGCGTGAGCGCGACGGACGAGCTGGCCCGGCTGCGGGCAGAGAACGCCAGGCTGCTGAAAGCCGAGCAGGAGTGGCGCCTCGAGCGCGAGATCCTGCGCCGGGCAGCCGCCTATTTCGCCCGGGAGGTGAAGCGAGACCCCGCCGCTGGGACTTCATCTCCGAGAACCGTGCCTACTTCGGCGTCAAGCGGATCTGCCGGGTGCTCGGGGTGTCCCGCGCCGGCTACTGCCGGCACCTGGCCACCGAGCAGGCACGCGCAGAACGCCGGGCCGAGGAGAAGCGCACCGTGGACGAGATCCGTGCGATCCATGCCGAACATCGAGGGGCGTATGGGGCGCCACGCGTCCATGCCGAGCTTCGGGCGAGGGGACGGGGTGTCAACCGAAAGCGGGTGACCCGGCTGATGCGGGTCAACGACATCGTCGGCCGGCACCTGCGGAGGAAGAAGCGGACCACGATCGCGGACAGGACCGCGCCGCCCGTGCCGGACCTGGTGATGCGCGACTTCAACGCGGACACGCTGAACACCAGATGGTGCGGCGACATCACGTACACAGCCGCCGGTGCGACGTGGCTCTACCTCGCCACAGTGATCGACATCTGCTCGAGGAGGGTCGTGGGCTGGTCGATCGCGGACCACATGCGCACCTCGCTGGTCACCGACGCGATCGAGATGGCCGTGGCCTCCCGCGGTGACCAGGTCCGCGGCGTCGTCTTTCACACGGAAAGAGGCGCCCAGTACAACGCGGCCGCCTTCGCCGACGTCTGCCGCCGGCACGGCATCCGTCGCAGCATGGGCCGGGTCGGCTCGAGCTACGACAATGCCCTCGCCGAGTCGTTCTTCCAGGGTCTCAAGCACGAATTGCTCCACGGCCGCCGCTGGACCTCGAAGGCACAGACCCGGCTCCAGCTGTTCCGCTGGCTGGCGTACTACAACCAGCGCCGTCGCCACTCCGCACTCGGATACCGCACCCCAGCCGAGTTCGAACAACAACTCATCACGACACGTACGCTGTCGCTCGCCGCATGAAACCCGGTGTCCGCTCCCCGGGATCAGCCTCAGGACACGTCGACGCCCGACGGGTAGACAAGCACACGAAGCCCCTGGTGGAGACGGATTTCTTGGTCGAAAACCCATCTACCAGGGGCTTCACCTGCCTGTCAGCCCAACTACCCGGCTCGACCAGCAGGTTGGAAAAGGCTCAGTGTGGTGGTTGTTGGGTGGGTGCACGGGGGGCCGTCGAAACGGTTCACTCCGACGCGCCCACGGAAAATAACACTCCCAATTGTTGCCGCCCCTAGAGTGGTCATCCTCCGCGATCGGCTGGCCATTAGGAAAGGCGACATCATGAAGAGGCTCTTGCGTGTGACATCCATTTCTGTCCTGGCGATCGCCGCAGGACTTGTAATTACCGGTGTGGCGCACGCCGACAACGGCAGCAATCAGGGCACCGGAAATACCGTCACCATGACTGCCGGCACCGGGCATCACGTCATCGCTGGCGACCACCACCCAGTCAACAGTGTCACCGGTCTGGGGCATCAAAGCCCTGTCGCCAGCGTAGACAACGGCGCCTCAATCACCCCTCCCTGGGTGTGCGATGACGGCACGGTCGTCTCCTCCCCCGGCTTCTGTGTCGAATAGGCGAGTAAAGGGTGCTGATGCCCCAATGAGCCTCTTTCATCCTGTCTCTGCGGGGTGAATGGGCAGGTCAGCGGGGTGGATGGTGACATGGCGAAGCCTCCGTCGTTGGTGTGGTGATCTCACTCATCACATCGGTGCCGGAGGCTTCGTTGGTTCCGTATCCTGCCACGCTCGACGTCCCGCATGAGCTGGTTGAGCATGTTTCCTGGCTTCTCCATGCCCGCCGACAGGAGCTGAACTCTCCCTGGCGGAGGCTGGGTTGCTTCAAGCAGGCTCTGCTTGCACTCGCCCACCTGCGGAAGAACGAGACATTCGCGCAGGTGGGAGCGGGGTTCGGGGTGTCGGAAGCGACGGCCTGGCGGTACGTCGAGGAGACCCTGGACGTTCTGGCCGCGTGGGCTCCGGGACTGCACGAGGCCCTCGTCGGTCTGGGTGAGGAAGACTTCGTCATCGTTGACGGCAGCCTCATCCCCACCGACCGGATCGGAGCGGACGAGCCGTACTACTCGATGAAGCACCGCCAACACGGGATGAACGTGCAGGTGATCGCCCGCCCGGACGGCACACCCCTGTGGTTCTCCCGAGCCCTGCCGGGCCGAACCCACGACCTGACCGCGGCCCGCGCCCATGGCATCGTCCAGGCTTGCCTGACCAGGCAGATCCTCGTACTCGCGGACCGCGCGTACCAGGGCGCCGGCGCGACCGTCCGCACCCCGTACTACCGGCACCGCGACCAGCCCGAGCATTACCAGCAGTTCAACCGCGACCATGCCCGCCTCCGGGCACCCGGCGAACGAGCCTTCGCACTGCTGAAATCGTGGAAGGTTCTTCGACGAGCGCGATGCTCCACCAACCGCATCGGCACCATCGTAAAGGCCGTCCACACCATCCTGACCTGCACCTATTCAGGATGAAAGACGTTCAATGAGGCAGGTGCGTCGAGGCTCCTGGTGGATACGAAATCTGCGTGTGCTCGTATCACCAGGAGCTTCGTGGTGTGTTCGGCCACCCTCGCGCCCTCGCGCCCTCGCGCCCTCGCGCCCTCGCTGCGGCGCGAGGGTCAGGCTGGTTATCGTGCGGTGTTGTCGTCGAGGGTGACGGCGATGTCCCGGACCTGGTTGTTGGTGCCGAAGGTGCCGAGTTCGGTGGTCTGGCCGTTGAGGATGTCGACGCTGGCGAGGCGGTAGCCGCCGCGGCCCAGGGCCTTGAAAACGCTGTAGCCGGTGTTGAAGCCGGTGACGGTGTTGTAGCGGATGTCGAAGCCGGCGTCGCCTTCGATGTCACGGCCGAGGTCGCCGAGGGATGCGAGGAGGCCGTCGTTGCCGGGGGACAGTACGGAGGCGCGGTCGGTGATGGTGTCGAGGACGAAGGCGGTGGAGTCGGTGGACTCGTCGCGGTCGTTGTTGGTGTAGCCGAGCGCGGTGACACCGAGCGCCGTCTCGTTGGGGGTCTCGGCACGCCGCAGCGCAGCATGGCTGGTGGTGGTCCGGGTGTTGAGGTCGTGGGTGAGGTTCTGGCCGGTGTCGGAGACGATGCGCATGTTGTCGGCCGCCGCGTCGAAGTCGAAGCCGAACGCGGTCCCGTCCAGAGCGAGCGTGAGCACGCAGACCTTGCGGGCCTGTGCGTTCTCGGTGTCCAGGACGTAGACGCCGCCCCTGTCACCCAGGCCGTAGAGCCGTCCGTCCTGGACACGGAAGTCGATGGCCAGGATCTTGGTGTCGCCTTCGAGGCCGGTCACCTTACCGATCGCCTGGGTCTTGGAGGGCTGGTCGACAGGGAACTCGACCAGCCGCATGTCGGTGGTCAGACCCAGAGCGACCGGAGCACGCTCCATCGGCGGCTTCGGGTTCGCTGAAGCAGCAGCCGGCATGACGACGGCAGCAGCCAGGGCGGCAGCGAGGGCGGCGGTGGCGATACGCAGGTTCACGGCAGGTCCTCTTGCCTGCGTTCCGCGTAATTCGGGCGGTCTAGAGGGTCTGATGAGGTGAAGTGCCTGGTCAGCAGCCTCGGTGGTGCCGAGCGGGCTAGAAACGCCTAGAGAAACGCTTTGGCCCGACTGCCCATTAACGGCATGACTCAGGCGTGTATGGTCTAGAGCGATGTATGTGAAGACGACGAGTCGGAAGACCAAGAGCGGCACGGTCCGCTACCTGCACCTGGCCCACAACACGTGGGACGCAGCGGCGGGGCGGTCGGTGCCCAAGCTGCTGTACGGCTTCGGCCGTGAGGACCAGCTGGACACCGACGCGGTGCGCCGCCTGGTCGGCTCACTGTCCAGGCTGCTGGATCCGGCTGCCGCACTGGCGGCGACCGCCGAGGCGAACACGGAGCTGGACTTCGTCGAGTCCCGCCCCTTCGGCGGCGCGTATCTCCTGGACCAGCTGTGGCAGCGGCTGGAACTCCCTCGCATCGTGGCCGCGCTGGGCACCCGGGGGCGAGGCCGTCCGCGGAATGTTGAGGCCACCGAGCGCGCCCTGTTCGCGCTGGTCGCGAACAGGGCCCTGGCACCGTCCTCGAAACTGGCCGCTGCCGAGTGGGTCAACCACGACGTGCACATTGACGGCCTGGACCCCGTCGACGACGACGCCTGCTACCGGGCGATGGACTGGCTGCACCAGATACGCGAGAAGCTGGAACAGCAGGTCTTCGATGCGGCTGCCCACTTGCTCAACCTCGAAGTCGACCTGCTGTTCTTCGACACCACCAGCACCTACTTCGAACTCGAGGACGCCGACCTGCCCGTCGCCCGCGACGAAAACGGCCTCCCCCTCCCCGAAACCGGCGACGGCGACGGCGACAGCGACAGCGACGGCGACGGCGACGGCGACGGCGACGGCGACGGCGTGAGCATGGGAGGGTTCCGGACCTGGGGGAAGTCGAAGGACTCCCGCGACGACCTGCCGCAGATCGTGATCGGGATGGCGGTCACACGTGACGGGATCCCGGTGCGGGTGTGGTGCTGGCCGGGCAACACCGGCGATTCCGCGTTGATACGCCAGGTCAAGGACGAGATGCGGGACTGGACCCTGTCCAAGATCGTGTGGGTCGCCGACCGGGGCTTCGCCTCCGCGGCCAACCGCCGCTACCTCCGCTCGGGCGACCACCACTACATCATCGGCGAGAAGCTCCGCTCCAACTCGCCCGAGATCAAGGCCGCCCTCTCCCGGCAGGGCCGATACCAGGACATCTCACACAACATGCGCGTCAAGGAAGTGAAGGTCTCCGAGAACGAACGCTTCGTGATCTGCCACAACCCCGAAGCCGCCACCCGGGACGCAGCGATCCGTACCCAGCTGACCGCCCAGCTCACCGAGCTGATCGAAGACAGCGACGCACTCTCGGACTACAAACGCGGCGAACTGCGCGGGAGAATCGCCGCGAAGCCCGGCCTGAACCGCTATCTGCGGACCACCCCGGCCGGCAAACTCCGCATCGATGCCACCAAGGCCAAGGCCGAGGCCAACCTGGACGGCAAGTACCTCCTGCGCTGCAGCGACCCGAAACTCTCGGCCGAGGACATCGCGCTGGGCTACAAGCAGCTCCTGGAAGTCGAGCGCGGCTGGCGCGACATGAAGCAGATCCTCGACCTCCGCCCGGTCTACCACCGCCTCGAAGAACGCATCCGTGCCCACGTCATCCTGTGCTGGCTCGCCCTGCTGCTGATCCGCATCGCCGAGACCACCACCGAGACGACCTGGCCCACCATCCGCCGCGAACTCGACCGGCTCCACCTGGGCACCTTCACCGGCCCCGCCGGCACCTTCCGCCAGCTCACCGACCCCACCAAGGCGCAACGCGACCTCCTGGCCAAGCTCCGCATCCCCACCCCGAAGAAGATCATCGAGGCCAGCACCACACCCCGCTGACCAGCAGCGATACCCCCGCCTAGAGAAACGCCTCACCGGCATGCTCAGGCACGTTTCCCCAGCTCAGACCCACAATCAAGCCTCTAGCCACGCTGAATTATGCGGAACGCAGGTCTTGCGGTGTGGGTGTACGCGACGCGTCGCAGCCTGACCCAACCCCGCCCCGGCTGCCACGAGACTCGCGCAGACCCCTCACGATCAGACCACCCCGTCACCCGCCCGGGCCCCACAGATCCTCAGAAGCCCGATGGTGAGCTGGCCCCGGTCGCAACGGCCGCCCCTGCGGCGGGAGCGCGAGCAGCAGCGTGGGAGCGCGGCCAGCACCATAGGAGCGGGGCTAACCGGTGACGATCACCTGGGTATCTGCCCGGTGATGGTGAGGACCCGGCAGGAGAGAGCCTGCCGGCTGCGGCATTGCGGGTGGCGCGGTTGTTCACCACTTGTGTCGTCTGCCGTGGACGGCCCTGGTCATGTGCCGCCCCGTCCCCGTCTCGATCCACGTGGTCGGTGAGAATCCGAAGCGGGTGAGTTCGGTGGTTGCTTCGGTGGGGTCGAATCCGGCAGTGGCGTACGTGACGGTGAGGGTGATGAGGCGGTCGGCAGTTTGGATGACCGTGAGGTCGATGCCTTCGGGCACGGGCTCGGCCAGCACCACATATACGGCACTCCAGCCGCCTGTGTCTGTGCTAGATCGTCCGCGGCTCAGTGACCCGCATACATGCGTTTCATACTGGCACATGAGACACGAACCAGCGGATTCTAGGCGCAGAGCCCACAGAGGGTGTGATTGCGGCTGACGGTTGTCGGAGCAGCTGCTGGCACATCGGCGGCTATCAAGGACTGCCAGCGGCCGGGCCCGGCGCCATGAAGTCCGTCAGCTGTGGTGCTGGTGTGCCTTCTCCTTCAGGAGGCGGCGGAAGCCGGGCAGGGCGTAGCGTTCGCCGGTCATGGTTCTGGGGCCGGGGATGCCGACGATGGTGGCCATGCACTGCTGGGGCTGGGTCTGCCAGCCTGCGACGCGGACACGCAAGCGCATCTGCTCAGCGTGTCGGTGAAGGTCCAGGAGGTGGAGCAGGCCCTCGACATCCATGGTGACGGCGTGCAAGTCCACCAGGAGATCGCGTTCCTGGATCGTCACGCGCCCCAACGCGCGCCGCAAAACCTCTCCCGCACCATCGTCGAGCTGCCCGATGACGCTGAGCAGCATCGAGCTACCACAGTGCTGGACATCCACCTCGATCAAAGTACCGCTCCCGCCATGTGAGGCTCCGAACCCAGGAGGACATACTGGCGCGGTACGGCGCGCGGGCACGTGCGCGGCACGCTGCAACCACAGATCCTCGGTCACCTCGGTGATCTGACGAGCCTGATCCGAGGCTGGCAAGGCAGCCGGAGCACACGAGAGCCCCGTACACGATGACATACGGGGCTCTCGCCGTGGGCGGCGATCTAGTTCGGTCCGCTGGCCGGGCACCGGAGGAAGAAGCCTTTCACGTTACGGCTTCCCTCAAGCACCGCCCCACGCCCGCAGCTCCCGCCCCGCCCGGCCCCGCACACGAACGACACCACCCCACCAGCCCCCGCCCAAGCCTGAGCCGTCAACACAGACGAGGGCGTTGTCACATTGTTGGCAGCAGATCGTTTGATGGTGCGTCAGGGCCTGATGGGGTATCGCCGACCCGTTGCTCAGGCCGTGGCGAGCACGCCGGTGGTGCCAGTGATCTGGTTCCAGATGGTGAAGCGGATGCTCATTTCGAAGCGGTACCGTCCGGCGGTCACGAGGTGGCGGTGGGGGTGGAAGTGGGGTGAGATCCCGGTGAACGCGGACAGGAACCGTTGCGCCCCGCCGACGCTGCGGAATCCTTTCATCGCCCGTTCCCGCTGCCTCGTCGGCTGATGAGAGTTCTCCGCCCGGTTGTTCAACCCCTTGTGGGAACGTGTTCCACCGAGGGCGTCACCTCACGGTGCGCAGCCCCGTACGACTTCAGCTTGTCGGTGACGATCACCCGGGGCACCTGCCCGGTGGTGGTGAGGAGTCGGCGGAAGAACCTGCTGGCCGCGGCCTTGTCCCGCGGATCCGCCTGCCGGTTGAGCACGGGCTGGTACAGGACGCTTGAGCCTGCGGCGCGACGTTTCCGGTCCAACTGCTCTTCGGTCCCATGCCCGTTGCGCGCTACGAGCGGGACGGGGCTCAAGGGGTCCCGCGGTCAAGGGTGCCGAGAACAGCCACGGCCTACGCACCCGTCAGACGGCGCGTTGAGGTTGCAGAACCCGCAGGCAGTGGGGTGGTGCCAGCGCTTCTCAGCGCCGCAGCGCTCGCAGGCCTTTCACATGGCGACAGGGGCCGGGTGCGCCCCCGGACACCGCCTTGGCGTCCTCGGCGGCCGCGGCGCTGGTGGAGCAGTCGGGCTTGCTGATGTGCTCGGATCCCGTCGGCGGCACTGGCGGTGTACATACAAGTGGGAGCCGCGAGGCGGGGCGGGCGCATGTCGTGTCCTTCCCGAGCCAGCTGACGGGAACTTAGACTGAGAAAGCGCGTGAGAGCGCGCAGCGCTCGGTCCGGGCGCAGCGAAGCGGAGCCCGGCACGCGGGGTTGGGGTGGCGCAGCGCAGCGGAGCCGCCCCAACCCTGGGCGGCACCGGGCCCGCAACGCCCGCCACCCACCGGGCTGAAATGCTTTGAGGGGACCGCAACCGGACGGGCTGCGGCCCCTCGGGGCAAGTTCGGCGCCCAGGGGCGCTAGGAAGCGTCGAAGAGCTCCTGAGCAGCCTTCAGTACCGTCCGACGGACCGCCAACGGATAGCCGAGACGGTCCGCCGCTCCTTCGGCGCCGAGCCCCGGCTCCGTGCGCATCAGCGCAACGATGCGCACGGCGCGCTCCTGCTGCAGATGCTTCTGAGCCGCAGAAGTCGAGACTCCCAAGACATCGACCGTGTGGGCGGAGGTCACCGCGGGGTCGGCGTCGAGGAGTTCGGCGATGCGGCCGGGGAGCAGGTCGCGGGGAACCATGTCGCCCGACCCCTTCGGCCGTCCTCTGGGGGCGGTCATGGTGCCGCGGCCGGCCGCGTAGGCGAGCACTGCGCACCTCGGCCAGTGCTCGACGCCGCCAACGACCACGGCATGGTCGGCGAGGCGGGGGTCGGTCCTATATGTGTCCACGCTGCGCGGCTTCACATCGAGCAGGACGGCCGCCTCGCGGCGGTCAAGCAGATCCTCCCCGTGCTCTACGTCCGGGAGGGCCGGCTGCGGCCGGCCGTCGCGGTACGCCTCCACCTGCTCCAGATCCCACAGCAGGACCTTGGCGCCCACGGAACTCACAGGCTCGGGAAAGCCCTCCGCGCTGTAGGGCTTGGCACGGCGGAAGGCGGCCCACTTCATGCCCAGGACAACGGCGACTTCCTCCCGGCCGACGGCTGTTCGTCCAGCGCGGATCACGGAGCCGACCTCCCGGTAGATGTGGCGCGCCGGCGAACTCCAGCGCACGGAGAAAAAATATACCGCACTATGGGAGCAGTGTGTGATGTGCGTGCCGTCGGATCAGCCGAGGGCTATGCTCTCCCTGATGACGCAGGCGAATTCTCTCGCAGTGTGTTCTTCGGTCGGCCGGCGCCCTTGCCACCCGCCTTCGGCGGAAGTGGGCGTCGGCCACATCTCCTTCACCCACACCCGCCCCTCTCCCTGCCTCCCCTTCTCTTTCCCTCTTTCCCTCGTGGCGCCTCCACTCCAGCCCAACTCTCAGACCTCCACAGCAACCCTCATCAACACCCCGCCACCAAGTCGACCCCAAACAGTCGCCCGACCAACCTCTCTGATCCCCTCTCCCCACGCCCATACCTAAAGTCTGAACTGTCACCAGAGCCGAAAGGCCTGGCTACCAGGGCAAATGCAGAATCGCCGGCGCTGCACCTTCCCCCCATGAATCCCCTCCTAGGGTCCCCCCACGCATCCCCCTTGGGCATCCCCCGATACTTCCCCCATGTTCGGAAAGCGCTTCCGGCAGGCGACACATCCACCAAAGCCAGTACGCAAGCAACGCTCGGGGCATCCAACACATCCCCCAACCCGGACCACCGAGGTCCGTTCCAGGGCAGGGGCAGCTTGAGCGCGCCCCGCCCCGCCGATGTAGTGGGGCTCCGAGGGCCGGCGGCGTTGCCGCTCCGGCAGGCTTGGATTCGGGCGCAGCACCGTGTCGGCGACGGCTCGGCGTCGCGGTATCTCCGGAGGGCGAGCGCGCAGCGCGATATCTGCCACAGCACCGTCGGAACGGCCGTCCAGACCGGGGGCTGGGCGAGGAGACCACTGCGGAGCTGGCAGCCGTCGGTCAAGCGGGGCCTGGTTGGTCTGAGCCCGAACGTACGCGGCCCTGGGAGTACCGCGCAGTGGCGGTGCTCCCAGGGCAGGGTTCGTTCCAACTAGAACTGGTCGGGCAGCCAGGGTTCGAGGGCTGTCGTGCTGCTGATGAGGGTGGTGAGGGCCTTCTCTGACAGGGACTGGAGTCCGGCCAGGCGGGCGGAGGTGGCGGTGCGGTAGCCGCCGGCGTACCAGACCGCGAGCTGCCGCTGGGTGAGGGTGACCTGACCGTGGATGGTGGTAGGGGTGATGTCAGCGCTGCCGTCCTTGATGTGGAGCATCCAGCGGTCCCAGCCGTCGTGCGTGGTGTTCTCGATCTCTATGGGGACTGTGGCGGTGAGGTCGTTGGGCCAGCCTCGGAGTCGGATGGCGTCGGGGATGTCGAGGATGCGGAGCATCCAGGGGTGCCAGGCTTCGGCAGTGGTGCGGTGGTGGCGGAGGCCTTGGAGGAGGGTGTGGTAGGGCGGGAGGGCGCCGCGTCGGAAGGTGATGGTGCGGGCGCGGGTGTTGTGGCGGCCGAGAAGGGCGAGCATGGCGGCCGCGGTGGGCTGGCTGGCGGCCCAGAAGTCGTGGACGACCAGGCTCATGCCGTGGCGTTCGTGTCGCTTCGTAGCGAGGGTGAGCAGGCCGGCGGTGGGGTGGCCGGGCCGGGCGAAACGGTACGTGGTGAGTGTGCTCTTGTCCTGCTTCCATTTGGTCCACCAGGTGGGCCGGTGGACGGGGCCGTTCCACTGGCGTGCGAGGTCGCGTTGGAGGGCTTCGGCTTCGTCGGTCAGGCCATGCTCGATCTCGAAGTCCTCGCTGATGAAGGACTGCTTGAGGTCGTCGGTGCTTACCGTCCAGGCGAAGACGTCAACGGGGGCTTCCCAGCCGAGGCGGCGGGCATAGCCTGTGGAGGAGGTGGTGATGGTGGAGATCACCGCTCCGCGTTCGATGAGGGGGCGCAGGCGTTCGATGGCCATGGTGGTGGCCAGGTGCTCTCCGCGTTCTTCGGGGGCGACGCAGCCGTCGCCGCCTCGTGCCTCGTCGCTGCCTGCGTCGGGGCGCGGTGGTGCCTGCTGACGGCTGATCCGATCAGCGAGTGGCAAGCACGGAGTCATCGAGGGGGCCCGTGCCAGGCAGGTAATGACGGGCGGCGATGAGGGCGGCGTGCACATCGGTCGTGCCGGTGGACACGCAGAGCGCTCGCTCGACGTCCTGGATCTCCCTGCGCACAGGGGAGCCGCCTGCCGCGGCGTCGAGCACGGACAGCGCCCAGTACCGGTCGACGAGGCCGGGGATCGGAGCTTGTCCGTGATGATCACCCTGGGCACCTGCCTGGTCGTGTTCATCAGCCGGCGGAAGAAACGCCTGGCCGCAGCCTTGTCACGACGGCTCTGTACCAGGATGTCGAGGACGTTGCCGTCGGCGTCGACAGCCCGCCACAAATACTTCCGCATCCCGCTGATCTTGATGAAGACCTCGTCGAGGTGCCATTTGTCACCCGGCCTCGGCCGTCGCCGGCGCAGAGCGTTCGCATACGCCTGCCCGAACTTCAGGCACCACCGCCGGACCGTCTCGTACGAGACGACCACGCCTCGCTCGAGCATCATCTCCTCCACCTCACGGAAGGAGAGGGGAAGCGGAAGTACAGCCACACGCAGTGCGCGATGATCTCGGCGGGGTAGCGGTAATTCGCGTACGACGGCGTGCTCGACGACACGAACAGACCCCTCCCCGGACGGACAACCCGAAGATCATCCCACCCCACCACCGACAACGTGACAAGGCCGACGCGGAGTCCTCGGGGCGTCTCCTTGGGGTGGCCTCAGGATTCATTCGATGTTTCATCGCTGTCAGAGAGCTTCTGCGGAGGGACGTAGCCCAGTGTTCGCATAAAGGTCTGCACTTCATCGCCATAATCTTTCCAGGTTTCCAGCTTTGTGTCCTCGGAGAGGCTTGAAAAATCCCCGTTCAGCCAGAATGCCAGCTTGAGATCTTCCTGCAGACTGCTGTACTGCATGGTGGCCGCATTGTCGTCCGGGAGCGGGGAGAACAGAAAGCTTCTGCAGGTTTCGGACAGGGTCTCGGGATTCGCGTGCCCAAAACTGCACAACAGCCCCTTCAGCCCGAATTCCTTCTGTGCGCGAATTGCGCCGTCCGCTGCGAGCCGTGTATGGCGGCCCACATAGTCTCTGACGATGGGCTGATTGAGAATATAGTCTTTGATGTCACCGTCCAGTCGGTCGACGGCGTCGGAGAACAGAATTACTTCGGATACGAGCGGAGTCTTCAGGTGCTCGATGATGAGAGGGGTCACCTCCATGATCGCATCGATGTCCAAGTCCGTACGAAGGAGCTGCCGGTACTTTTTGTTCGTATTCTGATAGAGGTCGCGTACCTGTAGGGCGTCAGGGGTCTGAGAGCTGATCCAGGATCGGAATTTCTCTTTATCATCAGTCAGTAGCGAGTTCAGAGCAGCAAAGGGATTCACGGCTGCCTGGTCCATGGTGACCGTGGGCTTAACGCTCTTTCCCGTCTGCTGCGAGCAGGCCAAAAGCAGCCATTCCTTCCCTTGCATTTTTGACAGTATGCCATCGCAAAAATGCATGTTTGCGCCCGGTGGACACTGCTGAGGCGAACTGCAGAACGAACTGGAGGGGAAGTTGCTATTCCACTCGGGCGAACCAACGAGTAGAATGCGCGCACCCGCTGGGGTGAACCGTTTGAGCTTCTTTCTTATCTGCTCCTGGAGGGGTGAGAGCGTGTAGTTTTCGACGATGCGGTCTTCATGCTTTCCAGCACCCAGGGTTCTCACCGCACCTTCGCCGCCCGTTTCCATGGCGATCAGCAGATTTTGGAGCGGGAGTAGCGCACCGCGATGCGTTTGAAGGAGCAGCTTCTGAGGCAGCGGATGGAGGGGAACGAATGTTTCCCCACTAAACCCACCATGGCCAATGATGATGATCATTGATTATTTCTCCATACCGGTGAAACGTTGAGCAGCTTTCGAGTCCCAATAATGCTGGCTCGCTCGGACATCAGGACCAATCCCGGCAGGTCAACCGAACGGGAACGACATGTGCGCCACCGACCCTGACGGCAGGCACGGCCGAAAGAACCGGGCGGGGTTCGTATCGCCTGTGGTGCCGTCGTATGCGAATCACCGTTACCTGGTGACGCTTGAGCGCGGCGTCATCGTCTCCTGCGAGACGTTTACTGGACAGACCCAAGGGACGAAGGCGTCGTGGAGTTCGGTGCGGCGTTCTCAGCGGACGAGTCGTTTGAACGGTGCTGTCACGTTGCCGGTGGCGGGGTGGGATGATCTTCGGACTGTCCGTCCGGGGAGGGGGCCGCTCGTGTCGTCGAGCACGCCGTCGCAGAAAAGCCACCGCTACTCGGCCGAGATCATCTCCCATTGCGTCTGGCTGTACTTCCGGTTCCCGCTCTCCTTCCGTGAGGTGGAGGAGATGATGCTCGGGCGCGGCATCGTCGTCTCGTATGAGACGGTCCGGCGGTGGTGTCTCAAGTTCGGTCAGGCGTACGCCAACAGCCTGCGCCGCAGGCGCCCGCAGCCGGGCGACAAATGGCACCTGGACGAGGTCTTCGTCAAGATCGGCGGGGTGCAGAGGTACTTGTGGCGGGCCGTCGACGCCGACGGCAACGTGCTCGACATCCTGGTCCAGAACCGGCTCGACAAGGCTGCGGCCAGGCGTTTCTTCCGCCGGCTCCTCACCACGACCGGGCAGGTGCCCCGGGTGGTCGTCACGGACAAGCTGAAGTCGTACGGGGCTGCGCACCGTGAGGTGATGCCCTCGGTCGAGCACCGCTCTCACACGGGATTGAACAACCGGGCGGAGAACTCCCACCAGCCCACCAGGCAGCGCGAACGCGCAATGAAAAGCTTCCGCACCGTCGGCGGAGCGCAACGCTTCCTGTCCGCGTTCACCGGGATCTCACCCCACTTCCGCCCCCACCGCCACCTCATGACCGCCGGCCGGTACCGCCTCGAAATGAGCATCCGCTTCACCATCTGGAACCACATCACCGGCGCCGCCGCCCGCGTGCTCGCCACGGCCTGAGCAACGGGTCGGCGATACCCCACCAGGCCCTGACGCGCCACCAAACGATCATGCTGCCAACAATGTGACAACGCCTGGAAGCGGCGATCAAGCTGGGGAAGTCCGCCTGCGGACTGGCCGACTACGAGGTGTGCGGTCCTTCCATGGCTGGTAGCGGCACATCAGCCTCGCGCAGCTGGCGGCGGCGTCTTGGCCCGTCAGTGATGCGCAGGCCGCGCGGGAGGAGGGCCCCTTGTCCGTCAGCCGGTTCGGCGGCGACCAGCCTGTCGGCCCCACGGAGCAGAGAGGGGGCTCCGGCTGACCCCACCAGCCCCGTTGACCCCATACGGTTCACCGCGTTCGAGATCCAACGGCTGGTCGTGCTGGTACAGCCCCTGCTCCCACATGAGGAACGGATCCGGCGCGGGCTGGCCTGGTACCTGTGGCGACGGCTCCACCAGGCTGTTGCGCGGGCCTGCCACCGGCGCCAGCGTGCCGCTACCCGAGCGGCCTCGCGTCCACCGCCACACGGACCCGAAACCGAACCACAGCAGGCCTCCTGATCTACAGCTGAAGGGACGGATCGCCCGCCTCGCCGCGGACCCCCGCATCCGGCGCTCCGTCGGCCTCACCGGCGTCTACTGGGACAACGCGCTCGCCAAATCCTTCTTCGCCGCTCTGAAGTAGGAACTCGGCGCCCAGCACGCCCCGCCCGCCCGCCCTGTCGTTGCTCCCGTAAGAATGACCCCCAGGTGCTCCCGCAGAATTAACCCCCCTTGATCATTTGGAGGGTGCTGAAAGTGGAGGACTGGGCCGAGATACGCCGTCTGCACCGGGCGGAGGGTGTGCCCATCAAGGAGATCGCGCGGCGGTTGGGGGTGGCCCGGAACACGGTGCGGGCCGCGTTGAACTCAGACCGTCCGCCTGTGTTCGAGCGGGCCCCGCGGGGTCATGTCGCGGACAGGTTCGAGCCTCAGATGAGGGCTCTGCTGCAGGAGTGGCCGACGATGCCGGCGCTGGTGATCGCCGAGCGGATCGGCTGGCCGTATTCCTCGGCGCCACTGCGTAAGCGGCTGGCGCTGATCCGGCCGGAATACCTCGGGATCGACCCGGTCGACCGGGTCACCTATGAGCCCGGCGAGGTTGCCGAGTGCGATCTGTGGTTCCCGGAGACGAAGGTTCGGGTCGGCGCCGGTCAGGAGCGGGTGCTGCCGGTGCTGGTCATGACCTTGGGGTTCTCCCGCCATATGTCCGCGGTGATGATCCCCTCGAGGCAGGCCGGCGACATCCTCTCGGGCATGTGGCAGCTGATCCACGAGATCGGCCGGGTCCCGAAAACGCTGGTCTGGGACCGGGAAGCGGCGATCGGCGGAAGCGGGAAACTCACCTCACCAGCTGCGGCGTTCGCCGGAACTCTGGCCGCCAGGATCAAGCTCGCGCCGCCCCGCGACCCTGAATACAAGGGGATGGTCGAGCGGAGCAACGGCTACCTGGAGACCTCGTTCCTGCCCGGCCGGCAGTTCGCCTCCCCGGCGAACTTCAACCAGCAGCTGCAGGAGTGGCTGGTCAAGGCGAACTCCCGCACCGTCCGCTCGATCCAGGGCCGCCCGGTCGACTTCCTCGAGCGGGACTACCTGTCGATGACGCCCCTGCCTCCGGTCGAGCCGCCGGCCGGTCTGAGCTCGAGGATCCGGCTCGCCCGTGATTACTACGTCCGGGTCGACACCGGCGACTACTCGGTCGATCCGCAGGTCATCGGCCGGTTCGTCGACGTCACGGCCTCTCTCGAGGAGGTGGTGGTGTTCTGCGACGGCCAGGTCGTCGCCCGGCATGAACGGTCCTGGGCCAAGCAGGCCGTGGTCACCGATCCCGCCCATGCCGCCACGGCCAAGCGGATGCGCCAGGCACTGGCCGAGGACCGGAAACGACGCCAGACGTCAACCCGCCGGCATCCCGACGGCCATGCCGTTGCCCTTCGTGCCCTGCCCGACTACGACGCCCTGTTCGGCGTCGACTTCGATCAGCCGTCAACGAAAGCAGAGTGACACGTGAGCTCGACTGCCCTCACCACGGCGACGAAGGACGGCCTTCCGTCCATGATCGCCTACCTGACCCGGGTCCTGAAGACCCCGACGATCGGCGCTTGCTGGGAGGACCTGGCCGCCCAGGCGAGGGATGAGAACTGGTCCCACGAGGAGTATCTGGCGGCCCTGCTTCAGCGGCAGGTCGCCGACCGGGAGTCCAAGGGCACCGTGATGCGGATCCGCACCGCCCACTTTCCGCAGGTCAAGACGCTCGAGGACTTCAACCTGGACCACCTGCCCTCACTCCGCAGGGACGTCCTCGCGCACCTGGCCACCGGGACGTTCGTCTCGAAGGCGGAGAACGTGGTCCTGCTCGGGCCGCCCGGGATCGGCAAGACGCACTTGGCGATCGGCCTCGGGGTCAAGGCCGCTCACGCCGGGCACTCGGTCCTGTTCGACACCGCGAGCAACTGGATCACCCGCCTCGCCACCGCCCATCAGGCAGGCCGCCTCAAGGCCGAGTTGAAGAAGATCCGCCGCTACCGGCTGATCATCATCGACGAGGTCGGATACATCCCGTTCGACCAGGGCGCCGCGAACCTGTTCTTCCAGCTGATCGCGTCCCGATACGAGCAGGGCTCGGTGATGGTGACCTCGAACCTGCCCTTCGGACGTTGGGGAGAGACCTTCTCCGACGACGTCGTCGCAGCCGCCATGATCGACCGACTCGTCCACCATGCAGAGGTCCTCACCCTCACCGGCGACTCCTACCGCACCCGCCAACGACGCGAACTCCTCGCCAAGGAGAACCGCACACACCGCGACTGAACCAACCCCAGGGGGTCAATTCTGCGGGAGCAGAGCGTGCTCAATTCTGCGGGAGCATTGACACGCCCACGCCGCCGCCGCCGCCGGAAGGACGATCTTCGACGCCATCGAAGGCCGGTGCAAACACTCGTCGACGCTCGGCGAGGGCCCGGGAGCCTGGCCCCGCGAGCTGCCCGAATGTCCCTGGGCAGCTGTCCAGGGACATCTGAGAATGGAACTACAAAGTCGGGCAGGGTGCAGGAGGTCAACATGGTGAGCATCTCCGGAACCAAGGGCGTCCGCCCTGACGTGTGGCTGCTGCTCGGGCCGAGCCGCTACAGATGCGGCTACCCGGATCGCGATGTAGCTGCCTTCCGTGCCGCGTTCGGGTCCGAGTGCGTTGTGACGTGCGACCGGCTGGTGATGGGCGTCGAGGGAGGGCGGCTCGTGCTCCGGGACGTGGAGGGGCGGCCGTTGCTGCCCCCCAAGGTGGTCTACCCTAGGATCCGCGCGGACCTGGACGGCGGGCTGGCCCTCGTATCCCATCTGCAGGCCATGGGCAGTGTCATTTTCAATTCGGTCGAGGCCCGGCTGAACTGCGTCAACAAGTTCCGCCAGCTGCGGCTGCTGACGCTCGCGGGGATCCCAGTCCCGGACACCTACGGCAGCGTGCACGCCCCGTTCACAGACATCCTGGGCGCGGGAGTCCCCGACCCGTGCGTGGTCAAGGCGGTGCGTGGTAGCAAGGGCAGCCGCGTCTTCCGGGCGACACACGACATGCTGGAAGACCTCCACGGCAGTCTCCGGGACGACGTCCCCTACATCTTCCAGCGCTTCCATGCCTTCCGTGCCGGCCAAGACCTGCGCGTGGTCGTCGTCGACGGCCGGGCGGTCGCTGCGAAGGTCCGGTCCAGCGTTACGGGGTTCAAGTCCAACATCGCACTGGGCGGGACATCGCAGCCGTGCCTCGGCCTCTATCCGGAAGGGGAACGGCTGGCATGCCGTGCGGCCGAGGCCGTCGGAGCGGGCCTGGCCGGCGTCGACCTGCTTTTCGAGCCCGATGGCACCTTCACTGTCTGTGAAGTCAACACCAGCCCGGGCACGAAGGAGCTGCCCGAAGTCACGCCTGCGATCATCGAGGCCTGCAGGGCACGCATCGAGACGCCGGCCGACCGGCCTACAGCCCTGCGCATCGCCGCTTAGGCGACATCTCATTTGGTGAGCCTGCGGTAGCAGATGAGGGTGCAGGCGATGCTGGTGAAGGCGAGGAAGTGGTCGGCTTTGCGTGCGTAGCGTCGGTGGAGTCGGCGGCAGCCCGCGAGCCAGGCCATGGTGCGTTCGATGGTCCAACGGTGGCGGCCCAGTCGTTGGGAGGACTCGACGCCCCTGCGGGCGATGCGGTGGGTGATGCCGCGTCCACGTAACCATCGCCGCAGGTGCGGGTAGTCGTAGCCCTTGTCCGCGTGGAGCTTTCCCGGCTTGCGCCGTCGGCGTCCACGGCGGGAGCGGACCGGAGGGATGCCCTTGACCAAGGGGATCAGGGCCTGGCTGTCGTGCAGGTTCACGCCCGAGATTCCGACGGAAATGGGCAGACCGGTCCGCTCAGTGATCAAGTGGATCTTCGAGCCGTACTTGCCCCGGTCGACAGGATTCGGACCTGTCAGGTCCCCCTTTTCAGGGCCCGCATGTTCACCGAGTCGATCGCGCAGCGGGACCAGTCCAGCTCACCGCGGGCACCGAGCTCGTCGAGCACCACGCGGTGGAGCTCGGCCCATACTCGCGCCTTCGACCACTCGCTGAACCGCCGGTGGGCTGTTGCCCCGGACAGTCCGAACGACGCTGTCGGCAGCTGCTGCCACGTGCAGCCCGACGTGGCCACGAACACGATCGCCGCCAGAACCTCCCGGTCACCATGCCGCCGCCGACCACCACCCTGAGGCCGCGACGGCGCCTCCGGCACCACCCGCTGGAACAGCTCCCACAGCTCATCCGGCGCCAGCCGCTCAACGATCCCCATGACCCGTCGCGCTTACGACTCGCTTGAGGAGTCGGCCTCGGTCCAGGTCGCCTGGAGGTCACGGCAGACAACCGTGAGTGTGCCCTCCCAGCAGGCGATCTCGTGGCTGCAGCCGTCTCTGTGCGGCAGGATCTCGTCGAGAATCACAGCCCCGAGGTCCGTCCCCCGGCCCTCATCGGCCGGGTCGATGAAGAAGCCGGACACCCCTACGTAGCGGATCAGCAAGTCCTGGTCGTGCTTCCAGCAGTTGTGCTGGAACTCGACCTCCATCTCCTCGCCGCCGGCTCCCCGGACGACCCGAAGCGTCAGGTCCTTCACGCATCGCAAGCTGCGGAAGTCGTAGTGGTCCGCGTCCGTTGCGAAAGCCCTGGCGCCTGGCGGCAGGTCACCGGAGATCGAGGGCAGGTGGCTCAGGTAGCGAGACGGGTCCAGGGTCCCTGGCAGGTCGCCGACCTGCGCATCAAGATTGACGTACTCCATCGGCCTTCGCCCCCGCCCCTGGATTCCTACTAGCCGATGAATCGTCGCACAGACTCGCCAAATGAGATGACGTCTAAACAGGCGTCAGAGGGACTGACTTGCGACGATTCAGGATGAAGATGCTCAGTGGGAGACTCTCCCTCGTGCGTCGACCGGCTGTGGCGGTCGCCGGTGGCATGCCCTACCGCGACTTGGAGGAAAGGCTTCTCGTGCAACGCAGAGTATGGCTTTCGGGCGCGATCATTTTGATAGTCAACGCTCTACAGTGGGTGATTGCCGAGGCAGTCACCGCCGCCGCCTGGGATAGCCCACCGCACAGCTATGCCACGAACTACATCAACGACCTTGGTGTGACCGAGTGTGGAGCTAGGTTCCAGGGGCGTGAGCTGTGCTCGCCCATGCACACGCTGATGAACGTGTCGTTCGTGGCAGAGGGCATCCTGTTTGCGACCGGTGTGGTGCTGCTCGCTCAGCTGCTGGACGGGATTGCGCGCCGGGTAGTGATCATTCTCGGGATCGCTCACGGTGCCGGGATGGCCGTCGTCGGCTTCTTCCCCAGCACACCCGACCCCAGTTCAGGGGCTGTGTTTCAAGCCGGGGCCGCCGGAGTAGCCATTCTGTGTTCCAACCTCGTCGTGATACTGGCCGGCGCACTGAAAAACCTGCGGTTGCCCGCCGCGTACCGCATCTTCAGCATTGCGGTCGGCGTGCTCGGCATCATCAGCGTGCTCCTTGTGGGAGTGTCCGAGCGCACGGTTGGGACGTTCGAACGGGGCAGCGTCTATGCGTGGCTGCTGTGGAGTGTGGTCACCGGCATGCTCTTGCTCGTTCGGGGGGCGCCACAGCCTGCCGTGTTGGGTCACGTCCGCGTCAGCTGACCGGCGGCGGCGTACGCGAACCACCTCCAGGGCACTGTGACGTGAACGATGCATGGCGTGTACACGCCATGCATCGTTCACGTCACAGTGAGCCTTTTACATCATCGTTCTGAGCTGGCCAGATGGAGGGTGAGAGCGGCCTGGACGATGCTGGTGATGCGGGTGGTCGAGCATCGCACTTTGCGGAGGAGCCGCCAGGCTTTGAGGGTGGCGACGGCCGGCTCGACGAGGGCCCGGATCTTCGCGTGGGACCGCTTCACCGCCTGCTGGCCTGCGGAGAGGGTCTCCCATCGTCCCCGGCACGGGATGCGGACCGGGTCGCCGGCTCCTCGGTAGCCCATGTCGGCCCAGCACCGCATGCCGGCCTGTGCGAGGGCGTCGATGATGCCGTGGTCGCAGGCTGCGCGGATGTCGTGGACAGCGCCGGGCAGGGCCGGTGAGGCCCACAGCAGCCGGCCGAAGGGATCGGCGAGGATCTGCACGTTCGTCCCGTGCTTCTTGTGTTTGCCGGAGTAGAACGGCCGGTCCGCGGCGATGCGGTCGATGGCCAGCAGCGTGCAGTCCAGGAGCAGGTACGCCTTCGCCGACGCGGTCCGCACCGCGTCCGCCAGACTCGGGGCGAGAGCGGCCAGGAGATTGACCGCCTCGGTGATGTACCGGTAGGCCGTCGTGGTTCCGATGCCGAAACCGGCCGCGAGCTGGGGCGTAGGTATGTCTTATCCGCAGATGGGCGAGGGTGAGCAGGGCCTGGCGGCCGGCGGTCAGACGTCGCCACCGGGAGCCGATGGCGCGGCGGTGGCGCCGCAGCTGCTGCGTGAGGAAGCCGAGGGCGGAGCCGGACACGTCGACGCCCGACGGGTAGACAAGCATGCGAAGCCTGTGGTGGAGCCGGTTCCCTTGGTCGAAAACCCATCTACCAGGGGCTTCACCACGTTGTCAGCCCAACGGCCGCACACCAGAGGCAGGTTGGAAAAGGCTCAGTAGCTGCTGGTTGAGTGCCTCGGCCGGGGTTTTCCAGCCGAGTGTCTTGCGCGGCCTGGTATTCGGTGCGTGGGCGACGGCCTCGATGTGTTCGGCGGACCACCGCGAGAGGTTGGTGCCCTTCGGAGAATACTGGCGCAGGCGTCCGTTCGTGTTCTCGTTCGTGCCTCGCTGCCATGGGCTGTGGGGACCGGCGAAGAACACGGGAATACCGGTCTCGACGCGGAATTGCGTGTGTGCCGACATCTCCTTGCCCCGGTCCCATGTCACGGATCGCCTCAGCTGCTCGGCCCGTTTCGACATGGTGTTGGCGAATGCCTTCTTCATGGAGATCGCGCCGTAGCCGGCCAGTGCGGGGCCGTTCTTCGTGCGAGGGATTGTTCCGTATCCCTCTTCGCGGGGCAGGTGGACCAGCATCGTGAACCGGGTCGACCGCTCGACTACGGTGCCGATCGCGGAACGCTCCAGCCCGATGATCAGGTCCTCTTCCCAGTGGCCGGGAACAGCGCGGTCTCCGGCCTCGGCGGGCCTCTCGCTGATCAGTGCTTCTGGTGTGACGTGAGCCCAGGTCTTGCGTCGTGAACGCGCTCGCGGCGCACGCAGAGCGCGACGAAGGCACAGGATGAGCTCGCGTTTCAGCGCTCCGCGGCCCTGAATGTAGAGGGCCTGGTAGATCGCCTCGTGGCTGATGCGCATGGACTCATCATCCGGGAAATCCAGCTTGATCCGGTTCGCGATCTGCTCCGGACTCCATGCCTGGACCCATGCCCGATCCTGGCGATGAGGCTTGTTCCGCCCCGTCCACGCGCCTGTCACGGGTCCTGCGATCGTCTTGCCCCCGGGCGGGCTGATCTGACCGGACAGTCGCTCTTGGACGTAGGCGTACAACCGCGGATCGGCGACCAGCTTCGACGTCTTCGGCCGACGTGCGGCCACGTCCGATTTCCATTGCGCGACCGATGCCCGATAGTCGAGCTTCCCACCCCGGGTGGCCGCGTTGCGCCGCAATTCACGGGAAACCGTCCCCGGATCACGGCCGACCTGCCGAGCGATTTCACGAACGCCCTCACCCCGGGCATTGAGGAGCGCGATCTCCTCCCGCTCAGAGAACGACAAGTACCTGCCCGAATGCGGCTTCGGATCGAACGGTCGCATTCCGCGACACTGCCGAAACCAGCGCGTGGCCACCGCCGGCGCCACGCCGATAACCCCAGCTGCTTCCTCCGCGAGGAGACCCTTGGCTATTTCATCCCAGAACGCCGCTTCGATAGGACGCTGGTACTGCGGGTGCCCCGGAGACCTCAACCTCGGCCGCACCGCCCGATCGGCTGCCTGCTGACGACGAACCATCCCACACCTCGCTGATCATGAGGTGTTGCGGCGACCGATTGAATCCGCCCTGCGAGCCCCTGTCGGTGTGGAACACGACGCCGTCCACCCGGCTGCCGCGGGCTGACACCGCCATCTCGATCGCGTCGGTGACCAGCGAGGTCCGCATGTGATAGGCGATCGACCAGCCCACCACCCTCCGTGAGCAGATGTCGATCACGGTGGCGAGGTAGAACCAGCTCCCGCCGACGGCTATGTAGGTGTTGTGGCCGCACCACCTGGTGTTCAGGGTGTCCGCGGTGAATTCGCGCATCACCAGGTCCGGCACGGGCGGCGCGGCCTTGTCCGCTTCTTCTTCCGCAGGTGCCGGCTGACGATGTGGTTGACCCGCATCAGGCGGGTCACGCGCTTGCAGTTGATCCGCCGTCCCCTCGCCCGCAGCTCGGCATGGACGCGCGGGGCACCATAGGCACCATCGTGCTCGGCGTGGATGGTTCGGATCTCGGCCACGGTCCGCTTCTCCTCGGCCTGGCGCTCGGCGCGGGCCTGCCCGGTGGCCAGACGGCGGCAGAAGCCGGCCCGGGACACACCGAGCACCTTGCAGATCCGCTTGACGCCGAAGTCGGCGCGGTGGTCAGAGGTGAAGTCCCAGCGGCGGGGGATCACTTCACCTCCCGTGCGAAATCGGCGGCTGCCCGGCGCAGGATCTCACGCTCGAGGTGCCACTCCTTCTCAGCCTTCAGCAGCCGGACGTTCTCGGCCCGCAGCCTGGCCAGCTCTTCCGCCTCGCCGCCCGTGTCACGGCGGCCGGGCACGGCCTGATTCTCGTCCTCGCGTACCCACGTCCGCAGCGACTCCGCGGTGATGCCGAGATCCGCGGCCATTGCCGCGTACGTCCGCTTCCCGGCCGCGGCACGGTAGAGCGCGACCGCGTCCTTCCTGAACTCCTCCGGATACGGAGACCTGCGTCCCACGTGGACGTCCCTCCCTGAATCATCAAGATCCATTGACAGGATGTCCACTCCAAAGGATCAACCTCAGTCATCGATTCGACCTGCCCGATGGACTGCGCCTTCGGACGAGCGGTCCGATTGGTGCAGGTACGAGCATAGGGAGACGATGAAGAAGAGATTCATGACCATTTCCGCGCTGGCGGCCCTCTTGGCGGCTACGGCGACCCCCGCGCATGCCGCGGAAGAGACCACGCGCTCCAAGGAGACCGAGGTGGTGATCTTCTCAAGCACCGCCGGTTGGTGGAGCTCGGGAAGTTCAGCGGCCACTGCCCGAACGGCACGTACCTGGACGCACGAAGCGACTACGCTCCCGGGCGGAAGAACCCCGGCGGGGTGAAAGTGTTCGAGCCTGGGGGCGTGGGCGTAACCACGTTCGGAACCCAATACGACTACCGGTCGGAGGGCCCCTTTACCTATCGGAGTACCCGGGTAGTACACGGAACGTACACGAACTGGACTGTCTACAACCACCCTCTCGAAGTACGACTCGTGTGCACCGACGACTACCAGCGCGCCAAGCAGCGGGTCTATCCCTGATCCTGGCCTCCTACAGAGCATTGTCACGTTTGTCCGCGGCGTGATCGTCTGATGGCGGGTCAGGGCGCGCCGACGCCCGGTGGTGGTCCGGGCACAGGCCATGGCGGGCAGGGCCGGTACTGCCTGTGATCTGGGGCCTTGACCCCTGATACCAATAGCGCGGACAACGCACTCGCCGAATCCTTCAACGCGACCTTCAAACGCGAAACCCTGCAGGGACGAAAGAGCTGGCCAGGCGAACACGAGGCCCGGCTCGACGCCTTCCGATGGCTCCACCGCTACAACACCCGGCGCCGGCACTCCCGCCTCGGACAACGATCACCGATCGCCTTCGAGAACACCTTCCACCCCACACCAGCTACGCTGGCACCAGCCGCATAACCCGTGTTCAGGATTCGGGGTCAAGGCCCCCCACGCACGCATCCGAGCCTTCGTCCAACGGGCCATCGCCACCCTCAAAGCCCGGCGCCTCCTACGCAAGCTCCGGTGCTCGACCGCCCGCATCACCAGCCTCGTCCAAGCCATCCTGACCCTGCATCTGGCCAGCTCAGACTGAGGATGGAAAAGGCTCAGTATCCGCTTCACCATCTGGAACCACGTCACGGGTGCCGCCGGCATGCCCGCCATAGCTTGAACCGGGGCCAGACCGGGCCCTGCCATGCCCTGACGCTCCATCAGGCAGCCGCATCACCGACAACGTGACAAGGCCCTGACAGTCGAGGTCCTTCCCTAACAAGCAACCCGAAATCCCATTACGCTGCCGAGAACGTAACATTCACCCACTTTGGAGAAGTTGCCATGACTGAACCGCCTGGAGCGACCTCGAGATCTCACCACCGACGCGTTAGATGGCTAGAACTATTTTTCGACCTGGCATTTGTCGCCTTTGCCTCACAACTATCTCACACGCTGCACGGGAATCCGGACTTTTTAGACTTTACACTGTTTCTCGCGCTATTCTTCCCTCCCTGGTGGTTGTGGATCAGTTACACGGTCTCTTCGAATATCGTTGAAGACGATAGCCCTAAGCGTCGGCTAATTATGCTGGCGGCGATGACATGTCTAGTCTTCATGGCTGCTGCCGTTCCTATGGCATCCTCGAGCACGGGGGCTGCTTATGCTCTTGGGTACGCAGGGACAAGGTTTTTGCTGCTTGGCATGTGGTGGCCAGCAACTCGTGCAACCTCACCCCTTAGGGTTCCGAAGTGGCAGCCATTGGTCTACTGCCTTTCCTTTGGATCCCTATGGGCGACGTCCGCTTTCGTCCCCGAGCCGTGGCGCTATCTTTTGTGGATATCCCTCATGGTGGCCGAGGTCACGTTGGTGCTATTCGACCAGGGCGGCAGAATTACGAAGCGACTTCACATAGGCCACCTCGTGGAACGAGTCGGACTATTTGTGATTATTATGCTTGGCGAGTCTATCCTGTCTTTGGTTAAATCCATGGGAGTATCTTGGTCGTTCACGTCTGGCGTGGTCGCCGGAGTTGGTTTCGTACTACTGGCCTCCCTCTGGTGGTCCTATTTCGATTTCGGCTCGGCATCTCTGGAAACAGTTCTTGGAGCTTCAGGCGGGCGGTCTTCCTACCCCCTTGCTCGAGACGTAACCGGACTATTGCATTTTTTTGTAACCGCTGCAGTTATGTGCATCGCCGCAGGCCTCGCTACTGCAGTGGAGGAATCAGAGCACGCGCATCTACCCGGTGGTGCAGTTATTGCGCTTGCGGGCGGCCTAGCGCTCTACCATCTAGCCCATGCTGGAATCGCGCTGAGGATAGGCATACCGCTGAAAAAAGTCGCCCCTTGGGTGCTACCGGGCGTTGCAATACCTGTCCTCATCATCGCGTTCAATGAGCACTTCTCGCCCTCGATGGTCGTATTGATACTCGCAGCCGAATCAATTCTTCACCTGCTCTACGCACAATACAGTGTACGCAAAAATAGGGTAGTTGAACCTTGATGTCGACATCCTGATGCTATTGATCAGAAACTCCAAGGGTCCCGTCGAGGACGTAGCGGACGTGGGGCTGTGTCTTGAATTTGGGTGTAGCCGGGCGTTGTCACATTGTTGGCAG
Organism: Streptomyces sp. IBSNAI002; assembly: GCF_052244475.1. Classification (NCBI taxonomy): domain Bacteria; kingdom Bacillati; phylum Actinomycetota; class Actinomycetes; order Kitasatosporales; family Streptomycetaceae; genus Streptomyces; species Streptomyces sp. IBSNAI002. The sequence goes on along the minus strand of NZ_JBQPXG010000002.1, from coordinate 8,530,619 downwards.
CATGATCGTTTGGTGGCGCGTCAGGGCCTGGTGGGGTATCGCCGACCCGTTGCTCAGGCCGTGGCGAGCACGCGGGCGGCGGCGCCGGTGATGTGGTTCCAGATGGTGAAGCGGATGCTCATTTCGAGGCGGTACCGGCCGGCGGTCATGAGGTGGCGGTGGGGGCGGAAGTGGGGTGAGATCCCGGTGAACGCGGACAGGAAGCGTTGTGCTCCGCCGACGGTGCGGAAGCTTTTCATTGCGCGTTCGCGCTGCCTGGTGGGCTGGTGGGAGTTCTCCGCCCGGTTGTTCAATCCCGTGTGAGAGCGGTGCTCGACCGAGGGCATCACCTCACGGTGCGCAGCCCCGTACGACTTCAGCTTGTCCGTGACGACCACCCGGGGCACCTGCCCGGTCGTGGTGAGGAGCCGGCGGAAGAAACGCCTGGCCGCAGCCTTGTCGAGCCGGTTCTGGACCAGGATGTCGAGCACGTTGCCGTCGGCGTCGACGGCCCGCCACAAGTACCTCTGCACCCCGCCGATCTTGACGAAGACCTCGTCCAGGTGCCATTTGTCGCCCGGCTGCGGGCGCCTGCGGCGCAGGCTGTTGGCGTACGCCTGACCGAACTTGAGACACCACCGCCGGACCGTCTCATACGAGACGACGATGCCGCGCCCGAGCATCATCTCCTCCACCTCACGGAAGGAGAGCGGGAACCGCAAGTACAGCCACACACAGTGCGAGATCACCTCGACCGGGTACGCAGCTCCTCTATTCGGGCGACCATGCGGAGCGGCGCAGTGTCACTCCTTCTCCTGTCCGAGAAAGTGGTGGAAACTGAGGATGGGACAATACGCAATGAAGCGACATGTAGCCGTTGGTGCCGCGAGTGTTCTGGTGGCTCTGAGTGTGCTGACCACACCGGCCGCCGCGGCTTCCGGAAGCACCGGATCGTCAGGATGTGCTCGCGAGGCTGCAGACTTCATCCACGCCCCCAAGGGCCACGGCAACGCCGCGTTCACGATCTCAAGCCCGGTGACGAATGACGGGTCGAAGGTGGCGACCGTGCGTTTCCTGAAGGACAACAAGCTCGAGATCACTACGGTGAAGTCCAACGAAACCACCTACACCCCCGTCCCGGGGAATCCAGAGGCCCCGGAGTGGGAGTTTGAGCCTGCGGGACGGCCAGGGAACCCGTCCCCTGGGACCATGAACTTCGCCACCGTGGTCCAGGACAGTGAAGGAAACCTTTATGTCACCGCGTTCGCGGTGACCATTCCGGTATGCCAGAAGGGCAGTAGCCGAGTGGCTGAACTGCGCGGGACCCGAACCACCCTGTTCGTGACGGCCAATGGCGGCCAGGAGTTCGAGGGCCTGCCTGGCGCGTACTCCGCCAGCAGATAGACAGGGCTTGACGAGCGAACACTGAGCTTCACTCTGAAGCTTCTATAGATCGTCAAGCTGTAGGAGACGGCCCGATAGCGCGGGTGTGTCCAGTTAACGGCTCTCTCTCACATTCGGTGGCAATGCTGAGTGGCGGAGGTCGTTGTTGTTGATGTGATGGATGTCAACGAGCTTGTGCAGATGGCGCTTTCGGGGACATCGCCGCTGGTCATCGAGGATGTAGCCGATGAGGGCGGGCGGGTCGTGGTGAGGGCGCGGGCTCCGAGAGAGCCCGCGCCCTGCCCGGTGTGCAGGGTGCTGTCGGGGCAGGTGCACGGGTATCACTGGCGGACGGTGGCCGATGTGCCGGTCGACGGCCGGCGGGTGGTGCTCCGAGTACGGGTGCGGCGCTTGGTGTGTCCCACGCGCGGGTGCCGCCAGACCTTCCGCGAGCAGGTGCCCGGGGTGTTGGAGCGCTGTCAGCGGCGCACTCCCCGTCTGGCCAGGCAGGTCAAGGCGGTGGTGAAGGAGTTGGCGGGAGTACGGTTGCTGGCGGCACTGGCCATTGGCCTGTCCCGTAACACGGCCCTCCGCGTTCTGCTGGGCATCCCGCTGCCGGACGGACGGGTGCCGAGAGTGGTTGGTGTCGACGACTTCGCTCTGCGCCGGCGGCACCGCTACGCCACCGTCGTAGCACCGTCGGTCACGGATCAGAGCCCATAGGACGCTGACGCGTCGGCGGGCAAGGGCGAGTACCGCCTGGACGTGTTTCTTCCCTTCAGCTCGTTTGCGATCGTAGAACTTCCGGGAGTTCGGATCGCATCGGACGCTGACCAGCGCGGACGTGTAGAAGACACGCTGAAGCCGCCGGTGGTAGGTGACTGGTCGGTGGAGGTTGCCGCTGACCTTGCCGGAGTCGCGAGGCGCCGGTGCGACGCCGGCGAAGGCCGCCAGGGCGTCCGGGGAGTCGAACTCGTCCAGGCTGCCGCCGACGGCGGCGAGGAACTCCGCGCCCAGCACGGTGCCGATGCCGGGGACGCTCAGGACGATGTCGGCGAGCTCGTGCTCGCGAGACCGGCCCTCTATGAGCTTGTCCATCTCGGAAACCTGCTCGTTGAGGGCCATCACCTCCTCGGCCAGGGTATGGACCAGCTTCGCGATGGTCTTCTCCCCGGGGACAGCGGTGTGCTGCCGCTCGGCGGCTTCGACGGCCGCTTCAGCCAGGGCCCTGGCGTTTCGGACCTTGCGGTTGGCCAGCCACTTCGCCAGCCTCGTGACTCCGGCGCGCCGGATCGCGGCCGGGGCCTGGTAGCCCGTCAGGAGTCGGAGCGGACCGGTGTTGGTGACCTCCAGGGCCCGCTCCAGAGCCGGGAACATGCTCAGCAGGGTGCCGCGCAGGCGGTTGACACTGCGAGTACGGTCCTCGACCAGGTCGGGCCGACGGCCGGTCAGCATCTTCAGCTCGATGGCAGCCTCGTCGCCGGGGCGGATGGGCCGCAGGTCACGGCGCATTCTGGCCTGGCCGGCGATCACATAGGCATCGCGGGCATCGGTCTTGCCCTCACCGCGGTAGCCGTCGGACGCCCGGTTGACCAGCCGGCCGGGCACGTAGAGGACTTCCTGGCCATGGCTGATCAGCAGAGCCAGCAACAGCGCGGGCTCGCCGCCGGTCATGTCGATGGCCCAGGTGACCTCGCGACCATTGGCCAGCTCAAGGACGTCGCCGATCAGCTGCAGCAGCTCGGGCTCGTCGTTGGCGACCCGCCGCGACAGGAGTGTCTTCCCGTTCACGTCCAGTGCAAGGCCGTGGTGGTGCCCCTTGCCACTGTCGACCCCCGCCCATATCCGGCTCATCGTTCTCCTGAGGTGCGTGCTCGTTCTGTTCGTACCACGGACGACCTCGCCGGCATTGCTCTACTCAGCGACTTGTTCGCACTTCTGTGCTTCCCCTCGTAGCGTGGAGTCGTGACCCGATAAGGAGTTGAGGGTGGGGAAGCGACGTAGCTACGACGCGGAGTTCCGTGAGGGGGCCGTGCGGATCGTGCTGGAGACGGGCAAGCCGGCTGCGGAGGTCGCGCGGGATCTGGGTGTGCACGAGGGCACGCTGCAGACCTGGGTGAGCCGGGCCCGCGGGGCCGCGGAGACGGGTACCGGCCCTCTGGAGGAATCCGAGCGGGAGGAACTGGCCCGGCTCCGGGCGGAGAATCAGCGGTTGCGCAAGGAGACCGTCGAGCTCGGGATGGAGCGTGATGTCCTCAAGCGATGCATGGTCCTGTGGGTGAAGTAGCTGATTGGGACCCGGCGGTACTCGTCGGGGTGATCAGCGACTGCAGGACCGAGGAGAAGATCCCGCACACCGTGGCCTGCCGCGCGCTCGGTGTGTCACCGGCCTGGTACTACAAATGGCGTGGCAGGCCTGCAAATTTGACGAAGCGTGAGGTCAGACGGGCCGCGCTGACCGAGAGGATCAAGCACTTCTTCGACGCGTCGGGTCGGACCTACGGCTCGCCCAGGATCACGCTTGACCTGTGGGCCGAGGGCTGGCAAGTGTCCGTGAACACGGTCGCCGAGATCATGTCCGAGGAGGGCTGGTACGGCCGCGAACCGAAAAGGCGCAAGGGCCTGACTCGCCAGGGCAAGCGGAAAGCAGTCCGCGACCTGGTCGGACGGCACTTCGACGCGATCGCTCCCGACGTGCTCTGGGTGGGTGACATGACCGAGATCGACACCGGCGAGGGCAAGCTCTACCTGGCCACCGTCATCGACCTGTTCTCCCGCCGCTGCCTCGGATACGCCATGGACGCCCGCCACGACGCCGCCCTGGTCAGCGCGTCCCTGCAGATGGCCGCCGCGACCCGCGGCGGCGACGTGGACGGAGTGATCTTCCACTCCGACAGGGGCAGCGAATACGCCTCCGCCGCCTACAACAGCCTGTGCGACCGACTCGGCGTGGTCCAGTCCATGGGCCGCGTGGGGTCCTGTTTCGACAACGCCGCCGCCGAGGCGTTCAACTCCACCGTCAAGACCGAGTACATCCACCGGCACCGGTTCACCACCCGCGCCGAAGCCCGGATCAAGATCGCCACGTGGATCGCCGACTTCTACAACACCAGACGCCGACACACCCGTGCCGGCGGACTTCCACCCGTGGAGTTCGAACAGAAGATCAGCCAGCAACGCAGCCAAGCCCACCAGAGGGCCGAAGCCGCATAGAAGAGGACTCTACGTTTCCAGGGGATTGACACTTCCTCATCGGCGGCCGAGTCGTCGTGGGGTGCCGGGCGGCGAAGGGAGGGCAGCCACGATTCGGCAGCGGCCTGATAGCCACACCCAGCACCCCTGGGCGACCCAACCCTCCGAATGGCTCGATCAACCCGCTCAAGAAGGTAGAGCGGCCTGAACAACCAGCCGTTGAAGGCCCCTTCCTACCTCCCTCAATCACACCCCCGACAACGTGACCGTGCCGTCCAAACAGCACGCAGCGCAGCAGCCCGCCGGCTCCAAGCCGAGCTCAGAGCCGCCGAGAAACTCCGCCGCCGTCGCGTGTCGGCGTACACATGAACGGACTCTGTCGCTGATCTTGTGATCGGCTGGGTTCAGGTTCTGAGGAGGATCCGGGTTCGAAGGAGGTCGAGTCTGGCCCGGCCGTAGCCGGCTCGCTTGATCAGTTTGACGCGGGTGACCTGGCCTTCGACCTGTCCCGAACTCCAGGTTGAGGAGAGGCCGGCGACGACGGCGTCCTGGTCGTGGAGGAGGCCGCGGGCGAACTGCTGCAACGACGGCAGGTCGCTGTTGTGGACCTGCTCGATCCATTCGAGGACGTCCTGCCCGCGCCGCTCGTGCATGAGGACGGCGAAAGCGCGGACGTGCTCGACGGCCGTGTCGAGTTCGGGGCAGGCGGCCCGGACAGCCTTGAGGGCGACGACTTCGTGCGGCCGGAGCCGGTCGGTGTGGGTCATGACCCAGCGAAGTGCCCGTCTCGGTTTGGGTAGGGCCGGAGGTGGCGGGGCGGTCTCGATGCCCTGTTTGAGCTGGCGAACGTAGTGGTTGACGACGGTGCGATCACCGCGGAATCCCTGATCCCGGACCTCTCTGAAGAGCTGGCTGGCGTTGCGGCAGCCCTGGATGAAGCGTTTGTAGAGGTAGGGCTTGTAGTCGTCCAGAAGGGTGCGCCGCTGGGTGGCCTTGACCAGCAGCTGGTCAACGTCCCGGGTTTGGACGTATCGGCGGACGGCAGTAGTCCAGGTCGAGGTCGCGGCTGATGCCGCGCAGTGAACGGCCTTGGGCCAGCAGTTCGTGGACTTGGCGATGCCGTTCGCGGATCCGGGCCGACGATCCGGCGTGGGCGCCCGTTGACATCGAGAGTCCCGTCCGGCGGGGGCGCCGAGGCCTCCTCTCGAGCTTCCCCAGCGGTTTCGTGGCCAGCGCGGATGCAAGCGTAGTGGCTGGTCAGAGTCCTCTCGACGGCCTTAGCAAGGTTGTTCCACAGGTGCCACACGTCTGCGATCTGGACCGCTTGCGGCGCGGCCGCTCTGGCTGCCTCGGCATAGGCGGAAGCCCGGTCACGGCAGACGATCTCCACCTCCGGATGCTCTGCGAGCCACCGGGCGACCGTCTCGGCTTCCCGGCCGGGCAGGACGTCGATGGGTCGGCGGGCTTCAAGGTCGACCAGGATCGTCGCGTAGTTGTGGCCCTTGAGCAGGGCGAACTCGTCCACTCCCAGGACCCGCACCGCGCCGGGTTCCTCCAGGTCAGAGGCACGGAGAAGCCGAAGCAGGGTATCCTTCGCCACCAGTATTCCCATCCGCCGGGCCAGACGGGCTCCGGCCCGGCCGGCCAGGGCTTCGGCGACCCGGGCCAGCATCTTGCGCAGGACTGGGGTGTGTCGGGCGTGAGGACTGGTCAGTCCCGGTATCTGTTCGGCGAACGTCACCGTCGGGCATCCGGCACTGAGTCACTTGAACCGGCGGACCGTAAGCCGGATCACCACCGGTGCGGTCCCGACGGCCGCATCCGCCAGCCGTCGCTCGTACCGGCCGTGCACCCGCCACGACAGAGACCTGCACCGCGGACACCTCACCGCGTCGGCGCGGGCACGCGCACGAAACGTGACCACACCCGCGTCCCGCGAGATCGACTCCACCACCACCTCCCAGGCCGAGGAAGAACTGAGCGCCACCACGCAGGCAGACCGACGTGCCCTGGCCCGCCCCGACTTCATTCCCCACGGCGCCGCACCGGGTGCTACGCCGACTCCGTTTGTGGTGAAGGCCAGCCGGCGGACCGCGTCCTCGACCGGCATCAGTCACCCTTCGGGCCGCGACCGGCTCTTCAGACCGGTGTAAATCCTCACCCGGATGGAGACGACTGAGCGCGGAAAGACTGGCGCCATGCCACCGTGACGGGAGCAAGGCATATTTCCCGGGACCGGAATCGACACCTCAGGGTGTTCGCCATACGCGATCCAGGATGCATGCCGATAGCTCCCCCGAATGCTAACGGAGGACGAATTTCGATGGCTGTGACGAAGGGTATGGCGTGGGGGACCGCGTCCCTGCTGTTCGCAGGCTGGGCTGCGTGGAGTCAGGCGGCACCGAACAACTCGGTGGAAACCCACCACGTGATCGCGGAGGTAACTCAAGATTACATGATCGACACGGGTGATAAAGGGAGAGGGCCAGGGGATGTACTCACCCGCAGCGCCGACATCCTTCAGGATGGAGAGAAGATCGGGGTCAGCGGAGTGCAATGCACGATGGTGGCTATCGATAAGCAAACCAAGGGAATCGGAACGCAGTGCGTCGGCACGCTTCTTTTGGATGACGGGAAAATCACTTTTCAGAATCTAGATTTCAACCCCGGAGGGCCGCCCAAGGAGTCCGATTCCGCGATCACGGGAGGAACACAAGAGTACGAGGGGGTTCGGGGGTCTCTACACGTTGTTCGCATTTCGCCGACCACCGAGGAAGTCACTCTGCGTCTGCGCCGCTAGGTTTTCTCCGCAAATGTCCATGAGGAGGTGCTGTCACGTTGTCGGTGGTGCGGCTGACTGATGGCGCGTCAGAGCATGCCGTGCTCCGGTCTGCTCCGATGCTCAGGCCGTGGCGTGCACGCCGACGGCGGGCAAGCCCCAGTACGACATCCCGGACGTGCCGCATGCCATGCGCCCGACCGACTCTGGGACCTTCGTGCTTGGCGACTGCTGCGCTGCTCCACAAGTGTTCGGCCAGCAAGACACCAGCCACGGCTGCATCGGGCTCGCCGACGCCAAGGGTGGTAAGGACCCGAACACCGCGGCCGCGGCCGCGTGGTTCGACGACAACTCCCAGGTCGGCGACGTGGTGATCGTCAAGGATTCGGGCGGCACAGCCGTTCGGCCGGATCAATGGGCTGAACGACTGGAACCTGGACTGGAGCCAGTGGAGCAACGATTCGATTCCGGGCTGAGCCATGGACGTGACACGGGCCGGCCCCGGGAGCGACCGCCCCGCCTCCTTCATGGAGGGTGGGGCCCTCCCGACTCCGGCCCGCGTCCGTTCGACGCTGTCGCGGTCAGCGGCGACGCCGGGAAGCGATCATCAGGGCCGCGCCGATACCGGCCGCGCCCAGGGCTCCGCCTCCCCACCACAGGGCGTTGCTGCCCGTGGAGGCAAGGACCTGGTCGACGAGCGACTGATCGCCGTCGTCCTTCTTGCCGCCGTCGCCGGCGGGCGGGTTCTGCCCGTCGCCGGGCGGCGGGGTCGGGTCACCGGGGTTGTCCGGGGTGCCAGGGTCACCGGGCTTGCCTGGGTCATCCGGGTTGCCGGGGTCATCGGGCTTGCCGGGGTCATCGGGCTCGTCGGCCGTGACCTTCACGCTGGTACTGCCGCAGATGTCCTGGCACTCCTGGGGGTTGGCCGCGTCGGAGCGGGCCGCCAGTACGTCGAACCGCAGGTCCTTCGCCTCCTCCGGGGTGAAGGTGAGCGTCAGCGACTTCTCCTCCCCGGACTTCAGGTCGCCGACCTTCCAGGTCCCGAAGCCCTCGCCGCCCGGCTCACCGTTGAAGTCCGTGCCGCCGTCGTGGGTGAGGCCGTTCACCTGGGGCAGGTCGACCTCGACGACCGTGTTGCGGGCCGTCGAGGGGCCCTCCTTGTTGGCGACCGTGACCTTCACCTTGGCCTGCTCGCCGACCTTGACGGCGTTCTTGCCGTCCACCGCCGCGATGGACACGTCGAGGCCCGCGACCTGCTGCACCTCGACACTCTTCTCCACAGAGTCTCCGATCTTGCTGCCCTTGCTCTCGTCCAGCCGCGTCTTCGACTGCTTCAGGGTGGCCCGGTAGTCCAACTTGTCGTGGTCGGGGAGCACCGTACCGGTGAGCGTCAGGACGGCCTGGCCACCGATCGGCACATCGGCCGGCTTCCAGAGACCGTCCTCATACGAGCCCCCGTTCGACCCGGGCGTCGCCTCGGCATCACCGACACCAGCGGGCACCGGGACCTCGATCTCAAGCCCCTTCGCCGTCGACACACCGGGATTGTCCGTCTTCACCGACCACGTGACCTGCTGACCGGGCAACGGCCTGCTACTCATGTCCCCCTCCGGAGTGACCGTCATCCGCGCCGCGGCCCGCTGGACCACGTTCAGCTCGCTCACGGCCATGTGACCCTCGATGTCGTTCGCGTCGTCACACGATTTGTAGCCGCGGGAATCGGGGATGGCGGGGTCGGCGCCCTTGACGCAGACCCGGTGAATCGTGGTCCCCTGGTCCGCGGGTAGGACCCCTTCCACGGTCAAGTCGACCGTCTCGCCGGATCTGACGTTGGGGATCGTCCACACTCCGTTCTCGTAGTAGGTGCCCTCCGGGCCGGTCCACTTGCCCTGTGTCATGCCATCGGGCATGACGTGCGTGATCTCCACGCTCTTGGCGTTGGAGGGTCCCTCGTTCGTCACGGCGATCTTGTACGTGACGCGATCACCCGGCGAGTACTCCTCCGGAGCACCGGCTGCGGGAGGTACCACCGATACACCGACCTTGAACTTCGCGTTCCGATCGATGCCGAAGGTCTCTTCGGAGGTGTTGTTTCCGGGATTGATTTCCGCCAGGCCCTCGTACGAAGACGCATCGAGCGTGGCCTCGACATGCAGGGTCGGCTCGTCGGAGGGCACGACGACGGGCAGCGTCAGCGTGGCGCTGTCGTTGGTCTTGAGCACGCCGACGGTCCACAGCCCCTTGTCGTAACCGTCAACCTTCTCGGCCAGTTCGGTGCCACGGGGAAGAGGAACGTGCACCTTGACTTCCCGGGAGGTCGCCGGGCCGTTGTTCGTGGCCTCGACTGAAATCCACACCTTCTCCCCCGGCTTCAAGGCGTCACCCTCTTTTATCGGCCCACTGGCATTACGTACATGAGCCTGGACCGCGAGATCGATCTGGTTCGTGGAATCTTTCTCGTAGAGAATTTCCTTATTGTTAGAATTCGTATCGAGACTCCCGGATGAAATAGATGCATGGACCCGCAGCGGGCCCGTGCCGAGCACCTTGCCAGAAAAGACAATTTCTTTGGATTCTCCGTTCTTCAGCAACGGAATCGAGCATTCGAGATAGCCTCCGACCTTACTGCATCCATCTGCCGAGAATCCTTCGATGCCCGACGGATTAGGAATCTTCAGGAGCACCTGGCGAGCGTCTTCCGGGCCGCCGTTCTTGACGGCTACGACAACGTCAGCTTGCTCCCCCACCTGGTATTCAGATTTCGTGAATCCGCCACCCGCAGCGAAACCGACGTCGACACGAGCAATTCCTACGTTTGACGCCTTGATGGAGGTCTGCACCTCGTCGAGAGAAAGAACCGGGGACTGTAGGAACGCTTGGCCAAGCGCTATGGCCTTCTGCTTGTCGGTGATTTTTATTTTATAGGAGACCCTGTAGTGGTCACCCGCCTTCAAATCGCCTCCACGGCCCCCCGAAGCCCCTTGACCGACCGGGATCACGAGCTTCCTCGTGTTCGCATCGAACGTCACACCACCGACAGGGACGAGCACTGGCGTATTTCCCGGATCCACGCGAACAAGCTTCGCCGAATTCTGCTCGTACTCGACACCATCCGGGAGGGTCACCCCAAACGTGGCGCCATGCCCCGGTATTCCGCCCTCGTCAACGAGGTCGTACGAGACTTCACTGGGTTCCCCAAGCTGCAGTGGTGCAACGGCTGCGGGAGTGCCGCTGATCGCAGGAAGGTACTCGACCTTCACATTGTCAATTACCACATCCCGCGTTCCACCCATCGGCGAAGAGAGAGTCAGCCGCACATCCGTCGGTGAAGCAACATCAAGTTGGGTGGTGATCGTTTTCCAATTAACCCCCACCTTATCGTCCGACCCCTTCGCCTGACCTAGGCTGTAATTGACTACGGCGTTCTGAGTGACCGCTGCAGCCTTTACGTCGAAGCTGAGTCGAATTTTTCCGGCTTGTACGTGAAAAATTTGATAAAGATCACTCTTATGGAGGGCGACGGTCTGATTCCCAGCCGTAGGTTCGTAAGAATTGCTGAGTGTCGGAGTTATGAGCCTTTCATCCTTCCAGCCAGTCGGAAAGATGTTCGTGGGGGAAGAAACCACAGGGTCTTCAAAGCTGCCGTTTTTGAAGCCGGGCGGCGCCACGGGAACCGATGCAGAATCTGCACTCGTCTCGGCGCTCGCATACTGGAGCGTGATCGCGGACGTGAGAAGCGAAGCGGTCGCCATCCCAGCCAACACCATTCTTCTTGAGGTCCGATATTTCCTGCCACCCATGCGTACGGCCTTCCATTCTAAATGCCAGTGGTTGTATTAGAGGAAATGCTGGAATACCCGCGCGGCCCTCGCAAGGGCCGGAGGAGCAGTCGTCCGGACCAACGGTGAAGGGCAAAGTCGTTGATCATGCTGTCAGGAGCAGGTTGACGGGGCGGTTGGTGTCGCGGACGTGATGTCGTAGAGCGGCGGCGATGCTTCGTGGCCGTGAAGGCCCAGGAGGGTGATCGCGGTGTTGCGGAGACCTGCCATGACGCGGGGTGCGTTGCCGGTGCGGACCTGGGAACGGTCTTCGTCGTAGGTGACGTCGCGGACCGGTGCTGTCATGTTGCCGGTGGTGGGAGTGGGATGCTCTTCGGAGTGTCCGTCCGGGGCGGGGCCCGATCGTGTCAACCACTACTACCCGGCCGAGGTCATCGCCTACTGCGTGTGGCTGTACTTTCGCTTCCCCCGCTCCTTCCGCGAGGTCGAGGAGACGAGGCTCGAGCGCGGCATCGTCGTCTCGTACGAGACAGTTCGGCGGTGGTGTCTGAGTTCGGCCAGACCTACGCCAACGCCCTGCGCCGCAGGCCCCCGCAGCCAGGCGACACATGGCATCTCGACGAGGTCTTCATCAAGATCCGCGGGGTGCAGAAGTACTTGTGGCGTGCCGTCGATGCCGACGGCAACGTCCTCGACATCCTGGTGCAGAACCGCCAGGACAAGACCGCGGCCAGGCGCTTCTTCCGCCGGCTCAGCACCACCACCGGCCAGGTACCCCGGGTGATCGTCACGGACAAGCTCCGCTCCTACGGGGCAGGGCATCACCACCCCGTTCAACTCCGGCGTCAACGAGGGCCGCATCACCGATGCCAAACTCCAGAAGCGGGTCATGGCCAGGGTTTGGTCAAGTTCCGTAGGAGTTCGGATCGTGGGTAATGCCCAGGATGCGGAGTGCTCGTTCGGGTTCGTTTCGAATCGCTCGCGTGGTCTTGGCGTTGTTGTTGGCTCCGATGGTTTTCAGGGCGCCGATGGCGAGGTTGCGGAGGGTTGCCATGGCGCGGGGTGCGGTGTCGGTGTGGACGGTGGATGCGTCCTCGGCGAAGGTGACGTCTCTGATGTGGTGCGAGGAGTTCTCGATCCCCCAGTGCCCGCGGATCGGGATGGCTGTCAATCCCCTGGAAACGTAGAGTCCTCTTCTATGCGGCTTCGGCCCTCTGGTGGGCTTGGCTGCGTTGCTGGCTGATCTTCTGTTCGAACTCCACGGGTGGAAGTCCGCCGGCACGGGTGTGTCGGCGTCTGGTGTTGTAGAAGTCGGCGATCCACGTGGCGATCTTGATCCGGGCTTCGGCGCGGGTGGTGAACCGGTGCCGGTGGATGTACTCGGTCTTGACGGTGGAGTTGAACGCCTCGGCGGCGGCGTTGTCGAAACAGGACCCCACGCGGCCCATGGACTGGACCACGCCGAGTCGGTCGCACAGGCTGTTGTAGGCGGCGGAGGCGTATTCGCTGCCCCTGTCGGAGTGGAAGATCACTCCGTCCACGTCGCCGCCGCGGGTCGCGGCGGCCATCTGCAGGGACGCGCTGACCAGGGCGGCGTCGTGGCGGGCGTCCATGGCGTATCCGAGGCAGCGGCGGGAGAACAGGTCGATGACGGTGGCCAGGTAGAGCTTGCCCTCGCCGGTGTCGATCTCGGTCATGTCACCCACCCAGAGCACGTCGGGAGCGATCGCGTCGAAGTGCCGTCCGACCAGGTCGCGGACTGCTTTCCGCTTGCCCTGGCGAGTCAGGCCCTTGCGCCTTTTCGGTTCGCGGCCGTACCAGCCCTCCTCGGACATGATCTCGGCGACCGTGTTCACGGACACTTGCCAGCCCTCGGCCCACAGGTCAAGCGTGATCCTGGGCGAGCCGTAGGTCCGACCCGACGCGTCGAAGAAGTGCTTGATCCTCTCGGTCAGCGCGGCCCGTCTGACCTCACGCTTCGTCAAATTTGCAGGCCTGCCACGCCATTTGTAGTACCAGGCCGGTGACACACCGAGCGCGCGGCAGGCCACGGTGTGCGGGATCTTCTCCTCGGTCCTGCAGTCGCTGATCACCCCGACGAGTACCGCCGGGTCCCAATCAGCTACTTCACCCACAGGACCATGCATCGCTTGAGGACATCACGCTCCATCCCGAGCTCGACGGTCTCCTTGCGCAACCGCTGATTCTCCGCCCGGAGCCGGGCCAGTTCCTCCCGCTCGGATTCCTCCAGAGGGCCGGTACCCGTCTCCGCGGCCCCGCGGGCCCGGCTCACCCAGGTCTGCAGCGTGCCCTCGTGCACACCCAGATCCCGCGCGACCTCCGCAGCCGGCTTGCCCGTCTCCAGCACGATCCGCACGGCCCCCTCACGGAACTCCGCGTCGTAGCTACGTCGCTTCCCCACCCTCAACTCCTTATCGGGTCACGACTCCACGCTACGAGGGGAAGCACATGGCAAGGCTGGCGGGGTCGGTCTGGTGGGCGTCGAGGCTGGTGACGGCGTAGACACTCTCCCGGGTCTCGCGCTGGCCGGTCTGCTTGCGGCGGCGGCGGACACGGATGGCCAGGCGGCCGTGGGGGAAGGCAATCCCGCCGAGTTCGTCCGGGACCGCGCAGGTCTTGATCGAGCGGGACTCGCGCCTGCCGTGCCCGGTGGTGGAGACGGTGTGCTGGACGGGGATGTCCCGCCAGGGCAGGGATGCGAGCTGATGGTGGGTGGTCGGCTGGTTGGCCTTGATCACGGTGGTGTAGCGCGCCTTCTTCGTCTCGACCAGCCAGGAGACGTTCGCCTGGACCGAGTGCAGCGCGTCGAAGGTGACGACGGTGCCGGCCAGGTCCAGCGGCGTGAGGAGCGGTTGGAAGTGTGTGGTTTCGTTCGTCTTGGCACCGACCTCGACCTGGGCGACGGTGACGACCGGGTCGTGGGTGACGACCGGGTCGTGGGTGACGACCGGGTCGTGGGTGACGACCGGGTCGTGGGTGACGACCGGGTCGTGGGTGACCGCGGAGAGCAGATGCCGGCACGTCGCGGTGAGACGGCTGATCCCTTGAGTGCTTCGCCGTCGACAGCGATCACACGCGGCCGCCCGGACGTCGAGGGCGATGGTCTGTGGGCCGGCTCGGTGGCGACCCGGTGCCGATCGGCCAGGTAGGTGCCCACCGCCCGGTCCAGGGCGTCACCGTCAACAGCCCCCAGCATCCGGCGGATCGTGACCGGCGAAGGAGCACGCCGCCAACCGAGCAGGTGACGCCGGATCCCGATCACTACCAGAAGTGCGTTCGAGGCACGCTGGCCCCACTCGGCGAGTTCCTCGATGCTCCTCGCTCCCGAGACGACCGCGCAGGCACACACCAGCAAGATCGCGGTCAGCGAGTACCACCGGCCCCGCCGCGAGCGCGGATCAGGCACCGCATCAAAGTACGGGCGCAGATCACGGATCCGGCCGGGGTCCAGTGGCCCCAGCTTCACCAGCACGGCAGGGACTGGAGAAGATATGGCAGCAGGCATGGGCCACCTCACGATCAACTGGCGTAGACACCCAAATGAGCACGAAGCTCGTGCCTGCTCCTCCATCCACCCCAACCCGACCAGCTCCCATGCCCCCGGAACTAGCAACCGCCCTGGTACAACGGCACCTTGGACGACACGAACGGACCCCTCCCCAGACGGACAACCCGAAGATCATCCCGCCCCGCCACCGACAACGTGACAGCGCCGGTCTTACGGGAGACGGGGGCAAGCAGTCCGCGCAGGCATGCCCAGCGGTTACCCACACCGCGAGATCAGCGAACTACAGCAGACCTGCCGATCTGCAACTGAAGGGTCAGTGCCACCGAAACGGCCCGCCGAACAAGCCGACGGACCGTCACGAAAGATCGACGTTAAGGAGTAGGGAACTTCAGCAGGAAGTGAGTGGCAGCTCGCTCGTAGAGCTTCTTCTCTTGGTCGGAGGCGGCGGACGAAAGTATGGTGTCCCACTCGTCCTTCGCCGTCTTGATAGCCAGCTTCGCCTCGTCCATAGCCTTCTTGAACGCGGGGTTAGACCCCTTACCTGTCTTCATATGCGCCTGTTGCTTCAGGTCCGCCGCCCTATGCTTCTTCTTAGCCGAATTCACTCGATCCGCAAGATTCTTCACCGCCGTCTTTTGGACGTCAGGGACTCCGTGAAGTGGATCACCGTTCACCAGGTACTGGTCGATGTTCGGCAGGTCGTCATCGGCGAATCCTCGGGGGCGGGATATCCTTTCATCCTCGGGCGCCTCCGGGTTATTCCACCTTGCCTTTTTGCGCTCCGCCGGGGTGGGATAGGCGGCAAGCTGTTCGCTTCTATACTTTGGGTCGGTCTGTTCGAGGAGATGCTGCCCGAGCCGGTTCGACGATCCCGAGACTCCAAGTCGCTCATATCCTGGAGCATCTCCACCCGAAGGGGTCTTTCCATCGGCGTCGCCATGCCACACGGCCATCCGGTCGCCACCCCAGCTGTCCGGCTCCTCCATGTACCTGACGTCGAACCCCAGCATGGCGATCGCTTCCAGATTTCCGCTGCGGAAACCGAGGTGCCGCGCCACGTCGTACTTCCGGTGCAGGTAGTCGAAGAGCAGGAATTGGCCCCTTCGGTCGTTTCCGCCCCAGGACTTAACCCCGTCTTCGTTCCAGAACTCGGTCATCACTATGACCTTGGCGCCGAAAGTGTCGTCTTTCCCGTCGCCCGGAATTTCAACCCACTTCCTCCTTCTCCCTCTACCCACCCACTTTCCATTGCCCCCCCAAGGGCTTTCGGGATCGCTGCCCCCATAATTGTTGAACGTCTCGGCGATTTTCTCGTATTTCTCCCGGCCTCCAGTCTTGCCCTTGGGCTGACTATCACCCACGATGAGTACCGCGTCCATGTCCTTGCAGCCCGCGATTATCTGAGCCATACCGTTGTAGCTGGTGTCGTGCTCAGTGTGAGCATTCCCACTCTTTCCGCTAAATCGGGACCAAAGGATCGCGACCTTTCCGCTCTCCGGAACCCCCTTGCTCTGCAGCCATTCCTTGACCTGCGGGTCCCGATCGTGTGCTGCGCTGCCGTCGCCCTGTAGGCTCATTGCCTCGCGATACTTCTCGCGCTTTGCCGGACTGAAAGTCTTGGCTACCTGGTAGGTACCTTCGTTGACGCCACGAACACCAGATTCCGACTTCGGGGTCCTCTTGTTCTCCCCTGTTACAGCCTTGATGGCCGCCGTCGCCTGCTTACGATCTACGTTCATGTGAATGCGGTGATCTGCGACGCCGAGCGCCTTGTAATACTTTGCGCTGGACTCTCCCGTGCTTTCGCCCGGCGCGGTGGTCAGATAGACTTCGGAGTGCGGGTCGTTGACGAGCGTAAAACCGATTCCGAACTGATCGCCGGACGCATAGCCCGGCTGCACGATTCCGTAATATAGCTTGTTGCATGCTACGAATGCCGGGAGCAGGCGATTAACAAGGTCACTCGCGAATGTTACATGATCTGCCCTGTCGACGGCCGTAATGATGGTGTCGTCGAAATTCCCATCCACCGTGAGTGCGACCACGTAAGAGTCGAGCCTCAGGTCGTCGACATCCAGTATGGATTTGAAGTCTTCCCCGTCATTCTTGGGATAGGTGACCGCGAAAAGCTTTGCAAGCGAATCTGCGACTTGCAGGTCATCAATATTTTCCCGGGCAAAGTTCTTTATCTTGAGCGTGCTTTCGAGTTCCATCTTTTCTCAATCCTCGGTAGTTCGGGACGTCTGTGTCATTCTCGGGCCTGGGTGGCAAGGGCGCCTGGGTCTCATGGACAGGCGAAGAGGCCAGCCTTTGCCCGCCCGGTACACCGAAGCCGTGCCAGGGCTGAAGCATTCTCGTCTCGCGAGATGTTCGGTCGGTCCTGATTGTGGATGTTCGGCCTGATGAGGGGCCTGGTGGACGCACGAAGGACGCGACCTCTGATGATCAAGGTGTCGAAGCCATCGATCGTTCAGGGGTCGCGTCCCTATGCCATTTTCCGTGGTCGAAGTCCAGTCCTGCCACCGTGCTCGTGTAGCGGACCTGCCGGCCGTCGGGTCCGAGGAGCTGGGAGATCTTGCCGAGTCGATGGACTGCGGGCCCTGGCCGTGAACGGTAGGTCCCTGCGCGGCTCACGCACCCACGATCACACCGCGGTCCACCTGCTCGCCGCGGTCTTGCACGGCGAGAAGACACTGGTTGCCCAGCGTCAGGTCGACACCAAAAGCAACGAAATCACTGCGTTCCGGCCCCTGCTCGCCCCGTTGGAGCTGGCCGGCATCGTGGTCACCTTGGACGCGCTGTTGACGCAGACCGATCACGCCCGTTTCCTCGTCGAAGAGAAGAGGGCCCACTACATCGCCGTGGTCAAGGGCAGCCACCCGTCCCTGCAGGCAATGCTGAAGAGGCTGCCCTGGCGGGACGTTCCCCTCCTGGACAAGACCCGTGAGGCAGGTCGCGGCCGGGACGAGATCCGCCGGCTGAAGGCCGCTACCGTCGGCGGACTCACCTTCCCGCACGCGGTCCAGGCCCTCCAGATCGTGCGCCGACGCCGTGACGTCCGCACCGGCCAGGTGACCCTCGAACGCGCCTACGCGGTCACCAGCCTGCAAGCCGGGCAGGCCACCCCCGCCCAGCTCGCCGCCGCCGTCCGCGGGCACTGGCAGATCGAGGCCCTGCACCACATCCGCGACACCACCCTCCGCGAAGACGTCTGCCGGGTGCGTACCGGAAACGCTCCACGCGCCCTGGCCACCTTCCGCAACCTCGCGATAGCCCCGGCCCACCTCGTCGGCTGGACCAACCACGCCCAAGCCGTAGATCACTACCGGTCACACCCCGACCACGCACTCGACCTCATCACGCCCACCAGCTGAGAACGCTTCAGCCCTGTGCGATCACCCTGCCGCGTGGCGTGCTGATCTGACCGGACAGCCGCTCCTGAACGTAGGCGTGCAACCGCGGATTGACAACAAGTTGCGCCGCTTTCGGGCGGCGTGCAGTCATGTCGGCTTTCCACTGGGCAACTGATGCCCGATAGTCACGTCTGCCAGCTCTCGTGGCCGCGTTGCGCCGCAGTTCACGGGAAATCGTTCCGGGATCACGGCCGACATCCCGAGCGATCTCGCGTACTCGCTTGCCCTGGGCTCTAAGAGGGCGTTAAGTCCGTTTCTGGTAGCGGCCTCGTCCGGGCTGGGTGAGGAAGCCTTGACGGGTGAGGCGTCCGAGGCGGCTGCGGGTGATGTTGACGGATGCCTCGTCGGTGGGCATGCCGAGGAGTTCGTGCAGGTCACGGGCTCGGAAGACCTGGTCGGGGTGCTGGTTGAAGGTATTCACGATGGCCTGGTAGGCGGTGTTCGTCTCGGGCGGATCGGGGTCGCCTCCAGCTGGTGCGAGTTCGGTGATGACCTTCCGGGTGGTGGCCAGGTCCCCGAGTCGCGCTTCGGTCTCGGCGAGGGCGG
Organism: Streptomyces sp. IBSNAI002; assembly: GCF_052244475.1. Lineage (NCBI taxonomy): Bacteria > Bacillati > Actinomycetota > Actinomycetes > Kitasatosporales > Streptomycetaceae > Streptomyces > Streptomyces sp. IBSNAI002. Next base: position 8,512,019 of record NZ_JBQPXG010000002.1, on the reverse strand, counting down.
CGGTCAAGTGCACGATCTGGTCGCGTAGTTCAGAGGCCCGGGCTGTGGTCTCGTCGTGCTGGGCCTGGAGGCCGGCCATGAGCTCGGTGACGTTCACGCGGCCAGCTCGAGGGTGTCGCGCCAGGCCGGACTCGGTGTGGTGAGGCGGCGGCCCATGTTCGCGATCGAGGCCCAGTAGACGCGTGAGGCGGAGGTGTCGGGCCGGTGGTCGTACTCACGGGCGAGGCGGCGGTGCAGCATCAATGTGCCGTTGACCTGCTCCACGATCCACCGCTTGGGCTGCGGAATGAAGCCTTTGCCCTGGTCGGCGGGGTTGCGGCGGACGATCTCGATGTCGATGTCCAGTAGGGCGCCGTGGATGAGGACCTCGTCCTTGAAGCCCTGGTCCACCAGGGCCTTCTCCAGGCGGTTGCCGCACCGCTCGGCGGCCTGGTCGAGCAGGGCGGTGCCGGCGGCGTTGTCATGGGCGGAGGCGGCCAGCACGACGACGCCGATGATCAGCCCCAGGACGTCGACGGCCAGTCCCCGCTTGCGGCCCGACACCTTCTTGTTGGCGTCCAGTCCCGTCGTGGTCTTCGGGACACCGGCGGCCGCGCGGACGGACTGGGTGTCGATGATCACGAGGGACGGGTCCTCTAATCGCCGGGCTCTCTCCCGCACCTGGCAGCGAAGGAGTTCCTGGATGCGCTGGTCGAGGCCGTCCTGGCGCCACAGCGTGAAGTAGTAGAACACCGCTGACCAGGCCGGCAGGTCGTGGGGCAGGTAGCGCCACTGGCAGCCCGTTCGGTTCTGGTAGAAGATCGCGTTCACGACTTCCCGCAGGTCGCAGGCCCCGGGATCACCGGTCGCCGACCGTGCCACCCGGTCCTGCTTCCACGCCGTGATCATCGGCTGGATCAACGCCCACTGCTCGTCCGATAAGTCGCTGGGGTACGGCTTTCTCTCCATGGCTCGCATCTCAGCATGAACATGACCAGCAGGTGGCCGGCGTGGCGATCAGTACCACGATCGAGCGATCACGAACCGAGGAAGATCGGACTTAACGCCCTCTAAGAAGCGCGATTTCCTCTCGCTCGCGAAACGACAGGTATCTACCCGAAGGCGGCTTCGGATCGAACGGTCGCATGCCGCCACACTGGCGGTACCAGCGCGTCGCGACGGCCGGCGCCACGCCGACAACGCCCGCGGCCTCCTCGGGGAGAAGGCCCTTGGAGATCTCAGTCCATAACGCCGCCTCTACATGCCGCTGGTACTTCCGATGTCGCGGAGACCTCACCTTCGGACGCACCGCCCGATCCGCTGCCTGCTGACGTCGGACCATTCCACACCTCCACGATCACGAGGTGTTGCGACGACCGGTTGAATCCACCCTGGGCGCCCCTGTCGGTGTGAAATACGACGCTGCGGACCCGGCCGCCGCGGGAAGCCACGGCCATCTCGAGTGCGTCGGTGACCAGCGAGGTCCGCATGCGGTCCGCGATCGACCCGCCCACGGCCTTCCTCGAGTAGATGTCGATCACCGTAGCGAGGTAGAGCCACGTCGAACCGACGGCTATAGGTGATGTCTCCGCACCACCTCGTGTTCAGCCTGTCCGCGATCGTCGTCCGCTTCTTCCTCCGCAGGTGCCGGCCGACGATGTCGTTGACGCGCATCAGCCGAGTCACCGCTTTCGGTTGATACCCCGCCCCCTCGCCCGCAGCTCGGCATGGACGCGCGGCGCGCCATATGCCCCTTGATGTTCGGCACGGATGGCCCGGATCTCGGCCACGGTCCGCTTCTCCCCGGCCCGGCGTTCCGCGCGTTCCTGCTCGGTGGCCAGGTACCGGTAGACGCCAGCGCGGGATGCCCCCAGCACCCGGCAGATCCGCTGGACGCCGACATCGGCGCGGTTCTCGGAGGTGAAGTCCCAGCGGCGGGATCTCACTTCACCTCCCGCGCGAAATGGGCGGCGCCCGGCGCAGGATCTCGCGCTCCAGGCGCCACTCCTGCTCGGCCTTGAGCAGCCGGGTGTTCTCCGCCCGCAGCCGGGCCAGTTCCTCGGCCACGCTGACGCCGACGTCACGGCGGTCGGACGTGGCCGGGGCCTCATCCTTGCGGACCCATGTCCACAGCGACTCCGCGGTGATACCGAGATCCGAGGCAACCGCAGCGTACGTCCGCCTCCCAGCCGACCTGCGTCCCACCTGGACATCCCTCCCTGGACCACCAAGAGCGATTGTCGGAGTGTCCACTCCACGGGGTCAGCCTCACCCTCGAGCTTGGCCCCCACCGCCCCTGGGGCTGTGACCCCACCCTTTCCCCGGGGCGGTGAACCGACCGGGCCGGTGTCCCGCGTGCCGCACCGGGCGAGGTCCGCAGCATCCTGGGTCGTCCCCGGACAGCAGAGTGCGGACCGGCCGGCCGGAGGATATCCCCGACCTGCTGGCCCGCACCGAGGGCGAGCGGGCTCACTTCCTCGCTGCCTGGACTGCTTCCTTGCGCGCCCAGAGCTGCTCGAAGAACGCCGTGAACGCAGTCCACCACGGGTCCAGGCCCGTGAGGCAGGTCTGCCGGACGATTTCGAGCGCGGTTGCCGCGCGGTACTCCGCCTCACGAGTCCTGTCGGCGTAATAACCGGCGTCGCCCGCCACCGTTTTCGCCAACTCCGACCGGTCACAGCCGTACAGGTCGGCGAGCAGGTCCGAGCTGCCCTGCCCCTCGGCCATGGCGATGGTCCGCCGCTCCTGGAGGGCGTCATCGAACTGGTTCACCGCATCGGTGCCCCACAGACCGGACACCCCCTGGATGCACTCCTGGAGATCGAGCTCGAGGACGAACCGGCTCTCACCCCCCTGCTGCCGGAGCTCGTCGATCATCTGGACCACGGTGACGAGGGACCCGGACCCCGGCGGCGCCTTGCTCACGGACTCCAAGTTCAGATACGCAGTGAGGGCGAAGCGCACATCGTCATGGGAAAGCGCCTCCTGGAGGGCCGGAAAGGCCACCCTGCTCAGAAGGCGTGGGAAGAGGGACGTCGCCATCTCCAGGTATTCGCGAGGGCCATTGGGCGAGAGCGCCACATGACGCATGGCCTTTTCGTCAAATTTCAGGTCGAGCTGAGCGCGGGTCGACTTCCCCACGTTCCGCATCGTGCGCTGCGGATCCTGCTTCAGGTCGTCATGGATCTGATCCCTCTTCCTGCGCAGCGACGGATAGTACCGGTGGTCCCACTCGGGGAAGGCGTGACGCGGATCCGCGTCGTACGTCGTCTTGTGCTCGCTCCCCACGGCAATGGTGTCCCGGTCGCCACCCGCCGGGACCTCGGCATCGTGCAGACAGCACAGGAGATGGACGTCCAGGTTCCCCGAGTGCTTCGTGCCGAGCTCCAACAGCAGCTTCCGGACCGAGTACGTACCTTGGGGAGCTTCGAGGGCCCTGACCCCCGGGTGGTCGACGTCGTTCCCCAGGATGTAGACCGGGCCGCCGGTGGCCGAGCTGACCGAGTCCACGAAGCGCTTCACTTCGTCCTTCTTCAGCGGGGTCAGTGTGTAGGACGGGAGGTGCCTCCTGCCCTTCACTGCGCCATCGATCACCTGACGCGCCCCGATCCCGCCGCCGGAATTGATCGCGGCGCAGGCATTGTTCATCAACGTACCCTCACCAGGGTCCGCATAGAGCGACACCTTGAAGTAGGGCGGTAGCTTCAGAGGACTGTCCTCGTCGGACACGCCATGTGAAACCACGAAAACCTTGGTCATTCCAGATTCCTTTCCATCGTTTCCGGATGGCCGGAACCTATCCCGGCGGCCTAAGGGACGAATGCCCCAATGGTCAGGAAACCGGGCTGCCTGTCGCCAGCCTGCCGGCGGAGGCGTCGCGGAGCACGGCCGGGGGGGCGGTGAGCCGTCCGGAGATCTTCTCTGGATCTTGGAGGGGCGCAGGTCGCGTTCGGCCTGGTTCGAGGTCGGCGGGGTGCGAGGTCGGTGGTGGAGCGCAGGAAGTCGTCCTCGCGCTCGCGCAGGGCCTCCACGGGCGTGAGTAGTCGGCGTACAGGAACCCTGGTGAGAACGATCATGGTCACGAGCTGAGCGCTGCGGCGCCGACGTGATCACGTGGTTCAGCCTGCACACCACCGGCCCAGGTGCACGGTAGTGCGGACAGCGCCGGGTTGCAGGGCGCAAGCCCTCGTGCAGGAAGTGCTCGTCGCAGTCGTCCGGGCGGCCGTCCACTCGACCTCGTCACGGCTCGGCGCGAAGAACGGGCATGACCCAGATACGCAGGAAGGCCGCCACGGGATGACCTTGCGGCCCGGAGGACTCCTACAGGGTGTTGCTCGCGAGACCGGTAACGCGGTTCTCGTATTCGCGGCGCGCCTTGCCCTGAGCTGGAATCGCAGGGGGCCCGGGGTGCCATCGAGGGGCTGGCAGTGGATGAGGAGCCGGCGGTGGACCGCGGGTGTGGCGCTGACGCGCACGGTGTTCTACCGGGGCCTGCGGGTGGTCGCGATCGACGGGACCACCTTGGGTATCCCCGACGAGAAGGCCCTGACCTGCCGCTTCCCCAAGCATGTCGGCAAGGTGGGTGCGCCGCCCACTGCCGGACGGCTCCCACCTGACCACTATCTGCGCCGGAAAGTACAAGGCCGGACGCGGCTACGGGCAGCTGGAGGTGCGGATCCTCAAGGCCCTCATGACGGCCACGCTGGCCGACGGCACCTGCCGCAGCGAGCTGTGGCGCGGGATGACCAGCCTTCTGGACGCCGAGCGCTAACCGGCCCACGAGCTGATCGAACCGCATCACCGCAGGTGGCAGGCCTAGACATGCCATTTCTCATTGAACTCGACCATCCTCGACGGACGCGTGCTGCGCTCACGCACAGTCCCCCGGGATGGAGCAGGAGGTCTACGCCCTACTCACTGTCTACCGAGCACTCGTCCGCGTCGCAGGCGACCTCGTCACCGCCCGGCCAGACCTCTCTGCGGAGCGCGTCAGCTTGATCGTGCTGCTCAGCGCCCCTGCCGACCAGCACGTCGCCGCCAACGGCATCTCATCGACCGAACCAGTGGCTCTCACCGGAGCGATCGGCCGCGGCCTACACCCTCGGCTTCACAGTGCTCGGGGACGAGCACCTTGACAGCGCCAAGCTCACCTAAAAGCAACGGTGTTGCCTTCTCGTGGCGCAGCCGGTCAAGCCTGCAAAGGCACAGCTCACAACCGGGATCGCGGCTCCGCGGGCCGCCGACATCCTGACGTTGCGTCACCCTGCGACTTCAACGCGAAGGCGTGACCCAGCCTGTCGATGGTCAAGGATTCGTGAAGACCTCAAGCTTGATCGGGCTACACCACGAGAAGGGACGCGACCCAAGGTCGTCGGTCCCTCACTCGTTCGCCCTGTACCGATCGCCGTCCGCGTGTCCGAGTCGTAACGTCCGGTACACGGTGCGGGCCGAATCCGCATTGCGCAGAGGAGGCCGAACCCATGCCAGCCAAGCAAATGGCGCCACCGTCCCTCACCACCTGTCGTCTGCTCGCTGTCACGGCCGCGGCGCTCACAGCCACCGCTGCCTCGCTGGTCACCCTCGCCCAGGCAGCCTCCACCGTCTCGGTCTCCCCGGCCTCCGTTACTCGCGGCTCCTCCGTCACTCTGGCCATGGAAGGGTGCGGCAGCAGCACCGTCCAGGCGGTATCCAACGCCTTCGGCAGGGTGAGCCTGGCCCCCGGGACGACAGCCAACTCCTTCTCTGGGCACGCCACCGTCATGCACAACGCCGCTCTCGGCAGGCACGAGGTCACTTTCGAGTGCGGGACGGGTACGCAACACCTCCTCGCCTCCTTCCAGGTGGTTGCCGGCCCAGCACGTGGAGGGGTCGGCGGCAGTATCGGGCAAGCGAACCCGAGCGCGATCGCTGTGGGGGGCGCTCTCGTCGCAAGCGCTCTCGGCGCCGGCACCTGGGCCGTGTATCGCCGACGCCAACGCCGTTGCACCTAGCTAGTAGTGCTTGGCCAGGTTGCTGTTGATGCTGGTGCCCTCACCCCGGCTGTAGCGGATCTTCTGGTTCCAGCCGACGCCGCCGGGGCGGCTCGCCGTTTTCCTGTCGCCGCAGCCGGCTGGGCTGCCGCACCAGTTCCGGTGGTCCGTCCGGGCGTAGGTGCGGAGGTAGCCGGGCTTCTCCTCGGCAGCCCGCCCGTCGAACGTCGGCGACAGCGCGCTGTTGGGGTAGCCGACGTAGTTCTGCACCGTGAAGTGCGGCCGGTCGGCGGAGTTCCCGTAGCGCTCCGCGGCGACCTGCACGAAGTGGGCACCGTACATGTGGTCCTGGTGGTCGGCGAGGACATCCGCTGCCGGGTCAAGTAGGTGTGCACGTCGTGCGGGGTAGACCAGCACCCGCCGCCCCACCAGCGCCTGCGCCCGCGCGATCATCGCCGCGCCGGCGTCCGTGTCGCCACGGTCCGTACAGATGGCCGGCTCCGGCTCGCCCGAGACGTTGCGCAGCAGCAGCACGCCGCGCGTACTCGAGTCCTCCACCGTGATCCCCAGCAGCGTCGCGGGGAACCCGGTCGCCGCGGACAGCCGCTGAACGTCCCGGGCCACGACATCACCCAGCACGAACAGATCGACGGACAACGTCCGAACCCGCGCCCGCCAGGCCGACTCCTCCCCCACCGGACAGGGACCGGCCGCCTGCGCCGCGGCGAGGACAAGAGACCGATGACTGCTCATGCCCCCATGATGGCCCCGGGCGCCGCGCCCCGTTCGTGACGGGTGCATCCGCAGGGGTCCTGCCAAGGCAAATCCGAGACTCACGACGCGACCTTGGTGAGGCGGCGGTGCAGGTCGGCGTTTGAGGCGGATCCCCGGGATCGTCCAGCTCCATGGCCATCGCGTCCTTGGAATCGATGCGGCAGCGAACCGCCGCGGCGGCCTGCCGGTCCGACAGCCCGAGAACGAACTGCAGCACACAGACAGTGGCCGGCTGAGCGGGCGAGAGACCCGGACGCCCGTCACGCGGGTACCGGCCGATGAAGTCCTCGTCACACCACACGCGACCTCCGGCGGCCATCACCGACCCATCACCGAGTTGACCAGCCGGCCTTGTCGGTCCCCGGGGCGCCCGGTGCTGATCCGGCCGCGGGGCGGCAGGTCAGGTGATGGTGGGGCTGCGGTGTTCGACGAGGACGACGTCGCGCCATGTGCCGTGGTGGAGGCCGATGCGTTCGCGGGTGCCGATGACGCGGAACCCGGCGTGCTGGTGCAGAGCGAGGCTGGCGGTGTTCTCCGGGAAGATGCCGGACTGCACGGTCCAGATGCCGGCGGCGTCGGTGGAGGCGAGCAGGGCGGTCAGCAGCGCGGATCCGATGCCGCGGCCGCGCGCGTCGGGGTGGACGTACACGGAGTGCTCGACAACGCCGGCGTACGCGCACCGGTCGGAGACCGGCACCACGGCGGCCCACCCCAGGACCCGGCCGTCGTCGAGGGCAACCAGGCGGTGGCCCGGCAGTTTGGCGGCGTCGAAGGCGCCCCAGGTGGGGGCGGTGGTCTCGAAGGTGGCGTCGCCCTCGTCGATGCCGAGCTGGTAGATCGCCAGGACCTGCTCGGCGTGCTCCGGCCGCAGGGGTGCGATGCGCACGCCTGTCTCGGTGGTGCTCATGGCGTGGGCTCGATGCGGAGTTCGGCCAGCAGACCGCGGATGCGGCGTTCGATTTCGTCACGGATCGGCCGGACCGCGGCGACGCCTTGTCCTGCGGGGTCATCGAGCTGCCAGTCCAGGTACCGCTTGCCGGGGAAGTAGGGGCAGGCGTCGCCGCAGCCCATGGTGATCACGACGTCCGAGGTCTGCACCGCCTCGGTGGTGAGGATCTTCGGGGTTTCGGCCGAGATGTCGATGCCCGACTCCCGCATGGCCTCGACCACGGCCGGGTTCACCGCGCTCGCGGGGGCGGACCCGGCCGAGCGGACCTGGACGCGGTCTGCGCCGAGGTGGGTGAGGAAGGCGGCGGCCATCTGGGACCGGCCGGCGTTGTGCACGCAGACGAACAGTACGGACGGGGTGGCGGAGGTGCTCATCAGGCCAGGGCGCTTTCTTCGGCGGAACGGGCGGCGGGGTGGCGGCTGCCGTGGGGGACGGCGGCCTCGTCCTGGCCCGCGGCGGGCGGGCGGGCGAAGCAGACGGCGACCAGGCCGAGACCGGCAAGGGCGCCGATCAGCTGGGCCGCGAGGAAGGGCAGTACGGAGGTGGGGGCGATGCCGGCGAAGGTGTCGGTGAACGCCCGGCCGAACGTGACGGCCGGGTTGGCGAAGGACGTGGAAGAGGTGAACCAGTACGCCGCGCCGATGTAGGAGGCGACCAGCAGCGGCGCCAGGTGCGCGCGGCTGGTGCGGGCCAGGCCGAAGACGAGCCAGACCAGCCCTGCGGTGGCCACCGTCTCCCCCAGCCACAGCTGGCCGGCGAACCGGTCGTGGGTGGAGAAGTCCAGCGACGGCTTGCCGAACATGGCGTCGGCCAGGACCGCCCCGGCGATCGCTCCGGCCACTTGGGTGGGCACGTAGGCGGCGACGTCGCGCAGGGCGGGGCCGTCGCCGGTGCGGCGGCCCGTGAACCAGGCGGCGAGGGTGACCGCCGGGTTGAAGTGGGCCCCGGACACCGGACCGAGCAGGGCGATCAACACGCCGAGGCCGAACACGGTGGCCAGGGAGTTGGCCAGCAGCTGCACCCCGGCATCTCGGGTCAGTTCGGTCGCCTGGATGCCGGAGCCGACCACCACCGCGACCAGCGCGGCGGTCCCCAGCCCCTCGGCTGCCGCCCGCCGCAGCAGAGGGACGGGCGGGGCGGGCGCGCTCATGCGGGCGAGTTCGCAGACACCGCGGGGATCTCCAGCAGCGCGGACAGCGTCGCCAGGGCCGCGGGCAGCACCCAGTAGTACACCCAGGTCCCGCGCCGCTCGGAGCCGACCAGCCCGGCCTCGCGCAGCACCTTCAGGTGGTGGGAGATGGTCGCCTGGGAGACGTCGAAGGGGCCGATGAGGTCGCACACGCACGCCTCGCCGCCCTCGTGGGAGGCGATCAGCGACAGCAGGCGCAGCCGGATCGGGTCCGACAGGGCCTTGAACATCCGTGACAGCTCTGCCGCGGCCTCTTCGCCGAGCGGCTCGCGGACCATCGGCGCGCAGCACGCGACGTCGTCTTGTCCGAGTTGTCCGAGCAGCGGCAGACCAGCTTGTTTCGACATTCTTCTATGTTGACAGTCATCCAATCCGGTGGCAAGGTCGACTGTATCGACAGACATCGAAACAAGTAGCTGGGAGACCGCCATGTCCCGTGTTCAGCTCGCCCTGCGCGTCGCCAACCTCGAAGCCTCGATCGCGTTCTACTCCAAGCTCTTCGGAGCCGAGCCGGCCAAGCGTCGCGAGGGCTACGCCAACTTCGCCATCACCGAGCCCCCGCTCAAGCTCGTCCTCATCGAGGGCGAGGCCGGCGAGGACACCCGCCTGGACCACCTCGGCGTCGAAGTCGCCTCCACCGGGCAGGTCGACGCCGCCGCCACCCGGCTCAAGGACGCGGGCCTGGCCACCTTCGAGGAGAACGACACCTCCTGCTGCTACGCCCTCCAGGACAAGGTGTGGGTCACCGGCCCGGGCAAGGAGCCGTGGGAGGTGTACGTCGTCAAGGCCGACGCCGACACCCTCGGCAAGAGCGCCGACAGCGCCCCGGACGCGTGCTGCGGAACCACCGCCCGCCGTACGCCCGACGGACAGGCCGCCGACCCGACGAGAACCCCCGCCGAGGCCAAGGCCGCAGCAGGGTGCGCCTGCGGAAACTGACACTGGACGCTCATCACCGCTCCCCCGGCACTCAGGGCCGCGGCCCTCGTCGAGCCGGCCTGCAGTCCGTACCCCGGTACAGGGAAGAACGTCCAGAGCCAGCGCCCACCACCGCGCCCGCCGCGAACACGGAAACGGGCACGCCGCCGCCCAACGCCGTCTCTTCAACCGTCCGCTCGGACAATTGCGCCGCTGCCTCGAGCACCACGAACGGTTCGACGAGAACCCCGCCGTTCCCACACCAGCCCGACGTGGACGCGTTCGAGGCAGACCAGGTCTGCCCCTGCCCGCCGACCTGCGGGCCTGGCGGCTACCCGTGCTACGTCCTACTTCTCCTCCGGCTCCCAGGCGCGGAGCAGGTCGAGCAGCCCTGCGTCTCCGTCAACGTGCAAGGAGTCGGCCTGGATCCGGTCGTACAGGTAGAGGACCAGCTCACTGGCCGTGCCGTGGACGGAGGCGCCGGCCGCGTCCGAGTCCTCGCCGGTCGCGGCGGTGGGCGCGGGGATGCGAGTGGTGCGTGCGCCGACGCCGTCGACGGTCAGGCGCCAGGAGCGGCCCTCGGCGGCGTGGAAGTCGAAGGCCGTGGGCTTGTGCGGCCAGGCACTCGGCGTTGCGCAGACAGTGAACAGGAACTCCTCCACACCGTCGAGTGCCGGCTCGACCGGCAGCGGTTGCGGGGCGCCCGAGGCGAGCTGGGCGTCGTAGGTGTGCACCGCGGTCTCCTGGACCCGATGGCGGGCGGTGCCGCCGGCGGTCTGCGGTGACTGCGACGCGGGCCACCACGTCCAGCAACCGCTCTCCGCTCCCGCCGCGCGCAGGGCGCCCAGCAGAAGCTGCGTCGACGCCTCCAGCCAGGCCAGCAGGGCCTCACGCTCCCGTGGCACTTCCAGCGCGGCGCGTGCGGCGACGGCCTCGGCCGGGGGCGCGTCGGCGGACCCCGCGCCGACGATGGCGGCCCAGAACCGGTCTCCCCCGCCCAGGTGCTTCACCAGATCGAACAGCGTCCAACCAGGGCACGACGGCACCTGTGCGTCGAGACCGGGCGCGGCGGCGACCACGGCGCGGAAGGCGGTCGACCGTTCATCGATCAGTCGCAGCAGGTCGGGGAACTCAAGATTCTTTTCCACGCCGGATGTCTATCACCGCGCTCCGGTGATCGGACAGCGATTTTCACAGCCGCCGGTCGGCCCTTGCGGACGTCGCCCTCGCCTCCCGCCACTCGGGGGACCAACCGCGCACTGCTGCGTGGACGCTGGTGGTGGCGGTACGCCATGCCTCATGCCTGGGGGGCGCCGGCCTCGCCGCGCGGCCGGGCACCTCGCGACAACGCGACAACGCGACAACTCACCGGCGTTTGGTGGCGCACCCCAGCTTCACGAGAATCTTGCCGGTGTCGCGTTCACGTGTACGCCGACATCCTCCGCCCTGGCGACCGGGGACACGTGACCGAGCCTCACCACGTGGTCGAAGTCGGTCCTGCGGGCCCGCATCCGCACCGCCGCCTGGTCTTGGCCGAGGGGCACGTGCCGGTCCAGCATCGCGGCCAGGTCCCGCCCGACCGCCGAGGCTGTCACCCTCGCCGCCGCGACGGCAACGAATCGCCCAAGCCCTCGGTCAGCCGGTCCGCCGACCGCCACGCCGCTCGCGCCCGGAGTCGGCCCGCAACCTCGCCCTCGTCATGGCTCTCACGCACCGAACGCACCCTCTGGACCGCACTCCGATCACACACCGCGCGGCCCGGCGATCGGGCCGCGCCGGAGACCGTGCGGATGGCGGGGGCTGCGTTCCCGAAGGACAGTCTGGCGATCCGGATCCGCGATCAACCTCATCCGCCTCGACGCACACCTCACGTGCACGCCCCTGGCTCAGACCCGCACCAGCCACTGCTCGTCCGCCTTGATGCGTTCGGTGTCCGCCCGGCGAGGCCGTCCGGGCGCGTCGACGTATCGCCAGGGAGAACCTGCGGCCCGTCCACCACCGCCTCGACGAGCGGATACGCGCCCAAGTCCTGTTGTGCCGGCTCGCCCTGCCCTCGATCCGTGTCGCCGAGCGCCGCACCGGGCTCGGCCGGACCCGCGAAGCCGTGGGCAAACGGCCCCGGACCCCCGTCACGCCCATCGCCGCGGGTCATCGACGCGAGAACACTCATGAAGTCGATCAGATCATCACAATGTCGCGCTCGGTGAGGGCGAGCAGGGCCGCGCGGAACCGGCGGTGGGCGTCGTCGCGCCAGGCGAGTACCTCGCGGGCCACCAGGAACACGGCCGTGGCGGCTTCCTTCAGGCTTTTGGCCCTGGGGTCACCGGAGGCCACCGCATCGGGCCGACCCGTCTGCGCCTCCCGCAGCTCCGCGTCCCATGCGGTGAACGAGGCCAGGCAGTCCTCGCCCTGGGTCAGGAGCTGGGCCACCGCGGGCAGGAAGCGGTCGGCGTTCGTCTTCCTGACCAGCTCGAAGAAGCCGCTGAGCGCCCAGAACGCGCCCGACAGGGCACCCTCATTACCCGGATCGCATTCGAAGTCGCCGACCAGCAGGTGGCGTACGGCGCGGACCTGCGGTAGCTCGTCGAAGCGGAGCAGTGGTTTGGATATCGCCGTGCCCCTGTCATGCCAGTACCAGGAGACGAACACCGGGTACCAGGCGCCGTCAACGCACTGGGCGACGCTGCCCGGGCAGTCCGCAGTCGTGATCGACGGGAAGGCTGTCAGGGCGTAGGGCATGCGCACCGTCGCCTTGTGGTGGTACTTGCGGTGGATGACCTGCCATGGGCCGGGCAGCGTCTCCAGGTGGCCGGGGTCGAGCCAGCCGCCGCCTCCGCGGATCCGCGTCATGGCCTCGTCCAGCTCCTGAATCTGTTTCTGGAGCTGCTTGGAGCTGTTGAGCGTCATGGCCTGGACGGCCGGGGTCAGTTGCTGCAGTTCGTCCGCCGCCTGGTGCAGGCCGCCGGGCCGGAGCGCCAGCTGGTGCAGTTCACCGGCCTTGTCGTACGTGTAGTGGGTGTACTGGCCGTGTCCGGGACCGTACTCGTCACGCATGATCGGCGGGGTGTTGCGCAGCAGGTCGCTCACCACTCCGCGGCAGGCGATCATGTGGACCTTGCGGCCGACGATCCGCGCGTCCCCGAGGACGCCCGTACAGGTGTGCAGCGGCGGGCGACAGGAGTTGGGGGCCTCGCACAGCTTGATCAAGTCGTAGAGGCCCGGCTGCCCGACGAACAGGTGTTCCTGGTCGGTGCCCCAAATGACGTGCAGCACGTTGTTGACCTCGGTGCCGGAGAAGGCCCCGAGGCGGTGGTTGGGGACGGGGCTCCCGGCGGCGTACTCCTGCGCTTCGGCGAACTGGCCGAGGCCGTGGACTGCGCCGTGGGCCGACAGCTCGGCGAGACCGTTCGGCATGTTGTTCACGAAGCCGGCCTTGACGAAATAGCCGAGCGTCGTGCCTGCCGGCACGAAGGTCTGCTCCCCTCGCGGCTGCTCACCGTGTCCGATGACCCACAGTTCCACGCTTCACTCCGGAATCCGCCGGCAGCCTTTCCGCCCGCACCTCGGAGTCTGCGTTCGTGGTCCGGCGGGCACAAGAAGCGGACGGGCAGGGAATGCGGCCGCCGGGCGTCGTCACACTATCGTCGGCGTGATCGGGGAGCCGGGCCGCACCACTTCGACTTCGACCTGATCGAGTCCCAGTTCCCTCACCTGATGCGGTGGCCGTCTCCGTACGCGAGGTCGGCCGCGTCATCCGCACCGTCCGGCTGCTGCACTACCTCTCCGACGCCCCGCTTCGCCGATGGGTCGCTGCCGCCGCGAACAACGTGGTGCGCCGGCGTGTCAGCGCTGCAGGTGAACGATGTATTCGCCTTCCGGTTGCAGGGAGGTGCGGACGGTGTGGATGTAGCCGCGCACGGTGGAGTAGGCGCCGGTGCCGCCGGTGATCGCGGCATCGAAGTCGGTGGGCGGGGCGGTGTGGGGCGGCGCGAAGTGCTGCCAGCTGATCTCGCCGTCGCGGAGGCTGAACGTCCCATGGCACAGCTCGGCGACGGTCGGTGTCACCTGAATGCACGCGGTCGCTCCCTTCCCGTACTCGGCGTCGCCATCGCGGGCAAGGTCGGAGGTGACCAGGAGCTGGCTGCCGATGCCGTTCGGCTGACTGCTCGCGATACGGGTGCTGACCGAGTTCGTCGCGGTCAGCGTGAACACTTCGCTACCCGGCTTCGCCTTGCCGGTCCCGCCTTCGCCGTCGGCCGCGAAGGCCGGCCCCGCGAGGGTGACCGTGGACAGAACGAGCGCGGCGGTGCCACGTGTCATGACAGAGAACATGATCCTCACCTGGTCCGTGCCCGCTGCCGGGCAGCACACAGCCCTCGCACGAGCCGCGAAAGGAGCAGAACAGCACGCGGGGCGGGGGCTCTCACGTGCCGAGTTTCCCGATGTCGTCGGCGGGCGACGACCCGGGAGCCGCCATCCGCAGTAGTCCCGCCCTCGGCAGGGAACGGCGTGAGACGGGGCGGAGCGCGCTGGGGCAGGGGATCTGCCGGCGGATGCAGGCGGGTTGAACCGGTGGCATACCGCGCCCGTCCGCTCTCGTCTCACGGAGGCATCCGGCGTTGTGGTCGAGCATCTGGCCGCGCAGCTCGGCATTGAGGACGTGTCGTGCGTGAAGCGGGGGGGGTGAGGAACATCCGTGACGGATCGTGCGCTCAGGCCGGATCGGCGATGGTGGGGACCTGGCGGAGCGTCGGCGCCAGGCCGCTGGTGGGCTCCGCCACGGACAACGCCCTCATCGTCCGGGGAACGACTTCACAGGTGAGCCGATGCCGGTGGGCCCCGCGGCCGCTCACCATCGGCGCTCGCGCTCAGCGCCGGTTCTCGTTCCGATGCCCTCGACCCCCAACAACAGGCCGGCCGGTACTCCACCATGCCCTGACGCACCATCAGACAATCACGCCCCCAACCAGGTGACGACGCCCGCCTGCCGCACATCAGCCACCTACAGTCGGCCTTATGGGTATTCACCCGCTCAGGCTCAACGAGGGTGCCGGGTACCGGCGTGCAGGGACTCCAGATACTACCGGCGGGTTACTTGTTCTCCCGTGTCGGAACTAGGGACTTCGGGGCCGGCACGGCTCGGGACGTCCATCCGACGGCCGCGTCCAGTCGCCGTCGGCCAGTGGCGCGGGGAGGATCTGTCGGAGAGCCCTCACCGCTGCCCCGCCACCGGGACAACGCCGTAGGGACGCCAACAGCCCGAATGCGGGCAAGAGCGAAGGTGAGGATCATGATTTCTGTCGCTGCGCGTGGCGCCGCCGCCGTGCTCGTACTCTCCACAGCCATCCTTGCCGGCCCGGTCTTCGCGGCCGAAGCAGCCGATGGGGCGGGCAATCCGCAGCAGGAACCCACGTTCACTCTGACCTCGGTGCTCGTCAAGAGCACCCGCATCGAACGCTCGGCTGACCAGGGCATCGGCAGTCAGATCCTCACCACCGCCAACCTCACCAGCGACCGCGACGGCGTCACCGGAGAGGAGGCGACCATGTGCGTCCAGATGACCGGACCCGCTCCCTTCGAAGGCGGCGAGCTGTGCCACGGGACCTGGCGGCTGAGTGACGGAGAGATCAGCTGGCAACACTACGAGCCGCCTCACGCCGCCCCGCCCACCGACTTCGACATCGCCATCACCGGCGGCACCGGCGCCTATTCCACCGCCGCCGGCTACGCCCACATCATCCGCACCTCACTCACTGGACCGGGCGAGTACCAGGTGTTCCTCCAGACGCGCTGAAATCTCGGGAGACTGCAGCACTCGAGGAACAGGAAGAGCACGGCCTGGAAGGTGAGCAGCACTGAAGCGACCGAACTCGGGATCGGGGGCCCGCTCCGGCTGCCGCTCCCGAGCGTCGACCGGCCCCACCCGCCCAGGCGCGAAGCCACCCCTTTTCGCAGTACCGCTGCCCACTTCGAGGGCCACCCGCGGCGAGCCTGTCCACCACGAAGAAGGCTCGGACCGAAGACGTGCAGCAGCGCGGCCGCCCGAGTCAGCTGCTGAGGTCAAACGCGGTCCGGGGCTGGGTGAGGCAGGCCGAGGTCGACGCGGGCGACCGGGACGGTCCGACCAGCGGCGAGCGCGAGCTCGCCGCCCGGACGGCGACACGGGCTCGCCGGTCGTGACCGTTGCACGGCCTCGTGCAGGCTGGGTCTGCCGGATGGCCGATGGCCCTCGCGCTTCCCGAGACGGCCCGCGTGTCAGACGCAGAGGTTCAGTGACAGGGCCTCCAGGCGAAGGCTTCTCCCCGTGGTGCCCAGCGTGATCGTCGGACCCGCGGCCGGAGGGGTCCAGCCCAGGCCCTGTACGTGGCCCCGCCCTGCCACGTTGCCCGATCCGACCCGGATCTCGAGTGCCTCCAGCCGCAGGTGCCGCCCGACGGTCCCCACCTCGGCCTGCTGACCGTCGGCCACGTGCTGCCAGGGCTGCCACCCGATGTTCTGGACGTGGGCACGGACCCACAGGTCCCCGGCGCCTCGTGCCCTGATGCGCAGGGCTTCCAGCGACTCGCCGAGGCCGGTGGTGCCGGCGGTTGTGCCGTTGGCCCCGGTGAAGCCCTGCCAGCCGATGTCCGCCACATGGGCCTGGTAGGCGATGTCCTTGGCCGGGTCGGCTAGCGTGGTGCACGCGTTGTACTGGGCTCCCGTGTGCTGTCGGGACGTCTGCCAGGTACGGAGGTAGCCCTCGGCGCCCCGCATCAGCTCGTCCACCACGTCCTGACCGCCGCTGACCCGGATGTCCTCGATCCAGTCCGGTACGAGGCCGTAGTGGGTACCGCCGCCATCGGTGTTGACGTCCCACGCGCGCGAGCCGGTGACCTGCCGGTCGAGGACCGAGCCGCCGTCGGGACTGCGGAACGGGTAGCGGACGGGGTCCCCGTCGGCGGCCCGCGGACCGGGGAGTGAGGCGAATCCGTTCATGTCGGTGCCGATGCCGTAGCCGGCGCCGTACTTGGCTCGCAGGGCGGCGTACTTGCGGGCCTCGGCGCTGAAGGCCGGGGCTTCGTACATGTGGCCGGTGATGAACCCGCCGAGCTGGTAAACCCTCTCGGTCCAGCCCTCGTCCATCCAGCCGTGCGTGGAGAGCACCCCCGCGTAGCGCTCGGCTTCCATGATCTGCAGGGCGCGATCGGCCGCCTTGACGCTCATGTGGTCGACTTCGAGCATCATGCCGCGCTTCACCATGCCGCGCACGGCGTAGTCTCCCAGCGAAGTCAGGCCGCGCCGGTTGCACTGGCCCTGGCTCTGCAAGGAGGTTTCGTACCGTGGGAGTTCGGTGCCTGCGGGCAGAGCGGCCTGTATGCGTGACCGGGCCTCGTCATCCGGGACGCCGGCCGTCTGGACGGCGTATCCGTCCTCGGCGGCGAGCCCGAATCCGATGGGGTTGTCGTGCTGGGGGCCAGTGCAGGCCTCGGTCTCCCAGAAGGTGCCGGTGGACAGGAACTGTCCGGCGTTGATGGCCATGCCGGTGGTGCCCGTGTCGAAGCGGACGCCGCACAGGGCGTTGTCGAACTTGTGGCACAGGAACATGCTGCGCACGCCGAGGTCGTAGAGCTCGTCCAGGCCGCGCTCGATGTCGGCGGCCGTGCACCGGGCGTTGTCGAAGACCTGCTTGCAGCCGAAGGGCTCGGAGGTCTCCACTCCGAGGACGACGGCCAGTTTGCCCGCCTGAATGACCTCGCGGGCCTGGCCGGGGTCGGTGACGATGCGGAACCAGCCCTTGCCGGGGCCGCCGTACATCGTGTCCACGAAGTCCTGGAGTTCGCGGGTCTTCTGGATCTGGAGCCGGATCGCGGACATCTCGTCGCAGCCGCGGTCTTTGAAGAAGTACATCGAGCAGATGACCCCGTTGGTGACCATGTCGTTCACCAGGACCCGCTGGCCACCCCGCCAGGCCCGCTCCACCCAGGCGTAATAGGTCTGCTGGTGGGTGGCGGAGTCATGGGCGGGCCAGTCCTTGAAGGTGGGCCAGCCCGTCGGGTCGTGCATGCCGTCCCCACCCTTGGTGATCATGTCGAAGAGGGCGAGGACCCCGTTGGGGTAGTGCTCGGGGCAGTCCTTGAGGGCGTCCGCCGCACCGGCCGGGGAGAAGGCCTTTCCGCAGACCAGCCGTCCGCCGAAGCCCTCGTTCGACATCAGGTGCACGTGAGCGTCCACCCAGCCGCGCACCCTTTTCTGCCCGTCGGTTCCGGTGAACGGTGCTCCGGCGACGTTGACCTGGGAGTCGGGCGCTGGCCGGGAGACAGGGTCCCACCAGCTGGACGCGGCCGCCGTACCGGCCGGCACAGGGCCCAGCAGCACGAACAACAGGGCGGACAGCAGCCCGAGGAGGGGATACCGGCTGCGCCCGAAGGCTCTTCGTCGTCTCATCACAATCCTTGAATGTTGTGGCCATGACAATACGAAGGTGAGAGAGGGCCTTCCAGATGTCAACGGATTCACGCCGACGCGGCGGAACTGGGCCGAAACATGTCCCACACGACCGTACGTGCCACCCGGACCGCGATGTCGGTGCTGGTCAGGGCGCTGCGGGTGGAAACACGGTGGCGCGGATCGGGTGGGGGTGCCGGACCCGCGGTGCCCGAGAACGCATCCGTGCCGAGTGGATCGGCGCGGATGCGGCACCGGGGGCTCGATCTCATCTCGCGATCACCCGACCATGCGCATCTCCCCGGAAGCGATCCACCAAGCGCTCGCCGCTGATCGGACCGTCCCGGTCGCCCACGTCGCCCTCGGCCTGCCTCACCCAGCCCCGCACCGCGATCTCGGTCAGATCGAAATCCTTGGCGACCCGACCGACCGAGCGGCGCCGGCACAGCTCGACGATCGCGGCCTTGAACTCCGGCGTGAACGAGCGCCGAGGACACGCCTTCTTCTTCCCCGTCCTCTCCATGATGAACATGATCCTTCCGGGGCCGGCTCCGTCTCCAGCACGACGGACAGGATGCCGCTGGCCGACCTGGCGGAGAGCCGAGAAGGCTTCCCACGGGTGGCATCGGCCCCCAGCGAACCGGATCCCCATCGGGCCCGTTCCTGCCACTTCCGGATCCCGACGACACCAGGCCCGATATCGGGCGGCGCGGGCGGCAGCACAGCGCACCAGGACCGTCCCGCCACGACGGCGGACAAGTACTGCCCTCCCGGCACCAAATCGGCGGCGGTCATCGGTTCCTCACTGGCCTCGCCGGGGTACGGGCCCCGGCGCTGAACGGTGGGACGGTCACCGTCACGTCGACTCCGGACCCACAAGGCACCTTTGAAGCGCTGGCACACTGCGCCCAGTAGCAGGGCACCCAACGGCCACCACCAGACGGCCCTGCCGCCCGCTACTGAGGTTTTCCAGGGTGAGGTCGGCAGTGTGAGGGTCAGGCCGGTGGCGGTGATGCGGCCGTCGATGAGGTGGGGCGGAACGATCGCGCTGCCCGGCCCGACCCTCGACATCGCCGCGGCCCGCACCCACCGCGCCACCATCATCACCGTCCGTGAACGACTACGACGATTCCGGTTCTCGCGGACAAGGCCGGCCATCCGATCGGTGGACCGGAGCCGGGCCCCGCCGTGGGCCGATGGTCCGGTGAACGTGTCCGCCGTCGTCTTTTAGCGTGGACGTCTGGCCGGAGGCATCTGAGCCCGGCCGTCTACCTGGCTGTCGCGCAACAGGAAGTTCCTATGGAAAAGAATCGCTCTCGGGCACTTGTGGGTGTCCTGGCCGTCGCGACCTCAGTCGCCTTCGCCGTTCCCGCGTTCGCCGGCGGGCTGTCGGCACACTCAGTCCGGCCCTCACAGATCACCTGTACGTCGCCGAGCGACGAGAAGCCGCTGGACAAGAAGCTCCAACGGGACATCGCACATGCCATCGGCACCCACAAGTACGTCGCAGTCGCCATGTCCGACGCATCGACCGGGGTCCAGTGCACGTTCCGGGCGGACAGCAAGTACGACAGCGCCAGTATGGTCAAGCCGTCCATCCTGGCCGCGCTGCTGTACACCGAACACGGAAAGCTGACGCCGGAACAGAAGGCGGAGGCCGCGAACATGATCGAGAACTCCGACAACACGGCCGCCGTCGCACTGTGGAAAGACCTCTCCGACCTTGCGAACCCCCACCAGGCCAACACGGCGAAGTTCCGCGCGTTCCTCACCGCCGCCGGGCTGAAGGAGACCGCGCCGGATCCCGATCAGATCTCCTGGGGCCTGACCCGGACCACGGCCTCCGACGAGCTCAAGCTGCTCGGCCTGCTGAACGGCACGGACAACAAAGTCCTGGACGCCGCATCGCGCACCTACATCCTCGACCTCATGCGCTCGGTCCGGCCCGACGAGCGGTGGGGAAGCCCCGACGGCGTACCCGCAGCGGCATCGACAGCCGTCAAGAACGGCTGGCTCCAGCGCTCCATGACCGGACCCGACAACGCCTTCGACCGCGGTGACTGGAAGGTCAACAGCATCAGCACTGTCACGCCCAAGGGCGAAGGATCCTCCTCGTCAAGCCTCGTGATCCTGACCGAGGACAACCGAGTCCCGGCGGGCAAAACCCCGTTCTACGGCTTCAAGCACGGTGTCGACGACATACAAGCAGTGGCACGCGCCGTGAACACGGACCTCTACCCGAAGCTGCCCGAGGCCCAACGCGACACGCCACCACCGGTCGAGCCGTCCGCGTGAACACCGCCTGTACCTCCCCCAGAACTCCAAGGGCCGCAGTTACACCAGGGCGATGACCGTGTGCCCCCAGGGGCGGAGCACCCGCTCTTCCCGTGGCTGTACACGACGTCCGCGCAGCCCGGGAGCACGGCACCACCGACGCGCTCACCGCGGCCGCCATGTCCCTGTTGGGCCGACCAGGCCCAACAGGGCGCCAAGGGCACTGCCCGCATCCCCTACCACGGCCGGATAGCGTTCGCCCAGTCCGGAGGCCTCGCACACGATCAGCTCATGGCATCGTCGACGCGCTCGCCGCCCTGGGCCTGAAGTCCTGGGCGAACAAGGCCCACCAAGGCGCCGGTCGGCACATCCGAGTCACGCCAAGATCCGCTGCGTCGGCGAGCAGGCCCTGGCCGTGCCGAAGGGCTGGCGCCTCCTGCGGAAGCTCCGCTGCGGCACCAACCCGACGACCGACATCGTGCAGGCGGTCCTCGTCCTCCACCACGCCTCAACGTGAGGTTGGAAGACGCTGGAACTGACCATGGTCAGTTCCAGCACCGCCAAACCTTCTGGACGCGTCAGCGTTCGAGGTGGATGGTGTATTCGCCTTCTGTACCGACGGAGGTGCGGGTGATGTGGGCGTAGCCGCGGGCCGTGGAATAGGCGCCCGTGCCGCCGGTGATCGCGACGTCGAATTCGGTGGGCGGGGCGGTGCCGGGGGCGGGCTGGAGGTGTTGCCAGCTGATCTCGCCGTCGCGCAGGCTCCAGGTGCCCCGGCACAGTTCGGCACCGGGGGTGGGGGACATCTGGGTGCAGATGGTTGCCTCTTTCCCGTAGTCATCGTCGTTGCCGCGGGCCAGGTCGGAGGTGATGAGGATCTGGCTTCCGATGCCGTTCTGCTCGCTGCTGGCGATGCGCGTGGTACCGGTGTTCGTCGCGGTCAGCTCGATCACTTCGGTACGCGGCTTGGCCTTGCCGGTCTCACTTCCGTCGTCGGCCGCGAAGGCCGGCCCTGCGAGGGCGGAAGCGGAGAGTACGAGCGCAGCGGCCACGCCGCGCGTGATGACAGAGATCATGATCCTCGCCTGGTTCGTGCCCGCTACGGGGCAGCCGACAACGCTCCCCGCCCGCACGACGGCGGAGCGGGGAACGGACTTTTCACCACAAGCTTCACGGCACGGGCAACAGTCGGCGACCCGGAAGCGGCCGTAAGCAGCAAACCCTCCCCGGACCAGGAGGAACAGCCGGGGGCCGGGCGCGACTGGGCAGGCGCTGGAGAGGCGGGTGAGGGACGCAGGGACACCCTTTCGTCACGGGATTCCGGGCGCCCACACCGGAAGGAGCACGCCGGACCGGCCCCGAACCCGGCCGCTGATCCACATCTCCCCCGCGGCGATCACGACACTGCTGGCCGCACAGGCCTCGTCGTCGCGCACCCCACCGCGACCACGTCATTGACCAGGTGCTGTCACGTTGTCGTGGGCTCTGCCTCGTCGGCTGATGTGAGTTCCCCGCCCGATTGTTGAACCCCTTGTGCGAGCGGTGCTGCACCGAGGGCATCGCCTCACGGTGCGCAGCGCCGTAGGAGCGGAGCCTGTCCGTGACGACCACCCTCGGCACCCGCCCGGTCCGGCTGAGTAGGCGGCGGCAGAAGCGCCTGGCGGCCGGTTTGTCCCCACGGTTCCGCACCAGGATGCCGAGGACCCCTCCGTCGGCGCCCGCTGCCCGCCACAAGTCCACTGAGCCCTGCGCTCAGCCGAGCTCACCCCACGTGAATGATGGGTACCCCTGTTGCGACCGCGACAGCGAAGGGAAGCGCGGCCTTCTGGGCGGTGTTGAAGTGGAACCTCTCGGCGACCCGGTCCATCACCGGATCGAGTTCCTGCTTGCCCCGCTGGGTGGCGAGGATGGGGCGGGCGCGCTCGGCTGCCGGAGCCAGGTGGGCGTCAATGGTGTTCAACCGCTCCTCGTACGTGGTGCAGAGACTCCGGAGGTCCTTGTACGCCTTGCCGTCGGTGTTGAGGCCGGCTGACGGCCCGGTTTCTCCCGGCAGTCCGCCCAGGAGGGGCTTCTTGGGAGGCTGGAACGGAAGACAAACGTCAAGAGTGACCTTCTCTGCGCTGAGAGTGACCAGACGGGTGAGGATCCTCCCGTGGTCCTTGCCCGTCGGACGCAGGGATGGCGGCTGCTCGGACTGGGGCATGCCGATCCGCGAGGGAGCTGCGTGATGAGCCGGCGCGGGTCTGTGGTGATCGGTTGTGGCAGGCGGCGGGGCGCAGGCCAGGAGAGCGGCCACAGCACCACCAGTCACTGGGACGACGGTGACCAGCATGCCAAGGCGGCGAAGAGAAGCCATGAGATTCCTCGCAGGGCGGTACGGACATCGGATGAGTGGTCCCGGCGTGGGCCGGAGCGAGTCAGACGCGATGACACGCACCTTTCGCTGCGCACCATCCTGGTCCGAGCCTGTGCAGCAGCGGACCCTCCGACCGGCCCCCTCTCGGGAGGAAGCCGCGCCCCCAACCGGCCGATCGCGGCTTCCAGCGGTTCGGAACGCCGCGACCTCGAACACATGATGTGACCCTCTGGCCTTGGCTCGCCCTCGCCTCGTGCGAACCGTCGGTACGAGGGCCTTTGCGGCGAGGCGTCGGATCACGAGTGTGATGAGCGCCCGGGCCAGATGGGCTTCGGCTGGACCTGCACCGTCGACGGTGGCGGCAGGGTCGTCATCGTCACTCCACCCACCGCCCCGTGGTCACTCACACGGATGAGTTGATCAAGCAGTGATCACACATGCCCTGGCCAGGACCGTCCCAGCCGGGCGGCGCGGGCCCCAACAGCGCAACCGAGCCCACGTGGCGCACAGGCACCACACTGCTCGTACGGCTACGCACCGGCACGCGAAGGGGACGGATGAGCAGCGCGAGCGCCACCTGGGCAGGGAAATCGGGCGGCCGCATGCGCAAGATCGTGGCCACCGACGGACCCACCGTGGCGCGGATCCTCGTCACAGCCGTCGCCGGGTGGCAGGTCGCCCTCTGGCTGGGCGCCGACCAACCGCCGGTCTACGCCGCCGTCGTCCCGCTGGTGGCTCTGCGCGGGGACCCCCTGACCGCCCTGACCCTGTCGTTCCAGCGGGTCCTCGGCGTCGTCGCGGGTGTGCTGCTCGGCATCACGGTCCTCAACCTGGTGCCCCCCTCGACCGCCTCCCTCGCCCTGGTGTTGACCGCCTCACTCGTCCTGGGCATGGTGCTGCGGGCCGGCGGCCTGAACCTCCAGGTGGCCGTCTCCTCGCTGCTGGTCTTCGCCAACCCGTCTCCCGACGCGTACGCCTTCCATCGCCTCTGGGAGACGGCGGCCGGAGCCGTGGTGACCATTGTGCTCGCCCCGCTGCTGTGGCCGCCGAACCCCCGCCGCATCCTTCCGGACCTGGCCGAGGACTGCCGGACGCGGCTGCTCAAGGCCCTCGCCGGGTCCGTGGCCGCCCTCGGCACCGAGCCCATCCTGGCCCGCGAGAACCTCGCCGTCGTCACCGCGCACTGCGCAGCGGTCCGCGACGCCGCCGCCCGCGCCCGGGAAGCCGAGCGCCTGATGCGCTTCAATCCGCTGCGCCGCCGCCACCGCGCGGAGGTACGGCACCTCGGCCTCGCCGTCGAGACCGCCGACCGGCTCATCCCTCACGTGTCGGCCCTCGCTCTGGAGGTGGCGGCGTTCACCGGCCGCGCCGACCTCGCACCCGTCCTGGCCGACGCCCGGCCCCGACTCGCAGAACTGGCCGTACTCACCGGCGAGGCCGTCGAGCACGCCCTGGCCGGGAGCGACCCGCGGCCGGCAGCGGCTACCGCCCGCACCGCGCTCTCCGCGTACCTGCACGCGGACTCCCGCCCCGCCGCGGTGGCCCTGCGCCGCCCGTTCCAGCACATCCTGGACGACCTCGCCCCCGAGCCTGCTTCCTGACGTCCGGGAGATGCTGTCACTTCTGGGCAGCCCGGGATGACCCTCGGGCTGCCCGCGTCCGGAGAGGTGGGGGCAGGGCCGCTGCCGCTCGGAGTTTCCGATACTCGCGGCCGTTCGGACTCGCCGCGGTCCCCCACCGCGGGGGCCGGCCGGGGGATGCAGGGGGACTCGCCATCCTCGGATGGTGGAGGGAGTCGCCACCCTCCCCGGAAGGAAGCCGATCATGGGGTCTCGGATGTACGAGCCGGCCGATTTCAAGATCAAGGACGAGCAGGTCTTCGACTCCTGGTGTGCGCATTGTGACGGACGCCCGGTCGAGGAGGTCGCCCAGTACCCGATGTCCGCCGCGTCCCGGGCGGACCGCACCGCCGCGTCGCTCGGGAACGGAGCGCACGTTCACTACGTGGCCAGGGGCGACCGTCTGATGGTCGTTGTCCCGACCGTGTCCCAGCCGGTGCCGGCCTGACCGCGGGCACCATTCGGGTGAAAAGGCGCGGCCCACTCCCGCCCTGGACGGTGTCCTGCATGGTGAGGTTGCGCCAGCGTGTGAACCAGCAGACGGTGGGGACGCCCACCGCGGTTGCAGTACGCCTGAGGGGCAACGTCAAGGAAGCGGCCCCTGCCCGGCGCGAGACCGTGAACTGCGAGCAGGCCCTGCCCGGCCGCACCGACGATCTGACCGCGGCACGGGCCCACGGCATCATCCAGGCCTGCCTCACCACGCCGGCAGCGAACGGCAAGTGGTCCGTTACCGACATGAGATCGTGCTGTCGCGGTCGCTGCCGGCGAAGGTCCTCACCCACGTCGCCAACCGGCCGATCTGTGTGGCCCTCGCGGTCACGGCCGAAGGCCACCGCTACGCCCTCGCTGTGGGCCGGCGGCGAGGAGCGAACGCGCCGAACACTGGCTCCGGGGCCTGACCGAGCTCAAGAACCGCGGCGTCGAGGGGGCGTCGAGGACGTCTCTGATGCTGGTGTGCGACGGGCTGAAGGGCCTGCCCGACGCGGTCGGCGAGGTCCGGCCCGAGACCGTCGTCCGGGCCTGCGTCGTCCACCTGCTGCGGGCCATCAGGACTGGGACAAGATCGCGGAAGCATTGAAACCGGTCTAAACCGTTCGGATGCCCCCTGTGCCGGGACCTGTGAAGGGCAAGGATTCGGCGACGAGCCCGGGGCCGGCGTTGGTGACGCCGGATGGGCCGGCGCCATACCGGGGTCACCGTGCCTTCCGGTTGGGGATGACGGCGATGGGCAACGGCGTGCCGTACTCCAGTGGCAATCTTGACGATCTGCCCCGGACGTTCCAGCAGATGATCGTCCACGCCTCGCGGGGCCCCGGCTCGTCCTGGCGACGTCATCGGCAGCGGCACGGTGCCTACGGGCTGCATCCTGGAGCTGAGTCGCCTCCACCGGCGCCGACCGTTCTCCGTGGCCGAAGGCCGGTCGCGTGGTCCATCTGGACGGCGAGCAGTAGGGGGCTCGTCCATACAGATCACCGGATCACGAGAGGTTGAGGAGCTTTCACATGCCGGAGAACAGTGGGTGCGGCAGCAGCACGGGGCTGTCGGCGACGCGCGAGCCGCTGTGGACCCGGTCCGGGGTGCGGCTGCGGCAGTTGACGTCGAATCCCGGACGGTGGAACTGGCTGTTCCTGCCGGGTGGCCCGGGGCTGGGTGCGGAGACGCTGGCGGATCTGGCCCGCACCGCGGGCGTGGCGGGTGCGACCTGGCTGGTCGATCTGCCGGGGGACGGCTCCAACCGGGCTCCGGCGGGTGCGGGCACCGACCCGTACGGCCGGTGGCCGCAGGTCCTGGTCGAAGCCGCCCGGGTCTTGGACTCCACTGTGCTGGTGGCTCACTCGACCGGAGGGATGTTCGCCCTGTCGGTGCCAGAGCTGGAGTCGTGTCTGAGCGGGCTGGTACTCATCAGCAGCGCACCTCATGCGGGGTGGCGTTCGGCTTTCGGCGCCTATGCGGAGACCCACCCGCTCACCGGGCTGGAGGAGGCCGCTGACCGCTACGGCGAGCAGCCGGACGACGAGACCCTGCGGGACCTCACTCTGGCGGCCGCGGCCTGGAACTTCACTCCGGAGGGCCTGGCGGCCGGGCGTGCCGTGCTGGAGAGAGCCGCCTACAACCATCGGGCGGTGGCCTGGGCCGATGCCAATTTCGACGACGTCTACCGGTCGACGTGGAGCCCGGCGACGATCCCGGCGCTGATCGTCAGCGGCAGTGAGGATCACGTCGTTTCCCAGGACCTGTGGCGCGAGGCGCCCGGCTTCGACCGGCCGAACATCATCCACCGAGTCATCGAGAAGGCGGGCCATTTCCCCTGGCTTGAGCACCCTGGCCAAGTGCGTGCCGCCTTCGTGGAGTTGGTCGCCCGCATGGAGACCGGCAGGGACCACTGATGCATTGCCGCCTTGTCGGCGGCATGATCGTTTGATGGCAGGGAGGCATGAGGGAGGGGTACATCGCAGAGGTCTCTCGAGCGGGGTGTGTCTCGACCACACCACATCCCGCTACGGCAAGTGCAACTACACCAGCTGGGTTTCACCTCTCCCTGACCCTGGGCAACCGACGGAACCGAGCAGCGCGCCGGCGGTGTTGAGGATGACGTCGTCCACGTCGAAGGCCCGTCCGGTGACCAGGGATCCCTGGATGAGCTCCACGAGGGTCATCACCACGGCCGTCACCGCCGCCACCCGCACCAACCCGCGTGCCTGCGGCAGGAGCACCGGCAGGAGCATCCCGAACGGCACGCCCAGCAGGACGTTGCCGCCGAGCTGTTTCGCGGCCTCCCGGACGGAAGTCCCGTCGAGGTACAGACGGATCGACGCGCCCGGCTCGGTGTTGCTGTGCACGACACCGGCCGAAGCCGCCGAGGGCTCCAGGGTCAGGCGCGCCAGGACCAGGCCGAACAGCACCGTCCCGACGAAGGCGGCCAGCATCGCGAGGGCCCGAACCACCGGCCGACCGGGAGACCGGACCGGAGGGACGGCCTCCCGTGCCCGCTCAGGCCGCTTGCCCCGGCGCGCGGCGGCGAGCCCCTTGCGTACGTCCATGAACAGCTCCCTCGGTGACCGTGACCGACGCGTGC
This sequence comes from Streptomyces sp. IBSNAI002, assembly GCF_052244475.1. NCBI lineage: Bacteria > Bacillati > Actinomycetota > Actinomycetes > Kitasatosporales > Streptomycetaceae > Streptomyces > Streptomyces sp. IBSNAI002. The sequence continues at coordinate 8,484,489 of NZ_JBQPXG010000002.1, read as the reverse complement.
CTCGGATGCCCGTGTACCCGCTGACGTCGACGACGCACCTGCCTTGCCTCGCACGGCTACGCGGCTAACCGCTGTGGTCGATGCCGGTGCGCTGCGGCGGTCAACCGGCGTAGCGTGATGGGGTATGAGCGAGGTTGTGGAAGCCAGAGGTCCGAAGGTTCCGCCGCGTTGTCCTCCGAAGTCGCCGCCGCCGCAGAAGAGGCCGGTGGAGCCGCCGCGGACACAGCCGGCGACGAAGCCCAACTCGCTCACCGGGGTGCCGCCCCGGCTGGTCGTCGCCAACCGGCGGTCGAGGGTGATGGCGCTCCGTGCGGACCAGTGGGCGGCGAGGAAGGCCGCCGCGCAGGCTGCGCTGGCAGTCGCCGCATGGGACTACCCGCTGCTGGACGAGCACGACTTCCTCAAAACGGTGCACGGCTTGGTCCACGCGGCCGTGGCGGCCGGCGGGAAACGCGTCAGCATCCACCTCGCCGACCAGGACGCCGAGATCCTCGTCATGGTCCTCAACCACCAGACCGACGGACAAGACGATGCGGGGCAGGTCCCAGCTGAGGTGGCGGTGCTGCGCACCGTGGACGCCTGCGGCGCCCACACCGACCACGACGGCCACGCCTGGTGGGCGCTCCTCAACACCCAGCCCCGACAGAACGAGCGCCTGGCACAGTCAACGCCTGGCTCAGGACGCCACCGGCCTACCCGCAGCCCCGCCATCGGAGCGGAGTGAACCGTTCCGACTTCTCTGCCTCTCGGTTGTGAGGCATCAGAGAGGATGGGACGCGTACCCAAGATTCCTCATGCCATCTGTCAAACCGCGAGGGCCGTCGGCGGCGGGGTGCGAGGGCCAGAACGGCATGGGTGTGGCGTTGGCCCTCGGCTCGTTTGCGGTCGTAGGACCGGCGGGACTCTTCGGATCGTCGAATGCTGAATGGCGCGGAGGTATCGGAGTCGCGCTGGAGCCGTCGAGACCGACGCCGACGGCGAGGTGCTCCGGCCGGTTGGCGACCTTGCCCCCCGCGCCTTGCCCCCCGCGCCTTGATCCACAGCTCGTCGGTGCAAGCGACCGGCCAGAGCGAGTCGAAGGGCTGTGAGTGCCAGGCTGTGATCTCGTCGTTGACCGCGTCGGTCACCTTCGAGATGAGGTCCGGCGAGACGTCGGTGCCGTACATCTTCGCCAGATGGGACCGCATGTCGCGGACCGTCATACCACCGGCTTGGAGCGCCAGGGCCTGCGCCTCGAAACCTGACGGCCGGCGGGCGTTCTTCGGGACGATCTACGGTTCGATCTCTCCGTTGCGGTCCCGGGCAACGTCGACCTGGACCGGTCCGACGTCCGTCAGGGCCCTCTTCGAGGCGGTGCGGTTGCGGCTGTTGCCGCTGCCACGGCCCGCCGGACGCCCTTGTCATCGCCGAGGTGTTCACTCATCTCGGCCTGCGCACGCCCTTCGACCCCGGCTCTCCGCTTCGCTCCGGACTGGCTCTGGGGCAGAGTTTGGCGGGCAGTCAGTCCCGCGGGAGGGGGGTGACGACCACGTTCACGGCTTGGAGGCCCTTCGGGCCCTTCTCCACATCGAAGGTCACTCGGTCCGCCTCCTTGAGCGACCTGAAACCCTTGCCGACGATGGCGGTGTGGTGGACGAAGACATCGGCGCTCCGGTTCTCGGGGGCGATGAAGCCGAAACCCTTCTCATCGTTGAACCACTTGACTGTTCCTGCTGGCATTTCTTTTCCCACTTACTGAGGATTGGTGAACCGGCTTGGGGGAAATATCCCCGGATCCCGCCGGTTTGCGAATACCTCCATCAAACACCGTTCGAGTCCAAGGCCCGGCCCCCGTTCGGGCAATGGATGGGGCAGCCTAACGGTCAGGGGCCGCGCGGAGCACTGTCACGTTGCCGGCGGCGGGGTGGGGAGGTCTTCGGGTTGCCCCTCTGGGGAGGCGATCCGCTCGCGCCGTCCGTAAGGCCGCGGCTCAGCCGGCCGTGCCCGCGGTAACCGCTCCGTACACGGACCGTCCCGCCACGGCTGCGGACAAGTACTGCGCTCCCGGCCAGCACCGGCCCGCACAGCCCCGGCGACAAGGGATACGGGGCACCGTCACGTCAACTCCGGACCCACAAGGCACCTTTGACACGGTGGAACCTGCGCCCAGTAACAGGGCACCTGCTTTCACCTCCCTGCACCGGATGGACGGGACCGGGACCGATCACAACCGATTCTGGGGTGAGAGGCCCGCGCCAACGGCGGTCGAGCACGTTCGCGGGCTCCTGTCCGGCCGCCGGAGCGTTCGTGTCTTCGCCGACATCCACGGTGACGAGGTATCGATGGTCAGCTACCTCACGTACCGGTTCGAGCGCGGCGCCGACCACGGGGAGCGACAGCGACCGGCGAGTTTCCTCTCATCCCTGAACAGCGGGGACACGGACCCGACCGCCGCACTGCACATGCGGAGGACCGTGCCCTTCGCCAAGCGGTTCGCCGGGGCACTGGTCCGCCGGCGGCGGCTGCTGCTTCGCCCCGGTCTCGTCGCGGATCAGCTGGCGGCAGGCGCCGGGCGCGCCTGTCCCTGACGTACGAGCTGAGCGCGGGCGAGGTCACACCGGCCGAGGCCACGGCGCGGGGCCGCGCGTTCGCCGCGGCTCTGGCCTCGCTGTGACACGGCCCGGGCCGGGCGGTCCCGGCCCGAGTGAGTACGCCTGCACACCGGCACCACCAGCCGGACCCTCGAGAAGGCTTGGCCAAGCCCTCTTCGTGCTGTGCCGGGAGAAGGGCCCGCCCGTCGCCCGGCGGGCTGCACCCCGTGCACGACAAGCTGCTGCCAAGTACCTTCTCTGACCGACAGACAGCACCTATCGTTCGAACGAACAACAGGTGGTGAGGCGTCGGGGCTCCCCCGGGGCGGCGTACGACTCCCCCACCGCGGTCGACGAGCTTGGGTCGGTCTGACTCCCGGACTCCCTTCCGACAAGGAGAAGTACCTGTGTGCGGTCATCACGGCGGACAAGAGGCATCAGGCGGCAACTGCGGTGCTGGGCACGTCCACCCGCAGGGCGGACGGGGACGCAGGGACGTCCTGCGGCTCGGCGCTCTCATGGCGGCGGGTGGACTCGCCGCGCTCGTACCGGTGGATACGGCGCAGGCGCGGACCCGGCGCAGTGCCGCCGCGCCCGGGCCGGGGAGCCGCGTCACCACCGCCTACCCCGGGCACTCCCCCTTCGGATTCGACCAGTGGTCCGCGGTCGAGTTCGAGGTCCCGGCGGGCGTGAACCGAATATCGGTCACCCGCACCTTCGACCACTACGACGGGCTTCCCGGCATCATGTCCGATGTCCTCGACATCGGCCTCTTCGGGCCGTCGGGCTTCCGCGGCTGGTCCGGCGGGGCCCGTGACGCCTTCACGGTCTCGGGAGCGGACGCCACCCCGGGCTACGTCCCCGGCCCCATCGATCCGGGCCGGTGGTCGGTGGCCCTGGGGCCCGTCGTGTTCAACCCCCGAGGGATGAACTGGCGCGTCGAGGTCACCTTGGAGTACGGCCCTCCGCTGGCCACCACTCCCTTCGCCGTCCTTCCGACGTCCGCGCCGAGCCTCGGGCAGATCCCGGGGTTCCCGTTCCCCCTCCCGTTCTGGTACCGCGGTGACATGCACACCCACACCGTCCACTCCGACGGCGGCCGCACCCTGGGCCAGCTCGTGGCCGCGGCCCGGGCCGGCGGCCTCCACTTCCTCGGCTCCACCGAGCACAACACCAGTGCCGCCGGCGTGTCCTGGGCCGGCAGCATTCCGTCGGACCTTCTCGTCATCAACGGCGAGGAGGTGACCACCCGTCATGGGCACTGGCTCGCACTGGGTTTGCCCCAGGGGGAGGTGATGGACTGGCACTTCGGCCCCCGGGACTCAGGCGCCATGGCCCGGCACGCCAACCACGTGCGTGACCGGGGCGGGCTCGTGGTGGCCGCCCACCCGCTCACCCCGGCACCGGGGTCGTTCTGGGAGTTCGGCTTCGGCGACGTCGACGCCATCGAAGTGTGGAACGGCCCGTGGACCCTCGACGACGCGGCGGCCGTCGCCATGTGGGCCGCCATGCTCTCCTTCGGCCAGCGGATCCCCGCCGTCGCGAACAGCGACACGCACGCCCCCACCGACCTCGTCGGCGTCCCGCAGACCGTCGTACGGGCGACCGCGCTGTCCCGTGACGCGATCCTCGACGGGGTCCGCCGCGGCCACTCGTACCTGGCGGAATCCTCGAAGGTCCAGATCTCGCTCAACGCCAGCTGCAACGGCCGCACCGGCCAGCCGGGCGACTCGCTACCGGTGTCGTTCTTCGACGCGGTCGACGTATCGGTGCGCGTCTCGGGGGCCCCCAACTCGTTCCTGGCCCTGTACACCGAATGGGGCCTGATGCTGGCGACCTGGATCGGCGGCGACGGCAACGGCCAGCTGAACTGGCGCGGCTGGGGTCTGGCCTCGGTCTTCGCCCGCGTGGAAGTACGGCGCCCGAAGCCCGGCAGCAGCACGCTCGACCAGATGGTGGCCCTCAGCAATCCCGTGTGGTTCGGCCCGGCACCCACTCCGAAGCCCGTCTACCAGGGCGGCCAGACCTTCCTGCACACGGTCCGGTACCCGAACAGCTGGGCCCGCGTCGCTCCCGTCCCGGGCATCGGTGGCGCACCCACGTTCAACGGCCCGAAGGCCTCCCTCACCGGCCTGCCCGACGGGTCGGCCGCGGCCATCGCCCTGGGCAGCGACAACACCCTCTGGACCACCACCCGCCGGAACAACGGCCAGTGGCAGCCGTGGCAGCCGGTGACCGGCCCGGGCGGCGAGGGCCGGCCCACACCGGCCACCGACTCGGGAGCGGCGGCCGGAGCCGCAGCCGAAGCCGCGGTGCGGGCCGTCAGGGCATCCGGCGCTGCCGCGCGCATCGTCGCTGCCGGCACCGCGGCGGGGATCACGGCCGCCGGCCCCGCCGGAGCGGCAGCGAGCGCCGTCCAGTCGGGCGCAGCCGTCCTCGACGCCGCCATCGCGGGAATGCCCGACGGCTCCTGCCAGATCATCGCCACCGCCCCCGGCGGCAGGCTGTACCACCAGGTCCGGCAGGCCGACGGACGCACGACCGGATTCGCCCCCGTCCCCGGCCCGAACGCCGACAAGACCTGGACGTCCGTCAAGGCCGCCATCGCCGCCATGCCCGACGGCAGCGCCCAGATCCTGAGCTACGGCTCCAACGGAGACATGTACCTCGTCGTCCGGGGGCCGAACGGCGCCTGGGGCAACTGGACGCGGGTCCCCGGCGCCCAGGGCCGGCCGAACTTCGCGGGCCCCGCCCTCGACATCACCGGACTCCCGGACGGCAGCTCACAGCTCCTGGCGATCGGCCTGGACGGCATCGTCTACCACCAGGTCCGCCACCCGGACGGACGCTTCACCGGGTTCGCGACCCCGCGCGGAGTGACCACGCCCACGATGTCCGCCAGTGCCGTCGCCATCGCCGGCATGCCGGATGGAACGGCCCAGGTCCTGGCCGTCGGCGCGGACGGGAACGTCTGGCACGACATCCGCTACCCGTCGTCCTGGCAGGGATTCCGGCCCCTGGCCGGACTCCAGGGATCCGACCGCCTGCGCGGCGGGCAGCTCAGCATCGCCGGGATGCGCGGCGGGACCTCCCAGGTCCTCGTGATCGCCCCGAGCTGAACCGCCCTCTCCGCTCGCCCGATAGTCGTCGGCAGCGGTCTTCTCCGCCGTGAGGGCGGCGGAGAAGAGGACGCGGCAGGGTCCCCGGGGTGCACAGCAGTGCTGCGTGGTACCCGCACCGCCGGCTGCCCGGGGCCCTGCCACACCACCCCGCTCCGCTCCGCTCGAGAACACCGGACTCAATCGTGGCGGCTCGATCGATTCCGGGCCTGGAGCGCGGGCCCATTCTCAACGATTCAGGCACCATACGGTTTCTGGTGACGCGTCGGTCCAACACGGTCGGTTCGGCATCCGATCCCATTCCGGTCGTTCCGGCGAGTCGCGACCCGATTGGTGCGGCGGGAGCTGAAAAATCTGCGCGATCGCAGTGAACTGCGACGTCCTCCCGACCGAACCAACACCGGGGAACCTGTGTCTTCAACTACCACGCCCACCCGAAGGGTCCGCCGTGCGCGGGCCTCGTGGCTGGCTGCCGTGAGCGTCCTTACCGCAACCGTCATTCCCTCCTTGGTGGCAGCTCCAGCCCATGCGGCCGGACCCTGCACGACGCAAGCCAGCGTCGCGGGCGTCTACACGTCCGGCAACCAGACCTGCACGTACACTTTCCCTTCGGCGGGCAGCGAGCAGACCTTCGTCGTGCCCCCCGGCATCTCGGCCTTCACGGTGACGGCGACCGGCGGCCGCGGTGCGACGCCGCCCGCAACTCCCAACGGTCAAGGTGGCTTTGGGGGCGCCGGGGCCACGGTCAGCGCTGTTCTCCCCGAATCCCTTCTCGACGCTGACCGCACTCTGTACGTCGAGGTCGCGGGCAACGCTACGGGGAGCACCGGCGGCTTCAACGGAGGCGGCGGCGCGGGTGCCGGCAACGGTGGTGGCGGCGGCGCCAGCGATGTCCGGCTCACCCCGGGGCCCCTCTTGGCGCCCGACACCCGCCTCGTCGTCGCGGCGGGCGGAGGAGGCGGCGCCGCGGGCATGGGCGGCGCAGGTGGCGCCGGCGGGTCCGCGCCCGTCCCTGGTGGCCCGGGCGGCACGAACCCGCCGTTCACGGGCGGTGCCCCGGGACTTGCCGGCGGGAACTTCAACAGCCCGGGCGGACAAGGAGGTACCGGAGGACCGTCAGGCCCCGGCCCCACGAACCCTGGTGGGGTAGGCGGGACGGCAGCACCCGACGTGTCCGGCGGCAGCGGGGGCGGCGGAGGCGCGGGTGCGAGCGCCTTCAGCCTTCCCGGACCAGGAGGCGGAGGCGGCGCAGCCAACAGCCCGGGGCTCGGGGGAACGCCTGGCGGAACCGCCGGCACACTCGGGACCGGAGCCACCGCTCCGGCCGGCGGGGGCGGTGCGGGCGGCGGCGGCTACTTCGGAGGCGGCAGCGGAACGGTCAACGGAACGAGGGCATCCGGGGGTGGGGCCGGTTCGTCCTTCGTCGCCCCCGCGGCGACCTCGCGCACAGTCGGTCCAGGGCCGCAGAACCCGCAGATCGTGATCAGTTACCGCCTCGTCACCACGTCCACAACGGTCCTCTGCACCCCCAATCCCGTCACGGTCGGCGGGTCCGCGACGTGCACGGCGACGGTCAGTGACTCGACGGCACCGACCGGCACGGTCGCCTTCACCCTCAACGGAACCACCACGAACGTTGCGCTGACGCCCTCGGGCGGCAACACCTCCACCGCATCCTTCACCACGAGCACCGACCTCGCCGCCGGCACGTACCCGGTCGTCGCCGCGTACAGCGGCGACGCGACACACGCGCCGTCCACCGGCAGCACGGACCTGGCCGTCGAGCTCATGCCCACGACGACGTCCGTACTCTGCACCCCCAATCCCGTCACGGTCGGCGGGTCCGCGACGTGCACGGCGACGGTCAGTGACTCGACGGCACCGACCGGCACGGTCGCCTTCACCCTCAACGGAACCACCACGAACGTTGCGCTGACGCCCTCGGGCGGCAACACCTCCACCGCATCCTTCACCACGAGCACCGACCTCATCGTCGGCACGTACCCGGTCGTCGCCGCGTACAGCGGCGACGCGACACACGCCCAGTCCACCGGCAGTACCAACCTGGCCGTAGGCCTCATCCTCACTACGACCTCGCTCGCCTGCACCCCCAATCCCGTCACGGTCGGCGGGTCCGCGACGTGCACGGCGACGGTCAGTGACTCGACGGCACCGACCGGCACGGTCGCCTTCACCCTCAACGGAACCACCACGAACGTTGCGCTGACGCCCTCGGGCGGCAACACCTCCACCGCATCCTTCACCACGAGCACCGGCCTCGCCGCCGGCACGTACCCGGTCGTCGCCGCGTACAGCGGCGACGCGACACACGCCCAGTCCACCGGCAGCACCAACCTGGCCGTAGGCCTCATCCTCACTACGACCTCGCTCACCTGCACCCCCAATCCCGTCACGGTCGGCGGGTCCGCGACGTGCACGGCGACGGTCAGTGACTCGACGGCACCGACCGGCACGGTCGCCTTCACCCTCAACGGAACCACCACGAACGTTGCGCTGACGCCCTCGGGCGGCAACACCTCCACCGCATCCTTCACCACGAGCACCGGCCTCGCCGCCGGCACGTACCCGGTCGTCGCCGCGTACAGCGGCGACGCGACACACGCCCAGTCCACCGGCAGCACGACGCTGACCGTCAACTCGGGTGGCGGGGGCGGGGGCGGTGGTTCCCTGATCAACCTGAACGGCATCATCACCGCCTTCAACAACATCTCCATCAACAACAACGTTCAGAGCCCCGGCTCCACGAACACGACGAACCAGCGGTTCAACTCCCCTCCGTCGGGGCCCGTCCAGTAGACGTTGCAACCGTGGGGTGAGGTGGATCCTTCATCTCCGTCAGCCTCGCTGACTCGAGCGTCAAGCGGATCAGCGAGGCCACGTTCCATACGATCCGCTCCGAACGCGGTGGTGCCTACGGTGCCCCGCGTCCAGGCCGGGCTCCGTCCCGGCGGGCCCGTATCAACCGCAAGCGCGTCGTGCGGTTGATGCGGGTCAGCATCCTCGTCGGCCGGCACCTTGCCGACGTGGCGTCTTCGCCCGGGGCCTCCATCAGGGAGGCCCCGGGCATAGGTGCGAGCTTCGTCGAGCTTGCCCGCCCGACTCGCGCTGAGTGCGGCCTGCGAAATCGACTGGAGACGGTCGGGTTTCCCGCATCCGGCCGAGTTCGCACACGGCTGCCTTCCGGTGGACCGGGTCACGCTGTGACGGTCGATCACAGTCCAGGCCAGGCCAGGCCAGGCCAGGCCAGGCCAGGCCACCAATGGTGCTCAGGCCACATGAGGTGTTCCACGATCCCGTCCGGCAGGTCCGTGGGGATCATGGCTGCCAGGACCCGAGCCTGCCTTGCGGTGCAAAACGGCGCGGCACTTCACCTTGGGCGCTGGCCGCACGCACACGGCAACGGTCCCCCTCCTGGTGCCGGCCCCACCGTGCTCTGACGTACCACACCCCCACATCACCGCCAGCGTTACAAGGCACAGCATCGTCGGCGGACCGGCCCAACGTGGCTCCGGACCGACCGCCGGGACGGCCTCTCGTACCGGCTCAGGCCGCTTGCCCCGGTGCGCAGCGGCGTGCGACGCGTGCGCTGGATGCCCGTGTACCGCTGACGTCAACGACATACCTGCCTTGCTCACCGGATGCGAAGAAGGCAGGTGGGGGAAGCCTCGCCCGGCTACACGGCCAATTGCCGTGGTCGATGCCGGTGCGCTGCGGCGGTCAACCGGCGCAGCGTGATGGGGTATGAGCGGGGCTGTGGGATCCAGGGGTCCGAAGGCTCCGTCGAGTCTTCCTCCGAAGTCGCCGCCGCAGAAGAAGCCGGCGACGAAGTCGCGGTCTCTCACCGGGGTGCCGCCCCGGATGGTCAGCACCAAGCGGCGGTCGAGGGTGATGGCGCTCCGTGCGGACCAGTGGGCGATGAGGAAGGCCGCCGCGCAGGCTGCGCTGGCAGTCGCCGCATGGGACTACCCGCTGCTGGACGAGCACGACTTGCTCAAAACGGTGCACGGCTTGGTCCACGCGGCCGTGGCGGCCGGCGGGAAACGCGTCAGCATCCACCTCGCCGACCAGGACGCCGAGATCCTCGTCATGGTCCTCAACCACCAGACCGACGGACAAGACGATGCGGGGCAGGTCCCAGCTGAGGTGGCGGTGCTGCGCACCGTGGACGCCTGCGGCGCCCACACCGACCACGACGGCCACGCCTGGTGGGCGCTCCTCGACGCCCAGCCCCGACGCGGATCGCAGGGCTCACAGGTCCGCGAGCAACGGGGACTCTCATGGACACCAGCCCCACTAGGGCCTGTCGTCAACACCGTGCCGCACCGGTCAACGGGCAGATCCCCGAGCCCTACGGGTACGGACCGGTCGGGGTGGGGTCGTGGAAGACCGAGACTGATCTTCAGGGTCGCGATCGCCGGTCCCCGTCGAACGGAGACGACGAGGTGCCCGCCCGCACCGTCGAAAGGCCGTTCAGCGGCTGTCGGCACCTCGACCGCTTCGCACAACCCTTCACCCAAATGAGCGCCTCCCGTTCCGATCGCTCCACGTGCCGCATCACCCGAAAGGCCAACGCCATGGGCTTCACCGTCCGCTTCGAGCCCATCGGGACAGGCTGGGGCATCCCGCACACCGGCGTTCAGACCCTGTTTGCGGACCGAACCGCCAAGTGCCCTGTCGATTGCCCCGGTCCGTGCCCTAAAGGGGGCGGGGGTCACGGGCCGAACCGTGTCTGATCGACATGCCAGATTCAGTGAAGATCGGAGCGTCGACGTTTTCGCCGTCATTCTGCAGATCTGATGCGTTCAGAGGGCGGTACACCTGGTACCCCGACCTCTCTTTGAAAGAGATGCAAAAATGGTGAAGGTGATTGTCGGGCATGGCAAGTTCACAGACGAGACTTTCGTGGGACGGGGCACGGTGCGACTGCACACCGAGCAGGGGGCACTGCTGCCCCTGGAGAGCGTTCTACTGGCCGTCGAGGCGGGCGTGCCGGACGAAATGCGCAAGCTGTCCAGCGGTAGCCCCATCGAGAATTACTGCCTGAGTGCGCTGGGCCCCCGGTGGCTGAAAAAGGTGCGCAAATGCCTCGGGGATGGTGTCGAGTTGCTCGCGGTGGGTACCGATGATTTCACAGATCGGTTCAATTCGACACTACTTTGCACCGATCTTGATGAGTGTTCATCTATCAACGCTCATAACTGTAATGGAATTCTCGCGCAGATCGAACAAGACGAGGAGTGGGTGATACTGGCATGCTCCGAAAAGCTGGGGGACGGAGATTCCACCAGCAGGGAGACCAAAGGTGTCGATTCCACGCGAGACAGGCGCATAAAAGAACGTGAGATCCGGGACGCCTTCAAGACGTGGGCGTTCCAGCAAAATCCCAAGCAAGTTCGGGATAAGTACAAGGAACTTCCGCCCAAGGCGAAGGCGATGCTGACCGCGGACGCAGACCTCGACGCGCTCGTAAAGAACTGCAGAGCACTGGCCGTCAGCCTGGAGGAAGCCAGTGCGGGGGATGCGATCGCTTGCTACCTCACCAAGGCAAAAGCGCTGGATGACCAAATGAAAGACTACTTGGCAAACGATGCGGATTTCACCAACTATACAGCAAGATATGTGCTGCCCAGCCACGGAAAGCGCACGGAAGACGGAAGGATTCCGAGCTGGATCGTATACTCCTCGCTGACCGAGGACCAGCGGGCAATGCTCCAGCTGATCCTCGGAGGATCGAGTCTCGTAAGGAGGCTCCTCACGGATGGAAAAGACATCGAACACTATGTGAAGAACAAAACCAATCCCCTTAGTGGTGATGGCCTGAGCGAGGGGGAGAAAGCCGCCCTGGAGCGATTCAACGGGACTTCTCAGAATTCTGGCGGCACCGATGAGAAAGCGGCCAAGAGACAGAAGACTGAGACCGGCAACAGGAGTAAGGAAGAAGGATCCGGCCAGACTTCCGATAGTGAATGCGATTCTGCTTCCGAGCCGGACGATTTCTGTCTGGTGGTTTCACTAATACAGGAAACATACCAGAACGGCTTCCACGTAATCCGCGAGTCGGGCCAGGCAGTAACAGCAAAACTCATTGTGGACTGGAATGGGCTCATGCAGCAGGTTCCGGAGGGGGCCGCGCCCTGGTCAGTTTACGCCCATGTCAAGGAAAATCCAGAAGCCGAGGTGTTCACTGCGCACAGGAACTGCCTGATCTACAATTCCGACGGTTTCTGGATACTCGACATCCTCCCTGACGCCTGATCACGATCCATGCAGTCGGCACGGAGCCCGTCCCTGGTTCTTCGCGGGAAATGACGGGCGCGATCAACCGGGGCGGTCTGCCACCAGTGGAATGTCATCGACCAGGGCGAAAGTGTGGGTGACGTCGTTGACGCCCGCCGCGGTCGTGATGGCCTTGAGCTGGGTGCCGCGTTCGCCGCAGATCAGGTGGTGCCCGCTGCCGCCTTCCTCCTGTCGACCGGTGACGGGCCGGTGTGGCTCCCCCCTCCCCCTCCGTCTTCGTCGCCCCACGGCGACGTCGCCCGCAGTCGGTGCAGGGACACCGAACCCGCAGATCGAGATCAATTGCTGCCTCGTCACCACCTCCACGTCGATCGTCTGCGCATCCAATCCCGTCACGGTCGGTCGGCCAGTCCTCGACGTGCACGGCTACGGTCGACTCGACGCGCCGACCGGCACGGTCGACTTGACGGTGGACCGACACGGCAGCTGTAGTTCCGTGATCGTTTGGTCATAGTCGCTGGTCACGTCGTTGTGGCGGCTGTGATGTTGTTCCAGCGGCGGTGGGCCTCGGCTGCCCGGAACTGGTGGTGACGGCGCCAGGTGGACCAGTGCAGCAGGTGTGGGCCTCGGACGAGGAACGCCGGCTGCTCACCCATGTCCCCGACGACCTCACCTTCGCCGCCAAGCCCCAGCTTGCCGCCGCGGCGACCTGACACAGACCGATGCCGCCGAGGGCCCCGGAGTACTGGTGGGCTGTCCCGACGCAGTCGGTGGAGGACTTCTCGTCGCCGGTCTCGTCCACGATCAACACCGCGTCCGGGAGAGCGAGTTCACCTGCAGTCCAGGCTGCGATCCGGTCCCGGGCGGTGCCATGGTCGATCATCGCCCGGGTCAGGAAGTGCTGCCGGCGATGGGGACCACGGTGACCCAGCGCCTCGGCCAGGGTCCAGCAGTTGCGGGTGTCCAGCTCCATGAGCATCGCCTCGCACGTCTCCCGGGCCAGAGCACGCGGCCCGGGGCGCTCGAAGCAGTCCGCGATCTGCCCGCATGCCGCCCCGAGCACCGTCGCCCATGCCAGCTCGGCTACCGTGGCTTCCACGGCCACCTGCCCCTGTCGAGTCTTCACAAACCGTCATGATCATGGTGGTCGTACCCATGCCTACAGGCACCCCCACCACCGCTGACCAGCACCGACGCAACAGCGATCAAGAACTACAGCTGCCGTGGCTGATCTGCAACTGAAGGGACCGACGGCACATCGGAGCTCCGATGATCAGGCGACTTGGAGAGGTCTCCGGGCCATCAGGACTATGAATCAGCCCTGCCCGGTCGGAGTGCCGAGTTCTCTCGAGAGCCTTGGCGTTCGCCTGCAGTCCGAAGCCCTCCCCACGCGATCGTACGGTTGCCATCGCAGGGCCTTCGACAGTTCCCCTCGCATGCCCGAAGAGGATAGAAATCCAACCAATGGGCACATCGTTGTAGTTTCAATGGAGACCATGTGGAAGTGGGGTTAGGTTCTTTTGTGGGGGTGCCACCGACGGCGCCACTGAGGATGCTAGCAAAGGAACGGCAATGCCTCAGATCTACATCGTGGGGCACGGAGTTCGCCTCGACAGGAGAGCACTCATCGGCCCAGGCACGGCGATTTCGTCGCCGGTCCCGCACGGCGAGAAGCTCAATGCCAGCCAGATCATTTCCGTTCTCGAGGGCACCGACTCCGAGTTGAAGCCCCTCAATGGACCGCGGCTCGTCCCCGACTACCACATCAGTCCGCCTCCCGATGACGCCGAACTGCAGTGGATGCTGTCGCTGAAGAACCTCAGGTGCTCTGGTGAAGTGCTGATCGCAAGTGTCGACTTCACGTCAACCGCACTCTGCACGTCTCCGAGCAAGTGCGGTAAGGACGGCAGCTTCAATCATAAGTGCAATGGACTTCTGAGAGAACTGCGCGATGCGTACCCGGACAGCCTCCTTGACATACACCTGCTGATTTGCCGCGGGAACGCCGAGCCTTCGAACGTGGGCGCCGGCGCGAATCAGGTCGCTCGGGATGCGTTTCAGGCGTGGCTGCTCCGCCGTTCCTTCCGAGAACGGGCGGCGTTCTGGGAGTCACTGACGGACAGGGACAGGTTGGCACACCTCAGCCAGGCCGAGTGGCGCAGGTTCTCCAGCCTCTATGGCATCTACCGCTCCAGCATGGACAGCGACAGCAGGTTCGAAGGCTACCGGTCCTACCTCTCCCTCCAGAGGGCAGGCCGTTCGGACGACTACCGTGAACAGGTCCGGGCAGAGCTGGGAACACTCGAGGAGGCCTGGGCGGCGGACTTCATATTCGCCCAGGCCCGGTTCAGAACGTGGATCCGACGGGTCCCCGCTCAGGCACGGGCCAGGGCGGACTTCATCGACGACTGGAACGCGTCGTCCGCGTCGGACAGACGCGTCATCGCCGCGATCGACAGCGGCTTCTTCCGGTCGACCCTGGCGCGCGTCTTCGGCGACGCGCTGACACGGTGCGAAGCCCTCGAAGCACCGGAATCGGTAGAAGTACGATCGCGCAAGTACGGGGTCCTCGAGCAGCCTCGTCGACTCGACCTGGAGACCGCCCTGGCGGACGCCAACGCCAGACTGAACGGCTCCCACAGTGACCAGATGTGCTTCGTCGGAGCAGTGAAGGTGCCGTCCCACGTGTTCTTCTTCACGGAAGGGGACGGAAAGCCCTGTGATGCCTGGCGCGACCTGACCACCGCAGATCTGTTGAGCAAAAGGCCTGAAGCGAGGGACGGTTACGCGTACTGGCCTCTGCGCGCACGGACCGTGTATGTCGGGGACGTCAACCACTTCACCCCGGTGAAACTGGAATCCGGAGAAGCCAAGTTGTGTGCGGATCTCGACCAGTCGTGGATACTGCTCCCCGACCGGTGCATCAGCGAGCACTATTACAGCCCGGACGAGGAGAACGTCCATGCCACGGCCTGGGGCACCTTCGCCCATCCTGTTCCGCCGATGGAAACCGCCGGGGCGGGCGAACCCGGAACTTGGCACTTCCAGTCCGTACACACCCCGGGCGTCCCCGGAATCATGACGGTCGTCCGGAACGGCGACAGGTACGACCTGACTTCGAACAGTGGCGACAGCGGATACGCGGTCCACGACGAGCGGCAAGTCCTCGCCGGGTGCGCGACCTTGTCGAAGATAGTGGTCAGCACCACCGGGATGGGCCTCGGTTCGGCCCTCATGTATTGCGTCTCCGTGAACGGCCAGCACGACGGCTCGGTTTCGGCCACGGCGGTGCCACCGGACGCTCTCGGATTCTTCACCCGCCTCGGGTTCGCCCACCCCGCACATTTCAGCCAGGACGTGGAGACGAAGTACCACGAGTACCTGGAAAATCTGCAGGAGGGCGATGAGGTGGTGGCCCTCGCGGAGTACCTTGCGATCGCCGAACGGACCGCCAACCTCTACGCCAACCGGACAGAACTCGCCTGCCACGCATGGGCGAGCCTGAGCAAGTCGTGGCGCCTCATCGACGAGCAGTACCTGAGCGAGATGGTCAGCCGCGTCAGCCACCAGGCCGCGACGCTGCTCGACAGCTACGCCAACGCGTACCAGAACTACCGGAAGTCCAGCTTCGTCGGACAGCTGGCCAAGAGGAAGGCGCGTTCACAAGTCGGACCCCACTACGCGGCCTTCTGCAGGGAAGCCGCCGGAACGAGCTCGGTACTCGCCTACCTCGCGGAGCACGGTTCCCCCGCGGCGGCCGTCGTACTGCCCGTGATCACGGACATCACGAACGGAGTCAGGGCAAAGCTGACGGGCACTTTGTTCTAGGGCGTGCATCGGGTTCTGATCAACCTTGCCGGGTTGGGTGCGTGGATGAGGGCGGCCACGAGAGCCGGGCAGCCATGGGGCGAAGCCTTCGGAAAGGCGATGCATCTGCTGTCGCGGGCCCGGTTCGATCACGACCTGGCCCGCAGGGAGATCGCCGGCCTGCTCGCCGATGAACTCGCCGGGCAGGAAGTGGTGCTGGTGGTGGACGAGACGGGCGATGCGAAGTCGTCCACGGACTGCGCGGGAGCCGGCAGGCAGTACTCGGGGGCCATCGGTGGTGTGGGTCTGTGCCAGGTGGCGGTGCACTTGGCGGCGGTCACCTCGACCACGTAGATGGTGCTTGACCGGGCCCTGTACCTGCCGGCGGACTGGGCCGCGGACGAGGAACGCCGCCAGGCGGCCGGGGTGCCGGAGCACGTCGTCTTCGCGACGAAGGCACAGCAGGCACTGGCCATGGTCACCGACGCACTCGCCACGGGGATCGCAGGGCGCTGGTTCGCGGGCGACGAGGTGTACTGCGGACGCGAACTGCGTCGGGGCATACGCGCGCTGGGTCTCGGCTATGCGGTCGGTATCTCTGCTTCGTACCAGGTCACCGACGGGGCCGGCCACCGTGGGCAGGCCCGCAAGCTGATCGACAGGGTGCGGCCCGGCCAGTGGATGCGCCGCCGGACCGGGCACGGGTCCAAGGGCACCCGCGCGTACGACTGGGCCTGGCTCGACGTCCGCCCCGACGAGAACAAGACCAGTGCCGGAGCCGGAGCCGGAGCCGGAGCCGGAGCCGGGACGAGTGTGCTGGTCGCGCGGCGGCACCGCTACACCGGCGAGGTGTCCCTCTTCCGCTGCTGGGCGCCCGGCGACGTCGCGCTCGGCACGCTGGTGGAAGTGATCTGCCGTCGGTGGCGGATCAAGGAAGCCTTCCAGCGCGGCAAGGGCTTCACCGGCCTCGACCAGGGCCAGGTGACCTGCTGGAACTCCTGGATGCCTGATCACTGTTCTCCCTGATCGCCGCCGCGGTCCTCGCCCTCACCACCGCAGCCGTCCAAAGAGAGCACGGAGCAGCAGCCCGACCTCGTCCCGCCGACCTGCCCCGAACTCATCCGACTCCTGCGGGCCCTCGTGCCCCCACAGCCCGTAACCGTGACCACGTCCTGCACTGGATCGCCTGGCGGCGCCACCACCAAGCCGTCGCCACCGCCTCCCACCAGCAACGACACCACCGTCACGATCAGCCGTGAACCAGAACCACAGCTGCCGTAACGAGCTCGTAGCGGACGATGTAGCGCTGACGTCCGCGGGCGGCAACACCTCGACCGCGACTTCACCACGAGCACCGACCTCGCCGTCGGCACGCACTCAGCGGTCGCGTCGCATCGTACAGTCGCGACGCCACACGCGCCCGTGTTCACAGCCCTGGCGCCGCGAACACCACGAACCAGCGGTTCAACCCACCTCCGTCGAGGCCTGTCCAGTAGACGTGGTTACCGTGGGGTGAACACCTCCACCCCCACCGTCGTTTCACCGCCGAGTACTCATCACCCAGGCCGAGTGCGCACTCACCTCGTACGAGCGCGCCCGCAACCGGCCGAGTTCGAACGCCACTGCTTCTCCGATGGATCGCGCTCCACTTCGTGTGATGGCTGCGACATGCCACTCTCGGCGCAATTCGCTGTCAGTGCGCTGTTCGGCGGTCAGGCTGTACCTGTTGGTTCACGTCCGGGTCAGGAGCTGGCTTTGCGGTTCAAGGTGTCATGGCACTTCGACTTCCCCAAGAACCCCAACGTCGCACCCGGAATCGTCGCGGACCTGGAATCCCCGACCTGGGTCCGGGAGGGACGGCCCTTGGTACTGATCGGCGGCTCCGGCACCGACCCCTACCGCCATCGCTACCGGGCCACGGAGAGCGAACGCCGCGGTAAGACCCACAGGTGAACGGGCCCGCCGCGCGCGCAAAGACAACCGGCCGTGCCCGGGACGTGATCTCCGCCGAGGGACCGGCCGCGGCACGGATCGTCGTCACCGTCGCCGTCGCCTGGGAGACGGCGCTGTGGCTGGGGGCGGAGCAACCGCCCGTCTACGCCGCTGTCGTCCCGCTCGTGGCCCTGCGCGGCGACCCCATGACCGCGCTGTCCGCCTCCCTCCAGCGCGTGCTGGGCGTCGTCGCGGGCGTCCTCGTCGGCATCGTCGTCCTGAACATCCTGCATCCTTCGACCGCTGCGATCGTCCTTGTCGTGGCCATCGGTCTGGCCGCCGGCATGGTCCTGAGGGCCGGCGGCTCCATGAACGTCCAGGTCCCGGCCTCCTCCCTGCTGGTCTTCGCCAGCACCTCCCCCGACGCCTACGCCCTGCACCGCCTCTGGGAGACAGGAGCAGGCGCGGCCGTGACGATCCTTCTCGCGCCGCTGCTCTGGCCCCCGGACCCCCGCCGCACCCTGGCCGCTCTCGCCGCGGACTCCCGCACCCGCCTCATCCAGGCCCTCACCAGCACCACCGCGGTTCTCGGTACCGACCCCGGAACAGCCCGTGACAACCTGGCCGCCGTCAGCAGCCACATCGAAGCGGTTCACGGCCACGCCGCCCGGGCCCGCGAAGCCGAACGCGCCATGCGTTTCAACCCCCTGCGCCGGAGGGACCGCAAGACCGTCACAAGCCTGACCCGCGCCGTGGCCACCGCCGACCAGCTCACCCCACACCTGGCAACCCTGGCCAGAGAAGTCGCCGAGCTCACCGGCCGGGAGGACCTCGCCCCCGCCCTACCCGAGGCCCGCCGCCACCTGCCCGGCCTCTCCGCATCCACCGCCAAGGCGATCACGGACACCTTGCACGAGACGAGCCCCCAGCAGGCCCTGACCACAGCACGCGCCCACCTCGCCGCCTACGCCCGAGCCGACAGCCGCCCCGCCGCCACAGCCCTGCGCCGGCCCTTCAAGCGCATCCTCGATGACCTAGACCGACACCTCGCGCCATAGGCCCGAGGCTCTGCCTAGCGGGGCCCAGGCGCACCATCCAGGGGCATCCTCCGGAGAATCAGCTGACCGGGGGATGCCCCCATGCCAGTGCCGGCAGCGATGATCAGGGAGTCACCGGTCAAGGCGGCCGGTCGTGTCGAGTTCCCAGGGAGTCCCGCTGTGCTGATCGAAGTGCATGTGAACGCCATCGCCCGCAACGGGCTTCCGTTCCCCGCTTCGGTTCTCCGCGCCGTCAGGTGCGGCCGGAGCGGGCATCCGAAGGAAACGACCGAAATTGCAACGCCTGCTCCGTAACCTCTCTTCTTCCGGCCCGTCCGCGAGCCCCCAGGCGGCGCTGTACGCACTGTGCGTCAGCTTCTTCATGATCTGCCTGGACGCCACCGTCGTGAACGTGGCCCTGCCCGACATCCGCACATCCCTCGGGGCCTCGCTCAACGAGGCTGTCTGGGTCAACAGCGCCTACGCCCTCTGCTACGCCGTACCGCTGATCCTCGCTGGCCGGCTCGGCGACCGGTACGGGCCCAAGCGGCTCTTTCTGGCAGGTCTAGCCGGATTCACCCTGGCCTCGCTGGCCTGTGCGCTCGCCCCGAACGCTCCGGTGCTGATCGCCACCCGGGCCGTCCAAGGCCTGGCCGCGGCACTGATCGCACCGCAGATCATGTCGCTCATCGTGCATCTGTTCCCCACCGAGCGGCGGGGCCGGGCGCTGGGTGTGTTCGGAGCGGTCGGCGGCGCCGCGATGGCCGCAGGACCGGTGGTGGGCGGGCTGCTCGTCGCCTGGACCGGCTGGCGGGGCATCTTCCTGATCAACCTGCCCGTCGGTGTCGCCGGATGGATCGCCGCGTACCGTCTGCTGCCCGACTGGCGGCCCGCCAGGGGCCACCGGCTCGACCCGTGGGGCATCGTGCTCAGCGGCCTGGGGCTGACCGCGCTGGTCTTCGGCGTACAGAGCGGCGAGGCCTACGACTGGGGCACCGTCGCCGGACCCGTCACGATCCCCACGGTGCTGGCCTTCGCGACCGTGTGCCTGACGGCGTTCGTGTGGTGGCAGCACCGCAACAGGAGCGAGCCGCTCCTGCCCTTGAGGCTCTTCCGCAACCGCGCCTTCTCGGCGGCCGCTACGGCCGGCGGAGCCATGGGAGCAGCCATGATCGGCATGTTCCTGCCCCTGATGATCTACCTGCAGAGCGACCTCGGCTACAGCGCACTGGCCGCGGGCGCCGCCACCGTCCCGATGTTCGCCCTGTCCTCACTGTGCGCGCGGTTCGCGGGCAAGCGGTCCGACTCCACCAGCCCACGACGGCTCGCGGCCCTCGGCTTCCTGCTCCTGATCGCCGGGATCGGCTCCCTGACCTTGCTGCTGCACCCGGGCACCGGCCTGTGGACGCTCATGCCCCCGCTGCTCGTCACGGGCGTCGGGATCGGGCTGGTCTCCGCGCCGCTCGCCGGCATCGCCACCCGCGGCTTGGAACCCTCCCTGGTCGGCGCTGCGTCAGGGGTGTTCAACACCACCCGACAGCTCGGCGGAGCCCTCGGCAGCGCGGCGACCGGCGCACTCCTCCAGGCCCACCTCGGAAACACCCCGACCAGCGCCACCCAGGCCGCGCTCGCCTTCCCCGTCGCCATGCTCCTGATCGGCCTCGCATGCTGCGCCGCCGTCCGGCCGACTCCTGCCGCACGAACCGCCTGAGCTCGACGGGCCGGTGTTCACCGGTGGCCGCCATGCCGCTGCCGCGGTTCGACGGCGGTCGTCTGACCTGGGTCCTGCGAGACCTGCCCGTCGAACTGGTCCGCCGAATCCGTTCCGACCGCGTCATGCGCCTGCCCAGGCCGCCTCGCATCCACGACCCGAAGGGCGGGCCGCCGCCCAAGCACGGCAAGGCAACGAGGCTCCCGTACTGATGAGGTGAGACGTCGCACGTCTCTCTCAACGGCACGGAAGCCTCGTGCAGTGCTGACACCGACCGCGTCACCCGGTCAGTGGTCACGCTGGATTCGGATCGCGCGGTACCTCTATGCGAGTCGAGATGGCCCGTGTCGAGGTGGAACCGTCCAGGTCATCCCAGGCATGGCGGGATTCCGCCGCGGAACATGCCTACGGGCCGAGATGGCGCTCACGCCCCACCCCGCCCCGGAGTCGGCGCACTCAGGCCGTCCCGGGGTGACCGAAGGGATTCCGCGGCCCGTCCGTCATCCGAGCGGATCCGGAGGCCGGTGGTTGCCGTCAAGGAGTCTCCGGGCATTCCTTCCAAGCCACGTGGTAGACGGTACTGACGCTGGCGTCCGTGGAGTCCATGGTCATGAAGCTCGTCTGAGTTCGCGGGTTGGAGGTGCCGGGGTTGACCCGGAGCTCGGTGTTGATGTTGAAGTTTCGCTTCTCCCCGCACGGTGCCCACACCAGGTCGCTGTACTCGGTCCGGTCGGTGGCCTGCCAGTTGTCGTCGTAGGGTCCGTCGAACCGATGGGAGCGCTGGGTCGTCTGGGGCATGCCCTGGAAGTAGTAGCCCGCACGCTCCACGGCGTTCGCGCCGGGCTGGAGGAGCGCGTATCCGCGGTAGTCCGCTTGGATGATGGCGTACGTGAAGCCGCCGGGGACGTGAGCGCGGAGGCTGAGCTGGCAGTTCTTGCGGAAGTCCGTGGCGGCGGAGTCGGGCCCGATGTGCGCGAGGTAGTCACTGTAGGTCACGGTGAAGGCCGTGTTGTCGGGGGCCACGTCGACCGTCGCCGTGCCCTCCGGGCAGCCGGAGCCGTTGACCGTCACCAACTCGATGACGATCTTGTCGGGCGGCGTGGGGAGGGTGGACACGTCGGCGCTGCTGCTGTGCGCCGGCCCGGCCAGCGCGAGGAGGAGTGCGGCGGCAGCGCCGCCGGTCATGACTCGCTTCATGTTCGTCCTTTTCCGAGGTGCGTGAGCGGATGGGCTGCGGTGGAAGCCGGACCAGAGGTCAGGCAGCCGGGCATTCCTTCCATTCCAGGTGGTACTTGGTGCTGACGCTGCCGTCGGTCGAGTCCATGGCGATGAAGCTCAGGCCCTGGGGGTCGCTGCCCGCGTTGACGCGCAATTCGGTGTTGATGTTGAGGGTGCGCTCTTCACCGCAGGGCGCCCAGACCAGGCTCGCGTAGTCGGTCTCGTCGCTGGCCTGCCAGTTGTCGAAGAGGGGGCCCGTGAACTGGTGTGTGCTGCGCGTGGTCTGGGACATGCCCTGGAAGTAGTAGCTCGCGCGCTCCAGGGCCGAGGCTCCGGGCTGGAGGTAGGCGAAGCCCCGGAAGTCGGCGCGGGCGATCGCATAGGTGAAGCCCTGCGGTACGTGGACTCTGAGACCGAGCTGGCAGTTCTTGCGGGAGTTGATCGGGTTGGACCCTGCACCTGCCTGCGCGAGGTAGTCGCTATAGGTGACGGTGAAGGCCGTGTTGTCCTCGGCGGCGGCCACGGACGTGCTGCCCTGCCGACACCCCGAGCCGTTGACGGTTTGGACCTGCACGGTGATCTGCCCCGGCGGGTTGGCTACGGGCTGAGCCTGTGCGGGGATGGCAGTGAGAGCCGCTGCCAGGGCCAACGTTCCACCGCCCAGAACATGACGTAACGCCATGATGTCTCCTCATTCGGCGAGCACAGGCCGTGGATTCGGCCTGTGGCGCGGATCAGGACAACAGGTCGTGGAGGTTCTGTGAAGAGAGCCGGATCAAGAGCTCCGTTACGTCGGCCGAAGCCGACCGCCGTCTCCGGACGCCGTGCGGAGCGCGGTCGCCACCATCGTGCGACGTGGAACGCCTGCGGCCGGCACGGTCGGGCCCGCGCGCACCGAAGCGAGCTGTTCGTTCGAACGACCGAAAACCATCGCAGGACGGCGTTCGGCCGCGGCCGTGCTGTCCGGGCGGGTTCGGGCGGGGAGGGGCGCTCGGGTGGGCGTACGAGCTGCTGCATCCGGCCGAACACATCGAGCGACCTCGGCGTTCAGGCGCACATGATCGGACTGCTTCTGATCATTGCGCATGAAGAGAAAGGCCCCCGGTGACGCACTTGTACCCCGCTGACCCACACGACCGACCGCAGGGCGGGTCCCGCGGCCTGGCGGGCTGGCGCCGCCTCGCCGTCCTGGCCCTGGCCTCCGTCTTGGCCCTTTACACCGTCAACTCCGCCAGTGCGCAAGGTGTGTGGGTGACGCTGCCGGCCAAGCCAACGGCTGCAGCGAAGCTGGGTGCGGCCGCGGCGGACTGCCCGAGGGGATGGAAGGGAACGTGCGTCTACGCGGTCGCGGGGAGTGGCGCCGAGACGACGCTGGAGGCCTACAACCCCGCCAAGGGGACGTGGATCAGGCTGCCGGACCTGTTGTCTCCGGCTCGATCGAGCGTCGCGTCCACGACCGCGGACTGTCCCGGTGAGAAGCCCGGCGACTGCGTGTACGCCACCGGCGGCACCACTGGTGGGTCCAATCGGCTGAACCATCACGAGGCCTACAGCTCCAGGATGAACGCCTGGCTGTCGCTCCGTCCCATGCCGACCGCACGGATGAACGCGGGCGCGGCCACGGCCCCCTGCCCGAAGGGATACGGCCTGCGCGGTACCTGTGTGTTCGTCACCGGTGGCGACGCCGGTACCCCCACCGCGACCGTGGAGGCCTACAGCCCCGAAACCGGCACCTGGGCCACCTTGCCACCGCTCCAGCAGGCACGCGCCTTCCACGGCAGCGCCGCGGCCGCCTGCCCCAGCGGGCTGGGACTCAAGGGGGTCTGCGTGTACGCGTTCGGCGGCGTCGATACCACCGCCACCCTGAAGACCGCCGAGGTGTACAGCCCCGCCACGGACACCTGGCAGTACCTGCCCGACCTGCCGGCGCCCCGCAGGGGACTCGGTGCCGCGGCGGCGCCCTGCCCGGAGGGCGCGAAGGGCGGTTGCGTGTACGCCGTGGGCGGACTGAATGCCGCTGCCGAGCCGGTGGCGACGCAGGAGGCGTACAGCCCGGCCGGCAACGCCTGGCTCGTTTTGCCGTCGATGCCGACGCCCCGCAACGAGCTGGGTGTGGCCGCGGCCCCGTGCTCCAAGAGCACCAAGCGGCACTGCGTGTACGCGGTCGGCGGCTTCCTCTCCTTCAACTCTGATCCGACGAACGTCACCGAGGCGTTCGCCATCGAGCACCCGCACGGCCGGCCCAAACCGCCGTCGAAGCCGAAGCCCGCTCCGACCGAGGGCGACTGGGACGACATTTCAGGACGGGCAGAGAGCAGGTGGGGCGATCAATCCGCCGTGCAGTGAATATAGACCCAGACGTGACTCGGATGGATACTCCAGCCCGTTAGGGTTCCAGCGACGCTGCGGTAGTTTCCCTGGATGAATGCGTCGGGCTTCGAGCCGGTGTATCGGATCTCTACCCCTCGAGGGATTCTCCACCCCGAGCCGTGATGATATTCGACTCCGTTCAGGTGGCTCCCCGGGTCGCACCCGCCTTGAGCCTCGACGGTATGCCAGAGGGTCAGCTTCGCATGCCCCAGAAATATCTCTTCTCTGGGGCCAGATCCCGCCGATTCCGATCGGGGCACCTCGCGAGTGGGGCTGGCATAAGCCGCCTGCGCTGCCGGTGCTCCCGCGCAGAGGGCCGCGGAGGCAAGAACCACTCCGATCGCCCTCCATCGGAATCTCCGGACTTTGGATTTAAAATTTTTCACAGTCTCCAGAATTCCCTTCATTGTCAGATGTTCCATCCGGCTTGCACCAGGCTGGTCATGACATCATCCGACAGCAACCCGTCGGCGTAGCACTGACCCAGTACGGCCTTGCAGGCCACGAGGTCGCCCTTCTCCACCTCGTTGAGGAATCGGGCCGCCTGCTCGAACTGCCCACTGCCGATGAGGCGCGACAGGAACTGAACGGCCATGACCCCGAAGACGGTTTTCCCCTTCTTGTCCAGCTCGAACATGTAGCGCTCGCGGCCGAGGGCGGCGAAGGACTTCCATTCCGCGCCCGACAGGAAGCACTTCGAGACGTCTTCCATGCGGTTGATCGCCTTGTACTCCCTGATCCTGTTCGCGGTCTTCCGGTCCCGTTCAGTGAGCTGATGGAGCTTCAGCAGCCCGTTCGCAAAATCCGTCACGAACAGGTCGTAGAGGTAGTCGACGATCTTCTTGTCGGCCTCGATCCATGCCGAGTCCATTCCTTTGATGTCGCGCCGCATCTCATTGCTTCCGGACCTGCTGGCCGTGCACGAAACGAAGCGCAGACTGCCGATGTCCGGGTAGCGCGTCCTGTCGAGCAGCCCGCCGCAGGTGTGTTCGTCCGGGAAGGAACATCCTCCGTTGCACAAGTACACGTCCGTGTCCACGAGGAGCACCCACGGCTTGTCCTTGCCCGACAGGCCCAGGGTGTTGCTGAGGGTGTCGACGGCACGCGGACGTTCGTCCGGCAGGAGTGGGGACACCACCATGTTGGGCACCACCTGCCCTTCGTCCACCGGGCAGCCGCCGCCGATCTCCACCATGGCTCCCGTATTGGCCACGGGATAGGAGACCTGGCTCTGCGGGACCGCGCCCTTCCTCATCTCGTCGAGGATCTTCAGCGAGGCGGGGCCGGCGAGAGTCTCTCCGGGGTTCGCGTAGAGGTGGATCGACGGGGACCCGGGGACCAGGTAGGTGTGGCCCTCGAAACTGCCGTGTCCGATGACCACCTTCATCGGGCCGGACGCGGTGGTGAGCACCGAGCCGATCGCGGCGCTCTTCGCAGCCACCTTCAGGTGGTCGTAGTCCCCCCGGTATTCGCGCACCCTGAAGGCCGCCGCCCGGAACCACTCCTCCCATTCATCCTGTGACTGCCACGGGTCGGGGATGCCCCAGACGATGTCGCCGCGTCCCATGGTGAGCAGCCATTCCCGGATCTGCTGGTCCGGCTCGGCCGAAGGCGGCAGCACGTCAAGCAGGTCGAGGTACCCGGCTCCGCCGGTCAGGCCGTTCTTGTGCGCCCATTCCATGCGCATGCGGAAGACCTGCGGATCCATGGTGTCCTCCGATCCTCCCTGCTCGTGCCCACCGTTCGCGTGCTCCACGTGTGTCCGTTCCTTCGTATGCGACGTGCCTGTTCTCCGGCATGGTGCAGAACTTGCCGGCAGAAAGGGTGATCGCTCAGGCGGACATACGGCCCCCGAAGCATGCCCGTGCGGGTCACCGATGGGCCGGGCCCGATGGTTGCCCTTGCGTCGGCCCCAAGGGGAGCGCGGGAAGGAAAGTGCGGAGCATACGGTGACGTACAGGAGCACGAAAGGAAGAGAACATGTCCTCACAGAACCTCGAAAAAGTGATCGCTGATGTAGCAGAGCTCATTACCGAAGTCACGGGCGTGGAGCCCCCCGAAGGAAAGCCGCTCGGCAGCGTCGAACTCCTCGATGACCTGGACATCGATTCGCTGGCCACCGTCGAAGTG
Organism: Streptomyces sp. IBSNAI002; assembly: GCF_052244475.1. Lineage (NCBI taxonomy): Bacteria > Bacillati > Actinomycetota > Actinomycetes > Kitasatosporales > Streptomycetaceae > Streptomyces > Streptomyces sp. IBSNAI002. Next base: position 8,458,337 of record NZ_JBQPXG010000002.1, on the reverse strand, counting down.
GTCGTAGCAGCCGAAGAGCACTTCGGCATCCAGATCGACGACTCGGATGCCAAGAAATTGGTCACCGTCGGGGACGTGGCACGGCTCGTGCGCCGCCGGCTGGACCAGGACTGATGAGCGCCCGCGCCATTCGGTTCCCCACCGGTGCGGCGCCATTCGCGATCGGGAGCGCAGGATCCCCCGGGGCGCTCCGGCTCACGGGGCGGGACGCTCCCAAGCACATCATCAACGCCCTGGCCTTGGAGGCGTATCTCGACGGTTCACAGCCTCATGCTCGATCGGTCGAGCTCGAAGACGTGGTGGACGTCGCCTCGGTCCTGCCGGCCGACGCTCGGATCGTACGAACCCATCACTCCGCGGACGGCAATGGCTGCTGGCTGGCCCGCGGAACTGGATGGACGGCGCAGGCGGAGAGGATCCGGGCCGCAGAGCGCCACCTCGTGCGGATCACCGTCACCGCGGTGGCCGAGGAGACCGCCGAGCGAGTGGTCCGCGACATCGTCGACGCCACGAGGACGAACCGCTCCGACCCGTCCGATGTCGAGATCGGCTTCTGGCACCTCGGCGACCGGGGAACCGCCCGACGGAGCACACGTTCGCTGCCGGCCCAGCCATGGCAGAACATCCGGGGGAACTACACGGCCTCGGTCGCATCCCGCTTCGGGGAGCTGGCATCCCTCGCTCCGGACGACCTCTTCGGTTCGATTCTCGTCATGCACGGTCCACCCGGCACCGGAAAGACGACGGCGCTGCGATCGCTGGCCTACGCATGGCAGAGCTGGTGCGCTTTCGAGTACGTCCTCGACCAGGAGAAGATCCTGGCCTCCGCCGACTACCTGGCCGAGGTCGCCTTCGGGAGCGCCGCCCATGAGTCGGGAAGGCCCGGCCGGCCCTGGCGGATGATCGTCATCGAGGACGGGGACGCGCTCATCCGGGCGGACGGCGGTCGGGCGAGCGGCGCCCAGCTGTCCCGTCTGCTCAACATCACCGACGGCATGCTGGGGGCCGGCCGCCGGGTCCTCGTCGCCATCACCACCAACGAGGACCTCCACCGGGTCCATCCGGCGATCACCCGGCCGGGTCGCTGCCTGGCGGAGATCGAGTTCGGCCTGCTCAGCGCCGCGGAGGCGGACACCTGGGCGGAGCGGAACCCTGGCGGGCCGACCACCTCGGCATCGGGGCCGACGTCCCTCGCCGAGCTGTACGCCCAGCGGGCCGGGGCCAATCCCGCGAGGGAACGGCTCGGGCGCCAAGCAGTGGGCGCCTATCTCTGAGGTCCGTGGACAGTGCGTGTGGTCGGCCGATGTGGCTCCAGGCGTTCGTGTGGTCTCTCATCCGGCCCGACCGCGGCGCACCTTCGGCGTGTTCCCCACATGCATACCCTCGGGTATGAACGAAACGATCGGGTTCATCGGGCTGGGAGACCAAGGCGGACCCATGGCACGCCGCATCCTCGATGCGGGAATGCCGTTGGTCGTATGGGCGCGCCGACCCGATGCCGTCAGGTACTTCGCCGACAGGGGCGCAAGGGTTGCGGCCGACATCGCCGAGCTCGGCTCGCACTGCGACCATGTCGGCATCTGCGTGTTCGATGACGATGGTGTCCTCGAGGTCGCCCGCCGGCTCGTCCCGGCGATGAAGCGCGGCAGTCGCATCGCCGTCCACTCGACGGTGCTGCCCGAAACCGTCCTGTCGCTGGAGCAGCAGTGTGCCGAGAAGGGCATTCTGCTCATCGACGCGCCGGTGAGCGGGGGTGCGGAGGCTGCCGCTGCCGGAGCGCTCACCGTCCTGTGCGGCGGTCCATCGGAAGCCTTCGACGCCGCGCTGCCGGTGCTGCGTACCTTCGGGGAGCGGATCGTGCTCCTCGGTCCGGTGGGCTCGGCGCAACGTGCCAAGATCATCAGCAATGCCGTCTTCTCCGCCCACATGGGCATCGCCATGGCGGCGCTCGACGCCGGCGCGGCGCTGGGCGTCTCACGCCCACAGCTGATCGAGCTGATCCAGAACAGCCCGGCCCAGAGCGTCGGCTTCCAGGTCTTCGCCCAGTTGCCGGCCCCCACCGCATTCGCCCACCACGCCGCGAATCTGACCAAGGACATGAACCTGTTGAAGGCCCTACTGGGCTGCCATGCGGCTACCCGCGAGCTCGACACCGCTTCCGCACGTTTCCTCGAGGCTGCCACGACCTGAGCCGGCGCGGCGGTGGCCGTCGGCGCGCCCTGTCCCTGCGGCGGTGGCCGACGGCACTAGGACTCGTGTCCGTCCCAAGTGGGGATCCCGAACGACTGCCCGTCGGGGAGACTCGCTGTGATCGCCGACTGCGGAGGAGTTGCTCCTGCCCGTAGCGGGTTCCTCCGGGGACCAGGCCCGACAGGTCCGGCATCAGTTTGTGTTTGCGGATGCTGGAAGGGAAGCCATGCAGTTCGGGATCTTCACCGTCGGAGACGTCACACCCGACCCGACCACGGGCCGTGCGCCGGGCGAGCGCGAGCGGATCAAGGCGATACTGGCGATCGCGCAGAAGGCCGAGGAGGTCGGCCTGGACGTGTTCGCCACCGGCGAGCACCACAATCCGCCGTTCGTCCCCTCCTCCCCGACGACGATGCTCGGCTACATCGCCGCGCGCACCGAGAACCTGGTCCTGTCCACATCGACGACACTGATCACGACGAACGACCCGGTGAAGATCGCCGAGGACTTCGCGATGCTGCAGCACGTCGCGGACGGCCGCGTGGACGTCATGATGGGGCGGGGGAACACCGGGCCGGTCTACCCCTGGTTCGGCAAGGACATCCGCGACGGCATCGACCTCGCGATCGAGAACTACGCGCTGCTGCGCCGTCTCTGGGACGAGGACGTGGTCACCTGGAAGGGCAAGTTCCGTACGCCGTTGCAGTCGTTCACCTCGACCCCCCGGCCGCTGGACGGTGTCGCGCCGTTCGTATGGCACGGTTCCATCCGTTCGCCGGAGATCGCCGAACAGGCCGCCTACTACGGTGACGGGTTCTTCCACAACAACATCTTCTGGCCCGCCTCCCACACCGCGCAGATGGTCAGCCTGTACCGGGAACGCTACGCCCACTACGGTCACGGCACGCCCGAGCAGGCCATCGTCGGGCTCGGCGGTCAGGTGTTCATGCGCAAGAACTCCCAGGACGCGGTGCGCGAGTTCCGTCCGTACTTCGACAACGCGCCGGTGTACGGCCACGGCCCCTCGCTGGAGGAGTTCACCTCCCAGACACCGCTGACCGTGGGCTCCCCGCAGCAGGTCATCGAACGCACCCTGTCCTTCCGCGACTATGCGGGCGACTACCAGCGCCAGCTGTTCCTCATCGACCATGCCGGCCTGCCCCTCAAGACCGTCCTGGAACAGCTCGACCTCCTCGGCGAAGAAGTGGTACCCGTCCTGCGCAAGGAGTTCGCGAACCTGCGCGCGGCCGGCGTGCCGGACGCGCCGACGCACGCGGCGCGCGTCGCCGCCGCCCAGGAGGCACCGAAGAAGGAGACCCGGGCATGAAGCTCGTCGTCGTATCCGCGGGGCTGAGCTCGCCGTCCTCGACCCGCCTGCTCGCCGACCGTCTCGCGGCCGAGACCCTCCTCCACCTGCGCGCCGAACCGGAGGTCATCGAACTGCGGGACCTGGCGACGGAGATAGCCCGGCACCTGGTCACCGGGTTCCCGCCCGCCCGCTTGGCCTCCGCCCTCGACGCGGTGGCCGCCGCCGACGGCCTGATCGCCGTCACACCGGTCTTCGCCGCGTCCTACAGCGGCCTGTTCAAATCCTTCTTCGACCTCATCGACAAAGACGCCCTCACCGGCAAACCCGTACTCCTCGGCGCCACCGGCGGGACTCCCCGCCACTCGCTGGTCACCGAACACTCCCTGCGCCCGCTGTTCACCTACCTGCGCGCCCTCGTCGTACCGACCTCCGTCTACGCCGCCTCTGCGGACTGGGGCGATGAGGGGCTGGCCCAGCGGATCGCCCGCGCGGGCACGGAGTTGGCCCGCTTCGTCACGCCCGCCTCCCAGGACGGGGTTCCGGACGTCGACACCACCGCCGCGATCGCACCCCGCTCACTGACAGGAGCGATCACATCCGTGCATCCCGCACACGGCTTCGAAGTGGTCCCCTTCGAAGAACGGCTCGCCGCACTCCGGGTCGACCACTGAGGTCTCCTCCCCCGGCGCGGGGGCCGACCGGAGGAGGCCCGTGCCGGTCCACGTCTCCTACCGTTTTCACGAAGGCCAACCTCCACCAGAGGGACGTGATCTCCGTGATGCACCAGGGATACCGGCGAGTAGTCGTGGGTGTCAGCGGCTCTATGGGCAGTGTCGCCGCCCTTCACCGGGCCGTGAGCGAGGCCCGCCGTTTCGATGCCGAGGTGCTGGCCGTCATGGCCACCACCCCCAATGTCCATGCCGCCGACCACATCACGGTCGAGCGGACCATGGCGGAAGGCGCGCTGGCTTCCGTGCTCGAATCCGCCTTCGGAGCGGATGGCCGGCCCCCTGGCCTGCGCTTCCACGCCTTCGCCGCGCTGGGCAGCGCCGGACTCGTGCTCACTGCGGCAGCCGACCGGGACGATGACCTCCTCGTCGTCGGCGCTCCTCGACGGCGCCTGCTCCCCGGCTTTTCCACGGCGCGGTACCTCATGGCTCACGCAACGTGTCCGGTGCTCGTCGTACCCCTGCCGAGCCTGCGGAAGCGGAGAGGCACCTCATCGCTGCACGCCTCGGAGGTCTGACCCGCGCCTGGAAAGACATCGACCAGCCTCCGTTTCATATTGGCTATCAGGACATACGCTCACCAATCATGTGCGGTCGATCACCGTCGACAGCACATCGCGGGACCGGGCCGAACCTGATGCCAAGGAGCTCTCTTGTCTTCCGCACATGCCGCTGAGCCCCGACCGGCAGACGCGTTCAATCCGCCCCGCGGGCTCGTGGGGATGCTGACCGCCGCCGCGTTCCTGATCTTCGCCCAGGCATTCATGATCGCACCGATCCTGCCGCAGCTGGCCCACGCGTTCCACTCCACACCCGGCACGGTGGGCCTGGCGGTGCCCGCGTATCTGGTGCCCTGTGGCGCGATGACGCTGCTGTGGGGGCCCCTGTCCGACCACATCGGCAGGAGGCGGGTCATTCTCGGCTCCTTGGCAGCCTTCACCGTGCTGACCGCCGCCACAGCCCTCGTCGGCAGTTCCGGGTCCTTCATCGCCATGCGGCTGGCCACCGGCATCGGTGCCGGTGGCGTCGTGCCGATCTCGCTGGCACTGATCGGGGACGTCTTCCCGTACGCCCGGCGCGGCCGGGCGCTGGGGTGGGTGTTCGGCGGCATGGCCGGCGGCATCGCGGTCGGCTCCAGCGCAGGCGCGCTGGCCGAACCCCTCGTCGGCTGGACGGGCCTGTTCCTCGCCATCGCGTGCGGCGGGGCGGCACTGCTGGTGCTGGCCCTGGTCGTCCGCCTCATCCCCGAGTCCCCCCGTCCCGCGACCGCACCCTCCCTCGGCGCCGTCGCCTCGGGCTACCGGGCCCTGCTGCAGACCGCCCGGGGCCGGCGCACCTATGCGTACATCCTGTTCAACGCGGTACTGCACTCCGGGATCTACACGTGGCTCGGTCTCTACCTGCTCCGGCGGTTCGACCTGGGCCCGGTCGGCATCGGGCTGGCCCTGCTGGGCTACGGAGTGCCCGGTCTCCTGCTCGGCCCTGTCATCGGCCACCTCGCCGACCGCACCGGACGCGCCCGCATCATCCCCGCCGGGGTCTGCCTGGCCGCCGTGTGCGCGCTGCTGCTGGCAGCCGAGCTGCCGGTGCTCGCCGTGGCCCTGGTCGTGGCCGCGCTGTCGCTCGGTTACGACATGACCCAGCCGCTGCTCGGCGGCATCGTCACCGACCTGCCGGGCCGGCCCGGCCAACGCGGCCAGGCCCTGGGTCTGAACGCGTTCTGCCTCTTCGTCGGATTCGGCCTGGGCAGCCTGGTCTTCCAGGCACTGCTCCCCGCGGGATTCTCCGTGGCACTCACCGTATTCGGCTGCGCCGCACTGGTCGCCGCCGCGGTCGCCGTCCCCCTGTTCCGCAACGAGCGGGCGCGCTGACGCCGGATCCCCGGGGCGGTTCCACTCCGCACGCCCGGACTAGTCACGACTCCTGACGAAGATCGTCCTTTTCGGCCCGCCGTTCAGTGGATGCGGGGCGAGGAAGCCGGTGGCTACTTTGCGTTCGCGGCCACAAACCGCTCGAACGGGCAACCCGGACTTCCTCAGAGGGAGCACGTGCCCACGTCACAGGAGGATTTCGGATCGTGTCCACGATGCCGGTCGGCGGTCTGGTGCCCCGCGCGACCGAGAACCCCGCGGACGTCATCGTCCGCAACGCCAAGGTCCACACGGGAGACCCGGCCCGGCCCGGCGCCCAAGCGATCGCCGTGCGCGACGGCCGCGTCCTCGCCGTCGGAGACGACCACGACATGGCCACTCTGGTCGGTCCCGCGACCCGTGTCGTCGACGCGCTCGGCCGCCGGATCGTCCCCGGGCTCAACGACTCCCACCTCCACGTCATCCGGGGCGGGTTGAACTACGTGCTGGAACTGCGCTGGGACGGTGTGCGCAGCCTCCACGAGGGACTGGCGATGCTGCGCGAGCAGGTCGCGCGCACGCCCAGGGGCCAGTGGGTGCGCGTGGTGGGCGGCTGGTCGGCGGAGCAGTTCGCCGAGCAGCGGCTGCCGACCGTGGCCGAACTCAACGCCGCCGCCCCCGACACGCCGGTGTTCGTCCTGCACCTGTACCAGTCTGCGGTGCTGAACCGGGCCGCGCTCAAGGCGGCCGGCTTCACACGGGACACCCCCGAGCCCCGCGGCGGGCAGATCGTACGCGGCCGGGACGGCGAACCGACCGGCATGCTGCTGGCGGCGCCCAGTGCCCTGATCCTGTACTCGACGCTCGCCAAGGCCCCCGTCCTCGACGACGAGGACAAGAAGACCTCAACCCGCCACTTCCTCAGGGAACTCAACCGCTTCGGCCTGACCTCGGCCATCGACGCGGCCGGCGGCTTCCAGAACTTCCCCGACAACTACGCCACCGTCGTCGACCTCGCGAAGGCGGGACAGCTGTCCCTGCGGATCGCCTACCACCTCTTCCCGCAGACCGCGGGCCAGGAGATCGCCGACCTCACCCGCTGGATCGAGACGGCCCGCCCCGAGGACGGGGACGAGTGGCTGCGGCTCAACGGCGCGGGTGAGAACCTGACCTGGGCCGCGGCGGACTTCGAGAACTTCACGCAGCCGCGCCCCGAACTCGCCGAGGAGTACGAGGCGGAGTTCGAGAAGGCCGTACGACTCCTCATGGAGAGCGGCTGGGGCTTCCGTCTGCACGCCACGTACGACGAGACGATCCGCCGGGACCTCACCGTGTTCGAACGGCTCGCCTCCGAGGGGCTGTTCCCGGCGGGCAACCGCTGGCTGTTCGACCATGCCGAGACCGTCAGCGCGGCCAGCCTGGACCGCATCGCCGCCCTGGGCGGCGCCCTGTCGGTACAGAACCGGCTGTCCTTCCAGGGCGAGGCCTTCGTCCGCCGCTACGGCATCGGCGCCGCGGCCGACGCGCCGCCGATCCGCGCCATGCTGGAGCGCGGCCTGACCGTCGGCGGCGGCACCGATGCCACCCGCGTGTCCACCTACAACCCCTGGGTCGCCCTGCACTGGCTGGTCTCCGGCCGTACCGTGGGCGACCTCCTCGTCCGCCCGCCGTCCAACCGCGTCGACCGCGGGACGGCGCTCGACATGTTCACCACGGCGGGCGCTCGGCTCACCGGCGAACAGGACGTGAAGGGCATCCTCGCCCCGGGCTACCTCGCCGACTTCGCCGTCCTCTCCGCGGACTACTTCGCCGTACCGGAGCCCGCGATCGCGCACATCGAGTCGCTGCTCACGATCGTGGGCGGCCGCATCGTCTACGCGACCGGCGAGTACGAGGGCATGGACGAGGAACTGCCGCCCGTGAGCCCGGCCTGGTCCCCGGTCGCGCGCTTCGGCGGCTACCGGTCAGCCGGATCCCGAGGCCTCGGCGGCGTCCGCCAGGCCGAGCTGATCGGCGAAGCCGTCGCCGAATCCGGCGAGCACCTGCGGTGGCGGGCCGGGCAGGGCCTCGCGCCCCTCCCCCGGGACGCGTACGGGGTCGGCTTCTTCGACCCCTGCATCTCCCTTTGAAACCACATCGGTTCATTCGCATCACCCCTATGAAAGGCATTCCCATGTTCGACATCGCCCAGGTCACCGCCGCGCCCAGCCCCGACCTGCTCACCCCCGACAACTGCGCCGTCCTCTTCGTGGACCACCAGCCGCAGATGTTCTTCGGCACCGGCAGCGGCGACCGCACCGGGATCATCAACTCCACCGTGGGTCTGGCGAAGGCCGCACGGATCTTCGACGTTCCGGTCGTGCTGAGCACCGTGGCGGCGGAGTCCTTCTCCGGCCCGATCCTGCCGCAGCTCGCCGACGTCTTCCCCGACCAGAAGATCATCGACCGCACGACGATGAACGCCTGGGAGGACGAGGCCTTCGTCGAGGCGGTGAAGGCGACGGGGCGCAGGAAACTCGTCATCGCCGGCCTGTGGACGGAGATCTGCGTGGCCCTGCCCACGCTGTCCGCCCTCGAGCAGGGATACGAGGTGTACGTGGTGACCGATGCGTCCGGCGGCGTCAGCCCCGAGGCGCACGGGAACGCCGTGCAGCGCATGGTCCAGGTCGGCGCCATACCGATGACCTGGGTGCAGGTGCTCCTGGAGCTCCAGCGCGACTGGGCCCGTGCGGAGACGTACGTCGCGACCACCGACCTCGTCAAGGACCACGCCGGCGCCTACGGCCTCGGTGTCGTCTACGCCCAGGCCGTGATCGGCGCACACGCCGCCGGCTGAACCGGCGGCGCACGGAGAACGAGACGCACAGGAACGGCGGGAACGTGATGGACACCGGACTCTTGATCCTCCGGCTGGTGACGGGACTCCTGGTCGCCGGGCACGGGGTGCAGAAGGTGAGCTTCCGACTGGGCGGCGATGGCCTCGCCGGAGGGAGCGAGGAGTTCCGGCGGGACGGCTTCCGCGGCGGCCGGCTCACCGCCCTCGCGGCGGGCGCCGGCCAGATCGGCTCCGGCCTGTTCCTGGCCGCCGGGCTGCTCACTCCCGCGGCGGCGATGGCCGCCGCGGGAGTGATGACGGTGGCGGTGACCGTCAAGTGGCGCAACGGCCTCTGGGTGCAGCACGACGGGTACGAGTACCCGCTGTTCCTCGTCGTCGTGGCGGCGGTGCTCGCGCTCACCGGTCCCGGACAATGGTCGGTGGACCACGCGCTCGGTCTGACGCCGTGGCCCGTGTGGGCCTCGGTCACCGCCCTCGTCGTCGGTCCTGTCAGCGGGCTGCTCACGCGCGCCCTGCTGCACCGCTCCACCATCGCGGAAGGAACCGCCGAGGATGCGCTCGCTGTTCGTTGACGCCTTCCGGACGCTGGTCCCCCGCGAGGGGGACCAGCACGGTCCGCTGCCGCCGCTGCTCCTGGCCCTCACGGTGGTGACGGGGCTCGTGGACGCGGTGAGCTATCTGGGGCTCGGGCACGTCTTCATCGCCAATATGACGGGCAACGTGGTGTTCCTCGGCTTCGCCCTGGCCGGCGAGCGCAGCCTGTCCGCAGCCGCCTCGCTCGTCTCGCTGGCGGCCTTCCTCACCGGCGCACTGGCCGGCGGCCGCTTCGGCCTCCGGTCCGCCGCTCACCGGGGCCGTCTGCTCGCCTCTGCCATGGGCGTGCAGACGGTCCTGTTCGCCGGGGCCCTGGGCGCGGCCCTGGCCGGGCACGACAAGGTGGACACCGGCCTGCAGTACACCCTCATCGTGCTGCTCGGCGTCGCGATGGGGTTGCAGACCGCGGTCGTACGGCGGCTCGGCGTCCCGGATCTGACGACGACCGTGCTCACCCTCACCCTCACGGGGCTCGCCGCCGATTCCGCCACGGCCGGTGGTACGGCGCCGCGTCCGGGTCGGCGCATCCTGTCCGTCGTGGCGATGCTGTCGGGTGCCCTCGTGGGCACCCTGCTCCTTCTGACGGTCGGGCTGTCGCTGGTCCTGGGCGTGGCCGTGGCGCTACTGGCCACGGGAACGGTGGTGCTGTGGCGGCTCTCCCACCCGGCCGCGCAGTGGGCAGCCAGGCCCTGATGCCGCGCGGCCGACCGGGGCGTCGGCTCTCCGGCCGGCCGGCGCGCGGCCTGCGGGCACCGGCGTTATGAGGTCTCCGGTTCGGGACCGACGGCCGACTCGTCGCGCGCATCCATGTAGAAGTCGGACACGACGCGCCATGCCTCGTCCTCCCGGTGGAACACCTTGATCGAATGCGTCCTTCGTCTCGGGAGGACCGACCCGTCCGCGGTCTGCTGCCCTTCCCGTTCACGGTAGGTCTTCACGACCACGACGTCGTCCGTCACCCATCGCAGGTGCGTTCGGGGGGATCCCGCCCACCGCCCGGCCAGGAACCTCGGGTCCGTGAACAGCGCGCGCAGGCGGCCGAGAATGGCATCGCGGCCCTGAAAGGTCTCGCCGAACACGTTGGTCAGCTCGGCGTCATCGGCGTACACGTCCAGGAACGCGGCCGCGCTGTTGTCCTCGTACCCGGCGTCGATCTCACGGATGCGACTCCAGACCCGCCGTTCTTCCGTCTCGTGGTTCCGCGCGGTGGGGCCCTGGGCGTCAGGCGGACCCGGCGAGGACGTTGCGCGGTTCCAGCTCACGACGTCGGCCCAGGTGTTCTCCGGCCGGCGGCGCAAGGACGGTGTGCGGCCGGCGGCGGGATTGCCGAGGCAGACGATGAGCTCCGGGCGCACGGTCTCGGGGAGGCCGAGCAAGGTGGCGGCCGCCGTCCTGCTGAAGGAGGTGACCGGCCCGGAACCCAGCCCCAGGGCGTGCGCGGCGAGCAGCATGGTCGCGGTGGCCGTGCCCACGTCGACGTAGGGGCCGGCGTCGGCCGGGGTGAATCCGTACGATTCGGCCCGGGCCCAGTCGACGCACACCACGATCGCGGCCGTGGGTGCCTGGAGCATGCCCGGAGAGACCATGCGCAGCGCGTGGAGCAGCGCAGGCCGGTTGACCACGACGTACCGGTGGATGTGGCGGTTCCCGGCGCGCGGGGCGTAGCGGGCACTGTCGATCACCGCCTCCAGGTCGGCCCGCTCGACGGGGTCCGTGGTCAGGCTGCGGACCACGCGGCGGGTGCGGATCGCCTGAAGGACCGGATGGCCCCGGATGCGCCCGCCCGTGTCGTTCATGAGGCCTCCGTCGCATCCAGACCCAGCCGGTCCACCAGGTGTTCGGCCAGGGTCCGGCACAGTGCGTCCACCGTGGCGGTGTAGGCATCCGGGTCGCCTGCCTGGACGGCTGCCCCGTCGGCTTGCCGCCTGATCTCCTCGAGCAGGGGCCCCAGCGCCCCACCCGCCTGCGGAATGATCATTCCCGCCAGTCGGCCCGCCGCGGTCAACAGGCGCTTCGGCCCGTTCTCCGCGGCCTCGTCCAGCTGGATCCTCGCCGCCGTGACGAGATAGGCCAGGAGTTCGACCGCGTCGTCCTCTCGGAGCACGAGGCCCTCGGCCGGGCCGGGCTCCGGGGTGCGCGCGGGTGGCGCAGGCATCGAAGACATGGTCAACAGCATCACACCGGAGCACCGCCGCGGCATCTCCGGACCACCGCCGCTGCCTCTGCTTCCATGGCATCCCTTTCGGGCGGTCCTCGCTGCCCGGAAGGCCGGGCGTTGGTGAATGCGGACCACGGGCACCCGCGCCTAGCTTCGTCGGACAGCCCCTTCCGCTATCACTCGAGGCGTCCGTGGAATCCGAAATCTCCGTCACCCCGCACGTCCTGTTCGAAGGCTCCGACGAAGAGGGAAACCCGATCCGCCGACTCCAGTGGCAGTGCCACCCCAGCATGAACGGACACATCCTCCAGGAGGTGTGGTTCAGCGCCGCCGGCAGTACTCCCACCGTGTACTGGGAGGCGTGGCGGGTGCAGAACGGGATCGTGCAGGACGCCGGCGGATCCCCGCTCGCCGACGCCGCCCACTGCGTGTGGAGCGCTCCGTCCGCCGCGGGCGACTGGCACGTCCAGGGCAACGTCTACTGGGCGGCTGACTTCCGCCCCGAGGACGAAGGCTTCGTACCGGTCACGCAGGCCTGGTTCCACACCCCGGTGCTCCGGCGTGCGTCGGGGCCCATGTGCCACATGACAGGACTGTTCGACCACCACTGGGGCAGTGGCACGGGCCACGGTTCCTCCGAGGGCGACGGGGAAGCGGACTGCACGGTGCAGGTGCGCACCTGCACCGTGAACGCCGCGTTCCACGGCACCACGCCCGAGTCGGCGAACAGTATCCGTGACCGGGGCTTCACCGTCGGTGGACGGCGGCTGCACGGCCGGCGATACGGTGACGGGGTCTATTTCACCGAGAACGCCAAGACGGCACGGGGATACTCGAAGGCCGGCAATGAACGGGGGGTCGGCCCCGTGATCGAGGTCGCGGTCACCGGCAAGGTCGCCTGGCTCGACGAGCGTGAACTGGACGCCGCCCTCAAGAGGCGGGACCTCTCGGGGTTCCCCTTCGCCGAGTCCTCCGAACAGCGGGCCTACCTGCTCAGGCTCCTGGACTCGCAGGACTACGAAGGGTCGACGAGCCCCATGGTGTCCGTCGGTACCTTCCTTTCCCAAATGGGCTACTCGGCGATGTACCTGCACCCTTGGAAGGAGGTGGTGGTCTTCGACACCGATGCCATCAAACTCCTCGGTGTCGAAGAGTTCGAGCCGCAGCCCCCGGCCGCCGAGCACCCGGTCCCACCCGCAAGCCGTCGCGCGCGGCGCACCGTGCAGCCGGTCGATGCGGAAGAGTCGGCTCCGCGTCCGCGCAGGACGAGGCCGGTAGATGCGGAAGCGTCGGCTCCGCGGCGGCGCAGGGCGCAGTCGGTCGGCCCGTCGTCCACGGTGAAGAAGCCTTCGAAGCCGCCGACCGGGCCGGTCATCCAGCCCGCACCGTCCAAGAAGAAGAGCGGTCAGCCGAAGTGCGTCATCTCCTGAACGCCCGGGAGCGTCGCCCGCGGTCCGCCGGTCACGAGCCGAGGACGTCCTCGCGGCGTGCGGCGAGGTAGTCGATGTAGCCCTCGTAGTCGGCCGCCTTCTGACGGAAACGCTCCAAGGTCGAAGCATGGGTGGTGATCATGAACCGCTCCTCCCGGAGTGCCTGGACGACCGTCCCCGCGAGATCCTCCACGGTGATCGCGTTGTGCAGGAGATACGGCGCCTGGTCTGCCATCGGCGTGCGGACGCCCTCGGGGCACAGCACCGACACGCGGACTCCGCGGTTTCGGTAGGTGAAGGCGAGCCATTCCGAGAAGCCGACCGACGCGTGCTTGGTGGCCGCGTACCCCACGCTGTCCAATTCGGTCAGCAGCCCCGCGGCGGAGGCCGTGTTGAGGAGGTACCCCTCCCCGCGTTCGAGCATGTGGGGCAGGACATGGCGGGCTGCCCACACCTGGCTGATGAAATTGACGCGGAGGATCCGGCTCCAGGCGGCCTCGTCCGCGAGACCGTCCATGCGCGTGCCGATGCCGGCGTTCGAGCAGAAGAGGTCGATCCTGCCCTCCTTGCTGAGCACGTCTCCCACCAGCGCCTCGATATCGTCCTCCCGCGACACGTCCGCCGGGACGAAACGGGCGGCCCCGATCGCGTGCGCCCGCTGCTCGCCGGCACCCGCTGCCAGGTCGGAAGCGATGACCGTCGCCCCCTCGGAGACGAACCGCGCCGCCATGCCCAGGCCTATGCCACTGGCCGCACCGGTGACGACGACGATCTTCCTGCTGAGATCCATGCGCAAACTCCCGCGGAGAAGTGGGCCGGCTGACCTCCACCGGATGGGATCGTTCCGTCCGCAGCCGCCGACCAGCGCCAGTCTCCCGACCTCCCGGTTGGCCTGGATCCACTCTTGGAACGGTTTGCCGGCCTAGTACCGAGGGCGCCCCGGGCTGTCGCCCGGGGCGTTCTCGGCCGGTCGTGCGCCCTTCACGGCGTCCGCCTGCCGAGGCGGGCACCTGCCGGCAGGCCGACGAGCACCAGGAGACCGGCTGCCGCGGCGTAGGCGACGTGCTCTCCGGACAGGCTGAGGGCGCCGTGTCCCACCCATCCGATGGCCCCTGCGAGTCCGGCGAGCATCGTGGGGCCGATGCCGCTGCCGATCTGCAAGGCAGTGGTCGTGACCGCCGAGGCGGTCCCGTGGGCGTGGTCCGGAACGTCTCGCAGGCCGGTGGCGGTGAGGGCGGGGAAGGCCAGGCCCTGCCCGAGTCCGGTGATGCACAGACCGGCCAGGACCGCTCCCCCGTACGGGCTGTGTGCTCCTGCCGTGCACCACAGCAGCACGCCGCCCGCGGTGAGCAGGATCCCCCACAGCAGGAGCGGGCGCGGTCCGTGGGTTTTCATCAGTCGCCCGGAGGCGAGCGCCGCCACCGTGACGGCCACGCTGACGGGAAGGACCGCGAGGCCGGACGAGGCCGGGGACATCCCGCGGACCTGTTGGAGGTAGAGCGGCAGCAGGAACAGCGAACCCGCCACGCAGAAGTAGAAGGCAGCGGCCGTCACCGCGGCGGTCCGCACGCCGGGCACCCGCAGCAGACCCGGGTCCAGCAGGACGGCGTCCCCGCCGCGGGAGCGTCCGCGGCGCCACCAGAGGTATGCGCCGGCCGCGGCAATGAGGGCCGTGGCCGCCGCGAGCAGGCCGCCGCCCGGCCGGGAGGCCATGTCGGCGCTCAGGACGATCAGCACGATGGCCGCGACCAGTGCTCCCGCACCCGTCGTGTCCAGGCGTGCGCGGCGGTGCGGTGCACCCGCCGCCGGCAGCCAGCGCACGGCGGCCAGCACGGTGGCCGCCGCTGTCAGGGCCTGGAGGCCGAACACCCAGCGCCAGCCGAAGGCACTGGTGACCACACCGCCGAGTACCAGACCGGCGCCGTAACAGCCCGCCTGCGCGGCGGAGAACACCCCGAGGGCGCGCGAGCGCATGGCACCGCTGGGATACGCCGAGGTCAGCAGCGCAGTGGCTGCTGGCATGGTGATCGCCGCGCCCGCGCCCTGGAGGACGCGTCCCGCCACGACCACCCAGAAGGCGGGCGCGACGAAAGCGAGCACGGCACCCGCCGCCACGGCAGCCAGGCCCCAGGCGAGTACGCGGCGCCGCCGCAGCCTGTCCGCCATCGCCCCACCGCACAGCAGGAGCCCGGCGAACGCGATCGCGTACCCGCTCGCGGCCCAGGAGAGGTCCTGCGCCGAGGTGGCGAACCGTGTGCCGATCGACGGCAGGGCGCTGTTCAGTACGGCGACGCCCCCGGCGTCCAGGCCGGCTGCCGCGCTCAGCACGGCCAGGGGTGCGTACCGGGCGAGCACCGGTCCGGCGGACGCCGGCCCGTCGGTGGCTGCCTCGCGGCCCGGGGAGGGCGGAGGTGTTCCGTCAAGGCGTGTGGCCATGGGTGGGCTCCAGGGAAGTGGCGGGAGGTCCGGACGTCCATGGACCGGGGCCGCCGGTCTCCGTGCCGCCCGCGTCGTCATGGCTGTCTGACACCAGGCTGCGGCGGGAAGGAGGCTCCCACGAGACACCGCTGTGAGCACGTACCGGTGGGGGTGGTCCTGCCAGGGCCACCCCCGGCCGGTCACGGGCCGATAATCGACGTATGGCACCATCCGCCGCACCGCATGAGCTGGCTCACTTCCTGCGCTCGTGCCGGGCCCGGCTGACCCCGGAGGCCGCCGGCCTGCCCCGGAGCAGCACCCGACGCCTGGACGGGCTGCGCAGGGCCGAGGTCGCCGCACTGGCCGGGATCAGCCCCGAGTACTACACCCGCCTCGAGCAGGGCCGCCAACGCCACCCGTCACCCGATGTCCTGGACGCGCTCGCCTCGGCCCTGCAGCTCGACGACCACGCGCGTCTCCACCTGCACCACCTGGGAGCCGCCGGCCCCGCGCTCCCGGCGGATCCGGTCGCGGTCGAGACCCCTCGCGTACCGCGGGCGACGCTGCAGCTGCTCCATTCGCTCACTCCGTGGCCCGCACACGTGGTCAGTCCGATGCGCGACATCCTCGCGTGGAACGACGCCGAGGCCTGGCTGCTGTTCGACTTCTCCGAGCTGCCCGCCCGGCACAGGAACTTCGCCTGGTTCGCCTTCTGCGACCCCCGCGCACCCGAGCTCCTCGCCGAGTGGGAGGCGACGGCACGCAGCAACGTCCACCGTCTGCGGCACGCGCTGGCGGCCGACCCGCACAACGCCCGCGGAAGGCAGCTGGTCGCCGAACTGGCGGAGCGGAGCAGCCGGTTCGCCGAGATCTGGGAGGAACACGAGGTGCGGGGACCGACCACCGGCAGACATCGGTTCCGCCACCCCCGAGCGGGCGTGCTCGACCTGGAGTACACCGCCTACGTCGTCCCCGGCGCCCACAACCTCGAACTGGTCGTTCTGACCGCGGGCGAGGGCTCCCCCACGCACGAGGCGCTGCTGCGGTCGGCAGCCGAGCGCCGGGTGCACCCCGGCTGACGCCGGACGGTTCGTCGAGTCACTGAGCCTCTTTCATCCTGTCTCTGCGGGGTGAATGGGCAGGTCAGCGGGGTGGATGGTGACATGGCGAAGCCTCCGTCGTTGGTGTGGTGATCTCACTCATCACATCGGTGCCGGAGGCTTCGTTGGTTCCGTATCCTGCCACGCTCGACGTCCCGCATGAGCTGGTTGAGCATGTTTCCTGGCTTCTCCATGCCCGCCGACAGGAGCTGAACTCTCCCTGGCGGAGGCTGGGTTGCTTCAAGCAGGCTCTGCTTGCACTCGCCCAC
Organism: Streptomyces sp. IBSNAI002; assembly: GCF_052244475.1. NCBI lineage: Bacteria > Bacillati > Actinomycetota > Actinomycetes > Kitasatosporales > Streptomycetaceae > Streptomyces > Streptomyces sp. IBSNAI002. The sequence continues at coordinate 8,441,455 of NZ_JBQPXG010000002.1, read as the reverse complement.
CTGCGGAAGAACGAGACATTCGCGCAGGTGGGAGCGGGGTTCGGGGTGTCGGAAGCGACGGCCTGGCGGTACGTCGAGGAGACCCTGGACGTTCTGGCCGCGTGGGCTCCGGGACTGCACGAGGCCCTCGTCGGTCTGGGTGAGGAAGACTTCGTCATCGTTGACGGCAGCCTCATCCCCACCGACCGGATCGGAGCGGACGAGCCGTACTACTCGATGAAGCACCGCCAACACGGGATGAACGTGCAGGTGATCGCCCGCCCGGACGGCACACCCCTGTGGTTCTCCCGAGCCCTGCCGGGCCGAACCCACGACCTGACCGCGGCCCGCGCCCATGGCATCGTCCAGGCTTGCCTGACCAGGCAGATCCTCGTACTCGCGGACCGCGCGTACCAGGGCGCCGGCGCGACCGTCCGCACCCCGTACTACCGGCACCGCGACCAGCCCGAGCATTACCAGCAGTTCAACCGCGACCATGCCCGCCTCCGGGCACCCGGCGAACGAGCCTTCGCACTGCTGAAATCGTGGAAGGTTCTTCGACGAGCGCGATGCTCCACCAACCGCATCGGCACCATCGTAAAGGCCGTCCACACCATCCTGACCTGCACCTATTCAGGATGAAAGACGTTCACTCGGCGCCGCCGCACCACCCTCACCTGTACGAACGCCTCCGAAGGCGTGGGAGGGGCTCGGTCCCGCCGTTCACCCGCTCAGGTCTTCCAGCTTCTTCACGGCTTCCTGGATATCCCTCAGGGAACTTGCGAGGTCCGCGACGATCGTTCTGAGCGCGGGTTCCTGCTGGACGATTTCCTGGATGACCAAGAACGGGATCGGAGCGGGATCCCGCTTCAGAGAGTAGGGACCCGGCGCATGGGCGGAATCGATGAACCCGAGTGATTCGAAGTTCTTGAGCAGCGCACTGAAGAACGAGCAGGCGATCTCGAGGTTCTTCAGGACGGCGACGCCCTGCTGGTACCAGTGATATACACCGGCCCGCTCTGTCTGGGACAGCCTCGTCTTCCCTTTCCACTGCGCCCTGAAGGTTTCCACCGATCCGGCGTTCCCGATTCCACCCGTCAACGTCTGGCCGTTCACGTAGCCAAGAGCGCGCACCACGCTGTCGTTCACGAAGAGTTCCAGGATTTCTGACGCTGCGCGAGTTTCATACGCCGGCAGACAACCGGCGAATTCATCCCCGACGTTGCCGGCATCCCGTATCATCGCGGCCGATCCATATACGGTCACGTACGCGTCCGCAAGGGCCTTGAGCGCGTGCTCAGAAATCGCCAGCTGGACACCAAAAAGCCCTGACTCGATATCGGATATCAGCTTTTTACCATCCGCTTCCTTGCGGGCTACATCTGACGCATACCGCCCATTAATTGCCTTTTCGTCAGCACCACATTCGAGCATCATCCCCACGAAATCGTCGTAACTATCAATAAACTTCACGAAGCTGCATACATCAGCCTCAAGCAGCTTCACGGAAACAGCGCCATCATTCACGAGCCCCCTTAGCGAGACTTTCCCTGACTTGAACGTGTCTCGAATCCCCTGGAGGCTTACGTGCGACGACCGCACAGAATCGATCACTGCACTCCTGACCACCTTCAGGCGGGCACGTTCTCGTTCTGAAAAAATCGAGAAATTATGCGCGATCCGATCACCCGAAATCATCGGCCTCATCGGGCCCACGAGCAGCAACGCTTCCTCGATTTCTTTCCGCGCCAAATCCGCGAAACCGAGAAGGGCCTTGGATATCCCGCGCACATGAGCAGCCACATCTCCAAACTTTTCTTCGTTCAGACTTTCATCCGAATACTTCCACATGCGCTTCGAATTCTCTTCGATCCCCTTCTCAGCCTTTGCGAATGCGTCGCAGGCCTCGACGAAATCTCGCAGCGCTTCATCGGCACGCAGATACAGGGGGCTCTTCGGACGGGTAAGGTCGATCTTCTCCATCGAGTTTCCTTTCGGTAGTTTCCAGAACGCGAATTCCCTTCCACGGCCCGGAGAAAGTCGCATGCGGCCAGGGTGCATCCCGTCCTCTGTCCGAGGGGCTCCCGGCCGGGCAGTCTTGCGTGCACGCCGGCGCCTCACCGGTCCCCGCCCATGGGACGGCGGGCGGGGCGGGAAGAGCGCCGGGGCACAGGCGTCTGGACCCGCCGGACGACGCAAGCGGGTTGAACCGGCGGGACGCCGCGCGTGTCTGCTCCCGCCTCACGGACGCGGTGTGAAAGAGCTGGCTCCCGACAGGCAAGCCGACGAAAGGATCCGGATCGTGTTCTCTGCTACCCAGCGTGGTGCCGCGGCAGCGGTAGTATTGTCCGCCGCCGTTCTCGCGTGGCCCGCGGTCGCGGCCGAAAGCGGGCCGGCCGCGGACAAGGACAAGCCGCGCACCGAGGTGATCAGGCTGACCTCGACGCCCGCGACGACCACGCGGATCGACCTCGGTCAGCCGACGGGCATCGGCAACCAGATCATCAACACCGCAGACCTCCTCAGGGACGGCCAGGCCTACGGGACCGAGGCGACGCTGTGTACCCAGGTGTCGGCCACGCCGGGCGCGGAACTGTGCTCGGGCTCCTTCCGGCTGCCCGACGGTGAGGTCACCTGGCAGCACCTCGAGCCGTCCCACACGACGCCGCCCACCGACGTCGACAACGCCATCACCGGCGGAACGGGGGCCTACTCCACCGTCCGCGGCTACGCACACATCACCCGTACCTCCATCGGAGGCCCCGGCGAGTACACGCTGTACCTGGTGCGCTGAGAGGGCGTGTTCCGGACCAGCTGCGTGGACGTTGCCGCCTCCCGTGGCGGCAGCCTCCCGCCGCTGCCCCGACGCGGAGAGGAACCGCTGCACGCAGGGCGCGCGGGCTCTCGATCCACCGGGTGAACCCTCCGATCGGAGGACCAGACGGGACCGCTTTCCTGGCTAGCTGGAGGCAGGTTTGACCGTTTGATTCACCTAGATCCGCGGGGTAGGCCATGACTGACTACATGAGGGCGCCGTCCACGGTTCCCTCCTCCGAGGGCACTGAGCAGGGGCGCATGCGCCGGATCAGCGCTGCCAGCTTCTTCGGCACGGCCATCGAGTTCTACGACTTCTACATCTACGGCATGGCGGCCGCCCTCGTCTTCAACCACGTGTTCTTCCCGGACCTCTCCACGACGGGCGCCCTGCTCGCCTCGTTCTCGACGTTCGGCGTCGCCTTCGTGGCCCGGCCTTTGGGCTCGATGCTGTTCGGACACTTCGGCGACCGCCTCGGGCGCAAGTCCGTCCTGGTCATCTCACTGCTGATGATGGGTCTGTCCACCGCGTGCGTCGGCCTCCTGCCCGGCTACGCACAGTGGGGGATCGCCGCGCCCCTGGTCCTCGTACTCCTGCGTTTCGTCCAGGGCGTCGGACTCGGCGGCGAATTCGGCGGCGCCGCGCTGCTGGCCGTCGAACACGCTCCGCCCGGGCGCCGCGGCAGGTTCGGCTCCGCCGCACAACTGGGCGCGCCGCTCGGCCTGCTGATCGCCACCGCGGTGTTCTGGGCCATGTCCTCCGCCCTGCCCAACGGCGCGTTCATCGAGTGGGGCTGGCGGATACCGTTCCTGCTGTCCTTCGCCTTCACCGCCGTCGGCCTCGTGGTGCGGCTGAAGGTGGCCGAGACACCCGTCTTCCGGGCGATGGCACAGGCGCAGGGCCTCAGCCGGGTCCCGGTCAAGGACGTGCTGCGCAAGAACCCTCGGGAGCTGCTGCTGGGTGCCGGCGCCATGGTCGTCGTCTTCTGCACCTTCTACACGGGCTCGGCCTTCTGCCTGTCCTACGCCACCGGTGCACTGAAGATCGCACGCGGCGACATGCTCGCGATCTCCCTGATCGGCTGCCTGACGTTCGCCGCAGGAATCTGGGTCTCCGCCACGGCATCCGACCGCATCGGGCGCAAGCGGATGATGCTCGTCGGAGCGGCCGTGACCGTGCCGTGCGCCCTGGCGGTGTTCCCGATGATGGACACCCGGCAGATCGTCCTGATCGCGCTGGCGCTCGGCGCACTGAACTTCTGCACCGGCCTGACGTACGGGCCGATCGGCGCCTACCTGCCGGAGCTCTTCGGCGCGTCGGTGCGGTACACCGGAGCGAGCCTCGCCTACAACCTCGGCGGGGTGCTCGGGGCGGCGGCCGCGCCGCTGATCGCGACCCACCTGCAAGCCTCGTTCGGCTCGTTCTCCGTGGGCCTCTACATGGGTGCGGCCGGCCTCGTCTCCCTGGCCTGCATCTGCTTCCTCCCGGAGACCAGTCGGCGCGGTCTCGGCCACCGGCCGGAGACGGCCGGGCCGGTACCGGAGCAGGAGAACGAAGGCTCTCCGGTCCGCGCCACTGCTTCTCGCTGAACATGGCGGTACCGCAATGACCGCCGCCCAACACCTCGCCGAACCGGCCGGACGGCCGGCAGCACGTGGACGTGCCGGCCGTCCGGTGTCGCGGCTCGCGCGGGGGCGCGGTGCCGCTACGGAGCCGCGGGGATCAAGACGGGCGGCCCCGTGACGACGAAGGTGAAGATGCTGCCGGGGGGACCAGGCGGGCCCGCAGGTCCGGCTACTCCCTGGGGTCCGGCGGGCCCGGCCGCTCCCGGGGTGCCGGCCGGGCCGGCGACACCCGGAGTGCCCTGGGCTCCAGAAGGACCGGGGGCACCCTGGGCTCCAGAAGGGCCGGGGGCTCCCGCCGGCCCGGCCGGTCCGGGAGGACCGGGGGGTCCAGGAGGACCGGGAGGAAACGGCGGTCCTCCGTGGTGGGGCTCGCACGACTCGGACCACGGCGGTCCGTCGGCGCATTCCTCGTGCGGCGGAGGCGGATTCAACGTCACGTGCGGCGGAGGAGGATTCAACGTCACGTGCGGCGCGTCCGCCGGGTCCTGCGGTGTGGCGGCGGCTGCGGGCGCCGCGAAGCCGGCACCTGTGAGGACCAGGGAGACAAGGGCTCCGGCGACCCATCCGGTCCGGCGTGGCGGACCGCTCCGACGCGTTCCCGCTGTGCTTTCAGACGACATGCACTTCGCTCCTGATCATTGTCCGCTGGAAGTGGATCCGGGCCCGTGGGCAGCCGGCGGCGGCCCCTGGGCCGTCCGCGAGGCGGTCACGGCGTGGCACAGACGGCATGCGGGGTGAGGGTGACGTCGTCCCGCGTCCTGTTCTGCCCGCTCACCTCCCAATCGTTGGTGCCCGGTACCGGCCTGCTGACGAGCTGATCTGGCGCGGGTCCCCTAGATCCGAAGCCGCCGCCCGTCAGCACGCTGCCGACCGGGCAGGACACCTTCGAGGTCCCCGGCACCGAGCCCAGGTCGATCCCGATGAACGCGCCTTCGGGGCTGTCGATGGTCGCGGAGACGGAGTTCGTGGCGAGGTCGATGACGGACACTGCGTCGTCGCCGTTGGGGTGGCTGACGTAGAGCCGGGCTCCGGTGGGAGAAACCGCCATTTCCGCGGGATCCAGGGAGGTCGGGATCGAGGTGACGACGCTGTTCGTGGCGGCATCGATGACGGTCACCCGGCCGTTGTTCCGCTCGGCGACATAGACGCGTCTTCCGTCCAGCGAGACCTTCACCCCGTCCAGTCCCTGGTTGAGCGGAATCGGCACCACGACCGTGTTGGTGGCGGTGTCGATGACCGACACCTCGCCCGAGGTGTTCTCGGTGACGTAGACACGTGCCCCGCTCGGCGAGATGGCCACCTTTCGCGGTGCACCCGGACCGACGTCCACCGTCGTGATCAGCGTCATGGTCGCGGAGTCGATCACTGCCACCACATTCCCGCCCCGGTAGGCGACGTAGAGGCGCTTCCCGTCCGGGGATACCGCCAGCCCGTTCGGGAGGGTGTCCGCCCCCGTCTCGAGCGTGCCCACGATGGCATCGGTGGCGGTGTTGATCGCCACCACACGGTTGGCCAGTCCCTGACCCTCTACCGTGACATAGGCTCGACTGTCGTCCGGCGAGATGGCCACGCTCTCCGGAGTGCCGTTCCCCGTGGGGATTTCGGCCCACCACGGTGTTGGTGAGGGCGTCGATCGCCGACACGGCGCTCGAATCCCGCTCCGTCACGTAGACCTTCTTGCCGTTCCGGGAAGCGGCCACTTGCAGGGGCCCGCTGCCCACTCCGGTGTCGATGCTCGTGACGAGGGCATTGGTGGCCGTGTCGTACACCCGGACCGTGCCCTGACCCGTGTTGGCGACGTACGCGTACGTGCCGGGTGCGGCAGGAGCCGCCTGGGCGAGGGACGGCGTCAGAACGACTGCCGCAGCGAGTGCCGTGCACGATGCCTTCCAAAGGCCCTGCTTCGACGCATGCCCCCAGACGCTCCCCGCAAGCGGTTTCCCGCGGACGGCGAAGTGCTGCATGGATCCTCCTCGAACGACTCGGTCAGGGGATGTCCCTGTTCGAGTTGTGAGGAGAGTCATAGTGGTACGTATTTACGATTATCAACTACCAGATGTCGCTAATGCCTCAAATATCACCATCTGGCCCATCAGAACGGCCAACCCTCTGGTCCACCGATCGGATGAGCGGGCAGCGGCATGACCGGGACCATGCTGGACATGCGACCACCCGCCTCGGCCCAGCCCGGGCTTCGACGAGCGAGGACTTCGACTGATGAGCACGGCATGCGAAACGCAGTACGCCTTCCACGGAGCGGTGGAGGTGAACGACCAGCTCGACGCGCTGGAGACCATGCTGGACCCCGGGACCGCCGAGTGTTTCCGGGCACAGGGGATCCCGGCAGGAGCACGGTGCTGGGAGGTGGGCGCCGGCGGGGGCTCGATCGCCCGTCACCTCATGGCGCTCACGGGCCCCGGTGGTCGCGTCGTGGCCACCGATATCGACACGTCACGGACCGTGGCACCCGGCGCGGAGATACTGCGGCACGATGTCCGACGGGACCCGGCTCCGCCCGGCGGCCCCTTCGACGTGATCCACGCCCGATGGGTCCTCATGCACCTGCCGGAACGCCGGGCGGTGATCCGTCGGCTGGTCGACGCGCTGGCCCCCGGCGGACGGCTGATCATCGAGGAGAGTGCGGTGACCTCGGACGGACTGCCCGTCCTGACCGGTTCCGGCCCGGCTGACGCCGACCTGTTCCGCCGGTTCACGGGAGCCGTCGTACGGATCCTCGCCGACGTCGGCGCCGACCCGCAGTGGGGGGCGCGTGACCTGCACGCCGCCATGGTCGAATCGTCACTGCAAGACGTCCAGAGCATCCACCGCGCGGAGAGCTGGACGGGCGGCGGCCCGGGCAGCCGCCTGCACGACATCCACACGCGCCAGCTTCGCGAACCCCTGCGTTCGCTGGGTTTCACCGACGGCGACCTCGCCCGGGTCCGGCGCATCGCAGCGGACCCGGGCTTCAGCGCCATGTGGTACCCGCTCGTGTCCACCTGCGGACGCAAGGCGGCTCGCGGCGGTCAGCACTGACCGCACCGGCCCCGGCGGCCTTGAGCGCCTCACGCCCTTACGCCCCTCGAACAGGTAGAACAGGATCATGCTCAAGCATTTCGACCATGTCACCGTGGCGGTGAGTGACCCTGCCGCGGCCATCGACTTCTTCGCCCTGCTCGGATTCGAACCCGACAAGGACGTGGTGATCAAGGGTCCGGAGATGGACCAGTACATGGGGATCGACGACCTCGAGGCACGGCACATCACACTCGTACTGAAGCATTCGGACCCGCGGCTGGAGGTGCAGCTCCTGCACTTCCTGAAGCCGTCCGTGGAGGCGGCCGGCGACACGGCCCGGCTGGACCGCATGGGTTTCAACCACATCTGCTTCGCGGTCTCCGACATCGACGACCTGATCGAGAGGGTCACGGCCGCCGGCGTGCGGGTCCGCAACCAGCCGATGACCTTCCACGACCGCAAGCTGGTGTTCCTCGAGGGGCCTGAAGGCATCACCGTGGAACTCGCCGAGTGGACGTGAGAATCCGGTCACGGCGGTCGTCGGACAGGACGGGGGCGCGCGAGGCCGCCGAGGCGACTGCGCGCACCCCCTCGTCTTGCCCGCTCGTCAGAGGAGCTGACCCGTCGGCCGGACGAGCAGCTCGTTGACCGCCACGTGGCCGCTGCGCGTGACCGCGAACACGATCGCCTCCGCGATGTCGCGCGGCAGCAGCGGCGCGTACTGCATCTCCCGCAGGATCCGGTCGCGGATCTCGGGAGCGACGTGGTCCGCCAACTCCGTGTCCACGGCCCCGGGCTCGACCACGGTCACCCTCACCTGGCGGCCGGCCAGTTCCAGGCGCAGCGCTTCCGACAGGCCGACGACCCCGTATTTGGTGAGGGCGTAGACCGCGCCCCCGGCGACCGCCTTACGCCCGGCCACGGAACTGATGTTGACCAGGTCGGCGACGCCCCGGCCCCTGCGCGCGGCCGCCTCGACCAGATGAGGCAGCGCCGCCCGCGAGATGTTCAGCAGTCCGTCGACATTGAGACCGACCATGCGGTCGGACAGCTCCGCCGGAGCACTGCCGAACTCTCCCAGCAGCATCTGCCCGGCGTTGTTCACCACGATGTCGAGGCCGCCGAAGCACTCCACGCTCCGCCGTACCGCGTCCGTCGCGTCGCCGCGATCGGTGATGTCGCAGGGGACCGCGAGTGCACGGCCGCCTCCCGCCTCGATCTCCGCCGCCAACTGCTCCAGGCGGTCGGCCCGGCGCGCCACCAGGGCGACCGTCGCGCCTTCGGCGGCCAGCGCCCTGCCCGTCGCCGCGCCGATTCCGCTGCTGGCTCCGGTGACCAGTGCGACGGTCCCGCTCAGTTGTGCACCCATGTACCTTCCTCGCTCCTGACGGGCCCGGCTCGCCGGGGACTCAGACCGCACCGACGGCGTCGAAGACGGCTGCGACGTAGGCCTCCGTGCGGTCCGACCCCACGACACCGGCGCCCATCTTGTTCATCGTGTAGGACAGCGTCATCCGGCGCTCCAGGTCCATGCAGACCACCGAGCCTCCCCAGCCGCCCCAGAAGCACCTGCGGCCCTGGGGTACGTAGGGGAACGTCTCGGTCCCGGGGAGCGCGAAGCCGATTCCCCACCGCATCGGAAGCCCGATCACCAGATCGACGCCGCAGGCCTGCTCCTCGAAGATCAACTCGATCGTCTCGGGCGAGAGCAGGCGCTGGCCGTCCACCGTGCCCCCGCGTGACACCACGGAGAGCAGACGGGCGATCCCGGCCGCCGTACCGTGGCCGTTCGCCGCGCCGATCTCGGCACGCCGCCATCCCTCGGTGCTCACCACGTCCGGGCCCGCCAGAGGACTGGTGAGGGTTTTGTACATGGGGCTCTCGGGGTCGAGCGAGTCGAGGGCGTGGGGATCGACGGGCGGCGGCACGAGGTCCGCGATGCGGTTCCAGACGGCCGGCTGAGCCCCGATCTGGAAATCCGCTCCGAGCGGACCGGCCAGTTCCGTCGCCACGAAGGAGCGCAGCGAGTGTCCGGTGGTCCGGCGGACCAGCTCGCCCACGAGGTGGCCGTAGTTCAGACCGTGGTACCCGGAGGCGGTTCCCGGCTCCCACCACGGGGCTTGTTCCGCCAGCCGCGCCGCCGCCTCGCGCGACCGGTAGATGTCTTGCAGCCTGCACGGCTTCTCCCAGCCGGACACGCCCGACGTGTGCGACAGGACGTGCCTAACGAGGACGGACTCCTTGCCGTTGGCCCCGAATTCCGGCCAGTAGGCGCTCACCGGTGCGTGAACGTCGAGCAGACCTCTCTCGACGAGCACCAGGGCGGCGAGCGAGGTGACGGCCTTCGTCGTCGACCACACGTTGGTGAGCGTGTCCCTCGTCCAGGGCTCGCTGTGCGAGACGTCCCGGTATCCGCCCCACAGGTCCACGACCGCCTCACCGTCGATGTCGACGTAGAGCGAGGCTCCCAATTCCTCCCCGGACTCCAGCCGCTCCTCCAGGGCGCTCCGCACCGTCTCGAACCGTGCGTCGCACGTACCGCTGACCGTGGCCAATGTGTGCTCCATTCCGTCTGGACGCTTCAGCAACAGCCACAAACTAGGCAAACCGGCTACGGCATCGCCATCCACCGGACGGCGACGCGTCACGAGCCCGTCGGTGTAGACCCGGGGCACTCCCCGCCTCCGCAGCGCCCGTCTCGGACCTGCGCGGCCGTCGCCGGTGCGGTGAGCGGGACACCGTACCGGCGACGAGTTCCTGCGTTGTGCGGCCGGGTCGGCCGGCGGGTCAGAGCGACTTGGTGACGCCTCCGCCCGAGAGCGGGCACAGCGAGGGGTTCGCTAGCTCCGCCGCCGTGAGGGGGACCTCGTCCCAGGTCAGGCCGTCCGACCCGTCGGCAACGGCCTGCTTGACGGTCCACGGCAGGCTCGTCACCGCACCGCCGTCGTTCATCTGCGCCCACGCCGAACCCGAGAGCACTTGGAACACCGGGGTCTTGTAGAGCACGCTGCGGGTCCTCGGAGGAATGCTCACCGTGTCCTGCTGCTTGAAAGTCGTGGTGTTCGTGGTGGAGTGCCCGTACCTCTGGGCGAATGACGCCTCGATGCCGGTCTTCAGGTCGCCGAATTCGAGCCCGATGGTGAGCTTTTGCCCGTACTCGGTTTGGAACGACTGCTCATTGGCCACGCTCGTCTCCCACCACAGCGCCCTGGTCTGAACGATGGACGTGCAGTTGCTGCTGAACGCCACGGCCTTCGACTCACCCTGGACGATCGACGCTTTGGTCGTCTGGTTGAGAGTGCACTTCGCGGTTCCGTCCTTGCACGCCTTGGCTGCCTCGGCCTGGGTCGGCGTGGGGTAGTACGAAATCGAGGTGATCTGGTTGAAGAGGGCGGTCCCCTGGTTGTGCCAGCCGATCGGACGGGCGTGCCCCACGTATCCGGTCCGGTTGGGGTGCTCGGCCGGGCTCACCTGGCAGATGTTCATCCCTATCTCGGAGTTGACCCGGTTGTCGAAGTTCGGATCGATCTGGTGCAGGTTCATGATCGCCGGCCTGGGCATGTCACCCCTGCAGCCGTTCGCGGCTATGGAGAGCACGCTCCCCGACCAGTCGGGGTTGGAGAAATGCATGGACGACAGGTACGGATTGGCCTGTTCCATCCGCCTGGTCAGGGCAGTCAGCGCCGCCTGCCCGCTCGGAGCCGTGAGGGGCCCGTCCTGCACCTTCCCGAACGTCGCGACTTTCACGAGTGCGCGGAAGTCCGCCACGCAGGTGAGGGTGCCGTTGTAGTGGCAGTAGCGGAGCGAAGCGGCGTCTGCCGCCTGCGCCACACCGAGGGGGGACAAGACGGTCAGCGCGGCGAGCGCCGAGACAGCGGTCTTGCGGCTCAAGGATGCTCCCGGGGTGTCAGAGGATCTGTGTCTTCCGGATTTCCTGGGCGGTTTCGCGTGCCGGACCAGACCCCCGGTCGCCTCCGACGGCTGCCGGTGTGCGAGCTGAGTTTGTGTCAAGAGCGGCTGCGACGGCCCGATTTGAGAATGCAGCCCTCTGCCGCGCGGCGAGAATAGGCCAGAGGTCGCGCCATTGGTTCTAGTACTCCGGCCACCCGAACGGGGCCCGCGCGGATCGGTCGCCGCATCCATCCGGTCGACGGCCCCGGAACACCGCGACGGCCTCGGCAGCCGCCCCTCCGGCCCGGGCCCCGCGGGCCCGGTAGGACGGCCGTCAGTCGGCCGACCGGTGAGCGGGCACTCGTACCCCGCGGGTGCCGATCGGTGGATGATCCCCGCTTCCCGTCCTGGTGCCCTGGTGGAGACGTGAGCATCCGATGTGACACCGAGCGGGAATGGAAGACCCTTGACGACGCACACAGGATCTACGATCGAGCGCATCAGCGTCCGGGGGCTCGCGGTATGGGGCACGGGAGCGCTGATCTACTTCATCGCCGTCATGCACGGATCGAGCCTGGGAATCGCCGGCATCGAAGCGGCAGGCCGTTTCCACGTGCACGCGTCGGCCCTCTCCTCGTTCTGCCTGGTCCAGGTCTTCGTCTACATGGCGATGCAGGTGCCGGCGGGGATGCTGATCGACCGGCTGGGCGTGCGCCTCGTGCTCCTCCTCAGCCTCGTGCTCCTCACGGCGGGGCAGCTGGGATTCGCCTTCTCGTCCTCCTATGCCGAGGCGCTGGCCTCGCGCGCCCTGCTCGGCCTCGGGGACTCCATGACGTTCATCTGCGTTCTGGAGCTCGGCGCACGATGGCTCCCAGGGCGGCTCTCACCCGTGGCCGCCCAGACCGCGGGGCTGCTGGGAATGGCCGGAAACCTGGTCAGCACGTCCCTCCTGGCCCCCCTGCTGCATTCCCTCGGCTGGACCCGCACGTTCGCCGGTACGGCGGTCTTCGGAGCGTTCGTGCTCGTACCGCTGCTGGTACTGGTGAAGAACCGTCCGAAGGCCGCTTCCCGGCAGGAGACGTCCGGCCTCGCCGGCCCGGCCGTGCGGAACGGCTCGCTGGCCTCCCTTCGCGCCGCGTGGAGGACGCCCGGCACAAAACTCGGAATGTGGGTCTCGTTCACCGCCCAGTTCTCGATGATGGTGTTCCTGCTGCTGTGGGGCATGCCCTTCCTGGTGAAGGGCGAGGGGCTGACGCGTTCGCACGCCTCGTACCTCCTGAGCCTCCTGGTCGTCTCGGCCATGATCTGCGGCATCGTGTTCGGTTCCCTGCTCACGCGCCGCAAGTCGCTGCGGATCCCGGTGGTGGTGGCGGTGGTCGTCGTCAACATCGTCGGCTGGATCGCGACGATCGCCTGGCCCGGTGCTCATGCCCCGTTGTGGCTCCTCACCGGTCTCTGCCTCGCCCTCGGCGCGGGCGGACCGGCGGCCACGATCGGCTTCGACTACGCCATCACGGCGAACCCGCCGGAGCAGCAGGGCGTGGCCACGGGCATCGTGAACATGGGCGGCTTCGTCGCGGCGATCATCGCGCTCGCGGTCATCGGAACGGTCCTCGACGCCACGCGGAACGACTACCGTCTCGCCTTCGCCGGTGTCGTGGTCATCAAGCTGGGCGGGCTGGTCCAACTCGTGCGGCACCGGCGTGCGTCGGCGAGCGGCGTTCCCCGCCGCAAGCTGATCCGCCTGGACCGCCTCGCTCCCGCGTCCTGATGACTCGCCGCCTGCCCGGCGTTCGGTGCCGGGCGTGGCGCCCGCACGCTCCCGGCAGCCCACGGACGGTGGAGGCCCGCTCCCCCGTCGCCCGGGCCGATCGGCGGCTGCCGGACCCATCGTGCCCGCCCTGTACTGGTGAGGGGCCCGCATCTGGCGCGGGATCCCGCGAACGATCCCGGAGGACCGCCCCGATGATCCCGTCCCTTCCGCGCAGCCCGGCCCGCGTCAAGGGGCTCCCGGCACTCGTGGCCCTGCTCTGCCTCGCCGTCACGCTGGTCATGGTCATCACCGTGCCGGCGGCCTCGGCACAGGCATCGGCGCAGGTGCAGCGGGCCGCCACCGTGGCCTCACTCTCCGCGGGCCCCACGCGGGTCGTGCAGATCGTCGCGCACCCGGACGACGACCTGTTCTTCATGAACCCGGACGTCCAGCAGGCGGTCTCCGACGGGATCCCGGTGACGACCGTCTACCTCACCTCGGGCGAGGCCGACGGCGTCAACATGGACGGCAGCGAGATCGCGGCGCTGCACCGGGAAGGACTCGTGCCCGTCGGGGACCGGCCCGTGTACTCCGAGGCCCGGCAGAACGGCATCCGCGCTGCCTACGCCCTGATGGCCACCGGCAAGCGCACCAGCCCCTGGCTGCGCACCGTGATCGGCACCGCGGGCGGCGGGCAGGCCGAGCTCGACGTGCTGCGGGCGAAGCCGTCCGTACAGCTGGTCTGGCTCGAGATGAAGGAAGCCGAGTCCGTCAGCGGTTACGCGCCGGTCAGCCTGCACGGTCTGTGGGACGGTGTCACGCGCCGGATCCCGTCCATGCTCACCTCCGGCACCCCGGTCCACAAGCCGTTCTCGTACACCCGCGCCCAGGTCGTCTCCACCCTCGTGGGCGTGCTGGAACGGTACCGGCCGACCCTGGTCCGGACCCAGGACCCCACTCCGGGCAAGTACCCCAGCGCCGACCACCAGGACCACGTCTACGGCGCGAGGTTCGTCCAGGCGGCCCTCGCCCGGTACGCGGCCGTGGTGCCGTTCGGGCAGCGGCCGCACTTCACGGTGGAGAACTACCTGGGCTACCAGACCGACAATTACGCCGAGGTTCTGGACGCTGCCGCCGCGGGGCTCAAGCTGCGCACTCTCGCCGCGTACGCCTGGAGCGACGGGATCGACGACTGCGGCAGCCCCGCCGGCTGCGGAGACCGGAAGCTGGCCACGAGTTTCGACATGAACCACTGGGGCGACGACATCCGCTACGCACGCGGGGGCAGCACGTCCTGGCTGGCGGCCGGACCGGACGGCACCACCTGGGCCTTCTCGGTGCTCGACGGACAGCTGGCCGTCTGGCACGGCACCGCCCGGGGCGCGTGGAGCGACACGCGGCTGCTGCCGGGCACGGGCATCGACCAGGGGGCGGACGCGATCACCCTGCCCGACGGGAGGATCGCCGTCTTCGCCACCCGGACGGTCCTGGGTGCGACCGCCGCCGACTACGGCCGCCATGTCGTCTACACCGTCGAGGAGAAGCCGGGCGGCGAGGGCTTCACGCCCTGGCAGTCCCTGGGGGCTCCCCCCACGGACAACGTGAACGGCACCCTCGACTTCAGCGCCCCCGCGGCGGCCGTGGACGCGGACGGCCGGATGAGCGTCTACGTACACGACGGCGATTACACCCTGCGGGGCCGGACCCAGGCCGCGGACGGTTCCTGGACCCCCTGGGAATCCCTCGGCGGGACGGGCATCTCCGGTGACCCGGTGACCGCCACGGCCTCGGACGGCACGCGATACGTCTTCGCCGCCACGCCCACGTCCGTGACGGCATGGACCTCGCACGGGCCGGACGGAGTGCTCGGTCCCCCCGTCGCCACCGGCCTGCCCGCCACGACGCTGCCGCTGACCGCCGCGCCGAGCGGTGACGGCGTCGGACTCTGGTTCCGCCGGCCCGTCTCCGGCGAACTGCTGCGGACCGTGGCGACGACGGGGCCCGAGGGGCTGCGGCTGTCCCCCGTCTCCGACGCGGGTGGCGGTGCCGGCGGCTACGGTGCGGCCGCCTCGTGCGCCGGCGGCCTCACGGGCCGCGGGGCGGGCGGTGTCCTCGGGGCGGGGGCCGCGAGCGGCCGGTCGTGGAGCCGTAGCCCCCTGCCCTTCGTCGGCGGGCCCTCCGACGTCTGCCGGGCCGCGGGTCCGGTGGTGGCCGTGATCGGCTGGGATGCCCGGCTGCACGTGGCGAGCTCCACCTGACGGCCCCGTCGCCATGGTCCGCCCGCTCCACCGATCGGGGTATGAGACCGCCTCCGAAAGCCGCGTACAACGGAAGGACGTTGTCTCACCGAAGGGCGGCAAGGACATGATGCCGGAGTACGGATACGCAGGTCAGGGTCAGGGAAGCGGCGCGAGTGCGGTACCGGCCCCGGTGGAGTACGAGCGCCCGGCGGCCGGGGGGCGTCCCGTCGGCGCAGACCTCCGCAGCCACGCGGTGGAGGCGGCGTACGACTTCATGATCGAGTCGTACGGTGCGGACGCGGGTTCACCGGCCGGCCGGGCGGCCTGACCGCCTCACGCCAAGGGGATGCGCGGCGCCGGCGAGAGCGGCTCGTTCCTGCTGCGCACGAGGCGGCAGAACCGTTCGCCCGTGTCGTGCAGGGTCCAGTCGTAGCGCAGGCGCGCGGCGACGGGTTCCCCGGCGGCGGTGGCACCGTTCCAGTCGAGGTCGATGCCCACGGTGTACAGCCCGTCGTGGTCCGCGGCCACGTGGAACGCCTCGACCGTGTGCCGACTGGTGCCGGCCGCCACCCGGTGCGAGGACTCCGCCAGCCATCGCGCCAACTCCTCGCGGCTCGTGATCGTCGCCGTGCCGAGCACGAGGTCGAGCTCGGCGTCCTTCCCCAGGAACTCGTCATAGGCGTTCCCGCCCAGGTCAGGGGCCTCGACGAGGGAAAGGAACCGGTGGATGACGGAGAGCGCCCGGTTGGCCGGATAGGCATCGGTGAAAGCCGCTTCCGCCAGCCGGTCCACCACGGTCATCTTCAGCGTGGTGAAGAGCGGCTCGAAGTCCACCGAGCCGATCAGTTCGCCCTCGTAGGCGATCGTCGCGCCGGTGGCCCGGCCCGACGCGTCCAGGCGTTCGTAGCGGACCTCGGCGTCCAGCCTCAGGCGGTGCCGGTCGATCTCGGTGATCGTGAGGTGCCGGACGTGGTGGGCGTGCCGTTCCTCCGGCCCGTACGCGGTGATGCCCTCCCGGTAGGCGTCGCGCGTGGTGATCCGGCCGCCGTCGGCGGTGGTGATCTCGAAGCCGTCCGCGAAGAGCCGGAGCTGGCGCTCCACGCGCTCGGCGTCGCGGGGACGCTCGTACAGCTGGAACCAGCGGTGGAACTGCGCGGTCGCCGCGTGCCGGCGGCGCGAGAGACGGTGCAGGTCGGACGGGTCGTTCAACGGAGGCTCCTTCGGGGACGCGGACCGGACCCCTGTCTAGCGGACCGGGGCCGCCGGACCACTCGCCCGATCGGACCGGGATCGGTCTAGTCCGGCGGCGGGCCGCCGTGCCCGGACCCCACGACGGCCCGGGTTGCGGTTCGCGCAAGGGGAGCAATGCTGGGGAGAGACGTGTTAGGGGCGATGGATCATGGCACCGTTCAGCCGTCCTTCCCATCCGGAGTCGTTTCCGAGGGACCTTCCGAGCCCGCCCGAACGCGTGATCCGGATGCAGCGGATGCTCGCCGTCCGGATGCAGTGCCTGTTCAGGATCGCCGTCATCCTCTTCCTCGGGGTCGAGCTCGTGCTCTACCCGCCACGGGAGCATCCGGGCGCGTCGATCGCGATCGTGTCCGTCTACGCGGTGTGGGCCATCCTGCTGTGGATGTCGGCGCCACAGCGCGGGCTCGGCATCCAGGTGGTCTGGTGGACGGTCATCGTGGACCTCGTCGCCCTGACCGTGTTGCTGACCGTGTCCGGATCGTTCTCGGACACGTCGTGGTCCTCACCCCTCATGGACGATGCCCTGGCACTCGTGCCGGTCATGGCCGCTTTCCAGTTCCGGGCACGTTTCACTCTGGCGATCACCGTCTGTGCGGCCGTCCTGTACGTCGTCGGCATCGGGATCGGCCAGGGCAACGCCAACCCCTACTGGGACTACACCAGCTCCCACGCCCTGTTCATCCTGTTGCTCGGCGCCGGGTGCGCCCTGCTGTCCCTGGTGCAGCGCAAGCGCGTGAGGCTCATCGGTGCCCTCTTCCAGCACCGGGCGTGGCTCCTCGCCCGGATCATGGACGCCGAGGAACGGGAACGCGACGAGCTCGCGGAAGCGCTGCACGACGGCGCGCTGCAGACGGTGCTGGCCGCCCGGCACGACATCGACGAGGCCGTCGCGGAGCATCCGAGCGACGCCCTGTTGCGTGCCGAGAGGGCCCTGGAGGACGCCACGGCGCAGCTCCGCTCGACGGTCACCTCGCTCCACTCCGAGATCCTCGACTCCCAGGGCCTCGCCGTCGCCCTGCGCTACCTCGCCGAGCGCACGGCGCAGCGCTCCGGGCTCGACGTGCGGGTCGAATGCGAGATCGCCTCGGCCGGAGCTGCGGACAGGATGCTGCACCGGGCCGCTGTCGAGCTGCTGAACAACGTGGTCAAGCACGCCCGGGCGAACGCGGCCCGCATACGGTTGAGCTCGCCGCGGGAAGGCTGGGCCAGGCTCGAGGTCTCGGACGACGGCATCGGTATCACCGCGGACATCCTGCGCGACAAGGCGGCATCGGGACACCTGGGGATCAGCTCGCACCGCGGGCGGATCGAAGGGGCGGGGGGCACGTTCACCCTGCGCAACAACGTGCCCACGGGGACCTCGGCCGAGGTGCTGGTCCCCATGGACCAGAGCGACTTCGAGGGGTCTCCGCTCTCCGCCCTCATCGAGGAGGAGAGACGTTCGGGGATTCGGTCGTGGAGCTGAGATCCGGCGGACGGCCTCTTCCTGGATCGCCGGCCGTCCGGACGGGTGCGCGGTGTGTGGCGCGGTCCGCGCAGGAGGCTGTCCTTGGATCTCCTGCGCGGACCGTCCGTCCGGCCGCGGGCCTGTGCGGACCCGGCCGGGGAGGCAGCGCTCCGGCGCCATTGACGGCCGCTGCCTGAATCGAGACTAACCACGCGAACCGGCATTGTGGTGGGGCCGACCCGCACGGTGCCCCTTGGGCACTCCGCTCGGCCCGTTCGGGCAGCGCGGCGGCCGCACCGCGCACGGGGCCGGACCTCCGGGCTCCCCCACCGGGCATGCGGGGACTAGACCTTCGGACCGTTCTGCCGCCGCGACTCCCCATTGCGGCTCCGTCCGCTCTAGGGTCGGAGACAGCCGACCGGGATCCGGTCAAGGTACTCCGCGTGGGGATCCTGGTCGGCGCCCAGTTGGCCGTACCCATGGGTGAGGGACGGCCACGGCGCGCGAGGCCGCACGACCCGTCACTCCCCCCTGACGGTGTGCCGCCGACCGCCCCCGCCGGGCCCCCTCTCCCCCCGAGGAGGGGGCCCGGCCCCTTCGCCCCGGCCGAGCCGTCACTGGACGGTGCAGCCGGGATTCCAATTGCTGCGCGGCGCGTCCCATTCCGTCACCGGCTCCCCGCCGGCCTGGTACACGGCAGGCGACATGCCCCCGGCGTCGAAGACGACGAACGTGTCGAAGCCCCAGGCCGTGTGCCAGTCGGCGAGCTCCAGGGGGCCGATGACGGCCCTGCGTCCGCCGCCCAGACCGGCGTCGATGTAGCTGATCTCTCCGCCACGGCAGATCACCGTGACACCGTGGCCCACTCCGAGCCGTTTGCCGGTCATCTCCACGACCCAGACGCCGCCGTCGCGTGCCTCGGCACGGCGCTGGAAGTATCGGAGCAGCTTGTCGTGGCCGCTGAGCTGCCTCCCCGTGCCGTAGGTCTCGGCGGTGGCGTGCTCGGTGTACCGGTACTCGGGGCCGGGGATCTTGGTGGGGAGCGTCGCGGTTCCTTTGAGACTGGCCACCACGCTGTGGTTGAGGAGAGCGCATCCAGCGCCCTCGAAACCGAGGTCCATGGCCTTCTTCCTGATGGTTCCGATGATCAGCTCGGGTGACCCCCACTGTTCCGGGAGCGGGTCCGCGACCGGACCGCTGTGCTCCAGGATGTACGCCTCGGCCTGTGTGGCCTGCCAGGAGTCCACCAGCTCGTCGAGCCACTCGTACAGGTCTCGTACGGTGGCGTTCACCGCGGTGAAGTAGGTGTCCAGCGCCGCCCAGGCGAACTCGTCCCGGAGGGACCGGGCGGTGGTGTCGAGTTCGAGTTCGCGGCACGCCGCCCCGACCCTTTCCGCGGCGGTCTCGCACCCGCACGCGGAGCCGCGGGCCACGTCGCGGATCCGGCGCAGGGAGGCGCGCGTCTGCCCCGGATCGTCCGAGGACGTGTGCGGGCTCTGCGCCAGGCCGTGCAGGAAGAGGGAGACGGGCTGGAAGGACTCTTGCCAGGGATCGCCGTTCAGGGGGTTGAGCCCGGACCACCAGGTGCCGCATTCCCAGAAGTCGCGCAGGATCCCCTGCACGGTCTGGGCCGGCTGCGGCGGCGTGTCCGGCTGTAGCAGCGACGTGCGGCAGGACCAGGCGTCGAGTTCCGACTTGAGCCGGTCGTACTCCGTCCAGTGCTCGTCGAGCCGGCTCCACCAGTAGGCGGCGAGTTGTTGATGTCGGGTACTGAATCGGGCCACGGGTCACCTCACTTGTCGGTTTCTGCGAGGCAGGTTGCCGTGGCCCGCTCCCGGAGAGGACCCGGGTCCGGGCCAGGAGAACGGGCAGAACCACGTGCCCGTGCGCCCACTCGGGCCCTATCCGTGCGCCGCCGGCCCGTTCGGCCCGCGCGGCGGGGGCGGTGCGGGCGTCTGGAGCATCGCGCGGACCTGCTGCCGCCTGGGCTGTCCCGTCGCCGCCGTGCGCGGGAGGGCGGGCGCCGCGCGCAGCAGACGGGGATGCTTGTGCGCGGCGAGGCGTCCCCGCAGGTAGTGGCGCAGTTCGTCCAGGCCCGGAGGGTCGGCTTCCGGGTCCTTCGGCACGAAGAGGCAGGCGACGACCTCGCCCCACACCGGATCCGGCAGTCCCACCACGGCGGCCTCCGCGACCGCCGGGTGTGCGGTGATGGCGGCTTCCACCTCGGCGGGGGCGACCGTCTCGCCCCCGGTCCTGATCAGGTCACCGGTCCGGCCGAGGATCGTGAGCCGGCCGGAGCCGTCTTGTTCGGCCAGGTCGCCCGTGCGGTACCAGCCGTCGGTGAAGGCCGCTTCGGTGGCCTCGGGGTCGTCGAAGTAGCCGTGGAACAGGAGCGGGCCGCGGACCAGCAGCTCTCCCGAGGCGTCGAGGCGGATCCGTACGGACGTGCCCGGGCGGCCCGTGCTGTGGGGGTGGGCGAGGAGTTCCTCGCCATCGATGGACGTGACGTTGCCGGCTTCGGTCGAGCCGTAGAACACGCGCAGGTGTGCGTTGGGGGCGGCGGCCCGGATGGCGCCGAGGAGTGCGGGGGTGACCGCGGAGGTCCCGCTGTCGGCGAAGCGGAGCGTGGGGAGGGGGTCCGCGGCCGCCTTCAGGACTCGGTGCCAGACGGCGGGTACGCAGTACAGACGGGTCGCTCGGTGGGCGGTCACGGCCGCGCGGATGGCGGCGCCGTCGGCGCGCGCCAGGTAGACGACCGTGTCCCGTGCCTGCCACTGCTGGAGGGATATCGTCCACGCGGCCATGTGGAAGAGCGGGAAAGTGCACACGGCCGCGCCGCGCGGTTCGAGCTGGGAGCCGGGGTACGACCGCAGGACGCCGGCGCGGTGGGAGAGGACGATGCCCTTGGGCCTGCCGGTCGATCCCGAGGTCATGAAGATCGCCTGCGGGTCGGTTTCGAGGAGGTCCGGGGTGTCGTAGGGCGCCGGCGGTGGCGGATCCTGGGGTCCGGCGGCGGCGATGAGCTCCCGCAGGCCCGTCACGAAGCCGTCCGGTGCGCCGGCGTGTAGGGCCGGGGCCGGTGGCAGTGCCTCCCCCGCCACCACGAGCGCCGGTCGGAGCGAAGAGACGACGTGCGCGGCTTCTGCGGGTCCGAGGGTGCCGGAGACCGGGGCGAACACGGCTCCGAGTCTGGCCAGGGCGGCGAACAGCACGACGAGGTCCAGGTCGGTCCCGGACCAGCAGGCGACCCGGTCGCCCCGGCGCAGGCCTCGGTCGTGGAGCAGGGCGGCGAGGCGGTGGGCCCGCCCGTCGAGCTGCCCGAAGGTGATCGAGCGCTCGCCCAGCACCGCCGCGGGCCGGTCGGGCACCGCCCGGCCCGCGTTGGCGAACACGTCGCCGATCAGCAGCTGGTCCTGCGCGGCGGTGGGGGGACGGTCCACGTCTCAGGCCTGCTTCAGCTCGACGATGACCTCGAGGTAGGGCTGTCGCCCGGTGTTGACGGCCGTTTCCACGCCACCGGGGCCCACGGGGATCACCGCTCCCGGCACCACCTCGGCCTCCAGGTACTCGCTGTAGGGGCCCTCGGTGTCGGGTTCCGGGCGGACGGCGATGCGGTCGCCGGAGATCTGGATGAGGATGTGGTCCAGTTCGTGCCGGTGCACGTCGCTCTGTTCGCCCGGTGCCAGGCGCAGTTCCCAGATCCGTACCCGCTCGTCCTCGAAGAGGATGCTGGTGCCGATACCTCCGAGTTGCCGCTCCACTGCCATGGTCTTCCTCCTTGATGTCAGTACCCGAGTGCGGGGTCGACCTCGTTGATCAGCGGGCGTCCGTCCAGGAAGCGCACGAGGTTCTCCCGGAGCAGGCCGTAGAGGCCTTCGAAGTGGGCGTCGGCGGCCGTCGCGCAGTGCGGGGACACGGCCAGACCCGGCACGTCCCACAGCGGGCTGTCGGCGGCGAGCGGTTCGCCGCGGGCCACGTCGATGGCGGCTCCGCCCAGGTGCCCGGCGCGCAGCGCCGCCACCAGGGCCTCCTCCACGACGGCCGTTCCGCGGCCGACGTTGCAGAAGAAGGATCCCGGGCGCATCGCCGCGAACGCCGCGGCATCCATCGCGTCCACGGTTCCGGCCGTGTCCGGGAGGCACGCGACGACGGCGTGGCACTCGGCGAGCATCGCGTGGAGGTCCGGCAGGCCGAACACCCGGTCGACGCCCGGGGAGGGCAGGCCGGTACGGCGGCGCACGGCTGTCACGCGCATCCCGAAGGCACGGGCTCGGAGGGCCAGTTCGGAGCCGATCGCCCCGGGCCCGAGGATGCCCAGGGTGCGTCCGCTGAGCTGGGTGCCGTGGCGGGGGCTCCAGTGGTGCTCCCGTTGCAGCAGGGCCAGTTCGTCGAACCGCTTGAAGTGGGCGAGGACCCGCGCGAAGGCGAACTCCGCCACCGCCACGGCGTTGACCCCGGAGCCGGACGTCACCCGGATGCCCGCCTCGGCCAGGCCCCCGGACAGCAGCCGGCCGACGTCGGCCCCCAGGGACTGCACCCAGCGCAGGCGGGGTGCGATGCGGGTGACGTCCGGGGGCAGGGTCAGGGCGACCGCGACGTCCAGCCGCGCGGCGGCCACACCGGCGGGCTGCGACGACGGGCGGGCCAGTGAGCAGTGGCCGACGACCACGCGCCGGTCCACGGCCTCCAGGGCGCGCACATCGCGGGCGATCGTTCCGGGTGGCCGGCGGTCCCAGGCCGCCGGATAGGCCAGGCCCACGACGATCTCGTCCTTCAGTGCCACTCCTGACCCTCCTCCGGTACGCCGTCCAGCTGCTCCACCTCGTCCTTGAGCACGCCCGGGCGGTGGACCTCCGCGTGGTGGTCCGCCAGGTAGCCGGGGGCCTGGGTGGTCTCCACGAACCAGCCGGTCGGGCACATCGTCAGCACCTCCACGAACGAGAAGCCGTACCGCTGGGCCCTCAGCGCGCGCAGGACCATCCGCTTGGTGCGGCGCACGTTGGCGCCGGTGTCCACGGAGCCCCGGGCGACGTAGACGGCGCCCTCCATGCCTGCCAGCAGGTCGGCGAGCCGGATCGGGTGACCGTGCCGGGCCGCGTCCCGGCCGTCGAGGGTGTTCTTCGTGCGCTGGCCGAGCACGGTGGTGGCCGTCATGTGGCCGCCGGTCTCCCCGAACACCCCGTTGTTGAGCATGATGCAGGTGATGCGCTCGCCCCTGGCCGCCGCGTGCAGGACCTCCTGCAGTCCTTCGCTGACCATGTCGCCGTCGCCCTGGACGGTCACCACGGTCAGGTCCGGGCGGGTGCGCTTGACGCCGGTGGCCACGGACGGCGCACGTCCGTGCAGGGCCTGGACGACCTCCATGTCGAGGTTGTTGGAGAACGCCGTGTAGCAGCCGATGCCGAAGACGGCCACGCTCGAGCGGGTCAGGCCCAGCTCGGCGACCGCCTCGACGACGGTCCGCATCGCGATGGGCTCGCCGCAGCCCGGACACAGCTGGTGCGCACCGACGTCGATCAGGGCGGGCGTGAAGTCGTGCACGAGCCTGGCCGCGCAGGCGGGCGGGCCGTCGGTCGGGACGACGGGCAGCGTGCGGCGTTCGGTCATCGGGCCGCCTCCCGCCCGAGGCGTTCCGTGATCCGGCGCGCCATCGCGTGCACGTCCAGGTCCGGTGCCACGCCGAAGCCGGACGGGTCCGTGGACAGCCCGCCGATGAACTCGACGGGGACCCGTCCGTCGACCGCGAGCCGTACGTCCTCCACCGCCTGTCCGGTGTTGTTCTCGTACACCGCCACGCGCCGGGTGCCCTGTGCGAGTCGCGCGATCCGGTCGTAGGGGAAGGGAACCAGGGTGACCGGCCGCGCGTACCCGACGCGCAGGCCCCTCGCGCGCAGGTCTCGGACCGCGGCACGGACGTACGCGGCGGGCGTGCCGTACGCGATGACGAGCAGTTCCGCGTCCTCGACGGCTTCCGCCTCGACCCGGGGCTCGATGGTGCGCAGCATCTCCCGGGTACGGGCGGCGCAGGCGCGGTAGTGGACGGCCAGGTCGTAGCCCGCCTCTGCGCCCCGGGCGTCGCGTTGTTTGACCGAGCCGAGGGGCGAGAGGAGCTTGGCCGCGCCGGTCCCGCCGGTGCTGCCGTCCAGGGCCCAGGGCGGCGGGAGGGGCGCGGGCGCGGGGGGCGGGAGGTCGACGGACCGGTGGGTGTGGGCCAGGTAGTAGTCCCCCTGGACCAGTACGGGCGTGCGCCAGCGTTCGGCCCACTCGAAGGCCAGCGCCACGTGTTCCACCGCCTCCGTCACGTCGCGGGGCGCCAGGACGGGCAGGCGGTAGTCGCCGTGGCCGCCGCCCCGGGTGGCCTGAAAGTAGTCGCCCTGGCCGCGCGCCATGTGCAGGACCACCAGGGGCAGCCGGGCGAGCGTCATCTCCGCGAGGGACTCCTGCATCAGGGCCAGGCCCTGGCCGGTCGATCCGGTGGCGGCCCTGGTTCCGGTCGCGGCGGCGCCCCAGCACATGCCGATGGCTTCGATCTCGCTCTCCGCGTTCATGCAGACACCTCCCACGTCGGGCAGGACCCGTGCCATGGCTTCGAGGACCTCGGTGAACGGGGTCATCGGGTAGCCCGCGAAGAAGCGGCAGCCCGCCGCCGCCATCGCGGCCGCAAGGGCGTCGGACCCGGCCATCAGCCGGGCGGGGCCGCCGGTCACCGGGCCGCCTCCGCGGGCCGGTCATAGCGGTACACCTGGAAGACGAAGTCGGGGCAGATCGCCGTGCAGGCGTTGCAGGCGATGCACCCGGGCAGCAGGAGCGGGTAGCGGTGGCCCCGCGTGTTGACCTCGTCGGCCGTCATGAGGAGCACGCCCGGCGGGCATGCGGCGATGCACAGCTCGCAGCCCTTGCAGGCCTCGGTGTCGATGACCAGCGTCCCGGCGCTCATGCCGCGGCC
This sequence comes from Streptomyces sp. IBSNAI002, assembly GCF_052244475.1. Classification (NCBI taxonomy): domain Bacteria; kingdom Bacillati; phylum Actinomycetota; class Actinomycetes; order Kitasatosporales; family Streptomycetaceae; genus Streptomyces; species Streptomyces sp. IBSNAI002. Next base: position 8,416,490 of record NZ_JBQPXG010000002.1, on the reverse strand, counting down.
CCTGCCCAGGCGGGGCTGCGCACTTCGGGCACCGCGCCGTAACCGGCGTGCAGCGCGCGGACGTTGACCGCCACCGAGTCACGCCGGTAGGCCGGCAGGACCTCGGGCAGGGCCCGGTCCAGGGCCTCGAGCCCGACCACGTCCGTGGCGCGGACGTAGGCCCCGAGGGCGACGAGGGTGGCGGCCGCCACGGAACCCAGCCCGGTCGCGACGGCGGTCGCCGGTACGTCGAGGACGGCCACGCGGTGGGCCGCGGCCTCCTCGGCCGGCCCGCACAGGGTGCTGTTGCGCACCACCAGGCCCCCCGGGCGGATCCGGGCCGTCAGCCCGGGCGCGTGGGCGTCGTGCATCACGATCGCGGACCAGGCCTGGGAGACGGTCGGCGGGCTCTGCACCTCCTGGTCACCGGCGACGAGCGTGGCCTCGGTACTGCCGCCGCGCATCATGCCGCTGTAGCTGCCGAAGAGCTGTACGTGACGGCCCTCGGCCGCCATGGCCCGTGCCAGGAGGTGGGCCGCCAGCTGGATGCCCTGTCCCCCGATGCCCGTCAGCAGCAGTTCGCGTTCCATCGCACCACCGGTCCTCGTCGCCGCCCGCAGTTTCCATCTGATGACCCATCAGAACACTGTTCTCACCATAGGGACGGCCGTTCCGTACCGCCAGAGGTTGTGCCAACATCGCTTGTACGGTTACGAGTTGCGGAGGGGCCATGACGGGAGAAGCGATCGAGCAGGGGCTCGTGGCGCGGGCCGTGGACCGGTCCCTCGCCGAACGCAGCCGGGCTTCCGCGCGGGACGTGCGCCGCCTGGTGGAGGCCGCGTACACGGTGGTCGAACGGACCGGCGCCCTCGACCTCACCATGCGGGACCTGCTGCACGAGGCCGGTCTGTCCAACCAGGCCTTCTACCGGTACTTCCGCTCCAAGGACGACCTGTTCATCGCGATGCTCGACGACGGGCGCCGGCGGATGGCGGCGCACTTGCGCCGCCGGATGGCCGGCACGGGGACACCGGCGGAAGCGGTGCGGGCGTGGGTGGAGGGGGTCCTGGCACAGGCGTCCGATGCCCGCAGCGCGGCGCGCACGCGGCCATTCCTGGCCCACGCCGACCGGCTCGCCTCGCGCTTCCCCGAGGAGCAGAGCGCCTCCGAGCACGCCATGATCGAGCCCCTGGCCGAGGCACTGCGCGCCGCGGCCGTTCAGAGGACGCTGCCGGGCGCCGGGCCGCGGCCCGCCGATGCCGCCCGCGGGGCGCGGACGGTCTACCTGCTGACCGTCGCCGCCCTGCACCAGCACCTGCGGGCGGGGACCGTGCCGACCCGGGCGGACACCGACCACCTGGTCGCCTTCGTCCTGGGCGGACTGGGCGGACCCGGCGCGGCCGCACCGGCCGGCGCGGAAGGCGCCACGCCGCACGTCCCGGGACCGTGAGCCGTACGGCTGGAAGCAGGCGGCCCGCCCGCTACCCCCCACGGGCACATGGGCGCGGCCGCCTGCCGTTCGTGTGGACGACGCGGGATCGATCGCGTCGCCGTGCCGGACCAGCCGGTCCCCTCACCCTAAGCGGGTTCATGCGCCCGATCGGGGACCCACCGCGAGGTCGGTCCGATCGGCGGACCGGGCTCCGGCCGTCCGGTGGAGGTCTTACGGAGGCCGGTCCCGGCCGTTCGCCGGGGCGGCGTCGTCCCCGGGACGGGATCGCGGCCGCGGTGTTCCCGGGACGACGGCGAACGCCTAACGTGATCTTCACCCGGCCTCGGGGACTTCCGTCCTGCGAACTCCCGGGTCCCCTCTCCCCGCTGCCGGGGGAGAGGGGCCTCCCGCGCTGCCGTGTCGCACACCACCGACCCGGCAACCGCGCGAGCGGTCCGGTCCCACCCTTCCCGGACGCTCCGCGCCGTACCGCCCCGCCGGCGCCGATCGCGCCGGTGCGGCGGGGCGGCTACCGGGCCGTCGCCCGCGCCCGGTGCGCCTCCAGCACGGTCAGGTAGTCCGCCGCCAGCCGGTGGCAGTCGCCCGGCCAGCGTGCCGAGACGTAGTTGCCGTCGGTGACGGCGAATCCGCGGCCGGGCCGGGCGGCCGTGTCACGCAGGGGCAGCACCGGGCCGGGCAGGAAGTGGCCCGGGTCGGCAAGGGCCTCGGTGACCTCCTGCTGCACCGTGGTCCGGTACGTGCGGTAGTAGCGTCCGAGCCAGAGCCTGGTCAGGTTCCAGCCGGTCAGTTCCAGGAGCGCGGTCAGGGCCGTGGTCCGTCGTCCGTGGAGCACCGAGCGCCCGGTTGCGGGGTCCTTGGCGCGGGCGGCCAAGAGGACGCCGTGGCACACGGCCCCCACCGGCAGACCTCTGGTGAAGACCTCGGCGAACAACCGCTGCGCCGTGGCGTTCTCCAGCAGCGTGCGCATGCCCGGAGCGTGGCCGCCCGGGACGAACAGACCCGTGAGGGCGCCGGGATCGACGTCCTCGTACGCCATGGGCGCGCGGAACCTCCGGTCGCCGGTGAGCCGCCGGTACGTGCCGAGTTCGGCGCGACGGGTCATCAGCCAGGGGGAGAGCCAGGAGAATCCGGTGTCGGTGAGCCGGGGGTCGGCGAGCGCGACGTCGCCGTCGGGCGTCGCGAACCGCACCTCGTGGCCCGCCTCCCGCAGCGCTGCCCACGGCACCGCCGCCTCGGTCGGGTCGTAGTCCCCGGCGGGGAGCAGGAAGACGATCACGGTGTACTCCTCAGGAACCGGTCGGGGTGCGGCACGGGCAGGACGGGGGGTCCCGGGGATCCTCCCCGTGCCGCAGACCGACCCTAGGACCGGGCGGGCGAGGGCGTCATTCACCCCGGCGGCCACGCACTTGACTTCCGGGTACCGTGCCCGGAACCCGGGAAGGCGCGGCCGACGCACGGCACTCCCCCGTTCCCGCTCCCGCTGTCCCCCGCCGTCTCCCTCGCAGAGCGGACCGGGCACCGGCCCGATGGCCGCGGACCGCTGACCTGACCGGGCGAGTGTGCCCACGCGTCGCACTTCGAGAGGGGGCCGACCAGGCAGGCTTGCGGGAAGCGGCGTTCCCGACCGTGTTCCCAGCCATGAAGGGCCCTCCCTTGACCGTCCCCCTGGCCTGTGCCCTGGCGTCCGTGCTCGCCCTTTCCGTGCCGGGCGGCGCGACTCCCGGAGCCCCTGTCGCGGCCACGCCCTACGACGGCCAATCCCTGCGCGACACCGCTCTGTTCAGCATCAAGGCGCCGACAACGGAGAACGAGCCGATCTCCTGGCACGGAGCCACCTCTTCGGTGCCGAACTCCCTTACCAGCTGGAGCGACGACGGAGCCCACGGGGGCGGCCGGCCCGCCTCGTCCCGGCGGCCGGCGTTCCACGCGGAGCCCACCGGCAGCGAGCGGTGCGGCGAGGCGGAGCAGTGCTACGTCCCCGCCACGGCACTCGCCGCGCGCACCTCGGGGCTGCTCGGCAACGGCAGCGCCACGGAAGCCGTGCTGCCCACCGTCGCCGCGGGCGCCGCGTACGTGGCCGACAGCAACGTGCTGCGCCTGCCCTCCGGCCGCTGGCGGTACTTGCCGCCGGGAGCGGAGACCTCCGTCGTGGTGCCCGCCGACGAACCGGGCGCCCTGGCGCAGATCGCCGAGAGCCGGCGCTGGCTCGCCACGGGTACGGTTCCGGGTACGACGGAGGCCCAGCGTGCCGCGGCGCGGCGCGGCCTCCTGTCGATGCGGGCCCTGCTCCAGCCCAACGGCGCCCACGCCGCGGCATGGTCACCGGCATGGCAGAACTCCTGGCCCCGGGACGGTGCCTTCGCCTCCGCGGCGTTCGCGGCGACCGGCCACGACGAGGAGGCGTACCGCATCCTGCAGTACGACGCCCGCACGCAGCGGGCGGACGGAACCTGGGACGCCCGGACCAAACTGGACGGCAGCGGTCCGCCGGACGGACGCGCCTGGCAGCTCGACGCCAACGGCTGGGTCCCGTGGGCGACCTGGCAGTGGTACCGGGCGGCACCGGCCGCGGACCGCGACGACCGGCTGAACACCCTGTACCCCATGGTGCGCGCCGCGGCCGACCGCGCCGCCCGTTCCCTGGGTTCCAACGGGCTCCCGCCCGCCTCTCCGGACTACTGGGAGCTGTCCACCAGCACCACCAACATCGGCACCTCGGCACCGCTGCTCGCGGGCCTGAACGCGGCCGCCGATCTCGCCCGCCGGCTCGGGCAGGACGCCGACGGCGCGAGGTGGTCCGCCGCCGCCGGACGGCTCTCCGCCGGCATCGCCCGGCACTTCGCCCCCCTGGGGTACCAGCGGACCATCGACGGGCTGCACGGCCAGGACAGCGCGGCCGCGATGATGGCTCCCCCCTTCAACCAGGCCCCCGCCGATCTGCCGGCCGCACTGGTCTCCACCTACCGGGCCCTGCTCCAGCCCAACGGCGGCCTGACGCCGGGCAACGACCCCGGCGCGCCGTGGGGTTCCTACGCTTGGACCCCCAGCACCGGCTTCTTCGCTCTGGCCTGGGCCCATCTGGGCGACACTTCCAGGGCCGACGCGGTGCTGGGCTGGCTGCTCTCCAAGCGCAACGGCCTCGGCGAGTTCCCCGAGACCGTCAACGGTGCGGGCGACCCGTCGTCCGTGGCGCCGCTGGGCTGGACCGACGCCCTGGTGGTCATGGCGCTCCGCGCCCGGCAAGGCGATCCGCTGCCCACTCCGCCCCTCGGATAGCGCGACGTCCGGCCCCGGCAGTGGTCATCCGGACGGCCTGCCCGTGTCGCAGCCGGTCCGGGACCGCTCATAGCATCGGGCTCATCGCACCGGCAACACCCGTGCCACGCGCGGCACGGGTGACGCGGCGCGCCGGGACGGCCGAAGGGTGCAGTGTGAAATCCGAACGGCAGGACAGCAGCGAGCCCACGGGGCCGGTCCGGACACCGGCCCCGTCGCGCCGGGCACCGGGGAGACGCCGGCGCCGGGCGCTGGTGGCCCTCGCCCTGCTGCTCGGCGGGATCTCGCCGGTCTCGCACGGGGGCGCCCCCCTCGCCCGCGGTGCGCAACCCTCCGCGGCCCACGGGGGCGCCGAACCGGAAGGCGGGTGTCGGCCCACCCTGGCCGGCGTGGCGCACCAGGACGACGACCTGTTGTTCATCAGCCCCGAGATCCATCGGCTGATCCGCGCTCGGTGTCTGGTCGGCACGGTCTACGTGACCGCCGGCGACGGCGGGCGGTCGTTCACCGCAGACCCCTACGTGCGGCGCAGGGAGGAGGGCCTGCTGGCGGCCTACGCAAGGATGGCCGGTGCCCCGGACCGCTGGACGCGGACCGATCTCACCGTACGGGGCCGCTCCCTGGTGTCCTACGTACTGACGGGCCGTCCGGAACTGCGGCTGGTCTTCCTCCGGCTGCCCGACGGGGGGTTCCCGAAGGGGACTGGCACCCCGCACTACACGGGACAGAGCCTGCTGAAGCTGTTCCAGGGCCAGATCCCTGCCATGCGGCCCGTGGACGGCTCGGCGCCCTACACGGGGGAACAGCTGGTCTCCGTACTCTCCGAGGTGATCTCGCAGCTGGGGGCCGAGCGCGTGCTGACGCTCGACTTCGACAGCACCACGTTCGGGGTCGGCCCGCCGTATCCGGCGGATCACAGCGATCACGAAATCGCCGCCCGGTACTTCAGAAAGGCCGCCTTCCGCCAGTCTCCCCCGCTGGACGCCACACCGTACGTGGGCTACGGCCTGTCCGTACTGCCGGCGAACCTGACGCCGCAGCAGCAACGCGACAAGCAGGCCGTCTACAACGCGTACGCCTCGTCCGCGGCCTGCTTTACGCGCCCGTGCCCGGTCAAAGTTTTCCTCAACCGCAACTTCCGGCTGTGGATGGACAGGGAGCACCGCAGGCCGCAGCGCGCTCCCCGTCCCGGGGAGATCGTGTCCGCGATCGGCCGTACGGGGGCGCGGACCGCCATCGAGCGCTGTCTCGCGCGCGGCGGGCACCAGGCTGTGGCGGACTCCGTCGTGACGGCCGACTGCGACGGGGGCCGGGCCCAGCAGTGGGTGTTCCTCGACGGCGCCGTCAGGTCCGCCCCGGACGGAGGCTGCCTCACCACCGGCGCGACGGTCACGGTGTCCCCCTGCGACGGCTCCGGCCGCCAGGCCTGGTGGCGTGACGCGGAAGGAAGGATCGGATCGGGGGTCCTCTGCCTCCACCAGGACGACCTGGCAGTACTGGAGCCCGTCCTGTCCGTGCGCGCGTGCGCTCCCTATCGGCCCGAGGTCCGCTGGCAGTGGTAGCCGCGGTCGTCCCGCCCCTCGGGGCCGGTGAAGGGTCTGCCGCGCTCGGCCGGGGGCTCCGGGGTCTGGGGACCGGGCCACCACCCGCTCGACAGGGCCAACGCCTCGAAGAGGGCGCGGCCGAAGGTCTGCCTGGTCGTGCCGGGCTCGACGGGGGTGTTCACGGGTTGCTCCGTTCGCTTCGGGTGTTCCCCTCAGCCTGGCTTCCGGGCGACCGGCGGCTCCTCCCCCGACCGGCGGACCCGGGGTGCCGCCGAGCGGGCCGACCGGGGGACCGCGACGCCCGCCGGGGCCTCGCCCGACCGGGGCCTGTCGGCCCCTTGCCGCCGCCCGTAGCTTTGCTCGTAGCCGCCAACCAGCGGAACAGGACAACAGGACAGGCGACTCGGTATCAGGACGGTCCGTGACATGAGGAGCGTGCGCGGCCGATGCGGCATCCACTCTCCCGGGGTGTGAAGACCCGGCAGTAACCAGTCTGCGAGTGGTCCCGTACGGCACAGTCCCGATCCCCGAGCGCCGGCCCCGACACGCAGCAGCGCCTCACCGCCCGCAGTCGTGGAGAAGGCTCTCCGGATGCCGATCCCGGCCGCGTCCGGCATGATCGGCAGCAGCCCCACCGCCCCGGCCGTCCGCCGTGGCGGCCCCGGGCAACGCTGTCGGCACCGCCGACCTCTCAGGGCGGTGCCGACGCCCCCGTCCACGGACGGGGGCGTCGGGACCGGGCCCCTCTCTAAGGGGCCCGGTGACGTGAGACGCGTGCGCTGCGCGTCACCGGTGGATCTGTGTGTCCCGCGTCGGCCATGGTTGCCGGTCCCGTCGAGAGCACCAAGGGAGTCATCGTGCCCAAGTACCTCATCCACGTCACGTACACGAGCGAAGGCCTGAAGGGTCTGCTGGCCGAGGGAGGCTCGGGCCGGCAGCGGGCCGTGGAGGAAACCCTCGCTTCCGTCGGCGGCACTCTGGACGCCATGTACTTCGCCATGGGCCAGGACGACCTGTACTGCCTGGTCGACGTACCCGACCAGACCACCATGGCCGCTGTCGCCATGGCCGCCCGGGCCTCCGGCGCCGTCGTGTCCAAGGCCGTTCCGCTGCTCAGTGTCGCCGAGATGGACCAGGCGGCCAGGATGGCCGTCAGCTTCCGCGGCCCGGGGGCCTGAAGCACCCGCGGCCGGGGCCGGGGCCGGCCACGTCCACGTCCCGCCGTACCGGCATGTGCCGCAACACCACCGGACGAGCCTCCGCGCGCCGTCCGGGCCGATCCGAGGGAGCGGGCGTCATCCCGTACGTCCGCCAACAGGACCATGCCCCGGCCACGCGGCACGGCGACCATGGACCGCATGACCCCTCTCCGTATGACAGCCGCCCCGAAGCAACCCCCGCCCCGCCCGGCCACCCGGCCCCGGACCGCGCCCGTGGGCGGCCGGGGCCCCGGCACGGGCTTCTTCCTGCGGGCGGAGGACTACGACGTCACCCGACTGCGGTGCCCGCTCGGGGGCCCCTCGTGGGCCATCGATCCCGCGCGGGCGGCGGTGCTCGTGCACGACATGCAGCAGCACTACGTCGACGTGCTCTCCCCCACGTCCGCCCGCGTGCTCCTCGGGCAGGTGGAGCGCGTGGTGGACTGGGCCGACGCATGGGGTGTGCCCCTCCTGGCCAGCGGGCTGCGGGTTGCCTCGGAGCCTGCCCAGCGCGGCCTCCTCGGTTCCTGCTGGGGCATCGGCCTCACCGCTGAGCAAGCCGCTGAGACCGCCCTGCCCCGACTGCGCGCCGCCGACGTCACCCGCATCGCCAAACGCAGCTACAGCGCCTTCCACGCCAGTGATCTGGAGACGGAGCTGCGGCGCCGAGGCCGCGACCAGCTCCTGATCGTCGGGGTCTACGCCAGCCACGGGATCCTTGCCACGAGCGTGGACGCCATCGGCCGGGACATCCGTGTGTTCGTCCCCTTCGAAGCCACCGCCGACTACACGGCCGGCCGCCATTCCGCCGCCCTGGAGCTGATCGGAACCATGAGCGGGCGCGTGCTGGCCGTCGACGACCTGCTCCGCGAGGTGCCGATCCCGTCCCTGTAGACGGGATCCCCCGGCCGGTCCACCGATCGGCCCATGCCCGGGGGGTGGCCCACGGGCCACAGTGGGCAAGGCGTTCCCGACCGTCTTCCGCCCAATGGAGTGGCGCGGCCGGTGAACCCCCACACGCACTCAGCAGAGGAGACCGGGCATGAGGTCCATCATGGTGACGGGCATCGCCGTCACAGCAGTCGGAGCAGCGGCCCTGGGAGTCGGGAGCGCCGCACCGGCGTTCGCCGCACCGTCCGCCCAGCACCCCGTCGTGACGGCCACGGCAACACCGACACCCACGCCGACACCGACACCCACGCCGACGCCGACGCCGACGCCGACGCCGACCGACTCACCCGCCCCCGTCGTGCCCGGCTATGTGAACATCCAGGTGACCGACCCGCCCAAGGGCGTTCCGGCCGACAGGGCCCCCCTCCTGAGCCCCGGCGAGGTCACCATCACGGGCATGTGCCCCTCCAACGCCACGGCCATCCCCGACAACGCCATCACCTCCCCGGCCTTCGAGAACGGCATGGCCCAGCTCGGCCCGGCGCCCGGCATGTCGGCCGGATCCCCCGGGATCAAGTTCACCGCCAACGCGGTGGTCAAGTCCGGGCTGAGCCCCGCGTTCTACGACCTCAACGTCGCGTGCACCGGCGGGCAGCCGATCACGACGCAAATCTGGGTCCAGCCCGCCACACCGCCCACGCCTCCCCCGGCTCCCCCGGCCCCGCCGGCACCGCCAGCCCCGCCGGCCCCTCCGGCTCCCCCGGCCCCTCCGGCGCAGCCCCACATTCCCAAGGGCGCGCCGGACACCGGCGTCGTGGCCGCGAGCGGACAGAGCCCGCTCGTCCAAGCCGGTGAGGCCCTGGGGGTCGCCGCAGTGCTGGGCGCCGGCGGATTCTTCGGTCGCCGCCGCTGGCTGCGGACGCACAAGCGATGAGCACCTACCGGCTGCCGCCGTCGCCCCACCCGGGCGGCGGCGCCCGCCCGGCGCGCAGCCGGCGGCGCACCGTCTGGCTGTGCGTGGGCGCCGTAGTGGTGCTGGCGCTGCTCTTCCTGTCGGCGATCACGGTGACCCGCTACCTCGAACCCGACTCCGCTCCCGCGGCGGCGACGGGCCAGAGCACGACGACGGACCAGGTCACGGCGGCGCCCGCCATGAGCGCGTCCGCCCCGAAGCGGATCGAGATCCCCTCCATCGGGGTGGACAGCCCGGTCATGTCCCTCGGACTGGCGGCCGACGGCACCGTCCAGGTGCCGCCGATCGCCAAAAAGGCCCCGGCGGGCTGGTACCGCCACTCCCCCACGCCGGGTCAGAACGGCGCCAGCGTGATGCTGGGCCACCTCACGGTCGGAAAGTTCGGCAACGGCGTCTTCTACCGCCTCGGCGAACTCCATCCGGGATCGCAGATCAAAGTCGACCGGGCCGATGGCAGCACCGCCGTGTTCACCGTGACCAGGACGGCCGAGTACGACAAGTCCGACTTCCCGGCGAAGGAGGTCTACGGGGCCACGGACACGCCGCAGCTGCGGCTGGTCACCTGTACGCGCCCGGCAGGTCCCGAGGGCAGCGGGTACCTCGCCAACCTGGTGGACTACGCCACCCTCACGTCATCCACGACCTGAGCGGAGTCGTGGTCCTCGACACCGGGACCGGGCGACCGGTGGCCGAGTACCTCACAGCAGGAGTTCCCCGGCGGGGTAGCCCGCACCGACCCTGGACCGCGGACGGTACGAGCCGGCTCCGTCGCCCTGGTACAGCCACAGCACCCCCGACCCGTCACGCGCCAGGAGGTCGCGCCGCCCGTCCCCGTTGACATCGCCGGGCGCCAGCAGCGCGTTGTAGATGTTCCAGCCGCTGCCGACCCGGACACGTGGTGCGAAGCCGCCCGCACCACTGCCGCGGAACAGCCACAGCACCCCTCCCGGGTCACGGGCCAGGAGGTCCGGCAGGCCGTCCCCCGAAAAGTCTCCGGGCGCCAGCACGGCGCTGTACGTCTGCCATCCGGCGGCGATGCGCACCGGTGCGGCATAGGTGGCCCCGTCCGCCCTTCCGGCGTGGAGCCACAGGCCGCCCGCGGTGTCACGGCCGAGGAGGTCGGACAGGCCGTCGCCCGTGATGTCACCCGGTGCGAGTACCGCGTCGTACCCCTGCCAGCCGCTGCCGGCCCGGGTCCGGCCGGCGCCCGAGTAGGTACCGGCGGCGTCGGCGGTGTAGCGCCACAAGTCGCCGGCCGCGTCGACTCCGAGGAGGACGTCGGTTCCCGGCGGGCGGACGACGTGCCGCATGATCTGCCACCCCGTGCCCACCTTGCAGGCACCGGAGAAGGTCCCGTTGCCGTTCCCCGTGACGCGGAACAGGGCTCCGGCGGCGTCGCGGCGGAAGTACGCGGCCCGACGCGGGTCGAGCCGGCCGCAGTCGGCCCAGGCTGCCGCGCCCCGCAGTATCCGGTGATCCGAGACCAGCGGGTCGATGGGCCGTACATCGGCCGCGGGGTCCTTGAAATGGGCCGCGGTGAAGTACACGTAGTCCAGCTTCTTCTTCAGGGCCGGGACCGTGCTCTCCCCGGAGCGGCAGGCGCGGGTGACGCCGGGCGTGCAGGCCGCCGGGTCGAAGAAGTCCGGGTCGGACTGGTCGGCCTCGGCGAAGCGGCCCCTCGCACCGTCGCCCATGGCCCGGTCGTAGAACCGGGTGAGGGTGGAACTGCGGGGCGAGTGGTTGAAGTCACCGCCGAGCACCACCGGGACGCCCTGGTCCTCCCAACTGCGGACCCGCGCCGCCAGCCGGTCGGCCTCGGGGACGGCCAGCGTGCCGTCGTCCCAGTACAGGTGTACCGAGCAGGCCCAGTTGGTGCGGTACTGGGTGGCGCTCTTCAGACAGGGCACCCGGATCGGCTCGCTCTCGCCGCCGACCGTGAGGTCCAGGTCCAGGCTCTCCTGGACCTCCCCCTTCACGAAGACGGCGTTGCCGTAGTCGGCATTGCCGCAGATTCCCGGCCGGCCCAGCACCGTGCGGCTGAACAGGCCGCGGTATCCCAGCCCGCGCAGCCGTGCCAGGACGGCGTCGTACTGCGGCCGGCACACTTCCTGGAGGAAGATCTGGTCGGCGTTCCACGTGGTGACGCCCGCTTGCGCCACGATCGTGTCGATGCGGCGCTGGTTGTCGTAGGAGGCCGAACCACACATGTTGCCGCAGATGTTGTAGCTGACGAAGCGCACGGGCGCCGCGTTGCCGGGCGTCACCGTGTCGGCCGGCCGGGTGGACCCGGGCCTGTCCCGCACCGCGGTGTGCACCGGACCGCCGACCGCGGCGGACGCGGTGGCCGCGGCGGACGCCGACGTGCCGCCGGCCACCAGCAGGCACAGTGCTGCGGCGGTCCATCCGGACCTGGTCCTCCGTGACATCTGTCCTCGCGGGGTGCAGGGCGGCCCACCACGGCCGCGCGACGAGGCCACCGCATGCGTGGAACGCCGCGCGCGACCGAACGAAGACGATCATCGGACCATCCGAAGAACCGTGACGCGTGCAATGGCAGCCGCCCGGCACCCCGTTCCACCCGCATGGCGGCAGCTACGCGGCGAGTCGCCGGGACTAGGACCTCGGGCGGTCCGATGGGCGGAGGACGGGCAGGCACCTTCTGCCTACCTTGGGACGGCCGTCCTCCGACGCTTCCGGTCGCGCCCCGACCGGAGGACGGCGCGAGGTGCGAGGCGGCAGGTGCGGACCTTTGCGGTCCGCCGCCTCGCACCTCGGGGCGCTCCTTGCCCGTACCGTCCCTCCCCCACCGTCGCGAGGTCTAGGCCGGGCGGTGCGGTGAGCAGACCCGTAGTGCGTCTCACTGGTGGATGTGCCGCTGCCCCGCACGGCCGAGCATCACCGGGAGAAGCGCATCGACGGAAGGGAACCCCCGTGCCCGTGCAGCAGACGATGACAGCGGTGAGCCAGGACCGCCTCGGCGGACCGGAGGTACTCCGGATCATCGAGACACCGCGCCCCGACCCGGGCTTCGGTGAGATCCTCGTCCGGGTGAGTGCGGCCGGCGTGAACCCCATCGACGCCAAGACCCGGGAGTCGGGCGCCTTCCTGGGAGAACCTCCGTTCATCCTGGGCTGGGACGTCTCCGGCGTGGTCGAGGCGGTCGGGCCGGGTGTCCGGCTCTTCGCGCCGGGCGATGAGGTCTACGGAATGCCGTTGTTCCCCGCGCAGGCCGGGGCCTATGCACAGTACGTCGCCGCACCGGCCCGGCACTTCGCGCCCAAGCCCGACGGTCTGACCCACGTGCAGGCGGCGGCCCTGCCGCTGGCCGCGCTCACCGCGCGGCAGGCCCTGGTGGACGCGGGGAAGGTCGGCAGGGGCGATCGCGTGGTGGTCCACGGTGCCGCCGGCGGGGTCGGTCACCTGGCGGTGCAGCTCGCCGTCGCGCTCGGTGCCCACGTGATCGCGACGGCCCGGTCATCCCAGCACGCCGCCGTGTGGGGCCTCGGGGCCGCGGAAGTACTCGACTTCGGCGAGGGCGACGTGCACGCGAGGATCAAGGATGCCGACTTCGTCCTCGATTCGCGCGGCGGGGAGGAGGCCTTCCGTGCTCTGGACACGCTGAAGGACGGCGGCGTCCTCGTCTCACTGCCGTCGCCCGAGGACGACGCGGTGGTCGCCGCGGCGGCCGAGCGCGGGGTCCGGGCCGGTTTCATGCTCGTGCAGCCGGACCCGGTGGGCCTTCACGACATCGCCGCGCTCGCTGCCTCGGGGGTACTGCGGCCCGTCGTCGCCGCCACGTTTCCGCTGGCGGAAGTGGCCAGTGCACACCGCTTCGCGGAGGCCGGCGGCGTCTTCGGCAAGACCGTGCTCGTCGTCGGCTAGATTTCGGCTCGCCGACGCCCCCGCAGATCATCCACCAGGAGAGAAGAATGTTCAGCCTGATCGCCCGCTTCACCCTCGCGTCCGAGGCCGCCGCGCGCGGGTTCGACGCCTTGGCCGTCGAACTGGCCTCGGAAGTCCTCCGGTCGGAGCCCGGCGTGCTGACCTACCTGTGCCATGCCGTGGCCGACGATCCGCTGGTCAGGGTGTTCTACGAGGTCTACCGGGACCGGGAGGCCTTCGAGGCCCACCAGGCGACGGTTCACGCGAAACGGTTCTTCGCCGCCTACGAGCAGTACGCCAGCCACCTTCACGTCGACATCCTCACTCCCCTGGAGGCCGGCACCCCGTAGCGGGACAGCGCACGCGGCGGAGCACGCCCCGGCCGGCCATGCGGCCGTCGGGGCCTGAGCCCTCACTTGCGCAGCCTGCTCCACACCTCGTCGCTGAGCAGCTTCTGCAGCGCCCCCCGATCCACGTCGACGTTCTGCGGCTGGGCTACGAACTGGGCGAACTCCGCCTTGTCGGCCAGGATCCCGAGCTTCACCGCGACGCGCAGGATGGCTGCGAAGTGGCGGCCCGTGGGCTGGTAGGTGCCGCTGTGGTTGTCGATGTAGGTCACCTTTCCCGCATCGACGGTGATCTCACCGGCACAGGCGACCTGACCGTCGATCTGGGCGTGCGACTCCAGCGCGCGGTATCGCATCCCGTCCTTGCCGGCTCGCCTGGAATCCTCGGCACTGATGTGCTGGTCCACGAAGATCGCCGCGCTGTTGTCCTCCTCGACCGTCACCACGTACCGGACCGGGGTCCCTGCGGTGTGGATCGCGTACTGGTTGTCATAGGTCATGAGGCGCCCGTCGCCGGAGATCACCGCTCGGAACTTGCCGGCGTCCACCGGGCTGACATCGGTCGCAAGCACCCTGGGCTCGAGGTCGAGGTGCTGGACACCGCAGTCCTCCTCCAGTGTGGCTCCGAAACTCCGCGTGCCACCGGTGGCATGGGAGGGCCCGGTCGAGCCCGCCCCTTGCGGGGCGATCCTGATCGCGGAGGACCGCGGATTCCCGAAGGTGGATTCCTCGTCGGAGGACGTCCCCGAGTAGTGCGAAGGTGAATACGTGAACTTCTCGGGGAAGCTCCGCTTGACGAACGCGTTCCACGTATCCGCAGTGAGAACTGCTTCGGTGGCGCTGACCAAGCGGGCCATGACCGCGGCGGAGAGGATCTCCTGCATCACCGACTCGGCGGTGACCAGGCCGACATCGAGAGCCTGGGCCACCCCCGCGTAGAGGATCTGGTGGGCGTCCTTCACAGACAGCTCATCCAGGTACTCCCAGGTGTCCGCGGACAAGTAGTGCTGCAGAAGCGTCGGGTCCATGGGAACGATCGCGTTCCCACCCGCGTTGCTGGTTGGCAAATCCATCGGGAATTCCATGAGTCCTCCTGCTTTCGGCCGGGCCGCGCACGGCCTCATGCTCGGGTACGCCGTCATCCGCGAGCGCGGATCGCGAGGCGTGAGGCTGTTCGCCGACGAGCTGTGTCACCCCGCACGGAGATTCTCGGTGCGGGCGCCGAGCCGCACAGCAGCCGTACGGGCAGCGTCGGAGGCAACAACCGGGGAAGCGTGCGGCAGCACCGGGGGGGGCGGCCACCGCCTCCTCGGGCACACTCCCCGGGACTCACGCGCGCTGGAAGCGGCCCATCAGCACGGCCTGCTCCAGCACGTGCCCGGCGATGGCGTTCTCGAGTTCGGGCCGGCCGCAGGAGTCGGAAAGGTCGAGCAGCGTATCCAGGGCGTACAGCGTGAAGAAGTAGCGGTGCTCACGGTCGCCGGGCGGCGGCGCCGGGCCGATCCAGGTGTTCGTTCCCCGCGTCGTCCTGCCGACCACCCCGACCGGGCCGTCGTGCTCGGTCAGCCGGCGGTGCGCCGCCGGGATGTTCCACACCACCCAGTGGTCGAAATTCCCGTCGGCACGGCGGTCCCGGGGGACGTCGGGGTCGTGCACGACCAACGCCAGGCTCACGGCCGCGTCCGGCACATCCGAGAACTCCAGTGGCACCTGGGAGTCGCTCCCGTCGACCGTGTGCTCGACGGGGATCGTGCCGCCGTCCCTGAAAGCAGTGCTTTCGATCCTCATACGTCCATACAACGCCGGTCCGGCCCCGCGGGCGCGCCGGGCCGGATCCCGCTCAGGAAAGCCGCCGGGTCAGCTGCTCCACGCGCACGGCGATGCGCTCCAGGCGCTCGACGAGGGGCCCCGTCTCACGAACGGCCCTGCGGACCGGCGTGTCCTCGGGTCCCCGGCCGTCCGCGAGCTCGAGCTGCCGCCGCGCGTGCAGTACCTCGACATGGAGGCGCATCTCCTCGAGGGCTCCGGTCAGGGCGGCGGCGTCCGCCGCGCGCCGGGCCGCGTCCGGACCGGTCAGCGCGGGCGCGGCGTGCGCGGTGAACGCGGGCAGCCCGGGAACGTCCGCCGCATCCGGGCGAGGGCCGGTCAGGGCGGTCAGCGCGGTGACGTCCCAGACCAGGTCGTACAGGTCGGCGATGACCGTCGCGACGCGGTCCGTGGCGGCGCGGTCCGGCCGGGGTTCGCGCCGGGCCCGCCGTTCGGCGTCCGCCGCGGCCTCCAGGGCCTTCTCGGCGTCCGCCCTGGCCCGCGCCGTGCTGTCCGGTGCGGGTGCGGGCCCGTCCGGCGCACCGGCGGGCAGGAGACGGCGCAGCCCGGCGTCGAGGTAGGCGGCGGTCGCGGCCGTGGCGCCGGCGGTCCGCCCGGCGAGCCCGCCCCGCTCCCAGGTGGGCCAGAGCAGGTAGCCGCCGAGGAGCGCGGCGGCGCTGCCCAGCACGGTCATGGCGATCCGCTCCAGGGCGGACCGCCAGTCGCCCGGCTGTGACACGTCGCCGATGAGCAGCACCAGTGGCGTTCCGAAGAGGACCCAGAAGGCGTAGTTGACCGGCCTCAGGGCGAATCCGATGGTGATCACGGCGAACAGCAGGGCGGCGAGGACGGCCGGGTCGTGGATCCAGGCGATGGCGAGTGCGGCGCACGTGCCTCCGACCAGGTTGCCGACGACGCGCTGTCCGGCCCGCTCGATGGTGTCGGCGTAGCGGGGGCGCATCACCCTCAGGACGGCCAGAGTCGCCCACTCCCCGTGGGACAGGTCTAGGGCCCAGACCGCGGCGAGGACGGAGGAGGCCACCACGGTCACGCGCACGGCGTGCCGGGCCGTGGGTGAGCCGGCGCTGAGCACCGTGCGCAGGGCGGTCCGGTCGAAGCCTCGCCGCGGGGTGGGCGCGGCGTGGGCACGGGTGGTGCGCAGCGATTCCGACACGCCTGCCGCCCGTACGTGCGCCGAGTCCGTCTCCTGGGCGATACGGGTCAACAGCCGGCGGTGCCGGGACGCGCTCACCAGTGCGGAGTACGCCTCGGCGCCTGCCACGGCCCGGGAGCGCAGGAGGTCACAGGCGCGGGAGAGCCGGTCGAGGGCCTGCCGGGGCGACGATGCGGAGACCGGGCGGGTCGGCGGCACGTGCGCGAGCAGGGCAGCGGTCTCCGTGAGCCTCTCCGCGAGCGCGGTAGCGGCTTGCGCGCATGCGGCGGCCGCCGCGGGCGGTGGAGAGCCGGTGGTGTGGAGGGCAGCGGTGAGGTCGGCCAGCGATGCGGCGCCGTTGAGGAGGGGCTCCAGCCGGGTGGCGAGGTGCTCGTCCCCACCCTGACGGCGCAGTGCGGCGACGGCTGCCGCCGCGCGTGCCTGTGCCCCGGCCGCCTGCGCGTGGTCCTCCGGCGTGGCGGGCTGCGCGGCCGCGATCCGGGCCAGGCGGTGGCCCGTCTGGCGGTAGGGCTCGGCGAGCGCGAGCAGGACCGGGCCCAGCCGGGGTCCGGGGGTGAGCAGGGCGGTGGCCGCCGCGTACCAGAGGCCTCCGGACAGGACGAGCAGGGCCGTGCCGGCGGCGGTGCCCTGGTCGGCCGTCATGTTCCCCGCCCCGGCCAGCAGGACGGTGGCGGGCATGGTGCCGAGCCGGCCCGCCACGGGGTGCAGCGGGTCCCCCAGACCTGCGACGAGCACCAGTGCGGCGAACAGGACGAAGGTGAGCGGCCACACGCCGAAGGCCGGCTCCCCGAGGGCGAAGGCGGCCGCATTGACCACGGCCGCGACCACCAGTCCGAGGGTCCGGCTGCGCCGCGGGCCTCCCTTGTTCGTGAACGCCGCGACGTACGCGCCCAGGCAGGCCCAGGCTCCGCTCACGGGGTGCTCGAACACGATCCCGACGGGCAGCGGGAGCCCGACGGCCACTCCGTTGACGAGTCCGGCGACCACCGCGGGCCGGGTACCCGGCACCGGGACGAACAGGTGCGGCCCGCGTCGGCGCCGGGTCACCTCGCCATGACCACGGCGGTCGGCGCCGCGGGCCGCGGCCCGGGTTCCTTCACGGGCGGGGGTGTCACCGGCCCATGGTCACACGGGCGCCCCGGACGGGCGGGCTGCGGCCCCGCCCGGCGTGCCGCCGACGGCGGTCCGGGCGGGGCCGCGGGGCCCTACTGGCCTACTGGCCTACTGGCCTACTGGCCTACTGGCCTACTGGCCTACTGGCAGTACTCGCGGTCGAACGCGTCGGTGGCGAGACCCGCGTCCCGGCAGCGCCGCTCGTACCAGCGTTCCCGGAGCGCGGTCGCGGCATCCGCATCGGACACCCCGTGGACGCCGAAGTCCTCCTCCGCGCATCGCTGTACGTCGGCCACGAAAACCACCCGCGGAACGCCCGAGTATCCGCCCCGGTAGGCCCGTGTGACGCACCAGTCGGCGGCCGACACGAGCGCGGTCCACCGTTGTGCCTCGAGGGAGGGCGGTACCGCTGCACTGCGCCGCCGTCCCCACCATGATCGAACCGTCATCGCACCGCTCCTTGCCTTGTCCCCCGGGCCGCTTGCACAGCTCCATCCTGCGAGCCGGGCGGGCGCTCCCCCTCCCCCGATCGGGGGGCGGCACAGGCCCTTCCCTGTGCTGTTGACCTGCTCGACGGTCGTAGTGGGCGCCTGCTCCTTCGCACCGATCGCCCATTGCGCGAAGCGTGCTCCGCAAGACGCCCTTGAGCCCGTCGCAGCACACGATCAGGGCGTCGCGCAGGCCTCGGTTTTTCAGCTGGGTCGGGATGTGGAGCCGGAATTCGGCGCCCTCGTTGTCCATGCCCAGGAGTTCTTGATCCCGTCCACGTCCACGCCGATGACCAGGTGCGCGGCCTTGTTGACCACGTGTCCGCCGTCGCGGATCCTCACCCGCACCGCGTCGACGTACAGAACCGGGTACGTTTCGTCGACGGGCCGGTTATGCCACGCCTGGACCTCGTCGGTGATCACATCGGTGACCTTCGAGATGAGCGCCGGGGACACCGTGGCTCCGTAGACCTCGGCCAGGTGGGCGGTGATGTCCGGGTCGACATGCCCCGCGCGTACGGGGACAGGATCATCTCGTCGACCTGCCCCAGCCTCCGCCGGCCCTTGGGCACGATCACCGGCTCGAAGTCGCCACGGCGGTCGCGCGGCACGTCCACCGTGACCGGCCCCGCCGTCGTGGTCACCGTCTTCGGATGCACACCATTGCGATGGTTGCCCGACCCACGACCGGCCCGGTCCCCTGCCTCGTAGCCCAGATGATCGGCCGTCTCGACCTGCAGAGCCCGCTCCAGCACGGCCTTCATCATCTGCCCCAGCAGCCCCCCGGCCCCGTCCAGGCCCATCCCGGACTCCTTGGCGTCCCACATCAGAGCATCGATCGCCTCCGGCGACGACACCCGCGTTAACCGCCCGGCCGCCGCCTGACTGCCCTCCAGCTCCCGCCCCTCGTCCTGCTCATCCACCCGCATGATCGTCACAGCCTGTTACTCCCTGATGAAGAAGTCATCCTCCCCCAGACCGACAAGGGCCTCGTGCAGGCCCGGCGCCCATGTGGCGAGGACGGCGAGGGTCTTGTCGACGTACCGCCAGGCCGTCGCCTGCGGCACGCCGGCCCCCGCTCCCACCTGGGCGAACGTCTCGTTCTTGGGCGAGGTTGAGCAAGGCCTGCTTGAAACAACCGAGCTTGCGCCAGGGCGGCTTCACCAGGCGCCGGCGATGGTAGTTGAGCCAGGTGACGTGCTCCACGAGCGGGCACGGGACGTCGAGCGTGGCCGAATACGGGACCAACGAAGCCTCCCAGGGCTGATTCAAAGTCCGATGGTGCCGGTATCGTCGCAGGTCAGGGGAGTTTCAGCAGGTCGAGGGGGCGGGTGAAGGGGGTGTAGGAGACCTCCCGCAGGGCGGCGGCGATGCTGCGGTGTCCCGCTGAGCGCAAGGTGTTGATGGCGAGGCTCCGGATGGTCGCCATGTTCGTCGGCCCATGCCCGGAGCGGATCTTCGAGGCGTCCTCGGCGAAGGTGACGTCCCGGACGTGGTGGACTGCCTCGATGCCCCACTGGGATCTGGCGATCGTGTTGAGGCGGGTGGGGCGGGCCTGGTGGGAGGGCATGTCGGTGACCGCGTAGACCGTCTGGCGGGTGACCTTCCCGGTCTTGAGGTCGGTGCGGTGCCGGAGTAGTTTCACGGCCTGGACCGCGAACGGGTAGCCCAGATCGAGGTCGGTGATGGTCAGTGCCCGCACCGATCGGGTCTCTTTGCGTCCGTGGCCGCGGGTGCGATCGTAGGAGACCTGGCGGCACTGCTTCCACGGCAGTGATTTCAGTACCGCCCGCAGCGTCGGCTGGTTGGCCTTGACCACCAGGAAGTAGTGCGCCCTCTTGTCCTGGACGATGTACCGGGCCTGGTCGCGGGTGGTGTGCAGAGCGTCCGCGGTGATGACCTCGCCGGTCAGGTCGAAGGGGTCCAGCAGCGGGGCGAACGCGGTGACCTCGGTGGTCTTGTCCGGGACCGGGAGCTGGGAGATCACCTGCCCGTCGCCGGACAGCGCGGAGAGAAGATGCACGGCAGTACCGGTGTCGGTGCGCGAGCCTCGGGCGGTCTTGCCGTCGACCGCCACGGTCGTAGGGCCGGCCGGGGTGGCACCGAGCAGGTCCGCGAGCCCGCCGGGACACACAGCGTTGATCATGCGGCGCAGGGTCGCGGTGGACGGCGGTATCCGGATGCTGAAGGCGGTGGCCGTGCGGGCACCGAGCCGTGCCAGGGCGTCCTGAGGCGCGGCGGCGGCCCACTGGCCGACGGCGGTGAACGACTTCGCGCCGGTGAGCACCGCCGCACACGCGGTCAGCAGCACCGACACCAGGCTGTGCCGCCGGCCTCGGCGGTCACGAGGGTCGGGCAGGACCGCGAGCCTCGCGGCGAGGTCCGGCATCGAACGCTGAACAGGGGTCGGCGACTTGGCCAGACAAGGCATGCCAGACTGACGGCACATCGAAGCTCCGGCGGTTCGGGCGACTGGGAGGTCACCTTGATCGTCGGAGCTTCGTTGCATGCCGGGAGGATGTTCCGACGAGCCGCCACACTGCTGTGACCTGCGGGTTCATAAGACCACCGAGACTTTGAATCAGCCCTGGCACAGGGCCAGCAGCGCGCCGAGGCGATACCGGGTCTTCGAAGTTGAGCGGTGTGCGTGTCCATGTCATCTGCTGGGCGGGCCGCCGACATGGTGCGTCGCCGGTGCTATGACTGGCCCGACCGCCACCCTATCGACGACCCATCGAATCGGCATGGCCATGCCGCACCGCTTAACTTCGAAGACCCGCGATACCGGCGCCCCTGCCGCCGACGCGGATCCGGCAAGGTCTCCAGCACCTCGGCAAGATCGCCCAGCTCCTCGGACCCGACGGCCGGCAGGTCCGCTACACGGGCACGGTGGCAGGACAGGACTTCGACCATGGAAAATGGCATGCGGACGCGACCCCTGAACGATCAATGGCTTCGACACCTTGATCATCAGAGGTCGCGTCCTTCGTGCGTCCACCAGCCCCCATCAGGCCGAACACCCACAACCAGGGCCAACCACTCATCTCGCCAGACGAGAACGCTTCAGCCCTGTTTCAAGGAGCGCCTATTCACCGCCGGGGGCAATGTGCTGCGCGATGTAATTCATCATGTCATCAATCAGTTGCGCGTTTTCCTTGCCGTCCTCCCGCGCGAGAGCATCGGCGAAGGCTTGACGGGCCTCTTGATGGCCATCGACGACAATTCCAGAATTACCAATCAGCCTCAAGAGGGTCGGCCCTGCTGCCTTCAAGCGAACCGTTCTCCTATATGCATCGACGATCTCTAGTGCGTCATCGACCCGGCCCTCATGAATACACGCGCTGATCATTCCGAGGACCGTTCGGACAGTCGGAGCCTTGCGAGTCTCAGGAACTGACGACCCAGTCTCGGGAATTGACGCCTCAGCCTTGGTCTTTGCAGGTGACTTCGGGTTATTCTTCCGCTTGTCCACCGCCAGCCGAATTGTGAGGTCTTTTTCCCGCCACGCTTTCTGCTGCTCGCAAATAAACTCGAACAGTTCTGACACCTTGTCGATGCCTTCCTTGAACTGGAAAGGCCTATTATGATGCATTTCCGTTAGTGCGACTCCTAGCACCCGCTGCAGCTCGAGCATTTCCTTCGGGAGGAGCCCATGCTTTTGCGCTTCCTTGAGCGCCTTCGCGGCCTCTTTCTTCTTGCTTTTCCCTTCAAATACAAGGTAGAGCAATTCATTTACCGAGGGGGCGATGACCTCCCCAAAGACATCGCGCACAGCCTGGAACAGTTCAGCATCCGGGGTATCCAACTTGATCGGATTTTTCCCCTTGCTATTAAGATAGTGGATGAAGTTTTTGCGCGCGGGATAGTCACCATCCGTCTTGGTCGAGAGGAGCACCTGCACCGTGGCCAGCATGCTTTCTGCCGCGTCATTATCCCTTTTCAGAATGGCCTCAAGAATTGGAGCGAAAGCGATTTCTGGATTCTCGATAATCTTGTTCAGGTCATCGGGGAGTGCGTAGCCGTTTCCAGTCGCCGTAGCCTGCTGCGGCTTAGGATCAACCTTCGGATGGCGTTCGAGAATGCGCTTCTCGACCAGTGCCTTCATCTTCGGGTCAGTGCTGACCGCATAATTCCAGTTTCCGCCGGCCCAGACCTCGAAGTCCAGATCGATGTTTTCCTCGATCTTGTCCGGGAACAGTTTGTTGCCGGGCGAGAAGATATGCAGGCTGACCCTCACCTGGCGGCCTGTGCGATCCCCGATATGGTCGCCAGGCAGTACCGAGACGGTTACTTTGAACTGTTCCGCATTGGCATTGTAAAGTTCACCGCCACCCAGATACGCTTTCCAGGCGCCCACCTGTAGGTAGTTGGATAGCAAGGATTCCTTACCGATCGGAATGGGGGCGTATTCATCACCATTTTTCCGTGCGGCGGTTGCCCTGGCAAATTCATCTTGCACGTAGAGATCCCAGTGATCCTTGTATATGCGTTTGAAATTCGTAAGGTCAATATTCAGCACCATCGGTATTTGAAGCCTTGACTTTACAAGCTTCGTCCTGGATTTGAGGATCTCGGCTACGGCACTGTTCTCTCGGCCGTAAGTGGCTATCAGGTACTCTTTTTCCGCCTTGTACTTGAGATACTTCGCGCTCATGGCGGCAGCGAAAAATGGGTTGCTCGAGAGGGCGGAGACCCGATTCTTAACATACGTGAATTTGATCTGTATATTATCGCTACCGCTCAGGTCTTTGGCTCGGGTGACGTAGCATCCGTTACCGAAGGGGTCGGTAGTTATAGAGCCAATCACTTCGACCGGGCGGTCTTCCGGAATCAGGCTCTTGACGCCGCCCACTCCCTGAAAAAGTACCTGGGTGGGCTCGGTGGGGATTTCCATTTTTTCTCCTATTTGTTGTTGACTATGCGGGTATTACATCCCGGGCTGAACCCGGGCTCAGATGCGCCGAGTGGCAGTTTCTAGCCTTACGCACGCGCCTCCAGGTACCCTTTCTCCCCTGCCACCTTCTTGACGGCAAAGGGCTCTTGCCCATCGCATGCCGGCAACGTTTCCAAGACCTGCACCAGCCAAATACACTGCTCGGACGAGAGGTTGCCGTCGGTCTTTTCGAGCATCCCAATCGTCTGCGCGAACTGCATAAATTCTGGATCTGCACGAAGAGCTTCGAGGAGTTGATATGAATTCAGCTCCTCGCCCTCCGCGCCACGATTGCCCCCTGGATTTGCCTTAGTGGGGATCAGATCCAGATCTGCTCCATCCACATCAGCATAGATGCAAAAGACGGAAGGCTCCTGAGTATCCTGCGCCAGGTAGATAGGGGAATTCCTGTCAAGATACGTCGCGCCTATGGCGAGGTATTTGATTCCGCCGCAATCGACCCAGTACCATCCCTCATTGTCTCGCTTGACTGGCAGGGTCGGCCCGCTGCCCTGGCGGAGATGGATCTCGCAACCGCCGTGAACTGCGGTTCCGTCTTCTGAAACTGAGATGCTGTCATCGGTAACCAGGTTCAGTATCTGCATTTGAGGCTCTTTCCGTCGTGATCATGGTTCGCTGCCGTGCCGGACCCATTGCTGGCCGGCGGGTATCTCGTTGGGTCAGTACAGCACCGCCCCTTACACGCGCAGGTGTAGCGAACGGGCAGTGACGGGGGCAGAACCAGGGCCCCGGCGTTTGCCTGGATCGTCCGGTTTGATCATGTGATGCCGTAGAGGGCGAGGACGAGGGTGCGTTCGGTGTGGGCTCGGCGGCCGGCGGCGGTGTTGACGTATCCGGCGAGCTTGAGCGCGCTGCGGATCAGGTCGCGGACGGTGGCGAGGACTGAGGGTGTGTTGTGGGTCCTGACCTGGGATTTGTCTTCGTTGAAGGTGACATCTCGACACCAGTGAACGGTGTTCTCCACGGTCCAGTGTCCGCGAGCCCATGAAGCGATTTCGGCGGCGCTGGCCTCTTCGGCGGGCAGGTCGGTGATGGCGTAGACGGTCTCGGTGGACCACTTCTTCGCCCCGTAGAGGCGCCGTCGGCGCTGGATGCGCAGGGCCTGGGCCGCGTGGGGGAAGAGCAGGCCGCCCACGGTGACGACCTGTACGAGGCGTTGTTCGTGGCGGCCGTAGCCCTGGGCGTCGTCGCGGTGGATGACGGGGATCTTCTTCCAGGGCAGCGCGTGGAGTTGGCGAGCTTGCCCGCGTTGGTTGTTCTTGATGGTCAGCAGGTAGTGGGCGCCGCGTTCGTGCAGGTAGGCGGCGTGGTCGCGTTGGGCGTGGAGGGCATCGGCGGTGACGACGGCCCCGGCCAGATCGGCGTCGTCGATCTGGTCAAGCAGGGGTGCGAACTCGGGTATTTCGTTGGTCTTCGCGCCGATCTCGCGGGAGGCCAGAGTGATGCCGTCGCCGTGCCGGACGGCGGAGAGTACGAAGACCCGACTGCCGTCCGGGCGTTTCGCGCCGCGCAGGCATTTGCCGTCCACCGCGATGGCCCGGCGCCGGGAGCGCACCGGTTCGGCGCGGGCGGCCGCCCCGTGGGCACGGCGCTGCTCCCGCTCGATGCCACCGTCGGGCATGAGCGGCCCCGGCGGGCAGGGCCGGGTGGACAGCAGAGGCCGCAGGTGGTCGTAGCCGGCCGCGCCGACCTCGCCGGGATCCAGGCACCCCAGGACGGTGCGCAACGTCTTCTCGCTCGGGATCCGGTACCGGCCGAGCAATGGGTGGTAGGGCAGGCCAAAGGCGGCCAGCTCCTCGGGGGCAGCGCGTCTGCACCACTCCGCTGCCGCGGTGATGGAGTCATGGCCCGCCGGGGTCATCGCGCAGACCACCAGGGCCAGCAGCGACGAGACTCGATACCGCACCCCACACGCCCCGCGAGGATCGGCGACCGACTCGAACTGGGCTACCAGGCTGCGGACTTGGTCCCGCGTGTCACCCGAGCCGAGGGCTTCCAGGCGGGGTGCCGGAGAAGCAGGAGCGGTGGCAGTGGATGATGGAGGAACGAACACGGCACCCTCGTGGATCTTGAAGCGGAGAGAACTCCATGATCCACCGGCGCCGTGTTCGCCTGTTTCCGGGGCACGCCAACATGATCAAAAACCCCTAGGTCGGGGCGATTCAGGCAAACGCCGGGGCCCTGGGGGCAGAACTAATTCATAGTTGTGTTGATCGTGCTGCGTTGCAGCGCTGACCTCGATCCGTCAGCGGTGATCGCTACTTCGTGAGGTGGTCGGTTCACCCCGTTTTGTTCCCGTGGGTGTCGGGCGGGGTCTTCGCGTGACGCTGCGGGGGCTCCGGGTTCCACGGGCCCGGAGTGCTGCGGGTTGTTCTCCTTCCTGGTCCTTGTCGGGGCGGGATGGGGTGGTCAGGTGACCGCTGGAAGGGCGGAGAGCCTCTGCCAGGCCGGACGAACGCGCCGGCCCAGGGCCAGGAGCGGTCGATCCGCAGCCATCGGCTGCGGGCGTGCTTCGCGAGGCGGGCCGGGAGGTGGTAGAGGCGGAAGCGCATGGTGTCGGGCTCGGCGTCGGCCAGGCCCTCCTGATCGTGCAGGGTGAGCAGGCGGAGCCAGGCATCCAGGTCGGCGGCGAGGTTCGCGGTCAGCATCCATGCGGTGTTGATCGTCCAGGACTTCGACGGCAGGTTGTGCAGCCCCATTGCCTTGTTCGTCCGCACGTGGTCCTCGACGACGGCGTGGTGGCGGTGCAGGACGTCCAGCCATTGGATCTGATGGGAGCCTGGGATCCGGGTCATCTTGTTGATGTTGGTGGCGGTGATCGAGTACTTCCAGCCGGTCTCCTTCTCGAACGCGGTGAGGTCCTTCGTGTGCCGGCCGGACGGCTTGACCCGGCGGACGATCAGCCGCATCCCCTTGATCCAGCCCTCCCGGCGGTTCAGCCCGGTCAGCTCGGCGACGCAGTAGCCTTCCTGGAGACTGCCGTCCTGCTTCAGCGAGGTCTCCCAGGCTCTCTCGGGCAGGCGGGCGATGGCCTTCTCGTCCTCGTCGGTGACGGTCCAGCCGGTGGTGAAGCGGACCGTGCGCCGCATCGTGTTCAGGTCCCGCAGGTGTTCGTGCAGGCCATGAGTGGCGCCGGCACCGTCCACGCGCACCAGGATCTTCGCCATCAAGGCTCCGGGGACTTGGGCGAGCGCCTCGCCCAGCACCCGCAGGTGGTCGGCGACCGTGTTTGAGCCGGCGTTGCCCGCGCGCAGCAGCATCGCCAGACACTCGCCGGTATTCGCGCACCACGCGGCCAGGGGATGAAACCCGAACGTCTTCTTCCAGGTCGCCGTAGCGCCCTGCTTCTTCGACACTGCCGTGATGATCGTGGCGTCCATGTCGATCACCACCCAGCGGTGCAGTTGCTTCCCGGCGATCGTCAGCCACGGGAATCCGCCCGGCCGCAGGTGCAGCAGCGACCACACACCCCGGCGCACCTGAGCCCGCGCCCGAGCGATCTTCGCCAGGACGTCGGCGTCCATCGCCTGAAGTGTCCGGCGGGTCGTCGAGTCCGACACCGCCGGCCCGAACAGGCCCTGGTGATGGGCCTGCAACTGCTCGGCGTCCGACAAGTTCGCCGCCCCCAGCGTGATCGCTACGGCGAGCTGCACGACCACGACCGCGCGGTCCCGCCAGCCGTTTCCGGCCCCGGCGGGCAGCACGCCCGCCAACGCGGCCGTCAACCCAGCACGGTCGGCCAGCCGACGCAGCAGCACCGCCCCGGCATACCCGACCAGCCCCTTGCCGTCGGCGACCACGGACAGCCGCCGGTCCCACCCTGTAAGCTCGCTCACCAGATTGGTGCCCTGACTCTCGCATCGGATACGACCTAGACACTCGCATCCTTGCAGGCCAGCGGCACCTTTCTGCTACCGGGACGTCAGATCATCCAATTCCGCTGAATACCCAGGGTTAGCCGAGGAGGATGCGATGGCGGAGCAAGGTGAAGCCTGCTCGTCCGTGCATTTGGCGGGCCATCCGCTTGGTTTTGGTGTTGACGCCTTCGGTGGGGCCGTTGCTGTACGGAAGAGTGACCGCGGCGATCACGGCGTCGCGGTCTCGCTCGTGTCAATCCCCTGGAAACGTAGAGTCCTCTTCTATGCGGCTTCGGCCCTCTGGTGGGCTTGGCTGCGTTGCTGGCTGATCTTCTGTTCGAACTCCACGGGTGGAAGTCCGCCGGCACGGGTGTGTCGGCGTCTGGTGTTGTAGAAGTCGGCGATCCACGTGGCGATCTTGATCCGGGCTTCGGCGCGGGTGGTGAACCGGTGCCGGTGGATGTACTCGGTCTTGACGGTGGAGTTGAACGCCTCGGCGGCGGCGTTGTCGAAACAGGACCCCACGCGGCCCATGGACTGGACCACGCCGAGTCGGTCGCACAGGCTGTTGTAGGCGGCGGAGGCGTATTCGCTGCCCCTGTCGGAGTGGAAGATCACTCCGTCCACGTCGCTGCCGCGGGTCGCGGCGGCCATCTGCAGGGACGCGCTGACCAGGGCGGCGTCGTGGCGGGCGTCCATGGCGTATCCGAGGCAGCGGCGGGAGAACAGGTCGATGACGGTGGCCAGGTAGAGCTTGCCCTCGCCGGTGTCGATCTCGGTCATGTCACCCACCCAGAGCACGTCGGGAGCGATCGCGTCGAAGTGCCGTCCGACCAGGTCGCGGACTGCTTTCCGCTTGCCCTGGCGAGTCAGGCCCTTGCGCCTTTTCGGTTCGCGGCCGTACCAGCCCTCCTCGGACATGATCTCGGCGACCGTGTTCACGGACACTTGCCAGCCCTCGGCCCACAGGTCAAGCGTGATCCTGGGCGAGCCGTAGGTCCGACCCGACGCGTCGAAGAAGTGCTTGATCCTCTCGGTCAGCGCGGCCCGTCTGACCTCACGCTTCGTCAAATTTGCAGGCCTGCCACGCCATTTGTAGTACCAGGCCGGTGACACACCGAGCGCGCGGCAGGCCACGGTGTGCGGGATCTTCTCCTCGGTCCTGCAGTCGCTGATCACCCCGACGAGTACCGCCGGGTCCCAATCAGCTACTTCACCCACAGGACCATGCATCGCTTGAGGACATCACGCTCCATCCCGAGCTCGACGGTCTCCTTGCGCAACCGCTGATTCTCCGCCCGGAGCCGGGCCAGTTCCTCCCGCTCGGATTCCTCCAGAGGGCCGGTACCCGTCTCCGCGGCCCCGCGGGCCCGGCTCACCCAGGTCTGCAGCGTGCCCTCGTGCACACCCAGATCCCGCGCGACCTCCGCAGCCGGCTTGCCCGTCTCCAGCACGATCCGCACGGCCCCCTCACGGAACTCCGCGTCGTAGCTACGTCGCTTCCCCACCCTCAACTCCTTATCGGGTCACGACTCCACGCTACGAGGGGAAGCACACTTGCGGGGCCGGCTGTTGAGTGTGGCAGCGACCGCCTCGACATCCTCAGCCGCCCATCGGGAAAGGTCGGTTCCCTTCGGGAAGTATTGGCGCAGTAGGCCGTTCGTGTTCTCGTTGGTGCCGCGCTGCCAGGGGCTGTGCGGGTCGGCGAAGTAGACCGGGATGCCGGTCTCGATCGTGAACTGGGCGTGTGCCGATAGTTCCTTGCCGCGGTCCCAGGTCAGCGATCTCCACAGTTGTTCGGTCAGGGTGGCGACCGTTGCCGTCAGCGCGTTCTTCATCGTCACCGCCCCGTAGCCAGCCAGCGGTGGCCCGTTCTTGGCCCGGGGAACCGTGCCGTAGCCGTCCTCGCGGGGCAGGTGGACGAGCACCGTGAAGCGGGTGGTGCGCTCGACTAGCGTGCCGATCGCCGATCGCTCCAGTCCGATCAGAAGATCGCCCTCCCAGTGCCCCGGGACGGCCCGGTCGTCGGCCTCGGCCGGCCGTTCACTGATCAACACCTCGGGCGTGACGTGGGCCGACGCCTTCCGCTTGGATCGGGCTCGGGGCACCCGCAGGGCCCTGCCGGTGCGCAGGCAGGCGACGAGCTCGCGCTTGAGCTCTCCCCGGCCTTCGATGAAAAGGGCCTGGTAGATCGCCTCATGGCTGATCCTCATGGACCCATCATCGGGGAAGTCGACCTTCAGCCGGTTCGCGATCTGCTCCGGACTCCACGCCATGACCCACCGGCGGTCGCCGCGGTGCGGCTTGTTCCGGCCCTTCCACCGCGGGCCCTCCGGCCCCAGCACCGTCCCATCCGGACGGCTGACCTGGCCGGAAAGTCTTTCCTGGACGTAGTCCCGCAACCGGTCGTTCGCGGTCAGTTTCGCGGTCTTCGGGCGCCGGGCCACCAGATCGGCCTTCCACTGCGCGACCGAAGCCCGGTAGTCGAGTCGGCCGCCACGAGTCGCGGCATTGCGCCGCAGCTCCCGGGACACCGTCGAAGGATCTCGGCCAAGACGCCGTGCGGTCTCCCGGACCCCGATGCCCTGCGCTTTCAGGATCGCGATCTCTTCACGCTCGTGAAAGGACAGGTACCGGCCGGACTGCGGAGCAAGATCCATTGGTGGCATGCCGCCACCGTGGCGGAACCACCTTCCCCCTGCCGCTTGGGATACGCCGACCGCAGCTGCCGCCTCCTCCGGGAGCAGTCCCTTCGCAATCTCCCGCCAGAACTGACGTTCTACTTCCCGCCGAAGTGCCGGCGCACCCGGGGACTTCATCGGCGACCGCCCGGTCAACGCCGCCATCCACCCTGCTGGCCTGCCCATCAACACCTCCGAGGACGAGGTGTTGCAACGACCAGTTGAATCCGCCCTGGGCTCCGTGATCGCTGTGGAAGGCGGCGCCGGCCAGGCTGCCGCGGACATGGGCGGCTGCCCTGAGCGCGTCGGTGACCAGCGAGGTACGCATGTGGTCGGCGATCGACCAGCCCACCAGCCGGCGCGAGAAGCAGTCGATCACCGTCGCCAGATACAGGAACTCGCCGTCGCCCACCGGCAGGTACGTGATGTCGCCGACATACTTCGTGTTCGGCGCGCTCGCGGTGAAGTCGCGCCCGAACAGGTCCGGCACCGGGGTGGCGGACGGCTCGGGCACCGTGGTGACCTGGCGCTTGCGCAGCCGCAGCCCGGCGATACCGAACTTGCGCATCACCCGCCCGACACGCTTGTGGTTCACATGCTCGCCGTCCTCGCGCAGCTCGGCGGTGATCCTCGGGCGGCCGTAGGTGCCGTCCCACTCGTCGTGCACGGCCCTGATCCGCTCAGCCAGTGCCACGTCGGCCCGCTCACGCGCGGCCCGGGCCCCGCGGCCGGCCCGCCACTTGTAGAAGCTGGAGCGGGCGACCTCCAGCACCTGGCACAACCGCTTCACGCCGAAGCCGCGGCGGTGGTCCTCGATGAACTGGAAGCGGTTGGTCACCAGGTCATCTCTTGTGCGAAAAACTTCGTCGCCTTGCGGAGAATGTCGCGCTCGGTGGCGAGCTTCTGCATCGTAAGCATTCAGTAGGTGGTGGCGAGGTCGTGCTTGGGTTCCCTGTCTGACGATGTGACAGGACGTGGGTGGGTGCGGCAAGATCCATGGTCATGTTGTCGGGGTGGGAATCTGCGTCGCGTGAGGATCTCCTCCCGCTGATCGGGCTGCTCCAGCAGCAGAACGAGGAGTTGGCCGCGGCGAATGAGCGGTTGACGGCGCGGGTGGCGGAGCTGGAGCGCCGCTTGGGACGCAACTCGTCGAACTCCTCGATGCCGCCGTCCTCGGACACCTTCGGCCGTCCGGTGAAGAAGCCGCAGATCAAGGGCGGGCGTAAGCGGGGACGTCAGCCGGGTGCCGACGGCGGTGGGCTGTCGATGGCAGAGAAGCCCGATGTGGTCGAGGACCATGTTCCGGCGGCCTGTACGGGCTGCAGGGCGATGCTGGGTATGGCCTGCGTTCCGCGTAATTCGGGCGGTCTAGAGGGTCTGATGAGGTGAAGTGCCTGGTCAGCAGCCTCGGTGGTGCCGAGCGGGCTAGAAACGCCTAGAGAAACGCTTTGGCCCGACTGCCCATTAACGGCATGACTCAGGCGTGTATGGTCTAGAGCGATGTATGTGAAGACGACGAGTCGGAAGACCAAGAGCGGCACGGTCCGCTACCTGCACCTGGCCCACAACACGTGGGACGCAGCGGCGGGGCGGTCGGTGCCCAAGCTGCTGTACGGCTTCGGCCGTGAGGACCAGCTGGACACCGACGCGGTGCGCCGCCTGGTCGGCTCACTGTCCAGGCTGCTGGATCCGGCTGCCGCACTGGCGGCGACCGCCGAGGCGAACACGGAGCTGGACTTCGTCGAGTCCCGCCCCTTCGGCGGCGCGTATCTCCTGGACCAGCTGTGGCAGCGGCTGGAACTCCCTCGCATCGTGGCCGCGCTGGGCACCCGGGGGCGAGGCCGTCCGCGGAATGTTGAGGCCACCGAGCGCGCCCTGTTCGCGCTGGTCGCGAACAGGGCCCTGGCACCGTCCTCGAAACTGGCCGCTGCCGAGTGGGTCAACCACGACGTGCACATTGACGGCCTGGACCCCGTCGACGACGACGCCTGCTACCGGGCGATGGACTGGCTGCACCAGATACGCGAGAAGCTGGAACAGCAGGTCTTCGATGCGGCTGCCCACTTGCTCAACCTCGAAGTCGACCTGCTGTTCTTCGACACCACCAGCACCTACTTCGAACTCGAGGACGCCGACCTGCCCGTCGCCCGCGACGAAAACGGCCTCCCCCTCCCCGAAACCGGCGACGGCGACGGCGACAGCGACGGCGACGGCGACGGCGACGGCGACGGCGACGGCGACGGCGTGAGCATGGGAGGGTTCCGGACCTGGGGGAAGTCGAAGGACTCCCGCGACGACCTGCCGCAGATCGTGATCGGGATGGCGGTCACACGTGACGGGATCCCGGTGCGGGTGTGGTGCTGGCCGGGCAACACCGGCGATTCCGCGTTGATACGCCAGGTCAAGGACGAGATGCGGGACTGGACCCTGTCCAAGATCGTGTGGGTCGCCGACCGGGGCTTCGCCTCCGCGGCCAACCGCCGCTACCTCCGCTCGGGCGACCACCACTACATCATCGGCGAGAAGCTCCGCTCCAACTCGCCCGAGATCAAGGCCGCCCTCTCCCGGCAGGGCCGATACCAGGACATCTCACACAACATGCGCGTCAAGGAAGTGAAGGTCTCCGAGAACGAACGCTTCGTGATCTGCCACAACCCCGAAGCCGCCACCCGGGACGCAGCGATCCGTACCCAGCTGACCGCCCAGCTCACCGAGCTGATCGAAGACAGCGACGCACTCTCGGACTACAAACGCGGCGAACTGCGCGGGAGAATCGCCGCGAAGCCCGGCCTGAACCGCTATCTGCGGACCACCCCGGCCGGCAAACTCCGCATCGATGCCACCAAGGCCAAGGCCGAGGCCAACCTGGACGGCAAGTACCTCCTGCGCTGCAGCGACCCGAAACTCTCGGCCGAGGACATCGCGCTGGGCTACAAGCAGCTCCTGGAAGTCGAGCGCGGCTGGCGCGACATGAAGCAGATCCTCGACCTCCGCCCGGTCTACCACCGCCTCGAAGAACGCATCCGTGCCCACGTCATCCTGTGCTGGCTCGCCCTGCTGCTGATCCGCATCGCCGAGACCACCACCGAGACGACCTGGCCCACCATCCGCCGCGAACTCGACCGGCTCCACCTGGGCACCTTCACCGGCCCCGCCGGCACCTTCCGCCAGCTCACCGACCCCACCAAGGCGCAACGCGACCTCCTGGCCAAGCTCCGCATCCCCACCCCGAAGAAGATCATCGAGGCCAGCACCACACCCCGCTGACCAGCAGCGATACCCCCGCCTAGAGAAACGCCTCACCGGCATGCTCAGGCACGTTTCCCCAGCTCAGACCCACAATCAAGCCTCTAGCCACGCTGAATTATGCGGAACGCAGGCCAGTTGGACAAGACCTGTACCGACGGCCACGGCCGGGACGAGATCCGCCGGCTCAAGGCCGCCACCGTCACCCGAAAAGCGGCGGCAGCCGCCGTCCGGAGGGTGCGGACGGCGGCTGCCGGGGGGAGCGGGGCTGGGTCAGCGCCCCGCTGGTATTCCGGAGGGTGGCGGGCCGGCCAGCAGCGCACACTCCTCCGGGGTCACGTCACCGTCGGGCTCGGGAGTCCGCTTCGACGCGCGCAGTCGGCGTTCCAGCCGGGCGGCGAGGGCGGTGAGCAGGAAGTTGACGGCGATGTAGATCGCTGCGATGACGACCAGGGCGGCGATGGTGTTCGCGCCGTAGTTCGCCGGGATCGTCTGGTAGGCGGACAGCAGGTCCTCGACGCCGAGGAGGGCGCCGCCGAGGGCGGTGTCCTTGAGGATCACCACCAGCTGGCTGACCAGAGCGGGCAGCATGACCGTCACCGCCTGCGGCAGCAGTACGTAGCGCATGCTCTGGCCCTTGCGCATGCCGATCGCCTTGGCCGCGTCGGTCTGACCGCTGGGCAGGGAGTGGATGCCCGCCCTCACGACCTCCGCGATGACCGACGCGTTGTACAGGACCAGGCCCGCCACGACCGCGTAGAAGGGACGGAGGTCGGAGCTGACGTCGGTGAAGCGCACGAGGAGCGCGAATCCGAACAGCATGAGCATCAGGACCGGGATGGAGCGGAAGAACTCCACCACGGCACCGACCGGAACGCGTACCCAGGCATGGTCGGAGAGCCTGCCGATGCCGAGCAGGGCACCGAGCGGAAGGGCGATGACGATGGCCACGGCCGCCGCCTTCAGCGTCTCGGCCAGGCCGGGCAGGAGGAAGGTGGTCCATACGTCGCCGTCGGTGACGAACGGGGTCCACTTCTCGCTCGCGAGCTGGCCCTTGTCGGCCATGGCCTTCAGGACCCAGGCCAGCGCGCCGGCGAAGACCAGCAGGAAGACCGCCGTGTAGAGGAGGTTGCGGCGTCTGGCCCGGGGGCCGGGCGTGTCGTAAAGGACGGAGCTCATCGCTTCACCGCCATTCGATTGGCCACCCGGCCCAGGAGCAGGCCGGTCGGCAGGGTGAGCACGATGAACCCGAGGGCGAACACGGCGAACACCGCGAACAGCGCGTCGGCTTCGTTCTCGATCATTTCCTTCATGAGGAGCGAGGCCTCCGCCACGCCGATCGCGGCGGCCACCGTGGTGTTCTTGGTGAGCGCGATCAGGACGTTGGTGAGCGGCGCGACGACCGCACGGAACGCCTGCGGCAGCACGATGAGCGACAGCACCTGGAAGAAGGTCAGGCCCAGTGCGCGCGCGGCCTCCGCCTGGCCGGCCGGGACCGTGTTGATGCCGGAACGCAGCGCCTCGCACACGAAGGTGCCCGTGTAGGCGATGAGGCCGAGGACCGCGAGTCTGAAGCCGATGTCCTTGAACGTGCCCCCGCCCAGGGTGATGCCGAGGGTCTGCGACAGCCCCAGCGAGCAGCCGATGATGAGCAGCGTCAGCGGGGTGTTGCGGACGAGGTTGACGTAGGCGGTGCCGAAGGACCGCATCAGAGGGACCGGGCTGACCCGCATCCCGGCCAGCAGGACGCCCCACACGAGGGATCCGGCGGCGGACCAGAGGGTGAGCTGTACGGTCACCCAGAATGCTCCGAGCACGTCGTACTGCGGATTGTTGAGAAAGTCGAACACGTTGTTGCCCTGCGCTCCCGAGGAGGGTGAACTGGGCGCGCCGTCGGCGGCTGGCCGGCGGCGCGCCCCGTCACGGAATCAGCTGCCTTCGGTGACCTGCGGGGCAGGTGCGTTCTTGTAGCCGGCCGGGCCGAAGTTGGCCTGGACCGCGCGGTCCCAGGATCCGTCCTGGACCATCTTCTTCAGCGCCGCGTTGATCTTGGTCTGGAGGTCGGTGTCGCCCTTCTTCAGGCCGATGCCGTACCGCTCGTCGCTCATCGACAGCCCCGCGAGCTTGAACTTGCCCTGGTGCTCCGGCTGGGCGGCGTACCCGGCGAGGATGGAATCGTCGGTGGTGAGGGCATCGACGACCTTGTTCTCGAGGC
Source organism: Streptomyces sp. IBSNAI002 (assembly GCF_052244475.1). Taxonomy (NCBI): domain Bacteria; kingdom Bacillati; phylum Actinomycetota; class Actinomycetes; order Kitasatosporales; family Streptomycetaceae; genus Streptomyces; species Streptomyces sp. IBSNAI002. Next base: position 8,381,412 of record NZ_JBQPXG010000002.1, on the reverse strand, counting down.
CGGTGAGACACTCGGAGTAGGTGCCGAACTCCTGGAGGTCGGCCTTGGGGGCCAGCTTGTCCTTCACGTTCTGCGCCGAGGTGGATCCGGTGACCGAACAGAGCTTCTTGCTGTTGAGGTCCTCGGGTTTGGTGATCGAGGTGTCGCCGGCGCGGACGAGCAGGTCCTGGTGGGCCAGGAAGTAGGGGCCGGCGAAGTCGACCTCCTGCTTGCGCTTGTCGTTGATGGAGTAGCTGGCGACGATGAACTTCACGTCACCGTTCTTGATCAGCTGTTCGCGCTGCGCGCTCGGCGCCTTCTTGAACTCGATCTGGTCCGGCCCGTATCCGAGCTCCTTCGCCACGTACCGGGCGACGTCGACGTCGAATCCCGCGTACGTCCCGTCGGGCTTCTTCAGGGCGAGGCCGGGCTGGTCGAACTTGATGCCGACGGCGATCTTCTTGCCGCCGTTCCCCGCGGGAGACGCGGAAGGGGACTTCTCGTCTTCGCCACCGCCACAGGCGGTTGCGGTCAGAGTGAGGACGGCGATGACTGCGGCGGCCGATCCGGCCTTCGAAAACTTCACGGCAGGGCTCTCTTCGTAAAGAAAAATGAGGATGAGAGGAAACCCCGAAGCGGGGGTGAGGGGAAAACCCGGCGGGCGCCGGAAATATATGGGCAGGCTTCAGCAGATCCGCAGAAACGGGTGTTCAGTGCTTGAGGATCTTGGAGAGGAAGTCCCTGGCGCGGTCGTTGCGCGGGGCACTGAAGAACTGCTGGGGCGTGGCCTCTTCGAGGATCCGCCCGTCGGCCATGAACACGACACGGTCGGCCGCCGAGCGGGCGAAGCCCATCTCGTGGGTGACGACCACCATCGTCATTCCTTCGCGGGCGAGCTGCTGCATGGTCTCCAGCACCTCGTTGATCATTTCCGGGTCGAGCGCCGAGGTCGGCTCGTCGAAGAGCATGACCTTGGGATCCATGGCCAGCGCGCGGGCGATCGCCACTCGCTGCTGCTGGCCACCCGACAACTGAGCTGGGTACTTGGCCGATTGCGATCCGACGCCGACCCTGTCGAGCAGGGCTCGCGCCTTGCGCTCCGCCTTCGCCTTCTTCGTGCCGCGGACCTTGATCTGGCCTAGCATCACGTTTTCCAGCACGGTCTTGTGCGCGAAGAGGTTGAAGGACTGGAAGACCATGCCCACGTCCGAGCGGAGCCGGGCGAGTTCCCTGCCTTCTGCCGGCAGGGCGTTTCCGTCGATCGCGATCGTCCCGGAATCCACCGTCTCCAGCCGGTTGATGGTCCGGCAGAGCGTCGACTTTCCCGAACCGGACGGCCCGATCACGACGACGACTTCACCCCGGGCGATGCTGAGATCGATGTCCTTGAGGACGTGCAGGGCACCGTAATGCTTGTTCACGTTCCTCAGAACAACCAGGCCTTCGGTGTCGGGAACCGCGCCCTGATCACCTCTGGTCATTGCCACTACGTTCATGGCTTGTTCGCTCCGTCCTACTTGGGAAACAGGACACTAAGAGCGGATTGCCGGTAAGTCATCAGGGCTGAGGTTAAATTGAGCTTAACGTGCCAGGTCCGTCCTTTCGGGGATCCCTGGGCGCCGAAAGGGACTAGTGCCTTCGGTGGCCGGCACGCCGAGAGCCCTGGCACTCGGCCAGGGCTCTCGTTCCATCAGGAAGGTCTCCCGCCTCTACAGCGGAAACTCCGGATCACCGTCAATGATTCTGGACGGCGGCCACCTTGGCGTGGGTCGTGTCAACCAGGCCCGCACCGTCCAAGGCGAGCCCGGTCACCCAGATGGCCCCGTTCGGGTTGCCCTCAGGCACCATGAGCAGCGTCAGGATCTGGTTGTCGAACCGTATGCAGGAGACGGCCTGATCCGCGTTGCTCTCAGGCGTCCACGCCTCCGGGGGCCAGGTGTAGTTCGTCTGCCCATCAATCCAGGAAGCCCGTACCTCAGAACCCTCCACCGGCGCCTTTATCATGGCGGCGACCTCCTGAAGCTTGTAGGCTTCTACCAATTCCTTATTCAGTTTCGTCTTGACTTCGACAACTTCCACGAACTTGCCTTCTCCAGAACATCTCCAAGTGACCTCCTCTACATGCCTCTTCCCGTACTTCCATACTCCTCCATCAGACACGGCAGCTGTAGTTCCGTGATCGTTGGGTCATCGTCGCTGGTCACGTCGTTTCGGCGGCTGTGATGTTGTTCCAGCGACGGTGGGCCTCGGCTGCCTGGAACTGATGGTGACGGCGCCAGGTGGACCAGTGCAGCAGGTGGTCGCGATCGCGGCGGGGCTGGGGCAGCGCGGTGATCCGTAGTAGGCGCAGGAGTTCGCGGGCGCTGGCCGGGACGAGTTTGGTGTCTGTGGTTCCGGCTGCGTTCACAGTGGTGCGGGCGCGGGTGATCGCGAGGACGGCGGTGGCGAGCATGCTGATCAGGGTCCAGCGCATCCAGGAGTTCCAGCAGGTGGTCTGGCCCTGGTCGAGGCCGCAGATGCCCTTGGCGAGCTGGAAGTCTTCTTCCACTCGCCATCGGCAGCACACCACGTCCACAAGATCGGCCAGGGTGACGGGGCGGGCCGAGTGGCAGCGGTAGAAGGAGAGCTCGCGGGTATAGCGGTGGCGGCGCACGAGCACAAAGGAGCGCCCCGGCTCTTGGTCGTCGGGGGTGTCGTCGGGGTGGATGTCGAGCATGGCCCAGTCGTAGTGGCGGTCGCCTTTCAGGCCTTGGCCGGTGCGTAGGCGCATCCAGTTCTTCCTCGGGACGCGGGTGGCCAGGTCGGTGACGCTCATGCGGCCGATGGCTGTGTCCACTCGGTGGTCGCAGCGGACGGCGAGGGCATAGTCGAAACCGAGGGCGCGGGCAGTAAGTCGCAGTTCGCGACTGCCGTAGACCTCGTCGCCGGCCAGCCACCGGGCCGGTATGCCCAGGCCCCGGGCGCGGGTGAGCATGTCGGCGGCGAGCTGGGGCTTGGTGGCGAAGGCGAGGTCGTCGGGGACATGGGTGAGCAGCCGGCGTTCCTCGTCCGCGGTCCACTCCCTGCTGAAGTACAAGGTCCGGTCGATGGGGGCGTGTCCGTGCCGGCTTGCGTAGGTGAGGTGGACGGCGACCTGGCACAGACCGATGCCGCCGAGGGCCCCGGAGTACTGGTGGGCTGCCCCGACGCAGTCGGTGGAGGACTTCTCATCGCCGGTCTCGTCCACGATCAACACCGCGTCCGGGGCAGCGAGTTCACCTGCTGTCCAGGCTGCGATCCGGTCCCGGGCGGTGTCATGGTCGACCATCGCGCGGGACAGGAAGTGCTGCAGCCGATGGGGACCACGGTGCCCCAGCGCCTCGGCCAGGGTCCAGCAGTTGCGGGTGTCCAGCTCCATGAGCAGCGCCTCGCACATCTCCCCGGCCAGAGCACGCGGCCCCGGGCGCTCGAAGCAGTCCGCGATCTGCCCGCACGCCGCCCCAAGCACCGTCGCCCATGCCAGCTCGGCTACCGTGGCTTCCACGGCCACCTGATCCTGTCGAGTCTTCACAAACCGCCATGATCATGGTGGCCGCACCCATGCCTACAAGCACCCCCACCACCGCTGACCAGCACCGACGCAACAGCGATCAAGAACTACAGCTGCCGTGTCAGACTCCTCGCAGAACACGTTGTAGCTGGTGAATTTGAAGTACTTTTTACCCTTGGTTCCAGAGTCCGGATCGACCGCGTCCATCAGCGCACCGAACGTACAGCCGGCAACTTTCTCCCCGCCCATCTCAAGGGAGATCGAATCGAACGATCTTGCGGAAACCATTTGCGCATTACTCAGAACACGCGCAAGCACATCCACGCTTTCCTGCATCAGCCGGGAACGGTCGTACATGGAAAGTCGCCTCTCCTTGGCCGAGGCCTTGGAACTGCGCCGAACCTTTTCTTCAACGTGCTCCGGGAACTTCTGGGCAATCCGTGAACCTGTCGCCGCATTGCTCAGGTCATACGCCATTCCAACAGTTCCGACAAGCGTACTCGTACCGAGGCCGATCCCATCCATAACTGCATTGACAGCGCTTCCGGCGACACCTCCGGTCATAGCGTCCGCTGCGGTCACCTGCGTCGTAACTTGATCCGCGACTTCTTCGATCTTAGCCAAGGCATTGCTGGCTACTTTGCTCCTCTTCACCAGCTTGTTGTCCTTCACAACCTTACCCGCAAGACCGTTTTCCCTCAGGTTTACGCTCTTCGTCACCGCCCTCTTCGTCCTCTTTTTCGACAACGTATCCGCACTGCGTGAGATGCCTGCGGCGCCAGCACCGATCAACAGTGACAGGGGCCCGATGGCAGGAGCAGCGGTCGCTGCGGCAATGCCGGTCGCTGCGGCCAGGCCGCGGAGGGCAAGCACAGCAGCCGCATAATTGGGATCAACCTCAGCCAGCGCCTTCTCAACCTGGCCAGCCGCGATCTTGATCACCAGCTTTTCGTAGTCGAGATGGATTGCAGCGGCCTTGTCAAGGAACCCAGGCATGTAGCCCTCAAGTGAGGTATACCATTCCTGGAGCTGCTGCGGAAGCTGATTCCGCTCGTCCTTCGACATGACCTCGAATACAGACCAGACAAAAGGACCCTTAGCCGTGGGATCACCCGCTCGGTACAACGGAGACAGGTCCTCCTTGGCCCTCTCCGTGAGCGATTTCAGCTCCGCAGCCGCCTTACCCAGACTTCCAAATTTCTTCCGCTCCCCCTCTTTGATCGCATAACCAGACTCGCGAGTTCCGGTGTTGATCTCCTCGGGAATGTAGAGAAGATCCGCCAGCCTGCTGTAGTGCGAGATATAGGCCTGCGCGGTCTTGTACTCGTTCATGTGCATCCGCACCTGCTTCCGCACAGGTGCACGATTGTCGACCATGCGCCCGGCTGGAGACTTCTCAAGGAACGGGCGCGCCTGCTCCACAGCTCCCATAAATTCCGGCAGATGGCGAGTGACCTGCTCAACGAGACCGGGGTAGACCTCGAGCAGAATCCGATCAGACGAATCCAGATCGGAGGCAGATGTCTTGCGTATGGTTTCGAATCGATGGTACTCATCGCGAACCTTATCCGCGGCCTCCTTGACGGCTGGCGACAGCGCTCCCGTGGATTCCTGGTGAGAGATCCATGAACTGAAGAGAGCGCTCCAGGCGCTCTGCAGTACGACATCGGCGGTCTTGCCCGGTTCCCCCGCGGGAAGCGGAATATAGCCGATCCAGGCAGGGGCAGTGGCAGTGGTTTCCATGTGAAATCCTTGTATGGGTGAGACTTGTAGACCGATGATTACCGTCGACTTCCTGACGGGCCAGTACCGAACGGGCCTCGCCTCCGGCATCACCGTGTGCCTGATCCGCTGCCCCTCCACGCAGTGGTGCGCGGTTCCGCCCCCGGGCTGCCCGGTGCGGCCCTCCCGCAGAGGCGCGCGCGGGTGGGGCGGGCGATAATGGGCTGGCCGACCCGGGAGGCTCGTATGGGGAGCGACGGTCAGTCCATCCGGTTCGCCCGGCCGTCCTTCAGGCGGGCCGGCAGCCTGCCCGGGGCGTCGGTGTCCTCCGCCATGCGGGATCACGCCTGGCTGGCCCTGCGGATCAACAGCGTGGTCCGGATCTTCATCACCACCGTGCTGTTCATCATGAACATCACGGTCTTCCCGCCCCGTGAGCACCCTCTCCTCTGCTACACGATCATGTGGTGCTACGCGGCGCTGAACGTTCTGCCTCTGGTGCTGCAATGGGACCGGGTCACCCCGTTCGCCGCCGCACTCGTGCCGGTGATCCTCGACCTGGTCGTGATCACGACGGTGCTGACGCTCTCCGGCGGATTCCCCAAGGACACGTCGAACTACATCACCCTCTTCGACGACCTCTACTTCCTCGTGCCCATCCTCGCCGCGTTCCAGCTCTATCCGTACGTCACGGCCTTCTCCGGCGTCGCCTCGGTCGCGGTCTACATCTCCGCGGCGGTGGCGGCCGCGCCCGCGCCCGACTGGGTGTACCTGATCACCCACGCCGCCTTCATCGCGATGTCGTCCCTGTGCTGCGTGATCTTCTCCTTCTTCCAACGCTCCAGGGTCAGGACCATCGCCGCACTCGTGCAGCAACGATCGGTGCTGCTGGGACAGGTGATCTCGCTGGAGGAGGACGAGCGGCGCAAGATCTCGGAGGTGCTCCACGACGGAGCCCTGCAGAGCGTTCTGGCCGCCAAGCTCGACGCCGAGGAGATCAGCCAGGCCGAACCGGACGAGGACATCTCCGGCCACGTGACGCGACTGGAATCCGCGCTCGCGGACGCGGCCAGGCAGCTCCGCTACTCGGTCACCGAGCTCCATCCCGACCAGGTCGAGCTGGCAGGACTCGAGCGGGCTCTGCGGTCCATGTTCGAGGAGGGCTCGGCTCGCGGCGGGTTCGAGCTGGACCTGGCGTGCGACATCGCGGGGCCCACCCCGATCGACGAGTTGATCTTCCGTGCCGCCGGTGAGTTCCTCTCCAACATCGTCAAGCACGCGGGGGCGAAGCGGGTCGTGGTGCGGTTGGACGTGACCGCCGCGCGGGCGCGGCTCGCGGTCACCGACGACGGCTCGGGCATCGCGCCGGGGGTGCTGGCGGCCAGGGCGTCGGAGGGACACATCGGGGTGTCGTCCCAGCGGGTGCGCGTGGAGGGCATGGGCGGGCGCTTCTCCCTCGAGAACATCGAGCCTCACGGGACGGCGGCGGTCATCGAGCTGCCCGTCCCGGCATCGTAGGCACGGGGACGGTCGCCGTCGGCTCCTCCTAGTCCTTTCGGCGGCCGTGCGTCGTGCCTTGTCCGGTCCGGAGGCAGGAGGGCGGCGGGGGGACCGGGTGAAAGGCTCGGCGCCCACCTAGTAAGGAATGAAGGAATGACCAACCCCAAGATTGTCCTCGTCCACGGAGCGTTCGCCGACGCGTCCAGCTGGAGCGGTGTGATCCGCAACCTGCAGGACGCCGGCTACGAGGTGACCGCGCCCCCGAACCCGCTGCGTGGCCTGGCCCAGGACTCGTGCTACCTGGCGGGGTACCTCAACACGATCGAGGGCCCCGTGGTACTGGTCGGGCACTCCTACGGCGGTGAGGTGATCACCAATGCGGCCGAGGGCCTCGACCACGTGAAGGGGCTCGTCTACGTCGCCGCCATCGCTCCGGACGTGTTCGAGAGCGCGAACGACGTCCTGGGCCTGTTCCCGGGGAGCGACCTGCCCGAGGCCCTGGACCCGGTCCCCTACGGGCCGGAGAGCGGTGGCGCGGGCGTCGACCTGTTCATCAAGCCGGAGGCCTTCAGGCACGTCTTCGCCGCGGACGTCGATCCCGCGACTGCCGCCGTGCTGGCAGCCGTGCAGCGGCCGGTGGAAGCCGCGAGCCTGTCCGACAGGAGCGCGGGTGCCGCCTGGAAGGACATCCCCTCCTGGTATCTGGTCGCCACGCAGGACCGGGCCATACCGGCCGAGGCGCAGCGCTACCTGGCCCGGCGGGCGGGCGCCTTCACCGTCGAAGTGGACGCCTCGCACGCGGTGGCCGTCTCCCGCCCGGACGAGGTGGCCGACCTGATCCTCACGGCGGCCAAGGCCGTCGCATAGGGAGCGGGCGTACACGGTGAGCGGTGCCCGGCGCCGCTCGCCGACCGGCCGGGACCCGCACGGGCCCCGGCCGGTACCCGTTCACCCGGCGGTCAGGGGCGCTCGCGGAACGCACAGGACGGCCAGCAGTGCGGCGAGCAGATAGGCGGCGGCTCCGATGCCGAGGCTCAGCCGCACTCCCTCGGTGAAGTCCGTGGACGACGCCAGGAGGGAACCGCCGAGGGCCACGCCCGCCGCGCTGCCGATCTGGCGGGTGGTGTTGAACAGCGCGGAGGCGGTTCCGGCGTGGGTGTCGGGTGCCGCCGACATCACGGTCGCCGTCGCCCCGGTCAGGGCGAAGGACGTACCGAACCCCGCGGCCATCATCGGCGCGATGAGCAGCACGTACGCCGGGTCCTGTCCGGCGGCGGCCCACCCGGCGAGGCCGGCGGCGCCCGTCAGCATCCCGGTGATGACCAGGGGGCGGTGCCCGGTGCGACGGGCCAGGCGCCCCGACAGGGCCGAGGCGAACATCGACATCGCCACGGCGGGGAACAGCGCGAGGCCGGTGCGCAGCGCGCTCATGCCCCTCGCGTGCTGGAAGTACAGGCTCGCGGTGAAGACCATCCCGTAGAAGGCGAAGTTGAACAGCATGCCGATGGCGGCGCCGCCGGCCACGGGGCGCCTGGTCAGCAGGGAGAGCGGCAGCACGGGACTGCGCGCCAGATGCTCGCGAAGGACGAAGAGGGCGCATGCCAGCAGGCAAAGGCCCGCCGAGGCCAGGACCAGGGGGGCGGTCCAGCCGAGCCGGCCGGCCTCGTTCAGCGCGGTGGTCAGCAGGGTGACCACCGCGACCAGCGCGATCTGGGCGGGCCAGTCCAGCGAACGGCCGATCCGACGTGCCGAGGCCGGGACGTGGCGCAGCACGAGCACGATGCAGACGACTCCGACGGGCACGTTGACGAAGAAGACCCAGCGCCATCCCAGGGTGTTGACGAGCAGGCCACCGAGGAGCGGCCCGGCCGAGGCCGCGATGCCGGCCATGGAGCCCCAGAGGCCGAAGGCACGGGAGCGGTCGGCGGGCGAACGGTAGGCCTCCTGAAGCAGGGCCAGCGAGCCGGGCACGATGAGGGCGGCGCCCGCCCCCTCCAGGATCCGGGCGCCGGTCAGGAAGACGACGCCCGGAGCGAGGCCGCAGGCCGCCGAGGCCACGCTGAACACCACGATCCCGGTGCAGAAGACGCGGCGGTGGCCGAGCCGGTCCCCGAGGGCGCCCCCGGTCAGCAGGAGGGCTGCGAAGGCGAGGGTGTAACCGTTGGTCACCCATTGGACCGCGGTGAGGGAGGCGTCGAAGTCCCGCCCGATGACGGGGACGGCGACATTGATGGCCGTCACGTCCAGGATGACCATGAAATAGCCCACGCAGACCGCGAACAGCGGGGCGAGCCGCCGCTCGGCGGCGGGGGTGCCCACGGGACGTTGGGCAGGCGTTCCCGCTCCGGACTCCATGACCGCATGCTAGGCGTGCACGACGCCGGGACGCGGCCCGCCGGACGGAGGAGTTACCCGGATGGCGGCAGCGTCTTCCGCCGGCGCCGGACCGGTGTGGGGCCGGACCGCGGCGACGCCGGGGGACGGCGCCGGCGTCAGGACGCGCGGGCGGGACCTCGCCCCGTGCGCATACGGGCGGGGGGCTCCGCGAAGAAGAGTTCGCAGAGCCGGTCGAGGACCTCCATGGGCGCGCCCGCCCACGGCCCGTTGTCAGAAGGCACCTGGAATCCCGCCAGGCCGCGCAGGACCGCGAGTTCGCCCGCCGACAGCCGTTCGTCGGTACTGGCGGCCACCGACGTGACGAGCCGGTCCCGGTCGGTGCCCAGCGGGGCCCCGCAGAGCACCGTCGCCAGGCGGTGCAGGGCCGGGTAGGGGAAGCACACGCTGAGGAAGCGGATGCGGTGCGCCTCTTCGATGGCCCGCCGGGTGCGGGTGCCCAGATTCCAGTAGTCGATCCCCCTGCCCGTGCGGCAGGCGTCGACCGCCTCTGCGGCCGGCCCGTCCCGCAGGTGCGCGAGCAGGGCGGACAGCCCTCTCCAGCGCAGGGACGGATCGCACTCGGGTGCGAAGTAGGCGTCGGGATAGCGTTCTTGCGGGGTGGGTTCGAACTGCACGTGCTCCTGCTCCGGTACTGCGTCCCATGGGCGGCCGGGCGAGGGTCACGGCGACCGCGGCGCGCGCGGGGGGCCGGTCTCCGCGGCCCCCCGCGCACACGGTTCCGGCCCGGCGGAGGAGGCCGCGTCAGGTCGGAGGGGGTGCGCACGGCGGCCGGCCCCACCCGGCCGCCGTGCTCTGCTCCGCACGCTATCCGGAGCAGGCCCCTCCGGCGAGGGGGAGGCCGGAGGTGTGGACGATCGGGCTAGTCCGCCGACGGGCGTCCGGCGCTGTGCTTGCCGGTGGTCAGGACCAGAACAGGTCCTCGGCGGCCGGTTCGCCGGAGAAGAGCCATACCTCGGCGATCCGGCCGTCCTCGATCCGGAACAGGTCGACACCGCTCATGTCGATGGGTTCCCGGTCGGGGCGTCGCGCGCTGAAGCGGACCGTGGCCGCGACGAGCGGGCCGTTGGCCATGACGTCGTCCACGGCGAGGCGGAACGTTCCCCCGCTGCGCTCCATGAACTCTCCGAAGAGGGCGAGGACCTCGGAACGGCCGCGGTACTCACCGGACAGGGTTCCGGCGCCCGGCTGGTGCCACACGACTCCGTCGGCGAACAGACCTGCCAGCCGCTCCATGTCACCCCCGGTCAGACTCTCGTAGTAGGCGTGGAAGACGGTCACCGGGTCCATCGACAGTTCCTTGTTCTCCGGCCTGGTCCGGCCGGCTCCGCTGGGCGCAGCGCGCGCGGGCGCAGCTGCGGCCTCCGCCTTCCGAGCGGACGCGGCGCCATCCTGCTGTCGGAAACCCGCTGTGCAGGACCCCCCTTCGACGCGACGACGGGAGGAGGCCGTGAGGCGGAGAGCGGTTGTCGGAGGGCCCGCCCCGCCTCCCCCGGTCCCGCCCCCCGATCGGTGGAGGGACGGCCGCTCCTTGATCCCTAGCGTGGACCCGGACCGGCCAGCCGCCTCAGCACGAGAAGGAAGCACAGCATGTGGGGAACCCAGCACCTGACCGCCTTCGCGCTCGGGGCACTGGTCTTCGTCCTGCTCCCGGGCCCGAGTTCGCTCACCACCCTGGGCTCCGCGGCCCAGGGCGGTGTGCGGGCGGGTCTGCGCTGCGCACTGGGCGTCGTATGCGGCGAGGTCACCTTGATGGTGCTGACCGTCTTCGGGGCGGCCCGTCTTCTGCGGGCCGACCCCGAGATCGTCACCTGGGTGCGCTGGCTGGGGGCCGCGTACATCGCCTGGCTGGGGATCGGCATGCTCCGCGCCGCCTTCGCGACCCTGCGTACTGCCGGGGGACGGGACGCGGCACCGGCACCTGCTCCCCACGGCACGGCGACGCCGGCCGGCACGCGGCGGGCGTTCGTCATCACGGTGCTGAACCCGAAGGCGATGCTGTTCTTCCTCTCCTTCTTCCTCCAGTTCGTCGACCCGGCGGCCCACCGGCCCCATCAGGCCTTCGCGACCCTCGGAGCGGTGTACGAGCTGTTCAGCGCCTGCTACTTGTTCTGCCTGGTGCTGGCCGCGGCACGGATCGGCCGCGCGGTCGAAGGCCGCCACCGGCTGACGGCCGTGCTGCGCGGATCGGCCGGGTTGCTGTTCCTCGGGTTCAGCACGGCCCTGGCCTTCGGCCTGTAGCGACGCGCCGTCCGGTCCCCCCTCCCTCTCCCCCGGTGGGGGGAGTTCCGGGCTCCGGCCGCGCACTACAAAGAGGGCGGGCCGCGCACGGCCCGGCTGAAACGGCTCGACACGCCGGTGAAGCGGGCCGTGCACCGTTTCGGACGGTCCGCAGGAAGCACAAGGCTTCGCCATTCCACGCCGCCACGCGTACCGCGCCCCGGCGTGGCTCCCGACCGAGGAGTACCCGTGTCACGCGTCCACACCCCACCCCGGGCCGCCGGATCCGCTCGTTCCGCCGTCCATGGTCCCCGCCGCGCCGCTGTCATAGCGGCCGCGGCGGCCATGGGCGGCTTCCTGTTCGGCTACGACAGCTCTGTCATCAACGGCGCCGTCGAGGCGATCCGCGACCGCTTCGACGTCGGCTCCGCCACCCTCGCCCAGGTGATCGCCGCCGCGCTGATCGGCTGCGCCCTCGGCGCCGCCACCGCCGGCCGCATCGCCGACCGGATCGGCCGCATCCGCTGCATGCAGATCGCCGCCGTCCTGTTCACCGCCAGCGCCATCGGCTCGGCCTTGCCCTTCGCCCTGTGGGACCTCGCGCTCTGGCGCGTGATCGGCGGCTTCGGCATCGGCATGGCCTCGGTCATCGGCCCGGCCTACATCGCCGAGGTCTCCCCGCCCGCCTACCGGGGCCGCCTCGCCTCCTTCCAGCAGGCCGCCATCGTCATCGGCATCGCCATCTCCCAGCTCGTCAACTGGGCCGTCCTTCACCTCGCCCACGGCGACCAGCGCGGAGAGATCGGCGGCCTGGAGGCCTGGCAGTGGATGCTCGGCGTGATGGTCGTCCCCGCCGTCCTCTACGGCCTGCTGTCCCTCGTCATCCCCGAGTCACCCCGCTTCCTGGTCTCCGTGGGCCGTACGGAGAAGGCCAAGGCCGTCCTGCGGGAGGTCGAGGGGTCGGGCATCGACGCCGACGCCCGGGTCCGCGAGATCGACCGCGCCATCTCCTCGCAGCAGAAGTCCACCTTCCGGGACCTGCTCGGCGGCCGCTCCGGCCTGCTGCCCATCGTCTGGATCGGCATCGGCCTCTCCGTCTTCCAGCAGCTCGTCGGCATCAACGTGATCTTCTACTACAGCTCCTCGCTGTGGCAGTCCGTCGGCATCGAGCCGACCAGCTCGTTCCTGTACTCCTTCACCACGTCGATCATCAACATCATCGGCACCGTGATCGCGATGATCTTCGTCGACCGCATCGGCCGCAAGCCGCTGGCCCTCATCGGCTCGGCGGGCATGGCCGTCTCCCTCGGCCTGTGCGCGTGGGCGTTCTCCCAGCGCACCGGGGACGCCTCGACGGTCCATCTGGCCGGCGGAGCGGCGCTGACGGCCCTGCTCGCGGCGCACGCGTTCGTGCTCTTCTTCGCCCTGTCCTGGGGCGTGGTGGTCTGGGTGCTCCTCGGTGAGATGTTCCCCGGCCGGATCAGGGTTGCCGCGCTCGGTCTCGCCGCCGCGGTCCAGTGGATCGCCAACTGGGCCATCACCGTCACGTTCCCCAGCCTGTCGCAGTGGAACCTGTCCGGCGCGTACGTGCTCTACACGGCCTTCGCCGTGCTCTCGATCCCGTTCGTCCTCAAGTTCGTACCGGAGACCAAGGGCAAGGCGCTGGAGGAGATGGGCTGATGCTCGCCCCGTCCCTCCCCTGACACGTGGCTGAGCCGAGCACGCTTCGGCATCCCACACGCCACCGCGGTGGCCCTCCACGACACGCCAGGCGGTCGTGGGGGGCCACCGCTGCCCGTCGGGTCGACGGGCTACCGTCCGATCCGTGGTGACATCCGGCCCTCACGCCGGGGCCGACGGCCCGTCACAGCACCGTCTTGCGCTGCGGCCTCGCCCGGACCGGGGCAGCCGGCCCGCCCCCGCAGGGTTGACGCGTTCCAGTAGCCCGATCTTGCGTTCTCCGCGTGCATGCGTGGCACGACGGGCCGACGCTCAGACCCCTCTCGTTTCCCCCTGTTGCGTGCGGGGGCGACCGCCTGCTCGGTAACGGTTCCGCGCAGCCGGTCCACCCCGCGCGAGCCACGGTCGGCGCCGCCTGCTCGACAGTCGTGCAAGGCCGGCCCGGCGCCTCGGCGGCGGCGACCCCGTGCGGCACGCTCCGCTTCGCACGCCGCAGCACCGCGGTCACGTGGAGCGCTCCCCGCCCCAGCGTTCCGCGGCCTCGCGCCAGGTACGCCGACCGGTGAGCACGGCCACGAACATCTCGCACTTCCCCGACGGGGCGAGCCGGTTGTCGACCATGGCGGAAGCCACTCCCCGGAAGCCGCGCAGGCGAACGGGGCTCGCTCGGTCGCCACTTCCTTCAGCTCGGGCCTGTTGCCGCGGCCCGTGGTGCCGCGAGGACCGCGTGCACGGCCATCTCCTGGACCGGACCCGCCGCAGCGGACGCGAAGGAGCCTCTCCGCCCGCCATCCTGGACGGATGCCGGGCGGAGAGGCTCCTTCGGGCAGGATCAGCCGCCGATGGTGAGCGTCAGGCTGTCGGGCGCGTCGAAGTTCGGCAGGATCATCACCGAGCTCATGTCGTGCACGTCGTCATAGGCGAAACCGTAGGCGGGGTGAATCGGGTCGCCGTCGGAGGTCTTCCGGTCCGGGTCCGGCAGGGCAATGGTGTGGAAGAAGGCCGCGTACTGGTTGTACCGGTGGTCCAGGTTGTACTGCGGGTCGTCAGGCTTGGGCTGCGGGAAGTACATGCTCGGGTTGCCCCAGTCCTTGACGGCCTCCGTGAGCATGCCGCGGTTGCCGGCGGCGCACACGTTGGCCTCGACGAGCTTGTCGTCGTCCGATCCCGTGGCGAGGCTGTCGGAGCATGCCACCATGGCCTGGGTGGTTGGCTTGGCCACCTCACCGGTGCCCACCGAGACTCCATTCTTCCACTTCGTGAAGGTCAGGGGTCCCGTGCCGTCCGCCCCGGTGTTGCCAGTGAAAACGACACCGTCGCCGACGTCCAGGGTGAAGGGCTGCGTCTGGTCCGAAGCGGGGTTACCGGACTTCCAATTGCTCCACGCGTCATTGATCTCCTGGTCGAAGTAGTCGGCACCGGCCCCTGCCGGCTCGGTGGCGGTCGCGGCCTTGAACACATCGGCCGAACGCGGGGCGATGATGTGGGGAGCGTGCGACTTGTCCGAGCCCGTCCCGACCACTTCCTTGGCGAAGATGGGGTCGACCGTCTGCAGGTACTTGGCAATGACCTGCCTGGTGGTCATGTCCTTGATGCCGACCGTCCGGTCGAAATGGGAAGAGCCCTGCTTCAGTTCGGCCGTCATGGGAATACCGAAACCGTCGACCTGGGTGGTGTTGCCACCCCAGGCGACCGGGCCGGTGGGATTGGGACTGGTGTCCTTGACCGTCGCGTTCTTGAAGGTCTGCTCGAAGAAATCGAACTTCGTCAGCTGGTTGGGGTCCTTCGAGTTGTTCAGGTCGGGCTGCTGGTAGCCGGTGTCACTGGGCTGGCCGTTGACCTCGGCGGGCGGCATGACCATCGGCTTGTTGGAGATGAAGATACGGCCGCCCTCAAGCCACGCGGGCATCTGGAACGGTCTATTGAGCTTGTTCACCTCGTAGCTCATGCCGCTCGCAACACTATCGGCGGTCGGCTGCTGCTGAGTCACCGGCGCGGACGAGCCGTCGGGCTTGATGTAGACGTAGTGCCCCTTGTCCTTTTGCTGGCCCACCACCGTCACCCAGTAGTCGCTGCCGGCGGGGGCCTTGATGTCCAGGGGGAATCCGCCTCCCGTGTTCGGCGGCGGGGTCGGGTCCACGGCGGTGCCCGTCTGGTCGAGCTCCGGAGTCGGAGCCGACTGGGGCTGACCCTGGGGCGTGTACACCCAGTGGTAGGTGAACTGGGACGCGGTGGCGCTGAAGGGCTCGGTGAAGGTGTATTCCGTGCCCGATACCTTCACCCGCGGGTCGTTGTTCTTGTGGAGGGCGACGAGGTCGAGGGACTGCGGCGGCAGGCCGCCGGCCTTCGGGGTGTACATCAGGCCGAGGTAGTCGAGATTCGCCTTGGCGTCGAAGGTCCACGTCGTGATCTGCTTCTTCGCGTCGGGCGTGACCGACTGGGTGAACGGTGCGTCCGCCGGGCTGCTCGTGGCCGCCGGCGGGGTGGCGGTGGCCGCGTGGGCGAGCGCGGCGCCGCCGAGTGAGACGACCGGCACCGTCAGCAGGAGCGCGGCGCAAGCGGCCGTGCGCATCGCGGCGCGGCTGCGGCGGGGGGAGTTGGGGGTCTGGGTCGAACGGTCGGGCATGATGTTCCTCTGCTAGGAGCTGGTGTGCTCCTCCACCCTTACCGAGCCACCCCGGTCGCGTCCTGCGCCAAAGGGCAGCCGAAGGTACCGGGGCCCCGGGCCCTACGCCCTCGTCCGCATACAGACAAAACCCCAGGTGGACGGCGGGTTCCCCCTCCTGACCCCCCGATCGGCCCCTGCTGCGGAGGGGCGTCGTGGCGTTGGCTTGTCGGCAGAGCTCCATCCTTCCCCCGGCCGGCCCGGACCGTCGTCCGCCCGGTCAAGGCAGCCGTTACCGACCCGGCGCACGGCGCCTCCCCATCACGGATGAAGGGCAACAGCTGATGGCTGACGTCCAGACCTTGACCACGGCAGTACCGGCTCCTCCGCCCGCGCACACCGACGCGGGTGACGAGGGATACAGCAAGAAGCTCAAATCCCGGCACTTGACCATGCTCGCCATCGGCGGGGCCATCGGCACCGGGCTCTTCCTCGGGGCGGGCGGACGGCTGGCCGAGGCCGGCCCGTCCCTCGCCCTCTCCTACGCCGTGTGCGGGATCTTCGCCTTCCTCGTCGTACGGGCACTGGGTGAACTCGTCGTGCACCGGCCTTCCTCCGGTGCGTTCGTGTCGTACGCGCGGGAGTTCATGGGAGAGAAGGGCGCCTACGCGGCCGGCTGGCTGTACTTCCTGAACTGGGGTACCGCGGGTATCGCGGACATCACCGCCGCGGCCACCTACGCGCACTTCTGGTCGGCGTTCAGCAGCGTCCCCCAGTGGGCGCTCGCCCTCCTCGCCCTCTCCGTGGTCCTCGCGGCGAACCTCATATCGGTCCGGTACTTCGGCGAGACGGAGTTCTGGTTCTCCGTCGTCAAGGTGGGCGCGCTCGTCGTGTTCATGGTGGTGTCCGTCGTCCTGATCGCCACCCACCACCAGCTGGACGGCCACACGCCGGGACTCTCCTCCATCACCGGCCACGGCGGGATCTTCCCGTCCGGGGCCCTGCCCATGATGCTGGTCATGCAGGGCGTCGTCTTCGCGTTCGCCGGTGTGGAGCTCTGCGGAGTCGCCGCGGGCGAAACCGAGAACGCCCGCCGGATCGTCCCCAAGGCCATCAACTCGATCATGTGGCGCATCGGGGTGTTCTACGTCGGATCCGTGCTGCTGCTGTCGCTCCTGCTGCCGCACACCGCCTACTCGGCCGGCGAGAGCCCGTTCGTGACCGTCTTCAGCAAGCTCGGCGTCCCCGGCGCCGCGGGCATCATGAACCTGGTCGTCCTCACCGCCGCCCTCTCCAGCCTGAACTCCGGCCTCTACTCAACGGGCCGCATCCTGCGCTCCATGGCGGTTGCGGGCTCTGCGCCCCGGTTCACCGCCCGGATGAACAAGGGCCAGGTTCCCTACGGCGGCATCCTGCTCACCGCGTCGTTCGGCGTCGTGGGTGTCGCCTTGAACTACGTCATGCCCAAGGAGTCCTTCGAGGTGGTGCTCAACTTCGCCTCGTTCTGCGTGCTGGCCACCTGGGGCATGATCATGATCTGCTCGCTGCTGTTCTGGCACCGCTCGCGTCGCGGGCTGGTCAGCCGGCCCGCGTACCGCCTGCCCGGCGCCCCGTACACCCAGGTCGTCACCCTTCTCTTCCTCCTCGCGGTGCTGGTGCTGGTGTGTACGGGTGACGGGCTAGGGGCGCGGACGGCCATGGCGCTCCCGGCGGTCGCGGCCGCTCTCGTCGGAGGCTGGTTCCTGGTGCGCCGACGGGTCGCGGCACTCGCCGCCGCACGCGTCGCCGGAGCCGGAGCCGGAGCCGGTGCCAATGCCGGAGCCGGTGCCGGAGCCGGTGCCGATGCCGGGCCGGTTCCTAGCGGCGATCGCGCTGGGCAGTGACCATCTGACGCATCGTCTCGTCCAGGCCCCCCATCCGCGCCTGGACCAGTTCGGCGAACCGCGGGAACTGACCGGCCACCGCACTCAGCAGCTTCAGCTCCAGCGGGGCGACGTTGACCTCGCAGAGGTCGCGCCGGACGGCCCGTACGACGCCGGCCGCGACCTCGGCCGGGGCCACGGTGCGGATCCCGGGCGGCGCGGCCGCGCCGGTTGCCGCGAACATCCCGGCGTCCCGCACGAACCCCGGCTGCACCAGGGAGACGCCGACGCCGCGGGGGGCGAGGTCCTGGCGCAGGGCGAAGGCGAAGCCGCGGAGGCCGAACTTGGTCGCGTTGTAGAGGGACGAGGAGCGGCTCGCCGCCTTGCCCGAGATGGAACCCACCAGCACGATGTGGCCCCGGCCGCGGGCCTCCATGTGCGGGGCCAGGCGGCGGACGAGCTCGATGGGGGCGCGCAGGTTCACGTCCAGGGCGCGGTCGAGCTGCTCCTCGGTGTAGTCGAAGAGGTCGCCGCTGGCCGGCAGGGCGGCGTTGGCGACGAGTACGTCGGTGTCGGCGCATTCATCGGCGAGCCGGGCCACGTCCTGCCGGTCGGCGAGGTCGGCGACCACGGTGCGGGCGCGCAGGCCGTCAGCGACGCCCTTCAGGGCCTCTTCGCGGCGACCGGTGACGGTCAGCCGGGCCTTCTCGGCGGCCAGGGCCGTGGCGAGGGCCTGACCCAACCCCCCCGTCGCACCGGTGAGCAGGACATTCATTCCGGTGATGCGCATGACGACCCCTTCGGCACCCAGACCCGCGATTAGTTCGTTCGAACGAACAATAGAGATGCGTCCCCTGCGCTGTCCACACCCCGGCCTGCCCGCCCGGATGGAGTCCCGGGCCTTTCGGCCGAGGCGGCGGTCGAACCTCTCGAGGCCGTCCCGCACGACAACGCGGCGGCGTCCTACCGCACATGGCTCCGCGGGTCCGTCGTCCCGCCCGGCCCGGACCGGGCCAGGAAGCCCTCGACGATCAGCCACTGCGCGGCGTTGTACGTGGCGAGCACGAACACCTGGGCCGCGGCCCGCGACCGTGCGCCGGTGAGCAGCGTGCGCCTCAGCAGGATCGCGGTGTCGGAAACGGCGAACAGCACCACGCCGGCCGGCAGCCACGTCCGACGGTCTCGGGTGGGACGGACCAGGCGCGCCACCGGCCCCGCCACTCCCGCCGTGCCGGGGTCCTGGGCGATGGTCAGCGTGCCGGCCAGGGTCGCCGCGTAGGAGGCGAGGACCGCCGGGACCGCGCCCCGGCCCGGCTGTCGCCGGGCGGCCAGCAGCGTGGCGGCCGCGGCCCAGGCGGCCGCCGGCAGCGCGGCCGTGCGCAGGTGGGGGCGGTTGCCGCGGCGCAGGAGCAGCGCCGAATAGAGGGTCTGCATCACCCCGAACGCCGCGGCGCCGCGCACGATCTGGCCGTCCTCGTCGGAGCGGGACATGTAGTAGTCGCCGACTCCCGCGGCCAGCAGGGCCGAGACGAGCAGCCGCCGCTCCGCCGGCTCCATCAGGCCGCGCCGCCGGGCGGTCTTGAGCCCGAGCAGGGGTACCGCCACGGGCTTGGTGAGCAGTTGCAGCGGCCGGTTGCCGCGGTGCGCGGCCCATACCTCTCCCAGGGCTGCCGCCTGGAAGAGAACCTCCACCGTGACGCGGCCGAATCGGTCCGTCCCCTTCACGTTCACGCCGTGCTCCCTCCGAGGTACCTCACACGCGTCCGCGTGTCCGCAGATTCGTACGCCGTACACCGGCCCGCGGTCCAGTCCCCGGACCCTCGTACGTGGCTGCTCCTGCGGTGAAACCCGGCGCCGTCGGACCGGCGCCGACCCCGTGCGCGGGCGTCCCCGGTCCCGGCCGGACCAGGTGGGACCTGGGGACTCCCCCAGACGGACGGGTTCCCTCTCCCCCGGTCAGAGGAGCACATCGCACCCACCGGACTGTGAGCCCGGTCACACGCCTCGTGCGATACCACCAGTGCCCCCTGAGGCAGGGCCCTGGACTCCCCAAGGGTTCTGACGCTCCGTCCGGATCCTGCCCTCCGGCGCTCGCCCGCCCGCCTGCCCGATGGTGCATCCGGAGCCGCCGGAGGGGGCTTGTTGCCGCTCTTGACCCTTGCCTACGGTCTGACCACCCCGCAAGGACCGGTACGCCGGGCTCCCCCCCGTGGAGAACGCGTACCCCATCGGCAAGCGGCGGGAGAGCCCCGCGTACGGGGCTGCGGTCGGACGTCGAATCCGCACCGCACGAACCGAGATTGCCGGCAACTGAGAGGAACAACCATGCCGTCCAACGGAAAGCACCGCCGCCCAGACAACAACCTACTCAAGCGACGCCTGGCCGCGGCCGGTACCGGCCTCGCCCTTCCCGTCATCGTGGCGGGCGCCGCCAACGCCGCCACGAAGGCACCCGCCACCGACGCCACCCTGGCCGCGACCCACCAGGCTCCCCGGCCGGACGCGTCCACCGGGACCGCTAAGTCGTCAGCCGACACCCAGGCCGCCCCCAAGCACCGCACACACGTCGTCAAGGCCGGGGAAACGCTCTCCGGCATCGCGTGCCAGGAGCACGTGAGCCTGTCGGCGCTCCACAACGCGAACAAGGCGGAGGTCCCGAACGAGAACCTGATCCACGTCGGCCTGACCCTGACCATCCCCGGCGGCGACGCCACGACGGCGCCCGCTGACGCCCCGGCACCGGCGCATCATGCCGCCCCGCACCACCACCAGGACCGGGCCAAGGCGCACCACGGTGAGCACAAGGCCGCGCCGCAGCACGCCAAGCCCCACGCCAAGCCCGAAGCCAAGCCCCACACCAAGCCGGCTACCAAGCCCCACCACCAAGTGCCGCAGACTCCACCGAGCCCTGACAACACTCCGCAGCCGCAGACGCCCTCGTACCCGAACAACCTCGACGGCTGGATCCGCCAGTCGCTTTCGATCATGAAGGCGCACGGAATCCCGGGCTCCTACGAAGGCATCATGCGCAATGTGATGCGCGAGTCGTCCGGCAATCCGAAGGCGATCAACCTCTGGGACAGCAACGCCAAGGCGGGCATACCGTCGAAGGGCCTGCTCCAGGTCATCGATCCGACGTTCCGCGCCTACCACGTGCCGGGCACGTCGTTCGACCCCTACGACCCGGTGGCCAACATCACCGCGGCGTGCAACTACGCGGCTGCCAAGTACGTTTCGATCAACAATGTGAACGGCGCGTACTGACGCGCGGAGCGGCTCGGCCCCGGTTCCCGCCCCGGGGACCGGCCGCCGCTTCCGCGCCGGGGCAGACCGCACCTCGCGGAGAACGACGCGCACGTCGCCGACGGCGGCAGCGATCCGCGCCGGCCGGGCCCGGCGGACCTGGGCCCGGGGCCGCGCGCGGGGTGGTGCGCAGTACGCCGGCACAGGTCGCACGGATGCTTCCGGGCCTTCTGCGACGCCTCACGGCCACACCACTCCCGTACATTCGCAGCAGCGAATCAGTTCCGCCAAGTGGACGGGACGCGCAGCCAGGAAGGGCACCTCATGGCTCGGCACAAGACATCCGGCGGCAAAGACGGCCGCAAGCTGCCCACGGGCGCACGGCTGGTGACCGCCGTCGCGGTGACGGCAGCGGGAGCGGGCGTTCTGGCCGCGGTCCTGATCCCGGCCGGCGGCCATCCCGGCCTGCACGAGGACTTCCGCGCCGCCCACACGGCCGCGACGCGCCCGGCCGCTGCGCAGTCCCTTCAGGCCGCCCCTGCGGCGGACCCCCGGACGGGGGCGGGGGCGGCCCGGCAGCCCGCGCCCGCCCCGGTGCCGAGTCCGGCGCAGGGCGGCGGGACCGCACCGGCTCCGGCCGCCGTGTCCCACCCGGCGGCAGCCGGAGGAACGTCCGCCGCCCAGTCCCCGGCAGCCCTGATCGCCCGGGCCGACGCACAGCAGAAGCAGTTCGACTCCACCGCCCCGAGCGAGGTGCTGAAGCTCGTCAACCAGGCCCGGGCCCAGGCACACCTCGCCCCGATGAAGCTGGACACCACCCTGGACGCCCTGGCCCGGCGTGCCACGACCGGGCTGTCGTCCGACGGCGCTGCGGGGCCGGCCGGTCCCGTACCGGGAACCCCGTGGCAGCAACCCGGGACCACGGACGCCACCGCGATCGTCAGCCGCAACGAGGTCGGCGCGCAGGCCGCGGTCGACTCCTGGCTGAACGACCCTGGCGAGCGGGCCCACGTGCTCGATCCGTCCCTGCGCACCATGGGCGTCTCCAGCGCCACCACCCCGGCCACCATCTGGTGGGCAGGCTACTTCGGCGCGTAGCCGCCGACGCGATCGCCCGTCGCTCGCCACTCACCACTCACCGATCACGCAGCGCTTCGCCCTCCGTGCCCGCGGCCCCGGCCCCGGACGGAGGGCGAAGTGCTGCGCGCGCCCGCTTCACCGGCTGTTCCTCCCCCGATCGGGGGAGGGACACCTCCCCCGGCACCCTCCCGTGACCGGCCGGTCCCGCGGCCCGGCCACCGGCCTACGGTCGCATCAGGTGGTCTCGCCGGGCGCCGCGGAATGCGGTTCCCGCGCCGACAGGCCCCCTCCGCCGCCAGTCGGCGGAAGTTGTCCGCTCCCCGCGGGCCGGCCACGGCCGCAGGGAGGTCCGAGCAAGCGGAAGTGACACAGATGCGCGAGCAGCGAAAGAGCCGGCTCCGGCTCCGCAAGGCTTCCCCGCCCCAGACCCCGAGCGGGTCCGGTCGGCAGGGACAGGACTCCTCCGAATCCCCCGGATCCGGGACATCCCGGCGGCCGCGGATACGCGGGCGGCGGCTGGGTGACCTGCGCGTTCGAACGCGTCTCCTCGCCGTCATCGCCATCCCCCTGATCGTGGCCACCGTCCTGGGCGCGCTCAGGGTGAACGGCTCGCTCGACGAGGCGTCCCGCTACGAGCAGTTCCACGAGGTGGCCCAGTTGGCCCGTACGGGCACGGCACTGGTGCAGCAGCTCCAGCACGAGCGGGACGTCACGATCGATCCCGCCGCCCGGTCCGCTGCCGGAGCCAACGCTCTGGCAAACGTGCGAGAGCAAACAGATGCTTTGCAGCAACAGCTCGAGGGCGAGAGTGGCCAGCTATCACAGGACGGCCAGATCAAAACCCGCCTGGCGGCCGTCAAGGAAGCTTTCGCCGCCTTCCCGCGCATCCGTGAGGCGGCCGACGGTGGTGCCACCGGGTCGGTCACGGACACCGGCTACCTCAGCCTGATCATGCCGCTGCTGGGCATCGACAACGCACTCGACGGTCAGCTGGCCCAGTCCCACTCCCAGGGCTGGGGGCTCTACACCCTTTCGCTCAGCACGTCGATGCTGTCCAGCGAACGGGCCCTGATGTCGCAGGCCGAGACCCAGGGCAGCCTCACGGCCGCCCAACGCGCCTCGCTGCTCGCCACCGTGAAGATCCGTGACATGGCCCAGCGCGAGTTCTCGATGGCCGCCCCGCCGGGAGACCGTGCCGCCTTCGCCCGCAGCGAGCAGTCCGCCGCGTCCCGTACCGCGGAGCAGGCGCTCCAGCAGATGCTCCAGGCCCCGCAGGACCTTTCGAAGGGCACCGCCCTGCCGCAGAACTGGTACGCGGACTTCGGTACGCGGGTGCAGCAGCTCGACAAGCTGGCCGTGCAGGTCTCGGACCAGCTCGTGTCCCGGAGCCAGGCCCAGTACGACGACGCCATGGGCCAGGCACGGCTCGACGCAGGGGTCACCGCGGCGCTGCTG
Source organism: Streptomyces sp. IBSNAI002 (assembly GCF_052244475.1). Taxonomy (NCBI): domain Bacteria; kingdom Bacillati; phylum Actinomycetota; class Actinomycetes; order Kitasatosporales; family Streptomycetaceae; genus Streptomyces; species Streptomyces sp. IBSNAI002. Next base: position 8,358,143 of record NZ_JBQPXG010000002.1, on the reverse strand, counting down.
GTCGCAGCCCTCGGCCTCGCCTTCGCGGTGTCGCGCAGCATCTCGCAGGGTCTGGCCGAACTGCACGCGGCAGCCATCGACGTGGCGGAGGTCCGCCTGCCCCAGCTGATGCGGGACCTCAAGGACAACCCGGCGACCTCCGTGGACCTGACGGTGACGCCGAGCGGCATTGCCACCCGGGACGACATCGGGGACGTGGCGCAAGCGTTCGACGCCGTGCACCGCGAGGCCGTACGGCTGGCGGGCGACCAGGCGCGGCTGCGCGAATCCGTCAGCACGCTGTTCCGCAACCTCTCGCACCGCAACCAAAGCCTGGTCCAGCGCCAGTTGTCGATCCTGACGGCCCTCGAACAGAACGAGGCCGACGGCGTCCAGCTCAAGCGCCTCTTCGAACTCGATCACCTGGCGGCCCGGATGCGCCGCAACAGCGAGAACCTGCTCGTCCTGGCGGGCGGACAGAACACGTCCCGCGCCTCCCGGCCGATGTCGCTTCTCGACGTGCTGCGCACCGCGATGTCCGAGGTCGAGCAGTTCGAGCGGGTGGGGCACCTCGCCCTGCCACCGGTGTACGTGGCCGGCTACGCGGTCGGCGACATCGCGCACCTGCTGTCCGAGCTGTTGGAGAACGCGCTGATGTTCTCCAGCCCTCAGACGGAGGTTCAGGTCGGCGCCCAGCAACTCCCCGACGGCCGGGTCCTGGTGGAGATCCGTGACCAGGGCATCGGCATGGATGCCGCTCGACTGGCCCTGGCCAACGAACACTTCGTCTCCGGTGAGGCCCTCGCCCCGGACGCCTCGGAGCACATGGGCCTGTACGTCGTCGGCCTGCTGGCCCGGCGGCACGGCGTCGACGTGGAGCTGCGTGCCGCCTCACCGGGAACTTCGGCGGTCGTCGTCCTTCCGCAGGAGCTCGCCGTCGCGCTCCCCGCGCGGACGCCCGCCGACGAGCAAGCCACGCAGGAAGTGCCCAGGGCATGGGGCGAGCCCGCCGCCGGGGAGGACCACCTGTTCGTCCCGGAAGCCGAGGAGGCCCGGTCGCGTACGCCGAGGAATCCCGATTTCGGCCGGGTCTCGGAGTGGTCGGCCACCGCGCTCCCCCCGCTGACCGCGTCGCCGGAGGCGCCGGCCTTCGGCGGGCACGCCGAGGAGGGGCACCAGCCCGTGCACGAGGGACCGGCCGCTCCTGCAGCCGAGCCCTCCGACGCCGGGGAGCGGGCGGACGGCCTGCCGCGCCGCGTCCCCGGCGCCCTGCTCAAGCCCGGCAGCGCCACTGCCCCGGCCCCGGCCATGGGCATGGGCATGGGCATGGGCATGGGCACGGGCACGGGCATGAGCACGTCACCGCCGCCCGCCGGGTCCGCCTCGCCGTACCCGCGGGAGGAAGTCACCACGGAAGTGCCCGAAGCGTCCGCCCGGCTGCGCAGCAGGCTCGGCGCCCTGCACCAGGGCATCGCCCGGGCCGACGACGAGGACGGAGGCCTGCCGCAGGCCCCGCAGGAGGAACAGGAATGAACCCCGTGACCCAGCCGGCGCCCGCCGGCCCCGCCCTGCCCCCGGCCGAGGGCCTCGACTGGATAGTCAACCGGTTCACCGAAAGGGTCGTCGGCATCCGGGCGGCCGCCGTGGTCTCGGCCGACGGACTGCTCCTGGCATCGTCCGCGGGCCTGGCCGGTGACGCCTCCCGGCTGGCGGCCGTCAGCAGTGGCCTGGTCGCTCTGAGCAGCGGAGGGGCCCAGCTCCTCGGCCGGGGCGGGGTTTCCCGGACGATCGTCGAAATGGCCCACGGCACCGTCGTCGTCACGGCGATCTCGGACGGGTCGCTGCTCGCCGTACTCGCCTCCCCCCAGTGCGATCTGGGGGTGGCCGGCTACCACATGGCCCGTCTGGCCCGGCAGTGCGGAGAGGTTCTGACGCCGGCCCGCCGGGGTCCGGGGCCGGACGGGCCGGACGGGCCCGCCGCGGCCACGACGCGGCCACGACCGTGGACCGCGACGTGAGCGCCGCGACGCACTTCGAACCGGGCCCCCGCGATGCCCCGGCCGACGCCTTCGGACCCCGGCCCTACACCCTGACGCGCGGCCGCACCCAGGCCAGCCGCCTGCTCCGGCTGGAGACGCTGGTGAGCGCCGTACCGCAACCGCACGCCCACCGCGGGCCGTTGCCCGAGCACGACCGGATCCGCGAGATGTGCGTCCGGCCGTGCTCGGTGGCGGAGATCTCCGCCGTCCTCGGCATCCCCGTCGGCGTGATGCGGATCCTCGTCGCGGACCTGGCGGACGGCGGCCTGGTCCGGGTGCACGAACAGGACGAACGCAGTGCCTCCACGACCATGCTCGAACGCGTGCTGCGCGGACTCGAACGCCTCTGACGCCCTCTCGTGAGGAGAGAACAGTGAATACGACGGGCAGCCGCCTGACCACCAGTGCCAAGATCGTCATCGCCGGCGGCTTCGGCGCGGGCAAGACCACCTTCGTCGGGTCGATCTCCGAGATCGAGCCGCTGCGCACGGAGGCGGTGATGACGTCCGCCTCGGAAGGCGTGGACGCGCTGGGCCACACCCCCGGGAAGCGGACGACGACGGTCGCGATGGACTTCGGACGGATCACGATCGACGAGGACCTCGTCCTGTTCCTGTTCGGGACACCCGGCCAGGACCGCTTCTGGTTCATGTGGGACGACCTGGTGCGCGGCGCGGTGGGCGGGGTGGTCATCGCCGACACGCGGCGGCTGCAAGAGAGCTTCGCCGCCGTGGACTACTTCGAGAACCACGGGCTGCCCTACGCCGTGGCCCTGAACCCCTTCGACGGACGACGGACCCACTCACCCGACGACGTTCGCGCCGCCCTCGGCGTGGGCGGGTCGGTACCGGTGCTCTACACCGACGCCAGGGAGCGGCAGGACGTCCAGCGGATGCTGATCGAGGTCGTCCGCCAGGCCCTGCGTACCCACGCCGGGGCACCCGCCTAGGATGCCCGGCCCCGTCGACCAGACGTCTCACACATACGGATTCGATCCGGAGGAACTCCAGTGAACAGCACAGTCATGCAGACGGACTCCCTTCAGACGGGGTTCGCCGCCTTCGTCTCCGGCACTCCCGGCGTCGAGGAGGGGGTGGTCGCCTCCGCCGACGGCCTCGTCGTCGCCGTGTCGCGCGGGCTGCCCCGGGACCGCGCCGACCAGCTCGCGGCGCTCGCCACCGGCTTGGCCAGCCTGGCGGCCGGCGGATCCGCCCTCCTCGGCGGCGGAGACGTCACACAGACCCTGGTCGAGATGGACGGGGGCGTGCTGTTCACGACCCCGGCCGCCGGCGGCGGGGCGGTCTCCGTGGTCGCCGCCCCCGGCTGCGACCTCGGCTCCGTCGGCTTCGCGCTGTCGCTCTTCACGCACGGGGCACCGGCGCCGTGACCGCGGGCCGGTGCCCGGTGGGCCGCCACCGTTCGGGCCGCTGGCGCCGCGTGTGCGCCGGCGTTCCCGGATGGTCCGGCCCTCCGCGTCCGGGCTGACGCGCCGCGTGCGCGTCCGGTGCGACGGTCGGCATGGGTGGCCGGGCCGCATTCGGTGCGCTGCGTCGTGACCCAGTCCTGCCTGCCTGCGAATACCGGCGGGGCGCACCGCGCACCGCCCGGCAACCACGGCTCGATCCCGGCGCCACACCCGGCAGGATCCGGAGCCGCAGCCCGGCTACCGGACTCCGTGCGCTTCCGACGCGGTTGACACCGCACGGACCGGCCGGCTCGCCCGAGCGCCGCCGAAGCCCCGTCGAACACTCGTCCGACCTGCGGCATCGCCGCACGGGCGAACCGGGTCCCGTCCAGGCGACCGTCACCGCAGACCGCCGCACGGCCCGGCACCGGCCGGAGGGGCAACCGCGGGGGCGGGTCGGACGGGGGGAGAATTTCCGGCCCATGAGTTGGCAGGCCCATGACAGCAACCACGTGCAACTGTCACGCTTCTCCCGAACGTTCACCGTTCCTTCACCCCCCTCAGGAGACGCCTTGTTACGGCGACACCCCCCTCAACTCCGCAGGCCGGCCACCTCCGTCCTCGCCCTGGCCAGCGCCGCGGCCCTGTTCGCCTTCGGGTCCCCCGCCTCGGCCGCACCCGCGGACCCCGCACCCCGCACGGAGGCCCCGCGGGCCGGCGCACTCCCGCTCGCCGTCACGCCGGCGCGCCGCGCCTCCCTCATCGGGCAGGCCCAGGACGCGCAGCAGGCCACGGCACGCCGGATCGGCCTCGGGCCGCGCGAACAGCTCCTCGTCAAGGACGTCATCCAGGATGCCGACGGCACGCTGCACACCCGCTACGAGCGCACCTTCGCCGGGCTGCCCGTCGTCGGCGGCGACCTGGTCGTCCACGATGCCAAGGGCCGCACCACGGTGTCGCGGGCGTCGGGAGCGCAGCTCACCGTGGCCTCCCTCACCCCGTCCGTCCGCGCCACCGGCGCGGCCAAGGCCGCCGTCACCCAGGCGGAGCGGGCCGAGGTGGAACGGCCCGAGGCGGACTCGCCCAGGCTCGTGATCCGCATGGTCGGCGCCGCCGAACCCGTGCTGGCCTGGGAGACCCTGGTCAAGGGCGTACAGGAGGACGGCACCCCCAGCGAGCTGCGGGTCCTCACGGACGCCGCGTCCGGCAAGGTGCTGAGCAGTGAGGAACGCGTGCACACAGGCCGTGGCACCGGCCAGTACAACGGCGAGGTGTCCATCGGCACGACCCCGTCGGAGTCCGCGTACCAGATGGTCGACGGCGAGCGCGCGGGCCACCGCACCTACGACCTCGAGCAGCGGACGTCCGGGACGGGCACCCTCTTCACGGACGCCGACGACGTCTGGGGCGACGGCACACCCGCCAACCGGCAGACCGCGGGCGTCGACGTGGCCTTCGGCGCCGGGGCCACCTGGGACTTCTACCAGCAGGTCTTCGGCCGCAACGGCATCCGCGACGACGGCGTCGCCGCGTACAGCCGGGCCCACTACGGCAACAACTACGTCAACGCCTTCTGGTCCGACAGCTGCTTCTGCATGACGTACGGGGACGGCGCCGGCAACACCCACCCGTTGACCGCCCTCGACGTCGCGGCCCACGAGATGACCCACGGCGTCACCAGCGCCACCGCGAACCTGACCTACGCGGGTGAGTCCGGCGGGCTGAACGAGGCCACGTCCGACATCTTCGCCGCCGCCGTCGAGTTCCACTCCGGCCTCGCGGCCGATCCGGGCGACTACCTCGTCGGAGAGAAGATCGACATCCGCGGCAACGGGACCCCGCTGCGCTACATGGACCGGCCGTCGCGCGACGGTCTCTCCCGCGACTACTGGGACCCTTCGCTCGGCGGCGTCGACGTCCACTACTCCTCCGGGCCCGCCAACCACTTCTTCTACCTCCTGGCAGAAGGCAGCGGCCCCAAGACCGTGAACGACGTCGCGTACGACAGCCCGACCTTCGACGGCCTGCCCGTCGCCGGGATAGGCATCGAGGACGCCTCGCGCATCTGGTACCGCGCCCTCACCACGTACATGACGTCCGGCACCGACTACGCGGGAGCCCGCACCGCCACCCTCCAGGCAACGGCCGACCTCTTCGGCGCCTACAGCCCCCGCTACCTCGCCGTGGCCGACGCCTGGGCCGGCGTGAACGTGGGCGACCGCATCGCACTCGGCGTCAACGCCGCGCCCATCCCCGACCAGACCAGCGGCATCGGGCAGGCGGTCGGTCTCCAGGTCGACGCCTTCACCACCAACACCGGCTCGGCCCTCACCTTCGAGGCCACCGGACTCCCCGACGGCCTGACCCTCTCCGCCGACGGCCTGGTCTCCGGTACGCCGACCACCATCGGGACCAGCGAGGTGAGCATCACCGTCCGGGACGACACCGGCTCCTCGGTCACCCTGTCCTTCACCTGGCAGGTGGCGTACATCTACGCCGCCACCACCCGTGTCGACATCCCCGACAACGGGGCCGCCGTCGAATCGCCGCTCACCATCACCGACCGTCCCGGCAACGCGGCGGCCACCACCCGGGTCCATGTCAAGATCACGCACACCTACCGGGGAGACCTCACGGTCGACCTGGTCGGCCCTGACGGCACCGCCTACCCCCTGCTCAACCGCAGCGGCGGACCGGCCGACAACGTCGACCAGACCTTCACCGTCGACGCGTCCGCACAGCCGATCGAGGGTACGTGGAAGCTCCGGGTCCAAGACCGCGCCGCGCTGGACGTCGGCTACGTCGAGCGCTGGGAACTCACCCCCTGACCGTCCCCGCCACCCCCTCGTGTCGCCCCGCCGACCTGCTCGGCGGGGCGACACCCCACCCCCTGGCACCCCTACCGTCCGGCCGCGCCTGTCGGCACCGGCCGGAACCGCACTCGAGAACCGGGAACCCTCATGCGCCGCGCCTTCACCCTCGTCACCGCATGTGCCGCACTGACCCTGCTACCACTGCGCCCGGCCGCGGCCGCCACCACGGGCACGGACGACCTGAACCCGCGGGAGCCCGGCAGGCACTCGGTGGTCCACCGCGAGCAGGCCGTCATCGCGGCTCCCGCGGAGCGGATCTGGAACGCACTGGTCGACCTGCCCTCCTACCAGGACTGGAACCCATGGGTGCTGCGCGCCGACGGGGAGGTCAGGCCGGGTGCCACCGTGCACGTCTCGGTCGCCCTCGGCAGTCATGTGATGCGCGCCGAGCACACCGTCCTCGTGGTCGAACCGAACCGTCGCTTCTGCTGGCGCGACGCCGGGTGGAACGCCTCCTTCGTCTACGGACAGCGCTGCCGCACCCTCGACCCCCGGGCCGACGGCACCGTGCTCGTCACCAACGAACTGCTCCTCGACGGCGTCTTCAGCTCAGCCACGGACCTGGTCATGGGCGCCGCGCTCCGGGAAGGCCTGGCCGCGGAGACCCGGGCCCTCGCACTGCGGACGGAGACCGTGCGATAGCGGTGTCGGAGTCGGTGCCGGTGCCCCACCGCGACGGCCGAGCGCCACTTCCGGCCCGGTGGGTCCGGCGGCATCCGCCCCGCGGCAGCAAGCGGCCACCGGGCCCGTTCTCCGGTCGGAGGCGGCCGACAGATATACGCCGGCGGTGGTGGACCGACCGCCGGAGACCTCGGTACGCAGGCGGATGACGGCCTGGCGCTCCGGCCGGGTGGCGGCCTGCGCACCACAGACCGGCAGGGGTGGAGTCCCGTACTCCAGCGTGACGGCGACCTGCCACCCCATCCCCTGCGGATGGCTCACCGTGGGTCCCAGCGCCACGCACCACCTGCCCGCCTCGATCGGCCCGGGCAGATACCCCGGGGTGGCGTCGGCCGCGGACAGGGTGCAGTCCCGCCCGTCGTCGCCCGACCAGCCGCGGAACCCGTCCGGCCCGAACACCCCGGTGTCCAGACCGCTGGGCCACGTGCCGGGCGGGGAAGCGGACTCGGACTGTTGGAACGAGGTGCTGACGGAGATCCGCCGCACCCCGTCCGGCACGTCGAAGTCGACGGCCGCCCACTGGTCGAAGCCGAACGGGGAACTCCCCCGGTAGGTGGTCGTGACCGTGCCGTGCGCCCGGTCACAGCGCCGCTCCCCGTCGATGCCGACGGGCACCAGCGCGGACATCCCCCATGCCGCCAGCAGGGTGCCGAGCCTGAGCGCGTCCCTCCGCCCGAGCCCCACCGCCAGGGGGCCCTGCTCGGAAGAACGCTGGTGCACCTCGGCCACTTGGACCAACCCGCTTCCCTCATGGGCGGCCCCGACCGGGTCCGCTCCGAGCCATGCCGACACGGATCGCGCGTCGGTGCGGACGGCAGCAGCACCCGTCACCCCTTGGGGACCGGCAGACCACCGCCCAATTCGTTCGAACGAACAGTAGGGGATCGCAGGGGCGGCGGGAAGGGAAACCGGGCGAGAGGCGGAGGCATCCCCTCGGGCGTTCAGCCGATGAGCACACCGTGGTTCGGAACCGGAGGCATGATGCGGCCGTTCGGTGCCGGAACCGGGTCGCTGCAGGTCTGGACGGTGTCGCCCACGCGCGCCGCCGGTTTCCCTCCGATGCGCACGGTCGCGCTGCCCTTGATGACGGTCCCGGTGTGCGTGGGCGGCACGGAGAAGGTCGCCGGCGCGGGAGCGATGTGCGGCGGGCTGATGGCGGCCGTGGTCGACAGCGTCGCCGCCGGCTTGCCGCCGATCCGTACGGTCGCGCAGCACCCTCCCGTCAAGGTCGCCTGGTACGGGAAGGGCATGGGCTGGGGTGTGGGCGGACCGGGCGGGGCGGGTACCAGCACGATGTGGATGTCGGTTCCGGTGACCTTGTCACCGAGTCGCGCGGCGGGAAGTCCGGGCATGTCGGGCTGCCTTTCGGGGATGTCGGAGGAGTGACGGCGGGAGCCGGATGCTCACGCGGTCGTGACCTTGGCGGGGAACAGGGCGACGGGTTTGCACGTGCCGCTCGATGAGGTGCACCGCACCGCGACCACGATCTCGTCGCCCGCCTTGAAGCTGATCTCCGTGCTGAAGCGGACGCGCTCGTGCGTCAGCTTGGAGAGATCGCGCTCGAGCAGTTTCGTGTCGTTCTTGCGTATCTCCAGCGTGCCGACGGAGCCCTGCGGATTGTCGAGGACGACCTCGCCGATCTTGATCGTCTGACCGGCCTGCACCGTACGCCTGCGCGTCGTGAACCCCCCACTGCCCGCGATGGACGTGCCCTCGATGCGGATGTTCTCGGCGGTCGGCTCCGCGGGGCCGGGCGCGGGAGGTTTGGGCGGGCTGGGCGCGGGAGGCTTCTCGGGGTCCGACGCCGGAGGCTTCGCAGGCGAGCCGGGCGCGGGAGGCTTCTCGGGGTCCGACGCGGGGGGCTTCGCAGGCGAGCCGGGCGCGGGAGGCTTCTCGGGGTCCGACGCGGGGGGCTTCACGGGCGAGCCGCCTCCGCCCCCCTGGGCGGCGGGCTGGTTCTGGCCGGCCGGCGCCGCGGGGTCCTGCTGCGGGGCCCCCGGCGGGGGTGTCTCGCCGGTGCCCGGCGGGGACTGGGCTCCACCCGAGGGATCGGCGACCCCGCCCGAGGTGGCCTTGGACTTGGGCGCATCGTTGAAGATCGTCGGAACCAGGACGGCCAGGAGGATCAGCCCGGCGATGGCGAAGGTAAGCGCCCTGGGCAGCCAGCGGGGCAGCATGGGCGGCTGGATCACCACACCGGCGGCGTCGAGCTTGCTGCCGTCCGAGGCGGTCAGACTGATCTCCACCGGCAGGGTCTTGGGCTGACCGGTGAGGAACCGCTTGCGCATGCGCATGCGGACCGGGATCAGCTGCGTCGTCCCGCCTTCGACGACGGTCTGGACCGGCTTGAAGACGAAATCGACGTCCCCGCTCTCGTCCTTGCCCGTGAACTGGACGGTGACCGGGCCGTTGCCGTAGTTGTCCACGGCCAGCTTGGTGCGCGCCCGGCGCGCACCACGGGCGGTACGGGGAACGATCTCGGCGGCCAGGTCGGCGTAGCCTCCGACCTCGACGCTGCCCTCTTCGATCACCGAGCCGTCGGTGTCCTCCTGCGCCATCACGCGCAGGGCGAAGGCCTTCTTTCCGCACGGCACTTCCGCCGAACGGGGAGGCGCGAAGGTCAGGACGGCGACCGCGTCGTCGCCGGGGAAGACGTTGACGCTGGACGGCTGCACGCTCGCCCAGTCGGCCGCCTCCCCCAGGACGTCCAGGGTGAAGGTGTCGACGGTGTGGCCCGTGTTGTGCAGCCGTACGGAGCAGGTGACGCTTTCACCTGCCTCGACGCTGACATCCCGTTCGTCCAGTGATGCGATGACTCCCATGCGTCCACTCTCGCGGCCAGGGCCCGGCCTGGACATCCACGTTCGGGCAGCGGGAAGGGAAGAACCGCGTCTCCTTCGCGCAGAATTCCGGCCGAACGCAGGACGGAACAGCAGGCGCCGGGACAATGGGGCCATGGACATAACGAACTCAGAGCCACCGACATGGAATCCGGCCCAATTGCTGGAATTCGACATCACGAGCAATGAGATCCGCGACGGACTCGTCTCCTTCCGCGCCGATACGCTCGCCTTCCGGTTCACGCCGAGACCACAGACCGGCCGTCTGGAGTGCACGGTGGAACTCCGGGAGTACCTGGGCGGGGGGTCCGAGGGCAGCGTCCTGATGAACGGCACCGCCAGCACCACCATCGAGCGGCACCAGAGCTCCGACGCCTGGTTGAGCTTCAGCGGGTTCGGATGGCGGGACGCGATGCGCACCAGGCCGGTGAACCGCTGCCACTACCGGGTGTCTCTGGACGGCGACTCCACGGTGCGCGTGGCGATCTGCGGCGAGGAACGCCTCTTCTAGGGTGCCCGAACGGCGGCCGGCCGACGTCCCCATCGGACAATCCTTCGCACCGGCTCCGCTATCCCCCCGTTAACCTTCGGGGGCACACCATGGATGCATCGACCCCGGACCGACCGTCCCACCGGACGTCAACCGGAGGCCTCACCCCAGTTCTACGCATCCAAGAGGAAATTCATGCCGAACAGGATCAGTGTTTTCGTCCACGCCCTGGACTCCATCTCGGAGCTGGGCGTCATCGCCGCCCTGCGCCTCCGCCCGGAAGTCCACATCGTGGAGCGCCAGGACGCCGAACCGGACACCGTCGCCGTCCTCGTGGTCGACGAGATCGACGACGCCGCCATCTCCCTGGTCAAGTCGACCCGGGGCCAGGGCACACAGCGCATCGTGCTCGTCGCCTCCTCCCTCGAGGACGACGGTGTGTTCGCCGCCGCGGAGGCCGGCATCAGCGGTCTCGCCCGCCGCAAGGACGTCACCGCCGACGGACTCGTCCACGTGATCACCTCGGTCAACCGGGGCGCCGGCGTCCTCCCGCCCGACCTCGTCGGCAGTCTCCTGAAGCAGGTTTCCAAGCTCCAGCAGCAGACGTCCGTCCCGCGGGGCGGCCAGCGCTACTCCGGCATCACCGACCGGGAGGCCGACGTGCTCCGCCTGGTGTCGCAGGGGCTGGACACGAACGAGATCGCCCAGCAGCTGTGCTATTCGGAGCGGACGGTGAAGAACACCCTCCACGCCATCAACAACCGGTTCAACCTGCGCAACCGACCCCACGCCGTCGCCTACGCCATCCGTGAGGGCCTGATCTGACCACCTCCCGGCGGACACGCCGGAGCGGGTGGGGAGACAGAACGGAAGTTCTGTCTCCCCACCCGCTCCGGCGTGTCCGGGCAGCACCTGCTCGGGACGCGCCTGCCCAGTGCTCGGGTGAGTGAGGACGCAAGGGCAGGCAGAGGTGATCACGCCGTGTGCGCTGGCGTGGGCGGCGCTCTCGCCGAGGCGGAATCCGGCCGCGATCTGGGCCGGGGTGTCGTGCTTGCGCACATACACCGGGGCAGCCATCGCCCGGCTCGGGGCGGCAGCTCGCACGGCCGGTCACGGTCACCCTCCTCCCGGTTGACGATCAGCATCGTCAGTCACTCCGCGAGGACATGCGGAAGGGCCAGCGCGACGGGATGGGTGGCCGACAAGACGCCCTGGCGAACGAGTTGACGTGTGAGACACCTCGCTCAGCCGTCCGGGAGCCTTGCCCCCTCTTTTGAGCCCCGGGACGTCAGCCGGTCAGGGACCGGCTCAATGAAGCTCAGCGGTTCCCCTTCAGCCGGTTCGGCAGGGCTCAGGACGCTCCGCCGGCCCCCTGGGGGCGGCGCGGAACCGGGGGCCCGCCGAAGGACGCGGTGACACGAGCGCCCCCGGTCGGCGAGGCACTCAGGACGAGCCGGCCACCGGAAATCGTCGCCGTGCGACGGGCGATGTCCAGGCCGAGTCCGCTCGATCCGCCGGTGCTCCGGCCGCGTTCCACCACGCGAAGGTCCGAGAACCCAGGCCCGTCGTCGTCGATGGTGAGCTCCGCGCCGCCGCCCGGGTGGGCACGTACGGTGATCAGCATGCCGGCCGAATCCGGGGTGTGGGTGAACACGTTCTCGAGCAGGACGTCAACGGCGGCCTCGAGTTCTGCCGGCGGGACGTACACCTGGCAATCGGTGTCGTGCACCGTCAGCTCGCAGGCACGCCCCTGTTCCTCGGCCAGCACCTCCCAGAACGCGACGCGGTCCGCGACGACCGCGTCGAGGCAGGCCGTCAGGCCGCCGTTCGAGGCGATCGGTTTGCGAGCATGCCGAATGACCCTCGTGACCTCACCGTTGAGGTCGTGGAGGGCTGAGAGGAGGCGTTCGCCGCCCCGGCGGTCCTTGAGGGCCTCGGCCTGGAGCATCAGCGAAGTGATCGGGGTACGCAGCCGGTGGGACAGGTCCGCCAGCGATTCGCGTTCGTTGGTGACGAGGGCGTCGAGCCTGGCAGCCAACGCGTTGAGGGTGAGGCCGAGCTGCCGGAGTTCCGGTGGGCCGGTGCCGGCGAAGCGGGAGTCGAGACGTCCTTGCCGCAAGTCGGCTGCGACGTCCGTCAGTTCTCCGGCAGTACGGACGACCGAACGGGCCAGGCGGTCGGCGAACACCACGGAGACGGCGGGCAGTACGACGGCAGCGGCGGCGAGCAGGGCGATGACGCGCAGTGTTTCCTCGCTCGCCCCCGCGGTGTCCACCGCCACGTCGACCTGGGCCTCGCCTCCGTCGGGCATGGGCACGGCAAGACTCGCGACCCTGTGCCCCCGGCACGTCCACTGCTCCAGGTCACCGACGTGGGGTTCCGGCTGTTGCAGACACGGTACGGGCGCTCCGAAGCGCGTGCCCGAGGGCATGACCACGGTGGCGCGGACGTTGCGCTGCTGGGAGTCGATCCAGGAGGTGAGCTGTCCGGTGCCCGAGTCCGCCGACTCACGGGTCAGGGTTGCCAGGGTCTGGGCCTGAAGGACGGCGTCGTGATCCGCCTGGGCCAGGTGGGCGTATGCCGCGTAGAAGGTCAGCGGGATGCCCAGGAGGAAGACGGTCAGGAGCGTGCTCAGCGCACTGACCAGTGCGAATTTCCTTCGCATGCTAGTCGGCGGGTGCGGCGATCTTGACACCGACGCCGCGCACGCTGTGCAGGTACCGCGGCTCTGCCGCGGTCTCACCGAGACGTCGGCGGAGCCAGGACAGGTGGACGTCGATCGTCTTGTCGCTCGCGCCGAACGCATCGTCCCAGATCTCGCTCAGCAGCTCGTCCTTGCTGACGACCCGACCCGCATGGCGCACGAGGTAGGCGAGGAGCCGGAACTCCTTGGGCCGCATCTCCAGCTCCCGGCCGTCCAGGACCGCGGTGTGGGCCTCCATGTCGATGCTGAGGCCACCGACGTGGTAGGCGCTTTCCGGGCGGCGGTCGCCCGAGCGCCGCAGCACGGCGCGGATGCGGGCGTCGAGGTGTTCCGCGGAGAACGGCTTGACGACGTAGTCGTCGGCGCCCAGGTCGAGGGCGCGCACGATGTGGCTGTCGTCGTCCCTGGCGCTGGAGACCAGGACCGGGGTGTTGACCGTGGCGCGGAGCATCTTGAGCACGTCCAGGCCGTCGATGTCGGGAAGCCCGAGGTCGAGCACGATCACCCCGCCCGGGGCGGAAGAGGCTGCGTGGCTGAGTCCGTCGGCGCCGCGCGCGACGGCGTGGACGTCGTACTTCATCTTGCGGAGGGAGGCGGAGAGGAACTCGCGGATCTCCGCGTCGTCCTCGATCACCGTTACGTGCGTCCAAGCCATTGCCCGCTCCGTACCTCGGTGGCGCCTCGTGCAGCGCCCTCGGTCACCAGAGTGCTGCGTACGGGGGCCCCTGGGGATCGGGGGATCGCGGGAGCCGGCCGGTGTGTCCGTGCCCACCGATCGGTGGACGGTGCGCCGTCCCTCCCGCCCCCCGTCCCCCGGTTCGAGGTGGCGTACGGGCCCGTGCGGGTCCTTCCCGCCCGTACGCCGCAAGGGCGAGGAGTGCGGGAGCCATAGGGGGTGTCCGGCGGGTGGGTCAGTCCAGCAGGCCGCGGCGCATGCCTTCGGCGACGGCGGCGGCACGGTCGCCGACGCCGAGCTTCTCGTAGAGGTGCTGGGCGTGGGTCTTGACGGTGCTGGGTGCGAGGAAGAGCTTCTGCGCAATCTGCGGAATGCTCATCCCCTCCGCGAAGTCTCGCAGCACCTCCAGCTCCCTGGTGGTGAAGACCGGGCCGCCCGACTGGGCCCGCATGCGGATCTCCTCGGCCACCCCGCCGGCGAGGTCCGCGGGGATCACCGTCTTCCCGGACGCCGCCTGCCGCACCGCCTCGACCAGCTCGGTCCGCTTGGCGTCCTTGAGCATGTAGCCGGCGGCGCCTTCCTCCAGGGCCCGGAAGACCAGCTCGCTGTTCTGGAAGGCACTGACGATCACCACCCGGGTCTCGAGCTTCCACTGGGCGACCGAGCGGGTCAGCGCGATGCCGTCCATGTCGGGCATCCGGAAGTCGACGAGCGCGACGTCGGGAGTGAGATCCTTGATCATCTTGAGGGCCTCGCGTCCGTTCGAGGCCTCGCCCACCACCTCGATGGTTCCGCTCCAGGCCAGCGCCCTGCGGACGCCCTCGCGGTAGAGCGGGTGGTCGTCCGCGATGACGACCCGGATGCGTTCCGTCATGGAAAGCTCCCTCGGAACTCCTGCGCGCCTGCGAGCGGGGCAGGTGAGCCCCGTGCATCGAGAATAGTCCGACGGCGGCGGGTCGGCCCGGCGAGCCGCGCCGGTCAGGCCCAGCCCCGCTCGGAGGCCGTGAGACCACCCCAGATGCCGAACGGTTCCTTCGCGCGCTCCGCGTGCGCACGGCAGTCCGCCTGCACGGGGCATCCGCGGCACGCCTTGAGCGCGCTGACCATCCGCGCCATGCTCTGCGCGTAGAAGACCTCGACGTCCATACCGATGCACGCGGCGGAGTCCGTCCAGTCCCCCATGCGCCGCCCAGCGTCCTTCACGGCCGATCTCCTCCCGCGTGAGCGAACCGGGTATGCGGGAGGACGGCGTCGAGCCGGCACTGAGCCCCGCGGCCACCTGTCGTCGCCCGGTCACGGTCCGACGTTAGGACCCGCCGCCGGGAACCGTCATCGGCCACCGGACGATGCGCGAGTCTCCCGTCTGGTGGACCGAGGGCGTAGTACGTCCGGACTCACCAGCCTCTTTCGCGGCGTCCGTCCAGCAGCGGAGGCAGCAGGTGGATGCGGGGTGCCTCCAGTGCCGGCTCGGCGGTTTCCGGTTCGGGGACCAGGCCCAGCATCTCGAGCAGAAGCTCGCAGTCAGCGGCATCGCGGGACCGGGAGGCGACCACGACGCGAGCGGCCTGCAGCTCGTCCTCGTCCGGCGGCGCCATCCTGAGCATGTCCTGCTGGAATATGTCATGTCGGATCATGGCTGATGTTCCCTGTCCCTCAGTCCAGCCGGACGGCGTGCCCCGCCGCCGCCGTCGTCGTCACGTCCGCAGCGGGTACACGGATCACCTGGCCCACGCGGATCACGTTCGGGTCGGGTACGGCGGCCAGGTTCGCCTCGTGCAGGACGTGCCAGTCCGGGAGACCGTGCGACCGCGCGATGCCCACGAGCGTGTCGCCGGGCCGGACGGTGTACGTGCCTTCGGCGGCTCCCGAGGGCGTCTGCGGAGCGGGTTGCGCCTTGGGCTCCTGCGCTGCGGGCTCCTGCGCCTTGGGCTCCTGCGCTGCGGGCTCCTGCGCCTTGGGCTCCTGCGCTGCGGGCTCCTGCGCCTTGGGCTCCTGCGCTGCGGGCTCCTGCGCCTTGGGCTCCTGCGCTGCGGGCTTCGCGTGCCTCAGCGGGGCCGAGCACGGCCCCCAAGCGCCCGCGCCCTGACCTGCGAGTACCTTCTCGGCAATGGCTATCTGCTGTTCCTTCGTGGCCAGATGGGCGTTCGGGGCATACGCCCGCCCGCCGTACGCCCGCCACGTCGAGGTCGAGAACTGCAGACCGCCGTAGTAGCCGTTGCGCGTGTTGATGGCGTAGTTGCCGCTGCTCTCGCACTGGGCCACCTGGTCCCAGACCGCCGTCGTGGCGGCCTGGGCGCTGCCTCCGAGCAGCAGGGGGATGGCGACCCCCACACCGGCGACTCCCGCCGCCGCGGCTGCTCGCCGCGTGATCGCGGGCTTCGTGTGACGACGTCGGCCTCTGCCTTTTCCGAGCACGACTGCTTCTCCTTCTCCACCGCCTAAGGTGCGGCATGTTGTTGGCCCGTCACCCGAAATATGACGTTGACTCCACGCTAGGCGGCAGCCCCCTAACGGCCGCCTAACGGCGTACCGTCCCCTCCCCATCACCGGGCCGTCAGAACAGGTATCCGCGGACCATGGTGTTGAACTCCATCTCGGAGACCGCCACTTGGCTGCTCTTGTGGCTGCCGTAGGCGTCCAGGACACGCACCTTGACCCACGTCACCTCGCCGTGGGACCCGAGGTTCACGGACTGTTCCTCGTTCTTGTCCTGCAACGTGACCGTCTGCTTCTGGCCGTTGGAGTAATCGAGTTCCAGCGACTTCGCCCGGTCGTAGGCCTTGAAGTCGGGGTGCGCGCCGTTGCGGACGACGAGGTGGCTGAGGTCCACCGGTGCGTCGAACTCCAGCGTGACGCCCTGGGTGTCGTCGACCGATGTCAGCCAGTAGGTGTCGGAATTCAAGTCGAAGGCGTCCAGGGCCGAGTGCGCGGGATCGCTGGCACCGGGATCGCGCACGTCCTTCGGGTTCACCGGGGAGAACTCCGGTTTGACCGTCGCCTTCAGCCTGGTCTGGATCTCCTGGGCCTCGATCGTGACGAACTCCTTGAAGGGGGGATGGATCATGTACAGGGTGGTCAGCGTCAGCAGCGCGACACTGGCCACCAAGCGGACCGGCCCGACCAACACGGACGGGGCGAAGCGTCGCTTGTCCCGCACACCGGCCTGACCAGGACGCTGCCCGGCGTCCAGGACCGCCGGTCCGGGGCGCAGGCGCGCGCAGAACCGCGGCCACCACGGCATGGTCGCCTCAACCGCCTGGTCGAGGGAGGAGCCGCATCGGCTGCAGAACTTGCGCTCGTCGTCGTTGTTCTCGCCGCAGGCGGGACAGACGAGGTCGCCGGGCATGGCCGGGCGCGTGGCCCGTCGGCGCTGCGGGGCAGGCGTGCGCCGTTCCTCGGGTTCGGCGGGAGCGACCAGGCCGGGTTCCGCGGCTTCGTGATCGTCCTCGTCCTCGTCCTCCTCGTCGCCCTCGTCGTCCTCGTCGTGCTCGTCGTCCTCGCCGGCTTCAGCCTGCTTCAGGAGGGAGGCGAGCCATTCATCCTCATCGTCCTCATCGTCATCCTCGTCGTCGTCATCGTCCGCAGCGTCGTCCGCGGCGTCGTCCTCATCGTCCTCATCGTCCTCATCGTCCTCATCGTCCTCGCCGGCTTCAGCCTGCTTCAGGAGGGAGGCGAGCCATTCATCCTCATCGTCCTCGTCGTCATCCTCGTCGTCATCCTCGTCGTCGTCCGCAGCGTCGTCATCGTCATCGTCATCGTCATCGTCATCGTCATCACCACCGGCATCCTTCAAGAGGGCCGCGAGCCAGTCGTCCTCGTCATCCTCTTCGTCCTCGTCATCGTCATCGTTCGCGCCGCCCGCGCCCGCGCCGGTGCCCCCCTTGAGGAGCGATGCGAGGAACTTGTCGTCCTCGTCCTCGTCGTCGTCATCCTTGCTGGAGAATCCGCCCATGCCGGGCGGCCCTCCCATCGAGGGGGGCCCGGGCATGCCGGTGGGACGGCCCATCCCAGGAGGACCGCCCATCCCAGGAGGACCGGGCATGCCGGTGGGACGGCCCATCCCAGGAGGACCGCCCATGCCGGGAGGGCCGCCCATGCCGGGCATGCCCATGCCGCCGCCCATGCCGCCGCCCATGCCCATGCCCATGCCGGGAACACCCGCCGGACCGGTTCGGCCGGGGAGGGCGGGGCGGCTGCCGACGTCGGTGTACAGGCCCCGCTGGAGCCGTTCGAGTGCCGACGGGCCGGGGCCCGCCGCCTGCTGCTCGGCCTCCTGCCGCAGGTCCTCCGGAAGGTCGATCTTCTGCTTCTTGCCGGTCCACTCCAAGAACGATCCGCACGAGCCGCAGAACTTGTCGCCGACACCGTTGTTGAAGCCGCACTTACGACAGGTGGTCATGATCCAGCAACTCCACGGCGCGATGTACGTGTGCGGGCACCGCACCGGCGACCAGCGCCTCAACGGCCTCCCGCTGGTGCACGAGCGACTGCGGCAGCCGTACGATGACCGCCGGCTCGGCATCGGTCACCGTGCACCCCCCCGACCGGTCCGAGCAGCGAACGCCGCCGCTGTCCAAGACCTCCAGCCAGGCCCCCGTCAGGGTGTGCAGCGCCGCGCGCAGGCCCGCGTGGGTGCCGCGGACCACGAACGACTCCGCCGCGTGCTTGACCCTGGCCCGGCGGGCATCCGCGGGCAGGGTCTCCTCCACGGCGATGCCCAGCCACCCGGCGAGCCAGGGCAGGAAGTCCTCCGGTGTCGTGTCCGGGTCCGCGTAGGCCTCGAGCGAGTCGAGCACGGCGATCGCGGGTGCGAGTACGTCGTCGAGACCACTGGTGAAGCGCTGGGCGAAGGAGTCCTCCTGGTACACGGCCGGCAGGTACGCGCCGATCGGGTACGGGGTGACCAGGTCTGGGACGGTGCCTCTCATGCCCCGCCGCCTTCCACGAGGACCTGGTGCTCGAAGGAGAAGATCAGGCTGTCCCGGTCGAGCGTGACGCGGTCGGTCTCCTCGCCCCGCACACCGGTCACCGGGTTCGCGTTGAACAGGCGCACCTCCTCGACGATGCCCACGCCGTCGACCTGCTGGAGCACCGCGTACAGGTCACCCGCCTGCACGGGCCGCCCGAAGGGCCAGCCCGTCCCGTCGGGTCCGCCGCTGACGGGATTGAGGTAGCGGTAGAGGGCTCCCAGGGCGTCGTCGGTGACGCGGTCGGTCTTGGCCCCCGGAACGGCCCGCAGCCGCACCACGGCCGTCACACCGCGGTAGAGCGGCGGTTCGACCAGGACGGTCGTGCCGACCAGCCTGCACTGGTCCAGCCGCTCGGCGACGGCGTCGAGCGTGCTCTGCCGGGGCTTGAGTGCGGCGAACCGAGCGGGTCCCGGCTCGTCGGGGAGACCTGGGACGACGAGTACCTTGACGGCGCCGGGCCGAAGCCCGGCCTCCTGGGCGGTGAGGCAGCGGACGCGTGCGAGCTCCGGCGCGGCCTCCCGGGTGATGACCTCGAAGTCCTCGGCGGTGACCGCGCGGCCTCGGGTGTGCATGAGCAGCGGTGCCCGTGATTTCACCTCTTCCACGGTCTCTCCGTCGACTCCCCCCGTCGCCGGTTCGGGGTTCTCCACGCGTGCGATGAAGGGGATGGAGGACTTCAGGGTCTGGATGGCTCCCTGTCCGACGTTCCCGACCGCACCGCCACCGGTCGCGTAGCGGGTGAGCCGCACCATCGAGTCCTTGGGCGGTACCGCGCCGTAGCGGCGCATGGTGCCGTCCGGCTCCCTGACCATCGGGCCGAAGGAAACCGTTCCGTGCGTGCTGTCGATGACGTAGTGCCGGTCATCGGGACCGCTGTGGGCGAAGTGCTCGACTTCCGTCCAGCGCGTCCAGCCCTCGTCGCCGCTGACCTCGAGGACCGCGGGTACGGCGGTGGCGAGGATCGGGGCGTGGGAGGCCTGGAACCGCTGGTTGCTGGTGCCGTCGGAGACATCGAGCTCGTCGTCGACGACGATCTCGGCGTGCACGGCGTCGACCGTGCCGCCGATCACCGACGCGTCCATCGAATCGATGACGGGCGACGTGCTGTATCCCGGGCGGTCCGGGCGGGGGGCGGTCACCCGTGCGCGCAGCCAGCCGGCCCGCCTCCCGTCGAGGATGCTCGCGTGGTGCCCTTCCGGTACCTGGAGGACGATCGCTCCCGGGCGGTTGAGGCCGCCCGTGGCATCGGAGTGCACCCGGCACGGCTCCCAGTCGTCCCCGTTCCAGGCCTCCCACACCAGTGGCGGGTAGTCGGGGTCCACGCCCACACCCTGGATGCTGCAGGTGAAGTCCAGGCTCACCAGCGCCCGCGGCACCGCGTCCGACAGTCCGACCAGGAGACAGTCGTCCACGACCGGTGCCTGGGAGCCGAACGCGGGGAATCCCACGCGCAGGCGGTGCTGTTCGTCCCGGGCGAGCAGCGTGTTGGACTGCGACTCCAGGGTCATCAGGTGCTGCAGGCCTGCGGGCGGCAGCCGCAGCTCGTGGCGGGTGGCGAACACCACGGAGGCGTCGGTCTCGGTCCGTAGGGTCGCGACGTTCGTCCCGGCCGGAACAGACACGTGGGTGGCGGCAGGTGCGGACAGCCAGAACGTGACCGGCGCCTGCGCCGGTACGGGCGGCAGCAGTCTGGCGCCGAGCAGTTCCAGGAACTTCACGTACATGCGGTCCGGCACCCGGTTGAGGCGGAACAGCAACTGGTCGGTCATGAAGGCGAACGTCTCGATGAGCGTCACGCCGGGGTCGGAGACGTTGTGGTCCGTCCACTCCGGGCAGCGTCGCATGACCATGCGCTTGGCGTCGTCCACCAAGTCCTGGAACCGGCGGTCGTCGAGGTCTGGCGAAGGGAGCGCCATCAGTAGTCCTCTTCCTCTTCGGGGATCGTGTAGAACGGGAACACCAGGTTGCGGCGGTCGTTGGTGGCCTTGATCGCGTACACGATGTCGACGTGGACGAGGCTCGGCTGGTCCGCGGCGGCCATGGCCCGGACGCTGTGGATGTCGACCCGCGGCTCCCAGGTGATCAGGGCGGTGCGGACCTCTTCCGACAGCATGGCCATGGTCTGGGGGCCGGTGTCGCGGAAGACGTAGTCGCGCAGGCGGCAGCCGAACCCGGGCCGCATCGGGCGCTCGCCCGGATACGTCGACAAAATGATCTTCATGGCCTGTTCCAGCTCGGTCTCCCGCCGGACCAGGGCGATGCCTCCGGTGGGGCTCACCCTCATGGGGAACGCCCATCCCGCGCCGATGAAGTCGTCTGCTCTGTTCATGGCCTTGCTGTCCTTGCCTCGCGGTGTCAGTTGAGCTCGATCAGGCGGCCGGATACCTTGACGTTCTGGCCCTTGAGGGTCAGCTGGCCGTCGCTCTCCAGGTTGAGGGCACGAGCGGCACGGACGCTGATGTCGCCGCCCGTCACATTCACCGAGCCCTTGGGGCCGCTGTCGATCGTCACGGTGCCGCTGCCGTCGGTGGAGATGGTCACGGTTCCCTGGCCCTTGCCCCTGCCGCTCTGGGGCTTGCAGGTGAGCAGGACTTGGCCGGTCGTCTTGTCGATGGTCAGTCCCAGGTCGTTCAGCTCGGTGGCCAGGACGATCGCCGACTTCTCCGTGAGCGGGGTCCGGTTGGGCGGGATCTCGACGAAGGCGAGCCTGCTGCCGCTGCTGCTGACCAGGCCGCGGCGCATGACCGAGGCGGTCTCGCCTTTGCGCTCGACCGCGGGGCCGCCCAGCGCCAGGTTGCTGGCGCCGTTGCGCATCCCGCCCATGACGATCGGCCTGTTGATGTCGTCCCATTCGAACGCAACGAGGACCTCGTCGCCGACTTCGGGTACGAACATCACGGCGCCGTGGTTCCCTCCCGGCTGCACCACGCGCACCCAGTCGGTCTCGAAGTCAGGAGCGAGCAGCGGCAGGCGCACCTTCACGCGGTTGCGGCCGGTGGGGTCGGCCACGTTCGTGACGATGCCGCACATCATGCCGCGCGCCCGCCGGTCCGAGCCGGGATCCCCCTCCCCTGCGGTCAGGCCGGGCAGGGAGCGGTCGCTGCGGCCGGTGGCCGAGAACTCGGTGAAGTAGCCGCCCTCGTCCTCGCAGAAGGTGTGCCGGGCGTTGGTGACCTGCCAGCTGCCGCCGAAGGGCGCCGGCACACCCTCGACCTGGACCTCGCAGCCGGCCTGGATGCCACTGTGCCCGAAGGCCCGCCCCTCGGCCTCGGAGGCCGTGCCCGCCACACGCTCGGCGATGCCCTTCGCGAGCGACTCCGCGGCGACCGCGATGTCGGCACCGGAACCCACGGGCAGGTCGATGAGGAGGCGGGCGTCCGTGGCCGGGGTCGAACCTCCCGCCTTGCCCACGCCGGGGAGGCTGCTGGCTGCGCCCGCTCCGGCGATGGCCCCGGCAAGACCGCCACCGGCGCCCGGGTCGGGCATGACGGGCTTCACGGGTGCGGTGGCGACCACGACGTCGGTGCGCTCCTCGTCCCAGGTACGCACCTCGACGCGGGCCGGGAGCTTGTCGACGGCCGTGACCCTGGGGCGGAAGGAGAGCAGGTTGTCGCCGAAGGCGAGGGGCGGCGGCGTGGTGGCGCCCTCGGGAGGAGATGCGCCGGGCGTGCCGGATGCCTGGCGGAAGTGGAACTTGTTCCCCGTCACCCCCACCTCGAAGCCGTTGGCCCGAGCTCTGGCCTGGAGGAAGTCCCAGTCGGTCTGCGCGATCTGCGCCAGGTGCCGGTGCACGTACTTGGTCTGGTCGACCTTTCCGATCTCGAGCTTCGCCTCGCGCGCGATCCGGAGGGCGACGTCGGCGTCCTTGGTGTTGACGAAGGTGCGCGTGCGCTGGGCTCGCTGGAGGATGTGGGAGCGGTCGTATCCCCGAGCCATGATGTAGATCGCGTTGTCCTCGCACACGGCCTCCACCGAGGCGATCTCGCCCCTGATGAGAGGTGTTGCGGACAGAGCGTCGTTGCCGCTCCTGATCTCCACCTGGTGACCGACCTTCATCTCCTGCATCACCTGGTCGCCGGCGTCGGCGGTGTACAGACAGGTGATCTCGAACATGTCCGGCAGGTACAGGTGGGTGTCCACGACGACACGGATGATCGTGGACTCGACCTGCGCGGACACTTCGCCGACCGGAGCCATCGAGCCGATCTTGATGTGGGCTCGGACCGTGTCGGCGCTGTCGTCCATGGGTACCCCCCCGGGGGGCTGCGCCTGGGGCTTGCGGATCACGAGGGGGTCCTTTCCGGCCGGTCAGTCGAATTCGTGCGGGTTGGGCAGGTAGACGGTGGTTCCCGGGCGCATGCGCAGGGGGTCGTCGATGGCGTTGGCGTCGGCCAGGCGACGCCAGTGCGAGGTGGATCCGTACTGGGTACGGGCGAGGTTCACCAGGTCCTCGCCCTCGGTGACCGTGTAGCTGCGCCGCCCCGGGAGGCCTCCCGAGGTCGGGTTGGTCGGCAGGGTGCCCAGCAGGCTCGGCTGCTCCTTCATGTCGATGGACACCTTCGCGCGCACGGGGGCACCGGCGGCGGTGAAGCGCGTGTAACTGATGTGCACGTGCGTCAAGACCACCTGGTAAAAGAACCCGAGGGCCGGAGGGCCGCCGTAGACGAAACTGAGCACGGGCTGCCGGTTGACCATCCCCTCGCTGAAGCCCTTCTTCGCCAGTACGCCCGCGACGGCCTGTCCCGCCGCACCCGAGCCGGGGCTCAGCCAGTTCAGCAGTTGATCGCAGAGGGCCTTCGTCTCGCCTCCCGTGAACGTCACGTCATTCAGCTTGATCAGAAGTGGCTCGGCGCGCTCGAAAACGCGCTTCGATCCCTTGTTGCCACCGTTCGGCGAGCTACTGCCGTGGGAGCGGTAACTGGCGCTGCGGTCCATCGAGAGCTTGTCCGGGGTGAAGAGCAGCGGAACGGCGCCCGGCATGGGGGCGGAGGTGCACGTCAGCACGGCGGTCGTGTGGGTCATGGCGTCTCCTACAGGAATCCCTCATGGGCCAGCTCCAGGGTTTCCAGGGCGACCTTGCTGGTGTCGGCGTCGAGGTCGGGACCCTTCCAGCTCTTCGGGAACACGCTGCGCAACTGCCAGTCGAAAACGGGCTGGTTGTGCGCGTCCATCAGCTCGATCTTGACTCCGGTGCCTGCGTACTCGGTCCCGCCGATCTCGTAGCTGTACCAGTCACGCATCACCTGCCGCAGCCACGTCTGGAGCCGCGCCGTGTCTTCCCTCTTGATCGCCCTCTGCAACGTGATGCTGCCGTACTTCAGGCGCTTGGGAAGCAGGACCGAGTGCTCGTAGTTGCCGCCGCACTCGATCTCCTCGTGGTCGAAGGTCACGTTCAGGCCGCGGCAGGAGGACCAGTAGCCCAGGTCCCCGAAGGCGTCCACAGAGACCTTGAACCGCATCGCCATGCCGAACAGGGCCTTGTCGACGTGCCAGTCGCCGTGTGCCCAGCGGCTGCCGGAGCCGGTGGACGACGGGGCCGTACCCGCCGCGCGTATGTTCGCCATCGCTAGGCCTGGTCGTCGTCGAGGAATCCGAGGTGCTGGAGTTCGAGGGTCTCCAGGGCCACCTTGCTCTGGCCCGCCTCGAAGCCGGCGATGGACCACTTCACCGGGATGAGACGGCGCAGGTTCCATGTGACGACGGGCTGGTTGCTGGGGTCCATCAGGACGATGTTGCCCGTCTGCGCCTTCATCTTGAAGGAATTGCTCGACAGCCAATTGCGGACCACGGCGGACTCACTGCAGGCAGCCCGGGTCAGCTTGATCGGGGTGTACTCCGTGAAACCGGGAAAGAACCAGCGGTCGTTGCCGGCGTCGCCGGCGCGGTACTCGGCCATCTTCCATTGCACGTCGAGTCCCTGGACCTGGGTCCAACTTCCCAGGTCGTACGATTCGATGTGGACGGCGAAGCGGTTCGCCAGTGCGAGGGTGCTGTCAACATTCAGTGGCATGGGGCCAACTCCTAGTTCTTTCCGGTTCGGTGGCGGTGCACGAGCAAGTCGCTCCGCAGGTCGCTCATGAGGCGGGACCGCACCCGGCCGTAGAGCCGGTGGCACAGGGCGTCGAGCTGGTCGTCCTTGATGGTCTCGATGTCGAACACCGCGCCTCGGACTTGCTCCTCGGCCGCTTGCTTCTCGGCGGCCGCCTCTTCTCTCTTCTTCTTCTCGGCCTCGGCCACTTCCCGGTCATCGGGGGTGCCGAGGAAGGCGCTGGTAGCCGCCGCCCACAGAGAGCTCTTGACCTCGGCCGCGACGTCAAAGCCCTGGTCGGCAGCGGCGGGCTCGGGTGCTTCCGCGTCCGCCTCACTGGAGGGCAAGGAGAACACCGAGGCCCAGGGGGGCAGGGCGCGGTCGCTCCGCTCCATCTGGTCGGCTCCGGAAGCCTGTGTCCCCATACTGGCAGCGAGCGGGTTAACGGAGCCTTTCCCCTGCGCTACGGCCGGCTTGTCCGCAACCCGTCGAGACGGGGTCGGCGCCGGGGAGGCAGCGGGCGGGGAGACGAGGGTGGCATCCGCCGGAGCCTGCTGCCCCTGGTCGCCGCCCAGGTCGAACACGTACCCCTGATCGTCCTCGTCTTCCTGCGGCTTCCGACGACCTCCGAAGAACTGCCGGACCTCGGCCCGCCGCTTGCGGTCCATGGTGATGCCGAACGGGGAGGCCAGGGCTTCCGCGAAGGCCAGTCCCACCTGGCCCTTGAGCCAGTGGCCGTCGAGCGGCTCGTCGCTGGCGTCGTCGTCGCTTTGGTCGTCCGCGAGTTTGCCGCGCCGCGACGCCTCCTTGATACGGAATTCGACCGCGTCCTGGAGCTCTTGGTTCGTGGCCAGGTCGCCGGAGGTGAGGCGCTTCTTGTCGCTGCCCTCCTTCTCCAGCTCATAGTTCTTCTCGGCGAGCACCTCCGCGATGATCTGGTCGCGGGTCCCTCCCGCGAACTGGCGCTTGAGGCGCCAATCGATCACCTGGCGCCACTTCTCGTTCCTCATCAGGCTGTCGGGCGTCAGTGCGGCCTGGTCCTGGTTCCTGATGCGGCGCAAGTGGTTGAGCTCGCCCAGGTACTCCTCGATGATCTCCTCACGTGAGGCCCTCTGCACTCCCTCCAGCAGGCTCGCGTCCGCCGTCCACGACACACCGACGGGGCCGGTGTAGGCGGGCTCCGGGAGCGGCTCCGGGGCGGCCTGTGGTCCATGCTGCTCCGGTTCGGGCATCGGTTCCGGCTCGGGCGGCGGGGGCGGTGCGGCGGGGGTCATCTCGGCGATCAGCCGGCGGATCTCCTCGGGGTCGGGGCCCGCCGTGACCGGCCTGCGGTGCACGAGGGGCGCCGGGGCGCCGGGGTCGCCGCGGAAGAAGCGCTCGGCCGAGATCGCCTCGGCCTCCAGGGCGCGCCCGGCCGGCGAGTTCTCGGGCGGCAGGCTGCCGCCGTACCGCTTCTGCTGGGCGACGTGCGTCAGCTCGTGGGCGATCAGACCACGGGTACGGGGGGAATCAGGTGCGGACGCGGTGTCCGGCAGGTAGACCTGGCCGTTCTTCGTGAACGCCTGGGCGGCCATGCCGGCGGCGCGCCGGGTGACCTCGGCTCCCGTGTGCAGCGCGGTGCCGGTGACGTCGACACCGTGCAGTTCGGAAACGGCGCGGGCCAGGTCGGCGGGGGCCCGGGTGACCGGTGGGGCCGCGCGATGGCGCAGCGGTGCGCCGGCGGCCCGGCGCGGGGCGTCCCGGGTCGGGATGACCGGCAGGGGGGCCGGGGCGGGAGCGGTCTGCGAGTGCCTCGTGTCCGGTGCGGCCTGCGTCTGCGGCGGGGCGGACGGGGCCGGCTGACCCAAGGGTGTTCCGGCCGCCTCGGGGGCGGTGGGGAGGGGACCGGCCACAGGCGGGGGCCTGCCTCCCGCTTCCTCTCCGGAGGACGCCGGGTCGGGGTGGGGGGTGTGGGACAGCGTCGGCCCCAGGCCGAGCCGCCGGCTCTGGCCGAGGTTGCGCCGCCGGGACAGGTGGGTCGGGGCCGCCTGGGTACGCGGCTCCGGGGCCGGGGCTGGCGGGCCCTCCGGGAACGGCTGGGGTGCGTCGCCCGGCATCGGGAACAGCAGCGAGGCCAGGTCGGTGCCGGGGCCGATCGCACCGGCGCTCATCCAGGTGGGCGGATGGGTCGAGACGGTCGCCGGGCGGGGTTCCCCGACACTGTCCTCGGTGACCCTGGTCAGGTGCGCGGGGGTCTCGGCCGACGGCACGGGCACGGCACGCCGGATGGCCGGCGTGGGGGCGGGTGCGGGTGGCTGCGGTGCCGGTTCGGGCACCGCGGGCGCCGGGGCGGGCCCGGCGCCGGCAGGAGCGGGGGCCGGATGGAGCGGGACGGCGGCCGGACGTCCCTCCGTGACACCGGGGGCGTCGGCCCCGGCGGACGGACCGCCGTCCTCCGCGGGGAGGCGCAGCTGCACGTGGCGCAGCGGAGCGAGCTTGGCCAGACCCTCGACCCGTCCCGCGGGCACCTCGGACGGCTTGTCGGTTGCGGCGCCCGCCCCGGTGGCGAGCATCGAGGCCGCGTCGCGCACGGTGCCGTCGGTGACCGACGCGGCGGTGAGCCGCCTGGCGGCGCCCCCCGCGTGGGTCAGCGGGCCCGTGAGCGCGGGCAGTCGCCGCCAGGCCGCGGGCTCGGCGGCAGGCGCTGGGCCGGGCGCGGCGGCCGGGACGGCGTCGGGCCCGTCGGACTGTGGTACGCCGGGCTGCTGCCCGGCCTGTGCGGTCTTGCCGGCACGCCGGCGGAAGGGCCAGTTCATCGTGTTCCTTGTCCGCGGGTGCGGGAGGTCGTGGGTGCAAGGGTCCGGGCGCCCGGTGCACACGTACCGGGCGGCGTCTCGCCGGTCACTCTTCGGAGACCTGGCGGTTGATCTTGCCGATCTCCTCGATCATGCGGGCCCGGACCGGGTGCTCCAGGGCGAGGATCGAGTCCAGCGGCCAGTGGAGGTAGTACGCCACGTACGCAGCCTCCTCCCAGAGGCGGTCGGCTGCGTACGTCAGCATTCCCCCGGCGCATCACCGGAGACGTCCACCGCGAACTCGTGGCTGCACTCGGGGCAGGCCACGGCCGCCTCGGTGGTCCCCTGCTGGTTGATGCGCTGGTAGAGGTCCTGGAGGAAGGCCAGGTCGGAGGCGAAGAGGTTCTCGATGACGTAGCCGGTGACCTCGGGGAGCTCGCCCAGCTCGATGACCGTGCGTTCCAGCAGCAGGACGGTGAGGTACGCGGGGTTGCCGCGGACGCGGGAGTCCGACTGCGGGGTGATCTCGTCACGGGCCGTGGCCAGGCGCATGACGCCCTGCCGGTGCACCGTGCCGTTCTGGTCCACGTAGCCGCGGGGCAGGGTGAAGGGGTATTCGGTACGCAGCGTGTCCGTCATGCCGACACCCGCTGGATGCTCTCGCACACGAGCGTGGTGGTCTCCATGAGGACCTCGGTCGCACCCGCCTTGAGCGCGCCGATCTCCAGCTTGGAGGGCCAGGCGTTGAACAGGTAGTAGCGGGCGACCGGCTTGCCGTCGAAGCTGTACATGACCAGCGAGCAGCTGCGGCGGGCCGTGGCGATCTGGCCGGCGAGCACCGACTGGTGCCAGGCCCACAGCTCCATGCCGCCGGTCTTGCCGCGGCGGAGCACGACCGTGGGCGGCTTGGCCTTGCCCGGAAGCTTCTTGAAGATGACTTCCTTGTCGTTGGACGACAGGTAGTCGACCGGCTCCACCTCGGTGGTGATGCCGGAGAGTTCGGAGAACGAGGCGATCTCGTGTCCGTCGATGGTGATGGAGAAGCGCGCCGCTGTGAGCGCGTCGTGGTCTCCGAGTCCTGCCGACATGGCAGTCTCCCTTCGTGCGGTTACGGCTGGGGGAACGGATGGCGGGGCGGGTGCCCGCCGGTATCACGCGGCGGGTCCTGCGGGGTGCTGCTACTCGTCGAGCGAGGCGCCTTCGGAGTACTGCGAGATGCGGAAGACCACGAACTCGGCGGGCTTGACGGCCGCGATGCCGACCTCGACGGTCATGACGCCGCGGTCCCGGCTGTCCTCGGGGTTGTTCTCCTCGTCGCACTTGACGTAGAAGGCGTCGGCCGGCGTGCGGCCGTAGAGCGCGCCGTCCCGCCAGACCCCCCGCAGGAAGCTGGTGATGGTGCGCTTGACCGAGTCCCACAGCTTGGGGTCGTTCGGTTCGAAGACCACCCAGTTCGTGCCCTGGAGGATGGAGGTCTCGACGAAGTTGAACAGGCGCCGGACGTTGAGGTAGCGCCACTCGGGGTCGCTGCTCAGCGTACGGGCGCCCCAGATGCGGATGCCCTGGCCCGGGAAGACCCGGATGCAGTTGATGCCGAGCGGGTTGAGGAGGTCGTGCTCCCGACGCGTGATCGCCAGTTCGAGGGCGAGCGGGCCGCGCACCGCCTCGTTGGCCGGAGCCTTGTGGACACCGCGCGTGTCGTCGCTGCGTGCCCAGATGCCCGCGACGTGACCGCTGGGCGGCACGAAGCAGGGCTTGCCGGACGCCGGGTCCAGGACCTTGACCCACGGCCAGTACAGGGCGGCGTACTTGGAGTCGTAACCTGCCTCGTCGACCCGCCAGTCCCGCACCTGCTTGGCGTTCAGGCCGGCCGGGGTGTCGAGCACCGCGACACGGTCCGCCATCAGCTCGCAGTGCGCGATGACCGCCAGTTGAACGGCCTTGGCCTGGTCGCGGTCCAGCGCTCCCGATGCGAGGGAGGCCATGGCGTCCGGTACGGCGACCATGGTGACCTCGTCCACGGCCTCGAGGGCAGCGATACCGGTGCGGTCGAGGGCGTCGCCGATGAAGTCGGCGGGGCTCAGGGCGGCCGGTCCGGTGCCGCCGTCCGCGCCGCCCTCGCAGGGCACACCCTGCTGGGCGGGCGTACGGGCGTCGTCGGTGAGGGCCTCCAGGCGGACCAGCTTGGAGCGCTGGTTGACCGCGGCGGCCGCCTTGGCCGGGGAGAGCTTCTCGAAGGTCTCCGCCGGTCGCCCGTCCTTGAGGACGGTGAGCTTGAACAGGCTCTCGTCCTTGTCGTGTGCGGGTTCGGTCACGACCCGCAGGCCGTTGCCGGCCACGCCGGCCTCCGCGGCCCGGACCGAGAAGGCCGGGTCGCCCTGCGCGTCGCACAGGGTCGCCCCGGCGGCTGCGGGGGCGGTCTCCTGACCGGACGGCTCGATGCGCACGATGTAGGCGCTGCCACCGCCGTTCAGGAAGTAGCCGTACGCGCTGTGCGCCAGGGCGCCGCCGCCGGTGAAGTCACCGAAGGTCTGCGCGAACTGGGTCCAGTTCGTCACGAGGGTCGGCTCGTTGACCGGGCCCTTCTCCGTGAGGCCGACGAAGGCGCACACGGCCGTGCCGACGCCGTCGATGGGCTTGGAGCCCGACGGGACTTCCTCTACGTAAACACCTGGGGATAGGTAGCTGGGCACTGTGTGTCCTCCACGCTCGCTTGTCGTGACTACACAATCGCCCGCCGAACGCCGCGGCAGCAGAGGCGAAAGGGAGGCCGGAAGGACCCGGCCGCCGCCCCTTCGGGCAGCCCGGACGGGGTGTCCGAAGGGGCACCCGAAGGGGCGGTGGAGCGGCCCGGCCACGTGCCCTTGCGCCCGGCGCGGACACCGGTCGGCCGTCCGACAATTCCGTACATGATCCTCAGTGACGCAACCGATTCCCTGTGCCGGCTGCTGCGACCCGTGCTCCCGGACGGCGGTCCGGTGTTCGCCGGCTCCCTCGCCCATTGGCAGCCCTTCGCCGCCGCACAACAGCACGGTGTCGGCCTGTTCCTGCACCGGGTGGAAGAGGTCCCGACCGGCATGGGCGGCGACTGGTACGACCTGCGCGACGACGCCGGCCGGGTCGTGGCCCGCGGCGGGCCGGTGCGGCGCTTCCGCCTCGGCTATGTGCTCTGGACCTGGTCCGAGCACGGTCCGGAGGAGGAGACCCGGCTGCTCAGCGCCACGCTGGAGGTGCTGGCCGCGCACCAGCAGCTGCCGGGTTCCTGCCTGACGGGCGCGCTCGCCCAGGCTGCGGGACCGGCACGGCTGACGCTGGCGCCCGAAGGGCTGACACCGCCGGACGGGCTGTGGGCCGCGGCGGGTCTGGCCCACCGCAGCACCCTGCAAGTGGCGCTGTCCGTGGATCTCGTACCCGACACCGTGGCTCCGGCCCCGCTGGTCGAAGAGCGGCGCCTGCGCACCTCGCCCACCACCGCCCGGCGCGTCGCCGGGCGGGGCGGCCCCGTCCGTACCGATCCGAGGAGCTGAGCGGCATGCAGGGGTTGATCGACGCGTATCTGAAGATCAGCGACATCTATGACCACAAGTTGCTGGACGCATGCAATGAGCTGGACCGTCTATCGAAAATACCTTTCGGGCAGAGTGGCCCCCTGTGGCTCCCCCTTCTGGGAGAGGTTCGCGCGGACCACAAGGCCACGCTGGCGAATCCGCTGAGCGCAGGAGCCGTCTGGGCTTTCCAGGAGGCTCCCACCCCCGACCTCGCGCAGAACCTCTGCGAGCAACTTACGCTCTCCATGATCGACTTCAGTAAGTGGTTCACGCAGGAGCACCTCGCTGAGCCTGAGGCGCCATGGGAGGCCGTCAGGGACTACTACGGGAACCCGGCCAACGGGGACACAACCAGCCGCTACAACAGTCTGAAGGCCGTTTACGACGCCGTGGACAAACTCCTGACCGCCATGAAGGAGATCGTCGTCCTCATGCTGGACTGGAGGGACTTCGCCCGTTGTGAGCTGCTGACCTCTCTGGAAGTGCACGTCGCATTCGGCGCCCAGTCCGTGGGCCGGCAGTTCAATGCCGCCTGCAGCAAGATCACACAGGGCGCACCTGCCGTACGCACCGCACCGTCGACCGGGATCACCACCCCGGTGCAGGGGCAGGCGCAACACGGCGCGAGCGGGACCGGTACGGCCGCGCAGCAGGACGCTTCCGCCGCCCTTGCCCCTGCTCCCCACAGGCCCCCGATGGTTCCGGTCATCAGGAAGGCACGGAGCCTGACCAGGAGGTCCGCCCTGGAGCGCCTCCTCGGAGGAGCGCCGAAGATCCTTGAGAAGGATCACGCCGAAGAGATCGCGAACGCGATCGAATACAACACGATGACCGTCAGACTGCTATTGATGCGGATCCACATGGACCTCGTCGATCCGCGAGGCTCCGTAGTGCAACTCCTCGACGAATCCACGAAGACCTCCGTCCTCAAACCCTCCTACGCGCCTCGGGTGACCGATCTGCAGACGCGGCTGAGAGAGGACCTCAAGGCCGCCCACGACCTCCTGGACGCGTTCAGGGCCTTCGGCAACGTCATCGGGAACGGACGAAACTTTGCCACGCTTCGGGCCGTCGGCGAAGCGGCCGAGGATGTGAACCGCCGACTGCGCGCGATGGGCGAGCTGATCGACACGGACTTCGCCGGTGCCACCTCTCTGAGCCCCGTGCAGGATGCGCTGAGGTTGCAGGCCACCCCGGCAGGCTTGCCGCAATGGCGCGACCTGAGCAAGGAGTTCGACCAGTTCTACTCCCGCAGCCAGGTCACGGGCAAGAAGTGCCGCAACATCGTGAACCGCATCAACCAGGTCATCGCGGACAAGGGTTTCAGCCGCAAGGGGCTGGCGTTCCAGAGCATCAAACGCATCACACTGTACGAAGTGGAACAGCCCCTGCTGAGGGTTCAGTGCATGACCACCGTCGACACCGCCCTCATCGAGGGGCGGAAGCAGCTCAACAAGCTGAAGCCGAAGCAGCCGTAGTCCCCGCCAGCAGGGCCTCCCCGCCCCTCAGAGCACGTAGTACGCGGGCCCGTACGGGCCCGCGGCGTCCTTCCGCAGCGCCCCGTCGTTCAGCAGGTGCCCGCAGGCCCGGTCCACGTGCTCGGGGCGCAGGGCGAACTCCTCCCCCAGCAGCCCGGTCGGCAGCGCCTGCCCCCGTGCGTAGCGGCCCGTCCTGATGCGTGCGCGCACCGCGTCGATCAGGGGCGCGTCCCGCGGATGCACCTGCCCGGGGCCGAGCACGATGCGGATGCGGGGGCGGCAGATCGCCAGCTCGCCAAGCCCGTCGAGCGTGCGGATCGCCTGGCGTACCGCGTTGTGCGGCAGCCCCAGGTGCCGGGCTATGTCGGCCACCGGCTCCAGCAGCTGACCGGGGACGTACGACGCGTGTACGTGCTCGCGCACCAGCCGCAAGACCTCGGCCTCCCGGCGCCCCGGCCCGTGCAGTTCCACCATGCGCTCCGTGTCCGCCATGCCCCCACCGGCTTCCGTCCGGGCGCGGGACCCCGATGTCCCGCGCGACTGCACGCCCATGCCGTGGCGCGCCCGGTCCGGGCGCGTCACGGCATGGTGAAGATCGCTGGAATTGTCCTCGTCACAGGGGCGGGCGGGGGTCGGCTTCAGGTTCTCCTCATGTACCGCTGAGGTTTCCCGAGGGTGGGACCGCCGCGGCGTGGGCCTCAGTACCACTGGTGCGTCTGCCAGAAGCTCCAGGCCGCCTCGGGGCTGCCGTAGCGGGCGTTCATGTAGTTCAGGGCCCACTTGATCTGGGTCCTCGGGTTGGACTTCCAGTTCGGTCCGAACGACGCCATCTTGCTGGCGGGGAGCGCCTGCCCGAGGCCGTAGGCGCCGGAGGAGGCGTTCACGGCGCCCGTGTTCCAGTCGCTCTCGTGACTGATGATCGCGTTGAAGGCCGCGTACTGGCCGGCGTCCGGAATCAGCTGGTGGGCGATCTGCTTCGCGCCGAGGGTGGCCGCCTGGGCCGGCGCCGCACCCATCAGCGCTCCCCCTGCCAGCACGACCGTCACGGCTGCCGTGAGGCCGGCCTTGGCCTTCGTGCGGCGGAGGAAGCTGGGCATCGGGGTGCTGGACATGAGGGGCCTTCCATGGAGGACGAGGGTGCGGTTCACCGGTCTTCGCACCGGCTGAAGGCCGGGCGGCGGCACCGCTTCCACCGTTGTAGCCAGCCCTTCCGAACCGCACAAACACCCTTTTCCCCTAAGCGGCTTCGTAGGACGCGGGGCCCCGCCGGACACGGTCCGGGCGAGTCCCGGCCCAGGTCGGCGCGGCGTTCGATCCCCGGCGGGCCCGGCACGAAGCGGGATAGTAGTGGGACCAAAGGCCTGTGACCTGGGTCACATCGGATGCGGGCCGGTCGGCAAACTGCCAGGTGAGAGGGCATGCCCGATCGGCGGGTAAGCCCCCTCCCCCGATGAAGTCCACCGGCCGGGGGAGGTGACGGCACAGACGCGGTCGCGGCTCTCGGCCGACCGGCAGCGCAGCGCAGAACCCCCGCACGGGCTGCGCACGGGGGTTCTGCGGGGTGGAGCCGGTTCGGCGGCGGCAGGCGGACCGAGGGCCGCCTTGTCGCACCCCTGTCCGGACCCTGCCGGAGCCTTGACCTGCCCGATCGTATGGCCGGGAGGCTGGCCGCTCGCCTGCCGCCACGAGCCGCGGCGGCCGTGGCGGTCCACCGTCAGCCCTGCCGCACCAAGGCTTCGTACGGGAAGGGCAGGTCCGGGGACAGGAACAGCACCTCGGTGGCGTGGTTCTCGTCGGCTCCGGGGTAGTGGCGGCCGAACGCCTCCCACTCGGCTACCAGCGCCTCGTAGACCGGCGTGGAGACCGGTGCGGAGGCAGGCGTGGAGACCGGCGTGGAGACCGGTGCGGAGACCGGTGCGGGCGCAGGAGCGGGATACGGCCGCCGCGGGGCCTCGTACAGGGCCACCGGAGGCAAGGGCGCAGGCGCCTGGGCCGGGGGCATGCGGTCGTCGGTGTACAGCGGGGGCAGCGGGGGCAGCGAGGGCAGCGGCGCGGTGGGAAACATGGCGGTGTCCTTTCGGCATGTGGGGGTGGGATGGCTCCGATGCTGCGGCGCCCGGCCTCCGGTGTCGAACGGTGCTCGCGTTGCCTGACGCGATGCCGCCCGTAACCCTCCGTTAGGCCCGGGCCCCGTAGCTTGTGCGCCGTGCACCCACCCCGGGCCACCGGCCGGTCAACGTATCCGGCCCACACGAGGAGGCGGTCGCCCAGAGCAGCCCCACCCCCGAAAGGATGGATCAACTCCATGTCCGACAGCAGTACTTGGCAGCCGCAATCGCCACCTCGCCGGCGCGCGGCCGCCGGACGTCACCGCAAGCCGTCCGGCCGGGGGACCATGATCGCGGTGCGCACCGGTGTCACCACGGGAGTGCTCGGCACCGTGGCGGCGGTCTCCCCGGTGGCGGCCGTAGGCGCCACCGATCCGGCCGAGCACGACCGGGAGTCCGTCACCATGGAGCTGAAACTGGACCTGTCCTCGCTCCTGGACTCGGCCACCGCCCAGACGTCGGACGCCCTGTGGCACCAAGGCGAGGTCCACGCCCGCCAGGCCGCCGAGGCGCAGGCCGCGGCCGAAGCGAAGGCCGCCGCCGAAAAGGCCGCACGGGAGAAGGCCACCGCGGAGAAGGCCGCACAGGAGAAGGCCGCCGCAGAGAAAGCGGCACGGGAGAAGGCCGCACGAGCCAAGGCGGCCAGGGAAAAGGCCGCACGGGACAAGGCAGCCAAGGCGAAGGCCGCGCAGGCGGCGGCGAAATCCGCACGGACCGCTGCGGCCGATCCGGCATCGGGCCCGCCCGCAACAGGAACCGGCTCAGCCGCCGTGGTCGACTTCGCCCGCGCCCAGCTGGGCAGCGCCTACATCATGGGTGGTACGAGCACTTCGGGGTGGGACTGCTCGGGGCTGGTACAAGCCGCCTACAGGCAGGCCGGGATCGAACTTCCGCGCGTGTCCCAGAGCCAGTCGGCCGTGGGCACCTCCGTGGCGCTGAACGCCCTGCGGGCCGGAGACATCCTGTACTGGGGCGCGCCCGGCAGCGCGCACCACGTCGCCCTCTACATCGGTGACGGCAAGTTCATCGGCGCCCAGAACCCGTCCGTCGGCGTCGTCGAACGCACCATGGACTACGACGCGCCGTCGGGGGCGGTGCGGGTGCTGTGATGCGGGGTGTGGTACCAGCACGACGTGCGGGAGCGGCAGCCATGTGGCTGCCGCTCCCGCACGTGGGGCCCGTTCCTCCGCGGAGGGGGCCCGGTCAGCCGACGCTGACCGCGAGCGGTCCGGCCGAAGAATTCAGATAGGTCACGAGCAGGACGACCTCGTCACTGCCCGTGTTGAGCCCCTCGTGAACGTGCTCGTCTCCACGAGGCTCCAGCAGGGCGTCCCCCGAGTGGTAGACGTGGGTGGTGCCGTTCGCGGCGACGTGCGTCAGCTCGCCCTGCTCCACGACGGCCAACACGTCACCGGGGTGGTAGTGCCGGCCCGTGCTTCCGCCCACCGGGATCGTGATGCGCCGCATGAGCACTTCCGACACGTCGTCGACGTGCAGTTCGATGGGCTCGGGAGCGGTTCCCTTGGCGAGGTGCCGGGCCGTCGGGGCGTACGGGTGGTCCCCGTACCCCTCGGCCCGGAATTCATCGGCCGGCGCGGTCGGGCGCCGAGCGGGGTCGGGGCGGGTGAGGGGGGACGTGGTGGCCATGGGAGCCTCCGGGTTCGAGTTGTCTTCCGACCCCTTCAGGCTCCGCCCGGCCGGGCGGATGGACACCCCCCGAACGGGGGACGGTAACGGACGGGATCTCCGACGCGACCATGCACGCCCGCCTCGTCGTGAACCACTCGCGAGGAGCATCCCGCCGATCCGGTCCAGGCGAAGAATCCGTCGTCGGCGTCCCGGCAGGCTCCCTACGACACACGGGCTACGGCTATGTCCTGCGCCCCTGCCACGATGGCTGCTCAGACGCGGCAGAACCCACCGGATCTCCCGCCGCGGCATCGAGTCCGCCCAGCGCCTGGGCCGTCACCACTGGACCATCGAACGCACCACGGCCTGGCTCGCCGGCTGCCGCCGGGGTGCGGAACACCTCGAGCAGTCCGACCAGGCCGACGCAGATCCGGGAGACCGCTCGTCGACATGCCTGCGTCCGGGCCGAGGGCTTCGACCAGGTCGTCGACGGAGCGCGAGGGGACCCCACGGGGATCGATCAGGCGCTCAGCACCGTGATCATCTCCTTGGTCTGCTCAAACACCCCCGGCGCGGAAGCCGCCGGCCCTCACCTTCGGGACGGCCCGGACCGAGCAGGCGAAACAAGCCGTGCCGGGACAAGGTCACCGTGCACTCCTCGGGCATGCGGGGCAAGAACTCACACACCGCCAACGAGCCAACGCACAGCATTTCGAATCATCATCCCCGCGCGATGGACGAAATGCCATAGTAGCGTGCAACACACTCGCGCACCCAACCCCTTTCTCCAGGGGAAAACGCATCAGTCAACCCAGCGATGGAAAGTGGACTGTATACCACTGGCCCCTTCGCGGCAATTGAAGCGACAATGCGCGTATTCTGATAGTCCCATTTCTGAGCCCTTACCTCCATGACCTGACCCAATTGCAGAAGGATGAACAGAAAATGCCAGGAGATAGCACACAAACCAATGGACGTGACGTTCTTGAGGATTCGCTCGGTGAGGATGTTCGAATTTCTACTTCTTAGCCAGATGCCAATCAAGAGGCCGCACCACACCAGTACCAGGACAAATCCCAGCAGGAAATCATTCCAGGTTCGGCTCACCTGGTAGCCGATTTCCCCCAAGGAAACTCGCACGAGAATCACCGCCAGCAGACTCGCCAGAATTTGGGCAGCGACTGGCACAACAAATACTTTCCAGTTGAGGAATGACCTGGGGGCAGGAGGCTGCAAAAACAGGGACACAAAAAGCCCGACCATCAGAGCGAGCAGATAACCCCAGGTGGTCAAAATGGTCCCCATGATTCGCAGCCAATCCACAACTCCATCCGCGATGACACCCAGCTGCACCCCGCCGTAGGCAAGGCTTCGACTCCGATCGCGACTGCCGGGTGAGGTGGCCAGGATGGCAACCCCTGATACCAGACCGGCCATGGCAGTAACAGACCACACTCCAGCGAAAACGTTTCTGCGCCACGGGAAAGCAACCAGGTACACCACAAGGAACGCTACTAGCACCAACCCGGTCTCTTCCCCCATCAGACTGATTGCCAAACCGCCACCGAACGTGCCGACGAGGCAAATTGCACGCGTTAGAGGCGCCTTACTCCTGTGCGCCCAGAGAACGAACGAAACGGCAACAACCGGAGGGACGGTGTGGGTCACCACCCCCGCCGACCAGTAAAATGTTTGATACGGGTTTGGCTGCGCGGCAAAAAACACCAACCGACGCGGCGCTGAACTTTTTACGGGAGATGGCAAGCGTGCCCCGAATCGTTCGACTGCAAGGTCGAAGAGCAGCCAGAAAGTCACCAGCGTAAAGGCGGCCAAAATGATCGGGAAAACCTTCAAGCCGAAGAGTCCGGCCTCGGCATATGCACCCACCACGAGGCCGTTGATGAACCGTCCATTCCCGACTGAGTAGAAATTCTCCGCGAGCCCAAACGCGGACATGGCATCCATGTCCGCGATGTAGCACCAGTCATCTGCAATGGGCCTGACGTAAGACGTCTGTGCACACAAAAGAAAAACGCCTGCCGCGAGCATCACGGCAGGCGCCCATTTAACAATTTCGGGAATGGTCAGCTTGATTGATCTAACGGTTGGCATACCCCACAGCCCTTCTCGTCATGTAAATCTCTTGACATGCTGTGGGCTACTTGCTTGATCCGCGATCTGGGTTACGCCCAACTGGCGGCACGACAGTCAGGGGTTCTCCACGGGGTAGGGGTTGCGGCGACGAGACTGGGCGAGGGCCCCGACACCAGGGCTAATTCATAGTCGTGTTGATCATGTTGCGTCGCAGGTCAGGGGTAGTCCGAGGAGGTCGAGTGGGTGGGTGAAGGGTGTGTCGGAGGTCTCGCGGAGTCCGGCGGCGATGTTGTGGTGGCCGGCGTCGCGGAGGGTGTTGATCGCGAGGTTGCGGAGGGTGGCCATGTTGGCGGGTCCGTGTCCGGTGCGGATCTTGGAGGCGTCCTCGGCGAAGGTGGTGTCCCGGACGTGGTGGACGGCCTCGATGCCCCACTGCGCTCTGGCGATACGGCCGACGACCTGGGGTGATGCCTCGGATGACGTCATGCTGGTGAAGGCATGGACAGTTTGGCAGGTGACACGGCCGGTCTTCAGATCGGTGCGGTGCCGCAGGATTTTCACCGCCTGGACGACGTGGGGGAAGTCCAGGCCGAGGCCGGTGACGGTGAGGGTGCGGACCGAGCGGGTCTCGCGCCGGCCGTGCCCGCGCTCGCGGTCGTAGCGGCGAGCGGTCACCTCCTTCCACGGCAGGGCCTTGATGGCCGCGTGGAGGTTCGGCTGGTTGCCCTTGACCACCATCAGGTAGTGGGCGTTCTTCGCCTCGACCAGCCATTTCGCGTGTTCGCGCTGGGTATGCAAGGGCGTCGGCGGTGACCACCGTGCCGGTCAGGTCGAACGGGGCGAGCAGGGCGGCGAACCCTGCTATTTCGTTGGTTTTGTCCGGTACTCGGAGCTGGCTGACTGTGCGGCCGGCGGCTGTGACTGCGGACAGGAGGTGGGCGGCTGGGGCGGTGTCGTTGCGTGATCCGCGGGCACTCTTGCCGTCGACCGCGACCGATTCCGTACCGGCCGGGCTGTGTCCCAGGAGGTCGGCAAGGCCGCCGGGGCACACTGCGATCAGTACCCGGCGCACGGTGGAGAGTGAGGCCGGACGGCGGACCCCGAGGGGGCTGCGCGGATGAAACCCCAGGCGGGCGAGGGTGTCCTGGGGTGCGCGGCGGGCCCACTGCCCGATCGCGGCGTAGGAGCGTGCCCCGGCCAGGACCGCACACGCCGCGGCCAGGAGCACCGGGGCAAGGGCATGGCGGCGTCCGCGGCGATCACGCGGATCGGGCAGGGCACTGAGCCGAACGTTCATGTCGGGGAGCTCGCGCTGCCGACGCGAGGGCGACTTGGTCAGACAGACGGTGGCGGACTGGCGGCACATCGAGGCTCCGATGATCAGGCGACGTGAAGGTCACCTTGATCATCGGAGCCTCGATACATGCCCCAATGCCGTACTGAAGGTTCGTCACACCCCTGTGACCAGCAAGTTCTCCAGGCCATCAGGACTATGAATCAGCCCTGCCGACACCCACGGCTCCCGTGCCGGCGCTGGAAGCTTTCGAAGTCTCAACCCGCTGCCATCGGCAAGCCCGGAAGGTCTTGGCAGGAAAGTTCAGACAGGACAAGTTCAGACGTCTGTCAAAGCGGTTCCGGGCCCAGTCGGCCTCAGTTCGAACCCCGCGTACACGGTCTTGCCGCATCCATTGTCGCGGCGGGGTGTCACACCCCAGCGGTCGGCGAGGGCGGTCACCAACTGGCAGCCGTAGCCGCCGGTCTCGCCCTTCGCCTCTTCCACGGGTTCCCGGGGCATGGCTTCGGACGTGTCCTCGACCTCGACCACGAGCTCGCCCCGCTCGCACCGCACCCGCACCTCGTCCACTCCGCCGGCGTGGCGGCAGGCGTTGGTGACCAGCTCGGAGACCACCAGGAGGACGTCATCGGCCCGGCGCTCGACTTCCCGGCACCCCGCGCGGCTGCAGTCGTCGATCAGGTCGGCCACGAGCTTGCGGGCGTCCCGGACGGCCATCGTCGCGCAGCCGGGCCGGATCAGCGACGATGCGGTGCAGGGGGTCTGGGGCGCCATGCTCATGATCAATCCCATTTCGGACGATGCAGCCGGACATATCCGGCACTCGGTTTGCGTGCTTCATTCAGCACACCCGAGCCGCCCCGTCCGGGGATCCACCAGCAGGCCGTCCCGGGACCGGACGCCGAGCCGCCCGGCGGCTGACACCGGGTCCCCCGAACGGCCCTCCCCGGATCGGCCCGGCTCCGCGCGCTGCCGCCCCGCCGCGGGGCTCGTTCCCCCCGCCCCCTCCCCCTACTGGTGGAGCCACCCCGCTCGCCCCGCCCGGCATCCTCGACGGACCAGCGACGCGAGGAGCCCCGGAGCGGGGGACGGACGGGAGCACACACCGTGGACAAGGCCATCGGACGTACAGCGGTGGTGGTGCTGTTGCTGCTCCTGGCCCTGTTGGTCCGTGCCACCTGGATACAGGGCCCCGAGGCCAAAGCACTGGCCGACAACGCCCACAACCAGCGGTCGTCACTGCGGCGCTACGCCCGGCCGCTCGGCGACATCTACGCGGGCGGGCAGCCCGTGACCGGTTCGAGCCGCACCGGTTCGGGCCCGCTCGCCTACCAGCGCACCTACACCGACGGCCCCCTGTACGCCCCCGTCACCGGATACGACTCCCAGCTCTACGGCAGCACCCTGCTCGAGCGGCTCTACCGGAGCGTCCTGGACGGCACGGACAGCCGCCTGCAGTCACCGCTGGACGTACTGACCAAGAGCCCCGGTCCCCCGGGAGCGGTCATGACCACCATCGACCCCGCGGTCCAGCAGGCCGGCTTCGACGCCCTGCACGGCGCCTCGGGAGGCGCCGTGGCCCTCGATCCGGCGTCGGGAGCCGTCCTGGCCATGGTCAGCTCGCCCTCGTACGACCCGGGGCCCATCAGCGGCGGCCCCGGCGCCACCGCGGCCTGGAAGCGGCTGTCGGCCGACCGGGGCCGCGCCATGGCCAACCTCGCCCTGCGCGAACCCGTCGCGCCCGGATCGGCGTTCAAGCTGGTCACCGCGGCCGCCGCACTGGAGGACGGGCTGTACCCGTCGATCGACACGCCCACCCGCAGCCCCCTGCCGTACACGCTGCCCGGCACCCGGACGACCTTGCCCAATGAGGAGGCGTCCGCGCCGTGCCGGAACGCCACGCTGCGTACTGCCCTGCGCTATTCGTGCAACAACGTGTTCGCGAACGTCGCCCATGACCTGGGGCAGCCGAAGATGCTCGCCATGGCCCGCAAGTTCGGCTTCGACGAGTCCCGTCAGGACTTCCCGGTCCGGGCGGCCACCAGCGTGTACCCCACCTCGGCGATGACGGCGTCCTCGCTCGCACTCACCGGCATCGGCCAGTTCGACGTCAGCGCCACTCCCCTGGAGATGGCGATGGTCTCGGCGGCCATCGAGAACGGCGGCAGCCTCACCGCCCCGTACCTGGTCTCCGAGGTCACCGACCACGCCGGCCATCCGGTGGCCGGCGTCCCCCACGGCGGCACGTCCCAGGTGATCAGCCCCCGGACCGCCGGGCAACTGCGCAGCGCGATGGAGACGGTCGTCGCCGAGGGCAGCGGCGCGGCCGCCCGCGTGCCGGGAGCGGAGGTCGGTGGCAAGACCGGCACGGCCCAGCAGGGCCTCGGCAACAGCGGGACCCCGTACGCCTGGTTCACCGCGTACGGACGCAAGGGCGACCGTCAGGTGGCCGTCGCGGTGTGGATCAAGGATTCGGGCGCGGCTCGCTCCGCCGTCTCGGGCGGGCGGCTGGCCGCGCCGGTGGCCGCACGGATGATGGCCGCCGCCCTGAACTCCTGACCGCCGGGAGCGGGCCATGGGGGGACCGCTCCCGGCGGGGGTGGTGCGGGACGGGAACACCCCGGGGCGAGGGTGTGTGACAGGCCCGGCCGCGCACCAGCCGGCTTCGCCGTCCGGCGCGCTCACCCTGACAGCGCCCGCCGGCCGGCGCACCCGGCCACCGGAGGCCCTTTCGGGGGACCGGCAGGGGCTCCGTACGGCCTCCCCCGGCCGGAACGGCTCCGGTCGGCCCGCTCGGTCCGCCCCCTCGGCCCGGCCTCAGCGACCCGCCGCGGCAGGGGCCCCCGCGGCCGCACGCGCACCCACGCTGCCCCGACGTCTACCCCGGCGACGGCTGCCTCCGGCGCGCCGCGGAGGCACCGTACGGAGGAGCACCCCTGCACCCGCCCGCAGGGGCAGTACCCCTCCAAGGAACCGACATGCCTCCTCCCCCCTCTTCCCGGGCCCGCCGCACGGACGGCCGCGGCACGCGCCGCGCGGGCCGCCGGGCCGCGCCACGCGGCAAGGCGGCGCGCCCCTCCACCTCCCCGCCCCGGCGGGCGGCTCCGCCCCGGGCTGCGGCCCGGAGGGGCACCATCGCCGGCCGGCTCGGCGTGTTCCTGTGCGTACTGGGCCTGCTGCTGGGGCTGTACACCGCCTACTCGGTGTGGGGTACCGACTTCTTCGCGAACCGGAGCGCCGAGAGCGCCTCCGCCGATCTGCGTGACCAGTGGAAGCACGACGGCACGGCGCCAGGCGGGCGCCCGCCTCCGCCGGGAAGCGCGATCGGATTCCTGTACGTGCCCAGGATGGGCAAAAAGCCCATCCTCATCGAGCCCGGCACGTCCAAGAACGTCCTCGACAAGGGTGTGGCGGGCGTCTACACCGATGCCGCCAGGCCCTGGGACACGACCGGCAACTTCGCACTGGCCGCGCACCGGGCCGGACACGGGGCGAAGTTCCTCGACATGGACCGGATCCGCCCGGGCGACGTGGCGGCCGTCGAGACCCGCGACACCTGGTACGTCTACACGATGGACAAGGTGCTGCCGAAGACCTCCATCTACAACACCGGCATCCTCCAGGCCGTGCCCAAGGGCTCGGGCTACACCGAGCCCGGCCGGTACCTCACGCTGACCACGTGCACCCCGAAGTACACCTCGAAGAACCGCATGGCCGCATGGGGGCACCTGGTGCGCACGATGCCCGTGGACCCCTCCGGGGCCCTGCCGAAGGAGCTGAGGTGAAGGAGCGCCCCCGGATCGACGTGGCACTGGGCCAGGACCGGGCCGCGGAACTCGTCGGCAGGTACCGCGACCGGCTCGTGGAGCAGGACATGATCCCGCCCGACCGGGCACTGCGCCTGGCGTGCCAGGCGTACTGCGACGGGTACGTGTACGTCCTCGCGGCGCCGGGGCAGGTCTGGGAACGGATCGAGCAGCACGCCTGGGGCGGCGACCACCTGCTGATCCTCTCCCTCGACCAGTCCTGGCTGGGCCGCACCGCCCTGTGCGAGTTCGACGACGGGGAGCACGAAGAGCTGCTCCTCGACGAGCTGGACGAGCACTACACGCTCCACTCCTGGCCCGCCGAGGAGGGCGGCGAGCCCTCGTGGACCGGCCCCGGGCAGCGCCCGTACTGACCGCACGGCAACCCAGTGGGGCCTCCCCCGCAGTCTCCCGGGCATGCGGGTGAGGGGTGGATCCCCCGGCCGCTCCGA
The DNA here is from genome assembly GCF_052244475.1 of Streptomyces sp. IBSNAI002. NCBI lineage: Bacteria > Bacillati > Actinomycetota > Actinomycetes > Kitasatosporales > Streptomycetaceae > Streptomyces > Streptomyces sp. IBSNAI002. The sequence goes on along the minus strand of NZ_JBQPXG010000002.1, from coordinate 8,314,275 downwards.
CGACCGGGGGATCGGCGGTGCGGCACTGCCCGCCCAGACTGGACGGACAGGCCCCACAGGCCCCCGCCCACCCCGCGCCACCTGCCCTTCCGGGTAGTCCGAAGGGGCAGAGGCGTCACTTCGGCCCCTCCGAGGAGCACGATGTCCGCCATCCTGACGCAACCGTCACCGGCCCGGCCGTCCGCCGGGGGCGGCGGCTTCCGCGGACATCCGCGGGGGCTCGCCACGCTCTTCATGACGGAGATGTGGGAACGCTTCAGCTTCTACGGCATGCGCGCCCTGCTCGTCTTCTACTTGATCTCCGGGGGCCCCGCCGGGCTGAAGGCCCACCTGCCCGGCGGCGGCCTGGGCATGACCCTGGCCACGGCGACCGCCGTGTACTCCGTCTACGAGGCCGTCGTGTACCTGATGACGATGCCCGGCGGATGGTTCGCGGACCGGGTCTGGGGCGCCCGGCGGACCGTGGCCTTCGGCGGCGTCGTGATCATGGTCGGGCACTTCGTGCTCGCCGTGCCCGGCAGCACGGCCTTCCTGATCGGCCTCGCGCTGGTCGCGGTGGGTTCGGGCCTGCTCAAGGCGAACGTGGCGGCCATGGTCGGCCACCTCTACCCGCGCCCGGACGACCCCCGGCGCGACGGCGGCTTCACGCTCTTCTACGTCGGCATCAACATCGGCGGCCTGCTCGCCCCCCTGGTGATCGGCACCGTCGGCGAGACGGTGAGCTGGGCACTGGCCTTCGTCCTCTCCGGTGTGGGCATGGCGCTCGGGCTGGCCCAGTACCTGGCCGGCACGCGGCACCTGGCCGAGGCCAGCGACCGCGTCCCCCACCCCCTCAGCGCGGGCGAACGCCGCTGCCTGACCCGCCGGACGCTCGCCGCCCTGGCCGTGATCGCCGCCTTCTACACGGCGGTGTCCGCCACCGGGCACTACACCCTCACCTGGGCCCTGCTGCCGCTGACCGTGATCGGTCTGGCCGTGCCCGTGACCGTCCTGGTACGGATGAAGCGCGACCGGACGCTGACGGCGGACGAGCAGGCGAAGCTGCGCGGATACGTCTGGCTGTTCGTCGCCGCGGCCGTGTTCTGGATGATCTACGACCAGGCCGGATCCACGCTGCTGGCGTTCGCCAAGACCAGCACCTCCCCGACGATCGGCGGGTTCGCCGTCCCGGGCTCCTGGTACCAGACCCTCAACCCCGTCTTCATCATCGTCCTGGCTCCGTTCTTCGTCTGGCTGTGGCTGCACCTGGCGCGGCGCCGCCGGCAGGCGAGCAACGCCGGCAAGTTCAGTGCGGGCCTGCTGCTGATCGGCCTCTCCTTCCTGGTCTTCCTGCTCCCCCTGCACCTGGCCTCGGGCGGCGCGCTGGTCAGCCCCTGGTGGCTCGTGGGGATCTTCCTGGTGCAGACGCTGGGTGAGCTGAGCCTGTCCCCCGTGGGACTGTCCGCCACCACGCAGCTCGCGCCGCGCAAGTACTGCAGCCAGATGATGGGCGTGTGGTTCCTGGCGATCACGGCGGGCGACTCCGTGACGGGCCTGCTGTCCATGGCGCACGTGAACCTGGCGGCCACTCCCGCCGTCGCGGTGGAGGGCACCGTGGCCGTCCTGGCCGGTCTGACCGTCTACCTCTCGCGCCGCGGCATCAGCCGGCTGATGGGCGCGGCGGCCTGACCGCCGCCAGCCCCGCCAGCCGACCACCGGGCCCCGAGGCCCGAGTCCGGCACCGGCCCACCCCCCCCCTCCTCCTGAAAGGCCCCCCATGACCCCCCAAACCCGGCTCGCCCGTGCCTCGGCCGCCACGATGACCACGTTCGGCCTGGTGGGCGCCATCAGCGCGGTCTGGGTGGTCCGCATTCCGGCCCTGCGGGACAAGTTCGGCCTGACCGAGTCCCAGGTGGGGCTGGAGGTGCTCGCCTGGGGCATCGGAGCCCTGGTGGTCATGCAGGCGTCCACCCGGCTCCTCGCCCGTTACGGAAGTCACCGCGTGCTCCGTGCGGCCGTTCCCGCTTCGGTGGCCGGTCTGCTGCTGCTCGCCTTCGCCCCCGGTTTCGGCTTCCTCCTGGCAGGGGGCTTCCTGTTCGGAGGCCTGTTCGGCCTGGTGGACGTGGCGGCCAACGCCCAGGCCTCGCACCTGGAACGGGTCGGCGGCCGTCCGCTGATGGGCCGGATGCACGCGGGGTGGAGCCTGGGCGCGGTGACCGGTGGTCTGCTCGGGTCCGGGCTGGCCGCGGCCGGACTGGGTTTCACGCCCTCGGTGGCGCTGGCCGCCCTGATCGCCCTCGTGCCGGCGCTGTACACGACCTCCGGCTTCCTGCCCGACGAGGCTCCCCCGGCCGGCGCCGCGGGCCGAGCCCCCCGCGTACGGCTCCCGCGTTCGGTACTGGTGCTGGGCGCCCTGATGTTCTGCGCCTTCCTCGCCGAGGGGGCGGTCGCAGACTGGAGCGGCCTGCACCTCCATGACGGGCTGGGGGCCTCGGAGGCGGTCGCGGCCCTCGGCTACCCCGCCTTCGAACTGGCCATGCTCGGCGGACGGCTGCTGTGCGACCGGCTGACCGGCCGCTGCGGGGCCCGGCTGCTGCTGACCGGTGCGGGACTGGCCGGTGCGGCCGGGTTCGCCGTCTTCATCGCCGTGCACTCCGCGCCACTCGCGGTCGCCGGGCTGGTCCTCGTCGGCGCCGCGGTGTGCGTGGTCGTACCGCTGACCTTCTCCCTGGCCGGGCTCACCGGCGGCGAACACGCCACGGCGGCCATCGCCCGGGCCGGAACCCTGGGCTACTGCGGGCTGCTCCTCGGTCCCGTCGCCATCGGCCTGGTCGCCGAGCACACCTCACTGCGGACCGGGTTCCTCCTCCTCATTCCGGTCTGTCTGGCGATCGCCGGCGGCGCCTGGTCCCTGCCTGACCTGCGGGTCCCGGCCCATGCGGACGCCGCCGACACACCGACCGGCCTCCACCACGCCTGACGCGAAAGGCAACCGCATCATGACCGACCTCTTCCTGATGGCCCACGGCACCGCCCCGTCGCTGGGGCCCCGGGTCCGCGTCCCGGCCGGGCGCAGCCTCGCCTTCTACGCGGATCCGGGCACCGCCCTGTCGATGACGGAGGTCCAGCTGGTCGTCTCCGGGGCGGACGGCGCTCCGGCGCCCCGGGTCCGCAGTGGCGTCATGGTCTCCAACACTCAGCTGTTCCCCGTGTCCGACTTCGAACTCTCCACGGCCTACGCGCACTTCAGTGAGTGCAAAGGCGAGTTGATGACCCTGCCGGGCGCGATGTGGCTCTGCACGAACCCCTCGCTCTGCTCGGGCCTCCGGCACGTGTGCGGCGGGGTGCTCGGCCCGGACTTCGCCGCGTACGACAGGATCCACGTACTGGCCTGCCGCGGCGGGGCCGAGAGCGCGAACTCCGTCCTGGAGGCGCTGGCCCGGGAGACGGACTGCTTCCTGGCGAGCAACTACGCGGCCACGCGAGCCCACTGGGGGACTCTGGACCAGACGCACCAGGCGCGCTACCTCGGGTTCGACGGGGTGCTGCTGTGGTTCCAGGTGCACAGCAGCGAGCTGCGGGCGGCGGGCGCGGTGGGCGAGTTCCACCGGCTGCTCGACTTCCAGACGTCCATGCCGAAGGAGTACCGGGACCTCCTGCTCGGGGCCGGGAACGACGCCTGGCCGTGGATCAAGGAGTTCATGGACCAGTTGCGGACCGAACAGCAGGCGCTCGTGGATCTGGAACGGAGTTTCGACGCCACCGTGTGGTCCGCCCTGAGCGAACCCGGACAGCGGCGCGCCCTGGAGGTCTACCGGCTGTGGGGCCCCTCGTACCTCGATTCGGTGGAGGACGCCATCACCGCCGCGGGACTGGTGGTGCCCGGCCGGCTGACCCTCTGATCTGCGGGCCGGCCGCGGGAACGAGCCGGTCGGCCCGGCCGGTGACACGCGTACCGCCGAGATCAGGCCAGACCTGCCAGGGCGGCCAGCACCGTTTCGACCCGGCGGTCCAAGGGGCCGTCGAGCTCCAGGATCGGCACGCGCCCCCACGCGTCCAGTGGATCGCCGTGCAGGATCTCGGTGAGGGCCTCGTCCACCACGCTGCGCAGGCCGGGCAGTTCCGCCCCGGGCAGTAGTCGTTCCGTCTCCTCGGTCACCGGCAGGAACACCAGGAGGTCCAGGCTCGACATGGCCGATTCCAGCGCCTCGTGCGTGGCGTCGTCGGCCTCCTCCTCGACGGAGCGGCCGTGCGCCACGAGGTAGGCGAGGAAGTCCGCCGGCGTCCGGTCGAAGACGACGTCGGCGTCACCGGGACCGAGCATCACCACAGACCTGGCGAGCTGCGCCCGGTAGTCCCCGGGCGTGGGGGGATCCGCGAAGGGGTAGCCCTCCTCCTCCATGACCAGGTACGGCTCCGCCGCGGCCGCGTGCCCGGGCAGCGCCGCACACAGCTCCTCCACCAGGGTCGTCTTGCCCGTTCCGTGCGTGCCGGAGACACCGATGCGCATGGCCGCCTCCTTCCCCGGGCCCGGTCCCCGCCCCTGCCACCGTACGGCTGCCGCGGCGGCCGCCGCGCGTCGGCCGCGGTGGCGCCCGCCACGAAGGGGATCTAGCGTCGGAGCATGCCGACCACTCACGGACAGCAGGCCGCCGGGCCGCCGGGCGGCCTCTCCGCCGGGCCCGTCGCACTGGCCTGGCTGACCCAGTTCCTCGTGGGCACGGACCTGTTCGTCGTGGCCCCGCTGCTGCCCGCCATCGCCGCGTCCTTCGGCGTCTCGGTGACCAGCACCGGCCTCCTGGTCACCGCGTTCTCGATCGCGTACGTGGTGGCCTCGCCCTTCGCCGGCTGGCTGTCCGACCGGCGTGACCGCGCCACGGTCCTGGTGTGGGCACTGGTCCTGTTCTCCGCGGCCAATGCCGGAACCGCGCTGGCACCGGACTTCGGCACGCTGCTCGCGACGCGGGTCGTCGCCGGCGTCGCCGCGGCCGCCACCGGCCCCACGGTGTACGCGCTCGTCTCGACGCGGTCCCGGGACCAGGCCCGGGCCCAGGTCCTCGCCGTCGTGGGGTCCGGACTGCTGACCGCCCTGTGGGTGGGTGCTCCCGCAGGTGCGGTGCTGGGCCGGCACGTCGGCTGGCAGGCCGCCTTCGTCATCCTGGCCGCCGGGACGCTCGTGCTGGCCGTGCCGCACGCGTTCGTCTGGCGGGCCCGGCCCGTGACGGCACCCGCCGAGCCGCCCCCGGCCCACGGAGCGGCCGCGCGCCCGCCGTGGACCGTGGCCGTGTCGGCCGTCGCGGTCACGGCCCTGTGGGCGTTCGCCGTCTACGGCCTGTACACCTTCCTGGCCGTCGCCCTGCACGCCGACGGGCGGGCCGGAGCCGTCACCTGGCTGCTGGTGGTGTACGGCGTCGGCGCCGTCATCGGCGGACAGCTCGGCGGCCGGATCGCCGACCGGGCCGGAGCCGTACGGGTCACCATGGCGGCACTGGCCCTGACGGCGGCCCTCGAAGCCGTCGTGGCCCTGGCCTTCCCGGTGACGTGGGCGCTGGCCGCCGCCCTGGGCCCGTTCGCCCTGGCCGCGTACGCCTTCTTCCCGGCCCAGCAGCGGCACCTGGTCGACTCGTTCCCCGGCCGGGCGACGGTGATGCTGTCGTGGAACAACAGCGCGCTGTTCGTGGGGCTGTCCCTGGCCGGGGTACTGGGCGGACAGATCGTGCACGCCCTCGACTACCGGGCGCTCGTCTGGATCTGTGCCGCCGTGGCCGTACCGGCGTGTCTGATCGCCCGCGGACGTCCGCCCCGGACCGGCGGCGAGCGGGGTGAGCGGTGAGCCGGCACGGGAGCCCGTGGCTACCCTCCGCGACGGCCGGCGTGCGCACGGCTCACTCCCCCTCGCGGAAGGCCTCGCCAACCTGCGCGGTTCCTTAGGAGTTCCTGATGAGGAGCATCAGAACCGTCTCAAACCCCGGTGGCGACCCTAGGCTCACGGTCGGCCAGAACGGCTAGATCCACTTCCGGCGGGCACCTCGCGCCGGCCCGTTCCGGCCGCGCTCCGTCGGCCTCCTCCCGGCCACGGAGAAGTCTCCGCTGACAAGGGGTACACCGTCATGGCCGCACACCGTCGTCAACGAGCGTCCCGCATACCGGGGCTCGTCCGTTTCTCCGCCGTCTCGCTGACGGTGGCCACCGCCGCGTTCGCCACCGCGTGCGGCGCCGACACCGGCAAGAGCGACAACGCCAAGAACGTGGCCGCGTCCTCGGCGCCGGAGCCGTACGTTTCGGAGACCCCGATCGGCACGGTGACGACGCCCGAGTCCGGCGACCCCACCCCGTCCGCCTCGGCCAGCGCCTCCGCCGCTCCCAGCACGTCCGCGTCCGCGGCGCCCGCCAACCCCAACGCCGCCCCCGCTTCGGCCCCCGCCGCCAAGACCTCCTCGAAGCCCGCGGCGTCCAAGGCGGCGCCCGCCCCGAAGACCAGCGCCCCCACCGGCGGCGGGGCCAAGGGCTCCTCCGGTTTCACCGCCGGATACCAGGAGGGCGCCAACGCCTCGTCGGCCGTCAAGGCGGCGATCGCCGCGGCCAAGGCCGACGGCAAGAAGGTGCTGATCGACTTCGGAGCGAACTGGTGCGGCAACTGCAAGGCCGCAGACAAGGTGTTCGGCGGCAGCACCGTGGGCGGGATCCTCGACTCGTCCTACCACGTCGTCAAGGCCGACATCGACTCCAACTTCGATCTGCTGCGCGACTACTCCCCGAGCACCGGCGAGGCGTACAAGATGCCGGTGCTCGTCATCCTGGACGGCAACGGCAAGGTCGTGACCGAGACCCACTCGACCGGCAACCCGCCCCTCACCAACGACGGCCTGAGCGCGTTCCTCCGAAAGTGGGCCTGATGGCCGGGCCCGTCCACAGAGCGCTGCGCGGGCCGGCGGCGGCCGGCGTGCTGCTGCTCCTCTCGCTCGGCACCGCCGGCTGCGGCGGCACCACTCCGCAGCCGGCGGGCCATGCGGCCTCCGGCACGGCGACCACGGTGGACGTCATCGACGCCGCCGCCCGGCAGGCCGCCCCCGACAGCTCCGGCACCGCGCTCGACGGCACCGGCACCGCCCTCAGCTCGTACCGGGGCGATGTGGTGGTCGTCAACGTGTGGGGCTCCTGGTGCGCCCCGTGCCGTACCGAGGCCCCTGAGCTGGCGGCCCTGGGCGACGCCCTGGGACCGCGCGGGGTGCGTCTGCTCGGCATCAACGTCCGCGACCGGTCGACCGGCCCCGCCCGGAAGTTCGAGGAGACCTACGGCCTGCGCTACCCGAGCATCCACGACCCGGACGGCGCCCTCCTGCAGGCCTACCCGCCCGCCCTGCTGAACCCCCAGGCCATCCCCTCCACCCTGGTGATCGACCGGGCGGGGCGGATCGCGGCGGCCGTGTCCGGGCCGGTCACCCGGGCCCAGCTGGAGCCGCTGGTGACACGCATCGCGGAGGAGCCGGCATGACGGGTACCGCCTGGAACGCTCTCGCGGCGGCGGACGGCATGGCCGTCACCGGCACGCTCCTGCTGGCCGTTCCGGTGGCCGTGGCCGCCGGCCTGGTGTCGTTCCTCTCGCCCTGCGTCCTGCCGCTCGTACCCGGCTACCTCAGTTACGTCACCAGCCTCTCGGTGGCCGACCTCAGCGAGGCGAACGGGGGCAGGCGCGGCCGGATGGTCGCCGGATCCGCTCTGTTCGTCCTGGGTTTCAGCGCGGTCCTGATCTCCGGCGGCGCCCTGTTCGGCTATGTCGGGCGGAACCTGATCGCCCATCAGGACACCATCACCTTGGTGCTGGGCCTGTTCACCATAGCCATGGGGCTCGCCTTCGCCGGCTGGCTGCCGGGCTTCACCCAGCGCGAGTTCCGCAGTCACCACCGGCCCACCCTCGGCCTGGTCGGGGCCCCTCTGCTGGGCGTCGTCTTCGGCGTCGGATGGACCCCGTGCATCGGCCCGACCCTGGCCGCCGTGCAAGCGCTGGCCTGGAACGAAGCCAGCGCCGGGCGCGGCGCACTGCTGATGGTCTTCTACTGCGCCGGGCTCGGCGCCCCCTTCCTGCTCACCGCCCTGGCCTTCCGGCGGGCGCTCGGCGCCTTCCGCTGGGTCCGTGAGCACCACCGGACCGTCATGAGGGCCGGCGGCCTGATGCTCGTCATGGTCGGCGCCCTGCTGGCCACGGGGATCTGGGCCGACATGGTCTACACCCTCCAACTGCACCTCGCCGGTACCTCTTCCGCCCTGTGAAGCCGGCACCGTCCCACCCCAGAGGAATTCGACACGTGAAACTGCACGCCTCCACCGCACGCCCCGGTACGGCCCCACACGAGGGCCCCCGCCGAGGCGCTCGGCGCCACGCGGCCCGGGCGGCAGCGGGCCTCCTGCTCGCGGCCGCCGCCCTCACGGGGTGCGGCCAGGAGAAGGAGAGCCAGCCCGAACACGCCGCGGCCGTAGCCGAGTTCAAGGAGAACGGCGTCACGGTGAAGCTGAGCGTCTCCGACTGGAAGGCCTCCGCGGGCACCCTGGTGGCCACGTTCACCCCGGACAAGCCCGGATACCACCTCTACAGCGCCGATCTGCCCGCGGACGGCATCGAAGGGGTGGGCCGGCCCACGGAGATCCGTCTCGGCGGGACCGCCGCCGCGACCGGCGCCCTGCAGGCGGACGCGGACGTACGGACCATCAGCGTCCCCGGAGTGGACTCTCCCGTACCGGTCTACCCGGACGGTCCCGTGACCACGAGGCTGCCGATCCGGGCGACGGGCCCGGGTGAGGCGGAGGTCGTGATCGGCTACGCGAGCTGCAGCTCGACCGAGGGGTGCACGATCCCGGTGTCCGGCCGCAAGGTGGCCCTGCACACCGACACCGACCACGTCTCGCTCACGGCGGGCTGACGGCAGTACCGGGGGAAGCCCGCGCCCGCGGCCCCCGGGCCGGGCGCGGGCGCGTCGGCGGGGCGTGTGACGGGCTCCTCCCCCGCCCGAGGGGCTGACCGGAGGATCCGGACCCGTGGCAGCGTCCTGAATGGTGGAGGACACACCCCTCCTCCCGCCGAAGGAACCCCTCCATGAGTGCCCAGCTCACCGCCCGGCCGCTGACCGAAGCCCGCCTGTCCGGGCACTGGGTGTGCGACTCCTGGTGCGGCACGTGCGACGGCCGCCCGGCGCAGCAGGTCGCGGTGTACGCCGCCTCCGCCTCCTCCCGTGCGGACGAGGCCGCCGCCGCCCTCGGCGGCGAGGCACACATCCACTACATAGCCCGTGGCGACCGCCTGTCGGTCGTCGTACCTGCCGGGGCACGGGCCTCCTGAACCCGTCGTCCCCCGAAGACGGGCCCGCCGCCCCCTGCCGGGGCGGCGGGCCCGTCTTCGTGCGTGACGGGGAAGGGCTACTGCGTGCCCACCGAGCACGCATGGGCCAGGGCCTGGTCCAGACCGGTCCGGTGGATGCCGTCGAGGTGCATCTGCCCGATCACTCCCGCCTTCGCCTCGTCCAGCGCCGCCCCGCACCCGGAGCTGCTCAGGAACGGCTGGGCCTCGTGGATCGCGGTGATCAGGTCGCCGTCGATGCGGTCCAGTACGGGCCGTACCTCCGTGGCGAGGTCGGGGCGAGCCCCGGGGCGGAGCGCGGGGTTCTTCTCCCAAGCCGCGTACAGCGCGCGCTGCACCGTCTTGTTTGCGGTGATCTGACCCTCGAAGATCCGCTGTACGCCGGCCCGGTCGACTCCGCGTTCGGCGGCCTGCGAGGCCGCGGCGTCGAGGACGGCCCGTTCCCGGGCCGGGTCGTCGATGGGCTGCTCGGTTCCCCACTTCGCCGCGGCCACCGTGTCGGCGGTCATCACGCGCTCGGCGGAGAGGCGTACGAGCTTCGACAGTGCCTGCTCTCCGGGCCGGGGGGCTCCCGGGTGCTGCGATGCTCCGCAGGCCACCAGGAGTACCGCGCTCCCGCACGTCAGGGCGGTCAGGACGATGGAACGTCGGTTGGTGCGCATGTACCCACCGTCCGCCGTCTTCGTGCCGGACAGCGCCACCGATCGGCTGTGGCGGCGGCTGATGTCCCGACGGCCCGATCCACCTGCCTCCGGGACCCCTGGCGGGACTCCGCTCCCCCAGTCGGGGGGCGGGCCGGTCCCCCTCAAGCGGATCTGATCGGCCCAGTCGGCCGGGCCCCTGCCGCTCGTACAGTCCGGGTATGAACAAAAGGTCTCCCCTGGACGCGGCCGACCAAGCCGAGTTCTCGCTGATCTGGTTCGACCACGCCCGGTGGGAAGGGGACTGCACGGGAATGCGCCGCGCCCTCCTGAGCATGGCCCGGTGCATGCACGACATGGGCGATCCGGCGACGGCCGCCGAGGTACAGGCCCTGGCGGACCTGCACGCGGCGCACCCCACCGCGGCACCGGTCGAGCCCAGCCGTCTCCCGCGGCAGGGCCGCGACCCGCACGACGGACCACTCGCGAACTGAACGGTTCCGGTGCGGGTCCGCGGGTGCCACCGTGCCGGACCCACCACACCGGGGGACCATGGTCCCGTACTCGAGAGGGAAACACCGTGTGCACGCACGAACCCGCATGTCCGTCGTCGGCCTCACCCGACAGCGACGCCGCCGTGATCGTCGTCAACCGCCCCGGACGGGGCTGGGCCCGGCTCGGCAACGGCGTGACCCTGTTCGCGGCCTCGGAGTGTGGTCATCGTGTCGCCTGAGTCCGCCAGGTACACCCCCGCGTCGGCCTTCGCTGAGGCACTGGTCCAGGTCGAGGCGCTCTCCCGCGCCTTCACCTCGGACAGCCTCCACCTGGAGCGGCTCGCCCTCCACCCGGGCCCCTCGGCGCACGACGGGCCGGATTCCCGCCGCCGGCGGTGGCTGCAACGGCTCCTGCTCCTCGACATCGCCTACGGCGAGCCCACGTCCGCCGTCGTCCGGCTCGCCTCCGATCTGACACGCGACTCGGGCGCCCTGCGACCCGCACGCGACCTCTGCCGGGCGATCCTGGCCGGCGGCGAACCCGCTGCGGAGTCGACGCTGGCGAGCGAGCTCGCATACGACGCGATCGCCCGCTACACGCTCGAGACCTTCCGGCCGAACCTGATCAAGGCACACGCCCTGTGGGCCGGTCCGTCCGCCCGTGAGCGGAACCGCTTCTCGTCGGAGGTCACCGCCGTACTGGACCGGGGCCGCGCCCGGCTGTCCGCCCTGGACGAAGCATTCCGCAACGCCGAACACGCGGCCTGGCTCCTGCGCCCCTCGGAGCGCGCCGCGCGGCACCCGGTGGCGTACTGAGCGCGTCCGGCACGACCCGTGCCCGCCCCTGTTCCGCATGGTCTCAGGGGCTCAGCCTGTGCAGGGCCTCCTTCCACGCCTTCGCAGCCACCGCGGAGAGAGACCCGGCGCCTTCGGCACGCTCCCCGATGTCGGAGGAGGGCTGCCAGGCCGAGTGCAAGGCACGCCAGAAATCGTTCCAGGCCGCCGTCTCCGTGGGCCCGTGGCCCTCGATGCCTGCCAGCGCGTCACAGGAGACGACGTAGCCGTCGGGTGTCAGGCGAACGGTCGGAGCGGACATGACGCACCTTCCCCGGGCAGTGGCTGGCAGGCCCAGTCTCCGTTGACGCGGCCGGATGCGCATGCCGGAGCACATCACGGGACACGCGAGACCACTCGGACAGCCACGGCACCCGTGGTTATGCCCCTGTAGCCACGGTCCGCGAGGGCGAGGATCCACCCGGTCGGACAGGCCACGGCATCATCCAAGCCTGCCCGACCCGGCACATCCTCGTACTCGCGGACCGCGCCTACCCTCGTGAAGGCTGTCCATGTCCTACCGACCTGCGACTGTTCAGGATAGAAACGGTGCAGCAGGAATCACGGTCAGCATGGAACAGCCCTGACGACTCACATGGCTTGGGGCGGCATGTTCTGAATTGCCTGATATTTGGCCACAACCCTTGCGAGGAACGGCGGAAATCCTTCCCAATGCACCTGGATCGCACCGTCCACATAGAGATTTCCGAGAATGCCGACGAGACATTGGATTATTTCGTCCGGCACCTTTGCGAGTTCCGCAGTGAAATCGTCCGGGATCATGCAGTTGATGTCGGCGAGGCCGTCGGCGTTCTTCTCTTTGAGGTACTTCTCCTTATAGAGGAAGAATTGCAACTCGCCAGAATTAATGGGCAGGACGTGACTTGCATCTAGAAACTCCACGATTTCCCGAAGCTCTTCGTCCGTACCGGAGCCCCTTGATACGATCGGCGAGATCAGGTAGTAGAGGTCAACGGCGGCGATCGTCCGGGGTGTGACTTGCTCGGCGATTCCGTTCAGGTAGGCATAGAAGGCGTTACGCCACTGCTCCGAGGTCGTGGCATCGAAGAAGCTGCTCGGTGACTCCCCGACACCCGACAGCACCTGGGGAAAATACTTCATTCCACTCCGCAGAAACGCCGCGATTCCATGCGGTGTAAGGGACTTCCACAGATCCTCGCACGCGGGACCCATGCCAGCCGACATGAGCTGCGCGGCCTTGACTGTTCGAGCTCGCTTCACCTGCGACACAACGGCCTGAGGATCCACCTTCGCCTTCCGCTTGAAATTGTTCACCTCTTTCCTGAGTGACGGAAAATGCCTATTGTCATCATCCGGGAACTCGGTCACCCCTCCGGGCCTACGCCAGGATTTATCGTAGTCCTTTCGCTCCTCGGATCCGAAGGCCACCGTACTTGAGTATTCGACCTCATTCAGGGGTTTTGCGTCAAAATTATTTACCCTGCATATCATGAGATGCAGGTCGATGGGCCCGGGGTGCTTCTTCGCTACTTCCGACAACAGGAAGCGCAGCATGGCAAAATCATGCTTCAGCCAATCCAGGGTTCCGAGGCCGGGTCCACTCACTTCATCCAAGCCGGCAATATAAAGTGTGCTCCCGGTGGCACCTTTGGCTGCGAGGGTTCGCGTAATCAGTGTATCGGTGAACCGGGTCACCTTGTAGTTCGGCATGGTAGCCCGCCCAGTGCCTCTACCGAACTCATCCCGCGCCCCGAGGGAGCCATTCGAGTCGATTGCCGCATAGGCATTTGGACCGAGCAAGGATTCTCCAGCATCGGCATACACAAAGACCTTCATGCCCGGCGGAATCTTTATTTCCTGACCCGATTGCAACTGGCCGTGCCCTGCAATGAATACCTTTTCCATCTTCACTCCCGTGTCGTCGTCGGAGGCATGCGGCTGGCCGATCCAGCCGATTTCACTCCATTCCCATACTCTCGCGCCAGGCTCATCGGGAGACAGGGCAATTGGGGCAGTATTTTCTTGGCATACTTGGCGCGCGATTGGGCACCCCACAAGCTCAACCAGCGAGAAGGGGCTGCCTGTGGCCCGGGTGCCCCTTCAACGGCCCTTTCGAGGAGTGGGGCTCCGCACCCGGACCAACGCCATCAGTGCGCCTGACCGGCAGGCCCAGCCGGCCCTGGAAGGCATGCTCAGGCTTCGCCCGCACCGTCTCCCAGCACCAGCGTCGTGGTGCGGGTATGACCGTCGCGCTCGTACGTGATGGCGGTCCGGTCGCCGGGGTGGTGCGCCCAGACCGCGGCTATGAGCGCGGGGACGGAGTCGACGGGACGGCCGTCGAAGGCGGTGATCAGGTCCCCGGGGTGCAGTCCGGCCTTGTCGGCGGGACCGCCGGACGTGATCGCCGCAGCGGTGTCCTTCGCGGACTCGGGCATGATCTGTACGCCGTCGCCCCGGAATCCGTTGTTCACCTTGAGGCCGAGCTGGGCGTAGTGCGCCGTGCCGTGTTCCACGAGGCTGTCGGCGACCCACTTCGCCTGGTCGATCGGGATGGCGAAGCCCAGGCCGACGCTGCTGGCCGGGCCGCCCTCCAGCGAAGTGGCGGCGCTGATGGCCGAGTTGATGCCGATGACCTGACCGGCGTCGTCGAGCAGCGGCCCTCCCGAGTTGCCGGGATTGATGGGTGCGTCCGTCTGCAGCGCGTTCAGGAACGCGGTCGCCGTGCCGTTCTGGGTGACCACCGGACGGTCCAGGGCACTCAGGATGCCCGACGTGACCGTTCCCGACAGGTCGAAGGGGGCGCCGACCGCCACCACGGGGTCGCCCACGACGGCGTCGTCCGAATTGCCGAGCGCCAGCGGAACCGAGGGCCGGTGCGAGCCGACGAGCTTCACGACGGCGATGTCGTAGCCGGGGGCCGCGCCGACGACGGCGGCCGGGGAGCTGGAGCCGTCGGCGAAGGTCACCGTGAGCTTGGCGGGCTTGCCCTGGGGGTCGACGACGTGGGCGTTGGTCAGTATGTGGCCCGCGGAGTCGAAGAAGAAGCCGGTGCCGACCATGTGAACGCCGGGGCGGGTGGCATCGATCGTGACGGTGCTGCGCAGGGCAGCCGCCGCGACTCCCGGGACCGGGCCGGCGTCTTGCCCGTTGCCGGACCGGGCTGCCGCCTCCGGGCCGACGGAGCGGACCTCCACGGATGCACCGGCACCGGCCGCGAGGGCACCCGCGGCGCCGCCCGCGGCACCGACCAGCATGGCGGCACCCAGCCCGGCCACCACGAGGCGCCGGGTGCGGTGCCGCCTGGCGCGGTCAGCGGATGCCGTTCGGGCTCCGGAGGTCGAAGCCGTTGGGGCCGGACCCGGGGCTGCGGCTCGTGCCGCCTCCGGATCCGGCGCGCCGGGCGGGGAGGAGAGCACGACGGCGGTTACGCAGCCGGGGGCCTTGCCGCGCGGGTTTCCGGAGGCCGGGGAGGCGGCAGCGGGCGAGTCGGGGGCCGCACTCGCCAGGGAACGGGCCTCTTCGGCCTCCTCGGCCTCTTCGCAGGTGCCCTCCGCAGCCGGGTCAGTGCCGGGAGGAACTTCCGTAGCGGTAGCTTCCACGCGCGGGGCGCCGGTGGCATGGGCCTCCGCGACCGCGCCCTCTTCGGTCGTGCCGACGGCGGCAGGGGCCTTCGTAGCCGGGGCCGGGGCCTTCCGCTCCGCCACAGGGGGCTCCTGAGACGGGGGCTGCGCGGCTCGAGCCTCCGAGGCCTGGGGCTCCGGGGCGCCCGTTTCCTCGTGCGGGAGCGGTGTGGTCGCCGGTGGTGGCGAAGGCGCCGCCGGGTCCTGCATCTCATTGGGCGTGCTCACCGGGGACCTGCCTTCCTTGGCCCGCGGGGCGGGCACGGCGGTGGAGTGACGACCCCAGCATCGGTGGCGCCGCGCCCGTGCCGGTTCCGCCGACCGGCGGAACCGGGCGGTGGATACGGCCCTCCGCCCCGGGTCAGCGTCCGCGGACCGTCCCGGAGGCGCAGAACACCGTCACCGTCGCCATGAGGGTGCCCGCCCGGTCACGGTGCAGGAGGCGCTGCATCCACCGCTCCAGCCCCTCGCGGTCGGCGTCGGCCCCGGACAGGAGGCCCCGCAACGTGCTGGTGAGGTCGAAGACCGCCTCGATCTCCGCATGGCCCCGAGCCGCCAGCAGGTGACCCGTCAGCGTGACGTCCCGTACTCCGGCCGCGTCGAGAAGCGCGGGCAGCTCCCGGCCGATCCAGCCGTTGCGGAATCCCGCGCACCAGGCGTGCGCCACGGCACGCGTGGTGTCCCGGTCGTCGTCCGTAACCGTGAAGGTCTCCCAGTCGGGTTCTGCACACGCCACCCGGCCTCCGGCCCGCACCGCGCGGACCAGCTCGCCAACGGCCTGCGCGGGGTCTCGTACGTGCTGGAGGGCACGGTCGACGCGGGCCGCGTCGAAGGCGCCGGCGGCCAGGGGGAGCCGGTGCGCGTCGCCGACCGCGTAGCGGACCTGCGGCATGTCCGTCGGTACGAGCGCCCGTGCGCGTGCCAGGAGCCCCGTGCTCCTGTCGACTCCGAGGGCGAGCCCGCGGGAGCCCACGCGACGGCCCGTCCGCACCACGTCGTAGCCCAGGCCGCACCCGACGTCGACCACCCGGTCGCCGGGTGCGGCGGACAGTCGCCGGGCCAGCTCGGCCTTGTAGGCCGCGGTGCAGCTCATGCCTTCGAGCACACGCAGACACGACGAGAGCGACGACACGTCCTGCGCGTCGGCCTCGCGGAACGCGCTCGCCAGGCTGTTTCCCGTAGCGGGTCCCGCCTCCCCGGGGTCGCGGGCATCCGGGCCTCGGGCGGTAGGACGAGGGGACGGTTCCACAGCCCTCCTCCCGCCGTCCGTATGCCTTCCTGAACCTCCCCAGTCTGGCCCCTCGGTACGTGGGGTGCACAGCCGTACGGCACGGGCACGGGCCGGATGACCACGGCCGGTACGTAGTCTTGGGCGCGGCGAGGGACCCGAAGCCCGGGCCCCGCCGCCCCTCCCCCGCCCCGGTAGCTCAGTGGACAGAGCAGGCGCCTTCTAAGCGCTTGGCCGCAGGTTCGAGTCCTGCCCGGGGCACCGCACGCCGATGCCACGGCGGCACCCGGCCCGCACACATCACGTGTTCGATCACCCGTGATCGCAGAGTACGGCCGGCCGGCCCGCCTCGCCCTATCCCCGACGACCTGCGTTCGCCGCGCGGGGGCGCTGGCGTACCCAAACGGCTCCGCGGCCCCGGCATCCCCCGCCGGAGTCGGCCGATCGGAGGAGGCCGTCCGCTTGGCCGTCCGGACACGATGGGGACATCACCCCGTTCGCACCGCAGCTAGGAGCTCCGGCATGTCCCGTACGACCCCCCGCTCGCGCTACAGGATTCCCGCCATCGCCGCGACCGCCGCGCTCGCCCTCGGGGCGCTGGCGTGTGGCGCCGGCGCGGCCGCGGCCGATCCCGCGCCCGCCGCCCCGTCGTCCGGGTCCACGACCTCGAGCCCGTCGGCGGACGCTGCGGCGCCCGCGCAGGTCCCGAGCAGCTTCACCAAGACCTCTCAGGGCGGCTCCGGTACGGTCGATCTGACCATTGACGACGGGCCGGATCCCGATTTCACTCCCCAAGTTCTCAAGGTCCTGCACGACAACGGCGTCCACGCCACCTTCTGCATGATCGGCAACAACGCGCAGCAGCACCCGGGCCTGGTCAAGAAGGTCGCGCGGGCGGGCAACCGGCTCTGCGACCACTCCGTCAACCACGACATGACGATGGACCAGAAGACCGTCCCGTACCAGGAGCGGGAGATCCTCGGCGCGGAGAAGACGATCGACACTGCCGCGGGCGGTGTCGCGAAGGCCCAGTACTACCGGGCTCCGGGCGGTGCGTTCACCCCGGCCAGCCGCGCGTTCGCCGCCTCGCAGGGCCTGCGGCCGCTGGGGTGGGACATCGACCCCAAGGACTGGAGCACCCCGGGTACGCAGCAGATCGTCTCCGCCGTGAAGGAGCAGTTCAACAACGGCAAGGGCAACGGGCCGATCATCCTGTTCCACGACGGGGGCGGCAACCGCTCCGAGACGGTGGCGGCGCTCAAGCAGCTGATCCCCTGGTTCAAGGCCCAGGGCTACGGCTTCTCCTTCCCCTCGACGACCGCGCCCTGACATCCCGCGGCCGGACTGCCTGCCGCACGCACGGATCCCCCCACCCGCACGTCCCCTACGCCCGCACGGGCTCATGGCCGCACGGGCGCACACCAGCCGGACGGCACGGCCCGCACGACGGCGTCCGGCCTCCGCACCTTCGCAAGGACCGTCGGAGTCACGTATGAAGAAGCCCTCCCCGACCATGACAGCCCTGCTCGCGGTGGGGGTGTGCGCCGCGGCCACAGCCGCGGCCCTCACCCTGCCCCCGGGCTCCGGCGGCAGCACGACCACTGCCGCCGCCCACGCCGCGCACCGGTCCGCGTCCATATCGTTCAGCCCCGCCGACGGAGCCACCGGGATCGCTCCCGGAGAAGGCGCCTCGGTCTCCGTGAGCGGCGGACGCCTGGACTCGGTGACGATGGACCCGGCCGCCCCTGGAGCCGACGCTTCGGGCACGCTCTCCCCGGACGGGACGCACTGGTCCTCCGGCGGAATCCTGGCCCCGGGAACCACGTACACCGTGCACGCCGTCGCCCGGACAAGCGGCGGATCGGGCCAGACGGTCACTCGGGACTCCTCGTTCACGACCCTGCCGGCGGCGGACGTCCTACACGCCACGGTGACGCCCTCGGCCTCGGCCACGGTGGGCGTCGGCATGCCGGTCTCCGTCACCTTCGACAAGCCCGTGGCTTGGCAGGGGGAGGTCCAGCGGCACATCACGGTGACCTCCAGCAGCGGCCACCAGGTGGTCGGCCATTGGTTCGGCCCGAACCGCCTCGACTTCCGGCCCGAGTCGTACTGGCAGCCGGGCTCGAAGATCGACGTGACGCTCGCCCTCGACGGAGTGTCCGCGGGACCGGACGCGATGGGTGTCCAGAACGCCTCGGAAGAGTTCACCGTGGGCCGCTCCCAGATCTCGACGGTCGATGTCGCCGCGAAGACGATGACGGTCGACCGCGACGGCACCATCCTCAAGACGCTGCCCGTGTCGGCGGGTTCGCCCGAGCACGCGACGTACGACGGCACGATGGTGATCTCCTCGAAAAGCCTGAGCACCGTCATGAACGGGGCCACCGTCGGGCTGCTCGACCCGGACGGCAAGCCCCAGTACGAGATCCCGGACGTACCGCACGCCATGCGCCTGACCGACTCCGGCACGTTCGTCCACGGCAACTACTGGGCGGATCCTCAGGTGTTCGGCAAGCAGAACACCAGCCACGGCTGCATCGGACTCCGCGATGTGCAGGGCGGCGCCGACCCGAACACCCCTGCCGCATGGTTCTACGACAACTCCCTCGTCGGTGACGTGGTGATCGTCAAGAACTCGAGCGGCACCCCCGTTGCGCCGGGCAACGGCCTGAGCGACTGGAACCTGAACTGGAGCCAGTGGACGGACGGTTCGGCTCCGAGCTGAGCCGCGGCGGGTGTACGCAAAAGCCCCGCGGGGCCGCCCCGTCTCCGATGTGGAGACGGGGCGGCCCCGCGGGCCGCGCCCTTCCGCGTATGCCGCTCAGCGGGTCAGTGGCGGCGGCGGGCCGCGATCAGCAGCGCCGCGCCGATCCCGGCCGCGCCCAGGGCTCCGCCTCCCCACCACAGGGCGTTGGTGCCCGTGGAAGCCAGGACCTGGTCGACCAGGGACTGCCCGCCGTCGTCGGCGGGAGGCTGCTGCCCGTCGCCGGGCGGTGGGGTCTGGCCGTCGGGCTTGCCCGGGTCGCCGGGGTTACCCGGGTCATCCGGCTTGCCCGGGTCGTCCGGCTTACCGGGGTCGTCCGGCTTGCCCTGGTCGTCGGGCTTGTCGGCGGTGGCCTTCACCCGGGTGCTGGCACAGATGTCCTGGCACTCCTGGGGGTTGGCCGCATCCGAACGGGCCGCCAGCACATCGAACGGGAACTCCTTGGCCTCCTCCGGGGTGAAGGAGAGCGTGAGCGACTTCTCCTCCCCCGCCTTCAGCCCTCCGACCTTCCAGGTCCCGTAACCCTCACCACCCGGCTCGCCGTTGAAATTGGCACCACCGTCGTGAGTAAGGCCGTTCACCGTCGGCAGGCCGACCTCGACGACCGTGTTACGGGCCGTCGAGGGACCCTCCTTGTTGGCGACCGTGACCTTCACCTTGGCCTGCTCGCCCACCTTGACGGTGTCCTTGCCGTCCAGCGCCGCGATCGTCACATCGAGCCCGGCGACCTGCTGCACGTCAACACTCTTCTCCACCGAGTCGCCGACCTTGCTCCCCTTGCTCTCGTCCAACTGCGTCGTCGACTGCTTCACAGTCGCCCGATAGTCCAGCTTGTCGTGATCGGGGAGCACCGTACCCGTCATCTTGAGCACGGCCTGACCGTTGACCGGCACATCCGCCGGCTTCCACAGACCGCCCTCATACGTCCCCCCGTTCTCCCCGGGCGCCGCCTCGGCGTCACCGACACCCGCCGGCACCGGAACCTCGATCTCAAGCCCACGCGCCTTGGACACACCCGGGTTCGCCGTCTTCACGGTCCACGACACCTTCTGACCCGGCAGCGGAAGACTGCCCGTGCCCCCCTCCGGGGTCACCGTCAGCAGCGCCGCAGCCCGCTGCACCACGTTCAACTCGCTCACGGCCATGTGACCCTCGACCGCGTTCTCGCCATCGCACGTCGTCTTGTAGTCGCCACGCGGGTCAGGGATATCGGCCCCTACGAGGCACACCCGGTGCACCGTCTTCTCCTCGTCGGCGGGGACGACCCCCTTGACCGTCAGTTCGGCGGTGTCCTCAGACGCGATAGCGGGGATGGTCCATACCCCGTCCTCGTACGACGTGCCCGTCGGACCGGTCCATGTGCCCGGCACCATGCCGGTGGGCATGGAGTGGGTGATCTGCACCTTCGAGGCCTTGGACGGACCGGCGTTCTTCACAGCGATCTTGTACGTGACGTGGTCGCCCGGTACATACTCCTGCGGCGCACCGCCAGCGGGAGGAACGACCGACACCCGGACGTTGAGCTTCGCATTCCGCTCGACCTGGACGCTCTTGGACGACGTGTCGTTACTGGGGTTGGTTTCGTCGAACTCCTCACCCGATGACCAACCGATCTTGGCGCCGAGGTCCATCCGCGACTCGTCGGCCGGCACAGTGACCGGGATCTTCAGCATGGCACTTTCGCCGGCCGGCAACTTCCCTACGGACCAGATTCCATCCTTGTACCCCGGCACCTCTTCGTCCGGAACAACGTTCTTGGGCAACGACACTTCTACGTCGACCTGCGCGGGACTGGCCGGACCGTGATTCGTAGCCGTCACGTTCAGCGAGACCTTCTCTCCGGGCTTCACAGAGTTGCCGACCGGCGAGCCGTCCTTGAGGATGTCCGCCTTCACCTCTAGATCGACTTTTCTCGTTGCCGTGCTCTCGAACAGCCTGGAATTCTCCCCCGGTTTCACATCGATGGTGCGCGACGAGAGGGCAGCCTGCGCCTTAAGAGAGCCGTCAGCACTGACAGCACCAACAGTTCCCGAGAAGGTCACGCTCACATCGCCCTGGGGGTCAATCTTTGCGATCTTGCATTCGAGGCCCGTGCGATTCTGATCCGGCAGGCACGCCTGACCGCCCGCCTCCGCCGCGAACGAAGACTCGGAGATTTCGGTTGGCCGAGCGACCTTGATGACGACGTCTTTAGCGGCAAATTTTCCGGCGTTCTTTACGTGCGTAACAAGATCGGCCTTGTCGCCCACCACGTACGAGGTGGCATTAAAACCGCTGTCCCCCAAGAATTGCAGGTCAGCCGTCGCAACATCAACATCCGCACCCGCCAGCGGAATTTTCTTTCCATCCAGGGCGAGATCGGGCTTCAGTTCAAACTTTCCGTTGAGCCCGGCAGCGTCAGACTTGCTACCGAAGTGGATCGGGTATGAAATCCTGTAGTGGTCACCCGTTTTCAGCTCACCGTCGCCGGCGCTTCCCATCGGAGCCACCAGAGAATGGTTGATCTCCTTTACATCCTTGACCGACTGAGGAACCTCCTTTCCGTCCACAATGCGGTCGATCTTCACCTTGTCCTTGTCGAAGTCGACCCCCTTCGGTAGGGGAACCGTGAACAGCGCCCCCCGCCCCGGCGCCCCACCGTCCTGAGTGACGTCATACGTCACCGTGCGGCTCTCCCCGTACTCCATGGGCTCGACAGCACTGGGAGTCCCCGTGACCACGGGTACATACTCGATCTTGAGGTTGTCAATCGCAACCGGGCCAACCGCACCCAGAAGGACAGCCTGGGTACCGCCCGAGGAATGGAACTCACCCGTAACGGGTGTCCACTTGTTGGGTTCCGCCGTGGTCGTCTTGACACTGTCGCCCACAGTCGACCTCAGCGACGCATAACCACTCAGCATGGATTTGACGTAGAAGCTGTACCGCAGGTTTCCCGCCTGCGCCGGGAATAGCTGCTTCAGCTGGTCATTGTCGACCACGACAAACTGGTCCCCATCTTTGGCACCTCCCCCCTGACCTTTTCCATAGATCTTTGGAGTGCTACTGCCGAGCATGAACCAGCCCTCGGGAATACGCGCCTCGATTCCACCCCCGACCGCAGGTTTTTCAAAACTTCCGTTCCGGAAGTCGGGCGGCGCCGCCGGCAACTCCGCAACCTGGTTGCGGCCGGCTTCGGCGCTCGCATACTGGAGCGCGAGTGTAGACATGAGCAGTGAGGCCGTTCCGGCCCCGACCCATGCCATCTTGCGTGAAGCCCTATGCTTTCTGCTCCCCATGTGCGGGACCTTCCGTCTGCCGAACCACTGAGTGCAATCCAGGACATGCTCATCGGAACGCGCGGTCGGCGCAGGTGCCGGACGGGTAATCGTTCGCGAGAGCTGAAGGGCCGGGCCGGCGCGGCCGGAACACCTCGGAAGGGTTCACCGTGGGCCGCTCCCAGATCTCGACTGCCGGAACCTGAACTGGAGCCAGTGGAAGGTCGGTTCGGCTCCGAGCTGAGCCGCGGCCGGTGCACGCGAAAGCCCCGCAGGGCCGCCCCGCCTCGACAACGGAGGCGGGGCGGTCCTGCGGGGAGGGCCTGAGCCCGGACCGGTGCGCGTGTGTGCGCGTGTGCCGCGCCGCAGGTCAGCGGCGGCGACGGGCCGCGATCAGCAGCGCCGCATCGATCCCGGCCGCGCCCAGAGCTCCGCCTCCGCACCACAGGGCGTTGCTGCCCGTGGAGGCCAGGACCTGGTCGACCAGGGACTGCCCGCCGTCGTCGGCGGGAGGCTGCCGCCCGTCGCCCGGGCAAGCCAGATGACCCGGTGAGCCGGACGACCCGGTAAGCCGGACGACCCGACCGGGGCGGGAAAAGGGGGACGGACGATCGGCCGGAGCCGGTCGTCCCCGCTCAGCAGTCACCGCGGTGCACGTGCCTGACCATTTCACGGGCGGATTTCCGACAGGACCGAAGTCACTACACCGATGGGACTTTTGTCAATCCACCAAAGGGGCCGACCCTTATCGGTCCAATCGTTGCCCGTATGCCTCCTCCGGCTTCGGGTGGTGGCGGAGAGGATGGGGCGTCATCACCCAACGGAGGCTTTACATGAACAGCACGCCCCGGCCGTCCATTCGCGTTCTGATCGCGGATGACCACCCCGTATACCGGAACGGGGTGCGCCGGGAACTGGAGTCCGAAGAGGGACTCGATGTCGTCCGCGTGTGCCAGGACGGCAAGGAAGCCCTGTCCGGCATCATGGAGGACGAGCCCGACGTCGCCCTCCTGGATCACCGCATGCCGGGCCTCGACGGCGCCCAGGTGGCCCGGAGCGCGGTCGAGTCCGGTTCCTCCACCAAGATGCTGATCCTATCCGCGTTCACGGAGAACTCGACGGTGTACCAGGCGCTGCGGGACGGAGCCTGGGGGTACCTCACCAAGGACGTCGAACCGTACGAGATCGTGCAGGCCGTCAAGGCCTGCCACCAGGGCGATCCGGTGCTGCCGCCGCGGCTCACCGCGGGGTTGATCTCCGAGATACGCACCCGCACCGAGATACGCGACCCGCATCTGACCCAGCGGGAGATGGAGATCCTCAAGATGCTGGCATCGGGGATGTCCACCCCCGACATCGCCCGCTCCGTGTACCTGGCGCCGTCGACGGTCAAGACCCACATCCAGCACGTCTGCGACAAGCTCGGGGTGTCGGGACGCGCCGCCGTCGTCGCGGAGGCCATGCGGCGGGGGATCCTCGATTAGCGGTCGCGCGGACGGCCCGGCGCACGCGGCCCTCGGGCCTCGGCCTCGGGCCGCCGGACCGGAACACGGCCGCGGGAACACGCCCGAGCATCCTCGCCGGCAGTCGATAGAGGTCCCCCACATCCGGGATTGCCCTGTGAACGACGCGACCGACCCCCAGCTCCGCGCCCGGACCGCGGGCTCCTACTCCGGCGGTGGCCTCGCCGCCGTCAAGACCTGGCACCTCGCGGACCTCGCACGGATCGCCGCCTGGCTCAGGTTCGCCTTCCTGGCCGTCCTCGCGCTGGCCTGTGTGCTGGAACGATCCGGCGGCGCTCCGCTGCCGCTGCCCGAGACGGCGGTGATCGCCGGCTACGCCGCCCTCGTGGCGGCGGCGATGGCGGCCCGCCGGCGGCTGCCGGCGCTGCGTCCCCACACCCGGTTCGCCTCCGCACTGCTGTGGGGAGACCTCGCTGTCGTGGTCGTCCTCCAACTGGTGTCGGACGGTGCTCCCGCGCTCGCGCTCGCGCTGTTCCTGGTACCGATGTCCGCGGGGTTCCAACTCCCGGTGCGGCGCACCGCCACCATCGCCGGCGTCTGTCTCGCCACGTACGCGGTACTGCTGGCGGCGGATTCACGGCTGCGGGTGCGCACCGTCGACGAGAACACCGTCGCGGTCCTCGCCTTCCTCCTGCTGACCTGCCTCGCCTGCCTGGCCCTGGCCCGGCAGCACCAGGAGCGGTCGGACCGGATCGACCAACTGACCTGCGAGCGGGCGCAACTGCTGGCGGAGGTGATGTCCGCCGAGGAACGTGAGCGGGCCACCCTGGCGGAGCTGCTGCACGACGGGCCGCTCCAGTCCGTGCTGGCCGTCCGGCTGGAGCTGGGGACTTCACAGCGGCTCGGCGGACCGGACGACGTCGCCACGGCACGCGTCCGGCTGCTCGACATCGCACGGCAACTGCGCTCCCTCACCGCCGAACTGCACCCGCTGATGCTGGAGGCGAAGGGCATCGGGCACGTACTGGAGCTACTGGTCGACACCACGGTGGCGCGGGCGGGCCTGCACGGCGAGTGCGTGGTCACCGTCGACCACGATGCCCGGCACCCCGACCACCGCGAGGCCATCGTGTTCACCGCGGCACGCGAACTGCTCAACAACGTCGTCCTGCACGCCCGGGCCACGCGCTTCAGCGTCTCGCTCACGGAGGAGGCGGGGGTGTGGCGCCTGGAGGTACGCGACGACGGCCGCGGCATCGCCCCCGGGGAGCCGCGCGACAAGCTGCTCGACGGGCACATCGGGCTCGCTTCGCTGCGCGTGCGCACGGAGGCGGCCCTCGGCACGCTGACGATCGGCTCGGGGCCGGAGGGCACCTGCGTCGCGGTCACCCTGCCGCCCCTGCGCGCCCCGTCCGCCCCGGCTCCGGGATCCGCCGGGCGCGGCCGCCGGGCCACCTGGCCGAACGCCGGCCCCCGCCGCCGGACGTGAGACCGCGCCGGCGCAAGGCGCCCGCTGGGCTTGCCGCAGCGCTCCGTTAACCCTGCGGGACGCACTCTGGACACGTCCTGTGTCCGCCCCTCGCAGCCCGCCGGCTCCACCAGCGGCAGTTTGGGCCCCGTCATGCGTCTCACCAACCCGTCCGGCCGTCGGCGCCGGAGCAGGCCTTGGTCCGGTCCCGGGCTCCGGGCCGGATCCTCCGGCGCAATCGGCCCCGGCCCCGGCCCCGGCCCCGAGCCGCCCCGGCGCGGCCGGGCGGAACGGCGGCGCCTGGCGCGGCGGGTCCGCAGGCGGCGGGCCCGGCGGGTGCCGCGCCGCGCCGCCGCCGTCCTGTGCGGCGGCATCCTGCTGACGCTCCTGCTCAAGACCTTCGTCGCGCAGGCGTTCGTGATCCCTTCCGCGTCCATGGATCCCACGCTCCGAGTCGGCGACCGGATCCTGGTCGAAAGGTTCAGCCGCTGGTTCGGGAGCGGTCCCGCGCGCGGTGACGTCGCCGTCTTCACCGACCCGGGCGGCTGGATCCAGCACCCGTCCGGTCCAGGGTCCGGCCAGTTCCCCGGCGAAGGAGTGCTCGCCGCGCTCGGGCTCGTGCCCAGCGGGGACGGCCGTACGCTGGTCAAACGCGTGGTCGCGGTCGGCGGTGACACCGTCGAAGGGGATGCGGACGGGCGCGTGCGCGTCGACGGCATGCCGGTGGACCCGCCTCCCGGCACACCCACCGGGCCGGTCCGCGCCGCCGCTCCGTTCCGCGTCACGGTTCCGGCCGGGCGGCTGTTCGTACTCGGCGACAACCGGGGGAACTCAGCCGATTCGCGGGCGCACCTCGACAACGGCTACGGGGGATCGATCCCCGACAGCTCAGTCGTCGGAAAGGCCGTCGCCGTGGTGTGGCCCGGCGAGCACTGGCGGTCGTTGTGACCCCCTCCTCCGCCCGGACCCGCCGATCGGTGGAGGTCCGACGGCGTGCGGCGGCCCAGCATGGGACCGTGCCCGCCGGGACGTTCGGTTCCCCCCTCGTCCCGGCCGGGCCGCCAAACCGCGGCGTGCGGACGGCCGGTCGGCCGGGACGACGCCGGAAATCCGTGCCGTACCGGCCCGTCCGATTGGCGAGAATTCGTTGGACACCAGAATTCTGTCCCCCATGCCGCGTACCGGCACCCTGACCCACCTCCCGCACGGCCCGCGGCTTCCCTCCGCCGCCTCTCCGCAGTCCACCCTGTCACTGGGGGTGGAGGAGGAGTACCTCCTCCTGGACGCCCGGACCTGGCAACTGGTCCCCGCCGCCCCCGAGATCCTCGCCGACGTCGCGGACTCCGGGCACGCCTTCCACGGCGAGGGCACCCTCTACCAGGTGGAAACGGCCACCCCCGTGCACTACACCCTCGACGGCCTGCGCGACAGCCTGACCGGCGCACGTCGCGTCCTCGCCACCGCCGCCCGCGCCCGCGGCTACCGCCTGGTCGCCTCGGCTTCCCCGGTCCTCGCGCCACCCTCCCCGCTGGCCCTCAACCTCGACAAGGAGCGGCGCCAGACCCGCCGGGCCCTCTTCGGGCCGCTGACCGACAACCTCGTCCAGTGCGGCCGTCACGTCCACGTCGGAACGCTCGACAAGGACACCGCCGTCCGCGCCTCCAACCGGATGCGCCCCTGGATCCCGACCTTCGTCGCACTCGCGGCGGGTTCGCCCTTCTGGAACGGGCGCGACACCGGTCACGCGAGCTGGCGGACCGTCGCCTGGTCCTCCTGGCCGTCCGCCGGGCTGCCCCCGCACTTCCTGTCCACGGCCGCGTACGACGGCGCGGTCCGGAGCCTGGTCGACTCCGGCGCCGCGCTGGACGACGGGATGGTCTATTGGGACCTCCGCCCCAGCGCGACCTGGCCCACCCTCGAACTGCGCGCGCCCGACATGTCTCCCCGACTGGACGGTGCTCTTCTCCAGGCGGCCTTGGCCAGGGCTCTGGTGGCCCATGCGACGGCCGACGACCCCGGCATGATCACCGGTCCGACGGTTTCCGACCGGGGACTGCGGCTGGCACGCTGGCGCGCCGCGCGGGACGGTTTCGAGGGCTCGGGCCTGGACCCCTTCACCGGCGCGGAAGTGCCGGCCGCCACCCTCGCGTGGCAGCTCGTCGACCTCCTCGGTCCGCACCTCGAAGCGGCCGGGGACTACGACCACGTCGCGCGGACCCTCACCGGAATGCTGCAGCACGGTTCGTCCGCCGCACGGCAGCGGGCCGCATTCGCCCGGCGCCAGTCCCCCGCCGACGTACTGCGCCACCTGGCCGACGAGACCGAGGCCTGCTGAGGGCCGACCGCCGGACCGCTCCAGCACCGCGGGCCCGCTCTTCCACCACTCGGGTCCTCCGATCGGTGGAGGAGCGGGCTCGCGGTGCTCCATACGTTGGGAACACGGGGCCGTCGGGCCCCGCCCCCCGCCCCCACCGGGCCGCCGTCGAAGGGTGAAGAAATTGTCCAGGTACACGCGCCGGGCCGAGATGACCCCGGAACAGAGTGCGAGGGAGCGGCGCGAGGTCAAACGGCGCAGGTACCTGGTCGAGCGCGGCACACCGTCGCGCAGCAAGGACATAGCCGCGGTCCGGAGGCACTGCCGCAGTCTCTACTACGAGGGCGGCATGACCTCCCACGCGATGGCCGCCCAGAGCGGTGTGGGCCGGGATACGATCATGCACCTGATCAACGGCTACCGGGTGGTCCGCGGTGAACGCGTGACGGTCGACTGTCTGCTCCAGTCGACGATCGACAAGCTCTGGAGCATCCGGCTGGAGCGGCCCGCGGCCAAGAGCCGCTCCGGGGCCCAGCTGCCGCCGCTCGGCACCCGCAGACGCCTCCAGGCACTCAACGCCATGGGGTACGACTGCGTCTGGATGGCCGGGGAGCTGGGGCTCTCCGCGGGCAACCTGAGCACCCTGATGCTGAGCCACCGCGGCCGCCGCTACGTGTACGCCGCCACGGCGCACCGCATCGCCGCCTTCTACGAGAAGTACCAGCACAGCAACCCCGCCGAGCTGGGCCGCAGCGCCTGGCACATCAGCACGACGCGGTCCCGTGCCCGGAAGAACGGCTACGTCCCGCCGTGGTGCTGGGACGACGAGACGATCGACGACCCGGCCGCCGAACCGGAGTGGACGGGCGCCTGCGGGACGGCCGAGGGGTACGCGATCCACCGGCGGGAGCAGATCCCGCCGTGCCGGCGCTGCCGGGACGCCCGGCGCGTCCCGGACGCCGACGTGCCGTCGGCGCCCCTGGCGGGGGCAGCGGCCTCAGCCGCTCCCGCGCTCGCCCGCCGCGCCGGCCGGCGCCCCGTGCGCCTCCCCGCCCCGGCAGCGGGGCCCGGGCGCCGGCCCGTGGCCGCCTGAAGCGGCCCGTCAGAACCGGGCGTCCTCGTACTCCGGCCCGGCCGCCCCGGTGAGCGTGCGGGCCATGCCCTGCGCCTGTTCCAGCCAGCGGGCGAACGGCTCGGCCTCCACCTCGGGCAGCACCTCGTACAGGTTCTCCACCTGCCAGGCGTACGGCTCCTGCTCGTTCGGGCGGGCGTACGAGACGTGGAGCGCTGCATACGCCAGCGCGTAGTACGGGGTGGTCGCGTCGAGGAGCCGACCCGGCTGCTGGGGGTCGAGCAGCCAGTGGGCCTGGACGACGTCGATCTGGTCGGGCAGGTACCGCTCGGGGTGGAGCAGCTCGGCTCCCGTGGCGTCGGCGCGTGCCGCACAGACCGTCCCGATGACCGCCGATGCCAGGTCCGAGACCACTACGCCGCCGACGACCGCCGTGCGGCTCAGGTCCAGCGGGCGCACCACGCCGCAGGCGTCCTCGAAGTGCACCGTCAGCCCGTCGACGACCATGCAGGGCCCGTGCTCACGCAGGGTCGCCGCGTCGGCGCGGTGCAGCGTGAAAACGGCCGTGGCGGAGAACCACGTCTGGGTCACCTGGTTCCAGAGCTTGAAGGCGTGCCCGGCGGTGCAGCGGTCGGGCAGCGGGACGCCCTGCGGCCGGCCCTCCGGGGCCTTCGCGCCCGCAGGGCGCACGGGCGGACGGGTGGCCCCCTTCGCCACGGCCCGGGCGTCGCCGGGCAGCTTCCGGCGTCCCTTCTCGTCGCCCACGGGAACGGGGGTCCGTAGTTCCGACCCCACCGCCTCGCGGACGACGGATACCAGGCCGACGGCGGCGCCTGCCGGTGTGGTGGCCATGACCAGGGTGCTCTCCGCGAGGGCCGCCGCCGCCGTGGCCATGCCCTGCTCGAAGGGGGTCCCGGCGCTCAGCACGTTCGAGACGACTCCGAAGCCTTCGTTGGTGGTGTCCAGCGCGTCCGCAGCCCGGCCCCCGGCGGTGCGCAGGCCGTGCTTCCCGGCCCGGGCGCTGCCGACCGGGGCCTTCTTGTCCTGCGCCGCCTTCTTCAGATCGCGCGTCGGGACGGCCTTCGTGCTCAGGAGTTCCGCGACACGGTTCGGGTCGGTCGTCTCCCGGGCGGCGCGGGCCTTCATGGCCGCCGCCGGCCCGACGACGCCGCCGACCGCGATGCCCACGGTCACGGCTGCCAGGGGCGGGCAGACGGCCGAGGCCGCCGTGCAAGCGGCGCTCAGTACGGTCACGCCGGCCTTGAAGGTCATGACCTTCAGGGCGAAGACCGGGTCGTAGTGGTCGACGGCGCCGGTGAACTCGGCCCGGGCGGTGTCGACGGCCCGCTCCCACACGTCTCCGCACAGTCGCGCGATCGTGTCGTGGTACGCCTCGACCGCCGTCCGGAGCCCTGCCAGATCACCGCGCGCACGGGTGAGCGAGGCCTTCAGGACGGCGTCGTAGCCCTGCTCCCCCGCATCGGAGCCCAGGGTCCGACCGAGTGCGTCGGCGCTGTCACGTAGTGCACGTTCCGCCTCCAGGAGGCCTGACAGGAGGCGGGACAGGTCCCGCTCCGCGGTATGCGCACCCGCTTTGGCCGGGCGGGTGTCTCCGGGGGCTCGCCAGGACAGGCTGTCCTCCAGCCGCAGCACGGACAGCATGCACTGCGCCATGTCCTCCTTCCCCGCGGCCAGGTCCTTCAGCATGGCGACGGCCCGGACGAGGGCGGCGCGAGCGTCTTTCTGCGTCGGGACGGGATCAGGAGCGGAGCCGCCCGGCCCTGCGGCGCCACCGGTCCGGGTGCCGCCCTCCAGCTCGGCATGGAGCTGCGCAATGGCATTGCGCAGCAGCAGGGCCTGCGCCCTCTCCAGCTCCTTGCCGGCCATCACCCGGGTCAGGAGGTCGGCAGCGACGAAGCCGCCGACGGCGTCCAGGTGCTTGCCCACCAGCCGTGCCTGGCGCAGGGCGTCCTTGCGGCGGTACCTGTACACGGGCAGGGGGCCGCGCTTCTTCAGGTACGCGGCGTCCTCGGCCGTCAGGCCGGCCGGGACGGCGCGTCCCTTCTTGTGGTTCGTCTCCATACGGTGCTCCTCTGATCGGGCGATCCGGTGTGTGAACCGGTGCTCCGGCGCACGCTAGGGAGGGTTCCGCGGCCGCGTCCCGCCCGATCGTGCAGGCTTGCGGCCCTCTCCCGGACTCCGGCGGTGGAGAGGATCACCACGCGTGCAGCTCGTCGAGGTCCTGGGGCCAGCGGGCGAGCTCGAAGCTCCGCCCGAGTTCGCCCAGCGGCACCCGGGCGACGATGCCGCAGGGCTCGCGGCACACCGCGAAGTGGCCGGATTCGTCGTTCTCCACCTCCAGGACGAGCAGTTCGTCCGCGTCGGGGGCCCCGCCACCGGTGCGCGCGGCCGCCTCGGCCGCGCTGCGCACCCACACCTGTCCCGGGGCGACCAGCAGATGGACGCAACCGGAGGCGAAGGCGTAGCAGGCGACCTCAAGGGCAGCGGACGGGGGAAGCAGGTCCAGCCGCTCCAGGCGCGCCCGGTAGGCGTTGACCAGCTCCGCGGCGCGTACGCCTCCCACAACCAGATCTATCCTCGAACCCATGTGAATCAACTCCGTTTCCGGTAGGGAAAAATGCTGCCGCGTCACCGCAGCGCCGGAGGTCGGCGTGCAAGGGGCGGAGCGCCCATGCTGCGGTCGGCTGCCGGGTCTGACCGATCCCCTTCGGGCAGCGCTCCGTGCAGTCCTCGCGCCGTGCCCCCCGGCTGCGCCAGGGGTCCCGCGAGGTCTGCCCCGGTGGCTGCCCGGCCGGCCCTGCCCGTGGTCCGCGCGACGTGATCGGCTGGATGCAGCCCGCCCGACGGGCCGCCGCGGCACCGCTCGTCAGGCGCCGTCCGTCCCCCGTATCCACCTGCTGTGAAGGTCCGCACCATGCACGTCCGTACCCGTAAGACCGCGCCGGCCGTCCAGGACATCGACATCGTCGACCGGGCCGAAGAGACCCTCCGGATCCAGTCCCAGGCCCTGGGGCTGCCGCCCGGCGCACTCGACGACCAGCTGGCCGTACGACGCGCCCGGGGAGCCCACGGACTGAGCGCGTTCGGCGCCTTCGAGGACGGTCGGCTGGTGGGCTTCGCCTACGGCGTGGGAGCCGACGAGTCCTACCCGTGGCGGGCGCCCGTCAGTGCCCGCCTGCACCGTGCGGGGCACAGCTCCTGGGCCGAGAACGCCTTCTACGTCTGTGAACTGCACATGCTGCCGGCGTTCCAGCGCCGCGGACTGGGCACTCTCCTGCTCACCACGCTCTGCTCGCGCGCGACGGAACGCCGCGTCGTCCTGACGACCCCGGCCGGACCGACGCCCGCCCGGCGGCTCTACCAGCGGTTCGGCTACCGCGACCTGGTGACCGAACCCGAGGGCGCGGAGCAGTACACGATCATGGGTGCGAGGCTCCCGCTGGTCCCCGAGGTGTTCCGCTCGATGGCGGCCTGAAGCCGGTCGCCACGCCACCGCCCCTCCCCCATCTGGCGGGGCCCCTCCCCTGCGGCACCGTCCGGTGGGCGGATCCCCCGGCCATGCGCCGACGGAGACGCTGTCAGCGGCACCCGCCCACACAACGGACGCCGCCGGCCGACCCCGGCCGGGCGGCGTCCCGTCCGCAGGAGAGGCCCATGCTCGCCGTCGAGGTCCCCACGTCCCGTCACTCGCGCACCGGGTGGATGCACGCCGCCCTGCGCCAAGCGTCCCGGTCCGGCTGCCGGTACACGATGGGCGCCGTCCTCGTGCGCGGCAACCGCGTCGTCGCGGCCGCCCCCAACAAACGGCGCAACTCCCCCTTCGTCGACTTCCGCAACAGCACCTTCCACGCCGAGGTGGCCGCGCTGCGGCGGGCCAGGCGCACCGAGGGGGCCACCATGTACGTGGCCCGCCTGGACGCGCTGCTCCGCCCGGCGATGGCCCGGCCGTGCCCCCGGTGCCAGCAGGCCCTCTGGGAGGCGGGCGTCCAGCGAGTCTTCTACACGGACGAATGCGGCTCCGTGCAGTGCATGGACATCGTCCAGGGCCCCTGACCCTCCTCCGAAGCCTTCACCGCCCGGGTCCGCCCGGCCGGCCCGCCGAGACGGCGACACCGTTAGGAAGTGCCATGGCATCGACCATCCCGCAGCTCACGGAGCGGACGCCGAAAACGGTGCGGAGCCCGATATCCGCCCGGATCGCCGCGCTGCCCGCGCGGCTCGACGAGGAGCCGGCGAACCGCTGGCTCCTGCGGCGGATGCCCGCTGCCCTCCGCCGGCCGGTGCGCAACGGTTCGCACCGAAGGGCGGCCCCGGTGCACGTGCCCCTGCGCGGCGGACCGGGGGTCGGCACCGTCGCGGCGCGGGACGCGGACGGGCCGCCCGGTGCCGCGGCCTGATGCGCGGCCCCGCCGCTGAAGCCCGGCGATCGCCGGCCACGGCGTTCACCCTCCCGCAGTCCCGCGTCAATGAACACCTAACCTCCGGGCCGCCAGCATGGAAGGCCCCATGGCGCCCGCGCGCCGCCCGTCCCGAAAGGCCCACCCCCACATGCTGCACGCTCCAGCCGACACCGCCCGCCCGGGCGGCACGCTCTCCCGGCCCCGGGAGGCCGGACCCTCCGCGATGCGGCGGACGTTCTACAAGCTGCGCCAGGAGGTCTGGCACCTCACGACAGCCAAACCGGTCAGCCGGAAGCAGCGGGTCCGATGAGCAGGTCACACCGCAGCCAGAGGCCCCGGGCCCACGGCCGGTCCCGGCGACGGCGCCTGCTCAGGGCCGGGGCGTTCGCGGCACTCGCCATGACCTTGGGGGGCGGCGCGCTGGCGTACGCCTGCTACGAGAACCTCGACGGGAACATCAAGTCGGCCGATCTCGCGGCTGCGTTGGGGGATGACCGGCCCGCCCGGTCCCCGCAGGGAGCCGTCAACATCGCCCTGATCGGCTCGGACAGCAGGGCGGGCACCGGCGGCGCCTACGGGAAGGGCTACACCAGCCAGCAGTCCGACACCCTGATGGTGCTGCACCTGTCGGCGGACCACCGACGGGCGACGGTGGTGTCGCTGCCGCGTGACTCCTGGGTGGACATCCCCAGCTGCGATCTCGGTGACGGCAAGACGTCCCGGCCGACCAAGGCCAAGATAAACAGTGCCTTCGCGGTCGGCAGTTCGCACGGCGGGGTGGCAGGCGGCGCCGCCTGCGCCATCAAGACGGTCGAGCTCAACACCGGCCTGCACATCGACCACTTCATGGAAATCGACTTCTCGGGTTTCAAGGACGTGGTCGACGCGCTCGGCGGTGTCCGGATGTGCCTGCCCCAGCCGATCGCGGACAAGAAGGCCTCCGTCTCCCTGCCCGCCGGCTGCCAGACCCTCGACGGCGAGCAGGCACTGGGGTTCGCCCGGGCTCGCTACTCCCTCGGCGACGGCAGCGACATCGGACGCATCGGACGGCAGCAGGAACTCCTGACCGAGATCTTCAGAACCGTCCAGGACAAGAAGTTCGACGCACCGGCGCTCTACCGGCTCGCCGACGCGGCGACCGGGTCGCTCACCGTCGACAACGGACTCGGCGGCCTGTCCGGCCTGCTGGGGCTCGCCCGGGACTTGCAGGCGATGCCCGAGCACGGCCTCACGTTCGTCACGGTCCCGAACCAGCCGCGCGCCCTGACGGTTCCGACCGACAAGGCCAATGTCGTGTGGAAACCCGCGGCCGCGGAACTCTTCGCCGCGCTGCGCGAAGACCGGCCCGTCGGCAAGGACGCGAAACCCCTCGCGGAGCCGGGTAGCGGTGTGCCGGACCCAGGCGGTCCCTCCGCGTCGTCGACCCGGCGGGACACCGAGGTCTCCGTCCTCAACGGGACCGGCCTGACCGGCAAGGCCTCCGAGATCGCCGCCAAGGCGACCGCGGACGGCTTCGGCAAGGTCACCACGGGCAACACTGCCACCCGGGAGGCCACCACCGTGATCCGGTACGCGCCGGGGCGCGAGGAGGCGGCGCG
This sequence comes from Streptomyces sp. IBSNAI002, assembly GCF_052244475.1. Taxonomy (NCBI): domain Bacteria; kingdom Bacillati; phylum Actinomycetota; class Actinomycetes; order Kitasatosporales; family Streptomycetaceae; genus Streptomyces; species Streptomyces sp. IBSNAI002. The sequence continues at coordinate 8,279,788 of NZ_JBQPXG010000002.1, read as the reverse complement.
CGCACTGGCCGCCGCACTCGGACTCGACCCGTCGCTGCTGCGCCCGGCCGACGCCGGTGCGCCGGCCCCGGCCGTCACCCTCGTCATCGGGGCGGACCACTCCTCGGCCGGGCTCTGAGGCCCGTTCGGCGCCCGACCGCCGGTACGGCGGACGGCCCGGCCCCTCTGTGGCAAGGGGCCGGGCCGTCCGGCGTACCGGCGGTCCTGTTCGGCGGTGTCCCTCGTCTTCCCGGTCAGTGCCGTCGGCGTACGGAGCGGGCCCGCGGGCCGCGGGCGTCCGTGAACAGCTCGTAGAGGACGACATCGCCCTCGGCGGATTCCGCCTCAGGCGGGTCCGTCACCATGTCCGAGCAGTGGACCAACAGGTCGGCGGCGGCCCCGTCGTCCGGACGCACGAGCCCGAACTCCCCGTCCGGCGCCCGCCAGAGCAGTCTTCCCTGCACGGTCCTGCAATCGCTCTCCGGCATGACCGGCTCCTTCCTTCGCGGCACGTCATCACCGGTGTCAACCCATCACGTGCGCAGCGCGCGGAGAAGGGCATTCGGACAGCATTTCGCGCGGACGCTCACGCCGGGCGATCGGCCGCCGCCCTCCGGGATTCCCTCATCAGCATGCGGCGGCCCGCCACCACGGCCCCCAGACCGGCCGCCACGAGAGCGGCGTCGACCGCCCGGTCCGCCGTGGTGTCCGACGTGCGGCGGGACCCGGTGGCGGTGGCCGTGCGCGACGCCGCCTCGGCGGTCGGTGTCGCCGGGTCCTGCTTCGGGGCCGCGTCGGCGACCGGGGCGGAGCTGAGCCCGGAGTGCACGGCCTTCGCGACGGCCTCGACGGTGGCGATGCCGTAGCGGTAGCCCTCGCGGGCGGACCGCCCCGCGGGGGCACGGTTGTTCTGGGTCAGCACGACCAGGTCGTAGTCGTGGCCGGCGCCGGTGAACGCGGCCATGCTGTTGATCCTCCAGTCGCCTCGGTCGGCGGGCTCATCGGCCTTGTCCGACCGCTGCAGCCAGCCGTTCTTGACGTGGACCTCGGCGTCCTCGGGCGCCGAGGCAGGGGTCCCCCACCGCTGGTCGCCCCGGACCTCGTGCATGAGGCCGAGTGCGTACGAACCCTCCTCGGGGGTGAGCACCCCGCCCTCGCCGCGGAACACCCTCAGCAGCCGCACCAGGTCCTGTGCGTCGACCCGGGTGAGTCCGAAGGCACCTCCGGGCCCCGGTGCGGTCCCCTTCATGCCGGCCGCCTTCAGGAACTGCTCCACGCCGGTCGGCCGGACGGTCCCGTCGGCGCCGGTGGTCGACAGTTCCTTCCACAGCGCCGACGCCGCGTCGTTGTCCGAGGACACGATCATCTTGCGGGCCAGTTCCTGCTCCTCGGCGGAGAGGTGCCCCCCGCGGGCCCGCAGCAGGGCGCCGAGGACGATCGGTTTGGCGACGCTGGCCGCGTCGAACTGCCGCTGTGGTGCGAGCCCGCACGTGGTCGCGGTTCCCGCGTCGTCCAGGGCGACGGAGACGGTGCTGCGGCGGTCGCGCAGCGCGTCCGCTATGTCGGCGGCGAGCCTCCCCGCCCGCCCTCCCTCCGCCGAGGTGCAGCTGACGGCGCCCCCGGCCGTCTCGGCGCTCGCCGTCGTGGCCGCCCACGGCGCCGGTACCGCGTGCGCCGGAGACGCACATGCCGCGAGGGACACCGCGCACAGCAGTCCCGCCCACACGGCAGTCGACCGCATCGGCTTGCTGATCATCCTCGAGCCTTTCGAAGTCCGGCGGAAACCGCCGCGGGCACGCCACGGGCGCATCTCCCCCGAAGCCCCTCCATGCTCCGCGGCCGGGTCCGCGCGCGCCTCCACCGATCGGCGGTGCTCCGCGGAGGAGCGGCACACCGCCGGGGCCGCGGAAGCCGTCGCGCACGGTCCGGCGGACCCGCACGTCGCTCCCGTACGTACAACCCCCGGCAGCCGGGGCTTCCGGGGGAGCCGAGGTCCGGCGTCCGGCCGCGCCCGAAGGTCGATGGCAGAGCGGTGCGGCCCCCGCAGGATCGGATGACGATCCCGAAAGGAACGGAACATTGAGAATCAAGAGAACTGCTGCGACCGTCACGGCCGCCGTCGTCCTGGGCGCGGGGACGCTCGCCCTCGGGGGTTCGGGGGCATTCGCCACGGACACGCCGCAGCAGAAGCCCACCATCGTCCTGGTGCACGGGGCCTTCGCCGACTCCTCGGCATGGAGCGACGTCGTCCAGCGCCTCCAGGCACGCGGGTACAAGGTGGTCGCCGCGGCGAATCCGCTGCGCGGACTCGCCTCCGACTCGGCGTACGTCGCCGAGGTCCTGAAGGGGATCCCCGGCCCGGTGGTCCTGGCAGGCCACTCGTACGGCGGTGAAGTGATCACCAATGCGGCCGCCGGCTCCCCGCAGGTGAAGGCCCTCGTCTACGTCGCGGCCATCGCACCGGACACCGGCGAGAGCGCCAACGACGTCCTCGGCAAGTTCCCCGGCAGCCGGCTTCCCGAGTCACTCGACGCGGTGCCCTACACCCGTGCCGACGGCACCGCCGGAGCGGACCTCTCCATCAAGCCGGACAAGTTCCGCCAGGCCTTCGCCGGGGACCTGCCCGCCTGGAAGGCATCCGTACTCGCGGCCACGCAGCGGCCGATCGAGGCGTCCAGCCTGGGCGACCGCAGCGCCGCCGCGGCCTGGCGGTCCATCCCGTCCTGGTACCTCGTGGCCAAGCAGGACAACGCGATCCCCCCGGCCGCCCAGCAGTTCATGGCCGAGCGCGCCAACGCGCACACCGTGGAGGTCGACTCCTCCCACGCGGTCACGGTCTCGCGCCCCAAGGCGGTCACCGACCTGATCCTGGACGCGGCCGCCCAGGCCCGGTAGCGCACCCGGCGTCCCGGGCGGCCGGCACCGCCCGGGACAGCCATGCGCCGCCCGGGACGGGATTACGCCGCCCGGGGCGGTCATGCGGCGCCCGGCGCCCCCGCCGTACGGAGCAGCCACCCGGTCGCGTCGGCGGCGGGCAGGGCAGGGGCCACCAGCCATCCTTGGATGACGGTCACTCCCATGCCTTCCAGCAGGCCTCGCACCTCCTCGGTCTCCACGCCTTCCGCGACCACGTCGAGGCCGAGGGAATGAGCCAGACCCACCGAGTAGCGCACCACAGCCGCGTCCTTGGGGTCACTGGACATCCGCGAAACGAAGGACCGGTCGATCTTCAGCTCGTCGACGGGGAGTTCCCGCAGCCGGGCGATCGAAGAGTGACCGGTGCCGAAGTCGTCGAGGGAGACGCGTACGCCGTGGCGGCGCAGGTCGCCGAGGGCCACTGCCAGGGCGCGGACGTCGCGCGTCTCGGCGCTCTCGGTCAGCTCGATCGTCAGCGCCCGTCCGGGCAGGTCGTTGCGGCGCAGGCAATCGCGCACCTCGGCGGGGAAGCCCGGTACGAGCGCGTCGGTCGGCGAGATGTTGACAGCCACCGGAACGGCCAGTCCCTCCTTGCGCCAGGCCGCCGCCTGCGCGACGGCCTCCTCCAGCACGAACTGCGTCAGCCGGGGCATCAGGCCCTCACGCTCGGCCTCCTCGATCAGTGGGCCGGGCCCTTCGCGACGCCCGTCACGGCGCCGGTGCCGGAGCAGCGCCTCCATGCCGGCGGTCCTGCCCAGCGAGGTCGTCTGAGGCTGGTAGTACAGCTCCAGTCCCTCCGCGCCCAGGGCTCGTTCGAGGTCGCAGCCGTCGGACCGCCCGCTGCGGCGCGACTGTCCGGGGAACAGGGGGGCTGACGAGTTCCAGACGACGTGCACGAGGATCAGCACCACGCAGACGCCGCCCACGAACGCCACCGCGTCGAGGTCCCTCATCCGTGCCACGACGCCGAGGATGCCCAGCAGGGCGGCAAGTGCCAGGACGCACAGCGCCGCGCGGTCCGCGGTCGCCAGGCGCCGGACCTGGTTCGGCCTGCGCGCCCGGTCGTGTTCGAGGGTCCGCTCGGTGTGCTGTTCGACGTCCACTGTCGTGCTCTGCGCCTTCTCTCCGTACTGTCGGACGGCACACGTTCGCCGTCCCCCGGGCAACACACCAGTGGTGGACGGGCAGCCGGGCGGGCAGGTCTGCCGTCGGGGGCTGCTCCGGGACACCGCGGGAGCGCCGTCAGCCTGCCCGAAGGACCGGTCGGTCCGCCATGGGCCTTTCGGCCTCCCCCCTTCGCCTCCACCCCGGCACGAGGTCCGCCCCGGCACGGGGGCAGTGCCGGCCACGGGGTCCGAACGGCTGCCTGGTCGGGCAGCGGCGCCCGACGGACCGAATGCCACACTGCGCAGGTCATACGCCTGCCACAGAAGGCGACAGAGCCCGAAAGACCCCCTCATGGAACACAACTTCGACCACCTGCCCGACGCCCTGGGCACCGAAAGCCTCGAGGCCCTCGCCCGCTGCACGCCCGAGGAGCGGGAGCAGCTCCAGGGGCAGACAGAGCCGGACGGGCTGAGCGACGCGCTCACCGAAGCCTTCGAGTCGTACTGCCGGCACACCGAAGGATCCGGCCCGAATCCCTTCCTGTTCCTGCAGTTCAAGCTGCTGCTCGGTGCGGCCCCGACAGGGTTCCAGGACGCGGACCTGCTGTCGGGAACCCTCCAGCGGGCCCTCTCCGCCTGCTCCGCCGCGGCCCTGGTCGGCCTCCCGGACATGTCCCTCCGCGAGGCCGTCTCCCATCCTGAGCTCGCCGAGTCCTTCCGGGCCTTCTGTGAAGTCGCCGTCTTTCGTGCGCTGAGCGGCACCGGGCTGCGTCTCTCGGGGCTCCGTTACGCACGCACCAGCGTCGGTCGGATGGACGTGGAAATCGCAAAGCGGTTCGACGACTTCGACGTCGATGCCCTCTTCAAGGACTTCAAGGACTCTGCGGAGGAGTACCGGACGGGACACTCCCAGGACCACCAGCGCGCCGAAGAGCACCGCGAGGCGGGCTTGGAGGCCATCCGGAAGGCTCGTGAGGCCCGGGCATCCCAGGTGCCTGCCGGACGGAGCGCCGGTCCGGACGGCGTCCAGGCACCGTCGAAGCGCCGGTCCCCCTCGTCGTCCGATGGGGAAAGCTCCGACGAGGACCGCTCCGGCAGAGACCGCTCTGACGAGGTGGGCCCCGACTTCTGCGCGAGGCTGTACTCCCAGGAGAACCTTCGAAAGCTCGAGAACCGCGACAAGGCCGCCGTGCGCGCGGCCATCTCCGCCGACGAACGGCTGGCCGGCGATTTCCGGGGCCGCCTCTTCAACCTCGCCCGAGACCACGGACTGGCCTCGGCCATGACCGGGCTGGCCACGCCCACGATCGCGGACTTCTACGACCTGACCGTGACGGAGCTCTACAAACGGTGCAAAACCTCCGAGGCGAAGAAGGTCTTCGACACGGCCTGCAAGGAGTTCACGACGAGTTTCGCCTCCCAGGTCGCCTTCCAGCAGCACGCGGCGGCGGACCGGAAGCAGAAGCGGGAGGAGGCATTCGAGCGGGCGCGATCCGCCGTGGAGTCCCGCGGTGGATCGGCAAGCCTGCACGACCGGCGCCTGGTGCTGCTGCGCACCCGCTGCGACCTGCCGGACGACGTCCTGGAGCCATTGGCCAGTCTGCCGTCGGAAGAGATCGTGCTGTTCCGCGAGGTGGTGGCCAGCGAGTCCCTGCGCGCGATGGTCCACGCCGCCGTACGGCAGGGCCTGCACGAGCAGGGCAGCAGGGTGCTCGGCGGGGCGCTGACCGCCGCCCTGGCCGCCGGGCGCCGGGGTCCGCTGCCGGGCGGTTCCCCGGCCGAGGCCGTCTGGGCGGACGACTGTCGCCGGAAGCTCCGGTCCCGGCGCGAGTACAAGACCCTGCTCGACTTCCTGGGCCGGCCCTCCCTCACCTCGATCGCGCGAAGCCTGGACCTCAAGGCCCTGAGCTCGCGCAACCGGAGGAACCTGCCCGTGGCTCTCACGGGGAAGTCCGGCTGATCCGCTCCCCCCGCGCCCACCGGCATCGGCGATCCCTCAGCCGGGATGGGGCAGAATGCAGTCATGCCTGCTGCCCCCGGTACCCGCCAGAACATAGTCGACGCCGTACTGCGGATCATCGAGCAGGACGGGATCGCGGCCGTGACGAACCGGCGCATCGCGAAGGAGGCCGGCGTCTCGCTCGGTTCGGTCACCTACCACTTCGCGACCCAGCACGACCTGCTGCGCGAGAGCCTGCTGTACTTCGTGACCGAGGAGACCCGCTATTTCACGGCCCTCGCCGACGACTGCTCGGACGACGGCCTCGATGTCCGGCAGGCGGTCGAAACGGTGGCGCAGGTGGCCGGCGGCGGCGAGTCCGACACGCGGCGCATCGCCCCGTTCGAGCTGTACCTGCAGGCGGGCCGTGACGAGCGGCTGCGGGCCGCGGCGGCGGAGTGCTTCGCCGTCTACGACCGTCTTTCCGCGCGGATCCTGACCCATCTCGGCGTCCCCGATCCGGAGCCGCTCGCCGGAGCCGTCGTCGCGCTGGTCTTCGGGCAGCAGCTGCGGCGGCTCGCCACCGGGGCCCCGGCCGAGGACCTGGTCGACGCGCTGTTGGTGGTCACGGCGCCGTGGACGCGCCGCTGACCGGGCCGGAAGGGGACGTGCTTCCGGGCGAGGCTTGGTCCACCATGCCTCGGAAGTCGCCCCAGGCCTGCGGCGGTGGCCCGCTGGACCATACCTTCTGGGCCAGCGCCGCCAGCGGCATCCGGATCCCGGCCGCCACTTCCTCCTCCGTCTGGGCCTTGGCGTCGTCGCCCCAGACAGCGAGCCGGCCGCCGAGGAGCTGGTCCTGGTACTGGGCGGCGTTCGGTACCGGAGCCGTCCCCCTCAGCACGGACGGGGTCCACTGCTCGTGGATGGCCTGTCCCGTGGGGTACGTGAACTGGTTGGGCTGGCCCAGGACGTAGTAGAGGTAGGCGTCGTTGAGGTTGACCACCTTCCGGCCGTCGGCGAGGTACTGCTGCGGCGGCCGTGCGCCGATCTCCTTGCCGGTCCAGTACTCGACCTCGATCGCCGGATCCGCCTGGACGACCGTGCCGGCGTAGAAGCCGTCGTTCCACGCCTTGGGCTGCTTGCCGGCGGAGGCGACCGTCGCCGCCCGGGCGTTGAGCCAGCCCGTCGCCAGGTCCTTGATCTTGGCGTTCGGGCCGTACTGTGCGACGGCTGCCGCTGCCAGGCCCGGGAAGGCCGCTTCCGGATTGCTGCGGACCAGCGCCTGGTACTCATCGCCCCCGAGGTGCCACGCATCGCCGGGGAACAGCGGCAGGAACTCCTTGACCAGCCCGTCGACGACTGCGCCGGCGCCGTTCTTGGAGATGTCGATCGCGCCTTGCACAGGCCTCCCGTTCGCGTCCTCCAGCTGGAAGTCCGGGAACGCCTTCAGCAGCGCGCCCAGGTGGCCGGGCGAGTCGAACTCGGGGACCACCGTGATGTGGAGGGCTGCGGCCAGTTTGACGATCTGCGCGAGTTCGTCCTGTGTGAGGTACTGGGCCGGGAGCATCTTCCGGTATTCCGGTTGCTTGGTCTCGATCCCCAGGCCCTGGTCGTCGGAGACGTGCAGGCCCAGCTGGTTGAGTTTGAGGTCGGCCATCTCCCGCAGCCTGTCCTCGATCCAGCCTGGTGTGAAGTACTTCCGGGCGATGTCGAGGTTGAGGCCCCGCTGGGGCTTGGCCGGCGCGTCCTGGGTGGTGCCGGCGGCCATCGACCCCGTGGTGCGCACGGCCTGCTTGACGGTCCGCGTGCCGTAGAAGACCCCGGCCTCGTCGGGGCCTGTGATGGTCACGCCGTTCCCGTCCACGACGATCTTGTACGACTCGGCCGGGCCCGAGCCCTTCGGGGACAGTGCGAGCCGGATGTCACCGGTCCCGGCTGGCGCGGAGCCCCCGTAGCGCAGGCCGAGCTCCTGCGCGAGGAGCTTCCCCTCGTCGGCCAGTCCGGCGCTGTTCGAGTCGATCACGACCCGCGTGCCGCTGCCGTTTCCCGCGGCCTGCCCGGGCTTCCAGGGTTGCCCGGAGGAGGGTGTGAACGTCTCGACGGACGGCACCACGGCCGGGGCCCCGGCGGGCGGGGGCGTGGCTGCCGGGGGCGGTTGCGCCGCTGCCGCGGCCGGAGCCCCGACCGCGGTCAGCGTGAGTGTGGCGGCGGCTGCCGCCACTCCGATCCGATGCTTCGCACAGTATCCCGACATGATCACCGCTCCCGCTCCCCCCTCCCACGCTCGCACGCCGGATGGCCGGTCGCGACCTGGGGCCCCGGGCACCATGGCGGGCCCGGCCTCGTCCGCCCAGGCCCGGCGGCCCCACCACCGCGGCCCGGCCCGCAGCAGCGCGCACCGGCCCGGGCGAGGGCAGGTCCGCGTCCCCGCGGGAGACGCCGGACGGGGTCCCGGCTGCCGCACCCGGACCTCCGGCTCCCGCGCGGGACTCAGCGGACGACCCTGTGCAGCCCCTTCCGGTCGTACGCCGTGGTGACCGCCAGGCCCAGCAGCACCGCCGCTGCCAGACCCGCCCCGGTCATCGTCCACGCCCGGGCGAGACCGGCGTCAGCCTGCGCATCGAAGTAGAGGATGGACCTGACCCCGTCGATCACCTGCCGCATCGGCTCGAACTCGGCCAGGAACCGGTAGGCGCTGGGCACCGCCTGGACGGGGACGGTCCCCCCGGACGAGGGCAGTGCCAGCGCGATGAACACGAGCATGGCCACCGGCTGCCCCAGCCCGCCCAGGGCCGATGTCAGCGCCTGCGCACCCACTCCCACTGTGGCGGTGGCACACACGGAGTAGACCCACAGCAGCGGAAGGTGGTGGGCGTCCATGTCGAGGAACCCCACGGTGACCGCCATCAGGATCGAGGACGTCACGAACGAAAGGCCCACCGTGAAGGCGCTGTTGGCCAGGAAGACCCGCCGTCGGCTGACCTCCACCAACGGCCGGTGCCTGCGCAGCGGACCGAAATCACTGGCGGCATAGCCCAGCCCGATGTCGGTTCCGCTGCTGACGATCCCCGCGCACAGGAAACCGATGAGGACCAGGAGCAGCGCGTAGTAGAAGGCCGACAGCCCCATGCCGCTCCGCTCCCCGATGGGGTGGCCCACGGAGACGGCCACCTCCACCGGATCGGCGACCAGCAGCCGGGCGACCGGATCGGCCGGGGCCGCCGCCGACAGGGACGCACCCAGTTGCGCGGACGCCTGGCGGGCCGCCTGCTGCATGGCGGTCGAGGCCAGCGAGGAACCGAGGCTGCCCGCACCCGGACTGGTCAGTACGTCGATGCGCGGCCGCGCTGCGGCCGCACCGGGGTGGGTGAGCCCCTGCACTTTGGCGGTGAAGTCCGCGGGGACGGCGAGGATGCCGTAGAGCTTGTCGGAGGCGAGCTGTCGGCGCGCCTCGGCCATGTCGAGCGGCTTCCAGGCGATGCGGTGCTCCGGGTCCGACGCCCGGACGGCCTCCACGATGCGCTGCCCGAGTACGTCCGGAGCCCCGGCCACGCCGCGGTCCTCGCTCACCAAGCCGACAGGGAGGTCCTTCATGTCGCCCCGCGGGTCGAGAATGCCGCCCATGTAGATCAGCGACAGAAGCAGGGCCAGTACGCTGACCAGCCCCGCCGGCCCGGCCCAGACGGAGGGATGGGTGAGCACCCCGCGCAACGTGCTGTCGGCTTTTTTGTGCGTGGACGACATGAGACCTTCCCGGACCTTTCGAGCGGAGGCGGCGGCGGACCCGGGGGACGGTCCCCGGTGCACCTGGACGACCTGCGCATGGTTCCCCGCGGCCCTCCTCCCCGGCATCCCCCCACCGCAGTGCTCCGAGGTCTAGGCACCCGGCCCCGCAGTCTCCTTTCCGGCTCAGCCCTCGGCCGCTCGGGCGGTGTGCAGGATCGCCTCTTCGAGGTCGAGTCTGCGTACGAGCAGCCGCAGGGTCTCGGTGTCCAGCAGGCCCCGGTCCCGCAGGTCCACCAGGGTGCGCCGCTCCTCCGCGAGGAGTTCGCCGACCAGCCTCCGGTAGGCATCCTGTGCCTGCTCGACCTCGGACGGTGACGGCGCGCCGGGCCCCGCCGGTGCCCCGCCCACTGCACGGAGCCTGCGCCCGGGAACACTGCGCAACCGCTCCTCCAGATCGGCCGGCAGGATGTTGGCGGTGTCGGCGAGCAGTTCCTCGAGCCGGGCGACCGCCGCCCGGGACGCCACTTCCTGGGCCTCCAGCGCCTCCCTGGCGTGCTGGTCGGGGTCCGGCCCGGGCAGCTTCAGCCGCCGCACCAGGGGTGTCAGGGTCAGCCCCTGCACGAGCAGGGTGGAGATCACGGTGGTGAACGTGAGGAACAGGATCAGGCTGCGCGCCGGGAAGGCGTCCTCCTCTCCCGAAGGTCCCGCGACGGTCACCGGCACCGAGAAGGCCACGGCCAGCGAAACCACTCCCCGCATCCCCGACCAGCCGACCGTCAGGACCGTCCGCCAGGTGGTGTCCGGGTCACGGTTGCGGATCCGTGCGCTCAGCAGCCGGGGCAGGAAGGTCGAGGCGAAGACCCAGAGCAGCCGGCCCCCGACGACCAGCAGGAACACCAGCACCGCGTACAGGGCCAGGCGCCCTGGGCCGTACGGTTCGAGCCCGTCGATCACGTGCGGCAACTGCAGGCCGATGAGGGCGAAGACGACGGATTCGAGGACGAAGACCACCATGCGCCACACGGCGGCCTCCTGGAGGCGGGCGGCGAAGTCCACTTCCCAGCAGCGGTGGCCGAGGTAGAGAGCGATCACCACCACGGCGAGCACGCCGGACGTGTGCAGGTGCTCGGCCAGCGCGAAGGCCCCGAACGGCACGAGCAAGGACAGCGCGTTGTGCAGCAGCGGCTCCCGGATCCGGCGGCGCATCCAGTGGATGGGCAGCATCAGCACCAGCCCCACGGCTGTACCGCCCACCGCGCTCGTCAGGAACTCCGCTATGCCGCCCATCCAGCCCGCCCCCTCCCCCACGGCGATGGCGAGCATGACCTTGAACAGGGTGATGGCGGTCGCGTCGTTGGCCAACGACTCCCCTTCCAGCACAGCGGTGATCCGCGAGGGCAGTCTCAACCGGCGTGCGACGGCCGTGGCCGCCACCGCGTCGGGTGGCGCGAGGATCGCTCCGAGCACGAGGGCCGAGGTCAGCGGGATGTCCGGCACCAGCAGGTACACGCCGTACCCCACGGCCAGGGAGGCGAAGAGCACGTACCCGACCGCCAGCCACAGCACCGGCCGGATCGCCGCCACCAGATCCGGGTACGAGATGTCCGTCGCGGCCCCGTACAGCAGCGGGGGCAACAGCAGCGGGATGACGACCTGGGGGTCCAGGGCGTAGTGGGGCACACCGGGCAGCGCCGTGGCGGCCAGCCCCGCCAGGACCAGCAGCAGGGGTGCGGGCACCGGTCCGCGACGTGCCGCCGCACCGATCGCCACGCTTCCCATGATGAGCGCGATGACCTCCAGAGTGTCCATGACTGCCTTCTACGGAGGGAGGACTGAGTGACCGGTCCGCGCACCGGGCGGACGGCAGGGCGACCGATCCGAACTCCGTGCGCCGACGCGGACCCCAGCCCGGAACAGCGGGCACGGTACGCGGCTCCCCCACCCCGCCACATCTGCCATCGGCCTCCCCGACAGCACGACTCCGGAACGCGGAAGGACCTAGTGCTCCAGCGATGACCTGCGGGAACACATCGCCGAGCACCTGGGCGCCGAAGCCGGCGTCCTGATCATCGACGAGCCCTCGGGCGGTGGCTACCGGGCCGGTGGCAGTGTGGAGGCGCGCGCGGGTGGGTGGTTTCCGCGGCGGGTCAGGCGGTGCCACCAGTGGTGGCGGCGGGGGTGGACGGCGCGGCCCATGCGGCGGCCGAGTACGAGGTAGCCGAGCAGCGCGCCGGCGGTGTTGAGGATGACGTCGTCCACGTCGAAGGCCCGTCCGGTGACCAGGGATCCCTGGATGAGCTCCACGAGGGTCATCACCACGGCCGTCACCGCCGCCACCCGCACCAACCCGCGTGCCTGCGGCAGGAGCACCGGCAGGAGCATCCCGAACGGCACGCCCAGCAGGACGTTGCCGCCGAGCTGTTTCGCGGCCTCCCGGACGGAAGTCCCGTCGAGGTACAGGCGGATCGACGCGCCCGGCTCGGTGTTGCTGTGCACGACACCGGCCGAAGCCGCCGAGGGCTCCAGGGTCAGGCGCGCCAGGACCAGGCTGAACAGCACCGTCCCGACGAAGGCGGCCAGCATCGCGAGGGCCCGAACCACCGGCCGACCGGGAGACCGGACCGGAGGGACGGCCTCCCGTGCCCGCTCAGGCCGCTTGCCCCGGCGCGCGGCGGCGAGCCCCTTGCGTACGTCCATGAACAGCTCCCTCGGTGACCGTGACCGACGCGTGCCTCGGATGCCCGTGTACCCGCTGACGTCGACGACGCACTCGTCCGGGTCGCGGGAAGTGAACTCGCCGGGCGGGGCCGCATGGAGACGGGCCGTTGGGGCGCCGTCCAGAGCCAGGGCATTGCGCCGCTGCCGGGCTCAGCTGCGGGCGCGGCGAGCGGCGCGGCGCTGGGCGTGGACGGTCAGGGTGAGGGGGTGGGTGATCCCCAGGGCCCGGATGCAGGAGTCCAGGGTCTGTTTGTACCGGCGCAGCGCCTCCTTGCGCATGCCCTTCGCGTGGTAGGTGGCGGCGATGTTCATGCGCGTGTAGAGGCTGTCGGGGTGGGCCGGCCCGTGCACCCGTTCCTGGTGCGTGAGGTTGGCCTCGAGCAGGGCGAGTGCCCGGTCGTGGTTCCCGGCGGCGGCGTGGGCGACGGCCAGGCCGTGGCGGGCGGTGATGGTGTGGGGGTGCTCCTCGCCGAGCGTCCGTACGCACGCGGTGAGGTTGTCCTCGTAGAGCGGGATCGCCCGCGGCAGGTTCCCCGCGTCCTTGTACGCCTGGGCGAGGTGGTTGCGCGTGGTGAGGGCCTCGGGGTCGGTGGGCCCCGGCGCCTCCTCCAGGGCGTGGAGCACCTGTTCGTAGAGGGGGGCCGCTTCGTTCGGCGAACCCGCGAGCAGGAGGCTGTACGCGCGGAGGTTGAGGGCGGCGAGGGTGTCGGGGTGGGTGGGGCCGAGGGTCCGGGCGTATCCCTGGAAGGTTTCGTCGTAGAGCTGGGCGGCCCGGTCGAGTTCGCCCGCGAGCCGGTGGGCGTCGGCGAGGTGTCTGCGGGTGACCAGGGTGTCGCGGTGGTCCCTCCCCAGGGTCTGTTCGCGGAGCCGGAGGTTCTGCCGGAACAGGGCGATGGCCGGTCCCGGGTCCTTCTTCATCAGGTGGGCCACCGCCACGTTGTGGCGGGCGGTGAGGGTGTTGCGGTGCTCCTCGCCGCTCCCCTCCCGGCTGTCGGAGTAGGCCTGCACCAGCAGCGGCAGGGCGCCGTCCGGGTCGTCGGCCTTCAGGAACGCGTAGCCGATGTCGGCGCTGCGGGTGTCGGCGGTACGGGCATCGGGATCGCCCTCGTCCGCCGCGTGCGGGCCTCCGCCCGCTCCGGTGCCGGCCGGCTCGTCCGCTCGCGGGGCGGCCAGGGAGCGGACCCGGTCGAGACGGCCCGCCTCCCGGTGGGCGAGGGAGAGCACCACTCGCAGGGTGCGGGTCCTGGTGTGGTTCTCACCGTGGACGCGCATCATGTCGTGCAGGGTCCGCTCCAGGAGCGGGACGGCCCGGTCGAGGTCGCCCCCCTCCTTGTACGCGTACCCCAGATCGCCGCGGGCGAGGACGGTGTCGGGATGGTCCTCGCCCAGCACCCGCTCCATGTCGTGGAGGTCCTGCTCGAAGAGCTCCACGGTGGGGAGCCGGTGGCCGGCCGCCAGGCGGACCGCCGTCAGGTTGTGGCGGGTGATGAGGGTGAGGTGGTGGTCCTCGCCGAGCTCGCGTACGCAGTCCTCGATGTTGCCCTCCAGCAGGCGGACGGCCTCGTCGAGGTTGCCGGCGGCCTGCTGCGCGCGGGCGTAGTTCGTGACGGCCGCGAGGGTGCTGAGTTCGTCGGTGCCCCGCAGCAGGCCAAGGGCCACGTTCTCCTCGAGCAGGTCGAGGGCCTGGCCCGTCCTCCCGGCCTGCCGGTGGGTCTCGGCCAGGTTGTTGCGGCCGGCCAGGGTCAGGGGGTGCGTGGCACCGAGGGTGCGTTCCGCGTCTTCCAGGGCCCGTTCGAAGAGGGGAACGGCGCGCTGCAGGTCGCCGGCCCCCTGGTAGGCGCCGGCGAGGTTGTGACGGCAGGCGATGGTGTCGAGGTGGTCGGGGCCCAGCGCGCGCTCGTGGTGGGTGAGGGCGCGGCGCAGGTGTACCGAGGCACGGACCGCCAGGCCCTGGGAGTCGAGGAACACGCCGGCGTGGTTGAGGAGCCTCGCGGTTCTGGTGGTGTCGGCTTCGAGGGGTGTGTGCCGGGCGACCGCCTCCATGTGCGGGAGCAGGGTGCGTCCGGTGGACCAGGTCGCCGGATCCTGCCACTGACACGGCTGGACGGCCGCGAGCAGGGAGGCGGTCGCGTAGGCACGGGCCTCCTGGACGAGGCCGGGCGTGCGGTGCGGGTCGTCGGCGTCGGGGGTGCGGGTGATGGACTGGACGAGCCGGTGCACGGCGAGGGAACGGCTGACGGCGTCGACCTTGATCATGCTGTAGGCGTTCAGGGTGCCGATGGCGTCGGCGAGCTCGGCCGGTTCGGCCAGGTCGTCGAGGAGCGTGACGGGGATGCCGTCGGGGGCGTACCAGGCGACGATCCGCAGGACTTCGGCGGCCAGGGGCTGCCGTTGGGCGATGGTGTCCAGCGCCACGCGCCAGGTACGGGCGACGGTGCGTTCGGCCTCGATCGCCCCGGCGGCGCCCCGCCGCAGCATCCCGGCCGGGTCCTCCCGCAGCAGGTCCAGGTAGGAGCGCGGGGTGAGCAGGGGATTCTGCGCGAGGTGGGCGCCGGCCTGTTCGACGGCCAAGGGCAGGTGCCCCAGTTCGGCGCACAGCTCTTCCGCTCCGGCCATGTCGCGGGAGCCCTCGCCGGCGGCCACGGCTGTGAGGAGGGCCAGGGAATCGGCCGGGCCCAGGACGTCGAGCCGGATGACGGTGGTGGCGTCGTGCCAGACGGTGGCGAGCCTGCTGGTGATCAGGAACCGGCCGGTGGGCGCGCGGGCCAGCAGTTCGGCTATGTCGGCGGGGTCGTTGACGTTGTCCAGGACGAGCAGCCAACCGGTGTGCGTGGCCAGCCACTCCTTCCCGTTCTCGGCCAGGGCTTCGACGGTCATCACCTTGGATGCGGCGGGCTGGAGGGCCCTCCCCAGGGCGGCGAGGCCCTGCTCGACGCCGGCCGGGCTGTCCGCGGTGATCCAGCGGATCGGCGTGAGCCCCAGGGCGCTGGCCCGATGGGCGGCCCAGTGGGCCGCCAGAGCGCTCTTGCCCACGCCACCGAGTCCGTGCACGGCTTGCAGCAGCACCCCGGCAGGGCGCTCCGGCGGGCCTGCCAGGGCGGCGTCCAGGCGCTCGAGTTCGGCCGTGCGCCCGACGAAGCGGCCGGACCGGTAGGGCAGGTTGTCGAGACCCGGCCGGGCCATGACCCGGCCCGCGGGGCCCACCGCTTCCGGCGGGAGCATCACCGTGGAGTGGTCGTTGTAGATGCCCGTGACGGCTATGCCGCCGTTCGTGGCAGTGGCGTTGCCGCTCGCCCACACCTGCTGGCCGGGGTCGCCCGGTACCTCCGGGGCGACGCCGCCGAGCTCGCTCCTCGCCGGGGTGCGCCCGCCGGTGCCGCGCCGCCTGCCCCACTGCCACTTCGCCATACCGCCGCCCGCCCCGCCTAGTCGCGGACTATGCCGCTGACGGCGCTGGAACCGGCGCCCGTGGCCTGCGCGTCGCCGGTGTTCATCACCCGGGCCGGCCCCGGCCTTCCGTCGCTGCCCGTGCGCTTCACCCCGCTGACCGCGCTGCCGCCGCCGCTGGCCACGGCCCGCCCGGTCGCCACGGCGACATCGCCCGCGGCGGCAGCGGCGTCGGCGACGTACGAGACCAGCATGCGCAGCTCCTCGGCGGCCCGCTCCTGCTCCCGGGCCGTCAAGGACTCCAGCAGCATTTCGAAACGCGCCCGCCACTCCCCCTCCTGCCGGGACCGCTCCAGGTCCGGGTCCACGGTGGAGCCGGCTTCCAGGGCGTGCGCGGTCCGGTCGAGTCGCTCGAGTTCGGCGCGGCCCCGGGCGGAGTCGCCGCGCCCGAGGAGCGCCGCGGCGCGCTCCCGCACCACGTTCCAGGCGTCGGTCCCCGCGGCCTGTACGACCGCTCCGCCACCCGCTGCCGCCACCGCAGTCAACGCTTCCACCAACACAGGCCGTTCACCCCTTGGTTCGGCTCGACTTGGTCGGTTGAAACGTACCTCCTCCGTGGCGCGGACGGGGTCACGACCGCGCGATGGAAGGAAGGGAATGAAGGGGGAACCGGATCCGTCGAGCAGCAGGAGAAGCGACTGCACTCTGCCCTGGAGCACCCGCCTCAGCGGAACTCGTGGACCACCTGGATCTCGCCGACGATGTGGGCGTTGAAGTCGTCCAGCTCCTCGGCCGGAACCCAGAGTTCGAGGATCGTCCGCCCGCCGGCCTGCTGGATGGGATACCGGTTCAAGAACTCCGACTCGACCTCGAAGCACGTGACGAAACCGGCGCCGTCGTACTTCACGTTCCAGTCCCGCGCGATTCTGACCGCGTAGTCCTCGTTGAGGACCGGGTAGAAGATCGGCTGCTCGGGCAGCCGGGGCGGCCAGGCACGCCAGTTCAGTTCCCGGACCAGATCCAGCTCCTTGGGGCCGGTGGGGCGCCATAGGGTCGTCGTTGCCGGCCTGCTGGTCATCTGCGTCGCTCTCTGAACGTAGGCCGTCGGTACGGCGGGTCGGGACACCGGACGATACAGGCACCGCGAGCTGGGCAGCTACGCAGTTTCCGCGCGCTGTCCAGTTCCGTGACCAGCAGTTACGGGGCAGCCGGAGCCGGCCTCGCCGTCGCGGGTCACGTTCCGGGCGACGGGCTGGGTTCGCGCCCTGTGCTGTGGGGCGTACGGGTGGGCCGGGCGGTGTGCGGTCGGTGGCTGAGGAGTTCGGCGAGGCCTTGGCGGGTTGCGGCGATGACGACGCGGTCGTCGGGGCCGAGGAGGTGCCCGGGGTGCAGGTCGAAGAGGAGTCCGCTGTCGTGGCTCTGGCCGTCGAGGCGGGTGGCGCGCAGGTCGGGGCGCCTGTCGGCGGGGTCGGTGGTGTCCAGGGCGAGGACGCGCCAGTGGCCGGGGTTCAGGGCGTCGGCGACGGTACGGCCTTCGAGCTGGGGCAGGCCGGCCACGTCGATGGCGGCGAAGAGCAGGACGCGCCGTTCGACGGGGAGGGCGCCGAGGATTTGGCGTCCCATCATGGCGGTGGCGAAGGCGGGGGCGGCCAGGGAGGTGACGCTGCGGCTGCGGGTCACCGCTTGGGGGTGGGCGGAGCGCAGCGTGCGGTGAACGGCGGTGGCGAACTCGTCGTCGTACAGGCGCAGTGCGACGCGCAGGTCGGGGGTGGTGGTGCGGGCGCAGAGGATCGCTTCGAGGTTGGTGGTGTCGGAGCTGGTGAGTGCGAGGAGTGCGTGGGCGCGGTGGATGCGGGCGGCTTCGAGGATGCCGTCCTGGGTGGCATCGCCGAGGATGACCGGCACCCGCAGGGTCCGGGCCAAGGGGATGCCGCGGGCTTCGGGGTCTTCCTCCACACAGACGACGGGAATGCCGAGTTCGCGCAGGCGGGCCAGGACGCGGGTGCCGACCCTGCCCAGGCCCACCAGGACGACGTGGTCGGCCGTTCCGCGCGGCGGTCTGCGCAGGGCGGAGGCGGATCGGAAGGAGCCGGAGGCCTCGAGGACGGCGGCGACCAGGACCGGGAGCAGGAGCAGGCCGACGAGGCCGGTGAAGAGCTGGAGGAGTTGGCGTTCGGTGGGGTCGCCGATGGCGGGGTCGTTGATGGAGAACAGGTCCAGGAGGGTGACGTAGGCGGCGTGGACGAAGTGGTCGCCGGTGGTGATCGCGGAGGTGATGGCGATGGCGGTGACGGCGGCCGTGAACCCGGCGAGCGACCAGCGGACCCGGCGGGAGAAGAGCTCCATCACGGGCAGCCGGGGGGCGCGGAGCCTCCCGGGCGTCCCGGACGGCGGTGCGTGCGAGACGGCTTCCAGGACGACCGCGCCCCGTTGTGCCGACCGCGCGATGTCCATCGCGGCGGGCAGGAGCCTGGGGCCGGCCGCCCCGCTGCGGTCCGATCCCTCGGTTCCGGCCGGATCCTCGGTGGTCGAGGACAGCAGCGCCAGCGTGCACAGGACGGGACCGGTGGCGGTGCGCCGCTGCTGAGGGGTGCGTTCGATGGCCCGGAACAGTAAGCCGTCGGCTTGGAGCACCTTGCTCGTGCCGGCGACGACGGTGGCCGCGAGCGCGGGGGCGGCGGTGTCGGCGTCCGAGAGGACGGTGATCGCCGACTCGCCCGCCGAGCCGCCGGCGACCACGGCGGCCTGGTCGAGGAGCTCGGCGAGGTAGCCGCCGAGCTTGCGGTTGTAGAGACGGATGACGAGCCGGACCCGCGGGTTGATGCGGCGGGCCGTCAGCGCGGCGCGGATGTTGGTCGCGTCGTCCTCGTAGACCAGCGCGAGCGCCTCCGCCTGCGCGGCGCCGGCCTCGCGCAGGGCGGCGGCGTCCGGGGCGTCGGCTTCCACGACGCGGGTGGTGGGTGGCGGCTCCGGGCCGATGGTGTCGGCGTCGGGCACGAGGAGGGTGACGGGCCGGCGGTAGATGTCGTGGAGCTCGCCCGCCAGCCGTACGGCAAGCGCGTCGTCTCCGCAGACGACCATCGGCTGGGGTGCCGTGTCCTGGTGTGTCACCTGGCCCTCCTGATCCGCAGGCGCTGGACTAGCCCGTTGCCCGCTTCGCCCACCGCGATCAGGAGGACCGCGGACGCGCCGCATCCGAGCAGGAGCGATACCGCTTTGCGCTGCCAGTTCCGTGTCCGCATCACGGGGCGCCCTGCGGAGCGGCTGATTCCGCACTTGCTGCGTATGAAGATTGGCTCGTCGTCGTGACGCACGGACTTTCTCCCCCGGGTTGAATTCCTTGAGCGCTGTGCCCAGGCGCCAGCCAAGCAAGCGCGGGCATGGGCACCGGTACGGCTACGGCTACGGCTACGGCTACGGCTACGGCTACGGCTACGGCTACGGCTACGGCTACGGCTACGGCTCGATGAGGCCTACGCGGATGGCGTAGCGGGTGAGTTCGAGGCGGTCGCGCAGGCCGAGTTTCTGCAGGAGGTTGGCGCGGTGGCGTTCGACGGTTTTGGGGCTGATGACGAGGAGGTCGCCGATTTCCTTGGAACTGTGGCCTTCGGCGACGAGTTTGAGGATCTCTTCCTCGCGTTCGGTGATGGGCCGGTCCGGGAGCGGGCCGCCGGTGCGGGCGTGGTCGAGATAGGTGCGGATGAGGGCGGTTTCCGCTCCGGGGTAGATGAAGGGTTCGTCGCGCAGTGCGGCGCGGCAGGCTTCGACGAGGTCGCGGTCGGCCACGGATTTCAGGACGTAGCCGGAGGCTCCGGCGCGCAGGGCTTCGAAGAAGTACTGCTCGTTGTCGTACATGGTGAGCATCAAGATCCGCAGGCCGGGGCGGATGCGGGCGAGTTCGCGGGCGGCTTGCAGTCCGGTCTGGCGGGGCATGGCGATGTCGAGTACGGCCAGGTCGATGTCGAGGCTGCGGGCCTGGGCGACGGCTTCGGCTCCGTCGGCGGCCTCGGCGACCACGCTCAGGTCGGGTTCGCAGTCGAGGATGAGGCGCACTCCGCGGCGTACGAGGGTGTGGTCGTCGGCGAGGAGGATACGGGCGGGCCCGGACGCGGGCTGGGTCATCGTCGGGACCCCGTGGTGTCTGCGGTGTCAGTGATGTCGAGGCGGACCTGGGTGCCGCCGTGCGGGCCGGCCCCGACGACGAGTTCGGCGCCGATCAGCAGGGCGCGCTCCCGCATCCCCCGGATGCCCGCGCCCTCGGGTGCGTCGCGCAGGCCGTGTCCGTTGTCGCGTACCAGGAGCCCGACCCCGCCGCCGGGCAGGGGCCGGAGGTGGACCTCGACGCGGGTCGCGCCGGAGTGGCGGGCGGCGTTGGTCAGGCCTTCCTGGGCGACGCGGTAGACGACGAGTTCGGCGGCCGGATCCAGGTGCGGCAGGCCGGGAGTGACGTGCGCGGTGACGCCCAGGCGCCGGGTGGTGAACTCGGCGGCCAGGGAGCGAACCGCGCTGTGCAGGCCCAGCTCCTCCAGGACACCGGGGCGCAGACGGCGGGCGATACGGCGGATCTCCTCCAGGCTGGCGCGGGTGGTCTCCTGAGCCTGGCGCAAGTCCGTGCGGACCGCTTCGGGCGCATGGTCGCAAGCGTGCTTGAGCTGGAGCAGCACGGCGGTGAGGGTCTGGCCGATCTCGTCGTGGAGCTCCTGGGCGATACGTTTCCGCTCACCCTCCAACGCCGTCAGCACCCGCCCACTGCTCATCGCCCGCTCCGCCTCAAGCCGGTCCAGCATCGCATTGAAGGCCTGAGTGAGCGCGGCGATCTCCCCGGCGCCGCTGACGGCCGGCCGGGTGCCGGGCTTGAGGAGGTCGGCGGTGGCCATCGCCCGGTTCAGCCGGGCGAGCGGAGCCAGGCCGACCCGTAGCAGGACCGCGTTGACGACCAGCATCGCGGCCAGCCCACCGAGCAGCACGAGCACCTCCCCGAACAGGACCGGCGTGGACACGGTGACCGGGCCCAGCAGCAAAGCCACCGAGAGGGCCAGAACACCGGCGTTCAGCAGGAAGATCCGCCAGTACAACGACACGGCCACACGCCTTTCCAGCCGGTCCCCCAGCACATCCGCCACGACCGCCCGACCGCCCCGCCTCCAGGCGCTCTGACCTGCAACGGAACCCACTCCCCCGCCCCATCCTCACCCCGCTGGAGGCCACTGTCCATCCGTGCCGGCCCCCATTTCGGCCCGGCGGAAAGTGGCACGATGGGCCCGCCGGGTGCCCGGCATCGGGGTCCCATGCGACCTCACCACCCGCTACACCGAACCCGCGGCCGCGTGGATCGGCAGCCGCCGCACCCCGCCCCGGCCGGTCCTGGCCGCGGTGCCGTCCCAGCCGGGACACCGTTCTGCTGCTCGCCGCCCTGGCTGTCTGCTTCGGCGGAACGGGCGGCTTCGCCCACCGTCTGCACCGCTTCCCGGCCGGTCATCCGGGCTGGCACCGGGACACCGCACGCGATCCGGTCTCCACCGCGGTCACCCTCACTCTGCTCCGGGTTCCGATCTGCCGTGTTCGCCGAGCCAGCGGGCGAGTTTGCCTCGGCGGCCGACGGCGCGCAAGCGCCGTTCGGTGGCCTGCCGGGTCACCTGGGTTGTGACGAGGAGGAGTTCGTCGCCCGATGCAAGGACCGTGTCGGGGCCGGGTACGTGGGTGGTGCCGTCGCGGACCAGGAGGGTGATCACCGCCGGCGGTGGGAGCCGTAGTTCGAAGACGGCGACGCCGTGGAGGTGTGAGCCGGGCGGGATGGTCACGGTCAGCAGGTCGGCGTCGAGAACGTCCAGGGGTGCGCTCTCGACCTGGATCTCCCGCATGGCCCCGGGCCGGGCGATGTGCAGGAGCCGGGCCACGGCGGGCAGGGTGGGGCCCTGGACGAGCGTGAAGACCACGACGAGCACGAAGACGATGTTGAGCAAGTGCCCGGAGCCGTCAACGTTGGCGACGATCGGGAACGTGGCGAGGACGATCGGGACCGCGCCGCGCAGCCCGGCCCAGGAGACGAAGGCCTGTTCCCGCCAGGGGGTACGGAAGGGCAGCAGGCAGGCCGTGACCGAGACGGGGCGGGCGATCAGCAGCAGGACGAGGCCGACCGCGAGGGCGGGCAGGACGGCCGCTGATAGTTCGCTGGGGTCGACGAGCAGGCCGAGCATGACGAACAGGCCGATCTGGGCGAGCCATCCCGTGCCCTCGGCGAACGAGCGGGTCGCTGCCCGGTGGGGCAGCCGCGAGTTGCCCAGGACCAGTCCGGCGAGGTAGGCGGCGATGATGCCGCTGGCGTTGACGAAGCCGCCGGCGGCGAAGGCGATGATGCCGAATCCGACGGTGGCCAGCGGGTACAGGCCGGTGGCCGGCAGGGCGATGTGCCGCAGTGCCGCGACCCCGATGCGGCCGACGGCCAGCCCCAGCAGTCCGCCGACGACGAGCTGGTAGAGGACGTTGCCGAGGATGGCGGCCGGGCCGGGCAGATCGGCCGCCGCGGTGGAGAAGACCAGCACCAGGATGATGGTGGGGGCGTCGTTGAACCCGGACTCCGCCTCCAGCAGCCCGGTGGTCTTACGGGGCAGGGGCAGGGGAAGCGAGCGCAGGACGGCGAAAACGGCAGCG
Source organism: Streptomyces sp. IBSNAI002 (assembly GCF_052244475.1). Lineage (NCBI taxonomy): Bacteria > Bacillati > Actinomycetota > Actinomycetes > Kitasatosporales > Streptomycetaceae > Streptomyces > Streptomyces sp. IBSNAI002. Next base: position 8,257,366 of record NZ_JBQPXG010000002.1, on the reverse strand, counting down.
GCGTCGGTGGAGGAGACGATCGCGCCCAGGAGCAGCGCCAGGTGCCAGTCCATGCCGAGGAGGTAGTGGGCGCCGGCCCCCGTGACGGCCACGGAGACGGCGACGCCGGCGGTGGCGAGGACACCGGCCGGTGCCAGCATCCGCCTGACGTCGGGCCAGTGGGTGCTCAGGCCGCCCTCGACGAGGATGACGGCGAGTCCGGCGGCGCCCAGGGACTGGGCGAGCTGCGCGTCGTCGAACTCGATGCCGATCACGTCCTCGCCCGCGATCACACCGACGGCGAGGAACAACAGCAGGCTCGGCAGGCCGAGCCGGTGCGCGGCCCGGGCGGCGGCGATGCTGGCCATGAGGACGATGCCGCCCACCAGCAGGACCAGGTACAGCTGCGGCAGTGCCACGGCGTGCCTTCAGGGCCGACGCCGGTGAGCGCGTCGCCGGCGGGTGGTGTCGAAGAGGTTCACCGCGAGCGCGGCCATGATCAGACCGGCTGCCAGCACCAGCCCGTGCGGTACGAGGGCACCGGTGACCACGGCGGCCAGCGCCAGCGCCATGGCCAGCCAGGCCCGGCCGCGCCGGTACTCGCGGGGCCGCCGGGGGCGGCCCTTGCCCAGTCCGCGGGCGAAGCGGGGATCGTCGTGCCACAGCAGCGCCTCGATGCCGGCGATCCGCTCGTCATCGGAATCCGTCATGGTCCGTACCTCCTTTCCGTACGTCAGGCGAGGGCGAAGTAGCGCAGCCACACGTACGCCCCGGCCAGCACCGTCGTGACGGCGGTGACGACCAGGCCGTAGCGGCTGAACTGCCAGAAGGAGATGTGGTGTCCGGCGCGGTCGGCGATGCCGACGGTGACGACGTTGGCGGAGGAGGCGATGATCGTGGCGTTGCCGGCCAGGTCGGCGCCGAGCGCGAAGGACCACCACAGCACTTGGGCCTGTTCGGGCCCTCCGGAGGCGGTGACGATCTCGGAGACGATCGGGCTGGTCGAGGCGACGAAGGGGATGTTGTCGATGACCGCGGACGGCACGATCGATCCGAAGAGCAGGGCCATGGAGGCGCCGAACAGGTTGCCGTCGAGCGCTCGGGCCGCGGCCTGGCCCAGGTCGGTGAGGATGCCCGTCTGTACCAGTGCGCCGACCATCACGAACAGACCGGCGAAGAAGGCCAGGGTTTCCCATTCGACATCGGCCACGACCTTGCGGGCGTCCAGCCGGGAGACGGCGAGGAGGACCAGCCCTCCTGAGATCGCCACGACCGAGGGCTCCAGGTGCAAGGTGGTGTGCAGGACGAAGCAGGCCATCACGATCATGACGACGATGCCGCTGACGGCCAGCAGCCGGCCGTCGGTGATGGCGTCCCGCTCCCGCATGGCCATGACGTGCGCGGCCCGCTTGGGGTCGAAGGAGAACGCGCCACGGAACATCCAGCGGGCCATCACCACGAACACCACGATCAGCACGGTGGTGACCGGTGCCATGTGGAGGAGGAAGTCGTTGAAAGACAGGTCTGCCCGGGATCCGATCATGATGTTCGGCGGGTCGCCGATCAGAGTGGCCGCGCCGCCGATGTTGCAGGCCATCACTTCGGCGATCAGGTACGGCACGACGGGGACGCCGAGCTTGGTGCAGACCGCGATGGTCACGGGGGCGATCAGCAGGACGGTGGTGACGTTGTCCAGCCAGGCCGACAGGAACGCGGTCGCGAGGATCAGGAGCACCATCAGCCGGTACGGGCGTCCGTGCGAGCGCTTGGCGGCCCAGATCGCGACGAACTCGAACAGGCCGGTGCGCTTGAGGACGGAGACGATCAGCATCATGCCGAGGAGAAGGAAGATCACGTTCCAGTCGATGCCGGCGTCTTCGGAGAAGAAGGCGTGCTCCGCGCTGGTCGCGCCGATCAGCAGCATGACGACGGCTCCGCCCAGGGCCGCGGTGACGCGGTGGACCTTCTCCGTGGCGATCAGCACGTACACGGCAGCGAACACCGCCACGGCCAGCCACGCGGTGACACTCATGGCGGGGCCGCCCGGCCAGTGCCGGAGGGATGGAGGGACGGGAGCGGGGTCGTCATCGGCTCGGCTCCGTTCGCAGGTGCTGCCGCGAGCACCTGCGTCCCACGAGGGCCGCCCCGAACCGCGAGTGCTCCAGATCCCCACCATCACCTGGCGCCCCAGCCCGGCGCATCGGGGCCAGCACCCATCTTCACCACCCCCGACCACGAAAGGCCTTCCCACGGCAGACCGTTTCTCGCAGGTCAGGCCGCCAGGCTCCGCCTCCGCGGCCTGGCCGACGCGGCCGGTAGGCGCCCACATGGGCCGTGCGACGCACGCATCGCGGGAGGGATCCGCCCGGAGACCCCGCGGCGGCCCGCGGCGGTGACGGTCGCCAGGGCCGCCAACGCGGGGATCTGGACCGGGCGCTGACGTCCACCGCCCGACGTGGCCCCGGCAGGTGGGTGCACCAGCAGCGCGAGGAGTCGGCACGGTGTGCGAGCGGGGCGAAGGGATGGAGAGCATCCCATCGGGGGCTGGGCGGCTTATCCGCTCTGCTCGGTGATCATGTTGATCAGGTCCTGGGCCGTGTTGTGCTCGGAGTCGATCCCCGGAACCTCTCCACCTTCAAAAGTGACGGCCTCGGCGCTCCGGGGGAACATGGCCTCCTCGTACTCGGCGAGCGCGGCCTCGACGTCGTCGGGGTGTGCGGCGAGGGCCTTGCCGAGCTCGGCGCCGTCCTGCATGGCCAGGTTGGCGCCTTCGCCGTTCGGGGCCGCCAGGTGGGCGGCATCGCCGAGCAGTGTGACCCCCGCCACCCGGTCCCACCGGTGCCCGGTCGGCAGCGCGTAGTGGGGCCGCAGGACCGGTGCGGTGTCGCCTTCGGTGATCAGCGCGGTGAGTTCCGGCGCCCAGCCGTCGAACTCGCGCGCGATGCGCGCGGTGGCCGCTGCGGCATCGGTGAAATCGATGGCGGCGAACCAGTCCTCCGGCCTGGTCAGCGCCACGTAGGCGTGCAGGGTGTCGCCGCTTTCCCGGTGAGCGAAGATCTCCCTGCCCGGCGAGGGCGCGATCAGCATCCCGCCTCCGACCGCCTTCGCGGCGGCCGAGTGACGGGTGTCGGCGTGGAACAGGTAGGTCTCGACGAACGAGGTGCCGGTGTACTGCGGTGTGGCGGTGGAGAGCAACGGCCGCACCCGGGACCAGGCGCCGTCCGCACCGACCAGCAGGCCGGTGACGACGGTGCCGCCGTCGGCGAACGTCACCTCGTGGCGGCCCGAGCCGAGGGCGCGGGTGCCGGCGACCTTGCGCCCCCACCGGACGGTGCCGGCCGGGAGCGAGTCGAGCAGGATCTGCCGTAACTCGGCGCGCAGCACCTCGGGGCGGCCGCCCGTGCCGTCGTCCGCCTTGTCGAGCAGGACGGTTCCGTCCCGGTCGAGTACCCGCATGGCCTGGCGGCCCTCCAGGACGATGGCGCGGAACTCGTCCATCAGGCCGGCCGCCTCGAGGGCGAGCTGCCCGTTGTAGTCGTGGATGTCGAGCATCCCGCCCTGCGCGCGCGACGTCGGGGAGGGCTCGGCCTCGTAGACCGTGACCGGGATTCCGTGGACGTGCAGGACGCGGGCCAGCGTAAGTCCGCCGAGCCCTGCGCCAATGATGGTGACGGGCATGTGCATGGTCGCTCCTGGGGACCGGGGCCGCCCGGTGGACTCCGGCCGGCCGTCTCCGGAACCCTGACGGACCGCGCCGACAAGCCGCCGACATCGAACCGGCAGCCGCCGATGGACGACCGACACCGCACATCGGTCCCGACACATCGGAGCGCCGTGCACGGCTCACTTTCGTGAGGGCCGATTGCTGACGGAAGTCGCAGCGAAGGCCCCGGATGGCACCTCACGCTGGAATGACCGCGCCCCGGCGTCCTTCGATCGCCCCCTGGCCTCAGGACACGCCGCGTGGCGTCGTACCCCCCGTACGCAGTGCATCGCCGATGCCCGTCCGGCGCCTCGATCGATCGCGCGCTCGGATCAGGGCTGCGTCTGCCCCTTTCATGACTTCGGAGCTCGTTCATGCTGTTCGCCCTGCCCATGTCCTTCACGCGTTCCCGGATATCCCGGCGCTTGCGTCGCTCCATCGCTGTGGCATCGGGTTCGGCCGCGACGCTCGTATCCCTGTTCTCCGGAGGGGCAAACGCGGCCGGCGGCGATGTGTGGGACCGCGTCGCGGACTGTGAGAGCACGGGCAACTGGCAGACCGACTCGGGCAACGGTTTCTACGGCGGCCTGCAGTTCACGGCGAGTACGTGGGCCGAGTTCGGCGGAACGCGGTTGGCGCCGCAGGCGCACCAGGCGAGCCGGGAGGATCAGATCGCGGTGGCGGAGAAGGTCCTGGCAGCTCAGGGGCCGCAGGCCTGGCCGGTGTGCTCGGTGAAGGCCGGGCTGAGCCAGGGCGGCCTGAGCCAGGGCACTGTCGCTGCACCGGCTTCGGAGGCCGGTGATCAGGCAGAGGTTGCGGGTACTGCCGATGCGCAGGTTCCTCCCGGCGAGCAGCCGGCGGTGGACACCTACAAGATCAAGAAGGGGGACACCCTGCGTGGTATCGCCGACCGCCTGCGTTTCCCTGGCGGCTGGCAGCAGCTCTACGACTGCAACCGCAGGGTGATCGGCGATGACCCGTTGGTGCTGCCCGAGGGAGCCCGGCTCTCGGTCGGCAGCACCGTCATCGACACTGCCCCCAGGTTCGCACCGGCGGACGCCACGGAGGCGGCCTCCTCCCCGGGCTCCGGGGCGGCTCAGCTCTCGGGCGAGATCGGCACGGCGTTGAGCGCGGTCGCCCCGGTGCAGGCACCGGTCACCACGCCCTACCGGCAGGCCGGTGCCATGTGGTCCAGCGGCTACCACACCGGAGTCGATTTCATGGCGGCCACCGGCACCCCGGTCAAGGCCATGGCCCCGGGCGAGGTCGTGTCCGCCGGGATCGCGGGCTCCTACGGGAGCGAGGTGGTGATCCGGCACGAAGACGGCAAGTACAGCCAGTACGCTCACCTGTCCCGACTGGACGTGAGCCCGGGCCAGCGCGTCACGACCGGAGCGGAGATCGGCCTGTCCGGTGCGACGGGCAACGTCTCGGGGCCTCACCTCCACTTCGAGGTGCGCACCGGACCCGGCTACGGCAGCGACATCGACCCCGTCGCCTATCTGCGCGGGCGGGGCGCCACCGTCTGACCGCGCCGCCCGGGAGCTCTCAGCCGAGGCATGAGGTGAGGTGATCCCCCACGGGCGGGGACTGCGGCCCCGGCTTCTCCGGCACGCCCTCGTCCGGCTCAGTATGCACGCCGGAGTGGTCCTGGCCGGGTTTGCGGGTAGGCGCACCACATGACAGCCACAGAGCCCCTCGCGGCCTCCGCTTTCCCGTCCCTCTACCTGATCCTCGTCGGCGTGGTCGTCGTCGTACTGCTGATCGGTGCCTTCTGGTACGGCAGCAGACGCGCGGCGGCCCGCAAGGACCCCGGAGCGAGCCCGTCCGAGCAGGTCCCCGCCGCCCGGGCCCGACGGAAGTCCTGGCACACGCCCGACGACACCGGCAGCGGGACCGGCCCCCCGCAACGCCCATGACTCCTGGCCTGCACGCGCGCGGCCCTGTTCCGGCTGCACTCCGGAACAGGGCCGTAACGCGGCCTGGACGTTGGCCGAGAGGCCGTGTCAGCGCCCGACGTCAGCGCGCGTGGTTGTGAACTCCTCGCTGCCCGGGCACCCCGGATGACCGGGCAGCGGCCGGCCGGCGGTGGCCGGATCGCCGCCAGCGACCCGGGAACGGATTGCGGCGCACCGGAGCACTGGGGGCCGCGGCCAGAAGGCCGACAAGTGCGAGCACCGCAACGAGGATGAGCACGGCAACGAGGTTCATGGTCCTTCCTTCCGTCGGGTAGTGGCTACCTGTCACTGTCTTGTTACCAAATTGACGGACGGTAAACACAGACAGTGACACGATCTTCAAGACGCAGGGCCCCTGTCCGCATGCCGGTCCCGCCGTACGCGGGCCCGTGGACCTCGTCATGATGGGCTCATGATGCACAGCGACGACCAGCCCACCGACTCGCCGGCGATAGTCCTGCTCAAGGAGATGGGAGCGCAGACGACCAAGCACTCCGGCGGCACGCTCCTGACCCATCTCCTGCGCGTCGAGGCGCTGCTCGCCGAATGGGGCGCGCGGCCCGCACTGCAGTCCGCGGCGCTGTGCCACGCCTTCTACGGCACCGACGGGCTGCCGCTGGTGCTCCTGGAGCTGTCCGAGCGCGATCGCCTGGCCGAGGCGATCGGTACGGAGGCCGAGGAGCTCGTGTACTTCTACGCCAGCTGCGACCGCGCGGCCTCCTACCCCAGCCTCGCCGCACCTGACGCATCGGCGGTGACCTTCCGGAACCGGTTCACCGGTGAGGAGTTCACGCCGTCCCTGCAACAGCGACGCGACGTCGCCGAACTCACCGTGGCCAACGAGCTCGACCTGGCCAAGGTCAACGAGTCGTTCCGCGAACGCAACGGGGCGGACCTGCTCGAGTTGTTCACCCGCTGGGCGCCCCTCCTGTCGGAGGCGGCACGCCGCGAGGTGACCGCGGTCCTCGGCTGAGCCGTGTTCACCGGGTTCGGCGGTCCAGGCCTGGCACCTGCATGTTCGCCTGGGTCATGCCCCCGGTTCCTCCGTCACGGGCAGGCACTCGGCGAGCAGGTCGACGACGTCGCGCCAGGCTCGCTGCGCGTGCAGTCGGTGGTAGCCGACTCCGGGGACCACGGGGTGGTCGACCGGCGGGTGGTGGAAGGCGTGCAAGGCTCCGCCGTAGACCGTGAGGCGCCAGTCGACGCCTGCGGCCTGCATCTCAGCGGCAAACGCGTTCCGTTGCGCGGGCGGCATGATCGGGTCTTCCGACCCGACCCCGGCCCACACCGGGCAGCGGATGCGCGCTGCCTCGCCCGGCCGGCCCGTGGTCAGTGCGTTGACCGTCCCGATCGCGCGCAGGTCGACGCCGTCGCGCCCGAGTTCCAGTCCGATGGCGCCCCCGGTTCCGTAGCCGACGGTGGCGATCCGGTCGGGGTCGGTCCGGGGTTCGCTGCGCAACACGTCGAGCGCCGCGTGGCCGATCCCCCGCATCCGGTCGGGATCGGCGAGCAGTGGCATGCAACGGGCCAGCATCTCCTCGGGGTCGCCCACATAGCGCCCGCCATGAAGGTCGAAGGCCAGCGCTACATATCCCAGCTCGGCGAGCGCATCGGCCCGGCGGCGCTCGACGTCGCTGAGCCCCATGCCCTCTGGTCCGAGCAGTACGGCGGGCCGGCGGTCCACACCGGCCGGGAGCGCGAGGTGCCCGATCATCGTCAAACCGTCTGCCGGGTACTCGACCGTGCGCGTCGTCATCTTCGTCATGAGATGGGACCTTAGTGATCGTCGAGCCCGGTCCGGCCGGTGTTCTGCCACTGGCAGAACGGATTGATCATGGCCCGGTGGACGTCAGGGTGAGGACGGGCAGCGGATCGGCCTGACTCAGCCAGCCGGACAGCTGGGGCACCACCGTCGTGTCCGGGTCGGCCCCGATCGTGTCCAGCGTCTCGTACGTCGCCCCGACCGCGCCGAGTCCCAGTACGACGGACCAGACCGACAGGGGTGCGTACCGCAGCCACTTCCACTGGAGCCGCGCGACGGTGTCGCGTTCCGCTTCCACGGCCGCCCGGCGCACCAGGTCCTCGCGCAGCGTCTCGGCGTCCTGCCGGGACAGCGCGTCCAACGTCAGTACGGCGTTGTCCGCGGAGCCGACGCGGTGCCCCGTGCCCCCCTTCACCGTGGCGATCCGGAATATCCGGTGCACCGGGTTCGCGGACACGTCGACGCTGCGTACCCGGTGCCGGGGGATGGCGCGGTGGCTGCGCAGCAGGATGCCCGTGCGCAGCTCAAGGCGTTCCGGGGTGAGCCGGTAGTACGTCTTGGTCCAGCGGAACATCTCGTACCCGACGACATACGCCATCGGAAGCGGAACCGAGGCGTGCAGCCACCAGGGGGCGTCCCGCCACCACATGACCACGGCGGCTACGAAGATCAGCAGCGTGCACACGGTGCCCGTGACGCCGATGACGCGAGGGTCGAGCCGCCGCCACGCGACCCCCTCGTCCGAGGCTTCGCTCACGTCGCGTCCCCGGGGGTGGTCTGCGTGATCCGGGTCAGTTCCTCCGCGAGGTCACGGGCCGGTCCGTGCGCCAGGCCGTGGATCTTCACCGCTCCCGCGGCCGACGCGGTGGTGACGACGAGTGTGGACAGGCCGAACAGCTGCTGGAGCGGCCCCCGCACGGTGTCCACGGTCTGGATACGCGACAGCGGCGCGATCCGCCACTGCTGCCGCACCCACCCGGCCCGGGTGAACACGGCTTCATCGGTGGTCTCCCACCGGTGCACCCGGTACCGCCACGACGGCACCACCGCCGCGTACAGCAGACCCGGCCCCGCCACCACGGCCGCCGCCGGAAGCAGCCAGTCCCTGGCCGGGGTGATCAGTATCCCGAGCAGGACGAGGACCAGCACCAACGGCACGAAGGAGACCAGCGCCTGGACCGTCCACCAGGGGATCGACCGGCGGTCCATCGGGTGGCTGGGCGGGCGCAGCTCCAGGACCGCTCCCGAGGGCGCGGCGGCGGACGGGGAATGGACTTCGGACGTCGCGGAATGAGGCATCGTCAACTCCCGCGACGGGTCCGGTGATGGGAACAACTCCCCTGCGGACGTTCCCACGTCGCGGGCGACTTGCCGGGGCGGCGTTGCTCACGACCGGCGCGGCTCCGTTCTCAGCGAGGGAAGAGGGCTTGCATATTTATCACAACGTTCGCCCACACCTCGTCGGCCGGCCGTCTTCCCCGTGAAGGGCAGTGGGCCGGCGCGGTTGTCCTCCGGGAGTCCTGCCCCGGTCAGGCACCCGCACCGGCCCACTCGCTCGCCCGATGGCCCGAGGGTCAGGGGGCGTCGATGAGGATCCGGCCGTCGGTCGGCACCGTTGCCATGAGCCCGTTCGCGTACGCGTTCTGCACACGGGATCGCTCGGTCGCGTTGGGCACGGCGTTGGTGCAGGCCGTCCCGGGGCTGGACCCGGACATCAGCTGGGAGCACGGCCCCGGCTTGGTGTCCGGGAGGCCCAGGCTGTGGCCCAGCTCGTGCGCGGCGATGCGCGTCTTGTCGTACCCCTGGCTCACAGCCTGCGCGCCGAGTTCGACTCGCACCTGCCGCCCGGGACGGACCGGACCGAGGGTGGCCTGCGGCCAGCCGGTGGTGGCCACGATGACGATCTCGGCGCGGACCCCGGGGGCGGCCTCCACCAGCCGAACGTTGCCGACGTTCGCGTTCCAGGAGGCGACGCCGGCCGCGATGGCCGATTCCCAGCCGCCGGCCCTGCTGTCGTCGTACCGGAGCGTCACTACCGCTGTGGTGGAGTCCGGTATGGGCGCGGGTGCCGCGGTCGCGGCGGTTGCCGCCGCGAGGACCATCGCGGCGGCGGAGGTTCCTATTTTCAGCCAGGTGCCCAGAGACATGGTCGTCTTCCTTCATCCGTGGGGGGCCCGGCCCCTCGGCGGAGCCGGGGCACTGGAGACGCGGCCACCGACCGCCTGTAGCCCGCACGTTCGGACAGCCGCCCCTCCGGAGCCCTAAGAAGGTAGCCCCGCGCCCCACCAAACCGTCATGCACCTGCCAGCCAATTGTGGCAGCCACTCCAGCCGACGCCCGGTCAGCGGGCGGCACTACCCAGCCGGCCCTGTCGCTTTCGTGGCCGGCCTCGCATCACGTCGGGCCACGGTCAGTCGGTGAGGTCCGTACGCCACTGGGCGCGGGCGGTGGAGAGGAGCCGTGGGAGGTCCGAGGTCTGCGCGTCGTACTGCTGGTCGTTGACGAGGAGTTGGTAGACCTGTCCGCCGTCGCCGGCGACGAAGAGTTCTGTGCGGTGGCACGGGGTTTCGCGGGCGGGCCAGTGGTAGTCCAGCTCCAGGCGGGCGGCTTCCTTTCCGTCTTGCGCGTCCGCGTGGGTCGTTGAGGTCAGGGCCACCATCTTCGACTCCTCCGCCTCGGCGTACCAGGCGAGTTGTCCTTGGGCGGCCACCTGGGCGGTGTGGCCGTTGCTGTCGTCCCGTTTCACTCCGATCACGTAGCGGCCGTCAGGTGAGACCCAGGTGGACTGGAGCGCGTTGTCGATGTCCGGTCTCCAGCCGTCGGGTACGGCGACGGCGAGGCGCAGCGCCTCCACGCGGACGGTATGCCAGCCGGACGGCACTGGTGGGGGTGTCTGTTGCGCGGAGCTCGGCGAGGGCAGGGACGCGGGGTCGGAGCCTTCGGATGGTGTGGGGGTTGCGGCAGGGGGGTTCGGCGGGGCAGGTGCTGCGATCGGCTGGTCTTGCGCTGTGTCTGCGCGTGAGGAGGCCCCGTCGGACGTCTGGGGCGAGCCGTTGTAGTGGTTGGCGACCACCAGGACGGCAACCAGGCCCGCGAGTGCGGCCCACTGCGCGGGGGCGCTCCAGCGTCCCCAGCACCGCACGGCACGCGGTGCGCGCCGGGCACGCCGATCCGTGCCGGTGTCCGGTTCGTTGGCGGCTCGGCCCCCGGGCAGGGGCCGGGCCGCCGTACCCGCCGGCGGGATCGGTTCCGTGTCCGTCAGGGCAGCAGCATTGCCTGGGTCTGGTGGGCCGCCGCCGTCCTGCACACGTGCGCTCGTCACGGTCGTTGGCGTCGTCGCGGCGGTGTGGAGGCGGCGCGCTTGCTGGAGCTTGTCGGTTCTGGTGCGGGCGTCGCGGGGGTAGCGGTTCTCGATGATCTGGTTGAGCCGCGTCAGCGGAATGATCTTCGCGCCGGAGCGGTACTCGCTCCACACGCTCCTGCTCAGCCGGTAGCGCTCTTCGAGCCGGCTGACGGTGTCCTCGGCCGTCAGCTCCCGCAGGAACCGCGCCAGATCGTTGGCTTCGGGTGTGCGGCCCTCAACGGGCCCGGCGGACGCCCCGGTCTGTTCATCCCTCCCCCTCCTCTGCTGTCGGCGTGTGCGCGGACGTCCGCGCACATTCGCGGTTGTCCGGTGTCCCCAAATCGCTGACCTGCACTGACGACAACACGACCCAACGGACAATCAGATCAGGTTCCAGCGTGGTGTTCCACCGCTTCCGCCAACGCGGACAGCGGGACCACGACCAGGAGGGAACCACCGTGCACCGACCGTTCGTCCGCCGGCCCAAGGCACTCGCGGCCCTGGCGGGACTGGCGCTGGCCATCGGGCTGGCCGTCATCCCCGCACAGGCCCAGAGCACACCGCACTACGAGCGCCCCATGACAACCGGAAGCATCGGCCGGGGAGCGGCACCCGGCGGGCCCGCCACCCGGGAGCAGGTCATCGCCCGGGCCGAGCACTGGGTGAAGAAGGGTGTCGCGTACAGCCAGGCGCGCTGGTGGAAGGACGAGGCGACCGGCGGCTCCTACCGGCAGGACTGCTCCGGGTTCGTGTCGATGGCCTGGCAGCTGAAGGAGAGCCTGACCACCCGGTCGCTGCCTGCCGTCGCCGACCGGTTGTCCGGCTTCGACCAGCTGCAGGCGGGTGACGCCCTCGACTACCCGGCCGCCCATGCCGTGCTGTTCGGCGGCTGGACCGACAAGGCCAAGGGCGACTTCGTCTACTACAGCCAAAGCCGCAGCGGCCGGCCCGCCCGCAAGGACACCGCCAACATCCACGACAGCCGCATCGCCGGGCACCCCCGCACCGCCTACATCCCCCTGCGCTACAAGAAGATCACCACCGCACCACAGGCACCCTCCCCGGCACCGGCCCAGCCCACCGCACCGCCGAAGCCCAAGGCAGAGCCGAAGCCGAAGGCGAAGCAGGAGTCGAAGCAGGAGTCGAAGCAGGAGTCGAAGCCAGAGCCGAATCCGAGTCCCACCGCCCCGGCCGCGGCCGCGTCGCCCTCCGCCTCGAAGCCTCCGGCCGGCACCGCGGGCGCCCCCACCTCGGCCGCCCGGCCGGACGCCACCGTTCCCGCGCCCGGCGGCGGCTGCGCACCCACCGTCCGGGTCTCCTTCTGGCAGTGGATCTTCAGTTTCTGAATCGCGCCCTTCCGCGCCCGTGCACGTCCACCGACCGTCCCCGAAGGGATCTCGATGAATAACGTCATGCCCCCACACGCCCCACACACCCGGCAGGCTCCGCACGCCCCCAGGGCTGCCGTCACGTGGTGGCGCAGGTTCCACGGCGCGTTCCGCATGCTGTGCCTGCTGGCCGTCGGGGTCGTCGCCCTCGGCGTCGCGGCGAACGCGGCGCCCGCCAAGCGGCAGTTCCACCGCGCCTCCGCCCCGGCACCGACGATCGCGATGGATCAGATCGTCACCACCGGCACGGCGGTCTACGCTCTCGCCGCCGACCACCATGGCGTCTACGAATGGTCCACCCACCAGAACAACTGGATCAAGGTGTACGGGCCCGCCAAGAACATCTACGCGGGCGGTACGAACCTCTACGCGACCGATGCAGCAGCGGGCGACATCCACAAGTACCGCGGCAAGCCCGATCAGTGGGACCGCATCGGCGGGCCCGGCCTCACGTTCGTCGCCACCGGCGAGAAGGTGTACGGCATCAGCCCCGACAACAGCGGAGTCTGGGAGTACACCGGGAAGAAGGACATCTGGACACGCATCGGCGGACCCGCCAGGAACCTCTTCGCCGGCCCGGCCAACGACGTCCGCTACACCGCCAAGGGCATCAACCGCCGCCCACTCAGCACCCTCTACAAGACCGACCTGGCCACCGGCGCCCTCTACTCGTACGACGACAAGCCCGACCAGTGGACCAAGGCCGGGGATCCCGGCGCCAGGTTCGCCGTCACCGACAAGAACCTCTACCGGCTGAACGCCGACCACAAGGTCGTCGAACGTGACGCGAAGAGCCGCAAGTGGGAGACCGTCGGCAAGCAGGCCGGCCACATCTTCGCCGGCAACACGCTCTACAAGACCGACAAGGCGACCGGCGACCTCTACCAGCACAAGGGCAACGGCCGGTGGAACCGCATCGGCGGCCCCGCCGCCGCCTTCGCCACCAACGGCCACTACCTCTACCGGCTCTCCCCCGACCACCGCTCCGTCCAGAAGTACAACGGCGACGGCTCCAACGACAAGTGGCTCGACCTGCGCGCACCCACCGCCCCGGCCACCCACGCGGAGAAGGTCGCCCGCCTGACGGCCCTCACCCAGTTCGGTACCGACGCCACCAACGCCTGGTACAGGCAGTACGGCGCCCACCGCACGGGCAAGCCCGACCGCTTCGAGTTCCGGTGGAGCACCAACCAGTGCAACTCCCCCGCCCCGAACTCCGTCGGCAGCTACGACTTCACCCTCGCCTGTATCCGCCACGACTTCGGATACCGCAACTACCGCGACCTCCTCGGTGAGACAGCCTTCCGTACCAACCCGGCCGGAAAGCAGCGCATGGACCTGATCTTCCGCCAGGACCTGAACGAGGTCTGCGACCAGCGGGGCTTCCCCCGGGTCTACACCCCCACCGAACGCGCAGAATGCAAGAAGGCCGCCACGGTCTACTTCGGCGCAGTCGCCACCGCCCGCGGCTGACCCGCTCCCCACACCGCACAGGCCCCTCGCCGGCGCGGCCGGCACGCACAGGCCCCCGGCCGCGCCCCGCAAGGGGAGCAGCCGGGGTTCAGCCGTCCCCGGCGGTGTCAAGCCCCGAAATCCCGGTGCATGACCTCTCGGGGGTGGCTCCGGCCTACTGGAACCGAGACCAAGGGCGCCGGACGGGTGCCCTGCCCTACCAGCAGGAAAAATCAATGACTCACAAGATCCAGAAGAACTCCGCGCACCTGAGGGGCTCGGCGATCGCGGCGGTGGCCGTGGCGGTCGCGGGAGGCATCCTCCTCCCCGCCACGACGGCGACGGCGGCTCCGACGGTCAAGGTGACCACCGTCTCGTCCGAAGAAGACCCAGCGCCCGTGACCTGGGGGTACACCCCTCCGGCGGAATGAGCCACTGAACATCCCGTACGCGACGCCGGCGGGTTCGCACCGGGGGGCGGCCCGGCCGCCCCCCGGCCCGTCGTCAACTGGACCCGTGGATGGTGCGTGCAGCGCCCCGATCGCCTCGGTGACCGAAGCAGAGGCGACGGCCTCGCTAACGCCAGCCCTGCGTCACCTTGTCAGGCGCGGTGTTCCAGCTCTTGGGTATGAAGGTGACCATGTAGGCTCCACGGTCGAAGTCCGCGTATCCGGCCGACCATTTCTGGAAAATGCTCTCGTACACCTCCATGGGTCCCATGCCGCCGTTGGGCGAGTGGTAGTGGTTGGCGTGGGTCCAGATGGTCTTGTCGGCAGCAGTCTCCTTCTGGTCGCCGAACCAGCCGTAGTCGAAGTTGACGTAGCTTTCGCCAGGCTTGGTGGCGCTGCGTGACGTATTCCTGTCCTGCGACATGTCGACGAGGCCTGTGGCCTGGTCGGGGCGGAACCCGCCAGGGTCTCCGTACTTCCTCTTGTCGGAGGAGGAACGCGGGTCCTGTCCACTCCAGAAGTGTTTCGAGTAGATGACCGCCTTCATCTTGGAGGGATCGAAGTTTCCTCCGTCCTCGTCCTTGAAGGACGGTGTGTTCCTCAGAGCCGCGTAGAAGTCGGATCGGCTCTCCTCGCCGAGCAGAGCGTCATCCCTCTCGGCGAGCTCTGCCTTGAGCTTGGTGAGATAGGCGCCCTCGTCGCGGGAGCCTTCCAGGGCCCTGTTCATGATGGACGCCACGTCCCGCGCGCGCTTGAAGCCCTTCTCTTCGTCGAAGCTCTGCTTGGCTATTCGCCCCTCGAACTCGGCTCGCGTTTCACCCCGTCGGGGGCTGCCGTTCTTGACGGCGTCCTGGTACTTGTCCTCGTCGAAGAACGCGAAACCCAGCTTGTTCTTCGGGTAGTTCCCGGAATTCACCCAGGTGACGCCGACGCAACCATAGGCGAGCTGCTCCCGCTGCTCCGCGGTCATCTGCTGCTGTCGGCCGTCACGGTGGCTGTATATCTGCTGCCACTTGCGTATGTAGTTGCCGACGGGCGTCGAGGCTCTGCCGCCGTAGGCCCGGTACGCATCGGGCATCCTGCCGAGCGGCTCGGCCCGCGGTATCTCCATTCCGCTGTCCGACGCGGAATCCCTGGGTGACGGGACAGCGTTCGGCGGTACCTGTCCTGGGGGATTCTCGGGCTGCCCCAGTCGCAGGGCCTTCTCGTTCAACGCGTTGATGCGGTTGACGTCATCCGCGGTCAGTCCATGGTTCTCGGCGTAGGACTCGCCCTTGTCCACGGTGGGACTGTCGGCCGCGAAGCTGACGGACGGGGCTAAAGCAGCGGTACACATCACCACGCTCACGGTGGTGAGCGTGAGGGACTTCGAGCGTTTGTGCATAGGGATCAGAAACTCCACTCCGGTGAAATTGGAGGAACGACGCACACCTGAAGGAGGCTTCGGGAACGCTGAAGACTGTGGTGACACGGAAGTAGAACCCGGCCACCGACCGAATGTCCGCTGGCACGTCAGGCCCTCTTGCGGCCACACGCGCCGGCCCCCTGCCGGGCCGCAGAAAATTCAGAACTTCCACTGTGCGGCGTCATCCGGGCAAGGTCAGACACAAGCCCGTCGCACCGCACCCTCGGGGCAATCAGCGCCGGTTGCCTGCGGGCTGTCCGGCTCTATCCCGTGGAAGGGGGGTTGGCATCACTTCTCAGCTCCCGAATGGGTCGTCAGGTCGTACGAGGAAAGATCATGTCCCTCATGCCGGCTCCCCGACAACACCCGGCTACAGAACCGGCCACGCTCTCGGACGGTGCTCTATCCGGCCATGAATCCGAGCCTTCCGGATGTAAACGGATGCGACGCTGAGGAAGCCCCTTCCCTCCGCACCCGCGACCGCGGAGATGGAAATGCCGATGCCTCGGACGCAGGAGCGGAGCGGTCATGGGCTGGCATCACTGATGGGCGGGGCGCCGCTTCAACGCCGGCGACTCGAACGTGAAGGGGCCGGTCGTCGACGGCCCCTGGGACATCGACGACGCCACCACCGCTCCCTTCCCCTGACAGGAACCGTCAGGTCTTCGCCACTCGCCGCCGCAGCCCCTCCCCCGCCGCGTCGGACCGCGAGCGCTGCTGCCACACACCCGTGCCTCACCGGAAAGGCTGGTATTGCCCCCCTTGGGCGGGACGCAACGAAACGGCGAGCCGGACCATCGCCATCGGGCAGCGCCCGCTACCCGCGGCCGCGTCGGGTGCGGTGCGCCGCGAAGCCGGTCAGACCGGCCAGCGTCAGGCAGAGGGGCGAGTACAGGACGAGGTCCCAGTGCCGGTAGGGGTCCGGAGCGTCGCCGAGGGCCAGGCCGGACTGGATCAAGCCCTGGATGCCGCGTGCGGCCAGTACGCCGGCCACCGCCCACGCACCGAGGCGGTGCAGCCTCTCCGGTCCGACCCCAGGGACGATCCGGCCTGTGCTGAGGACCGCATAGCCGGCCGCTCCCAGTGCGCCCGCGACGCCGAGCGTCAACGGGACCGAGGGCAGCCGGTCCTCCGTCACCCCCACGACCGTCTCGGCGAACTCGGCAGCCGACCCGAGCGGCCAGGGTGTGAACACCCAGACGGCGTGCAGTGCCCCCGCCGCGACCAGCCCGGCGGCCGCG
Source organism: Streptomyces sp. IBSNAI002 (assembly GCF_052244475.1). Lineage (NCBI taxonomy): Bacteria > Bacillati > Actinomycetota > Actinomycetes > Kitasatosporales > Streptomycetaceae > Streptomyces > Streptomyces sp. IBSNAI002. Next base: position 8,240,686 of record NZ_JBQPXG010000002.1, on the reverse strand, counting down.
GCGGCTGCGGCGGCACGGGTGACGCCGTCGGCGTCCGATACGTGCTCGGCCTCGGCGGACAGGTCGGAGTGGTCAGCCCTCACAGGCGTTCCGGCCGTGTCGGATGTGCGCGCGTCCATCGTGATCCCCTTCCCGGCAGGGTCTTCCATACAGCACTGTATGGATAATCCATACAGTAGCGTATGGAACATGGCCAAGGGGAGAGTGACCAGCGAGGACTGGACGATGGCGGCGCTGGCGGCGCTGGCCCGCGGTGGAGTGGCCGCCGTGGCGGTGGACGTGCTCGCCAAGGAGCTGGCCGTGACCAGAGGCAGCTTCTACTGGCATTTCAAGAACCGGGACGCCCTGCTGGTTGCCGCGCTGGAGACCTGGGAGAGGCTCGCGACCGGCGAGGTCATCGAGGAGGTCAGCGCCGAGCCCGACCCGCTGAAGCGGGCCAGGGCGTTGTTCGCCAGGGCACTGGAGGACGAGGAGATCGCCGGGCTGGAGCCGGCGATCGTCGCGCAGGTCGACCACCCGGCCGTCGCCGAGGTACTCGACCGGGTGACGCGTACCCGGCTCGACTACCTCACCGGCGTCTTCACCGAGCTCGGCCTGCCCGACGGGGACGCCCGGCGCCGGGCCGTGACCGCGTACGCCGCGTACCTCGGCTGGATCGAACTGCGCAGGGCCGCGCCGCAAGCCGCCCCGGAGACCGTGGCCGACAGCGAGGGCGCACGGGAGGCCCTCGACCATCTGGTCGAGCTGCTCGTCACGGGCACCCCTCGCAACCGCGCGGTGTGAGGGGACCCCGGCCGTGGGCCGGCGGACAGCCGGACACCGTTTTCGACCCCAGGTTGCGTGGTCACGGGCCGAAGCCGCGGGTCCCTTCGCGGAACGCGCGGTCGTAGCCGCCGTCGCCGAGGCCGGCACGCGCCAGGCTCTCGCCCTCCTCCCTCAGCGGTTTCAGCTCCGGGGTGCCGCGCTGCGGGTGCCCGACCGTCTGCCAGAGCGCATGGGCCGCCCCGGCCGCACGCGCCGAGGTCTCGGCGTCCCCTCCGGCAGCGCAAGCAGCGGCAAGGAGGTCCAGGCCGAGGGCGGTGCCGAAGCTGTCGCCCAGGTACTGCTTGGCGTCCAGCATGGAGCGGGCGTACGCCGCAGCCATCGCCGGTTCGTCGTCCAGCAGCGCCATCAGCGACAGCTGGTAGTCGAGATACGAGCGGGTCCATCGCTCTCCGACGTCGATGCAGCCCGACCTCAGGGCCTGCGCCTCGGCGCGGGCCTCGGAGCGCAGCCCGATCGCGGTGAGGGCGAACAGCCGCACGAGATGACAGCGCAGCCGCGCCGCCGACGCGAAGGGGTCGCCGGGCAGGCCCTGAAGGGCGTTCTCGGACACGATCCTCGCAGCCAGCGGGCGTCCGGAGACCAAGTGGCTCAACCCCAGGAGGTACGTCGCGTCGAGGACCTCATCGGCGTGGCCGGGCCCGGCCACGGCCTGCGCATGGCCGGCGACCGCCAGCCGGTGTGCCGCATCGTGCTCCCCCCGGAGCAGGAGCACGATGCCCAGGGCCCAACGGGCTCGGGCCGAAGCCGTGCGGCCGTCCCGGGTCATGCGGCCGTCCCGGGCCGTACGGCCGGGACGGGATGCGGCGAGGGCACGGGTGAGGTACGCGGTCGCCTCGTGCAGGCGCCCGCAGCAGGCCCAGAAGAAGGCCGCGCGCGCCGCTGTGTCCAGGGCCCGGTCGGGGTCGGTCCGCAAGAGGAAGTCCATGGCGGCGCACAGGTCGTGATGGTGGGCCCGCAGCCGCCGGTACCAGGCCCCCTGCTCCGGACCGAGCCAGCCCTCGTCCGCCTGGCGCACCAGGTCCTGGAAGTGCGTTGCGTGTCTCAGGAGCAGGGTGTGCCGTTCGCCGAGGCGCCCGAGCCACATGTCGCCGTATTCGCGGACGGTGTCGAGCAGGTGGTGCTCGGCGGCGGCCCGCCGGACGACGGACTTGGCGACCAGGCCCTCCAGCGCGACCGGCACTTCGTCCGTTCCCAGCGAACCGTCCGCGCACACGGCTTGGGCGTCCTGCGCCGTGAAGGGGCCGCGGAACACCGAGAGGCGGGCCCAGAGCAGCCGTTCGGCCGGATCGCACCACTCATGGCTCCAGCCGATCGTCGTCCGCAGGCTCCGGTGACGGCGCGGCCCCCGGATCCGGTTCGCCGTGAGCGGGTCGATGCGACGGCGCAGGCGGAGCGCGAGCTCCTCCACGGTGCAGTAGGCGAGTTGGGCGGCGGCCAGCTCCAGGGTGAGCGGGACGCCCTGGAGGCGCCGGCAGATCTCCCGGGCCGCGGCGAGGTGTTCGGCCGGCCACGTCGGCGCAGCCGGCCCGCCGTTGGCGTCCGCGGCCCGTCGCACGAACAGCTCGAGGGCGTCTGCGGGCCCCAACGGACCCAGCGGGAGCGCGTGTTCACCCGGCAGGCCCAGCCGCTGACGGCTGGTGGCCAGGATGGACAGACCGGGCGCCACGGTGAGCAGGTCCACCGCGAGTACGGCGGTCTCGCGGGTCAGGTGCTCGCAGGAGTCGAGTACGAGGAGCAGTCGCCGCTCCCCCAGCCAGGCGCACAGGGCGTCCAGCGGGTCACGGACGGTGTGGTCGGCGAGCCCGAACGACCCGGCCACCACCGCCGTGAGCCGGGAGCCGTCGGGCAGGGACGACAGCTCCGCCCAGTGGACGCCTCGGGCGGAACGCGGGACATGACGCTCGACGTACCGGCGGGCCAGCCGGCTCTTGCCCGTCCCGCCCGGTCCCACCACCGTGACCAGCCGGTTCTCCTCCATCGCCGCGGCGAGCAGCCCCAGCTCACGATCACGTCCCACGAACGTGCCACATTCACCGAGATCTTCGCGCACGGGAGAAGTCTGGCCTGCGCTCATGCACGGGACCGGCACGCGGGGCGTCCGTCCACCGCGCCCACGCGATCGGAAAGGGCCGCAGGAACGCCGTACACGGCGCCTCACACCTCCGCGCCGGGAGCAGACGGCCATGATGAGAGGTCACCCGAAGGAGGACCGGCGCGCGGCGCCCTCGGGCCCCGAGCGCGGCTGCCCATGGCACCGCTCACCTCCCCCGGCTCCTCCAGCGCCTCGTGAAGGCGTACGAGCGCGGCCTCATCCGCCCCGAGGACTGACCGCGCGACCCCCGCCCCCGGACTCACCAGCCCCGTCTCCGCTAGGGCCTGTCGTCAAACTCCCGTCTGCCCAGCGACGCCGCGGACATCCGTCAGACGCCCCCTAGTCCCGTCCCCCGCTCTCCCCGTCCAGCGCGGTGAGGGACGTACCGCTGTGCAGGCGGGCGGTCAGGACGGGCGGGGTGGCGCCGGGCGGGGCGGCTGGTGCGGCGAACGTACGGCCCGTGGCGCGGGCCCGGACCGAGCCGGAGGCGGTGATGTCACTCACCTCTCGGCTTCCGGCGGCCAGTTGGTAGGCGCGGCCGGACGGGGCTCGCCAGACGGCGGCCGCGAGCACGTGCTGCCCGAAGCGGCCGCACGCGGCGGTCGCCGGGACCTTGGCCGCTGTCACCGGCTGACCGCCGCCGGGCGGTCGCAGGCGGACCACCACGTCGCCCCGGCCGGTCCAGTGCGTCGCCCGGACACAGGACCACAGCCCCTGACCGGCTCCTTCCGGCAGGTCGGCGCGTGCAAAGTCCCACAGATTGACGGACCGGACCGCCCGCCCGTCCACCTCCCGCAGTACGCAGGCCTCTCGGGCCCAGCGCTCCAGGGCAGCCGAACCGGTGGCCTCTCTGGGCTGGCGGGCGTGCGCCACGCCGGCGGCCTCCGGCAGCGGCGTGTACGTCAGGTGAACCGGCAGCAGGCCGCCCAGATCGGCGAGGAGGAATGCGTGCTTCTCCACGATCCGCGCCGATGACGCGACCTCCAGTGCGGGTTCGGGTGCCGTCGCACAGCCCGTTCCTCCCCCGGCCCGCAATGTGACGGTGCCGTCGCCGGCTACCGGCAAGGGGCGCGCAGGAGTTGAGGGGGCGTTCAGGTCTCGGACCGCGGCGGTGGCGATCCACGGGGCCAGCAACTGCACCGCCGGCCCGGCCTTGCCCTGGACGTCGCCGCGCAGGAGGACGACGGAGGCTGCGGTGGTGACGCCCGCGTCGTTCGTCTGGGCGAAGTCCATGCTCCTGGCGGTGCCGCGCTCCGTGTAGCGAACGAGCCGGCCGTCGGCGTCCAGGAGCACTACGACGGACACGCCCTTCTCGGGCTGCCCTGCGTACAGCAACTGCGGTGCTTGCAGGGGCGGTCGGGTCGAGGTGGCGGGTGCGGCGGTGATGGTGGCGCCGGCGGGTGGTGTGCCCCAGGTCGCGAGGGCGCGGGCCAGCAGCGCCCGGTCGGCCGTGCGGTCGCCGCGGGCCGGCCAGGCCGTGAAGTCCAGGCGGCCGGTGTCGGACCACGCCGGACCGGGCACCCGTACCAGCCGCCCCGGGTCGAGGGCGGCCCGGGCGGCGGGCGCACCGGCGTACGGGCCCGGCGCGGGAGCCCCGCCGCCCCCGGAGGCCGTGGCCAGGGCCGCGCACAGCGCCAGTACGCCGAGTCCCGCCCAGCCGGTGCGCGCCCGGGCCCGGCGCAGAAGCAGGTCGGCGGGGCGGGTGTGCACGTGCCCGGGGTGTACGACGGCGTCCCGCTCCCCGACCGCCGCGTTCTGCGGGATGACGGCGAAGCCGACGCGTACCGCTCCGGCCGGATCCGGAGCCCCGGCCGAAGCCAGGATCCGGGCCGCATGCTCTTCGGACAGACCGTCCCAACGGCACAGCACGTGCGCGGCCCGTGCAAAGGCGGGCAGCGCGGCCAGGTCTCGGGACGCCTCGTCCAGGCCCTCGGCGCTGGGCCAGATCCGCAGCCCCCAGACACCCACCCACGGAGGCAGCGGCAGCATCCGCCCGGCCGCCCGCCGCAGCACTTCCGCGCGCAGTGCGTCGAGGGGGTCCGCGCCCTGGGCGACCCGCCGGCCGGCCGGGTTCAGCGACTGCTGCACCGCACGGTGGGCGCGCAGCACGCGCGTGTGCCGGCCGAGGCCGGCCGGAAGCGTCAGATAGGCCAGGCGCACCCATCGCGGGTAGCGCTCGACGACGACGGCCTCGACCTGCCGCACAGCCGTCCCGCGCCGATGTCGTAGTGCCACGCCACGACCAACGAAACGATCATGAGATGGTCACATGGCTCAGGACCCGAACCGGCGTTCGCCTGCCGCTCAGGTCACAGCCGGCGCCCGGCACGGCCGACCGGATGCGTCGGCCGCACGTACGCGTCGTCGATGTACGGATACAGCCCGCCGGGCTCGGAGCACCTCCGGCCGACCGAGATGCGCCGCGCCGCGTCGTCCTCCTCGGCGAGTGCCACGGCGATGCCCACCTGGAACAGGATCTCCCCGGCGGAGCATCTGAAGTATCCGGAGGTCGCGGAAGGCAGCGGGGCTTCGGAGGGCAGGAGCCTCCACGGGAGGACGCGCACCTTCCGTGGGGACGCCTCAGGGGTCTCACTCCCGTCCCACACGCCGATCTCCAGGAAGCAGCCCACGCGGTAGCAGTCCCCCGCCCACGCCTGGAACTCTGTCAAGGACGCTTGACACGAAACGGGGCCCCTCATAGCGTGTCAAGCGTCCTTGACACCTCGCCGAAGGGCGGCACCCCGTGCAAGCGCATAACGAGATAAGGGCGACCGCTCGGCTCGCACTCTGGACAGTCGCCTGGGCGTCGACCCTTGCCCTGGCCAAGTTCGGCCCGCGACTTCTCTGGGATCCGCCACAGCAGGTGATGAGCTGGGCCGCCATTGCCGTCAATCTCGCCGTCGGCATCGGCTGGATTGCTTCCTTCACGCGCTTTCTCCGCGCGCTCGATGAGCTGCAACGGAAGATCATGCAGGATGCGCTGGCGGCCACGCTGGGCTTGGGGTGGATCGTCGGATTCTCCTACGTCGTCGCGAACGCCGCCGACCTCGTCACCCACGAAATCAACATCGCCGTCCTCCCCATGCTCATGGGAGCCTTCTTCGTGATCGCCTTCGCCGTCGGCAAGATCCGATACCGATGAAGAACCGCATCACGGACCTGCGCGCCGAGCGCGGTTGGACGCAGGCCGACCTGGCTCAGCATGCCGGAGTGTCCAGGCAGACGGTCAACGCCATCGAAACAGGGAAGTTCGACCCAAGCCTTCCCCTCGCGTTTCGTCTCGCCAAGCTCTTCGGCCTGAGAATCGAAGAACTCTTCATCGACGAATGAACCCAACGCGTTTCCGATCAACATCGCCCACGGTTTCGCGCAAGCCGGTACGCGTCCCTGCGTCGCCTGGCCCAGCTCGCCGCCCACCACGGGCCGATGAGGCCGCGCGCCGGCGGCCCCGACCGGCCTTCGGGTAGGTCAGCTCGTCGGCAGAGGCTGGTGGGGCCGGCTACTCGGCCGCCGCCAGGGACTGCTGGGCGAGCCGGAAGGCGGGCAGCATCTGCTCGTGCTCGTCACTGTCCAGGCCGCCCAGTTGGATGACGACCGCCTTGCCGCCCGGAGTGACCGCGGCGAAGGCGCTCTCCTTCTTGGGCTCGTCCAGCGGCGCCGTCTCGTACGAGGCCTGGACGCCGGGCAGCGCGGCCTTGCCGGTGCCCGCCTGCACGTCGGTGTAGACGGGCGCGCCCTTGACCCTCTCGCCGGCCATGAACGCCTCGAGCACCTTGCGGGCATCGCCGGGCGCGGCCGGCTCATCCGCGGCCCAGACGCGCGGGAAGCCGATGATCCCGGCAGGCTTGGCGTCGATCTCGCAGGCGAGGGTCGTCCCGCCCTGCTTGAAGAGGGCGGCGAACTGGTCGTCCTCGGCGTGGGTGACGGCCTTCGGCTTCCAGCCCTCGGCCAGGTCGAAGGAGACGGGCAGGCGGCACGGGGTTCCGTCACCGCCGACGGATCCGGCGGCCTTGGCGCTGCCGGCCGTCCCCGCGCTCGCGCCGGGGGCCGCGCCCGGGGTCGCGGTCGACTTCGGGTCCTGCGCGCCCCCTGTGGCCGTGGCCTTCTCCGGTTCCGACGGCCCGCAGGCCGTCAGTCCCGCCACCAGGGCACCCGCCCCGATCACACCGATCGCCGCTCGCACCAGCCCGTACCGCATCGTCCGTACTCCCCCACTCGTGAAAACGTCTTCCGAACAGCGACAAACGGCCAACTTAGCAGGTCAGGCGCGTGCGGCTGCCGGCCGAGACTGGCGCCTCGTCCCAGACCGCGGACCTGCCGGCGCTCCGGTCGGGTTGTCAAGTCCCGAGCTTCCGTGCCGTGACGGTGCGCGCCCTTCCCGGCTGAATGGAGTGATGGACGGCACTGAAGGGCCGGTGGAACCCGGACCCCATACGCATCACGGCAGACGCCCTCGGGGCGAGGAGGCATTCCCATGACCGACACCAGGCTCCGGCGTCTCGGCGCTCTGACGGCCGTCGTACTGGCCGTCGTGGGCGCAGGCCTGTCCCCCATCGTGGGGGCCGTTCCCGCCGCGCCCTCGGCGGGCTACCCGGCGGTGCCGCCGGAACTGCGGCGCTACTACGAGCAGGACCTGTCCTGGGAGAAGTGCGCACCAGCCCCGCAGTTCGACTGCGCCGCACTGCTGGCACCGTTGGACTACGCCCACCCGCTGGCGGGCGACATCAAGCTGACCGTCATGCGTAAGGCGGCCAGCGGGAAGGGCGAGCAGCGCATCGGCTCCTTGCAGATCAACCCCGGCGGTCCGGGCGTGCAGGCGCTCGACTACCTGGTGAACAATGCGGACGCCTTCTCGGCCTCCCTCCGGGCCTCGTACGACCTGGTCGCGATGGATGTGCGCGGCACCGGCGACAGCACCCCGGTGGACTGCGGTCCCGACCCCGCCCCGGCCGACAACCCCGTGGACATCGACGCGAACGCGGCCGTGAACGAGCGGATCGCCGCTACCTGCGAGCGGCACGCCGGGGAGCTGCTGCCTCATGTCGGCACCCTGGACACGGCCCGGGACATGGATGTGCTGCGCGCGCTCCTGGACGACGAACGACTGCACTACTACGGCATGTCCTACGGAGGCTACCTCGGTACGGCCTACGCCGAACTGTTCCCGTCCAGGGTGGGCCGCATGGTGCTGGACGGCCCGATGGACCCCGCCCTCGACGGATTCGACCGATGGCTCGACAGTGCCCGCGGATATCAGAAGGCCTGGGAGGTCTTCGCCGAGGACTGCGCCACCCGCGACGACTGTCCCGTAGGCCGCTCCCCCCAGGAGGCTGCACAGACCCTGGACGCACTGCGTGCGCAGCTGAATCGCGCTCCGATCCTGCAGGGCAAGGACATCAGGGTCACCGGAGAGTACCTCTCCGTTTCCATCAAAGGCGCACTGCGAGGACATAGGTGGGAGGACCTTCGCCAGATGCTCCGCGAGGTGCGGGACGGCGTCCCGACGGTGGTGGAGCAGTACTCGGACGACACCCCGTCCGGAGAACAGGCGTTCTGGGTGATCAGCTGCCTCAGCTCCACGCTCGGTGCCCGGTTGACCCCCGCGGAGGCGAAGGCCGCACGGGCGAAGTTCATCGAGGTCTCGCCGCAGTTCGGCGAATCGACCGCTCTGGGTCTCACCGGGTGCACCCACTGGCCGGCTCCGGCGAACCAGACCTCACACCCCGTCACCGCGCCCGGCGCCGCACCGATCCTCATCATCGGCACCACGGGTGACCCGGCCACCCCCTACAGGTGGGCCCGGTCGGTGGCCCGCCACCTTTCCTCCGGCCGCCTGCTCACCTACGACAACACCGTCCACACCGCAACCTTCGCCGGCAGCGCCTGCATCGACACCGCGGTCGACCGCTACCTGGTCAGCGGCCAACTCCCCCCTGAGGGCAAGATCTGCACCTGACGACGCCCGCGAGGGCACCGGTGATCGGTGGTCTGCGGGGTGTGCGTCGCCGATCAGCTGCGCCGTGAGCTCCATGCAGCGGATCTGGGCGGGAGACAAGTCGTAGGGCATCTTGGTGATCGCTTCGCAAGCAGTCATCTGCGCGTCCTCCTCCCCTTTCAGATCGGCGTCGTAGATCTCGAAGAGCTCCTCCTCCGCCGTGTCGAGCCCCGCTGCTTCGACGGCTTGCTCCAGGGCAGTCTGTTGGGCGCATCGCCGTACGGCGAGCTCTTCGACCCGCGGGTCGTCGGGGTCGACTCCGTTGTCGAGGGCGGCCTCGGCTGCGTCGAGACGGTCTTGCTCTGCCCGCAGGTCGGGGTGGGTGGCCAACGCGATGAACATGCTGGCCTGGATGGCGGCGCCCAGCGGTCCGAAGACCCGCTCCGTGACCAGCAGGGCTTCCACGTCCGATGTCCGCAGCGCGCCCGGTGGCAGATGCTTGAGGCGGTCCGTCACCAGTTCGGAGAGCAGTCCCAGCGGACTGCCCACCTCCTGCAGACGCTGGACAGCCGCACGCCGGCTCTTGACGGCCGCCTCCTGCTCCGCCAACGTCTCCTCCAGTCTGCGCAGGATCTCCTCGGTGTCCCGTGCTTCGTCGAAGGCGGCCCGCATGTCGTCGAGGCTGATGCCGGCCGCCGCCATCTTGCGGATCCACAGCAGGCGGATCATGTCTTCGTAGCCGTAGCGGCGGCGGCCGTCCCCACCTCGCCGGGGCTCCGGCAGCAGACCGATCGCGTGGTAGTGGCGGATGGCCCGTGGGGTGGTCCCGGCGAAGGCGGCAGCGTCACCGATCTTGACCTGGCGGGGAGGCGTGAGGGAGGGGTACATCGCGGCTGGACCTTTCGTGCGGGGTGTCCCCACCCCACCACATGCCGCTACGGCAGGTGCAACAACCCGGCTCAACCGGGTGCTTCACGTCCGCTGCCGGGTGCGCCGCTGACGGACCTGAGCGGGGACGCGACGAAGTCCCACGCGATCGGTGACAGCGGCCCCGGGTGTACCGCCTTGCGGGCCCTACGTGAGGAAGTCCCGGAGCACGTCGGCCATCTCCTCCGGGGCCTCGAAGGGCCAGAAGTGTCCGGAGTCGAAGAGGTGGACGCCGCTTCCCGCCGGGAGCTTTGCCAGGACCTCGGGGTCCTCGTAGAACTCGCGGGGCTGGAGGGGGTCGTCCGCTCCCTGCAGCAGGAGGACGGAGCACGACCAGCCGGGGATCAGCCGCGTGCGTCGCTCCAGCCATTCCTGGCGGAACGACGAGGAGTTGAAGTAGCGCGGAACCGCCGTGCTGATGCCTTCGTAGCTGAACTCCTGGACGGTGCGCACCAGGTCCGACGTCTTCACTTCGCGTTCGGTGAGGAGCGTGTAGGCGGTGACGACCAGGCGGCGTGCGTCGGCGAGCATCGAGGGGGCGTCGGCCGCGGTGAACATCGCCTGCTGGGGGTGGAGGTCGGGGTGCAGGTGCCACAGGTGCTGCTGGCCGCGGCCGTAGCGGATCACGCGGTCACCCATGCGGGCGACGAGGTGATCGGCCACCGGGGTTCCCCGGTCATGCGTGATGAGGCTGAACCGTTCCAGCCCCAACTGGTCCAGGAGGGCCTGGAGCTGCATGGCCACTCCCTCCTGCCGGTAGTCGCCGGTTCCCTTCTCCGACTGGCCGTACCCCTTGAGGTCGACGGCCAGGCAGCGGTACTCGGCGCCCAGCGCCTCCAGGGCGTGGTGCCACTGCCACCAGGAGTCGGGGACGCCGTGCAGGAAGACGACGACGGGGGCGTCGGCGGGGCCGCACTCGACGAGGTGCCAGCGGACGGTCTCGCCGTCGCCGGGCGCGTCGACGAAGCGGTGGGTGACGGTTACCGCGCCCAGTGCCTCTTGGGCACCGTCGGTTTCCGGGGCGCGCGGAGGCGTTTCGGGGAGTTCGGCCAGCAGCGCGTCGACCGCGGCCAGCTTGCCGACTGCCTCGTCCAGTCCCGCCAGTACGCGAGAGGGAGGCGTGGTGTAGTCGTGGGTGCTCACGTTCTGGGACATCGATGGCCCTTCGGATTTCGGAGTTCGGAACGCGGGGTTCGGAACGGGGTGGGGTGCTTTACGGGCAGCGCGTTGACGCGGTGGAGGTCAGGAGCCGCGCCCATGACCCGGCCGAGGCCGTGAGGCCGTCGGGGTCGTGGGCGCCGCGGCCGGCCAGTACGACGCGGTCGGGACGCAGGAGGGCCGCGCCGCCGCGCAGCCAGGTGCGGAGCGCACCGCTGCGGTCGACGACCCAGGGGGTGCCGGGTGCGGGGGTGGACGGGTTGCCCGGCGGCAGCACGGTCAGGACCCGCGCGGGGAGAGCTCGGGCGAGGCGCAGCTCGCCGGGCGTGAGGGGTTGGCAGGTCAGGAGCGCGAACCCGTCGTCTAGGAGCTCGTCGAGGCGTACGGGGTCTCCTTCGGGGGTGTGGAGCGGGGGTTGTGGGCAGAGCCGGCCCGGACGGGGCGCGCGTACGGGCCGGAGGGAGCGGCGGGTGAGCGCGCTTCCGTGCAGGGCGGGGCTGAGGGTGGTGAGCGCGGCTCGGGAGAGCAGTGCGCTGTCCCGGCCGGCGGCGAGGGCGCGGCGGGCGGCGCGGGCCGCGGGGTGGGCCCCGGTCATGGCCTGGCCGATGAGGACCGCGGTACGGACGAGCCCGACGGCGTGGGGGCGGCGTTCGCTCTCGTAGGTGTCCAGGAGGGGCTCGGGGCTGTGGCCGTCGAGGACCCTGGCTAGTTTCCAGACGAGGTTGTGTGCGTCGCGCAGGCCGGCCCCGAGTCCTTGGCCGATGAACGGCGGGGTGAGGTGCGCGGCGTCGCCGAGGAGGAAGACGCGGCCTCGGCGCCAGCGGTCGGCGACCTCGGCGCGGAAGGTGTAGCGGGCCGTGCGGACGATCTCCAGGTGGCGCGGGTCCACGTCCCCGGTCCAGGGAGCCAGGAGCCGCAGGATCCCGGAGGGGTCCCGCCCGGCCGCGTCGGCGGCCTGGCCGGTGAGGCGGAACTCCCAGCGGTAGCGGTCTTCACCGATGCGCATGTAGGTGGCCGCCCGGTCGGGGTCGCACACCTGGTGGACACCGTCCCAGGCGGGGAGCGGTACGGGGCACCGGACGTCGACGACGAGCCATTGCTGGGGCTCGCCGAGGGTCTGGTGGCGGGAGCCGATGGCCTGGCGGGTCAGACTGGTGGCGCCGTCGCAGCCGAGGACGGCGGCCGCGCGCTCGGTGCGTTCGGCGCCGGTGGCGAGGTCCTTGACGCGGACGGCGACGGGACCGCGGGTGCCGGTCGGCGGCAACGTGAGGCCCAGCACCTCGGTGGAGCCGTGCAGCCGCGCCAGGTGCTGTTTCTCCAGCCGTCCGCGGAGGACGTCCTCGAGTTCGGGCTGGTCGAACATGTTGGCCTGGGGGAAGCCGTGGGCTCCCAGGGGCTCGTCGCGCAGGAACCGGGCCAGGACGCGGTGGCGGGAGTCGACGAGCTGCATGCCCAGGGCAGGTCTGCTGCGGGCGGCGAAGGCGTCGGCGGCGCCGACCGCCTGGAGGATGCGCATCACCTCGTCGTCCATGTGGACGGCGCGGGGCAGCGGGTACGGCGCCGCGTGGCGTTCGAAGACCTCGCAGGGAATTCCGTATCCGGCCAGCAGCAGGGCGGCGGCCAGCCCGACGGGGCCCGCCCCGATGACGGCGACCGGCAGGCGGCTGCCGGAAGTTCCGGGCGGAGTGGAAGTCCCGGGCGGGGTGGAGGTTCCGTTCGCGGGCTTCATGAGTTCATCGCTTTCACGAGCGCGCTCAGTCGGGCCGGGTCGAGTTCGTTGTCCTCGCGCAGGGCCGTCAGCACGGTCCGCAGCATCGCGGGTGACGGGGTCGCGCCGAGGAAGTCCCGGGTGGCGGGCGGGCCCCACTGGGCCAGACCGGAGGCGGACATGGCGGCCCAGCCGGGTTCGAGGGTGTGGTCGAAGAGGTCGCCGTCGGTGAAGTGTTCGACGAGGAACCGGTCGGGGTCGCGCCAGTAGTCGAAGATCTGGCTGCCCTGGATGTGGCGCCCGATCCCCCAGGAACGGCGGTAGCCGCGCCGGGCGAGGTAGGTGCCGCCGGCGGCGAGGGCGTCGAGGTCGGCGACCTGGTAGGCGGAGTGGACGTAGCCGCTGTCGGGTCCGAGGTGCAGGGCGAGGGTGTGGTGGTCGGCCGGTTCGGATCCCCGGTCGCAGCGGATGAAGGCCATGGTGGGTCCGCGGCCGCGCTGTCCGTCGAGGTAGAGGAAGTCGCTGACGATGAGGCCGAGGTGACGCAGGTACCAGTCCAGGGCGCGGCGGAAGACGCGGGTGGACAGCACCAGATGGCCGAGGCGTTGGACGCGGGCAGGTTCCACCGGTGGCCGCTGCGGGGTGTTGATCCGCGCCGGCTCGGTTCCGGTGTTGAGGGTGTGGGGGAACTGGCCGGGCAGGGCCGGGTGTTCGGCGACTCCGTGGACGACCCGGACCGGCAGGCCGGAGGGGTCGAGGAGGTCGACGGCATGCCCTCCCCCGAACTCGTGCAGGGCGTGTGCGCGGCGTCCGGTGACGGCCGCGAGGCGATCGAGGTCGGAGCGGTCGGCGGCGAGGAAGGCCGGGCCGAGGAAGCGGGAGGCGGGGCCCTTGCGGATGACCAGGCAGTGCGGTTCTTGCATGGTGCCGCGCAGGTAGAGGGTCTGCGGGGTACGGGCGGCGACGATGAAGCCGAAGTCGCGGGCGAAGGTTTCCGCGCGTTCGAGGTCGGGTTTGACGAACTCCAGCCAGGCGAGGTCGAGGGCCTTGATGACGGGCTGCCGGTCACGGCCGGGGTGTTCGCCGCGGCGGGAGCCGTCCTCGCCGTGCAGTCCGTGGTGGGGGTCCTGCCCGGGGGCGTCAAGGGCAGCAGGGGCGGCAGGGGTTGCAGGGGAATGGGAGGTCATGGGTGGCTCCAGACGTCCGGTGGGACGATCGGTGGAACGATCGGTGGGACGGCGCTCAGTCCTGCGTGAAGGTCCAGTCGAACGTGTACTTGCCGAGGGCCTCGGTGATCCGCTCGGCATCGGCGACGGCCCGGGGCCGGGGTACGGTCACCAGCAGGCGAGCCCCGTCGACGTCGCAGCCGACGCCGCGCGACGGCAGGTCGAGGGCCGTGAGTTCGTCGAGGGCGGTCTGCTCGAGGACGCGCATCCGCAGCGGCACCTTGGTGGGCTTGCCGACGGCGGTGACCGGAAGGCTGTCGAGGACGATGACGTCCCTGGGTACCGCCGCGCTCTCGTGCAGGAGGTTGCGCGCGTGCGCGATGAGCAGGTCGGGCCGGGTCGTGGCCTCGGGGGCGCCGGGTGCGAGGGTGACGTAGACGACGGGTACCTCGCCGGCGTGCGGGTCCGGGCGTCCCACCGCGCTCGCGCCGGTGACGTGGGGGTGCCGCAGCAGGGCGTCCTCGATGACGGCGGGGTCGAGGTTGTGGCCGCCGCGGATGATGAGGTCCTTGGCGCGCCCCACGAGGTGGATGAACCCGTCCGTGTCCACGCGGGCCAGGTCCCCGGTGTCGAGCCAGCCGTCGCGTACGGTGCCCAGCGCGTCGAGGTTCGGTCCGCCCGGGCCCTGTCCGGTGACGTAGCCGGGGAAGACGGTGGGCCCCTTGATGAGCAGTACGCCGGTTTTTCCGGGTGCGAGGTCCAGCCAGTTGCCCTGCGCGTCGACCAGGACCGTTTTGACCTGCTGGTACGGGAGGCGCTGTCCCACCGATCCGGGGCGATGGCCGCTTCCGGTGAAACCGCGGGCGCTCGCGCAGGTCGCCTCGGCCAGCCCGTAGCCCTCACAGATCTCGACGCCCGTGTTCCGGGTGAAGGCGGTCCGCACGGTGTCGGGCAGGGTTGACGCGCCGACGGCGGCGAACCTCATGGAGCTGATGTCCGCGTCCACGGGAACCTGCGCCAGGACGGAGTAGACCGTGGGGACCGCGGACATCGCGGAGATCCGGTAGCCCGCGATGATCTTCCAGATGTGGCGGTAGAGGGCGGGTTCGCGATAGCCCAGGGGGCCCGCCCACACCACGTGCTGCCCGCGGAGCATCGGCGCCAGCAAGGTGACCACCAGGGCGTTGACGTGGAAGAGGGGCAGGCCGGCGAAGACGACGGACCGTTCGTCGAGGAGCGAATGGGCGGCCACGCTCCACGCGTCGACGACCTCGTTGGCCTGGGTGTGCGCGGCCAGCTTCGGCGTGCCGGTGGTACCGCCGGTGTGGAACAGGGCCGCGAGGTCGCGGGAGGCCGGCGGCCGGGAGGACCGCCGGTCCGGGTGCGCGGCCATAGCGGTGTCCAGGTACCCGACGGAACTCCCCGGCAGGTCGCCGAGTTCCGGGCCGGGTCCCTCGGCGCCGGTGGGCCGCAGCGCGTACAGGGCGGTGGGGTGGAGCTCGGCCGCCACCGCCAGGGCCGTGCGCCACACGTCGGGATCGAGTTCGGGCCCGGCGGCGACCAGGACCCGGGCGCCGGCGAGCCGCAGCAGCCGGGCGATGTGGGGCGCGGGAAGGTGGGGGTTGACGGGGGCCGCGATCCCGGCGGTCTGCGCGGCCAGCAGGGCGGAGGGCAGGAGCGCGGTGTTGGGCGACAGGAGTCCCACCGCGTCGCCGCGGCCGATGCCGTGGGCGCGGAAGACGTGGACGATGCGGTGTACCTCGGCACGCAGCTCGGCGTACGTGCGCCGGTGGCCCCGGTCCCAGTCCTCGGCCCGGGGAAGAAAGGTCATGGCCGGCCGGTCGGGCCATCGGTCGGCTGCCCGGTCCAGCACGGCGTAGGTGGAGGCGGGCAGGTTCCGGGCCTCCAGCGGCACGGCTTCGATCGCCGCGAGGGAGTCCGGGCGGGAGTAGTCGGGCCACAGGCCCGGGGTCGTGTTCATGCCCGCTCCTCGGCGGCGGCGGCACGTACCGGGGTGCGCTGGGTGCCCAGGTCGAGGGATCCGTCGGAGGTGCTGATCGAGGTGGTGACGACGTCGCCCGGTGTGAGGTACGCCGGATTCCGCTCCTGCCGGGCGAAGAAGGCCCGCCACTTCCTGGCGGGCGGCAGCAGCGAGCCGATCAGCTCCAGCGCCTTGCCCGGGGAGCGCAGGGCGGTGCCGCCCGGAGTACCGGTCAGCAGCACGTCCCCGGGGTCCATGGCCTGGAACCGGGCGAGCGCGGTCAGTGCCCGGTCCGGCTTGGTGATCATGTCGGCCGGCGTGCTGTCCTGGCGGACCTCGCCGTTGACCGAGCAGAGCAGCCGCAGCTGCTCCAGACGGGCGAGGTGCTGCTCGCCGACGAGGAGGAGGCGCGGGCCGATCGGGGTGAACGTCGGGTAGGACTTGCTCTCGTAGAACTGGGTCTTGGGCAGTTGGAGGTCCCGGGCACTGATGTCGTTGGCCACGACCAGGGCTGCGACGTAGTGCGCCAGGGACCCGGGGGTGACGTCGGTGTTCAACGGGAGCCGCGCTCCGAAGACGAGGCCGAGTTCGACCTCGTAGTCGAGGAGCCGTACGTGGCCGGGCCGGATGATCTCGGCGGCGGGACCGGTGACCGATCCGGAGGCCTTGCGGAAGAAGGCCGTGGGCACCTGGTCGGGGTCGAAGCCGGAGTCCGCCGCGTGCGAACGGTAGTTGACCATCTGCGCGACCACACGGCACGGCGTGGTCACCGGAGACAGCAGCTCGCGCGGGCCCAGCTCCTCCCAGCCCCCTTCGGCCGCACCTGCGCGCTGGACTGCCGGGCGATCGGCGAGCAGTTCGGCGGTGGTCCGGGCGTCGGTGCCGACCTGCCGGACCAGGCCGTCGGCGCGCTGGACCCACCAGCCCGCACTCGTACGGACAACGGCTGTACTCATGAGGTTCTCCTGCTGGGAATGGTCTGGGGCAGTGAACGGGCCCTGCCCGGGACTCGCACGCGATGGGGGAAGGGAGGTGTCCTCCCGCGGTGACCGGGGGTGTTTCACCTCACCAGTTCTGATGAAATCATCAATCTTGACCGCCACGTCTGTCAATGAGATGTTTCCTGCGAGTAACCGTCCGGGGCGTGGGCCCTCAACCGGTCCGGACCGGTCTCGGGATCACCTTCGGAACGCGCTCGGTGCGGGGCGAAGACCAGGCAGCCGACCGCGGCCAGGACGAGGATTGCCGCGATGACACCGGTGGCGGAGGCGAAGCCGGTCATGAAGGCGTCACGGACCGCGTCGGACAGCCATACGCCCCGCTCTCCGAGGTGGGAGGCGACCTGGAGCCCGCCGGCGGCCGAGTGGCGCACCGTCTCGGCGGCGTCGGCGGGCAGCTGGCGCAGCGCATCGGGCAGCGCCGAGCGGTACCGGCTGGAGAAGACCGAGCCCATGACGGCGATGCCGACGGCCGAGCCGACCTCGCGCGCGGTGTCGTTCACGGCGGAGGCGACGCCCTGGCGGTCGGGGCCCAGGGAGTCGACGATCGTGCTGGTGCCGGAGGAGCTGACGAGGCCGATGCCGACTCCGGCCACGACGAGGGCCACCAGGAACGAGGGGTAACTGCTCGACGCGTCCAGGCGGGTCAGCCAGAACATGCCCGCGGCCAGGCACAGCAGCCCGGAGGGCATCACGGCCTTGTGACCGAGGCGGTCGACCAGCCGCGGGGTCAGCTGCGAGGTGGGCAGGACCACGGCCGCGACCGGAATGAGGGCGACGGCGCTCTTGAGGGGGCTGTAGCCGAGGATGAGCTGGAGGAACTGCAGGCCGACGAAGAAGAACCCGAAGACGGCCATGAACTGGGCCAGGATCGCGAGGGTGCCGGTGCGGAAGCCGCGCAGGCCGAACAGGCGCGGGTCGAGAAGGGGGTGGCGGCTGCGCAGCCCGAGCAGGGCGTACCCGGCCAGGGCGAGAACGGAGACGGCGAAGGCGACCAGGACCTCGGGGCGGGTCCAGCCCCGGTCGCTGCCCTCGATGATCCCGTAGACCAGGGTGCCCACCATCAACGCGGTGGTCACCGTGCCGCCCCAGTCGAAGGGCTCGGGCTCGGAGCTCCTGGTCTCCGGCGCCAGCAGCAGCGCGGCCGAGGCGGCGAGCAGGGAGGCGATCGCACTGACCACGAAGATCGACCGCCAGGTCCACTGCTCCAGGAGGCCGCCGGCGATCAGCATGCCGATGATGGCACCGGCTGCGGCGAATCCGGACCAGGTGGCCACACCCCGGTCCTTCTTGTCGGCGGGGAAGACGGCGGTGATCGTGGACAGCGTGCCGGGCATGATCATGGCCGCACCGAGCCCCATCACCACGCGCCAGACGATCAGGTGCGTCGCGGAGTCGGAGAACGCGGCCATGAGAGCGGCCGCACCGAACACCAGGTTGCCGAGGACGAGGATCTTGCGGCGGCCGAAGAGGTCACCGAGCGCGCCCAGGGGCAGGACGAGGGCGGCCAGCGCGACGGTGTAGCCATCGGCTATCCAGGTCAGCGACGAGTTGGTGGCGTCGAGGTTCACGGCCAGGTCCGGAAGGGCCAGGTTGAGCGCGGAGACCGACGCGACGACCAGGACCAGGGACAGGCACATGGCGAACAGGACGCCGCGGGTACCGGCGCGGCCCGCACGGAATGACTTGTTCATGGGAATCATCGTAACTGAGGTTTTCATCAATTACGATCGAAACTTCCACTCCGAGAAGTGGCGGTGATGCGTGCGAAGCGGTCCGTTTCCGGCCGGGAACCGCGGAGGCCGCGCGGCGCGCCCGCCTACCCCAGTGGCGGCAGCGGCTGGGTAGCCAGCGCGTGAGCCTCGTCGGCGTCCAGCCCGAGCATCCGCAGGACCATCTCGGCCGTCTGCTCGCCCGCCGCGTCGTTCAGGTCGGCGGTGGCACGGAGCTGGACCATCCCGAGGACGGCTCCGCCGACGGCGCTCAGCGCGACGCGGGCATCGGCGATCCGGAACCGTCCGGACGCCTTGCCGACCTCGAGATCGCGCAGGGCGCGGGGGCCCAGGCCCGTTCCGCTGTGGACGTGCTGGAGTCCGCGGAAGCGGAGGATGCCGGTGATCTCGGGGTGGCTCGCTGCCAGTTGGAGGGTGAGACGGACGTTGGCCGCGACCGTGGCGGCCGGGTCGTCGATCTGCCCCGTGGCGGAGTCCAGCAGCTGCCCGTACTCCTCCAGTGCGTCGGCGACGGCCGCGTCGAAGAGGGCTTCCTTGGTCTCGAAGTGGTTGTAGAACGTCCCGAAGCCGACGTCCGCACGCTCGGCGATGACCTGGATGCTCACCTCGGTGTCGCCCCGCTCGGCCAGGATCTGGCGGGCGGCGCCGACGAGGGCCTGGCGGGTCTTGGCCCGGCGGCGCTCGAAGCGGTTGGCGGGCTGGGCGGGCGTGGGCTGCATGGTGTGATTCTAGGCGGTGACAGAACTGATGGTTCCATCAGGTACTGCCCGAAGGGGGCGCTCGAATCGGATCAGCGCGGCTGCGGGTACTCGAACTGCTTCCACGGCAATGGGCCTTCGCCGTGATAGTGCCCGTATCCGCCGAGCCAGTCGGAGAGCGTTCCGGCCGGCGGGTAGGCCACCCGTACGCCGTCGGCTGCCCGGGGGTCACCCCGCAGGAAGGCCCGGGCGATCCGCTCGGCCTGCACGGCGGGGTCCTCGTCGGTCACGGTGAGCCTCGCGCCGAACTCCTCGACCCGTCGCACGGTGTTCTCGCCGGAAGGCTCATCGCGGAGGAAGTAGACGAGCACCCGGCCCGGGCTGTCGGGATCGGTCCACACGTTGCCGAGCTCGCACGACCAGCGGTCCAGCCACGCCTTCTCGGCGCGCAGTGCGCCGCGCAGCAGCCGGGCGACCGTCTGGGCCGGCCACTCCCAGCCGGCATCCTGCCCGGCGCGCTGTAGCTCGATGTCGTACTGCGCGGCGTCGAAGCGGTACTCCGGCAGTTCGGGGCCGCCCTCGGCCCCGGCCTTCCAGGTCCACACCACCACGTCGTCCTCGCGCCGCAGCTCCAGGTACATCAGGGGCGGGTGGCAGCCGCACCAAGGCTCGGCCATGTCGACCCAGTGCGGTCCGGTGCCCACCGCCAGCGGGCCGTCGGGAATCAGCCAGTCCCTGGGGTCCCCGCAGCGGGCTCCCTCGTCCGAGTCGGCGAACGCCTCCTCGAGCACGTCGACCCCGTCTATCAAAGGCCGGATTTCGAGATCCACGTACGGGTCCTGGGGGCCCGGCTTCCTGATGTGTATGCGCAGTGCGTTCTTCGCGGTGGTCATCGGACCAGGCTGACGTCGGCCCGACCTATTGTCACGCCGGTTTCAGCAGGCCGACGCCCCGCCGCCCGCCGGCCGCTCCTGCGGTCAGGCCTTCTTGACCACGCTCGACTTGAGCTGCATGGCGCCGAATCCGTCGACCTTGCAGTCGATGTCGTGGCCGTCGACCCCGTCGACCAGGCGGATGTTGCGCACCTTGGTGCCCACCTTGATCCCCGACGGGCTGCCCTTGACCTTGAGGGCCTTGACGACGGTCACGGTGTCGCCGTCGTTCAGCACGTTCCCGACGGCGTCCTTGACCACGCGCTCCCCGTCGGCGCCCGCGACATCCGCCCCGGCAGCGCCGGCCGCGCCGGGCACCCACTCATGAGCGCACTCCGGGCAGACCATCAGGGCGTTCATCTCGTAGGTGTACTCGCCGGAGCACTTCGGGCACGGGGGCAGGCTCGCCGTCATCTGTTCTGTCCTAGCTTGGCGCGTGCATGCGGGGCACCTGGGGCGCCCGCGCAAGGGGGGTTCAGGATATCCCAATTGCATACTTCTGCAATTAGCCAGATTCGCGGGTGCTCTGCGCGCTGTCAGTGGATGGCAGGTCTCGCAGGGCCGGCGCCGTGGGCACCGGTCAGGTGTGCCGGCTGGCCTTGAGGTCGGCCAGGAGTTCGGCCTGGCCTTCCAGGACACCGGAGAGGATGCCCCGGGCGACCCGCAGCAGCTCGGCGATCTGGGGGTGGGTGAGGCTGTAGTACACGTTCGAGCCCTCCCGGCGGGTGACCACCAGGTTCGCCTTGCGCAGGACGGCCAGCTGCTGGGACAGGCTCGCGGCCTCCACCCCGACCTCCGGCAACATCTCGGCGACCGCGTGCTCGCGTACCGACAGGAGCTCCAGGACGCGGATACGGACCGGGTGCCCCAGCGTTTTGAAGAACTCCGCCTTCAGCTGGTACAGCGGCGCGCTCACCCGCGTACCCCTGCCCTGACTGCCCATTTCGTCCACCCTGAACCGTTCCCTCGCAGAGGCATTCACTCACCCCTCTTCGCACCTTGTGACCTCCACAATTGCAGATGCCTGCAACTCGCGGGGGCCCTGCGGGCCACCTTCGTGACGTTCGGCCCCCCACCGCCCCGAGCAGTACGGTCGGTCCGTGATGATCAAACCGGGCGCCCCCCGCACTCTCGGCGTTCCTTCCTCCCAGCTGATCATCCCCGGCAAGGAAGGTGACACCCCGCACCGGAGGCTGCCGCCGCGGCCGCCCGGCCGGTGCGGCTCCTGTCCCTCGTGACCTTGGAGTGGTCACCCCGGCCGCTCGACCGGACAAGTCCTCGACTCGCGTGGGGCGGTGAACCGAGGTTTCGTGGTTCCAGGGGCTCTCGTCGTGTCGATGCCGCGGCTGCGCGGTCGACGGGGACCCCGGCGCAACGGAGGAGGGCCGACCATGCCCCGGTCCGGACCGGCAGGCCACCGCCAGCACCGCGCGGTGGTGCTCGTCGCCGCGGCGGTCTGCTCGACCGTACTGGGCCTGCCCGGATCCGGCGCCGCCCAGGACACACCCTCACCCCCGGCGGACGTCCCCCGACTGGACTGGCGCCCCTGCTCGTCCGGCAGCCCGTACGACTGCGCCACCGCCCGCGTCCCCCTCGACCACTCCGCCCCCGCCGGCCGCACCATCGACCTGGCCGTGGTCCGCCGGAAGGCGACCGACGGCGCGCACCGCATCGGCACCCTCTTCGTGAACCCCGGCGGGCCCGGCGGACCCGGGACGGTGCAGGTCCCGCAGAACTACGACTCCTTCCCCGAGGAGCTGCGGGAGCGGTTCGACATCGTCAGCTGGGATCCTCGCGGGATCGGCAACAGCACGGCCGTGAACTGCTTCGACAGCACCGACGGCGCCGAGGCATGGGGGCGTTCCAAGCCCGTCGGCTTCCCCGTGGGGGCGAAGGAGCGTACCGCCTGGATCGACGCCTACGAGGACCTCGGCAGGCGCTGCGAGAAGCGCGACGCCGATCTCCTGCGCCACGTGTCGACGGCCGACACCGCCCGGGACCTCGACCTGCTCCGGCAGGCCGTGGGCGACCCGCAGCTCAACTACTTCGGCGTCTCCTACGGCACCATCCTCGGCGCCACCTACACCAACCTGTTCCCCGACAAGGTCCGCGCCATGGTCCTGGACAGCAACATCGCGCCCTCCGCGTGGACGAACGACGACCGGGCGGACGCCCAGTCCCCCACCTTCCTGCGCATGGGCTCCGACCGCACCGCCGCGGCCACGCTGGACCGGTTCCTCGACCTGTGCGGATCCGCCACCACGGACCGCTGCGCCTTCTCGGCCGGCCGCCCCGAGGCGACCCGCGCGAAGTTCGAGCAGCTGGTGCAGCGGCTCAGGGAACACCCGGTGGGCACCTGGACGTACGCCAGGACGGTTGCCGACACCGTCAGCGGCCTCTACATCGTCGACCCGGGCTGGCCGGACCTCGCCCGCCGCCTCCAGGACCTGTGGCAGGGCCGGGCGCCACAGCCGGCCACGTTCCCGCCCCCGCCGCCCGTCGCCAACCCCGATCCGTACCTCGGCGACGAACAGGCGATGGCCGTGTGGTGCGGCGACAGCCCCAACCCCCGCGATCCCGCCGCCTACCACGGTCTGGAGGAGAGCAGCGCCGAGCGGGCGGGCGACGCGGGCCGCTTCTGGACCTGGGCCGGAGAGCCGTGCGCGACCTGGCCGGCCCGGGCAGCCGACGGATACACCGGACCGTGGAACAAGCCCACCGCGCACCCCGTCCTGGTGGTCGGCACCACGTACGACCCTTCCACCCCGTACGCGGACTCCCAGGCCATGGCGCGGGAACTGGCGAACGCCCGGCTGCTCACCCACGACGGGTACGGCCACACCGCCTTGTTCAACAACGCCAGCAGCTGCGTGAAGACATACGAGAGCCGCTACTTCATCGACGGCGCGCTGCCACCGCCCGGGACCATCTGCCGCCCGGACCGACAGCCCTTCTCCTGACCGTCTCACGTGCCGCCGGGCCGGGTGGACTGCTGGTGGTGCAGCCAGGCCGTCAATGCGGCCTGGAGGTCGGCTGCTTCGCGGGGGTCGAGGGTCCGGCTGGCGGTGCCGACGTGCAGTCGCACTCCCCTGCCTGTGATCGCCCAGGCAGGACCGCTTCGCGGGGCGGAGGTCAGCGCTCCGCCCTCGGCCAGTGTGTGCAGCGCTTGGCGGACGCGTGCGGGGACGCGGCCGGTGCCGGGCGGGACGGCTGTACGGGGGCGGGGGGTGAGGCCGATGGCGGTGTAGAAGGCGGCCAGGGCGTCCTCGAGCGACCCGTGGCCTGCGGGTGCGGCGCCGGTGAAGTCTGCGAGGAGTTCGGGGTGCGGGCGCGGGGCATGCGGACCGTACGGCTTGTCGTGCAGGGGATACTCGTCGGTCTCCAGACGTACGCATGCGGGGGCGATCAGTTCGCGGGTGAAGCCGCGGCCGATCAGGACGTGGTAGACCTTGCGCAACTCGGCGGCCTGGCGCGGCACCGGGTGCGGGTCGGGGTTGATCGGCGCGTGGGGCTTCGAGGACCGTGGCGCCATCCCGAGAACACCCGTGCTCTGGTGCAGCACGCCGGCCTGGGTCAGCACCAGCGTCGCCTGCCGGCCCTTCGCGTCAGAACCCAGCCGGAAACCCACCACCATCGTGCCCATCGCGCGCCGCCCTCTCCTGACTGCCGCAGCCGTCCCACCACGCTAGCCAGCCCGCGCACGCGCTGGGACAGGATGGCGATGTTCCCCCGGGCCGGGGGCCGCACGTGCTAGGGCCTGTCGTCGTTCAGGCTCTTCACGACCGGGTCCTCAGCGGCGCCGCGCCGACAAGCAACGGCCGGCGCCGAGCTGTCCGGCGTCGGCGTTGGCGTTGGCGTCAGCGCGTGCGTACGGCCGTGACGGTGAAGCGCTCGACCTCCGCCAGGTGGCCGCCGGTGTAGGCCACGACGGTCAGGACCGGGTCGGCGGGGCGGGTGTACGAGACCGTCGCGGTCCACGGTTGGTCGGAGCCGCCGCCCGGGGTGCAGCATGCGGTGCCCAGTGGCTGCGCCGACGAGGGCTGGCGCACCTGCACCCTGATGCTCTCGTCCACGCCGGTGATCCGTCCGCCGACCCGGAGCGGGGAGCTCGCCGTGGCGCCGTACGAGGGTGTGGTCAGCGTGAACGTCGTGTCGTCGGTGCCCACCACCTCCCAGGGGGCATCCGGTCCCGTTCCGTAGCGCACCAGGTGGATGACCGCCGCGGTGCTGCGGCGGGCCTCCTCGGGTGCGCTCGGGCCGAGGCCGACCCGGGCGTGCCGGCCACTGACGGAACTCGAGGAGATCCGGTCGATCTCCGCGAAGCCCAGGTAGTCCCGGACGAATGCCAGCGCGGTCTGGTCGGCGTCCAGGTGCCAGGGCTGATGGCCGCCTTCACGGTAGGACCGCTGCCAGTCCTGCGCCTGGGCGGCCGTGGCGAACGGCCACAGCGGCTGCAGGTCCCCTCCGAGGGCCGGTTCGGCCGCTCCGGGTGCCGAGGCGGCAGGGGCGGGAGCAGGGCTGGTCGAGGTGGGCGTAGTGGGCTCGGAGACCGTCGACGGAGATCCGGAGGGCGTGCCGGTCGGCCGGCCGGAGGGCTCCGGGCGCTCCGGGGTACCGGAGTTGCAGCCGGTCAGCAGCAGCCCGGTGATGGCCGCGGCGGTGAGGAGCCGGGTGAGGTTCCGGGTGGGGAACCGATGGGGCCGAGTGGGCCGGAGCCTGATGATCATGGGGACTCCAGGACGGTGACGCCGGACGAGCACTCCCCCACGCTGGCGGGTACCGCCGATTGCGTCATGGTCCCACCAGACCGCCCCGCTGGGAAGCCGGGGCGCCCGCCCGACCAGCGCCGTCGGCCTCCGGGGCCCCTCCGAACCCGTCCCCCACGGCGATGCGAAGCGGAACAGCCGCGCGGCTGCGTTCATCGCACCGGGCAAGGGCCTGGAAGGGAAACGGAACACGGCGGCTCAGTGAATTCCCCCGCGTACGGGGCGGATTGGAAGGATCTCCACACATCGACGGGGGTGGCTTTTTGGATCTTTCACCAGTACGCCGCCGGTCCGCGGTCGGATGAAACTTCCTCCACGGGCCGCGGCTCATTTCAGGAGCCGACGCCACAAATCGAGGGGAACCGCCACGATGAGTGGTCAGCTGTACGACGGTATCGGGGAAGCCTTCGAAGGCTTCAAGACCCTGCCCATCATCCGCTACGCCGAGGTACCGGGCTTCCTCGCCCTCGTCGGCGACGTGACGGGGAAGTCCGTGCTGGACATCGCCTGCGGGACCGGCTTCTACAGCCGAGAGCTCCGCCGCCGCGGTGCGTCCAGGGTCCTCGGTTTCGACATCTCCGGCGCGATGGTGGACGCCGCCGAAGCCATCGAGCAGGCGGAACCCCTCGGCATCGCCTACGAGGTCGGAGACACCGCCAGCCTGCGCACCTTCGAAGAGCCCTTCGACGTCGCGGTGGCCGTGCAGGCGTTCAACTACGCCCAGGACGTCGCCGAGATCGAGCAGATGATGCGCAACATCCACCGCAGCCTCAACCCGGGTGCCTCCTTCCTCCTCTTCGTGCAGAGCCCGGACTACGACTTCAACGGCCCGTCGCTGTCCAAGTACGGGTTCCTGTGCGAGTCGACCGGCAAGGACAACGAGATCGGCCGGGGAATCCGGCTCACGGCCCTGCTGGAGCCGCCCGTGTCGTTCGAGGCCACCGTGCCGTCCCAGGAGACGTACGAGAAGACGCTGACGGCTGCCGGGTTCTCCGCGGTCGAGTGGGTCCGCCTGGACGTCTCGGAGGCCGGCGTGCAGGAGTTCGGCGAGGAGTACTGGCAGGACTACACCGGGAACCCCCCGCTGACCATGATCCGCTGTACCGCCTGACCGGACCGCCCTGGTGCTCACCCGGCCGCCCCTCGTCCATGGTGCGGCCGGGTGAGCGCCTGGGCGTGTGCAGGGAGTTCTGGAGTTCTGTCTACGCCGCGGACCAGGACCTCAGGCGGCGAAGGGGTTGGTGTGGCCGGGCAACTGCCGCCCCGGGCGCAGGAACCGCTGGACGCCCTGTTCGTCGCGCACCGTGAGGAACCCGGCGTCCGTCAGCCGCTGTGCGATCTTCCTGCGACGGATCGTGCCCACGTTGAACGCCACGGTGACGAGCAGCGCGACCGCTCCGCCGGAGGCGACCGCTTCGACCGGCGACCGCTCGATGAACAGGAGGGCGGTCAGGACCGCGCAGGCGAGGTAGCCCTTCACCTTCTGGCTCCGGTCGGCGACGTACAGGGCCATGACGTCGAAGGTGACGAGGTCCTTCAGCACCGCCACGGCACCGGCCGCTCCGGGGAGCGGCTTCAGCGAACCCTGCTCCAGGCCCGGCACTGCACCGCCGTTGCCCGCCTGCGGATGGGCGGCGATGGTGGCGGCCTCGCGGACGCGCGCATCGGGGTGCGGGTCCCGGTACATCCGGACCCGGACGAGCGAGTTCTTGAACCCGGTCCGGTACGCCATGCCGTACGCGTAGCCGTACTGCTCCGCCACGTACGCCAGGGCGGCCGCCTTGGGCGTGGAGCCCTGGGCGGCGATCTCGACGATGTCCTGCTGACGGGCGATCTGCTGGAGCATCCCCGCTATGTGACGTTCTACGGACATCCTGTTCCCCGCCCCCTCAGACCCCGCGCCCGGGTCCGACCGACGTACAGCCTAGTCGCGCTGGATCATGTGCCTCACGACACGACCAGGCCCTCTGCGCCTGGCGGGGCGGGCCGGGCCGGCGGGATGGAGCCGGGGCAGCGGGACCCGACCGGGTGGCCGCCGGCGCGGCGCGCCGTGGCGGCGGTCCGGTGGATCGATTCGCCGCCCGCCGTCGCTTCTAGGGTCGGACCCGCACCATCCGTGATCATCATCCGGAAGGATCCCTCCCGTCATGAAGCTCCGCACCACCCTCGGCGCCGGCCTCGGCGCGCTCACCCTCATCCTGTCCATGGCCGGCTCCGCCCAGGCAGCCCAGGGCGACTTCACGTACAAGTACGTCGACGGCTACGGCGTGGAGCGGCAGATCGCCCTCCACAACCCGCACAGTGGCAAGTGCGTCAACCTCCACGTCGTCGGCGACGACGAGGAGCAGCCGGGATACGGCCCGCACAACAACACCGACACCGCCGTGACCGTCTACGTCGGCGCGAACTGCCAGGGCCCCGAATGGCGGCTGAAGGCACACGGCCAGCCCGCACGGGACAACCTGGAAGTCCGCTCGGTGCGGTTCGACGACCCCAACGCCGCATAGCGGCAACGGCCGCGGCGAACCGGGCCGCGGTCTGCGTTCCCGCCAGCCTCGGCACGGGACCGTGATGGTGGGGTCCGCAGAGCGGTTGTGGGCCAGAGGCGTGAAGCTCTGGTAGAACCGGTCCATGCGTCCACGGCCCGGGGAAATGCTGCACTTCTCGGAAGACCCCACGATCACCCTCTTCCGCCCTCACATCGCTGCCACCGCCCGGCACCCGGACGCTGTCGTATGGGGCGTCGATGCCGCACAGGCTCCCGACTACTGGTTTCCCCGCCAGTGCCCGCGCGCCATGGCCTGGGCCGTGCCCGGATCGACCGAGACCGACGAGGAGCGGATCATCGGCCCCGGTGGCGGCCGGCGCGTGCACGCGATCGAGTACGGCTGGATGGAGCGCTTCCTCGGCGTGGAGCTGTTCGCCTACCGACTCCCCGCCGAATCCTTCCGCCCCATCGGCGATCCCGTACCCCACGCACACGTCTCCGGCCAGACCGTCGAACCCCTGGGGCCCGCCGAGCCGGTAGGCGACCTGCTGCGCCTGCACCAGGACGCCGGCATCCAGCTCCGTGTCCTGGACAACCTCTGGAACTTCTGGGACGCCGTCACCTCGAGCACCCTCGGCTACGGCGGCATCCGCCTGCGCAACGCACTGCCCCGGCCCACCAGGCCATGACCGCGTTCCCCGTCATGGGTACTGGCCACCACGTTCTTCATCACGGTGGTGGCGCTCAGGCATGGGACGCCCGGCACAAGCGCGTCCGTCACCGCCCGGTCCGGTTGGTGACGGGCTGTTGAAGGGGAGTCGTCGGTGTGAACAATGCCTGGACGGTTTCGGTGGCCAGGTCTCGCAGCCAGGTGTGGGCGCGGTCGTTGTCGTAGCGCTGATGCCACAGCAGGTACAGGGGGACGTCGGGCAGCGGGAGCGGCAGGGGCATTGAGGCCAGGCCGAGTTGGTCCCGGGCCGTGCGGGTGACCGCGTCGGGGAGGGTGACGACCAGGTCGGTTCCGAGGGCGAGTTGCAGGGCGAAGGCGGCGGTGGGCCCCGCGGCGACGACGCGTCGTTCGAGGCCGCGCGCGGTCAGGGCGTCGTCGATCGGATCACGCAGGTTTCCGCGCCGCGAGACGGTGAGGTGTTCGGCGGCTGCGTAGCGCTCGAGGCTCAGAGGACCTTCGGTGAGCGGGTGGCCCGGACGGACGGCGACGATCAGCCGGTCCCTGCCCACGAGGCGGTGGCGGACGTCGGGGAGCGTCGGAGTGCTGGAGCTCGATTCGAGGTCGACCTCGCCGCGGCGCAGCTCGGCGTCGTCCGTCCCGGGTTCGGCGGACAGACGGAGCCGCACGCCGGGGGCCTGATGGTGGACGGCCATGGTCAAGGCGGTGCCGCAGGCCGCGGTCAGGGCGTCGTGCCAGCGCACGGTGAACACCCGGTCCAGAGCCGTCAGGTCGGGTTCCTGCTGTACGGCGAAAAGCCGGTGGGCCTGCTGCACGAGGGCGTGGACCTCGGCACGCATGGCCAACGCACGTGTGGTGGGGACCATGCTGCGGCCGGTGCGGACCAGGATCTGGTCACCGGTGGCCTTGCGGATGCGCCCCAGGGAGCGGCTCATCGCCGGCGAGGTGACGTGGAGGCGTGCTGCGGCACCGGCGACGCTGCCCTCTTCCAACAGGGCGTCCAGGGCCGTCAGGAGATTCGGATCCAATTGCATGAGAGTAACTCTACAAGTGACAAGCATGCACTTGTTGTTAACAATCTGGCGGCCTACCTTCGGAGTGCGGGGCGAGACGACCGCCCCGCTTCCACCGATCCCCCAGGGAGCCCGCCATGAGCACAGCCATGCCTTTCGACGCCGACGTGACGCTCCTGTCCGACGTGACCGCCGCGGTGAAGGCCGCCGGCGCCACGCTGCGCGACCGCTCCACCTCGCACGCCCGGGGCGTGAGTCTGGACGAGGTCGTCGGCGAGATCCACGCCAACGACGACGCGGTGCTGGAGGTGCTGCGGGAACCGCTGCTGCGGGCCCGGCAAGGGTCGCGGTGGGCCGAGGACGAGCTGGCCGGGGGCGCGCTCCCGCCCGGGGAGTGGTGGGTCGTCGACCCCGCCGAGGGCAACATCAACCACGTCCACGGCATGGAGGACTGGGCCGTCACCGCCACCCTGGTCCGCGAAAACCAGCCGGTACTCACCGTCGTCCACCTGCCGCTGACCGGCGACACGTACACCGCCGTCGCCGGCGGCGGTGCCCGGCTCAACGACCGGCCCCTGAAGGTGTCCGCCAAGACCGACCTGGGCGCCGCGCTCATCGGCACCGGCCAGGCCAAGCCCGGCGAGGACGAGCGCACCTTCCGGCGGATCGGCGACTCCGTCACCGCCATGCTCATCAACGGCCTGGTCGTGCGCGTGTCCGTTCCCGCCACGATGCAACTCATCCACGTCGCCGCCGGTCGCACGGACGCGTTCTGGCAGTTCTCCGACGTCCGCTCCGGCCTGGTCGCGGGCGCCCTGCTGGTCGCCGAGGCCGGAGGCACCGTCACCGACCTGACGGGCGAACCCTGGAGCACCGGCAGCCGCGACTTCCTGGCCGCCGCCCCCGGCATCCACGGCGCCGCCCTCAAGATCCTCTCGCCGATCGCCTGACAGGACCTCGCCGCTCTTTCCCGATCCCCCTCCCCGCCCCCACACCGCAAGGAGCATCACCGCATGGCAAACATCGGCATTCTCGGAGCCGGGCGCGTCGGCACCAACCTCGCCGGCAAGCTGTCCGCAGCCGGACACCGTGTCACCATCGGCGCCCGCAGCCCCACAGACGCCGCCGCCCGCGGCCTTGGGCCCGCCCACGGATCGCCTTCGCCGACCAGCGCACCACCGCCCGCACCATGGACATCGTGATCAACGCGACGCCCGGCGACAGCTCCCTGGAGCGCCTCGTCGACCTGCGCACCGAGCTCTCGGGAAAGATCCTCGTCGATGTCTCCAACGCAACCCGCGACGCCGCTGACGGCTTGCCCGGCGACCTGTGCTATCCCGGCAGCAGCCTCGCCGAGAAGCTCCAGGCCGCGCTGCCCGACACCCGTGTGGTCAAGACCCTCAACACCATGCTCTTCATGGTCATGACCGCTCCCGAAACCCTGACCACCCCGCCGACCGCCTACCTCTCGGGCGACGACGCACAGGCGAAGGGGACCGTCTCCGGCCTGCTCGCCGACCTGGGCTGGCAGCCCGAACGGATCGAGGACCTGGGCGACATCACCTCAGCCCGCGCCACCGAGGCCATGATCCTGGTCGTGCCCCACATCCTGCGCCGGCACGGTTTCAAGCCCTTCGCCGTCACCCTCGCCCGCTGACCCGGGGCGTCGGTTTCGGAATTCTTGATTTCGGGGATGATTTCCCATCATTTGCCCTGATTGTTCCGCGCCGTGACGGTGCCTTATGCGACAGCCGAGGAAGAGCATGGGTTGGAAACGTACACGTCGGACGGCCGCGTCGGCCGCTCTCGCCGGGGCGGTCGCCCTCGTCCTGACGGCGTCGCCTTCGGCAGGAGCCGAGCCTCGGGCCGGGGCCGCGTCCTGGCCCGGGAGCGTGGCCGCCCCGCAGGACAGCGATCCGCCTCCGCCTCGCCTGCCCCGCGATTTCCGCGGCAAGGGCAAGTGGATCGTCCGGGACCTGGGCATCACGGTGCCGTTCACCTGGAGCGGCAGGGACGGCAACAGCCAGATGACCGCGGGAGGCCCGCAACACCCGATCTGGTTCACCAACCTGATCTACCACGACACCCTCTACACCCTGACGTACAAATGGCCCGGTCTGAACGAGCATCCCTGCTCGCGCATTCCCGGATTCGGCCTCGAGGATCTGAACCAAGGGTTCGAAGGGGCCCGGTTCGTCGGGCGGGAGACCCTGCGGCGCACTCCGCAGCGTCACGTGAACCACTGGAGGGTGGGCGTGGTCTTCCCGCAGCTGCCTCCCGGGAACTACCCCCGGCTGCCCCTCGCCCTGGGCGACATCTACGTCGACGAGGGCAACCCGGGCACCTTCTGGCAGGTGCTGCAGTTCGGTGTGCAGAACCTCTACGACCCCGAGCTGGACGAGTGGCTGGTCATGGACACCTTCGAGCACCGGCCCGGGACCGTGACGCTCCCCCAGGAGTGCGAGCCGCCCCGGCCCTGACGGTCTTTCCGTCCGCCCGGGCGATGCCGGCCTGCGGCCTCCGGCCGGCGCCGCGTCCGGGCGACCGGTCAGGCTCCCGGACCGCTCGCCGACTCCGTGGCGGCTGGGGCGGAGTCCTCGGTGTAGTAGCGGAGGAGGAGTTCCCGCTCGGCGTCCCGGTGCGGGTACATGAAGAAGATCAGCAATCCACCCAGGGCGATCGCGGCCAGACCGACGGTGTACGCCCAGTCGTCGCCGTGGAGGAACGACTTGCGTGCCGCCTCGACGATCTGGTGGGCGTACTGGGGGTGTTGCTCGGCGACCTGCCCCGCTGAGGCGAACGACTTCGTCAGCTCGCTCTGGACCTGGTCCGACACGTTCTTGCTCTCGGGGGAAGCGGCGATCGCCGCACTGAAGGCCGAGGCGTAGCCGGCGGTGAGGAGTACGCCCATGACGGACTGCATGACGGCCCCGCCGAGGTCCCGTTGCAGGTCGGCGGTGCCCGAGGCCATGCCGGCCCGTCGCACGGGCACGGATCCGGTCAGGGAGTGGGACGCGGGCGTCCCGGCGAGGCCGGCGCCGATGCCGATGAGCACGTAGGCCAAGCCGATCTGCCAGTAGCTGCTGTCCTCGCCCCAGAACAGCAGCATCCAGGCGAAGGCGAGGAAGAGGAACGCGTAACCGATGAGCAGGGTCGTGCGGGAGCCGCGCGTCTCGACCAGCTTCGCGGACCGTGGTGCCACGAGCACGATCATCACGACGAGGGGCAGGATGGCGGCGCCGGCTTCGACGGGGTTGTACTCGAGCACGTTCTGCAGGTACTGCTGGCTGATGAACGCCGACCCCATCATGGCGCCGTACACGATGATTCCCGCGCATGCGGCGACCCAGAACGTGCGCCGGCCGGCGATGCGGAGGTCGTACAACGGGTTCGGAGCCCGGCGCTGACGCCAGAAGAACGCCGCGCCGGCAGCCAGGGCGATCACGGCGAGGCCGATGACCAGGGCCTCCTGGCCGGGGACGGCGCCGAAATTGATCGCCAGCACCAGTCCCGCGACCAGGAGGACGGACAGGATGCCGCCGAGGTTGTCCAGCGGTTCGGCCGATTCGTTGGCGTGTGCGGGGACGAACAGCAGGGCCATGACCAGCGCGACCACGGCGAGGGGGAGGGTGATCAGGAACACCGACCCCCAGTAGAAGCGTTCGAGCAGCGCTCCCGCGGTCACCGGCCCGAGCATGGAGATGCCACCGCCCAGGGCCGACCACAGCGCGATCGACTTCGTCCGCCCCGGCCCCGTCCACAGCGCGGTGATCAGCGCCAAGGTGGTCGGGTAGGCCATGCCGGCCGAGAGGCCGCCGAGGATCCGGGCCGCGACGAGGACGGTGTCGTTCGGCGCGTACGCGGCGAGCAGACAGGCGGGGACGGACAGCACGACGCCGAGGAGCAGCAGCAGCTTGCGTCCGTGACGGTCACCGACCGCACCCAGATAGAGCACCGACGCGGCCAGGCCGAGGGAGTACCCCACGGCGACCAGGTTGAGCGCGGTCTGGGAGGAGTCGAAGGCCTTGCCGATCGCGGGCAGCGCCACGTTGGCCACCGACAGGTTCAAGTTGGCCACCGCGGCGACGATGATCAGGGACGCCAACACGAGCGACGCCCGCGCCGGGGCCTCAGGCGGAACGTCGATGGGAGCCGCGCCGCTGTGCGACATGGAACCTCCGGGGCGAAGTCGGGCTTGGCGGGAGTCGGAATGCGGGGTGCGGGGCAGCGGAGGGTGATGCCGGGTCAGTCGCGGAGCGATCTGAAGAAGACGGCACTGTCGTCGCCGGGGCCGAGGACCATGCGGACCAGCGGGTCGCTGTGGAACAGCGAGGAGGCCATGGGTACGCCGGAAGGCCCGCCCCATCGCGGGTTGTCGGCGGGGGCCAGTTCCCAGGAGAAGTCGCCCGCCGCGGCTCCGGTCCGGATTCCAGCCGCGTGTCAGGAGCGGGCTGCGGGATCTGGATCCGGAACTGGCTGATATCAGCACACACGATCAGCAATATATGGCCGATGCGGGCAAATCTAGATGAAAGTGGTTGGCGTCGGTACTGCGCGTCCACCAGGAGCCCGGTCGCGCAGCGACGTCCAGACCCGCCTGCGGTCCTGGCCGACGCGAACAGCCGCCACCGGCGAGGGCACCGCCCAGCGGGCCGGCGTACACGTCGCAGAGGCCGACAGACCTTCCGGGCCACCGCCTTCGTTCGCAAGAACTCGCCGTCGTCGGACGTTTCGGCGCGCGCGGCCGGTCGGCACCCGCTCAAGTGCAGGTCCGGCCGGGTCTGCCTGGGCAGGCGGCAGCTTCTAGGATCTTCCGCATGGCAACAAGACTCGTGCAGATCAACATGAAGGCACAGGACGACTCCGCGCTCGGCCGGTTCTGGGCGGAGGCGCTCGGCTGGGGTATCGACAGCGAGGGACCCGGCGTCACCAACCTCGAACCCGTCGGGTTCGCCTATCCCGACCCCCTGGCCGTCTGCATCGACATCATTGCCCGCCCGGAACCCAAGACGGTGAAGAACCGGGTGCACCTTGATCTGGCGACCACCTCGACCGCCCATCAGGCGGAGTTGGTCGCGCGCTTGGAGGATCTCGGCGCGACACTCGCCGACGTGGGTCAGGGCGATGTTCCCTGGGTGGTCATGGCCGACCCGGAAGGCAATGAGTTCTGCGTCCTGGAGCCCCGCCCGGTCTACCAGGACACCGGGCCGGTCGCCGCGGTGGTGGTGGACTGCACCGACCCGCGGGGGATGGCCCGGTTCTGGGACGCGGCGATGGACTGGACGCTGCACGAGGTGACCGACGGCCAGGCGAGCATGCGATCCGCCGCAGGCGTCGGCCCTTACCTGGAGTTCGTCCGCAACCCCGACACGAAGAGCGTGTGGAACCGCGTCCACCTCGACGTCTGCCCCTACCCCGGTGACGACCTGGCCGCAGAGGCAGCCCGACTGCGCGCATTGGGCGCCACGAACCCCGACTTCGACCCGACCGCTATCTCCTGGACGGTTCTTGCCGATCCGGAGGGCAACGAGTTCTGCCTCCTCAGCCCTCGCTGACCGCAGTCAACGCTTCCGGCAAGGCTGCATCGGGAACGGGCCGGCGCCGTGTGGCGCCGGCCCGGATGGATGTCACGCGCCTCTCAGGGTGCGGAGGCGGGGGCGGTACGCGGTTCCTGCTCTTGTTGCTTCTGGGGTCCTCGGAACCACTGCGCCTCCTGCGAGGCGTCGGCCGACGGGTCGAGCGGGGGCTCCGCCTGGTGGCCCGGCTGGCCTTCGGGGTGGTCGTGGTGCTGATGGCCGGGCTTCGGCTTGTGCTCTGGCTCCGGCTTCGGCTTGTGCTCTGGCTCCGGCTTCGGCTTGTGCTCCGGCTTCGGCTTGGCATCCGGCTCCGGCTTCGGCTTGTGGTCCGGCTTCGGCTTGGCCTCCGGCTTCGGCTTCGGCTTGTGCCCGGAGTGGCCGCCTTCGATCACGAAGGCCTCGGCGATCGCCGAGGTCACCTCCGCGGTGGGGCCACCAAGGGCGTAGACGCAGTGGCTGTGCTTGTCGCCGGGGCAGGGAGCCGTGGCCGCGCCCAGGTTGACGCGCGCCGTGGGAAGCGGGGGCAGACTCGCCCAGGCGTTCGCGGCCGGGGTGTAGGCCTCGAAGGTGTTCATGACAGCGTCAACGCCGGAGCTGCCGCCCACGGTGTAGACGCAGCCGTTGCTCATGCCCTCGGGGCAGGGGGCCGCCGCCGCGCCGAAGTCGGCGCGCGGGGTCGGGATGTCGGCCGCGTACTGCCACTGGCCGAGGGAGGGGCTGTACACCTCGACTGAGGGGAGCAGGCCGGGGACGCCGGTGCCGCTGATGGCGTACACGCAGGTGCCGTGAAGGTGCAGGTCGGCGGGGCAGGGAGCGGCCGCGCCGCCGTGGGTTTGGCGGGCGGCCTGGAGGGGCGCCAGGGTGGCCCAGGTGTTGGTGCTCGGGCTGAACGCCTCGACCGTTGCGAGCGGGGCACCGGCACGTCCTCCGAAGACGTACACACAGGTTCCGCGCAGGCCCAGTTCGTCGGGGCAGGGGGCCGTCGCGGCAGCCGTGTCCGCGCGCCCGGTGGGCATGGACCTCACGGTCAGCCACACATTGGTCTTCGTGCTGTAAGCCTCCACCGTGTTCAAGGTCGCGCCGCCCCCGCCGACGCCGCCGATGGCGTAGACGCAGTCGCCCTTCACCCCGCCGGGGCACGGCGCCGTCGTGGTCGCGGGGTCGTAGCGGGGGAACTTGGGGGCCGGCAGGGTGACCCAGGTGCCGGAGGCGGGGCTGTAGGCCTCCAGCTTCTGCCGGTCGCCCACGTCGACGGCGCTGACGGCGTAGACGCAGGTGCCGTGGAGCCCTTCCGGACATTTCGCAGCCGTACTCGCCAGGACGCTGTGCGGCGCCGGCATGTCCGGGAGCGTCACCCACACGCCCTGGGCAGTGGCCGCGGTGGACGCCAACGCCAGCACCGGGGCCAGGGACATGACGGCGAGCCGACGCCAGAGCGAGCGTCTGGGCCGGGCCGGCGGGGAAGCCTCGTATGCGCTTCGCGGGACGCGCCTCATCGGGCACCTCTCTCCGGGCGTGCCTCGGCGAGAGGTGCCGTGGCGGAAAATGGGAGCACCCGAAAGTTACATACGATGATGTGATTGATGCGCAGCGTGACGGTCGTACGTTCCGAGTCTTACCCGGTCGGCCGATCCGGACTGGCGTCCCACCGTCGGCGGCACGGGCAGCGGTTTCGGCTCGATGTGCCCGAGGTGGCCCGGGTGAGCACCGCCTCGTTCCTCTTCGGGCTTACGGGGCCGGGCAAGCGCGGGTACGGCCTTGTCGAGCACCGATTGCCTCATGCCTGCCGAGTGGGAACGGCTGCGGCCGTGCCCTATCGCAGCTCGCCGGCCGCCGCCTGAGCGAACTCGTTGGTGTAAGTCCGATCGAGGGCGATTCCCTTGGCCGCGACCGCGGGCGAGAACGACTTCTGCAGGTCCGCGGCAGCCCGCGCCCCATCGGCGTCGATGGTCCCGTCCGTGGAGTAGCCCGGCTTGGCGTGTTCGATCGCCGCCCGGTAGATCTCCGGGTCGCCCGCCGCGTACTCCTTCGGCATCGCGTCGCAGATCTCCTGCGCCGAGTGCTCCTCGATCCACCGCAGCGTGCGCAGCATCGCCCGGGTCAGCTTGGCGGCCGTGTCCTTGTTCTCCGCCAGCCAGGACTGGCCACTGTAGAAGACGGCCGCCGGGTAGCTGGAGACGCCGAACACCTCCTGCGCGCCCTCCGGGGTGCGGGTGTCGGCGAGGATGCGGAGCTGTGTACCTCCCATCCGCTTCTGCAGCAGCGAGACGGCGGTATCGACCATCACGGCGGCGTCCACCCGGCCCGCCTCCATCGCGGCGATGGCGGCCGCCTCACCGCCCACGGCCTGGACGGAGGCGGCGTCGGCCGCCAGCCCGTTCTTGCCCAGGAGGTACTTCAGGAAGAAGTCGGTGGACGAACCGGGGGCGGTGATCCCGACATCGGCACCCTTCAGGTCCGCCACGCTCGCGATCTCCCGGGTGGCCTTCGGGGACACGGCCAGCACGATGGAGGGGGTGCGGAGCATGTTGACGAAGGCACGTACGTCCTTGCCCTTGGCCTGCATCTGCACGGTGTGGTCGTAGTAGCCCGAGGCCACGTCCACGCTGCCGCCCTGCATCGCCTGGAGCGCCTTTGACCCGCTCTTCAGGTCTTGGAGCTCGACGTCGAGACCCTCCTCCTTGTAGTAGCCGAGCTGCTGGGCCAGGGTCGTGGGCAGGTACGGAAGCAGGGGCTGGCCGCCGATGCCGATCGTCACCTTGGTGAGTTCGCCGTTTGCACCGTCCGCCCCGGACGATGCCGATCCGCAGCCGGCGAGCACCGCGGTGAGGGCTCCGGCCAGCGCGAGGGCGAGACCGCGTCGGCGTGTGAAGGGCTGCTGGGGTGAAGAGGGATGGGCGGGGGTCGGCATGAAGGTCCTCTGTTCTCGGTCCTGTGGAGTGGGGTCGGGGAGTGGTCGGTGACTACGGCTTCCAGCGCAGCAGGCGCCTCTCGACCCGCTGGACGCAGGCGTCGACGGCCAGGACGACGGCGGCCAGTACGGCCATTCCGGCGAACACCCCGGTGGTGTCGAGGACGCCGTCGGCCTGGGAGATGAGGTAGCCGACGCCCTGCGAGGCGCCGAGGTACTCCCCGACGACGGCGCCGACGAGAGCGAAGCCCACACCCGTGTGGAGACTGGAGAAGAGCCAGGTCATCGCGGCGGGCAGGTGCACCTGGCGCAGCAACTGGGCGTCGCTCGCGCCGAGCATCCGCACGTGACGGACCAGAACCGGATCGACGTCCCGGACTCCCTGGTAGACGTTGAAGAAGACGACGAAGAAGACGAGGGTGACGCCGAAGGCCACCTTCGACCAGATGCCCAGGCCGAACCAGATGAGGAACAACGGGGCCAGGACCACCCTGGGCAGCGAGTTCAGCATCGTGACGTACGGTCCGAGGAGCGTCGACAGGAGCGGGGAGCGGGCGAAGGCGAGACCCGCCGCCAGGCCCAGCAGGGTGCCGGCAACGAGCGCGAGCAGGGCTTCGAGGGCCGTGGTGCCCAAGTGCGGCCAGATCGTGCCGGAACCGAACCAGTCGGTGAGGCGTTCGGCGACCGCCGAGGGGCGGCTGAGGTAGAAGGGATCCGCCCAGCCGTGCGCGGTGGCGAACTCCCAGCTCCCGAGCAGCAAGACGATGATGCCCGCGTGTACGGCCACCCTCCCGGGGGTCTTCACTGTGCCCGCTCCCCGGAACCGATGGCGGGCAGCGGACGGCCCTGGGCGCGGGTGACCTGCTCGCGCAGCGATTCCCAGATGAGGGTGTAGATCTCGCGGAACTCCGGTGTCGTCCTGATGTCCATGAGGGTTCGGGGCCGTTCGAGCGGCACGTCGAACCGGCTGACGACGGTACTGGCGGGCCCGGAGGAGAGGACCACGACCTCGTCGGACAGCGAGACCGCCTCCTCCAGATCGTGCGTGACGAACAGGACCGTCTTCGCGGAGCCCGCCCACAGGGCGAGGAGTTCGTCACCGAGCAGTTGGCGGGTCTGGACGTCCACGGACCCGAACGGCTCGTCCATCAGCAGGATGTCGGGATCGGTGATCCAGGTCTGCGCGATGGCGGCGCGTCTGCGCATCCCGCCGGAGACCTGATGGGGGTACGCGTCCTCGAAGCCGGTCAGGCCGACTCGGTGCAGCCACTGCCGGGCTGCGTCCGTGCGTGCTTCACGTCCCGTGCCGGCCAGCAGCGGGCCGAGCGCCACGTTCTGCAGGAGGGTCTTCCACGGCAGGAGCACGTCCTGCTGGAATACGTAGCCCACGTCGCGCTGCGGCCCGCTGACGGGACGTCCGAACACCTCGACGCCGCCCACCACCGGAAACGCCAGCCCTGCCACCAGGTTGAGCAGGGAGGACTTTCCGCAGCCGGAGGGCCCCACGACGGAGACGAAGCGGCCCCGGCGCACCGACAGCCCGACACCGTCGAGCACCGGACGGTCGGCGCCGTCGCCCTTGCCGCTGCTTTGGCGACCGGGTCCGTAGGAGAAGCCGACGTCTCTGAGGAGGATCGCGGGAGCGTCGTCGGATTCGTCCCCGGGCGTACGGCCGGCGGGTTCCGAGGAGGGTATTTCGGGGAGTTCTGAGGAATACATGGGGCATCGATTCGAAAGTCCGCCGCAGTCGTACCCGCGATGGAGAACGTACGTACAGAGAGCGGGGAGATGTCGGGTTGGGTCGGTCGCCGGCGTTTTCGCATCCTTGGAGGCCATGGCGACTCTAAAGCCAAGAGCGCTCCTAGATCACTCCTCCGGAGCAAGAGGGGACCTAATTCCTTCACATCCCAGGCCATTGGTCCTGCACGGACCTTCGGCCCTTCCGGGGCGGTACTTCGTCCGGCAGCCTCGGTCTGACCGAAGCAGTTGACGGACAACCCTAGGACCAGTCTTTATGAGTGGCACGGACGTGACGGGTGCGGCGCTCGTGGAGTGGAATGGTGGACTACAGCGGGAGGCGGTCGAGATCCTGTCCGGCCGGGGCGGCATGGTCGTCGCGCCTGCGAAAATCGGCTACGCCCTGATGACCACTGACCGGGACGGACTGGAGCGGAAGTTCGCGGCGAAGAACCGCAGTCGGAACAAGCCCGGTGTCGTCATGTGCGCCTCCCTGGAGCAGTTCGCCGAGCTGGCCCGCACGCACGAGGAGATCCTCTCCTTCGTCACGGACCACTGGCATCAGGACGTGCTGCTCGGTTGCATCCTGCCGTGGCGGGACACGGCCCTCCGACGGATCCCGGAAGGGGCCGGGGAACTCGTCATGGATTCCCGGGGTACGAGCTGCTTCGTCATCCGCTGCGGGACCCCGGCGGACCTCATCACCGCCTCGCTCTGGGAGGACCACGGCAAGATCACTTTCGCGAGCTCCGCCAACCCGTCAGGGCAGGGCAACAGGGGCACGATCGCAGGGGTCGGGCGGCGCATCGCCGAACACGCCGACCTGTTGGTCGCGGCGGACGGCTATGTACGGTCCGTCCAGCCCGGCAGCGGTCCGCACGACCGGTACGCGCAGGGCGTGATGGTCTCGATGGTCGACCCGCGGGGCGAGCTGGTACCCCGGCAGGACGGCGGGCCCGCCCCGGAGGCCAGGCCCACCGTGATCCGCAAGGGTCTCGAGGTCCGCCGGATCATGCTGTCCCTGGGCGAGCACTTCCCCTCGTGGGACTACCGGCACGGCAGCCACCACTGAGCTTCTTGAGTGCGTCCTGCTGCCGGGTGCCACGAAAGGCCGAGGGCGAACGCCGGGCAACGGGTACCTGGCGCTCGCCCTCGGAGGGTCAGGTGACGTTGATGGTGGTCATCATTCCGCCGTCCTCGTGGTCGAGGATGTGACAGTGCACCATCCAGGTGCCGGGCTTGTCGAAGGGGCGAGGTCGAACGTTTCGGCGTCGGGGAAGACCTCACCGTTGATCTTCCATGGGTGTCCTGACATCCCCTTCATGTCGTCGGAGAGGGTCGTCTCCACGTCGGGGGTCGTGGTGGCGAGAGCCGGATCCAGCGGTGTCGCGGGCGGCGGGGTGAAGGGCGAGAGCCCGGGCTCGGCCTGGGTGGCGGTGTACGTGGGGGGATGCGCAGCCCGGCCTTGCGTCCGTCGGTGAGGGACAGGCTCTCGTTCTTGCCGCCAGTCATGGCCAGTTCGACGTCGAACCGTTCACCGGGTGCCAGGGTGAGGGTGCGGGTCGTGTACGGCTCACGCAAGGGAGCCCCGTCGGTGTGG
The DNA here is from genome assembly GCF_052244475.1 of Streptomyces sp. IBSNAI002. NCBI lineage: Bacteria > Bacillati > Actinomycetota > Actinomycetes > Kitasatosporales > Streptomycetaceae > Streptomyces > Streptomyces sp. IBSNAI002. The sequence continues at coordinate 8,199,754 of NZ_JBQPXG010000002.1, read as the reverse complement.
GTCACCTGCACCTCCACGGGGAACGACAGGTCCGGGTCTTGGCTGAGGACGCGTTGATGAGCCGGAGCTTGGCCATCTGCCCGGTGGACAGGGCTAGCGGGAAAATGTCCTTCCCGGTGTCGAGGTCTGGTTGTGCACGTTCAGGCGGACCGTATCGCCGCTGTCGACGACGACCGGCAGCCCGGCGCCGAGCCGGCCGCTCGCGGAGTCGGCCAGGTCCGTGCAGGAGAACCGCTGCAGTTCCTTGCCGCCGATCCGCTTCGTCGTGCTGGTGATGCACAGCTCGATGTTCTCGCGCGGCGGCGTCCTGGTGATGTCGTACGCGTCGACGGCGGGCAGGGCCGCCCGGCGGTCGATGCGCCGGCGGTCGTGTCCGTGGAGCACGCGGCGAGCGTGGTGGCCGCCACCGCGCACACCGCGGTCAGCGCGACACCGCGGCGCAACCGCGATCCGTGCGGCACGCGGACCTGGATGTCCGCTGATGGTTCTTCGTGTGCCTGCGCCGCTGACGGGCCCTGAGCACATCCTCTTCGGGAGGCTTCAGAGCGCCGGCCATGCTCCCGGCGGGCCGCGTCGTGCACGGCCAGTACCCCGCCGACGCCTTCTCCACCGCACGGCATTGCGCTGAGGGACGCACGCACCGGACACGGGATCGCAGCTCGCCCGGCCGACGGTGAAGACCGCGCCCGGCCCCAGCTCCACGGGGACGAGAACCGCGGCGGTCCGCCGGAAGGACCGTGCGCGCCGCGTCAGGGGAACCGCCACGGCGAACACGCCCATGATCGCGACGGCGAGCGTGGACGGCGGCAGCGGGGCGTGCGACATCCACACCTGTGAGGTCGTGGACAGGGTCACGCACATTCCCCTCCGGGCGTTTCCGCTGCTCCTTCCCCTCCGCGCCAACCGCCGCACCGCACACCGCGCCTCGGGGTACCCGCTGACACCGCTCACCGCACGTGGGGCAGGGACGGGTCAACGGTCCCTTGCACCCTTGGCAGTAGACGGCGCCGGGGAGGTTCTCGTACCCGCATGAACCGCATCGCATGGCATCGCCCCTCAACTCCACGCTGTTCCTCTGGACGGCGGGGCGCTCGCCATCGGGCGGCCGCGCGCTCCTTTCGGACACCCCGGCCGAGGGCCGCCGGGTTCGCGCGCAACAACCGAAAGCAGTCTGCTTTTGGTGATTGCAGCGGGCGTTCACCAGCCAGGAGGATCTAATTCGGAACGGCGCACAAATAGGACCCCTTCTCCCTTTCCCGTTTCAGGGGGCGAGGGGACAGAAAGCGAAGGAGGTGCATCTTGTTCAAGTTCCCGGTTCTCTGGATTCCAGGAATCCTGACAGTTTTCCTGGCCCTCTAGCGGCCGCGAGCGACGCACGTAGCGGAAATCTCACGAGAGAGGGGTGATTAAATTGTCGATCAATCTGTTCAGCTTCGCCATGACGCTTTTCAGCGGCACCTTCAAGCTCTTCGGCTGAACCCGAGAGCCATCAGAACGAGAAACCGAAGAAAGGAGCGGGGAAGTGTTCTTCTCTCTCTTCAGCCTTACGCTCCAACTGTTCGGCCTTTCCTAGAGAGGCCGGGGCACGAAACTCCTTCCCTCACGGACGGCATCAGCCAACCCGCAGGGCAAGGAGTTTCGTGCCCTGCGGCATATGCGCGAACACCTCGCTTGGACCTGCGCGCGGCACCGCTGCCATTCGACACCCGTGTTTCAACCGACGGCCACCAAATGCAAACCATCGGCAACTGTCGGATCCGTTGACGCTGCCTAAGGTGATCGACAGCAGCGATGCCGTGTCGATATCCGAGGCGGCATCCGAACCCCTGGAGGAACCGCCAGCATGAAGGCCAGCACCACCCTTCAATTTCTCAGCCCCGTCCGTTCCGCTGGGCCCCGGACCCGGAATGCGTTCCTCGGCGCCGGCGCGCTCGTCACGGCCGGCGCCTGCATCCTGCTCACCGGTTCCGCGGCAACGGCTGCCGCTGCCCCGGGCACGGCATCCTCTCCGGCGGATTCCACGGAGGTCACGCTGCCGTGGCAGCCCAAGGTCCGGGGTGAGTACTGCAGCGCGGTGTTCACCAACAAGTACCAGCGGATCGGGTGGGACAAGCCCGCGAACCTGGGTTCCGACACCCGCATGGTCATCGAGCGCTACAACCGCGACACCGGACGACCCAACGGCACGGCGAAGCAGTTCGACCCCAACTCCACCACCAACTCGGGACAGGAAGTCGGTAACGTCGGCAACGACACCGACCGGTGGCGCGCCTACTTCGTCGGCACCGCGCTGTCCGGGGAGCACGCCGGCAAGCGCGTGCGCACCGAGTTCTCCGTGCTCCAGCCCGTCTCGACGGGAGTCTCCACCTGCGAGACCAGGGTTGTCAGCACCGGCGGCGCTCCCGGGTTCTGGCCCGGTCCGAGGTCCCTGGTGACCCCGGAGAACGGGGCGGTCCTCACTCTCGGCTCGGCATCGGGGAAGAACGCGTCCGTGACCAGCAGTCTTCTCGCGACCCCGGTCTCACAGCGGGCACCTGGTGGCAACAACCCCCGGATGCAGAACTGGATCCTCCAGGGCAGCGGCGACACGTTCCAGCTCAAGAGCATGTCCTCCAACCAGTGCATGTCCGCCAGCTTCCCCGCGAGCGACGGGATCGGCCGCTCCGTCAACCAGGTGGGTTGCGGCAGCGATGCCACCTGGTGGCGCATCGTCCCGGCTGCCGAGGGCGGCCACAAGCTCGTCAACACGAAGTGGGACTCCGCGCTCGACGTACCGGGCGGCACCGAGGGGGACATCGATCTGGTGGCGGCCGCCCCGAACGCCGGTGCCGTGCACCAGGTGTGGAACTTCTTCACGCCGAATCCCTAAGGGGCGTGCTGAGCTTGGCGGCAGGGCACCCGGGTAGCTGGGAGGGGCCGCTCGACCCCATCCGTACAACCCCAGGAGCCCTGCCGCCGCGGCCTGCCACGACGTCGGTCGCGCGGCCACGCCTCGGAGCCGGTCACGCGACGGCGGGTGGACCAGGCCTGCACGGGCTACTGGCCGGCCACGTCCCAGGCCCGCATCAGGCCGTCCAGCCAGGCGGGCGGCAGCTCGGCGGCTTCCCACTCCTCCCGGAGAGCGGTCCCCGTCGTGGCGAGCCGCTCCAGCACGGCGACGCTGGTGGCGGAGTGCAGAAGGGAGTAGCGGCCGTGAATGGCGGTGGCGCTGTCGGGCCCGTACTGCGCGTACAGCCGCTCCAGACGAGCCTCGTGCGCCCCGGTGAACGCCGCGAGCCGGCCGGGGTACCCGGCCCGCTGCCGGGGGGTCATCGTGCCGAGGACAGCACCCAGCACTTGTTCGGTGACCTCGGGGTCGAGGTCGGAGGCAGCGGTGAAGGCGAGGTAGAGGGGGGTGACGGCCACCTTCGCCCGTTCCACCTCCATCCGCCCGACCGGTGACCGGGCGTCCGAGGCTCCGGTCGATCCCGAGGGGTCCACGGCCTCCCGCAGTGCCCGTTCGGCGATCGCGCCGAGCTCGTCGGTGACGGCCCGGACGCCGTCCAGCCAGCCGGACTCGTACGGCTCGCCCTTGTCCCCCGCAGCGGGCCTCCCGAACGCGCCGGCCTCCTCGTGGGCGCCGGCCAGCGCGCCCGCCTCGACCAGGGCGATCAGGCCCTCCGCGTCGCCCGAGGGGACCCCTGCCCGGGCCAGCAGGTGGAGCAGCGTCGTCTTCGCGTTCAGGATGCTGACCACGTCCAGATCCTGCCGCTTCTCCACGGCAGCGTTCATCGAATCCTCCTCATCCACGGGCGGCACGGTGCGCTTGCGCGGAGCGCTCCGTTCGACGATTCAACGCCTGATGGGCGCGCCGAGATCCCCTGGGATGCTCATGATCGGCCTCGTCCGGTGAGGCTACCTTGAAGTGCCCTTGCCGGGACCGAACCTGGAAACGGGGAAACGTCTTCCGCCGGCGCCGCTGCCTCCCCCCGCTACGTCTGCCGTCGTCCCCGGCGCGCGGGCGCGGCCTGAGATGATGAGGGTGTGCCAGAGCCAGGGACCACTGCCGTCGTCATCGTCCTGCCCGACGCCGCCCCGCTCCTCGATGCGGCGCGGGGTGTCGACCCGGCTCTCGTGCGCGGTGGGATACCGGCGCACGTCTCGCTCCTCTACCCGTTCGTACCGGAACCGGCGCTGACAGATCGGGACGATCAGGACGTACGTTCCCTGGCAGCGCGTTTCCCGGCAGCTGAGCTTCTCTTGGAAGAGGTCGTGACGGCGCCCGGCTTCGTCGCCGTCACCGTCCCGGGGCTCCAGCCGATCGTCGACGCGTTCCACGCGCGGTGGTCCGGGCTGCGCCCGTACAGGGGCCGCTTCGGGGATCGGCCCGCCGCCCACGTGACGGTCGCCATGGGGCCGGACGAGCCTACGGCCACCGCCCGGGTACGCGATGGGATCGGCGGGCTGCTGCCCCTGCGCACCCGTGCGACGGCGCTCCAGCTGGTGGTGCTGGCGGAGAAGGGCTGGCGGTCGCGGCTCACCGTGCCGCTCGGCGTCCCGGGCGGGCCGTGAACACCGACGCCTGCTGATGCGCTGATCCTCGGCGCAGTCGCGCGGCGACTAGGGGGTGTCTGACGGGTGTCCGTGGGGAAGGAGCGGCGTCCGGTGCGTGCTCTCGGCGTGCCGGCCGAAAGCCTGCGTACTGGGCGTACTCGGGCTTCCGGCCGGCGCGGCGAGAGTGCGTGCCGGGCGTCGCGACGCCGCGGACACCCGTCAGACACCCCCTAGGCTCGCCCCCATGACCGATTCCACTCCTGATCCCCGTCTGCAGCGCTTGGTCGACCAGCTCGGGCCGGGACCGGTGAGAACGGTGGAGGTCATCGGGTTCGACGAAGCCGACGTCCTGGTGAAGATCGTGGATGCCGGGGGCGGACAGGACGAGATCGGACGGATCCCTCGGCACGAGGTCTCGCTGCGTCGGCGAGAGCATCCGTCCGAGCTCTTCGCGATCGGCCAGAGGCTCGACGCCGAGGAGACCGGACGGTGGGACGAAGGTGAGCTCCACCTCTCCGCCAGGGCGTGCGAGATCCCGCCGCTGCGGTCGTTTCTCCTCTCGCGGGAACGAGAGCAGGTGGTCACCGGGACCGTCGCCGGGGTGCACGACTTCGGGGTCTTCGTCCATGTCGACGGTGAGCCCGAGGGCTTGTGCACCGGCTTCATCCGGGTCCCGGACCTGACGTGGTCCCGGATCGACCACCCCGCCGAAGCCGTCGAGACCGGCCAGCGCGTCACGGGAGAGGTGATAACCGCCGAGACCCGGTCCGGGCAGGTGACGCTCTCGCTGAAGGCCCTGCAGGAGGATCCGCTCATCCGCTGCGCGGACCAGGCCGGCCGAGTCGTCACGGGGACCATCACCAAGGTCGTTCCGTTCGGTGTGTTCGTGCGGCTCGCTCCGGACCTGGAGGGATTCCTTCACCTCTCGGAACCGACCGACGAGCCGGTCGACACCCCCGGCCAACTCGTCCACGAGGGACGGCAGATCACGGTGAAGGTCGCCGGGATCGACCTCGAACGCCACCGGTTGCGGCTGTGCGCCGCCGACGCAGCCGCCGGCGGCTGAACGGCGTACGGTCGCAGGGTGGTACGCCGTCCCGTGCGGCCGAAACCTGTCGTTCGGCCGCACGGGAGTCGGTCGGGGGCGTCGGGGGCTACTTGTCGCAGGCGACGCCGTCGCCGTCCTTGTCGAGGGCGGAGCGGTAGCCGGGCTGGCCCTTGCGGATGGGCGCCGCACCGGCCGCCTTGGCGGCGTCGCAGTTCTTGTAGTAGGCGCTGCTGCCACCGCTCCCGCCGGTGCCGGAGGTCGCGTCGGTGTCCGCCGTGGGGGTAGCCGGGGCCTTCGTCACCTCGGCGTAGCGCCGGGTGCCGGCGGCGGCCGGACACGTGCTGCCGGGCGAGACGAGGTGGAGGGTGGCGTCGGCGGGTGCCGCTCCGGCTTCGGGACTCTGGAAGCAGACGCCCCAGTTGGGGTGGTACGAGGCGAGGGGCACGTCGGTGTAGACGCTCTGCGCGGTGACCTTGGCCACCCCGGCGGCCTTGAGCGCCTTCTCGGCCTGATCGAACGGCATCGAGACCACGGAGGGCAGCACGGGAGCCGCGCTCGGCTCCGCAGTCTTGCCCGTGGTCGCGGCGGAGGCATCCGGCGAAGCCGTCGCGGTGGCGGCCGGCCCGGCCTTGGCGTCGCCCTCGGCCTTGTCGTCCCCGCCGGAGAACAGCACGACGAGGAACCAGAGGCCCGAGATCACCGTGGCGGCGATCTTCTTGCCCTGCGTCCAGCGGGTCATCCATGCCAGCGCGATCCCGAGCGGGGGCAGGAACACGAGCGCGGCGATGATCACAGCCGGGCGCTGCCACCAACGCTGGACGGGCGGCTGCTGGGGGTAGGGGGCGTGCTGGGCGGGCGGCGAGTACACGGTTCTCCTGGTGACGGTGTGACAGATGTTCAGACCGCAACCATTTTTGATCATGATGGCGATAGATACCACCGAAATGGCTTATTCCGGATTCAAGGAGCGTCGGAGAACGCACCCTTTCGGACTCAGCCGTTCTTCAGCCGGCGGAGGAACTCGTCGCCCAGGCGTCGCTGGAGTTCGGCCAGTTGTTCGTCGGTCAGGCCCGCGAGCTCGCCCGTGCCGCCCGCGCCCTTCGCGGCATCGTCCTGTTGCTTCTGCTGCTCACGGCGTTTGAGTTCCTGCTCCTCCGGAGAGCCGGGCGCCGCGTGGGCGCAGCGTATGAGGACGCCGTCGGCAGCCTTGAGACAGGTGGCCTCGCGGCCGTCGACCGGGCCCCTGCCCTCCACGCGATAGCGGATGTTCTGCTCGCTGCCGACGGTGGCCGTCCACGTACTGCCTCCCGTCGGGACGACCTCGAACACCTGGTCGTCGTTGTAGCAGCAGACGTCCCGGTACTCGGCCTTGATGAGCGCGACGAGGGCCTTCGGCGAGGACCAGGCCGGATCGAGGCGGCGGATGGTCATGGGCGCGAGACCGCCGCCCTGGTGGCGGGTGGGGACCGTCGAGACGGCGACCACCGAGCTGGCCTCGCCCTGGGGGGTGAGGGGGGTGACGTAGGCGCTGTCTCCTGCGGAGCCGGTGTACCGCAGGGTGAACTCGGACTCGTTGCCCTCGTTGGCGCCGTCCTCGGAGGCGTCCCAGCCACTGCGCTCGAACCACCAGTCGCTGAAGCCGCCCACGGCGGCCGTGCCCTCGCGCTGACGGGCGGCGAGACTCAGCGGGTAGGAGGGGCCGGGGACGGCGGACGTGTCGGTGGTGACCGTCAGCTTTCCGGTCGTGCCGTCGTAGAGGGCCACGCCGGCGGGGCGTTCGGTCACGAGGAGGAGCCCGGTCTGCCGCTTGAGCGGGACGACCACGACCGGCGTGCCGTCCGAGCAGGTCACGTAGGCGTCGTCGGCCTCGAACCGGACCCACCGCTGCACGGCGGAGATCTTCCGGCCGAGATTGTGGTTGAACCATCCGCTGATCCGGGCGCCCGCCTTCTCCACGTCGAACGGACACCGCTCCTGGCTGCGGCCGCTGCCGCCCAGGGGGACCTCCTGCACGAGGCCCACCTCGTAACCGGCGAGCCAGCCGCGCCGCTCGACCAGGGCGCCGAAGCGGTCCGAGTCGGGCAGGTAGGTGATGTCGGAGATCTCACCGGTGACATCACCCAGATGCGGAGCGGCCTGAGCCTTGCCGACCACGTACGGGGAGCGGGCGGACAGCCCGTGCAGCGGCTCGGTCACGATCTGCGCGGTGGCCATGTACGCGCGGTCTTGCAGATAGGCCCCGTACACCAGCCAGCCGATGGCGAGCGCGAGTCCGAACACGCCCCCGAACCACCCCAGGACGATCGCCGTGTTCCCCGCTCCCCCGGTACGCCCCGCGCGCCGCCGGATCCACCGCACCGCCACCCCGGCCGCGATGCAGCACGCCACGAGCAGCAGCGGAAGAGCGAACCAGGAGAAGAGCTTGCGCAGCTCCCACACCGCGATCGTCGTGTAGTAGGAGGCGTACCACAGCACGAATGCCGCCGCGAGTACGGTCAGTCCCCAACGCCATGCCCGGCCCATCGGTGCTCCCCCGCCCCCGGTCCGGGCCCCCCGCCCGGTATCACCCGTTCGATTCTGCACCCCGGGCCGGGCCGTGTCACCGGCCTCACGCCCGCCGGTCGGGAAGATGCCAGCGGTACGGCGCGACGAGGGCGTCGATGCTGTCCGGCCCCCAGCTGCCCGGTGCGTACGGTTCCACCGGCGGCGGGGCGTCGAGCAGCGGGGCGGCCACCTCCCAGAGCCGCTCGACGCCGTCGGACCGCGTGAACAGGGACTGGTTGCCGCGCATGGCCTCCAGGAGCAGGTGCTCGTACCCCTCCAGCGAGTTCTGCGCGGCGAACGAGGTGGCGTAGTTGAAGACCATGTCGGCGTCGGCCAGCTGCATCGACGGCCCCGGCTCCTTGACCAGGAAGCGAGCGGTGATGGAGCCCGGGTCGTCGAAGTCGATGACGAGTTCGTTGCTCCGGCCGTCGGCAGCGGCCCGCGCGTCCAGCGGGAACATCCGCAGGACGGGCTCGTGCAGGCCGATCGTCACGACGTGTCGGCCCTCGGCCAGGGCCTTTCCCGTGCGCAGGTGGAAGGGCACTCCCGCCCAGCGCCAGTTGTCGATCTCGACCCGCAGCGCCGCGAACGTCTCCGTGTCCGACGCCGGATCCACGCCCTGCTCGTCGCGGTATCCGGTGTACTGGCCGCGGACGACGTGCGCGGGGTCCAGGGGCCGCATGCTGCGGAAGACCTTGACCTGCTCGTCGCGGAGCGCGTCCGCCTCCAGGGCGACCGGCGGTTCCATGGCGACGAACCCGAGCAGCTGGAACAGGTGGGTGACGACCATGTCGCGGAAGGTTCCGGTGCCCTCGAAGAAGCGAGCGCGGCCCTGGATGTCGATGTGCTCGGGCACGTCGATCTGTACGTGGCTGATGTGCTCGCGGTTCCACAGCGGTTCGAAGAGGCCGTTGGCGAAGCGGAGCGCCAGGACGTTGTCGACGGCTTCCTTGCCGAGGAAGTGGTCGATCCGGAACACCCGTGACTCGTCGAACACGCGGTGGATGGCGGCGTTGAGCTCGCGGGCGGACGCGAGGTCGGTGCCGAAGGGCTTCTCGACGATGACCCGGCCGTTCCCGGCGAGCCCGGTGGCGCCGAGCAGGTCGATCATCGAGGTGAAGGCGACGGGGGGTACGGCGAGGTGGAAGAGGCGGCGCGGCTCTCCGCCGAGGGCGGTCTCGGCCTCGCGCACCGCTGCCATCAGGGGGTCCGCCGCCCCCGTGTCGGCCGCGCCGAACGACAGGGCGGCCTCGAACGCCTCCCAGGCCGGGCCCTCGGGCTTCGAACGCCCGAACTGCGCCACGGCCTGCTGCGCATGGGTCCGGAACTCCTGATCGGTGAGGGCCTCCGCCACGGGAGCGGTGCCGACGATGCGGTAGCGGCGCGGCATCAGTCCCGCTCGCGCCAGGTGGAACAGCCCGGGCAGCAGCTTGCGGCGGGCCAGGTCGCCGGTGGCCCCGAACAGGACGACGACGTGGTCCGCCGGGGGCTCGGGAGACTGGGCAGGCTGGGCCATCGGGGCATCCTCACTCGTCCGCGCCTGAGCGCTGCACCGGCACGGCCCGGGCCCTGTGCCGTGTGCCGTGTCCGCCGTCGTGGCGGCGGCCGTGCGTCCTCCAGCCCACTGTGCGCGCCCCCAGCCGATCCGGCATCCGGGCCCGTCCGGAGCCCGTCCGGCCCGCGCTCCCGCAGTGCCGCGCGCCGGACACGCGACAGCGCGGCCCGCCGGCAGCCACCGGCGCGCCGTGCGGCTCTTCCCGGGCGGCGGCCCGGCCCTCCCTACACTTCTGGTGGAGGTGGGCATGGCTCAGACCGGACTCTCCGACGGGGACGGTGTCACGACGGCGAACGCGGGCGGCGGCGGCGCGGTGCTGACCTTCGCCGGTGCCCTCGCGCCGGTCGTCCTCGACGGCGCCGAGGTGACGGAGGGCCCCACGGGCAGCACCTCGCTGACCGGCTGGGCCCGGCCGGGTACGCACACACCGGGCGGAGAGCAGAGCCTGCCGGTGGCCGAGCACGGCGGCCACCGCTGGGCGGTGGCGGACGTCCATGTCGAGGTGTCATCCGACGGCGGCCCGCGGGACTGGGTGGACGTGCGGTGGCGCAGCGGCCATGAGCTGGAGGCGGTCGACCCCCGTGGCCGGTACCGCATGGAGGTGCCGTGGCTGCTGCGGGCCCGTACCCTCAGACTGCTGCCGCTCGACGATCTGATCGACCAGGTCGCCCGGTACGCCGTCACTCTCGCCTCCGGCCACCGGGACCTGGCGGGGGCCCGACGGCTCGAGCTCGGCTGCAACGAGCTGACCGCGCGAGACGCGCTCGCTCCCCGGCGGCCACGCCGGTCCGCCGAAGCGGGCCCCGTCCGGCTGCTGCACGACGTGATGGCGGCCGGCGGCCATCTGGCCACCACGGCCCACGCCGTACGGGCCCGGGCCGAAAGCGCTCAACGCCTCGCCGGCCTGTCCCTGGTCACCCTCCCCCGCAGGCTGCCCGCCGCGCCCGACGCACCCGTCCTGGTCTTCAGCACACAGGTGCACACCCTCGATCTGTTGCGAGCCTGCGAGAGCGTCGCCACCGACGAGCGGGCCGGGGCCGGACTCGACGCCGCCCGCGAGGCCCTGTGCCGCCGCTACCACCGCCCCGTCCCCTACCGGCGGAGGTAGCCCGGTCAATGCAGCCCGCCGCCCGGCTGCGGCAGGATGCGGCGGCCGCCGCCCCGGGCGCCCGGTTCCGGGGCCGCGGCAGGGGTGCCCGCCGGGACGGCGCGGTCCCGGCCCCAGGCCCTGATGTCCTCGATCTGGTCGGGGTTGGTCCGGCTCAGCGGCATCGTGTTGGCGAAGGTGTCCCGTACGAACTCGGGGGTCACCGCCGCCTCGCCGCGGATGTGCCGCATCGCGCCCACGTCGTGGAGGGCCGATTCGAGGTCCGCTCCGGCGAAGCCGTCGGACATCGCCACCAGGCTGTCGAGCAGGTCCTGCGGCGGGGCGGCCTTCACGTAGCGCTGGTAGTACATGCCGATGATCTCGCGCCGGTCCGCCTCGTCCGGCAGGTCGACGAAGAACAGTTCGTCGAAGCGGCCCTTGCGGAACAGCTCCGGGGGCAGGCTGCGCACGTCGTTGGCGGTGGCCACGACGAAGGACCGCGAGCCGCTCTCCTGGAGCCAGAACAGGAACTGCCCCACCAGCCGCCGGTTGACTCCGGTGGAGTCGTTCTGCCCGGCCAGCCCCTTCTCGATCTCGTCGATCCACAGGACGCAGGGGGAGATCCGGTCCACGGTCTCCAGCGCGTCCTTGAGCCTGCCCTCGGACTCGCCTACGTACTTGCCCAGGATCGAGGCGAGGTCCAGCCGGTAGAGCGGCAGCTGCCACTCGGCGGAGATCGCCTTGGCGGACAGCGACTTCCCGCATCCCGGTACGCCGACCAGCAGCACCCCGCGCGGGGGCCGCAGCCCGGTGCCGCGCAGGTCCGACTCCAGGAGCTCGCGCTTGTTGCGCAGCCAGGCGCGCAGGGTGAACAGACCGCCGATCTGCCGGTCGGCCTCCTTGACCTGGACGCGCTCCAGCCCGGCCAGGTCGCCGAAGATGCGGTCCTTGGCTCGGGCCAGCAGGTGGACGTCCTCCCGTTTCACCGAGCCCTTCGCCACGATGGTGGCGAGCAGGTTCACCGCCTCCGCCTCGGTGACGCCGACGAGGAACTCCGCGGCCCGCCGGGTGTCCTGCTCGGTCCACTCGATCGGGACGATGCCGTGGTGGTCCCCCAGGAAGCCCGTGATCTGCGTGTACATCTCCTCCGCGTCGGGGAGGTCCAGTTGCAGGGTCATGCCCAGGCGCAGCAGCCCCGTCCAGATGGGGGTGTCCGTGATCAGCATCAGACAGCCGGAGTTGCTGTCGGCGAGCCGGGCCAGCTCGGAGAGGTGGCGGGTGAAGGGGCTGTCGCCGCTGACGTCGTCGGGGTCCACGAAGACGACCGTGGCCTGGGCCCGGCCGGTGAACTGGGCCGCGGCGAACTCCATCGCTCCGGTCAGGGAACGGTCGTCGTTGACCGGTGCGTTGGTCCGCAGATCGCGTAGTCCGGTGGCCCGGGTGTACACCCAGAAGGGCAGTGCGGCCCGGGCCGGACTGCCCGCGGCCTCCCTGACCAGCCGCATCGCGCGCGGCTGCTCGATGGTGCGCAGGCCGACGACGGGGATGCGGGCCGCGATGTAGCTGTCCAGATCGCGGCGAGCCTCGGCGAAGAGGGGCATGGAGACCTTCTGTCGTTCGTACGGTTCCCGTGGGAAGGGCGGGCGGAGCGGGGTGCGTCAGTCGGTGATGACCCGGCGGCGGGGCCGGGCGGCCGGGTCCTGGCGCCAGGGGTCGGGGCCGGTTCCGGCGGCGGGTGGTGGGCCGTCGAGCGCGCCGGTCAGGGAGCTGTCCCGGACGGCGCGCAGCCGCGCCTCGATCAGGCGGGGGTCGGTGCCGTCCCGCCGCATGTCCTCGACCTGTTGTTCCAGGGAGCGCTGGGCGTCGCGGATCTGGTCGTCGATCGCGGTCCGGAGCCGGTCGCGGAGGTCCGCGGGCAGGCCGGGGTGGCCTGCCATGGTCCGGATCTCCCGCAGTCCGGTGCGGGCCTGGACGAGGGCGCGGCCGACCGAGAACTCGTCGGAGGCCTCGGCCATCGCCTCGGTCAGCCGTCGGCTCCACAGGTTCAGCCGCCGGTCCAGGGCCTGTCGGAGCCGTTCGACGAGCCGGTTCCAGGTGTCGGCGGCGAAGTCGGCCGGTGCCATGCCGGGCAGGGCCGGGTCCACCGGCACCCGCTCGTCCGCCCAGGCTTCGAGGTGGTCGGCCCAGGCACGGTAGTGGCCTCCCGAGGTCCACAGCATCGGCTCAGTCGTTCCCGCCCCGCCGCACCAGGATCTCGCCGGGCGGCAGCGGCTCCCAGTCGGGCAGGCCCTCCACGATCCGGCGCAGCCGCCCGGTGGCCGCCGTCTCGGCGGTGGTCTGCTGCCGGGCCCAGGGGAGGGGCTCCGGCTCCGGCCGGCTCGTTTCCTGTGCGCTGCCGCTCATTGCGTGCCTCCTGCCGGGCTGCCGTTCGGGGTGCCGTTCGGACGTACGACGCGGGCTTCGAAGGGGGAGCTCCCCTCGCCGGCCCCGGCCAGGCCGTCGATCATCGCCCGTACGTCCGGTTCCTGGGCGTCGGCATCGCGGAACCTGGTCTCGAAGTCGACGAGTTCGGCGCCGGCGGCGCGCAGTTGGAGCAGCGAGTCCGCCTTCGAGCGGTCCAGCACGCCCTGCGCGTACTGCTGCCGCTCCACGGCCTCGCGTCGGCCGCGGGTGATGACCAGGGCCCAGATCCCGCCGGCCAGCAGGGTGAGGACGAGGCCCCCGCCCGGGTGGACGCTCATCGCGAGCGGGAGCACCAGGAGCAGCAGGACGATGGCCGGGGCGACCACCTCGTTGCGCCACGAGGGCACGAGACCCGCGATGAACGGCCCCACGTGGTTGTCCCAGTGGTCGCTCAGGGAACGTTCGAGCTGCTCCATGGGCGTGGTGAACGCGCCGGTCCAGCGCGGCAGTCCGAAGGTCTGCGCCCCGAGGTTGTGCTGGGTCTGGAAGACGGCCTCGACGGTTGACGGGAGGTGCGTGCGGTAGTCGCGGCTGAATTCGGCGTGCGCCTCGCGGAACCAGTCGTGGCAGGCGCCGACGGCCAGCCGCTGGGTGGCGGCGGAGACGCCGATGGCGGCCGGGCTGAGGGCGGAGGCCGACTGGACCGTCAGGTAGTCCAGCTTCTCCTCCAGCGAGGTGGCGTCGGCGTCCGCCGCCGCGCGGGCCGCCGTCGTGTCGCCGTCGTGGGCGAGCACGGCCTCGTTGTAGGCCAGGTCCCGGCGCAGGGGCAGTTCCTCGTTGTCGTACTCGGACACCAGGCGGTCGAGGATGTCGTCCACCAGGTCCTCGACCCGGTGGGTGAGCCGGTCCTCCTGGCTCATCAGCCGGTTGTACTTCTCCAGCAGCGCCCGGTGCACATCGGCCGCGCACAGTACGTAGTCCAGGGCGGGCCACTGCGGCGACACGGCGGCCAGCGCCGGGAAGTCGGTCTTCGCGGACTTGCCCATGTGCGCCGCGACCTCCGCGCGCCAGCGCTGGACCTGGGCCGCGACGGTCTGCTCGCCCTCCAGCAGCACCTCAAGCCATTCCTCGAGCACCGTGCGCAGGAGTTCGCGGCCGGCCGGTCCGAAGGCGCCCTGGGCCACGGATTCCAGGATGACGGCGAACTCCCGGCCCAGCGCGGTCGGGTCCTGGGCGCGCAGGTAGTGCAGGAGCCAGCGCACGGCGGCGGCCTGCCGGTTCTGGCGGCGCAGGATCAGGGCGAAGAGCAGCGAGGTGCGGCCGGGCGAGCGCCGGAAGGCCTCGGTGACGGCCCGGTCGCACAGGTCGCGGTCGTCGGAGGACCAGGCGGCCAGCGCGACGAGGGCCGGGGCCAGCCAGTAGCGGGGGGTCTGGATCATCAGCTCGTCGCTGACGGACCGTACGGACTCCTCGGAGACCAGGCCGGTGTCGAAGGCCTGGAGCAGACCCACCGTGGTGCGCCGCACCACCTTGTGGTGGCCGAATTCGTGCTCGATGCGGTCCTGGATCACACCGATCCTGGTCTCGGCCCGCTGGAGCGCGTCGGCGAGCTGCGCGGAGCGGACGAACGCCTGGAAGTCGTCGCGGAGCTGCTGCAGCGAGTCCCGGGTGTCACGTTGTGTCGCCTCGACCCCGGCCACCTGCCCGGACACGTTCGCCACGTGCATGTCGAGCTGGTTCACCAGGTTGCTGAGCTGCGAGACCTGTCTGCGCAGGTGGTGGTCGATGTCTGCCATGAGGCCTTCTGCTCCTGTTCGGGTCTGGCAGCGAGGGGCTCACATGCCGCGGGTGTAGACGACTCCGTCGGGCGGGACGGGCACGAGGGCTCCGCTGGCGTAGACCTCGACGAGCGGGTACGCGCCGGTGCGGATCATCATCCGGGCGCGCGCGTAGGGCTCGGGGACCACGTCGGCCGGCGTGTAGTGCTGGAGGATGGCCATGGTCAGGTCGAGCCGGTGGTCGACGTACGGGGGGCCCAGGCCGCACACGGCGACCCAGCCCACCGGGAAGTCCCCGTATTCGTTCTGGTACTCCTCGCGGATCCAGTCGGTCAGCTCGCTCAACGCCTCGCGGCTCAGGCCGGCGTCCAGCCGGTGGAGCGCTTCGAAGAGTCCGGCGTGGCGGGGCCTGGCCAGTCCGGCGGCCAGCTGCCCCCCGGTGGTCCCCGGAGCCGCCGTGTTCCCGGTCCGGGCCGCCGTGGCGCGGGTCTCGGCCTCGCGGGCGAACGGGCCCAGGACGCGGCGCAGCCGCTGCCCGAATTCCATACGGTCCCCCCGTGTGCACGCGTCAACCCATCTGATCATGATGGGTCGTCAATTTACTTAAAGCTACGTGTTTCTGAGTAGAACTCATAGAAACTGAGTCAACTACGATCGTCAATTCCGGGGGCATGATGGGGAGTTGCTGGAACTGTGGCCGGGAACAGGCACCCGGAGCCGCCTCCTGCCCCCACTGCGGCATGCCCGTGCGCACGACTGCGGCGGGCACTTCCGATCCCTCCGGCGCCGGCGGTCTCTCCCACCCCGCCGACCCGCCGCTGTTCCCGGATCCCGCCGGGCTCCGGGGCGACGCCGACGCACCGCTCTTCCCGCCCCTGCCGCCACCGCACCGGCCCAGCCGCCCGGCCCCCGACGCTGACGGCGGCCGAGCGAACCGGACGGCGCCGCGCCGGATCGTCCACGTACCCGGCGGCCCCCAGGACCCCGCCGGACAGCCCGGCCCCGTACCGCCCGCCGCCGGAACCCCGCCGCCGGGGCGGATGCCGCCTCCCGCGCCGCCGGCCGACGGCGGACCCCCTGCGGACCCGGGCTCCTCGGCATCCGCTCCCGGACCGGCCTCGGCCGCGTCCACCCAGCGGCGCCGGTCCGCGGGCGGCGACCTGGAAGGGCTGGTCGACGGGCCCGTGGTGCTCGACACCGTCAGCCACCGGATGCTCGGCCTCGGCGTGCTGGTCGCCCTCGGCCTGCTGCACCTGCTGCTGGCGCTGATCCGTCTGGTCGCCTCGATGGGCGGGGACATGCCGGTCACGGCCGTACTGAAGGACTTCGTCTACTTCCTCGCGATCGTCGCCGTCATGGGACTCGCCATGCACCTGGCCTTCCACGGCTCGCCCTCCGGAGGCGGCGGCGGGATCCTCTCCGTGCTCCTCTCCCTGGTCCGCGGCTGCTTCACCTTGATCACCACCGCCCTGCGCCTGCTCTTCACCGGACTCGCGAACGCCTTCAGGAGCGGTACCCGGGCCGCCCAGTCCGCCGGGCAGGGCGAACTGCAGCAGGCCGTACGCCGGTTCCGGATCCGCGACATGGCCGGCAACACCACCGCGTGCAGCCTCGTGGGCGACCTCCTGGGTCCCGAGGTACGGCAGGGCGACCTGATCCGGGTCAGCCGCCGGGGCCTGCGTACCGGCCACATCCGGATCCGCCGCGCCGAGGTGCTCGCCGCTCCCGGCGGCCCCGTCTCCAGCGTCGTCACCACGCGCACCGCCCGGCGGTTCCGGCTCGGGGTCTGGGCCGACGGCCTCGCCTGGGTTCTCGCCGCTCCCCTCGCCCTGAGTCTCGTCACCCAGATCACGGCGGTGTTCGCATGACCTGGCCGGGGACCGATGCCAAGGCCCCCCGCGCCGGGGCTCCTCGCACCCCCGCCGGGCCGCCGGCGCACGGGGCCCTGCCGCCCCTGCTCGAACAGGTCGCGGTGATCCTGGAGTCCTCCCGCGAGTGGGCCCCCGACGAGCAGGCGCTCGCCACGGCCGAGCAGCTCCTCTCGCGCGGGCCCGGCCCCGGGACGCCCGCCGCCCCGCTGAACGAACTCGGCGCCACCCCGGACCGGTTCAGCTGGCTCTGCCTGCGGGAGGCGGCCTCCGATCAGGAACCCCGGCTCTCCGCCGCCCGCGCCACGGCCGCCTGGAGCTCCCTCGCGGCCCTTCGCCGGCCGGCGGCCCTGATCGTGGGGGCGGACGAGAGCGGCCGGGCGGGGGTGGCCATCGGGCTGGACCCCGGGATGGGTACCGGGATGTACACCGGACGCACCCGCGAGCCCGGCACCGTCGCGGGCGGCCCGGCTCACACCCCGGGGGACGGTGTCCGCCAGTGGCTCTCCGACCAGGCCCCGGACATGATCTGGGAACCCGGCACCCCGCCCGGCTGGCCGGTGGTCGCGGATCCGGCGCACATCGAGGAGGCCCTGGTCTGCCGGACCCGGTCGGCCGACCCCTCGGCGGGCGGCGGCAGCGGCCTCGCGGAGGACCAGCGCCTGCCCCATCTCACCGGGCTGCTCGGGCTGCCTCTGACCGGCTGGTGCGTGGTCCTCACCCTGCTGCCGCTGGATTCCGGCGAACTCACCGCGGCGGGCGGCCGGTTGGCGAACCTGCGGGCCCAGGCGGCCCGCCGGGTCACGGTCTCAGAGGGGATCGCCGAACACCGCCACCACTCCGTGGTCGACCCCCGGGCCGAAGCCGTCACCGCCACCCTCGGAGCCTGGCAGGCCCTCGTCGACGACTGCCTGCGCACCGGCGGCTGGAGCGTCGCCGTCCACCTGTGCGCCCGCACCCACGAGACGGCCGCCGTGGTGCGCAGCGCCTTCAGCCGGGCCCTGCGCGCCGACACCGCCGCGGCGCCCGAGGGCCGCACCCAGGACTGGGACACCGCCCGCTGCCGGGCCGGGGCCGCGCCCGCCGGGGGCTGGCTCAGCTCCCACGACCTCGGCTCCCTGCTCGTACCGCCCGCCGACGCCGTGGGCGACCTCCAGGTCCGGCGCTCCCTGCCGGCCGGGCGGCGCTCGTCCCCGACCCGCCGCGCGCTCTCCCTCGGCAACTGGCTCGGCACGGACCTCCCCGCGCGGATCGACGTCGACGACCTTGCCGGACACGCCTTCGTCGCGGGCATCACCGGATCCGGCAAGAGCACCACCACCAGCAGCCTGCTGCTCCAGTTGTGGAACGAGCACCGGGTGCCCTTCCTGGTGATCGACCCCGCCAAGGGCGACTACGCGCGGCTCTCCGGCGCACTGGAGGGCGGCCTCACCGTCGTGTCCGGGACCGAGCTTCGCATGAACGTGCTCGCGCCCTGGCCCGGTCAGCCCGCCGACCGGCACATCGCCCAGGTCGGCACCGCCTTCCGCGCGGCGTTCGGTCTCGCCGTGCCGTCGCCGTACGTGGCCTCGCTGATCCTGGAGGAGCTCGCCGTCGACGCGGCCGCCGGCTCCTCGGTCAGCCTGCACGACGCCGCCGCCCGGCTCGACTCGCTCGTCGCCGAACTCCGCTACCAGGGTGAGGTGGAAAGCAACATCCGGGCCGCCCTGGGGCTGCGCCTGCGGCTGCTGCTGCAACCCAGCCGGGCGGAACGGGTGGCGGGCAGCGGCCCGCCCGTCTGGCTCACCGAACGGCCCACGCTGGTCCGGCTGGGAGACCTCGGGGACGAGCAGGAGCGGGCCTTCCTCGCCGCGATGCTGGTGCTCTACGTCTCCGACGCGGCCCGGGCCCGGGGCGAGTCGGCCGGCGTGACCCATGTGACGGTCGTCGAGGAGGCCCACCGGCTGATGCCGGAGCCCCGCCCGACCGGCGCCGAGGACGGAGACGCGGCCGGTGTGGCCGCCCGCCTCATGACGCAACTGCTGGCGGAGATTCGCGCGTACGGCGAATCGCTGATCGTGGTCGACCAGAGCCCGGCCGCGGTGGCCCGCGAGGTGCTGCGCAACACCGGCCTCAAGATCGCCCACCGGATCGTCGACACCGACGACCAGCAGTCACTGGGCGGCGCCCTGGGCCTGTCCGACACCGAGACCTCACTGCTCGGCTCGCTCACCGTGGGGCGCTGCCTGGTGTCCTCGCGGGAACTGGTCCGCCCCCAGTCCGTCCAGGTCACCGCCCCGGATCTGACCCCTCGGTCCCCCGGCGAGCCGCCCGCGCCGACGCCCCTGCCGCAGGGGGCCCGCTGCCACCGCCCCGAGGACGCCCGGCACCACCACGTCAGCGAGAGCGTGGGGGCACAGGCCGAACTGGCCGTGGCGCTGTGGACCGCGGCGGCCGGGGAGGCGGACGTGGTGGATCTGCTCCACCCGCTCGCGGCGGCGCACCCCGGCAGCCGGACCAGTTGTCTGGTCGGGGCCGGCATCCGCCGGCACGTGCGCACCCTGCGGCGGCTCGGGCAGCTCTCCGAGGCCACCGGGCACGCGTACGAGGCACAGCTGTGGCAGGCGATGGTCACCCGCGGCCCGCTGCCGCCCCACCCCGCTGCGAAACCCGCCACCCGTCCCCACCAGGCGTGTGTGTCCTGCCCCGCCCCCTGCCTGGTCCGGGCGGCCGTCGCCACGGGCGCCCTGCCGCAACTGCGGCGCGCCCGCACCCAGGTGGCGCGGGCCGCCACCCAGAAGGCCGCGCTGGACGCGACGGGCGTCGCGATGGAGGCCTGCCGGGTGGAGCTCGCCCGCCTGTACTCGGGCCCCGCCCTCTCGGCCGTGGGCTACTGCCTCGGGGTGCACGTGGCGGTGGAGTACGGCATGGAGGCGGCCTGGATCGGCCTGTTGAAGTCCTAGGAACCGGAGGAGAGATGGAGAGACGATCGGAAGGCTCCGAAGCGTGGGAGGCGGACGAGGACGCCGAGCCCCCGGCAGATCCCGCCGAGGGCTCGGGCGCGCTGGAGAACTACCGCCGGCACCTGGCGGCCCCCGAATCGGTGGAGGGGCCCGAGGGACTCGAGAGCAACGAGGCGCAGGCACCGCTCGACGACACCGGGAGGTTCCACCGGGAGATGACCCGGCGGGAGCAGCTGCTGCGGGAGGACATGAAGACGGTCGTCGTCGCCGCAGGCGGGACAGCCGGGCGCGAGGCGGGAGAACCCGAACAGGACGGGGAAGACCGCCGTACCGCGGAGGAACGGTTCGCCGACGCATACGGCGTCCGCTTGGTCGGTCTGGACCACGCCGTCAAGACGGAGGAATCGCTCCGCCGCAAGGTCGCCGGCTACCAGGCCGAAGGCATGTCGGAGCAGGACGCGCTGAAGCGGATCAAGGATGCGATCCGCTACACCGTCCAGTTGCCCGACGACCAGTACGTCGCCGGTTCGTTGCGGGCGATCGGCGCGCTGACCGCGCTGGGGCACGAGGAGCAGGGAGTGCGGAACTCCTGGAAGGACTCCGAGTACCGCGGCGTGAACACCTCGTGGCGTGCGAGTGGAACGGACACCCGCTTCGAGGTCCAGTTCCACACTGAGGTTCCCCCGCTGTGCGGGAGTGGTTGACTAGCTGGTCAGGGCGGGTTGACGTGGTTTCAGGTTCACTTGTTCGGTGGCTGCCTGGTTGGCGTAGTGCTTCTCCTCGAACTCGATGGGGCTGAGGTAGCCGAGTCGTTCCTGGATGCGGTGGGGGTTGTAGAAGCCGTCGATGTAGTTGAAGAGTGCGAGGTTCGCCTCGGCACGTGTGGCGAAGACGCGGCCGCGGACGCACTCGGTCTTGACAAGCATCCACAGATTCTCGGCGAGGGCGTTGTCATACGAGTCGCCGACGGAGCCCATGGAGGCTTGGATCCCGGCTCTGAGCAGGCGTGTTGTGAGCTTCACGGACGTGTATTGGCAGCCGTGGTCGGCGTGGTGAATGAGTTCGCCGGTGATGGGCTCGCGGGAGGCGAGGGCGTACTCAAGCGTGGTCAGGACCAGGTCGGCGTCGGCGCGGGCGGAGGTTTCCCAGGCGACGACGCGGCGGGAGAAGGCGTCGCGGATCGCGGAGAGCCACAGCGGGCCCTCCAGTGTGGCGATCATGGTCAGGTCGGTGACCCACAGCCGGTTCGGCCCGGTCGCGGTGAAGTCGCGCCCGACCAGGTCCGGGGCGAGCTCGGCGTTCGGGTCGCGGCGGGTGAAGCCCTTGGCCTTGCGGGGACTGAGGCCCTGGAGGCCGGCCTGGCGCATGAGCCGTTCGACGCGTTTGCGGCCGACTCGGGTGCCCTCGCGCCGCAGGACGGCGTGGACGCGCGGTGAGCCGTAGATCCCGCCGGAGGCGTCGTGGACCTGGCGGATACGGTCCGTCAGCTCGATGTCCCGGCGGCGCCGCTCGCACGGCTCCTTCTCCGCCCGGCGCCAACGGTAGTAGGTGGAAGAGGGGAGGGAGAGTTCCCGGAGTACGGGCTCGACCCCCAGGTGTGGGTGCTCGTCGAGGAGTCCTGTCACCTGGGCCGGGTCGGGTCGAGCTGCGCCGCGAAAAAAGCCGACGCCGTCCGCAGAACCTCATTCGCCCGCTTGAGCTGGACATTCTCCTTCCGCAAGGCCGCCAGTTCCTCACGCTCCGCGGTGGTGAGCAGGTCTCCCCGTTCGCCGGCGTCGGCCTCGGCCTGACGGATCCAGTTCCGCAGAGCCTCGTGATGCACACCGAGATCCTCGGCCATACGACGGATCACCGGCTTCGGCTCCGCGGCGCGATACATCCGCACCGCACGCTCACGCAACTCCAACGGATACTTCCTCGGTGCGGACATCGTCCGGGTTCCTCTCATGAGACCCATCTGACCCCCTGTCACCCATCCCCGCATCTCGGGGGAACCTCACACCCGGGTCGGCTTCCTCGCCAAACAGGCGACCCACCCCGCGTACGCGGAGAAGCGGGCTCCCGGTACATCGGAGGACAGAGCGGCGGAGCTCGGCAAGAAGCAGGAGCTCTTCACCCGCTTCGTGACCCCGCCGCAGGGCACCGGTCTGATCGTAGGACGTGACCAGAGGGGAGAGACGGAATGAGCGGCGAAGGCGGCGAGGGCGGGTACGACGGCGCGGACGCCTCACCCGACGTCGGTGTCGAGGCGGCGGAAACGGTCGAGAGCGTGGAGACGGCCGAAACCGCGTCGGCTGCGGAGACGGCTGAGACCGCGGAGGACTCGTACCTGAACGAGGCGCCGGAAGACGACCCGGAAGCCTTCAAGAACCACCTGCGCGAACTGGACCCGGCCCTGTTCGAGGCGGACGCCACGCCGGAGACCCAGGAGGAAAGGGAGGCGAGGCTGCGCCGGGAGGCGGCGGCCGCCGCCCAGGGGGTGCTGCCCGTCCAGCTGGCCATGCGCAAGCGCGGCGAACTCCCGTAGGGCCACGACCAGGAGGAAGGCACATCGCCATGAGCGACGAGAGCGGCCGAGAGCCCGGATACGAAGACGGGGCGGAGTCCTACGAGGAACCGTACGGGGAGCCGTACGAGGGCGGGCCCGAGGCAGTGGAACGGGCCGAGAACCCGTGGCTGCGGGACGCGAAGGGGGAGCCGGCGGGGCAGGAACCCGAGAACCCGTGGAAGCCGTACATGAAAGAGGCGCCGGAGGACGACCCGGACGCCTTCTCCAGACACCTCGAATCACTCCCGAAGTCCGGGGACGAGGACGATGACGCCGAGGTGCGTCAGCTGGCCCTGACCCCGGACCGGGAGGCGCTGGAAGCGGACCCGAACCAACCCGAAGCCGCGCCCGAGCCCCGGGAGACGGAACCCGTCGCCCAGGAAGCGGAGCCGGAACACTTGCGCATGATCCGGCTTACCCAGACAGGAGTGCGCCCGATCGGTGAACTGCGGAGCCGGGGAGCCGGCTCCAGCGCGGAGCATGCTCACGGGGAAGCCCCGGGCCTCTCTCAGGCTCCCGGGCAGAGGCTCAGGCAGGGCCGCGGAAGGGGACCGGCAGACGGGCTGGGGAAGGAGCTGTAGCGCGCGGGGACCGGGCGTCCGCGAGGCAGGTGGGCCTCGCCGGCGCCCGGATCCCGGCGCCGGCGCCCGCCCGGCCGCGGCACTATGCGGTGGGGAGGAAACCGGCCACGAGCACGGCGAACTCCTCGGGGTCGAGGATGGGGATGCCCAGTTCCTCGGCCTTGGCGCGCTTGGAGCCTGCCTTCTCCCCCGCCACCACGAGGGTGGTGCGCTTGGACACGGACGACGATGCCTTTCCGCCCGCCCGCTCGATCAGCTCGTTCATCTCGTTCCGCGACAACACCGCGAGGGGCCCGGTCATGGAGCCGGTCACCACGACGGCCTGTCCGGCCAGCGGGCCGCCCGCCGAGTCCTCGCCGTCGTTCACGCCGTTCTCGTTGTTCTCGTTGTTCTCGTTGTTCTCGTTGTTCGTGCCGCTCGCGCCGCCCGTACCGGTCGCGGGCTTCTGCGGCTCGGTGACCTGCGTGCCCACCCGTTGGGCCTGGAGTCTGTCGAGGAGCGGGGCGAGTTCCACGAGTTCTGCCTCGATCACCCGGGCCTTCTCGGTGCCGATGCCGTCGACCCCGGCCAGCGTCTCCGCGTCGGCGGTCCGGATCGCGGCCATCGAGCCGAAGTGCGCGGCGATCCGGCGGGACATCGTGCGCCCGGTGCCGCGGACGCCGAGGGCGCAGAACACGCGGCTCAAGGCCGCACCGCGGGCGGTCTCGATCGCGGCCAGGAGGTTGGCGGCGCTGGTCTCACCCATCCGCTCCAGGCCGAGGAGCTGCTCGCGGGTCAGTGTGAACAGGTCGGCGACGTCGTTGACCAGACCCGCCTCCACCAGCTGGACCGCGCGCGTGCCGCCGAGGCCTTCGATGTCGAGCTGGTCCCGGCCGGCCGCGTAGATCACCGAGGCCACGGCCTGACAGCTCCGGCCGCGCACGCACCGCCAGCGCTGCTCGGAGGTGTCGATCGCGTCCCCACAGCGGGGGCACGCCTCAGGGAAGACGATCGGGCTCTCGGCGCCGGTGCGCTGGTCGACCAGCGGTGCCTCGACCCGGGGGATCACGTCGCCGGCCCGGTACACGAACACCTGGTCGCCGGTCATGAGACCGCGGCGGGTGATGTCGGACGGATTGTGAAGCGTGGCGTAGGTGACCGTCACCCCGTCGATGACCACGGGCTCCAGGACGGCGCGCGGGGCGATGATCCCGGTCCGGCCGACGTTCCACTCCACCGCCAGCAGACGGGTCACCTTGTGCTCGGCCGCCAGTTTCCGGGCCACCGCCCACCTCGGGGCGCGCGAACCGTTTCCGGCCTGCCGCTGGTCATCGGCCGTATCGGCCTTGACGACGACACCGTCGATCCCGAACGGCAGGTCTCCGCGCAGGCCGGCGATCACGTCGATGCGTTCCTGCACCTGCTCCACGGTCTCGCAGCGCATCGGGGCGGCGGCCGTACTGGCGGCCGTGTTCGCGCCGAGCACGGCGAGGTTCGCCAGCAGAGCGGTGTGACCGAGGTCTTCCAGGCCGATCGCGCCGTAGGCGAAGAAGGTCAGCTCGATCCGGTACGGGCGGTCCTTGGCCCGCAGGGTGCCGGCCGCTCCGCTGCGCGGGTGCGCGAAGGGCGTGGCCTCGTGGGCGAGCCGGATCCGGTTGGCCTCCTCGAACTGCTCGGTCGTCAGCAGCACTTCGCCCCGCAATTCGACGTCGGCCGGCGCGGTGAGCAGCGGCGGCAGACCGAGGATGGCGTCGGCGGCGTGGGTGATGTCCTCGCCGGCCAGGCCGTCGCCACGGGTGAGGATCTGGACGAGCCGGCCACCCCGGTACCGGGCGGCCACCGCGAGGCCGTCGAGCTTCGGCTCCACACACCATCCGGCCACGGGGCGCCCGAGACGCCGTTCCAGCCCTGCGGCCCACTCGGCGAGCTCGTCCGCGTCGAAGACGTTGTCGAGGGAGAGCATCGGCACCGAGTGCGGAACGTCGCCCTGCACGGCCCCGCCCGCCACCTTCCCGGTCGGCGACTCGGCGAGCGCCTCGTCCGGGTGGGCTTCCTCGTAGGCCGCGATGGAGCGCAGCAGCCCGTCGTACTCGTCGTCGCCGAGCGGGGTGGTCCCGTCCCCGTAGTACGCGGCCGACGCGGCCAGGGCGGTGGTCACGGCCTCCGCGTAAGCAGCGGGAGAGAGCAAGGCAATGTTTTCGGTCATGAACATCATCATCCTGCCCGGCACTGACAATGCGGCGGTGCGACCCCGCCTCGCCGCGACCCGTTCGTCCATCGTGACCTGGGAAGACGGTGGCGTTCCGACACGTGGGACGCTGCTGGGCGGCGGCCGTGAGGGGGGTATCTTCGTGCGGTCACGGACGGCAATCGGATCGTCTGTCCAACCCAGGGGAATCGACATGACTGATCTGAACTCGCTGCGGGCGAGCCTTGCGTCGGGTGAGCACGAGTTCGCCGGCACCCTGGCCTTCGTCGCCGCGCACTACGAGTACCAGCCGCAGGCGTTCCGCAACGGGGACCTGGACAACGCCGCAGGGACCAACGAGGGTTCCTGCAAGACGCTGGGGCTGGCCCTGCTGGAAGGGCTGAGCGACCAGGAGGCGCTGCTGGCGTTCGGTGAGCACTACCGCAGCGTGCTGGCAACGCCGGACGACACCGATCACGGCAACATCCGCAACCTGATGGCCCATGGCCTGGCAGCGGTGAGCTTCACCGGTCAGCCGCTGGCCCGCAAGAGCTGAACCCGGCCGAGGACCTTGCCCGGCCGCCGTCCGGAGGTGCGCCAGGGCCTCGTCGACCGCGTCCAGGGTGGAGGCGGCCGGGAGCATCGCCACGCTCTGGGAGATGCGGGCCAGGAATCGTCCGAGGCGTCGACCCGGCAGGTCGAGTCGTCGACCGGCGGCCCGTCGGCGTGGGCCCGGTGGTCTCCCAGGCGATTCCCGATGCGGCGGCCTGGAGCGCCAGGCCGCTCGCCGCGGTACGCGGGGCCACCGCGATGGCCACGGCCTCGTCGTCGTCCGGCCGGAGCGGCGGCAGGCCGGCTCCGGCGGCGACCTCGTCGAATTCGCGGTCCCGTTCGTCCACCAGCACGAGGCGGGACACCCCTGGCCCACGCCCTGGGGCGCCATGCCCAAGCTGGACCCGTGCGATACCGACAGCCTCGGTGGGCGGATCCAGCGGGTCCTGCCCACCGAGGTCGTGCGCCGAGCGCGCCGCGCCCGGCCGGGCCCCGCACCGCTACGCGCGGGCCGGCCTGGTCCGCGGCCTCGGGCGTTCGCCCTGCGGCCCGAACAGGACCAGGTACTCGACCGGCCCGCCGGGGCCTGCGTTCGCCAACCCGTGCGGCGTGCGGGTGTCGAACTCGGCGACCTCCCCGGCGGCCAGGACGAGATCCTGGTCGCCCAGCGCGAGCCACAGCCGCCCGTACAGGACGCACAGCCACTCGTAGCCCTCGTGGGAGACCTGCCGGGGCCGCACGGGCGGATCCTCGACGGCGGGCAGTACGTGCTTGTGGGCGTGCAAGCCGCCGACGTACCGGGTGAGCGGCAGCACCGCCTTGTCGTCGCCGAAGCGGGGCGGCGCCGAGGTGCGCGGCTCGGCCACCGGGGCGGCGGCGGGAGCGGTACCGGCCAGCTCGTCCAGGGAGACGCCGTACTCCTTCGCCAGCCGCAGCACCACCTCCAGGGTGGGCTTGCGTCGGCCGGTCTCGATCCGCGACAGCGTGCTCGGCGAGATGCCGGTCGCACGGCTGACACCAGCGAGCGTGGCGCCGCGCCGCTCGCGCGCGGCCCGCAGCCCGGGACCCATCGCCGCCGGCGTGCCGTCCAGGTCGTCACCCGTCACCGTTCCCGCTCCTCCCACCGCACCGCTCCCCCGTCCTGTCCTGCGAGCTTGCCAGACTGGCAACGCCGATCGCGCCGGGAGGCTGCCGCGCCGCATGATCGACGGGTAGCCGATTCCGCCCGCGAACCGAGGAGAAGCCCATGCAGCCCGAGCCGACCGCCGAGCTCCGCCACCGCACCGTCGAGGCCCCGGCCGGGCGCCTGCACCTGGTCGAGCAGGGCACCGGCCCGCTGGTCCTGCTCGTGCACGGCTTCCCCGAGTCCTGGTACTCCTGGCGCCACCAGCTCCCGGCCCTCGCCGCCGCGGGCTACCGGGCGGTGGCGATCGACGTACGCGGTTACGGCCGCTCCTCGAAACCCGCCGCGACCGACGCCTACCGGATGCTCGACCTGGTGGAGGACAACGTGGCCGTGGTGCGCGCCCTCGGAGCGGCGGACTCGGTGGTCGTCGGCCACGACTGGGGATCCAACATCGCCGCAGCCTCCGCCCTGCTCCACCCGGAGGTCTTCCGCGCCGTCGGTCTGCTGAGCGTCCCCTACGCGCCGCCGGGCGGCCCCCGCCCCACCGCCGTCTTCGGCCGGATCGGCGGCCCTGAGCAGGAGTTCTACGTCTCCTACTTCCAGGAACCCGGCCGTGCCGAGGCGGAGATCGAGCCCGACGTCCGGGGCTGGCTCGCCGGCTTCTATGCGGCGCTGTCCGCCGACACCATGCCCGCCGCGGGCGAGCCCGACCCGCACTTCGTCTCCCCCGGCGGCCGGCTGCGCGACCGCTTCCCGGCCGGCCGGCTCCCCGCCTGGCTGAGCGAGGACGACCTCGACGTCTACGCCGCGGAGTTCGAGCGCACCGGCCTGACCGGCGCCCTCAACCGCTACCGCAACATGGACCGTGACGGGGAGGACCTCGCTCCCCACCGCGGAGCACCGATCACGCAGCCGTCCCTGTTCATCGGCGGCACCCTGGACGCCTCCACCACGTGGATGGCCGATGCCATCGACGCCCATCCCTCCACCCTCCCCGCCCTGTCCGCCTCCCACCTGCTGGAAGGGCGCGGCCACTGGATCCAGCAGGAACGCCCCGACGAGGTCAGCCGCCTGCTCGTCGACTGGCTCACCACCCTCCGGGACTGAACCGGGCGCACCGGGACCTGCCATGCTGAGCAGGTTCGGTCCGGTCCTCGTCCCCCGGAGGTTCTGATGCGTGCAGGCGTCGTCGTCGCCGCGCAGCCCGGTGTGGAGGAACTCGCCGTGCAGGCCGAGGGGTTGGGCTTGCACAGCTTCTGGGTCAACGACACCCCCATGGTCCACGGCGACCCCTTCGTCGCCTTGAGCCTGTGCGCGAAGGCGACCAGCCGCATCAGGCTCGGCATCGGCGTGACCTCACCGGCGCTGCGCTCGGCCCCGGCCGCCGCGAGCGGGCTCGCCAGCCTCAACGCCCTGGCACCGGGCCGGATCGTCTGCGGAGTCGGCACCGGGAACACCGCCCGGCGCACCCTGGGCATGCGCCCGACCTCGGCGGCCAGGCTGGAGGAGTTCACCGGCGCACTGCAGGACCTGTGCGCCGGACGCTCGACCGAATACCGCGAAGGTGACCGGGTCCGCGACATCCGGTTCCTGCACGCCGGAGCGCACGTGAACACCGCCGACCCGATCGAGTTCGCCGTGGCCGCGCTGCTCGGGCCGAAGGCCGCCGCCGTCGCCGGCCGCCGCGGCACCGGCCTCATCTCCTTCGGCCTGCTGGACCCCACCGCCTGGCACGCCCTGCACGCCGCCCGGCACCACGCCGCGCAGGGCACGCCCCGCGCCTCCGGCTCCCACACGGACTCCTACGTGGTCACCTCGCTCCACGTGCTCGACGAGGGCCAGGACCCCCACGGCGAAGCGGCCCGGGACGCGACGGGCCACCTCGTCCTGTCGCTGCTGGCCTTCGCCGCCGACACCGCCGCGGACACGCCCGCCGCCGTCGGACAGCTCCGCCCCGAGGAACGCGAGGCGGTGCGTCGGCTCCTCGAACGGCGAGGCACCACCGCCACCGCGCCGGACCGGCACACCAAGCTGTACCCCGGCTACCTGGGACGCATCGCCCCGCAGGACCGGGACCTGGTTCTGCCCTCGCTGATGAACATGCTGGCCCTGGTCGGCACCCGCGACGACCTCCTCGCCCGTATCTCCATCCTGGAACGGGCCGGCGTCGACGAACTCCTCATCCAGCCGGTGATCGACC
Organism: Streptomyces sp. IBSNAI002; assembly: GCF_052244475.1. Lineage (NCBI taxonomy): Bacteria > Bacillati > Actinomycetota > Actinomycetes > Kitasatosporales > Streptomycetaceae > Streptomyces > Streptomyces sp. IBSNAI002. The sequence goes on along the minus strand of NZ_JBQPXG010000002.1, from coordinate 8,170,822 downwards.
CGCCCGCCGAGATGGCCGTGCTCGCGCAACTCCTCACCTGAGCCGATCGACGGCCGGTGGCCGGCCTCAGGCCGGCCTGCGCCACACGGAGACGTGCTTCGAGGAGTCCTGGGTGAAGGGAGCCTTGTCCCAGTCCGCGAAGCGGTGTTCCAGCTCGAGCCCGGCGATCCGTGCCATCAGGTCGAGCTCTGCCGGCCAGGCGTACCGGTGCCGGGAGTTGTCCCGTCGGTAGCGGCCGTCGTCGCCGTCGCGTACGAAGTGGTGCGAGACGAGGATCTGCTCGACCAGGTCGAAGGTGTCGAAGCCGAGATGCGCCTCGGAGACATCGAACGGCACCGCGACCTGGCCGGGCGGCAGGAACCGCAGCGGCGGCACGCCCAGCTCGACGACGAACCGGCCACCGGGCTCCAGATGCCGGGCGGCGTTGCGGAAGCACTCGACCTGCTCGTCCTGAGTGAGCAGGTTCGTGATCGTGTTGTAGACGAGGTAGACCAGGGTGAACCGGCCGGGAACGGCGGTGGTGGCCATGTCCCCGATGAACACCGGGAGCGTGTCCTCGTCGGTCTTGCGACGCAGCACCGCTGCCATGTGCTCGGACAGTTCGACGCCCACCACCGGCACGCCGCGTTCTCGGAGCGGGACTCCCACTCGTCCGGTTCCGATGGCGAACTCCAGCGCCCGGCCGTCTCCGGCGAGCTCGGCGAGGAAGGATAGAGCCGGTCCGAGAACGGCGGCCGAGGACGCTTCGGTCTCCTCGGTGTCGTAGCGGTCGGCGGTCGCGCGGGTCCACAGTTCACTGCTCGTCACGGACGGCCACTCTGCCGGGTGCCGACGTGCGCTGTCGAGGCATTTACGTTCTCCACGGCGCGCCTCGCACCGGTCACGACGCGTCGTCGCCTCGCCCACCGGCCGAGTGTCCGTCGCCCGGCCGGGACTCCGCCTGGTGGATGGCCCAGGCCGCGTTGACGAGGCCGATGTGGCTGAAGGCCTGGGGAAAGTTGCCGAGGAGTTCGCCGGTCGTCGGTTCGACTTCCTCGGCGAGAAGCCCCACGTCGTTCATGCAGCCCGCCACGCGTTCGAAGACGATGCGGGCCGCGTCGGTGTCGCCTGCCAGTGCGAGGGCCTGGGCCAGCCAGCACGTGCACAGCAGGAAGGTTCCTTCGCCTCCGGCCACGCCGTCGTCGGCCGCGAGGTAGCGGTACACCATCCCGTCCGGCCCGGTGAGGCGGGTGCTGACCGCGTCGATGGTGGCTCGCATCCGCGGGGAGCCGGCGGCTTCGAACCCGACGATCGCCATCATGAGGGCCGACGCGTCGAGGACGTCCGAGCCGAACGCCTGCGTGTACGCGCCCGCCGATTCGCTCCACCCGTCCTGTTCGATGGCCGCGCGGATCTCGTCCCTGGTCTGCCGCCAGAGCGGGGTCCGCTCCTCAGCGCCCAGCACCTCGGCCAGGTCCAGGGCGCGGTCCAGGGCCACCCAGCACATGAGCTTGGAGTACAGGAAGTGCTGCGGTTCGCCGCGGACCTCCCAGATGCCCTGGTCCTTCTCGCGCCAGCGGACGGCGGCCGTGTCGGCGAGGCCGGTCAGGAAGGCCCTGGTCTGCTCATCGGCGTCCTGCAGGTGGTCGCGCAGCTTGTGGAAGGCGGCGAGCAGTTCGCCGTACACGTCGAGCTGGCGCTGGGACCAGGCGCCGTTGCCGGTCCGGACGGGGCGGCTGTCGCGCCAGCCGGGGAGGTGCGGCAGTTCGCGTTCGCTCAGGTCGCGTTCACCGCGGATGCCGAACATGATCTGGAGGTCGTCGTGGTGGTCCGGGTCACCGGCGGCGGCCTGTGCCATCCAGCGGAAGAACTGCTCTGCCTCGTAGGGGCAGGCGGCGACCCACAGGGCGTCCAGGGTGAACGCGGCGTCGCGCACCCAGGCGTAGCGGTAGTCCCAGTTGCGGACTCCTCCGATCTCCTCGGGGAGGGAGGTCGTCGGTGCGGCCACGATGGCGCCGGTCGGCTGGAAGGTGAGTGACTGCAGGACTCGTCCGCTGTGGCCCACCAGGTCCGCCCACGGGCCCTCGTACGTCTGGTGCTCTCCCGACCAGGCGCGCCAGGCCTCGACGGTGTCCCGCAGGTGACCGAGGATCTCCTGCTGGGACCACATGGTCGGGTCCCCTCCGGCGGGTACGTACTGGAGGGCGAAGCCCGCGTGCTGGCCTGCGTGCAGTTCCGGGGAGCATCGGGCCAGGTCCGTGATCTCCAGTGGGTACGGGGAGCACAGACCGAGGGTGTCGGGGCCTCCGTGGCAGAGCAGTCCTCCTTCGACCGCCGTCAGGCGGGGTCTGATCAGCCCGTATTCCGGTCGTGGGGCGAATTCCACGTCGAGGGTGACCCGGCCCTCGGTGCAGTGCGCCACTCTGAGGAGGAGGTGGGGTGCGCGCAGGCCCAGGTCGTGTCCGCTCTCGCTGCCTCCGGAGGCGAGGGCGTCGGTCAGGGTGACCGATCCGGTGGGCGTGCGGAACGTCGTCTCGAGGACCATCGTGCGTTCGAGGTAGCGCCTGCTCTGGGTGGAGGGGCCGGCGGGCCGGACGAGCCAGTGGCCGGCCTGCGGGCCGAGGATCCGGCCGAAGAGGGAACCGGAGTCGAAGTGCGGCATGCACAGCCAGTCGACCGATCCATGACGGCTGACGAGTGCCGCGGTGTGGCAGTCCGAGAGCAGGGCGTAATCCGCGATGGGCCGGTCGTTCATCTCTGGCACCTCCGCGGTGGCCGGAGTCGCAGCGCCGTGGGACGGGGCCGGGCCCCTGCGGGTGCGGCGGTACGCCTGCGTCACATCTTCCTACAGCCGGGATGTGCCCGCACGTCCCGCCGCTCTGCCGGTCACCACCGCAGGCCCCCACGGGCTGTACGTGCCTGGTGCCTGTCGTCAAACTCCCGTCTGCCCCGCGACGCCTGGCACGCGCTCTCGCCGCAGGGCCGCCCTCCGGGCGACGACGGGAGTTTGACGACAGGCCCTAGGGGCAGGCTTCCTCGGTCTTGGCCACGGTGAACGCGACCGGCTGACCGGTGAGCGCCGTCCCGGGCTTCGGGTCCTGGCTGCACACCTTCCAGTTCGACTCCTGCAACACCATGCGGCTGTGAAGGGCGTCCTTCACCGTGATGCCGGTGTTGGCCGGCAGCGCTCCGCGGACCGCTTTCATTCCCTGCCCCCCGAAGTCCGCCATGGTGCTGCCCACGGGCTTCGGGGCGGGGGCGTCGCCGGCGGGACAGGCCTCCTCCAGCTTGACGGCCCCGAAGTCGATGGTGGTGGAGGTGTCGACGTTCGCCGCGGCGGCGGGCTGCTGCGAGCACACCTTCCAGTTCCGGTCCACGGCCTGGAGACGGTCGCGGCCGAGCGCGTCGTGGGACTTGAGGACCGCGAACCCCGCGGCCTGCGCCTCGTCCTGAGCGGCCTGCAGGCCCTTGCCGACGAAGTGGGGCAGAGTCGCGGTCTTCGCGGCGGACGCCGGACGGGACGGCGCGGGGGCAGGTGCGGCCGGGGTGCCGGTTGCCGAGGGCTTTCCCGCATCGGAGGACTGGGGGTTGCAGGCGGTGAGCCGACTCCCGTGCCCTGCTGGGTGCCGTCGATCAGCATGCCACCGAGCCAGTACGAGCCGTCGTCGTCGCGGCCCCACATGATGTGGCCCACCACCGTGTCAGCGGCGCAGACCGCCAGCGAGTGCCAGACGCCCTCCCTCGACGACAGAAGCAGGTAGCGGGCCGCCAACGCGGGCACGTACCGGCGCTGGTCGTCCAGCGGAGCGATGTCCGCGACAGCGCGCCAGTTCTCGTCGTTCACCTCGTGCAGGGCAACCGGTCGCCCCGCGCCGTCGGACAGTCCAAAGCTGATCATGAGGACCAAGCCATGCGCCGAGCGGTTGACCGGCGAGTCATTTTGGATGCGTCAGGCAGTGGTCGAGGAGTGCGTGCATGCGGGGGACGGGGAGCGACGGGTTGGCCGCGGCTCCCTCCGCGGTGCGCAGGTCGGTCAGGAGGGTCTCCAGGGTCTCCGGTGTCAGGATCGGGTTGGCGGCGGCTGCCCGGCGCACTGCGTCGTCGGGGTCTTCCAGCGGGGGTCCGGGCAGGGCGGGGTCGGCTGCGGCCAGTGCGCGTACCTCGGGGTCCGGGTGGCCGATGAGGTGCGTCCAGCCGGTGCGGGGGAACGTGGAGAGGGTCAGCAGGTGCGGGCGGTGGGCCGGGCGGGTCACGAAGACGTCCACGAGGAGGTGCGGCGGAGCCAGCGGGTGGTGGCAGGCCAGCCGGATCCGTACCTCCTCGTCATCGTCCCGAGCCAGTTTCCCGACGAGCTCCGCGGGCAGGCCCCGCCAGCTCGCCGCGGCCCGGCGGAGCACCGGTTCCCCGGACACCGCGCAGGTGGCGTACCAGTCGGGCGACGGCTCGGTGGCCGGCTCCGTGATCGGGCAGGTGCAGTCGGGGCCGTGGTCGACGATCGTGCGGATCTTCTCGCATTCGGTCCAGGTACGGACGGAGGGCTGGAGACGGGCGCGCATCCGGATGTCTTCGTCCGGATCCTCCCTCAGCTCCGCCGCCGCCGGGCCCAGGTCCGGCCGGGTGGCGATCAGCCTGCGGATCTCGGCGTCGGGGTGGCGGGCCAGCCGGGTCAGGGCCTCGGCCGGGGTATGGCGGTTCCAGGCCAGCGGATACACCTGGTCGTCCGCGAAGCACCGCTCGACGACCGCGGGTGACAGGGCACAGCTGCTGAGCACGGACACCGCGTAGCGTGAACCGATGGGCGGCAGCCCGGCCTCCACCGCCTCCGGGTCCAGTTGCCGGCTGCCCTGCCTGGCTGCCTCCCGTACGGCGGGGTCGGGGTCGTCGAGCAGGGCGGCGTGCTGGGCGGCGGTGAGCGACTGCCACTGGAAGGCGGCGTACAGACGGAGTGCGGGGTGGTCGTGGCCGGCCATGTCCTGCGGGAAGGAGACGGGGACCTGCCGGGAGGACCAGAGGTCCCCGAGGATGTCGTGCTCGGTGACCCTGCCGTCCTCGCCTCCGTCCTGGGCGGTCAGGAAGGTGACGAGGATGTCGTGCGGCAGGGACCGGAGCTGCCGGGGCTGGGGCCGGGGGCCGTGGGCGAGATGCGCACGGACGAGTCCCGAGGGGTCCGATGCCAAGGGAGCGAGCCGCGCGGGGTCCACGTGCCGGTTGCGGGCGAGGGCGCGGCGGACCGGCTCGGCCGGGTGGTGAACGGCCGCGTCGACGACGGCGTCGGGCAGGTCCCGGCCCTCGCACATCAGCAAACCGGCCCGGCCGGCCCCACCGGCCGCTTCGTCCAGGAGGCGTATCAGTACGTCGGCGGGCGCCGCCACGTTGAAGGCGATGCCGCGCAGCCACGGTTCACGGAGAGAGTCGGACACCACGTCATCCTGCCAGCTCGCCTGCTGAGACCCTCGGGCATCGTTCGGCGGTGGCGGCCGGCTCGCGGTTCTGCTGGGGTGGTGGCGACGGCGGCACGAGCAGCAGGAAGGAAGACCGGCATGGCGGTTCAGCGGATGGACAACGTCGGCATCGTCGTCGAGGACATGGAGGCCGCCATCGCGTTCTTCGTGGAACTCGGCATGGAACTGGAAGGCAGGGCGGAGGTCGAGGGACTCGTCGCCGACCAGTGCACCGGACTCGACGGCGTCCACTGTGACATCGCGATGGTCCGTACCCCGGACGGTCACAGCCGGCTCGAACTGGCGCGGTACCGCAGCCCCGCGGCGATCAGCGGCGAACCGCGCAACCGGCCGCACAACGTCCTGGGCACGCACCGCGTCATGTTCGCCGTCGACGACCTTGAGGACACCGTCGCCCGCCTGCGCCCTCACGGCTCCGAACTCGTCGGCGAGATCGCCCGGTTCGAGGACAGCTACCTGCTGTGCTACGTCCGCGGCCCGGAAGGCATCATCGTCGGACTGGCCGAGCAACTGCGCTGAGTGCCGGCGGCTGACGGACCGGGCTGCGCCGGCGGGCCGCCCGGTCAGCCGATGTGGACGACGCGGGCCCACACGGGCGGGCCGTCGGGTACGTAGTCCGGATCCTCCTCGTTGACGGTGCGGGGAGGGCGGGGGAAGAGCCCGACGACCGTGCGGCAGGACGGCTGCGCGGAGGGCCAGGGCGTCTGTCCGTCCGTCAGGGCGACGATCACGTCCGGGCGGGGACGCGAGCGGAGCGCACGGGCGAAGCCGGACCGCAGGTCCGTACCCCCGCCGCCGATCAGTTCGAGGCTCTCGGCCCGGCAGAGCGGGAGGGCGACGCCCGCCGCCGCGTCGCAGGAGATCACCGAGACCAGGTCGCGCCGCCCGCCCACCGCCCGTGAGATCGCCGCCACCTCCAGCAGCGCGCCGCCCAGCTCGGCGTCGCTCACCGACCCGGAGGTGTCGATCACGACGCAGACCCGGGGCGGCGTCCGGCGCAGGCTCGGCAGCACGACGCCGGGGACGCCGGCGGAGCGGCGGGACGGGCGCCGGTAGCTGTGGTCCTCTCCCGGCCCCGGCGCACCCACGGCCGCCCGAAGCGCCGCGCCGAGCAACTGCCGCCACGGCTGCGGAGGGTGGAACGCCTCGTCCGCCCAACGCCGCCACGCCTCCGGGGCGTCCCCGGGCCGGCCGGTGATCGCCTCGGCCACCCGGAAGCGCACCGCGTCGCGCTGCTGCCGGCTCAGGCCGTGCGCTCCCTCGGGCCCCAGCTCCCAGGGCCGCTCATGCCCGTCGGCGCCGCTGCCGCAGTCCAGCCAGGCCAGCCGTGGTGTGCGGCCCGCCATCGAGAACCGCCGCAGGTACTCCTCCATGAGCAGCCCGTCGGGCAGGCCCAGCATCGCCGGGAGCACCGCGCCCGCCGGCTTCGGCAGGCCATCGCCGTAGATGTCGTCGTTGATCTCGAAGTCGGCGGCGACGTTCTGCCGCAGCCGTTGTCCCGGCCCTTGCTCCCCGTGCTGCCGGGCGTACCGCGCGCTGCGTTCGTGGTGGTCTCGCAGCAGGTGGGACACCTCGTGCACCCAGACGCCCGCCAGCTCTTCCAGGGGGGTGCGCGCCACGAAGGACGGGGAGACGTAGCAGCGCCAGTAGGCGTCCACCGCCATGGTCGGCACGGACCGGTCCTCCACCACGTGGAGCGCGAAGAGCGCGCCGGCGAGGTACGGCCGTACGGCGACCGCGTACAGCCGCGCCGCCAGCAACTTGTCCATGTCCAGCGGGACCACGGGGCCCGGCGGTGCCCCGGGAACTTCGGCTCGCACCGGCCGCGGGGGCGGGGGCGGGGACATGGGGCGCGGCAGCGGGCGCGGCCCCGGCTGCTTCACGGGCCGGCTCATCGGTGCCCACCCGCCGGGCCCTTGGCGCCGGCGGCCGCCGCGGTACGGGCCACCGAGTCCTCCGCCCGTCGGGCGAGGCCGACCACGGCGGCGAGGCGCTCCACCGTCTCCGGGACCTCCCAGCCGTCGCGGCGCAGCGCGGCCAGCGCCTTCGCGGGGGCGACCAGCAGATCCGGTGCACCGGTCTCCAGTGCCCTGACCAGCACCGCCCAGCCCGCCTCCCAGCGCTCCCGCTCCGGGCGCGCCCCGACGGCGGCGACCACCGCTTCCAGCGTTGCCTGGCGCAGGTCGCCGCGCGCGGGCAGTTCGGCAGCGGCCGGGTCGGCGAGCAGCACGTCCGGGTCGGGCAGTTCCATGCGGTCGATGTGGGCGAGCAGTTCGAGGCCGGGCCCGTCCCCGACCGCACCGCGGACCAGCAGTGCCAGCACGTCCCGGGAGACGGAAGCCGCCGTGCCGAAGGCCAGCAGGGTCATCGCGGCCTCCCAGCTGCGGGGCGAGGGCCAGGCGCCGCCGCGGCGCGTCTCGGTGGTCGGCAGCCGGTGGATCAGGTTCGGGCGGGCGTTCAGGAAGCCGCAGACCGCCTGCCGGGCGAACGCCACCGCATCCGGCAGTCCCGCCGGGTCGAGCCGGGGCAGCTCCGCACGCGGCCAGACCCCGCCGAGGCCGCGTACGACCACCTCCCTGTCGTGCACCCAGTACAGGTGGACGAACCGGTTCGCCAGCGGCGGGCTCAGCTCCCAGCCGTCCGCGGCCGACGCACGCGGATTGGCCGCGGCCACGATCCGTACGCCGGGTGGCAGTTGCAGCGCGCCGACCCTCCGTTCCAGGACGACCCGTAGCAGTGCGGCCTGGACGGCAGGGGTGGCGGTGGACAGTTCGTCGAGGAAGAGCAGCCCCCGCCCGGTGCGCGCCAGCTCCACGGCCCATTGCGGCGGAGCCATGGGCACGCCGTTGGCCGCCGGGTCCTCGCCGACGATGGGCAGCCCGGAGAAGTCGGTCGGTTCGTGGACGCTGGCGATCACGGTCGTCAGCGGCAGATCGAGGGAGGCGGCGAGCTGGGTCAGGGCAGCCGTCTTGCCGATGCCGGGCTCGCCCCAGAGCAGTACGGGCAGGTCGGCGGCGACGGCCAGGGTGAGTGCCTCCAGCTGCTCGTCGGGGCGCGGTTCGGTCGTGGTGGTCCGCAGGAGGGTCAGGAGGCTGTCGGCGAGGGCGAGCTGTGCGCGGTCGGCCGGGGGCGGCAGAGGTACGGGCACGGTCACGGGCGTAGGCAGGAGGGTGCTTGAAGTCATGGGTATCACCTGGGTGTTCGGGGACGGGGGCCGTCCTGGATGTCGACGTCGTCGAGCGGCGCACGACGCCTGTGGAAGGCGCGCGCGGTTGCCGGGGCTGACGTCCGGTCCGGTCGGTTGCCGGTGTGGTTCGGGTACGGGGCGGTCGGACGTGGCCGTGCGGCAGACCGGGCCCGCGGGCGGGGGCGCTGCGGGCCTTCAGCTGTACTGGCCGGTCCGGGGCCTGGTGCGGCTGCCTTGTTTGCGGCGCAACTCCAGCGGCAGCCGGTGATCGGGCCGTGGCCGGTGGCCCGGGCTGCCCGTCGCTGCCGCGGCGGGGTGCACCGGTACCAGCCCCGAGCGGAAGAGCCCGTGGTCGAGGCGGCCGGTCACGGCGGCTTCCAACGCGTCCCGTAGGGGCCCTTCGCGCAGGACGGCGCCAGGACCGAGCAGCCCTTCGACCACGGCCAGGGCTCCGGTCACGTCGCCGTGGCCGAGCCGCTCTCGGACGGCGGGCAGCGCTTCGGGGCTGCGGTGCACCGTGTCGATCGCCCTGAGGCAGGGCAGGCCGGGCCCTCCGAGCGCCATGAGAAGTTCCTCACGGGCCAGTTGGGCCGGTTCGTGGTCGACCGCGGCCAGGGTCCCGTCGCGCAGCGCGATCCGGTGGACCTCCCCCAGGCATTCGACCCGGTGCGGGTCCGTTGGCCCGGGGGCCGCGTGGTCCGGCGGCCTTCCGGGGCCCGGGTCCACCACCGGACCCGAAACGGAGCCTGTGACGCCGGGCGGGCACAGCGCTGCCGCCACCAGCGGGTGCAGCCGTTCGGCACGGAGCAGTCCGGCCCGCAGCAGTTCCAGGTCCGGAAGCTTCCGGACAGCGGCCTCGGGAAGCACCGGGAGCTCCGCGATCCACTGCGGCGCCGGCACCTCCCGTACCGGCCGGAGGACGGGGGCGTGGCTGTCGTCGGGGGCGACGAGTTCGAGCACGGAGTGGTTGCGCGCGCCGAGCCGTACGGCGAGGGCCCCGCGAGGGCGGCCTTCGGCCCGCAGGAGCAGTTCCGCCTCGTGGGCCCAGTGGTCCGGCGGCCACGCGGGATCACGGCCGGCGGGCCGGTGCGGTGTGTCCGCGCCGCACCGCTGTGCCAGCTCGGCGCTGCGCGTGGCGTCCCAGAGGTGGCGGTGCAGGTCGAGACGGAACCGCCGGTCGGGGTGCGGGTGCGGGTGGTGCTCCGGTGCGCCGTCGCGCGAATCCTCCCAGAGCGCCAGGGACATCCGCTGGCCTGCGTCCGCCCAGGCGGGCGGGGTCCGCACGACGAGCTGCGGGGCTGAGGGGCCCAGGTCGCCGTAGCGGGCCAGGGAAAGGGTGAGACCGGGCCGGAGCCGCCCGTCGGGGGCGATCCGGGGGATGTTCCAGCGCAGCAGATCCGGCGCCAGTCGGCGCAGATCGGCCCGGAGGCGGGTGGCGAGGAGGGTGCCGTGGCTGTCGCGCACGGCGCGCAGATCGAAATCGACGTCGATGCGGGCTGCGGCGCAGGCACCGGCCCAGTCGCCGGCCGCGCGGCGCGCGGTCGCGTTTTCGATCATGGACGGTGGCACGGCGTACTCGCGTACGCGCTGCCACATCAGGAGGCGGGCGGGAATCGGTTCCGCGAAGTGAAGTGCCATCAGCACTCACCTTGCACGGACGATTCCCCCAATCCGAAGAAGGGGAAGTTGTTCATCACCGGCATCATAAGCAGCTCCCGGATGATCTGTCAGCCACGAATCGTGAGGCCACGGCGCCGTGGTCGCACCTCCTGACGCGGCGCGGTTCAGCCCCGGCCACCCTTGTCGCCCTTGTCGCGGTTGCCGGTGGTGGCCGGCGTACGGCCCCCGGCCCCGTCGGCTTCCCGCGCGGCGCGACCGCGCAGGTGGGCCCGGTACGAGGCGAGCTCCCGCTTCACGATCGGTGCCATCAGGTACAGGCCGATGACGTTGAACAGGGCCAGGACGAAGACGAGCGCGTCGGCCAGGTCCAGGACCGCTCCCAGGGTGAGCAGCGCGCCGGCCACGGCGCAGGCGGACACGAGGAGTTTGTAGAGGGCCAGGCTGGTCCGGCTGCGGCCGAAGAGGTCGGCCCAGCCCTGCTCGCCGTAGTAGGTCCAGGTGATGATCGTCGAGAAGGCGAAGAGGACGACGGCGACGGTCAGGACGTACGGGAACCACGGCATGACGGTGGCGAAGGCGTCGGAGGTGAGGGCGACCCCGCCCGGCGCGGCCTCGCCGTTCGCGACCGCCTCGCGGGCGTCCAGCCAGCTCTGGGGCCGGGCGATGATGATGGTGAGCGCGGTGACCGTGCAGACGATGACGGTGTCGATGAAGGGGCCGAGCATCGCCACGAACCCCTCGGTCACCGGATGGCGGGTGCGCACCGCGGCGTGGGCCATGGGGGCCGAGCCCAGGCCGGCTTCGTTCGAGAACGCCGCGCGCTGGAACCCGACGACCATCACGCCGACGAAGCCGCCCGCCACGCCGGACGGCTGGAAGGCGCCCTCCACGACCGAGGCCAGGGCTCTGGGCACGGAGCCGATGTTGGCGGTGATGACGACGAGACAGGCCCCGATGTAGACGGCGGCCATCGCCGGCACCAGCCGGGCGGTGACGGCGCCGATGGTCCGCATCCCGCCGAGCAGGACCGCCGCGATCAGTACGGAGGCCACCAGCCCGAAGACCAGCCCGGCGCCGGGGCCGCCGAGCCATCCGGTGTCGCCGCCGGTCACCGTCCGCAGCTGGGCGAGGCTCTGGTTGATCTGGAACATGTTGCCGCCGAGCACCGCGAAGATCACGATGATCACGGCGAAGACGGGCGCGAGGAGCCGGCCCAGCCAGGCCATGCCGCGGTCGGCGAGGCCGCGCCGCAGGTACTGGAGGGGGCCGCCGCGGACGGTGCCGTCCTCGTCCACCTCGCGGTACTTCACGCCCAGGGTGCACTCGGTGAACTTGATGGCCATGCCGAGCAGGCCGCACAGGACCATCCAGAACGTGGCGCCGGGGCCTCCGATCGTCACGGCGACGGCGACGCCCGCGATGTTGCCGAGCCCGACGGTCCCGGAGACGGCCGCCGTGAGCGCGCGGAACGGCGTGACCTCTCCCGGTTCCCCGGCGGCTCCCTTCCTGCGGCTGCTCGCCCGCACGAGCGAGACGGCGTGGCGGAATCCGCGCAGCTGGACGGCTCCGAAGTACACGGAGAACACCGCGCCGGCGATGACCAGCCAGGCGACGATCCAGGGGAAGGTGACTCCGAAGACGGTGACTTCGGCGAATATCAGGCCGGATATGAAATCGGTGAGGGGGTCGAATACTCCGCTGATGGCGTCTTCGACGGCCGATCCGACGGAACTGTCGGAGGCGGCGAGGATATTCGGGGTGGTCGCGGATGCGTGGAGGATCTGCATGAAGGGAGGGGCTCCTCGTTCGCGCTGAACGCGGCACGTGCCGCGTAGATGAATGGTCAACTGACGGCAAAGGGACGTCCAGGGACTTTGGTCCTTTTCCGGCCGTACGGTCTGACTCCGGTCTCCGCTGGTCCGTACGTGCGAACGGGACCAAAGACTCACCTCCGGCGCGGAACTGTCACCATTCGGACCGACCATCGGACGAATTCGAGCAATGCGTTCCCGCACGAATTCGAGAAGGTCCTCCCGTCCCGCGAGGCGGATAAGCAGCGGGAATCTTCGGCGGAGAGGTTCGAGCCCGTCCGTGCACCCCGAGCCCGCCCGGAAGCCTCGGGCATCTGCCCGTGGGTGCACCGGCGCACGGGCAGCGCAGCCGCCGCTTCGGCTCGGTCGCGCGGTCGCGCGCACTGGGGGGACGGTGGACGAAACGGGCCGTCCGCCCTGACCGGGCTGCGGTCCGGTGGCTGAGCCGGTCCGGCGATTCAACGCGTTCACGCATCCCGCCGTCGCAGGCGCAGACACCCCGCCCGCTGAGGGTGAGGATGGGCTGACGGGGCCTCCCCCTGCGGTACCGCCGGCCTTCGGCGGGCGCAGCGAGGCCTTGCTCCTGCCTTGGGCGGGCGGGGTCCGGGCTACGGCCCGGGCCTCTCCCCCGCCTCACCCATCGGTCTTTGCCTGGCGCTGTCGCTGGACACTGGAGCGCACGTTGAACGTACATCAAGAGAGCTTCGCGGACGTGGTCACGATCGCGGCCAACGGCCCGTTCCCCCGGCCCGGTTCCCGGATCGCCGGACTCGGTGCGTACCGGCCGGTGACCGTCGTCCCCAATGCGTTGGCCGCGGACGCGGCGGGGGTGGACGCGCAGTGGATCGAGCAGCGCGTCGGAATCCACGAGCGGCGCCACGCCACCGGCGGGGAGAGCGTGGTGGCGATGGCGGTGGAGGCCGGGAACAAGGCCCTCGCCGACGCGGGCGCCGGCCCCGGCGACGTCGACGTGATCATCCTGGCCACGTGCTCGATGCCTTCGCCGATGCCCAACGGGGCGGCGTCGGTGGCGGCCTTGCTCGGCTGTCCGGCCGCTGCCGGGTTCGACGTGAACGCCGCCTGCTCCGGGTTCAGCCATGCGCTGGCCGTCGGTGACGCCCTCGTACGGGCCGGCACCGCGCGCAACGTCCTGGTCGTCGCCTCGGAGCGGATGAGCGACTGGGTCTCGGCCCGGGACCGCAACACCGGGCCGATCTTCGCCGACGGCGCGGCCGCCGCCCTCGTCTCCCCCTCCGAGCGGCCCGGGATCTTCCCGGTCGCGTGGGGAAGCGACGGCCGGCGGGCCGGGCTGATCAACATCCGGCCCGAGACCGGGCACATGGAGATGGCCGGACGGAAGGTGTACCGCTGGACCACCAGTGCCCTGATGCCGGCCGTCCAGGGCGCCTGCGAGCGAGCGGGCATCACTCCGCAGCAGCTGAAGGCGTTCGTACCGCACCAGGCGAACCTGAGGATCATCGACATCCTCGCCCAGGCCATCGGAGCCCCCGGCATGGTCACCGCCCGGGACGTGACGTCGGCCGGGAACACGTGCGCCGCGTCCGTGCCGCTGGGCTTCCACGCGCTGCGCCGGCACGGGCAGATCCACAGCGGCGATCCGGTGCTCCTCTTCGGTTTCGGTGCCGGCCTCACCTACGCCGCCCAGGTCGTCATCACCCCCTGACTGGAGGATCCGATGCATACGGAGACAGACATCCCGACCGGTGTCCGGCAGCTGGTCGCCGCCCTCGCGGAGCGCCCCGCCGGGGAGGTCCAGCCCGGTGACCGGCTGCTGGAGGACCTGGGCCTGGACTCACTGCAGATCACCGAACTCGCCCAGAAGCTGGAGCACCTGCTCGGCCGGCCCGTCGACGAGGACCTCCTCAACGCCGAAGGCGTCACCGTCGCCGACTGCGCCGCGCTCGCCGAAAGGGGCTCTGCACCATGACTGCCTGCCCGCCGCCGAAGGCTGCCGAGAGCCTGTCGAGCCTGCGCACCTGCGTCGAAATCACGTGTGACATCTTCCTGCGCGTCGTGCCCGCCGCTCCCTCGCGGGAACTCCCCCTCCCGGCGGCACTCTCCGCCAGACCGTGGCTCCCCCACGTGCTGACCCGGGTTCCGCTGTCATGACCGGGCCCATTTCGGGAGTCCTCCAAGGACTCCTGACCAGGCGCAGGTCCCGGGCCGCGAGGACCCTTTCGGCCACGGGGACGGCCCATGCCAAGGCGATCCTGCTGGGCGAACACGCCGCTGTGTACGGTGCGCCCGCGCTCGCCCTGCCCCTGACCGCGCTGACCTGCCGAGCCACTGTCACCGCCGCCCGCGACGGCGCCCGGGGACTCCACAGCATGCGCGTCCTGGGGACTCCGCCCCCGCCCGCGCAGGGCGTCCTTCTCGACTCCGGCAAGCCGCCACCCGGGATGTCCCTGCTGGTCGACGCCGTACTCCAACGCGCCGATGCCAAGCGCCCGCAGGGCGTGGACCTGGAACTGGCCACCGCCATCCCGCCGGGCCGGGGCCTCGGCGCCAGCGCCGCGTACGCCCGCGCCCTGACCTACGCGCTGGCCGGACTGCTGCGGCTGGACCTGCGCGACCGGGAGGTGTTCGACTACGTGCAACTCGCCGAAACGGCGGCGCACGGACACGCGTCCGGTATCGACGCGCTGACCACCGGCAGCATCCGGCCCGTGCTCCTCCAGGCAGGCGTTTCCAGTTCGCCACCGGTCGCACGGGAAGCATGGGTGGTCGTCGCCGACTCCGGCACATCGGGCAGCACCCATCAGGCCGTCGCGATGCTCCGCGCGTGTTTCGACGCCCGCCCCGAGGCACGGACCAGGTTCCTCTTCGAGTCGTCGGCGCTCACCCGCAGGGCGCTGCGCGCCCTGGCCGAGGGGCATCTGGACATCGTCGGCTTCTGCATGACCGACACCCACCAGCTGCTGTCCGACCTGAGGCTCAGCACCGCGGACCTCGACGCCCTGGTGGAGGCGGCCTTGGACCACGGGGCCCTGGGTGCCAAGCTCACCGGAGGCGGGCTCGGCGGATGCGTCATCGCCCTGGCCGGGACCGCCGCCTCCGCCGACGCCCTGGCCGCCCACCTCGCCCGGCACGGAGCGGTCCGCACCTGGACCGCCCGCGTCGAAGGCGGGTGAACCCCGGTGACCTCGCGCTCCCTTGCCGCGACCGCGGTCGCCCATCCCAACATCGCCCTGGTCAAGTACTGGGGGAAGCTCGACGAGGAGCTGATCCTGCCCCTGGCGGACAGCTTGTCCATGACCCTCGACGTGTTCCCCACCACCACGACGGTCCGTCTCGCACCCGGGCAGGCACAGGACTGCGTCCGCATCGACGGCTCACCGGCCGCGGGCGAGCCCTTGCGGAGGATCACCGCCTTCCTCGACCGGCTCCGTATCCGTACCGGCCGCACGGAACGGGCCCTGGTGGAGACCGGCAACACCGTGCCGGTCGGAGCAGGACTGGCCTCTTCCGCGGCGGGGTTCGCCGCGCTCGCGGTGGCCGCGGCCACCGCCTACGAAGCCGGCCTCGACCCGGCGGGCCTGTCCCGCCTGGCCCGCCGCGGCTCGGGATCCGCCTGCCGCTCGGTCTTCGGCGGCTTCGTCCACTGGCACGCCGCCGCCCCCGGCGCACAGGACCGCGACCACGCCTCCTACGCCGAACCCCTCGACGACGTCCACCCCGGCCTGCAGCCCGCAATGATCGCGGTGCTCCTCCAGACCACCCCCAAGGCCGTCTCCAGCCGCGAGGCGATGCACCGCACCGTCGCCACCTCGCCCCTGTACGGCAGCTGGCTGCGCTCCACGCGCGAAGCCCTCCCGTCCATGCGCAGCGCCCTCAGAGCCGGCGACCTGGAACGGGTCGGAGCCATCGCCGAACGCAACGCGCTCGGCATGCACGCAACGATGGAAACCGCCCTCCCCCCTGTCAGATACCTGACGCCGGCCTCGCACCACCTCCTCGCGCACGTCCGCACCATGCGCGCGAACGGGGAGCCGGTGTGGGCGACGATGGACGCGGGCCCCAACGTCAAGGTCCTGTGCCCCGCGGTCGAAGCCCCGCGGATCGCGGCCGAGCTCGCCGCGGTGTCGGGGAGTCCGACGGCCATCGCCCGCCCCGGCCCCGGTGCGATCCTCGTCGCAGGCGGCGTGTGATGGCCCGGCCGGTCACCTGCCGGGCACCCGGCAAACTCCTCGTCGCCGGCGAGTACGCCGTCCTGACCCCCGGTCAGCCGGCGATCGTCGCGGCCGTCGACCGTTACGTCACCGTCACGGCCGCCCCGGCCCGGCACGCCGACATCGAAGTGGTCACCACCCTCGCCACTGCGCCCCTTCTGCTGCACCGGGACACCGACGGACAACTCCCCGACCCCACCCGCACGTCCCGCCCCCGAGGCCTCCTCCACCTCCTCGCGGCGGTCTCCGCCGTCGACGCACTCCGGGCCGCACTCGGCGCGCCCCCGCTTCCCGTGCGCCTGTCCGTGCACTCCGCCCTGCACGACCAGGGCGTCAAGATCGGACTGGGCTCCAGCGGTGCCGTCACCGTCGCCACCGTCCAGGCGCTGGGCGGCTTCTTCCGGCTGCGCCTCACCCCCGAGGTCCGGCTGCGCCTGGCGCTGCTGGCCACCGCCGCGGCCGATCCCCACGCCTCCGGGGCGGACGTCGCCGCCAGCACATGGGGCGGCTGGATCCGCTACTGCGCACCCGAGCGCGCGGCACTGCACCGGATGAGAGCACGGCACGGGGTCACCGCCGCCCTGTTCGCCGAATGGCCCGGCCTGTCCCTGACACCCGTCCCGGCGCCCGCCGGCGCCCTGCACGTGGGATGGACGGGCTCCCCCGCCTCCACCACGGCCAAGGTCCGCCGGCTCCAGGACACCGAGTGGTGGGACAGCACGGCCCACCGGCGGTTCCGTACCCGCAGCGCCCTGATCGCCGATGCGCTCGCCCACGCTCTGCGCCACGGCGCCGACACCGTGCCGGTGCGCACGATCGATGCCGCCCGCAGACTCCTGGCCGGCCTCGACCGGCAGACGTCCGCGGGGATCTTCACACCCGCCCTCACCACCCTCTGTCACGCCGCGCACGTCCTCGGAGGTGCGGGGAAGCCCTCCGGGGCCGGCGGTGGAGACTGCGGCATCGCCGTGCTCCCGCCATCAGCCGACCCGGGCGCCCTCCACCGCGCGTGGACCGACGCGGGCATCTGCCCCCTCGACCTGCGCACGGCGCCACCACAGCCGTCCCCGGGCTGGACACATCCCATCGGACCACGCCCCCGCACCGCGCTGCCCACCGCCGCGGGGCCCGGCGCGAGGAGGACACCGTGACCGTTCGTCCCGCTCCCCTGCCCGACCGGACAGCCGTCCCCGCGGACCGGCCCACCCCCATCCCCACACGCTGGGTCGGCCCGATCCGGATCAGCGGGAACGCCGCGTCCGGTGAGATCCACGTACCGCTGGCCACCTACGAAACGCCGCTGTGGCCCTCGGTCGCCCGCGGGGCCGGGCTCTCCCGCCTCGTCGCCGACGGCATCAAGGTCACTCTCGTCGACGAGCGGATGACCCGCTCGGTCCTCCTCGAGGCCCCTGACGCCGAGACCGCGTACGCCGCCGCCCGCGCGATCCATGACCGCACCGAAGAGCTGCGCCGGCTGACCAGACGGTCCAGCCGGTTCGCCGAACTCCTGGGCATCCGGCACGAGATCACCGGACCCCTGCTGTTCGTCCGCTTCGAGTTCGCGACCGGCGACGCCGCGGGACACAACATGGCCACCCTGGCCGCTGACCTCCTGCTGGCCCACCTGCTCCAGCACGTCCCCGGCCTCGCCTACGGATCCGTCTCCGGGAACTACTGCACCGACAAGAAGGCCACCGCGATCAACGGGATCCTGGGCCGCGGCAAGAACGCCACCGCCGAAATCCTCGTCCCCCGGAGCCTCGTCGCCGGGCGGCTGCGCACGACCGCCGCCAGGATCGCCCGCCTGAACGTCCACAAGAACCTGGTGGGCACCCTCCTCGCCGGCGGGGTCCGGTCAGCCAACGCGCACTACGCCAACATGCTCCTCGCCGTCTACCTCGCCACCGGCCAGGACGCCGCGAACATCGTCGAAGGCTCCCAGGGCATCACCTACGCCACCGACCGCGGCGGTGACCTCTACTTCTCCTGCACCCTGCCCAACCTCGTCGTGGGCACCGTCGGCAACGGCAAGCACCTGCCCGCGGTCGAAGCAGCCCTGACGCGGCTCGGCTGCCGAGACGAGCGACCCACCGGGCAGAACGCCCGGCGCCTCGCCGCCATCACCGCCGCGACCGTCCTGTGCGGGGAACTGTCCCTCATGGCCGCCCAGACCAACCCCGGCGAGCTGATGCGTACGCACACCCGCATCGAACGGGCCTCTGGAGACCGGCATGAGCACTGACCCGCCCGTGGGTATCCACGACCTGAACTTCGCCACCACCAGCCTGGTCCTGACCCACGACGAGCTGGCCCGCCACACCGGGGCCAACCCCGCCAAGTACCGCCACGGCATCGGCCAGACCTCCATGAGCATCCCCGCCGCCGACGAGGACATCGTCACCCTGGCCGCGAACGCCGCCGCCCCGGTCATCGGCCGCCACGGCACGGACGGGATCCGTACTCTGCTCTTCGCCACGGAGAGCGGCATCGACCAGTCGAAGGCCGCGGGTGTCTACGTCCACCGGCTTCTCGGCCTGCACCGCAACGTCCGCGTCGTCGAGCTCAAACAGGCGTGCTACGGCGCCACCGCCGCCCTCCAGCTCGCCCGCGCGCTGGTCCTCACCGACCCGGACCAGCAGGTCCTGGTCCTGGCCTCCGACATCGCCCGCTACGACCTCGACAGCCCCGGGGAGGCCACCCAAGGGGCCGCCGCGGCCGCCCTCCTCATCGCGGCCCGTCCCGCCATCGCCGTCCTCAACACCCCATCCGGCCTCTACACCCGCGACGTCATGGACTTCTGGCGCCCCACCTACCGCTCCACCCCCCTCGTCGACGGCAAGAAGTCCGTCGACACCTACCTCGAAGCCCTCACCGCCACCTGGCACGACTACCGGGCCCGCGGCGGGCTGCCCTTCGAGAAACTCCGGGCCCTCTGCTACCACCAGCCCTTCACGCGCATGGCCCACAAAGCCCACCACCATCTCCTCAAGACCGTCGGCACCACCCCGACCAGCCAGGCCGTCATCGAGGCGATCGGGGCGACGACCGGCTACAACGAAGCCATCGGAAACAGCTACACCGCCTCCGTCCACCTCGCTCTCGCCTCGCTCCTCGACTCGGACGCCCCCCTCGACGGCGAGACCATCGGCCTCTTCAGCTACGGCTCCGGCAGCGTCGCCGAATTCCTCACCGCCACCGTCGTGCCCGGCTACCGCACCGCGCTGCGCACCGGCGCGCACCGCCGCGGCATCACGGACCGCACGCCCCTCACGTACGACGCCTACCGCGCCCTGCACGGCCGGCTGCTGCCCACCGACGGCCGGGAACACCTCCTCCCCCACCAGACCGACGGCACCTACCGCCTCGCCGGCGTCAACGCCCACCAACGCCTCTACACGGCCACCCCCGACCGTTCCAGCCAGGCACCCTGCGAGGATCAGTACGATGAACCGCGCCGCAACGAGGTGCGCGCAGCACACAGCCGGGAGGCAACGGGACATGAACGCCTCGCACAGCACGGGCGACCGGGATTCCCGCCGACGCGGTCAGGGTGAGCTCGAATCCCAGGTCCTTGCCGTGCTCGGCCGGGCGCCGCGGCCCGTGAACGCCGCGTGGGTCCAGGAGCGCCTCCCCGGGGACCTGGCCTACACGACCGTGATGACGATCCTGACCCGCCTCCATGCCAAAGGCGCGGTCGTCCGCGAGCGTGCGGGCCGGTCCTTCGAATGGGTGCCGGTCGCCGACGAGGCGGGACTGGCCGCGCTGCGCATGCGCAAGGTCCTGGACGGGGAAGCCGACCGCGAGGCGGTGCTGGCCAGCTTCGTCACCACCCTTTCCCCCGGCGACGAGCAGGTGCTGCGCAACGTGCTGGCCCAGCTCGCCGACGAGGGAGAAGGCTGACCGCGATGGGGGTGTTCGTCTTCCTGCCGCTGGTACTGCCCTTCACCGCTTGGCCCATCGCCCGCCTCGCCGAGCATCACCTTCATCCGCGGACCGCCACCCGCCTGCTGGCCTCGATCGCCGCCGTGCTCGCGGTGTGCAGCACGCTGTGCCTGGTCCTGCTCATGGTGGTCGGCACCGCACAGCTGCCCGGCAATCCTCTTCCGGACGGCTGGTCGGACCCGGAGGTGCGCGCGGCGCTGCCCTATGACGAGGTGGCCGGAAAGGCCGCCATACCCGCACTCCTGGCCGTCATCACCGGCGGCGCGCGGCAGGCCTGTCGGCACCACCGGGTGCGCCGCGGCGCTGCCCGCGCCCTCGCCGCGCTGCCGGACCGAAGTGTGGCCGTACTGCCGGACGACACGCCGTACGCCTACGCTCTGCCCGGCTCCCGGGACCGGATCGTGGTGACGGCCGGAATGCTCGCCGAGCTGAGCGGCCCGGAGCGTCGGGCCCTGTTCGCCCACGAACGTGCCCACCTCATCGGACGCCACCACCGCTTCCTGATGGCCGTGCAGCTGGCCGCGTGCGCGAACCCGTTCCTGCGTCCGCTGCGGACCTCGGTCAGGTACACCACGGAGCGCTGGGCGGACGAGGAGGCGGCGGCCACGACCGGCAGCCGCCGCACCGTGGCCCGGGCCGTCGCCAAGGCCGCGCTCGTCACCCGGGGCGCGCCCGCGGCCACGCTCGCGCACTTCGCGGCGCCGGGCCCGGTGCCACGGCGGGTGGCGGCCCTGCTCGCCCCCGCTCCGCTGTCGCGGGCATGGCCGTCGGTGTTCACCGCGGCGGGTCTGGCGGTCTGGGGAGCTGCCGTCGGCGCCGCGGTCTCGGCGCTGTCCTCGGCGAACTCGGCCATCACCCTGTTCTTCGTACTCAAGGCCGCGACCCCGCTGTGAGCGGCGCGGGCCGGCGCTAGGGAATCGTCAGCACCTGGCCGACGGCCAGCAGGTCCGGATCCTCGACGCCGCTGGCCGCGGCGATGTCGGGGTAGCGGCTGCCGTCGCCGTAGAAGCGTTCGGCGATGTCCCAGAGGGTGTCGCCGGGTTCGACGGCGTAGGTGCGCGGCTCCGGAACGAACGGGGGCTCCTGTCCGGCGGCGGGGGCCTCAGCCGGTTCCGCGACGGCGAGGGGATGGTCGGTGTCGGTGTCCGACGCCCACAGCGGGCCGCCGCCTGCGGCGTACAGCACCACGTTGCGGTCCGCCTGGACGACCAGCCGTCCGGGGTCCTCCCCGTTGGTGCCGGTGGCCCACACCGGACCGTAGTCGCTGTAGAGCACGAAGTTGCCGTCCTGCTGGAGGACTGCTCGCCGGACTCCCTGCTCGTGGGTGTCGGTCGCCCATACGACGCCGCCGGGCTCGGAGAGCACGAGGTTGCCGTCGTCCTGGAGCGTCAGGACGTAGGCGCCGCCCAGCAGGGACTGGCCGAGACCGATTTCGTCACCCGGGTACAGGGTGTCACTCATGGACGTTCCTTTCGAACGGGGGGATGCGCTTCGAGGCCGTCGCACGGCCTCTGGCCTGCCTGGCGGCCTACGGGCCGGTGCTACAGGTCGAACTCGTGCGGGGGCAGGTCGAGCGTGTAGCAGGCTTCGCGGACGACGGCCCGCTCGGTCTTGTCGAAATCGCCGTCGGCGCCACCGATGACGATGCCGATCTGGATGACGGCCCGGGCTTCGGCGGGCTTCTTCTTGGCCTTGGCGATCTCCTGCAGGACGCTGACCCTGCCGAAGTCGAAGTCGGCGGTCAGCTTGTCCAGGTTCTCGTCGAATCGCCGCTGGAGGTCGGCGGCGTCGAAGTTGCGCAGCACGTCGTTGGTGGCGATCAGCTGGGCGACGCGCCGGCGCTCGGACGGGTCGATGCTGCCGTCGGCGGCGGCGACGAGGGCGCACATCGCCATGGAGGCGTCGCGGAACGCACCGGACTTGAGATCGTTCTTCTTCGCTTCCAGCTGCGTCTGCATCTGCTGGGCGGATTCCTTGATGCGGTCCCACAGGGCCATGCCAACTCCATTTCCGACGGGCGGGCGGTCCAAGGGCGTAGAAGCTCCTTCCGGACCACCTAACTTCTACACACTTGTAGAAGTTACCAGTCGTGACGACCTCGGCGACACACGGGGGCCGGCCGGTACCGCACCGGCCGGCCCCCGCCGTTCACGCCTGCTTGGCCGAGGCGTCCAGCGCGGCCAGCGCCTGCGCCCAGCGCGCGTACTTCAGGTCGGCGAGGTCGGCGACGGTCTTGACGCCGAACGCCTCCTTCAGGAGACCACCCTGCCGCTCACTGACCCCCTTCAGGGCGTCCACGGGCGCGGCGAGTATCTCCGGCAGGCTCTTGTCGGCCCACGCCTTGTCCAGCACCTTGTCCAGATCGATCGAAGCCACAGCGGTCCTTCCACGTCTACTACACGACTGTAGAAGCGTATGGGCGGACGGGGCGCCACGGGGCCCATCCCGGCCGATCGCGCGAGAAAGGCCTGAAACCGGCCCTACGGGGAAGGCCCTTCGGGCAATTCCTCCACTCGAGCGGATCAACATCCCTTGAAGAGACCGGGGATTGACCGCACCCTCGTCGTTCACACCCTCCAACAGGCTTCACAAGCGCACAATCTGACGCTCTCGAATACCTCACGGAGCACATTTCCCTCTTGCCGCTCGATACACCGTGCTGTGAACTGTAAAGACCCATTGGAAGCAGCCGCAGGGCGCGAGCGAGCCCAACGGGCTGCACATGGAGAGCTCGTGAACATCAGCCCCAAAGAGCCGAACTCCATTCTGCGCCACCTCATCGGCGAATCAGGGTGGACTCTGGAGGAGTTCGCGCGAGCCGTCAATGCCCTCGGACGCGGTCAGGGAATCCCTTTGCGCTACGACCGCACGTCGGTGGCTCACTGGCTGACCGGTTCACGTCCCCGCCCCCCTGTCCCTGATGTCGTTGCCCAGGTACTGAGCAGACGGCTCGGCCGGCTCATCCGGGCGCAGGACACGGACCTCCTTTCCGTAGTGGTCGATCCCACTGATGCGACGCCTCTCACCCAGGCCTCCCTCATCGAAGACCCGGTTCTCCGGCTCCTGGCGCTGTGCCGCCTCGAGCTCGCGCCCAGCGGCTGCGCCGTGATCGCCGCGCACGCTTTCCGCTTGCAGGAAGCGGCCGTTCCGCCTCCACGCGAGGGGGCGCCGTCCGGCGGTTCCCGCGTTTCCTCGCAGCCGTCGGCCCGGCCCGCCGGCGGCAACGTCCTGCCCATGGTCGGACGGGCCCGTGTCGCGCATGCCGCGCTGCTCGAAAGGATGCTCTCGTCCTATGCCGACCTCGACGAGGAGTTCGGCGGCGGCCGGGCCCGAACCTCCCTGGCCACGTGCCTCGCAGACGTCGCCGTGCCCTTGCTCGCCTCGACGGCGCCACCTGCGCTGCACGACCGGATACGGAGCCTCTCGGCGCAGCTGGCGCTCGTCCTCGCCTCGATGCACGCGGACAGCAGGGCCGAAGGGGCAGCCCAGATCTACCAGAACGCCGCGCTGCACCTGTCCGCCCATTCCGCGGACCCCGCGACGCCGGCGCTGGCACTCCAGGCGATGAGCAGTCAAGCGTCCCGGCTGGGGCACGACTGGTATGCGCTCGGACTCGCGGCACGCGCCGTCGGCGCGACCGACGAGTACGCGGCATCGGCCGTCCGCGGACTCGCGTTCCAAAGGCGCGCCGTCGCCCACGCGCTGGTCGGACAGTACGACGCCGCCTCGGAGGACATCAGCAGCGCGCGGGAGATCCTGCGACAGGACCCCTACTCGGCGCACCCGTTGATCCCTGCGAGCGCCGCCGCGTTCCACGAGTCCGCCGCCCGCGTGCACGAGGTCGCGGGCGACACGCGTCGCGCGGTCAAGGCATGGCTGGCCTCGATAGATCACCGTGCTCAGCCGCTCCAGCGGTCCGGCGTGCTGGCCCACGCGTCGCTCGCGGGGCTCATGATCCGCACCGGGCACGTACAGGCCGCCTACCCCCATGTCAGGGCCTTCGCCGCCCGTCATCACGACTTCGAGTCGGCGCGCGTGCACGAGGCCCGTGTGCGCCTGGTAGAGCAGTTGCGTCCGTTTCGCTCCCACGCGGCCGCCCGATTCATGCTCCAGCACCTGGAACCGGCGGAGATGTTCGGGGGGAACGGAACATCAGCACCGACTACGGCTGCTTCCAACGCTGTTGGAGGGTGAGGTCGAGGGACGTGGGTGCCAGAGTGATCCGCGCGGCCGGACGTGGGTGTACCGACGGAGGCTTGATGTGCCAGCGAGCGGCGATGGAGGCGAGGGCGAGCGTGGAATCAACGATGCTGAAGGTGTCGCCAATGCACTTGCGGGCGCCGGCAGCGAAGGGAATGTACGCGTGGCGGGGGCGCATCGCGAGAGGACCCGGAAGCCAGCGGTCGGGGTCGAAACGCTCCGGGTCGGGATAGTGAACGGCCTGATGGTGGATGAGGTAGGGGCTGTAGATGATGACGCTGCCCGCGGGGAGGGGGTGTCCTGCCAGTTCGGTGGCGGTCGTGGTGGCCCGGGTCAGGCACCAGACCGGTGCGTACTTGCGGAGCGTCTCGTGGACGATCCGCCTCGTCAGATCCAGGTGCGGTAGGTCCTCCCAGGTGGCGATGCGGCCGCCGAACACGGTGTCGGCTTCGTCCTGCAGCCTCTCCTGCACGTCGGGGTCGCCGGCCAGCGCGTACATCGCCCAGGCCAGTCCGTTGGCGGTGCTCTCGATACCGGCGATCAGCATGGTGCTGATCTGATCGTGTATCTCGCTGTCCCCCAGCAGACGGTCGTCCGCGTCACGAGCCGTCACCAGTGCGGACAGCACGTCGTCGTGGCGGCCACCGTTCAACCTGTGGTCGGCCAGGACGCACTGCACCGCGGCACGGATCTCGGCTTGAGCACGTCGGTAGCGGCGGTTGCCCGGAGTGGGTACTCCTCCCATGGCTGCCATCGACATGACCATGTGCCGGTACGCTCCGCCGGTGATGAGCCCCAAGGAGGCTTCCACGACCTGCGTGGCACGAGTTGCCGGATCGTCGGCATCGCCGGGGTCACCCGTGAACAGGGCCCGGGCCACGATCCTGGCGGCGAGCCGGTGCATCTCGGCGGAAGCGGATATGGTCTGGCCGTCCCGCCAGGTGCCGAGCACCACGGCGATCTGCTCGCTCATCACCCGCGCGTAGGCCGGGAGCCGGTCGTTTCGGAAGAGTGGCTGCAAGCGCCGTCGCTGGGCTCGATGATCTCGATACGGGCAGGTCACCAGCCCGTTCCCGCCCACAGTGCGGAGCTTGTCCATCACCGGACCGCCCTTGTCGAACACGCGGTCGTTGCGCAGGACTTGGTCCACCAACGCGGAGTCGCACACCACGTGCGCCTGCCAGCGGCCGATCCTGACCTGCACCAGGTCGCCTTGCGCGGGCAGCGACTCCATGAAGGGCAGCAGCCCGTTGCGCAGCTGCAGGAGGTGACCGATCACCGGCAGGAGCCCTGCGGCTGTCGTGACCTTCCATGTCGTCCGCGTCTCAGACATGGCGTCGGCCGCTCACGGAGAGGAGGAGAAGCGCAAGGTCGGTGAACCCGGGGGTGTCCAGCAGATCGGCGCAGTCGGTCAGGTCCTGCTGGGTGACGAGCCCTTGTCCGACCATGGCAGGCCCGGTCTGCTCCAGCGTGAGGCGCACGAGCACGTCGGCGTTGCGGCCGCGGCCCACCACACCCGGGGTGCAGCGGAGGTCTATCTCTTCAAGACCAAGCCGTGCGAACAATCCGGGCAGTGAAGTGGCCCAGCGGAAATCGGCCTGCATGGCGTCGGCGGTCAAACCGATCAGGGCATTCATGCACCGGTGATAGGCGTCCCCATGAGCGTCAGGGGGCGGAATTATGATCACCCCGTCCACATGCACCCACCCCCCGGGGGCGGTCCAGTCGACCATCCGGGCGAGGACGTCTTCGCGCTCGGGCAGGTGCTCGAGCAATGCGCGAGCGTGAACCAGATCAAAGGATTCAACGGGAAAGCCCTCCTTGACCACGTCGTGCCGCAAGAGGGCCAGGTTCGGCACGTCAGGGGGCAACAGCCGCAGGTCTACGTCCGTCGCCACCACCTGTCCGGGCGCACACCGCGCGGCCAGCCACCGTGCGACGGAGCCGGCCCCGCCCCCCAGCTCCAGGCAGCGCCAGCCTGGTTGGATACCACGATTCTCGATGACCGCGCAGGTTGCCGGATCCGCGAACGCCTCCAGAGCCTGCAGACGCCGCCGCTCCATCGGGATCCGATGGTCGAGCAGCCCCGCTCCGTATTGCTCGCCACCGGATCCGCCCGCTTCAGGTACTACTTCCATGATCTACCTCCCGAGTTCCTCGGATCGAATCCCGTCACAGTCCGTGCAGTTGGTCGCGGGAGCACGCCCTGAGCCCATTGGTGTGAACGGGGAACGGGGACCGGCGGGTCCGCTTCACCACGACACGGTCGCTGGGAACGTTTCGAGCATGCAAGATCCCTTCGATCAGGCCCTCGCCTGTCGCATCGTCGCCCACCCGGCGTTCGGAGCACTCTGCCGCCGCCTCGAAACGGATGACGGCGTCGCCGCGCCGCCGGAACAACGATTGCCGCAGCAGCTCGAGCAGGGTGAGCACGCCGTCGTCGGACCACCTGTTCCCTGACCGCCCGGGCGTCCGCTCTCCCGGCCCGGCCGTCCGTCGCGTCCGTCATGCGCTCAACCGCCGCCAGACCAGGTGCGGAGCGATGCCACCGGCCATGGGAGGGGGTGAGAGGGTCATCGTGTCCTGTGCGAAGGCCAGGGTCCTGGTCTGGCAGGTGCCCGCCCAGTCCAGGATCGACGAAGCCTCGATGTGGTGCATGACCTCGTCCCCCGAGCTTTCGTAGGTTCCGAAGTAGCCGACGTAGGAGACTCCTGCGGCCAGGCCTTCGGCGGTGATGGCCGCGGCGCGGTCCGGCGGCGGCGCGGTGATCCCGCCGCCCGTGAGGTGCACGCTGACGCGCCCTTCGGAGGTGTAGACGAGGAGCCCGTCCGGCCGGTCGCCGAACGGCCGGGCCACGACCTGTCCCGCCGGTGCCAGGAGGTGGCAGGCGAGCAGCCGCCAGGTGCCGACGAGGCCGGTCATGAGGCACCCGGCAACCGGGTGGCGATCGCTCCTGCGCCCACCGGGGCAACGGATCCGATGAACCGCCTCACGCAGGGAGGTACCGTCGGCCCCGCATCGCCCCCAGCCATGCGACCGAGCCCGCCTGGACCTCCCGCATCGCCCGCGCCACCTCCGGGTGCGTCACCGCAACCCGGTACACC
The DNA here is from genome assembly GCF_052244475.1 of Streptomyces sp. IBSNAI002. Lineage (NCBI taxonomy): Bacteria > Bacillati > Actinomycetota > Actinomycetes > Kitasatosporales > Streptomycetaceae > Streptomyces > Streptomyces sp. IBSNAI002. The sequence goes on along the minus strand of NZ_JBQPXG010000002.1, from coordinate 8,143,327 downwards.
GACCGCGCCATCTCTTCTTCGTAGTCGGAGAACAATGCCGCGCACGCGTCGACCGCCTCTTGCATCCCCATCGACGGACTTGAACGCTGCACGATCCGGGCGGCGTGTACGTATTCGCACTTCTCCGCGTGGGTGCCCGCGAGGTCGTACAGATCCAGGACGATTCCGATGGAGCGGCCCGAAGAGAAGGCGGCCCGCTCGAAATCTTCGCGTCCGGCCAGCTCCTCCACGCCGGCCGCGAGCTCCGGATGCGTGCACACCAGGAACACGTGCATGAGGGGCATGGCCGCGCTCGTCTGCCGCAATGACATGTATTCCTCCAGCGCCACGGGTTCTTGCTCGATCTCGATCTCCCGCACCCGCCGCGTCACCGCGATCCACTCCAGGAACCGCTTCCGCACGAGATCCCGGCACTTCGCACCACGCCGATGTGCCAGCGCGAGAAGATCCGCGACGGCGCCGTACCCCGCCACCCGCTCTCCGCCGAAGGCCGACTCCAACCGGTCCAGGAGCAGAGCCACCCGCCGGGGATCCGTTGAATCGTCGACGACATCGTCCAGCATGACCCAGAAGGAGTAGAAACGCGCCAGCACTTTCATCGAGGACAGGTCCCCTGCGGGATAGGTGTACGCGCAGTAGTACGCGCCGCAGTCCACGTAGAAGCCGTGGGCCAGGTCGGAGATCTCCGCCGCCAGCCACTGGAGTCCGTCCTCGTAGTACTCCCGGCAGTCCCGCCGCATCTCGGGGTACTCCGCGTGCAGCCGAGGCGGAAAGCGCGAAACGAAGACCGGAACACTCACGTCCATGGTGCCTTCCCTCAGTACCGCCGGTGCTGTGCCGGATCCGGATCTGCCAGTGCGTGAGGCCGTTCATGCGCTCCTCCCGACCGCCCGTTGCGCGAGTTGGCGCAGGGCGTCCACGGCCCACGGCTCGAGTCGAGCGTCCTCCAGCGCGTCGAGGGCCCTGCGATGGCGCTCGCCGATCATGGACTCGACGGTGTCCCGCGCGCCGGTGGCGTCGATGATGTCCCGCGCCACGGCCGCCTGGTCCTCGGTCAGCGTCGGACAGCCGAGCAAGGGACGGAGCCGGTCCGCCTGGCGGCGCGCGGCACGTTGCAGGGTGAGGGCGATCAGCACCGTGGCTTTGCCCTCCCGCAGGTCGTCGAGTGCGGGTTTCCCGGTCTGTGCGGGGTCGCCGAAGACGCCGAGAAGGTCGTCACGGAGCTGGAAGGCCTCCCCCACCGGGATCGCGTACGCCGTCAGGGTGTTCAGCAGCGCGCGGTCGCCTCCGGCGAGCGCGGCTCCGAGCTGGAGGGGGCGCTCGATGGTGTATTTCGCGGTCTTGTAGCGGACGACCATGAGAGCCGTCGCCACGTCGGGGGTGCCGCGGCCGGAGTGTGCGAGATCGAGGTACTGGCCGAGGGTGACCTCGGTGCGCATCTCGGCGAGCAGGGGCAGGATCCGGGCCAGCTGGTCCGGGGTGGGACGGCCTGCGTGGAGAAGTTCGTCGGACCAGACCAGGGCCGCGTCCCCGATCAGGATGGCAGCGCATTCCCCGAACCGGTCCGCTGCCGTCGTCGTCTTCGTCGTCGTTGTCGTTGTCGTTGTCGTTGTCGTTGTCGTTGTCGTTGTCGCGGCGGTGGAGGTCTCCGCCGCGATGCCGGCCACGCGGCAGTGGTACCGGCCGGCCTGGGCACGGTGGACGGTGGGCCGGCCGCGACGCGTGGCCGATCGGTCCATGACGTCGTCGTGGATGAGCGCGAAGGCGTGGAACAGCTCCAGCGAAGCCGCCACGTGGTGCGCGGTGACGATGTCTCCCGCGGCCCCGGCGGCATGCCAGCCGATCATGGCGAGAACCGGCCGGATGCGTTTGCCTCCGGCGGCCAGGAACTCCCGCAACGGCCGGGCCAGGTCCGGCAGACGGCCCGATGCCTTCGATGCCACCGCCTTCTCCGCCAGAAAGCCGGTCAGCACCCGCTCGACTGCTTCCTTCAAGCCGTCGAGGTCCGCAGCGGCTGTGGGTGCGGGGCCCGCGGACGGTTGCGTCGTCGAAGGGTTCATGACGGGATGTCCTCGCCGGTGGAGTTGGGGAGCCATGCGACAGAAGGCCGGCAGGGTGGGCCGCCGCGGTCTGCGGCCTCATGGGCTCGCTTGCGGCCTGCTTCCGGTGGGCATGACCAGTTCACTTCACGCCAAACCGGGCAGCAAGGGGATACGACGCTGCGTCAGGGATCCACCGCAGCAAGTTCGTGCGCTTGTGAAAGCCGTGTGTAAGGAGCACAGTTGTCCACCGACCCCGCGAAGAACGTGCAAGGCAATCCCAATACGCGGCTGAGGGAGCTCGTGAACGAGGCGGGCTGGAACGGGGCCCAGTTCGCGTTCGCCGTGCGGTCCGCGGCGCAGCGCCAGGGGATCGTACTGGGCTGCAACCGGTCGGTGGTCACGCGCTGGCTGGCGGGCACCCAGCCCCGGCCGCCCGCTCCCACCTACATCCTCCAGGCCCTGTCGCAGAAGCTCGGCAGGCCCCTCACGGCTCAGGAAGCGGGTCTGACGCGCTCGCCGGCCCCTCACGAACTCCCGTGGGAGACCGACGCCATGCGCCGCGTGTTCCAGCTGACCGGAGCGGACCTCGACCCCGCCCGTCGCCACCTGCTGGCCGCACGCCCCTACACGCTGGAGATCGTTCCGCAGTATTTCCTCCTCCAGCCCGCGACACCGGGGCGCACCCCCACCGCTGGGGAAGGCACTGCCGTCGCACAGATGCAGACGATGGCCGTGTGCTTCGCCGATGCCGCCGAACGGCACGGCGGCAGGCACGTGCGCACCGCGCTGGCCGCCTACCTCCACCACGACGTCACCGCCTGGCTGGGGACCCGTCTCCCCGAAACCGCGCACCGCGCGATTCTGGGCGGGGCCGCGCAACTGACCCTGCTCCTGGGCACCATGACGGCCGACACCGGTCTCGACGCCCTGGCCCAGCAGTACCACCGCGCAGCCGTCGATCTCGCGGCCGAAGCCGCCGACGCCCTCACCCACGCCATCGCACTGCGGACCATGGCCGCGCACGCCTACGACCTGGGACATCACGCCACCGCGATCGTGGACCTGGCCGAACACGCCGCCGCCGAGGCCAAGACCGCCCCGGCGGCCGTCCGCGCCTACACCCAGGCGCACCTGGCGGTCGCCCTGGCCCGCCACGACCGCCGCGCGGCCCTGGCGTCCCTCGACGAGGCCGAGAGGCTCCACGGCCAGGCCGACAACCGGCCGGGGCCCTTCACCGCCTACCCTCTGGGCGCCCTTCTCTACCAGCGCGCCCAGACCCTCCAGGCCCTGGGCGACCTGTCCAACGCCGTCGACGCCTACCGGGCCTCGCTACAGGCCCGGGGCGAAGGCGAACAACACGCCCGGACGCTCACCCACTCCCGCCTGGCCGAAACCCTGCTCAGCCTGGGACACCTCGACGGGGCCCTCCACCACTGGCAGGCGTTCGCCGACACCTATCCGGCCATCCACTCCGCCCGCACCACCCGTCGCCTCACCGTGATGCGCCAGGTCCTCAGCCCCCACCAGCGCCACCACGGGGTGCGCGCGCTCCTGGCCGACACGGCCCCCCTGCGCTAGTAGTGCTTTGTTAGCGGGTCTTGTCACGTCGGGTGTTCGGTAGTTCGCTGGTTGTATGAGGGCTGGGGAGCTTGCCGCGGTTCGGGTCCGGTTGGAGGAGTTCGCCTCCGAGGTGTTCGCGCCGTTGGTGCGGCCGGACTGGCAGGCGAAGGGCCAGTTGTACCTGCGGGGGCTGCTGCTGGACGGCCGCAGGAAGTCGATGCAGCCGATGGCCGAACGCCTCGGGGTCGACCACCAGCAGTTGCAGCAGTTCATGACCTCCTCGACCTGGCCGGTGAAGGACGTGCGGGCCGGGCTGGCGTGGCGGGCTGTGCAGGCGGTGCGCCCGCAGGTGTGGGTGGTCGATGACACCGGTTTCCCCAAGGACGGCAAGGCATCGCCCGGGGTTGCCCGCCAGTACTCGGGCACCCTGGGCAAGGTCGGCAACTGCCAGATCGGCGTCAGTGTCCATGCCGCCTCCGACACCGCCTCGTGCCCGCTGTCTTGGCGGTTGTTCCTGCCGCAGTCGTGGGACGGGCCTGAGGCGGCCCAGCGCCGGGCGGCCTGCCGGATCCCCGAGAGCGAATACCACCGCCCGAAGTGGCAACTCGCGCTGGAGATGCTCGACGAACTCGCCGGGATCGGCCTCCGGCCGGCCGCCCTGGTCGCGGACACCGGTTACGGTGCGAACGCCGATTTCCGCCACGGTCTGGAAGACCGCGGGCTGGCCTACGTCCTGCAGGTCAAGGGCGAGATGACCGCCCACGGCGAGGACGCCGTGCCGCACCAGCCCGGCTATGGCGGGCTCGGGCCCCGCCCGCTGCCCCGATACCGCACGCGGCCGGTGTCCTTACGCGAGCATGTGCTGACTGCCGGACGCCACCGGGGCCGGGCCGTGACCTGGCGCAAGGGCTCGAAAGCGGCGATGAGCTCGCACTTCGTCTTCCTGAGGGTCCGCCTCGCCGGCCGGCGGCCCAAGCCTGCTGAGGACGGCACGATCCCGCTCGTCTGGCTGATCGCCCAGTGGCCCGAGGGCGAGGCCGAGCCGGTCAAGTACTGGATCTCGAACCTGCCCGCCGGCCTTCCCGCCAAGGACCTGGTCCGTCTGGCGAAGTCCCGCTGGCGGATCGATCACGACTACCGCGAGCTGAAAACAGCCCTGGGACTGGACCACTTCGAGGGCCGTTCGTTCACCGGCTGGCACCGGCACGTCACCCTCGTCACCGCAGCCCACCTGTTCCTCACCGAACAGCGGAGCAGCCCAAAAGCCCCTGCCAGGGCCTGACCCTCTACCAGGCCCTGGACCTCCTCCAACACCTACTCGCCACCTGGACCGGCGCCTGCCCCACATGCCAGCAAACCGTCCCCTGGCAGCCCTACGACAGCACCTAACAAAGCCCTACTAGGGCCTGTCGTCAAACTCCCGTCTGCCCCGCGACGCCTGGCACGCGCTCTCGCCGCACCGGGCGAAAGCAAAGTACGTCCAGTACGCGTGCTTCCGCCCGGCGCACCGAGAGCACGCACCAGACGCCGCAGGGCCGCCCTCCGGGCGACGACGGGAGTTTGACGACAGGCCCTGGGGCCGCGGCAGTGCACTGCCGGGATAACTCCTCGGCAGCCTCATCGGTAGACCGTTCCGCGCCGGCCATTCTGACGACGGCGCTCAGATATGGATCCTGCATGCGGTGACGATGCCCGAACCACGCTTGCGTGGCCAATAGGTTCACTCGTCGAACAGGTTCTCGCATCCCTGAAAAGGCGGCGGTCGTCGCACCAAGTCCATGGGCGGAACAGCCGAGTTCACGAAGGCACAATCTCGAAACCGGAGAACCAAAGTGCCCCGTGCCAATCCCTTCTGATGCGGGGCCCACCTCATCTCTACTTGAGCCCGAGCGGAAACAGCACCACGAAAAGGCACTGACGCAACGGTGAAGAGTCTCCTCCTCGGCAGGAGACCAGACCCGCCTACGCAGCCGCGGCTGTACGGGCCGGGATCCGCGTCCCCCTTCGAAATTCCGGCCCTGGGTCCCTGCAGGAGTTGCCGTGCCCGAACGCAGCGTACGAGACGACGACATCGCCATTGTGGGAATGTCCTGCCGATTTCCCGGCGCACGCTCACCCCATGAGTACTGGGAGCTGCTGAGCCACGGCGTGGACGCGATCGGCGAGGTACCGGCGGAGCGTCGAAACCTTGCCCCTGAGAACTCGCCCGACGCCATCGCGTCCGGGTTCCCCGCCTCGCTCCGTGGCGGATTCCTCGACCACGTGGACCTGTTCGACGCCGGATTCTTCGGCATCTCACCGCGCGAGGCCTCTCATCTCGACCCGCAGCAGCGCCTGATGCTCGAACTGGGCTGGGAGGGTCTGGAAGACTCCGGAATCGTCCCGGACGCCCTCACGGGAAGCCGTACGGGCGTCTTCATGGGTGCCATGCGCGACGATTTCGCGACGGTCGTCCACCGTCGCGGCCTGCGGAACATCACCCAGCACACCTGCACCGGCCTGCAACGCGGGATGATCGCCAACCGGCTCTCCCACTTCCTGCGCCTCACCGGGCCCAGCCTGACACTCGACACCGGACAGTCCTCGTCCCTCACCGCGGTGCACATGGCCTGCGAGAGCCTGCAACGCGGGGACTGTGCGCTGGCGTTGGCCGGAGGCGTCAACGTGATCCTGGTGCCGCAGAGCACGGTGGAAGCCACCCGGTTCGGCGGGCTCTCGCCGGACGGCCGGTGCTTCGTCTTCGACGCACGCGCCAACGGATTCGTCCGCGGCGAGGGAGGCGGTCTCGTCGTACTCAAGCCCCTCGCCCGGGCGCTGGCCGACGGCGACCGGGTCCACGGGGTCATCCGCGGCAGCGCCGTCAACAACGACGGGGGCGGACGCCTGACCGTCCCCAGCGGCGCCGCCCAGCAGCAGGTGCTGCGGCTTGCCTACGAGCGCAGCGGAATCAGCCCGGCCGAGGTGCAGTACGTGGAACTGCACGGTACGGGGACCAAGGCGGGCGACCCGGTGGAGGCGGCCGCGCTCGGTGCCGTGCTGGGCACGGGCAGGAACGCCGGCGCGCCTCTGCGCGTGGGCTCGGCCAAGACGAACGTGGGGCACCTCGAAGCCGCGGCGGGCATCGCGGGTCTCCTGAAGGCGGTACTCGCACTGCGGCACGGGGCGATCCCGCCGAGCCTGAACTTCCGGTCCGCGCCTCCCGGCATCCCGCTCGGGGAACTGGGCCTGCGCGTGCAGACGGCCCTGGAGCCCTGGCCCAGCGCGGCAGGTCCCCGGACCGCGGGGGTGAGCGCCTTCGGCATGGGCGGCACCAACTGTCACGTGGTCCTGACGGAGGCCCCCGAGACGGGGCAGGCTCCCGCCGCCGGGCGACGGCTTCCTCGGCAGGCGCCCCACCAGGGTGCGGCCTGGGTGCTGTCGGCCCGGAGCGAACAGGCGCTGCGGGCCCAGGCCGAGGCCCTGCTGGCCCATGCGGACGCCCGCGCCGAGGACACCGTCGCCGACATCGCGCACTCCCTGGCCACGACACGCTCGGCCCTCGAACACCGTGCGGTGGTCATCGCGAGCGAGCGCGCGGAGTTCCTCGAAGGGCTGCGGGCCCTCGCGGACGGGGTTGCGCACACCAGCCTCGTGCGCCGACCGGCCGGGAACCCTGCGGCCACGGAACCGCCGTCAGGGGTTCCGACGGCAGACCACGGCGGCCGCGCGCCCGCGCTCCCGGCGCTGGCAGCGGCCTACGTCCGGGGCGAAGACGTGGAGTGGGCAGGGGCCCTGGCCTCCTCCGGCGGCCGCCGGGTGGATCTGCCCTCGTACGCCTTCCAGAGGCAGCGCCACTGGCCTGACGAGGCCGACGGCGGCGGCGCGCCGGATCCGGCGCGCCGACGGGATCCGGAGCCCCGGCCGGATCCGGAGCCCCGCGCTGTCCCGGACGGCCCGCGGCTGGCTCTGGAGTCCCTGCCGGGCCCGGAGCGGCAGCCGGTCCTGCTGGATCTGGTCCGCACCGAGGTGGCCGCCGTACTGGAGTACTCCGGTCCGTCCGATGTGGAGGAGGACCGCTGCTTCGACGACCTCGGGCTGGACTCGCTGACGGCGGTGGAGCTCACCGAGCGGCTGTCCTCGGCCACCTCTCTGCCACTGACCAGCGGCCTGGTCTACGACCATCCCACCCCGCGCGCCGTCGCCCGCTTCCTGGACGGCTTGACGTTCGAGCCCCGGACGGCCCCTCCCGCACCGATGCCCCGCGCCTCGGCCGAGGTCCGTGACGAGCCGATCGCCGTCGTGGGCATGGGCTGCCGGTTCCCCGGGGGCGTCCGATCCCCGGACGCGCTGTGGGAGGCGGTCGCGGCCGGCCGCGACCTCCTCGGGGATTTCCCCCAGGACCGCGGCTGGGACCTCGACCGCCTCTTCGACCCCGACCCCGACCAGCGCGGCACCAGCTACGTGCGCCAGGGCGGCTTCCTGTACGACGCCGCCGAGTTCGACGCCGCCTTCTTCGGGATCTCGCCGCGCGAGGCACGCGCCATGGACCCCCAGCAACGCCTTCTGCTGGAAGTGGCCTGGGAGACAGCCGAACACGCGGCGATCGATCCCGCCTCCCTCCGCGGGAGCAGCACCGGGGTCTTCGTGGGGGCCATCCCCCAGCAGTACGACACGGGCGTCGTCCAGGCGTCCGAGGACCTGGAGGGGTACATCTACACCGGCAACACCACGAGCGTGCTCGCGGGCCGGGTGGCGTACAACTTCGGCTTCCTGGGGCCGGCGCTGGCCGTGGACACCGCTTGCTCGTCCTCCCTGGTGGCGATCCATCTGGCCTGCCGCTCGCTGCGGGACGGGGAGTGCTCACTGGCACTGGCGGGCGGCGTGACGGTGATGTCCACCCCTTCCATGTTCACCGAGTTCAGCAGGCAGCGCGCACTGGCGCCGGACGGGCGGTCCAAGGCCTTCGCGGCCGCGGCGGACGGCACCGGATGGTCCGAGGGGGCCGGCCTGCTGATGCTGGAGCGGCTCTCCGACGCACGCCGCAACGGGCACCGGGTCCTGGCCGTCGTGCGGGGAAGCGCCCTCAACGAGGACGGGGCGAGCAACGGGCTGACCGCACCCAACGGCCCTTCACAACAGCGCGTCCTGCGCCGGGCCCTGGCCTCCGCCGGGCTCGGCGCCGCGGAGGTCGACGCCGTCGAGGCCCACGGCCCGGGCACGACGCTGGGCGACCCCATCGAGGCACATGCTCTGCTCGCGGTCTACGGCCGTGAGCACACCGCCGAGCAGCCCCTGTGGCTGGGCTCGGTCAAGTCCAACATCGGGCACACCCAGGCCGCCGCCGGAGTCGCCGGAGTGCTGAAGATGGTGATGGCCATCCGTCACGGCGTGCTGCCCCGGACCCTGCACGTCGACGAACCCACCCGGCACGTGGACTGGTCGAGCGGCACGGTACGCGTGCTGACCGGGGCACGGGCCTGGCCCGAACTGGACCGGCCTCGGCGGGCCGGCGTGTCCTCCTTCGGCGCCGGTGGGACCAACGCCCACGTGATCATGGAAGAGGCGCCGCCCGAGGCCACGGCGGCAGTCCTGCACGTACCCCCGGACGGGGACGGACCCCCGGCGGAGACGAAGGCGCTGCCCTGGCCGCTGTCGGCCAAGGGCGACCAGGCCCTGAGCGCCCTGGCCGGCCGCCTGCGCCGGCACGTGGCCGAGGATCCGGCGCGATCCCCGGCGGACATCGGGTACACGCTGGCCTGCGGTCGATCGAACCTCGACAGCCGTGCGGTGCTGGTGGCCGCGAGCCCCGCGGAGTTCCAGGAAGGTCTCGCGGCCCTGGAGGAAGGCGGCACGGCGGCCTCACTGGTACGGGGCTCCGGCAGGCTGGGCGCCAAGACGGTCTTCGTGTTCCCCGGCCAGGGGTCGCAGTGGCCGGGCATGGCGGCCGGACTGCTCCGGTCCTCGCCCGCGTTCCGGGACTCCGCACAGAGCTGCGCCGACTCCTTCGCGGCACATCTGGACTGGTCCGTACTCGACGTACTGCGTGGAGCCGACGGCGCTCCTCCCCTGGACCGGGTGGACGTCGTCCAGCCCGCCCTGTTCACCATGATGGTCTCGTTGGCGGCGATGTGGCGGGCCCACGGAGTGGAGCCCTCGGCAGTCGTCGGCCACTCCCAAGGGGAGATCGCGGCGGCCCACGTGGCCGGGGCGCTGTCCCTCGAACACGCCACGCGGATCGTGGCCCTGCGCAGCCGCGCCCTCCTGGCCCTGGCGGGACAGGGAGCGATGGCTGCCGTCGGGGCGCCCGCCGCCGACCTGCGCAGGCGGGCCGAACGGTGGCCCGGGCTGCTGGGCATCGCGGCGGTCAACAGCCCCGTATCGGCCACCATCGGCGGAGACCCGCGGGCTCTGGACGAACTGCTCACCGAACTCGCCCGGGAGAACGTGGAGTTCCGCCGCCTTCCGGGGGTCAACAACGCCGGCCACTCGGCCCAGGTCGAGTCGCTGCGCGGCCATCTCCTCGAGGTGCTCGCCCCGGTGGCACCGCGGCCGGCCGACGTCCCCTTCTACTCGACGGTGACGGGCGCCCTCCTCGACACGAAGCAGCTGGACGCGGAGTACTGGTACCGCAACGCACGGGAACCGGTGCTGTTCGAGCAGGCCTGCCGTGCGCTGCTCGACTCGGACCACGGGCTGTTCATCGAGGTCAACCCGCACCCGTTGCTGCACATGGCCTTGGAGGAGACCATCGCGGACAGCGGCCGGGCCGCGGCTGCCATCGGCTCCCTCCGCCGCAACGACGAAGCCCCCAGGCGCTTCCTCACCTCCCTCGCCGAGGCCTGGGCCCACGGGGCCCCGGTGGACTGGCGGTCCGCCTTCACCGGCACCGGCGCGCGGCCCACGACCCTGCCCACCTACGCCTTCCAGCGGCAGCGCTACTGGTGCGACGCCGCCCCCGCCACCGCTGCCTCAGCAACCGGTACGGGGCTGGGCGCGGCCGGACACCCCCTGCTCGGGGCCTGCGTACCGCTCCCCGGGACCGACGGTCTGGTGCTCGCCGGGAGCGTGTCCCGGCGCAGCCACCCATGGCTCGCCGATCACCGTGTGTGGGGGAACCCACTCCTGCCGGGTACCGCGTTCGCCGAGATCGCCGGAGCGGCGGGCCGCCTGCTCGGCTGCGCGGTGGTGGCGGAGCTGGATCTGGAAGCTCCGCTGTGGCTGCCGGACACGGGCGCGCTCCGGCTCCAGGTCGTCGTGGACGGGCCGGCTCCGGACGGCACACGCCCGTTCAGCGTGTACGCCACATCCGACGCGGATTCCGGCCGTCAGTCGTGGACCCGGCACGCCAGGGGCTCGGTCGGCCCCCGGTCACCCGGCGCGGATCCGGCCGACGCGGTCCCCGAGGTCTGGCCGCCCCCGGGCGCGGAACCGGTGGACCCGGCCGACGGGTACGAACGCCTGCACGCTCTCGGCTATCACTACGGAGCGGCGTTCCGGTGCCTGCGCAGGATGTGGCGGCACGGTACCGAACTGCTGGCCGAGGTGGACCTGCCCGACGAGGCCCGCGGCCAGAGCGCGGGGTACGGCATACACCCGGCGCTGCTGGACGCCGCGCTGCACGCCGTCCTGATGGAGACGGCGGGCGACTCGCCCGTCGTCCGCATGCCCTTCTCGTGGAACGGGATCGCGCTTCACGCCTCGGGTTCCTCCGGGCTGCGGGTCCGGATCACCAGGACCGGCGAGGACAGCATCGGGCTCGTGGCCACCGACGGCACCGGACAGCCGGTGGTGTCCGTGGACTCGCTGACCTTCCGTTCGGTGTCCCGGGAACAACTGCACGCCGACGGCTCCGAGCCCCGCGACTCGCTGTTCCGGGTGGAGTGGACCGCCCTGCCCCCCGGCGCCGCGCCCGCGCCCGCCCCCTCGCGCCCCGTGGCCGCGATCGGGACACCAGGGGATCCGGCGCTGCACGGGGCGACCTGGTACGCCGACGTGCCGGCGCTGGCCGCGGCCCTGGAGGGAGGGGCTCCGCCCCCCTCCGCGGTGATCGCCTCGGTCCCCGCGCCCGCCGCCTCCGCCCTTCCGGGGGCCGTCCACGCCCACGTCCATCAGGTACTCGGAGTTCTCCAGGCCTGGCTCGCCGACGACCGTTTCACCGGGACGCGCCTGACCGTGCTCACCCGCGGCGCGGTCGCCACCGACGCGGGGGAGGACGTCACCGGCCTGCCCTCCGCCGCCGTCTGGGGCCTGGTGCGCAGCGCCCAGGCCGAACATCCCCACCGCTTCACCCTGCTGGACCTCGACGACGATCCCGCGGCTCCCGCCGCCCTGCCCACCGCGCTCACCACGGCGGAGCCCCAGCTCGCCGGCCGGGCCGGTGTCCTGCTCGCGCCCCGGCTCGTGCACGCCGTGCCGTCGAGCGTGCTCGCGCCGCCGCGCCACAGCCCCGTGTGGCGCCTGGACATCCCGCGCAAGGGCACCCTCGACGGTCTCGCACTGGTGGCATGTGAGGAACACACCCAGCCGCCGGCCGAGGGGCAGGTGCGCGTCGCGGTACGGGCGGCGGGGCTGAACTTCGTCGACGTCATCATCTCCATGGACCTCTTCCCGGGCTCGGCGGCGCTGGGCAGGGAGTTCGCAGGGATCGTCACCGAGGTCGGCCCGGAGGTCTCGTCCTTCGTGCCGGGCGACAGGGTGCTGGGCATCGTCGGGATCGAAACGGGGGCGATCGGCCCGGTCGTCACCGCCGACCACCGCATGATGGCGCGGATCCCGGAAGGATGGTCGTACGAGCAGGCCGCGTCGATGCCCATCGCCTACCTGACGGCGTACTACGGGCTGGTGGAACTGGCCGGGCTGCGAGCGGGCGAGGCGGTGCTGGTGCACGCCGCCACCGGCGGGGTCGGCATGGCGGCCGTCCAGCTGGCCGGGCACCTCGGGGCGGAGGTCTTCGCCACCGCCCACCCCGACAAGTGGCCGCACCTGACCCGGATGGGACTCGACTCCGACCACATCGCCTCTTCGCGGACCCTCGACTTCGGGGAGGCGTTCCTGGCGGCCACTTCGGGCCGGGGCGTCGGGGTCGTGCTGAACTCGCTGACCCGGGAGTTCGTGGACGCCTCGGCGCGGCTGCTGCTGCCCGGCGGCGGCCGCTTCCTGGAAATGGGCAAGACCGACATCCGTGACGCGGCGGAGATCGCCGGGCAGTACCCCGGGGTCGAGTACCGGGCCTTCGACGTCCTGGACGTCGGGCCGGAGGACATCCAGCGCATGCTGGCGGCGGTGCTCGCCCTGTTCGCCGACGGCACCCTCCGGCCGCTTCCCGTCAGGTCCTGGGACGTGCGGCGGGCCCCCGAGGCGTTCCGGTACTTCAAGGAGGCCAGGCACACCGGCAAGCTCGCCCTGACGATTCCACGGCCGCTGAACCCCGGGGGGACGGTGCTGATCACGGGCGGCACGGGCATGCTGGGCGGGCTGTTCGCCCGGCACCTGGTGGCCCGCCACGGTGTTCGCCGCCTGTTGCTGATCAGCCGTCAGGGGTCACGGGCCCCTGAGGCGGCCCGCCTGGAACAGGACCTCACGGAACTCGGGGCGGCCGTCACGGTTGCCGCCTGCGACATCTCCGACCGCGATGCCCTGGCGGGCGTCCTGGCCGCGGTTCCCCCGGAGCATCCGCTGACGGCGGTGGTCCATGCCGCGGGGACACTGGCGGACGCGGTCCTGACCGGCCTGACGCCCGAACGCTGTGACGAGGTCCTCGCGGCCAAGGCCGACGGTGCCTGGCACCTGCACACGCTGACCCGCCACGAGGACCTCGCAGCCTTCGTCCTGTTCTCCTCCGTCGCCGGTGTCCTGGGCGGCCCCGCGCAGGCCAACTACGCCGCCGCGAACACCTTCCTCGACGCCCTGGCCCAGCACCGCGCCGTCCACGGGTTGCCCGCCCAGTCCCTGGCCTGGGGCCTGTGGAAGCAGGCCAGCACGATGAGCAGGCACCTCACTTCGCGCGATGTGGCCCGCATGGTGCAGGGCGGTCTGCTGCCGCTGGGGGACGAGGAGGGGCCGGCGCTCTTCGACGCGGCCTTGCGTACGGGCGAGACCTTCCTGATGACCGCCCATGTGGACACCAAGGCCCCCCACTCGGACACCTCCTCGCCGCTGCTCCGCCACGTACTGCGCCCCGCCGTCCGGCAGGCGGTGCACGCAGCGCCGGCCAACGTGCGCTCGCTGAGGCAGCGGCTCGCCGGGCTCACCCCGGCGGAACGCGATCACGCCCTGCTGGAACTGGTACGGCAGCACGCTTCGCAGGCCCTGCGGCTGGCCGCCGCCGACCGCGTTCATCCCGAGCGCGCGTTCAAGGACATCGGTTTCGACTCGCTCACCTCCGTCGAGTTGCGCAACCGTCTGAACCGGGTCACCGGAGCGCAGCTGACCGTATCCGCGATCTTCGATCATCCCACCCCGGCCGCACTGGCGGCCCACGTACGCGACCGGCTGTTCCCCGAGGGCACCCCGACCCGTCCGGCCCTGCTGGAGGAACTGGGCAGGCTCGAGGGCCTGATCCTCCTGCCGCAGACCGACCCCCGCACGGCTGATGCGGTCAGGACGCGTCTGGAGTCCGTGCTCACCAGGCTGCGCGAACAGCGGGACGGCGGTGCGCCTGCCACCGGTCCGGACCTCGAAGGGGCAACGGCCAACGAGGTCTTCAAGCTCATCGACGACGAGTTCGGGCTCCGGTGACCTCCCGGGGGCGGCGAGCCCGCTCGTACTCAGAAGCAGGTGCACGATGACCGAGGACGAGAAGACACTCGCCTATCTGAAGCGGGTGGCGGTCGAGCTGCGGCGTTCCCGCGACCGCGTCCAGGAACTGGAGGGGCAGGCGAACGAACCCATCGCGGTCATCGGAATGGCCTGCCGCCTCCCCGGCGGCGTCCGCTCACCCCAAGACCTGTGGGACCTCGTCATCGGCGAACGCGACGCCATCGGCCCCTTCCCCACCGACCGCAACTGGGACCTCGAACGCCTCTACCACCCCGACCCCGACCACCCCGGAACCTGCTACGCCCGCGAAGGCGGATTCCTCCACGACGCCGCCGACTTCGACGCCGACTTCTTCCACATCTCCCCCCGCGAAGCCCTCGCCATGGACCCCCAGCAACGCCACCTCCTCGAAGTCGCCTGGGAAACCATCGAACACGCCGGGATCAACCCGCACACCCTCCGCGGCACCCCCACCGCCACCTACGCGGGATGTGTCCGTCAGGAGTACGGCCCGCCGCTGCACCTGGCGTCCGAGGAGGTGGCGGGGCACCGGCTGACCGGTGTGTCGGGGAGCGTCGTATCGGGGCGGATCGCCTACGCACTCGGCCTGGAAGGCCCCGCGATCACCATCGACACGGCGTGCTCGTCATCCCTGGTCGCCGTCCACCTCGCCTGCCAAGCACTCCGCCAACACCACACCCCACTCGCCCTCGCCGGCGGCGTCACCATCATGTCCACCCCCGGCACCCTCACCGAATTCAGCCGCCAACGCGGCCTCGCACCCGACAGCCGCTGCAAACCCTTCGCCGCCACCGCCAACGGAACCGCCTTCGCCGAAGGCGCCGCCCTCCTCCTCCTCGAACGCCTCACCGACGCCCAACACAACAACCACACCATCCACGCCCTCATCCAAGGCAGCGCCATCAACGAAGACGGCGCCAGCAACGGCCTGTCGGCACCCAACGGACCCGCCCAACAACGCGTCATCCACCAAGCCCTCACCAACGCCCGCCTCACACCACACGACATCGACGCCATCGAAGCCCACGGCACCGGCACCACACTCGGCGACCCCATCGAAGCCACCGCCCTCCTCACCGCCTACACCACCAACCGACCCACCCACCAACCCCTCTGGCTCGGCTCCGTCAAATCCAACATCGGCCACACCCAAGCCGCCGCAGGCACCGCCGCCATCATCAAAATGATCATGGCCATCCACCACGCCCAACTCCCCCGCACCCTCCACATCGACCAACCCACCCCCCACGTCAACTGGACCACCACCCCCCTCCAACTCCTCACCACCACCACACCCTGGCCCACCACCCACCACCCCCGACGCGCCGCCATCTCCAGCTTCGGCATCAGCGGAACCAACGCCCACCTCATCCTCGAACAAGCACCCCCGCACGACAGCACCCCGCCGACAGCCGTCCCGGACGACCACCCGCTGACCTGGGTGCTCTCCGCGCACACTCCGAACGCCCTCAAGGACCAGGCCGAACGCCTGCGCGCGCACACCGCGGCGCACCCCCGTCTGCGCGCCGCGGACATCGCCCACGCCCTCGCCACCACGCGGGCGACGCTCGAGCACCGCGCGGCGGTCGTCGGACGCACCCGCGAGGACCTGCTCGACGGGCTGGCAGCCCTGTCCTCGAACCAGCGGCACCGCGGCACCGTACGAGGAACACCCGACGAGGACCGCGCGCTTGTGTTCCTGTTCTCCGGCCAGGGAGCCCAGCGAGTCGGCATGGGTCAGCAGCTGTACCGCACCCATTCCGCGTTCAGGCAGGCGCTCGACGCGGTCTTCGAGGCCGTGGACCCCCACCTCGACCGCCCTCTGCGCGATGTCATGTTCGCCGCTCCGGCCTCACCCGAGGCGGCTCTCGTCCACCGGACGGGATACACCCAGTCGGCCCTGTTCGCCGTGGAGACGGCCCTCTTCCGCATGCTCGAACGGCAGGGCGTGCACCCCGACCACCTGATCGGGCACTCCATCGGGGAGCTCACGGCCGCCCACGTCTCGGGCGTCCTCGGCCTGTCCGACGCCTGCGCGCTCGTCGCCGCCCGCGGGCGGCTGATGCAGTCGCTCCCCTCCGGCGGCGCGATGGTCGCCGTGCACGCCGGCGAAGCCGAAGTCCTCCCCTACCTACGGGAGCATTCCGGGCACGTGTCCATCGCCGCCGTCAACGCGCCCGCGTTCGTCGTCATCTCCGGCCACGCCGAGACGGTGCGCGAGATCGCCGACGAGCTCGGCCGGCAAGGTCGGCGCACCAGCCCGCTCCGTGTCAGTCACGCGTTCCACTCCCCCTTCATCGAGCCCGTCCTCCAGGAGTTCCAGGCCGTCGCCGCGGGCCTGGAGTTCCACCGGCCGGCGATCCCCGTCATCTCCACCCTCACCGGTCGGCCGGCCGCACCCGACGACCTGACCACTCCGCGCTACTGGGCGGAGCAGGCGCGCCACGCCGTGCGCTTCCAGCAGGCCCTCGACACCCTGATCCGCGAGCGGCCGACGACCCTCCTGGAAATCGGCCCTGACGCCACGCTGACCACCATCGCCCACAGCTGTACCCGCGAACGCACGCAGCATGACCACACCATCCTCCCGACGCTGCGCAAGGGCCACGGCGAAGCCGACACGCTGGCCACGGCCGTCGCCCAGCTCCATGCCAACGGACACGTCGCCGCCCCCCTCCTGCCCGCCGCGCCGGCCGCCCGGCCCGCTCCGCTGCCCACCTACCCCTTCCAGCACCGGCGGTACTGGCTCGCCCCGTCCGTCGACGGCACACCTCGCGCAGCCGCACGCGCCGTCGGCGCGGAGTACGGGGACCACCCGCTGGTCGGCGCCGTGCTCCCGCTGCCGGATGACGAGGGCTGGGTACTGAGCGGACGGCTCGCGACGGAAAGCCACCCCTGGCTCACCGACCATGCCGTAGACGGCGAACGGCTGTTCCCCGCTACCGCGTTCCTTGAACTCGCCCTGCGGGCGGCTCGGGAAGCAGGCTGCGACAGCGTGGCGGAACTCGTCCTGCACACACCGCTGAGCCTGCCGGAACACGGTGGGCTCCAGCTGCGCACGACCGTGGGCCGGGCCGACGCGGCAGGGTGCCGTCCCCTCCGCGTCTCCTCGCGCGCGGAGGACTCCGGGGCCGCGGGCGAGTGGGTCCGGCATGCCACCGGCGTGCTCGCCCCGGACCCCGTCGTCCCCCTCACCGCACCCGTGTCCTGGCCGCCTGCCGGGGCCGACGGGACGGAACGCGCCGGTCTTCACGACCGGTTCGCGGCGCACGGTGTCGTGTACGGGCCCGCGTTCCACGGCCTCACCGCTGCCTGGAGCCGTGGCGACGAGGCCTTCGCCGTCGCGGAGGCCCCCGAGGCCATCAGGGCCGCATGCGGCTCGTTCGGACTCCACCCGGCCCTGCTGGACGCCGCGCTGCACGCCCTGCCGCTGTGCCTGCCGGACGGCGCCGGGCAGTCGCTGCCCTTCTGCTGGACCGGAGTGACCCTGCACGAACCGGGGGCTTCGGCCGTCCGGGTACACCTGGCACGCACCGGAGAGCACGAGGTGGCGGTGACGGCCACGGACAGCACGGGGCGTCCCGTGCTCACCGTGACATCGCTGGCGCTGAAGCCCACCGGGCGCGCGGCGCCCGACGTATCGCCGCCCGAGTCGCTGTTCCGGTTGGACTGGCCGGAGCGGCAGCTTCCCGAGGGGACTCCCGATACCTCGTCCTGGGCCGTACTGGGCGGCTCCACGGACGGGCCGCCGCTCGCGAACCTCCCGGTCACCCGGACGTACCCCGATCTCGCCGCGCTGGCCACGGCGATGGACGACGGCGCCGCCACCCCCCGCGTCGTGATCGCCCCCGTGCACACCGGGCTCGCGGGAGACGTCGAACTCCCCGCGGCCACCCGCGGCCTGGGGCACCACGTCCTCGCCCTGGTGCAGAGCTGGCTCGCCGACGACCGGTTCGCTCACGCACGGCTCGTCGTGGTGACCCACCGGGCGGTCGCCACCCACACCCGCGAGGACGTCCGCGATCTCGCCGCCTCCGCGGTGTGGGGGCTGCTGCGCAGTGCGCAGAGTGAGCATCCCCGGCGTTTCGCGCTCCTCGACCTGGATGACGGTCCCTCCGCCCCGGGCGTCCTCCCCCGCGCACTCGGCAGCACCGAACCCCAGCTCGCGGTCCGGGCCGGAGCGCTTCTCGCCCCGGCCCTGAGCCGCGCGGCCTCCACCTCCGCCGGAGCCGCGACCGGATCCGCCATCGGATCCGCCGCCGACGGGCGACCGCTGGACGGGGCGGGGACGGTACTCGTCACGGGCGGCACGGGCGTACTCGGGGGACTGGTCGCACGGCATCTCGTGACGCGTCATGGCGTACGCCGTCTGCTCTTGATCAGCCGACGGGGAGCGAACGCGCCCGGAGCCAAGCAGCTGGAGCACGAACTCGCCGCGCTCGGGGCCACGGTGACACTGGCGGCATGCGACGTCGCCGACCGGCGGGCACTGCGGGACGTCCTCGCCGCGATCCCGGCCGAACACCCGTTGACGGCGGTCATCCACACAGCCGGAACCCTCGATGACGGTGTCCTGACGAGTCTGACCCCGGAACGGTGTGACTCGGTGCTGCGGGCCAAGGCCGACGGCGCCTGGCACCTCCATGACCTGACGCGCCGGCACGACCTGGCGTTCTTCGTCCTCTTCTCCTCCGCCGCCGGCGTTCTGGGCAACGCCGGACAAGGCAACTACGCCGCCGCGAACGTCTTCCTCGACGCCCTGGCACACCACCGTGCCGCCCAGGGCCTGGCGGCCCAATCCCTCGCCTGGGGTTGGTGGCGCGAGGCCGGGATGACCGCTCGCCCGGGCGAGGATCTGCGGCACGTCGGCCACTTGGGGCTCGTCCCGATGCCGGCCGAAGAGGCCCTCACGCTGTTCGACGCGGCGCTCGGCAGCCCGGAACCGCTGCTGGTGCCCGCACGGCTCGACCTGCACGCGCTGCGCACCCGGCCCGGCGCCTCCGCCGCGCTGCCGGTGCTGCGCGGGCTGACCACCGGCAGTGCGAACGGGGCAGGACGCGGCGGAGCCGAACCGTCCTTGACGCTGCATCAGCAGCTGGCCGGCCAGGACGGGCCCGGGCGCCACACGATCGTGCTCGGCCTGGTCCGCGGCCTCACCGCGACGGCACTCGGCCACCAGGGCGGAACGAGCGTCGAGGCGGACGTCGGATTCACCGCTCTGGGCGTCGACTCGCTCACGGCAGTCATGCTGCGCAATCGGCTCGCGTCGTCCACCGGGCTCCAGCTGCCCAGCACTCTGATCTTCGACCACCCCACTCCGGAGGCACTCGCCCGCCACCTGACCGCGGAGCTCGCGCGGACGGCCGTCTCCCCCGTCTCCGCGTGGCTGGACAAGCTCGACTCGGCCCTGTCCGCCACGGCACCTGACGACGCGGTCCGCACGACAGGTCTCCGGCGCGTGCGGGAACTCCTCGGGAAGTACGGCGACAGCGCGGAGCCCGCACGGGGAAGCGATCTCGCGCAGTCCCTGGGAGAGGCGACCGACGGCGAGCTCTTCGACTTCCTCGACCAGGAGTTGAGCTGAGATGGCAGGGGACGGCCCCGCGGCGACCGCGACGAACGAAGAACGCATGCGCGCCTATCTGAAGCGGGTGGCGGTCGAGCTGCGGCGTTCCCGCGACCGCGTCCAGGAACTGGAGGGGCAGGCGAACGAACCCATCGCGGTCATCGGAATGGCCTGCCGCCTCCCCGGCGGCGTCCGCTCACCCCAAGACCTGTGGGACCTCGTCATCGGCGAACGCGACGCCATCGGCCCCTTCCCCACCGACCGCAACTGGGACCTCGAACGCCTCTACCACCCCGACCCCGACCACCCCGGAACCTGCTACGCCCGCGAAGGCGGATTCCTCCACGACGCCGCCGACTTCGACGCCGACTTCTTCCACATCTCCCCCCGCGAAGCCCTCGCCATGGACCCCCAGCAACGACACCTCCTCGAAGTCGCCTGGGAAGCCATCGAACACGCCGGGATCAACCCGCACACCCTCCGCGGCACCCCCACCGCCACCTACGCGGGCGTCATGGCCGGCGACTACGCCGCATGCTTCTCGGGCGGTTCGCAAGAAGTGGAGGGATATCTCGCCACGGGCACTGCCGCGAGTGTCGTGTCGGGGCGGATCGCCTACTCCCTGGGCCTGGAGGGGCCCGCCATGAGCATCGACACGGCGTGCTCGTCATCCCTGGTCGCCGTCCACCTCGCCTGCCAAGCACTCCGCCAACACCACACCCCACTCGCCCTCGCCGGCGGCGTCACCATCATGTCCACCCCCGGCACCCTCACCGAATTCAGCCGCCAACGCGGCCTCGCACCCGACAGCCGCTGCAAACCCTTCGCCGCCACCGCCAACGGAACCGCCTTCGCCGAAGGCGCCGCCCTCCTCCTCCTCGAACGCCTCACCGACGCCCAACACAACAACCACACCATCCACGCCCTCATCCAAGGCAGCGCCATCAACGAAGACGGCGCCAGCAGCGATCTGTCGGCACCCAACGGACCCGCCCAACAACGCGTCATCCACCAAGCCCTCACCAACGCCCGCCTCACACCACACGACATCGACGCCATCGAAGCCCACGGCACCGGCACCACACTCGGCGACCCCATCGAAGCCACCGCCCTCCTCACCGCCTACACCACCAACCGACCCACCCACCAACCCCTCTGGCTCGGCTCCGTCAAATCCAACATCGGCCACACCCAAGCCGCCGCAGGCACCGCCGCCATCATCAAAATGATCATGGCCATCCACCACGCCCAACTCCCCCGCACCCTCCACATCGACCAACCCACCCCCCACGTCAACTGGACCACCACCCCCCTCCAACTCCTCACCACCACCACACCCTGGCCCACCACCCACCACCCCCGACGCGCCGCCATCTCCAGCTTCGGCATCAGCGGAACCAACGCCCACCTCATCCTCGAACAAGCACCCGCCCCCCTCGACGAGGACGGCCCGCTCACGGAACAGCCGTCCGGCACGGGCAGCGGCCCGATGCTGTGGCTGGTCTCCGCACGGAGCGAGCCGGCGCTGCGCGCCCAGGCACGAAGGTTGCGGGATTTCCTGTCCACGCACACCGCCCCCGGACGCGCAGACCTCGCGAACATCGGGTTCTCCCTGGCCACGACCCGGGCCTCGTTCCACCACAGGGCCGTACTGACCGCCGACGACACCCAGGGCTTCCTGGCCGCGCTGGAGGCACTGGCCGCCGGAAAGGACGACCCCGGCATCGTCCGCGGCACGACCGGAACCGACCCGGCCGCGCCGGACCCTGCGCCGGCGCACCGCCTCGGCTCCTCTCCCGCCGGACCCCTCGCACCGGTGGCCCGCGCCATCGCCGACGGCGCCGACCCCGACCCGCACGTCCTCTACCCGGACGCCCGCCGTGTTCCGCTGCCCACCTATCCGTTCCAGCACCGCTCCTACTGGCCCACCGCCGTCACGGGGCCCGAGCCCTCCACCACCTTGCCCGAGCCCTCCCCGTTCTGGGACTCCGTACACCGGGGGGACATCGCCGCCCTCAGCACCGCACTCGGCATCGACGCCGACCAGCCGTTCCGCGAAGCCGTCCCCCGGCTGGCCGCTTGGCGCCGACACGAGATCGACAGGGCCCGGGCAGTCTCCTGGCGCTACCGGCTGACCTGGAAACCCGAACCGGATGTCCCCGCGGCAGATGTGTCGGGGACCTGGCTCCTCGTGGCCCCCGCGAGTCCCTCCGCCGCCGCGTCACAAGCACGGTGCGCTCAGGCCCTGGACGGCCGCGGAGCCCGCGTCGTCCCCGTCACCGTGCCGGCCGGGGGCACCGATCGGGCGTCCATGGCCGGTCGGCTGCGCGACGCGTTGCCCGGCGGCCCGCCCCGCACCGCAGGGGTCCTGTCTCTGCTCGCCCTCGACGAAGAGCCCATTGCCGCGGACGCCGCCACACCGGCCGGCTTCACCGCCACCCTCGCACTCCTGGGAGCCCTGGACGACGCCGGCTTCGAGGCTCCGCTGTGGTGCGTGACCCGCGGCGCGGTACGCGCCGAGGAATCGGACCGCGTCGACCACCCGCTGCAGGCTCTCCTGTGGGGCCTGGGCCGAGTCGCCGCACTCGAGCAACCCCGTCGCTGGGGCGGGGTGATCGACCTCCCCCTGACCGCGGACGGCCGGATCGCGGACCGCCTCGCCGCCGTCCTGGCGGCGTCAGGAGGCGAGGACGAGTACGCGCTGCGGCACAGCGGCACGTACGTACGACGGCTGGCCCGTGCTCCGCTCCCGGAGCCGTCGACGGTCCACCGATGGGAACCGGACGGGGCCGTCCTCGTCACCGGTGGCACCAGCGGGGCCGGGGCGGAGGCCGCCCGGATGCTGGCACGCGCGGGGGCGCGGCGCCTGGTTCTGGCCGGCCGCCGTGGCCCGGCAGCCGCCGGGGCGGCTGAACTGGCCGCGGAACTCACCGCCGAGGGAGCCCAGGTCACCCTGGTGGCGTGCGACGTGTCGGACCGTGCCGCGACCGGCCGGCTCCTGCACGAGATCCAGAGCGGCCACCGCCTCGCCGCCATCGTCCACGCCGCGGGGACCGTCGACGACGGGATGCTGGAGAACCTGACGCCCGAGCGCTGTGAGTCCGTACTGCGCCCCAAGGTCAGCGGAGCGCTCAATCTCCATGAGCTCACGGCGGGACTGGACCTCTCCGCCTTCGTGCTCTTCTCATCGGCCGCCGGCACCTGGGGCAGCCCGGGGCAGGCCAACTATGCGGCGGCGAACGCCTTTCTGGACGCCTTGGCCCAGCACCGGGCCGCCCGGGGACTGGCCGCGACGTCCGTGGCCTGGGGTGCTTGGGAAGGCGTGGGCAGCGCCGCCGCCGAGGCAGTGGTACGGGAGACACGGCACAGGGGCATCCGCCGCATGGCAGCCGCGGCGGCCTCGGCCGCCCTGGAACGGGAACTCGGCCGCAGGGAGCCCTTCGCCGTCATCGCCGACCTCGACTGGGGCAGGTTCGCCCCCGCGCACACCGCGGACCGGGCGTGCCACCTCTTCGACACCGTTCCCGAGGCGCAGTCCGCGCTCCGCGCGGTCCGGACACCCGGCACCGGCACACCGCTCCCGCACCTGGCCGCACGCCTGGCAGGCGAGGCGCCCGCCGACCAGCACCTGCTGCTCGGCACCTTCATCCGCGGCCACGTCCGCGAACTGCTGGGACTGACCGGACCGGGCGGGCAGCAGGAGGGCCGCGGCTTCGCGGAACTGGGCCTGGATTCCCTGGGGACGACGCGACTGCGCCGGCGCCTGGAGACCGGGCTGGGTATCCGGCTGCCCCTCACCACCCTGTTCGAGTACGACACGACGGAGGCCCTCACGGACGAGCTGCTCCGGCTCCTCGGCACCGCGAGGACACCGGCTGCCGGTCCGGACCCGGAAGCCGGACCGGACGACCTGGACGGCCTGGAGGCGCCGGACGCGCTGGACGCGCTGGACGCGCTGGACGCGCTGGACGCCGCGAGCCTGGTCGAACTCGCACTCGGCACGCCCACGGGGATCCGACCATCGACCCAGGGACCCGATCATGAGCACTCCTGAGAAGCTGACCGAAGCCCTGCGTTCCACGCTCAAGGAAGTGGAAAGACTCCGGCGGACCAACCGGCGGCTGTCCGAGCGGGCCGACGAACCCATCGCCGTCATCGGAATGGACTGCCGCCTCCCGGGAGGGATCCGCTCCCCCGAACACCTGTGGGACGTGCTCGCCTCCGGTCGTGACACCGTCACGGATTTCCCCGACGACCGCGGCTGGGACTTCTCCGCCCTCTACGACCCCGAGCCCGGTCGCCCCGGCCGCAGTTTCGTACGTCAGGGCGCCTTCCTGGACGGAGTCGCCGACTTCGACGCGGACTTCTTCGGTGTCGGAGCACACGAGGCCCTGATGATGGACCCGCAGCACCGGCTTCTCCTGGAAACCTCGTGGACCGCCTTCGAACGGGCCGGGATCAACGCCCGGACCCTTCAGGGCAGCGACACCGGAGTGTTCATCGGCATCGGATACCTCTACTACACCTACGGATCCTTCTTCTACGACAGCACGGACGCCTCCGAGGGCCACCGGTACGTGGGCAACGCGCCCAACCTCGCGTCGGGCCGGATCTCCCGGACCTTCGGCTTCGAAGGGCCCGCGATCACGCTGGACACCGGCTGCTCCTCCACGCTCGTGGCACTCCACACGGCCTGTCGTGCGCTCCGCGCCGACGAATGCACGCTCGCCCTGGTGGGCGGTGCCACGGTCATGCCCCATCCCGGAGCCTTCGTCGAGTTCAGCCGGTACCCGTCCGACTCCCTGATCGCACCGGACGGCCGGAGCAAGGCGTTCTCGGCCGGAGCGGACGGCATCGGCTTCTCCGAAGGAGTCGCCGTCCTCCTGCTCGAACGGCTTTCCACCGCCCAGCGCGAGGGGCATCCGGTCCTGGCGGTCGTGCGCGGCAGCGCCGTGAACCAGGACGGCAGCAAGGAGGGCTTCGAGGCGCCCCGGGGGCCGTCCCAACGGCGGGTGATCCGCTCGGCGTTGGCAGCTGCCGGGCTCACCGGTGACGAGGTCGACGCCGTGGAGGCACACGGCACGGGAACCCCCTTCGGCGACGCGATCGAGGGTGAGGCGATCGCGGCGGTCTACGGGCCGGGGCGTGACCGGGACCGGCCGTTGTGGCTGGGATCGGTGAAGTCGAACATCGGGCACACCCAGGCCGCCGCCTGCGCGGCCGGAGTCATCAAGATGGTTCTCGCCATGCAGCACGGCCTGCTGCCCCGCACCCTGCACGCGGAGGAGCCGTCGCCGCACATCGACTGGCAGGGAAGCGGGGTGCGATTGCTGACCCAGGCCCGGGCCTGGCCGGACACCGGCAGACCGCGCAGGGCCGGCGTGTGCTCGTACGGTGTGAGCGGCACCAACGGACACGTGATCCTCGAACAGGCTCCGCCCGCCGCCCACGAGCGTCGCCACCCGGCTCCCGGGGAGCACGGGGCCGACCGGCCGCCGCTGGTGTGGGTGCTCTCCGCACGAAACGAGCGAGCGCTCCGCGACCAAGCCCGACAGCTCCTCTCCAGGGTCGAGGCGGACCCCGCGCTGGACATGGGGGACGTCGCTTTCACCCTGGCCACGTGCAGGGCCCACTTCCCTCACCGTGCGGCGGTGGTGGCCCGCCACCGTGACGACTTCCTGACGGGTCTTGCCGCCCTCACCTGCGACCGGGAGAAGGAAGCCGTGGTCCGCGGAACGGTCAGCGGCGGCAGGCTCGCCTTCCTCCTCCCCACCACGGACGAAGCCGGCCAGCCTGCCGCAGAAGGGGATGTCGAGCGGGCCAGGACCTGGTTCGGTCACCTGGAAGGCTGGGGAGTCCGGCCGGACCTGCTCCTCGGCGGCCGACCACCACGGGCCGTGGACGACCACGGTTCCGCACCGCCCGGCGGTGACGCGTTGCGCGGGCACGGTGTGAGCACGGTGGTGTCCATCGACGCGCAGGGCCTCCCGGCGGTGCGGCTGCTCGACGGCCCGGCCGACAGCCGCAGTGACCAGGGCCGCCCCCCGTACGCAGGCGACCACCCCTCGGCCGACGTGCTGGTGCGCGTACTTGCAGCGCTCCACGTAAGCGGGTTCTCCCCGGACTGGCAGCGCTTCTTCGCCGATGCGGACGCGCGAGCCGTGAGTCTGCCGACCTATCCGTTCCAGCGCCAACGGTACTGGCCGCTGCCCTGAACCCACGCGGCCCGCCCGGGCTCGGAGCCCCGGTGGCAGCCGCGAGCAGATGAGAGCAGAGAGGACGTCGACGTGCTCTTCGATGATCTTTGGCTGGCGGAGGAACCCGGCGATCCCCCCGAGGTGTTCGAGGAACTGACCGCGTGCCCCTGGCCGCCGGGACCCGTGCCGCCCGAGCGCTGGGTGCTTCCGGGAGTTGCCCCCGTCGCCCGCACGCTCGCCCGGGGGACGCACGTCTGCGTGGCCCTGAACGGAGTGCGGGCCTGGCCGTCCGGGGCCACGCTGGACCTGGTGATCTTCGCCCGGCGCGTCCGATGGCCGGGACCCCGCTCGCTGGCCCCCTTCCCGCAGCCGTTGCCCCGGGCCGGCGACGCCGAAGGGCTGGCCCTGTCCGTCCGCTACGCCGACGGCCGGCGGGCCTGCACCGCGGACCACCACCGGGGGAGCCCGCGGCAGGGACGGGCCCGAACTCCCGAGGACCCGGTCCTGCGCTACGGCGATGGCGGCGGCGGCCCCTTCCTCTATCGCCAGAGCGTCCACCTGTGGCCCTTGCCGCCCCCCGGACGCCTCACCGTCACGGCGGCCTGGCCCGGCCGCGGAGTGCCCGAGAGCCGGACCGACCTCGACGCGACCGCCATCCGCGACGCCGCGGGGCAGGCCACCGCCATCTGGCCCGACCTGGCCGGCCTCCCGTTCGCGGGCGGCGGTACGTGAGCGCGGAAGCGGTGCGCGGGACCCACGGCAGCGGCCGCCCCGCGCGCACGAACGATGCCGGGCAGGCCGTGGCGGACTTGGAACGACGCGATGCCGACCTACGGGAGAAGGAGGTGCTCGCGGCGCAGCGGCAGCACGCCAAAGGCCGCAGGACGGCCCGCGAGCGCATCGGCATGCTGCTCGACCCCGGCTCCTTCACCGAAACCGGAGCCATGGTCCGGCACCGCTCGCGGATGCCGGGCCTGGTGCACGACCGGCCGTTCGGTGACTCCGTGGTCACCGGATTCGGCACGGTCGACGGCCGGCAGATCTGCCTGTTCGCACAGGACTTCACGGTGTTCGGCGGCAGCCTGGGGGAAGCGGCCGGAGAGAAGATCGTGAAGGTGATGGACCTGGCCGCGTCCGCCGGATGTCCGATCGTCGGGATCAACGACAGCGCCGGCGGCCGCATCCAGGAAGGGGTCGCGGCTCAGAGCCTCTACGGGCAGATCTTCCTTCGCAACGTCCGGCTCTCCGGCAGGGTCCCCCAGATATCGCTCATCATGGGCCCGTGCGCCGGCGGCGCCGTGTACTCGCCGGCCCTGACCGACTTCGTGGTGATGACCGACAAGGTCTCCCACATGTTCATCACCGGTCCCGAAGTCATCAGAGCCGCCATGGGCGAGGAAGTCGACATGGAAACGCTCGGCGGCGCTCGCACCCACAACGCCCGGTCGGGCAACGCCCACTACCTGGCAGCGGACGAGGAAGACGCGATCGCCTTCACGAAGAGACTCCTGTCCTACCTCCCCTCGAACAGCGGGGAGCAGCCACCTGCCGGCGGACCCGGCTGCGCACCGCCCGGCTTCGGAACGGACGTCCACGACGTCGGCGAGACCATCGCCGGTGTCATGGACAGCGGAACGTTCCTCGAGGTCCAACAGCTCTTCGCACCGAACATCGTGGTGGGACTGGGCCGCGTCGACGGCCACAGCGTGGGGGTCGTCGCCAATCAGCCGAAGAGCTCCGCGGGCTGCCTCGACATCGATGCCAGCGAGAAGGCAGCCCGCTTCATCCGGACGTGCGACGCCTACAACATCCCCGTGCTCACGTTCGTCGACGTCCCCGGCTTCCGCCCCGGAGCAGCCCAGGCCCGGGCCGGGGCCGTCCGCCGTGGCGCGAAACTCGCGTACGCCTACGCCGAAGCGACGGTCCCGCTCATCACCGTCATCACGGGCAAGGCGTACGGCGGCGGCTATGAGGTGATGGGCTCCAAACACCTGGGAGCCGACGTCAACCTCGCCTGGCCGACCGCTCTGATCGGTCCCGCGGACCCCTCCACCGCGTTCCGTTCCCCGCAGCAGGCATCCGCGTCCGGTCTCTGCGACCCCTACATCGCGGCGGAGCACGGATACGTCGACGTGGTCATCCGCCCCTCCGACACCCGTGAGCACGTCGTCCGCGCGCTACGGCTCCTGCGCGGCAAATCGGAGTCCTTGCCCCCGCGGAAGCACGACAACATTCCGCTGTGACGACTGAAGGACCGGCGGGTGTTCCTACCGGCCGGAACGCGGAAGCCGTACGACCGCCATGCCTGCGGCCAGGTCCACGGTCGTCCTGTTCGGCGGGGCCCCGTCATCCTCGTTGTCCGGAATGACCAGGGCCGACTGCCGCTCCTTGAGCTCGTTCTGCTTGCCCGGGGAGAAACTCGCATGGAGTTGTTCGAAGCCGGTCGCCGATATCTGCCCCTGCCGCGCACCGTTCCGCCACGGGAGCACACCGGCCCGCCCCGCGCGCAACAGCAGCTGGTCGACGAAGGCCAGCAGGGTCAGCACGATGACCAGCCCCGGCAGAGTCATGAAGGCGATGAAGTGCACGTCCCCAGTATCCATCCGGTCCGGCGCAGTGGTCGCAGCCCGCGAAGGCCGTCTCGCCCGTCTACTTGACGCCCGCTCGACGGCCCTCCACGGCATCGTCGGCGCCCGTCAGATGTGCTCGGGTGTCGGGGATGCCCAGGGCCTTCGCGTGCCGGTCCGCCATGCTGAGCAGGCGTCGTATCCTGCCGGCCATTTTGTCCTTCGTCATGGGAGGAGTGGCGAGGGCTGCGAGTTCGTCGAGCGAGGCCCGGTCGTGCTCGATGCGCAGCCGGGCGGCTGCCGCCAGGTGCTCCGGCGTCTCACCACCCAGGATCTCCAGTGCCCGGCGGGCGCGTGCGCCGACGACCACGGCTGCGCGCGCCGACCGGTGCAGATTGTTGTCCGTGCAATTGGCCAGGCTGTTCGCCGCAGGGGTGCGCGACTGCTTTCCGTGCTCCTCGTATGTCATTTGCGCTTCGCTCCAGCGGGCCGCCGTGGACCTGGCGCCGATGCGGCCGAGCATCGCGGAAATCGCGGACGCGTCCTTAATCACCACGCGGACGGCGCCCGGCCGCTCCCCGTCCATGCGCGGCTCGCGGATTTTCGCCGGAATCGACAGCCGACGCGCCGCGCCCACGAGGGCGAGAGCCACTTCCTGACCGGGGCACAGGACCTCGAGGCCGGCATGGCGGCCGGGCTCCGCCAGGGTTCCCGACGCCAGGAACGCCCCCCGCCAGGCGGCCTCGGCATCGCAGACCGGGCCGGAGACCACGCTCGGGGGGAGGCCGTACACCGGGTTGCCCCGGCCGTCCACCAGGCCGGCTTGGGTCGCCAGGTGTCCGGAGCCGTTGGCCACCCGCACGAAGTACTGAATCTCCTGCCGGTGGTCGGTGGGGTCCGCCGGCACGAGGTCGGACCGGTGGCCGTAGACCTCCAGCACCGCCGTGCGCAGTCGCTCGGCCGTGGCCCGGCACATCGGACCCGCCTGGACGCCCTGGGTCCGACCCGGTACGCCTGCCGTCGTGAAGCGCAGGGTGGCCGCGGCTTCGGCCTTCCGGCAACAAGGGCGATGGACCGGAAGGCGAGACAACTCTCCCCGTGCGGCTGCCGTCATTTCCACGGAGTGGCTCCTCTTCCTGCAGCCGGGTGCTTCGCCCAGGCGCGCGACCAATGGCATTCAAGATCAATTGATCAGATCGCCGAGATGCTCAAGGATAACGTCACGCGCCCGCCCGCGGAGAAAGGCCTGCGGCACGCAGATCCCTTTGCGGAGTGCGATACCCCACAGGAAATCCGCCGCGCCGCAGGAAAGGAAGCCGGAGCACCCTTGAATTCATCCGGTGTTCCGCTGTGCGGCCTGCCGGGAAGGAGCGGTGCTGCTATCGGATCGCGTCCTGCACGGCCTTGCGGGCGTGCAGGACGTAGGCCTCCAGGGGCAGGGGGGTGCGGTCGAGGAGTTCCAGACCGGCGCCGGCCAGCAGGCGGGCGTAGTCCTCGGCGCGGCGCTCGCGACCGCCGACATTGCACATCATGTGCAGGTCCCAGGCCGTGGCCAGCGAGGGCGAGCCGTCGGTGGGGAGGAGCCGTTCGACGATCAGCAGGTCGGCGTGAGCAGGCATCGCGCGGGCGCAGTGCCGCAGGATCTCGGCACACCGGTCGTCGTCCCAGTCGTGCAGGACACGGGAGAGGATGTAGACGTCACCGCCGTGGGGCAGGTCCGCGAAGTCGCCGCTGCGGTAGTCGCAGCGGGCGCCGCAGCCCATGCCGTCGAGCGAGCGGCGGGCCGCCTCGACCGCGTGGGGCCGCTCCAGGAGCGTGCCGCGCAGCTCCGGGTGCGCGATGAGGATGCGCCCGAGGAGCGCCCCGTTGCCGCCGGCCACGTCCACGATGGTGCTCGGCGTGGGCGTCCGGGCCGCCGCGGTGATCACGGGGTGGTCGGGGATCGGCCGGAACATGCGCGAGCTCGCCGCCATGGACCGGTCGAAGAGGTCGGCGAGCGCGGGGTCGCGGGCGAAGTGGTCGAAGTGGTTCTCGCCGAAGAGGTGGTCGAAGGCCGGCTGCCCGGTCCGTACGGTGTGGTCGAGGGCGCCGAAGGAGCGGTAGAAGGGGCCCCCGTACATCAGGGCCAGGGGGCGCATCGTGTCCGGGGTGTCCGCGCGGAGCAGGCTTCCGAGCGGGGTGAGTCGGAAGCCGTCCTGCGCTTCGTCGTCCTCGGCCACGATGTCGAGCATCGTGAGGTAGCGCAGGAGTGTGCCGAGGCTTTCGGGGTGGGTGGCCGTGCGCCGGGCGAGTTCCCGGGTACTGGTCGCGACGGTGGTGTCCATGGCCTCGGGCAGGCGCAGCCGTGCGAACGCGGCCAGGGCCTGTGTGGTCCATGCTCCCGTGAGGAGGTGGAGGAGCGTTTCAGCCGGCCGGTTCGCGCCGGGGTACTCGTCGAGATGGGCCGCGAGGGCGTCGCGGTGATCGCCGGGCGCGTAGAGCTCCAGGCGCCGGTAGCCGCCGCCGGTCGCGGCCGCGGGAGTGGTGAAGTACAGGACGGTTCCGTCCTCGTGCGGGTTGTAACCGCCGCCGTCGGGGCGGGCACCGTGCCGGGAGAGCACCGCGCACAGACCGCGCAGCAGCAGTGTGTCGGGGTTCTCCAGCTCGAAGGCCAGGTGGGCCTCGTGATCGCGGGCGCGCTCGTGCGCGGCGATCGGTTCCAGGTCCGATCGCTCGGGCACCGTGAGGGCGAACACCTCCACCGCGCGCCGCTCCCCGTCGGGGCCGTGGACGCGGGGCCGCAGGATGCGGACGTCGAGATCGAGCGCGTCGCGGCGGTGGCGCCGGGCGAGCCGTTCCCGTACGACGACGCTCGGGTGGGACGGGGTGTCGGCGGCGAGCCCGCAGTCGGCGAGCTGGCTGCGCAGGTGCTGGGGGTCGCGGGGGAAGAGCAGCAGGCCGGCGTGGGCGAACCGGCAGTGCTCGGCGAGCGACGCCAGTTCCGCGCCCCGCAGGCCGGGCAGCAGGAGGGGCAGCAGCGTGCTGCTCTTGTGTTCCCGTACGAAGGCCGCCGCCGCGCGCAAGCGGGCCGTGTCGTCGAGAAGCATCGTTTCGCCGGGAAACGCCGCGGCGGTGGATGGCTTCACGGCAGCGGGCAGGTGGGGTCCGTCGGGGAGGGTCGTGGTCATCGCGGTGCTGTCCTCAGGCCGGTGCTGGAACGGAACGGATTGGAACGGGGCATAACGGAATAGAGTTGTGTGAAGCGGGGCAGACCGGGGCGCCGCGTTGTACCGCGGGCGCCGGCAGGGGTGGAGCGGCGGCTCAGACGCCGACGTAGTTTTCGGCGAACCAGTCCTGGTGCGCACGTGACGTACGCAGGGATTCGAGGCGGGCGCGCCGCAGGGAGGCGTGGAAGAACGATCCTCCTGAGCGGTCCTGGTCGGGGATCGCGTGCAGCAGCCCGGTCATCCACTGGGTGAACTCCTGCGCACGCCAGATGTACGCGAGGCACTGCGCCGAGTAGCGGTCCAGGGCCGCGCCGTCCCCCCGGGCGAGGGCCTCGGCCAGGGCTCCGGCCAGGAGCTCAGCCTCCAGGACGGCCAGGTTCGCACCCTTCGCGGCGACCGGGGCGGGCAGGCTCGCCGCATCGCCGGCGAGCAGGAGCGAGCCGTGGCGCAGGGGTTCGACCACGTCGCACGCCAGGTCGACGACACCGCGCTCGATGATCGGCCCCCGGTGCAGCGGGCCGTGCTCCGTGGCACGCATCCGCAGGTCGAGTTCGTCCCAGATCCGCTCCTCCGTCCAGGCGTCGGCACGGGCGCCGCGTCGGCACTGGAGGTAGTAGCGCGTCACCTGGGGGCTTCGGGCCATGTGGCCTGCGAAACCGCGGTCGTGGACGGCGTAGCCGACGGCGTCGAGACTGGGCGGGGCCTCGGCGAGCAGGCCGAGCCAGCTCACGCCGTGGTCATGGTGGTGGCGGACCGTGCCGGGCGGCAGGGAGCGGCGGGCGGCGCCGTGCCGGCCGTCGCAGCCGGCGACGTACCGCGCGTCCCACCGGGTGGGGCGGCCGTCCGGCTCGCGGGTGGTGACGTGGGGCCGGGCGCCGTCGGCGTCGTTGACGGCCAGCGCCTCGGTCTCGAAACGGATCCGCCCGCCGGCGCCGCGATAGCGACCGAGGAGGTCGGACACCAGGTGCTGCTGCGGGTAGACGGTGTGCCGCTCGCCCCGGCCGAGGTTTCCGTAGTCGAGGCGGAAGCTGCCGTCCGCGGTCCGGAACTCGCATGTGCCGTGGGTCCGTCCGTGCCGGTGCAGCCCGTCGGCGAGGCCATGGCGGTCCAGGACCCGCACGGTGTTCGGCGCGAGGAACCCGGCCCGGGCGCGGGTCTCGACGCGGGAGCGGGCGGCGCGTTCGAGGACGACGCAGTCGATGCCGGCGCCGAGCAGGAGGTTGCCCAGCACCAGGCCGGCGGGACCGGCGCCCAGAACGACCACATCAGCTGATTCACGTAATGCTCGGCGATTCCGATGTTCTGTCATAGCGCTGGAATCATAAGCACGGAAAAACTCGCGGACGATCATGACTAATTCGGATGCGGTAATAGAATGACAATCACTGGAATTAATGGCCGGCCGGGCCTGCGCCCGGCCGGCTCCGTCCTCGCCCCGCGTCGGCGTCGTCCGCCCGGCAAGCGGTCCCGGTTCACCGGGGCGGACTCGCCGGGCCGACGGGCGCGGTTCAGCTCGTGGGCACGGTGTCCTCGAAGGCGGTGCCGACCGACCGGTACGCCGCGATCCTGGCGTTGACCTGGGCGGGCGTCAGCACCTGGTCCTTGACGTGGAGGACGTAGTCGACCTGCTGCTCGTACGCGCGGGGGGTCGTGGACGTCTGGCCGTTGAGGTCGATCAGCCACTGGTTGAAGTTGATCGACATGGGGCGTTCGGGAAGGTAGGAGGCGCCGTGGGTGCCGAAAAGCTGCCCGTCGACGTAGTACGTGATGGCGTTGTCGTCGATGGTGACGACGAGGTCGTGCCAGCCGGCGTAGCTCTGGCGGCTCTCGGTGTGGGCGTTCACCGCCTGCCACGGATCCGGGTTGTAGGTCTCCCAGGAGGTCGTGTACAGGATGTTGGACGGCTCGCCCCAGCCGCCGTTGGGGAGGTACTCGAAGTCGTACTCGGCGTAGTCGTCGGCCATGGGGGCCTTGAGGTCGTTGATGGTGAAGAACGTCTGTACGAGGCGGTCGCCGTCGGGGCCGGACCTGGGGGCGTCGCTGAACCTGACCCGGGCGGCGTACGTGCCGTTCTTGAACTTGGTCGCCTTGGTCAGGACTTCGGTGTGCTCGGTGCCCGGGGCCGTGCCGTTGGTGGAGGTCTCCAGGGTCATGACCGTGTTGCCGCCGCCGGTGGCGAAGGTGACGTTGGAGGGGTCCCAGGTGGCGCCGGGAACTCCGGGACCGCCGGAATTGGAGCGCACCGACCAGCCGTTGGCGGAGATCTTCGGATCGGTGTGGGTCGTGTACGTGAAGTCGTCCCAGAGCGATCCGGATCCTCCGGGCGGAGGTGTGGTGGGAGGCGGAGTGGTCGGCGGGTCGGTGGGGGTGTTGCCGGCCGGGGCGGTGCCCCAGACCGGGGTTCCGGCGCGGGTGGCGGTGACCTTGGTGGAATCGCCGTACGCGGTCTGTGCGGCGATGAAGGAGTAGTCGTCGCTCTGCCGCAGCGTCTGCCAGTTGGCCTGGTGGAAGCGCAGCTGCATGTCGCCGGTGTCGGCGCCGGGGGCGAGGGAGCCGGCTCCGGAGGTGAACCCGACCTCCAGGTAACGGTCGGCGGTGCCGGTCGGGTTGGCGAGGTCGCCGAAGGTGCCGGTGATGTTGGCGCAGCCCTTCACCGCCCAGGAGCAGGCGAAGCGGTAGGCGGCGCCGGGCGAGTCGGACTTGAAGTAGTAGCGGAGTCTGACTTCGCTCAGCGGCAGGGCCGTCGTGCCGGTGTTCTTCACCTTGAACCAGGGCTCGCTCTGGTCGGCGGTGGCACCCGTGGCACTGGTGCGGTACTGCACGGACAGGCTGCTCGCCGCGCTGGCGGTGCCCGGCAGGGCGGCGAGGGCGGCGGCGCCGAGGGCCGCGACGACGGCTGCCGCGGCGGCGGCCCGCAGCCGGCGGCGGCGCGTTCCTGCCGTCCGGCTGCCGTTGCCTGCCGTCCGGCTGCCGTTGCCTGCCGTCCGGCTGCCGTTGCCTGCCGTTGCCTGCCGTCCGGCTGCCGTTGCCTGCCGGACGGGTCGGGCCGGTCGGGCCGGTCAGGTCTGGTGAGCTGTTCGAGCTGGTCACGGTGGGGTCCTCTCCGGGGGTGCGATCGGGACGATGTCGCAGCAGGCCCGTGGGGCCGGCTGCGCGCATCACAACGGAGTGCGGGGGGGGGCCGGGTGCAAGGGTGGGGCGGGGCAGACCAGAAGGCTGACCACTCGACTACTGGACAAGTGACCTGTCGACGAGGAATGAAGCTGGCATAGACCAATTCAACCGTCAACCCCCTTGTATCCAAGGCCCTTTGCCTGATTCTCGGTGCGATGCGTCACGATCAGCTCGTACACTCCGCTTGACCAGTGACGGTGGGCGGCCGAAGTGGCCAAGGCCGGTAGGACACGGCACGCGGTAGTGGCGCTGGAGAGGGGACGGCACAGATGCGCGAGAGAAGCCCGGCCGGCGGACCCGAGGGGATACGCCCCGGAGGAGTACTCAAACGCGAGCGGGTCCGTGATGCGGTGCTGGGGATGGTCGAGGAGCGTCGGGCGGGGGACGCGATCCCCTCCGAGCGGGCCCTGTGCGTCCAACTCGGGGTCTCCCGGCCGACGCTACGTGCCGCCGTCGACGAGCTGGTCGCCGCCGGCGTTCTCATCCGCGAACACGGTCGGGGCGTGTTCGTCGCTCCGGAGAAGATCACCCAGGAACTGGTTCCGGGGCGCCACTCGCTCAGCGTGCCCCGCGCCTCGGGAGCCTGGGCCAGTCGGCTGCTGGAGTTCACGACCGTACCGGCCGGCGCCCGGGTGGGCCGCAGGCTGCACCTCTCCCCCGCCGCGCCGATCGTCTACGTGGCCCGGTTGCGGCTCGTCGACGGCTACCCGATGGCCATCGAGCACCTGCACATCCCGGCCGCTCTGGTCCCCGGCCTCACCTCCCGGGAACTGGAGCAGGGCGACCTGTACGAGCATTTGCGCACGCACCACGACGTGCACGTGAACGAGGCGACGCAGACGATCGAGCCCACCGTGGTGACGCGCGCGGAGGCCGAACTGCTGGAGGTGCCGGAGCTGTCGCCCGCCCTCCTCTTCGAACGGCTCACCACCGACACCGCGGGGCAGCCCGTGGAGTACGTCCACTCGCTCTACCGCGGCGACCGCTACCGCATCGTGTCCCGCCTGACGCTCCGGGCCGACACCGCACCGGCCGCACCCGCCGCAGCGTCCGACGGGCACCATCCGGGCATCCCGCCGGGCGACTTCGTCCACGGCGACCCGGTGACCGCGTCGACGCTGGGAGACGTACAGGGGCGTCGCTGACACGCCCGGTCCGGCAGCCGGACCACGTTGCCGTGACCCGGCTCGCCGACCCCCAACGGGCGCGCTGAGCCGATCCGTTGGGGGCGCGGCTGTTCTGGTGGGCCGGTCAGGAGCTCATGATGAAGCGCAGGGCCAGGCCGGAGGCGGTGGTCCAGTGGGTGACGCGGGCTCCGTCGTCGAAGGGGACCTGGCCGGGCAGGTCGAGGGTGATCGGGGCGCTGGTGTTGCTGTCGGGGTCGGGGCCCTGGAGGCGGAGGGGGATGGTGTTGGTTTCGTAGGTGTCCATCCGGCCGCCGGTGGCGAGCAGGGCCGCGTAGGCCTTCCCGCCGGGGGCGAGGGTGACGGGTGCGTCCTGACTGTCCTTGATCACGGCGATCGCGGACCTGGCACCGTCGAACTTCAGGTGGGGGTACTGGTAGAGGTTGCACTTCTTGTTGCCGGTGTTGGTGACGGTGAGGAGGAGGTGCCTGACGCTCTTGCCCTGCGGGTCCTCGCTCGTGGCGGAGAAGGTGAGGTCACCCGGGGCACACCCCACCACCACCCCCGGAACACTCGGCGACGCCGAGGACGTCGCCCCGCTGCTCGGCGTGGCCGCAGCCGACTCACTCGCCTCCGGCGAGCCCGTCGTGCCCGGCCGGCCCGAGGACGTGGAGTCGCCCGCGCCATCGGCGCCGTTCGCCTCGCACGCGGTGGACGCCAACAGCAGCGCACCGAGAGCGGCCACGGCCGCAACGTTCCTGATTGCCTTGTTTCCCCTGGTCAACAGAGCCCCCTATGTGGTGTGCTTCGGTCTGCACGACCTGTACGCACGCCGGAAGCCACCGGGTTGCATGCCGAGGCGAAAAGTTTTGGTACCGATGGGGGTGGCATGACGGAGGACGAGTTCGACGCGTTCTACGCGTCGGCGTTCCCTCGGATCGTCGGCCAGGTGTACTCCTTCACCGGTGACCACGGCCAGGCCCAGGACGTCGTCCAGGAGGCCTTCGTCCGCGCCTGGGACCGGCGGCGCGACTTCCTTGCCACCGAGGCCCCGGAAGCCTGGATCCGCACCGTCGCGATGCGTCTGGCGGTCAGCCACTGGCGGCGGGCACGGCGGTGGCTGGAGCTGGTACGCCGCACTCCGCCGCCCGAGCACGCCCCGGGCCCCGGACCTGAACACGTCGCCCTCGTCGCAGCGTTGCGGCAGCTCCCGGAGCCCCAGCGCCTGGCGATCGTGCTGCACCACCTGTGTGACCTCAGCGTGGAGCAGGTAGCCTCCGAGACCGGCGCCCCTGCCGGTACGGTCAAGGCCCGCCTCGCGCGCGGCCGGACCGCCCTCGCCAAGCTGCTGCCGGCGAGCGAGGTCGGCGCAGCGGGCGGGAGCGGCGAGAAGAAGGAGGACGACCGTGGCCGATGACCTCTCCTTCGCCCTGCGCGAGCTGGCCGACAGCGCGGGCACGCCCGCCCCCACGACGGGCGCGGAGGTCCGCCGCCGGGCCGCGTCCCGTCGGCGCCGCCGGCACGCCGCCCTCGCCGGCGGTACCGCCGTACTGGCCGCGGCCTTGGTGTTCGGCCTGGCCGCAGCCTTCGGCGGGCCGGAGCCCGACCGGCGCCCGACCCTGCCCGCCGACTCCCCCACCGCGCCCTCCCCCACCGCGTCCGCCCCCGCCGGACCCTCCGCCGTCGCGACGTCCCCGACCTCCCCGACCTCCCAGAGCTCTCCGGCGTCGCCGAGTGCTCCGGGGGTGGTGGTGGGGTGTGCCCCGGGTGACCTCACCTTCTCCGCCACGAGCGAGGACCCGCAGGGCAAGAGCGTCAGGCACCTCCTCCTCACCGTCACCAACACCGGCAACAAGAAGTGCAACCTCTACCAGTACCCCCACCTGAAGTTCGACGGTGCCAGGTCCGCGATCGCCGTGATCAAGGACAGTCAGGACGCACCCGTCACCCTCGCCCCCGGCGGGAAGGCCTACGCGGCCCTGCTCGCCACCGGCGGCCGGATGGACACCTACGAAACCAACACCATCCCCCTCCGCCTCCAGGGCCCCGACCCCGACAGCAACACCAGCGCCCCGATCACCCTCGACCTGCCCGGCCAGGTCCCCTTCGACGACGGAGCCCGCGTCACCCACTGGACCACCGCCTCCGGCCTGGCCCTGCGCTTCATCATGAGCTCCTGACGACCTGACCTCCTGACGACGCCCGCCCCGCGGCGGCTGCGGACCACCCGGGTGACCTTCGGCCACGGTTGGCCGATCCCGAATCGGCGTGGCGGCCGCACCATGGTGCGCGCCGGTCGAGTGTGGATGGACCGTCCGCAACTCTCTGCCGGACGCCTTCGCCGGGAGTGTGAGTCATGCGCCGTTTCCTGCCCGTCCTGCCAGTCGCCGCCGTTCTGATCGGGGCGTCGGCCGTCCCCGCGGCCGCGGCCGCGGCCGACCCGAGGCCGATCACCTCTCCCTACGTCCAGGCCGCCGCGGACGTCGCCGCCTCCGGCGCGCTGAGGCGTGCGAAGAACATCGACTGGGTGCGTCACGTCAACACCGGCCGGTACTGCGTGAACGTCAGCGAAGAGGTCAACCTGGCGTTCAGCGTGGTCCACGTCGAGCTCCCCAACTCCAACCGCCGCAGCTTCAGAACCGAGCCCAACTCCACCTGCGGCCCGGATTCCGTCACGGTGTACACGTACGACCTCAACGGCAGCTACATGGACAACCCCTTCACGGTCACCGTGTTCTGACCCGTGCCCTCCGCGCCGGGGCGCGGCCGCCCCGACGAGCAGGTCGCCCCGGAACACGTGCTGCCACCGCACGGCGGTGTTGATGTCGGGTGAGCGCGCGACGTAGGCCTCGGTGATCCCCGAGCCGACCACGACGAAGGTGCCGCACCAGACCGCCTAGCCCACCACGAGCAGCGGGAAGAACGTGAGCTGCCGCTCCAGTCCGACGTCTCCGCGGGAGGAAGCACCGTCGGTCCCCGCGCGTCGCGGCATACGAGCGCGGGGTGACGGCCAGGGTGGACACCGGCCGGAGACGACGACGGAGCGGAGAGCGCGGATGCGGTACATCAAGCTGGGTGGCCTGGAGGTTTCCCGGATCGGGCTGGGTGCCATGGGCATGTCCGACGGCTACACGGGGGCCGGGACGGACGAGGCGGAGTCCATCCGGACCGTGCACCGGGCGCTGGAGCTGGGTGTGACCCTGGTCGACACCGCCGAGATCTACGGCCCCTACACCAATGAGGAACTCATCGGCCGGGCGCTGAAGGGCCGCCGCGAGCAGGTGGTGCTGGCGACGAAGTTCGGCCTCGTCTCCCACGCCGGCGGCGGCCCGTGGACCCTCGACAGCGGCCCGGCCAACATCCGCACCGCCGTCGAGGGCTCGCTCAGGCGGCTCGGCACCGACTACGTCGACCTGTACTACCAGCACCGGGTCGATCCGAACACGCCGATCGAGGAGACGGCCGGGGCGGTCGGCGAGCTGGTCGCCGAGGGCAAGGTACGCGGCTTCGGCCTGTCCGAGGCCGGCCCGGACACCATCCGCCGCGCCCACGCCGTCCACCCGGTCACCGCCGTGCAGTCCGAGTACTCCCTGTGGACCCGCGGCGTGGAACAGCGGGTCCTGCCGGTGCTGCGCGAACTGGGGATCGGCCTCGTGCCGTTCTCCCCGCTCGGTCGCGGTTTCCTGACCGGCACGATCCGCTCCACCGACCAGTTCGACGACGGCGACTTCCGGCGCGACAACCCGCGTTTCACCGGCGAGAACTTCCGGCGCAACCTGGCGATCGCCGACCAGGTCCAGGCTCTCGCCACCCAGGTCGGCGCCACGCCGGCGCAGGTGGCGCTGGCCTGGCTGCTGGCCCAGGGCGACGACATCGCCCCGATCCCCGGTACCAAGCGCGTGGCCCGGGTGGAGGAGAACACCGCCGCCGACGGGATCGCGCTGAGCGGCGAGCAGATCGACGCGCTCGGCGGCCTGCCGCCCGCCGCGGGCGACACGCACACCGCGGCCCAGGCGCGGATGCTCGAACGCTGAGCCCGGTCGCGTGCCGTCCAGCCGCCCGGCGGCTGCGACCACCAGACCATCAGACCATCAGACCACCACTGCGAGGCAGGCCTCCATGGAGCATGTCACCCTGAACAACGGCGTCGTGATGCCGGTCCTCGGCTTCGGCGTCTACCAGATCCCCCCGGAGCAGACCGAACAGGCCGTCGCCGACGCGCTCGCGGCCGGCTACCGGCTCCTGGACACCGCGGCCGCGTACGGCAACGAAGCGGCCGTCGGCCGGGCCATCAAGGCCGGCGGCGTTCCGCGCGGGGAGCTGTTCGTCACCACCAAGCTGTGGGTCCAGGACGCGCCGGCCGAGGACAACGCCCGTCGGTCCTTCGAGACCTCCCTGGCCAAGCTGGGACTGGACCACGTGGACCTGTACCTGATGCACCAGCCCTACGGCGACGTCTACGGGCAGTGGCGCGCGATGGAAGCCGTCAACCGCGAGGGGCTGGCGAAGGCCATCGGGGTCTCCAACTTCTACCCCGACCGGCTCCTGGACCTCATCCTCAACAACGAGATCACCCCGGCGGTCAACCAGATCGAAACCCACCCGTTCTTCCAGCGAGCCGCCGACCACGACCTCATGCGCGAGCACGGGGTCCAGCACCAGTCCTGGGGCGGCTTCGCCGAGGGCCGGAACAACCTGTTCACCCACCCCGTCCTCAGCGACATCGGGCGGGCGTACGACAAGTCCGCGGCGCAGGTCGTACTCCGCTGGCTGATCCAGCGGAACGTCGTCACCATCCCCAAGTCGGTCAGCCCCGACCGGATGGCCCAGAACATCGACCTGTTCGACTTCCGGCTCACCGACGACGAGATGGCCCGGATCGCCACCCTGGACACCGGCGCCTCGCTGTTCTTCGACCACCGCGACCCCCAGATGGCCGCCCGGCTCGGCACGCACCGCCTGGAGGGCTGAGCGGCGGCATCGGGGCGGCTACCGGCCGTTGCGGCTCCCGGACGGCATGATGTGGCTGCTGACGGCCCGTCGGGATCCGCCGACGGTTCCGTGCCGGCGCGTCCGCGTACCCGCGTACCGTGCGCGCCCGTCACCTGAGCACCTTGGAGGCCCGTATGAACCGCGCGTGGATGCGCACCCTGCCGGTGGCCGCCGTGCTGGCGGCCCTCACCGTAGGCACCACGGGGTGCTCGGGCGATACGACACCGTCCGAAGCCGCGTCGAAGGCGGCCTCTGCCGTGCAGTCGGTCGGGGCGGGGCTGGACGCCGCGGCGTCCGAAGCCAAGAAGAAGCTCGACAGCGTGAAGGACGGGGTGGACGCGAAGACGGACGTCAAGCTGGGAACTCCCGACAAGGACGGCGACGGGCACAGCACCGTTCCGGTCACGGTGTCCAACTCGGCCGACGGTGCGAAGTCCTTCGCGGTCCAGGTCAACTTCCGCGACCCCGGGGGCAACCTCCTCGACACGGTCGTCGTGACCGTCTCGGACGTCGCCGCCGGGGCCACGGGCCAGGGCACGGCGCGCAGCACCCGTGCGCTCTCCGGCGAGGTCCAGACGAGCGTCGGAACGGCGCTGCGCTACTGAAGCCCGCGGGCGTTCATTCCCCGCGCGCGGAGCGGCCGTCCACCGCCGTGCGGTCGAGCCCTCGCGCGTATTCGTTCAGCGTGAGAGGCGGGGCGACGGCTCCCCCTCGTACCCGGTACAGGCGGCCCTGCCCCGCCAGCAGCTGCAGGTCCCGGTTGACGGTCATGGCGCTCACATCGAATTCGAGCGCCAGCGCCCGGCAGGTGACGTACCCGCGCACCAGCGCCTTCACCTCGATCCGGTCGCGCCGGGCCTCTGCGGTGAGCTTGCCGGTGGCCAGGCTGATCTGTCCGTGACCATGCCGCATGGCGGCCTCCTCTTGTCCGATGGGCGTGTCAGCCCCGCCCACCACATGGCAACCACATTTAGACCAAAGATAGGCCAGAGGACGAGAGGGCGAGCTCGTGCTGCGGGAAGTGGGGACCTCCTGCGGGAACGCGGGGAGCAAGGTCCCGCGCGGCGGGGGGACAACGGCCCCGGACCGGCCTTCAGCGCGCGAGGCACCCGGTTCCGGTCACGCGGGGAGCACTTCCGGCGTATCCGATACTGGAACGGTGAACGCCTTTCCCTCCCTGCGGCCGGTGGTGCGCGACGGCTCTCGCGCCATCCACGCACAGGCATACAGCGCCCTCGCCGATGCCATCGCCGCGGGAGACTTCCCCGCCGGGGTGCGGCTGCCTTCCGAGCGCTACCTGTGCGACCGGCTGGGCGTCAGCCGCGAGACCGTACGGAAGGCGCTGCGCGCACTGGAGGAGGACGGCCTCGTCGCGTCGGCGGAACGGGCCGGCTGGCACGTGACCCACACCCCGGCTCCGTCCTTCGACCACACCTCCGAATCGGTCGGCGGCCTCCAGGAGTACGCCCGCTCCCTCGGTTTCGAAGCCACGGCCCGCGTCCTCGCGGCACGCCTTCGCCCGGCGGACTTCGACGAGGCCGAGAAGCTCGCCGTGCTCCCCGGAGACGAGATCTTCGAACTCGACCGGGTTCGGCACTTCAGCGGCCTGGCCATCTGCCACTCCGTGAGCCTGGTCCCGGCCGAACGCGTGCCCGGCCTCACCGAGATCGACTTCACCGCCGTATCGCTCTTCACCGCGCTCTCCGAACGCGGAGTGGTACCCAGGCACGCCCGCTACTCGGTGCACGCCTCCCTCGTGCCGCCCGAGGAGGCGGCCCACCTCGACCTGGCCGCAGGCGCCCCCGTCCTGAACACCGAACAGCTCACCTTCGACCAGCACGAGCGGCCCTGCGAGTACAGCCGCGGCGTCTACCGCGCCGACCGCTACCGCTTCCACGCCTCCCTCACCGCAGGGCCGAACGTCCCTCAGTCCGTCGCGCCGGTCGGCCCTCGTCGCTGAG
Source organism: Streptomyces sp. IBSNAI002 (assembly GCF_052244475.1). Lineage (NCBI taxonomy): Bacteria > Bacillati > Actinomycetota > Actinomycetes > Kitasatosporales > Streptomycetaceae > Streptomyces > Streptomyces sp. IBSNAI002. The sequence goes on along the minus strand of NZ_JBQPXG010000002.1, from coordinate 8,100,180 downwards.
GTCCGGTACCCCCGGACGGGAATCGGCTGCGGCGGCCGGGTTGTGACGGAAGCCTTACGCCGGAGCGTGGCAGCCCCCGCTCGGCCCGCCCGCTGCATAGCGTCCCCGGCATGCGCGTACTCCTCACCGGAGGAGCCGGGTTCATCGGCTCCCACATCGTCCCCGCCCTCCAGGACCGCGGCCACGACCCCGTGGTTCTCGACGCCCTGCTGCCCGCCGCCCATCCCGGCACCCCTCCCCTGCCGGACGTCGAGTTCCTGCGGGCGGACGTACGGGATCCCGACGCCGTACGGGCGGCGCTGCGCGGGGTGGGGGCCGTCTGCCACCAGGCGGCCATGGTCGGGCTGGGCAAGGACTTCGCCGACGCCCCCGAGTACGTCGGCTGCAACGACCTGGGCACGGCCGTACTCCTGACCGCGATGGCCGAGCGCGGGGTGCGCGAGCTGGTGCTGGCCGGGTCGATGGTGGTCTACGGGGAGGGGCGCTACGCGTGCCCGCGGCACGGCGCGGTCCGGCCGGGCCCCCGGCTGCCCGCCGACCTGGCGGCGGGCCGGTTCGAGCCGCTCTGCCCCGCGTGCGGGGCCGAACTGGTCCCCGGTTTGGTGTCCGAGGACGCTCCGACGGATCCGCGCAACGTGTACGCGACGACGAAGCTGGCCCAGGAGCACCTCGCCGCCGCCTGGGCCCGGTGCATGGAGGGCCGGGCGGTTTCGCTGCGCTACCACAACGTGTACGGGCCCGGCATGCCGCGCGACACCCCCTACGCCGGGGTCGCGTCCTTCTTCCGGTCCTCGCTCGCCCGGGGCGAGGCCCCCCGGGTCTTCGAGGACGGGGCGCAGCGGCGCGACTTCGTCCACGTGAGGGACATCGCGGTGGCGAACGCGGTGGCTCTGGAGGCGGTGGGCGGCCGGGCGCCCGGCACGCTCACCGCGTACAACGCGGGCAGCGGCGAGCCGCACACGGTCGGGGAGATGGCCGCCGCCCTGGCCGCAGCCCACGGCGGACCGGCGCCCGTGGTGACGGGCGAGTTCCGGCTCGGGGACGTCCGGCACATCACGGCCGACTCGGCGCGGCTGCGCGACGAGCTGGGCTGGCGCCCGGCGGTGGGCTTCCCGGAGGGGATGGCCGAGTTCGCCGCAGCCGGGCAGCGCGCGTCGGCGGGCGCGGACCGCTGACGCGTCCGGTGGCCGGCCCCGGTTCCGTCCGCGGCCGGCGCTCCGGTGGCTTCAGCCCGGGGCGGGGAGGCTGAGTTCGAAGCGGCATCCGCCGGGCACGTTGTGCACGTCGGCGTGTCCGGAGTGGGCCTCGACGATGCCCCGTACGATCGCGAGGCCCAGGCCTGCGCCCGAGGGCGGCGTACGGGCCTGCGAGCCCCGCCATCCGGTGTCGAAGACCCGGGGCAGGTCCTCCTCCGGAATGCCGCCGCAGGCATCGGTGACGGACAGCACCACCGCGTCATCGCGGCGTTCGGCCGCGATCGCGACGGTTCCGTCGGCCGGGGTGTGGCGGATCGCGTTGACCAGCAGGTTGGACAGCACCCGGGTCATCTCCCTGCCGTCGACCTCCACCGGCAGCGGGGCCACGCCCGCTCCGGCGAGGCGCACGCCGTGCTCACGGGCCAGGGCGTCGGCCCCGGCGAGGGCGTCGCCGACCAGGTCGTAGAGGGACATGCGGGTGGGGTTGAGGGCGAGGGCTCCCGCGTGGATGCGGGACAGCTCGAACAGGTCGGTGACCATCGAGTTGAGACGGTCCACCTCGACGCGCATCTGGCGGTGGTAGCGCACCGGGTCGGCGACCACGCCGTCCTCCAGGGCCTCCGACATCGCGCGCAGCCCGGCCAGTGGGGTCCGCAGATCGTGCGAGATCCATGCCACGAGCTCGCGCCGCGAGGTCTCCAGGGCCCGCTCGCGTTCGCGGGAGGCGGCGAGCCGCCCGCTGGTGAGAGCCAGCTCCCGGCTGAGTGCCTCCAGTTCGGCGGGCGCCGGAACCGCGGGGGGTGTGAAGGTGCCGTCTTCCCCGAACCCGTGCGCGGCCGAGACCAGTTCGCGGCAGCGCAGGACGACCTGCCGCCCCAGCAGCAGAGCGGTGCCCAGTGATACGGCGGCGGCCATCGCCACGACGGTGGTCACCACGGCGAGGTCGTGGGAAGACAGGAACATCGCCCAGGCCACGGTGAGCGTCCCGGCGAGCATCGCGCACACGGCGACGGCCGCGACGACCGCCAGGGACACGGCGATACTGCGGCGGCGCAGTATCCGCAGGCCCGCGGCCCCGAGCAGGCCGGCGGCGCCCGCGCCGAGCAGGGCGTACAGGGCGATCAGCAGCAGATCACGCATGGCTGTCGTCCGTCCCGGCCCCTGCCCCGGCCCCCGTCTCCGCCGCCTCGCGCACGGGCGCGGCCGGCTCGAAGCGGTATCCGGCGCCCCACACGGTCTGGATCAGCCGGGGTTCGGCCGGATCGTCCTCGATCTTGCTCCGCAGCCTGCGGACGTGGACGGTGACCGTGGACAGGTCCCCGAAGTCCCAGCCCCAGACCTCCCGCATGAGCCGTTCCCGGTCGCAGACCTGCCCGGGGTGCCTGAGGAAGTGGACCAGGAGGTCGAACTCCCTGAGGGTGAGGGCCAGTTCCCTGCCGTCCTTGGTCGCCCGGCGGGACGCCGGGTCGGCCGTCAGACCGCCTGCCGCGAGACGGGAACCGTGGACCGGCGCGGCCGCGGACGCCCGGCGCAGGACGGACCGTACGCGCAGCACCAGTTCGCGCGGGCTGAACGGCTTCGTCACGTAGTCGTCGGCGCCGACCTCGAGGCCCAGGATGCGGTCCTCCTCGTCACCGCGCGCGGTGAGCATGACCACGGCTACCGGCGGAGCCCCCGCCGTACGGCTCCTCAGGCGCCGGCAGACCTCCAGGCCGTCCATGCCGGGCAGCATCAGGTCCAGGACGACGAGGTCCGGACGGCAGCGGGCGGCGGCCTCCAGCGCCGTCGGCCCGTCAGCGGCGCGGTCCACGGTGAACCCGGCCCGTTCCAGATAGACGGCCACGACCTCGGCGACCGTCGGGTCGTCGTCCACCACCAGGACACGGCCGGAAAGGTCACCGGCCGGGGAGGGGGTACGGCCGCCGCCCGGGTTCCGCTCGCTGCTTGGTTCCATACCGCCAGGGTGACATCGCGAGCGCTCCGTACGAAGCCGGCCCCGTGGGGATCCGCACGGCGTCCGCGTTTCGTAAGGTCTGCGAACCCCCTGCTCCGCCTTCCGCTTCCTACGGTGTGGAGGGTGACTTCCTCTGCTTGTCCGCCGCCCCGCGCGGACCTCGTACTGCCGTGCCTCGACGAGGCCGAAGCGCTGCCCTGGGTTCTGGCCCGCGTACCGGCCGGGTGGCGGGCCATTGTCGTCGACAACGGCTCCTCCGACGGCTCCGCCGACATCGCCCGCTCCCTGGGCGCCACCGTGGTGCACGAGGCACGGCGCGGGTTCGGTGCCGCCTGCCACGCGGGGCTCCTGGCCGCACGCGCCGAACTGGTCTGCTTCTGCGACTGCGACGCCTCCATGGACCCCGGTCTGCTCGCCCCGATGGCCTCCCGGATCCATGCCGGGGAGGCCGACCTGATCCTGGGCCGCCGCCGCCCCCGGGCCCGCGGCGCCTGGCCCGTGCACGCCCGCGCCGGGAACCTCGCCCTCGTCCGCATGCTGCGGCGGCGCACCGGACTGCGGTTGCACGACCTCGGCCCCATGCGGGTCGCCCGCCGCGAGGCGCTGCTCGGCCTGGAGCTGACCGACCGCCGCAGCGGCTACCCCCTGCAGATGGTCGTGCGGGCGGCGGACGCGGGCTGGCGAGTGGCCGAGACGGATGTCCCCTACCTGCCCCGTTCGGGAAAGTCCAAGGTCACCGGGACCTGGCGCGGCACCTGGCACGCCGTACGGGACATGCGCCGGGTCCTGGCCGAGCCGCCGGGGCCCCGCGCCGCCCCTGCCGACGGGATCCGCGCGTGAACGCCGCGAGCACGCTCCTCGTCATCGCCAAGGCCCCCGTCCCGGGCCGCGTCAAGACCCGCCTGACTCCCGTGTTCGCGCCGGAGCAGGCCGCCGACCTCGCGTGCGCAGCCCTGCGGGACACCCTCGCGGCGGCGCTGGCCACCCCGGTCCGACGCAGGCTCCTGGTCCTCGACGGGCAGGCCGGCCCCTGGCTCCCCGAGGGCATCGAGGTCGCTCCGCAGGGCGAGGGCGGCCTGGACGCCCGGCTGGCCGCCGCCTTCGCCCTGGCCGACGGGCCGGCTCTGCTCATCGGCATGGACACGCCCCAGGTCACCCCCGGCCTGCTCGCCAGAGGTCTCGACTTCACCGAGGCCGACGCGTGGTTCGGCCCCGCCGACGACGGCGGCTTCTGGGCTCTCGGTCTGGCCGCCCCGGACCCGGCGCTCCTGCTCGGCGTCCCCATGTCCGTACCGCACACCGGTGAAGCTCAACGGCGGCGGCTGACCGAAGCGGGGCTGGCCGTGCGCGACCTGCCCGAGTTGTGCGACGTGGACACCCCTGCCGACGCGGCCAGGGTCGCCGCCGCCGCTCCGCGGACCCGCTTCGCCGCGCTGTACTCGGCGCTGCGCGCGGTGGCGCGATGAACACCCGGGTCTTCGCACCGGCCCCGCAGAGCTGGCAGGCCGACCCGTACACGCTCGCGCTGCGCGCCGGGCGAGGCCCCCTCTACCTGCGCCGCGAGGACGGCTGGCTGCTGCCGCTGGACGTCGCCCGGTGGTGTGCCGAACCCGATGCGGCGGACGACACCGTCCTCGGCCGCTGTACCGGTCCGGTCCTGGACATCGGCTGCGGACCCGGCCGCCTGGTCGCCGCCCTCAACCGGGCCGGCCGGACGGCCCTCGGCGTGGACGTCACCCCGGAGGCGGTGGCCCGTACGGTGCGGGCGGGCGGCAGCGCCCTGTGCCGGTCGGTGTTCGACCCGCTGCCCGGCGAAGGCCGCTGGCAGACGGTGCTGTTGATCGACGGAAACATCGGAATCGGCGGAGAGCCGGGCCCCCTGCTGCGCCGCGCGGCCGAGCTCGCCTCCCCCGGCGGTTCCCTGCTGGTCGAGGTGGTGCCGGTCGAAGTCGACGAACGGGTCGAGGTGTTCGTCGACGATGGCCGCGGCGGGCGCGGGGCCTCCTTCCGGTGGGCGCGGCTCGGTCCCCGGGCACTGTGCACCGAGGCCGAGGGGGCGGGCTGGTCCCGCTCCGGTGGCTGGGAGGCGGCGGGGCGGCACTTCGTCCACCTGCGACGCCGCTGACCTGCCGCCCCGCTCCGCCGTTCCCGATCGGCCGGGCCGGGATCCGCACCTCCCCCGGATCCCGGCCCGGCGGGGCCCTCGCCGGCGGGCCGGCCGGCTCAGGGCCGCCGGCCGGCCCGCCGCAGCCAGGCGCGCGTGCCGAGGTACGCGGCGGTGAGCACGGCGATGGCCGCCATGGCCAGCAGCCAGTTGCGCGGGTAGTCCAGCGGGAGCACGGTCGGGTTGGCCGCGGCGCCGGGTCGCAGCAGGGCCGGCAACGCGATCGCGGTGAGTGAACCGGCGACGATCAGTGCCGCGCGCGGCACCCCGCCCAGCCGCACTCCGGCCGCCGCGGTGAGCGCGGCGACCGCGAACACCAGCGGGGCGATCAGCGCGTCGTGCAGCACGACCGCTCCGCCGAGCCACAGGGCGATCCGCCAGGGCTCGGGCTGCTGGAGCAGCAGCCATGTGCCCCAGGCCATCAGTGCCACGCCGCCGGCCCCCGTCACCTGTCGGAACGTCATCACACCACCTCCAGCCGGGCGACCCACTTGGTCTGGAGCACCCCGGGCCGGTTCGGGGCGATGATCCGCGCCGGGTAGCCGTGGTCCAGGGACAGCACGGCGCCGTTGAGCCGCAGCGCCAGCAGCGTGAGCGGGTCCTGCGCGTACAGACGGCCCATGTCCATCACCCGGTACGCGCCCTCCGCCTCCAGGGAGACCACCCGGGCACGGGAGCCGTGCCCGCCGCCGGCCCGCTCGAGGAGGTCGCGGACGCGGATCCCGCTCCAGCGGGCGGACTTGCTCCATCCCTCGACGCAGGCGATGGGCAGGATGACCTCGTGCTGCGGCAGTGCGCGCAGTTCGTCCAGCGTCAGGGTGTACGGGCGGGGGCCGGCCACGGTCAGCCGCCAGTCGGCCAGTGAGGCCCAGGTGACGCGGGCGGCCGCGGCCGTCCGGTTCACCGGCAGTCCCTGGAGGCCGTGTTCGGGGCTGCGCGGGGCGAACAGGTCGACCGGCCCGAGGGCGGTGACCGACTGGCCGACGGTGGTCAGCGTCACCGCGCCCACCGCCGCCGTGACGCCGAACAGGAGCCGGCGCCGGTCCGGTCCGTCCGCTACGGGCAGGGCGAGGGTGCCGGTGGAGCGGCGGGTGAAGTGGTCCCTGATCTTCGGCCACTGCACGGCGAGGTGCAGGAGCAGTGCGCCCGCCAGGAGCCAGCCGACCGCGTAGTGCACGGGCACGAAGCCGAACGGCCAGGGGTACCACTGGAAGGTGTTCAGGAGGCCGGTGAGCAGCTGGAACACCGCGGCGGCGACGAGGACGGCGACCGACATCCGCTCCAGCGCGTGCCGCGCCGAGCGCACGGGCGGCCAGGTGAACAGCCGCGGGTACACCGCCCACAGCTTCGCCAGCAGCAGGGGGATCGCCGCGGTCCCGGACGCCACGTGCAGTCCGTGGGTGAGGCGGTAGCCCCAGTACGGCCTGCTGGGCAGCCGGTCGGCGAGCCAGCCGGGCGGATGCTGGAGGACGTGGCTGAGCACACCCGTGGCGAAGCAGACGGCGACGGCGAGTCCGAGCCAGCGGCCGATCGCGGTCGCGGTGCGGGCATCGTGGAGGCGGGCCTTGAAGGTGACCGGCGGGCCGGGCGGGAGAGTGGGGCGCATGGCCCCATCACACCCCCGCCGGGGCCCGTACGGGTGGCCGCGACACCTTACGGATCGGGGACGTCGGCGGTGTGGGGGCCCGTTCGCCCGCTCCTTCCTGGAAGCCTTGCCCGGGTGAATCCGACCACCGCCCTCGCCTCCTCCGCCGTGGCCGCACTCGCGGCCGCTCTCGCGCTCGCCGTCGGGTACGGCAGCCATGGTTCCGTCGACCTGTTCTGGTGGTACGCGGGGTGCTGGGCGCTCTTCGCCGTGGCTCTGCTCGTCCTGCGCCGTGTGCCGGCCGCCCTGGTCGTGCCGCTGGTGCTGGCCGGCGCCGTGGCGATCACCGTGACGGGGCTGGCCGGGCCGCCGCGCACCAGTACGGACTCGTACCGCTACGCGTGGGACGGCCGGGTCCAGTCCGCCGCCGTGTCACCGTACGACCACGCGCCGCAGGATCCGGCCCTTGCCGGGCTGCGCGACCCCTGGCTGTTCCCCTCGGGCCCGGCCTGCGCCGGTCCGGGCCTGGCCCGGATCCCCTCCGCCTACGGGACGCCCCGCTGCACCCGCGTCAACCGGCCCGCCGTGCACACGATCTACCCGCCCGTGGCCGAGGCCTACTTCCTGGTCGTCGACCGCCTCTCCCCCGCCGGTGCCCGGCACAAACCGCTCCAGATCGGGGCCGGCCTGCTGTCCCTGGGCGTGACCGGAGTGCTCCTGTCGATCCTGCGGCGCCGCGGTGACGACCTCCGCAAGGCCGCCTACTGGGCCTGGTGTCCGGCCGTCCCGCTCGAAGCGGTGAACAACGCGCACGTCGACGTTCTGGGCGTGCTCCTCGCGGTCGCCGGCCTCGGCCTGGTCGCCACCCGGGCCACCACGCGGCGGGCGGCCGGCGGACTCCTGATCGGCGCTGCCGTCGCGACAAAGCTGATGCCCGCCGTCGTCTTCCCCGGCGCGCTGTCCGGCGTCCTGTCCGGGGGCCGCCGCGTCCGCGACACGGCCGTCGTGCTGCTGCCCGCCGCGGCCCTCGTGGCGGCCTCCTACCTGCCGTACGTCCTGCTCTCGCACGGCTCGGTCTTCGGCTACCTGGGCGGCTACGTCGAGGAGGAGGGCTACGACGACCCGTCGGCGGGTTCGCGCTACGCGCTGCTGCGACTGGTGCTGCCGGACGCCTGGGCGTTCCCCGTCCTGCTCGCCGCCGTCGCGGGGGTGTCCCTGTACGTGATGCGGCGGGGGGATCCGCGGCGGCCGTGGAGCGGGGCCCTGCTGGTCACCGGCTGGGCCTTCGCCCTCCTGACCCCCGGCTACTCCTGGTACGCCCTGCTCCTGATCGCGCTGGTGGCCCTGGACGGGCGCTGGGAGTGGCTCGGCATCGCCGTGGCGGGGGCGGCCGTGTACCTCCTCGGGCCGCTGTTCGCCTACCGGGACGTGCTGACCGACATCGCGTACGGCACCGCGGTCCTGCTGGTGGTCCTCGTGTCCGTGCTCCGCGGGCGGGCTCAGGCGAGGGCGGCGGCCAGCAGGGCGAAGGCGGCGATGATGACGGCGACGCGGACGTAGTGGAAGCGGTCCCAGCGGTTCTTCTGCTGCTGCCAGTCGGCGGGCCGGTTGTCGGGGGTCCAGGTCTTGCTCCGGTTGTTGATCGGGACGAGCAGCAGGACCGACATGATCACGCTGAGCACCAGCAGTGCCCCCGCGGTGATGACGAGGCCGGTGCCGTCGTGCCGCCATCCGGCGACGGCCCACACCACGACGAGGGCGAGCGAGGTGATGTACCAGACCGGCATCACGGCTCCGAGCATCCGGCCCCCGTGGGCGCGGCCGAGCACACCGCTGTCTTCCGGGAGGGCGTTGAGGATGGGGTTGATGACGAAGGCGACGGAGAACTCCACCCCCACCATCACGCCGACGACCACGGTGGTGAAGACCTCAAGTGCGTTGAGCATGGCCCCTCCTGGGATCTAGCGTTGCTAGCTGACGTGACAACGCTAGCGCTACTGCCGCTCGATTGTCTAGCGGTGCTAGAATCGAATCATGTCGGTACAGGAACGCAAGGAACGCGAACGGGCGGACCGCGAACGCCTCATCGTGGCGACGGCCCGCGAACTCGCCGAGCAGCAGGGCTGGGACGCGGTCACCACCCGCCGGCTCGCCGAGCGCATCGAGTACAGCCAGCCCGTCCTCTACAGCCACTTCCGCGGCAAGCGCGAGATCATCGGCGCCGTCGCCCTCGAGGGCGCCGCCGAGATGGCGGGACTGCTGCGGGGCGCGGCCTCCGCCGCGGATGACCCGCGCGGCCGCGTCACCTCCCTCGCCCGCGCCTACCTCGACTTCGCCGACCGCAATCCGGCGGTCTACGAAGCGATGTTCCAGCTCGACGGCGGCCTGGTGTTCGCGAAGGAGGACACCCCGAAGCATCTGAAGGACGCGTTCGCCGCCCTGCTGGACAACCTGGGCGAGGTCGCCGGGGACGGCGTCCACCCGGCGTTGTTCACCGAACTGTTCTGGGCGGCCCTGCACGGCCTGGCGACCCTGACCCGTGCGGGCCGGCTGCCACCGGAGGACGCCGAGCGGCGGACGCGGCTGCTGGTGGACCGGCTCTCCGTGTTCTGACACACCGCCCCGGCGCGTACGTGGCCGCGCTCGGGACGGCCGCCCGCACGGGAAGTTCCCGGTCCCGCGCGCCCGGCTCCAGGTAGCCTGCCTCCTCGCAGACAGCCAACGGAGCCATCACGCTCGACGGCGGCGCCCCGCTCGGCGAGGTGATGCTGCGCCGGTTCCCGGAGGGATTCGAGATCGGCTACGCGGTCGGCCCCGCCCACCGCGGTCAGGGGCTGGCGGCGCGAGCGGTACGGGTGATGTCCGCCTACGCCTTCGGGCAACTCGGCGCGCCGCAGGTGATCCTGGAGCTGGAGGCCGAGAACCTCGCGAGCGTCGCCGTGGCCACCCGGGCGGGCTTCCGGCCGCTCGACGTACCCCTGATCACCGGGGAGGAGAAGGGGCGGCCGTACAGCCTCCAGACGTGGGGGCTCACCCGCTCGGGTTCCGTCAGCCCAGGGGGACGGTCTTGACGGCGGTCAGGAGCGGAATGAGGACGTGGTCCCCGTTGCCCGGCCCGCAGACCGGTGCGGTGTCCGCGGTGTCGGAGACGTTCGTCCCGGTGGCGTAGCGCGTGTCCGCGGCCGGCACGAGGCTCGTGAGGTGGCTGGCGTGCCGTTCGGAGTAGTACACGCACTGGTGCAGGTTGAGGTAGCGGCCCGCGATCAGGTCCAGGGACTTGACGCCGGAGAACCCCGGGTTGGGCACGTGGCTTCCGTTGCCGGCGCCGCAGGCCGGGCCGGTCTCGGGGGTGTTGGAGACCTTCGTGCCCGTGGAATACCTGCCGTCGCCGCCCGGCGTCACCAGCGTGGTGAAGTGGTCGGTGCTCGCGGCGCGGTAGTAGTCGCACTGGTGGAGGTTGAGGTAGCGCCCCGACCCGAGGTTCAGCGCCCTGACACCGTGCAGGAGCGTGACGGGTACGTGGTTGCCGTTCCCCGGCCCGCACGCCGCGGCGGTGTCGGCGGCGGCGGCGTGCTTCGTGCCGGTGGAGTACCGGCCGTCTCCACCGGGTGTCAGGAACGTGCTGAAGTGGTCGTCGAGCGAGCTCGCGTAGTGCGCGCACTGGTGCAGGTTCAGAAAGCCGGAAGGCGCCGCGAGCCCGGCCTCCCCGTCGTGCGTCCATGCCGTGGAGGGCGGGGCGGCGGCGATGAGAGCGCACATGCCGGCCGCCATGGTGAGCACCAGCCGCCAGGCGCGGCTGACCGTCCGTCGTGTCATTGTCTGTACCTTTCCATGAGGGTTCGTGTCTGGTCCGCCTCGGCGGGCCTTCCCCGGGCAGTTGACGCAGGGGCCCCGGGCGACTGCCGCGGCCGGCGGGCACCGTCATGCTCTCGGGCCCCGCACCGACTCCCCCACCCCTCCTGGACAGCGGATCGTTTCCCCCTCACCCGGATGGAACAGCCGGACCGGGGCTCGGCGGCGCCGGAGGGCGGTGGCACGGATGGCGGAGTCCGCGAGCCGTTCGCCGCCGAAGAGTTCCCCGCCGGGCGGCAGGTCAGGGCTCCAGGTCAGGGCTCCAGGTCAGCCAGTCCGGCGAGAACCGGCTTCCCCCCGTCCTCTTGCCGGAGCCCCTCCGCGACGGCGAGGGCGCGGCGCCGGTAGTGCGGATTGCGGGTGGCTGCGCCCAGTGCGGCGGCCAGGGTCCCGGGGTTGGTGAACTGCCTCAGCGGGACGGCTCCGGGGGACACTCCGAGGGCGGCCAGCCGTGCGGCCCAGAACGGGCCGTCGAACCACACCGGCATGGTCACGGCCGGCACTCCGGCCCGGAGCGCGGCCGCCGTCGTGCCCGCTCCCGCGTGGTGGACCACCGCCGCCATCCGGGGGAACAGCAGGGCGTGCGGTACCTCTCCGATCGTCAGCATGTCGTCGCCTTCCGCCCGCAGACCGCTCCACCCGGACTGGATGACGCCGCGCAGGCCGGCCAGGCGCAACGCCTGCACGATCAGCCGACTCACCCGCTGCGGATCCGGCACCGTCGGACTGCCCAGCCCGACGAAGACGGGGGCGGGGCCGGCCTCCAGGAAGTCCGTTACGTACGCCGGGAGTTCGGCGGTCGGCGGATCGTACGGCCACCAGTAGCCGCCGACGGTGAGAGCCGGACGCCAGTCGTGCGGGCGGGGCACCACGAGCGGACTGAACCCGTGGTGCACCGGCCAGTCCTGCCGTTCCCGTCGCCGGCGGCGGACCCGGCTGCCGTCCCGGGGAACCCCGAGTTCGCTCTGCACGGTGCGGGCGGCTTCCGCGAACACCAGGTCAAGCGCGGCGTTGACCGCGCGCGCCGCCAGCCGGTTGCCCTCCGCGCCCAGCGAGCGCGTGCCGGTGACGGGCGGCGGGAACGCACGGGTGGAGGCCAGCGGTTGCAGGTAGACGCCCCTGCTCGGCAGGCCGAGTCCCTCGGCGATGGCGTATCCCAGCGGCGCGACGGACGCCGAGAGCAGCAGCACGTCACTGGTCCGGGCCGCGTCGAGCATCCCGGCCGCCATGTCCCCCACCAGACGCCTGGCCATGGCCAGCATCCAGGCCAGCTTCCCCGGTCCGCTTCCGCTGCTCAGCAGTCGGCGGCCGTGCTCCGTGCGCAGTTCCGCCTGCGGGTCGACGGGCAGGCCGTGGCACGTCAGGCCGGCTCCGGCCACCAGGCCCGCGAAGGACTGGTGGGTGGCCAGGGTGACCTCGTGGCCGGCCCGCGCCAGTTGGTGGCCGAGCCCGGTGTACGGCGCGACATCACCCCGGGAACCTGCCGTGATCAGAGCAACACGCATGGTGATCAGTATGGCGGCGGCGCCGGGGTGGGCGGGGGAGGCGGGCGCCGGGGCAGCGAGCCCGGGCCCCGAGCGGCCGTCGACCTTGGGCCTTCGGCCTTCGACCGTCGGCCGCCTTGCAGTCGATCAATCCCCCGCACAGGTCGATAATGTCCGATATGACATCGAAGGCCTCTACGTCGCACCGCCCGTCGACGCTGACCGTGAAGGGCCGGAACGTGCGGTTGCGGACCCTTGGCTTCATCGCCCTGGCCGCCCTCGCGATCTGGTTCATCGCCGTCAACACCGGGCAGGTCACCATCCGGCTGTGGGTCCCGACGGTCACGATCCCGCTGTGGGCCGTTCTGACCGTGACGTTGCTGGCGGGCATCGCGCTCGGCCTGCTGATCGCCCACCGCCGGGCCAAGCGCTGACGGCGCCGCTGTCGCTACGAGCTCGCGGCCACGCCCGCGGCTTCGCTCGCCGGTCCCGTCCGGTCCTGTGCGGTCCGCCGCTCGGCCCGCGCTGCGGGGATGAGGGCGGCGACGGCTCCGGAAACCAGGGCGAGGCAGCCGCCCAGCAGCAGGCCGGTCCGGAAGCCGCTCTCGGACGTGAACGTGAAACCGCCGACCGTGGTGGTCATCTGGGCCAGGACCACCCCGACGACCGCCGCGCCGACCGAGGTGCCCAGGGAGCGCATGAGCGCGTTGAAGCCGTTCGCCGCGCCGGTCTCCGCGAGGGGCACCGCGCCCATGATCAGGGCCGGCATGGCTCCGTAGGCGAGGGCGACACCACTGTTCATGACCATGGCGGCCACCATGAGCCCCGGAGCCGTACCGGCCAGCAGGAGGGCGGCTCCGTAGCCCGCCGCCAGGACGAGCGCACCGGAGACGAGGGTGACCTTGGGGCCGCGGGCGTTGGTGAGCCTGCCCCCGAGCGGGGAGACGGCCATCATCATCAGGGCACCGGGCAGCATCCACAGGCCGGCCGCCAGCATGGACTGGCCCAGGCCGAAGCCGGTGGCCTCGGGGTACTGGAGGAGCTGCGGAACGACCAGCATGCTCGCGTACATGCCGAACCCGATGAAGACCGACGCGAGGTTCGTCATCAGGACGCGCGGGCGGACGGTGGTGCGCAGGTCCACGAGCGGTTCGACGGTGCGCCACTCGAACCATCCCCAGGCGGCCAGGACGACGGCCGCACCGGCGAACAGCCCGAGGACGGCCGCCGAGCCCCAGCCCCAGTCGGCCCCCTTGGACACGGCGAGCAGCAGGCAGACCAGGCCCACGGCCAGGCCCAGCGCGCCGGCGAAGTCGAAGCGCTGCCCCTTGGCCGCGACGGGGACGTCGGGAACGAAGGCGACGATCATGACGGCGACCGCGACCGCGAGTCCGGCCGCGCCCCAGAATAGGAGGCGCCAGTCGGCGTACTGCGCGACGGCCGCGGCGAGCGGGAGCCCGATTCCGCCGCCGATGCCCATGGAGGCGCTCACCAGGGCGATGGAGGAGCTGAGCTTCTCGGCCGGCACGATGTCGCGGAGCAGGGCTATCCCGAGGGGGATCATGCCCATGCCGATGCCCTGGAGGCCGCGGCCGACGATCATCGGTACGACGCTGCTCGACAGGGCGCACACCACCGACCCGACGATCAGCGGCACGGTGCAGGCCAGGAGCATGCGGCGCTTGCCGATCATGTCGCCCAGGCGCCCGCTGATGGGCACGCACACGCCCGCGACCAGCAGGGTGGCGGTGACGACCCAGGCGGAGTTCGAGGAGGAGGTGTGGAGGAGTTTCGGCAGCTCCGCGAGGAGCGGCGTGACCAGGGTCTGCATGACCGCCGCGGTGACTCCCGCCAGTGCGAGCGTGGCGATCACTTTGCCGGTGTGTGGAGCAGCCGTGGACGGCTGAGACATGGGGGGTCCCTCGGGGCGTGGGTCCGTCGCCCCGCCGTCCGGGCGCGGTGACGCGAGGAGCCGGGCGGCGCGGCGGGTGGACGGGCAGGACGGTGGCACGTGGGATGACACGGGGGGGCGGACGGGGGTGGCGTGAATGGACACACCATATTCAGTAGCCAACTATCACTTCGGGGCTCGCGGAGTGTCAACTCGAACTAAGGGTCGGCTATCACTTGTTAGGCTGGAGAGGTGCCCACCGAGACCCCCAGGCCCCTGCGCGCCGATGCCCTGCGCAACGTCGAGAAGATCGTGCGGGCGGCCCGCGACGTCTACGCCGAGCAGGGGCCGGACGCGCCGCTCGACGAGATCGCCAGACGGGCGGGCGTGGGGATCGCGACGCTCTTCCGGCGGTTCCCGGACAAGGCGGCCCTCCTGCGGGCGGTACTGGAGCAGCAGTTCACCCAGCAGGTCCTGCCCGTCATCGAGCACGCCCTCGACGACGAGGACCCTCGCCGCGCGCTGACCTCCGTCATCGAGGCCGCCCTGACATCGGCGGCGGACGAGCACCACGTGCTCACGGCCGCGCGGAACGCGGGGATCATCACCTCGGAGACCAGCGCCCGCTTCTTCGACGCGCTCGATCCGCTGGTCACCCGGGGCCAGCAGGCCGGAGTGATCCGGGCGGACCTCGTGCCCGACGACGTCAAGCGGGTCATGGGCATGCTCGTGAGCGTGCTGTGGACCATGGATCCGGCGGAGGGGGGCTGGCGGCGCTACGTGACGCTGGTCGTGGACGGCCTGTCCCCCGCCGCGGCCACTCCCCTGCCGAATCCCTCTCCCCCGCTGCTCCGCAGACACCGGCCCTGACCCGGCCGCGGCCTCGGACTCGCCCCTTCCGCAAGGCCAGCAGACCGGTCCGGACCGGTGGCACTGGATGGATGGCGCCTCAAGCCGGTTTCCGGTCGAGCTCCCGCAGTCCTGGGGCGCCGTTCGAGCTGCCCGCGAGCGGAACCGCTACGGCTTGTCCCGCAACGCGAGAGCGAAGCCCTCCGCGGCCGGCCGGAGTGGCCCGCCGGTATTCCGGCGCCCTGGGCGGGGTGTTCCCTTGCCGGATCGGGGTGATGGCCGCCTGGGCGCTGCCGCGCGGCACACGTGCCCGAGGAGGTCGGCTTCGCCACCAAGCCCCGCCAACCCGAGGTGATGATCTCCCGGATCCTGCCCGACCTGCCACAGGGACGGGTGTGGGTGGCCGCCGACGAGGTCTACCGCCGCGAGGACGAGCCCGAGAGACGGGGCTACTACCTCGGCTGGAGCCCGCCGGACACACCGATCGAGGAGATCGTCTTGGTGCCCGGCGCCCGCTGGCGGGTGGAAGGAGCCATCAAGCTGGCAAGGTCGGCATGCGGGCCGGCCGACTACGAGGTGTGCTCCTTCCACGGCTGGAACCGGCACGTCACCCTCGTCCAGCTCGCGGCGGCGTTCCTGGCCGTCAGCAACGCCCGGGCCGCCCGGGAAAACGGTCCGCTCGCGAGCAGCCGCTTCGGCATCCCCCGCACGAGGAACGGATCCGGCACGGGCTGGCCTGGTCCCTATGGCAGTCCTCCCGGGGTACCGCGCGTAGTCCGGATGGCGCTGTGCGGGCGGCGGACAGGGCGGCAGGCGTCGCTCCCCGGGTCCGGGGAAGGGATCGCGCCCCGGGCTGAAACAGGAGTCCGGGAAGCGCTCCCCCTCCCACGTAGCGAACTGCACGTCATTCTCCCGGTCCTGAGCCACCACCACGTTCATCGCGATCACCGGCTGCAAGGAGCTTCCGAAAAACTTCACAGGACTCGCCGGAAAGATACAGGAACACTTCTTCTCGTACTGCCAGCACGTCGGCGTCAAGGGAATTTCGCAGAGAAGCGACCGGAAGACCGTGACATCTCGACTCCGGGGTGCAGGCTACGATACATCCAAGGTGTACGAAAAATACTACACTGACTTCTACATGGAGAAATCCAAATTCCAGACCAGGGACTACCGGACATACAAGCGGGTTGAGGCGAAGGTAAGGGCAGACCAGGTCGAGGCGACGGTCGCAGTGCAGGCCAAGAAGCACGGCGAGCGCGTCAAGAAGCTGGCCCGTCTGGCCGAAGAATGGTGCTCCTATCCCTCGAAATACGTGATTGCCCGCACGGCACAATGGGATCGCATACTCAAGGAGTGCGATGACCTGCTGAACGCCGTATCGCCAGGTTCTCAACACCGCGCCGCGCTGGAGCGGATAGCCGCGAAGATCAGCGTCAAGCGGGCCAGGATCGAGAACGTCAGAGGAACCGCCAGATCTGCGGTGTACGCTTCCATGCTGAAGTTGGAAGCAGAGTTCCTGGATCTCGCGAAGGAAACTTTCGGACCGTCCCGGATCAAAGAATGGGCACGCTCCAAGGAGAGATACGAACTCGCCGTTGCCGGTTTCAATCAACGGACGGGTTCCAGATCGATCGGGAACCCGCCGTCGCCCCCGAATCCAACCGCCAGGACAAGAGGATCCAGGAACTGCGACGGGCGGTCGACTCGAAGTACGAATTTGAGCGGGTCGCCAAGGGGAATTCCAACGGCGTCGCGTACGGAATGATGGAAAGCCTTCGATCAGAATTCAAATCCTCCGGCCAGGCGGCCGGCGCTCCCCAGGAGATCCACTACCAGGCGACGCTGGATTCGATGGAGAAGAGCCTGGCGGCATGCAAGCAGCGCCTACCGGAATGGGATAAGCAAAGGCTTGCGAGGCAGGCCGCCCCACAGACGGTGAAGGACGTCCGGGGCGCCGTCCAGAAAGGGGGCGCGACACGGGCGAACCCGGCCCCGGCGAGCGTGTACAACATCCAGCCACCTCGCCGGGCACCCCGGGCGGCGCACTTGTCCATGGAGTGGACCATGCCCATCGGCCAGGAATTCCCCATCCCTCTGGACGCGTACACGATGGACAGTTTCCGCGCCGACTACTCGGATTGGGACCTTCCGCTCGCGAAAGCATTCTACGCTTACTTTCACCTGAACCGGAAGTGATACGACACGAACAGTTCCCATCTCGACACTCTCGTTTACAGCGGATCCCACGACGTCGTTCACACGGCGGTGGACAGTTTCCGCGTGGACCTCCAGGAAGCGATCCGCGAATCCACACGCGCATTCACCGAGTCGTATCCGGACTGGACGTAGGGACGGACGGTCACTTCGAGGCAGTGGCGGCCGACGGTCATGCCCGCGTTCCGCGCAATTCGGCTGGTCTAGACCCTTTGGTTGCAGATCGGCGGTTGGCTGTAGTTCGGTCCTCGGCTGGTGGGGGTGGAGGGCGTCCGGGGGGGGTGGTGGCTCGCATGCGTCGGTGGCCGGTCAGGCCCTCACGCGATGATGCGCGCCGTTCCGGCGGGGCGGGCCGTGCCGCGATGTCGCGCCGCCACTCGCCGACGGTGCGGCTGCGTTTGCTGTTGTTCAATCAACGCACCCATTGACACTGCCCGACGGGTACGGGTCAGGGTGAGCAGGTCGCGGAGACGGCCTCGTTCGCGGCCGCGGCCGGCTTGTCGTCGTCCTGGTCGGCACCGGCCCAGGCGACGTGCCCGTCGGGGCGGATGAGCGCGGCGCGTACCCCGCTCCAGGCGGCCGGCAAGGCGGTGGGCGCCGCGGTGTGGACGGCGGGCCCGGGCCGCGGCAGGCGGACGCCGAGCGTGCCCGCGGCCGTGAGGTCGAGCAGGAGGTGCGCGTCCGGGCGCAGGAGGCTCAGCATCGACGGTCCGTGCCGGTGACGGCCAGGCCGGGGGCGCGGGTACCGGTGAGCGGGTGCGCACCGGGGTCGGCGGCGGGGTAGCCGACGGAATGTCCGGTGAGCCGTTCGGACAGGGCGCGGCCGAACTCCGGGCGGGTGGCGATCATCCCGTCGAGCAGGGAGCGCAGGGCGAGGCCCTCGGGGGTGAAGGTGGCCATCACGGCGGTCTGGGCCCGGCTGTGTTCCATCAACTGGACGCCCACCGGGTGGCGTTCGGTGTGGTAGGTGTCCAACAACACTTCGGGGACGGCCGTTCTGGGTCGCGGTCGCTTCCAGCCGAGGTTGTGCGCGTCCTGGATGCCGACGTTCATGCCCACTCCCCCCGGCGGGGTAGTGCTGGTGGGCGGCGTCGCCCGCCAGCAGGACGCGGCCACGGCGGTACTCGGCCGCCGGCCGGGTCGCGTTGCCGAAGTCCTCGCCGGCGACGGCGACGACCTTCTGGCGCAGTTCCTCCCAGGTGAGGTCGCCGGGCCACTCGGTGGCGGCTGTCGGGGCCGGCGCCGACGATGCGGTGGCGTCCGCCGGGCAGCGGGGTCCGCGGTGAAGCCGGTGACGCGCCGGCCGCGGAGGATCGTGGCCCGAGCGAGAGGGCGAACTCCTGGAGCAGTTCCTCGGTACGGCCCTGGGGCATGAAGAGGGTGTACGGGTACGGGGTGTCCAGGTCGCGGAAGTCGAACCGGGTGTCGAGCACGGCGAAGTGGCCGCGGGTCGATCTGCGTGCGCGGTTCGATGACGGTGACCGGGACCCCACCCAGCCGGAGTTCGGCCGCGAGCCACAGGCCGACGGGACCGCCTCCCGCGATCAGGACGTGCTGCTGCTGTTCCATGACGGCTCCCCACCTTCTTGGTCACTGACCAGTAGCGTGGTTCGCAGCCCGGATGCTGGAGCTGATGGCGGACCCCGTGGCCGGCGAGGTCCCCGCTGGCCGGACTCCCCGAGGAGCCGGACCGGCGCGCCCTCCTGGCCCACCGCGACGGGGCGGGCGGCCCTGGTCGTCGGCACCTACGCCGCCGAAAGCACACCCCGGGCCTGGCCGAAGCGGTCTCCGAGGCGAGCCACCTCGCCCTCCACCGCACGTTCGCCCACCTGGCCACCGACTCCTTCGACGAGCGCTTCGAGTTCGGACTGAGCTCGATCCTGGACCGGCGCTGAGCCGCGCCGCCTTCGCCTCCCCCGCGGTCGTGCACGCCGCCGTGCTTGGACACGCGCACGGGCCGTTCAGGGGCCCAACGCCCGCTTCAGCTCCGCCTTGTCCATCTTCGAACGGCCCTCGATCCCCTTCCGCTTCGCCTCGCCGTACAGCTGTTCCTTGGTGGGGCCCTGCGCGCCGCTGCGGGAGCGCTGTCCGCCGCGCTTGGAGGACGACATGTCCTGGCTCGAGGAGCGGGATGCGGTCTTGGACTCGCCGGAGCGGGCGCGTTCCTTGTTCACGGTGCGGGCGGCGATCTCCTCGGCGCGCTTCGTGCTCTCTCCGCGCTGCTCGACGCTCTCCTTGATGTGCTCGTACTGCCGTTCCCGCTTGGGGCTGGAACCACGAGGCATGACAACGCTCCTCTGCTCGTAGTGCGATCTCGGCGTGCGATCTCGGCACGTGTGCGCGCCTGCCCCCCCGGTCATTTCATTCAGCCGGTTCACGCGTCCGTTCCCCGCCATCGGCCGGCCGCCGTGCGCCGGCTCTCCGTCCCTGCTCGCCGGCACGCTGCACACGGGCCGGATCGGCGGGCGGGCCGGTGCCGGGGCCCGTCCGGGACGGGACTCCCGGCGGGCGGCCGTGCTCGTCCACGGCCGCCCCCATATCGGGAAGCAGCTTCGGGCGCGGGTCCTGCTTCTTGGCGTTCATGATCCACCGACCTTTCACCCGGCGCCCGCGTACGGAGCACCGCCCCCGTTTTCGCGACTACCCCCGATATCGCCACATATCGAGCCTGCAAGAACCGTGATCAGGGTGTGCGGCATCACCCATGGGGCATTCGCCCTATATGCACCTTCTGAAACATCCCGTCATCCCTTGGACCGACAGCACGCTCTCCCTCATGGCCCAGGGCTACGCATGGCTCCCCGACCGGATGCGGGCCGCCGAGGACGGCATGGTCAGGACCCATCTGCTCGGCCGGCCGACGATCGCGCTGCGCGGTCCGGAAGCGGTCGGCTTCTTCTACCAGGAGGACCATGTCGTAAGGGCCGCCGCGCTGCCGGACCCCGTACTGGCCACCCTGTTCGGGCACGGCGCCGTCCATACCCTCGACGGCCGGGCGCACCGGGTCCGCAAGGCCATGTTCCTCTCGCTCCTCAAGGACCCGAACGGTGTCGCGGCGCTGGGCGAGGCCGTCCGGGAGCGTTTCCTGGCGTCCGTGTCCGGCCGGCCGCGGGAGCGCCAGGTCCTCTTCGACACCGCGGCCGAGTCCCTCGCGGCGGCCGTGTGCGACTGGGCGGGCGTCCCCCTGGCCGGGACCGCGGTCGCGGACCTGTCCCGTGACTGCACGGCCATGGTCGACGGCTTCGCGTCGCCCGGCACCCGCCACGTCCGCGCCCACCGGGCCCGGGTCCGGCAGGAGCAGGCTCTCGCAGACCTGGTCACCGATGTCCGCGCGACGCAGCCCGATGCGGTCACCGGCGGCTCCGCCCTGGGCGCCATCGCCCGGCACCGTGACGCCGACGGCGATCTCCTCGCCCCCGGGACCGCCGCGGTCGAACTGCTGAACGTCATCCGCCCCACGATCGCGATCGCCTGGCTCGCCACCTTCGCCGCCCACGCGCTGCACCGCTGGCCCCACCACCGCGAACTGCTGCGCGCCGGCGCGGACGGCGGCTACGCCGTCGCGTTCGCCCACGAGGTACGGCGCTTCTACCCGTTCGCCCCCTTCGTGGCAGGCCTCGCGGCACGCGACCTGACCTGGCGGGGCGAGGAGATCACGAAGGACACCCTGATCCTGCTCGACCTGTACGGCCAGAACCACGACCCCGCCCTGTGGACCCACCCGTACCGGTTCGACCCGCACCGCTTCACCGGCGGGCACAGCCGGATCGGCCTCCTGGTTGCCCAGGGAGGCGGCGACCCCGCCCACGGCCACCGGTGCCCCGGAGAGGACATCACCGTGACCGTCCTCGCGGTCATCGCGACGGAGCTGGCCCGGCTCGACTTCGACGTGCCCGAGCAGGACCTGTCCATCCCCCTGTCCCGCATTCCCACCCTCCCCCGCAGCGGTTTCGAACTGGTCCTGCGCCCGTGAGACACGCGTGGTCCGGGTCGCTGCGACGTTTGCCGCGCCGCGCCAGGAGCACGCGCCGATCGGGGGCCGTCCGCCCGCTCCGTCACCACGGAGGTACGAGGCCGCGGGCCTGCCGGTGACCACCCCCGTCAGGGACGGTTCGCCCTCGGCGTGGGGACCGGTGAAGCACTCAACGAGCACGTCCTCGGCGGCCGCCGGCTGTTACCGGCGGCCTCGAGGCGCGCCGGCACACGGACCGCGACAGGGCTGTGGGCACCGCGCTCAGGCCGTGGGGTCCGATCACGTCACGTGGGCTGGGCCCCGTGCCGCAGCCGGCGGCCCGCCGCATTTCGGACGCGGCGGGTTCGTCCGCGCTCGGCCAGCAGCCCGAGGGCTTCGGGTGAGGTCACGATCTGTGTGGTCGCGGCCGTGCGCTGGAACCAGTCGGATGCGCTGGTGAGTTCCTCGGCGGCCCACGGCTCGTCCAGGGCGATGGTTCTGAGCAGACTCCATTCGCGCAAGCGGCGGGCGAGGAAGGGGCGGTCCGCGATCACTTCGGTGAAGTTCTGGGCCCAGGGCGTGAAATGGGGGTCGGTCAGCAGGGCGGAGGCCCGGCGGTCCAGATGGTGGCCCACCGCGCTGTCCGCCATCATCGCGTCCTGGTCCTGCAGGACAGCAGCCGCCAAGTCGGCCTCGTCAGCCTCGGTGACGGCTTCCAAAGCTTCCAGATAGCGGGCGAACCGCCGGTGCTCGGCGGGTTCGTCGTCGGTGTCGGGGCCGGTCATTCCGCGATCCCTTCCGGCCGATCGACCCATCGGCCTCGCCAGGCGGGGCGCGTTGACCGCGCGCCAGCGAGGGTACGCGGATCCGATCAGGTTGCACACCATGGACCCGTGCGCTGCGCGCCTACCGGCTCTGGCGCAATACGAACGCCCGCCGTCCCGATCAGCGCGCTAGCTATGAAACTGCCGGACGTTGGTTACACATGGGTCTCCGAGTAGACGGAGGTCTGCCGTGCCCCCTTCACCTCAACAGCAGCAGGACCGTCAGGCCCAGCACCGCCTTGCGGTCCTGCGACACGCCGAAGAAGTCACGGGGAACGTCGCGCTGACCTGCCGGTACTACGGCATCAGCCGCACTTGCTTCTATAAGTGGCAGCGCCGTTACCAGGACGAAGGCCTCGACGGCCTGCGGGACCGGTCCAGCAAGCCGCACCACTGTCCTCACGCCACCGAGGCCGACGTCGTGAACAAGATCGTCTACCTGCGGCGGCACTACTACTTCGGTCCGATGAAGATCAAGATGTACCTCAAGCGGTACCACGACATCGACATCGCCTGTTCAGCCGTCTACCGCATCCTCAAGAAGCTCGGGCTGAACCGGCTGCCGGCCTCCCAGCGCTACAAACGCCACGACAAGCGCTACACCCGCTACGAGAAGCAGTTGCCCGGCAACCGCGTCCAGATCGACGTCAAATTCATCGAGCCGATCGGCCTCCCTGCGCAGGCTCCTGCGGCAGCGCCGGTGACCGGGCCCCTTCCGAAACGGCGGCGCCGGGCGAAGTACTACCAGTTCACCGCCATCGACGACTGCACCAGGCTGCGGGTGCTGCGGATCTACCCGCGGTGCGACCAGAAGACCGCCGTCCAGTTCCTCGACTACGTCCTCGAGCGCCTGCCGTTCCGCATCGAGGTCATCCAGACCGACAACGGCGCGGAGTTCCAGTCAGCCTTCCACTGGAACGTTCTCGACAAGGGCATCGCCCACACCTACATCAAACCCGCATCACCGCACCTCAACGGCAAAGTCGAACGCTCCCATCGCATCGACGCCGAAGAGTTCTACCGCATGCTCGACGGCCTCGTCATCGACGACACAGGCGTCTTCAACGACAAGCTGCGAGAGTGGGAGGACTACTACAACTACCACCGCCCCCACGGCGCCCTCGGCGGCCAGACACCCTACGAACGCCTCAAGCAGAAGACCGAGGCCCCGGTGTAATCAAGCACCAGCAGTCGCACACCTAGCGCGTGGCGAGCCGTTCCAGCAGGGCTGCGCTGCGTGCCAGCAGGGCCCGTTCCTCGTCACTGAGTTCGGCCTCGATGGCCTGTGCGAGCCAGCCGACCCTACGGCCGCGCTCCGCTTCGAGCGCGGCCCGGCCTGCGTCCGACAGCTCGACCAGAGACTTGCGGCCGTCCGTGGGGTGCGCCCGGCGCGTGATCAGGTCCTGTTCCATGAGCAGCCCCACCGCCCGGGCCATCGACTGCGGGCGTACTCGCTGGTCGGCAGCGAGGTCGCTGGTGGTCAGGGCACCTGCGCGGTCGAGTGCACCCAGCACGGCGACCTGGCCCAGCGGGATGTGGTCCTCGTGTTTGACGCGCCGGGTGAGCTTGCCCATGGCGGTACGCAGTTCGGCGGCGATGGCGGCGGCTTCCGTGGTGGGCATAGGGCACTTTAACCCTCTTTGCAGCAGGACTGCGCACCTTGTCTGCACAGTGAAACTGCACAGCAGAACTGTTCAGCATTGCTGTAGAGTCTGGTATGTCGGGTCGAGCGCCACCGTTGCCGCAGCCGGGGCCCGGCACCGCACAACGGGGAGGAACCCACATGTCCGCGAAGGAAGCCGGGACCGTCGACGCCACCATCGAGACGGTCACCGCCCGCCGGATCATCGACAGCCGCGGCAACCCCACGGTCGAAGTCGACGTCGCCTTGACGGACGGCTCCCTGGGACGCGCCGCCGTCCCCTCCGGCGCCTCCACCGGCGCCCGGGAGGCGGTGGAGCTGCGCGACCAGGACTCCGCGCGCTGGCACGGCAAGGGGGTCGACCGTGCGGTGGCCCATGTGAACGGGGAGATCGCGACGTCCGTGCGCGGCCGCGACGCGGCGGACCAGGCGGGGCTCGACGCCGCACTGGTAGCCCTCGACGGCACCGCGACGAAGGCCCGGCTCGGAGCCAACGCGGTTCTCGGCGTCTCCCTCGCCGCCGCCAAGGCCGCCGCGGCGGCCCACCGCCGGCCCCTCTACCGCTACCTCGGCGGCGCGGACGCCACCCTCCTGCCGCTGCCGATGATGAACATCGTCAACGGCGGCGCCCACGCCGACAATCCGCTGGACTTCCAGGAGTTCATGATCGCGCCGGTGGGTGCGGACACCTTCGCCGAAGCCGTCCGCATGGGCAGCGAGGTGTTCCACACGCTGCGCCGCGATCTGCTGGCCGCCGGACACTCCACGGGCGTCGGCGACGAGGGCGGCTTCGCGCCCTCGCTCCGTACCGCCGAGGAGGCCCTCGACTTCGTGATGGCCGCCATCGAGCGCACCGGCTACCGCCCCGGCGCGGACATCGGCCTGGTCATGGACCCGGCGTCCTCGGAGTTCTTCCGCGACGGCGTGTACGACTACACGGGCGAAGGAGTGCGCCGCAGCTCCTCCGAGAACGTCGACTACCTGGTCAAGCTGATCGACTCCTACCCGATCCTCTCCATCGAGGACCCGATGGCGGAGAACGACTGGGACGGCTGGCGCGAGCTGTCCGCCCGCGTCGGCGACCGCTGCCAGCTCACCGGCGACGACCTGTTCTGCACCAACGAGACACTGCTGCGCGAAGGCATCGCCACCGGCGCCGGCAACTCGATCCTGATCAAGGTCAATCAGATCGGCACGCTGACAGAGGCCCTGGCCGCCGTGTCCACGGCCCACCAGGCCGGCTGGACGGCCGTCATGTCCCACCGCTCGGGCGAGACCGAGGACACCACGATCGCCGACCTGGCGGTCGCCACCGGCTGCGGTCAGATCAAGACCGGCTCCCTCTCCCGCTCCGACCGCACCGCGAAGTACAACCAACTGATCCGGATCGAAGAGGAGCTCGGCGACTCGGCGCGCTACGCGGGCCGCTCCGCACTGCGCCGGGCGTGAACGGCAAGCCGGAGTAGGAACCGAGTGGCCCCCGATCACGATCGGGGGCCACCAGTGACCGGCGCCCGGCCGGCTGCCGGAGTCCGCCCTACGCGGCTCGGCGGGGCTACGGTCCGAGAGCGAGCAGGGTACGGAAGGTCACCGACACGCGCCGGCCGCGTGCGACGCGCCCTGTGGTTCCGGTTCCGGGGTCGCTCTTGCGTGCGGCGATGGCATGGCGCCAGGTGTAGCGGGCCGGGCCGGTCATGACCAGCAGGCTGCCGGGGGCGAGCGGCACTGCCAGCTTCGTGCCGTCCTCGGGGTTGGCGAAGTCCATGAGGCAGCTTGACCCCAGCGAGATCGCGGCGATGGCCGGACCGAAGCAGGGCAGGCAGTCGACGTGGGCGCTGATCCCCTGACCCGGCTGGTACTCGTTGACGATCACCTGCTCCGCCTCCTGGTCCATCAGACCTTCACGAGTGAGGCGAGCGGCCGCCTGGCGGGCCCATACGGGAAGCGGTGGAGCGGCTGCCTCCCGTACGCCCGCCACACTGCGGCGGCCGTAGTCGTACCGGTGGCCGTAGTGCTGCACCCGCCGCTTCAGCTGTGCCGACCACTCGGCGGTGTCGATGTCCGAGAGCAGGGCCTCGCAGGCCTCGGGAGCCAGCCAGTCGGCGATGCAGCGCAGTCCCGGCACCGCACCAGACGGCTGCGGCGGGGATATGGAATCGATGCCCAGGGAAAGCCGGCCGGAAGTCTCAGACATGACCCGAACAGTAGCCAGTCGTCGTGCGCCACGCTTTCGGGCGACTACGCGGCCACACCCTGCGCCCCCGCGCCGGCGGAACCGTCCGACAACGGCCCGGGCCTGTGGGCAACGACCCGCAGGCCCCGGGGAGGGTATGCGGTGGGTCTACTTCTGGTTGAGGGGCAGCGCCAGGTCGGTGACCTGGTACTTCTCCGGGAAGGCACCCTTGTCGGTGGCCTTGCCCGTCAGTACGTCGACGGAGTAGAGGCGGTATGCGCCGCCGGTGCCGATGGCGGCGAAGCCGCGGTTCGTCCCCGCGTCCGGGTTGTAGTAGACGTCGAATCCGGCGCCGAGGTCGGCATCGACCCCGAGGTTGCCGGTGGGGGCCAGGAGGCCGGCGTTGGCGGGTGACTGCAGGGAGATGCGGTTGCCCGTCGTGTCGAGGTCGAACAGGGATGTCGCCGTTGCGGCGTTGAGGTCGTTGTTGGTGTACGCGGCGCCGGTGACGCCCACGGCGGTCGACGGCGGGGTGGTGGGGTTCGTGAGGGGCCCGTCGACCGTCGTGGTCAGGGCGGCTGCCGCATCGTCGATGTTGTGGCGCAGGTTCTGGCCGGTGTCGGAGATGACCCGCAGACGGTTCGCGGCGGGGTTGAAGTCCACGCCGAAGGCTGTCCCGGCAAGCGCCTCAGTCAGCTGGGACACCTTCGTCGCCGCAGCGTTCGCGGTGTTCAGGGTGTAGACACCGCCTTGATTGCCGACGCCGTACAGCTGCTCGTTCTGGACACGGAAGTCGATTCCGACGAGCCTGGTGTCGCCGACGAGGCCGGAGACCTCGCCCAGCGGCCTGGGCTTGGACGGCTTGTTCACATCGAACTCGACCAGGCCCTGGTCGCTGGTCAGGCCGATCGCACTCAGGCCGCCCTTGTGGTCCGTCGCAGGCAGGGTCCGCGACGGGGTGTCGTCGGCAGCGGCGAGTGCGGGAGCCGCGCACAAGGCTGCGAGAACGACGGCGGACACGGCGGTGAGGGTGCGGTTTCGCATGGTCACTCCCAGATCGGATGGCTCGGCCAATGCGGCCGAGCGCTCGACGGGCATTCGTGACCGCGGCCACCGCGGACGCGTGCCTTCGGTGGATGCCACCCGCACGGCCCACGTGCGCTCCCCCGATTGCTCCGGTCCGTGGTGCCGGCATGGGCTCACCTCGGTCCGGAGACTTAGAACGCTGGTCTAAACTGAAAATCCAGTCAGTGCGTCGAAGGGGTGAGCCACGTGTTCTCGACCGGCCCCCAGTGGTCGCCTGCACCGATCCGTCCTCGAGGAGGCACCCGCATGACGCATGGATTCGATGTCGTGGAGACCTGTATCGCCGACCTGCGCGCCGCGCTGGAGAAGGGTGAGACCACCGCCGTCGGGCTGCTCCACGCCTACCTCGCGCGGATCGACGCGTACGACCGGCCCGGTACGGCCACGGCTCTCAACGCGATGGTCGTGATGAACCCGGACGCCCGGGCGGAAGCGGAGGCCAGCGACGCACGCCGCGCGCGCGGCGAGACGCTCGGCCCGCTGGACGGCATCCCGTACACCGCGAAGGACAGCTACCTCGCGAAGGGCCTGACCGCCGCGTCCGGCTCCCCCGCGTTCGAGCACCTCGTCGCCCAGCGGGACGCCTTCGCCATCGAGCGCCTGCGCGCCGGCGGGGCCGTCCTCATCGGGCTGACCAACATGCCTCCGATGGCGAACGGCGGCATGCAGCGCGGTGTGTACGGACGCGCGGAGAGCCCGTACAGCGCCGACTGGCTCACCAGCGCCTACGGCTCCGGCTCCTCCAACGGATCCGGCACGGCGACGGCGGCGTCGTTCGGCGCGTTCGGCCTCGGCGAGGAGACCTGGTCCTCGGGCCGGGCACCGGCGTCGAACAACGCGCTGTGCGCCTACACGCCCAGCCGCGGCGTGATCTCGGTACGCGGCAACTGGCCGCTGGTACCGACCATGGACGTGGTGGTCCCGCACACCCGCACCATGGCCGACCTGCTCGAACTGCTCGACGTCATCGTCGCCGACGACCCGCACACGCGCGGTGACCTGTGGCGCGCACAGCCGTGGGTCGCGCTGCCCCCGGCGTCGCAGGTACGACCCGCCTCGTACCCGGCGCTCGCGCCCGCCGACGCCGCGTCCGCGCACGACGCACTCGCCGGCAAGCGCGTCGGAGTACCCCGGATGTACATCAACGCCGACCCCGAGGCCGGAACGAACCCCGAGGGAGGCATCGGCGGCCAGACCGGCCGGCGCATCGACACGCGTCCCTCGGTCATCGCCCTGTGGGAAGCCGCACGCCGCGACCTGGAGGCCGCCGGCGCCGAGGTGGTCGAGGTCGACTTCCCCGTCGTGTCGAACTACGAGTCCGACCGCCCCGACGCACCCTCGCTCTTCACCCGCGGCCTGGTCAGCCGCGACTTCCTGACCTTCGAGATCGAAGACCTGTCCGCCTGGGCATGGGACGACTTCCTGCGCGCCAACGGCGACCCCGCGCTCTCCACCCTGACCGAGGTCGACGGCACCCGCATCTGGCCCAAGCAGGCGGGCGAACTGCCCGACCGCTACCACGGTTTCGACGACACGATCGGCGACTACCCGCGCCTCGTGCGCGAGCGCCCGTACGCGTCCCTCAGCGACATGCCCCACCTCGAACAGGGAGTGCGCGGACTTGAGGAGACCCGCCGGGTCGACCTGGAGCTGTGGATGGACGGACTGGGGCTGGACGCGGTGGTGTTCCCCGCGGTCGCGGACGTGGGCCCCGCGGACATGGACGTCTCCGTGGCGTCCGCCGACCTCGGCTGGCGCAACGGCGTCTGGGTCGCGAACGGCAACCTGGTCCCCCGCCACCTCGGCATCCCCACGGTGACCGTGCCGATGGGTGCCATGACGGACACCGGCATGCCCGTCGGGCTGACCTTCGCAGGCCGCGCGTACGACGACAACGCCCTGCTGGTCCTCGCCGCCGCCTTCGAGAAGACCGGCAGCCGGCGCACGGCACCGCCCCGCACACCGCGGCTGCCGGCAGAGTGACCGACCCGCGGCCCAGGGGTCTCCACGGGAATCCCCTGGGCGGAGCGCGGCGGTCGCTGCCACGTTTCCGGAGGCCGTGCGAGAGAACGAGGCGGACCGGTTGGTGGCCCGGGCCCGGCATTCGGCGGCGTGCGGCTACGCGGTGGCCGGCATCGACACCTCCGGGTGCGGTGACCGGCCCCGTTCCGCCGCCGACGAGGAGCTTCGCGCCGGCTTGCGCCGGGCGACGGAGGCCGGCGAGCCGGTCGACGAGGTCTTCGAGTGCCTGGTCGGCCGGCTGGTCGAAAGGGCGGTCCCCGGATGGCGGACCACCCTGGACGCCCTCTTGGCGCTGCCCGAAATCGGCGGCCCGGTCGGGTACTCGGGGTGGACCGCGGTCGGGATCCACCGTGCGGCGGTCGAGCCGAGCATCGCGGCCGCGGGCTTCTTCGCAGGGGGCTACGTGCCCCGCGCCCAGCGCGAGGAAGCCGGGCAGCTCACCCTTCCTCTGCTGTTCTTGCTCCAGTGGGACGACCAAGGGAACCCCCGGCAACGGGCCCTGGACCTGTTTGACGCCTTCGGTAGCGCGGAGAAGACACTGCACGCCAATCCGGGCGGGCACACCGGTACACCGTGGTTCCAGGTGGAGGACCGGAACCGGTTCCTCGACCGGCACCTGAAGTGAGGCGCTCCGTCTGCGCCGGGCGGTGAAGGCAAGTCACCTCCACCGCCCGGCGCAGGGGGTTCAGCGTCGTCTCGAAAGCCGGCCCGAGCCGATACCCGCCACGTGCAGGGCCAGGGCCATCAGGCCGAGCAGCGTCACGTTCGTCGAGGAGAACGCGTCGTTGGTGCCGATGGCCGCCGCATTGATCAGGAACGCGATGAAGAAGAGCACCGCTGCCGCCATACCAAGCATGAACAGCTCCTCTCGAATTGAAGGATGCTGCCCGTATGCCCCCGCGTCACCGTCGCAAGCCCGGGAGGGCTGAGGGTGCCGTCGCCTCCTGCCTCCTGCCCCCTGGTTCCAGGAGACGACGACCGTGGGCGGGTTACGAGCAGACGGCGAAGGTGACCGTCTGCGGAGGCCTTCTTGGCCGACGCGTCGGTGACCGTGGTCGCGTTGCGCAAGCCCCAGCCGCTCGGGGTTCCGCAGATCACGCCGGTGGTCGCGTCGGCCAAGAAGGCTTCCGTGACGGTCCAGGTGAAGGTGGTGGAGCCCGTCTTGCCGGCCGTGTCGGTGGCCGTGACCGTGACCTGGCCGGCGCCGGCCATGGTCGGGCTTCCTGTGACGGTGCCGGTCGCGGCCGCGATGGAGAGCCCGGCGGGCAGCCCGGTCGCGGACCAGGTGTACGGGACGGTGCCGCCCTCGGCGGTGTTCCTCAGATCACGTCGACGGCCGGCCTGTCGCCGGGGCCGGCCTGGTACACGGCCGCGCTCGCCCACGGCCACGGCGGCAGCTTCGCGCAGGCCCTGCGCTACGCCGCCCAGGGACTGCGCGCCTCCCGCGAGGAGCACGACGCCGTCGAGGCGTTCGCCGCCGCCGGCCGGACGGCCGCGGCCCAGGACCTGCTGGACCGCATGCACGACGCGGTCGGCCCGCACAGCGGCCACGCGCCCCTGACCCGGGCCCGGGCGGTCTGCCTGCACCTGAACGGCGAGAACGACGACGCCGTCGAACTCCTCGACGACGCCGCCCGTTCCTTCGCGGTGCTCGGCCGCCCGGTCGAGGTGGGGCGTACCCATCTGGCCCGGGGCCAGGTGGAGCGCCGCCGCCGTGCGGCGCCGGCCCGTACCGCGTGGGAGACGGCCCGTACGGTGTTCGAGGAGGCCGGGGCCGCGCCCTGGACGGCGCTCACCGACGACCACCTCTCGCATCTGACGGGCCGGCCCCCTGTGCCGGGTACGCCTGGCAGGTCGGCGCGCGGGCGGGCGGCGCCGGAGCTGACGCAACACGAGCTGCGGCTGGTGGGCCTGGTCTGCGCGGGTGCCACCAACCTGGAAGCGGCGCAGCGGATGTTCATCTCCACCAAGACGGTCGAGTCGACCCTCAGCCGGGTCCACCGCAAGCTCGACGTCCGCAACCGCACGCAGCTGACCGCCGCCTTCGCTCCCGGGATGGTCCCACTTGACCCATCGGGTCACGTCAACGCCCGCCAGCAGCGGCTGCTTTGACTCGACCCGAGCAAGATCGGCGCCTCGCGGAGATGAACGTCATGGACGCCGTGGACGCCTCGGTACACCTCCTCATCGCCTCCGGCAACCTGGGCGAGCCGACCTTCCCGGGCGAGGACGCCATCGGCTGGCGCACGGCCCTCATCGCGGCCGCCGTCGCCGCCGTCGCCTACGAACTCACCCTCGCCGGGCTCCGCAGGGTTCGCCGTGTGCGGCGCGGCCCGCTGGCGGCTTCGCCGCCGGTGTGCGCGTGGAGGCGCCTGAGGGACCACATCCGGCAACGCGCTTGAGCGGGCTCTCCACAGGCCCGCCGACACCGAGCTCCTGGCGAACCGTCGCGGGCCTACCGGGTGCACGCGTGCCAGCCACCCGGTAGCGTCGAAAAGGTGCGTTCCGCCTAATACGCTGCGGCCCGGCCCGGCAGGGCCGCTGCCGATGCCGGCTGGCAGAGGAACGGGATCACATGCGAAAGCACAGCAAACACGCCATGGCCGCTGCGGCAGCCATGGTCTGCCTGGTGGCCTTCGGCCCTGCGTGCGGCAGCATCGGCTCACCACCTGCCCAGCCCGCCGGGCAGCCCAGCCCCACGGCCCCGGCCCCCCGGTTCGTGCCCGGTCCCTGTCCGAAGCCGCCCGAGCCGATCGAAGCGCTGAGCGACGCGCGGTGCGGCGTCCTCGAAGTCCCCGAGAACCGCTCCCGCCCCGGCAGCCCCACCATCAAGCTGGCCGTCGCGCGCATTCCGGCCGCCACCGCGGAAGCCGCCGAGGACCCGGTGGTCTTCATGGCGGGCGGCCCCGGCGCCGACACGTTCGACGACATTCCCTTCCTCATCGACTCCGGCCTGAACAAGGACCGCGAACTGATCGTCATGGCCCAGCGCGGCAACCTCTACGACCGGCCGAACCTCGCATGCCCGGAGGTCGACCGGTTCAACGAGCAGGCCGTCGGCCTCGGCTACGACGCCC
Source organism: Streptomyces sp. IBSNAI002 (assembly GCF_052244475.1). Lineage (NCBI taxonomy): Bacteria > Bacillati > Actinomycetota > Actinomycetes > Kitasatosporales > Streptomycetaceae > Streptomyces > Streptomyces sp. IBSNAI002. Next base: position 8,068,212 of record NZ_JBQPXG010000002.1, on the reverse strand, counting down.
AGCGGGCACAGCAGCTCTTCCTGAAGGCGGTGCAGGACTGCCGGAACCGTCTGACGGCCGACGGCATCGACCTGAGCGCGTACAACACCACCGAGAACGCCGCGGACTTCGCCGACCTGCGCAGGGCGCTGGACATCCCCCAGTGGAACGTCTACGGGTACTCCTACGGCAGCAACCTGGCCCTCACGTACCTGCGCCTGCACCCCGAGGGCATCCGCGCGATGGCGATCGACTCGATCACGCCGCCCCAGGACGCGACCCTGCCGTGGACGTGGGGCAGCAGCGCCGAGGGGATCCGCAACATCTTCGAGGCGTGCGCGGCGCAGCCCGCCTGCAAGAGCCGCTACCCGGACCTCCCTAAGCTGCTGACGAAGCAGGTGCGCAAGCTGGAGAAGCACCGGCTGACGCTGGACGTCACGCCGCCGGACGGGGGCGAGCCGGTCAAGACCGTCCTCGACGGGGGCGCGCTGCTGAACCTGATCGTCGCCTTCACTCCCCGCCCCAAGGACATGCCGGCAGCGCTCGACGAACTCAGCCGCGGCAACCCGGAGCGCTTCGCGCAGGCCCGCGCGGCCGGCTCGGTCCAGAAGTCCGGCGAGTTCGCGCACGGTCTGACGAATTCGTTCGCGTGCGGCGAGTGGGCTCCCGGCTACTCGGAACCCGACGTTCTGGAGGCGGGCCAGAAGGCCTTCCCCGGATGGCCGGACACGGTCCTGGCCCAGGCCCCCCAGCTGCCCTTCCAGTACCCGGCGTGCGGGATCTGGAACGTTGCGGACCGGGCCTCGGTCCAGCGGGTGCCCACGGTCAGCTCGGTGCCGGCGCTCGTCATCTCCGGCACGTTCGACGCGAAGACCGGTGCGAGCTGGGCGCAGGGCGTGGCACGCGACCTGTCCCGCTCGACTGCCATTCAGGTTCCCGGAATCGGCCACTGGGTGGTCCCGCAGTCGCCCTGCGCGCAACGCGTGCTGGCCTCGTTCCTCGCTCGACCGACCGCGCCCGACACCGACTGCGTGGACGATCTCGAGCCCGGAGAGTTCACGATCATCCCGAAGTAGCGGGAGGGCAGATGCCCCGTCATCACGCGCCCCGTCGTCGGCGCACCGTACGACGGCTCCTGGCCCCGTCGGCCGGCCTGGCGACCGGCCTCCTCGTCACCGGCCTGCTCTCGGCGCCCGCCCGGGCACAGACCGGTGCGGAGGCCACCCCCAGCCCCGGAGCGCCGATCGGTACCGCCGCCCGGACGGTGGGCGACGCCCGCTACGAGCCGGGCCCCTGCCCGAAGACACCGGAGCCCGTCAAGGCCCTCGAAGGGGCCCGCTGCGGAACGCTCACCGTGCCCGAGAACCGCACCAAACCGGGCAGTCGGACGATCAGGCTCGGTGTGGCGATCGTGCCGGCCGCGTCCGACACCCCGAAGACCGACCCCATCGTGTGGCTCGCGGGCGGGCCGGGCGACGACGCGGTCGGGGAGGCCCAGATGGCGATCGACGGCGGCCTGAACCGCGACCGTGACGTGATCTTGATGTCCCAGCGCGGTACGTACTCGGCCGACCCGGAGCTGCTGTGCCCCAACGTCGACGAGTTCAACGCACGCGTGGTCGGCCTCGTCTATGACGCTCCGGAGACCGAACGACTACACGTCCAAGCCACGAAGGGCTGCCGGAACGAACTCGCCGGCCGCGGGGTCGACCTCAGTGCCTACAACGACACCGAGAGCGCCGCCGACTACGAGGACCTGCGCACCGCACTGGGCATCAAGGAGTGGAACCTGTACGGCATCTCCTACGGCACCCACCTGGCACTGAACTACATGCGCCTGCACCCCGAGGGTCTGCGCTCGGTGGGCCTCGACGGCATCCTGCCGCCGTCCAGGTCGGGGTCGGCCTCGACCTGGAGCAGCTTCCGGCAGGGCGTGGACGGTCTCTTCAAGGCCTGCGCGGACCAGCCCGCGTGCAACAAGCGCTATCCGAACCTGTCCGCCACTTTCAAGAAGCTCGTCAGCGACCTCGAAGCCAAGCCGGTCACCACGACCGTCACGCCCCCCGGCGGCGACAAGCAGGTGGAGGTCGTGCTGGACGGCGGGACCCTGGTGAACTGGCTGACCTCCGCCACCCACACGGCGGAGGCCGTGCCCCGGTCCATCGACGAGCTGGCGAAGGGCAACCCCCGGCGGATCGCCGAACAGTGGGCGGGCTGGCGGACCAACCCCAAGGGCATCGGCCTGGTTTCGCACGGTCTCTCCTACGGAGTCTTCTGCAGTGCGTGGACGCCGTACGAGAGCAAGCACGCGGCGCTCCGGGGCGGGCGCAGAGAGTTCCCGTCGTTCCCCGAGTCGGTGCAGGCCCAGGCTCCTCTGCTCACCTTCCTCCATCCGGACTGCGACGTCTGGAACGTTCCCGCGGCGCCCCGCTCGATCCGGGACGTCACGAACAGCGACATCCCCACACTCGCCCTGTCGGGTGCGTTCGACGCCCAGACCGGGGCGGACAACGGGCCCTACGTCGCCCGCACGCTCGACAAGGCCACGGTCGTCACGATCCCCTACGAGCCGCACGTGGTGTTCGCCACCTCGAAGTGCGCCCAGGAGATCACCGCCTCGTTCTTCGACCGCCCGACCGCGCCGAAGACCAAGTGCCTGAAGAGCCTCGAGCCGCCCGAGTTCGAGATCGGCCCCTGAGGCCGATTCCCACCTCGTCGGAGTCACCATGGCCCCCACCTGGGACGCACGCCGCCCGCACCGCTCCGGGGCCTCGCTCCTGCCGGTCCTGCTTCCCATCGCGCTGCTGATCGTGGTGGCGGTGGCCGTGGGGTCGTGGCTGCAGTTCTCCGAGCGGCAGGCGATCGACACGGTCCGCACGGTCGGATCCCACGCCGCCGACCGCGTGGACGTCAAGGCCACCGTCCAACGCGTCGACGCCACGGCCCGGGAACTCCTCCTGCGGGTGCAGGTCACCCCCAGAGGGGCTCTCGGCGAGGAGGACGGGACGGCGCCGGTGGCCGACCTCAGCCTCCAGACCTCCGCGCAGACCCTCGGTGACCTGGCCTTCAAGGCACACGAGCGGATCGCGACCAGGGACGTACAGGTGGCGATCACGGGTGGGTCGGTCAGCGACTACCCGTTCGACGGCTACGTGACGGACATCGAGTTCTGGGCGCAGCTGGACGGCAAGCCGGTGCCGGTCCGGATGCTCTTCGCCAACAACGACACCCTCTTCTCCGTCTCCACGACGCCCCTGCCCGCCACCGGACTGGAAGCAGCCCTGGGGCTGGAGCTGACCCGATCGGGCAGCCTGCTCGTCTTCGCGGTCTTCATGATGATCGTGATGTGGGCGCTGGCCGCGTCGGTACTCATCGGCACCTGGTACCTGACGACCCGTAGGCAGGGCCTGGTCTGGCCCGCCCTCGCCTGGATGGCCGCCACCCTGTTCGCCCTCGCGGCGTTCCGCAACACCGCCCCCGGTACGCCGCCGATCGGCTGCGTGCTGGACTGGTTCGCCTTCCTGTGGGCCGAAACCATCATCGCCCTCTGCCTGATCGCCGTGGTCCTCACCGGCGTCCACACCGCCCTCCGGAACGACGACGCCCCTCCCTCCTGACCGCTCGCAGGATCCTCGCCGTGCGTGCATGTGTAGCCATAAGGATGATGTTGAGCGCTTGCAGCGACGAGCATACTCGGTATACATACTGAGTATGTCGATCCGTCACGGGCTACTGGCCCTGCTCGAACGGGGTCCTCGGTACGGCTCGCAGCTGCGCACCGAGTTCGAATCCCGGACCGGTTCCACCTGGCCGCTCAACGTCGGGCAGGTGTACACCACCCTCGCCCGGCTGGAGCGCGACGGACTGGTCGCCCCCGGCGGCGAGGACGCCGCCGGGCACACGCTGTACGCCATCACCGATGACGGACGGGCCGAGCTGCGCCAGTGGTACGAACGGCCCGTCGACCGCACCAACCCGCCCCGCGACGAGCTGTCGATCAAGCTCGCCATGGCCGTGGGCGCACCCGGCGTGGACATCCGCGCCGTCATCCAGTCCCAGCGGCACGCCACGATCAAGGCGATGCAGGACTACACCCGGCTCAAGGCCACCGCGCTCGCCGCGATCGAGGGCGGACAGTCCCACGAACGCGACGACGTGGCCTGGCTGCTGGTGCTGGAACAGCTGATCTTCCAGACCGAGGCCGAGGCCCGCTGGCTCGACCACTGCGAAGCCCGGCTCGTCCGGCTCTCCCGGCCGGCCGACGGGGGAGCCACCGAGCCCCAGCCACCCCAGGCCGCCGCAGGAGCCGAGTCTCCCGCCCCGACCACCATCAACCGGCCCCGCACCGCCCGCTCGCGGCGGGGCTGAACCACCGTCCGGAGACCTCTCATGCCTGACCAGCGTCAGAATCAGCCCGTGCTCCAGCTGGACCGACTCGTACGCACCCACGGCAGCGGCGCCACCGAGGTGCACGCCCTGCGCGGGATCAACCTCTCGGTATACCCCGGTGAACTCGTCGCCGTCATGGGCCCCTCCGGCTCCGGCAAGTCCACGCTGCTCACCCTGGCCGGCGGCCTCGACACCCCCACCAGCGGCCGGGTCGTCGTCGAAGGCACCGACATCACCACCGCCAACCGCAAGCAGCTGGCAGCCCTGCGCCGCCGCAGCATCGGCTACGTCTTCCAGGACTACAACCTCATACCCGCCCTCACCGCCGCCGAGAACGTGGCCCTGCCCCGCGAACTCGACGGCGTCTCCGCCCGCAAGGCCCGCGTCTCCGCCCTCGCCGCACTCGAGGAAATGGGCCTGGGACAACTCGCCGACCGCTTCCCCGACGAAATGTCCGGCGGCCAGCAGCAACGCGTGGCCATCGCCCGCGCCCTCGTCGGCGACCGCCGCCTCGTCCTCGCCGACGAACCCACCGGCGCCCTCGACTCCGAGACCGGCGAATCCGTACTCGCCCTGCTCCGCACCCGCTGCGACGCCGGCGCCGCCGGCGTCCTGGTCACCCACGAACCACGCTTCGCCGCCTGGGCCGACCGCGTCGTCTTCCTCCGCGACGGCAGCGTCGTCGACGAGAACGTGCGGGGCAGCGCCGAACAGCTGCTCAGCGGTTCCGGAACGCCCGACGCCGGCTTCGGCGGCCCCGGTCAGGCGGCCGGCCTGTGAGCAATCCGTTCGGCGGTTGGTACCACTCCTGGGTCGCGGCCGTCCGTATCGCCCGCCGTGACGCCTGGCGCGCCAAGGGCCGCAGCGCCATGGTGCTCGCCATGGTCGCGCTGCCGGTCATCGGCGTCAGCGCCGCCGACCTGACCCTGCGCAGCTCCGAGCTCTCTCCCGAACAGACCCTGAGCCGCCGGATCGGCGCGGCCGATGCCCGGATGGAGCTGCCCTTGTCGGGCCGGGCCGTCCTTCAGAGCGCGGACGGCACCGACTACCTGGACGGCGTCACCGACGGCGGGGACCGCGACAAGTTCGTCGGGTCCGACCTCACCGGGGCGGTTCTCGCCGCGACGGTGCCCGCCGGGGCCGAGACCGTTCGGGACACCACCGGCAAGGTCAAGGCGCAGACCGCGCACGGCCTGCTCGGGACCGAGGTGCGCGAACTGGACGCGGCGCAGCCGCTGGCAGCGGGCATCGTCACCCGCACCGGCGGACGGCTGCCCGCGGCAGCGGGCGAGGTGGCCGCCACCGACGCCTTCCTCGAGGCCTCCGGACTCGCGGTCGGCTCCGAGGTCACCGTGCGGGGCGTCACGCGTCCGTACCGGATCACCGGCTCCTACGAGCTGCCCTCCGCGCTCAGGCAGAGCCAGTTGCTCGCCCCGGACGGGAGCGTGCTGGCGCCGCTGGACCAGGCGCAGCGTGATGCCGGGCTGAGCCCGCTCTTCTACCGCGAGGGCCTTCTGGTCAAGGTGGGTGGCGCGGGCTTCACGTGGGACATGGTGAAGGAGGCCAACGCGAAGGGTGCGGGCGTCGTCTCACGGGCCGTCATCACTTCTCCGCCGGCCGATGCCGACGTGCCGTACCTGCGGCAGAAGCCCGACTTCGGCGACGGGAACCGCTACGGCCTCAGCCCGGAGACGATCACCGTCACCCTCGTCATGATGGCCCTGCTGGAGGTCTGCCTGCTCGCCGGACCCGCCTTCGCGGTCGGCGTCCGGCGCTCGCGCCGCCAGCTCGGACTGGTCGGCGCCAACGGCGGCGACCGCCGCCACATCCGGGCCATCGTGCTCTCCGGCGGCCTGGTCATCGGCGCCGCGGCCGCCGTCATCGGCACCGTCATCGGCATCGCGCTCACCCTCGGGCTGCGCCCGGTACTGGAGCAGGCCGTCGGCATGCGCTTCGGCGGCTTCGACGCCCGTCCGCTGGAACTGCTCGGCATCGCCGCGCTGGCGGTGGTCACCGGCCTGCTGGCCGCCGTGCTGCCCGCGATCACCGCGTCGCGCCAGAGCGTACTGATCTCGCTGACCGGCCGGCGCGGGGTGCGCCGGTCCCATCGGCTCCTGCCCTTCGTCGGCCTGGTCGCGGTCGCACTCGGCGCTGCGGTCACCGTATGGGCGGCCCTGGGCATGCGCGGCACGATGACCATCGCCGCGGGCAGCGCCCTCGCCGAACTCGGCGTGGTCGCCCTGACCCCCACCCTGGTCGGGCTGTTCGGACGGTTCGGCCGCTGGCTCCCGCTGTCGCCGCGGCTCGCGCTGCGCGACTCCGTGCGCAACCGCAGCCGTACCGCGCCGGCCGTCGCGGCCGTACTCGCCGCCGTCGCGGGCACCGTCGCGGTGGCCACCTACCAGCACAGCCACGACCTGCGCGACGCCCGGGCGTACGTGGCCAAGCTGCCCGCCGGCTCCGGCCGGCTACTGATGAAGGAAGCCGCCGGCCACCGGGACGTACCGGCCGCCCGGACCGCGCTCGCCGACAGCCTCCCGGTGGCCGTGCAGGCCGATGTGGACCGCATCACCGTCGGCCCGCCGGACTGCGCCCCGTCCTCCAGGGAGCCGGGCTGCGGGCGGGTGGAGCTGATCCCGCCGAAGGAACAGCGCTGCCCGCTCACCGAGACCAGGCAGGGATCGTCCGCCTTCCCCGAGGACCAGCAGCGTGAGCTGCGCCGGGACCCGCGGTGCGCCGATCCGGTGGACCGGCCGGACTTCCCCGTCCTGGTCGCCGACGAGAAACTGCTGACCGCTCTCGGGGTGACCGACCCGGGTGCGGTGGCCGCGCTCAAGGCGGGTACGCCCGTCTCCCTCGACTCACGCAACCACGTGGACGGGAAGGTCACCGTCCGGGTCGTCGACAACAAGTACGAGAGCGAGCACTGGGAGCCCGGCAAGAACATGCCGGGCCAGGACAAGGTGGTGCAGGTCTACCAGGTGCCGCAGGGCGTCCAGGGCTACGGGGTCCAGCTGATCCTGCCGCCCGCCGCCGCCAAGGCCGCGGGGCTGGCCACCGCGCCCTACGGGGCGTACTTCACCCTCGCCGACGGCGCCGCCGGCTCCGCGCAGCGCCAGGCCATGGACGCCCGGCTGGGCGACCTCGGGTCCGACACGAAGTTCATGATCGAGAACGGCTACGAGAGCCCCGTCGACGTACGGGTCCTGGCGCTGACCGTGTTCGCGGGCCTGATCACCCTCGGCGCGGCCGGGATCGCCACCGGTCTGGCCCAGGCGGACGCCGAGGCCGACCTGCGCACCCTGGCAGCGGTCGGCGCGACCCGGCGGGTCCGGCGCACGCTGAGCGGCTTCCAGTGCGGGGTGGTCGCCCTGATGGGCGTGATCCTGGGTTCGGTGGCCGGGCTGCTGCCCGCGGCCGGGCTGCTGATCGCCGAACGGACCCAGGCGGCCCGGTTCGGCGAGCGGCTGGGTGAGGCCGTGCCCGTACCCATCGGCGTGCCGTGGGAGACGGTCGGCGCACTGCTCGTCGTGGTTCCGCTGGGCGCGGCCCTGCTCGCCGCGCTGGTGACCCGCTCGAGCGGCTCGGTGGCCCGCCGCGCAACCAGCTGAACCGTACGAATCGCTGCCCCCGTCCAGGCCGGATCACGCCTGGACGGGGGCGCACCCGGTTCCTCGGGTAGATCGCGGCCCGCGCCCGGATGCGGTCCCCTGCCGCGTCGTTCACGGGGTTCCGTTTCCCGCCGGCCCCCGTGTCAGTGGCCCACGGTCCGGCACCACGATCCTGCGCAGCAACCCGCGCGCGCGATCGGACGTTTCCTCGGCCGCATCGATGGCATCGATGCACTGCCAGTAGACGGATTCGTCGCCGGTGGCGCACGCGACCGCGACGAGTGCCACGACGACTTCGCCGAGCAGCGCGGCGAGCGCGTGCAGCGCGCGCTCAGGGTCCGGGACCCCGGTCAGCCGGCCGGCCCTCGGCACGCGGGCCCGCTCCGCGCCCGCGCCCGCGCCCGCGGCCGCGTCGCGGTCGCCGACGCCTCGCCCGCGGCCTCCGGCCTCGGAGAGACCGCGTGCCTCGGCTCGCAGGTGGGCCGGTCCGGTGACCGCCAGCATCCCACCGATCGCCCGGGCCAGTGCTTGCGCCTGCCACGCCTCCGTCAAGACCCCCGCTGCCGACGGGTTCTGGGCGAGAGAACGACGGCAGATGTCGATCAACGACGTGGCATCGCTCGCGGAACGGGCCGAGTCGGCCGAGTCGCCCGAGGAGTCCGGGGAATCGCCGAGCCTCTCCCCCAGCTGCCCGTACCGCGCCGCGATGCCTTCGGGGTCGCTCCACATGTCGTCGACTGCACGCGCGGCATCACGGAGTCGGTCGTCGATACCCATGGATCAACCTCCCTCGTCCTCGCCGAGCAGCAGTCTGAGAGCCTTGCGGGCGTGGTGCAGGTGAGTCTTCACCGAACCCGTCGAGATACCCATGATGGCGGCGATCTCGTCGAGCGGCAGGTCGTACTGCGCCTGAAGCGCGATGGCCCTGGCCTGCTGCACGGGGAGCTTGCGTACCGATTCGAGGATGTCCGTGCGGGCATCGCACACGGCGAACTGGTCCCGGGGCCGCACGAATCGCGACTGGTCGGGAAGCAGGTGCGGATCCGTACTCGAGCCGAGTCTGCGACGCGCCGCCTGCGCATCGCCGAGGCGTTGGCCGGCGACCTTGAACAGCCAGGCCCGGGGATTTTCCAGGCCGCAGACCGTCGTCCAGTACCGATGGGCGCTGATCATGGTCTCCTGCGCGGCGTCGTCGATCACGGACGCGTCGCCCTCGAGCCAGACGAGATACCTGCGCACCTGCGGCTCCCACCGGGCGAAGAACCGTTCGAAAACGTCGTCACCCGTGCCCACTTCCTCCCCCTGACGCGGTGCCCGCTCCCGCCTCGCCCCGCCCGTCCCCTTCGCCCGTCGCCGGCGTGCTGTCGGGCATCCGGTCAAGGATCACCCGCAGTGTCGCCCGGCGCTCCCGCTCCAGCCCCGTACGGACCCGGCCGCGGGCCAGCTCGTGCAGAACGTCCCAGTGGCTGGAGCTCCCGTGCCGGCATCGGAGAACCAGACCGATGACGGCGACCACGGCCGGCGCCAGGATTCCCATCAGCTCAAGCGTCATGCTGCCCTGCTCCTCACTCACACGCGAGGCACCCGGCGCCGCGCTCGTGCCCACTACAGGCCCGGGACGGCCAAAGGGTTGAACGCGGAGGGCGGTACGACGGCGAGCTGCCCTCCGCCTCTTGCGGGCCGGCCCGCAAGAGGCGGAGGGGGAGGGCTGCTACTCGGCGATGTCGATGTGCATGTTGAAACGCACCCCGGCGACCTTCACCAACAGGTTGCCCTGCACCTTGCGCTTGGCCAGGGTGCCGCCCACGTTGCCCTTGCCCAGGGCGGCCTTGTTCTGCGGCGGGAAACTGTGGAACTCGGTGAAGATCCCGCCCGCGGCCAGCGGCGCGGCCTTGCCCCACTCCCCGCGCAGTTCCTCATAGGTGTCGGGGTCCATCGCGGAGCCGCCCAGGCCGAGGTTGACGCGCTCCCCGCCCACGTAGGTGGCCGCGCACTGCTGCAGGACCGTCAGGACCAGCGAGTCCTTGAGCAGGTAATGCGTCTTGATCTTGCCGAGCAGGTTGGCGGCGTCCCCGTCGAGCTTCCTCTTCCGGGCCTCCCGCGCCCCGGACTTGATCATCTCGGTGCGGTCTGTCTCGATGGACTTGTATGCCTCGACGTAGCCCTTGTCCTTCGCCGGGCGATCCGGATCGTCGTGGCCCACGTGTCCGGCGTGATCCACTCCGGGTCGAAGCCGATCGATTCGCTGTACTCCAGAAGGCTCTGGTTGGCGTCCTCGTCGTTCTCGGCGTACTTGGGCATGAACGGGTTCCCCCTCCGTCGTGCTGACGGCGTACAACGTGCCACGGAGTCAGGGGGCTGTCATCCGGTTCCTCCAAGGTCGTGAACGGGGTGGGAGACGGGGCGGATGTGACGGCTCGGCGCCACATCCGGCACCCTCGCGTTTCCAGCACGTCGGTGGCGGTCAGCTCGCCCTGGAGAGTGAGCCGTTCCTTGACCTCGGCCCGGTGGGTGACCAGGTCGTTGAGGTCCGCCTTGTCCGCGGCGACGGTCCCCCACTCCCCTTCCCGGACGGGACGGTCTCCAGGACGATGTCCGTGCCCGTGGCCACCAGGACTCTTTCGGCCCCGAACCGCCATGACCGGAGCGAACCGGATCCGAACTGACCGAAACAGGCGGGCGGGAGGGTGCGCGGGGTCCGTCGCCCATCTGCCGTGTGCGCCGGAGTGTGCGGCGCGTGCCCGTGAGCTGCGCGTGCGCTCTTGCGGCGGGCGGATGCGCGGATCGACCATGTCGTCCAGTGCCAGCTGCCGTGGCCGGATCTGATGCCCGGCGGCTACCGCTGTCCGGCCTTCTCCCGTCCTTCCCGTACGGGTCGGCTGTGGTGCGTCCGGAAGCGGTGACGGCGAAATCAGCTGAGGCAAGGCCGGGACGATGCACGTAAGCGACCCTGTGGATGCGACCGCGGGAACCGACACCTACGGTGGCGCGGGAACCGCCGACTCCATCGGCGCGTCCATCGCCCGGGGATGGACGTTCCTGCGGACCGCCACCCGGGGCCCCTCCGCGTGGACGCTGTCGCTGTCCCTGGACGTGCGCATGCCCAGCGGCGGGGTCTTCCGCGCCGCCCAAGCCCGTGAGCACGTGCGCACGGCTCTGGGCAGAGAACTCGGTTACGACGTCGGGACGGACGGTTTCGGCGCGATGCTCGCGCTCCAGCTCACACCGGCGGCAGAGCACGACCTCGTCTGCGCACTCGCCCGGCGGGTCGGAGACTGCCGGTCGGTGAACCGATTCCGCTTCTTCCCCGACGACTTCCGCTTCGCCGCCGACACCGACTGCACCGCCGTGGCCGCGGCCGCACTCCACGCGCACGGGCTCCTCCCCGAACCCCACCTGGATGCCGTCGCGGAAGAACTGGCCGGCGCCGCCGCCCACCGCGGTCCCGCCGACGGCATCGACGTGCGGGAAGGGGTCGTCATGGTCTATTGGGAGGACGACGTCGAGCCGGGCGCCGCCCCCAGAGGCCGCAAGCACGACCCTGTCGCGTGCGCCAACACGGCCTACGTCTTCCATCTCGCCGGGCACCGTCATCCCGCCTGCGACGCGACGATGAACTACCTGCGCGACCACGCCGCCTCGGAGCGCCTGCTGCACGGCACGCGCTACTACCCCGCGCCCGCGGCCTTCCTGTACGCAGCCTCCCGCGGATGCGCTCGTTTCGACGCCTACGAGGCTGCGCTCTGCGAGCCACTGCGCGACGCCTACCGGCGCTACCAGGAGTCGACGACCTCGGACGCGTGCGAACTGCCCGCGCTGGAGCTGGCGTTGATGAGCATCGCCGCCGACAACCTGGGGATCGAGGACGGCCGGCACCGGCGACGTGCCGCCCTGGCCGGTCTCCAGCAGCCGGACGGGTCCTGGCCCGCCCACGGCTACTTCCGCACCGGGCGCACTCCCCTCTACTTCGGCTCCTCCTGGCTGACCACGCTGTTCGCCGTCACCGCGCTGAGCTCGCAGAACCGAGGCCGAGGTCACTCACATGCACCCCACTGATCCCGCAGCACTGCTCGCGCCGTACCGCACCCACCTCACCGACCCCCGGCACGCCCTGCTCACAGAGCAGTTGCTCGCCTGGTACCTCCGCACATGCACATGCGATCAGGACCCGAGCCGACACGCCTCGACCGTCTTCGCCGCGGCGACGTTCGACTTCCACTGCGCGCCCCGCGACGCCGCTCTCCAGCAGAACCTCATCGCCTCCAGGTACCTCGTCCTCTTCCTCGCCGTCGACGACTCGACAGCCGAAGAGAAGGCCGTCCTCGCCGGGCAGCTGACAGCCGGACGCGCCCCCACACCCGGAGGCTGCGGTACGGCGCTGCTGCCCCTGCTGGGAGCCCTGCGCGAGCAGGGACTGGCAACCGAGCGCCTCCTGGCGGAAATCACCGGCCTGGCAACGGCCATGGCCCGGGAAGCCCATGTCACCCCGGCCTCCGAAACCCTCGATCAGCTGCTCGCCCTGCGCCACACCACGATCGGCACGCTCCCCTACATCACCCTGTGGCGAACCCTGCTCGGTCTGGCCGTGCCCGCCCCGGGAGCCCCGGTCGAACCGGTGGTCGACGATGCGATCGAGGCCACCTACCTGGCCAATGACCTGGCCTCCCTCGCCCGGGACGGCGACGCCGATCCCGCGGACTCCCCCGCGACCTCCAACTCCGTCCTCGTACGCGCGATGTTCTCCGTACGGTCCGCACACGCTGCCGATGACCGCGGCGAGCTCCCGCCCGAGGCCGTCGCCGGCGCCCTCGACACGACCGTCGCCCGCTACGCCACGGTCGCCCGACGTGTCGAAGCGGCCGAAGGCGATCTGGGGCAGCTCCTGCGCGGCATCGTCGAAGGCAACCTCGAGGCCACCTCCCACCTCGTCGACGCCCGCTACCCCGGGGCGAACGCGCTGATACCGCGACTGCACCGCATGGACCGCACGGCCCGCGCGGACCGCGCGTCTACGGACCGGCCCAGAGGATCGACAGGACGCGGAGGTGTCCGAGAGTGCGGTTGACCCAGTAGACGGCGTTGAGCGGGCCGACCGACGCGCACCGTACGTCCTCCCCCTCCGGGTCGGTGGGGTCCCACTGGGGCCAGGACCACGGGGAGCGGGAGGCGATGTCGAGGACGTCGCGGACCATCTCCTGAACGGGCGGATCGAGCGCGGCCAGACAGGCGGACGCCTGCGGTGCCAGCCGGGCGGGCCACGCGTCAGCCATCGACGCGGCCCGGGAGTCGCGATCGGGGGCGGCGCGCGGACCGTGCACTCATTCGGGGATCCCTTCCTCGGTGCCGAGTCTGCCGCCCAGCCGTGTGCCGCGTCGAGTGCGCGTTGCCGGCCTCAGCCGCGCTCGGGCGGGCCGGGGCCGCCCGGCTTCTCGGGGCCGTCCACCGCCGCTGTTGCCGACTGCTCCGCGGGCGCCGGTCTTCTGAGGCTGAGCACCACGGATCCGGCCAGGACGACGACGATGACGGCCAGGCTCACCGGTGAGGGGATCTCCGGGATGTCGGGGCTGATGAGTTTGTGGGACGCCTGGAGGATGAGTTTGACGCCGATGAAGCCCAGGATGATCGCCAGGCCCCGGTTCAGGTAGTGGAACCGGTCCAGGAGTCCCGCGAGCATGAAGTAGAGGGCCCGCAGGCCGAGAATGGCGAACGCGTTGCTGGTGTAGACGATGAAGGCGTCGTCGCTGACGGCGAGGACGGCGGGGACGCTGTCGACGGCGAAGATCAGGTCGGCCGCTTCGATGGCGGCGACGACCGCGAGCAACGGCGTCGCCATCCGTTTTCCGGCTTCCTTGACGAAGAACTTGGCTCCGGCGTACTCGTCCCGTACCGGAATGACCTTGCGGAGCATCCGCACGGCGAAGCTCTTCCCCGGGTCGAAGCTGTCCTGCTCGTCATTGAGGAGCTTGTAGGTGCTGTAGAACAGCACGGCCGCGAAGGCGAACAGCACGGCGGTGAAGCGGCTCACGACGGCGACGCCGAGCGAGAGGAAGATCCCGCGGAAGACGAGGGCGCCGATGACGCCGAAGAACAGCACCCGGTGCTGATAGGCGCGGGGCACCTTGAAGTAGGCGAAGATCACCGCGAACACGAACAGGTTGTCGACCGACAGGCTCTTCTCCAGCAGCCACGCCGTCGTGTACTCGGTGCCCGCCGTCACCCCCAGAACGAGGAACACGACCGCACCGAAGATCAGGGCGAGGCTGACCCACACGCCGCTCCACGCGGCGGCCTCCTTGAAGCCGATGACGTGCACATCGCGGTGGGCCAGCAGGTCCACCGCCAGCGACACCACCACTGTCGCGGCGAACGCCCCCCACAGCCATAGCGGGACTTCAAGCACGCGGAACACCCTCACCACGGGCCGTGCGAAGCGAACCGGCCCCTATGTCGCAGTGTCCAGGACGGAGCCTCGGCGAGCACGTCGTGCCCGGCCCCGCAGGTCCATCGGCAGCCCGCCGAGCCCCGTGCCGGACCGCAGCCGAATGCGACGGGAGCACGACTCAGCGCTGCCGCGGCCGGAGCGAGCGGTGAAGGCACAGGCCACCACCGCGTACACCCGGGCCGCGGCGCCGTTGATCAACATTGTGCGATGCGGCACTACCCCTGGCTCCGCCCGGCCCTGCCGGCCTCCGGCACCCGCCGGTCCGCAGGCGCGGCGGCTCCGGTGCAGTCGGGGTTCGTGCAGCGGGCGTCGGAGTACTGGGGAACATAGACCCCCATGGTCTTCGACCGCTGGACCGTCGCCGGCAGCGGCTGCTTGCAGGACGGGCACAGGTGCCCCGGACGAGTCCCCGCAGGGTGCTTTTCTCCGTACATACACCGACTTTACGTCCCCTTTGCCCGGATTTGAAGTGGTTTTGGGTGGGCGGTCGAAATCGAGGGCGGCCGGCGCCGCCCAGGCAGAACATGCGTTCCCCGTTTGCCCCCGAACCGGCCGTGACGACCTCGGTCCAGCGCCGTTCTTGGAGCACCAGTACCAACCCTGCGCCCATCCGGAGGATGCCGTGAGCCCTGGGCCCACCCGCTCCCACGTCCGCGATCTCCTGACCTCGTACCTGGTGCGCCGCCCCGCCGAGGCGGACCTCCTGGCACCCCTGATGCGGGCGCTGGAAGCCGGGGACGATCCCACCGACCGCTCCACGCTGCCCGGACACATCACGTGCAGCGCCGTCGTGATCGACCGGAACCGACGCGTGCTGCACGTCCACCACAAGGCCACCGGCACGTACCTCGCGCCGGGCGGATACGTCGAAGAGGGCGACCGCACACTGCTGGAGGCGGCGCTGCGCGAGGTGCACGAGGAGACCGGGATCCCGCCCCTCGCCCTGTGCGCCACCGCCGCATACGGGAGCGTGCCCTTCGACATCGACGTCCATGACATCGATGCCGGCCCGACGAAGGGTGAACCTGCCCACCAGCACTACGACTTCCGGTTCGTGTGCTGTCTGGTCGACACCACCGCCGAGATCGCCCCGCAGCTCGACGAGGTCTCCGGGGTGGAGTGGCGGCCTTTCGACGAGGTCGCGTCGCCCGCTCTGCGGGCCAAGCTCATCGCCTCCGGCCTCGACGGCCGCATCGAACCGGTGAACGCCTCGGCACTGATCCACGACGGGAACGGCCGCTACCTGCTTCATCTGAGGGACGATCTGCCCGGGATCCGGGAACCGGGGGCCTGGGCTCTGCCGGGCGGCGGCCGCGAACCGCACGACGGTTCGCTGGAGGCCACCGTCCGCCGAGAACTGCGGGAGGAGGCCGGACTCGAGATCCCCGTACTGACGCCCCTCGCAACGGAGTTGGCCACCGGAACCGATGGCATGACCGTACCGGTGCAGATCTTCGCCGGGCGGTGGAACGGCGATCCGGCCGAACTCCACCTCACCGAGGGCGTCATGCTCGCCTGGTTCTCCCCGGAGACGATGCCCCGCCTGCGGCTGAGCCCCTCCACCGTGGACCTGGTCCGCCGCCACCACACCACCACCCACACCACCACCCGTCCGCCCCTGCCGGAACAGCCCCGCAGCCGCCAGGCCGGCAGCGGAGGCGTGCCCCATATCGTCGGCGTCCACCTCTACCTGGAGCAGGACGGCCGGGTGCTGCTGGGGCTGCGGCACCCCGGTTCCGCTTTCGGCGCCTCCACCCACCACTTCCTCGCCGGGCACTGCGAGCAGGAATCCGCGGCGAGTTGCCTGGTGAGGGAGGCCGAGGAAGAGGCGGGCCTGGTCATCGACCCCGGAGACGTGGAACTGGTGCATCTCGTCCACCACGTGGACGCGGCGGGCGGGCATCCCAGGATGGGAGTGGTCTTCCGCGCCCGGCGATGGCAGGGCACACCTGAGGTACGCGAGCCCGACCGCTGTGTGTCCTGGGGCTGGTGGCCCGCCGACGCCCTCCCCCACCCCGTCGTCCCGTACACCCGGGCCGCCATCGAGGGCATCCTGGCCGGCCGCTTCTACACCGAGGTCGGCTGGACCTGAGCCGGCCTGCTCCGCCCCCTCCGCCCGCCACCTCCCGAAGGAGCCGTACATGGCTGATCCCGATCTCAACGGCATCCCCCGGCACACGGTGCCGGTCGACGTCCACCTCATCCTGAGCCGCGAGGGCGAGCGCGGCCCTGAGGTGCTCCTGTCGCGGCGCGCCGGAGCGGTGTACGCGTCGGGGCTGTGGCACCTCCCGTCCGGGCATCTCGACCCGGGCGAGGACATGGTCGCAGCGGTGATCCGGGAGGCCCACGAGGAGACCGGCGTCGCCATCGACGCCGGGGACGTCACCGCGGCCGTCACCGTCCACCATCACCCTCCCGTGGGCACCCGCTCCCGGATCGGGGTCTTCTTCGAGGTGCGGTCGTGGTCGGGGCGGCCCCGGGCGATGGAGCCGGACCGGTGCGACGGCATGGGCTGGTACCCGCTGGACGGGCTGCCGGACCCGATGGTCGCCTACTGCCGGGCCGGCCTTGACGCCTACCGCGCCGGCCTGCCCGCCGCCGTGCACTTCCAGCACCCCGACGACCCCGTCCACCACACCCCGGACGGCCACCACCGCACCCGCCTCCTGCCGGCCCCGCCCGCCGGCAGAGTGCACCTGCCCCACCACCTGCGGGCGTTCGCCGAGCGGGCCGTCGGCCGGCTCGCCCGGACGACGGAGGTCTCCTGGGCGCGGACACGGAACCGGGTCTGGCGGATGACCGGATCCGACGGCGGCGTCTGGTACCTCAAGCAGCACAGCGGTCCGCGGTTCCACGACCGGGAGGTGGCCGCGTACCGGGCGTGGGTGCATGCGCTCGGCCCCCAGGTGCCCCGTCTCGTCGCGGTCGACGCCGCGGCCCGGGCTTTCGTCATCACCGCGCTGCCGGGGCGCTGCCCGAACGGCATGCTCCTCGACACGGCCGCCGAGGAACGTGTCCAGTACGAGCTGGGCCGCCTCGCCGCCGCCCTGCACCGCAGCGGCCCCGAGCGGCCCGCCGGCCCACCGGAGGTCTTGGGCCGGATGAGGCGTCATCTGGAGGAGGCGCAGCCGCATCTGGCCGACGGGGAGGCGGACTTGCTCCTGGGGTTCGCCCGCGCGTACGAGGGCCTGCCCCGGCCCGTGGTGGTGCCGACGCACGGGGACCTCCAGTACCGCAACGTCCTCCTCACCGACGACGGCCAGGTACGACTGTTCGACTTCGAGCGATCGGAGTACGCCACGGCGACCCGCGACATGGTGCGCCTGAGGGACACCTGGGCCGGCCGGCCCGGACTGCGTGCCGCGTTCCTGGACGGGTACGGCCGACCGCTCACGCCCACCGAGGAACTCCGCCTGGAGTGCGAGACGGCCTTCGACGCCGTTTCCGGCATCGCCTACGGGATCTCCCACGACGACCCCGAGGTCGCAGAACGCGGCCGGCGCACGCTGCTCCGGCTACATGCAGCGACCCCGGTTTGACAGCGCCCGGGCGGGTGGGAGGGTGGTAGGTGGGGGCGATGTTGGGAGGCTCGGCATGGCATCCGGCTTGGCATGGCGCTGCTCGGCGCGGCAGATACCGCTCAGGCTCACCACCGGGGTGTTCTTCCTGAACTCCGGACTATCGAAACGCGGTGCGGACCGGGCCACCGCCGAGGGGTTGCAGCAGTTCGCCGCCGCCACCTATCCGTTCCTGGCGAAGCAGGACGCCCAGAAGTTCGTCCGGCTGCTCTCCGCCGGGGAGATCGCCATCGCCGCCACCCTGCTCCTGCCGGTCGTTCCCGCCGCTGTCGCCGGGGCCGCGCTGACGGCGTTCTCGGTCGGCACCATCGGGCTGTACCTGCGTACGCCGGGAATGCGGCAGGAAGGGAGCCTGCGCCCGACCGAGCAGGGAATCGCGCTGGCCAAGGACTTCTGGCTGCTGGGCATCGGCGCCTCCCTCATCGCCGAAGGCGTGCACGAACACCGGTGACGACCGGGCGGTTGGGCGGGGCGGACGGGAGCGGGCGCACTCGGCCCACCCCGTTCGGGTGTACCGCTGCGCGGCGCGGGCGGGTGTCCGAACGAACCTCCCCATCGGAACCGGCGCGCGGGTCCTGTGCCCGGGCGCCCGTGGAAAGTATGATCAAGCAATGTCCGACACGACCGAGACCACACCCGGCTGGCTGAGCAAGGACGAGCTGGAAACGGCCAGGGCGCGCATGCCGATCCTGTACGTCGCGGCTGTCCCCGTACGCGTCGATGACAGCGGGGAGGTGACCGGCATCGGACTGCTGCTGCGCATCGGTCCGGACGGCACGGTCAGCCGCACCCTGGTGTCCGGGCGCGTCCTGCACCACGAACGGGTCCGCGACGCGCTGCTGCGCCACCTGGAGAAGGACCTCGGTCCCGTGGCCCTGCCGCGCGTGCCGCCCTCCCTCCAGCCCTTCACGGTCGCCGAGTACTTTCCGACGGCCGGCATCACCTCGTACCACGACCCGCGCCAGCACGCGGTGTCCCTCGCCTACCTCGTGCCGGTGGCCGGTGACTGCCGTCCCCGGCAGGACGCTCTGGACCTGGTCTGGTTCAGTCCGCAGGAGGCGGCCTCTCCGGCCGTGCAGAGCGAAATGCCGGGCGGGCAAGGTGTGTTGCTCAAGCAGGCGCTCGCACACACCGGGCACGTCTACTGAGAGCCGCGTGCGGGGAGCGGGGCGCCGTCGGTGCCGCGCTCCCTATTCGCGCTTCCACACCTTGGCGTAGGCCTCCAGGTAGTCGTCCTGGCCGTCCTCGATCTTGGTGACCTCCAGGACGAGCAGCACGTCGGAGGAAGCGCGGACGCAGATCTTGTCACCGATCCCCCACTCGGCGTCCTCCACCAGCGTTCCGTAGCCGGAGGCCCACTTGCGCGCGAGGCAGTCGCTGTTCTTGCCGGAGTCCGCGTCCTTCAGCAGCAGGATGTCGTCCCCCGCGAAGTCCCAGTTCTCGTGCAGGTCGACGTCGAACCCCTTCCCGGACTGGGCGTTCTTGAAGTCGGCGGCGTCCAGACCGTGCCCGGTGGGCAGTTGGACGGCCTCCTGCTCGTCGGACAGGTACCAGTCGGCGAACGGATCGGTGGCGCTGGGGCTGGGTGCCGGGGTGGTCGCCTCGGGGGTCTCGTCCGGGGTGGTTTCGCCGTCGGTGGGCTCCGGTGTCGTCTCCGTATCCGAAGGGGTGTCCGAGGGGGTGTCCGAGGGGGTGTCCGAGGGGGTGTCCGAGGGGGTGTCCGAGGGGGTGTCCGAGGGGGTGTCCGAAGGGGAATCGGCGTTTTCGTCCTGGGACACGGACGACGGGTCCGTCTTCCCGGACTGGTGGGCCGAGTACGCCAGAGCCCCGATCGCCGCTGCCACGACCACGGCCGCGGCAGCCAGGAGGGGCGCGGTCCGGACCTTCGCCCGGAGTCCCGTCGGACGTGGGCCGTGGCCGGCCGGGCCCTGGCCCGCCGGGATGGCAGGCGGCTCGCCGGGAGGCTCCGGCACGGTCGAGCCCCGGACCATCGGGCTCGCCGCCGGGGTGGTCGGCTGGTCGGCGAGGCCGGCCGGCGCCGGGCCGGGGTCCACCCGCGTGGGCTCGTAGGGCGCGGGGGCCGTGGGCGTTTCGGGTTCCCCGTCCGCCTCCAGCGCCGAGGAGGCGCGTGCCAGCAGGCTGCTCGCGACGGCCGGCGGCAGCCATGCCGAACCGTGCGGTCGCGCGTCGTCCGCAGGCCCGCCCGGGCGGCCGGCTCCGGCCACCCGGGCCGACAGCTCCGCCTCCAGCGCCGCGAGGGACGGCCGCTGTTCCGGGTCCTTGGCCAGGCAACGCCGTACGAGGTCCCGCGCGAGCCCCGAGAGGGCGTCGAGCCGCGGTTCGGAATGCACGACCCGGTACAGCAGTGCGGGGGTGGCCCCGGTCCCGAACGGGCTCTCGCCGCTCAGGGTGAAGGCCAGTACCGCGCCGAACGAGAAGACGTCGGAGGCGGTGCCGACGGCGTCACCCGCGGCCTGCTCCGGGGACATGAAACCGGGTGAGCCCACGGTCATCCCGGTCCGGGTCAGGGCGCTCGCCTCGGTGGCGCGCGAGATGCCGAAGTCGATCACCCGGGGCCCGTCGGGCCCCAGCAGTACGTTCGAGGGCTTCAGGTCCCGGTGGACCAGCCCGGCCGCGTGCACGGCGGACAGGGCCGCCGCCAGACCGCGGCCGAGGGCGAGCGCCGAGGCCTCGGGGAAGGGGCCGTGTTCGGCCACTGCCTCGGCGAGCGACATGCCGGGTACGAAGGCGGTGCTCAGCCATGGCGTCGGATCGTCCACGCCGGCGTCGAGCACCTTGGCGGTGAACCTGCCGTCCACCGCCCGCGCGGCGGCGACCTCGCGGGCGAACCGCCGCCGGAACTCCGGGTCCCGGGCCAGTTCAGGATGCACGACCTTGACGGCCACGCTCCTCCCGCCGGGGGTCCTGGCCAGATAGACCCGCCCCATGCCCCCGCTGCCGAGCCGGGCGACTACGCGGTAGGGCCCCACCCGTACGGGGTCGCCCGGTATCAACGCGTCCACTTGGCCCCCCGAGTAGCGCTGGTTTGGCTGGATTCTAGTGTCGCCTCCATGGTCATGTCTGGCTTTGTCCCTCAGTGGGTCAGGCGGGCGCCTGCTCCCGGTTGCGGTCGATCGCCTTGGCCAGGCGGGCGGCCTGCGTGACCAGGCGGGACCGGCCGCCGCGGGCCGCGACGGCGGCGAGGCCGGCCGGCTGCGGGGCGGCCACCGCGGACTGTTCCACGCAGTCGGCGGCCGTCTCCAGGAGTTCGCCGGTGCCGCGCGGATCGGCGGCGCCGGTGAGTAGCGCGGGCAGGGCGGGTTCCAGGACGGACCAGGTGGTGGCGCAGGCGCCGGTCGCGGCGGCGGTGCGCAGCGAGTCGGCGAGCCGGTTGGGCTTGACCGTGCCCAGGGTCAGCTGCTCCCCCAGGTCGGAGCCGAGGCGTACGGCGTCCAGTTCGCCGCGGGCGGCGAGGGCCAGGAGCGCGTCGACGGCGCTCAGCCGGTCCTCGGCGTGCCGGGCTCCGAGTCCGGTGGCGACGGCGAGGTGGAGCGCCGGACCGGCCGGGCCTCCGGCGGCCGCGAGCAGCGGCAGCACGGCGGTCCCGCCCCGCTCTTCGTGGACGGCGCACGAGGTGATGGCCGGGAGTGACCAGGCGGCGAGCGTCTCCCGGTCCTCGGGGAGGACGGCGACCAGGGCGGCATCGCCGTCGCCGTCCCAGCAGCGGCCGGCCGCCCTGCGTGCCTGTCCCAACTCCCGGAACGGCTCGGGGAACCGGTGCAGGACGGTGGGGCGTTCCCCGGTGTCCAGGGTGAGGTGCTCCGGCCACACGTCGTAGTGGCGGGCGCCGGCCGGCGCGGTACGGCGGGTGACGGCGGCGGGCAGACCCTCCTCGCCGAGCCAGGCCGCGAGCCGGTCCCCTTCGGGTGTGCCCAGGGCGGCCGCTCCGGGTACGGCCGTGGGGTCGCGGCGGGTCCGCAGCAGGGCCTGCGCGAAGTCCGCCGGGCCGGGGGTCTCGTCGAGCCGTGCGTACGCGGCGAGGCGCTCGATCAGGGTGTGCGGGTCCAGGGAGCCGCTCGTGTGGGTGGGGAAGGCGAGCAGGAAGGGCAGCGGCCGGTCCGCGATGTGCCGCGCGGCCTCGGTCACGCGGGCGTGGGAGGCGACGTGGAGCGCGGGGTGGTGGCAGTCGCTGCGCCAGCCCACGGGGGCGGGCCAGGACCTGTCGGCCTGCTCCGCCGGGCGTACGTCCAGGACCGCTGCGGCGACGTGTTCGATTCCGGGCAGCTCGCTGGTGAAGTGGTGGGACCGCTCGGGGTCGAGCCACCACCGTCCGGCGAGCGCGGGACGCAGCGCCGCCGCGAGGGCCTCCCGGTCCCGGTGGGCGTGCCGGACGAGGCCGTCCAGGGCGCGTTCGAACTCCTCGGCGTTCGCGCTTCGGGAGTTGACCGCGGCGGCGACGAGCTCCACGGTCTCCTCGACGCTCTCCGGGGCGGGCGCGAGCGGGACCCGGGCCGGGGGCGGGGGAAGGATCTCCCGGTAGGGGGCGCTATCGGCGGCGGGTGCGGCGTCAGGGCCGAGGACCTCCACGGCGCGCGCCTGGTGCAGGGGGCTCAGCAGGTGTGCGGATGCGGCGAGTCCGGCGCGTACCTCCGGATCGGCGACCAGGTGCGCGGCGGCGAGCTTCAGGGCCCGTTCCTGGATGCCGGTGTCGGTGTGCCCGAAGGCCTCGCCGAGTACGGGCAGCAGCTCGGGCGCGGCGGACGGATCGCGGACCAGCTCACGGCCGAGCAGCACCAGTTGGGCACGGACCAGCTTCTTCTCCGGCCGGAAGAGGACGGTCAGGGACATGTCGGTGAGCAGGCGGGGGGCGAGGCCACCGGTCGCGGCGAGCCGGGCCAGAACCTGCTGGGCGTGCCCGGCGACGGCGGACGGGGCGTCGGCGGCGAGCGCGATCCAGTCGGCGGCACGCTCCCGTTCCTCCTCCGCGGTCGGGTGCAGGGCCTGGAGGATCGCGAGGTACGGCTTGAGGTGGGGGGCCGTGCCGCCGCGCAGCAGACGGGCCGTGCACCCGTCCAGGAGGACGGTGCGGTCGACCAGGCCCTCCTGCGCGACGGCGGTGAGCGCGGTCGGCCAGTGGTACCGGCCGACTGGCTCGCCCGACCAGTTGCCGAGCGCGGCGACCGGCTCGGCGGTCTCGAAGAGGTGCGGCACGAGCTCGGCGGTGTACGGGTCCCCGCGCAGGGCCTCGGCGAGGGAGGTGCGCGCTGCGGGCAGGGACGAGGCCCAGCCCTCGAGGCAGCCGTCGGTGGTCGGCATCGCGCAGCCGGCGATGCCGACGAGCGTGCGGATCAGCGGATAGTCCTGCTCCGCGGTGGCGGCCCGGGCGGCGAGCCGGTGGGCGAGGTCCCCCAGCAGCCGCGGCTCCCGGTCGGAGAGGACCTCGAGCAGGGCGTCGACCGGGAGCCCCTGCCAGCGGCGCAGGTCGCGCGCGGCGATCCAGGAGGCCGCGGCCGCGGCACCGGTGGTGCATCCTGCGCCGGCGACGACCAGGGCCGGGTTCACCAGGTCCCGTTCCCGCCAGTTCTCCCAGCCCTGGGAGCGCAGGTCCGCGCGCAGCACCTTCAGCTCGGCGAGCAGCTCCCGGCGCTGCGCCCGGTCGAGGGGCTTGAGCAGTCCGGGCAGGTCGGAGGTGCGTCCGGCCCGGACTGCCGCGAGGATGTCCCGCGCGGCGGCGTCCGGCTGCGGTGCGGGAGCAGTGGCGTCCTGGGCGGCGGTGTCCTGGGCGGCGGCGTTCATCGTGCGGCTCCGGCGGGGGTGGTGGCGTCGGTGTGCGTGGCGGCCCGGCGGGCCATGCGGGTGGCGAGGGCGTGCTTGCAGGGGCCCCGGCGGCCGCGGTAGTCGGCCCACCACTGGCAGGTGCAGCTGAGGGCGCCGCCCGTGCCGCGGACCTGGTAGCGGCGCTCCCCCGAGGCGACCACGGCGGTGCCCGCGCTGGCGTCCAGGGTGACGGCGCCCTCCGCCAGCAGGGCTCGGGCGGCGGCCAGGCGCGGGTTGTGGCGTTCGGCGCGGCGGGCGTCGTAGGGCAGTTCGCGGTGGAAGTAGGCGGCTTCGGCGAGGTCGTAGCCGACGCGGCCGGCCGTGCCGAGGTGGGTGAGGGCTGCGCGTACGCGCGCCACGGGCAGGCCGGACTGCTCGGCGAGGTCGGCCGGGTCGATGCGCGGTTCCCAGGCCAGCAGCACGGAGATGAGGTCGGCGTCCGCGGCCGCCGTGTCCATGGCGAGGGCCTCCAGGACGCCGCCTTCGCCGGAGAACCCGCGGTCGGGTTCCGGGGAGAGCGTGAGGGTGAGCCGCATGCCGGGCAGCCCGACCTCCCAGGCGGAGGCGGTGGGCCCGGAGCCGTCGGCGGGAGGCCCGTACACGCGCAGGCCGGTCGCGTTGCGCAGGACCCGCTGGAGGGCGGCGAGCCGGTCCGGGCCGGGCAGGCAGACCGCCCCGGGCGCGGGGCGGGTGGTGGGCCGCAGGGTACGGCCCGCGGGGATCACCCACAGGGCGGCTCCGGCGGCGCCGTTGCCGGCGGGGGTGCGCGGGAGCGAGCGCAGGAAGCGTACGGCTTCGGCGGCGGTGAGTTCGGCGCGCAGGTCGAAGCCGGTGGTGATGGCCTGGGATTCGGCGAAACCGCGCAGCCAGCGGTCGGGCAGCGGGACCTTCTTCTCGACGACCGGTCCGTCGAGGGTGGTGACCGTCAGCTCGTCGGGGCCGACGCGCAGGTGCAGCGGGTCGTCGCCGGTCAGCCGGGACAGGGCCTCGCGCAGCGGGTTGTTGACGTCGACGTTGGTGGTGCCGTGGCCGGTGTCGGCGCCGCCGAGTCCGTCGGGGAGCACGTCGAGGCGGGCGTACACCCCGCAGCACCCGGAGAAGGACTCGAAGCGCAGCCGGTCGCCGTTGCCCGTGACGACCGGGTCGAGGGAGGCCCGCAGGGTTCGCCGGTAGTAGCGGGCGGCGGCCACGTCGGCGACGGCCAGCAGGGCGCGGGCGGTGGCCTGAGGACTGTTCAGGAACCCGGCGAAGAACTGGGGGTGGGCCTCGGCTCCGGCCGGCGTCAGGCCGCCCGCGGTCTCCAGGCCGAGCATCCGTCCCGTGCCGACGGCGTCGGTGGTCAGCGAGGATGAGCCCGCGTAGGCGAAGGTGTGTGCGGTTCGCGTCATGATCGGAACGCTAAGGGGGACCACTGACAACGCCGCTGCGCGCCCGTCGCCCCCGCGACCCCGCCGTTACCGGGCGGGGCCACGGGGACGCTGTTACCCGATGACCCGTCACATCCGTGGCGGTACCCGGGTGATGGTCCGGGCTGCGGCGAACTCCGCCAGGTAGGCCTGTTCGGCCTCGTCGAGGTATCCGTAGGCGTCCTCGCCGACGGGGATCCGCAGGGGCGTGGCGGTGTCCGATCCGACGATGTCCAGGACCCGCGCCGCGAAGTCCTCGGGGCGGCCGGTCTCGGGGTTCTCCGCGAGGCCGCGGGCGCCTTCGAGCA
Source organism: Streptomyces sp. IBSNAI002 (assembly GCF_052244475.1). Lineage (NCBI taxonomy): Bacteria > Bacillati > Actinomycetota > Actinomycetes > Kitasatosporales > Streptomycetaceae > Streptomyces > Streptomyces sp. IBSNAI002. The sequence continues at coordinate 8,042,682 of NZ_JBQPXG010000002.1, read as the reverse complement.
TCTCGCGGTTGGTGACGTCGTAGGCGGGGATCCGGTGGCCGGCCTCGGCCATGGAGGTGCCGTAACGGGTGGCGAACATGCCGGGTTCGAGGACGGTGACGCGGATGTTGTGGGGCGCGGCCTCGACGGCCAGGGCCAGGCTCATGCCCTCCAGGGCGTGCTTGCCGGCGCCGTAGGCGGCGAGCCCCGGAAAGGCCATGCGGCCGACGATGGAGGAGACGTTGACGATGTGTCCGTGCCCCTGGGCCCGCATCAGCGGCAGGACCAGGCGCGTCAGCCGCCAGGGGCCGACGACCAAGGTCTCCAGCTGGTCGCGCAGTTCGCCGTCGGAGACCTCTTCGACCGCGCCGAACAGTCCGACGCCGGCGTTGTTCACGAGTACGTCGATGCCCCCGAGACGTTCGGCGGCGGTACGGACCGCCTCGGCGCAGGAGGCGGCGTCGCGCAGTTCGAGCGGGACCGGGATGATGCGGCCCGGCCAGGCCGCGGCGAGTTCCTCCAGGTCGGCGGTCTTGCGTGCGGTGACGGCCAGTTCGTCCCCGGCCCGGGCCGCGGCGACGGCCAGCGCCTGCCCCAGGCCCGAGGAACATCCCGTGACCAGCCAGCGTCGTGACATCGTGCCCCCGATGCGTCCGTGATGCGCGGTGTCCGCCGTACAGCGGAAGCTCATGGTCGGCGGACCCCCGTCCGACGGCCATCCCTCCCGCTGGGGCGCGCGGAGGCGCGCGGGCGCACACCGGGGCGCGCGCTGCCTGCGGCGCTCCGGCGCGAGCCCGGTCAGACCACGGCGGGCACGATCCGCGGTCCGACCGGACTTCTGCGTGCGGTACGTCCTCGGATCGGCCCCCGGCCCTTACACCTGCGGCGTGCTCAGCGGGCCCTGGGCGGAAGCCCGCTGTCGAGCGAGCTTGTCCATGACCCGGTCGCGGAGGAGCTGGTACTCCTCGCGGAGCCTGCCCCACTCGGTCTCGGGCGGCCGGGCGATGACGATGCCGCCCGTGACCGTCTCCTCCGGCCCGAACTGCTCGCGGGTGAGATCGACTTCCACCCCCAGGCCCAGCCGGTTCCACCAGTGGTAGTCCACACGCTCCCCGTTGACGTGGACCTCCCCTCGGATCAGTTCGCCTCCCAGCAGGTCGTTGAGCACCATGGCGGTCACCCCGCACTGGTCCCGGGCAGGGTTGTCCTCGGTCCAGTGCGCGCGGAACTCCGGCGTGCACGTCTCGGCACTCCAGCTGCCGCGAACGGCTCGTTCGATATCGGACATCAGCAACGTGGTCATGCCCCTGATCCTGCCCGCGCCCACTGACAACGGCCGACGGCCGACGGGCTCGAGCGTTCCCGTCAGGCGTCTCGTCGTCGCAGGACCGTTCCGCCCAGCAGCAGGGCAGTGGCCGTCCACAGGGCCAGCACACCCAGCCCCGGCCACGGGCCGATGGGCAGCCGTTCCAGGTCCGTCGTCGCCTGGATGGCCAAGCCGGCGGGCATCGGGCCGGCGCGGGCGAGTTGGCGCTGCAGCCACGGATCGGTCACGACGTGGCTGATCAGCGGAAAGAGGTACAGCATGGCCAGGACGGCGCCCGAGGCGACCGCGCCGTCACGGACGGCGAAGGTGACGCCTAGGGCCAGCTGGGCGATGAGCACCAGGTAGAGCACGGAGCCGAGGGCGGCCCGCAGCGCCGGCCCGTCGGTGAGGGCGGGCGAGCCCGGCAGCAGCAGGTGCCCGGCGACCAGCGAACCCAGTACGGCCACGCCGCCCGCCACCGCGACGACCGCGCTCAGCACCGCGGCCTTGGCCGCCAGTACGGTCGTCCGCGCGGGCACGGCGGTCAGCGTCACCTGCATCATTCCCGTGCCGTACTCGCCGCCCGCACACAGCACGGCCAGGACCACGACCACGGCCTGGCCGACCGTCACCCCGCTGAGGGCCAGCCAGGCCGGATCGCCTCCGCAGCACCGCACGCCGCCCGCCGTGGCCGCGCCCACGGCCACCGTGAGGGAAACCAGGACGAGGAGCAGCCACCACCAGCCCGTCTCCGTGCGCAACTTCGTCCACTCGGCCCGGCACGTACGGCGCAGCACCACGGCGTTCACGCGTTCCTCCGGCCCAGCACCAGGGAAGCCGCCGCCAGCGCGAGCAGCGCCCACGCGCCCAGCACCGCCAGCCCGACCCACGGAGGTAGCGGGAAGTAGCCCGTGGCCGGGGTGTAGACGGAGAGGACGTGGTCGTGGCGCGGCAGGGTCTGCTGGACGGCGAATCCGGCCGCCGGGGTGAGGCGCAGCAGCCAGCCGGCCGGACCGGCCGGCAGCATGCCGCCCAGGGCCAGCAGGTAGGGCAGGACCGTCACCGCGACGAGGGCGGTGATCGCTGCCGCACTGCGGCGCAGCAGCACGCCGAGCGACAGTGCCAGGACGGCCGTCGCGGCCAGCAGCAGCCCCGTGCCGAGTACGGCCCGCACCTGCTCCTCCGTCGGTACGGTCAGCACGGCGAAGTGCGCGGCTCGGGCACGCGCCCGGCCCAGCGGCAGACTCACCGCGGCCGCGCCGGCACCGACGGCGAAGCCGATGCCCGCGACGACCAGGGCCTTCGCTCCGAGCACCCGTCCCCGCCTCGGCGTGGCCGCCAAGGTCAGGCCGAGCAGCCCGCGCCGGTACTCGCTGGTGGAGAACTGGACGGCCACCACACCGACCACGATCAGGCCGATGAAGGTACCGATCAGGAAGGTCTCGACGGTGAAGGCGGGACCGAGTGCGGGACCGCCGACCACGGGCGCGATGTCGCCCGCGCCGGTGACGGTGAAGCCGTCGCCGCTCGCGCGGTGGCCGCCCGACGTGCCGGGGGCGTAGCTGCCCGACGTGCCCGCGTCACCGCCCACCTGTGTGTAGGCCCAGTCGTCGCGCCACGCGCCGGTGAGCACCGGCTGTCCGAAGGCCGCGGTCGCCGTCGCCGGGGAGCTGCCGGCGCCGGCCGTCTGCACGGCGGCGGGCGCGGTGACGAACAGACCCGCCCGGACCTCATCTCCCGGAACGGCCACGGTGGCGATCTCCGTCCAGTGGACGCCGTCCGCCGAGTCGTAGCCGGTGACGGTCTTCCCGGCCCGGACCAGCCGCAGCCACTGCGGCGCGGCCGCGGACGGCACACCCGTCAGACCGGCGGCGCGGTCGTGGACGAAGGCGTGCTGCATGCGGACGCCGTGCGCGCCCGTCGCCATGACCGCCGCGTACGGCGAGCCCTGCGTCAGGTTCGTCTTGACGATGATCCCCGCCTTGGACCAGGGCGTGACGCCGTTCGTCGTGTGGTCCGGGGGGCCATCGGGATCGGCGAGCACGCCCGTCAGCGCAGTGACCGGTACGGTCAGCGATCCGTCGCCGGTCAGGGTGCGGTGGACGAACGAGAAGCTGTCGTTGACCGCCTCGCCGCCCGGTCCGACCGGCAGGGCCGAGGCGTCACCGGGGTGCTCGTTCGACGAGACCGTGCCGACCAGCAGGAACAGCACCGAGGCCAGCGCCGCACCGACGGCCCCCAGCAACCAGCCTCGCACGGTGCGGAACTTGGTCCATTCGGCGTGCAGGGCCCTCATCGCCCGGCCCCCTCTGCGGCTGCCGTGGAGGCGTCGGCGCTCCGGTACTGCACGGAGTCCCGGGTGAGTTCGAGGTACGCCTCCTCCAAGGTGACGCGGTGCGCGGCCAGTTCGGCGAAGGGGACCCCCGTCTCCGTGAGCCGGGCCACGATGGCCTCGGCGGCCATCCCGGTGACCGTCAGCGTGTCCGGACCGGCCGCCTCCGCCACGGCCCCGGACTGCTTCAACGCGTGTGCGGCCGCCGGCAGCGCCGCCGTGCGCAGCGTCACCCGCCCGGCCGCGACACCGGCCAGCAGCTCACGTACGCCGGTGTCTGCGACCACCCGGCCCCGGCCGACGACGACCAGGTGGTCGGCAACGCCTTCCAGCTCGCTCATCAGGTGGCTGGAGACCAGCACGGCGCGCCCTTCCGCGGCCAAGGTCGTCAGCAGTGTCCGAATCCACCGGATCCCTTCCGGATCCAGCCCGTTGAACGGTTCGTCCAGCATCAGCGCGGGCGGATCGCCCAGGAGCGCTGCCGCGATGCCGAGGCGCTGCCGCATGCCCAGGGAGAAGCCGCCCGCCCGGCGCCGCGCGGCATCCGCCAGTCCGACGTCGCCGAGGACACGGTCGACGCGGGTGGCCGGCAGTCCTTGGGTACGGGCGAGCCAGAGCAGGTGGTCGCGGGCGGTGCGGCTCGGCTGGAGCGCTCCGGCGTCGAGCAGCGAGCCGAGCTCACGCAGTGGCTCCGCCAGGCTCCGGTACGGGCGTCCGCCGACCAGCGCGCGGCCCGCGTCAGGCGCGTCCAGGCCCAGCACCACCCGCATCGTCGTCGACTTGCCCGCCCCGTTCGGCCCGACGAAGCCGGTCACCCGGCCCGGGCGCACCGCGAAGCTCATCCCGTCCAGCGCCTGCGTCGCACCGAAGCGCTTGCTCAAGCCCCGTACCTCGATCCCGTCCGTGCTCCCGGTCCCGATGCCGGGCCCGATGCCGTCCTCGCCTGCCATGGCTGCCTCCGCCTGTGTTCGTTCGGTGCTTGCGGCACCACGGTGCGCGGGCGGGGGTGACACGGGCCGAACGCCCGCCGTCATACCGCTGTTAGGCGGGCTCACCTAGCCTGACCGGCAGGGCGGTACGGGCCCGGACGAGAGGAGTGCTCCATGGCGGGCGAAGGAGGTTCCACACGCGCGTCGCGGCGACGCGGCGTGCGCTGGCGGTTCACGCAGCTGTACGCCGGGCTGTTCCTGACCTCGGGCGCCGCGATGCTGGCCGTCGTCGCGCTCTTCGCGGGCGGTTCGATGGACGTGGCGCCGGGCCCCGGTTCGATGGCGCCGGACGTGTCGGGCGCGGCACAGGCGCGGATCGCGAGCCTGGAGCACCGGCTCGCGCAGGCGCAGGCCCGGCAGACGGAGCAGCTGCTGCTCGGCTCGGCGGTCGGGCTGCTGGTGATGGGTGTGCTCTCGCTGCTGCTCGGCTGGTACGCGGCCGGACGGGTGTTGCAGCCGTTGCGTGCGATGACCGCGGCCACCCGTCGGATCTCGGCGGACAACCTGCACGAGCGGCTGGCCGTCGACGGCCCGCACGACGAGCTGCACGACCTCGGCGACACCATCGACGAGCTGCTCGCGCGCCTGGAGGGCTCCTTCGCCGCTCAGCGGCGGTTCGTCGCCGACGCCTCGCACGAGCTGCGCACACCGCTGGCGACCATGCGCACAGCCGTGGACGTCACCTTGGCCAAGCCCGGCCCGCTGCCGGAACAGACCCGTGTGCTTGCCGGGCGCGTGCACACCGAACTCGACCAGATCGACCGGCTGTTGGACGGTCTGCTGACGCTGGCCCGCGCCCAGCACGACCTGCCGGAGCCGGAAGCCGTCCCGCTGGACGAACTCGCCGCCGCCGCGCTGGCCTCCCGGGGGCTCCGCGTCGAAGAGGTGATGGACTCGACGCCTGGCGCCCTGGTAGGGGGGAACCGGACGCTGCTGCGGCGGCTGGTGGAGAACCTCGTCGACAACGCCGTCGTGCACAACGAATCCGGCGGCTGGGTCCGCGTCTCCCTCCGCACCACCGGCTCGGCGGTCGAGCTCGTCGTGGAGAACGGCGGGTCGGTACTGGCGCAGGAGCAGGTTGCCGAACTCACCCGTCCCTTCCGCCGCGCAGGAGCGGACCGGACGGGCTCGACCGGTCCGGGGCAGGCGCTGGGGCTGGGGCTGGGACTCGCGATCGTCGCGGCGGTCACCGAGGTGCACGACGGACGGCTGGACCTGCGCGCGCGGGAGGGCGGCGGCCTGCGCGTCGCCGTCACCCTGCCCAGGGCGGTCGAGGGGGCGGAGGCGGCATGAGGGTGCTGGTGGTGGAGGACGCCCGCGCGCTCGCGGACCTCGTCGCGGAGGGACTGCGCGACCAGGGCATGGCCGTGGACATCGCCTACGACGGCCTGGCGGCCGCGGCCAAGCTCGACGTCAACGGCTACGAGGTGGTGGTCCTGGACCGGGACCTGCCGGGTCTGCACGGCGACACGCTCTGCCAGATGATCACCGAGCGGGACGAGCGCCCGATGGTGCTGATGCTGACCGCCGCGGACTCCCCCGCCGACCGCGTGGGCGGTCTGGGCCACGGCGCGGACGACTACCTGGTCAAGCCGTTCCACTTCCCGGAACTCGTGCTGCGCCTGCGGGCCCTGGCCCGGCGCCGCCCGTACGCGAAGGCCCGGATCCTGCGTACGTCCGGCGTCGAGCTCGACCCGGTGCGGCGCAGCGCGACGCGCGACGGGCGCACGCTCGACCTCTCCGTCAAGGAGTTCGAGGTGCTGGCGGCGCTGCTGCGGGCCGGTCCCGGCTTCCTCAGCACGGAGGCCTTGCTGGAGCAGGTCTGGGACGAGCACGCCGACCCGTTCACCAACACCGTCGCCGTCACCGTCGGACGGCTGCGCCGCAAGCTCGGCAGCCCTCCGGTCATCACCACCCTGCCGACGGTCGGCTACCGGATCGCGGACCCCGAGCCGGACCCCGAGCCGGGCCCGGCGGCGTGACGAGCCCACAGGATCAGCGGGACCTGCAGGGGAAGCCGTGCCGTGGCGAGGGCCTTCGCGGGCATGGGGCGATGGCGCCAGTCGTAGGCCATCTGCACGTTGGCCGGGAACACGGCCGCGAAGAACACGGCCGCGGCGCGGGCGCTGGTCCGGCGTGTCGGCGGAAACGCGAGGCCCGCGGCCAGGGCCAGTTCCACGACCCCGCTGGCGGCCGTCCACGTACGGGGGCTGCCGGGCAGGGCGCGCGGCACGATGCCGTCGAACTGCTTCGGGGCGATGAAGTGGGCGGCGCCCGCAGAGGCGAGCAGCGCGGCCAGTGCGAGTGCGGAGCGTGCGGGAGAGGGCATCGGGGTCCTTCGGGCGCGGGGGATGTGCCGGGACTGCGTGGGCAAGCGGGTCCTACTCGCCGGTAAGTATGGTCCACTCGCACGGCGCTGTCAGCGTCACCGTCAGCGCGTGAGGAAGCGGGTAGCGCCCACGTAGACGCGGCCCGTGGATCCGATGGGTTCCTCCTTGACCACGTCACCGGTTCGCGGCGAGTTGATCATCATCGGTTCGCCGTTCTTCGTCCCCGAGTAGATGCCGACGTGGGTGACCTCGGTGCCGGTGGCGGGGCGGAAGGCGACGATGTCGCCGGGCTTCAGGTCCTTCGTGCCGGTGATCCGCACACCGACGGCCGAACCGGACGGTGCCTGCCCGCCGCCCGCGTCGAACTGCGGCTGGGCGTCCCGGGGAATCGTCACGCCGAGGGCGGAGTAGATCTGTCCGGTCAGCCCGGAGCAGTCGTAGCCGAACCCGGAGGTGCCCGACCACAGGTAGGGCAGGCCCATGAAGGTGCGTGCGGCGGCGACCACGTCCTCCCCGCTCGGCGCGGCCGGCACCCTCGCGAGGTCGCCGGCGCGGAAGTACACGCGGGCGCCGGTGTGCGAGTACGCGGTCACGACACCGGGCACCGGGCCGGCCTTCACGGGGAACGAGGTGTTGTACGAAAACTCGGGCGCCCGCGCCGAACCGGCGCCCGAGACGGCGGCCTCGGCGGTGGTGAAGCCCCGGGCGGTGGGCCGGCCGACACGTTCCTCGTGCGTACCGGCGGGCGGCTTCCGGTGATCGGAGGTCAGCTGCCGGTCGGGAATCCAGCCGGGGTACGCGCCCCGTCCTGCCTCGTCCCTGGGGGTGGGCTGGCCGTGCACCCATACGTGGTCCCAGAGGAGGCCGCCGTGCCACATCGTCCGGTCGACGGTCACCCGCACGCCGTGGAGCGCCTGCGTCTCCCCGGCCACGTCCCGGCGCTCGTCCAGCGTCATGGCCTTCAACCAGCCCCGGACGTCGGCGGGATGGGCGGTCGCCGGAGCGTCCACGGGCCGCACCTCCTCGGGGGACACCCAGACCTGGGCCACCGTCACGTCGACGTAGCAGGTCGGGGCGCCGTCGCACGGACGCGCCGCGGCGGGCCCGGAGTGGCCGGCCGCGACGGCCGGAACGGCGGCGGGGCCGGCGGGGCCGGCGGGGAGTGCGGCGGCCGGGGCGGCGAGGGCGAGGAGCGCTGCGGCAGCCGTCAGGGCTGTCTTCACGGAGTACATGAGCCGATTCTGTCCAGTACGCCCCGTCCGCGAACCCCTCCGGTGGTTGCACGGCCCGGCGGCCTCCGGGGGCCGGCGCGCAGGGGCTAGCGTGTGGGTGTGGACCTCTTCTCATCCTCCTGGGCGGCGCTGCGGGCGGCGGTCGCCGGGCTCGGTGACGAGGACTTCGCGCGGCCGTCCGGCTGTGCGGGGTGGCTCGTGCGGGACCTGGTGTGCCATCTGGTCATCGATGCCCAGGACGTCCTGATCACCCTCGCCACCCCCGCCGACACGGAGCCCACCCGGGACGCGGCGACCTACTGGGAGGTCGGCGCGGCCCCGGACGGACAGGACCCGCTCGACGCACTGACCGTGCGCCTGGCCGCCGCGTACGGGGAGCCGTGGCTGCTCACGTTCCACCTCGACGACGTCGGCTCCGCCGCGGGACGCGCCGCGGCCCTGGCGGACCCTTCGGCCCGGGTCGGCACCCGCGGCCAGGTGCTCACGGTCGGCGACTACCTCTCCGCGTACGTCCTGGAGTGGACGCTGCACCACCTCGACCTCGGCGCGCACCTCCCGCACGCACCGGGCCCGCCCGCCGAGGGCCTCGCCGCGGCCCGCGCACTGCTCGAGCGCATCGGCGGGACGCCGTACCCGCCGTCGTTCTCCGACGAGGACGCCCTGCTGGTCGGCACCGGCCGACGGGCTCCGACCGCGGCCGAGGCGGGCGCGCTGGGCGCGGCGGGGGTGAGCGTGCCGCTCGTCCTCGGCTGACGGGTGGTGCGCAGGCCTCCGCGGCGGGTCAGGGCATCTCGTCGGGGTCGCAGCTGGCCCGGCGCAGTCCGATCGTGCGCAGGGACCGCATCAGGGCCTCGGAGTCTCCCTCGCGCACCACGTGGACGGCTCCTTCGACCGCCAGGCCGGACACCGAGCGAGGCACCCGGGCGGCCGCCAACCTCAGCACCACGCCGCTCGGCGGGTCGAGCGTGCGCACCCCGTGGAACACGCGGAGGACGCCGGGGTCCGCGTCGAGGCTGTCGAGCCCGGCAGGCACGGACAGGACCGTGATGTCAGGCAGCAGGACACGCGCCCGGGCGAGGGCCACTACGGGGTCGTGGGCGTGCGACACGACCCGGAAGTGCGGGTTGCGCTGGATGCCCGAGCGGAGCAGCTCCAGCTGCTCCCCGTCCGGCACGCCGACCACCAAAACCGTCATCACCTGCCCCATCCTCCGTTCCGGGACTCCGCGAGGCGATGCGGCGCGCGGAGACCGGATCGGCGGGGTCGGCCGCGCGCCCGCGCTGCGGGCGGCCGCTCAGGGCTTCCTGATCTCCGCGAAGATGCCCGCGGCGCCCTCGGCGAGGAGGGCGCGTTCCGCGCGTGCGCAGGCGTCCACGTACGGATCGCCGGTGGAGGCGAGGAGGCGGGCAGCCGGGGAGCCGCGCCAGACCTGGATGCAGAGGGCGCCTTGCCCCGGTGACGGGAGGAACTGGCGGGGCTCGAGGATCTCGTGGACCTCGGGCATCAGGCCCAGCCGGTTGAGTCCGGCGGCTGCCAGCAGGACCGCGTGGCGCTGCACAGCACGTCTCGGACGTCCGGCGTCTACGTGCCGCAGCCTCCCGCCGCGCGGCTCGTGGCGCCGAGCGCACGGACCTCGGGCTCGTATCCGCAGGACCGGAGAAAGACGAGCAGGCCCTCCGGCGAGATCGCGGTCGTCGCGTCGTTGCGCAGCGGATGAAAGAGCAGGAGCTCGTACCCGGTCAGCCTGGCGTCGACGACGACTCGGACGGTTTCCGGGGCGGCGTTCATCAGGGCGAACGGGGTGACCGCTCCGGAGGTCACGCCGAGGACGTCCGCGAGGGTTTCGGGGCGGGCGAAGGACAGCCGGCCGACGCCCCACTCGGTGGCCAGGGTCTTGAGGTCGACCGGGGTGTCCTCGTCCGCCACGAGCAGGACGAACCGCTTCCGGCGATCCCGGAGGAAGAGGTTCTTCGCCCCTCTGCCACCGAGGCGCATCCCCAGGTTCCGCGCCTGCTCGACGGCGAAAACGGGAGCGTGGCGCTCGCTCGTCCAGGCAATCCCCAGTCCGTCCAGCCGCGCCGTCAGCACGGCTTCAGCCTGGTCCAGGTCGCGCATCGTCATTCCGCCATCTTCCTTCATGTTCGACCATCGGCGACAAAGGCGCAGGTCAGGGCCTATCTCGGAACGTCGGAACCGGGTCCGGGGCCATGACCACGGCCAAGGTCGGCGGTCCTCGCCGGGCCGTGGTGCGAAGCGCGGCCGGCCCCGGCCGGGTGTGCGCGTTACCGGGCCGGAGGCGGGGCTCCGGGGTCCTTGCGCTCCGGGTCGGCCTTCGGCTTCGCGGGGGCCTCGTCCTGCGACGGGCCGATGCGGATCTCGAACTCGCCCGCGTACTTCTCGTGGCCCGCGATCACGGCTTCCTCCACCGCCTCCTCGGCGAGTTCGCCGCGGACGATCAACGGGTCCTGGCGGAGGTCCTTCAGGAGGGCCCAGCACATGCCGATCATCACCAGGACGAACGGGGCCGCGACGAGGATCGTCAGGTGCTGCAAGCCCGCCAGGGCGTCGCCCTTGCCCTCGCCGACGAGCAGCATCACGGCGGCCACGCCACCGGTCACCACGCCCCAGAAGATGACGACGAACCGGGCGGGTTCGAAGGTTCCCTTCTGGGAGAGGGTGCCCATGACGATCGACGCCGCGTCCGCCCCGGAGACGAAGAAGATGCCGACCAGGACCATCACGAGCAGGCTCATCACGCCGGCGATCGGGAACTCCTGGAGCACCCCGAAGAGCTGCGCCTCGGGCGTGGTCGCGTCGCCGAGCTTCCCCTGCTCCTTCAGGCGCATCGCCGTACCGCCGAAGACGGCGAACCAGACCAGGCTCACGGTGCTGGGCACCAGGATGACGCCGCCGACGAACTGACGGATCGTACGGCCCCGGCTGATGCGGGCGATGAACATGCCGACGAACGGCGTCCACGAGATCCACCACGCCCAGTAGAAGACCGTCCAGCTGCTCAGCCAGTCGGCGACGTCACCGCCGCCGGTGGACGCCTCGGTGCGGCCGATCAGCTGGGGCAGCTCGTCGAAGTACGCGGCCAGGGAGGTGGGGATCAGGTCGAGGACCATGACGGTGGGGCCGACGACGAACACGAAGACCGCGAGGACGACGGCCAGCACCATGTTGGTGTTGGAGAGCCACTGGATGCCCTTCTCCACACCCGAGACGGCGGAGAAGACGAAGCAGACGGTCAGTACGCCGATGATGGCGACGAGCAGCCCCGTCCCGGCCTTGCTCAGCCAGCCCACCTCGTGCATGCCGCTGCCGATCTGGAGCGCGCCGAGTCCCAGGGACGTCGCGGAGCCGAACAGGGTGGCGAAGATCGCCAGGATGTCGATCACCCGTCCCGGTGCGCCCTCGGCGCGCTCCTTCCCGAGGAGCGGCACGAAGACGGCGCTGATCGTCTGCCGTCTGCGGCGCCGGAAGGTGCTGTACGCGATGGCCAGGCCGACCACCGCGTAGATGGCCCACGGATGCAGCGTCCAGTGGAACAGCGTGGTGGCGAGCGCCGTCTGCATGGCGTCCGCGGAGTCGGCGGGGTCGGTGCCCGGAGGCGGGGTCGTGTAGTGCGCGAGGGGTTCGCTGACGCCGTAGAACATCAGGCCGATGCCCATGCCGGCGCTGAACATCATGGCGACCCAGGAGACGGTGCTGAACTCCGGCTTCTCGTGCTCCTGGCCCAGCTCGATCCGCCCGTACCGGCTGATGGCGAGCCAGAGCGCGAAGACCACGAACCCCGAGGCGACCAGGACGAACGCCCAGCCGGCGTTGTGCATCAGCCCGCCCAGCAGCGTGTCGGAGACTCTCTCCAGCGCGCTGGTGGCCGTGGCGCCCCAGATCACGAAGCCCAGGGTCAGCACGGCGGTCACGCCGAAGACCACCCGGTCGGTGACGGGCTCCTTGTCCTCGTGCGGGTGCCGGCCGGGCAGCGCCGCCTTCACGGGCAGCCGCAGCCTTTGCATCCGTTTGCGTTGCTCCTGAGACACACGCGGCACCCTTCGCGGTCGTGGCCGGTTTTGGCCTCGGGTATCCCGTACCACGGCGCGCACACCCGTCCCCGCATCAACAGGCCCCGATCGGCCGACCGGCTCAGGCGCGCGGTGCGATTTCCTCGAGGTCGTCGACGGTGCCGGACATGACGACCCGGATGTGTTCGGTGAGGTGGTCCGCGGGCCAGTCCCACCAGGCGAGGGCGAGGAGGCGGGCGATGTCGTCCTCGTGGTGGCGGGTGCGGATGAGCCGGGCCGGGTTGCCGCCAACGATGCCGTAGTCGGGGACGTCGTCCACGACCACGGCGCCGGACGCGATGACCGCGCCGTGCCCGATGCGTACGCCCGGCATGACCATGGCCTGGTAGCCGAACCAGACGTCGTTGCCGACGACGGTGTCGCCCCTGCCCGGCAGGCCGGTGAGCAGGTCGAAGTGCTCGGCCCAGGATCCGCCCATGATGGGGAACGGGAACGTGGAGGGCCCGTCCATGCGGTGGTTGGCTCCGTTCATGATGAACCGCACCCCGGTGCCCAGCGCGCAGAACCTGCCGATGACCAGCTTCTCCGGCCCGTAGTGGTAGAGCACGTTGCGGGACTCGAACGCGGTCGGATCGTCCGGGTCGTCGTAGTAGGAGTACTCCCCGACCTCGATCAGCGGCGAGGTCACCAGCGGCTTGAGCAGGACCACGCGCGGCTGGTCGGGGAACGGGTGAAGCACCGTCGGGTCCGCGGGAAGGCGGTTCATGGCAGTCGCTCTCGGTTCCGGTTTTCGGTTCTTGGCTCTCGGTTATCGGCTATCGGTTCGGCGTGGGCGTCGACCGCCCCGTACTGCGACCGCCCGGGCCGGCTCAGGCGTAGGGGCGCCCCAGGCGGCGGACCAGGGCGGCCTCGGCTTCCGTGAGGTGGGGGTCCTCCAGCCGTCGCTCGGTGGCGACGGGCATGCCGGGGCGCCGGTCGGTCCCACAGGTGCGGGCCATGGCACGCAGGAAGCCCCGGATCAGCAGCCGTTCGTGCGGGCGCAGGACGATTCCGCGCAGGATGACGAAGGTCATCGCGACATCGACCTCGGGGCGGCCGACGCGGCAGGTGCTCCAGTCGATGACCCTCGGGCCGCGGTCCGTGATGATGACGTTCTCCGGATGCAGATCGAGGTGCAGCACCCGGGCGTCACCGCCGTCGCCTCCCGGCAGCCCGGGCAGCCAGCCGGGATCGGGAAGACCGTGCAGCTCCTGGTGCAGCCGGCCCAGCAGCGCACCGTACGCCGGAGCCCGCCAGGGGCGACTGCGCAAGGCCTCGCTCATGGTCGGCCCGTGCAGCCGCTCCATCACCAGGTCCGTACCGGCCACGTCGTGGACGACCGGCACCGGGTAGCCCTGCGCGGCCAGCCACCGCAGGAGCCGCGCCTCGTCCTCCGCGTCCTCCGCCGGACCTCCGTTGCGGAAGCGGCGCAGCACGCGGTCCCCGTCCACGGCGTACACATCGGCCTCGCGTCCCCGCCCGATCAGCTCCAACACCCCTCCTCGGTCCACCTGCTCCGCTCCCGGGCAGCGCGATCGCCCCCGCCCGCAGTATCCACGAGAGGGACCGAACAGGATGATCGGGTGCGTTGGGCCGTTCGGTGGCGGTCGATGCGCCGAAGTGCTGATGGGCGGCGCGTACGCCCGGGCATCGGAGCGGCCGCATGTCCGACTGGTTCGCGGGAATCCGGCAGGGCAGGGGGCGACCGAGAAGGAGGGAGCAGGGAAGGATGGCATCCGACTCGTCGCCCGTGCCCGCGGAGGCGGGCACGGCCACCGTCACCACCGCCGTACCGGCCCGCCTCGACCGCCTGCCGTGGTCCCGCTGGCACTGGATGATCGTGATCGGCCTCGGTACCGTCTGGATCCTCGACGGCCTCGAGGTCACCATCGTCGGCAACGTCGCGGGCCGCCTCGCCGAGGAAGGCAGCGGGCTCGACATCACCGCCGCCCAGGTCACCGGTATCGCCGCCGCCCTCTATGTGGCAGGTGCCTGCTCCGGGGCGCTCTTCTTCGGATGGCTGACGGACCGCTACGGCCGCAAGAAGCTCTTCATGGTGACCTTGGTCGTCTACCTCGGCGCGACCGCGATGACCGCGCTCTCGTTCGAGTCCTGGTGGTTCTTCCTCTTCCGCTTCCTGACCGGTTTCGGCATCGGCGGCGAGTACGCGGCCATCAACTCGGCGATCGACGAGCTGATCCCGTCGCTCTACCGGGGCCGGGTCGACCTCATCATCAACGGCAGCTACTGGCTGGGCGCGATCGGCGGAGCCCTGCTGTCCGTCGTGATGCTGGACACCGACATCTTCCCCAAAGACCTCGGCTGGCGGCTCAGTTTCGCCCTCGGCGTCGTCCTCGGCCTGGTCATCCTGCTCGTACGCCGGCACGTTCCGGAGAGTCCGCGCTGGCAGTTCATCCACGGCAGGGCGGAGGAGGCCGAGGCGCTGGTGTCGTCCGTGGAGCAGGAGATCGAGCGGGAGAAGGGCGAGCGGCTGCCGCCGCCGGCCGGTGAGATCACCATCCACCAGCGCAAGAGCATCGGCTTCGGCCTCATCGCCAGGACGGTCTTCGGCCGCTACCCGCGCCGTGCGTTCCTCGGCCTGTCGCTCTTCATCGGCCAGGCGTTCCTCTACAACGCCATCACCTTCGGCTTCGGCACCATCCTCACGACGTTCTTCGAGGTGCCGACGGGCCACACGGGCTACTACTTCGCCGTGATCGCCGCGGGCAACTTCCTCGGCCCCCTGCTGCTCGGCAAGCTGTTCGACACGCTGGGCCGCCGGATCATGATCTCCTCCACCTACCTGCTCTCGGGCGTGCTCCTGTTCGGCACGGCCTGGCTGTTCGACCGGGGTTCGCTCACGGCGACGGGCATGACGGTCTGCTGGTGCGTGGTGCTGTTCTTCGCGTCGGCGGGCGCGTCCAGTGCGTACCTGACCGTGTCGGAGATCTTCCCGATGGAGACCCGCGCCATGGCCATCGCCTTCTTCTACGCCCTCGGCACCGCGGCCGGCGGCATCAGCGGCCCGCTGATCTTCGCCGACCTCACCGAGTCGGGCGTGGTCGGCGACACGGCGCTCGCGTTCCGGATCGGCGCCGCGCTGATGTGCGCCGCCGGCCTCGTGGCGGCCTTCCTGGCGGTGAAGGCCGAGCGCCGCTCGCTGGAGGACATCGCCGAGCCGCTCTCGGTGGTGAAGCCGGCCGCGGCCGGCCCACCGTGAAAGGCGACGGCGCTCGGCGTCCGCCGGGGGGGGGGGGCGTACGGCGCGCTCTAGCGGCCGCTGTCCGTGAGGACCGTCGGTGACGCCGCTCGCTGGTGCGGGACCGGCACCTGCGCGGACGGCTCCGGGAGGTCTCCGTCCCGGTGCAGGGCGACGGTACGGGTCGGGGCGGGGATCGAGATGCCCTCCGCACGGAACCGCCGGTGCAGGCGCTTGATGAACTCGTGCTTGATCCGGTACTGGTCGCTGAACTCGCCGACCCCCAGGATCACGGTGAAGTCGATGCGGGAGTCCGCGAACGTGTGGAAGCGGACGGCCGCTTCGTGGTCGGGGACCGCGCCGTTGATGTCGGCCATCACGCCGTCGACGACGTCGAGGGTGACCCGCTCGACGTGCTCCAGGTCGCTCTCGTAGCCCACTCCCACCTGGACCAGGATCGAGAACCGCGCTTCCGGCTGGGTGAAGTTGGTCATGTTCGTCCGGGCGAGGCGCCCGTTGGGGATGATGACCAGGTTGTTCGACAGGTTGCGCACCACGGTGTTGCGCCAGTTGATGTCGACGACGTACCCCTCCTCGCCGCTGGTGAGCCGGATGTAGTCACCGGGCTGCACCGTCTTCGAGGCGAGGATGTGCACCCCGGCGAAGAGGTTGGCAAGGGTGTCCTGGAGGGCGAGGGCCACGGCCAGACCGCCCACTCCCAGGGCCGTGACCAGGGGTGCGATGGACACGCCGAGGGTCTCCAGGGCGACCAGCACGCCCATCACGAGGACCACGATCCGCGTGATGTTGACGAAGATGGACGCCGACCCGGCGACTCCGGTGCGCGCCCCCGCCACGGACTGGACGAGGCCCGCGACGACCCTCGCCGTGCTGAGCGTGGCGATGAGGATCAGCAGCGCGGTCAGGGACTGGTTCACGATCCCCGAGACCCGTGCGGTGAGCGGCAGCGTCGTGGCGGCCACCGCGGCGCCCGCGATGAGCGCGGCGCCCGGGGCGATGGTGCGCAGCGCGTCGACGATGATGTCGTCGCCCCGCCACCGGGTGCGCTCCGCGTGCCGGCCCAGCCAGCGCAGGAGGGTGCGCAGCAGCAGCCCGGCCGCGGCGCCCGCCGCCAGCGCGATTCCCGCGACGAGCCAGTCGTGCAGGACGAGATCGCGGTTCAACGGACCCCCTCCGCCGCGCGGCGCCGGCCCGGGGGCGTGGCGACGGACGCTGCCGGCCGTCGTATAGGGTGTGTCGTCACCTTGTCACCTGTCAGTTCGTCGTGCTGTAGGCCGCGTTCGGGCGTGTGTACGCATCCGGAACGGGCTGCCATCCTGCCCCATGGCGGGTGACGCACCGCAGGCGGGGGCGGCGACTACCGTCGCACTGCGGCGTGTTCGAGGACCGCGCGGACCTCGCCGGTGATCGAGCTCTCGTTGCGTTCGAACTCGGGGCCGGTCAGCAGCTGGGGATCGGCCGGCAGACCCGTGAGCACGGGGGTGTGGAGGTGGCCGCCGGGCAGGTGCGGGGCGAGCTCGGTGCGCAGCCGGTTGGAGCGGTAGGCGACCTCGTTGGACAGGTAGCCGCCCCCGCCGCCCGATACCGCCCGTGAGCCCGGTGTCGGGCCGTCGGGCCGGTCCACGGGAGCCGTGCCGCCGGCCGGGATCTCGGTCACCGCGCGGTTGAGGAGGACCGGGTACGGGGTCTGCACGGCGGCGGTCACCGCGTCGGCGGGCAGCGTGGTGCGGATGAACTCCGGTCCGGGGCCCAGGCCGGGGGCCGTCACCGGGCGTTCGCGGGTACCGCCGGAGAGGGCGCGCGCGTTGTCGGGGTACGGGTCGGCGGACCGTGCCCGGCCCGCCCAGTCCTCCAGGGTGAAGATGCCGGGGTAGCCCTGGCTGACGGTGGTGATGATGTCGGCCGAGGCGGGTCCGGCGGTCATGCGCGGGGCGAACGCCCGCTCCACCATGTGGGCGTCGAAGTCGGCGTACCGCACGGGCAGGACGACGGCGCGGATCTCGGCAGGGCTGCCGTCGGCGAGGGTCACGCGCCGTCCGTTGAGCTGGAGGGCGGCCGATCCGGAGGGGTTGGCGCGGCGGATCTCGGCGTCGAGCCCGAAGGGGTCGAACCCGCTGATGAATATCCTCCGTACGCCGGGCGCCGGCCGGAAGGCGTTGTCGGTCAGGCCCCGGGAGGCGTCCTCGAAGCGGGCGCGCAGCGCGGCCCGGTCGACGGTGAACCCGGGCTGCCAGCGGGCGAGGGCGGCGGTCATGGCGAGCCGCGTCCAGTACAGCGGCCGGTCGTCGCCGGCGGCGAGGTCGCCGCCGGGCCGCTGGCCCTGGGCCCGCCGTACGGATGCCTGCCAGAGGGCCTGGCCCCAGGACTGGAGGAGCCGTTCGGCCTCGGCGGGGCCGCGCGTCGCGCACAGGGCGGCGGGGAAGCGCCGTACGAAGTCCTCCAGGCCGGCCCGCTCGACCAGGGCGGTGGTACGGGCGTCGGCGAGCCTCGACTGTTCGGAGTCGAGCGGTGCGGAGGGCTGGGTGCGGCAGGCGGAGGTGCCGGCGGCCGCGTGCGCCGGTGAGGCGACGGCCACGGGGAGGATGGTGATGAGGAGGGCGGCGGCCGATGCCGCGCGACGTAAGATCATCATGCGATGTGACATTACATAGTGGCCGGCACCCCCACCACAGGAGCACCGGCCACAGCCGCGAGGGCTGGCTCAACTCCACCGGCCCCGGGCCGGCGGGCCGCTCATCCGTACCGGCGCAGCTCGTGGAAGAAGCCGTCGATGACCTGGAGTTGCCCGGTGCGCAGGGCCTCGTCGTAGACGTGCTTGCCGACGGCCAGGTCGAGCACGCCCAGGCCGAAGGGAGAGAACACCACCGGCCGGTCCTGCGGCACCTCCGTGCGGCCGGTCGTGACGTCGTGCAGCGTGCCGGCGAGGAAGTCGCGGCTCCCGGTGAGCTGTTCGGCCAGGTGGGGCGAGGTGTCGGCCTTGAGGCAGTGCTCGACGTCGTCGACGATGTTGGTCGAGGCGAGCAGGATCTCGGGCGCGAGGTCGCGCAGGGACACGTGCAGGACCAGGGGGTTGTGGTCGAACCACGCCGGGTCGGTGACGTGGGGCCGGTCGGCGATCGTGGCGAAGACGAGCAGGTCGCTGGAGCGGATCAGCTCCTCGGGGCTGTCGTGCAGGGTGACCGGGGTGGTCTCGTCGGTGGTCCGCAGGTAGCTCTGGAAGCCCCCCGCGCTGTCGGCGGAGATGTCGTGCACGCCGATCTCGTCGAAGGACCAGCCGGTCGCGGCCAGGAAGGTGTGGATGTAGCGGGCGATCAGGCCGGTGCCGAAGAATCCGATGCGGGTGGGCCGGGTCCCGCGGGCCCGGCTCAGGCTGTGGGCCGCCGATGCGGCCATCGCCGCGGTTCGGGTGGCGCTGATGATGGAGCTCTCCAGGCAGGCGAACGGGTAGCCGGTGTCGTGGTCGTTGAGGATCAGGACCGCCGAGGCCCTGGGGAGGCCGGCCTGCACGTTGTCGGGGAAGCTGGAGATCCACTTGAGGCCGTCCACCCGGTCCTGTCCTCCGATCGACGCGGGCAGCGCGATGATGCGGGCGCTCGGGCGGTCGGGGAAGCGCAGGAAGTACGACGGCGGGTTCACCGACTGCCCGGCGGAGTGCAGTTCGTAGGTGGCCTCGATCAGTTCCATGATCTGGCGCTCCTGGCCCTGGAGGGTGTGCTGGACCTGGGCGCCGGGGATCACGGCGAACGGGGGAACGGTGAACTGCGGTGCGGTGGGAGTCGGTTCGGAGTCCGTCGTGGTCGTGGGAGTGGTGCGGGCGGCGTTCATCGGGTGCTCCCCTCGGAGGATGCGGTCGGGGCGGGCGGGAAGGAGTGCGGGGCGTGGGGTGCGGCCATCGCGACGAGGACCTCGCGCGGCGGCTCGAACGGTTCCCTGCTGTGGGCGGTGCGGATGTTGTCGATGAGCATCAGGTCGCCGGACTGCCACGGCTCGCGGACGGTGTGCTCGGTGTAGACCGTGTTGATCAGCTCGACGACGTCCTCGCCGATCGGGTCGCCGTCCCCGAAGCGGGTGTTGAACGGCAGGGCGTCGGGGCCGTAGACGTCGACGAGGTACTCCCGTACCTCGGGCGCCAGCGTCCACTCGTTGAGGAACGCGATCTGGTTGAACCAGCAGCGCCGGCCGGTGGCCGGGTGGCGCACCACGGCGGGGCGGCGCTGGCGGGTGCTCAGGCCCCCGTCGCTCTGCCAGGCGAACTCGACGGCGTTGGCACGGCAGTACTCCTCGACGACGGCCCGGTCCTCGGTGCCGAACGCCTCGGTCCAGGAGGCGCCGATGTCGTCGTTGTAGGTACGGGTGAGCAGCCAGCCCTCGCCTTCGAACCGCTGGACGAGCTCCGGCGGCAGCGCGTCCAGGACGGCGGCGGAATCCGCCAGGGCGGTGGCTCCGCCCTCGGCCGGTGCGGTCAGGCAGGCCATCAGCATCAGACCGGGAGGGCTGTGGGTGTAGCTCAGCTCGTGGTGCATGCACATGGGCTGGTTGGCCGGCCACACCGTGGAGGAGTACACGCCGGGGGCGTGCGCCCGGCGGGGGGCGAAGGTCTCGGTGTCGGCCATCAGGTTCGGGGCCACCTCGGTGAAGACGGCGCCCACCTGCCCCACGTCTGCCAGGCCGAGCCCGCGGACGAGGACGGCGCCGTGTTCCGTGACCAGGCCGCGCAGGGTGTGTCGGTGCTCGGCGGCCCAGGCGGGTACGTCGGCCGGTTCAGGGGTGGGAACGTTCAGGATCGGGGGTGTGCCGGGGTTCAGGACCACCGGGGGCACGGGCGCGGAAGCGGACACCGGGCTGGGGCTGATCGGGGCGGGGCTGGTGAACGACATGGTCTGGTTCCTTTCGGGGGTGACGGGGCTGAGGAGGCGGCCGGACATCAGAGGGAGACCGGCGGTGCGGTGGGACGCGGCCGGGACGGGATGTCCAGGAACCGGGCCAGATCGGCGAGGACGGGGTGCCGGTTGACGTCCGCCGGGGAGACGGCGCGGTCCAGGGTGACGGCGAGCCTCACGGCCGACAGGGAGGTCCCGCCCCGGTCGAAGAAGTTGTCCCCCCGGCCGATCTGGTCCTGCGGCACGCCGAGCACCTTCGCCCACGCGGCCGCCATCCGCTCTTCGGCGGGTGTGCCCGGCGGCTGGACCTCGTCCTCGGTGGCGTCCTCGGTGCCGTGGAGCCGCGCGGCCAGGGCGGTCAGGGCCTTGCGGTCGATCTTGCTGTTGGCGGTCAGCGGGAGGCTCTCCTGCCAGTGGATGGCCGAGGGGACCATGTACCCGGGCAGCGACGCGCCGAGGCGGTCCAGCAGGACGCCGGTTTCGAGCGGCTGCGGGGCGCTGTAGAAGGCCACCAGGTGCGTGCTCTGGTCGGGCCGTTCGGTGACCACCACGGCGCTGTCACGGACCCCGGGGGCGCGGAGCAGGGTGTTCTCGATCTCGCCGGTCTCGATGCGGAAACCGCGGATCTTGACCTGGTTGTCGCGGCGGCCGAGGAACTCCAGCTTGCCGTCGGGCTGCCAGCGGCCGACGTCGCCGCTGCGGTACAGGCGCCGGCCCTCACGGTGCGGGTCGGCGAGGTAGGTCGGCCGGGTGCGCTCGGGGTCGTTGACGTAGCCGCGGCCGACGCAGACCCCGGAGAAGGCGATCACGCCGGGGGCGCCGAGCGGTACCGGGTTGAGGTGCTCGTCGACGACGTAGAGGTGCACGTTGTTGACGGGCCGGCCCAGCGGCACCCGGTCGGTGTCCGGTGTGCGGTCCATGACCTCGTGGTTGGTGTCGTCGCTGGTCTCGGTCAGCCCGTAGGCGTTGACGAGCTTGATCCGGGGCTGCGCGGTGAACCAGCGCTGGGCGAGCTCCTTCTTCAGCGCCTCACCCGTGACCGATACGTACCGCAGGTCCGGCAGGGTCCGGGGGTGCTGCTCGAGGTGGGACAGGACCACGTCGAGGTAGGAAGGGACCACCTGCAGGACGGCGACCCGGCCGCGGACGACGGTGTCGACGAACCGTGCGGCATCGAGGATCGCCTCCTGCTCGATCAGCAGGGTCCGCCCGCCGACCAGCAGCGGGGCGAGCAGCTGCCACAGGGAGATGTCGAAGCACTGGGGCGCGGTCTGGGCGACCACCTGCCCTTCGGTGATCTCCAGGTCGTCGATCTTGGCGTAGAGGTGGTTGAGCATGCCCTCCTGTTCGCACATCGCGCCCTTGGGCTCGCCCGTGGAGCCGGAGGTGAAGTAGATGTAGGCCAGCTGGTCGGGTGCGACCTCGATGCCGAGGTCGGTGCCGGAGTGCTCCCGTTCGCCGGCGGTGTCGGTGTCCGTGTCCGTGTCGGTGAAGAGCGTCCGGACCTCGGGCCGGGCGGTGAGAGCCGAGCGCACGCCGGCGGTGGCGTCGGACCGGGTCATCACCAGTCCGCAGCCCGCCCGGGCCAGCATGGTGGTGATGCGTTCGGCCGGCAGGTGCGGTTCGATCGGCAGGTAGGCGCCGCCGGCTTTGAAGACGGCCAGGACCGAGGTCAGCCAGTCCAGGTTCCGCTCCATGGCCACCGCGACCACCCCTTCACGGTGCAGTCCCCGGTCCAGCAGGGCGCGGGCCAGCCGGTTGGCGCGGGTGTTGAGCTCCTCGTAGGTCCACTCGCGGTCACCGTGCTGGGCGGCGACGGCGTGCGGGTGCTGCCGTACGCGCTCCTCGAACAGTTCGTGCACGCGGCGCTCGGGCAGCTCCCGGCTCGGCCCGGCGAGGCCATTGATCTGGAAGCGGAGCTCTTCGGCCGACAGCAGGCTCCGAGCCGTGTGATCGGCCTCCGGGTCGGCGGCGATCAGGGCGAGCGCGGTCAGGTGGTATCCGGCGATCCGGGCCGCACAGTCCTCGTCGAGGACGTCGGTGCGGTAGCGCAGCCGCAGCGTCGCCCGGCCGTCGTCGTGGTGGGCGATGCCCATCCACAGCGGCATGTCCGCGGCCGCGGCGCTGCCGGTGACGTCCAGCACGGTCTCGAAGGGCGCCTCGGCCAGACCGAGTTCGCGCTTCAGGTCTGCCACGGGGAAGTCCTGGTGGACCAGTAGCCGCAGCAGGGCGTCGCGGGTGTGCAGCAGGAGGCTGCGCCACGAGCCGGGGCCGGTCGTCAGCCTGCACGGCAGCGGCCGGGCTCCGGCGGCGGCGACGTACCCGGTGGTGACCTCCTGCTCGCCGCTCAGCGCGGCGAGCACCTTCGCGTGTGCGGTCAGCAGCACGCAGTCCAGCGGCACTTCCAGGTGCTCGGCCACCCGGCGCACTGCCGCCACCCGGTCGGCCGGGACCGGCGTCTCGTACTCGGCCACGCCCGCGACCGGCACCCGGGTCCATCGGGGAAGGGGGGCGAAGCCGCTGCCGGCGGTCAGGATGCCGTGCCAGAACTCTCGGCTGGTGGATGCGTTGCGGGCCATGAGGGGTCTCTCCTGTCTGGTGCTGATGCGGTCGGGTCGAGTTGCGTCGGGTCGGGTCGGGTTCAGCTGGGCTGCGGCCGGGCCGGGTTTCCCGTCCACCGGGCTCCCTGCGGGATCTGCTCGCCCTTCATGAGGAAGGAGTCGCACGCGAGCTGGACGCGGTCTCCCACGGTCACGCCGTAGTGGACGTACGCGCTGACGCCGAGGGTGGAGCCGTCACCGATCGTGGTGCGGTCGGACTTGAAGGCGCCGTCCTCCTGCGAGTGGCACTGGACCACCGTTCCCGCGTTGAGCGTGCAGTCGTCCCCGATGGTGACGAGGGTCCGCTCGGGGAAGGAGCAGCCGTCGTCGAAGACCCGCTTGCCGATCCGCGCGCCCAGCAGCCGCCAGACGACGCTCTTGAACGGGGTCCCGTCGAAGAACCGCTCGTATCCGATCGAGGCCATCTTCCAGAAGCGCTCGTGCCGCCAGAACGACGGCTCGTAGATCGAGCAGTACAGCGGTTCCTGGGCCTTGAATCCGGTGGTGGCCCGTTCGATCAGCGCGAAGTAGACGACGGTGAACGGCAGCATCAGGACGGCGGCCAGCGCGACGACCGACACGCCGAGCGAGGGGTAGAGGGCCGCGGCGGCCAGGCCGAGAAGGGTCATGGCGAAGACGTGGATCCACCGCGCCGTCAGGTACAGCGCCGCCGTGACGGTGTTGTGCCGGTTCTTGGCGGCCAGGCGCCGGCGCAGCTCGCTGCCGCTCTCCAGCTCCTCGAACCGGGTGTCCCGCATCACCGTGCGGGGGATGGCGAAGGCGGGCGAGCCCAGCAGTCCCGTGTTCTCCCGCACCTCTCCGTCGACCGGGACCATCACCTTCGTCGCCAGCAGGCAGTTGTCGCCGGTCTTGGCCCGCGCGGGATAGGCGATGCGGTTGCCGAGGAAGTTGTCGGCTCCGATCGAGGCCCGGGACAGGCTGAACGCGGTGTTGGAGTAGTCGGCGTTGATGACCGAGAGGCCGTCGGCGACCATCGTCCTGCTGCCCACCGAGCTCAAGAACGGGCTGTCGTGTTTCACGTCGATGCCGAAGTTCGAACCGGTCTGCGTGACGCGCGACAGGTCGTAGCCGACGTAGCGCAGGTAGTGGACGATCGCGGAGCTGTCCCCGAACAGCGCGGTGAAGAACTTGCTGTTGGTCAGGCGTGCGATGGCGCGCTGCAGACCGTAGTGCAGGCCGTAGAGCGGATAGACCGTGTCCGGCTTGACCGCCAGGTTGAGCAGGCGCGGCAGTACGCCCTGGATGACCAGGCCGGCGAGAGCGGCGCCGAAGAACAGGACGAAGGATGCGGCCAGCGCGCCGAGGTAGAAGCCCCCGCTGGTGAACGCCGCGGTCCCGGCGCGGGTGGGCGTGGTCAGGTTCGACAGCGGGGCGAGCAGCACGGTCAGGCCACCGGTGGCCAGCGGCAGGTACACCAGTACCAGGGCGAGCAGCTGCCCGACGGTGTAGCGGACCTTCCTGGCGGTGGAGCAGTCGGCGGCGCCGACCGTACGGAAGTCCGTGCCGGTGGGCTCGGCCGGCGAGCCGTGCCAGCGCTCGCCCGCGGGGACCGTCTGACCGGCGTGCAGGCTGGAGGCGTGCCCGAGCTGGGCCCGGCTGCCCATCGAGGTGTGGATGTCGAGGACGGTCTGTTCGCTGACGAGCACGTTGCTGCCGAGGGTGACCGGGCCGGTCTGGATGAGACCGTCGTGTGCCCGGTAGCCGGAGAAGAGCACGTGCTTGCGGACCACGGTTCCGTCACCGATCGTGATCAGGTCGGTGCAGACGGGGATGTGCGGGGAGAAGATCGCGACGTTGCGGCCGATCTTGGCGCCCAGCGCCCTCAGGTACACCACGTACAGCGGCGACCCGGCGAGGAGGCGGACGGGGCTGGTGCGGATCAAGGTCTTGACCAGCCACCAGCGGACGTAGCCGAGGCTCCAGACGGGGAACTCGCGGGGCGTGAAACGACCGATGAGGGTCCACTTCCCGACGATCGGGAGGGCGCACAGGCCGGCGAAGCCGACGCCGCCCGCCAGTACGGATCGCAGGTAGACGTCGAGCGCACCGTGGCCGTCGGCGATCCAGTCGAAGCTGCGGACGGTGAGCAGTGCGACGAGGTAGGAGTAGCCGAGGAACACCAGGAACTGCAGCATTCCGCAGAGCAGGTACTGGCCGGTGCCGGCCCGCTTCACCTGCTCGCGCGCCGGGGCGGGGGCGGCGGGCGCGGCCCCGGTGAGCGCGGCGGCCAGCGCATCGACCGTGGGATTCCGGTAGACGTCCTTCATGGATGCGGGCGGCAGGTCCGACCGCTTGCGGATTCTGGCGCAGAACCGAGCCATCACCATCGAATCAGCGCCCAGGTCGGCAAAGAAGTCGCTGTCGCCGGGGACCTGGTCCACACCCACGACATCAGCCAGCACCTCCGCAAGGAGCCGCGCCGTCTCGGCGGTCGCGCCGTCAGACGTGGCCTTCGGCCGTTCCTGGGGCCTGCTGGTGGACAGCGTTGCGGTGGGTTTCTCTAGCATGTCTGCTCCTCGACGGTGTTCCGGGCGCCGCAGACCGCGGGGGTCGCCTCGTCACGGCACTCACTGCCGCCCTTCCAGTAGGCCCCGGGGGGATATTTCCGTCACGCCGCTCGATGTCGTGTCTTGACACCGCACAACGGCAGAGGTAGCGCCTCCCGGGCTCGGGCTGCCGATCCGGGCGCGTATCCGGGATCGCGTACCGCGTCAAGTCACGACATCGGGTGACATGACAGAGCCGCAGGTCAGCACGCGTACTGGAGGGGTCCCGAAGACGTCGCAGCAGCCGAGGTCTTCCCCGAGTCGCCCACACGAGCCAGTGGCACCAGAGCCGACGTGAGCGCATACCAGGAGGTGCCCATGCCGGTCATATCCACTCCCCAGGAATTCAACACGGACGACCTCTACGTCGACCTCGAGGCGATCAGCGGGCACCGGCTGTTCCTCAAGTGCGAAGGGTTCAACTTCGCGGGGTCGATCAAGCTCAAGGCCGCCACCGCGATGGTCGAGGCCGCCGAACGCGACGGCCTGCTCACCCCCGGGTCCATCCTGGTCGAGTCCTCCTCGGGCAACCTCGGCGTGGCGCTGAGCATGATCGCCGCGAGCAAGGGCTACCGGTTCGTGTGCGTGACCGACTCGCGCTGCAACCTGGCGACGCGGCTGCTCCTGGAGGCCCTCGGCAGCGAGATCCACGTCATCACCGAGCCCTCCCCCACCGGGGGCCTGCTCGGCGCCCGCATCGACCACGTCCGCGCCCTGTGCGCCTCGGACGACCGCTACGTATGGCTCAACCAGTACGCCAACCCCAACAACCACACGGCCCACTACCGCACCACCGCACCGGCCATCGCCCGCGCCTTCCCCGACCTCGACGTCCTGTTCGTAGGGGCCGGCACCACCGGGACCCTCATGGGGTGCGCCCGCTTCTTCCGCGGCTGGCACCGTCCGGTCCGCATCGTCGCGATCGACTCGGAGGGCTCCGCCACCTTCGGGGACACGCCAAGCCGCCGCATGATCCCCGGACTCGGCACCAGCATCCGCCCGCCGCTGCTCGACACCTCGTACGTGGACGAAGTCATCCACGTGGGCGAAGCCGAGACGATCCGCACCTGCCATCAACTGGCCGGCCACGGCTTCATCTTCGGCGGGTCGACCGGCACCGTCGTGAACGGGGCCGGCCAGTGGCTGGCCCGGCAGGACAAGCAGCTGACCGCGGTCGCCATCGCCCCCGACCTCGGCGAGCGCTACCTCGAAACCGTCTACCAGGCCGACTGGGTACGGAACTTCTACGGCGAGGACGTCCTCCGGTCCCAGACGGCCGCGGCCGCCGCGGCGGCCTGATCCGGCGGGCACGCCGCGCGCTACCTCAGCGGCGGTCCGCCGGCAGGTCGTCGAGTTCGGCCGCGCAGAGGTGGGCCGGATCGAGGTCCGTGCCGGCGAAGTGACCGGCGAGCTCCAGTGACAGCACGCCGTGCAGGCCGGTCAAGAAGGTCAGGAACCGGTGGAGCGTCCCGGCGGCCGGGGGGTGGCCGGCGGCCCAGTACCGGTGGCTCTCCAGGTAGCTGCCGAAGGGGCTCCCGGCGCCGTCCCCGCCGGGCCCCCCGCCTCCCGCGAGGGCCGCGCACGCGTCGAGCAGCGTGGTCACGACCTCGGAGGAGATGGCGGTGATGTCCGCGGGCGCGTGGCGGCCGGGGATCGGGGTGCCGTAGACGAGGAAGTACCGCTGGGCGTCCGCCAGGGCCCAGCCGCGCAGGACGTGCGCCAGCCCCGCGAGGTCGCCGCCGCCAGCGGAGGCCGCGCGGAGGGTGTCGGCGAGGCTGCGGTAGGCCTCCCCCACCAGCTCGGTGATCAGCTCGTCACGGCCGGCGAAGTAGCGGTAGAGCGCGGGTGCGCTCATGCCCATCTGCTGGACGATCGCGTTGAGGGAGAGTGCGGACGCGCCCGCCGTGGCGATCTGCTCCCAGGCGCGGGCCGTGATCTCCGCCCGCACCTGTTCCCGGTAGCGCTCCCGCGGGGTCTTCGCGCCCATCGCCGCCGCGCCGCAATGTCAGCCGTCCCGCTCGCCCTCGTCCGCCACCGGACCGAGACCGTGATCAGCGCTCCGCTGCACGCCGTCTGGAAGCTCCAGACCGACGTGGAGCGCCGGCCCTCCTGGCAGACCCCCGTCGAGACCGTGGCACGCCACGACCACGGCACCCTGCGCAGCGGCTCGGCCTTCCGGTGGACGCCCCCCCATACCCCCGAACCCCGTGACTCACGCCACCTCCCTGGAGATCACCTCGAACGTCCGGCAGCCGCGAGGACTCGAAGCCTGGCTGCGCGAGTTGAAGGCCGCCGCCGGAGCCCGAGCCCACGACCAGCCGCGCTGACCGCCCCTATGATGGGCCGATGGCGACGATCAAGCAGATCCAGATCACCTTCGACTGCGCGGAGCCCGAGCGCGTCGCGCGCTTCTGGTGCGAGGTGCTGGGGTACGTCGTACCGCCGCCACCGAAGGGCTTCGCCGACTGGGGCGCGTTCGATCGCGCGCTGCCGGCCGAGCGGCAGGGTTCGGCGTTCGCGTGCGTCGACCCCTCGGGCGTGGGCCCGCGGCTGTTCTTCCAGCGCGTCCCCGAGGCCAAGGTCGTCAAGAACCGGGTCCACATCGACGTACGCGTGGGCGCCGGGCTCGTCGGCGAAGAGCGACTGGCCGCACTCGAGGCCGAATGCGCACGGCTGATCCCGCTCGGCGCGTCCCGCGTCCGGTTGCTGACCGCCGACGGCGAGAACGAGTCGTGCCTCGTGATGCAGGACGTCGAGGGCAACGAGTTCTGCCTCGACTGACGGTCGCGAACCCGAGGTCCCCGGTGCGGTCAGCGGTCAGCGGTCAGCGGCGGCTCGGCTCACGGTGCAGGAACTCCAGGCGGTGCTGGGCCAGTTGCAAGTGCCGCGGATCGAGGGCCGGCAGCACGCGCAGCAGGCGGATGAGGTCGGGTCCCGTTTCGAGGGCCGCGCCCGCGTCCTTGAGCTGCGTCCAGCAGTAGAGCGCGCCCGCGGCCGCCGCATGCACGTCGGCAGCGTCCGGGGCCTGACTGCCCAGCCTGGTGCGGACGGCGCCGGACCACAGCTGCGTCGCGAGCCGGAAGTCGCCCGCCATCCGGGCCAGATCGGCCCGGATCTCCACCCAGTCCAGCGCCTCGGGCGAATCCGGCCCGTGCGTCTGATGCACGTACTGCTCCCATGCCTGCGCGAGCAGCGCGGCCTCGGAGTGCCGGCCCGCCGTGGCCAGGGAGTGGATGTGGGGGCGGGGATCGTCGGGCAGGTCCACGCGCGCGGACTGCTGCGGCCGCGGCGCTTCCGCGCGCCGGTGCTCTTCACCGGGATGAGCGACTGCCTGACCCGGCACCGGCCCGGGCGGCGTCGCCATGGCGAGCTCGCGGGCGCCGGGAAGGACCAGCGAACCGGGCGGCAGGGCGGCGGCACCCACCGCGAGCGCGTGCAACTGGAGGTTGGCGGGCCGGGTGGGACTGGCCCGCAGCTGGTCGATCCAGGCCCGCGTATAGCTGCTGACGACCAGGCCCGCGCCCTGCCAGCCGGGCGGGCAGACGACTCCGTACACCTCAGCCGACGGGGAGGCGGGCAGGCTGCCGTACTCCTGGAGCAGCGGCCAGGCCGCCTTGTCGGCCACGAGGTCGAGGAGGACCGTGGTCAACCCAGCCGGGCGGCAAGCCAGTTCCGTACCGAGCCACTCCCACGGCAGCGCCGTGTAGCGCACCGAGCCGGCCGTGGTCCCGGCCAGCGCCAGGTGCAGGCGGTCAGCCCGCCGGTCGGCGGTGAGCCGGCCCGAGAGGTACACGAGCAGCGGACCGGGCGTGGCAGCGGCCGTACGCAGCCGCATCAGCACCGTGTTCGGATCCCGGGCCCCGTCCAGGTACGTCGTGTCATACGGAACGCCGCTGTTCAGCAACGCCGACACCGGCACCACACCCAGCGCGGCCACGTTGGCGCTCGGCGCCACCTGTACACCGCGGCGCCTCACGGCGGCGTCCCCCGCTATGAGGAGCACATGGCCCCGCTGCTCTCCCAGCCCCAAGTTGTGCATGGACAGACCGTACTCACTCTGCGGGGTCCGGGAACCACGCGCCCGGCTGCTCCCCCGCCATCCCGATCTCCCTCTTTAGGGGGATACAACCAGCTCTTTGCCTTTATATGGTGGTGTACGCAGATCAGTTTTCCGTCGAGACCTGGACGGTGCCCGTGTCCGATTCCCCTTCCTTCCTCACCGGTGTACGCAATGCCGTGCGCCTCATGGCAAAGCGGGTCAACTCCCGGCTGAGCCGGCCGGACGCCGCCGTGCTCCTCGCCGCGGACGACCTCGTGGTCTCGGCGCCGGCGGAGGGCGCCGAGTGGACCGCGGGGGCGGAGCACCTCGTGCGGTGGTACCTCACCGGCTCCGTCGACCCGGTCGACGTCCACCTCGTCCAGCGCGAGGGCATCTCGACCGTGACCCGCGCCGTCCTCGCCGAAGGACTGCCCTCACACGAGACGTCGGTGAAGGTGACCGTCCCCGTCGGCACCCCGGCGGGCGAGTACATGGTGCTGGTCACCAGCCAGGGCCTGCTCGACGCGTACAGCCGCCCCTTCCGCATCACCTCGGCCTGATCCCGCTACGCGGACCGCTGGGCCGTGACCAGGAGGTACTCCCACTCCATGACGCCGTCGGCGAGGTGCCGCGAGGCCAGGTCGTCGAGGGCCGCGTCGAGTGCGGCCACCCGCTCGGGGTCTTCGGAGACGAAGCGGTACGTGGCGATCGTCGGCCCGTAGCAGGCCTTGAAGTAGTCACGGAACTCCTCCGGCCGTGCGAACCGGTCGACGCGCAACCGCTGTCGGCGCGCGTCCACGTCGGTCACGCCGTCGCCGAGCAGGGCGTGCACGTGCTCCGGGTCCCCCCACAGGGGCGGCGGCTGGACACCGGGCGGCGGCGGAGGGGCGTAGGGGCGCATCGCGGCGAACATCTGCCCGATGAACCCCTCCGGGGTCCAGTTGATCAGGCCGACGGTACCGCCCGGGCGGCAGACCCGGACCAGTTCGTCGGCGGCCTGCTGGTGGTGCGGGGCGAACATGACGCCGACGCAGGACATCACCGTGTCGAACTCCCCGTCCGCGAAGGGCAGGGCCTCCGCGTCCGCTTCCCGCCAGTCCAGCCGGGCGCCGCTCGTCTCGGCCAGGCGGCGTCCGACCTCCAGGAGTTCGGGCGTGAGGTCGGAGGCGACGACGTCGGCGCCGAGGAGGGCGGCGGGGACGGCCGCGTTCCCGGAGCCGGCCGCGACATCGAGGACGCGGTCGCCCTTCCCGACGCCGCATGCCCGCACCAGCTCGCCGCCCAGCTCGTGGATGACGTGCGTCGCCACATCGGGGTAGTCCCCCAGCGCCCACATCGCACGGTGTTTCGCCTTCAGGGCATCGGGGACCGCGTTCTCGTTGCTCATGTCTCCATACCTAGTGCCTGCCGCCCGCGACGGCCCCGGGGCCGGGGCCAGGAGGGTGACGGTGGCCGGCGGACGCCCGGGCCGTCCCCTCCCGGGTCCTCCGGACGGCCCAACGCCGGGCCGGGTCGCGGACGGGGCGGCGGTCCGTCCGCGTACGGGCCCGCGACCTGGTGAATCACCCGCCGGGCGAGTGGAACGGCAAGGGCGGGGGCAAGGGTCCGTGCGCGGCGGACCGCATGTCGTCGCGCCGGGCCGGGGCTACGTTCCGGTGGCATGAAGCAGACATCAGGCGACCGGCCCTCCGGCCCCTCCCGCCGCGCCCTGCTCACCGCCGGCGTGGGCGCCGCGCTCGTGGCGGGCTGCGCCCGCGGGGGCTCTCCCGGGGCCCCGGCCGCCGCCGCCACCGCCACCGCCACCGCCAGCGGATCCGCCACGCCCAGCGCCGCCGCGGGCGGCATCACGCCGGGGGTGATGACGCTCTTCAAGAACCCGGAGTACAACTTCAACGGGCTCCTCGCGCTCGGCGCCTCCGGCGCGGGCGCCGCCGAGGTCGGCGAGGTCCTGACCGCCGTCAACGCCATCAACAGCGCCGGGCTGTCCTCGCAGACGTACGTCGAGACCTTCCGCACACTGGGCGACCAGCTCCTCAAGGCACCCCCCGGAGCCCCTGCCGACGACCAGACGAAGCGGTTCAGGGCGCTGCGCGCCGCCCAGTACTACGGCCAGGCGCTGTTCTTCGTCCTCGGTTCCGACGACCCGGGCAGCGAGGAGCAGCTGTACCGGTCCGGCCGCGCGGCCTGGGACGCGTTCTGCGACCTGTGCGAGCCCGCTCCCGTCAAGGCCACCGTCCCGTACGGCACGACGCCGCTGCCGGTGTGGTTCTTCCGGCCCGACGCGTCGAACACCCCGCGCCCCACCGTGATCCTGACCAACGGCAGCGACGGCCAGAACGTCGACATGTGGACCTACGGGGTTCCCGCCGCGCTGGAACGCGGCTGGAACGCGCTCGTCTACGACGGGCCGGGGCAGGGCCAACTGCTCTTCGTCGACCGGATCGTGTTCACGCCCACCTGGGAGAAGGTCGTCACACCCCTCGTCGACTGGCTGACGGCCCGCTCCGACGTGGACGCCGCCAGGATCGCGCTGACGGGTCTGAGCATGGCGGGGGACCTGGCGCCCCGGGCCGCGGCGTTCGAGAGCCGGATCGCCGCGCTCGTGGCGATGCCGGGGTGCGTGGAACCGTGGCTGGGCTTCCCGCCCGAGATCCGCAAGATCCTCACGCCCGACAAGCAGGAGACGAACGACATCTGGAACAAGGAGGTCGTCCCGGAACTGCCGCCGGAGGCCGCCGCGGTGATGAAGAAGCGCTTCGAGCCGTTCTCCGTCCCCGCGATGCTCGACGCCCGCCAGGGCAAGCTGTTCACCGACTTCTACACCCCCGCCACCCGCATTCAGGCCCTGTCGATCACCGACGTCGTCGGCCGCATCAAGGCGCCCACCCTGGTGCTGGACTACGAGGGCGAGCAGTTCTACCCCGGCCAGCCGCGCCGGATGTACGACGCGCTCACCTCACCCAAGGACTTCCTGCGGCTGACGGCGGCGCAGGGCGCGCAGTTGCACTGCTCCCCCATGGCCCCGCAGCTGCACTGCGAGGTGGTGTTCGACTGGCTGCAGAACACGTTGCCGGGCAGCTGACGCGGCGCGGACCGGCCGTGTATCGCGTACGTATCGAAAATCGCATACGCCACCGCAACGGCCCGGCGTCTCCCATGGGGCGTATGAACCACAACGCATCGCCACCGTCACCGACCCGCCGCGCGCTCGGGATCCTGCTCGTCGGTCTGGCGGTGCTCGGCATCGCCGGCTCCGCGTACGTCCTGCGCATGCCTCTGATGATGTCCGTTCCGGCGTGCATGGCGGGGCGGTGGCACGGCTGCTTCGACACCTTCAACGGTGTGGTGCTCATGACGCTGGTCACGCTGCCACTGGCCGTGCTGGTGGCGTGGGCCCTGGCACGCCGCCGGCGTGCCGCGGGCGCCCCGTCCGCGTGGCGGCTGTCGCTGGCCGAGGTGGGCATGGTGCACGGGACGGTGCCGTTCGTGTGGATGACCATGATGCCGGGCTCCGGGGCCGGCATCGTGCCCGGCCGGGTGAGCCTGGTGCCGCTGCGGGACCTGGTCACGATGGGGACGCTCGGGACCGTCGGCAACCTGCTGGTCTTCGCGGCGCTGGGGTTCTTCGCCCCGATGCGGTTCTCGGCGCTGGCGTCCCTCCCGCGGATCCTGGCGCTCGGGGCGGGCTGCTCGCTCCTGGTCGAGACCGCGCAGTACGTGTTCCGGCTGGACCGGGTGTCGTCCGTGGACGACGTACTGGTCAACGCCGCCGGCGCCGCACTGGCCGCGCTGGCGTCGCGCCGCTGGTGGCGTACCGCGGCGCAGGCGAAGACGCCGTCGGACCGGCCGCGTCCCACGCTGGTGCCGGCCGGCTGAGGTCGCGTGCGTGTCCGGTGTGTACACGTCTTCGGATACGCCGACGATATGCCGTGCTGCTTAGGCTTCGGGCATGCGCGTACTGATCGTGGAGGACGAGCCCTACCTGGCGGAGGCCGTCCGTGACGGTCTGCGGCTGGAGGCGATCGCCGCCGACATCGCGGGCGACGGCGACTCCGCCCTGGAACTGCTCAGCGTCAACTCCTACGACCTCGCGGTCCTCGACCGCGACATCCCCGGCCCCTCCGGCGACGAGGTCGCCCGGCGCATCGTCGCCTCCGGCAGCGGCATCCCGATCCTCATGCTCACCGCCGCCGACCGGATCGACGACAAGGCCTCCGGGTTCGGACTCGGCGCCGACGACTACCTCACCAAGCCGTTCGAGCTGCGGGAGCTCGTCCTGCGGCTGAGGGCGCTCGACCGCAGGCGCGCGTACGCCCGGCCCCCGGTCCGCGAGATCGCGGGGCTGCGGCTGGACCCCTTCCGGCGGGAGGTGTTCCGCGACGGGCGCTACGTCGCGCTCACCCGCAAGCAGTTCGCCGTCCTGGAGGTCCTGGTCGCCGCCGAAGACGGGGTCGTGAGCGCCGAAGAGCTGCTGGAACGGGCCTGGGACG
This sequence comes from Streptomyces sp. IBSNAI002, assembly GCF_052244475.1. Classification (NCBI taxonomy): domain Bacteria; kingdom Bacillati; phylum Actinomycetota; class Actinomycetes; order Kitasatosporales; family Streptomycetaceae; genus Streptomyces; species Streptomyces sp. IBSNAI002. The sequence goes on along the minus strand of NZ_JBQPXG010000002.1, from coordinate 8,008,651 downwards.
AGAACGCGGACCCCCTCACCAACGCGGTGCGCATCACCGTCTCGGCCCTGCGCAAACGGCTCGGCGAACCCTGGATCATCGGCACGGTGCCCGGCGTCGGCTACCGGATCGACGCACAGCGGCAGCCGGGGCTCGGGCCCGGCGGACCCGAAGGAGGAAACCGTGCGTAGAGCGCCCGGGCTGAGCGTTCGTTCCAAGCTCACCCTCAGCTACGCCGGATTCCTGATGCTCGCCGGTGTCCTGCTGCTCGCCGCGGTGTGGGTGTTCCTCCTGCGTTACGTACCCGAGCGCGCGACGCTCATCGTCCCCTCCGGCGCGCCCACCAACGGTGTCTTCCCCATCCGGTCGAGCCTCCTGCGCGTCTTCGCGCCGCGGGCGGCCGCGGTCCTGGCGTTCCTGCTGGTGCTCGGTCTCGCGGGAGGGTGGATCCTCGCCGGCCGGATGCTCGCACCGCTCACGCAGATCACCGAGGCGGCGCGGACGGCGGGCAGGGGATCGCTGTCGCACAGGATCCGGCTCAGGGGCCGTCAGGACGAATTCCGCGAACTGTCCGACGCGTTCGACTCGATGCTGGAACGACTCGAGTCCCATGTCGCCGAGCAGCGGCGGTTCGCCGCGAACGCCTCCCATGAGCTGCGTACGCCGCTGGCGATCTCGCGGGCGCTGCTCGACGTCGCCCGCAAGGACCCCACCCGGGACCGGGACGAACTCGTCGAACGCCTGCAGGCCGTCAACACGCGGGCGATCGACCTCACCGAGGCCCTGCTGCTGCTCAGCCGCGGCGACCGCGGAAACCTCGCGCGCGAGAGCGTCGACCTCTCCCTCATCGCCGAAGAAGCGGCCGAAGCGCTGCTTCCCCTCGCCGAACAGCGCGGTATCACGCTCGACGTCACCGGCGGGGCGGCCGGGACCAGCGGCTCCGCGGAGCTCCTGCTGCGGATGGTGACGAACCTCGTCCAGAACGCCATCGTGCACAACCTCCCCACGGGCGGCACGGTGACGGTCCACACCGCGTCGCACGGGGACACGAGCGTGCTGCGGGTCGAGAACACGGGCCGCCCGCTCCCACCGGAACTGGTCCCGTCCCTCACCGAACCCTTCCGGCGCGGAACGGACCGCGTACGCACCGACGAACACGCCGGGGTCGGCCTCGGCCTGGCCATCGTGCAGAGCATCGTCCGTGCCCACGACGGAACCCTCGGCCTCGTCCCCCGGCCCGCCGGCGGCCTCCTGGTCACGGTCCGGCTTCCCGGCACGCCGTTGCCGTAGCCGGGGTGTGCATAGGGTGAGCCCATGTCTGTCACATTGAGCTCCGCACGAGCCGCTGCCGCACTGCGTACGTCGGCACGGATCTCCGCCGAGGTGCTGGTGGTCCTGGTCATGGCGGCGGCGGCCCTGTGGGTTCTGGGCCGGATGTGGTCGGTCGTCTGGCCGCTCATAGTCGCCCTGTTCCTCACCACTCTGACCTGGCCCCTGGCCGCGTACCTTCGGCGCCGGGGGTGGCGGCCCGCGCTGGCCGCCTCCGTGGTGACCGTGCTGTTCCTCTTGGTGGGCGCGGGCATCGTGGCGCTGATCGCCGTGCCCGTGGCGTCCCAGTCGGGCGAGTTGGTCGACGGCGTCTCCGCGGGCATCCAACGGCTGCGCGAGTGGGCGGCCGGTCCTCCCCTGAACATCGGCGACGACCAGATCTCCGGCGCCTTCGACGCCGCGATGGCCCGTCTCCAGAACAGCGTCGGCAGCGCGGTCTCCACCGTCGCCACCGGCGTGAGCACCGTCTTCAACGGTCTGGTCACCGCCGTGCTGGCGCTCTTCCTGATGTTCTTCTTCCTCAAGGACGGCCCCCGCTTCCTGCCGTGGCTCACCCGCCAGCTCCCCGGCCGGCTCGCCACCGACATCCCGGTCGTGGCCGCGCGCAGCTGGCAGACCCTGGGCTCGTTCGTCCGGTCACAGGCCTTCGTCGGCCTCCTCGACGCCGTGTTCATCGGCCTGGGCCTGTGGATCGTGGGCGTACCCCTGGTGCTGCCGCTGGCGGTCCTGACGTTCGTCTCGGCGTTCGTGCCGATCGTGGGAGCCCTGTTCGCCGGTCTGGTGGCGGTGCTCATCGCGCTGGTGTCGAACGGTCTGACGGACGCGCTGATCGTGCTGGCGATCATCGTGGCGGTGCAGCAGCTCGAAGGCAACGTGTTCCAACCCATGATCCAGAGTCGCGGTCTCGGTCTCCACGCGGCGGTGATCCTGCTGGCGGTCACGCTGGGCGGCAGCCTGGCCGGCGTCGTGGGCAGCCTGCTGGCCGTACCGGCGGCCGCGCTGGTCGCCGTCTTCTGGAACTACCTGCGCGAGCAGATCAGCGAACCGCCGAACGAGCCGGGGGCCGGCGAACCGCTGCCCGCGGCTCCCGTCCCGTCGTAGACGGGACGGGCCGAACGAGCCGCTCAGGAGCTGGTGGTCGCGCGGACCGAGCCGGAGCTGGCGCCGCTGGCGTCACCCAGGAAACAGGTGACCTCGCGGTCTCCGCGGCCCCAGGTCTCCTCGGACGGGAAGTAGACGAAGAGCTCCAGGTTGTCCGGGAGGGTCGCGGACGGGCCCACGTAGTCGGTGAGCACCGTGCCGGAGCACCGTTCCTCGGTGTTCGCCGCGACCGCCTCCTTGCCCGGGTACGGTCCGTCGTCCAGGGCGAAGACGGCGTACGTCTCCCCCTCGTGCGGCCGGTCGCAGGGCAGGACGGTGACCGTGAAGGGAGCATCCACGCTGGCCCCGTCCTGGAACTCCGCCAAGTCGTTGGCCGTGTTGAAGCAGTCCCCCGTGCGGAGGTCCTTGACCTCGCTGGAGCCCTGCTCGGTGACCCGGCCGGTGGTGTCGCGCTTCGGCGCGTCGTCCAGCACGGAGAACCCGAAGACCACGGCGAGGGCGTAGAGCACGAGGGTCGCGCAGTGGATGACGATCGCGGCGATGGCGAACCCCTTGCCCCTCTCGTGACGCGCGCGGATCTGGTAGAGGGCGATGATGCCGAGGATCAGCGGGACCAGGGGGATCGCGCAGAGGACCGACATGATGAAGGCCACGATGGCCAGCGTGTTGGTCTTCTCCGGCTGCTGCGGAGGCGCGTACCAGCCCGTCGGGCCGCCGTAGGGCCCGGGCGGCTGCCCTGGTGGTGGCGGGTACTGACCCGGTGGCGGGGGCGGTGGGGGCGGGTACTGACCCGGGGGCGGTGGGGGCGGGTACTGACCTGGCGGGGGCGGGGGCGGGGGCGGCGGGTGCTGACCGGGCGGTCCGTGCGGCCCCCAGCCGGGCTTCGGCTCGGGGGACGACGGTGGTGGCGGGGGTGGGAAGGTCATGCGCGTCGCGCTCCTTGCACGGAGGAACGTGGATCTCGACCTCGTGCCTTCGGCCCGACGGCGTCCTTGCGTCCACTCCGACGACGCACGCCTGTCTGCCGATGGTGCTCTGATTTCCACGCTACGCCCCGAAGCCGGAGGCGTCCTGCGGGAGCCGCCCGCCTTATCCGTTTGCCGTCGGTGAACCCCGTCGGATAGGAAGCTCGCATGTTGAGAGGCGGCAAGGTCGGGCTCAGGGCCCGGCACGAAGACGACATCCCGGTCCTGCGGACCGAGCTCTACGACGACGTGGTCAACTCCTCGCGGGCCGAGGGCCGGCCGTGGCGGCCGATCTCACCCGGCTCGAAGGACTCGCGGCTCGCGGTGAACGACGAGCAGGAGGCGCACGTCCCGTTCTCCGTGGTGGAACTGGACGGCGGCACGCTGGTCGGCACCGCGGTGCTCTGGGGCATCGACAACCACAACCGGTCCGCGCACATCGGGCTGGGCCTGCTGCCCTCCTCCCGCGGGAAGGGCTACGGCACCGACGTGGTCGCGGTCCTGTGCCACTACGGCTTCACCGTGCGCGGCTTGCAGCGGCTGCAGATCGAGACGCTCTCGGACAACGCCGCGATGCTCCGCTCGGCCGAGCGCAACGGCTTCGTCCGCGAGGGCGTGCTGCGCTCTTCGGCCTGGGTGATGGGCGAGTTCCTCGACGAGGTGCTGCTCGGCCTCCTCGCCCAGGACTGGAAGCCGGACTCGAAGGGCTGAGGCCGCCTCCGGGCACGACGCGTCGCGGGGGCGTCGGTCAGGAGAGCAGGTCGATCCGCCGGCCGATGTCGTGCTGCTCGGCCTGTCGGTAGGCGGTCCACGCCAGAGCGAGGTCCTGCCAGGGAAGTCCGACGGGCGCGTAGACGGAGCGGGCCGTCGCGCCGGTGCGTCCCGGGTGCTCGCCGCGCAGTACCTCGCCGAGCGTGGCGTCGGCGGCGGGGGCCGGAAGGCCCGCCGCCGCCAGTGCGCCCATGGCCGCGGCGAGTTCCCGGTCGTCGACGACCAGGAGTGCGGATTCGAGCAGATCGGCGGAGAGTTCCTGCTTGCCGGGCTCGTCGGCTCCCAGAGTCGTGAGGTGCTGCCCCGGCCGCGTGTCCGCGAGCCGGAGCACCGGTGAGCGTGACCAGGTGGCGAGCAGGACGATGTCCGCGGCCGCGGCGACCTCGGCGGCGGACGTCAGGGAACGGCCGCCGTGGCGTGCGGCGAAGGCGTCGGCGCGCTCCGGATCCACGTCGTGGACGACCAGATCGCGGTGCCGGCGCAGGGTGTTCAGGCCGCGCACCATGAGCTCGGCCTGTGCGCCCGCGCCGATCACCCCCAGTACCGTGCCCTCCGTCGCGGCGGGGCCTGCCAGAAGGTGGGTTCCGAGGGCCGCGGCCAGTCCGGTGCGCCACGCGGTGACGGTCGCGGAGTCCATCAGCGCGAGGAGCTCCCCGTCGCGGCCGCTGTGAAGGCAGATCACACCGCGCAGCGCCGGCCGGGCTCCCGGGAACTTGGCGTTGACCTTCACCGTGTACGCCTCGATCCCGGGCAGTACGCCGGGGATCAGGGCCGTGGCCGTGCCGGGAAAGGGCAGGTCGGTGCGGATCCGTTGCCCGGCGACCGGGGAGGCGGCGGCACGGAAACCGTCGCGCAGGGCAGCCATGCAGGCCACCGGCTCGAGCACGGTCTGGAGGTCGCTTCGGGTCAGTAGGCGGGTCACCCGGCCATGATCTCCCAGGGCATCGCCCGGGATCGACAGGGGGATCGACCGGCATCGGCCGGGAGCTCTCCGCGTTCGGCGGGCCGGCGCCGTGGCCGTGCGCGCGCCGGCCCCCGCCCGGGGAAGGGGCGGGGGCCGGCGCGCGGGGTGGACGGCCCGCGCGGAGCGGTCAGAACGCGAAGACGGCGTTTCCGTTGAGGGTCGCGGACATGGTGCACGCGTTGCCGAAGGTGTGCTTCCAGGAGATGCGGCTGCCCTGCCAGACGCCGTCCGCGGTGACGGTGACGGGGGCGTAGTGCATCGGGCAGGCGCGGTTCGTGTCCGGGGCGGCCAGGAGCGCGTCGAGGCTGCCGGCGGTGGCGGCGAGGGCCGTACAGGCCGCGGCGGGGTCGGGGTGCGTTCCCTGGGCGGTCGGGGCGCAGCTGAGGGTCGACGCCCGCGCGACGGTGTCCGCTTCCTCGCCCTGAGCGACGGTCAGGACCACGGCGGAGGGCGCGTACAGGCTGGCGGGCTGGGCCTCCGCGATGCCGGTGGCACCGGCCAGGGTCAGAAGGGCGGCGGCGGAGACGGCAGCGATGCGGTGACGCACGACAGAACTCTCTTTCAATTCGAAGGGATGATGCAGCTGTTGGCTGCGATTCATCGACCGGACGCTGCCGAGTCTGTCGGGTGCGAAGGGCGCATGCACATCGAACGCCGATTTACAGACATCTCGTTCGATTATCGGCGACCGAATGGTCGTTCAGGCAGCTCGGACCGGGGATGCACCCCTTCGCGATCGCGCGCGAACAGAGGGTCACACCCGTCCGGGCAGCCGTATGCAGGCCGTTGACCTGCTGTCGGCTGAGCGTGGTTCACCGAACGTCCACCCAGGCTGACCGGATAGTGCCGGTGCGCGCCCCCCGCGAAAACCGGGTGCGGCCGCTCGACCCGCCCTGGGATCATCCCGGGATGGTCCACCGACTCGAACCCCTGGTCATCCGGCACACCCATCGCGTCCCCTCCCCCACGGGACCCGTCGGGGAAGGCGCCGTCGCGGCGCAGCAGTTCGACGCCGCACTGATGTCCGCGGGCTTCAAGCTCTCCGCCGAGCTGCTCGCGCACCTGTCGGGGCTCTCCGCGGGCGCGGTCGTCGAGACCGCCGTACGGACCCTGGGCACCGTCCGGGAGATGGCCGGCGACCACGTCCGGCACAACGTGTACTTCATCGGCTTCCCCGCCAACGTCCCGGACACCTTCGACTTCTGGATGAGCTGCATCGCCGACGCGCTCGCCGACGAGGGGACGCGCGCGAGCACCCTGGAGCAGCTGAGCACCGGCCTGGTGAACCTCCTCACCCTCCCCTCGTACGGGAACCACCGGCACACCTACGCCGAGATGCTCGCCCACCACGACGAGCTGATCGCCGCCGCGGGAGACCGCATGACGGTCCTGCACCTGGGCGGCGTTCTCGACGAGGAGATCACCGCCCTCTACCTGGCGTTGGCCGGCAGCACCACCCCGCTCGGCGAGGACGGGCTGCACGACCTGCAGGACCTCGCCGGCCACTGCGCCGACGGGCCGCAGCCCGCCGAGATCCCCATGCGGGAGAACCGCGCCGTGGTCAACCAGGCCCGCCTGATGGCCGGTGCGGGTCTGCTGCTGGACACGGTCACCGATGTGCTCCGCCTGGCCTGCGCGTTCGTGGGCGGCGACGTGACCCTGCAGGAGCCCGCGCGGCTGCGCACCCTGCCCCGGTCGGTGCGCCGGGCGCTGCTCGCGGGCCTCGACGCGGTCGTCGCCGCGGCGCCGGCCAAGCTCGCGGACGTCCACGCCCACCGCGAGATGTGGAAGCGGCTCGGCGAGCGGCTGCACCCGCACGAGTACCCGCAGTGGCCGCACGCGGCCGACGTGTTCGCCGTCGCCCGCGGCGAGAAGACGGCCCGCTCCCTCGACAGCCGGGTCGAGGAGCTGCTCGCCCGGGGCGACACCACCGCGGCGGCCGGGCTGCTGAAGGCCGCGCCCGGCAAGCTCTTCCGCGCCCTGGACCAGCTGCTGCGCGACTCGGTCACGCAGGACGAGCGCGACGTCGTGGTCGCCGCCGCCGAGCAGGTACTCCCCGATGTCTCCGGCCGGGTCGTGCTGTCGGTGCGCCAGCACCTGCACAACCGCGAGCACGAGACCGGCGAGCAGCGCGTGTTCGTCAACCGCCTCGGCCGGGCCTGGGTCACCGGCGACCTCCGCCGTCCGGTGTTCGCGCCCGAACGCGAACGGCTGACCGCCGCGCTCGACGCGGAGCTGCGCCGACGGCTGCCCGCCCCGGACCACCTGCTCATCGACCCGGACGTGCTGGACGTGGCGCTGCCGCTCAGCGGCAAGGCCACCGCGTCCGGGCTCGGTGTGCTGCCGCGCGGCTCGGTGTCCCGCGTCGACGGGGACCTGCTGCGCTTCTTCGTGTACTGGAAGCAGAGCGAGCACTCCACCGACTACGACCTGTCCGCGGCGCTCCTGAACGCCGACTACTCGACCGCCTCCTGGCTGTCGTACACCAACCTGCGCGGGGTCGGCGGCGAGCACTCGGGTGACATCACCAACGCCCCGGACGGGGCTTCGGAATTCATCAACCTGCGCCTGGGAGCCGTACGCGCCGCCTGCATCGTGCCGCAGATCAACATCTACTCCGGGGAGGGCTTCGAGGAGGTCGAGGAGTCCTTCTTCGGGTTCATGCTGCGCGAGGGCGAGCAGCGGGGACGGCCGTTCGAGCCGCGTACGGTCCGCATGAGGTCGGAGCTGCGCGGTCCCGGCCGGGTCGCACTGCCACTGGTCTTCCTGCGCGCGTCCGACGGCCGTTGGCGCGCCAAGTGGCTGCACCTCTACCTGAAGGGGACGCCGTCGTCGAACACGGTCGAGGGCAACCGGGCGACCGTCGCCACGCTGCTGCGCGGCATCGTCGAGCGCGAGCAGCTCACCGTGGGCTACCTCACCGGGCTGATGACCGGCAGCGCGACGACGGTCACCCTGTGGGACGGCAAGACGGCTCCGGCCGGACCCGTCACCTACGTCGGCCTGGAACGCCCCGCCGGCCTGCACCCGGGGTCGCGGATCGTCACCCCCGAAAACCTGCGTGACCTGATCCCCGCCTGACTGTTAACGTGGCCGTGGCGAGGCCATGAAGGGGCTTCCTTCTCCACACTCCTTGAAATTAGTCCCTTCGCTTTCCTCGCCACCGACTTGAGGCCTCCGGCCGCCCCGCCTTCACACGGTGTGGCCGGAGGCCTTTCGCATGGCTGGATTGCGTCGGCGGGCGTCTGGGCATTGTGTCCGGCGGGCCTGGATTTCCCGGGCGGGTGGGGGTGGGGATGCTGCCGCACGTGCAGGGGGAGGCCGGACCGCGCGAGGGGCTCGACCTGACCGGTATCCGGGGGCTCGTCGAAGCGTGCCTGGCCGATTTCCTGGAGGTCAAGGCCCGGCAGGCCGAGGCCGCCGGTTTGCCCGGGGAGGCGGCGGACCTGCTGCGCGCCTTCCTCCTCGCGGGCGGCAAGCGGATCCGGCCGGTGCTGTGCGTGGCGGGCTGGTACGCCGCGGGCGGGCGGGGGGACGATGCGGGGGTGGTGCGGGTGGCGGCGTCCCTCGAGATGTTCCACGCCTTCGCCCTGATCCACGACGACATCATGGACGGCTCGATGCTGCGTCGCGGCCGTCCGACCGTGCACCGTGCCCTCGCCGACCGGCACGGTGATGCCCGCCTGGGCGTCAACATCGCCATCCTGATCGGCTCGCTCGCCCTGGCCTGGTCGGACGAACTGGTCAACGGCGCCGTACTCGCTCCGGGCCGGCGGCGGGCGGCCGCCGGGCTGACCGACACCATGCGCACCGAGGTGATGTACGGGCAGTACCTCGACTTGACCACGCAGAATGCATTCTCCTCCGATGTCGAGGGGGCGTTGCGGATCGCCCGGTACAAGACGGCCTCCTACACCTTCGAACGGCCGTTGCAGATCGGTGCCGCCCTGGCCGGTGCCGACCGGGAACTGCAGGCGGACCTGGGCGCGTTCGCCCTGCCGCTCGGCGAGGCCTTCCAGCTCCGCGACGACCTGCTGGGCGTCTTCGGGGATCCGGCCAGGACCGGGAAGTCGGCAGCGGAGGATCTGCGGGAGGGCAAGCAGACCGCACTGGTCGCCCTGGCCATGAGATCCGCGACGCCGCGCCAACGGCGGGTCCTGCGACAGGCGCTCGGCAACCCCGACCTGGACGAGGAGGGCGCCAGAGGCGTCCGGAGCGTCCTCGTGGACACGGGAGCCGTTGCTGCGGTCGAGGACCTCATCCGGGTCCGCCGCCGGCAGGCCGAGAAGGCCCTGGACCGGTCCGGGATGTCCGGCCCGGCCGCACGCAGGCTGCGCGAGTTCGCCCGCAGCGCTACGGAGAGGACCTCATGAACCTTCCGCTCCCGGTCGCAGACCCGCACGGCAGGGCTCCGGCCGCCCGCGCGATGCTCGACCGCCTCGTGGACGACCCGGCCGGGCACGTCTCGGCATCGGTGTACGAGACGGCCCGGCTGGTCCGGCTGGCCCCGTGGGTGCACGGCCAGGCGGGCCGGGTGGAGTACCTCCTCGGCCGGCAGCACGCGGACGGCCGCTGGGGCACGGCGGGGCCGTACGCGCTGGTGCCGACCCTGTCCGCCACGGACGCCCTGCTGCACCTGGCCCGGTCCTCGCCGGATCCCGGGCTGCTGCCCGCCGCGGGCCGCGCGCTGGAGTACCTGCACCGGGTCCTGAGCCGGCCGGGCGGCCTCCCGGACACCGTCGCCGCGGAGGTCCTCGTACCCGCTCTGACAGGCGACATCAACGCCCAGCTGTCCCGTCCGGTGCCCCGCCTCCAGCCCGTACGGCACCTGCCCCCGCATCCCGGCTCCGACGCATCGCGGCTGGACGGGCTTCGGTCCGCGCTCGCGGCGGGAGCCGCGCTCCCCCTGAAGTCCTGGCACGTCCTGGAAGCGGCCGGCCCCCTCGCGCACGCGGCCGCCTCGGTCCGTCCCGTGGACGGGGCGGTGGGCTGTTCACCGGCGGCCACCGCGGCCTGGCTCGGACCCCACCGCCCGAGCGGCGACCCCACGGGCTGTGCGGCCTACCTCGACCGGGCGGCGGCCCGGGCCGGCGGCCCCGTACCCGGCGTCTGGCCGATCACCGCGTTCGAACGCGCCTGGGTCCTCTCCTCGCTCCTTCGGGCGGGCCTCGACATCACCGTCCCCGCCGGGCTCCTCCGGCGGATGCGCGCCGCGCTCGGGGACACCGGCACCGGCGGCGCGCCGGGGCTGCCCCCGGACTGCGACACCACCTCGGCCACCCTGTTCGCCCTCGGGCTGGCCGGCCACCCCAGCCCGCCCGACATGCTCCTCGCCTTCGGGAACGACGACCACTTCCACTGCTGGCCCGACGAACGCACCCCCTCGCCGACCGCCAACGCCCACGTCCTGGAAGCCCTCGGCAGCCACCTGCAGCGCCATCCGGAAGGCCGTGCCCGTCTCGGCCCGGCCCTGGCCAAGGCAGCCGCCTGGCTGGCCGCCCGCCAGCGCGAGGACGGCAGCTGGCACGACAAGTGGCACGCTTCCCCGTACTACGCCACCACCGCCGTGGCCCAGGCCCTCCACGAGTTCGCGGGCCCCCGGCACCGCGGCGCGGTGGCCAGGGCCACCGCATGGATCCGCTCCACGCAACTGCCCGACGGGAGCTGGGGCATCCACGGCGGCACCGCCGAAGAGACCGCCTACGCCCTGGGCTTCCTGCACGCCACCCGCGCCGCCACCGGCTCCGCCGACCGGCGGCTGGTCCGCGCCGCCCGGGCGCTCACCCGCCTGGCCGAAGCGGGCGAGCACCCGCCCCTGTGGCACGACAAGGACCTGTACGCCCCGACCGTCATCATCGACGCCGCCGTCCTGGCCACGCTCCACCGCGCCCACACCGATCCCGTGCTCGCCCCGTACCTGTCCGGGCGGCCCGTATGAGCGGACGCCCCCACCCGGAGCACGGCCCGCGGTCGATGCCGATGCCGATGCCGACGGCGTGGCACCTGTTCCCGCACCGCATCAACCCGCTCGCGCAGGCCGCCGACGACCACACCAGGGCATGGATCCACCACTACCGGCTGACCGAGGACCCCGCCGCCCGGGAACGCCTGGTGCGCACCTGCATGGGCATCGGCGCCGCGGGCTCCTTCCCCGACGCCGGGCGGGACCTCCTGGAGCTGGTCACCGACCTGTTCATCTGGCTGACCGCGGTCGACGACGTCCACGTCGAGGGACCGGACGGCGGCATCGCGCGGCTGACCGAACAGATCACCGTCTTCATGCGCGTCCTGGACGGCGGCGGGCCGACCACGGGGACCGGATGCGTGCCGGCCCTGGCCGACCTCGTGCGCCGTACGCACGCCACCCTCACCCCCGGTCAGCGGGCACGACTCACCGCGGCCCTGCACTCCGCGTTCCTGGGCTGGATCTGGGACATGTCCCTGCACGATCGGCCGGTCGGGCTCGCCGAATACAACACGATGCGCCCCCACACGGTCTCCGCCGTCATCGCGACCACCCTCATCGAACCCGGCATCGGAATCGACCTCCCCGACAGCGTCCGCGAGAGTCCCGGCATCCGGCAGCTGACCCGGTCCACGACCCTGCTGACCGGCTGGGCCAACGACCTCTACTCCTTCGCCTACGAACACGGTACGGAGGCCGACGCCGACGCACCCCGCTCGCTGCCCACGGTGCTCGCCCACGAGTACGGCCTGGCCCTCCCCGACGCGTTCGCCGCTGCCGCCGCCATGTGGGACGAGGAAGCGGTCAGGATGCACCGGAGGGTCACCCGGCTCCGCTCGTCCTCCGCGCCCGGAGTCGCCGCGTACGCCACCGCCTGCGCGGAGTACCTCGCGGGCAGCAAGGCCTTCTACGACACCACGCGCCGGTACACGGCCCCGCACCGGCCGCACGGTGACCATCCGTAGGGCCTCGGGCGGGTACCGCGTCAGCTGCGGGGCGGGTTCAACGTGGCGAGGGTGGGGCCGTCGGGGCGGACCGTGATGCCGAACGCGGCCTTCGTGGGCGTGGAGTGGAAGGCCACGGTGTGGGCCGGCAGGAGGTGTTCGAGGAGGATGGTCATCTCGCGGAGCGCGAACTGCATGCCGAGGCAGGTGCGCGGCCCCATGCCGAACGGGAAGTAGGCGGCCGGGTGGGTGGGCCGGCCGGCCGCGGTGGTGAAGCGGCCGGGGTCGAAGCGCTCCGGATCCGGCCACAGTTCGGGATCGCGGTGCGTGAGGTACGGGCAGATCAGGAGGTCGGTGCCCGCCTCGATGGCATGGCCGGCGAGGGTGTCGTCCTGGGCGGCGCGGCGGGGCAGGATCCAGGCGGCCGGGTAGAGCCGCAGTGTCTCGTGGATCAGTGCCTGGACGGCCCGGCGGCGGTGCGGCGTGCCTTCGCCGCCGGCGGCGAGGGCTTGTTCGCGGGCGGCGGGGTGCCGGTCGAGGAGCAGGTAGAGCCAGGTGACGGTGGTGGCGGTGGTCGCGTGCCCGGCCACGAGCAGCGTGATCAGCTCGTCGCGGATCAGCTGGTCGGTGTACTCGGGGCGTTCGGCGGCGGCGCCGATCAGGGCGTGCACCAGGCCCGGGCCGTCGGGCCCGGCGGGCTCGGCGCGGGCCGCGTCGATGGCGCTCCGGGCGACCGCGTCGATGCGGGCGAGGTCGGCGGCGACGGCGTCCGGAACCTCGGTGACATCGGCGGGCAGGGTCGGAAGGACGGCCGTCACGGCCGGCACGGTGGACAGTACGCGCTCGGTTGCCTCGTCCAGGGGGTGCCCGGTGAGCGCGCGCCAGATGACGTCGATGGCGAAGCGGCGCATCTCCTTCTCGACGTCGAGGGTCTGGCCGGTGCGGGCGTACGCCCGCCAGCGCTCGGCGACGGTCCGGACGGCCGCGGTGATGCGCTGTTCGTACCGGCGCGTTCCGGTGGCGGTGAACTGGGGCTGGAGCAGGCGGCGTTGCCGCTTCCACGCCTCACCCGTAGCGGCGAGCACACTGTCGCCGACCAGCAGGCGGGCCCGCTGCTCGCCCTGGACGTACCGCTCCGGGTGCCGGGCCAGGATGTGCTGGACCGCCTGCGGATCGGTGACGAGGACCGTGCGGGCGTCCTCGAGACGGAACGCGGCGACGCCGCCGAACCGGCCGCGCACCTGGGACAGCAGATCGACCAGCGCGCCCCGGTCCGAAAGCCACCGCTCCACCAGATCCGCCCCGGCCTCTGGCACCGGCAGCCGGGCGGCGGGAACGCGTGGGAGGGAACCGGCTCGGGTGTCGATGGCTCGCCACACCTTCCTTCTTGTGATGATCGGGATCATTCGCAAGATCGGGACACCCCGGGAGCGTGGGTGTGGCCGGAACGGTCGAGGAGCACCGGCACTCCAGACTGTACGAGAACAGCCGCATCCGGCAAGGGAGTCACACATGACGCGGTATCTGATCTCGTTCGATGACGGCGCGATGAACATCGCCGCGGAGGACTTGCCCGCGGTGTCCGACGCCTCGCACGAGGTGGTGCGTGAGGCCCGGGAGGCCGGTGTGTGGGTCTTCGGAGGCGGAGTGGAAAGCCAGCGGGCGAGCATCGTGTCCACCGACGGGACCGTCACCAACGGCCCGTACCCGGAGACCAAGGCGGTGCTCGGCGGCTTCTCGGTCATCGATGTGCCCACGCGCGAGGACGCACTGGGCTGGGCCGCCCGGCTCGCTGCCGCGTGCCGCTGCGCGCAGGAGGTCCGCGAGATCATGTCCGACGACCCGACCACCTGACCGGAGCACCGAGCGGGGGTCCGCTCCACGGCTGAATCCACGGCGGACGTGGCCGGCGCGTCGGGCGTGGCGTCGGGACTTGTGCGGGTTGCCGGGTGATGCTGGCGCGGTGCGACTTGATCACGTGTCCTATGCGGTGGCCCGCGACAGCTTCGTGTCGACCGTCCAGTGGATCGGATCGGCCCTCGGCGCCGGATTCGTCGACGGTGGCGTGCACCCGCGGTTCGGCACCCGCAATTTCATCCTCCCGCTGAGCGGCGGCACCTACGTCGAGGTCGTCACCACGCTCGACCACCCCGCCGCCGACCGGGCACCCTTCGGCCAGGCGGTCGCGCGCCGCGCCGCCGAGGGCGGCGGCTGGCTCGGCTGGGTGGTCTCCGTCGACGACATCGCCCCGGTCGAGGCCCGCCTGGGCCGCACCTCGGCCGACGGGCACCGCGTCCGCCCCGACGGGTTCGACCTGAGGTGGAAGCAGATCGGCCTGCTGGAACTGCTGGAGGACCCGCAACTGCCGTACTTCCTCCAGTGGCTGGTCCCCGTCGAGGAGCGCCCGAGCGCCGGCCCGCGCACCTCCACCACCATCCAGGGGGTCTCCATCGGCGGCGACGCCGCCTCCATCGCCGAATTCCTCGGCGAACCGGCCGACCACCCGCTCGACCAGATCGACGTCACCTGGGTCGAGGACGAGGAACCCGGCCTGGTCTCGGTCGAGTTCGCCACGCCCCGCGGCCCGGTCACGATCTGACCCGGTCCCGGCTGCCCCGCGGGAGCAGCCGGGTCACGTGGAGGCCTGGACCTAGTTCGGGGCCACGCGGCAGGCGCTGACCGCCGTGCCGTCGGTGACGCCGCCCTTGGTCAGGCCGGACACGCACTGGTCGTGGTAGCCGCTGACGCCTGCGGAGCAGGCCGTCCTGATGGACTCCGGGGCCTCGCCGCCGCGGAGTTCTCGCTCGACCGCGTTGATGCAGGCACTCACGTCCGCGTGTGCGGCGGGGGCGGCCAGGGCAGCTCCGCCCAGGGCCAGGGTCAGTCCGGTGAGGACACTGGCGATACGGGTCGACGTACGGGTTGACGTGCGCAAAGGGATGCACCTGCTCTCGGTGTGCGGTCGTCTCGACCGGACGGCGAAGACTCCGACGGCGTACTCGCCGTGGTGCCGGTACCGGTCCCCCTGACCACCGTACGACCGGGGGCACCTCCCCACGAGTCGGTTACCCGGTGCGCCGGACCCGTCACCCGGCCGCCGGCCCTCGCGAACGGCGGAAGGGCCCGGATCCTGTGGGGATCCGGGCCCTTCCGAGTGGTAGCGGGGACAGGATTTGAACCTGCGACCTCTGGGTTATGAGCCCAGCGAGCTACCGAGCTGCTCCACCCCGCGTCGTTGCCCTAACCCTACGGCACCTTTGGCCCGCGGTTCACCACCTTTTCCCGCCGGGGCAGCAGGAACGGGGTCACCAGCACGAGCGCGCCGGCCAGGCCGATGGCAGTGCGCGGGCCGAGCAGGACGCCCAGCGCGCCCCAGGCCGCCGTCAGGAGCGCGGTCGAGGCCTTGGTCGTCACCGCCCAGGCGGACAGCGTGCGCGCCACCCGGTCGGCCGGGGTGCGCTCGAGGCGGTACGTGGCGTACACCGGGTTGAAGACCCCGCAGCAGAAGACGAGTCCGAGCTCGACTCCCATCACCAGCAGCAACCCCGCCGTGCCCGGCCCGAGGAAGGCCAGACCGAAGGGCCAGAGCGCGCGCAGCGCTCCGGCCACGGCCAGGACCCGGTGCTGCCCGAACCGGGTGACGAGTGGCCGGGCCAGCCGCGATCCGAGCAGCCCACCGACGGCGGGCACGGCGAACGCGAGGCCGTACTGCCACGGCGCGAACCCGAGCGGGCCGAGCATCAGGACGGCCAGGAGCGGCTGGGTGGCCATGACCAGGCCGTTGAACAGGGCGGTGTTGAAGAACAGCGGACGCAGCGCCACGTCGGCGAGGATGAACCGCCAGCCGTCGAACAGGTCCGCGGCCCGTATCCGGGCGGCCTCCCAGCGCTCGGGCGGCGGCTCGTGCCCGCCCATCGCCCGGATGCCGAGGGCCGACAGCAGATGGCTGACCGCGTCGGCCACCACCGTCGCCACGGGCCCGAGGAGCCCCATCACCGCTCCGCCCAGAGGTGGTCCGACGACCGTGGCCGTCCAGGTCGTGGATTCGAACCGGGCGTTGGCGACGAGCAGTTCCCCGGCCGGCAGCAACGTCTTCAGGTAGGCGCCGGAGGCCGCCCGGAAGGTGATGTCGGCCGCCGCGACGACGATCGAGACGAGCAGGAGCTGGAGGAAGGTGAGCACCCCGAGCACGTACGTGATGGGGATCGTCAGCAGCGCCGCGAACCGCACGAGGTCCATCGTGATCAGCACCGTCCGCTTGCCGCGGAACTCCACCCACGGACCGAGCGGCACCGCGACGGCCGCGCCCGCCATGGCCCCCGCGGACGAGAGCGCCGCGACCTCCGCCGGGCCGGCGTGCAACACCTGGATGGCGATCAGCGGGAACGCCCCGAAGGCGAGCCACGTGCCGAGCGTGCTGGTCCCGTACGCACCCCAGAGCCATCCGAAGCGCCGCCCGAGGCGGTGGCCGTTCCTCATCCCGAAGGCCCCTCACCTGCTCTCCCGCACAACCGATCCGCGATCGGAAGCATCAAATCGAGCGCTCTGGCGGGGGTCAAACAACCATGCGAGCGAGGAGACACAACCCGAGGTTGTGGTCCTAGAGTGTCGCCATGGACCTCGAATCCGTCCGGACCTTCGTCGCCGCCACCGAGGCGGGGCAGTTCCAGCAGGCCGCCGCCGAGCTGGGGGTCACCCAGCAGGCCGTCTCCAAGCGCATCGCCGCGCTGGAGCGCAACCTCGGCGTGCGGCTGTTCACCCGCACCGCGCGCGGAGCCGAGCTCACCATCGACGGGCAGGCGTTCCTGCCCCACGCGCGCGAGCTGCTGCGCGCCGCCGAGCGCGCGGTCGCGTCCGTGCGCCCCGGCCACCGTCCGCTGCGCGTCGACGTGATCGCCTCGCGCGGCGCGCCGTCGGGTCTGATGCGCGAGTTCCACCGCGCACACCCCGAGATCGACCTCGACGTGGTGATGCTGTTCGACATCGAGACGGCCGTCGCCGCCATCCGGTCCGGCGCGATCGACGCGTCCTTCCGCGCCGTCGCCGTGCCCGGCCGTCCCCTTCCCGAGGACATCGAGTCCGTCCGCGTACTGGACGAGGCCCTCCAGCTGCTCACCGGCCCGGCCCACGCGCTGGCGGGCGCCCGGTCGGTGTGCCTCGCTCAGCTCGCCGGGCACCGGATCTGGATGCCCGGCATCGTCCCCGGGACCGAGTGGGCCGCCTACTACGCCGACGCCGTCGCCGAGTTCGGCCTGACCATCGAGGCCACCGGCCCCAACTTCGGCTCCGACGCGCTCCTGGACACGATCGCCGACACCCCGGCCCTGGCCACGTTCATGGGCGAGCAGACCCGCCTGGTGTGGCCCGCCGGCCACGGCCTGCGCCGCATCCCGGTGACGGACCCGACGCCCGTCTACCCGCACTCGCTCCTCTGGCACCGCGACAACCCCCACCCCGCCCTGACCGCCCTCCGCGCCCACCTCGCCGCCGCGACGGCCGGCCGCGGCGCCGCCGGGACCTGGGCGCCGGGCTGGGTGCTCCCGCGCTGAACACCGTCGCTTCCCGGAGCACCCCGGCCGACCGGCGGACGGCAACTCGCGCCGACAGGTGAACGCGCCCGGACGGGGCAGGTGTCACGTACGGTCGGGCGGCGGGCCGGGGCGTGCTGCCACGGCTGTCGTGCCTCACCCGGTCGCAGGCCGGTCTTGTCCGTTGATGTCGCCGGAACAGGAGCACGCAGATGCGCCTCTACGCCCAGACCCGAGCACGTCGCTGCCGGCAGGTGCTCGCCGATCTCATCGCCGTGGCCCTGTTGGCGGGTGCGGTGACGTTCGCACTGGCCGTCCACGACGTGATCATGCTGCTGGCCGAGCCGGGGCGGAAGGTGGAGAACGCGGGCGGCAGTCTGGCCTCCGGTCTCGGCGACGCGGGGAACGCGGCCTCGAACGTGCCCCTCGTCGGCGGCATCCTGAAGAAGCCGCTGCAGTCCGCCGCCGAGGCCAGCAACGGGCTCTCCGATGCCGGGCAGTCGATGCAGGACGCGGTGAGCCGTGCGGCCGACCTGACCACGTTCGCCCTGATCGTCTTCTCGGTGACGGTGGTGCTGGCGCTGTGGCTTCCCCCGCGCGTGCGCTGGATCCGGCGCAGCGCGCTGATCCGAGGTCTGGTCGACGCTCCCGGCGGCGCCGACCTGCTGGCGCTGCGTGCCCTGACCGGGCCGGTGGCGGACCTCGCCGCCGTCTCCGTGCCGCCGGGGGGTCTCGCGGATGCCTGGCGCCGGGGCGACGAGCAGGTGATCGGCGACCTGTCCCGGGTGGCACTCGGGCAGGCCGGCCTGCGCCCCTGAGGGCATCTCGGGTCCGGCCGGGGCCTATCCTCAGCCTCGCATCGGCGGGATGCTGCACGTGGGGGGTTGTATGAGCTGGATGGGCCCGGGCACGGCCGACGAGGTCACGGTTCCCGACGTGGTCGGACTGATCGTCACCGACGCGCGGAAGGTCGCGTGGGAGGCGGGCGTGGTGCTGGCCGCCTCCGACCCGGACGGACCTCCGGTGGGGGCACTGACCTGGCCCGGAGTCTGGGTGGTCACCGCCCAGACTCCCGCCCCCGGGTCCCGGATGCGCCGCCGGGGCTCCCTGGTGATCGAGTTCAGGGAGGTTCCCTCGTACCTCCGTGAGACGGCGGAGGCCTACGACGCCGTCTCCGTTCTCTACGCGGATCTCGTCCGCGACTCGCTCGACGGCCTGCCGCTGGACCGCGCGGTCCTCGCCGCGTTCGCCGATCTCACGCGCGGCACCGCTGCCGGGCCCGTCGCCGAGCTGGGCTGCGGCCCCGGATACGTGACGGCGCATCTGCGGGGCCTGGGGCTGGACGTGTTCGGCATCGACCTTTCGCCGGCGATGATCGGCCTCGCCCGCGAGGCCTACCCCGACGTGCGCTTCGAGGTCGGTTCGATGGACGCCCTGGCTCTGGCCGACGGCACGCTGGGCGGCATCGTCTGCTGGTACTCGGTGATTCACGCACCGCCGCGGGACATGCCGTCGTACCTCGCCGAGTTCCGCCGGGTTCTGGCCCCGGGCGGGACCCTCCTGCTCGCCTTCTTCGAATCCGAGGGCGGACCCGTGGCGGCCTTCGACCACAAGGTGACGACGGCCTACCGCTGGCCGGTCGACGCCGTCGCCGGGCTGGCCGGCGAGGCCGGGTTCGCCGAAGTCGGCCGGATGCTGCGCGAGCCCCTCGAAGGGGAACGGTACCGCCGGGGCCATCTGTTGATGCGGGCACGGGACCGGTAGCGGGTCCCCGGCCGAGCGGACCGTGAGGCGTACGGCCCGGTCAGAGGGAGGCCAGCCAGGCCGCCGTCTCGTCCGGGTGGGTGAAGCGGAGGGTGCCGAGAGGGGCGAAGCGGGGGTCGCGGACACGGCGCTCGACTTCGCGGTGGCGGGCCCCGTGTTGCGACCAGGCCCACCAGACGGGGTGTTCCCGGCTCAGCCAGCCCGCCCAGGACTCCCTGTTGCCGCCGAACAGAACCTCGCGCGTGACGGTGCGCCGGAGGGAGCGGCGCAGTACGCGGGGCATGACGACGCTTTTGCGGTAGTCGAGCCAGATCACGGTGTCGGCCCGCTCCCACAGCAGGTCACGGACGTCCGGGTGACCGATGGAGTCGACGATCCAGCGAGGCCCGGCGGCCAGCTCCGACACCTCTTCGACCAGCATGTCGTTGGTGGCCCAGCCGGGGCCGTTGAAGTGCAGCGCGTCCATCTCGTGGCACGGCAGGCCCAGACGGCTGCCCAGGGCTCTCGCGAGCGTGGACTTGCCCGCGCCGGTGACACCCACAACCAAGATCCGTTCCACGGTTGCGCACCCTATCCCGCCCGGCATCGAAGCGGGTGGCCGTCGCCGCGGGCTTCGTGGCCGCCGCCGTGGCATTGACGGCCGTGTGGGCGGGGTGGATCCTTCGCGCACCCCATGAGATCGACGGATCGTTCCCGGTGAACGCCCAGCAGGAGGCGGCGGCACGCCGCCTCGCGGCGGAGCATCCGGGCCCGGACTCGCAGGTGGCGAGGATCCAGCTGGTCAAGGACGGGACGGGCGGCTCTCCTGCCATCCGGATCACGTCGGCCACCGCGTCCATGGAGTTCTCCTGGCCGGACGAGCGCCGGCTGCGCATGGCCGGCGCCCTGCCCGTCGCGCCCGTCTCCGAAGTGCTGCGCGTGAGCCGCGAGGCCGCGACGACGAAGGCCGAGGAGTACATGCTGGCGCACTTTCCCCGGGCGCGAGAGGCGACCCGACCGGTGCCCCCAGCGGCGAATGGGGAGACTGGCATGTGAGCCGGCAGGCGCACGTAAAGGGTGTCCTGATGCCGATGCGGCTCGACATCGTGGTGGACGCGACGGGGAAAGTCGTGTCGTTCGCCGCGCGCGACGTCGCCAACCCGCCGCTCCCCGGCGTTCAGGTCGACGCGGCCGGGGCTCGGTCCGCTCTCGCGGCAGGAGCTCCGCACAGCCCCATCGTTCCGGGAGAGCCGGTTCTCGTCGCCGCCGACGTACGGGGCGCGTGGCGGCCCGTGTGGCGCTTCCCGCTGTCCCTGCCCGGCAAGACGGACGGTCCGGTGTCCGTCGCACTGGTCGACGCGGCGAACGGTGAAGTGATCCAGCCGTAGCCCTATATCCAGCCCAGAGCCTGACCGACGACGAAGGGAACCGGGATCAGCACGGCCATGGCAAGCCACCGGCGAGGCTGTCCGCCCTCTTGTCGCGGAATGAGCACGTCCACGACCAGCACCATCCCGAGGACGAGCAGGCCGCTGAGCACGGCGCCGTACGACACGACGGTCGCGGTCTCGGACGCTTCCTTGTCACAGCCGACGCCACCGCCGCAGTCGACCGACGGGTACTGCGTGGTGAGCCAGCGGATGCACAGACCCGGAATGACGGCGACCACGCCGATCAGGAGGTTGGCCAGCCCTGGCGCCCACAGGTGACGGCCTCGCTGCCACCACCTGCCGTCGGCGTTCGCCTCGGGACCCGGCACGGCCCGTCCCTTCATCGTGTCCTGGTACGGACGGCATCCGGCGGCGCGGCCACCGACGGGCTCCGCCCCGGAACACACGGTCCGGGGCGGAGTCGTCTGCGGCTGGATCAGGCGGCGGTGATGTTCTCCGCCTGCGGGCCCTTCTGGCCCTGCGTGATGTCGAAGGTCACGGCCTGGCCTTCCTGGAGCTCGCGGTAGCCGGTCGAGTTGATGTTGGAGTAGTGCGCGAAGACGTCCGGTCCGCCGCCGTCCTGGGCGATGAAGCCGAAGCCCTTCTCGGAGTTGAACCACTTCACGGTTCCGCTGGCCATGCTCGAGCCTCTCAGTCGATGTCGGATCCGCACCGCGCGGACCCGGAGGTGATCGCCCTGGTCCGGCACTGCACAGCAAAACGCCCACGCCAGGGCGCGGGCAGGTACTGCGAACCACGACAGCTGGTGCTGAAACTACACGCAGGAACCACGTCTCACCAGAGAGCAATATCGGGCATGTGCGAATCGCCGGTCCTGCGGCGGCAGACTGCGGGCATGGCTACCTTGAACGGATCCCCCGCCGGCCTCGCCGACGTGCAGGCCCTGGCACTCACCAACTACGGGCACTTCACCACCATGGTCGTGGAGGACGGCGCGGTACGCGGGCTCGCCCTCCACCTCGACCGGCTGGTCGACGACTGCCGGACGGTGTTCGACGCGCCGCTGGATGCCGAGTGGGTGCGGGAGTGCGTACGGCGGGAGGTGGGCGGGAGCGCGGGACGGCGCACCGTCCGGGTCACGGTGTTCGGCCCGGGGCTGGACCTGGCGGCCCCCGACCGGGAGACACGGCCCGCCGTGCTGGTCACGACGCGGCCCGCCGGGGGCGTCGCGGGCCCGCTGCGGGTGCAGCGGCTCGCCTACCGGCGCGACCTGCCGGCGGTGAAGCACGTGGCGCTCTTCGGGCAGCTGTGGATGCGGCGCAGGGCCCGCCTCGCCGGGTTCGACGACGTGCTGTTCACCGGTGCCGACGGGCTGGTCTCGGAAGGCTGCACCTGGAACATCGGCTTCGTGGACGCGGCCGGGACCGTGGTGTGGCCGGAGGCCGACGTACTGCCGGGGGTCACCATGCGGCTGCTCCGGTCGGCCCACGGCGGGCATGTCACCGCTCCGGTGACGGACGGTCTGCTGCGGTCGATGCGGGCCGCGTTCGCCACGAACACGGCCATCGGGGTACGGGTGGTGGCCTCGGTGGACGATGTCGTGTTCCGCACCGACGACCCGGTGGTCACCGCACTGCGGGAGGCGTACGCGGGGGTGCCGCTGGACCGGTTCTGAGCCCCGGAGCCCCGGAGCCCGCGGCCCCGCGGCCCCGCACGAAGGGCCTGCTCGTCAGCCGGCCAGTTCTCGCGGGTCCAGCGGGATCCTCCAGAAGTTGCGGCGGTGTGCCGCGTCGAGGTCGGCCTGGAGCGGGGACGGGGGTACGACCAGGACGGGGCAGGCGGCGTGCGCGAGGCAGTAGCGGGCCACCGAGGGGCGGACGAAGCGGCGCAGCGGGGTGCGGGGTCCCGTGCCGACCACCAGGAGGTCATCCGGTTCGCGGGCCGTGTCCACGAGGGCCGCGCCCGGAGTGCCGCGTACCGTGAGGCCCGCGAGGGTGACTCCGGGCTTCACAGCGCCGAACGCCGTGTCGAGGACCTCGCGGAGTCGGCCGACGGCCGCGGCACGGCACTCCGCCGGGACGGACGGCCCGAGGCCGTTGCGGCTCCCGAGCTCACCACCCGGCGACTGCCAGGCCAGGACCACCCACAGCTCCGCATCCCGCACCCGGGCCTCCGCGGCCGCCCTGTGCAATGCGGCCAGGCTCCCCAGGGTGCCCGTGGCACCGACCACGACTCTTGGCATGGCGTCTCCCTGTCTCCGTCGTCCGCCAGGTTCCATGGAAGGGCCTCGACGGGCGGTGGAGTACGGCTGTTGACGGCCTTCTCACGCGGAGTCCGGCAATTTTGACGGCCTGCTGACGCTGCCCGGCGATGCCCGGTGCTGCGCGGCGCTGCCCGGCTCACGGGCGGTAGACGAGCTCCATCAGCATCGCGACGATGACGGCCCAGACGCCGAGGCCCAGCAGCCAGAAGGCTTCGAGGCAGGCGCCGGCGGCGATGACGACGAGGCCGATGGTCCCGAGGCCGAGTACGGCCCGGCGGATGGCGCGGTCGGGGCGCGAGCGAGAGGTCACGGCGCCAGAATCCCCCGGCTCCCCCGGCGCGGCGGGCGGCCCGCGGGATTCCTGGCGGCGTCTTGATGCGAATGGGTCAGCCGGCGTGGACGTGGGGGCGGCGGCGCACCGGCGCGTTACGGCGCCGAGCGGCGGAGGCGGCCCGGACGGGGGCCGCCCCCGCGGGAACCGGCGGCGGGGCGAATCCGTCAGGGCACCGTGGGCGTGTCGTCGAAGACGGTCGGCCCGGTGTCCGCCGTGACGCGGAAGCGGAGGCGGCAGATGACGGCGTCCGTGTCACGGCGGACGGCGTGGGCGACGACCGAGCCGCGCTGGTTCTGGAGCAGCCGCTGCCACAGGCGTGCGGGTTCGGTCTCCGGGATGAGGACGGTGACCTGGGCGCCGGGGTGGGTCTGCGCGAGCCCCCGCACGTACGCCGACACCGGCCGGCCCAGCGAGCGGCTCTCCGAGGACAGCTCGGTCAGTTCGACCCCCGGATTCCACAACTCCCAGTCCCGGCGCAGGGATTCGACGGCCAGCCGGTCTTCGTCCGTGGGATGGGTGACGGTGACGGCGCGGACCTCGTCGCCGAGGGAGCGGGCGGCGGTGAGGGCCTGGCAGGTGAGGCGGGACAGCCCGGATACGGGGACCACGACCAGCGAGTGGGCCCGGTGCGGCGGCTGCGGGACACGGCCCAGTTCGAGGCGTTCGCCGATCTCGGCGTAGGCGCGGTGGATCTTCTCGAAGGCGAGCACGATCAGCGGTAGGGCCAGGACGATCAGCCAGGCGCCCTCGGTGAACTTGGTGGCGGTGACGACGACCGCCGAGACGCCGGTCAGGAGCGCGCCGAACCCGCCCAGGGCGGCCTTGGTCTGCCAGCCCTTGCGGCGTTCGCCGTACCAGTGCCGGACCATGCCGACCTGGCAGATGGTGAAGCCGACGAAGACCCCGATGGCGAAGAGCGGGACGAGGGTGTTGGTGTCGCCGCCCGAGAAGACGAGCAGGGCGCCGGAGACGAGCGCCAGCCAGACCACACCGTGCCGGTGGACCTGCCGGTGGGCCTTGAGGGCGAAGACGTGCGGGAGGTGGTTGTCGCGGGCCAGCAGGCCCATCAGCACCGGCAGCCCGCCGAAGGAGGTGTTCGCGGCGAGCGCCAGCAGCACCATGGTGGCGAACTGGACGACGTAGAAGGCCGCGTTGTGCCCGAACGAGGCGTCCGCGAGCTGGGCCAGGACGGTGACGCCCTCGACCGGCTGGAGGTGGAAGCGGCCGATCAGGATGGACAGGCCGATCAGCATCACGCCGAGCAGGGCGCCGAGGGCGACCTCGGTGCGCTGGGCGCGGCGGGCGGCCGGGGCGCGGAAGGAGGGTACGGCGTTGGCGACCGCCTCAACGCCCGTGAGCGCCGAGCAGCCGGCGGCGAACGCCTTCAGCAACAGCAGGGCGCCGACGGCGGTGGCGCCCTCGCCGAGCACGGAGGCGTGCCCGGCGGCGGAGGCGGTGCTGACCGGGCCGTCACGGAGGAGCCCGACGGTGATCATCGCGAGGATCGAGCCGACGAAGAGCGCGGTCGGGACGAGAAACGCCTTGGCCGAATCGACGACCCCGCGCAGGTTCACGGCGGTGACCAGGGCCAGCACGCCGAGGCAGATCCACACGCGCTCCCCGTGCAGGGCCGGGAAGGCCGAGGTCAGCGCGGCCACGCCCGCGGTGACGGACACCGCGACGTTGAGGACGTAGTCGAGGATGAGAGAGGCGGCGGCGACGAGGCTGGTGCGCTTGCCGAGGTGGCGCCTGGCCACCGCGTACGATCCGCCGCCGTCCGGGAACGCTGCGATGACCTGCCGGTACGAGGCGACCAGGACCGCGAGGAGTGCGGCGATGGCGAGGGTGACCGGGAGGGTGAATCCCAGGCCGTAGGCGCCGCCCGCGGCCAGGACGAGCACGATCGACTCGGGGCCGTACGCGACGGACGCCATCGCGTCGAGCGACAGTGCGGAGAGGCCCTGCAGGGCGGTCAGCCGGTGCCGCTCGCCCGCCCTGTTCGCTCCGGCGCCGGGGGGGCTCCTCCTGGCCCGGCGTCTCGGCGACCGCGGTCGGTTTTCCTACGTGCATGGCCATGTCGCCGGTCCCTCCGATTGAGCACAGTGAGAACAGCGTCGAAGGCGCACGGGGCTGCCACCAGCACCCTTGGCGTGTTCCATACGTCCGCCCCGGCACTCTTCACGCGTTCCATACGCACCGGCGGTGCGGCGGGCGTCAGGGGTCCGTCAAGAGCCGGCGCCACGCGTTGCGCCGGCTCCACGGAGGGGCAGGCTTGATCTGGGCGAGGGCGACGCCCTGCGTCGCACCCCCTGAGCCCTGCGCCACGATCGGCCCGTCCGGACGGGAGGCCTCACATGTCCGGCTACTGGTTCCGCTACCGCGACCGGATCGCCCTGGCCGCGGGCCTCGTCCTCCCGTTCCTGGTGGCGCTCGCGCTGGCGCCGTTCCGTACGGGCCTCTCCGCGACGAACGAGGCTCTGGTCATGGTCGTCGCCGTGGTCGCGGTCGCCGCGCTGGGCACGCGGGCCGCCGGGGCGCTGGCCGCCCTGTCGGCCGCGGCCTGGTTCGGCTTCTTCCTGACCAGGCCCTACCAGCGGTTCGCCATCGCCGACACCGACGAGATCCAGACGGCGGTCCTCCTGCTCGCCGTCGGCCTCATCGTCTCGCAGCCGGCCGTACGCACCCGCCGGCTCCAGGCCGTCGTGGTCACGGACACCGCGCACCTCTCGAGCCTCCGGGGGACGGCCCGGCTGGTCGAGGACGGCGGCTCGCCGGCCGCGGTGGTGGAGTACGTGCGCCGGGAGCTCGTCGGCCTGCTGGGTCTGCGCGGCTGCCGGTTCGAGTACGGAACCCTGATGGGTCGCCTGCCGCGGCTGGAGCACGACGGCAGCCTGTGGCTGCGCCGCGGCAGCCGCGTCACCGAGTACGCCGCATGGCCGGACGGCGAGACGGAACTGCGCGCCGTCGGCGGTGGCCACTACTACGGCCGCTTCCTCCTCGACCCGCTCCCGGGCCGCCCGCTGCCGCCCGAGGAGGCCCGCCTGGTGGCGGTCGCGCTGGCCGCCCAGGCCGGCGCCGCCCTGGACACGGCCGGTCTGCCCCACCACGGCTGACCGGCGTGGCGGGGGGGGCCGGGCTCCGGGATGGCGGTGCGCACCCACCGCAGCGCGCCCCGATGCGGCGCACACCCATTCGGGCGGTGACGGCCCGTCATCGCCCGCGTAGCGTAGGGCTGGGGAGGATCCGGGGGGATACGGACACATCGCATCCTGGGAAAGACGGTCCACATTCATGGCATCAACCAAGCCGTCCATCGTCCTGGTCCACGGCTTCTGGGGCGGCGCCGCCCACTGGGCGAATGTCATCGTCGAACTGGACAAGCGCGGATTCGGCGACCTGCACGCGGTGGAGAACCCGCTGACCTCGCTCTCCGACGACGCCGAGCGCACCCGCAAGATGGTCGGGCAGATCAGCGGCCCCGTCCTGCTCGTCGGCCACTCGTACGGCGGCGCCGTCATCACCGAGGCCGGCGACCTGCCCAACGTCGCCGGCCTCGTCTACATCGCCGCGTTCGCCCCCGACGCGGGCGAGAGCCCCGGCCGGATCACCGAGGAGGTGCCGCCGGCGGCGCTCGACAACATCGCCCCGGACTCCGACGGCTACCTGTGGATCAAGCAGGACAAGTTCCACGAGAGCTTCTGCCAGGACCTCACCCCCGACGAGGCCCTGGTCATGGCCGTCACCCAGAAGGCCCCGCTGGCCTCGACGTTCGGCGACAGCGTGACCTCGCCCGCGTGGCGGAACAAGCCGGCCTGGTACCAGGTCTCGACCCAGGACCGGATGATCCACCCGGACAACGAGCGCCGCATGGCCCAGCGCATGAACCCGCGAGCGATCGTCGAACTCGACGCCGGTCACGCGTCCTTGGCCTCCCGGCCGGGCCCGGTCGTCGACCTCATCGAACAGGCCGCGAACGAACTCGGCGGCTGAACCCCGGCAGACCGCCGCCCGTGGCCCGGCGCCCTTCCTTTCGAGGGGCGCCGGGCCGCGGGCCTTCGTACGGCGGTGCGGCGGTGTGGCGCGGCTACCGGCTACTTCGGCATCAGCACGGTGTCGACGATGTAGACGTTGGCGTTGGCGGTCTTGACGTTGCCGCAGACCACCGAGGCGGCGCCGTTGACCTCGTAGGCCTCGCCGGAGCCCGTGGTGGAGACCATGCCCTTCTGCAGGGTCTCGAACGAGCCGTTGTCCAGCTGCTCCGGCGTCAGCCGCTGGCCGACGACGTGGTAGGTGAGGATCTTGGTGAGCGTCGCCTTGTCGGCGAGGACCTTGTCGAGGTCGGCCTTCGGGATCTTCGCGAAGGCGTCGTTGGTGGGGGCGAAGACGGTGATGTCCTGTGCGTTGTTGAGGGTGTCGACCAGGCCTGCCTGCTTGACCGCGGCGACCAGGGTGGACAGGGCCGGGTTGTTGGAGGCCGCGGTGGCGACCGGGGCCTTGGCCATGCCGTCGAAGG
This sequence comes from Streptomyces sp. IBSNAI002, assembly GCF_052244475.1. Lineage (NCBI taxonomy): Bacteria > Bacillati > Actinomycetota > Actinomycetes > Kitasatosporales > Streptomycetaceae > Streptomyces > Streptomyces sp. IBSNAI002. Next base: position 7,980,861 of record NZ_JBQPXG010000002.1, on the reverse strand, counting down.
AGCCCGCGCCCTGCTTCGGCACTCCGGAACAGGCCGGGCCGAACGGCTCGTCACCCGCCGTGGAGCCGGCTGCCGGAGCCTCGCCGGTGTTGGCCGCGTCGCCGGCGGCCGCGGTGGGGGCGGCGGCCTTGGTGTCGCCGGAGGAGTCGGAGCAGGCGGCCAGCGAGAAGGGCAGCAGGACGGCGGCGGCGACGGCGATCCCGGTACGACGGATCTTGATGCTGTTCATGATCGGTATCTCCTTGGATGGTTCGGTTCTCGGTGGTGTGGTCGGTCTCAGGGGTCGGGTCTCAGGGGACGGGTCTCAGGGGACGGTGACGAAGACGCTGTGCCGGCCGCTCGCTCCGTCGGGGACGGTTCGGGTGCGCTGCTCGGTCTGCGTCTGGCCGGTGCCGTCGGTGGCGCGGACGGTGATCGTGTGGCCGCCCGAGGCGGCCTGCCAGCGGTAGGACCACTGGCGCCAGGTGTCGACGGTGTCCTGGGCCGCCAGGTCGGCGTCCTGCCAGGGGCCGTCGTCGATTCGGACCTCGACGCGGGTGATGCCGCGGCGCTGGGCCCATGCGACCCCGGCGACCATGACGGTGCCGCCGTGGGTGGCGGGGCGGGCGAAGGGCTTGGGGGTGTCGATGCGGGACTGCGTCTTGACCGGCGCCCGACGGGCCCACTTGCGCTTGACCCAGTACGGGTCGTAGGCGTCGAAGGTGGTCAGCTCGATGTCGTCGATCCACTTGCAGGCGGAGACGTAGCCGTAGAGCCCGGGGACGAGCATGCGGACGGGAAAGCCGTGGTCGAAGGGCAGCGGTTCGCCGTTCATGCCGACGGCGAGCATCGCGTTCCGGCCGTCCATGACGTCCTCGACCGGGGAGCCGAGGGTCATGCCGTCCACGGAGCGCGCCACCAGCTGATCGGCCGGCCCGCCCTTCGACGGCGGCTCGACCCCGCAGTCCGCCAGCAGGGCGGCGAGGGGTACGCCGAGCCAGCGGGCGTTCCCGAGGTAGGGGCCGCCCACCTCGTTGGAGACGCAGGTCAGCGTGATGTCGCGTTCGATCAGGGGGCGGGCCAGGAGCTCCTCGAAGGTGTACGTACGGGGCCGGGTGACGCCCTTGCCGTGAACGCGCAGCCGCCAGGTGGCGGCGTCGACCCTGGGCACGACGAGGGCGGTGTCGACGCGGTAGAAGTCCCGGTTCGGTGTGGTGAACGCGCCGATACCCGGCACCTTCAGCTCCGCTCCGGAGGGGACTGCGGGAGCGGGCGAGGCAGGGGCGGGCAGGGTGAGACCGGTGCGGGAGGCGACGGCGCCGCGGCCGCGCCGCCCGGACAGTGCGCGGCCCAGCACACCGGCGCCGGTGGCGGCCGCGGCGGTCACGGCCGCCGCGGTGAGGAACCCGCGCCGGTTCCACCCGGCCCCGGCCCGTGCTTCGTCCCCGGGCCCTGCCCCGGCCCCGCCGCCCTCGTCACCGGCCGGGGAGCTGCGGGCGCGGGTGGCCCGGCCCGCCAGGAGGTACAGCACGGCAGCACCCGCCACCGCACCGGCCAGGGAGGGCAACACGTCGGCGGCGCCCGCGGAGTCGGGCCGGCCCAGGGCCGCGGCAGCGCCGACGACGCCGAGCACCAGGACCCCGGCCGCCCCAACCCGCCGGTGGCGCAGCGCGAGGACGCCCAGGAAGAGCGCGAACACGGCGAGCAGCGCGAGGATGCCGAGCTGGAGGACGAGCTTGTCGTTCTCCCCGAAGGCGCGGATCGCGAAGTCCTTCACCGCGGCCGGGGTCCGGTCGATGACCGCGCCGCCCACGACGGTGACCGGCCCGGCGGCCGGACGCACCACGGCGGCGGCCAACTCGGCCACGGAGAGCGCGGTGAACCCGGCCAGGAGCCCGGCCGCCCCGCCGGGGGCGGTGCGGGCGACGGTGTTGCGGAAGCTGCTCACACCCTGGCTTCGACGGCCCCCGCCCGGCGGATTGGTCTGCCATCCGAACGAGTCACATCCGCCGTTCCTCCTGTGGACCGAGGCCGACGCGGGTGAGCCCGTCGCCGAATCCACACCCATCCGCACGCACGTCCGCTACGAAGAGGAGTCAGGCACCCCGAACGGCTCTGGGGCCGGAACGCGCCACGGTGGCGGTCCGGCCATGCCCTACCGACAAGGACCACTATGCGATGGACACCCCACCCCCGGACGGCCGACGCCGGCCGATGCCCCTTCGCCTGGTCGCCGCGGCCGGAGCCCGGCCGGTGAACCAACCGCTCCCGTTCGGCGTCACGGGCCACACCGGCCACACCAGCCACACCGGACTCGCCGAGGTCATGCAGCAGGTGGCCCACGGCGACAAGCAGGCCTTCTCCGGCCTCTACGACGCCCTCGCCCCCATGGTCTTCGGCATCGTGGTCAAAGTCGTGCGCGACCGCGCCCAGTCGGAAGAGGTCGCCCAGGAGGTCATGATCGACCTGTGGCGGCAGGCCGCCCGCTACCGGCCCGACGCCGGCAGCGTGCACACGTGGGCGGCGACCATCGCCCACCGCCGGGCCGTGGACCGCGTGCGCTCCGCCCAAGCCGCCGCCGACCGCGATCAGGCCCAGGCCGCCCGCGAACACCAGACGGCGTTCGACCAGGTCGCCGAGCAGGTCGAGACCCGACTGGAGAGCGAACAGGTACGGCGCTGTCTGCGCGGCCTGACCGAGCTCCAGCGGCAGGCCGTGACCCTCGCCTACTACCGCGGGCTGACCTACCGTGAAGTCGCCCAGACGCTTCGCACGCCGCTTCCCACCATCAAGACACGCATGCGCGACGGGCTGATCCGGCTTCGCGACTGCATGGGGGTGACCGCATGAATCACCACGCGTCCGACATCCATGTCCTCGCCGCCGCGTACGCGCTGAACTCCCTCGACCCCGGCGAGCGCGAGGAGTTCGCCGCGCACCTGGCCTCCTGCGAGGCGTGCCGGCACGACGTGGCGGACTTTCAGGCCACCGCCGCGCGTCTGGCAGCCGCCACCGCGCAGGCGCCGGCCGCCGCGATGAAGCAGCGGACGATGGCGGACATCGACCACGTGCGCCAGCTCCCGCCGCACGTCCCCGCAGGCGCCCCGGCCGCCCAGGCCGCCCCGGCCGTGTTCCGCGGCGTGCTGCGGCGCAAGGCCCTGCCCGTGGCCCTGGCCGCGAGCCTGGCCGCCGCCGCCTCGTTCGCCGGGCTGGCCGCCTGGCAGCACCAGGAGAACCTGCGGCTCGAGCAGCGGGCCCGGCAGAGCGAGCAGCGTCTCGACGCCGTGAGCACCGTGCTGGCCGCCCCGGACGCCCGCACCGTCCACGGCCGGGCCGGCAACGGGGCCTTGACGACCGTCGTCGCCTCCGACCGGCAGAACAGGGCCGTCTTCACCGCCGCCGGCCTGCCCGCCCCGGCTGCGGGCAAGACCTACCAGCTGTGGCTGGCCCACGACGGCGCCATGCGCCCGGCCGGGTTCATCCACCGGGACGGCAGCGTCCTGATCGACGGCGACACCGCCGACGCGGACGCCGTCGGCCTCACCCTCGAACCGGCCGGCGGATCCGCACAGCCCACCACGAACCCCCTGCTCCTGCTGCCCCTCGCCACGTGATCCGCAGCCCTGCACACGGCCGGCCGGTCACCCCTTCGGCTGAACTCGGCACCGGAGCCGCCCCGGTCCGGCGAAGGTGCTCGGCCGAAGACGCCCGGCGGCGCGCCGCCCTTGCGTACGATGCCGCCACCCAGACCGAACCGAGACCGTAGGGCGGAACCGTAGCCATGACAGAGCGGTACGACTGCTCGATGACATCCGAACGCACGGCCGGCCTGCGCGCGGCCGCAGCGGCCGTGCGGTCCGGCGGGCTCGTCGTGCTGCCCACCGACACCGTCTACGGCATCGGCGCCGACGCGTTCGACCCGCGCGCGGTCGCCGCTCTGCTCGATGCCAAGGGGCGGGGCCGCCACATGCCCTCACCCGTCCTCGTCGGCTCCCCGGACGCCCTGGACGGCCTCGTCACCGACCTCCCCGACATCGCCTGGAAGCTCGTCGAAGCCTTCTGGCCCGGCGCCCTCACCCTCGTCGCCCGGCACCGGCCGACGCTGAAATGGGACCTCGGAGACACCCACGGCACCGTGGCCGTCCGCATGCCCCACCACCCCCTCACCCTCGAACTCCTCGAAGACACCGGCCCGATGGCCGTCTCCAGCGCCAACCTCACGGGACACCCGGCCCCGCAGGACTGCGACGCCGCCCGGCGCATGCTCGGCGACACCGTCGCGGTCTACCTCGACGGCGGCCCGACCGCCGCCCTCGTCCCCTCGTCGATCGTGGACGTCACCGGCCCCGTGCCGGCCCTGATCAGGGCCGGCGCCCTGACCCCCGCCCAGCTCCGCACCGCCGCCCCGGACCTCACCGAGCCCGAAGCCTGAGGCTGCGGGATCCTGAAGGGGGCCGCGCTGCCGCGCGCGATCCCGTGACCGTGCCCGACATCGGGCCGCCGCCGAACACCGGCGAGGCCGCATCGATCGCCGACCCGGATTCGTCTGCCCGATCGGACCGGGCGACAACTGAATGGCCGTATGAACTGGGGGAAGCCGGTGGGACCGCGGGCGAGGTCGAACATCCCGTGGTTGAGGGAGTGGAAGCCTGCCAGCGTGATGAACTGGAAGCGGTAGCCCATCGCGCCCAGCTCCCGCTGGAACTTGGCGATCTGGTCGTCGTCCAGCGCCGCCTTCCGGTTGAAGGACGGCGAGCAGTTGTAGGCGAGCATCTGGTCCGGGTACTGCGCGTGGATCGCCTCGGCGAACTCCCGGGCCTGCGGGAGGTCCGGGGTACCCGTCTCGACCCAGATCAGGTCGGCGTACGGTGCGTAGGCCAGACCGCGGGCGATGACCGGAGCCATGCCGTTCCGGACGCGGTAGAAGCCCTCCGCCGTGCGCTCCCCCGTCGCGAACCGGGCGTCGCGCTCGTCCACGTCACTGGTCAGCAGGTTCGCGGCCAGCGCGTCCGTACGGGCGATCACCAGGGTCGGCACGTCCGCGATGTCCGCCGCGAGCCGGGCCGCGTTCAGGGTCCGGATGTGCTGCGAGGTCGGCACCAGCACCTTCCCGCCCAGGTGCCCGCACTTCTTCTCCGAGGCGAGCTGGTCCTCGTAGTGGATGCCGGCCGCGCCCGCCGCGATCATCGCCTTGGTTAGCTCGAACGCGTTCAGCGGGCCGCCGAACCCGGCCTCCGCGTCCGCCACGATCGGCGCCAGCCACTCCGTGGTGTCCGAACCGCCCTCGGCCGTCGCGATCTGGTCGGCGCGCAGCAGCGCGTTGTTGATCCGACGCACCACCTGGGGCACGGAGTTGACGGGGTAGAGGCTCTGGTCGGGGTAGGTGTGGCCGGCCTGGTTCGCGTCGGCCGCGACCTGCCAGCCCGACAGATAGATCGCCTGCAGGCCCGCCCGGATCTGCTGGACGGCCTGACCGCCGGTCAGCGCACCCAGCGCGTGGATGTAGTCCCGCTCGTGCAGCTGGCGCCAGAGCCGCTCGGCACCCCGGCGGGCCAGCGTGTGCTCCTCACGGACACTGCCGGAGAGCCGCACCACGTCCTCGGCCTTGTACGTCCGCTCGATACCGGCCCACCGCGGATCGGTGGCCCACCGCTCCTCCAGCCGCTGGGCCGCCGCCGTCGTGTTCGCCTCTGCCATGGCCGTCACCGTTTCCGTGATCGCTGGGTCTGCGAATGCTCCGAACTCTCGCCCAGCGCATTGGCACCCTGTGCCTGAGTAGGAGATCGCGGCCGCCGGGTCCGGCGGGCCGCACCACAGACTTTGGCAGTGGCACTCAGTGCCCTCAAGAAGGGACGCGTGCCAAGTCCTGCGCATCTTCTAAGGCCGTTTTGCCAAGCTTGCGAAGGTCCCCCACAGCTCACCCGAGTGCGCCGGGCCTCGCTCGTCGGCGTGGCGTACCCCGTTCCGTCCGTTCTGCACCACTAGCCTCAGCGCATGGCTGATACGTTCGAACACGCGCCGCAGGTCTGGACAGCGGGACGGCTTCGCTCCGCCCTCGCCGGGGTTTCCGACGACACCCCCATTCACATCGGAGTGGCGGACGAGCCCGGAAACCTCGAGGGATACGGCGAGTTCGTGCTCGTCGGCGCCGAGCCCGTGGAGATGGAGGGCGACAACGGCGCCGCGCCTGCTCAGGTCCAGTTCACCCTCTTCGCCGATGCCAAGGCAGGCGTGTACTACCTCGACATGGACTGAGCGGCACGTGCCTCATCCCTGGGGCATCAGCCGTGTCAGCGTCGCGTCGACGAGGGCGCGGGCGCTGTCGGCGTCCAGCAGGCCGGGCCGGAAGAGGATGCGGTACATCATCGGCGCCACCACGTGGTCGACGACCACGTCGACGGCCGGCGCCGGCTCCCCGCGCCCGGTCGCGCGGGCGAGGATGATCTCGACCTGCTCGACGGCGTAGGCGGAACACTGGCCGGCGTTGCTGCCGTCGGGGTCTCCGCCGAGGGCGTCGCGGATGTAGTCACGGCCGGCCGTCGAGGACATCTCCTCCAGGAACTGCACCGCCCACGCTTCGAGGTCGGCACGCAGACTTCCCGCGTCGGCCGGCGGGGCCTCCGGGCGGAGCCGCTCCACCGCCACGTCGGAGAGCAGTTCCTTGATGTCGCCCCAGCGCCGGTAGATCGTCGAGGGCGTGACGCCCGCGTGCTTGGCGACGAGCGGAACCGTCAGGGCTGCGCGGCCGCGTTCGGCCTCCAGCTCGCGCACGGCCTCGTGGACCGATCGCTGGACGCGGGCGCTTCGCCCTCCTGGACGGGGTCTGGGCTGTGAGCTCATACCCGATACCCTAACGCTAAGAATTCGCTTCAGCTGGGATGCTCTATCCGGCCTGCCGCTCGGCCATCGGGGCCGGGCCCCTCACCTGCTCGTACGCTTCCGCTACGTGCAGGACGGTGGCCTCGCCGAACGGGCGGCCGATCAGCTGCAGGCCGATCGGCAGACCGTGCGCGTCGGCGCCGGCCGGCACGGACAGAGCGGGCAGTCCGGTGATGTTGGCCGGCGCGGCGAGCCGTACGTAGGCGTCCGAGACGCTCTCGGTGGTGCCGTCCGGCCAGCGGAAGGCTTCCTGGTCCGCCCTGGCGGCGGTGGCGGGGACCGCCGGAGCGGCGATGACGTCGACCTCGCGGAGGACCCGGCTCCACTCGTCGCGCATGAGGGTGCGGGCCCGCTGAGCACGCAGGTAGTCGGTGGCGGGGACCAGGGCGCCGGCTTCGAGCAGCACCCGGACGTCCGGTCCGTACAGGTCGGCCATCGTGTGCAGGTGCTGCTCGTGGTAGGCCGTCGCCTCCGGAACCATCAGGCCCCACTGGATGGCCTGGACGTACTCGGCCATCGGGATCTCCACGTCGACCAGCCGCGCGCCGAGGGCCGTCATGTCGTCGAGGGCCTTGCGCACCGCGGCTTCCACCTGAGGGTCGACGCGGTCGAAGTAGTGGTTGACGGGGACACCGACGCGCACCCCTTGGAGGCCCTGTCCCGGGCGGGAGGCCCGCGCCTCGTGGGGGCGGTCGAGGCCGGCGGGGTCGCCGGGGTGATGTCCGGCGAGGGCGTCCAGGACCAGACCGGCGTCGCGGGCGGTCCGGGTGATGGGGCCGACGTGGTCCAGTGACCAGGACAGCGAGGCGACGCCCTGCCGGGGCACGAGGCCGTAGGTGGGCTTGAGGCCGACCACGCCGCTCAGCGCCGCGGGGACCCGGATGGAGCCGCCGGTGTCCGTGCCGAGGGAGAAGGTCGCCATCCCGGCCGCCACCGCCGCCGCGGAACCACCGCTGGAGCCGCCGGGCACGTGGTCCAGATTCCAGGGGTTGCGGGTCTGCGGGGTCGTCAGACCGTAGGCGAACTCGTGGGTGTGGACCTTGCCGAGCAGGACGGCGCCGGCCGCCTTCAGCCGCGCGGCCACCACGCTGTCCTCGCCGGGCACGCGGGCGGCGCGGACGGCGGAACTGGAGGTGGTCCTCACGCCCGCGGTGTCGATGAGGTCCTTCAAGGCCATGGGCACGCCGTGCAGCGGACCACGGCGGCGGCCGGCGGCGATGTCCCGCTCCGCCTGGGCGGCCTGGGCCCGCGCCGCGTCGGCGGCCACGGTGACGTAGGCGTTGACCTGCGGGTCTACGTCATCGATCCGCTCCAGGACCGAATCGGTCAGCTCGACCGGTGAGAGACTTCCGTCCGCGAGGGCGGCGGAGGCCTCGGTCAGGGACAGCGCGTAGGGCTTCAACTCGCTGACCGCTCCCGGGAGTCGGCGCGGAACGCGAAGGCCGGGCGGACCTCCGCCAGGTCGAGCTCACGCAGTCGGCTGATGACGGTGATGATGTGGTGCGCCGTCCCGGCCACCACCGCGTGCCGATCGGGGTCCAGGGAGAGGCCGGCTCGAAGCGCCGACTCGGCGGCCCCTTCGGGCGAGAACGCGGGAACAGACATGAGGCGAGTCCTTTCCGGGACCAAACGCTGCATATTTGCGTTAGCGCCACGGTAGGCGAGCCTCACCACTAACGCAAACACTGAGCCTTAAAGCGCCAGAACCGGCCAACCCGTGGCCTGAACGCGCAATCATTGCGTTAACCCGAGCGTCGGGGTAGCTTCCACGCAATATCTGAGCGTTAAGGCGGAGTCCGCACACGCTCCCCCACCCCTTCTCCCAGGGAGCCCTCCCATGACCAGGCACGCCCTCACGCCCACAGCACCCGGTCTCACCCCCACGTGGATCCTGGGCGACATCACCGTCCGCCGCATCGACGAGACGGAACTCCCCGCACAGACCGGCCCCTGGCTGCTGCCCCGGGCAACACCCGAGGTCGTGGCCGGATCCCCCTGGCTCCGGCCCGACTTCGCCGGAGCCGACCACGTCATCCGCCTGGCGAGCCACACCTTCGCGATCGAGGCGGGCGGACTGCGCATCCTCGTCGACACGGGCATCGGCAACGGCAAGGAACGCGCCAACCCCGCCTGGCACCACCTCCGTACGGACTACCTCGCACGCCTCGAAGCAGCGGGGTTCTCCCCCGAGTCGGTCGACCTGGTGATCCTCACGCACCTGCACACCGATCACGTCGGCGGGAACACCCGCTCCCACGAGGGCTCCTGGATCCCCACGTTCCCCAACGCCCGGTACCTCGCCGGCCGCACCGAGTGGGACTACTGGGCATCCACTGAGCTGGACGGGCCCCGCACACAGATGTTCCGCGATTCCATCCACCCCATCAACGACCACGGCCTCCTCGACCTGATGGACGTCCCCGCCGACGGGCTGGAGATCGCCGCCGGCCTCACCCTCGTCCCGGCCCCCGGCCACACCCCCGGCCAGGTCGCCGTCCGGCTGAGCAGCCAGGACAGCACGGCCCTGATCACCGGCGACTGCATCCACCACCCCGTCCAGCTCGCCGAGCCCGCCATCCACAGCTGCGTCGACACCGACCCCGCACAGGCCCACGCCACGCGCCGCGACCTCCTCGCCGCACTCGCCGGGACCGACACCCTCCTGCTCGGCAGCCACTTCCCCCCGCCCACGGCAGGCATCGTCCGCACCGACGGCGCCTCCTACCGCCTCCACCCCGTGCCCGCCCACCTCGCCTGAGCCCACCGAAAGGAACGCATGAACCGCCCCGCGCCGGTGCCGGCCGAGCCCCGCCCACGGTTGGCCAGACGCTCATCCTTCGCTCTCAACGCCTCCATCCTGGTCACCCTGCTGGCGGCATCGAGCGCGCCGACCCCCCTGTACGCGATCTACCAGCGCCAGTGGGGCTTCTCCTCCCTCACCCTCACCGTCGTCTTCAGCGCGTACTCCCTGGCCATGCTGCTGGCCCTGCTCACGACCGGCTCCCTCTCGAACCACCTCGGGCGCCGCCCGGTCCTCATCGGCTCCCTCGCCGTCGAGGCCTCGGCCATGACCCTCATCGCCACGGCCGACGGAGTGGGCCAACTGCTCCTCGCCCGGGTGCTGCAGGGTCTGGCGACCGGTGCGGCGACCGGCGCCGTGGGCGCGGCCGTCATGGAACTGGAGCACCCCGGCCGCGCGGGCCGGGCGGCCCTCACCAACAGCGTCGCACCCATGGCGGGCATGGCCGCGGGTGTGCTCGGATCGACCTTTCTGGTCCGGTCCGTTCCGGCGCCGGGCCCCGCGGCGCACTTCGCGCTGGCGGCCGTGTTCGCGCTCCAGGCGGTCGCCATGGTCCTCACCTCCGAAACGGCCCCCCGCATGCCCGGGGCCCTCGGCTCGCTGCGCCCCTCCGTCACCGTGCCCGCCGCCGCCCGCGGGCCGCTGCTCCTCGCGGCGCCGAGCGTGATCGCGGTCTGGTCACTCGGCGGCTTCGCCTCCTCGCTGGGCCCCGGGCTCGCCCGGCTGATCGCCCCTGACACGCCCCAGGCCGTCGGCGGCCTCGTCTACTTCACCCTGACCGCGAGTGCGGTGCTCTCCGTGGCGGCCGTCCGGCGCCTGCCGTCCCGCACCTCGCTGCGCATCGGCGCGGCCGCGGTACCGCCCGGGGCCGGCCTGATCCTGCTCAGCCTCCAACTGAGCAGCCTGGCCGTACTGTTCGCCGGTACCGCGCTGGCCGGTGCCGGCTTCGGCGCGGTCTCCCAAGGAGCCCTGCGGGCCGTACTGTCCCCGGTCGCCGCGAGGGACCGGGCCGGAACCCTCGCCGCGTACTACGTCCTGAGCTACCTGGCCCTGAGCCTGCCCACCGTGCTCGCCGGCCTGCTGACCGTTCGCCACGGACTGTCCTCCACGACGCTGCTCTTCGGCTCCGCGGTCGGCGGCACCGGGCTGCTCGCCCTGGCGCTCGCCCTACGGGACACGCGCGGGCCGGGCCCGAAGGGACGAGGAGGACGGTCCGGAGCGAACGGTCACCGACGCCGGGGGCGCCGTATCCGGACATTCGGTGGCGTGATGTGATCGGCGTCTGTTCTTGGTCCGCTTCTTTCGTGGGGATGTGCAGTGGTGATCGGGTGCCTGTCTGATCGGTGGCGCGTGCGGCCGGCGGTGCTCGCGGCGATCGCCGGGTGCGTGGCACTGGCCGCGTGTTCCCCTGCGAAGGGCGAGGGGAAGGCCGGGGAGAAGGCCGGGACCTCTTCTCTCGCCCCGCCGGTCCCGACCGTGATCGGCTGGGACCAGGCCGAGGAAGTCGTCACACGCGGGTTCCGCCAGGCCGCGTCCGCACGGGACGAGACCACCCTGGCGACCCTGCTGACCGGCGCCCTGCTCCAGGAGAGCGTGGCCCAGGTCAGGCTGAAGCGGTGGCCGGACAACCTCGTGCGCAAGGCGGAAACGGACATGTACCGCCGCGAGTACCTGATCCCCACCGAACGCGACCAGCCCGGATACCCCCGTTCGTTCGCCGTGCTCTTCCGTATGACGGACACGGCGGAGAAGGACCGAGCGGCCGGGATGTACTACTTCGTCCAGGCGGAGCCCGGCGCCGCCTGGAAGGCCGCGGCCCGGACGTGGGCGACCGACCGGCCCGCTCCGCAGCTTCCGCCGGAGCAGTTCGAGGACCGCGGGTACGGCACCTACGGCTTCGAGGTCCGCGACCGGCCGATCGCCGCGCCGGCCCGGGAGCCCGCCGGCGCCGCGGCGCTCTCGCCCACCGCCGCATCCGACCGGCGCGTGTGCGGCCAGTACGCGGAGTACCTCGGCTTCACGGCACCCCACGGGGAGCCCGAGAGCGAGAACTTCGTACCGGGCAAGCTGACGGGCGAGGTCGTGGACTCCTACAACGCGGAGGACGGCAAGAAGGAGTGGAAGGGCGATCTCCGCCACCGGTACGCCTTCGAGGTGACGGGGCCCGAGCTGCCGGTGCTGCGGCTGGCGGACGGAAAGGCGCTCGTCACGTGCTCGTACGTCCGTACCGACCACCGCGAGGGCAAGTCCGGCCCGACCACCTCGTTCAAGTACGGCGGCGAGAACGCCGCGAGCCGCGACACCGACCAGCTGCTGGGCGGCGGCCACAAGTGGTGGCGGAACACCGATGTGCGGCGCGTCATGACCGCGACGTTCGAGGTACCGGAACAGGGCCCGGCCGACGTGGTGGGGTGCAACTGCCTGAACCCGCCCGTGCTCTCCGCGGAGGGAACCCCCAAGTAGGCGCCGGCCCGTTCGGCGCGTGACCGCGGTCACTCTCACGTGGTGTCACGTCCCCGTGCCGCGTCGAGCGGGGAGAACCGGACCTCGCTCGGCTCGCCCCTCGCCCCTCGCCCTTCGTACCAAGAGTGGGGCCCGATCAGGTAATGGTGCGGGCAAATCCGTCTCGGAGCGGTGTCCGGGGAAGTAAGGGTCAGCTAACTTAGGGCTGCCTCACCACTTACCCCATCGCCAGGAGCCTTCATGCGCCCCGCCCGCCTCACCGTCATCGTCGCCGCTTCCGCGGTGGCCGCACTGACCGCCGTCACCGGCTGCGCCGACAAGAGCGCCGGCGGTGGCGACGGGGCGGTCAAGGTCGCCGCGTCGGACAGCGCCTGCGAGGTCTCCACGACCGAATTCCCGGCCGGCAAGGTCACCATCGACGTCGAGAACAAGGGTTCCAAGGTCACCGAGCTGTACGTGCTGTTCCCCGACGACCGGATCGTCACCGAGCGCGAGAACATCGGCCCCGGGACCAAGGCCTCCATCACCGCCGAGATCAAGGCCGGCGACTACGAGATCGTCTGCAAGCCCGGTATGAAGGGCGACGGCATCCGGCAGAAGGTCAAGGCCACCGGTCAGGGCGGCGGCGAGAAGCGCAGCCCCGAGCTGGACGCCGCGGTCGCCGCGTACCGCAAGTACGTACAGGAGCAGGCCGACGAGACCCTCCCGAAGGCCCAGGTCTTCGCGGACGCCGTCAAGGCCGGGGACGTCGAGGCCGCGAAGAAGGCGTACGCCCCCTCGCGCATCGGCTGGGAGCGCACCGAGCCGGTCGCCGAGTCCTTCGGCGACATCGACCCCAAGGTCGACGTCCGCGAGGACGGCCTGGAGGCCGGCCAGGACCCGGCGAAGGACTGGACCGGCTGGCACCGCCTGGAGAAGGCGTTGTTCCAGGACGGCAAGATCGGCGACGAGGAGAAGAAGCTCGCCGACACCCTCATCACCGACCTCACCGACTGGCAGAAGAAGGTCGGCCAGGCGGAGATAACGCCCACGTCCATGGCCAACGGCGCCAAGGAGCTGCTCGACGAGGTCGCCACCGGCAAGGTGACGGGCGAGGAAGAGCGCTACAGCCACACCGACCTCGTCGACTTCAAGGCCAACGTCGAAGGCGCGCAGAAGTCCTACGAGCTCCTGAAGCCGGCCGCGCAGAAGAACGACCCGGAGCTCGCCAGGCAGCTGGACACCCAGTTCGCCGCGCTGTCCGCACTGCTCGACAAGTACCGCGCCGACAAGACCTCCTACGAGTTCACCTCGTACGACAAGGTCGGCGAGGCGGAGCGCAAGGAGCTGTCGGACGGTGTGAACGCACTCGCCGAGCCGCTCTCGAAGCTGGCCGCCGCGGTCGTCAAGTAGTGCCGGCCGCGCGGCCGGACGGAAGCATGGACAGGACAGGCGGGAGAGCCGGATGAGCGACTCGGAGCCGGAAGAGACCGGCAGTTCGGCGAACGCCCCCTCGCGGCGCGCCGTGCTCGGCTGGGGCGGGGCCGGGCTCGCGCTCGGTGCCGCCGCGGCAGGCGGCGGGGTCGCCGCCTTCCAGGCCGGATCGGACGCGGTCCCGGCGGCCGCGGCCGGCGGCGCCGTGCCGTTCCACGGGGAGCACCAGGCCGGGATCGCGACGGCGGTCCAGGACCGGCTGCACTTCGCGGCCTTCGACGTACGGACCAAGGACCGCGCCGAGCTGGTCGCGCTGCTCAAGGAGTGGACCGCGGCGGCCCGGCTGATGACGGCCGGGCATCCGGTCGGCGAGGGCGGCTTCGGCGGGCTGCCCGAGGCCCCGCCCGACGACACGGGTGAGGCGCTGGGCCTGAAGGCCTCCCGCCTCACCCTGACCGTCGGTTTCGGCCCCGGCCTGTTCGCCAAGGACCGCTTCGGTCTGGACGGCAGGCGCCCCGAAGCCCTGGTGGACCTGGAGCTGTTCCGCGGCGACAACCTGGACCCGGCCCGCTCCGGCGGCGACCTCTGCGTCCAGGCCTGCGCCGACGACCCGCAGGTGGCGGTGCACGCGATCCGCCAGCTCGCCCGGATCGGCTTCGGCCGGACGGCGATGCGCTGGTCACAGCTCGGCTTCGGCAAGACCTCCTCCACCACGCCCGACGAGCAGACCCCGCGCAACATGATGGGCTTCAAGGACGGCACGCGGAATATCTCGGGCACCGACACCGCGGCCCTGGACCAGCACGTCTGGGCCGGCCCCGGCGACGGCAGCGCATGGATGACCGGGGGCTCGTACCTGGTCGCCCGGCGCATCCGCATGAACATCGAGACCTGGGACCGCACCTCCCTCCAGGAGCAGGAGGACATCTTCGGCCGCGACAAGGGCGAGGGCGCCCCGGTGGGCAAGTCCAAGGAACGCGACGAGCCGTTCCTGAAGGCGATGAAGCCCGAGGCGCACGTCCGCCTCGCCCACCCCGACAGCAACAACGGGGCGACCATCCTGCGCCGCGGGTACTCCTTCACCGACGGCACGGACGGTCTGGGGCGGCTCGACGCCGGACTGTTCTTCCTGGCCTACCAGCGCGACGTCCGCACCGGCTTCGTCCCCGTCCAGCGCAGTCTGGCGAAGTCCGACGTCCTCAACGAGTACATCCAGCACGTGGGTTCGGCCGTCTTCGCCGTCCCGCCGGGCGTCCGCGACAAGGACGACTGGTGGGGCCGGACACTGTTCTCTTGATCAACACCGTGGAGGGACCGCCGTGTTCGGCAACTATCTGATCGGACTGCGTGAGGGTCTGGAAGCCAGCCTCGTCGTCTGCATCCTCGTCGCGTACCTGGTGAAGACGGAACGCCGCGACGCCCTGCGCCCGGTGTGGCTCGGCATCGGTGTCGCCTGCGCGATCTCGCTCGCCTTCGGCGCGCTGCTCGAGTTCGGCACCCAGGAACTCACCTTCGAGGCGCAGGAGCTGATCGGCGGCACCTTGTCGATCCTGGCCGTCGGCCTGGTGACGTGGATGGTCTTCTGGATGAAGCGCACCGCCCGGCACCTGAAGGCCGAGCTGCACGGCAAGCTCGACGCGGCGCTCGCCATCGGCACCGGCGCGCTGGTCGCAACCGCCTTCCTGGCCGTCGGCCGGGAGGGGCTGGAGACCGCGCTGTTCGTGTGGGCATCGGTTCGGGCCAGCGGCGAGGGCTCCTCGGCACCGCTGATCGGCGTGCTGCTGGGCATCGCCACGGCGATCGTGCTGGGCTGGCTGTTCTACCGCGGCGCGCTCGGCATCAACCTGGCGAAGTTCTTCCGGTGGACCGGCGCCATGCTGGTGATCGTGGCCGCGGGCGTGCTCGCGTACGGGGTCCACGACCTCCAGGAGGCCCGGTTCCTCGGGGGCCTGGGCAACAAGGCGTTCGACATCAGCGAGGTCATCCCGCCAGACAGCTGGTACGGGGTCGTGCTGAAGGGCGTCTTCAACTTCCAGCCCGACCCGACGGTCCTCCAGCTCGTGGTGTGGGCGCTGTACCTGGTCGTGACCATGGGCCTCTTCCTCGCCCCGTCGCGGGCATCGGGAACCGGGGAGGCGGACGGCGTCACTGGTGGCGGGAGGAGCGGCGCTGTCCGCCCGCGGAGCGGAACGGGGTGACGGGGCGGGGCTTCACCGATGGGCCGGAGGAAGCCCCGGGGGGCACCGAGGCCCTCGGTCAGACGGCCGCGGGGGTGCCGAGCATCGCGGAGGCGTGCTGGAGGGGGCTCAGGACGCGCGCGGGCGCTGCGGCCAGGGGAAGGCCTCGGCAGGTGAAGCCGAGCTGGGTCATGGCCCGGATCACCTCGCCGGCGCTGAAATCGCGGCGGTCCTGGCGGGTGACGACCTGGCCGACCTGCTTGACGGGGTAGACGCGGCGGCCGATGATCACGGACTCCCCGACGACCTCCTCGGGCTTGACGCCCTTCATCGCTTCCAGGACTCCGCTCTTGGTCAGGTCGAACGGAAAGCGGGCGATGACACAGCGCATGATGCCTCACAGGGAGAAGAGGTGGATGGTCCGACCGCGCTGAGGCGGTTCAGCGTGAAGGTCCGGCCGTTCGTGGTCAGGCCGCCGCGTCGACGGCGGAGTGCCGCGCGCCCCCGCGCCTGGCCGCCGAAGCGGGGCTGCGCCGGCCGCGGGAGGCGGCGCTGCGCTTGGGCCGCTCGGTCGCCGGCGCGGTGATGGTGACGGGGATGCCCGAGGGGGTCCGTGCGCCGGTGATGCGGTGGAGTGCTTCGTCGCCGGAGCGGACCTCGGTGGTCTGGGGCACGATGCCGGCCGCGGCCATGAGGCGGGTCATGTCGCGGCGCTGCTTGGGGACGACCAGGGTGACGACGCTGCCGGACTCACCGGCGCGGGCGGTGCGGCCGCCGCGGTGGAGGTAGTCCTTGTGGTCCGTGGGCGGGTCGACGTTCACGACGAGGTCGAGGTTGTCGACGTGGATGCCGCGGGCGGCGACGTTCGTGGCGACGAGCACGGTGACGTGTCCGGTCTTGAACCGGGCCAGGGTGCGGGTGCGCTGGGGCTGGGACTTGCCGCCGTGCAGGGCGGCGGCGCGGACCCCGCTGTCGAGGAGGTCCTGGGTGAGGCGGTCCACGGCGTGCTTGGTGTCGAGGAACATGATGACCCGGCCCTCGCGGGCGGCGATCTCGATGGTGGTCGCCTGCTTGTCCGTGCCCTGGACGTGCAGCACGTGGTGTTCCATCGTGGTGACCGCGCCCTGGGAGGGGTCCACGGAGTGGACGACGGGGTCGGCCAGGTAGCGGCGGACCAGGAGGTCGACGTTGCGGTCCAGGGTCGCGGAGAACAGCATGCGCTGGCCTTCGGGGCGTACCTGGTCAAGGAGCGCCGTGACCTGCGGCATGAAGCCCATGTCGGCCATCTGGTCGGCCTCGTCGAGGACGGTGACGGCCACCTGGTCGAGTCGGCAGTCGCCGCGGTCGATGAGGTCCTTGAGGCGTCCGGGGGTGGCCACGACGACTTCGGTGCCACCGCGCAGCGCACCCGCCTGCTTGCCGATCGACATCCCGCCGACGACGGTGGTCAGGCGGAGTTTGACGGCGCGGGCGTAGGGGGCGAGGGCGTCGTTGACCTGCTGGGCGAGTTCCCGGGTGGGGACCAGGACCAGCGCCAGGGGCTGGCGCGGCTCGGCGCGCCGTCCGGCGGTGCGGGCCAGGAGCGCGAGGCCGAAGGCGAGGGTCTTGCCGGAGCCGGTCCGGCCGCGCCCGAGGACGTCGCGGCCTGCGAGGGAGTTCGGGAGTGTCGCGCCCTGGATCGGGAACGGCACGGACAGACCCTGGTTCCCGAGCGCGGCCAGCAGCTCCACGGGCATGTCCAGATCGGCGAACGCCTCGACCGCGGGCAGCCCGGGGGTAATGGTCTTGGGCAGGGCGAACTCGCCCTGCGCGGCGGCGGGCCGACGGCCGTAGCCGCCCGAGCGGCTCGGGGCGGATGAACCGAAGCGGCTCCCCCGGCCCGAACCGGAGGCCGAGCCGGAGCCGTAGGCGGGGCCGTCCGTGCGGCCTCGGGTGCGGGAGGAGCGGCCGTTCGTACGTGTGGGGTTCATTCAGAACCTTCCTTGATACGGCACGTATCAAGGAATTCCCGCAGCGAAATGACAGCGCGGGCAATCACAAGAACGAACCGAATGGAATGCGACAGCGAACGCGGCACACGGGAATTCCGTGTCGACACAAACGCTTCGATGGGCAATATCCCAGAAAATCTCGTGTCCGCAGGTGAAACCACTGCGGGAAATGCGTGCAGCTGGGGCCCGCACCCCCAGGGATGCGGGCCCCAGCTACGAATTACGCAACAGCGTCAGGCGTGGGCGAACGCGTCGGCGCCGCCACCGTCCTGCTCGATGAAGCCGAATCCCTTGGCCGCGTTGAACCACTTCACGGTGCCTGTTGCCATGTTCTGTCTCCCTGGGGCAGTACAGCAGCGTCCGCAGTGCGCGGACACCGTGTCGCCGCGATGATGCCCCGCCGGAGAATGACCGGAAATATGAAGGGCGTCCGCCTGGCCGGGGGCCGGGGGAAGCGCCTGGCTTCTTGGGTACCAAAACTGCAACCGAGATCGACAGTAGCACGGTACGGTGGCTCGCGTACGTCAAAATATTTCCCTTGTGCGCGTCGCGGCAGAAAATCTCCGCACGGGGCCCATTGAAATCCCGGCCCGCCGGCACGGAAATTCTTGGCCCCGGCCCGCCCCGGACCGCGCCGCCCCCGCGGGCGAAAACGCCGCAGGGGCGGCCGACGTCACCGTCGGTCCGCCCCTGCGGCGCGAGCCGCCCGGGTCAGGCACCCAGGTGGTGCCCCTTCGCCCACTCCAGCTCGCCGTCCGCGGCACAGTTCGAGGTGTAGACCGGGCCCGTGAACGCCGGGCGGCTGGCGGGCACCGCGGCGAGCGAGGAGCAGTTCGACGAGTAGCCAGCGCGGCCGCCGGAGAAGTAGTCGATGTCGACCCCGTCGTTGGCCAGGGCGGCACCGGCCCCGCCCAGCAGGATGCCGGCGGCCAGGACGGACGCGGTGACAGCAGAACGAATACGCATGACTCCCCTAAGGATCTCTGAAACGAAGCGCAGCTCGATGTGCGCGTCGGCCGGTCCAACCCCCCAGGGGCACTGCCGGGAACGGCGGTTCACTCCAATGCCCGCTGCCGTATCGTTTCGACACCCCCATTCAGCCGCTGAAGTGCGCACCGGCCGCCAGGGCAAGATCCGCGTCCTCACGCCAGGCGGTCGATGAGGATCATCGCCACGTCGTCCGTGAGGCGGCCATCGGTGTGGCGGATCAGCGCCTTGTGCAGTTCCTCCAGGAACTCCTGCGGCGAGGTGTCGGCCGCTATCCGCTCCATGATCTCCGGCAGCGGGAGGAAATCGTCGTCACCGTTGCGGGCTTCGATCACGCCGTCGGTGTAGAGCAGCAGCCGGTCACCGGGCAGGAGCGGGTGGCTCTCGGCTTCGGCGAGGGGGCCGTCGACGAGGTCTTCGAGACCGAGCGGCGGCATCGGCGAGGCCGGCATCAGGGTCTGCACCTTGCCCTGGCGCAGCACCAGGGGAGGCGGATGGCCGCGGTTGACCAGGTGCACGACCGATTCGTCCGGCACCTGGGCGATGAGCGCGGTGGTGAATCCCTCGATCAGGACTTCGGGCAGTTCCGCCTGGGAGTAGGTGCCTGGTACACCGGCCTCTCGCCGCAGCGCCGCAGCGCAGTGGTTCATGACCTCCTGGACGTCTTCCTCGTAGTGGACGGCCTCCCGGAACGCGCCCAGTGCCACCGCGACCGCGCGGATCGCGGACAGGCCCTTCCCCCGGACGTCGCCCACGATCAGGCGGACGCCGTAGCGCGTCTGCACGGCCTCGTACAGGTCGCCGCCGATCTGGGCCCCGGTCCCGGCCGCGAGGCACAGGCTGGCCGCGCGTACGGGGCCCAGGAGCTCGGGGACGGGGCGCAGGACGACCTCCTGGGCCGCCACCGCTATCCGGCGGACCTGGTCGAGCTCGAGCTGCCTGCGCGTGCGCACCGCGTTGCTCAGGATGACGCTGGCCACGGACACCACGAGCAGCCCCAGGAAGTTGCCGATGATCAGCTGGGTCTGGGTTCCCCACGACTGGTTGTAGGTCGCGGAGGTGATGTTCACGGCCACGGCGAGGGCGGCGGCGGACAGGGTGCCCACCGGGCCCATCGTCAGCGCGGCCAGCGCCGGCGTCGTGGAGATGACGGGGCCGGTGACCAGGTCGTGTGCGGGCGAGAGCTCGATGGCCAGTACGCCGAGCGCGATCGCGAAGGGCGCACACTGCGCCAGCTTGAACAGGACCTCGCCGTGACCGCCCGCTCCTGGCCGAGAGGACGCTCCCGGCCGAAGGGGCCAGCGAGGGTGTGACCTCATGGAAACAGCCTACGGGGCCACCCGTGGTGCCCGCCGCACCCGGTAGGGCGGCGCCGGCTACCTCCCGGGCGGAACGTCGCGGCGCCCGCGCAGCAGGCGGGTGGCGAGGAGGGCCAGGTTCAGGGCGAGCGCCCCCGCGGCCAGCGCGATCTGCCAGGTCGGCCCGCCGGAGACGATGGCGACCACCAGGTAGACCGTGAGGAGCACCGCGAACAGGGATTCCTGGACGGCGCTGCGCTGCCACCACGGCGCGCGCGGGGCCTCCTCTTCGGCCAGGCGCAGCGCGTACAGCTCCACGGGGCCGAACTCGTCCTCGGGCGCGCTTCCGGTGGCGTCGAGGTGGCCGGCGGCCTCCTCGGCCAGTTCCGCGGCGCGTGCGCGGGGTATCGCGTGGCGCTCTTCGAGCAGCCGGGGCAGCCGGTCCAGCCAGAGCTCGCGCTCGCCGCCGCTCAGGGGGGCGGTTCCGGAATCCATGATCGCTCCTTTGGGTTCTGCGGTCGGTGTGGTCCGTGTCGCCGCCCAGAGCAGCGCGAGACCCAGTACGCACGGCAGCGGGGCGGGGAGATGGCCGAGCGGCTGCCCGGAGAGGGAGGTGAGGGCCGTCGCGGCGGCCACCGCCGCCACCGCCGCGCCCACCCGCGCCAGTGCGCGCCGTCGACGGTTCCGGGCGGTGGCCGCGAGGGCGGCTCCGGCCAGGGCCATCGCGATGAGCGAGGAGCCGGCCAGCCCCGCCGGAGTCACGGGAAGGGCCAGTCCGTTCGCGATCCAGAGCCAGGCACCCGCTGCCACGGCGGCCAGACCGACGGGCGCGGAGGCGGTGCGGAGCGCCTGGGCGAAGGTCGGACCGTTCCCGACCTGCCGCAGGCGTTCCTCGGGCGGGACGCGGTCGGCGACCACGGTGGCGGCGAACTCCTCCGGTGAGCCGAAGGCCTCCTCGGGAGGCTCGCCGCTGTCCGCGCAGTGCTGCGCGACCTCGTCCAGCACGGTGTCCGCGGTGGCGCCGCCCACGGAGTGCGCGGCCAGGGCCAGTCGGGCCCGTGCGTTCCACCTGGTGACGGCGTCGCCGCTCATGACGTCTCCTCCCCGCCGGGTCCCTCCACGGCGTGGGACAGGAGTCGGGCCATGGCCTCGGAGAACTGCCCCCAGCCGACGGCCTCCTGCCGCAGCCGGGCGCGTCCGTCGCCGGTGAGCCGGTAGACCTTGCGGCCCGGCCCGCCTTCGCCGGGTTCCCAGCGGGCCTCCACCGCGCCGTCGGCCTCCATCCGGCCGAGTACGGGGTACAGCGCGCCACCGCGGACGGTGCCGAACCCGCGGGCGGCCAGCTCCTGCACCAGCGCGTAACCGTGCCGGTCGCCGTCGGCGAGCACGGCCGCGAGGGCGAGCGGCAGGACTCCGCGCAACCAGCCGGTCATGGACTCCGTACCGGCCATCCGGACGCCACCCCGCTCTCTCCTGCTCGACCTACTACTCGACTGCGACTAGTCCGGACTCAGACTAGTGTGGAGACACGTCAGCCCGTCGTCAACAGCCAACGGGTGACGGGACGGTTGAGAGGTGCCGCGACGGGCAGGTGCCCCGTGTACGAGGAGGTACCGCTCTGGACGCTTCCGCGCCCGACTGACCGGAGAACCCGATGAGCAGCGCCGACGAAGCCTACGGCGACGACGTGTACCAGCCGCAGGAGACGAACGAGTCCGCCGAGGCACAGCCCGACATGGAGAACGCCCTCGACGAGCCGGGCCTCGACGACACCCTGGACACCGCGTACGTACCGCTCGACCGCCCCTTGGCGGTGGAGGACCGGGGCACGACGGCCGCGGAGGCGCGCACCGGGGAGAGCCTGGACGAGCGGCTCGCGCGGGAGCGGCCGGAGGTGTCCGCCCGGGACGAGGAATCCGACGAGACCGGCGACCCCCTGCTGGCGGGACCGGACCGGGCGGGCCGCCTGATGGCGGTCGACGAATCGGCTCCACGGAGCCACATCTCCGTACTGGCCCGCGACGTCGGGATCGACGGCGGCGCGGCGTCGGCGGAGGAGGCCGCGGTCCACATCGTCGACGAGCTGCCGCCCGCCGAAGACCGGGACGGATAGCGGCGCGGTCAGATGATGTGGATGCGCTCCAGTTCACCGGCGGTGTCGCGGAGCATCAGGTCGCTGCCCTTGGCGCGTTCGCGCTCGATGTACCCGAGCAGGAGCACCGCCCGGTTGATCACGTCGGACTTGCTGACGCCGCTCGCGGCAGTCAGCTCGGAGACGACGGTGACGGCCGGGGGACACAGGGTCACGGAGTACCGCTCGGAGTCGGGGTGAGAGGGAAGCTGTTCCATGGTGACGTCCTTACCTGGTGACGAAGACCTGCACCATGCTTGCACCAATTCCGCGCACTGTCGCATCAATTTTGCGCATACGCTACCGCGTGCAACCAGTCGCCCGCCCTGCCGAGGCGGCAGACCGGTCCCCCGTACGGATCGCCGCCGGGCTAGTGCGCGGCGGGCCAGGGGACGTCGGGCTCGGCGGGCCGGTCGTAGGACACGCCGTCGACGCCCCAGCCGTAGAGCTCGCGGACCTGGCTCATGAACCAGTCCGCGCCGGCGCGGGCGCTGTCGAGGCCCAGCTCCGGGTCGGCCCACAGCTCGCGGACGCGGTCCTGGACGGCGCCGTCGAGCTCCCAGCCGTCCAGGCGGATGCGCCCCGCCTCGTCGAGGACCAGCGGGCTGCGGCCTTCCAGCTGGTCCCACAGGTCCACGGCCTGCTGCGCGGTGGACCGGAATCCGTCCGCTCCGAGAACGGTGCGCAGGAAGGCCGTGTAGAGGGCGATCGAGGGGATCGCGCTGGACGCCTGGGTGACGGCCGCGCCGGCCACGACCGTGAACGCACGGCCGTCCTTCTCCTTGAGCAGGGGCGAGGCGTTCAGGTCGTGGGCGGTCCGTTCCAGGTGTTCCTTGGCCGCGCCGATGGTCCCGTGCCGGTAGACGGGGGCGGTGACCTCCGAGCCGACATAGGTGAGGGCCGCCGTGGTGAACCCGTCGGCGAGGAGCCGGCGGGCGGCGAGGGCGCGGACCCACAGGTCCCAGTCGTCGCCGCCCATCACCGCGACGGTCGCCCGCTCCTCTTCCTCGGTGCCGGGTTCGATCCGGAACCGGGTGACCTTGGGGTCGTCGCCGGAGAAGTCGAGCGCGGGCGCCTCGTAGGCGGCGCCGAGGGGTTTGATCACCGAGTGGTGGACGGCGCCGGTCGCCGGGTCGGTGCGGCGGGGGGCGGCGAGGCTGTAGACGAGGTAGTCGATCGGCCCGTAGTGCTCTTCCAGCAGGTCGAGGACGTGCGTCTTGGCGTCCGCGGAGAAGGCGTCGGTGTTCACGAACCGGAAGTCGTGTCCGTGCTCGGCGGCGAGCCGGGCGGTGGCCGCGGTGCGGTACCAGCCCGCTGTCGCGGTGCGGCGCCCGTTGTCGGCGCCCTCGAAGGCGACGCCGATGCCGCGGATGCCGTGCCGGCGCAGGCCGGCCACGAGCGTGGCGAGGCCGTAGCCGGCGGAGTGCCCGAGGACGAGAGCGGTCGGCCGACGGCCGTCGGTGCGGGCCTCGATGCCCTCCCACATGCGGTGGACGGTGTGCGCGGCCCCGTCCGGATGGGAGTTGACGATGAGGAATCCGCGTTGCTTGGGCTCGATCTGACGAAGGGTCACGATGCGTCCGTTCCGCTCGGGCGAGGCGGACGAGGCGGGTGCACGGGTCAGCGAGCGCGTGAAGGCGGCGTGCCGGTCCCCTCGTCCGGGATGACGGCGGACGGCCGCCGCCCCCGATGCCCGTCACCAACCCGGCCGGGGCCGGACTGCCGACGCGGAAGTCGTGCTCCAGCCGTCCGTCTTCCAAGATCGTATGCGCGGAGTTGCCGACGGTTCGTGACGGGCCGTCACGCAGAACGCGGCCGGTCCTTTGTGGATGTCCGACATTGACACCGTCTGTCGCTGCGTGGCCGGCCACCGGAGCGTCCGTACGGGCGGAGCGCCGGCCGCGTGGTGGCGGGGGGGGTGCCACCACGCGGCTCGGGCCCGCTCGGGAGCCCGCGGCGCTCACCGCCGCGGGCTCCCGTGACCCTCGTATGGCCGCTCTCCGCCGGTTCAAACGGTCGAAGCACAAACTTTCTCGGAGCGGTCCGACGGTCCCCGCCGGCCGGGGATGGAGCGGCGGGGGCCGGGGCAGGCGCGCCCTCGACGGAGACCCCTCCGCGCCCGGGACCAGGGGGCGGAGGGCCATGGTTCCGATCGAAGGAGTTGTTTCGCATGGCGGAGAACGTGTGGGCCTACCGGGCCGGCGTCGACTACCTGGCGGCCGACCTGACCGGCTACGGCGTCGAGGCGCTCGACGGCGGCATCGGCAAGGTCGCCAAGCACTCCGACGAGGTCACCGACGCCTATCTGGTCGTCGACACCGGAGTGTGGATCCTCGGCAAGGAGGTCCTGGTGCCGGCCGGCCTGGTGTCCCGGGTCGACCACGTGGCCGAGAAGGTCTACGTGGACCGTACGAAGGACCAGGTCAAGGCCGCTCCGGAGGTCCACCGGGACGAGCACCTCGGGAACCCGGACCACCGCGCGGCGCTGGGCAGTCACTACCTCTCCGGAATGCGGCTCGGCATCCCGCTCGCCTGAGCGGACGCCGGCCGTGATCCGGCCGCGTGTGTTTGACGGCCGCGATCCGGGTCAGACGCGGAGCGCAAGGCAGTTCCCCGTACCCCGAGGGAGTGATCAGCTGTGTCGCAGGACGAGAAGGGCAAGGCCAGGGCCGAGCAGGCGAAGGGCAAGCTCAAGGAAGCGGCCGGCCGACTGGTGGGCAACGAGCGGCTGACCGCGGAAGGCCGCGCCGAAGGCGCGAAGGGCGATGCCCGCCAGGCCAAGGAGAAGATGAAGGACATCTTCAGGCGGTGATCGGACCGCGCCACAGAGCGTGCCTCGGTCCCGAGCCCCCGAGGGGGTTCGGGACCGAGGCCTGTCCGCGGCCGGCAGCGGTCATCCGGCCCCCGCGCGGGGGCCGGCGGTACGGCCCGGTACCTTCGGCGGATGAACAGTGATGACCAGCCGGACCTGGACGCGATCGAGGAGTGCTTCGTCGCGGTTCTCGAAGGGCGGCTCACCCGTGACGCCGCCGACCGATGGGCCGGTCGCTGGTTCACGGACGACGGCCTGGAGTGGGACGAGCCGGGCCGGTGGGCGCTGGGACTGCTCCACGGAATCGATCTGCGTCACGGGCCGGGCGAGGCGTACCTCCACGACGACGTCCAGGTTCGGGAGTGGCTGGCGGAGCTGCGGGACCGGCGCACCCGGTGACGTGCCCCGGCCGGTCGCGTCAGTGGCCGACGAGGGTGCGGTCGAGGAGTGGGAGCAGGCGGTCCCAGTGGCGTTGCAGCGCGGCGGGGTGGAAGGCGTCGGTGTCGGACATCGTGAAGCCGTGGACGGTGCCGGGGTAGACCTCGCTCGTGTAGCCGACGCCCGCGGCCTCGAAGGCCTTGTCGAGCTCCGCCAGGGCCTCGGGGGTCAGATCGCCTTCGGCGAGACCGAGGTGGACCTGGGCGGTGAGCTCGGAGAGCAGGCGGTGCGGGCTGTCGGGCGCGTCGGTGACCAGGAAGCCGGGGTGGAATCCGGCGACGGCGGCCACCCGGTCCGGGTGGGCCGCCGCGGTGCGCAGGGCCAGGGCGGCGCCCAGGCAGTAGCCGACCGTGGCGACCGGTCCCGCGCCGGCCTCGGGCTGCGCCGCGAGGAAGCGGAGGTAGGCGTCGGCGTCGCGCAGGACCCGTTCGGTGGTGTGCTCCTGTACGAGGGGCATGAGCCGGGCGAAGAGCGCGGGCCGGGCCTCTGATCCGATGTGCTCGGGAAGTTCGACCACCGGCGATGGACCGTGCCGGTAGTAGAGGTTGGGGACGAGCACGTAGTAGCCGTGCCCGGCCAGTTCGCGGGCCTTCGCCTCCAACTCGGGGCGTACCCCGAAGGCGTCCGGGTACAGCAGCACCCCCGGGTGCCGCCCTCCGTGGTCGGGGAAGGCCGCGAAGGCGTCGGCCTGGCCGTCAGCGGTGGGAATCCGAAGTGTCCTGGTGGGCAAGTTCTTCCTTACGTGGAGTCCGCTCAACCGTGTGCCGCGTTGCTGTCCTCGGCTCGATCGAACATACATCGCCCGGCGCAACCCGCCGCGCGACGGCTCCCGTTGCTCGGCCGGAACGCCACTCCCGGATGCCTTCAGCTGCGGAGCGCCGTCCGGCATCCGGCATCCGGGAGCGGTGCGTCAGTGCCGCCGGATCAGTGCCACGCACCGCAGGCGACGAGCCCGCGGTCCATGCTGTAGAGACAGGCGCGGACCTTGAAGGGAGGCCCGTCGTACAGGGGCTCGGACCAATTGGACTGGTTGACCACCGGGTTGAGGATGCCCTCCCACGAAGCGCCGTTGTCCTCCGACCTGTCCATGTAGTGCGAGAAGCTCCCGGTGTACACGTTCCCCCAGGTGCGGGCGTACTCGTGCCGGTCCCCTCCCAGCTCGGTCGCCAGCATGAACCAGCCCCAGTTGTCCGCGGAGTACTTGCGGCAGTAGTACACGCCGCTCACGTTGCAGTTGCTGGCGGCGACGGCCGCTTTGCCGGGCAGCGGTTCCTCTCTCAGGATGACCGGGTTCTGCCACGAGCCCGGACGCGCGTCGGGGTCGTGGGTGACGCGGGTTCCCGGGGCCGGGGGCGGGGTGGCCGTCGCGGCGGCGGCCGGGCCCGTATCACCGGGTGCCGGCTGGGCCTGGGCGCCCGTGGTGAGAACGCCTGCGGTGCACACGGCGAGGACGGTCGCGATGGTGGCCCTGCGCCAGGTGGTGAAGCGTTGCATGTTCCCTCTCCTTCGGAATGCGGATGGAGCGCTCATGAGACGGAGCGCTCATGACGGATGCGGCGGCCGGTGGTCGCCCGCCCGTTCGTTCATCACCCCGCCCGCGGCCGCTCTGCGCTGCTGCCGGGGCGTGGCGTGGGGCTTCGCGGGGCCGCCGTGGGCGTGGCGGTGGTCCCGCGGGGTGCGGTCGTAGGCGGCGCGGAAGCTGCGGCTGAATGACGCCGGGTCGCTGAACCCCCAGCGGGCCCCGACCGCGTGGACCGGCAGGCCCGCGAGCCGCGGGTCGACGAGATCGGCGGAGCAGCGTTCGAGCCGGCGCCGGCGGATCGTCGCGGACACCGTCTCCCCGCGGTCGGCGAAGAGCCGGTGGAGGAGCCGTACGGAGATGTGGTGGCGGGCCGCGACGACCTGCGGCGACAGGTCCGGGTCGGCGAGGTTGTCGTCGATGAAGGCGTCGATCCGGCCGAGCAGCATGCGGTGCCGGGCCGGAGGCGGCAGGCTGTCCGCGGCGTCGATGTGGTGCGCGAGGAAGGCCGTTGCCAGGTCCGCCGTCATGACGGCGATCCGGCGGCCGTCCGCTTCGCTCAGGTGCTCCGCCTCCTGCACGACGGAGGTCAGGTGCCGGGCCAGCACCGCCCCGACGCCCCGGTCCGACACCAGGCCGCGGGCGAGGAGCCCGTCCACCCGCGATTCCGGGAGGGCGACCAGGGAACGCGGCAGGTGCAGGACGATCGCGTCGGACGGCACGGCGCCCGGCCCGCCGACCGGGGCCCGGCTGCGGGAGGGGGTGGACGAACTCCAGAGGTTGAAGTCCCCTGCCGACAGGGCGGCTTCGCGCCCCGCCTGGGAGACCTGGAGCGACCCGGTGAGCAGGAGCGTGAGTTCGTACGTCTCCGGGTCGGACCGGCGGATCAGCCGGTCGGTCCGCTCCGAGCTCATCGCGGGAAAGGACATCCTCGCGATCCTGACGTCGTCGAGGGGCAACAGGCCCATGCTGACCCTGAAGTCGGCCGGGTGGTCGGCCGTCACCCGGGTCGGGCCGGCCCCCTTGCTGACCATTTCGCGCCACCACTCGAACCGGTGCTCGGCAGGCAGATCCCCCGCGTCGAAAACCGTGAAGCCCATGTGCCCCTCCCCCGTACGGCAGGGATCCACCGTTGGGGGGCGGTTCGGGGGGCGTCCATGCGGCCGTTCCGCCGGGTGGCCGGATACCGCACACCCCGGCAGCGGGGAGCGGAAGCGGCGCGTGGGACGGCCCTGCTCGGAGGGACGCGTGACGGCACGGAAGCGGACGCGGGCGGGAGGGAGCGCGGGGGCCCCGGTCCGGCGGGGCGATTCGGCGCGTTCGTACGGGTCGGGGTACGGGTCGGGGTACGGTCCGTGGCGGCCGTCGCGCCGCGTCACGGGCCGTCCGCCGGGGGCAGCAGGGCGGCGGTGCCCGCGTCGACGAGGATCCTGGTGGCGTCACCGGGAGAGCCCGCCGGCCCGGTGGCCGTCCCGGTCGCGGCCCCGGTCACCGACCCGCTCGCCGACCCGGGGAACGACCAGGCAGGCCGCCACCCGCCGCCGACCGGGACCGCGAGCAGGACCGGCCGACCGGGCGGCACGCCCGGACGGGCCGCGGCGGCCACTGCCGTGGCCTGCTCCTCACCGACCTCGACGGGTGCGAGCCGCGGGTCCGGCTCGTCCACGGCGACGAAGGACACCGCGGTCCCGGAGCGGTCGACGACGATGTCCAGCCGCATCGGCATGAGGACCGAGTCCACCGCGCGCCGCCACGAGATGACCCGGCGCCCGGTGTCGCCCAGGGCCCACGACGTCACCCGCGCGCCGTCGGCCCACGGGAAGTGGGCCCGCATGAACTCCTCTCCCCCGCGCTGTTGTTCGGCGGGTCCGCCGCCGGCGTGGGCGTCCTCGTCGTCGCCGTCGCCATCGTTCACCTCCATGCTCCGGGTGCCGCTCAATGGCTTGAGGTCCGGCCAGGAGAACTCCGTGTACCCCTGGCCGGAGGTGACCACCACGGCCTCGGCCGCGGGGTCGGTCCCGCGCTCGACACCGGTGACGGGGACGCCCGCTCCCCACAGCGCCCGGGCGGCCCCCTCCGCCCGGGCGCGCTGCTCGCCGGAGAGGGCGACGGCCGTCGGAGCCGCGGGCGCCGCGGACCCCGTACCGGCCGGCGAACCGAGCGCCACGGCGAGGACGGCGAGGACGGCGCAGAGTCCGGTGACGGCCAGGAGGACACGGCGCGGTGTCCGGGCCCCGGCGGGCGCTGGGGCCGCCCCGCGGGCGGGGGTTGCGCGGAAAGGGATCCGGCTCATGTCCCCTCCTTCAGCAGAGGGTGACCGGGGGGACCTCGTAGCGCGTCCCGCCGGAGTCCATGAACCCGACGACCGCCGAGCAGTCGCCGTAGTAGGAGGTGCCCCAGGTGAAGTAGCGGGTGGTTCCCTTGGACTGGGTGAAGGCACCTTGGTCCCACCACGTGCCACCGCGGTTGTAGTGCCCGAACCGGGCGGTGATGGTGGAACCGCCGGTCTTCTCGTACGAGTTGCTCACCTGGGCCCGGTCTGCGGCGTCGCGGTTGGCGAGCTGGGTGCAGAGCACGCCGTTGCTCAGCCTGGTGCAGGCGACGGTGCGCGCCTGGGCCGGGGCGGCGAGGCCGACGGTGGCCAGGGCGAGGGCAACGCCGACGAGGGCAGGGGCGATCCTGCGCATGGGTCTCCTCCGGAAGGGGGTGGGGCGAAGTGGAGTGGGTGGGGTGGGGCTCGGTTGGGCGGAACGTGCGTCCTGCGGCACCCGGATCCAGCCGGGGTCGTACCGTGCGGTGCCGTGCCGTGCCGTGCCGTGCCGTGCCGTGCCGTGCCGTGCCGTACGCATACCGTGCGCGTGCTGCGGGTGGCCGCTGCGGGCCGGCCTGAGCGGTGGTCCTGCCGGCGGCTCCGGACTTGAGTATCCGTGCCGCTGCGACCCTGCCGCGTTGACGTGGCGTGCCCGCTTCCTTGGCACTGGGCGCACGCCCCGCTGCCGACATCACCCGAACACCACGTTGCGTAGCGCTGCTGATGCGTGCCGTGACGCCGCGTGCCAGCGTGGTCGGGAGGAATCCACCCACCCACGCATCGAGGAGTGGCCGTCATGGGCGGTATGAAGGACAAGCGCCAGGAGCCGGGCAAGGGCCGCGAGGAGCAAAGGCGCCCCCAGGCGCCCGGCCAGGACCCGGTCCACCCCGAGCCCGGCACCCCCTCCCGCAGCGGCAAGAGCCCGGAAGAGATCAGGCGGCCCCGCGAGGAAGAGCCGCTCCGGGACGACGAGTACAACCTGCGCGACGGCGACTGACGGGCTCCGTCACGCCGCACACGGAGCTCCGGAGATTCGCCCCCGGCCGCGGCCCGGGCTTCGGCCCACCCCCGTGGCAGGCAGCGCCATCTACATGCTTTACAGTTCAACCACCACCCGCGGTACGCCTGCGTTCCAGCAGCCGCGCCACGGGTCCAGCACACCACGGCCGCCCGACGCCCCCGTAAGGCGGCCCTCCCGGGGGCTGGCGCCCCACCCCCGTGCGCGCCAGCCCCCACCTCTTCGACGAGGCGTGCCGCGGCGGGGGTCCCGGTCAGGCGTGGGGCGTCATCGCACGCAGCCGGTCGGCCACGCCGTACACGCTCAGGCGCAGGGCCCGGATGTCCGCGATGAGGGCGCGCCAGGGTTCGAAGGCGGTGTCCACGTCCTTGCCGGAGGCCTTGATGTAGGCGATGGCGACGCCGTAGCCGAAGTACTCGTTCCTGGCGGGGAGGGGCCGTACGAGGACGAGCTGCTCCAGCAGGGCGGCCGCCCGCCAGTGCGCGTCGGGTTCGTCGGTCTCGAGGGCCGGGGTGTTCACGCGGTGCCGGGCGACCGCGGCGACGAGACCCGAGTAGTCCAGGACCCCCAGCTCCCGGCCCAGGAGTTCCTCCTGGCGGTCGAGGAGCCACCGGAGGTCGATGTGCAGATCCAAGATCAGGCCGCCCGGTGCGTCTTCACGGACGCGGGCAGCCCGCCGAACTCGGCGTCGAAGGCCTCGGCGATGCCCGGCCGGCTGACGGCTTCGCGGAACGCGGCGGTGGCCCGGCCGAGGGCCAGCTGGTTCTCCTCCTCGATGGCCAGCTCCGCGAGATACGCCCGCACGCTCTTGCCGCGAGCGGCGGCGAGGGTGGCGAAGCGGTCCCGGGTCTCCGAGTCGATCTTTACGGTCGTGTCTGCCATGGCATGAGTATGCACCGACGCATACCTGGGTGAATACCCCGCGAAAACCCGGGTACGGGAGTGGACGGCGCCGTGCGCGAGCGCCCCAGGGGCGCGCGGGGGCCGACGCGGGCACACTGGCAGGACGACGAATGCAGCAGGGAGGCCGGATGAGCTGGGCATCGTGGACCACCCCCGGGATCTTCGCCGGACGCAACGGGGTACAGACCGGCGAGGCGGGGCCCGTCCTGACGGGCGAACTCGCCGTGCACACCACCTGGACCGAGGCCGACGGCCTGGCGCACATCACCGTGCAGTACAGCGGCGCGTCCGACTGGCTCCCGCTCGCGGGGAGCCCCGTGCCCTGCGCCAGCGAGTCCGCGAGCCGCACCCTGCACGACGCGGTCATCCACGCGATCCGCGCCGGAGCCGTCCTCCCCCTGGAGGCCGACACCCCGGCCCCTCCCGCCTCCTGATCCGGCTGTCATGGGAGGGCTGGATGCGTTCACCGGGGTACTCGACTATCCGATGTACGTCGTGACGGCGGCGGCCGGGGACGAGCAGGCCGGCTGCCTGGTGGGCTTCGCCTCCCAGTGCTCGATCGACCCGCCCCGCTTCATGGTGTGGCTGTCCAGGGCCAACCGCACGTACCGGATCGCGCGGCAGGCCTCGCACCTGGCGGTGCACGCGTTGCGCAAGGACCAGAAGCGGACGGCGGACCTCTTCGGGGAGCAGACCGGCGACGACGTCGACAAGCTCGAGCGGATCGCCTGGCGCCTTCCGGCCCACGGGACCGCGCCGGTGCTGGCGGACGCGGGAGCCTGGTTCGTCGGCCGGATCGAGGAGCTGCTCGACGGCGGAGACCACGTCGGGTTCCTGCTCTCACCCGTGGAGCAGAGCCCGCCCGGTCCCGCGCGGCCGCCGTTGCTGCTCTTCAGCGACGTCCAGGACCTCACACCGGGGCACCCGGCCTGATACGCCGCGCCGCCACGGGGCCGCCCGGCCGGAGGCTCATGGACCTTGGACGGGGACTCAGGGACGGAGACTCACGGACGGGGACTCACGGCTCGGTGGCCTCGGCGGTGATGAGGTCGGTGAGGGCCGGGAGGCCGCCGTCGGCGAACGCGCGGCGCTGGCGGTCGGCCGGGGTGCCGCGGCGCAGGAGCCGGTGTACGAGCGAGTTCACCTCGCGGAGGTCGCCGGACTCCTCCAGGGCGGGGCCGATGTGCCGCAAGAGCGTGCACAGTACGTCCCCGCTGCTGCGGGGCCGCCCGTCCAGGTCCAGCAGCGTGCTGCTCAGCCCGTCGCGGGCCGCGTGCCAGGTGGCGGCTTGCAGGACCTCGGGCTGCCAGGGGACGGGGGCCGCTCCCGCCCGCTCCTCGGCCATCGCGGTGACGACGAGGGCGCGGACGATGCCGGCGAGCATGACGGCCTCGTCCGCGTCGAGCTGCACGTCGCAGCAGCGCACCTCGACGGTGGGGTAGCGCTCCGACAGCCTCGCCTGCCAGTAGAGCTGTCCCCGGTCGGCGATCACCCCCGACACCAGCAGCGCATCGGCCCGCGCCTCGTAGTCCGCGAGCCCCGCGAACCGCGGCAGGGGCCCGCTCACCGGCCAGCGGCCGAAGATGATCGTGCGCCAGCTGGCGAAGCCGGTGACCCGCCCGTCCCACAGGGGCGAATTGGCGGACATGGCCAGCAGGGCCGGAAGCCAGACGCGCAGGCGGTTCAGGACCGCCACCCCGGTCTCCCGGTCGGGAATGCCGACGTGGACGTGCATCCCACAGATCAGCTGCTCGTCGACCAGCAGCCGGGCCTCGCCCCGCATCCTCAGGTACCTGGGCCGGCCGGTGACGGGTACGGGTACGGCGTCCCTCAGCGGTGCGGCGCCGGAGGCCGCGATGCGGCAGCCGTTCGCCTGGGCCGCGGAGGCCACCGCGTGCCGCAACCGGAGGAGATGGCCGCCCACCTCCTCCAGGGCCTCGCACACCGGGGTGGCGACCTCGATCTGTGCCTGGAGCAGCTCGTCCTGGACCTCCTGGGCGTCGGCGATCGGCGCCAGGCCGGCCGTGGCCCGCACCTCTTCCACGAGCGGCACGGGGAGCAGCGTCACCGGGTCTACCAGCAAGTACTCTTCCTCGACCCCGACAGTGACCATGCCGGACGGATACCCGCAACGGGCGTGATCATCCGGGAAGCCGGCCGGCGTTCTACTCTGGTACCGGGAACTTCAGGGAGGCCCGCATGGCGGCCCACCACCGGTACCACGTGGATCAGGACGGGCACTCGATCACCGTCCTGAGCGATGTCCGGCGCCGCCGCGCCGACGTGCTGGTCGACGGGAAGACCGTCGCGTCCGTGCGCGTGCCCCGCCGCGGAGCCGCCTTCCTCCGGGGCGAGCTGCCCGGTGATCCGCCGGATCCTCCGAAGCCGTTCCTCATCCGCGTGAGCCACGCCTACGATTCCGGCGACGTTCCCCCGTGTGCGCTGGAAACGGACGGCATGCGCTACCTCATGCCGTCGGTCCCCCTCACGCGGGAGGAGGAGTGGCCTGCCGAACCCACGCCGCCGGCCCGGACCCCCGGCGAACTCGCCAGACGATGGCGAAACCGCGTCCACCGGACCGGCCGGGGCGGGTCAGGACCGCGTGTCTGACGGGTGCGCGGCCGGCGCTGCCGCCCTGCGATGCCTGAGGTTGACGACTGAGGCCTTGGCCAGTGCCAGGGGGTTCAGGAAGCGCAGCGGGCCGATCAGGCGGGAGCCGAACCGGTGCACGTGCCGCGCCACCGATGCATCGCGCGCCGCCGCCGAGAACACCAGCCGCTCCAGGGGGTTGAACGGGCGGGCCTTGGCGTAGTCGACGGCCAGGTACTGGTGGCCGCGCAGCTTTCGCCGGTGTGTCCGCCCGTACGCCGCGAGCGCCCTGTCGAGGTCAGCGCGACCGGTCGCGGCCGCGGCGACCGCTTCCGCCAGCCAGTGCGCGGACTCCAGCGCCCACCCGCATCCCACTCCCCACAGGGGATCGCCGGTCAGGGCCGCGTCGCCGATGAGCGCGACGCCCGGTGCGGTCGGCTTGCGGCTGTGCAGCGGGTAGTCGACCGTCCCGATGATCTTCGTGATGCGTTCGGCGGAGTCGATGGGCGGCGCCTCGGGAAGGGCGCGTACGAACTCGAAGAAGCTGCGCTCCAGGTCTTCCCGGAAGGCGGGCAGCCGCTGCTTGCCGGGGAGCACCGCGAGGACGGTCACGCCGTCGTCGTTGGGGAACGCGTAGGCCATGTCGGGTTCGAGGAACCAGGTGTGACCGATCCCGTCGTGGAGCGGGAGGTCGCGGAAGTGCGCGAGGTAGCCGAACCGGGCGTTCTCGTACTGCCGGGCGGGCACTCCGGCGAACTTCGCCACGGCGGAGTCCTTTCCGTCGGCGCCGACCACCAGGCGGGCCCGGATCTCGCGCTCGCCCTGCGGGGTCGACGCGCACACCCCGAGGGTTCGCCCGGATTCCCGCACCAGTCCGGTCACCCGGTGTCCGAGGAGCAGGTCGACGCCGGGGGTCTGCGCCGCGCGCGACCTGATCAGCGGGTCGAGGACGCTGCGGCGGATGTTGTACGCGTACGGCAGTTCGGGGCCACCCGGCGCGGCCGTCGGCCGGATCCATCCCCAACGGGTGTACCAGCGGGCCTCGTTGCGGACGGCTCCGGCCTTCTCCAGGGCGGGGACGAGCCCGAGTTCGTCCAGCACCGGGTAGGCGTTGGCCGTGATCGAATGGGTGCACAGCACCTTGTACGCTTCCGGGTCCGAGCGGCGTTCCAGCAGTGCGACGCGGGCACCGCGCCGGGCGAGCAGGATCGCGGCGGCGCTGCCGGCGAGGCCGGCTCCGCTGATGACGACGTCGTAGTCGTAGACGCGTCCCGGGTCCGTGCCCGTGCTCTCAGGCTTGGTCATGCGCCGATCGCCCCCTTCGGATCGTGGTGCCGTTCGTGGGAGTGGTGCGGTGCCCCCCTGATGTCAGGCACATGGCGAATTGTAGAGAGCCGGGCCGCGGACCGGGTGACGGGTGACGGGTGGTCAGGCTGCCGGCCGAGAGGGATTCCTCGCCCAGGTGGGTCAGGAGCCCGCTGATGCGCGCGGCCAGGTCGGTGATCGCGATCCCCGCGGGGCCGACCCAGACGGGCGGCGCGACGAGCAGGTTGACCAGCAGCCCGACCGCGGCGCCGATCAGCGTCCCCAGGACGCGGTCCCAGGCGGTGTCCGCGACCTGGGCGACGCCGAGGACGAGCATGGCGCTGATCGCGACCGCGGGGACGAACTCGTCGACACGGACCAGGTGACCTGGACGACGAGCAGGGCGGCCAGCGGTGCGGTCAGCGGATTCGGCTCGCTGCCGAGGCGGAGCGCGACGACGTAACCGATGACGGCCGCCGCGGTGGACCGCAGGGCCTGAACGGCGACGGGCTCGCGACGGCGGTGGGCGATACGGACGGCGAGTGCACTGATCATTTCCGGCATGCCTGCCCGCATGCCCCAGGCGGACCCGGGCGACACGGCACGGACGCGCCGCCTCGACGAGGTCGCACATATTCGTCCAGTCGTTCGATATCTGGCAGGATGCGGGAGTGACGATGGAGCGTGAGGGCGGTACGGGGTTCGGCACCGCCGATCCCGGGGCCTGGGTACCCCGGCCCGGGATTCCCGGCGACCTGCTGAGGGCGAAGACGCTGGTGTACGACCCGAGCGGCCTCGACTGCTCCCGGCCGGTGCCCGAAGCGGAGGGTGCCGAGTACGGGGCGTGTGCGTTCGCCCTGGACGGCCTCGCGGTCAGGTTCCGGGTGGCCAAGACGACCCCGACGAAGGCCGGGCAGTTCGTGACGGTGTGGAAGAGGTCCGTGAACGGGCCGATCCAGCCGTTCGACGCGGAGGATCCCGTCGATCTGTTCGTCATCAGCGCCTGCCAGGGCGGACGGTCCGGGCAGTTCGTGTTCCCGCGGGAGGTGCTCCGCGACCGGGGCATCGTCTCGACGAAGGGCTCCGGCGGGAAACGCGCCTTCCGCGTCTACCCGCCCTGGGTGACCGCCCCCAACCGTCAAGCGCAACGCACCCAGACCTGGCAGGCGGAGCACTGGCTCGGGCTTCCCGGGGACGGGCCCGTCGACATCCCGCGCGCGGTCGCGCTCTATCACCCCCGCGCCGTTCCGTAGGCTGGAGGCATGCGGATGCGCCCCACTCTGAGCTGGACGCCCTCCGGGGACCTGCGGCCCGGCAGCACGGATCCGGAGCCGGTCGCCGGGGCGTTGCGGGCCGGCGGGGTGCTGGTGCTCAGCGGGGCGGGGATGTCCACCGAGTCGGGGATCCCGGACTACCGGGGCGAGGGCGGGAGCCTGCGTCGGCACACCCCGATGACCTACCAGGAGTTCACCGCCAGCGCCCGGGCCCGGCGCCGGTACTGGGCGCGCAGTCACCTCGGCTGGCGTACGTTCGGCCGGGCCCGGCCGAACGCCGGGCACCGGGCCGTGGCGGCGTTCGGCCGGCACGGGCTGCTCTCGGGTGTGATCACCCAGAACGTGGACGGGCTGCACCAGGCCGCCGGCAGCGAGGGCGTCGTGGAGCTGCACGGGGGCCTGGACCGGGTCGTCTGCCTCTCCTGCGGGACCTCCGGCTCGCGCGGTGCACTCGCGCGGCGGCTCGAGGAGGCCAACGCGGGCTTCGCGCCGGTGGCCGCCGGGCTGAACCCGGACGGCGACGCCGACCTCACCGACGATCAGGTCCGGGACTTTCGCGTGCTGCCCTGCTCGGCATGTGGCGGCGTCCTCAAACCGGACGTGGTGTTCTTCGGCGAAGCCGTTCCGCCGCGGCGGGTCGAGCACTGCCGTGAGCTGGTCGCCGGAGCGACCTCCCTGCTGGTCCTCGGCTCCTCGCTGACGGTGATGTCCGGGCTCCGGTTCGTCCGTCTGGCGGCCCAGGCCGGAAAGCCCGTGCTGATCGTCAACCGGGACGTGACCCGCGGCGACCAGCACGCCGTGACCCGGGTCGCCCTCCCCCTGGGCGCGACCCTCACCGCCCTCGCCGACCTGCTGGACATCCCCGTGGACGGCGCCGGCGGCTGATGAGGATCGGGGCGCCGGTGAAGACGATCAGGCCGGCGGCGACGAGGCCGACGTACAGGGCGGGGCTTCCGATCGGGAGCTGGGCGGGTGGGACGAAGGAGAGGACCAGGGCGAAGGCCACGGCGGTGAAGCCGGTGCCGGCGACGGCCCACATGCCCTTCTTTCCGCCGGGGATGGTGAAGCTGCGCGGCAGGTCGGGGCGGGTGTGGCGCAGCCGGATGGCAGCCGCGTACAGGAGCAGGTACATCACCAGGTAGAGGGAGACGGTCATGGCCGAGATGAGGAAGAAGGCCGTCGACACGCTCGAGGTGACCAGGTAGATCGAGGAGATCAGGGACACGATCAGCCCCTGGACGATCAGGATGTTGCGCTGGGCTCCCTTCTT
Organism: Streptomyces sp. IBSNAI002; assembly: GCF_052244475.1. Classification (NCBI taxonomy): domain Bacteria; kingdom Bacillati; phylum Actinomycetota; class Actinomycetes; order Kitasatosporales; family Streptomycetaceae; genus Streptomyces; species Streptomyces sp. IBSNAI002. Next base: position 7,943,304 of record NZ_JBQPXG010000002.1, on the reverse strand, counting down.
GTTGGTGCCCTGGAGCACGGCCGGGAGGTGGCCGTCGTGCGCGGTGGCCAGCAGGGCCTTGCTGGGGCCGCTGATCCAGGCGAGGGCGCCGCTGAGGGCTCCGTAGCAGACGAGTGCGGCGACGACGGGGACGAGCCAGCCGACGTGGAGGGCTCCGCCCAGGACGCGCTGGAAGGCGTCGAAGACGCCGGTGGTGATGGAGATGCGCTCGTACGGGAGGATGCCGGCCACGGCCAGCGCGCCGGCGGTGAAGATGCCGAAGGTGAGTGCGGCGCCGATCCACATGGCCTTGGGGTAGCCGCGCTTGGGGTCGCGCAGGTCGGAGACGTGGACGGCCTGGGACTCGGCTCCCGCGAAGAGGAGCAGGATGCCGGCGAGGAAGGCGAGCGTCGCCAGGCCGGTGAAGGCGGGGAGCAGGCGCGGGGTTCCGGTGGCGGTGGTGACGGCGGCCGCGTGGGCGTGTTCCCAGCCGATGGGGTGGCCGGAGGCGACCCAGTAGCCGAAGAGGCCCAGGAGCAGCAGACCGGGCAGGGCGGTGCCGAGGACGAAGCCGCGCTTGGCGATCTTCACGAGGAGGCCGGTGCCGCTGAGGGCCACCAGGGTGGCGAGCCAGTACGCGCCGATGCAGAACAGGCCGATGAAGACGTGGTCGGCCCCGAGGGAGGGGTCGCGGACGGCGAAGGCGACGGCGACGGCCGCGAATCCCAGGCCGGTCGGGTACCAGACGACGTTCTGGATCCACTGGAGCCAGACGCCGACGAACCCGGTGCGCTTGCCGAAGGCCTCGCCGATCCAGTCGTAGACGCCGCCCTTGCGCTGGGCGAAGGCGCCTCCGAGCTCGGCGGAGACGAGGGCTGCGGGGATCAGGAAGAGGAGGGTGGCGAAGCCGATGTAGCCGAACATCGTCAGTTCTTCCTCGGCCATCATCGGCAGTCCGCGCAGGCTGGTGATGACGGAGGCCGCGGTCATCAGGCCGAGTGCGGGGACGGTCAGGCCGCGGGCGCGGCCCGCGCGCAGGACGGTGCGGGCCGGGTCGCCGCGCGGGGGGCGTCGGTGGATGGACATGGGGGTGCTCCGTTCGGGTCATGGGTGGGAGGGGACGCGGCCGGGCGTGTGCGCAGCGGCGTGCCGCGGGCCTCAGTGGTGGAAGGAGACCGGGCCCGTCGCGCCGGAGTCCCCGGCCGTGCGGCCGAGCTGTGTCACGGCGCGCCGCAGGTCGGCGAGGAACAGGGAGGCCTTGTCGCGGCTGATCTCGCGGCGGACCAGCACCCGGTGGATCACGGTGTCCTGGCGGCCTGCGGGCAGCGGGTACGCGGCGACCTGCCAGCCGCGTTCGCGGAGCTTCGCGGAGACGTCGTAGAGCGTGAAGCCGGCGCCGTCCGGGTCGGTGAGGGTGTACGAGACGCCCGGCAGGGCTCCGCGTCCGTCGTACAGGAGGGTGAAGGGGCCCAGGGCCGCGATCTCGTCGCCCAGGTGGGCGGCGGTGTCCAGGAGGTTGCGCTGGATCCGTGCGTAGCCTTCCCGGCCCAGCCGCAGGAAGAGGTAGTACTGCGTGATGATCTCCCCGCCGGGGCGGGAGAAGTTGAGGGCGAAGGTGGGCATGTCGCCGCCGAGGTAGTCGACGCGGAACACCAGCTCCTCGGGAAGGTGGGCGGGGGTGCGCCAGAGGACCCAGCCGACGCCGAGGGGCGCCATCCCGTACTTGTGCCCCGAGGCGTTGACGGACACGACCCGCTCGACGCGGAAGTCCCAGACCAGCTCCGGCTGGGCGAACGGGGCGATGAAGCCCCCACTGGCGGCGACGACGTGGACGGGCACGTCGAGTCCGGTGTCGGCCTGGATCGCGTCGAGTTCGGCGGCGATCGCCGCGACCGGCTCGTAGTCGCAGGTGAAGGTGACGCCGAGAATGGCGACGACTCCAATGGTGTTCTCGTCGACGTACTCCCGCAGCTGCTCGGGGCGCAGCCCCGTGGCGCCCGGCAGCAGGGGCACTTCGCGCAGTTCGACGTCGAAGTAGCGGGCGAACTTCTTCCAGCAGATCTGCACGGGTCCGCACACCAGGTTCGGGCGGTCGGCGGGCAGGCCCGTGGCCCGACGGGCCTTGCGCCAGCGCCACTTCATGGCGAGGCCGCCGAGCATGCACGCCTCGCTGGAACCGGTGGTGGAACAGCCGAGCGCGCGCCGGGCGTCCGGGTTGTTCCACAGGTCGGCGAGCATGCGCACGCAGTGCTGTTCGAGCTCGGCGGTCTGCGGGTACTCGTCCTTGTCGATCATGTTCTTGCCGAGGGTCTCGGCCATCAGCCGGCGCGCCTCGGGCTCGCTCCAGGTGGTGCAGAACGTGGCGAGGTTCTGCGAGGCGTTGCCGTCGAGCTCCAGTTCGTCGTGGACGAGCCGGTACACGGACTCGGGGGCGGCGCCGGCGGCGGGGAAGTACGTATCGGGGAGGATCTCGCGGCCCAGGGGGCCGCCATAGACGCCCTCCACGCCCGCGGCGGTCTCAGTGGTCTTGGCTGTCTCGTTGGTTGCAGTGGCTTCCGTGGTCACCGGGTCACCTCACACGTGTGCGTCACCTGACACCTTCAAGACAACGCCCGAAATGTCACGTTCGGGCGCTCTCGGAGGTCCCCGGATTCCGCCGAAAGCCCCTTCCGCTTCGAGTCGGACCGCATGTTTCGGATGCCGGCTACCGGCTCCGGCCCGCACGGCGCCCGCGAAGGCGCCGTGCGGGCCGGATCGGCTCGGCTCAGCCCTCCTCGGGCTCCAGCTGGGCCACTTCGAGGAGCGTGGCGAGCACGTCCGCGGCACTGCCCTCGTGATCGCTGCCCGCGGTTCCGCTTCCGCTCTGGAGGTTGGCCGTCCGGTCGACCTCGACCACGGAGTCGGCGTGCGAGTTGTCGATGACGGTGATCAGGCTCCCGCTCGCGGCGGCCGGGGCCGCGCCGCCCCCGAGGACGGCGACCGCGAGGAAGGCGGCCGCCCGGATGCGAGCGCCGGTCACACGCCCACGCTCTCGCGCGCCCCGGGTACCGGGTGGTGGCGCGTGATGTTCTTGGCCAGCAGCTGGGTGGACTCCCCGACCCCGACCTCCTCACCCCCGTCGGCCGCGGGCAGCCGTCCGTCGGACAGCCTCAGCTCGGCCAGTGCCGTGTCCATCGCCTTGTGCGCGGCGAACAGGCACGGCGTGCTGTAAATGGCCACGTCGACGCCGAGGTCGGTCAGCTCGCCCAGGGACAGGCGGGGCGACTTGCCCCCGGCGATCTGGTTGAACAGCAGCGGCTTTCCCCCGACCGCCTCGCGGATCCGCTCGATCCACTCCACGCTGCGCACCCCGTCGACCAGTACGACGTCGGCGTCCGTCGCCGCCAGGGCCTGCGCCCGGTGGACGATGTCGGCCTCCTCCGTCGCGTCGGTACGAGCGACGACGACCAGGTCCTTGCGGGTGGCCAGCACCATGTCCAGCTTCTCCAGGTACTCCCCCAGCGGCAGCACCTGCTTGCCGTCCGCGTGCCCGCACCGCCGCGGACGCTTCTGGTCTTCGAGGATGACCCCGGACGCGCCCATCCGCTCCAGGCCTTCCACGACGTGACAGGCCACCTCGGGGTCGACGTACCCGTCGTCGATGTCGACGAGGAGGTGGTGGCGGGGGAAGGCGCCGCGCAGCCGCTGGACGAAGGCCACCATGTCGGGCCAGGCGATGAAGCCGATGTCCGGCAGCCCGTAGTACGAGGCCGCGAAGCCGAACCCGGAGACGAACATCCCGTCGTAGTGCTGGGCCGCCACGGAGGCGGAGTACATGTCGTACACCCCGATCAGCGGGGTGGTGCCCGGCTTCGCGATCTGTTCCCGCAGCTTGTTTCCGTACGTCATGGTTCGGTTCCTCCGAGGGTCGCGTCGGCACAGGGAAGGTCGGGGGCCGTCGCGACACGACGGCCCTTTACGCGATGTGGATCTTCCCTTGGTGAAGTCCAGACCCTTCGCTTGTGAAGCCTTTACTCACCCCAACGGCGCAGTCCGTTCACCACAGAAACGTCTCTGGTCGTCCGACTGACCGACAGCCGGCGCCCTCATGGCCCGATCCGGCCCCGGGGCTTACGCGCCTACGCCGTCCGGCCGTACGCCGCGCATCCGCCCGTACGCGTACACGCAGCCCGCCAGCGCCAGGTCCGACAGCAGCATGAAGCCGATCGAGTAGGAGTCCTTGGCGCTGTACACGGCGCCCATGACCAGCGGCGGCACGAAGCCGCCCAGCCCTCCCACCGCGCCGACGATGCCGGTGACGCTGCCCACCTGGGCCTGCGGCGTCACCTGCGCCACCAGGGCGAAGACGCTGCCGCTCGCCGTGCCGAGCCCCGCCGCGATGCACAGGAAGCAGATGGTTCCGACCGGATCCAGAGCGGGGTCGAACGCCTGGACGATGGCGAGGAGGGCGACGAAACCGAGGGCCGCGGCCGTGACCAGGGCCGGGTGGACGCGGTCGGCCAGCCAGCCGCCGAAGGGGCGGGCGACCACGGTCAGCAGGGCGAATCCGGCCGCCTTGGTGCCCGCGTCGGTGGGCGAGAGTCCGTACCAGGTCTTCAGGTACGTGGGCAGGTACACCCCGAAGGCGACGATGCCGCCGAAGCCGATCGCGTACAGGGCGGACAGCTCCCAGGTCACGCGCAGCCGCCCGGCCCGCCCGAGCCGTACGGTCAGCGACTCGTCGGGCACCGGGCGGTCGGGGCGGTCCCTGAGCAGCAGGGCCGCGAGCACGGCGAACAGGGCGAGCGCCGCGGCCACGACGAGGAAGGGCAGGGTCTCGCCGTGCCGGGCGATCCGCGGGGTGAAGTAGCCCGAGAGCGCGACTCCGCCCATCCCCATGCCGAAGACCCCCAGACCGAAGCCGCGCCGGGCGGGCGGGAACCAGGAGTTGACCAGCGGGACGCCGATGGCGAACGTGGTCCCCGCCAGGCCGAGCACGAAGCCGACGGCCAGTGTCGCGGCGTACGAGTGGCGCGCCGGGATCAGCAGCAGCACCGGCACGATGGTGAGCGCGGAGACCAGCGGGAACATCAGGCGGGCGCCGTAGCGGTCGGTGAGCGCTCCCACCGGGACACGGCCGACGGAGCCGACGATCACCGGCACCGCGACCAGCAGGGACTGCTCGAGCGAGCTCAGCCCGAGGCGGTCCCGGTAGTCACTGCCCAGCGGCGCGATCAGGTCCCAGGCCCAGAAGGTGAGCGTGAACCCGACCGTGGCCACGAACAGATTGCGATAGGCGGCGGGCGAAGGTCTCTCGGTGGCTGCCACGCCCTCACGCTACGCACCGCCGTCCCGGCCCGCGCGACGGGCTGCGCTGTTCGGCGCAGCGATCCGGGGAGCCCCGCGCGGGTGGCGGATTCTCGACAAGATCCGTAAATTCTGACGCAGAGAGCCACACTGGCCGGAAATATTTGCTCAGTTTGGTGAGATGCGCACTGATGTTTCATCATCATGACTGCGCGTCACTTTTGACGTGCGTCGAGGAGGCGGGGGCGCCGGGGGTCCCCCGTTCCCACCGGTCGGGCCCGCAGGCGAGTCCTCGCCGCGCCCCGCCGGGACTCCTGCCCCGTTCCCGTTCTCGTTCCCGTCCCCATTCCCGTCACCTAGGCAAAGGCCCATGTCCGCCCAGCAACTCTCGGACCTCATACGTTTCGCCCGGCACAACTCACCCTTCTACCAGGACCTCTACGCACCCCTGCCACCGCACACAGACCGGCTCACCGACCTGCCGGTGGTCGACCAGCAGGCGTTCTGGGCGGCCAACTCCCTGCACGGCAGCCGCGTGTTGACCGGGCCGCTCAGCGAGGCCACGGTCTACAAGACCGGCGGCACCACCGGGTCGCCCAAGTTCTCCGTCTACACACGCGACGAGTGGCGCACCTTCGTCACCGCCTTCGGCCAGGGACTCGTGGACACGGGCCTGCGCCCGGGGCACCGCGTCGCCGACCTGTTCTACGCCGGTGAGCTGTACGCCAGCTTCCTCTTCGTCCTCGACTCCCTCGCCCACGCCCCCGTGGACAACGTCCGCCTGCCCATCGGCGGCGCCGCGCCGCCGGAGTCGACCCTGCCCACGCTGCGCGACCTCTCGGCCCAGGTCCTGGCCGGTACGACCACCACCCTGTGCCGGCTCGCCGAACAGACCCTCTCCTCGGCCGTCCGGCTCGACTCGGTGGAGCTGCTCCTCTTCGGCGGCGAGGCCCTCTTCGACGACCAACGGCGCCTGCTGACCACCGCGTTCCCCCGCGCCGAGGTGCGTTCCGTCGGATACGCCAGCGTCGACGCCGGCCTGCTCGGCCGGCCCGTGCCGGGCCCCGACGCGCGGGTGCACCGGGCCTTCACCCCGTACTCGCTCGTCGAGATCCTCGACGACTCCACCGACGAGCCCGTCACCGAACCGGGGCGGCCCGGCCGGGTCGTGGTCACCAGCCTCTTCCGGCGCCTGATGCCGATCATCCGGTACCCCGCGGGTGACCGGGCCGAGTGGACCGGCACCGGTCACGGCCACTTCAGGATCCTCGGCCGCGCCGAGGAGGGCGTACGGGTGGGCCCCGTCTCCCTCTACACCCAGGACGCCCAGGACGCCGTGGCGGCGGCCGACACCGCCGGGCAGGTGGCCGGCATGCAGCTCGTCGTCCGCCGCTGGGACGGCCGCGACGGGCTCGTCCTGCGGCTGGCGGCGGCCCCCGGCAGGGCCGCGGATGGCCGGGAGGCGCTGGCCAGCGCCGTGGTCCGGGAGTTGGAGACCGTACGGCCGCTGTATCCGGACAGCGTGCGCGCCGGGTTCGTGCACCCCATGTCCGTGGAGTGGGCGCGCCACCGCGACCTCGCCGTCAACCCGCGCTCGGGCAAGCTCGTCCGGGTCCTCGACGAGAGGCCGACCGCATGACCTCCGCTCCCGTCGAGACGCGTAGGACCGAAGCCGAAGCCGAAGCCGGCGCCGAGCCCGACGGCCGGCGCACTCCGCTCGTCCTGCGCAACCGCGCCTTCGGCGCCGTCTGGCTCGGCCAGGTCCTGACCCAGGCCGCCGTGCGCATGTTCCAGGTCGGCGTGTCCTGGTGGATCGTCGCCTACGCCGTCCACGACGCCCGCGGTCTGGCTTCCGGGGTGTTCATGGCGGCCTGCACCCTGCCCGCCGTGGTGCTGGCGCCCGTCGTGGCCGGGGCCGTCGCCCGGTTCGCGCACCGCTCGGTGCTGCGGACCTCCGCCACCGCGGCCGGGGGCGCTTCGGCCGCCCTCGCGGTGTGGGCGTACGGCGGCGGGCCGCCGCTCGCCACCGTGTACGCCGCCGGACTGGCCCTGGCGACCTGCCAGGCGTTCTTCGACCCGTGCCTGACCACGTCGGTGCCCGAGCTGGTCGACGACGCCGACATCGAGACGGCCACCGGTTTCGAGCTGTCCACCCAGTCCCTGGCGGGGCTCGGCGGGGCGCTGCTCGGCGCCCTCACCGTCGACCGGGCGGGCGTGGCCGGGCTGGCCGCCGGCTGCGCGGCCGCCTACCTCGCCGCCGCCCTGCTCGTCGCGAGCGCCCGCTTCCGCACCGCCTCGACCAACCCGACCACCCCGACCACCGGCTGCGCCCCGGCCGCGGCCGGCCCACAGCGGCGCACGCTCCGCCGCATCCTCGGCGAACTCCCCTACGTGCGGCGGATCCTGGTCTGCTTCGCCGCGGCGAACCTCTTCACCGCCGCCGTGTTCGTCGTCATCCCCCTCTACACCCGCTCGGTCCTCCAGGGCGGCGGCGGCACGGTGGCCCTGCTGGAGGCCTCCCTGGGCACCGGTGCGCTCGTAGGCGCCTTCACCGGCACCCGCGTGCCGGGGCGGCCCACGGTCGCCGGTGCCTGCTGTCTGGGTCTCATGGCCCTCGCCCTGGCGGTGCCCGGGCTGATCGCGGACCGCCCGGTCGTCGCGGGCTGCCTGGCCGTGGCCGGCTGGTGTGCCGGGGCCGTCAGCGTCCGCTTCGTGGCCCTCTTCCAGCGGCTGGTGCCCACGGCCGACAAGCCCGGCTTCTTCGCGGTGATGCAGGCCGTACTGGGCGCCTCCCTGCCGGTGGCCTCGCTGGTGTTCGGCACCGCCGGAGACTTCCTGTCGCCCCGGACGCTGTGCCTGGTGCAGGGGATCGGCCTGGTCCCGGCCGCCTGCGCGCTGGCCCTGCTCCGCTCCCCCGCCGCGGCTTGGGCCCGGCCCGCGGAACCCTCGGGGGGCGCCCGGTGAAACCCGTCATCACCCCGGCCACCAGCGCGGACATCGCCGAACTGCGCCAGCTGTACTACGCGGTCTACGGGCCGCACTACCCGGTGGCCCTGGGCACCGACCCGGCCGAGATGGCCCGGCTCATGGCGGACCCGCACTCGCTGTGGCTCGTCGGCCGCTGCGCCTCCACCGGCGCCCTGACCGCGTCCGCCGCCATCCACGGCGAGCCGGGCAGCCGCATCGGCCGCCTGGAGGGCATCGCCGTCCATCCCGGGCACCGCTCGGCGGGCCTGGCCGCCGCCCTGACCGAGGCGCTGTGCGCCGGGATGCTGGACACGGGGCGGCTGGACTCGGTGTACGCGACCGTACGCACCGTCAGCGCGGGTCCGCAGCGGGTCGTCGCGCGCAACGGCTTCCGCCCGCTGGGCATCCTGCCCAACGCGGTGGATCTCCGCAGCCGCGAAAGCCTCGCGCTCTACGCGCGTCACTCCGCGGGCGTGCTCGACCGCCGGATCCCCGTCACCGAAGTGCCCGCCCCGCTCCTGCCGTTGCTGCGCGCGGCCGGAGCCGCGCTCGGCATCGGCTACCCCGGGGTCCTGGCCGCCACCGGCCCGCTCCCGGCGCCCGCGCCGCAAGGGGCCGCCGAACGGCTGGAGATGATCGAGGCTCCCGCCTTCGTGCGCCGCCGGTTCCGCGAGCGGTTCCCCGGCGCCGGGGGCTGGTTCTACCCGCTGCACACCCCGAACGTGCTGCTCACCCCCGAGGACGGCCGGTTCGAGGTCTACGCCTACCTCAACCGGGCCGGCGGGTACGGCTGCCTGCTGACCGCCCACCCCGACCCGGCCGCGGCGGCCGCGTACCTGGAACCCGTCACGCGCGCCCTGGCCCGCGCCGGCGCCGGCTACGTCGAGGCCCTGGTGCCGCTCGCCCACCACGAGGCCCTCTCGGCCTTCCTGGCCCAGGGGTTCGTCGCGGGGGCCCTGTACCCGGCGATGCGCGCGGACGGCGACGGCTTCCACGACTACGCCGTGCTGTCCCGTTCCAGCGAGCGCGTCGACTTCCGCGGCGTCGCCGTCGAACCGCCGCTCCAGCCCTATCTGGACTGCTACGTGTCGGCCTGGGCGTCGACGCACCTGCCCACATCATCCGAGGTTGCCCCATGAGCCCCCTGACCCCCGTACACCCCCTGAACCCCCATCTCGCGCCGGTCGCCGTACCCGACCCGGCCCTCCTGCCGCACGTACAACAGCTGTGCGACCTGACCGACCCGTACGCGTTCGGCCCCGCGCAGGACGAGCTGTTCGCCGCCGCCATGGCGGAGACCAACGCCTGGCACGCCGAACGCTCCCCGTTCTTCCGCTCCCTGTACGAGGCAGCTCCCCCGGCGGAGCCGTACCGCGCACCGCTCGTCCACGCGAACTTCTTCAAACGGCACGAGGTGCTCTCCATCCCGCGCGAGGACGTCCGGCTGCACCTGACCTCCTCCGGCACCACCGGCCAGAAGTCGCAGATGTTCTTCGACGAGTGGACCATCCGCTCCGCCCAGCGGATGGTCGCCCGGATCTTCGAGCGCAACGGCTGGATCACCCCCGGCCAGGAGGTCAACTATCTCCTGTACAGCTACGAGCCCTCACCGTCGCTGAACCTCGGGACCGCCTTCACCGACAACTACCTGTGCGATTTCGCCCCGGCGCGCAGTGTCGAGTACGCGCTGCGCAACACCGGCGGCGACCACGAGTTCGACCCCTTCGGCTGCGTCGCCGCGCTGCGCCGCTTCGAGCGGGAGGACGCTCCGGTCCGCATCCTCGGCTTCCCGGCCTTCCTCTTCTTCACGCTGGAGCGGATGCGGGCCATGGGGCTGCCTCCGCTGCGGCTGCCGGAGGGCTCCCTCGTCGTCCTCGGCGGCGGCTGGAAGGGGCACGCCGACCGGCGGATCGAGAAGGAAGAGCTGTACGCGCGCGTCACCGAGCAGCTCGGCATCCCCGGTGGGCGGATCCGGGACACCTTCGGGTCGGTGGAGCACTGCGTCCCGTACATCGAGTGCGACCACCACCGGCTGCACGCGCCCGTCTGGTCCCGGGTGACGATCCGCTCCACCCGCACGCTGGAGCCCCTGCCGTACGGCGAGCGGGGCTATCTGCACCTGGTGTCGCCGTACATCACCTCGGTGCCGGCGCAGAGCGTGGTCATGGGCGACCTCGCCTCCCTCCAGCCGGGCGACGGCTGCGGGTGCGAGCTCCGTACCCCCTGGTTCACCGTCCACGGCCGTGCCGGGGTGAGCCGCAACCGCAGCTGCGCGGTGGCCGCAGCGGAACTGATGAAGGGCATGGCGTGACCGTGACGGAGACCAAGGCCGCGACCGAGGCCGCGTACGCGCAGGACAGCGACGGCCCGGGGGCCGCGCACCACTACTGGCAGGGCGCCTTCGTCGGCGACGAGGAGGCCGGGCGCCGTCTCGCGGACCTGCCCGCCGCCGTCGAGGCGGCGCTGGCCGAGGGGCTGGAGACCGAGACGGTCCTGGCCGCCTGCGAAGCCCTCGCCACCGCCCTGCGCGATCCGGCCCACCCCGTGCACGCCCGGCTCGCCCCGCACCTGCCCGAGGGCGAGGACCCGGCCGTCCTGGCGGAGCTCGGCGGACTCCTCGGGCGGCGGGAGCTCACCCGCAAGCTGCGCCGCGAGCTCGGCAGCGCTACCCCGGGCCGGCTGAACCGGGCCGATCCGCGCGAGACGGTGTACGAGGCGTGGGCCCCCGTCGGCATGGTCGCCCACATCGCCCCGGGCAACGCCGCGACCGTCGCACCGCTGAGCATCGTCGAGGGCCTGCTCGCCGGAAACGTCAACGTGCTCAAGACCAGCAGCGCGGACACCCTCCTCACACAGCACCTGATGGCCGAGCTCGCCACCCTGGACCCGAGCGGCGCACTGGCGGCGCGGATCGTCGTGCTGCGCTTCCCGTCGTCACGGCAGGAGTGGCTGAGCCTGATGTGCGCGCCCGCGGACGCCGTCGCCGTGTGGGGCGGGGAAGGGGCCGTCGAAGGGGTGGCGGCCCATGTGCCGGCGGGCTGCCGGCTGGTGGAGTGGGGGCACCGGATCTCGTTCGCGTACCTGACGGGTGACGCGTGGTCGGACGCCGGCACGCTCGACGCCCTCGCGGACGACGTGTGCCTGCACGAGCAGCAGGCGTGTTCCAGCCCGCAGGTGGTCTACCTCGACACCGGGGACGAAGCCGTGGTGTTCGCGTTCGCCGAGCGTTTCGCCGCCGTCCTCGCCGCCCGTCCGCCCGCGGTGGCCGGCGCCGCGTCGGGCGGCGCGGACGAGCCGGATCCCGCCGAGGCGGCCGAGCTGACCACGGCCGAGCTGGTGGCCCGGCTGGAGGAACACCTGGGGCTGACGAGGGTGTTCGCCGCGCCGGACGGTTCGTGGCGGGTGATGGCCGACACCCGGTCGGCGCTGACCGCCTCACCGCTGCACCGCAGCGTGTGGGTCAAGCCGCTGCCGCGCGAGCGGCTGGTCGCCACCCTGCGCCCGATGCGCCGCTACCTCCAGACGGCGGGCCTCGCGGGCAGCCGGACCGACATCGCCGAGCTGTCCCGCACCGCCCTGGCGGCGGGCGTCACGCGCGTCACGCCGGTCGGCTCGATGCTGGACGGCTACACGGGCGAACCGCACGACGGCGTCTACGCCCTGCAGCGCTACAGCCGCCGCGTCGCGGTCCGGGCCGACCCGGCCCGCTTCGCCACCACCGCCTGCCTGGACGACCTGGCCCGGCCCGTGGTCCTGCCGCGGCCCGCGGGCCCGCTGCTGGGCAAGGAGCAGGTGCAGGAGCGTGGTTCGCGGGTGGCGCGGGCCGATGCCGAGCTGTACTTCCGCAGCGGCGGCAGCACCGGCGTGCCCGCGCTGTCGGTCTTCAGTTACGACGACTACGACACCCAGATGCACGCCGCCGCCCGCGGACTGCTCGCCGCCGGCTACGACCCGGTCGGGGACCGCACCGCCAACCTGTTCTACTGCGGCGGCATGTACGGCAGTTTCATCAGCTTCTTCTCCGTGCTGGAACGGCTCGGCGGGGTGCAGCTGCCGCTGTCCGCGGGGCCCGACCACCGCGCCACGGCGCAGGCCCTGATCGGCCACGGGGCGGACACCCTCTTCGGGATGCCGTCGTACCTGTGGCAGCTGCTGCACGCGGAGGCGGACGCGCTGCGGGCGTACGGAGGGCTGCGCAAGATCTTCTACGGGGGTGAGCACTTCACGCAGGAGCAGCAGCGCACCCTGAAGGACGCGTTCGGCATCGAGGCGGTCCGCTCGATCACCTACGGCAGCACCGACCTCGGCCCGCTGGGCTTCCAGTGCACCGAGAGCTCCGGCGGCGTCCACCACCTGCACGCCGACCTGCACACCATGGAGATCGTGGACCTGGCTGAGGACCGGCCGGTGGCCCCGGGCGAGACGGGCCGGCTGGTGTTCAGCACGCACGCCCGGCGCGGCCAGCACCTGGGCCGGTACGTGATCGGCGACCTCGGCCGGGAGGTCCCGGGCCGCTGCCCCTGCGGCCGTACGGCGCCCCGCTTCGAGCTGAGGGGACGTACCGGTGACGTGATGCGGGTGGCGACGCACTTCCTCAACCACCGCCGCTTCCTGGCCCTGGCCGAGGAACAGGGCGGCCACCGTGGTGAGTTGCAGATCCGGCTCGACGGTACGGACGCACGCGAGCGGCTGACCGTACGGGTGGAGCGGGGTGCGGCGACGGACGCCGCGCGGCTGAGGTCGGTCTTCCTGTCCGGCTACCCGGAGCTCCGCTCGGCGGTCGCGGAGCGGCTGCTGGACCTGGTGGTCGAGGCGGTCGACGGCGCGGCGCTCGACCGCAGCGCGACGAGCGGCAAGCTCCTGGCCGTGGTGGACGCACGCGGTTAGACGGCGGCCGGGCGAGGGGCGAGCCGGCTTGGCCCGGCCCCCCGTCCGGCGGCGGCCGTCAGCCGGTCACTTGGACTCCAGGTCACTCTTGATCATGGCCATGGCGGAGGCCAGCCGGCTGAGGCCCTTCTGTACCTCGCGGATGCCCGCGCCGGTCTGCAGCTCGTCGTTCTTGCCGGCTCCGGTGACGCATTCGTCGCCTCCGTGCTCGAAGGCCGTCAGGGCCTCCGTCCAGAAGTCCTTCGCCTTGTCGCTCGGCACGGGGTCGAGCTTCTTGGCCTTCGCCACCGCTGCCACGAGCTCCTCGCAGGCGGTGCGCTGGACGTCCGTCGTGCGCAGACTCACCTCGTTGACCCGGCCCGAGGTGTCGGCCAGCGCCTTCATGCTGCGCTCGCCCCCCGACGACCACCAGTCCTCCAGCTTCTCGGCCTGGGTCGAACTGCACCCGGTGAGCAGCGCCCCGGCGGCCACGGCCGTGGCCGCGACGGTGAGCAAGCGGATACGCACACGCATGGAACCCCCCTTGTACGGTCGTGCCGATGCTGTCAGGAACCACCGGACCGGGCAGGGCAAACGCCGGAACTCCGGTTCCTCCCGGCGTGGTTCACTCGGCGCCGAGGACGTTGTCGATGTACGCCGCGAGCGAGGCCCGCAGACCGGCGGGGTCCGTCCCCTGCCCGTCGATCAGGTGGGCCACGAGGTCGGCCCGGATGGCGGCCAGCAGGGCGTGGGCGGTGAAGTCCGCGTCGTGGACGGCGGGCAGTTCCTCGAGTGCGGTACGGAGGATGCCGTGCCACCAGCCGTAGTGCTCGGCCCGGTAGGGGCTGCTGAGCCCGGCGTCCTCCGCGGCGGACATCAGGTTCCGGTTCTCGATCTTGAAGCGCAGCGAGGTGTCGAGGAGGTTCAGCACCCGCTGCCGGGGCGAGGACCCGGCCGCGTCCTGTGCCTCCCGCACGGCCTGGTGGAGGGGTTCGAGGCGGGAGGCGATCACGGCGCCGATCAGCCCGGCGCGGTCGCCGAAGCGGCGGAAGAGAGTGCCCTTGCCGACGCCCGCCGCCGCGGCGATCTCGTCCATCGACACGCTCTGGGGGCTGCTGCTGGCGGCGAAGAGCGCGTCGGCCGCGGCCAGTACGGCTTCCCGGTTGCGCAGGGCGTCCGCGCGTTCCGTGCGCTGAGCCACAGGTCCTCCTTGGCGGCCTCGGGCGGCCGGTCCGTCCCGGACCGGGCTTGTGCTGTCGAACCGTTCGACGGTACGCGCTGCCACCCTACGGGGGTGCCCGGGGCGGGCGTGGCCGCCGGTCAGCGCACTGCGGCAAGTTCCCGTTCGGCGAAGGCGCGGAAGGTGTGCGGCGGGCGGCCGGTGATGCGCCGGACGGTGTCCGTGGTGCGGTCCTCGGCGCCGTCGGCGATGGCTCGGTCCATGCCGGCCAGCAGGGTGGCGAACGCCGGCGGGATCTCGGCCGCCCAGCGGTCGCGCAGCTCCTCGAAGGTCACGTGCCGGTGCACGACGGGCCGGCCGGTGACCTCGGCGATGATCGCGGCGGCGTCGTCGTAGCTCAGCGTTTCGGGCCCGGTCAGGATCAGGTCGGTGCCGGGGGCCCGTTCGTCGGTCAGGGCGCGCACGGCGACGCCCGCGATGTCCTGTGCGTCGACGAAGCCGACGCGGCCGTCCCCGGTGGCGGTCCGGATGGCGCCCTCGTCGCGGATGCTGCGGGCGTGCGGGGCGGCTCCGGCGAAGTTCTGCATGAACCACGAGGGCCGCAGCACCGCCCACTGCTCGAACAGGCCGGGCAGGGCCTGGTGGACCTGCCCCACCGCCGGGCCGCCGGAGGGGATCGCCGAAGAACCGAGCAGCACCGCCCGCACCACGCCCGCCGCACGGGCCTGGCGGAGGAAGGGGAGCATGACGGCGGCCGGGTCGGAGGATCCGATGGGCGGGACCAGGTACACGCGGTCGGCCCCGTCCAGGGCCGCACCCCAGGTCGCGGGCTCGTGCCAGTCGAAGCGGACGGCTTCGGCGCCGGGCACCGGGGTGGCGGTGCGACCGCCCGCCTTGACCCGGCGGCCTTCGGACACGAGGCCCGCGGTGACGCGGCGGCCGGTGGTGCCGGTGGCTCCGATGACCAGGGTGGCCTGGAGGTCGCTCATCGCCCGACTCCCGCGAAGCCGTGCCAGGGGGTTGTCATGTTCGAGCCTTCCGTTCCCATAAACGGACCGTCGGTCCGTATGGCCGAAGCATACGGACCGGCGGTCCGGTTAGCAAGGAGGCCACCAGCGGTCCCCTGCGGCCCTCTCCCGCTCAGCGCACGGTCACCCGGGCCAGGGCCCAGGAGGTGTGGTCGAACGCCGTGGCGGCGTTGGCGTCCTCGACGGCCAGGTGCAGCAGTTCGACCCCTCGTACGTCGACGTCCACCTGTACGGGACAGCCCGCTCCGGTCAGCGTGGCGCCGACCGGCCAGCGGGTCCTCGCCGGTCGCGGTGGTCGCCCGGACCTGCCAGCCCGCCGGGGCGCGCAGCGTGAGGAGTGCGCGGGTCCAGGGCTTGCCCGACCCGTTACCCAGAGTGCCGGTGACCGTGAAGGGCCTGCCCGGCTGGGCGGACGTCTGGACCTGCCACCGGGGGTCGGGCAGCGCGTGGTCCCTGACGGGCGCGAACCGCAGGGCCTTCCAGTCGTCCTTGCGCACGGCCTCGGCGAGCCAGGTGGCTCGGCCACCGTCCTGGGCGTTGGCACGGCTGGTGACGCCGCGTTCGTCCCGGTACCAGTACAGGTGGTCGTGGCGTGCGGCGTCCGGGCCGCCGGCGAGCAGCGGGGCGGCCGGCAGTCCGTCGATGTCCGTGGGTGCCGGTGCGCCGCCGAGGTCCGAGAGGGTGGGCAGCACATCGGTGAGCGGGGTGGGCCGGTCGTTGGTGCCCGGCGAGGAAGTGGCGGCGGGTGGGCATCGGGGGCTCCTCGGCTCTCGCGGATGGAGTTCGATCATGCGGAGAGCAGTGCCCCGATGACCATGCACACGGGATGAGGAGCGTGTGACAACGGCTCGGGCGGTGCGTCAGCGGCGCTGCCACTCCTCGGCCAGCAGGCGGTAGGAGCGGACCCGGTCCGCGTGGTCGTGGGTGATGGTGGTGATCACCAACTCGTCTGCTCCGGTCGCCTCTTGGAGCCGTTCCAGGTGATCGGCGACGGTCCGTGGCGAGCCGGCGAACTGGGTTTCCACCCGGTCGGCGACGAGTGCGCGGTCCGCCTCCGTCCAGGGCAGGGCGCGCGCCTCGTCGGGTGTGGGAAAGGGGATGGCGCCCTCGGCGGTACGGATGCTGCGCACCCACGGCGCGTATCCGGTGGCCAGTTCGCGGGCGGTCTCGTCGTCCTGGGCGACGACGACGTCGGCGGACACCGTCACGTACGGCCGGTCCAGCTCGGCGGACGGCTTGAAGGCGGCGCGGTAGCCCTCCGCCGCCTCCAGTACGGAGGCGGGGCTGACGTGGTAGTTCGCCGCGAACCGCAGCCCGTTGCGGCCCGCGGTCTCCGCGCTGACCCCGCCGCTGCTGCCCAGGATCCACACCTGTACGTCGGCCCCCTCGCCCGGGACGGCGTGCGCCTCCAGGCCCTCCGGGGAGCGGTAGTCGCCCCGGAGCAGTGCGAGGACGTCGTCGACCTGCTCGGCGTAGTCCTGCGGCTGGGCGCCGGGCAGGTTCAGCAGCCTGCGCTGGAGCGCGGTCCGGGGATGGCCCAGCAGGTGCTCGAAGGAGAACCGCGGCGGGATGCGCAGCCCGTTCGGGGTGTATCCGTCCACGACGGGGACGCCGGGCGGCGCCGGCTCGCCGGAGCGCGGCTGCGGCCGGCCGGCCGAGCGGCCCAGGCCCAGGTCCAGGCGTCCGGGGTGCAGCGCGTCGATCAGGCCGAACTCCTCGACCGTGGACAGTGCGGTGCGGTGCCCTAGCTGCACGGCGCCGGAGCCGAGCCGGATGGTCGAGGTCGCGGAGGCCGTCAGTGCGAGGACGACCGCCGGGGAGGTTCCGGCGACCCCCGGATTGAGGTGGTGCTCGGCGAACCAGTAGCGGGCGTAGCCGAACGCCTCCGTCTGCCGGGCGAGGTCGATGCTGTGGTGGAGGGCCTCGGCGGCGCTGGAGCCGGACGGGACCGGGACGAGGTCGAGGACCCCGAGGGGGATGCCGGACATGCGGGGCTCTCCTTACAGGTCGGGGCGGGCGGGCTCGGGCACGCAGAGTCCGAGGTGGTCGCGCAGGGTGGTGCCCGCGTACTCGGTGCGGAAGACGCCGCGCTCCTGGAGCAGCGGGACGACGGTGTCCGCGAATCCGTCCAGGCCGCCCGGCGTGATGTGCGGGACGAGGATGAACCCGTCGGCCGCGTCGGCCTGCACCAGGCCGTTGATCGAGTCGGCGACCGTGGCGGCGGAGCCGACGAAGGTCTGGCTGGAGGTGGTGGCGATGACGAGTTCGCGGATCGAGAGCTTCTTGGCCTCGGCGAGCTCGCGCCACTGGCGGACGGTGTCGAGCGGGTCGCGGAACTGGCGGACGCTGGCCCGGCCGAGGGCGATGGTGTTCTCCCCGACGACCGGGTCGACGGCGGGCAGCGGGCCGTCCGGGTCGTAGGCGGACAGGTCCCGGTTCCAGACGTGTTCCAGGTACTTGACCGCGGTCTGTCCGCTGACCTGGAGGCGGCGTACCTCGTGCGCGGTCTCGTGGGCCTCGGCGTCGGTGTCGCCGAGTACGAAGGTGGCCGCGGGCAGGATCTTCAGCTGGTCCGGGGTCCGCCCGTACGCGGGGAGGCGGCGCTTGACGTCGGCGTAGAACGCGCGGCCCTCGTCGAGCGTCCCGTACCGGCCGAAGATCGCGTCGGCGCCGGCGGCGGCGAACTCACGGCCCTCGTCGGAGTCCCCCGCCTGGAAGACCACGGGTCGGCCCTGCGGGCTGCGCGGCACGTTGAAGTGCCCTTCGATGTCGAAGTGCCGCCCCTGGTGGGCGAAGGCCCCGGCCCGCGGGTCCCGCAGGAACACGCCCGACACGGGATCGGCGAGGACCTCGGAGCCGTCCCACGAGTCGAACAGCTCCGTCGCGGTGGCCAGGAACTCCCGCGCACGGGAGTAGCGCTCCTCGCGCGGCAGGAAGCCGCCGCGCCGGAAGTTCTCGCCGGTGAAGGCGTCCCAGGAGGTGACGACGTTCCAGGCGGCCCGGCCCTCGGACAGGTGGTCCAGCGAGGCGAACTGGCGGGCCACCTCGTAGGGTTCGTTGAAGGTCGAGTTGATCGTTCCGGTCAGCCCGAGGCGTTCGGTGACGGCCGCCAGGGCCGCGAGCACGGTGAAGGTGTCGGGACGGCCGACCACGTCCAAGTCGTATATTTTTCCGCCCTGTTCGCGCAGTCGCAGCCCCTCGGCAAGGAAGAGGAAGTCGAACTTGGCGCGTTCGGCGGTCCGCGCGAAGTGGACGAACGAGTCGAAGTCGATGTGGCTGCCGGCGGCCGGATCGCTCCACACGGTGGTGTTGTTGACGCCGGGGAAGTGGGCCGCGAGATGGATCTGCTTGAGCGGCTTGCTGCTCATGGTGGGTCCTTCCGGGTCCGGGATCAGGCGGCGTAGCGGCCGGCGGGGCGTTCCAGGCCCAGCAGTCCGCGCAGGGTGTCCGCCTCGTAGGCGCGGCGGAACACCCCGCGCCGCTGGAGCTCCGGCACCAGCCCCCGGGTGATCGCGGGCAGGTCGTGGGCGAGTGCGCCCGGCCGCAGCCGGAAGCCCGACAGTCCGGCCGTCCGCCAGTCCTGGAGCAGGTCCGCCAGGTGCGCGGAGGTCCCGGTGAAGATCGCCGCGTCGCCTGAGTACGGGGCGCCCGCGAGCGCGTCGAGACGTTCCTTTCGCGCTGCGGCCGCCGGGGCGTCCTCGTCCAGGAAGACGGTGAGGTCCGCGAAGAGGTGCAGCGGCTGCGCCTGCCCGGCGGTCCCGGCCGACGCTCGGGCCCGGCGGATCTCCCCGGCCGCGGCGCGGACCCCGTCGGCGTCGGGCGCGGCGATGTACCCGACATCCGCGGACCGGGCGACGAGGCCGTACGCGGCGCTGCCGTCGCCGGGGGCACCGGCGGCGTACGCCGCGGTGACGAGGGGCTGCCCCTGCGGTGGGCGGGGGGTGATCGACGGTCCTCTGACGCTGAAGTGACGGCCTTCGAAGTCGATGTAGTGCAGCTTGTCGCGGTCGACGAACCGGCCCGTGGACACGTCCCGGATCTCGGCGTCGTCGTCCCAGCTGTCCCACAGCCGCCGGATCACCTCGACGTGGTCGGCGGCCTCCTCATGGGCCTCGGCATCGGGGAGCGGGACCGCCCGGCGCCCGAAGTGCCGTGCCTCGTATGGCAGCGGGGACACCTGGACGCGCAGCCCCGCACGGCCGCGGCTGACGTGGTCGAGGGTGGCGATGGCCTTGGATATGTGGAAGGGCTCGGTGTGGGTGGCGGTCACGGTGGGGACCAGGCCGATGTGCCGGGTCAGCGGTGCGACGCGGGCGGCCGTCAGGACCGCGTCCAGCCTCCCCCGGACCTGGTCGGTGCGCCCGTCGGGCCCTTCCGCCGAGGACGACTGGACGGAGAGGGCGTCCTCGAAGGTGACGAAGTCGAGCAGTCCGGCTTCGGCCTCGGCCACGGCGGCGGCCCAGTGCCGGGCCGTGAACAGCTCGCCGGGCCGCGCCTCCGGCTCGCGCCAGGCGGCGGGGTGCCAGCCCGCGCCGTCGAGGGCGACGGCGAGGTGCAGCGGCCCGGAAGACGCCGATGTGAATGCGGATTCGGATTCGGATTCGGATTCGGACGGGAATATGGGCACGTCGGATTACGCCTTCCTGATCGGCCGTACGAAAAGGAGGCCGATGTGCGTCGGGAAAACATGGGGGCGCAGGAGAGGGGGCGGGGAAGAGAGCCGTCGCCGATGTCTCCAAGAAACGCTACGCCCGATAGCGGTGCCATACAAGGACCGAAATATTAAGAGCAGTTGGCAGCCGTATTGCCCGGCGCCCGGACCGCCAGGAAGGACGGACGGGTGCGCACGGTGAAGCCGATCGACTCGTACAGCCGGACCGCCGTCGTGTTGCTCGCCGCGGTGTGCAGGAACGGGACGTCGCCGCGCTCCCGGATGCCCGCGGCCACGGCCCGGACCAGCCGCGTGGCCAGTCCCCTGCCCTGGTGGCCGGGGTGGGTGCACACGGCGCTGATCTCGGTCCAGCCGGGCGGCCTCAGCCGCTCGCCGGCCATCGCGATCAGCCGCCCCCGGTGCCGGATGCCGAGGTACGTGCCCAGCTCGACGGTGCGGGCGAGGAACGGACCGGGCCTGGTGAGCTCGATCAGAGCGAGGATCTCGGGTACGTCGCGGGGGCCGAGCCGGACCGCCTCGGGAGCGGGTTCGGCGCGCAGCGAGGTGTCGACCAGCTGGACGCCCTGGATCGACGCCACGGTCTCCCAACCGCCCGGCGGGGTCAGCGCGCCCGTGAGACCGGTGGTCCCGCCGTCGCCGACCAGCGCGTGCAGCTCGGCCCAGGCGTCCGGGTCGGCCGGGTCCGCGAGGCCGGCGAAGGGCGAGACGTCCGACGGATAGCGGGCGGCGCGCGGGGTCCGCAGTCCCGTCCCGGTTCGGGCCGCCCGCTCGGCCCAGGAGGCGTGCGCATCGCCGGACAGCGAGGCCCAGGCGGGGTTGTCGAGGATGTGCGGGGCCACCACGGTGCGCGTACTCGGACCGGAAGTGGTGTTCGTGCTCATGGGGCGATCTCTCCGTCCGTGGCGCGGCCCGGGGGCCGGGGATTCAGGAGTTGGTCACCGGCAGGCCCGGCGGGTCGACCTCCGAGGCGGTGACGGCCTCGTTCGACAGGTTCCAGGCCTCGAGCAGCCGCGCGTACTGGCCGTTCCCGACCAGGTGGTTGATCGCCTCCGCCACCGGCTTGGCGAGCCCGCTGTCCTTCTTCGCGGTCGCGGCGATCAGGCCCTGGAGCGACTCGCCGGCACCGGAGAAGGCGCCCGCGTTGCGGGTCGGCGCGTTGCTGCTCGCCGTCTGGGTGATGTGGTACGCGATGGACGGGTTCGGGCCGAAGCTGAGGTCGATCCTCTTGCCGCTCAGGGCCAGGTAGGTGCTGTTGGCGTCGGGGAAGTACTTGACGGTGACGTCCTTGCCCTCGGCCTGGAGCTTCTTCTGCCACTCCAGCAGGATCTTCTCCTGATTGGTGCCCGAGCTGACCGCGACCGTCCTGCCCGCCAGGCTGCGGTAGTCGCCGCCGAAGTTCCAGGGGTTGTCCTTCAGCGTCTCGAAGGCCAGGTTGTCCTGCCGGTAGGAGGCGAACTCGTACTTCTTCTTGCGCTCCTCCGTGACGGTGACGTTCGTGAAGGCCACGTCCACCTTGCCGCTGTCGATGCCGACGAAGAGGTTCTCCCAGGTGGAGTTCTTCACGACCGGCTTGAGCCCGAGCGCGGCGGCCACCAGCCGGCCCAGGTCGGGCTCCGCCCCGGTCAGGGTCTTCTGGTCGGTGCCGACGTACGCCAGCGGCGGGAAGCCGGCGGGCAGCGCGCCCACGCCGATGACGAGCTCGCCGCGGTCGCGGACGGCGGCGGGCAGCTGCGCCCGCAGGGCTTCCACGGCGGGGACGGCCAGCTCGGTCTGGCGGGCGGCGCCGTTGGACACGGCGCCGACGGTGACCGTGCCGCCGCCCGCCCCGCCCGCCCCGGCATCGCCGCCGCACGCGGTGAGGCCGGAGGCGAGCGCGGCGGTGGCGGTGGCGGCTCCGATACCGCGGACGAGTCTGGTGCGCAGGGAGCGTGGGCGTCGCATGGGGTTCCCTTTCGGGTCGGGAAGGGCAGCGTCGGTGTGCGGTGGGGGCTTCGGGTGTGGCGCGCGGCCGGGTCAGAGCACCTTGCTCAGGAACTCGCGCGTGCGGGCGTGGGCGGGCCGGTCCAGCACCTGCCCGGGCGGCCCCTGTTCGACGATGCGGCCGTCGTCGAGGAAGACGACCTCGTCGGCGACCTCGCGGGCGAATCCGATCTCGTGCGTGACGATGACGAGCGTGGTGCCGCCGGTGGCCAGGTCCTTGATCACGGACAGCACCTCGCCGACGAGTTCGGGGTCGAGCGCGGAGGTGGGTTCGTCGAAGAGTATGACGCCGGGCCGCAGCGCGAGGGCGCGGGCGATGGCCACGCGCTGCTGCTGGCCTCCGGACAGCTGCCGCGGGTAGGCGCCCGTCCGGTCGCCGAGCCCGACGCGCTCCAGGAGTTCGCGCGCCCGGGCCCTGGCCTGCGGCCGTTGCAGTCTGCCGGTGGCGACCGGGGCCGCCGCGACGTTGTCCAGCACCGTCAGGTGCGGGAAGAGGTTGAAGTTCTGGAAGACGAAGCCGATCCGCCCGCGCTGGGCGAGGATCGCGCGCTGGCTCAGCTCCTTCAGCCGGCCGCCGTGCCGCTGTACGCCGATCAGCTCGCCGCCCACGCTGACGTATCCGGACTCGGGCTTCTCCAGGTGGTTGATGACCCTCAGCAGGGTGGACTTGCCGGAGCCGGAGGGTCCGAGGACCGCGGTGACGGTGCCCGGCCGGAGAGTGAGGCTCACCCCGGCCAGCACCTGCTGCCGGCCGTACCACTTGTGCACGTCGTGGACCTCGATCGCGGCGGCCCGCGTGCGGGTGGCGGTGGTCATCGCGCCGTCTCCTTCCGGAAGCGGTCCCGCAGTTCGCGCAGGCCCGTCCGGGCCCGCTGCAGGGGGGTGGGCGGCACGGTGCGCAGCGCGCCGCGGGCGTGGTGGCGCTCGACGTAGAACTGGACGACCGAGAGGACGCTGGTGAGGACCACGTACCAGAAGGTGGCCACCATCAGCAGCGGCACCACGTCGCCGGAGTAGGTGCTGCCGAGGCTCTGCACGGTGCCGAACAGGTCGAGCAGCGATACGTAGAAGACCAGCGAGGTGGCCTTGACCAGACCGACCAGCTGGTTGACGTAGGCGGGGACGATGGAGCGCAGCGCCTGGGGAAAGACGATCCGGGCGAACTGGTACCGCTTGGGCAGTCCCAGCGCGGCCGCCGCCTCGTGCTGGCCCTGGTCGACGGAGAGCAGCCCCGCCCGGACGACTTCGGCCGCGTACGCCGCTTCGCACAGGCTCAGTCCGACGACCGCCACGACGATGTCGGTGGCCAGCCGTGACTCGTCGAAGGTGAAGAGGGCGGGCCCGAAGGGTACCCCGATGCTCAGGGTGGGGTAGAGGGCGCTGAGGTTGTAGAGGAACAGCAGGACCACGATCAGCGGCACCGAGCGCAGCAGCCAGATGTACGTCCAGCTCACCGACCGCAGTACGGGGTTGGCCGACAGCCTGCCGAGGGCGAGCAGGATG
The DNA here is from genome assembly GCF_052244475.1 of Streptomyces sp. IBSNAI002. Taxonomy (NCBI): domain Bacteria; kingdom Bacillati; phylum Actinomycetota; class Actinomycetes; order Kitasatosporales; family Streptomycetaceae; genus Streptomyces; species Streptomyces sp. IBSNAI002. The sequence goes on along the minus strand of NZ_JBQPXG010000002.1, from coordinate 7,919,843 downwards.
CCGCCCGCAAGGCCCAGGACGGCGCCGTACGCGGCGACTTGGAGGGTGATGAGCAGGCCTTCGAGGATGACCGGGCGGACGAACCAGTACGTGAACCGGTCCCACTGGTAGAAGGGGTTGGTCAGCAGGCCGTGGGCGGCCTGGGAGAGCAGCACCAGCACGATGACGGTGGCGATCCACCGCCCGGGCCGGCGGAGCGGGCGGACCCGCTCCGCCGGCGCCGGAGGTCCGGGAGGTCCCTGCGGTCCGGGAGGTCCGGGAGGCGCGGTGCGGAGGATCGGTTCGGTGGTCAAGGGCACTCCAGCAGCATTCGATGAACCGAAGAATCGAAAAGCAGCCGTCATGCCGGACGGAAGAGGCCGCTGATGTCGTTATCTGCGGCGTAAGCTAGGCAGCCCGGAGAAGGGCTGTCAACGGTCCTGATATCGATATCCGCGGAAGCGTGCGGCATTTTCATCCGCCGTACACACAACGCCTTCCGGTGAAATCAACCGGGCTGTCGTTTCACAACCAGGGGAGCTGTTCGGCGGAGTACCGGTGGGCGCGGAAGACGGAGTTCTGGGCGCCGGCCGAGGACTCCAGTCCCACGCCCTCGCCGAACGACCGGAACTGCGGGACCACGAACTCCCAGACCACGTCCCCGCCGGGGGTCACCTCGAAGAGCCGCCCGAAGGAGCCCTCGGCGATGAAGGTGTTGCCGTTGGGCAGCCGCTGGGCGCTGGACATGTACGGGCTGTAGAAGTTCTGCGGCGGGTTGTCCTCGTACGACCACACCTCCTTGCCCGTGCGCGGGTCGAGCTCCAGCACCCGCGAGTACGGCACGGAAGTGGTGTCGCGGTAGGTCCCGTTGTCGAAGACGAGGATGTTCCCGCCCGCCAGCTCGTGCGGATGGTGCTGCTGCGCCAGGACGTCGGGGCCGATGTGCCAGAGCACGGAGCCGTCGGTGCGGTCGACGGCCACGGCGGAGGACGCGCTGCGGAAGCCCACCACGAGGGAGCCGTCGGCGCGTTCGTTGACGGTGTTGGCCATGGGCCAGTGCTCACGGGCGAAGTGGCGGTCCAGCGGGAACTCCTCGGGGTCGAGGTGGTCGATGGCGGCCCACCGCCACACCTCCTCCCCGTCCCAGGTCAGTTCGTACACCACGTCCCCGTAGATGACCCCGCCCGGTGCTTCGGAGCCGGGGATGCCGCCGCGGATCCGGGCGGCGTCGGCGGGGGCCAGTGGTTCGACGACGGTGATGACGAGGTTCCCGTTGCGCAGCAGCGAGGCGTCGTGGTGGTGGAAGGGGTGTCTGACCTCGCGGATCACCGTGGAGTCGGGGGCCAGTTCCTGGAAGATGCCGCCGTGGTAGACGTCCCAGATGGGGAAGAGGGTCGGACTGGTGGTGTCCTTGGCCGCGTAGAAGAGGTTGCCGCCTGGGAGGAGCTGGGCCTGGCGGCCGGGCGGGTGCGGCGAGTTCCAGGTGTGGACGGGCCGTCCCCCGATGTCGACGAGGTGGATCTCGCCGGCGCTGGTGATGGGCGTGTAGAGGGTGTAGCCGCCGTAACTGCGGGCGGGGTCATGGGCGATGAGGCCGACGCCGCGGCGGCGCAGGGTGTTCTGGTCGACGGTCATGGGGATCTCCTGTTACGTGGGGGGTGGCTAGCGGATGGTGACGGCGGCCGGGTCGACGGCCGTCAGGGGTGCGGGGTGCAGATGCCCCAGCAGCGCCGCGCGGTCGGCGGAGCCGGGCAGGCCCTGGGCGGCCTTCGCCCAGCCGGCCTCCTGCTCCAACTGGGCCAGCAGCTCGGGCGAGAGGGTCGCGCCGTACTCGTAGCGGGGCTGGAAGACGTCGAGGTACGCGGGCTGGAGCGCGCCCTTGGACTGGGCGAGTACGGCCTTGCGCGCGGCGGCCCGGTCGGCGGCGATCTCGCGCTGGGCCTTCAGCAGTGCCCGCAGGACGGCCGTGGTCGTCTCCTCGGTCGCCTCCGGGCCCGCGACGAGCAGGGTCCGGGCCGTGTAGCCGGCGAAGGGGAGCTCGGCGTAGCGCTCGCCCAGGGTGGTGCGGGCGGAGTCGTAGAAGCTGGGGAAGGTGACCCCGGCGTCGATGTCGCCCCGGGCCAGCGCCGAAGTGACCTGGTTCGGTGCGAGGTTGACCACGGTGACGTCCGCGGCCGTCAGCTGGGCGGAGGCGAGCATCCGCGAGAGGGCGTACTCGACGTTCGTGCCCTGCGGGACTCCGACCTTGCGGCCCTTCAGTGCGGCGAAGCCGGTGATCTGCCGGTCGGTGCGGGTCAGCAGGCGCCAGTCGGAGAACCGGGACAGGTCTGCGACGATCCGCAGCTCGCGCCCGCCCAGAGCGGCCGTGACCGCGGGCAGGTCGCCCACGACACCGAGCTGCGCCTGACCGCCGAGTACGGCGTTCAGCGCGTCCCGCCCGCTGGGCTGGGTCGTCACGGTGGCGTCGATGCCCTCGGCGGACCACAGTCCGCGCTCCTGCGCCACGGAGACGGGCGCCCCGCCGAGGTGGTCGGACCCGGCGAGGGAGACGGCGGGGCGGCCGCCGCCCGCCGGGCCGGAGCCGCCGGCGCAGGCCGAGGTGAGCGCGCAGAGCAGGGCCGCCGTCAACAGGGCGGCCACTGCGCGGGGTCTGGGCATGGGGAGTCCTTCCGGGGACGGAGATGCGGGCAGAGGCGGGGAGGGAGGGGTTTCAGCTGGAGCCGAGGTGGCGGGCGATCAGTGAGCGCAGGTCCGGGTCGGGCGCCCCGGCGGGCACGGCGTGGTCGGCCAGCACCCGCCCGGGGGTGCCGCCGAGGACGACGACCCGCTCGGCGAGGGCCAGTGCCTCGTCGATGTCGTGCGTGACGAACAGGACGGTGGTTCCGCGGCGCTGCCACAGCTCCCGCAGCAGGGTCTGCATCCGGGTGCGGGTCAGGGCGTCCAGCGCTCCGAACGGCTCGTCCATCAACAGCACTTCGGGCTCGGCGGCCAGGGCGCGGGCCAGGGCGACGCGTTGCTGCATGCCTCCGGACAGCTGCGCCGGGTACTTCTCGGCGCCGTCCGCGAGCCCCACCTCGGCCAGAGCCGCGAGGGCGCGCCGGCGGCGTTCGGCACGGGGGAGGCCGAGGCTCTTGAGGGCGAACTCGACGTTGCCGCGGGCGGTGCGCCAGGGGAAGAGCGCGTAGTGCTGGAAGACCACGCCCCGGTCCGGGCCGGGACCGCGCACCGGAGCCGAACCCGCCGTCACCCGCCCTTCGGTGGGCCGTACGAACCCGGCCACCAGGCCCAGCACCGTGGACTTGCCGCACCCGCTGGGCCCCAGCAGGGCCGTGAACGAGCCCGCCGGGAGCTCCAGATCGGTGCGCTCCAGCACCGGGGCGGCCCCGTAGCGGACCGACAGCCCCTCCAGTCGTACTCCCAGGCTCATGAGGCGCTCCAGTGCACGAACCGGCGGCCGACCGCGGCCAGTACGAGGTCGACGGCCACGCCGAGCAGTCCGAGCACGAGCAGCCCGGCGAACATCCGGTCCACGCGCAGGAACTGGCCGTCCACCTGGAGCCGGTACGCCAGCCCGCTGTCCGCGCCGCCGAGTTCCGCCGCCACCAGGGCGAGCAGCGCCACCGAGGCCCCGTACCTCAGCGCGGCGAGCAGCGCGGGCGCGGCGGCGGGCAGCAGCACCTCGGTGAACCGCCGGTGCAGCGGCGCTCCCAGTGACCTGGCCGCCCGCAGGTGGGACACCGGCACCCGGGACACCCCGTCGTGGACGTACAGCCAGACGGCGAGCAGTACGGCGTACGCGATGAGCAGGCGCTTGGCCGTCTCCCCGATGCCGAACCAGGCGGTCGCGAGCGGGACCAGCGCGATGGCCGGTATCGGGCGCAGGAAGGAGACCACCGGGGTGACGGCGGCGGACAGTCGCGGCAGATAGCCGGTGGCGAAGCCCAGTGCGCTGCCGAGGAGGGCGCCGAGGGCGAAACCCTGCCCGGCGCGCGCCAGGCTGGCGCCGAGGTCGGCGGCCAGGAGGCCGCTGCGGGCGCTGTCCACGAGCGCGGTCGCGGTCTCGCCCGGCGTGGGCAGCAGCCCCGGGGCCACCGCACCGGACCAGGCGAGCAGGGACCACAGCGCGAGCACGGCACCTGCCGCGCCCAGGGCCGGGCCGAGACGGCTGAGGGCCCGGCCGGGCGGTGAGTGGGTGGCGTGCACGGGGCGGCTCCTCGGTCGGTTCCTCGGTCGTCGATAAGTGAGGTCAATAATTGACCAGGCTTATGACGGGAGTGTTGCGGCAGTGCGAAACCTCTCCGGAGCCCCACGGACGCCGTCCGGTGATGAGGTACGTTCGCCAGCGTGTCTCGACCCGAACCCACCCCGGAGGCGATCGAGGTCGGACGGGTGATCCGGAGCTGCCGCACACAGCGCGGCGTCTCGATGGCCGTCCTCGCCACCCGCTCCGGGCTCTCCCAGCCGTTCGTCAGCCAGCTCGAACGCGGCCTCGCCACGCCCAGCCTCAGCTCGATCTACCGGATCGCGGAAGCGCTGGACGTCACCCCGGGCACCTTCCTGCGGCCGCCCGCGCGACCGGGTGCGGTCAGCCACGAGAGCGACCCGCAGGTGATCCGGGTGAACGAGGCCACCGGGCAGACCGCCCAGGTGCTCATCCCGGGCGGGCGCAGCACGCTGATGGAGGCCTACGAGCACCACTTCGAGCCCGGCCAGGGCGAGCACGGCTGGTTCGAGCACCCCGGCGAGGACTTCCTGTACGTACTGGAGGGCGAGATCGTCCTCGAGGTCGAGGGCGAGGAGCCGCTGACGCTCCGCGCCGGGCAGAGCGCGCACCACCGAGGCGAGGTCCCGCACCGATGTCGCCTGGCGGGCCCGGCCGCCGCACGCACACTGCTGGTCATCGCGAACGCCTAAGGGCTGTCCCGGCTTTCACCGAAGCGGGCCCCGCCTCCCCGACTGCCAAGGATCCGATCCGCCATGAGTGACCCCGTCACCGCACTGAGCGTCAGCGAGGCGCGGTCCCGCCTCCACGAGCTGACCGTCGTCGATGTCCGTACGCCGGCCGAGTTCGCGTCCGGCCACCTGCCGAACGCCGTCAACGTCCCGCTCGACCGCATCGCGCGAGCGCTGCCGGAGCTCCGTCAGGCCGCCGGGCGGGGTCCGCTCCTCCTGGTGTGCGCCTCCGGCGCCCGCTCGGAGAACGCCGCGGGGACCCTGGCTTCCCACGGCCTCTCCGCCGCGACCCTGACCGGCGGCACCACGGCCTGGGCCGCCGGGGGCCACGGGCTCCGGTACCCGGACGGGCGGCCGCGGGCCGTGTGGGCCATGGAGCGCCAGGTCCGCTTCGCCGCGGGCGGCATCGTGCTGCTGGGCCTGGCCCTGGACCAGTTCGTCCATCCGGCGTTCGGACTGCTGTCCGCCGGGATCGCGGCCGGCCTGGTGTTCTCCGCCCTCACCAACACCTGCGGCATGGCGGTCGTACTCGGCCGGCTCCCGTTCAACCAGCGGCGGGGGACGCAGGGCTGACGGAGCACCCCGCCACGCTCGGCGTGGCGGGGTGGCGGGGTGGCGGGATACCGGGGCTCCGGGGTGCTCTCGACCGACCGGGCCCTAGCTATGAAACTGCCGGACGTTGGTTACACATGGGTCTCCGAGTAGACGGAGGTCTGCCGTGCCCCCTTCACCTCAACAGCAGCAGGACCGTCAGGCCCAGCACCGCCTTGCGGTCCTGCGACACGCCGAAGAAGTCACGGGGAACGTCGCGCTGACCTGCCGGTACTACGGCATCAGCCGCACTTGCTTCTATAAGTGGCAGCGCCGTTACCAGGACGAAGGCCTCGACGGCCTGCGGGACCGGTCCAGCAAGCCGCACCACTGTCCTCACGCCACCGAGGCCGACGTCGTGAACAAGATCGTCTACCTGCGGCGGCACTACTACTTCGGTCCGATGAAGATCAAGATGTACCTCAAGCGGTACCACGACATCGACATCGCCTGTTCAGCCGTCTACCGCATCCTCAAGAAGCTCGGGCTGAACCGGCTGCCGGCCTCCCAGCGCTACAAACGCCACGACAAGCGCTACACCCGCTACGAGAAGCAGTTGCCCGGCAACCGCGTCCAGATCGACGTCAAATTCATCGAGCCGATCGGCCTCCCTGCGCAGGCTCCTGCGGCAGCGCCGGTGACCGGGCCCCTTCCGAAACGGCGGCGCCGGGCGAAGTACTACCAGTTCACCGCCATCGACGACTGCACCAGGCTGCGGGTGCTGCGGATCTACCCGCGGTGCGACCAGAAGACCGCCGTCCAGTTCCTCGACTACGTCCTCGAGCGCCTGCCGTTCCGCATCGAGGTCATCCAGACCGACAACGGCGCGGAGTTCCAGTCAGCCTTCCACTGGAACGTTCTCGACAAGGGCATCGCCCACACCTACATCAAACCCGCATCACCGCACCTCAACGGCAAAGTCGAACGCTCCCATCGCATCGACGCCGAGGAGTTCTACCGCATGCTCGACGGCCTCGTCATCGACGACACAGGCGTCTTCAACGACAAGCTGCGAGAGTGGGAGGACTACTACAACTACCACCGCCCCCACGGCGCCCTCGGCGGCCAGACACCCTACGAACGCCTCAAGCAGAAGACCGAGGCCCCGGTGTAATCAAGCACCAGCAGTCGCACACCTAGCGGGTGTCGGGCACGTACTTGTAGCCGACGCGGCGCACGGTGGAGATCCGGTTGCGGAGGGCGGGGCCGAGCTTGCGGCGCAGCCGGGCCACGTGGACGTCGACCGTACGGCCGTCGCCGATGTGACCGTAGCCCCAGATGCCCGAGATGAGGGAATCGCGCGTGTGAACCGTGTACGGGTTGCCCACGAGGTGCGCCAGGAGGTCGAACTCCAGGTACGTGAGGTCCAGTTCGCGCCCGTCGACCTCGACGACCCGGCGATCGCGGTCGACTCGGATGGCGTCGGCGGACTGCTCGGGTTCGGCGCGCGGGACCGGTTCCGGTCCGCGGGCCGGGAGCGCCACGGGTTCGAGGGGATGGATCTCCGGGCGGATCCCGTGCGCTTCCATCAGGGCCACGGGGTCGACGTGCGCCGGCAGGAACACGAGGTACCCGACGCGGGCTCCGTCGGCCCGGTCGGCGAAGGCGCCCGGCGGGCGCTCGCCGACGAGCTGGAGGCGGGGGGCCGGGGAACGGCGGGCGGCGGATGCGGGAACTGCGGTGGTCACGATGAGCCCCTTCGGCTGCTCGGAGTGAAGTACGGATGCCGGGTTTTCGGCCACGACGGGGCAGGGGATCTCCGTGACGGTCTCGACCGGGAAGGTCGAAGCGCGGCACGCCGGACGGACCCGTACGGCCCAGAGGGGCCGGGGTCGCGAAAGGCGCGTCCTACAGCGGGATGCGACGGCCGGAACACCGGCGCACGTCGCGGAAATGCCCTGTCGAAGAAGCCCTAGAAGGGTCGGCAGACGGCGCTGGCGACGCGACGGAAGTCAACGTGCCTGCGGCGTACGAGCAACGGCTGCGACGGGGACATGGACACATGGTGAAGTGCGGTGCGGGCGCTCGTCAATACTTCCCTACCGATTGCATAGGAAATAGCCGGAGGAGCTCTCGCCGAACCAACTCCCCACCCACGGAGCCGTCTTCCATTTCAAGACGGCGCTGTCCACCATGCGGTCACGCTCTTGCCGGGGCGGCGACCACGGGCAAGTATCCCTATCAATCCGATGGGAAAGGTGGGGATCCCGGTGAACTGCCGCCCGCCCAGACGCCCCGAAGGCAGCGGCCGCCGCGAACCGCGCCTCGGAAGAACCCGGCCGACGCCACCCGACAACGTTCCGGAGTAGTCGACATGACCACCGCCATCACCCCTGGCACCGCCGTCCACCCAGCCCCCGCACCAATCGGCGGCACCCGGACCTGTCGGTGACGGCCATGCCGACGACACCGAGCACGGCCGCCGCCCCCCGGCCCGCCGACGCACAGCGCCGCAGGTTCCTGCGCGCCGCCCGCGACGTGGCGGAGGACCTCGCCGCGGACGCCATCGCCCGCGACCTGGCCGGCGCGCCGCCCGCCGACGAGGCGGCCAGGCTGCGCGAGGCCGGGCTGCTGGCGGCCCTCACCCCGCCCGGGGCGGACCGCGGGACGGACTGGCGCACCGCGTGCGCCGTCGTACGGGAGATCGCCGCGGCGGACAGCTCCGTCGGCGACGTCCTCGCGCGCCACTACGTCCACGCCTGGAGCGGACGCTTCTACGCACCTCACCACCACGCGGCCGCCCTCGAAGAGGAGTCGGTGCGCGAGCAGTGGCTGTGGACCGGCACGGTCCGCGCCCCCGCACACCACGACGACGCCGATGGGCTCGGCCTCGTGCTGCGGCGGCGCGGCACCGGCTACGTGCTGAACGGGTACCGGTCCGTGGACACCGCTGCGGCCGTCGCCGACCAGATCGTGGTGGACGCCGTCTGCGCCGGGACCGGCGACGTCCTGGTCGTACGGATCCCGCCCGGCGCACGGGGTGTCACCGTCGAACCGGCCCGCGACCGCCTCGGACAACGCCTCGCCGGTGCGGGCGAGGTCGCCTTCGACCGGGTCACGGTCGCGCCCGCGCAGGTGCTGGGCCGCCGGCCGCACGACGAGGAGGCGACCGCGCCCTTCACCGCGCTCGCCGAGCCGGCGCTCCGGCTCGCCCTGTGCCACGTCGGCCTCGGCATCGCCGAGGGCGCCCTCACCGAAGCGCGCGACCTGAGCAGGGGCGGCCGCGCGCACCGGCTGCCCGGCGAGGATCCGGACCTGCTGCTGACGTACGGGGAACTCGCCTCCGCCGCTCAGACGGCCACCGCCGTGGTCGACCGGGCCACGGAGGTGATGGCCCGGGCCCTCGACACGGGCGCGCACCTCGACCCCGAGGAGCCCGCGGGCGTCGCCGCCCTGGTCGCCACGGCGGAGACCGTCACGTCGAAGGCCGCCCTGCACATCACCACCCGGGTGCTGGAGCTCGCCGACGCGCCCGGTCTGGACCGGTTCTGGCGCAACGCGCGCGTCCTGACCGCCCACCGCCCGGTCGCGCACCGCCTGCGCTCCATCGGCGAGCACTACCTCAACGGCTCGCACCGTGCGGTGGCCGCGGCCTTCCACTGACGCGCGTGTCCGGCGGCCCACGGCACGGGGCGCGGGATCCGCGTTCCGGGCCGTGCGCCGCCGGACACGCGCGCCGGAGCCGTACGGGATAATGGCCGCATGCGGATCTCAGCCAGGGCGGACTATGCGGTACGTGCCGCGCTGCAGCTTGCCGCGGCACAGGACGACGGGCCCCTGAAGGCGGAGGCGATCGCCGACGCCCAGGACATTCCGCACAAGTTCCTCGAGGGCATCCTGAACGACATGCGCCGGGGCGGTCTCGTACTCAGCCAGCGCGGCGGCAACGGCGGCTACCGGCTGGCCAAGCCGGCCGAGTCCATCAGCATCGCGGACGTCATCCGCGTCGTGGACGGCCCCCTCGTCTCGGTGCGCGGGGTCCGCCCGCCGGACCTGTCCTACACCGGCCCCGCGCAGTCGCTGCTCCCCCTGTGGGTCGCGCTCCGCGCCAACGTGCGCGAAATCCTCGACGGAGTGACGCTCGCCGACGTCGCGGCGTCCGACCTGCCCGCCGACGTCTCCGCGCTCACCGACACGCCCGGCGCCTGGACCAATCCCTGACCCCTGCCCCACCTGCACTTTCTCAGATCCCGAGATGGTGCCGTCCATCATGTGGTCAACCCCTTGGGGCGAGTCTCAGCCTCTGCCAATATGCCTACCAACCAGGTAGGAAAACTAGGAATTCAGGGAGGGGCGGGGCCGTGCACACACTGCACCACACAGGCCGGATGCTTCCCCTGACGTCCCGCCGCCACATCGACCTGGTCCGTACGTCCAGCGCCATCTGTCAGCCCGCCTGACGTCTCCTCGGGGCCGGGCCCCACGCGCGGAGCACCACCGGGCGCGTACCGCCCCGTTCGCCGCCGGCCGGGCGGACCCTCGGCCGACCGCTTCGCCCGCGTCCCGCCCAGCCCGCCGCTGCGGGCCCGCCGTCCGCACCCAGGCCCCCGAGCCCTCGACACCCGTCCGCCGCCGACCGCGATCCCGCCGCCGACGGCCGGGAACGGGTGCCGTCTGCCCCGATGGCCCTGCTTCGCCCATCGCCGTACCTCGCCGAACACCATCCCGTGAAAGGACACCTCCGTGTCTGCCGCAAGACCGCTCAGCACCCTGCGCACCATCGCCGTCGTCGCGACCCTTCCCCTGCTGCTCACCGCCTGCGGCTACGGCTCCGAGGCGAAGAAGGAAGACGACAAGGCGAAGGTCGCGGCCACCGGCGACAAGAAGCTGTCGGCCTCCGAGGTGCGTATCGGGTACTTCCCGAACCTGACGCACGCCACCGCCCTGGTCGGCCTCCAGGAGGGCCTGATCCAGAAGGAACTGGGCGGCACCACGATCAAGACGCAGGCGTTCAACGCCGGTCCGTCCGAGATCGAGGCCCTCAACGGCGGCTCCCTCGACATCGGTTTCATCGGCCCCTCCCCCGCGATCAACGGCTACGTCAAGTCCAAGGGCTCCAACCTGCGGATCATCTCCGGCTCCGCGTCCGGCGGCGTGAAGCTCGTCGTGAACCCCGCCAAGATCAAGACCCTGGACGACCTCAAGGGCAAGAGGATCGCCACCCCCCAGAAGGGGAACACCCAGGACGTCGCGTTCCTCAACTGGATCTCGGAGAAGGGCTGGAGCGTCGACCCCGAGTCCGGCAAGGGCGACGTCTCCGTCGTCCGCACCGACAACAAGGTCACCCCCGACGCCTTCAAGCAGGGCTCCATCGACGGCGCCTGGGTGCCCGAGCCCACCGCCTCCAAACTCGTCTCCGACGGCGGCGCCGTCCTCCTCGACGAGACCACCCTGTGGCCCGACAAGAAGTTCGTGATCACGAACATCATCGTGTCGCAGAAGTTCCTCAAGGAGCACCCCGACGTCGTCGAGGCGGTCCTGGCCGGCACGGTCAAAACCAACGCCTGGATCAACGCCAACCCCGACCAGGCCAAAGCCTCCGCCAACGCCAAACTCGCGGCCGACAGCGGCAAGCCCCTCGACGCCGCCATCATCGACCCGGCCTGGCCCGGCATCGCCACCACCGACGACCCGCTGGCCGCCACCCTCAAGACCCAGTCGGAATGGGCCGTCAAGGCCAAGCTCATCGAACAGCCCGACCTCACCGGCATCTACGACCTCACGCTCCTGAACAAGGTCCTCAAGGCCGCCGGAAAGCCCGAAGTCTCCGACGCCGGCCTCGGCGCCAAGTAACCCCGCAACCCAGCAACCCAGCAACCCAGCAACCCCAGGAGGTGACGACCATGGCCACCACGCTCGCCAAGGCTGCCGAGGGCACCGTAGCGGAGCCGACGCACGGTACTCGTATCGAGCACGTCTCGAAGTCCTTCTCCGGCCCGGCCGGATCACAGCTCGTCCTGGACGACATCAGCCTCGATGTCGCTCCCGGAGAGTTCGTCACCATCCTGGGGGCCTCGGGCTGCGGCAAGTCCACCCTGCTCAACCTCGTCGCCGGCCTCGACAAACCCACCACCGGCACGATCCAGACCCCCGGCCGCCCCGCCCTCATGTTCCAGGAACACGCACTCTTCCCCTGGCTCACCGCAGGCAAGAACATCGAACTCGCCCTGCGACTGCGCGGAATCCCCAAAAACGACCGCCGCACCGAAGCCGAACGACTCCTCGAACTCGTCCGCCTCGGCGGCGCCCACGGCAAACGCGTCCACGAACTGTCCGGCGGCATGCGCCAACGCGTAGCACTCGCCCGCGCCCTCGCCCAGGACAGCCAACTCCTCCTCATGGACGAACCCTTCGCCGCACTCGACGCCATCACCCGCGACGTACTGCACGGCGAACTCGCCCGCATCTGGGCCGAAACCAACCTCTCAGTCCTCTTCGTCACCCACAACGTCCGCGAAGCCGTCCGCCTCGCCCAACGCGTCGTCCTGCTCTCCTCACGCCCCGGCAAAGTCGCCAGGCAATGGACCGTGGACATCCCCCAGCCACGCCGCATCGAAGACGCGAACGTAGCGGAACTGTCCCTCGAGATCACTGAACACCTGCGCGAGGAGATCCGCCGCCATGGCCAGCACTGAAACACAGGCGAAAACGGACGACCTCGCAGGACTGGAAGCCGGCCTCGACGCCCTGGACGCGGTCCACACCCACCGCACACCCTTCCGCGAAATCCTCGTCAAGAAGGCTCTCCCACCGGTCCTGGCCGTCGGCCTCGTCCTGCTCGTGTGGCAGGTCCTGGTCTCCCTGAAGGTCACCGAGGAAACCAAACTCCCCGCACTGTCCGCGGTATGGGACAGCCTCGCCGACATGTGGCTCAAGGGGACCCTCCTCGAAGTCATCTGGACCAGCGTCTCCCGCGGCCTCCTCGGCTTCCTCCTCGCCCTCGCCATCGCCACCCCCCTCGGACTCCTCGTAGCCCGCGTGAAGTTCGTGCGCGCCGCGATCGGCCCCATCCTCCAAGGCCTCCAGTCCCTGCCCTCCGTCGCCTGGGTACCCCCCGCCGTCCTCTGGTTCGGCCTCAACGACGCCATGATGTACACCGTCATCCTCCTCGGAGCCGTCCCCTCCATCGCCAACGGCCTCGTCTCCGGCATCGACCAGATCCCCCCGCTCCACCTCCGCGCCGGCCGCACCCTCGGCGCCACCGGACTCCTCGGCGCCCGCCACATCGTCATGCCCGCCGCACTCCCCGGCTACCTCGCCGGCCTCAAACAGGGCTGGGCCTTCTCCTGGCGCTCCCTCATGGCCGCCGAAATCATCGCCAGCTCCCCCGACCTCGGCCTCGGCCTCGGCCAACTCCTCGAAAACGGCCGCAACAACATCGACCTCCCCGGCGTCTTCCTCGCCATCATCCTCATCCTCGTCGTCGGCATCGCCATCGACCTCCTCATCTTCAGCCCCCTCGAACGCCGCGTCCTGCGCACCCGCGGCCTCCTGACCGGAAGATGACCGGACGGACGACGGAGCCGCCATGCAGACCTGTTGCGCCCCGGGACACGGTGACGCCACCGCCGTCGCGCCCTCCCCGGCACCGCCGCCGCCCGGCAGCCCGACCGGGGTCTGATCGACCTGCCGGGCGGGCGCTTCCTCATGGGCACCGACGACCCTGGCGGCTTCCCGGCGGACGGTGAGGGGCCGGTGCGCGAAGTCGCCGTGGACCCGTTCCGCATCGCCACCACGACAGTGACCAACGCCCGGTTCGGCGTGTTCGTCGCGGCAACCGGACACGTCACCGAAGCCGAACGCTTCGGCTCCTCCTCGTCTTCGGCGGTTTCCTGCCCGAGGACGTCGCCGCCGTATCGCCGCCCGTGGCCGCCGTCCCCTGGTGGCGGGCCGTCCCCGGTTCGAGCCGGCGCCGGCCGAAGGGCGCCGGTTCGTCCGTCACCGCCCGCCAGGACCACCCCGTGGTGCACATCTCCTGGAACGACGCCCAGGCGTACTGCGCCTGGTCCGGGACCCGGCTGCCCACCGAGGCCGAATGGGAGTACGCGGCCCGCGGCGGCCTCGAACAGCGGCGCTACCCGTGGGTTCGACGAGCTCACGCCGGACAGCTCCACCGGCAACATCGGGTTCCGGGTGGCCGCGGACGCCGGCGCAGCGCCGGGATGACACCCCTGGTCCACCCGTGGTCTTGACAGCGTCCCGACACGCATCGACACTCCTGAACGGCGAATCCTGGTGAACCGGTAGGGAATCATGGGCTGTTCTGCACTGGACCGCGGCACTGACGGCGAACGCACCGCCGTCCTGCCGCTGCCCCTGCTGACGTCCCGCCGCCACATCGACCTTCTGCGCGTGTGCAGTGCGGCGAGTCCCCTGCACCTCGGCGGCCGGCCCGCGTCCGCCCGCCCCTGATCCTCCGCGCCCTCATCCTTCGCGCACTCACCCCCCGGGGTCCCGGCCGCGCCAAGCCGTGGCAGACCGTCACCGTCGTACGCCCGTGACAGAGAACTCCCAGGGAGACGCATGTCCGCCACTTCCCCGCACGCCGTGCCGTCGCCGTCCTTCCGGAGCAGGATCGGCCGTGACGCACGCAGCGGCTACCCGGCCGTGCCGCACCGCTACCGGCTCCACCTCGCGCTTTCCTGTCCGCACTGTCTGCGGATCGCGATCACGCACAGCCTGCTCGGCCTGGCGGAAGCCCTCCCGCTGACGATGCTCCCCGCCGTGCCCGACGCGCCCGACGGCGGGTACGTGGCGCTGCGTCCGCTGTACGAGGCGAGTTCGCACCAGCACCCCGGCCCGGCGGTCGCGCCGGTGCTCAGCGACGACTGGACCGGACGGATCGTCAGCTCGTACGCCGGCGACATCCTCCAGGACCTGAGCGGGCGGTTCGACACCTCCGGCCGTGGCCTGCACCCGGACGGCGCCGACGAGCAGCTCGCCGCCGTCGCCCGGCTCTGCGAGCAGGGCATCAACGCCGCGGCGCAGCGCGCGGGCCGGTCCCGCATCGACGCGGCGGCGCGCGGCACCGCGCTCGCCACGCTGCTGCGCGGGCTGGACGCCCTGGAGCAGCGCCTGTCCTCCGCGCCGCACGTGCTCGGCGGAGAACAACTCACGGCCGCGGACGTACAGGTGTGGGTGACGCTGGTGCAGCTGGACACGGTTCACCGCTGGCACCTGGACGCCGCGGCGGTCTACCGGATCACCGACCATCCGCATCTGTGGTCGTACGCGCGACGGCTGGCGGCGCATCCCGCTTTCACGCCCCACCTCGACCTGGACGGCATCGCGCGCAGGCACCACGCGCACTGCCGGGGCAAGGAGGCCGCCGGGGCGGCGGTACGGATCGTGGACTGGGCACGGCACGCACCGGGCGGCCCCGCCGTGGTGAAGACGGCCGGGGCACCTCGCGACGAGGGGTCTCGTCCCTGAGCCGGAGGCCTCGAATACCAGTTCACAACAGCTGGTAGCCTCGGCCTTCCTATGCAGTCCTCCGTCATCAACGGCACGGTTTCGGCCCACCTCACACGTTCCCTCGTCGGCGCGATGCCCGGTGCGGACACCGTCAAGCTCGCACGCGTACCCGACCTCGCCCCCGAGGTCCTGACGGACGATCTCTCCAGAGTCTCCACCCCGTCGCTCCTCAGGGTCTGGGAGAACCTGATCCTGCTGGAACCGCACACGCTCATCGGCCCGCTGGTCCTCGAGGACGCCCCGATCGGCACCTTCGGCCTCTGGGACTACCTCGTCACCACGGGGGCCACCCTGCGCGAATCGCTCACACAAGCCGTGGGTCTGCTGGCCGTCCTCGGCGATCCGGCCGCGGAGAAGCTGATCGTGGAGGAGGACGGGCGGCACTTCACCGTCCGGCACGCCACGGGCACGTGGGGTCCGGAAGTGGTGCAGGCGGTCGACCTGTTCGCCCTCTCGCTCTTCCTGACCCGGGCGCGGGCCGCGGCAGGCCGCCACATCGTGCCGTCCCGGGTCACCATCACCCACCGCCCGCCGCGGCAGGCCCGGCAGTTGGCCGGACTCTTCGGCACGGACCGGATCCAGTACGACGCCCCGTACAACTCGATCTCCTTCAGCGAGGACGACGTCCACGCCCCGCTGCCGAAGGCGCAGCCGGGCATGGACCGGATCCTGGCCCACCACGCGGAGCTGGTGCTGGCATCGTCCCGGCCGGTACTGGGGTGGCAGGACCTGTTCCGGGGGGCGCTGGCCTCGGCCTTCCAGGAGGACGCCGTGAGTCTGGAGAACGTGGCGCAGCGTCTGACGATGAGTCCGCGCACGCTCCAGCGGCGGCTGGCCGAGAACGGCACGAGCTGGCGCGCCGAGGTCGAGTCCGTACGGCACGAGCACACCATGGACCTGCTGCGCTCCACCGACCTGCCGCTGGACTCGATCGCGGACCGGGTCGGGTACAGCGACGCC
This sequence comes from Streptomyces sp. IBSNAI002, assembly GCF_052244475.1. Classification (NCBI taxonomy): domain Bacteria; kingdom Bacillati; phylum Actinomycetota; class Actinomycetes; order Kitasatosporales; family Streptomycetaceae; genus Streptomyces; species Streptomyces sp. IBSNAI002. Next base: position 7,903,886 of record NZ_JBQPXG010000002.1, on the reverse strand, counting down.
CGGGCCCTGCGGCGTGCGGTGCACCGCTGGCAGGGACAGGCTCCGCGCGACGTCCGCCGGGCACCGCGCCGGGCACCGTCCGCGGGCTGACCGCATACGACCGACCGCATACGCGAAGACGCCCGGCCGGGAAATCCCGGCCGGGCGTCCTACGTGGGTCCGCTGCGTGATGGTGGCTTAGTACCAGTGGTTGGCGGACCAGAAGTTCCAGGCGCCGACGGGGCTGCCGTAGCGCTCGTTCATGTACTTCAGGCCCCACTTGATCTGGGTGGCCGGGTTGGTCTTCCAGTCCGAGCCCGCCGAGGACATCTTCGAGGCCGGCAGGGCCTGGACCAGGCCGTACGCGCCGGACGAGGAGTTCGTGGCGGTGTAGTCCCAGCCGCTCTCGCGGGAGATGATCTTGTCGAAGGCGGCGAACTGGGCCGGGTCCTTGATCATCTGCTGGGCGATCGCCTTGGCGCTCATCGGGGCGGCCTGCGCGGGAACCGCGGCCAGCATGGAACCGGCGACACCCAGGGCGAGGACGGTACCCGTGAGGGTCTTCTTCGAAGCGGCGATGCGGCGGATGACGGTGTTGGACACGGACTGACCTTCCGAAGGGGACAGGGACGGTCGCGGCATGCCGGTGACATGCGTGAGCCACTCACGGGGAGGAGAGGGGTTCGTCGGCGGGGGGGTGAAGCACCCCTGCCGCCTTGCGACTCATCCAGTTCTACAGACCCCCCGACCCCCTGGCAACGACCCCTCTTACTAGTGGACCTCGCAGCCGGGGCGGAACGGCCCCCCTGCCGGCAGCGGACCGTCCGCCCAGGTGGGAGGGGGTGCGGCAGGGCGCATACGGGACCTTTAAGGACCACTATCCCGGTTCGTATGTGACCTGGGTCCTGTGGGGCGGGTCACCGCCGAGGGGCCCGGATCTCACCCTCCGTGCCCGACTCGTCCCTTTTGTCGGTGTGGTCCGGGCCACTCTCCACCCCCGAATCGAAGGAAACAGCCGCCCGAAAGCCGGCATCTCCCTGGGCCTCGCAGCCCCGGGCCGGCGCGCGTCAACGCCGTGATCCGCCGCTCACCCTCCGGGCCGACGGAATCCCGCGGGTCGGGCGCTGCGCCGCCGTACCCGTCCCGCGCCCCCTGGGGCCGGGCCCCGGAGGCCCGGCGGCGGCGGCCGGCGACGCCGCGGGGAACGGATCGTGCCGGTCCGCGGCCTCGCGTACGCAGGAAGTGGATCTCGCCAGGTGTCAGCATGCCTGGCGAAAAGCGGGCAGCGCGGCGAGACCGCACAGCGATGAGAGGGAGGACCGTGGCGCCTCAGGTGGTCGATGAAGCAACACAGCCCATTCCGGGGCAGAGCAGGCCTCCCGTCGACACGATCGGCTCCGTCGCCGCCCGGCCCGCGCCGGCCGGCCCCGACGCGGAGCTGCTGGTCGCCGCTTCCGTGCTGCTGGCGGACGCGGCCCTGGCCGCGAAGCGGGCCGGCGGGGAACTGACCGGGGCCGTGAGCAGTTGGCGGTTCGGACTGGCCGCCCTGCGCCGTCCGGGATGGGCGTTCGCTACGGCGGCGTCGTGCGCGCGGGCGCTGACCAGCCCCTCGGGGCTCGGGTTCGGTCCGAACGGCGGGCTGGCCGGGGAGCTGGCCCGGATGGCGGGGAGCATGATCTACCGCCGCCCCGCCGCGGTGGCCATGGCGGTGGACGCCTTCGCGCTGAGGATCGAGGCGGCGGCCGTCGAGCACCCGAACCTCGACTCGGCACTGGCGAGGCGGCTCACCGACGCCATGGTGGCGGGCGACCGGTGGGAGGCGCTGAAGGCGCTGCACGCGCTGGTCGAGCGACTGGGCGTGACCCGGGCCCTGACGACCGTCAGCCCCGTGATCATGGAGCTGCTTGCGCTGCTGGGGCTGCTCGACGAGAACCCGGTCAACGACGACTTCTCCTGGGTGACGCTCGCCGGCGGGGTGCCCTCCACGGATCCCTTCTTCGGCCTGCCGAGTTCGGTGCTCCGCTACCTCAACCCCGGTCCCGGCCGCGCCGAGCGGACCGAGCCGGACGCCATCCTGGCGAAGGTCCTGAGGACGTCGCGCAACGACATCGTCAGCTACATCAACGACATCGGAGCGCTCGGCAACCACGGGCTGGTGCTGCTGCGGCGCGTCGAGTGCGCCGACGGCCGGGTCAGGCACGTACTGCTGCTGCCCGGTACCAGCTTCGGTCTGCCGAGCAACAGCACCCCGCAGGATCTGATCGGCGCCTTCGACGGGTGCCTGCGCTCCGACACGACCTACACGCGCGCCGCCCGGAAGCTGTTGCGGCGGGCGGGGCTGCCGGCCGGGTCGGAGCTGATGCTCGTCGGGCACAGCCTGGGCGGGCTGACGGCAATGAACCTGGCGATGGACGTGGAGCTGGCATCCACCTACCGGATCACGCACGTGGTCACGCTGGGCTCCCCCATCGACAACAAGCGCCCGGCCGACCACACCACCCAGGTGATCAGTCTGGTCAACAAGCACGACGTGATCCCCATGCTCGACGGGCGGGGGCCCGCCTCCCCCAACGACATCCCCGCCGCCTGGGTCGAACTGACCTGGCTGGACGAGTCCTACGACTACCCCCTCTCCCACGCGCCGCAGGCGTACTCCGACACCCTCCGGGGGGACATGGCGCACCACCGGGACCGGGTAAACGAACTGATCAAGGTCTACGACGGTGAAGTCGTCGGGAACCAGCCGTACATGCTCCGCGACAAGTGACCACGAGGGAGACCGCCCCATGACCGAAGCCGACGGCACGACCGCGACCGCGACCCCGACCCCGACCCCGACCCCGACCCCGACCCCGACCGCCACGGTGACGGCGTCACGGCCCGATACGGCCTGGCCCCTGGAGAACATCCTGTTCAGCACCGCGCTGGTGGCCCGGCGCCTGCCGTGGGCGGACCTGCCCGCGCGCGTGCTGGGCGTGGACGCGCTGACCCGCGACGGGCTGACCCGACGGCTGATGACGCACCTGCGGGGCGGCCGGAACGGGCGCCCGGTGCGGCTGCGCACGCCCTTCGGCACCTTCCTCGTGCCGCTGACCCGCGCGGATGCCGACAGCCTGCTGAGCCGCGCCGACGCCGCGGGGGCGCTGGGAACCGCGTCCGGTCTCGCCGCCGACGGCCTCCGGTACGCGCTGTCCCCGCACGCGGCCCCCGCGGGCGCGTGGGACGCGCTGACGCGGGAGGAACACGACGGGCTGACCGCCCAGGTGGCCCGGCACCTGGTGGACGTGCGCGGTGCCCGGCGGGAGGACGGCGCCCTGGAGCGGGACCGCTGGCGCGCCGGCATGCTGCGGCTGAGCCGGCACGTCGTGCTGGGGGCGGGCGCGTCCGAGGACACCCTGCTGAGCGAGCTGGTCACCGAGGCGGGCGCCCCGGGCAGCCGGACGTACGAGGCCTCGCGGGCGGCGGCCGTACGACGGCGTCTGGCACCGTACCTCGCGGACCCTGAGCCCGGCTCCCTGGCCGACCGGCTGGCGGCCCGGGGCCGGGACGGCGCCCCGGACGACATCCACGTGGCCGTCGCGCACGCGCTGGCCCTGGTGTCCGCGGCCGCCGGCGCCGCGGCGCTTCAGGCCCTGGAGCTGCTCGGCGCGGGTACGGCCGGCACCGGAGCGGGCTCGGAGGAGGAGGCCGCCGCCGAGGCCGTTGAGCAGGCGCTGGACCGGTATCCGCCGCTGTCCGCCGTGGTGTACCCGGTGCGCGCCCCGCTCACGGCCGATGGCGTGGCCATCGGGGCCGGCGAGGAGATCCTCTACCTGCCGCAGCTGCTGGGGCCGGCCGGGGAGGGCGGACGGACGGATCCGGCCCGGGCGCTGTGCGCGGACCCGTCGGGCTGCGCCCTCGCGCGGTTCGCCGCGCTCGTCTGCCGGGAGGTCGTCCGCGGGATCACGGCCGAGGTGCATCCCGCGGACCTCGCGCCGCGGTCCACCGGTGCGGCCGCGGCCGCGCCGCTGTCCGAGTACGGCGTACGGGGGCGCGCCGACGCGGACCGGCTGGAACGGCATGCCGAGAGCCTCGCCGCCTGCGCCTCGGACACCGGGTGGAACGGGAGCGAGGCCGGCGAACGGTTCCGCATGATCCTCCTGGGGCACGCCGAACGGTGCTCGCGCGCTGCCGCCGACGTACGCAGTGCCGCGGGCCGGCTGTCGGGCTGACCACCCCGGTCTCGAACTGAGAAATTCACGCGGTTGTGCCCCGATCGGCCGTGATCATCAGACCCCGCGGCCGTTGAACCGGCGGAAACGTGTCGCCGACACCCGGTCGGCCGACGTGCGAGGGGACAGTGAGCTCCGATGGTGAAGGACAACGTGGCCGAGATCATCAAAGCGGCGGGGGCCGAGTTCAGCTCCGCCAAACGGTTGCTCGGCGACGCCGGCGGTGTGGCGTGGGACCGCCTGCTCGACTGGCTCGTCGACGACTACTTCCGGGTCGTCTCGCTCGGCCTGGAGAACATCCCCGCCGAGGGCCCGGCCGTGGTCGCCGTCAACCACTCCGGGGCCTGGGGCCTCGACGCGTTCGTACTGGACAAGGTGCTCGGCAGGGCCCTGGACCGGCGCGTCCGCTTCCTCGCGGCCCCCTTCGTGTTCCGCACCCCCATCCTGGGGCGGCACGCCCGCCGCAACGGCGCGCTCCCCATCGGTCCGACGGCCGGCGTCGAGCACCTCAACGCCGGGCGGCTCGTCGGGGTGTACCCGGAGGGCATCGCCGGCCTGGAGAAACCGTTCACCGAGCGGTACCGCCTGCGGTCCTTCAGCCCCGGATTCGCCGTCGCCGCGATCCGCGCAGGTGCCCCCGTGGTGCCCGTCGGGATCGTCGGCGCGGAGGAGGCCTGCCCCAAGCTCGGCGAGGTGCCGACCCTCGCCCGGATCCTCGGCGTTCCGTACTTCCCGGTCACGACGCCGTTCCCGCTGCCGTCCAACTGGACGATCACCGTCGGGGAACCGATCCCGGCGCCGCCCCGGCCGGAGGGGCTGGCCGCCCGCCGGGACGCCGCCCGGCGGCTCAGCGAGACCACGCGTACCGCCGTCCAGGAGCTGATCGACCGCGAACTGGCCGAGCGGGAGACCGTGTTCGACTGACACCGGGCGGCCGCCCCGCACGGTGACCACGGGGCCGCCGGGACGGTCCGGCCGTACCGGGGCGCCCCTCCCCCGTCTATGTCCGATCGGCCAATCCCGGTGGACGGTTACGGGTGGCGGATGCGTTGGCCGCCGGCCCGCCTGCGCGCAGGATCCACGCAGTGTCCGGACATCCGGACGCGGATCGATGCGGAGGATTCCTGCCATGCCCACGTTCATGAGTGCGGTGACGCGCCGCAAGGCGCTCGAAGACCTGACACGGGAGGCCGCCGAGGGCGGCGGCGAGGGTGGGCTGCGCCGCACCATGGGGCTCTGGCAGCTGACCTTGCTGGGCATCAGCTCCGTGGTCGGTACCGGCATCTTCTTCGTCCTGGGCACCACGGTGCCCAAGGCCGGCCCGGCCGTCGTCCTGTCGTTCGCGCTCGCGGCCGTCGTGGCGGGGCTGGGGGCGCTGTGCTACGCGGAGCTGGCCAGTACGGTGCCGGTGGCGGGCAGCACGTACTCGTACGCCTACGCCTCGCTCGGGGAGGGCGCGGCGTACCTGGTCGCCTGGTGCCTGATCCTGGAGTACGGGGTGGCCGTGGCCACGGTCGCCGTGAGCTGGGGCCAGTACCTGAACGAGGTGACCGGCTCCCTCTTCGGCTTCGCGCTGCCCGGCGCGATCAGCCAGCCGCCCGGTGCGGGTGGCGCGGTCAACCTGCCCGCGCTGGCGGTGGTCCTGCTCTGCTCGCTGCTGCTGGTGCGCGGCACGCGGGAGTCGGCGATCGTCAACGCGGTGATGGTGTGCGTGAAGACGGGGGTGCTGGTGCTGTTCGTCGCCGTGGCCCTGACCGCCTTCGACGGTTCCCGGTTCGCCGACTTCGCCCCCGCCGGCGTGGCCGGGGTGACGGTCGCCGCCTCGGGGGTGTTCTTCTCGTTCATCGGCTTCGACGCCGTGTCCACCGCCGGCGAGGAGGTGCGCGACCCCCGCCGCACCGTGCCCCTGGCACTGCTGCTGACCCTGGTGACGGTCACGGCCCTGTACGCGGCGGTCGCCGTGGCCGGCGTCGGCGCCCAGGACGCGGCGCGGTTCGGGGAACAGGCCGAGGGCGGCCGGGCGGTGCTCGCGGAGATCCTGCGTCAGGTGACCGGCATGGGCTGGCCGGCGCTGGTGCTGTCCGCCGGGGCCGTCGTGTCGATCTTCAGCGTGGTGCTCGTGACCCTCTTCGGGCAGACCCGCATCCTGTTCTCGATGGCCCGTGACGGACTGGTCCCGCAGGTGTTCTCCCGGGTGGACCGCAAGCGGCACACCCCGGCGCACAACACGTGGATCGTCGGGGCCGGCGTGGGGCTGCTCGCCGCGTTCGTGCCGCTCCAGCAGCTCGCCGACCTGACCAGCCTGGGCACCCTCATCGCCTTCGCCGCCGTCGCCGCGGCAGTCCTGGTGCTGCGGCGCACCGCGCCGGAAGCCCCGCGCCCGTTCCGGCTGCCGCTGCACCCCTTGGTCCCGGTCCTGTCGGCCGGGTCCTGCCTCTACCTGGCCTGGCTGCTTCCGGGGCTGACCTGGTCCCTGTTCGGGCTCTGGCTGTTGCTGGCCGCCGGGCTGTACCTGGGCTTCGGCCGTCGCCACTCCCGGCTGGAGCGGTTCGCCGACGGCTCCGCCGACGACCGGGACAGGGAGGGGGACGGGTTCAGCGAGCCCGCGGACCTGCCGCGCGCCTGAGCTCGAGCCAGGCACCCAGCCGGACATCGGGGTCGTCGAGATCGAGGCCGAACAACTCCCGCACCCTGCGCAGTCGGTGGCGCAGGGTGTTGGGGTGCACTTGCAGCCGGCCGGCGGCCGCCGCGACATCGCCGACCTCGTCCAGCCAGGCGCTGAGCGACGCCCCGTAGCCGGTGCCGTGCCGGGCGTCGTGGGCGAGCATCGCGTCGACCTCGGCCAGCCGCAGCCACGGATCGCGCTCCAGTTCGTCGCCGACCCGGTCGAGCAGCATCCGGTGGCGCACGTCCGGCGCCATCGCCACGGGGCCGGCGGGCGCCCCGGCGACGGCCCGCAACACCGCCTCGGCCTCCCTGCGCAGGGAGGCCGGGGCGTTCACGTCCACGGCCGCCCGGGTCAGGGCCGCGGTGACGTCCGGGGAGACGGCCCGGCGCACCGCGGTCAGCACCGCCTCGGCGAACCGGCGGCCGGCGTGCAGCGCCCCGGCCTGGGGCAGCAGGACGAACAGCACGCCGCCGGTGGCGGCGACGGTGGCGTCGGGGCGGTGCGCCGCGCACTGGCGGACCAGTTCGGACTCGGCGTGCTCCAGGACGGTCGCCGCGGCCGCTGCCGAGGGCGTGGGGCCGCGGTGGCCGGCGACCGCGCGCGGGGGCGCGAGCGCCAGCAGCCGGAACTCGCTGCCGCGGCGCAGGCCGAGGAGTGCGGAGGCCTCCTCCGTGACCACCCCGGAGCCGGTGAGCAGGGAGAGGAGGGTGTCCCGGCGCAGTCGGCGCTCCGCTTCGGGCAGGGTGATCAGCCGCAGCAGGTGCGGGGCGGCGAGCCGGGCGGTCTCCGCCAGTGCGGCCAGGCCCTCCCCCGTCATCCCCGATTCGGGTTCGATGACCCACAGGGAGCCCAGCGGCAGGGTCCCGGCGCGTACCGCGACCGCGGCCCTGGGCAGTTCCTCCCCGATCTCGGGGAACCGGACCACGCCCGGCGCGGCCAGGACCTGGCGGTACTGGCCGCGTTGCATGGGCAGTTCCGGGAGGTCGTACACGCGGCGCTGGAGGATGCCGCGCTCGCGGAAGGCGTCGATGCGGACGTCGGGCACGCTGGAGTACGCGATCACCCGCTGGGCCAGGTCTTCCACGACCGTCGCGCCCCCGACGACCGTCGCGAGGTGGTCCGCGAGGGCGTACAGCTCCCCGCCGCCCAGCGGTGCGGGGGTGAACTCGGGCCCTCCGGATCCCGACAGGGCGCAGCTGAGTACGGCGTCCACGGTGCGCCAGGGCAGTTCGTCGTCGGCCGCGAGCACGGCGATGCCCTGGACCTCGGCCTCGTGCACGAACCGCGGGATGTCCTGTCCCCGGCGCTTGACCACGACGGCGCTGAAACCGCGGGCCGCGGCCTGGCCGAGCAGGGCGAGCCGGCGCGGGTCGGCGGGGTCGGTGCCGACGAGGAGCAGTACGCCGCCGGGCGAGTCCGGGAGCCGGTCTCCGGCGTCATGGATGACCGTGCCACGAACCGGAACCCCGGCACCGGCCGGGGCGGTCAGCACGCGGGGAGCCGACACGCCGGCCGCCCGCAGCACGCCGCCCAAGGTGGCGGGGGCGTCGTCCGGGTCCGGCGTACGCATGGTGGGATCGGACAATGGAGGGCTCGTTTCGTCGGCCGATCGGCTGCGGCACCCGCTGCGGAGGATTGCCAGGATAGCGATCGGACATCCCATGCCGATCCGAGGGGGAACGCGCTCCATGCATTCCGACGCACTGCTCAGCACATCTCAGGACGACCTGGTCGGCCTCTTTCCCCTGGGCTCCCACCTGGACGGACAGGAACAGCTCGTGGTCGGCGGCTGCCGGCTCTCCGATGTGGCCGAGCGCTTCGGCACGCCCGCGTTCGTCGTGGACGAGACGGCCCTGCGCGTTCGGGCGCGCGCGTACCGGCGGGCGCTGTCCGAGCTTTGGCCGAACAGCCAAGTGGTCTTCGCCTCGAAGTCGTTCCCGTGCACCGCGGTGATCCGTACCTTCGTCGAGGAAGGACTCGGGGTGGACATCGCGGGCGGCGGAGAGCTGGTCGCCGCGCTGGCCGCCGGGGCCGATCCGGAACTCCTCGTCATGCACGGCAACGCCAAGACGGACGAGGAGCTGGCGATGGCCCTCTCCGCAGGTGTGGGCACGATCGTGATCGACAACCTCGGCGACGTCGACCGGCTGGAGCACCTGGCCGCCGGCGGCCAGAGGGTGCTGCTCCGGGTGGTGCCCGAGGTCGATGCCGATACCCACGCCGCCATGGCCACGGGCGGGCGCGGGTCCAAGTTCGGGCTCACCGCGCCCCAGGCGGTCGAGGCCGCCGAACGGATCCGGCGCGGCGGACGGCTGCGGTTGGACGGCCTGCACGTGCACGTCGGCTCGCAGCTGATGGAGACCGCGCCGTTCCGGAAGTCGGTCGAGGTGGTCGGGACCCGTACCGAGCTCGGCCGGCACCCCGTCTACGACGTCGGCGGCGGGCTCGGCGTCCGGTACACGTACCAGGACCGGCCGCCGGGCGTCGCGGAGTACGTCCGCACCCTCACCGACGCCGCGTGCGCGTACCTGCCCGAGGACGCCCGGCTGATCCTGGAGCCGGGCCGGTCTCTGGTGGCGGAGGCCGCCGTGACCCTGTACCGGGTCGTCAACGTCAAGCCGGGACCGCGGCCGCTGGTCGCGGTCGACGGCGGTATGGCCGACAACCTCGAACCGATGCTGTACGGACAGCGCTTCGAGGCGACGGTGGTGAACCGCGTGGGCGGCGGCGAGGACTGCGACCTCGTCGGCCGCCACTGCGAGTCCGGAGACACCCTGATCCGCGAGGTCCCGCTGCGCGACCCCCGGCCCGGGGACGTCGTCGCGGTACCGGTCACCGGGGCCTACTGCTACTCGCTGGCCAACAACTACAACGGGGCCCGCAGGCCTCCCGTGGTCTTCGTCCGGGACGGCGAGGCACGGGACGTGGTCCGCCGCGAGTCCTACGCGGACCTGCTGCGCCGGGACACCCAGGCCGTCCACCCCCGCGCCCTGCCGTACCTCGGCACCCCCTGACCGGCCGCGGCCGCGCGATCCGTCCGTCAGTCACCGCGCCGGTCGTCGACCCGAACCTCCAGCTGCGCCCAGGCCCCGGCCAGGGCCGAAAGGTCGACGGCCGCCGGCCCGGTCATCGAACGCACGGGACCGTCCGGCCGGAAGTGGACCAGCGTCCCGGTGGTGCCATCGGCATCGACGGGCTCGAGGCCGGTGACCGGCACACCGTGTTCGTAGCGCTGGGTCCAGGCCCCGTCGAGGCGACGGTTGGTGTGGACGAGCCACTCGCTCAGCGCCGCGACCACGGACATGCCGCGCCGGGGACGGCCGTCGGGGAGCGCCTCGGCCTCCGGGAAGTCGAAGAAGCGGAGGTCCTTCGTCGCCATGACCGGCTTCTTCACGGTCCGGCCGTGCTCGTCCACGCGGGTGTCGGTCCCCCGTCCGTCGTCCCGGACGGACACGGACCCGTCGGGATGGAGCACGACGACGCAGTTTCCCCCGCGCCGGCCGGACGCCTCGTCGGCCGCGTAGGCGAGTACCTCGAGGAGCAGGTGCCATGCTCCGCCCGGAGAGAACTCCACGGGACTGCGCCGGATGTGCGCCAGGTGGTCGGCGTCTACGGCGCCGGACCAGTCGTGTGTCGTGTTGACCCAGGAAGCTCTCGATACGTCCACCGGACCGATTATCCCACCCGGTGGCGTCCCTCGGGCTCACGGCCGAAGGCGAAAGGGCGAGTGCCGGTCCTGCTCCGCGGACAGGAACTCCCTGAACACCTGCGTGGAGCGCGGGTTCTGGTCGCACTGCCACACGCCGTGCGGGCAGTAGTCGGTGATGCTGTGGTACAGCGGCCTGTGCTCGGCGATCCAGGCCAGCATGTCCCGCATGTACTCGGGGTTGTCGCCGTTGCGGAAGAGCCCCCACTCGGGGTACGAGATCCGCTTGCGGTGGGCCTTCGCGAAGTCGACCTGCTGCTGGAGGCCGTACGGCTGGGTGACCTGCTCGTCGAAGGAGTGGCCCGGCGGCTGGTCGTAGGAGTCCATGCCGATGATGTCGACGACGTCGTCTCCGGGATAGCACTTGGTCCACGCGATCGCGTCGCCGCCGCGGTTGGGCGCGAAGTCGAAACGGAACCGCTGCCCCTTCACCGTGCGCATGGCGGCCACGATGCGCCGCCAGTACCGCTTCCAGTTCTCGGGGTCCGGACGGCACCGGTGCGTGTAGTTGAAGCCGTTCATCTCCCAGCCGAGCACCACCACCGTGTCCGGCACCCCGAGGGCGACCAGCCGCTTCGCCAGCCGCTGGAAGTGCTGGTCGTACTGGCCCCGCGCACCGGTGCGGATCAGCTCGGCGACCCGGGCGTCGGGGACGCCGGCCTCGTTGCGCTCCAGCATCGGCACGTTCAGGACGAACATCCGGTCGGGGCGCGCCGTCCGCCACCGCGCCCAGGTGCGCAGGGAATCGGGAGCCCCCTCGATGTTCGCCCAGGTGTCGCCGGGCAGGTAGGTGTGCCCCGCGCGCAGCTCGGTGCCGCCGAGCCAGTGCGAGAGTTCCTGCATGCGCTCGACACCGGGCGAGCCGTAGTGGAGGTAGGCGCCCACCGCGACCTCGGTCTCCGCCCTGCTGCCGGAGGCCTGTCGCGGCGGCACGGGCGTGGCGAGGACACACCCGGCGAGGAGCAGGCCGACGGCGAGGATGCTCGTGCGGGCGACTGCCCGCCGGCGGCCTTGACGGGACATGACCTCTCCACAAGCCTCGCGAACGAATGTGTCTGGCAGCGAGGTTATGCATCGCCTCCGGCTCGCCGCCCGTCCGGTGCCCCGCTGCTGGGCCATTCGCAGCAGCGGGCCGTCCGCGCTTGGCCCGACCGGGTAGCGCTCGGCCCGGCGGACCGCCGTGCGTGCTTCCATGGGGGCGTGGAGAGCATCACCCAGCGGCTCCTGACCCAGGGGTTCGGCCGGCCCAGCGGGCTGCTCGGCCGGCTCGGCGGCCGGCTCATGGCACGCGGCAACGCCGCCACCGAACAGCACGTCGTCGACCTCGCCGCGCCCACCGGACAGGAAGCCGTGCTGGTCCTCGGGCCCGGCCCCGGGATCGGACTCGAGGCCGCCGCCCGCCGCTCGGCGCACGTGGTCGGCGTCGACCCCTCCGACGTCATGCTGTCCATGGCCCGCCGCCGCTGCGCCCCCGCGATCGCCCGGGGCCGAGTGCGCCTCGCATCCGGCACCGCCGCCCGCACCGGCGAGCCCGACGCCTCCGCCGACGTCGTGATCTCCGTCAACAACCTCCAGCTCTGGCCCGACGTCACCACCGCCCTCGCCGAACTCCACCGCGTCCTGCGCCCCGGCGGCCGCATGGTCCTGGCCGCACACGAGAAGTGGCTCCCCACCGGTCTCCCCGCCCTCGCGCAGACGGTCCGGGCGGCCGGCTTCACCTCCGTACGCACCTGGACCTGGCAGCCCCCGACCCGCATGGCGTCGACGGCGGCACTGCTGAGCGCCGTACGCGGCGGCTAGTCCGTACCGGGCCCGCGGCGGTGCTGCGGAACTCGCACGTCCGGGCGTACGGGCGTTCTAGCGTGCCTGCCATGACTTCGCTCAGGCACTGGCGTGCACCGTCACTCGCCCTCGCGGCCGTGCTGCTGCTCGTTCCGCAGACGGCGGCGGCCCAGGACACCGCGGGCCCCGCCGCCCCGGGGAGCACGGCGACCCCCGACCGCCCCTCGTACGACGTGTCGCTGCGCTCCGACGCCGACGGCTCGCGGTGGAGCGGACGCCAGACGGTGTCCTTCCGCAATGCCGCCCGCACCCCGCTGCGTTCGGTCGACGTACGGCTGTGGGGCAACGGCACCGACGGCTGCGGAACCCCGGACGGCCCGTCGCCGGTCCGGGTGGGCCGGGTCACCGGCGGAACCCCGCGGCCGCTCACCGTCGGCTGCACCGCACTGCGGATCGACCTGCCCGCCCCGCTGCCGTACGGCGCGCGCACGAGCGTCTCCTTCGACGTCGAGATCACCGTCCCGGGCCGCGTCCACCGCTTCGGCAGGGACGGCGCGCACCGCTACCTCGGCAACGCGCTGCCCCTGCTGTCCGTACGCGACGCGCAGGGCCGGCACCTCGACCCGGACGTCGGGTTCGGCGAGAGCTTCCACACCCTCGCCGGGGACTTCCGGGTCGTCCTCGACCACCCCGCCGCGCTCGTCGTTCCCGCGACGGGCACCACCATCCGGCGCGCGGGCGGACCGGGCCGCACGGTCAGCACCAGCGTGGCGCGCGGGGTGCGGGACTTCGCGTGGGCGGCGGGCCCCTTCCTGTCCAAGACGGTCACGACGCCCGGCGGGGTCCGGCTCAACGCGTACTGGACCGCCACCACCTCCCCCGAGGGCGTCGCCGCCGACCTGAAGGACGCCGTCGGCTCGGTCGACGAGTTCGGGCAGCGGTTCGGGCGCTACCCGTACGGCGAGCTCGACCTCGTCATGAGCGACACCCTCGACGACTTCGGCAGCATGGAGTTCCCGGGACTCGTCCTGCTGTGGACCGAACCGGACGGTTCGGCCGTCGTCCACGAGATCGCCCACCAGTGGTTCTACGGCATCGTCGGCAACGACCAGTTCGCGTCGCCGTGGCTGGACGAGTCCTTCGCCCAGTACGCGAACGAGCTGTACTACCGGCAGGACACCGCCACCTGCTGGGCGGACCAGGGGCCGTGGCCGAGCGGGACGTCCGCCCTCACCCGCTCGCTGGCCTACTTCGCGGACGGCCGCCGCACGGAGTACCGGGTCGTCTACCACCGCGGGGCCTGCGCCCTGCACGACCTGGAACGGGTACTGGGCGGCCCGGCGATGGCGGGCATGCTGCGCGGCTACGCGCGGGACCACTGGCTGGGCGTCACCACCACCGCGGACTTCAAACGCGCGGCGCAGGCGGCGACGGCGCGGGACCTCGGCCCGTTCTGGACGGAGCACCGGATCCACTGAGGCAGCCGGTGCGCGGGGACGGACGCGATGTCCGGCCCCGCGCCACGGAACGCCTCCCTACTGTTCGGCCAATCGCTGCCTGACCAGGAACTCGGCGTGGTCGGACAGTTCGGCACGCCGGCTCTGTACGCTCGCCAGTTCAGCTTCCCGCCGCAGCGCCAGTTCGGTCCGCAGCACCGTGGGCCTGGGGACCGGCACCCGCTGGCCGGGCTTCTCCGTGAACGGCCGCAGTTCCTCGGCGACCGCCTGCGCGCCGCCCGATGCCCCGCGGCGCAGGGCGAGGAACACCCGGGCCAGCCAGTCCGCCGGAACCTGCACCATGAAATCAGTCATGCTCGTGCAACGACGGGACACCCGTCCCGTATCGGTGGACAGCTCGTCCGGCCCATCGGCGGCCTAGGGGGTGTCGTCAAACTCCCGTCGTCGCCCGGAGGGCGGCCCTACGGCGTCTGGTGCGTGCTCTCGGTGCGCCGGGCGGAACCACGCGTACTGGACGTACTTTGCTTTCGCCCGGTGCGGCGAGAGCGCGTGCCAGGCGTCGCGGGGCAGACGGGAGTTTGACTACAGGCCCTAGGGAGTCCAGTGCGGATCGCGTCCGCTCAGGCCGATGGTCCGGTCCAGCAGCGGGGCGTCGTCCGGAACGGGGACGACGGGGCCGAAGATCTCCGAGCGGCCCTCGTCCTCGACGCTCGCCAGCAGGAACGCGTGCGAGGCGCGCAGCGCGGCCTGGTCGGGTGCGTACTCCTGGCCGGTGGCCCGGGCCAGGTCCCAGCCGTGGACGACCAGTTCGTCGACGGCCACCGCACCCGCGATGCCGCCGGGCAGGTCCAGGCCGCCCGCGCGGGTCATGCCGGTCCAGGCGGCCGGATCGTGCCAGGCCTCGGCCAGTTCGCCGAGGGTCCGGGGCAGTTCCTCGCGCCAGCCGGCGGGCAGGGAGGGGGCGGCCGCGCCGGGGTCCGTGTCCGTCGTTGGGCCCAGGTCCTTGCGGCCGGCGTCGCGGAACGCGACGACGAGGCCGGTGAGGTGGCCCAGCAGGTCGCCGACCGCATAGTCGGGGCAGGGCGTCGGGCCGTCGAGGCGGGCGTCCGGGACGCCCGCCACGAGACCGGCCACGATCCGGGCTTGTGGTCCGAGGTCGATGGTGGTCGTATCGGTCATCTGCCGCTCCTCCGGGACGATGGGGCCTGAAGGGTAGTCCGGCGACGGAGCCCGTCCCCGTCGCCACACGGGCCGGAGATCCGCCGCAGCTCGAACGGAAGGCGCACCACCCATGACCGAGGACACCGCACCGGCGAACGACCCGCACGAACCGACCCCCGGGGAGCGGGCCGCGCGCGACCGGGTACGGCGACGTGCCGAGGGGATGACGCACCACCAGACCGCCGAAGCACTGGAAGCCGCCGAGGAGGCCGCGGGCGATCTGGAGGCGGCGGACGCCGGCACGCGCGCCGAGGTGGCGGAATGGCAGCGCATCACCGATCTGCTCTTCGACCACGGCGGCCCCTACGCACCGGAGACCGATGCCTTCGTGCAGGGCCAGCTCACCGCCCGGCAGAACCGGAAGCGCGCCCGCTGAAGCCGCTCCGGCCGTGAGCGGGGCCGCCACCGGTCGGTGGCGGCCCCGCTCTCCCGGGCCGGCAGGCGGGCAGGCGGGCAGGCGGGCGGGCGGCTAGAGGCTCGTGCGGACCGCGCCCGCCGTGCGTTCGGCCTTCTCGGGCGTCCCGGAGGCCTTGGAGCGGTCGTCGTCCTTCGGCCGGCCGATGAACCAGGTCAGCAGCGGTCCGGCCATCATGGTCGTGACCACGGCCATGACGACCATGAGCGAGTAGAGGCCCTGGGACAGGAAGCCCAGTTGCAGACCGACGTTGAGGACGATGAGCTCGGTCAGGCCTCGGGTGTTCATCAGCGCGGCGAGCGCGGCGGACTGCCGCACGGGCATCCGGTTGAGCCGGGCCGCGACGAAGGCGCCCGTGAACTTGCCGCCGACGGCCACCAGGAGGATCAGCGCCAGGGCGCCCAGCCCGCCCATGTCCAGCTCCGAGAGGTCGACCTTGAGGCCGGCGACGAGGAAGAACACCGGCAGCAGCAGCGTGCCGTTCATCTCGCCGAGGCGGTCGTGCACCTCGGAGCGGAGCCGCTCGGTGCCGGTGCGCGGGAGGACCACACCGAAGAGGAAGGCGCCGAAGATGTAGTGCAGGCCCACCCACTCGGTGGCGGCGGCGGACAGCAGCAGTCCGGCGACGACGCACGCGAACACGGTCGGGGTGAGCCGGAGCTCGGGGCGGCGGTCCGCGTAGCGCTGCAGCAGCGGCCGCAGGACGAAGAGCATGCCCAGCAGGTACGGGATGGCGAGCAGGATGCGCCACTCGTCCGCGCCGCCCGAGCCGCTGAGGACGACCACTCCGGCGAGTACGGTCCACGCGAGGACGTCGTCGATGGAGGCGCAGGCCAGAGCGACGACACCGAGCGGGGAGCGCGTCATCTTGCGGTCGGTGAGGATGCGGGCCAGCACCGGGAACGCCGTGATGGACATGGCGATGCCCATGAACAGCATGAACGCGGTCTGGTCGCCGGTGCCGTACTCGTCCATCAGGTAGAGCGCCAGCACCATGCCGAGGCCGAACGGCACCAGGATGGAGCTGAACGAGACGGACGTGGCGAGGCTGCCGCTGCCTCGGATGAGCGTGGCGTCCCATTCCAGGCCGACTATGAACATGAAGACCGCGACGCCGACCGCGGCCAGGGCGCCCAGCAGGGGCCGGATGTCTGCGGGGAAGAGGGCGTCGGAGACCGCTCCGTCGAAGAGGGTCGGTCCCAGCGCTATGCCGGCGACCACCTCACCGATCACCGGCGGCTGGCCCAATCGTCGGGCCAGTGCGCCGAGTACGCGTGCCAGGATCACGACGGCGGCGAGGCCTAGGAGGAGTGACGTGGTCTGATGGGGGTTCATTCGGTCCGTCTCCGTAAATCAGGGTCTGTGCTGCGACCCCGTGCAAGAAGCGCGGGCGGGTGGCCGGATGCCCGTGACGCCTGGGCGGGCACCGGCATCCGGTCGGGGTACCTTAGAGGGGCAGCAGTTCGCGGGACTGCACGAGACTGTGCACCTTCGCAAAAGAGCGATGCTGTAGTCCCGCCGGAGCATGATCCGCAAGCCTTGCGCCCAAAGGGCCCTGACACGGGAAATTCCGCAGGTCACGCATGGGGCGCAGCCCTGCGACGCCATCCCTGTCGGCCGATTCCGGCACACCCGTGTCGGCTGCCCCGCGCAGCCGCGGTAGACATGCGTCCGAGGTCCGCTCATGCGGGGTGCGTACGGCCGGCGCCTCGAACGGGCACCGTGGAGTGGTACTCCCGGCAGCACGACGGCTCTTGACGCCTTCTAGGAACATGAGGGGTGGGGGCGTTTGACGGAGGACGACCGGGTTAGACGCGTGGATACCGGAAGCCGCCCCCTGCGGGTCGGGGGCTTCCGGAGCGGGCCTCGGCCGCGGGGCGTACCTCCCCCGGCGTCGTGCGGCCGGCCCGCCCGCACGACGGGCTGCCGCCCGGCTCCGTACGGAACCCGGCCGGTCCCGTGTTCCCGGTCCCTCCGCGGCCGGGAACCCGGGCCGCGCCCGGTCAACCCCCGGCGACTGCGCTCGTACCGTCGTCCCCGGGCAACGGGCCCGGCGGCAGCGGCCCGGCATCCCCCGCGCCGCCCGGGCCTGCGTCAGCGGGTGCGTCGGGGGCCACCGCGGTGCGGGCGGCGGCGGGACACGACTTCGGGAGCGGCCTCGGGAGACGAGAAGCCGCCGGCCACGGCGACGTGCGCCGGCGAGGCCGGGGCGGGCGGTACGGCGGCCGGTGCGGCGGCCCGGGCGGCCGTCGGGCGCTGGGCACGGCCGAGGACGGCGGTGTGGGAGATCAGCGGCGCGCAGCCCTGGCAGATCTCGGCGAGGGTCCAGACCTGGCCGACGGCCGGGTTGTGGATGAGGACGAGCAGCGGGGCACCGGTGCAGGCGGCTCTGGTGTCCTCGTGGTAGCCGCATTCGGCGGCCAGGCAGGCGCACGCGGCGTTGGGGCGCACGGTCGCGAGCCGGGCGTGCGCGCGTACGTGCTCGGCGGCGAAACGCCGCATGGCCGTCGTGTCCTTGGAGCGGGGCGGCATGCGGCACGCCTCGGTGCTGCAGCTGACGGAGACGGTGTGATCGCCGTGGCCGGTCAGACGGACGGTCCACGTCCGTCCGGGAACACGGGATCCGGGAATCATGGTCAAGGCAGAGTTGTCCGTTCACATACGCGGTGGTTTGCCCGCTGTTCGGCGAGTCTCGGATTGGAGACGGTGGAATGCGCGCGACGTCGGCCCCGGCCCCGGCGAGGGCACCGGCAGGTGCGGCGGCCCGGTCATGAGGAGAAGCGCACCTCAGACGAGGGAGTAGGTGGCGAACACGCCCTGCAGTCTTTGTCGCACGCCGTCCGGCAGGTGTCAACAACGTGGCGCTCGGGGAAGTCTGCTGGATATCGGTTCAGGTGGCCGTCGAAGTCCAAGCCGAGGGAGATCGCCCGCATGCGCACTCTGACGTTCGTGGTCGGTACGGGCCGCAGCGGATCGACCGCGCTGTCGGGCATCGTCAACGCGCATCCGGACGTCCTGAGCCTGAACGAACTGCTGTCGTCGGTGCAGAGCCGGGGCTTCCCGGAAGGCGTCCTGGGAGGCCGGGAGTTCTGGCGGCTGCTGGCCGATCCCAATCCGGTGTTCGAGCGGATGATCCGGAGCGGGGTGCCGATGCCGGAGTTCGTCTACACGCGCCGTCCCGGGCGCTTCGCGACCGACACCACCGGCATCCCCGCCCTGTCCCTGATGGTCCTTCCGCACCTGACCGACGATCCGGACGGCCTGTTCGACGAGCTGGAGAAGCAGGTGTGCGGCTGGCCGAACCGAACCGCCGCCGGCCATTACGAGGCCCTGTTCCGGCTCCTGTGCACGCGGTTCGGGCGCAGCGCGGTGGTCGAGCGGTCGGGCTATTCGCTGGAGCGGGTGCCGTTGCTGCGCGGGGCCTTCCCGCAGGCTCGCTTCGTGCACCTGTTCAGGGACGGGCCGGACTGCGCGCTGTCCATGAGCCGGCACACGGGCTACCGGCTGATCTTCCTGCTCCGCGACATCCTGGCCCGGACGGGCGCCGAGCGCGTCGAGGACCTGACCGGGGAGCAGGTGCGGTCCTTGCCTCCCGAGCTGTCCCGGCTGCTGGGCGAGCGTTTCGATTCCGCGCTGGTGCTGGATCGCGACCTGCCGTCGTCCGGCTTCGCGGCGCTGTGGTCGGAGATCGTCGTCCGGGGTGTGGCGCATCTCGACGAGGTGCCCGCAGCGGTACGGACCACGCTGTCCTACGAGGACCTCCTCGACGAGCCCCGCAAGGAGCTGACGCGACTGGCCGGCTTCATCGGCGTCGAACCGCTCCCGCAATGGCTCGACGTCGGCGTCGCGCGCCTGGACGGCAGCCGGCGCGGCTCGTCCCGCCGCCTGCCGGCCGCCGAGCTCGCGGCGCTGCGGGAACACTGCGCCCCGGGCACGGACGCCCTGGCAGGCACCCGGGCGTGGTAGGGAAGGATCCGCGAGACGGCCTCCGGGCAGTCACTTCCCGGTGGTGTCGCGGACCCTCGCCCACAGGGGCAGCGCGAACCAGCACAGCAGGTACCAGGCGAGCACGCCGCCGACGAGCCACGGCACGAGCGCGTTGTGGGTCGCGACCCGCAGGACGAGGAAGAGGGCCGTGGTGCAGGTGGCCAGCAGCAGGACGAGGCCCGTGAAGGTGAGGCGCGCGGCCCAGGCGACCGCCTCGGGTTTGATGCGGTGGCCCGAGACGATGCGGTGGAAGGCGACCGGCCCGATGAGCGCGCCCGTCGCCAGCGAGCCCAGCACCACGGTCACGATGTAGATCGACTTGTCCGTCTGCGCGAGCCCGTGGAAGGCGGGGGTGAAGGCCACCGTCAGCAGGAATCCGAAGAGGATCTGGACCCCGGTCTGGGCGACGCGGATCTCCTGGATGAGTTCCTGCCATTGCCGGTCGGCGCGTTCGTCCGCGCTCTCGTCCCGTCCGTCCATCGAGATGCCCTTTCCTCCGAGTCGTTCGCGTGCGTACGGGTGGGCGGCGCCCGCTGCGCGGGTACCCGGCAACGGGCCGGTCAGTCCCCTCCGCCGGGGAGGATCTCCCTGACCTTGGCGACGGCGAAGCCCCACCCCTGGCCGGCCTTCGGCTTCCCGGGCACGGCCACTTCCTCGGGGTTGGTCAGGACGTCCAGCAGGACCGGTCCCGGAGTCTCGAACGCCCTGCGCACGCTGTCGTGGAGATCGGCCGGGTCGGTGACGCGCATGCCGGTGAGGCCGAGGGCGGTGGCGACGGCGGCGAGGTCGGGATTGTCGAGCTGCGTGCCGAATTCGGGCAGCCCGGCCTGTTCCTGTTCCAGCTTGACCATGCCCAGGCGGCGGTTGTCGAAGACGACGAGTTTCACGGGCAGTCGGTACGTCCTGATCGTCATGAGGTCGCCCAGCAGCATGCTCAGCCCGCCGTCGCCGCAGAAGGCGACGACCTGCCGGTCGGGCGCCCACAGCTGTGCCCCGAGCGCCTGCGGCATGGCGTTGGCCATCGAGCCGAGGTTGTACGAGCCGATCAGGCGGCGGCCGCCGCGCATGGTGACGAAGCGGGAGAGCCAGACGGTCGCCATACCGGTGTCGGAGGTGAACACGGCGTCGTCGGCGGCGTACGCGTCCACCGCGGCGGCCAGGGCCTCGGGGCGGATCCGGTGGTCCCGGTTGTCCAGCGCCGAGCGCAGCCTGCCGGTCCAGCGGCGTTCGTGCGCCGGATCGGCCAGTCGCCGCTGTCCTTCCTCCCAGCGTGCGAACCGGTCCCGCGCGTCCTCCAGGTGGGTCCGGTCGGCGGTCTCGTCCAGGAGCGGGAGCAGGGCCCGCAGGGTCGCCCCCACGTCGCCGGTCAGCCCCACGTCCACCGGGACCCGGCGGCCCAGGTTCTCCTCGCGGGTGTCGATCTGGACGGCCTTGCAGCCCTGCGGGTACCACTCGCGGTAGGGGAAGTCGGTGCCCAGCATGGTTTCAGCACATCGCGCTGGTGTCCCGGTCCGGCGGGCTCACGCCCGGGGTCACAGGTCGAGGTCGAGGAGGGCGTTCTCGACGAGCTCCGTGGGCGCCGGGTGGATCCAGTACGGGGACTTGGCGAGGGTGGACGCGTCGATGCCCAGGGTCATCGCCAGCACCAGGGGCTGGATGAGGGCGGGGGCCTGCGGGCCCATGACATGGGCGCCGAGCAGCCGGCCGGTGCCCCGTTCGGCGAGCACCTTGCAGAAGCCGGTGGTGTCCTCCATCGCCCAGCCGTAGGCGACGTCCGCGTACCGGGCTTCGCCCACCAGCACGTCCAGCCCCCGCTCGCGGCACTCCTGCCCGGTGGCGCCGACCGAGGCGATCTCGGGGTGGGTGAAGACGGCCGAGGGCACCCGGTCGTGGTCGGCCTCGATCAGGTCGTCGGGGTGGCGCAGGTTGTGGGCGACGACCTGCGCCTCGCGGTTGGCGACGTGCTTGAGCGGCACCGGTGTGCACACGTCCCCGAGCGCGAAGACGCCTTCCGCGGTGGTGCGTTGGTGCGCGTCGACCACGATGCGGCCGTCGTCACGGGTCGCGATTCCGGCGGCCCCGAGGTTCAGCCGGTCGCTGTTGGGCACGCGGCCGGCGGCCACCAGCAGCATGTCCGCCTCAACGGTGGAACCGTCGTCGAGGCGCAGCCGCAGCGCGCCCGGACGGCCGCCGACCTCGGTGACCTCCCGTCCCAGTCTGAGGTCGAAGCGGGATCGGGCCAGTTCGGTGAACCGTTCGGCGACCGTCTCGTCCTGGGGGCCGAGCAGGAGCTCCTCCTTCTCGACGATGACGACGGAGCTGCCGGCCGCGGCGAACACCTCGGCGAGCTCCGCCGCGATGTACCCGCCGCCCAGGACGGCCAGGCGGCGCGGCGGCGCGGCGATCCGCATGACGGTGTCGGAGGTTTCGTACGGCAGTGCGCAGCCGGCGACGGGAGGGGGCACCGACGGGCGGCCGCCGACGGCGATGACGACCTGCCGGGCCCTGATGCCGACGACGCCGTCGGGGCCGTCGACCCGCAGCTCCCGCGGGCCCGTGAAGCGCGCCGTCCCCTCGTACACGGTGACGAAGTCCGTCTCCCGGCGGTCCCGGCGGCCCTGTTCCCGGTCGGCGTCCAGGCGCCCGAACACCCGGTCGCGCATCGCCCGCCAGCGGACGCCCGCCAGTTCCGCGTCGACGCCGTACGTGCCGGCCTCGTCGACGGTCCGGGCCACGTGCGCCGTGTGGACGAGCATCTTGCTCGGGATGCAGCCCGCGTTCAGGCAGGTGCCTCCGAACCACCTCTCCTCGACGATGGCCACGTCGAGGCCGGCGAACGACTCGTCGATGACGGCGTTGCCGGATCCCGCACCGATGACGACAAGATCGTGCTCGCGCATGCCGCCAGGCTACGTCGGCGGCCGGTGGGCCGCCCGGTCAGTCGGCGAGGGCGAGGTGCACGCCGAAGCCGGCGATGACCGTGCCGCTGATCCGGTCGAGGATCCGGCGTGCCGAAGGGCGCTGGAGCCTGACGCGCAGCGCCCGGGCGCATGCGATCAGCACGCCCGACCAGAGCAGGCCGAGCAGGATGTGCACTCCGGCCAGCAGGGTGCCGGTCAGCAGGTGCGCGGAGCCGGCCGGAATGAACTGGGGCAGGACCGCCATGTAGAAGGCGCCCACCTTGGGGTTGAGCAGGTTCGTCAGGGCGCCCTGGCGCCAGCCGCTCCCGAAGCCGTCGCCGGCATCCGCCTCGGGCCCGTTCGCGGGCGCGGTACCGGCCTCGGCCTCGGCCTGGCCGGGGTCCGCCCCGGCGCGTCGGCGCAGGGTCGACAGCAGGATGCGGCTGCCCATCCACACCAGGTACGCCGCGCCCGCCCAGCGGATCGTCTCGTAAGCGAGGTGTGAGGCGGTCAGGACCGCGGTGAGACCTGCCGAGCTGAGCACGCCCCAGGCGAGGGTGCCGGTCTGGATGCCGAGGACGACACCCCAGGCGCGCCTGCGGCGGCCCAGGGCGGCGGTGCGCAGTACGAGGGCGGTGTCGAGGCCCGGTGTGAGGGTGAGGAGTCCCACGATCAGCGCGAAGGACCCCAGCGCCGAGGCAGTGATCATGCCGCAACTGTAGCGACGAGGCCCCGGACTTCCCAGATCCTGCCCGGAATCGGGCAGGCATCGGACAGGCGGTTCCATCGAGCCGGCGGCTTCGGCGGGTGGGGCGGAACCGGGGACGGGGGTGGGCGACTTGCCCTAGGCTGATCCGCCTGCCCGATCTGTCCGTGGGGGGGAATCGACGGCGGCCGAGGAACAGGGGGCGCACGCGGCCCGGCCGGCCGCCCGGCCCACTGCCCGCTCGCCGCCCGGCCCACTGCCCGCTCGCCGCCCGGCGATCCGCACCGCCGTCGAAGGAGACCCGCATGCTGGAGTTGGCAGAGCTGGCCACGACCGGAGCCACGGCCGTCGTCGCGGCGATGGCCACCACCGCCTGGGACAGCACACGGGAGTCCGTGGTCCGGCTGTTCCGCCGCGGCGACACCGCCGAGGAGGAGACGGTCCAGGTCCAGCTGGCCTCGCACGACGACCTGGTCCGGCGGACCGAGGACACCGAGCGCGCCCGCCGGGCCCTGCTCCCGCTGTGGGAGCTGCAACTGGAGGCGTTCCTGATCCGGTACCCGGAGGCCGCAGACGACCTGCGCGCCCTGATCACCCGGTCCCAGGACGCACTGCGCCAGGCCCAGCGGCCCTCGGTCGTACAGAACATCACCGCCTCCGCCCCGGGGGCGACCGCCGCGGGCGTCACGCACGGCAACGCCTATCTGACCACCACCACCCACTACGGCGGCCCGCCGGAGGCCACCGCCCCGGGCCCCGCCACCGGCGGATCCGCCGAAGGCGCACCGGAGGGCGCCGCGTGAGCGAGGCGGACGACGGCTCCCGGCCACGGTTCGTACAGAACGTCGTCTCCGGGACCGGGCGCCGGTGCCCTGGACGCCCCGCGCGATCGTGTTCCTCGCGTCGGCCGCACAGCACTGGGCACATCTCGGCCCGGGCTACCTGGGCCCGCTGCTCCTGGAAGACCCCCAGCTGGCGGTCGACGCCGGCAGCAGCGCCCTGACCGCCCTCGCCGACCTCCCGGACGCCGTCGCCGTACTCGAGGCCGTCGAGGCGCGGTTCCCGCCGGGCAGGCACACCGACCTCGACCCCGGCATGGCGGTCCTGACCGCCCGGCTGACCGAGCACCGGGTCGGCCGCACGGACGACCCCGCCCAACACACGCTGCTGTACCGCCACCTTTCGATGCGCCAGTGGCACGCGGGCCTCCACCGCCAGGCGCTCGACAGCAACGAACGGGCCGTGGCCTGCTGCCGTCGCCTGGCCGATGAGGATCCCGTACTCCATCTGCCCGCCCTCGCGGGCGCGTTGACCGACCGAGGCGTCTTCCAGGCGGAGCTGGGACTGCACGCGGAGGCCCTGGAGTCCACCGAGGAGGCCATCGCCCTGGCCAGCCGCCACGATGCCGAGTACCCCTCGGCCGAGCACCCCGACGTCCCCCGGGCCGACCTGCCCGGCGCCCTGGGCAACCTCGGCAGCCGCCTGCTGGCGGTGGGCCGCATCGAGGACGCCCTGCAGGCGAACCTGCGGGCGGCGGAGATGTTCGGCGGGCTGTCCGACCTGGACCCCGCCGTGTACCGGCCGGACTTCGCCCGCGCACTGGTCAACACCGGGATCATGCTGTTCCAGTCGGGGGACCGGGCCCTCGCCGTGAAGACGGCGCTGGCGGCGGCGGAGATCTACCGCGAACTGGCCGCGGCGGATCCGTACGCGTACGAACCCGCGTTCGCGACCTCGCTGGTCACCGCGGCCAACCACCTGTGGGGAACGGGACGCGGGAAGGCGGCGGCCGG
The DNA here is from genome assembly GCF_052244475.1 of Streptomyces sp. IBSNAI002. Classification (NCBI taxonomy): domain Bacteria; kingdom Bacillati; phylum Actinomycetota; class Actinomycetes; order Kitasatosporales; family Streptomycetaceae; genus Streptomyces; species Streptomyces sp. IBSNAI002. Next base: position 7,879,061 of record NZ_JBQPXG010000002.1, on the reverse strand, counting down.
CGCCGCCGCCCTGGCCGTGGGCATCCGCCGCCGACTGGCCGAAGCGAACCCGGACGCCTACCGGCCCGCCCTCGCCCGCGCGCTGACCGCCTTCGGCGTCTACCTCTGGAACACGGACCGTCCCGCGGAGGCGCTGGACGCCACCGAACAGGCGGTCGCCCTCTGGCGCGAACTGGCCGGGGCCCACCCCGCCGTGCACGAGGGCCGGCTCGCCGGCGCCCTGTCCAACCTCGGGAACCGGCTCGCCGCGGTCGGCCGGCCGGAACAGGCGCTGACCGCCACGGAGGAAGCCGTACGCATCCACAGCCGCCTGGCCGCCACCGGCAACACCCTCCACCAGGACGAGCTGGGCATGGCGCTGAACAACCTGGGCAACCGTCTGGCCGCGCTCGACCGCGCGGAGGAGGCCGCCGGTGCGTCCCGGCTGGCCGTGGACATCTACCGCCGCTTGGCCGGGGAACTCCCCTCGACGTACGACCACGGCCTGGCCCGCGCGCTCGTCAACCTCGGCGTACACCTGGGCCGGCTCGGCCGCGTCCAGGAGGCCCTGACCGCCGTGGAGGAGGGAATCCGGATCCAGCGGGCCCTGGCGTCGAAGGACGCCGGGGCCTTCGCCGGGGACCTGGAGGGGTACGTGGCCACCCGGGACGCACTGCGGTCGGGGTTCGCCCGCTGACCTCACACGGCGCGCGCCTCCTGCCGTACGTGGTCACGGAGGCCGCGCCCAGCCAGCCACGACTCCAGGTCGGCGACGTCGCCGTCGTCGAGCAGCTCCGGGTCGACCGTCGTGCGCAGCTGGTGCGGGACCCCGGCGTCGAGGAGGAGCCGGAGGCTGCGCAGGGCCGGTCCCGCGCTGCCCCGCACACCCGTGACCCGGGCGTAGGCGTCCGGGGCGGCCTTGACGTCGAAGCCGACCCAGTCCACCAGGCCTTCGCCCAGCACCTGCGCGAAACGGCGCGGGTAGCCGCCGCCGGTGTGCAGGCCCACGGCGTAGCCCAGGGCCCGCACCGCGCGCATCGCCTCGGCGAGGTTGGGCTGGAGCAGCGGTTCGCCGCCGGAGAAGACGACTCCGTCGAGCAGGCCCTGACGGCGTGCGAGGTGGGCCGTGACCGTCTCCCACCGCACCTCGGTCCGCGCGCGCGGGTCGAGCAGCTCCGGGTTGTGGCAGTAGCCGCATCTCCAGGGGCAGCCCTGGCAGAAAACGGTGGTGACGAGCTTGCCGGGCCAGTCGCAGGCGGAGAGCCGGGACCAGCCGCCGATCCGGATCACGCCGGGGCCGACGCCTTCTCCTGGAAGGGGGTGCGCTCGGCGTGCTCGCCCTTCTTGCCGATGTTGAACGAGGCGACCGGACGGTGGTAGCCCATGACGCGGGTCCACACCTCGCAGTCCCCGTCGCAGGCCGGGCAGGTGGCGTGCTCGCCGGCCAGGTAGCCGTGCTCGGGGCAGATGGAGAAGGTGGGCGTCACGGTGAGGTAGGGCAGCGAGAACCTCTCCAGGGAGCGGCGCACCAGGCTGCGGCAGACGTCGGCGGTCGAGACGCGTTCCGACATGTAGAGGTGGAGCACGGTGCCGCCGGTGTACCTCGTCTGCAGTTCGTCCTGTCGCTCCAGTGCCTCGAAGGGGTCGTCGGTGAAGCCGACGGGGAGCTGGGAGGAGTTGGTGTAGTACGGGTTGTCGGGGGTGCCGGCCTGCAGGATGCCGGGGAAGCGGCGGCGGTCCTCCTTGGCGAAGCGGTAGGTGGTGCCCTCGGCGGGGGTGGCCTCCAGGTTGTAGAGATGGCCGGTCCGCTCCTGGAACTCGACCATGCGGGCCCGGACGTGGTCCAGCATGCGGAGGGCGAGCGCGTGCCCTTCGGGTGCGGTGATGTCGTGGGCGTCGTGCGTGAAGTTGCGGACCATCTCGTTGACGCCGTTCACGCCGATGGTGGAGAAGTGGTTGCGCAGGGTGCCGAGGTAGCGCTTGGTGTACGGGAACAGGCCGCCGTCGATCAGGTCCTGCACGGTGACGCGCTTGGTCTCCAGGCTGTCCCGGGCGAGCTCCAGCAGCCGGTCCAGGGCGTCGAGCAGGCCCTGTTCGTCGCCCGCGTGCAGGTGGCCGAGGCGGGCGCAGTTGACGGTGACGACACCGAGGGAGCCGGTCTGCTCCGCGCTGCCGAACAGGCCGTTGCCGCGCTTGAGCAGCTGGGTGAGGTCGAGTTGGAGGCGGCAGCACATCGAGCGGATCTGGCCGGGTTCGAGGTCGGAGTTGAGGAAGTTCTGGAAGTACGGCAGCCCGTACTTCGCGGTCATCGCGAACAGCCGTCCGGCGTTCTCGCTCTCCCAGGGGAAGTCCTTGGTGATGTTGTACGTCGGGATGGGAAAGGTGAAGACCCTCCCGGTCGCGTCCCCGGCGGCCATGACCTCGATGTAGGCGCGGTTGATCAGGTCCATCTCGGCCTGCAGCTCGCCGTAGGTGAAGCCCATCTCCTCGCCGCCGACGACCGGTACCTGCTCGCGCAGGTCTGCGGGGCAGGTCCAGTCGAAGGTGAGGTTGGTGAACGGGGTCTGGGTGCCCCAGCGCGAGGGCACGTTGAGGTTGTGCACCATCTCCTGCATGCACTGGTACACCCGCTCGTACGGCATGACGTCCTTGCGCACGAAGGGGGCCATGTAGGTGTCGAAGGAGCTGAACGCCTGGGCTCCGGCCCACTCGTTCTGCAGGGTGCCGAGGAAGTTGACGATCTGCCCGGCGGCCGAGGAGAAGTGCCGGGGCGGGGCCGAATCGATCTGTCCGGGGACGCCGTTGAAGCCCTCGGTGAGCAGGGTGCGCAGGGACCAGCCCGCGCAGTAGCCGGCGAGCATGTCCAGGTCGTGGATGTGGAAGTCGCCGTCGCGGTGGGCGCTCCCGATGGCGGGGGTGTACACCTGGTCGAGCCAGTAGTTGGCGACGACCTTCCCGGCGGTGTTCAGGATGAGCCCGCCCAGCGAGTAGCCCTGGTTCGCGTTGGCGTTGACCCGCCAGTCGCTGCGGTCCAGGTATTCGGTCACCGAGTCCACGGCGTTGATCTGCGTCACGTCAGCCCTCCCACGAGGCGGTGGAGACCTCGCCACGCGGACGTGCGCGCGAGGTGCCGGCAGGTATCGGGCTCCAACCGTCGTGCGGTCGCTCACCGTTGCGGGGCAGCCCCGGATTCGCACCGGGTTCCCTGTTGTCTCGGCGGGCTTCGGGGAACGCCTGCCGAACCGACAGCGGCAACACTACATCTGGGGGTTACGGCGACACGACAGCACAACATATTGGGTGACCTTCGGCTCCGCGGACGGACCGAAGGTCCTGCCGCCCGGACCGACGGACCCGCCCTCTTCCGGCGAGGGGCCGGGGACGGATCTCGAGGCTGGTTGCCATGAGACGGTCAGCCTGCGGCTCGGAGCACTGGCGGCCGTACTGCGCTGAACGGTCCCGGTCCGCAGGCGCCGCCGCCGGACCCCCACCGGCCTTGACACGCCCCCGGGCGCGGGAATCCGCCGGTGCGCGCAGGGCCGCGGCCTAGGGTCGCGGCATGGGTACCGAGCGGTTGGCAGCGGCCGACAGGATCTTCGACCGGCTCGACACGGACGGGGACGGAGTGCTCGCCGCGGACGACTACCGGGCGAGCGCGGACAGGATGCTCCAGTCGTACGGGATGGGGCCGGGCTCGCCTAAGGGGCGCGCGCTGATCGAGGCGAACCAGGCGGTGTGGCAGCGGCAGGCCGAGCTCGTCGACCGTGATCACGACGGGCGGATCACGCGCGAGGAGTACCGCGAGTGGGTCGGCTCCCTGCCGCCTGCCTCGGCTTCCGGCAAACCCTCGGGTTCTCCGGAGGTGATGGCCGCGCTGCACGCGCAGTTCCACGTGGCCGACCGGGACGGGGACGGGCTGATGAACCGCCGCGAGTTCATGGCGTGGCGCGGGTTCAAACTCGTACCGGAGGAGGCGGCGGAGGCCGCGTTCGCACTGGTCGACGCGGACCGTGACGGCGCGATCAGCTGGGACGACTTCAACGGCGCGGAGCACCGGCACGGCCTGGCGGCGCTGCTGTACGGACCGGGCTGGCCTTCCCTCTCGGACCTTCCCGGGTAGTCCCGCGAGAACGGGCGGGCCTTCAGGCCTGGCGGCGGACCATTTCGGCGATCCAGGCGGGTGCGAACGGAGAAGTACAGCCCGGGGACGTCGGATAGTCCTTGAGCACCTCCAGGCGCTCGCCGATCTCCAGGGCGCGGGCGCGGTGCTCCGCGTGCTCGATGCCGATCTGCGCCAGGCAGTGGTTCATCGCCCACTGCAAGCGGTCCGGGGCGTCCTTCATCTGCGCCTCGATGACGTCGAGCAGTCCCACGAGGTCGAGGCCCTCGGGCTTCTTCGCGACGCGTTCGGTGGTCAGCGCCCAGCCGGCGCTCGCGACCACCGGATCCGGATCGGCGAACCAGGCCAGGCGCAGCTCCTCGGAGTGCGGGCTCTTCTTCACCACGTAGTTCACGAGCCAGTCGTGCACCTTGGGCGTGCGCGCCGCGCGCAGCATGGCGTCCAGCTCGTCACGCCCGAACGCCTTCGGGCGGCAGATCAGGAGCGCCACCAGCCTCGCCGCGGTGTCGTCCGTCTCCCAGAGCGCGCACGCGAGTTCCTGCTGCGTCTTGAGCCGCTTCGCGATCGCGCGCAGCTTGCCCAGGTTCACACCGTGATCGTCGCCGTGCTTCTCGTTCACCGCGCGGGCCTTCGGATCCTCGAGTCCGGCCAGCTCGGCCATCACCTCGTCGACCGTCGTCCCGGTCAGCGCAGTCCCGGCCACCTCAGCCACCTCACCCTCCTGTCCGCCACGTGCGGGCTCACCCTACGACGGAAGCCGGCCGGGCGGGGTCATCCGATCGGTTGACCCGGCCGTCAGCCGTCCGCGCGCACCATGCAGCCGGTACGCCGACGGGATGGGACCCTCCACGGGCCCACCATGGGTGTCAGAGCGGGGAAGGCCGGACCGGCCGAACATCAACCGAGCATCCAGATACAGGAGTTGGCCTCAATGAAGCACGTCGAGAAGTTCACCGGGCGTACCCGTGCCCTCACCGGCGGCGCCCTGGTCGCCGCCGTCGCCCTCGGCGGCTTCGGCGCCTTCTCCGCCGCTGCCGCCCCGGCCCCGGCGACCCCGGCAGTCCCGGCAGCCGCATCCGCCGCACAGGCCGATGCCAAGAACCGGAACCTGACCCAGTCGACCCACCTGACCGTCGATGCCGCCACCAGGGCCGCGCAGGCCGCCCTCGACGCCGCCGAGAAGGAGAACCAGCGCGTCTCCGTCGCCGTCGTCGACCGCAACGGCAACACCCTCGTCACCCTGCGTGGCGACGGCGCCGGCCCGCAGTCCTACGAGTCGGCCGAGAAGAAGGCCTACACGGCCGTGTCCTGGAACGCGCCCACCTCCGAGCTGGCCAAGCGCCTGGAGCAGGTACCCAACCTGAAGGACATCCCCGGCACCCTGTTCCTCGGCGGCGGCGCACCGGTCACCGCCAAGGGGGCCCCGGTCGCGGGCATCGGCGTCGCGGGCGCACCCTCGGGCGACCTGGACGAGAAGTTCGCCCGGGCCGGCGCCGCGGCACTGGGCAAGTAGCCCCCGTACCGTGCGCCGCCGGCCGTTCTCCCCCGCCCGGATCCGCGCGAGCGTCCGGGCGGGGATCTCCCTCGCCGTGCGTACGAGGACCAGGACGGCCCTGGCCTCGCTGCGCGGCCCGACCCACCCGAGGAGCACCGCCATGCCCCCTGCCGACCGAGCCCTGCTGGCCGCCGTCTGGGACGACGACGCCGACGCCGTGCGCGCGGCCATCGACGCCGGCGCCGACATCGAGACCCGCGACGAGCACCGCCGCACCCCGCTCCTGATCGCCGCCATCGGCGACCACGTGGCGGCCGCCGGGGCCCTCGTCGCGGCCGGCGCCGACCCCGACGCCCAGGACGACCGCGAGGACAGCCCCTGGCTGGTCACCGGCGTCACCGGCAGCGTCCGCATGATGCGCACCCTGCTCCCGGCCGGACCGGACCTCACGCTGCGCAACCGGTTCGGCGGCATCGCCCTGATCCCCGCCGCCGAACGCGGCCACGTCGCATACGTCCGGGCCCTGCTCCGGGAGACCGACATCGACGTCGACCACGTCAACCGGCTCGGCTGGACCGCGCTGCTCGAAGCGGTGATCCTCGGCGACGGCGGCCGCGCGCACCAGGAGATCGTGGAGCTCCTCGTCACCGGCGGCGCCACACCGCACCTTCCGGACGGCGACGGCGTCACCGCGCTCGAACACGCCGAGCGGCGCGGCTTCACCCGGATCGCGGGCCTGCTGAGGGCCGTACGGTGATCAGCCGCTCGGACACCGGCCGCACGGGGCGCCCCCGCGGGCGCCACCGGTCCGCGCTGACCGCGGCGGCCTGCTTCGCCGCGCTGCTCACGGGCTGCACGCAGGCGGGTCCCGCGGGGTCCGCGGCCGCCACCGGGCCCTCCGCCCCGGCCGGGCCGGAAGCGGGCACCGCTCCGGGCCCAGAACGCGGCACCGGCGCCCGCGCGCAGGGCAGGACCCCGGAGGGGACGCTCCTGGTCGCCGACTTCGGATCCGACACCGTCACCTTCGTCGACCCGGACAAGGGCCCCATCGACTCGGTGAAGGTCGGCACCGCGCCCTACGGCCTGGCCGTCGGCGCGGACGGCCGCGCCTGGGTGGCCACGGCGGAGGGCGTCGCGGTCCTCGACACCGCCGCCCGCACGCGGCTGGCCGTCGTGCCCTACCGGACGGCGGGCCTCGGCCCCGCGACGTACGGCGAGTACCGCGGCGGGGGCATGGGCATCGCGCTTGCCCCGGACGGCCGCCACGTCTACGTCGGCGTCAACGTGCCGGGCGGCAAGGGCACGCTGGAGGTGGTCGACACGCAGACCCTGAAGGTCACCGGAAGCGCGGGCACCGGCCGCCGCCCCTTCGACGTGGACGTCTCCCGGGACGGCAGCCAGGCGTACGCGACCGGCCACGACTCCTTCGACGTCACGGTCGTGGCCACGGACACGCTGGACACGCGCCGCATCGAGGTCGCCCCCTACGGCACCGAGGGCGGGCTCGGCTCGTGGCTCAAGCCGCACTACACGGCCGTACGCCCCTCCGACGGACGGCTGCTGCTGCCGTTCGAGGGCGAGAAGCTGGTCGTCGTCGACCCCGGCACCGGACGGTCGACGGTCGAGCGGATGACGGCGAACGCCCACCAGCACGGCGCGGCCGTCACCGCGGACGGCACCCTGCTCGTCGTCGGCACCGGTCCCATCGACCCGTCCACCGACGAGGGGCCCTCGCTCACCGTCCGCGCCCCGGACGGCAAGGAGAAGGTGATCCCGCTCGACGGTCCGCACGAGGACGTCACCGTCTCGAAGGACGGCCGCACGGCCTATGTGACCGGGGGCTTCACCCGCGACGGCCACTGGAACGGCATCACCGTCGTCGACCTGGACGCCGGCAGGGCACACCGCCTCCCCGCGGGACAGCGCCCCCTGGGCATCGCGGTCCTGTGAGTCCCGTGGGCCGTGGGCCGTGGGCCCTGTGCCACGCACCGGCCGCCGCGCGGGCTCCGCCGCGGGATGCGGCGTACGCTCGTCGGCAGGGGCTCGTGGTCCGCGTCCGCCGTCGAAGAGTGAAGGCGGCGAGCCGGACCCGTACGGGACCGCGGGAGGAATCCATGACCGCGCTCGGTGACCTGATCGAGATCGACGACCGCACCGTCCTGGTGCTCGGGCAGGGACTGGACGTCGAGCACGGCCGGCCCGATGTCGCCAATGCCCTGGTCCACCGGGCCGGCGACACCCTGGTGCTCGTCGACACCGGGGTCACGACGGCCTTCCGCTCGGCCCTGCGGAAGGCGGCCGACCGGGTCGGGCCCTGGTCCCGGGCCCTGGTGCTGACCACGCACGGCCACCTCGACCACGTCGGAAACAACGACCTGGCCGACGAACTGGGCGTGCCGGCCGAGCACCGCGTACCCGCCCTCGACCTGGACCAGATGCGGGACCCCGTGTCGTACTGGGTGCGCGCCTTCGACCGCATCGCCGGGCTGACACCGCTGCCCGAACCGTCCGCACTGGCCGACAGGGTGGTGTCGCTGTTCCAGCCGCTGCGGCCCTTCGGCGCGACGACCCGGACCTACGAGGAGCTGCCGCTGGAGCGGATCCGGATCGGCTCGCATCGGTTCACCGGCTGGACCTTCGCCGAGGGCGCGGTGCGCGTGCTGCGCAGTCAGGGGCACTGCGCAGGGCACGTGGTCGTGCACCTGAGGGACTGCGGCGTGCTCCACCTGTCCGACGAGGGCAACGGGCCCTGCGGTGCGATGGCCGACGCCGACCAGCTCAAGATCCAGACCGTGCTCGGTGCCGCCGCCGTCCTCTTCGAGGAGGGAGAGGCGGCCCTCCTCACCGACGGCCACACGTTCACCGTGCGCCGCGGCGCCGAGGCGGTGCCGTACCTGGACGGGCTGCTCGAGCAGGCCACCGCGCTGCAAGCGGCGGCGCTCGGGCTGACCGCGGACAGCGCGCGGGTCCGGCCGGGTGCTTTCACCACCCGCTACGCGCAGGCCGTCGCCGGTCTGGGGGTCGGCGGCGCCAACCCCAGCGCCATGTTCACCGCCATGATGGCGGTCAACCAGCTCCGTGAGCTCGGGCTGCGGCCGGAGTCCGCGGGCTCCGACGCACCCTGGTCCCGGCCCGCGTCGCTCCGCAACCCCGGGCCGGAACCCCGGTGATGTGGACTGGCTGCCCGTCAGGACTTGGGGTCGTCCGCCCGCAGCGCCCGCGCCTCCGACTTCAGTATGCGCATCGACTTGCCCAGCGAACGGGCCATGTCGGGCAGCTTCTTGGAGCCGAACACCATCAGGCAGACGACCAGGACGATGAGCAGGTGCCAGGGCTGGACGGCATTGCGGAACACGGGCGTTCCACCTCTCGGACGATGCGGCTTCTCTCGGATGACCACGCTCATGGAACAGCCGGGGCCGGGTCCGGGACAAATCTGAAGAAGTCCTGAAAGCCGTGGCCGGTGGCCGGTGGCCGGTGGGCGGTGGGCGGTGGGCGGTGGGCGGTGCGCGGTGCGCGGTCAAGATCACCGGGATGGGAGACTGGGCCCTGACCGGAGAACCGACAGGACGGAACCCATCGTGCGAGGACGACAGCGGCGCGCAGCCCTCGCGCCCCTGGTCATGGCGGCGCTGGTGACGGCAGCGGCGACGGCCTGCGCCCCTCCGCTGCGGGACCTCGGCCCGCTGCCCCCGCGATTCACGGGTCCGCCGCTGACCGCGGACACGGTGGTGTCGGAGATGACCTCGGTGCTGGCGGCCGAGGGCGTCACGGTGAAGCGGGAACCCTCGGACGTCCTCGGGTACTGCATGGAACGGCTGTCGGGACGGCACGCGCCGCAGACGGTGGAAGCCGCGGTGAAGGCGGCCGTCGCCCGGGCCCGTTCCGAGCACGGCTGGCAGGACGCTCCCGTCACGGGCAGCGAGACGATCACCTTGAAGAAGAGCAACTGGACGGTCCTGGTCGGCTTCAACGACGAGCCCGCGGAGGGCATTCAGGCGCCGGTCAGCCTGTCGCTGACGTGTGTGGACGGCGGCGCCCCCACGGCCCCGGCGACACCCACGGGACCTGCGTTCACACCCGTACCCGCGTCCTCCTGAGGACGACCACGCCCGGACCCGTGAATCCGGGCCCGGGTCGGGCGTGACGTCACGCCCGACCGGTCGTTGAGCCTGACGGTCAGCGAAGTGACACAGCCGGGCCCCGGGGACGCGCTCCTCGGGGCCCGGCTGTGTCACGTCGGGGCGGGCGGCGGCAGGCGGGCCGGCCGGGGCGGGTGCTCGGATATTTCCGTGCCGTTCCACCGGCGGAGATGCAGACTCGCTCCATGACGGACATGCAGGAGTTCCGGTACGCGGTCGGCCGCCGAGCAGCAGTCGGGCCTGAGGGGCTTGACGGTCCGGCGAGTGAGCTGGCCGTCCGACTGGGCGTGCGGACGGCCGTCCTGCTGGAAGGGGCGAGCGACCTCGCCGCCGTCGAGGCCCTGGCCGCACGGCGTGGACGGGACCTGGCCGCCGAGGGCGTGTGCGTGGTGTCGATGGGCGGGGCGATGAGCGTCGGCCGCTACGCCGCCCTCCTCGGGCCGACCGGCCTCGGCCTGCGCCTGGCGGGACTGTGCGACGAACGCGAACGGCCCTTCTTCGACCGCGGCCTGGCGCGGGCCGGAGCGGAGCGCGGGGACGTCTTCGTGTGCGTGGCGGATCTGGAGGAGGAGCTGATCCGCGCGCTGGGCACGGCACGGGTCGAGGAGATCGTCCGGGCCGAGGGCGATCTGCGTGCCTGGCAGACCTTCATGCGGCAGCCCGCCCACCACGGGCGTCCTCCGCAGCAGCAGTTGCGGCGGTTCCTGGGCACGAAGAAGGGCCGCAAGATCCGCTACGGCCGTCTGCTGGTCGAGGCCCTCGGCCACGACCAGGTCCCGGCTCCCCTCGACGGCCTCCTCTCGAGCCTGTGAGCGACGCCCGCGATCCGCGGGGGCCTGCCGCCGCTGGCGCCCGGTCCGTGCCGGGTCAGCGGCCGCCGCGGTGGTCGTAGACCGTGAGGGACAGGTCCTTCATCGCCGCCTGGGCGCGTTCGGAGTCCAGGCCCTGGTCGAGGGCCTCCAGCGCGGCCGCCGCCGACACCCGTACCGCGAGGGGCAGGCCGTCGTAGGCGGAGACCCGGTAGGCGACCGTACGGCGGGCGTCCCGTTCCTCCTCGGTGACTCCGTCGTGGGTCAGGGGGAAGACGGCCGCCTGGTAGGTCGCGATGCTCACGAGGACGGCGTCGGCGATGCCCTCCGCGTACCCGTCGGCCCGTGCGAGGCCGCTCTCGGGCCGGAAGAAGGCCGCCACCTGGCGACGCGAGAGGAACGAGCCGATCCCGGCACCCAGACCGGCCGCGCAGCCCGCGGCCAGGGCCGTCGTCCTGCCGCCCAGCAGAAGCCCGAAGCAGACCCCGCCGACCGCGCCGCACGTCACCAGCACGAAGGTGATCATCAGATGGATGCGGGCGGCGATCGAGGACGTCATGCCCAGCAGTATGCACAGCACCGCCGCCGCCCCTCGAACCCGCCCGCACCGGGTTGGCCGGGCTGCGAGGAGCCGGAGGCGGCCGGGGCCGGGGCCGGGCTGGAGGCCCTCCACACCCTCTGGCGGCGCGAAGGCTCCGGTTTTTCGGAGTGCCGGGTTCAGGTGCTTCCCGCATCATCAGTGCTGTGTACGACACAGGCACGGGATCGATCGCGCTGTCGGTCGTGGTTCCCATGTACAACGAGGAGGAGGCCCTGCCCGTGCTGGCGGCCCGCCTGCGGCCGATCCTCGACGGGGGCGGCGAACCGTACGAGGTCGTCGCCGTCGACGACGGCTCGACCGACGGGACCCCGCGCCTCCTGGAAGACCTGCGTGCCCGCTGGCCCGAGCTCCGCATCGTGACCCTGCGCCGCAACAGCGGCCACCAGGCCGCCCTCACCGCCGGACTGCACCGTTCCCTCGGCGCCCACGTGGTCAGCATCGACGCGGACCTCCAGGACCCGCCGGAACTCATCCCCGAGATGCTCGCCCTGGCCCGGGCGGACGGTCTGGACATCGTCTACGGGGTCCGGACCGACCGGTCGGCCGACAGCGGATTCAAACGCCGGACGGCCGGCGCGTACTACTGGCTCATGCGCCGCCTGGCCGGCTCCTACGTCCCCGCGCAGGCCGGCGACTTCCGCCTGCTGTCCCGCGCCGTGGTGGAAACCCTCAAGGCCCTTCCCGACCAGCACCAGATCTACCGGCTGCTCATCCCCTGGCTCGGCTTCCCCGGCGGCCAGATCACCTACCAGCGCGCGGAACGCGTGGCCGGCACCACCAAGTACCCGTTGCACAAGATGGTCCTCCTGGCTCTGGACAGCGTCACCAGCTTCTCGGCGATCCCCCTGCGCCTGGCCACGGCGCTCGGCGCCGTCAGCCTCGTCCTCTGCCTCGCCTTCCTCACCTGGGCCCTCACCGTCTACGCCCTGGGCAGCACCCTGCCCGGCTGGACCTCCTTGATCATCACGGTCCTGTTCTTCGGCGCCGTCCAGCTCTTCTGCCTGGGAATGCTCGGGGAGTACGTGGCGCGCATCTACACGGCCGTCCAGGGCCGGCCCACCTACGTCGTCGCCCGCGACACGGGAGAAGAGCGGAAGTAGCCGGGGAGACGGCGGCCGGTCACACCAGCACGCCCGCGAAGAACATCGCCCCGAGGAAGAAGTACTGGATCGCGCACAGGACCAGCAGCGGCACCTGAACCCATCGGGACATGCGCCTGACCAGCAGGAGCCCGACGAACATCTGCGCGTGGTTGCGGTACCACGACATCTCCGCGCCGGCGAGGAACGGCGCGAGGAAGATCGCCGGAGTCAGTACCAGGGCGGCCCATTCCTCGACGCCGAGCCCGCGCTCGCGCACGAGGCGCACCGCGGCCGTCGCCACGACGAGCAGGACGAAGGCGGTGTTCAGCCAGAGCTGGGGTCGGTGCGCGGCGAGGCTGTGCTCCACCAGCCACGGCAGCCGTCCCTGGGGCGTGTACCAGTGGCTGAACGGGAAGTCGTAGGCGTTGCGCATCTCGCCGAAGGGCTCGTGCAGGCCGCCCTGCCGGTAGCTGGACTCCTGGAGCACCTCGTACGCGTCCCAGCGGCCGGTCGCCTGCCACATGAGCCATTTCGCCCAGAGCACGCCGCAGCCCGCGATGGCCGCCGACAGCCCGGCCTTCAGGAACCGGACCGGCCACGCGTCCCGCCGCCACGCGAAGAACGCGCTCAGCAGCAGCATGCCGACGGCCACGGCACCGACGGGATGGCAGGCGACCGCCACGAACCCGCCGGCGGCGGCCACCGCGCAGGAGCCGCGCTTCACCCCGGCGACGCAGACGAGCAGCGCCAGCGTTCCGGTGGCGATCGGGAACATCGCGTGGAGATAGATTCCGCCGGGGAACACCGTGCCGATGGCGAGGGTCAGACCCGTGGCCCAGCTGAGCCGGGCCCCCAGCAGCCACCACAGCACCGCGAACATGCCGAGGAGGGACGCCTCGGCGAGGACGACGGCCGCCAGGTCGTACGAGAGGCCGGTGGCCGACACCGCCCGGACCGACATGGGGTAGCCGGGAAACCAGGCGACGTTTCCGCACATGACATCGCGGAAGTCCGGATAGCGGTCGCGGCACCAGAACATTTCGTAGCCGGACTGGGCGATGGACAGGTAGTGACCGGAATCCCAGCGATGGCGGCTGTCCGTGGACCAGTAGGCCACTCGCGATCCGTCGCCGGCGACGGAGAGCCTCGCGACCAGCCAGCTGACGAGGTTCGCGACCAGCCATGCGACGACCGGCGGCAGCAGGCCGTGGCACCGGTCGCGGCGGAGTTCGATCATCCCGATCAGTCTGGCGAACGCCCCCCGGAGCCGCATCCGGAGGTGCCCGTCCGGCCGAGCCGCGTGCCGCCGCTAACCGATGCCCCGGCTGTGGCGGAAGCGGCCGAGCGCGTCGGTCAGGTCCACGACGGGGTCCGGGTAGTCGATCCCGGCGCGCTCCCCGCTCGGGAGCTTCCACGGCTGGTGGACGTACGGGACGGACAGCCCGGCCAGCTCGGGGACCCAGCGGTGCACGTAGGCGCCGTCCGGGTCGAAGCGGCGGGCCTGGATCAGCGGGTTGAGGACCCGGTTCGGGCGGGTGTCGGAGCCGGTGCCGGCGACCCACTGCCAGTTGAGCTGGTTGTTGGCGACGTCTCCGTCGACGAGCAGGTCGAGGAAGTGCCGGGCCCCGATGCGCCAGTCCACGTACAGCGTCTTGGCGAGGAAGCTCGCGGTCAGCAGCCTGGCCCGGTTGTGCATCCAGCCCTCTTGGCGCAGCTGGCGCATGGCCGCGTCGATGACCGGGTAGCCCGTGCCGCCCTCGCGCCACGCCTGGATCTCCTCCCCCGCGTCCCGCTCGGTGCGCCAGCTGTCCTGGCGGGAGCGGTAGTCCGAGGCGGCGGCGTCGGGGCGCGCGGCGAGCACCTGGTGGTGGAAGTCCCGCCAGCAGATCTGGCGGACGAAGGCCGCAGCGCCGAGCCCGCCGCGCTGCCGGGCGCGCCGGACGGTCTCGACGGCCGAGACGGTGCCGAAGTGCAGGTGCAGGGAGAGCCGTGAGGTCACGTCACCGGCCAGGTCGTCGCGGGTCTCGGCGTACTGCCGGATGCCCTCGCCCAGCCAGCGGTCGAGCAGCTCCCGGCCCTCGGACTCTCCGCCCCGGGCCAGCAGGCCGGACACGCCCCGGACGGCGGTACGGGCGGGCAGGGGCTCCGAAGCGAGTCCTGCGGGAACGGGCACGTTGCGCGGCGCGGCCGACGGCGCGCGGAGCGGCAGCCCCGCCCAGTGCCGGAAATACGGGGTGAAGACGGCGAAGTGGTCGGAGCCGGCGGGGAGCACCTCGCCGGGGGCGACGGCCGTCACGACCGAGTCGTGTACGTACAGCCGCCGGCCGTCCTGTTCCAGGGCGGCGCGCAGGCGCTCCTCGCGGGCACGGGCGTACGCGCTCACGCCCGCGGCCATGTGGACCTCGTCGGCATCGGTTTCGTGGGCCACCGCTTCCACCGCCGCCACGGGGTCTGCGGACCGCAGGATCAGCCGGCCGCCGCGGGCGCGGAGCCCGGCGTCGAGGTCGGAGAGGCAGTCGGCGAGGAAGGCCTGCCGGTTGGGGGCGTTGAAGCCGGCGGCCTCGATGTTGCTGTCGCGGACGAACAGCGGCACCACCTCCTCCGCGGACGAGAGCGCGGCGCGCAGCGGGGGGTGGTCGTGTACGCGCAGGTCGGAGGTGTAGAGGACGATGGCGACGGTCATGGGAGCGCGCTCCGTACGGGTAGGGCGGACACCGGCTGTGAGGGTCTTCTCCGGTGACGGCGATTCCGGATGCGCTATCCGTCGTGCGAGGACGAAGCCGGGGAGGTCGAGGAAGGAGCGGGGGCGGGGGCGGGGGAGACGCGTTCGGCGGCGCGGGTGATGTTGCGGGCCATGCCGCCGAAGACCACGGCGTGGAAGGGGGACACGCTCCACCAGTAGAGGTGGCCGAGCAGGCCGCGGGGGTGGAAGAGAGCGCGCTGGCGGTAGGACGCGCCGCCCGGCCCGTCGGTCCCGGGGCGCGGATCGGCGTACATCTCCAGCCAGGCCAGTCCGGGCAGCCGCATCTCCGCGCGCAGTCGCAGCAGCCGGCCCGGTTCGATCTCCTCGACCCTCCAGAAGTCCAGCGAGTCGCCCACCCGCAGCCGGGACGCGTCGCGTCGGCCCCGCCGGATGCCGGCTCCGCCCACGAGCCGGTCGAGCCAGCCGCGTACCGCCCAGGCGAGGGGGAAGGAGTACCAGCCGTTGTCGCCGCCGACGCCCTCGATGATCTGCCAGAGCGCCTGCGGGGAGGCGTCGGTGGCCCGGGTCCGGTGGTCGGTGTAGAGGCTGCCGCCCGCCCAGTCCGGGTCGGTGGGCAGCGGGTCGCTGGGTGCGCCGGGCAGGGAGGCGTTGGACCA
The DNA here is from genome assembly GCF_052244475.1 of Streptomyces sp. IBSNAI002. Taxonomy (NCBI): domain Bacteria; kingdom Bacillati; phylum Actinomycetota; class Actinomycetes; order Kitasatosporales; family Streptomycetaceae; genus Streptomyces; species Streptomyces sp. IBSNAI002. The sequence continues at coordinate 7,863,473 of NZ_JBQPXG010000002.1, read as the reverse complement.
GCGGGTGGCCACCTTGGCCTCGCGCACCCGCTGGAGGGCCAGCGCGAGCGCCCGGTCGAACGGGACGGGCGTGCCGGGCGGGTCGGGTACGTACCGGGCCACGTCGTGCTCGTCGCAGACGACCTCGTGGCGCAGTGATTCGGCGAGCGGCCGGGCCAGCCCGCGCGGGACGGGGGTGACCAGGCCGATCCAGTGGCTGGACAGCCGCGGGGTGAGCATGGGCACCCGCAGGATCAGCCGGTGGGGCAGCCCGGCCACGGCCGCGTAGCGCCGCATCATCTCCTCGTACGTGAGGACGTCGGGCCCGCCGATGTCGAAGGCCCGGTTCACGTCGGGGGGCATGGTCGCGCTGCCGACGAGGTAGCGCAGGACGTCGCGCACCGCGATCGGCTGGACCCGGCTGCCCACCCAGCTCGGCGTGACCATGACCGGGAGCCGCTCGGTCAGGTAGCGGAGCATCTCGAACGACGCGGAGCCCGAGCCGATGACGACGGCCGCGCGCAGCACCGTCGCCGGGACCTCGCCGGCCAGGAAGATCCGGCCGACTTCGGCGCGGGACCGCAGGTGCGGGGAGAGCCGGCCGGCCGGCACCCCGGCGGGAGCCAGCCCGCCCAGGTACACGATGCGCCGTACGCCCGCCAGGCGGGCCTGCTCGGCGAAGGTGCGGGCCGCCGCGCGGTCCCGCTCCTCGAAGGCGCGTCCGGAGTTCAGCGAGTGCACGAGGTAGTAGGCGACGTCGACTCCGCGCAGGGCTTCGCCGGTGGACTCGGCGTCGGTGACGTCCGCCCGGACGACCTCGACCCGGCCCGCCCAGGCGTGGTCGCGCAGCCGCTCGGGGGATCTGGCCAGGCACCGGACGCGGTGGCCCGCGTCCAGCAGCTCCGGCACCAGGCGGCCCCCGATATAGCCGCCGGCCCCGGTGACCAGGCAGAGCAGCGGGCCCGGCCGTTGCTCCGGCTCCGTCGCGGGGCGGGGTTCGTCACTGCGTGCGGACATGGAGGCCTCCACTCCGACCGGCGTCGCCCGATGTGGCTGAACCGGTCTGTGACTGCCTTCCCCGCGGAGGGCCGGATCGGATGCGCCATCCGCAGGACCGGGCGGATCTTGTATCGATGCACAAACGATGCACGTTGTGGGCCGCCGTCGCCAGCGGACACGCTCGTCGGGCTGCAGCCCACTGCGCCCGTTCTCGGCACGAGGAGCCGGCACCATGGTTCTCGCCATCACCCCGACACCCGGTCCGCCCGACGAGGTGTGCGAACTCGTCGAGCTGTCCAGGCGGTTCAAGGAGGGCGACGAGGAGTCCTTCGCCGCCGTGTACCGGCGCTGGGGCGGCATGGTCCACACCATGGCCTGGCGCAGCACGGGCGACCGGCACACCGCGGAGGACATCACCCAGCAGGTGTTCTTCGACACCTGGCGCGGCCGCCACCGCTACGACCCGCAGCGCGGCGATCTGGCGGCATGGCTCGCGGGGATCACACACACGGCACAAGGCCGTGGACGCGCTGACCGTACGCGCGCGGATCGCGGCGTCCGTGTGCACCGGTCTCCCGGAGTCCGACGGCCGGCCGGACCCGGCGGGGAGCGGCGGCCCCGAGGCGGCGCTGGACCGGGTGTTCGTGCTGGACGCCCTGGCCGCCCTGCCCGTGGCCCAGCGCGAGGTCCTGTGCCTGGCCTTCTACGGCGGCCTGACGCACGTACGGATCTCGGAGTGGACCGGCATCCCGCTGGGCACGGTCAAGAGCCACCTGCGCAGGGGGCTGCTGTCACTGCGCCGGAGCCTGGGCGGCGTCCGAGCGCGGCAGGACCTCTGATCCGCCAGCGGCTCTGATCCGTCAGTCTTCCTTCACGACGGGCCAGGTGCCCACGATCCCGCGGATGACGTCCAGACCCGACCCGAGTCCGGTGAGGAGCCGCGATCCCGCATCGCGGACGCCCGTCCAGCCCGGTCCGCCCAGCAGGAGCCGCGGTTGCGACCGGGCGCCCTTGACCCCCCATTCGACGCCGGCGACGACATCGACGACCCGGCCGAGGTCCACGCCGGCCGGCTTGGCCTGCGCCCACAGCACGACGACCGAGGGACCCACTCTCCGTACCGCGTCGCGCAGCGCCTCCACCGGAAGCGCCGGGCCGAACATCCGCCGCGGCAGGCCGACCTCGGCCAGGGCCGCGTCCAGGGCCTCGAGGGCCAGGCTGTGCTGTTCCCCGGGCGCACAGGCGAGCAGCACGGGCGGCACGCCCGCGGTCTCGACGGCGGGGCGCCGGCGCCTGAGCGCCGTGGACACGTGCCATGACAGCAGGTGCTCGACCTCGACGTAACGCTCCCCCGCGGTGGCCCACTTGCGCCCGACGGCGTGCAGCGTGGGAGCGATGATCTCCTCCCAGGTGACGACGCAGCCGTAGGTGTCGAGCGCCCGTTCGAGGAGTTCGCCGACGGCCACCGCGTCCAGCCGCACCGCCGCACGGGCCAGTCCGCGGCACTCCTGGCGTACGGCTCCCAGGGGCAGCGCTCCCCGCCCTCCGGGCGTGTGGGGGCCGGCGCCGGGCGAGACGCCCTCCGCGCCCTCCGCCTCCGCCGCCCGTGCACTCCCCGCCGTCTCCTGCGCCCGCTGCCCCAGGGCCTGGGCCGGACGGTTCATCGCCGCCCGGGCGGCTTCCGCGGGAGGAACGCCCTGCGCCGTCAGCAGACACATCAGTTCGAGCCGGGAGACGTCGGGCGGCAGCCACCGGCGGTGCCGCCCGTGCTCCCGGTCCGCCGGCCCGATCCCGTACCTGCGCTCCCAGGAGCGCAGGGTCGTCGCGGACACCCCGAGCCGCCTCGCCACGGCTCCGGTGCTCAGGCCCACCCCGTCGCCCGCAGCGCTGACGCGGCCTCCCGGGGCATGCTGGTGGAGGCTCATGCCGCCAGCCTAGTGGGGTGGCATTCCGTGTTCGGGGCAATGGCGGCGCCGGGCTGCGCGGCCGCGGTGACGCGGGCCCCCCACCCCCGTGGGGGGGCTCCGCTTCACCGTGCCGGTGTCCGTACGACGGTCACCACGCTACGTCCGGGGAGACCGGCCGCCCCAGGACCGCCCGCGCCAGCCAGGGGACCGTACGCGCCACGGGGGACCCACCACGCCGCGACGGGGACACCGCGCGCCAGGATCCGGCGATGACCTGGTCATTCGTGCTCGTCTACGCTCAACCCCCGTGGTCTCGCACGAACATCGGGGAACGACCTCCTCCGTCCTCACCCGTCTGAGCGTCAGTTCCGCACGTCTGTTTGACGTGCCTCCGACCGGGTACGCGCACCTGCTGGGCCTGGCGCCCGCCGTGGCGCGGCGGATGGCCGTCAGTACGCGGACGCTCCAGCGCCGCCTCGACGAGCACGGCACCACCTGGAACGAGGAGGCCGAGGGCCTGCGCCGGGCCCGGATCACACGGCTGCTCCACGACACCGACCTCGGCATCGACGCGATCGCCGCGCGCAGCGGCTACGCCGACGCCCGCGCCCTGCGCCGCGCGGTCCAGCGCTGGTACGGCACCACACCCGGCGCGCTGCGCCGCTCCGGCCGGGCGACCGACAGGCGAGTGTCAGTGCCGGGTGCCACGCTGAGGGCCCAGACGATCCGCGAAAGGCAATCGCCATGATCAGCACTGACTTCGCCCCCGGCTCCCCCTGCTGGCTCGACCTCGGCGCTCCGGACGTCCGGGCCGCCGCCGCCTTCTACGGCGCGGTGCTCGGGTGGGAGTACGAGTCCATGGGCGAGGGGGAGGACATGGAAGGCGGCATGTTCCGGAAGGACGGCAAGATCGTCGCCGGACTCGGCAAGCTCACCGAGGAGGGCGCCCGCCCGGCGTGGATGATCTACTACAGCGTCCCCGACGCGACCGCCACGACCCGGGCCGTGGAGAGCGCGGGCGGCACGGTGCGGGTGCCGCCGAGGGACCTCGACGAGTGGGGCCGGATGGCGCAGTACACCGACCCGCTGGGGGGTCAGTTCGCCGTCTGGCAGCCCGGCACCAGCAAGGGCGTCGACCTGGTGGACGAGCCGGGCTCGCTGTCCTGGACGGAGCTGTACACGAGCGACGCCCCGGCCGCGAAGGAGTTCTACGGCGGTGTCTTCGGCTGGCAGTTCAGCGACATGGCGCTGCCCGGCGGCGGCGAGGGCACCTACTCCCTGATCACCCCGGCCGGCCTTCCCGAGGAGCGCATGCACGGCGGCCTGATGCAACTCCCCGAGGAGGCCCTCGCCCTGACGGACGGCCGGGCGTACTGGCACCCGGTGTTCCACGTCACCGACTGCGACGCGGCGGTCGCCACGGTCACCGAGAACGGCGGCAGTGTGCAGATGGGGCCGGAGGACGCCGAGGGCGTGGGCCGGCTGGCCATCTGCCTCGACCCGTCGGGCGCCGACTTCGTGCTGCTGACCCCGGTCCCGGCGTCCTAGTAGTGCTTTGTTAGCGGGTCTTGTCACGTCGGGTGTTCGGTAGTTCGCTGGTTGTATGAGGGCTGGGGAGCTTGCCGCGGTTCGGGTCCGGTTGGAGGAGTTCGCCTCCGAGGTGTTCGCGCCGTTGGTGCGGCCGGACTGGCAGGCGAAGGGCCAGTTGTACCTGCGGGGGCTGCTGCTGGACGGCCGCAGGAAGTCGATGCAGCCGATGGCCGAACGCCTCGGGGTCGACCACCAGCAGTTGCAGCAGTTCATGACCTCCTCGACCTGGCCGGTGAAGGACGTGCGGGCCGGGCTGGCGTGGCGGGCTGTGCAGGCGGTGCGCCCGCAGGTGTGGGTGGTCGATGACACCGGTTTCCCCAAGGACGGCAAGGCATCGCCCGGGGTTGCCCGCCAGTACTCGGGCACCCTGGGCAAGGTCGGCAACTGCCAGATCGGCGTCAGTGTCCATGCCGCCTCCGACACCGCCTCGTGCCCGCTGTCTTGGCGGTTGTTCCTGCCGCAGTCGTGGGACGGGCCTGAGGCGGCCCAGCGCCGGGCGGCCTGCCGGATCCCCGAGAGCGAATACCACCGCCCGAAGTGGCAACTCGCGCTGGAGATGCTCGACGAACTCGCCGGGATCGGCCTCCGGCCGGCCGCCCTGGTCGCGGACACCGGTTACGGTGCGAACGCCGATTTCCGCCACGGTCTGGAAGACCGCGGGCTGGCCTACGTCCTGCAGGTCAAGGGCGAGATGACCGCCCACGGCGAGGACGCCGTGCCGCACCAGCCCGGCTATGGCGGGCTCGGGCCCCGCCCGCTGCCCCGATACCGCACGCGGCCGGTGTCCTTACGCGAGCATGTGCTGACTGCCGGACGCCACCGGGGCCGGGCCGTGACCTGGCGCAAGGGCTCGAAAGCGGCGATGAGCTCGCACTTCGTCTTCCTGAGGGTCCGCCTCGCCGGCCGGCGGCCCAAGCCTGCTGAGGACGGCACGATCCCGCTCGTCTGGCTGATCGCCCAGTGGCCCGAGGGCGAGGCCGAGCCGGTCAAGTACTGGATCTCGAACCTGCCCGCCGGCCTTCCCGCCAAGGACCTGGTCCGTCTGGCGAAGTCCCGCTGGCGGATCGAGCACGACTACCGCGAGCTGAAAACAGCCCTGGGACTGGACCACTTCGAGGGCCGTTCGTTCACCGGCTGGCACCGGCACGTCACCCTCGTCACCGCAGCCCACCTGTTCCTCACCGAACAGCGGAGCAGCCCAAAAGCCCCTGCCAGGGCCTGACCCTCTACCAGGCCCTGGACCTCCTCCAACACCTACTCGCCACCTGGACCGGCGCCTGCCCCACATGCCAGCAAACCGTCCCCTGGCAGCCCTACGACAGCACCTAACAAAGCCCTACTAGGGCCTGTCGTCAAACTCCCGTCGTCGCCCGGAGGGCGGCCCTGCGGCGTCTGGTGCGTGCTCTCGGTGCGCCGGGCGGAAGCACGCGTACTGGACGTACTTTGCTTTCGCCCGGTGCGGCGAGAGCGCGTGCCAGGCGTCGCGGGGCAGACGGGAGTTCGACGACAGGCCCTAGGCGGGCCTATCCGTCGCCGAGGTGCAGGGCGTGCTCGAGCACGTCCTCCATCGGGTCGTCGATCTCCCCGATGTTGAGCAGCGCGACCACCGGCGCGCCGGGGGCGTTCCGGCGCGAGGTGTCGTCATCTTCGTCGTCCGCCACGGCCGTGCCCACGGCCATGGCGGTCAAGGCGGCCACGAGGGCGGCGGTAATGATCTTCTTCATGTCCGGCCCAACGAGGGCGGGCCGCGCAGGATGCGGGCGGCGGGCCCGCCCGGGTCAGGCGCCGGCGCGGGACAGGTAGGGCGCCAGGCCCGTCGATGAGGCCCCCGCCCAGCCCACGTACCCGTCGGGGCGGACGAGGAAGAGACCGTCCCCGTACGCCTCGTACGAGGGCACGCGCACGGTGCGGACCTCGGGCAGGGGCGGGAGCTGCGCCGGCGCGGCCTCGCCGACGACCAGCAGGGTCCAGTGAGGGCCCCGGAACGCGTCGAAGAGGCGTACGCCGCGCAGCCCGTCCGGGGCGCGGTCCCCCGCGCGCAGGGCGCCGTCGGCCAGGTCCTCACGGGTCTCCACCGCGAGCGAGGAGCCGCGGTAGCCGAGGCCCAGCTGCTGCGTGGCCGCGCCGCGCCGGGCCTCGCCCCGGTGGACGCGGGTCGAGACTCCGAGCATCCCGGCGGCGAGGGGCAGGCGCTCCTCCTCGTAGGTGTCGAGGAGGGATTCGGGCGCCCTGCCGCGCAGTACCGCGCCCAGCTTCCAGCCGAGGTTGTACGCGTCCTGGACGCTGGTGTTGAGCCCCTGGCCGCCCGCGGGCGAGTGGACGTGCGCGGCGTCCCCGGCGAGGAAGACGCGGCCCTCGCGGAAGCGCTCGGCCAGCGCGGCCCGGGGGCGGAAGTCGGAGGCCCAGCTCACGGAGGTCACGTCGGCGGGGGCGAGGTGCGAGCGGGCGGCGACGGCGGCCCGGATGCCGTCGAGGGAGAGGTCCACGTCCGTACCCTCCGGGAACTGGGCCACGACCTGGAAGTCCTCCGTCCCGGCGAGCGGGCAGACCGCGAGGAATCCGGCGCCCTCGACGGGCGGGAAGATGTGCCAGTTGTCGCGGTCGAGGCCGCTGATGCGGACGTCGGCGACCAGCATCGGGTGCGGGTCCACGGTCTCTCCGGTCATGGGGATGCCGAGCGTGCGCCGCACGGTGGAGCGGCCGCCGTCGGCCGCGACGGCGAAGAGCGCGCGGACGGGCGGCCCCGAGGCGAAGACGGCCGTGACCCCGTCCGGGTCCTGCTCCAGGCCCACCAGCTCGCGGCCGAAGGCGATCCCGCCGCTCAGTTCCGCGAGGCGCGCGGCAAGGATCTCCTGGGTGCGCCACTGGGGCACCATCCAGGGCTCGCGGTACGGGGAGTCCTCGCTGCCCTCGTCGCTCCCGTCGAACATCCGGTGCTCGCCCTGGCGCCGGCCGTCCCGCCAGATCATGCCGACGGGGTAGGGGCCGCCGGCCGCCCGGATCGCCTCCCCCACGCCGAGGTCGTCGAAGACCTCCTGGGTGCGGGGCTGGATGCCCTTGCCGCGCGAGCCGGGGAAGAGCCCTTCGGCCCGCTCCACGACGAGGGCGCGCACCCCGCGCCGGGCGAGGTCCACGGCGAGCGTGAGGCCCGTGGGGCCCGCGCCGACGATCAGTACGTCCTGTTCACCGAGTCCGTCCTCGTACACGGCCTTTTCTCCTTAACGTTGTTAAGTTCCTGCTCCCCAGAGAGTCTCCTTAACGGTGTTAAGCTGTCAAGCGTGATGGCCCGGAGAACCCCCAGACTGGACAAGAAGCAGGTCGTGGACACCGCACTGCGGCTGCTCAACGAGGTAGGCCTCGAGGGACTGACCCTCCGGGCGATCGCCAAGGAGCTGGAGGTCCAGGCGCCGGCCCTGTACTGGCACTTCCAGGGCAAACAGGACCTGCTCGACGAGATGGCCACGGAGATGTACCGCCGGATGGTCTCGGGCTCGGACCTGGCGCCGGGCGCCACCTGGCAGGAGAGGCTCACGGCCGGCAACCGCGGCCTGCGCGCCGCGCTGCTCGGCTACCGCGACGGCGCGAAGGTCTTCAGCGGCTCCCGCTTCACGGGCACCGAGCACGCGGTCCAGATGGAGGCGAACCTGCGCTCGCTCGTCGACACCGGCCTCACGCTGCCCCAGGCGGTCCGGGCCGCCTCCACCGCCTACTTCTTCACCCTCGGCTTCGTCACCGAGGAGCAGGGCGTCGAACCGCTCCCGGGCGACCGCAGGGAGGGCTTCGACGTCGGCGAGCGCGCCGCCCGCATGGCCGACTTCCCGCTCGCGGCGGCCGCCGGAGCCGACCTCTTCCAGAACTACGACGAGAGCTACGAGGAGGGCCTGGCCCTGGTGATCGCGGGTATCGAGGCACGCTACCGGGCCGGGTGACCGGCCCGGTACGAGCACCGCTCGAAGCCCGGGGCCGTCCCGCCGCCCGTTGCGTAGGGTCGGGGACATGACGATCAACGACGCATCCGCGCAGGGCGCGGCCCCGCGGCCCGACCTGGACGCCTACCTCGCCCGCACCGGCTGGACCGGGGAGCGCCGCGCGGACGCGGCGACCCTCCGCTCCCTGCACCTGGCCCACATGTACGGCATCCCGTTCGAGAACCTGGAGCCGCTCGGCGGCTCGGCCCCCTCCCTCGCACTTCCGGACCTGGAGGCGAAGCTGGTCCGCGGGGGCCGGGGCGGGTACTGCTACGAGCACAACACGCTCCTGGCCGCCGTACTGGAGGCCTTCGGCTTCGGCGTCACGCGGCTGGCGGCGCGCGTCCTGCTGGGGGCCGGGGGCGCGGTCCGGCCGCGCACGCACATGCTGCTGCTGGTCGACGTACCGGGCGAGCCGGGCCCGTACGTGGCGGACGTCGGCTTCGGCGCGGGCGGTGCGCTGCTCGAACCGGTCCCGCTGGTCGCGGACACCGAGTTCCGGGACGCGACCCGCAGGCACCGCCTGGTCCACCGGCCGCACCGCGGGCCGCTGGAGCTGTGGGTGCTCCAGGCGTACGAGGACGACGCGTGGAGGGACCAGTACGCGTTCACCCTGGAGCCCTTCGAGGCCCCGGACTTCGAGGTCGTCAACTGGCACATCGCGACCAACCCGCGCTCCCCGTTCTCCCACCTCCTCTACGTCCAGCGGACGACGCCGGACGCCCATCTCGCGCTCAGCGGCCGCCACCTGGTCGAGACCCGCACGGACGGCTCCCGCAAGGAGCGCGAACTGACCGGTCACGACGAGATCGTGCGCGTCCTGACGGACGACTTCGGCATCGCCGTCCCGGACGGCGCCCGGCTGGACGCAGGGGACGCGCCCGCCGGCTGACCCTGCCGCGCCGCGGCGGCCGTCCGGGTGGTGTCCGGGGCGCACGCGCCCGCGTCGCGGGCCCGGCGGGCCCCGGCCGCTCCGGCCGTCCCTCCTCAGGGAACGGGCCGCCCCGCCGCGGCCCGTCCGCCGCACCCGAGGAGCTCGGTCAGGTATGACGCCGCCCGCACGCATCGACGTCCACCAGCACCTGATCCCGCCGGACCGCGACCGCGCCGGCACTTCCTCGACTACGACCACGCGTACGGCCTCGACGCCGACGGCCCCCGCATCGCCGAGGCGCACCGGGAGCGCTACGGGCCTGCCGAACCGCCCGGACCGGACACGGGCTCCGAGATCCCCTCCCTCATCCAGTACACGGTCAACGCCGCCTCCCCGGCCTGGCAGCGGCTCGACACGCTCATCCGCGGGCACCTGAGCACGTGAACCGCCTCCGCTGCCCGCGATTCCCCTGGTCCGGGCAGCCGTTGTCGGTCCCTTTCGGTACGGTCGGCACATGAGAGCTACGGCAACTTTCACCGTCAACTCGTTCGCCCCGGCTGAGCTGAAGCCCGAACCCGCCGTGTCCACCGGCACGCCGGTGGGCATGGCCACGATGGAGAAGATCCTCCAGGGAGAGGTGGTGGGGCGCGCGGCGACCCTGTTCACCTCCGCGTTCGACAACGCGACCGGCGTCGGCACCTATGTGGCCATGGAGTCCTTCGAAGGCTCGGTCCAGGGGCGGGAGGGTGCCTTCAACTTCGTGCACTCGGCCTCGACGTCGGGCAGCGACCGGACCGCGGAGTTCTTCACCATCGTGCCTTCCAGCGGCACCGGCGAACTGACCGGGATCTCCGGTGCGGGCGGGCTGGCCGTCGACGCCGACGGCACGCACCGCATCTGGTTCGACTACGAGATCGGCTGATCGGCGGCTCCGAGCAGGAGGCGAAGCGGCGCCGGCCCGCCGCGGCCCGGCCGGGCCGGGCCACCCTGCCGCGGCCGGCCCGGCCCGGCACCGGGCGGTCATCCGCCGGTTGTCCGGGGTACGTTCAGAGTCCTCCCCCTCGTAGCGGTCAGGGCCTTACGATGCCCGTGCGAGGCGCCCGGCGCGCACCGCGGGGCGTCAGGGGGAGGCGCGATGGCCGCACGACCGTACGACCGCACACCCGGATCGCGCGCGCGGTCCGGGGACGTGCCGGACCCGACCGGGCGCGGTCTGCCGGGCGGGGTGGAGCTCTACCACCTCATGCCGGACGGCGGCATCGTACGGACCGACCGGGACGGTTCCCGGGAGCTCGGGCCGGAGCGGGAGTTCCTGCGGTTCATCGACGACGGCCAGTTCGCGCACTATCTCGTGGGCGACGCGGGCACCTCGCCGGAGCGGCCCTCCAACGCCACCGTGAAACTCGGGGTGGTGGGCCCGCGCAGCGCCTTCACCCCGCACGCGCACGGCGGCGAGCACTTCGTCCTCAGCCTCGGCCACGCCGCCTGCGGACTCCACGACCCGGACCGCGACCGGGTCTGCGAAGTCCTGCTCGCACCCGGCATGCTGATCCGCATCCCGGAGATGATGCCGCACTCCTTCGCGAACCGGGGTGACGCCCCGCTGACCATCCTCGCCGCCAACACCGGGTACGGGATCGACCACGAGGACTACGCGATCACCGCGGCGGAAGCCGAGCAGCGGGCCGCCGCGAGTGCCGTGCGCCCCGGCCCGGCGGGGCTCGCCGCCGCCTCGGCCGCCCATGCCACCGCCCTCGCCTCCGCGACCGACTACCGGGCGCTCGCCGCCGCGCTGCGCGACATCGAGCACGCCCAGCGGACCCGCGGGATCGCCGCCACCAGCGTCAGAGAGCGGCTGGCCGCCAGGCTGCGCCGGGTGGCGACCGCACTGGAGGTCCGCCGGTGATCTGCCCCCACTGCGAACGCAACCTGCTCCGCAAGGAGCGCACCGGCAACATCTGCGGCCACTGCAAGCGCCGCTACGCACTGGACCCCAAGACCAACTCCCTCCGCCTCAGCGACCTCCGGGTGCGGCGGATCACCGACGCGCTGACGGAGAACGGGCGGATCCGGATCGCGCCGGGCCAGTTGTGGTACGCGCTGTCGCGCAAGCGGTTCACGGAGAGCACGTTCGCGCCCGGGTGCGCGGGCTGGGCCCTCTTCGGCGGCGTGCTCCTCGGCTTCTGGGGCGTCTTCGGCGGACTGCCGCCCCTGCTGTACGCCGCCGCAGCCCTGCCGGCCGCCGCGCTCGGCCTGCTGATCGCCCGGCAGACGGGCGTGGGCCTCGGCATCCCGCCCATGAGCCGCGCGGCCTTCCGTTCCGAGGCGCTCGCCGCATGGACGCGCGTGTACGGGACCCTGCCGACCGGCGTGGTCGACGACATCGGCCACCCCTGGCCCCGGCGGCCTGTCGCGGCACCGCCACCTACCGCCGTACTCGTCTGCCCCGATCCGTCCATCGCCGCCTTCCTCGCCGCCGAGGGCCTGCCCGAGCGCCACGGCATCGCCCTCGTCCAGGGCCCCGAACAGGTCGCGTCCCTGGTCCCCGCCCTGCCGCCGCGCGGCCCGGTCCTGGTCCTCCACGACGCCGACGCACCCGGTGAACTCCTGGTGCGAGCGCTCCGCGAGACCCTGCGCGGCCGGCCGGTGGTCGACGCCGGAGTGGCGCTGCGCACGGCACGGGCCCTGCCCAAGGCCGTTCCGTACCGCGACCCCGCCCGGAAACCCACCGCGGAGGAGCTGCACCGGCTGGCCGACCTCGGCGAGCTGACTCCCGAGGACCTGAAGTGGCTGGCGCAGGGCTGGCGGTTCCCGCTCGTCGGCCTTCCCCCGGCCCGGCTGCTCACCGTGCTCGACGGGCTCGCCGAGCGGATCGGCCGCGACGTCGACTCCGAGCGCCGCGACGCCGCGGAAGTCGGCTTCATGACCTGGCCCGCGGCCGCCGGGAGCGGCGAGGACCGGGTGGGCGGGCCGTGATCTGCCCGAACTGCTCGACCTCGCTGAGGGCCAGGGAACGCAGGGGCCAGGTGTGCTCGCGCTGCCACCGCCGCTTCGCCCTCGACCCCAAGGTCCACGGCCGCGGCATGCACGACGTACGGATACGCCGGCGTGCGGCGGCCCTCACCCACGACGGCCGGCTCACGGTGACCGTCACCCAGCTCTGGTACCGCTGCCGCACGTACAGCAGGGCCTGGCCGGCGCGCGAGGCGCACGGGACGCGGCCCTGGGTCCGCCGGCTGGTGTCGTTCCCGATCTGCGCCGGGTTCCTCGTGTGCTGGGCCCTCACCAGCGGATTCCTCGCCCTGCTCGCCGCGGCAGCGGCCGTCGGCGTCCTCATCGCGGCGCACAACTTCCTCGAGTTCTTCTCCGGCGGGCCGGCGGGATCGTACATCCGCCCCGACGAGGAGGAGTTCCGGAAGCTGATGTCCGGCGAGTGGACGACGGTGTACGGGGAGCTCCCGCCGGGTGTGGTCGACGACGGGCCCCGTACGGCCGGGCACAGCGTGCCTCAGCCGCACCCGCCCCGGGCCGTGATCCTGTGCACCGACCACGCCGTCGCGGTGTTCCTCGAGGCCAACGGCCTGCCCGCGCGGTTGCGGGCGGTGCTGGTGGAGGCGGATCCGGGCTCAGCCCACGACGCCCTCGTGGACGTTCCCGGCCGGCTGCCGGTCGTGGTGCTGCACGACGCGAGCGCGCTGGGCGCCCTGCTGGCGCCGCTGCTGCGCGTCGCCCATCCGGACAGGGCCGTGGTGGACGCCGGTCTTCCGGTGGCCGCGGTCCGCAGCCGGGGCGGCGCCGTCCACCGTGTCACGCGCGTCCCGTCCGGCTCACAGGCCCCGGCCGTGGACGCGGGAGGACTGCGGGACGTGGCGGGCCTGTCCGAGGAGGACGCCGTCTGGCTGGCCGAGGGGTTCTGGAGCCCGATCGCGGCCGTGCCCCCGGCGCTGCTCGCCGGTGTCGTCGAGGAGGCGGTGGAACGGGCCGTGGCCGGGGCGGCGGGAGCTCGGGAACCCGACCCGGCGTACGGCTTCCTGACCTGGCCCGACGCCCCCGCGACGAAAGGCACGCCGACCGCATGAGCGCGCGTACGAAAACAAGGGGCCGGACCGGAGCCCCCGCCTTCGCCGACCGGCTGCTCGCCGTGGCGATCGACGCGGCAGCGGCCCGCGCGGCCGACCCCGGCGGGCTCCGGTTCACGGAGCGTCAGCTCTACTACGAGACCTGCCGCGTCCTCAGCCCGGCCGAGCCGCTCCTGCGCCGCGTCCCCGGAAGCCCGCGGCCGCCGCTGCCCCTGCGCTCCTTCACCCGCGCACTGGACGCGCGCGGCCGGGAGACCGTACCGGGCCTGCTGCCGGCAGCAAGCCGTTCGAAGGAGGCGACGGACCTCACCCGGTCAGGGCCCTCCGAGCCGGACCTGTACGACTACGGCCTCCCCCGCCTGCTGCTCTGCCAGGACCGTTCGATCGCCGCGATGCTGCTCGCCAACCACGTGCACCTGGAGGCGGCCTGCCCCGTCCTCGCGGCACCCGACGCGCTGCCCCTGGCCCCGGTCCTGCTCTCGGCCCTGGAACGGGCGGACGGCGCCACCGTCCACGTCCTGCACGACGCGAGCCCCGAGGGCGTGACGCTCCCGGCCCGGGTACGGGCCGCACTCGGCCCCGCGCCCGGCGTACGGGTCGGCTCCCTGGGGCTCGTACCGCGGCACGCCGCCGCCCTGCGGCTGCCTTCGGGCCGTGGCCCGGCGCCCGACCCGGCGGCGGGCGCCGACTGGCCGGGGGCGCTGCGGCCGCGCGAGGCCGCGTGGCTGGCGCGCGGCCGGTTCGTCCAGCTGGCCGCCGTACCGCCGGCCAGGCTCGTCCGGACGGTGCTGCGCCTGACCCGGGGGCCGCGGCCGCCGCGCGACTCCGTGTGGGGCGAGCTGAGCGGGCTGCGCACCGCCGGCTTCATGACCTGGCCCACCGCGTGAACGGCCCCCGTGTCCCCTTCCACACACCCGAGGTACGCACACGATGATCCGGCCCCAAGAGATCGGCTACGCGGACGAACTCCTCGCCGACGGCACGGTCCACCGCAGGTACGAGGGCGGTCTGGAGGAGTGGCGCAGCCGCACCCCCGGCCGCCCCCACCTGGTGTCCTGGCACGACAACCGGGGTGGCTCGGGAACCGACGAACTGCTCGGCAACCGCGTCATCAAACGCACGCTCGCGGACGGCACCGCCGGCTACGCCCGGGACATCGGGTACGGGCGCACGGTGTGGGCGCGCGGTGAGCGGGTCACCGTCAACCGGAGTTCCTTCGGCGGCCGGATGGGGGTGCTGCTCGCCGGACTGGGGGTGGCGGCCCTCGCCGTCACCGCCGCCCATCTGCCGCCGCTGAGCATGACCCCGGAGGAGGAAGAGGCCCTGCGTCGGCAGCAGGCGCAGAGCCAGGTCTCGTCGGGGTCGGGCGGGGACGGCGGAGTCGGGGACTCCGGCGGGGACGGGGACTCCGGCGACGACGGCTGGGAAACGGGCTGGGACGACGAGGACGCCTGGAGCGACGACGACTTCGGCTGAGCCGAGGCCCGAGCCGGAAGGCCCGCAACAGCTCGGAACCGTACGGAGCCGTACGGAGCCGTACGGAGCCGTACACGAGCAGCACGCCAGCATGAGGAAGGGGAGCCGTCCGTGGCACGTTTCTGCGCCTGCCTGGCCGACACCACCGGGCAGGCCCGCGCCCATCTCGAAGCGATGGGCGCCACCGCCCGACCGGGCCACGGCCCCGTGACCGTACCGGGGGCGGCGCTGAGCCTCATCGGCGGCGAACCGGGCGGGGCCACGGGCCCGTTCTCCGCACACGGGCGCACCGCGGTCGGCGAGGTCACCCTGCACAACCGCCCGGTGCTCCTCGCCGCGCTCGCGGCCCGGTCCGCCGCCGCGCCGCCACCGCCGCCCGGCTGTTCCGACGGTGAACTCCTGCTGCACTGCTGGGCGTTGCTCGGGCCTGCCGGGGTGGCGCTCGCCGAGGGGATGTTCGCACTGGCCGTGCTCGACGGCCCCGACCTGGTGCTGATCCGCGACCACGTCGGAGCCCGCACCCTCTTCTACGCGCGGGCCGGGGGCGCCTGGGCCGCCTCGACCTCGCTGCGGGCGCTGCGCCGGTGGCCGTCGCTCGGCACCTCCGTGAACCTGTCGGCGGTCCGCTCCTTCCTCACCTTCGCCTACCTGCCGGGCGAGGAGACCCTGCTCACCGGGGTCCGCGAGGTGCTGCCCGGCCGCGTGCTGCGCCTGGCGCGCGACGGCGGGGTCGGCGAGACCGTGCACTGGGAGCCCCGGGAGCACGTCGAGGATCCCGGCCCCGCCGGCCCGACCGGCCATGTCCTGGCCCTGCGGGCCCTGTTGGAGCAGGCCACGGCGGCCCGGCTGCCCGTCGCGGAGCCGGCCGCGGTGCTGCTGTCCGGCGGCATCGACAGCTCGCTCGTCACGGCCCTCGCGGCGAAGCTCCACTCGCACCCCGTGCACACGTACTCGATCAGCTTCGGCGACGACCTGCCCAACGAGCTCGGCTACTCCGGCCTGGTGGCCTCCCACTGCCACACCCGGCACCGGGTCCTGAACGTGTCGGGGGCGGCGGTGGCGGCCCGGCTGGCCGAGGCCGCCGCACTGCTGGACAGCCCCGTCGGGGACCCGCTGACGGTGCCGAACCTGATGCTGGCCGAGGCGGTGGCCGCGGACGGCGCCTCCGTGGTCCTCAACGGCGAGGGCGGCGACCCGGTCTTCGGCGGGCCCAAGAACCTCCCCATGCTGGTGCAGGAGATGCACCGGACGCCGGGCGCGCCCTGGGACGAGGACCGGGCGACCGCGTACCTTCGCTCGTACCGCAAGTGCTGGACGGACCTCCCGGTCCTGCTGACGGCGCCGGCCCTCGACGCGCTGGGGGACGCCCCGCGCCTGGAGCGCCATGTGGAGCCGTACCTGCTGGCGCGGGCCGCCGGCGGCGGCCCGTACGCCATGGAACACCTCCTGAACCGGCTGCTCCACTGCAACCTGCGGACCAAGGGGGCGCACCACATCCTGACGAAGGTGGAACGCCTCACCTCCTCCCAGGGGGTGGAGGGCCGCTCCCCGCTCTTCGACCGGTCGGTCGTCGACCACGCCTTCGCCACGCCGCCGGGGTACAAACTCCGCGGGACGGCCGAGAAGTGGATCCTCAAGGAGGCCGTACGGGACCTGCTGCCGGGCACCGTGGTGGACCGCCCCAAGAGCGGGATGCGGGTGCCGGTGCAGCAGTGGCTGACCGGTCCGCTGCGCGATCTCGGCCACGAACTCCTCCTCGGCCGGCGGTCCCGGCAGCGGGGCCTGTTCCGGCCGGAGACCATCCGTGCCTGGCTGAAGGGCGAGGGCGCCCTGCTGCCCCGTCAGGGCGGCAAGCTGTGGCTGGTCCTCACGCTGGAACTGTGGCTGAGGTCCTACGACGTGTGAGTCCGGGTCGGATGCACCGTCCGCGCGGTCCCGCCCGGGCGGCGCCTTCGGCTCGTAGCGTTTCCGACTGCAGAAACGCTACGCTGGCGGGCCACCGACCGGAAGGAGTCCGCGATGCCGGGAGGCAGGCTCACCCAGCAGGAGCGCCAGCAGATCGCACTCGGGCTGGCCGACGACCTCGCGTACGCGGAGATCGCCAGACGCCTCGACCGCCCCACCTCGACGGTCACGCGCGAGGTGATGCGCAACGGCGGCCCCACCGCCTACCGCGCCGACCTGGCCCACCGCGCCACCGAACACCGCGCCCACCGGCGCCGGCGCCCCGCGTCCCGGGACGCCGGCGCTCCCGCTCAGGGCCACGGGCGCGACGCCGAGGCGGTGCGCGAGTACGAGGAGATGTTCGCGACCGTCTTCATGCAGTCCGGCCTGCCCAGGATGACGGCCCGGGTGCTGGCCTGCCTCTACACCACCGACGCCGGCAGCCTCACCGCCGCCGAACTCGCGGGGCGCCTGCGGATCAGCCCCGCGTCCGTCTCCAAGGCGATCGCGTTCCTCGAGGGCCAGGGCCTCATCCGCCGGGAACGCGACGAACGCCGCCGCGAGCGGTACGTCGTCGACGACGACGTCCTCTACCAGTCGACGATGGCCAGCGCCCGCGCCACCGCCCACCTCGGCGAGATCGCCCGGCAGGGCGTCGGCGTCCTGGGCGCCGGCACTCCGGCCGCCGCGCGCCTGGAGAACATCGCCCGCTTCGTCGACTTCGTCTCCGAGAGCATCGCCCGCGCCGCGGACCAGGCCCGCGAGATCCTCCACAGCAAGCCCGAACGGGCCTCGGACGGCCCTGCCTGAGCTACGTCCGCACCGCGGTCGGCTCCACCCGGCCCGCGGCGGAGGCGAAGCCCAGCCAGGTGTGGCGGTTGCCCCACCAGCACCAGCCGACCTTCGGGGCGTCGCGCCGCTCGCGGCCGTCCCGCCCCATGCCGTTGCTGATCCAGATCGCGGCGGTGCGGGCGTCCAGGGTGCCATCGGCCTTGCGGAGCCGGGAGCCGATGGTCATGAAGCAGCGGTTGCGCTCGAGGACCGCGGGCTGCTGGAGCAGCCAGTGGAGGCCTTCGGTGAGCAGCAATGGGGTCCGGTCCGCTCGGGTGAGGGCCGGGAGTGCCTCGTCCGGGCTCCAGTTGGCCAGGTGGTCGCCTCGGTCGAGTCCGGTGACGAGGTAGAGGGGGGCCCCGGGCAGTTCGACGGCCCAGGGGGCGAAGCGGTCGACGTCGGGCATGTCGGTGACGACGAAGCCGGGCTTGCCGTTGCGGCGCAGCAGCGGTGCGAGGGCGGAGGCGGGGGCGTGGTCGGGGTGGACGGAGAGCAGCCCGCCGTCGTGACCTCCCCCGGCCCGCTCGGCGAAGGCCCGCAGCCCGTCGGCGTCCATCCCGACGAGTCCGTGCACCCCGAGCTCGATCAGCCGCTCCGCCTGCGCCGCGAGCGACGGCAGCGGGGGCGTGGCGGCGGAGGCGGCGGACGAGGTGTCGGGCTCGGTGGTCATCTGCTCACGGTCCGGAATCGGTGGGCCCCCGGGTGAACGAGTCGGCAGGTGCATGGTCAGCAGGTGAACGAGCCGGCTCCGCGAAGGGTTCCCCGGCGCGGTGACTCCGCCCCGGATCAGTCGCGCAGCAGCAGCACCACCACCGCCAGGACGACCCCCAGGACGAGGGCGAGGATGCCGTGGACGAGGCGATGGTGGCGCAGTACCGGCAGGAGGCTGTCGAGGGCGTAGCGGCCCGGGCCGGTGAGGGCCAGGGTGACGGCCGCGGCGGTGATGAGGGATTCGAACTCGACGCCCTCCATGCCCAGCACGGACCCCGCCCACTTGACGGAGATGGCGTTGATCATGATGCCGACGACAGCGGCGGCCGCCAGCGGGGTGAACAGGCCGAGGATGAGGCCCAGGCCGCCCAGCGTCTCGGTCAGGCCCGCGATCGTCGCCATGGCCTCGCCCGCCGGGTAGCCGGCCTTGCCGAAGAACATGCCCGTGCTCTTGACGCCGGGGCCGTCGAACCACCGGAACAGCTTCTGCGTTCCGTGGACGATCATGATCGCGCCGAGCACGACGCGCAGCACCGGCAGGCCGACGTCGAAGGGCGTGGTGCCGGCGGGCACGTTGCGGGGGCCGGGATAGGACGAGGTCGCTGTCATCGTGGCGCCTTCCGTCGGGGGCGGGTGAGAGAGGGATCTCTCCGATGGCGTCAGCCACCCCCCAGGGTGACGAATGGCGAGACGAAATGCCCGGTATGCGAGCGTGCGAGTCGTCCGGCCGGGCAGGGACGGTGCCACCCTCGTGCGGCCCGCGTCCGCCCCGCACGCCGTCCAGGGTGGCAACCGCCATACATGTCCGGCCCGTTGTGGCAGCCGCCGCCGTGCGTACGGGAAGGGGCCCGGAGCTACCGTCGCAGCCATCCGGACCAGTCGGCCGTTTCACAGCAGTGGAGGGTGGATGCATCCAGTTCTCGGAAGGCTCGGTGGGGCCGTCTCGGCCCTGCTCCTCGGCGCCGGCCTGCTCGTCGGCGGGCCGGGCTCCGCCGCCGCCCGGGCGGACACGGCAGCCGCGGCGCCCGTCGCCGGCGAGCTCAAGGCGTACGAAGTCGACGGGGTCTACAGCGCCGGCGTGTCGTCCGGCGGCTACATGGCGACCCAGCTGCACGTGGCCTATTCCGGTACGTTCGACGGCTCGGCCGCCTTCGCCTCCGGCCCCCAGTACTGCGCGCAGAACGACCTGGGCAAGGCCCTGAACGCCTGTATGGAGGTCTACCAGGACCTCCAGCTCGCCACCCTGAAGCAGACCACCGCGAACTGGTCCGCGCAGGGATCCATCGACCCCGTGGCCGGTCTGCGCGGCGACCCGGTCTACGTCTTCAGCGGTGCCAACGACTCGACCGTCGAACGCCCGGTGTCCACCGCGCTCGACGACTACTACCGGCACTTCGGCGCGGACGTGCTCTACAACAGGAGCACCGCCGCGGGCCACGCCTGGATCACCCCGCTGGGCCCGAACGCGTGCTCGGTCACCGCCGGCCCGTGGCTCAACGACTGCGGCTTCGACGCCGAGCGGGAGTTCCTGGGGCACCTGCTCGGCCCGGTCAGCGCACCCGCGGCCGCGCCCGGCGGCAGCCTGATCCGGTTCGACCAGAACGCGTACGCGCCCGGCGGCGCCGCGAAGGCGATCTCCATGGACGAGAACGGCTTCGTCTACGTGCCCACCAGCTGCGCGAACGGCGCCGCCTGCAAGGTCGTCGTCACGCTCCACGGCTGCAAGCAGGGCTACTCGTACCAGGGTTTCGGCACCCGCTTCATCGACACGGCGTACCTCAACGAGTACGCCGACACCAACGACCTGATCGTCCTGTACCCGCAGGCCGTCCCGACCACGACCCTCGACAACCCCAACGGCTGCTGGAACTGGTGGGGCTACCTCGGCGACTCCGCCTACGCCCGGCACGGCGGCCGGCAGATCGAGACGATCATGGGCATGGTCAGGGCACTCGGCGGCGGGGGCCCGACCCCGCCGCCCGCGGGCACGCTCACCCTGCCCAGCCTGGACGCCGAGGACGGCTACATCAAGGCCGCGGGGGACGGCTCGGCGCCGACCGTCGGCACCCTGGAGGGCGCGTACGGCCTGGCCCTGGGACGCGGCACGGACGGCAGGTCCAACCGGAGCGTGCTGTCCTTCGACACCGCCGCGGTTCCCTCCGGCAAGGAGATCACCCGGGCCTGGGTGACCCTGACCAGGAACAGCGGATCCGGGGACCCCTGGGCCTCCCCCGCCGGGAACCGGCTCCTCATCGACGTCCACACCGGCTGCCTCGGCGGCTGCACCGTGGAGCCCGCCGACTGGGCCGCGGCCGCGACGGCCGCCGGCGCGGCCGACATCGGCCCCTTCACCTCGGGGAGCAGGGCCTCGGGCGACCTGTCCGCCGCGGGCCTGGCCGCGGTCAACCGCTCAGGACGCACCCAGGTCCGCCTCCGGTTCGAACGGGAGCAGCCGGCCACGGCGTACCTCTTCGTCAACCGGGACACGCGGGCCACCCTGACCGTCGAGTACCGGTAGCGGGGGCCGCGCACCGGCCCTCGGCCGGCACCGGCCCTTCGGGGCATCCGGGGCGCGGCTGCCGCGCGGCGCGGGCGGCCGCGGACCGGCTCCGGGATATCTGTGGGGGCAGGCGGCGGTCGGCAGTGGCCGTCAGAGTCCGGAAAGGCAGGAGCCCGGTGGCCGTCCAGCCCATTCCCGAGGGATTTCCGCGCGTCACGCCGTACCTCTGCGTCGACGGAGCCGCGACCGCGATCGACTTCTACGTCGCCGTGCTCGGCGCACGCGAGCTGATGAGGATGCCCGCACCCGGAGGCAAGATCGGCCACGCCGAGCTGGAGCTCGGCAACTCCGTCGTCATGCTCTCCGACGAGTACCCGGAAATGGGGTTCCGCTCGCCGAAGGCGGTGGGCGGCACGCCCGTCACGCTGCACGTGTACGTCGAGGACGTCGACGCGGTCTTCGCCAAGGCCCTGGCCCGCGGCGCCGACGCGCTGTCGCCCGTCAAGGACGAGTTCTACGGGGACCGCACCGGCCGGTTCATCGACCCCTTCGGCCACCGCTGGAACGTCGCCACGCACATCGAGGACGTTTCCCCGGAGGAGATGGAGAAGCGGTCGAAGGACGCCATCGAGGCCATGGGGTCCACGCCCGAGGCCGGGTGAGCCGTGGGCGGGCAGGACGCCGGGCAGGACCTCCCCGCGGGTCCGGCGGAACCTGAGGACGCGGCGCGGCGCAGGCTCCGGCGCCGGCTGGCGCCGCTGTACGCGGCCGCGTTCCTGCAGAACCTGGCGCTGTGGGTGCCCGTGGAGAAGCTCTTCATGACGGGCATCGGCTTCGACGCGGCCGGGGTGGGCGTCATGGCGGCCGTGTACGCGGTGGTGGTGCCGGTCTTCGAGGTGCCGTCGGGCCTGCTCGCCGACCGCTGGAGCCGGCGCGGCGTCCTGGTCCTGGCGAGCGCGGCGGCGGTGGTCAGCGTCATCGTGGGCGGGCTGAGCCAGAACGTCGGGACGTACATGGTGTCGGCGTTCTTCCTCGGGGTCTTCTTCGCCATGCAGAGCGGGACGTTCGAGTCCGTCGTGTACGACACGGTGCTGGAGGAGACCGGGTCGAGCGACGTGTTCGAGAAGGTCATCGGCCGGGTCCGGGTGGTGGAGAGCGTCGCTCTCGTCACCAGTGCCCTGGCCGGGGGCGCCATCGCCTCGGTCCTGTCCCTGCGCGACACGTACTTCCTGACCGTGCCGCCGCTGGTCGCGACGGGCCTCGCCCTGTACCTCTTCCGCGAACCGCGGCTTCACAAGACCGAGGAGGCCGAACCGCTGCGGCGGCAGATCGCGGCGACCTACCGGGTGCTGCTGGGGCGCGGCCGGCTCCGCTCGGTGATCCTGCTGACCGTCACGGGCGCGCTGCTGATGCAGGGGATGCTGGAGTTCGGCCCGCTGTGGCTGGTGGCCCTGGCCGTTCCGGCGTTCTGGTACGGGCCGCACTGGGCGGGTCTGACGGCCGCGCTCGGCATCGGCGGCCTGCTCGGTTCCCAGGGCCGGCTGGGGCGGCGGTGGCCCGTGGCCCTGCTGGCCGCCCTGATGGTGGGGTGCTGCTGCGTCCTGGCGACGAGCGGCTCCGCCGCGACGGTGATCGTCGCGCAGGTGCTGCTCACCCTCGCCGTGGTCGCGGTGAGCATCCCGGTGCTGCACCGGCTGCACGACGCGGTGCCCTCGGCGGTCCGGGCGGGGGTCGCGTCGGGTGTCGGCACCCTCACCTGGCTCGCCTTCGTACCGTTCGCGCTGGTCGTCGGCTTCCTCGCCGACCGGGCGGGGGTCGGTGCGTCGGGGTGGCTGTTCGTCGGGGTCGCGGTCGTGGCGGGGATCCTGATGGTCGTGGTGCTGCCGGGAGCGGCGGCGGAGCCCGGGGTCCCGCCCGCCGGGAGGCAGCCGGAGCCCGCGTTTCCGGCCGACCGCTTCCTGCCCCCGGACCATCCGCAGTGGCCGGGCCACTGGGCCGTCCCTCCCGCGGCCTGGGAGGCCTCCGGCGTCGACCTGACCGGGGACGCGGCTCTCGCCGAAGTCCGGGCGGCGGTGCTGGACATGCCCGCGGAGCTGCGCCAGGTCATCGTGGAGCGGGACGTACGGGGCCGGCCGGCCGCGGAGGTGGCGCGGAGCCTCGGGATCAGCGCCGCGGACGAGGGCCGCCGTCTGCACGAGGCCCGCGCGCTGGTACGGGCCCGGCTGGAGCGGTACGTCGAGCGGCGCGAGCGGTGACGCCGGAGCGGCCGGACCCGGCCGGGAGCGACCAGCGGTGCGCCGGGTTCGTGGAACTGATCACCGCGTACCTCGACGGCGCCCTCCCCGACCGGTCCCGCCGGCGCATCGACGAACACCTCGAACGCTGCGAGGGCTGCCGGGCCGCCCTCGCCCAGTGGCGGACGGTGGCCCGCCTCGCCGGACGGCTGAGCCCCGCCGATGTCGCGGACCTCGACCCCTACCTCCGCGACCGCCTCCTGGCGGTGTTCCGCGAGGCGCGCCGACGCTAGGCCGTCGCCCCGGGCCGGGCTCGGGGGCCGGCTCGGGGCGGCTCAGCGGCCGGGTGATCCGGCGCGCAGGCCGTCCATGACGAGGTCGAGGAGCCAGGTGGCACGGGGTTGCCAGTCGCCGTGGGGGTCGATCAGCCAGAGGCCCGCGATGGCGAGGATGAAGTCGTCCGCGCTCACTCCCGGACGGATGGCGCCGGCCTCCTCACCGGCCCGGAGCAGCATGTCGGCCGCGCAGGTGAGCGGCTCGTGTCCCGGCTTCGCCGGGCCGCCCGGTGCGCTGGCGGCCTGGCGGATCGCGTCCGCCAGGCCTGCCTTGGCCATGGCGAATCGCGCCAGCCGGTCCATCCACTCCCGCAGGGCCTGATCCGGCGGGAGGGTCTCGACCAGGTGGGCGGCGGAGTCCGCGACCTGCTGCATCTCGTGGCGGAAGACCTCGAAGACGAGCGATTCGCGGTTCGGGAAGTTGCGGTAGAAGGTGGCCTGGCCCACGCCCGCCTTCTTGGCGATGGCGCTCAGCGGCGCGTCCGCGGAGCGGGTCAGCTCCTCCAGCGCCACCTCCAGGATCCGCTCGCGGTTCCGCTGCGCGTCCGAGCGGACCGGAGTGCTCCTCTTCTCCTGCACGCGTCCTCCTCACGGGTACGCCGACGAACCCGGCCTTGCTGACCGGACAGCTGTCCGGTACGTTCTCCAGTAACGGACAATTGTCCGGTTGACTCCACCTTAGCCGTGGATACGGCCGACGGGGACCGCCGCCGCGAGCGCGGCCGACACCCCTTCCCCGCATCCTGCCCGCTTCCGAGCCGGGCCCGCCACGTACAGCGCCAACTCTTCAACGCCCCGCACGGCTGCGCTTCGGCGTGCCCCGGAAACGCGAAAGAAGGCTGACCATGGCCGCACCGACGTCCAGCGCCATCGTCCTGAACGTCAACGGCGAGAAGTACCCGCTCTCCGTCGACCACCGCACCACCCTCCTCGACGCGCTCCGTGAGCGACTGGACCTGACCGGCACCAAGAAGGGCTGCGACCAGGGGCAGTGCGGAGCCTGCACGGTCCTGCTCGACGGCCGCCGCACGGTCTCCTGCCTCCAGCTCGCCGTCGCCGCCGAGGGACGCGAGGTCACCACCATCGAGGGAGTGGCCGACGGCGACCGGCTGCACCCCGTGCAGCAGGCGTTCCTCGACCTCGACGGCTTCCAGTGCGGCTACTGCACACCGGGGCAGATCTGTTCGGCCGTCGCGGTGATCGAGGAGCACGCCGCGGGCTGGCCCAGCGCGGTCACCGGTGACGTACGGCCCGAAGCGGGGCCGCCGCCGCTGACCCCCGAGGAGATACGGGAGCGGATGAGCGGCAACCTGTGCCGGTGCGGCGCGTACGTGTCGATCGTGCAGGCCGTCGCCCGGGCCGCCGCGACCGGGGCCGGGGCGGCCGCGGGTACGGAGGTGGCGGCATGAGGGAGTTCGGATACCGGCGCGCCCTCGACGTGGCGGGCGCGGTCGCACTGCTCGAAGCCGACCCGGACGCGCGCTTCCTCGGCGGCGGCACCAACCTCGTCGACCTGATGAAGACCGGCGTCGAGCGCCCCGCGCAGCTCGTCGACGTACGCGAACTGCCGCTCCGGCGGATCGAACCGACGCCGGAGGGCGGGCTGCGCATCGGCGCCACCGTCACCAACAGCGACCTCGCCGCCCATCCCGAGGTCCGCCGCCGCTACCCGGCCCTGGCGCAGGCCGTACTCGCCGGCGCCTCCGGGCAGCTGCGCAACATGGCCACCGTCGGCGGGAACCTGCTCCAGCGCACCCGTTGCGGCTACTTCGCCGACGTGACGCAGCCCTGCAACAAGCGCTCCCCGGGCAGCGGTTGCCCGGCCCTGACCGGCGAGCACCACAACGCCGCGATCCTGGGCGCCTCCGGCCGCTGCGTGGCCGTCCACCCGTCGGACATGGGCGTGGCGCTGACCGCCTTCGACGCCGTCGTGTCGTACGAGACGACCGACGGGCCCGGCGAGTTGCCGCTCACCGGCTTCTACCTGCCGGTGGGCGACACCCCCCACCGCGAGACCGCCCTGCCGCCGGGCGCTCTGATCACCGGCGTCACCCTGCCGCCCGCCCCGGTGGCCGCCGCCTCCCGCTACCGCAAGGTGCGCGAGCGCGCCTCGTACGCGTTCGCGATCGGCTCGGTCGCCGCCGCGCTCCACGTCGAGGCAGGAGTCGTACGGGACGTGCGCCTGGCGCTCGGAGCGGTCGCGTCGCGGCCGTGGCGGGCCGTGGAGGCCGAACGGGTGCTGACGGGCGCACCGGCCGACTCCCGCACCTTCGCGGCCGCCGCGGACGCCGAACTCGCCGCCGCGCGGCCGCTGGCCCACAACGGGTACAAGGTGACCCTCATGCGCAACCTCATCGTGGCCGTGCTGACCGAACTCGCCGAGGAGGACGCCCGATGAGCACCGTCACACCCCTGAGGGGCTCCGTCGGCTCCGCGCACACCCGTGTCGAGGGCCGGGACAAGGTCACGGGCGCGGCCCGCTACGCGGGAGAGATCCCCTTCGCCGAACTCGCGCACGGCTGGCTGGTGTTGTCCACCGTCGCCCGCGGCCGCACCCGCTCGATGGACACGGACGCCGTCCTGGCCATGCCGGGCGTCCTCACGGTGCTGCACCACGGGAACGCCCCGCGGCTGAAGACCGGCTACCCGGGCCTGATGGGCATGCAGCCCGACGTGTCCGTCGCACTGTTCCAGCACGACCGGGTGCCGCACGCCGGCTGGCCCGTGGCGCTGGTCGTGGCCGAGACCTCCGAGCAGGCCAGGGAGGCGGCCGAGGCGCTCGTGGTGCGCTACGAGGAGGAGCCGCACGACGTCGACTTCCGCGCCGGCCGGCCCGGTACGTACGCCCCCGCGGACGCGCCGCACGCCGCGGCGGTCACCTCGAAGGGCGACCTGGAGGCCGAACTCGCCCGGTCCGCCGTCATCGTGGACGCCGAGTACACCACGCCCGAGGAACACCACAGCCCGATGGAACCGCACGCCGCGACGGCCCGCTGGGAGGCCGGCCGGCTCGAGCTCGTCGACTCCAACCAGGGCTCCGGATGGGTGCAGGCCGAACTCGCCGGCCTGTTCTCGCTGGACCCGGCCTCGGTGCGGGTGCGCTCGGAGCACATCGGCGGCGGCTTCGGCTCCAAGAGCCTGCGCGCGCACCAAATGGCCGCCGCCATGGCCGCGACCGTCCTGCGGCGCCCCGTCCGGGTGGTGCTGACACGCCGCCAGATGTTCTCGCTCGCCGGCTACCGCAGCCCCACGGCCCAGCGGATCAGGCTCGGCGCCGACGCGGACGGGCGGCTGCGCGCCCTGGGCCACGACGCCCTGAACCTCACCTCCACCGTGCACGAGTACCTGGAGCCGAGCGCCATGCCCGGCCGGGTGCTGTACGACGCCGACGCCCACCACACGGCCCACCGGGTCGTACGGCTGGACGTGCCGAGCCCCACGTTCATGCGGGCGCCGGGCACGGCGCCGGGGTCGTTCGCGCTGGAGTCGGCGCTCGACGAGCTCGCCGTGAAGTGCGGGGTCGACCCGATCGAGCTCCGGGCGCTCAACGAGCCACGGACGGGTCCGGTGTCCGGGCTGCCCTTCGCCGGCCGCACCCTGATCGCCTGCTTCCGCGAGGGTGCCCGCAGGTTCGGCTGGGCCGACCGCGATCCGCGGCCCGGCCTGCGCCGCGACGGCCGGTGGCTGCTCGGCACCGGCACGGCAACGGCCACGTACCACGCGGGAACCGCCCCTTCCACGGCCACGGCCACGGCCGAGGCGGACGGCAGCTTCACGGTGCGGATCTCGGCGGCGGACATCGGGACCGGCGCGCGGACCGCGCTCACCCTGATCGCCGCGGACGCGCTGGAGGCGGCCCCGGACCGCGTCCGCGTCCTGATCGGGGACAGCGACTTCGGACCGGCGATGATCGCGGGCGGTTCCATGGGCACCAGCTCCTGGGCCTGGGCGGTCAACGCGGCGGTGACAGCGCTGCGCGAGCGGCTCGCCGACGGCGGTGACATCCCGCCGGAGGGCGTCACCGCGCACGGGGACTCCACGGCGGCGGTCGTCGCGCTCCCGCCGAAGGAACGTCACTCCTACGGCGCCCAGTTCGCGGAGGTCGCCGTCGACACCGGCACCGGCGAGGTCCGGGTGCGCCGTATGCTCGGCATCTTCTCGGCGGGCCGGATCGTCAACCCGCTGACCGCCCGCGGTCAGTTCGTCGGCGGTATGACCTGGGGCATCTCCATGGCCCTGCACGAGGAGGCGGTCCGGGACCGGGCCTCGGGCGCCCACGTCGGCGCGGATCTCGCGGGCTACCACGTCGCGGCCCACGCCGACGTCCCGCACATCGAGGCGGACTGGCTGCCGGCGGAACCGGACGAGGACGACCCCGTCAACATCAAGGGCATCGGCGAGCTCGGCATCGTGGGCGCCGCGGCGGCGGTCGCCAACGCGGTCTGGCACGCGACCGGCGTACGCCACCGCCACCTGCCGATCCGGCCCGACCGCGTCCTGACCTCATCCTGACCTCGTCCTGACCGGACCCTGCCCTCGTCCTGACCGCAGAGCGGCGGCCCGGCCGGCCTAGGAGGCCTGTGCCGGGCCGCCCGCGAAGCGGTGGCGGGCGGCGTCGATGTGACCGATGTACCGGTGGGTCCAGTCGCACAGCCCGTCGATCGTCACCCGCAGGGCCTGGCCCGGCTCGGTGAGGGTGTACTCGACCCGCGGCGGCACCACCGGGTGCACCGTGCGCTCGACCAGGCCGTTGCGCTCCAGCATGCGCAGGTTCTGGGTCAGCATCTTGTGGCTGATGCCCTCGATCTCGCCCCGCAGCTCGCCGAAGCGCAGGGTGCCCTCCCCCAGGGCCTCGATGATCAGGAGCGCCCACTTGTTGGCGACGTCGGAGAAGATCTCCCGCCCCAGGGAGTCCGCGCGCCGCACGTCCGCGTCGTCGGGCGAGCCCTTGAACTGCTTGGTCACCATCTGGTTCCCCAGTCACTTAAAAGTGCGTTCTTCCATGTCAGCGACCACTCTCCTACGGTTCCTGAGTAACCACAAGAGAGCGAAACGCTCTCGTGAGCAAGGAGGCAGCATGCCCATCACCCTGGTCGACCCCAGTGGACTGCCGAAGGTCGACGCCTACCGGCAGGTGTCCGTCGCGACCGGCTCCAGGCTCGTCTTCGTCGCGGGCCAGGTCTCCTGGGATGCCGACGGCGTGACGGTCGGCGAGGGCGACCTCGCCGCTCAGGTCGAGCAGAGCTACCTCAACGTCGCGGCCGCCCTGGCCGAGGTCGGCGCCTCCGTGGCGGACATCGCGAAGCTGACCGTCTACGTCGTCGACTGGACCCCGGACAAGATGCCCCTGCTCATGGAGGGGATCACCCGGGCGTTCACGAAGCTCGGCGTCACCGCGACACCCCCGGCCAGCCTCCTGGGCGTGGCGACGCTGGACGTACCCGAGCACCTCGTGGAGATCGAAGCCACCGCGGTCGTCGACTGACACCCGGGGCGGGACCGGCCGCCGGGCGGCGGGCGGCGGGCGCCCGCGGCACGGCCTCACCCCGCCCCGGTCGGACGGGTGTCGGCGAGGTAGTCGAAGGACAGGCCGCTGGAGGCCTCGCCGCGGCCCGCGTGGGTGCGGGCGCTCAGCCAGAGGGCGACGCGGCCGTCGTGCCAGCGGGTGCGGTTGTAGGCGAGGGTGACCTTGGTGCCGGCCTGCGGGACCTCCTCCTCGTGGACGAAGTACTGCCGTCCCGCGTCGTACCCCTCGCGCAGCAGCGAGGTGCGCGGACGGACGAGCCGGTCGTCTCCGACGGCGCTCGGCATGGCCGCGCGCTGGAGCCGGATGTCGCGGTTCTGGCCGGGCACGTGCACGGGGATGAAGGGGATCCAGTTCTCCGGTACCGAGCTCATCGCCGTGTACGCCTCCGGCGCCGCCGGGGCGGCGGGCGGCTGCCGCGGGTGCAGGCGCAGCCGGTGGGCGAGGACCTCGGCCGCGGCCTCGCTCCCCCGACGGGCCTCGCCGTGCGCGAGGGTCACGGTCCGCTCGACGCCCCACACCATGTTGGCCATTTCGTCCCGGATGAGCGCCACCTCCTCCAGCACCGGGCCCTCCGCGACCTTCGGGACGCTCGCCGGCAGCAGCAGACCCGGACCGGGTCCGTCCACCGCGTCGTCGCCCGTCTTCCGCAGGGTGTTGAGGGAGAACAGCGACCAGGGCCGGGCAGCTCCGCCGCTCCCGCCGCCCGAGTCGCCCGAGCCGCCCGAGCCGCCCGAATCGCCCGAATCACCCGACTCGGCCGGCTCGATCCACTGCTGCTCCCCGAACACGTCGGTGACCGTCAGGCCCCGGATCGAGGCCAGGCTCCCGGCCGGCAGATCGCAGGGCAGCATGAACCAGTCGTTGCTGTAGACGAGCGCGAACTCCAGGAAGATCAGCCGGGCCAGGTCGGTGCTGTCCGGGCGTACCGCGGCGAAGTTGGTCCGGCCGTCCTCCACCGCCCACCACCGGGGCAGCGGCATCCCGGAGTAGCGGACCGGGGCCGGGAAGACCGTACGGTTCACCACCCGCGGCTCGGCGTCCACGACCGCCTCCGGCGGCTCCGGCGGCTCCGCTTCCGCCGCCGCGCCGACCGAAAAGGCGTGCCAGTCCAGCGTCCCGCCCGGGTACTCGGGCGCGGTCAGCACCTGCTCCGGTCCGCCGCCCACGCCGTCCAGGCGCACGGAGAAGCGGTGTTCGAGCCGGGCGGCGTCCCAGGCCGCGTTGGGGCGCCGCCGCTGCGGATCCTCCGACGGCTGGTCGACGAGCTCCTCGAACCAGCGCACCAGCCGCCCGCCGAGCCTGACCAGTTCCTCCCGGTGCAGGTCCAACAGTCCGCTGATGCCCTCGTACGCCGGCCGGCCGTCCTTGAGGTGCCGGTAGAACGCGTACCCGTCCATCCGGCGCCCCGCGACCGCCTGGAACGCCGACCACACCTCGGGGTGCGCCACCCGGTGCACGTCCGCCTCCGTCCGCGACCGCGGATCGGGCAGGGCGATCGGGTAGCGGGCGACGTACTCCCTGCGCGCGTTCAGGCTGACCGCGTTCACCCAGTCGCTGGTGGCGACCAGTTTCAGCCAGCGGCGGCCGATCGCCAGCCGCCAGTCGAAGGACACGGCCTCCGCACCGAACGCGAACGGCAGCTCCCGCCGCTCCGCGACCGCCTCCAGCGGCCGGTCCGACGGCAGCGCCTCCACCGCGCCGTCCGCCGGCCGGATCCGCGACGGGGCGGTGACGGCCACGGAGTAGGTGGCCGTCACCGGAGACCCGGCGTCCTCGGCCCGGAACTCCCCGAGCTGCCACTGCCGGGTCAGCATCCACAGCGGGTCGCGCACCTCCACCCGCAGGGCCCGGTCGAAGTCCGTGGTCCGCGGCCGGCCCTCCAGCCGGTTCCACACGCCCACCGTGGGCGCGCCCCGTCCGTCCAGGGCTTCGCGCAGCCGCTCGATCCTGATCTCGCCCGAAGCGTCGGGCGTGCCGGGCCCGTTCATCTCACTCATCGGCCTTCCCCCGCAGGTTGCACAGCGCCAGATCGGTCGTCAGCGTGATCGGCTGCCGGGCTGCCGGCAGCACGGTGGCCGGGAGCAGCTGCGCGTACGCCGTGCCGTCGAGGTGGGCCGGTTCCACCGCCCGTGCCCGTGCCAGTCCGAAGGTCTCGGTGACCGCCGCCACCAGGTCGTCCTCGCGCCAGGCGCCCGTCCGCACCGGGGGTACGACCAGCAGCATCGACTGCGGCGGCTCCGAGCCGGGACGGTCGAAGTGGACGGCGATCCCGGTGGTCTCCCGGACGGCGGGCACCACCTCCGTCCACTCGTCGAACAGCAGCCCGCAGCGCCGGGTCTCCAGCAGCGGCTCGGGGGTGCAGTGCGCGGTGAACAGCACCCGGTCCTCCTTGATCTCGGTGCCCGCCTTGAACTCCATGGCCAGCCAGTGGTCCCCGGTCCGGTACGGCAGCTGCACCGGCGTCAGCCTCGGCTCCTGCCAGCCGGCGACATCGCTCATCAGCCCGCCCGGCCCGCGCAGCGCGTCCCCGAGCACCACGGCCTTCTCCCAAAGCCGCGGCTTCTCCCGTACGCGCGCGATGCCGTGCGCCCAGTCGTCGACCGGGAAGTCCCGGTCGAAGTCCGACCTCAGATGCGCGGTCAGCGCCTCGCTGTCGGCACGGGCCCGGCGCCATCCGGCGGCCAGCTCCTGCGAAGGGGTGAACTCCGGTACCACCAGCACGTCCTGCCCCAGCAGCGCCTTGAGCGCGTCGGTCGCGGCCCGCACCCGGTCCGGGCCGGTCACCGCCGCGTCGTACGCCGTGAGCGCCGGGTCCGCGGCGCCGAGCCGTTCGTCGGCCTCCCGGCCCAGGGCCCGGGAGCGCTCGAGCAGCTCACGTCCGTACGCCACGATCCGGTCCCCGAAGGGCAGGAGGTCCAGGCCCACCGGGTCGACGTCGTCCAGCGGCAGCAGCCGTCCCACCTCGGCCAGCAGCCCGCTCAGGGTGGTCTGCGCGGTGCGCGCCTCCCCCTCCAGGTCCGTCAGCCGGTCGTCGAAGGCCGCCCGCGCGTTCCTGACCAGGGCCCACAGCAGGGCGGGGCTCTCCGGGCGCGGGCTGGTCGGGGTGGTGGTCAACAGCCGCTCGGCCGTCTCCAGCAGCGCGAAGCGCTGCTCGTCGGAGGCGGCGGGCGGCAGGTCGTCGTACCGCCCGAGCAGTCCGTCCGCCTCGGTCAGTGCCCCGCGCATGCGCTTCGCGGCGACGGCGACCGCGGCCAGCACCTCCGCGTAGACGCCCCGGCGCCATTCGGTCAGCTCGCCCCAGCCGCTGCGCACCATCCCGAAACCGCCCGCCGTGGTGGTGAGCGCGGCGCAGCGGGACAGGAGTACGTCGATCCGGTCGAGCACCTCGGCGCGCAGCGGCGGCGCGGGCGCGGCCGGGTACAGCCGTGCCAGGTCGGCGGTCAGCTCGGCGGTCTCCCGGCCCAGGGCCGCCAGTGCCGCGCGGACGGCCGCGGGCCGCTCCCTCGGCAGCGAGACAGCCTCGTCGGCGGACCGGTCGGCGCCTTCGGGTCCGGCTGCGGCCATCAGGTCGGTGGGCCGCAGCGGGCGGGCCGTGGTGAGCAGGGTGCGCAGGGCGTCCACCAGCGGCGCGACCTCGAAGAAGCTGATCTTGTCCGGTACGCGTTCGGTGTAGCGGATCGTCAGCTGGCAGTCCGGGCGCGGCCGTTCCTCGTTCACCACGACCCCGATGATCCGGTCGTCGAGGTCGCTCTTGGCGGCCTCGCCCGCGGGGCGCACCGCCCAGAGCAGGTCGATGGGCTGGAGGCGCAGGTCGTGCATGGTGACGACCCTGCTGCGCGGCCGCCGGCCGGCCGGGTCGGTCCAGGTGACGAGTACGGCGAGGTCCTTCTGCGGGGGCAGCAGCGCCGGCAGCCAGTCGTTGACCGCGGGCTCCGCCTTCGCGCGCGGCCCGTCGCCGAAGTACAGCGGCGGTACGTGGCCCACGTCCAGCCCGGCGGTCAGCTGGAGGCCGAACCGGTGGGTGAGCGTCACTCCGCTGCGCGGGGTCGCCACCACCTCCGGGTCGGGCGGCAGCCCGTCCTTGGCGTAGGCGTCGAGGGTGGCCGAGGCCCGCTCGGTGTTGCCGGACAGCGCCTGGTGGGCCGCCTCGGCCACCGCGAGGTCGGCCAGCGCGTCGTGGACGTCGAGCAGGCGGCGTACCTCCTCGTTCAGGGCGCGGCCCTCGTCGAGGGTGGCGGGCGGCAGGTGCTCGGCGCCGAACGGGTACTCGGGGGCGGCGGGTGCACGGGTGGCGCGCCGGACCAGTTCCAGGCCGTCGACGACGTTGCGCGCCTCGACCACGTCCAGCGGGACCCCGGGGCCGGGGACCACGTCGGACAGCCGGCCCGCGCGCAGCGGGAACGCGCCGCGCAGGGCGGGGAGGAACTTGTCCAGGGTGCCCGTGGGGAGCCGCCGCTCGTGCAGCCCCTTCTCGAAGCGGTAGCCGAGCAGGGCGCCGAGCGACTGGCCCTGGCGCAGTCCGTCGAGGAGCGTGAGGGCCGTCCTCACCCGTTCGGAGGAGAGGTTCACCGCGAAGGAACCCGTGCCGTCGCGCGAGCCGTTGGCGAGGTAGCCGGCCCGCAGGACGGCCGCGGTGCGGGCCTGGGCCGGGGACGGGGCGTGGACGTAGCCCCCGTTGTCCGGGTCGCGTTCCACCGGATCGGTTCCGAAGACCGCGGTGAGCCCGGGGGGTACGGCGTGCCGCGCGCGCGGGACGGGGCGGCGGCGGACTTCCTCCAGCCAGCCGTAGCAGCCCAGATGGATCCCGCGGCGCGCCGGACCGGTGCCGTCGGAGCCACCGCCCGGCCCGTACCGCAGTTCCGCCAGCCGCTCGTTGGCCAGGCCCAGCCGCCACGCGTCCAGCCGGTGGTTCGCACAGTCCAGGTGTTCGGCGAGCACCCGCTCCAGCCGGGCGGTGGGGACGGCGGACAGCAGGCCGACGGCCCTCAGCTGCTCGTCGAGCCGGGCCGTCGCCGGATGGCTGCCGAGGACGTCCGGGATGAACCGGTGCACGAGCAGACCGGGGTCGCCGCTGCCGGTGACGTCCTCGTCGGGCGCGTACAGCCGCCGGTAGCGGCTCTCGCTCGGCGGGTCCTGCGCCTCACCGGCCCGGCGGGTCCTGATGTGGACGAACGGCGGCTCGGTGATCGGGGCCGGCGCCCGGCCCGCGGCCGCCGCCAGCCGCCAGGCGGCCTCCTCCCAGCCGAGCAGCACGGCGTGCCGCAGCAGCAGGTACAGCAGCGCCGCCGGCGGCCGGGAGCCCTCGAAGCCGTCCTCCAGGCGGATCCGGTCGAGGTCGGTCCGCCCGTACCGGGCCAGCCACTGGAGGTAGTTCAGGTGGTCCGGCGCCGCCGTGCAGGGCGGCAGCGCGCGGTCCTCGCTGAGCGGCCGGCCGTCGACGAGCGGTCCCAGCAGCCGGTACGGGGTCCCGTCGAACAGCCGCCCCATCAGCTCGGGTTCCGGTCGGGCCGGCCCTCCCGGGGGCCGGACCTCGTAGCCGAGCCGGGCCAGCAGGGCGCGGATCGGCTGCGGCATGTGCAGCGGGTCCTCCAGCGCGGCCGTGACGGCCGGGCCGTGCCCCGCGAGGTTCTCCTGGTTGTAGAGGTCGGCGACGCTCCGTG
Organism: Streptomyces sp. IBSNAI002; assembly: GCF_052244475.1. Taxonomy (NCBI): domain Bacteria; kingdom Bacillati; phylum Actinomycetota; class Actinomycetes; order Kitasatosporales; family Streptomycetaceae; genus Streptomyces; species Streptomyces sp. IBSNAI002. Next base: position 7,828,859 of record NZ_JBQPXG010000002.1, on the reverse strand, counting down.
CGTAGCGCTGGTGGTACTCGGCGGAGGACGGGTGCAGCGCCAGGATGTCCAGCAGCCGCTGGTGCGGGTCCGCGCTGCCCGAGGTGAGGCGGGGCACCTCGGCCGCCGCTTCCGTCCAGTCCGCCGCCAGGGTCTCCAGCAGCCGGTGCAGCGCGGTCCGGTGGGCTCCGGTGGCGTCGGACGGCCAGGCCAGCCGTTCGAAGGAGGTGGTGGGCAGGATTCCGTACGGCTGCCTGCCGATCCTGACGACGGGCAGCGGGCCGCGGGCCGAGACGTACCGCACGAAGAAGGCGCGGGTCCGTTCCACGTCGTCCTCCGCGATGAGCGGATGCAGGGCGGTGCGCAGGTAGTCGCCCCAGGTCGACGGCCACAGGGCGGTGTTGGCCGCCCGCGCGTCGCGCAGGTCGGTGCCGTCCGCGTGCGGGACGCCGTCCAGGGCGGCCGGGTCGATGCCGAGGAGGTCGGTGAGCCACCGGCCGTCGGTCCGGGTCGTCCAGTCGCCCGCGTCGTCCTCGGGCGGTCCGGCGGCGAACGCGGCGCGCAGTCCGGCCGCCTCCTCGCGCCGCGCGCCCTGTCCGGCGGGCGCCTGCTCGGTGTTGTTGGTGGGCGTGCCCTGCGGTACGAGGCCGAAGCCGGCCGGGCTGCGCAGCTGCCTCCCGATCAGTCCGGCCAGGGCCTCGGCCGAGGCCTCGGGGCCCTGCCGCCTGCGCAGTCCGAGTACGAGCAGCCGGTCCAGGCCTCCCTGGGTCCGCTCGTCCAGGCGGAAGCGCAGTCCCATGCCGAGCTCGACCGCCCGTGTGAAGCCGGTGAGCCAGAGCAGGTCGGCCGGGACGTTCAGGGTCCCGTCCCGCGGGTCGATCTTCAGCTGGTCCTCGGCGCCCGGGTCGGGGCTGACCGCCAGTTCCTCGGGGACGGGCTCGCCGGTCTCGTTCAGTACGAGTTCGCCGCCCGCCCAGCCGAGGAAGACGAAGCGGTCCGGCAGCAGTCCGGCCCGGGCGGGGCGGGTCCAGGAGTCCGCGCTGAGCCGGGCCGGACGCGGGACGACGAGGAAGGCCACGACCACCCCGTCGGAGGCGCGCAGCGGTGCCTCCTCGATGCCGGCGGGCGGTCGGCCCCGGACGGCTCGGGCGCGCGCCGCGCCCACGGCGGCGAGCAGCGCGGCTTCGGCGGCGCGGATCCGGACCCGGTCGCCGTGGGCCCGCCAGACGGCGGTCCAGTAGTCGGCGGTCGGGCGCCGGTCGTCCGCCGGCAGGGCGACGGCGGTGGTGACGACCAGCACGGTGGTCTGTGCCGGCAGGTTCGCCGGTTTGCCTCCGGGGTCGGCGGGGCCGTGCCGGTCCCGGAGCCAGAGCGCGCGGCCCGGGGCGACCCGCCCGGTCAGCTCGTGCCAGGCCGCCTCCTCGGCGGCGCGGTCCCCCGCGGCCCGCCACAGCGCCGTCCAGTAGGCGGTCAGGGCGGAGAACTCGGCCTCGCCGGGCAGTGGTTCGAAGGCGTCGATCTGCCATTCGTCGGGGAAGACGCGCACCAGCAGTTCGGTGGCGGTGAACCGGGTCTCGATGCGTACGGGCCCGAGCAGCACGGGGTACTCGTCACTCAGCGGGTCGGGCATCGAGCAGCATCTCCTGTGCGTGTACGGCGACCAGGACGGGCGCCTGGAAGAGCATGTAGGCGAGGTCGGCGGAGCCGAGCCGGCCCGACCAGGGCGGCAGCCGGGTGTCCTCCCGGCGCTGCTCGGTCTTCTCCGCGTCGTCCTCGGACCCGTCGAAGGGCTCGAGCGGCAGCTCCGCGCCCGGGTCGAGGGTGATGAAACGGGCGCCGGGCGGGGCCACGTCGGGCCAGGAGAGGTCGTTCCACACCTCCAGCGGGCCGGCCGGGACCTCGTCCGCCCCGAACCGGGGGTCCCCGGGCCGCTCCTGGATGACGAAGAACCAGCCGGGGTCGACGGGTCGCCCGCCCCTGGCCTCGGTGGGGGTCAGGTCGAAGCCGAGGAGGGTGATGTCGGGCTCGACCTTCGCCTCGAAGACGGGCAGGCGCACCAGGTGCGGGGGCGGCCGCTCGCCGTCCGGGACCGGGGCCAGGACCCGTTCCCGGTCCCGGTGTTCGGTGCCGTCGTCGTCGCGCGCCCAGTCGGCGCGGTGCGCGTACACCACGGCCGTCGGGTACTTGCGCAGCAGTTCGCCGCGGATGACGAGGACCAGGTCCTCCTCGGCTCCGGTGCCTCCGCTCTCCTTGTCCCGGTGGTCGTGGGCGCCCAGCTCCGACTCCGGGGCCCAGGTGTCGATCGCCGGGATGTCGTACAGGCGCTCCCGGCGCTCGTCCGGGCCCTCGCCGGGCTGCGGGAGGGCGGCCCGCGGATCCCAGAACTGCCGGAAGACGCTGCACCGCTGGTCGGTGGGGTACTCCCGCCACAGCAGCTCGCGGGCCATCTCGTGGTTGAGTCCGACGAGGTACGCCTCGATGAACTCCTGGTCCGGCGACAGCAGGGTGATGGAGTTCGGGGGAACCAGGCCCAGGTTGGGTACGAAGGTGTCCACGGACTTGTCCACCAGGGCCCGGTACATGGGCAGGTCGATGACCGGATGGGCCATCACCTCCATGAACCGCGTGGCGAACGGGGTGAGCCGGCCGGGCAGCCGGACCTCCGCGAGCAGGTTCCGCGGCACGGTGGTGTCGGCCTGGAGTCCGGTGAGCATGGCCTTGCCCGCGTCGACCACGCCGAGCGGCTCGCGGGTGCCGTCGCGGGCTCCGGCTTCCGCGGCCCGCAGGCCGAGCCGGATCTCCCGCAGTCCCGCCTTGAACCGTTCCGCTTCCCTGCTGTCGGGGCCGCCGGGCTCGGGGACGAAGCCCTCGGCGGGCAGGCTGACGCGGAACGCCCCGCAGGTGGGCAGTTCCGCCTCCGGGTCCTCGCCGGGCGGCGGCGCGCCCGGGTGGAGGACGTCCGCGAGGTCCTTGGGGGTCACGAGCGCGGACGGGGTGCCCTTGGCGGGCGCGGCGGTGACCGCCCCCGTGGCCCGGTCCATCTTGGGTACGAGCGCGTCCGGCGGCTCCGTGCCGGCGAGCAGTGACGGCCCGTCCGGGAACAGGGCGCGCATCAGCCGGGACCCCGGGCGCATCATGCGGCGCATCTCGGGCGACAGCGGGGCGGAGGCGACCCGGCTGGTGGCCACCTGGTGTCCGACGGCGACCGGCAGAGCGGAGGCCGGCGGCCCGCCGTTGCCCGCCGCCGCTCCGTGCCGGGGCGCGCCGGCCGTCCGCACCCGGAAGTTCGCGGGCGCCGTCAGGCGCAGGGCCCGGCCGGACTCCGCCGCCACGATCGCGGCCGCGGCGCGTGCGCCGCCGCCGGCCGGGGGCAGGGCGGGCAGGTGCTTGCCCTGGAGGGAGTGCCCGACCTCGCGTGCCAGCTGGGCGGCCCGGATGAGGTGGTTGGCGGTCAGTACGTCGCCCACCTGCTGCCAGGCGGCCGCCATGAACTCCTCCTGGCGGGCCCGCACCACCTGGGCGCCGAAGTTCGCGGCGATGCGGAAGCGGGGGTCCAGGTTCAGCCGGTGCACCCAGTTCCGGTTCACGGGCGCGGGCAGCGGGGTGCCGCTGTCGTCGGTCAGCAGCCGGGCCGTTCGTGCGTGCCAGCGCCCGTACAGGGGCGGGGTGATGACCGGGTCGACCTGCGGCGGCTCGGCGTCCGCCGTTCCGGTCGGGGCCAGGCGGGCGGCGAGCTCCCGGTGTGCCTCGGCCGGTGTGCGGCGCAGGTAGTCGTCGGCGAGGTTGACCAGCCCGGCCAGTGCTTCCTGGAAGGGGTGGGGGTACGGGCGTTGCGGGGGCGGGGCGGTGGAACGTCCGTCCCAGTCGTCCCACACGTCCGGTACGCGGCCGGGGATCTTCAGTGCACCGCCCAGCCTGAGGACCCCGCCGAGCCCCGCCGGCGCGTCGATGGGCGGCAGGCCAGTGCCGGGCCGCAGTACGTCGACGTCGCGCCGGGTGACCCGTGGATCGGGCCGCTTGGGCAGGAGCTGCCGCACCAGGTGCTCGAAGTCGCCGGCCGGTCCCGTACGGAAGGACCAGCGGTGGTAGTACGGCAGGTGCAGTCCGGCCCGGCCGGGCCCCCACGCGGCGAGGGTGGCGGACGTGCCGTCGGGGATCTCGGCCCCGGTCCCGGCCAGCCGTCCCGTCTCGAACGCCGGTACCAGGAAGGCGTGGTAGGGCGTGTTCGGTTCGAGGTGCCGCGGGCAGATCAGCCGGGAGCAGGCCTGGTCCGGATCGGTGTGCAGGACCTCGCGCAGCCGGGCCAGCGCGCCGGGCATGTCGGACTGCTCCGAGACGAGCGGACCGTCCAGCGCGCCGTTGACGTGGACGTGGGCCCAGGCGCCGAGCTGTCCGGCGGGCGGCAGGGAGGCGGCCGGGTCGGCGACGGCGATGTACGGCAGGGGCCGGCCGGGCAGCGGCGGCCCCTCCTCGAACTCGCCGGGCGCGCCGGAGTCCGCGGGGCCCTCGAGGACGACCAGCGCGAGCCACGGCCGCAGCCTGCCGGTGTCGGGATCGGGCACGTCCGGGCTGTACCGCCAGAGGAAGTCCTCGGGGTAGAACTCGATGTGGGCCAGGTAGTTGGGTTCGGTGTCGGTGACGCCGTCGCGCGGTTCGACGCGGGAGACGGCGCGCGGGTCCACGCCCACGATGTCGCCGGGGCCGTACAGCTGGACGGGACGGCGGACGGGACGGCCGGGTCCGCCGCGCTCGCCGGTCACGTTCAGCACCACGTCGATGGTGGCGCGTTCCTCACCGGGCGGTTCGCTGATCTTCGTGGCGATCCCGGCGCGCAGCCAGGGCAGGAAGGAGTACGCGTTCGCGGTCACGTGAGGCTCCCGGCCGGACCGAACACCTCGGTGGTGGCGGTGAGTTCGTCCTGGTCCAGGGTGGCGGCGGCCAGCCCCGACCGCAGGGTGCCGCCGGTGACCAGGATCTCGTCCCCGTCGAGGGCGATGGCGGAGAACGCCCACCGGCCGGCGGCGGGCACGGCCGCGGGTACGGCGGCTCCCGTGGCGGCGTCGACCAGCAGCGTGTTCTGGTAGCCGATCCCGTCGGTCGCGTCCCCGGTCCCGCCGACCAGCAGGAACGAGCCGGTGCCGAGCGGCACCACCCGGTGGGCCTCGCGCCCGCGGCCGGGCAGCGGCGGGAGCGGCGTCCACTGGCCGCGCGCCAGGTCGAACCGCTCGGCCGTCAGCGCGTGGTACGGGTCGAAGGTGCCGTCTCCCGGGGTGCCGGGCAGCGCGCCGCCGACCACGAGGGCCGTGGTGTCGGAGGCCCGTACGGTCCGGTGGCCGCTGCGCCGCGCCGACATGCTGCCCGTGGGCGTCCACGTCTTGGTCGCCGGGTTGTACAGCTCGCAGAAGGCCAGTGCCGCGTCCGCCGGTCCGGAGACCGGTGCGGTGCCGCCGCAGACCAGCACCTGGCCACCCTTGAACAGCACGGCTCCGTGGCCGGTCCGGGCGTCGTTCATCTCGGTGGCGACGGTCCACTTGCCGGTGTCGGCGTGGTAGATCTCGGCCGTGCGCAGGGCCCCCAGGGAATCGCCGGAGCGGGTGGCCACACCGCCCGCCACCAGGACCGTCTTGTCGTCGAGCAGGACCGCGCTGTGCCCCCACCGTGCCTGGTGCAGGTCGTCGACCGCCGTCCAGGTGTCGTGGGCGGGGTCGTACACCTCCACGGAGGCCAGGGCGGGGGCGATCCGGCCGGGGGCGCTCGTGCCGCCGACGACCAGGATGCTGCCGTTGTCCAGCCGGGTCACGGTGTGGTGCCGGCGCGGGAAGCGCATCGGCTTGGCGGCCTTCCACTTCTCCGCGGCCGGATCGTAGAGCGCGGCCTTGTCCACGGCGGAGCCCTTGGCGTCGGCGCCGCCCGCGACGAAGACCCTTCTCCCGTCGAGGAGGACCGGGCCGTCGTGCTGCCCGTGCCAGCTGGCCGCCGACGGCAGGTCGCCGGTCTTCTTCCAGCTTCCGGTGGCCGCCGCCGCAGTGGGACTGGTCATGGCGTGGAACCCTCCGTGGTGGGTGCGTCGTACGCGCCGCGCGCCGCGCGGTTCACGGCGTGTGGATCTCGGTGGTGGCGGAGGTGACCGGGGGGTCCCCGGGGGCCGCGGGGCCGGACCTGACGACTCCGCCGACCGCCAGCACCCGGCCGTCGGACAGCTCCACGGCGGCGAAGTCGTGGCGGCCGGTGGCCAGGGCGCCGGTGGCCCGCCAGGTCCCGGTGGCCGGGTCGTGGAGCAGGGTGCCGCGGAACCCGGCGGCGCCGTCCGGGCCGTGCGCGCCGCCGGTGACCAGCACCAGGCCCGAGCGCAGCAGGAGGGCGCGGTGGCGGCTGCGCCCGGCCGGCATGGGCGGCGCCTGGCTCCAGGTGCCGGCGCCGGGTGCGTAGCGTTCGGCGGTGGCGAGCGGGGCCCGGCCGAAGCGGGGTGCGGCGGGCAGCCCGGTCGCGTCGCCCCCCGTCACGAGGACGGAGCCGTCGGCGAGGACCGTCGCCTCGTGGCCCTTGCGGCCCGTGGCGAGCGCTCCGGCCGGTGCCCAGTCGCCGGTGGCCGGATCGTAGAGCTCGCAGTAGGCGAGGGCCACTTCGCCGGCGCCGGTGGCGAGGGCTCCGCCGACGGCGAGGACCCGGCCGGATCCGGGGAGCAGGACCGCGCGGTGGCCCGCGCGGGCGTCGGCCATGGGCCGGGCGATGTCCCACAGCCCGGTGCGCGGTTCGAAGAGTTCGGCGCCGGCCAGGGTGCGGACGCCGTGCCCGCCCCGCTCGGCCGTACCCCCGCAGACAAGGACCCGGCCGCCGGGCAGCAGGACCGCCGCGTGGCCGCCGCGCGGGGTGTTCAGGTCCCCGGCGGGGGTCCAGGCGCGGGCCACGGGATCGTAGAGCTCGGTGGAGGCCAGGGGCGCTCCCGCCCGGTCCCGGCCGCCGGCCACCAGGACCCTGTTGTCGGCGAGCCGGACGACGGTGTGCCCGGTCCGGGCCGTGCGCAGCGGGGGCAGCTGCTCCCAGGCCAAGGCGACCGGGTCGAACAGCGCGGCGGTGGCCAGGGCGCCTCCGGTGGCGTCGGCGCCGCCCGCGACGAGGACGCCGCCGGAGCCGAGCCGGACCGCTTCGGCTCCGGTCGCCCGTACCGCGGCGGGGGTGTCACCGGCCGCGGTCCAGGTCCCCGGCGCGGCCAGGGGCGCGGCCTCGGACTCCGGGATGACGTGCAGCCGGCCCGCCAGCCGTGCGTCGGCGGTGGTCCAGGCGTCGAGCGCGTCCTCGGCCGCGGTCCGGCTGCGGAAGCTCGACGCGCCCCGCGCGAGGGCGGGGGTGGGCGCGAACGCCTGGAGGTTGTTGCGGAGGTGGGCGATGACGAAGCGCTGCCCGGTCACGCGTGCGGTGTCCTCGGCCGTGTAGGGCCGGCGCAGCCGGGCCTCCCGCCGGGACAGGGCGGAGCGGCTGGTGCTGCTGCCGGTGAGGAGTCCGTCGAACACCGCGCTGCTGACCTCGTGGTACCGCAGGCGCGTGCCGGCCGGTGCGGTGGCGGCCGCGGCCGCCGCCCGGGCGGCCGGTGCGGTGCTGTCGAAGACGTGGGCTTCGTAGCGGGCGCTGCGCCGGACCACCCGGGCCGAGGCGAGCGCGTCCCGCTCCGTGCCGAGTTCGATCCCGGCGTCCTGGTCCTCGTACCCCGAGGCGGAGAGTTTGGCCGCGTCGTCCATGTCCTGGAACTGCGCCATGGCGAACTTGTCGCCGGTGAGCGCAAGCTGGACGAGCCCGCAGGCGGGGTCGGGGGCGACGTGGAAACGGTTGCCGTCGCTCGGCCGCTGTGCGCCGACGCGGTCGACGCGGATGCCGAGCGGGATCGCCCGCTGCCGTACGAAGAGGGTGCCGAGCGGGTGCAGGACCAGATGCTCGTCCTCGGGGAGTGTGCGCAGGGTCACCAGATGGTCCCCGCCGGCCGCCGAGGGCAGTCGGGTCTCCCACCCCTCGGTCTTGCCGAACTCGGCTTCCAGCAGCGGCAGTACCTCCACGGGGGGCAGGGTGGTGGTGTGTTCCTCGCCCCAGGTGATGTCGAAGTCGGCGGAGATCTCGAAGAAGAGCAGCGAGATCGAACCGCGGCCGTGGGCCCGCCACGGCGTCGGCCCCGAGAGCCGGAAGCGCAGGTCGATCCCGAACAGGCCGACCCCGAAGGCCTTGAGCGAGACCCCGGCGCAGATGTCGATGGTGAAGGCGAACGGGGAGAACTGGAAGAGGGCGTCGAAGCCGAGGTGGCCTTCGATGCCGAAGTCCTCGAATCCGAGGCGGAGTTCGGCGCGGGCGCCGAACTGGACGGTGTTGCTGGTGACCGCGAAGTAGCCGGACACGCGGATGAGCCGGCCGGGCTGGTTGAGGATGTCGATGGACAGCCGGTCGGGCACCGGGAAGGGCAGCGGCGGAGCCTTGTACGACGGGTGGAACCCGCCGACGGACAGCACCAGCTGGGGGTCGTCGCCCCAGGAGACGAGCAGCCCCATTCCGCCGTCGATGGGCATGGTCAGGATGTGCGAGTCGAAGAGGGTGGCGAAGAACCACAGCTGGGACTTGTCGAACTCGACCGCGCCGATGAACGCCACCTGGATGACGAGCAGCGGGAGCTGCTCGGTCGGCAGGACGCACCGCAGGACGCCGAGCACGGCCAGGTTGCCGGGGATCTCGATGATCACCCCGAGCGAGACGCTGATCAGCGTGGGTGTGCCCCAGCCGATCTTCGCCATGGGCCCGATCAGGAAGGTGCCCTGTTCGGGCGGGAAGAAGGCGTTCAGGTCGCTGACGATGCGCGGCGCGTTGGCGACGACGTCCTTCGGGAACATCACCGAGTCGATGCGGCCGGTGGCCACGCCCTCCACCAGCGCGCGCAGGTTCATGCCGCGGTTGAGGCCGAGGAGACCGCCGACGGCGAGGAGGGTGAACCCGTAGCCGAGCTGGATGCCGCCGTTGCCGAACTCGGTGGTGATCAGGATGAGGAGGGAGAAGCCGCCCGGCCGGTCGGGCATGCGGGTGCCGATGATCCCGACCGCCTTGAGCGCGACCAGGCCGGCGAAGTCCAGTTCGAGGGCGCCCGCGTACTCGCCGCGCTCGGGGTCGGCGAAGAGGTAGCCGCCGCCGGTGACCACGCCGGCGTCCACGACCAGGCCGATGCCGCTGGGCGGTTTGAAGGCGAAGTCGAGCTGGGCGGGTCCGAGGTTGCCGCCGCCGGGCGGGAGGGAGAACTCGGCGACGACGCCCATCCGTTCGACGGTCGCGGTCACGGGTCCGAGGGCGGCGGTGAATCCGGCGGAGAGCTCGACGGGGACGGTGCCTCCGCCGATGCGCGCGGCGAGGAGGATGTCGCGGATCTCCACGGGGCCGATCCCGATGTGCACGGGGATGCGTACTTCGAGTCCGCCGCTGCCGGTGAAGCGCAGGCCGGTCCCGGGTGAGAAGGCGAGCCCCAGATCGAAGCCGGCCTCCAGGCGCCCGCTGGAGAGCACGGAGGACACGAAGCCGTCGCCGGCGGAGGCGTCGATGATCAGCCGTCCGCCCGTGAGCCCGGCCTCGGCGAGGGGCTCGCCGTGCGCGTGCCCGGTGGCCGGGTCGACGGCGAGGGCGAGACCGGCGGTGACGGTGAATCCGTCGATCTCCAGCCTGCTGCCCCCGGCCTGGCCGAGCAGCACGATGGGCCGGTCGGGCCGCGACTCCAGCCCGATGGTGAGCAGTCCCTCGACGGGGCGGTCGGGGGCGGGGGGTACGAGGCTGACGGCGAAGGACGGCCGCAGTTCGCCGGTGGCTCCGGTGGGCAGGACGCCCCGGACGCCGAGGGTGCCCGAGACGCCGGGCCGCAGCCCTTCGACGGGGCGGGTGACGTCGCCCTCGCCGCGCAGCACCACCTCGGCGCCGAGGCCCGCGCCGTCGGTGGTGGGGGTGATGTCGAAGGTGAGCGCCTGGAGCAGGGGCGGCGTGGTGGCGGTGGCGGGGACGAACAGCGCGGGCAGCCCGGTCCTCGTCAGTACGGTCTCCAGGACGGCCAGGAGCTTCGCGGCGTCGAAGGCGGGCGTGCCCCAGCCGTACCGCTCCCGCAGCTGGCCGGCGGGGTCGAACAGGGCGGGCAGCAGCCGCTCCAGGTAGAGGTCGAGCCGTTCGTAGGGCGGGCGGCTGGGGTCGGTGGCGGGCTCTCCCGGGTGGTAGGTCCGCTCCAGCACCCCGAAGAGGGTGTACCAGGCGGCCATCAGCGGGGAGGCGTTCATCGCCTGGGCCAGGGACAGCTTGCTGAGCTTGATCTCGAGGTCGGTGGTGAGGTCGTCGATCTGCTGCTGTGAGATGCCGGGCAGGTCGGGTCCGGAGGCGCGCAGCGCGGCGGTGATCGCGGGCAGGGCGGCGTGTACGCGGGCGCACTGCTGGACCAGTTCGAGCGCGGCGGTGGTCATGTCGGCGGCCGTGCCGGAGCGGACGGCGTCGCGAAGCCGGCGTTCGGGCCCGTCGATGGCGGTGGTGGCGGCGGCGACCGTACGGCGGGCCGGGGTGATGCGGCCGTCGGTCAGGAACGCCGGTGGGAAGCGCACGCCGAAGCATTCGAAGGTTCCGATGACGAGGTCGTCGCGGAGCAGGGCCCCGGTCGACCGGACGAGGTTGGCGAGTTCGGCCGCCAGGCGTTCCAGCGTGCCGGGTTGCTCCGCCATGCCACCGGCCTCCTCAGGCGCGCGCGAGCGCGTCGATCAGTTGCGGATAGGTCAGGCCGGCCAGGCGCGGCAGCGCGCTGTGGGCCCGGTCGAGCGCGGTCTTCAGGGCCGGGCCGGCGTGTTCCCTGATCTCGCGGTGCAGTTGGTCGACGCATTCGTCGACCGGCCGGCCGGCGAGGGTCTCGGGCAGTGCGAGGCCGGCCTGTCGGGGCAGCCGGATCAGGAGCTGTACGAGTCCGGGCCCGCCGCCGCGGTGCCAGGCCACGGTGACGCGGCGGTTGTGCCGGACGAGACCGGCCAGTTCCTCGCGGTGGTCCCGCCACAGGGCGTGGAGCAGCCGGCCGGCGGGCGACCCCTCCAGGTCCTGCTGGAGACCGGCCAGGTGGCCGAGCGCGGCGGGGACGCCGTCCGCCGGCGCCCCGGCCAGCGGGTCGAGGCTGCCCGGCGGGGGCTTGGGGACGGTGTTGACGGGGTGGGAGTTGCGGATGGTGGCCACCGTGAGCAGCAGTCCCTCGTGGGCGAAGAACCGTTCGATCACCTTCTGGATGGGCAGGACGAAGGTGAGGAACGGGAGCGAGCTCGCGGCGATCGCATAGATCAGCCCGACGACCTCGACCACGGGCTTCCCGTCGGGGTCCGTGGTGCCCAGGTCGTTGACCATGGCCGATCCGGAGTCGCCCTGGTAGGCGAAGTGGAGCGTGTCGTAGGCGTGCTGGGCGGGGTGGGGATTGGGCTTGACGAGCAGGAGGTTCTCGGCGCGCTGGGGGGTGTCGAACAGCCCGGTGACCGTGCCGCCGGTCTTGCCCGTCCGTGCGCCGACCTTCCGCACCTGGTAGTTCTCGACGCTCGCTTCGAAGGGCGTGATGGTGTGCACGCCCGTGATCTCCCCGATCCCCCTGATGGCGGGCTTCCAGGTGCGGCCGGGATGGATCCTCAGCAGTCCCTCGTCCCGGTCCGAGGCCTCGTCCTTCTCGGAGCTCAGCGCTCCGGTCTCGTACACGCCGAAGATGTCCGAGCAGCAGATGCCGTCGCTGCCCGTGGGCTGGCCCACCTTCGACACCAGCGGGACCGGGTTGAACTTCCCGTCGTGCGTGATCACGTGCTGGCAGGTGAGGGCGTAGACCTTCCACTCGTCGACCTGGTCCTTCAGGACGCAGCCGAGCGTCCCCAGGCCGCCGGCGTTCTCCACTCCGATGCAGTACCCGCCCTTCAGGTCCCGTGCCCGCTCGGAACTCTGGTCCCACAGGGCCGGGTTCAGCATTCCGGGCGGCTGCTCGGACGTGAGCGGGACGACCCCGCCGATCGCGACGACGTCGGTGGGGACGCCCTCGACGTCCGACGGGATCAGCTCGGCGGCGGGGAGCGCCGAGGCGGGCAGCTTCTCGCGGACCAGGACCTTGACCGCCGGTTCCCGGGTGAGGACGCCGTCGACCTCCTTGCCCCCGACCCCGACGAACATCACTCCGGGGATCGCGAAGAGCCGCTCCTTGACCCGGTTCTTGGCCGCGACGAGTTCTTCCTCAGTGGTCATGACGGCCCTCCTCGGCCGGGCCGAGGGCCGCGACCATCTGCGCGTAGGTCAGACCGGCCAGGTCGGGCAGGGCGCTGCGGGACCTGGCCAGCGCCGAGCGCAGCTCGGGGCCGGCGAGCCGGGCGTACGCGTGGTGGATCCGGTCGACGTACTCCCCCAGCGGGACGGGGCCGACGGCGGACGGCATCTGCCGCGCGTCGTGGCGGACCGTCGCGATCAGGTCCCGGACGAGTCCGGCGAGGCCCGGCCCCGCGGCGTCGGCGCGCCAGAGGTCCGCCAGCTCGGGGTGGCGTCCGGTGAGTCCGGCGAGTTCCTCCCCGTGCTCCTGCCAGAGGCGCAGCAGGCGCCGGCCGGGAACCGTGCGGCCGAGGTCGGCGCGGAGCACGGCGGTGGCGGAGCCGGTGAGCGGAGGTGCGGTGAGTGGGGCCGGTCCGGGTGCGGGTGGGGGTGTGGGTGGGGGCTGCCCCACGACGCGCTGGATCCTGGCGCGGGTCGCCGTCGCGAGCCGGACGGGCATCTGCTTGGTGTGGACGAAGTAGTGGAGCACCACGTCGATGGGGAGGACCTTGCCCCAGCCGCGCATTTCCGCCGGCTCGTCGGGGCCGAAGCCGGCGAGCACCAGGCCGACCGCCCGGTTGAAGCGGTCGACCACGAGGGCGCCCGAGTCGCCGTGGTCGGAGAAGTGGTTCACGACCGTGGTCGGCAGGCCGGGGTTGGGATGGGGTTTGACGATCATCAAGTTGCTGTAGCGAATGCCGTCCACGTCGTAGGCGGCGTTGACGGCCTGGACCGTCCCGCCGGTGTACCCCGTGGCGACACCGCGCTTGCGGACTTCGAAGCAGTGGGTGTCGACCTCCTCCGGCTTGAGGGTGTACGTGCCGGTGACGGGGCCGATGTCGAGGATGTCGGCGTACCACTTCACGCCCGGGTCGAGCCGGGCCACCGCCACGTCGACGGTCGTGTCGCGGTCGCCCGTCTCGTAGTTGCCCACCACGTTGCTGGAGAAGAGCCGCTCCAGGGGGAAGTCCTGGCGGAGCGGGTGGTAGACCCGCGTGCCGGTGTCGGCCCTGACCGGATGGTCGAGGGGCGGCGCCTCGCCGAGGACGTGCTGGTTGCTCAGCAGATAGACCTTGCCGGGGTCGCCCGTGTGCTCGAGGAATCCGCCGATGGTGCCGGGGGCCTTGGGGTCCACGGCCGAGGAGACCATGGCCCCGCCGATGAGCCGGCTCCACTTGCGCTCGTCCAGCCGGCTCTGCGAACCCGGCGGGCTCCCGGTCGGCCCGCGCCGCCCGCAGGGGCCGGGCGGCGGGTCCGGCGCCCGGGCGCCCAGGTCCACCACATCGGTCCCGACGCCTTCGAACTCGGCCGGGACGAGCCGGTCTTGGGGCAGTTCGCCCGGCGAGCGCTTGCGGGTGACGAACACCCTGATGGTCCGTTCCCCGGTGGCCCGCCCGGCCCGCTCCCGCCCGCCGACACCAACGGCCACGACCCCGGGGAGACCGAAGAGCCTGTCGAGGGCACGGTCCTTGACAGCCGTGTATTCGGCCTCTCTGCGCACCGCGAAACCCGCCCCCTGACACCCCGGTTACCCCGACACCCTTCGGGAAACACCCCAGCGGTTCCCATGAGTGAACGTTCGAACGCAATGCTGACGACCCCCGAGAAAGGAACTCAAGACATGGATCGGCAATTCACCCGCATGGGGTAAACGGGGCCGATCAGCGCATTGGCCGAAAACAGGGCCCTTCGGGGCCCTGCGGCCGCTCGCGCCATCAGGGGGTCGGGAGACCGCCCGGGCGCCGGGGCGGGGGGGCCGAAGCGGACGGGCACGCCGGGCGAGTACAAGACGCTCACGGGCGGGCCGGCCGGCGCCGGCAGACCCGCGGCAAGGAGCAGGTTTTCGTCGCAGTCGAGGAGTTCGGCGCGGTGCAGCGGCCAGCGGGGGTGGGTGTTCGGGAGGTAGAGCTGCCGTCCGAAGAACGTGCTGTGCATGCCCCAGCGGGCGGTGAGGAAGTGTTCGAGCGCCGTCGGTTCCCCGATCCGCTCGCCGACGCGCACCGCGATCCTGCTGTGCGCGCCCCGCGGCCCGGGCCAGCGGCGGGTGCTGGCGTACGTCACGGTGTCCGCGTCGTGGCGGACCGTCATCCGCGACCAGACGTACGGGAGGCGGAACACGGACCGCGCGACGGCCACCGGGACCAGGCGGGCCGCGTCGAGCGAGCGGAAGACCACGCCGCGACGCCCGTGGGCGTCCACGGAGTAGAGGCGGACGTTGGTCTCCGGGAAGCTGCCGAGGTAGGGGACGCCGGGGAGGCGGAACCATCCGACCTTGTGCATGCGGAAGGCGACGAGGCCGACGTACGTAACCCCGTCCAGCGTGTCGGGCACGGTGCCGGGCGGGAGCAGCGGGCCGACGTCGGCGGGGTCGACGGCCCAGTGCAGGAAGGCCAGATCCAGCCATGACTGGGTGAGCAGCGGACGGTCCGCCGTATGGGGTGGATCCGCCGTTACGGGTTGCGGGTCGGATGCCCGGTTCGGTGCCGGATTCGGTGCCGGATTCGGTTCCGGATTCGCGGGCGGCGGCGTCTTCGGCATGGCGCCAGTATCGCCTCGCGGCCGCGCACCCGGCAGGGACGTAAGACTTTCGTCATACGGAAAGCCCTGGTCACGGGGGTGCGGGTGGCTTTGAATACGGGAAACGGTTCCGTGCGGAGAGGACAGCCAGTGGCAACGACGAAGTGGGGCGGCAGGAGGCTCGCCGGGATCCTGGTCCTCGCGGCGGTGGCGCTGGCCGCCGGCCTGTACTGGTTCCAGCCGTGGAAGCTGTGGCAGGACGACACGGTCCGCGAAGCGCTGCCGGCGGCGGCCCCGGCCGGCGGCCCCTCCCCCACCTCCTCGGCCGCGCCGAAGACCGTGGCCGAGGGCACCTTCATCAGCCACGAGCACGCCACCACCGGCACCGTGAAGCTGATCCGGCTCCCCGACGGGTCCCACACCCTGCGCCTGGAGAACCTCGACACGAGCAACGGCCCCGACCTGCGCGTGCTGATCACCGACGCCCCGGTGAAGGAGGGCACCGCCGGATGGACGGTGTTCGACGACGGCAAGCACCTCAGCCTCGGCAAGCTCAAGGGCAACAAGGGCGACCAGAACTACGAGATCCCGGCCACGGTGAACCCGGCCGAGTACTCCAGTGTCTCCGTCTGGTGCGACCGCTTCGACGTCTCCTTCGGCGCGGCCGCCCTCAAGGCGGTCTGACCGCGCGGGGGTTGCTTGCTGCGCTGCCCGGGACGTATTGCAGAATCACTGGCCAAAGCAACTGATTCTGTACTACGGGAGTTCCGGACATGCGCGTGTTGTTGTCGTCGTACGGGTCGCGTGGCGACGTCGAACCACTGGTGGGGCTGGCGGTGCGGTTACGGGAACTCGGCGCGGAGGTACGGGTGTGCGCGCCGCCGGACGAGGAGTTCGCCCGGCTGCTGGCCGGCGCCGGCGTGGAGCTGGTGCCCTTCGGGCAGCCGGTGCGGGCACTGGTGACCGGGGCGGTGGCCCCGCCGGCCGGGGGCGCGCCGCAGCGCGCGGCCGAGCTCGTCGCGGAGCACTTCGGCACGATCGCCGCCGCGGCCGAGGGATGTGACGTGCTGGTGGCCTCCGGGCTGATACCCGCCGGGCTGCGCTCGGTGGCCGAGAAGCTGGGCATCCGCTACGTGTACGCCTGCTTCCATCCCTTCGAGCTGCCGTCCGCGCACTACCGGCCGTCGCTGCGGCCCGGCCGGCCGTCCCCGCCGGAGGTCACCGGCCTGCGGGAGCTGTGGGACCTGGACGCCGAGCGCGTGAACGCCCTGTACGGAGAGCCGCTCAACGCCCACCGGGCCTCGATCGGCCTGCCGCCGGTGGACAACGTCCGCGACCACGTCTTCACCGGCCGGCCGTGGCTCGCGGCGGACCCGGTCCTGGGCCCGTGGCAGGACATGACCGACCTCGACCTCGTCCAGACCGGCGCGTGGATCCTGCCGGACGAACGCCCGCTGCCGGACAAGCTGGTGGCGTTCCTGGACGCCGGCCCGGCACCGGTCTACGTCGGATTCGGCAGCATGCCGATGCGCACCTCGCCGGACGTCGCCCGGGTGGCCGTCGAAGCGGTCCGCGCGCAGGGCCGCCGCGTGCTCGTCGGGCGCGGCTGGGCCGGGCTGGCCCTGGCAGCCGGCCAAGGCGACTGCTTCGCCGTCGGCGAGGTGAACCAGCAGGCGCTGTTCGGCAGGGTGGCGGCCGTGGTGCACCACGGCGGGGCCGGCACGACGACCACGGCCGCCCGGGCCGGGGCGCCCCAGGTTCTGGTGCCCCAGATCGTGGACCAGCCGTACTGGGCCCGCCGGGTGGCCGAGCTGGGCATCGGCGCGGCACACGACGGTCCGACCCCGACCGTCGAGTCCCTGTCGGCCGCGCTCAGGACCGCCCTGGCCCCCGAGACACGCGCACGGGCGGGGGCCGTGGCCGGCACGATCCGCACCGACGGGACGACGGTGGCCGCGCGGCTGCTGTTCGACGCGGTCGGTCCGGAGGGCTCGCCCGTGTCCGTGTGACAGGGGCGGCGCGCCGGGCTGCTCGCGCGGCGCGTGGTGCGGGCTACTTGGGCGGGCGCATGGTGCCGGGGCGGCAGGTCACCGCCGGGTTGTACGTCTCGAAGGTGCCCAGGGGGTTCTTCTTCCACAGCCACAGGTGCAGCGCGTAGTGGACGGGCTGGCCCGGGAAGTGGCCGCGCTGCGGACCCTCGAAGGCAGTGCCGAACAAGGTGGGCCGGTCGTCGTCCGTCGCCAGGTTCTGGTCGCGGTCGTAGACCAGCCACTGGACCCCGACCAGGCGCTTGCCGCCGCGCCCGTCGTCCTCGTAGAACAGGGCGGCGGGCTTCGCCGGGTCGACGGAGTTGTCGAGCGCGTGGTTGAAGTGGGGGTAGCCGAGCGCCCCCGGTCCCTCCTTGTTGACGACGCAGTACGTGTCCGGGACGTAGCCCGCCTTGACCGCGTTCCCGTGGATCTTGTACCTGGCGGTCGCCTCGTACGTGATCGCGCGGGCTGCCGCGCTCTTGCCCGCGTCGGCGCCCGACGCGGACGCGGGAGCGGGAGCGGAGACCAGCGCCAGGGTCAGCGACGCGGCGATCGTAAGGACCGGGGTGAGACTTCGGGCCATGTTCGGACTCCTCGGGACGGGCTGACGTCTCCAGCAGCCTGTCCCGCGATCCCCCGGCCCGCCACACCGTGCGACAGGACGGCCGACCGCCACCCGGGTGACGGCGGGCCGGTCCGCACGGACCCGAGCGGGGCGGCACCGGCTCACCCCATCGCGCCAACGGTGGTTTCACGTCCGGCTCCCGCAGGGAACCCGTGTGTCCGCGGAACTCGATGGCACGGAGGGTGCGGAACATGACGCAGGAGAACGCGACACCGGGCGACCACGGTGCGCTGCACGACCTCGTGTCGGCCGTGTCCAGGGGCGCGCCCGAGTACCGTGCGTGCCCCCATCCCGTCTACGCCGCGCTGCGCGAGCAGGCCCCGGTGTGCCGGCTGACGCCCGCGCACGGGGTCGACACGTATCTCATCACCCGTTACGAGGACGCCCGGGACGCGCTGTCGGACCCGCGCTTCAGCAAGGACATGCGCGGGGCGCTGGACACGTACCACGCCGTGTACGGCAGTTTCTTCGACGCGCTCGACGACAACGTCCTGAACTCGGACCCGCCCCGGCACACGCGGCTGCGCCGGGTGCTGCGCAGCGGCTTCACCCCGCGGCGGGTGGAGGAGATGAGGCCGAAGGTCACGGCGATCGCCGAGAGCCTCCTCGGCGCGTGTGCCAAGGGCGACCCGGTCGACCTGATGTCGTCGTTCGCGTTCGCGCTGCCCATCGCGGTCCTGTGCGATCTGATGGGGATCCCCGAGGGGGACCGTCCGGAGATCCTCGCCCACTTCGCGGTGGTGTCGCGCGCCCGGTTCGACCCCCGGATGGGGGCGGAGCTGCAGGCGGCCGAGGAGTGGCTGCGGGACCGGCTGGCGCGGCTCATCGCTTGCACGCGCGGCCGTCCCTCGGACTCGTTCCTCAGCGACCTCATCCGGGCGGAGGAGGGGCTGGACGACGCCGAGCTGATCTCTTCGCTGTGGGTGCTGTTCTTCGCCGGACACAAGACCACCGCGTTCCAGATCGGGAACTCGGTGCTGAACCTGCTGCTCCATCCGGAGCAGTTGCAGAAGCTCCGGAAGGACCCGCTGCTGATTCCGCGGGCCGTGGAGGAGATCGTCCGGTTCGAGGGATCGGTGGAGTCCTCGACCTTCCGGTACGCGACGCAGGACGCGGAGGTACGGGGGACGGTGATCCCCAAGGGCTCCCTCGTGCAGATCGCCATCACCTCGGCCAACCGCGACCCCGCGAAGTTCGACTCGCCCGACGTCCTGGACGTGACGCGCGAGGGCCTCCAGAGCGCGCACCTGGGCTTCGGCCACGGCACGCACTACTGCCTCGGGGCGCCGCTGGCCCGGCTCGAGCTGGAGGTCGCCCTCGCCTGCCTGCTGCGGGAGTTCCCGGAGATGGAACTGGCGGACGCGGAGGCGGCCGCGGGGGCCTGGCTCAGGGGGCCGATGCCGGCGTTCCGGGGGCTGCAGGAGCTGCGGCTCGTCCTGGAGCCCTCCCGGTCGGCCCCTCCGCACGGGGTGCCTCTGGAGTCCCTCCCCCGGTGACGCCCGCGGGCCCTGTGACTGCCATGGCTCCCGTGACCCCTGTGGCGCCCGCGGCCCCGTGACCCTGACCTGAGCGACTTCCGGAACCGACCGACCAACTGACCAGACCCTGACGGACGGTGGATTTGGCATGACAGATTCCGCGAGCACCTCCAGGCTAGGCCTCCTCGGACCGCCGACGGGCGAGCCGCTGATCTCCGTTGCGCTCATCGAGGAGGCCGCCGGGACCGCCCGGGACGCGTCCGCCCCCGGCACGGCGGACGTACACGCGGCGACGTCGAAGATCGACATGCACCACCACTACTGCGCGCCGGAATGGCGCGAGTGGGCCGCCCGGCACGGGCTGGTCAACCCCGAGAAGCTGCCCCCGTGGTCGCGGCTCGACACCGGGGCCGCGATCGGCTTCATGGACCGGGCGGGCATCTCCACGGCCGTGCTCAAGCCCATGCTCCCCGCGCGCTACCGCTCCACGGCGCAGCTGCGCGAGGCGATCAACATCACGCTCCAGTCGATGCTCGAAGTGGCGAGCTCGCATCCGGGACGGTTCTCGTTCTACGTGCCGCTCTTCCTCGACGACCCGGACGCCTCCTCCTGGGCCGTTCGCCGCGGGCTCGGGCAGCTCGGCGCGGTCGGGGTGAACGTGACGGCCAACTACGGCGGGGTCTACCTCGGCGACCCGGCCTACGACCGGGTGTTCCACGAGCTGAACGAGCACGGCGCGGTGGTCGACACCCACCCCCACAACCTCCCGGACGGCGCGCCCGGCGCGGTGACGGTGCCCGGCATTCCGAACTTCATGTGCGACTTCCTGCTGGACACGACGCGGGCCGCGGTGAACATGATCGCCCATCGAACCCTCGACCGTTTCCCGGACATCTCGGTCATCCTGCCGCACGCCGGCGGCTTCGTTCCGTACATCGCGGGGCGTCTGGAGGCGCTCGGCCGCTTCTGCGACCCGCCCGTCGAGCCCGCCGCGGTCCGCGACCACCTGCGCCGCTTCTACTACGACACCGCGGGCCCCATGGCGGGCGCCTCGACGCTCCTCGACCACGTGCCCGCCGACCACATCCTCTTCGGCACGGACTGGCCCGCCGCCCCCGCGGACACCGTGACGAAGCTGGCGTTCCCCGCTCTGGAGGCGGATCCCGCCTTCACCTCGGAGCAGCTGCGGGGGATCTACCACGACAACGCGCTGCGTCTGATCCCGCAGCTGGCGAGCGTCTGACGGGGCGGCCGCACGGCCCGGAGATGACGTGAGCGTGCGCCACACGGTACGAAGTCTCCTGTGAACGCACAGACCCCGTCCGGGACCGTCCGGATATTCATCGCCCTCGCCCCGCCCGACGACGCGAAGGAGGAGCTGGCGAGGGAGCTCCGTCCCGCCTACGAGGCGCATCCGCGCATGCGGTGGAACCGCATCGAGGACTGGCACATCACCCTGGCGTTCCTCGGCGAGCTCCCGGTCGCGACCGTTCCGCTGCTCAGGCCGCCGCTCGCGGCCCTCGCGGCGCGGCACCGGCCCGTGCGGCTGGCGCTGCACGGCGGCGGGCACTTCGACGACCGGGTGCTGTGGAGCGGGATCGGCGGGGACCTCGAAGGGCTGCACCTGCTGGCCGGCGAGGTGCGGGCCGTGGTCAAGGAGTGCGCAGTGCCCTTCGAGGACCGGCCGCTGCGCCCGCATCTGACGCTGGCCCGGTCCCGCCGGAACGAGCCCTCTTGCGCGGTGGAGGCGGCCGAGGCCCTGGATTCCTTCACCGGCCGCTCCTGGCCGGCCGAGCGCCTGCACCTGGTCGGCAGCAACATCGGCCGCGGGCCGGGACCGATCCACTACCGCGACATCGAGGCGTGGAGCTTCGGCGGCGGGAGCTGAGCGCGTCCCGCCGCCGCGACGAGCGTCAGAGCGCGTTCTTCGAGGCGCTGGCGACGACGCATTCCTTGTACTCGCTGCCGTCGCCCTTACCGGTGTACGGGGTCTTGGCCTCGGCCGGCTGGGAGGCGCCGGCCTTGACCGTGAGCGCGGACACCGTGGCCTGGGCGGTGCTCGCGGTGGAGGCGGAGTCCCCGCGGAACTTCATGGTGATGTTGTAGGTGTAGCCGACCGAACCGCTGTTGGTCACCGTGATGCGGGCGACCAGGTTCTTGCGCGCGTCGTCCAGCTTGCAGCTGTCGATCCTGATGTCGCGCTCGGCCTTGTTGCTGCTGGAGCCGCCGGTGACGGAGCCGCCGCTCGAACTGCCGCTGGTGCTCGTGCCGTCGCTGTCGTGGCTCCCGCCGGTGCTGCCGCCGCTGGAGCTGCCGGAGCCCGATCCGGAACTGCTGCTGCCACCGCAGCTGCCGCCGTGGGAGCCGCGGGCTCCGGTGAGTGCGAACACGGCGATGCCGAAGACGGCGACCGCGCGGACATGGCGAAGCTTCACGTTCTACCCCGTTGGAATATCAGTACCGAAACCGCCCGTCTTGACGGGCACACGTCACCCTACCAGCGCACTCACCGTGCCCCGTCCCCGTTTGCACGGCCCTCGGCGGCCCCGGTCCGTGCTTCCAGAGCCCGGCTCAGGCAGGCGGTGAGGCGTGCCGCGATCGTCCCCTCCGGATCGAGGCGGGGGTTGAATATCGTGACGTCGAAGCCGACGGCCCGTGCGTCGGCCAGCGCCGTGGCCAGCACGGTCTCCAGCTCCTGCCACGTCAGCCCGCCGGGAAGGCGGTAGTCGACGGCGGGCATGACCGCGTCGTCCAGGACGTCGGCGTCGAGGTGGATCCAGTGACCGGCGCTCCCGTCGTGCGCGAGCCGGGCGAGCGCCTCGCGCGCGGCGGTGGCGGCGCCGGCCGCGCGCACGGCATCGAGGCCGATCGCGTGGAGCCGCGGCGGCAGCGGCTGCATCCCGGCCGCGTCGGACTCGGCCGAGTCCCGGAAGCCGAAGGCGACGGCGTCCTCGTCGCGCAGCAGCGGTCCGCGGCCTTCGAGGTCGGCGAGCAGCCGCGGGCCGCGCCCCGTGGCCAGGGCCAGTTCCATCGAGGCCGCCTCGCCGGCGGGCTCCGCCGACGGCTGGTAGAAGTCGGTGTGGCCGTCGAGGAACAGCAGGCCGTAGCGGCCGCGGCGGCGCAGGGCGAGCAGGTTGCCGAGCAGGATGCTGCAGTCGCCGCCGAGGACCACGGGGAAGCGGCCTTCGTCGAGGACGGCTCCGACGGCGTCGGCGAGCCGGACGGAGTACCGCGCGATGCCGACGGGGTTCAGGACCCCGGTCCCGGGGTCCCGCCGCGGGTCGTACTCCGGCGGTTCGACCCTGCCGGCCCGCACCGCTCCGGGATGGTCCGCCAGGCCGGCGTCGAGCAGGGCGGCCGGCAGGTCCTGGACGCCGGACGGGCGCAGCCCGAGCACGGAGGGTGCTTCGATGATCGCGATCTCGGGCACGTCTCAGCCCCTTCGCCGCCGTGCGGGACCACAGGCCACAGACCCATGGTCCCGCACGGCGGGCGGCCCGTCGCGGCGGGTCAGCCCGCGTCGAGGACGAGGTCGGCGCGGTGGCGGCCGGCGGCGACGAGGCGGGCGTTCGGCTCGTCCGACCGGGCCACCCAGGTGCGTGCGTGCTCCGCGTCCTTGCCGTGGCGCACGTGCCGGTCGACCAGGCGCCGGACGCGCAGCTCCTCGTCCGGGGCGAGGTACCAGGCCTCGTCCAGGAGCGTGCGTACGGAAGCCCACTCCCCCGCGTCGTGCAGCAGGTAGTTGCCCTCGGTGATCACCAGCGGTACGTCCGGGGGGACGGGGATGCTGCCCGCGACCGGTTCCTCAAGGGAGCGGTCGAAGGCGGGTGCGTACACCGGGCCGGTCTCGGATCCGCGCAGGCGGCGCAGCAGACAGACGTATCCGGCGACGTCGAAGGTCTCCGGGGCGCCCTTGCGGTCGGCCAGTCCCGCCCGGACCAGCTCTGCCTGGGCGAGGTGGAACCCGTCCATCGGGACCACCACCGCCGTCCGCGGCCCCAGCGCTCCGGCGAGCCGGGCGGCCAGTGTCGACTTTCCGGCCCCCGGCGGCCCGGCGATGCCGAGGATCCGCCGGCCGCCCCGGGCGGCCAGCGCGGCCGCCCTCCCTGCCAGTTCCGTCGTGGTGTGCACCCGCCCATCCTGCCCGGCCGGTCGTCAGGTGTGCGGCAGTGCCTTCCTCAGCCGTGCGTGCAGGTCCTTCGCGAGTCGCGCGTCGGACGGGGGTTTGTCCGTGTAGAGGCGGCGCAGTTCGGCGGTGAAGGTCTGGGTGAAGGCGCCGTACAGGGGCGTGCGCGGGCGCTGCACGGCGTCCTGGAGTGCGGGCAGCAGGGTGTCGCGCGCGTACTTCGGACGGCCGTGCTCGTCGCGCGGCATGCGGTCGGTGCTCTCGGCGTTCGGGCCGGCCGGGGCGGGGGCCTTGGCCGCGCGGCAGGCCGGGCCGTTCTCGACGTACGCGGAGAGCCTGGTGGCCGCGAACCCCGCGTCGAGCAGGCAGCGTTCGCTGTCCCGGCCGGTGAGGAACCGGATCAGCTCCTGGGCCGCGGGGCCGCGCTTCGACGCCTTGGTCACGGCCAGGTTCTGGCCGCCCAGGACCGCTTTGCCGGGCAGCGGGGCCACCCCCAGCTGCTCTCCGGTCAGGGTCTGGTGCAGGGTGCCGTAGGCGTACGGCCAGTGGCGCAGGAACGCGGTACGGCCGTCGGCGAAGTCGCCGAGGGATTCGGTCTCGCCGGAGCCGCCGGCGTCTGCGAGCGTGTACGGGGCCTTGGTACGGTCGCGCAGCTCCGCGATCCCCTCCTCCAGGGCGTCCTCGGAACCGGTGTACCGGCCTGCGCCGTCGGTGAGGGAGAGTCCCTCCCCGGACGAGGCCAGCGCCTCGATGCCGTTGACGGTGAGGCCCTCGTAGGGCGCGAGCTGGGTGGTCCACCCCTTCTCGTAGCCGTCCGCCGCACTGCGGCCCGCGTCCCCCACGGTGCCGATCAGCCGCTGGACCGTGGCCCAGTCGGTGCCCTTGCCCAGCTCGGTGTCCGTGACGCCCGCCTTCTTCAGGTAGTCGCGGCGGTAGAAGAGCAGCCCGACATCGCTGTTGAACGGGACGGCGTACACCTTGCCCGCCCAGCGGGCGGTGTCGGCGACGGACGGAATGACGTCCGCGTCGAGCAGTTCCCCGGGGAGCGGCCGGACCAGGCCCGCGTCGGCGAACTCCGGTACCCAGGTCACGTCGAGGTTGACCACGTCGTACTCCGCGCTGCCGGACTGGAGCGCGCCCAGCAGCTGGCTGCGCTGCTGGTCGGCCGAACCGGGGAGTTCGACGAGCCGGGCCCGGGAGCCGGAGCCCTTCTCCTCCTGCTCCCGGTTCCACTGGTCGATGAGCTTCTGCCGGATCCCGCCCTTGCCGGTGACATCGCGTCCGCTGGCCACGACGATGTCGCCCTCGGCGACGCCGCTGTCGGCGGACCGGCCGACGGCGTCGGGGCCTCCGTCGCCGCTCCCGCTGCACGCTCCCAGTGTGAGGACCGCCGTCAGGACGGCGGTGAGGAGGGGGGCCAGGGGGCGTGGGCGCCGGCCCGGCCTGCCGGGCGGTCTGCTGCCGCGGGTCATCCCTCGTCTCCCGTTCCGGCCCGGGCGACCTCGTCGCGCAGTCCCGCCACCAGATCGGTCCCGGTGTCCAGGCAGCGGCCGCCGCTCGCCTCGGCGATGACGGCCTCCGGCTTGCCCTTGTCGCAGCCGCCGCTGTCCAGGGATGCCATGACCACGGGGACCCTCTTCTCCCGCGCGTACGCGCGGAGGCCTTCGAGCCGCCCGCCCTCGGTCAGCCGGTTGTCGTCCTCGCCGTCGGTGATGTAGACGATCAGCTGCGGACGGTCGTCGTCCGCCCCGCGCCGGGACATGTCGTCCAGGGCGGCCCTGAGGGCCCGGTACGGGTCCGCTTCCACGTCCTTGACCTGGGCGCGTTCGTCGATGGTGCGCTCGGCTGCCGCGCGCCCGTACCGGCCGAAGGGCAGCAGTTCCTGGTGGGCGAGCGGGGCGCCGGGCGCGGCCGCGACCGCCCACACGCCGTACTCGTCCTGGTCCCCCAGGCCGCCGAGCGACTGTTTGACGATGCCGGGCGCACCGCCGGGCCCCGCCCACAGGTCGCCCATCGAGCCGGAGCTGTCGAGCAGGAACAGCACCCGTCCGGGCCCGTTGGCCTCGCGGTACTCCTTCAGGGCCGCGGCCATCGCGGCCTGGCGGGCGGGGGCCGCGAGGGAGCCGGGGCTGGCGACGGCACCGAACTCGCTGAAGGTGAGGTCGGCGGCGAGGGGCCGGTGTTCGCCCGCGGCGCTGCGGAAGCCGTCCTTGCCGAACTCGACGAGCCCGCCCCGGACCTCCTGTCCGGCCTTGCCCGCCGCTTGGTCCCCGCCGGCGCCGGTGAGCCAGGCGCGGAACCGGTCGACGGCGTCCTGCCGCGCCTCCTGGTCCCGGTCGGCCTCGCGCCAGCGCACCCGTACGAACGTGGGGTCCAGGCCCGGCGCGTCGTCGGGGTAGGCGGCCAGCCGCCGGGCGCGCGTCGTGCTGTCGCAGTCGACCCCGGACTTGAGCAGGAACTCCGGGACCAGGGCGGCGGTGCGGTCGTCGACGGAGTCGTCGTCGGGCAGGGCGCACAGCAGGGTCCCGCCGGTGGGCGAGGGCGGGCCGGGCTGCGCGACGCGACCTTCGGCGGCGGCCGCGTTCGCCTCGCCGGCGCCGTACAGGCCGAGGGTCGCGACCAGGCCGGAATCGGTGTGCTCCGGGTCCGGACGCCGTACTTCCGCCTTCGGGTCGCGGGTGCGCAGTGCGTCCATCAGGCGGGTGAGGCCGCCGGTCCGCTCGGCGACCGGTTCCGCCGCGAGCTGCTGCGGCACGGCGAGCACGAGGGGCGAGTAGGCGAACGGGGCCGGGTCGACGCGGAGTTCCGCGTAGCTGCGCTGGTCCTGGGGCGGCCGGGCCCGGGCCGCGCTCGCCGAGGTCGCGGGGATCCAGACGTCGGGCTGGGGGCCGATGTCGCGCTGTGGATTGACCGTCTCGGAGACGGGCCGCTGCCAGGGGTCGGACTGGTCGTGGAACGCGGCGACCACGTCCGCGGCGCCGGCGCTGTAGACCGTGATGCCGCTGCGGCGGCAGCCGTCACCGGTCCGGTTCCCGTCCGACACCAGGTACACCTCGGCCGCCCTGCGCACGGTGGACTCGATCTCGGGGTCGGTGAGCAGCCGGAGTTCGAGCGGCGGCGTGCAGGGCTGCCCGCTGCCGAAGAGGTCGTCGGCCAGCAGGTATCCGGCGGGGACGAGCCCCGCGAGCACGGCGAGCACCCCGGCGGTGACCGCGACCCTGCGGGTCCTGCCGGCCGGGCGGCGCGGGGTGGCCGGGCTCGGAACGCGGACCGGGCGCGGACGGCGGGCTCGGGGAAGGGACCACGGCGCCCGCCGGTGCGCCGACGGCAGGTCCGGCACGTGCGGCGTGCCGGACTCGGGGCCGGGCGGGCGCTCCGGCGTCGGGTCCGGCGCGGCGCCGGGCGCGCGGTCCGGCTCGGGCCGGGCCCCCGGCACGGCGGCAGTGCCCGGCGCGGCTCCTGCGGCGGCCAGCAGCACGTCCGCGCCGGAGCCCGCCGGACGGCTCTGCGGCTCCCACGGCTCGGCGGGATCGCGCAGGGTCGTGTGGTGCGCGGACATGTACGCCCGCAGCCGCTCCGCCAGCGCCGTGAACCCCACGGGCGCGCCGTCCCCGTCGGCCCGCAGGGCGCGGATCAGCTCGGCGGTGAAGGGTGTCGGGGTGGCGTCGTCCCCCGCGTCGATCCGGTTGTTGGCCTGCACGCTCATCAGCAGCGAGATCCGGTGCCGCTGCGCGGTGTCGAGCGCGTCCCAGGCCGCCGACGCGTTGCCCGCGTAGCAGCAGTCGAGCACGACGACCACGTGCTCCGCCCTGGTCCGGGTCAGCACGGTCAGCACGCTCCGCCAGGGAACGGCGCCGCGGAACACCGACTCCGCCCCCGCCACGATCGTCGCCGCGCGCATCTGGAGCCACAGCTCGTCACCGGTGCTGGGGACGGCACCGTGCCCGGAGAAGTAGAGCAGGAGGAGGCCCTCCGCCTCGTCGACGGCGCCGTCCAGCCGGCGGTCGAACTCGTCCACGTTGCGCGGCCGGACCACGCCGATCTCGTGCTCGCCGAACACCCCGCCCGTGCGCAGGGCGGCCGCGAGGCCGACGATGTTGTGCTCGACCGGCTCCAGGTCGCCGGGCACGCCGAAGGGGTGGCCGGGCTGTGTGAACTCGTACGCGGGCACGCCGACGATCAGCGCCCGGTTCACCCTCCCGCGCGGGTCGAAGCGCGCCACCGGACTACCTCGCGTCGCCGTCCGGGACGACCTCGACCTCCGGGGGTTCGCCCCGCTCCACGGAGCGGCGGTTCTCCCGCCAGGCCCGTACCCCGCTCTTGGCCTGCTCGTACACCTCTTCGAACAGCTTGGGGCCGACGATGCCGACCAGGACCAGCATGATCTCCAGCCCCGCGCCCATCGGGCTGCCGGGGCTCTCCTCGGTCCCGGCACGCTCCCTGATCTCCAGGTCGCCGCTGCTCCGCAGCGCCTCCAGCTTGTGTTCCCGTTCGAGCCACGCCTTCAGGGCTCCGACATCGCTCGCGCTCGCGCCCTGCCCCAGGCGTATGCGGACAACCGTTTTCGGCAAACCCTCCCCCTTGGTCATAACTCAGCATCATGGCATGTGAGTTGGGGGCGTGGGGAGACATCGGTCCGGGCAGGTCCGCGCCCGCGCGCGCCGGGGTCCGCTTCGGCCTGTGACGTGCCCGCCACGCAGAGCCGCCCGGTACGGCGCCGGCGGGGCCCGCCGGCGCATGGGGCGGAGGAACGGGGGCAGGTGCCGCAGGACAGCCCCGCCGACGGGAGCGGTCGGCATCCGGCGGCAGCGTACGGCGACGAGGAGGACGGCCATGGACGAGCAGGGCGGCGTGGGAGGAGTCCCGCTCCACGACGAGCAGCCGGGGGCCCGGCACCATCGCAAGCCGCCGCGCCCCGACGGGCCCGACGAGAAGAAGACGGCGGCGGCCGACACGGACGAGGCGAGCCGTCTCGACCGGCCGCAGCAGCCCGAGAAGCCGGACGGGAAGGGGACCCGCTGGGTGAGCCCGCGCGGGGAGTGACCCCGCGCGAGGAGTGACCCCGGCGTGACGGCCCGGGCCACCGTCAGGGGCTCAGCGGTCCTGCGCGAGTTCGTACAGCTCGCGGAACCGGCCGCCGTTCAGGGTGACGAGCTGGTCGAAGGGGCCCTGTTCCACGATCCGGCCGCCGTCCAGGACGATGATGCGGTCGGCGAGCCGGCAGTTCTCCATGCGGTGCGTGACGATCACCGTGATCCGGTCCTCCTTCATGCCCCGAAGCCCGGAGAAGACCATGTGCTCCCCCCGGGGGTCCATGGCGCTCGTCGGCTCGTCCATGACCAGCAGGCCCGGCCTGCGGTGGAAGGCGCGGCCGCACGCGATGCGCTGCCACTGGCCGCCCGAGGGTTCGTGGCCGCCCCACACCGAGCGGGCCAGGAGGGTGTCGAGGCCGTCGGGGAACCCCTCGACGGCCGCCCGCATGCCGACCGCGTCCAGCGCGTCCCACACGGCGTCCTCGCCGCGGGGGTCCGGCCGGCCGAGGGTGATGTTCTCCCGGGCGGAGAACGGCCAGTACCCGTACGACTGGGTCACCAGGCCCACGTGCGCCCAGGCCGAGCGCTGGTCTGCGTCCGAGGTCGGTACGCCGTCCCAGGAGACGGTGCCGGAGGTCGGGGCGGTGAGCGAGGTCAGCAGCCGGATCAGCGTGGACTTGCCGGCGCCGTTCTCGCCGATGACGGCGACCACCTCACCCTTGGCGAGGGTGAGGGAGACCGGTCCGAGGGAGGGGGTGTCCTTCCCGGGGTAGGTGTACGTGGCCTCCTCCAGCCGGATCTTCTCCGGGGCGCCCTCCATCACCTGCGGGCCGCGCGGGCCGGACTTCTCGGCGGCCTCCTCGACGAAGGCGGTGTAGTCGCCGAGGTAGAGGGCGTGCTGGAACATGGCCGCGCCGTAGACGACGAGCTGTGACAGCGCGGCCGTGGAGGTCCGCATGGCGACGATGGCCGTGCCGGCGGCGGCGATGGCCATGTAGCCGCCGACGACGAGCCCGGCGAGTGCCCCGTACGTCGCGACGACGAAGGTCCCGGAGGCCGCGGCGGCGATCAGGTACACGGTGAGGTAGCGGGGCGCGGAGCCGACCATCCTGGAGTCGATGCGCTCGCATACCGCCGCGTACCAGTGGTGGGCGTAGGGCCGCATGCTGTTGCCGCGCAGCTCGTCGGCGAGCTTCGGGGTGGTCAGGTGCCAGCGCATCATGTGCTTGATGTTGCGGGCGGCGACCGTCTGGTTGTGGAGCCGGTAGTCGAGGCGGGCGGCGTACACCGAGCCGAGGCCCCGGGGGACCACCGACAGCAGGAGCAGCGGCAGCAGCACGGGGTGGACCACGGCGAGGACGGACGCGACTGCGACCATGTCGATGATCCCGCCGGTGAAGCCCAGGGCGTCCTGCAGGAGCATGGCGGAGCGGGCGGAGCCGGTCTCGGCGGCCTCCGAACGCTCGGTGAAGTCGGGGGCGTCGTAGGCGGCGAGTTCCACGTCCATGTGGGCGTCGACCATCGCCAGGTCGGCGAGGGTGGCCATACCGGGGTTGAGGCGGCGGGCGGCGCTGCCGGCGGCGATGGAGGCGAGCGCGCCGAAGGCGGTCATCGCCGCCGCGACGGCCAGCGGCCAGGCGGCGGCCGCGATCCGTTCCCTGACGCCGTCGCCGGCCAGCAGCGGGACCATCGCCTGGGAGACCGCCGCGAGGGCGGCCGCGGTGCAGATCCCGCCGAGGATCTGGGCGGTGACCAGCACCCGGAAGGCGGTGCGGTTGACGGCGAGGGCGAGTCGCGCGGTCTGCTTCAGGGCGGCGGGTACGCGTCGGGCCATCTGCCCGAGCGACAGTGCCTCCATGGTCTCGTTGTGCTGGCCCCAGCTGTACGTGAACTCCGGCGGGGCGGGCGGTGCGGCGGGTTCCGCCTGCGCCGCCCGTTCCGGCGTCCGCCGCTCGCCCCGCTGCTCTTCCTGCTGCTCTTCCTGCTGCTCTTCCTGCTGCTCTTCCTGCTGCTCTTCCTGCTGCTCGGACATGCGCGCTCTCTCCTTCAACCGGGTTGTCGTGGAGGCCGGTTCACGTGCTTCCGCGCATGGCCGGGAAGCCCGGGTCCGCGGTGTGCGGAGGGGCTGATGCGGGGTCGCCGGAACTGGAGGGAGTGAGTAGAGCGCAGGCCGGGGGCCGGAGCAGCGGGATCTGGCCGACCTCGCGGCGACGGCCCCCTTGGCGTGGCCGCTGATCGTGTCCGGCCGCCCTCGGGTTCCGGGGGCGGCCGGTGCGACAGGTTGGCCGGAACCGGCCGGTGCGGGGGTCGGGTCGGCGGAAACCGCTTGCGGCCGTCGCCGGGGGCCGCGCCGGGTTCGGATGCTCAGGTCATCCGCGCCAGAACAGGTGGTGCTTCACGCCGCTCGGGCTGGGCACGATGTCGAGGTGGAAGCGGTCGAGCAGTTCCTCCGGGGACTCCCAGAGCCGCGCTCCGGAACCGATCCGCACCGGGGAGACCGCGACGTGCAGGGTGTCGACGAGGTCGGCGTCGAGGAACTCCCGGATGGTGGCGGCCCCGCCGCCGAGGCGGACGTCCTTGCCCTGCGCCGCCTCCTTCGCCTGTTCGAGGACCGCGGCCGGGTCGGCGTCGACGAAGTGGAAGGTGGTGTCGGAGAGCGTGAACGACGGACGCGTGTGGTGGGTGAGGACGAACACCGGGGTGTGGAACGGGGGCTCGTCGCCCCACCAGCCGCGCCAGTCGAGGTCCTGCCAGGGGCCGCGCTGGGGACCGAACTTGTTGCGGCCCATGATCTCGGCGCCGATGTTGTGCGCGAAGTCCCGCGTGAAGTAGTCGTCGAGGCCGCGGCTTCCCCCGGGCTCGGTGCGGTTGGGCCAGCTCGCCGTGGCACCCGCCCAGGCGAACATGGTCCCGGGATCGGCGTCGCCGAACGGCCGCTCGAGGCTCTGGTTCTCACCGGCGCCGAATCCGTCACTCGAGACGTTGAAGTTCTGCACTCTCAGCAGCTGGTCCACGCGTTTCCTCCTGCGTCGTCGGAAGCGGGGGGGACGGCCCGGGACGGGCAGACCCCCCGCCGCTGCCGCGATCCAACCCGCTGCGGCCCGCGAACGCGATCACCGACCCGGCGCGGCAGGCGCCGTGAGCCGCCTGCGCGTGCGCTCCACGTGCGCATGCCTGCGTACGGGGGCTCAGCCCCCGGTCGCCGAGAAGTGCTGGTAGTCGGGGTTGGACCAGTCGCCGCCCCAGTGCCAGCCCACCTCCTCGAAGGCCCGGGTGATGACGTCGCCGGGGCGGATCATGCCGGGGGCGGGGGGCTCGCGCCGCAGCTGCGGGCGGCCGACGGCCGGACGGGGGGTGCCGCCGCGGTCCACGTACGGGTTCTCCACCGGGTTGACGTCCACGGCGTCCCCGTAGGCGTGCCGGGAGAGGCGGCCGGGGTCGCCGGTGACCCGCCGGCAGTTGAAGGCGGACGTGTTGTCGTCGGCCATCGACCGTTCGTCGTCACCGTCGTAGGCCGCGGCCGGCCTCATCCGGCGGATGGGGAACTTCGCCTCGAAGGCCTTGCCGAAGACCCGCAGGAGGGGCTCGACCGCCCGCTCGTGGACGACGAGTTCGCCCCGGTGGACCTTGCCGTCGAAGCCCCAGTGGTTCATCCGGATCAGCCGCAGCCGGTCGGGGCCGACCGGGCAGCCCGGCCGGTAGGTGGCGCCGAGCGCCTCCGCCGGCACCTTCTGCACCTCGGCCGCCAGCCCGGTGTGGACCTGGACGCGGCCCGCGGGCGGCGGCGGGGCCGCCGGAGCGGCCGTACAGCCGAGGGCGGCCGTGCACAGCACGACGACCGCGGCACCGGCGGTGGAGGCGAGGCGCGCGGCGCCGCGGCAGGGGGCCTGCCGGGCCGCTCCGCACGCCCCGCGGGCCGGGCTCAGACCGCGCCCCGGGGAGCGGGCCGCACCTCGATGCCGCGCAGTACCTCCGGCGCCGCGTCCTCGCGGACCTCGATCACGCGCTTGCGTACCATGCTCCGACCATAGATCGAGGCCGGGAGTCATGGTGCACGTACTGAGCGGCAGGATCCTGCTGACCCCCACGGACCCCGAGCGCTCGCGCGCCTTCTACGGCGGCACGCTCGGGCTGGCCGTCTACCGCGAGTTCGGCACTGGCCCGGAGCGCGGGACGGTCTACTTCCTCGGCGGCGGGTTCCTGGAGGTGTCGGGGCGCGCCGAGGCGCCGCCCGCGCCCGGGATGCGGCTGTGGCTCCAGGTCGAGGACGCGGCGGCGGCGTACGAGGAACTGCGCGGCCGGGGCGCCGAGGTGCTGCGGCCCCCGCTGCGCGAGCCCTGGGGCCTGATCGAGATGTGGATCGCCGACCCCGACGGCGTGCGGATCGCCGTCGTGGAGGTGCCGTCGGACCACCCGCTGCGCCACCGCCCCTGAGACCGGGGCAGGCTTGGGCCGTTCGGGTGAACGGGAAGCGCGGAACCAGGCGCCGTCCGGGTCCGGTCCGGCGGCCGGCGAGCAGCAGCCCCGCCATGCCGGTCTCGGCCACCCGTTCGCGCCCGCCGGCCCCGCTCTGCCCGGGGCGGTTTCGAGGGGTCGGGGCAGGTCGGCGGGGTGTCCGCGGCCTGTGTGACCATGGCTCGTCTACACATCCGCGCCTCATGGGGGGACCATGCGCACCCGCACCACCACTGCCACGACCGGCCTCGTCGCCGTACTCGCGGCGCTGCTCGTCCTGGCCGGATGCACCACACCGCAGGGGAGCCCGCGCGGGGCGGTGAGCTCCGGACCTTCGGCGCCCGCGCCCGGCGGTGGTGGCGGGTTCGAAGGGCCGCGGCCGCAGGATCAGAACCTGCTGGCGTGGACCGGCGACCCCAACGACGCGGGGCACGTCACCGCGCAGACGGCCGCGGGGGTCGGGGGGCGCGTCACCCTGGTGCGGATCGTCCTGCGCGAGGAGATCACCTGGTCGAACATCTGGCTGGGCCTGGCGGGACTCGACCCGAACGCCCAGCTCGCCAACTGCCAACTCGGCGTGTACGACGCCAAGGGCACCCTGGTCGCGGCCACTCCCGACATCTCGCCGCAGCTGATGACGGAACCGATCGCCAAGCCGTTCGCGCTGGCCAAGCCGTTCACCGCCGCGCCCGGCACCTATTTCATCGCCCTCCTGCTCAACGGCAGTTGGGCCACCAACGCCCTCACCCTGAAGTCCACCGGGGCCGGCATCTCCGTCAACGCCGGTCTGACACCGCCCCATCTGCGCTACAGCACCATCCTGACCGGTCAGACCTCGCTGCCGGCGAACGTCGACCTCAACGAGCAGTCGACCAGCACCATCAACACCGGCTGGGCCAGCCAGTGGTACGCGATCTCCTGAGCCGCCCACCGGTGTAGCTTGCCGGTTGACCGAGCGACCCGAGGGCGGAGGGAGCGAGCCCGTGGCAGACCACGACCTGGCCGGATTCACCGAGGACACGTTCACCCACGACGGCGCCTCCCGCCGCGTACTGCGCACGGGCACGGGCCCTGCGGTGATCGTCATGGCGGAGATCCCGGGCATCACCCCCAAGGTCATCGAGTTCGCCGAACGCGTGGCGGAGTCCGGCTGTACGGCCGTGCTGCCGGTGCTCTTCGGCACACCCGGCCGTGACGCGAACCCCGCGGCCCGCGGCTGGCCGAGCACCGGCCGCTACATGGCCTCGTCGCTGTGGCGGGTCTGTGTGAGCCGGGAGTTCACCCTGCTGGCCACGGGGCGCAGTTCGCGGGTCGTGCGGTGGCTGCGCGCGCTGGCCGCCGCGGAGCACGAGCGGTGCGGCGGCCCCGGGGTCGGCGCCGTCGGCATGTGCCTGACCGGGGGCTTCGCCCTGGCGATGGCCACGGACGAGCGCCTGCTCGCCCCGGTGCTGGCCCAGCCCTCGCTGCCGCTGGCGTGCACCGCGGGCAGGGCCGGCTCCGTCGACATCAGCCCCGGGGACCTGGCGCTCGTCCGCGCGCGCTGCGAGCGCGAGGGGCTCCAGGTCCTGGGGCTGCGGTTCCGGGGTGACCGGCTGGTGCCCGGGGAGCGGTTCGCGCACCTGCGGCGCGAGCTCGGCGACGCTTTCGTGGCCGTGGAGCTCGACGACGGTGCGGCGAACCCCGAGGGGGTCTTCGCCCCGCACTCGGTCCTCACCGAGCACCTCGTCGACGAGCCCGGCCAGCCCACCCGGCAGGCGCTGGACGCGGTCCTCGGCCTGTTCCGCTCGCGGCTGCTCGGCGAGCAGCCGCGAGCCGGTGCCTGACCCGTCCCGGCGACCGGGGCGGCCGCCGGATCCGGCGGGCGGGCCGGCTATCCGAACTGGCCGGGCTGGTAGTCGCCGGCGGGCTGCTGGACGATGACGTTCAACCGGTTGAAGGCGTTGATCACGGCGATCAGGGACACCAGCGCGATGAGCTGCTCCTCGTCGTGGTGCTTGGCCGCGTTCTGCCAGACCTCGTCGGAGACCCCGCCGGCCGCGTCCGCGATGCGGGTGCCCTGCTCCGCCAGCTCCAGGGCGGCCCGCTCGGCGTCGGTGAAGACCGTGGCCTCGCGCCACGCCGCCACCAGGTGGAGGCGGGTCGCCGTCTCCCCGGCGGCGACGGCGTCCTTGGTGTGCATGTCGGTGCAGTATCCGCATCCGTTGATCTGGCTCGCGCGGATCTTCACCAGTTCCTGGGTGGCGGCGGGCAGCGGTGAGTCCGCGACGACCTTGTTCGCGGCGATGAAGTGCTTCAGGACCTTGCCGGCGGCCGGGCTGCCGAAGACGTTCAGGCGGGCGTTCATGGTGGCCTCCTGTGTCGTGCGTGTCGGGGGTGTCGGGGGTGTCGGGGGTGTCGTGCGGGTGGATGCAGAGCTGAGACAGACCGGACCGGCCGGATGTGACAACAGCACGGGTGTGACCTGCGTCACCGGCCGGGTCGGGGGATGCTGGTTGCATGGCCGGCGTTCCCTGGGCGGGGCTGCCCGCCGCCTACCGGGCGGCGGCCCGGCGGTCGGTGCGGGTCACCCTGGCCGCCAGTGCCGGCTTCTACCTGTTCCTGTACGGCTTCGGCTCGGCCGACGCCGCGACCTACGCGGTGTTCGCCGCCGTGTCCATGGCGGGCCTGTCGCACATTCCGGGTACCGGCCGGCAGCGCGCCGCGATCGTGCTGCGGCTCATGCCCGCCTGCTGGGTGCTGATCACCATCGGCACCTACCTGGCCGTACGGACCTGGAGCGCGGTCCTCGGCATGCTGGTGGTGGGCTTCGCGCTGGCCTTCGCCGCCGTGGGCGGGCCGCGCCCGGCGGGGGCCGCGCCGGGACTCCAGCTGATGTACATCCTGCCGTCCTTCCCGCCGTACGATCCCGCCTCGCTGGGCGAGCGGCTGGCGGGCGCGACGACCGGCCTGGCCTTCCTGGTCCTCGCGGAGGCGTTCGTACTGCCCGATCCGCCGACCGTCCCGTACCGGGAGCTGGCCGCGCGGGCCGCCGACAGTGCGCGGCGCTGCGCCGACGAGCTGACCGGGGCGTCCTTCACGCTGTCCGACGCGACGGCGCGGGCGGCGCTGGCGGCGGGCACCGCCCTGCGCTCCTCGCTGGTCCCGGAGGCCGAACGGCCGGCCGGGGCGAGCGTGCGGGACCGGGCGCTGTCCCAGACCGGGCTGTCCCTGCGCACCCTGCTGGGCAGGCTGTCGCTGCTGCCGCCGGTCCCTGACGGGCCGGATCCGAGCCGGGCGGGACTGGACGCACTGCGCGCGGTACGGGACGCGGCGGAGGAGACGGCCGGGCGCCTGCGCGGCCGGCCGCCCACCGGGGACGCGCACAGCGAGCTGCTGCGGGCCCGCTCGGCCCTGGCCGCGGGCCCGGAGGCCGACGCCTCCCCCGCGGTGCTGCGCCGGCACGTGGCGGTGCTGGAGGCGGCGGACGCCGCGCTGGCCATGTCGACGGCCGCGTGGATCGCGGTACGGGGCCGGGCCGGCGCGGAGCGGGCGGCGCCGGGCCGGTTCTGGTACGCGACGATGCCCGCGCCCCTGCTGTGGTGGCGGCGGCTGGAGGGCCACGCCGGCGGGCGGTCGGTGTTCTTCCAGAACGCGGTGCGGATCAGTCTGGCGCTGGCGGCGGCGCGGGTGATCGCGGGGGTGGACTCGCTGCCGCACGGGTTCTGGGTGCTGCTGGCGACCTTGACGCTGACCCGGACGACGGTGCGGGAGACCCGCTCGACGGTACGGGTGGCGCTGACCGGAACCCTGATCGGCGCCCTGGTCGTGGCCGGGCTGCTGGCGCTGGTGGGTACGGAGATCGCGGTGTACGCGGCGGCGCTGCCGCTGCTGATGCTGGTCGCCTTCACGCTGGGGCCGGTCAAAGGGGTGGGCTGGGCCCAGGCGATGTTCACACTGGTGGTCGCCCTGGTGTTCGCCCAGTTGGCGCCCGCGACCTGGCAGCTGGCCGAGTTCCGGCTGCTGGACGTACTGACCGGCAGCGCGATCGGCGCCGTCTTCGGTCTGCTCGCCTGGCCCCGGGGCGCCCAGGACGAGCTGCGGAGGGCGATGGCGGTGCTGCTGCGGGGCACGGCGGAGACCGTGGTCGCCACGACGGCCCAGCTGGCGGCGGGCGGGGTGCGCGAGCCCGTGGCCGCGACGGCGCCGGGGCAACGGTCGCTCCAGCACGCGGTGATCATGGCGGAGTCGGCGTACGCGCAGTTCCAGAGCGAGCCGAAGGAGCCGGCGCAGGCGCCCCCGGGGCAGGACTGGCAGGCGACCCTGATGGCCGGGCACCACACGCTGTGGGGCGCGGACCGGCTGCTGGTACCGCTCGAGCGGGTCGACGTACCGCCCCTGCCGCGGGATCCCGCGCGGGCGGTGACCCGGCTCGGCGACCGGGTGGCCGGACGGATGCTGCTGGTGTCGGCGCGCCTGGACCCTCGGGACGACACCCCGGAGGGGCCGGTTCCGCTGCGGGGTCCGGATTTCGACGGGTTCTCGGCGGAGCCGCCGGGCGCACCGACCTCGTACTACGCGGCCGCGGAGTGGCTGGACTCGCTCATGACGGACCTGGAGCGCATCACCGGACAGTCCGGGAACGGCCGGGCAGGACCGGGCGGCGGGCGCTCCGCGGGCTGAACCCGGTTCCGGCCGGCGGCGGGGAGGAGCAGGGCGCGGGCCGCGGGGCCGGTGCGCCGCCGTGCGTGCGGCGGACCGGCCCCCGGTGCGCGCAGGTCACCAGCGCACGGGCAGTTCGCGTACGCCCCTGATCAGCATGCCGGGCACCCAGGACAGCTTCGTCTCGTCGGCGTCGCCGGCGAGCTCCGGGAAGCGCTCCAGCAGCGAACGCAGCGCGATGCGGCCCTCCATCCGGGCCAGCGGTGCGCCGAGGCAGTAGTGCAGGCCGTGCCCGAAGGCGATGTGGCCGCGGGCGTCCCGGCGGATGTCGAAGCGGTCCGGGTCCTCGAAGCGCGCCGGGTCGCGGTCCGCGTCGGCCATGGCGATCAGGACGGCCGAGCCGGCCGGGATCACCACCCCGCCCATCTCCACGTCCTCCAGGGCGAGTCGCTCGGTGCAGGTCTCGACCGGACCGTCGTAGCGGAGCATCTCCTCGATCGCGCCGTCGAGCAGGCCGAGGTCCGCGCGCAGGTCGGCCAGCTGGTCCGGGTGGGCGAACAGGGCGCGCATCCCGTTGCCGATCATGTTGACCGTGGTCTCGTGCCCGGCGATGAGCAACAGGACGCTCATGCCGATGAGTTCCGAGGGCGAGAGCCGGTCACCGCCCTCGTCGACGGTGTGGATCATCGCGCTGAGCAGGTCTTCTCCGGGAGCGGCGCGCTTGGCCTCGATGAGCTCGGTCAGGTACCGGGGCATCTCGGCGTACGCGACGGCCTCGGCCTCCGGGCTGGTGCGGGCCACCATCTCGCTGGACCACCTGCGGAACGCCTCGCGGTCCAGCTCGGGCACTCCGAGCAGTTCGCAGATCACGGTCATCGGGAGCGGGAAGGCGAAGGCGTTCACCAGGTCGCCGCGGCGCGCCGGGTCGGCATCCATGGCGTCCAGCAGTTCGTCGGTCACCTGCTGGATGCGCGGAGCCAGTGCCTCGATGCGGCGCGGGGTGAACTCCCGGGCCACCAGGCGGCGCAGCCGGGTGTGGTCCGGCGGGTCGGACATCAGCATGTGGGCCAGCGCCGGGTGGTCCTGATCGGCGTTGATGATCTGGCCCATGTCACCGGATCCGCGCCAGTCCCTGCTCAGCCGCGGATCGGTGAACGCCGTGCGACAGGCGTCGTGTCCGACGACCAGCCACATCTCCTCCCCGTCCGGGGTGCGCACGTGGTGGACGGGTCCCTTCGCACGCAGTGCCGCGTAGACCGGGTACGGGTCCCGCGTGAAGTCCGGGCTGAGCTCCAGCAGATCCACGATGGCAGGTCCAAGCACCATTCCAATTCCCCCCTGAATCGTATGCGTTGCGACATCGCACGCACGCCGATGTCGGTAAGCACCAACGGTATTCGTGGCGGCGTCCCGGCCTGCGACCGGACCCCGTTGACGGACTGTCGACAGTACGCGCCGCGGCCGGTCCGCGCGCCATCGGGCCGACCAAGGCTCCAGCGGGACTCCACCCGGACGCCATCCGCGTCCGGTAGGGCGCGCTCCGAGGGCCTGCCGGCGCCGCGCCGGGCGGCCGCCCGGCGCCTCAGCCCGGCAGCCGGGCCGCCACCAGCGCCAGGCCGCGCCGCAGTCTGCGGAAGTAGGTCGCCCGGCTCAAGTGAAGCCGCCGCGCGACCTGGTGGTGCGTCCGGTCGCGGCCGAGGTAGTACGCCTGGAGGATCGCCCCGGCCTCGGCATCGGCGCGGCTCTCCGCGTCCGCCAGGTCCAGTACGGCGCACCTCAGCCAGCCGCGGAGCGCGTCCGGGGACTCGAACTCCGGGCACGACAGCAGAGGGCTCGCGGACAGCGCCACCGGGTCGCCGATCCTGGCGAGCGCCCATGCGACGAGGGCCGCCGCGTCCTGGCCCCCGTACGGCGATCCCACCGGCGGCGGCGCGAGCGCGCGCATCCACCCCGGCAGCCGTGCGGGGCTGAAGTCGTGGCTGTAGACCTCCGGCCGGCGCCCGCACCGGTACACGTCGTCCCGGATGCCGCCGTGCGGCCGGAAGGTCAGCGTCCGCAACAGTGCCTGATAGTCCGGGCTGGCGGTGGAGACCACCAGGTGACCGGCGTGCACGGCGCTGACCAGGATGTCCCGCAGGATCTGCGCGTGCGTCACGGGATCCGCCCCGTACGCCGCCCCGAGGAAGAGCCCCGGTCGGCCGCCGGCCCCCAGGGCCGCCGTGTGCTGCTGGAGCAGCGGCTCGATCCCGCCCTCGGTGCCCGCGCCGACCGGCACCAGCGCGGCCAGGCCCACCGGCCGGCCGTCCCGGTCCCGCGCCAGCCGGAACGACGAGGGCCCGTCCGCAAGCCAGCGTTCGGTGATCGCCTGGGAACGCCGGACGTCGAACCCGCCGCGCACCGCCCACCGGTGCATCAGCCGTTCCACGTCCGGCGCCTCCTCCGGACGGGCGGGGCCGATCCGCGACCCGTCCTCGGCGGGCGGGAACAGGGTGCTCCGCAGCAGCGGGTCGCCGCTCAGGAACAGCCCCTGCTCCACGAGACCGGCCCGCTCCTCGGGCCCGGCCGTGTGTCCGGCGAGCAGGAGGCCGCGGTAGTCGGCCGCCCGGGTGCGCACCTGCGCGTGCGCCTTCGGCCGGCGCCACTGGTACGCCAGCTCGAACAGGCTGCGGTACGGCTCCCGTACCGCCAGGCCCAGCCGCTCGCGCCGTACGACGCTCAGCCCGGCCAGCGTCGAGAACAGCGCGGGGCCGCCCGCGACCAGGTGCTCGTCCCCGGCCCGTACGGTCGCCAGCAGGCGCAGGGCGTGGCGCCAGCGCCGGCCCGGCCGCTCCCGGCCGAGCCGCTCCAGTACCTCGCCGGCCATCAGGTCGGCCACCGCGCCCGGCGCGTCCGGGGCGATCCCCGAGTGCAGGGCCCGGCAGGCCAGTTCGGCCAGCAGCGGCACCCCGCCGGCCAGCCGCACCACCAGCGCCAGCCCCTGCGGGTCCGTGACGCCCGCGGCCCGCGCCTGCGCCTCGACCGCCGCGGGCGGCCTGGGCCCGACGGTGACGGTGGCCGGACCGGTCTCCGCCCATCCCGCGGCCGCCCGCAGCGGGAGCCTGCTCACCAGCAGCACCGGCCGGGGCGGGCACGCCTCGTGCAGGGACGCGGCCAGCGCCTCGGCCTGCCCGGGGCCGTCCACGCCGTCGATCAGCAGGAGGCCGTCCGGCCCGGCGACGAGCCCCCGCAGCACGGTGGGGTCGCAGGCCTCGCCCGGTTCGAGCCTGGCGGAGACCGGCAGCCGCGCGGCCAGCCGGCTCTTCCCCGTCCCCAGTCCGCCGGTCAGGTTGACCAGGGCGCACTGCGCGAGGGCGGCCCGCAGGCGGGCGAGATCATCGGTGGTCTCCACGGACCCGGGACGATACCCACCGTGATCACGCCAGTCACGGCGGGAACCGGCCGTTCGCTGACCGGAGTTGATACTCCGGTGAGACTCCACGGCGACGGGGCGTGGCTAGTGTCGTCACCACCGCGGGCCCGGCGGTTCCGATCCTCCCGATCCTTGTGAAAGGACCCCTCGTGAAGTTGGCTCGATGGCTGTCGACCGCGGCCGCGACCTTCCTGGCCGGCGCGACCCTCTTCGCCGGACCCGCCGCCGCCGCACCCGGCCCGGCCACGGCACCCGCCGCCGCGGCCGCAGGCGCCGCGGCGAACGTCCCGACCGCGCCGAAGTACTTCCTCGGCGCCGGCTACGGCCCGCTCAACATCGCCACCGACGCGGCCTGGAACAGCGCCTACGCCCAGGCCACGCAGGAGGGCTACCCCGCCGCCAACTGCGCCCGCTCGGCCGGTCCCGTCGCCGCACCGATCGGCAACGGCGGCTACTACCAGGTCTCCCTGGAGATCTACTGCGTACCGCCGCCGCCCCCGGGCTCCGGGCAGATCGTCGGCGTCCACTCCGGCAAGTGCCTGGACGTGAAGGGCGCCAAGACCGCCGACGGCACGCCCATCCAGATCTACGACTGCAACGGCACCAACGCGCAGGCCTGGAAGCTCGAGGCCAACGGCACCGTCCGCGCCCTGGGCAAGTGCCTGGACGTCCAGTACGGCAAGACCGAGAACGGCTCGCTGATCGGTCTCAACTCCTGTCACGAGGGGCTGAACCAGAAGTGGGAGCAGCTCCCGAACGGCCTGCTGCGCAGCGTCCATTCGGGCAAGTGCCTCGACGCCCTCGGCTGGGCCACCGGGAACGGTGCCCGCGTCGGCATCTGGGACTGCACCCCGCACCACACCAACCAGCAGTGGCGCGGCTCCGCCCTCGGCACCTGACGGTTCCGCGGACCAACGGCCCGGCCCGCCGGACGCCCCCGCCCGGACTTCCCGGGCGGGGGCGTCCGCGTCCGGCGCCCGGCGGTGCCGGGCTCCGGCGCGCACGGGGTCTAGGCGGTCGGGGACAGGATGCCGCTGCCCAGTCCCGCGGGGCCGCTGTCTTCCTCCCGCGCGGCGCTCTGGGATGTGGCGGGCTGGGTGCTGCCGATGACGATCAGGGCGATCAGGACGGCCGCGGCCTCGCTCTGCAGGATCCGTGCGGCCTGTTGCAGGCGGCGGGGGTCGGTGGCCGGGATGGACAGGGCCACGCACTCCGCGTTCGGGCCCGCCGTGATCGGGACCGCGGCGCAGAGGGTGCCCAGCGCGTACTCCTGGATGTCGAGCAGGGGGGCGCTGGGCCGGCGGCTGTCGAGCTGCTGGAAGAGGGCCTGCGGGGTGCCGAGGGTGTGGGCGGTGAAGCGGGTGAGCCGGTGGCGGGAGAGGTGGTCCTTGCGCTGGTCGTCGTCGAGCTGGGTGAGCAGGGCCTTGCCGACGGCGGAGGCGTGGGCCGCGGCCCGGAAGTCCACCCATTCCTCGACGAGCGGTGTGGCGGGCCCGTCGGCGTACTGGGTGATGGAGACCTCTCCGTCGGTGTAGCGGGCCACGTAGACGGCTGCTCCCACCGCGTCGCGCACCCAGGCGAGCGTCTCCTGGAGGTGTGCGCGGCCGTCCTCGCCCGGGCCGAGGCGCAGGGCGCCGCCGGCGATGTAGGCGTCCGGGCCGACGGGGGTGACCAGCGCCGCGCGGACCAGTTGCTCCACGGCCCGGGCCAGGGCCAGTTGGGGCAGGTCCGTCTCCCGGGCGATCTGGGTCAGGCTCACGCCGCCCGCGTAGCGGTTGATCGCTTCCAGCACGCGCAGGGCGCGGTGGACCGATTCCATCGCGGCCGGTGCGGGGCGCCGTCCCGCCGAGCCGCGGGGGGCCCGGGCCGGCTGGGGCTCGTCGAGTACGTCGAGGGCCCAGGCGTGCGCCGCCTCGTCGGCCAGGTGCAGGGGGTTGAGGCGTGCGTGCTGGGCCACGGCGGCGGCGACCTGCGGGCCGGGCATCGGCACGTCTCCCAGGTCCGGGTCCTCGGACCAGACGTGCGCCGTGACGGCCCGCCGCAGCCGCGGGGGCAGCCGGTACGGGGGGCGTACGAAGCGGCCCGCGCCGGTGAGGGCGGTGAGGTCCTGGGTGG
This sequence comes from Streptomyces sp. IBSNAI002, assembly GCF_052244475.1. Taxonomy (NCBI): domain Bacteria; kingdom Bacillati; phylum Actinomycetota; class Actinomycetes; order Kitasatosporales; family Streptomycetaceae; genus Streptomyces; species Streptomyces sp. IBSNAI002. Next base: position 7,786,154 of record NZ_JBQPXG010000002.1, on the reverse strand, counting down.
TGATGGGCGGGGAGGTCCAGATGATCGAGGCCCGCAGGGCTTCCTCGAGGGTGTCGGGGATCTCCGGCAGGGCCGGCAGGTGCTCGTCGGGGGGCAGGGCCTGTGCCTGCCGTTTCCAGTGGCGGGCGGTCTTCACCTCGGCGCGGGCCAGGTGGTGGAGGTAGAGGCAGCGGGCGGCGGTCTGCGACCCCGCGCCGGCGGCGTACTGGAACCAGAACTGCGCGCCCTCCTCGTCGTCCAGGTGCAGGAGGCAGCCGAACAGCAGTGCCGAGTCCGGTCCGTGGGGCCAGGAACCGGCGCCCAGGGCGATCTCCGCGAAGGCCCGGCTCTCGGCCAGCGCCCAGGCGATCTCGTCCAGGGTCCGGGCCGCCCGTACGTGGCACGTGGCGTCGAGCACGAGGTCGTCGACTCCGGCCGAGCGCGGCGCGGGCACGCCGCCGCCCTCCGTGCCGATCGCCGCCCGGGCGCGGTCGGCCGCGATCCGGCGGGCGATCCGGCGCCGTGCCGCGCCCTCGTCGTATCCGGCGTACTCCTCGACCAGGACCTCCGCTCCCCGCAGGGCCGCGTCCAGTCCGTCCCACGTCACAGGGTCGCGATCGCGAGTCACATCGCTCACTGGTCCTTCTCCTCTCCAGGGACCCAGTCCACCCCGAGTTTCCGGGACAGGGTTCGGCGCGCGCCTCGGATGTGCGAACGGACGGTCGCCGAGGAAATGCCCATCATGCGGGCGACCGTGTCGTTGTCGTTGCCCAGCAGGAAGGCCAGCAGCACCACGTCGTACTGCCGCTCGGACAGGTCCGCGATCGCCGCGTACAGGCCGAGTTTCGACTCCAGCAGTTCCATCCGCTCCCGGGAGGCGCGGCGCAGCGCGGCGAACCACGCGGTCTCCACCATGGCCACCGACCGGGCCGAGACCGCGAGCCTGCGCTCGACGTGCTCGCGGAGCACGGCCCACGCGAACCCGTGCAGGCTCGCCTCCTTCAGGGCGTGCGGCCACACCTTGAGCAGGAAGGTGAACACGTCGTCGACCACGTATTCGGCGTCCTGCCGGGAACCCAGCTGGAGATGGGCATAGCGCAGGTAGGCGCGATGCTGCTGGGAGTGGAAGGCGGTGTAGTCCACCGGCAGGACGCCGGCCAGCTCACTGGAGACCGCCTGGTCCCCGGATGGGTCGAACTCGCCCTCACTCATGCACTCTCCCACGGCTGCTCGTCGCCGACCACCGGGTCGGCGACACCCTGACCACGTCAAAAGCGAAAACACTTACCGCGGTAGCGGCTATCAGCACGAGGGCAACGACCTCGACATCCACGTCTGCGTGAAACCTTCCCGATGGTGTGCGTAGCGCGCCTGCCTGCCCCCCGGCTCCGGCAGTCGTGGAGCATGGAACGCTCCTGATCCCCACCCCATCGGAAAACAGGGCCGATCGTGCAAGCCGGTCTTCGGGAATCTTCCGGAGATAGCGCACCCGCTCCCCCGCACGCCCCTTGGCGCCCGCGCACGCCCCCGGCTTTCTTAGCGGGACGTTAGATCTGGGTGGCGGAGCTTGTCCGCGGGTCGCGGCGGCCGCATGCTCTGGGCACTTCCCCGCCACCGGGGCATCTCCCCCGTCCCCGTCAGGGACTTCCGCCTTCCGTCTGGAGCCGCCATGTCCTCGTCCACCGTGACGCCCGCCCCTCCGCCACCCGGGGACGAGCGCAGGAGGCGCCGTCTCGCCCTGATCGGCGGATCGCTCGGAAACCTCGTCGAGTGGTACGACTGGTTCGTCTACGCCAGCTTCGCGATCTACTTCGCCGACTCCTTCTTCCCCGGCGGCAATCCGACCACCCAGCTGATGAACACGGCGGGCATCTTCGCGGTCGGCTTCCTGATGCGGCCCGTCGGCGGCTGGATCCTGGGCCGCGCCGCCGACCGGCACGGGCGCAAGAGCGCGCTGACGCTGACCGTCACGATGATGTCGGTGGCGGCCCTGCTGATCGCCGTCGCCCCGACCTACGGCCAGGCCGGGTACTTCGGCGCCCTGGTGCTGCTGCTCGCGCGGCTGCTCCAGGGGATGAGCATCGGCGGCGAGTACGCGGCCAGCGCCACCTACCTCACCGAAGCGTCGGCCCGCGACCGGCGCGGCCTGGGTTCGTCCTTCCAGTACGTGTCGATGACCTGCGGGCAGCTGCTCGGCCTGGGCATCCTGATCACGCTTCAGCACACGCTGACCACCGCCCAGTTGGAGAGCTGGGGCTGGCGCATCCCCTTCCTCCTCGGGGCGTTGTTCGCGGTGGTCGTCTTCTGGCTGCGGCGGCGGCTCCAGGAGACCGACGCCTTCAAGGAGGAGGCGGACGGCGAGGACGCGGCCGACGACAGCGCGCGCGGCACGCTGAAGGTCCTGTGGCAGCACCGGCGGCAGGCCGGACTGGTCATGGCGCTCACCCTGGGCGGCACCGTGGCGTACTACACGTACACCACCTACCTCACCAAGTACCTGGTGGGCAGCGCCGGCATGGCGAAGACCACCGCCACGCTGGTGAGCTTCACCGCGCTGGCCCTGTTCGCCGTGCTCCAGCCCTTCGCCGGGATGCTGTCCGACCGGATCGGCCGCCGCCCCCTGCTGATCACCTTCGCGGTGGGCTGCACCGTCGGCACCTACCCGATCATGACCGCGCTCGGGTCGGCCTCCTCCTACTGGTCCGCGCTGGGGCTGTCGCTGCTGGCCCTGGTGATCGTCACCGGCTACACCTCGATCAACGCGGCGGTCAAGGCCGAGCTGTTCCCGACCCGGGTGCGCGCCCTGGGCGTGGCACTGCCGTACGCGATCGCCAACGCGCTGTTCGGGGGTACGGCGGAGTACGTGGCGCTGTGGTTCAAGAGCAGCGGCCACGAGAAGATGTTCTTCTGGTACGTCTCCGCGTGCGCGCTGGTCTCCCTCGTGACGTACGTGCTGATGCCGGACACCCGCAATGCCGCGCTCAGCCGCGCCGAGGAGCGGGCCGACGCCGAGGCCAAGGCGCAGGCACAGGACGGGGCCGATGGCGGCCCGGACCGGCCCGCGGCGGCTCGCGTAGGCTTCTGACCCCGGTCTCAGCTCGCGAGGTAACTGTCTATGCACGCGCTTCTCGTCGAGGACGACGACCGCATGGCCCAGGCCCTCGGCACCGCCCTCGCCCAGCGCGGGCACACCGTCCGCCGGGTGGGCCGCGCCCTGGACGCCCTGCGGTTCGTCCGCGAGGCGGACTTCGTCCTGCTCGACCTCGGGCTGCCCGATCTGGACGGGCTGGAACTGCTGCGGCGGCTGCGCACCGTCTGCGACGCGCCGCTGATCGTGGTGACCGCCCGCTGCGAGGAGCGCGACATCGTGCAGGGGCTGCGGGCGGGCGCCGACGACTACGTGGTCAAACCGTTCCGGATGGCCGAGCTGATGGCCCGTATCGACACCGTACGGCGGCGGACGGGAGCCCCGTCGTCCGGCCGTCCGGAGGCCGGGGGCGGGCGGGTGCGCAGCGGGGACGTCGAGGTCGACACGGCGGGCCGTACGGTGACGGTGGCCGGGGCGGAGGTCCGGTTGACCCGCCGGGAGTTCGACGTACTGGCCTTCCTGGCGGCCCGGCCCGACGAGGTGCACTCCCGGGAGGAGATCCTGGACCGGATCTGGGGTGACGCCTTCCTCGCCGCCTCGCGGTCGCTGGACGTCCACGTGGCGGGGATCCGCGCCAAGACCGGCCGCTCCGGCCTGGTGCGCACGGTCCGCGGGTTCGGCTACCAGCTCGGTTCCCCCGGCGGAGGCGGCGCGCGGTGAGGCGGCGGCTGCTCGTCGTGCTGATGGTCCTGATGGGCGCGGCGGCGCTGCTGCTCTGCGCCCCGCTGGCCGACGCCTACGCCCGGGGCCGGACCGAGCACCTGCTCCTGCAACGGCGTTCGGAGGCCGTGCGGTTCGCCGATCTCGCCGAACGGATGCGCACGCGCGCCGACCGGGAGGAACTGTCCGCCGAGATCGGCCGGTACGCCCAGCTGTACGGAGCCGGGGTGGCCGTGGTCGACACGGCGGGGGCCACGGTCGCGCGGGCCGGGGCGGGGGCCGCCTGGGAGGACGCCCGCGACGCGGACGAGGCCGGGCGCCGCGCGCTCACCGGGCGCTCCACGGACCGGCTGCCCACCGTCCGCCCGTGGGGCCCGAAGACCGTGGTGCTCGCGGAGCCGGTGGGCCGGGACGAGCGGGTGAGCGGGGCCGTCCTGATGGCCGTGTCCACCGACGCCGCCCGGCTGGACGTCACGGTCCGCTGGTCGGTCATCGCCGCCGGGGCCGCCGCGGCCTTCGCGGCGGCCGCGCTGGTGGCCGCGGGCATCGCGCGCTGGCTGATGCGCCCGGTCGGCGATCTGGACCGGGCGGTGGAGGGCCTGGCCGCCGGCAGTCTCCAGACGCGGGCCGTCTCGGACACCGGACCACCGGAACTGCGACGGCTGCGGCAGCACTTCAACATCATGGCGGAGGCCGTGGCCGACTCCATCGGCCGCCAGCGCGATTTCGTCGCCGACGCCTCCCACCAGCTGCGCAATCCGCTGGCCACCCTGGTGCTGCAACTGGAGAACATCGAACCGCACATCGCCCCGGGGCCCGGCCGGACCGAGCACACCCGCGCCCTCGACGAGGCGGAACGCCTGGAGGAGCTGCTCGACGGGCTGCTGGCCCTGGCCCGGGTGGAGTCCGGGAGCGCGGAGCCGGCGGACCAGGACGTGGCGCGGGCCGTACGGGAACGGGTGCGGGCCTGGACTCCGGTGTTCCGCGACGCCGGGCTGGAGCTGACGGCCGACGGCCCGGCGGACGGCCTGCGGGCCCGGGCCCTGCCGGACGCGGCGGGCCGGATCCTGGACGCGGTCCTCGACAACGCCGTCAAGTTCGTGCCGCGCGACGGCCGTGTCGAGGTGACCGCCGGGCGCGGTGCGGACGGGACGGCCGTCGTACGGGTCGCGGACGACGGTCCGGGCGTGGCGGAGGACCAACTGGACCTGCTGCTGCGGCGTTTCACCCGCGCGCCCGAGCACCAGAACGTGCCCGGCAGCGGTCTGGGGCTGGCCATCGCCGACGAGATCGCCCGGATCAGCGGCGGCCGGCTCGGCGTCGGCGGCAACACCCCGCACGGTCTGGTGGTCGAGTTCCGCCTCCCGTCCGCCCCCTAGGTCGTCTCTTGCCGTGGCCGTCCGGTCAGCCGTAGACCGACCGGTAGTAGGTGACGGCGCCCGGGTGCAGGGGCACCGCCCCGGTCGAGATCGCGAACCGGGGCTCCAGGCGTGCGCCCGCCGTCACTTCGCGCAGCAGGTCGCTCCACCGCTCGAACACCACCTGGAGCAGTTCGCGGGTGGCGCTGCGCGGTACGTCGTCTCGGGCCAGGAGGTAGTTGCCGACGCCGACGGTGCCCACCGGCTCCGTGAGCCCGTACACCCCGGCCGGGAGGGTGACCGCGCTGTAGACGGGGCCGTGGCCTTGGCGCAGCACGTCCACGTAGCCGTCCAGCGGGAGGAACCGCAGCGGCAGTTCGCGCGCCAGCCCGGCCAGCGCCGGGGTGGGGACCCCGCCCGACCAGAACAGCGCGTCGACCGCGCGCTCCCGCAGTGCCGCCGCCGACGCGGCGAGCCCCAACTGCCGTTCGAGGGCGGCGGCGGAGCCGTCGCCCAGCCCGGCGGCCCGCAGGACCCGCCCGGCCACCACCTGTACGCCCGAACCGGTCGCCCCGGCCGCGACCGGCCGTCCGGCGAGTTCGCTCACCGACCGTACGGATCCGTCCGCCGGGACGAGCAGGTGCGTGTAGTTCACGTAGACCCGGGCCAGCGCCGTCACCGCGGCCGGGCGGGTGAAGGACTCGCGCCCCAGCACCGCGTCCTCGGCCGCGTCCGCCATGGCCAGTGCCAGCTCCACCGAGCCGTCGTCCAGCTTGCGCAGGTTGTCCACGCTCGCCGAGGTGCTCACCGGGACGATCTCCAGACGGCGGCCGCTCGCGGCGACGGCCCGGGCCAGGGCCTCGCCGAAGGCGTTGTACGGTCCGCCCTCCGGCCCCGTCGCGAGCCGGAGCCGCCGCACCGGGCCGGAGCCGCCCGAGCATCCGGCGAGCCCCGCCGCGACCGCGCCGAGCCCGGCGCCCATCACCCGTCGGCGGGTCACCTCCGCACTCGTCACGGCCGCAGCGTAGCGAGGGATCACAGGGCCAGGGGTTCCAGGTCGCGGTGGATCCTGCGGTGCGCGCGGGCGGCGCGGGTCAGGGCGTGGTCCTCGCCGAGCAGCCGCGTCAGCTCGGCGACGGCCCCGGCCCGTATCCCGGCCGCCTCCCGCGCGCGGCCCGTCCGGTCCAGGCCGACCGCCAGGTTGGAGGCGGCCGCCAGGGTGTCGGGGTGGTGGGCGCCCAGCGTCTCGCGCAGCCGCGGCACGGTCTGCCGGTCGAGTTCCAGGGCGCCCTGCGGATCGTCCAGTCCGGCCAGGGCGCCTGCCAGGTTGAGCTGGGCGATGAGCGTGTGCGGATGGTCGTCGCCCAGGACCTCGCGCAGGGAACCGAGGGTCCGGCGGAGCATGGGCTCCGCCACCTCGGCCTCCCCCGTGGCGCAGTGGCAGACCGCGAGGTTGTTGACGGCGGCCAGGGTGTACGGGTGGCGCTCGCCCGGCACCTTCAGGTAGGCGTCGGCCACCTCCTGCGCCAGGTCCCGCGCCCCGCCCGGGTCCCCGGTCGCCAGCAGGTCGGCCGCCAGGTTCAGTTCGCAGGCCAGCAGGTCCGGGTTGCCCGGGGTGCAGGCGGCCCGGTAGCGGTCCCGGGTGGCCTTGGTCAGCCGCAGCGCGTCCACCGGCCGGCCGGCGCGGCGCAGGGACACGGCGAGGTCCTTCGCGGCCGACAGGGTGCCGGGGAAGCCGTTGCCCAGCGTGCGCCGGTAGCTCTCGTGGGCACGGCTGAGCAGGTGTACCGAGTCCTCGTACCGGCCCATGTCGCGCAGGTCACGGGCGAGGTGCCGGGCAGAGGACAGGGTGTGCGGGTGGTCCGGGCCCAGCACCTCGGCGCGCAGGTCGAAGACCCGTTGGTCGATGTCCCGGGCCCACGCGTACTGCCCGGCCATGCGCAGGCTCAGTGCCAGGTTGTTCGCGGCGGCCAGGGTGCGCGGGTGCGCCTCGTGGAAGATCTGCGCGAAGCCCTCGTGGGCGGCGTGCGCCAGCTCCCTCGCCTCGCCGTACCGGCCGAGCGCGCCCAGGTCCAGCGCCAGGGCACTGGTGGTCATGTACGTGTGCGGGTGCGAGTCCCCGAGGACGTTGCGCTGCCGTTCCAGCGTGACTTCGTCCAGCTCCTTCGCCTCCGCGAACCGGCCCAGGGAACGGAGGACGCTGGAAAGCTGGAAGCTCAGGTAGAGGTAGGGGACGTCGTCCTCGCCCAGGGTTTCCCGCCACGTCTCGCGCAGCTCTTCGGCCAGCCTGCGGGCGCCGTGGAGGTCACCGCGCTTCCACAGGTAGCGGACCCGGTCGATCAGCAGCCGGCGCGTCTGCGGCTCCTGGCAGTACCGGGCCTCGGACGGGGCCAGGTGCGGCCAGATCGTGGCGAACTGCGGCCAGTTGTCCGGGTTGTCGATCGGCTCGTCGTCGTCCGGCCGGGCTCCGGCGAGGATGCGGTGCACCGCGTGCCGGGTCTCGCGCTGCTCCTCCTCGGTCAGCTGCGACCGGATCACGGCCTGGAGCAGCCGGTGCACCTCGATGCCTTCGCCGGCCCGGGCGACCTTGGCCAGCCCGAACCGGCCGATCTCCCGGAGCACCCGGCCCAGCACCATCTTCTCCTGGAGCGAGGCGTCGTACGGCTTGAGGGCGTCGATCATCTCCCTGCCGTAGAGCAGGTTCGCCGAGATCCGCTCGGGCGCCAGGAAGGCACAGAGCTGGAGTAGCCGCACGGCAGCCGGGGAACGGTCCCGGAGCCGTTCGATGGAGATGTTCCACGTGGCGGCCACCGGCTCCGGGTAGCCGGGCGGCTGGCTCAGGCCCAGGACGCGCGCGGGGTGCCGGGCCAGCTGCTCCAGGTACGCGGCGACCGGCGTCGCGGTCTCGGCTAGCCAGGCTCCCGCCTGTTCCAGCGCGAGCGGCAGGTCGCCCAGTGCCGCGGCCAGCTGCCCGGCCTCCTCCTCCCCCAGGCCGGGTGCCCGGCGCCGCAGGTGCTCGACGGACTCCTCGCGCGGGAACACGTCCACGGGCACCGAGGCGGCGTACTGCGACCAGCCTTGGTTGCGGGAGGTCACGAGCACGTGGCCCGGGCCGCCCCGCGGGAGGAAGGGGATGAGGCTTTCGGGGTCGTCCGCGTTGTCGAAAACCAGCAGCCAGCGGGCGGACGGCTCCCCGCGCCGCAGCAGGTCGACCGCCTCCTGCGCGGCGCCCGCCATGTCGTCCCCGCTGCCCGCGCCCAGCCGCACGGCCAGTTCCGCGAGCGCGGCGACGATGTCGTCGGTGTGCTCCGCGGAGATCCACCACACCAGGTCGTAGTCGGCCTTGAAGCGGTGCGCGTACTCCAGGGCCACCTGGGTCTTGCCCACACCTCCGAGTCCGTGCAGGGTCTGCGGCAGCAGCACGGCCAGGCCGCGGCCCAGCGGGTCGCACATCCGCTCCAGCACGGAGGCGCGCCCGGTGAAACCGGGGTTGCGGGGCGGCGCGTTCCAGACCGTCGGGACGGTTCCGGGGCGACGGGGGCCGTCGGTGTCCGCCTCGTCGTGCCGGAGCGGGCCCTCGCCGGGCGGGGGCGGGGAGGGGCGGGTGTAGGCGTTCCGGATGCGTCGGCGCGTGCCGGGCTCGACGGTGGGCATGGAGGTGACGGCGCCTTCGGTGATCATGGCCGTGAGCCGTTCGAAGGCGGCGAGCAGGGAGTCGGTGAGCCCGGGCTCGTCGCCGAAGACGGCCAGGGTCTCCTCGTAGGCGTAGGAGGATCGGTACGGGATCTCCACGGCGCGCCAGTAGGAGGTGAGCTCGTCCCCGGCGATACCGCGCAGGAAGCGGTCGAACGTGGTCCGGGCCAGTGCGCGGCCCGCTTCGGCCCGGTCCGGATCGCTCTCGTCGACACGCATCGGGACGGGGCGGATCGTGATGCCCCGGTCTCCCAAGGGCTCGTCGATCCCGCGGGCGACGGCCGCGGCCCCGTCGATGGACTGGCCGGACAGGGTGAAGCAGTCCACCAGCACGTCCGGGAGGTGGACGGTGCAGATGCCGGTGGTGTCGGACAGGCCGGTGCGGCTGTCGATCAGGACGTAGTCGTAGTTCCGCTTCATGTCGGCGCGCAGGGCGTCGAGGAAGTGGCCGCCGCCGAACCGGTCGTAGAAGTCGTCCCAGTCGAAGGTGGTGACGGTCGTGGCGTACTCGCGGTTCTGCCGGCCGGCCGAGAGGAAGTCGAGGACGCCGCCGTCGGGGAACTCCCAGCCCAGGGCGGCGGACGCCGTTTGCGACGGCATGGGGCGCCACGCGCGCGTAGTCCTCGTGCCAGCCGTCGAGGCGCGCACCCGGTCTGGTCACGGCGGACACGTACTCGGTGACCAGGTCCATGACCCCGGTGGCGTACCGGTGCGTGTCGGGATCCAGGAAGGGGTGGAGGAAACGGTGCAGGCCGGGAGCCTCGAGGTCCCAGTCCACGGCGAGGACCCGGCTGCCGTTGGCCGCGAGGATCCAGGCGGTGTTGGCCAGCGCCATGGTGCGGCCGGCGCCGCCCTGGTACGAGTAGAAGGTGACGATGCGTCCGTCACGGCCGTCGCTGTCGCTGTCCCTGTCACGGCTCCCGGTCATGCGCGTCCCCCCGGCCGGTGTGTATGTGCTCCATTGAACGGGCCCGGGCCCTGCCGGCGCCAGAGCCCGACCCCTCGTCTCGTACCCGGGCCGGCCCCGTCGGCATTCCGTGCCGCCGGCCGGGGCGGGCGGGGCAGGGGCCTCGCGGCGGCTCGGCGCGAGTCCGCGCACCCGGGTTATCCGCCCTCCGTTTCGACGGTGTCCCCGTCCCTCGGCGGCCAGCCGGCCGGCGCCTTCCCGGGCGCGAGGCGCTCCACCACTTCGGCGAGCTCCTGGCACGCCTGCTCGATCCTGGCGCGGATGACGTTCTGCTCGGTGACGACCGCCGACAGCAGCAGGGAGGTCAGCGCCGCGGAGCCGTTGAGCGCCTGGAGGTTGACCATGGCCTGGACGAGCGTGTGCCGGTCGAAGGGGCCCTCCTGGTCGATCGCCGCCGAGTTCGCCATGGCCGATACGAGCAGCATGCACGGCGCGCTGCCCTCCAGCTGGAAGCGCAGGGCGGCCCAGACCAGGAGCGGGAAGACGAGGAAGAGCAGCGCCAGGTCGCTGCGGGTCGCCAGCAGGGTGACGGCGAAGGCCGCGGCGAACAGGGCGGCCGCCTCCGCCCACCGGTAGGCGTCCGAGGGAAGCCGGGCCATGCGCAGGACCAGGAGCAGCGGCGCGACGACGAGCACGCCCATCGCGTCGCCGGCCCACCAGGTCCACCACACGATCCAGAATCCGCTCGGCGGCATGCTGCCGGTGAGCAGGAGCAGCCCGGCTCCGATGGTGGCGCTGATCAGCATCGGTCCCAGCCCGCCCAGGAAGACCAGGGCCACTCCGTCCCGGAGCCGGTCCAGGGTGACGCGGAAGCGGACGCGCCGGAGCATCAGGTAGGCGCACACGGGGGCGAGGGTGTTGCCCGCGGCGATCCCGAAGCCGACGGGGTCGATCGAGCCGCTGATCGACAGGATGACCAGACAGGCGCCGAGGGCGATGCCGGGCCAGACGCGCAGCCCCTGCCACAGCAGGCAGGCGAGGGCGATGCCGGTGGGCGGCCACAGCGGGGTGACGACGGCGCCCTGGATCACCACCTGCTGGAGCAGCCCGATGCGCCCGCCCGCGAAGTAGGCGGCGGCGACGACCAGGATCCGGAGCACCGTCATGCCCAGACGTCGGAAACCCTCGGTGCGCATCACTTCATCAGACAACAGCCCGCACCCGCGCCCGGAGCATGACACGCGCTACCGCGCCCTCCGCGTCATCCGGTTCCGCCCCGGACGGCCTCATGGCGGAGCACGAGCACGGCGGCGTCGTCCTGGTGGCCTGTGGAGTCGGCCACCTTCATCACCGCGGCGGCCAGGTCGCCGGGTTCCGCCTCCGCGTTGGCCCGGACCACCTCGGCCACCCGCTCCAGCCCCGCGTCGATCGGGAAGGACGGGCCCTCGACGACCCCGTCGGTGACCAGGACGAACGAACCGGCCGCCGCGATCCGGCGCCGTGTCACGGGGTAGCGGGAGCCCGGCAGCATGCCCAGGGGCAGGCCGCCCTCGTCGCGCACGATGCCGTGTTCGCCGTCGGCCGTGGCCCAGACCCCGGGCACGTGGCCGGCGCGGGCGCTGTGGACCTCCCAGGTGACGGGGTCGAAGCGGAGGAAGGTGCAGGTCGCGAAGAGGTCGCAGTCCACCGAGAGCAGCAGGTCGTTGGCCCGGCTGAGCACCTCGCCCGGGTCGGCGGCGGACGCGGCGACGGCGCGTACGGCGATGCGGACCTGCCCCATGAAGGCGGCGGCCTCGACGTCGTGGCCCTCCACGTCGCCTATGGAGAACCCGAGCGCGCCCCCGGGGAGCAGGAAGCCGTCGTACCAGTCGCCGCCTATGCTCAGGCCGTGGCGGGCAGGTGCGTACCGGGCCGCGGTGCGCAGGCCGGGTACGCCGGGGAGGGACGCCGGGAGGATCTCCCGCTGGAGCGCTTCGGCCAGCTCCACCCTGGCCTGCTGGAGCTCCGCCCCTTCCCGTGCCTGGGCCGTGAGCCGTCCGAGCCGGGTCAGCAAGTCTTCCGCGGTCGCCGACCGCGTGGACCTATGGGGGCTCATGGACCGCTCCTGGACCGCTTGGACGTACGTCCGCTTCGGTTTCTGACACAAATGACCATGTTCATCATATTTCGAGGGCTCGGTGATCACATCACGAGGCCGGTCCCGGGCCCGGGTCCGGGCCCGGGACCGAGGAACCCGGGCCCCGGGGCCGGGGTCCTAGGGCTGGCTGACCAGGTGGGCGACGTTGCTGGACGCGTTCGAAGGGCCGCCCCTGCCGTTGATGACGTGGCGGATGGTGCCGGTGCCGCCGAGCGAGACGGTCACCATGCTCTGGAAGCGCACGTTCGGCCGGTCGGGCGCCTCGAAGGCCCGTTCGGCGGTGACGGTCCTGTCCACGTTGAAGAAGCAGTAGCTGCCCAGCCCGTAGGCCTGGTGGCTGGTCACGTGCTCGGCCACCTTGTACGCCGCGTAGCCCTGGGTGGAGCCGTTCATCCAGGCGGCCTGGCCGGGCGGGTCGTAGGGCATCTCGTTCTGGTAGAAGTACGTCCGCCCGCCATTGCCGTTCCACACCGTCTGGTGCTTCTGGTAGTGCTCGACGAACAGTCCGTACATGGTCACGCCGTCGCCGTTGACCACGAGTCCGGTGTCGGCCGTGTTGGTGTTCCAGCCGATGCCGCTGCCGTGGTCGCCGCGCCAGATCCACATGTGGTCGCCGATGACGTGGTCGCTGTTGACGACGAGGCTGGTCGTGGCCCTGCCCACGGCGGCCCCGCCGACCCGGAAGAAGACGTCGTGCAGGGAGGTGGGGTTCGCCGAGTGGTCGGCGGCGGCGCCGGCCGGGCCGACCTCCATCAGGGTCCGCGAGTTGACGGTGCCCGCGTCGAAGAGCACGCCCGCGATCTTCACCCCGTCGACGTCGGCGACCGTCATGGCCGTGACGCCGTTGTCGGGGATGAAGGTGGCGAGGCCGAGGCCGAGGACGACGGTGTCCGGACGGGTCACCCGCAGGGTCCGGTCGAGATGGTAGACACCGGGTGTGACCAGCAGGTTCTTACCCTGGGCCAGGGCCGCGTCGATCTGTGCGGCACTGGCTCCCGGCTTGACCACGTAGAACTGGTCCATGCCGAGCGAGCTGCCCGCGGTGTTTCCGTCCGCCCAGCTGGTGGCCGAGGAGTCGGTCCGCAGCGACGGTACGAACACCCGGTAGGCGCCCGTCCCGTCCACGTACAGGAAGGGCTTCTCGCGGACGGCCGGGGTCCGGTCGACCGTGGTGTACGGCGGGTTCGGGAAGCTGGTGCCCGGCACGCCCCGGCTGCCGACGAAGACCATGTTCCAGTTGGCCCCGGTCCAGCCGCCGAGCTGCGAGTTGCGGGTCAGCCACTGCTGCTGCGTGCCCGACCGCACCTGGCCGTCGATCTTGCTGTCGGCCATGAACCCGCCGCTGGCCCAGCCGCCGTCGTCCAGGGCGAGGTTCCCGCGGACGTGCATGCGGCGGTAGGGGGCGGCTTGGGACACCGCCCACCGGTCGGTGCCGCCGGCCGGGTTCACGGACAGGTTCTCGGCGCCGCGCCAGAAGTTCTGGGTGGCGTTCTGCGGCGGGAACCAGTCGGCCTCCACGTGCACGGCGCCGTTGATGGTGACCGCGTCGGGCGACTGGCCGAGGCCGAGCACCTGGGTGTAGAAGCCGACGTTGACATCGTTGCCATAGGTGCCCGGCTTGAACATCACCGCGTAGCGCTGGGTGCCGAACTGGTTGGTCTCCTGCTGCCGGAAGATCGAGTCGAGGCGGCTCTGGATCGTGGCGGACGGCATGGACGGGTCGAAGACGACCACGTTCGGGCCGAGGTCCACGTCACCGGGTGCGGTGCTCACGGGCGCCACCTGGAAGCGCTGGGCCGCCGTGCCGTTGCAGGTGTACTGCACCAGCTGCACGCCCTCGGCGGTGGAGGCGGACGGCACGTCGAGGCACTTGCCGCTGTGCCGGCTGACGAAGCGGTAGGCGCCGCCGCCCTCGTCGACGGCCTGCCACTGCTGGTTGGCTCCGCCCCCGTACGTCCACAGGTGCACGGCCGCGTCGTCGGCCGAGGACGTGTCGCTGACGTCGACGACCTGGCCGGGGTCGTTGCGGTTGCCGATGCGGACGAACCCGTCGGCGGTCGCGGTGAAACTCCACTGCTGCGCCGCGGTGCTGTTGCAGGAGTACTGCTGCACCGCGGTGCCGTTCGCGGTCGCGGCCGACCGCGCGTCCAGGCACTTTCCGCTGCCGGTGTTGACCACCGTGGACCAGCCCGCGGGCAGGGCGGCGGCGGCCCGCACCGACGCCTGCGCGGTGGCCGCCCGGGTGACGGCCGCCTGCGGGGCGGCCGCCTGGGTGGGGTGGACGGCCGCGAGCAGCGAGGCGGCCGAGACCGCGGCCACGAGGGCCGTGAGCCGGGGTCCGGAGACGCGGTTCACCGGGTCACCGTCCACTTCTGGTTGGCGGCTCCCGTGCAGGTCCGGATCTGCAGCCGGGTGCCGTTGGCCGGGCTGTTGCCGGCGGCGTCCAGGCACTTGTCCGCCTGCGGGTTGACGATGTCGCGTGCCGCGGGGACGGCCCACTGCTGCGCGGGGGTCCCGTTGCAGTCGTAGAGCTGGACCGGTGTGCCGTCCGCCGTGCCCCCCGAGGCCACGTCCAGGCACTTGCCGAGCGCGCGGACCGTGCCGTCGGCGCCGGCGGTCCACCGCTGCGCGGCGGTTCCGTTGCAGTCGTAGAGCTGGACGGGGGTGCCGTTCGCGCTGTTGGCGCCGGCCACGTCCACGCACTTGCCGCCGAGCCCGGTGATCGGACCGCCGCCGGGCTGGCCGCCTCCGGTGGTGACGCGGACGTGGTCGACGACGAGTTGCGCGGGGAAGGCCGTGCTGCCGTCGGGGTCGCCGGGCCAGTAGCCGCCGACCGCGAGGTTGAGCATCAGGAAGAAGGGCTTGTCGAAGACCCACTGGCGTCCGCCGAGGTCGGCGGGGGTGCGCCGTTGGTAGACGGCGCCGTCCACGGACCAGGTGACCGAGTTCGGGCTCCACTCGACGGCGAAGGTGTGGAAGGCGTCGGCGAAGGCCTGCCCGCCGGGCAGGGTGTAGCCGGCGCCGATGCCGCCGGCGCCGGAGTACCCGGGGCCGTGCAGGGTGCCGTGGACCGTGGACGGTTCGAAGCCCACGTTCTCCATCACGTCGATCTCGCCGGAGGCGGGCCATCCCACCTGGCCGATGTCGTTGCCCAGCATCCAGAACGCCGGCCACATGCCCTGCCCGCGCGGTACCTTCATCCGGGCCTCGACCCGGCCGTACGTCGTGGTGAACCGGCCGGCGGTGTTCAGCCGGGCCGACGTGTACTCGCACCGCCCGTACCAGCACTGGTGATTGGCCGGGTTCTCCCGGCGGGCGGTGATCACGAGATGGCCCTGGCCGTCGAGGGCGGCGTTGCGGTTGCCCGCGGTGTAGAACTGCCGCTCGTGGTTGTTGACGTTGTCGCCCGTCTCGACCTGCCACTTCCCGCCGTCGACGGCGGAGCCGGTGGGCCCGTCGAACTCGTCGGCGAACGTGACGGCTTCGGCCGAAGCGGCCGGGACCGGGACCGCGGCCGGAGCGGGGGCCCGCGGCGGGGCCGCGCCCTGGGCGAGGCCGGTGGACAGGGAGGCGAGGGCGAGGAGCGAGACGGAGGACAGCAGCAGACGCCGGGATAAGCGCGGGGATTTCATGGCGCTCCCTTCCGGGAGAGTGGGGGGAAGCCCGACCGAAGGTCATGACCATGCCAGGCCCTTAGTTCACTACGTGATTTAAGAAGTGAACAAATTCCGTGTCAAGGGCTTGGCCTGGACCATTCAACTACCGTGTCCAGCATGTGAATTACCTCAGGCAAGACATGGAACTGGACGGTCACGCTCAGGTACCTTCCATCACGTCGCCGCCACACCCGGGGCACAGGGCCCCACGGGACTCGCGGCGACCAAAGGAACCGACGTCTGTTGACGACAGCCACAGAAGTCTTCACGGTCCAGCCTTTCACCCCGCACTGCCAGGTGATCCACACCGAAGGCGATCACGCGGTGATAGGCATCTCACCGGGCAACAGCTATTTCTCCGCGCAGCGCGTCACCGACCTGGCGCACTGGGGCATGCGCAACTTCCAACAGGTCGACCTCATTTACACCGACCTGCACGTGGCCGAGATGTACGAGGCCCTCGGCTACCCCGAGGACGAGGCCCGGCGCAAGGCGGTCAAGAACCTGCGCGGGGTCCGCGCCAAGGTCAACAACGCCGCGGCCGACGCCGATCCCACGGGATCCCGCCTGCGGGCCCGCCCGATGTCGTCCCTCACCGACATCCCCGCGTACCGCAGGCTCCACGCCCACCTCAACACCCTCCTCGACACCGACCCGGAGTTCCGCGAGACCTGCAACGCGCTGGTCGACGCGTTCCTCTCCTCGAAGGTGCTCGGCGGGGAGACCGCCACGCTCCGCCAGCGCGAGGTCTGCCTGGAGTACGTCTGCGCCGAGGCCCCTCTCTTCCTGGACACCCCGGCCATCCTCGGCGTGCCCTCCTCCCTCAACTGCTACCACCAGCTCCTGCCGATGGCCGAGCTGCTGTACTCCCGCGGTTCGGGCCTGCGTGCCTCGCGCAACCAGGGCCACGCCGTCATCACCCCCGCCGATGGAGACACCGATGCCCACTGACACCCTCCTCGACTTCCCGTTCTCCGCGCGCGGCGACCAGCTTCCCGTCGAGGTGGAGCGGCTCCGCGACGAGCCGGTCAAGCGGGTGCGCACGATCGCCGGGGACGAAGCCTGGCTCGTCTCCTCCTATCCCCTGTGCAAGCAGGTCCTCGAGGATCCGCGGTTCAGCCTCAAGGACACCTCGGCTCCGGGCGTTCCGCGCCAGTACGCGCTGACGATCCCGCCCGAGGTCGTCAACAACATGGGCAACATCACCGGCGCGGGGCTGCGCAAGGCCGTCCTGAAGGCCATCAACCCCAAGACCGACGGACTGACCGACTGGATGCGGGCGCAGGCCCACACCCTCGTCGACGGCATGCTGACCGCGGGCGCCCCGGTGGACCTGCGCGGTCAGTTCGCCAGCCCGTACGCCGAACAGCTGCACTGCCGCATCCTGGGCATCCCCGGGGAGGACGCACCGCGTCTGGCGGCGAGCCTCGACATCGCGTTCATGAACTCGGCCTGCCCCGTCACCGGAGCCAAGCTCAACTGGGACCGGGACATGGCCTACATGGTCGAGCGCCTCGACGACCCGTCGGTCACCGGCCTGATGGCCGAACTCGCGGCCCTGCGCAAGGACCCCGACTACGCCCACCTGACGGACGAGATGCTCGCCACCGTCGGGGTCACCCTCTTCGGCGCCGGCGTCATCTCCACCATGGGCTTCCTCACGATGGCCCTGGTCTCGCTCATCCAGCACCCGGAGGTCTGGCAGCAGATCCGCCAGGACCCCTCCCGGATCCCCGCGGCGGTCGACGAACTCCTGCGCGTCAACCTCTCCATCGCGGACGGCCTCCCCCGTCTGGCCCTCGAGGACGTCACCCTCGGGGACGTGGAGGTCAAGAAGGGCGAGCTGCTCCTCGTCCTGGTCGAAGCCGCCAACACCGACCCGGACGTGTACCCCGACCCGCACACCTTCGACATCGACCGGGCGAACGCGGGCACCCACCTGTCGTTCGGCGGCGGCCAGCACTACTGCCCGGCGACCGCCCTCGGCAAGCGGCACACCGAGATCGCCCTCGAAGTGCTCGTCGAGAAGATGCCCGGTCTCCAGCTCGCGGTGCCGGTCGACCAACTCGTGTGGCGCACCCGCTTCATGAAGCGCCTGCCGGAGCGGCTCCCCGTGCTCTGGTAGCGGTTCCGGACGGAACGGCGGCGCGGGGACCGGAGGCCGTCGCAGGCCCCGGTGCCCGCGCCGTCGCCGCGCCGGTGCCGGGCCGGTGCCGCGCTAGCCGCGGGTCTCGGCCGGCGACCGGCGCAGCAGGTAGACGGCCGCGGTCGAGACGAGCACGGCCATGCAGGCGATGAACACCAGGCCCGCGCCCTCCAGGCCCATCGGGTCCGAGAGGACGCCCACGCCGATGACCGGCACCGAGATGCCGGCGTACGCGACGACGAACAGGGTCGAGATCACCGCCGCGCGCTCGTCCGCGGGAGAGGCCTCGGCCACCGTGGCCAGCGCCCCGCGGAACGCGAGCCCCTGGCCGACCCCGCCGACGAGCGCGCTCAGGACCACCAGCACCAGCAGTTCCCAGTACAGGGCGCCCGCGAGCAGCGCCAGACCGGCGAGGAGCCCGGCGCAGCCCAGCGGCAGCGAGCGCGCCACGCCGACCCGGCCGACCATCAACTGCCCTGCGGTCGAGGCGAAGAAGGCCAGCGCGACGACCAGCCCGCTGACGGCGTGGCTGTGCACGTCCAGGGACTGGGCGAGGAACGCCGGGCTGACCGAGGTGAACACCCCGAACAGGGCGAATCCCACGAACGAGGCGATCGCCGCGGGCCCGAACACCGCCCGGACCTGCGCGGGCAGGCCCGGCCGCTGCGGTCGTACGGTGCTCAGCGGACGCCGCTCCCGTACGGTCTCCGAGAGCCGCAGCAGGACGGCGGCCGACCCGGCCACCAGGGCGAGGTGCACGGCGAACGGCAGGTACAGGGGCCAGGCGGCGTACTGCGCGAGCAACCCGGCGAGCAGCGGGCCGCAGCCCAGTCCGCCCATGTTGGCGGCCGTCGCCACGAACGTGGCCCGGGAGCCGCCGCCGGCCGGGGCCAGCTCCATCACGTACACGGTGGCGGCGCCGGTGAACAGGCCCGCGGACAGACCCGACAGCAGCCGGCCCGCGTAGAGCCAGCCCAGTCCGGTGGCGCACAGGAAGCAGACGGCGCTCGCCGCCGCGCAGGCCAGCCCGACGAGCAGCACCGGCCGCCGGCCCACGGCGTCCGAGGCGTTGCCCGCCAGCAGCAGCACGCCGATGACCCCGAAGGCGTACACGGCGTACACGACGGTCACGATCAGCTGGGAGAAGCCGAACTTCTCCTGGTAGAGGCCGTAGAGCGGGGTCGGCAGTGTGGTGCCGGCCATGCACACGGCGAACACCGCCCCGCTGAGCAAGCACTGGCGCCACACCCGGCGATCACCGTCCATGCCGCCGACGGTAACCCCGCGCCCGGACCCCGCCCGGCGCGCCGTGCCGTGCCGTGCCCGGCACGCCGTCGGGGTACGGGACCGGGGTGGCGGTCAGGGCGACAGCCGGATCGGGTTGGTCAGCGCCGCCGGAGGGCCGGGGAGGGGCGGGGCCGTCGCGGGGTGGCGGGCCTCGGCGCGGACGTAAGAGGTACGGGCCGCGGTGGTGCGCCATTCCAGTCGCGTGGCCGCGGGCGCGGTGCACACCACGCCCTGGTCGGTGACCAGCCGCAGGTCGTAGCTGCCGGTGCCGCTGACGGTGAGCCGGACCAGGACCTCCTCCGTGTCCGCCGTGGTCCGGATCCGGTCGCCGATGCCCGCGTGGGCGCCGCGGGCGGTCACCGCGTCGAAGGCCACCGTCACGGCCGAGGACTCGGCGGCGTAGCTGTGGCCGGCGCGCAGACCGGCCAGGACGGCCTCGCGGGACAGGTCCTCGGCCAGCACCACCGTCTGCGGGCTGCCCACGCGGTCGGGGTCGCGGTGGTAGTCGCTGCTCGCGAGGACCGGGAGCCACGGTCCTCGGCCGGCGGTGAGGGTGGCGTCCCAGGAGGCGAGGGCGACCTCGTCGTCGGGGGTCCAGGGGCCGTTCCACACCTCGACCGCGTCGGCCTCGCCGAAGCCGAACTTCCAGGCGCAGCCGAGGCAGGTGGCGTGCGGATGGGCCGGTACGACCAGCCCGCCGGCCCGCCGTATCCCGTGTGCGAAGCGGGCGAAGCGCTGGTCCCGGGCCCGGTAGCGCCAGTCCGTGAAGGTGCCGGGTGTGGTGCCTACGGCGACGACGTGGCCGGTGCGGGTGGTTATCTCCTCCCCGGTGAGGACCAGCAGCTCCGGGTGCGCCGCGGCGGCCGGGCCCCAGGCCGCGTGCGCGGCGTGGGTGTTGTGCTCGGAGGAGTTGATGAAGTCCAGACCCGCCGCGCGGGCGAGCGCGGCGAGTTCGGCCGGGGTGTTGCGGCCGTCGGAGTGCACCGAGTGCAGGTGGCAGTCGCCCCGGTACCAGGCCCGGCCGCGGCCCCTGGCCCGCTGTGGCGGGTAGCCGGGGACGGCGGGCTCGCCCGGGTCCCCGTAGGTGAAGGTGGCGGTGATCTCGTAGCCGAGGCCCTCGGGGGCCACCGTGTACGGTCCGAGCGCCACGTGCCAGCGGCCGGGCTCCACGGGGCCCGGCAGGTAGCCGGGGGTGGCGGCGTCGGCCCGCAGGAAGAACTCGCCGCGGGCGCCGCCCGACCAGCCGCGGAAGCCGCGGCCGCCGAGGTCCGTGCCGCGCTGGTCGAAGATGCCGATGTCGAGTGCGTTGCCCGGGGTGCCGGGCGGCACCGGGGGTTTCGCGTACGTGTAGGAGATCCGCAGCTGCCCGGTGCTGGGCGGAACGTCCAGGGGGAGGTAGACCCAGTCCGGGGCACCGGGTGCGATGGTGCCGCGCAGGGTGCGCGTGGCCGTGTCCCGGCCGGTGGGGGTGAGCGGGCCGAAGGCCGCGGTCACGCCGGATGCCAGTAGTGCTCGTCTACTGAGAGCCATCCGGCAACGGTGACAGCCGAGGGTTAACCGGGAGTGAAGCCCGGGCGAGGCCTGGTGGCGGGCCCGGGCCGCCGTCCGGCGATCACGGTACTGGCGGCGAGGAGGAGCACCGCACACAGCGCGGCCCGCCACGGCGAGGTCTCCGCCTCCGGCGCGGGGGACGCCCGGCGCCGCGGGTCGTAGGCGACCTTCACCTCCTCGCCGACGGCGGCGACGGCCCGGTCGTCCTTGAGCTCGCCGGGGTAGCCGCCCGGGCAGTCCAGCGTGAGGCGGTACACCGTCTTCTGCGAGGGCGCGCCCTCGCCGAGCGAGCCCTGGAGCCTGGTGTGGACCTCGCGCACCACGCAGGAGGCGGTGGCCGGGCGCGACGCCGTCTGGTCCGCCGCCGTCACCGTGAGCAGCAGTGCCAGGGCGAGCAGGAGCCCGCCGAATACGCTGCCGCTGCCGCCGACGAGCACGCCGTACGCGACGCAGGCGCCGACGAGCAGGAGCACCGCGCCCAGCCACGCGACGGCGGTCGGCGGGGAGGCCGGGCCCGCGAGGCACCAGTGGGCCCAGCCGTACACGGCCGCCGCGGCGACGGCGGGCAGGCCCGCGGCGAGCCGCCGCACCCGTGGTTCCGTCCTTGGCATGAACACCACCCCCGAACGGGGGGACGCACCGGACCCGCCCGCGGTTTCCCCGGGCGACGGGACACCCGGCTCAGGCGTCGCCGCTCAGGCGGTCGCGCTGGATCCGGTGGGCGAGGGTGCGGCGGACCGAGGGCGATCCGCCGGCGTCGGCCCCGGCGCCTGCGGCGCCCTTCGGCGGGACGTCGAGTGCGCGGCCGATCTCGTCGTACGCGGCCTGGTGGGCGGCGGACAGCCGGGCGCGGTGCAGCCGCAGGTCCTCTTCGAGGCGGCGCCTCAGCTCGTCGACGGTGCGCGGCGTGAAGTGCTTCGTGCCGCGGGTGAGGGCGTCGACGGTGCGGGTGCAGTGCGCGGCGCCGTCGAGGGCCTCGGAGACCTCCTCGGCGAGGCCCCACAGGCGCCCTTCGAGCCACGGGACGTCGTACTGCTCGAGCCGGACCCCGATGGGCGCCCGGGGCTCGTCGGACTTGTACTTGGCGACCTGCTTGGACACGGCAGGCTGGCTCATCTCGGTGAGCCGGGCGATCCGGTCCTGGGTCCAGCCGAAGCCGGCGAACACCTTGATCATCTCGGTGCGCAGCCTGCGCATCTCCTCGCCCGCGCGGATGACCTCGTTCATGCCGGCGAGCATCCGCTCGGCCTGTTCCTCGGTCAGCGTCTCGGGAACCCGGCGCCCCTGCTCTCCACCTGCCACAACTCGGTTATACACCCACCGGGCCACCCGCTCATAACCAGGTTGTACAACCAGGTTATGAATGGCAGGATCCGTGTCATGCCCACCTTCTGCGCACCCGACGGCACCCGGCTCGCCTACCGCACCCACGGAACCGGCGACCCCGTGCTCTGCCTGCCCGGCGGCCCCGCGGACTCCGCCTACCTCGGCGACCTCGGCGGCCTGTCCGCGCACCGCCGGCTGATCGTCCCCGACCTGCGCGGCACCGGCCGGTCCGCCGTACCCGAGGACCCCGCCGGCTACCGCTGCGACCGCCTCGTCGACGACGTCGAGGCCCTGCGCGGACACCTGGGGCTCCCGGTGACGGACCTGCTCGCCCACTGCGCCGGCGCGAACATCGCCGCCCAGTACGCGGCCCGGTTCCCGCACCGCGTGCGGCGGCTCGCGCTGATCACCCCCAGCACCCGGGCCGTAGGCATCGAGACCAGCTGGGAGAACCGGCGCGAGCTGGCGCAACTGCGCCGGGGCGAGCCGTGGTTCCCGGCCGCCTACGCCGCACTGGAGGCGATCGGCGCGGGCAAGGGCGGCGACGTGGACGGCATCGCCCCCTTCTTCTACGGCCGTTGGGACGACCGCGCACGCCGGCACCACGAGGCCGGCCGGCCCGGCAACCCGGAGGCGGTCGCCCGGTTCGGCGCCGAAGGGGCCTTCGACCCCGAGGCCACGCGCGCCGCGCTCGCCGCCTTCGCCGGACCCGTCCTGGTGCTCGCCGGGGAGTTCGACCTGAACAGCCCGCCTCGGTCGGCCGCCGAGTTCGCCGGGCTCTTCCCCGACGCCTCCCTCGTCGTACAGCCGGGAGCCGGCCACTCCCCCTGGATCGACGACGCCGACCGGTTCGTCGCGGCGGCATCGGCCTTCCTCGGATAGCCGGGCGAACGGCGCACCCGGGGGCGGGAGTCCGGCGATCGCGGGAAATCTGCCAGACTCCCCGCATGCCGCCCTTCACCTCCGTCGCCGCCTACGCCCCGCCCGGTGTCGGAATGCTCGCCGTCGGCGTGGTCACCGAGGTGTTCGGCCCGCGCGCGGGGCTGCCGCACTTCGACTTCGCGCTGTGCGCCGACCGGCCCGGGCCGGTACCGACCGACCTCGGCGTCCCGCTGGCCGTCGGGCAGGGGCTGGAGCGGATGGCCACCGCCGATCTCGTCATCGCCCTGCCCTGGGCCGGCTTCCGCACGCCGCCCGCACCGGCCGTGCTGCACGCGCTGTCCGCCGCCCACGACCGCGGCGCCCTGGTCGCGGCCCACTGCGTCGGTACGTACGCGCTCGCCGCCGCCGGCCTGCTCGCCGGGCGCCGGGCCACGACCCACTGGCGGTTCGCGGACCTGCTGGCCGCCCGCCATCCGGAGGTCACGGTCGACCCCCACGCCCTCTACGTCGACGAGGGCCGCGTCGTCACGGGCGCGGGCGCCGCCGCGGGATTCGACCTCTGCCTGCACCTGGTCCGGCGGGAGCACGGCGCCGCGACCGCCAACGCCATCGCGCGCGACCTCGTCCTGCCCTCGCACCGCGAGGGCGGGCAGGCCCAGTACCTCGC
The DNA here is from genome assembly GCF_052244475.1 of Streptomyces sp. IBSNAI002. NCBI lineage: Bacteria > Bacillati > Actinomycetota > Actinomycetes > Kitasatosporales > Streptomycetaceae > Streptomyces > Streptomyces sp. IBSNAI002. The sequence continues at coordinate 7,762,757 of NZ_JBQPXG010000002.1, read as the reverse complement.
CGCCCCCGTCCCCGAGGACGCGCAGGACACCCGCCTCGCCGAAGTCCTCGCCTGGGCCCGCGCGCACCTCCACGAGCCGCTTCCCGTCGCCGAACTGGCCCGGCGGGCCGTGATGAGCAAGCGCTCCTTCGCCCGCCGCTTCGCCGCGGCCACGGGAACCACCCCGCACGCCTGGCTCGTCGGCCTGCGGCTGAGCCGCGCCGAGGAGCTGCTGGAGACCACCGGACTGTCCGTCGAGGAGATCGCCCGCGCGGTCGGGTTCGCGAGCGCGGCCGTGCTCCGCGAGCAGTTCGTACGCCGTCGCGGTGTGCCCCCGCGCTCCTACCGGCGTTCCTTCACCCGTACGCCGTAAGGGGTGCCTTGTGCCTCGCGAACGGGGGCGCCCGGCGGCGCTAGGGTGGGCCGGACCCGGCCGTAGGTGATCGCGAGCAAGGTGGGCAGCTGTGTCGACGTCGAGCCACGAGATGTTCGGCGCGCCGTGCTGGGTCAGCCTGATGACCGGGGACCTGGCCGCGGCCCAGCGGTTCTACGGGGCCGTCATGGGCTGGCACTTCCGCGGCACCCGGCTCGGGGAGGGCTTCTCCATCGCCTTCCGCGACGGCGCCCCGGTGGCCGGCATCGGCGCGCTGGCCCACCGGCTGGCCCTGCCGGCCGCCTGGACCCCGTACTTCGCGGTCGACGACGCCGACGTCACGGCGGCGCGGATCGTGGAACGCGGCGCCACCATGGCGGTGGGCCCCCTCGCGTTCGGCACCGGACGCGCCGCGCTGGCCTCGGACCCCGACGGAGCCGTCTTCGGGTTCTGGCAGGGCGAGGTCATCCCGGACTGGACCGTCGGCCGGGGCAATGCCCCCGCCTGGCTCGAACTGCGCACCCGCGACGCCTTCGCGGCGGCCGTCTTCTACGGCGAGGTCCTCGACTGGGCCGGCGAGCGGACCGGCTGCTGCACGGTCTCGTACGAACACGACCACGTCGTCCTGCGCCACGGGAACGACACCACGGCCCGCATCGTGGGCGGGGCCGTGGAGGCGGCACCCGATCCCCAGGTCCGACCGCGCTGGCACGTCCATTTCCGCGTCCCCGACCTCGAAGCGGCCGTGGAAACCGCCACCGGGCTCGGTGGCCGCGTCGCCTCGCCCGTGGCGACCACGAGCGACAGCCGCTCCGTCGTCCTGACCGACCCCGACGGCGCCTCGTTCACCGTGGTGGCCCCCCAGGACCACTGACGCGCGGGCCCCGGACCGGCCCGCGGGAGCTGCCCGGACGCCGGGTTGAGGCTTCACGGCACCGGCGTAGCGTGGGATGTGCCGGAATCTCGGGGTCACGACCCATACGAGGAGCGATGGCCATGGGCAAGCCCTCGATCGATGACTTGCGCGCACGGGTACGCGGGGCGGTCGTCACCCCGCGGGACGCGGACTACGACGAGGCCCGCAAGGTCAACAACGCCATGATCGACAGGAAACCGGCGGCCGTCGTGCACTGCGCGAACGCCGGAGACGCGATGGCCGCGGTGGACTTCGCCCGCGACAACGCCCTCGACCTGGCGGTCCGCGGCGGCGGGCACAGCGTGCCCGGCTTCGGCACCTGCGACGACGGCGTGGTCGCCGATCTGTCCGGGATGCGGTCCGTCCGCGTAGATCCCGTCAGGCGGACGGCCCGCGCCGACGGCGGAGCCACCTGGGGCGACTTCAACGCGGCGACGCACGCCTTCGGCCTGGCCACCACCGGCGGGATCATCTCCACCACCGGTGTCGGCGGCCTCACCCTGGGCGGCGGCATCGGATACCTCGCCCGTGGACTGGGCCTGAGCTGCGACAACCTGCTGTCGGCCGATGTGGTGACGGCGGACGGCCGGCTGCTCGTCGCGAGCGGGGAGGAGAACCAGGACCTGTTCTGGGCCCTTCGCGGCGGCGGTGGAAACTTCGGCGCGGTGACCTCCTTCGAGTTCGCGCTCAGCCCCGTCAAGGACATCTACGGCGGGCCGATGCTCTTCGAACTGGCCGACGCCGGCACCGTACTGCGCGCCTTCCGCGAACTCATCGCCGACGCCCCGGAGCAACTCGGCGGCTTCCCGGCCTTCCAGATCGCACCGCCGCTCCCCTTCATCCCCGAGGACCGGCACGGCGAGCCCTTCGCCCTGATCGTGGCCTGCTGGTCCGGCCCCGTCGACGAGGGCGAACGGGCGCTCCAGGTGTTCCACGACATCGCACCCGTGGTCGCCGAGCACGTCGGGCCCATGCCCTACCCCGCGCTCAACAGCGCCTTCGACGCGCTCGTACCGCCCGGCCTCCAGCACTACTGGAAGGCCAACTTCGTGACCGAGCTGACCGACGAGGCGATCGAGGCGCACCTGCGGTTCGGGCCGCGGCTGCCCGCCGTGAACTCGACCGTGCACATCTATCCCGTCAACGGCGCCTGCCACCGCGTCGCACCGGACGCGACGGCGTACGCCTACCGCGACGCCTCGTTCGCCACCGTCATCGCCGGGATGTGGCCCGACCCCGCCGACAACGAGGCGGGCATCGCGTGGGTGCGCGACTACTACGAGGCGACCGCCCCGCACTCCGAGGAGGGCGGCTACATCAACTTCATGGCGGACGACGACCAGGACCGGATCCGGGCCAACTACAAGGACAACTACGACCGGTTGGTGGAGGTCAAGCGGACCTACGACCCGGGCAACCTCTTCCACCTCAACCAGAACATCAGGCCGTAGGCGCCGTGCGGTCACGGCGCCGCCGCCCGCCCTCTCAGCGTTCCGAGAGCTCCGACGGGGCCTCCTGGACCATCCAGCCGTTGCCGTCGGGGTCCTCGAAGGTCATGAACGAGTTCCAGGTCCCGCCCTTGCCCTCCGTCCAGCCCGATTCGCCGACGTGGCGCACCGGGGAGACGTCCACCCCCCGCTCCACCAGCTCCGCGCGGGCCGCCTCGATGTCCGTCACGCAGATCTGGAGCCCCTGGAGGGTGCCCGGCGCCATCTCCTTCGTACCGGGCGCGGGCGGCATCCCCGACAGCAGCGCGATCGAACACCGGGAGCCGGCCGGCGTCATCTGGATGATGCGCACCCCGGGGGCGACCTCGTTGTCGAGGTCGACCGCGAAGCCGACCTTGCCGGCGTAGAACTCCTTCGACCGGTCCATGTCGCTGACAGGGACCGGGACCACTTCGAGTGTCCAGTTCACGGAACGTCTCCTCACGGGCGGACGGATCGGGCCGGGGTCCACCCTCGCCCACGGAGGAGCGGCCCCGCACGCCGAAACGCCGAAACGCCGGACCTCCGGACCTCCGGACCTCCGGACCTCCGGAACGACGCGGCACCGCACGGGCCGGGCCCCGGCCGCCGATTTGCGGTGCGTGCCGACGTGGGGTTGGTTCGAAGGAGGCGTGTACGCGGGTTCGCGACTCCCCGTCTCCCCGTCTCCCCGTCCACCCGTCCACCCGTCTCCCCTGGGTTTGGGGGTGAACGACCGTGTTCTTCACCGACCGCGAGGACGCCGGACGGCGCCTCGCCGCGGCCCTCGGCCACCTGGAGCAGGAGCATCCCGTCGTGCTGGGCCTGCCCCGCGGCGGGGTCCCGGTCGCCTTCGAGGTGGCGCGGGCGCTGGGTGCGCCGCTCGATGTGATCGTCGTCCGCAAGCTCGGTGTTCCGTACCACCGCGAGCTGGGCTTCGGCGCCATCGGCGAGGGCGGGGTGCGGGTGATCAGCGAGGAGATCGTGCGGAGCAGCCGGGTGGCGGCCGGGGACCTCGCGGCGGTCGAGCGCGTCGAGGAGGCGGAGCTCGTACGGCAGGCCGGAAGGTTCCGCGCCGGCCGGGAGCGGCTGGACCTCGACGGCCGGACGGTGCTCGTCGTCGACGACGGGATCGCGACCGGGGCCACCGCTGCCGCCGCCTGCCAGGTGGTACGGGCGATGGGCGCGGCCCGGGTGGTGCTGGCGGCGCCGGTGGCGCCGCCGGACGCGGTCGCCCGGCTGCGCACGGCGGCCGACGAGGTGGTGTGCCTGTCCACGCCGAGCGGATTCTCGGCCGTCGGCCAGTGGTACCGGGACTTCTCGCAGACACCCGACGAGGAGGTCGTCTTCCTGCTGGCGCAGGCCGCCGGGGCCGGGCCGGGCGCGGTGGCCGCAGAGGACGTGCGGGTGGACGCGGGCGGGGTCCTGCTGGCCGGTGACCTCGCCCTGCCGCCGGACGCGGGCGCGGTGGTGGTCTTCGCGCACGGCTCCGGCAGCAGCCGGCACAGCCCGCGCAACCGGTCGGTGGCCGCCGCCCTGCGCCGGGCGGGGCTGGGCACCCTGCTCTTCGACCTGCTCACCCCGGCCGAGGAGGCCCGTCGCGCGAACGTCTTCGACATCGAGGCGCTCGCCCTGCGGCTGGCGGACGCCACGCGCTGGCTGCGGCGCCGCGAGCCGCTTCCCGTCGGCTACTTCGGGGCGAGCACCGGAGCGGCGGCGGCGCTGTGGGCCGCCGCGGACGCCGGCCCCGAGGTGGGCGCCGTGGTCTCGCGCGGCGGCCGCCCCGACCTGGCCGGGGACCGGCTGGCCGGCGTACGGGCGCCGACCCTGCTCGTCGTGGGCGGCCTCGACCCCACGGTCCTCGACCTCAACCGGCAGGCACGGGCGCGGCTGCGCTGCGAGAACCGCCTCGACGTCGTCCCGGGGGCCACGCACCTCTTCGAGGAGCCGGGGACCCTGGAAGAGGTCGCCGGCCTCGCCCGCGACTGGTTCACGCGGCACCTGGGGACGGTGCACCGGTAGGCCGGGCGGAAGCGGCGGGCAGGTGCTCCACGGCAAGAGGCCCGAAGCCGATCCGGGTCAGTGATCCGTCGTCCGCCCACCGCACCTCGATGCCGGCGCCGTCCGCCCGCACCTGCGACACCGCTGCCGCTGCCGCCAGAGGCTCCGGATCCGGTTCCGCGGTGAGCGTGGCCAGCGCCGCGTACAGGCCCGTTCCCGCCGCCCCGGCCGTCAGCCGCGGTACGAGTGCCCACGGGGTGAAGGCCGTGCCCGCCGGTGCCCGGACCTCGTCCGCGGACTCCCATCCGTGCAGCGGGTGGAGCGCCGACCGGAGCGTGTCCCCGGGGCCGGTGGCCCAGCCGGTCTGCTCCGCACGAGACCCCTCCGGAGCCCCCTGGACCCGGTGGACCCGCAGTTCACGGCGGCCCCTGACCACGGTCACGCTGTCCACGCGCAGGCCCGGCACGCCGGTCCCGGCGGCGAAGACCGGCCGGTGCCAGGACGCGGCCCAGCCCCAGCCGTCGCCGTGCCCGGCACCGAGCGGGTGGATGCGGCGCCGGGCGCTGCGCGTCCCGGACACGACCAGGGCGAGGTGGTTGTCCGGGGTGTTGCCGTACGCGGTGGGCCCGGTGCGGGTGGAGTAGGCGTGGCGGGCGTAGAGCGGGTCCTGGTCCGCCGCCGACTCGGCCTCGTGCGGGCCGACGTGGTCGCTGCCGTGGTTGTGCAGGCGTACGAGCCCGTCGGCGCGGGTGGACTGGACGAGCAGGCCGGGCGCCGGCAAGGCGAGCACCCGGTCCGCGCGCTCGCACGGAGCGGGCTCCTCCGTCGCGGTCCACAGCGGGTCCCGTGCGGGGGCGAGCAGGCAGACGAAGGCCTTGGCCGCCCAGTAGGGCGAGGCGGGGCCCGAATAGGGCTGGAGGGTCGCCGTGTGCGCGCCGTGCCAGCCCGGGCGGAGCAGCCCGGCGTCGTCGACCGCGCCCCGGTCCAGGAAGTAGCGCAGCGAGCCGCTCAGCAGCCGGCGCGAGGTGCCCGGGGTCAGCGGGGTGTGGCCGGTCACGGCGCCGAGGCCGACGGCGGCCGCGGCGGCGAAGCGGTAGGTCAGGGAACGCCCGAAGTAGAGCGGGGCGCCGTCGGCGCCGAAGAGCAGGGAGTGACTGTCCAGGTGCGTGCGCAGCCGGGCGCCGTGCGGCTGCCCGGGGCCGGCCGGGGCTCCCCCGCCGTCCGGCGCTCCCTCGCCGTCCGGCGCTCCCTCGCCGTCCGCGAGGTGGGCGTCGAGCACGGGGTACAGGTGCAGGGCCCAGCCGTTGTAGTGGTCGAAGGCGCGGCCGTCGCCGTCGGCGTACCAGCCCTGGCCGGCGTACCACTGCTCCAGGAGGCCGAGGCCGATGCGGCGGGCCCGGGCCGTCTCGGCGTCCCCCCGTCCCACGGACTCCAGGAATCCGGCCACGGTGAAGGGGAAGAGGTACCAGTTGTTCGGGGCGGGCGCGTGGCGCAGGGCGCCGCGCAGCCACTGCTCGGTGCGGTCCTGCACGGCGCCGTCCAGGCGGTCCCACAGCCACGGCCGGGTGAGCCGCAGCCCCAGGGCCACGGAGGCGGACTCGACCATCGGCTGGCCCTGGACGCGGAGATCGCGGATGAGGGGCCAGGATTCCGCGTCCTCGCGGCCGGGGGTGCGGGTGCCGGCCGCGAGCCCCCGTGCGTAGCGGTCGAGCCAGCCGTGCGGGTCCTTCCCGCCGCCGCCCGCGACACGGAAGGCGGCGGCGAGGAAGGTGCGGGCGTACCCTTCGAGCCCGTCGGAGCGGACGCCGGAGGCGGAGGGCGGACCCGGCAGGTCGAGCAGGGCCCCGCCCGGGGTGGCCCACCGCCAGGCGGCGCGCAGCAGTCCGTCCGCGGCCGCCTCCCAGTGCTCCCGCGTGTAGCCGGTGCGGGGGCTCAGCTCACGGTTTTCGGCGGGGAGTCCGGAGATGACCATGCGAGCATGCTGTGCTCGCCCTCGCCTCCGGGTCAACCCGCCGATTCCTGAACGTGGTTCAGGTGCAGGAGGTGAAGGTGGGGCTGGTGTTGGCGATGTAGCTGAGGTCGATGCCCTTGCCGGTGGTGCCGTTGACGATGGCGAAGCTGAAGTCGGCCGGGTCGGCGGCCAGGTTCCAGGCCTGGTGGCCGGGCGCGGAGTCGGTGACGACGTACGCGCCGTCGTCGCGCGAGCCGTTCTGTACGCCGAGGCGGCGGCCGTTGCCGACGGACGTGACGCTCACGCCCTGGAGCGCGGAGCCGTCGGCGCGGTCGGTCTCGCTCGCCGGGGAGGCCCCGCCGGCTCGGGCGGCGGCGACTAAGCGCAGCCAGGACGTGGCGCGTTCCGGCGCGGTGGCCGGGATTGCGGTCAAGGGTCGGGCCCTTCCTTGCGTTCGGCCGGGTCGGAGCGGTGGCTCGGGTGCGGCGGGTGACGCCCCGTGCGAGACGTCGGGGTCAGGCCTCGGCGGCGGCGAAGGCCGCCTCCAGGCGCGGGACCCAGTCCACGAGGTCCTGGCCCCAGCAGCCGCTCTCGTGGCCGCCGTGGCAGTTCTCGCCCCAGCCGGAGCCGTTGCCGTAGTTCACGTAGTGGTACGGGAGGCCGAGGGCGTCGAGCGCGGTTTTGGTGTTGCGCGCCGCCGACTCGGCCCAGAACTCGAAGTCGGACGGGTTGCCGTTGCCGGAGCCGGTGTAGACGGCGATGCCCATGCCTGCGAGGGCGGCCATGTGCGAGGTGGGATCCGCCGCGTTCCAGCGCCAGTCGGCGTCGAACACCGGATACGGGGTGCCGAAGATCGCGTCGCTGGAGACGGCCGGCCCGAACTCGAGGTTGCAGGAGGGACCGGAGCTGGAACCGCACAGCGGGGCACCGACGTTGGTGAGCGTGGCGACGACGGCCCCGCGGGTGACCATGTGGTTCCTGGAGAGGTCGTTGGCACCGGAGAGGGTGGCGACCTGGCTGAACAGGCCGGGGTGGCGCTGTGCGTAGTGCAGGGCGCCGAATCCGCCCATGGAGAGGCCCGCGACGGCCCGGCCCTCCTTGCCGGTGAGGGTGCGCAGGTTGGCGTCGATGAAGGGGATCACCTGGCTGATGTGGAAGGTCTCCCAGTTCTGCGCGCCGGCCGCGGTCTTCTGGTCGGCCCAGTCGGCGTACCAGCCGCGGCGGCCCCCGTCCGGGATGACCGTGATCATCGACTGGGCGGCGGTGAGCGCGGGGTAGGCGATCGCGGGGTTCCCCGGGTCGTCGGACGCGCCGTGCAGGAAGTAGAGGACCGGGTAGCGCCTGGCCTGGTCGGCGGCGTAGTCGCGGGGCAGCAGGATCCGGATCCGGTGCTCGCCCGCGACCTGCGGCGTGGTGACGGTGAGCACGAAGTTGGTTCCGGTGCCGGTCGCCGCGGCCGTCTGGGTCAGGCCGAACCCGTCGGTCATGGCGGGCGGCCCCGGGGGATCCGCGTGTACGGGCGGTGTGCCCACGAGGAGTACGGCCGCCGCCAGGGCGAGGACCGCGGCCTTCGCGCGCAGGAGGCGGGCGGACCGGGGCGATCTCGCCGGGCGGGAGCGAACGAGGTTGTCGGTCATGGCCCGAGTGTGGACCAGGCACCGCGTCAACTTGGAGTCTAGTTCTAGAGAGTATCTCGGATTCGTATGGCCGGAACCGGGTCGTTCGCACGGCCGGGGGCCACGGGCACCCGGCCGTGACCCCCGCCCAGCCGCGTGTCCGCGACCGGAAAGAGACGACCTAGCCCTTGCTCTTGGTCTTCTCCGCCAGGTCGTCCTGGAAGGGCTTCTCGCACGCGGGCCCGGTGTCGTTGGCGATGAAGCTGATCGCGTCCGTCCCGTCCACCCGGCCCTCGGGCTGGTGCCACGCCCTGATGTTCCAGCCGCCCTTGTCCATCCCCACGGTGACCGTGCTGGCCTCCTCGGCTCGCCCGGTCTCCTTCCAGCCCCCTTCGACCAGCGTGGCCACCGTGGCGTCGAAGGACTTCCTGGAGTCGGCGGGCTTGGCGCTGACCGCCTGCCACCTGATCGTGCAGGACTTGAGGCCCTCCGGAATCTCGTCCGCGGGCTGTCTCGCCGCGTATCCGGCCTTCGTCGCGGCGGTGTCCAGCTGCTTCCTCACCACCTCGATGTCCAGGCTGCCGCCCGAACCCGCCTTCGCCGCGGCGGAACCGCCGGCCGACGGTGCGTCACCGCCAGGGGTCCGAGCCGAATCGCCTTCGCTGTCGCACCCCGCGACCAGCAGCACCGCACCGGCGGCCGCGGCCGCCCACCTCGCCCTGCGCACGATGACGCATCCCCCTTCACGGCCGCGGACCCGTGCCCGCGATCAAGGAAGCAGTCTGCCACCGACCCGCACCGGCCCCCGAACTCCCTTGGCCCATCGCCCGGATGGCGGAACGGCCGCGGCCGGTCAGGACCGGGGGGCCGATGCTCCCGCGCGGCCGAGGAGCTCGGCCAGGCCCCTGCGGGTGGCGGCCAGGACCACGCGGTCCTCGGGCCTGAGGACGTAACCGGGGTGCAGCTGCCACACCAGCCCCGGGCCGGGGACCGTACCCTCGCGCGGGACGGTGGCCAGGTCGGGCCGGCGCTCCGCGGGCGAGGCGGTGTCGAGGGCGACGACCCGCCAGGCGCCCGGGCGGAAGGACTCGGTGACGGTCCGGCCTTCGAGCTGCGGGTGGCCCGCCACGTCGACGACGGCGAAGAGCAGCACCCGGCGCTCCACCGCTATGGCCCCGAGGATCTGCCGGCCCATCATCGCCCCGGCGAAGGCCGGGGCGGCGAGGTGGGTGACGCTGCGGCTGCGGGTGAGCGCGCCCGGGTGGGCGGCGCGCAGGGTGCGGTAGACGGCGGTCGCGAAGTCGTCCTCGTACAGGCGCATCACGACCCGGAGGTCGGGCTTGACCCCGCGCGCGTACAGGGCGGACTCCAGGTTGGTGGTGTCGGAGCTGGTCAGGGCGAGCAGGGAGTGCGCCCGGTGGACGCGGGCGGCCTCCAGCACCCCCTCGTCGGTGACGTCCCCGACGACCACGGGCACCCGCAGCCGACGGGCCAGGGCCAGGCCGCGGGCGCGCGGGTCGGACTCCACGCAGACCACCGGGATCTCCAGCTCCCGCAGCCGCGCCAGCACCCGGGTACCGATCTTGCCCAGGCCCAGCAGCACCACGTGCCCGGACAGACCGCGGGGCGGCCGGCGCAGCACCGTGGCCGTGCGGAAGGCGCCCAGCGCCTCGAGAGCGGCCGCCACCAGGACCGGCAGCAGCAGGAGGCCGACGAACCCGGCCAGGATCTGGAGCACCTGCCGCTGCGTCGGGGCGCCCACCGCCGGGTCGTTGATCGCGAAGATGTCGAGCAGGGTGACGTACGCGGCGTGCAGGGGGTGATCGCCCGTGGTCAGCCAGGAGGCCACGGCGAGTGCGGTGACGGCGGCCACGATGCCGGCCAGCGACCAGCGCAGCCTCCGGGAGAACAGCGAGGCCACCGGCAGGGCGGCGGCGCTGAGGCGCGGAGCCGCCGCCTGGGCGGGGCCCGCGTACGTCACCGTTTCCAGGGCCACGATGCCGCGTCCCGTCGCGGCCGCCACGGCGCGGTCGTCGGGCAACAGCTGGAGTCCGCGCTCCCCGCCGAGCACCGAACTCTCGCTGCCGGCCGGGTCGGTGGACGTCGCCGACAGCAGTGCGAGGGTGCACAGACCGGGATCGGCCGTCTCGCCGCGGCCCGGAGGCGTACGCTCCACCGCGCGCAGCAGCAGGCCGTCCGCCTGGACCACCTTGCTCGTCCCGGCGACCGCGCTCGCGGCGAGGGCGGGTGCGGCCGTGTCGGCGTCGGACAGCACCGTGGTCGCGGAGTCCCGGTCGCCCGGGTGGACCCCCGGTCCGGCGACGATCGCCGCCTGGTCCAGCAGGTCCTCGAGGTGTTCGCCGAGCTTGCGGTTGTAGAGCCGGATCACCAGCCGCAGCCGGGGGTTGAGCCGGCGGGCCACCAGGGCGGCCCGTACGTTGCGGTCGTCGTCCTCGTAGACCAGCGCGAGCGCGGCGGCGCCGGCCACCACCGCGGCCAGCACCTCCTCGTCCGGTTCCGCGGCCTCCACGATCCGCGGCTCCTCCGGCGGCCGCTCCCCCACCGGTCCGCGCAGTACCCGGGAGGCCGGGGTGCGCCCCCAGCGCCCGCGCCGCGCGGGCGGTCCCACCGCGAGCGGCGGCTCGCTCGCCGGCGGCACGACCAGCGTGACGCGTTCCCCGTACACCTCGCCGAGTTCGGCCGCCAGCCGGCGGGCCAGACCGTCGTCCCCGCACACCACCATCCGGCCCGTGCCGCCCGGGACATGAAGAACCTGCTGCGGAATCTGCACGGGCTCAGCATGCCGTGCGCCACCGGCACCGCACCGCGCGGGCCCGCCCGGCGGACCCCCGGGCCCGCGCGGGCTACTCGGCGAGCGCGGTGCGCAGTTCGTCGCGGTGGGCGGTGAGCCAGGTCCGGAAGTCCTGGAGTTCGGGGTCGAGTTCGCGGACGGCGGTCAGGTCGCGGGCCGCGGTGAAGCGCTCCGCGCAGTCGGCGTAGTACTGGAACATGTTCCCGGCTTCGTCGGCGCCCGGGAAGTCCTGCGCCCGGAAGGCGTCCGCGCTCAGGGGGCGGTAGCGCACGGTCTCGCCGACCGTCTCGGTGAGGGCCGCGGCCATCTCGGCCAGCGTGAGGTGCTCGCCGGCGATGCTGACGGTCGCGGCGATCAGGTCGGTGTCGCGTTCGAAGACGGCCAGGGCGGTCCTGCCGACGTCCGCCACGGCGATGCCGGAGAGCCTGCTGTCGCCCATCGGGAGGGCCAGCTCGAGGACTCCGTCCCCGGCGCGCCGCGGGGCGAACGTGGTGAGCAGGTTCTCCCAGAAGAAGGTGGTCCGCAGGAAGGTGGTGGGGACGCCCTCCTCGGCGAAGTAGTGGTCCGCCTCCGCCTTTCCGTCGAAGTGCGGCACCTTGTACCGCTCCTGGAGCGTGGGCATCCGCGGGTCCTCGAGCGGGACGCAGGTGCGGGTGTCCTCCAGTGTGGACCAGATCGCGTGCTGGATCCCGGCGTGGGAGGCCGCCCGGGCGAGGGCCAGGGCCTGGGCCTTCTCGCGCTCGGCGGACATGTGCTCCCAGAAGTTCGTGACCAGGAACGCCCCGTACGCGTGCTCGAAGGCGGGTGCCAGGCTCGATTCGTCGTCCATGTCCGCCTGGACCACCTGCGCCCCGAGCCGGGTCAGCTCCCCGGCCTGAGGCGAGTCCGCGCGACGGGTCACGGCGCGCACCGCGAAACCGCTCCCGGGGGCGGCCAGGATGGCCCGCACCAGGCTGCCGCCCTGCGAGCCCGTGGCACCGAACACTGTGATGGTCTTCTTCTCAGCCATGCCCTCCTTCTTCGCACACTCTCCGCGTCCGGGCTGTCACGCCACGCCACACGCAAGGGCTTCAGGGGCCCGGGCGGAGCGGTACGTCGGGCATGGGATAGCGCATGCCCGATTCCATCAGGGCGCACATCGGACTGTCGTCGGGGTCGCGCGGGCAGGCGAGGTCGATGGCGAAGGGCTGCGGTGGATCTCCCGGCAGCTCGGCCGTCAGCACGGTGCGGGCGGCACCGGGCGCGCGGCCCATGGCGACGGTCCTGCCGTCGACGAGCACCTGGACGGGCCGGCGCGGGCCCTCGTACAGCACGCTGATCGAGTGACCGTTCTGATCCAGATGGAATCGGTGCCGGATGGTCATCGCGCACTCCCGGAACGACGTGTTCCCTCCCTGATTGCATCGTACGGCGCAACGCCGCGGGACGGGCGCGTAACCCTTTGCGTGGCGGATCGTTTCTCCGTACGTCGCAGAAAACACTCGCGTCCCCCGCGGTGTCCGCGGCCCAGGGTCCGGGGAGCACCATCACTCCCCGGGCCCTCGGTCATCCGCCCCGGCGGAAAATACGGTGCCCCGGCGCGATCCGGTTCCCTACACTCGCCACACGCGCTGCCGACAGAGTGGCGCGCGCCTCATGCCGAGTGAAGAGAAGGGGAGCCGGGCCATGTGCGTTCACCGCACCGCGAACGCCTTCGCCACCCCGTCCCGGTACGACGTGATCCCGGTGTCTCACGCCTGACGGTGCCGGCCGCGCGGCCGCCACTGTTCCCCGTGACGCATCCTCAGCTCCCCGCCCCTGCCCTGCCCTTGCCGCGCCCGTACGGGTGCCGTCGCACGCGGGCCGGGCCGCCGGGCTCCGCCGTCCGGGAATCGCGCGCCCTTCTCTGATCGTTCGACATCCTTCGAAAGGCCCCGGGCCATGCGCACCAACCGGCGATCTGCCGCCACCACCGCCTCCCCCGCCAGCACCGTCCGGAACCTGGGCATCCTCGCCCACGTCGACGCCGGCAAGACCACGATCACCGAGCGCATCCTCTTCGCGACCGGTGCCATCCACAAGCGGGGCGAGGTCCACGAGGGCACGACCGTCACCGACTACGACGCCCAGGAACGCGACCGCGGCATCACCATCTTCGCCGCGGCCGTCAGCTGCACCTGGGACGGACACCGCGTGAACCTCATCGACACCCCCGGCCACGTCGACTTCTCCGACGAGGTCGAGCGCTCGCTGCGGGTGCTGGACGGGGCCGTCGCGGTCTTCGACGCCGTGGCCGGCGTCGAGCCGCAGAGCGAGTCGGTGTGGCGCCAGGCCGACCGGCACGGCGTACCGCGGATCGCGTTCGTCAACAAGCTGGACCGGGCGGGCGCCGATCTCGACACGGCGGTCACCTCGATCCGCGAACGGCTCGGCGCCGTACCGCTGGTGGTCCAGCTGCCCATCGGCAGCGAGGACGCCTTCACCGGCGTCGTCGACCTGCTGGCGATGCGCGCGCTGATCTGGCACGCCGGCGCCGACACGTACGAGACGGGGCCCGTCCCCGAACCGCTGCGCGAGGAGGCCGGCCGGCGCCGCCGGCTGCTCGAGGAGACGGTGGCCGAGCTCGACGCGGACGCGCTGGAGGAGTTCTGCGCGACGTCGGCGCTGACCGAGCGGACCCTGGCCCGCGGCCTGCGCGAGCTGACGCTGCGCGGGGACGGCGTCGTCGTGCTGTGCGGCTCGGCGTACAGGAACCGGGGGGTCGAGCCCCTGCTGGACGCGGTCCTCGCCTACCTGCCGTCGCCCGTCGACATGCCGCCGGTGCGCGGGACGGCGGACGGCGCGGAGGTGGAGCGCGCGCCCGATCCGGCGGAGCCGTTCGCGGCCCTCGCCTTCAAGGTGACCGCGACGCAGACCGGGCGCCTCACCCACCTGCGGGTCTACGCGGGCACGCTGCGCAAGGGCGAGTCCGTACTGGACGCGGGCACGGGCCGTACGGAGCGGGTGGGCCGGATCCTGCGGGTGCAGGCCGACCGGCACGAGGAACGGGAGGAGGCGGTGGCCGGTGACATCGTCGCCGTGGTCGGGGTGAAGGCCGCCCGGGCCGGTACGACGCTGTGCGCTCCGGGGGCTCCGCTGGTCCTCGAACCGCCCACGGTGGCCGACCCGGTGGTGTCGGTGGCCGTCGAGGCCCGCCGCGGCACCGACACGGGACGGCTCGCGTCGGCCCTGGCCCGGCTCGCCGAGGAGGACCCGTCGCTGGTGGTGCGGTCCGACGCGGAGACCGGCCAGACCGTGCTGTCGGGTCTGGGCGAACTCCACCTGGAGGTGGCCGTGGAGAAGCTCCGCGGCGGCCACGGGGTGGAGGTCGTCGTCGGGCGTCCGCAGGTCTCCTACCGGGAGACCGTGGTGCGCGGAGTGGCCGGCCTCGTCTACCGGCACGTCAAACAGGACGGCGGTGCGGGGCAGTTCGCGCACGTGGTGATCGATGTCGAACCACTGGAGGAAGGGATGACGGGCTTCGAGTTCCGCTCGGCGGTCGTCGGCGGCCGTGTGCCGCAGGAGTACGTGCGGGCCGTGGAGGCCGGCTGCCGTGACGCCCTCGCCGAGGGTCCCCTCCGCGGGTTCCCGGTGACCGGGCTGCGGGTCACGCTCGCCGACGGGGCGACGCACTCCAAGGACTCCTCGGAGCTCGCCTTCCGGGCTGCGGGCCGGTTCGCGCTGCGCGAGGCGCTGCGCGTGAGCACGGTGGAGCTGCTGGAGCCGGTCGCGGAGGTCGCGGTGACGGTCCCGGAGGACGGCGTGGGCGCGGTGCTGGGTGATCTCGCGGCCCGCCGCGGAAGGGTCAGCGGGTCCACCTCCCGGTCCGGGACCGCGGTGGTCACGGCGGCCGTGCCGCTGGCCGAGCTCTTCGGCTACGCGTCCCGCCTGCGCGGCCGCACGCAGGGCCGGGGCACCTTCACCACCCGCCAGGCCGGCCTCGCACCGGTCCCGCCCTCGGTCGCGGAGACCCTGGCGGCCCGGTAGCCGCCGGCCGCCCCGCCCCGCCCCCGCTCCCTTCCACGGGGAGGGGGCGGGGCGGGGCCTCGCCGCAGCGGTCCGGCACCGGCACCGGTCGCCGCACTAGGCTGCGTGCCCGGAAGATCCATCACGACAGGCAAGGTGCGCAGATGTTCGAATTGCCGCAGGAGAATCCGTACCCGGACAGCCACGTCCTCGGCGAGGGTCCCGAACCGCACCCGCTGCTGCGGCCCGTGCTGCCCCTGCTGGGGCGCTGGCACGGCCGGGGCCGGGGCGAGTACCCGACCCTCGAGCAGGACTTCCGGTACGAGCAGGAGGTCACCTTCAGCCACGACGGGCGCCCGTTCCTGCGCTACGAGGCACGCGCGTGGCTGATCGACGCGTCGGGGACCCCGGTGCGCCCGGCGGGCCGCGAGGCGGGATGGTGGCGGGTGACGCCCGACGCGTCCCTGGAGGTCGTCCTCGCCCATCCGACCGGCATCGTCGAGACGTACGTCGGGCGGGTGTCCGACACCGAGATCGAGATCGAGACGAAGGAGGTCGCACTGACGCCGCTGGCCAAGGAGGTCACCGGCACCCGGCGCCACTACGCGCTCCGGGGCGAGGAGATGACGGTCACCCACGACATGGCGGCGGTGGGACAGCCGTTGCAGCACCACCTCAAGGCCCACCTGCGCCGGCGTCCCTCGTGACGCCCTCCTGACGCCCTTCCTGGCACCGGCCGGACCGCTCGAATCACCCGGGTGCCCGGCAGGTTCAGGCCGGGCACCGGGGCACCGCTCTCGCATAGTCGTGGTGACGCCGCGGCCCCCGCGGCGTGGTGCCGGAGGGAGAGACCGTGGTGGATGCGGGACGACGAGCGGCGATGACCGCGCTGCTGGCCGCGGGGCTCGCCCCGTGCACGGGCGCCGCGGCCGCCCCGGCCGGACCTCCGGAGGCCACCCCCGGCACCGCCGCCGGGGCGGGCGGCCCGCGCCCGCCCGCCGCACTGCTCGGCGCCGAGATCCGCCGGCTGCCCACGACGCTGAAGGTCGTCGCGCTCACCTTCAACGCCGCGTGGGACGAGAGCGGGCTGGACACGGTGCTGGGCGAACTGCGCCGCCGCGGACTGCCCGCCACGTTCTTTCCGACGGGCGACTTCGCCGACACCCACCCCGCCGCCGTACGGGCCATGGGCGCGGCGCACGGCCTGGGCAACCACTCGTACAGCCACCCCTACTTCAGGGACCTGAGCACCGAGGAGCGCGCGGAGGAGGTCCGGCGCGCCGACGCCGCGATCCGCGAGGCGTCCGGAACGGAGCCGCTGCCGTTCTTCCGGTTCCCCTACAGCGCGACGACCAGGGACGCGGTCGCCGACGTGAACGACCTCGGCTACGCGGCGATCGAGTTCACCGCCGACACCAACGGCTACCTCGGCCCGAGCGGCGGCATGACCGTGGACAAGGCGGTCGGACGCGCCGTCGACGCCCTCAGGCCCGGCGCGATCATCCAGATGCACGTGGGCGGCAACGGGGACGGCGTCGTCCTCGACGCCCTGGCCCTGCCCCGGATCATCGACGCGGCGCAGGCCGCCGGCTATACGGTCATCGACCTCCGCAGCTTCCTCACCGAGGACCCCGATATTGGGATGCGCGCAGGTCAGGCCGTGCGTAGGGTCGATCCACGTGGAACCACTCACTGAGAAAAGCATCCGCTCGTCGTTCGTGAACTGCACCAAGGGCGAGGCAGCGCGGCTGCGGCTGCCGCTGGACTTCGCCGAACTGCCCTGGGAGGACCTGGACTTCCTGGGGTGGGTGGATCCGGGGGCGCCGCTGCGGGCCCATCTCGTCCTGCCCGGAGCCCGGGGTCCGGTGGGGATCTCGCTGCGCGTGCCCTCGGTGGGCCGCACCAGCGCGGTGAAGTCCAGCCTGTGCCAGATCTGCCTGACCGGTCACGCGTCGTCCGGGGTCACCCTGCTCGCCGCCCCGCTGGCCGGCGCCCGCGGGCGGGAGGGCAACACGGTCGGCATCTACGTGTGCGCGGACCTCGCCTGCCCCCTGTACGTGCGGGGCAAGCGCCAGCCGAAGCTGCGGGCCGGGCGGTACGAGGAGTCCCTCACCCTGGACGAACGCCTCGCGCGCATGTCGGGCAACCTGGACGCCTTCGCGGCCAGGGTCACCGCGGCGTGACCGGTCCCGGGCCCCCGCCGCGGCTCCGGCGGCGGCCCGGGCGGCGGTCACTCGCCGCGCGCCTGCTTCTCCTCCTGCGCCCTGGCGCGTTTGGCGACCACCACGGCGGCCGCGAGCGCGCTGCCCGCGAAGGCCAGGGCGACCGTCCACGGCTGGTCGAAGTGGTGCCGGGTGGCGTGGTCGGCGGAGTACCGGCCCGGTCCGGCGAGGCCGACGGCCGCCGCCGTGAACCCGAGGAAGGCCGGATACTCGAATCCACCGCCCTGGTTGAAGAACCCGGCGGGCGCGTGGACCGATACGGCCCCCGCCATGGCCCCCGCCGCGGCGGCGCCGGCAGCCGGAGTGGCCAGGCCCAGGACGAGCAGGGCCCCGCCCCCGGCCTCGCCCAGACCGGCCGCGATCGCGCTCTGCCGCCCGGGCTTGAAACCCATGTGCTCCATCGCCGCCGCCGTCCCCTCCAGGCCCGCTCCGCCGAACCAGCCGAAGAGCTTCTGCGTGCCGTGCGCCATCAGCACCGCGCCCGTGCCGGCGCGCAGCGCCAGCAGGGCGAGGTCACGGCGGTTGATGCAGGTCATCGGGTCTCCTCACGCAGCGGATGCGGTACCCACCATCCGTATCCGCTGCGCCACCACCGCCCACACATCTGCCCGCAGATCCTCCATACGGCCGGAACCGAGGCAAAGGACGCCATGGACGCCACCCACTTCGAGCAGGTCTTCACCTATGCCTGGGAGCACCACACGGGCAAGGGCTCCAGTGCGCTGTCCGTGGCGTACGAACCGGACGGGGCGGGCCGGCCACGGCGCTGGCTGCTGCTGGCGGCGCTGCCCGACTTCAGCGAGCTGCTGCCCTTCGAAGACGCCGCGCACGCACGGGAGTTCGCCCTGGCCGTACTGGAACTGCCCCTGACGGAACGGTTCCACGAGCGGGAGGTCGAGCTGTACGGGACGGGCCCGCGGGAGGAGCGCCAGGCCGCCCTGACGGTGGGCCGCGACCCGGCCGACGGGTTCCGCGCCTACTTCGCCTACCAGTCGTACTACGTCTTCCCCGGCCGCGACGGACTGCCGGGCCATACCGCGCTCGGGCTGGAGGTGGTCTGCGAGGACGTGGACGTGGCCCGGGCGCAGGCCGGAGCACGGGCCCTGCTCGCGGCCCTCGACGGGGCCCTCGACGGGGCCGGCCCGCCTACCATGGCCCCATGAGCGCGAGCCCGCACCCGGCAGGTGCACACGATGCGCAGCCGCGGGAGGAGCGGCTGGCGGTCGCGGTGTCCGTCCTGGCGCTGCTCGCGGATGCCACCCGGCCCGCGCTGCTGGACGAGCTGGGGCGGGGCGAGGCCGATGTCGGCACGCTCACCGGGGCCTGCGGGGCCGCCCGGCCGTCCGTGAGCCAGCACCTCGCCAAACTCCGCCTCGCCGGGCTGGTCACCAGCCGCAAGGACGGGCGGCGCGTGGTCTACGCCCTGCGGCACGGGCACCTGCGCCGGCTGGTGGACGAGGCCCTGAGCGTCGCGATCGGCGCCCTCCTGCGCCGTACTGACCCCCGGCGGCCGGGTGGTCCGCCGCTCCGCCGCGGACCCGGACCTGCCCCGCGCCTTCGCCGCACGGTTCGCCCTGTCCCACGGCTGCTGGCTGCTCACCTACCCGCTGGCGGGCCTGCGCGCCGCCGGGGCCGGGCTGCCGGTGACCGCACTGGTCCTCGGCGCCCTCTCCCTGGCCGCCACCGCGGCGGCCACCGCCGTCTGGCCGGCGCGCGGCCCGCTGCGGACGGCTGGCGGCACGGCCACCACTACGTCATCGACCGGCACCACCGGCGCTGGCCGGCCGTCGGCCTCACAGGGCCTTCGCGCGGGCGATGACCAGGGCGACGTCGTCGTGGTCGTCCGGCCGGCGCAGGGTGTCCAGGAGCCGGTCGCAGGTCTCCTCCAGCGGGCGGCTGGTGTCGGCGAGCAGCTCCAGCAGGAGGTCGAGGCGCTCGTCGATGGGCTGGTCCCTGGTCTCGACCAGACCGTCGGTGTAGAGGACCAGCTGGTCCCCGGGCTCCATGCGCACGGAGGTGACCTCGAAGGGGACGCCCCCCACGCCCAGCGGAGTGCCGGTGGGCAGGTCCAGCAGCCGGGGGGCCCGGCCGGACCGGATCAGGACCGGGGGGAGGTGCCCGGCGACGGCGATGCGGCACTGCGCGCGGTGGGGGTCGTAGACGGCGTAGACGCAGGTGGCGATCGTCTCCTCGAGGGCGTTGGTGGTGCGGTCCAGCTGTTCGAGGACACGCGTCGGGTCGAGCGACAGTTCGGCGAGGGTGCGGGTGGCGGTGCGCAGTTGTCCCATCCCGGCGGCGGCGTTGATGCCGCTGCCCATGACGTCCCCGACGACGAGGACGGTGGTGTCGTCGGGCTGGGCGATGGCGTCGAACCAGTCCCCGCCGATCTCGCTGGTGGCCGCGGCGGGGCGGTACCGGTAGGCGACTTCGAGACCGGGGGTGGGCGGCGGGTGGTGCGGCAGGAGGTGGTGCTGGAGGGCGAGGGCGGTGTGGTGCGCGTTGCGGTACCAGCGGGCGTTGTCGATGCACACGGCGGCGCGGGCGGCCAGTTCGCCGGCCAGGATGATGTCGTCGTCGTTGAAGGGCCGCGGATTGCGGGTGCGCTTGAGGTCGAGGGCGCCGAGCACCTCGCCGCGCGCGATGAGCGGCACGGCCAGGTACGAACGCAGGCCGGCGCGGGCCAGCAGGGCGGCCGCGTCGTCGTCGCGGGCGATGCGGGAGATGTCCCGGGCCTGGACGTGCGCGACCAGGACCGGATGCCCGGTGGTCACGGACCGGGTGACCAGCCGGTCCGCCTCGTAGCGGGCGATGTCGCCCGGCGGGTCCGCGGCGCGCACGGCCTCGCTCGGGTAGGCCGACGCCACGGCCAGGGCCCGGAACACCGCCGGTTCGTGGTCGGACGACTTCAGGCTGGGGCGGCCTTCGAGCACGGAGTCGAGGATGTCGACGGCGGCGATGTCGGCGAGCTCGGGCACGACCACGTCGGCGAGCTCGCGGGCGGTCTGGTCCAGGTCGAGGGTGGTGCCGATGCGGACGGTGGCGTCCGCGATCAGGGCGAGGCGGCGGCGGCTGTGGGCGATCTCCTTGGCCGCCTGGTGGCTCTGCGTGACGTCGACCACGGAGGTCGCGAGCCCCAGGACCCGCCCGGTGGCGTCCTCCAGCCGGTAGTACGAGACCGACCAGGCGTGCTCGTGGTGCTGGTCCCCCTGTGTGTGCCCCGCCGTGAACTGCTCGACCAGCGGTGTCCCCGTGGCCAGCACCTGGCGCATCGCCGCCTCCACCGCCCCCGCGTCGTCGAGGAAGGACAGTGCGTCGCGGACGCCGCGTCCGATGTGCTCGGCGGCGGGCAGCCCGTTGATGCGCTCCAGCGAGGGGTTGACCAGGACGTAGCGCAGGTCCGTGTCCAGGACCGCCAGACCGATCGGGGACTGGGCGACCAGCCGGGCGGAGAGGGCCAGGTCCCGCTCCAGCCGGCGCAGGCGCGTACGGTCCGTGGCGATCCCGAGGGCGTAGAAGTCCCCGTGCTCGTCGAGCAGCCGCATGTTGCGGAACTCGACCAGGCGCGTGCTGCCGTCCTTGTGCCGTACGGGGAACGCCCCGGCCCAGTCCCCGGCGCCGCCCATCACCCGGGCGAAGAGCTCCAGGACCAGGTCCACGTGGTCCTGGGACGCGAGCAGGCGGGCGGCCGGCCGGCCGAGGGCCTCCTTCGCGGTCCACCCGAACAGCTGCTCGGCCTGCGGGCTCCACAGGGCGACCCTTCCCTGCGCGTCCAGGACGACCGCGGCGACGTTGAGGACGTCGAGCAGCCCGCTCGGCGGGGACACCCCGGGCGCGACGCGCCCCGCGGTGTCCGCCCGGCCTCCCCCGAACGGTTCGGTCGCATCCATCCAAGGCGCTCCTTCCGGCGCGGCTCATTTCATGGTCCCCCCAAATCCGCCCTCCAGCCCTCCAGCCCTCCGGCCGCCCGCGTCCCGCCTGCCCGGCGGGCGGAAAGCGCACTGGTCAGCGGGTCTCCGTGAAGGTCCGGACCGGAACCACTCGGTCCGCATGGCCCCGCGCGCCCTGGGCAGGAGCACCGTACGGGGCGCGGCCTGGCCACCGGGCTGCGACGGGGCCGTGCCCCGGCTGCCCGGCTGCCCGGCTGCCCGGCTGCCCGGCTGCCCGGCTGCCCGGCTGCCCGGCACCCCCGACCGCTACCCGAGCGCCGCCAGGAGCTCGCGTTCGCGGGCGGGGCTGAGGCCTGCCCGGCGGGGGCGGGACAGGCCGGTCTCGCGCTCCCAGTCGAGGGTGTCGGTCAGGAGGGCCCTGCGCGGGCGGTGCCGCAGGCCGGCGGCCCGCGCGGCGGCGCCGCTGCGGGCGCAGAACCCGGCCCATTGCGGGTCGGCCATCCACATCGCGAGCGACTCCGGGCCCATGAACTCGGCCACCCCCTGCCCGAGCAGCCAGTCGCGGCCGGCCGCGACCACCGGGCCGGTGTGTCCGCCGATCTCCCTGGACAGGGCGATCCACTCCCCGAAGGACAGTTCCGGGCCGACCGCGTCGAACGTGCCGGCCGTCTTCTTTTCCGCGCAGTCGAGCAGCCACGCCGCGAGGTCCCGTACGTCGACCGCCTGTGTCGGGACGTCCAGCGGATCGGGCACCAGCATCGGCGCCAGCGGCTCGCGGGCCGCGCGGCCGACCCAGTACCCGGTGCGGCCGCTGTGGTCGCCCGGTCCGCCGATGAGTCCGGCCCGCGCGATGAGCAGCCGGTCGCCCAGTGCGGCCGTCGCGGCGCGCTCGCAGGCCGCCTTGGCCCGCCCGTACTCCTCGCGGCCGAGCTCGTCCGCCGTCGCCGGCGGCAGCAGTCCGGCCGTCTCGTCCGCGCCCGGCCGTGCGTGCGAGGCGTACGCGCTGACCGAGGAGACGTACGTCCAGTGGCCGGCCCGTCCGCCGAGGGCCTCCAGCGCGCCGCGGACGAAGCCGGGCTGCCAGGACACCTCGACCACCGCGTCCCAGTCCCGGCCCGTCAGGCCCTCGTACGCCGTCGCCGCGCGCCGGTCCGCGGCCACCAGCGTGGCGCCCTCGGCGACTTCACCGCTCTCTCCGCGGGCCAGGCACGTCACCCGGTGCCCTCGTGCCACTGCCTGCCGCGAGATCTCGCGACCCACCCATGCCGTTCCGCCCAGTACCAGGATCTCCATCCGGCCACCTCAACACGGACAACGGGCCTTGGCCCAGGGGCTTTCGCCGACAGCGGACCCGCAGCTGGACCGGCGCCCCTGCTCGCTCAGGCCGCCGCCGTGGTGATCACCAGCGGCGGCCGCGCAGGTCGGGCGGTGCCGGACGACGTCCCGGAAACCGCTGCGTTGCAGCAGGGCCGGGATCAGCGCCACGGGCCACGCGTGGTTGCGCACCACCTGCCAGGAACCGTCGGTGCGACGGAGCCGCACGGTCAGCCGCCGGGCCGCTCGGTCGGCCACCCTGCCCGGCTGCGGTCCGCCGCCGGGGGTCAGGGCTGCTCGTGCTCGGCCTCCGACACGAACGGCTGGAGGAAGCTGCCGATGAGCTGCTCGATCTCGGTGATCCGCTGTTCGTACGTGTACAGCTGGTCCCGCAGGACCGCCTTGCCGTGCTCGTCGTGCCGGGATTCGTCGATGTTGCGCTGGACGATGCCGATGAGGTCCTGGAGCTGGATGTGGAGCGTCTCGCTGATCCCGCCCCATACGGCACGCAGGTCGGCGGCGCGGCTGTCGGCGTACTGGCGCGCCGCCATCGTGGCCGACTCCTTGACGTGGTCGGAGAACTCCTGCGCCGCGCGGGCCTGCAGTTTGCCGTCGGCGAAGAGGACCGCCCCGGAGGCCATGAGCGGTCCGACGGCGGCGCCGATCGCGATCGCGACGCCGAGCGGGGGCACGGTCAGCCCCAGGGTGATCAGGCCGGCCGTGGCGGCCGCGGCCGTGCCGCCCGCGACGGCCGCCCCGGTGCCCGCGCCGATGGCCATGAGGGAGCTGGGCCGGTACATCAGCGGCACGTCGTCCCGGCGCCGTCGTCCGCTGCGGCCGTTGCCCTTGCCCGCCGTGATGGCCAGGGTGTAGAGGAGCTGGTTCTGGTCGCGCACCGACTGGGCGCCGGTGAGCTCGGCGCGCAGCTTGTCGAGGAGGTCCGCGTGCGCCCGGATCAGCGGTTCGAGCTGGCGCAGCAGATCGGACTGCTGCTGCTCGATGAACCGGTCGAGGCTCTGCGCGCAGAAGACCTGCATCCGATCCTGGAGTTGGGCGGTGTACGCGTCCATGAGCTCGTGCCGGGCGACCACCCGGCCGTCCTTGGTGAACGAGCGGATGGCACGGCTGAAGCGGCCGGGGCCGCTCGTCACGTGCCACTCGGAGATCTCGCCGCTGGTCTCGGACAGGAACGTGGCGAACCTCAGCTGGAGTGCGCTCTCGATGTCGAGGATCCGGCTGCCCACGATGTCGCGGATGGCGTCGGCACTGGTCCGCAGCTGGTCCTGGGTGGCCTGGCTGCGGACCAGCAGCTCGCGCAGTTCCGCCGTGGACTTCATCAGGATCGCGCCCTCGTCGTGCAGCCGCAGGCGCAGGTTGACGGCGTTGTGCCGGAGGAACTCGGCGAGCCGTACGAACTTCACCCGGGCCGCGTCGCGCATGCAGAAGACCTCCAGGGCGGACTCCAACTGGCCGATGCCCGAGGCCCGCAGCCCCTGCTCGTCCCCGTCGATCCGGGACTTCAGCGCCTGGAGCGCGCTCACGAAGTACACGTGGGGCGCCGCCGTCGAGTCGGAGTCGCCGCTGAGCTCGGCCACCGCGTTGCGGCAGCGGCTCATGACCTCCGCCCGCTCCTCCTGCTCGATCCGGTCGAACTGGTTCACCACGAAGAAGATGTCGCGGTGCCCGAGCCGTTTGACGCGCTCGAGGTAGTTCTCGGTCTCGTGGAGGGTGAACGGCCGTCCCGCGTCGGTGACGAACACGACGGCGTCCACCTCCTCGAGGTACCGCAAGGTCACCAGCTCCCGGTCCGGGCTCTCGTTGATCCCCGCCGAGTCGACGATCTCCACGGATCTGCGCAGCAGCTCCAGCGGCTGTTCGACCACGGCCAGCGCGAACGAGGGGGCCCGCGGCGCACCGTGGGCGTCGATCTGGAGGGAGACCTCCCGCTTGAACTCCTCGGTGGTGACGGCCTTCTCGCCGCCCCGCCGGTCCGCGTCCCGGTAGAGCCAGGCCCGCTCGGTCTCGCCCCAGCGCAGGACCGTGGTGAACGCGGTCGCCGGATTGGCCTTGGTGGGCAGCAGCCGCTTCCCCAGCAGGGCGTTGATCAGGGTGCTCTTACCGCTGCTGAACTCGCCGAGCACCATGATCCGGAAGGTCTCGCGCTCGAAGACGGCCCCGTTGATGCCCAGTTCCAGCGCCCCGGCCGGGCCGCCGGGCGGGGCGACGGCCTCCGCCGCCTCACCGGCCACCTGGTGCAGTCGCCGGTAGTACGAGCGCAGCGCTCCGATGTTGTCGCTCCAGCCGCGAAAATGCGTGGCCGGCGACTCCTGGCCGGGTGACGGCTGCGGGGTCTCGTGTTCCATCAGGCCCCTTCCAGGGGGGAGAGGTGGGCGTGTACGGCACGGCTCAGCGACCGCGCGGTGCGGCGCAGCGAGCTCCAGTGCCCGAAGGAATCGGGGCGGGCTGCGACGGCCGTCGTGTGCAGCCGCCACCACTGCTCGTCGCGGTCCCGGGCCTCGCTCAGCAGGCGGTCGTACACCTGGCCGATCCGTGCGTCCGTACGGGCCACCTGTTCGGTGAAGGCGGCCTCGACGATCCGCTCCAGGTCGTCGATGGTGCGCTCGCGGCGCTCCGCCTGGCCGTGTTCGAGCGCCTCGGTCACCAGTGCCGTGCCGGCCGCGCCGGCGATCTGGGCGACGACCTCGGTGGAGACGGGGGTCAGCACGCTCTCGATGGCCGTGCCGACGAACTCCGGCAGCCAGGAGGCGTCCCAGCCGGTCGCGTTCTGCGATTCGGCGGCCGCCGCGGTGTCGGCGACGCCGGGCAGGGCCGCCGTCGGCACGATCCGCCGGGTGTCCGGGGCGGCCAGTCCCTGGAAGAGTTCCTCGCCGGGCCGGTTGCGCAGCAGGACGTCCCGCAGCCGGCGGGTGTCCTGTTCGAGCACCCGGTCGACGGTCACCGTGATCCAGGATTCGAAGCGCTGGAGCGCTTCCGCGGTGTACGGGATCGTGTGCAGCCGGATGAAGTGCTGTTCCTCCGGGGTCTCCAGCATCCCGGAGAACCGGGAGGCGAGTTCGCGCGTGGCGGCGGCCCGGCGCCTGCGTGCCTCGGCGGCCATCGCCGAGACGAGCGCGGCGCGCCACTCCCCCACGTCGGCGCTGAGCACGATCCAGTGGAATCGGGCGCTCTCGTGGGCCGTGTGCCAGATCTGTGCGGCACGGGCCCGGACCGGATCGGAGCGGTCCGCGTCCGCGAGGGCCCGGGCGGCGGCCTCCTCGACCAGGTCGCAGGTGGCCGCGAGGAGGTACAGCCTGCGGATCGTCCGTAACGCGCGGCGCAGCCGGACGCCGGCCAGCTGGGCGAGCACCGAGCGCAGCCGGTCGATCCCGTCCGCCGTTTCGGCCGGCGACGCCGTGCCGGACGTGCGCACCGGTCCGGGCTCCACCAGCGCCTCCGGCGCGAGGATCCCGACGAGGTGCCGGACGCGGCGCAGGATGTCGGCCGCCTCGTCCTCGACCTCGTCGAGCTTGGTGACGACGACCGCCAGGGGCGGTGTGTGCGGGGCCGCGGCCAGCGCCTTGATCCTGGCCTGTTCGGTGGCGAGCATCGCCCGGCGGGCCTCGGTGACCACGACCACCACGTCGCCGTCGGCCACGATCCGGGCGAGGGCGGCGGTGTCGGGCTGCCGTACCCCGGACCAGCCCTCCCAGCCGGGTGTGTCCACGAGTTCCACCCCGGCCCGGGCCAGCCACGAATCCGCCGGCACCCGGACCGCTACGGTGCGCGGCTGCGCAGGGTCGGAGGCCGCGGGACCGGCGTCGGCGGAACCGGGGTCGGCGGAACCGGGGTCCGTGGGGCCGGCCTCCGTGGGGCCCGCCTCCGTGGGGCCCGCGTCGGCCGGACCGGCGGCGGGGGCCGGGCGGACGACCACGGGCGGGCCCTTGGTCGGATGGACGGACACGGGCAGGCAGTCCGTGCCGATCAGGTCGTTGACGAGCCGGGACTTGCCGACGTTGCTGCCGCCGATGACGCAGATGCGGGCCAGCGGCGATTCGGCCCTGCGGGCGGCCCGGCGGATCAGCGAGGCCGCCGAGTCCGCTCCGGCCTGGTCCGCGAGCAGGGCGACCCGCTCGGCCAGTTCACCGACCGGCTCGTGCCTCGGCTCGTCCTGTGGCCGATCCCGGCCGTGCATCCCCGTACCGCCCACCGCTCCGCCACCCCACCCCGTCCCGACCGGCCCGCCGCGACCATGATGCCAACGGACGCGGCCCGGCGTCGGCGATTCGGATCAGCCGGCCTTCGGTTCGGGGGACGGGTTCGGGGGGCGGGTTCAGGTGGTCGGTTCAGGTGGTCGGATGCAGCCGGGCCGGTGCGTGCGGCTCCGCACCGAGCCGGCGCGCGTCGGTGGCGGCCAGGGCGCTGCCGGCCAGCCAGCTGTCCCAGTCCACGTTCCAGTCGCCGAATCCGTTGTCGAAGGGGGCCATCTTCTCGCCACCGCTGTTGACCACCTCGACGATGTCCCCTTCGCGCACCGTCTCGAAGAACCAGGCGGCGTCCTCGGTGCTCATACCGGTGCAGCCGTGGCTGACGTTCGCCTCGCCCTGTGCCTCGACCGACCAGGGCGCGGCGTGGATGTACTCGCCGCTCCACGTCACCCGGGTCGCGTAGCGGACGGGCAGGTCGTAGAACTCCTTGGTGCCGCGCTTGATCCCGACGCTGTCGCCCCGCATCCGGACCTTGGACTCCTTGCGCAGCACGACCTTGATGCCCGCGCGCGTCCGGAACCCGGCCTTCCCGGTGGTGACCGGGATCGTCCTGATGACCCGTCCGTTGCGGCGTACGGTCATCTCGTGGGCGGCGGAGTCGGTGAGGGCCTCGATCCGGTCCGCGACGGTGAACTCCAGCGGCTCCGAGGGGCCGCCGTGGCCGAGGCCCCCGAGCTCGACCCCGTCGAGGCCGCTGCGTACGCGGACCACGGTGTGGGCGGGCCAGTAGGTGCGCGGCCGGTAGTGCAGCGTCGAGGCGTCGACCCAGTGCCAGGCGCCCTCGACCTGGGGTTCCGAGGTGACCTGGAGGGCCTGTTCCACCCGCTCGCGGGCCAGCGGGTCGGCGGCCGGCACCGGGCGGCTGAGATCGGCGGTGACGATCTCCCCGGCGCCGTACGTGCCGGGGCCGGGCCCGAACTCGGCCGTCAGCCGGCCCCCGTCGGCGGGCGGGGCGGTCCTGAAGGCCATGGTCACGCCGACCGGGGTGCCGGCCGCGTCCTGGGCACCGACCTGCACGGTGTACGTCTCGCCCGCCCGCAGCGGTTCGGTGTTGAGCCAGCGGCCGCTGTCGGCGCTGAGCTCCCCGGCCAGACGGCGGCCGTGGCCGTCGGTCACGGTGACGTCGGTGAGGCGGCCCGGTTCGGCGAGGGCGATCTCCAGCGGCGCGTCGGCGTCCGTGGGCAGCGCGTCCGCGTGGGCGCCGGCCGGCTCCCCGACGGCGGGCATCCGCAGGACGGTGCCGCTGCCGCGGGCGGTGGCCCGGACCCGCTCCTCCCGCCAGCCGGCGCACAGCCCGGGCCGTGAGGTGGGGACGGTGCACCGGCCGACGCCCGTCCGGCCGCCGTCGTCCACGGCCCGTCCGACCAGCAGGGTGACGGCGGCCTCCTTCGGTCCGCGCCCGGCCGGGTGCTCCGCGGCGTCCGCGTCGGACGCCCGGCCCGGCGCCGCCGCGGCCACCAGCATGGCTCCCGTCACGGCGGCCACCACGCCCCACGCCTTGGTCAGTTGCATTCGTTGCCCTCCCAGATCTCACGCGCCCGGATGGCAGCATCAAAACGATCGGGAGCCAAAATGATGATCATGAACTCGGCTCTGCGGCCGAACGAGCACCCCAAGTGAACTCGTACGGAGCACAACCCGGGGCCGGCGGGCGCGCCGTCAGAGGGCCCGGCGCATGCAGACCCGCGGCCAGCGGTCCAGGCCGTGGCGCGCCTCCTGTTCGCGGATCTCCCGCAGGCCCGGCGCGAGGGCCGCCTCGTCGAGCGGCAGGAATCCGCAGCGCGCGTAGTACGGGGCGTTCCAGGGGACCTCGGTGAACGTGGTGAGGGTCAGGGCGGGAGCCCCTTCGCGGGTGGCGTACGCGGCCAGGTGGTCCAGGAGCGACCGGCCGATGCGGCGGTGGGCACTGTCCGGGTGGACCGACACCTGCTCGACGTGGAGGTTGCCGTCGACGCGGTCGGCGATCAGGTACGCGACCGGGGTGCCGGCCTGGCCCGTGGCGACCCAGGCCAGCCCGGCCCGCCGGTAGTCCGCGAGTTCGGCGAGCGGAAGCGGCTCGTCGTCGGCGATCTCCGGCATGCCGATGTCCCGGAAGCACCGTCCGGCCGCCCTCTCGATGTCCTGGAGGAGGGGCAGTTCGTCCAGGCGTGCTGCTCGTATGCGCATGGACGCATTGTCGGGGCCCGGCCGGGCGGCGGCACGCGATTTCGGCGGCGGTCGGATCAGGCCGGACCAGGTCGGGGCAGGTCGGGGCAGGTCCGTTCCAGAACGGCGCTCAGGGCCTGCATGACGTGGCTGCGCCACCCGCCGCCCATGACGGTGCGGGCCATCATCTGGGCCGGGTCGTCCGGGTCGAAGCCCTCGTGGAGCAGGAGGAGCCGGGTGCCGCGGCCCTCCGGTTCGAGGGTCCAGGTGATGGTCCAGTCCTCCCCGCCGGCGTCGGGGGCGGCGGCGTCCCTCCAGCGGACGGAGAGCATCCGCGCGGTCTCGTAGGCCAGCACCTCGCCCGCCGTCGTGCCGGAGTAGCCGGTGTTCGGGCGGGGCAACGAGGTCATCGTGTAGCGGTGGCCGACTTCGAGGCGGAAGTCGTTGGGCATGAGCCACTGGGCGATCAGGTCGGACTCGGTGAGGGCGCGCCAGACCTTCGCGGGCGGGTGGGGCAGGAACTGGTCGACGCGGACGGTGGTGAGGTCCTCGTCGGAACCCTGGTCGGAGGCTGAGTTCATGTCTCATCGTCGGGCATGCGGTCGAGGAGATCACCCAGGCCCTTGAGCCTGTCGCGCCAGAACCGCTCGTACGGATGGAGCCAGTCCTGCACGTCGGCCAGCGGCGCCGCCTCCAGGCGGTAGATCCGCTGCCGGCCGGCGCGTTCCTCCGAGACGAGCCCGGCCTCCCGCAGCACCTTCAGGTGCTCCGAGAGGCTCGGGCGGCGCATGTCGAAGTGGTCGGCGAGGGACTGGACGGGCTGCGGACCGCGCTCGCGCAGCAGGCGCAGGACTTCGCGGCGGGTGCCGTTGGCGAGGGCGGCGAACACGCGGTCTTCGGCGACACCCGTCGTGGTCATGGCGTTAGAAGCCTTCCTTCTCCGTCACCAGCATCAGGGTGTTGCCGTCGAGGTCGCGGAAGCCGGCCATCCGCCCCCAGGGGGCCTCGTCCGGACCGTTCACCTCGACACCGGCCGCCGCGAGCCGCGCGCAGTCGGCGTCGACGTCGGACGTGACCAACATGATCCCCTGCGCGGAGCCGGGCGTGAAATCGCCCATGCCCGGGCCGGAGAGCGTGAAGACGGTCCGGGCGCCCGCGGGGGCGACCTGGAGCCAGCGCATGGGGCCGACCTGGCGGTCGGCGCGGACCTCGAAGCCGAGTACGCCGGTGTAGAAGGCGAGGGCCCGGTCCTGGTCGGTGACGGGGAGGGTGACGAAGGAGGCGTGGGTGATGTTCACACCTCCACGATAGGTAGGAAATTCCCTACATGTCAAACGTAGGAGATTTCCTACCAATGAAGGGCTGCGGGCCGCCCTGCGGCGCGCGCACCTCGTGGACGACCGGACCGCAGCCCGCCACTTCTGGGACGCCCGGTACGCCCCGGAGCTCCACGCCTGGTGCGGGGGCACCGCGGACCGGCTCCCCTTCTTCCGCGCGGACGGCACTCCGCTCGGCGCCCGGGAGCTGCCCGGATCCGACCCCGGTCCCGCCGTCCGGGGCACCGAGAGCGGCGACTGCCTCGCGCAGATGCTGGAGCGGCTCGCCCCCGGGGCGGGCTGAAGCCGCCGGCGGGAGAACGGTCTACGCGACGGCGGAGCGGATCTCGTCCGCGAGCAGCCGGGCGGTCGTGTCCGACCGGGGGCTCACCAGGCGGGTACGCGTGAGGGCGAAGGACAGCCCGCGCTCGCGGTCGGCGAAGGCGATGCTGCCGCCGCTGCCGTGGTGGCCGAAGGCGGTGCGCTCCCCGGCCATGGCGGGCAGCCCGAGGAAGTAGCCCAGACCCTTGGCGTGCCGGGCCACGAGCATGAGGTCCTTCCCGTCCACGGCCACGCCCGCGGCGTACGCCGTCCGCTCCGGGGAGAGCAGCCGGACCCCGTCGACCTCGCCGAGCAGCGCCGCGTACATGCGCGCGGCGGCCCGCGCGCTCGTCGTGCCGCCGGCGGGCAGGTCGCTGAGCAGGTACGGGACGCGGTTGGCGAGCTCGGCGGTGGTCCACACGGACCGGTTGGGCACGACGTAGCGGCGGAAGGGCGCGGTGGGCGGGAGCGCCTCCAGGTAGGCCGCCCAGTCGCCCTCCACCAGCGGGGCCGTACGGCCGAGTTCGCTCCGCGGCAGGCCGAAGTACAGCTCGTCGCCGATGCCCAGCGGCTCGGTCACGTACGTGCGCAGGGCGTCGGCCGGGGTCAGCCCGGTGATCCGGCGTACGGTCTCGCCGAGGATCCAGCCGAAGGTCCAGCCGTGGTACCCGCTCGCGGAGCCGGGCTCCCACAGCGGCCGCTGCGCGGCGACGGCCGCGCACATCGCGTCCCAGTCGCACAGTTCGGCCGGAGTGACGGCGGCGGGCAGCTGCGGCACCCCGACGGCGTGCGTCAGCGCGTGCCGTACGGTGGCGCGCCCCTTGCCGTGCACGGCGAACTCGGGCCAGTAGTGGGCGATCGGGGTGTCGTAGTCGAGGAGTCCGCGCTCGGCCAGGACGTGGACGAGGGTGGTGGTGAAGCCCTTGCCGGTCGAGAAGCTGTGGACCAGCGTGCCGGAGGTGAGCGGGCGGCCGGCGGGCCCTTCCGCCCGGCCCGCGTGCGCGTCGACGAGCAGTTCGCCGTCCAGGTAGGCGGCCACCTGGAGGCCGCTCTCCCTGCCCGACTCCACGAGGCCGTCGAGGATCCGGCCGACCCTGGCCCGTACCTCGTCCGTCCTCACCCTGCGCCGCACCCGCGCATCATGGCACCGCGCCGCCGCTGTGACGGCACTCACACGATTTCTCGCTGACCCGTGTCGACCGGATGCTGTTCCCCGGGCGTATGCCTGGTGAGAGGGACACATGGAGTTCGGGAGCGATTTTTGACCGTCGAGGAGTTCGAACAGTTCTACGCACAGGCGGCGGGTCGGCTGACGGGGCAGTTGTACGTCATGCTCGGCGACCACCACGAGGCGCAGGACGTGGTGCAGGAGGCCTTCGTCCGGGGCTGGGGCAGACGCCGTCAGCTGGACCGCGACGGCCGGCCCGAGGCGTGGATCCGCACCGTCGCCTGGCGGCTCGCGGTGAGCCGGTGGCGCGTGCGCCGTCGCAGTGCCGAGGCCTGGCAGCGCACCGCCCCCGTCGGCCATGTGGAGGGTCCGGGGCCGGAGGCGGTCGCCCTCGTCGACGCGCTGCGGCAGCTGCCGCTCAAGCAGCGCCGGACGATGGCGCTGCACTACGTGTGCGATCTGACGGTCGAGCAGATAGCCGCCGAGACCTCTCTGTCCTCGAGCACGGTCAAGACCCACCTGTCCCGCGGCCGGGCCGCCCTCTCCCACCGGCTGCAGGACCCCCGCATTGAGGAGGCACCCGATGCATGACACCCAGGATCCGCTGCGGTCCCTGTTCCGGGAAGCCGCTTCCGCCGGGCAGAGCGGTGCGGTGCTCCCGCCCGTCTCCGACATCGCCCGGCGAGGTGAGCGGACCCGGCGGCGCAGGATCGTCTCCGTCGCGGCCGCCTGCCTCCTGGTCATCGGCGGAACCGGTACCGCCCTGGCCACGCTGCTGCCGCACGACACGCAACCCGTCCTCCCGGCGACCAGCCCCTCTCCCGGGCCGCCGTCCCCCGTCCCCACCTCCCAGGGCCCGTCGGCCGAGCCCTCCTCCACGGCGGGCATGTCCCGCCGGCCGCCCCAGAGCACGTCGACGTCGACGTCACCGGGCCCCCCGCCGGCCACGGGCACCTCGGGCGCGCAGACCTCCTCCCTGGCCACGTCCCGCCCGCCCCGGTAGCCCTTCCCCTCTCCCCTTCCAGCGCTTGAGCGGACACCGGCCCCGGAACCACGGCCGGCGGTTCCGCACGCCTTCGCACGCCTTCAGCCGAGCAGGAGATCCCCTGATGTCCGTTTCCGCCCCGCCCCGGCCCGTCGAGGTCCCCCTCCGGCCCGCCGTGCGCCGTCCGGTGCTCGGGTGGCGCCCCGCCCCTGCGGACCGCGAAGTGCTGTGGCTCTACCTGCTGACCCGCGTCGGCCTGTGGACCACCGCGGGAGCCGTCCGCTGGCTGTTCCCCTCCGACGGCCAGGCCCGGGAGCCCAAGTCGTTGCTGTCGCCCTGGCAGCAGTGGGACTGGGTGCACTACCTCCACATAGCCGAGGACGGCTACTTCCCCGGCCAGGCCGGCCCCTGGACGGCGGGCTGGGACAACCGGGAGGCCTTCCTCCCCGGTTTCCCCCTCACCCTGCGCGCCGTCCACACGGTGGTCCCTGACTGGGCCGCCGCGGGATTGCTGATCTCGTTCGTCGCGGGCGGAGTCGCCGTCCTGGCCCTGGCCCGCATCGCCCGCCACCACCTGCCCGACCCGGACGCGGGCCGCCGTACGGTGCTCTTCCTGCTGCTGTCCCCGTGCGCCGTGTTCCTCGCCGCCGGCTACACCGAGGCCCTGTTCCTGGCGCTGGCCCTGCCCGCCTGGCTGGCCGCCCAGAACCGGAACTGGCCTGCCGCCGCCGTGCTGGCCTGTCTGGCCTGCTCCGTACGCGTCACGGGGCTCTTCCTCGCGGCCGCGCTCGCCCTGCACTTCGTCCTGACCGCCCGGGACCGCCGGGCCTGGCGTTCGGCGCCGTGGCTGCTCCTGCCCGCCCTGTCCCCCGTCCTGTACAGCTGGTTCCTGCAGGCGCGGACCGGGGACTGGATGGCGTGGAAGCACGCCCAGGAACGCGGCTGGTACCGGGACTTCCACGCGCCGTGGGACGCCTGGGCCAACACCTGGGAGGCGGCCTTCGGCGGCCTCCACCCCACCGGCTACGCCCTGATGTGGCAGGCCGAGCTCCTGGCCATGCTGACCGGGGTGGTGCTCCTGGCCCTGCTCGTCCGCCGCCGCCGCTGGCCCGAGGCCCTGTACACCGTGCTCACCCTGTGGGCTCTGGGCACGTCGTACTGGTACACGTCCGTGCCCCGTTCCACCCTGCTGTGGTGGCCGCTGTGGATCGGCCTCGCCTCCTGGAGCCTGCGCCGCCCCCAGGTGCTGACGGCGTACCTGTGCGTCGTCGCCCCGCTGGGCACCGTGGTCGCCGTCACCTTCCTCACCGGGCGGTGGGCGGGCTGACCCGTCCGAACGGTCACGGAATAGAGTGCCGTCCGTGGACAGACACATATCTTTCGAACGGCTGCACAACTTCCGTGACCTGGGCGGCTATCCGGCCGCGGACGGCCTGACGGTGCGCTGGGGCCGGCTGTACCGGTCCGACTCCCTCGGCAAGCTGCGCGGCGCGGACTGGGAGCGCTTCCTCGAGCTCGGCGTCGGGGCCGTCATCGACCTGCGGTACTCCTGGGAGATCGACGCGAAGGGCCGGGTGCCCGAGCACCCGTCACTCGCCTACCACCACCTCAGCATCGAGCACCGCCCCTACGACCAGGCGGCCCTCGGCCCGGACGTCGAGACCGGCCCCTACCTCGCCGAGCGGTACCTGGAGGTCGCCCACGACGGCGTCGGCGAACTGCGCACGGCCCTGGAGGTGATCGCCACCCAGGAGGCCCCGGTGGCCTTCCACTGCGCGTCCGGCAAGGACCGCACCGGTCTGCTCGCGGCCGTGGTCCTGGACCTGCTCGGGGTCCCGGAGGAGGTCGTCGTCGAGGACTTCGCCCTCACCGGGCTCGCGACCGGCCGGCTGCTCGCGGACTGGCGGGCGGACCACCCCGGCCAGGAACCCTCCTGGCCGGGATACGGACAGGCCCCGGCCGAGGTGATGCGCCTGTTCCTCGCAGCCCTGCCCCGCGAGCACGGATCCGTACGGGCCTACGCCGCCGACCTGTTGGGCGCGGACGACGCCCTGGTGGCGGCCCTGCGCGCGAACCTGCTCGAACCCGCCCGGCAGAACGCCTGACGCCGCCCTCCCCGGAGGGCCGTCGTCCCGGTCCTGGTTCCTAGGGCCTGTCGTCAAACTCCCGTCTGCCCCGCGACGACGGGAGTTTGACGACAGGCCCTAGACGCGGTTCCCGCCGAACGGACCGCCGAACGGGCCCACGGCCCAGTAGGTGACCAGCGCTTCGCGGTAGCCCGGATCGCCGAGGTGCCGCTCCCGGAGGAACTCGGGAGCGGCCTTGATCTGCTGCCTGGTCCCGTCCACGTACACCGTCCGGGTCTCCGGGTCGACGCGGGTCACCGCGCCCGCCGGGACGAGGACCTCCCTGCCGAAGATCCACACACCGGTGTCGACCACCAGATAGGCGTCGCCGGCCGCGTCGTTGTGCTGGGCGACCTTTCCGATGCGGCCGTCCGTCGCCTCGACCGCATAGCCCGTCAGATCGGTGCCGGCCAGGTGCCCTGAGGCCGGCCGGAAACTCCACACATGCTCCGTCACGCGAAACAGCTCCTCCGGTCGGGCGGACGGCGGGCAGGTCACCCCCTCGCCTGCCCGGTGAGCGCATCCGTAACCACCCCGTCGGCACCTCGGACGGCGCATACTCGGACCATGGCTGACACCACCACAGTCGAGGTCGACACCGATGTCCACGACCGCCTCGCCGCGCTCGCCGCGGCCCGTGGACTGAGCCTGCGCGCGTACCTGGCCCAACTCGCCGCCGCCCAGGAGAACGAGGCCGCCCTCGACCGTGCCGCCCGGGCCTTCGACACGGCGGTGGCCCGGCCCGGTTTCCGCGAGGGCTTCGCCCGCGACTTCGCCGTCTGAGGTCAGCCCGCCGGGGCGAAGCCGAGCCGCAGCGCCGTCGGCCGGGCCCGCAGCACGTGCTCGGGCAGTTGACCCGGCCCGCACGAGGCCGTGCCGAGACCGTGGTGTGCGGCGTCGAGGTGGACGTGGACCCGGTCGCCCGCCGTGAGGTCGGTGGTGTGCCGGGCGGCGGCGAGCGCGGCCTGCGTCCAGCGGCGGACGGTCAGGTCGTACCAAGGCGCCCCGGTCACCAGCAGCCCGCCGCCCGCCCCGTCCAGCCGGGCCCAGCGCACCTGGTGCCGGTTGCCGTTCTCCTGCGGACGCACGTACGGGGTCTGCCACGAGTCGACCGTGTGCCGGTGGAGTCCCAGCCGGGCCGCGGCCGCCGAGTCGCGGTACGCCTCTCCCGGGCCGAGCCCGTACCACTCGACGGTGTCGATCCAGCCGGGCAGGGCCGTGCGCAGTCCGATGCGCGGGAGCGGACCCGGCCAGTCCCCCTCGGGCACGACGGTGAGGTCGAGCCACAGGGTGGAGCCGTCGGTGTGCCAGACGCAGGTGGTGCGCATCGCGGCGTCGGTGCCCGCGGGCGCCACCCGGGTGGTCACGGTCAGGGCGTCGTGGGAGGGGTCCACTGCGGTCACCCGGGCGGTGAGCCGGTGCAGTCCGAGGGCCTGCCAGCCGTCGGCCTCCCGGGCGCCGAGGCGGTCGTTGTCCGTGGGCGCGCGCCACAGTTCGAGGGCGGGCGGGTCGAGCGGCATCCCGCCGACGGCGCGCAGCCTCCCGGTGGCGGCGTCGAACCGGCCGGGCCCGACCAGCAGCTCGGAACCCTGCCGGGACAGGGGTGCGCGCCTGCGTCGCGGCGGCGGCGCGGGGGCCGTCACCGCCTGGCCCCAGGCGATCTCGTGGCCCGCCCCGGCCCAGGGCTCGTCCCGGGCGAGGCGGGCGGTGACGGTGAAGGTCCGTTCGGTGTCCTTCGCGGGCGGCAGCGGGGGCCACGGCAGGAGGATGTGCTCGCCGGCCCGCAGGACGGGGACCGGCAGCGGGCCCTGCGCGAGGAGTTCGCCCTCGGCCTCGGCCCGCCAGTCGAAGCGGAGGTGCGCGGTATCGCGGAAGTCGTGCCCGTTGCGGATGAGGATGCTCTCGCCCGCCGGGTCCGGGTCGATGGCGACGGGCTCGATGACCTTCTTGTACTCGGCCAGGCCCGGGGAGGGGGTCCGGTCGGGGAAGAGGAGTCCGTCGGCGACGAAGTTGCCGTCGTGGACGGTCTCCGCGAAGTCGCCCCCGTACGCGTGGCGGGTGCGCCCGTCCTCGGTGCGCCGGGCGATGCCGTGGTCGATCCACTCCCACACGAAGCCGCCCTGCAGGCGCGGGTACCGCTCGAAGAGACGCTGGTACTCGGACAGTCCGCCGGGTCCGTTGCCCATGGCGTGCGCGTATTCGCACAGGACGAAGGGCAGGGCGCGGCGGTGCGCGTCGAGCGCCGGGTCCGCGGTGGCCGGTTCCTCGCCCCGGCCGATCAGTTCGGTCTCGGCGTGATCGGCGTACATCCGGCTGTAGACGTCCGTGTAGCCGCTGTCCTGGTCGCCCTCGTAGTGCAGGGGCCGCGAGGGGTCCCTGCGCCGGGTCCAGGCGGCCATGGCTGCGAGGTTCCGGCCGGTGCCGCTCTCGTTGCCGAGGGACCACATGATCACGCTGGGGTGGTTCTTGTCGCGTTCGACCGTGCGGCTCATCCGGTCGAGGTACGCCTCCCGCCAGCGCGGGTCGTCGCTCGGGTCGGCACGCCGTCCGAGGGGCTCGAACCCGTGCGTCTCCAGGTCGCATTCGTCGACGACCCACAGGCCGAGTTCGTCGCACAGGTCCAGGAAGGCGCTGTCGGGCGGGTAGTGGCTGGTGCGGACGGCGTTGATGTTGTGCCGTTTCATCAGCAGCACGTCGCGGCGCATGGTCGCGTACGAGAGGGTGCGGCCGCTGTCGGGGTCCCATTCGTGCCGGTTGACCCCGCGCAGCAGCAGCGGACGGCCGTTGACGCGCAGCAGTCCGTCCTCGACGGCGACGGTGCGGAAACCGATGCGGATCCGGACGCGTTCGCCCGCGGTGACGAGTTCGCCCTCGTAGAGGTGCGGCTGTTCGGCGGTCCAGGGCACGACGGCGGGGAGGGTGTGCGGGCCGGCCGGGTCGGCGCCGTGCAGGCCGAGCGCGGGGACGTGGAGGCGGGCGGCGGCTCCCGAGGTCTCCACGCGGAGGGTGCCCCGGCCGGTGGTGTGCTCGTAGTCCGCGTGCACGAAGACGTCGTCGAGGCGCTGCCCGGGCCGGGCGAGGAGGCGGACCGGCCGGAAGATGCCGGACAGCCACCACATGTCCTGGTCCTCCAGGTAGCTGCCCGCGGACCACTGGTGCACGCGGACGGCGAGGACGTTGCGGCCGGGGCGCAGGGCGCCGCCGGCGTCGAACTCGGTGGGCAGCCGGCTGCCCTTGCCGTCGCCGAGGCGCTGCCCGTTGAGCCAGACCGCGAAGCAGGAGTCGACGCCCTCGAAGCGCAGGACGGTGCGGTCGGCGGGCCAGGGCTCGGGGAGGGTGAAGGCACGGCGGTATTCGCCGGTCGGGTTCTCGTCGGGGACGTGCGGGGGGTCGATCGGGAAGGGGTAGGTGACGTTGGTGTAGGCGGGTGCGCCGTGGCCGTGCAGCTGCCAGCAGGACGGTACGGGCAGCTCGTCCCAGGTGTGGTCGTCGAAGCCGGGGTCCTCGAATCCGGGGCTGAGGTCGTGGAGTCCGGCGGCGAGCCGGAAGCGCCAGGGCCCGTCGAGTGCGAGGGCCGGGGCGTCGGAGCGGAGCGCCGCCCGGGGTGCGAGCCGGCCGGAGCCGGGCGCCCGGTCTTCGACGTACGCGGTGTGGGGCGTGGGGGTGTGGGCGGTGCTGGTCATGGGCTGGCCGTTCTCCTACGGGATGTCGTGCCGGGGTCACGCCGAGCGCAGCAGCTCGTCCGGGCCGACGCCGTGGGCGAAGGGGCGGCCCTGCGCGTAGCGTTCCACTTCGTCGATCGCCCCGTGCGTCATACGGGTCAGCTCGTTGCCCAGTGAGCCCGCGATGTGCGGGGTGAGGAGCACGTTGGGCAGGGTGTAGAGGGGCGAGCCGGCGGGCGGTTCCTCGGGGTCGGTGACGTCGATGACGGCATGGATGCGGCCGGTCCGCAGCTCGGCCACGAGGGCGTCGGTGTCGACGAGGGAACCCCGGGCGGTGTTGACGAGGGTGGCGCCGTCGGCGAGCCGTCCGAGCAGTTCCGCATCGAACATGCGGTGGGTCTCGGGGAGTTGGGGTGCGTGGATGGAGACCACGTCGCTGCGCGAGACGAGTTCTCCGAGCGGGAGGGGGCGCACGCCGAGGGCGGCGGCCTCCGCCGGGTCCACGTACGGGTCGTACAGCAGCACGTCGAGGTCGAAGGGGCGCAGCAGTTCGATGACGCGGCGGCCGATGCGGGAGGCTCCGACGATGCCCACGGTGCGGCGGTAGTTGCCGTGTCCGGCGAAGTACGGCAGGAGTTCGTACGCCGACTGCTCGCGGCGGTAGCGCCGGGCGCTCTCCAGGACCCGCTTGTTCGCGAACAGGATGGCGGCGAGGGTGAACTCGGCCACCGGCCGGGCGTTGGCGTCCGCGGCGGAGGAGACGACGATGCCCCGCTCCCAGACGGCCGGGGTGACGTGGTGTTTGACGGACCCGGCGGCGTGGACGACGGCCTTGAGCGCGGGCAGCCGGCGCAGCGCGTCCTCGTCGAGGACCGGGGACCCCCAGTGGGTGAAGAGGACCTCGGTGCGGGCGAGCAGCTCCGGGTCGGCGGCCCGGTAGTCGGTGACGAGCAGTGCGGGGTCGGTGTCCGCGATGCGGGGCAGCCGCTCGAACGCGGCGGCTTCGAGGAGGGTGCGGTGGATGGTGTCACCCATGGCGAGCAGGGTGCGCGGGGGCGCGGCGGCGGCCGGGTGCCCGGGGCGGCGTACGGGGGCGGTGGTGGTCACGGTCACTTCACCGCGCCCGCGGTGAGGCCCGAGCGCCAGAAGCGCTGGAGGCAGAGGAAGGCCACGGCGAGCGGGAGGACGGAGACCAGGGAGCCGGTGATGAGCAGGGCGTACTGCTCGGGGTACTGGGTCAGGGTGGCGTTCCAGTTGAACAGGCCGAGTCCCACCGGGTAGAGGTCGTGGTCGTTGAGCATGACCAGGGGGAGGAAGAAGCTGTTCCAGCTGCCGGTGAAGGAGAAGAGGAAGACGGTGACGAAGGCGGGTGCGAGCATCGGCAGGGCGACGGAGCCGAAGATGCGCAGTTCGCCGGCGCCGTCCATGCGGGCGGCCTCCAGGGTCTCGCCGGGGACGTAGCCCTCGGAGAAGATCCGGGAGAGGTAGACGCCGAAGGGGCTGACCAGGCCGGGGATCAGGATGGCCCAGTAGCTGTTGACGATGCCGACCTTGGAGGCGAGCAGGTACATGGGCAGGGAGATGACGGTGGCGGGGACCAGCAGGCCGAGGAGGATGAAGCCGTACAGCTTCTCCTTGCCCCGGAAGTCGTACGTGTCGAAGGCGTAGCCGGCGCCGAGGCTCAGCAGGGTCGAGGCGAGGGACCCGAGCACGGAGTAGACGAAGCTGTTGAACAGCCAGCGTCCGAAGATGCCGTCGTTGTACGTGAACAGGTCACCGAGGTTGGCGAACAGGTTGAAGTCGCCGAGGGCGAAGCCGGGCTTGCCGAAGAGGTCCGCGTTGTTCTTGGTCGCGGCGAACAGCAGCCAGGTGAGCGGCATCAGCGTGTAGAGCGCGATCAGGACGAGGAGGCCGTTGACCGCGGCTTTCGAGGCGAGGATCCGGCCGCCGGTGCGCGGGCGGCGCGGCGGGTGCGGGGGCGGCGGCGCGGGGTGCCGTCGGGCGCGGGGGGCGTGGTCTTGTCCACGGTGAGGGTGCTCATGCTTCCTTCCACCGGTTTCCGAGCCTGGTGACGACGAAGGACAGGAGGGCGCCGAGCAGGGCCAGGATGAGCGAGGCCGCGGCGGCGATCCCGTAGTCGTGCTTGGAGAAGGCGGCCTGGTAGATGAACATCGTCGGCGACCACTCGGGCGACAGGCCGGTGGCGTCGTAGCGGAAGGTCTCCGGCTCGGTGAACAGCTGGATGGCGCCGATGCAGGTGAAGAGGGTGGTGAGGACCACCGAGGACCGGATCATGGGGATCTTGACGGACAGGGCGGTGCGCAGGGCGCCGGAGCCGTCGACGATCGCGGCCTCCAGTGTCTCGCGGGGGATCGCCTGCAGGGCCGCGTAGAAGATCACCATGTTGTAGCCGATCCACTGCCAGGTGGTGGCGTTGACCATCGAGAAGAGGATGGCGTCGTCGCCGAAGAAGTCGACTTCGGCGCCGGCCCAGTCGAGGAACTGGTGGACGGGGCTGAGGCCGGGGGTGTAGAGGAACACCCAGATGATGGCGGCGATCAGTCCGGGCACCGCGTGCGGCAGGAAGACGGCGAGCTGGAAGAACCGCTTGGCACGGGCCAGGGCCGAGTCGATGAGCAGGGCCAGGACCAGGGCCCCGCCGATCATGACGGGGATGTAGACCGCGC
This sequence comes from Streptomyces sp. IBSNAI002, assembly GCF_052244475.1. NCBI lineage: Bacteria > Bacillati > Actinomycetota > Actinomycetes > Kitasatosporales > Streptomycetaceae > Streptomyces > Streptomyces sp. IBSNAI002. Next base: position 7,721,561 of record NZ_JBQPXG010000002.1, on the reverse strand, counting down.
AGTACACCGCGATGTGCAGGAAGCCCGTCTGCAGGGCGGGGGCGGTCAGTGCCCGGACGTAGTTGTCGATGCCGCTGAAGAAGGTCTGCGTACCGCCGAAGCCGAGGCCGGAGGACTGCTCACGGAACAGGCTCAGGTAGGCCGCGTACCCGATGGGCACGACCATGACGGCGAGGAAGAGCAGGACGAACGGTCCGATGAGCAGGGCGGCGGCGGTGCGCTGACCGCGCCGGCTGCGGCCTGGGCGCCGTGTGCTGCTGGGGGCGAGCGGTGCTGTCACCGGGGCACCTCCGGGGCCGGGGAAAGGACGGGCGGGGAAAGGACGGGCGAGGGAAGGGGAGTGCGGAACGGGCGGGGAAGGGGAGTGTGGAACGGGCGAGGGGGTGTTGCGGGCCCGGCGGTGCGGCGCGGTGCGGTGCGGTGCGTGCGTGCGCCTGCCGGGCCCGGCCCGTGCGCTGCCTCTACTTCGCGAGCTTCAGACCCCGGTCGTTGATCAGCTTCTCGGCCGTGGCCTGCGCCGTGTCGAAGGCGGCGGCGAAGTTGCCGTCCTGGGCCTTGGCGAGGGCCGCGACGAGTTCGACCGAGGTCGCGTTGTGCACCGGGCTCCAGACCCAGCCGGTGGCTATGTTCGGGACCTGCTCGGAGGCCGTGGCGTAGATGTCCTGGCCGCCGTAGAACTTGGTGTCGAAGGAGGCCTTCGCCGCCTCGCGGAGCGCCTCGTCCGCGGGCATGGCGCTGGAGGTGCCCATGCTCAGCCGGGCCTTGACGGCCTCCGGGCTGGTGGTGGCCCACTTGATGAACTCGGCGGCGGCCTCCGCCTTCCTGCTGTCCTTGATGACGGCGAAGGAGGAGCCGCCCACCATGCCGATCTTGCCGTCACCCCAGCCGGGGAGTGCGACGGAGGCCCACTTGCCCTCCTGCTTCGCCTGCTCGGTCTTCAGGCTGCCCGCGCTCCAGGAGGCGCCGAGGCGGGTGTAGACCTTGTTCTCGGCGGCCGCCTTGGTCGATTCCGGGCTCCACGCCTTGTGGTTGAACACCAGGTCGTTCTTGACCAGGTCGCCCCAGTACGCGGCGACCTTCTTGGTGGCGGCGTCGTTGATGTCCACCTTCCAGGCGTCGCCCTCGGTGCCGTACCACTTGGCACCGGCCTGCTGGGCCAGGCCCGCCCAGGTCGCGGCCTCGTCGCCCCAGAACGAGGTGATGCGCGCCTCGGGGTCGGCCTTCTTGATCTCCTCTGCGGCCGTTCTGAACTCCGCCCAGGTCTTGGGGACGGCGATCTTGCGCTGCTCGAAGAGGTCCTTGCGGTAGTAGAGCATCTGCGGGCCCACGTCGAAGGGCGCCGCCCACTGCTTGCCGCCGAGGGTGACGAGGGCCTGCACCTGGTCGGGCTGCTTCTTGACGGTGGGTCCGAGCAGCTTGGAGGAGTCGGCGAGCAGTCCCTGGGTGACGAGGTCGGGGACGGCCTGGTACTCGACGTTCATCACGTCGGGGCCGTTGCCCGCCTTCACGGCGGCGGCGAGCTTGTCGTAGCCGCCGGACTGGCCCGCGGGCACTTCGGCGAACTTGACCTTGATGGTGTCGTGGCTCGCGTTGAAGGCCTCGGCCGTCTGCTTCGTGCCCGGCATCCAGGACCAGTAGGTGATCTCCACCGGCTGGGCGGCGGTACCGCCCGCGGCCTTGCCGGAGCCGTCGCCGTCACCGCAGGCGGTGGCCAGAAGCCCCAGGGCGGCGAGGGGCGCGGTGGCGGCGGCTACGCGGAACGAACGTGAAGTGCGCGACATGGCACGGCTCCTACGGGGCTGCGTACGGAAGGAGTGGGGTGAACGGGCACCATCGTTTGTCCGAAACCGATCACAGTCAAGGGTGAACGCACATAACAATCGAGTAGTCAGACCGTTTTCCCGGGATATCGATCGAGACGCTCAATACGTTCACCTCGAACGGCAAAGGGCGGCTTCAAGCCAGTCTTTGAGCTGCACCTGACAATTCAAGGTCCCTGTGCCACTCTCCGTGACGCACTCCCGCGAGGCCTCCGGGCCCTCGCATCACCCCCACAAGGACGTGGCAAGGAGGAGCGACATGAGGCACATCCCCACCCTCACAGGACTCGCCGCACTGGCGATCGCGGCAACCGTCGCCGGTACGACGGCGGCGATCGCGGCAGGCCCCACCGCCGACCAGAAGGCGGACGGGGTCATCGTGGTCGCGGGCAGCACCTGCACGTGGACCAACGCGAGCACCAGCGCCGTCCCGCCGGACGCCCTCACCGTCGACCGCACCACGATCAACAAGCCCGGCGGCAACCTCGCCTGCAACGGCGGCATCACCGCCACCCTCAACAACAACCCCGCCTTCACCTTCGATGACGCCGGCGCCGTGGCACACACGGACGCCATCGACATCACGGGCAGGCAGAGCTTCATCTCTTGCCGGTACAAGGCGACGAATCTGGTGTGGGACCAGGACGGAACCACCCGGAAGTACACCAACAGGCCCTTCACGGCCACCAAGACCTCGGGCAGCTTCCTGTGCCCGGGATCGGTCACCACCGCGGCCGGGGACGCCTCCATGCTGTTCCACTGAGCACGGCCCGCGCCCGGCCCGGCCCCGTCCGCGCACGCTGCGGACGGGGCCGGGCCTCCCCCGCACGTGCGGAGCAGTGGCCCGTGAACTGCCGTCAGCCCGGCTCCCGGGCCCGGTGGTTCGGGGTTTGCGCGGCCGCGATCCGAAGATCTACCTTCTCGCTACGTGACCATGCCACGCAGGACGATCGTCAAGGGAATGGCTGCCGCGCCGTTCGTCACGGCCGCGGGTGCCGCCCTCGCACCCGCCCCGGCCGAGGCGGCCACCATCACCCCGGGCCAGTTCACGCTCGGGCATCACGCTGCTGCGCTTCTCGGCGATCGGCCTCGACCGCGCCTCCAGCCCGGACAGCCTCACCGTGGGCGAGTACGCGAAGAGCCTGACCAGCCCCGCGGTGGACTACTCGGGGTCCGGCTGGAACGGCAACGGAACGACGGTGACCCTGCCCAAGATCGTCCGCTGGCCGCTCGACCACACGACCCGGGGCCTCGCCTCCACCGCGGCCACCGAGGCCGTCACGGTCAAGCAGGGCAAGGCCCAGGCGTGGTCTCGCGGAAGAGCAGGCACTACCTGTCGGCGAGCGACGGCCCGGCCTCCAACGGCAGCCTGCGTACCGTCGTGTCCGGCGCCGACACGCCCTCCACCGTGGTCCGCCTCGGCAAGGGCTGCGAGGACCTCAGCTTCCACAGCGCCGATGCCGCCGACTGGGCCTACCGCGAGTCCGTGGTCTGGAACCTGAGCGAGTACGCGGACCGCCGCGACGTCTACGCGGTCTTCGCCGACGGCTCCTGAGACGGCTCCCCGCGCCCTCGGCCCACCCCCGCGGTGCGTCCGCGGCCGCTCAGTCGAGGAGCGGATGCACCTCCGGATGGGCGTCCCACCACTCCTTGTGGAAGGCGTGGTTGGCGACATTGGCCAGATGGGCCTGGGCCGCGGCGCGGTAGAGCCGTTCCGCCTGGCCGGCCGAGACCGCGGAGCGGTTCCATGCGAGCCTGATCCGGCCTGTGACGGGCGACCCGGCCAGCGGCCGCATCACCGTCCCCGCCGCCGGCGGGGCCGTCGGCTGGCTGAGCGAGACGGCCCGCCCCGCCGCGATCAGGTCGTAGTGCATCTTGCGGTCGGTGATCCGGTACCGCAGTGACGGGACGAACCCGGCCTTCGCGCAGGCGGCGACCAGGGCCTCCGGGCCGCCGTCGTCGTCCTCCACCAGCGTCATCCACGACTCGCCGGCGAGGTCGGCCAGTTCGATGCGGTCCGAGCCCGCCAGCGGGTGCGCCGCCGACAGCCGGATGCAGAACGGCTCCCTGGGGACGAGCGTCCGCGCCAGGGTCCCCTCCGGCAACGGCACCTCGTGCTCGTTGACCTCCCCGTACACGATGGCGTCGTACCGTCCGGCGCCGAGCATCCGGGTCAGCGCGGTCACCGAGTCCTCGAGGTCCACGGTGATCTCCTGGCCGGACATCGACCGGTCGGTCTCGGCGAGCAGCCCGTCCAGCAGGACGAGCAGGATGCAGCCCAGGCGCAGCGGGGTGCCGGTGGCGATGGCCCGCGCCTCCGCGCCCAGGGCCTCCATCTCGCCGAGCACCCGGCGCGCCTTGGCGAGGACGAACTGGCCGAGCGCCGTGGGCTCCACTCCGTTGCGGCCCCGTACGAACAGCTCGCCGCCGGTGACCCGTTCGATGCGGCGCAACTGCGCCGAGAGCGCGGGCTGGGACACCCCGAGCCGCCGTGCCGCGCCGCCCAGACTGCCCGCCTCGGCGATCCGGCAGACGGCCTGCAGATGCCTCAACTCCAGCTGCATCCGGGCAGCGTACGCAGCGGGCCGCCGCCACACCATAACTCCGCACTTATGCCTGCCGAGATGTCCCATTTCCGTCATGTCCACGCTCATACTCGGCCGCGAACGAGCACACACTCCCCCACCCACCCCCCACGATCGGAGTGGACGTTGCAGCCCACCAGATGGACGGCGGCCGTGGCAGCGATGGCGCTGACCGCGAGTCTCGCCGGCACCCTGGCCGGGACGGCAGCGGCAGCGCAGCAGGCGCAGCCCGCACCGTCCCCGCAGGACACCCCGGCCGCCCGCGCGGTCGCCGCCGCCGACCGGGCCGTCGACAGCGGTCTCGACTCCCTGGTCAACTCCTCGCAGGAGCAGTACGAACGACGCCGGGTCACCCCCTGGGTCAAGGACCTCTACTCGGTGGCGTACGAGCGCAGCTACCGCGGCCTGCCGGTCGTCGGCGGCGACGCGGTCGTGCTCGCCGACGGCGAGGGCAGGGTACGGGCCCTCCAGTCGGCCTCCTCCGTACGGATCGAGGTGGCGACCCGGCCGACCGTCGGCGCCGAGGACGCCGAGACCGCCTCACGGGCGCGGCTGGCCTCCGTCGACAAGGTCGACAGCAGCCGGCTGGTCGTGCGGCTCAAGGACGACAAGCCGGTGCTGGCCTGGGAGACCGTCCTCTCGGGCCGGACCCGAACAGCGCCGAGCAAGCTGCACGTCTTCGTGGACGCACGCACCGGCGCCTTCGTGGACAGCTACGACGACGTGGTCGCCGGCAGCGGCAGCAGCAAGTGGAACGGACCCGGCCCGCTCACCATCGACACCACCAACTCCGGTTCCTCCTACACCCTGCGCGACCCCAACCGCACGGGCCTGAGCTGCGCGGACTACAGCACCGGGACGGTCTTCACGAAGTCCTCCGACTCCTGGGGCACCGGCAACCCCACGAGCAAGGAGACGGGCTGCGTCGACCTGATGTTCGCCGCGCAGAAGCAGTGGGACATGCTCGGCCAGTGGCTGGGCCGCAACGGCGTCAGCGGCAACGGGCGCACCTTCCCGGCCAAGGTCGGGCTGAACGAGCTCAACGCCTACTGGGACGGCAGCTCGGTCACCATCGGGCGCAACAGCGCGGGCGAATGGATAGCGGGCGTCGACGTGGTCGCCCACGAGTACGGGCACGCCATCGACAGCAACACCCCCGGCGGGACGGGCGGCCAGGAGGCGGGGCTCGGCGAGGCCACCGGTGACATCTTCGGCGCCCTGACCGAGGCGTACATCAACCAGCCGGCCCCGTACGACACCCCGGACTACACGGTCGGTGAGGTCATCAACCTCCAGGGCCGGGGCCCGATCCGGAACATGTACAACCCGGCGGCCGTGAACAACGACCCGGCCTGCTACAGCTCCGCGATACCCGGCACCGAGGTGCACGCGGCCGCGGGCCCGATGAACCACTGGTTCTACCTGCTCGCCGAGGGCACCAACCCGGGCGGCGGCAAGCCCGCCAGCAGCACCTGCAACCAGACCACGCTGACCGGTGTGGGCGTCCAGAACGCCGGCAAGATCTTCTACGGCGGCATGCTGCTCAAGACGAGCGGCATGTCGTACAAGAAGTACCGTACGGCGACGCTCGGTTCGGCGAAGTCCCTCGACGCCACCTGCGGCCTCTTCGACAAGACGAAGGCCGCCTGGGACGCCATCAGCGTGCCCGCGCAGGCGGCCGACCCGACCTGTACCCCGAGCGGCCAGAACAACGACTTCTCGCTGGCGCTGAACCCGTCCTCGGGCGCCGTCCAGCAGGGCGCCTCGGCCACCACCACGGTCGCGACCAGCGTCACGACCGGTGTCGCCCAGTCGGTGACGCTCACGGCGAGCGGTCTGCCCGCCGGGGTGAGCGCCTCCTTCAACCCGGCCACCGTCCAGGCCGGCCAGTCCTCCGTACTGACGCTGACAGCCACCGCCAACGCGGCGCCCGGCACCTCCACGGTCGTGGTCAGGGGGCAGGGCACCGCCCTCTCCCACACCGTCGACTACACGCTGAACGTCGGCGGTACCCAGCCCGGCAACGACCCTCCGGACATCAGCGTCGCCAACGTGCGGGCCCACCTGACCCAGTTGAACACCATCGCCTCCCAGAACGGCGGCAACCGCCGTGCGGGCAGCGCCGGCTACACCCAGTCGCTGGCGTACGTGAAGGGCAAGCTGACGGCCGCCGGGTACACCGTCACCGAGCAGAACTGCTCCTCCTGCACCTACCCGTCCAACAACCTGATCGCCGACTGGCCCGGCGGCCCCGCCGACCAGACGGTCGTGTTCGGCGCCCACCTCGACGGAGTCGCGGCCGGCCCCGGCATCAACGACAACGGCTCGGGCTCCGCGACCCTGCTGGAGAACGCCCTCGTCCTCGCCCAGCAGAACCCGACCATGACCAAGCACGTCCGGTTCGCCTGGTGGACCGACGAGGAGCAGGGCCTGAACGGCTCCGAGTTCTACGTGAACCAGCTGACCGCAGCCCAGCGTTCGGCCATCAAGGGCTACTACAACTTCGACATGGTCGGCTCCACCAACGGCGGCTACTTCGTCAACAACCTCAACTCCGCCACCGCCGCGCCCCTCAAGGCGTACTGGACCTCGCTGAACCTCGCGCCGGAGGAGAACACCGAGGGCCAGGGCCGCAGCGACGACTACTCCTTCCAGCAGGCGGGCATCCCCACCTCCGGCTACGCGGCCGGCGCCAGCGCCCGCAAGACCTCGGCGCAGGCCGCCAAGTGGGGCGGCACCGCGAACGCGGCGTACGACCCCTGCTACCACAGCTCCTGCGACACCACGAACAACATCAACGCCACCGTCCTGGACCGCAGCGCCGACGGCGTCGCCTACGCGCTGTGGAAGCAGGCCGTCGGCGGTGAGACGCCCGCACAGGACTTCTCCCTGGCCACCAGCCCGTCCGCGGGCACCGCGGCTCCCGGCGGCTCCACCTCCGCCACCGTGAACACCCGGACCGTCAGCGGCGCCGCCCAGACCGTGGCCCTGTCGGTCTCCGGGGCCCCGGCTGGGGTGAGCGCCACGCTCAGCCCGGCGTCCGTACAGTCCGGGAGCCCCTCGGCCCTCTCCGTGCAGGTCGGCGCGAGCACCGTGCCCGGTACCTACACCCTGACGGTCACGGGGTCCGGAACCGTCAGCCACACCACCACCTACACGCTGACCGTCAGCGGTGGCGGCGGCACCTGCACCCCGCGCCAGCTCGTGGCCAACGGCGGCTTCGAGAACGGCAGCAGCCCGTGGTCCGCGACCGCGGGCGTCATCACCAGCCAGTCCGGCCAGGTCGCGCACTCCGGCCGGTACATGGCCTGGCTGAACGGCTGGGGATCGTCCCACGCGGACAGCGCCGCTCAGTCCCTGACCGTCCCGGCGGGCTGCACCTCGTACCGGCTCTCCTTCTTCCTCCACATCGACACGGACGAGAACGAGAACGTCGTCTACGACCGGCTCACCGTCTCGGTGGGCGGCCAGACCCTGGAGACCCTCTCCAACCTGGACGCCAACACCGGCTACGCGCAGAAGACGTACGACCTGGCCCGGTTCGCCGGGCAGACGGTCAGCCTGCGGTTCGACGGCGCGGAGGACCAGTCCCTCCAGACGTCGTTCGTGGTGGACGACGTCACCGTCCAGGTGAGCTGACCCCGCCCCCTCACCGAAACACCTGAACACCGGGCTCCTCCCCCACCCGGGGGGAGGAGCCCGCCGCGTCACGGCATGGCCGGTTCCGCTCCGCCCACGTCCCCCTACGGCCGTCGGCCCGGCGCCCCCTTCCCGGTCTCCGGGGCGATCAGGGCCGTCATTCCGGGGTCCAGCTCCGAACCGTCCACCAGTACGGCCTCGACCGTGCGGGTGGCCGGGTCGATGTCGGCCTCCATCCCCTCCCCCACGTAGCGGGGGTAGCCGGAGGCGCCGGTCCTGCCCGTCGCCTCGACCACCGCCGATCGCAGGGGGTGGTCCGCCCTGGGTGCTCCGCTCCGGTTCTTGACGTGCTCGGGTACCAACAGGATCTCGAAGCGCTGCGGCTCGGTGGTCATGTCCCGACGCTAGACACCGCCGCTCCGGCCAGGCAAGGACCCGCAGGCCCTGCCGGGAGCACGGCGGGCAAAAGTCACGAGGTCGGCTCTGTGGCCGGGTCGGCGCGTTACGCCGGACGGTAGCCGCGGGCGCGCACGAGTTCTCGGAGGAGTCCGGTGAAGGCTCGGGCAGCAGCGCTCTCGTAGGCACTGTCCCGGCGCAGGAGGGTGGCGGTGCGCGGCGGGAGGGCGGGGTCGAGCGGGACGCGCCGCAGGTGCGGATGGTCGTCGGTGACGGCGTCGGGCAGGACGGTGGCCAGCGGGGTGCGGCGGACGATCTCGGTGAGGGCCTGGACCGAGTTCGCCTCCACGGCGACGTGCGGCCGCACCCCGTGGGTGGCGAGGTAGGCGTCGACGTGGCCGCGCGTGGCGAAGTCCCCGCTGAGCAGGGCCAGTCGGCGCCGCGCCAGGTCCCGCACGGGGAGCGCCTCGCCGCCGGCCGGGTGGCCGGGGCCGGCATCCGCGGCGGTGACCAGGCCGAGGGTCTCGGTGAACAGCGGGGCGGCGGCGATGCCCGGCAGGTGCGGCCCCTGGAAGGCGAGGCCGAGGTCGTGCTCGTCGGCGAGCAGTCCGGCTTCGATGCGGTCCTGGGGCATCTCGCGGACGTCGAGGGTGATGCCGGGGTGGGCGGTGTGGAGTTCCGCCGTGAGCGGTCCCACGAGGTACGCGGTGAAGGTGGGGGTCAGGGCGAGGCGCACGTGACCGCGGGAGAGGTCGGCCAGGTCCGTGACGGCGCGCTCGGCCGCCGCCAGGTCGCGCAGCGCGCCGCGCGCGTAGTGCACGTAGGTGATGCCCGCGTCGGTGAGCCGGACGGCGCGGCCCGTGCGGTCCAACAGCTGGGCTCCCACGGTGTGTTCGAGTTGTTTGACCTGCTGGGAGAGGGTGGGCTGGGAGATCCGCAGCTCCTCGGCGGCGCGGGTGAAGCTGCCGTGCTCGGCGACGGCGATCAGATAGCGCAGGTGACGCAGTTCCAGGGCCATGGCGCCAACTATAGATGGAATCGATGGGTGGTATGGATATTGCGTCTTGGACACAATAGATGCAGCTCATGCATGGTGGAACACGTCAAGCCCCACGGGGCGCATCCCACCTCGGGGAGTGACCATGCACGATCTTTCCGACGGCGTCGCACGCTTCCAGCAGGAGGTCTTCCCGGCCAAGGCCCGCCTTTTCGCGGATCTGGCCGAGGCGCACCGGCCGGCGACGCTGTTCATCGGCTGCTCGGACGCCCGCGTGGTGCCGGAGCTCATCACCCAGAGCGAGCCGGGCGAGCTGTTCGTCATCCGCACCGCCGGAAACCTGGTGCCGGCCTACGGCCCCGGTGCGGACGGGGTGACGGCGAGCATCGAGTACGCCGTCACCGTCCTCGGCGTCACCGGCGTCGTGGTGTGCGGGCACTCGGCCTGCGGGGCGATGACCGCCCTGGCCGAGGGCACCGACCTGAGCGGCGCCGCCTCGGTGGCGGGCTGGCTGCGGCACGCGGACGCCTCGGTCGCCCGGACGGCGGGCACGGGGCCGGGCCGGGTGGCCGCGCTGGTCCGCGAGAACGTCCGCGCCCAGTTGGCGAACCTGGCCACCCATCCCTCGGTCGCCCGCGCCACGGCCGCCGGGAGGCTCAGCCTCCGGGGCTGGGTCTACGACATCCCCACCGGCGCGGTCGCCGAGGTGACCGGCCCCACGGCCGCCGCGGCCCGCTGAGCCCACGTCACCCCAGCACCCCTCCGAGCACCCCGCTCCCCCGACCCGTTTCCGGAAGGACACCCCCATGCCGCACGCCCAGCTCGACCCCGCCGCCCGCCAGGCCCTCGCCGTCACCGCCGTGGAGGCGAAGACCCGCAAGGACCTCTCCTGGCAGCAGCTCGCCGACTCCACCGGACTGTCGGTCGCCTTCGTCACCGCCGCCCTGCTCGGCCAGCACCCGCTGCCCGAGGCCGCGGCGAGGTCGGTCTGCGAGCTGCTGGGTCTCGACGAGGAGGCGGTCCTGCTGCTGCAGACCGTCCCGACCCGCGGCTCGCTCCCGGGCACCGTCCCGACCGACCCGACGGTCTACCGGTTCCACGAGATGCTCCAGGTGTACGGAACCACCCTGAAGGCCCTGGTCCACGAGCAGTTCGGGGACGGCATCATCAGCGCCATCAACTTCAGGCTGGACGTGCGCAAGGTGGCCGACCCGGAGGGCGGGGAGCGGGCCGTCATCACCCTGGACGGCAAGTACCTGCCGACCAAGCCCTTCTGACCGGGCCCCCTGCCAGAACGTCAGAGAGCCTCTCGCCGGCCGGGCGAGAGGCTCTGTGACGTGAGGACCGGTGCCCGTCCCGGTGGCCTGGGGGCCGCCGCACGTCCTGGGGTCGGATCCGCGGATCCGGGTGGAACAAGCCGGGGCCCCGTGGGCACTCGCGCGGGCGTCGGAGGCCCCGGCTCGCAGAGGGGACTGCGTCAGCTGCCGGCCGAGAGGTTGCCCGAGAGGAGCGAGATGTTGTCCAGGATGTGCGAGAGCGTCTCGTCGCCCTTGGCCTGGGTGGAGTTCTCGGTGCACTGCTGGTTCATCGGGTTGGACGCGACGTTGATGTCCTGGACACCGACGTTGATCAGCGCGACCAGCGACTGGGCGTTGACCTTGGCGGGCAGGCCGATGCAGGGCTTGTTCAGAGAGCCCTGGACCAGGCCGAGCTGCGGGCTCTGGTCGCCGTGGGTCTTCTGGTTGCCGTAGATCTGCTGGGCGCCGTTGCCGTTCACGGTGTTGATGCCGTTGTCGTTGCCGATGGCCATGGCCGGGGCGGCAAGAGCGGCGCCCGCACCGACGATGGAGGCGGTGGCGGCGGCGGTGGCCATGAACTTCTTGATCATCATTGGTCCTTCTGTTGCACGAGTGCACGGTGGTGAGCGCCTTGATCAACGGTCGGCCGCGCCGCGGGTTGCGGGAGTTCACCCGATCAGCCCCCCGAAGGACCCCGGGGAGGCGGACTGCCGCACGACGCCGCCGTGCCCCGCACGGGGCACGGCACCTTCTCGTCCGGGGCTACGCGGCGGGCACGACCGATGCGCGTATCGCCGCGGCCCACTCCGCGAGCAGCATGGCGTGCCGTACGCGCTCGGTGTCGGACAGGCGGCCTTCGGCGCGGGCGAAGAGGCCGCGGATATCGGCGTTGATCTCGGCGAGGGGACGCTCGGGGGCCGGTTGGGCAGGGGTCGGGCTCACATGATCAAGAGTAGGCGGTGCCACTGACAACGGTGACCGCCGTCCGGCATGCGGACGTCGCCGTCCGTGATCAGGACCCGGTGCCCTGCTCCGGGGCCTCTCCCACGGGGTGGACGACGACGGGATAGTTCGGCGCACCCTCGGGGACCGGGCAGGCGTAGGCGCGCCCGGCGATCTCGGCCGCCCGGTCGAAATCGGCGACGTCGACGACCCAGTACCCGGCGAGGACCGCGCTGGTTTCCCCGTACGGCACGTCGGAGACGTGCGGCGTGCCGTCGGCTCCGGCGGTCACCAGTCGGGCCTGGCGGGGTGCGGTGAGCCCCTGGCCGTCGACCCACTCGCCCGCCGCGACCAGCTCGGCGTTCAGCGCTTCCATGTGCTCGGCCATCGCCTTCAGGTCGGCCGGCGACCAGGCCGGGCTGTCGCCGCTCGCCTGGCCCAGCATGGCGTCGTAGTCGGCCTGCTTGCCCAGGAGCATCAGCATGAACTTCATGGGGTGCCCTTCCTTCCGCCCGCTGACAGCGGTCACTCCCATTCCGACACATCGGCGAAGACGACGCTAGACGGCGCTCCGTTCCGGACACTCCGGGAAATCCCGGTCCGCTTAGGCTGGCTCCATGAAGATCATCGACCTGGAACCCGGCGACGCGCGGCTCACCGACGACCTCCTGCCCGTGCTGCTCGAGCTCCGCCCGCACCTGACCGAAGACCTGTTCCGCTCGATCCTCGCGGAGGGGCAGAGCCAGGGCCTGCGCTTCACCGCGGCCTACGACGAGGACGGCGCGTGCGTCGGCGCCGCGGGCTGGCGGATCGTCGCGAACACCTACCTGGTCCGCAAGCTCTACGTCGACGACCTGGTGACCGCGGCCACCGCCCGCTCCACCGGCGTGGGCCACGCGCTGCTCGCGCACCTCGAGGAGCACGCGAGGGCGGCCGGCTGCACCACGCTCACCCTGGACTCCGGCACCCAGCGGACCGACGCGCACCGTTTCTACTTCCGCGAACGGATGGCCGTGACCGCCTTCAAGTTGGAGAAGCCCCTCACCTGAGCGCGGACGGCGGAAGGCGGAGGCGCAGGGACTCCGGCGGCTCCGGCGGCGTGACCGAACCGTCTCCGCTCCGATGCCTGACCGGCCTCGTCGGCGCGGTGCGTGCTTGTTAGGTTCCTCCCTCAGCTGACCTGGAGGAGAACCGATTCCCATGCCCCCATCCGCCGAACGCCGCCGGGCCCTGACCGCCGCGGCCGCGGCCGCCGTGCTGCTGGCGAGCCTGACCGGCCTGACCGGCTGCGGGGACAAGGACGGCAGGGCACCGGAGGCGACGCCCCCCTCCGGGCCCGCCCCGGCCGCGGCCTCCGCGGCGGCGGATCCGTCCGCCCCGCCGGCCTCCGCCTCCCCCTCGGCCCCGGTGTCCCCGTCCGCGCCGCCGGCCACCGCCCCGTCGGCGGCCCCGACGCGCGCCACGCCGCCCGCGGCCCCGACCCGGCTGCGGGCTGCGGTCGACACCCGGGGCGGCGGACTCGCCCTCGTACGCGGCGGCGCCGCGCAGGAGTTCACCGTCACCCTGCGGAACGGGAACTCCGCCGAGTACCGGCACCTGCTCGTCGCCTTCCAGATGGAAGCCCTCGTGGGCGAGCCGGGCGACCTGCCGGGCAGCGGGCCGGGCTTCGCGCTGGAGCGCTTCGACCCTGCGTCGGGCACCTGGCGCGCGGCGGCGCTGCGCGTCGCCAACGACCAGATGCCCGCGTCGATGCTCACCGGCGGCGGTCCGCTCGCCCGGGAGGGCGTACGGACCGAGCGCTACCGGCTGCGGGCGACCGCCGGCGGTCCCACCGGCAGCAGTCCGCTGGTGGTGTCCTTCATCGACACCGACGCCGACCGGCAGGCCGCGTCCCACGTGGTCCTGGCGCACACCACCCGCTGACGGGCTCGCCGAGCGTGAGCGCCGCCGTGCGCCAGGCGGCGGTCACCGCCTCGCGAGCCCGCTCCGTGGCCTCGGGCACCCGGTCGGGCAGGTGCAGCGGCGAGCCGATGTGCACGTGCAGACCGGGCCTGCGGAGCGGCGCGGTCAGGGCTCCGGCGAGCTGCTTGACCCGGCCGCCGGAGCACAGCCGGCGCGCACCGGCCTGGCCCACGGGCACCACCGGGGCGCCCGTCGCCGCGGCGAGCCGGGCCAGGCCGCTGCGGAAGGGGCCCGGCGCGGACTCCCCCGCGTCGCGGCGGCCGGGCAGCCCGCCTTCCCCGTAGAGCAGCACGCTGCGGCCCGCGGCGAGGGCGGCGGCGGCCGCGTCGAGCGAGTCGGCGGCGCGGTGGGTGCCGCGGTGGACGGCGATGTGCCCTTCGCGCCGCAGCGCGGCCCCGAGCAGCGGCACCCGCCACAGGCCGCCGGTGGCCAGGACGACCGGCTCGATCCCGTACCTGCGGAGGGCGGCGACCACCACCGCGGGATCGGCGAGCGAGGTGTGGTTGGCGACGAGGATGCTGCCCCCGGCGGGGCGCGCCCCGGGGTCGGCGGTGACCGTCAGGGTTCCGAAGGCGGGTACGACGGCGGCGGCGAATCGGCTGAGCATGGACGACCCCGTTCGGATGGCGCGGTGGTGGTGTGCTCCATGGTCGGCGGCCGTGGCGGCACGGTCATGAGTAGCCGTACTCACCGGGCGTGGGCGACGCGACGCGCACGTACCCATCGCCCCCACTCCATCGATGCACGGGTTTATTGCGATGCGAAGTCGATTTCTTGCGTACGTTCATGGACTTCCTTCCGGCGGAGTCGTAGCCTCCTGCGTTGAGCCGACTCGCCCCCCGCCCGCCGATCGAGCCCGCAAGGACGTGCCTGCCCATGTCCCAACCGCCGAACAGCCATGCCCCGAGCCCCGGACAGCTCCGCAGGATCAGACGGCGGGGCGCCGCCGTCTTCCTGGCCCTGTCCCTGACCGCGACCGCCGCGCTGACCGCCCTCACCCTCGGCAGCGCCCCCGCCGCGTACGCCGCGGGCGTGCCCGCTCCCTCGCCGATCGGCATACCGGGCCGCGGCGCCGACGTGCCGTTCACCGAACTGGAGGCGGAGTACGCGCAGTCCAACGGCACCCTGATCGGCCCCGACCGGTACTACGGCCACCTCCCCTCGGAGGCCTCGGGCCGGCAGGCGGTGACGCTGGATTCCGTCGGACAGTACGTGGAGTTCACTCTCACCGAACCCGCCAACGCCATGTCCCTGCGCTACAGCCTTCCCGACACGGCCGACGGGAAGGGGCGCGACGCCACCCTGGACGTGCGGGTGGGCGGCCAGTCGGTCCGCAGCCTGCCGGTGACCTCCAAGTACAGCTGGTACTACGGGGGCTACCCCTTCAACAACAATCCCGGGGACACCAACCCGCACCACTTCTACGACGAGTCGCGGACCCTGCTCGGTGCCACCTACCCGGCCGGTACGAAGGTCCGGGTGCAGGTGACCTCGACCGCGCAGTCCCCCAGCTTCACCGTCGACCTCGCCGACTTCGAGCAGGTCGCCCCGGCCGCCGGCAAGCCGGCCGGGGCCCTCGACGCCGTCGCGGACTTCGGCGCCGACCCCACCGGGGCCACCGATTCCACTGCCAGGATGCAGGCCGCGGCCGATGCCGGACGGGCGCAGGGCAGAGCGGTGTTCGTGCCGCCCGGCAGCTACACGCTCTACGACCACGTGGTCGTGGACGGGGTCACCGTCCAGGGTGCCGGCCCCTGGTACACGGTCTTCGGCGGACGCGACCCCGTGAACCGCAACCGGGCCGCCGGGTTCTACGGCAAGTACGTACCCGGCGGCGGCTACACCGGCCCGGTGCGGCCGCACGAGGCGAACGGACCGAGCAGAAACGTCACGCTGAAGGACTTCGCGATCATCGGCGACATCCGCGAGCGGATCGACGACGACCAGGTGAACGCCATCGGCGGTGCGATGTCCGACTCGACCGTGGACAACGTCTGGGTGCAGCACGTCAAGGTCGCCGCGTGGATGGACGGTCCGATGGACCGCTTCACCATCAAGAACAGCCGCTTCCTCGACATGACGGCCGATGGCGTGAATTTCCACACGGGTGTCACGAATTCTCGCGTCACCAACACCTTCGTGCGCAACGCCGGTGACGACGGACTGGCCTCCTGGCCGCAGGACAAGCCGAACGTCAACATCAGTTTCGACCACAACACGGTGGTCCTGCCGATCCTGGCCAACAACATCGTCACGTACGGCGGCAAGGACTTCACCATCTCGGACAACGTCATGTCCGACACCGTCAGCAACGGCGGAGGACTCCACATCGCCAACCGCTACCCGGGGGTGAGCTCCGGGAAGGGCACCGCGGTCGCGGGCACCATCACCGCGGCTCGCAACACCCTGATACGGGCCGGGAACAGCGACTTCAACTGGAACTTCGGCGTCGGCGCGATCTGGTTCTCCGGGCTGAACGAGCCGGTGCAGGGCGCGGCCATCACCATCTCCGACACCGACGTGCTCGACTCCTCCTACGCCGCGGTCCACGCGATCGAGGGCGCCGTCAGCGGGGTCAGCCTCACGAACGTGAACATCGACGGCGCCGGCACGTACGCCATCCAGGCGCAGTCGGCCCTCGCGATGAAGTTCACCAACGTCACGGCGAAGAACATCGCGCAGGCCGCGACCCCGATCCACAACTGCATCGGCGCCGGCCTCCAGATCACCGACGGCGGCGGCAACTCCGGCTGGAACACCGGCCAGACCTGCTCCGGTACCTGGCCCGCCCCGGTGTGGACGAACGGCGGTGTCCCCGGCGGCGGAGGCACCACACCACCGACCACTCCTCCGACCACTCCTCCGACCACCCCGCCCACCACTCCCCCGACGACCCCGCCGCCCA
Organism: Streptomyces sp. IBSNAI002; assembly: GCF_052244475.1. Classification (NCBI taxonomy): domain Bacteria; kingdom Bacillati; phylum Actinomycetota; class Actinomycetes; order Kitasatosporales; family Streptomycetaceae; genus Streptomyces; species Streptomyces sp. IBSNAI002. The sequence continues at coordinate 7,705,017 of NZ_JBQPXG010000002.1, read as the reverse complement.
CCACCCCGCCGAACGGCAACCTGGCGCAGGGCCGGCCCGCCACCGCATCCTCCTCGGTCCAGTCGTACAGCGCCGCGAACGCGGTGGACGGCAACGCCTCGACCTACTGGGAGAGCAACGGCAACTCCTTCCCGCAGACCCTCACCGTCGACCTCGGCGAGGCGAAGACGGTCGGCAAGGTCACGCTCAAGCTGCCGCCCCCGGCGGAGTGGGCGACGCGGACGCAGACCCTGTCCGTGCTCGGCTCCGCCGACGGCAGTACCTGGTCCACGCTGAAGGCGTCCTCGGCCGTCACCTTCAACCCCGCCTCCGGCAACAGCGCGACGCTCGCCTTCGACCCGGCCGGCGTGCGCCACGTCCGGGTGCACGTCACCGGGAACACGGGCTGGGCGGCCGGTCAGGTCTCGGAATTCGAGGTCTACGCCGCGGACGGCGGCCCGACGGCCCCGCCGAGCCCTCCGGCGGGCACCAACCTCGCCCTGGGGCGGGCCGCCTCGGACACCGGCCACAGCGAGGGGTACGCGGCCGCCAACACCACCGACGGCCAGGCGGGCACGTACTGGGAGAGCGCCAACCACGCCTTCCCGCAGTCCCTGACCGTGGACCTCGGCACCGAGCTGACGGTGGGCCGGCTGGTGCTCAGGCTCCCCGCCGCGTGGGGCAGCCGCACCCAGACCCTCTCGGTGCTCGGCTCCGGCGACGGCGCCGCGTGGTCCACGCTGAAGGCTTCCGCCGCGTACGCCTTCGCCGAAGGAGTCAACACCGTCACCATCCCCCTGCCGCCGACGGCAGGGGTCCGCCACCTGCGGCTCACGTTCACGGCGAACACGGGCTGGCCGGCGGGGCAGGTGTCGGAACTGGAGGCATACTCCTCGTAAACACCGCGCTGAATATGACCAAACGGTCACAGCATCGGGCCGGTGGAACGCGCCGGGCTCCCCGGACATCTAGCACGTCGGCGCGGCCCCACGGAGGGCCGCGCCGGTCGTGTTGGCAAGGCCGGCGACAGCCGGGTACGAGGGCAAGGCGGGGCTGGGATGAAGGCGACAACGGTGGCGGGCGGTTCCCCGGACAATCCGGAGACCGAAGAGACGCATGCCCCGGCTCCGGGCCCCGTCCCGCCCGAGACCGCTCCCGAGGCGAAGGCCAAGGCCGCAACGGCGACGGCCACCCCCGGCCCGCGGACCGAGCCCCACACCGACGCGACAGCCGAACCCGAGCCGCAGACCGAGGCGGGGGGCGAGCCCAGCGCTGGGGCCGAGCCCGAGGCGGGGGCCGGTGCGAACGCCCAGCCCGAGCCGCAGGCCGAGGCGGGAGCCGGGGCGAACGCCCAGCCGGAACCGCAGTCCGAGCCCAAGGCGGGGGCCCAGACCGAGGCGGGTGCCGAGGCCGGTGCGAACGCCGAGGCCGAGCCGCAGTCCGAGCCCGAGGCGGGGTCCGAGCCCGAGGCGGGGTCCGAGCCCGAGGCGGGGTCCGAGCCCGAGGCGGGGTCCGAGCCCGAGGCGGGGTCCGAGCCCGAGGCGGGGTCCGAGCCCGAGGCGGGGTCCGAGCCCGAGGCGGGGTCCGAGCCCGAGGCGGGGTCCGAGGCCGAGGCGCAGGACGAGGCCGGGACCCGGACCGAGGCCGGGACCCGGACCGAGGCAGCGCCGCAGGACGAGGCGGGGGCCGAGACCGAGCCCGAAGCAGAGCCGGAGGCGCCGGTCGTAGCCGACGGGGAGCCTTCGGCCAACGCCCCGGCGGAGCCTGAGCCCGAGCGCGCGCCGGACTCCCGTACCCCTGCATCCGCACCCGAATCCCCCGCCGGATCCGAGGCCGAGGCCGCGCCCCAAAGCCCTGGCGACATCGGCGAGTTCGACGCCGACCCCAGGACCAAGCCCGCACCCGAACCTTCCGACAACACGGTCACGCTCCGAGCCAAGCCCGGAACCGGAACCAAGTCCGGGGCCGCGCCCCAGAACCCGGACGAGACCGGCGACCTCGACGCCGGGCCCAAGGCCAAGCCCGCACCCGGACCCTCGGACCTCACCGTCACGCTCCGGGCCGAGGACTTGCCCTCGGGCGACGCCGGCGCGTCCGGGCGCAACGGTGGGGCCCCGGCCCCGTCGGCGGGGTCGGCCGGAGCCGGTGTGACCCGGCGGGCGCCCTCGTGGGCGCGGGGGGCCGAGAGCGACTCCGAGCGGACGAGCCAGTTCATCGCGCTCAAGCCGCTGGACACCCCGGCACCCACCCCGGCCCAGGCATCCGCACCCGCCCCCACCTCCACGCCCACACCCACGCCGATCACGGCCGGAACCACCACCCCGACGGCCCCGCCCCCCACCGCCACCCCCGCGGGAGCGGCCCCCGCCGCCGTCCCCCTCGAGCTGCTGGCCGAGCTCACCAACACCGCGCCCCCGACGGAGACCCCGCGCCGCACCGCCCTGCGGCGCGTCAAGATCTGGACCCCGATCCTCCTGGTCCTCGCCGGCGGGGCCATCGGCGCGCAGTTGCTGCGCCCGCTGCCCGCCCCGAAGATCGTCGCGGCCGAGACCGGCCACACCATCGCCGGGCAGCTGTCCATCCCCTGGCCCGCCAAGGGCCAGGGCGCCGTCCGCGTGCCCGGCTCCGGCGACATCGGCACCTTCGGCGAGCAGAAGCCCGTCCCCACCGCCAGCGTCGCGAAGGTGATGACCGCCTACGTCGTCCTCAAGAACCACCCGCTGAAGAAGACCGAGCCCGGCCCCAAGATCAAGGTCGATGCGAAGACCGTGGCGGACGGCACCTCCGAGAACGAGTCCCGCATCGTCGGCCTCACCGCCGGCACCGAGTTCAGCCAGCTGGACATGCTGAAGATGCTGATGATCCCCTCCGGCAACAACGTCGCCCGCCTGCTGGCCCGCTGGGACACCGGCAGCGACTCGGAGGCGGCGTTCGTGGAGAAGATGAACGCCGCCGCCAGGGAACTCGGCATGACGAACACCGTCTACACCGACCCCAGCGGCCTGGACTCCGGCACCGTCAGCACCGCCGCCGACCAGCTGAAGCTCGCCGAGGCCGTCATGAAGGACGACGTCTTCCGCTCGATCGTGGCGTTGCCCGGCGCACCGATCCAGGGGCTGAAGCAGCCGCTCGACAACAACAACGACCTGCTCAACTCCAGCATCAGGGGCATCAAGACGGGCTCCAGCACGCCCGCCGGCGGAGCCCTGATGTGGGCGGCGTACAAGGGGGTCGGCGGCGAGGACCAGCTGGTGCTGGGCACGCTGATGGACCAGCGCGTCGACGGTCCGGACGAGAACGCCGTGAAGAGCCTGCAGCTGGCCCTGGACAACAGCAAGAAGATCATCGAGGCGGTACGGACGGCCCTCGTGTCGGCTCCGGTAATCCGCAAGGGCGACACCGTCGGCTACGTCGACGACGGACTCGGCGGCCGTACGCCGCTGGTGGCCGCCAAGGACCTCAACGTGATCGGCGTACCGGGCCAGCAGCTGAAGCTCACCCTCAAGCCGGGTGCCTCGCCGCTGCCGCACACGGCCGGGTCCGGCACCGAGGTCGCCGTCCTGACGGCGGGCGAGGGCGAGGGCGCCAAGAGCGTGCCGGTGGCGGTCGGGAGCGAACTCGCCGAGCCCTCGTTCGGGACCAGGCTCACCCGCCTCGGCTAGGCACCGGCACGGCGGACCACGGCAGACGGCCGGGCCCCGGGGGAATCCCCCGGGGCCCGGCCGTTTCCGCACTCGAGCACGCCGCACACGAGCACGCCGCGGTCAGGCGTGCGGCGGCACCCGGGACGGGCGGCCCGAGCCGCGCGTCAGGGAGTAGCCGAGGATGCCCGCGAGGGCGCCGAGCACCGCGCCCGCCGCGGTCCAGATCCAGCGGTCCGACCACCAGCCGCCGGACCAGCCGTCCTCGGGCTCGCTCAGCGAGCCGGTCACGGTGGCGGGGACCATCGGCGTGGAGAGGGCGCCGTCCACCGCGTAGGCGCCGCCGCTCTCGTGCACCGAGGCCTCGACGGCCGCACGGATCGGCAGACCGAGGTCCTCCTCCGGTGCGTCGACGACGGTCAGGCGTACGTAGTAGCTGCCCGGCAGCGGGTCGTTGGCCCACTGCTCGGCTCCGGCGCGGACCGTGCGCAGGGTGCAGGACAGCTCCACCGTGGCCGCTTCCCGGGCCGCGGCCCGGGTCTGGGTGCCGTAGGCGCACGCCTGGCGGCGGCGCAGCCCGTCGTAGACGTCGAGCTGCCAGGTCGAGGCGCCGTGCCGGTTCTTGGCCTCGGGCAGGGTGACCGCCGCCTTGACCGTCAGGCGCTGCTGCGCGTCCACGGGGACGACCCAGTAGAGGTAGTCGCCGGTGGACGCGCTGGCCGTGGCCTTCTGGCCCGGGCGGAACGCCGTCGCGGTGCGGAAGCCGGTGCCCGCCTCGGTCGGCGCGGCCTCCTCCTTAGGGGGCGTCGAGCGGGGGCTGGGGCTCGCCGAGGAGGTGTCGGCCAAGGCCGTCCCGGTCACCGTGAGGGCGGCTACCGCGGCCAGCAGGCCTGCGGTCAGGGTGCGTACGGTACGCATCAGTTGGTCCTCCAGACGGAGATGCGCCAGCGCGAGATCCAGCCCCACACCACACCGGCGGCGAGCCCGACGAGGGCCAGGACGGCAAGCAGCCACCAGCCGCGGCCGAGACCGAAGGCGGCGGCGTCGGACGCCCCGCCGGGTCCGTCCACCACGTCGATGGTCAGCTCGACGGGCATGCCGGGGGTGGTCTTGACGGAGGCGGGTGCGGAGAAGGAGTTGCTGACCTGGAGGCAGACGGTTTCCGCCGCCTCCTTCGCGGCGTCGTCCTCCGCGTCGGTCTCGGCCTTCGGGTAGCGCAGGCCGGTCGACAGGACGTCCGTCCGGCCGTCGCCCGCCTCGGAGCCGCGTACGATCTCGCGGCCGTGCACGGTGGTGGCGCGCAGCAGGACGCCGTAGTCGTTGTTGACGGCGCGGTCCGCGGCGATGCTCACCGAGGCGCGCAGTTCCTGGCCGGGGCGGACGTCGACGCGGTACCAGCGGTGCTCGCCGAAGGTCTCGCGGTCGCTGTAGAGGCCGGGCTTCAGCCGGGGGGCGTTCGCGCACTGCTTCGCACCCTCGGTGGCCACCGGGTTGACGACGGGTTCGGCGGCCCGGTCGACGAGTTGCTTCACCCTGCTGGAGAGTTCGGCGGTGTGCTGCACGGAGGTGTACGTACCGCCGGTGGCCTCGGCGATGCAGGTGAGCTGGGCGCGGATCTTGGCGTCCGGGACCAGACCGAGGGTGTCGATGACGAGGTGGATGCCCTTCGCGGCGATGTCGCGCGCGACTTCGCACGGGTCGAGCGGGGCGCAGGTGTCCTCGCCGTCGGTGATGAGGACGATCCGCTTGGTGCCGTCTCCGCCGTCCAGGTCCTGGGCCGCGGCGAGCAGGGCGGGGCCGATCGGGGTCCAGCCGGTGGGGGCGAGGGTCGCGACGGCGGTCTTGGCCTCGGTGCGGTTCAGCGGCCCGACCGGGTACAGCTGCTTGGTGTCCTTGCAGCCGAGGGCCTTGTCGTCACCGGGGTAGGTGGCGCCCAAGGTGCGTATGCCGAGCCGGACTTCGTCCGGGACCGAGTCGATGACCTCGTTGAAGGCCTGCTTCGCGGCGGCCATCCGGGACTGGCCGTCGATGTCGTTCGCCCGCATGGAGCCGCTGACGTCGAGGACGAGATCGACCTTCGGGGGTTCCTTCGCCGTCGGCCCGTCGGCGGCGGTGGCGCTCGCCGGGAGGAGCCCGACGGCCAGGGCGGCGAGCAGTCCGCACGCCCGGGCCGCAAGCCGTTTTCTTGTGATCATCGCCGGATCGTATTGAGGATCTTCCGGCATTCCAAAACGGGTCGCCAGCCGGGGTCTTCCGGCGGCGGACCACCGGCGTACTACTGCGCGGGACCCGGGGCGAAGGTGGTGGCGAGGTGGGCTGCCAGTGCCCCCGGGTCCGGTGGGCTGAGGCGGGCGGCGAGGTGGCCGTCCGGGCGGATCACGAAGGCCGTCGGTCCGTCCACCGCGTAGCGGCGGGCGAAGGCGCCGCCGGTGTCGCGGTACTCCGGCAGGCCGGTGGTCTCGGCCTGGGCGTCGGGGCCGAGGATCGCGATGACCTCCATCCGGCCGGCCGAGGACTCCCGTGCCGTCCGTGCGAGTTCGCCGGTCCGCGGATCGTCTCCGTGGAGGAGCAGGACGTGTCCGCGGTCGCGCAGCAGGTCGTAGAGGCGCAGGGGGTGGGCGGCGATCGGGCCGGTGAGGCCGCCGCAGTCCGGTGCCCGGTCCCCCGGCCGCGGACCCGGGCCCTCGCCGGGCGGGTCGACGATCGGGCTGCCCCGGTAGGCGACGAGCAGTTGGGCCTCGCGCAGCATCACGGTCGCGGGGTCGTCCGGGTCGGCCTGGACGCCCGCTTCGGCGTGCCGCACGGTGCGGCCGACGACTTCCTCGCCGACGGGACGGCGTTCGGTGTCGTAGCTCCGGAGCAGGCCGGGGTGGGCGCGGCCGTCGACGGCGAGGGCGAGCTTCCAGGCCAGGTTCCAGGCGTCCTGGATGCCGGTGTTCATGCCCTGGGCGCCGGTGGGCGGGTGGATGTGCGCGGCGTCCCCGGCGACGAAGACCCGGCCGTCGGCGTACCGGTCCACGATGCGGTGGCTGATGCGGAACACCGAGGCCCAGCGGATGTTCGAGGCGGTGGCGGGCTGCGGTGAGAGCCGGTCCAGGACGGTCTGGACGTCGGGGAGTGCGGGGGCCCGGCCGGTCTGCAGCCCGTGGGCGACTCCGTCGGAGACGGCGTCGGCCTGCTGTGCGGTGGAGAGTTCGGGCGGGACCCGCATCGACGCGCGGTACCGGCCGGCGCCGGGCAGCGGGATGCACACCAGCACGTCGTCGACCGCACCGGCGGCGTCGCGGTGCATCGAGCGGACGGCGTACCCGTGGGGGAGGTCCCAGTCGACCTCCACGTCGGCGAGCATGTACTCCTCGGGGAAGGCGCCGCCCTCGAAGCCGAGTCCGAGGCCCTTGCGGACGATGCTGTGCGCGCCGTCGCAGCCCACCAGGTACCGGGCCCGTACCTCTTCCTCCGCGCCGGAGGGGGTGAGCAGCCGGCCCGTCACCCCGTCGGCGTCCTGCGCGAAGGACACCAGCTCGGTTCCGCGCTCGACCGCGGTCCCGAAGCGGGCGAGGAACTCGTCGAGGATGCGCTCGGTCTCGTACTGCGGCAGCGCGGCGAAGCCGTACGGGACCTCGGGCGGCAGCATGAACTCGAGGCGGGGCTGTTCGACGCCGTTGACGTACGCCAGTTGCCCGCGCATAGGAACGGCCGCTTCCATGGCGGCGCGCACCAGCCCCATGCGGTCCCAGAGTTCCAGGGTGCGCGGCTGGATGCCCACCGCCTTGGCGAACGGGAGCCGGGCGGGCAGCCGGTCGACGATCCGGCAGGAGACTCCGCGTCTGCGCAGCTCCACGGCGGCGGTCAGCCCGACCGGGCCCGCGCCCACGACCAGTACGTCTGTCGAGTGAGTGTGCGCCACTGGCGCCTCCCGGCGTGCGGGCCCCGACGGGGCGGTGCCCCTCCATGGTCGCCGCCCGCCGGGGGTCCGGCATCTCCGGTGTGCCCACGCCTCCGGTCTGCTACTCGACGACGAGCTCCACCTCGATGTTGCCGCGCGTGGCGCGGGAGTAGGGGCACACCTCGTGCGCCTGCTTGACCAGCAGGGCGCCGGTCTCGCCCGCCAGGGACTCGGGGAACTCGACGCGCAGGACCGCGGCCAGGCCGAAGCCGGCGCCGTCCTTGCCGATGGAGACCTCGGCGGTGACCGAGACCTCGCTGGTGTCGACCTTGGCCTGGCGGCCGACCAGGCCCAGCGCACTGGCGAAGCACGCGGCGTATCCGGCGGCGAAGAGCTGCTCGGGGTTGGTGCCCTGTCCGTTGCCGCCGAGCGCGGGGGGCATGGCGAGGGCGAGGTCGAGCTGGCCGTCGGAGCTGACGGTGCGGCCCTCGCGGCCGTTGGCGGTGGCGACAGCGGTGTACAGCGCGTCCATCGGAGTTCCTCTCGCGGAAATGATCCGTTGCGGCGGCCGGTGGTCGACCGCGCTCCACCATTAGAGCACGCAATTCAGTTGTGCACAATTCAATGCCTCGCAAGTGCTTCCCGGGTACACTGGCGCCCATGACCGAGAAGCCGACCGCACCCCACCCCGACCAGGACTTCCTGCGCCTGGACGGCCAGATCTGCTTCGCGCTGAACGCCGCGAGCCGCGCCTTCGGCGGTCTGTACCGCGTCGTGCTCAAGGACCTGGGCCTGACCTACCCGCAGTACCTGGTGATGCTGGTGCTCTGGGAGCACGGCGAACTGCCCGTCAAGGAGATCGGACAGCACCTGCGCCTGGACTCCGGGACGCTGTCCCCGCTGCTCAAGCGGCTGGAGGCGGCCGGCTTGGTCCGCCGCGAGCGCAGCACCGAGGACGAGCGGTCCGTGCACGCCCACCTGACCGGGGAGGGGGCCGCGCTGCGGGCCCGCGCGGTGGAGGTGCCGCGGCGGATCGCGGCCGCGACGGGCTTCGAGCTGGCCGAGATCGTCGAGCTCCAGACCCGGCTGAGCCGCCTCACCGCCGCGCTCGACGCCGCCGTTCCGCAAGAGGCGTAAGAGGCGTAAGAGGCGGTAAGAGGCGCAACCGGGCGCGGCGCCGGACACTGGGTCCGGAGGCAGGAGGAACGCCCATGGACCCGGTGGCGGCGCTGGACCGGATCGCCTTCTTGCTGGAGCGCGCCCAGGAGCCCACCTACCGGGTACGGGCCTTCCGCACGGCCGCGGCCGCCGTCGGACGGATGGGCGGGCGCGAGACGGCCGAGCGGGCGGCGGACGGCACCCTGGAAGCGGTCAAGGGCATCGGCCCCAAGACCGCCCAGGTGGTGCGGGAGGCACTCGGCGGGGCGGTCCCGGCCTATCTGCAGAGGCTGGAGGACGAGGTCGCCGCGCTCCCCGAGGGCCCGCCGGCCACCCCGGCGGCGACCGCCCTGCGGGCGGCGCTGCACGGGGACTGCCACGTGCACTCGGACTGGTCCGACGGAGGCAGCCCGATCGAGGCCATGGGCCGGGCCGCGGCCTCCCTGGGGCACGAGTACGCCGTGCTCACCGACCACTCGCCCCGGCTCACGATCGCCCGCGGACTCTCCCCGGAGCGGCTGCGCGAACAGCTGCGGGTGGTGGCGGAGCTCAACGAGACCTGGGCGCCGTTCAAGCTGCTGACCGGCATCGAGTGCGACATCCTCGACGACGGTTCGCTGGACCAGGAGCCGGAGCTCCTCGACCGGCTCGACCTCGTCGTCGGCTCCGTCCATTCGAAGCTGCGGATGGAGGCGCCCGCCATGACCCGGCGGATGGTGGCCGCCGTGCGCAACCCCCTGATGGACGTACTGGGCCACTGCACGGGGCGGCTGGTGACCGGCCGGACCCGGCCACCGTCCCGGTTCGACGCCGCGGCCGTCTTCGCGGCCTGCGCGGAGTCCGGTACCGCCGTGGAGATCAACAGCCGTCCCGAGCGGCTGGACCCGCCCCGGGACCTGCTGCGCCTCGCCGTGGCCGCCGGGACCTTCTTCGCCATCGACACCGACGCACACGCCCCCGGCCAGCTGGACTGGCAGCTGCTCGGCTGCGAACGGGCCGTGGAGTGCGGGGTGCCGGCCGAGCGCGTGATCAACACCTGGACGGCCGGACGGCTCCGCGAGTGGACCCGTACCCGCGCTACGCCGGCCTGAGCCCGCCCACCAGCAGCAGCACATCGGCCCCGGCGACGGCCAGCACGGCCAGGAAGGGGAGCCGGCCCGCGGGGCGCCGGGCCGCGAGGAGCAGCACGGCCGCCGTCCCCGCCAGCAGGGCCCATCCGTACGCCGTGACCCGCCCCGGCGGCCCCACCACCAGGGCGGCGGCCGAGCCGAGGACCAGGAGCGCGGCGAGCGCGGCCGAGTACCGCGGCCCGATCCGCTGGGGCAGGCCCACCACCCCGGTGGCGAGGTCGTCGGCGATGTCCGGCAGCACGTTGGCGAAGTGCGCGCCCGCCCCCAGCAGGGCCGCCGCGGCCGTGAGCCAGGGCGGCGGCCACGGCGCACCGGGCAGACCGAGGGTGAAGAAGGCGGGCAGCAGGCCGAAGGCCAGGGCGTACGGGAGCCAGGAGACGACCGTGCGCTTCAGCCACAGGTTGTAGCCCCAGGCGGCCGCCACCCCGGCGAGGTGCACGGTCCCGGCGAGCAGCCCGCCGGCCAGGGAGAGGGGGACGCAGACCAGCAGGGCCAGGCCCGCCGCGCCGGTCACGGCGGCGGGTCGCACCGTGCCCGCGACCAGCGGTTTGTCCGGCCGCCCCACGGCCCGGTCGCGCCGCAGGTCGGCCCGGTCGTTGCTCCAGCCGACCGAGAGCTGACCGGCGGCGACCGCGCCCACCGCGACGGCCCCACCCGCCGGGCCGTGCCCTGCGGCGGCCGCCAGGGCCACGGCGAAGAGGGTGACGGCCACCGCCGGCAGCGGATGGCAGGCCGCCAGCAGCCCCGCGGCCGGACCACCGCGCGGGCGGCGAACGGCCGGGACGGTCGTGGCATCGGTGGTCGTGGCATCGGTGGTCGTGGCGTCTGCGGCGGTCGCGGCGGAGCCGGTCGCCCCGGTTCGTGCGGGCACGGCGACACCGTATGCCGCGCCGCGCCCGGTTGGCCTGATTCATAACGATGTGTCAGTTGTTTCCTATGGTGAACGGATGACGCATGTCCTGGCAGTGAGCAGCGTGTTCCCGCCCCATCACCATCCGCAGGCCGAGATCACGGCCGCCCTCGCCCGCTTCCTGCCGCCGGGCCCCGACACCGCCCTGCTGCACCGGGTGCACTCCTCGGTCCGCGTGCGCACCCGCCACCTCGCCCTCCCGCTGGAGCGCTACGGGCCCTCGAACGACTTCGGCACGACGAACGCCCTGTTCCTGGAGGCGGCCCTGGAGCTCGGCGGCCGGGCCCTCTCGCTCGCCCTCGCCGAGGCCCGGCTGGCCGCGCCGCAGATCGACCTCGTCATGTCGACCACCGTGACCGGGCTCGCGACGCCCTCGCTGGAGGCACGCCTCGCGGCACGCGCCGGCCTGCGTCCCGACGTACGGCGGGTGCCGCTCTTCGGCCTGGGCTGCGCGGCGGGCGCCGCCGGCGTCGGCCACCTCCACGACCACCTGACGGGCCGGCCCGGACACGCGGCCCTGCTGCTGTCCACCGAACTCTGCTCGCTCACCTTGCAGTCCACGGACACCTCGATGGCGAACCTGGTGGCCGGAGCGCTGTTCGGCGACGGGGCGGGGGCGCTCGTCGCGGTGGGCCGCGAGCACCCGCTGCACGACACCGGCGCCGGGCCGTCGGTGGTGGCCGCGCGCAGCCGCCTCTACCCGGGCACCGAGCACCTGCTCGGCTGGGACATCGGCCACTGGGGGCTGCGCATGGTCCTCGGCCGCGAACTGCCGGACCTGGTCCGGCTGCACGTCGCCGAGGAGGTGGAGACCTTCCTCGCCGCGCACGACCTCAAGCCCTCGGACGTCGACGCGTGGATCTGCCATCCCGGCGGCCCGAAGATCCTCGACGCGCTGGCCGAGGCGCTCGCCCTGCCCGAGTCGGCCTTCGCGGCGAGCCACCGCTCGCTGGCCGCCGTCGGCAACCTCTCCTCGGCGTCGGTTCTGCACATCCTGGGCGGCATCCAGAGCGCGGGGCCGCCGCCGCCCGGATCGGTCGGGCTGATGCTGGCCTTCGGACCGGGCTTCGCCTCCGAACTCGTCCTGCTCCGCTGGTGACCACCGCCGCGGCACCCCCGACTCCCCCTGGCTGGTGACTCCATGGCCCTCACCCCGTCCATGACCTGGTACCTGCTGCTCATCGGCCTCGTCGTGGCCGAGCGGCTCGCCGAACTGGCCACGGCCCGCCGCCACTCGGCGTGGAGCCTGGCCCGGGGCGGCCGCGAGTACGGCAGCGGCCACTACCCCGTGATGGTCGCCCTGCACACCGCGCTGCTGGTGGGCTGCGTGGTGGAACCGTGGGCCTCCGGGCGTCCGTTCCTGCCCGCGCTCGGCTGGCCGGCGCTCGGCCTGGTCCTCGCAGCGCAAGCCCTGCGCTGGTGGTGCGTCGCGACCCTCGGACCGCGCTGGAACACCCGGGTGCTGGTCGTACCCGGACTGCCGCTGGTGGCGGCCGGGCCCTACCGGTGGATGCGCCACCCCAACTACGTGGCGGTGGTCGTGGAAGGGCTCGCGCTGCCGCTCGTGCACAGCGCCTGGGTGACCGCCCTGGGCTTCACCGCGCTCAACCTGCTGCTCCTGCGCGTGCGGATCGGCTGCGAGGACGCCGCGCTGACCGACGGCGGACGGCAGCGCGCCCCCGCCTCCGTGCCGACGGCCGGATCCCCCTCGTGATCGACCTGCTGATCGCCGGCGGCGGCCCGGCGGGCCTGGCGACCGCCATCCACGGCACGCTGGCGGGCCTCGAGGCCGTGGTGGTCGAACCGCGGCCCACGCCCGTGGACAAGGCCTGCGGCGAGGGCCTGATGCCGGGGGCGGTGTCCCGGCTGCGGGAGCTCGGCCTGGACGTGGCCGGGCAGCCGTTCCACGGCATCCGCTACGTGGACGGCACGAGCGGACGGCAGGCGGAGGGGCTGTTCCGCCGCGGTCCCGGTCTCGGCGTCCGGCGGACCGTGCTCCAGGCCGCGCTGGCCGAACGCGCCGCACAACTGGGCGTACGGGTGGTCCGCGGCCGCGTCGAAGCGGTCAGCCAGGCCGCCGACCACGTCAACGCGGCAGGTCTCACGGCCCGTTACCTCGTCGCCGCCGACGGGCTGCACTCGCCCGTCCGGCGCGCGCTCGGCCTGTCCGTGCCGCCCGCGCCCGGCCGGCCGGCACGCTACGGGCTGCGCCGCCACTACAGCGTCGAACCGTGGAGCGACCTCGTCGAGGTGCACTGGGCGGCGCACTGCGAGGCGTACGTCACCCCGCTCGCCCCCGACCGGATCGGCGTGGCCCTCCTGACCACGGAGCAGGCCCCCTTCGACGCCCAGCTCGCCCGGTTCCCGCTGCTGGCCGCACGGCTGCCCGCGTCCCCCGGGGCGCCGGTGCGCGGCGCCGGGCCGCTGCGCCAGGGGGCGCGCGTACGGGTGGCGGGGCGCGTGCTGTTCGTGGGGGACGCGGCCGGTTACGTGGACGCGCTGACCGGCGAGGGCCTGACCCTGGCCGTGACGGCGGCGGGCGAACTGGTGCGCTGCGTACGGGCGGGGCGGCCGCAGGCGTACGAACGGGCCTGGCGGGAGCTGTCGCGCAGCTACCGCACGCTCACCGAATCGCTGCTCTGGGCGCGCCACCGGCCGCCGCTCGCCCGGCGGATCGTCCCGCTGGCGGCGCGGCTCCCGCGCGTGTTCACCCGGGCGGTCAACCTCCTGGCGTGACACGGGCCTTGGGCGCGGCGCACCGGACACGAGGCGGCACCCCGTGCCGGGTACGCACGGGGTGCCGCTCGTTCACCGCCGGATCAGGCCGCGCTCTGCCCCGGGTTCCTCAGCGCCACTCCCGCGAGGACGGCGCCGGCCGCCGCGCTGAGCATGACGACGCTGCCCGCCCAGGCGACGGACCCGCCGACCGCCCCGGCCAGGGGGTCGAAGGCCGCCGCTCCGCCGGACACGTGCAGTGCGACGACGCCGACGGCCGTGACCGCCGCCGCCCGCCACACCATCGTGGTGTCCCGCACCGCCAGCAGCGCCCCGAAGCCGATGCAGAGCACGGTGACGAGGAGCGGCAGGAAGTCCAGCGGTGCCCCTGACGACAGGGCCGCCAGGTCCATCGGAAGGTGCGGGGCGCCGGTGACCAGCAGGGCGATCGCCACCGGCCAGCGCAGCATGTGCCGCAGCACCGGCGGACCGGGGCGGGCCGGTTCGGGGCGGGCCGGGTCCGGGCCCGGTCCGGTCGGCCGGCGCCGCTGCTCGTAGGGGGCGTCGTACAGCTCCCGGTACGGCGGCTCGTACGGCTCCTCCTCGTACGCCTCCTCCTCGGGCCCGGGCGGCCCCGCCGCTTCGGCCCGCTCCTCCCCGGGGCGGTCGTGCACCTCGGACCGCGTGGGCTGTGCGGCCGGGTCGGACGGGGCGGGCCGGGGCGGCTCCTCGGTCCCGAGGATGGTCACCAGCAGGGCCACGTCCTCGATGGGCCGGCCGACGGCGGCGGCGCGCAGCGTGATGTCCGCCGCGTCGACCTCGTGCGGGGGCTCGCCCAGCAGGGCGACCATCTGCCGCACCTCGTGCACGGGACGGGTCACGGCCGCCGTGCGCAGCGCCTCGTGTCCGGGGTTGGGCAGCTGGCCGGTGTCCTTGAGCAGGCTCACCAGGGCGGTGACCTCCTCCAGGGGACGGCAGGTGGCCGCCGTGTCCAGCAGGGTGCGCACGGGCTCGGGGCCCGGCGACGGTGCGTCCGGAGGAGTGGTGTCGGGGATCCCGTGGCGGTCTTCTCGGTCCGTCGCCGCGAGGGTGATGGGGTCATTCATGGAAAGCTCCGTTCGCCGACACGCGGGTCTACACATCGCGCGCCGGTCATCGTGCGTCATGGGAAGCGCACGCTTTGTTACATTGACGGTCAGATCCGCTCACTGCGCCATTCGGGGCGGGCAAACGGGGGTCGCCGGGCGCGCTGGCGCGTCCCTGGGGAAAGGCTCGACGCGTGCCCGATGTGCGGAGGTTGTGGCGCCGGTGCGTACGACCGCTGACGTTCTCGCTCCCGGCGGTGCTGCTGGTGGCCGCGTCGCCCGGGCCTGAGCGGCCCTCGGCCGAACGGCCCGTCGTGGAGCGGCCGGTCGTGGAGCGGCCCGTGGTGGAGCGGCCCGTGGTGGACACCGACCGGGGGCGGGTGCGCGGCCTGGAGCACGGCGCCCACCGCTCCTTCGAGGGTGTCCCGTACGCCGCCGCCCCGACCGGCGCGCTGCGCTGGCGGCTTCCGGAGCCGGCGCCCCGCTGGCAGGGCGTGCGCGACGCGGGTGCTCCCGGGCCGCGCTGCGTGCAGCTGCCCGCGTTCGGGCCGGGCGGACCGAGCGGTTCCGAGGACTGCCTGTACCTGAACGTCACCCTGCCCTCGGCCGCACCCGCCCGGGGCGGTGCGGGGCGGCCCGTCATGGTCTGGTTCCACGGCGGGGGCTTCGTCAACGGCGCGGGTGACGCGTACCGGCCCGAACGGCTCGCCGTCCGGGGCGACGTGGTGGTCGTGACCGTCAACTACCGGCTGGGCGTCTTCGGCCTGTTCGGCCATCCGGAGCTCGGCGGGGCTCCCGGTTTCGCCCTCGCCGACCAGCAGGCCGCGCTGCGCTGGGTGCGGGCGAACGCGGGCAGGTTCGGCGGCGACCCGGGCAGCGTCACGGTGTTCGGCGAATCGGCGGGCGCCCTCAGCGTCTGCGCCCACCTCACCTCCCCCGACTCGGCCGGGCTGTTCCACCGGGCGATCGTGCAGAGCGGATCGTGCTCGACCACGATCCCGCCCTGGTCGCTGCTTCCCGCACTCGGCGCGTACGAGCCCTTCGTCCCCGAGCGGACCACGGTGTCGGACGGGGACCTGGCGGCGGCGCGGCTCGGCTGCGCGGGGCCCGACGGAGTCCTGGACTGCCTGCGCCGCCTGGACGCCCGAGAGCTGGCCACACCGGAGCTGATGCAGACCTTCTCCAAGGTCCCCTACGGCGGCGCCCTGCTGCCCGAGGAACCCCGACGGGCCCTGGAGAACGGACGGTTCCACCGGGTGCCGGTGATGCAGGGCAGCACGCGCGACGAGATGCGGATCTTCCTCGGACCGACCCTGGCGGCGTACCCGATCGCCGACGGGGCCGCCTACCGGGACCGGCTGGAACGGTCGTTCGGGGCCCCGACGGCCCGCGCCGTCGAGGCGGGCTATCCGGTGACGGCCTATCCGACGCCGGCGACGGCCTGGGCGACCTTGCTGTCCGACGCCTCCTTCACCTGCCCGACGCTGCGGGACGGCGGCGCACTGGCCCGGCACGTACCGGCGTACGCCTACCGGTTCTCCGACCGCGGGGCGCCCAACTTCACCGGGCTGCCGGACGCACCGGGGCTGCCGTACGGGGCCTCGCACGGCTTCGAGCTGCCCTACCTCTTCGAACTGGCGCCGCTGAACGCCCCGCAGCGGGCCCTGGCGGACCGGATGACCGACTACTGGACCGCTTTCGCCCGCACCGGTGCCCCCGGCTCACCGGGTGTCCCGCCCTGGCCCCGCTTCCGCCCCCAGACCCCCTCGGTCCTGTCCCTGGCCCCGGGCCCGTCCGGCATCGGCCCGATCGACGCCCGCACCGAGCACCACTGCGCCCTGTGGGACGCCCAGGCACCCGCACCCGCACCCGCACCCGCCTCCGCCTCCGTCCCCGCCCCCGCCCCCGCCCCTCCCCGCTGATCTGCCCGCTGACCTGCCCGATCCGGTGCGCGGATCAGGCTTCCGGGGCGGGGGCCCAGGAGGCGGAGACCAGGGAGCGTTCCGCTGCTGCCAGGTGGGTGGCCGTGGACAGCCAGGCGTGGGCGTAGCCCTCCGCGGAGGGGTCCGCGAGGCGGCCGAAGCCGTCGCGGGGGCGGCGGTCGGCCTCGGCGGCGAGGGCCGCGGCCAGGTCGGCCGCCCCGGTGAGCCCGGCCCGGCGGAGCGGGCCGTACGCGGCGAGGGGTTCGGTGCCCCGGGCCGCCTCGGCCACGGCTCGTCGGCCGCCCGCGACCCCGGTCTCCAGGAGGCGGCGTACGCGCCACAGCGGTGAGTCGGCCAGCGGGTCCGGGCCGGCGGGGGCCGGTTCGGGAGCGGGCCCGGCGGTGGCCGCCGGCGGGAAGTGGACGCCCTGGAGGCGGTCGTAGCCGAGGTCCGCCCGGCCCAGCCACTCCTCGGGCAGCCGCAGGGTGTACTCCGCGCCGGGCACCGGGCCGACGGCGAGCGGACTCAGGGTGGCGGCCCGGTCCAGGTCGGGGCGGCCCAGGACGCGCAGCCGCAGACCGGGGTACGAGCCGAGGCGGCGCAGGTTCGCCGTATGCGCCAGCTCGGGGTGGGGGTGGGCGGGCCGCAGCCGCAGCAGGGGCGCGCCCGGCCGCAGTTCACGCACGTGGAGGTGTTCCCCGGCCGCGCCGACGACGGCGACCTCGCAGCCGAGCAGGGCCGGTTCGGCGTCCTCGGCATCCGCGGGGGGGTCGGCGAGCGCCTCGGCGGCGGGCCGCGCGAAGAGCGCCGCGGCGGGCCCCTCGGTCCACGGGATCCCGCGCAGCGGGGTCGCCTTGACCCCGCGTCCGGCGCCGAGCCGGCCCTCCGGGGAGACGGTTGCGCCGACGACGCGCAGGCCGCCGCGGGCCAGCCCGGCGTGGTCGAGGACGGCCCCGCCGAGCGCGACGGAGGCCGTCCCCGCGCCGCGGGCCCGGGCCAGGCCGCCGGGGCGGACGTCGGAGAGCGAGTACGCGGCGCCGTCGGGGGCCAGCAGGTGCGTGACCACTCCCCCGTAGCCGGTGGCCGAGAGAACCGGCTCCCGGCACAGGCCGTACACCTGGAGGCTGCCGCCGGGCGCGTAGGCACGGCGGGCGGTGCCGGTCAGGGCGGGATCGGCGCGGCCGGCGGCCAGCAGGGCGGCGGTGCGCAGGAGTTCGCGGAAGGCCTCGGTGAGCGCGCCGAGCCGTTGACCGGCCTGCTGCCCGCGGGCGGCGCGCAGGCCCCGTACGACGCGCAGCGCGGCCGCCTCGGCGCGTGGCAGCCCGGCGAGGCGGGCGGTGTGCGCGGCGCGCAGCAACTCGGCCTGGACCACGGCCCCTCCGGCGGTGACCCCGGCGGCGAGCGCCTCGGCGGAGACCCGCCAGAGCCCGGCCGCGGCGCTGCGCTGGGCCTCGGTGAGCGTGGCGCCGGGGGCGGAGCGCCCTGCCGGCGGGTCGGGCTCGGCCGCAGACCCGGCCGAATCCGCTCCCCGAGCCCCCTGGGCCCGGCCCGCGGCTGCGGCAGCGCCGGGGACTCGGCCCGAGCCCGGGTCCGGGGCCTGACCCGAGCCCGGGCCCGGGACCTGACCCGAACCCGGGTCTTGGGCCTGGGCCGAGCCCGGGACTTGGCCCGAGCCCGGGTCCAGGGCCTGGGCCGGGTCAGTCAGGGGGGCGGCGCCCAGGGCGGCGGCGCGGTGGAGGCAGCGGGGGGCCAGGAGGCAGGTGCAGACCGCCTGTCCGGGCTCGGTGACCGCGCCGCCCGGGCCGGGCCGCAGGGTGACGACGGCGTCCTCCCCGAAGGCGAGGACGACGGCTCCGTCTCCGTCGGCCCCGCCGGACGCGAGCGCGCCGCAGCTCGCGGTGGCGGCGTCCAGCTTTTTGCGCAGCCGTGCGCTGAGCTGCTCGACGGCCTCGGCGAGCACCTCCGGTGCGACGGGCGGCAGTTCGGTGGTCAACGGGGTTCTCCACGGAGTCGGTCGCCCACCCAGCGGGCGAGGGCGAGCGGGCTGAGGGCGGCCACCGGCATCCCGGCGGCGACGAGCTGCCGGGCGACCGGGACCGAGTACCGCGGGGTCCCCGTGTCGTCGAGCGCGGCGCAGCCGAGCAGGTGGGCGCCGGAGGCGGCCAGTGCGCGGACCTCGCCGAGCAGTCCGCCGATCGGTGCGCCCTCCTCGAAGTCGCTGACCACGACGACGAGGGTGCGGCTCGGGACGGTCATCAGCGAGCGGGCGTGCGCGAGTCCGGCGGCGATGTGCGTACCGCCGCCGACCCGGACCTCGAGCAACAGGGAGAGCGGGTCCTCGACCCGGTCGGTGAGGTCCAGGACCTGGGTGGAGAAGGCGAGGAAGTGGGTGGACAGGGTGGGCACTCCGCCCAGCACGGCCGCGGTCAGCGCCGACCAGATGACGGAGGCCTCCATCGAGCCGGAGACGTCGACGACCAGGATCAGCCGCCAGTCGCTCTCGCGGCCGGCCCGCGTGCTGAACACGGGCCGTTCCGGGACCACGACCACGCTGCCGTCGGGCCGCCGCCGGGTGTGCGCGAGATTGGCGCGCAGGGTGCGGGCCAGGTCCAGTCTGCCGCCGGGGCGGCGGGTGGGGCGCGGGGTGGCGAGGCCGGAGAGGGCCGGGCGCATCCGGGTGGCCAGTTCCCTGGTCAGTTCCTCGACCAGCCGCCTGACCAGGGGCCGCAGCGTGGCGAGCTGGGCCTCGGGCATCCCGCCTGCGAGGGACAGGACGGAGCTGAGGAGTTCCACGGAGGGCCGTACGGACGCCGGGTCGAGCTGGGAGAGCACGTCGGTGCGGCCCGCCTCGGCCGCTCCGCCGAGCACCTCTTCCCGTACCTCGGCGCCGAACAGCGCCTCCAGCTCCTGCGACCACTCCCGGGCGGTGGGGAAGGAGTGTTCCCGGCCGCCGCCCTGTCCTCCCCTGCCGCCGTCGAGGTCGGTGGAGCCTTCGCCGCGGCCGGCGCCGTAGAGCTCGTCGAGGGCGTGGGCGTAGCGGCGGGCGCCGGCGGGGAGCCGGTCGCGCTCACGGCCGAGCAGCAGCCTCCAGCGGTCGGCGGGCGCGAGGCGCGGGCCGGGGTGCGCGGCGCGGGCGGGCCCGGATGTGCCCAGCGCGGCCGGATCCGGATCCGGGGCTTCGGCGCGGCCGTGGTCCTGGGCCGGTACGGCCGCCCCGGGCAGCGGGAGTTCCTTCAGCGCCGCGAGTCCGGCGGCGTCGGCGGCGGCCCAGAGGGCGAGCAGCGCGGGCGGCGCGTCGAGCGCGAGGTCGACCCGGTCGCCCAGTCGCTCGCCGACGGTGTCCAGCAGCCGGTCCCGGTCGGCGGGAGACAGGGTGTCGAAGCCCCCGCGCAGGGCCGGGAGGCGGTCGAGGAAGTCCTGGTCGCCGAGGTGCTCGACCCGGTCGAGGAGCGGCGTGAGCGCGGCCGGGGAGGACTGCAGGAGCGGTCCCGCCGCGGTGAGCACTCCGCCGAGCCGGCGGGTCAGGGCGCGGCGCGCGTCGGGGGCCGCCGCGGCGTCGATCCAGCCGCCGGCGCGCTCGCCGAGCCGGGCGGCCGGATCGAGGTCGAGGAGGACCCGTACGGCCAGGGCCGCGCCCTGGATCAGCGGGGAGGCGGAAGCGGCCAGGGCGGCGAGGGCCTCGTCGGTGCGCAGCCCGAGGTGGTGGGCGGCGGCGCGGTCGGCGAGGGCCACCAGGGCCGCGGCGTCGGCGGGGTCCTCGCTGCCGGCGAGGCCGGGCAGGGAGCGGACGGCCGCTTCGAGCAGATCCCCGGTGAGTGCGGCGGCGGTGGCGCGGGAGGTGTCGCCGGTGCCGGGGAGATGGCCGCGGTGGAGTGCCTCCAGGAGGTCGAGGGCCTCGAGGAGCTCGGGCAGGGTCGCGGTCTGCGGCAGGACTCCGGCCGCCTCCCGGAGGCGTACGTCGACCAGTTCGGGCAGATCGCAGCGTGCGGCGGCGGCCAGTCCGGCGAGGATCCGCTCCGGGGTCGGCCCGCCGTCGGCGGCGGCGCGGCGGGCGGTGTCGCGGAGGGTGCCGGCGGCGGCCTGGGCGGCCGTGACCCCGCGCACCCCGGCGAGGTCGAGCCGGGCCGGGACCGAAGGCGTCCAGGACAGCCGCCACTTGGTGCCGAGGGCGGCGCCGTCGCCGGTGGTGGCGACGGTGAGGGGCTCGCCGTAGGAGGCTCCGCAGACCAGGAGCCGCTGGAGGAGGATCTCGCGGCGGCCGTCGAGGGCGGAGCGCAGCGGGTCGAGGCGGACCTCGCGCGGGGCGGGGTCCTCGGGGCCGGGCAGCCGCAGCTCGGTGAGCTCGGCCTCGACGGAGGGGCCGAGGCCGGAACGGGGGGCGTGCGGGGTGATCCGGCCGCGTGCGGTGCCGACGAGCACCGCTTCGAGGGCGCGGGCCAGTGCACGGCCGCGGCCGAGCGGTTCGCCCTGCCCGAGGACGGTGGTGAGCGCTTCGAGGAGTTCGCCCCGGCCCGGTGCGGGGAGCCCGCGCAGGACGGCCAGGTCACAGGCGAGCCGCAGGGTCTCGGTGGCCTCGCCGGTCCCCGCGGTGTGCCCGGCCCGGCGCAGCTCGCGGCAGACCCGGGTGACGGCGACGGAGGCCGCCTCCCAGACCAGGCGGGGCTCTCCGCCGGCGTCGAGGACGGACTGCTGCCACAGCGGGTCCCGGATCCCGGCGGGGTACCCGGAGCGGGAGTCGAGCAGGTCGAACGAGTACGGCACGAGCGAGGTGACGGCCTGCGACGCGCCCTGCCCGGCAGCCCCGGACCGGACCCCGGTCCCGCTCCCGGTCACGCGCCCGGTCGTCTGTCCGGTCCCGCGGCCGTGTCCTGCGGGCGCCGCCCCGGCGTCGCCGCCGGCTGCCGCGGTCCCGGCCTCCCCGGCCGGGGAGGGGGCGCGGGCGGGTACGCCGAGGAGGGCCGGTGCGTGGAACGCTCCGATCACGGCGGCCACGCGGTGGCCGGCGGCGAGGGCGCCCCCGATCACCTCACGCATGTGGGCCTCGCGGGCCAGGTCCGTCGCCGGGACGGTGGCGGCGTCCGAGCGCAGCGCCCATCCGACGCCGAGGGCGGCCCGCCGTACGGCTTCCGGCGAGCAGCCGGGTGCGAGTACCTCGACGGCCCGGTCCCACATGTCCTCGCCGTCCCGGCCGGTTCCGGCTGCGGCGAGCGCGTCGGCGAAGGTGCGGTCGCGCGGCGCGCCGGCCCGGTCCGGGACCGCCGCGTCCACCCGGGTCCAGGCCTCGGCGGACAGCGGGAGGTCGCAGCACAGGACGGCCGCCCCGCGCGCGGCGGCCCAGCGGATCGCGGCCAGTTCCGGGGAGAAGTCGGCGAAGGGGTAGAAGGCCAGGCGGCCGTCCCGGCCCGTGCCGGCCAGGGCGACGGGGGCGGCAGTCTCCGGGTCGGCGAGGTGCTCCAGCCACGGCTGGAAGTCCACCGGGAGCTCCACGCAGACCGCGTCCGCGCCTGAGGCGTCCAGCAGTTCGGGGACCAGCGCCGCCAGCGCGGGGCTGTGGTGGCGCACCCCGAGCAGGTACGGCTCTCGGGAGGCGGCCAGCGCCTCGACGGCCGTACGCGGATCGGCCGACGCGCCGGCGGCGTCGCGCGCGTCGGCCGTCGTCTGGGGTGGGGTCACCGCAGGCTCCCGCGCAGGTCCCAGAGGCGGCGCCACATGGCCGAGCCGTCCTCGGCCCGGCGGCGGACCGGGCCGTCCCAGTAGCCCAGCAGCCGTCCGTGGTCGGCCGGGTCGTCCTTGCGTACGACGCCCAGCAGGTGCCCCGGCAGCAGGTCCAGCACGTCCCCGCCCGGCAGGTAGGCGGCCGCGACCCCCAGCGAGGCCGCCACCTGCACGGCCTCGGCGGTGGACATCACCGTACCGGGGCGCTCCACGTCCCAGCCCTCGGCGGAACGTCCCGAGCGCAGGTCGCGGAAGACGGTGACGAGCGCGTCGAGCACGGCGTCGTCGACCCCGAAGGAGGCACCGGCCCGCTGGACGGCGGCGACCGCCTGACGGCGGATCAGGGTGGCCTCGGCGTCGGCGTCGGCGATCGGGGCGACCGTCTCGAAGTTGAAGCGCCGTTTGAGGGCCGCTGACATCTCGGAGACGCCGCGGTCGCGCAGGTTGGCGGTGGCGATGACGGTGAAGCCGGGGGCCGCGGAGACCACCGCGTCCTCGGTGGCGGTCAGTTCGGGCACGGTCACCCGCCGGTCGGACAGGATCGACACCAGCGCGTCCTGGACCTCCGGGAGGCAGCGGGTGATCTCCTCGACGCGGACCACGCGCCCGGTCCGCATGGCGGAGAGCACCGGCGAGTCGACCAGCGCGCCCGTGCTCGGCCCCTGGGCGAGCAGCAGCGCGTAGTTCCAGCCGTACCGGAAGGCGTCCTCGGTGGTCCCGGCCGTGCCCTGGACGGTGAGGGAGCTGGTGCCGCAGACGGCGGCGGCCAGCAGTTCGCTGAGCATGGACTTGGCCGTGCCGGGCTCGCCGGTCAGCAGCAGGCCGCGCTCTCCGGCGAGGGTGACCACGCAGCGCTCCACGAGGGCGCGCTCGCCGACGAACTTGGGGGCGATGACCAGCTTGGTACCGCCCTGGGGCAGGGCCAGTTCGGCTCCGTCGCTGCCGCAGACGAAGGTGACGACGTTGCGCGGGGTCAGCGCCCAGCCGGGCGGGCGGGGGCCGGGGTCCTGGGCCGCGAGGAAGGCGAGTTCGGCGGCGTACCGCTCTTCGGCGGGCAGGACCTGCCGGGCGGGCGCCGCCGCTGCGGCGGCCTGGTCGGTGAGCGTCATCGGAGTACTCCTGGGTGGTGCGGAACGGATACGGACGGCGTGCGACGGGTGGGCAGCGGGCGGGCGGGCCGGGCGGGCACCCTCCGCCCCCTTCCCCGGCCCTCGCCTGCGGGCGAGGGCCGGGGGGGGGGAAGGACGACGGGTGCCCGCGCGGCCGGGAATCGGGATCAGGCGATCGGAGTCCGGGCCGTCAGGCCCGGGGCGCCCTCACGTCCGGCGGGCGCGGCCCCGCGTGCGCTTCACCTTGAGCTCCTCGAAGCGCGGGCCGTCGCCCTCCCGGACCCGCTGCCATGCCTTGCGGTAGAGGTCGGCGGCCGGTTCGGCGGGCACCAGCGGGCCCAGCAGGCGCTGCCCGTACATCGGGAGCTTCCACTGCTCCACCGGCAGCAACGGCGAGGCCATCTCCGCCCAGCCGCCCGGCAGGAACAGCGAGCGCCCGGCCCGGCTCCGGCCGGCCGGCACCACCAGGTCGGTGGCGGCCAGTTCGGCGCGGGCGGCCTTGAGGCGGGCCGGCTTCCAGCCGGTCCAGCGCGCGGTGTTGCGGTCGGTCGGGTCCGGCATGGCGAGCAGCATCAGGTAGAGGGCGGCCGCGTCTGTGCCGAGCCCGTGCTCCCCGGCGGCCTCCGTCACCAGGTCGGGGACCGAGCGGCCGGGGTCCTGCGGCCACCAGGTGCCGTCCTTGTCGACGGCGCCCGCGACCGGGGCGCCCGGGTCGGCGAGCAGCGCGGCGAAGCGCGGGTCGTGGGCGGCCCGCAGGGCCGTCTCGATCGCGGAGTGCCGCTGGTCGTCCCCGCGCAGGATCGCCAGGTACGGGTCGGAGCCGGTGGAGTCCAGCAGCGCCGGGCAGAGCGCCGACCGGGGCCGGTGGTCGTGGGTGGCCATGATCACCGCGCCGTACCGCTCGAATCCCTCACCGGTCTCGGTCGGTGTGCCCGCCGCCTGCCGGAATTCGGTGAGATCGCTGTAGTGCCCGCTCTCCAGCAGTAGTTCGGGGGCGGCGAGCCGCTGCCGTACGGCCGTCAGCGCGGGCGGCAGGGCCGCTCGTACGGGGTCGCCCGCGGGCAGCCGGTGCGCGAGCCAGGCCATCGCGCCGATGGCCGAGGTCAGGACGGCTGAGGTGAACGGGCGGGTGGCCGGCTCGCGGGGTTCCACGTGGTCGCCCTTCACCGTCCACGCCACGTCGACGGAGAGCTCCGGGGAAGCGGCCGGGTCGAGGAGCGCGGACAGGGCGCTGGGGACGGCCCATCCGGTGCGCAGGACGCGCGTGCCCTCGGTGAGCAGCCAGTCGGGCACGGGCGTGCGACGGCCGACGCGCCGGTTCCACACCTCGGCGGCGGCCGCCGCGTCGGGGCCTTCGGTCCACAGGAGGGCCGGGTCGGCGGGCAGCAGCGCGGCGACGACGGCCCGCCGGACCGCGACCTCGAGGCTCCTGAGCTCGTCGCGGGCGTGGGCGGCCTCGCCGGCCTTGAGGCCGAGGAGGGTGCGCAGCTCGGGGGTGAGGAAGTTGTTCCACCACATGTCGACGGAGGGCAGGCCGGCGATCAGCAGCCGGGCCAGTGCCCCGGGGACCCCGGTGAGCCGGGCGAACTCCTCCGCCGCCTCGGGGACGAAGGGCGCGGGGCCCCGGTCCGCCGCCTCGGTGAGGAACCGGGCCAGCCAGTCGGGGCCGCGCCCGGGGTCGCCCAGCGGGGCGTGGCCGCGCAGGGTGTAGGGCCCGGGGACGGTGAAGCGGCCGGCGGGGTCGTGGAACAGCGCGCCGAACTCATGGCCGTCGGGGACGGATTGGCTGTGCTCGGTCGTGGCGAGGACCGCTCCGCCGCCGAGCGGGAGCACGGCGCGCCCGTGCAGGTTGCGCTCGGCTCCGTCGGGGGTGCGCAGGTGGCGCTGGTCGAGGTGGACGAGGACGCGGCGCCAGTGGTCGGCGGATCCCTCGGCCGAGGCCAGGCCCGCCGCGTCGATCTCGTGGAGCATGCAGACGAGGGCGGCGCGCTGCTCGTCGGTGGTCCCGGCGGCGACGGCGCGGTAGGCGATGGCGGCGGGCTGGTCGAGCAGCGGTGTCCAGTCCAGCGCGGAGTAGGGAAGGGCGGGCACGTCGAAGTGCAGCCTGCCCGGTACGGCGACCGCCGCGGTGTCGCCGCGGGCCGCCGCGAGTTCGCGCAGGAAGCGGTGGGCGACGTCCGTGTCGGCGCCGCCGCGGTAGTAGCGGGAGCCGGTGAGTCCGTTCAGCGCCTGGTCGATCAACTCGTCGGTGGGGCCCTGGGGGCCGGTCTCCGCGGCTTCGGCGTCCGCGCCGAGGCGCGCGGCGATCCTGTCGAGGGCCTTCTGCTGGACGAGGGCGAAGCGCAGCACCTCGATGACGCCGCCGACCAGCTCGGGGGCGGTGACCTGGGGCAGGGCCGCGTTCACCAGGGCGGGCAGGTCCTCGGCCCGCTCCGCCGCGGCGGCGGACTTGAGCAGGGCGGCGACGGTTTCCCGGTCGGCGGTGCGCAGCGCGGCCGAGCCCTCGGGGTCGCGGGGGCGCAGGGCGTACCAGTGGGAGAGCGGGGGGAGGTTCACGCTGCCGGTGGCGTAGGGCACCCGGCGCTCGTCGTCGCGCGTCTTGGCGGTGACCACCCCGTCGGGGTCGCTGATCCTCAGCTCGTGGTAGTGGGCCGACAGGGCGCGCGGCCGGTCGTCGCCGGGGAAGGCGAGTGCCGCGAGCGGCATGTTGGCGCCTTCGGGGGCGGTGACGGTGCGTCCGCTGGTGTCGGCCGCCCGCCAGCCGTGGCCGGGGACGCGGGCGGCGCGCCAGCCGAGCAGGCCGCCCTCGGGTGCGCCGAGCACCGAGCCGGGCACGGTGGGCGTGGGCCGCAGCCGACAGGAGGACCCGCCGGAGGCGGCCTGCACCGGGTGACCGTCGAGGCTGTCGGTGAGGAATCCGGGCAGGGAGAACCGGCCGAGGTCACCGGTGGCGGGGTCGTACTCCCGCCAGCCCCGCTCGTTGGCCTGGTCCCGGTGCTGCCACACCCAGTACGAGGCGCCGTCGGACAGCATGGGCCGCTCGTCCGGCAGCCTGGTGTCGCCCCGGTGCAGGATGCCGCCGCCGGTGGCGCGCCCGCCGCCCGGGAGGGGCAGGCTGAGGTGTTCGGAGCGCAGCTGCCAGTTCGGACGGGCGGTGTCGAGGGTGAGGACGGTGCCGGGCGAGGTGTGCCAGTAGCCCTCCGTCCCGTTGCTGCTCCAGGAGCTCCAGAAGACGAGCAGTTCGCCGTCGACGTAGTGGAATCCGTGGCGGTAGTGGGAGCCTGCGGGGACCCGCAGGTCGTGCGTGAGGACGGTGGAGTCGGCGTCGATGACCCGGACCTGCGTGGCGTTGGCCACGATGAGGTGGGGCCAGGCCTCGACGACGGTCAGGCCGCGCCGGTCCTGGGTGGCCAGTTCGGCCACGGCGTTCTCCCAGGAGGGCCAGGCCAGTTCCTCGAAGAGTCCGCCGCGCAGGGTACGGGCGAGGGTTTCGGCGAGGTCCGCGGCGGCGGCTCCGGCCACTTCGGCGGGGGCGAGTTCGAGGGCCTCGACGGGCAGCCAGGTCAGGCGCTGGATGGCGTCCGGGACGCCGGGCAGCCCGGCGGCGGTGGAGGCCCGCGCGACGCCGCGCACCCACTCGGCCAGCAGCGGGCGGCCACCGGGCGAGGCGGCGACGCGGCGGACGATGTCGTCGCCGCTCTCGCCGAGGCTGTTGAGCGCACCGTGGAAGGCCGGGTGGAACCGCTCGTCTGCGGCGAGGGCGAGCAGGTCCCGGCGCTGGTCGGAGCGCGCCCAGTCGTCCAGGTTCAGCCGGTCGTGCCGGTAACTGCCGCGCTTGGTGTCGGGGTCGGCGACCGGGACGCCCAGGGTGAGCAGAAGGTCGAGGAAGTCGGCGTCCTGGACCCCGACGCGCAGGCCCGCTTCGCGGCCGGGCCGCACGAGTTCGGCGCGGAGCTGTCCTGCGCAGCGCTCGACGAGGTCGAGGAGCACGGCGGGCGTGGTGCGCCGGCCCCAGCCCGTGTGGCGGGCGGCGTGGAAGCGCTCCAGCCAGCCCGCCGTGCCGTCGGCGCAGCGCTGGTCGGCGGGGAGGTCCTCGGATACCAGCCCGGCGGTGGCGCCGGATTCGTCCAGGACCTCCAGCCACAGGTCGGTGAGTTCGACGCCGTCGCCGCCGCCGGGCGGGGTCAGCCCGAGGAGCGTGCCGCGTACGGAGGGCACGCGCCCGGCCAGCTCGACCAGGGCGGTCCGGTGGGCCTTCCACCAGCCGAGCGGGGCGCGCAGGGTGGCGGGCAGCGGCAGCAGGTCGGCGAGGTAGTCCTGCTCGGGCTCGCTGCCGGTCAGGCCCGCGGCTCGGGCGAGGCGGCGCAGTTCGGTGGCGGCCTGGGCGGAGGGCGGCAGCCCGCCGGCGGTGCGGCGTACGCACAGGCGGCGGAAGCGGCGGTAGGCCTCGGCGGGGCTGACCCGGAGGGCCAGCTCCTTGCCGTAGCCGGTGAGCACCTTCACGGGGAGGGCGCCGGCCAGGGCGAATTCGAGGAAGACGGCGTCGAGCCGGTCCTCGTCGACGCCGAGGCCGTACTGGGCCTCGGCGGCGCGGGCGCGCCCGAACAGCTGGGCGGCGTAGGTGGTGTTCTCGACGGCCAGGAAGGTGCGGGCGGCCTGCTCGTGGAAGACGGGCAGGAAGTGCGGCACGGAGGCGGCGAGCCGGCCGGCGAGTTCGATGCAGGCGTCGAGCGCGGCCTTGGGCTGCGTCTTGGCCTGGCGGCTGATGCGGTCGAGTTCGGGCACGACGGCGAGGGCGTGGTGGCCGTCCTCGGGGTGGTGGACGAGGACCCATTCGGGGAAGCCGAGTGCCTGGCGGTGACCGAGGCCGACGACGGGCGGCTCGGCCTGTTCGGGTACCAGGCCCAGGAACCCGGCGGCCAGGTCCTCGGCCGCGCCCAGTTCGGCGGCGGCCAGCCGGACGACGACGCGGTCGTCGCCGAGGGCGGGGTGGCGGTAGGAGCGGGCCGTCAGGTCGACGGCGGTCCGGCCCGCGTCCGCGGTGCCGAGCGGCAGTACCGCGCCGGCCCTGAGCAGCAGTTCGGCCTCGCTCACGGGCGCACCGTCCTTACCGGTGGTGCTGGTGTTGTCGTCGGTGGTGCTCACGCGTCCCCGCCCTCCTCGATCTTGCGCCCGGCGTACAGTGCCGCGGCCATCCGCATCCCCTCGGACCAGGCCACCGGTCCGACCTCGGCCGGGCGTACGGTCCGGCCCTCCCCGTCGTGCCAGGTCAGCGCGCCGGTGCTGGTTTCCGCGTCGTAGTAGGGCTCGCCGATCCACACCGCGGCCTCCGAGGCCCGGCCGGTGTCGCGGACCTTGCAGGTGGCGTAGCCGCCGGAGACCCGGTAGCCGAGGCCCGTCGCCCGCGCGGCGAGGCTGAAGCGGGTGGGGAAGACCCCGCCCGCGTAGTCCTTCACCTCGGTGGCGGTGGCGGCGAGCCCGGCCGGCTTCTGCCAGGTGGCGCGGTGGATCTGCTCGACCCGCTGCACGATGCCCAGTTCGGCCGCGAAGTCCCGTACGTCGTCCAGGTCGGGCAGCAGCACCGGGTGCGGCAGGGTCACGGTGCGCGGGGACAGCCGTACGGTCTCCCCGTCGAGGTTGACCACCTTCAGCTCACCGGACTCGGTGGCGTCCCGCAGGAAGCCCACCTCGTCCGGGTCGTCCCCGACGACGGCCAGGTCGCGCAGGGCGCTCTGCCAGGCCTCGTCCCGCCAGACCCGGGCGAGCAGCGCCGTCGGCACGGGCAGCGAGGACACCATCCAGGTGTCGGCCTGTGCGACGCACGCCGCCTCGTGCCGGTCGAGCCACTCGGCGAGCCGGCGCAGCCGGTCCACTTCGGGATGGTCCTTCAGCGCCCTGGGCAGGGCCTTCAACTGCCGCCCCGCGGAGCGGCCCGTGACGGAACGCGCCGCCACCCGCCCTTCCACGAGGGCGATCTCGTACCCCTCGCCCGCTGCCACCCATGCCATCAGCCCGTGTCCCTCCGCCTGTCCCGGCCCTGTCCACGCAGCTCGGACAGGGGGGTGGGAACCCCCCTGAGCTGCGGTATGCGGGGAGACTAGCGAGCGCCACTGACAACGTCCGCCGGAGGGTGGGTGGTCGGTTTTTTGTCCGGTTCTGGGTAGTGTTCAGGGGACATTGACGCGGAGTCGGTTTGGGGTGGGGTCCATGGTTCGTCAGATACGGGTGCCCGGTGCGGTCCTGGCGGCTTCGCTGCTGTTGCTCTCCCTGGCCGGCTGCTCCGATCCGGCCGCGCCCGGCGCGGACAAGGGCACGGGCCCCGACCCCAAGGCCTCGGCCTCGCGTGCGGCGCCACCCGCCGCGGACGGGAAGCCCGCCGGCGGGGACGTGCTGCCCGGCATGGTCACCACGGCCGCGGCCCGCACGCAGCTGGCCGCGCTGAAGGTGGCACCGGCCGGCACGATGGCCGGGTACAGCCGGGACAAGTTCACGCACTGGGCTCAGCAGGGCAACAAGTGCGACACCCGCGAGGTCGTCCTCGAGCGGGACGGCACCGACGTGAAGCGGGACGCCGAATGCCGGGCCGTGTCCGGTTCGTGGAAGAGCCTCTACGACGCCGTGGCCGTCACGGACGCGGCCAAGATGGACATCGACCACATGGTGCCGCTCGCCGAGGGCTGGCGCTCCGGCGCGGCCGGCTGGGACGCCGCCCGGCGCAAGGCCTTCGCCAACGATCTCGCCAACCCCCAGCTGCTCGCGGTCACCGCCGCCTCGAACCGGTCGAAGGGCGACCAGAGCCCCGACCTGTGGCAGCCGCCGGACAAGTCCAGCTGGTGCCAGTACGGGCGGGCCTGGACCACCGTCAAGTCCGTCTACGGGCTGACCGTCACCGAACCGGAGAAGAAGATGCTCACGACCATGCTGGACACCTGCGCCTCATGACCGGCGGACAGCAGTGGCAGGACGAGGTGCTCGCCGGGCCGGGCGGCGCGATGACCGACGAGGTGGGCGTGATCACCGGCCCGCTCACCCTGTGCACCACGGCGGTGGCCGGGGGGCTGGCCAGGTTCGACGTCCAGTACAAGGACGCCGACGAGTGGTACACGCTCACCGGCAGCCCCCGGCCCCACCACGGCGACCCGGCCGCCCTGCACGCGGCGGCCCTCGAAGCGGTCCGCGCGGGCCACGCGGCCCAGGCCCCGGGGACCGCCCCGGCCTAGGTCGTCTCGTTCGGGCCGGGGTCCGTGGCTCAGGCCTCGTACTCGGTGAGGTCGATGGCGTGGATCCGCAGGAGGTGGCCGTGCTCGGGGTGCGCCGTGTCGTGGTCGGTGACCATGCCCAGCTTGCGGATCACGTTCTCGGACTCCTCGTTGCCGACCCGGTTCACGGCGACGACCCGGTCCAGCCCCCGGTCCTGGAGCGCGTACTCCAACGTGGCGTGCGCCGCCTCGGAGGCGTAGCCCTGGCCCCAGTACTGGCGGCCGAGCCGCCAGCTGATCTCGACGGCCGGAAGCACCTCGGGCAGGTACTCGGGCACCGAGAGCCCGACGACGCCGATGAGCTCGCCGGATCCGAGGAGCTCGACGGCGAAGAGGCCGAAGCCCTCCTCGTCCCACTCCTCCTCCCAGCGCTCGATGTCCTCGGCGGTCTCCTCGAGGTCGCGGACCGAACCGTCGCCGATCCACCGCATCACCTCCGGGTCCCCGTTGATCTCGGAGAGGGGGACGAGGTCGTCGTCGGTCCAGCGGCGCAGGATGAGGCGGGGGGTCAGGATCTCGGTCATGCGGCCCATCCTGCCGAACACCGCGGGCCGGCGGTAATCGGGCCCCGGCCGTTGCGTGCGTGTTGCGGGTTCGTGGCCATCGCGGCGGGTGTCTTCCGGCGGCCCGCCGCCGGGCCTACCGTCCGTCGGTATCCGCGACCTGCAAGGAGTGTCCCCGCGGTCGAGCGGACGCTGTTCATCGAGTGCGCGGGCAACGGCCGGAGCTTCTACGCCTCGCAGCAGGGCCGGCAGGTCACCGGCACCGCCTGGACCCTGGGCGCGATCGGCGTCGCGCGCTGGCGCGGCGCGCGGCTGTCGGACGTACTGCGGCGGGCGGGGGTGACGCGCGGTGCGGTCGACGTGCTGCCGCGGGGGCTGGACGACGAGGTCGTCACCAACGGGGTGAACCTGGGGCGGGTGCGGCGTCCGCTGCCTGTCTCCAAGGCGCTGGACGACGTACTGCTCGCCTACGAGATGAACGGGGAGCCGCTGCCGCCCGACCACGGCGGCCCGGTCCGCCTGGTCGTTCCCGAGTGGATCGGGATCTCCTCGGTCAAGTGGGTCGGGGACATCGAGGTCAGCGACGCGCCGCTGTACTCGCCGTGGAACACCGACACGTACCGGCTGTTCGGGCCCTCCTACGCGCCGGAGGGCGCCCCGATGGGCCGGCAGACCCTCAAGAGCGCGTTCGAGCTCGAGCTGGGGGCGGCCGTGCCCGTGCACCGGACCCGGCTGCTGACCGGGCGTTCCTGGTCGGCTGCCGCCCCTGTGGAGCGGGTGGAGGTGAGCACCGACGGCGGTGCCCGCTGGAAGCGGGCCAGGCTGCACGACGCGCCGCGCCGGGGCAGCTGGGTGCGCTGGTCGCTGCCGTGGACCCCGCGGGCCACGGGCGCCACCGCGCTGCTGGCCCGGGCGACCGACGCCACCGGGCGCACGCAGCCCGCGACGACCCCGCACAACACGCAGGGCTATCTGTTCGACGCGGTGGTGCGGCACCCGGTGACGGTGGTCTGAGCGGTGGTTCACGGTGTGTGGAAGCGGACTTCCGGCGCCTCGGGGGACGGCCCGTCCAGGAGGGGCTGGGGCCTGCCCTTGAGGTGCTGGTCGAAGAAGGCCGCGACATAGCGCCGGGTCAGCTCGACCGAGCGGGCTCCGGGCAGCGGGACCTCGGGGTCGGGCAGGCCCAGCTGTTCGGCCAGGGCCGGGAAGTCGCTGAAGGTGAAGTGGCCGGAATCCGCGAAGGTGATCCAGCGCTTCCAGCCGTCGAACCGGGGCCAGTCGCGGTCCCAGCTCGGATTGCCCCCGGGGACGCCGTCCTGCGCGCCGAGCAGCATGAAGGGGCGCCCGCCGAGCCCGGTCGCGGGGGCCGGCGTGGCGAGTCCGCCGTCCATGTTGACCCCGGCGCGGACCCTCGGGTCGGCGGCCATCGCGGCGAGCGCCGAGGCGCCGCCGATGGAGTGGCCGGCCATGGCGATGCGGCCCGTGTCGATGAGGCCGGAGTGGCGCCAGGCGGGTTGGCGGCCGGTGAGGCGGTCCAGGAGGAAGGTCACGTCGCGGGCGCGGCTGTCGCTGACCTCCCGCATGGGGGTGCCCGCCTCCGCCTGTTCGCAGGCCAGGCACTCCAGCACGCGTCCGCCGGGGAAGGCGGTGCCCACGCTCTCGTAGGCGTGGTCGACGGCGGCGACCACGTACCCGCGGGAGGCCAGGTCCTCGGCCAGCGAGGTGAGGGTGGAACGGTGGACTCCGAAGCCCGGGGAGAGGACGATCAGCGGGTACCGACCGGCGGCGGGCCGGGCCTGGGACCGGGCGTGCACGGCCGTGCCGGCGAGGGTCTCGGCCGGGATCACCCCGTCCAGCTCCCGGTCGGCCAGCAGCAGCCGGGCCTCCTCCCCGGTGAGGTAGCGCACGGGGCCGCCGGAGCCCCGCTGCGCCGGGTAGCGCATGGTGACCATCAGCTCACGCGGTCCGGACCCCGCCCACGGGTCCGTACGCCCGCGGTCCACGAGGTGGAGCGTCTCCTGCCCGACGGGGAAACGGCCGGTGGGGCGCGGGAGTTCCGGGGCGGCGCGGCGGCTGTCGGCCGCGGCCCGGGCGTCGGCCGACGGGGCGGACGCGGCGGCCGCGGCCGGGCCGGCGGCCGTGAGGGACAGCGGCAGGAGGAGGGCGGTTAAGGCCGCGGCAGCGGCGGTCGCGGTGGCCGTTCGGCGTCGGTTCATGCCTCCGAAGCTACTCAGCACGCCCTGTCCGATCATCAACTCACAGGAGGAGAGGGCCGTCCCACTCCGGAAGGAGACCGGGTCAGCCCGGAGCCGCACTCCCGTCGCCGACGCTGATCGCACGGAGCTTCTCCCGCAGGTACAGGTGGGAGTCGACGGGGTCGTGCACCACGCGCCCGACGGGCGCGGGCAGGGACTCCACGCGGGTGTGCGCGTCGCATTCGTAGAAGTAGACGAGCGAGATCAGTTCCTCGGCGGGCGCGTCGGCGGGCGGCGGCAGGACGCGGTGGCGGCCCGCGCGCCAGCGGTCACCGGTCCAACGAGCCATCAGGTCGCCGATGTTCACGGTCAGCGCGGCCGGGTCGTACGGGGCGTCCTGCCAGCCGTCGGCGTCGGTGTGGATCTGCAGCCCGCCCGCGCCCTGCTGCCGGTCGAGGACGGTGACCGTGCCGAAGTCCGTGTGGGCCCCGATGCGGAACTGGCCGGGCAGCGGGGGCCCGACGATCTCGGCGCCCGGGTACCAGTTGACGTTGAACCCCCAGGTGGGGTGTGAGGTGTGGCGGGTGAAGTGGTCCTCTTCGAGGCCAAGGGCGGTGGCCAGCAGACGCAGCAGTTCGTCGGAGAGGGCCCGCATCAGGCCCAGGTACTCGGTCACCAGCGGACGCAGCGGGGGCACCTGCGCGGGCCACGCGTTGGGACGGAACCACTCGGCGTCCACGGCGGGCACACCCGTGGGTTCGTCCGCCGCCCAGGACCAGGACTCCTTCAGGTCGGGCGGCGAGGCCGTGCCCTCCGCGTAACTGTTGGCCTCGGCGCCGGGGCCGAGCCAGCCGCGGCCGCCGACCGTCACCGCGTACGGCGCCTTGGCGCTGCCCGGCAGCAGGAAGAACTCGCGCGCGGCCGCCCTGATCCGCGCGGGCAGCGAGGGATCGACTCCGTGCCCGGTCACCAGCAGGAATCCGGCGGCCCGCAGGGCCTCGTCGACGCGGGCCGCCGTGCGCGCCCGGGCTGCGGAGCCGCCCGAGCGCCAGGGCTCGAGATCGATCACGGGGACCTGGGAACTCGCCATGGGAGACCTGCCTTCCGGGCCTGCGGGGGTGGCGTCCGCGTCACGGGACTCCGAGGCTATCGCCGCCCACCGCTCACTGGTAGTGACCACATGGTGACGTGCTCTGGGCCCCGGTCGAGAGGTTCCTCCCGAAATGGACCAGAATGGTTCGGTGGGAGGGTGGGGGCGGTCGTGCGTGCCGGGGGCTCATGGAGGACGGAGCGAGCGGTGAGGACATCGACGAAGGAGGTCTTCGGCGCGCCCTGCTGGGTGAGCCTGATGGCCCGCGACCTCGGCACGGCGCAGCGCTTCTACGGTGCGGTCGTGGGCTGGACCTTCCGGCGGGCCCGGCTCGGCGAGGCGTTCTCGGTCGCCGAACTGGACCACGTGCCGGTGGCGGGCATCGGCGCGCTCGCCTCCGACCTGGGCGTGGCGGTGGCCTGGACCCCGTACTTCGCCGTCGACGACGCCGACGCGGCGGCCGACCGCGTCCGGGAGCGCAGCGGCACCATCGCGGTCGGGCCGGTCTCCTTCGCCACCGGCGGCCGCGCGGCGCTGGCCGCCGATCCCGACGGCGCCGTCTTCGGCATCTGGCAGGGCGCCGTCTCCACCCACTGGCGGGTCGGCAAGGGCCAGGCGCCGGCCTGGCTGGAGCTGCGGACCAGGAACGCCTTCGACGGGCGATCTTCTACGGGGCGGTGCTGGAGTGGGCCACCGGCCGCGCCGGCTGCTGCGAGGTGTCCTACGAGGAGGACCAAGTGGTGCTGAGGCAGGGCGGCGAGCCGGTGGCGCGCCTGAACAGCGGCCCGGTCGAGCCGGCCGCCTACTCCTCGCACACCCGGCCGCGCTGGCACGTCCACTTCCGCGTCCCGCGGCTGCGGCCCGCCCTCGAGGCCGCCGTGGAGCTGGGCGGGCGTACGGTCTCGGACATCGCCTCGAACGCCGGCGAGCGGTGGGTCGCGCTCCGCGATCCGGACGGGGCCCTGTTCACCCTGACGACCGCGCTGGCCACGGACACCGCCTGACGGCCGGCCGTCTACGGTTCGGGCACGAAGGGCAGGTAGTCCACACCGGGCGCGGCGGGGATCACCGCGTAGCTGGCCTCCGGCAGTTCGTTCCACACGCCGGGGAGGTCGCCCAGCGGCTCGGACACCACCAGCCGCGTCGCGTCGGACACCTCCGCGAGGAAGGGCAGCTCGGGGTGGAGGTGGCGGACGGTCTCGGCGGCGCTGCTGTAGAAGAGCGACCTGGACTTGCCCTGGCTCGCGTAGCGGAACGCCCAGAGGCGCTCGCCGTCGCTCACGGCGACCGTCATCTGGAGCGGGTCGCTCACGCCGTGCTCCTTGCCGAGCCGTTCCACCAGACCGACCATCCGCGCCACGGCGCCCGGCACGTCCTGGTCGAGGCCGTAGGTGACCGCCAGGTAGAACATCACCTCGGAGTCGGTGGAGCCCTCGATGCAGGGGAAGAGGGCCGGGTCCACCGCCATGCACAGGTCGCGCTGGAGCCGGTGGAAGTCGGCGATCGCACCGTTGTGCATCCACATCCACCGCCCGTGCCGGAAGGGGTGGCAGTTGGTCTGCTGGATGGCGGATCCGGTGGAGGCGCGCACGTGGGCGAAGAACAGCGGCGAGCGGACGTGCCCGGCCAACTCCCGCAGGTTGCGGTTGTTCCAGGCCGGTGCGATGTCCTTGAAGACGGCGGGCGTCCCGTCACCGCTGCCGTCCGCGCTGTACCAGCCGACGCCGAACCCGTCACCGTTGGTCGACTCGACGCCCATCCGCGCGTGCAGGCTCTGGTTGATGAGCGAGTGCTCCGGGCGGTAGAGGACCGCGTCGAGCTGCAGCGGTGAACCCGAGTAGGCGAGCCAGCGGCACATGAACACCATCCCCTTGTCAGCCTGGTCCGAGCCTAATCCCGCGGGCAGGGTACGGCGCGTTTGCACGCCCGGACGGGTCACGCTCGGTGACGGTTCGAGATGCGGGTGCACGGCGCTGCTGCTTCGCTGAATCCGCCCGCTCTCCCCCACCGATCCAAGGAGCGATCATGAGCGTTTCAGGCGAGTCCCGCGGCCGGTCCCAGCAGATGCGCGCCAAGGCCCAGGAACTGAACGATGCGGCCGACCGCTCACAGGATCCGGAGGAGAAGCAGCGGCTGCGCGACAAGGCCCGCCGGCTCCAGGAGCAGAGCGAGCAGGAGGGCCGGATGGACGACCGGGGCATGGACCCCATGTAGTCCGCTCTCCGCCGGCCCCTTGCGCACCCCGGCCGGTGGCAGCCGCGATCCCCGTCGCGGCGGCCACCGGCCGCCGCGTTGCCCCGGCGGCCCGGACCGGTGCGGACCGGTGCGGCGGCGCGCGGGCATGGAGCGGCCCGCCCCGGGTAGCCGCGTGTCATGACGAGCGGCGGCAAGACACGCGAAAGCGCGGCGCGCGAGGGTGTGCGTACCGCCTCACGGGGCGGCACGGGCCGCGAAGTGGTGGCCCGGTGCGGGCTGGTGGCACGCGGCGTGCTGTACGTGCTGGTCGGGCTGCTCGCGCTGCGGGTGGCCTTCGGTGACGGCGGGCAGGAGGCGGACCGCACGGGCGCGCTGCAGGAGCTCGCCCGGCAGCCCCTCGGCGGTTTCCTCGTGTGGGCCGTCGGCGTCGGCGTGGTGTGCATGAT
This sequence comes from Streptomyces sp. IBSNAI002, assembly GCF_052244475.1. Taxonomy (NCBI): domain Bacteria; kingdom Bacillati; phylum Actinomycetota; class Actinomycetes; order Kitasatosporales; family Streptomycetaceae; genus Streptomyces; species Streptomyces sp. IBSNAI002. The sequence goes on along the minus strand of NZ_JBQPXG010000002.1, from coordinate 7,668,078 downwards.
GCTGTGGCGGCTGTCGGAGGCGGTGTTCGGCGCGGCGGGCCCCGACGGCCACAAGGCGGGCAAGCGGCTGGCGTCGGCGGCCCGGGCGGTGTTCTACGGAGCCGTCGCCTTCTCGGTGCTGTCCTTCGCGGCCGGGTCCGGCGGCGGGCAGTCCGGCGACGAGCAGTCGCGTGACGTGACGGCCAGGGTGATGGAACTGCCGGGCGGTCCGTGGTGGGTCGGGGCGGCCGGTACGGCGATCGCCGTCGGGGGCGCCGTGATCGCCGTACGGGCCGCGATGCGCACCTTCCTCAAGCACCTGAAGACGGACCGGATGCCGGAGGGGGTCCGCAAGGCGGTCGAGTTCCTCGGTGTGACCGGCGGCGTGGCCCGCGGCGCCGTCTTCGCCGCGGCGGGCGCCTTCGTCGTGTACGCGGCGGTGCGCTTCGACCCGTCGGAGGCGAAGGGTGTCGACGACACCCTCCGCGCGTTCACCCAGACCCCGGCGGGACCGTGGCTCCTGGTGCTGGTCGCCGCCGGGCTCATGCTGTTCGGGCTGTTCTCCTGGGCGATGGCCGCCTGGCGCCGGGTCTGAGGGACGGGGACCCGGCGGCGGGGCGGCAGGGCAGCAGGGCGGACGGGCTCAGAGGCGGACCTTCCACTCGGCCGTGGACCGCAGGGTGCGGGCGATCTCCGGGTCGCGCACCGAGGGGGTGCGGTCCTCGGCCGTGACCGTGAGCCGGTGGGTGCGCGGGTCGAAGAGCCACAGGTCCGCCACCGCCACCTCGGTGCGGCCCTCGAACCTCTTCAGCTCCCTGCCGTCCAGGTACCACCTGACCCGGAGCTGACGGCCGTCCGCTCCGGCCAGCCTCGGCACGGCCGCCTTCGCCGTGTGCCGTAGCCGCAGGGTGCGGTCGGTCGGGGTGAGGGGCGTGACGGTCCGCGCGTGCCGGTGGAAGCCGCCGATCATCGCCTCGACGCCGGGCAGGTTGAAGGGCCTGCCCAGCACCCGCATGATCGAGTTATCCGTGGGCCGGTACAGCCCGGTGGTGTAGTACCCGCCGCCCTCGTACGTGCCGACCGTGCCGCCGTCCGGGGAGGTTTCGCCGAGCCAGCGGTGCCACTTGGCCCGCCGGCCGGCCATCCGGTCGGCGGTCAGGGCGGAGCTGTTGGACTCGGCGGGCTCGGGGCCGGCGTACTCCTCGTACTCCGGGACGCCGGCGTAGAAGTACTCGTCGGCGAGCTTGCCGAGCGAGTGGCCGGTCTCGTGGATGGCCACCTGGCCGGACTTCGGGTGGCCCGCCGAGGCGGTCGATATGCCCTCGTAGCCGAGCGTGGCGCTGGGCTCGTTGTAGCCGGCTCCGCCGTACTTGGCGCTGTTGGCCAGCACGATGACCAGGTCGGCCGCCGGGGCCTTCGCCACGTACGCGTCGACCTTGGGCTGGTCCACGCACAGGAGCCGTTCGATCTCCTCGCACCAGAAGTACGAACCGAGGGCGGTGTCGCGGACGGTGGACGGGGTGGGGTCGCCGGAGACGCCGGACTCGCGCGAGACGGCGTCGACCGTCCACACGTTGAAGAGGTTGCGGTAGGTGGTGTACGGCTCGACGGCCGTCACCTCGTCCCACTTCTGCCGGGCGTCGGTGCGGAACCGTTCCAGCTCGGCCGAGGTGTAGCCGTCGCCGATGACGACCACGTCGAGGCGGTCGCCCGTGGGGCCGTTGTCGATCATCTTGGCGACCTCGCCGTCGGCGGCCCGCTCGGCCTCGGAGAGCCCGCCCGCGGTCTTCGCCCGGGCCCCGGCGGCCGGTACGCGGATGTGGCCGGACCCGGCGTCGCCGCCGTGCTCCGGCCCCGGTATCTCGACCTCGAACCCGCCCGCCGGCGGCGCCGTGCCGGCCGCGCCGGCCGGCGCCGCCGTCATCAGAACGGCCGCCGCGCAGGCTGCCGCGAGGGCGGCGCGCAGCACCGGCCCCCTGATCCGGCCTCTGACTGGACGCATGAAGTCCTCCCCCTGGAAAGGCAGTCGATCCGACGATTAAGCAGGAAGTTAAGTCTGCTGAATCGGTTGCTTAAACTAGGTGGCGCGCGGGGCGTGCGCAATGACCTGATCCCCCTGAATACTGGGGAGTTCGAGCAACCAGGGGGATTTCATGGACGAACCGGCCCGCATCGGCGGCAGGGTTCAGCGGATGCGCACCGAACTGGGCATGACCCAGCGGCAGCTGGCGGAGCCCAGTTACACGCCCGCCTACATCTCGACGCTGGAGTCGGGCCGGGTCCGCCCGTCCGAGACCGCGCTGCGCTTCCTCGCCGGGCGCCTGGGCACTTCGTACGAGGAGCTCACCACCGGCCGCCCCGCCCACCTGGCCACCGAGCTGCGGCTGGCGCTCGCCGACGCCCAGCAGACGCTCGGCACCGGCGCGGCCGACGAGGCGGCCGTACGGTACCGGGGGCTGCTCGACGAGGCGCGGGAGCTGGCGCTGGTCCCGGAGCAGGCGGAGGCACTGCTCGGGCTGGGCGAGTGCGCCCTGGAGTCCGGGGAACTCACGGACGCGATCGGTCACTTCGAGGCGGCCGAGCGCCTGCTGGCCGATGAGCCGCTGCCCCGCCGGGCCCGCCCCATCCGCGGCCGCGCCGTCGCCCACCTGCTCGCGGGAGAGCTGCGCTACGCCTGCTACCTGCTGGAGTCCACCATCGACGAGCTGGGCACGAGCGGGCTGGCCGATCCCGAGGCGCTGGTGCTGCTCTACGCCGCGGTGATCGGGCCGTACATCGACATGGGCGCCCACGCCCGCGCCGCCCACGCGGCCGAGCTCGCCCTGGCGCTGGCCCCGCAGGTCAGCGATCCGGCACTGGTGGCGGGGATGCACCGGCAGGTCGCGCGGACGTTCCTGGCCGAGGGCCGGGCCGCCGACGCCGACGCCTCGCTCGCCAAGGCCCAGGCCATCTACGGGCAGCTGCGGCTGCGGACCGACCTGGCGCACTGCCACTGGATGCGCGGGTACGTGCAGGCACAGAACGGCGAACTCGACGCGGCCGAGAGGGAGTTGCGAACGGCCCGGGAGATGCTGGCCGCCCGGCGCGCCGCCCTGTACACGGCGCAGGTGGAGGTGGAGCTGGCGGACGTGCTGCGCCGGCTCGGCCGGTCCGCGGAGGCCGCCGAGCTGCTCTCGGCCCTGCTGGAGCTGGGCGACAGCCACGGCGCCGTGCACGCTGCGGGCGCACACCGGCTCCTCGGCCTGATGGCCGAGGAGCGGGGTGAGCCGGAGACCGCCGAGGAGCACTACGTGCAGGCGCTGGCACTGCTGGAACGCAGCGGGGCCAGCGGCGACCTCGCGGACCTGTGCCGGATGCTGGGCGATCTGCTGCGCCGGACGGGCCGGACCGAGGCCGCCCTGGACGCGTACCGGACGGGGCTGGGCCACCGCGCGGCGCCGGGCACCACCACGCTGGGCCCGGCGCCCGCCGCGCCCGTGTTCGGGTCGGTTCGGATCAGTGGTTCTCGGTGGGCCGCAGGTCGCGCGGAATGAGCGCCCAGGTCGTGGCCGCCGCGGCGACCGCGAGCCCGCCGGCCATGAGGAACGCCGGGGTGATCGCGAGGGTGTAGGCCTGCGAGGCGGTGTCGATCAGGGCCTGGCCGACGGCGCCGCCCAGCGTCTCGGCGACGTGTGCGGCCTCGCCGACGGAGTCCCGTACCGCCGCGGCGCTCGGCCCGTCCAGGTCGAGGGCGGGCAGGTTGCCCCGGTAGAGCGCGGCCGCGGTCGAGCCGAGGACGGCCACGCCCATGGCCGAGCCCAGTTCGTAGCAGGTCTCCTCGATCGCGGCGGCGCTGGAGACCTCGTCCGCGGGCGCCGAGGAGATCAGCGTGACCGAGGCGACGGTGGTCGCGATGCCGGCGCCCAGGCCCATGACGGTCAGGGCGGCCGCGAAGGCCGGGTACCCGAGGTCGGTGAACTGCTGGAAGGCCCAGGGCAGGGCCATGCCTGCGGCCAGGACGACCAGGCCCGCGCCCAGTACGTGCCGGATCGCGAAGCGCTGCATGAGGGTGGGGGCCACCATCGAGCCGCAGATCAGCGCGAGCGGGGCGGGCAGCAGGCGCAGACCGGCCTCCAGCGGGGTGTAGCCCTGGCCGTACTGGAACCACTGGGTGACCAGGAACAGGATCGCGCCCATGCCCACCATGGGCAGGAAGATCGCGGTCGCCGCGACGCTGAAGGCGGGCTTGGCGAACAGCCGTACCTGGAGCAGCGGGTTGTCCCGGCGCAGCTGGCGGCGTACGAAGACGGTCAGCAGGGCGGCGGCCACGGCCAGCAGGGCCCACGGCAGCGGGTCGCCGACACCGCTCTTGCCGAGCTGCTTGATGCCGCCCGCGAGGGCGAGCATGCCGACGATGGACTGGCCGACGCCCCACCAGTCCCAGGCGCCGGTGCTGCGCGGGGAGCGGGATTCGGGCAGGTAGCGCAGGCCCGCGGCGACGATGAGGGCGGCGACGGGCAGGTTGAGCAGGAAGGCGGAGTGCCAGCCGTGGTCCTGGACGAGCAGTCCGCCGACGACCGGACCGAAGGCCATGCCGCCGCCGAACACGGCCGCCCAGACGGCGAGGGCGAAGGCCCGCTCCTTGGCGTCGGTGAAGACGCTGCGCAGGATCGACAGGGTCGAGGGCATGATGGCCGCGCCGCCGATGCCGAGGAGCGCGCGGGCGGCTATGACGTGCCAGGCCTCGGTGGCGAAGACGGCCGTGAGCGAGGCCAGCGAGAAGATCCCGAAGCCCACCATGAGCAGTCGCTTGCGCCCCCAGCGGTCTCCGAGCGCTCCCGCGGTGACCAGCAGGCCGGACAGCGCGAGCGCGTAGATGTCGATGATCCACAGCTGCTGTACGGCGCTGGGCTGGAGGTCGCCGACGAGGGAGGGGAAGGCCACGTTGAGGATCGTGGTGTCCATGGAGATCAGCAGGAGGCTGCCGGAGAGGATCGCGAGGACGATCCACCGGCGGGGGTCGAGCGCGGCGGGATGCATGAGGTTCCGTTCGGGTCTGTGCACGGAGAGGGGCGGGGCGGCGGCTACGCGGACGGCGGTCCGGGGGGCCGGGTCCCGCCGAGGAAGGACGTGAGCACCAGACGGCCGGTCTGGCGGGGGGCGAGGTGCCCGTCGCGGACGCCTTCGGAGGCGGCGTCGAGCAGGCCGCACAGCGAGTACCAGATCCAGTACGGCGGCAGGTCGGTGCGCAGCCGCCCCAGCCGCTGCCCGTGGGCGAGGAAGGCCAGCGCCCGCTGGTCCTGCCGGTCGACGCCGGCCCGGAACTCCGGGTCGGCGAGGACGGTGGCGTCGCGCGAGGCGAAGCCGTACAGGTGCGCGACGGGCAGCAGGGCGACGACCAGCTCCTCCAGGGCGGCGTCGAAGGCCGGGCCGTCGGCGGTCTCGGGCAGGCAGACCGGGGCGAGGCAGTCGTCGACCACCTCGATCGCCCGGACGGCTACGGCTTTGAGCAGCGCCTCGCGGGTCGCGTAGCGGCGGCCGAGCGTGGCACGGCTGGTGCCGGTACGGGCCGCGATCTGCACCATCGAGGCGCTGTGGTCGCCGGCGAGGACGCGCGCGGCGCTGTCCAGCAGCTGTTCTTCGGACACCATGATGAGCCTCCTTCGCCTCGAATGATACAAAGATGTCTCATTCGAGGCAAGCATGACCCATTGCGGGCTCGTTCCCGCACCTGCCGTCCGACGATCGCGGGGGGGACCATGGACGCAATGCGGAACGAGAGCGCCACCGGGGGCCGGCAGGCCCGGCGGTGACACCCATCGGGAGGCGGGCATGCGCGAAGAGGGAGACGGCGCCGGAAGGGGTGACGGCAGGAACGAGAGCGAGGAAGAGCGCGCGGACCGGCAGTGGCAGGAACTGGTGCAGGAGATCCGGGTCGCCCAGACGGGCGTGCAGATCCTCTTCGGTTTCCTGCTGACGGTCGTCTTCACGCCGCACTTCCAGGGCCTGCCCCAGACCGACAAGACGATCTACATCATCACCGTACTCCTGGGGTCCCTGTCCACGGGCGCGCTCATCGGCCCGGTCGTCTTCCACCGCATCGTCTCGGGCCGCCGGATGAAGCCCGAGACGGTCGTCTGGGCCTCACGGCTGACGTTCGCGGGCACCCTCCTGCTGCTGGCCACCCTGACCGCAGCGCTCCTGCTGGTGCTGCGGGCGGCCACGCACAACGCGTTCGTGCCCTGGCTGGTGGCCGGCGTACTGGCCTGGTACCTGCTGTGCTGGTTCGCCCTGCCGCTGTGGGCGCGCACGCGCTACACCCGCAAGGACTGACCGGGCCGCGGCAGCGGCCCCGGGCGTACCCGTGCCGCGTCCCGCGTGCCGCTCCGGGCTACTGCGCGCCCTGCTCCGCGGCCCCGCGGGCCCGCGCGCCCGAACGGGTGCGGCCGGCCGTCTGGGCCCGCTGCGGGTGCCGGCGCACGTACTCGTGCTCCAGCTCGTTCATCCGCTGCGTGTGGGTGACCAGGGCGTCGTCCGACCCGTGCAGCAGCGTCTCGTGTCGCGTGCGGTGGATGGCCTCCAGCTCCTTGAGCAGGCGGCCTTCCTCCAGATTCCGCGCCGACGGACCGCCGTCGTGCTCCGTCATGGCACGCACACCTCCTCCGCGCTCGGTCCGGCCTCGCAGAAACGCCCCTCCCCTACAGCCCTCCCCTTCCATCATCTCCTGCCCGGCCCGCGTCAGCAGATGCGCGGCAGTTGCTCCCCGATCGGCAGGTCGACCACCCGGGTGCCGCCGAGGCCCGTACGCGCCACGACCAGGCCGGGATGGTCGGCGACCGCCTCGCCGATCACCGCCGCGTGCCGGCCCAGCGGGTGGGCGCGCATCGCGTCGAGGACGGCGTCCGCGTGCTCGCGCGGGACGAACGCGACCAGCTTGCCCTCGTTGGCCACGTACAGCGGGTCGAGACCGAGGATCGCGCACGCGTTCGCGACGGCGGCGGGGACCGGCACGCGGCCCTCCTGGATGACGACACCGGTCCCGGAGGCGGCCGCAATCTCGTTGAGCGCGGCCGCCAGGCCCCCGCGGGTGGGGTCGCGCAGGACGTGCAGGTCCGGGGTGACGGCGAGCATGGCCCGGACGAGGCCGTTCAGGGGCGCGCAGTCGCTCGCGATGTCCACGCCGAACTCCAGCCCGTCCCGGACGCTCAGGATGGCCACCCCGTGCAGGCCGATCTCACCGCTGACGATGACGACGTCACCGGGGACGACCCGTTGGGGACGCAGGTCCACGCCGGTGGGGATCAGCCCGATGCCCGCGGTGTTGACGTAGACGCCGTCGCCGTGCCCCGTCTCGACGACCTTGGTGTCGCCGGTCGCCACCTCCACCCCGGCGGCGCGCGCGGCGGCTCCGAGCGCCTCGGCCACGCGTGCCACGACCGACAGCTCGACGCCCTCTTCGAGGATGAACCCGCAGGAGAGGTAGGCGGCCCCGGCCCCGCTCATGGCCAGGTCGTTGACCGTGCCGTTGACCGCCAGGTCGCCGATGCAGCCGCCCGGGAAGAACAGCGGCCGTACGACGTACGAATCGGTGGAGAAGGCCAGCCGGACCCCGCCCAGGGAGACCGCGGCGGAGTCCCCGAGCTGGGCCAGCACCTCGCCGCCGAAGGCGGGGGCGAACAGGTGCTGGACCAGTTCGGCCGAGAGCGCCCCGCCCCCGCCGTGGCCCATCACCACGCGGGGGCGGTCGCGCAGGGGGGCCGGGCAGGTCCAGCCCGTGATGTCGAGCGCGGGGGTGTGCTGCGCGGTCGTGTGCTGCGCGGTCTCAGGCAACGGGGCTCGCCTCCGGCGAAACGGTGGTGCGGGCGGGAGTGAGTTCCAGCCGGCGGTACAGGTAGTACGCGGCGCACGCGCCCTCGCTGGACACCATCGTGGCGCCGAGCGGGCTGCGCGGGGTGCACAGGGTGCCGAAGGCCTCGCACTCGTGCGGCTTGAGCAGACCCTGGAGCACCTCGCCGCTGCGGCACGCGGCGGGCTCGCAGGTGTTGATGCCCGTCACCGAGAAGCGGTGCTCGGCGTCGAACTGCCGGTAGCGCTCCGACAGCCGCCAGCCGCTGTCGGGGATCACCCCGATGCCCCGCCAGGCCCGGTCGGTCACCTCGAAGACGTCCTCCAGCATGGCCAGCGCGGCCGGGTTCCCCTCCGGGCGCACCGCGCGCGCGTAGGCGTTGTCGACCGTGTGCTCGCCGCGCTCCAGCTGCCGTACGGCCCGCCGCACGCCTTCGAGGATGTCCAGCGGTTCGAAGCCGGTCACCACGATCGGGACCCGGTGGCGGGCCGCCAGCTCCGGGTACTCCCCCATGCCCATCACACTGCACACGTGCCCGGCCGCGAGGAAGCCCTGGACCCGGCAGCTCGGCGACCCCATGATCGCCTCGATGGCCGGGGGGACGCGGACGTGGGAGACCAGCAGGCTGAAGTTGCGGATGCCCAGCTTCCTGGCCTGGTACACCGTCATGGCGTTGGGCGGCGCCGTGGTCTCGAAGCCGATGCCGAAGAAGACCACCTCGCGCCCCGGGTTCTCCTGCGCGATCCGCAGCGCGTCGAGCGGGGAGTAGACGACCCGTACGTCGCCCCCCTCGCTGCGCACCTGGAACAGGTCGCGGCCGGTGCCCGGCACCCGCAGCATGTCGCCGAAGGAGCAGAAGACGACGCCGGGACGGGAGGCGATCTCCAGGGCCTTGTCGATGACCTCCAGCGGGGTGACGCACACCGGGCAGCCCGGGCCGTGAATCAACTCGACCTGATCCGGCAGGAGTTGGTCGATCCCGTGCCGGATGATGGTGTGCGTCTGGCCTCCGCAGACCTCCATCAGGGCCCATGGACGGGTCACGGTGGCGTGGATGTCGTCGAGCAGCCTGCGGGCGAGCTCGGGGTTCTGGAACTCGTCGATGTACTTCACTGGCGGGCTTCCTCCTGCGCTGCGGCTTCGTCAGGGTCGTCGGTGAACGGCCACGGGACGCCGCCCTCGGCCGCGGCCTGTTCCCAGGGGTCGCCGAACTCCTCCTGCAACATGCCGAGCTGCTCGAAGAGTTCGAGGGTCTGGCGGGCCGACTCCTCGTCGAGGCGCTGGAGGGCGAACCCCACGTGGACGATGGCGTACTCACCGACCTGGAGGTCCGGCAGGTACTCCAGGCACACCTCCTTCTGCACCCCGCCGAAGTCGACGGTCGCCATGCGGGTGCCGTCCTTCTCTCCGATGTCGAGCACTCGGCCCGGTACCGCCAGGCACATGGGTTCTCCTCAGCTAGGAATGGTGATCCGTGGCGTGGGCCGCTGCCGCCACCATGAGCTGGCCCAGCGACAGTCCGCCGTCGTTCGGCGGGATCCGGGAGTGGCGCAGGACGGTGAAGTCCCGCTCGCGCAGGACGCGGGCGCAGGCCGAGGAGAGCAGGGTGTTGGCGAAGACCCCGCCGGTCAGCGCGACCGTGTCCGGTCCGTGCCGTTCGCGGGCCAGCACGCACAGCTCGCCGACCAGGCCGGCGACCGCCGTGTGGAAGCGGTGGGCGATCCGCGCCGGGTCGGTGCCCGCGCGCACGTCGGCCACCACGGCGGCCAGCACCGGCGCCGGATCGGCGGCCACCGCCCCCGCGGCGCCGTCGGGGGGCGGGCGCAGGGCGAAGGCGTACCCCGGACCGGGTCCGTCGTCGGCGGGGCCGGTGAGCGCCGCGTTCTCGAGCTCGATCGCGGCCTGCGCCTCGTACCCGGAGCGGTGGCAGACCCCCGCCAGCGAGGACACCGCGTCGAAGAGGCGGCCCATGCTGGAGGTGCGGGCGCAGTTCAGGTTCCGCTCCAGCTGAGCGCGCAGCACCCGCAGTTCGTCGGGCGGACAGGCCGCGACGCAGGGCAGGTCGGGGGTCCATTCGATGCCGGCGGCCCGCAGCTGGGACAGGGCCATGCGGTAGGGGCGGTGCACGGCCGCGTCGCCGCCCGGCAGCGGGACGTAGGAGAGGTGCGCGAAGCGTGTGTACCCGGCGTAGTCGGCCAGGAGGAACTCGCCGCCCCAGACCGCGCCGTCGTCGCCGTAGCCGGTGCCGTCGAAGGCGACGCCGATCACCGGCCGTCCGCCGTCCAGGCCGTGTTCGGCCATCGCGGAGGCGATGTGGGCGTGGTGGTGCTGTACGCGGACCAGGGGCCGGCCGGCGGCGTCGCGGCGGGCGCGCTGCCCGGAGCGGTAGCCGGGGTGGAGGTCGGCGGCGAGGACGGCGGGGCCGACGCCGGTGATGGACTCCAGCTGCCGCTCGGCGCGTTCGCGGGCGTACTGGGTGGCGAGGTCGTCCATGTCGCCGATGTGCGCGGACAGCCAGGCCCGGCGTTCCTCGCCGAGGCAGAAGGTGTTCTTCAGGTCTCCCCCGGCGGCGAGGACCGCGGGGACCGGCAGCGGGAGCGCGACGGGCAGCGGGGCGTAGCCGCGGGAACGCCGTACGGTCAGCGGCTCGCCGTCGCAGACGCGCACCACCGAGTCGTCGCAGGGCACGTGGATCGGGCGGTCGTGGGTGAGCCAGGCGTCGGCGAGGCCGGCGAGCCGGTCCAGGGCCTCGTCGTCGTCGGTGACGATGGGCTCCCCGGAGAGGTTCCCGCTGGTCATGACGAGCAGCCGGGGGCCCGGCGGGTCGCCGGGCAGTCCGAGCAGCAGGTGGTGCACGGGCGTGTACGGGAGCATCACGCCGAGGTCGGGGCAGCGCGGGGCGACGGCCTCGGCCACCCCGGCGGGCGCCTCGGCGCGGCGGCGCAGCAGCACGATCGGGCGGGCCGCCCCGGTCAGCAGGGCGCGCTCCTCGGGGCCGGTGCGGACGAGCCGGTCGAGGTCGGCGAGGTCGCGGGCCATCAGGGCGAACGGCTTGTCCCCGCGGGCCTTGCGGCGGCGCAGTTCGGCCACCGCTCCCGGGCGGGAGGCGTCGCAGGCCAGGTGGTAGCCGCCGATCCCCTTGACGGCGAGGATCGCTCCGGCGGCCAGCATGCTGCGGGCCCCGGCGACCGGGTCGGTGCCGGTCACCTCGTGGGGCGGACGTCCGGCGAGCAGCCGCAGCCGGGGCCCGCAGGCGGGGCAGGCGACGGGCTGGGCGTGGAAGCGGCGGTCGGCGGGGTCGGCGTACTCGCGGGCGCAGTCGGGGCACATCGGGAACGCGGCCATCGTGGTGTGGGCCCGGTCGTACGGCAGGCCGGTGACGATGGTGAAGCGCGGTCCGCAGTGCGTGCAGGTGATGAAGGGGTGCCGGTGGCGGCGGTCGGCCGGGTCGGCCAACTCGGCGAGGCAGTCCGCGCAGGTGGCCACGTCCGGTGGGACTAGCGTGCGGGCGGGGCCGCCGGTCCGGGAGGCGACGATGCTGAAGCCGGTGCCGCCCGCGACCGGCACCCGGCGGTGGTCGACCGCGTCCACCACCGCCAGCGGGGGCGCCTCCGCGGCGAGCCGGTCGCAGAACTCGCTGACGGCGGCCGGCGCGCCCTCTACCTCGGCGACCACCCCCTCGGGGGTGTTGGTGACGTGCCCGGCGAGGCCGAGGCCGGTGGCGCGGGTGTACACGTAGGGCCGGAAGCCGACGCCCTGCACCACGCCCCGGACGGTGACCCGGCGCCGCTCGACCGTCTCCATCAGCGCGTCGGCACCACGGTGTGCGGCGTTCCATGGGCGTGGCCGTGATCGTCGTGGTGATCGTCGTGGTCGTGGTGATCGTGGTCGTGGTCATGCCCGTGGCCGTGCGCGTGGGGCTGCCGCGCCATGACCGGCGTGTGCGCCGCGGCCCCCGCGCCCACCGCCAGCGCCCGGTCGAGCAGCAGGCCCACGCCCTCCCCGGCGCGGGCGGACGTCAGCGCCACCTCCACGCCGGGGTTGACCCGCTGGACGTTGGCGCGGAAGGCGGCCTCGTCGAAGGCCACGGCCCGCGCGATGTCCGTCTTGGTGACCACCACCAGCTGTGCCAGACCGAAGGCGGTCGGGTACTTCAGCGGCTTGTCCTCGCCCTCGGTGACCGAGGCGAGCACCACGCGCAGGGTCTCCCCGAGGTCGTAGGACGCGGGACAGACCAGGTTGCCCACGTTCTCCACGAAGAGGATCCGGGTGTCCTCGGGCAGCCATCCGTCCAGGTGCCGGCCCAGCATCCCGGCCTCCAGGTGGCAGAGCCCGTCGGTGAGCACCTGCTTGACCGGTGCTCCGGAACGGGCCAGCCGCCGTGCGTCGTTCTCGGTGGCGAGGTCGGCGGTCAGCGCGGCCACCGGCACCCCCCGCTCCCGGGCCAGGAGCAGCTCCCGCTCCAGCAGCTCCGTCTTCCCGCTGCCCGGGCTGGAGAGCAGGTTGACGACCGCGGTTCCGCGTGCGGTGAGTCCGGTGCGCAGGGTGTGCGCGGCCTCGTCGTTCTTGGCGAGCACCGCCTGCCGCAGATCGACCACTCGGCACATGGTTCAGCCCTCCTCGGAGATCGGTTCGCGGGTACGGGCCGCGCCGGGAACGGGACCGTCCTCCCAGTCCACGGTGAGGATCCGCAGCTCGCGGCCGGAGAGCAGTTCGACGTCCGTGGCCCGCGCGCAGCCGGGGCAGCACAGTTCGGGGGGCATGCCGGTCGGCCACTCCCGCCCGCAGTGACCGCACCGGGCGCGGGCCGCCACCGTCTCGGTGACCAGGCGGGCACCTTCCAGTACGGTTCCGGCGCAGGCCAGTTCGAAGCAGAAGGCCAGGGAATCGGGGACCACGCCGGCCAGTTCTCCGACCTCGAGCCGGACGGCCGTCACCGCGCTCGCGCCGCCGGCCCCGGCCGCTTCCTCCACCTGGCCGACGACGGCCATGGCGATCGACATCTCGTGCATCGGACTCCGTCCTGCCGGGGCTCATTACACCGGCAGGACGGAGGCGGGGCGGGCGGGCACGCCGACGTACGACACGCCCCGTACGCCGTTCGGGCGCACGCCGTTCGGGGGCGGGGGCGGTCCCGGGCGGGCGGCGGCTCACATCCTGGTCAACCGCAGGTAGCGCCGGATGTCGGGGAGGACCTCCCGCAGGACGAGGACGAGCGCGGCGGTGGCGGCCCCGTAGACGACGGCCTTCTTCATGGGGTTCTCCTCAGTGCGGCGCGGTCGGGCGCGGCGGTCTCGTCGCGGAGCAGGTCCAGCACCATGCGGGCGGCCAGCGGTACGGCCGCGGCCACGGGTGGGCTCAGGCCGATGCCCTCCTCGACCGACGCCGGTTCGCAGCCGACGACGAGCGTCCGGCGGGGCGGGGTGGTGCCGGTCCCGGCACACAGGGTGTCCAGCAGCGCGAGGACCGCGTCGGGGGACATGTGGTGGCCGTCGAGGACGGCGCCGCCGGGCCCCCCGCTCCCGTCGGCCTCGATGAGGTAGAGCGTGCCCGGCTCGCCGCCGCGTGCGGTGGCGTCGAGCATCAGGAGCGTGTCGTAGCCGTCGAGGAGCTGGTAGGCGAGGTGGACTCCGCGGACGCCGAAGTCCACCACCTCCACCGTCCCGGGCAGCGGGTGCGCGGACAGGGCCCGTACGGTCTCCACGCCGAAGCCGTCGTCGCCGAGGAAGACGTTGCCGATGCCGGCGACCAGTGTTCTGCCGCTCACGCGTCCTCCAGGGGGGTGACCTCGTCGGGCTGGAAGTAGAGGAACCGGCCCTGTTCCCGTCTGATGTCCGCGCCGGGGTCGCCCTCGACGGTCACGGCGAGGTGGACTCCCCCGTCCACGTCGTGCAGGACCGCCTCGACCCTGGCGGCCATGCCCTGGAGGAACAGGTCCTGGGCGTCGGTGCGGCGCAGGCCCGGGCGGAGCAGGACCCGGCTGCCGACGCCCACCGGGGCGCCGTCGACGAGGATCCGGTCGCGCGCGGGGTCGGCGGTGTCGTCCCGGGCCGGGTCCCACCAGGGGGTGTCGGGCCGGAACACGGCCTGCTCGCCGGGGAGTCCGGTGGCGGGTTCCGGGCGGTCCGGCCGGTTCGCGTCCGGGCCGGTGATCTCGCGGAGGGCGCGCACCGCCCCGTGCAGCCGCTCCAGTACCTGGGGCGGCATGGTGTCGGCCAGCTCGATGACCGCGGCGGCGCGGGCGTCCGTACCGCGCGCCTCGCGCTTCTCCCGGTCGGTGAGGGCCGCCGTGCGCAGGGCGAGGATCTCGTCGATCTCGGTGGCGTCGTACATCGCGCCGAGGCTCTCGGGGGCGATGGCCGGGTGGTCCTCCAGGATGATCGGCGAGGACAGGACCACGTCGGCCCGGCCGGGTTCGCCGGCCAGGACGGGCCAGGTGTGGCGGTTGGCGCAGGTGGCGACGGCCGCCCTGGCCCACTCGGGCGGGTCGGTCATGGAGAGGAAGGAGCCGGAGTCGAGGCCGAGCAGGAGGTGCGCGGCGACCAGGGACCGGGGCAGGGCCTCGTCGCGGCCGGGCGGCGTCGGCGTCGGCGTCGGCGTCGGCGTCGGCGTCCAGGGGCTGGTGTTCTCGACGACCGCCGTGAGCTTCAACACCCGGTAGGCGCCTTCGAGTTCGGTGGCGCTCAGCCGTACGACGCCCTCGACCTCCTCGGTGCGCCGCACCAGGCGGCCGATGGGCCGGCCGTCGGCGTCGAGGACGGGCTCGGTGCTCTCGCGGGCGGGGCGGCGGAAGGGGAGGACGAGTCCGTCCCCGGCCAGTTCGGCGACGCCGGCGGACAGCTCGACGCGCTCCTCGGTCCCCTCGTCCCAGGGGACGAGGACCCGGTCCGCCAGGTGCAGTTCGGCGACGTCCTCGAACGTGCCGTCGGGCAGGGCCTGTTGGACCGTGCGGCGCTGCGCGTGCAGGAAGCGCAGCTCGACGGCGAGCTGCGCGCCGCCCTTCGGCTCCATCAGGATCTCGGTCTGCTGGTGCGCGTGTTCCCCGTGCGCCGGGCCCCACGCGGGCGGGACGAGTACGCCGAACTGCCAGCGCAGCCGGTTCTTGGCCGCGGAGGCCCGGTAGGGGTAGAGCACGTAGCCCTCGAAGAGGACGGCGTCGGCCACCTGCCGGGCGATGGCGAAGCGGGAGTCCGTCGCGGCCGTCGTGGTCATGGCGCCGTCCTCTCGGTGGCACGGGGCAGTACGGAGCCGAACCGGACGGGCGGGGGCGGCGGTTCGGCCGCGGCGGCCGCGTCGAGGAGGGCGCGCACGGTGGCCTCCCAGGAGGCGAGGGAGTGCTTCGAGCGGAAGGCCAGCAGCTCCGCCATCGTGTCGCGGGGCAGCCGCAGCCAGCCGCAGCCCGGGAAGTGCTGCTCGACCATCTCCCGCCAGACCGGTACGGGCAGCCGGTACGCGGCTTCGCGGTCCCAGGGCACGGGCTCGACGCGGAAGCCGCCGGCTCCGGTGAAGGCGGTGCCGGAGAACAGCATCAGCAGCGGGGCCTCCCCCTCCTCCAGGGCGTGGAAGTAACGGGTGGCCGCGATGTCCATGTCGTAGGTGCAGGGGACGACCAGGTCGGTCTCGGTCTCCCCGGTGAAGCCGGGCACCATCAGCGCGACCTGGGCGAACTGCACGGGCTTGAGGGTGGTGCCCCAGCGGCCGCGCTCACCGAACAGGTCGGCCAGGCCCTCGGCCTCGGCGGGGCCGTAGCCGCGCCGGGCCGGTTCGATGCGGATCTGGCAGCGCAGGGCGAGTGCGTGCACCCGGGCGTTGCCGGCGGCGGTGATCCGCAGCCGGAAGACGAGGGTGGGGCCGGCGGCGTAGGCGTCGGCGCGCACCCCGGTGCAGGTGAATCCGAGGTCGGTCATCTCGGGGCCGCCCCGGCGGAGTCGGCAGGCACCTTGGCCCGGCGTTCGACCTGTTCGAAGAAGGCTTCGAGGGCCGCCCGGGCCTCGGCGCCGCCGTCGAAGCCCTGCCACAGCAGCCTCATCCGGCCCACGAGTTCGTAGCAGATGTCGATGGGCACGAGGTAGCAGTCGGTGCGGCCCTCCGAGCGGCGCAGCAGGAGGGCCTCCACGTCGGCTTCGAGCAGGGCGGCCAGCCGGCCGCCGCCGAGCACGGTCTGCCAGGTCTGCGGGTCGAGCTCGCTCTCGGTGGCCCCGGCGGGGCTCGGGTAGAGCGCGACGAGCCGGTCGAGGGCGGCGTTGCGGAAGAAGAAGGCGACGCCGACCGGGATCTGGAGCAGCTCCCAGGCTCCCTCGTCGAGCGGATGGCCCGGGTCGGTGAGGTAGCGGCCGGGGACCGCGCGGTACCGGCCGGTGGCGGTGCCCGGCCGGTCGAAGAGCAGGGCGCAGGCGGTGCAGGCGCAGACCAGGGCCCGCTTCTCGGTCTCCACGAGGTGGCGGTGGCCGTCCTCGGGCACCGCCACCCCGCACAGTTCGCAGGTTTCGGGGCGCGGCGGACGCGGGCCCGCGAACCGCCGCAGGCCGCGCGGTGCGCCCGTACGCGCCGGGTGTCCGTTCACCGCACCCGTGCCGGGGTCTGCGGGCGGGCCGAGATCTGCAGCAGGGTGGGCTGCGGGGCCGCCTGTTCCCGCTCGACCCGGGTGACCTCGGGTGCGAAGGAGGCCAGGGTGTCCTCGACGGACTGCTGCCCGCCCGCGCTGCCGCAGCCGCAGCCGGTGCCCGCGGACTCGGGGCCCAGCCGCAGCACCCCGGTGGCCTCGTCGAAACCGAGCACCTGCGCCGGGTCTCCGGCGGCGGCCAGGGCGCGGGCGATGCGGGCGTGCACGTCCTCGGGGTGGAGGTCGTGCAGGGCCAGCAGGCTCGCGACGAGTTCGTCGTCGAGCAGCGGGCGCAGCGGCGCTTCGCCGAGCCCCGCGACGATCCGGGCGAGGCCCGCCCCGTAGAAGTCCATGAGGACGCGCACCAGTTCCTCGGCGGCGGCGCACGCCTCGCGGTCGCCGGTGGCGGCGAGCCGGTCGAGCACCTCCTCGACGCGGTGCCCGGTCTGCCGGGCGTCGGCGGCCGGGCTCATCCGCCCAGTCCGCTCAGGCCGGTGGGGACGTGCATGGTCTTCACGGTCTTGCCGCCGCCCACGTACATGTGGACGCCGCACGGCAGACAGGGGTCGAAGCTGCGCACGGCGCGCATGATGTCGATCCCCTTGAAGTTCTCCGGGGTGTTCTCCTCGAAGATCGGCGTGTTCTGGACCGCGTCCTCGTACGGTCCGGGCGTGCCGAAGGTGTCGCGGGTGCTGGCGTTCCACGGGGTGGGCGGGTACGGGTGGTAGTTGGCGATCTTCCCGTCGCGGATGACCATGTGGTGCGAGAGCACCCCCCGCACGGCCTCGGTGAAGCCGACGCCGAGCCCCTCGTCCGGCACCTCGAACTTCTCCCAGGTCTGGGTGCGTCCGGCGCGGACCTCGGCGAGGCCCTTCTCGGCGCAGTGCAGGGCGATGGCGGCCGCGTAGGCCTGGAAGTAGGTGCGCGCGCGGTTGCGTTCCAGCGCGTTGCTCCACTTCGGGATCTTCCACTCGAAGCGGGTCTCGGGCTTGGTCATCGTGCGCGGCAGGGTGATGACGACGCTGTGCCCGGTGGCCTGGACGTAGTCGGTGTGGACGAGGCCGGACAGGGCGGTGGACCACAGGCGGGCGATGGGGCCGCCGCCGGTGTCGAGGGCGAGGTGGTCCTTGCCGTCGAACCAGCGGGGCGACATCACCCAGCTGTACTTGTCGTCGAAGTTCCGCTTCTGCGGGGCGGGGATGGTGTGCTGGTTCCACGGGTGGCGGGGGTCGACCGGGTTGCCGAGCGGGTCGTGGGTGACGAACTGCTCCTGGCCCTGCCAGTCGTCGTAGTACGAGCTGCCGAGCAGGATGCGGATGCCGAGGTTGATCTCGGTGAGGTCGTTCGTGACCAGCTTGCCGTCGACGACCACGCCCGGGGTGACGAACATCTTCCGTCCCCAGTCGGTCATGTTGGCGTAGGTGAAGTCGCAGTACTCGGGGTCGTTGAGGGCGCCCCAGCAGCCGAGCAGCACCCGGCGCCGGCCGACCTCCTCGTAGCCGGGCAGGGCCTCGTAGAAGAAGTCGAAGAGGTCGTCGTGGAGCGGTACGACGCGCTTCATGAACTCGCAGTACCGCATGAGGCGGCTCATGTAGTCCGTGAAGAGCTGGACGGAGGCGATGGTGCCGACGCCGCCCGGGTAGAGCGTGGAGGGGTGTACGTGGCGGCCCTCCATCAGGCAGAACATCTCGCGCGTGTAGCGGGAGACCTGGAGGGCCTCGCGGTAGAACTCGCCCTCGATGGGGTTGAGGGAGCGCATGATGTCGGCGATGGTCTTGAAGCCGTGGTCGCCGGCGTGCGGGGCGGGGGTGCGCTCGGCCAGTTCCAGGACGCCGGGGTTGGTCTCGCGGACCATCTTCTCGCAGTAGTCGACCCCGACCAGGTTCTCCTGGAAGATGTTGTGGTCGAACATGTACTCCGCCGACTCGCCGAGGTTGATGATCCACTCGGCGAGGTGGGGCGGCTTCACCCCGTAGGCCATGTTCTGCGCGTACACGGAGCAGGTGGCGTGGTTGTCACCGCAGATCCCGCAGATGCGGCTGGTGATGAAGTGCGCGTCCCGAGGGTCCTTCCCGCGCATGAAGACGCTGTAGCCGCGGAAGACCGACGAGGTGCTGTAGCACTCCGCGACCCGCTTCTGCTTGAAGTCGATCTTCGTGTGGATGCCGAGGCTGCCGACGATCCGCGTGATCGGATCCCAGGCCATCTCCACCAGGCCGCTGCCGTCACCGGCCGCCTTCGTCTTCGGTGCCATCGTCTCTGCCGTGACCCTTCCTGCTGCTGTGCTGCGCGGAGTTCGTGATCGGTGTGGGACGTGCGGGGGGGGCGGTCACCAGGGCGGGCGGTAGCCCGTGGTCAGCTTCTGGCCGGCCCGGCGCCACTTGGGCTCCTGGTCCACGGTGTGCGCCGTGATCGCGCGGAGCCTGCGGACCACCGCCCCGTAGGCGCCGCTGGTCTTGCTGGACACCTTGGCGCCGGGGGGTTCGTCCATGAACGGCATGAACTTGTCCGGGAAGCCGGGCATCGTGCAGGCGATACAGATGCCGCCGACGTTGGGACAGCCTCCGATGCCGTTCATCCAGCCGCGCTTGGGGACGTTGCACTTGACGACGGGGCCCCAGCAGCCCAGCTTCACCAGGCACTGCGGCGAGTCGTAGGTCTTCGCGAACTGGCCCTGCTCGTAGTAGCCGGCCCGGTCGCAGCCCTCGTGGACGGTGGCGCCGAACAGCCAGGTCGGGCGCAGCTTGTCGTCGAGCGGGATCATCGGCGCCGAACCGGCCGCCTGGTAGAGCAGGTAGGTCAGGGTCTCCGAGAAGTTGTCCGGCTGGATCGGGCAGCCGGGCACGCACACGATGGGGATGCCGGCCTTCGAGGTCCAGTCCCAGCCCAGGTAGTCGGGCACGCCCATGGCCCCGGTGGGGTTGCCCTCCATGGCGTGGATGCCGCCGTACGTGGCGCAGGTGCCGATGGCGACGACCGCGAGGGCCTTGGGGGCCAGCCGGTCGATCCACTCGCTGGTGGTGATGGGCTGGCCGGTCTCGGGATCGTCGCCGAAGCCGCACCAGTAGCCCTCCGGCTTGATCCTCTCGTTGGGGATGGAGCCCTCGACGACGAGCACGAACGGGTCGATCTCGCCCCGCTCGCCCTTGAAGAACCACTCGATGAACGTGTCGGCGCCACCGACGGGCCCGCATTCGAAGTCGATCAGCGGCCAGTGCACCGCGATCTTGGGCAGCCCCGGCAGGACGCCCGTCACGATCTCCTCGATGCTGGGCTGCATGGCGGCCGTCAGGGATACGGAGTCGCCGTCGCAGCTCAGTCCCGCGTTGATCCAGAGGATGTGGATCGGGGGGTCTTCGACCGGTGCCGACGTCGCTGGATCCATGGGGATGCCTCCTCGGGGAGGTGCTCGGGGCGGTGTGCGGGGCGAGGCGGGGTCGACGGCCTCGTCTTTCTTGCTAACAGCCGGACGTACCGCGTGCCTCGTCTTGTGCCGCCAGTCCAGTGACCGGGCGCTGCCGGGACGGAAGCGGCGCCGTGTGCCTCCCGGCCGCGGGGCGGGCCAGGTGGGGCGGCGTGGCCGTCGCGGGCTCCTTGCGTACGAAGGCGCGGCGCAGGGCGTGGTAGGGGGCGTCGGGGTCGGAGAAGGTCTGTCCCATCAGCACCAGCTCGGCCTCCCGGTAGGCGGCCAGCGGCTTCTCCGCCTCGTCGCGGTCGCGCCGCGCCTTCTTGGCGGCGATCCGGGCGGCGGTGGAGGGCAGGGCGGCCAGCCGCGTCGCGAGCCGCGCCGTCTCGTCGGCGAACTCCCCGGGCGCGCAGGGCACCGTACGGTCGGCCAGCCCCAGCCGGAGCGCGGCCTCCGCGCTCAGCGGCAGGGCCTCGGTGGTGAGGCGCTCGGCGACGCCGGTGCCGACGCGGCGCGGCAGCGTGTACGTCCAGTACTCGGAGCCGTGCAGTCCCATCAGACGGTAGTGCGGGTTGAGGACCACGCCTCGGCGGCACCAGACCTCGTCGGCGGCGAGGGCGAGCATGGCCCCGCCTGCGGCGGCGTTGCCGCCGAGGGCGGAGACGACCAGGCGGTCGGTGGTCGTGAGCACGGCCTCGACCAGGTCGTCCATGGCGTGGATGTTGGCCCGGGACTCGGCGGCCGGGTCGGTGGCCGCCTCGATCACGCCCAGGTGGATGCCGTTGGAGAAGAAGTCGCGGCCCCCGCCGAGGACCAGCACGGTGGTGGGGCGGGAGCAGGCGGTCCGGTAGGCCTCCAGCAGGCGCCGGCAGTGGGCGGTGCTCATCGCGCCGCCGGGGAAGGCGAAGGACAGGAAGCCGGTCTGGCCCTCCTCCCGGTAGCCGATGTCGGACCAGGTGTTCCGGCGGGCGTCGGTGTGCAGCGGGGCCGGGTGTTCGCGCAGCACGGGCAGCCGGCCGGCGAGGGCCACGGTGGCGGGCAGCTTCGGGGCGGCGGGCCCGCCGGGGGTGCGGCGGGCCCGGAGTTCGGGGATCCAGACGGCGCCGTCGGCGGTGGCCCGGCAGACGGCTCCCGCCCGGGTGGCGAGCAGCTCCCCGGGACGGCCGCGCAGCCGGTCCTCGGCGTGGCCCCCGTGCAGGAACCACTCGGCGCCGAGCAGTTCGTCCCGTACGCCGGGCTGTGAGTCGGCGGCGCGCAGGACGCGCAGGACGCGTGCGGTGGAGTCCGTCCGCCAGTCGATCCGCCGGTGCTCCTGGCGCATCGCGGGACGCGGGTGCCCGCCGGTCTGGGGCCGCGGGGTGTGGGTGCCCGAGGCGAAGCGGCCGACGGCGAGGAGGACCGCCTCCAGGGCGGCGTCGGCGATCTCGCCGCGGTAGAGGTCGCTCTTGGCCACGGGCGGTACGGGGCACTCGACGTGGGCCCAGACGGCTCCGGCGTCCATCTCGGCCTCGGCCTGCAGGACGGTGACGCCCCATCGGACGGCCTGGTCGTGCAGTGCCCAGTCGAGCGAGGAGGGGCCGCGGTCGCCGACCGGTCCGGGGTGGACGATCAGACAGGTGTACGCGGACCAGACGTCCTCGGGGAGGGCGGTCCGCAGCATCGGCGCGATGACGAGGTCGGGCCGGTGGCGGTCGACGGCCTCGGCCAGGGGCAGGTGCGGCAGGGCGAGTTCGACCGCCACGCTGTGGCCGTGGTCGCGCAGCTCGGCGTGGACCCGCTGGGTGAGGCTGTTGAACGCGCTCGCGACGAGCAGGACGTGCACGTGATCTCCCCGCGGCGGCCGGATCCGCGGCGCCGGAGCGCCTCGGCTGATCGTGGCCGGAAGCCGACGCGAACGTCATGACCGGCCGCCTGAGATGCTCGGGCACCACGATGGCGTGCCGCCGGGCGCCGAGCGGTGGTGTCACCCGAAAGCGCGGCCCGCAGGGGCCACTCGGCCCTGGGGCGCACCGCCGCGGGTCAGCGGGCGGCGGCGCGGGCCGTGCAGCTGCGGGCCACCTCGGCGGCGAAGGCCCGGGCCGGCGGGGCCAGGGCCGACCAGCGGCGGACCGCCCAGCCGACGGCGAGGGGCGGCAGGCCGGGGATCGGGACCAGGCGCAGCGGGCCGTCGGTGCCGGGGACCCGCCAGCCGGGCAGCGCCGGTACGACGGCGTGGCCCAGGCCCAGTTCGGCGAGGAGCAGGGCGGTGTCCCAGTCGGCGACGCTGGTGTCGGAGCGGACCCGGATCCCGGCTTCGGCGAAGGCGGCGTCGAGGCGGGCGCGGGAGGCGGAGTTCTCCGGCAGCCGGACGTGGCGGACTCCGGAGAGGTCGGCGAGCTCGATGTGCGGGCGGGCGGCGAGGGGGTCGTCGGCGCCGACCGCGAGCACCCAGGGCAGTTCCATCACGGGACGCTGCTCGATGCCGCGGACCGGGGCTCCGATGGTGATCCAGGCGAGGTCGAGGTCGTCGGCGGCCAGCGCGTCGAAGCAGCCGCGGCTGGAGTTCTCGGTCTGGAACTCCAGGCTCACCCCGGGGTTGCGGCGGCGGAAGGTGACGACGGCCTCGGACATGAAGTGCCGGACGGTGGTCGCCCCGGTGGTGACGCGCACCGAGCCGCCCCCGCCCCGTACGAGGTCGTCCAGGCGGCGCAGGGCGCCGTCGAGGCCGGCGATGCCGTCGGCGGCGGCCGCCTGGAGGATGCGGCCGGCCTCGGTGGGCACCACTCCGCGGGCGTGGCGCTCCAGCAGGCTCGCGCCGGTCTGCTTCTCCAGGCGGCGGACGTGCTGGCTGACGGCGGACTGGGTGCGGCCGAGGTCGCGGGCCACGGCGCTGAGGCTCCCGGCGCGGCACACGGCCACGAACACGCGGAGGTCGTCGAGGGTCATGAGATCCAAGCTATCGCTTGGATGCAGGCAGCAAATCGGAGGATTGACTTGGATGTGAGGCGCCATCAGGATCGGTGCGGGACCGGGCGGCAACCCGTCCCGCGTCTCGCCACGGGGTCCGGAACCCAGGCGCGGACGGAAGACGGGTGCCGACCCGCCGCCCCCTCCCGCCCGCGGGCCGCCGAGCGGGCGGGCCCGGCGGCCGACGGGCGGGTCAGGGGGTGAAGGTCCAGCGCTGGGCGGGGGCCTCGGTACAGGCGGCCCGGGTGAGGCGGGTGCCGTTGGCGGTGCCGGACCCGGCCGGGGTGAGGCATTGGCCGGAGGTGCGCAGGGTGCTCTGGGGGCCCGCCTGCCAGGTCTGGCCGGCGCTGCCGTCGCAGGTACGGATCGTCACGCGGGCGGCGTCGGAGCCGTCCAGACAGACTCCGGCCAGGCCGGTGAGGCGGCCGTCGCCCTGCAGGGTCCAGCGTTGGTTCGGGCCTCCGTGGCAGGTGTAGAGGGTGGGCTCGGTGCCGGGGGTGGTGGCGCTGTGCGGCAGGTCCAGACAGCTCGCGGAGGCCGCGTTGACGAGGGTGGCCGCGGACGGCAGCGGGGCCGGGCGCCCGGTGAGGGTGATTTCGGCGGCGCTGGTCCACGGGCCTCGTCCACCGGCCTCGGTGAGGGCCCTCAGCTTCAGGTAGCGGCCGCTCTTCACGGACAGGGCGGCGCTCTTGGCCGCCGCGGTGTCGGCGAAGGAGCCGGTCGCCACGGGCGGGCCCCAGTCGGCGGTGGTGTCGGAGACGTAGACCTCGTAGTCGCCGATGCGGCCGTTGACCCCGCCGTCCTGGCGGGGCAGGTAGCCGAGGCCCTCCACCGCGTAGCGGGCGCCGAGGTCGAGCTGGATCTCGTGCGGGAGCGCGGCCGGGGTCCCGGAGGACCAGGCGGTGTGCCACTGCGTGCCCGGGTTGCCGTCGAAGGCGCGCGCGGCGGCACCGTTCTCGGCGGCGGTCTCCTGGCTGTCGGCCGAGACCAGGGACCAGCCCGACTGCGCGATGGGGGCGGCGGAGGGCAGGGGTCCGGCCGCCGGGACGGTGGTGCCCGCGGCCGAGACGCTGAAGGCGCCCGACTTCGCACCCGTCTTGATCCACAGCACTCCGGCGCGGTCCGCCGGGTCGAAGAACCAGCCCGAGGCGGCCGCGTCGTAGGCGGCCTTGGAGCCGAGGCGGGGCAGGGCGGACCCGTCCGCCGTGAGGGCGGTGGGGGCGGACGCCACGTGGAGGGTGAACTCGTACCCCCGGGAGGCCGGCTTGCCGGTGTAGCTGCCGGTGGGCGCGCCGACGGAGACGGTGACCGTGCCGGAACCCGAGGCCGGGGCGGTGACGTCGACCTGCTGGCGGGCGTAGGCCCCGGACTGGAAGGCGCGGGTGCGGCCGTCGTCCTCGTAGAGGCTGAAGGAGGAGTCGCCGCGCGGGTGGATGTCGTAGGTGAGGGTGGAGACGGGCTTCTCCCCCGTGTAGTTCATCTGCGGCCACATCGGCACGATGGCGCCGCCCTTGACGAAGAGCGGCAGGGTGTCCAGCGGGGCCTGGTAGCCGTTGAGCCAGCCCGGCCCCGCGTAGGTGCGGCCCGTCCAGTAGTCGGTCCAGGTGCCGGCGGGCAGGTAGATCCCGTCCCGTACGGAGGTGTCGGAGACGACGGGCGCGACGAGGAGGGAGTCACCGGCCATGAACTGGCCGCTCGTGAGGTTCCCCCGGGCCACCGGGTCGTCGGGGTGTTCGAGGACCATCGCGCGGGTGCTGGGCACACCGGTCTCGTGCGCGGTCCGGCTCATCGTGTAGAGGTACGGCATCAGCCGCATCTTGAGCTGGAGGTACTTGCGGTTGATGGACAGGTACGGCTCCGCGAAGCGCCAGGGCTGCTTGTCCTGGTAGCCGGCCGAGGGGCCGGTCGCGCCCCAGCCGGACATGGTCATGAAGGCGGGGGTGAAGGCCTTCCACTGGAGGTCGCGGGTGAACGTCTTGGGGCTGCCGCCGAAGATGCCGTCGACGTCGCCGGAGGCGTAGTTCAGGGCGGACAGGCCCGCGCCGGTGATGGCGGGGACGTGCCAGCGCATGTCGTCCCAGGTCCCGTGGGTGTCGCCGGTCCAGACGACGGCGTTGCGCTGGGTGCCGGCCCAGCCGTCGACGGTCCAGACGTAGCGCCGGGCGTCGGAGTTCCTCTCGATCCCCTCGACGGCCTGCTTCACCCCGTCGAAGGCGTACTTGTAGCCGCCGCCGATCCAGGCCACGTCCGTCTTCACCCCGCGGGAGCCGGCGTTGCCGACCTCGTCGGCGATGGAGCCGAGACCGGTGGAGGTCCACAGGCCGGTCTGGAAGCCCTTGGTCCGCAGCGCGTCCACGGTGGACTTGAGCGGTGCGGTGTAGCCGCAGCCGTAGCCGTCGTTGGGCAGGAACCAGCCTGAGGGCATGTCGGCGGCGCGCGCGTCGGCCGCGTATCCGACGACGTCCGGGGTGGTCTGGTGGCGCAGCCGGCCGTGGTCGCCCTGGTAGTCGGGGTTGGAGGCGTTGAAGCAGTCCGCGTTGCCCAGCTCGAAGCCCCACATCGGGGCCAGGAACGGTTTGCCGCTGACGTCGGTGTACGCGTCCAGCACCGACTTGAGGGAGGTGCCGGTGAAGTACCAGGCGTCGAAGCGGCTCTCGTCGTGGGAGAGGGCGGTGGGCGCGTCGAAGGCGTAGGAGCCCGGGGCCCAGGTGTTGCGCATGACGCCGTAGCCGTTGGTCGACATGTAGAAGGGGGCGGGGCTGGCGTTGTCGTTCTCGCGCCACTTGTTGTCGACCGCGACGGGCACGGTCTTGCCGCGCAGCGCCCATTCGCCCAGGCGCAGGCCGGTGCCGTAGAACTGCTCGTCCGCACCCCGGGCCAGGTACTGGGTGGTCCGGCCGGCCGTCCAGCTGGTGGGCTGGGTCTCCTGCCAGACGAGGGTGGTGTCGTCGGCCCGGTAGACGGCGAAGCGGAGGGGGGACTTGTAGACCCGGATGGACAGGGCTCCGGTGGTGATCCGGTAGTACGCGCCCGTGTCGGACGAGCTCGTGGTGACGGGGCCGAAGTCGGTGGTGGGCGCGAGGTCGGTGCCGGCCGGGTCGTTCGTGAAGGCCCCGTCGGGCGAGAGCCAGAGCCGGAAGATGTCGGACCGGGCGACGACCACGCGGGCCTTGGCACCGCTGGAGGCCGTGACGGTGAAGGTGTTGCCGGACCGGCCGAAGGCGGTGACGTTGCCGGCCGTGGCCGTGGCACCGGCGGGGGCCGCGGCGGCGGACGGGGCCGCCGGCCCGGCGGCGGCCAGCCCCGCGACGGCGAGCAGGCCCGCGAACAGGGCCGCCCTGGTGCGCCGCAGCCGGGAGCGGGCGGCGGGTGCGCCCCCGCCCCCGCCCCCGCCCCCGGTCCTGGTCCTGGTCCTCGTCCTGGTCGTGGTCGTGGTCCTCGTCCTGGTCGTGGTCCTGGTCCTGGTCCTGGTCCTGGTCCTGGTCCTGCGGATGCCTGGCAGTCTCATGGGGCAGCTCCTCGTGCGGTCCGGATCGCGGACACACCTCTTTGGCATGCACCTGGCAAGATAGCGCCCGGCAGGGCTCCACTGAAGGATGATGCTCGAAATCTCTCCCTACCACGCATCTTTGCGCATGGATTCGGCAGCCGGCCCGGCGCCGGGGTGCCTCAGAGGCTGACCGCCAGCACCGGCGGAGCCGGGGAGGACCACTGGTGACCGCAGGGGTCGAAGGCCAGCACCACCGGACGGCCCGGCCGCTGGCGCCAGGAGATGCGCTCCGGCGCGCGCTCGCAGACCGGGCAGCACGGCAGCGGACCGGGATCCGGAGGGCACGCGGGTGCGGCCGCGAGCGGTGTGGCGTGCGGATCGCGCATGGAGTCTCCCTGGTCGTGCGGTTGGACTGCTCGCACTGTGCCATGGAGAGGCCCTGGTCCGCACGGGCGAATCCTCCAGCGTTTTGGCTGGTCAGAGGTGTAGTCACCAGGAGGATTCCGGTCCTCTTGGGGGCACTTGGTGACCAACCGCACGCACCGTACGCCGCTCACCGGCGGCTCGCCGGCCGCGCACCGCCGCCCATCAGGCCCGATACGCCACAGCGCGCCCCGGGATCCACACCGCGTGGACCCGGGGCGCGCTGCGCCGGCTCGTGTCAGGCCGGTGTGCCGACCTCGGGGTGCTCGGCCAGCCAGGCGCGGACCGCCTGCTGCTCCTTGCCCTTGCCGGTGTCCTGGATCTTCGCCTCCAGGCTGGTCAGCTGCTGCTCGGTGAGCTTGAAGGAGCTCAGCCAGCGCGCCACCTCGGGCTCGTCGGCCGCGAAGCCCTTGCGGGCCAGGGTGTGGATGCCGTCGCCCGTGCCCCAGACCCCCTTCGGGTCCTCCAGCTTGGTCAGCTCGTACGAGGAGTACGCCCAGTGCGGGGACCACAGCACGGTCACGACGGGCTCCTTCTTGTCGTAGGCCCGCTTGAGCTCGGCGAGCATGCCGGGCGTGGAGCCGTCGACGACCTGGTACTCGCCCTCGAGGCCATACTCCTTGAGGACCTTGTCCTTCAGGATCGACATGACGCCCGCGCTCGGCTCGATGCCGATGATGCGGCCCTTGAACTGCGCGGACTTGCCCTTCAGGTCGGCGAGCGAGCGCACGTCCTTCACGTACGAGGGCACGGACAGCTCCAGCGACGTGGGGCCGTACCAGGAGCCGAGGTCCTCCAGCTTGTTCCCGTACTTCTCCCAGTACTGGGCGTGGGTGACGGGCAGCCAGGAGTCGGTCTGGAAGTCCAGCTGACCGCCGGCCAGGCCGGTGTAGAGCGCGCCCGCCTCGAGCTGCCGGGCGTCGACCTTGAAGCCGCGCCGTTCCAGGAGCTCCTTCCACAGGAAGGTGGAGGCGATGCCCTCGTCCCAGGGGATGTAGCCGACGGAGAGCGTGCGGCCCTTGCCGACGTCGGCGGCGCCGGCCGGCCGGTCCTCGGCGGACGGACCGCCGAAGGTGCCCAGGCCTCCGGCGACGAGGGCGAGGACCACGGCCCCGGCGATGGCATGGGCGGGCTGGGGGCGGTGGTTCCACACCTTGGCCGCGCCGGTGGCGGCGGACCGCGCCTTGGCGAGGGCTCGGCGGCCGAGCGGGGAGACCTGGCGGCCGAGGGCACCGGTCATCCGGTCGAGGTACATGGCGAGGATCACGATCGAGATGCCGGCCTCGAACCCGAGGCCGATGTCCACGTTGCCGATGGCCCGGTAGACGGCGCCGCCGAGGCCGCCGCCGCCGACCATGCCCGCGATGACGACCATGGACAGGCCCAGCATGATGACCTGGTTGACCCCGGCCATGATGGTCGGCAGGGCCAGCGGCAGCTGGACGCGGACGAGGGTGTCGCGCGGCGCGGTGCCGAAGGCGTCGGCCGCCTCGACCAGTTCCGGGTCCACCTGGCGGATGCCGAGCTCGGTCATCCGTACGCCCGGGGGGAGCGAGAAGATGATGGTCGCGATGATGCCGGGCACCACGCCGACCCCGAAGAAGATGATGCCGGGGATCAGGTAGACCATGGCCGGCATGGTCTGCATGAAGTCCAGGACGGGCCGCAGGACGGCGCTGACCCGGTCCGAGCGCGAGGCCCAGATGCCGAGCGGGACGGCGAAGAGCAGCGTCACGAGGGTGGCGACCAGCACCAGCGACAGCGTGGACATGGCCTCGGACCACAGGCCGACGGAGTCGACGAGGGCGAAGCCCGCGAAGGCCAGCAGGCCCGCGAGGAGTCCGCGCAGCCACCAGGCTCCGACGGCGAGGATGCCCGCGAACAGCAGCGGGGCAGGGGCGGACAGGACGGCGTCGATGCCGTCGTAGAGGCCGGTGACGACCGCGCTGATCGCGTCGAACAGCCAGGACAGGTGGCTCTGGAGGAAGTCGACACCGCTGTCGACCCAGGCACCGAGGTGCAGGCGGGGCATCAGGCGGCCACCTCCGCGCAGGCCATCGGGGGCCGCGGTTCGTCGCCGATGAAGGCGATGAGGCGGTCCTGCGGAACGCTGCCGATGACGGCGCCGTCCGCGTCGGTCACGGCGACCGGGTGCGGGACCCGGGCGCTGACGGCGCACAGGTCGGCGAGCGGGGTGCCGGCGGAGACGGTGGGGCAGGCGCAGGCGTCCGCGCCGGCGGGTGCCTCGTCCATGACGGCATCGGCCGTGAGGACGCGCGACCGGTCGACGTCCTGGATGAAGGAGGCGACGTAGTCGTCGGCGGGGCGGGTGAGGATGTCCTCGGCGGTGCCCTGCTGGACGATGCGCCCGTCGCGCATGACGGCGATGCCGTCACCCAGGCGCATGGCCTCGTTGAGGTCGTGGGTGATGAAGACGATGGTCTTCTTCAGCCGCCGCTGGAGTTCGAGGAGCTGGTCCTGCATGTCGCGGCGGATCAGCGGGTCGAGGGCGCTGAAGGACTCGTCCATCAGCAGCAGGTCGGCGTCGGTGGCCAGGGCGCGGGCCAGACCCACGCGCTGCTGCATGCCGCCGGACAGCTCGTCGGGCCAGGACTTCTCCCAGCCGCCGAGCCCGCACAGCTCCAGGGCCTCGGCGGCCCGCCGCTCGCGCTCGGCCGGGGGGACACCCTGGACCTCCAGTCCGTACGCGGCGTTCTTGAGGACATCGCGGTGCGGGAACAGCGCGAAGTGCTGGAAGACCATGCTGATCTTGGTGGACCGCACCCGGCGCAGCTCGCGCGCGCCGAGCGCGGTGAGGTCCTCCCCGTCGAAGAGGATGCGTCCCGCGGTGGGCTCCAGCAGGCCGTTGAGCATGCGCAGCAACGTGGACTTGCCGGATCCCGACAGACCCATGACGACGAAGATCTGGCCGGGCTCGACGCTGAACGAGGCGTCGATCACCGCGGCGGTCGTACCGTCGGCGCGCAGGTCCTCGCGGTCGGCGCCCTCCCGGAGCGCGCGGACCCCCGCCGCCTCTCTGTCGGGGTGCCTCCCGAACACCTTGTAGACGTGCTCGGCTTGGAGCGTGGACACATGTACCTCGCGGGTCGTACCGGGTACGGCACGCGCCGGTCTCGCGGCCGGCGGGCCGTGGAGCGGGGCGGGATCTGCCCGCGTGCGCCACTCACTCCGGCGGGATCCGCCGGTGTGGATGGTTCCACTCCAGCCCCGCTGGTTCCCGGCATTCACCAGCGCAAACGCAAAGGTGATCTACCTCACGGCCGCGGCCCGGTCCGCCGGCCCCGGTTCGTCCTCCAGCATCGACTCGCGCAGGTGTCCCAGGATCCGGTTCAGCAGCCGCGAGACCTGCATCTGCGAGATGCCGAGCGCGGCGCCGATCTGAGCCTGGGTCAGCTCCTCGCCGAAGCGCATCCGCAGCATCCGCCGCTCGCGCTCGCTGAGCCGCTCCAGCAGCGGAGCCAGGGTCTGGATGTCCTCGACCAGTTCCATGGCCGGCTCGTCCTCGCCGATGACCTCGGCGAGCGTGTGCCCCTCGGCCTGACCGCCGCCGTACTCGTACGCGGCCGCCTGCGGGGCGTCCAGGGAGCCGCTGGTGTGACCGTTGGCGGCGAAGAGCCCCTCGATCACCTCTTCCTCGGAGAGGTCGAGGCGGTCGGCGAGATCCGCGACGGTGGGCGACCGGTCGAGCTCGCTCGTGAGGGACTCCTTCGCCTTCGCGATGTCGATGCGCAGCTCCTGGAGCCGGCGCGGGACGCGGACGGCCCAGGAGGTGTCGCGGAAGTGCCGCTTGATCTCGCCTGTGATGTACGGCATGGCGAGCGTGGAGAACTCGTTCTCGCGGGCCGGGTCGAACCGGTCGATGGCCTTGATCAGGCCGATGGTGCCCACCTGGACGATGTCGTCGATGTCACAGCCCTCACCGCGGTTGCGGAAGCGGCGCACGGCGAACTGGACGAGTGAGGCGTTCATCTCGATGAGGGTGTTGCGGACGTACTGGTACTCCGCGGTGCCCTCGGTCAGCGAGCGCAGCCGCCGGAAGAAGACCTTCGAGAGCTCCCTCGCGTCCGCGGGGGCCATCTCCCGGGGGTCGTCGATCCGCGGCACCCCGGCACTGCGGGCCGCCGAATCGGCGCTGCGGCGCGGGCTCGGGACGGTGGCCGGAGCTGCGGTGGCGTGCGCGGCGGGAGCGGAGGCGCCGCCAGAGACGGCGCCGGTATGGGAGTACGGGGCAGGGACCGGCATGGGGTTCGCTCCTTGGGCTGGTCGGCTTGCGGCGCGGGACCTTGACTGCCGTAGATGGTGGCCTTCTTCTCCTCTCCCGTCAAGAATTACCGGAAATGCTTTTCACGTCTTGCGTCACGTGAATCACTCATCGCATCATGACTGCTATGGGGAGCATGTCTCAACGGAACAACTGGACGTTCCTGACCAATCACGCCCGCGTCCTGGTGACCATCGCCCGGGACCCGGCCGTACGGCTCAGGGACGTCGCCGCCGTGTGCGGACTGACCGAGCGCACCGTCCAGACGATCGTCACCGACCTGGAGACGGACGGGTACCTGCGGCGCGTCCGCGACGGCCGACGCAACCGCTACGAGATCTCCCCCGGTGCGGTCTTCCGCCACCCGGCCGAGGCGGGCGTCCAGGTGGCCGGCCTCCTCGCCCTGCTGACCGGCGCCGCCGCCGACCCGGACGCCCCGCCGCCGACCCCGGACCTGACCGGCCCCCAGGCCACCGAGCTCCTCGGCATCGCCCCTGCCCTCGACCCCTCTGCTACGTGACGCGGAAGCCGGTGACCGGACGGTCGCTGTGATCACGCCGGTCGCTGCGAGCACCGCGATCGGGCAGGTCGCGGTGGAAGGTCAGCCGGTCCCAGGTGGGAAAGGCCAGGTCGGTGAGGGTCAGCAGCCGGCCCGAGGTGTCGTGCAGGGTCCGGCGCACCGTCAGACCGCAGGTCTGCGCGGCGGCCGGCGGATGGGTGATGCGGGTCATGGTCAGGGTCTCGGCGACCCGGCCGTCCGCCTCGGCCCGGTCGAGCCAGCGGTGCAGGGGGGCCAGATCCTCGTCCCGGACCGCCGTCGGCCGCTCCCGGTAGCGGGCGAGCTCGGGGCTCCGCGCGACGGCGTCCCGGCTGAAGTAGGTGACGGCGTGCCGCAGGGTCTCCCCCGCCGGGCCGCGCTCGCGCAGGTGGTGCACAAGGGTCCGCTCGCCTCCGCACACGCCGAGCGGGTCGGCGAGCGAGGGCGGTACGGTGACCAGCGTCAGCCAGCTCTGCGTACGGACGGATACGGGCCGGGGTGCGGGCGCGGACCCCGTTGCGGGCGATGCGGGCGATGCGGGCACCGCGGCCCCGGCAGCCGTGACGGCGCGCGTGCCGCGGCGGCCGGTGACGACGAGGCCGTCCTCGCGCAGGTGCTGGAGCGCGGCCCGGATGGTCTGCCGGTTCACCTGGTAGCGCGCGGCCAGGCTGCGCTCCGAGGGCAGTCTGCCGCCGGGGGACTGCGCGGCGCGTTCGAGTTCGTCCCGCAGCGCTGCGGCGATCCGCTGGTACTTGGGCATGACGGCCGGGCCGCCGCCCCGCGAAGGGGAGGGCATGGCTTCTCCTCTGACGGGTGGTCAAGGACTGCGCGGTCTGCCCGACCAACCTAGCATTGGTCTATACCTTTGGGTGAGGCGAGTTCGCGGACCCGGCGCACGTTGGCCGGTTCCCTACCCCCGCAGCGGGTTCGGCAGCGGCAGGTAGCGGGCGTCCGCGCCGTCCGCCCGCGTCCAGCGCAGCAGCAGGTTGGTCTTGGCCGGCAGGGCGGGGGCGGCGAGCAGTTCCGCGATCTCGGGGAGCCCGCGCTCGGCGTCGTAGCGCAGGAACTCCTCCCGGACGGCCGGCCACACGAGCCCGGAGATGTCCGGATGCCGTTCGCCGAGCGCCCCGGCGATCTCCGCCAGGTTGTTGACGACCAGGCAGTAGACCAGCCGCTGCCAGGCCGCACCGCGCTCGGGGTCGGGCAGCAGCCTGACCCCCTCCGCGTCCCGGAAGAGGGCCTGGACCGGCATGCCCGCCGCGTCGACGGCGATCACGGTGTTCTGGAGGTGCGCCTCCAGCACCACGCCGTGCCGCGCGAACAACTCCAGTACCGGGGGCACGACCTGGCGCAGGTACGCCCGCCACCAGGCGGCCGGGTCGGCGGCCAGGTCGAGGGGGCTCCCGGCGTAGCCCTCGGCCAGGGCCGCGGCCAGCAGCGGGGTGGCCCCGGGCACGAGGTGCCCGTACGCGTGCGTGTCCCCGAGCCCGTCCCCGAGCCCGTCCGCGAGCCCGAGCCCGGACCCGTGCCCGTCCCGGGCACCGAAGCCGTCGCGGACCAGGACGGCGAGTTCCTCGAAGGCGAAGCCGGCGGTGCGGTAGCCGCGGTCGGCGAGCCAGACCGCGGCCGAACCCGCCCGGTGCAGCGCGGCGAAGCCCGCCTCCACCGCCGCGTCGGTGCGCCGCAGCTTCAGCAGGTCGTGGCGCCACAGGCGGCGCACGTCGTTGGTGATCCGGACGTCGAGGCTGAACTTCACGAAGAGGTCGGCCGCGGGCGACGGTACGTACAGGGTCCGGATCGAGGCGGTGGGCCAGACGGGCAGGCGGCTCTCGCCGAGCCGCAGCAGCCGCCCGTCGGCGAAGGCCTCGCGCACCGGCGGCCGGGAGCCGACCAGGTCCAGCTGCCAGGGGTGGGCGGGCAGCAGCCGGTATCCGGCGGGCGGGCGCGGTCCGCCGAGGGTGTCGGCGAGGGAGTCGATCGCCGCGGCGGCGGCCGCACCGCCCTCCTCGACGGCCTGGTCCTCGCGCAGCCCCAGGAAGGCCAGCGGGAAGCGGGCGCGGGCTTCCGGCGCGTACCGCAGCCAGCTCGCGGCCGGTGCCCCGCCCCGCGCCTTGGGCGCCGGGTGGTGCGGATGGCCCATCACCAGGGACTGCTCGGAGAGGAGGTACGGATCGGCCGGCGGCTCGGCGGCGGAGCGGGCGGCCAGCAGCGCGGCGACGGCGTCCCGGCTGTCGTTGATCTCGACGGGCAGTTCGTCGTTCGGGACTCCGGTGTACCGGCCCAGCTCGTCGGAGGTGAGTTTGACCAGTTCGGTGTGGCCGAGCCGGTGCCAGCCGTCCGCCGTACGCAGTTCGGGGCGCTGGGGGCGGCGGACGCCCCGCACCCGGAGCAGCCGTCCGCTGCCGCGGAGCCGGTAGACCCCCGCGCCGTGGTCCGCGGCCGGTTCGGCGGCCTCCCGGAGCAGACAGTTCAGGAGTGGGGTGGCCGCGTAGGCGTCGGCGGCGGCGTTGATGTCCACTGGTTCCATTCGGTCCTGTCCGGTGCGCCGGGGGTCAGCGCAAGCGCCCACCGGCCGTGATCCTCAGTATCCGCGATGATGAAGTGATCATCCTGAAACGCGATCCCGAGGTGCGGAGCTCCCAGCATGTATTTTCCCGCTTCCCCCGCCGAAGAGGCGGTCGCAGCAGAGCTGGTCTCGGTGCGCCCCGCGCTCGAACCGGCGTACACCGGCGCACTCGGCGGCACGGTCGGCCGTACTGACCCGGCTGTGGCGGGCCCTGGCCTTCGAACCGCTGCCGTGGGTGCTCGGCCGCGAGCGCGGCGCCGACGGGCTGACGCTGCTGCTGGCCGGGGGCGGCCGCCTGGAGGGCCCGCCGCCGGACGCCTACGCCACCACCCCGTACGTGCGGGAGCTGCTGCTCGACGGCAAGCCCCACCGGCAGGCGGGGCGGCTGATGGAGGCTATGGGCGTGCCGCACGGTGCGGAGTTCGCCGCGGAGCTCGACGGCAGCACGGCCTCCCTCGCGCTCTCCCGGGCCGGACAGCCGGCCGCGCAGCCGGACCCGCGGACCACCCGGGAGTGGGAGCAGCGGGTGGTCGACGGGCATCCCTACCACCCGAACTGCCGTTCCCGGCCCGGCTTCTCGGTGACCGAGGAGCTGGCGTACGCGCCCGAGCACCGGCCGGTGGTGGATCTCGGGCTGATCGCCGTACGGACCGAGGAGTGCCTGGTGACCGGCGGCTGGCCGGCGGAACTGCGGGACGGCGGGCGAATCCTGGTCCCGGTGCACCCGTGGCAGGCGGAGCACGTGCTGGCGCACCGGCGCGTACGGGACGGGTTCGCGGCGCATCCCCTGATGGCGCTGCGGACGCTCGCCCCGGTGGCGGGCGGCGCGCACGTCAAGACGGCGCTCAGCACCCGGCTGACCTCCTCCGTACGGGACATCTCCGGCTACTCGATCGAGACGGCGGCGGCCGTGTCCGCCTTCGCCCAGGCGCTGTCCGAGCGGCTCGACGGACGGCTGCACGTCACCCGGACGCTGGGCGCCGTCACCGCGCACAGCCCGGACCTCGCGGCCGTGCTGCGCGAGCCTCCCGAGGTGTACGCGGACACCGCGGCGGGCGAACGGGTCCTCCCGGTGGCCGCGCTGGCCGGGTTCCCGCCGGCGCGCTCGGCGGACTGGCTGGCCGGGTTCGCCCGTCTCGTCCTGTCGGTGTCCTTGCGCGTGCTGGAGCTCGGCGTGGCCCTGGAGGCCCACGGCCAGAACCTCCTGGTCGTCCTGTCGGCGACCGGCGACCCGCTGCGGCTGGTCTACCGCGATCTCGCCGACATCCGGATCAGCCCGGCGCGGCTGGTCCGGCACGGGCTGCCGGTGCCGCCCCTGTCCGGGCGGCTGGTCACCGACGACGTGGCGGTCCTGCGGCGCAAGCTCTTCGGCTCCGTGCTGACGGGGGCGCTCGGCGCCACGGCGGGCTCGGCCGGGGCCTTCGCCGAGGCCCTCGCCGCCGCGGTGGCGGGACTGCCGGCCACGGCCGACACCGAGGCCCTGCTGACCGGCGGGCTGCCCACCAAGGCGCTCACCCTGATGCGGCTGAGCCCGGGCGTACCGGGCGACCAGTGGACGGAGCTGCCCAATCCGCTGGCCGGGGGGTGAGCCGGGCCGGTGAGCCGCGCTACGGGAGAGCCACGTTGCATGATCATGCATGATGGCGCATACTCTTCCTATGTCTAAGGTTCTCACCTCCCTGCCCACCGGCGAGCGCGTCGGCATCGCCTTCTCCGGCGGACTCGACACCTCCGTCGCGGTCGCGTGGATGCGCGACAAGGGTGCCGTCCCCTGCACCTACACCGCCGACATCGGCCAGTACGACGAGCCCGACATCGCGTCGGTGCCCGGCCGGGCGACGGCGTACGGCGCCGAGATCGCGCGCCTGGTCGACTGCCGCGCCGCGCTGGTCGAGGAGGGCCTGGCGGCGCTCACCTGCGGCGCGTTCCACATCCGGTCCGGCGGGCGGGCGTACTTCAACACGACGCCGCTCGGCCGCGCCGTCACCGGCACCCTGCTGGTCCGGGCGATGCTCGAGGACGACGTGCAGATCTGGGGCGACGGCTCCACCTTCAAGGGCAACGACATCGAGCGGTTCTACCGCTACGGCCTGCTCGCCAACCCGCACCTGCGCATCTACAAGCCGTGGCTCGACGCGGACTTCGTCACCGAGCTCGGCGGCCGCAAGGAGATGTCGGAGTGGCTGCTCGCCCACGACCTCCCCTACCGCGACAGCACCGAGAAGGCGTACTCCACCGACGCCAACATCTGGGGCGCCACCCACGAGGCCAAGACCCTGGAGCACCTCGACACCGGCGTCGAGACCGTCGACCCGATCATGGGCGTGCGGTTCTGGGACCCCTCGGTCGAGATCCCGGCCGAGGACGTGACCATCGGCTTCGACCAGGGCCGCCCGGTGACCGTCAACGGCAAGGAGTTCGCCTCCCCCGTCGAGCTGGTCATGGAGGCCAACGCCATCGGCGGCCGCCACGGCCTGGGCATGTCGGACCAGATCGAGAACCGGATCATCGAGGCCAAGAGCCGCGGCATCTACGAGGCCCCGGGCATGGCCCTGCTGCACGCCGCGTACGAGCGCCTCGTCAACGCGATCCACAACGAGGACACCCTCGCCCAGTACCACAACGAGGGCCGGCGTCTGGGCCGCCTCATGTACGAGGGCCGCTGGCTCGACCCGCAGGCCCTGATGATCCGCGAGTCGCTGCAGCGCTGGGTCGGCGCGGCCGTCACCGGCGAGGTCACCCTGCGGCTGCGCCGCGGTGAGGACTACTCGATCCTCGACACCACCGGCCCCTCGTTCAGCTACCACCCGGACAAGCTGTCCATGGAGCGCACCGAGGACTCGGCGTTCGGCCCGGTCGACCGGATCGGCCAGCTCACCATGCGCAACCTCGACATCGCCGACTCCCGCGCCAAGCTGGAGCAGTACGCGGCTCTGGGCATCGTCGGCAACACCCACGAGACCCTCATCGGCGCGGCTCAGGCCGCGTCCACGGGGCTGATCGGAGCGATGCCGGAGGGCGGCGCCGAGGTCATCGCCTCCCGCGGGCGGGCCGAGGGCGACGACGAGCAGATGCTCGACCGCGCCGCGATGGAGTTCGGCACCGACTGACCGCAGCCGCCCGCCGGCTCGCAGGCACCGACCGATCCCACGGCCGGCCGACCCCCGTCGGCCGGCCGTGGGCCGTTCGGGGGTCAGCCCGGTGTGTGGGGGCCCGCCTTCACGCCGATCGGTGCGGGCGGTGGCAGGAAGGGGGCATGAGCCTCCGCCGGCGACAGGTCCTGGGCACTGCGGCCGCGGCCGTCCTCGCCTCCGTGGGCGCGGCCGGCCGGGGCCCTGACTACGCCGCGCTCGCACGCGGCATCGACGGGCGGCTGGTGCTCCCGGACGACCCGGACTACCCCGGGGCCCGGCAGCTGTTCCAGCCCCGGTACGACTCCGTGGCCCCGGCCGCGGTGGCCTATCCCGCGCACGCCGACGACGTGGCCGCCTGCCTGGACTTCGCCCGGCGCACGGCCGCGCCGGTGGTCGCCCGAGGCGGCGGGCACGGCTATGCGGGATGGTCGACCCGGGCCGGCGGGCTGGTCCTCGACGTCGGCGCGATGGCCGCGGTCGGGGTCGGGGGGGACGGCGTACGGATCGGCGCGGGGGCCCGGCTCGGGGACGTGAACGCCGCCCTCGCCGGGCGCGGGCTGGCCGTCCCGACCGGACTGTGCCCCTCCGTCGGCATCGCCGGGCTCACCCTCGGCGGCGGCCTGGGACTGGCCTCGCGGGCGTACGGCGCCACCTGCGACCGGCTCACCGGCGCCCGGGTGGTCACCCCGGACGGGGCCGTCCGCGAGGTGTCCGCGGACCGCGACCCGGATCTGTTCTGGGCCCTGCGGGGCGGCGGGGGCGGCAACTTCGGGGTGGTCACCGAATTCCGGCTGCGCACCCACCCCGCCGGCGACTGCGCCTTCGCGGAACTCCACTGGCCCGACGGCGACTCGGCGGCGGTCCTGCACGGCTGGCAGCGCTGGCTGTCCGGGCTCCCGGACCCGTTCTGGACGCAGGTCGAGTTCACGGTCGAGGCGGGGTCCGCCGCGCCGCCCCCGGCGGTACGGGTGGTGTGCCTCGACGGGCGCCCCGAACTGGACCGGCAGCTGACCCGCCTGGCGGACCTGGTCGGCCGGCCGGTACGGGACCAGTGGAGCGTCGTACGGAGCTACGGGGACACCGTACGGGCCCTGTCCGGCTGCCTGGAACGCACCGCGGAGCAGTGCCGGCTGCCCGGCACCCTGCCCGGCCGCGACCCCCGAGGCCTGCTGGACCGGGACTCGTACGCGGCGCGCTCGGACTTCTGGACGGGCCCCGGGCTGCCCGACGCGGCGGTCCGCGCGGTGCTGGCCGCCGTCCGGCGGTACGGGTCCGCGGTTCCCCCCGGCGGCCTCGGGGTGGTGCAGTTCGACGGGGTCTGCGGCGGCGCCCTGAACCGGATCGCGGCCTCCGGCACCGCCTTCGTCCACCGCGACAGCGCCTTCCTCGCCCAGTACCTCGTCTACTGGCCGCGGTCCGCGACAGGCGCCGACGTGGACCGGCACCAGGCCTGGCTCGACGGGCTCTGGCAGGACCTGCGCCCCTGGGCGAGCGGCCGGGCGTACCAGAACTACACCGATCCGCGGCTCGACGGCTGGCGCGAGGCCTACTACGGGCCGAACCTCGCCCGGCTGCAAGACGTCCGCCGCGCCTACGACCCCGACCGGCTGTTCCGCTTCCCCCAGGCCCTCTAGGAGACTGCATGCGACGTACGTTGACGATGGCCGCGGCGGTCGCCGCCCTGCTGCTGCCGGCCGGTGCGGTGACCGGCGCCGAGGCGGCGGCGGGCGGGTCGCCGGCCGGGGAGGCGCAGGCCTACTGGACCCCCGAGCGGATGGCATCGGCCGCGCCGCTGCCGCCGCCGGAGCCCGCCCCCTCCCCCACGCCGCCGCCCACCCCTGCGCCCACCCCTCCCCCCGTGCGGAGGCCGGCCGCCGCGGCGCCGGGCGTCGGCCAGAACTTCGACGGGATCCCGGTCGTCGGCCGGATGTTCGTGGTCAAGGGCGCCGGGGCGTACTTCTGCACCGCGAGCGTGGTCGCCTCCCCGGGCCGCAACCTGGTCCTCAGCGCGGCGCACTGCCTGCTCGGCGCGGACAGCAAACGGGTGGCGTTCGTACCGCGCTACACGCGCGCGAAACCCCAGCCGTACGGAATGTTCCCCGTCCTGCGGGACGCGGCCGGGCGCTCCCGGATCTGGATCGACCCGCGCTACCGGTCGCAGGGCCCCGACCGCGCGGCCGCGCTCGACGTGGCCTTCGCGCAGGTGGGGCCGAACGCCGCCGGGGTGCCGGTGCAGAGCGTGGTCGGCGGGAACCGCCTGGTCACCGGCGCCGGTTACGCACATCCGCAGGTCAGGCTGATCGGCCACCCGTCCTCGGCGGCCCGCCCGCGCCTGTGCGTCAACCGCACGACGAAGTTCACCAGCAAGGACGCGCGGATTCCGGGCTCGTTCCTGCGGATCGCCTGCACGGGCTATCCCGGCGGGACCAGCGGCGGCCCGTTCCTGGCCCGCTACGACGCCCGCACGCGGACCGGTGACGTGATCGGGGTGATCGGCGGCTGGAAGACGGGCGGTGACACGGCCGACACCTCGTACAGCTCCTACTTCGGCTCCGACGTCAGGAAGTTGTACGCGAAGGCGGTTGCCGGGGCGAAGGCGGGGTGAGCACCCGCACCCACCGCGTGCGGCGCGGGTTGCCGACCGTCCGCGGGGCCGAGGGGAGTCCGGCTGCGGTCAGCGGGTCGGCCGGCGCGAGGCCGAGCCTGCGGCGCAGGTCGGCAAGGGCGGCATGGACCGGCGCGAGCACCACCTCGGCCTCCGGGCCGATGTGTGCGAGGGCGTGCGCGGTGGTCTCGATGGCCTCGGCGGCGTCCTCGGCGGCGGTCCGGCTCCACCCTCCGGGCGCACCGGTCCGCCAGGGCGCGACGGTGTCGTAGAGGTGGCACGCGGCATCGGCCGCGGCATCGGCGCGTTCCCCGACGCCCGGCGCCGCGATGGTCGGCAGTTCCATACCGCACCAACGATCCGCGTCCCTCCGGGGGCACGAGCGGATCCCCCCCCCGGCCCTGGGGAGCGTCACGAGGCCACGGCGTGCAGCCACAAGGGGAGCAGGAGGAGGGCGGCCAGGGAGGTTTTGATCACTATCGATGCGGAGAGTTCGACGCCCACGTCGTAGCGCTGGGCGAAGATGAACAGGTTCTGCGGGGTCGGCATCGCGGCCAGCAGGACGAGGTACGCGAGCCACTCGCCCCGTACGCCGACCAGCACCCCGCACACCGCCCAGGTCAGCAGCGGAAAGGCCAGGCACTTGAAGGCGATCAGGGCCAGTTCCTCGCGGGTGGTGCCCCGCAGGTCCAGGCCGAGGCCGCCGAGGTGGAGGCCGAGGGCGAACAGGGCCACCGGGGAGGCGCTGCCGCCGACGAAGGCGGCCCCGTCCAGGATCACGGCCGGGACGTGCACGGACAGCAGGTTGAGCACGATGCCCGCGTTGCAGGCGAGGACCAGCGGGGTGGCGAGCGAGGCACCGGCGGCCCGGACCAGGCGCCGCCCCGGGCCGCCCGTCGCGGCGTCCGCCCGGCCCAGCTCCATCACGCAGATGACCGCGAGGGACAGCACGCACACCTGGAACAGCAGGATCGGGAAGATCGGGGCCGCCGTCCCGAACACGGTGATGAAGACGGGGACGGCGAAGTACGCGGTGTTCACCTGGACCCCCGCCATGACGCGCAGGGCCACGGCCCGCGGTTCCCGGACCCCGTGGGCCACGGCCGTCACCGCGACCGCCGCCACCGCGAGGGCCGCGGCCCCGGCGTAGCCGCCGATCGCCTGCCAGTCGAACAGGGCCGCCAGGTCACCGGCGTAGATGTTGCCGAAGAGGTAGCAGGGCACGGCGAACAGGAACGCGTAGTCGGAGAACGCCTTGGAGGCCTCGGCCGGAACGGCCTTGCGGCGGGCGAGCAGGACCCCGCCGCCGAAGGCCAGCAGCACCGGCACCAGCTTCTCCAGCGTGGCTGCCCCACCCATGCGTTCCGGCTCCCCCGTGATCGTCCGGCGAGCAGACTATCCCCCCGGCCCGTTGCGCATAGGCTGGCCCGATCATGAGCGACAAAGCCCGCATCCGGCTGCCGCGGCGGACCCGCGCACGCGGCCGTACCGTCCCGCCGTCCTCCCCGCGCCCCCGGGTGCCCGGGGCGCTGGCGCAGCTGGCCGTGGTGCTGCGCTCGCCCGCCCGGGCCGCGCAGCCCCTGTTCGCACAGGCGCCCCGGGCCTGGCAGCGGATGCTGCCGTTCGCCGTGGTCGGCGTCTTCGCGGTGACCCTGCTGCCGGTGACCATCACCGTCCTGGCCAACGACTACGGGCTGAACGGCGGCTGGGCGGGCGCACTGGGCGTGGCGCAGACCGTGCCGCTGCTGCTCGCCGTGACGCGGCCCGTGCACGCCTGGGCCGTGGTCCTGTTCGCCGACACCCTCGGCGCGGTGCTGCTGCTCCACGCCGAACGGGTGGGCTCGCAGGTCTGGCCGTGGCCGCCGATGGTCATCGTCGGCTACCTGCTGCTGATGGCGTGCCTGGGGCTGCGCGAGTCCACCCGGACCCTGGTCGGGGTGTGGCTGGCCACCGGGGCGGTCGGGGCGGCTCTGGGCTTCTTCCAGCCGACGGGCTCGATGAACACCGCCGCGCTGATGTTCGTGCTCGGCGGGGTGGTGCTGGCGCTGGCGGGCGCGCTGCGCGGACTGGGCGA
Source organism: Streptomyces sp. IBSNAI002 (assembly GCF_052244475.1). Lineage (NCBI taxonomy): Bacteria > Bacillati > Actinomycetota > Actinomycetes > Kitasatosporales > Streptomycetaceae > Streptomyces > Streptomyces sp. IBSNAI002. The sequence goes on along the minus strand of NZ_JBQPXG010000002.1, from coordinate 7,626,208 downwards.
CGCACAGCAGCGGATCGCCGAGCAGGAGAGCATCAGCGACGCGGAGCGGGCCCGGCGCACGCTGCTGGAGGAACGGACCCGCATCGCCCGGGAGTTGCACGACGTGGTGGCCCACCACATGTCGGTGATCACCGTGCAGGCGGATTCCGCGCCGTACCGGCTGCCGGGCATGCCCGAACCGGTGCGGGAGGAGTTCGCGGCGATCGCGGCCAGCGCCCGGGAGTCGCTGGGCGAGATGCGCCGGCTGCTGACCGTGCTGCGCGGGGACGGTACGGAGCGCGCCGAGGGAGAGAAGGCCCCGCAGCCGGGGATCGACCGGATCCAGCAGCTGGTGGAGGCGACCGTACGGGCCGGGCAGCCGGTGGAGTTGTCGCTGGCCGCCGGCGCGGCCGGGGCGGCCCCGCCGGCCGTGGACCTGTCGGCGTACCGGATCGTGCAGGAGGCGCTCGCCAACGTGGTCCGGCACGCGCCCGGGGCCGCGGCCCGGGTCTCGGTGACCGTCGACGAGGACGAGGTCCTGGTGCTCGTGGTCAACGGCCCGGCCCCGGACGACGTGGTGGCGCTGGAGAGTTCGGGCACGGGGCACGGCCTGGTGGGGATGCGGGAGCGCGTACGGTTGACCGGCGGGACGCTGGACACCGGTCCGCTGCCCGACGGCGGCTTCCGGGTCGCCGCCCACCTGCCCCTGAACACCCCTGACGAGGACCCCAGTTGACCATCCGTGTGATCATCGTCGACGACCAGGCCATGGTGCGGGCCGGCTTCGCCGCACTGCTGTCGGCGCAGGCCGACATCGACGTGGTGGGCGAGGCGCCCGACGGCCGGCAGGGGGTGCAGGTCTCCCGCTCCACGCACCCCGACGTGGTGCTGATGGACGTGCGGATGCCGGAGATGGACGGGCTCACGGCGGCCCGGGAGCTCCTCGAGCCGCCGCCCGGAGTGGTGCACCGGCCGAAGGTGCTGATGCTGACCACCTTCGACATCGACGACTACGTGTACGAGGCGCTGCGCGCGGGCGCCTCCGGATTCCTGCTGAAGGACGCGCCCCCGGCCGACCTGATCGCCGCCGTACGGGTCGTCGCGTCGGGCGAGGCGCTGCTGGCGCCCTCGGTGACGCGGCGGCTGATCGCCGACTTCGTGCAGCAGCGGCCGGCGCCGCGCAAGGATCCGGCGCTGCGGCTGAACGGCCTCACCCCCCGGGAGACCGAGGTGCTGGAACTCATCGCGCGCGGGCTGTCGAACCAGGAGATCGCGGGCCATCTGGTGCTCGCGGAGCAGACGGTCAAGACGCACATCGGGCGGGTGCTGGCCAAGCTCGGCCTGCGCGACCGGGCCCAGGCGGTGATCTTCGCGTACGAGGCGGGCGTGGTGCGGCCGGGCGACTCCGGCTGAACGCGGCGGCTTCTCCTCCACCCCCTACCGGGGTATGACATCCGACTTGGCTCCACGGTCCGACGTACGGTCCGGTACCTCCTTCCTACCTTCCACCTCGTCACGAGGAGAGGAGAAGGGGCATGCGCCGCTTCGGAAGGACGATGGTCTCGGCCGCGCTGGCGGTCGCCGTCGTCGGGGGGACCGCGGGGTGGGCCTCCGGCGACAGTCAGCGGGCGGTCACCGGGCCGCCGCCCGGCACCGCCGCCTGGCGGGCCGACACGGTGTCCGGCCGGGCGCTGCCCGATCCGGCGACCGCGACGCCGCACGAGGTGGCCCGGTTCTTCGCCGGGCTGGACGGGGCCGCGCGGCGGGAACTCGTCCGGTCCCACCCGCTGGTGGTCGGGAACCTGGACGGGGCTCCGCTCCCCCTGCGGTACGAGGCCAACCGCATCGCCATCGCCGCGACGGGTGAGGCCCGCTACGCCTCGCTCGGCGCGCCGGACCGGCGGATCCTGGCCTTCGACCCGCGCGGCCGGGGCCAGGTCGCCGAGGTGTTCGGGGACCTGGAGCGGGCGGCGCACGTCTCGGTGATCGTGCCGGGATCGGACAACGACGCCACCCGTCACGACGCGCGGCGGGGGGCCGACAGCGGCCCGGCCGGGATGGCCCGGGCGCTGCGTGCGGCGGCGGGCGCGTCCACCGCGGTCATCGCGTGGACCGGCTACACCACCCCGGTCGGGGTCGGCCTGGACGCCGCCGACGGCCGGCTGGCGGAGGCGGGGGCGGTCCGCCTGGCCCGTTTCACGGCGGGGCTGGACGCGGTCGGCGCACCCGACCCGGTGCTGTTCTGCCACAGCTACGGCTCCGTGGTCTGCGGGCTGGCGGCCCGGCACACGGACGCCACCGACATCGTGGCCTTCGGCTCCCCCGGCATGCGCGCCGCCACCGCGGCCGGACTGCACACCGGCGCCCGGGTATGGGCGGCCCGCGGCCCCTCCGACTGGATCGCCGACGTGCCGAACGTCGAGCTCGGCGGGATCGGCCACGGCGCCGACCCCACCTCCGCGGCCTTCGGCGCCCGCCGGGTCCCCGCCTCCGATGTGCGGGGCCACACCGGCTACTTCGTACCCGGCACCCAGTCCCTGGCGGCGTTCGCCGCGATCGCGGCGGGAGAGCTCCGATGACGGCGCGGGGCACGCTCACCCTGCTGAAGCGGAGCGCGGAGCGGATCGATCGGCGGACACCGGCCCATCGCGACCGGGCGGTCGACGGACTGCGCGCCCTGGCACTGCTGGCCGTGCCGACGGGCCACTGGCTGCTCGGCGGGTTCACCCTGGACGCCGACGGCGGCCTGCACAACGCCAGTCCGCTGTCGGCGTTCGGCGGGCTGGCCCCCGCGAGCTGGGTCCTCCAGATGCTCGGCATCTTCTTCCTGGTCGGCGGCTACGCCTCGGCGCTGTCCTTCCGCCGCCGCACCGGCTCGGCCGGTGCGTGGCTGAAGGGGCGGATCGTCCGGCTGGGACGGCCGGTGCTCGGGGTCACGGCGGTGTGGGCGCTGGCCGCGCCCGTGCTGTACGCGGCCGGGGTGCCGGAGGCGACGCTGCGGACCGGGGCGACGCTGGTGATCCAGCCGTTGTGGTTCGTCGGCGTGTACGTGGTGATCACCGCACTGACCCCGTACTGCGTGCGGGCCGCGGGCCGGCTCGGCGGCTGGGCGGCGGCTCCGCTGCTCGTCTCGGTCGCCGTGGTGGACTTCCTGCGCTACGGCCCGCTCGCCGGCTCGGTTCCGGGCTGGGTGTCGCTGCTCAACATCCTGCCGGGCTGGCTGTTCGCCTACCAGCTCGGTGTCGGCTGGGGTGAGGGGCGGATCGGGCGGCGCGGGGGCCGGCTGCTGCTGGTGGGCGGGACGCTGCTGTTCGCGGCGCTGCTGGTGGTCTTCCACTACCCGCCGTCGATGGTCGGCGTGCCGGGTGAGGCGCGCACCAACTCGCACCCGCCCTCGCTGCTCGTACTGGCCCTGGCCGCGGCCCAGTCGGGCGCCGCGATCCTGCTCCGCGACCGGCTGGCCAGGCTGCTGGCCCGGCCCGCCCTGTGGGCCCCGGTGGTCGTGGTCAACCTGTGTGCCATGACGATCCTGTGCTGGCACCAGACGGCCATGCTGGCCGCGGCCGTTCCCGGTTCGTTCCTGGGTGGGCTGCCGGGGCTGACGACGGCGCCGGACAGCCCGGGGTGGATCGTGGCGCGGCTGGCGTGGATGCCGGTGTTCGCGGTGCTGCTGGTCGTCATCGCCCGCTACGCGAAGCGGTTCGAGGGTCCGGCGCGGGAGGGGCGCACGGCCCCGGCGGTCCGCCGGACCGTGGCGGGGCTGCTGGCGGCGGGGTTCGCGGTGTTCGCACTGGGACTGGCGTAGACGGAAGAGAGCGCCGCTCCCCACCGGGAGCGGCGCTCTCTTCCGTACCGGCGTCAGGCGATCGAGGCGGCCACGATCGCGGCCACGGCCAGGTTGCAGGCCGAGGAGACCCAGACCGCCGGGTGGGGCTCCGGGTCGACGACGATCGCGCCGAGCTTGCCCGGGGTCACCAGGTCGAGCACCAGGAAGGCCACGGCCATCAGGATCAGGCCGAGCAGGCCGAAGGCCGCGGTCGACAGCAGGCCCTTGCCGAAGTCCTCGTAGGTGGTCCAGATCGAGGTGAACACGATGCCGCCGATACCGAGGAGCGCGGAGCTGAGGAAGAGGGCCGCGTTGCGGTTGCGCTCCTCCCAGATCTGCTTGGGGAGCTTCCCGGGCGTCAGCACGTCCACGAGGACTATGCCGAGGATCAGCAGCACGAGGCCGAGGGCGCCGTACGCGCTGGTGCGGCCAAGTCCGTTGATGATGTCGCTCATTGAGAAGCCTGTCTCCGCGTAGGTGGGAAATGATGTGCCGTGGGCTGGCCGAATCTATCGCACGGCCCCGGCGCGGACCATGGGGAGGTCAGCAATTGGCAAAGGTCAGGGGCGCGCGGGCGGCCGAGGCACAGGCCCTGACGGGGCTGGTGATGCGGTCGAAGGCGTACTGGGGGTACCCGCCGGAAGCCCTCGCCGCCTGGGCCGCGGAACTGCGGATCCGCCCCGCTGACGTGACGTCCCGCCGGATCGTCGTGGCCGAGGACGACGCGGGGGCGGTGCTCGGGCTGGCCTCCCTCGACGGGTCCGCCCCGCTCGCCTCGCTGGGGCTGCTGTTCGTGGAGCCGCGGGCCATCGGGCGGGGCGTGGGACAGCTGCTGTACCGGGACGTACTGCGCCGGGCGGCGGAGCTGGGGGTGCGCCGGCTGGTGGTCGACTCCGATCCGCACGCGGCCGGCTTCTACCGGGCGATGGGGGCGGTGGCAGCGCCGGGCGGCCCCGACGGGCTGGTGCGCTTCGAGGTGTCCCCCGCCCCGCTCGCCGCCTGGGCGCGGGCCTGGACCGGCGGCCGGAAGGCCGTTCACCTGGGCAACGTGGCCGAGTTCAACGCCCAGTTCGCCGACGCCACCTTGGACCGGGAGCAGGCGGCCGCGCACCACTACGCCTGCCTGGCCGCCTTCTACAGTCCCCGCCCGGCTGCCCTGGTGCTGCCCCGGGCGGTGCCGCGGGGCTGGACCGAGCTGGTCTGCCGCCAGCTGGGCTGGACCGGGGTGGAGGTGTACGACGGTCTGGTCGAGCGGGGTCCGGGGCTGCTGGATCGCGTACGGGAGCGGCCGGCGCTCGCCGCGCGGCTGACCGGGACCGGGCTGCCGCTCGTACCGTGGGGGCTGACCCGGCCGTTCGGGCTGCTGGCCGGGCGGGCCTGGGAGCCGGCGGAGCTGCGGTACGAGTCGAAGTCGGCGGCGCACGGGCTGTTCGGCCGGATCCTGGCGGAGGGCGGGCATCCGGACGTCTGGCTGCCCGCGCAGTGGCGGCCCGCCACCCGGTGGGCGGCGGCCCGGCTGCTGTCCGCGCGGGCCGGGGCGGGCAGCAGCAGCGTGCTCAAGTCGGAGCACGGGGTCGGGGGTTCGGGCACCACGGTGGTCACGCCCGGGCAGCTCCGGGCGGCGGGCGGGGCGCGCGCGCTGCTGCGACGGCTGCCGCGCGGGCCGCTGCTGGTGGAGGAGTACGTGCACGGCCCGGCGGGGGACGAGGGGCCGCGCGACCTCACGTACGACGGGTTCGTGGCCGCCGACGGCCGGGTGCACGAGGTCGGCGGGGCGGTGATGGACGTACGGGACGGCTGCTACGCGGGGGCCACGGTGGGGCCGGGGGTGGTGCCCGCGTGGGCGGAGAAGCCGCTCGGTGCCTTCGGTGCGGCAGTGGGCCGGGAGCTGGCGGCCGGCGGCTACCGGGGCTGGTTCGACGTGGACTTCGTGACCGCCGGCGAGGGGCGGCTCGCGCCGACCGAGACCAATCTGCGCCTGACCGGGCCGTCCATCGCCTTCATGGTGGCGGCCCGGCTCGACGAGCTGCGGGGCGCCGGGCACCTCGTACGGATCGCCGACCGGGTGGAGCTCGGCGCGCGGCTGCCCGGGCCCCAGCTGGACGAGCTGTGCACGGGGCTGGCGCGGGAGTGCGCCGGGCTGGGCGCGGTGTTCGTCCCGGCGATCCCGACGGCCGCCTTCGAGCCCGCGCCGTGGCTGGGCTTCCTGGTGGCCGCGCACGACGCGGGGACGCTGGACGCGGCCGAGGCACTGGTCCGGGCCGGGGCCAGGGCGGGCGGAGGGCTGTTCGGCCCGCGAGAGCCGGGTCCGTAGGCGGGCCCGGGCCGTCGGCGGCCCGGGCACCCGGTCAGTCGTCGAAGTCGAAGGGGTTCGGCGGTTTGGCGACGACGTAGGCGGCGACGACGGCCGCCGCGATCATCAGGGGGATGTTGAAGGTGTAGACGAGCGCGGCCTGCCTCGGCCAGTCCTGTTTGGCCGCGAGCCGGTAGAAGTTGTCCTGCGGCCACCACGCCATCAGCAGGTAGGCCACCGCCAGATGCGCGGCGGAGGTGAGCCTGCGGCCGCGTCCCCGGCGCGGCATCCGGGCGCGGCCGCCGAGCAGGAAGACCAGGCCGGTGCCGAAGGACACGCACTCGACGAGGTAGAGCAGGAAGAAGAGGAACGCCCAGGGCTGCGGTACGCCGCTGAGGTCCGTCGATCCCGGCCAGAAGACCTTGGTGAGGATCAGGCCGACGAAGCCCACCGCCAGGCCCCCGCAGCCCGCGGCCCAGAGACTGGGGAACGGCCCGACCGGAGCGGCTGCCGGCCGGGCGGACTTGCTCCCGGCGGGCCGCGCCGCGGGGGCGCGCAGGATCGGCAGGGGCAGGGCGGCCCGGTCCTCCTGGCCGCCCCTGGTGCGCGGCAGGGCGTGCAGCGCGACCACCCGGAGCGGGATGTCCTCCCGGGGCAGTTTCCCCGCCAGGTGCTCGCGCAGCTCCTCGACGTCCGGCAGCCCTCGGCCCGGGGGCCACGCGGGCGCTCCGGGCAGCGGTGCCGCGTAGGCGATGAGCCTGCGCGGGCCGCGGGCGCCGTCCACGCCGTTGACGATCACCGCGCCGATGCCCTCGTGGCCGCGGATCACGGATTCGACGGGGTGCGGATCGAGCGAACGGCCGGGCAGGGCGATCCGGTCGCGGAGCCGGCCCCGGAACTCCAGGAGTCCGTCCTCGCGGAGCAGTCCGAGGTCCCCGGTGGGCACCGGGTCCCCGCCGCCGGGCGGCGTGAGGTGTATCTCCCCGTTCCGCAGCTCGGCCCGGCATCCGGCGAAGGGGGTGCCGAGCAGGGAGCGCTCCTCGGGGCCGTCGAGCGGGCCCGGCAGCTGCGGGAGTTCGAACCAGGTGCCGGCGCCGGCGGTCTCGGCGGTTCCGTACACGTTCAGCACCCGCACGCCGGGCCGGAGCACGGTGTGCAGGGCGGCCATGTCGTCGAGGTGGAGCCGGTCGCCGGAGAACGCGAGCAGCCGCAGCGACGGGAGGTCCGCGCCCGCCGCCCGGCGGGGCTGCGGGACGGGTGGGCGCGGCGGCGTCGCCGAGGGGGCCAGCAGGTGGGCCGCGTCGCCGGGGCCCGCGTGGAGCACGGTGACCTGCTCGTTCCGGACCGCCTCCGCGATCTCCTCGCCCTTCCAGGGGGCGCGTGCGGGGAGGACGAGCGCGCCGCCCGAGCACAGGGCCCGGGTCCAGCCCGCGGCGAAGGCGGTGACGTCCGGGCGGGCCGTGATCAGGTGCCGGTCCCGCGGGGTCGGCCGGACGGCCTCAGCCCAGCCCTCGTAGGCGGCGAGCAGCAGGCCCTGGCCCACGGGGACGGCGCGCGGCTCGGCGGCCCCGGTGAACAGGACCGCCGCGGTACGGCCGGGCCCCGGAAGGCCCGCCCCCGGGAGCCCGGGAGCCCCGTCGGACTGCCCGGGCGCCCCGTCGGACCGGTCGGCCGCGCCGTCCGCCTCCCCGCCGAACCGGATCACCCGCAGGCCGGTTCCGCCGTCCAGGGCTGCCTGGTGGGCGGCACGGGTGAGCAGGACATCGGGCCCGGCGCCGGCGAGCTGGCGCCGCCCGGTGCGCGGGTCCTCGGCGTCGACGACGGCGTAGACACCGCCGGCCTTGAGGACGGCGAGGAGGGCGACGACCAGCTCGGCCTGGCGGACGGTGCCGACGGCCACGCGCGCGCCCGGGGCGAGGCCCTCGGCGAGCAGGCGGCGCGCGAGCCGGCCGGCCCGCGCGTCCAGCTGCCCGTAGGTGAGGCTGTCCGGGCCCGCGACGAGGGCGGGTGCGTCGGGGGCGTCGCGGGCCCACCGCTCGAAGCGGTGCAGGACGGTGTCGGTGGGATGTGTGCCGGAGCGTACGGACTCGGGTCCCTGCGTCATGGACCGATGATGACACCGGGCACCGACAGTGGCCGGGGGTCGTGAAATTCCCTCGCTCGAGCCGGAGTTGACGCCCGTCGGAGCGCAGGGCCAGCACGCTTGACCTCGACTTAGGTTGAGGTCATAACGTTCCGGACATGGACATGGAAGTCACCGCCTGGACCTCGCTGCACAGTGCGATCAACGCCCAGCAGGACCGCCGCCCCGTATCCCGGGCGAGCCTGCGCCGGGTCGCCTCCTTCGCCCGCCCGCACCGCCGCGGGCTCATCCTCTTCCTGCTGCTCAGCATCGTCACGGCGCTGCTCGCGGTGGCGACCCCGGTGCTCGCCAGCCGGATCGTCGACGCCATCGTGGGCGGCCGGGACAGCGGTGCCGTCACCCGGCTCGCCCTGCTCATCGCGCTGATCGCGGTGGCCGAGGCGGGCCTGGCGCTGCTGACCCGCCGGCTCTCCGCCACCCTCGGCGAGGGGCTGATCCTCGACCTGCGGACGGCGGTCTTCGACCACGTGCAGCGGATGCCGGTCGCCTTCTTCACCCGGACCCGGACCGGGGCCCTGGTCAGCCGTCTCAACAACGATGTGATCGGCGCCCAGCGGGCGTTCAGCAACACCCTGTCCGGGGTCGTCTCCAACACCGTGACCCTGCTGCTGACCCTCGTCGTGATGCTCAGCATCTCCTGGCAGATCACGCTGCTGGCGCTCGTACTGCTGCCGGTGTTCGTGCTGCCGGCCCGCCGGATGGGAGTGCGGATGGCGGCCATGCAGCGGGAGGCCGCGACGCTGGACGCGGCGATGGGCACGCAGATGACCGAGCGGTTCTCCGCGCCCGGCGCGACGCTGGTCAAACTGTTCGGCCGGCCCGCCGACGAGTCCGCGGAGTTCGCGGCCCGGGCCGCGCGGGTGCGGGACATCGGGATCCGCACGGCGATGGCCCAGTCCGCCTTCATCACCGCCCTCACCCTGGTCTCGGCCCTGGCCCTCGCCCTCGTCTACGGGCTGGGCGGGTACTACGCCCTGCGCGGGACCCTGGACGCCGGCTCCGTCGTGGCCCTCGCCCTGCTGCTGACCCGGCTGTACGCGCCGCTGACCTCGCTCGCCGGGGCCCGCGTCGAGGTGATGAGCGCGCTGGTGAGCTTCGAGCGGGTCTTCGAGATCCTCGACCTGAAGCCGCTCATCTCGCAGAAGCCGGACGCCCGTACCGTGCCGGAGGGGCCGGTGGCCGTGGAGTTCGACGGGGTCTCCTTCGCCTACCCGTCCCCCGACAAGGTCTCGCTCGCCTCCCTGGAGGAGGTCGCCACCCTCGACGCCCGGGGCGGTACGCGGGTCCTGCACGAGGTCTCGTTCCGCGCCGAACCCGGCCGGATGATCGCCCTGGTCGGCTCCTCGGGCGCCGGCAAGTCGACGATCGCCCAGCTGCTGCCCCGGCTGTACGACGCCGACGCGGGCACGGTCCGCATCGGCGGGGTCGACGTACGGGACCTCACGGCCGACTCGATCCGCGAGACGCTCGGCATGGTCACCCAGGACGGGCACCTCTTCCACGAGTCGGTGCGCGCCAACCTGCTGCTGGCCCGGCCGGAAGCCTCCGAGGAGGAGGTCTGGGAGGCACTGCGCCGCTCCCGTCTGGACGGCCTCGTCGCCTCTCTGCCGGACGGGCTGGACACGGTCGTCGGGGAGCGCGGCTACCGCCTGTCGGGCGGGGAGCGGCAACGGCTGACCATCGCACGGCTGCTGCTGGCCCGCCAGCGGGTGGTCATCCTCGACGAGGCGACCGCGCACCTGGACTCGACCTCGGAGGCGGCGGTGCAGGAGGCACTGGGCGAGGCCCTGGCGGGCCGGACCGCGGTGGTGATCGCGCACCGGCTGTCGACCGTGCAGGCCGCCGATCTGATCCTGGTGGTCGAGGGCGGCCGGGTCGTGGAACGCGGCACGCACACCGAACTGCTGGCGGCGGGCGGCCGGTACGAGGAGCTGTACCGCACCCAGTTCGCGACCTCGGACACGCCCGCCGACGTGGCACCGGGCGGCGCGACGACCCCCTCTGGAGCATGATGCCGGTATGGACATCAAACTTGAGCTGGTCGCCGTGCCCGTCACCGATGTCGACCGGGCCAAAGCCTTCTACGAGAAGCTTGGCTTCAACGCCGACCACGACCACACCGTCAGCGAGGACGTCCGCTTCGTACAGCTGACCCCGCCCGGCTCGGCATGCTCGATCGCGATCGGCAAGGGCCTGACCCGGATGACCCCGGGATCGCTGGACAACATGCAGGTCGTCGTCACCGACATCGAGGAGGCGTACGAGGACCTGCGCGGCCGCGGTATCGAGGTCACGGAGATCCAGGACCTGCCCTGGGGCTCCTTCGTCTACTTCTCCGACCCCGACGGCAACGGCTGGGCGGTCCAGCAGACGACCCCGCGCAAGACGGCGGAGTAGGGCGCCTCGTGGACCGCGAGGCCATGGAGCCCGGCGCCCTGGATCTCGGGGCCATGGACCTCGGGGCCTACGTCGAGCGGACGCGCAGCGGGCCGTGCTTCGTCTGCGCGTTCCTTGCCGGGCACCCGGACTATCCGCACGAGACGGTCTTCGAGGACGAGCACCACGTGGCCTTCCTCGACCGCTGGCCCACGCTCCCGGGCAAGGTCCTGGTGGCACCGAAGGCGCACGTCGAGCACGCCGTCCGCGACCTCGACCCGGCGGCGTACACCCGGCTCATGCTGGTCGTGCGGGACGTCGCCCTCGCGGTCGAGGAGGTCTACGAGTCCGAGCGGACCTACCTCTACTCCCTGGGGAGCCGGCAGGGAAACGCGCACCTCCACTGGCACATCGCCGCGCTGCCGCCCGGAGTGCCGTACGAACAGCAGCAGTTCCACGCCCTGATGACCGAGAACGGCGTGCTGTCCCCGTCGCCCCGGGAGGCGGCGCGGGCGGCGGCGCGCCTGCGAGCGTCCCTGGCGGGACGCGGGCTCGGTCCCCAGGCGGGATGACCCCTCCGCCGCGCCGGCCGCCATGCCCGCCGCGATGCGGGCATGGCGGGGCCCGAGGGGGTCAGCCCTCCACGACGACGGGGTGGTGGTCGAGTTCCCACGCGTGGTGCTTGAACTCGTGGCGGAAGTCCGCGTGGTCCTCCCACTGGCGGGCGATCCCGCGCAGCACGTCCCAGTTGTGCTCCACCGACTGGTCGATGACGCGCCGCATGGCCGCGTCGGCCGACTCCCGCTGCGTGATGAGGCCCTTGATCGCGGACGCTTCGAGCACGGAGTTGCGCAGCGCCCGCAGCGCGCGGGAGGTGTCGTCCATGCCGAAGCCGTACTCGCTGCCCGTCTCCGCGTCGAACAGCGGGGTGAGCCGCGCCTCGATGAAGGCGGTGATCCGCTCGAAGTGCTGCACGTCCATCGGGGCTCCGTTTCTCCTGCCGGCCACCACGTGGGCCCGGCGTCTCCATGTTCCTGTGCTGCTCAGCGCCATTGTCCCCCGGCTGAGGTCTGCCGGGGCCGCCCCTAGGGCGCCAGGACGTCCAGCTCCTCGAGGGCGCCGACGGCGATCTGCCGGGTCAGGGCTTCGGCGCGCGCCGCGTCGCCCTCCCGGACGGCCTCGGCCACCTGTACGTGCAGGGTGACGGCCGCCGGATCGGGATCGTGGAACATCACCGCGTGCTCGGTGCGCCCGGTCAGCACTTCGGCGACGACGTCGCCGAGGCGGGCGAACATCTCGTTGCCGGAGGCGTTCAGCACGACGCGGTGGAAGGCGATGTCGTGGCGCAGGTAGCCGTCGAGCTGGTGGCCGCGCGAGGTGCGGACCATGCCGAGGGCCGCCTCGGTCAGCTCGGCGCACTGCTCGGGCGTGGCCCTGGCCGCCGCGAGCCCGGCCGCGACCGGCTCGATCGCTGACCGCAGCACGGTCAGGGAGCGCAGCTGCCGGGGCCGGTCGGTGCCGGCCAGCCGCCAGCGGATGACCCGGGGGTCGTAGACGTTCCACTCCTCGGTGGGCCGCACGGTGACTCCGACCCGCCGACGGGACTCGACCAGGCTCATGGACTCCAGTACCCGGACGACCTCGCGCACCACGGTGCGGGAGGCGTCGAAACGCCCGGCGATCTCGTCCGTGCGCAGCACGCTGCCGGGCGGGTACTCCCCTGCCGTGATCGCGAGCCCGAGGGTGTCCAGTACGTGGGAGTGGAGCCCCTGTCCCGGTCCAGGACTGCCTTCGGTGGTCATGGGCGTAAGCGTACGGTGACGCCCCGGCGAACAAAAGATGCGATGTTTTACCGGCCACCCCTTGAATAAGTACTACTTAATGGGCTTCAGTGGTGCCCGCACGGACCGATGTCGACGAGGACAGCGAGGTACGACGTGAGCTCCCAGCGCGTCATTGTGGTGATGGGCGTGGCCGGTACGGGCAAGACGACCGTGGGCCGGCTGCTCGCGGAGGCCCTGGCCCTTCCGTACGCGGAGGGCGACGCGTTCCATCCGCCGGCCAACGTCGACAAGATGTCGGCCGGCATCCCGCTGGACGACGCCGACCGCCGGCCCTGGCTCGACGCCATCGGCGACTGGATCGGCGCCCGGGCCGGGCGCGACGGGGGCCTCGTCGCGGCCTCGTCGCTCAAGCGCTCCTACCGCGACCGGCTGCGCGCCGCGGCCCCCGGGGCGGTCTTCGTCCACCTGACCGGTGAACGCCCGCTGATCGAGCACCGGATGGCGGCCCGCACCGGCCACTTCATGCCGACCGTGCTGCTGGATTCGCAGTTCGCCACCCTGGAGCCCCTCCAGGAGGACGAACTCGGCCTCGCCGTGGACGTGTCCGGCTCCCCCGAAGAGATCACCGAACGGGCCCTGGCCGCCCTGCGCCGGCTCCCGACCCCCAAGAACTGACGAAACACCCGAGAACTAACGAAGGAACGTCACCGTGACCGGTCTCAGCGTCGAGACACTGGCGGCGGCAGGCACCGGACCGATCACCTCGGCCGGGAACACCCAGCTGGGCATCGCCGTGCTCGCGGGCATCGCCGTCATCGTCCTGCTCATCACCCGCCTCAAGCTGCACGCCTTCCTGGCGCTGACGGTCGGCTCGCTCGCCCTCGGGGTGTTCGCGGGCGCGCCGTTGGGCAAGACGATCACCAGCTTCACCGCCGGGCTCGGCTCGACGGTCGCGGGCGTGGGCGTCCTCATCGCCCTCGGTGCGATCCTCGGAAAACTGCTGGCGGACTCCGGTGGCGCGGACGAGATCGTCGACACGATCCTGGCCAGGGCCAAAGGCCGGGCCATGCCGTGGGCCATGGTGCTGATCGCCTCGGTGATCGGACTGCCGCTCTTCTTCGAGGTCGGCATCGTGCTGCTGATCCCGGTGGTGCTGCTGGTGGCCAAGCGGGGCAACTACTCCCTGATGCGGATCGGCATCCCGGCGCTGGCCGGCCTGTCCGTGATGCACGGGCTGATCCCGCCGCACCCCGGGCCGCTCGTCGCCATCGACGCGCTCCACGCGAACCTGGGCGTCACCCTCGGCCTGGGTGTCCTCGTGGCGATACCCACCGTGATCATCGCCGGTCCGCTGTTCGCCCGGTACGCGGCACGGTGGGTGGACATCCCGGCACCGGAGCACATGATTCCGCAGCGGCCCTCCGCCGATCTGGAACACCGCCCGCGGTTCGGCGCGACCGTCTTCACCGTGCTGCTGCCGGTGGTGCTGATGCTGGTCAAGGCCCTGGTCGACATCGTGGTCAACGACCCGGCCAACGCGGTGCAGCGCGTCACGGACGTCGCGGGCTCCCCGCTGATCGCCCTGCTCGCGGCGGTCCTGGTGGGCATGTTCACCCTCGGCCGGGCGGCCGGGTTCACCCGGGAGCGGCTGTCCTCCACGGTCGAGAAGTCGCTGGCTCCGATCGCCGGCATCCTGCTGATCGTCGGCGCGGGCGGCGGCTTCAAGCAGACGCTGATCGACGTGGGCGTGGGCCAGATGATCCTGGACCTGTCGGAGAACTGGGCCATCCCGACCCTCCTGCTGGCCTGGCTGATCGCCGTGGCCATCCGCCTCGCCACGGGCTCCGCGACGGTGGCGACGATCTCGGCGGCCGGCCTGGTGGCCCCGGTCGCCGCGGGCATGTCCACCACCGAGACCGCGCTGCTGGTCCTGGCGATCGGGGCGGGCTCGCTGTTCTTCAGCCATGTCAACGACGCCGGGTTCTGGCTGGTCAAGGAGTACTTCGGGATGACCGTCGGGCAGACCCTGAAGACCTGGTCGGTGATGGAGACCATCATCTCGGTGGTCGGACTGGGCTTCGTCCTGCTGCTGTCCCTGGTGCTCTAGCCGCACGGCCCCCTGGCCGCCCGGCGGTTCAGCCCGGCAGGCGCTCCTCGCCGAGCTGGGCCGCCGCCAGTGTGAAGCCGTTCGCCGCGGTGGCGCAGCGGCAGGCCAGGGTGGCGACCTCGGCCCGCAGGGCGTCGTCGTCCGGGACCCGCCAGGCGGGCGCGGCCGTCGCCGTGCGCAGCCGTACCGCGTGGGAGCGGAGTGCGGCGGCGTGGCCGCGCAGGCTGCCGGGCCGGTTCGAGTGCCGGTACGGATCCGGTCCGATCGGCTGGACCGCGCGGAGCCGTCGGGGCGGCGGCCCCGGCTCCGGGGGCGCCGTGTCCCCGTCGGCCCCCGCTCCGGGGGCGCCGCCGGCGGGCAGACCGGGGCCCCGGTCGCAGAACGCGAGGAGGGCCGCGCCCAGTCCGAGGAGCGGAGCGGCGGGCACGGCCCGGCCCGTGGCGACCTGCCAGCCCGCGTGGTCGTTGAACGGGTTGGCGTCGGTCAGCGCGTGCCAGGCCAGGATGTCGGCGAAGGCCGGGGTCAGCAGCGAGAAGGCGTGCTCTGCGCCCCGGTCGCGCACGATCCGCCGGAACAGGGCTACGGCCTGGGCCTGGCGGCCTTGCGCGGCGGCCGCGAGGACCGCCGCGGCGCCGGGATCCCCCAGGAGCTCGGGCCGACGGGCCTTCGCGGCCCTGATCCGGGCCCTGAGCCCGCAGACGGCGACGCTGACGGCGAGGCTCTCACGGCCCGTCAGCGCCCCCGCCAGCCGCCCGGCCCGCGCTCCGATGCCCCGGCCGCGCGGCGCCCAGCCGAGGCCGGCCGGGTCGCTGAGGGTCCGCAGCAGCGTGCGCCAGCCGTGCCGGCGAAGGCCGCCCCGGGTGAGGGCGGCGGCGGGCAGGCGGGCGCCGAGGGCCAGCCCGGAGGCGTATCCGGCGGCCTCACCGACCGCGTCGGCGGCCTCGGCGAGTTCGCGGCACAGGTCGTCGAGCAGGTCGGCGTCCGCGGCGTCGAACGTGGAGGTCACGGCGTCGGGCATGGGGTCCTCGCGTGGTCAGCGGCGGTGACATCGGCTTCACCGTACGTCGCTCCCGCGGACCCCGCGCTCCGAGCGCCGGGGAGGGGCCAGGGCGAAGACGGCGTCCCGGAAGGCGGAGCGGAGGGTGGTGGGCCGTCCGGGCGGGAAGGCCGGCAGGATCAGCGCCCAGCGGTGGCGGCCCGGGCAGACCCACAGGGCCGGGCCGGTGACGGCCGGGGCGGTGTGGGCCCAGACGCCGTGCGGGGCCGGATGCCACAGGAGTCCGCGGGCGGGGGTCAGTTCACCGGTGCGGATGCGCAGGGACTCGGCCGTCCAGGCGCGGGTGATGCCCGTCGCCGTCGGGCCGTCCGTGTCCGCGGGGGCCGTCAGGTGGCTCAGGAAGCGGACGAGGTCGGCGAGCGGCGCGTACAGGGCGGCGGCGGCGTCGGCGAACCGGGTGCCGGTCATGCCCAGCGGGTGCCAGACCCGGGTCGTGGCGAGTTCGGCGAGCGGGCCGCCCGAGAGGTGCTCGGCGAGACGGGTGAGGACGGCGGTCCCGTCGGCGTGGGTGAGCAGGTGGTGGGCGGTGGTGCCGGCGGGTGTCCCGGCGGCGGCCTCGTCCCCGTAGGCGGAGAGCGGGGTGTGCAGCCGGAGCGCGCCTTCGTCGACGAGGCTGCCGAGGACGGGCCAGAGGGCGAGGACGGCGGCGAGGGCGCCGACGTCGAAGGCCGTGCCGTCGCAGGGGTGCGAGGCCGCGTGGACGCCGTCGGGACCGCCGACCGCCCAGACCGCCCCTGGGTCCGCGGAGCCCACGAGGGCCCGGATGTCGTCGGCCTGGTCGCTCAGGAGCTGCATGGTCGTTCACGCTAGCGAGGCCGGTACGGCTTCCCGGGCGCGGCGGTGCGGAGTCGGCCGTCCCCCACCCGAATGCGCCGCGGAGGGCGGGGCGCCCTGGAGCGCCCCGCCCCGCTCATGGTGCGGTCAGCTCTGGTCGGGCCGGTCGGTCACCCGCAGGCTGTTGAGCAGCGGCTTGCCGAATCCGCTGTGCGTGACGAAGCGGAGGTTGAGCACCCCGTCCGTCACCTTGACCGTGTACGTACGGGTCAGGGCCGTGTACGTGCCCGCCTCCAGCGCGATGTCCAGGGAGGGCAGGACCTGCTGGCCCTCGGCCAGGACGTCGAAGACGCGCTTGTTGGGCCGGGTGGAGGAGAGCTCGGCGAAGCCCAGCTCCACCGTGTAGGTGCCGTTCGGCACGTTGTCGAAGCGGTACTCGTACATGCCCTCACGGGCGTTGCGGAACAGCCGCTGGTCCTGCGTGCCGGCGATGGTGCGGCTGGTGCTGCGGGCGGAGCTGCTGCCCTGGTAGCCGTACGATCCCGCCGTGTACTTGCGGTCCGGGGACCAGGCGTCGCCCAGGACGTCCGTGCCCGCGGAGTCGGAGCCCGCGTCCAGGGCGACCTGGTAGCGCGGTACGACGACCTTGACCGGGACGGTCAGGACCGGCGTGCGGCCGCTGGCCGAGGTGATCTTCAGGTCGGCGGTCAGGACCGTCCCCGGGGTGAGTCCCTTCGTGTCCACCGCGAGGGTGACCGGGGCCTTGGCGCCCGTCGGGAGGTTCCCGGTCCCCGGCGTGGCCATCAGCCAGGCCGCGTCCTCGGTCACCGTGAAGGCCGTACCGAGGCCCGGGTTGGTCAGGTCCAGGGTCCGGGTCCGCTGCTGGTTCGCCTGGAGGACCACCTCCACGGCGGCCTTGGACGGAGTCACCCGGCCGGTGCGAAGCGACTGCGTCACCGTGGTCACGTCGGCCGCCTTGACGTCGACGGTCGCCTGCCCGGACTCGTACTGCGGCGCGGACAGGGCGACGGCCCGCGAGCCCGACGGGCTCTGGACCACGTAGCCGCCGTCCGCCGCCGTGGTGGCGGAGACGGCCGAGTCGCCGGTGCCGACGGTCACCGTGGCGCCCGCGACGCCGTTGCCGTCGTTGGCGTCGAGCACCCGGCCGGCGACCACGCCGCTCTTCGTGGTGCGGAAGGCGATGCCCAGGCCGTCGGTGATGACCGCCGTGTTGAAGGAGTACTTGAAGGCATCGGTGCCGGTGGCGTTCTCCACGCCGACCGTGGCCGTGGAGCCGCCCTTGATGCCGGTGCCGCCGGTGCCCTTGTAGGCGTAGGAGACGCTGCCGTCCTCTCCGATGGACGCCGAGAACGAGAACGTGTCGGCCTGCGCCGACCAGTGGGAGACCTGGCGCCATTCGATGACGTAGCTGCGGTGCGGGGCGGTGCCCGTGACCGCGGTGAAGACACCGGATCCGCTGCCCGCCGCGCCGACGACCAGGTCGTCCCAGAACGGGTAGAGGGCGGCGTTCGGGGTGGCGGTGCTGGGCAGGTCGCCGTTGATGTCGGCGGTGTTGTTGCCGCCGAAGCTGACGGTGCCGTTGGTGCCGATCCAGGCCTGCCCGTACGTCTTGCCGTACAGCGGCAGCGGGAAGGGCAGGTCGACGCGCTCGGTGGTGTTGTCGCCGGTCAGCGCGAGCTGCCGGCTGCCCTCGGTGTACGGGCGGTCGGTCGTGGTGGCGCAGGCGTAGCCGTAGCCGTCGGTGCGCTCGGGCAGGTTCACCGTGACGGTGGTGTCGCCCGCGACGGCGGCCTGGGCGGAGCCGCCGGTGACGCAGCGGGACGGGTGGGTGGCCCGCACCTCGTAGGTGCCGTGGGGCAGGGTGACCTCGAAGCGGCCCTGCGCGTCGGCGGTCACGGTCACGGGGGTGTCCGCGATGGTGACGGAGGCGCCCGCCGCGGGTCCGGAGGCCGCGGTGACCGTACCGGTGAGCTTGCCGGAAGCGGCCTGGACCAGGCTGAAGTCGCCGGTGGCCGTGGAGTTCTCGGTGACCGTGGCCGTGGCGGTCTGCGGTCCGTAGCCGAACTTGGCGGCGGTCAGGCCGTAGTCGCCGACCGAGAGTGCGGCGAACCGGTAGGTGCCGTCGGCGGCGGTGGTCGTCGTACGGTCGATGGGCCCGTCTGCGGTGACCGTGGCGCCCGCGACCGGCGCGCCGTCGGAGCGGACGGTGCCGGCGAGCGCGCCGATCGCGCCGCGCGGGGCGGCGTTCAGGGCAGCGAGGGCGTCGAGCCTGCCCTCGCCGAAGACGTTGTTGTCGGCGGCGCTGCCGCCGCACTGGGCGCTGTCGGTGTCCTCGGCGGTGCCGTCGAGCAGTGCTTCGGTCTGCGCGACGTCGCCTTCGAGGGCGGGCGCGGCGGACCAGAGCAGGGCCACGGTGGCCGCGGTGTGCGGCGAGGCCATCGAGGTGCCGGAGAAGGCCTCGTAGGCGCCGCCGGGGACGGAGGAGCGTACGTTCACGCCCGGGGCGGCGATGTTCGGCTTGATGAGGCCGCCCGCGGCGGCGCCGCGCGAGGAGAACGACGCGATCGCGTTGTTGATGTCGAAGGCGCCGGAGCTGTAGGAGCTCGCGTAGTCACCGGGTGAGCCGCTGGTGGAGCAGCCGGGTCCGGAGTTGCCGTTGGAGAAGGCCGGGAAGATGCCGGCGGCCCGCCAGGTGTCGACGATCTCCTGGTACCAGGTGTCGCCGCCCGGGCCGCCCCAGGAGTTGTTGACGACGTGCGGGGCGAGGTCGGGCCGCGGGTTCTGGCCGTTCGCGTCGGTCGGGGCGACGATCCACTGGCCGGAGGCGAGCAGCGAGGCCTCGGAGCAGGAGTTGGACTCGCAGCCCTTGGCGGCGATCCACTTGGCGCCCGGGGCGACACCGATCTTGTTGGCACCGCCGTCGTCGCCGACCATCGTGCCCATGGTGTGGGTGCCGTGGTCGTTGTTGTCGCACGGCGCGGCCGCGGCGCAGATCCCGGCGGGGTCGAACCAGTTGTAGGCGTGGCTGTAGCTGCCGTCGGCGTTCTTGCCGCGGTACTGGCCGTTCACGGCGGGGTGGGTGTAGTCCACTCCGCTGTCGATGTTGGCGACGACGATGCCCTCGCCGCGCACTCCGGCCTGCTCCCAGACCTGCGGGGCCTTGATGCGGTCGATGTTCCACTCGACGGCGTCGGCGAGGGCCTGCTCCCGCTTGCCCTCGGCGGGCTTGGGCAGCTCGACCTTGTCGTCGGCGGCGATCCGGGACACCTCGGGGCGCTGTGCGAGGGAGCCGGCGAGCTTCTCGGTGCCGACGACGCGGACGGCGTTCACGATCCAGTACGAGGTGTACTCGGCCTTCGCGCCTTCGAGGGCCTTGACCACGTCGGCCTGGCTGCGCGCGGCGTGTTCCTTCTTGGTCCGGAGCACGGTCTCGGCCTTGGCGGCGCGGGTCTTCTGCCGGCCCGCGGCGGTGAGGTCGGCGGCGCTGTCGAGGTAGACCCAGAAGGCGGCCTTGTCGGAGCCGTCGAGCTGGGCGCGGAGCCTGGGTTCGATCTTGCGTTCGGCCGCACCGGGGGTGGGACCGGGTTCGGGCGCGGCCGCGGCGACGCCCGCGCCGAGGGGTAGGAGCAGGATCGAGGTGAGGGCGGCGAGCGCCGCGCGTAAGGAACGCCTGTTGCGTTGAGCCACGTGTTGTCTCCTCGTACGCCGTGTGCAGGTTGTGCGGGAAGAGGGTGCGTGATGTGCGTGATGTGCGCGGGTCATGGTGAATCAACGGCATGTCCATTACAAGAGGGCCTATTGAGCCGAACTTCCGCGCCGCACTCCGACGCCGGCCCCCGCGCGGCCCGCGCCGGCCCGCGCCGGACCGCACCGGCACCCGCCCGGTGGCCCCCGGCGTCCCCCAGGGCCAGCCTTGACTCATGAGCACACCCGCCCGGCCGGCCGGGCCCGGCGTCCCGCTCGCGTCCGCGCGGGGCCGCTGGATCCTGCTCACCACGGTGCTCGGCTCGAGCATGGCCATGCTCGACTCGACGGTGGTCAACGTCGCCCTCCCCCGGATCGGCGAGGACCTCGACGCCGATCTCGCCGTCCTCCAGTGGACGGTCAACGCCTATCTGCTGACCCTGGCCGGGCTGATCCTGGTCGGCGGGGCGCTCGGCGACCGCTTCGGGCGCCGGCGGATCTTCGTCCTCGGCGTGGTGTGGTTCGCGGTGGGCTCGCTGCTGTGCGGCATCGCGCCGAACGCCGGGGTGCTGGTGGCCTCCCGGGCCCTGCAGGGCATCGGCGGAGCCCTGCTGACGCCCGGTTCGCTCGCCCTGATCCAGGGCTCGATCCACCCGGAGGACCGGGCCCGGGCGGTGGGCCTGTGGTCGGGGCTGGGCGGGGTGGGGGCGGCCGTGGGGCCGTTCCTCGGCGGCTGGCTGGTGGACGGGCCCGGCTGGCGCTGGGTGTTCCTGCTGAACGTGCCGCTGGCCGCGCTGTGCGTCCCGGTGGCACTGCGGCACGTACCCGAATCGCGCGATCCGCAGGCGCACGGGCGGTTCGACGTGGCCGGCGCGCTGCTGGGCGCTGCCTCGCTCGCCCTGCTCACCTACGCCCTGATCGAGGCCCGGACCGCCTCCGCGCCGGTGATCGCCGCGGCGGTGGGCGGCGTACTGCTGGCCGGGGCGTTCGTGTACGTGGAGCGGCGGCGGGCCGATCCGATGGTGCCGCCGGAGATGTTCGCGTCCCGGCAGTACACCGCCGTCAACCTGGTCACCCTGTGCGTGTACGCGGCCTTCGGCGGGTTCTTCTTCCTGGTCGTGCTCCAGCTCCAGGTGGTCTCCGGCTACTCCGCCCTGGCGGCCGGCGCGGCGCTGCTGCCGACGACCGTGCTGATGCTGCTGCTGTCCGCCCGCTCCGGGGAGATCGGGGAACGCATCGGGCCGCGCATCCCGCTCACCGTGGGGCCGCTGATGTGCGCGGCCGGGACGCTGCTGATGCTGCGGGTGGGGCCGGACGCCTCGTACGCGGCGGACGTGCTGCCCGCGATGGTGGTGATGGGTGCGGGCATGGTGATCCTGGTGGCCCCGCTCACGGCGACCGTGCTGGCCTCGGTGGACCCGGGCCGGGCGGGACTGGCCAGCGGCATCAACAACGCCGCGGCGCGGGCGGCCGGGCTGCTGGCAGTGGCCGCGCTCCCGCTGCTGGCCGGAATGGGACCGGAGGCGTACCGCTCGGCGGAGCAGTTCGACACGGCGTTCGGGCGGGCCATGCCCTGGTGCGCGGGGGTACTGGTGGTCGGGGCGGCGGTGGCGTGGGCGACCGTACGGACCCCCGCGGCCGGGGCGGCGCACCCGCAGTGCCGTACCCAGTGCGCGGTGGGCGCCCCGCCTCTGGAGCCACCGCGGAGGGCGGATTCCGGACCCCGAGAGGCTTGACTGAATTTTCAGTCAATGCCACAGTGCCGCTACCTCTCATCCATCCCTCCTTCGGAGGTTCGTATGAACCCAAGCCGTAGAACCGTGCTGCGATCGGCGGGCGCCGGGGCGGCCGGACTCGCCCTCGCGACCCTCGCCGGCCAGCAGGCCGCCCAGGCGGTTCCGGCCGCCGCCGCCCGGATGCGCGTGCCGCTCGACGACGTACGGCACGCCCGCACCTGGATGGCCTGGCCCTCCAGCCGCACGATCTGGGGCCGCGACCTGGCCGGTGTGCAGCAGGACATCGCCCTGATCGCCCGCACCGCCGCCCGCTACGAACCGGTGCTGATGTGCGCGGCGGACGAGAGCGCGGCCGCCACCGCGCGGGCCCGGTGCGGCTCCGCCGTCACCGTCATCTCCTCGATCCCGGTCGACGACCTCTGGATGCGGGACTCCGGCGCTGTGTTCCGCCTCGACGGCGCCGGCGCCATGGACGCGATCGGCCTGAACTTCAACGGCTGGGGCGGCAAGCAGACCCACCGCAAGGACGCCAAGGTGGCCCGGCTGCTCGCCGCGCACGAGTCCCTGCCCTTCACCGTCGCCGACTTCGTGGGCGAGGGCGGCGCGGTGGAGACCGACGGCGACGGGACCGTGATGGCCACCGAGAGCAGCCTGGTCAACAAGAACCGCAATCCCGGACTGAGCCGGGCCCAGGTCGAGGCCAAGGTGCTCGCCGCCTACGGCGCCGACAAGATGATCTGGGCGCCCGGGATCAAGGGGCAGGACATCACCGACGACCACATCGACGTCACCTCCCGGTTCGTGCGGCCCGGCGTGGTGATGGTCCAGGTGCCGCCCCCGGAGCGCACCGACATCTGGGCGAAGGACGCCCGCCAGCAGCTCGCCATCCTCTCCGCCGCCACCGACGCCAAGGGCCGCCGGCTCCAGGTGATCCGGGTGGACGGGCCGCGGAACCCGCGCTCCGACAGCCCCGACTTCGTGGACTCGTACCTGAACTTCCACCTCGTCAACGGCGCGGTGATCACCTCCCAGTTCGGGGACCAGGCCACGGACGCGGGGGCCCGGCAGGCCCTGGCCGCGGCCTTCCCCGGCCGCACCGTCGTCCAGCTCGACGTGGACCGCCTGATGGGCGGCGGCGGGGGCATCCACTGCTCGACCATGCAGCAGCCGGCCGCCCCGTGAGGTGACGCCATGTGCTGGAGCGCGACGGCCGATCTGACGGCGGGCACGGTCATCGCCGCCGTGGGCCTCGTGTGCGTGGCGCGCACCGCACGCGGCGGGCGGGCCCGCGACCTGCCCGTCGCCGCGCTCCCGCTCTTGCTGGGCGCGCACCAGCTGATCGAGGCCGCCGTCTGGAGTGCGGGCGGCGGCTGCTCACCGGCCACCACCGCCTGGGCCGTGGTCGCCTTCCCGCTGCTGGCCGTCTGGGTGCCGCTCGGGGTTCTGCTCGCGGCCGCGCCGGGGGCCAGGCGCCGCCTGTGGGGGCCGGTGGCGGTCGGCCTCGCCACCGGCGCGGTCCTCTCGTACGGTCTCGCGACCCGGCCGGTGACCGCGGAGATCCGCGGTCACACGGTCGGCTACGGCGTGGACGTCCCCTGCGCCCCGCTCGTCGTGGCGGGCTACCTGTTCGCCACGCTCGGCGCCCTGCTGCTCGCCGGCGACCGGCGGCTGCGGCTGCTCGGGGCCGTGCTGGGCGCCGGCGCCGCGGTCTGCGCGGCGCTGTGGAGGCTGGAATTCGCCTCCACCTGGTGCGCGTTCGCCGCGGTCGCATCCTTGCTGGTCCTGGGCTGGGTACGGCGCCCGCAGGCCGCGGCTTCTGTGACACGACCGGCTTGAAGTTACGAAGTTACCCCGAGGTATCTAGTGACTTCACACGCACCTAGCAGTAGAACTCGTTCTCATTCAGCCGAGAGTGAGGAACGTCACATGAGTGACAATGGCATGCCCAGAAACGGTTCCAACGGCTTTTCCCGTCGCGGATTCCTTGCGAGAACAGGTTCTATTTTGGGGGCCGTGGCCCTCTCTGCACAAGTCACTTCCGCTCATGCGGCGCACGCCGCCACCACCACCACGACCGCCTCGATCAACGACGGGGCCCGCGTACCGGTCCTGATCATCGGCACCGGATACGGCGGATCCGTCGCCGCCCTGCGCCTGGCCCAGGCCGGCGTCGACGTCCACATGATCGAGATGGGCATGGCCTGGGACACCCCGGGCACCGACGGCAAGATCTTCGCCCACACCACCAAACCCGACTACCGTTCCTACTGGCTGCGCACCAAGACCAAGGCGCCGCTCAGCAACTTCCTCGGATTCCCGATCGACAAGAACGTCCCCAAGTACACGGGCATCCTCGACGCCGAGGAAATGGGCGGCATCATCGTCTACCAGGGCCGCGGGGTCGGCGGCGGCTCGCTCGTCAACGGAGGCATGGCCGTCACCCCCAAGCGGGCCAACTTCAGCTCCGTCCTGCCGTCGGTGAACGCCGACGAGATGTACGACACCTACTACCCCCGGGCCAACGCGGGGCTCGGCGTGGGCCTCATCGACCCGGCCTGGTTCGACACCGTCGCCTGCTACCAGTACGCGCGCGTCGGCCGCAAGCACGCCCAGCGCTCCGGATTCCCCTTCGTCTTCGTCCCCGACGTGTACGACTGGGACTACATGAAGCAGGAGGCGGCGGGCACCGTCCCCAAGTCCGCGGTGGACGGCGAGATCCTCTACGGCAACAACCACGGCAAGAAGTCGCTCCAGCAGACCTACATCGCGGCCGCCAAGGCCACGGGCAAGGTCTCCATCTCCCCCCTGCACCAGGTCACCTCGGTCGCCCCGGCCTCCGGCGGCGGCTACACGGTCACCATCAGCCAGCTCGCCACCGACGGCAGCGTCACCGCCACCAAGACCGTGACCTCCGACCGGGTCTTCTTCGCCGCCGGCAGCGTCGGCACCAGCAAGCTCCTCGTCAAGCTCAAGGCCACCGGCGTCCTGCCGAACCTCAACGACGAGATCGGCAAGGGCTGGGGCGATAACGGCAACGTCATGTGCGGCCGCGCCAACCACATGTGGGACGCGACCGGCAAGGTGCAGGCCTCCATCCCCTGCGGCGGCATCGACAACTGGGACGCGGGCGGCGCGTTCGCCGAGGTGGCCCCGCTCCCGACCGGCATCGAGACGTACGCCTCCTTCTACCTGTCGATCACCAAGAACCCGCACCGCGCCCAGTTCTCCTGGAACGCGGCGGCGGGCAAGGTCGACCTCAACTGGCAGACGGCCTGGAAGCAGCCGTCCATCGACATGGCCAAGACCATCTTCGACAAGATCAACTCGAAGGAGGGGACGATCTACCGGACCGACCTGTTCGGCACCAACAAGATCTGGGGCGACCACCTCACCTACCACCCGCTCGGCGGCGCCGTGCTGAACAAGGCCACGGACAACTACGGCCGCCTGCACGGCTACACCGGCCTGTACGTCATCGACGGCGCGCTGATCCCCGGCAACACCAGCGTCAACCCGTTCGTCACCATCACGGCACTCGCCGAACGGAACATCGAGAAGATCATCGCCACCGACCTGTAGCCAGGTCCGTACGCACGACAGCCGGGGCCGATCGGGTGAACCGAGCGGCCCCGGACCCATGTCAGTGACCCGGCAGCATGCAGACGCTGTCGAGGCCGAGCACGTGGTTGAGGCGGCCGAAGACCAGCCAGGATCCGATGCTCATCGTCAGCTCCACGATCTCGAGCTGGGTGTAGTGCGCGTTCATCCGCTCCCAGAACTCGTCGTCGAGCCCGTGGTGGTCCAGGGTGAACCGCTCGGCGTACTCCGCCGACATCCGGGTGCGCTCGTCGAAGCGGTCCGTGGTCCGCCACTCGGTCACGGCGTCGGAGAACTCCTCCTCGACCTTCTCCCCCTTCAGCTCCGTGCGCCAGTCCAGGCAGAAGACGCAGCCGTTGATCTGCGCGACCCGCAGCCGCGCGGCCTCGAACTCGCGCAGCCCCAGGGTGGTGTGGGCGTAGACGGACAGCGAGAAGTTGGCGGCGGCCATGCCGATGCCGGGGACCAGATCGCCCCACACGTACTCGATCGGGTGCTGGCCTTCGGGAATGTCGATCCTCATGACTGCTTCCTTCCGAGTTTGCCGATGGCGGGGCGCAGCGGGACGTCGAGGGCGTCGTAGAGCCCGGGGTCCGCCTCGGTGAGCCAGTCGATGGCGCTCACCAGGCGTCCGACGGCGGTGGCGTTGCCGCCCGCCGAGCGGTTCTCGCCCTCGTCCGTGGCCTCGACGGTGACCTCGATGCGCGGGCGGCCCTCGATGACGACGCGGTGGGCGCCGTCGCCGCCGTCGGGCGGGGTGGGCCAGTCCGTGGCGCACGAGGCGTGGATGCGGGTGACGTGCTCGATGACGATGCGGGGTTCGCCCTCGACGATGCCCTGCACCTCGAAGCGGACGGCTCCCTGGGTGCCGGCTTCGAACGCGCCCATCGTGCGGGTGGTGACGGTGGTGTCGAGGGCGCGCCGGTCCACCGTCTCGCGGATCTCGTCCAGTTCCACACCGAGGGCGCGGGCCATCATGCGTATCTGCCCGCCCCACACCATGGTCGGGATCGAGGGCATGAGCATCATCGGTTCGTAGTCCATGGGCTGGCCCATGCCGACGAGGTAGCGGACGGAGTCCGGCTGGTCGTAGGTGGAGTAGTCGAAGATCTCCTGGCAGCGGATGGCGTCGATCGTCGTGCCGAGGCCGCTGAGCAGGAGCGGGAGGACGTCGTTGCCCCAGCCGGGGTCGACGCCGGAGGCGAAGAGCGAGCCGCCGCCCTCCGCGATGGCGGCCAGGACCGGATCGCGGAACTCGGGCGGGGCGCTGCGGTGGTCGTACAGCGGGTAGAGCGCGGGGCTGACGACGACCGCGCCGGCCCGGATCGCCCGGGTGATGTCGGCGAGGGCCTCGTCGGGCCGGACGTCGCCGGAGGCGGCGTACACCACGGCCCGGGGGCGGGCGGCCAGGACGGCTTCGATGTCGTCGGTGGCCGCGACCCCCGACAGGTGGTCGAGTCCGCCGAGTTCACCCGCGTCGCGGCCGACCTTGGCTGGATTGTGGACGATGACTGCGGAGAGTTTCAGTGCTGGATGGGCCTCGACGGCGCGGATGGCCAAACGGCCGACGTTGCCGGTACCCCAGACAACCGTGGAAATCATGCGCGGAGGGTAGCCACAGGACCTGGACGTTTCCATAGTCGTGCGGCCGCAGTCGTGCGGCCCGGGCCTCCGCGCCCGGCGGGGTCACTGGTTCTCGCCGCCCAGGACGAAGAGGAGGTAGACGAAGAAGGCGAAAAGGTGGCCCACGAACAAGTAGGCGATCAGCCGGATCACCAGACCGCGCGGGAACTTGCTCTCGATGCGCGCCCGTACGGTGGTGACGGGCTCCTGTCCCTCTGACATGGGTACGTCTCCTCGGCTATCGGTGGTGTGTGGTGGCGGCGCCGCCCAGGCACAGCCCGGCGAGGCTGCTCTGCAGCAGGGTGTGGACGAACAGCAGGTCCGCGCCGCCGGGATCGGCCCCCGCGATGCGGTGCGGGGTCAGCGAGTCGAAGTGCGCGCTGTCCCCGGGGTCCAGGAGGTGCTCGGCCTCCCCCAGGTGCAGCCGCAGCCGGCCGCCCAGGACGTACAGCCACTCCTCGCCGGGATGTACGCGCACCAGCTCGCCCGGGCCGCGGCCCTGCGGGACGTGCACGCGCAGGGCCTGCATGCCGCGCCCGGAGCCGCCCGCCTGCCAGTACGTCCAGCCGTCGGCCTCGCGGGCGCCGGGGCCGCCGGCCCGTACGATGGGATCGGCGACGGCCGGGGTCTCCCCGAGCAGCTCGGAGACCGTCGTACCGTAGGTGCGGGCGAGTGCGAGCAGCAGCGGCAGCGAGGGCTGGCGCCGGCCCGTCTCCAGACGGGACAGGTGGGCGGGCGAGAGCCTGGCCCGCCCGGCGGCGGCTTCCAGGGTGAGTCCGGCGCGGCGGCGCAGGTCACGCAGTTGCGGGGCCACGGCGGGCAGCTCGTCGCCCGTTTCCTCGGGGGCAGGGCCGGGGTTCATGCCCCGATTGAGCCAGAGACTTGCCTGTAAGGCAATCCGTCTTGCCTCTGAGGCAAAAACACCTCCTCCGGGGCCGCTCTCCTATCCCCCGCTGCCGCCCGCGAGCACCGTCTCCACCGTGTCGGCCTGCTCCGCCCTCTTGTCAGGCCGGTGCCTGAGCACCCGCGCGAAGCGCAGGGCGACCCCGGCCGGGTAGCGGGAGGAGCGCTGGAGGCCGTCGTAGGCGATCTCCACCACGAGTTCGGGCCGCACCCGCACGGTGAAGCCGTCGTCCGAGGTGGCGAGGGCGCCCAGCTCGCGGGTCTGCCAGCGCAGCATCTCGTCGGTGAGCCCTTTGAAGGTCTTGCCGAGCATGGCGTAGCCGCCGTCGGCCGCCCGGGCGCCCAGGTGCAGGTTGGACAGCATCCCGGTGCGCCGCCCGTGGCCCCATTCGGCGGCGAGGACGACCAGGTCCAGGGTGTGCACCGGTTTCACCTTGAGCCAGTTCTTGCCGCGCCGGCCCGCCGCGTAGGCCGAGTCGAGGCTCTTGGCCATCACCCCCTCGTGGCCGCGGCGCAGGGTCTCCGCCCAGAACTCCTGCGCCTGCGCGCCCTGCGCCGACGGATCCTCGACCACCAGGCGCCGTACCCGGGCGCTCTCGGGCACCAGGGCGGCGAGGGTCTCGTACCGTTCGCGGACCGGGCGGTCGAGCAGCACCTGCGGTCCGGCGGCCAGCACGTCGAAGAAGTACGCGTCCACGGGGAGCGTCCGCCGCGCCGCCGCGACGTCGACGCGGGAGCCGACCCGGCTCGCGATCTCCTGGAAGGGCACCGGGCGGCCGTCCGCGGACCGGCCGATGACCTCTCCGTCGAGGATGAACCGCTCCCCCGGCAGCGAACGGGCCAGCTCGGCCACCTCCGGCAGCCGGTCGGTGATCTCGTCGAGGGAGCGCGTGTACACCCGTACCTCGTCCCCCTCGCGGTGGACCTGGACCCGGATCCCGTCGAGCTTCTCCTCCACCGCGCAGGGCCCGAGCGCGGCCAGCGCCTCTCCGACGGACTTCGCGGTGCTCGCCAGCATGGGCTGCACCGGCTGTCCGACGCGCAGGGTGAAGCCGCCGAGCACGGCCGCGCCCCCGGCCAGCACGGCCGCCGCGACCCTGGGCAGCGAGCCGTCCAGCATCACCGCCCGGCGCAGGTCCGCGGCCGGCACCGCGGCGGCCGCGGCCACGCCCTCCAGGGCCACCGCGTCGAGCGCGCCCTGGCGGACCTCCCCCGACAGCAGGCTGCGCAGGAACCGCTGCTCGGGTTCGGTCGCCGCGGCCAGCAGGTCCTGGAGGATGCGGCGGCGCCCCGCCTGCGATCCCGCGCCCGCCACGGCGGCCAGCTCGGTGACCGCGGCGTCCACGCCCCGGACGGTCAGGGTGGGCTCCGGCGCGGGCGCCACGTCCTGGCCGAGCGCGCGCCAGCCGATGCCCGGCCGGCCCTGGGGGAGGCGCCCGGCGAGGTACGAGATCACCAGCGCGGCCTCGTCCGGGGGCGCGGCGGCGAACAGCTCCGCGAGCAGGGCGGTCTTCCCCGACCGGGCGGAGGTGCCGGCGACCTCCCGGGACACGCGCGCGACCTCGGCCAGCAGCATGCCGCCATCCTCCCGCCCCGGCGCGCGCCCCGCAGGTCGGGATCCGGCCGCCTCGGCCGGGATCCGGCCGCCTCGGCCGGGATCCGGCCGCCTCGGCCGGGATCCGGCCGCCTCGGCCGGGATCCGGCCGCCGCGCATACCGCGGACGCGGTACGCGCGGCGGCCGGCGTACTCCTGTGGAAGGTGGGGACATCCCCCTGAGGAGGCTCGGGCGCGGGGCGGCGGGCGTTTAGGGTTCCCGTATGAAGCTCCGACTGCCCAGGCGCCGCCGGGTCCGCCTGTTCGCCGGCGCCGCCGCGCTCGCCGTCGTCGCGGGAGCCGGGCCGTGGCTCGTGTCGGCCGCGTCCGGCGACACCGCGGCCGTGCACCGCGAGGACCGCGTGGTGGACATGCCCGGCGCCGCGATCGACACCTCCTACTTCACCGCGGAGGGCTCCGGCGGCGGCGGGCGCACGGCGGAGAAACGTCCCGCTGTGCTCCTCGGCCACGGTTTCGGCGGCAGCAAGGAGGACGTCCGCGCCCACGCGGAGCAGCTGGCCCGCGACGGGTACGCCGTCCTGACCTGGTCGGCCCGCGGCTTCGGCCGCTCGGGCGGCCGGATCGGGCTGAACGACCCCGAGTACGAGGTCAAGGACGTCTCCCGGCTCATCGACTGGCTCGCCACCCGGCCCGAGGTACGGCTCGACGCGGAGGGCGACCCGCACGTCGGCGTGGCCGGCGCCTCCTACGGCGGGGCCGTCGCCCTGCTCGCCGCCGGGTACGACCGGCGGGTGGACGCCATCGCCCCGCAGATCACCTACTGGAACCTGGCCGACTCCCTCTTCCCGAACGGGGTCTTCAAGAAGCTCTGGGCCGGCATGTTCTTCACCACGGCCTCTGCGGGCGGCATGCAGCCGGCGCAGCAGGGCCCGCAGGCGGCCGATCCGCCCGCCGCTCCCGGCTGCGGGCGCTTCCAGCCCGAGCTGTGCGCCATGTACGAGCGGGTCGCGGTGGCCGGGAAGCCCGATCCCGAGGCCCGCGCGCTCCTGGAGCAGCGCAGCCCGTCGGCCGTCGGCGCCCGGATCAAGGTGCCGACCCTGATCGTGCAGGGCCAGGACGACTCCCTGTTCCCGCTGGACCAGGCCGATTCCATGGCCAAGGCCATCGCGGCGAACGGCGCGCCCGTCTCCGTGGACTGGGCGTCGGGCGGACACGACGGCGGCACGCGCGAGGCCGACCGGCTGGCGGCCCGGACGGCGGCCTGGTTCGACCGCTACCTCAAGGACGACGAAGGCGCCGGCACCGGGCCGGCCTTCCGCGTCTCGCGTTCCGGCGGCATCGACTCGACCGACGGCCAGGTGCAGCTGCGCGGCGCCACCGGCGACCGGTACCCGGGACTGGCTTCGGACCCGCGGGAGTTCCCCCTGGCCGGACCGGAGCAGAGCTTCGCCAATCCGGCGGGCGGCGCGCCTCCCGCGCTGTCCTCGCTGCCGGGCATCGGCGGGCAGCTCGCTTCCTTCGGAGCCGGGCTCTCGCTGGACTTCCCCGGGCAGAACGCCCGGTTCGAATCGAAGCCGCTGGCCGAGGAGGTGCGGATCACCGGGGCTCCTACCATCGCCCTGAAGGTGAGGTCGACGGCACCGGACGGTTCGGCCGTGCTCTTCGGCAAGGTGTACGACGTCGGCCCGGACGGTCGCACGCAGGTGCTGCCGAGTCAGCTGGTCGCCCCGTTCCGGGTGGAGAACGCGCAGCAGGAGACCTCCGTCGAGGTGCGGCTGCCGGCGATCGACCACGCCGTCGAGGCCGGGCACCGGCTGCGGCTGGTGGTCGCCGCGACCGACCTGGGCTACGCGAGCCCGGCCGCCCCGGCCACCTACACGGTCTCGGCGCAGGGCCCGCTGGCCGTGCCCGTCGCCCCGGAGGTCGAGGCCGCCACGGCCGGGCTGCCCGCCTGGACGTGGGGACTGCCCCTGGGCGCGGCGGCACTGGCCGGGGCGCTGCTGGGGATCCGCAGGACCGGCCGGGGCGGTGCGGGTGCGGGGGGCCGGGGAGCGCAGCCGGACCCCGCGCTGGCCTACGTACCGCTGGAGATCACCGGTCTGACGAAGCGGTACGCGAAGGCGGAGGACCGGTACGCCGTGCGCGACCTGTCGTTCCGGGTGGAGAAGGGGCAGGTGCTGGGCCTCCTCGGACCCAACGGGGCCGGGAAGACCACCACGCTGCGGATGCTGATGGGGCTGATCTCGCCGGACGCCGGGGAGATCCGGGTGTTCGGGCACGCGGTACGGGCCGGTGCGCCGGTTCTGTCGCGGGTCGGGGCCTTCGTGGAGGGCGCGGGTTTCCTGCCGCACCTGACGGGCCGCGCGAACCTGGAGCTGTACTGGCAGGCCACCGGCCGCCCGGCCGAGGACGCGCACCTGGCGGAGGCCCTGGAGATCGCCGGGCTCGGCGACGCGCTGGAGCGCGCGGTGCGC
Source organism: Streptomyces sp. IBSNAI002 (assembly GCF_052244475.1). NCBI lineage: Bacteria > Bacillati > Actinomycetota > Actinomycetes > Kitasatosporales > Streptomycetaceae > Streptomyces > Streptomyces sp. IBSNAI002. The sequence continues at coordinate 7,594,276 of NZ_JBQPXG010000002.1, read as the reverse complement.
ACGTACTCGCAGGGCATGCGGCAGCGCCTCGCGATCGCCCAGGCCATGCTCGGGATGCCGGATCTGCTGATCCTCGACGAGCCGACGAACGGTCTGGACCCGCCGCAGATCCGCGAGATGAGGGACGTGATGATCCGCTACGCGGCGGGCGGGCGGACCGTCATCGTCTCCAGCCACCTGCTGTCCGAGGTGGAGCAGTCCTGCACGCACCTGGTGGTCATGGACCGCGGCAGGCTGGTGCAGGCGGGCGAGGTCTCGGAGATCACCGGCGGCGGGCACACCCTGCTGGTGTCGCTCGCGGGGCCGGTGGACGAGGTGGCCGTCGAGAAGGTGGCGGCGCTGGAGGGAGTGGGTTCCGTGGTGGCCGCCGACGACGGACTCCTCGTACGGCTCGACGGCGCGACGGCCGCCGGACTGATCGCCGAACTCGTGCGGCTCGAGGTGCCGGTCAGCGGAGTGGGTCCGCACCGGCGGCTCGAGGACGCGTTCCTCACCCTGATCGGAGGTTCGGCGTGAGCGCCGTACAGGAGGTGGCCCCCGGCTACCAGGCCGGACGGACACTGCCGCTGCGCGTGGAGGCGCTCCGGCAGTGGCGCAGGCGGCGGACCCTGGTGATGTTCGGGGTGCTGGCCGCCCTTCCGTTCATCATGCTCATCGCCTTCGCGGTGGGCGGCGGGCCGGACGGCCCCGACGGGGGCAACGGCCGGATCACGCTGATCGACACGGCGACGGCCTCGGGCGCGAACTTCGCGGCGACCTGCCTGTTCGTTTCGGCGGGCTTCCTGCTGGTGGTGCCGGTGGCGCTGTTCTGCGGGGACACGGTGGCCTCGGAGGCGAGCTGGTCCTCGCTGCGCTACCTGCTGGCCTCACCGGTGCCGCGGGCGCGGCTGCTGTGGAGCAAGCTGGTGGTGGCGCTCGGCTTCAGTCTCGCGGCGATGGTGCTGCTGCCCTTGGTGGCGCTGGCTGCGGGCACGGTCGCGTACGGGTGGGGGCCGCTGAAGATCCCGACGGGCGGGGCGCTGGCCGCCGGGGACACCGTGCCGCGGCTGGCGCTGGCGGTCGCGTTCGTCTTCGTGTCGCAGCTGGTCACCGCGGGGCTCGCGTTCTGGCTGTCCACGCGGACGGACGCGCCGCTGGGCGCGGTCGGCGGTGCGGTCGGTCTGACGATCGTAGGGAACGTGCTGGACGCGGTCACGGCGCTCGGGTCCTGGCGCGAGTTCCTGCCGGCGCACTGGCAGTTCGCATGGGCGGACGCCTTGCAGCCGCAGCTGGAGTGGGGCGGGATGATCAAGGGGGCGGCGGTGTCGGTGTCGTACGCGCTGGTGCTCTTCGCCCTCGCCTTCCGGGGGTTCTCCCGCAAGGACATCACGTCCTGAGCGGAAGAACCCCGGGGCTGGAGACGGCTAGGGGGTGTCTGACGGATGCCCGTGGGGAAGGAGTGGCGTCCGGTGCGCGGTCTCGGTGTACCGGCCGGAAGCCTGCGTACTGGGCGTACTCGGGCTTCCGGCCGGTGCGGCGAGAGCGCGTGCCAGGCGTCGCCGGGCAGACGGGAGTTTGACGACAGGCCCTAGGGAAGAACGCGTACGGGTGAGCCGTCGAGGAACGCTTGGATGTCCTCGACGGCTTCGCCGTAGTACGTGGCGTAGTTGGCCCGGGTGACGTAGCCGAGGTGCGGGGTCGCCAGGAGCCTCGGGGCGGTGCGCAGCGGATGGTCCCCCGGCAGCGGTTCGGTGTCGAAGACGTCGAGGGCGGCGCCCGCGATGCGGCCCGCGCGCAGGGCCGCGAGGAGCGCGTCCTGGTCGACGATGGCGGCGCGGGAGGTGTTGACGAGGTAGGCGCTCTCCTTCATCAGCGCCAGTTCGGTGGCGCCGATCAGGCCGCGTGTGCGTTCGCCGAGGGCGAGGTGGACGGAGACGAAGTCGCTGCGCGCCAGCAGTTCCTCCTTGGAGGCGGCGAGCTCCACGCCCGCCTCCGCGGCCCGCTCCTTGGTGAGGTTCTGGCTCCAGGCCGTCACGTCCATGCCGAAGGCCAGCCCGATCCGGGCGACGCGGCCGCCGATCTTGCCGAGGCCGAGCAGGCCCAGCCGGTGGCCGTGCAGGTCGGCGCCGACCGTGCTCTGCCAGGGGCCGTGCGTGCGCAGGGCGCCGTTCTCCTGGACGATGCCGCGGGCCAGGCCGAGCAGCAGGGCCCAGGTCAGTTCGACGGGCGGGGTGGCGGAGCTGGCGGTACCGCAGACGGTGACCCCGTTGCGCGCGGCGGCGGCGTAGTCGATCACCGCATTGCGCATGCCGCTGGCCACGAGGAGCCGCAGGCGGGGCAGCCGGTCGAGCAGCGAGGCCGGGAAGGCCAGGCGTTCGCGCAGGGTGACGACGATGTCGAAGTCGGCCAGGCGGGCCGCGAGCCGGTCCTCGTGGGAGAGGTGGTCGGTGTAGGTGACCACCTCCACCCGGTCCGCGACCGGGGACCAGTCGGCGAGGGAGGTCGCGGCCTCCTGGTAGTCGTCGAGGACCGCGCAGCGCAGCACGCCCGTCACGCCGGGACGCCCGGTGCCACGGCGTCGATCTCGGCGAGCAGTGCGGCGTCCAGCGGGCGGTCGGCCACGGCCGCGTTGGCGCGGACCTGCTCGGGAGAGGTGGCTCCGGCGATGACGGAGGCGCAGCCGGGCTGGGCGGAGAGCCAGCCGACCGCGAGTTCGAGGACGGTGCGGTCGTGCTTCTCGGCGAGGGCGGCCAGCTCCTCGACCACGTCGAGGCGCTCGTCGGTGAGGTAGGCGTCGCGGCCTTCGAGGCGGGAACCGGCCGGGACGGGGGCGCCCCTGCGGATCTTGCCGGTGAGCAGGCCGTTGGCCAGCGGGAAGTACGGGAGCACGCCGACGCCGTAGTGCCGGGCCGCCGGGACGAGTTCGCGCTCGGCCGAGCGCTCCAGCAGCGACCACTGGTTCTGCGCGGAGACGAAGGGCACCGAGCCGGTCTCGCGGGCGGCGTGGGCGGCTTCGGCGAGCTGCCAGCCGGTGAGGTTCGAGTGGCCGATGTAGCGGATCTTGCCCTCGGCGACCAGCTCGGTGAGCGCGGCGAGGGTCTCCGCGATCGGGGTGGCCGGGTCGGGGCTGTGCAGCTGGTACAGGTCGATGTGGTCGGTGCGCAGGCGGCGCAGCGACTCCTCGAGGGCCCTGCGGACGTACGCGCGGCCGCCGCGTGACCCGGCGGCGGGGCCGTAGTTCATGTCCATGCCCGCGTAGCCGAACTTGGTGGCGAGGACGACCTGGTCCCGGCGGCCCTTGAGGGCCTGGCCGAGGTGGTTCTCGGAGCCGCCGAGGCCACCGTAGATGTCGGCGGTGTCGAGGAGGGTGATGCCCGCGTCGAGCGCGGCGTCGACGACGGCGCGGGTGGCCTGGGCGTCCAGCCGGCCACCGAAGTTGTTGCAGCCGAGCCCGACGGTGGAGACCTGAAGACCCGAACTGCCCAGGGGGATATAGCGCATGCGATGCGTGCCTCCGCACTCGTGCGATGCCTGACCGGCCGTCGGCCCAGTCTAGAAGAGCTCGGCGAGGCGCTTGCCGACAGCCCAGGCCTCCTGCGTGGTGCAGGCCGCGAGGGCGGGGTCCCGCACTGCCGCCGCCTCGGCGAGCGCGGTGGTGGCGTAGAAGTTGACGCGGTCGCAGAACACCTCCCGGATGTCGGCGCCGGTGGCGGGTGCGAGGGTGACGGCGGCGGTCGCCGGGGTGAGGTCGCGGATGCCCTGCGGGGTGACGGTGAGCGAGACGGGCGCGCCGGTGGCGGCGCAGCGTCCGGTGACGCGGCTCTCCGGCTCCTTGAAGACCACCGGGAACATCAGGACGTCCATCACGCACCAGCCGTGGACGCGTCGTCCCCGCAGCTCCATCGCGTACGGCCGCTCGGCGTTGAGCGAGACGCCCGCCCCGACGATGTCCCCGCTCCCGTCGGTCTCGAGGTCGAAGTCCATGGCGCTGAAGCGGGGGAGCACCTCGTCGGCCGACCAGCCGAGCAGTTCGCCGGCCTTGGCGGTGGAGAGCGGGCCGTGGGTCAGCAGCCCGTCGACGAGGGCGGCTCCGGCGGCCATGAGCCGCACGCCCTTCGGTGAGGTCCACTTGGCGACCAGCTGATCCGACAGGTCCTGCGCCTTCTCGTTCACCGCATCCTCCAGGTTGGGTGGATTTGTTCCGTTTCCAACCTATCGGAGCGCGAGGCGACGCGGCCGGTGCGAGCTCCCCCTCAACCTCCCTCAACCTCCCTCGGCCTCTCCCCCTCTCCCTCCCTCTCCCTTCAGCCCGGGGCGCGGCCGCCTCGATGCCCGGCACGAGATGGCTAGACCACACGGGCGGCGCCGGCCGACGGGGACGCCGAGGTGATGCGGGGCGGCGCGTGGCCCGCCCGGCGGAAGGCGTCCGTCAAGGCCCGTCTCACCGCGGGTTCGGCGGCCGTGTCGATCAGGGCCAGGGCCGAGCCGCCGAAGCCGCCGCCGGTCATCCGGGAGCCGTGGGCCCCGGCCGCGTCGGCGGTGGCCACCGCCAGGTCGAGTTCCGGGCAGGAGACCTCGTAGTCGTCGCGCAGCGACACGTGCCCCTCGGTGAGCAGCGGCCCCGTCTCGCGCAGCCGGCCGGCCCGCAGCAACACCTCGGTGCGCAGCACCCGCTCGTTCTCGGTGACCACGTGCCGGACGCGTCGGCGCACCACCGGATCGCCGAGTCGGGCCAGCGCCCGTTCGAGGTCCTCGTACGGGAGGTCCCGGAGCGCGGGTACGCCGAGGGCCTCGGCCGCCCGGTGGCAGGAGGCCAGGCGCTGCGCGTAGGCCCCGTCCGCCAGGGCGTGCTTGACGCGGGTGTCGATGACCAGGAGGCGCAGGCCCGCCGCCTCGCAGTCGAAGGGGATGTGCCGCTGTTCGAGACTGCGGGTGTCCAGGTGGAGGGCGTGGCCTTCGGTCGCGCACGCCGAGGCCATCTGGTCCATCACCCCGCAGGGGACGCCGACGTACGCGTTTTCGGCGCGCCGGGCGAGCGCGGCCAGTTCGGGCCGGGTGAGCGGGAGCCCGTACAGGTCGGCGAGGGCCAGCGCGGTGGCCACCTCGAGGGCGGCCGAGGAGGACAGCCCGGCTCCGGTCGGCACGTCGGACCGTACGTGCAGATCGGCCCCCCTGACCGGAAGTTCAGCATCCAGCAGGGCCCAGAAGACCCCGGCCGGGTAGGCGGCCCAGCTGTCCGCGCCCCGCGGCGGGTGCGCCGGATCGAGCGCGGCGAGGTCGAGGGTCACCACGCCGGCCCGGGTGTTGGCGGAGTGGAGCCTGATGATCCCGTCAGTGCGCGGGGCCGCGGCCACCTCGGTGCGCTGCGGGAGCGCGAAGGGCAGGGCGAAGCCGTCGTTGTAGTCGGTGTGTTCGCCGATCAGGTTGACCCGGCCGGGCGCCGCCCAGACCCCCTCGGGCGGGCGGCCGTACAGCTCCCGGAATGCCCTGGCGGTCCCGGTCACGGGGTCGCCACCTCCCGCAGGCGCGCGGCCGCGTCCTCGGGCCGGACGTCGTTCATGTAGGCCTCCATGCCGGATTCGGTCCCGGCGAGGTACTTCAGTTTGTCCGCGGTGCGCCGGACCGTGAACAGCTCCAGGTGCAGCGCGAAGTCCTCGCGTCCCTCGCCGAGCGGGGCCTGGTGCCAGGCGGAGATGTACGGGGTGGGGTCGGTCCGGCCGAAGAGCCGGTCGAAGCGGCGCAGCAGCTCGAGGTAGATCCGGGGGAATTCGGCGCGGGCCGCGTCGCCCAGCGCGGGCAGGTCGGGGACCCGGTGGTGCGGGTGGAGGTGGACCTCGTAGGGCCAGCGCGCCGCGTAGGGCACGAAGGCGGTCCAGTGCTCCCCGGCCAGGACGACGCGCGAGCCGTCGGCGCGTTCGGCGGCCAGCACCTCCTCGAAGAGGTTGCCGCCGGTGCGCGCCCGGTGGCCGGCGACCGTGGCGAGCATCCGGGTGGTGCGCGGGGTGACGAAGGGGAAGGCGTAGATCTGGCCGTGCGGATGCGCGAGGGTGACGCCGATCTCGGTCCCCCGGTTCTCGAAGCAGTAGACCTGCCGGACGCCGTCGCGGGCGGAGAGTTCGGCGGTGCGGTCCGTCCAGGCGGCCATCACCAGCGCGGCCCGCTCCTCGTCGAGCTGGGCGAAGGAGGTCAGGTGGTCCGGGGTGAAGCAGATGACCTCGCAGCGGCCGGTCTCTCCGGCGAGGGAGGGGAACCGGTTCTCGAAGACGGCCACTTCGTAGTCGGGGGCCGGGATCTCGCTCGCGTGCCCTTCGGTGGAGGGGCACAGCGGGCAGGCGTCGGCGGGCGGGTGGTAGGTGCGGTCCTGCCGGTGGGAGGCGATGACGACGCTGTCGCCGAGCAGCGGATCGCGGCGGACCTCGGAGGTGCTCGCGGTGGCCCGCGCTCCGAGCGGACGGGTGTCGGGGAAGGCGCGGGCCGCGCCGTCGCCGGTGTCGTAGTAGAGGATCTCGCGGCCGTCGGCCAGGCGGGTGCTCGTGCGCTTCACGTGGGGATCCTCTCTCACTGGAGGGTGACGACGGTCTGGCGGCCCAGGTCGGGCCGGTCGCGCAGCGGCAGTCCGGCGCCGGGGCGCTCCAGTTCGAGGACGACGATCTCGTTGTCTCCGGCGCGCCACAGGGGGCCGGGGGCGTAGAGCGTGCGCTGCGGACCGCGCGGGGTGTCGTGGTGGCCGAGGAGGAAGCCGTTCAGCCAGACCAGGCCGGTGCCCCAGCCGGACATGTCCACGAAGGCGTCGGCCGGTGCGCCGGCGAGGTCGTGGGTGAAGCGGTGGAAGACGGGCCGGCCCTCCTCGGCGGCGCCGGGCGCCGCGGCGGCGAAGTCGAGTCCGGTGAGGTCCGTGAGCGGCAGCGGGCGGATCTCCCACTCGAACAGCTGCTGGTGGCCGTGGCGCACGCCGCGCCAGATTCCCTTGCGGTCGTCGAGCAGCGGACCGTAGTTGACCCGGCCCTGCGCCCTGACCAGGACGTCGAGGACCACCCCGGCCTCGCCGACGGGCAGGTCCAGCCCTTCGTCGGGGGCGTTGCGGTCGAGCACGCCCAGCGGCACTCCGTCGGCGAAGACGTACGCGCGGTCGCCGAGGCCGTCGATCTTCACGGGCATGACGGGGCGCGGGCCGGTGATGGTGGTGCGGTAGTGGATCAGGCCGTGGCTCTGGCCGAGGCGTTCCATGGACTCGGGAGCCGGGCGCAGCGCCGGCGGGCCGGCGAGCAGGTCGAGGGCGGTCAGCAGCGGGGCGGTGCCCGCGGGGGTGGCGTGGGCGGGGGTGATCCGCGGCGGCGGCTCGGGCAGCGGGGTGTCGGGCAGCGGTACGTACTTCCCGATGACCTCGCGGAACGCGTGGAACTTGGGAGTGAGTTCGCCGGCTTCGCCGATGGGCGCGTCGTAGTCGTAGCTGGTGACGGTGGGCTGATAGCCGGCCTCCCCCGGGCGGGACCCGGTGTGGTTGGCGCCCGCCCAGAAGCCGAAGTTGGTGCCGCCGTGGGCCATGTAGAGGTTGACGGAGGCCCCGGTGGCGAGGAGCTCGTCGAGTGAGGCGGCGGCGTCTTCGACGGAGCGGACGTGGTGGTCCTCGCCCCAGTGGTCGAACCAGCCGATCCAGAACTCCATCGCGGCGAGCGGGCCGGTCGTCTGGTAGCGGCGCAGGGCTTCGAGGCGTTCGGCGGGCCGGGCGCCGAAGGTGGCGGTGGCGAGCCGGCCGGGGAGCATGCCGCCTTGGAGCATGGCGTCCTCGGGGCCGTCGGCGGTGAACAGCAGGCAGTCCACGCCGCGTTCGACGAGGGCCTGCTCGACGTGGGCGCGGTAGCGGCTGTCGTTGCCGTACGAGCCGTACTCGTTCTCGATCTGCACGGCGACGACGGGGCCGCCGCGGCTCGCGAGCAGGGGCAGCAGTTCGGGGACGACCAGGTCGAACCAGCCGTCCACCTCGGCCTCGAAGCGGGGGTCGGAGCAGCGCAGGTGGAGGCCGTCGACGGCGAGGAGCCGGGCGGGCAGGCCGCCGAAGTCCCACTCGGCGCAGATGTACGGGCCGGGGCGGACGATGGCGTCCAGGCCGAGGTCCTGGGCGGTGCGCAGGAAGCGGGCGAGGTCGCGCGGGCCGGAGAAGTCGGCCTTGCCGGGGGCGGTCTCGTGGAAGTTCCAGGGGACGTAGGTGTCCACGGTGTTCGCGCCCATCGCGCGCAGCCTCTTCAGCCGGTCCTCCCACAGGTCCGGATGGACCCGGAAGTAGTGGAGGGCCCCCGAGACGATGCGGTGGGGGCGGTCTGCGCGCCTGAATCCGTCCTGGTCGTGCGTGAGCATGCGCTGACTCCCGAGAGAGGGTCGTGATGCCGTGAGATGCGGGACGCCGCCGAATATATGAACGCTCCGACCACGCCGTCAATGACAAGTTGATCGGAATCGATCGAATCGATCGGTTCGAATGCCTATGATGGCGCTGACGGCAGCGGCAGACTGCAGGGGGAACCTTGAGACCACACGTAGACCAACGTCAGGCCCAGGTGCTCGCACTCGTGCGGGCGCGGGGCAGTGTGCGCGTCGCGGAGCTGGCCCAGGAACTGGGCATCTCGCCCGTCACCCTGCGGCGGGACATCGAGGCGATGGCGGCGCGGGGCGAGATCCAGCGGATGCACGGGGTGATCAGCCGGGTGGAGCCGGGATCGGCGCCGCCGGACGGCCGGGCGGGCGGGGCGGAGGCCGGCGCGTCCGCCCCGGCCCTGTCCGCCGCCGGTCACGGGGCTCCGGCCGGTGACGGCGAGGGGCTCGTGATCGGGATGGTGGTGCCGACCACCGAGTACTACTACGCCGATGTCGTACGCGGGGCCCGCGCGGCCGTGGAGGCACGCGGCGCGCGGCTGACGGTGGGGCTGACCCGGTACCTGCCGGGCGAGGACCGGACCCAGGCGGACCGGCTGCTGTCCACCGGGGCGCACGGGCTGCTGCTGACCCCGAACTGGGAGGCGGGGTCACCCGGGCCCGGGGAGGGGGCCTGGACGGCGGAACTGCCCGTTCCGACCGTGCTGGTGGAGCGGTGGGCGCCGCCGGGGCATCCGGCGGCGGCGCTGGACCGGGTGGCCTCCGACCACGCGCACGGCGCGGCCCGGGCGGTGCAGCACCTCGTGGGGCTGGGGCACCGGCGGATCGCGCTGGCCAGCCGGACCACGCCGACCACGGCGCGGCTGCGGGCCGGGTACGAGGCGGCCGTGGCCGCGCTCGGACTGGAAACCGCGCCGCCCTGGCCGCCGACGGGGCCGGGCCCGCTCTCGGACGCGGACACCTTCGCCCGGACCCTGGAGTACCTGTGCGACGCGGTGACGGAGGGCGGGGTGACCGCGGCCCTGATCCACAGCGACACCGACGCGATCATGCTGATCCCGCGGCTCCAGGCACGGGGGGTGCGGGTCCCCGAGGACCTGGCCCTGATCACGTACGACGACGAGGTCGCGGGACTGGCCGACGTGCCGCTGTCGGCGGTGGCACCGGCCAAGCGCGAGGTCGGCGCCCGTGCGGCGGAGCTGCTGCTGGACCGGCTGCTGGAACGCGTGCCGGGCGAGAACCCGCAGGGCAGCCCCCGCCAGCACCTGGAGCTCCTGCCGCGACTGACCATCCGCACCTCACGCGATGCCCCTGGGCCGGTCCGGGATCGCGCACCGAACTGATTACTTCGATCGGATTGCACATTCGATCTTGGTCGCGGATCGGTCCGGGCCGCGGGGGGCGGGGGACAGGGAAAGCCGACACCCGTCGCGTACTTCAGCTGTCGGCCTACCCCGGCCGGCCCCCCTCGGTGGCGGCCGCCACCATCCGCCCCAGCTGCTCCCGCCCGTGGCCGAGGCGGCCGGGCAGCTCGGCCGCATCGGGGTACCAGCGTTTCTCGTACTCCCAGCAGAGCCACGCCTCGCCGCCCGCGACGGCCACGGCCACGGCCTGGGCCACCGTCTCGGCCAGCGGCAGCACTCCGGCGCCGAGCCCGATCGGGGTGAGCTCCTGCGCCGAGGCCACGTCCTTCACCTGGACGTAGCCCAGGTGCGCGGCCAGGGCCTGGCGCGACCGCTCGGGGGTCTCCCCGCCGAGCCAGGTGTGCAGTACGTCCCACAGCGCGCCCGCGCCGGGATGCCCGACCCGGTCCAGGACCCGGGCCGCGGCCGCCCCGGTGCGGTGGGAGTCGTGCGTCTCCAGCAGGATCCGCACGCCGTGCCGCTCGGCGATCGGCGCCGCGGCGCGCAGCCTGCGCACGGCGTTGGCGTCGGCGTCCGCCTCGGGCAGGTCGCGGCCGCCCGGGAAGACCCGTATGTAGGGGGCTTCGAGATCGGCGGCGAGCCGGACCAGCGCGCTCAGTTCGGCCAGGACCGGCTCGTCGGCGCCGGCCGCGGCCACCTTGGCATAGCCCGCGACTCCGAGGACGCGGACCCCGGCGGCGGTCAGGGTGCGCAGGCCGGCAGCACGCTCGGCAGGTGGGCTGCCGGGGTGCAGGGGCTCCTCGGGGTGCGCGCGCAGTTCCAGGCCGTCGAACCCGTGGTCGGCCGCGAGCGCCGCACTCTGGTCGAGGAGGGCCCCGGGCAGGCCGAGGGTGGAGAAGGCGTACTTCACGGGCCGCTCCTTTCGGCGGGGGCGGGTCCGGTGGAGGCGCGCACCATCAGCTCGGTGGGCAGAGTGGTGATCCCGCCCGGGGGCAGCGGTCTGCGGCCGGTGACCAGGTGGGCGGCGAGCGCGCCCGCCTCGCGCAGGGGCACGCGCACGGTGGTGAGGGCCGGGGCGGTGTCCACGCAGAACGGCAGGTCGTCGAAACCGGCGACGGACACGTCCTCGGGTATGCGCAGACCGGACTCGCGCAGGGCTGCGGCGACTCCGGTGGCAACAGTGTCGTTGGCCGCGGTGACGGCGGTGAAGGGGGCCCCGCGGCGGAGCAGTTCGCGGGTGGCGTCGTACCCCGCGGAGCGGGTGAAGGCGGCGTGCACGGTGAGGTCGGCGCAGGCTTCGGCGAGGCGGGGGTCGTGCCGCAGCAGGGCGTCCCTGTGTCCGGCGAGCCGCTCGCGGGTGGTGCTCAGACCGGGCGGGCCCGCGACGGAGGCGATCCGCCGGTGCCCGAGTGCCAGCAGGTGCCCGGCGAGGCGGAAGGCGCCGCCATGGTCGTCGAAGGTCACGGTGGCCACGGGCAGTCCGGCCGGGGCTTCGGCGGGCAGGGGCAGCGGGGGCCGTCCGCACAGGACCACGGGCGCGCCGGTCGCGGCGATCCGGGCCACGCGGGCGGCGAGTGCCGCGGTGTGCTCGGGCTCCTCGACGGCGCCGCCGGTGAGGACGACCCCGCCGGCCCGCTGGCCTTCCAGCAGGGCCAGGTAGGCCAGTTCGGCCGCGGGATCCCCTTCGGTGTTGCAGACGACCGCGAGGCGGCGGGCGTCACCACCACCGGTGGGCGCGAGGGCGCTCTGCAAAGAACCGGCGAGGATCCCGAAGAAGCTGTCCGCGACATCGTGGACCAGCACGCCGACGAGGTCGGAGGTCGCGGCCGCGAGGGCGCGGGCCGGCCCGTTGGCGATGTAGCCGAGCTCCTCCACGGCCCGCTCCACCCGGGTGCGGGTGCCGCCCGCCACCGGATAACCGCCGTTGAGCACGCGCGAGACCGTAGCGGGCGACACCCCCGCACGCACCGCGACCTCGGCCAGGGTCACCGCCATGGCAACCGCCCCCTTCCTGCTGTCTCCCGGTCTTCTGTTCCCGGACTCTCTGTTCTGCTCCCGGGTCATCGTCTCACCCGGTGCGTGGATCTCCATGATGCCGGATTCAGCAAGCGCTTTCTATCACTCGTTCGGGTATTGCACCGGAGACGAGCGCGACTCTAGCCTGAACGGAGTGAAAGCGCTTTCTATCGCTTTCCATCGACTGGTATCGAACGGGGAGGACACCGTGGACCGCAGGACGATCAAGATCGCCATGAACGGCGTGACCGGGCGCATGGGGTACCGGCAGCACCTGGTCAGGTCACTGCTCGCCCTGCGCGAGCAGGGCGGACTCCCGCTGGGGGACGGCACGGTGCTGTGGCCGGAGCCCGTGCTCGTGGGGCGCCGGGAGCCGGCGCTGCGGGAGATCGCCGAACGGCACGGCCTGGAGCACGTCAGCACCGACCTGGCGGCGGTCCTCGCCGATCCCGAAGTCGAGATCTATTTCGACGCCCAGGTCACCAGCGCACGCGAGACGGCGGTCCGGCAGGCCATAGCGGCCGGGAAGCACGTCTACTGCGAGAAGCCGACCGCCCTGACCTTCGAGTCCTCGCTCGAGCTGGCACGGCTGGCCGCGGCCGCCGGGGTCAAGCACGGCGTGGTGCAGGACAAGCTCTTCCTGCCCGGGCTGCTCAAGCTGAGGCGGTTGATCGAGGGCGGGTTCTTCGGCGAGATCCTGTCCGTGCGCGGGGAGTTCGGGTACTGGGTCTTCGAGGGGGACTGGCAGCCCGCGCAGCGGCCCTCCTGGAACTACCGCGCGCCGGACGGCGGGGGCATCGTCGCCGACATGTTCCCGCACTGGGAGTACCTGCTGCACGAGCTGTTCGGCCGGGTCCGTACCGTGCAGGCCCTCGCCCGGACGCACATCGGTCGCCGGTGGGACGAGGACGGCAAGCCGTACGAGGCCACGGCCGATGACGCCGCGTACGGAATATTCGAGCTGGAGGGCGGCGCGGTCGCCCAGGTCAACTCCTCCTGGGCGGTGCGGGTGCACCGCGACGAGCTGGTGGAGTTCCAGGTGGACGGGACGCACGGGTCGGCCGTCGCCGGGCTGCGGAGCTGCCGCGTCCAGCACCGTGGGGCGACGCCGAAGCCCGTGTGGAATCCGGACCTGCCGCAGACCGAGCCCTTCCGCTCCCAATGGCAGGAGGTACCGGACAACTCCCCCGCAGACAACGGCTTCAAGGCCCAGTGGGAGCTGTTCCTGCGCCATGTCGTCCTCGGAGACCCCTGGCAGTGGGACCTGCTGGCCGGGGCGCGTGGGGTCCAGCTCGCCGATCTGGGCCTGCGCTCCTCGGCGGAGGGCCGGCGGCTGACGGTGCCGGAGGTGACCCTGTGAGCATCCGGCTCCCCTCGGCTGACGGCGGGTACCGCCTGCTCACGCCGAACACCGATCCCTTCGCACCGCTCGCCTGCGGTCCGGCGCACAGCCGGCGGTTCTACTCGGCCGCGCACGTGGTCGCCGGTCCGCGGACCCCGCCGGGCTCGGCAGGGCCCGGGGTGGACTGGGACGCGACGCTGGCCTTCCGCCACCGGTTGTGGTCGCAGGGCCTGGGGGTCGCCGAGGCCATGGACACGGCGCAACGCGGCATGGGCCTGGACTGGCCCGCCGCGGCGGAGCTGATCCGGCGTACGGCGGCGGAGGCCAGGGCCGTCGGCGGCCGGATCGTCTGCGGGGCGGGCACCGACCAGCTCTCCCCGGACGGGGCGCACGCGCTGACGGCCGTCACCGCCGCGTACGAGGAGCAGCTCGCGCACGTCGAGGCCTGCGAGGCGGGCGCCGTCCTGATGGCCTCGCGGGCATTGGCGGCCACAGCCCGCGACCCCGAGGACTACCTGGAGGTGTACGGGCGGCTGCTCCGGCAGAGCGCGCGGCCGGTCGTACTGCACTGGCTGGGGCCGATGTTCGACCCCGCGCTGGCCGGCTACTGGGGCCATGACGACCTCGACGCGGCCACGGAGGTCTTTCTGAAGATCATCGCCGATTGTCCGGAGAAGGTGGACGGGATCAAGGTCTCGCTGCTGGACGCCGAGCGGGAGGTGGACATCCGGCGGCGGCTGCCGGCGGGCGTCCGCTGCTACACGGGAGACGACTACCACTACCCGGAACTGATAGCGGGGGACGGTGAGCTCGCCAGCGACGCTCTGCTGGGCATCTTCGACCCGATCGCCCCCATAGCGGCCCGTGCGGCGCTGGCGCTGGACCGGGGGGATGACGCGGGCTTCCGCGAGCTGCTGGATCCGACGGTCCCCCTGTCGAGGCATCTCTTCGCCCCTCCGACCCGGTTCTACAAGACGGGCGTGGTGCTGCTGGCCTGGCTGGCCGGGTACCAGGAGGAGTTCAGGATGCTCGGCGGGCTGGAGACGGCTCGACCCCTGGTCCATCTGGCGACCGCCTACGAACTGGCCGACGGGCTGGGGCTGTTCCCCGATCCCGAGCGTGCGGAGGACCGGATGCGGGGACTGCTCGCGATGCACGGGGGGGCATCGTGAGGCCCGTGGCGGCGCCGGCTCCGGCGCGGCTCAGTCTCAACCAGGAGACGATCCGGCAGTGGTCGCTGCCCGAGCTGGTCGCCGGGTGCACGGCGGCGGGGGTGGGTGCGGTCGGGCTGTGGCGGGATCCGGTCCGGGCCTTCGGGGTGCGGGAGACGGCGAAGCTGCTCGCCGGTGCGGGGCTGCGGGTCAGCTCGCTCTGCCGGGGCGGATTCTTCACCGCGGCCGACCCCGCCGGCAGGGCCGCCGCACTCGCGGACAACCGCCGGGCCGTGGAGGAGGCGGCCGAACTGGGCGCGGACACGCTGGTCCTGGTCTCGGGCGGACTGCCGGCGGGTGACCGGGACCTGGTGGGGGCACGCGGGAGGATCGCCGGGATCCTCGGCGAGCTGGCGCCGTGGGCCGCCATTCACGGGATACGGCTGGGGATCGAGCCGCTGCACCCGATGTTCGCCTCGGACCGGTGCGTGGTCTCCACCCTCGGCCAGGCCCTGGACCTGGCCGAGCAGTTCCCCGCGGAGCAGGTGGGGGTGGTGGCCGACTCGTACCACCTGTGGTGGGACGAGCGGCTGCCGGCGGATCTGCTCCGGGCGGGCGAGGGCGGGCGGATCGTGTCCGTCCAGGTGGCCGACTGGGTGACTCCGCTCCCCGAAGGCGTCCTGCTGGGGCGCGGACAGCTGGGCGACGGCTCCATCGACCTGCGGGGCTTTCGGCTGATGGCGGACGCGGCCGGATACCGGGGCCCGGTCGAGGTGGAGATATTCAGCCCGGGCCTGTGGGCCCGGGACGGCTCGGAGGTCCTGCGGGAGGTGATCGACCGCTACCGCGAGCACGTCGAGTGAAGGGCGGGCGGCGGCGGCCGGCGGCCGGCGGCCGCAGCCGGAGCCGGGTGGGGCCGGGTGGAACCGACTGAAACGGGGTGGACTTCGGGCGGAAGGGCTGTCTAGCATCGTGACCGCGGGATCGCGTGCCGGTCACCGGCTGGGTGAGGCATGGAGGTCACCGCGAAGTGCCTTTCGGAGGCATTCATCCATGTCCGTCGCACTGAACCACACGATCGTCCACTGCCGTGACAACCGGGAGTCCGCGCAATTCCTGGCGCACGTCCTCGACCTGCGAGTCGGGGCCGAGTCGGGCCCCTTCATCCCGGTCGAGACCGCCAACGGCGTCACCCTGGACTTCGCGACCATCCCCGCCGAGTCCATCACCCCGCAGCACTACGCGTTCCTCCTCTCCGAGGAGGAGTTCGACGCGGCCTTCGGGAAGATCCGGGCGGCGGGGGTCGCGTACTACGCCGATCCGCACCGGAAGCTCCCCGGCGAGATCAATCACCACGACGGGGGCCGCGGCGTGTACTTCGCGGACCCGGCCGGGCACTGGATGGAGATCATCACCCGCCCGTACGGGTACCAGGAGGACGGGACCGCGCATCCCTCGGGCGGGCCGGGCCCGGACCAGGCCTGACATGCCGTCGGGCCGGGCCCTCAGGGGGCCGGCCCGACGGAGGTCGCCGGGGCCGGTGGCAGGGGCGGCAGGATTCGAACCTGCGACAGACGGTTTTGGAGACCGTTGCTCTGGCCGGCTGAGCTACGCCCCTTCGGTGGACCAAACATGTCATAGGCCCTGCACCGGGTTCCATCGAATTAACGGGCCCGCCGCGCAGGTGGCGGGACCGGGGGCCGGGGAGGATCGTGGACAGGGTGATCAGCGGATCAGCACGTGCCCCGCGGCCCCGGCTCCGGGCCCGGCTCCGGCCCCGGAGTCGTCTGCGCGGCGCCGCGGCCGTACCCGTGCTCGCGGCCTTCGGCCCGGCGCTGCTGGGCGCGGCCCCCGGAGGCTCGGGCGAGACCGTCTCCCTGGCCGGGAGCGGGCCCGGCCAGCGGCTCGACGTCACCCTGGTCCAGGTGGTGGACCCCGCGAGCCCGGCCGATGAACAGGGTCCGGCGCCCGACACGTCGACCCGGCTGCTGGCGGTCCGGTTCCGCCTGGAGAACACCGGCAGCGCCGTGTACAAGGACTCCCCCGCTCCGGCGGCCCACCTGCTGGACACCGCCGGGAAGCGGTTCTCCGGCCTCAACAGCCCGACGACGGCCGGGGACTCCTTCCCGGACACCGTCACCCTGAGCCCGGGCGGCTCGGCCGAGGGCTTCGTCACCTTCCGGCTGCCCCAGGAGGCCACCGCGGCGGCGGTCCAGTTCGCGCTGAACGGCGGCCTGGCCGACGACGTCGGCCAATGGAGCCTCCCGTAGCCCGACCGTGAGACCGGCCGAGCCGGGGAACGGCCCGCGGCACGCGAGTTTCCGCCGCCCCCTTGACCGCTCTGGTCCAGACCAATAGTTTCCGGCATGCACCGCGCACGCGCTCACGCCCCGCTCCCGCATCGCAAAGGAAGCCCATGCGCCGCAGCATGCTCGGCAGACTGGCCGTCGCCGCCTGCTCCCTCTCCCTCCTGACCGCCTTCGCGCCCGCCGCCGGCGCGGCGCAGGACGAGGCGGCGGGCGGCCACCACCGCTCGTACAAGAAGGTCGGCTACTTCACCCAATGGGGCGTCTACGGACGGGACTTCCAGGTCCAGGACCTGGAGGCGAACGGCTCCGCCGACAAGCTCACCCACATCAACTACGCCTTCGGCAACGTCAGCGCCGAGGGCAAGTGCTTCACCGGGAACGTGCCCGGCGAGGCCGACGCCTGGGCCGACTACGTCCGCCCGCTCGACGCCGAGAACTCCGTGGACGGGGTCGCCGACACCTGGGACCAGCCGCTCGCCGGCAACTTCAACCAGCTCCGCGAGCTCAAGGCCAAGCACCCCGGCCTCAAGGTGATGATCTCGCTCGGCGGCTGGAGCTGGTCCACGCACTTCTCGGACGCCGCGCTGACCCCCGCCTCCCGCAAGGCCTTCGTCCAGTCGTGCATCGACCTCTACATCAAGGGCAACCTGCCCCAGGACGGCACCCGCGGCGGCGCGGGCGCGGCGGCCGGATTGTTCGACGGGATCGACCTCGACTGGGAGTGGCCGGGCTCCGCCGGTGACACGGACACGAAGTTCCGGCCCGAGGACAAGCGCAACTTCACCGAGCTCGTCAGGGAGTTCCGCACGCAGCTCGACGCGTACGGGCGCAGCCAGAAGCGGAAGTCACCGTACGAGCTGACGGCCTTCGTCCCGACCGCACCCGCCAAGATCGACGCGGGCTTCGACGTCCGCCGGATCATGCGCGACCTCGACTTCGTAACCCTCCAGGGCTACGACTTCCACGTCTCCGGCGAGTCCACCACGGCCCAGCAGTCGGCGCTCTACGCCCGAGGCGACTTCAGCGTGGACGGCACGGTCGACGCCTGGCGCGAGCGCGGCGCGCCCGCGCACAAGCTGGTGATGGGCATGCCGTTCTACGGGCAGGGCTGGACCGGTGTCAGCGGCGGCGGGGACGGCCTGGGCCAGCCCGCCACCGGGCCGGCTCCGGCCACCTGGGCGGCGGGGTACGAGGACTACAAGGCGCTGAAGAAGCTGGCCGACTCCGGCACCTACCAGGTGCACCGGGACCGGCGCGGCGGGCACGCCTGGCTCTTCGACGGCACGACCCTGTGGACGTACGACGACCCGCAGGTGCTGCGCGCCAAGACCGGCTACATCCGCGAACACGGCCTCGGCGGTGCGATGTTCTGGTCCCTGGACGCGGACACGTCCGACGGCGAGCTGATGACGGCCGTGGACCGGGGCCTGCGGGGCCGCTGACCCGCGCCCGCGGGATCCCCTGACCGGCGCCGCCGGGCCGCGGAACAACTCCGGCCCGGCGGCGTCACACCACGTACGCTCCCCCTCGCACGACGATCTCGGCGGTACGGGCCCGGGCAGGCCGGTCCTGGCCGTCGGATGGATCACCGGGCCCGCTACGGTCGCCGCATGACAGAAACGATCACCGCCTCCCCGGCGGGCACCTGGCGCCTGGGCGACCTCACCGTCAACCGGCTCGGCTTCGGCGCGATGCGGCTCACCCACCTGGCCGACGGCTCCCCCAGCGACCGCGAGCGGGTGACCAGTGTGCTGCGCCGCGCCGTGGAGCTCGGCGTGAACCACATCGACACCGCCGCCTTCTACTTCTCCCCGCTGCGTTCGGCCAACGAGCTCATCAACCGCGCGCTGGCCCCGTACGCCGACGACCTGGTCATCACCACCAAGGTCGGGCCGGGCCGCGACGCCGCCGGGCAGTGGTGGTGGGCGGAGCCCGGGCAGCTGCGCGGCCAAGTGGAGGAGAACCTCCGCCAGCTGGGCCGCGACCACCTCGACGTGGTCAACCTGCGCGTCCCGCGCCGGGAGACGAGCGGGTCGGTCGCCGAGCACTTCGGGGCGCTCGCCGAGCTCCGCACCGCCGGCCTCATCCGCCACCTGGGCATCTCCAACGCCCGCCCCGACCACCTGGCCGAGGCGCGGGCGATCGCTCCGGTGGTGTGTGTGCAGAACCCGTACGGGATCGGCTCCCCGGCCGAGGACCACGCCTTCGTGGACGAGTGCGGGAAGCAGGGCATCGCCTTCGTACCGTTCTTCGCGATCGCCGGCGCGGGCAAGGAGTCGGGCGCGACGGCCGAGGACAGCCCCGGGGTACGCGCCGTGGCCGAGGCCCGCGGGGTGTCGGCGGCCCAGCTGCGCCTGGCGTGGACGCTGAACCGCGGCCCGCACGTCCTGGCGATCCCGGGCACGGGCAACCCGGACCACCTCGTCGAGAACATCGCCGCGGGATCCCTGCGTCTCACCGCCGAGGAGGCAGCGCTCCTGGACTCCCTGTGAGCCCGCGGCCGACGGGGCGGTGCCGCTGGTGCAGGGCGTCGGACCGGGGGATACGATGCCGGCTGCGCCGCGGCGGTCCGGCCGGAACACGCCCGTCGCGGCACTGCCCCCTTTCGCCCGCGGCGGATGCCGGGAAATCATCTTCGGGATAAGTGTTATCGAGACCCCTCTCGACGGTCTCCCAGCCATTGGGCATCATCGACCGCCGGTACGGACAGGGAACATCACATGAGCACTCAGCACACGGCAGCGCTGGTGGCAGCGGCTCGCGCGGGCGATCCGCGCGCGCAGGACGAACTCATCGGCACCCATCTGCCGCTCGTCTACAACATCGTCGGCCGGGCCCTCAACGGGTCCTGTGACGTGGACGACGTGGTGCAGGACACGATGCTGCGGGCCCTCGACGGGCTGGGTGGCCTGCACTCCGACGAGAGCTTCCGGTCCTGGCTGGTGGCGATCGCGATGAACCGGGTACGGGCGTACTGGCAGGCCCGGCAGAGCGGCTACGGCGAGAGCACCCTGGAGGCGGCGGGCGAGGTCGCCGACCCGGGGGCCGACTTCGTCGACCTGACCGTCGCCCGCCTCAACCTGGCGGGCCAGCGGCGCGAGACGGCCCGCGCCACCCGCTGGCTGGAGCCCGACGACCGGGCGCTGCTGTCGCTCTGGTGGCTGGAGTGCGCCGGGGAGCTCACCCGGGCCGAGGTGGCGACCGCGCTGGAGCTGTCCCCGCAGCACACGGCGGTACGGGTGCAGCGGATGAAGGCGCAGCTGGAGGCGGCCCGGGTGGTGGAGCGCGCCCTGGACGCCCAGCCGCGGTGCGAGGAGCTGCGGACCCTGCTGGCGGGCTGGGACGGCCGGCCCTCGGCGCTGTGGCGCAAGCGAATAGCCCGCCACGCACGCGAATGCGTACGGTGCTCCGGCCTGTGGAGCGGTCTGGTGCCGGCGGAGGGACTGCTGGCCGGTCTGGCCCTGGTACCCGTCTCGGCGGCCCTGCTGGGCGGGGTCCGCGCGGCGGGTGCGGCCGACTTCGACCTGCTGGCCTCCGCCTCCGCCTTCTCCGAATGCGGAGGCGCGGGCGCGGGCGGGGGCTTCGGAGACACCGCGGCCCACGCGCACCTCGCCCCGGACGTGGAGGCGGTGGGCGGCGGCCGCGGCGCGCTGCGCAAGCGCCGCCAGAACCGCCGCCGGGTGATCGGCGGCGCGGTCCTCGCCGCCTGCGTCGCGGGCGGCGGTCTGGTGTACCTCGGTACGCTCCCCGGCTCCGGCGAGACCAAGAAGGCCGACGCCGCCGCCCCGGCCCCGCTGGCCGCGCTCTCGGCCTCCGAGTCCGCCCTCCCCTCCCAGCCGCCCTCGCCGTCCGCGTCCGCGTCCCCCTCGGCCTCCGCTTCCCCGTCGCCCTCGGCGTCGGCCTCGCCGAGCGCCGCTCCGAGCCCGTCCGCGACGCCGAGCCGCAGCAGCTCCCCGAGCCCGAAGCCCCCGGCTCCGGCCCCCGCCCCGCCGGGTATGGCAGGCCAGGTCGTCGCCCTGGTCAACTCCGAGCGGGAGGCTGCGGGCTGCGGTCCGCTGAAGGAGGACGCTCAGCTGCGCGCGGCCGCCCAGAACCACTCCGACGACATGGCGCGGCGGGACTTCTTCGCGCACACCAGCCCGGACGGGACGGACCCGGGCCAGCGGACCACCGCCGCGGGCTACCGCTGGTCGACGTACGGGGAGAACATCGCGAAGGGCCAGCAGACGGCCCAGTCGGTCATGGAAGCCTGGATGAAGAGCCCGGGGCACCGCGCGAACATCCTCAACTGCTCCTTCAAGGACATCGGCGTCGGCATCCACCAGGGTGCGGGCGGTCCCTGGTGGACGCAGAACTTCGGGGCGAAGTAGCCGACGGGCGAGGCGGGTTCAGGGCTGGACGCCGCGCAGCTTCCGCGGGTTGACGACGAAGCGCAGCACGGTGATCCGGCCTTCGGCCGCCTCGAAGGTGACCGCGCCGAAGGGCACGCCGCCGAGGTCCATGAGCAGTCCGGGCTCGCCGTTGATCTCGGTGATGCGCATCTGCACGTCCTGTACCTCGGGTTTGGCCAGGACGCCAAGGAGCCAGCGGGCGACGTGGTCGGGGCCGTGCAGGGGGCGGCGGGCGGCCGAGACGATGCCGCCGCCGTCCGACCAGGAGACGACGTCGGGGGCGAGGAGCGCGAGGACCTCGCGCAGGTCGCCGCCCGCGCACGCCGCGAGGAACTTCTCGGCGATCTCGCGCTGTTCGGACGCGTCGGCTGTGAACCGGGTGCGTCCGGCCCGTACGTGCTCGCGCGCCCGGTGCGCGGACTGGCGGACCGCGGCCTCCGACTTGCCGACGACCTCGGCGATCTCCGCGTACGCGTACCCGAACACCTCGCGGAGCAGGAACACCGCGCGTTCGACCGGAGTGAGGGTCTCCAGCACCACCAGGACCGCCATCGAGACGGTGTCGGCCAGTTCGGCCTCCTCGGCGACGTCGGGCGAGGTCAGGAGGGGCTCGGGGAGCCACGGGCCGACGTACGCCTCGCGGACGGCATGGGCCGAAGTCAGCCGGTTCAGGCTCAGGTTGGTGACGGTGCGCACCAGATAGGCCTTGGGGTGCTCGACGGACTCCCGGTCCGTCCGGTTCCAGACGATCCAGGCGTCCTGCACGATGTCCTCGGCGTCGGCCACGCTGCCGAGCATCCGGTAGGCGGTGCCGAACAGCAGCCGCCGGTTGTCCTCGAACGTGTCGGTCATGGGCCCCACCGTCGCATCCGCGCCTGAGTCGATCAAGAACGGGCTGTGGTGTCCGCGCCTTCCGCGCGGCGCACCCATCTGCCTCAAAAAGGGGGCAGGATAGGAGCTGGAGGAGAATCGGCTGATCACAAGGGTGGAGCAGGACACATGGCGAGGAAGGACCTTCGTCCGCACCAGCGCGAGGCCGTCGATGCCGTGGTGCGGGCGCTGGAGGTGCCCGCCGGGGGCCGGGTGCCCGAGCGCGGGCTGCGCACCCAGGTGATCATGGCGACGGGCTCGGGGAAGTCCCTGGTCGCCGTCCGCTCGGCGGAGGAGCTGCGGGCCGGGCGGGTGCTAGTGCTCGTGCCCTCCCTGGACCTGCTGGTGCAGACCGCCGCCGCCTGGCGGGAGGGCGGCCGCTCCGGAAGATCCCTGGCCGTGTGCTCCCTGCGCGCCGAGGACGCGGGCATGCGGACCACCACCGACCCGGCCGAACTGGCCCGCTGGGGAGGCGGGTCCGCGGGCCGGGCGACGGTGTTCGCCACCTATGCCTCGCTGGGCCTGGGCACCGTCGAGCGCGCACACCTCGCCGGACTCCCCGGCTGGGACCTGATCGTGGTCGACGAGGCGCACCGGACCTCCGGGCGGATCGGCAAACCCTGGGCTGTGGCGCACGACAACGCCCGGATCCCCGCCCTGCGACGGCTCTACCTGACGGCCACGCCCCGTGTCTGGCGGGACGCCGAGGACGAGGAAGGGGAGGCCGCCGAGGCCGGGGAGGCGGCGCAGGGGGTCGAGCAGGGTCGCGCGGGCGGTCCGCGGGGGCGCGGTGAGCTGGTCGCGTCCATGGAGGACGACCCGCACGGCCCCTTCGGCGCGCGCTGCTACACGCTCACCCTGTCCGAGGCCATCGACCGCGGGATCTGCGCGCCCTACCGGGTGGTGTGCGTGGACGTCACCGATCCACAGTTCCGGGCGGCCGTGCTGCTGGGCCGCGACGGGCGCTCGGACGCGGTGCGCGGGGCCCGGATGGCGGCCCTGCAGACCGCGCTGGTGAAGGCGGCCGCCCAGGAGGGGTTCCGGCGGACACTCGTGTTCCACCACCTGACGAAGGAGGCCGAGGCCTTCGCGGCAGGCCTCCCGGCCGTCGCGCGGCGGCTGCGGGCCGGCGTGGGCGGCGGCGGCAGCGGCGGCAGCGGCGGCAGCGGCAGCGGCAGCGGCAGCGGCAGCGGCAGCGGCAGCGGCAGCGGTCCGGCATACCCCCGTACCGTCTGGGCGGACTGGCTGGCGGGGCAGCACTCCGCGGCCCACCGCCGAGGGGTACTGGGCGCGTTCGCGGACGACCGGATCGCGGAGAAGGCCTTCCTCGGCAGTGTGCGGGTGCTCGGCGAGGGCGTCGACACCAAGGAGTGCGACTCCGTCTACTGGGCCGACGTACGGGGGTCCATGCCCGACCTGGTCCAGGCCGTCGGGCGGGCCCTGCGGATCCGCCCCGGGGAGGGGAAGGTCGCCTCGCTGGTGGTCCCCGTGCTGCTGGAGCCGGGTGAGACCCCGGAGGCGATGCTCACCTCCCGGGCCTACGGCGACCTCGCGCGGCTGCTGGAGGCGCTGCGGGCGCACGACTCGCGGCTGCTCGAGTCGCTGGCCCAGCCGCAGGTGCCGAGCCGGACCGCGGCCCCGGCGGCGGCCTCGGGCGCGCAGGAGCTGCTGAGCTTCTCCACGCCCCGGGATCCCGCGCTGCTGGCCGCCTTCGTACGGCTGCGCGTGCTGCATCCGGAGCACGCGCACTGGCGGCGCGGGGTGGAGGCCGCCCGGGTCTACGCCGCCACGGCCGGGGAGCTCAAGGTGCCGTTCGGCTTCAGGGTGCCGGCGGGGGACGCGGTGTGGCCGCCGGGACTGGCCCGGTTCCCGCTCGGCCAGTGGATCGCGGACGCGCGGCGCACGTACCGCCGGGGCGCGCTCGGCCGGGAGCGGGTCGCCGCGCTCGACGCGCTCGGCATGGTGTGGAGCCACTTCGACGTGGCCTTCGAGGAGGGCCTGGCGGCGGCGGCCGGCTGGGCGGCGGAACACGGCCACCTGCTGCCGCCGGTGGACGCCACGTGGCGCGGGGCGCCGGTGGGGGTGTGGGTGAAGAACCAGCGTGCGGCGGCCCGCCGCGAGGGGCCGGGGACGCTGTCCGAGGAGCGGCGCGAGGCGCTGGAGGCGCTGGACCCGTCCTGGTGCCCCGCCTGGGAGATCTCCTGGCAGCGTGCCTTCCACCTGACGCGGGTGCATCTGGACGCGGGTGGCCGGCTGCCGCTGTCGCCCGGCGAACTGGTGGTCCAGGGCGAGGACCTGGGCGGATGGGTCCGCGGCCAGCGGCTGAACCAGGAGGGGCTGTCGTGGGCCCAGCGCTGGCTCCTGGAGCACGCCCTCGGGGTGACCCCGGCGACGGCGGCGGAGCGTCCGCCGCCGCGCCGCAGCCACGCCGCCGCCTGGGCGGAGCAACTGGAGGCGGCCCGGCGGTTCCGGGACCGCGAGGGTCACCTCAAGGTGCCCCGTACGCACGTGGAGCGGGTCGGGGACCGGGAGCTGCGGCTGGGCTCCTGGATCGCCAACCAGCGCTCCCGCGCGGACTCCCTCACCCTGGACCGGGTGGAGGCGCTCGAAGCACTGGGCATGCGCTGGTAGACCCGGCCGGGCGAGGCGGGCTAGGGCGTCGCGACGCCGCGGACACCCGTCAGACACCCCCTAGTGGTGGAAGCCGGATCGCGGTTCGGTCGCGGGGGCGGGGGGCGGTGCGGCCTGGAGGTGCTCCACGGCGCGGCGCAGGTCGGCGACGAGCAGGGCGATCTGATCGCGGGTCACCCCGTGCCGGACGAGGACCCGCTGGATGACGGTGTCCTGCCGGTCGGCGGGCAGCGGGTAGGAGGGCACCTGCCAGCCGCGCATCCGCAGCCGGTCGGAGAGGTCGTAGAGGCTGAAGCCCGCTCCGGCCGGGTCGGTGAGGGTGTAGGAGACGGCGGGCAGGGCTCCGCGGCCGTCGTAGAGGAGGGTGAACGGGCCCATCGCGGCGATCTCGGCGGCCAGGTACTGGGCGGTGTCGGCGCAGGCCTGCTGCACGCGCCGGTAGCCGCCCCGGCCCAGGCGCAGGAAGAGGTAGTACTGGGCGACGACCTCGCCGCCGGGGCGGGAGAAGTTGAGGGCGAAGGTCGGCATGTCGCCGCCCAGGTAGTCCACGTCGAAGACGAGGTCCGCGGGGAGCAGCTCGGCGGTGCGCCAGACGATCCAGCCGACGCCGAGGGGTGCGAGTCCGTACTTGTGGCCCGAGGTGTTGACGGAGGCGACCCGGGCCAGCCGGAAGTCCCAGACCACGTCGGGGTGGAGGAAGGGCGCGACGAAGGCGCCGCTCGCGCCGTCGACGTGGATGGGGACGTCCCAGCCGTGTTCGGCCTGGATGCGGTCGAGTTCGGCGGCGATCTCGGCGACGGGCTCGTAGTCGCAGGTGTAGGTGACGCCGAGGATGGCGACGACGCCGATGGTGTTCTCGTCGACGTACGCGGCGAGCTGGTGGGGCGTCAGGCCGGTGGCGCCGGGCTCCAGGGGTACCTGGCGCAGTTCGACGTCGAAGTAGCGGGCGAACTTCTCCCAGCAGATCTGGACGGGGCCGCACACCAGGTTGGGGCGGTCCGCGGGGAGCCCCTGGGCCTGGCGGCGGGCGCGCCAGCGCCATTTGAGGGCGAGTCCGCCGAGCATGGCGGCCTCGCTGGAACCGGTGGTGGAGCAGCCGGCCGCGGTGGCGCCGGCGGGGGCGTTCCACAGGTCGGCCAGGATGTTGACGCAGCGTTCCTCGATCTCGGCGGTCTGCGGGTACTCGTCCTTGTCGATCATGTTCTTGTCGAGGCATTCGTTCATCAGGCGGTGGACGCCGTCGTCGGACCAGGTGGTGCAGAAGGTGGCCAGGTTCTGCGCCGCGTTCCCGTCCAACAGGAGTTCGTTGTGGATGAGTTCGTAGACGACCTCGGTGGGAGCGGAGTCTTCCGGCATCCGGTACTTGGGGAGGATCTGGCCGCTCAGCGCGGACGCGAACACGTCCGTGTCGGCGTCGGGGGCGTGTGCGTCCTTCGTCTCATGAAGAGCCATGTCGGCACTATAGGTGAATAAGGGACATATCCCCCCGACGTCACGCCATACTTCCGGCCGACTCCGCAGTGTGACCCCCTCCATAGCCGACGGAGCTCGCCGGAGAAATTACTGCCGAGTAGCATGAGCGCCGCAGATCTTCCCGCCGACGCCGCGCGGGTCGACCCGAATCGAAAGATCGTGCAATTCGTTTTATCTGCAACTTATCCACTGATGTCCTGATACCGGTCAACCGCCCGCGCACCCCTGGTACTTCTTCGGTCATGAACAAGATCACCCGCCGGCAGGCCTTGGGCACCACTGCCGGTGCACTCACCGTCCTCGGACTGGCGGGCGCCACCGCGCGCGCCGCCGCCACCGACTCCCGCGCCGCCGCCACCCCCGCCGGCACGGTCGACGAGGTGTACAAGGGCCGACGCATCCAGATAACCGCCGGCACGGGCGGCGGCCACCACGGCGGCCACCACTCCCCCGGTCTGCCCACCGTCCGGATAGACGGCCGCGAACTGCACGTGATGCGGAACGCCGACGGCACCTGGATCAGCGTGGTCAACCACTACGAGACCTTCGCCGACCCGACCTCGCTGGCCCGCGCCGCCGTGCGCGAGCTCCAGGGCTCCGCGCTCGCCCCGTTCGCCCCGATGGGAGGCACGGCATGACCGTCCGCAAGAACCAGGCCGCGCTCACCGCCGAGGAGAAGCGCGCCTTCACCAACGCGCTGCTGGAGCTGAAGCGCACCGGCCGCTACGACCGCTTCGTCACCACCCACAACGGCTTCATCATGGCCGACACCGACTCGGGCGACCGGGTGGGCCACCGCTCCCCCTCGTTCCTGCCCTGGCACCGCCGGTTTCTCCTGGAGTTCGAGGCTGCTCTCCAGGAGGTGGACGCGAGCGTCGCGCTCCCGTACTGGGACTGGACCACCGACCGCACCACCCGCTCCTCCCTCTGGGCCGCCGACTTCCTCGGCGGCACCGGCCGGGCCCGCGACGGGCAGGTCCTCGACGGACCCTTCGCCTACGGGACGGGCAAGTGGAACATAGGCGTACGGGTCGACGGGCGCGCCTACCTGCGCCGGGCGCTCGGCCAGAGCGTCGCCGAACTGCCGACCAAGGCCGAGGTGGACGCCGTACTCTCCATGCCGGTGTACGACGCGGCCCCCTGGAACAGCGCCTCCAGCGGCTTCCGCAACAACCTGGAGGGCTGGCGGGGCGCCAACCTGCACAACCGGGTGCACGTGTGGGTCGGCGGCCAGATGGCCACCGGGGTCTCGCCCAACGACCCGGTGTTCTGGATGCACCACGCCTTCGTGGACAAGCTGTGGGCCGACTGGCAGGCCCGCCACCCGCAGTCCGGCTACCTGCCGGCGGCCGGCACCGCGAACGTCGTGGACCTGCACGACACCATGCGGCCGTGGAACGACGTGACCCCGGCGGACATGCTGGACCACCGGAAGTTCTACACCTTCGACACCGAGCCGGTCGCCGCCGCCAGCCACCGGTAGTGCAGTTCGGGGCGGCCGACCTGGCCGTACCGGGGGGTGCGATCCGCCCGGCCGGTGTCCACCAGGTGTTCCAGGTAGCGGCGGGCGGTGATCCGCGAGATCCCCGCCGCCTCGGCCGCCCCCGCTGCGGTCAGGCCCTCCGGGGCCGACCGCAGCAGCGCGGCGACCCGGTCCAGGGTCGGCGCGCTCAGCCCCTTGGGGAGTTCCGCCGGGCGCGGGGCGCGCAGGGCGGCCATCGCCCGGTCCACGTCGTCCTGGCCGGCCGCCTCCCCCGCCGTCGCGCGGAACTCGGCGTACCGCAGCAGCCGTTCGCGCAGGGTCGGGAAGGCGAAGGGCTTCAGCACGTACTGGACCACGCCGAGCGAGACGCTCTCGCGGACCACGGCCAGGTCCCGGGCCGAGGTCACCACGATCACGTCGACGGGATGCCCGGCCGCCCGCAGCCCGCGCGCGAAGCGCAGGCCGTGCCCGTCGGGCAGGGTCAGATCGAGCAGCAGCAGGTCGACGCGGGTCCGCTCCAGGGCCCGGGTGGCCTCCGCGAGAGAGTGCACGGCGGCGACCGCGGTGAATCCGGGGACCCGGCCGACGTAGAGGGCGTGCGCGTCGGCGGCCACCGGATCGTCCTCGACGATCAGGACCCGCACCTCGGGCGCGCTCACGCCGGCTCTCCGAACGCCGGCCCACCCACGGCGGGCCCGCCCACCGCAGGCTCGCCGACAGCCGGCTCGCCCACCACGGGCCCGCCCACCGCAGGCCGCGCGGGCGCAGGCAGCCGTACGGTGAACTCGGCGCCGCCGGACGGGCCCGAGGCGGCCTCCGCGGTCCCGCCGTGGCGCTGCGCCACCTGCCGTACGAGGGCCAGGCCCAGCCCGCGGTCCTCGCCCTTGCCCGACCAGCCGCGCCGGAACACGTCCACCCCCTCCGGGAGGCCGGGCCCGCTGTCCGCCACCCGCAGCAGGATCCCTTCCCCGTCCCCGCGCACGGTGACCGCGATCCGGCCGCCCGGGACACCGGTGAGCGCGTCCATGGCGTTGTCCACGAGATTGCCGACCACGGTGACCAGGTCCCGGGCCGGCGGGGTCCCGGGCGCGCCGTCGATGGCCGAGCTGTCGGGGGTGACCACCAGCTCGACGCCCCGCTCGTGCGCCTGGGCGGCCTTGCCGAGGAGCAGCGCCACGAGCACCGGCTCGCCGACCGCGGTGACCACCTCGTCGGTGAGGGCCTGCGCCAGCTCCAGTTCGGCGGTGGCGAAGTCCACCGCCTCGTCCGCCCGGCCGAGCTCGATCAGCGAAACCACCGTGTGCAGCCGGTTCGCCGCCTCGTGCGCCTGGGACCGCAGTGCCTGGGTGAACCCGCGTTCGTGGTCCAACTCCCCTGCCAGCACCTGGAGTTCGGTGTGGTCGCGCAGGGTGACCACGGTGCCACGGCGGCCGCCGCCCGCAACGGGTGAGCTGTTGACGACGAGCACCCGGTCGGCGGCCAGGTGCACCTCGTCCACCCGGGGCCGGTCGGCGAGCAGCGCTCCGGTGAGCGGCGCGGGCAGCCCCAGGCCGGCGACACCGGTACCGGTCACCGCGCCCCGCAGCCCCAGCAGCTCGCGTCCCGCGTCGTTGATCAGCGTGATCCTGCGCTGGCCGTCGAGCATCAGCAGTCCCTCGCGCACGCCGTGCAGGGCCGCCTGGTGGTAGTCGTACATCCGGCTGAGCTCGGCGGCGTTCATCCCGTGGGTGTGCCGGCGCAGCCTGGCGTTGACGATGTAGGTGCCCGCCCCGCCGAGGGCCAGGGCCGCGGCCGCGACCCACAGGAGGGCCGTGAGCTGCTCGGCGAGGCGCGCGCTGATGGCCCGGACGGTGATGCCGGCGCTGACCAGGCCGACCACGCGGCCTTCGTCCACGAGCGGGGTGACCACCCGGATCGAGGGCCCGAGGGTGCCGGTGTAGGTCTCGCTGAAGGTCCCGCCGCGCAGGGCCGCGGCGGTGTTGCCCAGGAAGGGCTCGCCGATCCGGCGCGGGTCGGGGTGGGTCCACCGCCGCCCGGCCGGGTCCATGATCGTCACGAAGTCCACGCCCGAGTCGACGCGCACCCGCTCCGCGTACGGCTGGAGCCGGGCCGCGGGATCGCCGCCGCGCACGCCCTCCCGTACGGCCTCCAGGACCGACGGGGAGTCGGCGACCGCGCGGGCCACGGCACCGGCCTGGCGGCGGGCCGCGTCCTCGGCCTGGCCGCGGGCGGTGGCGTACGCGAAGACGGCGCACCCGGCCACGACCACGGCGACCAGCAGCACCTGCATGGCGAAGAGCTGGCCGGCGAGGCTGCGCGGCGGCCGGGGCAAACGGAACATGACGCTCAGTGTGCACCGGCTCGTGAACTCAATGAACGCAAGGGTGACCGGGGTCACATCGGCGGGCCATGGTCCTCCCGGAACGTTTTCACCACCAGGAGGCATCGTGGCCGCCACGCGCGACAGAACGCACTATCTCTACATCGCGGTGATCGCCGCGGTGCTCCTCGGCATCGCCGTCGGCTTCGCCGCACCCGGCGTGGCTGTGGAGCTCAAGCCGCTGGGCACCGGCTTCGTGAACCTCATCAAGATGATGATCTCGCCCGTGATCTTCTGCACGATCGTGCTGGGCATCGGCTCGGTCCGCAAGGCCGCCAAGGTGGGGGCGGTGGGCGGGCTCGCCCTCGGCTACTTCATGGTGATGTCCACCGTGGCCCTCGCCATCGGCCTGCTCGTGGGCAACCTGCTGGAGCCGGGCAGCGGCCTGCACCTGACCGAGGCGGCCAAGCAGGCCGGCGAGGCGCAGGCCAAGGCGGGCGGGGCCGAGAGCACGCCGGAGTTCCTGCTGGGGATCATCCCGACCACCCTGGTGTCCGCCTTCACCGGCGGCGAGGTGCTCCAGACGCTGCTGGTGGCGCTGTTGTGCGGGTTCGCGCTGCAGGCGATGGGCGCGGCGGGCGAACCGGTGCTGCGCGGGATCGGGCACGTGCAGAAGCTGGTGTTCCGGGTGCTGGCGATGATCATGTGGGCGGCCCCGGTGGGCGCCTTCGGGGCGATCGCCGCGGTGGTCGGGGCGACCGGCATCGACGCGCTCAAGTCACTCGCCGTCATCATGATCGGCTTCTACGCGACCTGCCTGATCTTCGTCTTCCTGGTGCTCGGCACGCTGCTGCGGGTGTGCACCGGTGTCAGCGTGTTCTCCCTGCTGCGCTACCTCGGGCGGGAGTTCCTGCTGATCCTGTCCACCTCCTCCTCGGAGTCGGCGCTGCCGCGGCTCATCGCGAAGATGGAGCACCTGGGCGTCTCCCGGCCGGTCACCGGCATCACGGTGCCGACCGGCTACTCCTTCAACCTGGACGGGACCGCGATCTACCTGACGATGGCCTCCCTGTTCGTCGCGGAGGCGATGGGCCAGCCGCTCGCACTGGGCGAGCAGATCTCGCTGCTGCTGTTCATGGTCATCGCCTCGAAGGGCGCGGCCGGGGTGACCGGAGCGGGCCTGGCCACGCTCGCCGGCGGACTCCAGTCGCACCGGCCGGAACTGGTGGACGGGGTCGGCCTGATCGTCGGCATCGACCGGTTCATGAGCGAGGCCCGGGCGCTGACCAACTTCGCGGGCAACGCGGTCGCCACGGTGCTCATCGGCACGTGGACCAAGGAGTTCGACCGCGAACGGGCCGGCGAGGTGCTCGCCGGACGGCTGCCGTTCGACGAGACCACGCTGGTCGACGACGCGGCGCACGAGCCGGCGGGCGCCGTCCCGCCCCAGCCCGAAGCCGCCAAGGACGGCGTGCCGGTCTAGCCGGCGGGCCCGCTCGGGCCGGCCGGGCAGGGCTCGCCCCCACGGTGCCCAGCCCGGTCGGTCCCGACTACTCCCGGTAGGGGCGATTTTCGGCCATGGGCCGGAGAACGCGCGTGCGGTAAAAGGTACTTCCATACCGGGGCACACGTCTGACATCTTGCGTCCACCACTCGTTTCGTACGGCCCGGTAGCTGCCATCCGCACCACCGGGTCATCGGAGGACGCATTGATACCCCACATATCCAGCCGACCTCGACGTACCCTCGTGCTGGCCGCCACCCTCGGCGCCGCACTCGCCTTCGGGACTCCTGCCGCGCTCGCCGGCACCGACCCCGTGGGCCCGTCCGCCCCCGCCTCCGCTCCGGCGGCAGCGGCGGCTCCCCAGGCCGCGGCCCCGACTTCCCAGAGTGCGACCTGGGTTGCCGGCACCCGTGCCTACTTCGTGATCACCACCCCCGGTGACACCTCGGCGGTCCGCGCGGCCGTCGCCTCCAACGGCGGCTCGGTCTTCGCGTCGTACGACGCGATCGGCGTCATCGTCGCCCACTCCGCCTCGGGCACCTTCGCCGCCACCATGCGCGGTGTGAGCGGGGTCCAGCAGGTCGGCGCCACCCGCACCTCGGACATCCCGGCGGACGCCTACAACCCGGCGCTGCCCGCCAACCCGGCGCAGTCCACCACCCCGGCGGGCGAGCCGGTCCGCGCCGACATGACCCAGATCAAGGCCGACCAGGCCTGGGCCGTCACCACCGGCTCCGCCACCGTCAAGGTCGGCATCCTGGACACCGGTGTGGACGACCAGCACCAGGACCTGGCACCGAACTTCAACGCGGCGGACTCCGCGTCCTGCGCCTACGGCAAGGCCGACACCCGCGCCGGCGCCTGGCGCGACGTCGGCACGCACGGCACGCACGTGGCCGGTACGGTCGCCGCCGCCAAGAACGGCAAGGGCGTCATCGGCGTGGCCCCGGGCGTGAAGATCTCCTCGGTGCGCATCGCCGAGCCGAACACCTCGCTCTTCTTCCCCGAGAACACCGTCTGCGGGTTCATGTGGGCCGGTGACCACGGCTTCAAGGTCACCAACAACAGCTACTACACCGACCCGTGGCAGTTCAACTGCCCGGACAACGCCGACCAGGCCGCGATCATCGAGGGCGTCAAGCGCGCCCAGGAGTACGCGGAGGGCAAGGGCTCGCTCCAGGTCGCGGCGGCCGGCAACTCCAACCTGGACCTGGCCAACAAGACCACCGACACCGAGAGCCCGAACGACTCGACGCCGGTCACCCGCACCATCACCAACGCCTGCCTGGACATCCCGACCGAGCTCCCGGGCGTGGTCACGGTCTCGGCGATGGGCACCACCGCGAAGGCCTCGTACTCCAACTACGGTCTGAACGTCATCGACGTGACGGCCCCCGGCGGCGACGCGACCGGCATCTACAGCACACTGCCGGGCGGCAAGTACGGCAGCATGAGCGGCACCTCGATGGCCTCCCCGCACGTGGCCGGCGTGGCCGCGCTGCTGGCGAGCACCAACCCGGGCATCACCCCGGCGCAGCTGCGCGACAAGCTGGCCACCCAGGCCAACGACGTCGCCTGCCCGTCGGACACCCGCTGCAAGGGCACCACGGCGAAGAACGGCTTCTTCGGCGAGGGCCAGGTCGACGCGCTCAAGGCCGTCGGCAGCACCCCGCCGCCCGGCAAGTACTTCGAGAACACCGGTGACTTCGCCATCGGCGACAACACCACCGTGGAGAGCCCGGTCACCGTCAGCGGGGTCACGGGCAACGCCCCGGCCACCCTCAAGGTGGGCGTGAACATCGTGCACACCTACATCGGTGACCTGAAGGTCGACCTGATCGCGCCCGACGGCACCGTGTACGGCCTGCACAACCGGACCGGCTCGAGCACGGACAACATCAACCAGACGTACACCGTCAACGCCTCCTCGGAGGTCGCGAACGGCACCTGGAAGCTCCGGGTGAACGACAACGCCGGCGGCGACATCGGCAAGATCGACGCCTGGAACCTGACCTTCTAGTCACGACGGTTCCGACTGGTACCGACCGGTACCGACCGGTACCGACCGGTTCCGGCACACCGCGAGGGCCCCCGGGAGCACGTGGTGCTTTCTAGGGGTCGTCGCAACACGTGGTCATGTTGATCAGGCCGCGAGCAGTTTATGCAGGCGCTCGGCTGGGGTTTCCCAGTCGAGCGTTTTGCGTGGGCGGCCGTTGAGCTGGGCGGCGACGGCGTCGAGGTGTTCCCGGTCGTGGACGGACAGGTCGGTGCCCTTGGGGAAGTACTGCCGCAGCAGGCCGTTGGTGTTCTCGTTCGAGCCGCGCTGCCAGGGACTGGCCGGATCGCAGAAGTAGACCGGAACGTCGGTGGCGACGGTGAACTCGTGATGGCGGCCCATCTCCGAACCCTGGTCCCAGGTCAGGGACCGTTTCAGGTGGGCAGGCAGGAGCTGGACGGTCTCCTGCAGTGCGTCGCGGACCTGCTCGGCGCTCCGGCCGTCCGGCAGGTGCACGAGCATCACGTATCGGGTGGCCCGCTCGACCAGGGTTCCGATCGCGGACCCGTTGTCCTTGCCGATGATCAAGTCGCCTTCCCAGTGGCCGGGGACCGCACGGTCTTCCGCCTCGGCGGGACGCTCGCTGATCATGACCATGGGCTCGGCGAAGCGGGGCCGTCGCTGCTGGGCCTGGCGGTGGGGCTTGCGGCGGGCCCGTCCGGTCCGCAGTGCTCCGGCGAGCTCCCTGCGCAGTTCCCCGCGTCCTTGGACGTAGAGGGCCTGGTAGACGGTTTCGTGGACCACGTGCATCTCCGGCCGGTCGGGGAACTGTGCCCGCAGAGCCTGGCAGATCTGCTCCGGGCTCCACAGCTCGTCCAGGCCGGCCTGGACCGCGGCTCTCAGCTCGGGGTTCTGGCTGATCTTGCGCGGCTTGGGCCGTGGCCGGCGGTCATCGGCCCGGGCCTGCGCCGCGAAGGGCCGGTACTGCCCGTTCCCCGGGTGCCGGTTGCGGCGAAGCTCCCGGCTGACCGTGGACGGGCTGCGGCCCAGCTCGGCCGCGATCGCCCGGATCGTGGCCTTCTCCCGCAGCCGGTCTGCGATGTGGATCCGGTCGGCCTCACACAGATACCGCGACGACGCGGAAGGCGGCACCACCGGACGAACCGGTGGTGCCGCCTTGTGCCGGCCCGACGGGTTGCGGCCGTTACGCCACCGCTTGCCCGTGCGCAGGTTGATCCCGACTCGTCTGCAGGCTTCGGAACTGCTCAGGCCCTGGTCCATGAGCCGGAAGTATTCCTCCCGCTCACGGACCAGCTTCCGACGGCCTTGGGCCACCGTCCGCACCTCGCGGATCTCGAACTCCATCGCACCCCTTGAGCTG
Source organism: Streptomyces sp. IBSNAI002 (assembly GCF_052244475.1). Taxonomy (NCBI): domain Bacteria; kingdom Bacillati; phylum Actinomycetota; class Actinomycetes; order Kitasatosporales; family Streptomycetaceae; genus Streptomyces; species Streptomyces sp. IBSNAI002. The sequence goes on along the minus strand of NZ_JBQPXG010000002.1, from coordinate 7,559,696 downwards.
GGGTGTTGCGACGACTTCTAGAACCCAAGCGTGCTCCCGGGGGCCCTCGCCGTTCACCGGGTCCGCAGCACGCAGTCCCCGCAGTAACCGCCGCCCGGCACCCGGTAGTAGAGGCAGCAGCTGCGCCGTACGAACGCCACCCCGAGCCCCTCCTCGTGGACGAAGGTGCCGGTCCCGGCGAGGGCGCCGCCGTCGGCGAGCAGGGCGGCCGCAAGTTCCACGGCCGTGCTGCCGGGCACCCGGTCGAGCAGCACCCGCAAGGCCCCGACCAGCCCCGACGCGGTGTTGCCCCGCAGCACCTTGGGCGACACCCCGAACCGCTCGCGCACCGCGGAGTCCAGCAGCTCCAGATGGCCGAGCACGTTCCCGCCGAGCTCGCCGACCGGAAGTTCCTGCGGCTCGGGGAGCCACAGTTCCAGCGATCCCGCGCCCGGCAGCCGCCACCACACCCGGTCGGCGGCGAGGTCCGGCACCCGCCCGGCCAGTGCCGCGCAGCCCAGCCCGATCGACCAGAGCCGCGCGGCGATGCCGAACTGGGCGGTCGAGGCCGCCACCCGCCCCGGCCCGCTGCGGTTGCGCCGCCCGACCTCCGCGACGTACGGCGCGAGCTGCTCCCCGTACAGCACGGTCAGCGGCCGGAACCCGGGGCCGGGCGGCGGCTCCTTCCCACAGGCCACGGTGAAGAAGGGCCCCACGGATCCCAGTTGCCTCAATACGTCGTCCACGTCGGCCACGGTATCCGCCGCCGGACCGGGCACGGAGGGCGGTGGGGTGGATCAGCCCGACGGGGTGCAGGCGGCCACCTCGAAGTCGGACATGTCGAGCCCGCCCTCCTTGGTGTCGTCGTTCGCGAAGACGAAGGACTCGATCGGCACGCCCCGTTCCGCGCTCAGCTGGGCCACGAGTTCCTGGAGGACCACCGTCTCCAGCACGACGCGGACCGCGTCGGCGCAGCGCGGCAGCCTGACCGCGAACAGGTTCTCGGCGGCCTCCACCTCCGCCGTGGTGATCAGCAGCGTCAGGTGGCCCGCGCCGGCCAGTGAGCGGGCGAGCTCGATCTCGCGGCCGTCGCCGTACACGAGGTGCAGGGTGTTGCCCGCCGACTCCATCTCGCCGTGCAGGTAGTTGCGGGTCGCCGAGGCGGCGGCCGTCATCCGGACCACCTCGCGCAGCAGCAGCGCGCCTTCCTCGGCCGAGGCGCGGGAGGCTCCGGCGGCCACGCCGTCGGAGGCGACGCAGCGGGCGCCGCGCACCCGCAGCCGCGCCACGACCTCGGCGGCCTGGCGGTGGACCGCGGTGGTCTGCTCGGCGATGTCGCCCCAGGGGTCGCCGTCCCGGCCGGCCAGGACGCCCGCGACGAGGTCGAGGGCGACCACGGTGCCGGTGTAGCCGACGGTGGAGGCGTACGAGTCGGACTCGTTGCCGAGGTCCACGGTGACGTCGGCGAGGTCGCCCAGCGGCGAGGGCACCACGTTGAGCAGTGCGGCCCTGGTGATGCCGGGGGCCGCGCACTGGAACGCGGCGAGGGTCTCGGAGCTGCGTCCGCCCTGCGACACGGCGATCAGGCAGTCGGTGTCGAAGCCGGCCGTGCCGGTCTCGATCTCGCTGGACAGCACGCGCTGGGTGACGATCCCGGCCTCGCGCAGCTGCTGTACGGGCACGGCGAGGGCGGCGTACGAGGCGCCGATGCCGGTGAAGAGCGGGCGTCGGGCGGTGCGCAGAGCGGCCAGCTCCGGGGAGCCGAGCCGGGTGCGGACGCGGGCGGCGATCCGGGCGAGGGCAGCGCCCTGGCCGGCCTGGCCCTGGAGGAAGGTGATGCGGGATCCGGACATCGTGGCTGCTCCTGGCGGTGAGGGGGAGGAGGGTACGGGGCCGCGCTCGGGGCGGCCGGGCCGGGTGGGCCGGCGGGTCGGGAGGACCGGGCTCAGGCGGTGGAGTCGGCCTTGGCGCCGGGGGCGGGTGCCGTCTCCGGCTCCGTCTCCGGCTCCGGCTCCGGCTCCGGCTCCGGGTCCGGCTCCGGGTCCGGCTCCGGGTCCCGTTCGCGTCCCGGTGTCGGCAGGTCGAACTTGACGATGGCGAACCGGAAGATCACGTAGTAGAGGGCCGCGAAGGCCAGGCCTATCGGGATGAGCAGCAGCGGCTTGGTGGCGATGCCGAAGTTGACGAGGTAGTCGATGGCGCCGGAGGAGAAGCCGAAGCCGTCGCGGATGCCGAGGGCGTAGCACAGGGCCATGGAGACGCCGAAGAGGACCGCGTGGATGGCGTAGAGCACCGGCGCGACGAACATGAAGGCGAACTCGATGGGTTCGGTGACGCCCGTGACGAACGAGGTGAGGGCGACGGAGATCATCATGCCCTTGACCATGGTGCGGTTCTCGGGCCGGGCGGTGTGGGCGATGGCCATGGCGGCGGCCGGCAGCGCGAACATGTAGATCGGGAACCCGCCGGTCATGAACTGCCCCGCGGTCGGGTCTCCGGCGAGGAAGCGGTGGATGTCGCCGTGCACCTCCGCCCCGGTGGCCGGATTGACGAAGGTGCCCGCCTCGAACCAGGGGAAGAACGAGAAGAAGTGGTGCATCCCGATGGGGATGAGGGCGCGGACTACGACGCCGAAGATGCCCGCTCCCCAGGCGCCGGTGCCCACGAGCCACTCGCCGAAGTGGAAGAACCAGGAGCCGACGGTCGGCCATACCAACCCGAATACCACTCCGGTGCCGACGCCCGCGAACGCGCTCAGGATCGGCACGAGACGGCGGCCGCCGAAGAAGCCCAGCCACTCGGGCAGCTTGGTCCGGCTGAAGCGCTGGTAGAGGAGGGCGGCGATCAGGCCCATCACGATTCCGCCGAGGACCTTGGCGTCCAGCGGTTCGCCGTCGACGCCCATGGGGAAGGCGGGGCTGGCGAGCACGGCCTTGAAGACCAGGTACCCGACCACCGCGGACAGGGCCGTGGAGCCGTCGGCCTTCTTCGCGAAGCCGATGGCCACCCCGACCGCGAAGAGCAGCGGGAGGTTGGCGAACACGGTGTCACCGGCGGCGGCCAGCACCATGGCGAGCTTGCGGACGACCTCCGGGAAGCTCTCGCGGCCCAGCAGGTCGTCGCCCCCGAGCCGGGTCAGCAGGGCGGCGGCCGGGAGGGTGGCCACCGGCAGCATCAGGCTTCTGCCGATGCGTTGCATGACCGGCATGATCCGGGCCGTACTCATCGCGGGTACTCCTCGTCGAGTGGGGGTGGGAATGACCCCGAAGGTACTTAGAGGTTCTTTATTGGTCAATAGTGGTTTTATGTGGTCTGCACGCCAGCGGCCAAGACATGCCGAAGGTCCCCCATGCGTTAGGCCCTAGGCCCGGAGGAACTGGTAGCAGGTGGTACGGTCCCTCCATGACCGACGACGCAATGGACGCCCGGGGCGCCGATCCCCTCTGGTCGCAGGCCGCCGACCGGATCCGCGAGGAGATCGCCCGCCGCGGCCTGGGCGAGGGCAGCAAGCTGCCGCCCGAGCGCGAGCTGTGCACCCGCCTCGAGGTCTCGCGCGTCACCCTGCGCCGGGCGCTGGCCCATCTGGTCGACCAGGGCCTGGTGACCGCGTCACACGGCCGCGGCTGGTTCGTCGCCGCCGCCTCGCCCCCGGCCCCGGCCCGGGACTGGCCGGAGGACCTGGAGTCCTTCACCGCCACCGCGCGCCGCAAGCACATGCGGGCGAGCTCGACCGTGCTGCGCCACGACACGGTCACCGCGTCCCTGGACGACGCGGACCGGCTCGGCGTGCCCGCCGGTACCCCGCTGCTGCGCCTGGAGCGGGTCCGCCTGCTCAACGACGTGCGGATCGCCCTCGACCGCACCCTGGTCGTCGCCGAGCTGGCGCCCGACCTGACCAGGACCGACTTCCGCGAGGCCTCCCTGTTCAGCGAGCTGCGCCGCTGGGGCGTCCAGCCGGAACGCGCCGAGGCGACCATCGAGGCCCGCAGCGCGGACGCGGAGCTCGCCGGGCACCTGGGCATCGCGGCCGGGGCGCCCGTACTCGTCCTCGACCAGACCGTGTTCACGCGCGGCGGCAGGCCGCTGCTGCTGTCGACGGTGGAGTACAGCGGCGAGCGCTACCGGCTGCGCACCACCCTCCGGACAGAGTGACACGCCGGTGCCCGGCGCCAGGGCGCCATTGGGCACCGGGACGGACGGCGAAAGACCCTTCTTCCGCCGCCCCGCGGGTCAGAGGCGGGCGAGGAACTCCAGCAGCGCCCGGTTGAAGGCCTCCGGCTGCTCCACGCCCGGCAGGTGCCCGGCGCGCTCGATGACGGCGAGCACCGAGTCCTGCAGCAGCGCGTGCAGGGCCTCGGCCGCCGCGACGGGCGTGTACACGTCGTCGGCGCCGACCAGGACCAGGCAGGGCTCGGCGGTCTCCGCGAGCACGGGCCGGTAGTCGGGGCACTCGGCGCGGCCGCGCAGGGCCGCCGCGGCGCCCTCCGGGTCCGTCGCGCGCATCATGGCGGTCACCCGCCCGGCCGCCTCCGGCATGCCGGTCACGTTGTAGGGCGCCAGCATCTTGTCGATGACGCTTTCCGCGTACGGCCCCATGCCCTCGGCGAGCAGCCGGTCGGCGGTCTCGAGACGGGCCTTGCGCGCCTCCGCGGTCTCCGGGAAGGCGGTCGTGTCGGACAGGACGAGGGCCCTCACCAGACCCGGGTGGCGCAGCCGCATCTCCATGGCGATCTGCCCGCCCATGGACACACCGCCGACGACCACCTGTTCGATTCCCAGGCGGGCCAGGAGACCGGCGAGGTCATCGGCGAAATCGGCAAGCAGCGCCTTGCCCGGGAACACCGGGCTCTCTCCGTATCCTCGCAGGTCAGGGGCTATGACCCGGTATCCGGCGGCGGTCAGCGCGGCCGTCTGGGCGGCCCACATGGTGCGGTTGAACGGATGTCCGTGGATCAGGATTACGGGCGCTCCGCCCCGGGGACCCAAGTCATCGAAAAAGAGGTTCACGCCATTGCCAAATTGGGGGTTCATGAGAGGACTTTAAGGGGCTACATTGAGCCACTCGCGTTCACCTGACAGCCCGTTGCCTTTCACCCGTGTTTTGCACGGGGGGCGACGTCAGGGACGCAGACTGTGCAACCACCCCACCGCCCAGAAGGACCGAAGGCTCCGTGCCCGTACCCGTACTCCTCGCCGGCCGCACCGTGCGGCTCGAGCCCCTCGCACCCCACCACACCGAGGCCCTGGCCCTGGCCGGTGCCGAGGATCGTACGACTTACGCCTTCACCCCCGTACCCCATGGGGTTCAGGCGTCCCACGAGTACATCGACCGTGCCCTCGCCGATCAGGCGGCGGGCCGATCGCTCCCGTTCGCGGTCATCAGAGCCAAGGACGGGCGGGTCGTCGGTTCGACCCGGTTCCTGGAACTCGACTACTGGCAGGGGCCGCTGGTGTGGCCCGCAGTACCCGGCGTTCCGTTCGGCGATCCGGCGACGGCGATCCCCGATGCCGCCGAGATCGGCAATACCTGGCTGTCCCCGGGCGCCCAGGGGACCGGCATCAACACCGAGGCGAAGCTGCTCATGCTCCGCCACGCCTTCGAGACCTGGGGGGTGCGCCGGATCTCGCTGCGGGCGGACGCCCGCAACGGCCGCTCGCGGGCCGCGATGGAACGTCTCGGCTTCACCTGCGAGGGCGTCCGCCGGGCGCATTCGCGGGGGCTCGACGGGGCGGTCCGCAGTACGGCCTTCTACTCGATCCTCGACGAGGAGTGGCCGGCCGTGCGGTCGATCATCGAGTTGAGGCTGTCGGCCGGTGCTCAGCGCAAGCGGCGCCGCCGCACGCTGATCCCCGCCTAGCCCGCCTGGCGTAACGCTCCTGCACCGGCCCTCCCCCGCCTCCTCCCGGACACGTCGATCGTCGATCTCGTCGGTTCATCCGAGGAAGGCCGGGGCGAGGGCCGATGCCGTGAGCCGCGCGGGGGCGCCGCTCCCGTCGGCCGGTACGGAGTGGAGGTCGGCTCCGAAGTCCCCCGGCAGGGAGTAGACGACCGTCCGGTCGTCCGTCCACACCACCTGGTCGTCCACGCTCCGCTCCTCGGCGAGCGGGGTCTCCGTGCCGGAGGCCAGGTCCAGTACGTGCAGCCGCCACGGCGCCTCGGCCGGCAGTCCGGGCACCCGCTTCTTGAACACCACCCGGGTCCCGTCGGGCGACAGGGAGGGGCACTCGACGTTCTCGCGCAGCGTGGTCACGGTGCGCGCCGCCAGGTCTCCGCGGACCAGGTGGGTGCGGCCCGCGGTGCCCAGCGTGGCGTAGAAGGTCCGTTCGTCGGCGGTGAAGGTCACCCCCCAGAAGTTCACGTCGGCGCTGCGGTACGGCTTGCCGTCCTTGAGGACCGTGAAGTCCTCGAGCGAGGCCTCGAGCCGGCCGGTGCGCAGGTCGAGCACCGCGGTCCGGGTGGAAAAGTCGGTTCCGGCGTACGAGTCCCCGCCGACGAAGACCGTCCAGGCCGCCAGCCGGCCGCCCGGCGAGACCCGGGCGCGGGTGGGGATGCCGGTCACGGCGTGCGCGGAGACCTCCTGGAGGCGGGCGTCGAGCACGACGGCCCGGTAGCGGTCCGGGACCCCGCCCTTCTCGGGCTGGAGGCAGATCCCGGTGCCCGCCGCGGCGTGGAAGCGCAAGCAGGCCACCCCCGAGGCGGTCCGGTCCCCGTCCGGCGCGGCGGCCCGGACGGTGGCGAGCTCGTCGCGGTGCGGCCCCCAGGCCATGTTCCGGAACACGATGCGCGGACCGCCGTGGGCGGGGTCCAGCGAGACCGCGCCCCGGGTGACCCGGGGGCCGTCGGCCTGCGTCCGGTTCTTCTCGTCGGCCGTGTCGGAGGCCCGTACGAGGGCCGTCACGGCCACGGCGGCGAGCAGCACGACGGCGGTGGCCAGGATCAGGATCCGGCGCTGGAGGCTCAAGGGGTCCTCTCCTCTCGCGGGGCGGGGGCACCTTACCTATGGGCATGCACATGAGCCAGACCCGGCCGGTGAACGGAACCGGAAGCCGACGGGCCGCGCCGGCACCGGGCAACGGCCGTCCCCGGAACGTCCCAAGAAAGGGAAAAATGCGGAACCCTGGCATGCTTTCGTTCATCCTTCGAACAGAAGGATCAAGCCCGCCAGACCACCGCCCCCTCGGGGCAGCACCAGCCGGAGAGCCACCGCACATGTCGTACCCACCCGAAGGGCAGCAGCACCGACCGCCGTACCGGCCGGAGGGGCAGGACCCGCAGCGGCCCTACGGCGACCAGCACGGACAGCAGCCGTACGGGCAGGAGCCCGAGCCGGCTCCCCGGCGCAGGTCCCGGGTCCGGCGCTGGGTGATAGCGGGTGTCTCCGTCCTGGCGCTCGCGGGCATCGCGGCCGGCGTGATGAACCACTACGAGATACCCCCGTTCACCGACAAGGGCTCGGCCGTCTCCTTCGGGACCCCGTCCGGCGGCGACAAGGGCAAGAACCCGGCCCCCCAGGCCGCGAACTCCAAGATGCTGATGCCCACCGGGCCGCCGGCCGAGTTCAAGAACTCGATGACGCTGCCCGACGGGACGCACGTGGCCGTCACCACGCTGGACGGCAAGAAGTCCGGCTTCAAGGGCAAGGTGTGGGTCTGGGCGCCCAAGGAGTACAACGACCCCAAGTTCGCCAAGAGCGGCTTCCCGGTCATGATCGCGCTGCCGGGCGGCGCCGGCTACCCCAGCAACTACTGGATGGGCACCGACCTCGGTCTCCAGACCAGCATCGCCAAGTGGTACGCCGAGGGGAAGAGCAAGCCCTTCATCCTGGCCATGCCGGTGCTCAACCCGGGCCCGGACGACAAGGGCATCTACTGGGACGGCTCCGACATCCCCGACCAGCCCAAGATGGGCACGTGGCTGACCGAGGACGTGCCGGACCTGATGAAGGCGAACTTCCGGACCGTGAAGTCACGTGACGGCTGGGCCTTCATGGGCTCCTCCACCGGCGGCTTCGCGGGCCTGAAGGCCGTGCTGAAGCACCCGGACAAGTTCAAGGCCGTGATCGCCTCGGGCCCGGACATCGTCCCGGACTCCTCCCTGTGGAAGGGCCACGACAAGGAGAAGGCCGAGAACAACCCGGAGCTGCTCGCGAAGCAGCTCATCGACAGCAAGGGCCCGGACGTCTACCTCGCCTTCCAGGTCGGCGACAGCGAGAACAACAAGAAGACGCTGCCCGACGTGCAGAAGTTCATCGCGACCTTCGGCAACAAGGGTCCCGTGCACACCGAGCTGAGGATCATCAAGGGCGGCCAGCACAACGCCAAGACCTACGTCCCGAACATGGGCGAGGGGCCGATCCAGTACATCAGCAAGGTCATGGAAGGACCCGTCGAGTAAGGTCCGGCGACTCCGCCGCCCGCACCGCGCCCTCCCCCGCTTCCTTCGCCTCCGGCCCGCCGAACACCTTCGGCGGGCCGGAGCCGTTCCAGGGCGCCCAGCCCGGGTCTCCGGTCATCGCGAAACGCACCCAGGCCGCGTGCATCTCGTCGGCCAGCGCCTGGGGAGCGTCCGGCCCGGCCAGCCAGGCAGCTTCCGGCGCGTCCAGCGTGTCGAACACGAAGCCCAGCTCCAGCGCGTGGCAGGCGCCGAGCCCCGGGAGGCCCGAACGCCACGCGAACTCGTACAGGTAGCTCGGCGCCGCCCGCCGCGCACCGGCGAGCCTCCGCATCGGGTCGCGCAGCATGCGGTCGGTGCGCAGGTGTCCCGCGAGGTCGGCGGGGCCGGCCCCGGGCAGGGCTTCGCGCAGTGTCCGTACGGCGGCCCGGTCCTTGCCGCTGCGCCGGCGGGCCAGGGCCACGGCGAGCGGGCCCAGCCGGTCCAGGAGCCGCATCGTGCCCGTCGGGGCCAGCCAGAGCCGGTACTCCTCGGCGGTCCAGCCCAGCAGCAGCGGCACGTCGCCGGCCCGGGCCGCGTCCAGCGGGTCTTCGGGCAGCGTCTCCGGGTCGGTCACCAGGCCGAAGGCGGGCCCCCCGGTCAGGGGGCCGGACCGGCGCAGTACGGCGGCCTGCGCGGCGAGCAGGGTGGGCAGGGCGGTGGCGCCGAAGGCCGCCGCGGTGGCGTCCGTCTTCAGCAGCGAGGCCATCCGCCGGACCATGGCGCGGACCCGGTCGCGGTGCAGTGCCTCGGGGGCGCCGCTCTCCAGGGCCGCCTGTGCGAAGAGCCCGGCGGCCCCGGGGGCGGCCAGCAGGGCTCCGGTGCTGATGGCTCCGGCGGACTCTCCGAAGACGGTGACGCGGGCGGGGTCGCCGCCGAAGGCCTCGATGTTGTCCCGGACCCACTCCAGGGCCGCGATCTGGTCGAGCAGGCCCCGGTTGGCGGGGGCGTCGGGGAAGAGCCCGTAGCCGAGGACGCCGAGGCGGTAGTTGAGGGAGACGAGCACGACCCCGTCGCGGGCGAAGGCGGAGCCGTTGTAGACGGGTACGGCCGAGGAGCCCCTGGTGAGCGCCCCGCCGTGGATCCACACCATGACGGGCAGCCGGGCACCGGGCGCCGGATCGGGGGTCCACACGTTGACGCTCAGGCAGTCCGTCCCGGGGATCTCCGGGTCGGCGAGCAGCGCGGCGAACTTCGGCGGGTAGGGCACCTTCGGCGCGGTCGGCCCGAAGGCACCGGCGTCGCGCACGCCCTGCCAGGGCTCCGGGGGCGCGGGCGCCGCGAAGCGCAGGGGGCCGACGGGCGGGGCGGCGTAGGGGATGCCGCGGAAGACGGCGGTCCCGTACGGACCGGTGCGGCCCTCGACCACGCCGTACGCGGTCGCGGCCCGGGGCCGGCCGCCGGTGGCCCCGCCCGCTGCGCTCATCTGGTCCTCCCGGTTCGGCCCCGCGCACGCGCGCGGTGGGCGCACCGTCGCACAGCCGCCCCATGGGTGACAAGCCGTACCGGGGACCTCACCAAGTAGGCCCAGCGGCCGTGACCCCCCGCGTCTCCCCGCGTTGTATGCCATGTCAAACACCGCACACCCTGCGGTGTCCTGTTTCTCATGAGGAGATCTTGATGTCGCGTATCGCGAAGGCATTCGCCGTCACCGCTGTCGCCGGTAGCGCCGTGGCCGCCGGAGCGGGTCTGGCCGTCGCCGATGCCGGAGCGCAGGGTGCGGCGTTCGCCTCCCCCGGTGTCCTGTCGGGCAACGTCGTTCAGGTTCCGGTGCACGTCCCGGTCAACGTCTGCGGCAACACCGTCAACGTGATCGCCCTGCTGAACCCGGCGTTCGGCAACACCTGCGTCAACGCCTCGGGTGGCGGCGACCACCACACCGAGGGCGGCTACGGCCACTGATCGCCGTCTGACCGGCTGATCGACCGACCGAAGGAAGGGCCCCCGCCGCACGGCGGGGGCCCTTCCCGTGTGTCCCCTGTGTCCAGCGCACGGTGCGCACCGTGCGCCCGGCGCGGCCGGCCGGGTCATTCGTAGCGGTAGAGGCCCTGGTGGCCGAGCATCTGGCGCGGGGTGACGTCCCACGGCGGCATCGGTTCGTCGAGGGCGATCACCCGGCCGCGCTGGAGGTCGCCGAGCGCGAGCGGTGCGGCGGGCAGGTAGCCGGAGCCCGGGTGCCGCTGCTGCCAGCGGTCCCAGATCAGGTCCACGAAGGCGTGGTGCAGCCAGAACGCCGGGTCGTTGGGCGCGGTGCCGCCGGTCATGTGCCCGCCGATCCACTGGTGCACCTTGTTGTGGTTGCGCCAGCGCTCGCTCTTGGGGGCGGCCCATCCCTCCAGCTTGTTGCGGAAGCCGCCGGCGGTGGCGGTGGAGTCCCAGGGGGACACGTCGTAGACCGGGTCGTCGACGGCCCACTGCAGTTCGGCGGGGGTGGGCAGGGCGATCGGGTTCTGCGGACGGCCGAGGTTGCGGGTGAGGAAGCGGGCCTCCGAGACGCCCACCGTCACCGTCCAGTTCCCCTTGTCGTAGGCGAAGGGCCCGGTCATCACCTGCCGGTCCGCCGCCCGGCCGGTGCCGCCCAGGAAGTCGTCGGCCCAGAGGGAGGAGACGGGGCTGGTGTCGGTGGTCCAGTCCCAGTACGGGAGGGATACGCCCGGGTCCACGGTCCGCAGCTGCTTCTCGAACTCCAGCAGGTAGTACCGGTGCCACGGGAAGAAGGACGGGGACATGTGCCCGACGCGGAGCTTCCGGTCGCGGTCGGGCACGAAGTACTTGCCGTGGGTGCGCACGAAGGAGTCGTAGACGCCGGTGCGCTTGAGTTCCAGCACGGCCGCCGTGAAGCGCTTCTTCTGCGCGCTGGTCAGGTTCTTCTGGTTCTGCCGCGTGTACAAGGCGGGGCTCCTCCCGTCAGCCGTGGTGCGGGGCGGACGCCGACACGAGCTGGGCGGTGCCGAGTTCGTCGACGGCCGCTCGGGCCAGTTCCAGCGGGGTCCCGAAGGACTGGAAGTGGTTGACCTCGCTCAGGTAGCTGCCGTCGGCCCGGCGCATGACGTGCAGCGGGCGCCCGTCGATGCGGATCCCGGCCCGGTCCACGGCGATGTGCCGGCCCCGGTACGTCTCCTCCTCCGCGAGCGGGGCGGGTGTCAGGGTCTGCCGGGGGCGGCGGGCCCGCAGTACGGGAGCCAGCGCCGCGGCGGTCCCGGCGAGCACGGCCGCGCTGAAGGCCGTACGGAGCAGGGCGCGGCGGGTGGGAAGTGCGGCGGGTGCTGCGGGCATTCGGTCTCCCTCGCTCGGTGGCCGGCGGCTACGGGTCTAACGCGGCGCGGCGGGCGAGGTCACCCCTGGGGGTGCAGGCTGGCCGGGATCAGGCGGTCACGCGCTGGAGCCGGGGCAGGTGCAGGTCGCGGAAGACCGCGGCCATCCGCAGGGCGAAGACCAGCCCGGCGGAGACGGCGATGTTCGGCGTGTCCGCGACGCCGGCCCAGTGCAGGCCGAGGTAGGAAGCGGCGCCGGCCAGCGCGGCCGTCGCGTACACCTCCTCGCGCAGCAGCAGCGGCGGGAACTCCCCGCACAGGACGTCGCGGACGACCTCGCCGGTGACGCCGGTCAGGACGGCGAGGATGAGGACGGCGACGGGCGTGACGTGGGCGTCGATGGCGGCGCGGGCACCGATCACGGTCACCACTGCGAGACCGACGGCGTCGACCACGACGAGGGCGCGGTGCGGGAGCTCCCAGCGGCGCAGGTAGAGCATGGTCGCCACCCCGACGGAGGCGATGAGCACGAGCAGCACCCAGTCGTGCGTCCAGTACAGCGGGTGCCGGTCGAGGATGAGGTCGCGCAGGGTGCCGCCGGAGATGCTGGCGGCGAAGGCGAGCACGAGCCCGCCGAACGGGTCCATGTTGGCGCGGTGCGCGGCCAGGACGCCGGAGGCGGCGAAGGCGGCGATGCCGAGGAGGTAGAGGGCGTGCAGCATGGCGCCTCCTTCACGGGGCGGGCGGGTTCTCGGGGGCAACCCGTCGAGGGTGCCGCACCCGGGCCCTCCGCCGCATCGGCCGTTCGGCCAGGCCGGAGCCCGTGCCGGCGTTCCGGACACGGGGTCCGGCGGGCACGGGGTCCGGCGGGGCGGGCGCTACGGCGCCGGGAGTTCGGCGAAGTCCGCGACCAGGCCGCGGTGGTGGCCGGCCGTGCCGAGGGCCAGGGAGTCGGCCTTGGCCCGCTTCAGGTAGAGGTGGGCCGGATGTTCCCAGGTCATGCCGATCCCGCCGTGCAGCTGGACGCACTCCTCGGCGGCCCGGACGGCCACGCCCGAGCAGTAGGCCTGGGCGACGGCGACCGTGAGCGGTGCGTCGGGGGACTGGGTGGCCAGGGCGTCGGCCGCGGCCCTGGCCGCCGCCCTGGCCGAGGCCACGTCGAGCCAGAGCCGTGCGAGCCGGTGCTTGAGGGCCTGGAAGGATCCGACGGGCCGGTTGAACTGGTGGCGGACGCGGAGGTAGCCGACGGTCTCCGTCAGGCACCACTCGGCGATCCCCAGCTGTTCGGAGGCGAGCAGCCCGGCCCCGGAGAGCAGGGCTCCGGCGACGGCCGCCCGGGCGGTGGCCGGATCGGCGAGCCGGGTGCCGGCCGCGGCGTCGAAGGAGACGGTGGCGAGCGGGCGGGTCAGGTCGAGCGGGACCTGCGCGGTGAGCCCGGCCGAGGCGGCGGGGACGGCGTACAGGCCGGTGTCGGCGAGCACGAGCAGCACGTCGGCGGCGACCGCGTCCGCGACGGAGGTGACCGTGCCGGTCAGGGTCCCGCCGCCGGAGTCGTGGAGGGCGGCCGGCAGCGGGGCGCCGGGGGCGAGGGTCAGCGGCACGGCCGGTACGCACACCTGCCGGCCCGAGGCCAGCTCCCGCAGCAGCGGGGCGGCGGCGTCGGTGTCGGTGTCGGTGTCGCAGCCCAGCAGGATCTCGGTGGCCAGCACCGCGCTCGTCAGGTAGGGGGCGGGCGCGACGGCCCGGCCCAGCTCCTCCAGGACCACGGCCGCCTCGCGGTGGCTCGCGCCCTGGCCGCCGAGCTTCTCCGGTACGAGCAGCCCGGCCGCGCCGATCCCGGCGGCGAGGGGGCGCCACAGGGCCGGGTCGTGCGGCCGGTCGGTCTCGATCCGGGCGAGGACGGCCGCCGGTGTGCAGCGGGCGTCGAGGAGGGAGCGTACGGCGGTGCGCAGCTCCTCCTCGGCCTCGGAGTAGAGCAGGTCCACCGGGGCCGGCGGGGCCGGCAGCGTCGTCGGGGTAGTCGGGGTCGTCATCGGGAGAGGTCCTTCCAGGCGAGGTCCTTGTCGTCGCGCGGCTCGGACGGCAGGCCCAGTACGCGTTCGGCGACGATGTTGAGGAGGACTTCGCTGGTGCCGCCCTCGATGCTGTTGCCCTTGGCGCGCAGGTAGCGGTAGCCGGCGTCGCGGCCGGTGAAGTCGACCAGTTCGGGACGGCGCAGGGTCCAGTCCTCGTAGGACAGGCCCTCCTCCGCGAGGAGTTCGACCTCCAGGGCGCTGATCTCCTGGTTGAGGCGGGCGAAGGTGAGCTTCATCCCGGACCCTTCGGGGCCGGGCTGGCCGACGGCGAGCTGCTGGCGCAGCCGTTCACCGGTGAGCCGGGCGACCTCGGCCTCCACCCAGAGCTCCAGCAGCCGCTGGTGGAGGGCGTGGGTGCGCAGTGCCGGGCGTTCGCGCCAGGTGGCGGCGACCGGCGCGATCATGCCGCCCTCGCGCGGAATGCGCATGCCGCCGATGGAGACGCGCTCGTTCATCAGGGTGGTGCGGGCCACCGCCCAGCCGTCGCCGACGGCGCCGAGCCGGTGGGCGTCGGGGATGCGCACGCCGGTGAGGAAGACCTCGTTGAACTCGGCCTCGCCGGTGATCTGGCGCAGCGGCCGGACCTCGACGCCGGGGTCGTGCATATCGCACAGGAAGTAGGTGATGCCCCGGTGCTTGGGCTGCTCCGGGTCGGTGCGGGCGATCAGGATGGCCCAGCGGGCGGTGTGGGCGCTGGAGGTCCACACCTTCTGGCCGTCGACGACCCAGTCGCCGGACTGTTCGTCGAGGACGGCGCGGGTGCCGAGGGCCGCGAGGTCGGAGCCCGCGCCGGGCTCGCTGAAGAGCTGGCACCAGACCTCCTCGCCGATCCACAGGGGGCGCAGGAAGCGCCGCTTCTGCTCCTCGGTGCCGTACGCGAGGATCGTGGGCGCGGCCATGCCGAGGCCGATGCCGATCCGGCGCGGATCGTTGTCGGGGGCTCCGGCGGCCTCAAGTTCGGCGTCGACGACGGCCTGGAGGGAGCGGGGCGCGCCGAGCCCGCCGAGGCCCTCGGGGTAGTGGACCCAGGCCAGTCCGGCGTCGAAGCGGGCGCGCAGGAAGTCCGTACGGGAGGTGGTGGCGGGCGGGTGGGCGGCGAGCAGGTCCCGTACGCGTGCGAGCAGGTGCTCGGCGGTGGCGGCGGTCATCGGGAGACACCCCGTTCGCGGGGCATGGCCAGGACCACGCGGCCGGTGGTGGCGCCGTCGGCGAGGCGCTGCACGGCGTCGGCGACGGCGGGGAGCGCGATGGTCTCGCTGATCAGGGGCTTGACGGCGCCCTCGGCGGCGAGGCGGGTGAGTTCGGTGTGGCAGGCGGCGATCGAGGCGGGGTCCTTGGTGGCGTACAGGCCCCAGTGCAGACCGAGGATCGAGTAGTTCTTGATGAGCGCGTGGTTGAGGGCGGGCGCGGGGACGGTGCCGCTCGCGAAGCCGACGATCAGGATCCGGCCCTCGAAGGCCACGCACTTGGCGGAGACGGTGTAGGAGTCGCCGCCGACGGGGTCGTAGACGACGTCGGCCCCGCGTCCGCCGGTGAACTCCTTCACCCGGCCGACCACGTCCTCGGACCGGCGGTCGATCACCAGGTCGCAGCCGAGTTCCTCGGCGGTGCGCGCCTTGGCCTTTCCGCCGACGACCCCGATGACGGTGGCCCCGGCAGCCTTGCCGAGCTGGACGGCGGCGCTGCCGACCCCGCCGGCGGCGGCGTGCACGAGCAGGGTCTCGCCCGGCTGGAGGCGGGCCCGGCGGTGCAGGCCGAACCAGCCGGTCTGGTAGCCGATGTGCAGGGCCGCGGCCTCGGCGTCGTCGAGGCTCTCGGGGGCCGGAAGCAGCGCCCGTTCGGATGCGACCACGTACTCCGCGAAGCCGCCGTGGGGCAGGCTGGGGTTGGCGATGACCCGGCGGCCGTCGTCGGTCAGGCCGCAGATCTCGACGCCGGGGGTGAAGGGCAGCGGCGGGCGGATCTGGTACTGGCCGCGCACGAGGAGCGCGTCGGGGAAGTTGAGGTTCGCCGCGAGCACCCTCAGCCTCACCTCGCCCTCGCCGGGGACCGGTTCGGGGATCTCCTCGAGGCTCATGGCCTCTCGGGGCTCTCCCAGGGTGTGTACTCGCCATGCCTGCATCCGGGGCCTCCAGCCGCCGTCGAGGAACCACGCTCCGCGGGCATACTAAGCGGTCGCTTGCCCTCCTGGGAACCACAGGACGCCGGGGAACCCGGTGGAGACTCGCGCGGAAAGCGGGCGACCAGGCCGAGGCCGTCGGATTAACATCAACAGGCAGTTGCCATAGGGCATATGACACGATCATCGGGGGGACCGTTCCATGAACCGAAGCCGTACCAGAGGCAGTGCGTCCGCGGCCGTGGCCGCAGCCGTCATCGCGGGGCTGCTCACCGCAGCCGGACCGGCCGCGGCCGCCGGACCGGCGTGCGAGCCCGGCATCACCGTCCTGCCCTCGCTGACGGGCGGGCCCGCGGGCTCGGTCCGCGCCTTCGGCCCGGACGGGCTGGCGGTGGGTTCCAGCGCCGGACTGCCCGCGTACTGGACCGCGGACCGCCAGGTCCACGCGGTGCCGATGCCGGAGGGCTTCCAGGAGGGCACCGTCACGGGGGTGAACGCCAAGGGCCTGATGGTGGGCACCGTCCAGAGCACCGCACAGGGCCTGCCCGGTGCCGTGTTCACCTACCGGATCGGCGCACCGTCGGTCCAGCTGATCACCGCCACCTCCACCCAGTCCGGCGGGGGCGAGGTCAACGACGCCGGGCACGTGGTCGCCCTGGACGGCGGCGTCGCCAAGGAGTGGGTGAACGGGACGGTGGTGCGCGAGCTGCCCGTGCCCGCCGACGCGCACCCGAGCACCGTCATCAGCGCGGTGAACGGCATCAACAAGCGCGGCGACATCCTCGGCACGGCGTACACGAACTACTGGGACCAGGACAACGACCAGATCGTCAGCACGACCTTCCCCGTGGTCTGGCCCGCCGGCGGCTACCCGACCGCGAGCCTCCCGGTCTGGACCGAGGGCGACTGGACCGTCGGCACCCGAGCCACCGGCATCGACGACAAGGGGCGGGTCGTCGGCTACGAGAAGCTGAGCTACCGGGACTGGCAGGAGCGCAAGCCGGCCGTATGGAAGCGTCCGTACGACGCCCTGCCGACCGGGCCCGCTCCGGTCGCCGGATACCAGCACCTCACCCTCGACGCCATCAGCCCGGGCACCAACGCGGTGGTCGGCACGGCCATGACCTTCGTCGAGGGCTACGCCAACCACGTCCGGGCCGCCTACTGGCCGGGCGCCGGCGCGACGAAGGCGCTCCCGCACCCCGCGGGCGCCACGCCGGACGCGCGCAGCGAGGCCTTCGCGGTCTCGGACGACGACCGGGTGGGCGGCAGCTACTGGGGCTGGGACGGCGTCGGGTCGGGCGCCGTGATCTGGACCTGCGCGAGCCGGCAGGCGTACACCCCGCAGGGCTGATCCCGTCCGGGGCCTGGTGATCTCGGCGCCCGCGCGCTATCGATGGCCCATGACGGACGACACCCGGCGCGGTCTGCCCGCGCCACCGCCGCTCGGCGCCGCCGCCCTGCCTCCCGGTACGTACGCGGGGCAGGTGGTCCTCGTGACCGGCGGCGGCACCGGGCTGGGCAAGGCCATCGCGGCCGAGTTCGCCCGGCTCGGCGCCGACCTGGTGATCGCGAGCCGCCGGGCCGAGCAGCTGGCGGCGGCGCGGGACGAGCTGGCGGCCGTCCCCGGCGCGGGCCGGGTGACGGCCGCCTTGTGCGACATACGGGACCCCGAGCGGGTCGCGGACGTCTTCGACGCGGCCGAGGCCGCCTTCGGGCTGCCGGACGTGCTGGTCAACAACGCGGCCGCCAACTTCCCCTCCCCCGCCGAGGACCTGTCGCCGAACGCCTGGCGGGCGGTGGTGGACATCACCCTGACCGGAACCTGGTTCATGACGCGGGAGTTCGGCCGCCGCCACCTCGCCGCACGGACCCCGGGGTCGATCGTGAACATCGGCGCCTCCTACGCCTGGACGGGCGGGCCCGGCTTCGCACACAGCGCGGCCGCCAAGGCTGGGGTGAAGAACCTGGTGGAGACCCTCGCCGTCGAGTGGGGCCCGTACGGCATCCAGGTCAACGGCCTGGTGCCCGGGCTGTTTCCGCACGCCGACATGACCGGCGACATCCGGGGCGGCCTGGACCGGGCCGCACCCGACGCCAAGGACGGGCGGCAGCCCGCGCTGCGGGTGGGCGAGCCTCGCGAGCTGGGCTGGGCCGCGACCTTCCTGGCCTCGCCGTACGCCCGCTTCGTCACCGGCCACACCCTGGTGGTCGACGGCGCGAACTGGCAGCGCCGGGCGCTGGTCAACCCGGAGGTCGTGCCGGTGCGCGAGCAGCTGGGGCGCGGCCCGTTCGGCGACAGGCCCTAGCCCCCCGTGAAGTGCGGGGGGCGGCGGGCGGCCTTGGCTCCGTAGCCCTCGCGGCAGTCGTCCGAGGTGAGGGTGAGGGCGGCCGTCATGGCGACGCGGTCGAGGGCCGCGGGCAGGGCGGCGTCGGCGTAGGCGTCGACCGCGCGCTTGATGCCCTGCACCGCGAGCGGCGCGTTCGCGGCGATCTCCGACGCCAGGCCGCGGGCGGTGGCGTCCAGCTCCGCCCCGGGCACGACGAGCTGGACCAGGTTCAGGCGCAGCGCGGTCGCCGCGTCGATGCGGCGGCCCGTCAGGGCCAGGTACTTGGCCCACCCGGCGCCCGCCTCACGGGCGATCCGCAGGTCGCCGCCCGCGTCCACCGCCACGCCGAGCTGCGCCTCCGGGAGGGCGAAGACGCCGTCCTCGGCCGCCACCCGGATGTCGGCCATCAGGGCCAGCTCGAAGCCGAAGCCGAGGCAGTAGCCCTGGACGGCGGCCACCACCGGCTGCGGGAGGCGGGCGAGGACCGCGAAGCGCTCGTGGACCCAGCGCAGGCCCTCGTAGTAGTTGCGGGTCCGCTCGGCGGCCGATCCGCCGGTGATCGCGCCGCCGGGAGCGGTCACGTCGATGCCCGCGCAGAAGGCCCGGCCCTCGGCCCGCAGCAGAACCGCGCGGACCGAGGGGTCGAAGCGGATCCGGTCCGCCAGCAGCCCCAGCTGGCGGGTGGACTCCCAGCTCCAGCCGTTGAGCTTGTCGGGGCGGCACAGGGTGAGGACCGCGAGGCCGTCGTCCGCGACCTCCAGCCGGATCCGCTCCTCCCCCTGCGCGATCTCCGTGCTGACGGTGTCGATCACGTCTGCCGCACCCCCGTAAGGAATCTGACGAGGCGTCAGCCTAGGGGTGTCCGGTCAGCGGGGGAAGACCTCGAACGGGACCGCCGGACGGCCGCCGAACCGGGCCGCCGACTGCTGGGCGTTGCTGGTGAGGAAGGTGCGGACGTACTCCGCCGGGTCCTGGTCGGTGAGCACCTCGATGTACGCCTTGTGCTCCAGCAGGGAGGCGATCGACCGCTCCAGGCCGGGACCGGCGTCGGCCGCGTGCGTCGGCGTGCTGGAGCCGGCCACCGCGACCCAGCGCACACCGTTCCACGGCTCCAGGCCCTGTTCGGTGAGGAGTTCGGGGAAGATCCACCGGTTCCCGGCGTCACCGGCCGCGTCCAGCACCGCCCGGCCGACCGCCTTGTGGTCGGGGGTGTTCCAGTAGCCGCCGCCCTGCGCCCCGCCCCAGGTGTCCCGGTGGTTGAGCGTGATCACCAGCTCCGGGCGGTGCCGGCGGATGGCAGCCGCGATGTCCCGCCGCAGGCCGAGGCCGTACTCGACGACGCCGTCGCGGTAGTCGAGGAACTCCACCTCGGACACCCCGACGACCGCCGCGCTCGCCCGCTGCTCCGCCTCGCGCAGCGCGGCGCAGTCGGCGGGGGCGATGGTGTCGATGCCCGCCTCGCCGCGGGTGGCGAGCAGGTAGACGACCTCGCGGCCGCCGTCGGTCCAGTCCGCGACCGCGGCCGCGCAGCCGTACTCCAGGTCGTCCGGGTGGGCGACGACGGCGAGGGCGCGCTGCCAGTCGGCGGGCATGGGCTGCAAGGGCTCGGGCTCATCACGCTGTTCGGTCATGCCCCGCACGATAGACGGCGGACCGGTGCGCGGCGGGCCCCGGCGCGGCCCGGTCAGGCCTCTCCGCGGACGAGGGCCAGCAGCCGGTCCAGGACGCGCGGGCCGCCCGCGCGCACGCCGTCGTGCTCGAACTCGTCCGTCACCCAGGTCCGCAGCCCCCGTACGGCGCGGGCGGTGCGCAGGGAGTCGTCGGTGTCCACGTACATGTCGTCGTGGTAGACGGCGGCGGCCACCGGCACCTCGTTGGCGGCGAGCCGGGCCGGGTCGTAGAGGGGCTCCCAGCCGGTACGGGCGGCCAGCAGGTCGGCGGTCTCGCGCAGCGGGGCCAGCGAGGGGTCCACGGTGAAGTGCCAGGGGTGGATGGTCTCGCCGGTGAACAGGACGGGCTCGTCGCCCGCGAGGGCCTTGGCGGCGTCGAAGCGGGGGTGTGCGGAGCGCACCCGCTCGGCGGCCCAGGCGGTGGGCGCGGCCGGGTCCTGGGCGTAGCACGCCTCGTGGACCAGGGCGTAGAGGGGGTGCCCGGCGAAGGAGAGCAGGGCGCGGGCGCTCTCGAGGAAGGCGTCGGACAGCGCGGGGCCGGCGGGGGTGCGGACGAAGGCGTCCTCCAGCAGGTGGTGCAGCTGGTGGCTGCCGTCGCCGGAGCCGAGGACCAGGCCGAGGGACTGGAAGGCCTCGACGGTGAGGCGGTAGCCGCCGGGGAGTTCGGCGGGCCGCTCCGCGAGGTGGGCCGCGATCCGTTGGACGCGCTCCACGTCCATCGGGTAACGGTGGTAGTGGGCCAGGTTCTTGCGCTCGATCCGGGGGTACGCGGCCTCGTACACCTCGTCGGCTGTGGCGGTGAGGGACGGGAGACCGCCGGTGATCAGGACGGCGCTGAGACCTTCGGGGGCGGTGGAGAGGTAGCGCACGGAGCAGAATCCTCCGAAACTCTGGCCGAGCACGCTCCACGGGGCGCCGCCGGTCAGGGCGGGGCGGATGGCCTCGGCATCGCGCACGATGGAGTCGGCGCGGAAGTGGGCGAGGTACTCGGCCTGCTGCGCGGGGCCGCCGCGCAGGGGCAGGGTCTGCCGGTTCACCGGGGTGGAGCGTCCCGTGCCGCGCTGGTCCAGCAGGAGGACGCGGTAGTCGGTCAGCGCGCGCTCCAGCCACGCCTGGCGGCCGATGAGCCGCCGGGCCCCGAAGCCGGGTCCGCCCTCCAGGTAGAGCAGCCACGGCAGGGTCTGCGGGTCCTTGCCGGCGGCGACGATCTCGCGGGCGTACAGCTCGATGCGCTCGCCGTCCGGGTGCGCGTGGTCCAGCGGGACGGTGAACCGGTGGTCGGTGACGACCGTTCCGGGCTGGCGGTAGCTGTGCTCGATGGTCACGGACGGCCCCTGGGGTACGAGGTACGGGAGTACGGAAACCCGTGCCCCGGCCGGGTCGCGGCCGGGGCACGGGTGTGGCGTTCCGGTGAGTCTAGTACGGGGCCCTGTACGGGACCGGGGCTTACGGGAACTCGACCACCGAGCGGAGGACCTCGCCGCGCTCCATGCGGGCGAAGGCGTCCTCGACCCCGTCGAGCGGGATGGTCTCGGAGACGAAGGCGTCCAGGTCGAGCCGCCCCTGGAGGTAGAGGTCGATCAGCAGCGGGAAGTCGCGCTCGGGCAGGCAGTCCCCGTACCAGGAGGACTTCAGGGCTCCGCCGCGGCCGAAGACGTCCAGCAGCGGGAGTTCGAGCCGCATCTCCGGGGTCGGGACACCGACCAGGACCACGGTGCCGGCCAGGTCGCGGGCGTAGAACGCCTGCCGGTAGGTCTCCGGGCGGCCGACGGCGTCGATGACCACGTCCGCGCCGTTGCCGCCGGTCAGGTCCTGGACGGCCTTGACCACGTCCTCGCCGCGGCCGTTGACGGTGTGGGTGGCGCCCAGGCCGCGCGCCCACTCCAGCTTCCGGTCGTCCAGGTCCACCGCGATGATCTTCGAGGCGCCCGCCAGCCGGGCTCCGGCCACGGCCGCGTTGCCCACTCCACCGCACCCGATGACGGCGACCGAGTCGCCCCGGCCGACGTTGCCGGTGTTCAGGGCGGCGCCCAGGCCCGCCATCACCCCGCAGCCGAGGAGGCCGGCCGCCGCCGGGGCCGCCGCCGGGTCCACCTTGGTGCACTGTCCGGCCGCGACCAGGGTCTTCTCGGCGAAGGCGCCGATGCCCAGCGCCGGGGACAGCGGGGTGCCGTCCTCCAGGGTCATGGGCTGGGTCGCGTTGTGCGTGGCGAAGCAGTACCAGGGGCGGCCGCGCTTGCAGGCCCGGCAGGTCCCGCACACCGCACGCCAGTTGAGGACGACGAAGTCGCCGGGGGCCACGGAGGTGACGTCCGGGCCGACCGATTCCACGATCCCGGCGGCCTCGTGGCCGAGCAGGAAGGGGAACTCGTCGTTGATGCCGCCCTCGCGGTAGTGCAGGTCGGTGTGGCAGACCCCGCAGGCCTGCACCCGGACGAGCGCCTCGCCCGGTCCCGGGTCGGGCACGAGGATCGTCGTCGTCTCCACCGGTGCGCCCTTGCTCCGGGCGATGACCCCTCGTACGCGGTGCGTCACGTCGTAACCCCGTTCTGCTCTCGTCGGTTCCCGGTCAGAACGTACACGGGCGCGGCCCGGCAGGGGAGTTGCCTCACTCCGGAGCGAGAGATCCAGCCAGCTCAGGCCGGCTCAGGCCAGCTCAGGAGGTACGGACGCGCGCAGGGCGGCGCCGAACGCGGACACCGCCGGGTGGGCGCCGGCCCCGCTGCGGAACGCGAGGTTGGTGCGGCGCCGCATGCGCAGCCGGGTGAGGCGGACGGCCGGATCGGCGGGGCCGGTGACCCCGAGCTGCGGTACGACGGCCACCCCCTGGCCGACCGCGACCAGGGCGAGCACGGTCGCGAACTCGTCGACCCGGTGGCGGACCCGCGGGGTGAACCCGGCCGCCTGGCAGGCCCGTTCGGCCATGGCGTGGCAGAGGGTGCCGGGGGTGGCGGTGATCCAGGGGTCCTCCGCGTGGGCGCGCAGGACGGCGCCCTGGTCGTCGGCCGGGGGCGGGTCGGGGGTCCCCGCGGCGGGCGCCGCCAGGTACATCGCCTCGCGGTAGAGCGGCTCGGTGGTCAGTCCGGGCTCCCGGGCGGCGGGTACGAAGTCGTAGGCGTGGACCAGGGCCACGTCGAGGTCGCCGGAGCGCAGCGCGTGCGCGACCGCCGCCGGGTCGGTCTCGCGGACCATCGGTTCGAGTCCCGGGTGGCGCCGGGCGAGGGCGGACAGGGCGGCCGGGACGATGGCCCGGGTGGCGGTGGGGAAGGCCCCGATGCGCAGGGCTCCGGCCAGGCCGCCGCGGGCTTCGGCGAGATCGGACTCGGCCTGTTCCAGCCGTTCGAGCACGGCCTCGGCGTGGCCCACCAGGTGCTGTCCGGCCGGGGTCAGGCGGACCCGGCGGCCGGTGCGTTCCAGCAGCGGGAGCCCGGCCTCGCGTTCGAGGACGGCGAGTTGCTGGGATACCGCCGAAGGGCTGAAGGCGAGGGCTTCGGCGACGGCGGCGATGGTCCCGCGGCGGGCCAGTTCGCGCAGCAGTCGCAGGCGTCGTACGTCGAGCATCGGATCAGCTTACGGGTGGGATAAGAAACGCGAACTGGATTCGTGGCTCGGGGCGGGCGAGGCTCGAGGGCATGACACAGGACATGACCGGCATCATCGAGAACGGCGGCGTGGACGGCGGCGTGCATCGTCGCGCGGACGCCGTCGCCGGCGTCGCCGCGGACCCGGAGACGGAGACGGGACTCCGACTGCGCGGGATCCACGTACCGCTGATCACCCCGTTCACCCGCGCCGGGGGCATCGCCGCCGAGGCCCTGGAGGCGCTGGCCCACGAGGTGCTCGACGGGGGCGCGGCCGGGATCGTCGCGCTCGGCACCACGGCGGAGGCGGCCATTCTCGACGAGGCGGAGCGCGACCTCGTCACCGGCGTGTGCGCGCGGGTCTGCGAGGAGCGGGGCGCACTGCTGACGGTGGGCGCCGGGGCGAGCGGGACCGGGGCCGCGGAGGCCTCGCTGGCCCGGCTGGCCCGGTGGCCGGGGGCGCGGGCGGCGCTGGTGACCGTGCCCCCGTTCGTGCGGCCTTCGGCGGCGGGGGTGCTGGCGCATTTCGCGCGGCTGGCCGGGGTGAGCCCGGTTCCGCTGATCGTCTATCACGTCCCGTACCGGACCGGGCAGTCGCTGGATGCCGCGGCCCTGCGGGCGCTCGGCTCGCTGGACGGGGTCGCCGGCGTGAAGTACGCGGCCGGCTCGCTCGGGCAGGACGCCGTGGCGCTGCTCGGGGACCTGCCCGACGGCTTCGAGGTGCTGGCCGGGGACGACGCGTACCTCTCGCCGATGCTGGCGCTGGGCGCGGCGGGCGGGATCCTGGCCTCGGCGCACCTGGCGACGGCCCGGTTCGCGGAGCTCGCCGGGGCCTGGCGGGCGGGTGACGTGGCGCGGGCCAGGCCGCTCGGGCACGCCCTGGCCCGCATGTCGGAGGCGGTCTTCGCCGAGCCGAATCCGGCGGTCGTCAAGGGCGTGCTGCACGCGCAGGGCCGGATCCCCTCCCCCGGCGTACGCCTGCCGCTGCTGCCGGCCTCCGGGGCGGCGGTGACGGCGGCCCTGGAGCGGCTGGCCGAGCTCTGAAGGCCCCGGGGCCGGACCGGGCGGGGGGGCCGGGCGGGGCGGAACAGGGCGGGGGGGCGGGACACGGGCGATGCCATGACCGGAATACGCCCTTGATGGGCGATTCGCCTGCAACGCCCCCGTCGCCCGAATCCGGCCCGTGGAGAGCGGACTTGCCCCTATTCACCGGGGCGCCGCGGCCGGCCCCGCGACCCGTGATGTGAGTCACTCGGAACACATCAACATCAATTCCTTCGAAGGGCCGATTCCCTTTTCCCGGAAAGAAAGTTGGGTATTGCGCGAAGCGCCCCCCAAGGTCATTTCCGAGGCGGAGGGCAGGAAGTCGATCTACCGGTGGAATTCGGGCCTTGTTCCGGCGCGTCGGGCTCGCCTACGGTCACCCTCATTCCCGGCGGCATGCTCCCTAAACCGGCCACCTCCGGGGCCTCTCCGTCCCCCCACGTGAGGAAATGCGCCATGTCCGCAAAGGGAAAGCACCGTCGGCCGAAGCAGCACCCGATCACCCGCAAGCTGGCGCTCGCCGGCACCGGCGGCGCGGCGCTCGCCCTGCCCCTGATCAGCACGACCACGGCCGGGGCGGCGGAGACGGCAGGCGTTCCCGCGGCCCGGTCCGCGGTCGCGGCCCCCGTGGCCGCCGTACCCGCGTCCTATTCCGTGGTCGCCGGTGACACCCTTTCCAAGATCGCGGCGCAGCATTCCGTGAGCGGCGGCTGGGAGCAGCTGTACGCGGCGAACAAGAGCGTCGTGGGCGCCGACCCGTCGGTGATCCGGCCCGGGCTCAGACTGACCCTCGGCACCCAGGCCAAGACCACCACCGCAGCCGCCCCCGCCGCCGCCACCACGTACGCGAACAATCTCGACGGATGGATCCGCGAGTCCCTCGACGTGCTGAAGAAGCACGGCATTCCCGGGACCTACGACGGAATTCACCGCAATGTGATGCGGGAATCCTCGGGCAATCCGAAGGCGATCAACCTCTGGGACATCAACGCCCAGAACGGCATCCCCTCGAAGGGCCTGCTCCAGGTCATCGACCCGACGTTCAAGGCCTACCACGTGCCCGGCACTTCGCTGGACTCCTACGACCCCGTCGCGAACATCACGGCCGCCTGCAACTACGCGGCCGCCCGCTACGGTTCCATCGACAACGTCAACGGGCCCTACTGACGGGCCCCGCGCAGGACGCTCAGGGCCGGCGCCCGCGGCGGGCGGCCCGGAGCAGAATGCGCACGGGGGCCACGAGGCCGTAGCCGACGTCCCGGCGCAGGGCGCCGACCCCGGCGCGCTCCACGGCCGTGAGCTGGTGCGCCATCAGCTCCACCATCGTCGCGGCCACCGGGCGCAGTCCCGGCTCGGCGAGGTCGAGGATGCCTTCGGTGGCGTCGAGTGCCGTGCGGGCGCGGCCCGTTTCGGCGGCCAGGAGCGCGCGTACGGCGGGGGTGTCCCGGGCCTGTTCGAGGTCGGCGCGGGTCACCGCGTGCTCGTCGAGGCGGGCGCGCGGGATGCAGAGGCGGCCGTCCGCCAGGTCCCCGGCGAGGTCCGCGAGGAAGTCGACGCGCTGGGCGGCGTCGACGAACCGCCGCCAGCCCGCCGCCTGTTCGGCGTCGGGGCCGCCCTGGTACTGGAGGCCGGTGAAGACCAGCACCCCCGGCCAGGCGTAGGCGTCGAGATAGTCCTGGAAGTCCTCCTCGGCGGCGAAACCGTCGAACCCGGCCTCCGCGGTGGCGGCCCCTTCGAGGAACCGGGAGACCCAGTGCGCGGGCAGCGCCCGGGATTCCACGGCG
This sequence comes from Streptomyces sp. IBSNAI002, assembly GCF_052244475.1. NCBI lineage: Bacteria > Bacillati > Actinomycetota > Actinomycetes > Kitasatosporales > Streptomycetaceae > Streptomyces > Streptomyces sp. IBSNAI002. The sequence continues at coordinate 7,533,429 of NZ_JBQPXG010000002.1, read as the reverse complement.
TGCGCGTACGCGCGCAGCACGGGGTCGGGGCCGTCCCCGGTCTTCAGGGCCGCTTCGACGCGCTCGGTCAGAGCGGCCAGGTTGGCCACCCGTTCGGCCGGGGTGCCCGTCTCGGCCACGTCGTCGACCAGGTTCATGAAGGCGAGTCCGGCGGAGAGCCACGGCACCAGGGGCGGCGCGGCGAGCAGCCGCAGCGCGAGGTAGGGGGCCGGTTCGCGGCGCAGCACCCGGCGGGCGGCATGGGTGTGGTCTTCCCGCAGGCTGGTGCCGGATATCCCGGCGGCCGTGAGCGTGGTGCGCCAGGTCGGCATGGTGGTCGTGCTCCTCGGAACGTTTCTCCGCGTGTACGGAGATCAGGATCGCAGGCCTGTGCGCCGTGCCGGCGCGCGCGTCAGGAGCGGTAGACCTTCTTGACCTTTCCGTCGGTGCCGGCCAGGACGTAGCCGCCCTGGCCGTACTCGTCGCTCAGGTAGGGCCGCATGGACGGGCTCTGGTCCATCATCCAGGGCTCGACGATCACGTAGCGGGAGGTCGGGTTCGCCACCTCGAGCTCCTTCTTCGCCTCCTCCAGGAGGGCGGGCAGGGTGTCCCATTCGACCTTGGCCATGTCGATGAGCGGGACGCGGTCCCTGACCGTGCCGGCGGGGCCGCTGCGGGTGACCGCGCCGTCGCGGTACTGCCAGGAGTCGACGGTCTTGGCCCCGGGGGCGGTCGGGACGGCGGCGATGACGTAGGAGTCGTAGATCCGCAGGTTCACGAAGTCCGTGGTGCCGGTCTGCTCCTTCAGGGCCGCGAGGGCGGTGCGGATGTTGGCGGGGGTGAGCAGGCTGCCCTCGGTTTTGGCTCCCTTGTTCGCGCCGGCCTTGGGGCCGGGGGTCGACGGGGCCGAGGGGGTCGCGGGGCCCGCGCTGCCGGAGGGGCCGGCGCTCGCACTGCTGCCGGGGCCGCCCTTCGCCTCGCCGCCCGAGCCGCCGCCGTCGGGCAGCAGTTGGACGATCCCCGCCGTCCCGGCGACGAGGACCGCCACGAGGGCGGCGCCGAGCAGCACCGGGCGCCGGCGGCGGGAAGCCTGCGGCGGGAGGGCCGCGGTGACCGCGTACGGGTGGCGCACCGGGCCGAACGGCGGCGGTGTGGGCGGCCCGTACTGGCCCACGGCCGGCGGGGCTGCCGGAGCCGACGGGACTGCCGGGGTCCCCGGGGTCGCGCCGAGAGCGGTGCTCGCGTCCCGGAGCAGCGCTTCCAGCTGCTCGGCGTCGGGCCGCGCGGCCGGATCCCGTACGAGCAGCCGTTCCAGTACGGGCCCCAGCGGGCCGGAGCGTACGGGCGCCGGGATCGGCTCGTCGAGCACGGCGACCACGGTGGCCAGACTGGTGGCCCGGCGCAGCGGATGGACGCCCTCCGCGGCCACGTAGAGCAGCATGCCGAGCGACCACAGGTCGGAGGCGGCCAGCCCCTCCTCCCCTCGGACGCGCTCGGGTGCGATGTACTCCGGCGAGCCGATCAGCACACCGGTGGAGGTGAGGCCCGTCGAGCCGTGCAGGGCCGCGATGCCGAAGTCGGTGAGGACCGCCGATCCGTCGGGCCGCAGCAGCACGTTGGCCGGCTTCACGTCCCGGTGCAGGACCCCTTCGGCGTGCGCGGCGCGCAGGGCGGACAGCACGTCGCGGCCGAGCCGGAGCACGTCGGCGAGCGGCAGCGGTCCGGACGCCATCCGGTCGTGCAGGGAGCCGCCCCTGACCAGTTCCATCACGATCCACGGATGGCCGTACGAACCGTCCGCGCCGACGGCGGGCTCGACGATGTGGTGGATCGTCACGACGTGCGGATGCGCGAGGCGGGCCAACGCGCGGGCCTCGCGCACGGCCCGTTCGCGCAGCTGGTCGACGAGGCCGGGCTGGGCGGCGGCGGTCGCCGGGTCCGGCGGGCGCACCTCCTTGAGCGCGACCTCGCGGTGCAGTGCGATGTCGCGGGCGCGCCACACCGTGCCCATCCCGCCGCTGCCCAGGGGCGCGACCAGCTCGAAGCGGCCGTCGATCAGCTGTCTGCCGGCCTCACTCGTGTCCATGGCCGGTCATCGTAAGGGGCGCCGGTGTCAGCAGCGTCGGCGGTCCACCGTGAGGGTGCCCTGCACGGCGGTGACCGTGCGGTCGTGGCATCCGCCGGGGGCCTGCGGCCCGTACAGGCGGGAGCGGGCGGAGGTGGTGGCGACGGCGTGCCGCTGGTCGCGCGGGACGTTCGCGGTGTAGGTGGCGTCGCCCGTGTACCGGTCGTCGAGCCGGGAGACCTCGATCGTCCGGCCGCCGCGCAGGGTGGCGGTGTCCGCGCGGTCGCCGAGCGAGAGGACGGTGCGCAGCCGGTCGCCGGCGCCGAGGGTGGTCTCGCCGTCCATCGTGTAGGTGCGGCCGGTCCGGGTGGCGGTGGACCCGCGGGTCACGGTCTCCTCGTCGGTCCAGGTGGCGGTGAGCGCGTCACGGTTCTCGCCGTCGGTCCAGCGGTGGACGGAGGTGTTGCGGACGGCGCGGGTAACGGTGGTGGTGACCCGCCCGTGGGAGGTGTCGAGGTGCCCGGCGACGGTCAGCCGGTGACCTCCCTCGGTGTCGAGCCGGTGTTCGCCGCCGGGTGCGGCGGGGGTCCAGCGGGAGGAGTTGGCCGGGTCGCTCTGCTCGTGCCGGGTGAGGGCGCCGGTGACGACCTCGCGTGCCTCGTCCTGCCACAGCAGCAGGTTGGTGGGGGTGCTCCAGCCGCTCTGCCCGGCCGGCACTCCGGCCACGGACACCTCGATCCGGTGCGGACGGCCGTCGTTGAGGAGGGCGGCGTAGGGGGTGAGGTCGTAGGTGACCGGCTGGACGTCGAGGGCCCGGGGGCCGGGGGTGACGTACCAGAGGAAGGGGTTGGACCAGCCGCCGGTCCAGACGGTGGGGAAGGGCGCCGCGATGCCGGCGAGCTGCCCGTCCACGGAGACGCGGACCTCGCGGTACGGGCCGTCGGCGGCCTTGCAGGAGTACGGGGCCGCGTCCGGGGTGGTCGTGTACCAGTACTCCTCGCAGCCGCCGCCCGAGCCGGTGGCGTACACCTCGGCGAGGAGGCGCTCGGTATTGCGCGGGGTGGTGACGGCGGGGGTGGTGAGGGGGAGCACGCGGTCGGGGGTGGCGGCGGGGCCGGTGCGGCCCTCGGCGGCGTAGAAGGTGAGGGTGACCTTGACGTCGATGATCCCGGTGTAGGTGTCGTTGACGACGTTGCCGATGAGCATCTCGACGGGCTGCGGGCGGGTCAGCGTGTCGCGGTAGCGGGTGACGTCCTTCTCGACCGACCAGGTGATGCCGTCGGGCGAGGGCTGCGGGGTGGAGGTGCGCAGGATCTCGACGCCGCCGAGGGAGAGGTGCCCGAGGCGGTCGTACTGGCGCCCCTCGACCTTGCCGTCGAGGCGGAGCACCACCGCGGCCCAGTGGTCGGCGCCGCAGCCCGCGGGCGGGGTGTAGCTGCCGCGGTACGGGGTGAAGTCGCGGAACCGGGCCTCCGCGAGGGTGACTTCGCAGGACCGGGTACCGGGGCGGGCCACGGGCGGGGCGGGGGTGAGGGGGTCGTGCCAGTCCGTGCCGAACTCGGCGGGCGGTGATTCGCCTCCGGGGGCGGCGGCGGAGGCCGGTGCGGGTCCGGGTGCGGCGGCGTTCGCGGGTCCCGCGGTGCCGGCCAGGGTTGCCGCGGCGAGGGTCAGCGCGCCGAGCAGGCCCATGATCCTGTGTCGTGTCATGGGCCCGCAGTGAAACCGGCCCGCCCGGCGGGCGCCAGGGCCCGTGCGGCGGCCCTGGCCGAAAATCGCCGCTCGGCGCGTGCCGGTCGGGCGGGCCGGGCAGGCCGGGGCCGGGCGGTCAGACGGGGCGGGCCGGGAGGACGACGACCCCGTCGGCGTCCGCGTGGACCGTGTCGCCGGAACGGAAGGTGACACCGCCGATCGTGACGGGACCGTCGGCCGTCCCCGCTCCGGTCTTGGCGCTCTTGAGGGGCACGGTGCCCAGCGCCATGACCCCGAGGTCCAGTCCGCCGAGGGCCACGCTGTCGCGGACCGCGCCGTTGATGATCAGACCGGCCCAGCCGTTGCGCGCTGCCGCGCCGGCGATCAGGTCGCCGACGAGGGCGGTGCGCAGCGACCCGCCGCCGTCCACGACGAGGACCGCGCCCCCGCCCGGGGAGTGGACGAGCCCGCGCAGCAGCGCGTTGTCCTCGTGGCAGGCGAGGGTCCGCACGGGTCCCGCGAACAGCCGGCGGCCGCCCAGCAGGCGGAACTGCGTCGCGCAGATGCCGAGGGCTTCGCCGTGCTCGTCGTAGAGGTCGGCCGTGGGGACCGGGGTGACGCTCATGTCGCTGGAACTTCCTCGCGGGCTCGTGCTGGTACGCCGTGGCAGGGCCGTGCAGGCCCTAGGTGTGCGACTGCTGGTGCTTGATTACACCGGGGCCTCGGTCTTTTCCCCAACCTCACCGGGCAATACACCTAGCGCTTCAGGGCACGGTACCGCTTGAGCAGGGCGGTGATCCTCTCGGGATCCGCCGTGCCGTTCAGTTCGGCGAGGAGGTCGTCGGGGCAGAGCTCGTAGAGGTCGCCCCACCATCGGCCGCCCTTGGTCTTCCAGATGCGGTAGCCGCCCGGGACCCCTCGTGCCACGTACGCGCGTCGGCTCATGTCCCGTCCCTGCCCCGCCCGGTGCGTCCGGACACTCAGTCGCGGGAGTTGCCGAAGAGGATCCGGTAGCCGATCAGCAGGACGAGCGAGCCCGCGATGGCCGAGCCCCAGGTGGCGAGGTCGAAGAACTGGTTGTCGATGGGGCGGTCCAGGAACTTCGCCGAGAGCCAGCCGCCGGTGAAGGCGCCGGCCACGCCGATCAGGGTGGTGCCGATCAGGCCGCCCGGGTCCCGGCCGGGCAGCAGGACCTTGGCGATGCCTCCGGCCAGCAGTCCCAGGATGATCCAGCCGATGATCCCCATGTCCATGCACTCCGTTTCGGTGTTCCGGTGGTTCACCCAGGAGGACGCGATCGGGGCCGAATCGGTTCTCCTGGGCTCGGCCCTCAGCCGTGGTGGACCGGGGTGAGCGCGCCCAGCGGTACCGCGGGCGGGACCGCGGAGGCCGGTGCGAAGGCGGGGGCGGAGCCCGGGACGGGAGCCGGGGCCGGGTCCGGAACGGGCGGCGTGCGGGTCAGCAGCAGGACTCCGCGCGCGGCGGCCAGGGCTCCCGCCGAGGCCAGCAGCAGTCCCGCGGCCCCGCCCTGGAGGCGCTCGCCGAGCAGGACCATGCCGATGGCGGCCGCGGCCAGCGGGTTGGCCAGGTTGACGACGGCGAGGGGGGCGCCGAGCCCGCCCCGGTAGGCCCGCTGCGACAGCAGCATCCCGCCGACGGCGAACACCACGACGAGCAGGGCCACGGCGAGGACCCGGACGCTGAACAGGGATCCGCCGCGGCCGCCCGCGACGGCCACCGTCTGGGTCAGGGCCGAGGCGGCCGCGGAGGCCAGCCCGGAGGCCGTGGCGTGCCGCAGCCCGGAGCGCGGGTCCTTGACGGCGGTCAGCATGAGGATCAGCGCGGCCGTGGTCCCGGAGACGGCGAGTGCCTCGGCGAGGGTGAGCGTGTCGTCGGGGGCGGGCCCGGAGGCCGGGAGCAGCAGCAGGCCCAGTCCCGCGACGGTGGCCAGGGTGCCGCGCCATTCGGTGGCCGCCACCCGGCGGCCGGCCCCGCGCGCCCCCAGCGGGACCGCGGCCACCAGGGTCAGCGCGCCGAGCGGCTGGACGAGCGTGAGCGGTCCGTAGCGCAGGGCCGCGGCGTGCAGCAGGGCCGCGGCGGCGTTCAGCCCGGCCGACCACCACCAGGCGCCGTTGCCGAGCAGGGCCCTGGCGCTGCGGGCGGCGCCGGCGCGGGCGAGCCGCTCCTGGGCCACGGCGGCGGCCGCGTAGGCCACGGCGGAGGCGAGGCAGAGGGCGACGGCGAGGGCAGTGGCGTTCACCGCTCGGCTCCGGCGGGCACGGGTGCGGCGCGGCGCGGACCCGGCAGCCCGGGTACGGGGGCCGCGGCGGCGCCCCTGCGCGGGATCAGCAGCAGGGCCGCTCCGAGGAGCAGGGTCGCCACGATCGCGTCGAGCCAGTAGTGGTTGGCGGTGCCGACGATCACGAACAGGGTCAGCGCGGGGTGCAGCAGCCACAGGGCGCGCCACCGGCCGGAGGTGGCGGCGATCATGCCGAGGGCGAGCATCAGCGCCCAGCCGAAGTGCAGGGAGGGCATCGCCGCGAACTGGTTGGCCATGGTGTCGGTGGCCGGGGCGGCCCCGTAGACGCTGGGTCCGTAGACCTGTCCGGTGTCGACCAGGTGCGCGGCCTCGAACATCCGCGGGGGCGCCAGCGGGAAGGCGAGGTGCAGGGCGAGGGCGGCTCCGGTGAGCACCGCGAGGACGCGGCGGGCCCAGAGGTAGTGGTCGGGCCGGCGCAGGTAGAGCCAGATCAGGAAGAGGGCGGTGGCCGGGAAGTGGACGGCCGCGTAGTAGGCGTTCGCGGTGTGGACGAGGGTGTCGCCGTGCAGCAGCAGGCGCTGGACCGTTCCTTCGCCGGGGAGGTGCAGGGCGCGCTCGGCGTCCCAGATCCGGGCGGCGTTGCGGAAGGCCTCCTCGGTGCGTCCGGTCGAGAGCGTCCGGCCCGCCTTGTAGACGGTGAACAGCCCCGCGACGAGCAGCAGCTCGCGTATGAGGCGGCGGCGTGCGGCCTTCCGGCCGGCCGCCGCCCCGGCGGGTGTGGTGTGGGAGGTCATCCCCCGGCCCCTCTTCCTGTTGCGCACAGATCTACACGATCGACACGCCAGTGTATCGATACATTTGCGTATCGATACGACGGTGTACCGATACGCTCGCGTTCCCGTACACTCGCAGTGGAACCAGCCGCCGGGACGCCCCCGAGGAGAGCCGCACCCCATGACGTCGACGCCGAGCACCGCGCGCCGCTCCAAGATCACTCCGGAGCGGGAGCAGGAGTTCTTCGACGCCGTCCTGGAGCAGCTGCGCGAACACGGCTACGAGGCCCTGACCATGGAGGGCGTCGCCGCGCGGGCCAGCTGCGGCAAGTCCACGCTCTACCGGCAGTGGAAGACCAAGCCGCAGCTCGTCGCCGCCGCGCTGCGCGCGAACCGGCAGGGCACGCTCGTCGCGGTGGACACCGGGACGCTGGCGGGCGACCTGCGCGAGGCGGCCCGGATCGCGGCCTGCACCTCGGGGCGCGACACCCGGCTCATGCAGGCGCTCGGGCACGCGGTGCTCAGCGACGGGGAACTGCAGGCCGCGCTGCGCGAGGCGCTGGTCGAGCCGGAGCTGGCCGCCTTCGCCGTGATGGTGGAACGGGCGGTGGCGCGCGGCGAGATCACCGCGGACCACCCGGCCGTGGAGTTCCTGCCCGCGCAGCTGATGGGCGTACTGCGCATCCGGCCGGTGCTCGAAGGACGCGACGCGGACGCCGCCTACCTGCTCCGGTTCGTCGACGCGGTCATGCTCCCCTCCCTGGGCCTCACACCGCCCGGCACCCCCGGCCCCACCGGGACCCCCTGAACCGGCGGGCCGCCGTCCCGATGACCGGACGGTGACCTGCCCGCGCTGCCTCGTGGGGACGGCGGCAGCGCGTCATCCGGACCGGGCGGCGGTCACTCACCCGAAGAGTGGCCGCCGTCCGATCCGTGTGGTCGTCGCGTGCGTGCGCGACCCTCCGTCAGCGCACGGCGCCCATGGTGCGGGTGAACTCCTCCGGGCCGGTCTCGAAGCCCCGCAGCCGCGCGTCGAGCGACCAGGCTCCCGAGTCGTCGCGGGTGAACTCGGCGACCGTCGCCGCGGTGGCGGCCGGGACGGATCCGAAGTCGCCCTGGGCGAGGTCCGTATAGCCCTCGCGGATGCGCAGTCCCGTCCCGGCGACGTCGGCGAACGTCGCGGCCGGCCCGCCGGCGGCGGTGTCCTGGATGATCACCCCGACCACCACGCGCCGCAGGTCGGGCGCCATCCGGTCGAGTTCGAGGGTCATCACCTCGTCGAATCCGAAGCCCTGGCCGGTGTGGCTGTCGCGGTTCAGGGTGATGGTGCCGTCGGGCGAGCGGCTGCCGAAGTGGACCAGGTGGACGGGTACCCCGTGGAGGTCCGCGGCGCCGTACACCGCCGCGACGATGTCGAGATCGTGCGCGGGCGTCCCGGCCGGGCTGGGGTCCCACCGCAGCCCGATCTCGACCTTGGCCAGTCCCTTGCGTACACCAGTCACCGAACTCCCCCTTCGCTTACGGGTATTGCCCGGCCATGCTCCCACGTGTCCCCCGCCGCGGTCCGAACGACCGTACGTTCCCGGCCAGTGCGCTCACGTGGCGAGCTCGACGCGTACGGTCTCCGCCCAGGGCGGGGGCGCCGGCGGGTCCTGCCCGACGAGCGCGGCGATCAGCCGGCAGGACGGGGTCTCGTCCGGCCACGGCGTGTACCCGTCGGTGAGCACGACCACGATGGTCGGCCGGTCCGGCAGGGCCGGCACCGCGGTGATGCCGACGCGCATGTCCGTGCCTCCCCCGCCCGCCAGGGTCACCTCGCCGGCGCTGCGCACCCGGGTCACGGCGTGCACGTCGGCGTCGCAGGCGAGGACGGCGACCCGATTGCCTCCGACCCCCACCCCCCGCAGGGCGCCGGTGACTTCGGCGAGCTCCGCCGCCAGGTCGTCCGGCCCCGTCGAGCCCGAGGGGTCGATGACGATCGCGACCCGCGGCAGCGGCCTGCGCAGGCTGGGCAGCACCACCCGGCCGCCGAGCGCGGGAGTGCGGCGCGAGGGACGGCGGTACGTGTAGTCCACCGCGCCGGCCGCCCAGGCGGCGGCCTCCCGGACCGCTCCGGACAGGGCGCGCCGCCAGTCCGCCGAGGGCACCAGCACCTGCTCGGCCCACCGGGCCCAGCCCTCGGGGATCCGGCCCCTGGCGCGCCGGTGGGCCCGTACGGCCTGGGCGGTCTGCCGGCGCAGGGCCTCCGCCTCCACCGCGCCCACCCCGGCCGGGCCGCCCTCCTCGCCCAGCTCCCAGGGGCGGGGGGGTGCCGTGCGCGCCGGAACCGCAGCGCGCGATCCCCGACTGCCCCGGTACGTCTACCAGTTGCCGTCCTGTACGGGTTTGCCCGGCCTCGGGGCGTTTCCCAGCGGCTTGACCTGCCCGGGGCCGGGCTCCGCCCAGGGGGCGTGGTCGTCCCCGAGCCACTCCCCCACCGGCTTGACCCCGGTCAGCGGCCCGGCGGGCGCGAGGTCGGCGCCGGACTCGTCGTAGTAGTCGAACCAGGGCAGCCCGGCCCGGGTGTAGGCGGCCCGGTCGACCGGCGAGGGCGGTGCGTCCTCGCCGGTGATCCGGCGCCACGCGGGCGGGGTGACCAGGTGGACGAAGACCCGCGCCGCCGGCTCCCGCGCCCAGGCGGAGAGCGGCCGGTCGTCGCGGTAGACCTCCTGGCGCATCGAGCCCCCGACGCCGAGCCCCATGGCCGGGGCCGCGGGCGCCGCGCCCCGGGCCGGAGCCGGACCCGGCGGGGGCATCGCACCGGGCGGCGCCGCCGCCATCGGCATGGGAACGGCCCCGCCGTAGCCGGCGAAGCCGCCGGGGGCGGCCGGTCCGCCTCCAGGCCGGGGCGCCGCCCTGCGGGCCTCCAGCTGCGCGCGCCGCCACTCGGCCAGTGCCCGCTCGCCGAGCGGGAACGCCTGGAGCTGCACTCCGCCGGTGGTCTCCTCGCCGGTGACCTGGCCCTCGACGGTGGCACCGAGGCCCAGCGGCACGGCGACGAACTGGCGCACCGTCCCGTCGCCCGAGTTGATCCCGTCCAGCCACGGCTGACGGGGCAGTACCACGTAGTTCTGCGGGTCACGGGCCAGCCGGCCCGTCCAGCGCTCCCCCGACACCGCGCACACCTTGCCGACCCCGACCTGGAGCGCGGCGGGCTCGGCGCTGCGGCCGAAGCTCAGCCACATCGCCTCGCGCAGGTACACCGGCAGCATCACGCCGCCCTTCGCCAGCCACTCCGGCGGCGCCGTGTCCGGATAGTCCTCGACCCGCCGCAGCGGGAACTCCCCCAGCCCCGGCGGGAGTGCGTGCGTGCCCGATTCGGGCAGCCGCAGGGTCCGGATGAAGCGGATCTGCACCCCTTTGCCCAGAAACAGCGCATTGCCGTCGACCCGTACCGATCCTGTCCCCATGCCCGCCCTTTTCCCGCCCCGGCTCGGATCCGCCACAGCTTCTGCGCCCGAACCGGATCGTTATCCTCAAGTTTTGCTCAGATGTAGTGACGCTGCGCCCGTCGCCTTCCTAGCTTCCTCGTACACGTGTGTTGACGTCCCCCCACGTCCCCGCGGTTCCGCGCGCCCCAGCGACCCTGACGGCCGTCCCGCGTCATCGAGGAAAGAGTGCAGCAATGAAGGTTCCCCAGGCCGGCGCGGTCGCCGCGGTGATCGCCCTCGCCCTGACCACCTCCGGCTGCGGCGGTGACGACAAGGCCACGGGGACCCTCTCCATCGGCATCAAGTTCGACCAGCCGGGCATCGGCATGCGCGAGCCCGGCGGGACCTTCACCGGGTTCGACGTGGACGTGGCCACCTACGTGGCCAAGCAGCTCGGCTACACGCCGGACCGGATCGAGTTCAAGCAGGTCTACAGCAACGACCGCGAACTGCTGCTCCAGTACAACGAGGTCGACTTCGTCGCCGCGAGCTACTCGATCAACGACAAGCGCAAGGAGAAGGTCGACTTCGCGGGGCCGTACTTCGTGGCCCACCAGGACCTGCTGGTCCGCGCCGCCGACACCTCCATCACCAAGGCGGAGGACCTCAACAACAAGCGGCTCTGCTCGGTGGCCGGCTCCACCTCCGCCGAGAACATCAGGAAGGGACTCGCCCCCAAGGCGAGCGTCCTGGAGCTCCCCGGGTACTCCGAGTGCCTCGTCGCCCTCGCGGACAACCTCGTCGACGCCATGACCACGGACAACTCCATCCTGGCCGGGTACGCGGCCAGGAAGGGCAACGAGGGCAAGTTCAAGCTCACGGGCCAGAACCTGAGCAACGAGAACTACGGCATCGGCGTCAAGAAGGGCGAGAAGGAACTCCAGGACAAGATCAACGCCGCTCTGAAGAAGATGGTCGAGGACGGCTCGTGGGAAGCGGCCGTGAAGAAGAACTTCGGCCCCGACTACAAGTACGAGCCGGCCCCGCCGATCGCGGCGGGCAGCTGACGCGACCGTCGAGCCGGTCAGCGGTGCCCGGGGCTCAGCAACGCGTCGGCCGCAACCGATGAAGGCCGCCGCTGCTTCCTTGGCCGCATGACGGCGGGCGTCCAGGGCGGCGGCCGCTCGGGCGGAAGGGCAGAGCCCTGTCGATGACCCGCGTTCCTCATCGGGCCGCGTGCTCCGAAAGGGTCCGCCGGCATACGCGCACCCGGTGCGCCACCTCCGCGTCCAGGTCCGACAGCTCGCCGAGGTAGTGCTGGCGGTCTGCGAGAACACCCCGGTCCGAGACGCGTGCGAGGAGCAGCTCCGTTTGCCTCCGAGACGGCGTCCGCTTCCTCGAACAGGAGGCCGCCACCACCTGCTGCTTGTACTGGACGTCCGCGTCGGGGGCGGCGCCGTTGTTCACGCAGACGGTGGAGCCGCCCCGGTCACCCCCGCAGGTGTTGGTGGTGCACCCGGTCAGGGCCGCGGTCAGCAGGATCCATGCCGCGAAGGGGCCGGCCAGGCGCCGGCCGGCCCCTGATGCGGCCGCTCTCACCGGCCGGAGCCCTTGTCCGTGCCGGTGTTCGTGTTGGAGCAGTGCTGCTGGGCGCTGTTGTCCGCAGTGCATTCGTTGCTGGACCCGCCCTTCGTTCCCGTGAGGGCCATCAGGGCGGCTACCAGGATGGCCGCCGCCCCGATCCCGGCAGCGATGATCATGGCTTTCGGCTCGCTGAGAAACGACACGGAAACCCCCCGGATGTCGGTCGCGCGACGAAGCGGCGAGCCCGAGGCCGGCACAGCCCGCGCCCCTTGGCCGGCCTTCGCGCGCCGAGGACGTTTGTGCTGGCCCAGGGGCCTCCGGAGCCCCATGCGGTACGTCGGAAGGAGAGGGTGGGGAGGTGGTCGGGAGGCCGCCGGGAGGCGGGGCCGGCCCTGGCGCCGGCCGGCGAAAACCGGTGGAGCCGCGTTCCCGTGTGCGGCTACGGTGCTCCCGCCCCTGACCCCTCGTCCGAGGACGTGCCGTTGTACACCAAGTGAGACCCCCCGAGCTCTATGCGTCGCGCGTCGCACCTGTGCGCCGTGCTGCTTTCTGCTGCGGACTTCTCACTGGAACCGGTGTACTCCTGTGCTCAAAACCTGGGTGGTCACGCCCACCTGCCTGCCCCTGGTCATCCGCCGTTGCCACGCCTGCGCGTCCGAGCGCTTCCGGGCGAACGGCAAATTCCGTGTCAACGCACACCACAAGCTCCTCGATGCCTGGCTCCTCGCCCTGTGCACCGGCTGCGGGGAGACCACCAGGCTCAGCGTCCTGGAGCGGGCGAACGTGCGCTCGATCCACCCCGGGCTCCTGGACCGGCTGCACGGCAACGATCCCGGCCTGGCGGCGGAGTTGCTCCAGGACCCGTCCGTACGGCGGCGCAACCGCGTCGCCCTCGACTGGGACGGCGCCTGGCGCCTCGACACCGGCGGCTCCGGCCGGCCGGACGGCGAGACGGACAGCGATGCGGACGAGGTCGCGGTCCGGTTCGCGGCGCGGATCCCCGTCCGGCCGGTGCGGCTGATCGCCGAAGGCTACGGTCTCTCGCGCGCCGAGGTCGAAAGGCTGGTCACCGAGGGGAACCTCGTCTCGGCCGTCCGCCTGGACGGCAGGCTCCGCGGCGACTTCACCTTCGTCCTCAAGCGCTGAGCCGCCCGGCACCAAGGGCCCGTCCGGCACGATCCGCCGGACGGGCCCCGGTGCCGCGACCGGTCAGGCCACCGGGGCCTTGCCGCGCAGCACCGTCAGGAACTCCCGCATCCAGCGCGAGTGGTCGGGCCAGGCCCGGGCCGATACGAGGGTGCCGTCGACCACGGTCTCGGAGTCCTCGAACTCGGCCCCGGCCGCCTTCATGTCCAGCTCCAGCGCCGGGTACGCGGTCACCCGGCGGCCCTCCAGCGCCCCGGCCGCGGCCGTGATCAGCGGGCCGTGGCAGATCTGGGCTACCGGCTTGTCCGCCTCGGCGAAGGCGGCCAGGATCCGCCGCACCTCGGGGTCGTTGCGCAGGTACTCGGGCGCGCGGCCGCCCGGGACGACCAGGGCCGCGTAGTCCTCGGTGACCACGTCGGCGAAGGCCAGGTCGGCCGGCCAGGTGTAGCCGGGCTTCTCGGTGTAGGTGTCGAAGCCGTCCTCGAAGTCGTGCACCACGAAGCGCAGCTTCTTCACGGACGGCGCCGCGATGTGGACCTCGTAGCCCTCCTCGCGCAGGCGCTGGTACGGGTACAGGACCTCCAGCGACTCGGCCGCGTCACCGGTCACGATGAGGATCTTCACTGCCATGGGCTGCTCCAGAGGCGCTGTTCACGGTCGGATGGGGCCCGTGGGGCCACCGCTACCCTGCCCGCCGCCCGCTGCCCGCACACCCGCCAAGGTCCGCGCTCCCGACACATGGTTTTCACCTGTACGGCACATGACAATGTGAGCCTCGCTCTGCCACCTGACACCCCGCCAAATCCCCGGGCGGGGACGGTGCTTGTGGAGAGGCATCCCCCACGTCATGAGAATCTCGCGCCTGACTCCCTGGGCCGCCGGCCTCGCCGCGGCCGCCCTGTTCGCCATACCGGCCGCCGCCTCCGCCGGGCAGCCGCAAACGGCGGAACCCCGCCCGGACGCGGCCGCGGCCGACAGCTACTACGCCGCCGCCGAGGGCAAGACCGGCGCGGCCCTGAAGGCCGCCCTGCACGGCATCATCAAGAACCAGTCCAAGGTGACCTACGACGGCGTGTGGAACGCCCTGAAGGTGACGGACCAGGACCCGGCGAACCCGAACAACGTCATCCTGCTCTACTCCGGCCGATCCCAGTCGAAGTCCACCAACGGCGGCGGGGCCAACGACTGGAACCGCGAGCACGTCTGGGCCAAGAGCCACGGCGACTTCGGCACCGCGACCGGCCCGGGCACCGACCTGCACCACCTGCGCCCCGAGGACGTCACCGTCAACAGCACCCGGGGCAACAAGGACTTCGACCGGGGCGGCAGCCCCGTCGGCGAGGCCCCCGGCAGCCTCACCGACGCCGACTCCTTCGAGCCGCGCAACGCGGTCAAGGGTGACGTCGCCCGGATGCTCCTCTACATGGCCGTCCGTTACGAGGGCGGCGACGGCTTCGCGAACCTGGAACTGAACGACCGGGTCGGCAACGGCTCCGCCCCCGCCCACGGCCGGATCAGCGTGCTGAAGCAGTGGCACCAGATGGACCCGCCGGACGCCTTCGAGCAGCGCCGCAACCAGGTCATCTTCGATGTCTACCAGCACAACCGGAACCCGTTCATCGACCACCCGGAGTGGGTCGCCTCCATCTGGTGACCGCATCCGGCCCGGAGCGCCCGGCCCTCACAGGGCCGGGTAGTCCGTGTACCCGCGGGCGTCTCCGCCGAAGAAGGTGGCGGGGTCCGGGGTGTTGTACGGGCCCTGCGTGCGCAGCCGCTCCGGAAGGTCGGGGTTGGCCAGGAAGAGGGCCCCGAAGGCGAGCAGGTCGGCGGTGCCGTCCTCGATCAGGGTGAGTGCCCGGTGGTCGGTGGGGCCCTCGGTCGCCGGGTTCAGCACGAGCGGGCCGGAGAACTGCTTGCGCAGGGCGAGGGTGGTCTCCCGGACCTCCGGGCCGTACTCCATGACGTGCAGGTAGGCCAGGCCGAGCCCGTCGATCTCCTTGACCAGGGCCTCGTAGACGGGCTGCGGGTCGGGCTCGGAGATGCCGTTGTACGGGTTGCCGGGCGAGACGCGCAGCGCGGTGCGCTCGGCGCCGATCGCGGCGGCGACCGCCTTGACCACCTCCACGGCGAAGCGGACGCGGTTCTCGGTGGCGCCGCCCCACTCGTCGGTGCGCAGGTTCGAGCCCGGGGCCAGGAACTGGTGGATCAGGTAGCCGTTGGCCCCGTGCAGCTCGACGCCGTCGAAGCCGGCTTCCACGGCGTTGCGGGCGGCCTCGGCGTAGTCGGCGATGGTCGCCCGCACCTCGGCGCCGGTCAGCTCGTGCGGGGTCACGTAGTCCTTGAGGCCGTCCGCGGTGAAGACCTGGCCCTCGGCGGCGAGGGCGGAGGGCGCCACGGGGACGAGGCCGTCGGGCAGCAGCGACGGGTGGCCGATCCGGCCCGAGTGCATGATCTGCGCGAAGATCCGGCCGCCCGCGGCGTGCACCGAGCCGGTGACCCCGCGCCAGGCCGCGACCTGCTCGGCGGTGTGCAGGCCGGGGGTGAAGGGGTAGCCCTGCCCGACGGCGGAGGGCTGGATCCCCTCGCTGATGATCAGTCCGGCGGAGGCGCGCTGGGTGTAGTACTCGGCGACGAGGCCGGTGGCGATTCCGCCCTCGGCCGCGCGGCTCCGGGTCATGGGAGCCAGGGCGATGCGGTTGGGGAGGAGCCCGCCGGCGAGGTGGACGGGCTCGAATGCGCTGGTCATATCTGCCTCACAGAGTTAATTGGTCGGCCAACGAATGGCCCGTGAGAGGCAGCGTACCCCATTACTTGGCCGACCAAGGTAAAATCTGGGGGGCGGGTAGGATTTCCCGCCGGAGACGAGAAGAGGACCACCGCCATGACCGCGCAAGCAGCCGGGGAACCGCGCACCGAACCCGTCTGTCCGGTGCCCGGGGCGGTACTGGACGGGCCGGTCAGTCACGCCATCAGCCGCGTGGCCCGGCTCCACCGGATCGCCGCGGGCCGGGCGCTACGGGATCTGGGACTGCATCCGGGACAGGAGTTCCTGATGATGCACCTGTGGGACAGCGGGGCCGTGCGCCAGTCCGAGCTGATCAAAGCGGTCGGCCTCGACCCGTCGACGGTGACGAAGATGCTCCAGCGCCTCGAACAGGCCGGCCATGTCCGGCGCCGCCCCGACCCGGCCGACCGCCGCGCCTCTCTGGTCGAGGCGACGGAGACCAGCTGCGGGCTGCTCTTCGAGGTGCGCCGGGCCTGGGGCGAACTGGAACGCCAGACACTGGCCGGCCTCGACGCGTCCGAGAGCGCCGAACTGACCCGTCTGCTGGGCAAGGTGGAGACCACGCTGTGCACCGAGCTCGCCCGGAGCGGGGACGGGGACTGCGACAGCGCCTGCTAGGGCCAGGGGCCAGGCGCGCTACGGCGGGTCCAGGCGGTCGGCCAGGTCCCGGAACCCGGACCACGGCACGGCCGGGGTGCGGGCGTCCCACACCTTCTGGGAGAGCGCGGCCAGCGGCATCCGGATGCCGGCCGCCACCTGGTCCTGGGTCTGGGCGCCGGACAGGTCGGCCCAGACGGCGAGCCGCCCGCCCAGGATCTGGTCCGCGTACCGCGCCGGGACGGCCGTGCTGCCGCGCAGGACCAGCGGGGTCCACTGCTCGTAGATGCGCTGCCCGGTGGGGTAGGTGAACTGGTTGGGCTCGCCCAGCACGTAGTACAGGTACTCGTCGTTGAGGTTCACCAGCTTGCGGCCCTCGCGCAGGTACTCGAGCGGCGGGCGGGCGCCCGTCTCCTTGCCGGTCCAGTACTCGACCTGGATGTCGTCGGCCGCCTTCGCCACCCCTCCGGCGAAGAACCCGTCGTTCCACGCCTTCAGCGCCTTGCCCGACGGGCGCACGGTGTCCGCCCGGTCGCCCAGCCAGCCCGTGGCCAGGTCCTGCACCCGGGCGTTCGGCCCGTACCGCTCCCGCGCCGCGGCGGCGAGCTGCGGGAACGAGGCCTCCGGATCGCGGACCACCAGCGCCTGGTACTCGTCGGCGCCCAGGTGCCAGGCCCCGCCGGGGAACAACGGCCGGTACTCCCGGAGCAGTTCGTCGATGAGCTTCGCGGACGCGGGGTCGGCTATGTCCACCGCCCCCTTCACCGCCCTGCCCTGCGCGTCGCGCAGCTGGAGGCCCGGGTGCGCGCGCAGCACCGCGCCGAGGTGTCCGGGCGAGTCGATCTCCGGGACGACGGTGATGTGCAGGCGGGCGGCGAGTGCGGTGATGCCGCGCACCTGCGCCTTGGTGAGGTGCGGGGTGGAGACGATCTCGGGGTGGCTGTCGGACTCGATGCGGAAGGCCTGGTCGTCGGAGAAGTGCAGGCCGAGTTGGTTGAGTTTCAGGTCGGCCATCCCGCGCAGCCGGTCCTTGATCCAGTCGGGGGTGAAGTGCTTGCGCGCGATGTCGAGGTTGAGGCCGCGCTGCGGCTCGGCCGGGCCGTCGCGCACGGTGCCCTCGGGGGCCGAACCGGCGCTGCTCACGGCCTGTTTGAGGGTGCGGGTGCCGTAGAAGACGCCCGCCTCGTCGGGGCCGGTGATGCGGACCCGGCCGTCCTTGACGTCGAGGGTGTACGACTCGGCCGGGCCGGAGCCCTCGGCGCCGAGGGCCAGGTGCACGTCGCCCGGGCCGGGCTCCGCCGATTCGGCGTACCCCATGCCCAGTTCACCGGCGAGCAGCCTGCCCTCGTCGGACAGGGCGCCCTTGTCGCCGGGCGCGACGACGACCCGCGCCCCGGGAGCGGGCTTCCAGCCGGGACCCCGGGCGGGCACGTGCTCCCGTACGGCGGGGATGGTGCGCGGGGCGGTGGACAGGGCGTAGGAGGGCGTCGGGGACGGGGCGGCCGGGGTGGGCTGCGCGGCGGGGGCCGCGGAACCGGCCGAAGTGCTCGCTCCGGAGGTCGTGGCGGTCGGCGTCGCCGGGGCGCGCGCCTCGTCGGAGGCGGCCGTGCAGGCCGCGGTGGCGCAGGTGACCAGCGCGGCCAGCGCGGCCAGCGCGGCCAGCGCGGCCGTCGCTATGGCGTGGCCTCTCACGTGAAACCTCGGATTCCGGATCATGCGCCCGTGTCCCATGCGCGCGTGTCCCCCGCACCAACCTGGCACGGGGGACACGGGCGCGCGACCGGGCGGTCTCGGGCCGGGGCGGTCTCGGGCCAGGGCCTCAGGCCAGGGCGTCGAGCGCGGTGGCGGCGAAGCCGTGGTCCTGCTCGGGGGCGCCGCCACCGACGCCGATGGCGCCGATCAGGCGGCCGTCGCGGTGCACGGGCAGCCCGCCGGCGATGAACAGCAGCGGACGGTCGAGGGCCGTGGGCAGGGTGTGGAAGGGGGCGCCGGGCTGGACGGCGGCGACCAGGTCGGCGGTGGGCGCGTTCAGCTGGAGCGCCGTGAAGGCCTTGCGGGTGCTGGTCTCGCCGGAGATCAGCACGGCCCGGTCGTCGCGGCGGAAGGCGAGCAGGTGGCCGCCCGCGTCGAGGACGGTGACGCTGACGGTGGCCCCGGCCGCCTCGGCGGCGGCCGTGGCGGCGGCGAGGAGCAGCTCGGCGTCCTCGGTGGTCAGCGGGGCGACGGCGGTGCGGGTGATGGTGCTGGTGGTGCTGGACATGCGGACTTCTCCTCGCGAGGGGGGCGTACGGGGAACGGGGGAACGGGGCGGATCAGTGGTGGGCGGGTACGGGGGCGGCCGCCCCGGGGGCCGCGGCAGCGACCCGGCCGCCGTGGGCCGCGCCGCCGGCCGTGCGCCGCTCCAGGGCGCCGGACACCAGGGCGAGCACCAGGGCGGAGGCGGCCAGCGCCGCGCCGACCCAGTTCGGGGCGGTCCAGCCGAGGCCGGCGGCGATCACGAGGCCGCCGAGCCAGGCGGCCAGGGCGTTGCCCAGGTTGAAGGCGCCGATGTTGACGGCCGAGGCCAGGGTCGGGGCGCCCGCGGCCTGGTCGAGGACCCGCTTCTGGAGCGGGGGCACGGTGGCGAAGCCGAGGGCGCCGATGAGCACGACGGTGACGGCGGCGCCCGCCTTGGTGTGGGCGGTGAGGGTGAAGACGGCCAGGGTGACGGCGAGCGCGCCCAGGGAGACGTACAGCATCGGCATCAGCGCACGGTCGGCGTACCGGCCGCCGACGAGGTTGCCCGCGACCATGCCCAGGCCGAAGAGGACGAGGAGCCAGGTGACGGAGGAGTCGGCGAAGCCCGCCACGTTGGTCATCATCGGGGTGATGTAGGTGATCGCGGCGAACACGCCGCCGAAGCCGAGCACGGTCATCGCCATCGCCAGCAGCACCTGCACGTTGCGGAAGGCGGCCAGCTCGCTGCGGATCCGTACGCCGCCTTCGGGCCGGGGCAGTTCGGGGACCAGCCGGGCGATGCCGAGCAGGCCGAGGACGCCGAGCCCGGCGACGATCAGGAAGGTGACGCGCCAGCCGAGGGTCTGGCCGACGAGGGTGCCGAGCGGGACGCCCACCACGTTGGCCACCGTCAGGCCGGTGAACATCATGGCGATGGCTCCGGCCTTCTTCTCGGGGGCGACGAGTTCGGCGGCGACGACCGCGCCGATGCCGAAGAAGGCGCCGTGGGCGAGCGAGGCGACGACACGGCCGGCGAGCATGACCCCGAAGGCGGGGGCGAGCGCGGAGAGCACGTTGCCCACGATGAACAGGCCCATGAGCAGCATCAGCATCCGCTTGCGGGGGATGCGCGTGCCGAGCACGGTCATCAGCGGTGCGCCGAGGACCACGCCGAGGGCGTAGCCGGTGACCAGGAAGCCCGCGGTGGGGATCGAGACTCCGTAGTCGCCGGCGACCTCGGGCAGCAGGCCCATGATCACGAACTCGGTGGTGCCGATCCCGAAGGCCCCGATGGCGAGGGCGAGGAGGGCGAGAGGCATGAGGGAGGTGTCCTTCGGCGGGAGGGGGTGCGGTGCGGGGGTGGCCGCGGCCACCGGGGGCGATATACGTTGCTGTCGCCGCTTACATGCGTACACATTAATTGCAGACGCGGGATATTTGCAAGCGCGGGCTATTGCACGCGTGGCCTATCCTGGTGGTCACACGCGGTATCCGCTCAGAAGGAGGAGCCCATGACGGCCACGGACAGCGCGCTCACCGCCCTCTCCCAGGGCTGGTGCGCCCTCTCCCTGCTGCACGGGCGGATCGAGTCGCACATCGAACGCGCCCTCCAGGCGGGCCACGCCCTCAGCGTGCGCGAGTTCTCGCTGCTCGACGTCCTGAGCCGGCAGCACAACGGGCCGGGCGGGCACCTGCGCATGCACCAGGTCGCCGACTCGGTGCTGCTCAGCCAGAGCGCGACCACCCGCCTGGTCAGCCGTCTCGAGGACCGCGGTCTGCTGAGCCGCTACCTCTGCGACACCGACCGGCGGGGCATCTACACCGACGTGAGCGAGGCGGGCCTGGCCCTGCTGGCCGCCGCCCGGCCCACGAACGACACCGCGCTGCGCGAGGCGCTGGACGAGGCCGCGCTCAATCCGCAACTGGCCCCGCTGGTCGCGGTGGTGGAGAACACCCGGTCCTAGTAGTGCTTTGTTAGCGGGTCTTGTCACGTCGGGTGTTCGGTAGTTCGCTGGTTGTATGAGGGCTGGGGAGCTTGCCGCGGTTCGGGTCCGGTTGGAGGAGTTCGCCTCCGAGGTGTTCGCGCCGTTGGTGCGGCCGGACTGGCAGGCGAAGGGCCAGTTGTACCTGCGGGGGCTGCTGCTGGACGGCCGCAGGAAGTCGATGCAGCCGATGGCCGAACGCCTCGGGGTCGACCACCAGCAGTTGCAGCAGTTCATGACCTCCTCGACCTGGCCGGTGAAGGACGTGCGGGCCGGGCTGGCGTGGCGGGCTGTGCAGGCGGTGCGCCCGCAGGTGTGGGTGGTCGATGACACCGGTTTCCCCAAGGACGGCAAGGCATCGCCCGGGGTTGCCCGCCAGTACTCGGGCACCCTGGGCAAGGTCGGCAACTGCCAGATCGGCGTCAGTGTCCATGCCGCCTCCGACACCGCCTCGTGCCCGCTGTCTTGGCGGTTGTTCCTGCCGCAGTCGTGGGACGGGCCTGAGGCGGCCCAGCGCCGGGCGGCCTGCCGGATCCCCGAGAGCGAATACCACCGCCCGAAGTGGCAACTCGCGCTGGAGATGCTCGACGAACTCGCCGGGATCGGCCTCCGGCCGGCCGCCCTGGTCGCGGACACCGGTTACGGTGCGAACGCCGATTTCCGCCACGGTCTGGAAGACCGCGGGCTGGCCTACGTCCTGCAGGTCAAGGGCGAGATGACCGCCCACGGCGAGGACGCCGTGCCGCACCAGCCCGGCTATGGCGGGCTCGGGCCCCGCCCGCTGCCCCGATACCGCACGCGGCCGGTGTCCTTACGCGAGCATGTGCTGACTGCCGGACGCCACCGGGGCCGGGCCGTGACCTGGCGCAAGGGCTCGAAAGCGGCGATGAGCTCGCACTTCGTCTTCCTGAGGGTCCGCCTCGCCGGCCGGCGGCCCAAGCCTGCTGAGGACGGCACGATCCCGCTCGTCTGGCTGATCGCCCAGTGGCCCGAGGGCGAGGCCGAGCCGGTCAAGTACTGGATCTCGAACCTGCCCGCCGGCCTTCCCGCCAAGGACCTGGTCCGTCTGGCGAAGTCCCGCTGGCGGATCGAGCACGACTACCGCGAGCTGAAAACAGCCCTGGGACTGGACCACTTCGAGGGCCGTTCGTTCACCGGCTGGCACCGGCACGTCACCCTCGTCACCGCAGCCCACCTGTTCCTCACCGAACAGCGGAGCAGCCCAAAAGCCCCTGCCAGGGCCTGACCCTCTACCAGGCCCTGGACCTCCTCCAACACCTACTCGCCACCTGGACCGGCGCCTGCCCCACATGCCAGCAAACCGTCCCCTGGCAGCCCTACGACAGCACCTAACAAAGCCCTACTAGGGCCTGTCGTCAAACTCCCGTCGTCGCCCGGAGGGCGGCCCTGCGGCGTCTGGTGCGTGCTCTCGGTGCGCCGGGCGGAAGCACGCGTACTGGACGTACTTTGCTTTCGCCCGGTGCGGCGAGAGCGCGTGCCAGGCGTCGCGGGGCAGACGGGAGGTTGACGACAGGCCCCAGGGACGTGTCCCCGGAGCCGCCGGCTCGTCTAGGCCCGCGGGGGGCTCGGGGACGCCGGGGACGGTACCGAGCGGAAGCTCGTGGGCCGGGCCGCCGACGGGGTCGCGGACTTCGACGGCGGGAGCGGGGCCCCCGCCGGCGCCGACGGCGCGCTCCCCGCCGGGTCCGGCTCCGAGGAGGGCGAGGCGCTCGGCTCCGGGCCCGGCTCGGAGCCCGTCCCCGGGCTCACGGAAGGGGCCGGCGAGGAGGGCACCGGGGGCGCCGGCGGCCCGATCTCGGGCGGGGCGGCGGGCGGCACCGGGCGGACCGGAGCGGGGTCCGGCGCCAGCACCAGGTAGCCGGCCACGGCCGCCGCCGCGGCGGCCAGCCCGGCCAGCGGCAGGGCGAGCCGGCGCAGCCGCAGCGCCGGGAACCCGCGTACGTGCGGCCCCGGCGGATCGGCGGGACGCAGCTCGCGGACCGTGATCCCGGCCGCGCGGGCGTCCATCGCCTCGCGCAGCCTGCGCTCGACGGGGCGTTCGGGGGAACGTTCGCCGTACGTCATACCCGTCCCTCCAGAATCCGTTCCAGTGCGTCCAGGGCCCTGCTCGCGTTCGACTTCACCGCTCCGCGGCTGATCCCGAGGGTGCTCGCGATCTCCGCCTCGCTGAGCTCCGCCCAGTACCGCAGCACCAGCACCTGACGGCGGCGCGGGGTCAGCCGGCCGAGCGCGGCGAGCACCTCGCGGTGCGCCTCGTCCAGGACCACGTGCGCCTCCGCGGACGGTACGTCCGCCGGTGCGGGCGGGGTCCAGGCCCGGACCGTCCGCCGTCGGCGCAGGACCGAGCGCGAGGTGTTGACGACGGAGGTGCGCAGGTAGCCCAGGGCGTTGTCCACCTCGGTGATCTGCTCCCCGTGGCGGCGGTACAGCGCCGTGAAGGCGTCCTGGACCACGTCCTCGGCGGTGGCCAGGTCGTCGACGAGGAGCACCGCCAGCCGGACCATGCGCAGCCGGTGCGCGTGGTACAGCGCGGTGACGGTGGGCGGCGCGTCTCCCGGACCGCCCGCGGCGCCGTCGCCGTACGGGCTGCCGTACGGGCTGCCGTACGGGCTGCCGTACGGGCTGCCGTACGGGCTGCCGTACGGGCTGCCGTACGGGCTGCCGTACGGGCCCTCGTGAGGGAGCCCGTGCGGCCGGGGCTCCGCCGCCGGGGCGGAGCGGTCACGGCGCAGCAACGACCACAGGCCCCGCCACGCCCGGGGGAAACCGGGCGTGAGGGGGCCGACGGGTGGTGCGAGGTGGAGCACGGGGTTCCTCAGCCGTTGGCGCGGCGCCGCACGGCGTACAGGGTCCCGGCGCCGGCGGCGATGAGGAGGGTGGCCCCGGCCCCCAGTGCGGCGGTGGTCGCGGAGGAGCCAGTATGGGCCAGCTCGGTGCCCGCGGGCGAAGCCGCCGGCTGCGGGGCGTCGCTGGGGACCGCGCTCGGAGCCTCGCCGGGTGCCGTACCGGGCCCCGTTCCGGGAGCCGTGCCGGGGGCCTTGCTGGGGGCCGCGCTCGGCTGGTCCCCGCCGGGCACGCTCGCGGACGGGCTCGGGGCCGTGCCGGCGCCGGCCGACTTCGGCACGGCGCTGGGCGACGCGCTGGACGCGGGCGCGGCGGGGGCGGGGACGGTGCCCTCCGAGGCGGCGGCCGCCGGGCCGGCGAGGGCGACGGCCGCCCCCGCAGCGGCCGCGGTGAGGGCCGCCCGGCGGAGGGTCCGGGGGACGCGCTTCAGGTTCATCACGGTGGTTCTCCACGATCGGGTCGGGGTCGGGGCGCGGAACCGCACCCTTCACCCCCGCACGACGCGCGACCCCCCGGGAGGTTGCCGCCCGCGGCCGAGAATTTTTCGCAGAGCCGTGCCCAGCACCTCGACCCCCTCCTCGATCTCGCCCGCCGACCCGGCCGCGTAGCCCAGGATCAGGCCCGGCGGGCCCGGGGCGAGGCGGTGCCAGGACAGCGGGTGGGTCTTGACCCCGAGCTCCAGGGCCGCCGAGGCCAGGGCGGTGTCCTCGAAGGCGGCGCCGTCGAAGGTGACCATCAGGTGCAGCCCCGCGGCCGCGCCGTGCACCCGGGCCCCCGGCAGCCGGTCCGCGACGGCCCTGAGCATGGCGTCGCGGCGGCGGCGGTGGCGGCGCCGGACGAAGCGCAGGTGCCGCTCCAGCTCCCCCGAGTCCATCAGCCGGGCGAGGACCAGCTGGGCGAGGACCGGATTGCCGAGGTCGGCGTACCGCTTGGCGGCGGTCACGGCCTCGCTCAGGCGCGGCGGGACCAGGAGCCAGCCCAGGCGCAGGGCCGGGGCCAGGAGCTTCGAGACGCTCCCGGCGTAGCAGACGCCCTCCGGCAGCAGGGCCCGCAGCGCGGGTACGGGCGCCCGGTCGTAGCGGTGTTCGGCGTCGTAGTCGTCCTCGATCACCAGTCCCCCGCCGGCCGCCCAGCCGAGCAGCTCCCGGCGGCGCTCGCCGTCGAGCACGACCCCGGTCGGGAACTGGTGCGCCGGGGTGAGCAGCACGGCCCCGGCGCCGCTCGCCCTGAGCGCGGCCACGTCCAGCCCCAGCTCGTCCACCCGTACGGGAACGGGCTCCAGGCGGCCGTACTCCAGCTGCTGGCGGGCCCCGAGGGACCCCGGGTCCTCCACCGCGATGCGGCGCACCCCGCTCTCCCGCAGGACCTGAGCCAGCAGGCCCAGCGCCTGGGCCACGCCGGCCACGACCACCACCTCGTCGGGGTCGGCGCGGATCCCCCGGTTGCGGGCCAGCCAGCCGACGACGGCCGCGCGCAGCGCGGGCGCGCCCTGCGGGTTTCCGTAGCCGAAGTCGGCCGGGGTGAGGCCGGCGAGGACCCGGCGCTCGGCCTGGAGCCAGGCGGTACGGGGGAAGGCCGTCAGGTCGGGGACCCCGGGCGAGAGATCGATCCGGCA
Source organism: Streptomyces sp. IBSNAI002 (assembly GCF_052244475.1). NCBI lineage: Bacteria > Bacillati > Actinomycetota > Actinomycetes > Kitasatosporales > Streptomycetaceae > Streptomyces > Streptomyces sp. IBSNAI002. The sequence goes on along the minus strand of NZ_JBQPXG010000002.1, from coordinate 7,508,462 downwards.
GGGCACGGCCCGCAGGGCGTCGACGAGTCCGCCGCGCGCGGGTGCGGCGGCGGGCTCGGCCACCGGCGGCGGGGCGGCGACGACGACCGTGCCGCCCCGGCCGCGGCCGGAGACCTGGCCGGTCTCCGCGAGCCGCTGGTACGCCTCGGTGACCAGCCCCCGGGAGACGCGGAGCTCGGCGGCGAGCACCCGGCTGGCCGGGAGCCGGCTGCCGACCGGCAGGGTGCCGTCGGCGATGGCTGCGCGCAGCCGGCCCGCCAGCCATTCGGTGCGGCCGCCGGGCGGGGCCTGCCCGATGTCGAGCTGGAGGAAGTCCGATCCGCTTTTGGACCCCTGCTTCGCGCCTTCATTGGACCTGCTCACCGGACCATTGTGCCGCGAGGCTGGAGGACATGAAGAGCATGAAGGCCACCGACCCCACCACGTCCCCGCAAGCCCCGCGATCCCCGCAACCCGCACGGGCCGCGGGTTCGCCCTCCCTCGCCTTCCGGGACCTGGCGCCCGGTATCGCCGGGATGGCGCTGGTGGGCAGCAGCGTCACCGTCTCGCGCACCCTCGTCGACGCCCCGCTGTTCGCCGTCCAGGCCGTTCGGTACACGGCCGCCGCACTGCTGCTGCTCGCCCTGGCCCGGGCGGCCCGGGTGCCGCTGCTGCGGCCGCGCGGCCGTGAGTGGCTGTGGCTGGCCGGGATCGCGGCGACCGGGCTGGTGCTGTTCAACGTGGCCGTCGTGCGCGGGGTCGCGCATGCCGAACCGGCCGTCATCGCCGTCGCGGTGGCCTCCGTACCGATCCTGCTGGGGCTGATCGGCCCGTTCCTGGAGGGCCGGCGGCCCAGCCGTCAGGTGCTGCTGGCGGCGCCCGTGGTGGTGGCCGGGGCCGTGCTGGTGGAGGGGACGGGCCGGACGGACGCCGCCGGGGTGGCCTGGGCGGCCCTCGCGCTGGGCTGCGAGGCGGGGTTCACCCTGCTCGCCGTGCCGGTGCTGCGCAGGCACGGCCCGTGGGGGGTGTCCGTACACGCCGTGTGGATGGGGGCGCTGATGCTGGCGGGGCTCGCGGTGTGCTTCGAGCGCCCCGCCGACCTGCTGGAACAGGGCGCGGCCCAGTGGGCGGCCGTCGCGTACCTCGCCGTCCTGGTGACGGCGGTGGCGTTCCTGCTGTGGTACCGGACGGTGGCCGCCGTGGGCTCGGGCCGGGCCGGGCTGCTGACGGGGGTCGCGCCGCTCGCCGCGGCGGGCACCGGGGTCGTCACGGGCGGCGGGGTTCCGTGGCCCGCGGTGTGGCTGGGCCTGGTGGTGGTCGTCGCCGGGCTGGCGGCGGGCCTGCGGCCGCCGCGCCCCGCGGCCGGTGCGCTCCCGCACCGGGAGCCCGCGTCCCCTTGAGGGCGCCGGGCCCCGTGGATCACAATCCGCAGATGGCGACGCCCTCGTACAGCAGTGCCCCGTGCACGAGTTCCCCGTACAGCAGCTGGATGCGGTACTTCTCCCCCACCGCCAACCACCGCAGACTCGGCCTGGTCTGCCTCGGGGTGGGGGTCCAGCAGGGCGGACTGCCGGTGGTGGGCCCGCGCTCGCTGGACCACCACGTCGCCGTGGTGGTCACGCGCGGCCGGGGCTGGTTCAGCCACGCCGGCCGGCCGCCGCAGCCGGTGACCGCGCCCGCGCTGCTGTGGCTGGTGCCGGGGGTGGAGCACCATTACGGGCCCGATCCGCGGACCGGCTGGGACGAGTGCTTCGTCGACTTCACGGGCAGCAGCGTGGAGGCGTACACCGACCTGGGCTATGTGACCCCGGACCGGCCTCTGGTGCCGCTGAGCGGGACGGCCGGGGTGCAGCACGTGGTCGACGGGATCGTACGGGCGGCCCGGCGCGGCGGCCCGCTGCTGGAGGTCGAGGCCGCGGCCGCCGTGCACGGGCTGCTGGTGGCGCTGCGCTACGCCCGTGCCGAGGTGTCCCGGCAGGGGGACGCCGTGATGGACACCCTCGCGCGGGACGCCCTGCTGCCGATATCGGTGGCCGAGCACGCCGCCCGGCTGGGGATGCCCCTGCCCCAGCTGCGCTGGGCGGTGCGGCGCAGCACCGGGGAGGGGGTCAAGGAGTACCTCCTCGGGATCAGGCTGAGCCGGGCGAAGGAGCTCCTCGCCCGCACCGACCTGCCGGTCGCCGGGGTGGCCCGGCGGGTCGGCTACGAGGATCCGGCCTACTTCAGCCGTCTGTTCAGCCGCCGGGTGGGCATGGCCCCCGTGCGGTTCCGGGCGCAGCAGTCGGCCGGCAGGACGCTCCCTACGGCACGTGGCCGACGGTGATTTCGGCGACCGAGGTCCACGGGTTGCCCGCCACCTCCCGCGTGGCCCTCAGCTTCACGTAGCGCGCGGTGCGCGGCGTGAAGGCGGCGTCCTGCTGTGCGGCCGTGTCGGCGAAGGTCCCGGAGGCGGCCGCCGTGCCCCAGGTGACGCCGTCGGTGGAGGTGAACACCTGGTAGTCGGCGATCCGTCCGTTGCTCTGCGTCTGGCGGGGCAGGCAGTGGAGGGCGGAGACGTTGTAGGAGGCGCCGAGGTCGAGGGTGATCTCGTGCGGCATGGGCGCGGTGGCGGCGTACCACTGGGTGTGCCAGATGGTGGACGCGTCGCCGTCGAGGACGTTGGCGGCGCTGCCGTTCTCGCCCGCGGTCTCCTGGCTGTCGACCGCCGTCACGCTCATCTGCCCCTGTGGTACGAGGAGTTCACCGCCGTCCACCGGCCCGAGGTCGTCGACGGCCAGGTCGTCGAGGATCAGGTCGGCCTCGTTGTGGGAGTCCTCGGGGGTGATCTTGCGTACGCCGATCCAGGCGTCGGCCCCGGCGGTGAAGGTCTTGGTGAAGGTGGTGGGGGTACGGGCCTGGTTCAGCGCGGTGGCGGTCTCGGTCGTACCGGATCCGGTGACGAACTGGTAGTCGCCGCTGAACGCGGTCTCGTAGCGGAAGGTCACCCGGTAGGAGCGGCCCGGGGTGAAGCGCAGGGTCTGCGGCAGGGTGCGGTAGACCAGTCCGGTCCGCTCCTCGTGCGACTTGAGGGAGTTCTGGCCGCCGATCACGTCGTCGACCGGCTTCCCGCTCCATCCGGCTTGCGTGTAGGGGGCGTTGCGCTGGGCGATGTGGGTGCGCGGGTCGGTGGCCGAGCCGCCCGCGCCGCCGAAGGCGAAGGGTCCCCAGCCGGCGTCCACGTTCTCGAAGTCCTCGGCGAACCAGTGCCCGGCGAGCGGGGTGCGGGCGGAGCGGACCACGCGGACGTCGTCCAGGTGGACGGTGCCCGGTCCGGTGGCCGCGGCGAGCCGGAGGGTGGCGGCGGACTGTCCGGCGGGGACGTCGAAGAGGACCTTCATCCGCTGCATCCGGGTGCCGTTCTTCTCGCTGCCGCCGACGTTGTTCGTCAGCGGTGAGGAGTCGGCGTACACGGAGGCGGCGGCGCCGCCGGCGGGGGTCGCGGTGAGGGTGGCGGCCCGGCCGGTGGGGGTGGAGACCCAGACGGACGCGGCGTAGGTGCCGGGGGTGAGGCCGGTGAGCTGCTGGGAGACGGCGGGGGCGGTGCCGGGGGCGAAGGTGAGCTCGCTCTGGCCCTGGGCGTTGCGGGTGACGGCGGCGCCGGTCCCGGTGACGGTCCAGGCGTTCAGGCCGCCCGAGTAGAAGGAGGGGTCCTTGACGGGGGTGCCCTCGCCCCACTGGGGGTCTGCCTGGGCGGCCGGCGCTCCGTCGGTGACCACGTAGGCGGTGCGGGCGGCGGCGTTGACGGTGACCTGGCCGCCCGCGCCCACGGTGAGGTCGCCGACAGGCACGCGGCCGGTGTCGGTGAGCCGGTACAGCTTGGGCGCGCTCCAACCGGCGGGCAGGGTCCAGGTGGTGGAACCGCCCTTGTCGTTCCAGTGGTAGAGCTTGCCGTCGCGGGGCAGCAGGTAGGCGTCCCCGGACAGGACGGTGCGGCCGGCCGTGGTGATCTGGCGCTTGTTGCCCGTGGTGGTGACCGTGGTGCCGTTCGCGAGGGTCACCGTGTCGGCGGTCCACTTCACGATCGGGGACTGCTGGAGGAACTTGGTCGGCAGGTTGGCGGCGAAGGTGGTGTTCAGGAAGGCGGTGAAGTCCTTCTTGCCCTGCCAGCCCTCGTACGCGGTGATCTCGGCGCCGCCCAGCAGCGGGCTGCGGGCGATCCAGTCGTCCTTGGCGTGGTTGGCGATGAACCGGGCGATGGTGGAGTTGATGCCCTTGAGGTCGCTGCCGCCGTAGTTGACGTCGGTCGCCCAGTGGTGCCAGAGGGACTGCTCGGTCAGGGTGTTGGGGAACTCCGTGGTCAGCTGGAGTCCCAGTCCGGTGATCTCGCGCTGGAGCCCCCGCGAGACGTAGCCGTCGCCGTACCAGACGTCCACGTAGAGGAAGTCGAGGCCCGGGGCGGCGGCCTTGAGGTCCTGGAGCCGCTTCAGCCGCTCCCCGGACTGGCCGTCCTTGCGGGTGTCCACGTAGTACGACTGGTCCAGCCAGTCCCAGCCGAGCCCGCCGCTCTGGTGGGCCGGGTCGAAGGTGGCCGAGACCGGGTACTCCTCGGTGGCGTTGACGTGCACGCCGAAGTCGGCGTTGTAGGCGTGGCCGGCGGTGGTGAGGGTGTTCAGGTCGACGGCGCCGCCCAGCTTGGAGCCGATGTTCTTGTAGTCCATGTGCGCGGAGTCGTGGCCCTCGGAGGCGTAGCCCTTGAGGAGGACGAACTGGCCGAGGCCGTCGGTGGCGCGGTTGACCCGCTTGGTCTCGTCCAGGGTCTGCGCGAAGGGGTGGGTGGCCTGGGAGGCGAAGTTGAAGGGGATCCGCTGCACGACGCGGTCGGCGGTGTCCTGCCAGCCGGTGGGCGGGGTCCAGATGTCGCGGTAGGCGACGGCGGCGTCCTGCCAGTCGACGACGGAGTCCGCGTTGCGGTCGGCCGTGATCGCGACGCGGACGTACGGCAGGGGCTCGGTGTCGGTGTCGGCGGCGCCCGCGGGCCGGTACAGCCACGCTCCGCTCCACAGGCCGGCGCGGCGGTAGCCGCCCTGGTCGGTGACCCGCTTGGATATCCGGCCGTTCTCCCGCGCGGTGCCGCCCGAGGGCGTGTCGTACAGGGAGTTGGAGTCGATGGCGGCGGCCAGCCGCCCGGTGTTGGCCAGCCCGTACATCACGGTGGTCGCGGCGGGGTCGACGGGGGTGGCCGCGGTGACGGGGGTGAAGGTGTCCCCGGTGCCGGTGGTGGCGGTGTGCATGTTCGCGGTGGCCAGGGCGGCGCCGGGCTGGTCGCTGCGGACGCTGACGAGGTGGTGGTCGGGGATCGCGAAGGTGCGTACGCGCAGCGCGGCGGTGTCCTCGATCGCGGTGACCTTGAACTCCACCACCGAACCGGTCACCGAGAGCCGGGTTCTGACGGTCACTCCGGAGAAGGACAGCGCGTAGTCCACCCCCGAGGCGGAGGGGGCCGAGGTCACGGTCGGGGTGTGGCTCGTCCCGTTGACGAGTACGGTGCTCAGCGCGTCCTCGTTGCCGTGCAGGACGTCGCCGGTGGCCCGGCGGGTGTAGCTGATGACGCGGGGGAAGCCGCTGTCCACGCTGACGGACAGTTCGGGCGAGGTGATCGTCACGGGTGCGGCCGCCGCGGCGCGTGCGGCGGGTGCGGCGGGTGCGGCGGGTGCGGCCACGAGCAGGGTGGCGACCAGGCCGGCCACCGCGGCCGCGGCCGGCCAGAGGGGGGTTCGCATCGGACCTCCGGGAGTCGGCGCTTCCTTGGCGGAAGACCGCTCGGCCCGCAGGCCCGAGCGGTCCGCTCACTGACCTGACAGCTTGCGGACCGCGACCGGGCAAACCCATGGACAAAGCGGAGCGCCGTCCTGGACTTACGTACGCGCGAACTCGGGAGGGCGGTGCCGGTGCGGGGCTACCCAGAGGCCGGGACCAGGATGACGGCGGTGCCGTAGGCGCACACCTCGGTTCCCACGTCGGCGGCTTCGGTCACGTCGAAGCGCATCATCAGGACGGCGTTCGCGCCCCGCGCCTTCGCCTGGTCGATCAGCCGTTCCATGGCCTGGTTGCGGGTCTCCACGAGGGTCTTGGTCAGTCCCTTGAGCTCTCCGCCGATCATCGACTTCAGGCCCGCGCCGATCTGGCTGCCGAGGTGGCGGGAGCGCACGGTGAGCCCGAAGACCTCCCCGATGACCCGTTCCACCCGGTAGCCCGGCACGTCGTTGGTGGTCACGACGAGCACACCGGTCTGCTCGGCGCCGGGGCCGCCGCCGTAGTCTTCGATACCCATGGCCCCACTGTCGCCCGGCCCGCGGCGGCCCGCATCCGGAACGGCCACAATCAGCCGATCAGGGCATTCGGGCGGCGAGGCCGAACTCGTGGGCCACGACCACCGCCTGGGCCCGGCTGGACAGCCCCAGCTTGCTCATGCAGCGGTGCACGTGGGTCTTCACGGTGGCGGCGCTCAGGAACAGCCGCTCGGCGATGTCGGCGTTGGGCAGACCGGCGCCGACCAGGCCGAGCACCTCGCGCTCGCGCGGAGTCAGGGTGTCGAGCCCGGGGTGCGGGGGCCGGGCGACCGGGGCGGCGTACGTGTCGATCAGTCCGCGCAGGGCCCGGGGGCTGAACAGCATCTCGCCGGCGTGCACGGTGGCGATGGCGGCGAGCAGCCGGTCGGGCGGGGTGTCCTTGAGGAGGAACCCGCTCGCGCCGACCCGCAGCGCGCGGAAGACGTACTCGTCGGTGTCGAAGGTGGTGAGGACGAGCACCTTGGGGCCGCCGCCGGCGCCGCCCGCGCCGTCCGCGTGTGCGGCCAGGATCCGCTCGGTGGCCTCGATCCCGTCCGTCCCGGGCATCCGGATGTCCATCAGGACGACGTCGGGCCGGGTCTCGGCGGCGAGCCGGACCGCCTCCTCCCCGTCCGCGGCCTGCCCCGCGACCTCGAAGCCGGGAGCGGCGGTGAGCAGCGCGGCCAGTCCGGACCGGATCAGGAACTGGTCATCGACGACGAGTACGGACGGCATGCGCGCCTTCCCCTTCCGGTCTGGGCACGGGAATCCGCAGGCCGACCTCGAAGCCGCCTCCGGGGACCGGCCCCGCGGTCACCGTGCCGTGGTAGATCGTCGCCCGCTCGCGCATACCGATCAACCCCTGACCGGCTGCTCCTCCCGGGCCGTCCGGCGCACCGGCCGCCGCGCGGCCGTCACCGCCGTCGCCTCCGCCGCCTCCGCCGCCTCCGCCGCCTCCGTCGTCGCCGACGCGTACCCGGACCTCGTCCGCTCCGTAGTGGACCAGGACGGTGGTCCGCGCCCCCGGGGCATGCTTGATCACGTTGGTCAGCGCCTCCTGGACCACGCGGTACGCGCACAGGTCGATCCCGGGAGGCAGTTCGTACGCCGTCCCGGTGACCCGTACGGCGACGGGCACCCCCGCCGCGCCGACCCTCCCGATCAGGTCCCCGAGCCCCGCCAGGCCGGCCGCCCGGCCCCGGTCCTCCTCCTGGGCGGGCAGCGGTCCGTCCTCGCGGAGGACCAGCAGCATCCGGCGCATCTCGGTCAGGGCCTCGCGGGCGCTGTCCCCCACGGTGTCCAGGGCCTTGCGGGCGGCCGTCGGGTCGGAGGTGAGCACGTAGGAGGCGAGCCCGTTCTGGACGGAGATCACCGAGACGTGGTGCGCTATGACGTCGTGGAGTTCGCGGGCGATCCTGATGCGTTCCTCCGCGACGGCGTGGCGGGCCTTCTCCTCCTGCTGCAGCCGGAGTTGGCGGGTGAGCTCGCGCAGCCGCCGGGAGCCGTCCCCGGCGACCCAGCAGACGACGGTGGCCACGGTGACGAAGGCCATGCTCATCGGCACGACGCCCGGCTCGGCGAGCCGGGTGCCCCACAGGAGCACGGCCAGCGCCCCGGCGGCGGACCGGACCGACACCGTGCGGGGGCACTTGGACGCCACGGTGTAGAGGGCGGTGGCCAGCCCGCACGCGGCGACCACGTGGTAGTAGCCGAGGCTGAAGTAGACGGCGGCCCACAGCCCGGTGTTGAGCAGGATCGCGACGGGGTGGCGGCGGCGCAGCACGAGCGGCAGGTAGATCAGGGCGAGCAGGGCGTAGGCGATGGCGTCGGTGTCGCGCCAGTAGCCGTACGGGTCGGGCCAGTTGTGCAGCAGCGTGGACGACATCCACAGCGAGCCCGCGGCCCATACGATCTCGCCCGCGACCGGCAGCACGGAGCGGATCCGGACCACGGCCGGATGTTCGGACAACTGCACGTCAACCCCCTTGAGTACACCCCTGGTTGTACAGGGTCGCCACCCGAGGGGGTAGGCCGGATTCAACCCGTGGACGGTCGCGGCCGATGATCGGCCGCGCGTAGCTTCGGCAGGGCCGGTTCACCGGCCGGCACGGCCTCACCCCCCGGGGCCCGCCGCGCGGCCGTGCCCGTTCGGGGGCGGGCACGGCCTCGCTCACCCGTGGGCGGGGGTCAGGCGGGCCACGTGGCCGAGCGGGTGCCGAGGAGGCGGAAGCGGCCCGAGGCGACCTCGTAGAAGAACAGGCCGTCGCCCGTGTAGGTGCCGTTGGCCCGCTCGAAGGCGTAGGCCTTGGAGACGCCCTGGTGCGTGGTCCCGCGCAGGGTGGGCAGCAGGTCCCCGCGGCCGACCTGGGGGCGGCCCAGGTCCCGCGCGCACCGGGCCAGCAGGTGCACGGCGTCGTACGCCTCGGCCGCGTAGAGCGGGGCGGGGCCCCCGTGGCGGGCCCGGAAGGCGGTGTCGAAGGCGCGGGCCGCCGGGGGCGCGGGGGCCGCGGCGGGGTCGACGGCGGTGGAGACCAGCAGCCAGCCCTCGGCGCTCGCGCCCGCCTCCCGGAGGAAGCGCGGGTCGTGGACGGCCTGGGTGGCGAGGACCCGGCCGCGGTGACCGGCGGCCGACAGGGCCGCGGCGAGGCGGGCCGCGCCGGAGGGGCCGCCGCCGTAGAGGACGACGCCCGCGGCCGTCCGGACGGCTTCGCGGGCGAGGTCGCCGTGGTCGGCATCCGCGGCCACCGTCGCCGTGGTCATCGGCCGTCTGCCCGCGCGCAGGGCTTCGCTGAGGAAGCGGGTGGTCTGCCAGCCGTACGGGGTCCCGTCGTCCACCACGAGGGTGCTGCCGCGCTCGCGCGCGGTGAGGTACTCCACGACGGGCCGCATCTGGTAGGCGTTGTTGGGGCGCAGGCAGGTGTAGACGCGGCTCACGTGGGTGGTGTCGCCGTCGTTGGCGGTCAGGACGGGCAGGCCCGCCTGGTCGTAGGGGGTGAGGACGGCCGTGACGGCCGCCGTGGCGGTGGCCGCGAGGACGGCGACGACGGTGGGGTCGGCGGCGAACCGGGCGGCCGCGGCGGCGGCCGGTCCTGCCGCTCCCCGGTCGTCGGCCTCGTCGAGGCGGAAGGTGAAGGGCTGGCCCTTGTCCGCGGAGAGTTCCTCGACGGCCAGCAGGGCTCCGTCGCGCTGGGCCCTGCCCACGCTCTGGCCGGGGCCGCTGAGGTCGGCCTGCAGGCCGATGGCGAGCGTGGGGCGGGCGGGACCGGCCCCGCGGCCACCGGGCCGGTCCGTCTCCCCCAGCAGCCAGGCGGTGGTGGTGCCGCCCGCGACGAGGGTGGCGGCGGCCGCGGCGAGCAGGGTCCGCCGGCGCGGCCGCGCGGGCGAGGTGTCCCCGGGCGAGGTGTCCGCGGGCGGGCTGTCCGCGGGCGGGCTGTCCGCGGGCGAGGTGTCCGCGGGGCCGGGCGGGGCGGCCGGGGCCGTGGCCAGGGTCGGTTCGATGTCGGGCAGGCGGAGCATCTGCGCGGAGCGTTCGGCGATCAGCTGGAGCAGCCCTCCGGGCAGCCAGGGGCCGGGAGCGTCCTGGGCCAGCGCGTCCCGCAGCTGTGCGGCGGTGGGGCGGTCGCCCGGCGTCTTGGCCAGGCATGCCGTGATCGCGGGCAGCAGTCCGTCCGGGACGCCGGCGGTGTCGGCGGCGTCGTGCACCGTCCTGAACAGCATGGCCTCGACCGGGCCGGAGCCGAAGGGCCGCCGTCCGGTGGCCGCGTACGCGAGTACGCACCCCAGCGAGAAGATGTCGCTCGGCGGTCCGACGTGGCCGCCCTGGGCCTGCTCCGGCGAGAGGAAACCGGGCGAGCCGATCACCACGTCGGTGGCGGTCAGGACGGTGTCGTCCAGGGCCCGCGCGATCCCGAAGTCGATCAGCCGGGGCCCGTCGGTGGCGAGCAGGACGTTCGCGGGCTTCACGTCCCGGTGGACCAGCCCGGCCTCGTGGACCGCGCCCAGTGCCTCCGCCAGCCGGGCCCCGAGGAAGCGGACGCTGTCCGCCGGGAGCCCGCCGGCCCGGGCCACGGCGTCGCTCAGCGGCGGACCCGGTACGAACTCGGTCGCGAGCCAGGGCGCGGGGGCCTCCGTGTCTGCGTCGACGACCGGCACGGCCCAGCGGCTGTGGACCCGGCGGGCGACGGCCACCTCGCGGCGGAACCGCACACGGAAGCCGGGGTCGTCGGCGTACTCGGCCCGGACGAGTTTCACCGCGGCGAGCGCGCCGCCGGAGGAACGGCCGAGCAGGACCACGCCCATGCCTCCCGCACCGAGCCGGCCGAGGATCCGGTAGCCGCCGATGCGGGCGGGGTCGGTGGGATGCAGCGGCCTCATCAGGGCTTCAGCTCCAGTTCGATCCGGTACAGCGCCTTGGCCGCGCCCTCCGCGGCCACCGGCAGCAGCTCCCTCATCTCGTACCCCTGGGCGCCCTTGACGGAGAGCGCCATCACCACGGGACCGATCCGGGACTTGGTCCACACGTAGTGCTGCGGGCCGCCCGATTCGGACGAGCTGTACTTCCCGGCCTCGAACAGCGAGGCGTCGGCGTTGAGCACCGACTCCTTCGGCTGGTGCATGGACATCAGGCCGTGCAGCGCCTGGCCGCCGCCGAGGTCCTGGTCGGGGCAGCGGAAGCTCTGGCGGACCGTGTCCTGCATATCGCGGTCGGCGGCCGCCACGTCCCGGTGCACGGTGAGGGTGAGCGAGCCGAGCACCCTTCCCCTGCCGTCCTTGGCCGGCAGGTCGATCTTGCGCGTGTAACTGTCGAGCACGTCGGCCGGCAGTTCCGCGCGCGACCACGCGCAGCCGTCCGAGAGCACCGGCCAACTGCCGCCGCTCTCGTACGGATCGTGCGCCACCATCCCCGCCGACCAGGACTCCGGGTCCAGGGCGGCGGCCCGCGTCAGGCGCTGCGCCTCCTGCGGTGTGCGCGGGAGGCGGGCCGGGTCGGGCGTGAAGGTGTACGCCGTGGGCAGCGTGCCGGGAGCGGTGGAGCCGGAGGGCGAGGGGGCCGGCGCCGAGGGCTGGGCCGTCACCGAACCCGTCGGACCGGGCTGCGGTGCGTCCCCGTGCCCGCCGCCCTGGCCGCATCCGGTCAAGGCCAGCAGCCCTGCCAGTGCTCCGCTCCACGCCCCTGCCCTCGCCAGCCCACTCCGCATGACCGCCCCCGGTTCGCTCGCCCGATCCAACAGATCGAGTATGAACGGCAGTTGAAGCAACCACCGGGCGAATGTGCGGGGTGTCGGGCCGGCCGTGAAGCGGAGGGGCATACTCCATCCGGCGGAGGCACGGATTGGGCATATCGGGCTAAAACGCGGTGAGCCAACCCTGTGAACCGCCCCGCCGTCGCCATAGTCGTCCCTGGCAACCGCCAGGTTGCCGCCCCGTGCCGCGCGCCGCGGCCGGGCGGAAGCTTTCGTAGAGGAGCCGGCTCATGCTGAAGCCCACCAGGACCATCCTCGCTCTCGCCGCCGGAAGCCTGGTGCTCGGCCTGGTCGGGGCCGGGACCTCGGTCGCGGACGAGCAACCGGTGGCCGAAACCTCGTCGCAGCAGACCGTGGCCGCGGGCATGCGGCACTCGATCGGCAAGGTCGTCTCGAAGGGCCCCCTGAAGGTCCGCAGCAAGCCGAACACCCGCTCCCGGATCGTCGGCCAGGTCTACCCGAACCGCACGGTCGAGATCGAGTGCAAGCAGTACGGCGAGTCGGTCGACGGCAACCGCGTCTGGTACCGCCTGCACGACGAGAACGGCTCGAACGAGAACGGCAACAACGAGAACGGGAACGGCAGCAACGGCACCGACCAGAACGGCACCTGGCCGGGCAGCGGCAACCCGAACGCCGGCACCGGCGGCGGCAGCCGCGGGGACGACCGCGCGGCCTACGACCACGAGCGCTGGGTCGCGGCCCGCTACGTCAAGAACCTCAGCACGGTCCGCTACTGCCGCTGACCCCGCACGGCCCGGCCCGAGGGCCGGTCAGCGCTCCGGGCGTACGGCGCGCGGCCCCACGCAACGCGCTCCGTACGCCCGGACCCGCTCGCGCAGTTCGCGGTCGGCCGTGACCACCACGCAGCCGCGGTCCGCATGGGCCGCGGCCAGTTCCACGATGCGGTCGTCGCCGCTCCCGGGCGCCGGGTCCACCCGTACGCCGGGAACGGACTCGACGCCCCGGGCGGCACCCTCGACGACGAGGATGATCTCCTCGTCCCCGTCCCGCGCGGCCAGCCGGTCGCGCAGCCGCTCGGCCGCGCCCCGCCGGTCCCGCCACCAGCCGTCCGGTACCGAGCCGACGACGTTCGCGCCGTCCACGATCAGCACGTGCCCCATCGAGGCGTCCTAGAAGTCGCCGTAGTTGACCTGCCAGGTGGGCAGGCCCATCCGGCGCCAGACCGCGACCACCCGGTCCCGGTCGTCGAGCGAGACCCGGACCGCGTACCGGTCGCGGACGTGCGCGTCGAAGAGCTCCGCCTTCACCACGTCGTCGCGGCGCGTGTCGCCCGCCGCCCGCATCCACAGCTCGTCGTAGGGCACCCGGTGCCGCCGCAGCCAGGACTCGGTCTGCGGGCGGTGCTCCTCGCTCCGGCCCGACAGCAGCACGATCACGTCGCCGTCGGCCCGCCGGAAGGCGTCCAGGGCGTGGCGGACCGGCTCGTTGAGCAGGTCGAGCTCACAGCGCGAGAAGTCGTACGGGCCGCGGTCGCCGGTCAGCGCGAGTGTCCCGTCGATGTCGCACATCACCGCGGCGGGCAGGGCCGGGTCGGCGACGTACTCCCGGACCGGCGGCGCGGCCACCTCGCCGGACGTGCCGTTCAGCCACTCCGCCGTCAGCCGCCAGCCGCCCTTGCGGGCCTTCTGGTGCTTGTCGGCCAGTATGCGGATGATCTCCTCGCCGACCTGCTTCTCGCGGGCGGCGTCCCGGCGCAGGCACTCCTCCAGCGGGACGTCGGTGAAGTCGTGCACGACGAAGGTGGCGAGTCCGCCGACCGCCGCCTTGAGCCGCTTCGGGATGTGCTTGGTCAGGTGGGTGTTGTCGACGACCACGTCGAAGCCGCCGTCGACGGCCGCGCGGACCGCCGCGTCCTGGACGGCCAGCACGGTCTGCTCGTGCGCGTGGGACCGGCCCCGCCCGGGGTCCGGCAGGTCGAGCATGCTCCGCAGGTCGTCCAGGTTGACGCGGCGCATCCGGCCCCCGGACTCGGCCTGGAGGGCGCGCGCCGAGGTCGTCTTGCCGGAGGCCGGCAGCCCCGTCATGACGTGCACGACGGGCAGCGGGCGCTCCCCCGGGGCCGGTTCCGCCGGGCGGGCCGCAGCGGGAGCCGGGGCGGCCGCGGTCCGGGCGGGGCCGGAGACCTGCGGCTTCGCGGCCGGGGGCGCGGGGGCCCGCACCCCTTCGGGCGCGGCTTCGGACACGGGCTGTTCCTCCTCGTCGGTGGCGTACGGGTCGCCGGTCTCCGGGCGCACGTGGCGCCAGGTCGTGATCTCGGTCGGGCGGCCGTCGAGCCGCAGGAACATCGCCGCGCGCAGCCCGCGGTCACGGAGCCCCTTGACGGCGCGGGCGAAGGCGCCCCGGTCGCCGGCCAGGTGGACGAGTCCGGCGTACGCCTCGTCGATGGCCCGCTCGTGGCGCGCGGCCTCGTCCTCCAGACGCGCGATCACCTCGCGGACCCAGGTGTCGAACTCGTCGGGCACCTGCTCCAGCAGGGCGTCGAGCGGCTTGCCGCCCGAGTCCTCGATGTCGGCCACCGTGCAGTTCAGGCCCTGGGCGAGCTGCTTGGCGGGCAGGGCCGCGAACCGCTGGATGCCGTGGCCCCGCCAGATGTCCCGCTCGGTGACGCCGGTGAGCACCTTGTGCAGCCGCACGTACTCGGACAGCTTGGCCTTGGCGCGCACGCCCGAGGCGAAGCGCAGCACGAAGCCCTCCGCGTCGGTGCCCGTCGCCGCGGCGCCGCCGGGCATGGTGCTGGACTCGGTCAGCGCGACCAGTTCGTCCAGGGGCATCGCGGGCCAGACGGTGACGACGGAACCGATCCCCTCCCAGTGGGGCGCGGCCTCGGCGAGCGGTACCTCGGTGCCGTCCGCTCCGAACGCGGCGAGCAGGACGAGGTCGCGGCGGCCGCCGTAGTCCACGACGATGCGGTTCTGCGGGTACAGGATCTCGGCGAGGTAGGTGGTCCCGGGGCGCAGCGCCGCGGTGTCCCTGGTGTCGAGGAGGCGCTGCGCCCAGGTGGACTGGGCGCTGCTGAAGGAACCCTTGGAGGCGACGTGCCAGCGGTCCGCGTAGTGGAAGACCACGGCGAGGCTGCCGTCGACCTTCTCGTAGACCTCGAACGGCTCGTCCGGCAGGGCGGGCGCGTAGGGCCGGCCCGCCACGTGCTCGCCGACGTTGAAGAACTTCGGCAGCGGCAGCGCGACGACCGCGCCGGTGCCGTCGTCGGCGACGAGTCCGCGGCAGCGCGTGGTGACCTGGTTCCACACGCCTTCGTACTGGGCCGTCCGGGTGTAGGTGTAGATGGACAGCGGCAGTTCGGGGTGCGTCTTGCGGGTCACGTACCCGGCGTCGATCGCGTCCGCCAGCGCCTGTGCGGGCAGCAGGTCGTGAAGAGTCAGGCGGTCCTGGCTCATGGGTTCCTCCCGGTTTGAGATGGCTGATTCTCGCGTGCGGGAGGGTCTGCCCGGTAGTCAATTATGCCTGGTCGCGGCCCCGCCCAGTCGGTTGATGTCCTTCGGGCGCAGAGTGCGGCCGGCGACCTCGGTGCCGGGTGCGGCGACGGCGATCATGGCGCGGCCCAGCGCCTCGGTGGTGACGACGAGGTCCGGCGCGATCCGGCGGACGAGCGGGACGAGGGGTGCGGTGACGGCGTAGAGGGCGCGGTAGAGGCGGGTCTTGGAGGGCACACCGCGCACCGGCTGGACGATGCCCGGGCGGAACATGTAGGCCTGGAAGGGCAGTTCGAGCAGGTCGTTCTCGGTCTTCCCCTTGACCCGGGCCCACATGGAACGGCCCTGCTCGGTGCTGTCGGTGCCCTCGCCGGACACGTAGACGAAGGTCATCCGAGGGTTGGCGGCGGCGAGGGGGCGGGCCACCGCGAGCGTGAGGTCGTGGGTGACGCGCCGGTACGCCTCCTCCTTCATCCCGACGGAGGAGACGCCGAGGCAGAAGAAGCAGGCGTCGTACGCGGCGAGGCCGAGGTCCGGGGCGGAGAGGTCGGACGGGTCTTCCTGGACGCGTTCGCGCAGTTTGGGGTGGGTGACGCCGAGCGGGGTGCGGCCGATGGCGAGGACGCCGTCGACGGTGTCGTCGCGCAGGCATTCGCGGAGCACGCCCCGGCCGATCATTCCGGTGGCCCCGAAGAGGAGGACGTTCACGCGGCGCTCCTCAGGTGCTCACGCAGAGCTCGTTGCCCTGCGGGTCGGTGAGCGTGGTCCACGTCCAGGGGCCCTGACGGCCGTCGTGGAGGAAGGTCGCGCCCTTGGCGAGGAGCCGTTCGACCACGCCCTTCGGGTCGTCGGAGCCGGTGCGGACGTCGAGGTGGACGCGGTTCTTGACCGTCTTGGGCTCGGGGACGAGCTGGAAGAGGATGCGGGGAGCGCCCTCCAGGCCGTCGGGGTGGCGGATCGCGGTGCCCACCTTCCACACGAGGGCGCCGCGGTGCGTCGTGGTGTCGTTCTCGGTCGCCTGGCCCGCGGCGATCACGCCGCGGATGAAGTCCTCGTCGCTCGGCTCCACTTCCCAGCCGAGGGCGTCGGCCCACCAGTCCGCGAGCGGGTGCGGATCCCGGGAATCGATGACCAGCTGAAAGGTGTAGGCCATGCCGGGACCCTACTGAGCGGGCACCGCGGCCGCCACAGGAGCGGGAGGTGTCAGGGGCGGCGGCGGAGGACGAGGAACGCGGCGGCGAAGGTCAGCAGGCAGGCCCCCATCGCGATCCAGAGCAGGACCTCGCCCAGCGGGCGCAGCCAGGGGACTCCGGCCGGGTCCGCCGCGGAGAGGCAGGCGGTGGCCGTCATGCCGAGGGGAAACACGGTGGCCCAGCGCCGGATGTCGTAGTGCGGGCGGGGGTGGCGCAGTTCGGCCCCGAGGAGGACGGCGTACCAGGCGAGGGAGAGGGCCAGCACCACCAGTGTGGTGACCTGCAGCGCCGTGTGCGCCGTACCCGTCCATACGGGTGACGCCGTCAGCTTGGCGCCGGCCAGCGCGGAGATGGACAGCGCGCCGCCCGCCACCCAGTGGTCCCCCGCGCCGCCGATGACCTCGTGCAGGTCGAAGCGGACCAGGGCCGCCCCGTAGAGCAGCAGGCCGAGGCAGAACGCGGCGAGCGCCGCCCGGGCCAGCCAGTCGTGGTGACCGGCGGCGGACAGCGTCGCCGCGAGGACGGCGAGCCCTTGGGTGGCGACGCAGACGAGGAACGCCACCCCGCCCATGCGCCGCCGCCAGTGGCGTACGACGGCCAGCAGCAGCCCGGGCCAGAGCGCCGCGGCGAGCGCCAGCAGCGCGGTGGCCGCGCTCTGCCACCCGAGCGCCGAGAGGCGGGTGCCGAGCACGGTGGTGGCGGCGACGGCGGTGAGCGCGGCCGGGGTGTCGGCCTCGGCCCGGAACCTGCCGCGGTCGCCCAGCAGGCGGGCCGTGAAGTCGGCGGCCAGAACCAGCCACAGGGCCCCGGACAGGGCCAGCGCCGCCAGGGAGAGCACCTCGTGCCCGGTCAGGTGCAGCCCGACGGAGAGGATGCCGACGGCCATGACGGCGGCGCCCGCCGCGGGCGGGAGACCGGTCCACCAGGCGCGATCGGGCAGAGGGCTCACCCCTCCAGCGGACCTCACCGTGGCGCGGGCCGCCAGCGGACGGGGCGGGCCGGGCCGGCCCCGCGCGGTCGGCGTCGGCCTCGCCGTACGGCCGCTGGAACGGATTGCCATCGTTCGGCCGTGGCCGGAATTTGATCTTGTAAGTACGGTTAGGCGTACCTAATCTGCGGCACACCCGAGTGGGCGTCCCGCCACACGCGCCCGCCGGCTACCGGTTCGGAACCCGTCCCCACCGAAGGAGCCCCCCACATGACCCCCCTTCTCGACAGGAACCGGCCGTACGCCGTCGCCCTGTTCCGGATCGTCACAGGACTGCTGTTCGCCTGCCACGGCGCCGCCTCCCTGTTCGGCGTCCTGGGCGGAGCGCAGGGCGGCGGCACGGTCCCGGCCGGCGCCTGGCCGGGCTGGTACGCCGCCACCATCCAGCTGGTCGGCGGCGTCCTGGTCCTCGTGGGCCTCGGCACCCGGTCCGCGGCCTTCGTCTCCTCCGGCTCGATGGCGTACGCGTACTTCAGCGCCCACCAGCCCGACGCCCTCTGGCCGTTGCAGAACGGCGGCGAGCTCTCCGCCCTGTTCTGCTGGTCCTTCCTGCTGCTGGTGTTCACCGGCCCCGGCGCCCTCGCCCTGGACGGCCTGTTCGCCTCCCGGACCCCGGCGGACCGCAGCCGCGGGGAGCGCAGCCGGGAGGCCGTGGCCGCCTGAGGCATCGACTGGCGTCGGTCCATGGACATGGCGACGGGCGGGAGCGCTCAGCCGCAGGGCCCGGCACCCCCTTGGGGTGCCGGGCCCTGCGGGCGGGAGCGCGCGCGGTCAGGAACCGGCGTTCTTCGCCGCCTTCTCGGCCTTCTCGGCCTGCATCTCCTTGATCCGGACCGCTTCCTTGCGGACGTCGGCCTGGGTGGCGCGCTCGCGCTGGAGCCACTCGGGGGCTTCCTGCTTGAGCGCTTCGATCTGCTCGGTGGTGAGCGGCTCGGTCACGCCGCCGCGGGCGAGACCGGCGATGGAGACGCCCAGCTTCGCCGCGACCACGGGGCGCGGGTGCGGGCCGGTGCGCCGCAGCTCCACCAGCCAGGCGGGCGGGTCGGACTGGAGGGCGTTCAGCTCGGTGCGCGAGACGACACCCTCCTGGAACTCAGCGGGGGTGGCCTCGAGGTACACACCCAGCTTCTTCGCCGCGGTCGCGGGCTTCATCGTCTGGGTGCTCTGGTGGGACGTCATGCCGTCAAGAGTATCGAGCGTGTGCGCTACCTCCGACCACGACCGGTAACCTGGCGGGGTGACAGGCTCGGAAGTACCCCATTCGTTCCGGCTCGCCTATGTCCCCGGGGTGACACCCACCAAGTGGATCCGGATCTGGAACGAGCGGCTGCCCGACGTACCCCTGACCCTCGTGTCGGTGTCCCCCGCCGAGGCGTTCGGCGTGCTGCGCGACCGCGCCGCCGACGCCGGTTTCGTCCGGCTGCCGGTGGACCGGGACGACCTCAGCGCGATCCCCCTCTACACCGAGACCACGGTCGTCGTGATCCCCAAGGACCACCTCGTGGCGGCGGCCGAGGAGGTCTCCACGGCGGATCTGGCCGGGGAGATCGTGCTGCACCCCCTCGACGACACCCTCGGCTGGGAGAAGCTGCCGGGACAGCCCGCGATCGAGCGTCCCGAAACGACCGCGGACGCGATCGAGCTGGTGGCGGCCGGGGTGGGCGTGCTCGTCGTCCCGCAGTCCCTCGCGCGCCTGCACCACCGCAAGGACCTCACCTACCGTCCGGTCACCGACGCACCCGAGTCGCGCGTGGCGCTGTCCTGGCCGCAGGAGGAGACCACCGATCTGGTGGAGCAGTTCATCGGGATCGTCCGCGGGCGGACCGTGAACAGCACCCGGGGCCGCCCGGCCGCCGCCGCGCAGCCGAAGGCCACCGCGAAGGCCAAGGCCAAGGCGAAGGCCAAGCGCCCGGAGGCGGGCGGCGGCGCACCGCGCAAGGCCGCGCCGGGCAAGCCGGCGAGCCGGAGCCCCAAGGGCGGCAAGGGCGGAAAGCCCCGCCGCCGCTCGTAGCCGCACCGGCCGGGCGCCGCTCTTCGCCGGCCCCGGCCGGCAGCAGGGCGGCCGTGACGGCCGGGTCCGCAGGACACGGGTGGCCTCGCGGTGTATGCAGGGGGGATGGATCTCCGGCCACCGCTCGCGTCCAGCCCACGGTCCGGGCAGGTGCGCCCCGCACAGCTGGCGGTTCCCTTCGCGTTGATCGCCCTGGTCACGGTGGTGGACGTACTCGCGCCGCCCGATGTCCACCTCGGTCCCTTCCTGGCCGCCGCACCGGCCGTCACCGCCTCCTTCGCCGGACCGTGGATGACGGGGTTCGTCGGCCTGGTGGCGGTGCTGGCGCAGGCGGTGGTGGCGATGGCGCGCACGACGCTCACCGATCTGAATCACACCTTCCAGATCTGCGCGCTGATCATGATCTCGGTGTTCGTGACCCTCTTCGCCCACCTGCGCGAGGTGCGCGAGCGGGAGATGGTGCAGCTGCGGTCGGTTGCCGAGACCGCCCAGCAGGTGGTGCTGCGGCCGCTGCGCGACCGGATCGGTCCGCTGGGCGTGGCCTCGCTGTACCTGGCCGCCGCGGCCGAGGCCCGGATCGGCGGGGACCTGTACGCCGCCGCCCGGACGGCCACGGGAACCCGGCTGATCATCGGCGACGTCCGCGGCAAGGGGCTGGAGGCGGTCGGGGACGCCGCGCTCGTCCTCGGCGCCTTCCGGGCCGCCGCCCACCAGGAGGCGGGCCTGCCGGGGCTGGTGGCCTACCTGGAGGCGGCGGTCTCCCCTGACCTGGACGACTCCGGGGACCAGGGCGCGAGCTTCATCACCGCGGCCGTCCTGGAGATCCCCGACGACGAACCGGTACTGCACCTGGTCAGCTGCGGCCACCCGCCGCCCCTGCTGCTGCGCGACGGCCGGGCGCTCCCCCTCGACGTGGACCAGCCCTCGCCGCCGCTGGGCCTGGCGGGACTGGTGGAATCCTCCGTCACCGCGCAGACCTTCGCCTTCGCCGCGGGCGACGTCCTGCTCCTGTACACGGACGGCGTCCTGGAGGCACGCGACGCCGAGGGCACCTTCTACCCGCTCGCGGACCACGCGGCCGCCTGGTCGGGCACCCGCCCGCGCGCCCTCCTCGACCTGCTGTGCGCGGACCTGCTGTCCCACGCGGCGGGCAGCACCCTCGGCGACGACGCCGCGATGGTCGCGATCGAACGGCTCCCGCACTGACGCGCGGTTTGCCAGAATCCGATCATGCTGAGCATCGGAACGATCGTGATGGGCGCCGCGGACGTACGCAGGGCGGCCGAATTCTGGGGCCGGGCGCTGGGGTACGTCCCGCGCGACGGCGAGGTGTCCGACGGCTGGACCGTCCTGGTCCCGGCCGACGGTCACGGCCCGGGCCTGGCCCTGGGGCGCAGCACCTCCCCCGTACAGGAGCGCCCCCGCGTGCACCTCGACCTGTACGCCGCGGACGCGGCCGAGCAGGCGGCGGAAGTGACCCGCCTGGTGTCCCTGGGAGCCCGTCACGCCGACTGGGACTCCTACCCCGAGGATCCCGATTTCGTCGTGCTGGCCGACCCGGAGGGCAACCGCTTCTGCGTCATCGACACCAGCCACGGCTGAGACCCGGGCGGCGCGCACGCAGCCGTCCGGGCGCTACGCGAGGATGCCCGCGCGCGCGGCCAGGGCGAGTGCCACCGCGGGCCGCGGCTCGGGCCCCTCCACGCCTCGGGCCGGTGCCAGCAACGCCGCCACGGCGGCCGCGTCGGCCGCGCGTTCCCGCGCCGCCGCCACGAACCCCTCGACGGCCTCGGCCAGGGTCCGCCGCCGCTCGTACGGCACGTCGCGCGAGTCCACGGCGAGTTCGAGGAACTCCCGGTGCGAGCCGGCCCAGGGCGCGGCGCCGTCCAGTCCGTCCTCGGACAGCTCGTCCGGATAGGGGATGCGGTGCCAGGCCCCGTCCTGCCACCAGTAGACGAACCCGAGGAGGTTGCCCTCGGCGTCCTCGCGCAGGAGGTCCCAGGGCAGCCAGTCGGGGCCGCCCGCGAGGAAGTCGATCTGGCGGTCGCCGACATGGGTGTGGCTGCCGTCCGGGTCCTGGCCGCACAGGACGGCCCGCGCCCCGTCGAGCACGGTCAGGCGCCACCAGCCGTCGGCGCCGGTGGAGTGGCACCACACGCCGTCGTCGTCGATCGCGTACTCGGTCCGGTCGGCGCAGGCGGCGTCGAGCACGGCCAGGGTCACGGCCCTGGCCCAGAGCAGTTCGGGACGGTCCAGGTCTTCGGGCCGGCTCGGCTGGTGCATGGTGCGGGTTCCCTCCCCGTTCGCGCGGACCGTGCGCCGGTCCTGTGAGCCGGACAAGCCTCGCACGGGCCGCTTCGGCCGAATTGCCGATGGTCCGGGAGGTCCGGACACGGGAGTCTGAGAAGTAGCGATTCGTCCTGCTTTCTGCCACTTCCTCCGCGGACAGGAGCTCCCCGTGCTCGTCCTCGACTCCTCCTACTCCGACACCGCGCTCGCGCGGCGTGCCGCGGTCCGCTTCGTGCGGGCCCGCTGCCCCTGGGCCGACGTGCACGACGTCGTGCTCGTCGTCAGCGAGCTCCTGGGCAACGCCGTCCGCCACACGGACGACGGCGGCTGGCGCCTGCGCATGGCCTGCCGGCGGCCGGGGGAACTGGTGGTCGAGGTCTACGACAGCAGCAGCGCCCGCCCCGTGCCCCGCCCGGGGGACCCGGACAACGGCGGCGGGTTCGGCTGGGGCATCGCGCGGCAGCTGACCTCGTCGCTGACCGTGGTGCCCGAGGGGGCCGGGAAGTCCGTACGGGCCGTCTGGCAGCGCGGGACACCGGCCGACGCGAGCCCGGCCCCCGCAGGCCCGGCCGTCGGCAGCCCGGCCGTCGGCAGCCCGGCCATCGGCAGCCCGGCCATCGGCGGCCCCGTGCCCGCCGATCCGGTCCTCAGTGGCCCGGTGCCCGGCTGACCTGGGCCAGGACCAGCACCGTGTCGTCGGCCGGGGTGCCGGGGATCAGGCCGGCCAGGATCCGGTCCGCCGCCGCCTCCATCGTGCCCCGCGCCCGCCGCAGCTGGTCGCGCAGCGCCTCCATTCCCGCGTCGATGTCCCGGCCCCTGGCCTCGATGAGGCCGTCCGTGTACAGGGCCAGGGTGGCCCCCTCCGGGAGGTCCAGCTCCGTCGTCGCGAAGGGGAACCCGCCCACGCCCAGCGGCACCCCGGCCGCCTCCGTGACCGTCTCGACGGTGCCGTCCGGGAGCCGGACCATGAGCGGCGGATGGCCCGCGTTGGCCATCCGGGCACGGCCGGTCGCCGGGTCGTAGAGCAGGTAGAGGCAGGTGGCGAGTTCGATCCCGGCCTCCCGGGCGCAGGTGTCGAGCTCGGCGAGCAGCTCGCCGGGATCCGCGTGGTGCCTCGCCAGGGCCTTCGCGGTGATGCGCAGCCTGCCCATGGCCGCGGCGGCCCGCACCCCGTGCCCCATCACGTCGCCGACGACCAGGGCCACCCGGTCGCCGGGCAGGCTGATCACGTCGTACCAGTCCCCGCCCACCTCGGTGACGTGGCCGGCCGGCAGGTACCGGTGCGCGACGCGCACGTACGGCCCGGCGCCCGTGGCGCTGGGCAGCAGGGCCCGCTGGAGGGTGAGTGCGATATCGCGGACCTGGCCGTAGAGGCGTGCGTTGTCCAGGCACAGGGCGGCGCGGGAGGCCAGCTCACCGGCCAGCCCGAGGTCCTCCTCGGTGAAGGCCGGGCGGCCCGCGGCCCTGCCGAACATGGTGATGCCCTGGACCGTTCCCCTGGCGATGAGCGGGGCGATCAGGATGTCCCGCAGCCCGCTGTCGAGCAGCAGCCGGGCGCGCTCCTGGTGGACGACGGTGCGGGTGGCGAACTCCTCGTTGACGGGGACGGACACCGGGCGTCCGGAGCGCAGCGTGGCGTGGATGCTGGAGCCGGGCGGGTAGGTGACGTACTCCAGCCCGCCGACGAGCTCGTCCGCGGGCGGCGGCAGCACGGTGCCGGAGGCGATGCGGCGGGTGGACAGCGGCAGCCCGGGGTCGAACACCTCGGGATCGTCGGGCGCCCGGTCGACGAGTTCCACGACGGCGCCGTCGCAGAATTCGGGGACCACGGTCTCGACCAGTTCCCGCGCCGTGACGTGCAGGTCGAGGGTGGTGCCGATGCGGGCCCCGGCCCGGTCCAGCAGCGCGAGGCGCCGGCGGGCCGCCGTCGCTTCGAGGATCGCGTGCTCCCGCTCGGTCACGTCCACCAGCAGCCCGCCCACGCCCGGGCGGGTGTCGCCGGCCCGGCTGAGCGCGAACAGGCTCACGGACCGGACCTGGTCGTGGTCGGGGCGGCCCGGGGTGCGCAGGCCCACCAGGGCGCCGACCACGGGCCGCCCGCCCTCGGCCACGGCCCGTAGCGTGCGCTCGTACTCGCCCTCGTCGGAGGTGAGCATGATCTCGGTCATGGGCCGTCCGAGGTGGTCCGCGATGGACATGCCGTCCATGTCGGCCAGCGCCTGGTTGAGGTGGACGTACCGGAGTCGTTCGTCGAGCATGCCCAGGCCGATGGGGCAGGTCTCGAAGAGGGCGTCGAGGAACGCCAGGTTCGTCTTGACCCGGTCGAGGTCCTCGCCCCTGCTGGCCAGGCCCATGATCACGGTGCTGCCGTCGGGGCCGGTGACGGGGAAGACCCGGAAGCCGCAGTCGAAGACCGTCCCGTCGCGGTGCGCGACGGGCATGCGGACCCGCCAGTACCCCAGGGTGCGCCCGCGTTCCGCCAGCTGCGCGGCCGCGCCGGGGCGGCCCGGGGCCGGGGCGGGGAACAGGATGTCGGCCGGGCCGGAGAGGACCGCTTCGGGCGGGTGCCCGAAGAGCTTCTCGGCGCCGGGTCCCCAGTAGCGGACGCGGCCCGCGCCGTCGAGGCCGAAGACCGCCACGGGTACGTGCTCCAGCAGCGTGCCGGGCTCCGACGTCAGGAGGCCGGCGGACTGTTCGCGCTCGCCCCCCGGCGGATCCGTCGGCACAGAGGTCCCCTTTCGGGCTTCCCGCGTTTCCCCGGTTCCCCGGTTCCCCGGTTCCCCGTCAATTCTGCCCCCACCCCGTCCCTCGGACCCACTTGCGCCAGTTGAGGGGACGGGCGCGCGCGTCGACGGCCGCGCGTCCGCCAACCGCTGCCGACCGAGTCGAGGACGACATGCCCCTGCCCCTGAACCGACGGCTGGCCCTCGGTGCCGCCCTGCTGGCCGTGCTGGCCGGCGTGGCACCGGCCACCACCGCCCACGCCGCCGAGGCACCCGCCGATCTCCAGGCCCTGGTGAGGGCCCTGCGCCAGACCACCGACGCCGGAGCGCCCGGGGCCATGGCCCGGATCTCGGGCCCCGGCGGCGTCCAGTCCAAGGCGGTGGGCGTACGCGACCGGGCCACGGGCGCGGCCATGGACACCCGCTCCCGCTTCCGCGTCGGGAGCGTCACCAAGACGTTCTCCGCCGTGGTGCTGCTCCAGCTGGTGGCCGAGAAGAAGATCCGGCTGGACACCCCCGTCAACCACTACCTGCCCGGCCTGCTGCCCGACGACCGGATCACCGTGCGCCACCTGCTGAGCCACCGCAGCGGGCTGGCCGACTACACGGACGCCATGTTCGCCCGGACCGTGCCGGGTTTCGAGGCCGTGCGCACGAAGGTGTTCGGCTACCGGGAGCTCGTCGGGCTCTCGCTGAAGGAGCCGAGGACGACCGAACCCGGCGCGGCGTACGCGTACTCGAACACCAACTTCGTCGTCGTCGGCATGCTGATCGAGGAGGTCACCGGGCACCGGGTGGGCGAGGAGTACCAGCGCCGCGTGATCAAGCCGCTGGGCCTGCGGAACACCTCGTACGTGCACCCGGGTACGCGGATCGAGGGGCGGCACGCCCGCGGCTACCTCCACCCCGACGAGGAGGGCGCTCCGCTGGTCGACGCCACCGAGCAGACCGTGTCCTGGGCGCAGTCCGCCGGGGCGGTGATCTCCGACCCGGCCGATCTGAACGCCTTCACCTCGGCGCTGCTCGGCGGCCGGCTGCTGGACGCGCGGATGCTGGACGCCATGCTGAGGATGACCCCGACCGACGCCGCGGCCACCCGTTTCTACGGGCTGGGCCTGCGCCGCTACGACCTGTCGTGCGGCACGTCGGTATACGGCCACACCGGCACCGTGCAGGGCTTCTACACCTACGCGTTCGCCACCCGTGACGGCCGCCGCAGCCTCACCGCCATGGCGAACACCTCGAACCGGGGCGCCGCGAACACGGCGCTCGGCGGGACCCTCGAAGCCGCCTTCTGCGGCAAGCGGTCCGCGGCGGCCACGCCGCGCGGCTTCTCCGTCGCCCCGGCCGAGGTGGACCTGCCGGAGCGCCACGCGCGCTGAGCCGGGCCGGCCGGTACCCCGTCCGGGGGGTAGCCCCCGGACGGGGCGCCGTGGATCATGACAGGAGGCCGGTCCGCCGGCCCCGCGCTCCGCTCCCCGCCACCGAGCCCTGGAGAAACGTGTGTCCTCCGCCTCGAGTTATGCGTCCGGTGCCTGCGAACTGCCGCTGCTGGGCGACACCATCGGCGAGAACCTGGACCGCACCGTGCGGCGGTTCCCCGGGCGCGACGCCCTCGTCGACCGGGCGTCCGGGCGCCGTTGGACGTACGCGGAGCTGGCGGCGGACGTCGACGCGCTCGCGCTCGGGCTGCTCGGCCTCGGCATCGCCAAGGGCGACCGGGTCGGGATCTGGGCGCCGAACCGGGCCGAGTGGACGCTGGTCCAGTACGCCACGGCCAGGATCGGGGCGGTCCTGGTCACCGTGAACCCGGCCTACCGCTCGCACGAACTGGAGTACGTCCTGCGGCAGTCCGGGATGCGGCTGCTGGTCGCGGCGGAGCGCTTCAAGGGCTCCGACTACGCGGCCGTGATCGCCGAGGTCCGGCCGCGCTGTCCGGAGCTGGAGTTCACCGTGCTGCTGGACGGGGCCGAGTGGACCTCGCTGCTGGAGCGCGGACGGCAGGGCGACCCGGCGGACCTGGGCCGGGCACAGGCGGCGCTCAGCCCGGACGACCCGATCAACATCCAGTACACCTCGGGCACCACGGGCTTCCCCAAGGGAGCGACCCTTTCGCACCACAACATCCTCAACAACGCCTTCTTCGTCGGCGAGTTGTGCCACTACACCGAGCGGGACCGGGTCTGCGTCCCGGTGCCCTTCTACCACTGCTTCGGCATGGTGATGGGCAACCTCGCGTGCACCAGCCACGGGGCGGCCATGGTGATCCCCGCGCCCTCCTTCGACCCCGCCGCCACCCTGGCCGCGGTCGAGGCGGAGTCCTGCACCTCGCTCTACGGGGTCCCCACCATGTTCATCGCCGAGCTGGCGGACCCCGGCTTCGACGGGTACGACCTGTCCAGCCTGCGGACGGGCATCATGGCGGGCTCGCCCTGCCCGGTCGAGGTGATGAAGGAGGTCATCGAGCGGATGGGCATGGCCGAAGTGGCCATCTGCTACGGGATGACGGAGACCTCCCCGGTGTCGACGCAGACCCGCGCGGACGACTCCGTCGAGCGCCGGGTGTCGACCGTGGGCCGCGTCGGACCGCACCTGGAGGTGAAGGTGGTCGATCCGGGATCCGGCCGTACGGTGCCCCGCGGCGAGCCGGGCGAGCTGTGCACCCGCGGCTACTCGGTGATGCTCGGCTACTGGGGCGAGCCGGAGCGGACCGCCGAGGCCGTCGACGCGGCGCGCTGGATGCACACGGGCGACCTCGCGGTCATGGACGACGACGGCTACCTGAGCATCACCGGCCGCATCAAGGACATGGTGATCCGCGGCGGGGAGAACCTCTACCCGCGCGAGATCGAGGAGTTCCTGCACACCCACCCGGACGTCCTGGACGTCCAGGTCATCGGCGTACCCGACCCGAAGTACGGGGAGGAGCTGATGGCGTGGGTGCGGATGCGGGAGGGCGCCGAGCCGCTGACCGCCGCGGACGTGCGCGCGTACTGCGACGGCCGGCTCGCCCACTTCAAGATCCCGCGGTACGTGCACGTCGTGGAGGAGTTCCCCATGACGGTCACCGGGAAGGTGCGCAAGGTCGAGATGCGCGAGGCGGCGGCCCGTCTGCTGGATCCCGT
Source organism: Streptomyces sp. IBSNAI002 (assembly GCF_052244475.1). Taxonomy (NCBI): domain Bacteria; kingdom Bacillati; phylum Actinomycetota; class Actinomycetes; order Kitasatosporales; family Streptomycetaceae; genus Streptomyces; species Streptomyces sp. IBSNAI002. Next base: position 7,481,148 of record NZ_JBQPXG010000002.1, on the reverse strand, counting down.
CTCCGACAGGTCCTGAGGGCCGCCGCGCCCGCACGGGTGGATCAGTTCTTGCCGAGCAGCCGGTTCATCGTGGCGATCTCGGCGCTCTGCGAGCTGATGATGGCCTCGGCCATCGTCTTCGCCCCGGGGAAGGCTCCGTCGGCCAGCTCCGTCTTCGCCATCGCCACGGCGCCCTCGTGGTGCTTGATCATGAGCTCCATGAAGGCGGTGTCGAAGGCCGGGCCGGAGGCCTTGCCCAGGCGGTCCATCTCCTCGGCGGTCATCATCCCGCCGCCGGCCCCGTGAGCGGAGTGGTCGGCCGCGCCCGCGGCGGGCACCTGCTCACCCCACGAGGTCAGCCACCCGGACAGGGTCGTGATCTCCGGGTCCTGGGCCTTCCTGATGGCCTCGGCGAGCTTCTTCACCTCGGCCGAACCGGCCCGGGAGGGGGCGAGGTCGGCCATCTCGACGGCCTGGCGGTGGTGGGGGATCATCCCCTGCGCGAAGGCGGTGTCGGCGGCGTTGTGCTGCCCCTGCCCGGCGGGCGACGAGGCCGAGGGGGACGTGGACCGGGCGGGGAGGCCACTGTGCCCGGCGGTGGCCCCGCCCTCGGCCGCACCGCAGGCGGCGAGGACGAGGGAGGCCGCCGCGGCGGCCGCGACGGCGGCGGTACGGCGGATCGGGGAACGGTTCTTGCTCATGGTGGTGCGACTCCTTGACGCGTGAGGACAGGGCGGAGCGCGGCGGCCCCGGGGAGGGGGCGCCGTGCGGGCCGCTCTAGATGCGCAGGAGCTGGAGTTCCGCGAGATCGGGCGGGGCCCGGCCGCTCTCGGCGGGCGCCGAGGCCCGGGTGGCGGACACCGCGGTAGCGGGCGCGCCCGGCAGGGCGGCCGCGAGTGCGGGAGGCGCGTACGGGGTGGTGATCCCGGTCGCGGCGCAGGCGGCGTCCGCGTGGTGCACCTGGCCGTGACCGCCGGCGTCGTGCGAGCAGTCCTCGGCCGTCCGGTGGTCGCCGGATCCGTGTGCGGCCGCGGGTACGGCGTGCGCCCGTACGGGCATGACGGCCATGGCCCCGGCGCCCAGCCCGTGCATGGCCAGCACTCCGGCCAGGACGGCGAGCACCAGCAGCAGACGGCCGGGCCCGGTGGGGCGGCGGCGCGGCGGCTGCGGGGCGGCGATCATACGGTCATCCTACGATCCCGCTCGGCCCGTGCCCGCGCGGATCCTCCCCGACGGCGCGTCCCGCACCGGTGCAGCCGACCCTTCCGGCAATGTCCGGATCAACGCCGTGCATCACGGCGAGGGGACGCCACGATCACGGCATGATCACAGCCGACCCGCGTCGCACCTCGCGCGTCGGCCTGTTCGTCGGGCTCCTGAGCGCGCTGCTCTTCGCGATACTGCACTGCTCCGCCCAGCTGCCCGGCGAAGAGCCGGTGGCGTCCGGCCCCGTCTCCGTCACCATCGGCGCTGTGATGGCCTCGGCCTTCCTGCCGCCGGCGGCGGCCACGGCGCTGCCGGTGCCGGAGGGAGGCGCCTGGCCGTGGCTGTCGGCGGCGGTTCCGGCCACGCTGTCCGCGCTGCTGCTGGCCGTGGGCACGATGATCGCCTACCCGTTCGAGATGGACACCATCGTGCGCCTGTCCGGCGACCGGCTGGTGGCCACGCACTACGGGCTGTACAACACGGTCTGCGGCGTGGGCATCGCCCTCGGGAACCTGCTCACGGGTGCGGCCCTGGACACGGCCCGGGCGGCCGGGCTCTGCGCGCTCCCCTGGCTGGGGCTCGCCGTCCTCGGCCTGGGCTGCGCGGCCGCCCTGTACGCACTCCACCGCTCGGGTCGTCTCGTGCCCGGCTCGCGCGGGGCACCGGCGGAGGCCGCGACCGCCTGACGGCCCGGCCGTACGGCACCGCCTCTCGGTACGAATGCGGGGGCGGCCCCCCGGGCCACGCGTTCCCGGCCGCCCCCGCACTCGCACCCCGCCCCGCATGCCGGGATCATCCCGATCCCATCCGGCCTGCTCCCGCGTGGATCGCGCCAATGCTCAGGGCGACCCAACTTCTTTGCGCACACGGCGGGTTACGGTCCGGGCATGTATGCGAACGCGCGGAGACCCGCCGCCCACCCGCCCAGCCGACGCACCCTCCTGCGCTCCGCCGTGGCGGGCACCGCGGCCGCCGGAGCGGGTCTGGCCCTCGGTCCGGCGTTCCCCGCCTCCGCCGCCCCGGAGGAGGCGCCCGCGGACCGTCCGGCGACTCCCGCTCAGGCACTGCGCCGGCTGGCGGAGGGCAACGACCGCTGGCGCAGGCGGCGGCAGCGGCACCCGCACGAGTCCGCCGCCCTGCGCCGCCGGCTGACCCCGGGGCAGCACCCGTTCGCGATCGTGCTGGGCTGTGTGGACTCCCGGGTGCCCCCGGAGCTCGTGTTCGACCAGGGACTGGGCGACCTGCTGACCGTCCGGTCCGCCGGTGAGGTGCTCGACGAGGCCGTGCTGGGCAGCATCGCCTACGGGGTCCTGGAACTGGGCGTACCCCTGGTCCTCGTACTGGCCCACCAGTCGTGCGGAGCCGTCGCCGCCGCCGTCCACGCCGATGAGACGGGTGAGCCGCTCCCCGCCCACATCCGGTACCTGGCCGAGCAGATACGGCCGTCCATCGACCGCGGCCGGTACGGCGAGGCCCGCGTCGACGCCACGGTCGACGCCCACGTACGCGGCGTCCGCACGCGCCTGGCGGCCGAACCGGACCTCGCCGCGAAGGTGGCCGCCGGCGAACTGGCCGTGGTCGCCGCCCGCTACGAGCTCACCGACCAGCGGGTCCGCACGCTCGCCTAGGCCGTCTCTTTCGGATCGTGCCGGGCCCTACCGCCACGCCGGCTCGCGGCGCAGGTCCGGCGTGGTGGCGGCCGCCAGGTCGTCGACCACCGCGTGCAGGCTGCCCGTACGCCGGTACACCGCGCGCTGGCGTTCCGCGCCCGTGCCCCGCCTGCACAGGTCGCCGAGGAGGCTCTCGGCCTCGGCGAGGTCGCCGGTCGCCGCCAGCCCGGGCTCGGCGCGGCGCAGCAGTGCGGTGGTCAGGGCGTGGGCGGGCACGGTGTCGCCGGTGAGCGGGTCGAGTCCCTCGCCGTGGTGGCCGTAGCGGGCCGCGAAGCGGTGGGCCGCCCGCAGCCGCGCGACGGGGACCTCGGGCGCGGGCCCGGCGTCCGCCTCGGCCGTCATGGTGGTGCACAGGCCCCGGATCAGCAGGGCCAGCAGCACGGTGGTGTCCAGGTCGGCGCTGACGTCCGCGATCCGGATCTCGAGGGTGGGCACGTGCTCGGACGGGCGGGCGAACCAGTAGATCATCCCCCGGTCGAGGATGACGCCCGAGTTCACCAGGGCGTCCGCGGTGGTCTCGTAGCCGGCCGGGTCCAGCAGCGGCGCGGGCCCCGCCGTCGGCCAGCGGCCGAACTCCACCGAGCGCCAGCCGGCGAAGCCGCTCTCCAGCCCGCCGGCGAACGGCGAGTTCACCGCGAGCGCCTGGAGCGCGGGGAGGTACGGGCGGACCCGGTTGGCCAGGTCCAGGGCCCGGGCGTGGTCGAGGGTGCCGATGTGGACGTGGCAGCCGCAGACCGCGCCGAGTCTGCCGTCGACGACCGCGCGGTAGGCGCCGGCCATGCGCCGGTAGCGGGGGCAGTCGGTCACCGGTACGGGATCCTCCGGCGGGACCACGGCCGTGCCGGTGCCCACCAGCAGGCATCCCGCCTCGCCCGCGGCGCGGCCGGCCGTGCTCCGCAGGGCGGCCAGCTGCTCGCGCAGCTCGGTGCCGGTGCGGACGGGCCGGGTGCAGACCTCGAGCTGGGAGGTGTAGAACTCGGCCTGGGCCTGGTCCCCCAGCTCCGCGGCGAGCGCCCCGAGCACCTGCGGCGCGCGGGGCACCGGCGCCCGCGTGCGGACGTCCGCGAGGAAGAACTCCTCCTCGACTCCCATGGTGAGCACGGCTCCCCGCTTCCGTCGTCGGACGTGCGACCGGCTGGCACCCCCGCCCGCCCGGCTCCCGCGCCTTCTGCGCCCGGCCGCCGTCGTGGGAGGCGTATGCCCTCCTCAGTCTCCTCCATACCCGGCCGTCGAGCGCTCGCGGGCCCGCCACCTGCGCGGGGTCACCCAGAGCGGCCAGCCGGTCACGCGGGGGCGCCGCCCCTCCCCCGGAGGGCCGTTCGGGGGTTCGAGTAGCGTTCGGTGGATGAGCACGCCACCGCCGCAGCAGCCCCCGGGCCCGTACGGACCCCCGCAGCACCAGCCGCAGTACCAGCCGCAGTTCCAGCCCCCGTACCAGCAGCCTCACCCCCAGCAGTACCCGTACCCGTACCCGTACCCCGGGCAGCCGCCGTACCCGCCGCCTCCGCGCAGGAACCGGACGGGCCTGGTGGTCGGGATCGTCGCGGCCTCGCTGGCCGGGCTGGGTGTCCTCGCCTTCGCGGTGAGCCGGATCGCCGGGGCCGGAGGCCTGTCGGGCGGGTCCGGATTCCCCGAGGCCGAGTACCGGCTCACCGTGCCGCAGACGCTGCTGGACGGCGAGTACGAGCTGGTCGAGGACCTGTCGCAGTCGGAGGGCGCGGCAGCGCTGAAGGGCGCCTACGACCCGAAGATCCGCAACCCCGAGCCGGCGGTCGGCCAGTACACCGCCGAGTCCCGCAAGGGTGTCAGCGCCCTCGTCTTCTCGGGGATGTACGGCCAGTTCAAGGATCCGGCGACGGCCCGCGAGAAGATGCTGGCCGGCGCCGCGGACGCGAAGGGCGCGACCCTGGCGGTCCCGGCCCGGGAGATCACCCCGGCCGGCTCCGGGATCACCGTCTCCTGCCAGGTTCTGACGATGACCCAGGAGGGCACGAGGAGCACCCTGCCGATGTGCGCCTGGGCGGACGAGAACACCGGCGCGTCGGTCGGCTTCGTCGCTCCGGAGACCGTTCAGCAGGATCCGAAGGCCGTGGACCTGGCCAAGGTCGCCGAGACCACCCTGAAGGTGCGCACGGAGACCCGGCAGCCGATCCGCTGACCCCCGTCAGCGGAAGAGCGCGGTGATGCGCTGGAGCGGGACGAGCTTGAAGTTCTGGTTCCCGCTGGTGCCCGGAGCGCCGTTGGAGCCGTCCTGGCAGATGAACACGCCCTGCGGGAAGGCGGGTCCGAGGTTGGCGGCCGTGGCGTCGATGCCGTCGGTGTCCTCGCAGTCGTCGGCCGCGGCGCCGCCGGCGACGGAGAAGCGGCCGAGGTAGGCGCGGGTGGTGCGGTCGTAGACGGTGAAGTCGTCGTCGGCGGAGACCACGATGTCGCCGCGCAGGTCGACGTTGTTTCCGTGATCGCCGTTGATCCGCTGGATCCGGGTGCCGGACAGGTCGTAGACCTCCAGTGCGCCCTTCTTGTCCGTGGCGACGACCACGGACCTGGCGGGGTCGGTCGGGTGGACCCAGATCGCCGGATCGTCGGCGGCGTCCCCGCTGTGCGAGACCGGTGCGGTCTCCACGGTGGCGGTGACGGAGGCGGCGGCCGCCTGCGCGGGCGCGGCCGGTATGGCCAGGGCGGCCAGCGCCGCGGCGGGCAGGACGGCGGTACGGACGGAAACGGTGAAGGGCACCGGGTTCTCCTTCCACTCTGTGTACGGGACACAGGGAGGCTAGGGAGACTCGGCGAGCGGCGCGTGAACGCGAGTTGAACCGGTCGGCGGCGCGGCCCGGCGGACCGGGCAGGTCGTCTTGTCGCGGTGTTCCGCAGTCGCTAGCGTCTGCGTCCGGACGTCGCCTACCCAGGGAAGGCGGGACCGATGCCCGTCGGAGTCACTCTTGCCGTCGTCGGTGCCGGGAACCGCGGAACCCGTCACGCGGCCTGGGCCCTGGCCCACCCCGAGCGGGCGTCGGTCGTGGCCGTGGCCGAGCCGCGTGCGGTGCGGCGGGAGCGGTTCGCGGCCGCCCACGGTCTGGACGCCGGGGCGGTGGTGGACGACTGGCGGACGCTGGCGGCCCGCGGCCGCGTCGCGGACGCGGTGCTGATCTGCACGCTGGACCGCGAACACCTCGAGCCGGTGCTGGCGTTCGCCGCTATCGGCTACCACATCATGCTCGAGAAGCCGATGGCCCTGACCGAGGAGGAGTGCCGGCGGATCGTGGCCGCCGTCGAGGAGGCGGGGGTGATCCTCTCCGTCGGCCACGTCCTGCGGTACACCCCGTACACGCGGGCGCTGAAGGACGTGCTCGACTCGGGCCGGGTCGGCGACGTCCTCAGCGTCCAGCACCTGGAGCCGGTCGGGTTCTGGCACCAGGCCCACTCCTTCGTGCGCGGCAACTGGCGCCGCGAGGACGAGGCCACCTCGATGCTGATGGCGAAGTCCTGCCACGACCTGGACTGGCTGCAGTACGTGCTGGGCCGGCCGCCCGTACGCGTCTCCAGCTTCGGACGCCTCTCCCACTTCCGGCCCGAGCTCAAGCCCGCGGGCGCCGCCGACCGGTGCCTGGACTGTGCCGTGGAGGACACCTGCCCTTATTCCGCGGCCCGCGAGTACGGCGACCGGCTCGCCGGCGGCCGGCACGGCTGGCCGCTGAACGTGGTGGTCGACGAGTTCACCCCGGACGCCCTGGAGAGGGCGCTGCGCGAAGGGCCGTACGGACGCTGCGTGTACGCCTGCGACAACGACGTGGTCGACCATCAGGTGGTGGCCATGGAGTTCGACTCCGGGGCCACGGCCACCTTCACGATGACCGCCTTCACCGAGTCCGCGGACCGCCAGACCCGGATCTTCGGCACGCGCGGGGAACTGAGGGGGGACGGGAGGGAGTTGCGGCTCTACGACTTCCTGACCCGCACCGAGGAGGTCATCGGGCTCGGCTCCGAGGGGTCGATGGACGCCTCCGGCGGCCACGGGGGCGGCGACGCGGGCCTGATGGACGCGTTCGTCTCCGCCGTCGCCACCGGGGACCCGGGCCTGGTCAAGTCCGGCCCGCGGGAGTCGCTCACCAGCCATCTGACGGTACTGGCCGCCGAACGCGCCCGACGGGGAAGCGCCGTTGTGCACATCCGAACGTGAACGATCCGATCAATCGGTCAATGTGATCGCTCAGGCGTAGGAACGATCCATTCTTACGCACCTCTTGAACGATATTTCGCGCGCATGCTACAAACCGATCAGCGGGCGCCCCCTCCCACCCCGCTCCCCCGCGCGTCACCGCCTCACCGCCGAGCGGCCGCCTCCCGCTGCGCAGACGTGCGCGCGGGCCGGCCCGCCGTGCGGCGAGCCGGCCCGCGCCCCAGCCCTGGAGGCTCCATGCCCCTCCCGTGGTCACGCCGTTCCTTCCTGCTGGCCGGAATGTCCGCGGTCGGCGCCGCCCCGTCGACCGGTACCGCATCCGCGTCCGCAGTGGCCGACGAGTACGACACCCTGCGCCTCAGGTGGCGCGGGATGCTGCTGGGCAGCGGGTTCGATCCGGCGGCCGAGCCCTTCGCCGGAAAGCTCGCGCTGCTGGGCACACAGGCCGCCGAACACCGCGCGACCATGGCGGCCGTCAGCGGGTCGCTCTGGCCGGATCTGCCGCTGACCGTCTCCGGCTCGATCACCGGCAGTTACGCCCGGCTGGCCACCATGGCCCAGGCGTACGCCCAGCCGGGCACGGGCCTGACCGGCAGCGCGGCGCTCGCCGCCGAGATCGGCACCGGTCTCGACCACCTCTACCAGCAGGCGTACAACCCGGCGAAGAGCCAGTTCGGCAACTGGTGGGACTTCCAGATCGGTTCGCCCCAGCTGCTGCTGGACATCAGCGTCCTCCTCCACGACCAGCTCCCCGCCGCCCGGCTCGCCGACCACCTCGCGGCCGTCGACCGCTTCGTCCCGGACTCCTCGGTCGCCGCCTACACCGGCACCAGCACCGGCGCCAACCGGGTGGACCTGTGCCGGTCGCTGGCCCTGCGCGGCGTCCTCGGCAGGCACGCGGCCAAGGTCGCGCTGGCCCGCGACGCCCTCTCCCCCGTGTTCCCCCTCGTCACCAGCGGAGACGGCTTCTACGCGGACGGCTCCTTCGTCCAGCACACCTACCTGTCCTACACCGGCTCCTACGGCGCGGTGCTGCTCAGCGGCCTGGCCGGGCTCTTCTCCCTGCTCAGCGGTTCGACCTGGGCGGTCACCGATCCCAGGCGGCAGCTCGTGCTCGACTCGGTGGAGAAGTCCTACGCACCGTTCCTGTTCAACGGCCTGATGATGGACGCCGTTTCCGGGCGCTCCACCAGCCGGGGCAACCCGCGGAGCACCCCGTACGGATTCCAGGGCGGCGACCACGGCCGCGGCCACGGCGTGCTCGCGGCCGTCGCCCTGCTGGGCACCGCCGCGAGCGGGACGGAGAACCAGCGCTGGCGCGGGCTCGTGAAGGGATGGATGCAGCGCGACTACTACAGCCCGGTGCTGGGCGACACCGACCTGAGCGTCGCGGCGCTGGCCAGGCTCAAGGCCGTACAGGATGACAACGCTGTCAGCGCCCTCGCCGAACCCACCGGGCACCGGCTCTTCCCCAGCATGGACCGGGCGGTCCACCGCCGGCCCGGCTGGGCCGCTTCGATCAGCATGGCCTCGAAGCGGATGGGCCTCTACGAGACCGGCAACGGGGAGAACCTGCGCGGCTGGCACGCCGGTGCCGGCATGCTCCAGTGGTGGGGGGACACGTACGCCAACGGCCAGTACACCGACGCGTTCTGGCCGACCGTGGACCCGTACCGGCTGCCGGGGACCACCGTCACCCGGAAGGTGCTCGCGGACGCGGAGGGCGGCGCCTGGGGGCTGCCGAGGCCGGACGTCAGCTGGGTCGGCGGCGCCACGGACGGGGAGTTCGCGGCCATCGGCCAGTTCGTCCGCGGACTGTCCAGCACGCTGTACGCGAAGAAGTCCTGGTTCTGCCTGGCCGATTCGATCGTCTGCCTGGCGGGGGCCGTGCGCAGCACGGACGGCACGACGGTCGAGACCGTCGTCGAGAACCGCAATCTGGGGGCCGCCGGCACCCAGGCCCTCACGGTGAACGGCGCCGCCCAGTCCACCGCCCTCGGCTGGTCGGCGACGCTCACCGGAACCGGCTGGGCGCAGATCGCGGGCCACGGCGGGTACGTGTTCCCGGGCGGGGCCACGGTGAAGGCGCGGCGCGAGGCCCGGACCGGTTCCTGGCACGACATCAACACCGGCGGCACCACGGACCCGGTCACCCGCCGGTACGTGACGCTGTGGTTCGACCACGGCGTCGACCCGGTGGACGCAGCCTGCGCCTGGATCCTGATGCCGGGGGCCGGTACGGCCGCCACCGCCGCCCGGGCCGCCGACAGCGGCTGGCTGACGGTGCTGGCCAACGACAACGACCAGCAGGGCGTCCGGGTGGCCTCGCTCGGTGTCACCGCCGTCAACTTCTGGTTCGCCGGGACGGTCGGCACGCTCGCCGCGGACAGGCCCGCGTGCGTCCTGGTGCGGGAGCACGGCGACGGCACGGCGACCCTGTGCGTCTGCGACCCGATGCGCATGCAGACCGGCCTCACCGTGACGTGGAACCGCCCGGTCGCGTCCGTGCTCTCCCGGCCGTCCACGGTCTCCTCGGCCACCACCGGATCCGCGCTCACCCTGACCTTCGCGGACCTCACCGGGCAGGCCGGCGCCACCCAGAGGGTCAGGGTGGCGCTGGCCTGACCGGCCCGGTCCGCCCCGGCCCCCGTCCGGGGCTGGGCTGGGGCTGGGGCTGGGCGGGGGGCCTACCAAGACGACTTGGTGACCCCGGGGAGGAAGCCGGCGTGGGCCTGCTCGCGCATCCGGACCCGGGAGAGCCCGAACCTGCGCAGGTGGCCGCGGGGGCGGCCGTCCACGCTGTCGCGGTTGCGCACCCGGGTCGCGCTGGCGTCGCGCGGCTGCCTGCGCAGCTCGTACAGCGCGGCGCCGCGTTCGGCTTCCGTCGAGGAGGGCCGGCGCAGGACCTCCTTCAGCCCGGCGCGCCGGGCGGCGTAGCGCTCGACGGTCGCCTTGCGCCGCTCGTTGCGTGCGATCTTGCTCTTCTTCGCCATCAGACCTTCACCCCCCGGGCCCGGATCCGGGCCACCGCCGCCTCGACACCGATCACGTCGACGGTCTTGACCGCCCGCGCGCTGAGGGTGAGGCGGACGTGCCGTCCTTCGCTCGGCAGCCAGTAGCGCTTGCGCTGGATGTTGGGGTCGAAGCGGCGCGGGGTGCGCCGGTGGGAGTGGGAGATGCGGTTGCCGAAGCCCGGCTGGGCGCCGGTCAGCTGGCAGTGGGCGGACACGGTGTTACCTGCCTCTCTTTGAAGCGGAAGAGTTATTGGAAATGATTTCCATTCCCGTATAGTAGCGGCATGGCACGCAACGAAGTACGCCCGATCGTCAAGCTCCGCTCCACCGCGGGCACCGGCTACACCTACGTCACCCGCAAGAACCGGCGCAGCGACCCGGACCGCATGGTGCTGCGCAAGTTCGACCCGGTGGTCCGCCGGCACGTCGACTTCCGCGAAGAGCGCTGAGCCCCGCCCCACCACCCAGAAGGACACCCCCGTGAAGCCCGGAATCCACCCCGTCTACGGCCCCGTCGTCTTCCGCGACAAGGCCGCCGACTTCGCCTTCCTCACCCGGTCCACCGCCACCAGCGACAAGACGGTGGAATGGGAGGACGGCCACACCTACCCCGTCGTCGACGTCGAGATCTCCTCGCAGAGCCACCCCTTCTACACCGGCACGGCCCGCGTCCTGGACACCGCAGGACGCGTCGAGCGCTTCCAGCGGCGGTACGGGAGCCCGGCGTGACCCTGCCCGTCGTCATCGTCGGCGGGCTGCACTCCGATGCCCGCCGTGCCACCGTGGAACGGCTGCTCGCCACGGTCCCGGCAGCGTGGCCCTGCACCACGACCTCTCCACGGCGGCCCGGGGCACCGTCCTGCGCACCGTGCGCGACGCCTCCGGGACGCTCGGGTCCGGTGAGGCACCGCTCGTCAACGACTGCGCCTGCTGCGCGCTGCGCGAGGACCTGGTCCCCGAGCTGTGGCGGCTCGCCGACGGCGGGCCGACCCGGCTCGCGTGGGACGCCGCGGGCGGCGCGCTCTGCGTGGAGGACAGCGGCCCCTGGCTGGCCTCCCTCCCGGACGCGGCCTGGGAGATGGTGCCGCCGGTGCGGCGGGCGGCCGCAGCGATCGGCTGGCACCCCGAGCACGGCGACTGCTGCCAGCACCTGGTGTTCACCTCGCCCGGCCTCGACCGCGAGGGGCTGGAGCGGCTGCTGGACTCCTGCCTGCTGACGGACGCCGAGTTCACCGCGGGGCGCGAGGGCTGGAAGCGCCTGCCCGCCACCTTCGACTCCCTCCTGGCCCCCCTCCCGTAGGCCGCCCACAACCACCCCTCACACTTCACAGGTTCAGGACTCCCCATGGCCCGACGCATCACGCCCCGCAAGCCCGCCGCCTCCCGTCCCAACCCGCTGGACGCGGCGGAGATCACCTACATCGACTACAAGGACACCGACCTGCTGCGGAAGTTCGTCTCCGACCGCGGGAAGATCCGCAGCCGGCGGGTCACCCGCGTCACGGCCCGGCAGCAGCGCCGGCTCGCCGCGGCGATCAAGAACGCCCGTGAGATGGCCCTGCTCCCCTACGCCGCCAGGTAGGGCCGTCCCGACCGTCCTGATTCGGCCGTCGGGCGTCGCGAAGCAGTCCCTCGCCCGCCGGGGAGGGCCCAAAGGGGCCCGCGCGGGTTACGGTCGTATGACCGTTTGCCGAAACCGGTACGTATTCCTCGTCGGGGAGGAACAGCTGGGATGAGCAACGCACCTCTGTACCTGGAACCGCGGCTGGCACCGCGGCTGACGTCCTTGCTGGATGCGGCCCCCTTCCTGCACGGACTCGTGGACGGGCTCGGATCACCGCTCAACCTCGTACTCCCCCAGGAGTTCGCCGAGAACGTGGCGCGATTCGGCTCCGTCCTGCGCCGCCACCACCTCGGCGGCCGGGTCTGCTTCGCGCACAAGGCCAGCCGGTCCCGCGCCCTGGTCCGGCACCTCACCACGACCGACGCCGCCCTCGACGCAGCCTCCCTCGGCGAGTTGAGGCACGCGCTGGGCTCGGGATTCACCGGGGACCGCATCGTGGTGACCGGGCCCAAGGACGCCGAGACGCTCTGGCTGGCCGCGCGCAGCGGGGCCGTCGTCAACGCCGACGGGGCGGCCGAGCTGGAGGAAGCGGCCCGGATCGTCGGCGCGTTCGGGCTGCCCCGCCTGCGCGTGATCCTGCGGCTGTCCGAGTTCGAGACCTCAGGCACCCGGATGCTGTCGCGCCGCAGCCGGTTCGGCACGGCCGTGAAGTCGCTCAGCGACCTGCTCGGCGTACTCGAACGCCACCAGGACGCGCTGGAGCCGATCGGCGTGGGCTACCACCTCGACACCACGAGCCTGGACGAGAAGGCGACGGCGCTCGAAGGGTGCCTTCGGGCGATGGAGGAACTGCAGATCCGGGGGTTCGCGCCGCGCGTGGTCGACGTGGGCGGCGGCTTCGGCGTCAACTACCTGGCGCACGCCGCGCAGTGGGACCGATACACCACCGAGCTCACGCACGCCGTCATGGGCCGGCGCCCGCCCCTCACCTGGGGCGGCCACGGCTACGGACTGCGCGCGGAGAAGGGCACGCTCCGGGGATCCCTCGGCCTCTATCCGGCCCATCGCCCCGTCGCCGGCGCCGCCTACCTCGACGAGCTCCTGTCCCGTCCCGCGCCCGGTCTCGGCCGCCCGTTCGGCACGCTGCTGCTGGAGAGCATGTACGACCTGTACGCCGAACCCGGCCGGGCGCTGGCCGACCAGTGCGGCCTGACGCTCGGGAGGGTGCAGGAGGTGCGGGCCGGCGGGTCCGGAGAGCACCTCGTACGGCTCGCCCTGAACGCGGGGGACGTGGGCCTCGAGGACCACGGCGTGCTCATGGACCCCGTGCTGCTCCCCCGCGGCGAGCTCCCCGGGCGGTCTGCCGGGCCGGCTGGCGGGCCGTCTGCCGGGGCGACTGCCGGGCCGGTGGGCGTGTACCTCATGGGGAACCTCTGCCTCGAAGCGGACCTGATCACCCGCCGCATGGTGTTCCTGCCCCGGCTGCCGCGACCGGGCGACCTGCTCGCCTTCGCCAACACCGCAGGCTACTGCATGGACTTCACCGCGACCCGGGCCCAACAGCAGCCCGTGGCCCGAAAGATCGCCGTCCGGCAGGAGGACTCCGGGGAGGGGAGAGGGAGCTGGACTTGGTGCCTCGACGAGGAGTACTGGCCGGTCACAGCCACGGGGGGACGGCGGACATGAGGTACGACAGCATCACCGAGGCCATCGGCAACACCCCGCTGGTCCGTATCGACCCGGCCGTGCACGGCCTGCGCCACATCGACCTCTACGCCAAGCTGGAGATGCTCAACCCCTTCGGCTCGCTGAAGGACCGCGCGGCGTGGCACATGGCCCGCTCCGCGCTCGACGGGGCCCGGGCGAAGGCCGCGACGGTCGTCGAGCTGTCCAGCGGAAACACCGCCAAGGCCCTGGCCCTGATCGCGGGGCTGCACGGGCTGCCGTTCAAGAGCGTCACGAACCGGATGCGCATCCCGGAGATCAAGGACCTGCTCCTGCTGCTGGGCGCCGAGATCGAAGAGCTGCCGGGGCAGAGCGAATGCCTCGACCCGACCGACACCGAGGACCCGCTGACCCGGTTCCACCAGCGGCTCAGCCACCCGGACAGCGCCCTCCTGCACACCGATCAGTACTTCAACCCGTTGAACGCCGAGGCGCACGCGCAGGGCACCGGACCGGAGATCATCGCCGATCTGGACGGCCGGGCTCCGGACTGGTTCGTCGCGTGCGTGGGCACGGCCGGTTCGTCCACGGGGGTGGCCCGCGCCCTGCGCGCCCACGATCCGGCGGTGCGGGTCGTCGGGCTGGTCGGGGAGAAGTCCGATTTCATCCCGGGCATCCGCACCTTCGACGAGGTACAGCAGGTCGGGCTCTTCGACCCCGCCGCCTACGACGCGATCGAGGGCGTCAGCTCGGACGAGGCCATCGACGGGATGGTCACGCTGATGCGCCGCTGCGGGCTGCTCGCCGGGCCCACCGGCGGGGCCGCCTACCTCGGGGCCGTGCGCCATCTCCGGCCGCTGGACACCCCGTCGGCCGGCGGGCGCAGGACGGCCGTGTTCATCGTCTGCGACCGGGCGGAGAGCTACCTCGGCTATGTGCGGCAGCGCCGTCCGGAGCTGCTCGGCAGGCCGCCGGCGAAGAACTCGGTGACCACGCTGACCGAGGCCGAGGTGCGCTCGGCCGCCGTCATCGAGGTCGCCGAGGCCCAGAAGTGGATCGAGGAGCGGCGCCCGCTGGTGATCGACCTCCGCGGCCCGTTCGCGTACGCCGCCCTGCACATCGACGGCGCCGTCAACATCGTCGACGAGCTCTTCGACGAACTCCTGCGCGGCGGAATGCCCTTCGGCACCCGGCAGCCGGTGCTGCTGACCTGCCCGGTCGGCGAGAAGTCCACCCGGTACGCGGCCCTGCTGACGCGCATGGGCCACCCGGACGTACGCAGTCTCGCCGGCGGCATCGTGGCCTGGCGGGACGCCGGAGCGCCTCTGGTGCGTGACTGAGGTGGCGGCCGACCCCGCCGGGGAGATCGCGGAGCTGGCCTCGTGGCAGCGCGGGCTGCGCGCCCAGTTCCCGATCATCACGGGCCATCCCGGCCTGGCCTATCTGGACAGCGCGGCCACGGCACAGAAGCCGCAGGCCGTCCTGGACGCCGTGCACGGCTACCTCACGACGTCGAACGCCAACGCGGGCCGGGGCTCGTACCCCTGGGCCAATACGACCACCGCGCTGGTGGAGCGCGCCCGCGACCGGGTCAGGGAGTTCCTCGGCGATCCGTTTCCGGACCGGTCCTCGGTGCACTTCACCACCGGGGCCACGGACGGACTGCGCACCGTCGCACGGGAGTGGCTGCCCGGACTGCTGGCGGACGGGGACGAGATCGTCGTCCCGTTCTCCGACCACGAGGCGAACCTGGCGCCGTGGCTGGAGGCGCGGGAGCTGCTGGCCCGTCAGGGGGTCCGGATCCGGGTGCGGGAACTGCCCTGCCAGGCGGGCTCCGGGGACTACGACCCGGCGGCCCTCGCCGGGATCCTGGGCCCGCGCACCCGCTTCGTCGCCGCCACGCACGTGCACCACGTGTACGGGGCCGACATGAACGTGCACCGGATCCGGCAGGTGGTCGGGCCCGACGTGCCGATCTGCCTGGACGCCGCCCAGAGCCTCGGCCACCTCCCGGTCTCGGTGGCCGGGCTCGACGTGGACTTCGTGGTCTTCTCCGGGCACAAGGCCCTCGCCCTGCCCGGTACCGGCGCGGTCTGGGCGCGCGACCTGCGGGGGCCGGCCTTCCGGCCGGGCGGCTGGAGCGGCACGCCCAACACGGTGGGCATCGCCTCCCTGGCGGCGGCCCTGGACTGGCTGGACGCCGCCGGGACCGACCGCATCGAGCGCTGGACCGTGGCGCTGACCTCTTTGTTGACGGACGGGCTCGGCCGGCTGCCCGCGTACGAGGTGCTCGGCTGCCGTTCGAGTCTGGCGACCGCGTCCGAGGTACAGCGGCGGCGGAGCATCGTCACCTTCCGGCACCACGAGATCGGCGCCCAGGACCTCGGGTTCATCCTGTTCAGCCGCGGTTTCATGGTGCGCTCCGACGGCCACTGCCAAGCGGGCGACCGGGAGTCCTCGGTACGGGTGAGCCTGCACGTGCACAACACGCCTGAAGAGGTGGAAGAGTTGCTCACCGTGCTGGCTAGTCTGCAATGATTTCCATTATGGAGATGAGCACGGTGACGGCCCGTACGGCAGCGCGCTGGGTGGAGCGATGGGAGCGTCAGCAACAGCGGTACGCCGTCGACCGCGAGGAGCGGTTCACGGTCATCACCGACGTCGTGGAACGGATGACGGCCGGCCGGGCCGCTCCCCTGGTCCTCGACCTGGGCAGCGGACCGGGAGCCCTCGCCGCACGGCTGGCCGGCCGCCTCCCGGACGCCGAGGTACTGGCCGTGGACGCCGACCCGCTGCTCCTCGAGCTCGGCCGCTCCCACTACGGACCGGCCCTGCGCCACGTCGAGGCGGTGATCGGGAGGCCGGGCTGGCTGGACGTGCTCGCCCTGGACCGCCCGGTGGACGCGGTGGTCTCGGCGACGGCCCTGCACTACCTCGGGGAGTCCACGCTGCGGCAGGTCTACCAGGAGCTCGCCGGACGGCTGCGGCCCGGCGGCGTCCTCGTCAACGGCGACCACATCAGCCCGGACGCGCCGTGCATCGCCGAACTGGCCCTCCACGTCGGGGAGCGCCACTCCGAGCGGTACCTGGACACCACCGAGGACTGGGAGTCCTGGTGGTCCGAGGCGGCCGCCGACCCGGAACTTGCACCGCGGCTCGCGGACTGCGGGCCCGACCGGCATCCGCACTGCGAGGGCAACGACCTGACGCTCTCCGGGCATGTCGCACTGCTGCGCGAGGCGGGGTTCCGGCAGACCGGCACGGTATGGCAGTTCGGCCACAGCCATGTGGTGGTCGCCCTGCGCTGAACGGGGCCGGCGGCGGGGACGGCGCCGGACGCGCCGCGCCCTCGACCGGTGTCGTGGCCGGGGCGCGGCGCGGGGCGCAGGGGTCTCAGAAGAGGTCGGTGAAGAACCGGTAGCCGGTGGGGTCGCCGGGCATCTGCCAGTGGAATCCCTGGAGCAGGAAGCAGGCGACGAGGTTGCTGACGGCGAAGAAGGCCAGGACTCCCAGGGTGACCGCGGCGGCGCGGCGCAGGGCGGGCGAGCCGGCGGCGGCGTCCAGGGGCTGGGCGGCGCCGGTCAGGACGAGGTTGACACCTGCGGCGAGGGCCGCGAGGAAGAAGGTGACGGCGGCCCAGGTGTACAGGTGCAGTCCGAACAGGGCGCCGGCGTAGCCGGGGTCCGGGGGCACGATGTGCATCAGCACCTGTGCGCCGGAGACGGTGCCGCCGATCAGCGCGGAGACGAGGGCGACGCCCCAGCCCGAGGCGAACTCGGCGGTGGACACCGCCCCCTTGCGCGAGCGGGCGATGGTCATGGCCGGGCCGAGGGCGCTGAGCAGCATGAACATGCGCTGGAGGAGGCACATGGGGCAGGGGTACTCCCACAGGCCGAACTGGAAGACGTACGCGCCGCCGATGGTGGCGCACATCCCCAGCACGTAGGCGTGGGCGAACCAGAGTCCGAGGCGGTGGGAGAGGCGTGCCGGGCGAACTGTGCGGGCTGCCAGCCGTGGGCCGTGTACGGGCTGCTGAAGACCCGGGACGCGGACTCCCCCGGCGTCTCCACCACCTCCGCCGTCATCTCACTGTCCGTCTTCACCCTGCTCTACGCGGTCACGGCCGTGGTTACCGGAGCCTTCCTGTTCTGGACCCGCGTCCACCGGGGCGGGCCGGTGTGCGGCCTCGTCGTCCTGAGCGTCGCGGTCGTCGCTCTGCTCGCCACCGTCGAACAGACCGCGCTGGGCCGGGACGGCGTGGCGTTCGCGCTGTCGGGGCCGGCGGTCGTGGCCACCGTCGCGACGCTGTTCCTGGCCCTGTTCCCCGACGTGATGCCCTCTACGGCCGATCCCGCCTGGAGCCCGACCGTGGCCGGTTCGGCCGCGAGCCCGTACACGCTGGAGATCCTGACCTGGGTCGCGTCCTTCATGACCCCCGTCGTCCTCGTCTACCAGGCGTGGACCTACCGGGTGTTCCGCAAGCGTGTCGGCTCGCCGTGACGCGAGGGCGAGGGCGAGCGCGGCCAAGAGCAGAACGGCCGCCACGACGAAGGTGGTCCGCATGCCGGTGGCGACGGCCCCGGGACGCGCCGTGGTCACGTCGGCCGTCGCCGACGCGAGGGCGAACACGGCGCCCATGACGGACGCGCCGGTGACGAGGCCGAGGTTGCGCGACAAGTTGAGCAGGCCGGAGACGACGCCCCGGCGGTCGGCGGGGACTTCGGCCATGACGGTCGTGTTGTTGGCCGTCTGGAACACCGCGTACCCGGCCGTGACGACGACCATGGGCACGAGGTATCCGGCGACGCCGGAGCGCGTCGGCAGGGTGGACAGGGCGGCGGCTCCGGCCGTCATGGCGATGAGCCCGGCGGCGGCCGTGCGGGGCGCTCCGAAGCGGTCCGTGATACGGCCGGCCGGCACGCCGGTCAGCGCGGCGACGAGCGGACCGGCTGACAGGACGAGTCCGACGAGGGCCTCCCGGAGCCCGAGGCCGCGGGCGAGATAGAACGGCCCGACCACCAGCGTCGACATCATCACGGTGGAGACGAGGGCGCTCGTGGCGAGGCTCCCGCCCAGCCGCGGATCGCGGAGCGTCCGCAGCCGGATCAGCGGGGACTCGGCTCTCGCCTCGGCGCGCACGAAGAGGACCGCTCCGCAGGCGGCGGCCGCGAGCAGGGCCCCGTTGAGCGGACCGAAGGCGCCGCGCCCCAGGGTCATGGCGAGCGCGTACGCCGCGAGGGTCAACGCGAGGAGCAGGGTGCCGGCATGGTCGAAGCGTGCCCGGCCGGCCGGGCGTCCGGGCCGGTCGGCGGGCAGGTGGCGGTGGGCGAGCAGCAGGGTCAGGGCGCCCAGCGGGACATGGACGAGGAAGACCGCCCGCCAGCCGAATCCGGAGAGCAGGAATCCGCCCAGCGAGGGGCCGAGCGCGGTGCCGACGGCGGACATCGTGCCGAGCAGCCCCATCGCTCTGCCGGTCCGCGCCTTCGGGACGGTCTCGGCGACGAAGGCCATGGTGAGGGCCATCATCACGGCCGCTCCGAGCCCCTGGGCCGCCCGGGCGGCGATCAGCAGCGGGAGCGTGGGCGCGGCGCCGCACAGGGCGGAGGCGGACGTGAACAGGAGGATGCCGGCCAGGAGCAGCCGCCGGCGGCCGACGAGGTCACCGAGCCGCCCGGCGCCGACCACCAGGGTGGTGACGGCGAGGAGATAGGCGAGGACGATCCACTGCACTTCCTGGAAGGAGGCGCCGAAGGCCTGTGCCAGCGCCGGGAGTCCGACGTTGGCGATGCTGGTGCCGAGGGAGGACAGCAGCGCGGAGAGCGAGAGGGCGGCGAGCGCCCGGCGTACGGCGGGCGTACGGCGGGACGCTCGGGGTGACGGCTCGGGGTCGTGGTGTGGGCTCATGCGCGGGAGCCTGCGCGGGCGGGGTCCGCACCGGCAAAGATTTTTGCCGTTCCCGGGAAACGGCGAGCGGCCGCGGCGGCCGGGGGCCCGCCCGCAGGGGCCCCGGCCGACGAGCCGGCCGTCCGGATCGGCAACCTCAAACGACTCGATCGCAGGGCGGGGGTGGCAAGGTCCGGAAGGCACGCCCTGGTCAGTCCTCCAGGAGGTCCAGCTCCTCGTCGGTGAACTGGCTCGCGCAGACGTCCTCGGTGGCCGTTATCGTGGCCATGCGCAGCAGTCCCGATTCGGTGCTGTGGGCGTACAGGGTCCACCCCTGCTTCTCGTACTCGGCCGTGACCATGGAGCCGATGTCGCCGAGCGGCACCTGCTCGGAGGGCCGCGTCTCTTTCCAGCCCCGTTCCGCGAGGCCGGCGAGAACGGTGTGGAACTGCCGGTGTCCGTCGGCGGGTTCCTCTCCTCGCGAGGGCGCGGGGTCGCTGGACGACCAGGTGGGCCCGCAGGCCGCTATCCGGGCCATCAGCTGCTCTCGAGCCCGCTCCTTGTCGGTGGTGGGCCGGTCGGCCGAGGCGTCGGGCGCTGGGGCTCCGCTTGTCGTCCCCTCGGGGAACCCGGCGGCCGCGACGGCCGCGGCGAGGTCGGTCCGCACGGCCTCCTTGCCGAAGGGGCCCGAGGGGGAGGGGGAAGGCAGGGTCGCGGGGGCGGAGGGGGCGGAGGGGGCGGAGGGGGCGGAGGGGGCGGAGGGGGCAGCCGCCGAGGTCCCCGGCGAGGCGCCGCCCGCGCATCCGGCGATCAGCAGTGTGCCGAGTGCGGCTGCCGCCGCCCGTCCGTACCTGGTCATGGTGGTGCGCATGTGCTGTGATTCCCCCGTGCGATGGCGACCGGAGACCGTTCCTCCGATGCCGGTCGGAGGAGTCTCGCACCCTGGTCACCGCAGCCCGGCAGGAGGTGGGCAGAAAGAGGTCCGAGAGACAGGTCCTACACGGAGACCGGCCGCTCCGGCGGGTCCGGGTAGGAGCATCCCGCGTAGGTGTCGCCCTCGTACTCGATGCCGCCTTCCATGGTCACGCCGCATGCGGAACAGGTGACGGCGAAGTGCGGGTTGACGCGCAGGAAGGCGGCGTCCTTCAGTTCGAAAACGGCCTTCAGCGCGTCCGCCCCATGGTGGCGGGTCCCCTGCTCCAGGAAGTCGTACGCGCTGAAGGTGTGGCCGGACCCGCAGGTGAACGGGGCGAAGCGGAACGGGCCGATGTCCCCGAGCCCCAGCTCGGACTCGATCCGCGCCTTCTCCTCGTCCGACACCGGTTCGAGCCCGGACGCCTTGACCCGCTCGGGCGTCCAGTGCTGCTCCCCGAGGATGCGGGCCTGCTCGCGGGAGAGGAAGAAGGCACCGGTTCCGCCGCTTCGGACCGTCTCCTGGACCAGTGCCACGACGGCCGCGTCGTCCCCCGAGAAGACGGCCTTCCCCCGGCCGACGAGGGCTTCGGCATGGGCCAGCAATGCTCTGTCCACGACACGTCCTTCCGGGCCTGCGCCCTGAATCGGATCCTGTGGTCGCGGACCACCATGGCGTTCGGACGGCCTGTTCGGCGGGTGCCACACGGTGGTCGCACCCGCCCGGCCCAGTGCGGGGTCCGTCAGGTCTGGTACGGGTCGAAGGGGATGCCCGCCGGCTTGGCCTCGGCCAGGTGGGATGCGAAGGAGCCGTCCTTCAGGCCGAAGTGCGCGCTGCCGAAATCGGCCTGGCTGAGCTTGTCCCGCAGGGTCGCGGGGTAGCCCGACCAGCCGACCAGTGCGGGGAACTGCCAGGCGCGGCGGTGGTTCTCGGGCGGTTCGTCGTTGGTGTTCGCCGCGCGGAAGCAGTGGGTGCCGACGCCGTCCTTGTGATAGACGATCTTGGGGTGGGTGCCGTCCCAGCGGATCTGGTCGCGGGCGTGGATGTCGAAGTCTCCGTGGGCGGACGTCGCGACGTACTTGGCCTCGTTGTCCTGGATCCAGACCACCACGTGTTCCCAGTCGTGGCGGTGGCCGCCGAGCTCGATGCCGGGGATGGCCTGGTCCTTCTCGAAGTACAGCGCGTACACCACGGCGCACCAGCCGTTGTTGCAGGTCCAGCGCGAGTAACCGTTGGTGTTGTCGAGGTCCGAGGCGTCCCGGCAGTTGCCGTTGAGGGCTCCGGTGGGCTTGAGGCCGCCGTTCAGGACGCCCGTCGGGCCTATCGCGGGGGTCGGGTAGCAGCCGTCGGTGTCGTAGTCGTAGGCCGGCTGGAAGGTCCGCTCGATCGCTTCGGCCTGGGCGGGCAGGGCCGGGGGCGGCGCCGCGAAGGCCACGTGGGGAAGGGCTACGACCAGCGCCAGGGCGGCGCCGACGACCATGGCTGATCTCTGAACGTGGCGGTTCGTCCGCACAACAGGCCTCCTGGCCGGTCCGGTTCGGGGGTGGCGGGCGGATCGCGACCACCGTCGACCGACACGCCCGCAGCATCATTCGCGAACCGGGGCGACACGGCAAGGGTCCGGGCAGCCTCTCTTCCCGGCGCGGCGTCCGTTACGGACAGCCGCCCGGGCGGAGGGAGTTGATCAGGCGTCAGCGCGTCGCGCCCACGGCGGGAACGCGGCGGGCAGGAGGAGGGCCGAGGCCCGTCACACGGTCATCGTCCGAGCGTGTTCATCAGGACGATCGCCAGGAGGTTCAGCAGGATGACGGCGACGACTCCGCCGATCACGATCCAGGCACTGCGTGATTCGTCCATGCGTACGAGTCGCCTCCCGGATCGGACGTGCCGCCTTGTGCGGGTCCGGCGGCCGTACGAAGGCACCGCCGCCCTCCGGCCATCATGGCCCGGTTCCGCGCGGAGCACCTTCCGGCCGCCGTCATCCGGTGGAGCCGTCCCCGGTGAGGGTCGCGGCGGCGGCGAAGAGGCGGGCGCAGCGCCGGGTCATGGCCGCCGGGGTCTGCTCCGGGTGCTTGACCCACCAGCGGACGAGGGTGGCGACCAGGTCCCGCCAGACGTACTTGAGCGCGTCGGCGTCCAGCGGATCGGTGGATCCGGCCGCGCGCAGCAGTTCGGCGGTGCCGCCGGCGGCGAGCCGGTCGATGGCCGTCCAGTACGCGGCGGCCCGGCGCGCGGCTTCGCCGCCGGGCGGCAGGGTGGTGTCGTACAGCACGAACCACGCCTCCCGCCGCCCCTCCAGCGCGGTGAAGATGCCGTCGAGCACGCGCAGCGGCGTGTGCGGCGTGGTGCCGTCGGGGCCCATGGCCGTGCGGACGGCCTCCAGGAGCCGGTCCCCGACGGGGACCAGGCAGGCGACGTACAGCTCCTCCTTGGTCCCGAAGTACTGGTGCAGCAGCGTCTTGGTGACGCCGACGCGCGCGGCGATGGCGGGGAGCGAGGCGGCGGCGTAGCCGCGGGCGCCGAACTCCTCCGTGGCGGCTACCAGCATCTGCTGACGGCGGCGGTGCCGCGGGACTCCCTTGGTGCCGGCCTTCGAAGGGGAGGCCGATGAGGTTGGCGGGGCTGGTGGGGTTGCCATGCGCCGATATTATCAGTAGGTAATTTACCCCTAGGTACATTACCTCGACCCCTGGAGCTCCCCATGGCCGGCACCACCGAGCAGCCGAAGACCCGTACTCGCTCCTGGTGGGGCTGGGGCTGGGCGGACGCACACCCCGACGACGCGGAGTGCGCGGCGATGGGCTCCCTGCTCCCCGGCACCCTCAGCCACCCGCTCCCCGTCCCCCGCGTCCGCGACCTCGGCATCGGGAGCCCCGCCGTCGAACCCCCGCGGAGCCTCGCCCGCCTGGTCACCTCGGATCCCGCGGACCGCGCCGCCCATGCCATGGGGAAGGCGTACCGGGACGTCGTACGGGCCCTGCACGGGCGCCCCGGCCGCATACCCGACCTCGTCGCCCGGCCGGTGGACGAGCAGGGCGTGGCCGACCTGCTGGACTGGGCCGGTGACCGGCAGGTGGCCGTGGTCCCGTACGGCGGGGGCTCCTCGGTCAGCGGCGGCGTGGAGTACCGCGGCGACGCCCACCGGGCGGTGCTCTCCCTCGACCTGACCGCCATGGGCCGGGTCCTGGAGGTCGACGCCGAGGGCCGGGCCGCACGCATCCAGGCCGGCACCCTGGGGCCGGGCCTGGAGGACCAGCTGCGGCCCCACGGCCTCACCCTGCGGCACTTCCCGCAGAGCTTCGAGTTCTCCACCCTCGGGGGCTGGCTCGCCACCCGGGCCGGCGGCCACTACGCCACCGGGCGTACGCACATCGACGATTTCGTGCAGTCGATGCGGGTGGTCACCCCGGCCGGTACGAGCGCGTCCTGGCGGCTGCCGGCCTCCGGGGCGGGCCCCTCCCCCGACCGTCTGTTCCTGGGCTCCGAGGGTGCCCTCGGCGTCATCACCGAGGCCTGGGTCCGGCTGCAGGAGCGCCCGCGCCACAAGGCGTCCGCCGCGGTCTCCTTCACCGGCTTCCACGACGCCCTCCGGGCGGTGCGCGCCCTCGCGCAGTCCGACCTCGCCCCCGCCAACTGCCGTCTGCTGGACGCCGGTGAGGCCGCGCTGTCCGGCGCGGCGCGGGACGGCAGCGCCGTGCTGGTGCTGGGGTTCGAGTCCGCGGACGAGCCGGTGACGGCCCGGCTCGAACGGGCCGTCGGGCTGGCCCGCTCGTACGGCGGCCGGTCCGAGGGGACCGGATCTCCCGGGACTCCCGGGACTCCGGGGGCTCCGGGGGCTCCGGGGGCTCCCGGCGGCGACGCGGCCGTGGGTGCCTGGCGTTCGGCGTTCCTGCGGATGCCCTACCTGCGGGACGGCCTGGCCAGGATGGGCGCCGTCGCGGAGACCTTCGAGACGGCCGCCACCTGGGACCGGATCCCCGGACTGATCGACGCGGTGCGCACCGAGGTCGGCGCGGCGGCGCTCAAGGCCACCGGGCACCCGGCGACCGTCAACTGCCGTCTGACCCACGTGTATCCGGACGGCGCGGCACCCTATTTCACCGTTCTCGCCGCCGGGCGGGCCGGGGACGAGGTCGCGCTGTGGGACGACCTCAAGGCCGTCGCGGGCGAGGTCCTGCACCGCCACCGGGCCACCATCACCCACCACCACGCCGTCGGCCGCGACCACCGTCCGGGCTACGACCTCCAGCGCCCCGAGCCCTTCGCCCTCGCCCTGCGGGCCGCGAAGGGAGCCCTCGACCCGCGCGGCATCCTCAACCCCGGCGTGCTCGTGGACTGACCCGGCGCCCCGGGGCGGGTCACCGCAGGACGGCCCGGCCGGCCCTGCGGTGCTCGGCGGCCGCGGCCGGATCCGTCCCGTCGAACAGGACCGCGATCCCCTCGTGGGCCAGCGCCTCCTCGTTCCGGTATCCGAGCCCCGGGGCCAGCTCCAGCGCCTGCCGGTGCAGCCGCATGGCCTCCTCGGGCAGGCCGGCGAGCCGGCAGGTCTCGGCGTAGCCGTTGAGGAAACGGATCTTCCAGTGCTCCTCGAACAGCTCGTCCAGCAGCGCGAACGCCTCGCGATGGCTCGCCAGCGCCTCCTCGTAGCGGCCCATCTGCCGCAGTGCGACGCCCAGGCAGTTGAGGCACCACGCCTCGTTGTTCATGTGCCGGTCCTCGCGGGCCAGCGCCAGGGCCCGGTGCAGGTGCTCCGCCGCCTCCTCCGGCGCCTCGCCCGCGAGGGCCATGCCGAGGGTGATCCGGGCGGTCAGCGCCGGCGGCCACGCGGGGTCGGCGTGCGCAATCCCCAGCACCGCGCGGGCCTGCCGGGCGGCCCGCTCCCGGTCGCCGAGCTGAAGCATCGCCCAGGCCTCCGAGGCGGCCGCGTGGGCCGCTCCGGCGGGGCAGTCCGCCCGCGCGTACAGCGTGCCCGCCCGTCCGAAGAGTTCCAGCGGCTCCTCGGCTCCGCCCTCGTCCCACCGCAGGTATCCGCGGCGCATCGCCAGCTCGGCCTCGGCGCGCAGGTCCCCCGTCCCGGCCACCCGCAGCCCGGCCGCCTCGTACGCGGCCGCGGCGTCCGCCGTCCGGCCCGCGTTGTAGCGGGCGAAGCCCAGGTCGCTGTAGGCCTCGGCCAGCTGCCGCGGATCGCCCAGGCGCTCGGCGGCGGCCAGGGAGCGCTCGAAGAGGTGGTTGAGGTGCGTCGTGCCGCAGCGCCGCGCGAAGTAGCCGCGCAGGAACCGCGGCAGCTCGCACACGTGCAGATCGGCCCCGACGGCGTCCGCCGTCTCGAAGGCGGCGATCATCGATTCGTACTCCGCGACGAGCCAGGCACAGGCCGCGTTCTTGTCCGCGAACCGGGGCAGTTCGGCCGGGGCCCGGCCCGCGGAGGGCGGCCGGCCCGGCGACAGCACCGGCATCGCGGCGTCCGCGGCGGCGGCCGCGTGCACGTAGTAGTCGAGGAAGCGGCCCAGGGCCCGCTCCCGTTCGGCGGGCGGGTCCTGTTCGGCGCAGGCCCGGCGGGCGTGCTGGTGGACCAGGTCGTGCAGCCGGTAGCGGCCGGCCGTGGGCTGCTGGACGAGGTGGGCGTCGACGAGGTCCTCCAGCATCGCCCGGGCGCTGTGCAGCGGCACGTCCGCCAGTGCCGCCGCGAGGTACTCGTCGAAGGATCCGCCGGGCAGCAGGCCCAGCATGCGGAACAGCCGGGCGTGGGCCCGGTCGAGCTGCCTGACGGACATGGCGAACGCGGTGTCGAACTCGCTCGCGCCCTGCGCGAGCCGTTCGACGAGGATGCCCGCGGTCCAGCCCGGCCGGTGCCGCAGCCGGGCCGCGGCCAGCCGCAGGGCCAGCGGCAGATGTCCGCACAGCCGCAGCACCTCGGCGGCGGACTCCGGTTCGCGGGCCAGCCGGCCCTCGGGGCCTTCGGGGTCGCCGCTGGCCCGGGCCAGCAGTTGCGCGCTCTCCCGCGGACTGAGCACGTCCAGCGACACCGGGGGCACCTCGTCCAGGCCCAGCAGCCGGTTGCGGCTCGTGATCAGGACGACTGAGGGGCCCGCGCCGGGCAGCAGCGGGCGGACCTGGCCGGCACCGGCCGCGTTGTCGAGGACCACGACGGCCCGCCGCCCGGCCAGTTCCGCCCGCCAGCAGGCGGCCAGCTGTTCGACGCCCTCCTGCGGCACCCGCTCGGACGGCACGCCGAGCGCGCCGAGGAGCATCCGCAGCGCGGAGTCGGGGTCGAGCGGCTCCCGGCCCTCGGTGAAGCCGTGCAGGTCCACGTAGAGCTGGGCGTCCGGGTAGTCGCCGGCGAGCCGGTGCGCGGCGTGCACCGCCAGGCAGGTCTTGCCGACGCCCGCCATGCCGTCGACGGCCACCGCCCGGTGGCTGTCCACCGCGGTGAGCACGGCGGCGAGCCCGGCCTCGCGTCCGGTGAAGTCGGGCGCGTCGCGCGGCAGGTCGTTGCGGGGCCCCGGGTGGACCTGGCGGCTGGCCTTGGGGGGTGCGGGCAGCGGGTTCGAGGACCGTTCCCACAGCGGGCGCAGCGGGCGGGGGTCGCGCTTGACGAGGCGGCAGAGGGCGACCACCGCGGGCCAGGGCGGCACGGTCTGGCCGCCGAGGTACCGCGACAGCGAGGAGGAGCTGAGTCCGGCGTCCCGCGCGAGGGCCCGTACGCCGAGCCCGGACAGCTCCTGGATCAGGCGCAGCCGTGCGGCGAGCTCGTCCTGCGGGTCGTCCTTGGCCGTCCGCTGTTCCATCCGCACCGTTCCCCCGCCTGCGTGTCCCGCTCCGCCAGGAGTATTCAGGGCCAAGTCGCCGCTGGTCAAGGCCGGTTCGGCTGTCCCAGGGCGTCCCATCGCCGTCGTCACGGGGCGCTGTGGCGGCTGTCATGGAGTCACGCCCCGGGAGAACGGGGCACCGATCCGGAAGAGGGAAGATCCCATGCAGTCTCGTATGCAGAACCCCGCCGTCGTCCTGTCCGACGCGATGCAGCCCATCCAGGCGCTCTTCAAGGCCGTGCACTCCGGCGGGGTGGACGGGCAGACGCTGGAGCTGGTGCACCTGCGGGTCAGCCAGATCAACGGTTGCAGCGCCTGCGTCGACGGCGGCGCCAAGTCGGCCCGCGCGGCCGGAGTGAGCGACGAGCGGCTGGCCACGGTCGCCGCCTGGCGCGAGGCCCCGTACTTCACCGACGAGGAGCGGGCGGCCCTCATGCTGGCCGAGGCGGCGACGCGGCTGGCCG
Source organism: Streptomyces sp. IBSNAI002 (assembly GCF_052244475.1). Lineage (NCBI taxonomy): Bacteria > Bacillati > Actinomycetota > Actinomycetes > Kitasatosporales > Streptomycetaceae > Streptomyces > Streptomyces sp. IBSNAI002. The sequence goes on along the minus strand of NZ_JBQPXG010000002.1, from coordinate 7,453,804 downwards.
ACCGTCCCGACGCGGTGAGCGACGAGGTCTGGGACACGGCCGCCACCTACTTCGACGAGAAGCAGCTGGCCGCGATCGTCCTCATGATCGGCGTCACCAACCTGTTCAACCGGCTCAACGCCACGACCCGTCAGATCGCCGGCGCGTGGGGGTGACCGGCGGGGCCGGCCCGGCCCGGCCCGGCCCTCGGGCATGACCGTTCCGTCCATCTCGGCACCGCACAGGAGGAACCCGCCATGAACGACACCCGGAAGTCCGCCCAGCGCACCACCGCCACCGCCCGGACCCCGGAGGGGTTCACGGACGAGGAGCGCGGCGCGATCAAGGAGCGCGCCAAGGAGCTGCGGGCTTCGGCGCGCAGCGGATCGCGCGCCGCCCAGGCGGCCGGGGAAGAGGCCGCCGTACTGGCGAGGATCGCCGAGATGGCCCCCTCCGACCGGGCCATGGCCGAGCGGCTGCACGCGATTTTCAAGGCCGGCACACCGGAGCTCGCGCCCAGGCTCTGGTACGGAATGCCCTCGTACGCGAGGATCGGCGCGCTGGTGAGGCAGGCGGCGCGCTGAGTCCAGCCGGGACGGCGGGCCGCGACGACAAGATCGGTAAAGCGGCGCGATCGTTTATCGCGGCCACCCTCCCGGCCACGGCAAAGATCTCCGACACGTGCGTGCGGGCGCGATCGGGCACTCGCGGGCGACCAGGGGACGCTTTTACTTAGATTTTCCCTGGAAGGCTTAAATCCGGTTGCATCAGAACTCTCGATCGAGACCCTGTCAGGACTGTGAAAACTCTTGACAGTCCGATCGTTTTTGGACAATTATTGCAACTCATTGCCGCAACCGGAGGGGGGAGGGGGGTTCCGGCATTTTAGTCCCACCTTCAATGCTCGCGATCCCTCCAGATCATCATGAGCCTGCCCACTGCAATCCGCCCAATGAAGTTCACCGACCGGGTCGTCGAATCGCTCAGGCCGATCGAGCACACGCTGCCGACCGTCGCGATCCCTCGGGGTAGTCACATCTACAACTGCACCGAAAGCGACCAGAGCCTGTATCTGGTGAAGTCGGGGCAGGTCAAGACGGTGATCGTCACGTCCACGGGAAAGCGATGTTTACTCGACCTGTACATCGCCGGCGAAATCTTCGGTGAACTGTGCATGTCACAGATCAGTCGCGTCGAGACGGCCGTGGCCATGGCGGACACCGAACTGACCAAAATCCCGTACGGCAAGTTCTTCGAAATGCTGGCTGCGGCAAGTCTTCTCGAAGAATTCGCGGAACACCTCGCCAGTCGACTCTCGGAACGCCAGCGCGTCATTGTCGACCTGGTCACTCTGGAAAGCGAATTACGACTGGCGGCTCGCCTGCTCCAGCTTTCACACCGCTTCGGGCAGACTCATCAGCGGGGACTGAAGATTGCCGCCCGGCTCACCCAGGAAGAACTCGCAGAAATGGTGGGGACAACCCGGTCGAGGGTCGGGTATTTCTTGAAGAGGTTCCGTGAGGCGGGGCTCCTGGAATCCAGCAGCGGCTGGATCACCATCCGCGACGAGGCCAACCTCGCCGGCTACATCGAAGCCAGGCTCGGCCTGAGCGGCGCGGCCGCCTAGCCTCGGCCCAGGGGTCCGGTTCCGGCCGAACGGTGCACTCGGCCACCAGGACCCGCGGCGGACCTCCTCAGCGAACCCGGGGCCGGGAGCGGCGACCGCACCGGCCGAGCCGGTCCGGTCGCCGCTCCCACACCGTCACACCGCCCGGGCAGCCGGGAGATGGCGCAGCCGTCCGTCGGCCACCCGCGCGACGCGCCCGCCGATCCGCTCCACCACCAGCCGGTCGTGCGTGACCACCACCAGCGCCACCCCGAGGTCCCGGCACAGCTCGTCGAGCAGCCCGAGGACCGCCAGCGCGGTCGTCCGGTCCAGGGCGCTGGTGATCTCGTCGCACAGCAGCACGTCCGGGCGGGCCGCCAACGCCCTTGCCAGTGCCACCCGTTGACGCTCACCTCCGGACAGCGCGGCCGGCCGCCGGGTCAGGTGCTCGGCCCGCAGGCCGACCCGCTCGACCAGCGCCAGGGTCTCCGCCTCCACCCGGTCCGCCGGCACGAGCCCGAACTGGCGCAGCGGACGTCCGACGATCCTGGCCACGGTCTGCCGGGGATTGAGCGAGTCGTACGGGTTCTGCGGTACGAGTTGCAGCAGCCTGCGCTGGAGCGGGCTCCGCCGGCCCACCGGCCCCGCCAGCACCTCGCCGGCCAGCCGGACCTCTCCGGCGCCCGGGGTCAGCAGACCGGTGATCGCCCTCAGCAGGGTGCTCTTGCCGCTGCCCGAGGTGCCGACGACGCAGAGGCGGCCGCCCGCGGGAACGGTGAGCGACACGTCGGCGAGGATCCGGCCCGCGCCGGGCCGCTCCGCGCAGAGCCCCACGACGGACAGCGGCGCCGCGCCGTCCGCCGCGCCGTCCGCCGCGCCGGGTCCGTCCGCCGCGTCCGATCCCTCCGGCTCGTCCGATCCCTCCGGCTCGTCGTACCCGCCCGGCTGCTCGTCGTACGCGTCCGGCTCGTCGTACGCGTCCGCCGTGTCCGGTACGTCGCCGGGCTCGGGCCTGCCCGCACCGGATCCGTCCGCCGGCGCCCCGGCCAGCAGGGCGTCCGGGTGCCCGGCGCGCAGGATCCTCCCGCCGCCCATCACCACGACGGTGTCCGCGGCCCGCGCGACCGCGTCGAGGTCGTGCGAGATCAGCAGGACCGCGGTGCCCGACGTGCGGCACAGGCCGACCACCTCCATCACGAGCCGCGCGGTGTTCTCCGGGTCGAGCGCGCTGGTCGGTTCGTCGAGGACCAGCAGCCGCGGTTCGCGGGCCAGGGCCACGGCGATCGACAGCCGCTGGAGCTGTCCGCCGGACAGCTGGTGCGGTTTGCGGGCCAGGAACCCCGGGTCGTCGGGCAGGGCCACGCGGCGCAGCGCCGTCCTGGCCCGCTCCAGCCGTTCGCCGGCCGGTACGCCCAGGGCGCGCAGCTGTTCGCCGATCTGGTCGGCGACCTTGAGGTTGCCCGGCAGCGAGGTGCGCGGGTCCTGGGCGACGTACGCGACGGATCGGGCCCGCAGCCGGGCGAGCTCGCGGCGGCCGAGGCCGTCGAGGGCGGTCCCGAAGAGCCGGGTGGCTCCGGCCGTGCGCTCCAGGCCGGGGTTGGTGTGTCCGAGCAGGGCCAGCGCGGTGCTGGTCTTGCCGCTCCCGGAGTCGCCGATCAGGGCGACCACCGTGGCGGCGGGCACCGTCAGGTCCACGCCCCGGACGATCTCCAGTCCGGTGGCGCTCGCCCGCAGGCGCAGGCCCCGTACGGCCGCGGCCGTGTCCGGCGCGTCCCCGGGCGGCTGCGCCGGGGCGTCCCCCGCTTCCGCCGCCGGTGCGGCCTGCGGCGCGGGTCCGGCGTCCTTGGGGGCCGGGGCGCGCCCGCGGCGCGCGGCCGGGGCGGCCAGGCCGAGGCTGTCGGAGAGCCGGCCGACCGTGAGCAGCAGCGCGAGGAGCAGGCCGGCGGGGGCCAGTACGGCCATCGGCTGGAGGGTCAGACCGCCCTGGTTCTCCATGATCATCAACCCCCAGTCGGGGGTGGGCGGCTGGGCTCCGAGGCCGAGGAACCCGGCGGTGGCGACCGCGTAGGCGGTACCGGCGAAGCGGACGCTGGCGTCGGCGGCCAGGGTCCTGACCAGGTTGGGGAACACCTCGCGGGCGAGGATCGCGGCCGTGGACTCGCCGCGGGCCAGGGCCACTTCCACGTAGTCGTGGGCCAGGATCTGGGTGGTGGTGGCCCGGACGATCCGGGTGATGTCGGGCAGCATCACGGCGACCACCGAGATGGCGACCCCGAGCAGGCCCGGGCCGGTACCGGTGGCTATCACCGCGATCAGCACCAGGGGCGGCAGGCCCATCAGCACGTCGGCGCAGCGCAGGATCAGGGTGGCGGTCCAGCCGCCCCGGTAGGCGGCGACCATGCCGGCCGTCACCCCGATGAGGTAGGCGACCAGCAGGACCGCGACGGAGAGCAGGATGAGGGTCCGGCCCCCCGAGAGCACCCGGCTGAGCACGTCCGCGCCCAGGTGGTCGGTGCCCAGCGGGGTGTCGGCGCTGCTCGGGGCGTACGGCATGCCCGCGCCGACCCGCGGGTCCTTGGGGGCCAGCCACGGGCCGCAGAGGGTCAGCGCCACCAGAACGCCGAAGAGGATCGCCGCGACCGGCCGGCGGCGGGCCGGGGCGGCCGGCGGGGGCGGCCCGCCGGCCGGCGCCGGCGGTCCGGTGACCGGGGTGGAAACGAGGGTCACTGCGGAATCCTCCTCAGGGGGTCGAGCACCGTGCCGAGCACGTCTCCGAGCAGGTTCGCCAGCACGGTCACCAGCGCCACCAGCAGGGCGACGGCCTGCACCGTCGGTACGTCGCGGCCGGCCGAGGCCTGCACCAGCACCGAGGCGATCCCGGGGAAGCCGAACAGGGTCTCGGCGACCAGCGCCCCGCCGACGAGCAGCGACAGGTAGCGCGCCAGCAGCGGGATCACGGGCGGGAGGGCGGCGGGCAGGACGTAGCGCAGGATCACCCGGTGCTCGGGCACTCCGTTGAGGCGCGCGGTGGTGACGGCGTCGCCGGCCGCGACCTCGACCACCCCGGCCCGGACCAGCCGCGCGTTGTGGGCCAGGCAGCCGACCAGCAGGGTGACCACCGGCAGCACCAGGATCTCGGGACTGCTCAGCAGCCCCTGGCCGGGGCCGAGCAGGGACACCGCGGGCAGCAGGTCCAGTTCGACGGCGAGGACCAGGACCAGGATGGTGCCGGTGACGAACTCCGGCACCGAGAGCAGGGTGAGGGTGGTCGCCGAGATCAGCCGGTCGGGCAGGCCGCCGGCCCGCAGCCCGGCCCAGATGCCGAGGCCGACGGCGAGCGGCACCAGCAGGGCGAGGGTCACCCCGGCCAGGACGAGCGAGTTGCCGACCCGGTCGGCGATCAGCTCGGAGACCGGGCTGCCGGAGACGTAGGAGATGCCCAGGTCGCCGCGCAGGACGGTGAGCAGCCAGTCGCCGTAGCGGACCAGCGCGGGCCGGTCCAGGCCGAGTTCGGCGCGGCGGGCGGCCACGGACGCCGGGTCGGCGTCGGGCCCCAGGGAGGCGGCGGCCGCGTCGCCGGGCGCGGCCTCGGTGGCGACGAAGACGATCGCGGAGACGGCCGCCAGCACCAGTACACCGGTGAGCAGCCGTCTGGCCAGGAGAGACCGCAGCGACCCCTGGCCGGAACCAGGAGTCGCTGCGGCTTCGGGCTTGGTGTCGGTCATGCCAGGAATGCGTCTCTGAAGCTCGGGAACGTCGGGTAGCCCAGCGATTTGACGCCGTGCACCTGGGGGGTGGCGGCGGCCAGTACGGGGGCCTTCGCCCAGACCAGGTCGCCGCCCTCCTCGTAGAGGTGCTGCTGGATGTCGCCCATGGACGTCTTGCGCTGCTCGTCGGAGACCGCGGACCTGACCTTGGTGACGAGGTCGTCGATCTTCGGGCCCGCGACGCCGGTGAAGGGCAGCAGCGCGTCGGTGCCGTAGAAGAACAGGACGTCGAGCGGGAGCGGCCGGGGCTTGCGGTTGGCGGACTGGAACTTGGCGCCGATGAACACCTTGGGGTCGGCGAAGAAGTCTCCGGCCGGCACCTTGTCGAGGCCGATGGTGATCCCGGCCTTCTTGGCCTGCTCGGCGAGGACCGCGGCGCCCTCGGCCAGCCCGTACTCGTAGTCGCTGGTGCGGATGGTCAGCGAGAGGTTCTCGACGCCGGCCTCCTTGAGGAGCTTCTTGGCCCGCTCGGGGTCGTACTGGCGCTGCGGCAGGTCCTGCGCGTAGTACGGCAGGTACTTGCCGAACAGGTCGTTGCCGACCTCGCCGAAGCCGAGGGTGACGCGCTCGACCATCTGCTCGCGGTCGACGGCGTACTTGAGCGCCTGCGCGACGCGGGCGTCGGTGAAGGGGTCCTGGCTGCGTTTGAGCATCGCGCCGAAGTTCGGCCACTCCCACTTGGGCGGGATGATCAACTGCACGGCCGCGTTGGAGCGTTCGGTCTTGCCCGCGACCAGTGAGATGCTCGCCGCGTACTCGACCTGGCCCGCCTTGAGGGCGTTGAGCCGGGCCGTGCCGTCCGCGATGGAGACGAGCTCGAGCTCGTCCAGGTACGGGCCGGCGCTGCCCCAGTAGTCGGGGTTGCGCTTGAGCGTGGCGCCCTGTCCCACCCGGTGCTGCTGGAGGATGAAGGGGCCGCTGCCGGGGACGTTGGCGAAGTCCGTGGTGCCCGCCGGGATGATGAAGATGCCCTGGGTGAAAACCAGGTCGAGGAACCCGTGCGGGCGCTTCATCACCAGGACGGCCGTCAGTTCGTCCTTGCGCTGGGACTTGGCCAGGTCGAGGTCGGCCAGCAGCGGGGCCTGGTTGGCCTTGGTGTCGACGTACGTGTTCAGCGTGAAGAGCACGTCGTCGATGGTGAGCTTGCGGCCGTCGCTGAACTTGACGCCGCTGCGCACCTTCAGCGTCCACTCGGTGCCGTCCGCGTTCGGCGTCATGCTCTCGGCCAGCTGCATCTCCGTACGGCCTTCGGCGTCCAGGACGCACAGCTCGTCGTAGATCGCGCGGGCGCGTACGTAGTCGATCGGGGTGTTCGCGGCCTTGAGCACGTTGGCGGTCTCGTTGCTGCCCCCGATGAAGGCGGCGCGCAGCTTGCCGCCGCGCTTCGGCTGGGCGGAGGGCTTGGCGTCCGCCGCGGGGGTCTTCGCGTCCGAACCGCAGGCGGTCAGCAACCCCGCCCCCGCGGCGCCCACGGTGATGCCGGCCGCCGTCCGCAGCAGCGTCCGTCTCGACAGCGTGGGCCTTGAGTCCGTCATGGTTCCTCCTAGTTCGCGTTCTGCGCTGGGCCGGGCGCGCGAGGAAGGTATCCATGTCAAACGTCCGCGATCTGCGCAGCATTGAGCATGGGACCGGACGAACCGGAAGCACGCTCACTTCGGAGCAGACCGGCGCCGGAGGGCGTGCGAATCTGCGCCGCATGACGAATCAGCTTCAGGAGATGCCGGCCGATTTCGACCGGGTGCTGTGTGTGGTCGCCCACCCCGACGACATGGAGTTCGGCGGTGCGGGCGCGGTGGCCGCGTGGACCTCGGCGGGCAAGCAGGTGGCGTACCTGCTGCTGACCCGCGGCGAGGCGGGGATCGACGGGATGGAACCGGCGAAGGCGGCCCGGGTGCGGGAGGAGGAGCAGCGGCGCAGTGCGGGGATCGTGGGCGTGGACGCGGTGGAGTTCCTGGACCATCCGGACGGCACGCTGGAGTACGGGCTGACGCTGCGGGGCGACATCGCGGCGGCGATCCGCCGGCACCGGCCGGAGCTGGTCGTCGGCTACAACCACCGCGACGCCACGCACACCCGCCGCTGGAACACGCCGGACCACCGCAACGCGGGCCGGGCGCTGCTCGACGCGGTCGGCGACGCGGGCAACCGGTGGATCTTCCCGGAGGCCGGGGAGCCGTGGGGCGGGGTGCGGTACGTCGCGATGGTGGGCTCCCCCGAGCCGACCCACGCGGTGGACGTGACCGCCTCGGTGGACCGGGCCGTGGCCTCGCTCGAGGCGCACGAGGCCTATCTGGCGGCGCTGGGCGGCGGCGCCCCGGTCGACGTGCGGGCCCCGCTGACCGGACTGTTCCGGGCGACCGCTGAGCGGTTCGGCGGCCGGATGTCGATCGCGTTCGAACTCGTGGTGGGCTGAGCGGAACCCGCCGCGAACGGACCTCGCGGATGCGCAACTTTGGCCAGGCGGCCCGGCCGGGACTCCCTACGCTTCCCGGCATGGCTGCTATCCCTTACATGAAGTACGAGGACGTCGCACGCGCGCTGGAGTGGCTGACCGAGGCGTTCGGGTTCACCGAGCAACAGCGGTTCGCCCACCCGGACGGTGCGGTGTTCCACGCGGAGATGCTCACGCCCGCCGGCGATCCGGTGTACCTGGCCGGGCCCGGAGACGGCTACCGGTCGCCCGCCGGCACGGGCTACCGCAGTGCGATGGTGTCGGTGGACGTCGAGGACGTCGACGCCCAGTACAAGCGGGCCGAGGCGGCGGGCGCCACGCTGGGCTTCGCGCCCACCGACACCCCGCAGGGCATGCGGATCTGCAAGGTGGAGGACCACGAGGGACACGAGTGGTTCTTCAGCCAGAAGCTCGCCACCACCTGAGGTCACCGGAAGGGGACCGGCACGGGGAAGCGGGCCAGGGGATCTCCCCCTGGCCCGCTTCCCCGTGCCCTGAGGCGTCACCAGGCGATCGGCAGGGCCTCCAGGCTGTGGATGACCACGTTGCGCTTCCACGGCAGTTCGCTCTCGGGCACGGCCAGCCGCAGCCCCGGGAAGCGCCGGATCAGCGTGCTGATGCCGATCTGCATCTCCAGCCGGGCGAGTTGGGCGCCGACGCAGTGGTGGATGCCGTGACCGAAGCTGGTGTGCGAACCGGGCTTGCGGGTGATGTCGAAGGTGTCGGGGTCCTCCCAGACCCGGCCGTCGCGGTTGGCCGAGTTGGTGACGGCGATGACGCCGTCCCCGGCCCTGATCAGCTCGCCGCCCACCTCGACGTCCTCGGTGGCGACGCGGATCAGCCCGCCGGCCGCGCCGCCGGGGATGTAGCGCAGCAGCTCCTCGACGGCGTCGCCGATCCGCTCCGGCTCGGCGCGCAGCAGCGCCAGCTGTCCGGGGTTGCGCAGCAGTACCAGGACGGCGTTGGCGAGCCGGTTCGCGGTGGTCTCGTAGCCGGCCACGATGAGACCGCCGGCGAAGGAGATCAGCTCGAGCTCGGAGAGCCGGTCGTCGTTGTCGCGGGCGGCGATCAGGACGCCGAGCAGGTCGTCGGCGGGGACGGCGCGGCGCTCCTGCACCATCGCCGCGAGGTAGCCGATCAGGGCCTCGCGGGCGGCGACGGCTTCCTGCAGTGCGTCGGGGGAGGTCTTGAACATCAGGTCGGACCACTCGCGGAACCGGCCCTGGTCCTCGCGCGGGACCCCGAGCAGGTCGCCGATGGTGATGATCGGCAGCGGGCCGGAGAGGGCGGACACCACGTCGCCGCCCGGGCCGTCCTTCTCCATGGCGTCGAGCAGCTCGTCGACGGTGCGCTGGATGCCGGGGCGCATGGCCTCGATGCGGCGCACCGTGAAGGCGGGGGCGACGAGCTTGCGCAGCCGGGTGTGGTCGGGCGCGTCCTTGCTGACGATGGACTCGGGGTCGCCCTCGACGCCGGGCATGAAGCGGGGGGCCCCGGGGCGGGTGGCCGCCTGGCGGCTGAACCGCGGGTCGCTGAAGACGGTACGGACGTCGTCGTAGCGGGTCACGATCCAGGCGGGGTCGCCGCTGGGCAGGGCGACCGGGCAGACCGGCTGCTCCTCGCGCAGGCGGGTGTACTCGGGCGACGGGTCGAGCGCGGACCGGATCGGGAACGGGAACGGGCAGCGCCCGGCGCTCCCGTCGGCGGCGGTCGGGTGGTCTTCGGGCAGCCGGTTCACGCCGGCTCCTTTCTGGTCCGCGGGAGCGTGCTGCGCCCGGGCTCGGTGGTCGGTGGGACCGGTCACCAGGTGACCGGCAGCTCGTGGACGCCGTGCACGAACATGTCCGTGCGGAACGGGACGTCGTCCAGCGGGACGGCGAGGCGCAGGGTGGGGATCCGGGCGAACAGCGTGGACCACAGGACCTGGAGCTGGAGCCGGGCCAGCAGCTGGCCCAGGCACTGGTGCAGGCCGAAGCCGAAGCCGAGGTGCTCGTGCGCCTCGGGGCGGCCGAGGTCGAACCGGTCGGGGTCGGGGAAGACCCGCTCGTCCCGGTTGGCCGAGGAGAGCACCACGACGACGCCCTCACCGGCCCGGATGGTCTGTCCGCCGATCTCCACGTCCTCGGTCGCCGCGCGGCGCAGCCCGTAGTCGATGACCGTCTGGTGGCGCAGCAGTTCCTCGACCGCTCCGGGGACCAGTCCGGGATCCTTGACCAGGTCGGCGAGTTGGCCGGGGTGCCGGAGCAGCAGCAGGGTGCCGACGCCGATCTGGTTGGCGATGGTCTCGAACCCGGCGATCATCAGCAGGGTGGCGATGCCGACGAGTTCGTCGTGCGTGATGCCGTCCTGGTCGAGCCGGGCCGCGGCCCGGCCGAGCAGGTCGTCGGTCGGTGCGGCGGTCTTGTCGCGGACCAGCCGGTCCAGGTACGCACGCAGCTCGTCCCGGACGATCTGGCGGCGGGCCGGCGGCGCCGACTGGTCACCGATGACCTGGGTGCAGTCCTGGAAGAACTCGCGGTCCTCGTAGGGCACTCCGAGGAGTTCGCAGATCACCAGGGTGGGCAGGGGCAGGGCGATCGCCTGGACCAGGTCCGCGGTGTTTCCGCCGCTCAGCATGGTGTCGACGAGTCCGTCGACGATGTCCTGGATCGCGGGGCGCAGCTTCTCCAGCCGCTTCATCCGGAACTCGCCGACGATGGTGCGGCGCAGCCGGGCGTGGTCCGGCGGGTCCATCCGGATGAACGTCCCGGGTCCGGGCGGCCGGACGGTCATCCGGGCGGGGAACCCCTCGCGGGAGAAGTCCGAGCTGAAGCGGTGGTCGGCGAGGACGGCGCAGGCGTCGGCGTGGCCGGTGATCAGCCAGACCTCGCTGCCGTCGAAGTCGAGGGTGGTGCGGAAGACCGGCTGCTCGGCCCGCAGCTGCGGGTAGACGGGTGCCGGGTCGAGCGGGCAGGTGCGGGGTACGGGGTACGACGCGGGCGGGGTCGAGGCGTCCAAGGGGGCGGGTCCCTCCTCGTCCAACGGAACGGCTGCCGGGCGGGGTTGCCCGGCAGCCATCCTCATCGCCGGCCGTTCGGGAGTCTGCTCAACTTTGTGCTGGCAGGCCCGGCCCGGCGGATCACGCGAAGTCGTGGTCCAGGGTGTATTCGGCGTTGCCGCCCTCGTCGTGGGTGGCGGTGAAACCGCCGCTGCCGGTCAGACCGGTCAGCTCGCCCGTTCCGGAGCCCGGAACGACCGTCCACGTCACCACGGCCGCGGTGCCGGTCAGTTCGCCGGTGTGCTGGAGCACGAAGCTGCCGGAGCGGCCGCCGAGCCGTCCGGTGATCTGCTCCAGGCCGACGAAGGTGGTGGACTCGTCGCTTCGGTAGAACATCACGTATTCCTGGACGCCCTCCCCCTCGATGGCGCCGGTGTACGAGTACTCGATGGCGGAACGGGTCACTTTGCGGCCGTCGGCCTGGGAGATCTCCTGCTCGTCCCAGCTCTTCAGGACGCGGGTGCCGGTGGCTTTGCTCATGTCTTCGAATCTCTTCTCAGCAGAGGGTCATCGAACAGTGGCGATGTCACGCGGAGTCGGCATCGCCCGGCTGTCCAGCATGCCCGGAGTCCTCCTGGCCCGCGAACCAGTCGCGCATTCCGCCCTCGATTCCGGCGACCTGACGCCAGATCAGGCCGTCCTTCAGTACGTACGCGCCGAAGCCGAGTTCGCGTTCGCCGCGCACGCTCATCAGGGCGCGCATGAAGATGGTGTCGTCGGTGTGGGTGTACTCCAGCAGTTGCTCGTAGCGGGCCTGGATGTCCATGTAGCGGCCGAAGGTGTCGCCGATCTCCTTGATGCCGGTGAGCACGCCCTGGAAGCGCACCACCACGGCCTCGGGGTGGTAGGTCTCGAGGAGCCCCTCGATGTCCTTGTTCTGGAGGCAGTCGATCTGGCGGACGAAGATCGGGTGGCAGCCCGAGAGGTCCAGCTTCTCCATGGTCTTCTCCTTGGGGGATCGGGTGGGGCGGGGTGGGCTCGGGTGGTGCGGGTGGTGAGGGTGGTGCGGGGCCGGCCCTAGGTCCGGACGGGGAGGTCCAGTCGGCCGCGGATCAGGGCGAACAGGTCGCCCGGTGCCCGTTTCAGGTAGAAGTGGTCGCCGTCCACGACCCGCAGGTCGAATCCGCCGCGCGTGGTGTCCCGCCAGGCGGCCATCTCGTCCGCCTCGACCTCGGGGTCGGTGCGGCCGACCACGGCCGACACATCGCAGCCCAGCAGGCCGCCGGGCAGGGGCGTGTACGTCTCGTTCACCTCGAAGTCGGCCCGCAGGCCGGGGGTGAACGCGTTCAGCAGCTCGGGGTGCGCGAGCACCTCGGGCGGGGTGCCGCCCATCCGCGCGACGGCGGCGGTGAACTGCTCCGGCGGCAGGTCGTGCAGACGGCCGCGGCGGGACGGCAGGTGCGGGGCCCGGCGGGCCGAGACGAACAGGTGGCGCGGTTCTCCCCAGCCGCGCGCCGCGAACTCGCGGGCCACCTCGTAGGCGATGGCGGCCCCCAGACTGTGCCCGAACAGTGCGTACGGCCGGTCGAGCAGCGGCAGCAGGCCGTCGCACAGCGGCCCGATGATATCCGCCATCCGGCGCAGCGGCTGCTCCCTGGCGCGGGATTCCCGGCCGGGGAGGAGGATCGGCCGGATGTCCACGTCCTGTCCGAACTCCCGCTGCCAGGGCCGGAATCCGGCCGGGCCGCCGCCGGCGTGCGCGAAGCAGAACAGCCGGGTCCCGGCGTCCGGGGCCCCGCGCGCCTCCGCGGTCCAGCGTCCCGTCACGGTGCTCACCCTCCTGTCGTCGGCCGGCCGGTCACGCGGCCAGCAGGATGCTGGTGTCGATGCCCCCGAAGCCGAAGCCGTTCGAGAGCGCGTACGAGTGGTCCGCCGGCCGGGCCGTCCGGCCGACGAACCTCAGCCCGGGGTCGATGGGCCGGTGCAGATTGACGTTCGGGTGGACGAAGCCCCCGCGCAGCTGAATCACGGTGGCGACCGCCTCGACCACGCCGGCCGCGTACAGGCAGTGCCCGGTGAGCGCCTTGGTCGCGTTGATCCACGGCCGGCCGGGCCCGTCGCCGAAGACCTGCCGGAGCGCGGCGGCCTCGGTGCGGTCGCCGAGGGCGGAGCCGGTGCCGTGCGCGTTGACGTAGCCCACCTCCTGCGGTGCCAGGCCGGCCATCCGCAGGGCCGCCGTCATGACCTCGGTCTCGCCCCGCTCGTCCGGGTCGGCCTGGCTGTTGCCGTCCAGGGCGAGCCCGTAACCCGCGATCCGGGCCAGGACGGGCGCGCCGCGGCCGCGGGCCGACTCCTCGGTCTCCAGCACCAGCGCCCCGCAGCCCTGGCCGGGGACGAATCCCGAGCGGTCCTCGTCGAACGGGCGGCAGACCTCCTGCGGCGACGCCCCCGGCGGCCCGGCCGGGCCCGCGGCCATCGCGCCCAGGTTGACCAGCGCCTGCCGTTCCAGCGTGGAGAGTTCGGCGAGGGCCCCGACCACCAGGCAGGCGTCCACCGCGCCCAGGGCCAGCAGCCGGGCCGCGGTGATGATGCCCACGTTGCCGCTCGCGGAGGCACCGCCGACCGTGCAGCCCTCCCCGGTGATGCCCAGTACCTGGCTGAGCACGCCGAGATGGTCGGTGTCGAGCAGGTGCAGCGCGGCCCTGGCCGGGACGTACGCACCGCTGGCCGCGAGTTTCGGGTACAGGCTCTCGGCGTAACCGGTGGTCAGGTTGTGCCCGGCCACCACCAGCCCGGTACGGCCGGGGGCCGGGCCGCCCGGTGTCCCGAGGCCTGCCTGGAGGTGCGCCTGCACCGCGGTGGCCACCGCGACCCGGACGCCGAGCGGGGCCCGGCCGGCCGTGCGCAGGGCGGCCGACCGCAGTCCGGCGGGCAGGCCGGGGACGGCGTCCAGGGCCTCCCGCAGGCCGAAGTCCGCGAGGTCGGCCGAGACGCACGGCTCGTGCGGTCCGTCCGCCTCCCGCCGGCCGATCCCGCTGCGGCCCGCGCGCAGGGCCCGCTCGAAGGCGTCCGTGCCGGCCGCGACCGCGGTGTGCACCCCCAGGCCCGTGACGACCACGGAGGCGGCGGCGGTCACCGGCGGTACGTCCGCATCAGGTCCACCAGGGCCCCGAGGTCGGGCAGCCCCTGGAACTCGGCCACCGGCACGTCCAGTCGCAGTTCCTCCAGGGTCAGGGTGACCACTTCGGCGCGGTCGATGCTGTTGCAGCCCAGGTCGGCCATCGAGACGTTCCGGCCGACCTGGGCCGGGTCGACCTCGGGGACGACGGCGACGATGTGGCGCCGCAGCGTCTCCAGGACCGTGTGCTCGTCGTACGCGTCGTGCTCGTCCATCGGTGTCCTCTCGGGGGGCGGGTCAGCGCCAGGCGTAGCGCCGGTGGTAGTCCTCGACGCCGGTGAGCACGAGCAGCTCGCCCGGCGGCCGGCCGGCGTGGTCGAGGTAGTCGGACCAGTCCTCGGTCCGGATCCGGCGCTCGCGCTCGGGGACGAGGCAGGCGCGGGTCTCCTTCAGCAGCCGGGTGTACTCGTCGAAGCCGATGTCGCGCCGGGCCGCCAGCCGCTCCCCGATGCGCAGCGCGGCGAGCGCCCGCCCGGATTCGGGGGTGATCACACCGCTGAGGAACTCGGAGGCGCAGCCGGAGCCGTACGCGAACAGGCCGACGCGCTCGGGCCGGTCGCAGGGCGCGGTGTCGATGGTGGAGGCGAGCGCGAGGTAGAGCGATCCGGAGCAGAGGTTGCCGACCACCCGGGGGTAGGCCAGCGAGGGTGCGACGCGGCGGCCGAAGTCGGCGTCGATCGCGGCCGGCCCCGCCTCGCCGTGCTCGCGCATCATCTTGCGGTGGCCGGCCCGGACCAGACCGGCGAACGGGGTGTGCATCACCAGCCGGTCGAAGGTGGCGGTGAAATCCGCGCCTTCCACCCGGTCCGCGTAGTCGGCGAAGCTGTGGGAGAGGCAGTCGAGGTAGGCGAACAGGGAGCGGTCGGCGTCGGCGATGTCGAGGGTGGGCAGCGGCCGGGCGGAGTCCAGGGTCTCGTAGCTGTACAGGCCGTAGGCACCCGGGTCGATGGTCATGATCCGTGGGTCGTCGCCCAGCAGGACGGCCGCCGCGCCGTGGCCGGTGGCGGCCTCCGCGTACTCGGCGTACTCGTCGACCACGGCCACGTCGGTGGCGATGACCAGCGCCTTGGCCCCCGGCGCGCGGCCGGAGGCGAGGTAGCCGGCGGCCAGCTGGACCGCGCCGGTCGCCGCGTAGCAGGCCTGTTTGGCCTCCATCACCCGGCAGCTGCGGGAGAGTCCGAGGTACTCGTGGACGTAGGAGGCCACCGACTTGCTGTAGTCCACCCCGGACTCGGTGGAGGTGACGAGCAGTTCGATGCGGCCGCGCTCGTCCGGGTCCAGTGCGTCGACCAGTGCCTTGGCGCTGTTGACGGCGTTGGTCACCGGGTCCTCGAAGGGCAGCCCGACCGAGCGGCGCTCCATCATCAGGTTGCCGAGCCGGGCCGGGTCCAGGCCGCGACCGTCGAACAGTTCGGGCAGGGCGATGCCGGCCAGGCCGGCGTACACGTTGAGGGCTTCGATCCCGATCACGCCGACCGCCTCCGGCTCAGGTGGTCGATGAGGCCGTCGATGTCCGGGACGGCGCTGAAGTTCGACATGGGCTCGTCGATGCCGAGGCGCCGGGTGACGCCCAGGATGATCTCGACCCGGTCCACCGAGTCGGCGCCCAGGTCCCGCAGGTGCTTGTCCCCGGTGATCTCCTCCGGGGGCAGGGCGGGCAGGATGCCGCGGATCACCTCGCGCAGGGCCTGCTCGGCCCTGGCCCGGGCGGCCGCGTCCGTCGTACGCCGGGCGCCGTCCGCGCCGGGCCCGCCGGCCGCGCCGCCCGCGCCATCGACGTCGTGCTCCACGCCGGTCACCGTGCCTCCTCGGGGTCCCACAGCACCCGCTGGGTGCTGACGGCTATCAGGTCCGTGCTGTGCGCGTCGCGCACCACGACGTCGACGATCTCCTCACCGGCGTCGGCCCGCGCGGCCCGGACGGTGACACCGATCTCGAACTCGCTGTCGGGGTCCGCGTTGCCGACGTAGCACAGCTGCTGGTCGACGATCCGCCGGCGCAGGAACGCCCGGTCGCCGCGGCCCAGTTCGCGCCACTGCCGCAGCACGGCCTGGTCGACGAAGGAGAAGTAGGACGCGAAGTAGACGAGTCCGACCCCGTTGAGGTCGCGTGTGATGTCGATGCCGTAGCGGGTGGTGAAGCCCTCGGCGACGGTGCGGTACTCCTTGCCGGGGTCCTCGCAGAAGGTCAGCAGCGACCGGGCGCGGCCGTAGACCGGCCGCGGTGAGTACTCCTCGGGCAGGGCCGGCAGCCGGGTGTGGTGGAAGTCCGGCGGCGAGGCGGCCATCAGGCCCCGGTTGCTGTCGGCCTCGCGGCGGCTGACCCAGCGGTTGAAGTTCTCCACGTGCAGGCAGCCGGGGGCCGGACCGCGGTGGAAGGCGGCCGGGTCCCAGGGCTCCGGCGGGGCGGCGGCCGCGGTGGTCGAGGAGATCCGGTGGACGGTCAGCACCGATTCGCTGCCGAAGTCGAACGACCGCGACAGTACGTCGAGTTCGTCGCCGAAGGTGGGACTGCGCAGATGGAACTCGCGGCTGCCGCGCACCCGGTAGTAGAAGAAGGCGAGGTACGCGGGGCTGCCCTCGGCGTTCTTGGCCGCGAGGACGTCGGTGTCGCAGAGGGCTCCCACCGTCTCCCAGGTCCAGTCGCCGATCTGGCCGAGGAAGAGCGAGTTGTGGCCGCACATGGCGGGCGAGACGGTCACCCTGCGGCGGACGGTGCCGGGGTCGAGCACCTGGAAGGCGGGTGCCGCTCCGGGGGTCGGTGCGGGGTCCACGGCCGGCGTGGCGGCGGGTGTCATCGGGTGGCCTCCGGTCGGCCGGCCGCGTCGACCGCGGCCAGGAAGTCGGCGAGCACCTCGTTGAAGCGCCCGGCGGCGGTGAGGCTGGGGAAGTGGCCCGCGTCCTCGAACTCGCGGTAGCGGACGTCGGGCAGGGTGCCGTGCAGCAGGTGGCCGGTCTTCAGCGGGACCACCGTGTCGTGCCGGCCGTGCACGATCAGCGAGGGCACGGCCAGACCGGCCAGCTTCGGCAGCAGGTTCGGGGAGGCGTCGAACTCGTCGAGGTAGCGCAGCCCGATCTGGGCGTTCAGGCTCTCGCAGCGCAGCAGCAGCTCCTCGTACCGCTGCCGGTGCGCGGCGACCGGCTCGGTTCCGGGCTCGGCGAGCAGGTGGTCGAAGTCCTCGCGGGCGACGAGCGCGAGGCGGTTCATCTCGCCCTGCCGGTTGCCCACCTTGTAGGACCCGCCGATCAGGGTGAGCGAGGCGGCCTCGCGCGGATGGCGCAGCGCGAAGGACATCGCGGGCAGCGCCCCGAACGAGGCGCCGCCGAGGTGCACCGGGCCCCGGACGTCCAGGGCGTCGAGGGTACGGCGCAGCAGGTCGGCCAGGCCCTCCACGGACAGGTCGGCGGCGGCCGTCGTCGATCCGACGCCCGAGTGGTGCACGCTGATCACCCGGTGGCGGCCGGCCAGTCCGGCGAACTGCGGGCCGAAGAAGCCCGCGCCGATGTTGAAGGGGTGCAACAGGACCAGGGGGGTGCCCTCGCCGGCGGTGAACACCTCCACGTCGCCCTCGCTGAGCGCGACCAGGTGCCTGTGGACGTCCGGCTGGTACTCGCGCAGGACCGCGAGGTTCTCGTTCAGCGGCTGGTGGCCCTCGTCCATCGCGGCCCGTACGTCGGCGGGGATGGCGGCGGCCGGGTGGTAGACGGCGGTCGCCGGGTGCTCGGCGGCGTCCCGCGCGTCGACCGGTACGAGCTCGGGGGCCGGGCCGCCGTCGCGGTACAGGGCGGCCACCCGGCGGCCGGCCTCGGCCGCCCGGTCGGCCCCCAGGCCGACCGGGACGGCCAGCCTGATCAGCGCGGTGGCGTCCGGGGCGGCGGACAGGTGCGGGGCGGCGCGGACCCCGGTGTGGCGGTAGATCCAGGCCAGCTGGTCGGCCACCGGGTGCGCGGCCCCGTCGGCCCCGGGCAGCAGGGCCGCATCGAGCAGCACGCAGTGGCCGCCGGCCTCCCGGACCGGCAGCCCGGCGTCGGCCAGTACCTGCCGGAGCACGCGGACCGCCTCCATCCGCCCGGCCACCAGCGCGGCGGAGCGCTCGCGGTCGGCGAGGGCCGCGGCGATCAGCCGGCGCTGGGCGACGCCCGGCTCCCGGCCGCGCCGCATGACGTCCTCGTGCAGCAGCCCGGCCAGCGCGCTGTCGTCGGTGGCGACGATGCCGCCGAGGTCGATGCCGTGGTCCTTGGACAGGCCGAGGGTCACGGCGGTGGCGAGGCCGAGGATCTCCTCGGCGACCTCCCACACCTTGCGGCCCCGCTCGCCGTCCTCGTGTTCGGCCACGAAGGCCGCGTTCTCCAGTACCCGGGTCGCGTCCAGCACCAGCGCCACCCGGTGGGCGTCCGCCACGGCCCTGATCCGGCGCAGGTTCGCCAGCGACAGCGGGAGCCCGCCCAGCGCGTTGGTGCTCGTCTCGACGCAGACGAAGGAGACCGTGCCGGGGTGGGCGGCGAGCGCCCGGTCGAGGTCGTCGGCGTCCAGGTCCCCCCGGAACAGCGGCGGCCCGTCCGGAGTTCCGGCCGCCCGGACCGGCAGCGGTGCGAAGCCGTGCTCGGCCTGGTTCAGCGCCCAGGTCGGGAAGAGCTCGTTCTGCGCCACGAGGCCCCGCCGGCCGGGCCAGGCCCGGCAGAGCAGCGCCTCGGCGGAGCGGCCCCGCAGGGTCGGCACGACGTACCGGAAGGGCAGCAGGCCCGCCAGGTCGTCAGCCGGTCCGGTGCGGGTGCCGGCCTGTGCGCGCAGGGCGGCCACTCCCTCGGCCACGTACGCGGTGTCGAGTTCGGTCCAGGAGTCGGTGACGAGGTCGAAGTCGGCCTCGGCGGAGGCGAGCAGCAGCGGGTTGTACCCGTGCCCGGCCAGGCGGCGCTCCCGGACGGCGGCATCCGGGGCGTCCGGCCGTACGGGGCGGGGTGCGGCGGGGGACGGGGAGGCGGGCCCGGGCGTCGCGGTCGGCTTCGGCCGGGCGGGACGGCGGGCGGAGGCCGCGGCCGGGGGCCTGGCCGCCGACACCTCGGGGTTGGCGATCATCAAGATGAGCTCGCCGACGTCGGTGGGCTCCCCGTCGGACGGCCTGCACAGGTACACCGGCAGATTGACGGGCCGGAACTTGTTCTTGAAACGGAAGTTGCCCTCACCGGTGAACACCCCGGTGGACCGGAGCTCGGCCAGCGCCTGTTCCGCCGCCGGGTCGGCGTTCTCCGAGGCGCACAGCCGCACGCCCAGGCTGGCCCCGAAGCTGAACATCGTGATGCCCTCCGAGGCGAGCAGCTGCACGATCCGTACGATGGTGAACTCCAGGCCCCCCATCGGCGTCTGGTCGGAGTAGAACTCCAGGTCCAGCAGGTAGCCGTGCTCGGAGGGGATCCGGGTGACGATGACCGCGCTGCGCAGCTCGTGCGCGGCGTACGTCAGGAACATCCGGTGGCGCTCCGCGAGCAGGCCGCGGCTGATCTCGTCGCGCACGGTGAACACGTACGGATTGACCATGTCCTTGGTGGCGCACCAGTCGTCGATGAGCCCGGCGATCGCGGTGTCGGTGGCCGGATCGGACCCGACGAGGTACTCGGTCACCTCGGCTCCGGGCATCCGCTCGAAGCGCTGCACCATGTACCGCAGCCGCCTCATCCGGGGGCCCGTCAGAGTGAACTCGCCTATCCCCTCGATCCGTTGGACCACACCGAAGGGTGTGGCCGAGTACGGGCGCCCGCCGGCCTCCTCGAGGCGGATCATGGAGAGCAGGTTGGGCTTGAGGCCGTGGCGCTCGGCGTGTTCGGTGTACTCGGCGGTGAGCCGCGGGAGGTCCTCCCGCGACCCGACGTAGCTCCAGGCCAGCAGCGAGCCGTCCCGCTGGGAGAAGTTGAAGTAGGCGTCGCGGGCCGAGCCGAGGAAGATCATCGGAGCGATGTCCCGGCCGGGCAGGCCGCCCTCCTTGGCGTGCCGGCGGTCGAGCTCGGCGATCACCGCGGCGATCTCCGGGTGGGTCGCCAGCTCGCGCTTGCGCACGACGGCCGGACCGGCCGCCGCGGTCGGCTCGGCCGCCAGGTCGGGGGCCGCCGTTCCGGGCTCCGGGCGGGACGGCAGGTCGACGGCGCCGGCTCCGTGCACCGAGGCCAGGTGGCCGGCCAGCGCGCCCACCGTGGGGTGGTCGAAGAGCAGCGACTTGCGCTGCGGTCCGAAGCGTCGCTCCAGGGCCGAGACGACCCTGAGCATGTCGAAGGAGGTGAAACCCTGGTCGGCGAAGCTCGCGCCGGCCGCAACCGGGCGCTCGGCCGTCTCCTCGATGAAGCGCGCGAGCTGTGGTGCGGTCAGGTCGCCGGCCCCGGTGGGGGCGGCGGCTGCGGGTCCCGTGGCTGCGGCGGGCACGGGGGCGGGGGCGGGAGTGGCCGTCGGATGCTCGGGCGGCTCCGGTGCCGGGGGCTGTGTGCGTACGGGGGGCAGCTGGTGGCCCGCCTGCCCGGGGAGGCCGTCGAGGGCGGCGGCGACGGAGGCGCTCAGCCGGTCGACGGAGTCCTGTTCGTAGAGCTCGACCGCCTTGAGGTCCAGGCCGTACGTCTCGTTGAGCAGCCGGACCAGGTCCATCCGGAAGATCGAGTCCAGCCCCAGCTCACCGAAGGACTGATCGGCGGGCAGCTCCTCCTCCGGCGTCCCGAGGATGTCGGCGAGCAGCGAGGTGACGGTCCGCCGGACCTCGTCCAGCGGGACACCGGGGGCGGCGGCGGGGGTGACGGCAACGGGCTTCGGCTCGACGGCCGGAGCGGGAGCCTGAGCCGGGGTCCGGAGCTGGGTCTGGGGCTGGGTCTGGGTCTGGGTCTGGGGCTGGGTCTGCGGCTGGGTCTGCGGCTGGGTCTGCGGCTGGGTCTGGGTCCGCGCCGGGGCGGGCTGCCCGGCCGGGGCCTCGGGTCCGGCGGCGAGCGGGGCCAGTTTCACCCGCTCCCGGGCGGGCGACGACGGCGAGGACGGTGACGGTTCGATGGTGGCCTCCAGGCTCGGTTTCGGTGTGCCGCCGGGCGCGAACCAGTGGCGGACTCCGGCGAAGGGGACGGCGGGCAGCGGGGTGCGGCGCGGCAGCGGCCCCTCCCACAGGCGGCTCCAGTCGACCGCGGAGCCCTCGGTCCAGGCCCGCGCGAGCCCGTCGGCGTCCCCGTACTGCTCGGCGGCCGGGGCTCCCCGGCGGGCCGTGCCCCGGTGGGCGCCGGGAGGACGGCCGCCCCCGGCCGCCGCGCGGAGTCCGCGGACGAGCTCGTCGCGGTCGCGCACCACCAGGGCGAGGCGCTCCGGCCACTCCTCGCGCCCCGTCTGCACGGTACGGGCGACCTCCGCGAGGAGCGGTTCACGCCGTTCCACGTGATCGGCCAACAGTGCCGCGTACGCGTCCAGTTGGGCTGCGGAGGGAGCGGAGAGCGCCACCAGGCGCGGGCTGCCGTCGTCCACGGGGGCGGGCTCGCGCGGGTACGACTCCAGCACCACGTGGGCGTTGGTGCCGCCGAAGCCGAACGAGCTCACGCCGGCGCGCCGGACCGGTACGCCGTCCGGGCCGGCCGGGGCGTCCCACGGGGCCGGCTTCCCGTCGAGGATGCGCAGCGGCGTGCCGGCCAGCCGGATGTGCGGGTTGAGCGTGTCCAGGTGGAGGTGGGGCGGGAGCTGGCCGTGTTCCATGCCAAGCAGCACCTTGAGCACCCCGGCGATGCCCGCCGCCGCCTCCAGGTGGCCGATGTTGGTCTTCACCGATCCGATCGCGATGTGCGGCCGGTCGGGCAACTCCCGTCCCCGGTCGGCGTACAGGGCCGCCAGGGCCTGCTTGACGCCCTCGATCTCCACCGGGTCGCCGAGGGTCGTGCCGGTGCCGTGCGCCTCCAGGTAGGTCAGGAGGTCCGGGTCGGTGCCGGCCGCGCGGTGCGCCCGTACCAGGACCCGGGCCTGCGCTTCGGGGTTGGGTGCGGTCAGCGAGGCGGCACGGCCGCCGTGGCCGACCGCCGTCCCGGTGACGACGCCGTAGACGTGGTCACCGTCGGCGAGCGCGCGGTCGAGCGGCTTGAGCAGGACCACCCCGCATCCCTCGCCGCGGACGTAGCCGTCCGCGGCCGCGTCGAAGGTCTTGCAGCGGCCGTCAGCGCTGAGCATCCCGGACTGCTGGAAGGAGCTGAACAGCGCCGGGCTGAGCAGCACGTTGACCCCGCCGACCAGGGCCTGCTCGCACTCCCCCGCCGCCAGGGCGCCGACCGCGCGGTGGATGGCCACGAGCGAACTCGAACAGGCGGTGTCCACGGACTCGCTGGGGCCGCGCAGGTCCATCAGGTACGAGACCCGGTTGGCGAGGATGGCGTGCGCGACTCCGCTGGCGCTGTGCGCCTCGACGGGGGCCGCGTCCCTGCCGAGCAGGTCGGCGTAGTCGGAGGTGGAGACACCGGCGAACAGGCCCGTCGCCGTCCCCGCGAGGTCCGCGGGACGGTGGCCGGCGTCCCAGACGGCCCGCCAGGCGGTTTCCAGGAACAGCCTCTGCTGGGGGTCCATCAGGGCGGCCTCGCGCGGGGCGATGCCGAAGAAGCGGGCGTCGAACCGGCTCACGTCGGCCAGGAAGGCACCGCGGAACGCGGCGGCGCCGGGGGCCCCGGCGAGGTCCGTACGGTCCTGCGGCACTCCCGTCACCAGGTCCTGCCCGGCCATCAGGTGGTCCCAGAACTCCGCGGTGCCGGCGGAGCCGGGCATCACGGCCGCCATGCCGACGACCGCGACCGTGAACGGCCGGGGGCCGGCCGAGGCCGCGAGCTCCGGCTCCGGCTCGGGCTCCGGATCCGGCTCCGGCTCCGGCTCGGGTGCGGATACGGATACGGATACGGATATGGGCGTGGCGCGGTGCCGTGCCGAGACTTCCGCGGGGTGATGGCGGACCAGGTGCGCGGCGAACGAGGCCAGGTCGGGGCATTCGAAGAGGACGGTCGGCAGCAGGTCCAGACCGTAGAACTCGTTGACCTGGTTGATGAGTTCGGTCAGCGTGATGGAGTCGAAACCGAGCTCGAGCAACTGGGCGTCCAGGTCCACCTCGTGCGGATCGACCAGCAAGAACTCTGCTGCCATCGAACGGAGTTCGCCCTCCACCTCGGCCATCGGCGGCTCGTCGGCGGCCATGGCCGGAGCGGGCAGCGCTCCCCCGGCGACCGTCTCGGCGACGGGTTCGGCCGACCGGGCCGAACGCTGGACGACCGTGACCCGTACCTCCTGACCGCCTGCGGCCAGATCCAGCGCCCGCAGACCGTTGGCCGTGCTCATCGGCGCCATGTCCCAGCGGCGCGCGAGGAGTTCGCGGGTCGCCTCGTCCACGCTCATGCCGCCGTCCTCCCACAGCGGCCAGGCGATCGACACGGTGCGCCCGGCCCGCAGGCCGGCCGCGTGCCGCTGGGCACGCTGCTCGGCGAACTCGTCCAAGAAGGCGTTGGCATAGGCGTAGTCGAGCTGGCCCGGGTTGCCGCTGTAGGCCACCACGGAGGAGTAGAGGACGAAGAAGTCGAGGGGCTGGCCGATGGTCGCTTCGTCGAGCGCGAGCACCCCGGCCGTCTTCGGGGCGAGCACGGCGTCGAGGTCCGCCCGGCTCTTGGCCACCGCGCGGGAGTCGCGGGTGAGGCCGGCGGCGTGCACGACACCGCGCAGCGGGCCGTACCGCGCGACGGCGTCGGCGACCAGCCGGTGGGCCTCGCCGGCGTCCGAGACGTCGGCGCGCAGGTACCTGACGGTGCCCGGGCCGCGGTCCAGTTCGTCCACCATGGTCCGGCGCCGGGCGTCCAGTTCGGAGCGGCCCACCAGGAGTACGGTCACCCGCTCGCGGGAGGTCAGGAGCCGGGCGGTGTGCAGGCCGAGCGGCCCGGCCCCGCCGGTGATCAGGTAGACGCCGTCCGGCTGCGGCCGCAGCTCCGCGGTGTGCGCGGGGACGAAGTCCAGCAGCACCCTGACCTGGCGCTCGCCGTTGCGGTGGCGGACCTCGCCGGCGGCTCCCGGCCGGCACCCGGCCAGCTCCGCGACCAGCCGGGCGGCCCGTGCGCGCGGTGGCGCGAGCGCGTCGGCGCCCTCGAAGGCGACGCGGGCGGCGCCCAGTCGGCTGTGTTCCAGGGCCATGCTGCGCAGCGCGGCACCGACCGCCGCGTCATAGGGGCGCGAGGAGGGGGTGGGGGCGGTGAACCCGTAGACCACTCGCAGGTCGCTCGGGGCACCCGGCCGGGCGAGCAGGGCGGTGGTGAGGCCGACCAGGGAGTGGAACCCCCGGTCCAGGCTGCCGGGCAGGTCGTCGCTGCCCTGGCCGGCCGGGCTCTCGGGGGCGCAGAAGATCAAGGAGTCCGGGTCCAGGCCGCGCCCGGCGAGGTCCGCGACGAGGCGCGCGCACTGCTCGCGGTCTGCGGGCGCCAGCCGGTAGCCGCCGTCCTCGGTCCGGGCGAAGTCCGGCCCCGGGGTCAGGACGACGGCCCGCACTCCGGCCGAGGCAAGTCGCTCGGCCAGGGCCTCGGCCAGCCCCGGCCCCTCGGCGGCGACCAGTGCGAGGCGCGGCCCGGGGACGCCGGGGGCCGCGACCGGTTCGGGGGCGTTCTCCCAGGCCGGGCGGGCGAACCGGACCAGGGCCGCCTCCTCCGGAGCCGGGGCGGCCGACGGCAGCGGGCCGGACTGCCGGGCGGGGTGCTCGGTGTCGGGCGTTGCGTGGTGCGCGGCGTTCGGATCCGCCGAGTCTTCGGCGCCCGGCCCGGCGTGCTGTCCGGTCCGTTCTCGCGCGCCCTGTGCGCCCTCTACGCCCTGTGCGTCGTGTGTGTCGTGTGTGTCGTGTGTGTCGTGTGTGCCCGGTGCGTCTGCCGGCTCGGCGAGCCAGTAGCGGGCGCGGTCGAAGGGGTAGGTCGGGAAGGCGGCGCGCCGCGGCCGGGGGCCGGACCACAGGAGCGGCCAGTCCACCTCTGCCCCGGCGGTCCAGGCCCGGGCTGCCGCGGCCCGGTCGCCGGCCTCGGGGCGCGGAACGCCGGTGCGGGCGGCGGTGCCGGTGTGGACCCCGGGGGCCTGCCGCCCCTCGGCGAAGGCCCGCAGGCCCTCGGCGAGGGCCGCTACGCTGCCGGCCACCACGGCCAGCCGCTCGGTCAGCTCCCGACGCCCGGTCTGGCTGGTCCAGGCGAGCGAGCGAAGCGACGGGCCGGTGGCGCCGGCGGAGCGTGCGCCCGCGTCCAGGTGCTCCGCGACGCGCGCGGCGAGCACGGCCAGCCGTTCCCCCGTGCGCGCGGTCAGCAGGAACACCTCGTCGTGGTCCTCGGGCGCGGCCCCGGCGTCCGCCGGAGCGTCCGCGTCGAGGTACTCCTCCAGCACCAGGTGGACGTTGGCCCCGCCCGCGCCGAACGAGCTGACCCCCGCCCTGCGCGGGTACCCGGCCGCCTGCCCCTCGAACTGCCGCTCGGGCCGCGGCCACGGGGCCGCCTCGGTCAGCGGGCGGAACGGCGACGCGGCGAATTCGATCTTCGGATTGATCCGGTCCAGGTTCGCGCTCGGGTACAGCATGCCGTCCCTGAGCTGGAGCAGCACCTTGGTCAGTCCGGCGATGCCCGCCGCGCCCTCCAGGTGGCCGACGTTGGCCTTCACCGAGCCGATCGTGACCGGCGGGCGGTCCCGGTCCGGGCCCCGCCCCGTGTCCGCGCCGGACCCGAAGGCCCGGGTGAGGGCCGCGACTTCGATCGGGTCGCCCAGTGCGGTGCCGGTGCCGTGGGCCTCCACGTAACCGACGGTGCGCGGATCCACCCCGGCCTCCTCCAGCGTCCGGGCCACCAGTGATGCTTGAGCGTTGGGGTTCGGAACCGTGTAACCGCTGGTCTTGCCCCCCGCGTTGGACCGGCTCGCCTTGATGACGGCCCAGATCCGGTCGCCGTCCGCCCGTGCCTCGGCCAGCGGCTTGAGCAGGACGGCGCCCACGCCCTCACCGGGAACGTAACCGTCCGCGTCCGCGTCGAAGGTCCGGCAGGCGTCACCGCTCGCGAGCATGCCGCGGGCGGACAGGGCGACCAGGTGGGCCGGGTGGAGGATGAGGTTGACCCCGCCCGCGATGGCCATCCGGCACTCGCCCCGGCGCAGGCTCTCGCAGGCCAGGTGCACGGCGGTGAGCGAGGACGAGCACGCCGAGTCGACGGCGAAGCTGGGCCCGGTCAGGTCGAAGACGTAGCTGGCCCGGTTGGCCACCGACCAGTAGGCGGAGTGCGCCGCCCCGAACTCGCCCCGGGGCCAGCCGGAGGCCGCGGCGAGCTGCCCGTACGAGCCGTACATCAGACCGGCGAAGACACCGGTCTCCGGCACCCTGGTGTGCTCGCCGAGGTAGCCGGTCTCCTCCAGGAGGTTCCAGCAGGTCTCCAGGAACAGCCGCTCCTGCGGGTCGATGGCGGCCGCCTCGCGCGGCAGGATGCCGAACAGCTGGGGATCGAACCCGTCGATGCCGTCCAGGAAGCCCGCCCACCTGCCGTAGCTGCGGTTCTGCCGGCCGCGGCGGGGATCGAAGTACTCCCGCCAGTCCCAGCGGTCCGCGGGCACCTCGGTCACGGAGCTGACCCCCGCGGCAAGGTTCCGGGCGAAGGCGTCGAGGTCGGGCGCACCCGGATAGCGGCCGGTGACGCCGACCACCGCGATGTCGCGCGCCTCGTCGGCGGCCGGGTGCGGGGCCGGCGCCGGCGCCACGGCCGTGGGCGCCGCGTCCTGGCCCGACGGGGCCTCCGCGGGAGTATCCGCCGGGGTTTCCGCTCCGCGCGTGAGGAGGGCGGTGAGGCGCTCGCCGCGGACCTCGAGGAGGTGGGCGGCGAGCCGTTCGATCGTCGCGTGCTCGAAGAGCAGGGTCGCCGGGAGCTCGCCCAGGTCGGCGGAGAGCAACTCGACGATCTCGGCGCCGAGCAGCGAATCGACCCCGAAGTTCTCCAGCGTCTCCCGGTCCGTGAGTTCGTCCTCGCCGCACTTGAGCAGTCCGGCGAAGACGCGCTTGAGGTAGTCGCGGGCCTGCCGCTCCAGATCCGTGTCCGGTACGGCGGGGGTGGTGGCGACGGGCAGGGCTTCGGGGGTGGGCCGGGCCGGAACCGGGCCGGGGGTGAGCGGCATGCCGTGTTCGGCCAGGCGGTTCGGGTCGGCCTTGATGACGAGCACCTGCCCGGCGCCGCTGGACAGTGCGGTCCGCAGGGCCGCGACGCCCTCCGCCGGCTCGATCGAGCCGACACCGAGGGCCGCGAACGAGCGGTGGTAGCGCTCGTGCGACACCGCGCCGACGGTCCCCCAGAAGCCCCAGTTCACCACCGACACCGGGAAGGCGCAGTGGCTCCGGGCCTGCCAGGCGTGGGCGTCCTCCAGGGTGGCGGCCGCGGCGTAGTTGGCCTGTCCGGGCGAGGCGACGAAGGAGGCCGCGGAGGAGAACAGGACACAGAAGTCGGGCCGTTCGGCCGCGAGCGCGTCGAGCAGCACCTTGACACCGACCGCCTTCGCGGCGAGCACGCGCGTGAAGTCCGCCTCCGTCATCCGGGCGAGCGGTACGTCGCGCAGTTCGCCGGCGGCGTGCAGTACTCCGTGCAGGGCGCCGAAGGCCCGCCGGGCCTCGGCCACCGCGGCCCGCACTGCCCCGGCGTCGGTGACGTCCCCGCGGACGTAGCGGACCTCGCCGCCGAGCCGGCCGATCTCGGCCGTGCCCGCCAGCACCTGCGGGTCGTCGCCGGGCCTGCGGCCGAGCCAGACGAGCCGGGCGCCGTGCACGGCCGCGAGGCGTTCGCTCACGGCCCGGCCCAGGCCTCCGGAACCGCCGACCACCAGATAGACGCCGCCGTCGCGCGGGGCGGGCCCGGTGGGCCGCCCCGTGACGGGTTCGAAGCGCCGCAGGTACCGGCGCCCGTCTCGCAGGGCCACCACGGGGTGCGGGGCCTGTGTGGCGTGCGGGCCGTGCCGAGCGTTCTCGGAGGCGATCCGGCGGGCCGCGCGGGCCGGGTCGGCCGCGACGCCCACCGGGTCGATGTCCACGCAGCCCACCCGCCAGAGCGGGTACTCGGCCGCCACCGTCCGGGACAGCCCGACCAGTCCGGCACCGTGCGGCTGCGGCCGGTCCTGCTCGATGACCGGCAGAACTCCGTGCACGACGAAGGTCACGGAGAGCGGCCTGGCCGCCTGGCCGAACCGGAGCAGTTGCTTGAGCAGGTAGAAGACCGTCAGGGTCACCGGGTCGCCGGTGGGCGCGGTGTCGGCGAGTTCCGGTACGGCACCCTCGCGGCCGGCGAGGACGTAGAGCAGGTCGAACGGGCCGGGGGCGGGGGTGGCCCCGCCCAGCGGGATGCGGACCACCTCGTCGTGGGCGTGCAGTTCGGCGAGGGCGTCGGCGAGCGGGCCGTCTCCCTCGGCGTAGGCCAGCCCGACCCGCCGGCCCGCGTCGCCGGCCGGCGGCCGGTCGTCGGCCGGTGCGGCGTCCTCGTACCAGGCCGGGCGGCAGACCAGCAGCGGATGGTCCGGGGACGGGACGGCGGCGGACACGGCGGACACGGCGGTCACGGCGGTCACGGCAGGACCGCGGACGGCTGCTGCGGCGACGGTGGCGGGCACGGCGGGCCGTGCAGTGGCGGCCGTGGGTGTGGTCGCCGGGGACGGCGGGGCCGTGGGCGCGACCCAGTGGCTGGTGCGGGCGAAGGGGTAGGTGGGCAGGGGGACGTTGCGGCGCGGGCGGCCCGCGTGCGCGGCGGTCCAGTCGACCTCCCGGCCCGCCAGGTAGTCCTCCGCGAGCCGTCGCAGCCGCTCGCCGTGGCCGTCCGCGGCCGGTCGGCCGCCGGTGAGGAACTCCTCCGCCTGTGCGCGCAGTTCGGCGATGTCTCGGACCACGAAGGCGGCCCGTACGGGGAAGTGCGCGCGGGACACGGCGAGCGTACGGGCGGTGTCGCCCAGGTCGTGCCGGTCCGTCAGCCGTCCGGCCAGCTGCCGCACCCGCTGGTTCAGGGCGACCGCCGTACGGGCCGAGAGGGGCAGGACGACGGCCTCGTCGGACGGCCCGGCGGCGGAGCCGGTCCGGGGCGGGGCCTCGGCCAGCACCACGTGCGCGTTGGTCCCGCTGAACCCGAAGCTGCTCACCGCCCCGACCCGGACGCCGGACGGCCCGGGCTCCCACGGCGTCGGCGCGGTGGCGACCCGGAACGGCCCGCCCTCGAAGTCGATCTTCGGGTTGGGCGTGGTGAAGTTGAGCGACGGCGGGATCTGCCCGGCCCGCAGACCGAGTACGACCTTGAGGAAGCCCGCGATGCCCGAAGCCAGGGTGGTGTGCCCGATGTTGGACTTGACCGAGCCCAGGTGGCAGGCGCCGGCCGACTCGACGCGGTCGCCGAAGACCTGGGTGAGGGCCTTCACCTCGATCGGGTCGCCGAGCACCGTCCCGGTGCCGTGCGCCTCCACGTACCCGACCTCGTCGGGGCTGAGTCCGGCCCGCCGGTAGACGTCCGTCAGCAGCGCCGCCTGGGAATCGGCGCTGGGCGCGGTGATGCCGTTGGTCCGGCCGTCGCTGTTGGTGCCGGTGGCCTTGATCACCGCGTACACGGTGTCGCCGTCGGCCAGCGCGCGGTCCAGGGATTTGAGCACCACCGCGCCGACGCCCTCGCCGAGGACGATGCCGTCGGCCGACGCGTCGAAGGGCGCGCAGCGGCCGGTGGGCGAGAGCATGCCCGTACTGCTGGTCCACACGTGCATCCGGGGCGTCAGCATGACCGCGACGCCGCCGGCGACGGCCGTCTCGCATTCGCCGGCCCTGATCGCGGCGACGGCCTCGTGCACGGCCACCAGCGACGAGGAGCAGGCGGTGTCGATCGCGACGGCCGGGCCGCCGAGGTTGAGGTGGTAGGCGATCCTGGCCGCCAGGATGGACGGCGAGTTGCCGAGGAAGGCCTGGCCGGTGCCGTCCTGGCCGTTCGCCTCCAGCAGCCGCAGGTAGTCACCCGCGCCGGAGCCGACGAACACGCCGCAGCTCGCCCGCTCGGGGCCGGGCACGGCGTAGCCCGCGTCCTCCAGGGCCGACCAGGCCTCCTGGAGGAAGAGGCGCTGCTGCGGGTCCATCTGCTCGGCTTCCATCGGCGAGAGGTGGAAGAAGGCCGCGTCGAACAGGTCCACGTCGTCGAGCAGCGCGGCCCACTTGCTGTAGGTACGGCCTTCGGCGCGGCGGTCTGGGTCGTAGTGCGCGGCGATGTCCCAGCGCTCGGCGGGTACTTCGCGGACGCTGCTGCGGCCGGTGATCAGGTTGGACCAGAAGGCGGGCAGGTCGGGGGCGTCGGGGAAGCGGCCGGACACGCCGATGACGGCGATGCCGCCTGTGCCTGTGCCTGCGGCGGGGGCGGGGGCCGGGGCCGGGGCTGCCGCTGGGGCCGGGGCGACCGGGGCCAGGGTCACGGGCCGGCCGCCGGGGCCGGCGGGGCGGATCGACAGCGGCGGCGGTGAACCGGCCGCCCGGTCCGGTGATGGCCCGTCACCGGACCGGCCGACCGGCGCCTGTGGGACCGCGTCCGGCACGCCCCCACCCGAAGCCTCGGCCACGACGGGCGGGACGGCGGCGGGCGCGGGGGCGGGCGCGGGCGCGGGCGCGGGCGGGGGCGGGGTGTACGAAACCCTGGCGTCGGCAGGCGCGGCGTGCGCGGCCTCTGCGACGGCGGGCGGGGTGTACGGAGCCTCGGCTGCGACCGGTGCGGCGTGCGGAGCCCCGGCGGCCATCGGAGCGTACGGGGCTTCGGTGGCGGGTGGGGTGGGCGGGGCGTACGGGAGGACGGCGGCGGCGTGCAGGGCGCGGCCACGGGCGGACTCCGCGTCGACGAAGTCGGCGAGCCGGTCGAGGGTCGGGTGGTCATAGACGGCCACCGAGTCGAGGTCGAGGCCGAAGTGCTGGTTGAGGTCGCGGACGATCTCCACCGCGCCGAGCGAGTCGACGCCCATCTCGCTGAAGGTGAGCTGGGGGTCGATCTCGTTGCGGTCGAGGTACAGGTGCCCGCAGAGCGTCTCCATCACCACACCGACGACGACGTCCCGCTCCGGCCCCACGGCAGCACCCGCCTGCGGCGCGCCGCCCGAGGCAGTGCCCGGGCCGGAAGCCGAAGCCGAACCGGAGACCGAGGTCGAGGGCACGGCGGGTGCCACCGTCGGCTCCGGGGCCGGAGCGGGTGTCGCGGGTGCGGCCGGGACCTGCGCCACGGCGGCGGCCGGGCCGGGGTGCGGAGCGGGGCCCGAGGCCGAGGCGTTGGCGGGTGCCAAGCCGGAGACCGGGTCCGGGCCGGGGTGCGGGACCGGGCCGTAAGCCGAGGCCGGAGCGGATGCCGCGGGTGCGGCCGGGCCCGGGTCCGCGCCGTACGCCGGGGCCGGAGCGGATGCCGCGGGTGCGGCCGGGACCTGCGCCACGGCGGCGGCCGGGCCGGGGTGCGGAGCGGGGCCCGAGGCCGAGGCGTTGGCGGGTGCCAAGCCGGAGACCGGGTCCGGGCCGGGGTGCGGGACCGGGCCGTAAGCCGAGGCCGGAGCGGATGCCGCGGGTGCGGCCGGGACCTGCGCCACGGCCGCTGTTGGGCCGGCGTGCGGTGCCGGGGGCTCGGGCTGGGGGGTTGGGTGGGTGTAGGCGTGGACTTTGGCTGTGTGGGTGTGGACCCGGGTGAGGGAGTCCTGGCCCAGGACCACGCGGTGGAGGTCGGCCTCGCGGTTGACCGCCGTGGTCAGTTCGGGCAGGGTGCGGCCCGCCAGCTCGCGCTTGAGGGCGCGGACCGGCGCGGCCGGCTGGGACGCGATCGTGCGGGCCAGGTCCAGCGCGGCCGGCAGCACCTCATCGCGCGGCAGGAACGTGACCTGCCCGCCGCGCCGCTCCAGCTCCGCGCCGCTGAACGGCCTGCCGGTGTAGAACATCTCGGTCGCCAGCGACCGCCCGAACCTCCGCTCCAGGACGTACGTCGCGCCCATGCCCGGCGTGAACCCGTACTTCAGGAAGCTGGCCGCGTACATCCCCTCGCGCGCCATCAGGACCATGTCGGCGTGCAGGCCGAACATCAGGCCGCCCCCGGACGCGTGCCCGGACAGTGCCGCGATCACCGGGCGGTCGCAGGACAGCAGCCCCTCGTAGAGGAACGGCACGTCGGTGAAGCTGCCCTGGCCCCCCGCGAGCTGCTCCAGGGCCTCGGGCGTGCCGCCCATGCTGAACGCGGGCCCGGCGCCCGTCAGCACCACGGCCTTGACCTTCTCGTCCGCGCTCAGCTCCGCGAAGGCCGCCTCCAGACCGCCCACGGTCTCCTCGGTGAACATGTTGCTGGCGGTCCGCATGACGACCAGCGCGATGCCCGGGTCGAGGATCCGCAGTTCGACCGCCGGCCCGTCCTCGTACCGGCCCGGTGCCGCTTCCGCACCACTCGCTGTGCCCCGCACGCGCTCCGCCTCTCCCCCGCCGTCCTCGGCGGCGACCGGCACCTTGGGCCCGCCCCGCCACTGCCCGAGCCAACAGCGCTCCTCGGTCAGCGGGTGCGTGGGCAGCGGGATCCGCCGACCTGCCCGCCCGCCGTCCCGACCGTCCTGTCCGTCCCGACCGTCCCGTCCGGCTCCCGCGTGGACCTCGTGCCAGCGCACGTCGGCGCCCGCCGCCCAGGCGGCGGCCAGCTCCCGCAGCCGGCCCTGCCGGAAGAGCTCGGCGCAATCCTCCGGCGAGGGCCGCCCGGCCTCACCGGACGCGGTCCGCCCGTCCGGGCCGCCCGTGACGTACCCGGCGACCGCGTCCTCCGGCGCCCCGTCCGCCAGGAAGGCGTCGAGCGCCCCCCGCAGGCGGTCGAGCGCGCCGGCCGGGCCGTCCACGACGACGGCCAGCCGGTGGGGCCGCGCGGTGCGGCCGACCTGGAGCGTGAAGGCGAGGTCGGACGGATCGGGCCCGGCACCCGGCGCGGGCCCGCCGGCCGCAGCCAGCTTGGCGATGCGCCGCAGCGAACCGTCCGGCGCGAGCGCGTCCGGCGGTACCTCGCAGCCCAGTTCCTCCCCGATCCGCCGGGCCAGCTCCAGCAGGCTGGACGGGTCCAGGCCGAGATCGCCCAGCCAGGCGTCCGGATCGACCTGGTCCTCGCCGACGCCGAGCAGCCCGGCGGCCAGCCGGACGAGCGTCGCGGTGCGGTCCGCGTCGCCGGGAGCCGTACGGGCCGCGTCGGCCGGGCCGGACGCGGCGTCGAGATGAGCCCGTACGGAACGGGCGTACCCGCGCAGCGCGGCGGCGTCCGGCGCCGACAGGACGAAGAGCAGCGGCCCCCCGTCGCCGCGCACCGCCCGGGGGGCCGGGGCCCCGTCGTGCTCCTCCACCACCAGGTGCGCGCCCGCGCCCCCCGCGCCGAAGGCGCTGATCCCGGCCCGGCGGGGCGAGCCGTCGGCAGGCCGGGGCCACTCCTCGGCCCGGCGCTGGATGCGCAGGGGTGAACCGGCCAGGTCGAGGTGCGGGTTGAGCTCGCGGGAGTGCAGGGACGGTACGAGCCGGCCGTGCCGCAGTTGCAGCAGCACCTTGGTCAGGCCCGCGATGCCCGCGGCGCTCTCCAGGTGCCCGATGTTGGACTTGACCGATCCGACCGCGCAGCTTTCCGCCGCCGCGCCGGCGCCGGCGAACGCCTGCCGGAGCCCCTCGATCTCCACGGGGTCGCCGAGCGAGGTGCCCGTGCCGTGGGCCTCGATGTAGCCGATCGTGCGCGGTTCGACGCCGGAGCGGTTCAGTGCCGTCCGGATCAGCGCGGCCTGCGAGTCCGGGCTCGGGACGGTGAACCCGCTGGTGCGCCCGCTGTGGTTGACGGCCGACGCCCGGATGACGCCGTGCACGTGGTCGCCGTCCGCGAGCGCCTGGCGCAGCGGCTTGAGCAGTACCGCGCCGACGCCCTCCCCCGGTACGTAGCCGGTGGCGCCGGCGCCGAAGCTCCGGCAGCGGCCGTCGTCGGAGAGGAACTGCCCCTGAGCGAGCTGGAGGTACTTCTGCGGGTGGACGGTGACGTTCACCCCGCCCGCCAGGGCCAGGCTGCTCTCTCCGCGGCGCAGGCTCTCCACCGCGAGGTGGATCGCGGTCAGGGAGGACGAGCAGGCGGTGTCCACGGCCATGCTCGGTCCGGTCAGGCCGAAGGCGTACGAGACCCGGTTCGGGACGGCCGCGTGCATGGCGGTCGGCGCGACGCCCTGGTCCTGGAAGAGCTGGTAGTGGTTCCACATGACGCCCGCGAAGACGCCGACGGTCTCGCCCGACAGGGTGTGCGCGGGGCGGCCGGCGTCCTCCAGGGCGCGCCAGCAGGTGGTGAGGAAGAGGCGTTCCTGCGGGTCCATCCGCTCGGCGTCGCGCCGTGAGATGCCGAAGAACTCCCGGTCGAAGAGGTCCACGCCGTCGAGGAAGCCGCCCCATCTGCTGTACGTGGAGCCGGGACGGCCGCGTTCGGGGGCGAAGTAGCCGCTGTGGTCCCAGCGTTCCCCGGGGACGGTCGTGATGCTGTCCCTGCCCTCGGCCAGGTTGCGCCAGAAGACGTCGAGGTCCGGGGCCTGCGGGTACGCGCCAGCGAGGCCGATGATCGCCACGGCGTCCGTCTCTGGACCGCGTACGGGGGCCGCGCGGAACGAAGCCGGGGTCGAGGTCGAGGTCGAGGCCGGGGCCGAGGCCGGGGCCGGGGCCGAGGCCGGGGCCGGGGCCGAGGCCGGGGCCGGGGCCGTGTCCGCGGCCGCGAAGGGCCGTGCGATGCGGTCCGGGGTGCCGTACACCGCCACCGACACCCCGTCGGGGCCGGTCAGGACGCGCTCCAGCAGCTCCAGCCCGTCGGGGGTCGGCATCGGCCAGGTCCCCCTGGTCCGGCGTGAGTGCTCGACCGCGGCCGGGCTGAGCCGCATGCCGCCCTCGGCCCACATCGGCCAGCCGATGGCGTGGGTGCGCCCCGGCGCGTCCGCGCGGCCGGCGCGGGCCTCGGCGAAGTGCTCCAGCCAGGCGTTGGCGAAGGCGTAGTCGCTCTGGCCCGGGGTGGCCTGGGACGCGGAGAGCGAGGAGTACAGCACGAACAGGTCGAGCGGGTCCCCTGCCGTCGCGCGGTCGAGGTGCGCGGCGCCGAGGGCCTTCGGCAGGATCACGGCCGTGGGCGCGTCGTCCCGTTTGTTGCGGAACAGGGAGTCCGCGGTGACCCCGGCGTTGTGGAACACGCCGTCGATCGGGCCGAACCGCTCGCGGGCCAGGGCGAGGGCCGCCTCCACGTCCGCGAGTCGGGTGACGTCGGCCGTCAGGTACGCGACCTCGGCGCCGAGGGACTGCCAGTCGTCGGCGCGGGCGGCGAGTTCGGGACCCATCGGGCGGCGGCCGATCAGCACGATCCGCGCGGAGTACCGCTCGGCGAGGTGGGTCGCGAGGACGCTCGCGAGGGCCCCGCCTCCGCCGGTCACGACGTACACGCCGTGCCGCTTGAGCGCCGGGGCCGACGCCTCCGGGTGGGTGCCGCTGGTGGCGTGGAGGGTCGGGTGAGGGGCCAGGCCCCGCTGTTCCCGGCGGCCCGCGAGGTGCCGGGACTGCGGGCCGTCGGCGGCTTCCCCGGCCGCGAGTTCGACGAGGACGGCGGCCGCGACGGCGCCGGCCGTCCAGCGGTCGACGCCGACCGCGCGGCAGACGAGCGCGGGGGCCTCGGCCGTGACGCACCGGGCCAGTGCCCCGACCGCCAGGTGCTCGGGGGCTCCCCCGCCGTCCGGGGCGGGGTGCACGAAGAGCACCGCCGGTGCGGTGGCGCCCGCGCTCGCCGTTGCCTGGCGGGCGAGTACGGACCGGGCGAGGCGCAGCACGGTACGGGCCGGCGCGTCGGGCGCGCCGACCCCGGCCGGGGCGGCCGGGACGACCACGGCCGTCGGACGGACACCCCGGGCGTCGAGCACCGACCAGAGCAGGTCCAGCTGCGCGGGATCGGCCGCGTCGAGGCGGTAGCCGGCGGCTCCTGCCTGCTCGAACACCGGGCCCGGGCCGACCCGGACGACCGTGGCACCCTGCGCCAGGTCGGCGAGCTCGGCGCCCAGGCCGTCCGGTTCGCCGTCCGGTGCGAAGAGGACGAGGTCGCCGGGCGCGCCGTCCGGCCGGGTACGGGCCGGGACGGGTGCCGGGTACCACCGCGGCCGGAACAGGGCGGTGGCCGCGGGCCCCGAAGCAACGGCTTCGGCCTCGGCTGCGGATGCGGCCGCGGCCGGCCCCGGTGCGGGGGTGGCCTCAGCGGGGGGCCCGGACGGGGCGGGGGCGGGGGCCACGGCTTCGGGGTGGGTCTCGGCGAGGTGGGCGGCGAGGCTGTCGATGTCGGTGAACTCGAAGAGGAGGGTGGGGTAGAGCGGGCTGCCCACCGTCTCCTCCAGGAGTCCGCTGATGCGTACCAAGTCGGCGGAGTCCAGACCGAGTTCGTAGAAGCCCGTACCGCTGCCGACCTCGGCAGGGTCCAGGCCGAGCGCCTCGCCGACCAGTCGGCGCACGTGCGCCGCGTACACCGCGACGGGGTCGGCACCGCGGCCCGCGCCCGCGCCCGAGACCGCGGCCGGGACCGGGACCGGGACCGGGCCGGCATCGGTAGCTGTATCGGCGTCGGTGTCGGCCTGCGTCGGATCCTGGTGCGCCCTCGGCTCGTCGAGCAGTCGGGTGATCAGGTCGGGGCGGCGGATGCGCTTGCAGGTGAGGGCGCCGAACTCCGCGAGCAGCAGCCCCTGTTCGTCGTAGAGGCCGTAGTCGCTGCGGATCACGTCGCCGGAGTCCGCCAGGCGTTCGACGCCCGGCACGTAGAGGTAGACCTTCCGGCCGAGCGGCCGGGGAGCCCTGAACCTGGCGATGTAGACCGGGATGAACGGCTCGCGCGAGACGGCCTCGGTCTGGCCGTACGCGGCGATGGTGGCCGCGTCGAGCAGGGCGGGGTGCAGGTGGAAGTTCCCGGCGTCGGGAGCGGCCGCGCCGGTGCTCAGCTCGGCCAGCAGGTAGCCGTCGCCGATGTGCAGCGGGCCGTGGCAGGCCATCGCGGGACCGTGCCGGATGTTCTCGTCCCGGGCGCGGGCGTACAGCTCGGCCATGTCCGTGGTGCGGACCGCGCCGGCCCGCAGGGCGTCGGGGTCGATCGTCTCCGGCTGGGCCGTGCCGCCCGGCCCGACGCCGGGGGAGGCGAAGGAGAGGGCCGCGGTCAGGTTCTGCCGCCAGGGCGAACCGGGAACGGCCGACCAGCGGCTGTCCACCGTCACCGGGCGCACCCCCGACCCGTCCGCCGCGCCGAGGACGATCCGGATCTCGCGGTCCATGCCCTCGGTGGTGGCCACCGCCTCGGTGAACAGGATCCGGCTGAACTCGGCCCGCTCGTGGTCGAGTCCCCGGCTGCGCAGGATCCGCATCAGGATGTCCAGGAAGGTCACGCCGGGCATGACCGAGACCCCGTGCACGTGGTGGTTGCGCATGATGAAGTCGGTGTCGGTCAGTACCACGCGACATTCGATCGGTCGGTCGTCGGTCACGGTCGTGTTCCCCTTCGCCCGGGTTCTGAGACCGGTTCGTCGTCACCTGCGAATCGGAGGTCGAGAATGGATGCCACCGGGCCGTCCGGGACCAGGCCGTCCGGGACCGGGCCGTCCGGGACCGGGCCGTCCGGGACCGGGCCGTCGGCCACCGGGCCGTCCGGCTCGCGCTCCAGCCAGTACCGGCGGCGCTTGAACTCCGGTTCGGGCAGCGGCTGCCGGGTCGGGCGGTACCGCGCCCGGCCTTCCCCGTCGAGTTCGCCGACGATCGCGTGGGCGTTGGTGCCGCCGAGACCGAAGGCGCTGACTCCGGCGACCCGGCGGACCCCGGCCGGCCAGGAGGAGAGTTCGGTGTTCACCCTGAACGGTGAAGTGCGCAGGTCGAAGCGTGGGTTGGGCCGGTCGCAGCCGATGGTGGGCGGGATCGCCGCGTGCTCCACCGCCAGCAAGGCCTTGATCAGCCCGGCGATCCCGGCCGCGCTGAGCAGGTGGCCCAGGTTGGACTTCACGCTGCCGATCGCGCAGCGGCCGTTCTCCGCCGTGGCGTACCCGGCGTCCGAGCCGCCCGCACCGTCGCGGAAGGCGTCGGTCAGGGCCCGGAGTTCGATGGGGTCGCCGATCAAGGTCGCGGTGCCGTGCGCCTCGACCATGCCGATCTCGGTGGCCCGCAGCCCGGCGTCGGCCAGTGCCCGGCGCACCACGGCCGCCTGGGCCTTGGGGTTGGGGGTGGTCAGGCCCATCGTCCGGCCGTCGTTGTTGACCGCGACCGCGTCGATGACCGCGTGGACGCGGTCGCCGTCGCGCAGCGCCGCGTCGAGCCGTTTCAGCAGCAGCACCCCGCAGCCCTCGCCGGGGACGAAGCCGTCCGCCCGCTCGTCGAAGGTCCGGCAGCGGCCCGACGGGGAGAGCGCCTTCGCGGCGCTGAACTCCAGATAGGGCTCCTCGTCCAGGAGCACCTCCACCGCGCCCGCCAGGGCCAGTTCGGACTCGCCCGCCAGCAGGCTGCGGCAGGCGAGCTGGACGGCGACCAGCGCGGAGGAGCAGGCGCTGTCGACCACCATCGCCGGTCCGTGCAGGTCGTACTGGTGGGCGACCCGCGCGGCGATGAAGTTCTGGTCCCCGCCGAGCCCCGCCGGTCCCCCGGCCCCGGCCCGGTGCCGGTATCCCGACATCCGGGCACCGGCGAAGACCCCGATCGAGCGTCCGGCCAGTTCCTCGTCCGGATAGCCCGCGTTCCGTACGGCGCCCTCCGCGCCCTCCAGGAAGAGCCGTACGGCCGGGTCGAGGCCGGTGGCCTCCTCCTCGCTCATGCCGAAGTGGTCGGGGTCGAAGTCCTCGATCCCCTCGAGGAATCCTCCCCACCGGCTGATGCTGCGGCCGGGCTCGTAGGCGGGACGGTAGAGGCGTGCGGTGTCCCAGCGGCCGGCGGGCACTTCGGTGACGGCGTCCGCCCCCGTGGCCAGCTGCTCCCAGAACGCCTCGATGCCGGGGGCGCCGGGGAACCGGCAGGCCATGCCGATGACGGCGATCCGGTCGTCGCCCACCGCCCCGGGAGCCTGCACCGGCGCCGTCTCCAGCGGCTCCGGCGGCTCCGGCGGGACCGGCGGGACCACCGGCTCGGCCGGTGCCGGGGATGCGGTGACCGCCGCCGGGAGCGTACGGGCCAGATGGGCGGCGAGGGCCAGCGGCGTGTCGTTCTCCAGCAGCGCCGCCGGTTCCAGCGGATGTCCGGTGCGGTGCTCGATCTGCACCACCAGTTCCCCCAACATGACCGATTCGACTCCGAGTTCCGCGAAGGACGCGGTCGGCTCCAGCTCCTCGCGCGGGACGCCCGCGACCGCTTCGAACACCTCGGCCAGCCACCCGGGCACCGGGGCCGGCCCGCCGGTGGACCCGGCCGCCACGGCCGCCACGGCCGGGGCTGCCGCCTGCGGCGCCACCGACGGCGCGGCCGGGTCCACCGGCGGGGCGGGCAGCACCAGCGTCGGACCGTCCGTCGTCATCGCCCAGTCGAGGACCGCGAGGCCGTCCGCCGTGGACAGCACCCCGATGCCCGCGGCCCGGCCGGCCGTCCGGGCCGCCTCCCCGGCGGAACCCTCCGCCCAGACCGGCCACTGCACGGCACGCACCCGGCTCCGGCCGAGCCGCGCCAGGTGGCCCGCGACGAAGTCCGCTCCGGTGTTGGCCGCCGCGTAGTCGCTCATCCCGGACGCCAGCCGGGGCAGGGCCGAGGAGACCGACGAGAAGAGGACGAAGAAGTCCGGCCGGTCCGCGCCGCAGAGTTCGGCCAGGGTCTCCAGCCCGTCCGTCTTCGGCTCGAACACCTCGTGGATGTCCTCGGACCGCTTGTGGACGAAGGCCGCCGGGCCCCGGGTACCGAGACCGGCGCAGTGCACCACACCGCCGACCGGCCCCAGGTCGGTACGGATCTCCGCGAGGAAGGCAGACAGCCTGGCCCGGCCCGACAGCGGGCCCGTGAACACCCGCACCTCGGCGCCCGAGCGTTCCAGATCGCGGATCGTGGCCACCGCCTCGGCGGTCGCCGCGGGCAGCGCGGGGTCGTCCCAGCGCTCGCGTACGGGCAGTTCGCGCAGGCAGGTCAGGGCGATCCGCCGGGCTCCCCGGGCCACGAGGTGCCGGGCGACCGTGGAACCGAGGCCGCGCGTGCCGCCGGTGACCAGGTACGCGCGGTCCGGGTCGGCGCGGAACGGCTCCGGGGCCGCTGCGGCCGCCGCCGGCACCTGCGTCCATACCGGGAGCAGCCGCTGCCCGTCGCGGTGGCAGACCTCGGCGGCGGGCTCGGCGGCCCGCCACTCCGCGGCGATGGCCTCGGGCCGGGGCAGGTCGGTGTCCAGGTGGGTCGCCCGGACCCTCGGGTACTCGGCACCGAGCATCCGGACGAAGCCCGCGACGCGGGAGCCGGCGAGCGAGGGCCGGGCGCCGGGCAGGTCCTGGAGGCCCTGGGTCACCTGGAGCACGCGCAGTTCGCCCCGGTGGCCGCGGATCAGCTCCTGGAGCATCGCGATCCGGGCCGTCCAGGGGCCGGGGCCACCGTCGGGCCGGCCCACGTCGGTCAGGTCCAGCAGCCCGCTGAGGCCGGGCAGTGCGGCGAGGGCGTGCAGGGCGGAGGCCTCGTCGTGGAAGCCCGGGCCGTCACGGTCCGGCGCGCCGCCCTCCCGGAGCAGCACGCAGTCGGCCTGCGCTCCGAGCAGCGCCATGGTGTCCGCCGCGAGCTCCGCGCTGCCCGGCCCGGCGAGCACGGCCACGGTGCCCCGGGGCGTCGCCGCCCCGGCGACGGCCTCGGTGACGGGCGGAGCCGCCTCCCAGCGGCGCACGCGCAACGGGACGGCCGCCTCCGGCGGAACGGGCTGGTCCGGCGGAACGGGCCGGACGGGCCGGACGGGCCGGGCGACGGCCGGAGCGTATGCGGCCGCCGGTACGGACCCGGAGGCGGGGCCTTGGCTGGGGCGGGGCTCGTCCTGGGGTGCGGGACGCGGGGCCGGCTCCGGGAGCCAGTGGTGGCGGGTGGCGAAGGGGTACGCGGGCATGGGGACGATGCGGCGCCGGGCCGTACCCGGGAGGGCTTGCCAGTCCCAGCCCGTGCCGGTGACCCAGCGGCGGCCGAGTTCCCCGAGGTCGCGGCCCGCCGGGTCGACCCGCTCCGCGGGCACCCCGGGCCCGGACGGCCCCGACACCCGTCCGCGCAGCTCGGCCCCGCCCCGGCCGGCCGCGAACGCGGCGAGCCGGCCGGCCAGTTCGGGCAGGGAGGAGACGATCAGGGCGAGCCGCTCGCGCAGTTCCTCACGGCCGGTCCGGCTGGTGTGGGCGAGGTCCGCGAGGTCCGCGCGCGCCGTCCCGCCCGGAGCGTCCCCGGGCACGGCTTCCCGCAGCTGCGCGGCCAGCCGGCCGGCGAGGGCGGTCAGGGCGTCCTCCGTACGCGCCGACAGCACCACCAGCTGCGGTTCGTCCGCCGCTGCCGCCGCGTCCTGGCCGTACGGGGACCGCGGGTGGGGGTATTCCTCGACCACCACGTGCGCGTTCGACCCGCCCGCGCCGAACGAGCTGATCCCGGCCCGGCGCGGGGCCCCGGCGGGCCGGGGCCACTCGGCGACCGTCCGCTGCACGCGGAACGGCGAAGCCGGCCAGTCGATCGCCGGGTTGAGCTCTTCGGCGTGCAGTGAGGGGACCAGCAGTCCGTGCCGCATCTGGAGCAGCACCTTCGTCAGCCCGGCGATGCCGGCCGCCGCCTCCGCGTGCCCGATGTTGGACTTGAGCGTCCCGATGGCCACGGATCCCGGGGCCAGATCTCCGAACGCCTGCCGGAGGCCCGCGATCTCCACCGGATCGCCGAGCGCCGTTCCGGTGCCGTGCGCCTCGACGTACCCGACCGTCCCGGCCGGCACCCCGGCGCGCACGAGCGCCTCGGTCACCACCCGGCCCTGCGCGGCCGGATCGGGAACGGTGTAGCCGTTGGTGCGGCCGCCGTGGTTGACGGCCGTGCCCTTGATGACGCCGTGGATCCGGTCCCCGTCGGCGACGGCCCGGGCCAGCGGTTTGAGCAGCACCGCCCCGACCGCCTCGGCCGGTACGAATCCGTCGCCGCCCGCGCCGAAGCCCCGGCAGCGGTGGTCGGAGGAGGTCATGCCCATCGCGCTCTGCTGCACGTACTTGTTCGGGTGCAGCGAGAGGTTGACCCCGGCGGCCAGGGCCACCGCGCACTCGCCGTCGCGCAGGCTGCGCGCGGCGAGGTGCACCGCGGTCAGCGAGGACGAGCACATGGTGTCGACGGTCAGGCTGGGGCCGTGCGCGTCCAGGAAGTACGAGATCCGGTTGGCGATGCCCGCCGGTGTCGAGCCGCTGGCGACGGGCGTGCCGGTGAGCGTGCGCTCCACCCCGAAGTAGGGGTACTCGTTGTGCATCGAGCCGACGAAGACACCGACCTTGGAACCGTGGGCGCGGCGTAGCCGGTCCCTGGGGTGGCCCGCGTCCTCCAGGGTCTCCCACACCACCTCCAGCAGCAGCCTCTCCTGAGGGTCCATCAGGTCGGCGTCGTGCGGGGTGATGCCGAAGAGCAGCGGGTCGAAGCCGGCCACCGCGTCGAGGAATCCGCCCTGCATCAGCTCCTCCCCCGGCCGGCCGGTGCGCCGCTCGGCGGGCAGCCCGGTCACCAGGTCCGCCCCGCGCAGCAGGTGTTCCCAGAGCGCCTGCGGGGTGGGTGCGCCCGGGTAGCGCCCGGCGAGGCCGATCACGGCGACGGCGTCGTCGGCCCCTGCGTCGGCGTCGCTCCCGTACGCAGCGCTGTACGCGGCCCCGTACGAGGGGCCGGACGCGGCCTCCGGGCGGCCTGGGCCGGTCGCGGCGGCCTGGGTGGCGATGCTCCGGGCGACGCCGGCCAGGTCGCGCTGCTCGAAGAAGACGGTGGCCGACGTGACCCCGAACTCCTCGCGCAGGTCCGCGTTGAGCCGTGCCACCACGAAGGAGGTGAGGCCGTACTGCTCCAGCGGCGTGTGCGGGTCGATGCCGTCCTGCGGCAGTCCGGAGGCCCGCGCGTAGAGCCGTACCAGCCGCCGTTCGATCCGGGCGGCGTCCACCGCGGACGGGGCCCGGTCGGCCGCGGGCCGCGGGTCCGGGCCGGCCGGGCGGGCGGGAGCGGCCGGGAAGGGTTCGGTGGGCAGCGGCACCCGGCGGGCCGGGACGGACCAGAGCGCGAACCAGTCCACCTCTTCCCCGGCCTGCCATGCCGCGCCCGGCCCGGCCGCGGGGACGGACGGGGGACCGCCCGCCAGGTGGTCCTCGAGTGCGGCCCGCAGGGCGGGCAGGCCCTGGGAGCAGTCGAGGACGAGCCGGTGCGCGTGGTGGGTGCGGCCGGTCTGCAGGGTGTACGCGAGGCCGGCGGGGTCGGGTTCCGCGGTCCGCAGGTGGTCGGCCAGCCGCCGTGCCGCGCCGCGCAGCCCCTCCTCGTCCCGGCCCGAGAGCACCGCGAGGAGCGGGCCCCGCGGGGTGAGGTAACGGCCCGGCGCGAGCTCTTCGGCCGTCGCCGAGCGGATCACCGCGTGCGCGAGCGAGCCGGTCGCCCCCGCCGCGTTGACCAGGGCCCGCAGGGGGGTGTCGCCGTCCGGTGCACGCCAGGGCACGGCCCGGTCCGCGAGTCGTACCGGCAGCGCGTCCCAGTCGACGAGGCGGCTGAGCCGGCCGGCGGCCGGAGTCGGCGCGATGCCGTGGTGGCGCAGCTGGAGCAGGGTCTTGGTGACCTGGGCCAGTCCGGAGGCGGCCTCCAGGTGGCCGATGGCCGATTTGACCGTACCGATCAGTACGGGTCCGCCCGGGCGGCGGGACTGGAACAGTGCGCCGAGCGCCTCCACTTCGGCGGCGTCGGCGAAGGCGGCCCCGGTGGCCGCGCATTCGACGTACGAGACGTCGTCGACGGTGACGCCCGCGCGGTCCAGGGTGCGGGCCATCGAGTCCCGGAACGCGGTCACGTCCGGGGCTCCGAAGCGGGCCGGGCCGCCCGCGCCGCCCGAGCCGCCCGCGAAGTCGATCCAGCTGCCCTCGACGACACCGTGCACGTGGTCCCCGTCGCGGCGCGCGTCCTCGACCCGGCGCAGCAGCAGCGCGCCCACCCCCTCGCCGGGCGACCAGCCGCTCGCCGTGTCGTCGAAGGCGCCCGCGACACCGTCCGGGGCGACGAGTCCGAGGCCTTCGAGCAGGGCCGTGTGGTAGGGGTGCGCGATCAGGTTGGCCGCGCCGACGACCGCCGCGTCGCAGTCCCCGCGGTGCAGGGCTTCGAGGGCGAGGTGCAGTGCGGTGAGCGAGGACGAGCAGGAGCTGTTGACGGCGATGCTGGGGCCGCGGAATCCGAAGGCGTGCGAGATCCGGTTGGGGATGTCCGAGGCGATGGCCGAGACCTCGGCGCGGCCGGTGCGCTGCCAGTCCGCGGCGCCGACGTGCTGGTGGTCGTTCCACATGGTGGCCACGTA
This sequence comes from Streptomyces sp. IBSNAI002, assembly GCF_052244475.1. Classification (NCBI taxonomy): domain Bacteria; kingdom Bacillati; phylum Actinomycetota; class Actinomycetes; order Kitasatosporales; family Streptomycetaceae; genus Streptomyces; species Streptomyces sp. IBSNAI002. Next base: position 7,409,357 of record NZ_JBQPXG010000002.1, on the reverse strand, counting down.
GACGCCGACGCGCGGGGCGGTCCGGTGCAGGGACCCTGCGGTGTGCCCGGCGTCCTCCAGGCACTGGCCGACGGCGTGCAGCAGCTGGCGCAGCTGGGGGTCGAGGGCGGCGGCCTCGGCCGGTGACAGCCGGAACAGTGCGCTGTCGAAGCCGTCGATGCCGGCGAGGTACCCACCGGGGACGGCGCCGGCCTCGGCGGCGCGGGCGGCGCTCGGGGCGGCGATCGAGCGGCGGCCGGCGGCGAGGTTGCGCCAGAACGCGTCGGGCGAGTCGGCGTCGGGGTAGCGCCCGGCGAGGCCGGTCACGGCGACGGGGGTGACGGCGGCGGGGCGGACGGCCGGAGCCGGGGCCGGGCCGTTGATCCGGGCGGGTCGGGCGGGGCGGTCGGCGAGCGGGCCGCCGAGGAAGGACTGCAGGAACCGCTGGCCGTCGTCCAGCCGGAGCTCGCCGCGGATCGTGTCGAAGGCCACGCTTCCGATCGGGCACAGGCCGACCCCGGTGTCCTGCTGGGCCTCCATCAGGAGCTGCCCGGCGTAGCCCGCCTCCAGCAGCAGGTAGCGGTCCGCGTCCGGGCCGTAGAGCGGTGCGATTCCCTTGGGCTGGCCGATCAGGTAGAGCTCGAACGCCGCCTGGTCGAAGAGCGGCCGGTTGTAGAAGAAGTGCGCGGACCGGTCGATGGCGGGGTCCGGGTTGACCAGGCGCAGCGCGTGCTCGACGGGGTCGTGGTAGTAGACCCCGCCGGGCAGCGACTCGACGGCGCCGGGGCGCACGAACAGGTAGGCCTGGACGGCGTAGGTGTCACCGGCGGAGGGGTAGCCGCGGCGCACGCGGCCGTCACCGTCGCCGTCACCGTCTCCGTCGCTCGCCCGCAGTCGGTCGAGCAGCGCGCACAGGTCGGCGTACGGGAGTGGCACCGGGCCGAACTCCCGGCTGCTGGCCCGCGCGAGGTGCCGGCCGGCGGGGCCGCGGGGGGCCGGCAGCCGCAGCACGGGCTCGGCCGGGGAGACCGGCCGCAGGTTCCAGGCCGCCCCCTTGAACGCGGCCCGCTCCTCGGCGGAGAGCACGTCCACGAACTCGGGCACGGCGGCGCCCTGGCCGGCGGGGGCGGCCGGGAACGGGCCCGGCACGGCCGCAGGGGTGGGCACGGCCGCAGGGGTGGGCGCGGCGGCCGGGGTGGCGGTCGGGGCGGGCGCGGCGGTGGGCGGCGCAGCGGTGGGGGCCGTGGCGAACTCGCGGGCGAGATGTCCCGCGATGCCCGCGACGCTGGGTGCGTCCAGCAGGGCGCCGACCGGGATCCGTACACCGTGCCGCTGCTGGAGGGTCCGGGAGATCCGCACCATGGTGAACGAGGTCGCGCCCTGGTCCCAGAGGTCCGCGTCGGGGTCGACCGGACGGCCGTCGAGCAGCCCGGTGACGATCTCGGCGATCTCCGCGGCGAGCCGGTCGGCGAGCGCGGTGCCCGGCTCCGTGGCCGTGCCCGGCGCGGCAACGGCCGGGGCAACGGGAGGAAGGGCAGCGGGCTGCACGGCGGCATCGGAGGCCACGGCGGCCGGCTCGGCGGCCCCGGCCGGGAGGGGCCAGGGCAGGGCGGCGCGGTCGAGTTTGCCGTTGGAGGTGGCCGGGAGGGTGTCCAGGAAGCGCACGTGGTTGGGGACCATGTAGTCCGGCAGGGCGAGCGCGGCGTACTCCCGCAGCGCGGACACCGACGGGAGCTGACCGGCGCCCGCGTCTCCGGCGCCCGCCGCAGGGAGCAGGTAGGCGACGACCTTGTCGTCGCCGGAGGCGTGCGGGCGGACCAGGACGACCGCCTCCCGGACCGCGGGGTGGCTGCGCAGGCGGTGTTCGATCTCGCCCAGTTCGACCCGGTGGCCGCGGATCTTGACCTGGGTGTCGGCCCGGCCGAGGAAGGTCATCACGCCGTCCGGGCCGAAGGCCGCGCGGTCGCCGGTGCGGTACATCCGCGCCGCGCCGCCCGGTACGAACGGGTCGGGTACGAAGCGCTCGCGGGTGAGTTCGGGCTGGTTGTGGTAGCCCAGCGCCAGGCAGTCCCCGCCGATCATCAGGTCGCCCTCGGTCCCGATCGGACAGGGCTCCAGGTCCTCGTCCAGGACGTAGTACCGCGCGTTGTCGATCGGCCGGCCGTACGGGATGCTCCGCCAGGCCGGGTCCACCTCGGCGACCCGGTGGTAGTTGGACCAGACGGTCGCCTCGGTGGCTCCGCCCAGGCTGACGAGCTCGGCGGAGCCGAACACCGACCGCAGTTCGCCCGGCAGCGACAGCGGCGTGTAGTCACCGCTGAGGAAGACGAGGCGCAGGTCGCCGGTACCGGTCCGGTCGTCGCCCGGTCCCGGCAGCAGCGGCATCAGCTGGGCCAGCGTGGTGGGCGCCGAGTTCCAGAAGGTGACCGGCTGCTCCAGCAGCAGGTCGAGCAGCAGCGCCGGGTCCTTCTGCTGGTCCTCGTCGGCGACGTACAGGGCGGCGCCCCGGCCGAGCAGGCCGAAGACGTCGAACACGGAGAGGTCGAAGCCGAGGGAGGTGACCATCAGACCGAGGTCGCCGGGCCCGAAGTCGAAGGTGCGCCAGCACCAGTTCAGGAGGTTGCGCACCGAACGGTGGGCGACGGCCACCCCCTTGGGCCGGCCGGTGCTGCCCGAGGTGAAGATGACGTACGCGGTGCTGTCCGCGTGGGCGGTCGGCCGGGGCGGGACGTCGGCGGGGACGACGCCGCGGTCGGCGTCGACCACCCGGATGCCGTCCGGGACGGGGAGCGGTCCGGTGTCCGAGGTGGTGAGCAGCACCGTGGCGCCGGCGTCGGCGAGCATGGCGGCCGCGCGCTCGGCGGGGGCGGTGGGCTCGATGGGCAGGTAGGCGGCGCCGGCCTTCAGGATCCCGAGGACGGCGGCGATCAGCGCCGGGCCGCGCCTGGCGCAGACCGCCACGATCTGGCCGGCGTCGACGCCGAGCGCGCGCAGCCGGTAGGCGATGCCGTTGGCCCAGTGGTCGAGTTCGCGGTAGCCGACGGCCCCTCCGGCGTGCAGTACCGCGTCGGCTTCGGGGGTGCGGCGGGCCTGGTCCTCGAAGAACAGGTGGACGGGCCGCTCGTCGGGGACGGGTACGGCGGTGTCGTTCCAGGTGTGCAGGACGAGTTCCCGTTCGGCCGCGCTCAGCGCCGCCCGGGGCTCCGGCGGGCCGGGGGCATCCGCCGTGAAGGCCTCGCCGAGGCCGTCCAGCAGGCGGCCGTACGCGGCGAACATCGCCTCCAGGTCGCCGGGGGCGAAGTCGCCGGGCACCGCGTCCCAGTGGTAGCGCAGTTCGTCGCCCTCCTCGACGCAGATGCTGTCCAGGCAGACGTCGGGGGTGCAGGTCATCCAGCGGCCGCCGCGTACACCGGACGGCGGTGCCTGGTCGGTGAGTTCGAGCAGGCCGGTGTGGACGACGGGGAAGGCGAGGCCGGTTCCGGCCCGCTCGCGCAGGGTGACGCGGCGCAGCTCGGCGAGCCCGTCCGCACCCGCGCCGCGGGTGTCGTCCTGGTCCATCCGGTGCTGGTGGGCGGCGGCGCGCTCGGCGAGCGACTGCCCGGCGGGGCCGTGGTCGAGCCAGCTGAGCCGGGTGTGTTCCCCCGGGCGGCGGTGTTCGTCGTCGGGGTGCCAGCGGGCGGCCACCACGGTGAAGTCGCCGTCCACGCGGGTCGACAGGGCTTCGGTGAGGACGGCGAGCAGGGCGGCGTCGGGTGTCAGGCCGCGGTCCTCGACCGCCGCGCGGATCCGCCGCCATCCGGTCAGGACTCCGGAGCGGCGGGTGCGGCTGCGGTCTGCGCCGCCGGCCGGGGCGGGGCCCGCGGGCAGGCCGGTGAAGCGCTCGCGCCAGTAGGCGACGGCCTCGGGGTCGGGCGGGCCGGGGAGGCCGGTTTGGCCGGTTTGGCCGGTGGCCGCCGCGTGGCCGGATGCGGGCAGGCCCGGTCGCCGGCCGGCGGGGCCGCCGTATCCGGCGACGAGCTCGCGCAGCAGCAGGTGGAGGCTGCGGCCGTCGACGACCGCGAGGTCGATGGCGCAGTGCAGGGTCGCCCGGCCGGAGGCGGTACGGGTCACCCGCAGGTCGAACTGCGGCCAGCGGCCGAGGGCGAAGGCCGACCCGGTCATCCGGTCGCGGAAGGCGTCCTCGACGGGCCCTGCGGCGGTTTCGGCGGGGTGGTCCACGACGGGGATCCGGCGGCGCGGTCCGGCCGTCCGGCGGACGTGCAGCTCGCCGTCGTGGGACAGGTGGCTGCGGAGCACGTCGTACCGCTCGGTCATGGCGTGCCAGGTGTCCTCGAGGCGGCCGATGTCGAGGTGGTCGAGTTCGAAGGCGTGGTAGACCTGGCAGCCGTCCCAGGGACCGGAGCCCTGCGCGCGGGCGACGTAATAGGCCTGCTGGAGCTGGTTGAGCGGCCTGGTCTCCTCGTCGGCGCCGGCGCCGGACGCGAGGTCGCGCAGGGTGTTGCCCAGCGCGGTGAAGAGGGTGTCGGCGGCGCCCGGGGCGAGCAGGGTGTCGGCCACGTCCCAGCGGTAGTGCAGCGCCCCGTCCGTCTCCCACATCTGGTGGTCGAGCGCGACGCCGGCGGTGCGGCTGGCGGCGTGCGCCACGTGTCCGGCGAGGCCGCCCGTGCGGTCGGAACGGTCCGTGCCGCCCGTGCCGGTGTCGAGCAGGCTGGTGAAGACCACCGGCAGGGCGGCCTGCGGCGACGTCCGGTCCCGGGAGCGCAGTTCCCGCAGCACCTCGACCCCGGAGACCCCGGTGTGCGCGAGGTCGGCCCACAGCCGGTCGTGCAGCGCGCGGGCCGCTTCGCCGAAGGTGTGGTCGGGCAGCGGGGCGACGGCCAGCAGCGCCGTGGAGGTGAAGGGGCCTACCAGCTGCTCCGCCCCGGCGGGCAGCCGTACCCGGTCGGAGGTGGTCAGCACCAGGGTGAACGGCTCGCCGGGGGCGTCGGCTGCCAGTACCTCGGCGAAGGCGGTGAGCACCAGGGCCGTCGGCGACACCTCCAGGGCCGCGGCGTGCTCCTTGAGGGCGGTCCACCGCGCCGGGGTCAGGGCCGCGCCGAGCGAGCGGCGCGGGTGGCCGCCGGGGCGCGCCCCGGGGCGCGCCCCGGGCCGGGTCCGGGCCGCCGCCGGGGCGGTCATCGGACGGGCCGCCGGGGCGGCGAGCCGGTCGCACCAGTAGTCGAGGTCCTCGCGGTGGGCGGGGGTGGAGCGCCGGGCGTGCAGGGCCAGGACGGCGTCGCGCAGCGGGACGGCGGAGACGGGCAGCGGGTCGTCGGGCCGTTCGTACCCCAGCCACCAGTGGTCGAGGAGCACGGCGAGGCCGTGGCCGTCCGTGAGCATGGCGTCGATGTCCAGGTGGACCGTGCCCGCGCCGTCCGGACCCAGTGACACCTCGACCGTGTACGGCGGCCAGCCGGCGGCCCGGTGCCGGGCCGTGTCGGCCAGGCGCTCGCGGACGTCGCGGACGTGCCGGGCGAAGGCCTGCGCAGTGGCGGCGGAGAGGTCGTGCACGGGGACCTCGGGCTCGGGGGCTCCGGCGGGCGCGCGCGGGGCGATGCGCTGGCGGCCGTCCTCGTCGACGAGGACGCGCAGGATGTCGTGGTGTGCCACCACGCGCCGCCAGGCCGCCGTGATCCGCCGCGGGTCGAGGGCGGGCACGGCGAACTCGCGGTACAGGCGGCAGCCGACCGGGTCCGCGCCGAGGTCGGGGTCCCGGCCGACCAGGTAGGCCTGTTGCACGGGAGTGAGCGGGAACGGTTCCTCGCTGCCGCCCCGGTCCGGCCCCGGCTCCTGCCCCGCCTCCGCCGGCAGCTCCGACGGCCCGGCCGGGCCCACCGACCCCGCCGAGCCCTCCGACTCAACGATCCTGTCGATGAGTTGGCGGGTGGTGGCTCCGGCCCCGAGCCAGTCGACGGCGATCCGGACCCCGTGGGCGGCCTCGATGCCGAGCACCAGCCGGGTCGCCGCCAGCGAGGCGAGTCCGTGCTCGCGCAGCGGTGCGTCCAGGGACAGCTCCGCGCCGCCCGGCCGGACCTCGCCGACGAGGCGGACGACCGATCGGGCGATCTGGTCGTGGTTCATGGGTTCCTCCTTCGCGGCAGGGCAGAGCAGGGCGGTGCGGTGCGAGGCATCGGCTCGGCGGGCCGGACGAGCGAGGCGGGCGCGGGGCCGTCGGCAGGCTCCGGGCTCGCGGCCGCTGGACCTGTCAGTGCGTCAGACGGGATGCTCCGCGAGGAACTTGGCCAGCGCCTCGAAGAGATCCGGTTCGCCCCGGAACACCGAGATGTGGTCGCCGTGCGGGCGCACCAGGCTCACCGCCCCCGGCAGGGCCGCTGCCACCCGTGCGGATCCGCCCGGGTGGGCGGTGTCGTCGTCCGCGCTGGTCACGACGAGCACCGGCAGGTCCAGTCCGGCGAGCCGGGGTCGGAGGTCCTCGCCCATCACGGCCGTGTTCAACTCGGAGTAGCGGCGGAACAGTTCGACCGTCGCGTACGGGTAGAGCACCAGGTGGGCCAAGTCGGCGGGGACGTTGTCGCCGATCGACCGGCAGAGCGTTTCGTGGATGGTCGCGGCCAGGCCCGGGTCGGAGCCGGCCATCGCCAGCAGGGCCTGGAGATTGCGCTGGTGGTCCGTCTTGGGGCTGTCCGGGCCGAGGTCGAAGTCGCCGTGCCACAGGCTGAGCGAGGTGATCCGGTCCGGGTGCAGCGCGGCGGCGGTGACGGCCGGTACGGCTCCGCCGCACAGCCCCACCACGTGCGCCCGGGCGGCGCCGGCCCGGTCCATCGCGGCCAGCAGGTCCCCGGCCTGGGCTGGCACGCCGTATCCGGCCGGCGCCGGCCCGTCCGGGTCGGCGAACAGACCGCGGCTCTCCCAGGTCACCACGTGGTGGTGACGGGCGAGTTCGCGGATCCACCGCTCCGCCAGCCGGGCCGGCATGCCGGGGGCGAGCGCCAGCACCACCGCCTGCCCGCCGGGCCGCCCCGCGGTGTACACGCGCAGCGGCACACCGTCCGGGGCCCGGGTGTCGAGACGGGCGCAGAACCGCCCGAAGTCGGCCGCCGCCGCCTCGTCGGCGAGGGCGGCGAGCCGGTCGGCGCCCCGCACCCGGCCGTCCTCGGTGAAGGACAGCCCGGCCAGGTCCAGCCGGTCCGCGACCACCCGGGTGAAGGTGTCCGCCGGGCCGGGTCCGCCGCCCACCGCGATCGCGGGGGCGCCGAGCCGCCGGGTGAGGTCCTCCAGCAGCGGGCCGAGGGCCTGGGCGCGGGGCCCGGCGGGGACCGTCACGGGCGGCAGTACGCCGAGCAGCGGGCCCAGCGACAGGACCGCCTCCGCCAGCCGGGCGAGCCCGTTCGCCGGGGTGGGCACGGGGCCCACCCCGGCGGCGCCGTCAGCCGTTCCCGAAGACATGGCCCCGGGTGGTGCGGTCCACCAGCTTGTTGTGTCCGTACGTGTCCTGGCCGGCGACGAGGACGGCGCCGTAGCGGTCCAGCGAGACCTGGCCGCCGTACTCCTCGATCTCCTCGGTGTCGGGGTAGACGCGGACCGCGGTGGGCACGTAGCGCGAGGCGAAGCCCATGCGCATCTGCCGGTCGGGGCCGTCGTTGGGGTGCGAGGCGTGCATCAGGGTGGACCAGAACATGATGGCCTCGCCGGGCTTCATCACCATCGAGACGGCCTTGCTCTCGTCGGGGACGAAGTTCTCGTCCTTCTGGAGCTCGCGGTAGTCGTAGCCGAAGAAGCCCCGGCGGGTGCCGCTCTTGCTCTCCTGGTTGATGCGGTCCGGGTCGTAGTGCATCTTCTTGGTCTCGTCGTAGTTCATCTGCTGGTGCGAGCCGGGGATGAACTGGAGGCAGCCGTTCCCGACGGTGGCCTCGGTGAAGGCGGTCCAGACCGTGATGGTCCCGCCGAACTCCTTGAACTCGTCGGGCCACAGGATCTGGGGTTCGCCCGAGGCGTTGGCGAAGGTGTCCGCCTGGTGCCAGTCGGTGCCCTCGTCGCCGGGGTACTTGGGGAAGAACTCGGTGCGCCAGCACAGGACGTCGGGGCCGAGGGCGCTGACGACGCGGTCGACGATCGCTGCCCGGCCGATGTGGCCGGCCAGGAAGTCCGAGTCCAGGTGGCGGTCGTAGTTGGAGATGTTGGTGTTGCCCGAGGAGGCGGCCTCGTCGCCGTAGACCGCCATCGAGCGGTCCATCAGCTCCAGCCGCTCGCGCCGCCACTCGGCGGTCATCTGCTCGGGCTCGTAGACCTTGAACGGTCCGAAGAACCCGTTGGTGCGGAAGCTCTCCAGCTCCTTTTCGGACAGCGAGAACGCACCGCCCGCTCCGGCCTGGGTCATGGCTGCTCCTTCACGTGGTGGTCGTGGGCGGCGGCGCCGTCCTGCCCGGGGTGGCGGGCCGTCCGCTCCTCCACGCAGGCGGCCAGCCTGGCGACGGTCGCCTCGGCGCCCAGCTCGGCGCCGGTCAGGCGCAGCCCGAACCGCTGGTTGACCTGCGCGACGATGCGGACGAACGCGAGCGAGGTGGCGCCCGTGTCGAAGAGGTCGACGTCTGCCGCCGGCGGCCGCGGGCCGCGCAGGACCTCGTGGACGATGGCGGTCACGGTGGTGAGGGTGGTGGTGGGCCCGGAGTCCGCCGGGAGGACGGCGGCGGGCTCGTCGTCGAGGATCCGGCGCAGGGCGTCGCGGTCGGTCTTGCCCTGCGGGGTGAGCGGGATCGAGCCGACCACCCGGTGGGCCGAGGGCCGCAGGTGGGCGGGCAGGGCGCCGGCGGTGTACGCGGCCAGGGCGGCGGGCAGCGCGGCCGGGTCGGTGTCCGGTCCGCTCTCCGGCACCACGAAGGCCGCCAGGCGCAGGTCGCCGTCGTAGTCGTGCGCGACGACCACGGCCTCGCGGACCTGTGGGTGGCCGGTCAGGAAGTGCTCGATCTCGCGCGGCTCGATGCGGAAGCCGCGCACCTTGAGCTGGTCGTCGAGGCGGCCGAGGTAGCGCAGTTCCCCGTCCTCGGTGCGGACGGCGAGGTCGCCCGAGCGGTAGTGGCGGGTGACGGGTCCGCCGCCGAAGGACTCGGTGGTGAAACGCTCCGCGGTCAGCTCCGGGCGGTCCAGGTAGCCGCGGGTCACCCCGGCCCCGGAGACCAGGAGTTCGCCGGGCGTGCCGTCGGGTACGGGGGCGCCGTCGGGGCCGGCCAGGACGAAGTCCAGGTCGGGCAGCGGGACTCCGATGGGGCTGTGCTCGGGCGTGTCCAGGTCCGCGGCCGTGATCGGGCGGTAGCTGGCGTGTACGCAGGTCTCGGTGATGCCGTACATGTTGACCAGCCGGGGCTGCCGGTCCCCGTGCCGCTCCAGCCAGCCGTCCAGGTCGCGCACTTCGAGCCGCTCCCCGCCGAAGACCACCAGGCGCAGAGCGAGCCCGTCCGGGCCCTCGTGTTCCGCGTCGGCCGCGGCGAGCTGGCGGAAGGCGGACGGCGTCTGGTTGAGCACGGTGACCCGCTCGGTGCGCAGCAGGGCGTGCAGGTCGGCGGGCCTGCGGGCGAGGCCCTTGTCGACGACGACCAGGCGGCCGCCGTGCAGGAGGGCGCCCCAGATCTCCCAGACGGAGAAATCGAAGCCGGTGGAGTGGAACAGCGTCCACACGTCGTCGGGGCCGAAGCCGAACCAGTCCCGGGTGGCACTGAACAGCCGGACCACCTGGCGGTGTTCGACGAGGACGCCCTTGGGCAGGCCGGTCGATCCGGAGGTGTGGATGACGTACGCGAGGTCGCTGCCGGTCGCCGCCTCGCGGCGGTCCGGGGCCACCGCCCCGGTCCGGCCGGCGGGCGCCTGGGCGGTGACCGGGACGACGTCGGCGGCCAGGGCGTCGGGCAGCGCCTTGGCGGCCTCGGCGGTGGCCACGACGATCCGTACCCGGGTGTCCTCGAGCAGGTGGAGCAGCCGGGGCGCCGGGTAGTCGGGGTCCAGCGGTACGTAGGCGCCGCCGGCCTTGAGGATGCCGAGGAGGCCCACCACGAGCTCGGCGCCGCGGTGGGCGCTGAGCCCGACGAGAACGCCGGGGCGCACTCCCCCGGCCGCCAGCCGGGCGGCGAGCGCCTCGGCGCGGGCGTCGAGTTCGCCGTAGGTCAGCTGCTCGCCGGACGCCGTGACGGCGATCCGCTCGGGTGCCTCTCGCACCCTGTCCTGAAAGATCTCGTGCAGACTTCGGCCGCTCATGGCCGACACCTCCTGGTCCGGGGGTGAGTGGGTTCAGCGCGCCGAGGGCAGTTCCGTGGCGTACAGACCCCAGTGGTGTGGTGTCAGGGCGACGTCCTGGAAGGAGCCCTGGACGAACATGCGGGCCCAGGTGCCGCCGGCGCCCTTCTCGGGCGCCCGCTCCCGGAAGAAGATGTCCCGGACGCTCTCGTTCTGGACGTGCAGCTGGAGCAGCCGCTGGTAGGTGCCCAGCGAGCGCATGTGGATCATCCAGTGGATGCGGTCCATGGGGCCGAAGGCGTCCTCGTAGAGGAGCACGGTGGCCTCGCCCGCCAGGTTGTCGTTGATCGCCTCGGCGGCCTCGCGGGCGAACTGCCGGGCCTCGGAGCGGAAGTCGTAGATGATCTGGGCGGTGCGGTGGATGACGATGCCCGCGTTCGCGGAGTGCAGCAGCAGGTCGTCGGGCTGCGAGGTCTGGTGACGGGCCGGCGGCAGCGAGACGGCGGTGCCGCCCTGCTGGAACACCGCGCTCTGCCGCTCCAGGGTGCCGTCCACGGCGGTGCCGTACATGCCCCAGAACTGCGGCAGCAGCACCGCCTCCTTCAAGGTGCCGTCGACGAACATCCGGGCCCAGCTGCCGCCGCCCTTGCTCTCATCGATGCGGGCCTTGCCGAACAGGCCGCGGTAGTCCTCGTCCTGGCTGCCCATCCGGACCAGCGTCTCGTAGTCGTCCATCGACTTCAGGTGGATCAGCCAGTGCACCAGGTCCTTCGTGCCGAAGGTCTCCTCGTAGACGAAGACGCTCGCCACGCCCTCCTGGGAGGTGTTGATGTATTCGGCGAGTTCCCGGGCGAACTCGCGTGATTCCGAGTGGAATTCACTGCGGACCTGGGCGGTGCGTTCGACGATCATTCCGGAGTTCCCGGAGTGCAGGATCTTCTCCGGCGCCAGGACCGTCTGGTGACCGGCCGGCGCTACGACCGCCCTGGCCTCGTCCGTCGATTCCCCGGTCTCCGCTGCGGTCATGAAACCCTCCTGATCGAATACCCGGTGAATGCCGCCGGGAACGTTCCGGAAATCCCCCGTCAGAGACTATGGAGCCGGGGTGACAGTTCCTGCTCAGAATTGCGCACGGAGGATCGCGTTTGTCCGGTCCGTCAGAATGGAGGCGGCTCCCGTCATCAGCCGGTCGGCGATGACGTCCACGTGGCGGCGGCGCCAGTCCGCGAGGTCGGTCCCGGCGACGAACCGGTTGAACGCGCCCATCGCCGGGCCGCAGTGGATCTGGTAGTTGACCTGCTGCTCCGGGGTGCCGTGCATGGCCAGCCTGGTCGAGTGGACGAAGTACCAGCGGAAGACCAGAGCCATCCGGTGCCGGGCGCTGCGGCCGGCCCGGGCCAGCTCCTCGGGGTCGGTGCGCGCCAGGTGCGCCCGGGTCTCCCGCCACACCTCCTCGACCGGGCGTCCGAAGCACTGCTCTTCCAGGGAGCGCACGGTGCGCTCGTCCAGCTCTTCGAGGGCGCCGTACTGCCGGTAGAGCTGGTAGAGCTTGTTCGCCCGGGCCGGGAACAGCGTGCCCCTGCGGACCACTTGGACCCGCGCGCCCAGTTCGAACATGTCACCGGCCGGCGCGTACGTGGTGTCCTGGACGTCCAGCCCGGCCAGCATCTCCTTGACCGCGTCCGCGGTGCCCGCTTCGGGCGAGCACTGGTTGACCGAGCCGGTGAGCACGAAGTCGGCCCCGAGCAGGAACACGGCCGCCACCGCCTCGGGGGTGCCGAGCCCGCCGGCGGCCCCGACCCGGATCCGCCGGTGGTAGCCGTACTCGGCGCCCGCCCTGTCCCGCAGCCGGGCGATGGTCGGCAGCAGGGCGAGCGCCACACCGCCGTCGGTGTGGCCCCCCGAGTCGGACTCGACGCACAGGTCGCCGCTGACCGGCAGTTCCCGGGCGATCCGGGCCTCCTCCGGGGTCAGCCCGCCCTCCGCGAGCAGCCGGTCGACCACGGCGGCGGGCGCGGGGGCGAGGAAGGCCTGGGCCACCTCGGGACGGGACACCTTGGCCACCACGTGCCGGCCGGCGGACGGCCGGCCGTCCGCGTCGCGGCTCGCGCCGGCGAACCGCACCCGGACCAGGGCCGGGGTGATCCGGGTGAAGCCCGCGGCCTCGACGCTCCGCACCCCGTAGCGGACGCAGAGCGAGGCGACCGCGTCCTCGCGCGCCGGATCGGCGGGCGTGTGCAGCAGGTTGACCCCGTACGGGCGGTCCGGACCGGACTCCCAGGCGAGCCGTTCGAGGTCCCGCGCGATCCGGTCGAGGCCCAGCCCGCCGGTGCCGAGGAAGCCCATCAGACCGGCGCGGCCCATCCGCAGCACCAGCTCGGCCGAGGAGATGCCCTTGTACATCGACCCCGCCAGGTAGGCGGCGCGGACCCGGTGGTCACGGCGGAACCCGGCACTGCCGAGGCCCTCCGCCCGGAACACGGCGGGAGTGCCGGCGGCCACGGGCTCGGCCGACGGCGCCGGCACGGACGCGGGTACCCGTACAGGCGCAGGCGCAGGCCTCGGGGGGCTGTCCTTCAAGGCCGTCTTCCACAGACCGGACAGCGCCGTGCCGGGGCCCCGCTCGATCACTTCGCGCACCCCGAGGGCGAGCAGGTGGTCCATGGTCTGCGCCCAGTGCACGGGTTCGGCGATCTGCCGGGCCAGCAGCCCGGCCACGTCGTCCCCGTACGGTGCGGCGGTCACGTTGGCGATCACCGGGAGGGCGGGCGGGCGCAGGGTGAACCCGGCCAGGTATCCGGCGAACGCCGCGGCGGCCTCCCGCATGTACCGGGAGTGGAAGGCCGTGCGGACGGCCAGCGGGACCGTCCTGCCCGCCTTGTCCTCGCGCAGCCGGGCCGCCACCGCCCGAAGCCGCTCCGCCGGGCCGGACAGGACCACCTGCGTCCGCGCGTTGTGGTTGGCGATGTCCACCGTGTCCGCGCCGTACCGCGCCAGCGCGTCCGCCAGCTCCTGGGCGGACGGTCCGACGACGGCGAGCATCCCGCCGTCCCCGTCGCCCGACATCAGCTCGCCCCGCCGCTTGACCAGGCGCACCCCGGTCTCGAAGTCGAAGCAGCCGGCCGCGAACAGCGCCGCGTACTCCCCGAGGCTGTGGCCGGCCAGCACGTCGGGCTCCGGTTCGCCGTCCGCGCGTGCGGAGAGCACGGTCAGGGCCTCCACCACGAAGAGCGCCGGCTGGGCGTAGCGCGTGTCGCCCAGCCGCCCGTCGGGGTCGTCGAGCAGGAGCGGCTCGAGCGGGAAGCCCAGGATGGCGTCGGCGGTGTCCACCAGGGCGCGGTGGCGGTCGATCAGGCCCGCGCCCATGCCCTTGCGGTGCGATCCCTGCCCCGGGAATATCCAGGCACGCAACGGGTGCCTCCTCGTCGTCGGTGAGCGGATGGAACGACCGGGGCCGGGCCGCCCCGGCTCAGCGCGGGGCCGGCGCCGGAGGCGGCAGCGGGGGCGGGGCCTCGCGGCCCGGCCCGGCCGCCAGACCGGCGAAGCCGGCGATCCGGTCGCGGACCCGGTCCGAGGACATCAGGCGGACGAACTCGTCGACCGCGGTCTTCCGGGTCTGTTCGTCGACGATCCACAGCCGGCCCATGTAGCGCTTGAGGTCGGTGACCGTGGCGGGGTCCAGCTTGGAGGCGCGGAAGAGCAGCCGGCGCAGCGCCGGCCCGGGGTCCTCGGCGAGTTCGTCGACGAGTCCGTGGACGGCGGCCTCGCGGGCGGCGACCGGCAGGGTGCCGAGCGCCATCGCGTAGGCCCGCTGGAAGCCGACCCGCCGGATCAGGAAGGGCAGGACGGAGCAGGGCAGCAGCCCCCAGAGCGCCTCGGGGAGGCTGAACCGGCTGCGGTCGGTGGCGTGTACGAAGTCGCTGGCCGCGACCAGCCCCACGCCGCCGCCGACCGCGTGGCCGTCCACCTGGGCCACCACGATCCTGCCGATGGTGGTGAACCGTTCCAGCAGGGCGAAGTAGTCCTCCCCGCCCTTGCGGGTGTCCTGGACGCCCTCGATCCCCCCGCCCGCGCCGTGCGCACCGTCCGCGCCGTCCGCCGCCGCGACGCCGGCGAGGTCCATGCCGCTGCAGAAGGTGTCGCCCTCCGCCCGCAGGACGACCACCCGGCAGTCCTCGGTGCGCTCGGCGAGGTCCAGTACGGCACCGAGCTCCGTGATCAGCTCGCGGGTGATGCTGTTGCGCTCCCCCGGCCGGGTGAGCGTCACCGTCAGCCGGCCCCGGTCGTGCTCCACGCGCAGCGTCCGGTGGCCGGCCGGGCCCCCCGCGGTCCCGGTCAGCTCCACCGGTACCTCCGGTGGAACCCGCTGATCTCGTCGAGTACGAGGAGCCCGCGGCCGGCGAACCCCTTCTCGTAGACCGGCCCGTAGCCGTCCGGGTCGAAGCGCTGGTCGCGTACGCCGGCCATGCGCAGCGCGCCGCCGTCCGCGATCGTCTCGTACTCGGGCATCGCGAGCGGGTAGCGGTCCTCGATGGCGGCGCCGATGCCCAGCGCGGCGAGTTCCGCCCCGGCGCCCTCGGGCACCACCCCGCTGTAGAACTCCGAGGCGCAGCCGGACCCGTACGAGAACATGCCGACCCGGCGGGCGCCGGCCTGCGGCCCGTCCTGGTCGATCAGCGAGCACAGGGCGAGGTAGAGGGCGGCGGAGTAGACGTTGCCGACCCGGGAGCAGTACGCGAGCGAGGCGGCGGTGCGCCGGTCGAAGTCGGCCTCGACGGCGGCGGTCCCGTAGCCCTTGAGCTTGCGCAGCATCGTGCGGTGGGCGGCCCGCACCATGCCGGCGAACGGGGTGTGCAGGACCAGCCGGTCGAAGGTGGTGACGATGTCCGCGCCGACGACGCGCTCCGCGTAGTGCCGGTAGCTGTGCTCCAGGCAGGCCAGGTAGGAGAGCAGCGAGAGGTCGGAGTCGCCGGCCTCCAGGTCCGGCCGGGGGCGCAGGGTGTCCATCACCTCGTAGCTGTAGAACCCGCTGGCTCCGGGGTCGAGGGCCAGGATCCGCGGCCGGCCGCCGACGATCATCGCCACCGCACCGGCGCCCTGGGACGGCTCCCAGTAGGTGTCGCGGGCGGCGGCGCTGGCCGCGTCGGCGGCGATGACCAGCGCCTTCGCGTCGGGGTCCGCTCCGACTTCGAGGAGGGCGGCGGCCGAACGCAGCGCGGCGGTGCCGCCGTAGCAGGCGTGCTTGGTCTCGAAGGACCGGCAGCGCCGGCCGAGGCCGAGCGCGTCGTGGACGTAGGTGCTCAGCGGTTTGCCGTAGTCCAGGCCGGACTCGGTGCCGACGATCACCAGTTCGATGCGGTCGCGCTCGGCCGGGGACAGCGCGTCGACCAGCGGCTTGGCTGCGTTGACGGCGTTGGTGACGGCGTCCTCGCAGGGCAGGTTGACCGACTTCTGGCGCATCATCAGGTTGCCGAAGCGGCGCATGTCCAGTCCGCGCGCCTCGAAGAGGGTGCGGACGTCCAGCGAGGCCCTGCCCACGTAGGCGTTGACCGCCTCGATGCCGACCTCCATCTAGCTGCCCGCTCCCGCGTGGTGCGGTACGAGGACGGTCTCCTGGAGGGTGCCGTCCAGGAACATCCGGCCCCAGTTGCCGCCGCCGCGTCCGGCGGGGATCCGTTCGCCGGTCAGGATCTCGCGGAACTCGGCGTCGGTGCGCTCCAGTTCGACGATGCGGCGGTAGTCGTCGAGGCTGCGGAGGTGGATCATCCAGTGCAGGCGGTCCTGGGTGCCCCACTGCTCCTCGTAGAGGAAGACGGTCGCGTGGCCGGCCAGTGCCTCGTTGATGCGGCTCAGCCAGGCGAAGGCGAAGTTGCGCCCCTCCTTGCGGAATTCGAACTTGACCTGCCCGGTGCGGTGGATGACGACGCCGGCGTTCGCGCTGTTGAGCTGCTGCTCGGGGAGCTGCCCGGTCTGGAAGCGGGCCGGTACGGCGAAGAGACCGCCGAGGTCGGCTTCCTCGTGGGCGTGGGTGAGTCCGTGCTGGGGGACGATCACCTTCTCGTGGAAGGAGCCCTGGAGGAACATCCGCTCCCAGTTGCCGCCGCCCTGCTCGGCGAGCCTGTCGGAGCTGGCGACCTCCTGGAAGTCCGTGTCGTGGTCGACCATTTCCAGCAGCTGGCCGTAGTCGTTGGGGGCCCGCATGTGAATGAGCCAGTGCAGCCGGTCCTGTGTTCCGAACAGCTCCTCGTAGACGAGGGTGGTGGCATTCGGGTGCAGTGCCTTGTTCGTGAAGAACTGCAGATCCCGCGCGAATGACCGGCCCTCGGTGCGGAATTCGTAGGCGAGCTGTCCTACCCGGTGGATGATCAGTCCGGAATTGCCGGTGTGCAGCAACTGCTCGGGGGGTTCGGCGACCTGTTCGGCGGCCGGGGGAATGAAAGACCATGCCATGAGGAGAATTCCCTTCTGCCTGGTTCGGCGGATTGCACCGGCGGCCGATCCGCACGCCCGATTCCGCAGTGCGGCCACGCTAGCGGGGCCGGGAAACCGGGCTCTGCTCAATCTTGGGCAACGCCCGGCGGCACCAGATCGACTAGACTCCCGGGGCAAGCGGACCGCTCGGTCCTCTTCGCTCGGGACGTCGGCCGCGGCACCCCGCGGGCCCCGTCGGCCCCATGATTGGAGTGCGCCTTCATGACCTCTGTCACCAGCGAGTCCCTCCGGTTCGACAAGGACGCCGACGACTACGACGCCTACCACGGCGGTCTGGAGCGCGGCCGCAAGGCAGCCGAGGACCTCTCCCCGCACCTGCTCCCCGGTCCGGTGCTCGACATCGGCCTGGGCACCGGCCTGGTCGACGTCGGCCTGACCGAGCTCGGCCATCGCGTGCTCGGCGTGGACGTCGCCCCGCAGATGGCCGCCCGGGCGGAAAGCCGCCTGAACGGCCGGGTCGTGGTCGGCAACGCCCAGTACCTGCCGTTCGCCTCCGGCTCGCTGCCCAACGTGGTCATGGTGCACGTGCTGCACGTGGTGGACGACATGGACCGGGTGCTCGCCGAGACCGCCCGGGTGCTCGCGCCCGGCGGCCGCCTGGTCACCGTGCACGGAGTCCCCGTCGCCGAGCCCGACGACCTGGTCGCGGCGGAGGCGCCGCTGAACGTCCTCAAGCCCAAGGTGCCCGACACCCCCGAACGCCTCGCGGCGGCCGCGGCCACGTACGGGCTGCGGGTGCTGGAGGAGGCCGCGGTGAACCCGTACGAGATCGATCTGACGCCGAACCAGTACGCGGACAGCATCGCGGGCCGGGTCTGGTCCTACCTCAAGGACGTCGGCGACGCGGACTGGCAGCGGCTGGTCGTCCCGGTGGTGGCGGCGCTGCGGGCGCTGCCGGACCCGGACCGCGAACGGCACCAGGTGTGGCGGGTGCCGCTCACCGTCCTGGTGAAGAACTGACCGGCCGGGGAGCTGACATGGGATCGAGCACCAGCACGGGCCTGCCGCAGGCCGACCCTTCGGACGGTACGCCGACCCGTACGCTGACCGACCTGCTGCGGGAGCGGGCGGCCGCCGACCCGGAGGGCATCGCGATCGTCGTCGACGGCCGGGACCCGCTGACCTTCGGGGAGTGGGACCGGCGCGCCGACGCCGCCGCGCACGGCCTGCTGCGGTTCAAGGAACCGCGGCTGCGCCGGATCGCCCTGTACTTCGGCGGGCTCGACTGGATCGACTACGCGGTCGCCTACCACGCGGCCCAGCGGGTCGGCGCGACCACCCTGCACCTCAACGACACGATGCCGGCCGAGGAGATCGCGCACCGGCTGGCGGAGTGCGGCGTGAACGGCATCGTGCACGGCTCCGCGCTGGCTCCGCCGTCCGGCTCCAGCGGCTGGACGGCCACCCTGGAGACGCTCGACACCGGGCGGTACGACCCGCCGGCGCCCGCGCCGCGGATCGACGGCATAGCCGACATCCTGTACACCTCGGGCACCACCGGACGGGCCAAGGCCATCACGGTGACCCACACCAACATGCTGTTCGGACGGGCCAAACCGACCATCGACACCCTCGGCAACGCGGACCACCTGCTGGCCGCGATGCCGCTGGGCACCTCCTCCAGCCAGGGCACCGCCTCGCTGCCGCTGCTGTCCCGCAGCATCCTGCTGGTCGCCCCGCCCGAGGACCCGGAGCAGATCGCCGCGCTGATCACCCGGTATGCGTGCGGCTCGATGATGATCACGCCTGCCACCGCGCTGGCGCTCGTACGGGCCCGGGTGCACGAGCGGCACGACCTCGGCAGCATCCACACCGTCACCACCGCCTCGTCGGCGTTCCCGCCGGCCGTGGCCCGCGACCTGCTCGCCGCGCTCCCCGGAGCGTCCCTCGCGATGGCCTACACCTCGCTGGAGGCCTCTCCGGCCGTCACCCTCCATCTGTTCGACCCGGCCAGACCGCTCTCCATGGGACACCCGGCGCACGGGACGGAGCTGCAGATCACCGACGAGGACCAGCAGCCGCTGCCGGCCGGCTCGGTCGGCGAGATCTGGATGCGCACCGCCGCACCGAAGCGCCGCTATCTCGACACCGACCTCGACCAGCGCTTCAACATCGGCGACTGGACCAGGATGACGGACCTCGGGCGGGTCGACGAGGACGGCGAGCTGACCTTCTTCGACCGGTCCGCGGACGCGGTGCGGTCCGGCGGCGCGCTGATATCCAGCATCGCCGTCGAGGCCGAGCTGTACGAGCACCCGGAGGTCAAGGAGGTGGCCGTGATCGGCACCCCGGACGCCGAACTCGGCCAGGCCGTCACCGCGGTCCTCGTACTGACCTCCCCCGACCGGCTCGACGAGGTACGCGCGTTCGCCGAGTCCCGGCTGCGGAAACCCGAGGTCCCGGCCCACTACGTCCTCACCGGCGCCCTGCCCCGGAGCTTCCTCGGCAAGGTGCTCAAGCGTGAACTGCGCGCCCGCCACGGACGTCCGGCGGACGGCCTGCCGTCCTGACCCGCCCGGCCGGCCCACCCGGCCCACCCGGTCGCCCGGCCGGGCCACCCGCCCACCGACCCACCCGGAGGAGAACCCCGATGCCCCTCGACCCCGCCCTGCTCGCCGTACTCGGCTGTCCCGACCACCCCGACGCCGGACTGCGGCACGACACCGGGACCACGACCTTGACCTGCCTGGACTGCGCCCGGGACTTCCAGGTCGTCGGGGGCGTCCCCGTCCTGCTCGCGCAGAACCCGCAGCGGTAGCGCCACCGTGAACGGGCGGCCCTGCGACGTCTGGTGGGCCCGGACGGACTGGCTCCGCCCGGAGCACCTGAGCGTGCTGAACGCCGGGGAGAACGCGCGGCTGCGCCGCTTCCGGCATCCGGCCGACCGGGAACGCTCCGCGCTGGGCGCCGTCCTGCTGCGGGCGGTCGCCGCAGGTGTGCTCGGGTCGGCGCCGGACGCGGTGGGCGTGGACCGCTCCTGCCCCTCGTGTCCCGGGCAGCACGGCAGACCCGTGCTGCCCGGGACCGGGCTGCACGTGTCGACCAGCCACTCCGGCGTGTTCGTGGTGGTGGCGGCGACCCGCGCCGGACCGGTCGGGGTGGACGTCGAGGAGGAACCCGGCGGGCTCGGCGGGGACTTCCGCGGTGCCGGCACGCTGGGCCCGGAGGAGGCGGCCGGCACCTCGGACGCGGCCGGGTTCGTCCGCTGCTGGGCCCGCAAGGAGGCGCTGCTCAAGGCCGTCGGCGTGGGCATCACGGTGCCGCTCGCCGAGGTCGACCTGGGCCCTCCGGGCGAACCTCCGCGCCTGCGCCGGTTCCCCGGTTCCCGGCCCGACCAGGTGTTCCTCGCCGATCTGCCGGCCGCGGAGGGGTACGCCGGAGCGGTGTGCGTCCTCGCGCCGGGCCCGGTCCCGGTCAGGCACCATGATGCGGGGCCCCTGCTGCACTCGGTCGGGGCCCCCTCAGCCACCGGCGGGTCCGTCCCGCCGGACGGGCGGGTCCGATGACCCGCGCCGTCCGGCGGGACGGACCGGCCGGACCCCACCACCCCGGAGGTCCCCGTACCGTGCCCAGCACCCCCGCATCCGGCGCCCCGGCCACCCGGTCGCGCGCCGATGCCGTCCGCAACCAGCGGCTGCTCGTCGACGCGGCGGCCCGCTCGTTCGCCGAGGGCGGCCTCGGCATCCCCGTATCGGAGATCGTCCGGGAGGCGGGCCTCGGCAAGGGAACGGCGTTCCGCTGCTTCGCGTCCAAGGACCAGCTGGTCGCCGCGATCGCCACCGAACGCCTGGAGGAACTGACCGGACTGACCCTCGCCCTGGCCGAGGAGGAGGACGCCGGCCGCGCCCTGTACTCCTTCATGCGGGCGGCGGCACGGCTGTACACGGCGGACCGCGGCTTCTTCGAGTCGCTCTCGCTGGCCCCGCACGCGCACCCCGACGTACTCGCGGCCGAGGAGAAGCTGACCGACGCGGTGACCGGCGTGCTGTACCGGGCCCAGGAACAGGGCGCGGTGCGGGCCGACATCGGCACCGTGGACGTGATGCTGCTGCTCGGCGGCATCCGGCAGGCGGCTGCCCCGCTGCGCGCCGAACAGCCCGAGCTGTGGCAGCGCTACCTCGACGTGGTCTTCGACGGGCTCCGCACGCCGGCCCCCGGAGCCGCGGACCGGCCGTACGCCGTGGCCGCACCCTCCCTGGCGGACTACCGCCGGGCGGTGGAGGCGCTCGGCGCGCCGTGACGGGCCCGCCCCGGCCGCGTCCGGGGCGCCACCCGCCCGGCCCGCCGGGCAGGCCGCCACGCGCACCGGCTGCCCGGACCGTCCCCACGACCCCTCGTCATCACCGCCCACATCTGTCTCAAATAAACGGACCAGGAGGTCCGCTTCCGATGTTACGATCCCGCGGAACCGGCCTCGCCGGGTCCACCGACCTGCTGTTCTGTCAGGAGCGCCAGTGACCACCTCACCTGCCAAAGGCTCCTCGTCGAGCCCTGCACCAGCACTGTCCGGACCGGGCGGCCGACCCGCACTGATCATCGTGTTCCTGTGTCTCGCCGACCTGATGGTCGTGCTGGACGCGACGATCGTGAACGTGGCCCTGCCGTCGATCAATTCCGGCCTCCACATGTCCCAGGGCGACCTCCAGTGGGTCGTGAACGTCTACGCGCTGATGTTCGGCGGCTTCCTGATTCTCAACGGCAGGCTCGGCGACCTCTTCGGCCGCAAGCGGCTGCTGCTGGCCGGCGTCGTCCTGTTCACGGTCTCCTCCGCGGTCAACGGCCTGGCGACCGACGCGACCGTACTGATCGTCGGACGCGGCGTCCAGGGCCTGGCCGGTGCGATGATCGCGCCCGCCGGACTCTCCATCATCAACACCTCGTTCAAGGACGCCTCGCTGCGCACCAAGGCGCTCGCCGCGTGGGGCACCATCGCCGCGGCGGGCGGCGCGCTCGGCCTGCTCCTCGGCGGGCTGCTGACGGCCTCGCTCTCCTGGCACTGGATCTTCTTCATCAACATCCCGGTCGGCGCGGCCGTCCTGCTCGGCTCGCGCTTCATCCCGGACTCCCGGGTCACCGAGGGCGACCGGTCGGTGGACGTGGTCGGCGCCGTCAGCATCACCGGCGGCCTGCTGCTGCTCGTCCTCGCGCTGAGCAACGGCGAGTCCTGGGGCTGGACCTCGGCCCGCACCCTGGGGGCCGCGGCCGGCACGGCGGTCCTGCTCGCCGTGTTCGTGGTGGCCTCGCTGCGCAGCCGTGCGCCGATCGTCCGGTTCGGGATCTTCCGGATCCGCTCGCTGGCCGTCGCCGACCTCGTCCTGCTGATGCTCACCTCGGGCATCTTCTCCATGTTCTTCTTCTCCTCCCTGTACCTCCAGGGCGTCCTCGCCTACAGCCCGCTGCGGGCCGGCCTGGCCTTCCTGCCCGCCGCCATCGGCGTGATGGTCGGCGCCACCCTGGCCCAGCCGACCGTGGGCAGGATCGGGCCGATCCCCGTCGGTACGACGGGTCTGGCCCTCGGCGCCGGCGGCATGCTGCTGCTGTCGCGCCTGCCGGAGAACGGCACGTACGCCGGCGACCTGCTGCCCGGCCTGCTGATGCTGTCCATCGGTCTGGGCATCGCGTTCGTCCCCGTCACCCTGCTAGCCACCTCCGGCGTCCCGGAGTCGGACGCCGGTCTGGCCTCCGGGCTGTACCAGACCGTCCAGGAGATCGGCGGCGCGGTGGGCCTCGCCGTGCTGTCGGCCATCGCCGTGCGCCAGGCCACCGCCGAGCTCGGCGGCAACCCCTCCCCCGACACGGCCGCCCAACTGGCCGCGCAGGTCTCCGGGTTCCGCGCCGCGTTCGCGGTCGGCGCCCTGCTGCTGCTCGCCGGAGCGGTGCTGTTCGTCGCCCTGCTGCGCAAGCGGCACGTCGAAGCGGTACTCCAGGAGATGACCCAGCCGGCCGAGAAGGAGCCGAAGGAGACCGCGGCGGAACCCGCCTGAGGCGTCCTCAACCGACGGAGGCCCGTGACCGGAACGCGGTCACGGGCCTCCGGCCGTCCACCCGGCGGGGACGGCCGGGCTCAGTCCTGCGGCAGGCTCTCGCCCGACGCCAGCAGTTCCAGCAGCCCGACCGCCTCGGCCGGACCCGGCAGATCGCGCAGTTCGGCCCGCAGCCGCTGCGTGTTCTCCCGGTGGATCCCGTCCGCCAGCACCTCGGACGCCGCGGCGCGCACCGCCTGCGGCGTCAGAGTCGCCGGGTCGACGGACCGGCCGATGCGCAGTTCCTCGACGCGGCGCGCGTTGTCCGGGTGGTCCCCGAGGAACGGGATGACCACCTGCGGGACACCGGCGTCCAGGGCGCCCACCACGGTGTTGAACCCGCCGTGGGTGACGGCGAGCGCACAGTGCGGCAGCAGCAGGCTCTGCGGGATGTAGCGCTCCACCCTGATGTTCGACGGCAGCGGCCCGAGTTCGGCCGGGTCGCTGTCCCGGTCGGTGGTGGCGATGACGTTCACGGGCTCCCCGTCGAACGCGGCCAGCACCTCGCCGAACAGCTGGGGGAAGGCCCCCGGCACCCAGCGGTTCGCGATCGTCCCAAAGGTGACGTAGACGGTCGGCCGGTCGGGCAACCCGGCCACCCATGCGGGCAGTTCCTCGTCCTGCGCCCGGTCGAAGGGCATGGGCCGCAGGGCCCGCATGGTGCGCGGCCGGTACTGCCCCGGGTACAGGTAGCCGGGCGGCGCGCAGCACAGGTGCAGGTGGCGGTGAAGCATCCGCTCCTCGGGGTCGGGGGCCAGCCCGGCCTCCTCGCGGGCCCGTGCCAGTTCCTCGGTGATGAGGTCCTGGAGGGGCCGCATGTCGTACAGCGGGGTGGTGTCCAGCGCCGCGTGCGGCACGCCGAGGACCTCGGCGGCCACCGCGCCACCCACCTCGTAGCTGTCGCGCACGATCACGTCGGGCCGCCAGTCCTTCGCCAGGGCGAGCAGGTCCGGGACCATCCGGCGGGTCCGTACGCCGTACAGGATGCGGGCGATCGCCACCCGGTCCATCTCCACACCGTGCGGTGCCAGGCCCCGGGCGCTCTCCTTGATGCGGAGGAACTCGGCGTCGCCGTCGCCGTCCCGGCCGAGGCCGGCCGGGAAGCCGCGCAGTCCCACCGCCTCGACGGCGGGCAGCATCGACTTGCCGGTGGCGAAGGCCACTTCGTGGCCCGCCGCCCGGGCGGCGGCGGCGAGCGGCACGAGCGGATGGAAGTGCCCGGGGGCCGGTGTCGTCGTGAACAGCACACGCATCGAAGACTCCTCAGCAGTCGGTTCCCTGGTGTGTACCGCCCGCCCGGGGTCCCCCGCTGCTCAGTTGTGCCCAGTACGGGCCGGTGCTCAGCCGGCCACCACCACGCGGGCCGGTCCGTCCGGTACGCACACCGGCAGGAGCCGCTCGGCCTCCGCCACCAGCTCGGCCGTGACGGCGCGCGACAGCTCCTCCAGCGGGGTGAGCGTGAGCACGGCCTCCCGGCGCTTGCGGTCCAGCGACCACACGCCGGCCACCGTCCCGTCGACCAGGAAGGTCGGCTTCAGCTGGAGGTTGGCCTTGGCGTACACGGCGTCGCGGTGCTCCGGCGGCAGGATCCGGGCCCGGCGCTTCGGCGCGTACGCGAGCAGGGTGCTGTCGAACCAGGGCAGCAGGCGCACCGGCGCGGGCTCGGCGGCCGGCGGGCGGGGTGCGTCGGGCAGGTCGTAGAGGAGTTGGCCGCTCTCGTCCTTGAACACCGCCAGCCGGCCCTCGAGCGACTTCAGCAGGGCCTTGACGGGGGTGACCTTCATCCCGGTCCACTGGGCGATGTCGGCGGCTCCGGCCGGTCCGAAGGCCCGCAGGTGGCGGTGGACCACGTCGTGCAGCGCGGCCTCGGGGGCGGGCGGGCCGCCGGCCGGTGCGGGGGCCGCGAGCACCCCCTCCGGCACCGCCTCGTCCCAGACCCCGCCGGCCGGCGAGCGGGTCACGGCCACGGTGGAGCGGAACGGCCGCCACTTGTAGGTCCGCTGGAACTCCAGCTCGCCCGCGTCGATGGCCTGCGGATGGGCCGCGACCCACTTCTCGATCCAGTCCGTGACCTCCTCCGGGGAGCGCGCCACGGATCCGGCGAACTCGGTGAGGCCCTCCCTGAACCGGTCCGCCGCGGCGTCCGACTCACCTCGGGTCCGGCGCCAGGTGTCGTCCCCGGCGGCCACCACGACGGCTGCGTACGCGGCGTGTTCGGCCGGGGTCACCAGGTGCAGGGTGCGCCGCAGCAGCGTGCCCACCACGAGGGTGCGCTGCTCCAGGGCGGTCCGCACGCTGTCGGCGTCCACGCCTCGCACCCGGGTCCACAGGGCGACCGGCAGCGCCGGGCCGTACTGTGCCTGGACGGCTCCGATGGCCTCCACGGCCTGCGGCAACGGCAGGTCGAGCCGCTCCAGCAGTCCCTGCCGGGCCAGCAGCGCCCGGTTTAACTCACGGTCCGTCAATGTCTGTGGAGTCACGACCCATCCCGTCCTGCGGAAGTCTGCCGCGACGCAGCCTAGTGGAGGACCACCGGGCGGCGGAGGGGTTGCCGTCCGGGCCGTCGCCCCGGCCGTCGCCCCGCTCCGCGGAGGCCCGCGAATGCGCAATTGTGTCTATCCGCTGTCGTGCGGCGGCTCCTAGGTTCTCGCTCTGACTCGCCTGTCGGACACCGTCGGAGATGCGGACCGGATGAGCGCACCCAAGAGGACCCGCACCCCGAGCCCGGCCGACCACACCCCGGCCTCCCCGGCCGGCCCACCCGCTGCGGAGTAGCCATGGAAGAGCCATCACCGGCCCTGTCGGTCAGCCGCTCGCCGTCCGGCGTGCAGGAGCCACCCCTCGCGCAGCGCTTCATGCTCTCCCTGGCGGCCGAGGACAGCCCCCGCTTCCCGCTGAGCGCGTTCCACACCTGGTACGCGGAACGCTGCGCGCGCCGGTTCAAGGTCTCCCGGATCCCGTTCGACGCGCTGGAGCAGTGGTATTCGGAGCCCGGCACGGGGAACCTGCGGCACCGCACCGGCCGGTTCTTCTCGATCGAGGGGCTGCGCGCGGAGGACGGCGACCGCCTCGTGGCGGGCGCCGCCCGGCCGATCATCGTCCAGCCCGAGATCGGCACCCTCGGCCTGCTGGTACGGCAGTTCGACGGCGTCCTGCACTTCCTGATGCAGGCGAAGATGGAACCCGGGAACATCAACACCGTGCAGTTGTCGCCGACCGTGCAGGCGACGCGCAGCAACTACACGCAGGCGCACGGCGGTTCCGTCGTCCGCTATCTGGAGTACTTCGCCCGCCCGGGCCGGGCCGAGGTGCTGGTGGACCTCCTGCAGTCCGAACACGGCTCGTACTTCCTGCACAAGCGCAACAGACACATGGTGGTGGAGACCACCGAGGACGTACCGCCGCACGAGGACTTCCACTGGCTGACCCTCGGTCAGCTCCGGCTGCTCCTGCAGCAGGAGCACGTGGTCAACATGGACTCCCGGACGGTGCTGTCCTGCGTCCCGGTCGACTCGGCCGGCTTCGCCCCGGCGGGTGCCACCGGGTTCGGCGCCGGTGTGCTGCACTCGCTCAGTCCGGCGGCGCGGCCCCGGCACACCCTGGCGGAGCTGACCCGCTGGCTGACCGACATGCGGGCCGGCGCGCCCGGTTCGGTGCGCCGGGTGCCCCTCAACGACACCGAACGGGCGGGCTGGGTGCGTACGGCCGACAGCATCGCGCTGCGCGGGGGCGGTGCGTTCAGCGTCATCGGGGCCCAGGTCGAGGCCGGCAACCGCGAGGTGCCCTCGTGGTCCCAGCCGCTGCTGGAGCCGACCGGGGTCGCCGTGCACGCCTTCCTGGCGACCCGGCTCGACGGTGTCCTGCACGTGCTGGTGCAGGCGTACGAGGAGGCGGGGTCGCTCAACGGGCCGGAGTTGGCGCCGACCGTCCAGTGCCTGCCGGGCGAGCGCTCCCGCTACCTCGGCGAGGTGCTGTCGGCCCCCGCCCCGCGGGTGCACTACGACGTGCTCCAGTCCGAGGAGGGCGGGCGCTTCCACCGGGCGGAGAGCCGCAACATGCTCGTCGAGGCCCCCGAGGGTTTCCCGCTCGAGCAGCCCCCCGAGTACCGGTGGGCGACCCTCGACCAGCTGGCCCGGATGACCAGGTTCGGGCACCACGTCAACATCCAGGCCCGCACCCTGCTCGCCTGCCTCCCCAGCGCGTGGTGACCCCGCCCGAGCCACTCCCCCACCCAGAGCACCCCGAGGAGACCCGACCATGACCGAGCTACCGGCGAGAGACCTGGCCCAACCCCGGCCGCCCACCGGTCCGGGCGCCCCGGACGGGCCCACCGCGGACGGACCGGGCTCCCCGCCGCCCGCCAGGCTGGACACGCTGACCGGGCTGCGCTTCGTCGCGGCGCTGCTGGTCTTCCTGTACCACTCCTTCGTCGAGGTCAGGTTCGTCAGCGGCGGCACCGGCGAGTGGCTGAACTCGGCCATGGACCGGGGCGGCAGCTACGGCGTGGGCTTCTTCTTCGTCCTCAGCGGCTTCGTGCTGACCTGGTCCTACCGGCCCGGCACCTCGCGCGGCCTGTTCCTGCGCCGACGGCTCGCCAAGATCTTTCCCAACCACCTGGTCACCCTGGCGGCGGCGGTCCTGCTGGCCGTGAGCACGGGCACGGCCCTCGGTGTCACCGACTGGCTGCCCAACCTGCTGCTCCTGCAGTCCTGGTGGCCGGACCCGCTGGTCGCCTCCTCCGGCAATCCGGTCAGCTGGTCGCTCTCCTGCGAGCTGCTGTTCTACCTCGCCTTCCCGTTCCTGCTGGCGGCGGTCGAGCGGATACCGCGACGGCTGCTGTGGCCCGCGGCCGTGACGGTGGTCGGACTGTGCGCGGGCGCGGCGCTGGTCGGACGGTACGTGATCTCCAACGAGCCGGCCCTGCCGTACCCCGGCTTCGAGTCGATGTCCTACCACCAGGTGTGGTTCGTCTACTTCTTCCCGCCCGTGCGGATGCTCGACTTCGTCCTCGGCATCCTGGTGGCCCGGCTGGTGCTGACCGGCCAGTGGGTGCGGATCGGCATGCTGCCCGCGCTCGCCCTGGCGGCCACCGGGTACGTGGTCTCCACGTACTCCGTCTACCTGCTGGGCGTCGGGGGCATCGCCTCGGTGTGGCTGGTGCCGCTGATCGCCAGTGCCGCGACCGCCGACGCCCGCGGCACGGCCTCCCCGCTGCGCGGGCCGGTCTGGGTCCGGCTCGGCGAACTGTCCTTCGCCTTCTACATGGTGCACTACCTGGTGCTCACGCAGCTGAGGAAGGCGCTGGGCCCCGAGTGGACCTCCTCGCTCGGCGTCGAACTGCTGGTCGTCGTCCTGGGCCTGGGGCTGTCGCTGGCCCTGGCCTGGCTCCTGCACGCGCTGGTGGAACGCCCGGTGACCGCACTGGCCGGCCGCCGGCGGCGGCCCTCGACCGCGAAGGCAGCTGACGCATGACGCACCAGGCTCCCGACGCCCCCCTCCCCGCCGGGGCTCCGCTGATCACGGTGCTGGGCGCGTCCGGCTTCGTCGGCTCGGAGGTCACCGCGGCGTTCAGCCGGCTCCCGGTCCGGCTCCGGGCGGTGGCCCGCCGGCCCAGCAGCGTGCCCCCGGGCAAGGCCCTGACCGAGGTCCGCACGGCCGACCTCACGGACCTCGGGGCGCTGGCCGGGGCGGTGGCCGGGTCGGACGTGGTCGTCTCCCTGGTCAGCCACAGCGACGGGTGGCGGGCGGCCGGCACGGGCAGCAGCCCGGAATCCGTCAACGTCGGCGTGATGGGCTCCCTGGTCGAGGTCCTGGACGGCCGCCGGCCGGGCGGCGGGCCCCCGCTGGTGCTCTACTCCGGCGCTGCCTCGCAGACCGGGCTGCCCCGGGCGGAGCCGATCGACGGCAGCGAGCCGGACCGCCCCGAGACCGAGTACGACCGCCAGAAGCTGCGCGCCGAGCAACTCCTGAAGGAGGCCACCGCGGCCGGGGCGGTGCGGGGCGTCAGCCTGCGCCTGCCCACCGTGTTCGGCCGCCCCGCCGCCGCCGGGGCGGACGACCGGGGCGTGGTGTCGTTCATGGTCCGGCGCGCGCTCGCCGGCGAGCCGCTCACCCTGTGGCACGACGGCACCGTACGGCGCGACCTGGTGTGCGTCCAGGACATCGCGCAGGCCTTCCTGGCGGCCGTGGAGCGGCCGGACCCGCTGGTGGGCCGGCACTGGCTGCTCGGCTCGGGGCGGGGCGAACCGCTCGGGGACGTGTTCCGGACGATCGCCCGGCTCGTGGCCGTCCGCACCGGGCGGCCCCCGGTGCCGGTGCTCTCCACCACACCCCCCGCGCACGCCCCGGCGACCGACTTCCGCAGCGTCACCATCGACTCCACCGCGTTCCGCGAGGCCACCGGCTGGCGGCCCCGGGTGCCGCTGGAGGAGGCCCTGCGGGCCACCGTCGACGCGCTCGCCGACGCACGCGCCTGAACCGGCCGGGGCGGCTCCCCCTGGCCCCGGCCGGTCCCGGCCGGGGCACCGTACGGACAGAACGGACGGAACACGTATGACGATCCGGGTGTGGGACTACCTCCAGGAGTACGAGAACGAGCGCGCGGACCTGCTCGACGCCGTCGACTCCGTTTTCAGGTCGGGGCAGTTGGTGTTCGGCGCCAGCATGCGGAGCTTCGAGGAGGAGTTCGCCGCCTACCACGGCTCCGGGCACTGCGTGAGCGTGGACAACGGGACGAACGCCGTCAAACTCGGTCTGCAGGCCCTCGGTGTCGGGCCCGGGGACGAGGTGGTCACCGTCTCGAACACCGCCGCCCCCACGGTCCTGGCCATCGACGCGGTCGGAGCGCGGCCGGTCTTCGTCGACGTGGACCCGGACAGCTACCTGATGGACACCGCACAGGTCGCGGCGGCGATCACCGACCGGACCCGGGCCCTGCTGCCGGTGCACCTGTACGGCCAGTGCGTCGACCTGGCGCCGCTCGAACGGCTGGCCGCCGACCACGGCCTGAAGCTGCTGGAGGACTGCGCCCAGGCGCACGGTGCCCGCCGGCACGGCCGGGTTGCCGGCTCCACGGGCGACGCGGCGGCCTTCTCCTTCTACCCGACGAAGGTCCTCGGCGCCTACGGCGACGGCGGGGCGGTGCTC
The DNA here is from genome assembly GCF_052244475.1 of Streptomyces sp. IBSNAI002. NCBI lineage: Bacteria > Bacillati > Actinomycetota > Actinomycetes > Kitasatosporales > Streptomycetaceae > Streptomyces > Streptomyces sp. IBSNAI002. The sequence goes on along the minus strand of NZ_JBQPXG010000002.1, from coordinate 7,379,493 downwards.
ACCTCGGCCGATGACACCGCCGCGCGGCTGCGCCGGCTGCGCTACTACGGCATGGAGGAGCGCTACTACGTCGTGGAGACCCCCGGCCACAACTCCCGGCTGGACGAGCTCCAGGCCGAGATCCTGCGCCGCAAGCTCCGCCGGCTGGACGACTACGTGGCGGCCCGGCGGGCCGTAGCCGAACGGTACGCCGAGGGCCTCGGCGACACCGACCTGGTGCTGCCCGGGGTCGTGGACGGCAACGAGCACGTCTACTACGTCTACGTGGTCCGCCATCCGCGCCGTGACGCGATCCTCGAGGCACTGGGGACCCACGGCATCGCGCTGAACATCAGCTATCCCTGGCCGGTGCACACCATGAGCGGTTTCGCGCACCTCGGCTACGCCAAGGGCTCGCTGCCGGTCACCGAGGAGCTGGCCGGGCAGATCTTCTCGCTGCCCATGTACCCCTCGCTCACGCCGGAGGTGCAGGACCGGGTGATCGCCGCCGTCCGCGAGGTCCTGCTCAAGGTCTGACCCGGCGGGGCCCCGGCACCGCCCCACCTCGCACCCGACGATCCAGGAGACGACATGGAAGCACGCAAGCTCACCGTCGACGGCGCCTTCGAGTTCACCCCGCGGGTCTTCCCCGACGACCGGGGGCTGTTCGTCTCGCCGTTCCAGGAGGCCGCCTTCGCGGAGGCGACCGGGCTGGCCGCGTTCCGCGTGGCGCAGAGCAACCACAGCAGGTCGCGGCGCGGGGTGGTGCGCGGGGTGCACTTCACCACGACGCCGCCCGGTACGGCCAAGTACGTGTACTGCCCGCAGGGCGAGGTGCTCGACATCGTGATCGACATCCGGGTGGGTTCGCCGACCTTCGGCCAGTGGGACGCCGTCCGGCTGAATCCGGAGACGTTCAAGGCCGTGTACTTCCCGGTGGGCGTCGGCCACGCATTCGTGGGCCTGGGCGAGGAGTCCGTGGTGTCGTACCTGCTGACCAGCCCCTACGTCGCCGAACACGAGCTGGCGATCTCGGCGTTCGACCCGGAGCTGGACCTGCCGCTCCCGCAGGACGTCCCGCGCGTCGTGTCGGAGCGCGACGGTGTGGCCCCGACCCTGGCCGAGGCGCGGGCCGCGGGTCTGCTTCCGGTGTACGCGGAGTGCCTCGCGATCGAGCAGGCCGCCGCCCGGGCCGCGCAGAGCCTGAAGGACCCGGCCTGACCGTCCGGGCCGGGCGCGCGGGGCCCGGCCCGCTCCCCCGACGCCGTCACGGGGAGCCGAGCCGGGCCAGCGCCGCCGTGGTCAGGGCCCGGACGCCCGCGGGCAGGGCGGTGCGGACGTCGGGGGCGAAGTCCGGGGCGTGGTTGGCGGGCAGGGCGGCCAGCTTCTCGGCCGCCGTCGTGCCGGGCGCGCGGGACCAGGCGGCGGGGCCGGCCGTGCCCAGCATCCAGTAGCCGAGCCGGATGCCCCGCTCGCCGTGCACCTCCTGCCCCGCGTCGCCGAACAGGGCGAAGTCCTCCGTGGCGAGCGAGGGCGGCCACATCGCCACCCGCCCGGCGCCGAACTCGGCGGCGTGCGCCTCCCGTACCGCCGCGGTCAGTCCCGGGTCGGGGTGGGTGACGGGCGAGGCGGACAGCCGGTCGATCTCCGGCTCCCGGGGGCAGGCCGCCGCGACGCACTCGGCGCGCACGATCCGCTCCACGGCCGCGGCCGCCCGGGCCAGCGAGGCTTCGCTCACCGCCCGTACGGTCACGGCCAGTTCGGCGCGGTCCGGGATGACGTTCGCCCGGTCTCCGGCCCGGAACGAGCCGACGGTCACCGCCACCTGCTCCGCCGGGGCGGCCTCCCGGGCCACGACCGTCTGGAGCCGGGTCACCACGTGGGCGGCGGCCACCACCGGGTCCACGGCGAGGTGCGGGGCGCCGGCGTGCCCGCCCCGGCCGTGCACCACCACCCGGAAGGTGACGCTTCCGGCCGTCACGGGCCCGTACCCGTGCGCCACCATCCCGGCGGGCAGCGGGGCCGCGTGCTGGGCCAGTACCTCGTCCGGGCGGCCGCACCGCCGGTAGAGGCCGTCGGCCAGCATCGCCCGGGCCCCTTCGAGGGTCTCCTCGGCGGGCTGCCCGGCCACCACGAGGGTGCCGCGCCAGGTGTGCGGCGCCCCGGCCAGCAGCGCGGCGGTGCCGGCCGCCGCGGCCAGGTGCAGATCGTGCCCGCAGGCGTGCGCCGCCTCGCCGTCGGCCGCGTACGGCAGCCCGCTGGTCTCCCGCACGGGCAGGGCGTCGAGTTCGGCCCGCAGCAGGACGGTGGGCCCGTCGCCGTTGCGCAGCACCCCGGCCACTCCGTGGCCGCCGATGCCGCGCGTGGTCGCGTACCCCGCCGATTCCAGCCGTCCGGCGAAGCGGTCGGCGGTGCGCCGCTCCGCTCCCGACAGCTCGGGATCCCGGTGCAGTTCCAGGTAGAACGTGGTCAGGTCGCGCAGGTGCGCGTCCAGTCGGGCGAGCGCCGCGGGTGCGTGAGCGGTCATGCCGCCATGATCCGCCCGTGCGGCGGGAGCGTGAACGGCAGGGCGCTGTCACATCGTGTCAGTGGAGTGTCAGCGGGACGGGGGGTCGGGTGACGGCGTGACCGGTTCTGATGGGCGCAGGCACAGCACAGCCCGGTGCCGGTCCCGCCCCAGAAGGAGTCATCATGGAGAAGTCGCCTCTCGCCTCGCTCGCGGACGAGATCCTGGAGCTCGAGTCCGAGACCTTCGAGATCTCCGACTACTCGGACGCCAGCGAGGTCGTGCTCGCCGGTTCCACGAGCTGCAGCTCCACCTCGACCTGCTCCTCCACCACCAGCACCACCTCCTGCTCCGCCTGACCCGTCAGAGCGCGCGGACACCGATGCCCCGGCCCTCGCCCGTGCGAGGACCGGGGCATCCGGCCGTGTGCGGTGCCTACGGGAACGGGTGCGGGACCATGCGGATGCCGTCGGCGGTGAGGTCGGCCTCGCGCAGTCCCGCCCGTCGCGGCGCGGTCCGCAGCCGGGGCAGGCGGGGGGCGCGCTGCCGGGACCAGCCGAAGTCGATCGGCAGCAGGCCCGGCACCACCGCGCAGACCGTGCGCAGCCCGATCCGCCGCTGCTCCGGGGTGGTCTGGTCGACGACGATCACATCGTGCCCGGCGCGCGTCAGCTCATCGACACAGCACCGCAGATCGTCCCGCAGGTCGCCGGTGCGCGGGCGCCCGTGCTCGGTCCAGGAGCGGTAGACGTCGGCCATCGCGCGCACGGCCGTCGGCTCCCGGTAGGACCGCACGTGCTCGGCCATCGCCGGCAGCCCGTACAGCTGGGCGTGGTCCTTCAGGTGCCGGACGCGGCCGAAGTCCGCCGCCATCGCCTCCAGTTCGCCGCGCCGCTCTTCGACCTGGCGGGGCAGGTGCGGTATGTAGGTGAGAACCTCCGACAGCGCCGCCTCTACGGCCCGCGCCGGGTCGAGTGCGGCCCCGGCGCCGAAGGAGAAGAGCCCCGGGCCGCCGTCGCGCCGTACCGCGAGCCCGGTCACCACGGGCACCGCCAGGTCGATACGGTTGTCGAAGGCGTGTACGTCGTACCCCTGGAGCGCCGCCCGGTCGGCCATGGTGCGCACCGCCGTTCCCGGCACCGTCGACAAGTCGATCTCGGTGAGCGGCAGTCCCGCGTACCAGGCGATCAGGAACGCGTCGCGCTCGACGAGTTCGAGGAGCGCGCCGAGCAGTGCCTCTTCGAGGCAGCTGCCGATGGCGCAGCCGTTGGAGCACTCGAAGACGAAGTTGTCGGCGGCGAGCCCGGCGCTGTAGTAGACGAGCCGGGCCGGGACCAGGACGGGCCGGTCGTCGCGCAGCGAGTGCCCGTACACCCATGGGATGGGCCGGTCCGGGTCGAAGGGGGACACGAGCGGGTCGTCGCGGTAGGTCTCGGGGGCGTAGAACCCGCACGCGGCGGGGTCCAGTGCCCGCTCGCCGAGCTCCGCGTACGAGGCGGTCAGCGGCGCGTTGCCGGTGCGGCTGTGGGTTCCGGCGTACCGCTCCAGCCCCTCCAGGTGGGCGAGGTCGCGGCTGGCGGCGAAGCTGTTGGCCTGCCCGCTCCACGTGACGTCCGTCAGTCCCGCGTACCCGCGCATGAAGACGCTTCCGGCGACCGGGGCGGTGGTCGGCGAGGTGACGTTGAGCCAGGTGCCGCCGCCGAGCACCCCGGTCACCGGATTGGCCAGCGCCGTGTAGGGCATCGGGTACGAGGACGCGGCCCGCAGCCGCTGCGCACCGGGGTCGGGCTTGGGCCGGGACTCGGGTGCGAAGGGCCGCGGCGTGTCGGTGCCCCGCGGGCCGCAGTCCGGGCAGAGCGGGTCGGCCAGCAGCGGATACGTCCGGATCCGCAGCGTCTCCAGGTCCAGCCGGGACACCTGGGGCAGTGCCCGGTCGGCCTCGGTTCCGGCGGGGGCGGTGACCCGGCCGCCGTGGACGGCCTCGTGCAGCGCGTACACGGCGTCGTGGGCGTACGGGGACAGCCGCGGCCACTCGGGCCCGGTGGGCGTGCCCGGTCCGCCGCCGGTCTCCAGCGCGTCGCGCTCGCTGCGGCTGCGCAGCCGCTGCCGGCGCATGGCCAGGCACTGGCCGCAGGCCGGCGCCGTGCCGTCGCCGCCCCACGGGCCGATGAGCACCTCCCGGGCGGTGAGGTGCACCGTGGCGCCGGGCCGGACCGCCGCGAACGGGTCGGCGGAGCGCGGCCCGAGGGCGTCGTGCACGCCGAGGGTCACCACGGCGGCGCCGAGCGGATCCAGGGCCCGGGCGAGGCCTCGCCGGGCCGTCTCCAGGGGCGTCCCGTCGGGGGCGAGGGGGCGCGGCGGGGTCGTGGTCATGTCCGGTTGCTCCAGCGGAAGGTCTTCAGGCCGATCGCGCCGAAGAGGAGGGCGAAGCCGAGCAGCGCCGCGCAGCCGGTCCAGATGGCGGCGAGGGATCCGCTGCCGGTCAGGGCGCCGGTCGCGGCGTCGTTCAGGTACCGCAGGGGCAGCACCCGGGAGACCGACTGGAGCCACGACGGCATCATGTCCAGCGGGAGGAACGAGCCGGACAGGAACGCCATGGGCACCATAAGGCAGTTGGCGATGGCGGCGACGGCCTCGGGGGTGTTGGCGTAGGTGCCGACGATCACGCCGATGGCGAGGAACGCGGTGATGCCGAGTACGAGGGCGGGCAGCACCAGCGGCCAGCGTCCGTCCAGGACCAGGCCGAAGCCGGGCAGCATCGCCACCGCGACGAACACCGCCGCCTGCACCACGCCGATGGCCAGGGCCAGTACGTACCGGGAGGCGAGCACGGTCGTCAGCGGGGTCGGCGTCAGCCGGATCAGCCGCAGCAGGTCGTCGCGCCGCCACTGCATGAGCGTGAACGCGATTCCGAACACGGCCGCGTTGGCGACGCCCCACGACATGACGCCGGGCGCGATGTACGAGATGTAGGGGCGGCCGCTCTCCTCCACGTCCTGCCCGCTGAAGATCAGGCCGAAGACGATCAGGAAGAGCAGCGGGAAGGCGAACGTGAAGAAGAGGGTGGCCTTGTCCCGGACCTGCGCCCGGTAGCCGGCGGCGGTCAGGGCCGTGTATGCGCTCATGCCTGGTACTCCGTCTGCGTGGTGGGGCCGGCCTGGGGGCCGGGGTGTGCGGCGCCGGTGAGTTCGAGATAGACGTCCTCCAGGGTGGCCGTCCGGGTCATCACCCCGTCCAGCCCGGTGAGGGCGTCCACGGCCTGGAGCACCTTGCCGGGCACGGCGGTCTCCAGCACCAGCGAGCCGCCCTGGAGCGTGGCCCGGTCCACACCGGGCAGCGCAGCGGCCTCCTCGACGCCGAGCCGGCCCTCCGGCAGCAGCAGCCGGGCGGGCGCGCCGGCGGCGGTGACCAGCCGGTGCGGAGAGTCCAGGGCGGCCACCCTGCCGCCGACGAGGATCGCGACGCGGTCGCAGAGCGCCTCGGCCTCGTCGAGGTGGTGGGTGGTGTAGACGATGGTGCGGCCCTCGCTCTTGAGGGCGCGCAGCACCTCCCACAGGTCGCGGCGGGCCTGCGGGTCCAGGGCGGCGGTCGGCTCGTCCAGGAAGATCAGCTCGGGGCTGTGGACGAGGGCGGAGGCGATGGCCAGGCGCTGGCGCTGACCGCCGGAGAGGTTCTCGACCAGGACGTCGCGCTGCTCGGTCAGGCCGACGCTCTCCAGCGTGCGGTCCGCGGCCGCCGGGTCGCAGCGGTACAGGCCCGCGACCGTCACGAGGTGCTCGCGCGCGCTCTGCCGTACGAAGAACGCCGAAGCCTGGGTCTGCACGCCCATCCGGGGCAGCAGTGCGGTGTTGCGCGGCCAGGGGCTCTGGCCGAGGACGCGGACGGTGCCCCCGTCGGCCTGCCGCAGCCCCTCCATGATCTCGATGAGGGTGGTCTTGCCGGCGCCGTTGGGGCCGAGCAGTCCGAAGAACTCGCCGCGGTGCACGTCGAGGGAGACCCCGTCCACCGCCCGGCGGTCGCCATAGCGTTTGCGCACGTCCTGAACGGCGATGGCCGGGGCGTCGGGCGGCTGGGTGCTGTCAGTTGTCATGGGTCGTGCGTCCCTCTGTGTCTGTCGTGCCTGTCTTCGGACTGGGCGTCTCGCCGGTCCTGCGGGTGGTGCGGGTCGTGGGGTCAGGTGGTGGCGGCGTACCAGACGGCTCCGGCGAGGCCGGCCGTCAGCAGCAGGACGAGTACGGCGGAGCCGACGCCGTATCCGAGGTAGAGCCGTCGGGCCCGCGGCGGGTACGCGGCGGCGGCCTTCCGGTCGCGCATCCGCAGCCTCAGGTACCCCGAACTGGCGGGTGCCAGCCGTGTCACGCGCAGGCCGTGGCCGAGCATGGTGTACCCGTCGAGCGGGGGCAGCGGGAGCAGGTTGACGAGCGCCTGCGCGCTCCCGAGGAGCAGCAGCGCGGCGAGTACCCGCCGGGTGGGGTCGCCCTCGGGCAGCGCCGCCCACCAGCCGAAGAACGGCAGCAGGAACAGCAGGTTGGCGAAGGCGCCCGCGGCGGCGACGGCGAGCTGCTGCCGACGCCGCTCCAGGAAGCGGTAGTTGTCGACGGTGCAGTACATGATGGCGACGGGCAGCCGCCACCGCAGCCCGATCTCCCCGACCGTTCCGCCGACATGGCGGGCCGCGATGCCGTGCGCGAACTCGTGCAGGGCCGTGCTCAGCCACAGCAGCGTGGCGACCGCCATCAGGGGGGCCGGCCGGCGCAGCAGCCATCCGAAGGCGTCCGCGAGTTCGGTCAGGGACGCGGCGAGCACCGCCTCCATGGCCAGGCAGACCAGGAGCAGCGCCCCGAGCACCACGGGGTGCAGCAGCGGGCGCAGCGCGCGGTGCAGCCGGGCCGTGGTGGCGTCGGCGTCCGCGACCAGGCGCAGCGTGCCGCGGGCCAGGGTGCCGTCCAGCGGCCGGCCGCGCGGCGCGGGCGCGGACGGCGGCGGGCCGCCGGCGAGCAGCCGGCGGCTGCCGAGCAGGGCCAGCAGCTGCTGCCAGTTGCCCTCGCCGAGCCGCCGCCCGAAGGCGTGCGCGTACTCGGTGCCGATGTCCGCCAGGCTGCGGGAGCCGTCGAGTCGGGAGACGAGGAAGAACTCCTTGGGCCCGATCTCGAACGACGCTCCGGACACCGGGTCCTTGACCAGGTGGACGGTCGCCGGCCCGTCGAGCAGCGGCGCGGACAGCAGGACCTCCGGCCGCAGGGCGGGCCGGTGGCCGAGCAGCCCGGCCGGACCCGGCGCGGGAGGGGAGCCGGTCACGGGCCGACCGCCGCGCCCCCGGCCGGGACCTCGCCCTCGCGCAGAACCCGGCCCAGCAGATGGGCCAGGTACGCCTCGTCGCGGATGGTGACGTGGAGCCGGTTGTTGGTCATGTGCATGTACGGGGAGAGCAGCAGGGGCAGGGCCTCGGCGGGGTCCGTGACCCGCTCGTCGCGGGTGCCGTCCCAGGAGCGGAAGACCAGGTCCCCGGCGGCGGCGAGCGTCTCGGCGCGCCCGCGCAGCTCCCGGCAGTGCTCCGCCCACCCGGCGAGGAAGGCCGGGAGCCGGCCGGTCTCCCCGGAGGCGAGCGCCTCGCGTACGGCGGCGAAGCGGCGGCCGAGTCCCGGTGCGGTCTGCCCGTAGGTCCGGTCGTACTCCTCGGACCCGATGAATCCGGTGCCGGGAAAGGCCCGGTGCCAGAAGTCGTAGTACCGGTCGAGATATCCGGCGAGTTCCTCGCGCTCGGGAAGGAAGACGCCCGCCATGACCATCATCAGCTGGGCGGAGGTGCCCAGCAGCACGGTCCGCAGGTGCAGGTTCATGCGGTGCAGGGCGTCGATGACGAGATCGCTGGAGCGGGCAAAATGCCATTCGGCGAGTTCCACGCCCGCCGGGCCGCCGTACTTTCCGTATTCGGGTTCGTACGGTTCCCGGGAATACGAATTGTTCGGCCGCAGGTTCATCCGGCCGTCGGGGCCCATGAAGGCGGCCCGGTCGCCCTCGGGGAACTCTATGTCGAAGAGCGTGTTGTAGAACTCGTTGAGGAATCCGGAATCGACCTCGTACAGGGCCGGGCGGGCCTTGAGGAACGCGGCGACGGCCTCCTCGGCGCGGCGCCGCACCTCGGGCCCGGCCCCGGGCGTGGCCGGGCGCAGCCGCAGCCGTACGTGCGGGCCCTCCAGCCAGTAGTTGATGAAGAAGTGCCCGGCGAGCAGCCCGTCGGCGGTGAGCCCGGCGATCAGCGGCCGGACGCACTGCACCAGCAGGGGCTGCGGGTTGGCCGCGTAGAAGACGTGCAGGGCCTGCCAGTCTCCGCGGGTCCGGTCCGGTGCGCCGGTGGACGGGGTCATCTCGGACATCGGGTGCCGCCTTCCTGGTCTTCCTGGTCTGGAACGGTCGTGGTGAAGGTCTCGACGGCCAGTTCGGCGACGTGCGCGCCGCGCGCCGAGTGCACGTGCAGGCCGCCGGGGTCGGGGAGCATCTCGCGGAAGACGACGCGGTGCGCCGGATCGCGCAGCAGCGTCTCGAACGCCGCGAGCGACAGGAGGCTCGCGAAGTCGACGTACTGCGGTTTGGCCCCGGCGGCCGAGCGGCCCGCCGAAACGGTCGCGAACACCTGCTCCGGCAGGCCGTGGGCGCTCCGCCAGCGCTGCCAGTCGAGGAAGTGCCCGGCCTCCTGGGCCCCCCGGACGGGCAGGCGGCCCGCGGTGGTGGTCCAGCTGCGGCGGCTGAGCACGACGTCGCCGTGGACCACCCGGGGCCGCGTCGTGACGTGGTCGCGCGCCTCGCCCTCGGGTACCCCCGCCCACACGTCGAGCGGCGACATCGACGACGGGGACAGCAGCAGGAGCGTGCGCGGGATCGCGGGCAGCGCGAGCGGCACCAGGTAGCCGAGGTAGACGGGGATCACCTCGCAGCCCAGCCGGTGCGAGCGCAGGGTCACCCGCCCGGTCCGGGGCACGTGTTCGGCGTACAGGTCGTCCAGGTGCAGCCTGCGGTCCGGCGGGAGCGTGCCGCTCTCGCCGGGGCAGACGATCTCGTAGTCCGTCAGCCGCCCGTGCAGGTTGAGGTTGGTGGTGACCGGTCCGCCGGTGACCTCCGCGAAGACCGCGCCCGGCGGGCTCACCCGGCCCGCCGTGGCCCGCAGTTCCCCGGAGAGGCCGGCGTCCGGCCCGTCGTAGACGTGCGTGAAGCGGCTGAAGGGGAAGGACAGCCCGCCGTACGAGCGGTTCAGCACGGTCAGGGGGCGGCCGTCGGCGGCATCGCGGGCGAACTGGAGGTGGTGGCAGCGCGGTGCGAAGTCCGTTGCCACGGGGCCGAGTTCGGCTGCCACCGCGGCCAGGTCGGGCTCGTCGAGGCGCAGGAGGGCCGGACCGGCGTCCGGGGCCCCGCCCGCCTCGTACGCCGTCCAGGCCTGCCGCATCCGCCCGATGAAGGCGCGGCGCGCCGCGTCCACGGCCCGGATGCCCGGCAGGCCCAGCCAGTTCTCCTCCGGCACGTACTCGCCGCGCTCGTCGAAGGGCTTGCGCCGGGCGGTGAACGACAGGTACTGGTCGAAGAAGTCCTCGTGGAAGTCGTGCACCAGCCCCAGCAGGTCCTCGCAGCGGCCGCCGGCGCCGTACCGCGCGGTGAAGAACCCCTCGAAGGTGATCCGCTGGGTCAGCGTGAGGTCGAAGGCGGGCAGGATCCGCTCGACCGAGCGCAGCGCCGTCCAGTCCCCCGGCGGACAGGGCAGCTCGCGGCCCGCGCTCACGTCCTCGTACAGCAGGGTCTGCGGCAGGGCCGCGTCCGGTGCGCCGAGCTCCTCCTGGGCCCGGTGCAGTCCGGTGCGCAGCACGCGCAGCAGCCCGGCGCGTTCCGCGTGGCCCGCCTCCGGGTAGCCGGCCAGGGCCGCGGCGGGTGCGTCGAGCAGGGCGGCGAGCCGGTGGGCCCAGGGCCGCTCGAGCAGGGCCAGCGACTGCTGGAACGACCGCAGCGGGTCCGTGCTGTGCACCTCGGTGTCCAGGCAGGGCACGCGCACCATGCCGAGCTGGAGGAGGGCGGAGACGTACGCCTCGCAGTCGGCGGGGTCGGCCGCGTGCTCGGTGGCCAGCCAGTCGGCCAGCTCGCGGTGGCGCAGCTCGGGCCGTTCGGCGAACAGGGCGAGGATGCGGTCGAGGGTGCCGCTGCGGCGCAGGAAGAACAGCCGGTCCTTGACCGCGTCGAAGGTGACGGCGGCCGCGTCGTCGCCGGCGGTGACCGAACGGCGGACGTAGCGGATCCGGTCCTCCTCGTGACCCCAGCCCGAGGCGAGGCGCAACGGCAGGTCCCGGCGGCGCACGGGGTCGGCCAGGATCAGCTCCGCGAGCCGGGCCAGGACCACGACGTTGAGCCGTACGTGGCTGCTCCAGACGTCGGCCACGCGCATCGCGCCGGCCGCTGCGCCTTCGGCACGGTCGGCGCGGTCGGCGCCCTCTGCACCGTCGGCGCCGTCGGTGAAGCGGCCGGTCGCGACGCCGGTGAAGGTGCTGAACGGGCTCGTCTTGCACGCCGTGCGGTACACGTACGACAGGACCGACCGCTCGGCCTTGCGGGCCCGCCCGTTGGGTACGCCCGCGGTGCGCGCGTAGCCGTCGAGCTGTCCTTCGAGGACCGGAGAGGCCAGCAGCAGGCCGAGCCGCAGCCGGTCGTCGGCCACCAGTTCCCGCAGGGCGGCCCGGTTGCGTGCCAGGTCCGCGGTGAGCAGCGCCGGGCCCTCGGCCAGCAGTTTGTCCAGCAGCCGGCGCCGGTGCAGCCAGCCGGCCAGTTGCTCGGCGGCGTCCTCGTCCACGGCGGCGACGGCCTCGACGGCCGTCTCCGTCGAGGCGTCCGGCCGGCCCGGCAGACGGCCGTTGTGGATCTGGCGGCGCAGCCGCAGCAGTGCGCGGCGCTGGGCCGCGCCCGGGCCGTCCGGAGCCGGGTCGGTGGCGCCGACGGCGGTGTGGAGCACGTCGCCCAGCCGTTCGGCGCCCTCGTGCAGTCCCGCCTCGGCGGTGAGCACGTCCCGGGCCCAGCGGCGGGTGTCCGCGGCGCGCAGATCGTCGACGGCGGACAGCGGGAGTCCCGCGACCCGCAGCATGAAGCGGTCGCCCGCGTGCCACTCGGTGGTGTTCATCGTCCGCTCCCTTCAGGCTGTTTCGTGGCGGAAGTCGGCCGGCCGCGGGCGCTCGCGGCCCAGCAGCATGATCAGCAGGGCTGCCTCGTCGCTCCCGGCCAGTCCCAGCTCCTCGGCGTACGAGATGTTGTCGAAGCCGAGCGCCACGCCGGCGCCCAGGCCGAGGGCCGCGGCCGTGGTGTAGAAGGTCTGCGCGACGGCGCCGATGGTGCCGCCGACGAGGCGGTAGCCGCGGTCGCCCACGGCGTCGAGCACCGCGGTGGTGCGGACGGTCGGGACGAGCACCGCGCCGGCCTGCTCCAGGTTGTAGTTGGAGAGGAAGTAGTTGCGCTGGAGGAAGGGGCCGGGCGGGCCCGGTTTCACCGGGCGCAGGGTGTGTGCGGCCGGGTCGTAGGCGTACGCGCCGGGGGCGACGCCCTCGACGTGGTTGACGAAGGCGTACAGCGCGGTGAGCGGCGGGCCGCCCGGGCGCTCGGCCTCCGTGCCGTAGCCGGTGGCCGCACAGTCGGCGAGCGCGGCGGCGAGCTCCCCGGCGGTGACCGGGCGGGAGGCGTCGAACCGGCCGAAACTGCTGCGGCGTTCGCGCAGGGCCCGCCCGGCCGTGACGGGCGGCGCGGGCGGCTCCGGGAGCGGCAGCGGATCGGCGCCCCGGGGCGGGAACGCGGCGGCGGTGTCCAGCGCGCCGGGTGCCGGGCGGTCGGCGGCCCGGCCGGCGGTGGCCTCGTGGATGCGCAGCAGCGTCTCGAAGACGAGGACCCGGCGGGAGCGTTCGACGTCCCGGTGCCGGACGGCGGCGGCATCCGGGGCGGCGGCGTGCGCGGCGGCGGCGTCGTCGGTCCCGCTGTCCCCGGGCGCCGGCGCGCCCTCCCAGGTCAGCGGCACGACGGCGAAGACGCCCTCCTCCTCGGGGGCCACGCCCAGCAGCCGGGCCAGGCGGTCCTCGTCGAACCACAGCACCGGGTCGATCCGCAGCCCGTACTGCGCCGCCCACAGGCGCCAGGTCTGCACGAGTGCGCCCACGTCCATGCTCACGGCGTGGAAGGAGAAGCTGTTGTACTTGAAGGCGTTCTGCCAGTACTTGACGCTGAGGACGAGGTACTGGGTGGCCCGCGCCGCCTCACCCGCCGCGGCGCCGAGGGCCTCGCGGACCTGCCCGGTGACGTCTCCCGTGAGCAGGCGTCGCAGTCCGTGCTGGTGCGGCGCGTAGTGGTAGAGACCGGGTGTCAGGGGCCCGCCCGGCCCGGCCGCCCAGTGGACGGCCACCGGGTAGAGCCCGCCGCCGGAGGCGGTGCCCCGCGACCAGTTCGCGTGCGTGTAGTGCGGCAGCGCGGCCAGGTCGGTGTTGGCCTGGACCGCGAGACGCCGTCCGGTCAGCCCGTACGAGTCCAGGAGCATCCCGGACAGCAGCGGCAGGGTGAATCCCGGCGCGGGCCGCCCCGGCAGCCCGCCCGGCGGAGCCGCCGGCAGCGGGAGCGTCTCGGCGGCCGGGTGGAACTTGGCCTTGCGGGGCCGGTCGGCCCAGTCGGGCACGAAGTCGACGGGCTCCATCGGCACCCGGCCGCGGTGCATGATCTCGTGGGCGTAGACATGGGCGTAGCCCATGGGTCCTCCTGCGTTCGGGTGGGACGCCGGTGGCGGCGGGGTCAGGGGAAGGGGTGAGGGGCCTGGTTCAGGTCGCCGGGCTCCAGCTCGCGCTCGCGCAGCCCGGCGGCGTACAGGGCCGTCCGCATGCGCGGCATGCCGAGGGCCCGCTGCCGGGTCCATCCGAAGTCGATGGGGAGCAGCCCGGGGACCAGCACGCTGACGGTGTGCAGGCCGAGGGCCCGCTGCTCGGGCATGGTCTGGTCCACGACCACGACGTCGAAGCCCTGCTCCGTCACCGCCGCCACGCACCGCTCCAGATCGGTGCGCACGTCCTCGGACGCGGTCGCGCCCCGCCCGTCGGGCCAGCGCAGTTCGGCCACGGTGCGCGGGAGCTGGTGGCCGGGCCTGCGCAGCAGGAAGTCCGCGTGCCGGCCCATCTCCGGGATCCCGTACACGAGCGGATGGTCGTGCAGCGCCGTGACCAGGCCGAAGTCTGCGGCCATCGCGCGCAGTCGGGCCTCGTCGCGCTCGGTGCGCCCGGGCAGGTTGACGGCGTCCGTGGCGATCTCGCAGAGCGCCGAGTCCAGGGCCGACTCCGGGTCGAGGCCGGCTCCCGCACCGAAGCACATCCGGCCGGGGCCGCCGTCGAAGCGCTCGGCCACCGCCGTCACGACGGGGATCGGGAAGGTGATGCGGGTGTCGAAGAACCTGGCCCGGTAGCCGTACATCGCCAGCCGGTCGACCATCGCGCGGGTCGACGGCCGGGCGCTGCTCGCCGGGTCGATCTCGGGCAGCGGCTGGCGCCCGTACCAGCTGAGCAGGAAGGCGTCGCGTTCGACGACCTCCATCAGACCGAAGTACACGGCCTCGGCCTGACTCCCCCCGGATGCGCAGCCGTTGGAGCTCTCCTGCACGAACCGGTTCTCGAGTTCCGGCGCGTGATAGTACGTCAGGATCTCCGGTACCAGGCGGGGCGCCCGGTCGCGCAGCGACCAGCCCCACACCCAGGCGATCTCCCGGTCCGGGTCGAAGGGGCGCACGCGCGGGTTCTCCCGGTGGAAGGCCTCGCTGTACAGGCCGACCTCGCGCGGGTCGACGGCGTCGGCGCCGAACTGCTTCAGGGAACCGGTGACGTTCGTGGTCCGGGCCCGGGCCCGCATCCCGGCGTAGCGCTCCAGCCCCTCCAGCACCCCCACCCGCGCACTGCGCGCGAAGGAGTCCGTGTGGCCGCCCCAGAACGTCTCGCGCAGGTACTCGCCCGAACGCATCGAGAAGCAGCCGATGGTGGCCGAGGTCGAGGTGGAGGAGACGTCCTGGACCAGGGAGGGCCCCAGCGCCCCGCACAGCGGGTTCGCGAAGGCCGCCACGTCGATCGCGTACGACTCGACGGGGCGGGTGCGGAAGACCCCGGGCCGGTACTTCGGCGCCGGCGCGAGCTCGAGTCCGGCTCCTGCCGCGGTGTCCCGGCCCGGGGCGCCGCACACCGGGCACTCGGGGTCGGGGACCAGCGGATACGTACGGACGGAGCCCGTCCGCAGGTCCAGCAGCCGGACTTCGGGGAAGGCGCCGCCGGGCACCGGGACGTCGCGCACCGGGGCGCCGGCGGGCCGGGGCTCCCGGGCCGCTGTGATCAGGGCCGCCAGCGCCTCGGCGGCGAAGGCGTGGGCGTACGGCCAGGAGCCCGCGGCCCGCGTACCGCCGCCGAGTTCCAGGGCGTCCCGGAGCGCGACCGACCGCACCGCCTGCCAGCGCCGTTCCAGACACCGGGCGCAGCCGCCGGGCGGCCCCACGACCGCCTGGTGGCCGTACAGGTGCACGGGCACGGCCGAGCCGTCGCCGGTGCCGGGCGCGGGCGCGGGACGCGTGAAGGCGTCGGCGGACCCGAGGGCCGACAGCGTCACCCGGGGCCCTCCGAGAGCCCCGAGGGCGCGGTCCAGCAGTGCGGTGAAGCGGGCCGCCGCGTCCGCTCCGAGCGCGGCGGCGACCTCGGGACCTGCCGTCAGCGAAGCGGTTTCAGTGGTCATCGCCCGGCTCCAGGGCGGTGGTGAGCAGCACTCTGGCGGTGTGCAGCCCGGCCGAGGCCAGGTCCGCGGACCCGGTCGGGACGAGGTACGCGTCACGGCCCGCCGACCGCAGCCGCTCCAGCACCTCGGGCCAGCCGACGGCGGCCGGGGGCGCGTCCTCGGGCCCGGACGGGGCGGGTGCGGCATCGGGGGACACCGTGAACGTGCGGGCGTCGAGGTCCGGCAGCAGGGGATCGCCCGTGTCGGCCGGTCCGCCGGTGGCGGCGTCGTCCTGCTCGTACTGCACGGCGCCCAGCAGGTCGCGCAGCGCGTCCGCCGTCGCCGTCCGCCGGTCCAGGCCCGCGCCCACGGCCCAGCGCTCCCCCGCCCGGGCGAGCAGCACCTGCACTCCGGACCGCGCGCCCTCGCCGAGGTCGAGCAGCTCGACGGCGAGCCCGAGGCGCTCCGCCGACCGTACGAGGAACACGAGTTCGGCGTCGCCCGTCCCCGCCGTCCCGTCCGTCCCGTCCGTCCCGTCCGTCCCGTCCGTCAGCGGTACGGCAGTGGCCGGGGTCCCGCGCACCGCACGCAGCAGGGCGTCGTGGGCGAGGGCGGACAGCAGGCCCGCGGCAGCCGCGTCGGCGGGCGAGGGGCCGGCGCCGGAGCCCGCGCGGGTGCGCTCGAAGAGCCGGTCGCCGTTGTGCGGGCCGAAGGGGCGGACGGCGCCCGCGGGCACCAGCGCGGGCTCCTTCGTGACGAGCGAGACGGCCTGCTGCCAGCCCGCGGCCGTGCCCGGCAGACCGGAGGCGACGGTCAGCGAGCCCTCCGCGACCGCATCCGCGCCCCGGGCGGCGACACCCCGCGCGGGGACCACGTGCTCGGCGTAGACCAGGGCCGCGGCGTCCAGTGCCCGCATCCGCGCCCCGGCGACGTGGTGGACGTCGAAGGCCGCGATCGCGCGGGGGCCCGGGTGGCCGGTGCCGAGTTCGACCACGCTCAGCTTGAGGGGGATCTGGGTGAGCGGCTCGTCCGCGTAGCGCGTGAAGACACCGGTGTACGGACGGACGAGCGCGGAGCGCCGGTTCAGCTCCTCCACGAGGGCGTCCGCTTCGCGGGCGGTCTCCAGGGTGGGCAGCGCGGGCGCGCCGGACGTGCCCGCCGCGGAGAGGTCCACGGGCGCCGGCTGTTCCCGCGCCTCCTCCTCGCCCGGGGCGCAGAACGGGCACCGCGGGTGCGCGAGCAGCGGCTCCGCCGTGACGTCCAGCGAGGCCATGTCCTGCACGATCACCTGGCCCGCGGTCTCGGCGGGCAGGGAGCGCGAGGCCGTGCGGAAGACCTCGTACCCCAGGAGGTTGCCGATCATCGCGGCCAGCGGCCGCCCGGGCTCGGGGCCGGCCGCCGGAGGGCTGCCGGGCAGGGCGAGCGCGCTCCACAGCTCGGCCGCGGGCGCGGTGTCCCGGCCGGCGGCCGCACCGAGGCGGAGGGCGGCGCAGGCCCAGCAGCCGGGGGTGCCGTGCGTCATCAGGGGACCGGTCACGGCGTCGGATCCGTAGGTCCAGGCGGGCAGCAGGGTGCGGCCGTCCGGGATCCCGGCGCGCAGCAGCGGCAGCAGCCGGGCGGGGGCGCCGCGGCCGCCGGTGACGACCACGAGGTCGTAGCCGTCCAGGTCGGACCAGGAGGGCTCCCGGCCGGCGGGCGAGGGCAGGACGCGCAGCTCGACCGGGCAGCCGTCGGCGACGGCTTCCGCGGCCTCCGCTTCGAGATCCGGGGTACCGGGGGCGGCGCCGGTGCCTGTGGTCACGCCGATGGCCGCGCAGCCGTTGCGTATGAGGCTCGACGCGCACCAGCGGGCCACGTCGTCCTCGCCGAGTACGGCCACCCGGGTCTCCCGGAAGCGCAGGAACCGTGCCTCCGCGTCGTCGGAGTAGTGGTCGGCGTAGGCGATCTGCGGGGCGTAGCGGCGGGCCACGTCCGGAGCGGGCGCCGGCTGCTCTCCGGCGGACCCGTCGGGGTCGGTGACGGGACGCGCGAAGTCCCGTTCGTACAGGGTCCGGACGAGTTCGCCGACCATCGTCCGCTGTGCTTCGCCGAGGCCGCGGCACAGCTCGGCGACCGTGTGCTCGCCGGTGAGGTGGGGGACGATCACCGTGGCGAACCGGTACGCGGACTTGGCCGTGAGGCGGAAGCCGCCGTCCGCGTTGTGGAACAGCACGCCGTCCGGCGTCTCGGTGAACAGCACGTCCCTGCGGATCCGGGGACGGGTCGCGGCAACGGCTTGGTAGCTGGCGTGAGCCATGGGAACACCCCTGGGTGCGGTCTGGGCGGGATCGGGGAGGAAGCCTGGAGCGGGGAGGGGAGCGGAATGAGGGGGACGGGTGAGGCAGGTGGGTCGGGTCAGTGCGGTGCGGCCGCGGCGGCCGTCGCGTGCGTCCGGACATGCCAACGCGCGTAGATGCGGAGGAAGTCGTGGAGGCGGTAAGGACCGGGCGGCCCGTCCTCCAACAACCCCGATTCCACCAGCTGTTCGAGAATCGATTCGCTCTCCTGCGCCGACAGGTCCTCGTCCGCCGCGTGCGCGCCCAGCCGCAGGAACGCCGCCCGCAGCTCCGCGGGCAGTGCGTCGAGCGCCCGCCCCAGCACGTCGGGCACCGAGAGCCGGGCCTCCTCCGCGAGGGCGAGGCGCGCGGGGGGATCCTCCGCGAGCCAGGCCGCGCAGTCCGCGACCGACAGGCCGGGCCGGGTCAGCAGCCGTCCCGCGGCGATCCGCAGTGCGAGCGGGAAGTGCCCGCATACGGAGGCCAGCTCCCGGGCGGCGGCCGGTTCGGCCGCGATCCGCTCGGTGCCCACGAGCCCGGCGAGCAGCGCGTACGCCTCGGCGGACCGCAGTACGTCGAGCCGGTGCACGGCGCCGCCGTGCGTGGCGACGACCGCGGCCAGGCCGCGTCTGCTGGTGACGAGGACGGAGGCGTCCTCAGCCGCGGGCAGCAGCGGCAGCACCTGCCAGGCGCCGGCCGCACCGTCCAGGACGATCAGCCGCCGGTCCGCGCCGGGCTCCGGCAGCAGCCCGGCCGCCTCCTCGACGCCGACCGCGGTCCCGTCAGGCCGGGCCAGCTGGAGGGTGAACACCCCGCCGGGGAAGGAGTCCTGCACCTCGTGGGCGGTCTGGCGGGCCAGTGCCGACTTCCCGATGCCCGGCGCCCCCGAGACGACGACCAGGCGCGGCCCGTCGGCGGAGGTCAGCCGTGCGGCCATGGCCCTGCGGTCGCCCTCGCGCCCGGCGAAGGCGGGAACGGGCAGGACCGCGCGGGCCGGCCGGGCCGGGGCCGCGGCGCCGGGAGGCAGCGCGGGGACCTCGCCGGCGGTCGCGGCCCGCGAGGTCACGGCCCGCGCGGCCGGCGCCCGCGGCGTGGCTTCGGGCGGGGCGGGTGCCAGGTCCTCGGCCCGCAGGATGGCCAGTTCCAGACGGCGCAGTCCCGGGCCCGGGTCGATGCCCAGCTCGTCGCGCAGCCGGTCGCGTACGGTGCGGTATTCGGCGAGCGCCTCGGCCTGCCGCCCGGTGCGGTAGAGCGCCTCGATGAGCTGCTCGGTAAAGCGTTCGCGCACCGGGTGCCGGCGGGCGCTCTCGTACAGGTCGACCAGGACCTGATGGCAGTTCCCGGCGGCCAGTTCGAGGTCGCAGACCCGTTCCAGCACGCGCAGCCGCTCCTGTTCGAGGGCGGGCACCGCGTCCTGCTGGAGCATGCGCGAGGCCACGTTGGCGAGGGGCTGCCCCTGCCAGAGCGACAGGGCCTCCCGGAGCCGGTACAGCTCCTCCCCCGGGCCGGCCGCCGTCCCGGCCTGGGCCGTGAGCGTCCGGAAGAGCACGAGGTCGAGGGTCTCGGTGTCGTTGTGCATCCGGTATCCGCCGGGAACGGCCTCGATGGTGGTCGCCGATATTCCGTACTTCGCGAAAAGCCGGCGCAGCCGCAGGACACACGTCTGCAGTGCCGCGCGGGCCGTGGCGGGCGGTTCCTCGTCCCATACGGCGCGCAGCAGGTAGGCGGTCGACACCACGGTGCCGGGATGGAGCAGAAGTGCGGCGAGAAGACTGGTCGGCTTGGACGGTTTGAGAACGACGGTTTCAGGGCCGTGCGCAATGCTCAAGGGCCCCAGAAGCTGGAACCGGATGACTGATCCCCCGTGTCGGGACACCCATTCCCCCTGTAGGGAGCGTGGCGGGGGCGATGGTCTCCCGGTTCCGCGGGGCCCGTCACACGCCGGAAATAGTCCGGACCAAGCCCGCATTGCCGTTCCGCCCCCGTTGGGCGGTGAATAACTGGAACACTACATAACGGATCTTGTGGAAGTCGAGCCAGAGGATGCCCGATTTAACGCCCGTCGGCTTTTTCTCGCTCCTCCGTAACCTGGACGCTTCGAGGAGTTACCGCTGGTCCGTCAAAACCGTTCACCTGTAAACGAATTACGGCGCGGCGCCATCCAAGCACGATGTCGTGATCCAATTAAGGTATATATTCCGCCACTGATATGGCCGGTCCTCGCCCCCGGAGCCTCACTCCAGCCGGCGGGCCTCGGCCCCGCTCACCGGCCCGCCCGCCCGGACGCCGTGCAGGACGTGGGCGAGCACGAGCTCCGGTGCGAGCGCGGCGAGCGCCTCGGTGTCCAGCGTGTAGAGCGGGGGGCCCGCATGCGCGGCCCCGCCCACGGCCTCGGAGATCTCCCGGCCGCCGAGCTCCTCCGCGGCGAACTCCGCCCTCGTGACGACGGGTACGGAGGCGACCGCCCTCCGGGGGCACCCGTCCAACTCGACGACATCCCATGGAACTTAGGTAAGCCTTGCCTAAATAATCTAGGGTGTCAGCATGAAGAAGATCATCCGCGTGCTGGCGGCCGTGGCGGCCGGCCTGGCCCTCGCCGTACCCGGCGCGCTTCCGGCCCCCGCCCTGGCCTCGACCGCTCCACCGGGCCCGGCCCGACTCGAACTGCCCCGCCCCACCGGCGACTTCCCGGTCGGACGCGACACCCTCCACCTGGTGGACCGGGAACGCAAGGATCCGTGGATACCCACGGCCGACCGGGAGTTACTGCTGTCGCTGTACTACCCGGCGCTCGCCCGCACCGGAATCCCCGCCCCCTATATGGCCGTTCCCGAGGCCAAGGCGCTGCTGACCGACCGGGGCGAACTCGGCCGGTACGTCACCCCCGAGCAGGTCGCGGCCACCCGCACGCACGCGCGCCAGGACGCATGGCCCCGGCCCTCGGCGCACCGCTACCCGCTGATCGTGCTCTCGCCCGGATTCACCCTGCCGCGCGCCTCGCTGAGCACCCTGGCGGAGGAACTCGCCTCCCGGGGGTACGTCGTGGCCGCGGTGGACCACGCGTACGAGTCCGACGGCACCGTCTTCCCCGGCGGGCGGATCCTCGGCTGCACGGCCTGCGAGCAGGTGTTCCCCGACGGGTCGCTGCACCGGGTCTCCGAAGGCCGGGCCCGTGACGCCTCCTTCCTGCTGGACCGGCTCACCGGCCCGCGCGCCGCGTGGCGGTACTCCTGGCTGATCGACTCCCGGCGCATCGGCATGGCCGGCCACTCCATCGGCGGCGCGGCGGCCTCGGCCACGATGGAGGCGGATCCGCGCGTGGACGCCGGGGTCAACATGGACGGCACCTTCTTCACCCCGATCCCCCGAAGCGGCCTCGGCGGACGGCCGTTCCTGATGCTCGCCGGCGATCCGGCCCTCCTGCCGCCCGACTTCCCCGACACCTCGTGGGAGGACAACTGGCCCCGGCTGGACGGCTGGAAGCGCTGGCTGACCGTCACGGGAGCCGGGCATCCCGCCTTCACCGACTGGCCGGTGCTCGGCGACCAGGCGGGCTACGCGCACCCGGAGACGCCCCTGTCGGGCACCCGTTCCCAGCAGATCACACGGGCGTACGCCGGCGACTTCTTCGACCTGCACCTGCGCGGACTGCCGGCGCCGCGGCTGGACGGCCCGGCGGCGGCCGACCCGGAAGTCGTCTTCCACCGCGGCTGAGTCCGCGCCGACCGAAACCAGGAGCCCACGCACATGTCGACACCTTCCGAGGGCGGCTCCGCCGCCCATGGCCTGAGCGGTGTGGCCATGACCCTGCTGACCCCCCTCTACGGCCGGGCCCACGCCGCCGAACTCCTCCCGGGAACCGCGTTCCGCGACCCGGCGGCCGCCGCCGTACTGGCCTCGACCGGATACCGTCCGTCCGAGGTGCTGACCGACCGGGGCAACGCGGTCGGCTCGGTCCACCGGGCCATCGTCTTCGACGAGTTGACCGCGGCGTTCTGCCGGGCGCACCCCGATGCGGTGGTCGTCTCGGCGGGCATCGGGCTCGACACCCGCGCCGAGCAGCTCGCCGCGGCGCTGCCCCCTTCCGTCACCTGGCTCGGCGTCGACCTGCCCGACGTGGTGGAGCTGCGGGCCGGGCTGCTGCCGCGGGACCGCGCCCGGGTGTTCCCCGCCTCGATCACCGAGCCCGGC
This sequence comes from Streptomyces sp. IBSNAI002, assembly GCF_052244475.1. NCBI lineage: Bacteria > Bacillati > Actinomycetota > Actinomycetes > Kitasatosporales > Streptomycetaceae > Streptomyces > Streptomyces sp. IBSNAI002. The sequence continues at coordinate 7,357,764 of NZ_JBQPXG010000002.1, read as the reverse complement.
TGGGCGGAGCGGCTCCTGCCCCTCGTCGGGGAACGGCGCGACGTACTGGTCCTGGCCGAGGGCGTCCTGATGTACCTTGACCCCGCCGGCCTGCGGGACTTCCTCGCCTCCTGCCGCTCCGCCTTCCCCGCCGCCGAGCTGGTGGCGGACTACTTCCACCCGAGGGTGGCGCTCAGCGGACGGCACCCCATCACCAAGGCGACGGGGGCGCGGTTCCGCTCCGGCGTCCGGGGCGGCCGCGGACTCGCCGCGGCGGCACCCGGCTGGGAATGGCTCGGCGACCACCGGGTGATGGAGCGCATCGGCATCGGCCACCGGGCGGCCGCGGGCCTGTTCCGGCTGCTGACCCTCGGCGCTCCGGCCTACGCGGTGGCCCGGCTGCGAGCCACCGGGCAGACCGGCCGCACGGACGGCCGGGACTGAGGCACATATCTCCCCATCCGGCCCATTCTTAGGTTAGGCTTACCTAATAGTGGGGGGTGTGGGGATGCAGGACAAAGCACGGCACCAAGCACAACAGGACGAGTGGGCCGACGGGGTACTGGCCTGGATGAGCTCCCAGGAGGAGGTCGACCAGGCATTGCGCGAAGCGTTGCGCCGCTCGCCCAGCCAGCGCGAGGAGACGCTCGCCCGGATGGCGGACGCCCTCCGCGGGGCGGCCCAGGGACTGACCATCCCCGGGTGCGCGGCCGCGGCGGGCGTCCCCGAGCGCACCTTGCGCGAGTGGCTCGACATCGACGCCAGCTTCGCCGGCGCGCTCCGCGCCGCGCACGCACTGGCCGAGGCACACGGCCTGAGACCGGGGTCGGCGCCGACTCCCGCCGCACTGCAACTCATCCTGAACGCGATCCGCAAGGGCGCCACCGGGCCGGCCGCGGCGAGCCTCGTCGGGATCTCCATCCGCGGGTTCAACCGCCTGCGCACCGAGGTCCCGCCCGTGGCGGCCCTGATCGCGGCGGCCCAGCGGGCCCGTACGGCCAGGGCCGGCGCGGGCCGGCGGCGCAGACGCCTCGGCGCCACGGCCCGCCGCACCGAGTACCGGATCGTGCAGCTCGACGATCCCATCCTGTCCCCGTGCAGCCAACCGGACGATTCCGCTGGCGGGTTGGGCGAAAACACCGCGCGCCGCGACTGAGCAGGCGATCATCGTGAATGCCGGATCCGACGGACCGCGCCACACCCTCGAACGGACTACTTAGGTTAGGCTAAGCTAAGTAACACGTGAGGGGGTGGAGCATCCTCCGGCCCTCGTCGTGCTTCGCGCGCCCGTTCACCACCGGTGCCCTTCGAAGCGCCGGTACCGAGGAGATCCAGCCGTGGGCCCTGCGACCATCGACCCCTACCCCATGCCGACCCAGAACGCCGTGCCGCGGTCCGCGGCTCCGTGGTCCGTCGACCCCGACCGGGCCGCCCTGCTCATCCACGACATGCAGAACCACCTGCTCCATCCCTTCCCCCGCGGCCTCCCGCCCCTCGTGGACCTGATCGGCAACATCTCCGCGCTGCGCCGCGCCGCACGACGGCTGGACCTCCCGGTCGTCTTCAGCACGGAGCCGCCGGCCGAGCGCCCCGAACAGCGGGGCCTCGCGGCCGAGATGGACACCGAGCGGACCGCACCGGACCGCGACGTGTCGATCACCGGGGAGCTGACCCCCCGCCGGGGCGAGCACGTCATCACCAACGTGCGGCACAACGCCTTCCTGCGCAGCCACCTGGAGCGCATCCTGCGCACCACCGGCCGCGACCAGCTGATCCTGTGCGGGGTGTTCGCCCACTCGGGCGTCCTGCTCACCGCGGCGGACGCCTTCATGAACGACATCCAGCCATTCGTGGTCGCCGACGCGGTGGCCGACACCTCAGCGGAAGAGCACGCGCTCGCCCTGCGCTGGACGGCCGCCCGCGGCGCCGTCGTACGCACCACCGCGACCCTCATCGACGAACTGGAAGCCTGATGACAGCAGCCCTGCCGTGGCTGGAGCGGTTCCAAGGCCGCACGGTCGTGGTCAAGTTCGGCGGCAACGCCATGGTCAGCGAAGAACTCAAGGCGGCCTTCGCCCAGGACGTGGTCTCCCTGCTGCGCGCGGGCCTGCGGCCGGTCGTCGTGCACGGCGGCGGCCCGCAGATCAGCGCGATGCTCGAACGGCTCACCCTGGAGGTCCGGTTCGCCGCCGGACTGCGGGTGACCACCCCCGAGGTCATGCAGGTCGTCCGGATGGTGCTGGCCGGCCAGGTCCAACGGGACATCGTCGGACTCATCAACCACCACGGCGCCTTCGCCGTGGGGATGACCGGCGAGGACGCGCGCACCCTGTCCGCCGTCCGCCGGCCGGCCGTCGTGGACGGCACGGAGGTGGACATCGGCCTGGTCGGTGACGTGGTCCACGTCGATCCCGGCACCGTGCGGGGCCTGTTGGACCGGGGGCGCATCCCGGTGGTCTCCCCCATCGCCCGGGGAGCGCACGACACGAACGTCTACAACGTCAACGCGGACCTCGCCGCCGCCGCCCTCGCCGAGGCGCTGGACGCGGAGAAACTCGTGATGCTCACCGACGTCGCCGGCCTCTACGCGGACTGGCCGCACAGCACGCGGATCATCGACCGTCTCACGGCCTGCGAGCTGGAGAAACTGATGCCCTCGATGGCGGGCGGCATGGCGCCCAAAATGGAGGGCTGCCTGCGTGCGGTGCGCTCCGGGGTCCGGATGGCACACGTACTGGACGGCAGGATTCCGCACGCCCTGGTGCGGGACGTCTTCACCGACGCGCGCACCGGCACCACGGTGGTGCCGGACGGTCCGCCGGGGCCGGAACACCTCCTCCCCTGAACACGCGTACCCAACCTCCGCGACGGCGCTGCGGATTGATCTTGCGTCAGGCCATCTCGGGTCCAACTTGACAGTCTCCGAACTGTCGGAGATGTTAGGCCAGCCTTACCTAACCAAAAAGGGTAGGACTGAGGAAGGATGGGCATGTCCGCACCGCACGCGAGCTCCACACCCGGGGACGCTCTCCCGGACAGCAGGGACCTGGTCGGCATCGGCTTCGGGCCGGCCAACCTCGCCCTGGCGATAGCGATCCGGGAGCACAACGGCCGACGAGCCTCCGGCGAGGAGATCCGGGCCTCCTTCATCGAGCGCCAGGAGGACTTCGGCTGGCACCAGGGCATGCTCCTCGAAGGGGCCACCATGCAGGTGTCCTTCCTGAAGGACCTGGTGACGATGCGCAATCCGGGAAGCCCCTTCAGCTTCCTGCACTACCTGCAGGAGCGGGACCGGCTGGCCGATTTCATCAACCAGAAGACCTTTTTCCCCACCCGCCTCGAATTCCACGACTACTTCCGCTGGTGCGCCGCCTCCTTCACCGGGCAGGTCGACTACGGCACCGAGGCCGTCGAGGTGCGGCCGGCCGGCTCCGGGGACGACGCGGACCACCTGGACGTCATCACCCGGCCGGCGTCCGGGGCCGGGCCGCGGCGCGTCACCCGCACCCGCAACCTCGTCCTCGGGACCGGGCTGCGCCCCCACGTCCCGGACGGGATCAGCACCGGCCCGCGCATCTGGCACAACCGCGACCTGCTGCACCGCGCCCCGGGACTGACCGACCGCCCGCACCGCCGCTTCGTCGTCGTCGGCGCCGGACAGTCGGCCGCGGAGACCGCCGACCACCTGCACCGCACGTTCCCGGACGCCGAGGTCTGCGCGGTGTTCACCCGCTACGGGTACAGCCCCGCCGACGACTCCCCGTTCGCCAACCGGATCTTCGACCCGGCCGCCGTGGACGAGTTCTACCAGGCTCCTGAGGAGGTCAAGCAGCAGCTGATCGGATACCACGCCAACACGAACTACGCGGTGGTGGACGGCGATCTGATCGAGCACCTGTACCGGACCGTCTACCAGGAGAAGGTCGCGGGCACCGAACGGCTGCGCGTCCTGAACACCACCGCCCTCACCTCCGTGGAGGAACTCCCCGACGGGGCCCGGGCCGTGGTGCGCTCCCTCACCACGGGAGAGACACAGACCCTCGACTGCGACGCGGTGGTACTGGCCACCGGCTATCGCCCCACGGACCCGGCGGAGCTGCTCGGAGACCTGGCCGGCGAGTGCCTCACGGACGGGCAGGGGCGGCTGCGCGTCGGCCGCGACCACCGGGTGGAGACCACCGGCCGCGTCCGGGCCGGCATCTACGTCCAGGGCGCCGCCGCCGAGCACACCCACGGCATCACCGCCTCCCTGCTGTCCACGCTCGCCGTGCGCTCGGGGGAGATCTGCGACTCCCTGCTGCTGCGCGTCGCCGAGCGCGAGGTACGGAGCACCCTGGCGGCCGAGGCGGCGGCCGCCGCGGACGGCGTCCCCGCCCACCGCTGACCCCCTCCACCCCGCCCCACCCCGCCCACCCCACCCCCGCACCGACCGGCCCGGTCACCACCCGAGGAGAGACTCCATGGCCACCACCAACCCCTTCGAGGACGACGACGCCCGCTACTTCGTCCTCGTGAACGCCGAGAACCAGCACTCGCTCTGGCCCGCCTTCGCGGAGGTCCCCGCGGGCTGGACCGTGGTGCACGGCGAGGACAGCCGTCAGGGCTGCGCCGCGTACACGGACACCCACTGGACCGACATGCGGCCGGCCAGCCTCGCCGCCAGGGGCTGACCGGCGGCACCCGGCCGTACACGCGGGGCCGGGCCGGAGCATCAGCTCCGGCCCGGCCCCGGTCGTGTGCGGACCGTACGGTTCAGAGCCGGCGCGAGAGCACCTCGGAGCCGCGGGCGGGGTCCAGCGCCGCCGCCCAGGCGGCGGGCGCACGTCCCGGGCCGGCCGGCGCGAAGCCGTGCCGCCGGAACAGGGCCGCGCCGCCGACGGTCGCGGTGAAGACCTCCCGCACCGAGCGGCCCCTCGCCTCGGCGAAGGCGGCACGCAGCAGCGTGGCGCCCAGGCCCTGCCCCTGGCTTCTCCGGTCGACGCAGAAGTTGTAGAGCACGGCGGCCCCGCCCCCCTCGTCGCTGAGGGCGAGACAGCCCCGCACCGGGGACCGGCCGCGGCCGGTCACGAGGATGAACTCCCGGGCGTGCGCCCGGTAGTGGTCGATGCTGCGGGGCCTGAGGGCACCGGAGCGGACGAAGGCCAGGGAGAGCGCGTGGAGGGCCGGGGCGTCCTGGGGGCGGGCCCTGCGGACCAGCGGCGCGGGGTCGTCCGCGCCGTGGACCGGCGGACGGGGCGTGGCGGCAGTAATCACAAAATTAGGTTAGCCTTCCCTAAGTTGACCTGCAATCCAGACCCTGCGCCCAACGCATGGCGAACCAGGGTCAGTTGACCGAAGCAGGCGCCGGGCACCCATGACGCCCGGCTTGACGCGCACCCTTCCAGCTAGTTAGGTAAGGCTTACCTAAAAAGCCGAGGGTGGCCGACCCCAAGGAGAGTCGCTCCATGCCCGCATCCCCGCCGTTCACGCTCGACCGCCTGGTCCGCGACGTCGCCGACGTGCTCTACACCGAGCCCTCCGACGTCTCCCTGGAGGAGGACCTCCTGGACCAGGGCCTCGACTCGATCCGGCTGATGTCACTCGTCGAGAAATGGCGGGCCGAAGGCGCCCGGATCACCTTCGTGGACCTCGCCGAACGGCCCACCCTGCGCCAGTGGGCCGATCTGCTCACCGTCGCACCCTGACCCCCTCCTCCCCCGCACCTGCCCGCCCCGGAGCCCTCCGTGCCCTTGCGTGACTTCGTCATAGACATCGAACCCCTGCGCACCAGCCGCGACTTCCGCGCGATCTTCATCGCCCGCGTGGTGTCGCTGTTCGGCCTCGGCATGGCGACGGTGGCCCTGTCCGCCCAGGTGTACGGACTGACGCGCTCGAGCTTCGACGTCGCCGTCGCCAGCACGATCATGAGCGTCACCGTGCTGCTCGGTTCGCTCTGGGGCGGCGTGATGGCCGACCGGACCGACCGCAGGCGCCTGATCGTGTGCGCCCGCGGCGCCGCCGCGCTCGCCTTCGCCGGCCTCGCCGTGAACGCGATGCTCCCCGAGCCGACCCTGTGGGGCATCTACCTGTGCGTCGCGTGGGACGGCCTGGCCACGGGCGTCAGCGTGACGGCCCTGATGGCCGTCGCCCCCACGCTCGTACGCCCCGACCAACTCCCCGCCGCGGGCGCGCTGATCTCGCTCACCGGCGAGATCGGCTCCATCAGCGCCCCCTTCCTCGGCGGCGTCCTCCTCGCCCTGTGGGGTCCGGGCCCGGTCTTCGCCTTCACCGCCGTCACCACGGCCGTCACCACCCTCCTGATCGCCCGGATCAGGCCGCTGCCGCCGGGCAAGGACCACGGGGACGAAAACGGGCAGGAGGACGAGGACGGCACGGACGGCGCCGCCGACAACGGATCGCTGCTCGTCGCCTTCCGGTACGCCCTGCGCCACCGCGTCGTCGGCGGACTGCTCCTGCTCGGCGGGGTCATGGCCCTGTTCAACGTGCCGGTCGTGCTGTTCCCCGAGATGGTGGACCGTCAGTTCCACGGCAGCGAGGTCATGCTCGGCCTCCTGTACACCGCCCCGGCGGTCGGCGCGGTCGCCGTCTCGGCCACCAGCGGCTGGCTGACTCGGGCCGCCCGGCCCGGCCGGCTCCTGCTCGGCGCCGCCCTCGTCGGCGGTCTGGCCACCGCGGGCTTCGGACTCAGCGGCCACGTCTGGGTCGCCTTCGTCCTGCTCGCCGTGTGCGGGGCCGCCGGAACCGTGTACGAGATCCTCGAGTACGCCCTCGTCCAGCACAACACCCCGGACCGGCTGCGCGGCCGCATCGTCAGCGTCATCACCACACAAGGCACCACCGGCGGCGTCGTCGGCGACGTCGAAGTCGCCGCCCTCGCCCGCTGGTTCAGCCCCGGCGGGGCCGCCGTCGTCAACGGCGCGGTGTGCGCCGTGGCCGCCCTGGCCGTGGCCGTGACCGTACCGGGCCTGCGCAAGGCCGCCCTCCCCCGCGAGGAACGCGACGACGAGGGCCCCGGCCCGGCCCCCGCCGACCTGACCCCCGCGGTCCCCCCGGCCCCCGCGGCCTAGTTCCGTGCCCGGGGCGGCCCCGGACCCGGCCCCGCCGCCCCGCGCAGCCGCACCCGGCCTGCCCGCAGGCCCCCGCACTCCGTCGTCACCCCTGCCGGTCCCGCCGCCGGCCGGTGCCCGCAGCGAACCTGGAGCACGATTCCATGACCGAGCGTCCCTCCCAGCGCCTTCCCCTCACCGGGGCCCAGACCGGTGTCTGGTACGGCCAGCGCCTCGCCCCCGACTCCCCGGTCTACAACGTCGGCCAGTACGTCGAGATCGACGGCCCCCTGGACGCCGGCCTGTTCGTGGCCGCGCTGCGCCGGACGGTCGCCGAGAGCGAGGCGCTCACGGCGCGGTTCGCGGAGGACGAGGACGGGAATCCGTACCAGCTCACCTGGAGCGGACCCGCCTGCGGGCCGCTGGTCGCCGTACTCGACCACACCGGCCAGGAGGACCCGTACGGCACCGCGCTCTCCCTCATGCGGACCGACATGGCCCGCCCCGTGGACCCGGTCCGCGACTCCCTGTGCGTGTTCACCCTCCACAAGGTCGGCCCGGACCGCACGCTCTGGTACCAGCGGGCCCACCACATCGTGCTCGACGCCTTCGGGTTCTCCCTGGTCTCCCGGCGCACGGCCGAGGTCTACACGGCCCTCGTCCGCGGCGAGGAGCCGCCGCCCGCCCCGTCCGGCGGCCTGGAGGCCGTCCTCGCCGAGGAGGAGGCCTACCGCGCCTCGCCGCGGTGCGCCGAGGACCGGGCGTACTGGCTGGAGCGGCTCGCCGACCACCCCGAACCGGAACCGCTGGCCGGCGCCCGCTTCCCCGCGGCCCACGCCTTCCTGCGCGACGGCGCCACGCTGACCGCCGCCGAGACGGCCGGACTGCTCGCCATCGCCCGTGCGGCCAGGTCCAGTTGGGCCGACGTGATGACCGCCGCCTTCGCCGCCTACCTGCACCGGGCCACCGGGAGCCGGGACGTGCTGCTGTCCCTGCCCGCCATGGCGCGGCTCGGCTCGGCGGCCCTCAAGGTGCCCGCCATGGTCGTCAACGTGCTGCCGCTGCGGGTCTCCGTCCGCCCGCAGACCCCGCTGGCGGAGCTGGTCGGCCAGGTCGCGGCAGACGTCCGCGACCTGCGCCGCCACCAGCGCTACCGGGCCGAGGACATCCGCCGCGACCTCGGGCTGTCGGGCCGCGACCAGGGTCTGCTCGGGCCCATGGTCAACATCAAGGCCTTCGACAACGAGCTCGACTTCGCCGGGGCGGCCGGCTCCGTGCACAACGTCGCCGCCGGACCGGTGGACGACCTCACCCTGGGCGTCCACCACGACGCCGCCGAGGGCCGCATCCGCTTCGAACTCGACGCCAATCCGCAGGCGTACGACGCCGGGACGCTGGCCGCGCGGCGCGCCGAGTTCACGCACTTCCTGCGCGAGGCCGCCGCGGCCGGCCCGCAGGCGCCCGTCGGGCGCCCGGACCTGCTCCCCGCGACGGCCCGGGACTCCCTGCTGCTCGACGCGAACGGCACCTCCCGCCCGGTTCCGCCCGGCACGGTCGTCGACGCCTTCGAGGACGCCGCCCGGCTGCACCCCGGCCTGCCCGCGGTGGTCGCGGGCACGCGGACCCTGGACTACGCGGGCCTGGAGGAGCGCGCCAACCGGCTCGCCCGCCTGCTCATCGGGCGCGGCGCCGGACCCGAGAGCGTCGTCGGTCTCGCCCTGCCCCGCACCGCCGACCTCGTGGTGGCCCTGCTCGCCGTGCTGAAGGCGGGCGCCGCCTACCTCCCGCTCGACCTCGACTACCCGGCCGACCGGCTGGAGTTCATGGTCGCGGACGCCCGCCCGCTGTGCGTGCTGACCACCCTCGGCCACGCGGCGGCCGCCCCCGTCGTGGACGGGGTCGAGACCGTCGTCCTCGACGCGCCCGACACCCTCGCCGAGCTCGCGGACACCGCCGCCGACGCCCCCGCGGACGCCGACCGCACCGCGCCGCTGACCGGCGCCCACCCCGCGTACGTGATCTACACCTCGGGCTCGACGGGCCGCCCCAAGGGCGTGGTCGTCCCGCACTCGGCCCTGGCCAACTTCCTGCGCATGCAGGCCCACGAGCTCGAACTGGCCCCGGCCGACCGGCTCGTCGCCGTCACCACCATCTCCTTCGACATCGCCGCCCTGGAGATCCACACCCCGCTGATCTGCGGCGCCACCGTGGTCCTCGCCGACCGCGACACCGTACGGGACCCGGCCGCGCTCGCCGCCCTCGTCGACTCCCACGCCCCCGCCGTCATGCAGGCCACCCCCTCGCTGTGGCACGCCCTCCTGGAGGACGGCCGCCCGGACTCGCTCGCAGGCACCCGCGTCCTGGTCGGCGGGGAGGCCCTGCCCGCCGCCCTCGCCGAACGCCTCGCGCGCACCGCGCGGTCGGTCACCAATGTGTACGGACCGACCGAGGTGACCGTCTGGGCGACCTCCAGCCCGCTCGCCCCGGACCACACCGGCGTCCCGGGCATCGGGACGCCCTTCTGGAACACCCGCGCCCACGTCCTGGACGGCGCCCTGCGCCCGGTCGGGGCCGGCCGCCCCGGTGAGCTGTACCTGGCCGGGGACCAGCTCGCCCGCGGCTACCTCGGCCGGGCCGCGCTGACCTCGGAGCGGTTCACCGCCGACCCGTACGGCCCGGCCGGCAGCCGGATGTACCGCACCGGAGACCTCGTACGCCGCGCCGCGGACGGCACGATCTCCTTCCTCGGGCGGGTGGACGACCAGGTCAAACTGCGCGGCTTCCGCATCGAACTCGGCGAGATCGAGAGTGCCCTGACCGCCGGCGGGGGCGTGGACCGGGCCGTGGCCCTGGTCCGCGAGGACCTCCCCGGCTTCCCGCACCTCGTCGGCTACGTCACGTCCGCGGCCGGGGTCCCCGACCCCGACCCGGCCGCGCTGCGCCGGGCCCTCGCGGAGCGGCTGCCGGAGTACATGGTGCCGTCCGCCGTGGTCCTCCTCGACGCCTTCCCGCTGACCGCCAACGGCAAGATCGACCGCCGTTCGCTGCCGGCCCCCGACCTGGCCGCGGCGGCGGCCGCCGGGGCCCGGGCCCCGCGCGGCGCCCGCGAGGAGATCCTCTGCGGCGTCTTCGCGGACGTGCTCGGCCTGGGCTCCGTCGGACCCGAAGACGACTTCTTCGCCCTCGGCGGCCACTCCCTGCTGGCCGCACGGGTGATCGCCCGCGTGCGCACGGCGCTGGGCACCGAGTGCGGGATCCGGGACGTCTTCGAGGCGCGCACGGCGGCCGCCCTGGCGGCGCTGCTCGCCGGACGCACGGCCGCCGCCCGCCCGGCGCCGGCCGCGGGTCCGCGCCCCGACCCGCTGCCGCTCTCGTACGCGCAGCAGCGCCTGTGGTTCGTGCACCAGATGGAGGGCGCGAGCGCCACCTACAACATCCCGTTCGTGGTGCGCTTCGACACGGCGCTCGACGCGGACGCGCTGGACGCGGCGCTGCGGGACGTGGCGGGCCGGCACGAGACCCTGCGGACCGTCTTCGGGGAGCGCGACGGGGAGCCGTACCAGCGGGTGCTCGACGTGGCCGCGGCGGGAGTGCGGCTGCACGTGGAGGACGTGGCCGCGGCCGGGTTCGAGGCGGCGGTCGGGGCGGCGCTGGATCACCTGTTCGATCTGTCGGCGCAGGCTCCGCTGCGGGTGACGCTGGTGCGCGAGGAGACCGGCGGGGCCCACGCCCTGGTGGTCCTGCTGCATCACATCGCGAGCGACGAGTGGTCGATGGGGCCGTTCCTGCGCGACCTGGAGCGGGCCTACGCGGCCCGGTGCGCGGGCGGTGCCCCGGAGCTCGGGGTCCCCGCCGTGCAGTACGCCGACTTCGCGCTGTGGCAGCGGGAGCTGCTGGGCTCGGCGCGGACCCCGGGTTCGCTCGCCGCCCGGCAGGCCGCGTACTGGCGCGGGGCCCTGGCGGAGCTGCCGCCGGAGGCCGGGCTGCCGGCCGACCGGCCGCGGCCCGCGGTGGCCGATCCGGCGGGTGCCATGGTCTTCAGACGGGTTCCGCGCGAACTGGCGTCGGCGGTCCGGTCGCTGGCCCGTGAGAGCGGCACCAGCGTGTTCATGGTGGTGCACGCGGCGGTGGCCGCGGTGCTGCACCGGCTCGGGGCGGGCGAGGACATCGTGCTGGGCAGTCCCGTCGCCGGCCGCGGCGACAGTGCGCTCGACGAGCTCGTCGGCTTCTTCGTCAACACGGTGGTGCTGCGCACCGACCTGTCCGGCGACCCGTCCTTCCGGGAGCTGCTGGAGCGGGTGCGCACGGCCGACCTGGCCGCGCTGGACCATGCGGACCTGCCGTTCGACCGGGTCGTGGAGGAGGTCAACCCGCGGCGCTCGCTCGCCCGGCACCCGCTGTTCCAGACGATGGTGTCGTACAGCACGGTGACGCAGGACGTGGCGAACCTGTTCGGACTCCCCACGCGGGTGGACCGGGTGGACCCCGGTGTGACCAAGTTCGACCTCGACGTCACCTTCGCGGACGCGGCGCACGGCGAGGACCTGGAGCTGGAGGTCTTCTACGCGACCGCGCTGTTCGACCGGGCGACCGTGGAGACGTTCACGGACCGGCTGCTGCGCGCGCTGGCCGCCGCCGCCGCGGCGCCCGCGGACCCGGTGTCGTGGTGGGAGCTGCGGGACGCGGCCGAGCGGGCCCGGCAGGACCGCTGGAACGACACGGACCGCCCGGTGGAGCCGGGGACGGTGACGGAGGTGTTCGCGGCCCGGGCGGCCGCCGCCCCGGACGCCCTGGCCGTCGTCGCCGGAGCGGAGCGGCTGACCTTCGCCGAACTCGATGAGCGGGCGGGCCGGCTGGCCGCGCTGCTCGCCGGGCACGGCGTCGGACCGGACGCGGTGGTGGCGCTGGCCGTGCCGCGCTCGGCCGACACGGTCGTGGCGACCCTGGCCGTCCTGCGGGCGGGCGGCGCCTACCTGCCGCTGGACCTGGATCACCCCGCCGAGCGGATCGCGTTCATGCTCGAGGACGCGGCGCCCGTGTGCGTGGTCACGACCCGGGCGGTCGCGGACCGGCTGCCCGGCGCGGACCGGATGCCCGGCACGGAGCTGCTGGTGCTGGACGACCCCGGCACGGTGGAGCGGCTGGCGGCCGCCGCCCCCGCGGCCCGCGTGCCGGTGGATCCCGAGCACGCCGCGTACGTCATCTACACCTCCGGCTCCACCGGCCGGCCCAAGGGCGTCGTCCTGCGGCACGCCGGGCTGACCCGGCTCTTCCGCGACCACGAGCGGGAGCTGTACCTGCCCGTCGCCGAGCGGCTCGGACGGCGGGTGCGGGCCCTGCACACGGCCTCGTTCTCCTTCGACTCGTCGTGGGAGCAGCTGCTGTGGCTGGTGGCCGGGCACGAGCTGCACGTCCTCGACGAGTACGGCCGCCGGGACGCCGACGCGGTCGTGACCTACGTGCGCGCGGAGCGGATCGACACGCTCGACGTCACCCCCTCGTACGGCCGTCAGCTGGTGGACGCCGGGCTGCTGGCCGGCGACTGGCGGCCGCCGCTGTTCCTGCTCGGCGGGGAGGCGGTGCCGCCCGCGCTGTGGGAGGAGCTGCGCGCCGTCACCGGTGTGGAGGTCGTCAACTACTACGGTCCGACGGAGTTCACGGTGGACGCGCTGGTGGCGCGCGTGGGCGACTGCGCCTCACCGGTGGTGGGGCGGCCGCTGGACAACAGCCGGGCCTACGTCCTGGACGGGCGGCTGCGGCCGGCGCCGGTGGGCGTGCCCGGTGAGCTGTACCTGGCGGGCGGGCAGAACGCGCGCGGCTACCTGGGCCGGTTCGCGCTGACGGCCGAGCGGTTCGTCGCGGACCCGTTCGGCGCCGCGGGCACCCGGATGTACCGGACGGGCGACCTCGTCCGGTGGCGCGCGGACGGGCTGCTGGAGTTCCTGGGCCGGGCCGACGACCAGGTCAAGATCCGCGGCTTCCGGGTGGAGCCGGCCGAGGTGGAGGCCGAACTCGCGGCCCTGGACGGGGTGTCCTCGGCCGCCGTGGTGGTCCGTGAGGACGAGCCGGGCCTGCCCAGGCTCGTCGGCTACGTCACGGGCACGGCCGATCCGGCCCGGCTGCGGGCCGAGCTGGCCGAGCGGCTGCCCGAACACCTGGTGCCGGCCGCCGTGATGGCCTTGCCGGTGCTGCCGACGAACGTGAACGGCAAGCTGGACCGGGCGGCGCTGCCGGTGCCGGTGGTCGCCGCCGAGAGCTCCGGGAGGCCACCGCGCGGGGTCGCCGAGGAGCGGATCGCCGAGGTCTTCGCCCATGTGCTGGGGGTCTCCTCGGTCGGGGCCGACGAGGACTTCTTCCGGCTGGGCGGCCACTCCCTGCTGGCCACCCGGGTGGTGGCCCGGGTCCGGGCGGCGCTGGGCACCGAGTGCTCGGTGCGGGACGTGTTCGAGCTGCGGACGGTCGCGGGGCTCGCGGAGCGGCTGTCGGGCCGCGCCGCGGCGGTGCGCCCGGCGCTGGTGGCGGGTCCGCGTCCGGAGCGGCTGCCGCTGTCGTACGCCCAGGCGCGGCTGTGGTTCCTGCACCGGATGGAGGGCGCGAACTCCACCTACAACATCCCGCTCGCGCTGCGGCTGCGCGGACAGGTGGACACGGCAGCGCTGGAGGCGGCCGTGCACGCGGTGACGGCGCGTCACGAGGCGCTGCGCACCGTCTGTGCGGAGGACGCGCGGGGCCCGTACCAGCGGGTGCTGGAGCCCGCGGAGGTGTCGGTGCCGTTCACGGTGACGGACGTCGAGCCGGCCGCTCTGGGCCGGAGCATCGACGCGGCGGCCGGTCACGCCTTCGACCTGGAGACCGAGACGCCGCTGCGGGTCACGGTGCTGCGCACCGCCGCCGACGACCAGGTGCTGCTCCTGCTGCTGCACCACATCGCCGGTGACGAGTGGTCGGCCGGTCCGCTGCTGGCCGATCTGGCCGCCGCCTACGCGGCCCGGTCCGCGGGCGGGCTCCCCGAGAGCGCGCCGCTCCCGGTCCAGTACGCGGACTACGCGCTGTGGCAGCGCGAGCTGCTGGGCGATGTGGGCGTCCCCGGGTCCGTGGCGCACCGTCAGGCGGAGTTCTGGCGGGAGGCCCTCGCGGGTCTGCCGCAGGAGGCGGCGCTGCCCTTGGACCGGCCCCGGCCGGCCCTGCCCTCGCACGAGGGCCGCACCGTGACCGCGGCGCTGCCGGACCCGCTGGCGGCGGGTGTGGAGCGGCTGGCCGCGGAAGCGGGCACCACGGTGTACACCGTGGTCACGGCGGCGGTGGCGGCGCTGCTGCACCGGCTCGGGGCGGGCGAGGACATCGCGCTGGGCAGCCCGGTGGCGGGGCGCGGCGAGGAGGCCCTGGACGGTCTCGTCGGCTTCTTCGTGAACACGCTGGTCATCCGGGCCGACCTGTCGGGCGGCCCCTCGTTCGGCGAACTGCTGCGCCGTACGGCCGCCTTCGGCGCGGACGCGCTGGCCCACGCGGACCTGCCCTTCGACGCGGTCGTCGAGGCGGTCAACCCGGAGCGCTCGCTGTCGCGGCACCCGCTGTTCCAGACGATGGTGGCCTACGAGGACGGCGGCGCGGAGCCGGTGCGCGCGCTGGGGGACTTGCGCGCCGAGGAGTTCCCGGTCGCGGCGGGCGACGCCAAGTTCGACCTGGAGATCCTCTTCCGCCGCTCCCCGGGCGCCGGCGGCGCGCCCGCGACGATGACGTGCGGGGTGCGGTACGCGACCGACCTGTTCGACGGGGAGACCGTACGGTCCCTGCAGGCGCGGCTGCTGCGCCTGCTCGCCGCGGCCGTGGCGGCCCCGGACGTCCCGCTGGCCGAACTGGAGCTGCTGGACCCCGCCGAGCGCGCGCTGGTCCTGGCCGGGTGGAACGACACCGCCCGGCCGGTGTCGCCGCAGACCCTGGACGCGCTGGTGGCGGCCGGCGGCCGGCGCGATCCGCTCGCCGCGGCGCTGGTCTTCGAAGGGCGGGAGCTGTCGCGCGCCGGGTTCGAGGAGCGGGTGAACCGGCTGGCGCGCCTGCTGATCGAACGGGGCGTCGGCCCGGAGACGGTCGTGGCGGTGGCCCTGCCGCGCTCCTTCGACCTGGTCGTGGCCCTGCACGCGGTCGTCCGGGCCGGCGGCGCCTACCTCCCGCTCGACCTCGGCCTGCCGGCCGAACGGCTGGCGTACATGACGGAGTCGGCGGCGCCGCTCTGCCTGCTGACGGACCTGCCCTCGCTGGGCGCTCTGGGGGCGCTGGGGGACCTGTCGGGGCTAGGCGACACCGAGATCCTGGTCCTGGACGCTCCGGACCTGGCGGCCGAGCTCGCCGCGCTGCCGTGCGGTCCGGTCGCGGACGCGGAGCGGCGGGCGCCCCTGCTGCCCCGCCACCCGGCGTACGTGATCTTCACCTCGGGGTCCACGGGCCGGCCCAAGGGGGTGCTCGTCGAGCACGAGGCGATCGTCAACCGGCTGCGCTGGATGCAGGACGCGTACGGACTGGACTCCGACGACCGGGTGCTCCAGAAGACCCCGGCGAGCTTCGACGTCTCCGTCTGGGAGTTCTTCTGGCCGCTCGCCGAGGGCGTGCCCCTGGTCATAGCCCGCCCCGAAGGGCACAAGGACCCCCGCTACCTCGCCGAACTGATCCGTGAACAGCGGGTCTCCGTCCTGCACTTCGTCCCCTTGATGCTCGCCGCGTTCCTCGGCGAGGGCCCGGTCGCCGGCTGCCCGGCCCTGCGGCTGGTCGTGTGCAGCGGCGAGGCCCTTCCGGGTGAACTCGTCGCCCGCTTCCACGCCTCCGCGCGCGGCGCCGGAACCCGCCTGGTGAACCTGTACGGGCCCACCGAGGCGGCCGTCGACGTGACCGCCGCGGACTGCCCGGCTCCGGAGAGCGGGCCGGACGCCGCCCGCGCCGCCGGCGCCTCCATCGGCGCCCCGGTGTGGAACACCCGGGTGTACGTGCTGGACGCGCGGCTGCGACCGGTGCCCGTCGGGGTGCCCGGCGAGCTGTACCTGGCCGGCGTCCAGCTGGCCCGCGGCTACCTCGGGCGCCCCGGCCTGACCGCGGAACGCTTCACCGCCGACCCCTACGGCGCCCCCGGCACCCGGATGTACCGGACCGGCGACCTGGTGCGGTGGAGCCGCGGCGGCCGGCTGGACTACCTCGGCCGCACCGACGACCAGGTCAAACTGCGCGGCTTCCGCATCGAACTCGGCGAGATCCAGGCCGTCCTGGCCAGCGCCCCCGAGGTCGCCCAGGCCGCCGTCGTCGTCCGCGAGGACCAGCCCGGCGTGCAGCGCCTGGTGGCCTACGCCGTCCCCGCACCCGGCGCGAGCGCCGACCCGGCGGCCCTGCGCGCCCTGGCCGCCGCCCGCCTGCCCGAGTACATGGTCCCGGCCGTGGTCGTACCGCTGGCGGCGCTGCCGACCACGGCCAACGGCAAGCTCGACCGGCGCGCCCTGCCCGCGCCCGCCGCTCCGGCCCCCGGGGCCTCACGGGCCCCGCGCGACGCCCGGGAGGAGATCCTCGCGGGGATCCTGGCCGATGTGCTGGGCCCAGCTCTCCCGGGCCGAGCACGAGCTCCGCGCCATCCTGGAGCGCTGGCCCGTGGAGGACTACGCACAGCTGATGCTCGGTCGCACGCTGGAGCGCGGCGGGCGGGCCGCGGAGGCCCGTCCCTACCTGCGGATGGCCGCCGCGATGGCGGGCGAGTTCGAGGACTAGGGGGGTGCCCGGCCCGGCGCATGCGGGGCCCGGGCTCCGGCTCGGTTAGCCTGGGTCCCATATGAACCGCCTGACCACGCCTTTCGGCTCCTACGAGCTCACCCGCTTCCCCGAGGACCCGCGCGACCGGCTCCGCGCCTGGGACGCCGCCGACGAGTACCTGCTGCGCCACCTCGACGCCGGAACCGGCGAGCGCGGGCCGGTGGACCTGGCCGGCGCCGGGCAGATCACGGTCGTCGGGGACCGCTGGGGGACGCTGACGACCGCGCTCGCCGCGTACCGGCCGACGCAGATCACCGACTCCTCCCTGACCCGCTCCGCCACCGCGGCGAACCTCGACCGGAACGGGATCGGGACCTCCAAGGCGACGGTCGCGCTGCTGACCACGCAGGATCCGCCGCCCGAGAAGATCGACGTCCTGCTGGTGCGCGTGCCCAAGAGCCTGGCGCTGCTGGAGGACCAGCTGCACCGGCTCGCCCCGCACGTGCACGCGGGCACCGTGGTCGTCGGCACCGGCATGGTGAAGGAGATCCACACCTCCACGCTGCGGCTCTTCGAGCGGATCCTGGGCCCGACGAAGACCTCGCTCGCCGAGAAGAAGGCGCGGCTGATCTTCTGCACGCCGGGCACTCCGGGCGCCGCACGGCCCACGACCCCCGGGCCGTGGCCGGTGACGTACACGGTGGACGAGGACGCCGGGTCCGCCTCCGGGCTGACCGTCGTCAACCACGCCGGGATCTTCTGCGCCGACCGGCTCGACGTCGGCACCCGCTTCTTCCTGCAGAACCTGCCGACCAACACCGACGGGGCCCGGGTCGTGGACCTGGGCTGCGGCAACGGCGTCGTCGGCACGGCGGTGCAGGTGCACGACGCGGACGCCGAGGTCGTCTTCACGGACGAGTCCTACCAGGCGGTCGCCTCGGCGCGGGCCACGTACAAGGCGAACATCCGCGAGGGCCGGCGGACGGCCGAGTTCCATGTCGGCGACGGGGTCGCGATGCTGGCCCCGGGCTCCGTGGACCTGGTGCTGAGCAACCCGCCGTTCCACTCCCACCAGGCGACCACGGACGCGACGGCGCTGCGGATGTTCGCGCAGTCGCGCAAGGTGCTGCGGCCCGGCGGCGAGCTGTGGATCGTCGCCAACCGGCACATGGGCTACCACACCCACCTGCGACGGCTCTTCGGCAACAGTGAAGTCGTCGCGAGCGAACCGAAGTTCGTGATCCTGCGGGCCGTCAAGGAAGACCGGCCGCGGCCTATGTGACCTGCCGGTACGTCCTACACTCTGCCGCGTGAGCAGCCAGGTGGTGGGAGACGGGGCGGACGGCGGGACGGGCGGCGGGGCCGATGAAGGTGCCGACGGCGGGACCGGTGGCGGGCGCTACCGCCGGGAGGACGTGGCCCGCGCGGCCGGGGTCAAGGTGCGCAACCTGCGCTACTACCAGGAGCGCGGGCTGCTGCCGCCGCCGCGCCGCGAGGGCCGGATCGCCTGGTACTCCGATGACCACCTGACCCGGCTGCGGCTGATCAGCGACCTGCTGGGGCGCGGCTACACGGTCAACGGCATCGCCGAGCTCCTGCAGGCGTGGGAGGGCGGCGGCGGCCTGTCCGGACTGCTGGGCCTGGAACGGGAGATGACCCGGGACTGGGTGCGCGAGGAGCCGGTCACGATGACGCGGGCCGAGCTGCGGGAGCTGTTCGGCCCCACGGCCACGGCCGAGGACACCCGGCGGGCGGCGGAGCTCGGGTACGTCACGGTCGACGGGGACCTGGTCACCCACCCGAGCCCCCGTCTGCTGGACGCGACGCTCGCGCTGGTGCGCGAGGGGGTGCCGCTCGCGGAGATCCTGGACGCCGGGGAGTTCGTACAGGCGCAGGCGGCCGCCCTCGCGGACCGGTTCGTGGGACTGTTCCGGCGGCATGTGATCGGCCCGGCGGGGCTGGAGCGACTTTCGGCCACACAGCTTCAGCACGTCACGGAGGCGGTGACGGCCCTGCGGCCTGTCGCCGGGGAGGTCGTGGCCACGGAGTTCGCCCGGGCGATGGCGCGCCGGGTGGACGCGGAGGTCGCCGAACTGCTGCGTACGGAGCAGTAGGAGTCGGCTGAAAGCGTGCGGTCGCACAACCTTGCCAACCCCCATTGGCACTCTTACATTCAACTCGTCGGTAACAACGGTTCACAGCTGAACACAAGGGACGATCTCATGACGGATTCCCCGAACTTATCCGACTTATCCGATGAAGACCGCGGCTCCGGCCGTGTCCGATGGCGGCGGTTCGCCCTCCTGACCGTACCCGCCGTGGCCGTGACCGCCGGCCTCGGCATCGCCCTCGCACAAGGGGCGCTCGCCGCCTCCTTCGCGGTGTCGGGGCAGCAGTTCAAGGTGTCGGCGAAGAGCCTGCAGGGCGAGGGTTTCGCCCAGTACGGCAGCGTCGACGTCAATGCCCGCGAGGAGCTCATCCCGGTGGCCGTCACCGCGATCCGGGAGGCGAAGCTCAACAGCCTCTGCCAGTCCGTGGTCACCACGCTCCCCGTGATCGGCGACATCTCGCTCAACCTGACGGCGGGCCAGAAGAAGCCCGTCGAGGCGAGCAACCTGTTCGTGGACGCGACGCAGCTCTCCGGCGACGCGGTCTTCACCAACATCGAGATCGGGCGCGACGCCTCCACCCTCGACAAGGGTCCGGCCGACGCCCAGGGGATGCAGGACCTGTTCGCCCAGCAGGCCGACACGGTCAGCATCACCGATCTGCAGCAGACGGCGTGGGCCACCAACGCCGGCACCTTCAAGCTCTCCGGGCTGCGCATGGACATCAGCAAGGGCAAGAAGGAATGCTTCTGAGCCGTCGGCGGTGGCGGCGGTGGCGGCGCGGCAGACCGTTCTGGGGCGGATTGTTCACCATCCTCGCCGGCGTGTGGATCTGCCTCCTCCCGCTGGCACCACTGAAGATCATGCTCCAGCAGGGGGTGGCGGGGATCCCGTCCGTCCTGATGGGCCTCGTGATGATCGTGCTCGGCCTCACCGCCTGGTTCTCCCCCGCCCAGCGCGCTCTCGCGGGTGTCCTCACCACCCTGATCGCCACCGCGGCCCTGGTCCTGTCGAACCTCGGCGGATTCCTGATCGGCACCCTGCTCGGCATTCTCGGCGGCGGCCTGATGTTCGCCTGGCAGCCGCACGCGGCCGCCCCGCCAGCCGCCCCCTCCCCCACGACACCCTCGCACCACGATCCCCAAGGAGCACAGCCATGAGCCGTACGCGCACCGCTCTCGCCCTCGGGATGGCCGCCGCCGGAGCCCTCACGCTGGCCTCGGTCTCCGCCTCCGCCGCGCCGTTACCCGTGGCCGGGTCGACCACCGTCACCCCGGACGGGCACGCCTTCCAGGCCACCCTCAGCGGTAAGGCCACCCTCAAGGCCGGTTCGGTGACGGTGACCTGCAACGTCTCCGTGGCCACCGGCACGGTGCCGGCCGCCCCCGGCAACCAGAACCCGGCCGGGCCCGTCTCGTCCCCCATCTCGGCGCCGACGTACAGCTCCTGTACGTCGAGCTTCCCCGGCGTGACCCCCACGGTCACGACCAGCGGTGCCTGGACGGTGTCGATGCAGCACGGCTCCCCCATCACCGCGACCATGACCGTGCCGGCCGGCGGCCTCGTGGTCAAGACGACCGGACTCGCCTCCTGCACGGTCACCACCGCGCCCACCGCCGCCGCCGAAGTCGGCGGCACCTGGACCAACGGGGCGCCGCCCAGCCTGACCTTCACCAACGCGACCGTACCGGTGAAGGTCACCGGCGGGTTCGGCTGCCCGACGAGCGCGACCACGTCCACCTTCAACGCGGTCTACCTCGTCGCCGACACGACCGACCCGGCGCAGCAGATCACCGTCGGCCCCTGACCCCCGCGCACACCGAGGCCCGCCGCCCGGAGAGCGTCCGGAACGGCGGGCCTCCGTCATGCCCGCGCCGCCTCAGCGGTGCGCCGGGAACTCCACGACCTGCTGGTACGTGGGCCGGTTCTGCCAGTTGACCTGCGGGTGGGACAGTCCGCCGACCGGGCGCTGGACGATCGAGTCGGCGCACCACTGGATGCCCGCGGCGCAGGTGCCGTCGGCCGGGTACACGGCCGCCGGGGTGGCGGCGGCGGCCTGCCCCAGCGTGGCGGTCACGGTCTCGCGGCACGCGGCGAGCGAGCCGCCCCCGCAGTAGACGCGGGACGGCGGATCGGCCACGGGGCGTCCGAGGACCATCCGCAGGTCCTCGTCCGCGTAGCTCCACCAGCCGTACTGGAAGGCCGATCCGGCGTGCGAACCGGTGGGGCCCTGGCCCGCGTTGGGTGCCTCGTCGACGGTGAGCGAGGCGCGCAGGGCGTCGTACAGCGGTGCGCCGAGGCCCGGTTTGAACTGGGCCTCGATCAGCAGCGGCCACCAGGCGTCCATGATCCGGATGGCGTCCGCGTGCGCGTACGTCCGCGAACCCCGCGCGGTCTCCTTGCGTTTGGCGCCGCTCGCCTGCCACGCGGCCAGCTTGTCGGCGGCCGCGGCGACGGCCGGGTCGGCTACCGGTGCGCTGCGCAGCACGGCGAGGAGCTCGGGCAGCAGGTTCTCGGCGCGCAGGTCGGTGACGGCGGCCTCGGCCATCGCCTGCGTGAGGGTGGCGCGGGTGACGCCGCCGGCGGTGACGAGCTGCTTGACCCGGCGGTCGAGGAGGTCGCCGCGGTGGACGGCGCCCATGCCGAAGCCGGCCGCGCCGTAGTCCTTCGCCTGTTTGTTGTTCCAGCTGATGTAGTAGTCCTGGCCGATGGACTGCGGGTGCTCGGCGGGCGGGGTGTAGGAGGCGGTGTTCGCGGCCGGGTCGAAGCCCTGCCACTCGTACTGCTGCCGGGCGTGCACCGGCAGGGCCGCGTCCACCGCGGCCGGGCGTACGGGGTTCAGCCCGCTGTTGTAGTAGGCGGCTTCGCGGGAGTCGGCGTAGAACCAGTTGAAGGCGTAGCCGATGTGCTGGACCGCCTGCTGGAAGGTGCGGGCGTCCTTGACGTACGAGGGGTCGTTGAGCATCTGGAAGCCGATGATCGAGTCGGCCTCGTGCCGGTAGGTGGAGCGCAGGGCGGTGTAGGCGACGGGCTTCGCGTCCACCGTGGCGCGGTGGGTGACGATGCCGTAGTGCGTGCGCCAGACCTGCATCCGGTAGGAGCCGTCGGGGGTCGGGTCGGCGACCGACTTCTTCCAGGCGTTGGCGCGTTCGAGCTTCTCCATGGGCGTGCAGGTGCCCCGGTAGAGGTACGAGGTGCTCGCCTTGGTCGGGGTTCCGCCGCCGGGTTCGCACAGCTCGACGGCGAAGGTGTCCGTGATGTCCTGGCCGGCGGAGGTGGCGCTCCAGGCGTAGTCCTGGCCGCGGCCGAGCTGCACGTACATGCTGACGCCCGCGAAGGAGGCGCCGCGGGCGCTGATGCCGGGGCCCTGGATCTCCTGGAGCATGAGGAGCTGGGGCGCGAGGTAGCCGGTCTGCGGTCCGAAGACGGCGACGGGGCGGCCGCTCGCGGTGTGGGCGCCGGAGACGAGCAGGGCGTTGGACATGCTCTGCCACAGCGGCTTCGGCGGGCTCGCGGCCTCCTTGGCGGTCGCCGCGCCTGTACGGTCGTGGACGAGCTGTTCGGCGACCACGGATCCGGCGTCCGGGAGGGCCGTTCCCTGGGGGTTCGCGGGCTTCTGGGCGTAGGGGAAGCTCGCGCCGTCGTGGACGGTGAGGACGGCTTCCGCGTCGTTGCGCTGGCGGAAGGACTCCCAGACCCTGGTCCCCTCCTCCAGGCCGTACTTCTGCTGTGCGGACAGCAGGGAGAGCGCGGCCTGGACCTCGCCGCCGCCTCCGCCGCCGAACAGGCCGCCGACGACGGAGGCCAGGGCGATCAGGTCGGTGATCTTGAAGGGCTGGATCTCACCGGCGTTGGTGATGGAGTTGATGTGGCCGGTGAGGACGTATTCGCCGGGGAAGTAGCGCCCGTTCTTGGACTGGGTGCGGTAGAGGTTGATGCCGTCGACGTAGGCCTGCGCGTCCTCCATCGCGAGCCGGCCGCGCTCGCCCCCGGTGGAGCCGATCCGGTCCACCTGGGCCTGGAGGTCGGCCTCGGTGTACGGGGCCTGCGGCCAGAACTGCTGCTCCAGGCCCTGGTTGGCGAGGGCGCCGCCCGCGAAGGGGGTCAGGTCGCCGCGGCCGACGTGCCGGAAGAGGTCCATCTGCCAGAGCCGGTCCTGGGCGGCGGCGTAGCCGGCACCGAAGGAGGTCCCGTAGCGGGTGGTGCCCTTGATGTGGGGGACGCCGGTCTTCTTGTCGCGGGTGATGGTGACGTCGGCGCGCGGGCTGGTGGTGGACTCCACCTGGCCGGCGGGCACGCCGAAGGAGGCGTCGTTGAAGAAGTCGTTGACCTTGGCGTCGGTCAGCCCCGGGTAGCCGGCCACCAGGGAGTCGTAGCGGGCCAGCTGGTCGGAGGTGTGGGCGGGCAGCGTGCCGAAGGCCTTGTGCAGGAGGATCTGCGCGAGCGTGGCATTGCCGTTCTGGCCGGGCGGCAGGATGTCCGAGCACTGGCTGCCGCAGTAGTCGGCGATCGGGAGCGGCACGGGGTCGGCGGCTCCGGCGGCCGCGGCGGGCGGTGTCAGCAGGGTCGCGCCCAGGGCGATCAGCGCGGCGGCGACGGCAGTTCTCAGGCGGGCGGCGGGACGTAACATACGTGCTCCTCCGTGGGGTCGGGAACCGGGGTCACGGGGAGGGTACTGACGGAACTACCACTGGGTAAGATGAACGGCCGTCACTTTTTCGGGGGCTTGCGGACACTGTCCCCCCACCGGGCGCCGGGTGCCGGGTGCGACTCCCTGCCATGTCACAGAGCAGTCAACTTGGCCTGGCCCTAGAGGACCGGGCTTTGAGGTAGCGCCCAACTGGCTGCTGGGTTGGCCCCTCCGTCCAGCCGCCCCTTAAGGGGTGGCAGGGACGCGTGACTCACGCCCCGCGGTCCACACGGTCTCTCCGCGTGCGGCGAGGTTGTGGGACGCGTTGTCGTCCGCGTCCGCCAGGAACCCGCAGGCCCGGCACGCGAACGTTGCTTGATCGACCCGGTTCTTCCGGTCGATGTGACCGCACACGGAACATTGCTGACTGGTGTACGCCGGATCGACATACACCAGCGGCACCCCGGCCCGGCGGGCCTTGTACTCAAGAAAGGCGCCGAGCTGGTGGAAGCTCCACGAGTGCAGGTCCGTCCGCTGAGCCTTTCGGAGCCGTACCCGGTCGCGGATGCCCTTGAGGTTTTCCAGGGCGATACCGGAGCCGGTGCGTTCAGCGGCGGTGACGATGGTCTTCGAAACGATGTGGTTGACGTTGGCGGTATGCCGGGCTTCCTTGCGTGAGCGCTTCTTGAGAAGTCGCTTTGCGGACTTGGTGCCCTTGGCCTGTAACTTGCGCCGCAGGTCGAGCTGCCGCTTGCGGTGCCGGTTCAGGCCACGCCCGGCAGCACGATAACCATTGGATGCAGTGGCGATGTTCACGATGCCGAGATCCACACCGACGAACGCGGACGGGGCCTCGTTCAGAGGGGCCTCGGGCACTTCGCACACCGCGACCAGATAGAACACGCCGTCGCGTTCGATCAGGTCGGCCTCGCCCTTGCGGTGCTCCCGCAGCATGTTGAGCGCGCCCGGGGAACAGGAAAAGCGGACGTTCTTGAGCCGTCCCGCAGTGGTCCAGATCGAAACCGTCAGAGCGTCGTACTGCCACGCCAGGCACCGGTCGTCATACGGCTGTGCTGCCTCGGGCCGGAACGTGATCGGCTTGGACTCGGCCTTGATCCAGCGCTTCGACCCGGGCTTGCCGAGGTTTCCGGCCCAGATGTTCGCCTTCAGCGCGGCATAGGCGTCGCGGGTCTTCTTGATCACGTGCTGAGCGGCCTGAGCGCCCAGGCCGCGGGCCTTGAGTTCGGCGTAAGTGTGCTTGCGCAGCTCGTACTCACGGGGGCACCCGTGCTCGAACGCCACCCCAGATACCCAGTTCGCAGCCTCGTTGACCGTGCGCAGCGTCGCCGACAGCGCGGCAGCCTGAGCGGCCTCCGGCATCAGCTTGATCTGCGTCACGAGCTTCACGCGAATCACCGTACTACAGTTAGTCTATGTCACCCCGCTGGGAACCTGACCCCAACATCCGCAGGGGTCGAACGGTCATCCACACCCTTGGCGCCCACTTGGTCTTCACACCCAAGTACCGGCGCGGCCCCTTCACCGACGAGATCCTCACGCGCTGCGAAGAGATCATGCGGGCCGTCTGCGCCGACTTCGAAACCGACCTGGTCGAGTTCAACGGCGAACGTGACCACGTCCACCTCCTGGTGCACTACCCGCCCAAGGTCGCCATCTCCAGGCTAGTCGGATCTCTCAAGGGCGTGTCCGCCCGCAGACTCCGCCAGGAATACCCCGGCCACATCCGTGAGTACCTGTGGGGCGAACACTTCTGGTCCCCTTCCTACTTCGCCGCGTCCACCGGTGGTGCACAGCTGAGCATCATCAAGCAGTACATCGAGAACCAGAAGCGTCCAGACTGACCGTCACACAGAGGCGAAGAGAACTCCGGCGCATCGACACTCCCGGTCCAGGAAGCGATTACTCCCGGGGCCTCCCAGAGCAGCCGCAGCGCCGACACCACGCCCGGCGCCACCGGCAGCAGGCGCCCTGCGAAGGTGGTCGCGGCGGCTGTGTGGGCGTGCCCACACCGGAACGCGGTCAGATGCGGGTGCCGCGCGGCGAGAGCCTCGAGCCGCTCCTCGCCGAACCGCCGGATCCGGTCGACGTACGGGGTGTGCAACGGGACCGGCGGCGGGTGGTGGAAGGCGACCGGCACCGGGGGCTCGCGCGCAGTGCCAAGCGAGGATCCCATCCTGCCGGGCCAGCACGGACTCCTCCTGGCGGCGGTCCTCGCCGGGAACAGACGAGTCGCACACCGCGAGCACGAAGCCGTCCCCGCGCACCACCTGGTCGACCGACGCCGCGGACGCCCGGCCCCCTCCCCCAGCAGCCGCCGCCGGAAGGCGGCCCGCTCGCCGGACGTCGCCGAGATCGGCGATCACGATCACGGACGGTGTCTCCTTGTTCTCCAGCCGGGTCGTTGTCAGAGGGGCCGTCTACTGTTCGGTCATCTGATCACGCACGAAAAGGGGAGGCAGCGTGCGGCGCTGGGAGTACGTCGACGGAGGCTCTGCCAAGTTCTGGGAGGCAGCGGCGGAGGGCACCTCGGTGACCGTCCGCTTCGGCCGCACCGGGACCGTCGGCCAGACACGGGTCAAGGAGTTCGGCTCCGCCGCTGACGCCCAGTCGCACCTGGTCAAGGCCATGGCCGAGAAGGAACGCAAGGGCTATGCGGAGGTCGCGCAGGCCGGGGCAGCGGCGCTGCCGGCCGTTCCCGCCGCTGTGGGCCCGGCCGTCGCCGAGGTGCCCGCAGCTCCCGCAGTGCCCGCCGACGAGGACACGTTCACCCTGCCCGAGGAGTGGAAGCGGAACCTGTATCCGCGACGCGGCGGGGTGCCCTGTGACGTGCCGGCGGTCGAGGCCGACGCACTGCGGGCACTGCGCGAGTCTCTCGAGCGGAGTGCCGAGACGGTCGAGCGCGTGCTCTCCTCCCCGCAGAGCGACCCCGCTCTCGTCGAGGCCGCCCGGGCCCACCGGTCCGGCAGCCCCAGCCCGCTGGGCGCGGCGGTCCTCGCGGAGCTGCAGACCGGCGGCTCCCCGGCCCCGAGCGTCGTGGACGCCTGGGCCGCCGAATTCGGCCTGCCCTTCGCCGCGCGCGCGGCGGCCGAGATGCAGGAGATCCACGCCGAGTGGGCGTCGCCGTCCCCGGGCGACCGGAGCCGGAAGGAAGCGGTCGTGATGACCGCGGACCCCGACGTGCACCACCGCGGCACCTGGGGCAGGATGGCCGCCCGCCACCCTCTGGCGCGCATCCGGGCCCTGCTGTCCGTGGCCGACGAGGAAACGTACCGGGCCGCCGTCGCCGGTCTCGCGACCGCCCGGCGGACGCCGCGCCAGCAGATCACCGCGTGCTTCATCGCCCCCGCCGAGCAGGAGTGGGTGGAGGAGTGCTGCGCCGATCCGGCCCTGCGCGCGCACCCCGACCGGGCGGTGCGCGAGATGCTGCTGTGCTCGCTCGGGTCGCCCGGGCAGGCCGCCCTGTTCGACGACCGGGGGGACCTGGGCTGGACCGTCCGCAACGCGGCCGTCGTGCCGACCGTCGCGGAAGGCATCGGCGTGGCGATGGCCCCGCTGGCCGCCGGCGAGCTGAACCGCCACTACATCGACACCGACGACACCAAGGCGATCGCGGCGGCCCTCGTCGAGCTGCCCTCCGACGAGGCCTTCGGCTTCCTCGTGGAGCGGCTCGACGACAAGTACGTCCGGATCGCCGTGGCCGCCGCCGCCCGCCGGTACCCGGTCCGGGCGCTGCGGCTGCTCGCGAAGGCGGCCGGCGGCGCCGGCCCCACCGCCTCGATGGCGGGTCAGCTGCTGGTCACGCACGTCGCCGCCCACCGGGAGCTCGTGCTCGGGCTGCTGGCGGACCTGCCCGAGGAGCTCGCCGCGCGCGTCGGTCCCCTCGCACGGCAGGAGGGCCGGGTGGCGGAGGTTCCCGAGGAGACGCTGCCCCCGCTGCTGACCAGCCCGCCGTGGACCCGCAAGCGGACGGTGGCCACGCCACGGACGGTCGGCGGGCTGGCGGCGCCGGAAGAGCCGCGGACGCGGTGGCGGACCGGCGAGCGGGAGGCGTGGGCCGCCACCGAGTCCTGGGTCACCACCTGGGAGCCGTACCACCCGATGGAGACCTACGTCGAGCACCTGCGCCAGGGCATGCGGCGCCGCCAGTGGGACGCGCTGGCGGTGTTCGTCAAGGGGCCCGAGGAGCAGGTGCGTCCGCTGCTCGCGGGCTGGCAGGGCACCGAGTACACCTACGAGGGCCTGAGCTCCTTCAAACCGCTCGTCGCCCGCCACGAACTGGCCGCGCTGCCCGTGGCCGTGAGCATGGCGACCCGCAATCCGAAGGTGATGGCACCGCTCCTCCTCCCCTTCCTCGACGCGGGCGTGGCACGGCTGATGGCCGGGTGGCTGGTACGGCTCAAGGCGGCGGGTGAGACGGCGCGTTCCTGGTTCGTCCGGCACGGCGCGGGCGCGGCCCGGCTGCTCGTACCCGACGCGCTCGGCGCGCCCGGGGCGGAGCGGACCGCCGCCGAGCAGGCCCTGTCCGTGATCGTGGCGGCGCACGGCGCCGACGCGGTGCGCCGGGTGGCCGCCGAGTACGGCCCGGAGGCAGCCGAGGCCCTGGAGCCGCTGCTGACCGCCGATCCGCTCGCGGCCGCGCTGCCCGCCCGCATGCCCAAGGTGGCCGGCTGGGCCGCTCCGCAGGCGCTGCCGCAGATCCTGCTGCGGTCCGGCGGGGCGCTGCCCGCCGTGGCGACCTCGTACGTGCTGACCATGCTGGCGGTGTCCACGCCGAGCGCGGAGTTCCCCGGGCTGGCCCAGGTGCGCGACCTGTGCACGCCGCAGTCCCTGGCCGCCTTCGGGTGGGCGCTGTTCACGGAATGGCAGCTCGCCGGGATGCCGCCCAAGGAGGCGTGGGCGCTGCACGCGCTCGGCAGGTTCGGCGACGACGGGACCGTCCGGGCCCTGACCCCGGTGATCCGGGCCTGGCCCGGCGAGGGCGCGCACCACCGGGCGGTGGACGGCCTCGAGGTGCTGGCGGCGATCGGCACCGATGTCGCCCTGCTGCACCTGCACGGGATCGCGCAGCGCGTGAAGTTCAAGGCGCTGAAGCTGCGCGCGCGGGAGAAGATCGCCGAGGTCGCGGCCGGGCTGGGGCTCACCGGTGAGCAGCTGTCGGACCGTCTGGTGCCGGACCTCGGTCTGGACGCGGACGGCAGCACCGTCATCGACTACGGCACGCGCCGCTTCACGGTCGGCTTCGACGAGCAGCTGAGGCCGTACGTGCTCGGCGAGGACGGCCGACGCCTGAAGGACCTGCCGAAGCCCGGCACCCGGGACGACGCGGAGCTCGCCGTCGCCGAGCGCAAGCGGTTCACGGCGCTGAAGAAGGACGTCCGGACGATCGCCTCGGACCAGGTGCGGCGCCTGGAGGCCGCGATGGTGGACGGGCGCTCGTGGACGGCCGCCGAGTTCCGCCGGCTGTTCGTGGAGCATCCGCTGGTGTGGCACCTGGTGCGGCGCCTGGTCTGGCGGGCCGAACAGGAGGGCGGGGTGACCGCGTTCCGCGTGGCGGAGGACCGCACGTACGCCGACGCCGAGGACGAGACGGTCACGTTCGCCGACGACGCGGGGATCACCCTGGCCCACCCGCTGGACCTGGACGGTGCGCTCGCCGGCTGGTCCGAGCTGTTCGCGGACTACGAGATCCTCCAGCCGTTCCCGCAGCTGGGCCGGCCGGTGCTGGCGGTGACCGAGGAGGAGGCCGCCGACTCGCGCCTCACCCGCTTCGAGGGGATCACCGTGCCGGTCGGCAGGCTGCTCGCGCTGCAGAAGCGCGGCTGGGAGCGCGGCGAGCCCCAGGACGCGGGGGTGGAGCGGTGGTTCTCCCGACGGCTGGGCCCCGAGCGCTATCTGGTGATCGGGCTCGACGAGGGCATCGCGGTCGGGATGATCGGCGAGTTCCCGGACCAGAAGCTGGAGACCGTCTGGCTCGACACGCGGCCCTGCGACTACTGGAGGTCCCGCACCTATCCGCTGAAGTTCGGCGACCTGTCCCCGGTGCTCGTCTCCGAGGTGCTGGCCGACCTGACGGAGCTGACCTCGTGACGACCACGAACCTGACGACCACGAACACGACCACGACCACGACCACCAGCGTCCCGGCCCCGGCCCCGGCCGCCGAGGAGTTGCAGCGGCCGCCCGCCGAGGTCCGCTACGCCGCGGAGCTCGCCGCCCTGCGCGCCGGCGACACCGATCACCGGCCGCCGGGCTGGCAGCTCAGCCTGCGGGCCGCCCGCCGGTTCATCGTCGGGGACGAGGAGGCGGGCATCGGCCGCAAGTTCGTCGGTGACACGGCCCTGGTCGAGCGGGCCCTGGTGGCGCTGGCCACCAACCGGGGCCTGATGCTGGTGGGTGAGCCCGGTACGGCCAAGTCGCTGCTGTCGGAGCTGATCTCGGCGGCCGTCAGCGGGGACTCCACACTGATCGTCCAGGGCGGGGCGGCGACCACCGAGGACCAGATCAAGTACTCCTGGAACTACGCCCTGCTCGTCTCCGAGGGCCCGTCGCAGCGCTCGCTGGTACCGGCCCCCATGCTGAGCGGGATGCGGGAGGGACGGCTCGTCCGGTTCGAGGAGATCACCCGCTGCCCGCTGGAGGTGCAGGACTCCCTCCTGTCGCTGCTGTCCGAGCGGGTCGTGGCCGTCCCGGAGCTGGAGGGCCCGGACGGGATGGTGTTCGCCCGCCAGGGCTTCAACGTGATCGCGACGGCGAACACCCGCGACCGCGGGGTCAACGAGATGAGCGCCGCGCTGAAGCGGCGGTTCAACTACGAGACCGTCTTCCCCATCTCCGACCTGGACATCGAGATCGCCCTGGTGGAGACCGAGGCCAAGGCCCTGCTCCGGCGCTCGGGCGTGACCGCGGCGCCGGATCCGGAGGTGCTGGAGGTGCTCGTCACCACGTTCCGGGAGCTGCGCTCCGGAGTCGGCGGCCACGGCGCCGGCACCGACCGGCTCTCCTCCGTGATGAGCACGGCCGAGGCCGTGTCGGTCGCCCACGCGGTGGGCGTACGGGGCTGGTTCCTGCGCGGCGAGCCGGGCAACGCTGCCGACCTGGTCACCTGCCTGGCCGGTACGGCGGCCAAGGACAGCCCGGAGGACCTGGCGCGGCTGCGCCGCTACCTCGAACAGCGGGCGGCCCAGCGGGGCGGGGCGCAGTGGCAGGCCCTGCACGCGTCGCGCCACCTGCTGGCGGGCCGGTGAGCCGGTGATGCGATGACCGCGACCTTCCTCGGCGTACGGCACCACTCCCCCGCGTGCGCCGGCCTGGTGGCCCGCACCATCGAGCAGCTGCGGCCGGCGTACGTGCTGGTCGAGGGCCCCGCCGACCTGAACGGCCGCCTCGACGAGCTGCTGCTGGGCCATGAGCTGCCGATCGCCGTGTTCAGCCACTACCGGGACGCGGAGCGCACCGCCACGTCCTGGGCTCCGCTGTGCGCGTACTCGCCGGAGTGGGTCGCTCTGACGGCGGGCCGGGCCGCGGGCGCGGAGGTGCGTTTCATCGACCTGCCCGCCTGGCACCCGGCGTTCGCCGGACGCAGCAACCGGTACGCGGACGCCGAGGCCCGCTACGCCGAGGCGACGGACCGGCTGTGCCGTCGGTTCCACGTCGACTCCGTCGACGCGCTCTGGGACCGGATGTTCGAGTCCGGGCCCGGGCCCGGGCTCGGCTCCGGCTCCGGCTCCGGCTCCGGGGACGACGGGCTCGCGGCCCGGCTGGAGGCGTACTTCGACGTGGTGCGCGGCGACTCGGTCGCGGACGACGGCGACCGGGCGCGGGAGCGGTACATGGCCGACTGGGTGCGGGCCGCCGTGGCCGCGGCCGGTGAGCGCCCGGTCCTCGTGGTCACGGGCGGCTTCCACCGGCCCGCGCTGGTCGCCCTGAGCACGGCCCCCGCGTCCGGCGACGCGGATGACGGCACGGGTGACGGCTGGCCGTCCGTGCCCGCGCCGCCCGAGGGATCCGTCGGCGGCAGTTTCCTCGTGCCGTACTCCTTCCGGCAGCTCGACGCCTTCGCCGGCTACCAGTCCGGCATGCCCTCGCCCGCCTACTACCAGGAACTGTGGGAGGCGGGTCCCGAGGCCGCCGGCGAAGCCCTGGTACGGGCCGTGGCCGGGCGGCTGCGCGGGCGCGGCCGGCCGGTCTCCACGGCCGGGCTGATCGCGGCCCGGAGCACCGCCCTGGGCCTGGCCGCCCTGCGCGGCCACCGGACGCCGAACCGCCTCGACCTGCTGGACGGACTCGCCGCGGCGCTGATCACCGACGCCCTCGACGAACCACTGCCGTGGACCCGTCGCGGCCCGCTGCGTCCCGGAGCCCATCCGGTCGTCGTGGAGATGGTCGCCGCGTGCGGCGGCGACCGCGTCGGGCGGCTGCACCCCGGCACGCCCCTGCCCCCGCTCGTGCACGACGTCGAGGCCCGGCTGGCCGCGCTGGATCTGGCACCCGGCGACGGCCGCCCCGTCACGCTGCGCCTGACCGACCCGGCGGACCTGGACCGCAGCCGGGTACTGCACCGGCTGCGCGTACTGGACGTACCCGGCTTCACCCGGGTGAGCGGCCCCGCGCACGGCACCGACCCCGTGTTCACCGAGAGCTGGGAAGCCGGTCCGGCCGCGGGCCGGGAGGCCGCGCTCATCGAGGCGGGCGGGTTCGGCGCGACCCTGGACGAGGCCGCGGCCGTCGCCCTCGGCGACCGGATGCGCGCCGCGGGCGCCGAGCCCGACGCGCTGGCCGCCGTCCTGTTCGACGCCGTGGTCTGCGGTGCCACGCGGCTGTCCGCCCGCCTGGTCGCGGAGCTCGCGTCCGGGCTCGGGCGGGCCGGCGCGCTCGGACCGCTGGGCGAGGCCCTGCACACGGCACTAGGACTGTGGCGGCACGACCGGGTGTACGGCGTGGCCCGCGACCGGCTGCTCGGCGCCGCCGTCGACACGGCGGTCGGCCGCGCCCTGTGGCTCGCCGAGGGCATCCAGGGCACGGGCTCGGGTCCGGATCACGGCCGGCTGCGCGCCCTGGGCGCCGTACGGGACGCGGTGCTGCACGCCGCGGAGCTGCTGTCGGTGTCCCGGGGGACGGTCGCCGGGGTGTGCCGCCGGATCAGCGCGGATCCCGCCGCCCCCGCCGACCTGCGCGGCGCGGCCTTCGGGCTGCGCCGCGTGCTGGGCGACACCGGCGGCCTCGACGCGGCCGCCGCGGTCCGCGCGGCAGCGGATCCCGCGACGCTCGGCGACTGGCTGGCGGGCCTGTTCGCCCTCGCCCGTACGGAACTGACCTCGGGCGGCGGCGGACCCGAGCCGCTGATCGGCGTACTCGACGAACTGGTCCGGGACATGTCCGAGACGGACTTCCTGGCGGGTCTGCCGGCCCTGCGGCAGGCGTTCGCGTACTTCCCGCCCCGCGAGCGCGAGCGGATCGCCGCCCGACTGATCGAACGGCGCGGCCTGCGCGGCTCGGCCCGGACGCTGCTGCGCGTCACCGCCGACCCGCTGCTGATCGCGCGCGCCCGGAAGCTGGAGAACCACGTGGAACGCACGCTCGACCTCTACGGCCTGCGGACCGCCCCGTGACCGCCCCCGGCCCGCACCCCTCCGCCGTCCCCGACCCCGGCCTGGAGCGGTGGCGGCTGATCCTGGGCGCCCCCGCCGAACGGTGCACCGGCCCGCTCGGCGCCGACGGCGCCGCCCGCGACACCGCCCTGGAGTGGCTGTACGGCCGCGACCCCGAGCAGGCCCGGCGCGGTGTCCGTGCCGGTACGAACGCCCGGGCGAGCCGCGAGGGCGGCGACGGGACCTCGGCGGTCACGGCGGTCGACTGGCTCGACGACATCCACCGGCTCTTCCCCAAGGAGACGATCGAACGGCTGGAGCGGGACGCCGTCGAGCTCTACGAGATCCACGAGATCGTCACCGACCCGGCCGTGCTGGAGCGCGTGGAGCCCGATCCGGCCCTGCTGCGCGCCGTGCTGCGCACCAAGCACCTGATGAACCCGGAGGTGCTGCGGCTGGCCCGGCGGATCGTGGAGACGGTGGTGCGCCGCCTCCTCGACCGGCTGAAGCCCGAGATCCGGCGCTCCTTCACCGGTACCCGCTCGCGCCGTCCCAGCCGGCTGCCCTCGGCCCGCGACTTCGACTTCCGCGGCACCGTCCGCGCCAACCTGGCCCACTACCGGCCCGCCGAGCGGCGGATCCTGATCGAGCGGCCGCGCTTCCACTCGCGCACCCGCCCCCACCTGGAGCAGTGGCAGCTGATCCTGCTGGTGGACCAGTCCGGTTCCATGGTCGACTCGGTCATCCACTCCGCCGTCACGGCCGCGTGCCTGTGGGGGCTGCCGGGCCTGAAGACCCATCTGGTCGCCTTCGACACCAGCGTGGTGGACCTGACCGACGATGTCCGCGACCCGGTCGAGCTGCTCGTGGGCGTCCAGCTCGGCGGTGGCACCGACATCGCGAGGGCGGTCGACTACGGCACCGGGCTGATCGACAACCCGCGCCGCGCCATCGTCGCGCTGATCACCGACTTCCACGAGGGCGGCGACGCGTACCGGCTGGTGCGCGCCGTACGCGCGCTGGCCGAACAGGGCACGACCGTACTGGGACTCGCCGCGCTCGACGAGGACGCGAACCCGGCATACGACCGGGGGACGGCGCAGCGGCTGGCCGACGTCGGCGCGCACGTCGGCGCGATGACGCCAGGTCAGCTCGCCGAGTTCGTCGCGGAGAGGCTGGGCCGGTGACGGGGGAGGCCGCGACGGCCCGGCCCGACCTGCTGGCCCTCGACTCCGGCACCCTGATCGCGCTCGCCAACCGGGGGCTGGTCAAGCGCGCCACGAAGGAACTGGACGCGGGAGCCGGGGCGGTGGTGTCCGTGGACGGGGAGGAGGACGGGCACGGGCACGGGCACGGGCGAGGTACGCTCCGCGGCCGGTTCCCGGACGGCACGGAGGTTTCGCTGCCGCCGGGCGCGGGCCTCGACCGGGGCTCGTGCACCTGCGGTGCGCCCGGGATCTGCCGGCACCTGATCGGCCTGGTCCTCGCCTGCCGGCGGGCAGCCGCCGAGGTCTCCGGCACCCCGGCCGACGGCGGTACCGGTGCCGGTACCGGTGCCAGTGCCGGTACCGGTGCCGGTGCCGGTGCCGGTGCTCCGGACGGCTCCGCGTGGGAGCCGTGGTCCCCCGGCGGTCTCGACGACGAGGCGCTGAGCGCCGCCGTCGGAGCGCGGGCCGTCACCGGCGCCCGGCGCGCCCTCGCCCGCGGCTACACGGCCCGGCTGCACCACCCCACGGCCACGGCGCCCGCCGCCTGGGCCGAACTGCCCACCTGTACGGTGCGGTTCCCCGTCCCGGCAGCGGACGGCATCGGACTCGCGGTCACCGACGCCGCCGACGCCCGGCGCGGGGAGGCCATCGCCCTCGCCGTCTGGGCGTTCCGTGCCGCCGTCGAGGCCGACCCGGCCGATCCGCCCGCCCAGGTAGACGTGGGAGGCAGCGGCGAGCGGCGCGCGGGCGAAGGGCGGGCGCGCACCGCCACGTCGCCGGAGCTGGGCACCGCGGCCGCCCTCCTCGACGACCTGCTGCTGGACGGCGCGGTGCACGCCGGTCCGGTGCTGGCGACGGCCCTGCGCCGGTCGCGGGACGAGTTGTCCGCGCGGTCCCTGCACTGGCCGGCCGGAACACTGGCCGACCTGATCGAGCAGCTCGACGACCACGCGGCCCGCGGCGCCCGCTACCGGGCCGAGCGGTACGCCGCCCTGGTCACCGAGTTCCACGCCCGTCTGCGCGCGGCCGGCCACACCACGCGGCTCTCCGCGTCGCAGATCCTGGGCTCCGGAGAGCGCGGCGACACGCCTCTGCGCCGGGTGCGCCTGACGGCGCTCGGCTGCCGGATCAGCGGTACCCCGCAGGACCGGACCGCCGAGGTGTTCCTCGCCCACGACAACGCCCGGACCGGCCTGGTGCTGCGCCGCAGGTGGAGCCTCGCGCCGGGCCAGGAACCGACGGGGCCCGAGCTGGCGGCCCGGCGCGTGGCGGGGGCTCCGCTGGGGGCGCTGGCCCGCGCCAACCTGGTGAGCGAGAGCGCCTCCCGTACGCCCGGTCTGTCCGTCACCATCGGGGCCGGCCGGGTGGCGTCCACGAGCGTGACCCCGGTCGGCTCGGCGTGGTCCGGCCTCCCCGAGCCGGTGCTGCTGAGGGACTTCGCCGCCCACGCCCGGGCGCTGGACCGGCTGCCGCCGTACCTGGTGCGGCCCCGGACCGAGGCCGGCTCCGTGCACGTGGTCGAGGTCCGCGAAGTCGTTGAGCTGGGCTACGATCCGGCCGAGCAGCGGCTGGAGGCGACCGTACGGGACTCCGGGGGCGCCGTGGCGACGGTCAGCGCGACGCACAACCCGTACAGTCCCGGCGCGCTGGACGTGCTCGCCGCGTGCCTGGACGGCAGCCGGGGCGAGGTCCGCTTCCTGAGCGCGTTCGTCCGGGTGACGGGGGGCGGGCTGGTCCTCGATCCGATCGCCGTCATGACGGCCGGGGGCGTGACCGTACCGGACCTGAGTCCCGCGGCCGGCTCCCGGCTCGCGGCGAACCTGCTCCCGCGTCCGCGCGATCCGATCGCCCAGGCGCTGGAGGGCGCGCTGGCCGCGCTGGCCGTGGCGGCCGAGCTCGGCCTGCGCGACCTCGGGGAGGGTGCGCGCACCGGCCTCGAGGAGGCCGCGACCGGCCTGTCGCGCACGGGCCTCTCGGTCGCGGCGGGGCTGGTACGGGCCTTCCTCGGCACGCTGCGCGAGGAGGGCCCGGCCGCGGCGGTCCGGGCGTGGGTGGACGCGCAGATCCACCTGCTGTCCGCGCTGGAGCTGCACGCCCGTGCCACCTGAGCCGGGCGCCGTCGCGGACCGGTTACCCCCGGTACGTCTCCAGCAGCCGGAGCCAGATCTCGCTGATCGTGGGGAACGCGGGGACCGCGTGCCACAGCCGTTCGAGGGGGACCTCGCCCGCGACGGCGACGGTGGCCGCGTGCAGCAGCTCGGCGGCGCCCGGGCCGACGAAGGTGGCGCCGAGCAGGATCCCGCGGTCCAGGTCGACGACCATCCGCGCCCGGCCGCGGTAGCCGTCGGCGTAGAGCCCGGCGCCCGAGACCTTGGACAGGTCGTAGTCCACGGCGCGCACCCGGTGGCCGGCCCGTTCGGCCTCGGCCAGGCCGAGGCCCACCGCGGCGGCCTCCGGATCGGTGAAGACCACCTGGGGGACGGCCCTAGTGTCGGCGGTCGCGACGTGCGCGCCCCAGGGTCCGGTGTCGAGCGGGACGCCCGCCGCCCGGGCGGCGATGGCGGCTCCCGCGATCCGGGCCTGGTACTTGCCCTGGTGGGTCAGGAGCGCGCGGTGGTTGACGTCCCCGACGGCGTACAGCCAGTCGTGCCCGGGCACCCGGCAGCTGTCGTCGACCCCGATCCACTGGCCCGCGGACAGCCCGACGGTGTCCAGCCCGATGTCCTCGGTCCGCGGTGCCCGGCCCGTCGCCACCAGCAGCTCGTCGGCCTCCAGGAGCTCGCCGCCCTCCAGCACCACGGTGACGGGGCCGGTGGAGCCGTCCCGTACGACGGCCTCGACGGCCACGCCGGTACGGACCACCGCGCCCGCCTCGCGCAGCGCGTCGGCGACGAGCTCGCCCGCGAAGGGCTCCATGCGCGGCAGCAGCCCCGAGCCGCGCACGAGTACGGTGACCTGCGATCCGAGGCCCTGCCATGCCGTGGCCATCTCCGCGGCCACCACCGAGCCGCCGACGATGAGCAGGCGGCCCGGCGCCGCCGGTGCCGAGGTCGCCTCACGGCTGGTCCAGGGTCCGGCCCCGGCCATCCCGGGCACGTCGGGGATGACGGCGCGGGTCCCGGTGGCGACCACCACCGCGTGGCGGGCGGACAGCACGTGGTGCTCGCCCTCGGGGCTGGTGACGGCGACCTTGCGGACCCCGTAGAGCCGTCCGTGACCCCGGTAGACGTCGGCGCCGATCGAGTCGAGCCAGTCGATCTGGCCGTCGTCCTTCCAGTTCCCGGTCCAGTAGTCGCGGTGCGCGAGCACCGCCGCCGTGTCCAGCGGACCCTCGGCGGCGCCCGCCAGCCCCGGCACCCGCCGGGCGTCGGCACGGGCGAGCACCGGGCGCAGCAGTGCCTTGCTCGGGACGCACGCCCAGTACGAGCACTCCCCGCCCACGAGCTCGCTCTCGACCAGAGCGGTGCTCAGTCCTGCGGCACGGGTCCGGTCGGCGACGTTCTCGCCGGCCGGTCCCCCGCCGAGCACCACCACGTCGTACTCCACGGCATCAGTCATACGGGCCAGTGTCACCGCCCGCCGGGGCGGCGTCACGCAATCAGGCCCCCGGCGTGCCGGTTTCCCCCGCGCCCTGCTCCGCGGCGATCTTGGCGCGCACCTCGTCCATGTCCAGGGCGCGGGCCTGTGCGATGAGGTCGGTCAGCGCGGCCTCCGGCAGGGCGCCGGGCTGGGCGAAGATGGCCACCTGGTCCCGGATGATCATGAGGGTGGGGATGGAGCTGATCTGGAACGCTCCGGCCAGTTCCTGCTGCGCCTCGGTGTCCACCTTGGCGAAGACCAGGTCGGAATTGGCCTCCGAGGCCTTCTCGTAGACCGGGGCGAACTGCAGGCACGGCCGGCACCAGCCCGCCCAGAAGTCGATCAGCACGAACGGGTTCTCGCTGACCGTCTGGTCGAAGTTTTCCTTGGTGAGCTCGACTGTAGCCACGGTGTCCTGACCTCCTGATTGAGCGTTCTGCTCGTTGAACCAACGACGTGTCCGCATCATTCCGTTCCCGGCCTGACGGCTCCTAGAACGGATGCCCCGCGGGAGTGGAGCGGGTGGTGGTCCAGCGCAGCTCGGTGAAGGCGTCCAGATTGGCCTCGCCGCCGAACCGGGCCCCGGTGCCGGAGGCGCCGACCCCGCCGAACGGGGCGACGGCCTCGTCGTTGACCGTCTGGTCGTTGACGTGCGCGATCCCGGTCGGGATCCGGCCGGCCAGGTCCAGCCCGCGCGCCGCGTCACGGGTGACGATCCCGAGGGAGAGCCCGTAGGGGCCGGCCGAGGCGAGCTCCACGGCCTCGTCCTCCGTCGCGAAGGACCGTACGGGCGCGACGGGGCCGAAGACCTCCTCGGCGTAGGCGGGGGTGTCGTCCCCGACGCCCGCGAGCACGGTCGGCCGGTAGAACAGGTCCCGGTGGGTGCCGCCCGCGACCAGCTTGGCACCCTGTGCGGTGCTGGCCTCCACCAGGGCGTGGACGCGCTCGACCTGGCCGCGGTCGATCAGCGGGCCCAGGTGGACCTGCTCGCGGTACGGGTCCCCCACCGCGAGGGCCTCGGCGCGTACGGCGAGCCGCTCCACGTACTCGTCGTACAGCGAGGCGTGCACGAGGTGGCGGCCGGCGGTCATGCAGATCTGGCCCTGGTGGAAGAAGGACCCCCAGGACGCCTGGGCCACGGCGGCCTCGACGTCCGCGTCGCGGAGCACGACGAGGGCCGAGTTGCCGCCCAACTCCAGGTGGGCACGCTTGAGGTGACGGCCCGCCAGTTCACCGACGGAGCGGCCGGTGGCAGTGGATCCGGTGAACGACACGATCCGGACCCGGGGGTCGGCGACGACCGCGGCGCCCGTCTCGGCGCCGCCCGGCAGGACGTGCAGCAGGCCGCCGGGCAGGCCCGCGGCGGCGAGGACGGCGGCGAGCGCGAGGCCGCCGCAGACGGCGGTGCGCCGGTCCGGCTTGAGCAGCACGGCGTTGCCGAGGGCCAGCGCGGGCGCCACCGAGCGGATCGACAGGATCAGCGGGGCGTTGAACGGGGCGACGACCCCGACCACCCCGGCCGGCACCCGGCGGGTGAACGAGAGCCGGGGCGCCTCGCTCGGCAGCACCTGCCCGGTCGGGCGGGAGGCCAGCGCGGCGGCCTCATAGCACTCCTGCGCGGCGACGTGCAGCTCGAAATCGGCCTTGCCGGGTATCGACCCGGACTCCCGCACCAGCCATTCCCGCAGCTCTTCGGCGTGCGTGGTGAACAGGTCCCCGGCGCGGCGCAGCACGGCCGCCCGCTCCGGGTGGGTGGCGCGCGCCCATCCGGCCTGCGCGGCCCGCGCCCGTACGGCCGCTTCCGCGACGTCGGCGGGCGCGGCCAGCGTGATGGTGGCGAGGGTGCGGCCGGTGGCGGGTTCGACGACCGGTGCGTCGCCGCCGGTGAGGGTGGGTCCGTCCTGCCAGAACGTCGGATCGAGGAGCGGCATGGCGCGGTGCCTCCGGGTGGGGATGGGCGGGTGCCGGGGGTTGCGGGGGGCGGCAGCACGCGCCATCGTGTCAGACCGGAGGCTCCATCTCTGTTCAGTTATTGGGCAGTTGACGAGTAGAGATGACCGGAAACGATCGACGCCCCTGAACCCGGGGCGGGTTCGGGGTCCGGCAGGGACGGCCCCGGTCACCGCACTAGGGCCTGTCGTCAAACTCCCGTCGTCGCCCGGAGGGCGGCCTTGCGGCGTCTGGTGCGTGCTCTCGGTGCGCCGGGCGGAAGCACGCGTACTGGACGTACTTTGCTTTCGCCCGGTGCGGCGAGAGCGCGTGCCAGGCGTCGCGGGGCAGACGGGAGTTTGACGACAGGCCCTAGCTATGAAACTGCCGGACGTTGGTTACACATGGGTCTCCGAGTAGACGGAGGTCTGCCGTGCCCCCTTCACCTCAACAGCAGCAGGACCGTCAGGCCCAGCACCGCCTTGCGGTCCTGCGACACGCCGAAGAAGTCACGGGGAACGTCGCGCTGACCTGCCGGTACTACGGCATCAGCCGCACTTGCTTCTATAAGTGGCAGCGCCGTTACCAGGACGAAGGCCTCGACGGCCTGCGGGACCGGTCCAGCAAGCCGCACCACTGTCCTCACGCCACCGAGGCCGACGTCGTGAACAAGATCGTCTACCTGCGGCGGCACTACTACTTCGGTCCGATGAAGATCAAGATGTACCTCAAGCGGTACCACGACATCGACATCGCCTGTTCAGCCGTCTACCGCATCCTCAAGAAGCTCGGGCTGAACCGGCTGCCGGCCTCCCAGCGCTACAAACGCCACGACAAGCGCTACACCCGCTACGAGAAGCAGTTGCCCGGCAACCGCGTCCAGATCGACGTCAAATTCATCGAGCCGATCGGCCTCCCTGCGCAGGCTCCTGCGGCAGCGCCGGTGACCGGGCCCCTTCCGAAACGGCGGCGCCGGGCGAAGTACTACCAGTTCACCGCCATCGACGACTGCACCAGGCTGCGGGTGCTGCGGATCTACCCGCGGTGCGACCAGAAGACCGCCGTCCAGTTCCTCGACTACGTCCTCGAGCGCCTGCCGTTCCGCATCGAGGTCATCCAGACCGACAACGGCGCGGAGTTCCAGTCAGCCTTCCACTGGAACGTTCTCGACAAGGGCATCGCCCACACCTACATCAAACCCGCATCACCGCACCTCAACGGCAAAGTCGAACGCTCCCATCGCATCGACGCCGAGGAGTTCTACCGCATGCTCGACGGCCTCGTCATCGACGACACAGGCGTCTTCAACGACAAGCTGCGAGAGTGGGAGGACTACTACAACTACCACCGCCCCCACGGCGCCCTCGGCGGCCAGACACCCTACGAACGCCTCAAGCAGAAGACCGAGGCCCCGGTGTAATCAAGCACCAGCAGTCGCACACCTAGCGCTCCAGGACCAGGGCGATGCCCTGGCCGACCCCGATGCACAGGGCCGCCATGCCGGTGCCGGAGCCCGCGGCCGCCAGCTGGTGTGCGACCGAACCGGCCAGCCGGGCTCCCGACGCGCCGAGCGGGTGGCCGATCGCGATGGCTCCGCCGCGCGGGTTGACCACGGCCGGGTCGAGCTCCGGCCAGGCCGCGAGGCAGCCCAACGCCTGTGCGGCGAACGCCTCGTTGAGCTCGAACGCGGTGAGGTCGCCGAATCCGCGGCCCGCCTTGCCGAGCGCCTGCTGGACGGCTTCCACCGGGCCCAGCCCGAAGAGCTGGGGCTCGATTCCGGTGACGGCGGAGGCGCTGATCCGGGCGAGCGGCTCCCGCCCGGTGGCGGCGAGTCCCGCCTCGTCGGTCAGCAGCAGTGCCGCGGCGCCGTCGTTGAGCGGGGAGGCGTTGCCGGCCGTGACCGTACCCCGGCCGGCCGTCCGGAAGGCGGGCTTCAGCCGGGCCAGGGCCTCGGGCGTGGAACCCTCCCGGATGCACTCGTCCCGTACGAGGTCCACACCCTCGTAGGGCACGACCTCGCCGTCGTACAGGCCGGCGGCCCAGGCGGCCGCCGCCTTGCGGTGGCTGTCGAGGGCGAAGGCGTCCTGCGCCTCGCGCGTGACGGCGTACTTGTCGGCGACGAGTTCGGCGCCCTCGCCGAGGGAGACGGTCCACTCGGCGGGCATCCGCGGGTTGGTCATCCGCCAGCCCAGCGTGGTGGACCACATCTGCTGGTGGCCGGCCGGGAAGGTGCGTTCGGGCTTCTGCACGACCCAGGGGGCCCGGGTCATCGACTCGACCCCGCCCGCGATGGCCACCGAGGCGTCGCCGAGGGCGATGGCGCGGGCGGCCTGGATGACGGCTTCGAGGCCGGATCCGCACAGCCGGTTGACGGTGACCCCGG
Source organism: Streptomyces sp. IBSNAI002 (assembly GCF_052244475.1). Lineage (NCBI taxonomy): Bacteria > Bacillati > Actinomycetota > Actinomycetes > Kitasatosporales > Streptomycetaceae > Streptomyces > Streptomyces sp. IBSNAI002. The sequence continues at coordinate 7,315,568 of NZ_JBQPXG010000002.1, read as the reverse complement.
GGACGCTCACCGGGAGGCCCGCCAGCAGGACCGCCATCCGGGCGACGTCGCGGTTGTCCTCGCCCGCACCGTTGGCGTCGCCGAAGACGACGTCGTCGATGCGCGCCGGATCGAGGCCGGGCGTACGGTCCACCAGCGCGCGGACCACGTGCGCGGCGAGGTCGTCCGGCCGGACTCCGGCGAAGGCCCCGCCGAACTTTCCGATCGGGGTGCGGACGGCGTCGACGACGTAGACGTCGCGGACGGTGCGGATGCTCATGGGGTCGCTCCTGGGCGGATCCGTACGGGCGGTGGCGCCCCGGTGCGCGTGTGGGCACTGCGGGACGCCGCCGGGCGCGCCCGGTGGGACGCGCCCGCAGTTTCCGTCCGCAGGTCACCGCCTGTCAACGGCCCCCCGGGCGCTGCCCTGGAAGCGACCTTTGCTTCCCGCCGCCCGGACCCCGCCCCGGGCGGGGCCTCGGCCCCGGGCGCACCGGCGTGCGTCAGGTCGATTCGCGGTGGACGGCCGCGGCCGCCATCAGGTCGTGCCGCTCCGTGACCTCCGACGGCTCCCGCACGGCGCGGTCCACGAGCGCGGCCAGGTGGTCGCCGGTCGGCAGCTCGATCTGCACCGTGCTCAGCCGGGGCCGCAGCAGCCGGCCGATCAGCAGGTCGTCGGCGCCGATGACGGCCACGTCCTCCGGGACGCGCAGGCCCTCGTCCTGGAGGGCCCGCATCAGCAGCATCGCGTACTCGTCGTTGTACGCGAAGACCCCGTCGAGGCCGAGTCCGCGCCAGCGGGCCGCGAGCGCCGCGGCCGACTCCTCGGAGTAGGCCATGGGGAGGACCTCGATCCCCGCCCCGCCCCCGGCCGCGGTGTCGTCCCCGGCCCCGGCCCCGGCCGCGTCCCGCACCGCGCCGAGCCTTCGCGCCGCCTCCCGCGCACCCGCGAGGCGGGGCGCGGAGAACAGCTCCAGCCCGTCCTCCTCGGGCACGATCACGCCGATCCGGCGCCGGCCGCGCTCGATCAGGTGGGCGGCGGCCCGGGCCCCGACCTCCTCCTGGTTCATCACCAGCGCGTGCGCTCCCGGCACGCTCACGGGACCCATGGTGATCACCGCGCGGGCGCCGGACCGTTTGAGGGTGGCCACGTTGTGCGCCGAGAGCGTGATCTCGCCGAGCGAGATCACCGCCACCGGGCGCAGCTCCGCCCAGGCTCGGGCGGCCTCGTCACCGCTGAGGCCGAGGCTGCCGTACTGGACCACGGTGTAGTCGAGGCGGCGCAGCGCCCACTGGAGCTCGTTGAGGAACGTGCTGTACAGCGGCCCGACCGGCACGTGCGAGGTGGGCAGCAGCACGATCCGGGTGTGCCCGGCGCGCAGGCTGCGGGCCGCCGCGTGCGGCACGTACCCGAGCTCCTCGGCGGCCTCGCGCACCTTGCGGCGGGTCGGCTCGCTGATGCGCACGGCCTCGGCGTTGTTCAGGACGTACGAGACCGTCGCGCGCGACACGCCCGCGAGCCGGGCCACGTCGGCGCTGGTCGGCACGGGCGGTGGGGCGGTGGGCCCGGAGGCGGCCGCCGGCGCCGGCGGCTTCGGCGATTTCGATGACTGAGACATTGCCGTGGCATCTTTCCAGACCCGTTGCGGCGGAGGGCTAGCGGATGGCCTGAAACGGATGCTACACAGCGGTTACACGATTCATTGACACGTGTAACCCCGGTGTCACATCCTCTTCACCGGGCGAGCCGTCTCCCGTGTCCCCCATCGTGCCGTCGCCCTGTCGCGCTCCGTCGCACCCCCGCCGTCGCGACAGGGCGGCGCGCACCCCTCCCGCCGCACCCCTCATCCCCTCGCACCTGCCCAGGAGGGCACCGTGGGCCTTTCCTCCCCCGGCCACGACACCGGCGCCGACACCGGCGCCGACACCGCGGCCGCCACCGCCACCACCGGCGCCACCACCGACACCACCGCCGCGGCCACCACCGACGCGTCCGCCGCGTCCCGCCCCGCACGCGGCCTGCTCCCGCTGCTGCTCATCGGCAACACCACCATGTACGCGCTGTACATAGGCGTCGCCGGCGTCCTGCTCGCGCTCCAGGTGGAAGACATCGATCCGGCGAACAAGGTCGCGAACTTCGGCCTGATCGCAGGGGTCTCGGCGATATTCGCCACCGTGTTCAACCCCGTCGCCGGAGCCCTGTCCGACCGCAGCGGCCGGCGCAACCCCTGGATCCTCGGCGGCGGACTCACCGCCGTACCGGCCATGTTCCTGCTCGGCTTCGCCGACACGATCCTGCTGATCACGATCGCCTGGTGCCTCGGCCAGGCCGTCATGAACGTCTACCAGGCGGCCATCACCTCCGTGGTGCCCGACCGGGTGCCGATGAACGCCCGCGGCAAGGCCTCCGCCGCCGTCGGCCTGGGCCTGCCCTTCGGGTCCACGCTCGGCGCACTGGTCGGCGCGGCCTTCTCCGAGGACTTCCGCACGGGCTATCTCGTCTTCGGCGCCCTCGTCGCGGGCTCCGCCGTCCTGTTCACCGCCTGCACCCGCGAACAGCGCCTCCCGGCCCGCACGCCGCTGCCCGTCAAGGCCCAGCTCGCCGCCTTCTCCAGCGCCCTGCGCGACCACGACTTCCGATGGGCCTTCATCGGGCGGGCGCTGCTCGTCCTCGGCTACTTCGCGGTGAGCGGCTACCAGCTCTACATCCTCCAGGACCACACGGTGCTGCCCGACGACATGGAGCCGGAGGCGGCCGTGGCGGTGCTGATGCCGCTCACCAGCGTGGCCATGGTCGTCTCCACGGTCCTCGGCGGGTACCTCTCCGACCGCTACGACCGCCGCAAGCTGTTCGTCGGCGCCTCCGCCCTGCTGTCGGCGGTGGCCCTGGTGATCCCGGCCGTGTCGACCAGCTGGACCGCGATGCTGGCCTTCGCGGTGGTCAACGGGCTCGCGTTCGGCTGCTACATGGCCGTGGACACCGCTCTGGTGACGATGGTGCTCCCCAAGGCCGAAGACGCGGCGCGCGACATGGGCGTGCTCAACATCGCCAACGCCGGCCCGCAGATCGTCGCCCCGTTCGTCGCCTCGGTGGTCGTCTCGCTCAGCGGCGGGTACACCTCTCTGTTCGTCGTCGCGGCCGTACTGGCGGTGGCGGGCGCCCTGGCGGTGAAGCCGATCCGCAGCGTGCGCTGACCCACCCCCGTCCCGTCCCCTCCCATCCCCTCCCTCCTATCCTCCCCCTCTCATCGTTCACCCGTCTCCGAAAGGCACCACCGTGCTGCTGCACACCCAGAGTTGGGGCGAGGGCGACCGCCTCGCCCTCCTGATCCACGGGATCATGGCCGACCACCGGACATGGCGCCGGGTCGGTCCCGCGCTCGCCGACCGCGGGTACCGCGTCATCGCCGTGGACCTGCGCGGCCACGGAGCCAGCGGCCGGGGCGAGTACAGCCCGGAGCTTTTCGCGGACGACGTGGTCGAGACCCTCCCGGCCGGAGCCGAACTCGCCATGGGCCATTCGCTGGGCGGCCTGACGCTGTCGCTCGCCGTGGACCGGCTGAGGCCGCGGCGCGCGGTGTTCTCCGATCCGGCGTGGCACCTCGGCTTCACCCCGGAGGGCTTCGGGCCGGAGATGCTCGCGGAGTTCAAGTCGGCGCCCAGGGAGCAGATCCAGGCGATGAACCCGCGCTGGGAGGCGGCCGACGTGGACATCGAGCGGGAGACCCTGGCGGTCTGGGACGAGGCCACCGCACTGAGCCTCGGCCCGCTGGCGGGGGCGGACCTGCTGCCGGCGTCGCCGGTGGTCCCCTCGCTCGTGCAGCTCGCCGACCCGAGCATTCTGATCTCCCCGGAGCGGGCCGCGGTCCTCAAGAGCCGCGGTTTCGAAGTGCGTTCGGTCGCGGGGGCCGGGCACACCATCCACCGCGACGACTTCGACGGGTTCATGGCCTCGCTGGAGGGGTGGATCTAGTCACCCCCCGCCACTCCCCACTACGGTCTCCCTACCGATCGGTAATGGGGAGTGGTCGCGGTGCCTGAACCTTCAGTTCCAACAGTCCCGCCGGCCGGAGCGGCCGCATACGGCTCCGCGTACGGCTCCGGCGGGCCCTCCGGCCTGGTGGAGATGGCGGCGGCCCTCTCCGAAGGCCGTTTCTCGGCCAGGGAGTTGACCGAGCGTGCGCTGAGCAGGATCGCGGCCGCCCAGCCGGAGCTCAACGCCTTCCGCACGGTGCGCGCCGAGGCGGCCCTCGCGGAGGCGGACGCCGCGGACCGGCGGCTGGCGGCGGGTGAGCGGCTGCCCCTGCTGGGCGTTCCGCTCGCCGTGAAGGACGACATGGACGTGACCGGCGAGCCGACCTCCTTCGGCTGCGCCGGGCACTTCCCCGCCAAGACCGCCGACAGCGAGGCGGTACGCAGGCTGCGCGCGGCCGGCGCGGTCATCGTGGGCAAGACCCAGACGCCGGAGCTGGGCCAGTGGCCGTTCACCGAGGGCGAGGCCTTCGGCGAGACGCGCAATCCGTGGAACCCCGCCTACACGCCCGGCGGTTCCTCGGGCGGCTCGGCCGCCGCGGTGGCGGCGGGGCTGGTCCCGGCGGCGCTGGGGTCCGACGGTGCGGGCTCGGTGCGCATCCCCGCCGCGTGGACGCACCTGATAGGGGTGAAACCGCAGCGCGGGCGCATCTCCACCTGGCCGGAGCCGGAGTCCTTCCACGGGCTCACGGTCAACGGCGTACTGGCCCGCACCGTCGCCGACGCGGCGCTCCTGCTGGACGCGGCGAGCGGCCCGCACCCCGAGGACGTGCACCGCCCGGAGCGCATCTCGGCCGTCGAGGCGGTGCGCCGCACCCCGCGCCGGCTGCGGATCGCGCTCTCGTTCGCGATGCCGTTCACGGCGACGCCCAAGTCCCTGGATCCGGAGGTCCGTTCCGCGGTGGAGCGGCTGGCCGGGCGGCTGGAGTCACTGGGCCACGAGGTGGTCCCCGAGGATCCCCGGTACGGCCCGATCGGCCTGACCTTCGTCCCCCGGGCGACGAGCGGCGTACGGGACTGGGCGTCGCGGGTTCCGGATCCCGGGCTGCTGGACCCCCGTACGCACGAGGCGGTACGGACGGGCCGGATCCTGGGCGGCCTGCCGCTGCGCGCGGCCCGCCGGGCGGAGTCGGCCCTGCGGCGGCGGGTCGGGGAGATCTTCGGCCGCTTCGACGTCGTCCTGACCCCGACGACGGCCACCGGGCCGCTGCGGATCGGTGCGCTGTCCGGCCTGGGCGCGATGGCCACCGACCGGGCGATGATCGCCGCCTGTCCGTACGCCTGGACGTGGAACGTCCTGGGCTGGCCGGGAGTCAACATCCCGGCGGGCTTCACGGAGGACGGCCTGCCGATGGGGGCGCAGCTGCTGGGGCCGGCGAACGCGGAACCGACGCTGCTGGGGCTGGCCGCGCAGGTGGAGTCGGCGGAGGGCTGGGCCGCGAGGTGGGCGGGGGACGGGGGCTCCGGGAGCCGCCGGAACCCGATGCCCTGACGGCCCGGCGGACGTACCCGGCCCCGGGTGCGGCCGAGCGGCACCCCGACCCGCTAACCTCACCCGGATGACGGCAATTTCCCCCCACGGCAACCACCGCACCGACCAGCCCGGCCGCGACGGAGCCACCGCCACCAGCGAGGCCGATCCGCGCGCCATCGGCCCCGTACGGACCTCCTACGCGCCCGACCCCGACGGCGATCCGGATCCCGGCGAGATCGTCTGGACCTGGGTCCCGTACGAGGAGAACGACGGCCGCGGCAAGGACCGCCCGGTCCTGGTCGTGGCCCGGGAGCCGGGCGGGCGGACGCTGCTCGCCGTGCAGCTGTCCAGCAAGAGGCACGACCACGACCGGGAGTGGGTCCCCATCGGCACCGGCCCGTGGGACAGCGCGGGGCGGGAGTCCTGGGTGGACGTCGACCGGGTCCTGCGGGTGCACGAGGCGGGGATGCGCCGCGAGGCCTGCGCGCTGGACCGCGGCCGCTTCCAGCTGGTGGTGGACCGGCTGCACGAGCGCTACGGCTGGCACTAGTGTCCTGAGTCTGGAATTCTGTTCAGATAGCTGGCGAGTCGTTCGAGGATGTCGTCCGCGGTCTTGGTCCAGGCGTAGGGCTTCGGGTCGCTGTTCCAGGTGGCGATCCAGTCCCGGATGTCCTTCTCCAGGGCCTGCACGGACTTGTGGACACCTTGCCGTATCTGCTTGGTGGTCAACTCGGCGAACCACCGCTCCACCAGGTTCAGCCAGGAGGATCCGGTGGGCGTGAAGTGCAGGTGGAAGCGGGGGTGCGCCAGCAGCCACTTCTTGATGTCCGGGGTCTTGTGGGTGGCGTAGTTGTCCAGCACGAGGTGGATCTCGAGGCCGGCCGGCATTTCCTTGTCGAGCTTGACCAGGAACTTCTTGAACTCCTCGGCCCGGTGGCGGCGGTGCAGGGATCCGATGACCTTGCCGGTGGCGACTTCGAGTGCGGCAAAGAGCGTGGTGGTGCCGTGCCGGACGTAGTCGGCCGTCCGCCGCTCGGGCACCGCCGGCATCATCGGCAGCACCGGCTGGGACCGGTCCAGGGCCTGGATCTGCGACTTCTCGTCCACGCAGAAAACCAGGGCCCGCTCCGGCGGGTCCAGGTACAGGCCGACGACATCGTGGACCTTGTCGACGAAGTACGGGTCCGTGGACAGCTTGAACGTCTCGGACCGGTGCGGCTGCAGACCGAACGCCCGCCAGATACGGGACACCGTCGACTGCGACAGGCCGGTCTCTTTGGCCATCGACCGCGTGGACCAGTGCGTCGCGCCCTTCGGCGTCGACTCCAGCGTCTTGGTGACGAGGGCGGCGACCTGCTCGTCCGTCACCGTCCTCGGGCCGCCCGACCGTGGCATGTCCCCCAGGCCCGTGATGCGGTACTGCACGAACCGGGCTCGCCACCGACCCACCGCCTGAGGTGTGGAACCGACCAAGGCCGCGACGTCCTTGTTCGTCGCACCTTCGGCACTGGCCAGGATGATCCGGCAACGCAAGGCCCAGGCCTGCGGTGTCGAGCGGCGCCGCACCCAGCCCTCGAGCGCGGCCCGCTCCTCATCCGTGAGCACCAACTCGGCCTTCGGCCTCCCCATCGCCATACCGGAGAGCCTACATCTGAACAGAATTCCAGATTCAGAACACTAGGGCCTGTCGTCAAACTCCCGTCTGCCCCGCGACGCCTGGCACGCGCTCCGGGCGACGACGGGAGTTTGACGACAGGCCGGATCCTTCCGCCGGGCCGCCTCGGCCCGGGGTCCGGGCGAAGGCCCGGTCGAACGCCTCCCGGGTCTCCGGCTTGCGGTCCAGGATGCCGAACACCACCCGGTCGAACGCCCCCGCGAAACGCCCGGCCAGCAGCCCCCGGAAGGCCTCGGCCACCACCGCCGGGTCGTTCCGGAACACCCCGCAGCCCCACGCGCCGAGCACCAGCCCCCGGTAGCCGTGCAGCGCGGCCACCTCCAGGACGAGCCCGGCCCGCCGGGCCAGCGCCTGCGGGATCTCGGCGGCCCGCTCCGGCTCCTGGCGGCGGATCGTGCCCGCGTTCGGGGCCGGGGAAGTCAGGAAGCCGGCCCGGAACGGGGTCTCCAGCAGAGCGCCGCGGTCGTCGCGGAAGACGGGGACCCCGGGCGAGTGAATCACCCGGTCGGTGTAGAAGGTGCTGCGTTCCGCGCGGTGGACCTCGTAGTACTCCGGAGCCTGCGTCAAGGTCTCGTACAGGGCCGAGGCGCGGCACAGCGCCTCCTCCTGCGCCTTGGCGCCGCGGACGTAGCCGCCCCCGGGATTCCGGGCCGAAGCGAAGTTCAGGACCGCGACCGGAGCACCCTGCCCCGCGAGCCTGCGGGCAGCGGCCGTACTGCTCTCCCCGGTGACCTCGATGACGGTCTCGTACCCGCCACCGGCGATCCGCTCGCCTGGAATCGTCTGGTTTGGGCCGTATATCCTGGTTCCCGCCTTGGCTTCCGCCAGGGCGGCGGCCAGATCGATCCGCCGTCCCGACCGCGTCCGGTATCCGCCGGCCGCCACGATCTCCGCGTTCTCCCGCGCGGTCTCGCGCAATCTGCTACTCACACCAGCATCTTGCGCACCACAGGCCCCACAGGGAAAAGGATTTTGCGTCCGGAAGACGGGTAGGCACGGGTGATGTCACGACGACCGATGTCGCGACCGACGACAGGAGAAGAGGACCCGGTCATGGCCACGTTCTCAGCCGCTCACCCACCCCCGCACCCACCCATATCCGAGAGCCAGGCCGAGGACCTGCTGCACGGCATCTGTTTCAAGACGGGCCCGCCCCGCCTGATCGGCGCCGAGCTCGAATGGCTGGTCCTGGACGCCGAGCGGCCCGGCCGGCCCGTGGCGCCCGACCGGCTGCGGGCCGCGCACAGCGCCGCGCGCGCCCTGCCGCTGAACTCCCGGGTGACCGTGGAACCCGGCGGCCAGCTGGAGCTCAGCTCGGCCCCCGCGACCTCCCTGAGCGGCTGCGTGGACGGCCTCCAGGCCGACCTCACCGCCGTCCGCGCCGCCCTGATCGCTCAGGGCCTGCTGCTGGAGGGCCGCGGCCAGGACCCCCGCGTCCCCCACCGCCGGCTGCTGACCAGCCCGCGCTACGACGCGATGGAGACCTACTTCGACCGCACCGGCCCGGCGGGGCGCGCCATGATGCGCGCCTCCGCCTCCGTGCAGGTCTGCGTCGACGCCGGACACGAGGAGCCCGGCGTGCTCGGCCACGGCCGGCGCTGGCGGCTCGCGCACCTGCTCGGCGCGGTCCTGGTGGCCTCCTTCGCCAACTCCCCCGCCTTCGACGGCCCGTACGCCGACTGGCGCTGCGCCCGGCAGGGCAACTGGGCCGACATCGACAGCCGCCGCTCGCTCGCCCCGCCGCTGGAGGGTTCACCGCGGGGCGGCTGGACCCGGCAGGCGCTGGACACCGAGGTGATGTGCGTACGGTCGTACGACGGCGAGCCGTGGACGGTCCCGCAGGGCATGACGTTCCGCGACTGGCTGCGCTCGGGCGGCGACCCGGTGTACCCGGGGCTGCGGCCGCCCACCGCGGAGGACCTGGACTACCACGTGAGCACCCTGTTCCCGCCGGTGCGGCCGCGCGGCCACCTGGAGCTGCGGATGATCGACGCGCAGCCCGGTGACGACGGCTGGCTGGTCCCGGTGGCCGTCGTGCACGCGCTGTTCGACGATCCGGAGGCCGCGGAGACCGCGTACCGGGTGGCCAAGGCGCTCGCCGAGACCTACGGCTCCTCGCCCGCGCCCCGCAATCCGCTGTGGCGCTCCGCCGCCCGGCACGGTCTGACCGACCCCGAGCTGCGGGCCGCCGCCAAGGCCTGCTTCCGGGCCGCCGCCGAGGCGCTGCCCCGGCTCGGGGCCGGCGCCCACGTCCGCGACACGGTCGGGGCCTTCACCGAACGCTTCGTGCTGCGCGGCCGCTGCCCGGCCGACGACCCGCCCCGGCCACTGGCCGCGGCCGCCGGCAAGGAGGCCCGCCGATGACCCCCGGATCCCCTCCCGGCCTGCGGGAACGGGCTGCGGCCGCGCTGACCGCCGCGCGCGCCCGGACGGCCGCGCTCACCGACCCGGTGACCGACCGGGACCTCACCGCCCAGCACTCCCCCCTGATGTCGCCCCTGGTCTGGGACCTGGCGCACATCGGAAACCAGGAGGAGCTGTGGCTGCTCGGCCGCGTCGCCGGACGCGAGTCGCTGCACCCCGAGATCAACCCGCTCTACGACGCGTTCCAGCACCCCCGCTCCGAACGGCCGCGGCTGCCGCTGCTCGGTCCCGCCGAGGCCCGCCGGTACGCCGCCGAGGTCCGCGGCCGGGTGTTCGACCTGCTGGAGCGCACCCCGCTGGAGGGCAGCGCGCTCCTCGACGACGGCTTCGCCTTCGGGATGATCGCCCAGCACGAGCAGCAGCACGACGAGACGATGCTGATCACCCACCAGCTCCGGCAGGGCGAGCCCGTACTGACGGCCCCCGAGCCCGATCCCCCGTACGAGGCGCCGCTGGTGGCCGAAGTCCTGGTGCCGGGCGGTCCGTTCACGATGGGCACCTCCGCCGAGCCGTGGTCGCTGGACAACGAGCGGCCCGCGCACGCCCGGGACACGGAGCCGTTCTGGATCGACACGGTGCCGGTGAGCAATGCGGCGTACCAGGCGTTCATGGCGGACGGCGGCTACGGCGAGCCCCGCTGGTGGGCCCCGGCCGGCTGGGCCCAGATCCGCGAACACGGCATCGAGGCACCGCTGTTCTGGCGCCGCGAGGGCGGCCAGTGGCTGCGCCGCCGGTTCGGGGTGACCGAGCCGGTTCCCGGTGACGAACCGGTCCTGCACGTCAGCTGGTACGAGGCGGACGCCTACGCCCGCTGGGCGGGCCGCCGGCTGCCCACCGAGGCCGAGTGGGAGAAGGCCGCCCGGCACGACCCCGCCACCGGCCGCTCGCGCCGCTACCCGTGGGGCGACGCGGATCCGGACCCGGTCCACGCCAACCTCGGCCAGCGCCACCTGCGCCCGGCCCGCGTCGGCAGCTATCCGGCCGGCGCCTCGCCCCTCGGGGTGCGCCAGCTGATCGGCGACGTGTGGGAGTGGACGGCGTCCGATTTCCTGCCGTACCCGGGGTTCCGGGCCTTCCCCTACCGGGAGTACTCGGAGGTGTTCTTCGGCCCCGAGCACAAGGTGCTGCGCGGGGGCTCCTTCGCGGTGGACCAGGTGGCCTGCCGGGGCACCTTCCGCAACTGGGACCTTCCGGTGCGACGGCAGATCTTCTCGGGCTTCCGCACCGCGAGGAACGTCTGATGTGCCGTCATCTCGCCTATCTGGGACCGATGGTGGCACTGGGGCGGCTGCTGAGCGAACCCGAGCACTCGCTGGTGCGCCAGTCCTGGGAGCCGCGCCGCCAGCGCAGCGGCACCGTCAACGCCGACGGCTTCGGCGTCGGCTGGTACGCGGAGGACGACCCGGTCCCCGCCCGCTACCGCCGGGCCGGGCCGATCTGGTCCGACCTGGCCTTCGCCGACCTCGCCCGGGTGGTGCGCAGCGAGGCGGCGCTGGCCGCCGTACGCGATGCCACCCGGCCGGGGGCCGACGGGGAGGCCGCGGCGGCCCCGTTCGCGGACGGGCCCTGGCTGTTCAGTCACAACGGGGCGATACGGGACTGGCCGGACGCGGCGGCCCCGCTGGCGCTCGGCCTGCCGCCCGCGGACCTGCTCCAGCTGGCCGCGCGCACCGATTCGGCCCTGGTCTGGGCGCTGGTCCTGCACCGGCTGCGGGCCGGGGCCGGCCTGGGCGCGGCGCTGGCCGGGACGGTCCTGGAGCTGGCCGGGGCCGCTCCCGGCTCGCGGCTGAACCTGCTGCTGACGGACGGCACGGCCATCGCCGCGACGGCCTGGGGCGATTCGCTGTGGTACCTGCCGGATCCGCGGAGCGAGCGGATGGTGGTGGCCTCCGAGCCGTACGACGGGGACACCCGCTGGTGCGAGGTGCCCGACCGGACCCTGCTGACCGCCACCCGTACCCGGGTCGAGCTGACCCCCCTCAAGGAGACCCCGCTGGGGGAGAAGGAGCGAGCGTGAGTGACTTCCAGATGACCCGGACCCTCGACGAGCACACCGCGGAGACGGCGCTGCGCGCGGACGTCCTGCACGGGCTGACCCGGACCCCGAAGGTGCTGCCGCCCAAGTGGTTCTACGACGCGCGGGGCAGTGAACTCTTCGAGGAGATCACCCGGTTGCCCGAGTACTACCCCACGCGTGCGGAGCGGGAGATCCTGCTGGAGCGGGCGCAGGAGATCGCCTCGGCGAGCGGGGCGCGGACCCTGGTGGAGCTGGGCTCCGGCTCCTCGGAGAAGACCCGGCACCTGATCGAGGCCATGCCGGCACTGGACACCTACATCCCGGTGGACGTGAGCGAGAGCGCCCTGGAGGGCGCCTCGCGGACGCTGCTGGCGGCGCACCCGGGGCTGCGGGTGCACGCCCTGCTGGCCGACTTCACCAGGGCCCTGCGGCTGCCGGAGTCCCCGGGGCCCCGGCTGGTGGTGTTCCTGGGCGGCACGATCGGGAACCTGCTGCCGCCGGAGCGGGCGGTGTTCCTGGCGTCCGTACGGGCGATGCTCTCGCCCGGGGACACGCTGCTGATCGGCACGGACCTGGTCAAGGACGAGGCCGTGCTGGTGGCGGCGTACGACGACGCCCAGGGGGTGACGGCCGAGTTCAACCAGAACGTACTGGCCGTGATCAACAGGGAGTTGGGGGCGGACTTCCACCCCGCCGACTTCGCCCACGTGGCGGTGTGGAACCGGGAGCGGGAGTGGATCGAGATGCGGCTGCGGGCCCGGTCGGAGCTGCTGGTGAAGGTCCGCGCACTGGACCTGGTGGTGCCGTTCGCGGCGGGTGAGGAGATTCTGACGGAGGTGTCCGCGAAGTTCCGTCAGGAGGGCGTGCGCAAGGAACTGGCATCCGCCGGGCTCGAGCTGGTCCAGTGGTGGACGGATGCGGCGGGCCGCTTCGCCCTGTCCTTGTCGGTCGCCGACGGCGCGGAGCGCTGAGCGGGGATGCCGGGAAGGAATGAGGCGGAGGTGATCGCCGTCTGAGCCGCGGCCGCGAGGTCCCGCCGGTGCGCGTACCGGCCCGGCGGGATCCGCGGCAGCAGGGTGACCTCGGCCCGCACCCCGCGGGCCCGGGCGATCCGCCAGAGCGAGGCGGTCAGCGGGTCGTCCCCGACGAAGGCGGGTTCCCCGGCCGGCTCCCCGTCGCAGCGCAGGTAGGCGAGCCGGACGGGCTGTACGGGGACCCGCGCGTCCAGGGCCGACTGGAAGGCCGCCCTGCGGAAGGCGCCCTGGGCCCGCCCGCACCAGGTGGAGCCCTCGGGGAAGACGGTGACCCGGTCGCCGTCCAGCAGCGCGCGGGTGATGGTCTCGACGGTCGCGGGCAGGGCGCGGATCCGCTCGCGTTCGATGAACAGGGTCCCGGCCCGGCCGGCGAGGCGGCCGAGGACCGGCCAGGCCCGGATGTCGCTCTTGGCGAGCATCCGGCAGGGCAGGACGGCGGCGACCAGCGGGATGTCCAGCCAGGAGATGTGGTTGGCGACGACCAGGCGGCCGCCGCCCCGCCCGGGGCTTCCGTGCACGGTGATCCGGATGCCGAACGCCCGGACCAGCGCGGCCGACCAGCCCCGTACCACCGCGTGCCGGGGCCGGGCCGGCAGCAGCCGTACCGGCGGGGCGCCGAGGATCCCGGCGAGGATCAGCAGGACGGCTGCGGTGAGCCGGAGCACCGCGAGCGGGACGCTCGCCGTGCGCCCCTGGTGGCCGGCGCAGGCCTCGGGGGTGCAGGGCGAGGTGGGCAGCCAGACGCTCATGCGCCCGGGACGAGCGAGAGGAAGTGCTTGAGGTAGCGCGGGTTGGTGCGGCGCAGGGAGAGCAGCACGTACAGGTCGGCGCAGCCGAACTCGGCGTCGAGCGCGGGCTCGCCGCAGACCCAGGCGCCCAGGCGCAGGTAGCCGCGCAGCAGCGGGGGCAGCTCCATGCGGGCGGGGTAGGTGATGCCCTCGGGGTTCCAGGGGATGTGCGGGGTGACCCGGTACTCCTGGGGGGCGAAGGCCCGGGCCAGGGCCGCCTCGCGGGTGGCGGCGGCCAGCACCCCGCCGTCGGCGAGCGGTATCGAACAGCAGCCGGCGAGCCAGTTGTGCCCGGAGCGGTCCATGTAGCGGGCGAGGCCGGCCCAGATCAGGGCGATGACGGCGCCGTTGCGGTGGTCGGGGTGGACGCAGGAGCGGCCCTCCACCAGGTCCGGGCGGATGGGGGCGAGGGCGGAGAGGTCGAACTCGCCCTCGGAGTAGAGACGGCCGGCGACGGCCGCGCGCTCCGGGGGAAGCAGCCGGTAGGTGCCGACGACCTGCTCGGTCTCCTCGTCGAGGACCAGGAGGTGGTCGCAGTAGGCGTCGAAGGAGTCGATGTCGAGTCCGGGCTCGGGCCCGTCGAGGCGGGCGCCGAGCTCGCCGGCGAAGACCTGGTGGCGCAGCCGCTGGGCGGCGCGGACCTCGGCCTCGTCGCGGGCGAGGCGTACGGCGTAGCGGGGGGCGGGGAGGGCGCCGGCTCCGGCGGTGGGGGCGGGAGCGGGGGCGGCTCCGGCGGTGGGGGCGGGAGCGGGGGCGGCAGCCGGGGCCGCCGCGGGGAGGGGGGACGGGGACAGGGGTGCGATGGTCATGGCGGCTCCTGATCCGGGCGCGGAGGGCCTGGCCGGCAGGTGTGCGGCCTGGCTCCTTTACTTCTTCCGTGACCGGCTGGATTCGACATGACCGCTCAGCGGCACGCGGATGTGCGGACGCTGAACTCGGACGGGGACACGCCCCAGAGCTGACGCACGACCGCCGCCGCAGGGTGGCGCCGCGAGGGCAGGGCCCGGACCGAGATGCACGGTCCGGGCCCTGCCGCTCTCGGCCGGTTCGGAGAAGGTGCCCCCTGGACGGCCGGGGCGAGCGGAATCTGCTTCCAGGGCCGGTCCGTGTCACGTACGGGGCGGGTGGGTGGCGGTGTCCAGGTAGAAGGAGTCGATGCTCTGGACGGCCCGCTCGAACTCCTCCAGGTTGACCGGTTTGGTCACGTAGGCGTTGGCGTGGCTGCTGTACGCGCCGGCCACGTCATCGGGCGCCGAGGACGTGGTCAGGACGACCACGGGAATGGTCTGCAGGGACTCGTCGCTCTTCAGGACCCGGAGCAGGTCGCGGCCGTTCATCCGGGGCATGTTCAGGTCCAGCACGATGAGGTCGGGGCGCGCTGTGCCCGGGGTCCGGAGGTGTTCGAGGGCGGCCAGTCCGTCGGTGACCTGGACCAGGTTGCGGGCGCCGCGCCCGGAGAGGGCCTCCTCGATGAGCATGGCGTCGGCGGCGTCGTCCTCCACGAGCAGCACGTCGAAAGGGCGGGCGGGGCCGGTCATCATCGGATGCTCCGTGGGTGCGTCGTCGGTGTGGTGGAAGATTCCGGGCCAGCGGCGCCGGGCGCCCTGACGGGTCATGCCGCATGCCCGGCCGATCTGCGGGTATCCGGCACCCGCACGCGCTGCGTCCAGGGCCGCGTCCCGCTGGAGCCGTCCGGCTGCCTGCTGGAGCTGATCCAGCAGGTGCAGCCGGGCCAGGGCGCGGGCCCGGCCGTCGGCCGCCGGGTCCGCGAGGTCCTCCTGCAGATGGAGGGCCAGGCGCCGTGCGAGGTCGGAGACGGCCGCGTCCGCGACGGCGGCCGTCTCCGGCACCGTGGTCCGCAAAACGAAGTTCTTGCCTGGCATGGACCGCAGCTTAGGACGCAAACCGGAACGCGACAACAAACGTTGTCCGAAGCCCTCTACAGTGTGCGCTGCGCTTCCTTTCGAGGCGACGACCCAGGGGAGGGACTCACGATGACCGGCAACGCGGGGCGGCCACAGGGGCGGGGACTTCCCCCCTGGACGACCCGGCGATGGCTGCGGGTCGGGGTGGCCACCGCACTGTCCGTGCTGGCCCTCCTCGGGGTGACGGGGACGTGGATGCTGGGGCGCACGGCGTCCCTCAGCGAAGACCTCGTGGACGTGAAGTCCCCCGCACTGTCCACCGCGATACGCCTGGAGTCGGCCTTGCTGAACCAGGAGACCGGCATCCGCGGCTACGGCCTGACCGGCACCGCGGAGTTCCTCGGTCCCTACCGGCAGGGCCTGGCCGATCAGGAGAGGGACGGCGCCCGGCTTTCGGAGCTGCTGCGCGCCGACCCCGCGGGCCTCAGGGACCTCGGGTCGGTACAGGACGCCGCGAAAGCCTGGCAGGAGAGGATCGCCGGGCCGGTCGCCGCCGCTCCGGCCGGCGCCCCCTCGCCCCTGGCCGCGGAGCGCTCGGCGGAGGGCAAGAAGGCCTTCGACGAGGTCCGCGCGGCCCTGACCGCCCAGCAGGAACGGCTGCTCGCGGAGCGGGCCCGGGCCCGGGACGACCTCATGGCCACGATGAGGCTGCGCAACTGGGCCTTCGGGGCGATCGCCGTGGTCATCGCCCTTCTCGCGGGCCTGGTCTTCGAAGCCCTGCGCCGCGGCATCACCACGCCCCTGGAGCAGCTCGGCGCAGACGCGCGCGCCATCGCCGGCGGCGACTTCGACCGCCCCATCACCCCTACGGGCCCCGCGGACCTGCGGCGGCTGAGCGACGAGATCGACTCCATGCGCCGACGCCTCGTCAGGGAGCTCGCCTTCAGCGAAGAGGCCCGGCGGCACCTCGACGCGCAGACCGCCGACCTCCAGCGTTCCAACGCGGAGCTGGAGCAGTTCGCGTACGTGGCCTCCCACGACCTGCAGGAGCCGCTGCGCAAGGTCTCCAGCTTCACCCAGCTTCTCCAGCGGCGCTACGGAGGGCAGCTCGACGCCAAGGCGGACCAGTACATCGCCATCGCGGTCGACGGCGCCAACCGTATGCAGACCCTCATCAACGACCTTCTCGACTTCTCCCGGGTGGGCCGTGTCCACCACGACCACGAGAGCGTGGACCTCGAAGCGGTCATGGAGCAGACCGCGTCCGCCCTGAGCCTCGGCATCGAAGAGGCCGGGGCGACCCTCACCCACGACCCGCTGCCGACCCTGGTCGCCAACCCCACCCAGATGGGCATGCTCTGGCAGAACCTGATCGGCAACGCGGTCAAGTTCCACCGCCCGGACCGAACCCCGGACATTCACGTGACAGCCGAACGTGCCGGGGAGCTCTGGCGGTTCACGGTGACCGACAACGGCATCGGCATCGCTCCCGAGTACGCCGAGAAGGTATTCGTGATCTTCCAGCGGCTCCACACCAAGGACGCCTATCCCGGAAGCGGCATCGGCCTGGCCATGTGCAAGAAGATCGTCGAGTTCCACGGCGGCACCATCGCCGTCGACCCGGAGTACCGCGACGGAACGCGCATCGGCTTCACCCTCGCCGCCGCACCTCCCCCGGCCCCGGCGGCCACCGCGGAGACGGCCCGGGCCACCTCGGAGCCGACGCCATGACCGCAACCCTCACCCACGCCGACGGCATCGCCGCGGACGAGCCGGTCTACCGCATCCTCCTCATCGAGGACGACGCCGCCGACGCCCTGCTCGTGGAGGAGCTCCTCCACGACACCGAGCTGCGCTTCGAGCTCACCACCACCGTCTCGCTGGCCGGAGCCCGCTCGGAACTCGCGTCCCGCGCCGTCGACTGCATCCTCCTCGACCTGCACCTGCCCGACGTGTCGGGCACCGATGCGGTCACCACCGTCCGCGCAATGGCCCCGCACACCGCGGTGGTCGTCCTGACCGGCCTGTCCGAGAAGCAGGCGGGCTCCGAAGCGATGGCCGCCGGGGCCCAGGACTACCTCGTCAAGGGCAAGGTCGAAGCCGAACTGCTGCGCCGCACGGTCCGCTACGCCGTCTACCGGAGCCACACCGAGCGCGCGGCGGCCGAAGCCCAGGCGGCCCGGCAGCGCGCGGCGGAGAACGCCCGGCTGGAACGCGGACTCCTGCCCCGGCCCCTCCTCGACACCTCCACCGTCACGGTGACCACCCGCTACCTGCCCGGGGCCGAACAGGCCCTGCTCGGGGGTGACTTCCTCGATGTCGTCGAGGGCGACGGCGGCCTGCTGTACGCCGTCGTCGGCGACGTCAGCGGACACGGTCCCGACGCCGCCGCCCTCGGCGTCTGCCTGCGCATCGCCTGGCGCTCGCTCGTCCTGGCCGGACACCACGGCACCGAACTGCTGCACCTCATGGAACGCCTGCTGGTCGCGGAGCGCGGCACCCAGCCCCTGTTCGCCACCTGCACGCTCCTCACCCTCGACCAGAAGGCCGCCGCTGCCACCCTCTACCTGGCGGGCCACCACGAACCCCTGCTCACCACCTCGGAGAAGACCCTCCAGGTGGCCGCCGAGCACGGGATCGCCCTCGGCATCGACCCCGGCCAACACGACTGGCGCGCGACGGTCCTGCCCCTCCCCGACGCCGGAGCGCTCACCCTCTACACCGACGGCCTCACCGAAGGGCACAACGGCGACGCCGGCGGCCGGCTCGGGATCGAGGGGCTCCTGCCCCTGATCAACACGACGCCGTCCGCGGATCCCGCGGCGCACCTGGACAGCCTCATCCGCCAGACCAGAGCGCTCAACGCCGGCAGGCACACGGACGACCTCGCGGTGCTCCGCCTCAACTGGTCCTTCAGCCCGCCCCGGCCGCCGTGCGGGCCCGTACCTCCTCCGGGGTGAGGTACTGGTCCGTGTACTCGAAGTCGCGCAGCGTCCCCGGCTTGTGCGTCTGGAAGCCGGTGCGGACGAACTCGTCCCCGGCCACGGCGTTCAGGAGCCGTCCGTCATCACCCGGGTCTTGGCGGTCTCGGCACCCAGCGCGGCGATGAGGGGCTCGCGGCGACACCGGCCGTCCAGACGAGGGTGCGGCTGGGCAGCACGCGGCCGTCGGTGAGGGTGACGGCCTCGGGGCCCGCCTTGGCGACGGAGGCACCGAGCGGGACCTCGATGCCGCGGCGGCGCAGCACCTCCAGGGCTGCGCGGCCCGGCCGGTCGCCCGGCTCGGGCATCAGCTCAGGGATGTCGAGGGATGTCGAAGGTGCGGGTCACGCTCCCCGGCGCGAGCACCAGGTGGTCGTACGGCTGGTCCACCAGCTCCCCGGTGATCTTCCGGATGACGCAGATCTCGGCCCGGGTATCGACGCCCACGGCGCCGCCGGGCACGATCCGGGTCCGGTCGCGCCGTCGAAGAACGCGGCCTCGACGGCGTGCGGGGCCTCGGCGTCGTACGCGAACCGGGCGGGGAGCGGAACACCGCCGCTCGCCGCGTCGAGGCGGACGGCGATCAGAGCGGACGCGGACACACGGGACATCGGCAGGCCTCCGGGGTGGGCGCCACCTGTGCACGCGTCTGCCCTTCCCCACCCCTTCCACACCGGCCTGTTCGAGGGGGCCTGGCACGGCATGGGGACGGAACGGGTCGTTTGCCGCGGAGGGGGCAGGCGCGGTACAGGCCCATCAGCGGAAGGAGGCTCCATGCCCGCCCCCGTCCTCGATCAGCCCGTGCCCCGCGCCGGGCAGCCCGCCAAAGCCGCACGCGATGCCACCCGTGCCTTCCTGTCCCGCGCCGCCCAGGTCAGACCTCCGGTCCGGTCCTCGAACGCGGACAGCGTCCTCCTGGTGGTCAGCGAGCTCGTCACCAACGCCCTCCGCTACACCCGTGGACCCTGCGCCCTGCGCCTGGAGCTGCACGGAGATCACCTCGAGATCTGCGTCACGGACACCAGCCCGTGCCCGCCCCGGCCCCGGCCGCCCCACACGGACGGAACCGGCGGATGGGGGTGGCTGCTGATCAGCCACCTCACCACCCACGTCCGCATCGAACCGACCCCGGAGGGCGGCAAGGCCATCTGCGCCCGCTCCCCTTGGTAGCCTGTGTGTGTGAAGCCGGGAGGGCGGGGCAGGCGAAGTTCAGGCGGAGCGCGGCATTTCCGCCGAGCACGACGTACGGAACAAGGAGGACCGGGCGGGGAGTTCATTCCTGCCGGCCTCCGTTGACCGGAGGAGTTGTTTTCGCGTGACTGAGCATGTGTGGAGTTACCAGCCGACCTCGGGCCACCTGGCCGGTACGGATCTGACCGGCTACAAGGTCGAGGCGACCGACGGCAGCATCGGCAAGGTCGACAAGCACTCCGACGAGGTCGGTGACGCCTACCTGGTGGTCGACACCGGGGTGTGGATCTTCGGCAAGGAGGTCCTGCTGCCGGCGAGCACCGTCGTCCGGATCGACCCGGACGACGAGAAGGTCTACGTCGACCGCACCAAGGAGCAGATCAAGAACGCCCCCGAGTTCCACCGCGACAAGCACCTCGGCGACGCCGGGTACCGCGAGGAACTGGGCACGTACTACGGCACCGGCGCCCCCTTCGGCGGCCGCCCCGCCTGATCCCGCTCCCGCAGGACGACGCCGGTCCCGGCACCCGGAAGGGTGCCGGGACCGGCGTCGTCACGTGCTCAACGGCACCTCAGCGCACCCGACCCCGTGCCTTCAGCGGCCCCGGCGGGAGCTGTGGGGCCGGGATCGGGGGGCCGTCGTAGCCCTTCACCTCACCGAACCGGGTGCCGTTCGTCCAGTCCTCGCGGGCTTTGACGATGTCCTCGTTGGAGCGGCCGATCCAGTTCCAGAACATCACGATCTCCTCCTCGAACGGTTCGCCGCCCAGGAGCATCAGGCTCGCGTCCGAAGCCGCCCGCAGGGGGAGTTCGGTGCGGCCGCAGCCGAGGTAGAGCATGGAGCCCGGGAGGACGGGTACGTCGTCCACGTGGGCCTCGCCCGACATCGACAGGACCGCGTACTCGAAGTCCGGGTCGAGCGGGAGGCGGGTTTCGGTGCCCGCCGCGAGGGTCAGGTCCGCGCCGACGATCGGGCTGTACGTCGTGCCCGGCGAGGCCGCCGTGTCCAGGGTGCCCAGGATGACCGTCGCGGTCAGGCCCGGGGCCGTCACCCTCGGGAGTTCCCCGTGGTGCTCGAAGTGCGGGTCCACGTCGCGGTGGGCGTCCGGCAGGGCCACCCACAGCTGGGCGCCGTGCAGGAAGCGGGCGTGCGGGCGCGGGCTCTCCTCCGAGTGGCTGATGCCCCGGCCCGAGGTCATCAGGCCCAGCTCGCGCGGGCGGATGGTCGCCAGGCTGCCCACGCTGTCCCGGTGCAGCACCTCGCCCTCGTGGAGCCAGCTCACGGTCTGGAGCCCGGTGTGCGGATGCGGAGCGACCTGCATGCCGGGCTCGTCCGCGATGTCGTCCGGGCCGTAGTGGTCCACGAAGCACCAGGCGCCCACCATGCGGCGGCCCAGGTTCGGCAGGAGTCGTCGGACCTCGGTGGACTCACCGAGCTTGACCGTGCGCGGGCTGAGGAGCTCGCGAACCGGTTCGGCCACGACGAAGCCGCGGCCGCCGCAGACGGAGAGTGCGGGCTGGCGATCGAGATTGCTCATGCGGACAACCTAGCGGCGGCGGGGCGGCCTCGGTCAGTGGAATGTTCCCCCGGCCCTGCGTGTTGGAGGAGCGGACAGCGATGCGGACAGCGGGAAGGCGGGCGTGATGAGTTCGGTGGGGACGGCGTACATCGAGCACGGGACGGCGGCCGAGCGCTGGGAGCGGGCCCGGCTCTTCTTCGAGGCCTAGGTAGGCCCGGGCCAGCAGCAGGCGCGGCGCCAGCTGCTCCGGGGCCTCGGCCGCCAGCGTGTCCAGGATGCGGGCGGCCGTCGTGTCCGGTGGTCTCGGCCGCGCGGGCCTTCTCGCGCATCTTGCGGACCAGCTCCGCCTTCTTGTCGGCGGCGCCCTGGCGGTCGAGGTTGCGGTGCGGGCCGTTGTTCTGCCGTTCCGCGCGGGACAGCCTCTTGCGCTGGCCGCCGCCCTGGCCGACGGGGTTGTTGATGTTCTTGCTGTCGGTCACGGGTTCTCCCGGTGGTGATGTGAGGTGATCTGCGTCTGGAAGAACATGACAACGACGGTACCCGCTTCCCCCGGCCCCTCGCACCAGCCCGTCCGCCGCCCCGGCCCCGGCCGACGGCTGGCACCGGCCCGGACACCGCGTTTCACTGGGAAGTGCCGGTACGACCGAAGCCGGCACGCCGGGAGGTCCCCGTGAACACGCACACGCCGCCGCGCTTCGACCCCACCCGGGTTCCCCACCTGCTGGGCTCGTTCGCGCCGGTGAGCGAGGAGGTCGACGTCGGCGGCCTCGAGGTGACCGGCGAGATCCCGCCGGCGCTGGACGGGCTGTACCTGCGCAACGGTCCCAATCCCCGTTTCCCCCCGATCGGCTCGTACCTGTACCCCATCGACGGGGACGGCATGCTGCACGGGGTCTGGCTCTCCGAGGGCCGCGCCCGCTACCGCAACCGGTTCGTACGCACCCCGGCGCTGCGGGCAGAGGAACGGGCCGGGCGGGCCCTGTGGGGCGGCCTGGAGTCGATGATCATGCCGGACGCCGAACAGGTAGGGCCCGAACTCGCGGGCACTTTCCGGGAGATGCCGGACATCAACGTCGTACGGCACGGCGGCCGGCTGCTGGCCCTCGCCGAGTCCGCGTGCCCCTACCGGGTCGGCGCCGGCCTGGAGACGCTCGGCCGGGAGGACTTCGACGGCGCCCTGCCGAGGGGCATCACCGCCCACCCCAAGATCGATCCGGTCACCGGTGAGATGGTGGTCTTCTGCTACGGCCTGGAGGCCCCGTACCTGACCTGGTCGGTCATCGGGCGCGACGGTACGGTCACGCGGGGTCCCACGCCGGTCGACGGCGTGGACGAGCCGATGATGATCCACGACATGGCCCTGACCGAGCGCTACGCGGTCATCGTCCTCGCGCCCGCATTCTTCGACTTGGCCCAGGCCATGGCGGGCGGCTCGTTCCTCGCCTGGCGGCCCGAGCGCGGGACCCGCGTGGTGCTCGTCCCGCGCGACGGCGGAACGCCGCGCTGGGCCGCCGACGAGGCGTTCTGGCTCTGGCACACGGTGAACGCGTACGACGACGGACCCGGCCCGGACGCCCCGGTGGTCCTGGACTACGTGCAGTGGAGCCGGCTGACCGTCGGCGGGGAACCGGAGCCCGGCGCGGCCCCCGTGACCGGCGGACTCGTCCGGGCGCGCATCGACCCGGTGGCGGGCGGCATGGCCCGGACCCCGCTGGACGACGCCCGGGTGGAGTTCCCCCGCATCGACGACCGGCGCATCGGCCGGCGCCACCGCCACGTCGCGCTGGCCACCGGGACCGGCCGGACGGATCTGCTGACCGGCGAGTACGACGCCGTGCGGTTCCATGACACCGAGACCGGCACCGGCCGCGTCTGGGACGCCGGGGACCTGTCCGTCGGGGAGCCGGTCTTCGCACCGGTGCCCGGCGAGGACTCCGAGGAGCGCGGCTACTGGCTGACCTTCGCCACCGACCGCACCGACGGGTCCGCGTGGTTCCTGGTCGTCCCGGCCGAGGACCCTGCCGCCGGCCCCGTGGCCCGCGTCCGCATCCCGGTCCGGGTCCCGCTCGGCCTGCACGGCTGCTGGCTGCCGACGGGCGGCGGCTGAGCCACGCGGCGCCGGCCGGGTCTTCCCGGCAGGCGCTCAGGCGCTCAGGCGCCGGCGGACGCGCGGCGGATCGCCGTCAGGGAGCGCGTGACGTCGGCGTCGGTCGTCGACCAGTTGCTCACCGAGATGCGCATGACGCGGCGCCCGTGCCAGGTGGATCCGCTGATCCATGCCGTGCCGTCGTCGAGCAGCCGGGCGAGGACCCGGTCCGTGCGGTCGTCGTCGCCGAACCCGGCGCAGACCTGGGTGAACACCACGTCGTTGAGTACGGTCGCACCGTCCGTCGCGGCGAGCCCGGCCGCGAACGCGGTGGCGTGCCGGCACAGCCGGTCCACGAGGTCGCCCACGCCCGAGCGGCCGAGGGACCTGAGCGCCGCCCACACGGTGAACGCCCTGCCGCGCCGGGAGAGCTCGGGGACCTTGTCGACGGGGTCGCCCTGCTCGTCGTGGATGAGGTAGTCGCCGCGCAGCCCCATCGCCGCCCGGACCGCGGACGGGTCGCGCACGAGGGCGAGGCCGCAGTCGTACGGGACGTTCAGGGTCTTGTGGGCGTCCGTCGCCCAGGAGTCGGCGTCCGCGCAGCCCGCCGTCAGGTGCGCGTACCGGGGGGACGCGGCCGCCCACAGGCCGAAGGCGCCGTCGACGTGCACCCACGCCCCGGCCTCGCGAGCCGCACCGACCGCCTCGGCGAAGGGGTCGAAGGCCCCGGAGTGGATGTCTCCGGCCTGCAGGACCACGATCGTGGGCCCGCCCTCGCCGGCCGCCAGGGCCTGCCGCAGGGCGGCCGGGTCGATGCGTCCCTGTCCGTCCGCCGTCACCAGCTCGGGCCGGCCCAGGCCCAGGTAGCGCAGGGCCAGGTCGACGGCCATGTGGCGGTCCTCGCCGGCGAGGACGCGTACGGCGGGGCCGCCGGTGAGCCCGTCGCGGGCGGCGTTCCAGCCGGCGCGCCGCAGCTCCGCGTCGCGCGCGGCGGCGAGGCAGGTGAAGTTGGCCATCGTCGCGCCCGTGGTGAAGCCGACGGCGCTGTCGCCCGGCAGGCCGAGCAGGTCCAGCAGCCAGGCGCCGGCGACCTCCTCCACCGCGGCGTACGCGGGTGACGCGGCACGCATCACGGAGTTCTGGTCCCAGGCGCTGACCAGCCAGTCCGCGGCGAGCGCGGCCGGTTCGGTGCCGCCGACCACGAACCCGTAGAAGCGGCCGCAGGGGAACGCGGTGAGCCCCGGCTCGCAGGCCGAGGCGAGCAGGTCGACGACATCGGCGGGTGCGCTGGGGGCGTCGGGCAGCTCGCGGCCGAGCGCGCGCACGATCTCGTCGACCGAAGCGCGGGCGGGAACCCGGCGGTCGTCCAGGCTGGCCAGCCAGCGGACGGCATGGCCGTGAGCCTGTCGGAGCGCTGCCTCGCGCGCGTCCATACCTCGGACTATGCGCCGGGGGCCACCGCCCCGCAAGCCGCCCCGGGCGGGCTCACGCGAGGGGCAGGCTCTGTTCGGACCAGACGGTCTTGCCCCCCGCGGTGTAGCGGCTGCCCCAGCGGTGCGAGAGCTGGGCGACGATGTACAGGCCGCGGCCGCCCTCCTCGGAGTTCCGCGCCCGCCGCATCCTCGGCTGCGTATTGCTGGAGTCCGAGACCTCGCAGGTCAGGGTGTCCGCCCGGATCAGCCGGAGGCGGACCGGGCCGCCCGCGTGGCGGATGGCGTTGGTGACCAGCTCGCTGACGATGAGCTCCGTGCTGAAGGCGAGCTCGTCGAGGTCCCAGGCCGTCAGCTGGTCCAGCACGAGATGGCGCGCTTCGGCGACGACCGCCGGGTCGGCGGCCAGGTGCCAGGTCGCGAGGGCGTCCTCCGCCACCATGCGGGTACGGGCCAGCAGCAGGGTGACGTCGTCCCTCAGCCTGCCCGGAGGCAGCCCTTCCACGATGTCGTGCCGGGCCTGGCGCAGCGGGCGGCCGAGTACGTCCGCGCGCAGCAGCCGCGCCGCCAGGTCCTCCATGCCCTGGTCGATGTCCCCCTCCCCGCGTTCGATCAGGCCGTCGGTGTACAGGGCGAGGACGCTGCCCGCCGGCAGTTCGCGTTCGACCGGCTCGAAGGGCCAGCCGCCGACGCCCAGGGGTGGGCCGGGGCTCAGTTCCACGTACTCCACGGTTCCGTCCGGGCTGACCACGGCCGGCGGCGGGTGTCCGGCGCTCGCCATGACGCAGTTGCGGGTGACCGGGTCGTAGACGGCGTACAGGCAGGTGGCCCCGGCCGGTCCGCCGGGCACCGGCGGGCCGGGGTCGCCGTCCTCCGCGTCGTCGCTCTCGGCCTCGGCGACGACCTGCAGGACCATGTCGTCCACGTGCGCCAGCAGTTCCTCCGGCTCCAGTTCGAGGTCCGCCATGGCGCGTACGGCACTGCGCAGGCGGCCCATCATGGCCGTGGCGTGCAGCCCGTGCCCGGCGACGTCCCCGACGACCAGGGCGACCCGGGCCGACGACAGGGGGATGACGTCGAACCAGTCGCCGCCCACCCCGCTCTCCGCGTCGGCGGGCAGGTAGACGCTGGCGGCTTCCAGCGCGGGCGTCTCCGCGGTGGCCGGCGGCAGGAGGCTCCGCTGCAGCCCCACGGCGGTGCGCCGCTCCTTGGTGTAGCGGCGTGCGTTGTCCACGGCGACGGCGGCGCGGGCGGCGATCTCCTCCAGGAGCGCCAGGTCGTCCTCGTCCAGCGGGGGAGCGTCCCCCGTGCGCCAGAGCGTGAGCCGCCCGAACCTGATGCCCCGGGCGCACAGCGGCGCCGTCATCGCCGAATGCGCCCCCGGGACGGCGCCGGCCCACTCGGGGGCCTCGTCGTGCCCGGGCCCCGCGGGCCGGTCGCCGAGGCCGGTGGCCAGCTCCCCCCGGCACTCCCGCGCCGCGGGCGCGGCCGGGGACGCCGGGAAGTGGGCCGTACCCGTACGGAGCGCGTCCGCTTCCGCCCCGGCGACGGCCATCCGGATCAGCGGCAGCGTGAGGGGGGCGCCGGCGGGTGGTTCGCCGCCGGTCAGCACGGTCTCCGCGACATCCACCGCGGCGCAGTCGCCGAACGCCGGAGCCAGTACGGCGACCAGGTCCTCGACGGTGCGCGGTACGGACAGCGAACCGCCCAGCGCCCCGGTCGCCCGGTACAGCAGGTCGAGGCGCCCGCGGGCCCGCTCGTGGTCGGTGACGTCGGTGAACACCGTCGCGACACCCATCGGATGCCCGTCGGGTTCCTGGAGCCGGAACGCCTGGATGGTGACCACCCGGCCGCCCCTGGGATCGTCCAGGGTGCGCGCGGTCGTGTTGAAGCCGATCAGCGGGTTGCCGCCGTGCAGCACCTCCCGCAGCCGGTCGTCGATGATCCGGGCGTCCTCGGCCCACAGGAAGTCGCCCAGGCGCCGGCCCTTCAGGTCGACGGGGACCCCGGTGTACGGCAGCAGGTGCGTGTTCGTCCGCAGCAGGCGCAGGTCGGCGCCGAAGACGGCCAGTCCCACCCGGCCCTGCAGGAACAGTTCATGGGTGAAGGCGTGGTCCTGCCGCCACTGGGCGACCAGCTCCAGGGGCGCGCCCAGCACGAGGCAGCGGGCCGGGCCCCCGCACGCGCCGTCGTCCAGCGGCACGGCGCGGAAGCCGATCTCCAGCTCGCTCCCCGAGCCGCGGCGCAGCGTGGCCCGGCCCTCCCACCCCTCCTGACCGTCCTGCCCGCCGTGCCCGCCCTGGGCCAGGACCGCTTCCCAGCTGCCCGCGTCCGCCAGGAGCTGCCGGGCGGGGCGGCCGCACACGTCCGCCGACCGGCGTTCGAGCAGGGCCTCGGCCGCCGGGGTCCAGCCGACGACCGTCCCGGCATCGTCGAGCAGTGCCGCGGCCGTGTTCGTGACAGCGAAGGGATAGTCCTGGTTGCTCTCGGTGGCGCGCATGCGTGCCCATCTCGTCCGCCGGTCCCGCTGACCCCCATGCTGGTCGATGTCCGGAGCGGGAGCCAGAGGCGTTGCGCCATCCGGCACCGCTTCAGGCGTCAGTCACAGTGTCCCGCGCGCGGGCCCCGGACGGGGGGTCGTACGCCTCGCTCTCGAAGGTGCGCAGCAGGTCCGCGGCGACGCTCACGGCGATGGTCGCCGGTTCCTTGCCGGTGATCTCGGCCAGCCCGATCGGGGTCTTGATCCGGCCGAGGGCGGCCTCGTCGTGACCGCCCTCGGTGATGAGGCGCCCCCGGAACCGGACCCATTTGGCCGCCGACCCGATCAGCCCGATGGAGCCGAGATGGGAGGTGCGCAGGGCGGTGTCGCACAGCGCGGCGTCCTCGGCGTGGTCATGGGTCATGATCAGGACGTGCGTGCCGTGCGGCAGCTCCTCCAGCACCTCCTCGGGCAGCAGCGGCGTGTGGTGCACGTGCACCTGCGCCACCGCGTCCGACAGCACGTCGAGCCGTTTCCCGGTGAGGACGTCGGAGCGGGTGTCGACCAGATGGAGGTCGAGGTCCTGACGTGCCAGGATCCGCGCCAGCTCCAGCCCGACGTGCCCGACGCCGAAGATCGCGACCGCCTGGACCACCGGCAGCGCTTCGAGCAGCACCGAGACCGTGCCGCCGCAGCACTGCACGCCGTGCCGGTTGGCCACCTTGTCGTTCAGGGCGAAATCGATCAGCTCCGGCTCCGGCTTGGACGCGGCGATCATCTCCCGGGCCCGGTCGATCGCGACGGCCTCCACGTTGCCGCCGCCGATCGAGCCCCAGGTCTCGGTCCGCCCGACGACCAGCTTCGCACCGGCGTCGCGCGGGGCGTGGCCGCGCACGGTCGCGACGGTCACCAGCACGCCGGACTCCCGCCGTGCCCGCAGCCGTGCGACCGCGGTGACCCACGTCATGTCAGGCACCGCTCAGCGCTTCCGCCCCGGTACGGGCGCTCCGGGGGGCTTCGCCCCGGCGCGCCGCCTCGATCGCCCAGTACACCGCCTCCGGCGTCGCGGGCGAGGCCAGCTCGACGCCGACCCCGCTCGGCCCGAACGCGGCGGCGGCCTGCCGCAGCGCCTCGCGCACCGAGAACGCCAGCATCAGCGGGGGCTCGCCGACCGCCTTGGACCCGTAGACGGCGCCCTCCTCGGTGGCGTTCTCCATCAGCCTGACGTTGAACTCCTCGGGCATCTCCGAGAAGCTCGGCAGCTTGTAGGTGCTCGCCGCCTGGGTCAGCAGACGCCCGCGGTCCGGGCCGTCTCCGGCGTCCCACCGCAGGTCCTCCAGGGTCAGCCAGCCCGCGCCCTGCACGAAGCCGCCCTCGACCTGGCCGATGTCGATCAGCGGGGAGAGGCTGTCGCCGACATCGTGCACGATGTCCACCCGCCGGATCCGGTACGCGCCGGTGAAACCGTCCACCTCGACCTCCGCCGCGGCGGCGCCGTACGAGAAGTATTTGAACGGGGAGCCCTGGAAGGCCTTCGCGTCCCAGTGCAGACCCTCCGTCCGGTAGAAGCCGGCCGCCGACAGCTGGACCCGCTGGAAGTACGCGGTGCGCACCAGCTCGTCCCAGGCCAGCTCCTGGTCGTTGCCGAGGACACGTGCGACGCCCTCGACGATCCGCACGTCCGAGGCGTTCGCGCCGAGCCGGGTGCCGGCCACCCGGAGCAGCCGCTCGCGGATCTGCTCGCAGGCGTTCTTCACCGCCGCGCCGTTGAGGTCCGCGCCCGCGCTGGCGGCGGTGGCGGAGGTGTTGGGCACCTTGTCGGTGCGCGTCGGGGCCAGCCGCACCCGGTGCAGCGGGATGCCGAGCGTCGTCGCGGCCACCTGCAGCATCTTGGTGTGCAGGCCCTGGCCCATCTCGGTGCCGCCGTGGTTGATCAGGACGGAGCCGTCCTTGTAGACCAGTACCAGCGCGCCGGCCTGGTTGAAGGCGGTGAGGTTGAACGAGATGCCGAACTTGATCCCGGTGAGCGCGAGCGCCCGCCTGGTGTGCGGGTGCGCGGCGTTGAAGGCCGCGATCTCGCGCGTGCGGGCGGCGATCCCGGCGTCCTCCTTGACCTGCTGCCAGACGGCGGAGATCCGCTCGGCGTGGAGGACCGGCTGTCCGTACGGGGTCGACTGGCCCGGCCGGTAGAAGTTGCGTTCGCGCAACTCCATGGGGTCCAGGCCGAGCAGCGGCGCGCACCGCCCCATGATGTCCTCGATCACCAGCATGCCCTGCGGGCCGCCGAAGCCGCGGAAGGCGGTGTTGGAGACCTTGTTGGTCCTGGCGATGCGGCCGGTGATGCGCGCGTTGGGAAGCCAGTAGGTGTTGTCGATGTGGCACAGCGCGCGGGCCACCACCGGCTCGGACAGGTCCAGGCTCCAGCCGCCGTCCGCGGTCAGAGTGGCGTCCAGGGCCCGGATGCGGCCGTCGGCGTCGAAGCCGATCCTCCACGTGGCGTGGAACCCGTGCCGCTTGCCGGACATGGTGAGGTCCTGGGTCCGGTTGAGCCGTACCCGCACGGGCCGCCCGGTCAGCCTGGCGCCGAGCGCGGCGATGGCCGCGAACCCGTGCGGCTGCATCTCCTTGCCGCCGAAGCCGCCGCCCATCCGCAGGCACTGCACGGTCACCTCGTGGCTGTGCAGGCCGAGGACGTGCGCGACGATCTCCTGTGTCTCCGAGGGGTGCTGGGTGCTGCTCTGGACGAACATCTGCCCGTTCTCGTCGACGAGGGCCAGCGCCGCGTGCGTCTCGAGGTAGAAGTGCTCCTGGTCGGAGAACTGGAACTCGCCCTCGAACACGTGCGTCGAGTCCTCGAAGCCCGCGTCGACGTCTCCGGTGAGCATCACGGGCCGGGCGCCGTGGAAGCTGTCCGCCTCGATCGCCTCCCGCAGCGTGATCACGGAGGGCTTCTCGTCGAGTTCCACCTCGACGGCCGCCGCACCGAGCCGGGCCGCCTCCAGGGTCTCGGCGAGCACCCAGGCGACCGCGTGGCCGTGGAACATGACCTCGTCGGGGAACAGGGGTTCGTCGTGCTTCATCCCGGCGTCGTTGACACCGGGTACGTCGGCACCCGTCAGCACGCGGACCACACCGGGCACGGCGAGCGCGGGCCCGGTGCGCAGCGCGGTGATCGTGCCGTGGGCCCGCATCACCTGGACCGGGTGGGCGTGCAGCACGTCCTTGGTGCGGTGGACCAGGTCGTCGGTGTAGAGCGCCGTGCCGGTGACGTGCAGGGCCGCGCTCTCGTGCGGCATCGCCACGCCGACGACCGGCTTTTCGGGACGTTCGGACAGCTGGCTCATGACGGCACCGCCTCGGTGGTTCGCGCGTACAGCTTCAGCAGGCTCTGGCCGAGCATCGCGGAGCGGTAGCCGGCGCTGGCGCGGTGGTCGTTCATCGGAGTGCCCTCGGCCCGCAGGACAGCGGCCGCGGCTGCGACGGTCTCGGCCGCCCACGGCCTGCCCTCCAGGGCCGCCTCGGTGGTGAGGGCGCGGATCGGGGTGGCGGCCACGCCGCCCAGGCCGATCCGCGCCGTGCGGACGGTCCCGTCCTCGATGTCGAGGGCGAAGGCGACCGCGACACTGGAGATGTCGTCGAAACGCCGCTTGGCGATCTTGTGGAAGGCCGTGACCGGCGACAGCGGCAGCGGGACGCGGACCGCGCGGATCAGCTCGCCGGGGCGGCGCACGCTCTGCCGGTAGCCGGTGAAGTAGTCGGCGAGGGGGACCTCGCGCTCACCGTCGGCGTCGGCGAGCACCACCGACGCGTCCAGTGCGAGCAGCACCGGTGGGCTGTCACCGATGGGGGAGCCGGTGCCCAGGTTGCCGCCGAGGGTGGCGCCGTTGCGGATGAGGCGGGACGCGAACTGCGGGAACAGCTCGGCCAGCAGCGGGACTTGGCCGTCGAGACGGCGTTCGATCTCGGTGAGCGTCAGCGCCGCCCCGATCTCGATGTGGCCGGGTGCGACGCGCAGCTCCCGCAGTTCGGGCAGCCGGTCGACGGCGACCACGCAATCCGCCCGCCGGGAACGGATGTTCACCTCGACGCCCCAGTCCGTGGAGCCGGCGACGACCACCGCGTCGGGCCGTTCACGCAGCAGTCGCAGCGTCTCGGCGAGGGTGCTCCTGCGGAGGAACGTGCTGTCGTCCCGGGTGTACTGGGTGGCGACCGGTGGGGGCGGGTCCTGCTCGCGGCGCCGCGCCAGCGGGTCCTCGTCGGTGGGCGTGCCGACGGCGTACGCGGCATCGCGAATCGGCCGGTAGCCGGTGCAGCGGCACAGGTTCCCGCTGAGCGCGTGCAGGTCGAAGCCGTTCGGACCGTGCTCGGCGTCGGTGCCCTCCGCCGCGCCCGTGCCCGTGCGCGAGTCCGGGGCCGCGTGCGCGCAGCGGTCGGGCCGGTAGTACTCGGCGGCCATGCTGCAGATGAACCCCGGTGTGCAGTAACCGCACTGGGAGCCGCCGCGGACCGCCATCTCCTCCTGCACCGGGTGCAGGGAGGGAGGCGTGCCGGGCTCGCCGGGGGTGGCGAAGCCCTCGGAGGTGACGACCTCCTGGCCGTCGAGCGCCGCGACCGGGACCAGGCAGGCGTTGACCGCCACCCAGTCGGTGGGCTTGTTCACCCCGGGTCGGGCGACCAGGACCGAACAGGCGCCGCATTCACCCTCGGCGCAGCCCTCCTTGGTGCCGGTCAGCCCGCGCTCGCGCAGGAAGTCGAGCGCCGTGGTGTGGGGCGCGGCCGGGGCGATCGGTGTTTCCCGTCCGTTGACCGTGATCCTCGCCGCCGCCATCACAGGCCTTCGTTTCGGAGCGTGACGGGTCGGTGCATCATGTTCGCCAATGTCAGGCAGCTTTCTGTGTTCGGGCGCGCCACAGGGCAGGAGCGGGCGCAGCCGGCACGCGAGAGCGACGTGCCGGCAGATGGTGACGAATCAACGCGGAACGCGCCACGAAGGGCACGTCAGGGCGGCGTGTCAGCAGCCGTGTGCGATACGACCCGAAACCCACACCGTGCAGTGGGCGAGGCGGGCCAGGTCGGAGCAGGTGGACATCCGGTGGTCGCCTCCTTCGGTGGTCACGGGTCGATGTCCACGCAAAGTAATGGCTGGGGGAACCGCGGTCAAGCGTCCGGCCCCGGCCATGGGCCGGGGCAGGCTGCCGGTCACCTGGGGGACCGCCACCCTGCCCCGCACCGTACGCGCCGCGGTCTAGCCGCAGTTCAGGCCGGAGCGCGCCTCGGTGACGGCGGTGTCGAGCTTCTCGGTGTGCTGCTGCAGCGCAGCCACCGTCTCCCGGCCGGTGGTGTCGCCCGGCAGGGCCTCGTACGCGGTCTTCATGTTCTCGGCCGCCGTCTTCACGGCGTCCTTGTGGGACGCCTTCCAGGTGGCGGTGGACTCCGCCACGTCCTTCCAGTCGTCCTGGACGTCCGAGTGTGCCTCCTGGATCTGGTCCTTGGTCGCGTTCGCGGGATCCAGCGCCCTCAACTTGGCGATGTCCGCCTTGAGTTCGTTCAGGTTCGTGCACAGCTCCGCGGCGGCCGCGGTCGGATCGTCCGTGGGTCCCGCGGCCAGGGCGACGGAGGCGCCACCGGCGGACAGCACCAGCGCGGAGACGGTGCCGACTGCGGCTGAAAGAACACGGTTCATAGGATTTCACCCTTCCGGGGAAGTGACCCCCACTCGCTCCAAGCTGGCACACCATCCCGTGACGCGCACATCGATTCGCACACATATGCGATTCAGGTGTCACGGAACCGCCTTCGGCCGCGTACCTTGTTGCATGTATTTAGCAATTGCAGATCAGGTGCGAAAGGGGTCGTAGTGGCTTCTCCTGTGGTGTTGGGCATCGAGTCCTCCTGCGACGAGACCGGGGCCGGGATCGTCTCCGGCGGGCGGCTGCTCGCGCACGTGGTGGCGTCGAGCATGGACGAGCACGCGCGGTTCGGCGGGGTGGTGCCGGAGATCGCCGCGCGGGCGCACGTCCAGGCCTTCAACCCGGTCGTGCGGGAGGCCCTCGCGCAGGCGGGGATGCGGATCTCGGACATCGACGCGGTCGCCGTGACGACCGGTCCGGGGCTGTCGGGTGCGCTCCAGGTGGGCCTGGCCGGGGCGAAGACGCTGGCCTACGCGGCCGGCGTACCGCTGTACGGGGTCCACCACCTGGCCGGGCACGTCGCCGCCGACACCCTGGAGCACGGGCCGCTGCCCGACCCGTGCATGGTGCTGATCGTGTCGGGCGGGCACACGTCCCTGCTGTTCGTACGGGACCTGGTCCGCGATCCGATCCTGCACCTCGGCGACACCGTCGACGACGCGGCGGGGGAGTGCTTCGACAAGGTGGCCCGGGTCTTCGGCCTGCCCTACCCGGGCGGGCCGGCCATCGACCGGGCGGCCCGCGGCGGGAACGGCCGCGCGGTGGCGTTCCCGCGCCCCCTGACCCGGCCGGGCGACGCCCCGTACGCCTTCTCCTTCTCCGGGCTGAAGACCGCGGCCGCCCGCTGGGCCGAGCAGCACCGCATCCAGGGCGAGGAGATCCCGCTGGCCGACGGGGCCGCCTCGCTCCAGGAGGCCGTGGCGGACGTGCTCACGCGCAAGGCCCTGGCCGCCTGCCGCGAGTACGGAGTGCGGACGCTCGTCGTCGTGGGCGGGGTCGCCGCCAACTCCCGGGTGCGGGCGCTGGCGGAGGAGCGGTGCGCCGCCGCCGGTGTCGAACTGCGCGTGCCTCCGCTGACGTTGTGCACCGACAACGGGGCGATGATCGCCGCGGTCGGCGACCTGCTGGTGCGCGCGGGAGCGGATCCCGCCGGGCTCGAGGTGTCCATCGACCCTTCGGCGCCGCTGGAGTACGCCGCCCTGCGCCCGGTCGCCCGCCCCGCCGTCGGAGTCGCGTGAGCCGGTTCAGCCGCGTGAGCCGCGAACGGCCGGTCCGCCCCCTCCCTCCAGCACCCCGGCGCCGGACGGCCGTTCGCGCCCGGGCAGGACGCTGACGAAGGGGACCCCTGTGCGGGGATGCCCGATGACCTCCGCCTCGACCTCGTACACCTCGGACAGGAGCGCGGTCGTCAGGACCTCCTCGGGCCTTCCGGTGGCGACGACGCGGCCGCCGGCCATGACGCAGATCCGGTCGCAGAAGGCCGCGGCGAGGTTCAGGTCGTGCAGCGCGACGACGGCGGTGACGCCCAGCCCCCGCACCAGCCGCAGCGCGTCGAGCTGATGGCGCAGGTCCAGGTGGTTGGTCGGCTCGTCCAGGACCATGGTCCCCGTGCGCTGCGCGAGGGCCCGGGCGATCAGCACCCGCTGCTTCTCCCCGCCCGACAGGCGGTCGAACGGCGCGTGGGCGAGGGCGTCGACGTGGAGCTCCGCCAGCGACCGCGTGATGATGTCCCGGTCGTCGGCGTCGTCACCGGCGAAGGCCCGCTTGTGCGGGGTGCGGCCCATGGCGACCACGTCGTACACGGTCAGTTCGAAGTCCCCGGAGGTCTCCTGCAGTACCGCCGCGAGCCGCCCGGCGAGCCGCTTTCCGGGCATGCGCCAGACGTCCTCGCCGTCCAGCAGCACCCGGCCGGACGTGGGCCGCAGCGCCCGGTAGAAGGTGC
This sequence comes from Streptomyces sp. IBSNAI002, assembly GCF_052244475.1. Taxonomy (NCBI): domain Bacteria; kingdom Bacillati; phylum Actinomycetota; class Actinomycetes; order Kitasatosporales; family Streptomycetaceae; genus Streptomyces; species Streptomyces sp. IBSNAI002. The sequence continues at coordinate 7,280,961 of NZ_JBQPXG010000002.1, read as the reverse complement.
GCAGCAGGGTGGACTTGCCGGCGCCGTTGGGGCCGACCAGGCCCATCACCTCGCCGGGCGCCACCTGCAACGAGGCCTCGTGGACGAGGGCCTTGCCGTTCACGACGACGCTGACGCCCTCCGCCGCGAGGGTCGCGGGCCCGTCGGCCGGCCGGTTCTTCGTCTTCGTCACCGGGCGGCCTTCCGTCGCATCAGCCAGAGGAAGAAGGGTCCGCCGACCAGGGCGGTGAGGATGCCCACGGGAATCTCCTCCGGGCTCATGAGCGTGCGCGCGGCCAGGTCCGCGGTGATCAGGAAGGCCGCTCCCAGGAGGGCCGCGGCGGGCAGCGCGCGGCGGTGGTCGGCGCCCACGAGCAGCCGCACCACGTGCGGCATGATCAGCCCGACGAACCCGATCTGCCCGCTGACCGCGACGATCGTGCCGATCATCAGGGCCACCAGCGTGAACAGGGCGCCGCGGAAGCGGTGGACGTCGAGACCGAGGGCCGCGGCGGCCTCCTCGCCGGCCAGCAGGAGGTTGAGCGGACGGCTGACGCCCAGCAGGACGGCCGTACCGGCCAGGACCGCGCCGACCGGGATCCACACCGTGGTCCAGGTGGTGCCGGCCAGTCCGCCCAGCATCCAGCGCAGCGCGGACTGCGTCTTGTGGGGATCGTTGGAGGTGACGACCAGGAAGCTGGCCACCGCCGACAGCACCTCGGCCGTGGCCACGCCCGCCAGCACCAGCCGGACCGTCGTCATCCGCCCGCCGGAGCGGGCCAGGAAGTAGACGGCGACCAGGGCGGCGAGGGCGCCGCAGAAGGCCGCGACGGGGAGCGTGAACAGACCGAACACGGTCAGGTTCAGGACCAGGACCAGCACCGCGCCGACCGACGCGCCCGAGGACACGCCCAGCAGCATCGGGTCGGCCAGCGGATTGCGGACCAGCGCCTGGAGTGCCATCCCGGCCACCGACAGACCGGCTCCGACCACGCCGGCCAGCAGCACCCGCGGCAGCCGGACGTCGACGACGATCGTCTCGCGCACCGGGGTCCACGTCGGCTCGGCGAGGGCCGGGTGCACGCGGTGCAGCAGGATGCTCCACACCTGGTCGGCCGGGACGCTGATCGAGCCCACCGCGATCGCGGCCGTCGCGGCCCCGGCCACGAGGACTCCGAGGAAGGCCAGCACCAGGCCGTACGGGATCCCGGGGCGGCGCGCGGAGACCGGCGGCCGGCCCTCCCCCTGAGGGCCGGCCGCCTCACGAGGGCCCGCCTCCTCGGCCGCCGGGGCTTTCGCCCCGGTCACCGGACGCGGCCGGGGTGGAGCTGCTGCGCGAGCGACTCGACGGCCGCGGGCATCCGTACGCCGAGCACCGTGGAGGACAGGGGCAGTACCGCGAACCGCTGGTTCTTGATCGCGGGCACGTCCTTCAGCGCCGGGTGGGCGAGCAGGAACTTCTTCTTGTCCTCGACGGACTGGTCGCCGTAGTCGTAGATGACGATGGCCTCGGGGGCGCGCTGGGCGACCTGCTCGAAGGAGACGTCACCGAAGGCCTTGTCCAGGTCGGCGAAGAGGTTCTCGCCGCCGGCCCGCCGGATCATGTCGTTGCCGATGCCCTTGCCGCCCGCGGTGAAGGCCGTCTTGTCGCCGCTGTCGTACACGAAGAGCTTGACCGGGGTGACGCCGGCCAGCTGCGTCTCGACCTTGTCGAGGGTGGCGTGCAGGGCCGCCAGCCGCTCCTCGGCCCGCTCGGGCACGGCGAAGATCTTGCCGAGGGTGCGGATCTCCTCGTCCATGGAGGCCGCGTTCACCGGGCCGGTGGGGCATTCCTCGGTGTTGAGGTGGGTGTTGATCCCGGCCTTGGTGAAGGCGGCCCGGCTGCGCCCCTCCTTCTCGTCGAAGGTGGACTTCCAGCCGCCGTAGACGAAGTCGGGCTCGGCCTCCAGGAGCGCCTCGAAGGAGGGGTACTCCTTGGAGAGGACCTTCACGCTGTCGTAGGCGCCCTGGTACTCGGGGAGGATCTTGTCGTCGAGGTAGCCCGTGCCCACCATCGACTTCTCCAGGCCGAGCGCCAGCATGACCTCGGTCGCGTGCTGGTTCAGCGAGACCGCACGCTGCGGCGGGCGCTGATAGGTGGTGCTCACGCCGCAGTTGTCGACCGTGAGCGGAAAGCCCTTGGCGGCCGCGTCCGCCTGCGGGGCGGCGGAGGGCGTCGCGGCGCCCCCGCAGCCGGATATCAACAGGGCTGTGGCGAGGGCGGACAGCAGGGATTTCGAGGGAATGCGGGGCATGGGTGGTGGTCCTCTCACCGCGGGTGGGTCGGATGCGCCGGCCGGCTCGGGAAGGAGCGTGCGGCCGGGCAGTGGGGAACTGCGGGGAACCGAGGGGAAGTCGGTGTGGGGTGGGGAGGGCTCGCGGGGGCGCACGGGGGGCGCGTACGGCGGCTCGTGCCACTCGGTCCCGGGGCGACGGGGCACGTCGGTCCCCGGCCCCCGGCCCGTCGGCGGGCCGGTGGTGTCACGCGTCGCCGGGCTCGCGGCCCCCGGCCTACGGGGCGAGCGCCCCGGGGGTGTCGAGGGCCGGTACCGGACGCGGCTCGCCCTCGGCGTTTATCGCGACGAAGGTCAGTCGTGCGGTGGCCACTTCCGTGGTGGGGCCCGAGGCGTTCCAGCGCTCGGCCCGGACGCGTACGCCGACCGTCATCGACGTCCGGCCGGCGCGTTCCAACTCGGCGTCGACGCTGAGCAGGTCGCCGGCGCGCACCGGTGCCAGGAACGCCATCCGGTCCACGGCCACGGTGACGGCGGGGCCGTCGGCGTGGCGTCCGGCCGCGGCAGCGGCGGCGTCGTCGATGAGCTTCATCACCACACCGCCGTGGATGGTGCCGTAGAGGTTGGTGTCGTGCTCGCTCATGATGTGGGCGAGGGTCACCCGGGAGTCGCCCGGATTCTTGGGAACGCACTCCACGGTGGCAGCGGTCGGGTCGGCCACGTCAACTCTCCTTCGCGAGTCGCGGCAGAAAGGCCCCGCAGAGTGTTCTTCGGGACCCCGCATGACGTACCGGCATGCGGGCAGTGGCAGGTCTTCGGACTCGCGGACACGCCTGCCGGTCTCCCGGCGGGCACCTAGTGGCCGTCGCTTCCCGGAACCGGTTCCGGTTCCAGTGCGTATGACGGCGGTCGTTCCCGCTCACCGCTGCGGGGCAGTCCCGGATTCCCACCGGGTTCCCTCTTACGACGCATCCCGCCTGGCGGACGGGGCGAACCAGCTGCGCTCACAGCCTACCCGGGCGCATGAGGGCTCTGACCAGCCCCGGGTCCGGGTGGTGCGCGCACGGACCGGTCCGTGCGCTCCCGGCGGGCGGATCCCCGGCGGGACGGCCGTCCACCGGGGCGGGGCACGGGCGCAGGGGCGTACTCCGGTGCGCCCCGTGCGCTCCTTCGACGGCCCCGCGTACGGTTCCGGGCCATGAGCGGATACGCGAGGAACCGGCCGCGTCCAGGGAAATCGGTACCGAGGCACTGCCTCCGCACGACCAGTGGTCCACCGCGCCTGTGGTGGCGGCGCCGGTCTGCCGTTTCGAGAACTTCCTCGGCGCGGAACGCGCCGGCACCCTGCTGGAGTACGCGATTTCCCGGCAGGCCGACTTCAACGCGGGAACGGTCCTGGACCCGCTCTCGGGCCAGGTCTCCCACAAGGGCCGCAGCTCGCTGGTGCTCCCCGTGACCAGTGCCGTGTTCAGCGCGCACCTGGCGGACTGCCTGCCGCTCGTGCAGGAGGTCCTCGGACACCGGGCCGCGCTCACGCACACCCGGACGGTCCTGACGGCGCACGGTGAAGGGGGCCACTACGGCATGCACACCGACGCCTCACGGGTGCGCGACGTCAGCACGGCCGTGTCCGCCGTGTACTACCTGCACCGCCGGCCGCGCGGCTTCGACGGCGGCCGGCTGAGGCTGTACGACACCCTGCTCCACGAGGGCGGGGCCCGGCCGGCGGAGTCGTACCGCACGATCGAGCCCGAGCACGACACCATCGTGTTCTTCCCGGCCAGCGCCTTTCACGAGGTCGTCGCGTCCACGTGCCCCAGCGGGCTGTTCGCCGATAGCCGGTTCACCCTGACGACGTGGATCAGCGGTACCGGGTCCGCGCCGGAGCCGCCCGCCGCGCCGTTCGGGATCTGGCCGTGGATGGCCCGCGCCGCCGAACGCACCCGCCCGCTCGCGGACGCCGAGCGCGATCACGACGGGGCCCGCCCGATCGCCCTGCCGCTCGCCGACCCCGCGACCAGGCTCACCCTGCCCGAACCCCGCACGACACCGTGACGGCGTGACCGCCGCGTGCGCGCGGGGCGCTCGGCCGGGGAACCGGCAGGCGGTCAGGGGCGCTGGGTCAGGTATCCGCCCATGGAGGTGAAGTACTCGGCCGCGGGCAGCTCCCGGCCTTCCTCGGTCCGCACCCGGGTGATGGCCAGCCCGTGGTTGCGGCCGGTGCGGGCGTCGGCGCCCGCGACGATCACCACTCCGTCGCCCTCGCGGTAGAAGATGCGGCCCGGAGTGCCGCCGTAGCGGCCCTCGGACACCACCGCGGCCAGTACTTCGAGCCGCTTGCCCTTGTGGAAGGTGTAGGCGCTCGGGTACGGCTCGGACTGGGCGCGGACCAGGCGGTCCAGGTCGGCCGCGGGCCAGGACCAGTCGATGCGGCTGTCCTCGACGGACCGCTTGTGGTAGAAGCTCGCCTGGGAACGGTCCTGGTCGGTGAACTCGGCCCGGCCGGAGGCGATGCTGTCCAGCGCGCCGACGACGACCGGGGCGATGAGGTCGACGGTCCGGTGGAAGAGGTCCGTGGCGGTGTCCCGCGGTCCCACCGGCACGGCCTCCTGCCGCACGATGGCGCCGGCGTCGAGCTCGTCGTTCATCATGTGGGCGGTGACGCCCACTTCCGTCTCGCCGTTGATGAGGGCCCAGATCAGCGGGGAGAAGCCGGCGTACTTCGGCAGCAGCGCGTCGTGCACGTTCAGCGTGCCGTGGCGGGGGAGGTTGAAGACGCGCGGGGGGAGCCAGGTCCGCCAGTTGTTGGCGACGATGATGTCCGGGTCGGCCTCCTTGAGGCGCTCGAACAGCTCGTCGTCGTCGGGACGGTTGCGGATCACCACCGGTACGCCGTGCTCTTCGGCGAGGTCGGCGACGGAGTCGCTCCAGATCTTCTCGTACGCGTGCTCGCTCTTGGGGTGCGTCACGACCAGCACCACGTCGTGCTCGGAGTCCAGGAGGGCTTGCAGGGTGCGGTGGCCCCAGGTCTGGTAACCGAACATGACGACCCGCATGGGGTTCCTCCTCGGAGCAGGGGTTGGCTGGTGTCGAGTAAAGCAAGGCTTGCCTAAGTTTGCAACGGTGTCTTTTTGTAAGCGAGTTGGCGGAGCCCCTGATGTCGGCTGCCCGATTTGTCTATCGACAGCCGGCTCGGGATGAGCTTAGCCTTGCCTAAGTTCCGGGTCGCGGCTCCGTCGGCGTGCCCATCTTCCGCCCTTCCGCCCTTCCGCCCTTCAGCCCTTCAGCCCTTCCCGACGATCGACCCGACCGGCTGCCGGCCTGCCCGGCGCGGCGGCTGCCCCCCGCACGATGGGAGTGACATGGCTCAGGTCCGTCCTGGCGACGCCCCGTTGATCCACGACCTCATTGGCATCGGCTTCGGTCCGTCCAACGTGGCGATGGCGATCGCGGTCAGCGAGCACAACGCTCGCGCCGGAAGGCAGGAAGCGTTCACCGCTCACTTCTTCGAACAGCAGCCGCGCTTCGGCTGGCACCGGGGCATGCTCATCGACGACGCGACCATGCAAGTGTGCTTCCTCAAGGACCTGGTGACGCTCCGGAACCCGGCCAGCGAGTTCAGCTTCCTGTGCTACTTGAAGAGCAAGGGGAGGCTGGTCGACTTCATCAACCACAAGACCCTCTTCCCGCTCCGGGTGGAGTTCCACGACTACTTCGAGTGGGCCGCGGACCAGGTCGACGGCATGGTGTCCTACGGCCACGAGGTCGTCGGCGTCACGCCGGTCGAACACGACGGAGCGGTCGAATACCTGGACGTCACGGTCCGGTCGGGGGAGGGGCTGGCCGTGCACCGGACCCGCAACCTCGTCATCGGCACCGGCCTGCGCCCCCTCATGCCGGACGGCGTGGAGCGCACCGACCGCGTCTGGCACACCTCCGACCTGCTGACGAAGGTGGACACCCTCGAAGGCGCCGACCCGGCCCGGTTCATCGTGGTCGGTGCCGGGCAGAGCGCCGCGGAGAACGTCGCCTACCTGCACCGGCGCTTCCCCGCGGCCGAGGTCTGCGCCGTCTTCTCCCGCTACGGGTACAGCCCCGCGGACGACAGCAGCTTCGCCAACCGGATCTTCGACCCGGACGCGGTGGGCGAGTTCTTCGCCGCGCCGGCCGGAGTCAAGCGCCGGCTGATGGACTACCACGGCAACACCAACTACTCCGTGGTGGACGTCGACCTGATCGACGACCTCTACCGCCAGATGTACCAGGAGAAGGTCCTCGGCACCGAGCGGCTGCGCTTCCTCAACGTCTCGCGGCTGACCGCGGTCAGCCAGACGCCGGACACGGTCCGCGCGACCGTGCAGTCCCTGGTCACCGGGGAGGAGACCCCCCTGGAAGCCGATGTCGTGGTCTTCGCCACCGGGTACCGCCCCGCCGACCCGCTCGCCCTGCTCGGCGAGGTCGCCGGGCGGTGCCTGCGCGACGACGAGGACCGGGTCCGCGTCGAGCGCGACTACCGCATCGCCACCGACCCCGGACTGCGCTGCGGGATCTACGTGCAGGGCGGTACGGAGCACACGCACGGCATCACGTCGTCCCTGCTCTCGAACACCGCCACCCGGGTCGGTGAGATCCTGGACTCGCTGCTCGACCGGGGTCTGAAGTCCGATGCCGACGAGGTCCGGACCGTCGCCGACGGGTCGGGAAGCACCGCACGCTAGCCGGTCCGCCGACGAGGTTTCGCCGGTGGAGCGAAGGGATAACGTACAGCGACATGGGCACGATTGCAGTCCAGCTCCCCGTGCCCAAGGGCACAACCGAGCTCCGTCGGCGGCGAGTTGTGGGTTCGCTCACCCTCTTGCTGATCCTCCTCGCGGCGGTGGTGGTGTCGTTGGCCGTCGGAGCCCGCGCGCTGAGTCCGGCTGAGGTGTGGCACGGGCTGACCGCGCCGCCGGACGCCGACCGGCGGCTCACCGAGATCCGGCTCATCGTGGAGACCGTGCGGGTGCCCCGCACGGTGCTCGCGGTGGCGGCCGGTGTGGCCCTGGGGGTCGGCGGGGCGCTGATCCAGGGGTACACGCGCAATCCGATCGCCGACACGGGCCTGCTCGGGGTCAACTCCGGCGCCTCCTTCGCCGTGGTCACGGTGATCGCGGTGTTCGGCTTCGCCGACCCTCTCCAGTACGTGTGGTTCGCCTTCCTGGGGGCCGCGGTCGCCGGGGTGGTCGTGTTCGGCCTGGCGAGCATCGGGCGCGGGGCCGGAAACCCGCTGACGCTCGCGCTGGCCGGGCAGGGGGTCACGGTGTTCCTCGCGGCGATGACCACGGCGGTCGCCCTGTCGGACAAGGCCTCGCTGAACGCGCTGCGCTTCTGGAACGCGGGCTCCGTGGCGGGCGTCGGCTTCGGCGTCATCTGGCCGGTGACCGCCTTCATCGTGGTGGGCCTGGTGCTGGCGCTGACCACGCTGCCCGCCGTCAACCTGCTCAACCTGGGCGACGACGTGGCGCGGGGCCTGGGGGTCAACATCACGCTGATCCGGACCGTCGGCATCATCGCCATCACCCTGCTGGCGGGAGCGGCGACGGCGGCCTGCGGCCCCATCGCGTTCCTCGGGCTGATGGTGGCGCACGTGGCCCGCTACCTGACCGGGCCGGACTACCGCTGGCTGGTCCCGTACGCGGGTCTGCTCGGCGCCATCGTCCTGCTGGTCTGCGATATCGCGGGACGCCTGCTGGTGCGGCCCGGTGAGCTGGACGCGGGCGTGGTCGTGGCGCTGCTCGGCGCGCCGTTCTTCGCTGTCCTGGTGTGGCGCGGAAAGTTCAAGAACGCATGAACGGGGCCGACGTGAAGCCAGTGGTGCTGGCGCCGGGTGTGCGGCTCGGCAGGGTGTCGTTCGTGTGGCGGCCGTGGATGGTGTGCGTCACGCTGCTGCTCGCCGCCGCGACCTTCCTCGTGTTCTGCCTGTCCATCGGCGTCGGGGACTTCCCCATCGGCCTGCCCCAGGTGGTCACCACGATCCTGGGACAGGGCGAGCAGGTCGACGAGTTCGTCATCATGGACCTGCGGATGCCGCGCGCCCTGACCGGGGTGGTGGTCGGCGTCGCCCTGGGCGTGGCCGGGGCGATCACCCAGTCCGTCGCGCGCAACCCGCTGGCCAGCCCGGACATTCTGGGGATCACCGGCGGCGCCGGCGCGGTCGCGGTGTTCCTGGTGACGGTGTCGGGCGGGACGGCGGCCGCGGTCGTCAACTCCGTGGGCCTGTCCGGGGCGGCCCTCGCGGGTGGTCTCGGCACGGGGCTCCTCGTCTACTTCCTGGCGTGGCGGCGCGGGGTCGACGGCTTCCGGCTCATCCTCATCGGCATCTCGGTGAGCGCCGTGATGGAGGCGATCACGACCTGGCTGCTGGTGCAGGCGGACATCAGGGACGTCGCCCGGGCCCAGGCGTGGCTGATCGGGTCGCTGGACGGCCGGTCGTGGGACGACGTCCGGGTGGCGCTGTGGTGCACGGTCGTCCTGGTGGTCGTCGTGGCGGGTGCCGCGTTCCAGTTCAAACCGCTGCACCTCGGCGACGAGGTGGCCGCGGGCCTGGGCGTGCGGTACACCCGCGTCCGGGCGGTGCTGCTGCTGTGCGCGGTGCTGCTGGCCGGCGTGGCGGTGAGCGCCGCGGGCCCGGTGCCGTTCGTGGCCCTGGTGGCGCCGCAGGTGGCGATGCGTCTGGTGAGGTGTCCGACTCCGCCCATGGCGGCCTCCGGCATGGTGGGGGCCCTGCTGCTGATCGGGGCGGACCTGATCGCGCGTACGGCGCTGCCGATCACCCTTCCGGTCGGCGTGATCACCGCCGTGATCGGCGGCCCCTTCCTCATCTATCTCCTGGTGCGGGCCAACGTCCGTTGACCGGTTCACATTCACACAGGCCTGTATCAGGGGGAGTTGTGGCCACATCTCACATCGCCGGGACCGAGCGCGGGGCGGATGTCTCCGCACGGCTGGCGGCCAGGGGCGTCACGGTCGGGTACGGCGGCCGGAGCGTCATCGACGACCTGCACGTGTCGATCCCGCCGGGAGTGATCACCACGATCATCGGCTCCAACGGCTGCGGGAAGTCGACGCTGCTGCGGACGCTCTCGCGGCTGCTCAAACCGACCAGCGGGACGGTCGTCCTCGACGGTGAGGACATCGCCACCCTCAAGACCAGGGACGTCGCCAGGAAGCTGGGACTGCTGCCGCAGGCCCCGGTGGCGCCGGACGGGCTCACGGTGGCCGACCTGGTCGCCCGCGGGCGCCATCCGCACCAGAGCTGGCTGCGGCAGTGGTCCTCGGACGACGCGGGCGTCGTGGAGCGGGCGCTGGCCATGACCGGGGTGTCCGACCTGGCGGACCGTCCGGTCGACGCGCTGTCGGGCGGGCAGCGCCAGCGCGTCTGGATCTCGATGACGCTGGCCCAGGGGACCGACCTGCTGCTGCTGGACGAGCCGACGACCTACCTGGACCTGGCGCACGCCATCGACGTGCTCGACCTGGTGGACGACCTGCACGAGTCGGGATGCACGGTGGTGATGGTGCTGCACGACCTCAACCTGGCCACGCGCTACAGCGACAACCTCGTCGTCATGCGGGCCGGCTCGATCCTGGCGCAGGGGCACCCGCGGGACGTGATCACCGCGGAACTGCTGCACGAGGCGTTCGGACTGCGTGCCAAGGTGATCGAGGATCCGGTCGGGGACCGGCCGCTGATCGTGCCGATCGGCCGCACCCACGTGCGATCCGACTAGCTCAGACACAGATACGATGCAAGTAAGGCTAGGCTAGCCTCACTTGGTCACGGTAGGGTTTGGGTGCCCTCGGGCGGAGTTGCAATGGCTGGCACAACAGCAAGGGAATGCGGATGCTTCTCCAGCAAACGGCACGTACGAACTCCCGGCGGCGGCTGGCGGTGATGCTGTCCGCCGCGACCCTCGGGGTCGGCCTCCTCGCGGGTTGTTCCGACCCGGCGGACACGGCCGACAAGAAGAACGACGGCGCCGCGTCCGCCGCGGCCGGCACCTTCCCGGTCACGGTGGACCACGTCTTCGGGTCCACCAAGGTGACCAAGGCCCCCCAGCGGGTCGTCTCCGTCGGCTACACCGACGACCAGGCCGTCCTGGCCTTCGGCATCAAGCCCGTCGGCATGGTCGACCAGTACCCGAACCCGCCGGGCACCAGCCCCGACATCAACACGCAGTGGCCGTGGGTGAAGGACGCGTGGGGCGACACCCGCCCCGAGGTCGTCATGAACAACGGCGACACCGGCCCGAACTACGAGAAGATCGCGGCCCTGCGGCCGGACCTGATCATCGCGGTCTACTCCGAGATCGACCAGGCCGCCTACGACAAGCTCTCCAAGATCGCCCCGACGGTGGGCCGCACCAAGGCCGAGAAGGAGCCGTTCAGCGCTCCGTGGCAGGACAACGCCGTCCACATCGCCAAGGCGCTGGGCCAGGAGTCCAAGGGCACCGAACTGGTGAAGGGCATCCAGGACAAGCTCGACGCGGCCAAGAAGGCGCACCCCGAGTTCGCGAACCAGACCGCCGTCGCGCTGTCCTGGTACAAGGACGCGGCGGCTCCGTTCACCTCCACCGACGTCCGCGGACGCCTGGTCACGGGCACCGGCTTCACGTACCAGACCGAGATCGACAAGATCGCGGACGGCAAGTTCTACACCACGCTCTCCCCCGAGCGCATGGACCTGATCGACGTGGACCGCATCTTCGTCATCAACGACAAGGCCGACACGGAGGCGCTGAAGAAGTTCGAGCTGTTCGCCAACCTGCCCGCGGTCAAGAACGGCAAGGTGTCGTACCTCCTGGACAGTGAGGGCCCGGCGGTCGGCGCGGCCATGTCGCAGGGCACCCTGCTGTCCCTGCCGTACGCGATCGACGAGCTCGTCAAGTCGGTCGGGTAAATGTGAGCATCACCGAAACGCACGCCGTCCCGTCGACCCTGCGCACGACGACCGGACGGGAGGCCACCCGCTGGGTCACGGCACACTGCCGCCAGATCCCGTGGCTCACGTCCGCCGCCGTGTTCACCACGGTCGCCGGGGCGGCGCTCCAGGTACTCCCGCTGCTCCTGCTCGGCCGCGTCGTCGACGCGGTGGTCGAGGGCGAAGCGCGCTCGGTCCTGGTCACGACGGGCATCCTGATGGTCGCCGCCGCGCTGCTCGGCGCGGCGGCCACCGCCCTGTCGACCTACCTGATCGGGCGGCTCGGCGCGGACCTGCTCGCGCGGCTGCGCGAAGGCGCCGTCCGGGCGGTGCTGGGCCTGCCGAGCGCACGGATCGAGCAGGTCGGCCGGGGAGACGTGCTGTCCCGGGTCGGCGACGACGTGGCCGTACTGTCCCGGGGCATCCGCACGGCCGTCCCCACGGTGTTCTCGGCGGGCGTGCTCGTCGTCATCGCCACGCTCGGCATGTTCGGGCTGGACTGGCGGCTCGGCCTGGCGGGCGCCTGCGCGCTGCCGGCGTACGCGCTGGCCCTGCGCTGGTACCTCCCCCGGTCCGCCCCGCTCTACCGCCGGCAGCGGGCGGTCCAGGCCGACCGCGCGCAGGCCCTGATCAGCGGACTGAACGGCATCGACACGGTCCGGGCCTACCGGCTCGAGGGAGCCGTCCGCGAGAAGGTCACGCAGGAGTCGTGGCGGGTGCGCGAACTCGGCATCGAGGTGTTCCGGCTCTTCGGCCGGTTCGTCGGCCGGGAGAACCGCGCCGAGTTCATCGGACTGGTGCTGATCATCGTCGTGGGCTACGTCCTGCTGGAGGCCGACGCCGCCACGCTCGGCGACGTCTCGGCGGCCCCGCTGCTGTTCCACCGGCTGTTCACCCCGCTCGGCTCCATCATGTTCACCTTCGACGAGGCCCAGAAGTCCGGCGCGAGCCTGACCCGGCTCGTCGGGGTGCTCGGGGAGGACGCGGAGGACCGCCTGGTGGGCGCACCGGCCGTCGCACGGGCGGCCGACGTGCCGTACCCGGTGACGGTGGAGGGGCTGACGTTCGGCTACCCCGACTCCGAGGAGCCCGTCCTGCGGGACGTCGACCTCACGATCCCGGCGGGCGGCTCGCTCGCGCTGGTCGGGGCGACGGGCGCGGGCAAGTCGACCCTGGCCGCGCTGATCGCCGGAATCGGCGTCCCGCAGGCCGGGTCGGTGCGCATCGGGACGCACGACCTCGCGGGTCTGGACGAGGCCGGGGCGCGCGCCCTGGTGAGCATCCTGACGCAGGAGACGCACGTGTTCTCCGGTCCGCTCGCGGACGACCTGCGGCTGGCCGCGCCGGAAGCGACCGACGCCGAGCTGATGGAGGCCCTGCGCACGGTCGGGGCCGGCGCATGGGCCGAGGCGCTGCCCGGGGGGCTGAACACGCCCGTGGGCGAGGGCGGCGAACGCCTGGACGTCACCAAGGTCGCCCAGATCGCCCTGGCCCGGCTGGTGCTGGGCCGGTCGCCGGTGGTGGTGCTCGACGAGTCGACGGCAGAGGCGGGCAGCGAGGGCGCGGCCGAGCTGGAGCGCGCCGTGACGGCCGCCTGCGCGGGCCGGACCACGCTGTTCGTGGCCCACCGGCTGACACAGGCGATGGCGGCGGACCGGATCGCCGTGCTGGACGCGGGACGCGTGGTCGAGCAGGGCACCCACGAGGAACTCGTGGCCCTGGGCGGCCGGTACGCGCGCCTGTGGCGGGCCTGGCGCGAGGGCAGCTAGCCGGTCCGCCCTGATTCACATGGTCAATTTATGGATTTGGAAAGGGCGTTGAGTCTTCGATGACGGAATCGACCGCTCGTCTCGTGCGGCTTTCTCCGACACGCCTGGCAGGCGTGCGCCGCCGGACAGGTGACTACTCCGACAGGACCATCGCCGAAGCGTGCTCCATCGGGCTGTCCTACTGGGCCACGGGCACCGGCCCCGACGGCATGGACCTCACCCCCGGCACCCTGTTCGCCGACGTCCTCGGCTGGGTGGACAGCGGCGGCGCCGGCGCCGCGGCGGCCGGCTGGGAGGTCGGCGCCGACGGCCGGAGCATCGCCGTCCCGCAAGCCGTCGCACCGGCGGACGCGCAGCTCGCGCTGGACGACCTCGCCGACTTCCCGGACCGGTCCCTCGCCACCATCGGCCCGTCCAGCGTGGCGGCGCGGCTCGAGACCCTGGCCCAGTGGAACGCCACCGGCGCGGACCGGGTCCGCCCGACCATCGTGGAGCTGTTCCTCGAACAGGCCCGCAGCAGGCCGGAGGCCGTCGCCGTCGTCGACGAGCACCGCTCGCTGACGTACGGCCAGGCGGCCGAGCTCTCCAGCCAGCTGGCCCACCACCTGATCGAACGCGGCATCACCTCGGAACAGGTCGTCGGCATCTCGCTCGGCCGCTCCGCCGACATGGTGATCGGCCTGCTCGGCGTGCTCCAGGCCGGCGCCGCCTTCGTGCCGCTCGACCCGCAGTGGCCGGCCGCCCGCCGGGCCGTCGTCATCGACGACGCCCGCGTCGTGCTCCAGCTCAGCCGCTCCGGCGAGCACGGCCCGGACGAACCCGCGGCCGTGCCCGTCGACCTCGGCGACTGGCGGTTCGGCTCCTACCCCGGCGGGGGGACCGGCATCACCGCCGACGGCGGCGCCCTCGCCTATGTGATCTTCACGTCCGGCTCGACCGGCAGGCCCAAGGGCGCGATGATCCGCCACGAGGCGATCAGCGAACGCCTGCTGTGGCAGGTCGACGAGATCCTGGGCTTCGGCCACGACGACGCCTCGCTGTTCAAGGCCCCGCTGTCCTTCGACATATCCATCAACGAGATCTTCCTGCCCCTGGTGTCCGGCGGCAGGCTGGTGGTCCTGCGGCCCGGCGGCGAACGCGACCCGCACCACCTGCTGAGCGTGATCACCGAACAGCGCGTGACCTTCACCTACCTGGTGTCGTCCATGCTGGACGTACTGCTGGAGATGGCGGGCGACTCCGGCCGGCTGGACAGCCTGCGGCACGTGTGGTGCGGCGGCGAGGTACTGACCCCGGAGCTGTACGAGCGGTTCCGCGCCCGGCTCGACATACCCATGTACCACGGCTACGGCCCGGCCGAGACCACGATCGGCGTCTCGCACGTCATTTACCGCGGCGCCGCGGAACGCATGTCGACGTCCATCGGCAAGGCCAACCCCAACACCCAGCTGTACGTACTGGACGACGAACTGCGCCCGGTCCCGGTGGGCGTAGGCGGAGAGCTGTACGTGGGAGGCTTCCTCCTCGGCCGCGGATACGTGGGCGCGCCCGGCCTGACGGCCTCCCGGTTCGTCGCCAACCCCTTCGCCGCCGACGGCTCCCGGCTCTACCGGACCGGTGACCTCGCCCGGTTCGCCCCGGACGGCTCGCTGGACTTCCTCGGCCGGGCCGACAACCAGATCAAGATCCGCGGCATGCGGCTGGAGCTCGAGGACGTCGAGGTCGGTCTCGCGGAACACCCCGGGGTACGGCACACCTGCGTCGTCGCGCGCAAGAACGCGGCCGGCGGCACCTACCTGGTCGGCTACGTGATCCCGGCCGCGGGCAGCGAGGACCTGCGGGCCGACGAGGTCAAGGCGTGGGCCGCCGGGCACATGGTGGAGTACATGGTGCCCGCCCACGTCGTCGTCATGAAGGAGTTCCCGCTCACCGCGAACGGCAAGCTCGACCGCGGCGCGCTGCCGGAGCCCGAGCTCGCGACGGGCGCGGCGGCCGCGCCCTCCACCGAGAACGAACGCCTGGTCTGCGAGGCCGTCGCGGGCCTGCTGCGACTGGACGAGGTCGGCGTCGACCAGGACTTCTTCCAGCTCGGCGGAGACAGCATCCTGGCGATCTCGCTGCTGAGCGCCTTGCGCGAGGTGGGCCTGCACGTCACGGCTCGGCAGATCTTCACCCACAGCGTCGTCGGGGCGCTGGCGGCGGTGGCCGGCCGGGAAGGCGCCGTCGCCGTGGACCACGCCGACGTCGCGACCGGTTCCGTCGTGGGATCCCCCATCGTGCAGTGGCTCGGCGAGACCACGGACGCGATCGACGGGTTCGTGCAGTCCGTGGTGCTGGGCACCCCGGCGGAGCTGACCGCCGGGGCCCTCGACGAGATCCTCACCGCCGTCGTCGCACGGCACGACATGCTGCGCGCCCGGCTGGTGCGCGGCGGGCGCTGGAGCTTCGACATCCCGGAGGCGGACCGCGCCGTCGCGCACTGGCAGGAGAGCGACGCGCCGCTCGACGCCTGCGTCGACCTCGCCACGGCCGGGCTGGACCCGGCGGGCGGCGTGATGCTGCGCGCCGTCTGGCGCCGCGCGGCACGGCAGCTGGTCCTGGTCGCCCACCACGTCGTGGTCGACGGGGTCTCCTGGCGGATCCTGCGGGAGGACCTCGCCACGGCATGGCGGCAGTCCGTCTCGGGCACGCCCGTCGAACTGCCCCCGGCGGGCACGTCGTTCAGGCGGTGGACCCAGCTGCTGGAGCGCGCCGCCTTCGAGACCGACCTCCCCCACTACCGGCGCCCCCTGCCCGGGGCGGACGCACCGGTGGGCAGGCGCGCCCTGACCGCGGCCGACACCGTCGCCCGGGAGCGCACGACGACCGTCACGGTCGGCTCCGAGACCACGGCCGCGCTGCTCGGCGAGATCCCCGCGAAGTTCCACGCGGGCGTCAACGACGTGCTGCTGACCGCGCTGGCCGTCACCCTCGCCCGCCGGCAGCGCGACCTCGGGCGGCAGCAGACGTTCGCGCACGTCGAACTGGAGGGCCACGGCCGCGAAGCACGCTTCGTGGCGGACAGCGCCGGATTCGAACCGGACCTGTCGCGGACCGTGGGCTGGTTCACCACCCTGTTCCCGGTGACCGTGGACCCCGGCCCGGCGGACGACCCGACCGATCCGCGGTACCTGGCCGCCGCCCTCAAGGCGGTCAAGGAAGACCTCGCCCGGGTACCGTCCAACGGCCTGTCCTACGGCGCCCTGCGCCACCTCGCCGGCACCGCCTTCGAGGCCCCGGCCCCCCAGGTGCTGTTCAACTACCTGGGCCGGTTCGACGCGGGAGCCACCGGGGACTGGGAACTGTCCGGCACCACCGGACAGTTGGGCGAGAAGCGCGACCCGCGGATGCGGCTGCCGCGCGCCCTGGAGTTCAACGCGATCGCCGAACCCGCCACGACCGGCGCGTACGAGCTGATCACCACCATCTCCTGGCCCGACGGGATGTTCACCGACGAGGACATCACGGCCCTCTGCGGATACTTCCGGGAGGCCCTGACCGGGCTCGCCGCACTCGACCGCGGCGGCCACTCGCCCAGCGACTTCGACCTGGTGGAGCTCACCCAGGCCGACGTCGACGAGCTGGACGGCCCGGCCCTGCGCGACGTCCTGCCGCTGACCCCGCTCCAGGAAGGCCTGTACTTCCACTCGGTGTTCGACGACGACTCCGCGGGCAGCTACGTCGAGCAGCAACTGCTGACGCTGGACGGCGAGGTGGACGCCGACCGGCTCGCCGCGGCGGCCACCCGGCTGCTCACGCTGTTCCCGAACCTGGCCGCACGGTTCACCGCCCTCGCCGACGGCCGCGTGGTCTCCGTACTCGACGGCGGTGTGCCGGCCCCCTTCACCACGCTGGACCGCCCCGGCATCACCGACGAGCAGATCCGCGACCTCGCCGAGCGGGACCGGCGCGCCGGATTCGACCTGGCCACCGGCCCGCTGATGCGCTACACCCTGATCCGCGCGGGCTCCGGCCGCACCGTCCTGGTGCAGACCGTCCACCACATCATCGCCGACGGCTGGTCGGTGCCGCCGATGCTGCGGGCCCTGCTGGCCGAGTACCACGCGCCGGGCACGGTGTACCCGCTCGGCGGATTCGCCGACTACGTGCGCCGGCTCGCCGGACGCGACGAGGACGAGAGCGACCGGGTGTGGCGCGAGGAGCTCGCCGGCCTGCCCGGCCCCTCGCTGGTCGCCGAGGGGCACACCCCCTCCGACCGGTTCGCCGACACCGCCGTGGAACCGGACCAGGACATCGACGCCGCCGCCCGGGCGGCGGGAGTACCGCTGAGCGTGGCCGTGCACAGCGCCTGGGCGGTGACGCTCGGCGGCGTCCTGCACGGCAGGGACCTCGTGTTCGGCTCCACGGTCTCCGGGCGCGACATGGACGTCCCCGGCATCGAGGACATGGTGGGCCTGTTCATCAACACCATCCCCGTGCGCGCCCGGTGGGACCCGGCCACCACGGCCCGCGACCTGCTCGCCTCCGTACGGGAGCACCAGAGCGCGGTGCTGGCGCACCAGCACGTCTCGCTGGCGCGCATCGGCCGGCAGACCGGCGCCGGCCCCCTCTTCGACACCCTGGTGGTCTTCGACGTCGCCACCGACGTGGCCGGCCTGCGCCGGCCCGGCGACACGCTCGCCATCGCCGGCATCGTGAACGAGGGCGCCCCGCACTATCCGCTCACGCTCGTGGTGGAACGCGCGCCCGACGGCCGGGCCCGCTTCAACCTGATCTACGACGGCGTGCTGCTGCGGGAGGAGAGCGCCCGCACGGTATTGGAGACGTTCACCCGCACCCTCACCGGCCTGCTCACCCGGCCCGACGCCCTCGTCGACGACCTGGCGCCCCGGGCCGCAGGGCCCGCACCGGTCGCCCCGGCGACGCTGGGCGCGCTCTTCGACGCCGCCGCCCACCGGGACCCGGGCAGGGCGGCCGTCACCCAGTGCGCCCTCGACGGCGCCACCCGCTCCCTGACCTACGGTGAACTGGCCGTCGCGAAGAACGAGCTGGCCTCGGTCCTGCGCGCGGCCGGGGTCGGGCCGGGCGAACGGGTCGCCGTCGCCGTGCCCCGCTCCGTCGAACAGGTCGTCGCCCTGGTCGCGGTCGTCACCGCGGGCGGCGCGTACGTCCCGCTCGACCTCGCCTACCCCGACGACCGGCTGGAG
Source organism: Streptomyces sp. IBSNAI002 (assembly GCF_052244475.1). Taxonomy (NCBI): domain Bacteria; kingdom Bacillati; phylum Actinomycetota; class Actinomycetes; order Kitasatosporales; family Streptomycetaceae; genus Streptomyces; species Streptomyces sp. IBSNAI002. The sequence goes on along the minus strand of NZ_JBQPXG010000002.1, from coordinate 7,262,774 downwards.
TACGTCCTCGCCGACTCCGCCCCGCAGGTCGTCCTCGTCGAGCGCGAGCACCGGGAGCGCTTCACCCGGCTGCTGGACCGGGCGGGGGTGGCGGCCCGCGTGCTCGTGCAGGGCGAGGAACCGCCCCACGACGACGCGGCCACCGCCGCCGGGGCCGACTGGCACGATCCCGCCTACGTGATCTACACCTCCGGCTCGACCGGCAGGCCCAAGGGCGTGGTCGTCCCGCACTCCAGCGTGGTGGCCCTGCTCGCGAACACCCGGCCCGGCATGGACTTCGGTCCGCGGGACGTGTGGGTCCAGTTCCACTCGTACTCCTTCGACTTCGCGGTCTGGGAGCTGTGGGGCGCGCTGGCCCACGGCGGTGAGCTGCTGGTGCCGGAGTACGGGCTGACCCGCTCCCCGGTGGACTTCCACCGGCTGGTGCGCGAGCGCGGAGTGACGGTGCTCAACCAGACCCCGTCCGCCTTCTACCAGTTCATCGAGGCCGACCGGCAGGCGGACCAGCCGCTCCCCGCGCTGCGCCGGATCGTCTTCGGGGGCGAGGCACTGGACCTCGGACGGCTCCGCGACTGGGTCGCCCGGCACGGCGCCGGCACGCCCGAGCTCGTCAACATGTACGGGATCACCGAGACCACCGTCCACGTCACCCACCGGGTCCTGACCGAAGGGGACTTCGCCCACGGCGACGAGGTCAGCCCGATCGGCGGCCCGATCCCCGGGCTGACCACCCACCTGCTCGACGAGCGGCTGCGGCCCGTGCCGCCCGGCCGGGTCGGCGCCATCTACGTGGCCGGCGATCAGGTGTCGCTCGGCTACCTGGGCCGGCCGGCGCTGACCGCGGGCCGGTTCGTGGCGGACCCGTTCGCCGCAGACGGCTCCCGGATGTACCACACCGGCGACCTGGCCCGCCGGACGCTCGACGGCGAGCTGGAGTTCGTCGGCCGCGCCGACGACCAGGTGCAGCTCAAGGGCTTCCGCGTCGAGCTCGGCGAGGTGGAGTCCGCGATCAGGGAACTCGACGGCGTGGTCGACGTCGCCGTCACCGTGGCGGACAGCGGCGACCACCTGGTCGCGCACGTCGTGGGCCGGGTGCCCGCAGACCTCACCGGCCCGCTGTCCGCGAAGCTGCCCGCGCACATGGTGCCCGGCCGGGTGCTGACCGTCGACGCCCTGCCGCTGACGGTCAACGGGAAACTGGACCGCAAGGCCCTGACCGCACGGGCGGGCGCCCTCCGCGAGGAGCACGGCCATGCCGCGGCGGCGCCCGGCTCCGCGCTCACCGCGCTGGTGGACATCTTCACGCGGACGCTGCCCGGCGCCTCCGTGGACGCCGACTGCGACTTCTTCCGGGCCGGCGGCGACAGCATCCTCGCCATCACCGTGGTGAACCGGGCCAGGGCGCTCGGTCTCGCGATCGCCCCGCGGGACGTGTTCCTGCTCAAGACACCGCGCGCGCTCGCCGGGCACCTGGCGGCGAGCACACCGCTGCCCGCCGCGCCCCCGCCCGCGCCCGCGGTCCGCGAGGACGGCCCCCTGGCGCCGACCCCGATCGTCCTGCGCCAGCGGGAACTGGGCGGCTCCCTCGACCGGTTCGCCCAGGCGAGGACGTTCGTGGTGCCCGAGGGCGCCGGCTTCGCCGACGTCCGGCGCGCCGCGAACACCGTCGTCGCCGCGCACCCGGCCCTCAGGCTGCGGCTGCGCGTCGAGCACGGGGTGTGGGCCCTGAGCACCGAACCCGTCCGCGAGGTCACGGTCGTACGGACGGAGGCGGCCGACGCGACGGCCGCGGCGAACGAGGCCGCCGGACGCCTCGACCCCGCGGCGGGGGACGTCATCGCGTTCTCCTGGCTGGAGGCGAGCCGGACCCTGGTGGTCACCGCGCACCACCTCGCCGTCGACTCGGTGTCCTGGCTGGTCCTCCTCGACGACCTGGCCGCCGCCGTTCAGGGGACCGCCCTGGCCCCGCCCACCACCTCCTACGCCGAGTACGCCGCCGCCCTCGCCGATCCGTCCGCCCACGTCGTCACCGACCTCGGGCACTGGGCCGGCACGCTCCAGGCGCCGCCGCTGCTGAACGAAGTCGGACGGCTGCGCGAGACCGCGGTCGTGCTCCCGCCGGAGACGAGCGACCTGGTGACGCGCACCGCGCCCGCCGCCCTCGGCACCGGTCTCACCGAGCTGCTGTGCGGTGCGCTGCGCACCGCACTGACCGCGGTCCAGCCCGCCCCGGCCGATCTCGCGATCGACCTGGAGCGGCACGGCCGGGTCCCGGCGCTGGCGCACCACGACTACACCCGTACGGTCGGCTGGTTCACCTCCATCGCGCCCGTCCGGCTCACGGCGCACACCGATCCCGTCGCGGCGGCCCGCGAGGTCGCCGAACGGCAGCCGGACGAGCAGGCGCACGTCGCGTACGGACGGCTGCGGTACCTGAACCCGCAGACCGCCCCGCTGCTGACCGCCCGCCCGCAGGTGCTGTTCAACTACCTCGGCCGGGGCGGCGAATCGCAGGTCCCGCAGATCACCGGCGGCGACCAGGGCAGCCCGTACGCCGTCGAGGTCAACGCGTGGACCGACGCGGCCACCGGCAGCCTGCACGCGGCCTTCACCCTCGCCGAGGGCGTACCCGACGAGATCACCGACCACTGGCGGGGCGCACTGGAACGCCTCGCGGAGGCCGCCACCACGGCCGAGCGGACCGCACCGGTCACCCCGCTCCAGCGCGGCCTGTTCTTCCAGGCCCAGATGGCCGGCCCGGCCGGACACTACGTCGCACAGAGCTGGTTCACCTTCGACCGGCGCCTGGACACCGGGGCGCTGGCCGACGCGATGGCCTGGGTGATCGCGCGGCACCCGGTCGTGGGCGCCGGCTTCACCACCGACGAGGACGGCAACGCCGTCCAGGTCCTCGCGGCGGGCCGGCGGGTCGGCGTCCGCACGCTCACCCTGACGACGCAAGGCGAGGTCGACGCCCTGCTCGCCCGGGACCGCGACACGGGCTTCGACCCGGACCGGCCGCCGCTGATCCGGCTGACCGTGGTGCGCCTGCCCGACGGCCGCGACGGCCTCCTGCTGAGCTACCACCTGCTGCTCTGGGACGGCTGGTCCCGCGAGATCGTGCTGCGGGACCTGTTCGACGCCTACCAGGCCGCCCTCGCGGGCGAGCTGGCGCCGACGGCCGCGGCCGTCCCGGGCTTCGAGGACCACGCCCGCGACCTCGCCGCCAGGGACTCCGCGGCTTCGGAGCGCTTCTGGGCGGAGCACCTGACCGGCCTCGCGGGCCCGACCCTGCTCGCCGGACCGGCCCCGGTCCTCGTCGACGACCTGCCGCGCACCCTCGTGCACACGCTCCCCGCCGCACAGTCGGAGCTGCTGAGGGACACGGCCAGAGCGCACGGCGTCACCCTGAACTCGGTGCTGACCGGCGCGTTCGGCCTGCTGCTCGGGGCGCACACGGGCCGCTCCGACGCCGTGTTCGGCGTGACCGTCTCCGGCCGCGAGGGCGAGGGCCTGTCCGACATCGTCGGCGTCCTCCTCAACACCGTGCCCATGTGGACGCGGCCCCGGCCTGACGACACGGTCCGGGAGTACCTCTCGGCCGTACAGGAGGCCAGGGTCGCGGCGATGGAGCACGAGCACCTCGGACTCGGCGAGATCCAGCGGGCCAGCGGCCACGACGCCCTGTTCGACAACCTGTTCGTGCTCCAGAACTTCCTGGACATGGACGCCTTCGCCGAGATGAACGCACGCCACGGCATCACCGCGGTGCGCGCTGACGACTCCACCCACTACCCCTTCACCTGGGTCGTCACCCCCGGCGAGCGGCTCACCGTCAAACTGGAGTACCGCGACCACGACACCGGGGCCGCCCGGCGGCTCCTGGACGGCTACCTGCGCGTGCTCGACGACCTCGCCCGGTCCACCGGCCCGGTGGGCGCGCTGCGCGGCCTCGGCCCGCAGCCCGGCTCCGCCGACCGCACGGACATCGGCACGGACACCGTGGTCGACCGGTTCGACCGGGCGGCCGACCGGGACCCGGAGCGGGTCGCGCTCGTCGCCCACGGCCGGACCATGACCTTCGGCCGGCTCCGCGACCGCAGCCGCGACGTGGCCGGAGTGCTCGCCGGACGCGGCATCGGCCCCGAGAAGACCGTGGCCCTCGCGATCCCGCGCAGCCTCGACTGGATCGTGGCGCTGTTCGCGGTCCTGCGCACCGGGGCCGCCTACCTACCGCTGGAGCTGGACCACCCGGACGAGCGGATCGCCGCGATCGTCGAGGACGCCCGGCCCGACGTGATCCTCACGGTGAGCGACGTGTCGCCCCGGCTGTCCGGCGAACTGATCGAGCTGGACCGGCCGCTCCCCGCGGCCGAGCCGTTCACCACGTACGCCCCGGACGACCCGGACCGCCTGCGGCACCCCGCCTACACGATCTACACCTCCGGATCCACCGGGCGGCCGAAGGGCGTGGTGACCGAGTCCGCCGGACTCACCAACATGCTCGTCAACCACCAGCGCCGGATCTTCGAGCCGGTGCTGGCCGAGCACGGCCACCGCACCTTCCGCATCGCGCACACCGTCTCCTTCGCGTTCGACATGTCGTGGGAGGAGCTCCTGTGGCTCGCCGACGGCCACGAGGTGCACATCTGCGACGAGGAACTGCGCCGGGACGCACCCCGGCTGGTCGAGTACTGCCTCGAGCACGGGATCGACGTCATCAACGTGACGCCGACCTACGCCCAGCAACTGGTCGCCGAAGGCCTCCTGGACGACCCCGCACGGCGCCCCGCGCTCGTCCTGCTGGGCGGCGAGGCCGTCACCCCGACGCTGTGGCAGCGGCTCGCGGAGACCGAGGGCACGGTCGGCTACAACCTGTACGGGCCCACCGAGTACACCATCAACACCCTCGGCGTCGGCACCTTCGAATGCGAGGACCCGGTGGTCGGCGTGGCCATCGACAACACCGACGTGTACGTGCTCGACCCGTGGCTGCGCCCGCTGCCGGACGGAGTCCCGGGCGAGCTGTACGTGGCGGGCATCGGCATCGCGCGCGGCTACCTCGGGCAGCCCGCGCAGACGGCGGACCGGTTCGTCGCCTGCCCGTTCGGTGCGCCCGGCGAGCGGATGTACCGCACCGGCGACCTGGTGGCCCGGAGGCCCGACGGGAACCTGATGTACCTGGGCCGCACCGACCAGCAGGTCAAGATCCGCGGCCACCGCGTCGAACTGGGCGAGGTCGAGGCCGCGTTCGCCGCGCACCCGGCGGTGCGGTTCGTCGCGGCGGTCGCCCAGCCCGACCCGCAGGTCGACGGTGCCCACCGGCTGGCCGCCTACCTCGTCCTGGACGACGCCGACCTGGCGGCGGTCGCCGGCGCCGTCGGCGCCGCACTGCCGGACTTCCTGCGTCCGACGCACTACGCGCAGGTCGACGCCATCCCGCTCACCGTGAACGGGAAGGCCGACACCAAGGCGCTGCCGGAGGCCAAGCCGCTCGGCGCGCTGACCACCGCGGGGGAGCGCGGGCCGGAGACGGAGACCGAGCAGGTGGTGTGCGAGTTCTTCGCCGAGGCACTGGACCTCGACGACGACGAGGTCAGCGCGGTGAGCGATTTCGTGTCCCTCGGAGGACACTCCATGCTGGCGGTGCGGCTGATCGGTCTGCTCCGCCGCGAGTACGGTCCTGTGATCACGATCCGTGATCTGTTCATGTTGCGAACCCCGGAAGCGATTGCCCGCCACCTCGATGAAAACTCCTGACGCGCAGCGGCCCCAGTCGGGGTCCGACATCCTCCGCACCGCCCTGCGCCGCAACATCGGCGCCATGGCCGGCGGCACCGTCCTCATGGGCCTCTACCAGGCAGGCGAGACGGCCTTCCCCATCGCGCTCGGCCTGATCGTCGAGCACACGATGCAGGGGGAGCGCAGCCTCGGCGCGCTCGCCGCGTCGATCGGCGTGCTGGCCGTGATCATCACGACGGTGTCGCTGTCGTGGCGGTTCGGCATGCGCATCCTGCAGAAGGCCAACACGACCGAGGCGCACCGCTGGCGGGTGAAGGTCGCGGACTGCGGGCTCCAGCCGGTGGCCAGGGACGTCGACCTCAAGTCCGGCGAGGTGCTGACCATCGCCACCGAGGACGCCGACCAGACGGCCGACATCATCGAGGTCGTGCCGCTGCTGATCAGCTCGCTGGTCGCGGTGCTGGTCGCGGCGGTCGCCCTGGGGCTGGCCGACCTCCGGCTCGGCCTGCTGGTGATCGCGGGAACGGCCCTGATCCTGTCGATCCTGAGCGTGATGTCCAAGCGGATCGGCTCCAGCACCCGCGAGCAGCAGGCCAGGGTGGCCCGGGCGGGCGCGAAGGTCGCCGACCTGATCACCGGCCTGCGCCCGCTGCACGGCTTCGGCGGCAACCACGCGGCGTTCCGCTCCTACCGCAAGGTCAGCACCGAGGCGAAGCAGCAGGCGGTCACGGTGGCCGTGGCGAACGGGGCGTACGCGGGCACCGCCATGGCCCTCAACGCAGCCCTCGCCGCCGCCGTGACCCTGACGGCGGGCTGGCTGGCCTTCGACGGCCGGATCACCATCGGGGAACTCGTCATGGCCGTCGGGCTGGCGCAGTTCATCATGGAGCCGCTCAAGATGTTCTCGGACATGCCCAAGTACGTGATGATGGCGCGGGCTTCGGCCGAGCGGATGGCCCTGGTGCTGGTCGCGCCGCCGGTCACGACCCCCGGGCCGGAGCGCCCGGCCGCGGGCGGTGACCTGGACCTGGACTGCGTCCGGTACGGCGCCCTGCGCGCGCTCAAGTTCCAGGTGCCCGCCGGGGAGTTCGTGGCCGTCGCCGCCTACCAGCCGCGCGCGGCGGCGGACCTCGCCGCGGTGCTGTCCGCGAAGGTGCCGCCCGAGGCCTACGAGGGCGTGGTGCGGGTCAGCGGGCAGGAGATCGCCGACCTGTCGATCGAGGCGGTCCGCGCGCACATGCTGGTCAACCCGTACGACGCGGAGATCTTCGCGGGCACCCTGCGGACGAACATCGACCCGTCGGGCACCAGCGGCACGGTGGACGAGGCCGTCGCGGCGTCCATGCTGACCGATGTCGTAGCCCTGCACCGGGAAGGGCTCGACTACGCCGTCCGCGACCGCGGGGCGAACCTCTCCGGCGGCCAGCGCCAGCGGCTGTCGCTGGCCCGCGCCCTCGCCGCCGACGCCGACGTCCTCGTCCTGCACGATCCGACGACGGCGGTGGACGCGGTCACCGAGCAGCTCATCGCGCGCAACATCGCCGAGCTGCGCCGCGGCCGCACCACCCTCGTGATCACCAGCAGCCCGGCCCTGCTGGACGCGGCCGACCGCGTCCTCGTCCTGGACGACGGCGTCGTCACCGCCGAGGACACCCACCGCAACCTCCTGGCCACGGACGAGGCCTACTGCCTGGCGGTGGCCCGCTGAACAGGCCCGGCCCGGCGGTCGGATGACCGCCGGGCCGGGCCTGCCGGTTCCCGGTCGGGTCAGTCCAGTGCCCAGGCGACGTCCCGGAGCAGGGCGTGGCGCCAGCCCGCCCGGTCGTGGCCGGACGGGGAGCGGGAGACCCGTACGGCCGCGCCGGCCCGTTCGGTCAGGGTCTCGACCTGCTCGCAGTGGGGGAGCATCCGGGTCTCGTGTTCGCCCACGTCGAAGGCGATCCGCAGACCGGACGGGGCGGGGCGCTCCCGCAGGCGCGCGGCGAGGGCGCCGCCGGCCGGGCCGCCCAGGGGGTCCGCGAGGTCCATGGCTCCGGGGGCCCACCAGAACGACCCCGACTGGCAGGCGACCCGGGACACCAGGTCCGGGAACTCCAGGGCCGCGTACAGCGCGCTGAGCCCGCCGAGGCTCTGCCCGGCGACCACCAGGCGGTCCGCGTCCGCGGGCAGCCCGGTCCCGGCCAGCAGCGGCAGCAGTTCGTCCCGGACCGCCTCCCACAGCGCGGGCCGGCACGCGAACTCGGCCTCCCGGTCCCGGACCGGCAGGAACACGAGGGTGACGGGGGGCATCTCGCCCGCGGCGACGGCCGAGTCGAAGGCGGTCATGGCCGGGTGCAGGTACAGCCAGTCGTCCCCGTCGAGCAGCAGGACCACCGGTCCGCCGCCGCCCGCGGGGTGGACCCGTACGGTGCGCCGTCCGCCGAGCCGCTCGCTGCTCCAGCGGATCCGGGTACGGGGCAGGGGCAGTACGTCCGCGGCGCCGATGGCGGGCCAGTGCGGCTGGGCCGGGGCGTCGGGGGTCGCGGCGATGGACCGGTCACCGCCCGCCCCGGCCGGGTTGAACGGGTCGGCGTGCGCGGCGCCGTCGACGAGGAACTGGTAGGTCACGCGCAGCCGTTCGGGCATCGGGACCTCGGCGTACCAGCAGTCCGTGCCGCCCCACCGGCGCAGCGGCACCGGCTCCGACCAGCTCTCGAAGCCGATGTTCGCCGGCGCACCGCGCCACAGGAACAGGGTCACCCAGCCCCCGCCGTCGGCAGGGACCGACGCGGGTGTCCGGGCGGCCGCCCAGAACTCCTCGGTGCCCGGCTCGCCGGGCAGTCCGTACGCGGCGAAGGCGTGCTCCGTGTCGGCGCCGCGGCCGGAGACGGGATCGGTCAGGCGCATCGGGATCTCCTTGTGAGCGGCAAGGGGAAGAGACTAAGCTCGTCGCAATTAGGCGAGCCTAACCTAATCATGACGTTCCCGGGAGGCACCCACCGTGAGCACCAACCCGTTCGACGACGCCGAAGGCCGCTTCCTCGTCCTGGCGAACGACGAGGGGCAGCACTCGCTCTGGCCGTCCTTCGCCGAGGTGCCCGGCGGCTGGACGGTCGTCCTCGACGAGAACACCCGGGAAGCGTGCCTCGACTTCATCGAGGCCAACTGGACGGATCTGCGCCCCCGTTCCCTCGCCCGGTCGACGGACAACTGACCCGCACCCGCCGACACCCACAGGGGACGACACCGCCGATGCTCTGCACCAAGCTGACCAACGCCCGCTTCCTCACCATGGACCCGGACCATCCGGTCGCCCGCGAACTCGGCATCTGGCAGGGCCGGATCTTCGGCCTGGACGAGGCCGTGGCCTCGCTGCCCGCCCGAGAGGTGATCGACCTCCAGGGCGCCACCGTGCTGCCCGGGTTCATCGACGCCCACGTGCACCTGCCCTGGACCGGCTTCAAACAGAACACCGCCAGCATCGCGGGCCGCACCCGGGTCGACGACGCCCTCGGGGCCGTGGCGCGGGCCGTCGCCCGCAAGAACACGCCCGGCGCCTGGGTGAGCATCGTCGGCTACGACCAGCGGGCCCTGGGCCGCCACCTCACCGCCGCCGACCTGGACAGCGTGAGCCGCGGGCACAAGCTGTACGTGCTGCACGACTCCGGCCACGGCTGCGTCGTCAACACCGCCGTCCTGGACCTGCTCCCCGCCGACGTACCCCACGAGAACGGCTTCCTCGCCGAAGGCGCGATGGGCGCCGCCCGCGCGCTGCGACTGCCCTACTCCCAGGAGGAGCTGACCGAGGCGATCGGGCGCGCCGCCCGGACCTGCCTCGCCGAAGGCGTCACCGCCTGCGCCGAAGCGGGCATCGGCGGCACCCTCTTCGGCCACAGCCCCGTCGAACTGGGCGCCTACCAACTCGCCCGCGACAAGGGCCTGCTGCCGCTGCGCGTGCAGCTGATGGTCTCCGCGGACCGGCTGCGCACGGTCGCCGCCCACGAGGCCGACGGCATCCCCAAGGCCCTCGACCTCGGCCTGCGCACCGGCTTCGGCGACGACCGGCTCTCCGTGGGCGCGCTGAAGATCTTCACCGACGGCGGCATGATGGCCCGTACCGCCGCCTTGAGCGCCCCGTACGAAGGACTCGACCACGGCGGCCAGTTGCAGGACGACCCCGAGGTGCTCGCGCAGTCGATCGTGGACGGTCACCTCGCCGGCTGGCAGCTCGCCGTGCACGCCATCGGCGACCGCGCGGCCGACGTGGCCCTGGACGCCCTGGAACGGGCCCAGCGCCTGCGGCCCCGCCCCGGCGCCCGCCACCGCATCGAGCACGCCGGCCTGATCCGTCCCGACCAGCTCCCGCGCATCGCCCGGCTGGGCGTCAGCGCGGTCGTACAGCCCAACTTCCTGCGCTACTTCGGCGACGACTACGCGGCGATCATGGGCGAGGAGCGGGCGCCGTGGCTGTACCGGGGCCGGGGGTTCCTCGACCACGGCATCACCCTCGTCGGCAGCTCCGACCGGCCGGTGACGGACGGCTCGCCGCTGCGGGCCATCCAGTTCATGGCCGAGCGGGCCTCCGAATCCGGCCGGCTGATCGGCCCGGACGAGGGCATCACCGTCGACGAGGCCCTGTACGCCTACACCGTCGCCGGCGCCTACGCCTGCCACTGGGAGGACACCGCGGGCAGCCTCACCCCGGGCAAGCGCGCCGACCTGGTCGTGCTCGGCGACGACCCGCGGCGCGTGGAGGTCTCGCGCATCGGCGGCATCGAGGTGGTGGCGACGTACGTCGACGGCCGCGTCAGCGGGAAGCCGGCGGTCTAGGGCCTGTCGTCAAACTCCCGTCGTCGCCCGGAGGGCGGCCCTGCGGCGAGAGCGCGTGCCAGGCGTCGCGGGGCAGACGGGAGTTTGCCGACAGGCCCTGGGCGGACGGAACCGGGCGGCACCCCCACGACGCTTCCGTCGCGCAGGTGCCGCCCGGTCCGCTGTGCGGCGTGCTGTCCGCAGTGCCCTGCGGCGTTCTCCGTCAGGCCCGCGGGGCCAGCACCCACAGGCGGTGGTCCCAGCCGATGTCGCGGGAGGCGCGGACCTCGAGCCCGGCACGCTGCGCCAGACCGGTCACGTCCTCGGCCGCACGCAGCCCCGAGCCGAACGCCGCGGTGAGCCGCAGGTGGTGCAGGACCGCGTCGATGTCGTCCGGGTCGGCCGCCTCCACCTGCTCGACCAGCACCAGCGCCCCGTCGGCCGGCAGGGCCGCCGCGGCCTCGGCGAGGGTCAGCACCGCGTCCTCGTCCGGCAGCCACTCCAGCAGCCTGCACAGCAGCAGAGTCCGCGCACCGGAGGGCACCGGGTGGGACTGCGGTACGAGCTCCACCCGGGGCAGCACCTCCGGATCGAGGATCTCCCCGCCGAGGACACCCAGCACCGACGGCAGGGCGGCGAGCCGGACCCGCAGCCCGGGGAACTCCTTGACGAGCGCGTTGACCACGGTGCCGGCGCCGCTGCCCGACGCACCGAGCACGTCCACCGCGGACCAGTCGTAGGCACCGGCCACCCCGGGGGCGACCCAGCGCGCCTCGTCCTCGATCGCGGTACGGGCCGAACCGCCCAGGCGCACATCGGTGCGCAGCGCCTCGGCCAGCGTCTGGCCGGACGCCGTGCGGCAGCCGTTCCCGCCCGTGCGCAGCCGCTCCGCGAGGCCGGCCAGCGACAGGTCGAAGGCGGCCTGCGCGCCGCGCAGGTCGTACTCCTCCAACGAGTGGTCGTCCTCCACCAGTTCCTCGCCGACGGGCGTGAGCCGGTACCCGTCGTCCGCGAGCTCGAACACCTCGATCTCCACGAGGTACTTCAGCAGCGCGCCCAGCGTGCGCGGATCGGTGCCGCTGCGCCGGGCCAGCTCCGCGGCCTCCCGTACGCCCTGGTAGACGAGGTCGACCAGCCCCAGCGTCACGGCCACGCGGATCGCCAGCCCCGGGGCCAGGTCGGTGAGTTCGTGCAGTCGGCCGTGCGCGTCCTCGCCCTCGAGCACGTCCGGGTCGGCGGGCTCGGCGAGGCCGGGCGCGACCTCCGCCCGCCTCCAGTAGCCGGTGATGTGCGTCTGCTCGCGCGGGACTGCGCGGTCCACCGTCAGATGGCGGCGGATGCCCTTCAGGGTGACGGCCTCACCGGCCGCCCAGACGAAGACCGTGCCCGGCAGCCACTCCATGTCCCGTACCGCGCGCTCCAGCAGGTCGCTGCGGCCGGCCGGAACACCGTCGCGGACCAGCCAGGTGACCTCGGCGTCCGCCTTCGTCGGCAGCTCCTGGCGGTGGCCGTCCTCGCCGACCTCGACGAACACCCGGGCCCGGGCCCCCGCCGGCATCTCCGCGAGCCACCGGCCGATCGCGGGCAGGGCCGTCTCGTCCCCGATCACCAGCAGCCAGTCGGCGCCGTCGGGGTGGCCGTGCGACATCTTCGGCCCGGCGATCCAGGTCACCTGGCCGGGAGCGGCCTGCTGCGCCCAGGCCGAGGCGATGCCGCCGTCGTGCCGGACGAAGTCGAAGTCGATCTCCCCGGCCACCGGGTCGAACCGCACCGGCGTGTAGTCCTTGGAGATCGGGCGGCCGTCCGAGGGCCAGTCCAGGCTGCTCACGTTCTGCCGGGGCAGCACCGGGTCCCGGCCCTCCTCGGCGAAGAAGAACTTCACGTGGTCGTCGAAGCCCTCGGTGCGCAGCGGCGGGAGGGACAGGCCCGCGTGCTCGAAGGCGTGCAGCTGGGGCCCGCCGAGCGTCACCCGCCGCATCCCGGGTGTCACGTCCGAGACGCGCAGCACCGTCAGCTCCCTGAGCACGATGGGGAAGGTGACGACCGAGCGGGGACTGCGGGTGGACATCTGACTGCTCCTTCACATCCGTCCGGTACATCCGGGATGCGGCCACGCTATGCCGGGCCGCGCGCCCCGCATCCAACGCGAGGGCCACGATGCTGACACCGTGAGTGCGATCCGGGCCCGCCTCCGCGGGGAGACGGGCCCGGATCGCACGCGGGTGAGGGGGCGTTGCGGCTACTGGCCGGCGACGGCCTTGGCCAGCAGCGGGGTGAGCTGCTCGACCACCCAGGGGGCGCTCAGCGGGTCCGGGTAGGCGATGGCCGAGGACAGCGAGTTGTCGGACGGGATCACCGTGAAGTGCTTGTCCTTCACCGCGTTCAGCGACTGGAACAGCTTGTTGGACTCCAGCTCGCTCGCGCTGATCACGCCCCGGTCGCCGAACGGGTAGGTGACGAGGAGGACGTCGGCGTCGAGCTGGTCGAGGTTCTCCAGGCTCACGGCGTTCTTGTCCGGGGCGTAGTTCTTCGCCTTGTCGGTCTTGGTGAAGCCGAGCTTCTCGAAGACGCCCGGGTCCTGGGCGGCGTAGGACATGAAGCTGATCTGCTCGGGGTGGACGACCGTGTAGGTGTACGTCTTGCCCTTGAACTCGGGGTGTGCGGCCGCGGCGTCCGCCGTGGCCTTCTCGTTCGCCGCGATGACCTCGTCCGCCTTGGCGCTCAGACCGAGGGCCTTCGCCGCGGTCTTCAGCCGGTCCTGCCAGGTGAGGGTGTCGGCGTGGGCCTTGTCGGTGAAGGTGACCACGGGCGCGATCGGCTGGAGCTTGGCGTAGTCGGCGTCCATCTCCCAGGTGTTCATGCCGAGGATGACGTCCGGGGCTTCGGCGGCGATGGCCTCGTAGGCGGTGCCGTCGGTGTCGTCGTACGTCTTCAGCTTGCCGGCGCCCAGCTTGTCGATGGCGCGCTGCTTGTACTCGGGGACCTTGCTGCCGTCCTCGACGTCCGGCGTGATCACCGGGACGATGCCGAGGGCCAGCGCGATGGCGGTGTCGCCGTCGGAGACCGTCGCCACCTTCACCGGCTTCTTCTTGACCTCCGTGGTGCCCCACGCGTTGGTGAGCGAGACCGGGAAGCCGGCGGGGGCGTCGGCGCCGGCGGCGGCCGGCTTGTCCTTCGCGGCGGTCGAGTCCTCACCGCAGGCGGTGAGCAGGCCGAGGCAGGCGGTGGCCGCGGTCAGGGCGGCGAGGGCGCGGGCGGCAGGGCGGCGGCGCGGTCTGTTCGGGACGGACATGGCGGTTCTCTCCTATGCGGGGGTACGACGGCCCAGGGGGAAGATCTGGGGGCGCCGGGATCGGGGATGGGGGACGACGAGGCAGTCCAGGCCGAAGACCTCGGCCACGGTCCGCTCGGTGAGCACCTCTTCCGGGCTGCCCTGGCACACGATCCGGCCGTCGCGCATGGCGACGATCGTCGAGGCGTACAGGGCCGCCTGGTTGAGGTCGTGGGACACCAGCACGATCGTCTTGCCGGCCTGCTCGTTGAGGTCGGCGAGGAGGTCCATGACCTCGATCTGGTGGGCGATGTCCAAGTAGGTGGTCGGCTCGTCCAGGAGCAGCGTCGGGGTGTCCTGGGCGAGCGCGAGGGCGATCCACACGCGCTGGCGCTGGCCGCCGGAGAGCTGGTCGACGGGGCGGTCGATCAGTTCGGCCGTGCCGGTCGCCACGAGCGCGTCCGCGATGACCTCGTCGTCGGCGGCGGTGCGCCGCTGCCCGAACCGGCGGTGCGGATGGCGGCCGCGCCAGACGAGGTCGCCGACGGTGATGGACTCGGGGGCGACCGGTGACTGCGGCAGGATGCCGAGGCGCCGCGCCACCTCGCGGGTGGACAGGCCGTGGATGTCGCGGCCTTCGAGGAGGACCGAGCCGTCCGCGACGGGCAGCAGGCGGGCGACCGACTTCAACAGGGTCGACTTGCCGCAGGCGTTGGGGCCGACCAGTGCGGTGATCCGGCCCGGCTCGATCCCGAGGGACAGCTCCTCGATGATCCGCCGGTTCGGGTACCCGGCGCTGATGCCGCGGGCCTCCAGCCGGAAGCCGGCGTCGGGGGAGGCGAGTTCGGGTCGTGCGCTCATGCGGTGGCTCCTTGCCTGCGCCGGAGGATCAGCCAGACGAAGTAGGGGGCGCCGAGCAGCGCCGTGAGGACGCCCGTCGGGACCGGGCTGATCAGGGGGCCGTGCTGGGCGAGGACGTCGGAGCCCAGCACGATGACGGCGCCGATCGGTACGGCCAGGGCCACGGCCCGGTCGGCGCCCACCAGCCGGACCGCGATCGGACCGCTGATCAGCGAGACGAATCCGATCGGGCCCGTCACGCTGGTGGCCAGCGCGGCGGCCCCGGCCCCGAGCAGCAGGGTCGCGGTCCGGACGCCGCCGACCCGGGTGCCGAGCCCCCGGGCGAGCTGGTCGCCGAGCGACATGCCCGCGAGGGGGCGGTCCAGCAGGGCGGCGCAGAGCCCGCACACGGCGAGCGCGCCCGCCAGGGTGGACACCCCCGTCCAGGTGGCGTCGTTGACGCTGCCGACGAGCCAGCGCATCACCTGTGCGATGCCGTGCTGGCCCGCCACCGTGAACAGGTAGTTCACGTAGGCGGTGCACACGGAGCTCAGGCCGATGCCCACGAGGACCAGGCGGTACGTGTCCACGCCGCCGTCGCGCCTGCTCAGCGCGAGGACCAGCGCCACGAGGACGAAGGCCCCGGCGACGGCGGCCACGGGAGCCCCGAAGGGGACCGCCGGGGCGAACAGCAGCATCGTGGTGGCTCCGGCTCCCGCACCCGCCGAGATCCCGACGATGTCCGGGGTGGCCAGCGGGTTGCGGATGAGCCGCTGGTACAGCGCGCCGGAGAGGCCGAAGAGCGCTCCGGCGAGCAGCGCCGCGAGGGCCCGCGGCAGCCGGATGCGGAAGATCACGTAGTCGGCGAGTCCGGTGCGCATCCCGAAGGCGGCGGGCAGGACGTCGGCCGCGGGTATCCGCCGCAGGCCGCCGAGCAGCACCGAGGCGACGAGCAGGGCGAGCAGCAGCAGGACGAGTACGACGGAGGCCACGGCGGTGCGCCGGACCCCGGCCCGGTGGGCGCCGCGCACCCGGGCCGCCGTCGCGGCCCTGAGCGCGGCAGCGGTGTGCGGGTCCGCGGTGTGCGGGTCCGGAGTGCGCGGGTCGGGGACGCGCGGCTCGTGGGTCCGCGGCTCGTGGGTCTGTGGCATGTCACTCACATCCGGACCAGGTCGCGGCGGCGCGCGAGCCACACGAAGAAGGGGGTGCCGACGACGGCGCACATCACCGACACCTGGATCTCGCCGTGGTCGATCACCAGCCGTCCCGCGGTGTCGGCTCCGACGAGCAGCACCGCTCCGCAGGCCATGGACAGGGGGACCGACCACCGGTGGTCCGCGCCCACGAGCATCCGGGCGCTGTGACCGGCGACCAGTCCGACGAACGCCACCGGCCCCACGGCCGCGGTGGCGGCGGCGCACAGCAGCACCGCCACGGCCGCGCTCGCCAGCCGGGCCCGCTCCACCCGGATGCCGAGGCCGCGGGCGGTCTCGTCGCCGAGGCTCAGCAGGTTCAGGGTGCGCCCGAGCGTCAGGGCGAGCAGCAGTCCGGCGATGGCGAACGGCAGGATCTGGCCCAGGAACTGGCCCCGGCCGGTGAGCTGGCCCACCGACCAGAAGCGCAGGTGGGCGTAGACGGCCTCGTCGCGCACCACGAGCAGGGTGATGACCGAGGACATCACCGCGGCGACGGAGACACCCGCGAGGACCAGGCCGATCGTGCTGCTGCCCGCGTTGGTGCGGGTGCCGATCAGGTACACGAGGGCGGCGGTCACCGCCGAACCGGTCAGAGCGGCCCAGAAGTAGCCCCGCACGCCGGACACGTCCAGGAAGAGGATGCCGAGCACGACGAACATGGCCGCGCCCTGCTGCACGCCCAGGATGCCCGGTTCGGACAGCGGGTTCATGGTCAGCGCCTGCATGATGAGCCCGGAGGCGCCCAGCGCCGCGCCCACGGTCAGGCCGAGGAAGGTGCGGGGGATCCGCTCGGTCCACAGGACGTCGCTGTTGTAGCCCTCCGCGCCCGGGTGGAGCACGATCCGGACCACTTCCAGCGGGGATATGTCACGGGCGCCGAGGCCGATGCTCGCGATGGTCACGGCGGCCAGCATCAGGGCGGCGAGCAGCACGACCGCCGCTGCGCGCGGGAGGCGGGGCCTCGTGGTCCGCGGTGCGGCTGCTGCGGCCGGCGGGGCCGATTGCTTCATGGTTGTTCGGGTACTCCTCATCGGTCCGAGCTCGAACTTAGGCTAGCCTTACCAAAGTAGCCTCCAGTCCAATGCCGGAGGCGAATCGCTCACAATCAGGGGTCAGGAACGCGGCCCCGCGGTACGGGGGAGGTTGTCGTGGCGGAGTCGGGACTGCGCAGCGTGCGGGACGAGGAGAGCCGGGCGGACGGCGGGCCGTCGGCCGACGACGGGTTCATCGCGGAGGGCGGACACCCCCTGCACGTCCACGAGTTCCACCAGTTCCTGCACGTCCCGGTCGGCCGGATCGTCGTCACCGCCCTCGGCCGGGACTACGAGCTGTCCGCCTCGGTGGCCCTGTGGATCCCGGCCGGGATCGCGCACAGCGCGCGGTTCGGAGCCGACTCCGTCATCGCCACGGAGGCCTTCGACGCCGAGCTGTTCCGGCTGCCGTACCAGGACGTCACGACGATCAACATCAGCGCCGCACAGCGCCGCCTGGTCCTCGGCCGGATGCGCAGCACGCAGGCCGCGGACGACGACCCGCAGGTCTTCGCCGCGCTGTCCGCCGGGCACCGCAACTGCCTGCCGCTGCCCCAGCCCACCAGCCACACCGCGGGCGCGGTGGCGCGGGAACTGGCCCGGACCCCGAGCGACCCGCGCACCGCGACGGAGTGGGCGGAGAACCTGTACACGAGCTCGACCAGCCTGCGCCGCGCCTTCCGCGCCGAGACCGGGATGGCCTTCTCCGAATGGCGCACCCGGCTCCGGCTCAACCACTCGCTGAGCCTGCTGGAACAGGGCCAGCTGGTCAGCGCGGTCGCCGCCCGGGTCGGCTTCGTCAGCACCAACGGCTACATCCTGGCCTTCCGCCGCCACTTCGGGCAGACCCCGGGCGCCTACGTGAAGAGCTCCCTGGACCGCTCCGCCTAGCCCCACGCCACGGGACCGATGAGTTTCTCCGTGATCCGCGGTCATAGAGCATGGCGGGTGCGACACGGCCGCGGAAGCGGCCGCAGCGCGCACGACCGAAGCTGCCGCACATGGACACGAGAGACCGAGGAACCCTCCGATGCGCACTCTGATCAGCACCGCTTTCATCTCGCTCGACGGCGTCGTCGAGGCCCCGGGCGGCGAGCCCGGGTACCGCAACTCCGGCTGGACCTTCAAGCACACGGAGTTCCTGCCCGAGGCGTTCGAGATCAAGGGCCGCGAGCAGAAGGAAGCCGCGGCGATGCTGCTGGGCCGGCGCAGCTACGAGGCGTTCAGCCGGGTATGGCCGGACATGGAGGACTTCGCCGACTACAAGGAGATGCCGAAGTACGTCGTCTCCACCACCCTCGGCGAGGGCGACCTGGTGTCGAACTGGGGCGAGACCACGATCCTGCGCTCGCTCGACGAGGTCGCCGCGCTCAAGGAGACGCAGGGCGGCCCGGTCATCGTCCACGGCAGCGCCTCCCTGAACCAGGCCCTCTCGGACGCCGGCCTGATCGACCGCTACCACCTCCTCGTCTTCCCGCTCCTGCTCGGCGCCGGCAAGCGCCTCTTCAGCGCCACGGACAAGGACGCCCAGAAGCTGAAACTCGTCGAACACGAGGCCTACGCCAACGGCCTGCAGAAGAACGTCTTCGACGTGGTCCGCTGATCCCGTGCCGCGAAACCGGCCGTGAACCCGGCCGTGAACGCGCACGTGCCGGCCACAGCGGGGGTGCTGTGGCCGGCACGGTCAGCCGGGGTCCGGGGCTCAGGCTCAGGCGGTGGCCGCCTGCGGCTGCTGCTCGGTCTGTGCGCGTACGCCGCCACGGGCGGGCAGCAGCCGGTCCAGGGCGAAGGCGCCGGGGCCGGTGAAGACGAGCAGGACGAAGGCCCAGCAGAAGACCGCGGAGAGCTCCCCGCCGTTCTCCAGCGGCCACAGGCCCTTGGGCTGGTGGGCCGTGAAGTAGGCGTACGCCATCGAGCCGGAGACGATGAAGGCCGCGCTGCGGGAGCCCGCGCCGAGCAGCACCAGCGCGCCGCCGACGAGCTGGATCACCGCCGCGTACCAGCCCGGCCAGGCGCCGGCCGGGACCGTGCCGCCGCCGTGCGCGCCGCCGAGGACGCCGAAGAGCGAGGCCGCGCCGTGGCAGGCCATCAGGAGGCCGCTGACGATCCGGAAGAGGCCCAGGGCATAGGGCTGGGCGGCGTTCAGACGTTCCGTCATGGGGAGGGTTCCTTCGTGTGCCGGGGACGGGGTGGTGTGGTGCGGGGTGATGCGGTGCGGTGTGGGGGGTGGGCAGGGGGAGGACCGTCAACCGGTCCAGAGGGAGAGCGCGCCGGCCGTGCCGGCCGGTGTGGGCAGGTCGTACACCTGGTGTTCCGGGGGCCGCGGGGGCTCGGCGGCCGTGCCGACGTAGGGCAGCCGCGCACCGTGCGCCAGGCCCCGGCCGGTGGATTTCAGCACGGCCTCCTTGCGGGTCCAGCAGCGGGCGAACGCGGCCGGCCGGCACGTCCGGGAGAGCGCCAGCAGCTCGGTGCGCTCGTCCTCGTGCAGCGCGGCCATCGTGTCGCGCACCAGGGCGTCGGAGGGGATCTCCTCCACGTCGACGCCCACCGGCACGGGGGCCACGGCCACCAGGACCAGATCGCCGGCGTGGGCCAGGGAGAAGTGGACGGGCCGGCCCGGCAGGTACGGGCGCCCGTGCGGGCCGCCGCACGCGGTGCAGGGCTCCCGGTCGATGACCAGGCGGCCGGGCGGCGTCTCCAGCACGGTGCCGAGGACGTCCCGCAGGCAGACGTGCGCGACCAGGAAGCGGTCCAGGTCGGCGAAGCGCCGGAAGCGCCCCGCCCGCAGCGACTCGGCCCGGTCGAGCTCGCCCCGCCGGGCCGTGGCCGCCGCGGCGTTCTCCGCCACCGAGGCCGCCCACACGCGGGTCCGTCCGGGCAGGGCCACCGGCAGCGGCACGGGATGGACGGGCGGCACGTGCGCGGCCGCCGGCCGCCGCGCCCGGAGCGGGGCCCGTCTCACAGCTGTGCGCACACCCGGTCGGCCGTGGTGACCACTGCGCAGCGGCCGGCGGCCCACTCCAGGGCCATCCGGTGCTCGCGGGCGGAGAAGTCGGCCACCGCGTCCGCGACCACGAAGGCCTGGATGTCCGACATCCAGGCGTCGCAGGCCGTCATCAGCACGCCGATGTGCGCGTACACACCGGTGATCACCAGCTGGTCGCGGCCCAGCGCGCGCAGCCGCTCCGCCAGGTCGGTCCGTACGAAGGCGCTGTACTTCCACTTGGTCAGGACGGTGTCGTGCGGGCCGGGCGCCACCGCCGCGGGGATCGCGGCGGCCTGCGGGTCGTCGGGCAGGCCGGGACCCCAGAAGTCCTGCTGGAGGCCCCGCTCGGCGGGGGTCTGGCCGCCGGGCTGCGCGGTGTACAGGACCGGCACACCGGCCCGGCCCGCCTCCTTCTTCAGCCGTGCGACCTGGTGGAGCATGCCGGTGACGGGCTGTGCGCCGGTGTCGAAGGCCGACAGGAAGTAGTTCTGCAGATCGTGGACCAGCAGGACCGCACGGTCCGGGTCCACCGTCCAGCCGACGCGGTTGGCCGGCAGCTCGTCGGCGGTCGGCAGCGGATAGGGGGCGATGGCGGGCAGGGCCATGGTGTGGGTTCTTCCGTTCGGTACTGGGGGCGGCACGTTCAGTGCCCAGGGGGCGGCGCGGCCGCGGTGCGCAGGTCCCGTTTCGAGACCTTGCCCACGCCCGTCTTGGGGAAGGCGGAGACGAACTCCACCCGGTCGGGCACCTTGTAGGCGGCCAGGCCGCGTTCGCGCACGAACCTCTTCACGGCCGCCGGACGCAGGGCTGCGGCGTCCTCGCGCAGGATCACGTAGGCGCAGGTGCGCTCGCCGAGGTACGGGTCCGGTTCGCCGACGACGTTCGCGTCGTGGACGGCGGGATGCGCCAGGATGTGGTTCTCCACCTCCTCCGCGGCGATCTTCTCCCCGCCCCGGTTGATCTGGTCCTTGGCGCGCCCTTCGACGACCAGGTGCCCGGTGGGGGTCGACCGGACGATGTCGCCGGTCCGGTAGAAGCCGTCGGCGGTGAACGAACGGGCGTTGTGCTCGGGCGCGTTCCAGTACCCGCGGATGGTGTAGGGGCCGCGGGTCAGCAGGTGGCCGGGCTCGCAGGGGGGCACGTCGCGGTCCTCGTCGTCGACGATCCGGATCTCGTCGTCCGGGGAGATCGGCCGGCCCTGCGTGGTGAGGACGGTCTCCCCGGGATCGTCGAGGCGGGTGTAGTTGACCAGCCCCTCCGCCATCCCGAACACCTGCTGGAGCGTGCACCCCAGGCCCGGCCGGACGCGGCGCGCGGCCTCCTCGCTGAACTTCGCGCCGCCCACCAGCAGGACGTCCAGGCTGCCCAGGTCGTGCGCGGTGTGCGCGGCGGCGTCCGTCCACAGCAGGGCCAGCGGCGGCACCAGGCCGG
The DNA here is from genome assembly GCF_052244475.1 of Streptomyces sp. IBSNAI002. Classification (NCBI taxonomy): domain Bacteria; kingdom Bacillati; phylum Actinomycetota; class Actinomycetes; order Kitasatosporales; family Streptomycetaceae; genus Streptomyces; species Streptomyces sp. IBSNAI002. The sequence goes on along the minus strand of NZ_JBQPXG010000002.1, from coordinate 7,241,489 downwards.
TGATCGTCACGCCCTCGGACTCGATCAGCGGGAAGGCGGTGTCGGGGACCGGCTGCGGGGCCAGCACCACCCGGCCGCCGGCGTACAGGGCGCCGAGCCAACCGGGGGAGGACATGGGGAAGTTGTGGGCCGCGGGCAGGGCCACCAGGTAGACGGACTCCTCGTCCACCCCGCAGATCTCGTTCGAGGCCCGGACGGAGTAGAGGTAGTCGTCGTGGGTGCGCGGGATCAGCTTGGGCACGCCCGTGCTGCCGCCGGACAGCTGGAGGAAGGCGAGGTCCCCCGGGGCGGGCTCGTGGCGCAGCGCTCCGGCCGCGGCGCCGGCCGGGACGTCCACCGGGACGTCGGCCAGCGCGGTGAAGGCGCCCGGGTCCCCGTCGGCGACGAACACCGCGCGCAGTCCCGGGACTTCGGAGCGGACCTCGGCGGCGAGTCCGCGGTAGTCGTGGCCGCCGTGTACCGAGGGGATCACATATGCGGCCGCCCCGGTGAAGGAGCAGAAGTAGGAGATCTCGGTGCGCCGGTGGGCGGGGAGCGCGAAGACGGGCAGGGCGCCGATCCGGAACAGCGCGAAGACCACCTCGAAGAACTCTGCCGTGTTCGGCAGCTGGACGACGACCCGGTCGCCGGGCCCGATGCCGCGGGCCGCGAACCCTGCGGCCATCCGGTCGGCCCGCGCGTCGAGTTCGGCGTAGCTCCAGGCGCGGCGGCCGCCGTCGGGGCCGCCGGCCGGGTCCACGAGGGCGGTCCGGCCGGGGTGGGCCGCGGCCCGCTCCCGCAGCACGGAGCCGATGGTCTCGCCGCGCCACCAGCCGGCCGCCCGGTACCGCTCGGCGAACTCGGCCGGCCAGGGCCGCCAGAGCGCCGCGGAGCCGCTCACAGCCGGGCTCCGACGGCCTGCAGGAAGGTGCGGAACTTCGCGGCGGTCTCCGCGGTCTCGGCCTCGGGTTCGGAGGCGGAGACGATGCCCGCCCCGGCGTACAGGCGCAGCCGGTTCTCCTCGGCCTCGGCGCAGCGGATGGTGACGACCCATTCGCCGTCACCGGTGCCGTCCTCCCAGCCGATCATGCCGGTGAAGAAGCCGCGGTCGAAGGGTTCGGTCTCGCCGATCACCCGGCGGGCCACGTCGGCCGGGCTGCCGCAGACGGCCGGGGTCGGGTGCAGGCTGGAGGCGATCTCCAGGGCCGAGACGTCGGGACGTTCGAGCACTCCGGTCACCGTGGTGGACAGGTGCCACATGGTGGCCGTACGGACCAGGGTGGGAGTCCGCGGGACCTCGAGGGAGGTGCAGTACGGGGCCATCGCCTGGTGCACCGCGTCGACGACGACGGCGTGTTCGTGCAGGTCCTTGGCCGACTGGAGCAGGGCGGCGGCCCGGCGGACGTCCTCGGCGAGGTCGGCGCTGCGCGGGGTCGACCCGGCCAGCGGGTTGGAGATGAGCCGGTCGCCCCGGCGGGACAGCAGCAGTTCGGGGCTCGCGCCGAGCAGGTTGCGGCCGGGGCCGGTGGGCAGCGCGAAGGTGTAGCCGGCGGGGTCCCTGCGGGCGAGCCGCTGGAGCATGGCGGGTATGTCCAGCGGTCTGTCGGAGTCGAGTTCCAGGGTCCGGGCCAGCACGACCTTGCTGAACTCGCCCTGCCACATCCGGTCCACGGCCGCGGCCACGCCCTTGGCGTAGACCTCGGGTTCGGGCACGGAGGCGATGGCCCAGTCGGCCGGCGCGGGACCGGCCGCCGGCAGGGCGATAAGTGGGTCCGAGGAGAGCGGCGGGCCGCTGCGCAGCGACTGCGGGACTACCAGGGCGGCCGGAGCGCCCGGGTCGAAGGGGATCGCACCGATCACCACCGGCCAGGCGTGCCCGGCCCGGCGGGCCTCGGCCAGGGCCTGGGCCACGCGTCCGGGCAGGGGCTCGTCGGAGTGCGGGACCTGCTGGCGCACGCCCTGGGCCAGCAGGGTCCGGGTGGGGGTCGCGAGGAAGCGCGATCCTTCGCGGTAGGCGTCGAGCAGGACGGTGGCGGCGCCGACGGAGTGGTGCGCCGGATCGGCCGGGGCGGGGGGCGTGGCGACTTCGTGGACCGTCGGCACGGTGACTCCTCTTCAGGGGTGCGGGCAGGTGGGGGCGGCCGGGCGGCGGGTGGCGCGGGTGGCGCGGGTGGCGCTGGGAGGGTCGGGGAGGTACGGGGCCGTACGGGGAGGTACGGCCCCGTACGCGTGGGGCGGGACGGGCGGGGCCGCTGCCGCGGGTCAGCGCAGCGTGGCCCCGCCGTCCACGTACAGGTCCTGCATGGTGATGTGGCGGGCCTGGTCCGAGGCCAGGAAGACGACGGCGTCCGCGATGTCCCGCGGGTCGGCGATCCGGCCCAGCGGGATGCCGGTCCGGTAGCTCGCGAGGTCCCCGTCCAGTACCCGGCCGGGCGCCTGGGGGTCGTTCCACAGCCCCCACTGCATGGGGGTGTCGGTGGAGCCGGGGGCCACGATGTTGCAGCGCACGCCGCTGCGGGCGTACTCCAGGCCCAGGCACTTGGTGAACATGACGGCCGCGGCCTTCGAGGCGGCGTACGCGGACATGCCGGTGCGCGGGATCCCGGCGGCGTTCGAGGCGATGGTGATCACGCTGCCGGAGCCGCGGGCCGCCATGCCGGGGACGACGGCGCGGGAGGTGAAGAAGACGCCCTGGACGTTGACGGCGAAGGTGGCCGCCCAGTCCTCGTCGGTCAGTTCCGCGACCGGCCCGGTGCGCAGCACCCCGGCCACGTTCACCAGGATGTCGACCGGGCCGAGTTCCTGCCCGATCCGGTCGGCGGTCCGGTCGACGGCCGCCGGATCGGTGACGTCCAGCTCGTAGGCGCGGACGGCGCCGGATCCGGCGCCGTGGCCCGCGGCCGGCGGCGGGCCGGTGCGCGGGTCCAGCTCCGCGGCCAGCGCGGTGACGGCCTTCGGCGAGACGTCGGTCGCGGCGACGGCCACCCCGAGGCGGAACAGCGCACGGACGACGGCCTCCCCGATGCCCTGGCCCGCTCCGGTGACGAGCGCGACCTTGCCGGTGAAGCCACTGGGCCCGGGAACGCCGGGCACAGGGTGGTCGGACATGCCGCCCCTCCTTAATTCTTAGGTAAGCCTAACCTAATTAACCGCTGAACGGCACTACGCGTCAGAGGTGTTGTCGCCGGCCGCCAGCGCCCGGGCCAGGACGGGGCCGATCTCCGCCAGCGCGCCCGGCGACATCAGCTCGTCGTGCGAGCAGTCCAGGACGTGCTCCCGCAGCCGGCCGTCCAGGTACGCGGGCCAGACCAGCCCCGGCGCCTGGTCCGCCGGGGTGGACCGGGAGGCGGTGAAGAACAGCACGTCACCCCGGTAGCGGCGGGTGCGGCTGCGCGACAGCAGCCGGACGCAGTGCACGTTCGTGTCGACGATCGCGCCCAGCAGCTCCTCGTCGAAGCCGGCCAGCAGGCCCTGGCTGTCGCGGATCGCGGCGATCGCCTCCGCCCGGTCCACCGGAGCGCCGTCCGCCGGAGCGCCGTCCGCCGGAGCGCCGTCCGCCGGCCGGTCCGTCCCGGCCACCGACAGCAGGAAGCCGCTCTCCTCGCGCTCCAGCCGCTCGCGCCAGTCCGGGGCGTCGGCGTACGACCAGTCCTCGGTCTCCGGCGGGTAGGCGTCCAGCAGCCCCAGGAAGGCGACCTCCTCCCCGCGCTCCTGGAGCAGCGCGGCCAGGGTCTGGGCGACGGTCCCGCCGAAGGAGTAGCCGAGGAAGTGGTACGGGCCCTGCGGCTGCACCGTACGGATCTCCCCGAGGTAGAGCTCCGCCAGGGCGGCGACATCGGCCACCTCCGGCTGCGCCCCCGACAGCCCGGGGGACTGGACGCCGTACACCGGCCGGTCCGCGTCCAGGTACCGCAGCAGGCCCGTGTACTGCCAGGCGAACCCGGAGGCCGGGTGGAAGCAGAACAACGGCGCGGCCGTGCCCCGTTCGCGCAGCGGCATCAGCACCCGCAGCGCGTCCCGGCGGGCGTCCGAACCGATCCGGGCGGCCAGGTCGGCCACCGTCGGCGCGGCCATCACGGCCCCGACCTGCACCGGGGTGCCGAGCTCCGCGCGGATCCGGCCGACCAGCCGCATCGCCAGCAGCGAATGGCCGCCCAGTTCGAAGAAGTTGTCCTCGGCCCCGACCCGCTCCAGCCCCAGCACCTCCGCGAAGACCGCGCAGAGCAGCTCCTCGCGGGCGTCCTTCGGGCCCCGCCCGCCGCCCGCGTCCCCCGGCCCGGGGGCGGGCAGCGCCGCCCGGTCCACCTTGCCGTTCACCGTCAGCGGCAGCGCCGACAGCTCCACGAAGACCGAGGGGACCATGTACTCCGGCAGCGCCGCCGACAACCGGGCCCGCAGCGCGGCCGGTTCGGGCGCCTCCGAGGCCGAGGCCACCGTGTAGGCGACCAGCCGCCTGACCCCGGTCGGCCCGGTGTGGACGACCACGGCCGCCGCCGCGATCCCCGGCTGCGCCGCGACGGCCGACTCGACCTCGCCGAGCTCGATGCGGAACCCGCGGATCTTGACCTGGTCGTCGCCGCGCCCGAGGTAGTCGATCTGCGCGTCCCCGCGCCACCGCACCAGGTCGCCGGTGCGGTACATCAGCGTCCCCGGCTCGCCGAACGGATCCGCCACGAACCGCTCCGCGGTCCGCGCCGGACGCCCGAAGTAGCCGCGGGCCAGCCCCGCCCCCGCGAGGTACAGCTCACCGGCCACGCCCGCCGGCACCGGCCGCAGCGCGCCGTCGAGCACGTACGCCCGGGTGTTGAAGATCGGCCGCCCGACGCAGGAGCCGGCGCTGTCGTCCACGTCGGCGCCCAGCGCGTTGATCGTGTACTCGGTGGGGCCGTACAGGTTGTAGCCCATGGTGCGCTCGGTGCGCCCCAGCAGCTCCCAGAGGCCGTCCGGCACGGCCTCGCCGCCCAGCAGGAACAGCGTGGGCCGGTGCCGGTCCGCTTCCAGCAGACCCGCCTCGACGAGCTGGAGCCCGTACGAGGGCGTCACGTTGACCACGTCGATGCCCACGCGGTCGTAGTGCACGGTGAGGGCCGCCGGGTCCAGCCGCAGCTCCTCGCCGATGACGTGCACCTCGTGCCCGTCGACCAGCCAGAAGAACTCCTCCCACGACATGTCGAAGGCGAAGGACACGGTGTGCGCCACCTTCAACCGGCGCCCGCCCGCCAGGGCCACCGCCGGTGCGAAGATCCGCTCGCGGTGGTTGAGGAGCATGTTCGTCAGGCCCGAGTAGGGGACCACGACCCCCTTGGGGCGCCCGGTCGATCCGGAGGTGTAGATGACGTACGCGGGGTGCCGGCCGTCGCGCACACCCGTCAGTTCGGTCTCGGCGAGGGGCCCGTCCGCGCACCCGGCCAGCTCGGCCAGCACCGCCGGGTCGTCCAGCAGCAGCGCCGGTACGCCCTCCACCACCGGCACCCGGTCCGTCACCGGGGCCGTCGTGACCAGGCACAGCGGAGCGGCGTCGGACACCATCGCGCCGAGCCGGTCCACCGGGTGGTCCAGGTCCAGGGGCAGATAGGCCGCACCGGTCTTCAGTACGGCGAACAGCGCGACCACGAACTCCGCCGACCGGGGCAGCCCCAGGGCCACCACGGCCTCCGGCCCCGCGCCCCGCGCCACCAGGGCCCGGGCCAGCCGGTTGGCGCGGGCCTCGAGCTCCGCGTAGCCGAGCCGCTGGTCCTCGAAGACCAGCGCGGTCTCCCCGGGGGTCCGGGCGGCCTGCTCGGCGAACAGGTCGATCACCGTGGTGTCCGGGACCGCGTGGCCCGTGTCGTCGCCGGCCGCGAGCAGTTCGGCCCGCTCCGATGCCTCCAGGGTGAGCAGCCGGCCCACCGGGACCGCCCCGCCGTCGGCGAGCTGCTCCACCAGCAGCGCGAGCCGGCCCGCCAGGCGCCGGGCGGTGGCCTCGTCGTAGAGGTCCGGGCGGTAGCCGAGGCTCAGCTCCAGCGCCGGACCGGGCGTGACCGCGAGGGTCAGCGGGTAGTGGGTGCCGTCCACGCTGTGCGTCCAGCCGATCGCGTGGGCCGCCACCGCCTCCTCGCGGGCCGCGTCGTTCAGGGGCGTGTTGCGGAACACGTACAGGGTGTCGAAGAGCTGCCCGAGGCCCGTCAGCCGCTGGATCGGGCCGAGACCCACGTAGTGGTGCGGCAGCAGCGCCGCGTGCTCGCCCTGCACCCGCACCATCAGCTCGCGCAGCGGCTCCTCGGGCCGCAGGGCGACCCGGAACGGCAGCGTGTTCATGAACATGCCGATCATCTGGTCGACCCCGGCGAGGTCCGCGGGACGCCCGGAGACCGTGGCGCCGAACACCACGTCGTCGCGGCCGGTCATCCCGGCCAGCGCCATCGCCCACGCCGTGCTGAGCACCGTGTTGAGGGTGACCCCGCAGCCGCGGGCGAAGGCCCGCAGCCGGTCGCTGGTCTCCTCGTCCAGGGACAGGTCCACCACCTCGGCGGTCACCGGCTGCCGGGCCGGATCGGCCCGGGCGACGAGCGTGGCCTGGTCCAGCCCGGACAGGTGCGAGCGCCACGCCAGCTCCGCGGCCTCCCGGTCCACGGCCGACAGCCAGCGCAGGTAGTCCCGGTAGGGGGTGACGGGCGGCAGGGTGTCCTCGGCGCCGCCGCGCCCGTACAGGGCGAACAGCTCCTCGAAGAACAGCGACTCCGACCAGCCGTCGGTGAGGATGTGGTGCTGCGTCACGCACAGCATCCAGCGCTCCGCCGAGAACCGGATCAGGGCCACGCGCAGCAGCGGTGGAGCGGCCAGGTCGAACCGGGTGGCCGCGTCGGCGAGCGAGAACGCGCGCAGCGCCTCGTCCTGCGCCTCCCGGTCCAGGTGACCGAGGTCGATCTCCTGCCAGGGCAGCTCCCACGCGGCGGGAACCACCTGGACCGGGTCCTCCAGGCCCTCGTGCCAGAAGCCGGACCGCAGGTTGGGGTGGCGGCGCAGGAGGGTGTCGAAGGCGGTGCGCAGGGCGGGGCCGTCGACCGCGTGCAGCAGCTCGACGAAGTTCTGCATCAGGTAGACGTCGAGGGCCCGGTCGTCGTAGACGGCGTGGAAGTACAGGCCCTCCTGGAGCGGCGCGAGCGGCAGCACCTCGGCGACGTGCGGGAACACCGCGGCCAGCGCGGCCTCCTGGCCCGCGTCGAGGGTGACCAGCGGGGTGTCCGAGGCCAGGAGGCCGCCGCCGCCCTCCACGGCTTCGCGGGCCGCCGCGGCCAGCCGTTCCACCGTCCGCTGCTCGAAGACGTCGCGCGGGGTGAGCACCAGGCCCTCCTTGCGGGCCCGGGTCACCAGCCGGATCGAGACGATGCTGTCGCCGCCGAGCCCGAAGAAGTCGTCGTCGATCCCGGCCGTGGCGAGCCCCAGCACCTCCGCGAAGACCGTGCACAGCGCCTCCTCGCGGGCGTCGCGCGGCGGACGGGACGGCGTTGCCGTGCCGAACCCGGGCGCGGGCAGCGCGGCCCGGTCCAGCTTGCCGCTCACGTTCGTCGGCAGCGACTCCAGCACCACCACCGCCGCCGGGACCATGTGGTCGGGCAGGGCGGAGGCCAGCCGCTCGCGGACCCGCGCCCCGTCGAGGGATCCGGCGCCGGATCCGGCTCCGGTGCTGGTGACGTAGGCGACCAGGCGCTTGACCCCGGGGGTGTCCTCGCGGACCACCACGGCGGCCGAGCCGACACCGGGCAGGGCCGCGAGCGCGGACTCCACCTCGCCGAGCTCGATGCGGTAGCCGCGGATCTTCACCTGGTCGTCGGCGCGGCCCAGGAACTCCAGCTGCCCGTCGGCCCGAAGCCGTACGAGGTCGCCCGTACGGTACATCCGCGTGCCCGGCGGCCCGTACGGGTCGGCCACGAAGCGCTCGGAGGTGAGCGAGAACCGGCCCAGGTAACCGCGGGCCAGACCGTGCCCTGCCAGGTACAGCTCGCCGGGGGTCCCGGCCGGCGCCGGCCGCAGCGCCGCGTCCAGCACGCGGGCGCGGGTGTTGCCGATGGGCCGGCCCACGACCGGCGTGGGCGAGTCGGCCAGATCGGCGCCGAGGGCGTCCACCGTGTACTCGGTGGGCCCGTACAGATTCACCGACATCACCCCGGGCGCCTCGCGGACCTCGGTCCACAGCGCCTCGGGCACCGCCTCGCCGCCGAGCAGCAGCAGACCGGGCCGGTGGTGCGAGCGGCTCAGCAGCCCCCACTCCAGCAGGGCTCCCGCGTACGTGGGCGTCACGTCCATGGCGTCGATCCGCTGCTCGCGGACGTAGCCGACGGTGAACTCGGCGTCGCGGCGGCCGATTTCGTCCAGCACGTGCAGTTCGTGCCCCGAGATCAGCCAGAACAGCTGCTCCCACGAGGTGTCGAAGCTGAAGGACGCGGTGTGCAGGGCGCGCAGCCGGCGTCCGCCGGCGGCCGCGACGGCCGGCGCGAACACGTCCGCGATGTGGTTGGCGTACAGGTTCGACAGGCCCCCATGGGTCAGTACGACGCCCTTGGGGCGGCCCGTGGAACCGGAGGTGTAGATCACGTACGCCGGGTGGCCGCTCTCGGCGGGCGGCGCATGGAAACCGCCGCCGTACGAGGCGAGTTCGCGGGCCGTCTCCGGTGCGTCCAGGACGATCCGGGAGGGGCCGCCCGCCGCCTCGGGCAGCAGCGACCGCGCCGCCTGCGTGGTCAGGACGCACACCGGCGCCGCGTCCTCCAGCATCAGGGCGATCCGCTCGGCCGGGTAATCCAGGTCCAGGGGCAGGTACGCGGCCCCCGACTTCAGGACGGCCAGGATGGCCACGACCGAGTCGGCGGAGCGCGGCACGGCCAGCGCCACGACCGATTCGGGCCCGGCGCCGCGCGCGGCCAGCAGCGCGGCCAGCCGGTCCGCCCGCTCGTCGAGCTCCGCGAAGGTCAGCCGGACGGGGCCGGAGACCACGGCGCAGGCGTCCGGGTCGGCCGCGGCCTGCGCGGCGAAACGGCCGGCGACCGTGCCCTCGGGCACGTCGCGCTCGGCGCCCCGCTCCGCGGCCCGCAGCTCCGCGCGGTCGGCGCCGGTCAGCAGGTCCAGCGTGCCCACCAGGGTGCCGGGGTCGCCCGAGACCTGGTCCAGCACCGCGACGAGCCGCTCCGCGATCCGGGCCGCGCTCCGCGCGTCGAACAGGTCCGGCCGGTACTCCAGGGCCAGTTCGGCCCGCTCGTCCAGGGACACCGACAGGGTCAGCGGGTAGTGCGTGCCGTCGCGGGCCTCGACCCCCGTCACCCGGACCCCGTCGGACAGGGCCGGGCGGGCGGACGGGTCCACCGGGTAGTTCTCGATGACCACCAGGGTGTCGAACAGCTCGCCACCGCCCGCCTGCTTCTGGATCAGGCGCAGGCCCAGGTGGTGGTGGGCGAGCAGCCCGTTCTGCTCGTCCCGGAACCGTCTCAGCAGCCCGGCGACGCTCTCCCGCGGCCGTGCGTCGAGACGGACCGGGACGGTGGTGATGAACAGCCCGACCATCGACTCGACGCCGGGTATCTCCTCGGGCCGGCCCGCGACCGTCAGTCCGAAGACCACGTCCCGGCGGCCCGTCAGTCCTCCGAGCAGCAGCCCCCAGGCCGCCTGGATCACCGTACTGGGCGTGGTGCCGAGCGACCGCGCCGCGGCCGTCAGCCGGGCGGTGGCCTCCTGCGACAGCTCCACGCGGTGCACGCCCGGGCGCACGGCCGTGCGGGACGGATCGGCGGGGGCCACCAGCACGGCCTCGTCCAGCCCGGCCAGCGCACCGCGCCAGGCGCCCTCGGCGGCCGGGACGTCCTGCGCCTTCAGCCACTTCAGGTAGTCGCGGTAGGGGCGTACGGGCTCCTGCGCCGAGGTGTCCCCGTCGCTCCCGTACAGCGCGAGGAGGTCCCCGACGAGCAGCGGCATCGACCAGCCGTCGACCAGGATGTGGTGCACGGTGACCACCAGCAGGTGGTCGTCCGGGCCCCGCCGGAGCAGCAGCAGCCGCAGCAGCGGCGGCCGGTGCAGCTCGAACCGGCGGTCCAGCTCGGCCCGTTCCGCCCGGCGCACCGCGGCATCCGACGGGTCGGCGGACAGGTCCGCCCGGCCGAGGGCGAACGTCACCTCGGCCGGCACGAACTGCACGGGCTGGGGCACCCCCTCGTGCCAGAAGCCGGCCCGCAGGTTCGGGTGGCGGCGCAGCAGGGCGGCGCCCGCCCGCTCCAGCCGGTCCGCGTCGACGGGACCGGCCAGCGAGACGGAGACCTGCACCGTGTAGACGTCCGGCGCGCTCGCGTCGTAGACGGAGTGGAACAGCATGCCCTGCTGCAAGGGGGACAGCGGGAGCATGTCCTCGATTCGCGCCTGCGTCACTGCTGGGCCCTCCACATTTCTTCGAGCATGGTGATCTGGTCCTGGTCGAGGTCGACCAGGTCGAGGTCCGAGGGGGTGTGCCCCCCGGAGGCGGCGCCGTCCGCCCAGGTGGCGAGGACGTCCACGGCGGCCGTCCAGCCGTCCGCGAGCTGTCCGACGGTGTCCTGGGAGAGCGCCTCACCCGCCCAGATGAAGTGCGCGGTGAGCTCCGGGCCGCCGTCCCCGTCGGTGATCTCCGCGGTGATCTCCAGTACGTGGGACAGCGGCATCGCCGGGTCGGGGCGGGCGGACACGGCGTCCGCCTCCGGCGCCGGACCCCACACGGAGTCGGCCCGTCCGGTCTGCCGTCCCAGGTAGTTCCACAGGATCTCGGCGCGGGCCGCCGGGTCGAACAGACGCGCGGTGGCCGGGTTGGCGTACCGCAGAAGGCCCGCGCCGAGCCCGCCGTCGGGCACCGCCCGCAGCAGCTCCTTGACCTCCTTGAGCAGCGCGCCCGCGTCCGCGCGTCCGGCGAGCACCGCCTCCGGGTCGTAGGGTCCGGCGGGCAGCCGCAGCGGGTGGATGCTGGTCAGCCAGCCCACCGTGCGGGTCAGGTCGGCGCCCGGGAGCAGCTCCTGCTCCCGGCCGTGGCCCTCCAGGTCCACCGTGAACCCGTCCGGCCGGGGCCGCCCCGAGCGGGCCGCCCAGTCGCCGACCGCCAGCGCGAGCGCGCTCAGCAGGGTGTCCGCGACCGTGCCGTGGAAGGCGGCCGGGACGGTCTGCAGCAGCGGGGCCGTCCGCTCGGCGGAGATCCGCACGGACAGGCGGCGTGCGGTGGCCGCCGTGTCGGTCCGCGGATCCAGCGGACGTCCGGCGAGCAGCGGCCCGCCGGGTTCGGCCGCCAGCCAGCGGTCCAGCTCGGCGGTCCGGCGCGGGCTCCGCGCCTCGGCCAGCAGGTGCGTGGTCCAGGCGCGCAGCGAGGTCCCGACCGGGTCCAGGGCCGGTGTCCGCCCCGCCGCGGCGGCCTCGTACGCGGCCCGCAGGTCGGGCAGCAGGATCTGCCAGGACACCTCGTCCACCGCGAGGTGGTGGACGACGAGCAGCAGCCGGCCCGGCTCGGCCGGCCCCAGGTCGAGGTGCACGGCGCGGACGAGCGCCCCCGAGCAGGGATCCAGCAGGCGCCACACCCGCTCCGACTCGGCGGTGACCAGCTCCCGCAGGGCGGCGTCGGACAGGCCGGCCGCGTCCACGTGGTCCAAGGCGGTGGCGGCGTCCACCGCGCCGGCCGGGCGGATCTCCGCGCTCCACACGCCGGGCCGGGCCACGGTGAGCAGCTGGCGGAGCCCGTCGTGGTGGTCCAGTACGGCCTGCAGTGCGGTCTCCAGGTGCGCCCGCCGGGCTCCGACGGGCAGCCGGGCCAGCCGGGCCTGCGCGAACGAGGCGAAGGGCCCGCCCCGTTCGGCCAGCCAGGAGGCCACCGGGGGCAGCGGCAGCGGACCGGGGCCGGTGTCCGACGCACGGGCGGCGGGGGCCGGGGAGCCCTGGGGCACGGTGGCGACGCCCGCGAGAGCGGCCGGGGTCGGGTGCTGGAAGACCTGCCGGGCCGAGATGGTCAGCCCGGCCTTGCGGGCCAGGCCCACCAGGCGGATGGAGACGATGCTGTCGCCGCCGAGCTCGAAGAAGTTCGCGTCGGGGCCGACTCCCGGCAGTCCGAGCACCTCGCCCATCAGGGTGCACAGGATCTGCTCGGGGGACCCGGCGGGCACCGCGGGGGCGGCGGCCGGGGCGGCCGCGGCGGCCGGCGCGGTGACGGCCGGTGCGGGCAGCGCCCGCCGGTCGAGCTTGCCGTTCGCGGACAGCGGCAGCCGCTCCAGCGTGGTGAACACGGCCGGGACCATGTACTCGGGCAGGCGGGCGGCGGCCAGGGCGCGCAGGGCCGCGGCATCGGGGCTCGCGCCGGGTGCGGGGACGGCGTAGGCCACCAGGCGGCGCACCCCCGGCTGGTCCTCGCGGACGACGACGGCGGCCTGGGCGACCTCGGGGGCGCTGGCCAGGACGGCCTGGATCTCGCCGAGTTCGATGCGGAAGCCGCGCAGTTTGACCTGGTCGTCGGTGCGGCCGAGGTAGTCCAGCCGGCCGTCGGGGAGGCGCCGTACGAGGTCGCCGGTGCGGTACATCCGGGTGCCGGGTGCGCCGTAGGGGTCGGCGGTGAAGCGCTCGGCGGTCAGGCCGGGGCGCCCGAGGTAGCCGCGGGCCAGCTGGACGCCGGCCAGGTACAGCTCGCCGGGGACGCCCACGGGCACCGGCCGCAGCCGTGCGTCGAGGGCGTAGACCCGGGTGTTCCACACCGGCAGGCCGATCGACGCCGACGCCCGGCCCTCGGTGGCGGTGGCCGCCGTACAGGAGCCGTAGGTGACGTCCACGGCCGCCTCCGTGGGGCCGTACAGGTTCTCCAGTGCCACCGGGGCGCCCGCGGCCGAGGTGTGGAAGCGGGCGACGAGTTCGGTGGGCAGGGCCTCGCCGCTGCACACGACCAGGCGCAGGGCCGGGCAGTCGGCGATCGCGCTCTCACCGAGGAAGGCGCCCAGCATGGAGGGGACGAAGTGCAGGACGGAGACGCGCTGTTCGCGGATCAGGTCCGCGAGGTAGAGCGGGTCCCTGTGGCCGTCCGGGCGCGCGACGACCAGCGGGACGCCCGCGGCGAGCGGCCAGAAGAACTCCCAGACGGAGACGTCGAAGCTCGCCGGGGTCTTCTGGAGCACCCGGTCCCCGGGGGCCAGGGCGTACGTGTCCTGCATCCACTCCAAGCGGTTGACGATCGCCTCGTGCTCGATGAGCACCCCCTTGGGCATGCCGGTGGAGCCGGAGGTGAAGATCACGTACGCGGGGTGGCGGGGCAGCAGCGGCTCGCGCCGCTCCGCGTCCGTCAGGTCCGAGCCGTCCAGCAGCGCCAGCGCCGACCGGACGGGGGAGGAGTCCAGCAGGAGGCGCTCGCCGCCGGCTTCGGAGGGCAGGGAGGTTGCCGACAGAGTGTCGGTAAGCGTCAGCAGGGGTCCGGCGGTCCGGGCCATGTACGCCAGCCGTTCGGCCGGCAGGCCGAGGTCGAGCGGGAGGTAGGCGCCGCCGGCCCGGATGACCGCGTGCAGGGCGACGACCAGCTCGAGGGAGCGGGGCAGGGCCACCGCCACCACCGATTCCGGGCCGACGCCGTGGCCGGTCAGCAGGCGCGCCAGCCGGTTCACCCGCTCCTCGAACTCGGCGCGCGACAGCTCCCGCCCCTCGAAGACCAGCGCGGGGCCGGTCGCGTCCTTCGCACCGGCCGACACCAGCGCGGCCAGGGTGCGGGGGCCGCCGGGGGCCCGGGCGGTGTCGTTCCAGCCGTCCAGGGCGAGCCCGCGCTCCGCCGGGTCCAGCACCTCGACCGCGGAGACCGGCCCGTCCGGCGCGGCCACGACCGCGTCCAGCAGCGACAGCAGCCGCCGGGTGAGCAGTTCGACGCCCGCACGGTCGAAGAGGTCGGTCGCGAAGCGGATGCCGCCGGAGATCGCACCGTCCTCCCGCGGGGCCCCGAAGGCGATCTCCAGGTCGAACTTGGCGCCCCCGGTCTCCACCGTGAACTCCCGGGCGGGCAGCCCGAACAGCCGCCGGACCTCGCCGTCGGCCGAGTGGTAGGTCACCATCGTCTGGAACAGCGGGTTGCGCGAGCGGGACCGCTCCGGGTCCACCGCCTCGACGACCGCCTCCAGCGGCAGGTCGGCGTGGGCGAAGGCAGCCAGCCCGGTGTCCCGCACCCGCGCCACCAGCTCGGCGAAGGTCGGGTCCCCGGACAGATCGGCGCGCAGCACCAGCGTGTTCAGGAAGAAGCCGACGAGTCCGTCGAGCTCCTCGCCCTCCCGGGCCGAGACCGGACTGCCCAGCGGGATGTCCTCGCCCGCGCCGAGCCGGTGTAGCAGCGCCGCGACGGCGGCGTGCGCCACCATGAACAGCGTCGCACCGCCCTCCCGGGCGATCCGCGCCAGCCCGGCCCCGGTCCGCGCCGGGACCTCGAAGGCCACCACGTCGCCCTCGTACGAGGGGACCGCCGGACGGGCCCAGTCCGCGGGCAGCGCCACCTCCGCCGGGGCGCCGGCCAGCGCCCGGCGCCAGTACTCCGCCTGACGGCCCGCCACCGAATCCGGGTCGCCCGGGTCGCCCAGCAGTCCGCGCTGCCACAGCGCGAAGTCGGCGTACTGCACCGGCAGGGGGGCGAAGACGGGCTCGGCGCCCGCCGACCGGGCGGTGTACGCCCGGTCCAGGTCGGCCAGCAGCGGGCCGGCCGAACCCTCGTCCGTGGCGATGTGGTGCACCAGCACCACCAGCAGGTGGTCGTCCGGCGCGGCCCGCAGCAGCGTGACCCGCACCGGAGGCTCGGCGGCCAGGTCGAAGACGTGCCCGCCCGCGCGGACCGCCTCGGCCTCCAGCCGCTCCGCGGCCACCTCGCGCACGGCCAGCGGCACGAAGGCCCGTCCGGCCGGGAGGACCACCTGGTACGGCTCGCCCTCGTGCTCGCGCAGGACGGTCCGCAGGCTCTCGTGGCGGCCGACCAGGTCCTGCACGGCGGCCTCCAGCGCCACGGCGTCCACCGGGCCCGCCAGGCGTACCGCCAGCGGCACGTTGTACGCGGTGCCGGGGCCGCGCACGCTGTCCAGCAGCCACAGCCTGCGCTGGGCGAAGGACAGCGGCAGCCGCTCCGGCCGCGGGCCGGCCGCGGCGAGGCGCGGACGTCCGGCGCCGGTGCGCTCCCCGAGCCGTGCGGCGAGCGCCGCGACCGTGCGCAGCTCGAACAGGTCGCGGATGCCGCAGTCCACGTCCAGGGCGTCCCGGAAGCGGCTCACGGCGCGGGCGGCCAGCAGCGAGTGGCCGCCGAGCGCGAAGAAGTCCTCCTCCACGCCCACGGGTGGTTGGGCGGGCGGGCGGGTGCGGACGGGGTGACGGCGGGTGGACCCGGCGGGCCCGAGCGGCGTCAGGGGTCAGCGGTCGGAGCTGAGCACGGTGCTGATGGTCGCGGAGGCCGTCCGGGCGGCCTGCTTCGGGTCCTGCCCGGTCAGCACGGCGGTCATGAAGGGCTTGATCGGGTTGTTCGCCTCGACCTCGGCCCAGCGGGCGGACTTGGGGGTGGCCCGGCCCTGGGCGGCGCCGACGGCCATGGTGGCGGCGCCCTCGTTGCCCTCGACCACGTGCGCGAGGGTGGTCTTGTTCGGTACGTAGCTCATGGTGCGGGCGAGCTCGGTCTGCCACTTCTCGCCGACCAGGGCCGTGATCACGTCGACCGCGGCCTTCCGCTGCCCGGTGCGCTCCGGAATGATCAGGTCCGAGCCGCCGGTGAACACGGCGCCGGCCTTGTCGGAGGTCTTGCCGGGGATGGGGAAGAAGCCGAGCTTGCCCTTGAGCGCGGGGTTGGCGGCCTCGATCTCGGCGGCCTGGCCGGGCGTGGCGATGATCTGGGCGACCTGGCCGCGGGCGAAGACCTCCGACTGCGGGGGCGTCTCCTCGTCGGCGTTCTTGGGGCCGTCGCCGAGCGCCTGGAGCTGCTTGTAGAACTCCATGCCGGCCAGGGCCTTCTCGTCGTCGAGGCTGCCGACCCACTTGCCGCTGGTCTCGACGGCGAGTTCGCCGCCCTCGTCCCAGATGAAGCCGGCGAGGACGTACCAGTTCTGGCCGGCCAGGTAGATGCCCTGCTGCTCGGACCTGTCGAGCTTCTGGGTGGTCTGGATCCACTCCGCGCGGTTCTTGGGGGCGCTCTTGATCCCGGCGTCCGCGAAGAGGTCCTTGTTGTAGATCACCACCCGGTTGGCGGCGTACCAGGGGACTCCGTACTGGGCGCCGTTGACGCTTCCCGGCTCGGACAGGCCCCTGAGCCAGTCCTTGCTGCCCCAGGCGCGCAGCCCTTCGAGGGTGAGTTCCGAGAGGCCCCCGGTCTCGACGTACTGGGCGACCTGGGTGTTGCCGACCTCGATGACGTCGGCGCTCTCCTTGCTCCTGCCCTCCAGCACGGCGTTGACCTTCTCGCCGATGCCGGTCCACTCCTGGATCCTGACGTCCAGGTCGACGCCGGGGTGCTCCTGCTCGAAGGAGGCGGTGAACTTGCCGATGAAGTCCTCCGAGGCGCTGCCCTTCATCAGCCAGAGCGTCACCTTCTGCGTACCTCCGGCCTGGTCACCCGACTGGCCGCAGCCCGTCAGGGCGGTGGCGGCGGCGAGGGCGGTGCACACGGCAAGGAAGCGCATCTTCACGAAAGGTCACCTTCTGGGGACGGATCTCGGATGGCTTGAAATTGGCATAGACCAATGGGCGGGTCAAGGGCCTTTCGCTCGGGACTGTTCACGCAAAGTTCGCGGAGCCGGACTTACTGGGGCACCGTAGAACGAGGCAAAAGCCACCCAGCGTCGGGAGACCCCCATGTCCAATCACACGTACCGGGTGACCGAAATCGTCGGCACCTCCAACGAGGGCATCGATCAGGCCATCCGCAACGGGATCGCCCGTGCGGGCCAGACCGTGCGCAATCTCGACTGGTTCGAAGTCGTCCAGGTGCGCGGGCACATCGAGAACGGCGCCATCGCCCACTACCAGGTGGGGCTCAAGGTCGGCTTCCGCCTCGACGGCGAGGACTGAACTCCCGGCCCCCGGCCCGCCCGCCGCGCTCAGGTCCGCCCTTCACCCTCCTGGGCGGCCTCGAGCTCCGGCGCCCGCGCCGCCCAGTCGGCGAGGACGACCCGGAACCCGGCGGCGCGGGCGGCCCGGCAGACGAGTTCGTCGTCGTCCACGAGCATGCGCACCTCCCGGCCCCGGGCGATCCGCTGCAACACCTCCAGCTTGGTCGTCCGGGCCGGGCGCCGGTCCTGGTTCCCGCGCATCCACACCCGGCCCTCGGGCAGGCCGTTCCGGGCGAGCCAGTCCGCCGTGTCCGCGCGGCACCGCTCCGGGCGCCCGGTCAGGTACACCACCTCGCAGTCGGCCGCGCTCTCCACCGCCAGCGCCACCCCGCGCCCCAGCGGCGGATCGGAGGGCGCCGCACCGAAGAAGCCTGCCCAGTCGCGGGGGCGGCGCTCCAGGAAGTGCTGGCGGTGGCCGGTGTCCGCCAGGGTGTTGTCGATGTCGAAGACGGCCAGCGGTCTGCGCGCGTTGTTCTCGGTCATCCCGCAACCCTAGGCCGACCGGCGGGACACCCCGGGGAATCCTCACGCACGCACGGTGTTGAGACCTGTGTGATCCGAAAACTCTCCCTCCTCGACCGGTCCCGCACCCGCGAGGGCCACTCGGCCCCCGAGGCCCTGCGGGACACCGTGGACCTGGCCAAGGCCGCCGAGGAACTCGGCTACCACCGCTTCTGGGTCTCGGAGCACCACAGCGTGCCCGGGGTCGCGGGATCCGCGCCGACCGTGCTGGCCGCGGCCGTGGCGGCGGCCACCCGGCGGATCCGGGTCGGCACGGGCGGGGTCATGCTGCCCAACCACCAGCCGCTGGTGGTCGCGGAGCAGTTCGGGGTCCTGGAGGCGCTGTTCCCCGGCCGGATCGACATGGGGCTCGGCCGTTCGGTCGGGTTCACCAACGGCATCCGGCGGGCCCTGGGGCGCGACACCGGGGACGCCGACCGGTTCGAGGAGCAGCTGGCCGAGCTGCTGGGCTGGATCGACGGCAGCCAGCGGGCCCATCCGCAGGTGCACGCCCGCCCCGCCGAGGGCCTTCGGATACCGGCGTACGTGCTGGCCACCGGCGAGGGCGCCGGGATCGCCGCCCGGGCCGGGCTGCCGCTGGTGGTGGGAGACCTGCGGACGCGCGGCCGGGTCACGGAGGTCATCGAGACCTACCGCAAGGAGTTCCGGGCCTCGGCGTGGGGCGCGCAGCCGTACGTGGTGGTCTCCGGGACGGTGGCGGTGGCCGCCACGGCCGAGGAGGCCCGGCGGATCCTGGTCCCCGAAGCCTGGTCCGCCGCGTACTCCCGCACCCGGGGCAGCTTCCCGCCGCTGCGGCCGGCCGAGGAGATCGAGGCCCTGTCCATGACCCCGAAGGAACGCGAGCTGTACGAGGGCGCCCTGGCCGGGCACGTGCACGGCACGGAGGAGCAGGTCGCGGCGGAACTGGCCGAGGTGGCCGCGCTGACCGGCGCGGACGAGCTGCTGGTCACCACCTCCACCCACGACCGGACGGCGCTGCTGGACTCCCACCGCAGGCTGGCCCGGATCGCGGGACTCTAAAATAGGGCGAATGCACCAGGCCCGCGATCCCCTGCCCGCCCCCGACTCCCGCGTACGCGTCCGGGGTGCCAGGGAGCACAACCTGCGCGGCGTCGACGTGGACATCCCGCGCGACGCGCTGACCGTGTTCACCGGGGTCTCCGGGTCCGGGAAGAGCTCGCTCGCCTTCGGCACGATCTACGCCGAGGCCCAGCGCCGGTACTTCGAGTCCGTGGCCCCGTACGCCCGCCGGCTCATCCACCAGATCGGCGCCCCGAAGGTGGACTCGATCACCGGGCTGCCGCCCGCCGTCTCCCTGGAGCAGCGCCGCTCCTCGCCGGGATCGCGGTCCTCGGTCGGGACGGTGACCCTGCTGTCGAACTCGCTGCGGATGCTGTACTCGCGGGCCGGAACCTACCCGCCGGGGGCCCCGCGCCTGGACTCCGACTCCTTCTCCCCCAACACCGCGGCCGGGGCCTGCCCTTCCTGTCACGGACTCGGCCGGATCCACCGCACCAGCGAGGAACTCCTCGTCCCCGACCCCGGACTGTCGATCCGTCAGGGTGCGATCGCCGCCTGGCCGGGCGCCTGGCAGGGCAAGAACCTGCGGGACATCCTGGAGGCGCTGGGCCACGACGTCGACCGGCCGTGGCGGGAGCTCCCGGCGAAGGACCGCGAGTGGATCCTGTTCACCGGGGAGCAGCCGGTGGTGACCGTGCACCCGGTACGGGACGCGGACCGGATCCAACGGCCCTACCAGGGCACGTACACGAGCGCCCACCGCTATGTGATGCGGACCTTCTCCGACAGCAAGAGCGCCACCTTGCGGGCCCGCGCGGAGGGGTTCCTCGCCGACTCCCCCTGCCCGGTGTGCGAGGGGCGGCGGCTGCGGCCCGAGGCCCTGGCCGTGACCTTCGCGGGGTACGGGATCGCCGAGCTGGCGGCCATGGCGCTGACCGGCCTGGACGGCGTACTCGCCGACGCGCCCCTGGAGGACGAGGCGGCGCGGGTGCTCGCGCAGGACCTGCGCGCGCGGATCGGGCCCGTGGTCGAGCTCGGCCTCGGCTACCTGAGCCTGGACCGCGCCGCGCCGACCCTGTCCGCGGGCGAGCTCCAGCGGCTGCGGCTGGCGACGCAGCTGCGGTCGGGGCTGTTCGGGGTGGTGTACGTACTGGACGAGCCGTCGGCCGGGCTGCACCCGGCCGACACCGAGGCGCTGCTCGGCGTACTGGACCGGCTGAAGGAGGCCGGGAACACGGTGTTCGTCGTGGAGCACGACCTGTCGGTGGTGCGGCACGCGGACTGGCTGGTGGACGTGGGACCGCTGGCCGGGGAGCACGGCGGGCAGGTCCTGTACAGCGGCCCGCCGCAGGGGCTGGCCGGTGTGGCGCGGTCGGCGACGGCCCGGCACCTGTTCGCGGCGCCGGAGCCGGCCGGGGCGCGGCGCCCGGTGCGCACGGCCACCGGGTCGGTGCGCCTGCGCGGGGTCGACCGGCACAACCTTCGCGGCGTGCACGTGCCGTTCCCGCTCGGCGTGTTCACCGCCGTGACCGGGGTGTCGGGGTCGGGGAAGTCCACGCTGGTGGGCCAGGCGCTGGCCCGGGAGGTCGCCGGGCGGCTGGCGGAACCGGACTTCCCGGTACGGCGGCTGGTGGAGGTGGACCAGAAGCCGATCGGCCGCACCCCCAGGTCCAACCTGGCCACGTACACGGGGCTGTTCGACGTGGTGCGCAAGCTGTTCACGGCGGCGCCGGAGGCAAGGGCCCGCGGCTGGAAGGCGGGCCGGTTCTCCTTCAACGTGCCCGGCGGCCGGTGCGAGACCTGTCAGGGCGAGGGCTTCGTCTCGGTGGAGCTGCTCTTCCTGCCGAGCACGTACGCCCCGTGCCCGCGGTGCGCGGGCGCCCGGTACAACGCCGAGACGCTCGAGGTGCGCTACGCGGGGCTGAACATCGCCGAGGTGCTGGGGCTGACGGTGGAGTCGGCGGCCGGGTTCTTCGCGGAGGTCCCGGCGGCGGCGCGCAGCCTGCGGGCGCTGGAGGACATCGGGCTCGGCTATCTGCGGCTGGGGCAGCCGGCCACCGAGCTGTCGGGCGGCGAGGCGCAGCGGATCAAGCTGGCGACGGAGCTGCAGAGGCTGCGCCGGGACCACACGCTGTACCTGCTGGACGAGCCGACGACCGGGCTGCATCCGGCCGATGTGCGGGTGCTGCTGCGGCAGTTGCACGGGCTGGTGGACGCCGGGCACTCGGTGGTGGTCGTGGAGCACGACATGGCGGCGGTGGCCGGCGCGGACTGGGTCATCGACCTGGGACCGGGCGGGGGCGCGGAGGGCGGCCGGATCGTCGCCTCGGGCACCCCGGCGGAGGTGGCCGCGGCGGGCACGGGCCGCACGGCGCGGTACCTGGCGCGCGCGCTCGGGGAGTAGGCGGACGGCCTAGGCATCACCCGGCAGCAGGTGCTGCGGGAGTTCGCGGAAGCTCCACTGGCCCTGGCGGCGGGTGAACGTCCAGACGAGGTCGTGGCGGTCGGGCCAGGTGGCGGGGACTCCGAGGACCTGGTGGGCGCCGAGGGCGCGGACCAGGCGGGGGATGCCGCTGTGCTCCCAGCAGACGAGCGCGGGCATGGGGGCGCGCAGTACGGCGTGGACGAGGGCCGGCTCGGCTCCGACGGCGAACTCGGCGCGTACGGGGGTGCGCAGTGCGGTGGCCAGTGCCGCGACGGTCTGCTTGCACCGGGCGGGTGCCGCGGTCCCGCCGCCCGCGGCGAAGACGGTGGCGGGGCGGGGCAGCGAGGAGCCGCGGGACGGCGGGAAGAGCCGGCGGAGTTCGTCGGCCCGGCGCCAGCCGCGGCCGGCGAGCGAACCGGGGTCGTCCTCGCCCTCCTCGTCCCAGCCGGTGTCTCCGGCGTACGGCTTCTCGGCGTGCCGGATCACCATGACCAGGGCGTCCCCGGTCCCGGGCTGCGGGCCGGGCGCCGGGCGCGCGGGTTCCTCCCCGGAGCAGCCGGCGGCGGCCAGCGGGGCGAGCGCGGCGGCCAGTACGGCTCGGCGGCGCGGTCCGGACCCGGCGGGGGCATGTGGCATGGGTGCACTGTCCCCCACGGCCGCGGCCGCGCCGGGGTGCGGCGCGGCGTGGGGCCGTACGAGCGCCCGGTCGGCGGAGCCGGTCAGCCCGGTCGGCGGAGCGGTGCGCGGCGGTCAGCGGAGCGGGTCAGCCCTTGCGGACCGCCCGCAGCCACTCCTTGTTCATGGCGGCGATGGACGGGAGCGGAATGCCCTTCGGGCAGGCCGTGGCGCATTCGCCGGTGAGGGTGCACCCGCCGAAACCCTCGTCGTCCATCGCGGCGACCATGTCCAGCACCCGGGATTCCCGCTCGGGTGAGCCCTGCGGGAGGACGCCCAGGTGGTTGACCTTGGCGGAGGTGAACAGCATCGCGGAGCCGTTGGGGCAGGCCGCCACGCAGGCGCCGCAGCCGATGCACTCGGCGTGCTCGAAGGCGAAGTCGGCGTCGGCCTTGGGCACGGCGGTGGCGTGCGCCTCGGGGGCGGCGCCGGTGGGGGCCGTGATGTAGCCGCCGGCCTGGATGATGCGGTCGAAGGAGCCGCGGTCCACGACCAGGTCCTTGACCACCGGGAAGGCGGCGGCCCGCCAGGGCTCGACGTCGATGGTGTCGCCGTCGGCGAAGGACCGCATGTGGAGCTGGCAGGTGGTCGTGCGCTCCGGGCCGTGGGCGTCGCCGTTGATGACGAGGCTGCACGCGCCGCAGATGCCCTCGCGGCAGTCGTGGTCGAAGGCGACCGGGTCCTCGCCGCGCAGGATGAGGTCCTCGTTGAGGGTGTCGAGCATCTCCAGGAAGGACATGTCCTTCGAGATGCCGTCGACCTCGTAGGAGGCCATGGCGCCGGGGGCGTCGGGGCCGTGCTGGCGCCAGACGCGCAGGGTGAGCTTCATGCGTAGCTCCGCTGGGTGGGGTGGACGTACTCGAAGACGAGGTCTTCCTTGTGCAGGACGGGCGCGGCGCCCGTGAACTCCCAGGCGGCGGCGTAGGAGAACTCGTCGTCGCGGCGTGCGGCCTCGCCGTCCGGGGTCTGGGACTCCTCGCGGAAGTGGCCGCCGCAGGATTCGGCGCGGTGGAGCGCGTCGAGGCACATCAGCTCGGCGAGTTCCAGGTAGTCGACGATGCGGTTGGCCTTCTCCAGCGACTGGTTGAACTCCTCGCCGGTGCCGGGGACCTTGATGCGCCGCCAGAACTCCTCGCGGATCTGCGGGATCCGGCCGAGCGCCTTGCGCAGGCCCTCCTCGGTGCGGGCCATCCCGCAGTACTCCCACATGAGTTCGCCGATCTCGCGGTGGAACGAGTCGGGGGTGCGGTCGCCGTCGACGGAGAGCAGCCTCGTGAGGCGCTCGCGGGTCTCCCGTACGGCCTCCCGGGCCTCGGGGTGGGTGTCGTCGACCGCCTCCTGGTGCGGGTGGCGGGCCAGGTAGTCGTTGATGGTGGCGGGCAGCACGAAGTAGCCGTCGGCGAGGCCCTGCATGAGGGCGGAGGCGCCGAGGCGGTTCGCGCCGTGGTCGGAGAAATTGGCCTCGCCGACCGCGAAGAGGCCGGGGACGGTGGTCTGGAGGTCGTAGTCGACCCACAGGCCGCCCATCGTGTAGTGCACGGCGGGGTAGATCCGCATGGGGACCTCGTACGGGTTCTCCGCGGTGATCCGCTCGTACATCTCGAAGAGGTTGCCGTACTTCTCGGCGACTTCGTCCCGGCCCATGCGGCGGATGGCGTCGGCGAAGTCGAGGTAGACGCCCTGGCCGCCGGGGCCCACGCCGCGGCCCTCGTCGCAGACGTTCTTCGCGGCGCGGGAGGCGATGTCGCGGGGCACGAGGTTGCCGAAGGAGGGGTAGATCCGCTCGAGGTAGTAGTCGCGCTCCGCCTCGGGGATGTCGGCGGCGGGGCGGGTGTCGCCCTTGGCCTTCGGGACCCAGATGCGGCCGTCGTTGCGCAGGGACTCGCTCATCAGGGTGAGCTTGGACTGGTGGTCGCCGGTGCGCGGGATGCAGGTGGGGTGGATCTGGGTGAAGCAGGGGTTGGCGAAGTAGGCGCCGCGCCGGTGCGCCCGCCAGACGGCGGTCGCGTTGGAGTTCATGGCATTGGTGGAGAGGTAGAAGACGTTGCCGTAGCCGCCGCTCGCCAGCACCACCGCGTCGGCGTAGTGGGTGGAGATCTCGCCGGTGACGAGGTCGCGGGCCACGATGCCGCGGGCCACGCCGTCGACGGTGATCAGGTCGAGCATCTCGGTGCGCGCGTGCATCTCCACGTTGCCCGCGGCGATCTGCCGGGAGAGGGCCTGGTAGGCGCCGAGGAGCAGCTGCTGTCCGGTCTGGCCGCGGGCGTAGAAGGTGCGGGAGACCTGGACTCCGCCGAAGGAGCGGGTGTCGAGGAGGCCGCCGTACTCGCGGGCGAAGGGGACGCCCTGGGCGACGCACTGGTCGATGATCTCGACGGAGATCTGGGCGAGCCGGTGGACGTTGGACTCGCGGGCGCGGAAGTCCCCGCCCTTGACGGTGTCGTAGAAGAGGCGGTGCACCGAGTCGCCGTCGTTGCGGTAGTTCTTCGCGGCGTTGATACCGCCCTGGGCGGCGATGGAGTGGGCGCGGCGCGGGGAGTCGGAGAAGCAGAACTGGACCACGTGGTAGCCCTGTTCGGCGAGGGTCGCGCCGGCGGATCCGCCGGCGAGGCCGGTGCCGACGACGATCACGGTGTGCTTGCGGCGGTTGGCCGGGTTGACGAGCTTGGCCTCGAAGCGGCGGCGGTCCCAGCGGTCCGCGATCGGGCCTTCGGGGGCCTTGGTGTCGGCGAGGGGTGCGCCGGTGCCGTAGCGGCTGTAGTCGTATCCGAGGTCGGTCATGGTCAGTTCACCACTCCGGTCATGACGGCCACGGGGACGGAGACGAAACCCGCGAAGAGGACGAGGGCCAGGGCGTTGGCCAGGAACTTCAGTGCCCGCTCGCGCCGGGCGTTGCCCGCGCCGAGGGTCTGGGCGGCGCTCCAGAAGCCGTGCCGGACGTGCAGGCCGAGGGCCGCCATCGCCACGATGTAGATCGTGTTCCCGTACCAGGTGGAGAAGGTGGACAGGACGTTCTCGTACGGGTGGCCGGCCCAGGCGCGCTCGTTGACGGTGAGCGTGGTGAGGTCGAGCAGGTGCCAGACGATGAACAGGCCGAGGATGATGCCGCCCCAGCGCATGGTGCGGGTGGCGTAGCTCGCCCGGCGGCGCTTGTGGGCGTACTTCACCGGGCGTGCCCGGATGCCGCGGCGGCTGAGCTGGTAGGCGGAGACGGCGTGCGCGACGACCGCGGCGAGCAGGACCACGCGGACGATCCACAGGGCCCACTCGTGGTGCAGGAAGGGCGCGCCCAGGGTGCGCAGCCAGTGGGCGTACCCGTTGAACTCCTCGGCCCCGAAGAAGATCTTGAGGTTGCCGAGCATGTGCACGACGAGGTAGCCGAGCATGATCAGGCCGGACACGGCCATCACGGACTTCTTGCCGACGGACGAGTCCCAGATCGTGCGCGTGGTGGACGGCCGTCGACCCGTCCGCGTTGCCAGAGCCATGCCTCGACCGTAAGGACCAAAGTCCTGAAAGGTCCAAGACATGATGAGGCTGATGTCCATAGGGAATCTCTATGACGGCGCTATCCTGGGGTCCATGCAGTTCCAGCAGCTCCTCTACTTCGTCGCCGTCGCCGACACCCGGCACTTCACGCGGGCCGCGGAGCAGGTGCACGTGGCCCAGCCCTCGCTGTCCCAGCAGATCAAGGCGCTGGAGCGGGAGCTGGGCGCCGAGCTGTTCAGCCGGGCGCGGGGCAACATCGCGCTGACGGACGCGGGCGAGGCGCTGCTGCCGCTGGCCCGGCGGATCCTGGCGGACGCGGACACCGCGCGGCTGGAGGTGCAGGAGCTGGCGCAGCTGCGGCGCGGGCGGGTCCGGCTGGGCGCCACGCCCAGCGTCTGCACGGGTCTGCTGCCGGATGTGCTGCGCGCCTTCCACCGCGCACATCCGGGGATCGAGCTGCTGATCGAGGAGAGCGGTTCGCTCGATCTTGTTCGGGAGCTGGCGCGCGGCGCCCTGGACCTGCGGGGGCGGGGCTCTGACCGTCTCCGGGCTGCGCGACGAGCCGATGGTGATGTTCCGGCACGGCTACGACGTGCGCGAGATGACGGTGGCGGCCTGCCGTGCGGAGGGCTTCGAGCCGGTGTTCACGGTAGAGGGCGGCGAGATGGACGCGGTCCTGGGCTTCGTCAGGGCGGGCCTGGGCATCGCCGTGGTCCCCGCGATGGTGGTGGACCGCGCGGGCCCCGGCCTGCGGGCGACCCCCCTGGCGGGTTCGCCGCTGCGGCGCACGATCGCACTGGCCCACCGCACGGACGTGGCTCCCCCGCGTGCGGCGCGCGAGCTGAAGCGGATCCTGGTGGGCTGACGGAGCGGACGGCCCCGCCGGCCGGCCGTCAGCCCGCCGAGGCGGCGCCGGCGCGTATGGGCAACACCTGGTCGAGCCCGCCGGCCAGCATGCCGAACGCGGATTCGGCGTCGGCCACGGCCGCCGGATGGGCTTCGTCGGCGCTCTGCCCGCCTTCGATCCGGCGCCAGTTCTCCCGGCCCAGCTCCTGGCGGGCCGTCACCAGGTGCAGCGCCGCCAGCCGGGCGGTGAGCGGCGGTGTGGACTCGGCTTCGAGGGCGTCGGTGAGCAGTTCGACCTCGCGGGCGGTGTAGCGGGCGAGGCGGGTCTCCAGGCTGGCGGTGGAGAAGACCAGCCGCTCGAAGGCGAGGACCGCGGGGTGGTCGCACAGCCCGGTGATCGGGTCGCGCCGGTCGAGGGCGGCCAGGAAGTGCTCCCGTACGGCTCCGACCGGACCCTGGCCGGCCGGCCGCTCGCGCACGATGCGCGCCGCCTCGTCCTGGTGGTCGGCGAAGCGGTCCAGCACCAGGTCCTCCTTGCTCGGGAAGTACCGGAACAGCGTGGGCTTGGAGACCTCCGCCGCCGCGGCGACGTCGGCCACGGAGACGGCGTCGAAGCCGTGCTCCAGGAAGAGCTCCAGCGCCGTGGCCGTCAGCCGGTGGCGCGTACGGAGCTTCTTGTTCTCGCGCAGACCCGTCGTGTTGTCCATGCCTCACACCCTAGCACGGATTCGTTACCCGGTAATTTTTTGGACCGGGTTATTTTCGTTACCTGGTTGCTTTTTCTTCGGGGAGCCGCTTTCCTTGAGTCATCGACGCGATGAGAGGACTTCCGATGACCGACGTACTGATCGCGGGCTCCGGCCCCACCGGCCTCACCCTGGCCTGCGAACTGGCCCTCCGAGGCGTCGCCGTCCGGATCCTCGAGCGGCGGGCCGGACCCCACCGCGAGTCCCGGGGCAAGGGGCTCAACCCGGGCAGCCTGGAAGTCCTGTCCCGGCTCGGCCTCGCCGAGCGGCTCTCCGGGACGGGCACCTCCGGCCTGATCCTGCGCAAGTACTTCGACGGCGCCCACATCAGCGACACTCCGGCCGGCGGCGGCCTGCTGATCGGCCAGTGGCAGGTCGAGGAGGCCCTCCGCGAGCGGCTGGCCGGGCTCGGCGTCCCGGTCGAGTACGAGGCGGAGGCGGCGGCGCTCGCCCAGGACGCCGGCGGGGTCACCGCGCGGCTGACCGACGGCCGTTCGGTCAGCGCCGGATACGCCGCCGGGTGCGACGGCGGACACAGCTCGGTCCGGGAGCTCCTCGCCATCCCCTTCGAAGGACACACGGAGGAACGGCCGTCGATGGTGCTCGGGGACGTGCGTGCGCCGGGGCTGAGCCGGGAGTACTGGCACCAGTGGTTCACCTCGGACGGCGGCGGGATACTCCTCTGCCCGATACCGGGGACGGAGGTCTTCCAGCTCCAGGCCGCGCCGGAGGAGGACGAGCGGGGAGAGCCGCTGCCGCCGTCGCTGGAGGGCTTCCAGCGGCTCTTCGACCGGCACGCCGGGACGCCGGGGATCCGGCTCGCGGATGCCACCTGGCTCTCGTCGTGGCGGGCCAACGTCCGCAAGGCCGCCCGGATGCGCGTGGGGCGGGTCTTCCTCGCCGGGGACGCGGCGCACGTCCATCCGATAGCCGGCGGGCTCGGCATGAACACCGGGATCCAGGACGCGGCAGCCCTCGCCCGGGCCCTCGCCGCCGCCGTCACTGGCCCGTCTCAGGACGGTGCGCTCGACGCGTACGAGGCCGCGCGCCTGCCCGTGGCGGCCGAGGTGCTGGCCGACGCCACCCGGCGGATGGAGCGGGTGATGGCGGCGGTCCGTGAACCGGGGCGCGGGACGGAGGCGGGGATGAACTGACCGGCCTGAGTCAGGAGGGTGTGGGCACGGCATCCGAGAGGGAGAGGGTGTGGATGCGGTCGGGGGCGCCCGGGCGGGCGTAGTACCAGCCCTGGGCGGTGTCGCAGCCGAGGTCGCGCAGCTGGGCGGCCTGGGCTCCGGTCTCCACGCCCTCCACGGTGACGGCCAGTTCGAGGCTGTGGGCCAGCGCGACGATGCCCTCCACGATCTTGACGTCGACCGGGTTGGCCGGGCTCTGCTGCATCCCCTGGGTGAAGGAGCGGTCCAGCTTCAGGACGCTGACCGGCAGGCGGCGCAGGTTGGCCAGGTTCGAGTAGCCGGTGCCGAAGTCGTCCAGGGCGATGTCCACGCCGAGGGCTGCGAGCCGGCGCAGGGGTTCGAGGAGTTCGTCGTCGGCACCGATCAGGGCGGACTCGGTCACCTCCAGGCACAGCGCGCCCGGGGCGAGGCCCGACTTCTCCAGCACGGCGACGGTGTCGGCGACCAGGCCGGGGTGGTGCAGCTGGGTCGGCGAGAGGTTGACGTTGATCCGCAGGGAGGAGCCGCCGTGCTGGCGCTGCCAGTTGCGGGCCTGGCGGACCGCCTCTTCCAGGACCCAGCGGCCGAGCGGCACGATCAGCCCGGTCCGTTCGGCGAGCGGGATGAAGCGGTCCGGGCCGAGCACCCCGTACTGCGGGTGCGACCAGCGCACCAGCGCCTCCGCCCCGTGCACGCTGCCGTCGTGCATGTGGACCAGCGGCTGGTACTCGATGAAGAACTCGCCGCGCTCCAGCGCCGCCGGCAGGGCGTTGGTCAGGCCGTGGCGGGTGATGGCCCGGGCGTCGGCCTCGGCGTCGGCGAACTCGAAGCGGTTGCCGCCTGCCGCCTTGGCCCGGTACATCGTGATGTCCGCGCTGCGCAGCACCTCCGCCGGGGTGCGCTCGCGGGCCGCGCCCTCCACGATGCCGATGCTGCCCCGGACCGTCAGTTCGCGGCCCTCCAGCCGGATCGGCGTCGACAGTGCGGACAGGATGCGGACCGCCAGGTCGGTCACCTCCTGTTCGGTGTCGGGGCCGGTGGTCAGGGCCACGAACTCGTCCCCGCCGAGCCGGGCGACCACCTCGCCGGGGCCGGTCGCGCAGCTCTGCAACCGGTCGGCGACCTCCACCAGCAGCCGGTCCCCCGCAGAGTGGCCGAGGCTGTCGTTGACCGCCTTGAACCCGTCGAGGTCCAGGTAGCACAGGCCGAAGCGGCTGGCGCCGGGCCCGCTCAGGGCCTTCTCGAGGCGTTCGAAGAACAGCGTCCGGTTGGGCAGGCCGGTGAGGGCGTCGTGGGTCGCCTCGTAGCGCAGGCGCAGGTTCAGCAGCCGGCGTTCGGTGGTGTCCTCCATCTGCGCCAGCTGGTAGCGCGGCGCCCCGTCGGCGTCGCGCAGCAGCGACACCGTCAGGTTGGTCCAGAGCACGGTGCCGTCGTGCCGGTAGTACGGCTTCTCCACGCGGAAGTTCTCACGCTCGCCGCGCACCAGCTCGCCGTGCATCCGCCAGACGTGCGGGGTGTCGTCGGGGTGTCCCCACTCGCTGACCTTGCGGCCCCGGACGTGCCCTTCCAGGCCGCCGAACATCTGCAGCAGCGCGTCGTTGACCTCGAGGATGTTGCCTTCCAGGTCGGCGATGCCGATGCCGACGGCCGCGCCCTCGAAGACCGCCCGGAAGCGCTCCTCGCTCGCGTGGAGCGCCTGCTGGGCGTCGATGCGGGCGGTCAGCGCCGAACGGGCGATGGCTTCCTGCTCCTTGAGGGTGCGCTCGCGCAGGGCCCGGGCGAAGCCCGCGGCGATCCCGTGCTGGAGGCGGGCGCAGCGGGACCGGTACTCCTCGGTGTCCTCCGCGCCGGAGCCGACGCCGGGCGCCCCGGGCCAGCCGGGCCCGCAGTAGAGCACCAGGTACGACTCGATCACCCCGAGGGTGCCCGACAGCGCTTCGGGGTCGGTGCAGTGCACGGCGACGAGCTCCGCGCCGACCCGCTGGGCGACGGCGGCGTCGAAGGGGCGGGCGTGCAGGGCCTCGGCGAGCGTCCGGGTGAGCGGGAGCAGGTGGCGTTCGAACTCGGGGCGGGTCAGCGAGGTCGCCGTGACGGGAAAGATCGCCCGCCCCCAGATGGTCGCGAAGCGGGCGATCCGGTCCTCGATGCCGCCTCTGGGGACCGCCGGTGGCTCCGGGGCCGCGGCCTTGGCCGCGCCGGGCCCGGGGGCCGGAGCTCCGGCGGGCGCCGCGGCGCCGTCCGGCGCGCCCGCCGTCTGTGCGGGAAGTCTCACGCCTTGCGTCCCACGCCGCCGTAGCCCGAGAAGGCGTACGGGTCCTCGGGAACCGCGCCGTCCTCCGGGGACTCGGCTCGGTCCGGCCGCCAGTCGGGCATGGACACCAGACCGGGCTCCAGCATCTCGAACCCGTCGAAGAATCCGCGGATCTGCTCCCCGCTGCGCATGACGAGGGGGTTGCGGATGTCCCGGTAGACGCCGACGGTGCCGCCCGCGACCTCCTCCGTGAGCGGGATCCCCTCGAACGAGGCGTGCGTGAGGACCAGCAGGCTGCCGGGGGCGAGCGCATCGCGCAGTTCGGCCACGGCGGCGTACGGGGCGTCCGTGTCCTCCAGGAAGTGCAGGACGGCGACGAGCAGGAGCGCGACGGGCCGTTCGAGGTCGAGCAGCCGGGTCACCTCCGGGGCGGCCAGGATGTCCTGCGGCTTGCGGAGGTCGGCGGCGACGACACCGCTGCGCTCGTCGCCGGCCAGTACGGCCTGGCTGTGCGCGACGGCGACCGGGTCGTGGTCGACGTAGACCACGCGCGCCTCCGGGCTGGCGGCCTGGGCTATCTCGTGGACATTGCCGAAGGTGGGGATGCCGGAGCCGATGTCGAGGAACTGCGTGATGCCCTCGGCGACCGCGTGCCGGACGGTGCGGCGCATGAATGCCCGGTTCGCCTGCATGATCTTGGGCAGGCCCGGCATGAATTCCATGGCGCGGCGGGCCGCCTGGCGGTCGACCTCGAAATTATGGGACCCGCCCAGGTAGTAATCGTAGATGCGGGACACGCTCGGCACCGATATGTCGATGCCTGGCGGGGCCCAGGCGGGGCGCTCCATCGGGGTCTCCAAGCGTTGTTCCTGCGGCGGTCCGTCAGCGGTCGGACTCCTGTCCGAGCTGAATGTACTGATCATTGCCCAACGGGGCGAGCAAAAGCGGAAATTGGCGATCCGTTCTTAGTCACACACCCAACACGCCTGACGCCCCGGTCCGGGAGAATGATCGATACCGACACATCCCTTTTGGGAATTGCGCGATGAGGGCCCGGACTCGCCCACCAGGCGACCCGCGCGTGGCTCAAACCTTTCCGCCCGGCACACCACCCGTTCAGGCGAACCGGCCCGTTCCCTCGCGTACGCGGGCGGGCGCGAGCCCATGCTCGCCGGGTGAACAAAGCCTGTGCCAGACGTCTGATGGCGGTCCCGGTCCTGTTGTGGGCGGCCCTGGCCGTCACACCGGCCGTGGCTGATAGCCACCCCTACCCGACGCCCGGCTCCGGCGACGGCGCTTCCGCGCGCACCCTGGTCGCGTCGGCCTCCGGCGGTGGCCGCGGAGGCGGCCCGGGTGGCGGACATCACGACGGACGCGACGGACGCGGAGGGCACGGGGGGCACGACGGTCACGGGGGTCACGGCGGACACCACTGCCCGCCACCGCCGCCGCCTCCCCCGCCCTGTCCTCCGAAGCCCACTCCCTCCCCGCCGCCGTCCCCGAAGCCCACGCCACCGCCGAAGCCCACTCCCCCTCCGACCCCGGCCCCACCGCCGAAGCCCACGCCACCTCCGCCCCCGCCCCCGCCGAAACCGGCGCCGAAACCCGTACCGAAGCCCGTGCCGAAGGCCCTCCCGCCGAAGCCGGCGCCGCCCGCGCCCGCTCCGCCCCCGGTGGTCGAGCCACCCGCGCCCACCCCTGCGGCGGCGCCGCCCGTGACCAGGCCGGTGGCCCGGCCCTCGTACCGCGCACCCGCCCGCAAACCGGTCGAACACCACATCTCGCCGGTGACCTTCACCCTGCTCACCGCGGCTCCAGCGGTGCTCGCGATCGTCGCGCTGCGCCCCCGGTAGCCCTTGCGCCCCACCCGTAACCGATTGGGAGTCATCTTGTCGGAATGGCTCGTCCTGACGATCGCGATGGCCGCGGCCTGCGCCGTGGTGCTGTCCATCGCCTTCATCAACCACCGCAGGATCGGCGAGGACGACGATCCGAACGAAACCCCGGACGTCATCGAGTACATGACGATGATGATCGGGGTGATCTACGCGATCGTGCTGGGCCTGGCGATCGCCGGCGTCTGGGAGGGCCGCGGTGCCGCCCAGGAGTTCGTGCGCCAGGAGGCCCAGGCCCTGCACGAGATCAGCGTCCGCTCCGAGGTCTACCCGGCCGAGGTCCGCCAGAAGATCCGCGCCGACGTCGACGCGTACGTGACGTACGTGGTGGACACCGAGTGGCGGGAGATGACCGAGCACGGCCGGCTCACGGACCGCGGCGGCGAACTGCTGGAGCGGATCCGCCGTGACGTCACCGACTACGAGCCGCAGACCGACCACGAAGGGCAGGCGTACCAGCCGCTGGTCGACCAGGTCGCCGTCGCGGACGACGCCCGCGGCGCGCGCGGTCTGGGCGCCGGAGCCACGATGCCGGGGGTGGTGTGGTTCGGACTCATCGCCGGAGCCCTGGTGACGGTCGGCCTGATCTTCACCCTGCAGATCCGGCGCTCCTTCCGCGAGCTGTTGCTGGCCGGTCTGTTCAGCGCACTGATCGCCTTCCTGCTGTTCCTCATCTGGGACTTCGACGCGCCCTTCGGGCGGGGCATCGCGGCCACCGCCGAACCGTTCCTCTCACAGTTCGCGCATCTGGGTCTCCGGGACTGAAGGCCCGGCGCGCACAGCGCCGAACGGTCCCCGGCAAACCGGGGACGGGCCTCCCGTCCCCGGTTCGGCCTAGGTCCATGCCCCATTCGCCCGTTCCTGATCGCGGGCCACGGCACCCGGACCTAGCGTGGCGGACATCGAGGCGCACGAACTGCCACGTGCGGGAACCCATTCCGCGGCTGCTCCTCGGGGATCCGGAGGATCAACCATGGGTGCGATACGTACCTCCGTCACAGCCCTGCTGATCACCGGCGCCACGGGCGCCGTACTCGCGCTCGGCGTCCCCGGCACGACCGCCGCGACCGCCGCGGAAACCCGGCAGGACCCCTCGTTCGGCTTCTCCGTCACTCCGTCCACGGTCGCTCCGGGCGGCCGGGCGGTCCTCACGGTCACCAGATGCCCCGCCGCCCACGCCACCGTCTCCTCCGGGATCTTCGACACCGTGAACATCGCCCGTGGCCAGACCGTACAGGTCACGGTGGACCGGGACGCCCGGCCCGGCGCGGTGTACACCGCCACGTTCACCTGCAACGGCGAGAACGGCCACGTCGATCTGACGATCGCGGGCAGCACGACGACCACCAGGCCGACCACCAGTTCCACGCGCACGGCCACCCCGAACGCCACCGTCCCCACCTCCGCCCGCGGCGTGCAGGGCGGCCTCGGCGGCAGTGTGGCCGGCCTGGATCCGGTGCAACTCGGCGCGGGCGCGGGCCTCTTCCTCGCCGCCACGGCCGGCACCGCGTACTGCCTGCGCCGCAGCTCCGGCCGTCGCGGCCACTGAACCCGCCCGTCACCGTCGGTGCACCCGCCCGTCATCCCCCGCCGCCCGCGTCCCGGACCGCCGGCAGCCGGTCGCCCCGGGTCCTGGCCAGGACCCGGGGCGACCGGCGGAGGGGGTGCGTTCCCGGAAGACACCCCCGCGGGGACTGACCGGGGAGGTCGGCCGGTCAGACCCGGCCGCGGAGCGGGCGGCGACGGCGCAGCACGTGGGCACCGGCGCCCAGGGCCGCCCCGCCGACGAGGCTCGCGCCGATGGCGGTTTCGGCGGTGGACGGGCCGAGGGACCCGCCGATGCCGCCCTGCGAGGGCCGCCCCTCCCGGATCCGGAAGCGGGCCGTCGCGACGAGGCTGTTGTCGTTGCACTTGACCGACAGCGTGTGGATGCCCGGCGAGGCGTGGTTGAAGACCCGGACGGTGGCGAAGCCGATGGATCCCGCGGACAGGTTGGCCGGCGGAAAGTTCCCGTGCGAGGTGACGGTACCGCCGTGTCCGCAGCCCGATGCGCTCAGCTGCATCGTGGATCCCTGGTGCACGTCGAACTGGTTGACCGAGACGTTGCTCGGCCCATTGCCCCCGCCGCCCGGGGGGGTCGCGGAGGCGAGCGGAGTACTGAGGCCGATCGCGGCGCAGGTTGCCGCCGTCACGGTGAGAGCGCGCAAGACACGCATGGTGGAACCTCCAGCGGGAAGCGCCCCGGAGCGTCGGCCCCGGATGATCGACGAGAACGCCTCCCATCTCGAACCCTCGGGGCGGCCCGCAACCTCCGCATTTCCGGCTTTGGGCCGCCCGGTTGAGCGACACGCCGAAGCGCGGGCGTCGCAGCTGACGGATCCGCAGGTCACGACCCGTCAGGCATTTATGTGACGATTACCTGGATGGGCGCACCCCTTCCGGCCCCCTTCCGGCCCGCTTCCGGCCGCGGCCACCCGTTCGCCCCTCCCCTCTCGCCGTCCTGCCGGGCCGGGCTTAGCGTGCGTGACGTAGGGCGTACGGGGGCGGGACAGGATCGCGGGTCGGGACCCCCGCGTCGGGAAGGGAGAACCATGGGCGAGGACGAGACCGGGCAGTCACGCAAGTTCTCACCGTGGGGCGTGCTCGCCCTGGTCATGCTCAGCGGCCTCGCGATGGTGCGCAACGGCGTGGGCATGGATGACGGGCCGCCCCAGCCCACCGCGGCCTCGGCCGTCGCGGTGACGGCCGACCAGCTGCCGGCGAACCCTCCGCAGGCGGCGGCGGGCCTGGAGCTGCTGGAGCACTCGTCGGTGCAGCGCATCCGGATCCCCACCATCAGCGTGGACGCGCCGGTGATGACGGTCGGGCTGGACGCGGAGGGCTGGATCGACGCCCCGCCGCCGCAGGACCGCAATCTGGCCGGCTGGTACCTCAACGGCATCTCACCGGGCCAGCGGGGCTCGGCGGTGATCGTCGGCCATGTGGACAACGCGCAGGGCCCGGCGGTCTTCTACGGCCTGGGCTCCGTGAAGCCGGGCAACCACATCGAGGTGGAGCGGTACGACGGGCGCACGGCGGTGTTCGAGGTGTACGGCGTGGAGGTGTTCTCCAAGGACGCCTTCCCCGGATCCCGGGTGTACGGGGACACCGGGCACGCCGAGCTCCGGGTGATCACGTGCGGCGGGGGCTACTCGAAGTCCCGGGGCTACGAGGGCAACGTGGTCGTCTTCGCCCGGATGGTGGAGACCCGCTGAGCGGAGGCGGAGACCGAGGGCCGAAGGCCGGTCCGGTGGGCCGTCCGCGAGGTGCCGGACGGCCCACCCGGTGCACCTCGGCGACGGCTAGGACGGGACCTGGCGGGCGACGCGGTAGCGGAGGTGGACGAACTTCGAGTTGAAGGTGCGGGTCTCGACGAGCTGGAGATTCACCCGGCGCTCGTCCCGGGCGAAGAACGGGATGCCGCCGCCGACCAGTACCGGGTGGACCATGACGTGGTATTCGTCGATCAGGTCCGACGCGGCCGCCTCGGCGGCGAGCGTCGCGCCGCCGATCGCGATGTCGCCCTCCCCCGGCTCGGCCCGCAGCCGCTCGATCTCCTCCGGCAGGCCGCCGGAGAGCAGGCGGGCGTTGCCCTGCACCGTCGACAGCGTGGTGGAGAACACCACCTTGGGGAGCGGCTTCCAGAGCGCGGTCCATTCCAGCTCGGGCGCGCCGAGCGAGGGATCCTGGTCGGCGGTCTCCCAGTACAGCATCGTCTCGTACAGCCGCCGCCCCATCAGGTGGACGTCGATCTTCCGGGTCTCGTCGATCCAGAAGCGGAAGACGTCGGGATCGGGCTCCGTCCATTCGATGCCTCCGTCCGGTCCGACGATGTAGCCGTCCAGGGAGACGCCCATCGAGTACGTCACGCAGCGCATCAGCAGTCCTCCTCGGGAACAGGCTCCGACCCTACGCCCGCCGGCCGCCGCAGGGCGTGAACACGGCCCTAGCGGGACGGCAGCGTCGGCAGGGTCATGCGGTAGCCGCGCGCGAGGAGTTGGGGCAGGTACGAGCCGATCGCCCGGACGCTCTGCGAGCGGTCGCCGCCCGCGTCGTGGGACAGCACGATCACGCCGGGCCCGGCGCCGTCCAGGACCCGGGAGATGATCGTGGTCGTCCCCGGTTCCTTCCAGTCCAGGGTGTCCACGGTCCAGGCGAGCGGCTCCATGCCGAGTTCGGCCCCGATCTCGAAGGCGGCCCGGTTCCACGCCCCGAACGGCGCACGGAACCACACGGGGGCCTCGCCCACCACCTGCTGGACGACCTCGCTGGTGCGGCCGATCTCGGAGACGAGGGCGGGCCGGCCGAGCGTGGGGATGAGCGGGTGGGTCCAGGTGTGGTTGCCGATGACGTGGCCCTCGGCGGCCATCCGGCGCAGCAGGTCGCGGTTCTCGGTGGCCATCTCCCCGCAGACGAAGAAGAGCGCGCGCACCCCGTAGCGGGCGAGGGTGTCGAGGATCCCGGGGGTGTAGCGGGGGTCGGGCCCGTCGTCGAAGGTGAGCACCATCGAGTTCCCCGCGGCGGCGGGGGGCAGTTCGAGGATGGGGCGGCTGCGGACGGCCGGCTTGGCGAGGGGGGGCCGGGCGGGGGCCCCGGCGGTCATCGGCCGCAGGCGGTAGGACTTCTCGAGTCTCCCGTCGGGGAGCATCCCGGGGGGTCCGGCGGCCGGGTGCGGACCGGGCCCGCCCGCGGGGGCGGGGCCGGATCCGGGCCGGGGCGCACCGCCCTCACCGCCCGCGTTGATCAGACCGGCGGCGGCCGCGACTCCGAGGAAGACGGCGGTGCGCAGGAGCACGCGTCGCCCTACTGTCGGCTCGTCATTTTTC
Source organism: Streptomyces sp. IBSNAI002 (assembly GCF_052244475.1). Lineage (NCBI taxonomy): Bacteria > Bacillati > Actinomycetota > Actinomycetes > Kitasatosporales > Streptomycetaceae > Streptomyces > Streptomyces sp. IBSNAI002. The sequence continues at coordinate 7,204,538 of NZ_JBQPXG010000002.1, read as the reverse complement.
ATTATTACTACGTATCAACGACATCGCCGCGGATGTCGAGAGGCGCGGACGCGCCCCGGCCCCCTCACCCGATCAGCCGCGTCTCACCAGGGGGAACGGGAGCGTCTCGCGGATCGTCAGGCCCGTGAGGAACATGACGAGGCGGTCCACCCCGATGCCGAGGCCGCCGGTCGGCGGCATCGCGTACTCGAGCGCGTCCAGGAAGTCGTTGTCGAGTTCCATCGCCTCCGGGTCGCCGCCCGCCGCCAGCAGCGACTGGGCGGTGAGGCGGCGGCGCTGCTCGACGGGGTCGGTCAGCTCCGAGTAGGCGGTGCCCAGTTCGGTTCCGAAGGCCACCAGGTCCCAGCGCTCGGCGAGCCGCGGGTCCCCCCGGTGCTGGCGGGTGAGCGGGGAGACGTCGGTGGGGAAGTCCTTGTAGAAGGTGGGCAGTTTGGTGCGCTCCTCCACCAGCCGCTCGTACATCTCCAGGACCACGTCGCCGCGGGTGTCCTCGGGCGCGTGGGGGACGGCCGCGCGGTCGCACAGCCTGCGCAGGACGTGCTCCTCGGTGTCGGCGTCCACTTCCTCGCCGAGGGCCTCGCTGATGGCCCCGTACATCGTCTTGACCGGCCAGGGTCCGGAGATGTCGTGGACGACGAGCTTCCCGTCGGGTCCCGCCTTGTGGGCGACGGGCGAGCCGAAGGCGGCGGTGGCGGCGCCCTGGATCAGCTCGCGGGTGAGGTCGAGCATCACGTCGTAGTCGGCGAAGGCCTGGTAGGCCTCCAGCATCGTGAACTCGGGGTTGTGCTTGTAGGAGACGCCCTCGTTGCGGAAGGTGCGGCCCATCTCGAAGACCTTCTCCATACCGCCGACGCAGAGCCGTTTGAGGTACAGCTCGGGCGCGATGCGCAGGTACAGGTCCAGGTCGTAGGCGTTGATGTGGGTGCGGAAGGGGCGGGCGTTGGCGCCGCCGTGGATCTGCTGGAGCATCGGGGTCTCGACCTCGAGGTAGCCGCGGTCCAGCAGCCCCTGGCGCAGGGCCTGCACCGCGCTGGAGCGGGCCCGTACGACGTCGCGCGCCTCGGGGCTCGCGACGAGGTCGAGGTAGCGGCGCCGGACGCGGGCCTCCGGGTCGGCGAGGCCCTTGCGCTTGTCGGGCAGGGGGCGCAGGCATTTGCCGGTGAGCTGCCAGGACCGCACCACGAGGGACGGTTCGCCGGTCCGGCTGGTGCCGGCCTCTCCGTCGGCCACGACGTGGTCGCCGAAGTCGACCTGGGAGGTGAAGGAGTCCAGTACCGCGGCCCCGGCCTCGTCGCGGGTGAGCATCAGCTGCACGTCCCCGGACCAGTCGCGCAGGACGGCGAAGACCACGCCGCCGAGGTCGCGCACGACCATCACGCGGCCGGCGAGGGTGGCCTGCTGCCCGGAGCGGGTGCCGGGGGGCGGGCTGCCGGGGAGGAGGTTCCCGAACTCGGCCACGGTGTGGGTGCGCTGCCGGATGCCGACCGGGTACGGGTCGGTGCCGGCGGCGCGGATGCGCTCCATCTTCTCGTGGCGTACGCGCACCTGTTCGGGGAGGCGCTCGGCCTGGGCAGCCGCGGCCTCCTCCCCCACCGCGTCCAGGTTCAGGGAGGCGATGGAGGGCAGCCCCTCGGTGGTGGCGGGTGCGGTCAGGCCCTTGGGGTGTCCGTTGCCCCACAGGGTGCGCAGGCTCGGCACCGAGACGAAGCCCTCGGCGATGCCGGAGGCGAGGCTGACCCGGGCGAGCGAGCCGGCGTCCTGGTAGCAGAGGAACCGCGGGTACCACTCGGGGCCGTACTTGACGTTCGAGCGGTAGAGCGCCTCCAGCTGCCACCAGCGGGAGAAGAACAGCAGCAGTTTGCGCCACAGCTTCAGGACGGGGCCGGCGCCGATCCGGCCGCCCTCCTCGAAGGCGGAGCGGAAGACGGCGAAGTTGAGGGAGATGCGGCGGACGCCGAGGCCCGGGGCGGCGGCGCAGAGCTCGGCGACCATGAACTCCATGACCCCGTTGGGGGCGGTACGGTCGCGGCGCATCAGGTCGAGGGAGATGCCGTCCTTGCCCCAGGGGACGAAGGAGAGCAGGGCGATCAGCGCTCCTTCGGCGTCGAAGGCCTCGACCAGCAGGCAGTCCCCGTCGGCGGCGTCGCCGAGCCGGTCCAGGGCCATCGAGAAGCCGCGCTCGGTCTCGGTGTCGCGCCACCGGTCGGCCCGGTCCACGATCGTCTGCATCTCGTCCTCGGAGAGGGCGGAGTGGCGGCGGATGCGGGTGGTGGCTCCGGTGCGCTTGACGCGGTTGACGGCCTGGCGGGTGACGCGCATGTCGCGGCCGTCGAGGTCGAAGTGGGCGACGTGCAGGATGGCCTCGTCGCCGAGCTGGAGGGCGCTGAGGCCGGAGCGGGCGTAGGCGGTGGCGCCGTCCTCGGAGGCCCCCATGACGGCGGGCTGCCAGCCGTAGCGGCCGGCCACCGCGAGCCAGGCGTCGATGGCCGGGGTCCAGGCGGCGGGGTCGCCCACCGGGTCCCCGCTGGCGAGGCAGACACCGGCCTCGACGCGGTAGGTGACGGCGGCCATGCCGTTGGGCGCGAAGACGACGGCCTTGTCGCGCCGGGTTGCGAAGTAGCCGAGGGAGTCGCCCCGTCCGTAGGCGCCGAGGAGGGCCCGGATGCGGGGCTCCTCGTCCCCGTGCAGGGCGGCGGTCAGGCGCTGGGAGCGGAAGAGGGCCGCGGCGGCGTTCAGCAGGGCGAGGGCGCCGAACAGGCCGAGCAGGAAGTACAGCGGGCGGGGCGGGCGGCCGTCGAACTGGCGGGCGGAGAAGAGGCCGCCGAAGACCTGCTTGGCGGCCCAGTCCAGCCACTGGCCCTTGGGCAGCGTGCCGGGGAAGAGGGCGACGAGCCCCCAGCCGACGAGCACGGCCGCGAGCAGCCCGAGGCCGAGCACCATCAGGGCGCGCCACAGGGCTCCGGGCCGGGAGGCGGCGTAGAACTCGCTGCGGGCGGCGATGAGCAGTCCCATGGCGAGGACGGCCAGCGCCCCGGAGGAGACGCCGATCCAGAGGTCGCCGAGGGCGATTTCGATCACGTCGTCGAGGATCAGCAGGGCCAGATAGGTGACGACGATCCACCAGGCGACCTTCTTGCGGGTGCCGAGTGCCGCGGCGAGCAGGAAGAGGAAGACGGCGTAGGCGAGGTTGGCGCTGACCGGGACGACGAAGAGGTCGAGGAACCGGACGATGTGCCTCAGCAGGCGCCGCAGCGTCGGGGAGAGCGCCAGCAGGGCGCACAGCAGACCGAGCGTCCCGAAGAACGCGCCGAATCCGTCGGGGACCCGGTTGAGGAAGCGGTTCCGGGTTCCGCGCGTCTGCTCCACGGTGGCACTCATGGTTCGCACTGTAGGGAGGGCGGCGCCGGTCCGCTCGCCGAGGGGACTAGCCTCGGGTGGGTGACGGAGCACGTGAACACGGGATTCGAGCGGGGCACCGACGGTCCGAAGGTGATTCTGGCCGGGGTGGACGGGTCGGAGTCCTCGCTGCGGGCGGCGGCCTACGCGGCGGGGCTGGCCCGGCGGCAGAACGCGCTGCTGGCGCTGGTGTACGTCCAGCCGGTGATGCCGGCCGGCGCCGCGCTGGGCGCGCCGGTGGCCGACACCACCGGGGAGATCGCGGAGGGCCTGGTGGCGGAGATCCGGGAGTCGGCGGAGCGGCTCAAGGGCATCTACGAGGTGCGCTGGCAGTTCCACACCTTCCGCGGCGACCCCTACGCGGGCCTGGTGAGCGCGGCGGAGGAGCTGACGGCGGACGCGGTGGTGGTCGGTGCCTCGGAGCAGGCGGGCCACCGCATCGTGGGATCGGTGGCGATCCGCCTGGTGAAGGCGGGCCGCTGGCCCGTGACCGTGGTGCCGTGAGCCGCGGTGCGGCGCCGGTCCGGCGCCGCCGTGGCGTGAGGGCTATTTCGCCATCGTCAGGCCGTCCTTCGCCGCACCGCGGCTGAGGACGGCCTCGGTGACGGCGTCCTGGGCGTCCTCGTACTCGCCCTGGCCGGGGTGCTCCGCGAGGGTCGCCGGCAGGTTGACGACGCGGCCGATGGAGAGGTCCATCATCTGCGGGACGAACTCTGCCCTGGTGACCTGCCAGCGCTGCCCGGGGGCGGCCGGCGGGGCGAAGGTGAAGCGGCCGATCGAGCCGTAGTTGCCGCGCATGTCCCGCGCGCCGGAGTAGTTGAACATCTCGCCCGCGACCTGGTCGCCCATGCCGTAGACGATCCAGGTGCCGTTGACCTTCTCGTACGCCTGCGGGATGTGCGCGTGCGTGCCCAGGATCATGTCGATGTCCGGGCGGCCGCCGGTCTGCGAGGCGGTCAGCGCCTTGCCGAGCGAGAGCTGGTTGTCGTCCGGTGCGGTCTGCCACTCCGTGCCCCAGTGCAGGCTGACCAGGACCACGTCCGCGCCCGCCTTCCGGGCGGCCCGCGCGTCCGCGACGATCTTGTCCTGTTCCATCAGGTTGACCGCCCACGGCTGTCCTTGCGGCATGGGGTACCCGTTGGTGTCGTAGGTGTACGCGAGGTGCGCGACCTTGGCGGAGCCGGCCGTGTACGTGGTCGCCGTGGCCGCCTCCGCGGCCGTACGGGCCGAACCGGCGTGCCTGAGGCCGACCTTGTCGAAGCGGTCCAGTGTGCGGCGCAGCCCGTCGGCCCCGTCGTCCAGGGTGTGGTTGGAGGCCGTGGAGCAGCCGTCGTAGCCGGTGTCCTTCAGCGCGTCGGCGACGCTCGGCGGGGAGACGAAGGCGGGGTAGCCGGAGAAGGGGCCGTCCTCTTCGCCGTAGATGGTCTCCATGTGGCACAGGGCCAGGTCGGCGCCGGAGACCACGGACTTGACGCCGGAGAACATCGGCCGGAAGTCGTGCCCGTCGCCGCCGGCGTCGTTCGCCGCCCGCTGGATGACGGAGGTGTGCGGCAGCACGTCGCCGCTCGCGACCAGGGTGAAGCCCCTGTCCGAGGGGCCCGCGGGGGCACCGGCGGCGCTGGAGGCGGCGGATTCGCCGAGTCGTGCCGGGGCCGGTCCCCCGGCGGCCGAACAGCCGGCGGCCGCGGACAGCAGGAGGGCCGAGAGGAAGGCGGCGGCCTGTCGGGTGCGCTTGGTCATCTCGTGCCCGGCTCTCGCTAGTACGACTATCCGATCTCTCGTAATCCATATAACAAGACGTCAATAGTCAAGGAACGGATCCGTCCGCCGGGCATCCGGCCACTCGATCGGCCGCTGCCGTTCGCCGCGCCGTTCGACCGTTCACCGCCCGGCCCGGCCGCCCACCGGACCACCCGGGTGCTTGGGCGCACCGGCCGGACCGGACGGTTCCCGTCGGGGCTCCTCGCAGATCAGGGTGAGTGCTTCGACCTCCCCCCACGGACCTCCGCACACCTCGGAAGGAGCCCCTCGTGCCGCTCTCCCCCGCCGTTCGGCGTACCGACCCCGAGACGCTGGCCGAACTCCAGCGCGACCACGGACGGGCCCTGTTCGGTTTCCTGGTCGGGCTCACCGGCGGGGACGCCCAGCGCGCGGAGGACCTCGTGCAGGAGACCCTGGTCCGGGTCTGGCAGCACCCCGAGGTCCTGTCGACCGCGCACGAATCCATGCGGCCCTGGCTGTTCACGGTGGCCCGGCGGCTGGCGATCGACGCACGGCGCGCCCGCCTGTCACGGCCGCAGGAGGTGGACCCCGAGGGCCTGGAGCACGCGCCCGCCCCCGAGGACGCGGTGGCCGGCTCGGTCACGGCGATCGACGTCCGGCGGGCCGTCGGCTCGCTGGGCCCGGAGCACCGCGAGGTACTGATGCAGGTCTACTTCCGGGACCGCTCGGTGGCCGAGGCCGCCGCCGAACTCGGCATTCCGGCCGGAACCGTCAAATCCCGTACGCACTACGCCCTGCGCGCCCTGCGGAAGGACCTCCAGGGGTACGGGTACGGCCTCGGCGCCTGAGCCCTGCCGGGGCCGGGAGCCCCCGCGCGAACAGAGCGAGTACTGCCTCGAATGCGCGCTAACCGGACAGAAACCGCATGGAATGAGGCATCAGACCGTTCAAGTTGAGTAAACAACCCCCGCCCGGCGAGCCGCTCGGTGAAGGCTCAGGGCTGATGGCGGGACGCTGAACGCGCGGGAGAAGGTGGAACGGTGCAGCCCGAGGGTATGAACGGCACCAGTGACGGCGGGCTCGCGGTGCCCATGGCTTGGCTCTACGCCGAGTACATCGCAGACGAACTGCTGCGCACGGGCCGGCTGATCCCGGTCAGCACCCTGGAGTTCCGGGCCGGGCGGGACACACTCGCGCTGACGATCTACCTCTCGGACGCGGCCGGGGAGCTCTCCGGCATCCGGGTGGTCTCCCAGCTCGACGAGTGGCTCTCGCTGACGGCGTACGGCCACCCCTGGCGCGACTGGGTGCACACCCGTTTCCTCGCGCTGGGCGAGGAGGCCCGGGAACGCGGGCGCGCCGAGGAACCGGACCTGGAACTGGCCCGGGCCGCCTGGCGCTGGCTGGACCGCACGGAGCTGTTCGCCACCAACCTCGACCCGGGACGGCACGGGCACGCCGACACCCCGCCGGGACTGGACGAGAACGCGCGGGTGTGGACCCCGGCCTGGCAGCTCGGCCTGCCGCTGGGCCACTTGGCGATGCACCTGTTCTGAGCCGAGCGCGGGCGGGCGGGCGGCCTCAGGCCCGGCGGTGGGGCCCGGGGGCCTCGGCCGGGTCCGTCACCAGGCCGGTGAAGTCCTCCTCGTTGCGCTCGGCGCATCCGACGTACCAGCGGGCGATCAGCCACATCACCGGATACACCAGCAGGCCCAGCGCCAGCCACACCAGCGGCCCGGACGCCGCCCGCGGCAGCAGCAGCACCAGCGGCAGCGCCCCGACCGACAGCGCGAGTGCGGCCAGCGCCCCCATTCCCGCGCGGAGCTGGCTGCGCATGAGCGCCCGTACGTAGGTGGCGCCCAGGGTGGTCTGCTCGGAGATCTCCGAGCGGGCCGGGGTGTGCGCGGGCGGTCTGCGGCGCGTACCGCGGGGCACCCCGGTGACGATCTCGCGCCGCGGCGGCTGCCGCTGGTCCTCGGCCATGGAGCCGGAGTCTACGCAGCGCCGCGCTATTTGAGGAGGCGCGAGAGCCGCCGGTCCGCGAGCGGTTTCCCGCCGGTCTGGCAGGTGGGGCAGTACTCCAGGGAGGAGTCGGCGAAGGAGACCGAGCGGACGGTGTCCCCGCACACCGGGCACGGCTCCCCGGCCCGTCCGTGCACCCGCAGCCCGCTCTTCTTCTCGGCCTTGAGCCGCCCGGCTGCCACTCCGTGCGCCCGGCCGACGGCCTCGCGCAGGGTGTCCTGGACGGCCTCGTACAACCGGGTGGTCTGCTCCTCGTCGAAGGACGCGGCCAGTTTGAAGGGCGAGACCTTGGCGCGGTGCAGGATCTCGTCGCTGTAGGCGTTGCCGATCCCGGCGATGACGCCCTGGTCGCGCAGTACGCCCTTGATCTGCCGGCGCTCATCCGTGAGCAGGGCGGCGAAGGCGTCCCGGCCGAAGGCTCCGTCGAGCGGATCGGGACCGAGGCGGGCGATGCCGGGCACCTCCTGCGGATCGCGTACGACGTACACCGCGAGGCGCTCTTGGGTACCGGCCTCGGTGAGGTCGAAGCCGCCGCCGTCCGCCAGGACCACGCGCAGCGCGAGCGGTCCCTTGCCGGGGCGCGGCGGCTGCGCCGGCAGCTCGTCCTGCCAGCGCAGCCAGCCGGCCCGGGCCAGGTGGGTGACGAGGTGCAGTTCGCCGATGCGCAGGGCCAGGAACTTGCCGTACCGGGTGGTGGCGCCGGCCGTCTGCCCTTCGAGGGCGGTCAGCGGCGGCTCGTACGTCTTGAGGACGCTCACGGCGAGCGGGAGGACGCGCTCCACCACCCGCCCGGTGAGGTGCTCGTCGAGGTACTCCCGCAGGGCCTCGACCTCGGGCAGCTCCGGCATGCTCCCAGCCTGCCCCGGCCCCGGACGGAACGCGAACCGTACGGCGGCCCGGGCGTCAGCCCACCACGAACTCGCACCACACGCACTTGCCGCTGCCCCGCGACTCCACGCCCCACACGTCCGCCAGCCGGTCCACGAGCATCAGCCCGCGCCCCGACACCCCGGACTCCCCGGCCTCGCGCCGCCTCGGCAGGGCGCTGGAACGGTCCTCGACCTCCACCCGCAGCCGCCGTTCGGGGCCGCTCAGCACCCGCAGGGTCACGATCGCCGGCCCGTCCGTGTGCATCAGGGCGTTCACGATGAGCTCGTCCGCGACGAGCTCGATCTCGTCGGACCGTTCCCGGGCGCCCCATGCCCGCACCGCAGCCCCGATCATGTGGCGCGCCGCCACCAGGGCCTCCGGGTCCCCCGGCGCCACGTGCTGCTGGAGCCGTCCGCCGCCCTGCGGGGACTCCTCCACCCGGCGGCGCAGCAGGAGCAGCGCCATGTCGTCGTCGCCGCCCCGCTCGTCGACGACCCCGCACAACCGGTCGGCGAGGAGCTGGAGGTCCGCCGGTCCGCCGCGGACCAGGGAGGTGAGCAGCTGGATCCCGTCGTCCAGGTCGGCGCCGGGCTGCTCGACCAGGCCGTCCGTGCACAGCAGGATCGTTTCCCCGGGGTCCAGCTCCACCGTGGTCACCGGATACTCCAGGCGGCCGAACTCCGCCGAGAGGCCCAGCGGCATCCCGCCCCCTACCGGGAGCCTGCGGCAGTCCCCGCCGCGGGTGCGCAGCAGCGGGTCGATGTGGCCCGCGCGCACCAGCTGGAGCACGCCCGTCGAGAGGTCCGCCTCCACGTAGGTGCAGGTCGCGAAGCGGTCGGTGTCCAGTTCGTGGAGGAAGACGGAGGCCCGGGCCATGACCGTGCCCGGCGAGTGCCCCTCGGCGGCGTACGCGCGCAGCACGATCCGCAGCTGGCCCATGACCGCCGCCGCGTGCGTGTCGTGGCCCTGGACGTCCCCGATGACCGCGCCGACCCGTCCGCCGGGCAGCGGGATCACGTCGTACCAGTCGCCGCCGATGTCCTGGCCCATCCGGGCGGAGCGGTAGCGGACGGCGATCTCCGCGCCCGGCACCGACGGGATCCGGCGCGGCAGCATCGCCTGCTGGAGGCCCTCGGCCAGGTCGTGCTCCTGCTCCAGCAGCATGGCCCGCTGCAGGCTCTGCGCGATGCTGCTGCCCAGGGCGACGAGCAGGTTCCGGTCGTCCTGGGTGAAGCCGTCCTTGTCCTGGTAGAGCAGGCCGATCGCGCCGATCGGGCGGGCCTGGGCGATCAGCGGGAGATAGGCGGCCGCCGAGATCCGCATGTACTCGATCTTCGCCCAGAGCCCTGGATAGCCCGCGGCGAACTCCTGCGCCGAGTCGAGGAACCGCGGCTGGAGCGAGCGGACGACCTCGCTCATCGGGTACTGCTCGTCCACCCGCGTGTACCGCGTACCCGGCACGAAGCTGCCCTGCGGACCCTCGGCGACGAGGTGGATCCGCCCGGCCTCGACCAGGCCCATCACCATGCCCATCGAGCCGAGCCGCTCCAGGCCGTGGGCGTCGCCGAGCGCGTCGATGACGTCCTGGACGGTCCGTGCGTGGGCGAGTGCGGCGGTGGTGCTCTCCACCACCGAGGTCTGGCGGCGCCGTTCCTCGTCGAGGCCGAGGCGTTCCGCGGAGTGGCTGAGCTCGTCGGTGGCGTCCCGGACTATGCCGATGATCCGGTACGGGCGCCCGTCGGGGCCGCGCATGACGCGGCCCTGCGTGTGCGTCCAGCGCAGCCGGCCGTCGCGGCAGCGGATGCGGAAGTAGGCGCCGTAGCTGTCCTCGCTGCTCTTGAGGGCGCTGGAGACGAGTGCGTCGAGCCGGGTGGCCTCGGCGGGCGGCACGCGCGGCGACAGGGATTCGGGCCTGCCGTCGTACTCGTCGGGGGCCGTGTCGAAGACGTCCAGTGCCGCCGCGTCCATGTGCATGAGCCCGGTGACCAGGTCCCAGTCGAAGCTGCCCATGCGGTTCAGTGCCAGCGACCGGTCCGGGTGCGCGGGCCAGTCGTCCGGCAGCGATACGGAGCTCGGCACCGGTCCACCATGACACACGGGCCGGTCAGGCGCTCTCCAGCGAGTAGCCGGGGTCGGAGGGCGACGCCTGCTGTTCCTCCGGGACGGCATAGGGGTCGGAGGGGTCCGAGGGGTAGGCGGGGTCCGAGGGGCCGAAGGGGTCGAAGGGATCGCCCTGGTCCTCCGCCCCGTCGGATGGGGCGTCCGAGGGCAGGTCGAAGGGGTCCTCGGGCAGCGTGTCCGAGGGCCCGTCCGACGGCGGCCGCTGCGGCGCGGCCGGGTTCGTCGGCAGGCCGGGCCTGCGCCCCGGCCCGTCGCCCGGAGCGGACGGCGAGGAGGGGGTGCCGGGCGGGCAGTCCGCGGCCGGCGGGGGTGACGGGGCCGGCGGGGCCGGTACGCCCTGCCTGTTGCCGCGCGGCGTCGGCGGCGCGGTCCGGGCGAGGCTGTTGCCGGTCGGGCTCGGGCAGGGCTCCGCGGGCACGGTCCCGGGCGGGGTGACGGGTCCGTCGGGGATGCCGTCGGCCGGGTCGAACCTGGGCGGCGCCTGCGGGGGCCGGTCCCGGGCACCGTCGTCGCCCTGTTTGCGCTCGATCCAGGTGTTGTCGGCGATGTTGACGATGACCAGGTTGTCGATCACGTGGGTGGTGGGTTCGATGACGACGACCTGGTTGGGCTGGTAGCCGTTCCACGGGTCGCCCTTGGGCACCGGGGAGCCCTTGGGCGCGCGCGGCGCGAGCAGCGGGTTGCCGCAGGCGCAGCGGACCCGGGGCATGCCGTGGTCGTCGACGAGGACGGCGGACCCGGCCTGGAGGACGGACTGGAAGCTGTCGGCGACGCCGTCGCGGAACCCGTGGCTGGTGACCCGGGTGTCGGCCCGCAATACGACGGGGGTGAGGCCGCGGAGGAAGTCGGGGATCTTCGCCTGTTCGATGCCGGAGGCCTCGGCGAAGGCGCGGGCCTTGGCGGCGTCCTCGGTCAGGTAGCGGACCTGCTGTTCCACGTCGCAGCTGCCGAGCCGCTGGGTGCCGCCGTACAGGCCGGGGGTGGCCGCGTTCACCGTGCGGATGCCCTGTCCGGTCGGGTTGGGCAGCGGGGGCTGTACGGGGGCGGACTCGGCGGTGGCCGAGGATGCGGTGAAGGGGGCCGGGCCCGCGGAGGCCACGGGCTGGAGGTAGACGTCCTGGCTCTCGGCTCCCGCGGATCCCCGCTCCCCCTCGGAGCCGCCGCAGCCCGCCGCGAACAGGCCGAGGGCGGCCAACAGAGCGGCGCCGGCCGGTGCGTGACGACGCGGCGCCTGACGAGGTGTCGGAGGTGTCGGTGCGTGCACGTGTATCTCCCTTTTCGCCCCGGTTACTGCCTCTTGTCTGCCGCATCCGCGCGAGGGCCGCAACCGGAGCGCTTCTTGAACATGTTCAAGTAACCCCGTAGAGTCGGCCTCGCGAGTTGAACACGTTCAACACGCTGGGGAGGGGAGACCGTCGTGACGGTACTGGTGAACGTGATCGTCACCCTGGGCATGCTCTACGTGGTCCCGGCCGGACTGCGCCTGATCGACCCGGCCGGGCTGCGCCGGACCGCCCGCCTGTGGCCGCTGCCCGCCGCCCTCGGCGCGGTGTGCCTGTGGCTGCCGCGCGGCCTGCCGGCCACCGTGCTCGCCGCACTCTACGCGGCGGCCTGCCTGGCCCTCGCCGCGCGGGCCCCGGCCGTGCTGCCGCGGGGCCGGATGCCCGGACCGGCCGACATCGCCGCGGCCACCGCACTGGCCTCGCCCGCCGTCGCCGGGACCGCCCTGGTCGCCGAGCGCGCCGGCCACCGGCTCTTCGGGTTCGGCCTCGACATCCTGGCGCTCACCGTGCCCCACTTCCACTTCGCCGGATTCGCGGCCGCCCTGGTCGCCGGACTGGTGTGCCGGGCCGCGGCGCCCGGGCCGGGCGCGCGCTGGGCCGCCTACAGCGTCCCGGCCGGCACCCTGCTCGTACTCCTCGGCTACTTCGTCGGCGACTGGGCCGAACTGGCGGGCGCGGTCGTCCTGACCGGCGGGATGTGGGCCGTCGCCCTGACGACCTGGCGGGAGATCCGGCCCGCCGGACCCGACCGGGTCACACGGGCTGTGCTCGCCACCTCGGCCGTGGTCCTGGTCGCCACCATGCTGCTCGCCCTGTGGTGGGCGGCCGGCGAGGCCACCGGGATCCCGCACCCCACGCTGACCTGGATGGCCGCGACCCACGGCCTCGGCAACGCCCTCGGATTCGCCCTCTGCTCGGTGCTGGCCTGGCGCCGGCTGACCCCAGAGCACCCGCGGACCGCCCGACAGGAGACCACGTCATGACCCGCATCATCAGCGCCGGCCCGGACGCCCTCAGCTACCCCGAGCGGGGTGCGACGGCCCGCAGCCCGCTGCCCGCCGGCTACCACCACCTGCACCACCGCACCCGGATCGGCCACGGGCGGGCCGCCTTCGAGACCGCCGGAGTCGCGGTGACCACCTTCCACGCCCACCGGACCTCCGGGATGCGGGTGAGGGCCGACGCCGGGGCCGTGCGGCCCGGCAGCCGCGCGGTGGTCGGGATAGGCCTCGGACCGCTGCGGATCAGCGCGCGGTGCGAGGTGGTCTGGACGGCGTACGAGCCCAACCGGGTGGGCTTCGCCTACGGGACGCTGACCGGCCATCCCGAGAGCGGGGAGGAGTCCTTCGTCGTGGACATGGAGGCCGACGGCACGGTCTGGTTCACCGTGACCGCCTTCAGCCGCCCTGCGAGCTGGTACACCCGGCTCGCGGGCCCGGTGGTCCCCGTCCTCCAGCGGAGTTACGCCCGCCTGCTCGGCCGCCAGGTGCGCAGGCTGGCAGCCGCGGCCTGACCGGTCCGATACTGGAGGCAATGGACTGGTTCACGGCGCCCGGGTACTGGCTCGGCCGGCTGGTCTTCCAGCGGGCCCTGGCCGGCGTCTACCTCTTCGCCTTCGTCGGGGCCACCTTGCAGTTCCGGGCCCTGATCGGAGCGCGGGGCATGCTGCCCGTGCCGCGCTACGTGCGGCACGTGCCCTTCCGGCGCGCGCCCAGCCTGTTCCAACTGCGCTACTCCGACCGGCTCTTCGCCGGGTGCGCCTGGGCCGGGGCACTGCTGGCCGCGGCGCTGGCGGCGGGCGCCGGGGACGAGGTGCCGCTGGCCGTCGCCATGGCGATGTGGGCGCTGCTGTGGCTGCTCTACCTGTCCATCGTGAACGTGGGGCAGACCTGGTACTCCTTCGGCTGGGAGTCGCTGCTGCTGGAGGTGGGGTTCCTCGCCGTCTTCCTCGGCAACGCCCGGACCGGGCCGCCGGTGCTGGTGCTGTGGCTGCTGCGCTGGGTGCTCTTCCGCGTGGAGTTCGGGGCCGGGCTCATCAAGATCCGCGGGGACCCCTGCTGGCGCACGCTCACCTGCCTGTACTTCCACCACGAGACGCAGCCGATGCCCGGGCCGCTGAGCTGGTTCTTCCATCATCTGCCCAGGCCGTTGCACCGGGTGGAGTGCGCGGCCAACCACGTGACCCAACTGGTGGTCCCCGTCCTGCTGTTCACCCCGCAGCCGGTGGCCTCGTACGCCGCGGGGATCATCGTGGCGACGCAGCTGTGGCTGGTGCTGTCCGGCAACTTCGCCTGGCTGAACTGGCTGACGATCACCCTGGCGCTGTCGGCCGTGGACTTCACGGGGCTCGCGGGGCCGCCCCCGGCCGCCGCCTCGCGTGGCGCGCCGGTGTGGTTCGCGGTGCTGGTCTGCGCGGTGACCGTACTGGTGCTGGTGCTCAGCCGGCATCCGGTGCTCAACATGGTCTCGCGCCGCCAGGTGATGAACCGCTCCTTCGACTCGCTCCACCTGGTCAACACCTACGGGGCGTTCGGCACGGTGGGCCGGATCCGCGAGGAGGTGGTGGTGGAGGGGACCGCGGACCGGGTGCCGCACGCCGACGGGGCCTGGCGGGAGTACGGCTTCAAGGGGAAGCCGGGCGGACTGCGCCGGGTTCCCCGCCAGTTCGCCCCGTACCACCTGCGCCTGGACTGGCTGATGTGGTTCGCGGCGCTCTCCCCCGGCTACGCGCGGGACTGGTTCGGGCCGTTCGTGGAGCGGCTGCTGGCGGGCGACCGGGACACGCTGCGGCTGCTGGGCCACAACCCCTTCCCGGACGCCCCGCCGCGCCATGTCCGCGCCCTGCTCTACCGCTACCGGTTCACCACGTGGCGGGAGCTGCGCGAGACGGGCGCGTGGTGGCACCGCACTCTGGTGCGCGAGTACCTGCCGCCCACCCGGCTCGCCGGCGCGGCCCGGTCAGAGCCCGAGTAGCTCCGCCTCCCGGGCCGGGTCGATGCCGGGCGCCGGCCGGTCGGAGCGCTGCGGGGCCCGTCCGCCGAGCGAGCGGAGCCAGGCCCAGGTGTCGGCCACGGTCTCCTCGACCGGGCGGCACTTCAGGCCCGCGGCCAGGGCCTTGGAGACGTCGCCGCCGTACATGAAGTCGTGCCCCTCCCCTGCCGGGATCCAGACCGGGAGCTCGGTCCAGGGCCGCACTCCGGCCCGCTCGATCGGCTCCGGGCCGGTCCAGCGCAGTTCGGCGCCGCCGCCGGTGGTGGCGGCGCAGGCCTCCAGGAGTCCGCCCATGGTGGCGTGCCCGACGGGCGAGACCGCGTTGTACGCACCGCCCAGCCCGGCGGCGGCCGCGTCGAGGGTCCAGCCCGCGAGGTCGCGCACGTCGATGTACTGGAGCGGGAGGTCCCGCGGGCCGGGGGCGAGGACCGGGCCGCCGCGGGCGGTGCGGTTCAGCCACCAGGGCAGCCGGCCGACGTTCTCGTACGGGCCGAGGATCAGCCCGGCGCGCAGCAGCAGGGCGCGGTCCGCGAAGGCGTCGAGGGCGGCGAGTTCGCCGCCGCGCTTGTCCTCGGCGTAGGCGGTGGACCCGGCGTCGGGCGAGCCCTCCACCACGGGGGCGTCCTCGGCGCTGCCGGCCGGGGCGGGGTAGGAGTACACGGAGCGGCTGGAGACGTAGGCGTACCGGCCGGCCCGCTCGCGCAGCAGGCGGGCGCTGTCGCGCACGGCGGTGGGGGCGCCGCCCCAGGTGTCGACGACGAGGTCCCATTCCCCTTCGGCCAGGGCGTCCAGGCCACCGGGGGCGGTGCGGTCCCCGTGCAGGGCGGAGGTGCCCGGCGGGGGTGCGTGGTGGCCCCGGTGGAAGACGGTCACCTCCCAGCCCCGTTCGAGGGCGTCCTCGGTGATCGCGCGTCCGACGAATTCGGTTCCACCCAGCATCAGCAGCTTCATGTCCCTCAGCGTGCCTGGGCTGCCGGGGCGGCGGAAGTCATGATCGCCGTCAGCGATGACGCTCACGGCGTAGGCGGTCCGGGAGCCGCCGGGGGTGCGGCAGCGCCCCGGTGCGGGTGGGCACGGGGGCGCGCGTACCGCTCTTGCGGGTCAGTCGATGCCGGGCAGGATGTGCGATTCCGCCAGGTCGTCCTCGTACCCCGCCAGCCGGATCGGGGCGGACCGCGCCCAGACCTCAAGGCTTCCGAGCTCGTCGGTCCGCGGCTTGGCCCGCGTTCCCGTCCGCTCCAGCAACGTCGGTTCGGGCTTCGTCGTTTCTGTCACCGCGCACTCCTCTGTGTCGCGTAACCCGGCAGGCGTGCCGCGCCGGGCTGGGAGGAAAGGTTTTCCGGACGCGGTGGCGCCTTGGTGGAGCGTGGCCCGGGTGGGGCCGTCTGATGCCCCACAGTACACATATGAGCGGGCCCCCGCTCGATAGAAAGGCAAAAACCACGTCGCCCTCTTGTTTTCGCCGCGAGTTCAGGAAGTCGTCGGCCCGCGGGTGCGACAAGCATGGTCCGCTCGTGCCCGGATGCGCGCGGGGGCGACGGAGGGAGCGGCGGTGGCGAGGTCCGGAGTACGGGGGTTCGAAGTGCCCCACGTCTCGAGCGTTCCGGAGCTGATGGATCTTCTGCACGCCTGCCGCGACGGCCGTGGACTGCGGACCGCGGCCCTGCTGCGCCGCGCCCACCCGTTCGACAAAGAGCTCCAGATCGCGGGGCTGGTACTGGATCTCGGCGAGCTGCTCCGTCCGGGTGACGCAGCGTTCCCGCGCGATCACGATGTGGCGGAGGCGGTGCGTCAGCTGCTCGGTGAGCGGGTGGCCCGGCTGATCCGCCTGCACGCGCGGGCCGGGGAGGGCGCCGGGTCCGGCGCCCTGGCGGCGGCCGGCCAGGACGGCGAGGCCGCGGCGGCCCTGCGCCAGGCGCACGACGGCGCGGACGCGGCGGGCCCGGAGGCGGGCGAGCTGGAGGACTGGCAGCCGGTGCTGGAACTGGTCGCGGCCGGGGCCTACCGGGCGGCGGCCGGGCGGCGCTTCCTGCCGAGAACCTGAGAAGACCGGCCTCCTCGGCGTGCCGAGGGGGCCGGCCTCAGGGTCGTGGGGGGGCCGCCGGGCCCCGGTGCGGCTACCAGTTCGCGGGCGCGTAGTCCTTCAGGAAGACTCCGAACAGGTCTTCGCCCGCCTCGCCGCGGACGACGGGGTCGTAGACCCGGGCCGCGCCGTCGATCAGGTCGAGGGGGGCGTGGAAACCCTCCTCGGCGAGGCGCAGCTTGTCGAAGTGCGGGCGCTCGTCGGTGATCCAGCCGGTGTCGACCGAGGTCATCAGGATGCGGTCGGTCTGGAACATCTCCTGGCCGCTGGTCCGCGTCACCATGTTCATCGCGGCCTTGGCGGCGTTGGTGTTCGGGTGGCCCGCGCCCTTGTAGCCGCGGCTGAAGACGCCCTCCATCGCGGAGACGTTCACGACGTACGCGCGCCCGCTGGACGCCTTACGGGCGGCCTCGGCCATGGCCGGCCGCAGCGCGCTGATCAGGATGAAGGGCGAGGTGTAGTTGCACAGCTGGGTCTCGAGCAGCTCCACCGGGGAGATCTGGTCGATGGTCTGCACCCAGGTGTTGCTCTGGACGACGTCGGGGAGCAGGCCGCCCGCGTCGATGGCGGTTCCGGCGAGGTGCCGCTCCAGGCTGGCGTTGCCCGCCACCAGGGCCAGGTCGGCGACCTTCTGGGCCTCGAGCCCGCTCACGCCGACGGGCAGCGCCGCCAGGCCGTCGACCGCACCGGAGTTGAAGGCGCCGATGACGTGGTGGGCGGGGAGCTCGCCGGCCGGCAGCGGGGCGCCCTCCCCCTCGACCAGCGCGGCGTACGCGGTGGGCAGGCGGCGGACGGTCTGCGTCGCGTTGTTGATCAGGATGTCCAGCGGACCGGCCTCGGCCACCTGCTCGGCGAGCGCGACGGACTGGGCCGGGTCGCGCAGGTCGATGCCGACGACCTCCAGGCGGTGGATCCACTCCGCCGAGTCCTCCATCGCCTTGAAGCGGCGGATGGCGTCCTTGGGGAAGCGGGTGGTGATCGTGGTGTGGGCGCCGTCGCGCAGCAGCCGCAGCGCGATGTACATGCCGATCTTGGCCCGGCCGCCGGTGAGCAGGGCGCGCTTGCCGGTGAGGTCGGCGCGGGCCTCGCGCCTGGCCCGGTTCTCGGCGGCGCACGTCTGGCAGAGCTGGTGGTAGAAGTAGTCGACCTCGACGTACCGCGTCTTGCAGATGTAGCAGGAGCGCGGGCGCTGGAGTATCCCGGCGATCCGGCCGGCCTCCGTGACCGAGGAGGGCAGCAGGCCCTCGGTCTCGTCGTCGATGCGCTCGGCGGAGCCGGTGGCGGTGGCCTCGGTGACGGCCTTGTCGTTGGCGGTCTTGGCGGCGCGGCGCTCCTGGCGGCGGCGCTGCTTGACCGTGCGGTAGAGACCGGCGGTGGCGCGGCGTACGGTGATCGCGTCCGGGTGGTCGACGTCGAGCTTGTCCAGCTCGTCGAGCACGCTGAGGCAGAGGGCCAGCCGCTCGGGGTCGATGCCCGGTCCGTATGCGTGCCCGTAGTCCTGGCTGTCTTCGGTCACCGTCATGGCCGCTGCCGTTCCTTGATCACTCGTCCGCATCCGCCTGCTGCGGAAGTCCTCAAAAGGGAAACTGTACGGATCGGACGCGCCCGGGACCAAACCCATCGGCACGCACCTCACACGGTGCGAGCACATGACTACTCCGCGCATTCGCACGGGTCTTGCCGGCGCGCAGACTCGAGTACTCCCGTACTACGCCAGGAGTATGACCAGTGACCGCCTGTGGGCTGAGGAATAGCGAAGTCCGGTCGGGCATTGTGGACTTCATGAGTGCACTGGCGCTGTCGGTCCTGCTCTGCCTCGTGTCCGCTCTGGCGTACGCGGGCGGCGCGATCGTCCAGGAAAGGGTCGCCGCGACGACGCCGGACCGCCCGTACGCACCGCTGCGGCGGGGCGGCTGGTGGGCCGCGGTGGCGCTCAACGGACTCGGCGCCCTGCTGCACGTGGCGGCCCTCGCGTACGGGCCGCTGAGCCTGGTCCAGCCGCTCGGCGCCCTCACCATCGTCTTCGCCCTGCCGCTGGCGGCCGTCTTCGTACGGCGCCGGGCGGGCGCCGCGGCCTGGCGCGGCGCGGTGCTGGCCACGGCGGGCCTGGCCGGTCTGCTGGCCCTGACCGGCGGCGACGGCCGGGCGGAGCCGACGCTCGCGGGCGGTGAGCGCAGTCTGCTGCTCCTCGTGACCGGGGCGGCGGTGGCGGCGCTGTTCGCGGCAGCGCACCGGATGCGCCGGGCGGTGCTGCGCAGCGTGCTGCTGGCCGCGGCGGCCGGTACCGCCTTCGGCATGGCCTCGGTGTTCACCAAGTCGGTGGCGGAGGGCTTCACCGGCGGGTCGCCGGGAGACCTGTGGCCCGGTCTCGCGGCGATAGCCCTGCTGGCCTCCGGCGGACTGCTGCTCTCGCAGGCGGCCTACCGGGGTGCGGGGCTGACCGCCCCGCTGGCCGCGGTGACCGTGGTCAATCCGGTGGTCGCGGCGACGGTCGGCCTCACGCTCTTCGACGAGGGCTTCCGGTACGGGGCGGCCGGCACGGCGGCGGCGCTGGCCAGCGCTGCGGTGGCGGCCGCCGGACTGGTCCTGCTCACCGCCGTGCCCTCCCACGTACGGGGGTCAGATGTCGACCCCGTGGGCCCGGAGGTACTTCAGCGGGTCGATGTCGGTGCCGTAGCCGGCTCCCGTCCGCATCTCGAAGTGCAGGTGCGGTCCGCTGGAGTTGCCGGTCGAACCGGAACGCCCGATCCGCTGGCCTCCCGACACCTGCTGCCCGGCCTTGACGCCGAGCGCCGACAGGTGGGCGTACTGGGAGAAGCGGCCGTCGGTGTGCCGGATGACGACCTGGTAGCCGTACGCACCGGCCCAGCCGGCGGAGACGACCTGGCCGGGGGCGACGGACTTGACGGTGGTGCCGGTCGCCACCGGGAAGTCGACGCCGGTGTGGTAGCCGCTGGACCAGGAGGAGCCGGCGACGCGGTAGGCGGTGCCGAGGGAGGCGTCGACGGGGGCCGAGTAGCCGCCCGAAGCCGGCTTCTGCTGCGCTGAGGCGGGCTGCTGCGCGGGCTTCGCGGTGTTCTCGGCGGGCTTGGGCTTCTCGGCGGGCTTCTCGGCCGGCTTCTCGGCGGGGGTGGGCGCCGCCTCGGCGGGCTTCTCCGCCGCCGGCTCCACGGGTTTCACGGGCTCGGCCGTGCGCGGCGGCTTCTCCGGGTTCTGCGCGGGCGGCGCGGCGGTGATCCGCAGGGTGAGCCGCTGCCCCGGGAAGATCAGGTTCGGGTTGCCGCCGACGGTCGCGCGGTTGGTCTCGTACAGCGCCTGCCAGCCGCCCTCGACGCGCTGCTCGGTGGCGATGACCGAGAGCGAGTCACCGGGGGCGACGACGTACGGGTTCGGCAGCACGGACGTCCCGGTCGGGCGGGGCGCCGGGGCCTGCTGCCCGGCTGCCGCCGCCTTGGCCTGCTGCGGAAGGACCGGCTTCTGGGACTGGGCCTGCGCCTGCTTCTGGGACGGGGCCTGCTTGCCCGGTGCGACGGCCGGGGCCGGGCCGCTGCGGCTGAGCCCCGCCTTCTTGCCGCACTGGGGCCAGGCCTGCGGTCCCTGCCCCTTCAGGACCTTCTCGGCGACGGCGATCTGCTGGTCCTTGGTGGCCAGGTCGGCGCGCGGGGCGTAGGCGGCGCCGCCGAAGGCGCGCCAGGTGCTCTGGCTGAACTGGAGTCCGCCGTAGTAGCCGTTGCCGGTGTTGATCCGCCAGTTGCCGGTGGACTCGCAGGCGGCGACCTTGTTCCAGGTGTCCACGGACGCGGCATGTGCGGTTCCGGCGCCGATGAGCGGGAGCGCGAGCCCGGCGCCACCGGCGGTGACGGCGAGCGAGGCCCGGTTGATGCTGCTCGGCTGATACCGGCGGTGCCGGCCCCGTACACCCATGGGAGCCCCCATCGAAGACATCAGGAACCGCACAACTTAACGTGCCGATCAGGGCATGACAAGTGGCGCAACAGGGCGCTCTCCAGGGGAATTTGACGCCCTCTCGGCTCGGTGGCCGCCGTCGGGCGGCCGTCCGGATGTAGCGTCGGTCATCCCCGCACACCGAAGCACGCAGGAGCGCACGCATGAGCACCAGCACAGCCCAGATCGGCGTCACCGGGCTCGCGGTGATGGGCAGCAACCTCGCCCGCAACTTCGCCCGCAACGGATTCACCGTGGCCGTCCACAACCGCACCGCCGCGAAGACCCGGGCCCTGGTGGAGGAGTTCGGCCACGAGGGCTCGTTCGTCGCGGCCGAATCCGCGAAGGAGTTCGTCGACGCGCTGGAGCGCCCCCGGCGCATCGTCGTCATGGTGAAGGCCGGTGACCCGACCGACGCCGTGATCCGCGAGTTCGCCCCGCTCCTGGAGGAGGGCGACGTCATCATCGACGGCGGCAACGCGCACTTCCTGGACACCCGGCGCCGCGAGAAGGAGCTGCGCGAGCAGGGCATCCACTTCGTGGGCGTGGGCATCTCGGGCGGCGAAGAGGGCGCGCTGCTCGGCCCGAGCATCATGCCCGGCGGCTCCGAGGAGTCGTACGCCTCGCTCGGCCCGCTGCTGGAGAAGATCGCCGCGAAGGCCGCCGACGGCACGCCGTGCACCTCGCACATGGGCCCGGACGGCGCCGGACACTTCGTCAAGATGGTGCACAACGGCATCGAGTACGCCGATATGCAGCTCATCGCCGAGGCCTACCACCTGCTGCGCGAGGTCGCGGGCTACTCCCCCGCCCGGATCGCGGAGACCTTCCGGGAGTGGAACCGGGGGCGCCTGGACTCGTACCTGATCGAGATCACGGCGGAGGTGCTCGCGCACACGGACACCGCGACGGGCCGCCCGTTCGTGGACGTGGTGGCCGACGCGGCCGAGCAGAAGGGCACCGGCCGCTGGACCGTGCAGATCGCCCTGGACCTCGGCGTTCCGGTTTCGGGCATCGCCGAGGCGGTCTTCGCCCGCTCGGTCTCGGGCCACGCCGACCTGCGGACGGCCGCCCGGGGGCTCCCGGGCCCGGCGGCCTCCGCACTGCCCGCGGAGGAGGCCGACGCGTTCGCCGCCCAGGTGGAACAGGCCCTGTACGCCTCGAAGATCGTCTCGTACACCCAGGGCTTCCACCAGATCCGGGCCGGGAGCGAGGAGTACGGCTGGGGTGTGGACCTGGGGGCGGTGGCCTCGCTGTGGCGCGGCGGCTGCATCATCCGGGCCGCGTTCCTGGACCGGATCCTGGCCGCGTACGACGCACGGCCGGAGCTGCCGAGCCTGCTGGCCGACGCGGGGTTCGCCGACGAGATCGGCGCGGCCCAGCAGGACTGGCGGGCCGCCTTGGTCGCGGCGGTGCGCCACGGCATCCCGGTGCCCGCCTTCTCCGCCTCGCTCGCGTACTACGACGCCCTGCGCGCGGACCGGCTCCCCGCCGCCCTCACCCAGGGGCAGCGGGACTTCTTCGGGGCGCACACCTACCGGCGCACCGACCGCGAGGGCTCGTTCCACACCCTCTGGAGCGGTGACCGCTCCGAGGTCCAGACGGGCTGAGCCGGCTCAGCTCCAGGGCCCGGGCTGCGGCACCGGCGCGGGCCCCGGCGGCGGGGGCACCGGGTCCGGCTCCGGGACGGGGCCGGGCACGGGCGGCACCGGCCGCGGCATCGGCGCGGGGTCGGGGAAGGGGGTGGGGTCCGGATTCGGCTCGGGCTCCGGAACGGGCGGCTGGGTCTCTTCTCGTGTTCGCACCATATGGCCCATTTTCCCGCGATGCCGCGAGGAATGCCCCCGCGACGCCACGCGATGCCCCGCGTGCCCCTGCGGCGCCCCCCGCGCCGGTCCTAGAGAGCCCCCGCCCGCCGCAGTCCCGCGGCCAGGCCCGGTGCCGGGCTGGACAGGACCGGGAGCCTCGTCGTGACGAGATCCGCGGCGCCGGCCATGGAGGCCTGGGCCAGCACGATGACGTCCGCGTCGGTGACGGCGTCGGCGGCCGCGGCCACGCGGGCCAGGTAACCGGCGGTGTCCCCCGCTTCGAACCGCTCCCAGGCCCCGTCGACCAGGTGCGTGCGGATCGCCGTCGGCCGCCCGCCCGCCTCCTCGGCCAGCAGCTCCGCGGTCGGCGCGAACGTCGACTCCACCGTGGCCAGTACGGCGATCCGCGCACCGGCGCGCACCGCGGCGGCCGCCATCGGCCGGTCCAGGCGGAGCACCGGGGCGCCGAGCGCGGGTGCCAGGCCCTCGGCGGTGGCCCCGATCGTCGAGCAGGTGACCAGCACGGGCCCGGGGCCGGCCGCGGCGAGGGCCTCCAGCACCGCGGGAGCCACCGCCTGCGGCCCTTCGACGCGGGCCCGGTCCAGCAGCTCCGGAACCACCAGGTGGCGCAGGACGGCCCCCGGGTGGTTCCGGTCCCGCAGCGCGTCGAAGACGGGGACGTGCGCGGACGAGGTGTGCAGCAGGCCGAGTCCGGGCCCGGTCACCACTGCGAGCTGTCCCCCGCCAGCTGGGCCTTGGCCGCGGCCACCACCTCGGCCGGGGCCTCGGGGGCCTCGTCGGGGTGTTTGGCGGCCCAGGCCGCCGCGTACGGGCAGAGCGGGACCACGGGCACGCCTTCGGCGGCGGCGATCCCGTAGAAGGTCTTCACCAGCCCGCCCGCGATGCCCCGGCCCTCGTGGCCGGGCTCGACGACGGTGTGCACCGCCACCAGGGCGTGGGGTGCCGCGGCGAGCACGAAGTAGGCGATGAACCCGACCACCGCCCCGTCCTCGGCCGCCAGCAGCCGTCCCGCCTCGCGCGCGTCCTCGAACTCGATCGCCACGATCCCGCTCCTCTCAGACAGCCACGGCGTGGGGGCTGCGCTCCTGGTCCGTGCCCGGCACCGGGGCGGAGGGGTCCGCACCCAGCTCGACGATCCGGTTGTCCGCGTCCACGTGCACGACACGGGGCGTGAACTCCCGTGCCTCGGCGTCCTCGACCTGCGCGTAGCTGATGAGGATGACCAGGTCCCCGGGGTGCACCAGATGGGCGGCGGCGCCGTTGATCCCGATCACCCCGGATCCGCGCTCCCCTTCGATGACGTAGGTCTCGAGCCTGGCCCCGTTGGTGATGTCCACGATGTGGACCAGCTCCCCGGGCAGCAGGTCCGCCGCGTCCAGGAGATCGGCGTCGACGGTCACGGACCCGACGTAGTGCAGGTCGGCCTGGGTGACCGTGGCCCGGTGGATCTTGGACTTGAACATGGTGCGAAACATGAAAAAGCTCCCCAGATGTCTGCTCCCTGCCCGCTTCGTGCAGGTCAAGGGCGGTC
Source organism: Streptomyces sp. IBSNAI002 (assembly GCF_052244475.1). Lineage (NCBI taxonomy): Bacteria > Bacillati > Actinomycetota > Actinomycetes > Kitasatosporales > Streptomycetaceae > Streptomyces > Streptomyces sp. IBSNAI002. The sequence continues at coordinate 7,180,745 of NZ_JBQPXG010000002.1, read as the reverse complement.
TTCGGAGCCTACAACGATTCGCATCCCCGGTCAGCGGTCCCCCGTCCTTTCCGGACTCGGACGCGACCGATCGCCGACCGGGCCGGTCCGCGGCGGCGCCCGTGGTGGCGGCCGTGGTGGTGCTTCAGTGGCCCGCGGCCGTCTTCACCACCGCGACGGCCGTGCCGATCGCCGCGTCGATGGCGCCGGCGAGGAGCGCGAAGGCCGTTCCTCCGCCCATGCGGATGCCGCCGTAGCACCCCCACGCGAACAGGGTGGCGACGTTGACCCCGGCTGCCACGAGCAGGGCCGTGCGCAGGCTCATCGCTCCGGTCGCCGAGAGACCGACCAGGAGGAGCGGGCCCGCCGCGGACAGCAGCAGGGGGCTGCTGACGAAGAGCATCTCGCGCAGTTCCCGGCCCCTCGCGAGCGCGCCGTGCATCACGCGGTGGGCCTGCTGGTCCGCGACGAGCGCCGCCAGCCACAGGCCCACCGAGGCGGTCACGACCGTCGCGGCGGCGCCGAAGGCGTCCGCGTGGCCGCCGGCGGCCAGGCCGATGACGACGGAGATCATGGTGATCGTCGCGTACAGCCGTTCCTTGAGATGGGCGGCGGCCGTCTGCGTGGCCGCCCCGTCCGCCCCGTCCGCCCCCTCCGCACGTTCCGTCACAGGTTCCTCTCGAGCGCGGCGATGTTGCGACAGGCCTGTCGTACCGGTCCGGGCCGCCGCGCGTGCGGCGACGCGCGTGATCTTCACCCGTTCGGGAGGGGGCCGGGCACCCGCGTCAGGCGTCCTTGCGGGCCAGGAAGCTCCGCAGCCTGGTCAGCGGCCAGGTGTTGACCACGTCCTCCTCGGTCAGCCAGCCGCGCTGGGCCGTCGCGACCCCGTAGCGCATGTACGGCAGGTGCGTGGTGGCGTGCGCATCGGAGTTGACGGCGAACTTCACGCCGTACCGCTTCGCCCGCAGGATGTCCTCGTCGCACAGGTCGAGCCGCTCGGGGTGCGCGTTGATCTCCAGCACGGTGCCCGTGCGGGCGCAGGCCCGGAAGACTGCGTCGAAGTCGGCGTCGATGCCCGGGCGTTTGCCGATCCGGCGCGTCGTGGGATGGCCGATGACGGCGACGTGCGGGTTCTCGCAGGCCCGGACGAGGCGGCGGGTGAGTTCCCCCCTGCTCTGGTTGAAGTGGGAGTGGACGGAGGCCACGCAGAGGTCGAACTCCGCGAGGAACGCGTCGGGCCAGTCGAGGGTGCCGTCCGGGCCGATGTTGAGTTCCGTGCCGTGCAGCAGCCGCATCCGGTGGTGCGTTCCGTCCAGCGCGCGGACCCGCTCGCGCTGGGCGAGGATCTTCTCGCTGGTCATGCGCTGCATGGACAGGTTCGGGGCGTGGTCGGTGACGGCGTAGTACGCGTAGCCGCGGGCGGCCGCGGCGGCGACCATGTCCTCCAGCGGCGCCAGCCCGTCGGTGAGGTCGGTGTGGGTGTGCAGGTCGCCGCGGATGTCCTTCTCCGCGATGAGGTCGGGGAGTTCGCCGCGCAGCCCGGCCGCGATCTCGCCGCGGTCCTCGCGCAGGGTCGGCGGTATCCAGGGCAGCCCGAGCCTGGCGTAGACCGCCTCCTCCGTCTCCGAGGTGACGTTCTCGCCGCTCCCGGAGTCGAAGAGCCCGTACTCGGAGAGCTTGAGGCCCAGCTCCTCGTACAGCAGCATGGCCTTGCGGGGGCCGAGCCCCGGGATCGCGACCAGCTCGCGCACTCCGGCAGGTACGGACGCCCGTGCCTCGTCGACGACGGGCATGCGGCCGGTGCGCAGGTATTCGACGATCTTGTCGGCGACCGACCTGCCGACGCCCGGGATCTCGCGCAGGCCCTTGGCGTCGAGCGCCGAGACGTCCTGGGGGTGGCCGCCGACGGCGCGGGCGGCCTTCTCGTAGGCGCGGGCCTTGAAGGCCTCCCCGCCCCGGATCGCGATGAGGTCGGCGTACTCCTGGAGGAGCGCCTCGACCTCGTCGTTGGCTCGGGCCATGCCTCCAGAGTGCCCCCGCGAGCCCCGGGAGGGCACGCCGGGGTCCTGGCCTCCTGGTCCACCCGTAACCGATCGGGCGTCGCGGGGGTTGGCACGGAGGCCTCCCAGAGACCGCCGATCCGAAGGAAGCTCGTATGGCGCAGGAGCACACGACGGCCCTCCGGCGGCGCCTTCGGTACCGGTTCGACCATCTGGTGGCAGGGGGGACCGCCGCGCTGATCGGCTGGCTGGCCCTGGCCTGCCTCGCCGTGGTGGTCCCGGCGAGCATCGTGCTGGTGTGGGCCGACCGTTCGGCCCCCACGACCCTCTCCGGCCGGCTCACGGCGGTGTGGGTCAGTGTCGGGCAGACGCTCAAGATCGGGGGCGCGGTCGGGTCGCCCGTCTACGTGCTGGCGTCGGTGGCGCTGGCGCTCGTCGCGCTGCTGTTCGTGTCGACGCTGGTCAGTCTGATCACCACCGGGATCAACCGGCGCATCCTGTCGCTCCGCCTCGGGCACTCCACCGTGCTGGAGGCGGGGCACACGGTGGTGCTGGGCTGGTCCGACCAGATCTTCCCGGTGGCCGGGGAGCTGGTGGCCGCCCACGCGAACCAGCGCCGGTCGGCGATCGCCGTCCTCGCCCCGAAGGACAAGGTGGAGATGGAGGACGAGCTCTCCACGCGCATCACCGACCGGGGCAGGACCCGCATCATCTGCCGCAACGGCAGCACCACCGACCCCACCGAGCTGGTCAGGGTGAGTCCGCGGACCGCGAAGGCCGTGCTCGTGCTGCCGCCCGCCGGACGGGCCGGCGACGCCCACGTGGTGAAGACGCTGCTCGCCCTGAACGCGGCCGTGCCCGAAGCCGGTCGCGGGGCGGTGGTCGTGGCCGCCGTCCGGGACGGCCGCAACCACGCGACCGCCAGGCTGGCGGCCGGGCCGGGCGGGCACGTCCTGTGCGTCGACGACATCATCGCCCGGCTCCTCGTACAGACCGCCCGCCAGCCGGGCCTCTCGCTCGTGTACCAGGAGCTGCTGGATTTCGCGGGCGACGAGTTCTACACCGCCCCCGCCGGCGCGCTCGCCGGGCGCGCCTTCGGCGAGGCGCTGCTGGGGTACGCCACGTCCTCCGTGGTGGGTCTGCTGCACGCCGACGGGAGCGTCGCGCTCAATCCGGGGCCGGACACGACGATCGGCGCGGACGACCGGGTCATCGTCATCTCCCGGGACGACGACACGGCCGTGCCGCTGGACGTGTCCTCCTGGGTGGAGGAGGACGCGATCGTCACGCCCCTGCCCCGGTTCGCCCTGGCCGAGCGCCTGCTCCTGCTCGGCTGGAACCGCCGGGCCCCGTTCGTGGTGGATCAGCTCGACCAGTACGTGAGCCCCGGAAGCTCCCTCGACGTGGTGGCCCTCGAGGAAGGGGACGGCGGCGGCTGCACGACGGCCACCCGGCGCCGTCTCGACGTCGTCTTCCACGGCGGCGACATCACCGACCCCCAGGTCCTCGCCAAGCTGGACGTGCCGTCGTACGACAGCGTGATCGTCCTCGGTGAGGCGGAGCCGGTCGCCGCGTGCCGGGCGGCGGGCACGTGCACGAGCGCCGAAGCGGAGGAATCGCCGGCGGACGACAGGACGCTGGTGACGCTGCTGCACCTGCGGGCCATCGCGGACGGCGCGCGGTGCGAGCTCGCCCTCACCACCGAGATGTCCGACGACGGCAACCGGCTCCTCGCGCCCGCCCGGGAGGGCGCCGACTTCATCGTCAGCGGCAGGCTGATCAGTCTTCTGATGACCCAGATCTCCGAGAGCCGCTACCTCGCCGCCATCTTCGAGGAGCTGTTCGACGCGGAGGGCGGCGAGTTCCACCTCAAGCCGGCCGCCGAGTACGTCCGGGCGGGCCGCGAGGTCTCCTTCGCCACCCTCGTGGAGTCGGCGCGCCGCCGCGGTGAATGCGCGGTCGGCTACCGGCTGCGCGCGGGGGCGGCGACGGGACCCGGCCACGGGCTGAGGATCAACCCCGACAAGCGGGAGCGGGTCCGGCTCCACGGGGAGGACTGGCTGATCGTGCTCGCGGGAAGCTGACGGCGGCTGCCGCGGGGGCGGCAGCCGCCGGAGCACGCCGGCCGGTCAGGGTGCCAGGTGGACCTCCAGCGCGGTCCGCACCGCGGATTCCAGGGCTCCCTCGATCCAGGCGGGCTTGATGGAGGTGTGGCACCCCGCGAAGTGCAGGTTCCCCTCGGAGGAGCGGACGTGGGGGAACAGTTCGGTGTGCTGGCCGGGCAGCAGCACGGAGGCCTCGCCGTAGGCGTACGGGTCGCGCATCCAGGACTGGGTGCGGCCGACTCCGGTGTAGAACACCTCGATCCGCTGCCCGAACACCTCCTGGACCCCGGCCAGGGCGCGCGGGTAGCGCTCCTCGTCGTCGAGGGAGTCCCACTTCAGCGCGTCGTCCGCCCAGCTGTAGGAGGCGAGGACCACGCCGCCGGCGCTGCCCTCGACCGGGTAGGAGGGCTGGAACATGAAGCGGTTGGGGTTGTCCGTCGCCGAGCCGCCGCCGATGACGCCTGCCGCCTCGGGCTGGTCGCGGGTGACGGGACGGCAGGCGGCGTAGTGGGCGCGCTGCGCTTGCGAGATGCGGCCCTCGGGTACGGAGGGGTGGGCGCCCAGCAGGCCGCCCTCCTCCGGGGTCCGCGCGGTCTGGTACTTCCGGTAGAGGCCCGGCTGCACGGCCTCCAGCTCGCGCTTCCAGTCCGCTTCGTCGAACTCCCACCAGCGGCGGCTGAATTCGAGCAGCACCTTGGTGGCGGCGTCGTAGTGCAGTTCGGTGACCGCGCGCCGCTTGCCGTACGAGAGGGCGGGCGCGACCGGGATGTGGCGCAGTCCGGAGAAGGGGACGGTGATGATCGCGGTGTCGGCGGTGAAGGTCTCGCGCCGCACCGGGCTGCCGCCGCGGCCCTCGGAGACGGTGTCGACGCTGACCTTGCCCTCGCCGTGGGTGATCCGGGTGACGCGGCGGTCGAGCCGCACCAGGTCCTTGACCCGGGCGTAGAGCGCGTCGGCCAGGGTGGCGGTGCCGTCGGGCAGTTCGAAGAACGCGGTGTCGGGGCTGATCAGCGAGGCCCCGATGAAGCTGTGCACGAAGGCGAGGTGGAGCCGGGAGGTGAGGTTCTCGACCGTTCCGATCAGGTCGACGGTCCGCTCGTCGAGCTCCGCGACCTCGGTCAGGTAGCGGTACATCGACATGTGGCCGTAGCGCTGGATGACGCGGGCCCAGCCCTCGACGAGCTCCTTGTCCTTCTTGCCCTCGATCTCCTTGCGCACGGGGGCGAAGGCGCCCCGCACGATCTGCGCGGCGGGCACGGACTCGTAGGCCGCCGGGACTCCGAAGGAGCGGTTGAGCGTCTGCGGGCTGCGGGCGTAGTCCGCCCGGCGCACGCGGATGCCGTTGACGAAGATCCAGGTGCGGTAGGCGGGGCGGCCCGCGCCGTCCACGTCCACCAGGTGGAAGCGCCTGCGCTTCAGACCGAGGCTGTCGATCAGCCCGGTGACCAGCGGATGGCTGTCGGGGATGCGCATGGCGCCGGCCTCGGCGTACTGCTTGGGGTCCGCGAAGGGCGCGGCGGCCTTCTCGTGGCCGCCGGTGCGGAAGGTCTTGATGCGGCCGCCGACCCGGTTGGCGTTGGCCTCGACGACGGTGACCTGGTGGCCGGCCTCGCGCAGGAGGTGGGCGGCGGTGAGTCCGGCGGGCCCGGCGCCGACGACGAGCACCCTCTTGCCGGGGCGGCGGGAGCGGGGCAGGCCGTTCTTCAGGAGGATGTCCGCGTAGCGGGGTACGAGGGGCTGGTCTTCGTCGTCCCGCACGAGGATGGCCCGGGCGATGGTCAGACAGGTCTTCCAGTCGGGGCGTGCGGAGCCGGACGGCGCCTGCGGGGTCCCGGCGGACGCTGCCGCGACCGAGAGCGCACCGGCTCCGGCGACCGCTGCCGCGCCGGCGATGACGGTGCGGCGGGAGGGGCGGCGGACCGGCGCCGGTGCGTGCTCGGCCGGGGCGTCGGGGCTGGGGGGCGGGTCGATGATCATGGAGCAACTCTTGCGGGCCTCACGGGCCTTGAGCACCGAAAAGCGGCCGGGCGGGGAACATCCACCCGGACGTGGGGCGCGGGCCGCCGGAGGCTGACGAACTGGGTTTCGTACGGGAGACGGCCGAGCCCCGGCGGCCCGCCCTGCCGGCCCGGCCCTGACCCCGTCCTGATGGCGCAGTCCTGATGGCGCAGTCCTGATGGCCGTGCCCTCCGTCCGCTGGGAGACTCGGGGACATGCCCTTCGACGACTACGGCGTTCTGTGCGGGACTCTGCGGCAGCACTTCCGCGACACCCCCGACACGGAGGGCGCGTGGTTCCACGTCAACCTCAGGGTCGAGGCGCCCGACGGCCGGTACAAGTGCGCCGTGGACGTGGACAGCCACGACTCCGCGACCGGGGTCCAGTGGAAGGTCTTCACCGTGGACGCCTCGGCGCTCGGCCCGGTGGCGGCGCTGGCTCCCGGCTACCACGACCTCGCGCGCAAGGCCGGGTCCGGCGCCCTCGACTACATCCGGCACCCGGCCCTGCGCAGCGGCCCGAACCTGCCCGCGCTCCCGCTGCCCCGCCTGCTCCGGGACCTCCTCGGCCGGTGGCTGCGGCCGTCCCGGCCCTGGACGTCGGGGTCGAACCTCGACGCCGCGCTCGCCCTCGAACCGATCCTCGTCGTCGGCCGGCCGGTCCTGGTCTTCGGCGAGCCGTTCAGCGCCGGGCTGGGCATGCACAACATCCACCAGAACCAGGGCGACCCGCTCGGCAGCCAGTGGTGGGACGAGAACGGCACCTGGCAGGACGGGGCGACCATGACCCGCCGCCCCGACGGCCGGTACGACGTGTTCCTGAACAAGTTCTCGACGCAGAAGGACCGTACGGACGCCGCCGGACACCCGGTCTAGGCCGCCGGGCGGGCAGCACGCAGCGCGGCAAGATATCAGCCCTTCGGGGACTCGCCCGGATGTTTATCCAATGGTGATGGTCCTGCCGCCAGGCCACCACCCGTGGCACTAGCGTCCCGTGACACCCCGGGAATGCGGGTGTGCACCGCACGGCACGTGCGGACCCTCCTGCCCCGCTGCCCCTCCCGGCCCACGGACCTAGGAGGCACTGTGCTGTCATTCGGGCGGCGTTCCATCAGCAGGTTTTCGGTCGCCACGAGGTACACGATCGGCAGCGGCTTCGTCATCACCGCCCTCGCCGTCACGCTGATCGCGCTGCTGATCCCCGTGGACAGGTTCGGCACGCAGGCCCCGGCCTCGGCCGCGCGGCCGGCCGCCGAGGACGACGGCGCCGGAATCATGAGCACGGCGTACGGGCCGCTGACCCCCGCGGACCGGGACTTCGTGCGCAAGGTGCGGCTCGCCGGCCTGTGGGAGCTGCCCGCCGGACGGCAGGCCCAGCAGCGCGGGACGCGGGCGACGGTGCGCACGGCCGGCGAGCACCTCGTGGAGGGGCACACCCAGCTGGACCGGCAGGTCATCCAGGTCGGCCAGGCCCTCGGGGTCGACCTGCCCAACCAGCCGACCGAGCAGCAGCGGGGCTGGCTGGGCCAGCTGACCCGGGCCCAAGGGGACGAGTACGAGCGGCTGTTCATCCAGCTGCTGCGCCGAGCGCACGGAAAGGTGTTCGCGCTGCTGGCCCAAGTGCGGGCGCAGACCCGCAACTCCATGGTCCGCGCCCTGGCCACCTCCGCCAACACCACGGTCCTGGACCACATCACGGTCCTCGAGGACAGCGGGCTGGTCGACTTCGACGCGCTCAACGTCCCCGACGGGACTCCTGCTCCGTCCGATGTCCGATCGACGAAGTGAAGTGAAGTGATCGCATGAGTGAAAAGGGCCATAAACGCCCCCGGTTGACGAACAAGCTGCTGGCCGTGGTCTCCGCGCTGGTCCTGGGCGGGGGCGGGGTCGCCGTCGTCGCGGGCAGTGCGAACGCGGGTCAAGGCGGCCGCCTCGACGGGGGCGGGGAGGCGCAGGTGACCGCCACCATCGACTGCCCCGACGTCGGCGACCGGCTGACCTCCGTACCCGACCAGGCCCGCGCCGAGGTCGACGATGGCCTCGCCCAGCTGGACGTCCAGGTCGCCGACGCCTACCGGAAGCTCGCCGCGGGCGAGGCACGGGGCGAGGAGCTCGTCGGCGGGCTGCGGCAGCAGCGCGACGCGACCATCGGCCGCATGTCCGACGCGATAGCCCGCTCCGCGGCCCGTCCGGAGGAGCTGAAGGACCTGAGCGGCTGCGAGGTGAAGCAGGCGGCCGCGGAGGACGACGCGGGGGCCGGAGCGCAGAGCGCCGAAGCGGCGTCCGGCCAGGGCGCCGCCCGGAGCACCGGCGGCAAGGGCGGCCCGGCGCGCAGCGACTTCGTCGCCATCGGCAAGGTACGGCCCAACGTGCGCACTCCCGGGGCCTCGGCCGGGGCCTCCACGGGGTCCTTCAGCTCGAGCTGCGGACGCAACGAGAACGGCCACTTCAACCCCGACAACGTCATCGTCGCCCCCGGCGTCTCCAACGGCGCCCACCACATGCACGACTACGTGGGCAACAAGACCACCGACGCCTTCTCCACCAACGACAGCCTCGCCGCCTCCGGCACCACCTGCACCAACGGTGACCTGTCCAGCTACTACTGGCCGGTGCTGCGGCTGCGCGACGGCAAGGCGGAGCGGGACGCGCAGGCGCCGGGCGGCGGCCAGGACGCGAACGTGGGCACGATCCTGCGGCCCAAGCAGGTGACGATCAGCTTCAAGGGGAGCCCCGCCGGCAAGGTCAGGGCCATGCCGCGCTTCCTGCGGATCATCACCGGCGACGCCAAGGCCTTCACCAACGGCACGGCCAACGCCAACGCCTCCTGGAGCTGCACCGGATTCGAGAACCGGCAGCTGAAGGACAAGTACCCGATCTGCCCCAAGGGCAGCGACGTGGTGCGCACCTTCACCTTCCAGAGCTGCTGGGACGGGCGCAACACCGACAGCGCCAACCACCGCACCCACGTGGCCTTCGCGAACCGCGACGGCCGCTGCCCGAAGGGCTTCACCGCCATCCCGCAGCTGGTGCAGCGGATCACGTACGGGGTCGCGCCGGGTGCGCGGTTCGCCGTGGACAGCTTCCCCGAGCAGCTCCACAAACCGGTGACCGACCACGGGGACTTCATCAACGTGATGTCCAACGGCCTGATGAACAACGCGGTGGACTGCATCAACAGGGGGCGCACCTGCCGCTGACACAGCCGTTCCACGATCTCCCGGACGGGGTGCGACTCCTCCCCCATGCACCGCGCCCCGTCCGGGAAAGGTGTTGGCCCGAAGCCGACTTCGGGCCAACGCCGTACACGTGTGTCCGGCCCTTCCCCGCACGCGAACCCGAGCCCGAACCCGAACCCGAACCCGAACCTGCTTGGAGTGCCGTGTCCGCCTCTCGTGAATCCGAGGACGATCCGGAGCATCCGGCCGCCCCCTCCGACGGAGAACTCACCCGGCGGCTCAGGAGGGGATACGGCACGGGCACCGCCGACGCCGCCGTGTGCGACCTCCTCTACCGGCGGCACCGGCGGGCCGCCCTCGCGTACGCCCGCACCTGCTGCCGCACCCCGCAGGACGCCGAGGACCTGGTTTCGGAGGCCTTCGCCCGGACCTTGCAGGCCGTCCGCTCCGGCGCGGGACCGCGCGGTCCCTGGCGCGCGTACCTGCTGGCCGTCGTCCGCCACACGGCCATGCAGTGGCGCGACGGCGACGGCAGGACGCTCCTGACGGCGGACTTCGACACCTGGTGCCAGCAGGCCGCGGCCGGCGGCGATCCGCAGCGCCGGCTGCTGGCCGGCGAGGACCGGCGGCTCCTGGCCCGTTCCTTCCGGACCCTGCCCGCCCGCTGGCAGGCGGTCCTGTGGCACACCCTCGTCGAGGAGGACTCGCCGCACGAGATCGCCGTGCGGCTCGGCATCACCCCCAGCGCGGTGACCTCGCTGGCGTTCCGCGCCCGGGAGGGACTGCGCGAGGCGTACCTCCTCGCCCATGTGGACACGGTGGACGGCGGGCGCTGCGGGCACTACAGCCACATGCTCGGTTCGGCGGTCCGGCGCGGCCGTACGCGCCAGCCCCGCGCCCTGGCACGCCATCTGGCCGGGTGCGAGGACTGCGCACGGTCGTACGAGGAGCTGCTGGACCTCAGCTCGGCGATGGGCGGGGCGGTGGCGGTACCCGCCGCCTCGTGAACGGCGGCCGGCCCGGCCCCCGTCCTTCCGGGGGCCGGGCCGGCCACGTGCCCTCCTGCCTCTGCGCCCGCTCCTGCTCGGCTGTTCTCACAGGCCGTTGACGCGGGCCATCCGCCCGACGACCAGCGGGGTGAAGTCCGCCGTGACCACGCGCGCCGTCCTGCGCCCCACCCGCGAGTGCTGACGCCGCACCTGGGCCATCAGCCGGCGGCTGCGCAGGGCCATCTCCAGTTCGAACCGGGTGCGGGGATCGCGCAGGCCGGGCCCGAAGAGCTTCTCCAGCTGCCGCATGCGGTAGCGGACGGTCTGCGGGTGCACGCTCAGCGCCTTGGCGGCCTCGGGTGCGCCGCCTCCCTCCAGCCAGGCGAGGAGGGTCACCTCCAGCCGCTCGCTCTGGCGCGGGGTCAGGTCCGCCAGCGGCCGCAGCCAGCGGGCGGCCAACGCATGGGCCAGCGGCTCGTCCTGGAGCAGCAGCAGGGTCGAGAGGTGGTCGTCCACGAAGACGGGGCGGGCGTCCAGGCCCGCCCGGGCGGGTGTCAGCGCGAGCAGGCGCAGGGCCCAGCGCAGCGAGGACGCGGTGTCCCGGAGCGGTACCGCGTGGCCCACGGCCGCGAACCGGCCGCGCAGCGGGAGTTCGAACGGGGCCCGGGTGTCGGGATCGGGGCTCGGGACCAGCAGGCAGGGGCGGCCCGCGAAGGTCCCGGCGAGGGCGTCGTCCAGTACGGTCGCCAGCTGCTGGGCCTCCCCGGGCGCGGCCGGCGCGATGGCCCGTACGGCCACCGGGAGGGGCCAGCCGGCCGCGTCGGCGAGCTCGGCGAGGGAAGTGCCGGAAGGGGACCGGTCATCGGTGAGCGCCGCGAAGAGGTCCTGTCGGGCACGGTCGGCGCCCGGCCCGAGGGGCGGCCGGGTGCGGCGCCCGTCGCCGTGCGTGCCGTCCTGCGCGCCGTCCTGCCGGTCGTGGTGGCTCGCGTGGTGCCTCGCGTGGTCCCTGACGTCGTCCGTGTCGTGGGGCCTGGCGCCGTCGCCGTCGTGGTGCCTGGCCCCGTCCCGCTCGTCGTCCCTGGCTCGGTGCCTGTCGTGGTCCCTTCCCGCCACGACCTCCAGGGCAGCGTGCCGGTGCCCCGGGTCGACGCCCCGGGGCAGGGCCGGTGTCCGCCGCGGGTGGCGGTCCTGATCGCCGTCCTGATCGCGGTCCTCGCGCCGGTCCCCGTGCCGGTCCTCCTCCGGGTGCTGGTGCTGGTGCTGGTGCTGATCCTGCTCCTTGCCCGAGGGGCAGCCGCGGGTGTCGCGGTACCCGAGTGCGGTGAGAAGGGCTTCTTCCACCTGCCGTCTGAGCAATTCGTCGTCGATGGCATCGTTGTCATCGACAAGGGCGGAAAATTCCGGAATTCCATGCAGAAGCTCCTCCACTATCTCCGCGGCCAGCGCGGGGAGTTCCCGTCGAAGGACGCGGGTCCACTCGCCGCGGGGGCGGGACCAGATGCGGTTCAGAAGTTCGCACATCGTTTCCTCGTTCGTGCCGGGGTGAGGCCTGTCCGGTAGCGGAGGACAGGCCCGCCGAGGTTGCCTCTCGCGCCAACATCCGTGCCTGACAAGAGAGTTGTGGCCCCTCGTACTCCCTCCTGGAGGGGTCCGACCCCATTCGGTCCCGCGGTTTTGCCGTGATTTTGCCGTCGGGGACGCGTAGGCGGCGGGTGGCGCGGTGGCCAGTCGCAACCTCCGCTGGAGGGGAATCTTCCGGTGTTGTTCGACACCCCGGAGACGCGGTCGCGAGAAATTATCACGTTTCGATAAATCCTGTGGAGGCGCCGTGTAGCTCCACGATGCTTCTGCACTCCGGCCCCTAGCTCCTCGGCCGGCGCAGGAATTTCACAGCGCTGCCGGGCACGAGCGACAACGACCCCCGGGTGCCGAGCGCCAGGTGGGGTGCTCGGGGCCCAGGTGCACAGGAGATCTGGATGCCCCTGTCTCAGCCGTACCTACGCCGCTCGCACCGGGCCCGCCGCAGGAGTCGTCATCCGGCGACGGCCCCGGCCGCCCTCGCGGCACTCGCCTCCCTCATCGTGGTCGTCCGCGCGGACGCCCTGTCCCGCCTGTGGGACTTCCTCGACTACGGGGCGGGCGTGCTCTCGCTCGTCTCGCTCACCGCCACCGTCCTGTGGGGACTGGTCGCCACCGACCGGGTACTGCTCGAACCGGGCCACCGGCTGCTCGCCCAAGGCGCGCACCGCGGACTGGCCGTGGCCGGTCTGGGCTTCCTGGCCCTGCACGTGTGGGTCAAGGTCGCGGAGGCGCGGACGAGCGCGGCCGCCGCGGTGCTCCCCTTCGCGGACGACGAACGGCCGGTCCTCATCGGGCTGGGCACGCTGGCCGGCTACCTCTTCGTCACCGTGGCGGTCTCCGGCGCGGTGCGCAGCGTGTTCGCCACCAAGAACCGCTCCCTGTGGTGGCGGGCCCTGCACTTCGGCGCCTATCCGGCCTGGGGCGCCTCGCTGGTGCACGGGCTCAAGGCGGGCCGACCGGGCGGTGCATGGGTGACTGCGGCGTACGCGCTCTGCCTGATCGGGGTCGCCGGGGTGATCGCGTTCCGGGTGAAGTCGCGTGCGCGCGGGGCGCGTTCGCGGCCCGCTCCGGTACCGGGGCCGCGTCCCGGCACCGGCCCGGGCACCGGCGGCCCCCGCCGCGGCCTCGGCCCGGACGCGGGACGCGGCTCGGGCCGGGGCGGAGCGGCGCGTCCCCTCGTGTCCGGCGGGCGGGCGCCGCTGCCGCGGCCCGGCCCCCGGTCGTACGCCACGGCCGGCCGGCGGACGCCGATGTACGGCGAGCAGCCGGCCGCGGCGGAGCGGTGGCTGTGACCGGCGAGCCGCGCCCCGGCCTCGGCTGCGTGGGCGCCCCCAGGCTGCTGGCCGGGCTCGACCGGATCTCCCGGCTCGACCGCTCCGCCCATCTCACGGCGCACGGCGTGCTGCCCCGCTACCGCCCGGACGAACTCATCGGCCTGGCCGACGACATCGACCTGCGGGGCCGCGGCGGGGCCGGCTTCCCGTTCGCCCGCAAGCTGCGGGCCGTCACCCGCTCGGCCCGGGGACGGGACGCGCCCACGGCCGTGGTCGTCAACGGCAGCGAGGGTGAACCGAGTTGCCTCAAGGACACCGCACTGCTGCTGCACGCACCGCATCTGGTGCTCGACGGGGCGCTGCTGGCCGCGGCGGCGCTCGGCGCCGACGACGTCGTGGTGGGCGTCACCCGGGAGGACGTGGAGCAGTCGGTGCGGGACGCGGTGGCGGAACGCGGCCCGGCCGGGCGCCGGGTGCGCGTGGTGCGGCTTCCCGAGCGCTTCGTCACCGGGGAGGGGACCGCACTCGTCAGCGGGCTGGGCGGCGGGCCGGTGCTGCCGTCCGGCCAGAAGGTGCGCACCAGCGAGCGGGGGCTGGGCGGCGTGCCCACCCTGCTGTCGAACACCGAGACCTACGCGCAGCTCGGCGTCGCCGCCCGGCTCGGCGCGCAGGAGTACCGCTCGGCCGGTCTGCCGGCCGAGCCGGGCACGGTGCTGCTGACCGTGGCCGGTTCCACGGTGGTCGAGACGCCGACCGGCGCCTCGCTGGCGTACGTCCTGGAGCTGTGCGGTACGGATCCCGGGCAGGGTGTCCTGGTCGGCGGCTACCACGGCAGATGGCTGGACCCGGTGGCCGCGCGCTCGGCTCTGGTGTCCCGGCAGTCCCTGGCGGCCTTCGGGGCGGTGCTGGGGGCGGGGGCGGTGCTGCCGCTGCCCGAGGACACCTGTCCGGCCGGTGAGGTCGCGCGGGTGACCCGGTGGATGGCGAAGGAGTCGGCGGGCCAGTGCGGGCCCTGCGTACGGGGGTTGCCCGCGCTGGCCGACGTACTGGACGACGTGCTGCGCGGCGGGGGCGGTGCGGCCCTCGAGGCGGTGGAGGCGCGGATGACGGCGGTCCGGGGCCGCGGTGCGTGCAGCCATCCCGACGGCACCTCGCACTTCGTCGCCTCGGCGCTGGCCGCCTTCCCCGACGAGTTCCACGACCACGCCTTCGGCAGCGGGTGCGGCCGGCGGGTGCTGGGCGCGCTGCCGCTGCCGCGTGACGAGAGTCCCGAACGGCTCGTCGTGGACTGGACGCTGTGCAAGGGGCACGGGCTGTGCGTGGACATCCTCCCCGATGTCGTACGGCTCGACGCGGACGGCTACCCGGCCAAGGCGTCCATGCCCGTGCCCGCGCGGCTGCGCCCGAAGGCGCTGCGTGCGGTGCGGCGCTGCCCGGCTCTCGCGCTGCGCATCCAGGACTGAGCGGGTGCACGTGCCCGACCCGTCCCCCGGTTCATTTCTTGGCGCGATCCGACAAATTCCCCGTGAATTATGCCTGCGCCCCTCCCGGCCCCGTATCAATTACGGAAGGGACGAACGGAAATCGCTGGACCGGACCTGAAGGAGACATCGTGAAGAAAATGCGTCGTGAGATATTCGCCGGGTCGGCGGCGGTCGCGGTACTGCTGCTGACCGCCGGATGCGGACTCGCCGAGAAACCTCCGGGCCAGGGGAATGCGGTACAGCCCGCGGGTGACGGCAAGACGATCGGATCCGTGTACGGGGCGGACGGCTCGGACGGCGCGTACGGATCGGGGTCGGGGGCGGATCCCGCGTACGGGGACGGCGGCTCCGGCGCCGATCCGGCGGGCGGCGCCGGGAAGAACGGTCCGGCCGGGGAGCTGAAGGTGGCCGAGGTCGCGGGTCTGGGCGGCGCGGTCACCGACAGCGGGGGCTTCACGCTCTACCGGTTCGACAAGGACACGCCCAAGCCCCCCAAGTCCGCCTGTGAGGGCGACTGTGCGACGGCCTGGCCCGCGGTCGCAGCTGATGACGTCACCGCAGGTGAGGGCATTGACGCGGGCCTGCTGGGCTCGGCCGCCCGGGCCGACGGCACCCGGCAGCTGACCCTGGCCGGGTGGCCCGTGTACCGGTACGCGAAGGACGCCAAGCCCGGGGACGCGCTCGGTGAGGGCGTCGGCGGAACCTGGCACGCGCTGGGGGCGGACGGGAAGCCGGCCACCGTCGCGAAATCGGCGCCGGACGCCGGGGCGGGCACGGAGCAGGGCGCGGGCGTCGAACTGTCCGTCGCGCAGAATCCGATGCTCGGCGGCATCCTCGCGGACGCGGAGGGCCGCACGCTCTACCGCTTCGACAAGGACAGCGCCTGGCCGATGAAATTCGGCTGCCTCGACGCCTGTCTGGACACCTGGAAGCCCGCCAAGCCGGTGGACAAGTCGAAGGTGTCGGGAATCGCCGCCGAACTGGTCGGCTCGGTAAAGCGTCCCGATGGTTCGGAACAATTGACGATCGACTGCTGGCCGGTTTATTCGTTCACCGGGGACAAGCAGCCCGGTGATATCACCGGGCACAACAAGCAGGGCCTCTGGTTCGCCGTGACCGACAAGGGAAAGAAGGCGAAGTCGGCGCACTAGGAGAGGTCCTTCGGACCCGTGGTGCCCGGCCCCCTCCCACCCGGGCACCACGGCCCCCCCGTCAGCCAGTGAGGAAGCGAGAGCCGCCATGGCGCCGTCGTCAACCGCCCGTCCGCACCCTCGCGTTCCGCGCGCCGCCGCGCTGGCGGTGGCCGCCGTGTGCGCCGTGCTGCCGACCGGCGCGTGCGCCGGAAGCCCGGCCCCGTCGCACGGCGCACGGGCGCAGGAGAGCCGGGCACCGTCCGCCTCGATCGAGGAGATCGCGGCGGCCGTCGGCTGCACCGCCCATGTGGACGTCCAGGCCGAGGAGTTGCGCGAGGGCGGCTGCCAGACCGGGCAGGGCGCCTTCCGCATGGCGACCTTCGCCGCCGACGAGGGGCAGCGCTCCTGGCTGACCGAGGCGCGCGCGTACGGCGGCACCTACCTGGTGGGGAGCCGCTGGGTGGTCACCGCCCCGTCGGCGGACGCCCTGGCCGTCCTGCGCGGCCGGATCGGCGGCGAGGTCGAATCCGGCACCCCGCACGGCGGCGGGCACCACTGACCGCTCCGGCCGCCGGCACCGGCGGCGTGTCGGCCAGTTGTCCGGATATCGGCTCATTCGTGAGACGCACATGCCCCGGCCTTCGGGATGATTCGCCCCGCGGCCGTTTCCAACAAGGTGAGCGGGTAAGCGACTTCACCGCTTCACCGAAAGGAACGGCCACCCGTGCGCATGAAACGCCTCGCACCGCTGCTCGCCACCGCCGGACTCATCGCGTCCACCGTGCCCCTGCTGACCGCGACCCAGGTCTCCGCCGCTCCCGCGGCCGAGTACCTGAGCCAGAAGCCCTCCTGGCACCGGTGCAGCCCGGACCAGCCGGCCTCGTACGAGTGCGCCACCCTCAAGGTGCCGCTCGACTACCGGCGCCCCCAGGGCTCCACCATCGACCTCGCGATATCCCGGGTGAAGAGCGAGAACCCCGCCAAGCGGCACGGCGTCATGCTCCTCAACCCCGGCGGCCCGGGCGGCAGCGGACTCGATCTGCCGCTGGCGATGGGCGAGATGATGTCCAAGGACGTTCGGGACCGGTACGACCTCATCGGCTTCGATCCGCGCGGCGTCGGCGCCAGCAGCCCGATCAGCTGCGGACTCACCGACACCGAGCAGAACTTCGACCGGGCGTACCGGCCCGAGACCTTCTCCTCCGACGTGACGTGGGCGCGTACGGTCGCCGACAAGTGCCGCGAGAAGGCCGGCTCCGTGCTGCCGCACATCACGACCCGCAACACGGCGCGCGACATGGACACGATCCGTACGGTGCTGGGCGAGCGCAAGCTGTCGTACCTGGGCTACTCGTACGGGACCTACCTCGGCGCGGTCTACTCGCAGATGTTCCCGGAGCGGACCGACCGCTTCGTGCTGGACAGCGGCGTGGACCCGCAGCGGATCTGGCGCGGGATGATCCAGGTGTGGGCGACCGAGGCCGAGCCCGCCTACCAGAGGTGGACCGGCTGGGCGGCCGAGCGGTCGGCCGAGTACGGGCTCGGCGACACCCCGAAGGCCGTCTCCGACACCTTCTGGGGTCTGGTGGCGCGCGCCGACCGCGAGCCGATCGACTTCGAGGGACAGAAGGTCGACGGGGACCTGATCCGGTCCGCTCGCGGGGTGTTCTTCTACCCGGCGCAGGCCACCCCGCTGATCGCGGCCCTCAAGGCCGCCGCCGAGGGCAGGCCGCTGCCGGCGGGGCCGGACACGGCCGGTCTGAAGCGGCTGCTCACCGGCGAGCCGGCGGCGGCCGAGCCCGCGTCGGACAACGGCACCGCGGTCTTCTGGGCCGTGGTGTGCGGGGACACGGGCAGCTGGCCCCGCTACACCGAGCAGTACGAGCGGGACGCGGCGAAGGACAAGGTGAAGTACCCGCTGTACGGGGACTTCGCGTCCAACATCAAGCCGTGCGCCTTCTGGGACCGGCCCGTCGAGTCGGCCACGCCGATGAAGAAGCAGGCGAACGTGCTGACGGTGCAGAACGAATGGGACTCCCAGACCCCGCTCACCAGCGGCGAGGGCATGCACCGCGCGCTCAGGGGCTCGCGGATGGTGACGGTCGCCGGTGGCGAGGGCCACGGCGTGTACCTCACCGACCCGACCTCCTGCGCCGACGCCCAGGTCAACTCGTACCTGACCACGGGCCGGCTGCCCGCCGGGGACGTGACCTGCCAGAGCCCGGCGCCCGCCGCCGGGAAGCAGGACTCGGTGGCGCCGCCGAAGCAGCTGCCGGTGCCGGCCGGCCCCGGGCGGTTCTGACCGCCCCGTGACGGCCGGATGACCGCTACGGCGTGAGGGACGCCTCCGCGGCCGCCTTGATGCGGCGGCCGAACGCGGGGGCGTCCTTGCGTGCGGCGCTCACGGCGAGGCCGACGAGCAGCTTGCCGAGGCCGTGGCCCTCCAGGGTGTTGAAGATCCGGACCCGGGTGCGGCCGCCGGGGAGCGCCTCCAGGTCGTAGCCGCCGTCCGCGGTGACCAGGTTCCGGCTCTGCTCCGTCCAGCGGATCAGGTGCGGCGGCTCGAAGCCGACGATGCGGAACTCGCGGCCGGTCTTCATCCCGGCGTCCTTGACGGTGCTGCGGAAGACCGTGCCGAGCGCGGTCGGGCCCTCGGGGGTCTTGGTGATCTCCTGGACGCGCGGGCTGAAATCGGGGTCGTTGCGGCCGTCGGCGAGGTAGGCGAAGACCTCCTCGGCCGGCCGGTCGATCTCGACGCTCGCCTCGAACTGTCCGGACATGTCCGCTCCTCGCTCCGGGTCCCCGGTCTCCTGCCCCATGCTCCCAGACCCCCTCCCGGCCCGCACGGCCGGTGTCAGCCGAGGCCGGGGATCGCGGACACGAGCAGGTCGATCAGTTTGATGCCGATGAACGGCAGGACCAGGCCGCCGAGGCCGTAGACGGCGAGGTTGCGGCGGAGCAGGTCGTGCGCGGAGGCGGGCCGGCAGCGGACGCCGCGCAGGGCGACCCCGACGTCCGCCCGGGCCAGCGCGGGCTCGTCGCCCGCGGCCCGTCCCCGTCGTGGGCCGCCACCGGCAGCGGGGTGCCCCCGGACCGGGAGACGAAGCCGATCACTGCGTCGCCTCCGCCGACCGGTGGACCTGGCTGGGGATCGCGGCCTACACCCAGCTCTGCCCCGCCCGACCACTCGCCCAAGATCTGCGCAGGCCGTGGGAGCGACCGGCCGAACCGAACAGGCTGACCCCAACCCGCGTCCGACGCGGGTTCAGGAACCTACGGGCAAAGACGGGTACTACGGCCCGTGCACCAAAACCTAGCCGGCCCGGCCCAGGCCGCCCAGCAGGCTCGAAGAACCGACAGCCCGCCACCCGCCACCCGCCACGACGTCGGACACGTCCTCGCCACCGGCGAGGCATACACCCGACCCGCCCACCACAAGACCGGCGCCAAACCACGTCGAACTGGATAAATCACCAGCTGAGGTCCGGGCGGCGTACTAGCACTCTGGAGGGGCCGGTCGGAGGTTACGGCACCGCGGTGTGGACCGGAAGATCGACAGGGTCTCGACGCCGCCCCCGAGTGGTGCCGAGCCTTCCGGACCCCGCCGTACGCCGCTAGGAGACATTCCCATGAGTACTTGGGCAGCCGAGACCCGGGAACGGATCGCCGTCCTGACCTTCCGTCGAACGCCGGACAACCAGATGGACCTCGCATCGCTCGACGAACTGGCGGGCCACCTGGAGGACATCGCCCGACGTACCGACGAAGTCAGCGTCGTCCTCCTGAGGAGCGGCATCGACGGCGTCTTCGTCAAGCACGCCGATCTGGACATCCTGCGTCGTGCCGCCGCCGGGACTCTGAGCGACGCGGAGGCCGAGACCTGGCCCCGTACTCTCGCGCTGATGGAATCCCTCCCCCAGCCCGTCATTGCGGCCATCGACGGCCAGGCATGGGGCGGCGGCTTGGAGACCGCACTCGCCGCCACGCTCCGCGTCGCTTCGGTGCGTTCCCACTTCAGCCAGCCCGAGATCCGCAACGGCCTCATCCCGGGGGGCGGCGGAACCCAGCGCCTGCCGCGCCTCATCGGCTCGGCCGCCGCCGACCTGATCCTGACCGGCCGGCCCATCGGTGCCGAGGAAGCCTTGCGGCTGGGAATCCTGAACGCGGTTCTGCCGACCGAGGACTTCGACCACCGCGCCGAGGAGTGGGCAGCGCAGGTGGCTCGCAACGCGGCGCCCGCGCTCTTCGCCGCCAAGCGTGCCCTGCTCGACGGCCTCGCGCTGCCTCTCGCCGACGGCCTGGCCCTCGAAACCGCTTTGTTCAGGCAGGTCATCCCGCTCAGCGCGTTCGCCGTGCCCGCAGCCGGCTGACCTCCTACTAGGACACGTGATCTCGTCGGAGTGCCTGCTCGGTGGTGGCGGGTGGTGATCTCGCGGCCGGGGGCCGGAGCTGAAGAGGGACGACCGGTGCGCCGACACGCCGCCGCGCGTCGGCCCTACGCCGAAGCCGGGGTCACGGCAGTACGCGTCCCGGTGGTCGCTGCTCCGTCCAGGGGCCGACGCAGGAGCGTGAAGGTGGCGTCCAGCCCGGACATCGCGCGGACGGGGTCCGGGCCGGCCTTCCGCATGATCTGCGAGCCCTGGTCATCGACGGCGCTGCGGTCCTCCAGAAGCTCAAAGCCCCGAGGTCCTGCTCGACGCCCTTGAGCGGGCGGCGGCAGCAGGTGCCCCCCTTGCCAGGGCCTGAGCCTCCACCCCGCCCGAATACCACCCCACTACCCACGCCGTGTCATCGGCGCGGACACGATTGAGGAGATTCCCATGAAGGCAGCAGTCATCAACCAGTACGGCCAGGTCCGCGACGTCGTCCGCGTCGCCGACGTGCCGGTCCCCGCCGTCGGCCCCCAGGACGTGCTTGTCGAGGTCCGGGCCGCCGGGGTCAACCCGGTAGACCACCTGATCGTCAAGGGCCTCATGAGTTCTGGCACGCCGACCACGGACGTGGTCATCGGCAACGAGCTCGCCGGCGTGGTCACCGAGGTCGGCGCGGACGTCACCCGCTTCGCCATCGGCGACGAGGTCTTCACCCGCGTCGACCCGCGCCTTGGCGGTGCCTTCGCCGAGTACGCGGCCGTGGACCAGTCCCTGGTCGCGGCCAAGCCGGCCGCTCTGACCTTCGAGGAGGCGGCCTCGCTGCCCCTCGTCGCCCTCACCGCCCTGCAGGCTCTGACCGAGCAGTCCGATGTGCGTGCCGGGACCCGCGTACTGATACACGGCGGCGCCGGCGGCGTCGGGTCTGCAGCGGTGCAGATCGCCAAGCAGCTGGGCGCGGAGGTCGTGGCCACCGCCAGTGGCGACGGCGTCGAAGTGGTCCGCGAGCTGGGCGCCGACCAGGTGATCGACTACCGCGTCCAGAAGTTCGACGAGGCTGTCTCCGACGTGGACGTCGTCCTTGACACCATTGGCGGCGAGACCCAGGAGCGGTCGTTCGCCGTGCTCAGGTCTGGCGGCACGCTGGTGTCGATCCTCCCCATCGCGGACGCCGAGGCCAAGAAGAACCAGTGGAACGTCGAGGCCCGCAGCTTCTTCATGCGCCCCCACGGCGAGCAGCTGACCCATCTCGCCGCACTGGTCGAGTCCGGGCAGCTCCGCCCGAACGTCGAGACCGTCTTCCCCCTCGACCAGGCCTGCGAGGCCCTGCAGAAGGTCGAGCGCGGCGGAGCCCGCGGCAAGACCGTCATCGCAGTCCGCGCCTGACCACACGCGGCGACGCGCATTCTCCACGTGTTCGGATGCGGGGCGTGGTTGTGTCGAGCCGTCGGCAGTGGGCCGGCGAAATCCGGTGGTCGCGGAGCGGGCGCGGGCGGTTACGCCGGCGCCCGCCACGGCTGGGGCTGCGCCTGCAGCTGTGGACGACCGGTGGCGAGGACTCTTCCGACGCCGTGGCGTGCTGCGGGATACCGGTCCTTCGAGCCTGGTGGCCGTCCGGGGCCGGGGCGACCGGGTTCGGGTGCACCGGCTGGTGAGTCAGTCGCCGGGCGGAGGTTCCTGAACCCCGTCGGACTCGGGCGGGGGTGAGTCGCTCGGGTGGGGCCGGCGTCTCCCAGGGGTGCCGCAGATCTCGTGCGAGCGGCCGGGCGAGATTGAGCTGGGTGTGGGCGGCGACCACGAGCCACGTCCACCGGTCCGCGGCCTCGGGACTGCGGAGCTTCGGGCGGGTCCAGCCCAGAGTCTGCTTCCAGAAGCCAAGGTGTGCCCGACACCGAACCTCCGCAGGAAGGCCTGCCAGCAGCGGTCAACGCCGGCCGCGGTGGCGCCGGTCTTGGACCACCGTAGCCAGACCGGATTCGGGTCACCGCCCGAGGGCAGGTGCCCGACTTTCAGGCGGATGACAGTGCCCTCGATAACGGGCAGCTCAGCGGCATGGTCGAGCCAGGCCGCCCCGCGGGTCTGCCGGGGGTGGAGCCGGTCCCAGGCCCGTGCGGCCGCTGTCTCGTAGCGGCGGGTGTCGGTGACCGTGACCGTGACCGTGACCGTCTGGAGGCAGAACGGACATCCCACCCCCGAAACCTGGGAATGGCCGCTTTCCGCCGGCTGCCGCCCCGATGTCTTGCCACGTCAGCGCGGTGCACGCGCGCCCCGCAAGGGCCGCACCTCATGCAGGAACAAACTGTTCGAACGACCGAAAGATTGCAGGGGGTGCTCGGGGCGGCGCGACCCCTCGGCCCTGCTGTCGCCGTACGGGGAGGCCGATAAAGGTCGTCCACCAAATGCCTTACAGCGCAGCCGAATTGGGACGAGCCGGATGGCCGATGCACCGGCCGACAGAGAGCCGGAGGATGGCTGCACGGATTCCCCCCGTCCGACCAGATCCTCCGACCCAGGAGTCGCCGTGAGACCTCGCATTGCCGCCACCGCGTTCGCCGGCCTGTTATTCGCCTCGACAGGCGCGCCCGGGGCCGCAGCGGCCCCGACCGCCGTCCCGAACTCGTACTGCACCTATTACTTCGTGGCGGCGCCGGTCTGCTACGACACGTTCCGCGAACTCATAAGGGAGGCCACGGACTACGAGATCCAGGACGCTCCCCTCGTCGCCCCGCCGGGCGGCCCGGCCGCCACAGCCACGCTCAGGGCCGCAATGGAGAGCGTGAGCCGGAGTTACTCGGGGATGCACTTCTCCGAGCCCGACTACACCGGGGACGTCCTCCTCGTGTGGAACGGCGGCTGCCGGGCCCGCGGGGACAAGCGCCTGCTGCCGGATCTGAGCACTTGGGCGGGCGGCAAGTTCAACGACAGGCTGAACTCTCAGATCGGGATGAACGGCTGCCAGATCGGCCTCGCCGAGGACCCCGACTACGGCGGCAGCCGGCAGGCGGCTCTCCCCTTCGGCCAGCAGCCCGCCGGCAACACGCTGCACGGCAAAATGACGTCGGCGGCCTACTACTACTCCCCGACCACGCTCGACGTGACCGCGGACTGCGGGAACGGAAACGCCGACTGCACCTACACGGCGGAGACCAGGGCCCTCGGCAAGAGCTCGCCGAAGCTGGTGGCCGACGTCAACAACTGCACGTCCATCGAGCAACAGCAGAACATCACCTGGACCAAGTCGATCGAGACCTCCACGACGGTCGGCGGCGAGGCGGGCACCCAGGTCAGTGTGGAGGCCGGCTTCGGCGACTCCTTCAAGGTCGGGGTCGCGCTGACCCTGAAGGCCACCTGGGGCAAGAGCATCTCTGAATCGACGTCGTTCTCACAGACCGCGCTTCTCAAGGTCTCGGCCCGCAACAAGGGCTTGCTCTACCTCTCGCCGCCGATCGAGACCTTCACGGGCACGGCGGCGGCCGTCTACAAGGGCAGCGGCATCGTGGTCAAGGTTCCGTACACGGTGACCCATGCCGTGGAAACAGAGGCGGCCGGGACGACGTTCAACTCCAGGCCCCTGACGGCTGCGGAGCTCGCCTCCCCTGTCGACTGCCCTACCGGCTCCTCGGCCCTGACCGCCGAACTCGTACGCCGTGCCTGAGCCTGCCAGTTCGTCACGCGTGGCGGCACCGACGGCCTTCCGCTAACGGCCTACCCGGCCGGAAGCGGAGCCGCACGGGCCGCCTCGCCCCCGCCTCTGGAGGCGATCGGGCACGGTCAACCCGTTGGGGGGCCGGCCCCGGGAGCGACCGCCCCGCCTCCTTCATGGAGGGTGGGGCCCTCCCGACTCCGGCCCGCGTCCGTTCGACGCTGTCGCGGTCAGCGGCGACGCCGGGAAGCGATCATCAGGGCCGCGCCGATACCGGCCGCGCCCAGGGCTCCGCCTCCCCACCACAGGGCGTTGCTGCCCGTGGAGGCAAGGACCTGGTCGACGAGCGACTGATCGCCGTCGTCCTTCTTGCCGCCGTCGCCGGCGGGCGGGTTCTGCCCGTCGCCGGGCGGCGGGGTCGGGTCACCGGGGTTGTCCGGGGTGCCGGGGTCACCGGGCTTGCCGGGGTCATCCGGGTTGCCGGGGTCATCGGGCTCGTCGGCCGTGACCTTCACGCTGGTACTGCCGCAGATGTCCTGGCACTCCTGGGGGTTGGCCGCGTCGGAGCGGGCCGCCAGTACGTCGAACCGCAGGTCCTTCGCCTCTTCCGGGGTGAAGGTGAGCGTCAGCGACTTCTCCTCCCCGGACTTCAGGTCGCCGACCTTCCAGGTCCCGAAGCCCTCGCCGCCCGGCTCACCGTTGAAGTCCGTGCCGCCGTCGTGGGTGAGGCCGTTCACCTGGGGCAGGTCGACCTCGACGACCGTGTTGCGGGCCGTCGAGGGGCCCTCCTTGTTGGCGACCGTGACCTTCACCTTGGCCTGCTCGCCGACCTTGACGGCGTTCTTGCCGTCCACCGCCGCGATGGACACGTCGAGGCCCGCGACCTGCTGCACCGTGACCTTGTGCTCCACCGGCACACCGATCTTGCTGCCCTTGCTCTCGTCCAGCGGCGTCTTCGACTCCTTCACCGTGGCCCGGTAGTCCAGCTCGTCGTGATCGGGGAGCACCGTACCGGTGAGCTTCAGGACGGCCTGGCCGCCGATCGGCACATCGGCCGGCTTCCAGAGACCGTCCTCATACGTGCCCCCGTTCGACCCGGGCGTTGCCTCGGGGTCGCCGACCCCGGCGGGAACCGGGACCTCGATCTCGAGCCCCTGTGCCTTGGACACGCCGGGATTCGTCGTCTTCACGGTCCACGACACCTTCTGGCCGGGCAGCGGACGGCTGCCCGTGCCGGCGTCCGGGGTGACCGTCAGGTTGGCGGCAGCCAGCTGCACCACGTTGAGCTCGTTCACGGCCACATGACCCTCGGTCTTGTTCGAGTCGTCGCAGGGCCCGTAACCACGCGGGTCAGGGATGTCGGCGCCTGTGACGCACACCCGGTACAGAGTCTTCTCCTGGTCGGCGGGAACGATCCCCTTGGCCGTCAAGTCGACCGTCTGCTTGAAGGCAATACCGTCAACGTGGCGCTCCGCGCGATGTCCACGGAGGTCTGGGAAATATTGTTCCCGAGTTCGAACTCTTCCAGATTCTTATACGACTCCGGGTCGACTTCCGCCCTGAGGGCAACCTTTTTCTCATCCGCGAGAACGGTGACCGGAAGAGTCAAAGTCGCATCCTTCCGGGGCTCCATCAAGCCCACAGACCACACGCCGGCCTCCTTGTCGTAGCCGTTCACGTCTTCATCGAGCTTGACGCCGGCAGGGAGCGGCAGATCCACGCGGAAATTCTGTGTGCGGGCAGGCCCGGCGTTGTCGGCCTTCACGACGAGCTTGAGCTTGTCGTCCGGCTTCACCACACTGCCCGCCGGGAGCGAGGTACCGTCATCGTTCTGAATTTCCGCCTTGACGCCAAGGTCGATACGATTGCTCGAGTTGGTCGAATAGCTGGTGGAAATGACCCGCCCCTTCAAGTTGATGGTGCTTGATGTGACATTGGCTTCAACTTCAAGGGTGCCCGAGTTCTTCACTTCACCAGAGAAGGTGAGTTTCCTCGAATCACCGTTCGCCAGCGATCCGAGCTTGCACTCGTAAGTGCCGCCCATCTCACCACAAGTCACACCCTGAGGCAGTGGCACGGTCGGCTTGAAATCCTGAAGACCGGCCGGCTTATCGACATTGACGACCGCGTTCTGCGCATCATCGGGGCCACTGTTCTTCACAACGACGTCGACATCGGCCTTGTCGCCGACCTGGTATCCGTTCTCATTAGTGAAGCCACCGCCATCGAACCCGACATCAGCACGAGGTGTCATAAGGAGGCTCGAACTGAGCCACACCGTCCCGCCCCTGACGACCAGGTTCGACGGCAGGACCATATTGTGAGCATTGGGCACCTCGCTCACTTTGTCGACCTGCACCTCATACTCCACCCTGTAGCGCTCACCCAGCCCAATCTCACCACCCGACTCTCCGGGCGTGCTGCCAATCGGGATCATGAGGATTTTTCCGTTGACCTTGGCAGTCACATCAGCAAGATTCACGTTGCTGCCCTGAACGCGACCGACCTTCGCAGAGCCCGCATATTTGACTCCCGCCGGAAGCTGAACCTTGAGCACTTCCGCGGTTTCACTGTCACTGTGTTCCATGCCCGCAACATAAGTGAGCTTAGTCGGCATGCCGCCAACGCCGGAGCGTGCATCGAAACTGTATTGCAGCACCTTACCCCCGGTATTAAACTTCTGCATAATACCGCCGCTGCGCACCGCGGCGGTTTGATACCCATCACTCGGAGAATTTATCCCATGGGTCACAAAAGGCCCCTCTCCCCCGGGAACCCATGCCGTCCAGCCCGTCGGCATCACCGGAAACCTCGCCACGCTAACAGGCGGATTTCCGAAGCTTCCGTTCTTGAAATCAGGAGAAGCCGGCAGAGGTGCCGCTCCTTTGGTTTCCGCATTCGCGTACTGAAGTGCGAGTGTGGACGTGAGTAGCGCAAACAGCACCGCTCCGATCCACGCCAACTTTCGCGAAGCGCGGCGCTTTCCGCTTCCCATGTGCGGGCCTTTCGCCAGTCTTGCCGATGTTGATGCAACGCAGGACATCCTCAGAGGTACGCTCGTCCGGCAGGTGCCGTAAGGGCAGCCATTCGGGACTGTCTGACCCTCGAAACACCGTGCGGCCGTTGTGCTGAGCGCGAAGAACGGGGCCGGCACCGCTGCCGGCGCGAAGGCGATGAGCATCGTGGGCGGCATGGCCGCCGGCGCCGATTCCCTCGAGGACCTGGACGTCCTGCGTCAGGGCGGGCTGATCGAGTCCGTGAACGCACGCATCCGCAAGGCCGTCCGGGCCCGTGGGCACTTCCCGAACGAGCAGTCCGCCATCAAGTGCGTCTACATGGCCATCATGAGCCTCGCCCCCTTCGACGGCCGACTCTCAGCCGCCCGCCGCTGGACCCCTAACAACTGCAGAACCACCGTTAACTTGGATCTGCCTCACATCCGGTGGTAACGCTGGGTGGTGTTGGCGGAGGAGGGTGAAGCCTGCTCGTCCGTGTATCTGGTGGGCCATCCGTTTGGTTTTGGTGCTGACGCCTTCGGTGGGGCCGTAGCTGTACGGCGGTGTGACCGCGGCGATGACGGCGTCACGGTCTCGCTCGAGTCCGCGGGTGATGGCGTGCAGGTGCGGCAGGTCGGCGGAGCGGACCTGGGAGATCCACTGGTGGAGCGCGTCGGCGTTCTCGGGCTGAGGTGTCATGAGCGGGGCGAAAGCCCGGATGGCGGTGGCCAGGTGGGTCATCTCGGGACAGACGGCGGTCAGCGCGTCCAGGAACCAGTTGCAGGCGGCGAGGCATTCGAGGAGGCCCATGCCCTGGTCGAGCAAGCCGTGGATCTGGTGCCAGCGTTCCAGCGTGGTCTGGGCTCGGGGTCCGTCATGGATTGGGGTGTCGAGCACGGTGGCCCAGCAGGTGCTGTGCGCCTTCACCTCGTCCAAGGCGGCCTCGCACAGGTTGTTCCACCGATGCCAGCGGTCACTGACCTGCACCGCGTCCGGCAGAGCACGACGGATGCCTTCCGCGTAGGTCGTCGATCCGTCACGGCACACGACCTCGACGCCCGGATGGGCCCGCAGCCACGCCTCCAGCGTGTCGGACGTGCGGTCGGGCAGGACGTCGATCCGGCGATGGGTCTCTGCGTCGATCACCACGGTGGCGTAGCGGTGCCGCCGGCGCAGAGCGAAGTGGTCGACACCAACCACTCTCGGCACCCGTCCGTCCGGCAGCGGGATGCCCAGCAGGACGCGGAGGGCCGTGTGACGGGACAGGCCAATGGCCAGTGCCGCCAGCAACCGTACTCCCGCCCGGCCCGCCAACTCCTTCGCCCCCGCCTTGGCCTGCCTGGCCAGACGGGGAGTGCGCAGCTGACAGCGCTCCAACACCCCGGGCACCTGCTCGCGGAAGGTCTGGCGGCACCCGCGCGTGGGACACACCGAGCGCCGCACCCGTACTCGGAGCACCACCCGCCGGCCGTCGACCGGCACATCGGCCACCGTCCACCAGTGATACCCGTGCACCTGCCCCGACAGCACCCTGCACGCCGTCGACTTTACGGACCCGGCGAAGGTGCGTTCACCGGGTGCCCGGAGGCGGGCATGGTCGCGGTTGCCGGTGAGGGGTGTGCCGTCCGGGCGGACGATGACCCGCACGTTCATCCCGTGCCGGCGGTGCTTCATCGATGCGACCAGTACGTCACCGGAGCACGGGTGCTTCTTCAGCGAGAGCATCCACTGCATGTCGGCGTCGTCGACGGGCGGGCCGATGTAGTAGTCGCGGATGCGACGCGGTCCCTTGACGGACTCGCACTCTCCACGAAGCCTGCAGAAATGAGCCCATTGGCTTCGGGCATCAAAGGCCCTGATCAGAAGGTGTTGTAGGCGATGATCGCTCGGGCCAGGTCGCCTGGCTGGAGACCGTCCGGGGCGCCGACGACGTCGTCGGCCGCGACGATGTTCAGGTGCTGCCTCAGCTCCGGGGCCTTCCAGGGACCGGTCAGTTGCCGGTGCAGGAGTGCATTGAACGTTGCAGCACGCTCCAGCAGGAACGCGCGGGTGATTCCGGAGGGGCCGTGGGGGTCCGCCGGGGCGTACCGGATGGGGGTCATGCGCCAGCAGGCATTGCCGCTGGTGACGGGAGTGACGTTGCGTATGAATTCCGCGGGACAGGACCAGCACTGCCCGCGCCAGGGATAGGCGTCGAGACGGGGATCCCAGAAGGTCCCCGCGGGGCAGTTCCAGGCCCAGGTCTCGTTGCGCACGTACGTCGCAGAGGTGCTCACTGCCTGGCTGGGCAGCCAGCACGCGGTCCCGTCGGTGACGGGCGTGATGTTGCGTACGTGCCCGACCGGACAGGACCAGCACTCTCCGCCGTTGCGGGGGTCGTAGAACGTGCCGGATGCGCAGGTCATCGAGTCGGGTAGCGCCGTGAAGCTCTGCTGCAGGCCGGCCAGGCCGAGGAGTGTGTCAGGCTGGACGATCCCGGCCATGACGAAGAACTTGCCCGCGTCGGCTCCGGGGTCCCTCGCGAGTGCCGCCTGGTTGCGTGCGATGGTCTCGTCGAACAGTGCCCTGGGGCTGGCGAAGTCCCTGAGGTAGTTGCCGACCGGGGGGCTGTCCGCGGGATAGCTGCCCCGGTCGGACGAGGCGTGCGGAGCACTCCAGACCCAGTCCCGCCCGACGAGCCCCGAGCCGTCGAAGAGGATCACGTTCTTCCCTGCGGCCACGAGACTGCCGTAGGTGGAGGAAGGGGAGAACTGGGGCTGGGGTGCGAGCCTTGCCGTACCCACGACGCCCGCCAGGCGCTCGTACGCATCTGCGGTGGCCGCGGGCAGTTCCTCGGCCGGGGCGGTCACGGACAGGCTGACGATGACGACTTCCGAAGGGTGCGCGGCGATCCACCGGCCGATCTGTTCGGCGTCACCGTTCGGCTCGAAGAACGCGGCGCCCAGGGGGGAGCCGTGGTAGGTGAACCACCGGCCGTCCTGCTTGCACAGGCGCAGGTCCAGGTAACGGGATCCGCCCGCGAGCTGCTCGGCGACCGATACGCGCTGGGTCCTTGCGACGCTCGCTGCCAACTGCGGGAAACCCGTGGCCAGGTTGTAGATGTAGCCGGTACGGCACTGACCCGACCGCGCGGTGATGCTCCAAGAACCGGAGTCGTGGCTGCCGGGCATGGCGATCCGATTGATCGGTGTGCCGGCGAGCCGGGGGGCCAGATCCGCCATCCACGAGTCGAGGCGCACCCGGCTGGTTGCCGGCGGGCCGTCAGCATGCACCGGCCCGGCGGCGGGGATCCACGTCATCGCCAGCGCGGCGACCAGGACGAGGAAGCGGGACAACACGGTTCTCTGCTGCAACAGGGCGTCTCTTAACGGGGGCACAGATCACTCCTCAGGGGCGGATGTACGGAGTACTGCTCGGCCGCAGTCTCGACTCTCAGGGTGCCACCGTTGCATTGACGTGGACATGCTCTATCACGGCTGGCTGCAAGATGTCCGATTCCCTCTCACCGCCGTAGCGGTGCAGTGCTGCCAGCCCGCCCCGCAGGGGGTCCTCGGACGGCTGGAAGGGAAGGCAGACGCCCAGCGTGACGTGCTCGACACTGAGAGCGACCAGACGGTTCAGGATCTTCCGATTGTCCCCGCTGGTCGGCCGCGGTGATGACGGCTGCTGGAGCTGGGCCGCGCCGTGCCGGACGGGGACGGCATGGCGAGCCGACGCCGGGCTGTGGTGATCGGTGGTAGCGGGAGACGGGGCTCGTGCCAGGAGAGCGGCTCGGCCATCAGGCGGGGCCGGGCGTCAGGCGGGGCCGGGCGTCAAGGCGGCGTCAAGACTCCCCCGCCCCCCGTATGGACCCCGTCAAAGTGGCTTAACGCCGGGCTGAAGACACGGTTATCTCGTCATCGGCCAGCCAACTGGCCGATTCGGTTCTTTCCTCTTCCCTCTTCACTCAGGAGCTCGCGATGGCCGACCTGGCCTTCGTCGTCACCACGGTCGCGGTGTTCGCGCTGGTGGCTCTCATCGCCCGGGGGGTGACCAAGCTGTGAACGCCGAGAACATCGTCGGCCTCGTCGTGGCCGTCTCCCTGCTGGGTTACCTCGTCCTCGCCCTTGTGTACCCGGAGAGGTTCTGAGCACTGACATGAGCTCCGTAACCGCTGGCGTGCTCCAGCTCCTCGCGCTGATCGCCGCGCTCGCGCTGGCCTACCGCCCGCTGGGCGACTACATGGCCCGCGTCTACTCCTCCGAGAAGCACTACAAGCCGGAGAAGTGGATCTACAAGGCCATCGGCGCCAACCCCGCCGCCGAGATGCGCTGGCCCGCCTACCTGCGCGCCGTCCTGGCCTTCTCCGCCGTGGGCGTCCTCTTCCTCTACGCTCTCCAGCGGGCCCAGGGGATCCTGCCCGGCTCGCTCGGCTTCTCCGCGATCGACCCGGACCAGGCCTTCAACACGGCCGCATCCTTCGTCGCGAACACCAACTGGCAGTCGTACTACGGCGAGCAGGCCATGGGCCACGTCGTGCAGACCGGCGGCCTGGCCGTGCAGAACTTCGTCTCCGCCGCCGTCGGCATGGCCGTCGCCGTCGCCCTGGTCCGGGGCTTCGCCCGCTCGCGCACCGGTGAGCTGGGCAACTTCTGGGCCGATCTGGTCCGCGGCACCGTCCGGATCCTGATCCCGGTCTCCGTGATCGGCGCGGTCGTCCTCGTCGCGTGCGGAGCGATCCAGAACTTCTCCGGCATCCACGAGGTCGGCCAGTTCATGGGCGGATCCCAGCAGTGGAACGGCGGCGCGGTGGCCTCCCAGGAGGTCATCAAGGAGCTCGGCACCAACGGCGGCGGCTACTTCAACGCCAACTCCGCGCACCCGTTCGAGAACCCCAACCCGCTCTCGAACCTCTTCGAGATCTTCCTGATCCTCGTGATCCCCTTCGCGATGACCCGCACCTTCGGCAAGATGGTCGGCTCCGTCAAGCAGGGCTACGCGATCCTCGCGACCATGGCCATCATCTGGCTCGGCTTCACCGCGCTGATGATGTGGACCGAGTTCGCCCACCACGGCCCGGTCTTCGACGTCTCGGGCGGCGCGATGGAGGGCAAGGAGACCCGCTTCGGGATCGGCGCCTCGGCGATCTTCTCGGTCGCCACCACGCTCACCTCGACCGGTGCGGTCAACTCCTTCCACTCTTCGTACACGGGACTGGGCGGCGGGATCCAGCTGCTGGGCATGCAGCTCGGCGAGATCGCTCCGGGTGGTGTCGGCTCCGGCCTCTACGGCATGCTGATCATGGCGATCATCGCGGTGTTCATCGCGGGCCTCATGGTCGGCCGCACCCCCGAGTACCTCGGCAAGAAGATCGGCACCCGCGAGATCAAGTTCGCGGCCTGCTACATCCTCATCACGCCGGCTCTGGTCCTGGGCTTCACCGCCGTGGCGATGGCCCTGCCCACCCCCGGCAACTCGATGACGAACACCGGCGCGCACGGCTTCTCCGAGATCCTCTACGCCTACACCTCGGGCGCGAACAACAACGGCTCCGCCTTCGCCGGGCTGAACGCCGACACGCAGTGGTTCAACAGCACCATCGGCATCGCCATGCTGCTGGGCCGCTTCCTGCCCATGGTGTTCGTCCTCGCGCTGGCCGGCTCGCTCGCCGAGCAGAAGCCCGTCCCCGCCACGACGGGAACGCTGCGCACGGACAAGCCGCTCTACACCGGTCTGCTCGTCGGAACCATCCTGATCATCACCGGTCTGACCTACTTCCCGGCCCTGGCGCTGGGTCCGCTCGCCGAAGGGCTCGCGTCATGAGCACCATCACCCCCACCCGCGCACCACACGAGGACATCCCCACGGGCCACAAGCCGGCCGGGCGGGTCGGCGGCGGTCTCTTCGACCCGAAGCAGCTGGTGAAGTCGTTCCCGGACGCGGTCCGCAAGCTCGACCCGCGCGTCATGGTCAAGTCGCCGGTCATGTTCGTCGTCCTGATCGGCTCGGTCGTCACCACCGTCCTGGCGGTCAAGGACCCCACCGACTGGTTCGGCTGGGCCATCACCGCCTGGCTGTGGCTGACCACCATCTTCGCCAACCTGGCCGAAGCCGTCGCCGAGGGCCGCGGCAAGGCCCAGGCCGACACGCTGCGCAAGGCCAAGACCGACTCCGTCGCCCGCCGCCTCACCAAGGACGGCGCGAGCGAGGAGCAGGTCCCCGGCACCGAGCTGAGGATCGGCGACCTCGTCGTCTGCGAGGCCGGCGACATCATCCCCGGCGACGGTGACGTCGTCGAAGGCGTCGCCTCGGTCGACGAATCCGCGATCACCGGCGAGTCCGCACCCGTCATCCGCGAGTCCGGCGGCGACCGCTCCGCCGTCACCGGCGGCACCAAGGTCCTCTCCGACCGCATCGTCGTCAAGATCACGACGAAGCCGGGAGAGACCTTCATCGACCGCATGATCGCCCTCGTCGAGGGCGCCGCCCGGCAGAAGACCCCCAACGAGATCGCCCTCAACATCCTCCTGGCGTCCCTCACCATCGTCTTCCTGCTCGCGGTCGTCACCCTCCAGCCCTTCGCGATCTACGCGGGCGCCAGGCAGTCCATGATCGTGCTGACCGCACTCCTGGTCTGCCTGATCCCGACCACCATCGGCGCGCTCCTGTCCGCGATCGGCATCGCGGGCATGGACCGCCTGGTGCAGCGCAACGTGCTGGCCATGTCCGGCCGCGCCGTCGAGGCCGCCGGCGACGTGTCCACGCTGCTCCTGGACAAGACCGGCACCATCACCCTGGGCAACCGCCAGGCATCCGAGTTCGTCCCCGTCAAGGGCACCACCGAAGCCGAGCTCGCCGACGCCGCCCAGCTGTCCTCGCTCGCCGACGAGACCCCCGAGGGCCGCTCCATCGTCGTCCTGGCCAAGGAGAAGTACGGCCTGCGCGAACGCCACCAGGGCGAACTCGCCCAGGCCGAGTGGATCGCCTTCACCGCCCAGACCCGTATGTCGGGTGTGGACGTGGACGGCAGGAAGACCCGCAAGGGCGCGGCCGGTTCGGTCATCGCCTGGGTCACCGAGCAGGGCGGCCGGGTCTCCGACGACGCGGACACCCTCGCCAACAGGATCTCCGAGGCCGGCGGCACCCCGCTGCTGGTGGCCGTCCACGACGAGCAGGGCGCCCGGGTCCTGGGCGTCATCCACCTCAAGGACGTGGTGAAGGAGGGCATGCGCGAGCGGTTCGACGAACTGCGCCGCATGGGCATCAAGACCGTCATGATCACCGGTGACAATCCGCTCACCGCCAAGGCCATCGCCGAAGAGGCGGGCGTGGACGACTTCCTCGCGGAAGCCACCCCCGAGGACAAGATGGCCCTCATCAAGCGCGAGCAGGCCGGCGGCAAGCTGGTGGCGATGACGGGCGACGGTACGAACGACGCGCCCGCGCTGGCCCAGGCGGACGTCGGGGTCGCGATGAACACCGGCACCTCGGCCGCCAAGGAGGCCGGGAACATGGTGGACCTCGACTCCAACCCGACCAAGCTCATCGAGATCGTCGAGATCGGCAAGCAGCTCCTCATCACCCGGGGCGCCCTGACCACCTTCTCCATCGCCAACGACGTCGCGAAGTACTTCGCGATCATCCCCGCCATGTTCGCGGTGGTCTACCCCGGTCTGGACAAGCTCAACGTCATGGGCCTGTCCTCCCCGAACTCGGCGATCCTCTCCGCGGTCGTCTTCAACGCGCTCGTCATCATCGCGCTGGTGCCGCTCGCCCTCAAGGGCGTCCAGTACCGGCCCACCAGCGCCGACAAGATGCTCCGCCGCAACCTCGGGATCTACGGACTCGGCGGCCTCGTCGCCCCGTTCATCGGCATCAAGCTCATCGACATGCTCATCTCCCTCATCCCCGGAATCGGCTGACGTCATGAACAACTCTGTAGGCAACTCGGTACGGCTGCTCGGAGCGGGCCTCCGCGCCCTGCTGGTCCTGACGATCGTCTGCGGGGTCGTCTACCCGCTGGCCGTCACCGGGATCGCCCAGGCCCTGTTCACCGACAAGGCCAACGGCTCCGAGATCAAGGACCACACCGGGCAGGTCGTCGGCTCCTCCCTCATCGGCCAGAGCTACCACCTCCCCAAGCAGAACCCCGACGACCCCGAAGAGGCCGCCAGGCCGGACCTGAAGTGGTTCCAGCCGCGCCCCTCCAACGGCCTCGGATCCAACAGCGTCAACACCCGGTACTCCCTCGTCCTCTCCGGCGCCACCAACCGCTCGGCCGACAACGGCGCGGTCAACGGCACGTGCACCGGCCAGGCCGAGGAGGGCACCCTCTGCGCCCAGGTCATCGCCGCCAAGGACGCCGTCATCGCCGACAACTCCACGGCCGGCCACCGGATCAGGCCGCAGGACGTCCCGGCCGACGCCGTCACCTCTTCCGGCTCCGGCCTCGACCCCGACATCTCCCCCGCGTACGCCGGGCTCCAGGTCCGCCGCGTCGCCGAACGCAACGGCCTGGACGTCGAGCGGGTCGAGAAGCTCGTCGCGGACCACACCACCGGCCGCACCCTCGGCTTCATGGGCGAACCCCGCGTCAACGTCCTCGAACTCAACACCGCGCTCAAGGCCCTGGCCAAGAGCTGACGCTGACGCTGACGTTCCACGACGCACGGCAAGGGGCCCCCGGCCCCTTGCCGTGCCCGCAAACGAAGGAAGGGCTGCACACCCATGACCCGGGTGCTGGTGGTGGAGGACGACCCTCAACTCGTCCGCGCGCTCAAGATCAACCTCCAGGCGCGCAAGTTCGACGTCGAGGAAGCCTCCGACGGCAGCTCGGCCCTGCGGCTCGCCGCCACGCGCAAGCCCGACGTCATCGTGCTGGACCTCGGGCTGCCCGACATGGACGGCATCGACGTCATCAAGGGCGTCCGCGGCTGGAGCCGGGTGCCGATCCTGGTCCTCTCCGCCCGCCACACCTCCGAGGACAAGATCCGCGCGCTGGACGCGGGCGCCGACGACTACGTGACGAAACCGTTCAGCATGGACGAGCTGCTCGCCCGGCTCCGCGCGGCCACCCGCCGCCAGGAAGCCTCCCCGGCCGCCCGGACCGACCAGGCCGCCGTGATCACGACCGAGGAGTTCACCGTCGACCTGGTGGCGAAGAAGGTGCGCCGCGGGGAGCGCGCGGTGCGGCTGACCCCGACCGAGTGGCACCTGCTGGAAATCCTCATCACCCACCCCGGACGCCTGATCACGCAGAGCCGGCTGCTCCTGGAAGTGTGGGGCCCGGCCTACGGCGAGAACACCAACTACCTGCGCGTGTACATGGCGCAGCTCCGGCGCAAACTCGAAGCCGACCCCTCCCACCCCCGGTACCTGATCACGGAACCGGGCATGGGCTACCGCTTCGAACCCTGACAACGCACACGACGGAAGAACGAGTTCGCCACATGGGACGCGGAAAGCTCCGGATCTACCTCGGCGCCGCACCGGGCGTCGGCAAGACGTACGCGATGCTGTCCGAGGCGCACCGCAGGGTCGAGCGGGGCACCGACTGCGTCGTCGCCTTCGTCGAGCACCACGACCGCCCGCGCACCGAGGTCATGCTGCACGGGCTCGAGCTCGTCGAGCGGCGCGAACTGGGCTACCGGGACTCCGCGTTCACCGAGATGGACGTCGACGCCGTGCTCGCGCGCCGCCCCGCCGTGGCGCTCGTGGACGAGCTGGCCCACACCAACGTGCCGGGGTCGCGCAACGCCAAGCGCTGGCAGGACGTCGAGGAACTCCTCCAGGCCGGCGTCGACGTCGTCTCCACCGTCAACATCCAGCACCTCGAATCGCTGGGCGACGTCGTCGAGACGATCACCGGCGTGCGGCAGCGGGAGACCGTACCCGACGAGGTCGTGCGCCGCGCCGACCAGATCGAGCTCGTCGACATGTCCCCGCAGGCCCTGCGCCGCCGCATGGCCCACGGCAACATCTACAAACCCGACAAGGTCGACGCCGCCCTCTCCAACTACTTCCGTCCCGGCAACCTCACCGCACTGCGCGAACTCGCCCTGCTCTGGGTCGCCGACCGCGTCGACGAATACCTCCGGGAGTACCGCGGCGAGCACGACATCCGCTCCACCTGGCAGGCCCGCGAGCGCATCGTCGTCGGACTCACGGGCGGCCCGGAGGGGCGCCAGCTGATCCGCCGAGCCGCCCGCCTCGCCGAGAAGGGCGCCGGCGGGGAGGTCCTCGCCGTCTACATCGCGGCCAGCGACGGGCTCGGCTCGGCCTCGCCGAAGGAACTCGCGGTGCAGCGCACCCTGGCCGAGGACCTCGGGGGCACCTTCCACCACGTCATAGGCGACCACGTGCCCAGCGCCCTGCTGGAGTTCGCCCGCGGGGTCAACGCCACCCAGATCGTGCTGGGCGTGAGCCGCCGGCGGTCCTGGCAGTACGTGTTCGGGCCGGGCGTGAGCGCCACCGTGGCCCGCGAGTCGGGGCCCGACCTCGACGTGCACATCGTCACCCACGACGAGGCCGCCAAGGGCCGCACCCGCGGTCTGCCCGTCGCCCGCGGGGCCCGGCTGGGGCGCTCGCGCCTCATCTGGGGCTGGCTCACCGGCGTCGCCGGCCCCGTCCTGCTCGCCCTGCTGCTGAGCCGGGTCGTCCCCGATCTGGGCCTGGCCAACGACATGCTGCTCTTCCTCACCTTCACGGTGGCGGCGGCGCTGCTCGGCGGGCTGCTGCCCGCGCTGGCCTCGGCGGCGTTCGGCTCCCTGCTGCTGAACTACTACTTCACCCCGCCGCTGCACCAGTTGACGATCTCCGACCCGAAGAACATCGTCGCCATCGCGATCTTCGTCGGCGTCGCGGTCTCGGTGGCCTCGGTGGTGGACCTGGCCGCCCGGCGCACGCACCAGGCGGCCCGGCTGCGCGCCGAGTCCGAGATCCTCTCCTTCCTCGCGGGCAGCGTCCTGCGCGGCGAGAACTCGCTCGACGCCCTCCTGGAGCGGCTCCGCGAGACGTTCTCCATGGACTCCGTGGTGCTGCTGGAGCGGCAGAGCGAGGTCGACTCCTGGTCCACGGCGGCCTCCGTCGGCCCGCACCCGGCGGCCCGTCCCGAGGACGCCGACGTCGACCTGCCCATAGGCGAGAACATGGCGCTGGCCCTGACCGGCCGGGTGCTGCCCGCCGAGGACCGGCGCGTCCTGGGCGCCTTCGCCGCCCAGGCGGCCGTCGTGCTCGACCGCCAGCGCCTGGTCGACGAGGCCGGCAAGGCCCGCGAGCTCGCCGAGGGCAACCGGATCCGCACGGCGCTGCTCGCCGCCGT
The DNA here is from genome assembly GCF_052244475.1 of Streptomyces sp. IBSNAI002. Lineage (NCBI taxonomy): Bacteria > Bacillati > Actinomycetota > Actinomycetes > Kitasatosporales > Streptomycetaceae > Streptomyces > Streptomyces sp. IBSNAI002. Next base: position 7,142,716 of record NZ_JBQPXG010000002.1, on the reverse strand, counting down.
CAGCCACGACCTGCGCACCCCGCTCGCCGGCATCAAGGCCTCCGTCACCTCCCTGCGCTCCGACGACGTGGACTGGTCGCAGGAGGACCGGGCCGAGCTGCTCGAGGGCATCGAGGACGGCGCCGACCGCCTCGCCGCGCTGATCGGCAACCTGCTCGACATGTCCCGCCTCAACACCGGCACGGTCGTCCCCCTGATCCGCAGGACCGACCTCGACGAGGTCGTCCCGATGGCGCTGGGAGGCGTACCGGAGGACAGCGTCGACCTCGACATCCCCGAGACCCTGCCGATGGTCGCCGTGGACCGCGGTCTGCTGGAGCGGGCCGTCGCCAACATCGTGGAGAACGCCGTCAAGTACAGCCCCGGCGGCCGGGCCGTGCACGTCTCCGCCAGCGCCCTGGCCAGCCGGGTCGAGCTGCGGGTCGTCGACCGGGGGCCCGGGGTGCCGGACGAGGCGAAGGACCGGATCTTCGAGCCCTTCCAGCGCCACGGCGACGCACCGCGCGGAGCGGGGGTCGGCCTCGGCCTCGCCGTCGCCCGTGGCTTCACCGAGGCCATCGGGGGCACCCTCACGGCGGAGGACACCCCGGGCGGCGGCCTGACCATGGTCATCACGCTCCCCATGGCGGGGGACGGCCCCGCGGTCCCACCGGAGCTCCCGGCGTCCGCGGACGGCGTGGGCGTGCCGGCTCAGAACCGGACGGGCAGGCCGACCGGGTAGGTGCCCTCGCCCGCGAATCCGACCCGTTCGACCGCGGCCCGCCCCACGGCGAGGGCGAGGGCGAGGCCGTCGCGCCGCAGCAGCAGCTCTTCGAGGACCACCTCGATCCGCAGTCCGCCCTGCTCGGCGCGTCGGCCTGGTGGCTGGACCGGTGGCTGGACCGGTGGCTGGACCGGATCCTGCCGGCCCGTCTCGTCACCCGGTGGCCGCCACCCGCTCGCGCCACCAGTCCACGGTCGCCCCGACCTGCTCCGCGACGGGAGTGGCCCGGACCTCGAACGCGGCCTCGTAGGCGCTCGAATCGACCACGAACGGACGGTCGAACTGGTAGCGGACCTCCTTCAGTTCGCGGAGCAGCGGCGAGAAGAGCCCGCCCACGGCCAGCACGGCCGGCGGCAGCCCGCGCACCGCGACCGGCGCCGTTCCCGCCCGGGCGGCCAGCCGTCCGACCATCTCCCGGACCGGGAGCGCGGGCTCCGTCGGGACGTGCCAGGGCCGTCCCCAGGCCCGTTCCTCGCCCGCGACCCCGGCCAGCGCCGCCGCCACGTCGGGCAGGTAGGTCCAGCTGTGCGGGGCGTCCGGATCCCCGAGCACCGAGACCGGCTTGCCGCGCAGCAGCGGGGGCAGGACCCGTGCGGCCAGGTGGCCGCCGTCGGTGACTCCGGGCCCGAAGAAGTCCGAGGCCCGCACCTCGACCGCCCTGATGCGGCCCTGCTCGTGCAGCTGCCGCACCCGCTCCCAGGCGGCGGCGCGCACCCGCCCCTTGGGGCCGGTCGCCGCGAGCGGCAGTTCCTCGGTCATGGGGCCGTCCACCGGGCCGTACCCGTACAGGTTTCCCAGCATGACCAGGACGGCCCCGGTGGCCTCGGCCGCGGCGCAGAGCGAGGCGGCCAGCGGCGGCCACTCGCTCGCCCAGCGGTGGTAGGGCGGCGCGGCGCAGCCGTAGAGCGCGACCGCGCCCTTCACGGCCTCGGTCAGCCGTCCGGGGTCCTTCGCGTCCAGCGCGATGTGCTCGATCCCGGGCTCCGGGCTCCGGCCGGACCGGGTGACGACCCGGACCGCATGGCCCTGCCGGGCCAGCAGCCGCGCGGTGGCGGCGCCCGCGGGTCCAAACCCTGCGACGACATGGACGACTTGAGAGTTCACCCGCGCACACTAGCGCGGGCGGTGAACCGCACGGCCCGGAGGCCCGGGAGCCCGGGGCCCGGGGCCCGGGGCGACGGACCCCCGGGCCCCGGTCGGCCTCAGTTCGCTTCGATCTCCGTACGGACCTGCCGCGCGGCCTCGACGAGGTGCTCCAGCGAGGCCTTCGTCTCGGGCCAGCCGCGGGTCTTCAGCCCGCAGTCCGGGTTGACCCACAGCCGCCCGGCCGGGATGGCCTCAAGTCCCTTGCGCAGCAGGGCAGCCGCCTCCTCGGCGGAGGGGATGCGCGGGGAGTGGATGTCCCAGACGCCCGGGCCGACCTCGCGCGGGTATCCGGCGCCCGCCAGCTCGTCGGCCACCTGCATGTGCGAGCGGGCGGCCTCCAGGCTGATGACATCAGCGTCGAGGGCCTCGATGGCCTCGACGATGTCGCCGAACTCCGCGTAGCACATGTGGGTGTGGATCTGGGTGTCCGGCCGGACGCCGCTGGTGCTGAGACGGAAGGACTCCGTCGCCCAGGCCAGGTACGCGGCGTGGTCGGCAGCCCGCAGGGGCAGTGTCTCGCGCAGGGCGGGCTCGTCGACCTGGATCACCGAAGTACCGGCCGCCTCCAGGTCGTTCACCTCGTCGCGCAGGGCGAGCGCGACCTGCCGGGCGGTGTCGCCGAGCGGCTGGTCGTCGCGTACGAAGGACCAGGCGAGCATGGTGACCGGGCCGGTCAGCATGCCCTTGACCGGCTTGGCCGTCTGCGACTGCGCGTACGTCGTCCAGCGCACGGTCATCGGCTCCGGACGGGAGATGTCCCCGGCCAGGACCGGCGGCCGCACGTAGCGGGTGCCGTAGGACTGGACCCAGCCGTGCTGGGTGGCCAGGTATCCGGTGAGCTGCTCCGCGAAGTACTGGACCATGTCGTTGCGTTCGGGCTCGCCGTGCACGAGGACGTCGACGCCGGTCTTCTCCTGGAAGGAGAGCACCTCGCGGATCTCGGCCTCGATGCGGCGCTCGTAGCCGTCCGCGTCGAGCCGCCCGGCGCGCAGGTCGGCGCGGGCGGTGCGCAGTTCGGCGGTCTGCGGGAAGGAGCCGATGGTCGTCGTGGGCAGCAGCGGCAGCCCCAGGTGTGTCCGCTGGGCCGCCGCGCGCTGCTCGTACGGCTGGGAGCGGCGGCCGTCGGCGGCGGTGACGGCCGCGGTGCGGGCCCGTACGGCCGGGTCACGGGTGATCGCGGAGTTCGCGCGGGAGGCCAGGTCGGCTCGGTTGGCGGCGAGTTCGGCCGCGATGGCGCCGGTGCCCCGGGCGAGGCCGCGGGCGAGGGTGGTGATCTCGGCGGTCTTCTGGCGGGCGAAGGCCAGCCAGCGGCGGATCTGCGGGTCGATGTCCCGTTCGGCGCCCGCGTCCAGCGGTACGTGGAGGAGGGAGCAGGACGCGGCGACGTCGACGCGGTCGGCGAGGCCGAGCAGGGTGCCGAGGGTGGCGAGGGACTTCTCGTAGTCGTTGATCCAGATGTTGCGGCCGTTGACCACGCCCGCGACCAGGCGCTTGCCGGGGAGTCCGCCCGCCGCCGCGAGGTCGTCGAGGTTGGCGGCCGCCCGCTCGGTGAAGTCGAGCGCGAGCCCTTCGACGGGGGCCTTGGCCAGCACCGGCAGGGCCTCGCCGAGCCGGTCGAAGTACGAGGCGACCAGCAGCCTGGGCCGCTCGGCCCGGCCGATTCCGCCGAGCTCGCGGTAGGCCCGGGCGGCGACGCCCAGTTCGGCCGGGGAGCGGTCCGCCACGAGGGCGGGCTCGTCCAGCTGGACCCATTCGGCTCCGGCGGCGCGCAGATCGGCGAGGACCCGGGCGTACACGGGCAGCAGCCGGTCGAGCAGGGTGATCGGCTGGAAGTCCTCGGCCACCCCGGGGGCGGGCTTGGCGAGCAGGAGGTAGGTGACCGGTCCGACGAGCACCGGGCGGGCCTTCAGGCCGAGGGCCAGGGCTTCCTTCAGTTCGGCGACCTGCCGGGTGGAGTCGGCGGTGAAGCGGGTGTCGGGCCCGAGTTCCGGCACCAGGTAGTGGTAGTTGGTGTCGAACCACTTGGTCATCTCCAGCGGCGCCACGTCCTGGGTGCCGCGGGCCATGGCGAAGTAGCCGCCGAGGGCGTCGGCGCCGACGGCGGTGCGGTGGCGGGCGGGTACGGCGCCGACCATGACGCTGGTGTCGAGGACGTGGTCGTAGTACGAGAAGTCGCCGGTGGGGACCTCGGTGATGCCGGCGTCGGCCAGCCGGCGCCAGTTCGTCCGGCGCAGGAGCGCGGCGGTCTCGTGGAGGGCTTCGGCGCTGACGCGGCCCTTCCAGTAGCCCTCGATGGCCTTCTTCAGTTCACGGTTCTGCCCCTGGCGGGGGTAGCCGTACACGGTGGCCTCTACGGGCGCGGTCGCGGACTCGGTTGTCACGGAACTCTCCTTCGCGAGCTTGTCTCCATGAGTCCCGGTGGCGGGACGTGGGGCGCGAAGGGGTCACGGACCGGACGGGCCCGCCGGGGCGCGAAGCGCCACTGCGACCGTCCGAGATCTGTTCGCCGACCCGCCCACGAGGTCACCGGGATGTCCGCGCACGGCTGTGCGTGCGCGGGCAACGGGCAGGTCTTCGGACTTGCGGGCACGTCTGCCGTTCGGCAGACACCTACTGGCCGTCGCTTCCCAGACCCGTCCGGGTCCAGTGCGTATGACGGCGGTCGTTCCCGCTCACCGCTGCGGGGCAGTCCCGGATTCCCACCGGGTTCCCTCTTACGACGCATCCCGTCTGGCGGACGGGGCGAACCAGCTGCTGTCGATCAGCGTATGCGCAGGTGCTGGAGGACGAGTACAGCGGCTCACATGCCGGACGGCGACATGTGACACGGCGCCGCGGTGCCAAGACCGTCACCGTCCGCGCGAATCGCCGTGCGCAGGCCGATGACGGGCGGGGGATGCCAAGTTCCGCGAATCCTCGGGGGCTTTTTTGCCACGATTGCGAAGGCCGGCGGCGCCCGGATCCCGCATAGGGTTGCGGCGTCCCGGTCATACGGAGGGGGAGCGCGGTGGGCAAGACGTACGCGGGGGCCAGGCTGCGGCGGCTGCGCGAGGAGCGCCGGATGAGCCAGGCGGAGCTGGCACGCGTCCTCGCCATCTCGCCGAGCTACCTGAACCAGATGGAACACGACTCGCGGCCGCTCACGGTGCCCGTGCTGCTGCGGCTGACCGAGGCCTTCGGCGTCGATCCCGGCTTCTTCTCGGAGCGGGACACCAGCCGGCTGCTGGCCGACCTGCGCGAGGCGCTCGCCACCGAGGTCGCGGAGTCCCGGGTGTCCCCGTCGGACCTGGCGGAGCTGGCCACCCGGATGCCCGCCGTCGCCGGGGTGCTGCTGGACCTCGGCCGGCGTTCCCAGCTGCTCGCCGAGCGGCTCGCCGGGGACGCGGACGGCCGGGACGGCACGACGGAGGGTCCGCGCTCCCCGCACGAGGAGATCCGCGAGTTCTTCTACCGGCGGCAGAACTACCTGCACGACACCGATCTCGCCGCCGAGTCGCTGGCCCGCGAGATCGGGATCCGCCCCGGGGACGTCGTACGCGCCCTGTCGGCGCGGCTCCTGGACCGGCACGGGGTGCGCCTCGCGGCCGATTCGGACCGGCTGCACCGCTACGACGCGGCGAGCGGGGTCCTGCACGTGTCGAGCCGGCTGCGGCCGGGCCAGCAGGCCTTCCGGATGGCCACCCAGCTGGCGCTGCTGGAGTACGGGCAGGAGCTCGGCCGGCTGGCGGCGGAGGACTTCCCGGCGGACTCCCCCGCCCACGCCCTGGCCCGGATCGGCATCGCCAACTACTTCGCCGCCGCGCTGATCCTTCCGTACGGCGCCTTCCACACGGCCGCCGAGGAGTTCCGCTACGACATCGAGCGGCTCACCGACCGCTTCGGCCTCGGCTACGAGACCGTCTGCCACCGGCTGAGCACCCTGCAGCGCCCCCGGCTGCGCGGGGTGCCCTTCTCCTTCGTACGGGTCGACCGGGCGGGCAACATGTCCAAGCGGCAGTCCGCGACCGGATTCCACTTCTCCCGCGCCGGCGGCACCTGCCCGCTGTGGAACGTGTACGAGGCCTTCGCCGCGCCCGGCCGCATCCACGTCCAGGTCGCCGCCATGCCCGACGGACAGCGCCATCTGTGGACCGCCCGCGCCGTCACCCGCCACCGCGGCAGCTGGGGGGAACCCGGCAAGACCTTCGCGATCGGCCTCGGCTGCGAGATCCGGCACGCCTCCCGCCTCGTCTACTCCGACGGACTCGACCTCGGCAAGACCTCCGCCGACACCCCGATCGGCATGGGCTGCCGCCTCTGCGAACGCCTCGACTGCCCGCAGCGGGCCGTACCGCCCCTCGGCCGGGCCCTCGCCGTCGACGAGAACAGCAGCAGCTTCGTGCCGTACCCGGTCGCGGCCGGACGCGGCTGAGCCGCGCAGCCCGATGGCCCCCGCCCGTCCGCCCGTCCGCCCGTCCGAAGCCCGGCCCCGCTACGGCCGGGTGACGGGGACGTTGCTGGTGACGGAGCCGTCCGTGCCGGAGACCGTGACCGCGTGCCGGACGCCGTCCGGTCCCAGGACGACGGCCAGCCAGGCGCTGCCGCCGCCCTCCTGGGCGACCACGCGGATGCTCTCCACCTTGCCGCCGTCCACCGCGCCCGCCGCCTTGTCGGCCGCCTGTCCGACGGCCAGCGAGGGAAGGGGCGCGGGCGCGGTCTTCGTGGAGCCCCCGGGACCCCCTTCGGCGGCGCGCGGGTTCGGGCCCGCTTCCCGCAGCTCCTTGAACACCTTGAGGTCCTTGGGGTGCTTGCGGTTCTCGGCGTCGCCGAACACCCGGTCGCCGTGTTCGCCGCCGGCTCCGGGACCGCGCCGCTTCCCGCCCTCGTGGTCCGCCTCGGCCCAGCCGAAGCGGGGCCCGGCCATCCGCTCGTCGTGGTGCTCGTCCACCGCCACCGCCACCGCCGCACCGCCGACGATCACCACGGCCGCGCCCAGCGCCGCCCACCGGGCGCCCTTGCGCCGGGGCACCAGGCGCCCCAGGTCCACGCGCTTGCGCACGCCGGATTGCGGGGCGTTCGCGGGCTGCTCGGACTGCTCGGACGGAGGGAGGGATTCAGACATACCAGGACTCCTCAGGCACAACCAGGCACGGCGCCCGGCTCGTTGCAGAGCATGCTGAGCGGATGCTGAAGCCCACCTGAAGTCAGCTGAAGACCTCTTCAGCCTGTCGCGGGCCCGGCCTGAGACCCTGGTCGGTATGCGCGTACTGGTGGTGGAGGACGAACGCCGGCTGGCCGTGGCCCTGCAACGGGGACTCCAGTCGGAGGGGTTCTCGGTGGACGTGGCCCACGACGGGCTGCAAGGGCTGTGGATGGCCACCGAGCACGGCTACGACCTGATCGTGCTCGACATCATGCTGCCCGGACTCAACGGCTACCGGGTCTGCGCACGGCTGCGCGCCGCCGGGAACGAGTCCGGGATCCTGATGCTCACGGCGAAGGACGGCGAGTACGACGAGGCGGAGGCGCTGGACACCGGCGCCGACGACTTCCTGTCCAAGCCCTTCTCCTACCTCGTCCTGGTCGCCCGGCTGCGCGCGCTGGCCCGGCGCACGGGCCGCCGCGGCCCCCGGACCATGCGCTTCGGCGACCTGGTACTGGATCCGGCCCGGCACAGCTGCTCCCGCGGCGACACCGAGATACGGCTGACGGCAAGGGAGTTCGCGGTCCTGGAGTACCTGGCGCGGCGCCCCGGCGAGGTCGTGCCGAAACGGGAGATCCTGGAGCAGGTGTGGGACATCGCCTTCGCCGGCGACCCCAACGTGGTCGAGGTCCACATCAGCGCCGTGCGCCGCAAGATCGACGCGCCGTTCGGCCGCGCCGCGCTGGAGACCGTACGCGGCGCGGGCTACCGGCTGGCGGTCGACGGTGGCTGAACCCGTACTCCCCCGCGGCCGGTTCGCGCGCGGGCTCAGGGGCCCGGAAGGGCTGCGCGCGCTGGACGGGCCGGGAGCGCTGCCGCGCCTGCTCCGGCGGTCACCCCTGCGCCGCCTGCTGCCCACCACCGTCCGGGCCCGCGCCACCGTCGGCGCCGTCCTGGTCGTCGCGGTGGCCCTGGCCCTGGCCTCCTTCGCCCTCCTGGGCCTGCTGGAGGCCAATCTGCTGCGCAACGCCGAACGAGACGCCGCGCGGCAGGCCGAGACAATCGCCCGGCTCGCGGCCTCCGGGGACCTCGAGAAGATGCGGCCGACGCTGCACGGTGTCGAGTTCGTCCAGGTGGTGAACGCCCGCGGCCGGGTGCTGCGCGCCTACCCGAACCTGGCCGGAGAGTTCCCGATCGTCCCCGGCAAACCCCTGCGGCCGGGCAAGGAGTCCCACACCCTGAACGCCGGTCCGCTCGGCGGCGAACACCGCCAGCGGGTCGTCCAGGTCACCACGGAGACCCCGCAGGGCATGGTCACCGTGTTCGTCGGGACCTCGCTGCGCGACGTGGACGCGGCCGACGACACCACCGCCGCCGCGCTCGCGGTCGGCGGCCCGCTGCTCCTCGCCACCGTCGCCTTCGTCACCTGGCGGGTGACGGGCCGGGCCCTCGGGCCGGTGGAGGCGATCCGCGCCGAGGTCGCCGGGATCAGCGACCGCGACCTGCACCGCCGGGTCCCCGTACCGCCCACCCACGACGAGGTCGCCCGGCTGGCGCAGACGATGAACACCACCCTGGACCGGCTGGAGTCCGCCGGGATCCGCCAGCGCCGGTTCATCGCCGACGCCTCCCACGAACTGCGCAGCCCCATCACGGTGCTGCGCACCCAGCTGGAGGTGGCCCTGGCCGTCCGGGATCCGGAACTGTGGCCGGAACTGATCGGCGGCGCGCTCCAGGACATCGAACGGCTCCAGCAGCTCGCCTCCGACCTGCTGCTGCTCGCCCGGATCGACGCCGCCCAGCCGATGGCTCCGGCCCGGCTGGACCTGGGCGCCGTGGTCCGGGGCGCCGTGGACGCGCGCCTCGGGGACCGGATCCCGGTGCGCACGGAGCTGGCGGACGGCGTGCGGGTGGACGGCAGCGCGCTGTGGCTGGCCCGGGTCGTCACCAACCTGCTCGACAACGCCCAGCGGTTCGCGGACCGGCGGGTGGACCTCGTCCTGCACACCGCCGCCGGTCCGGGCGGACGGACCGCCGTACTGGAGGTGACCGACGACGGCCCCGGCATCCCGCCGGGCGACCGGGAACGGGCCTTCGAGCGGTTCACCCGACTCGACGACGCCCGCAGCCGCGACCACGGCGGGGCCGGCCTGGGCCTCGCCATAGCCCGGGACCTGGCCGCCCACCACGGCGGCACCCTCACCGCCGAGGACTCCCCGCGGGGAGCCCGGATGGTGGTGCGGCTGCCGGTGGCCGGAGGCGGGGACCCCGAGCCGCGGTAGCCGGGGAGGCAGCGGGAGGACTCAGCCCAGCAGGGCGTAGACCGTGGAAGCGGTGGCGGCCGGCTCGTCGGCGCCCTCGGGGGTCATGGTGATGTCGGCGAAGGCCATCCGCTTGCCGAGCTTGGTGACCCGTACGTGGATCAGGACGTCGGCGCCGGTCACCGGGCGCTGGAAGCTCGTCGACTGCTGGACGGTGGTCATCGGCCCGTACGCGCCGCGCGCGCTGGAGATCGCGATGACGGTGGCGGTGTCGGCGGCGGCCATCAGGGCCTGGCCCGAGAGCCCGCCGCCGTCCCGGGCCAGGGTGTCGGACCAGGGCAGCCGCAGGACGGCGTGCCGCTCCCCGGTCTCCTGGACGCTGAGGCCCAGGGCCAGCACCCAGGGGGCGAAGTTGTCGGCGAGGATCTTGTCTGCGGCTGCGGAGGAGAACGTCACCGGGCGATTGTGGCGGCCCGGCCCGGCCGCCACAATCCCCCGTCGGTTTTCGGTCAGAGGGCGGCGGCGAGTTCCGTGCCCTGGCGGATGGCCCGCTTGGCGTCGAGTTCGGCGGCCACGTCGGCTCCGCCGATCAGGTGCGCCTCGACCCCGGCGGCGCGCAGCGCCTCGTACAGGTCGCGGCGCGGCTCCTGCCCGGTGCACAGGACGACGGTGTCGGCCGGTACGAGCCGCTGCTCGCCGTCGACGGTGATGTGCAGGCCCTCGTCGTCGATGAGGTCGTACGCGGCCCCCGCGACGGAGACCACCCCGCGGTGCTTGAGCTCCGCCCGGTGGATCCATCCGGTGGTGGTGCCGAGGCCCGCGCCGACCTTGGTCGTCTTGCGCTGGAGCAGGTGGACCTGGCGCGGCGGCGCGGGGCGTTCGGCGGCGGTGAGTCCGCCGGGGCCGGTGTACGCGGTGTCCACGCCCCAGTGGCGGAAGTAGACGGCCGGGTCCTGGGCGGCGCCCTCGCCGCTGTCGGTGAGGTACTCGGCGACGTCGAAGCCGATGCCGCCGGCGCCGACGACGGCGACGCGCTCGCCGACGGGGGCGCCGTCGCGCAGGACGTCGAGGTAGCTGACGACGTTGGCGTGGTCGACGCCGTCGATCGCGGGGGTGCGGGGGGTGACTCCGGTGGCGACGACGACCTCGTCGTAGTCGCGGAGCGTCTCCACGTCGGCGCGGGTGCCGAGGCGTACGTCCACTCCGCTGTCGACGAGCTGGGTGCCGTAGTAGCGGATGGTCTCCGCGAACTCCTCCTTGCCGGGGATGCGGCGGGCGATGTCGAGCTGGCCGCCGATGTGGCCGGAGGCCTCGAAGAGGGTGACGGCGTGGCCGCGGCCGGCGGCGGAGACCGCGCAGGCCAGTCCGGCGGGGCCGGCGCCGACGACCGCGACGCGCTTCTTCAGCTTGGTGGGCGAGAGCACGAGCTCGGTCTCGTGGCAGGCGCGCGGGTTGACCAGGCAGCTGGTGATCTTGCCGCTGAAGGTGTGGTCGAGGCAGGCCTGGTTGCAGCCGATGCAGGTGTTGATGGTCTCGGCTCGGCCGGCCGCGGCCTTGGCGACGAAGTCGGCGTCGGCGAGGAAGGGGCGGGCCAGGGAGACCAGGTCGGCGCGGCCGTCGGCGAGCAGTTCCTCGGCGATCTCGGGGGTGTTGATGCGGTTGCTGGTGACGAGGGGGACGGACACCGCGCCCATCAGCCGCTTCGTGACCCAGGTGTAGGCGCCGCGCGGGACGGAGGTGGCGATGGTGGGGATGCGGGCCTCGTGCCAGCCGATGCCGGTGTTGATGATGGTGGCGCCGGCCGCCTCGATCTCCTTGGCGAGGTGGACGACCTCGTCGAGGGTGGAGCCGCCGGGGATCAGGTCGAGCATGGAGAGGCGGTAGATGACGATGAAGTCCTCGCCGACGGCCTCGCGGGTGCGGCGGACGATCTCCAGCGGGAAGCGGACGCGGTTCTCGTACGCGCCGCCCCAGCGGTCGGTGCGCCTGTTCGTCGCGGCGGCGATGAACTCGTTGATCAGGTAGCCCTCGGAGCCCATGATCTCGACGCCGTCGTAGCCGGCGAGCTTGGCGAGGCGGGCGGCGCGCACGAAGTCCTCGACCGTGCGCTCGACCTCGATGTCGCTGAGCTCGTTGGGGGCGAAGGGGCTGATGGGGGCCTGGAGGGCGCTGGGGGCGACCAGGTCCTTGTGGTAGGCGTAGCGGCCGAAGTGGAGGATCTGCATGGCGATCTTCCCGCCCTCGGCGTGCACCGCCTCGGTGATCACCCGGTGCTCGGCGGCCTCGTCCTCGGTGGTGAGGCGGGAGCCGCCCTCGAAGGGGCGGCCGGCGTCGTTCGGGGCGATGCCGCCGGTGACGATCAGGCCGGCGCCGCCTCGGGCGCGCTCGGCGTAGAAGGCGGCGAGGCGCTCGAAGCCGCCCTGGTGCTCTTCGAGGCCGGTGTGCATCGATCCCATGATCACGCGGTTCGGCAGCGTGGTGAATCCGAGGTCCAGCGGGCTCAGCAGGTGCGGGTACCGGCTCTGGGACATGGGGGCGCCTCCTCGCGCGGGGGTGATGACCCTGTTGTAGCGAGGGGAGGGCGGTTTTGCAACTAGGTGCATAACCGGGTGGGGCCCGGCCGCCCCGGGAATTCCCGGGCCCCGGGGCCGGGCCGTCCGGAGGCTGTGGCGGAGTTCACGCCGCCACGGCCTCCGGGACGGGGCGCGTCAGTGGATGACCCTGAAGCTGCGCCAGGACAGGCTGGCGGGGGCCGTCACGTTCGTGAGCGTCGTCGCCACGTAGGTGCCGTCGGCCCGGTCGGCCTTGGCGCAGTCCTCCGTCCGGTACAGCACGATGTCGACGAGGGTGTTGTTCTCGACGTGGGTGGCCCCCTGCGGGATGGCGATCTTGTGACAGCCCCGCACGAGGGTGTTGGAGTAGCTCAGCTCGGCCGGCGAGTCGTGGCCGCGGAAGCTGAGCATGCCCGCGGTGCTCCGGCCCAGGCCCGAGCAGGCGGTGGCGGTCAGCAGCAGCGCCGCGACCCCCACGATGGTGCTGATGCGTCGGCTGTGGGACATGGCGCGGTCCTCGTCTGTGCGGTGGCGGCAGTGGCGGCGGTTCCTGCCCACAGCTTTGCCCCGCGGAGCGCGGGTGGCTTCCGTTGCTCGGCCGACCGGATGAACGCGGTGGAGCCGGGCCCGGTCGCACGGCCTCAGGCGCGGCGAGCCGGGCCCTGCTCCACGGGCCTCAGGCGCGGCGCAGGCGGACCGTGACGATCTGGAACGGGCGCAGGGTCAGGGCGACCGTGCCGTCCGCCGCGGTGGCGCCGACCGCCGAGCCCGCCAGGGGGCGCTCCAGCAGGTCGCTCTCGACCGCCGCCGCCACCGGGAAGCCCGCCGAGAGGGTGGCCCTGGCCCGGCCGCCGCGGGACTCGTAGAGGCGGACGATCACGTCGCCGCCGCGGTCCTCGGCCAGCTTGACCGCCTCGACGACCACCGCGTCGTCGTCCACCGCCAGCAGCGGGGCGACCGGGCCCGCGCCGCGCACCACCCGCTCGGGCAGGTTGAGCGCGTGCCCCTCGCGGACGGCGTCGCCGATCTGCGCACCGGGCGCCAGCGAGAAGCGCAGGGTGTGGGCGCCCTGGTCGGTCTCCGGGTCGGGATAGCGCGGCGCGCGCAGCAGCGAGAGCCGGACCGTGGTGGTCTGGCCGCCGTCGGGCCGCACCTCGCGGGTCACGTCGTGCCCGTACGTCGACTCGTTGAGCAGGGCGGCCCCCCAGCCCGGCTCCTCCGCGTGGATCCAGCGGTGGGCGCAGATCTCGAACTTGGCCGCTTCCCAGGAGGTGTTGGTGTGGGTGGCCCGGTAGACGTGCCCGAACTGGGTCTCCGAGGCGGTCCGTTCGGCCTTCACGTCCAGCGGGAAGGCCGCCTTGAGGAACTTCTCCGTCTCGTGCCAGTCCACCTCCGTGACGAGGTCGAGCACCTTGGCCCCGGACCGCAGGGTGAGCGACTGCACGGCCGTCGAGGAGCCGAAGGAGCGGGTGACCCGCACGGTGACGGCCGCCGGGCCGCTCTCGGTGACCTCCATGGCGTCCAGGGCGACCAGGTCGGTGACCTTGTTGCGGTAGAACGCGTCGATGTCCCAGGCGTCCCACATGTTCGGGAAGTCGGGGTGGATCTGGAGCAGGTTCGCCGCGCCGCCCGGTGCGACCGCCTCGCGGCCCGCCTCCAGGTCGTAGGCGGAGACGACCAGCCCGCGGCCGTCGATCTCCACGAGCAGCCGGCCGTTGGCCAGGACGTGACCGCCGCCGTGCCGCTCCTCCACCGTGACCGGCTGCCCCGTCCGCGCCGGGACGCCCGCGCCGCCGGCCGGGACGCCGTGCCGGGCGTGCGGGGCGCAGTTGAAGACCAGGTCCTGCGTGCCCTCCCCCGCCAGCGCCGTCTGCGCCGCCAGGGTGATCCCCTCGAGCTCCGCGCGCACCGCCCGGTAGGTCTCGCGCGCCTCGCGGTGCACCCAGGCGATGGAGGAGCCGGGCAGGATGTCGTGGAACTGGTGCAGCAGCACCGTCTTCCAGATCCGTTCGAGGTCCTCGTACGGATAGGCGTGGCCCGGCACGCGGACCGCGGCGGTGGCCGCCCACAGCTCGGCCTCGCGCAGCAGAGATTCGCTGTGCCGGTTGCCCTGCTTGGTCTTGGCCTGGGAGGTGTAGGTGCCGCGGTGCAGCTCCAGGTACAGCTCGCCGGCCCACACGGGCGCGTCCGCGTACTCGGCGCGGGCCTTTTCGAAGAAGGCGTCCGGCCGCTCGATCTCGACCCGCGGGGAGCCTTCGAGGTTCCGCTGGCGCGTGGCGCGGGCCAGGTGTTCGCGCGTGGGTCCGCCACCGCCGTCACCCCACCCGAAGGGCACGAGCGAGCGAGAAGCACGGCCCTTCTCGCGGTAGTTGCGGGCGGCGTGCGCCAGCTGGGCGCCGCCGAGGTCGGAGTTGTAGGTGTCGACGGGCGGGAAGTGGGTGAAGACGCGCGTTCCGTCGATGCCCTCCCACCAGAAGGTGTGGTGGGGGAACCTGTTGACCTGGGACCAGCTGATCTTCTGGGTCAGGAACCAGGTGGAACCGGAGAGCCTGACGATCTGCGGCAGCGCGGCGGTGTAGCCGAAGGAGTCGGGCAGCCAGGCGCCCCGGGTCTCGACGCCGAACTCCTCGAGGAAGAACTTCTTGCCGTAGAGGAACTGCCGGGCCATGGCCTCGCCGCCGACCATGTTGGTGTCGGACTCCACCCACATCCCGCCGACCGACACGAACTGCCCGTCCGCGATCTTCTTCTTGATCCTCTCGAAGAGCTCGGGCCGGTACGTCTTGATCCAGTCCAGCTGCTGGGCCTGCGACATGGCGAACACGAACTCCGGGTGGCCGTCCATCAGGCCCACCACGTTGGAGGAGGTGCGGGCGACCTTGCGCACCGTCTCGCGCAGCGGCCACAGCCACGCGGAGTCGATGTGGGCGTGGCCCACCGCGCTGATCCGGTGTGCGGAGGCATGGGCGGGAGCGGCGAGCACGCCGGCCAGGCAGGCGCGGGCGGCGGCCGCGGTGCCGGGAACGTCACCGAGGTCCACGGCGTCCAGTGTCGCGTCGACGGCGCGCAGGATCTCGTACCGCCGGGCGTCCCCGGTGTCGAGCTGGGTCATCAGGTCGTACAGGACCTCCAGATCCTGGACCAGTTCCCACACCTCGGTCTCGAAGACGGCGAGGTCCATCCGGGCGATCCGGTAGAGGGGCTGGTCGCCGCTGGTCAGCCGGTCGCCCTCGTACGTGGCCGTCTGCTCGACGAGGACCGGGTTGGACGCGGCCTCGACGTACCACTCGACGCGCTCGCCGCCCTGCGCCCGGTCGGCCACGCGCACCCAGTCGTTGTACGGGTTCAGCGCCTTGACCTCGCTCCCGTCCGCACGGTGGACCAGCCCCTCGCACTGGAAGCCGGGCATCATCCGGTCGAAGCCCAGGTCGAGGACGGCCTCGACCGTACGGCCCGCCCAGTCGCCCGGGACGCTGCCGGTGACCTTGAACCAGGTGGTGCCCCAGGCCGGCCCCCACGACGCGCCGGCCGCGCAGGGCTCGTAGTCCGCCGCCAGGCCCTGGGCGACGGGGACGGGCTCTTCGGGGGCCTCCCAGCGTGCGAGGGTCAGCGGGACCGTGCGGGAGTGGACGGCGGGCTTGATGCGCTCCTTGAGGACCCGGCGGAGGCGGTGTTCGGTGATGCTGCGGTCGTCGTGCATGACGGCTGCTCCAGGAGGGAGAGGGGTCGGGACACGTGAGGGGCGGGGCGCGGAGGCGGCGGTTCAGATCTTGACGGCTCCCTCTCCGACGCCCTTGAAGAAGAAACGCTGGAGGAAGAAGAAGAGGAGCATCATCGGGACGAGCGCGGCCATGGCGCCCGCGGCGATGAGCCGCTGGTCGTTGACGGTGGTGGCGCCGGCCAGGGTCTTCAGGCCGAGCTGGAGGGTGTGGTTCTCGCTGTCGGTGAGGACCAGCAGGGGCCACAGGAAGTCGTCCCAGGCGCCCATGAAGCTGGTGATGCAGACGACGGCCAGGGCCCCCTTGGCGGCGGGGAGGAACACCCGGGTGAAGCGGGTCCATTCGTCCGCGCCGTCCAGGACCGCGGCCTCCTCCACCTCCTTGGGCACGGCCAGGAAGGCCGCTCTCATGATCATGATGTTGAGTACGGAGACGGCGCCGGGCAGCCAGACGCCGATCAGCGTGTCGACCAGGCCCATCTCGCGGACCGTGAGGAACATCGAGATCATCACGGACTCGAAGGGGAACATCAGGGTCGCCACGAGCACCGTGAAGACGGCTTTGCGGCCCTTCCAGCCGGGCCGGGACAGGGCGTAGCCGCCCATCGCCCCGAACAGCACGTTCGAGGTGACGGCGAGGGCGGCCACCACGAGGGTGTTGCCGACGTACTGGAGCAGCGGGAACGACTCGGCGACCCGCAGGTAGTTGTCGAGGGTGGGCTGCGAGGGCAGTACGCCGTCGTACACGTTCTCCGTGCGGCCGCGGACCGAGGTCAGGAACTGCCAGACGATCGGGCCCAGCATGATCACGAGCATCAGGACCAGCGTGACGTACCGGCCGGCCAGTGCGGCGTGGCGGCGCCTCAACTCTCGTCTCCCTTCGACAGGCGGCGGCCCAGCAGGCTGAAGACGAGCGTCAGGAGGAACAGCAGGATCGAGATGGCGGAGGCGTAGCCGGTCTCGCCGGAGAAGCCGAGGCCGACCTGGCGGATGAGGAAGGGCAGGGTGCGGGCGCCGCCGCCGGGGCCGCCGCTCTCGCCGCCGAGGATGTAGATCTCGGTGAAGACGCGCAGCGCAGAGATCGCGGAGAGGGTGCCGACCAGCAGCATCATCGGTTTCACCTGGGGGACGGTGATGCTGAAGAAGCGGCGGACGGGCCCGGCGCCGTCGAGGGCGGCCGCCTCGTAGAGGGAGGCGGGGACGTTCCCGAGGGCCGCGAGGTAGAAGACCATGTAGTAGCCGAGGCCCTTCCACACGGTCACGATCATCGCGGAGACGAGCAGCATCGTGCTGTCGGTGAGGAACGGGACCGGCTCGGAGACGACGCCGATCTTGCGGAAGACGGTGTTGACGAGTCCGTCGCTGCGCAGCACCCACTGCCAGATGAGGCCCACGACCACGGCGGAGGCGATCACCGGGGTGTAGAAGGCGGAGCGGAAGAAGCCGATGCCGGGGACCTTGGTCCGTACGAGGACGGCGAGGGCCAGCGGCAGGAGGACCAGGCAGGGCACGACCACCGCGAGGTAGAGCACGCTGTTGACGGTCGCGGTCCAGAAGTCCGGGTCGGCGAGGGCGCGGGTGTAGTTGGCGAAGCCGACGAAGCCGCCGCCGCTCAGGATCCGGGAGTCGGTGAGGGAGAGGATGACGGTGTTGACGAAGGGCCAGAGGCTGAACAGCGTCACCATGAGCAGGCCGGGGGCGAGGAAGAGGTACGGGGTCCACCAGGCGCGGTGGCGCACCGCGGTCCCGGCCCGCTCCTCGCGGCCGGCGGGCCGTGCGCGGGTCACTTCCGGGCCGCGGCGGCGAGCAGTTTGTTGGCCTCCTCCTGGGCCTTCCTGACGGCCGTACGGGCGTCCTGTTCGCCCGTGATGGCCCTCTGCACCTCCCGTACGACGGCGTCACCGACCTGGCTGGTCCACTGGACGGGGGTGTTGGCGTCGAGCTCGGCCGTCTTCAGCTGCTGCGCGCCGACCGCGCGGGCCACGGTCTCGGCGTCCTTGCCGTCGCCCCTGTCCGCGAAGTACGGGTCCGCGAGGCCCCGGGCGTTGGACGGGTAGATCGTGGCCTTCTTGGAGAACGCCACCTGGTTGGGGCCGTTGGTGACCCATTTCGCGAACTCGGCGGCCGCGTCGAGGTGCTTGGTGTCCTTCTTGATGCCGAGCGACTGGGCGTAGATGCCGATGTGGCCGAGGGTGCCCGTGACGGCTCCCGCGACCTGGGTGTTCGCGTAGACCTGCGGGGCGTTCTGCTTGATGTCCTTGACGAAGCCCGGGGAGCCGGGGCCGAAGACGAGCTTGCCGCCGCCGTACAGCTGGTTGATGTCGTCGGACTTGAGGAGGGACTCCTTGGGCATCGCGCCCTTGGCGTACAGGTCCTTCATCCGTTCCACCCACGCGACGGCCCGGTCGGTGTCGAAGGTGAACCGCTCGCCCTTCGCGTCGAGGATCGGGACGCCCATCTTCTGCCAGTCCCCGGGCAGCCGGCCCTTGGGGTCGGCCATGAAGGCGGCGGTGCGGCCGCCGGAGGTGACGGCTATCCGCTCGGCGTAGTCGAAGAACTGCTCCACGGTGGTGGGCGGCTCGGCCGGGTCCAGGCCGGCCTTCTCGAAGAGCTCCCTGTTGTACGTGAGGATCTCCGGTGTCACGTACCAGGGGTAGGCGTACACGCCGTCGCCCTTGCCCGGCAGCTTGAACTGCTCCCAGGCGCCCGGCACGTACTCCCCGGCCAGCGCTCCGTCGAGTTTCGCGACGTCGGCCAGCATCCCCCGGTCGCCGAGGAGCTGGAAGGAGTCGGTGGACAGGTTGACCACGTCCGGCAGGGCCCCGGCCTGCGCGTCGGCGACGAGCTTCTCGTTGTAGCCGTCGCCCGGGACGTCCTCCCACTTGACCTTCGCGTCGGGGTACGCGGCCTCGAACCTGTCGATGACCCCCTGTACGTAGGCCGTGAAGACGGGCTTCAGCTGGAGGGTGCGGAAGGTGATCTCCCCCGACACTCTGCCCGTCCGCTCGGCCTCCCTCACCTCCCCCGAGCCGCCGCTCATGCCACACGCACCGGTCGAGAGGAGGGCGCCGGCCACCAGCACGGCAACGGCCGTACGGGTCGGGTTCGAACGGGTCATCGTCGCCGCCTTCGCAGAAGTCCGGCCTCATTGCCGGAGGCGGTGCCCACGCTCGCCGGGAACCAAGACCCCGTCAATGAGGCAGGTACCCCACTGGCCGGTGGGGGCCTGTTCAGGAATGCCGCGACCGGGGCGCACAGGCCCCGGAGGACCTCTGCGACGTACGCTCCGAGCTGGACTGATGCGCTTTAGTACAAAGGCCTTTGGCGGTGGTATCGATTCGATGACGAAGCGGCCTCTCCCGCGCGATCTGACGCTTTGTCGCCGGTTCACGAGGGCGTGCACTAATGCGGTTTACCTCATCGGGTACTCGGCCTTCTCCGCGAGCTTGCCGTCCTTGAAGCAGAAGCGGAGCACGGTCTCCTTGCCGTTCCTGGTGTCGCCGCTGGACACGTACCAGGCGCAGACGCTGCCCTCGGGCTCGGCCGGACCGCCCTCCTTCAGCGCGCTCTTGACGAAGGATTCGCCCGACGGGAGCTTGGCGCGCACCTCGCTCTCCGCGTCGCCGGTCTTCACCGCCGCGTAGACCGCGGGGTCGAGAAGGGTCTTGTCGGCCATGTCGAGGACCTTGCCCATGCCGAAGACCGCCGCCACGGCGAGGCCGACGCCCAGTACCAGGGCCACCCCGCAGCCGATCAGACAACCCTTGCGCTGTGCCACGCCGATTCCTCCGTGTCGCTCCGTGTCCGACGACGGTCGCCCGGACACAGCGAGCCTCGCAAAGGGCGGACGCCCGGGGCTGTCCTCGAAAGTCGTCGGCCGCCGCGACGATCGTCGTCCGAGGCCGTCCCCCGCACGGCGCCGGTCAGGCTCCGGGAGTCACCGCACCAGGTCCCCGGGGTCCGTGTTGGCCCCGCAGAGGATGACGGCGACCCGCTCGCCCAGCGGCTCCCGCGCTCCGCGCTGGGCCGCCAGGGCGGTGGCCGCTCCCGCCTCGACGACGATCCGGTGCTCCTCCCACAGCGCCCGCCGGGCGTCCGTGATCGCCGCGTCCGGGACGAGGACCGACCGGACGCCCCCGTCCTGCGCGGCGGCCAGCGCGTCCGCCGAGACGCGGGTGGCCCCCAGGGAGTCGGCGGCCACGGAGTCCACCTCGACGTCCACCGGGCGGCCCGCCGCCAGCGCCGCGTTCAGGGCGCGGCAGTTCTCCGGCTCGGCGGCGAGCACCCGTACACCGTGCTCGCGCGCGGCGGTGGCGATCCCGGCGAACAGTCCGCCGCCGCCCACCGCGACGACCACCGCGTCCAGTCCGGGCAGCGCGGCCCGGATCTCGTCGAGCAGGGTGCCGGCGCCCGCGGCGATGAGCGGGTGGTCGTAGGCGTGGCTGCTCAGGGCCCCGCTCTCGGCGGCGAACTCCTCGCAGGCGGCGAGCGCTTGGGCGTACCGGTCCCCGACGAGCCGGACGTCGGCCCCGTACCCGCGCAGCCGTTCCACCTTCACCCGGGGGGCGTTGACGGGCAGGAACACCGTCGCGGGCACGTCCTGCCCGCGGGCCGCCCAGGCGCAGGCGAGCCCCGCGTTGCCGCCGGAGGCGATGGTGACTCCGGCGGCCGGGAGGGTGCCGGCCCCGTGGTGGGCGGCGAGGAAGTTGCGCGCGCCGCGGGCCTTGAAGGAGCCGGTGTGCTGGAGGTGTTCCAGGGCGTACCAGACCCCGTCGGAGGCGGGGGCCACGGCGACGGGCCGTACCGATCCGGCGATGCGGCCGGCGGCGGCGCGTACGGCCGCGTAGTCGAGCTGCTGTGCGGGTTGCATGGCGTGTCTCCCCGGTCAGGTGGTGGGTCGGGCGGGCCGGGCGGCCTCGATCAGCTGGCGCAGGGCGCCGTAGTACACCTCGTGGTCCGTCAGGGGCGGCAGTACGTCGGCCAGTCCGGCGGAGAGCACGGGGAACCGCTCCGGGTCCAGCGCGGCGAGGGCCGCCCGGGAGGCGGCGGTGGCCCCGGCCGGATCCCGGTGGTCCACGAAGGCCGCACTGCCCAGGGTGAGCAGGTACATGCGGCGGTAGACGGTCATCGCCTCGGCGGCGGTCATCCCGGCGGCCACGCCGTCCGCGAGGGCGGGCTCGACGAGGCGGGCGAGCAGCTGCCGCCCGAGCCAGGGCCGGCCGCCGCGCAGGACGAGCAGCCCGGGGTGGGCGGTCAGCAGCCGGTACAGCGCGCCGAACCGCTCTTCGCAGGCCTGTCCCCAGTCGGTTCCGGCGGGGATGTCTGGCAGCTGCGCGGCGAGGTGCTCGGTGCACAGGTCCAGCAGTCCGGCGAGGTCGGCGCAGCGGCGCTGCACGGTGGCGTGGGAGACGCCGAGCCGCTCGGCCAGGGCGCGGAAGCTCAGGGCCGCCGGGCCTTCCTCGTCGAGGAGGCGCAGGGCGGCGACGGCGATCGCTTCGGGGGTGGCCTGGTCCAGTGCGGTTGATCTCCTCGGCATGAGATACACCGTAACATACGACGTATCGCGCGACCCCGGGCCGTCCATGACCTCTTTGGTGTGACATCGATTGCGGCCATATTGCTGGTCAATCACGGATATCAGCCGACTTGCGTTGACAGCGGGTAGCCGCCTCGCTGCACTGGGCGCACGACTGCCCCCCACGTCAAGGAGACTCCGTGCCGCCTCGCCTGCGCGCCTCGCTCCCCTGTCTCACCGCGGCTGCCCTGTTCGCCCTGGCCCTGCCCCCCGCCCCCGCGGGGGCCGAGCCCACGGCGACCTCGGACACCCCCCTCGCCCTCACCCCGCCCATGGGCTGGAACAACTGGGCGCACTACATGTGCGACATCGACGAGGCCACGGTGGTGGCGAACGCGGACGCCCTCGTGTCCACCGGGCTGGCCGCCAAGGGCTACGACACGGTGACCGTCGACGACTGCTGGATGACCAAGAGCCGCGACGCACAGGGCGCGCTGGTCGTGGACACGGAGAAGTTTCCGCACGGTATGGCCTGGCTCGGGGACTACCTGCACGCCAAGGGCCTGAAGTTCGGCATCTACCAGGACGCCGGCTCGCTCACCTGCGAGAAGTATCCGGGCAGCGGCGCGCCCCAGGGCGGTGGCGCGGACCACTACGCGCAGGACGCCCGGCAGTTCGCCTCCTGGAAGGTGGACTACGTCAAGATGGACGGCTGCAACCTGTGGGTGCCGGAGGGCAGGACGAAGGAGCAGGCCTACCGGGACGCCTACAACGCCGTCGCCGCGGCCCTGCGCGCGAGCGGCCGGGACATGGTGCTGTCGGCGTCCGCGCCCGCCTACTTCCAGCAGGGCGAGTGGGGCGGCTCCGACTGGCACAAGGTCCTCGGCTGGGTCGGCGAGACCGGCCAGTTGTGGCGCGAGGGCCGGGACATCAAGGTCTACCAGCCCGCCGCCCCGGCGACCTCCCGGTGGAGCTCGGTGCTGGGCAACTACGGCTACAACCGCTGGCTCGGCCGGTACGCGGGCCCGGGCAACTGGAACGACCCCGACTTCCTGATCGCCGGCGCTCCCGGCCTCAGCGCGGCCGAAGGCCGCAGCCAGGTCGCCCTGTGGGCCATGATGGCGGCCCCGTTCATCCTGTCCTCGGACGTATCGAAGCTCACCCCGGAGGGCCTCGCCGCCCTCGGCAACAGCCGGATGATCAACCTCGACCAGGACCCGATGGGCCGCCAGGGCGCGGTGGTCTCCTCCAACGCCACCTTCGAGATCCTGGTCCGGCCGCTCGCGAACGGCGACCGGGCGGTGGCCGTGCTCAACCGCTCGGGCGCCGCACGCGGCATCAACGTGCCGCTCGACGAGATCGGGCTGCCGTCCTGCACGGCGGACGCGCTGGACCTGTGGAGCGGGGAACGCCGGGAGGTGTCCGAGACGCTGACGGGGCGGGTCGGCGCCCACGACACCGGGGTCTGGCGGCTGACTCCGCGCGGCTGCGCGCAGGCGGTGCCGACCGGGCAGATCGTCGGTGACGGCGCCAAGTGCGCCGACGGGGCCAACACCACCGGGGTCGGCGCGGTCGTGCTCGGCGCCTGCACCGGGGCGCCCGACCAGCGCTGGACCCTGGGGCAGGACGCGAGCCTGCGGATCGCCGGGGAGTGCCTCTCGGCGGGCGAGGACGGCCTGGTGGAGCTGGCGGACTGCGCGCCCGCCGAGGAGCGGCCGCTCGGCCAGACCTGGGCCCACCGGCGCGACGGGGCCCTCGTCGAGGAGGCGAGCGGCCTGTGCCTGACGGCGCCCGCCGCGGCCGCCACCCCGGACGCCCCGGCCGCGCGTCTGCGCCTGGCCCCCTGCGGCGACCACCGGGTCGACCAGGCCTGGTCGCTCCCGGTCTGACGGGGCCGAGGGTGGCAGAGCCACAGCGCACCCCGCCGCCCACGTCCCGCCCCGGGCCCGGCGCCTCGCCGCCGTCCCGGCGAACTGACCTACACCACCGCCGCGGTGACGATCACCCCATCCGGTGATCGTCACCCTCCCGTGGGAATCTCGCTCCACGTGCGGGGGAGAACCCCCCGCGCGGACCTCCGTGCGGGAGCGGCACTCGGTTCACTGGCCCGGAAACGATCAGGGGCGGCCGCCGGAGCGATCCGGCGGCCGCCCCTTCCGACGCCATGGCGGCAGGACGCGACCAGGAGTGCACCGAACATGTCCCAGACCGAACACGAGCAGTCCGCGCAGGAGCGGCCCCGGCAGGAAGGGCCCGCGGACGCCTCCCCGTCCGCCGCGCCGCTGGAGCTGCTGACGCTGCTCGCCGCCGGGGTGGCCGACCTGGCCCTCGACCAGCTGCGGCAGTCCGCCGACCTGGCGCAACAGGTGATGCGCCGCTCCGACCTGCGGGAACTGCTGACCGACGGGGTGGTGGAGCTGCGCAAGCGCGGTGAACTGGCCACCCGCCGGGCGGGCATGGGCAACGAGAACTACCTGGAGACCATGGCCCGGCGCGCCGCCGAGCGCGTCGCCGCCGAAGGCCGCACCTGTGCATGACCACACCGGCTTCAAGGAACGCATCGACGAGGTGCTGGTCAGGCTGGCCGACGAGGAGGAGCGGGCCCTGCTCGCCATGCACGTCGAACTCTCCCCGCTGTCCGCGCAGTTACGCCGCTCCCTGGCGCGCGGCAAGCGCATCCGGGCGGCGTTCCTGTACTGGGGGTGGCGGGCGGCGGGCCAGCCCGACTGCGAGGGGGTGATCCGGGCCGCGGCCGCCATGGAGCTCGTGCACGCGGCGGCCTGCACCCACGACGACATCATCGACGACAGCCTGACGCGGCACGGCCAGCCGACGGCGCACGCCGCGTTCGCCGCGGCCGGGCGGCGCTCCACCGCCCTGGCCATGATCCTCGGCGATCTGCTGATGGGGTACGCGGGCCACGTCTTCACCTCCTGCGGGCTGCCCGGGGCCTACCTCGCCCGGACCGTGCCGCTCTGGTCCACCCTGCTCCGCGAGACGATGGCGGGCGAGTTCCTGGAGGTGCTGCGCACCGACGCGGAGCCGGCCCGGGATCCACTGGTGGCGGAGTCCCTGGAGGTCGCCCGCTACAAGACGGCGAAGTACACGGTGGAGCGGCCGCTGCACCTGGGGGCCACCCTCGGCGGCGGCTCCCCCGCCCTCCTGGGCGCCTTCTCCGCCTACGGGCTCCCGCTCGGCGAGGCCTTCCAGCTGCGCGACGACCTGCTGGGCACCTTCGGCGACCCGGCCAGGACCGGCAAGTCGAACCTCGACGACCTGCGGGACGCCAAACCCACCGCGCTGCTCGCCCTGACCGTGGCGGCGGCCGGCCCGGACGGCCGCCGGCTGCTCGCCAAGCTGGTCGGCAATCCGGATCTGGGCCTGGAAGAAGCGCTGTCCGTACGCGAGTTGATGGAGCACTGCGGAGCCCGGCAGCAGGTCGAGGACATGATCCGCGAGCGCATCGTACGGGCCACCGGCGCGCTGGACACCGTACCGATGCCGGCGGAGGCACGGTCCGCGCTGCACGAACTGGCCGCCTCGGCGGCCGAGCGGTCGCTGTAGCCGCCACCGCCGCCGCACCCGGCCGGCCGGCCCCGCACCCGAAGACACGAGAAGGACGACAGACGTGAACACCACCAAGAGCGCCTCGCCCGAGACCCGTTACGACGACGCCGCACTCGACGCCCTGCGCACCCAGGGGGATCCGCTCGCCGACGAGACCGTGGCCGAGATGTTCCGGCGCGAGGAGATCGGCGACCTCAACACGCTGATGCGGTTCTTCACCACCGCCGGGGACAAGCTCCCCGAACAGCTCCCCGCTTCCGCACGCGCCTACTTCGAGGCGACCGCCATGCCCCCGAGCTGGGTGGACTGGGACGTGATGGAGCAGGCCCGGCTGTTCTTCATGGACAACGCTGCCCACATCAACACCGGCCTGTCGTTCGCCGCGATGCCCGCGACCTACGCCATTCCCCGGCTCTCCCGGCTGCTCTCCTCGACGCACTCCCTCGCCTACCCCTCGCGGCGGATGGCCAACACCGGGCAGTTCGTCACCTACCTCATGCAGACCGACTCCTTCGCGGAGGGCAGCAAGTTCATCCCGGCCGCGCAGAAGGTGCGGCTGCTGCACGCGGCGATCCGCCACCACCTGCGCCACGGCGGCCACTGGGACATCGAGAAGGACGGACTGCCCATCTGCCAGGAGGACATGATCGGAGGTCAGATCTGCTTCTCGCTGCTGGTGCTCGACGCCATGCACCGGCTCGGCATCCACATGAGCGAGGACGGCGCCGAGGCCTACTTCTACGCCTGGCGGGTCGTGGGGGCGATGCTGGGCTGCGATATGTCGGCCGTGCCCGGGAACCTCGCCGAAGCCCGCGACTACTGCGACCTCTACCTCCTGCGCAACCTCGGCCCCTCCCCCGAGGGGGTCCGCCTCAACGCCCAGCTGATGCGGATGTACGAGGACGTGGTCCCCGGCACCCTCTTCGACCCGATGGTGCCCGCGACCGTCCGCTACCTCGTCGGCGACACCATCGGCGACTGGCTGGAGATCCCGCGCAGTCCCTGGGACACGGCGGCGAAGGCCGTGCCCGTGTTCCTCGGCCTGCTGGAGACGATCGAGGACAGCAGCCCGTACGCCGAATGGGCGCTCGACAAGGCCGGGTCACTGCTCTCCGGATTCGAGCTGGCCTCGCTGACCCGGGGCCGGGTGATGCACCACGCCATCCCGGCCGAGCTGAAGAGCGAGTACGGGGTGAAGCCGCCCCGGACCGGGCGCTGGGTGCCCCCGGCCCCGGTGCACTGACGGCCGGCCCCCGGCACGGCGCGCGGTGCGCGGTGCCGGGGTCCCGTGCGCGGAGCGCGGTGACGGTGCGGTGCGGTGCACCGTACCGGCAGGGCGCGTCACACTGGCCCTGTGACAGCAGACCCGGGGCGTCGGCGGCGACTGCTCGGCGCCCTCTGCGGGGTGGTGGCGGCCGCCGCGGGGCTGGCCGTGGCCGAGCTCGCCGCGGCCGCCGCCCGGCCCGAGTCCTCCCCGGTGACCGCGGTCGGGGCGGCGGCGGTCGACATCACGCCCACGGCCGTCCGGGAGTGGGCGATCCGGCAGTTCGGCGCCGCCGACAAACTGGTGCTGACGCTCGGCATCCTCGCCGTCCTGGCCGCGGTCGCCGCCGGGGCCGGGATGCTGGCCCTGCGCCGCCTGCCCGCCGGGATGGCCCTCGCGGGCGGCTTCGGGCTGCTGGGGGCGGCGGCCGCGCTCGCCCGGCCCGAGGCGGCCTGGCGGGACGCGCTGCCCGCGCTCGCCGCCGGTGTGACGGCGGCCGGGGTGCTGTGGCTGCTGGTCACCGCGGTACGAAGGCCCCGCCCGGCCGGGTCGCCGCCCGGCGCCGCCTGGGCGGTGGACCGCCGCGGCTTCGGCCGGCTGGTCGCCGCCACCCTGGCCGTCTCGGCCGGGGCCGCGCTCGCCGGGCGGCGCCTGGGCGCCTACGGCTCCGCCGGTGCGACGGCCTCCCGGGCCCGCTTCCGGCTCCCCCCGGCCACCGTGCCCGCGCCCCCGGTACCGGCCGGCGCCGACCTCCGGGTGCCCGGGGTCCCGCCCTTCCTCACCCCCAACCGGGACTTCTACCGCGTGGACACCGCCCTGGTGGTGCCCCGCGTGGACGCCGACGCCTGGCGGCTGCACATCCACGGGGAGGGCGTGGACAGGCCGCTGACCCTCGATCTGCGCGAGCTGCTCGCCCGGCCCCTGGTCGAGCACGACATCACCCTCACCTGTGTGTCCAACGAGGTCGGGGGCCCGTACGCGGGCAACGCCCGCTGGCTCGGCGTCCGCCTCGCCGACCTGCTCCGCGAGGCGGGGGTCCGGCCGCCGTCCGCGGGCGGCCCCGCCGACCAGCTGGTGGCACATTCGGTGGACGGCATGACGATCGGCACGCCCGTGGAGACCGTCATGGACGGCCGGGCGGCGCTGCTGGCCGTCGGGATGAACGGCGAGCCGCTGCCCTTCGCGCACGGGTTCCCGGTCCGGATGGTCGTACCGGGGCTGTACGGGTACGTCTCCGCCTGCAAATGGCTGAGCGAGCTGCGTCTGACCACCTTCGCCGCGTACGACGCCTACCGGGTGCGCCGGGCCTGGGCGGCGCGGGCCCCCGTCAAGACGCAGTCGCGGATCGACACCCCGCGGCCGTTCGCGGCGCCGGCGCCGGGCCGGGTGGCGGTCGCGGGGGTGGCGTGGGCGCAGCACCGGGGCATCGGGCGGGTCGAGGTACGGGTGGACGGCGGGCCCTGGCAGGAGGCGCGGCTGGGGGCGGCGGACGGCGCCGACACCTGGCGGCAGTGGGTGTGGGTGTGGGAGGCGACATCGGGCTCCCACACCGTGGAGGTCCGCGCCACGGACGGGACCGGCGCCGTGCAGACGGCGGAACGCTCCGGGACGGTGCCCGACGGGGCGACCGGCCTGCACGCGGTGACGGTTCGCGTCGCACCCGGCTCGTGAGGGCGCTACCGGTAGATTGACGCGACAATCGGAACATCGTGCGCGTTTCGTCCCGTGTCCCGTACGTCAGGAGCCGGCGCCGTGGAGCTGACCAGTACGTCGTTCCTCGTCACACTGATCGTCGTCACGGTGCTGGCCGTGCTCGCCGTCCTGCTGCTGTGGAACCGGATTCCGGGGCCGGGATGGGTGCGCTGGCCGGTCCGGCTGCTGATGATCGGGCTGTGCCAGCTCACCGCCATCTGCGTGGTCGCCACCTGGATCAACGGCAGCTACGGGCTCTACTCCTCCTGGGACGACCTGCTCGGCACCGACGCCGGGCAGGAGGCGGGGGCCGTCACCGGCCCGCCGGTGGGCCGGGCCAGGTTCACCCCGAACGGTGACGGCACCCAGACCACCTTCTTCCGCGGCTCCCACTCCAAGCTCGCCGGCCAGGTCGTCGTGTGGACTCCCCCGGAATACAGCGCGCCGGGCTCGGACCGCACCCGGTTCCCGGTGCTGATCCTGCTGCACGGCTACCCGGGCACGCCGCGCACCTGGATCGACCTCGGGGACATGCCCGACGCGCTGACCGGGATGGTCCAGCTGGGCGCCGCGCACCCCTTCATCCTGGTGATCCCGGAGATCTACCCGGGCGGGGTGAACACGGACTGCAGCAACACTCCGCAGCGCAAGATCGCCGACTGGCTGGCGCAGGACGTGCCGGACCTGGTCGCGCGGAACTTCCGTACGCTGCCCTCCCCCGCCGGATGGGGACTGATGGGCGTCTCCACCGGGGGCTTCTGCGCGGCCAAGCTGCCGCTCCAGTACCCGAAGGTGTTCCGGGCGGGAGCGGCCCTGGATCCCGATCCGCTGACCGGTGACCCGGGGGTGCTGCCCGATCCGGCGCTGCGGGAGCGCAACAGTCCGATGTGGCTGGTCGAGCACACGAAGAAGGCGGACGTCGGGCTGTTCCTGGCCACCTCGGCGCAGGACAAGGACAGCCCGCCGCAGCAGCTCGAGGCCTTCGCCAAGGCCGCGGAGGGCAGCGGGGTCCGGGTCAAGACCCTCGTCCGCCCGGTCGGCGGCCACAACTTCCAGACGTGGATCGGGATGTATCCGGACGCGCTGGGCTGGCTCAGCACCGAGCTGTCGCCGCCGGGGCCGGGCTAGGCGGTCCGGTCCGGATCAGGCCGGGGTGGGGCGGGTGAGGCGGACCGGCAGTTCCTCCACGCTGTTGCCGATGAAGCTGCGCTGGTGCGGCAGTCCGCTCTCGGGGACCGCGAGGTCCAGGTCGGGGAAGCGGGTGAAGAGCCGTTCCAGGGCGATCGTGGCCTCCAGCCGGGCGAGCGGCGCGCCCACGCAGTAGTGCGCCCCGTGCCCGAAGGACAGGCTCCGGGCGGCGGTGGGGCGGGTGAGGTCGAAGCGGTCGGCGTCCGGACCATGGAAGGCCCCGTCCCGGCCGGCCGCGGTGTAGCCGGCGAGGACGGGGGTCCCCTGCGGGATCACGGTTCCCCCGAGGGTCAGGTCGCGGGTGGGGTAGCGGAACGGGAACCAGCTGATCGGACTGTCCCAGCGCAGGGTCTCGTCCACCACGTCCGACCAGGTGGCCTTCCCCTCGCGGACGAGGGCGAGCTGGTCGCGGTGGGTGCACAGGGCGCGCACCGCGTTGCTGATGAGGTTGAGGGTGGTCTCGTGGCCCGCGATGAGCATCAGCCGCATGGTGCCGGTGAGTTCGGCTTCGCTGAGCCGGTCTCCGTCGTCCTCGCGGGCGGCGATCAGGGCGCTGGTGAGGTCCTCGCCGGGGCTCGCCCGGCGGGCGGCCGCGATGGTGGCGATCAGCCCGACCAGTTCGCGTACGGCGGCCATCACCTCGGCCGGGGCGGTGTCGGTGGAGATGATCACCGTGTTGGACAGGTGGTGCAGCCGGTCCCGGTGCTCGGGATCCACCCCGAGCAGCTCGCAGATGACGCTCATCGGCAGGGGCAGGGCGACGTGCGCGCGCAGGTCGGCCGTCCCGTCGGGGGATCCGGCCGCGGCGTGCTCCAGGTCGTCGAGGAGCCGGGCGGTCAGCTCCTCGACGCGCGGCCGGAGCCGCTCCACCTGGCGCGCCGTGAAGGCCTTGCCGACCAGGGCGCGCAGCCGGCGGTGGTCGGCCTCGTCGGCGGTGTGCATGCCCCGGGCGTCGGCGAAGACCCGCAGCGGCCAGTCCGGGGCGATGGTGCCGTCGTGCAGGGCCCGGAAGTGCCGGCCGTCCTTGGCCACGTCGGGGTGGGCCAGGAACTCCCGCAGCGCCTCGTGCCCCAGCACCACCGCGCCGGGCACCCCGCCGGGCAGTACCACCTCCGCCACGGCGCCCCGGGCGCGCAGCCGGGCGTTGAGCGCGTGCGGGCAGCCGCCTGCGGGGTCGATCACGTGCGGGGCGGGCGAGTGGGGGGAGGACAAGCCGCTTCTCCTGACCTGTGAACGGGACGGACTCGGTCAACAGTGCGGTCCGGCGGGCCGGTTGGACAAGGGCGCCGCGGTTCAGAACCAGCCGAGGGTGAGCGCGAAGGACGTGCCGGCGGTGGCTCCGGTGGAGTCGGTCGCGGTGGCGGTGATCTGGAGGGTTCCGGTGGCCCAGGGCTTGCCGCTGATGCGTCCGGTGCCGCTGTCGAGGGTCAGGCCCCAGGGCAGGCCGGTGGCGGCGTGGCGGACGGGGGGCTTTCCGCCGGTGGCGGCGAGCTGGATGGTGCAGGACTGGTTGAACTTGCAGTTCTGCGGGCCGGGGTTGGCCAGCCTCAGATCACCGGGGGTGGGAGTCGGGGTAGGAGTGGGCGTCGGGGTAGGAGTGGGCGTCGGGGTGCCGCCGCAGCCCGGGGTGGCCTCGGGGGGCAGGGGCACCCGCCAGATCTGGGTGTCGTTCTCCGATCCGACGAGCAGGTTCGCGCAGTCGGCGTACGTCACCGTCTCGCCCTGTGACTGGGCGGGCAGGGCGACGTCCGCGAGCTTGGCCCCCGAGGCGGCGTACACCGAGGCCGTGTTGGCGCCGAGCGGGCCCCCGCTGCGCAGGGTGTACGAGGCGCCCGTCGGCGAGAACGCCCCGTCGGTGGCGAACACGGGGCCCGGCCGGACCGCGGTGAGGGTGTTGACCTGCCCGGCCACGGGCGGCAGCGGGGCCTCGTACAGCCGGCCGGCCGCTCCGATGAGCTTGCTGGCGACGTAGAGCCTGCCGGTGACGGGGTCGGCGAGCAGGGATTCGGCGTCGTGCCTGCCGTCGGCGTAGGCGAAGCGGTGGGTCTGCGGGGTGACCGTGGCGTCGGCGAGCTGCTCGGGTTCGGCGAACGAGTGCACGGTGATCTCCGCGCGGCCGCTGAAGTTGTCCCCGATGTCGCCGACCAGGATGGTGGGGCCGCCGGAGGCGTCCTTGCCGATCGCCAGGGCCTCCCAGTCGGTATTGCCGACGCCCGCGACGGTGAGCGTGGCCACGAGCCGGCCGGCGGCCGCGGTGCAGTCGATCGCGAACACCTGGTTGGTGTTCCCGCTGTCGTTGACGGCGTAGAAGACGCCCCGATGGCGCCTGCTCATGGCGAGGCCGCTCTGTTCCGCCAGGCCGCCGGGGAGGGTGCACTCCTTCTCCGGCGCGAGGCTGTCGGCGGACGTCGCGGCGGGCGGAACGAGGGCGGTGGAAGAGGTGGAGGCGGTGGCGGTGGCGCTGGTCATCCAGGCGACGGCGGGCAGGATCGTGGCGAGGGCCGCGGTCGCGAGGGCGGCGGCCCGGTGGGGTGCGAGGACTCGGGACATGCTCACAATGTGATGGGACATCAGCCGGTGGCACCAGGCCGCACCGCCTCCCGTTCGAGCATCGTTCAATGCCGGGACGGCATGGCCCGGGCGGTCCGGTCAGCGCACCGGCTCGCGCACGGGCGCCTTGTGACCGGCGTGGGCGATGAAGGCGCGGGCCGCCCGGCTCAGCTGGCGCCGGGCGTGTGCGATGCCCACCGGGCGCAGCAGGGGCGGCGTGAAGGAGCGGATCTCGGCCCGGCTGCCGAAGGCTCTGAGCACCACGTCCCGGTACCAGATGAGGGAGCCGCGGCCGTCGGTCACGCCCGTCACCCAGGCGAGCCGCTCGTCGACCTCCAGGGAGGGCACGGGCCGTACGCCGAGGCAGCTGAACATGGCCTCCATCTCGGTGCGCCGTCCGGTCCCCGGGGTGGGCAGCACCATCGGCAGTCCGTCCAGCATGCGGAACGGCAGCGGGTGGGGCAGCCGCGAGCCGAGCGGCGAGATCAGCACCACCTCGCGCTCCTGGATGAAGTGGGTGACGAGTTCCTTGTCGATGGGGAGGTCGACGAGGGCCAGTTCGGAGCGTCCCTCGACCAGTTCCTGCACGAGGGCCTCCCGGCCGTCGTGCTGCTGGAGCCGTACGTCCACCCCGGGATGCCGCTCGGTGAAGGCCGCGACCAGGTCGGCGGCCAGGTCGAGGGCCAGGGTGGGGGTGGTGACGAGGCTGAGGGAGGCCCGGGTGTCACCGCCGTGCGGGGTCCCTATGTCGTCGATGGCCTCCACCGCGTTGAGCACGGTGCGGGCCAGCCGGACGACCCTGGCCCCCTCCGGAGTGAGGTCCACCCCCCTTCCCCGCCGGGCGAGGAGCACCACCCCGAGATCGCGTTCCATGGCCTGGACGGCCCGCGAGAGGGCGGACTGGGCGACGAAGACCGAGGCCGCCGCGCCGGTGATGGAGCGGCAGTCGGCGACGGCGACGAGGTAGCGGAGCTGCGCGAGCGTGGGCGTCATGACCGGACGGTAACCGCGTGAGGCTGTACCTGTAAGGGCCCGTCGCGTGAACAACTCCCGGTCGGCGGCGCGGCGTTCATGCCCGGTCGGCGGCGAGGCATGCCGGTACGGCATGCCCGCCGGGAGGCACTGCGGCGGCCCGCGCGGCGGGGCGCGCGCGGCTGGGCGGGAATCACCCCAGGCCACCGGGTCGGCGGGGGCGTCCCGCGGGTCGGTCCGGGGTGCGTGCGGGGTGGTCCGGTGGGACCGATAACGCGAAGCAACCTATTCCGCATCGCTGTTGACAGTGCGGGGCGGCCACCGCACGATGCAACGCGGCGTGAGGGTGTTTGACCACTACTCAAGCCCGCCCTACCGCCGGCGGGCCGCCCGGCCGATGTGCGAGACCGACGCACCCCCGTTCTCACTTTCTTCCGTTCTTCCGCTCTGTACTGCGCCATGTCACACAGCACTGGAAGAGGAGCGCCCGTGACCCCCCATCCCCCGCAGTCCGCCGCCGCCCGCGATCTGGTCGTCGCGGTGACCCCGTTCGAGGAACCCCAACCACGGATCGTGACCGCCGCCGAGCGCGCCGGCGCCCTCGGGCTGCTC
The DNA here is from genome assembly GCF_052244475.1 of Streptomyces sp. IBSNAI002. Classification (NCBI taxonomy): domain Bacteria; kingdom Bacillati; phylum Actinomycetota; class Actinomycetes; order Kitasatosporales; family Streptomycetaceae; genus Streptomyces; species Streptomyces sp. IBSNAI002. The sequence goes on along the minus strand of NZ_JBQPXG010000002.1, from coordinate 7,109,794 downwards.
GACCTCGGCCGGGACCCGGCCGCCGCGCGGCGGGCGTTCGCGGAGCTGGCCCGTCGGCTCGGAGGCCCTCGCGACGGGGACGGCGGCGGCCGGTACGGGGTTCGGGTGCCCGCGGGCTGCCCGCTCGGCCCCGCGGAGCTGCCGGGCGCGGTGGACACCGTGCTGCTCGCCGACCCCGCCTCCCACACCCCGGAGCAGGTGGCCGCCTGGGCCGCGGCGGCCGGCCGGCCCCGGGTGTGGGCCGAGGTCACCAGCCGCGCCGAGGCCGCGCGGGCCGTCGCCGCCGGGGCGGCGGCACTCGTCGCCAAGGGCCACGAGGCCGGCGGCCGGGTGGGCGGCGCCACCACCTTCGTGCTGCTCCAGCAGCTCCTCGCCGGCGCCGGAGCCGGGGTGCCCGTGCGGGCCTGCGGCGGGATCGGGCCGCACACGGCGGCCGCGGCCGTCGCGGGCGGAGCCGCGGGCGTGCTGCTCGACGTACAACTCGCGCTGACGACCGAGGGCGAGGCGGGCCTGCCCGCCGAAGTGGTCGCGGCACTGCGGGCGATGGACGGCTCCGAGACCCGGCTGGCCGACGGGCACCGGGTGTTCGCCCGCCCCGACCTGACGCCGCCCGAAGGTCCGGCGGCCGCCCTGCTCGGCGCCCGGGACCTGCGCACGCAACTGCTGCCCGTCGGCCAGGACGGGGCCGCCGCCGCCCGGCTGGCCGCGCGGCACCGGACCACGGGCGGGGTGCTCCAGGCGGTCCGGGCGGCCGTCTCCGGGCACCTGGCCGCCGCCGTACGGGCCCGGCCCCTCGGGCAGCCGCTGCCCGTCGCCCAGGGCCCGATGACCCGGGTGAGCGACCAGGCGGCCTTCGCCGAGGCGGTGGCGGCCGCGGGCGGGGTCCCGTACCTCGCGCTCGCCGTGATGGAGGGCGCCGACGTGCGCCGGCTGCTGGCCGAGAGCGCCCGGCGGCTCGGGGACCGCCCGTGGGGCGTGGGCCTGCTCGGCTTCGCCCCCGCCGAACTGCGAGCGGAGCAGCTGGCCGCCGTGGCCGAGGCCCGGCCCCCGTACGCGATCATCGCGGGCGGCACGCCGGCGCAGGCGGCGCCGCTGGAGGCGGCCGGGATCCGGACCCATCTGCACGTGCCCTCGCCCGGACTGCTGGAGCGGTATCTCGCGGACGGTGCGCGGCGGTTCGTGTTCGAGGGGCTGGAGTGCGGCGGGCACGTCGGGCCGCGCGCCTCGTTCCCACTGTGGGAGGAGCAGATCGAGCTGCTGCTGTCCTGCCCCGAACCCGAGGCCCTGGACGTACTGTTCGCGGGCGGGATCCACGACGCGCGCTCGGCCGCGATGGCCGTGGCCGCCGCCGCCCCGCTGGCCGAGCGGGGGGCCCGCGTCGGCGTGCTGATGGGCACCGCCTACCTGTTCACCGAGGAGGCGGTGGCGGCGGGCGCGGTGGTGCCGGGCTTCCAGCGGGCCGCGCTGGACTGCGAGCGGACCGTGCTGCTGCACACCGCCCCCGGCCATGCGACGCGCTGCGCGGCCACCCCGTACGCCGACACCTTCGAGGCGACCCGCCGCCGCCTGGCCGAGACCGGCACCGAGCCGCGCCGCGCGTGGGAGGAGCTGGAGGGCCTCAACCTGGGCCGCCTCCGGATCGCCAGCAAGGGACTGCGCCGGGCCGCACCCGCAGCGGACGGGACGGGGTCCCGCGGGTCCGCGCTGGAGGCCGTGTCCGAGGAGCAGCAGTACGAGGACGGGCTGTTCATGCTCGGGCAGGCGGCGACCCTGCGGTCCGCGACCACCACCGTCGCCGCGCTGCACGCCGAGGTCACCGAGGGGGCCACCGGGGTGCTGGAGCGGCGGGCGCGGGAGTTCGCCGCGGCCGCCGGACCCGCCCCGGCCGCGGACCCGCTCGACATCGCGATCGTCGGGATGGCCTGCGCCTACCCGGGCGCCCCCGACCTCGCCGCCTACTGGGCGCGGATCCTGGCCGGGGAGGACGCGGTGACCGAGGTGCCGGCCGAGCGCTGGGACCCGGAGCTGTACTACGACCCCGACCCGGCCCGGGCCGGCGAGCGCACCCCCTCCCGCTGGGGCGGCTTCCTCGGACCGGTGCCCTTCGACGCGCTCGCGCACGGCATCCCGCCCGCCTCCCTGTCCGGGATCGAACCGGTCCAGCTGCTGGCCCTGGAGATCTCGGCGCGGGCCCTCGGCGACGCCGGGTACGGCAAGGACCGCGCCTTCGACCGGACCCGGACCTCCGTGGTCTTCGGCGCGGAGGCCGGCACCGAACTGGCGGGCGCCTACGGGCTGCGGGCCCTGCACCCCGCCTACCTGGGCGAGCTGCCGCCCGAGCTGGACGGGCAGCTGCCGCGGCTCACCGAGGACTCCTTCCCCGGGATCCTCGCCAACGTGATCGCGGGCCGGGTCGCCAACCGCCTCGACCTCGGCGGCGCGAACTGCACCGTCGACGCGGCCTGCGCCTCCTCGCTGGCCGCGCTGGACCTGGCCTGCCGCCAACTGCGCGACCTCGACAGCGACATGGTCATCTGTGGCGGCGCGGACGTGCACAACGGCATCAACGACTACCTGATGTTCGCCTCGGTGCGCGCCCTGTCCCCCAGTGGCCGCTGCCGGCCCTTCGACGCGGACGCCGACGGGATCGCGCTCGGCGAGGGCGTGGGCGCGCTGGTGCTCAAGCGGCTCGCGGACGCGGAGCGGGACGGCGACCGGGTGTACGCGGTGATCAAGGCGGTCGGTGCCTCCAGCGACGGCCGGTCCCTCGGGCTGACCGCGCCCCGCCCGGAGGGGCAGCGGCGGGCGCTGGAGCGGGCCTACGCGCGGGCGGGCGTCTCGCCCGGCGAGGTGGGGCTCGTCGAGGCGCACGGTACCGGCACGGTGGTCGGCGACAGCACCGAACTGGCCGTGCTGAGCGAACTGTTCACCGCACACGGGGCCGCGGCCGGCTCGTGCGCGCTGGGCTCGGTGAAATCGCAGCTCGGACACACCAAGTGCGCGGCCGGGCTGGCCGGGCTGATCAAGGCCGCCCGGGCGGTCCACGCGGGTGTGCGGCCGCCGACCCTGCACATCGGCACGCCGAACCCGGCCTGGCGGCCCGAGACCAGCCCCTTCGTCTTCGACTCCGAGGCCCGGCCCTGGGCGGTGCCCCCGGAGCGGCGGATCGCCGGGGTGAGCGCCTTCGGCTTCGGCGGGACCAACTACCACACGGTGCTGGCCGGTTACGCGGGCGCCGAGGAGCCGCGGCACGGCCTGGAGGAGTGGCCGGCCGAGCTGTTCTGCTTCCGCGGCGAGGACCGGCGGGCGGCGGGCCGGGCGATGGCCCGGCTGGCGGCCCGGCTGGAGGAGAACGACGCGGCGGGCCGGCCGTGGGCGCTGCGCGACCTCGCGGCCGAGGCCGCGGCCTCCGGCTCCGGCCCGGTCCACGTCGCGGTCGTCGCCGCCGGTCCGGACGAGCTAGCGGCCCGGCTGGATCACGCCCGGGCCTTCACCGCGGGCGAGGGGGTCCACGTACGGGAGGAGTCGGCGGATCCGGGCCGGGTCGCGTTCCTCTTCCCCGGGCAGGGCAGCCAACGCCCCGGCATGCTGGGCGAGGCGTTCATGGCGTTCCCCGCGCTGCGTACGCTCCTGGACGAGGCGCCGCCCCCGGTGGTCTCGGCCGTCTTCCCGCCGGCGGCGTTCACGGCCGAGGGGCGGGCCGCGCAGCGGGCGGCGGTCACCGACACCCGGGTGGCCCAGCCCGCTCTGGGGCTGGCGGGAGCGGCGGCGCACCGGCTGCTCACCGGCCTCGGCGTCCGGCCGGACTGTGCGGCCGGGCACTCGTACGGGGAGCTCACCGCGCTCTGGGCGGCCGGGGTCTACGACACGCGGAGCCTGCTGCGGCTGAGCGCACGCCGGGCCGAGGCGATCCTCGCCGCCGCCGGAGCCGACCCCGGGTCGATGGCGGCGGTGTCGGCCGCGCCCGAGGAGGTACGGGAGATCGCCGCGCGGGCCGGCTGCGTGGTGGCGAACCACAACGCGCCACGGCAGTGCGTGGTCTCGGGGCCCACGGCGGCCGTCGCGGCGGCGGTGGCGGCGCTGCGCGAGGCGGGCCTGTCGGCCGAACCCCTCCCCGTGGCCTGCGCGTTCCACAGCGAGGTCGTCGCGGGAGCGGCGCCCGCGCTGGCGGCGGAGCTGGCACGGACGGAGGTGTCCGCGCCCGGCATCCCCGTCTGGTCGAACACGACGGCCGCCCCGTACCCGGCCACCGCCGACGGGGTACGCGGCCTTGCCGCACGCCAGGTCGCGGAGCCGGTCCGGTTCGTGGAGCAGGTGGAGGCGATGTACGCGGCGGGCGTCCGCACCTTCGTGGAGGCCGGACCCGGCCGCGTGCTGTCGGGGCTGACGGCCCGGATCCTGGGCGAGCGGCCGCACACGGTGGTTCCGCTGGACGTTCCGGGCGAGCACGGCCTGGTGCGGCTGGTCACGGCGCTGGCCGAACTGGCCGCCGCGGGCGTGCCGGTGGCGCCCGAGGCGCTGTTCCGCGGCCGGACCGCCGCCCTGCCCGACCGCGCCCCGCGCAGACCCGGCTGGCTGGTCGACGGCCATCTGGTGCGCACCGCCGACGGCGCGCCGGTGGCCGGGGGCCTGCGGCCCGCGCTGCGGGTGACCGCGCCGCCCGCGGCGGCGCCGGCCGCCGACCGGCGCGAGGAGGCGGTGCTGGAGTACCTGCGCGGCACCCGTGAGCTGGTCGAGGCGCAGCGGGAGGTGCTGCTGGGCTATCTGGGCGCGCCCGGAGGCGCGCCGCGCACCGCCGCCCGGCCGGACGACGCGGACGGACCGTGGGCCGCGGACCGGCCGGTCCCGGCGTCGGCGCCGGCCGCCGCCCACGAGCCGTGGCCCGAGACCGGCGCCCCGGGCCGGGCCCGGCCCGGCGACGCGCTTGCGGAGCGGGCGGCCGGCGCAGGCGCGGCGGTCCGGTCCCCGGAGGAGGTCATGGAGGCGGTCCTGGAGATCGTCCACACCCGGACCGGATACCCCAGGGACATGCTCGACCCCGCGCTCGACCTGGAGGCGGACCTGTCCATCGACTCCATCAAGCGGGTCGAGATCATCGGCGCCCTCGCCGACCGGATCGGGCTGCCCCAGGACCCGGGCGGGTCCGCCGAGTCCGCGGTGGAGGAGCTGTCCCGGATCAAGACCCTGCGCGGGATCGTGGACTGGGTCACCGCCCACACCGGTGAGCCGGAACCGGCGGCGGAACCCGAACGGCCACCGGCGCCGGTACCTGCACCGGCACCGGCACCGGCGTCCCACGGAGCGGCGGTGGCCGTGGCGGCGGGACCGGGCCGGGCGGCGGTGCCGGTCGCCCGGCTGCGGGTGGACACCGTCCCCGTGCCGGCGGCCGCCGGGGACCCGCAGACCCTGCGCGATCTGCGGATCGGGGTGGTCCAGGACGGCCAGGGACTCGCCCCGGCGCTCTGCGCGGCCTTGCGCGCCCGCGGAGCCGAGGCGCTGCCGCTGGCCGAGGCCGGGCCCGGGTACGACGGGATCGTCGACCTGACCGCCCTGCGGACCGGCGCCGAGCCCGTCCTCCCCCAGCTCTTCCCGGGGCTGCGGCAGGCCCTGGCCGGGGGGACGCCCAGGCTGCTGCTCGTCACCGCGGCCGGAACCCCGGGCGCCGGTCTGCACGGCTTCGCGCGCAGCGCCGCCCTCGAGTTCCCCGGCACGCTGGTCCGCGCCGTGGACGTGCACCCCAAGGAGGCCGCCGAGCAGGTCGCCGCGCAGCTCCTCGCCGAGCTGAGCTGCGCACCCGGGACCGGGACCGGGACCGGGACCCACACCGGTTCCCCGGCCTCGGTCGGCTACACCGCTGACGGGACGCGCGTCACCCGCCGCCCCGTTCCCGCGCCGCTCGCCCCGGCCGGAGCGGCCGGAGCCGCCGGGGACGGGCCTCCCCTCGGTCCCGGCTCGGTGGTCCTGCTCACCGGCGGGGCCCGCGGGATCACCGCGCGCACGGCGCTGGCCCTGGCCCGCACCACCGGCTGCCACGTGGAACTCCTCGGGCGCACTCCCGAACCCCCGGCGGAGCCCGACGGGTTCGGGCAGGCCACCGACCGGGTGGCGCTGCGGGCCGCGCTGATCGCCACGGGGCTGCGCACGCCCGCCGAGATCGAGGCGGCGGCCTCGCGGATCCTCGCCGAACGCGAGGTACGGGCCACCCTGTCCGCCCTGGCCGCGGCCGCGGCCTCGGTCCGCTACCACTGCGCCGACGTCACCGACGAGGCGGCCGTACGGGCCGTGGTGGCCGATGTGCGCGCGCGGCACGGGCGGCTGGACGGCATCGTGCACGGCGCCGGGGTGCTGCGCGACGGCCTGCTGCGCGACAAGCAGCCGGCGGACTTCACCGAGGTGTTCACCACCAAGGTGGCCGGCGCCCGGCACCTGGCCGCCGCGGCCGCCGAGCACGGCACGGGCCCCGCGCCCCGCTTCCTGGCCCTGTTCGGGAGCGTCGCCGGGGTCTACGGGAACCGCGGCCAGTGCGACTACGGGGCGGCCAACGACGCCCTGGACGGTCTGGCGCGCACCTGGGCGGAGTCCTTCCCGGGCCGGGTGCTGTCCGTGGACTGGGGTCCCTGGGCGGCGGACGCGGGCGGGATGGTCACCCCCGAGCTGGAGCGCGCGTACGCCCGGCGCGGCATCCCGCTCATCGCGCCGGAGGCGGGTACCGCCGCGTTCCTGGACGAACTGGCGTACGGGGCCGACGTCCAGGTGGTCCTGATGGCGGACGGGGGCCACGGCGATGAGTGAGCGGCAGCGGCGCGGCCCGCGCCCCACGGACGCGGCGATCGTCGGAATGGGCGCGGTGTTCCCCGGAGCCGCCGATCTGGCGGCCTACCGGCTCAATCTGCTCGCCGGTACGGACTCCATCGGCGAGGTCCCGCCGGGGCGCTGGGACCCCGAGGTGTACTACGACCCCGCGGGCGCCACCGGACCGGCGGCGGGCGACCGGTTCTACTGCCGTCGCGGCGGGTTCGTCGACGGCCTCGCCGCCTTCGACCCGACGCGGTTCGGGATCATGCCCGCCGCCGTGGAGGGGGCCGAGCCCGACCAGATGCTGGCCCTGCACGCGACGGCCGAGGCCATCGCGGACGCGGGCGGCGAGGAACGGCTGCCGGCCGACCGGTCCCGGATCGGGGTGGTGCTGGGCCGCGGCGGGTTCATGGGCGTGGCCACCGCACGGCTGGACCAACGGGTGCGCACGGCCCACCAGTTGGCGCAGACCCTGCGGGAGCTGGCGCCGGAGCTCGGCGAACGGCGGATCGCCGAGGTGCGCTCCGCCTTCCAGGAGGCGCTGGGCCCGGAGCGCCCGGACGCCTCGATCGGCCTGGTGCCGAGCTTCACGGCCGCCCGCACCGCGAACCGGCTGGACTTCCGCGGCCCCGCCTACACCCTGGACGCGGCCTGCGCCTCCTCGCTGCTGGCGGTGGACCAGGCGGTGGGGATGCTGGCGGGCGGACGCTGCGACGCGGTGGTCGCGGGGGCCGTGCACCACTGCCACATCGCGACGCTGTGGAGCGTGTTCACGCAGTTGCGGGCGCTGAGCCCGAGCGAGCGGATCCGGCCGTTCGACCGGCGGGCCGACGGGACCCTGCTCTCCGAAGGCACCGGCGTGGTGCTGCTCAAGCGGCTCGCGGACGCGCAGCGGGACGGCGACCGCGTCTACGCGGTGATCCGCGGTACGGGCGTGGCGGGCGACGGCCGGGCGGCGAGCCTGATGAGCCCCCTGGTCGCCGGTCAGGTACGGGCCCTGGAGCGGGCCTGGCGGGAGGCCGGGCTCGATCCGCGGGCGCCGGGCGCGCTGGGCCTGCTGGAGGCGCACGGCACGGGGACGCCGGTCGGGGACGCGGCCGAACTCGACACCCTCGCGCAGGTGTTCGGGCCGCCCGCGGCCGGGCACCCGGGGATCGGCTTCGGCTCGGTGAAGTCGATGCTCGGGCACACGATGCAGGCATCCGGCATGGCCGGGCTCATCAAGGCCGCCCTCGCCGTGCACGAGGGCGTGCTGCCTCCGACGCTGCACCTGGAGGAGCCGCACCCGGACCTGGCCTCGACACGGATGCGGCCGGTGACGGCGGCGGAGCCGTGGGAGCGCGGGCCGGAGCCGCGCCGGGCCGGGGTCAACGCGTTCGGCTTCGGCGGGATCAACGCGCACGTGGTGCTGGAGGAGGCCCCCGGAGCCGCCCGCCCGGCGGTCGTCCGTCCGGCCGCCGGCCGCCAGGCGGGCCGCCGGTTCCTGCCCGTGGGGGCGCCGGCCGCGCCGGTGGGTGCGCCCGCGGGCGGCGGCGTACTCCTGCTGGCCGGGGAGGGCCCGGCGGAACTGTCGGCCCTGCTGGCGGCGGGCCCGCCGGTGTCCGGGGGCGACGGGCCCTGCCGGCTCGCGGTGTTCGGGCCGACACCCCAGCGGCTCGCGCTGGCCGCGAAGGTCGTGGCGCGCGGGCGGGCCTGGCGGGGGCGCGGAGACGTGTGGTTCGCACCGCAACCGCTGGGCGGCCGTACGGCCTTCCTGTTCCCGGGCCTGGAGCCGGAGTTCGCGCCCGTGGTCGACGATGTCGCGCGGTGTCTGGGAGCGCCGCCGCCCCGGCTCACCCGGGGCACGTCGCTGGTGGAACGGGCCCTGGACGCGATCGCCACGGGCCGGTTCTTCGCCGGGGTGCTGCCCGGGCTCGGCATCGGGGCCGATGTGCTGGCGGGCCACAGCCTCGGCGAGTGGGCGGCGATGGTGGCCGCCGGTATGTACCCGCAGGAGGCGGCCGACACCTTCCTGGAGTCGCTGCGGCCCGGCGACCTGCGGGTCCCGGACCTCGTGTACGCGGCGCTGGGCTGTGGCGCGCAACGGGCCGAGGCGGCCCTGCGCGGTCTGGACGCGGTGGTGGTCAGCCACGACAACTGCCCGCACCAGTCGGTGGTGTGCGGGGAGCCCGGCCAGGTCGCCGTCGCCCTCGCGCGGTTGCGCGGCGAGGGAGTGCTCGGTCAGGAGCTCCCGTTCCGCTCCGGCTTCCACACGCCGATGTGGGAGCCGTACCTCGGCCAGGTCCGCGCCGCGTTCCAGCGGCTGCCGCTGCGGGCCGGGGCCCTGCCGGTCTGGTCGGCCACCACGTGCGCGCCGTTCCCATCGGAGCCCGACGAGGTGCGGGAGCTGGTGGTCCGGCACCTCCTGGAGCCGGTCCGCTTCCGCGAGCTGACCCTGCGGCTGTACGAGGAGCAGGGCGTGCGCGGCTTCGTCACGCTGGGCCCGGGCAGCCTGCCGGGCTTCGTCGAGGACACCCTGCGCGGCCGCCCCCACCTGTCGGTGTCCACCTCCTCCCCGCGGCTCACGGGCCTGGCGGCGCTGCGCCGCACCTGCGCCGCGCTCTGGGCGGAGGGCCACGCCCCCCGCTGGGACCTGCTGGCCGAAGCGGAAGCGGCAGCGGAAGCGGAAGCGGAAGCCGGTACAGGGGCGGGAGCGGAGGCCGGAACGGGGCTCGCCGGCCGCGGCGTGCCGCTGGACCTCGGCTCTCCGCTGGTCCGGCTCGGGGAGGCGGCCCGCGGCACCCTGGGCGGGCTGCTGACCGTGCGGGAATCCGGCGCTCCGGCGGCGGTGCCCGGCGCCCGCGCCCGCCCGGTCCTGCTGTCCGCCCTGGACGCGGTGCTGGCCGACACCGGGGCGGCGGCGAGGAGCGTGACCGAGGCCTGGTCGGCCGCACGGACGACGGCCGGAGCCACCGCGCCGGCCCCGGCCCCGGCCCCGGCCCCAGGCACCGAACGCCTGCGGCTCTCGCTGGCCGCGCTGCCCTACGTACGCGACCACTGCGTCTACCTCCAGCCCGAAGGCTGGCCCGAGGACTCCGACCGCTTCCCCGTCGTCCCCATGACCACCATGCTGGAGCTGGCCGCCGGGGCCGCGCTGCGGTGGGCCCCGCCCGGTCTGCACGTCGTCGGCTACGAGGATGTACGGGCGCTGCGCTGGCTGGCCGTCGAACCGGCCGTCGACGTCGAGGTCACCGTCCGGGGCGACGGTCCCGGCCGGGCACGCGTCACCCTCGGCGCGTACGCCTCCGTGGTCGTGCTGCTCGGCGAAGCGTACAGGCGGCCGCCCGCGCCCGACACCACGCCCCTGCACGATCCGCGGCCGGCCCCGGTCAGCGCCGGGGCCCTCTACCGCGACCGGTGGATGTTCCACGGCCCGCGCTTCGCCGCCGTGCACGAGGTGCGGACCGTCGGCTCGGACGGCATCGAAGGCGTGCTGCGGGCCCTGCCCGACCCCGGGGCGCTGCTCGACGCCGCCGGCCAGCTCTTCGGCCACTGGATGCAACTGAGGCTGCCGGTGGACCGGTTGGTGTTCCCGGCCACCGTGGACCGCATCCGCTTCAGCGGGCCCCCGCCCGCCCCGTCGGCCCTGGTCGCCGCCACGGCCCGGATCCGCGAGGTGCGCGACACCACGGTGCGCGGCGACCTCGAGCTGCGCCGGGCAGGGGGCGAGGTGTGGGCCCGGATCGAGGGGTGGACGTATCGCCGGTTCGGCGCCGACGAGCGGGTCTGGCCGATGAAGTTCACCCCCGAGGTGTGCGGCATCGGCGAACCCCGGCCCGAGGGCTGGTGCGTGGCCCGCCGCCGCTGGACCGATCCCGCCTCCCAGGAACTGGTCATGCGCCGCTACCTCGGCGCCGCCGAACGGGCCGCGTACGAACGGCTGTCGCCGCGCGCCCGGGCGCCGTGGCTGCTGGGCCGGATCGCCGCGAAGGACGCACTGCGGCAGCTGCTGTGGGACGGCGGGGCCGGTCCGGTGTTCCCGGCGGAGGTGCCCATCGGCAACGACGCGGCCGGCCGGCCGCTCGCCGAGGGCCCGCTCACCCGGGGCCTGCGGCTGTCGATCGCCCACAAGGACCGGATCGCGGTCGCCCTCGCGCACCCCGGGCGCGCGGTCGGCATCGACGTGGAACAGGTGACCGCCGACCCGGACGCGCTGGTCCGGGTCGCCCTCGGACCGGAGGAGGTCCGGCTCGCCGAGCGGCTGGCCGCCTGCGAGGGCACCGGCCTGCCGGCGGCCCTGACCGCCGTGTGGTGCGCCAAGGAGGCCGCCGCCAAGGCCGGGGGCAGCGGGCTCGGCGGCCGCCCGCGGGACTGGCGGGTGGCCGAGGACCCGGACTCCGGGGCGCTGCTGGTGCGCTCCCCCGACGGGCACCCGTACCCGGTCCGCACCGCCCTGCTCGCCGCCGGCCCGCTCGCCACGGATCCGCTCGACCACGTCGTCGCCTGGACCGCCCACGCGGAAACAACGCCGTCCCCCGTCCCCTTCCACCTCACGGAGACCCGTCATGGCACCTGACATCCTCGCCGAGATCACCGGAATGCTCGTGGAGATCGTCGGCGACGAGTACCTGCTCGCGGAGGAGGTCACGATGAAGACGACGTTCAACGAGGATCTCGCCCTGGAAAGCGTCGAGTTCGTGGCGCTCGCCGAGCTGCTCCACCACCGCTACGGCGCCGAGGCGGACCTGATGGAGTTCCTGGCGGAGAAGGACATGGACGCCATCCTCGCCATGTCCGTGGGCGACCTCGTCACGCACATAGGCCGGATCACCCATGCCTCCCTCGCCCGCTCGGGGTCCTCCCCGGCCGGCTCCGCGGGCTGAGGCGGCCATGGCCTTCGTCCTCGCCAACTCGCTGCGCTTCCACGTCCAGCGGCTTCCGGCCACCGCGGAAGCCGCCCGCCCCGGCCGGCCCGTGGTGGTCTTCCTGCACGGCCTGGCCGTCGACAACCTGTCCTCCTTCTACTGCCCGCTGGCGGTGCCGGTGGCCCGGGCCGGGCACGAGGCCGTCCTGTACGACCTGCGCGGCCACGGCCGTACCGAGCGGCCGGCCGCCGGCTACGACAGCCGCACCGCCGTACGGGACCTGTTCGCGCTGCTCGGCGCGCTGGGCCTGGGCGACCGGCCGGTGCACCTGGCCGGCAACAGCTACGGCGGCACGCTCGCCCTGCACGCGGCGCTGGCCCGGCCGGACCTCGTCGCGGGGCTGACCCTCCTGGAGCCACCGCTGAGCGGGGCCTGGGTGGAGAACATGGTGGACACCCTGTCGGCCGCCGCGCTCAGTCTGGAGGACAGCCCGGTCCCGGCCGAACTGCGCACGCTGCGGCTGCGCAAGGCCGCGAACCTCACGGCGATCGCCGACGACCTGCTCAACCGCACCACCCTCATCGACGACATGGCGGCGGGCCGCGCCTTCACCCCGGCCGACTACGCCCGGCTGCGCTGCCCGCTGCTGATCGTGTGCGGGGAGCACTCCGAACTGGTGCCGGGGGCCCGGGAGCTGGCTCTGCACGCACCGCACGGGTTCCTGCGGATCCTGCCGGGCCTGGGGCACGACGTGCTCAAGGAGACCAGCGGGGCGCTGCGGGAGGCCGTCCTGGACCATCTCGACGAGGCGGCCGCCCTGTCGGAGCGGGCGGCGCGGGACGCGCGCGGGGCCCGGGCGGGAGCGCTGGTCCCATGAGGGTGCTGTTCACGGTTCCGCCGCTGGCGGGGCACGTCAATCCGACCGTGGCCGTCGCGGGCGAACTGGCCGCCCGGGGCCACGAGATCGCCTGGGCCGGGCCCTCGGACGTACTGGCCGGACTGCTGCCCGCGCGGGCCCGGATCCTGCCGGCCGGCGAGCAGGCGGGGGGCGGCTACACGGCGCTGCACGCACGCTGGCGCGACCTGCGCGGGGTCGCGGCGCTGCGGTTCCTGTGGGAGGAGGCACTGGTGCCGCTCGCACGGGCGATGGTGCCGGGGGTGGCCGACGCCGTCCGCGCCTTCGGGCCCGACGTGATGGTCGCCGACCAGCAGGCCCTCGCCGGACCGCTGGTCGCCGAGCGGCTCGGGATCCCCTGGGCCACCTCCGCCAGCACTTCGGCGGAACTCACCCGGCCCTTCGCGGACTTCCCGAAGGTCGGGGAGTGGGTGGCGGAGGGGATCCGCGGGCTGGTCGCCGAGTTCGCCGCGGTGCCGACGGGCTGGGACCCGCGGTTCTCCGACCGGCTCGTGCTGGTCTTCTCCACGCCCGAACTCGTCGGCCCGGCCGAGGAGTTCGGGCCGCACTACGCCTTCGTCGGCCCGGCCTTCGGAGCCCGTCCGGCCGCCCCCGGATTCCCCTGGCAGCGGCTCGACCCGGCGCGCCGGCGGGTGCTGGTGTCCCTGGGCACCCTCAACCAGGAGGCCGGCGGCCGGTTCTACCGGGCGGTGCTCGGAGCCGCCGAGCACCTCGCCGAGGACGTGCAGATGGTGCTCGCGGCGCCCGCCGCGCTGATCGGTTCCGCGCCCGGGCACCTGCTGCTGCAAGAGCGCGTTCCGCAGCTGGAGCTGCTGCCGCACCTGGACGCGGTGGTCTGCCACGGCGGCCACAACACCGTCTGCGAGGCCCTCGCGTTCGGGCTGCCGCTGGTGGTCGCGCCGATCCGCGACGACCAGCCGATCGTGGCCCGCCAGGTCGTGGACGCCGGGGCCGGGGTGCGGCTGCGGTTCGGCAGGACCCGGGCCGAGGAACTGCGCGACGCCCTCACGGCCGTGCTGGACGAGCCCGGCCCCCGCCGGTCCGCCCGGCGCATCCAGGCCTCATTCGCCGCGGCGGGCGGAGCCGCCGCCGCGGCCGACCGGTTGGAGAAGCTGCGATGACGCCACTCCCGATCCCCCGGGTCCCGTGGACCTCGGCGGTGCTGCTGGCCGCGCTCGGCGCCGGCACCGTCCGGGCCGGACGCAGGCTGCGGGCGCTGCCGGTGCTGCCGGCATTGCCGGCCGGCCTGCCCGCGGCGGCCGGAGTGCCGCGCGCCGCCGGGTGGCGGCTGCTGACCGCCCGGGGGGTCGAGGCGGACGCGGCCACCTTCCTGTCCGCCTGCGCGCACGCCGAACGGGAGGGGCTGCGGGTCCTGGACCTGCTGCCGGCGGACCTGGCGGCCGAGCGGGCCCTGGGGCTGCTGCGGCTGGTCGACCCGGCCCGCTACCAGGGGGACCGGCTCGGCGAGGGCCGCGGCGCCGGGTTCGCCGTGCTGGCCGCCGAGGAGGTCCTCGCCCGGGCCGGGGTGGATCCGGACGGGCCGCGACCGGGACCCGCGGAACTCCTGGCGCTCACCCGCCGTTTGAAGGAGTACGCCGCCGGGGCCACGGGGCTGGCCATCGCCCCCGCCCTGCGCTGCGGACCGCCGGCCGCCGCGACCGGGCCCGAGCGCGCCGCCGAGCTGCGGGCGCAGGGGCTGCCACCGGGGGCGCTGGCCGCGGCCCAGCTCGCCGGGCTGGCCCTGCTGGCGGGCGCCGTCGTACGCCAGGGCCGGTGGGGGGCGGCAGCGGCCGGGCTGTACTGGCTCCAGCCGTACCTTGCCTTCGGCGGGCTGCGCTCCCCGCTGCACCCCGCCGATCTGGCCCGGGCCACCGCCGCCCGGCCGGTACGGTCCCTCGGCGCGGCCCTGCGCACGGCCGCGGCGGCCCGCGCCGGCCGGGGCAGCGAGCCGGACGCGGCCAGGGCCGCCGCCTACCGCGCGGACCTGGCCGGGGGGACCGACCGCTTCCTCGAGGCGCGCCGCCCGGACTGCCCCTGGTGCGGGAGCGGGCGGCTGTCGGTCCGGGTCCGGGTGCGGGACCTGCTCCAGGGCAAGCCCGGCCGGTTCACGCTGGAGCGCTGCGAGGACTGCGGGCACGTCTTCCAGAACCCCCGGCTGAGCCCGGAGGGGCTCGACTTCTACTACCGCGACTTCTACGACGGGCGGGGCGGCGAGGGCGCGGGCACGGTCTTCGGACGGCTCGGACCGTCCTACCGGGCGCGCGCCGAGATGCTCCGCGCGCACGTGGGCGGGGCCGGACCGGAGTCCTGGCTCGACGTGGGCACCGGGCACGGGCACTTCTGCAACGCGGCGCGCGAGGTCTGGCCGGGGACCCGCTTCGACGGGCTGGACATGGGCGACGGGATCCTGGGCGCCGAGCGGCGCGGCTGGGTGGAGACCGGATACCACGGGCAGTTCCCGGAGTTCGCCTCGAAGCTGGCGGGCCGCTACGAGGTGGTGAGCATGTACCACTACCTGGAGCACACCCGGGATCCGCTGGCCGAACTGGACGCGGCGGCCGCCGTACTGGCCCCCGGCGGATTCCTGGCCGTGGAGGTGCCCGACCCGGAGTCCCGGATGGCCGACCTGCTGGGCCGGGCCTGGCTGCCGTGGTTCCAGCCGCAGCACCAGCACCTGGTCCCGGCCGCGAACCTGCGCGAGGCGCTGGCCGGCCGGGGGTTCACCGTCCTCGTCGAGGAGCACGGAGCGGCCCATCAGGGCAACGACTTCTTCGGCGCGGTGGCGCTGACCGCCGCGCGGCTGGCCCCGGACCCGGACCGGCCGTGGGGTCCCCCGGCGACCGCCCGCGCCCGGGCCCGCACCGCCCTCGTCCGGGCGGCGGCCGTGCCGTGCTTCGCCGGCGCGGCCGTACTCGACGCCGTGCGCTCGGCGGCGGCCCGCGTCACGGACGGCGGAAACGCCTACCGCGTCCTGGCCCGCAAGGACACTCCGTGACGGCCCCCACCGGGACCGCCGGAGGGCCGGAGCGCGGCACGGTCACGGGCACGGGCACGCGCACGGGCACGGGCACGGCGGCCACCGCCGACCGCGCCGGCGGCGACCTGGCCCGGCGGGCCACCGCCGATCCGCTCTTCCGGCTCGTCGCCTACGCCCTGGAGGCCGCGCACGGCCGGCCGCCCGCCGCGGTGTGGAGCGCCCCGTACGCCTTCCGCCTCGGCTCCCCCGGACTGGTCGCGGCGGCCGGCTGGCCGACGGCCGCCGCCGCGGCCCCGCGCACCGACGGCCTGGTGCGGCTCAGCTCGCTCGGGCACCCCGCGGACAGCTGCGATCTGCCCCTGACCTTGTCCGGGCCACCGCCCGAAGCCCCCGCCTGGGCGGTCCGGCCGTACGCCGTGCTGCGGGCGCTGGCCCGGGCCGGTTTCGGCCGCGGCGGGACGGACCTGCACGTGCAGGGCTCGCTCACGGCGGCCGCCGGGCTGGCCACGGCGGAGCCCTGCGACTGCGCCGTGGCCCTGGCGGTGGCCGACGTACACACCGGGGCGGGTGAACTGCCGGACCGCGCGCACCTGGCCCGGCTGCTGGCCGCGGCGCTGCCGGACGGGGACGACACCCTGCGCCGGGCGGTGTTCTTCGCCCGGCGGGGCAAGGCCCTGCTGCTGGGCGCGGAGCCCCGGCGGCGGCAGCGGTACGTCCCCTTCGACCCGGCGGCCTCCGGGGCGCGGCTGGTCCTGGTGGCGGTGCGCGGCGAGGCCGCGGACCGGCCCGCGGAGCTGTCACGGGCCGTGGCCTGCGCCCGCCGGGCCGGGGCCCTGAGCGCCTGGTCTCCCGGGCAGGAACCGGGGCGCAGTGCGCTGGTGCTGCTGCCCGAGGCGCGACTGGCCGCGGTGCGGGCCGCGGTGGCGGAGGACTTCCGCGACCGGCGGCGGCCCGTGCCGCGCTTCCTGAACATCGCCGTGGCCGGCGCGGCCCGGCGCGAGGAATGACCGAACGGCCCGCCGTCGCCCGGCGGCACCCGGCCCGCTGACCCGCAGCGCGCCGACACCAAGGAGGATCCCCCATGCCCACACCCTCACCCAGGGCCGACGCGAGACGCCGGGCCCGGTGGTCCGCGCTCGTGGCCGGACTCGGCACGCTCGGCCTGCTGGGCGCATTCACCGTCGCCAGCTCCCAGGCCGCGCAGACCCGTCCGGGGACGACGGCCTCGGCCGCGGCCGCGCTGCCCTCGTACGACCACGTGGTGGTCGTCGTGTACGAGAACAAGCAGTACGGAGAGATCATCGGCAGTGCGAACGCCCCGTACATCAACCAGCTGGCGAACGGCGGGGCCAGCCTGACCGGCATGAAGGCGCTGACCCACCCCAGCCAGCCCAACTACTTCAACCTCTTCTCCGGTGCCACGCAGGGCATCACCGGCGACGGCTGCTACGTGCCGCAGTCGATGACGGCGCCGAACCTCGGCCAGGAGCTGATCGCGGCCGGCAAGACCTTCGCCACGTACAACGAGGACCTGCCGGGCGAGGGGTCCACGGCCTGCACCAGCGGCCAGTACGCGCAGAAGCACAACCCGTGGTTCGCCTTCAAGAACGTGCCGCTGAACACGGGGAAGACCTGGGCGCAGTTCCCGCGGAACGACTTCGCGGCGCTGCCCGACCTGTCGTTCGTCGTGCCGAACCAGTGCAACGACATGCACTCCTGCCCGGTCGCCACGGGTGACACGTGGACACGGAACAACATCGACGCGTACGCGCAGTGGGCGAAGGCCAACAACAGCCTGCTGGTGCTGACCTGGGACGAGGACAACTACCTGGGGTCGAACCAGATCGCCACCGTGTTCTACGGCGCGCACGTCAAGACGGGCAAGTACGCGACCGCCTTCAACCACCACCACCTGCTGCGGACCTTCGAGGACCTCTTCGGCACGACGCACGCGGGCAACGCGGCCAACGTCCAGCCGATCAGCGAGGTGTTCGGCGGCACGACCCCCACGCCCACGCCCACCCCCACCTCACCGACGCCCACCCCGACCCCCACCCCCACGCCCACGCCCACGCCCACCGCGGGTGACCTGAAGCTCGCCGATCCGGGACCGCAGACCTGCAAGTTCAACCAGTCCTGCACCATCCAGCTCAGCGCCACCGGCGGCAAGCCCCCGGTCCGGTACGCGGCCACCGGCCTGCCCTGGGGCCTGACCGCCGACCCCGGCACCGGCCGGATCAGCGGCAAGCCCTGGGCCAGCGGCACCATCCAGATCACCGCGACGGCCACCGACTCCGCGGGCACGACCGTCACCGCCGGGTTCCCGCTCACCGTCAACTGGTTCTAGTCGCCTTCAGGGAGGCATCCGTGTACCTGTCGACCAGCCGGGCCGCGGACACGGCCGGGGGCACCCCGGTCCCGAGCGGCCCGCTGCGGGCCGTCCCCGGCACGGTGTTCGCGCTCGGCATGGTCAGTCTGATCACGGACGTCTCGGCCGAGATGGTCACGGCGGTCCTGCCGCTGTACCTGGTGGCCGGGCTCGGCATGTCCCCGCTGGCCTTCGGCGCCCTGGACGGGCTCCACCAGGGCGCCACCGCGCTGCTGCGCCTGGCGGGCGGCCGGATCTCGGACCGCACCCACCGCCGCAAGCTGGTGGCGGGGTTCGGCTACGCGCTCTCCGCCGGGTGCAAGGCGGCCCTGCTCGCGGTCACCACCCCCTGGTCGGTGGCGGCGGTGCTGGCCGCCGACCGGACCGGCAAGGGCCTGCGCACCGCACCCCGCGACGCGCTGATCTCGCTGTCCTGCCCGCCGCAGGACCAGGGCCGCGCCTTCGGGGTGCACCGCGCGCTGGACACGGCGGGCGCGCTGCTGGGGCCGCTCGCCGCCTTCGGGGTGCTGTGGGTGGTGGCGGACGGGTACGCGGCCGTGTTCACCGTGAGCTGCTGCGTCGCGGTTCTGGGGGTGGTGGTGCTGGTCCTGTTCGTACGGGAGGCCCCCGCGCCCGCCCCCGCCGCCCGCACCCCGGCCCCTCCCGTACGCACCCTCGTACGGATCCCGGGGCTTCGGAGGCTGTGCGCGACCGCCGCCGTGCTCGGCCTGTTCACCGTCGGCGACGCCTTCCTCTACCTGCTGCTCCAGCGCCGGCTCGAGCTGCCGGCCGCGTACTTCCCGCTGCTGCCGGTCGGCACGGCGGCGGTGTTCCTGCTGGCCGCGCTGCCCGCCGGCCGGGCCGCCGACCGGCTGGGCCGTCTCCGGGTGTTCCTCGGCGGGCACGTGCTGCTGCTCGGCGCCTGCCTGCTGCTGCTCGCCCCGGTGCCCGCGGGGCCGCCGCTCGTGCTCGGGATCCTCGGGCTGCTCGGCCTGTTCTACGCGGCCACGGACGGGGTGCTGATGGCGGCGGCCGGGCCGCTGCTGCCGCCCGGGCTGCGCACCACCGGCCTCGCGGTGCTCCAGACCGCGCAGGCCCTGGCCCGGTTCGCCGGATCCCTGCTGTTCGGCGCGGCCTGGACGCTGTGGGGGCCGGGCCCGGCGCTGGGGATCGCGGCCGGGGGGCTGCTGCTGTCGCTGGCGGCGGTCGCCGTGTTCGGCGGGCCGGAGCGGAGCGGGCCGTCGTAGGGTCGGACGCATGGCTGAAGCACAGCGCACACTCGAAGGCAGGGTCGCCCTGGTGGCGGGGGCGACGCGGGGAGCGGGCCGGGGCATCGCGGTCCAGCTGGGCGCGCAGGGCGCGACCGTGTACGTATCGGGGCGCAGCTCCCGGAGCGGACCCTCGGAGTACGGCCGGCCGGAGACCATCGAGGAGACGGCCGAGCGCGTGACGGCGGCGGGCGGCCACGGCATCGCGGTGGTCGCCGACCACCTGGTGCCGGGCGAGGTCGAGGCCCTGGTCGGGCGGATCGACGCCGAGCAGGGGCGCCTCGACGTCCTGGTCAACGACATCTGGGGCGGGGAGCGGCTCTTCGAGTGGGACAGCACGGTCTGGGAGCACGACCTGGACAACGGGCTGCGGCTGCTGCGGCTCGCGGTCGAGACCCATGCCGTCACCAGCCACTTCGCGCTGCCGCTGCTGCTGCGCCGGCCGGGCGGGCTGGTGGTGGAGATGACGGACGGCACCACCGAGTACAACGCGTCCACCTACCGGGTGTCGTTCTTCTACGACCTCGCCAAATCCTCGGTGCTGCGGATGGCGTTCGCGCTGGGGCACGAACTGGGTCCGCGGGGTGCGACGGCGGTGGCGCTGACGCCGGGCTGGCTGCGGTCGGAGATGATGCTGGACAACTACGGCGTGACGGAGGAGAACTGGCGGGACGCGCTCGCGAAGTCCCCGCACTTCGCGATCTCCGAGACCCCGTCGTACGTGGGCCGGGCGGTCGCGGCGCTCGCCGCGGACCCGGACCTGGCGCGCTGGAACGGCTGTTCCCTGTCCAGCGGGCAGCTCGCGGGCGTCTACGGCTTCACGGACCTCGACGGCAGCCGCCCGGACTGCTGGCGGTACATGGTCGAGGTCCAGGACCCGGGCCTCCCGGCGGACACCACCGGCTACCGCTAGGGGGTGTCCGACCGGATCGGGCACAGGATGTCGGGTCGGGCAGGGTGGTTCCTTCCTAGCGTGGGGATCGAAAGGGAAGGAGGCCGGGGTGCTGGAGCGGCTCAACCAGGCCATGGAGCACATCGAGGGCCGCCTCGACGGGCGGATCGACGCGGCCGACCTGGCGCGGATCGTGATGACGTCGGAGTACCACCTGCGGCGGCTGTTCTCCGCGCTGGCGGGGATGCCGCTGTCGGAGTACGTGCGGCGCAGGCGGCTCACGATCGCCGGCGCCGAGGTGCTGGCCGGGGACCGGACGCTGCTGGAGATCGCGGTGCGGTACGGCTACACGTCGGGGGAGGCGTTCGCGCGGGCGTTCCGCGCCGTGCACGGCGTCGGCCCCGGCGAGGCCAGGCGCTCCGGTGCGAGCCTGCGGTCCCAGCCACGGCTGTCCTTCCGCCTCACCGTCGAAGGGAACAGCAGCATGCGGTACCGGGTAGTGGAGAAGGACGAGTTCAGGATGGTCGGCAGGAAGGCGCGCGTCCCCCTGGTGCACGAGGGGGTGAACCCCGCCATCGCCGACTTCATCCGGGGCATCGGGCAGGAGGCGCTCGGGCGCATGGAGCTGCTGTCCGACCAGGAGCCGCGGGGGATCGTGGGGGTGAGCGGGAACCTCGACCCGAGCCGGGCGGAGGGAACCGGACTCGACTACTTCCACGGGGTGGTGACGCGGGCCGCGGTGCCCGAGGACATGGAGGCGCTGGACGTTCCGGCCGGGACCTGGGCCGTCTTCGAGAGTTCGGGGACGTTTCCGCAGGCGCTCCAGTACCTCTGGCGGGACGTGTTCACCCAGTGGTTCCCGTCGAATCCGTACCGGAGCCGTCCGGGACCGGAGCTCCTGCGGGTCCGGCTGTCGCAGGACGCCTCGGAGGCGGACGCGGAGCTGTGGATCCCCGTGGAGCGGACGCCACTCTGAGCGGCGGCGCGGGCCCGGTGCCTCAGGACGCGGGCCTCGATTCGATCAGGCGGGCCAGTCCGTCCAGGACGCAGCGCAGGCCGAAGGCCCAGACCGTCTCCGGGTTGTAGGGGCCGACGGCGCTGCCGACGCGGCCGGCGAGCGGGTAGCTGCCGGGGTCCATGGCCCGTTCCAGCAGCGGCGCGCTGACGGCCCACCACTCCTCGTCGCTCTGGCGGCTGTTGTGCTCGGCGGCGTCGGCGGCGGCCTGCGCCTCGGCGTGGACGACGGCGAGGAGGTGGGTCAGGGCGGCGTCCATCTCGACGTCGGTGAGTCCGATGCCGTCGAAGGCCGCCAGCTCGTACTCGTATTTGGCGATCACGCCGGGGCCCATCGGCGGGCGGGTGACGGACAGGTCCGCGATCCAGGGGTGGCGGGCGAGCAGTGCCCGGTTGTCCTCGGCGACGCGGGTGACCCGCGTCTGCCAGGGCTCCGGCACGTCCGTCGCAGGCCGGGGGCGGTCCATGGTGCGGTACGCGTCGTCCAGCATGAGGTCGAGCAGTTCGGCCTTGCCGGGCACGTAGGTGTAGAGGGTCATCGGTGTCACCCCGAGGCGCTGGGCGAGCGCGCGCATGGTCAGCGCGGTGAGCCCCTCGGCGTCGGCGAGGGTGACCGCGGCCCGGACCACGGCGTCCACGCTGAGCCCCTGCCGCGGCCCGCGCCGTCCCGGATGCGCCTCCTGGCCGGGCCCGCGCCACAGCAGTTCCAGCGTCCGGGCGGTATCCCCCGCACCACTGCGGTCCCTCGCCATCTCGGCCCTCCCCGCTCTCGGCAACAAAACACACTACGACGTATAGAGTACAGTGTAGAATGTAACTCGAGACACCGCCACGCCACCGCGAGGAGTTCCGTGCACATCGCCGCCGACAGCCATCAGGTCATCCAGGTCCGCGGAGCGCGGGAGAACAACCTCGCCGACATCTCCCTGGACATCCCCAAGCGCCGGCTCACCGTGTTCACCGGCGTCTCCGGCTCCGGGAAGTCCTCCCTCGTCTTCGGCACCATCGCCGCCGAGTCGCAGCGCATGATCAACGAGACGTACACCGCCTTCATCCAGTCCTTCATGCCGAGCCTGGGCCGGCCGGACGTGGACGGGCTGCACAACCTGAGCGCCGCCATCGTCGTCGACCAGGAGCGCATGGGCGCGAACTCCCGCTCCACGGTCGGCACCGCCACCGACGCCTACACCATGCTGCGGATCGTCTTCTCCCGGCTGGGCGTCCCCCACATCGGCACGTCCACCGCCTTCAGCTTCAACACGCCGGACGGCATGTGCCCGCGCTGCGAGGGCATCGGCCAGGTATCCGACATAGCCGTGGACCAGCTCGTGGACCGCGAGCTCTCCCTCAACGAGGGCGCCGTCACCGTCCCCGGCTTCGCCGTCGACTCCTGGTACTGGCAGATCATGGCGAACTCCGGCTTCTACTCCCCCGACACGAAGCTGAAGGACTTCACCGAGCAGGAGTGGGCCGACTTCCTGCACAAGGACGCAGTGAAGGTGAAGGTGGGGTCGAACAACTTCACCTACGAGGGCCTGATCACCAAGATCCAGCGGACGTACCTGTCCAAGGACCGCGAGTCCATGCAGTCTCACATCCGGTCCTTCGTGGACCGTGCCGTGGTCTTCGCCGACTGCCCGGACTGCGGCGGCACCCGCCTGTCCGCGGCCGCCCTCTCGTCGCGCGTCGACGGCGTCAACATCGCCGAGTGCTCGGCGATGCAGATCAGCGACCTGGCCGCCTTCGTCCGCCGGATCGACGACCCCGGTGTGGCGCCGCTGCTCGCGAGCCTCCGGGACCTGCTGGACTCCCTCGTCGAGATCGGCCTCGGCTACCTCAGCCTGGACCGCCAGTCGGCCACCCTCTCCGGCGGCGAGGCCCAGCGCGTGAAGATGGTCCGCCACCTCGGGTCCTCGCTCACCGACATCACGTACGTCTTCGACGAGCCGACGACCGGCCTGCACCCGCACGACATCCAGCGCATGAACGACCTGCTGCTGCGGCTGCGCGACAAGGGCAACACCGTGCTGGTCGTCGAGCACAAGCCCGAGGTCATCGCCATCGCCGACCACGTCGTGGACCTGGGCCCCGGCGCCGGCACGGCGGGCGGGCAGCTCTGCTACAGCGGGGACGTGGCCGGGCTGCGCGCCTCCGGGACCCTGACCGGCCGCCACCTCGGACACCGGGCGCGGCTGCGGGAGCAGGTGCGCGCCCCGCGCGGCCACCTGTCGGTCAAGGACGCCGACCTGCACAACCTGAAGGACGTCAGCGTGGAGGTGCCGCTGGGCGTGCTGGCGGTGGTGACCGGGGTGGCCGGATCCGGGAAGAGCTCGCTGATCCACGGGTACCTCGCCGGGCAGGACGGGGTGGTGGTCGCCGACCAGTCCCCGATCCGCGGCTCGCGCCGGTCCAACCCGGCGACGTACACGGGGCTGCTCAATCCGATCCGTACCGCCTTCGCCAAGGCCAACGGGGTCAAGGCCGCGCTGTTCAGCGCCAATTCGGAGGGCGCCTGCCCCAAGTGCAACGGCCTCGGGCTGGTCTACACGGACCTGGCCATGATGGCCGGGGTGGCCTCGGTCTGCGAGGAGTGCGAGGGGCGCCGGTTCACGCCGGAGGTGCTCACGTACACCCTGCGCGGCAAGAACATCAGCGAGGTGCTCGACATGCCGGTGTCGGAGGCGTACGAGTTCTTCACCACCGGCCAGGCCCGGACGATCCTGGCGCGGCTCGCCGACGTGGGGCTGGGCTACCTGCGGCTCGGCCAGCCGCTCAACACCCTGTCGGGCGGCGAGCGGCAGCGGCTCAAGCTGGCGATCAGCATGGCGGAGAAGTCCTCCGTCTACATCCTCGACGAGCCGACGACCGGGCTGCACATGGCCGATGTGGACAAGCTCCTCGCCCTGCTGGACCGCCTCGTCGACAACGGGAACTCGGTGATCGTCATCGAGCACCACCAGGCGGTGATGGCGCACGCCGACTGGCTGATCGACATCGGCCCGGGCGGCGGGCACGCCGGCGGCCAGGTCGTCTTCGAGGGCACCCCGGCCGCCCTGGTGGCGGGGGCCGACACGCTGACGGCGCGGCACCTGCGCGCGTACGTCACCTCGTAGCCCGGACCGCACGCCCCGGGGTCACAGCACCAGGTCGCCGCCCGCGAGCGGAGCGAAGAGCCTCTCCACGTCCGCGCCGGTCACGTCCGCCAGGGCGGGCGGCGACCAGCGCGGACGGCGGTCCTTGTCGACGACCTGGGCACGGATGCCCTCCACCAGGTCGGGCCAGGCCAGGGCGTTGCACGAGACGCGGAACTCCTGGACCAGCGCCTCCTCCAGCGAGCCGAGGGCGGCGGCCCGGCGCACCGCCGCGAGGGTGGTCTTCAGGGCGGTCGGGGACTTGGCCAGGACGGTCTCGGCGGCCTCCTTGGCGGCCGGGTCCCCGTCGGCGAGCAGCCGCTCGACGGTCTCCTCGACGGTGTCCGCCGCGTAGCAGTGGTCGATCCAGGGCCGCCGGCCGGCGAGTTCACCGGGCGGGGGCGCGGCCGTGTAGCGCGGCAGTACCTCGTGGACGGGGGCCCCGGCGAGGGCGGCGGTCAGCTCCGGCAGCCGTGCGGCCGGGACGAAGTGGTCGGCGAGTCCGCACAGCAGGGCGTCGGCGGCGCCCACGGCCGCGCCGGTGAGGGCGAGATGGGTGCCGAGACGGCCGGGCGCGCGGCCGAGCAGCCAGGTCCCGCCGACGTCGGGGACGAAGCCGATGCCGGTCTCGGGCATGGCGACGCGGGAGCGCTCGGTCACGACGCGCACCCCGCCGTGGGCCGAGATCCCGACTCCGCCGCCCATGACGATCCCGTCCATGAGGGCGACGTACGGCTTGGGGTAGCGGGCGATGCGGGCGTTGAGGCGGTACTCGTCGCGCCAGAACTCCGCGGAGGCCGTGGTCTTGGCCTTGGCGTCGTCGTGGATGGCCCGGATGTCCCCGCCCGCGCACAGACCCCGCTCACCGGCGCCGCGGACCAGCACCTGGTGGACGGCGGGGTCCCGCTCCCAGGCCGCCAGCGCCCTGGCCATGCGCCCCACCATGGCGTGGGTGAGCGCGTTGAGGGCCTTGGGGCGGTTGAGGGTGATCACCCCGGTCCGGCCCTCGACGGCGAGCAGGACGGTGTCGTCTTCGGTCTTCACACCGGCCAGTATGGACGGCGGCCGACAGGAGCCGGCGGCCGGGCGGGGCCGGACCGGGCGGGCCGCCACGCGCTCGGAGAAGTCCGGGATTCACCCCTTTCGCATGCGCGTTCCCGTTTCGGGGGGACCGGTGATCGGTAAGGTCACCCTGCAGTGCCGGCGCCGTGTCCGCACGCACCCCGAAGGAGACCTCCATGGCCGCCCCGACCGCCGACCCGAACCGTCTCGCCCTCGGCAGGGACACGGCCCTCGTCCTCATCGACCTGCAGACCGGCATCCTGGGCCTGCCGACGGCCAGGCCCTCCGCCGACATCCTGAAGCAGGGCATCGCCCTCGCCGGGGCGTTCCGCGCACACCGGCTTCCCGTGGTCCTGGTCAAGGTCGCCTGGTCCCCCGACAGCGGCGACCTGCCCACGGCCAACGTGGACCGTCCGGGCCCGGCCGCGGCCCCGCCGGCCGCGTTCTCGGAGATCCCGGCCGAGCTCGCCGCGCTCGGGGACGTGGTGGTCACCAAACGCCACTGGGGCGCCTTCACCGGCACCGAGCTCGACCTCCAGCTGCGCCGGCGCGGCATCCACCGCATCGTCCTGGCCGGGATCTCCACCAGCGCCGGGGTCGAGTCCACCGCCCGTACGGCCTGGGAGCACAGCTACGACCTGGTCTTCGCCGAGGACGCCACCGCCGACCTGGACGCCGACTCCCACGCCCACACCTTCGGCAAGATCTTCCCCCGCATCGGCAAGGTCGCCTCCACGGCCGAGATCATCGCAGCCCTGGATTCCTGACCCGGGCCGGAGCGGCCACCTCCAGCCATACGCACTTGCCGTGCGGGCCCGGGCGGGAGCCCCAGCTGCGGGCCAGCCGGTCCATGATCAGCAGCCCGTGCCCGCCGGGCTGCCCGGGCCGCGCGCCCGGGCCGGCCCGCACGGGGACCGGCGGCGCCGGGTTCCCGTCGGTCACCTCGATGCGCAGCCGCTCGTCGTCGCAGTCCAGCAGCAGCGCACCCGGCCCGCCGCCGTGCAGACAGGCGTTGGCCACCACCTCGGACACCAGCAGGAGCACGTCGTCGGCCGCGTCCCGCTCCTCCTGCGTCGCGGCCGGGAGCCAGTGCCACGCGGCCAGGGCCCGGCGCGCGAAGTCCCGGCTGCGCGTCACGACGTCGGTGGCCCCGTCCAGTACCAGGTACCAGGTCCGGTCGGGTGACCCCCGCTGTTCCATGACGCTCCGACTCCCATGTGTCGACGTGCAGTAGCCGTATTGACCTGGGGCCGTGCCCGACCACCCGTGCCGCGGTGGTGCTAGGCCGGCGAACCGTCCGTCCCGCCGTCCGTCCCGTTCAGTGCCTGCGCCACATCGGCGTACACGGGGAAGATCCCGTCGGCGCCGGTGATGCGGAACATCCGGGCGACCGAGCCCCGCAGCCCGGCCAGCTCCACGCTGCCGCCGGCCTCCAGGGCCGAGAGTCTGCTGTGCAGGAGCACGTTCAGCCCGGTGGAATCGCAGAACCCCAGTCCCGTCAGGTCCACCAGCAGCCGTCCACCGCGCACGACCGCCGCGTCGAGGGCCTCGCGCAGGGGCTGGGCCGTGTCGTGGTCCAGCTCCCCCGCCAGCTCGATGACGACGGCTCCGTCCACGTGCTGGACCGCGACGGTGAAGCGCTCGTTGTCCGCTTCCGGAACCATCCCTCATCACCCTTCCGTCCTGTTCTTGCACCTTCCCAGAAGCCACGCGGATACGCCTCCGGCGACGACGGCCGCGGCGGCGGGCGGGAAGGTCCTGCGGGGCTCCCGTGGACGGGGCCGGCGGCGGTTGAACCGGAAACGACCGTGGGGCCGTTTCGGATTGCTCCGAAACGGCCCCACGACCTGCGACTTCGAAAAGTCGGGACGACAGGATTTGAACCTGCGACCCCTTGACCCCCAGTCAAGTGCGCTACCAAGCTGCGCCACGTCCCGTTGTGCCTGCGACCTGGGGTTTCCCCCGTCCCGGCGGCACATGCAGAACATTACCCCACGCCGAGGGGTGTTCATGCACCGGTAATCGGCGGCGCGGAAGATGGCGAAGATGAGGTGGTGAACGCACGGGATCGGGATCGGGACAGGGACGGCGGGGGACGGGCGCGCAGTGCGCGCCCCCGGGACGGGCTCGGGCGGCCGCTGCCGTACGGGGCGGCCGGGGTGGAGCGGCAGCCGGAGGGGGTGGTGCGCCCGCCCCGCGAGACGGTCGCGGAGGCGCAGCGGCTGCTGGACCGCGGCATGCCCTTCCACGCGCACGAGGTGTTCGAGGACGCCTGGAAGTCGGGGCCCGAGGAGGCGGCACCGTTGTGGCGCGGGCTCGCGCAGCTCGCGGTGGGGCTGACGCACGCCGCGCGCGGGAACGCGGTCGGCGGGGCGAGGCTGCTGCGGCGCGGGGCGGACGCCCTGGCCGGGCGGGAGGACGCGTACGGGATCGACGTGGCGGGCCTGACCGGGTGGGCCCGGGCGCTGGCCGGACGGGTGGCGGCCGGGGAGCACATCGACGCGGCGGCCGAGGCCCCCGGCCTCACCGGCAGGCCGGGCACTCCCTAGGCGGGCTGGAGCAGGTCCCAGCGGTTTCCGTAGAGGTCCTCGAAGACGGCGACGGAGCCGTACGCCTCGTGGCGCGGCTCCTCGAGGAAGCGGACGCCCTCGGCGGCCATCCGGGCGTGGTCGCGGGCGAAGTCGTCGGTGTGGAGGAAGAAGCCGACGCGGCCGCCGGTCTGGTCTCCGACGCGGGCGCGCTGGGCCTCGTCCTTGGCGCGGGCCAGCAGCAGTGCGGCCTCCTCGGCACCGGGCGGGCGGACCACGACCCACCGGGCGCCGTCCGGGCGGGCGCTGTCCTCAACGAGGTCGAAGCCGAGGGCGCGGGTGTAGAAGTCGATGGCCTCGTCGTAGTCGTGGACCAGGAGCGCGGTGAGGGCGATGCGGGATGACATGCCCTCATTGTGCGCCGAGGAGGACCACTTCCAGGGTGCGGGGGCCGTGTACGCCCTCCACCCGGTCGAGTTCGATGTCGCTGGTGGCGGAGGGACCGGAGATCCAGGTCAGGGGGCGGGCCGGGTCGAGGCGTTCCAGTGCCTGCGGTACGGAGTCCACCACCTGGTCCGGCACGCGGACCACGCAGATGTGGTGGTCCGGTACCAGGGTGATGCGGCGCCGGCCCTGGTCGGGGCCGCCGTCGAGGACGATGGTGCCGGTCTCGGCGACGGCCAGTGCGCAGCCGGTCACGACGCTGTCCACGCGGTCGAGTTCGGCGGGGGTGGACGCGGCCCGGTCGTGGATCCGGGTCGGGTCCGCGGCCGACAGCCAGTGCGGGGGCAGGGCGGGCGGTACGAGGACCGTGCCGGAGCCGCGCTCGGCGAGGAGCCGGCTCAGCAGCATCGGCAGGCCGTCCTCGTCGGTGCGGTGGACCTTCGCCCGGTACTCGGCCAGGTGGGCGGCGAGCAGGTCGGCGCTCTCGGCGGGCGTGCGGACGCCGTGGACGCGCAGGTAGTCGCGGGGGATCCGGGGATCCGGATCCGGCCCCCGCTCCCCCACCGCGCGCCGGACGCGGGCCAGGATCCGGTCCCTGCTGCTCATCGGGAGGCCTCCCGTTCCCGGGCCCACCAGTCGCGGAAGGACTCCGCGGGGACGGCGGGCAGTTCGCGGCTGTCGGTCCAGGCCCGCCCGGGCCCCGGCAAGCGGCGCGGGCGCAGCCGGCGGGCACGGGCCAGCAGGCGTTCGCCGGCGCGGAGCGCGGCGGGACGGTCCAGCAGGAGGCGGGCGGCCCGCATCGCGGCCCGTTCCGCGGTGTGGCCGTGCGCCGGGCGGATCCGTACGCGGATGCCGCCCTGGGTCACCCGGCCGCCCTGGACCACCCGTTCGCGCAGGTGGACGAGGACCTCGGGGATGTCGATGGCGACGGGGCAGACCTCGTAGCAGGCGCCGCACAGGGTGGAGGCGTAGGGCAGCGAGGCGTCGATCTCGCTTCCGGTGCCGCGCAGCTGGGGGCTGAGGATGGCGCCGATGGGGCCCGGGTAGACGGATCCGTAGGCGTGGCCGCCGGCCCGTTCGTACACGGGGCAGACGTTGAGGCAGGCGGAGCAGCGGATGCAGCGCAGGGCCTGGCGGCCGACCTCGTCGGCGAGGGTGTCGGTGCGTCCGTTGTCGAGCAGGACGAGGTGGAAGGCGGCGGGTCCGTCGCCGTCCGTGGTGCCCGTCCACATGGTGGTGTACGGGTTCATCCGCTCGGCCGTCGAGGAGCGGGGCAGCGTCTGGAGGAAGATCTCCAGGTCGCGGAAGGCCGGGACGACCTTTTCCACGCCGACGACCGAGATGAGGGTTTCCGGCAGGGTCAGGCACATCCGGCCGTTGCCTTCGGATTCCAGGACGACCATGGTGCCGGTCTCGGCGACCATGAAGTTGGCGCCGGACACGGCGACCTTGGCGCGCAGGAACTTCTCGCGCAGGTGCAGGCGGGCCGCCTCGGCCAGTTCGCGCGGGTCGTCGCCGAGCGGTTCGGGCGCGGGCCGTCCCCAACGGCCCATCTCCGTACGGAAGATGTCGCGGATCTCGGCGCGGTTGCGGTGGATCGCCGGGACCAGGATGTGCGAGGGCCGGTCGTGGCCGAGCTGGACGATGAGCTCGG
The DNA here is from genome assembly GCF_052244475.1 of Streptomyces sp. IBSNAI002. NCBI lineage: Bacteria > Bacillati > Actinomycetota > Actinomycetes > Kitasatosporales > Streptomycetaceae > Streptomyces > Streptomyces sp. IBSNAI002. Next base: position 7,079,901 of record NZ_JBQPXG010000002.1, on the reverse strand, counting down.
CGAGGTCGGTCTCGTACGCGGCGATCCCGGCGGCCTCGAGGGCTTCGTTGAGCCCGATCTCCTGGGTGGCCATGGACTTGACCTTGACGACCTCCCGCTCACCGGTGGCGAGCACCAGCTCCGTCACGATCCGGTTGGCCTCGTGGGCGTCGGCCGCCCAGTGCACCGTGCCGCCGGCCGCGGTCACGGCGGCCTCCAGCTGGAGGAGGTAGCGGTCGAGGTGGCGCAGGGTGTGGTCCTTGACCGCCTTGCCCGCGGTGCGCAGCCGGTCCCAGTCGGCCAGTTCGGCGACCGCGCGGGCCCGTTTGCCGCGGATGGCGTGGGTGGCGTGGCGGAGGTTGGCCCGCAGCACGTCGTCGCGTACGGCCTCGCGGGCCGCCTCGGGGAAGGCGGGCATGCCGAGGAAGGTGCCGCTCATGTCAGGGGTTCCTCCTCGGTGGCGGCCAGGATCTCGGCGATGTGCAGGGTCCGCAGCGGGGCCCCGGCCCGGCGCAGCAGGCCGTCGAGGTGGGCCAGGCAGGAGTTGTCGGCTCCGCACAGCACCTGCGCGCCGGTGGCGGCCGCGCTGCGCGTCTTGTCGGTGCCCATCGCGGCCGACACGTCCGGGTTCTTGACGGCGAAGGTGCCGCCGAAGCCGCAGCACTCCTCGGCTCCGGGCAGCTCGACCAGGTCCAGGCCCTTGACGGCCGCCAGCAGCCGCCGCGGCCGGTCCCCCAGCCCGAGACCGCGCAGGCCGTGGCAGGAGGGGTGGTAGGTGACGGTGTGCGGGAAGCAGGCGCCGACGTCGGTCACCCCGAGCACGTCGACCAGGAACTCGGTCAGCTCGTACACGCGGGGCGCCAGATCCCGGGCGAGGGCGCCGAGCTCGCCCCCGCGCCCCTCGGCCGCCGCCCGCCGGCCGATGCGCGGGTAGTGCTCGCGGACCATCGCGGCGCAGGACCCGGAGGGGGTGACCACGTACGGGTACCCGGCGAATGCCTCCGCGGTGCGCCGCAGCAGCGGTTCCGCCTCGTGCCGGTAGCCCGTGTTGTACTGCGGCTGCCCGCAGCAGGTCTGGGCCTGCGGGAAGTCCACGGTGACGCCGAGCCGCTCCAGGAGGCGTACGACGGCGATGCCCGTCCGCGGGTACAGCGCGTCGTTGACGCAGGTGACGAACAGGGCGGCTCGCATGACGGGCAGAATAGCGGCGTGAAGAAGTTCTCAGTGATCGGCATAGGCGCGGGCGACCCGGACCACCTGACCCTCCAGGCGGTCAGGGCGATCGGCGCGGCGGACGCGTTCCTCATCCTGGAGAAGGGCGAGGAGAAGGCGGACCTGACCGGACTGCGGCGCGCGATGCTCGACGAGCACGCCCGCCCCGGCCACCGGCTGGTGGAGGGCCGCGACCCCGACCGGGACCGCACTCCGGCGGACTACACCCCCACGGTGGACGGCTGGCGCAGCGCGCGGGCCGAGCTCTTCGAGCGGTTCATCGCGGAGGATCTGGCGGAGGGCGAGACCGGGGCGTTCCTGGTGTGGGGAGACCCCTCGCTGTACGATTCCACGCTCGCGATCCTCGACGAGGTGCTGGAGCGGGGCCGGGTGACCTTCGAGCACGAGGTGGTCCCGGGCATCAGCAGCGTCTCGGCGCTGCTGGCGCGGCACCGCACCAACCTGAACCGGGTCGGGCGGCCGGTCCAGATCACCACCGGGCGGCGGCTGGCGGAGGGCTGGCCGGAGGGCGTGGACGACGTGGTGGTGATGCTGGACGCGCGGCACGCCTTCACCGCCCACCTGGACCAGGACCTGTTCATCTACTGGGGGGCCTACGTCGGCACCCCGGACGAGATCCTGGTCTCGGGGAAGCTCTCGGACGTCGCCGGGCGGATCGAGGAGCTGCGCACCGAGGCCCGGGCCCGCAAGGGCTGGATCATGGACACCTACCTGCTGCGGCGCGGCTGAGCCGGGTCACCCGGCGAGGAAGGCGGGCAGGGCCGCGGCGAGCCGCTCGTACTCCTCGGGGCGGTTGTAGACCTGCCCGCAGACGCGCAGGCCCCCGCCGCCCGGCCGGGGCCAGACCAGGACCCGGATGCGGAGCTTCGCCGCGAGCTCCTCGCGCAGGGCCGCGGCCGCCTCGCGGGTCTCGGCGACGCCCGCCGGGAGCAGCACGGAGCGCATCGGCAGGCCCGGGGTGTGCGGGAGGGCGGTGAACCCGGGCAGCCGGGCGAGCAGGTCCGCGCCGTAGGCGGCGAGCGCGGCGTTGTGGGCGCGGACCCGGCCGGCGTCCAGGCGTTCGATCAGGTCGAGGCCCTCGGGGGCGGCGAGCCAGCCGGTGTAGTCGGTGGTGGCCCGGTACTCGACCGAGCGGGGGTAGCCCCGGTGGTCCTCCCAGGAGGGCACCAGGGCCCTGACGCGGGCCCGGTGGGCGGGGGCCACGGCGAGCAGTGCGCTGCCGGACGGGGCGTAGCCCCACTTGTGCAGGTTCCCGAACCAGAAGTCGGCGCCGGCGGCGACCGGCCGGGCCAGTGTGCCCGGGGTGTGGGCGCCGTCGACGACGGTGGTGACCCCGCGCGCCGCGAGGTCCGCGAGGAGCCGGGGGCCCGCGACGAGGCGGGCGGTGGGCGAGCTGACGTGATCGAGCAGGGCCACCTTCGTGCGGGGGGTGAGCGCCGCCAGCACGGCCTCGCGCACGGCGTCCTCGTCGGGCAGGTGGGGGTCCAGGGCGACCGTGGTGACGGACGCGCGGCGGGCGGCGGCCTCGGTCACGGTGCCGTAGCCGTGGTCGGTGACCAGGATCTCGTCGCCGTAGGCGAGCGGAATGGCATCGAGGGCGAGGTTGGCGCCCTCGGTGGCGTTGGAGATGAAGGCGAGCCCCGCCGGGTCCGTCCCGAGGCGGGCCGCGATCCGGCTCCGGGCCCCCTCCAGCCGGTCGGCGACCCCGTTGAAGAAGGCGTCGGGGTCGGCGTCGGCCTCGGCGCGCAGCGCCTCCTGGGCGTCCCGGACGGGGACGGGCACCGTGCCGTACGAGCCGTGGTTGAGGTGGGAGACGCCGGGGTCCAGCCGGAAGAGGCTTCCGCCGCCGGGGAAGGCGGTCGGGGTGGCGGGCTCGGTCACGGTACCTCCGGGTGAAGGGTGCGGCGGTGCGGGCGGGCTCCTGCGGATCATGCACGGCGCGGGGCCGGGCCCGACAAGGCCACTCACGGCAGGGTGGCCTGCCCGCAGGCCGCGGCTGCGCCTCCCTCTGCCCCTACCGCCCGCTGGTCGCCGCGTAGTACTGGAGGTCCTGGACCTCCACCGTACGGTCCACCGGGTACGGCAGCCGTACCTCCGTGCCGGTCTTGCCGCCGCGCACCACCGCTGCCGTGGCGGTGCCCGGCTTCAGCGGCAGCAGTTCGGAGTGCACCCCCGCGGGGGCCTCGTGGGTGTCCTGGGCGGATCCGACGGCCGTGCGGACGGCCGCGGGCCCGGCGAGGAAGCTGAGCACCTCCACCGTGTCCCGGGGCGCGGCGGTGCCCTTGCGCGGGGCCATCAGCAGCGACTGGCCGCCCGTCGGGTCCGCGGCCGCGAACTGGGTGCGGGCGGTGAGGTACAGCGTGTCACGGACGATCTTCGGCCAGCTGCCCGTCTTGAACCGGGTGAGGTAGTAGGAGGTCAGGTCCAGGTAGGCGTACCCGTTGTGCAGGGAGGGCGCGAACTGGCTGCCTTCCGAGTAGTCGTTCCAGGTGGTCAGCTGCACCCAGTCGGCCCCGTCCTCGATGGCGTGCGTCCAGGTGGAGCGCAGGGTCGCGGTGTTGCCGGCCTCGTCGTAGACGCCCTGGTTGGGGCGGGCGTCCTGGACCGAGACGGGCTGCATCCAGATCTTGCCCATGCCGTGCGCCCGGCGGACGTCGCGCGTGTTGCCCTCCTGGCCGACGTAACTGCGGCTGCCCCATTCGGAGAAGCCGTGGCTGATGGGGGCGAACGCGTCGTGGTGGGCGGCGAAGTCGAGGAAGAGCGGGACGAACGCGGTCTGGACGCCGTGCCTGGACCGCAGGATCTCCAGGACCTGGGTCCACCACGCGGCGCTCTTCTCCTCTGCCTTGAACGGGGAGACGACGAGCCGGCCGTCGGGGAGGCGGTGGGCGGCCGGGGCGTCGCCGAGCGTGGCGATGGCCTCGGCGAGCACGCCCGGGTCGTCGGTCTTCAGCGAGGTCATGTCGGGCATCAGCATGATCTTGAAGGCGGGGTCGACCGAACGGGCCGCCGCCATCAGCAGGTTGCAGCGGTCCCAGTTGCGGCCGGAGAAGGACAGCATGTCGAGGGTGAACCCGTCGATGCCCGCCGCGCGGGCCGTGCGCACCTCCTGCTGGAGGTTGGCGTACTCCCAGTCGCCGGACTTCGGCTCGACGGGCAGCGGCCGGTCGCGCAGCAGGCCGCCGTACTTCCCGTGCTTGCCGCTCTCGCCGTCCGGGTTCAGGTAGTGGCGGGTGTAGTAGTCGCCATCCGCCCGCGCGTTGTCGAGGGAGAGCGGGTACGGGGTGAAGTAGTGGGCGAACACCAGCTTGCGGCCCGCCGCGCCGGAGCGCAGGGCGGCGGGCTGGGGCATGTCGAAGGGCAGGGCGCCGGCGGGGCGGGGAGCCCCGGTGTCGCTCGCACCCCCCAGGTTGCCCTTGGCGGCCGCGCCCTTGGTGGGCGGCGGGCTCTCGGCGGACGGCGCGGTGGCCGGCGCGGGATCTCCGGGCGCGGGGGTGCCGGCCGGGCCGGCGGTCCACGGGGCGCCTATCGCGGGGGCCGAACCGCCTTTCGGCGAGGTCGCGTCGAAGGGGTCCCAGGCTATGCCGGTGGCCGCGCACACCCCGACGAGGAGGAACGCCGAGACCAGCAGCATCAGCGGCCCGCGGCCACGGAACCCCTTCCGGCGCCGGTGCGACACCGGCCGGAACGCCCGTCTCGGCCGCCGTCCTGTCCGCCGGTCCGCTCTCATCCTGGCCCCTCCCGCGCACGGTCCCCCCGGTGGGGGCTGCACAGCAGTAGAGCCCATGACCGGCTCGCGGACAACCGTTCCAGGCCACGGCGCTAGGCACGGGTGGCGGCGATGTCGGCGTTCTCCAGGATGCCGATCGCGTCGGGCACGAGGATCGCCGCCGAGTAGTAGGAGCTGACCAGGTAGGACATGACCGACTTCTGGTCGATGCCCATGCAGCGGACGTTGAGGCCGGGTTCCACCTGCTCGGGGATCGCGGCCGGGCGCAGCCCGACGACGCCTCCGTCGTCCTCTCCGGTGCGCAGGGCCAGGACCGAGCTGGTGTGGCCGCCGACGACGGGGATCTTGCCGCAGGGCAGGACCGGGACGCCCCGCCAGGAGGGCACGTGTTTGCCGTGGACCTCCACGGTGGCCGGGGCGAGGCCGCGCTTGTTGCACTCGCGGAGGAAGGCGGCGATGGTCTTGGGGTGCGCGAGGAAGAACTTCGTGCCGCGGCGCATGCTGAGCAGGTCGTCCATGTCGTCGGGGGTGGGCGGGCCGGACCAGGTGCTGATGCGCTGCCCGTAGTCGGCGTTGTGCAGCAGGCCGAAGTCGCGGTTGTTGAGGAGCTCGGACTCCTGGCGTTCGCGCATCGCCTCCACGGTCAGGCGCAGTTGCTGCTCGAACTGGTTCATCGGGTCGTTGTAGAGGTCGGCGACCCGGGTGTGGATCTGCAGCACGGTCTGGGCGAGGCTCAGTTCGTATTCGCGCGGGTGCAGCTCGTAGTCGACGAAGGTGGCGGGCAGCCGCGCTTCGCCCGCGTGGCCGGAGGCGAGCTCGATGTCGGCCTCGCCGCGCCGGTTGACGGGCCGGCGGCCGTTCTCGACGTACTGCTCCAGGTGCGTGCGCAGGCTCGCCGCGCGGCCGAGCACCTCCTGGAAGGAGCTCCACCGCAGCACCATCACGGTCCCGGCGGTCGCGGCCCGTACGCCGTACCCCCACCGCGGGTCGGTCCGGCCGAGGGCGTCGTCGCCGAGCTGGTCGCCGTCGGCCACCACGCCGAGGAGTTCGGCGCCGACGTGCGCGAAGTCCTGCCCGCTCCAGCGGGCGTCGGTGAGGAGGGTGCGGAGTCGTCCGTTGGGTTCACGCTTGGCCATCAGAAACCGCCCAGCTCGTACACGTGTCCATCCATTCAACGCGGTCGGACATTCAACACGGCGGGGCGGGGACGGATGTACCGGGTGAGGCCGTCCTGCCCCTAACACAGACGTGTGCGCTCGGCGGCCCACGGTCACACCGCGTGGCCGTGGCGTACGGGAGCACGGCAGATCACTCGGAGCGGGACCGTGCGTTCCGCTCACGCCCGCACGCCGCCCCGCACCCGGCCCCGTGCAAGGAGGTGCGCACCCCGCCCGGCCCCGGTCCGGGGCGTCCGCCCCGCTCTCCGGAAGACCGACCGAGAGGAAGGCCCGCCATGTCCGTCGAACCGAGCGCCGAAGTGGGCGCCGAGCACCTGACCGCCGCGGTCCGGCAGAGCCTGAGCACGGAGGCCGCCCGGAACCTGGCCACGACGACCAAGTCCGCGCCGCAGATGCAGGGGATCAGCTCGCGCTGGCTGCTGCGGATCCTGCCGTGGGTGCAGACGGGCGGCGGCAGGTACCGGGTGAACCGGACGGTCAGCTACACCCTCGGCGACGGGCGCATCACCTTCGTGAAGACGGGCTCCGAGCTGCGGGTCATCCCGGCCATGCTGCGCGAGCTCGGCATGCTCCGGTACTTCCCCGACGACCGGGTGGTCAAGGCGATCGCCGACCGGTTCGTCAAGGAGGAGTTCCGCAGGGGCGACGTCATCGTGCGGCGCGGCGAGCCCGTCGACAAGATCTTCCTGGTCGCCCACGGCCGCATCGAGCGGCTGAGCGCCGGCGCGTACGGGGACGAGGCCAGCCTGGGCGTGCTCAGCGACGGCGACCACTTCGGCCATCATCCGCTGCCCGACGCCCGCTGGGAGTTCACCGCCCGCGCCCAGACCGACGTGGTGACGATGACCTTCAACCGCGGGGACTGGGACGCGGCCCTGAACAGCTCCGCCGCGCTGCGCCGGCACGCGGAGGCCTATCTGGAGGCGGAGCGCGTCGGCCGCCGGGGCAGCGACGCCGTGGACCTGTCGGCCGGTCACACCGGGGAGGTGATGCTGCCCGGCACGTACGTCGACTACGACCTCAGCCCGCGCGAGTACGAGCTGAGCGTCGCGCAGACGGTCCTGCGCGTGCACTCCCGGGTCGCCGACCTCTACAACCAGCCGATGAACCAGTCCGAACAGCAACTGCGCCTGACCGTGGAGGCGTTGAAGGAGCGCCAGGAGAGCGAGCTGGTCAACAACGCGGAGTTCGGGCTGCTGCACAACGCCGACTACGAGCAGCGGATCTACGCCCGCACCGGCCCGCCGACCCCCGACGACATGGACGAACTGCTCAGCCGCCGGCGCGGGTCGCAGTACTTCCTGGCCCATCCGCGGGCCATCGCCGCCTTCGGCCGCGAGTGCAGCAGGCGCGGCCTGTACCCGGACAGCGTGGACTTCCGGGGCCAACAGGTCCCGTCCTGGCGCGGGGTGCCGCTGCTGCCCTGCAACAAGATCCCGGTGACGCCGGAGCGGACCAGCTCGATCCTGGTCCTGCGCACCGGCGAGGACAACGACGGGGTCGTCGGGCTGCACCCGGCGGCGCTGCCCGACGAGTACGAGCCGGGCCTGTCCGTCCGCTTCATGAACATCAGCGAGCAGGCGATCATCTCCTACCTGGTGACGGCCTACTACTCGGCGGCGGTCCTCGTGCCCGACGCCGTCGGGGTGCTGGAGAACGTGGAGATCTCCCGCTTCGACGAATGAGCACCGCGCACCGAGCACCCAGTGCCGAGAACCCAGTGCCGAGGAGTGAGGGAGTCCAGGACATGACCGCTCGGCAGCAGGACGTCTCGCGGCAGCCCTTCGAACTGCCGGAGTTCTACCTCCCGCATCCCGCCCGTCTCAACCCCCACCTGGAGGAGGCCCGCACGCACACCCGCGCGTGGGCCGCGGAGCGGGGGATGCTGGAAGGCTCGGGCGTGTGGGGCCCGGCCGACCTGGAGGCGCACGACTACGCGCTGCTGTGCGCCTACACCCACCCCGAGTGCGACGGGCCGATGCTCTCGCTCGTCACCGACTGGTACGTGTGGGTGTTCTTCTTCGACGACTGGTTCCTGGAGCGGTTCAAGCGCTCCGGCGACCGGAGGGCCGGGCGGGACGCCCTGGAGCGGCTGGCGCCGTTCATGCCAGCCGACCCGTGCGCGCCGGTGCCCGAGCCGGCCAGTCCGGTGGAGGCCGGTCTGGCCGACCTGTGGCGGCGTACGGTGCCCGGCCACTCGGCGGACTGGATCGAACGCTTCACGGTCAGCACCCGCGATCTGCTCCACGAGTCGCTGTGGGAGCTCGACAACATCAGCATCGGCCGGGTGTCCAACCCGGTGGAGTACGTCGAACAGCGCCGCAAGGTGGGCGGCGCGCCCTGGTCGGCGGGGATCGTCGAGCACGCGGTGGGCGTGGAGGTGCCCGCGTCCGTCTCCGGGGAGCGGGCGCTGCGCGTGCTGCGCGACTGCTTCGCCGACTCGGTGCACTTCCGCAACGACCTGTTCTCCTACGAGCGGGAGACCGGGAAGGAGGGCGAGCTCAGCAACGGGGTGCTGGTCCTGGAGCGGTTCTTCGGCTGCACCGCGCAGCAGGCCGCCGACCGGCTGAACGACATGATCACCTCGCGCCTCCAGCAGTTCGAGAGCACCTTCTTCACCGAACTGCCGGTGCTGTTCGCGGAGAAGGGCCTGGACCCGGGCGGGATCCTCGCCGTCCTCACCTACGCCCGCGGGCTCCAGGACTGGCAGTCCGGCGGCCACGAGTGGCACATGCGCTCCGGCCGGTACATGAACTCCCGCCCCGGCCCGGCCGGGCTGGGGACCGCCGGGGCCAACGTCAGGGCGCTGCTGGGCCTGACCGGCGGCGCGCGGCGGGTCCGCCGGCACGGCAACGTCCCCCGGCGGGTGGGTCCTTCGGTGATCCCCGAGTTCTTCATGCCGTACCGCAACGTCCTCAATCCGCACCTGGCCGGCGCCCGGGAGCGGCTCGTCGAGTGGAACCGCGCGACGGGGATGCTGGACGAGGGCGTCTGGTGGGAGGACAAGGCCCGCGGGTACGACTTCGCGCTGTGCTCGGCGGGCATCGACCCGGAGGCCTCGGCGGAGGCACTGGACATCAGCGCGGGCTGGCTGAGCTGGGGCACGTACGCGGACGACGTCTATCCGCTGGTCTTCGGCACCGGGCGGCAGCTGGCCGCCGCCCGGGCTCAGACCGAGCGGCTGCGCGCCTGCATGCCGCTGGACCTGTCGGCGCCGCCTCCTCCGGCCAACGCCATGGAGCGGGGGCTGGCGGACCTGTGGCGGCGCACGGCCGCGCCGCTGGGGGCACGCGGCCGGGAGACCTTCAGGGGGGCGATGGACCGGGTGCTCGACAGCTGGCACTGGGAGCTGGAGAACCAGGCCGCCAACCGGGTGCCGGACCCGGTCGACTACCTGGAGATGCGCCGGGTGACCTTCGGTTCGCCGATGACGATCGCGCTGGCGCGCATGGCGCACCTGGACCTCGTCCCGGAGGAGGTGTACGCGAGCTCGGCCATGCGGTCGCTGGAGGCCGCGGCCTTCGACTACTCGGCACTGATGAACGATGTGTTCTCGTACCAGAAGGAGGCACAGTACGAGGGCGAGCTGCACAACTGCCTGATCGTCGTGGAGAACTTCTTCGACTGCGACCCTCCGGCGGCGCTGCGGATCGTGAACGGCCTGATGACCGCGCGGATGAAGCAGTTCCAGCACGTGGTGACGCACGAACTGCCCGTCATGTACGCGGACTACGGGCTGGACGCGGCGGCCCGCGCGGCCCTGGACCGCAGCGCCGTGGAGCTGACGCGGTGGATGGCGGCCATCCACGTCTGGCACGTCGCGACGAAGCGCTACCGGGAGGAGGACCTCGAGCGCCATCGCGCGCACCGCCGGGCCGCGGCGCCGGGCGCGCCCGCCGTGGACCCGCCGGGCCGCGGCCGCCGGCTCCCCCCGGCTCCGCACCGGGCCGCGTGGGCCTGACCTGCGGGGCGAAAGGTACCTCCGCAGGAATACGACGTTCCCCTGGTCTTACGGCGCAAGCGGCGCATAATCGTCGACATGCGGCCTGAAACAACCCTCTGGCCGCACGTGGTCACGCATGCAATGGGGGGCATCGTGCCGATGGGGGATTCCAGGGCGTCCGGCACGCTGCCGGCCACGTCCGTGGAGATGTCGCGGCTGCTGACCGCCGTCCGGCGGGGGCGCGTACTGACCGTGACGGGCGGGTTCCGCGAGCCGCGGAGCCTGCTGGTGCGGGAGATCGCACGGCGGCTCGCGTCCAACTTCTACGACGGGGTGGCCGTCGTCGGTCTGGACCGCGCCTGCGGCGTGCGGGATCTGACGGCCGCCCTGGGCTGCGTGCCGGGCATGCCCTTCCTGCCGTACGGGACGGCCGATGCGGCGTCCTGGCTCGCCGAGCGCGACCTGCTGCTCGTCCTCGACGGCAGCGAGCTGCTCACCCCGGCGGCCGTGGACTGGCTGCGGGACCTGCTCCGCCGCGCGCCGGGTCTGCGGCTGCTGGCCGCCGGCCGCCATCCGCTGGCCTTCGGGGAGGAGCGGGTGCACCGGCTCTGAGCCGGTCCGGCCACCGGCCCCGGACACGGGTCCGCCCCGGCCGGGCGCAGGGGCCGGCCGGGGCGGAGCACGTCACGCGGCGGTCACGGGTGTCAGCCGAGGATGGCCAGCGCCTCGTTCAGGGTCGCGGAGGGGCGCATGATCGCGGCGGCCTTGGCCGCGTCGGGCTGGTAGTAACCGCCGATGTCGGCCGGGGAGCCCTGGACCGCGATCAGCTCGGCGACGATCTTCTGCTCGGACTCGGCCAGCGTCTTGGCCAGCGGGTCGAAGGCGGCCGCGAGCTTCGGGTCGTCGGTCTGACGGGCCAGCTCCTGCGCCCAGTACAGGGCGAGGTAGAAGTGGCTGCCGCGGTTGTCGATGCCGCCCAGCTTGCGGCTCGGCGACTTGTCCTCGTTGAGGAAGCTGCCGGTCGCCCGGTCCAGGGTGTCGGCCAGCACCTGGGCGCGGGCGTTGCCGGTGGTGGTGGCGAGGTGCTCGAAGGAGACGGCCAGCGCGAGGAACTCGCCGAGCGAGTCCCAGCGCAGGTAGTTCTCCTTGACCAGCTGCTGGACGTGCTTCGGGGCGGAGCCGCCGGCGCCCGTCTCGAAGAGGCCGCCGCCGTTCATGAGCGGGACCACCGACAGCATCTTGGCGCTGGTGCCCAGCTCCAGGATCGGGAAGAGGTCGGTCAGGTAGTCGCGCAGCACGTTGCCGGTCACCGAGATGGTGTCCTCGCCGCGGCGGATGCGCTCCAGGGAGAAGGCGGTGGCCTCGACCGGGGAGAGGATCTTGATGGTCAGACCCTCGGTGTCGTGGTCGGCCAGGTACGCGTTGACCTTGGCGATCAGCTGCGCGTCGTGGGCGCGGGTCTCGTCGAGCCAGAAGACGGCCGGGACGCCGGTGGCGCGGGCGCGGGTGACGGCGAGCTTGACCCAGTCCTGGATCGGCGCGTCCTTGGTCTGGCAGGCGCGGAAGATGTCACCGGCGGCGACCTCCTGCTCCAGGACCGTGTTGCCCGAAGCGTCGACCAGGCGGACGGTGCCCGCGGCGGCGATCTCGAAGGTCTTGTCGTGGCTGCCGTACTCTTCGGCCTTCTGCGCCATGAGGCCGACGTTCGGCACCGAGCCCATGGTGGAGGGGTCGAAGGCGCCGTGCGCGCGGCAGTCGTCGACGACGACCTGGTAGACGCCGGCGTAGCTGCTGTCCGGCAGGACCGCGAGGGTGTCGGCCTCGTTGCCGTCCGGGCCCCACATGTGGCCGGAGGTGCGGATCATGGCCGGCATCGAGGCGTCGACGATGACGTCGGACGGCACGTGCAGGTTGGTGATGCCCTTGTCCGAGTCGACCATGGCGAGGGCCGGGCCCTCGGCGATCTCGGCGTCGATCGAGGCCTTGACCGCGTCGCCGTCGGGCAGCGCGCCCAGGCCGTTCAGGATCGCGCCGAGGCCGTCGTTGGGCGACAGGCCGGCGGCGGCGAGGGTCTCGCCGTAGCGGGCGAAGGTCTTCGGGAGGAAGGCGCGGACCACGTGGCCGAAGACGATCGGGTCGGAGACCTTCATCATCGTGGCCTTGAGGTGCACGGAGAACAGGACGCCCTCGGCCTTGGCACGCTCGATCTGGTCGTTCAGGAAGGTGCGCAGCGCGTCGACGTGCAGGACGGACGCGTCCACGACCTCACCGGCCAGGACCGGTACGGACTCGCGCAGCACGGTGGTGGCGCCGTCGGCGTCGACGTGCTCGATGCGCAGGGTGCCGGCCTCGGCGATCACCGCGGACTTCTCGGTGGAGCGGAAGTCGTTCGCGCCCATGGTGGCGACGTTCGTCTTCGAGTCGGCGCTCCAGGCACCCATGCGGTGCGGGTGGGCCTTGGCGTAGTTCTTGACCGAGGCGGGGGCGCGGCGGTCGGAGTTGCCCTCGCGCAGGACCGGGTTGACGGCGCTGCCCTTGACCTTGTCGTAGCGGGCGCGGATCTCGCGCTCCTCGTCGGTCTTCGGGTCGTCCGGGTAGTCCGGGAGGGCGTAGCCCTGGCCCTGGAGCTCGGCGACCGCGGCCTTGAGCTGCGGGATCGAAGCCGAGATGTTGGGAAGCTTGATGATGTTGGCTTCGGGGGTCTTCGCCAGCTCGCCGAGCTCGGCGAGGGCGTCCGCGATCCGCTGGCTCTCCTCGAGGTGCTCGGGGAAGCTGGCGATGATCCGACCGGCCAGGGAGATGTCACGGGTCTCGACATTCACACCGGCCGTCGACGCGTATGCCTGGATCACAGGCAGGAACGAATACGTCGCGAGGGCCGGGGCCTCGTCAGTGTGCGTGTAGATGATGGTCGAGTCAGTCACCGGATGCTCCGCTCCACAGTCTGCGTCTCTCGTCTGCAACATTGCTCGACATCAAGATATCTCGTGATCGGGCCGGTCTGGACAGCCCCCTGCCACGAGCCGAGGGAGACACGAGTCACGTCGGACCCCGGAGACGGCGAAAGCGCCGCCCCCGGCTGTCTCCGGCCGGGGCGGCGCTCAGGCTTTACGGGCGAAAGCCCAGGTCAGGCGTGGTAGCCCTTGGGGTCCGGGCCGTACTCGTTCGGCGTCTGCTGACCCGCGGTGGCCGTCAGGACGAGCAGCCAGATGCCGCCGACGAACGGGACGAGGGTGATGAAGTACCACCAGCCGGACTTGCCGATGTCGTGCAGACGGCGGACGAGGACCGCGATGCTCGGGACGGCGGTGCCGAGCGTGTAGACGAGGGTGAGGATCGGGAGGGTCCCCAGCACGAAGTCGAGGATCACCAGGGCTATGACGATGACCGACTGGATGAGCGAGAACATCCAGTACTCCTGGCGGCGCGCGCGGCCGGAGAAGTCCGCGTACTTCTTCAGGACGTCGGTGTAGTGGTTCACGGGGTCCCCCCAGAGGACGGAAGTGCGGCCCGTCCTGCTGGATCAAGCCGGGGCAGAACTTATGCCCCCCTTACACCGGGGTCAAGCCAGTTATCCGGGGCCCTTATTCGGCCACACGGCACGATATCCGGCACCTGCCGACCGGTGACCGGGGTGCGGAGAGGCGCCGTGTCCGGCGACGTCCGAATCGTCCCCGCCGGGCGCCTGCTCCGCACCACGGAACCCGCGTTGATCGGTGTCCACATCGTTACCGCACGGCGACCGCGCGGGCCAGGCGGGCCGGGCCGGGCACGCCGCCCCGGACGCGCCGGGCCGCGGCTCGCGTCAGCCGATGTGGAAGGAGTCCCCGTACACCTTCCAGTCCAGGGGGGTGTTGAGGCCCAGGTTCCCCTTCTTCAGGAACACCCGCTGCCCGGTGTCGACGCGGCTGGTGTCGCTGTGCGCCTCCTCCTGCTTCATCGCCCAGACGCGGGCGTCGAGGAAGGCGTTCAGCCACGCGGTCTCGCTGCCGCCCTGGGACGGGGGCTTGGCCTTGGACAGCGCGCGCTTTCGGATGTTGCGGAAGCTCGTGGAGTCCGCGCCGTCGCCGTGCATGACGATCGCGTCGTAGTAGATGAACTGGCCGAGGACGCCGACCCGGTCCGACTTGCCCTGGCTGACCGCCGGGTTGAAGTAGACCCGGTCGCGCTCGCGGTCCTGGGCCTTCTTGAACTCCGCGTCCTGGGCCGCCTTCGCCCAGTCCCGGGTGAAGTTCGGGTCGAGGCCGGAGTGGGAGTCGGTGCCGTCGACCCGGCGCAGGGCGGGGAGGTACTTGGCGAGCACGTTGCCCGGCTTGACCTGCGTGTAGTACTCGACGAGGTCGAGCATGTCGCCGGTGCCGGAACAGAAGCCGATGATGCCCGCCGTGTAGCCGCGGCCGTCGCCTATGTCCTCGATGTACTTGTACTGCGCCTTCCAGTCCAGCGAGGAGTTCTCCGCACTGGAGACGATCTTCATGGCGATCTCCTTCTTCGCCGGATCGTCGAGCCCGACGGCCGCGGCCGCCTGCGCCTTCGCCTGCGCCGCGGTGGCGGCGCCGGTGTCGACGGCGGTCGCCTGGGCGGTTACCGGTACGGCGATGAGCACACTGCCGAGCACGGCGCCGATCACCAGGGTCCTGCGGTGGGGGGTGAACACAAGGCCTCCATGGGGGAGTTGAGGCTTCCCGGTTTCGTTAAGAAACTTTACTACCAGACTTCGCGGCATCCCAAAAGGCCCGGGAGTCCCCGTCCCGGGCCTTCAACTCCCTCACAGTCCCCGAGGGTTGAGAACGGGTTCAGAGCCAGCCGTTGCGCCGGAAGCCGCGGTGGATGACGAAGCAGGCGACCGCCATGACCCCGAGGACGAGCGGATAGCCGTACGTCCAGCGCAGCTCGGGCATGTGGTCGAAGTTCATCCCGTAGACCCCGCACACCATGGTCGGCACGGCGACGATGGCCGCCCACGCCGTGATCTTGCGCATGTCCTCGTTCTGCGCGACGGTCACCTGCGCCAGGTGCGCCTGGAGGATGGAATCCAGCAGGTTGTCGTAGGCGCCGATCTGCTCGGTGGCCCGGGTCAGGTGGTCGGCCACGTCCCGGAAGTACGCGCGGAAGTCGGCCGGGATCACCGGTATCGGCTGGGTCGCCAGCTGCTCCAGCGGGCGGCTCAGCGGCGCCACCGCCCGCCGCAGCTCCAGGAGTTCCCGCTTGAGCTGGTAGATCCGGCCCGCGTCGCCGCGCCCGCCCGCCTCGCTGAACACCGCCGTCTCGACGGCGTCTATGTCGCTCTGCACCGCGTCCGTGACGGCCACGTAGTCGTCGACCACGTGGTCGACCATGGCGTGCAGCACGGCCGCCGGCCCCAGGGCCAGCTGCTCGGGGGACGCCTCCAGTTCCTCGCGGACCGGGCCGAGCGTGCCGCGGCCGCCGTGCCGGATGGTGATGACGAAGTCCTCACCCGTGAAGGCCATCAGCTCGCCGGTCTCCACGACCTCGCTGGTCGCGGTCAGTTCCTCGTGCTCGACGTAGCGCACGGTCTTGAACACGGAGAACAGCGTGTCGTCGTACCGCTCCACCTTGGGGCGCTGGTGCGCGTTCACGGCGTCCTCGACGGCGAGCGGGTGCAGGCCGAACAGCCCGGCGAGCCCGGCGAGCTCCGACTCGGCCGGTTCGTGCAGGCCGATCCAGACGAAGCCGCGGCCCGCCTTGCGGACCCGGCGCAGCGCCTCCTCGACCTCGGCGCAGCCCTCCTGGCGCACCCCGTCCTGGTAGACCACGCAGTTGACCACGGCGCTGCCGAGCGGGGAGCGGGACGGGTGGCTGAGGTCGACGGCCCGCCGGTACCCGCGGCGCACGACCCGGCGGAAGGTGCTGAACATGGACAACGACGTGCTCCTCTTTCGGCTGATCAGCGGCCAGTGTGCCATCGCCCCGGGTGACGGGCCTCAGGCCCGGTCGACGAACACGCTGGTCGACTTCACCCGGGCCGTGGCCCGCGCACCCACCTCCAGACCGAGCTCCTCCACGGCCTCCCGCGTGAGCAGCGACACGATGCGGTGCGGTCCGGACTGGATCTCCACCTGCGCCTCGACCGCGCCCAGCCGCACCCCGGTGACGATCCCCGGGAAGGCGTTGCGCACCGAGGTGTACGGGGTCTCGTCGCCGTCGCCGCTCTCCTGGGCGACGGCGACGCAGAACGCGGCCAGGTCCGGCCCGTCGACCATGCGCCGCGTGCCGTCCCGGCGCGTGGGGAACCGGTCCGCGTCCGCCCAGCGCCGCGCCGTGTCGACGCTCACGCCGAGCAGCCGCGCCGCCTGGCCGATCGTGTAGGACTCCATGCCCCGCAGCCTAGGGCGTGGCCGCCGGAGGCTTGCGCAGCGCCTTGCCCGCCGCGTCCGCGACCAACCGCGCGACCAGCGAAAGCGCCGGCGAGTCCAGCTTCCACTGCTGCCAGTACAGGGGTACGTCCATCGGCCGCCGCGGCGCGAGCAGCACCAGCCCGCCCGTGCGCAGCAGCGGCCTCGCCTGCTGCTCCGGGACCATCCCCCACCCCAGCCCCGCGACCACCGCGTCCCGGAACCCCTCCGATGTGGGTACGTGGTGGCGCACCGGCCCGGCGCCCACCGCCTGCGGGTCCGCCCGTACCCCTGACCGCGTTCCCGCCAGCGACCGCACGAAGGCGTCCTGGAGCTCGTCCTTGCGGTCGAAGACGATCGTCGGCGCCCGCCGCAGGTCGCGCTCCAGCTCCCCGGTGAGGTGCCGGGCGGCGAAGTCCGGGGCGGCCACCGGCAGGTACCGCGCCAGCCCCAGCATCCGTACGGTGCACCCGGCCACCGGGTCCGGCGAGGAGGTCACCGCCGCCATCACCTGGCCCTCCCGCAGCAGCGCGGTCGTGTGCGACTCGTCCTCGCGGTGCAGCTCGACGCAGACCGGCGGGTCCTGGGGCACCCGGCTCAGCACCGGCAGGAACCAGGTCGCCAGCGAGTCCGCGTTCACCGCGATCGGCAGCCGCACCGGGCCCATCCCCTCGGCCATCCCCAGCTCGGCCCGGGCGTCCCGCTCGAGCCGGGCCAGCTGCCGGGCGAAGCGGACCACCACCTCCCCCGAGTCCGTCGCGCGCACCGGCTTCGTCCGCATCAGCAGCACCCGCCCGGTCCGCTGCTCCAGGGCCTTGACCCGCTGGCTGACGGCGGACGGGGTCACGTGCAGGGCGGCCGCCGCCGCGTCGAAGGTGCCCTCGTCCACCACGGCCAGCAGTGTCCGTACCTGGTCGAGCGGCAGTTCATCCATCATGGGCGCTAATGGTACGTAAAAATCTTTAGCTGTACTGAAGCGCCGCCGCTGCCTACGGTCGAGGACATGAACCACGGCATCATCACGGCGGCCCTCGCCGGTTTCGGCACCGGACTCTCCCTCATCGTCGCCATCGGCGCGCAGAACGCCTTCGTCCTGCGCCAGGGCGCGCGCCGCCACGCGGTCCTGGCCGTCGTCGCCATCTGCGCGCTGTCGGACGCGCTCCTGATCGCCCTGGGCGTCGCCGGCGTCGGGGCCTTCGTCACCGCCTGGCCCGCCGCCCTGACGGTGGTCGGGCTGGCCGGGGGCACCTTCCTGATCTGCTACGGAGTCCTGGCGGCCCGCCGGGTGCTGCGGCCCGTGCCGGGCGCGGCGCTCAGCACGGAGGGCGCGTCCTCCGGGTCCGCCCGCCGGGCCGTGCTGACCTGCCTGGCCATGACCTGGCTCAACCCGCACGTCTACCTGGACACCGTCCTGCTCCTCGGTTCTCTCGCGGCCGACCGGGGAGACCTGCGCTGGGCCTTCGGCATCGGGGCGGTCCTGGCCAGCCTGACCTGGTTCGGGACCCTGGGCTACGGCGCCCGGCTGCTCAGCGGACTGCTGGCCCGCCCCTCCGCGTGGCGGGTGCTGGACGGCCTGGTCGCGGCGACCATGGTGACCATGGGCGGCATGCTGCTGGCCCGCGCCTGAGCCTGCCGCGCGGACCGGCGGACCGCCCGCCCGGCCGGCCTCGCACCCGGCCGGCCCACCGACGACCGGAGTCCGCCCGTGCCCGACCGCCCCTCCCCCGACACGGTGCGGGCGTACACCGCCGCCCAGCCCTCCCCGCTGGTGGCCGCCACCGGGATCGTGCTGGACACGTCCGGGCGGATCCTCGTCCTGACCACCTCCTGCAAGGAGGACCTGGAACTGCCGGGCGGCACGGTCGAGGGCACCGAGACCCCGGAGGAGGGGCTCGCGCGCGAGCTCAAGGAGGAGCTGGACCTGAGCCTGCCGGTGGGCCGGCTGCTCGCCGTGGACTCCCGCCCGTCCGGCGCGCTCGCCCGCTCCCTCGTCGTACACGTCCACCTCGTCGGCCCGCTGCGCCCGGAGGAGGCCGCCTCCCTCTCCTTCCCGGACGGCGAGATCAGCGCGGCGCGCTGGCTCCGGCCGGACGAGGCCTGTGCGGCCCTGCCCGCCCGGATCGCACCCCGGCTGCGCGCCGCTCTGGCCGCCCTGCACACCGGATCCCTGGCCCACCTGGTCGACGGCGTGCCCCAGCCCGGCTCCCCCGCGGGCCTCGACCCGGCCGACCGCAGCGCCCTGGAGCACGCGGGCGCCCTCGGCGCCGCCGGGCACCGCGCCAGCCGTCCCAAGGCCACGACCTCGGCGAGCGTGCTGTTCACCGACGCCGGCGGCCGGATCCTGCTGGTGCGGCCCGCGTACGGGAACACCCGGTGCTGGCAGCTGCCCGGCGGCGGCATCGACAGCGACCTCGGCGAGACCCCGCGCGGCGCGGCCCGCAGGGAGGTCCGGGAGGAGATCGGCCTCGACCTCGCCCCCGGTCGCCTGCTGGCCGTCGACTGGTCCCACAAACCGGGCCGGCTGGCCCGGGTCCGCTTCCTCTACGACGGGGGCGTCCTCGACGCGCCCGCCCTCGCCCGCGTCCGCGTGGACCCCGCGGAGCTCCTCGCCTGGCGCACGGCCACCCCCGGGGAACTCCGCGACCTGGTCAAACCCTCCCTCCGCCGCCGGATCAAGGCCGCCCTCACCGTCCGCGACACGGGACGGGGCCCGCTGGAACTCCACGCGGGCCGCCGGGTCGAAGGCGACGGCGACGGCGACGGCGAGGGGTAGAGCCGTACGGCGGCTGGGGAGGTACGGCCGCAGCGCCCTACCGCCGCACCGCCGTTCAGTGCCGGTCGGCCCCCGCCGGGGTGTCGTCCAGGAAGCCGCCCGACTGGTGCCGCCAGAGCTTCGCGTAGGCGCCCTCCGAGGCGAGCAGCTCCTGGTGGGAGCCCTGTTCGACGATCCTTCCGCGGTCGAGGACGACGAGCCGGTCCATGGTGGCGACGGTGCTCAGCCGGTGGGCCACCACGAGCGCGGTCCGCCCCTCCATCAGCCGCCACAGCGCGTCCTGGACGAGCACCTCGCTCTCGGAGTCCAGGGCGCTGGTGGCCTCGTCGAGCAGCAGGATCGGCGCGTCGCGCAGGATCGCCCGGGCGAGCGCGACGCGCTGGCGCTGTCCGCCGGACAGTTTCACCCCGCGCTCGCCCACCATGGTGTCGAAGCCGTCCGGGAGCGCGTCGGCGAACTCCGTGACGTGCGCGGCCTCGGCCGCGCGCCGGATCTCCGCGTCGGTGGCGTCGGGCCGGGCGAACGCGATGTTCTCCCGCAGGGTGCGGTGGAACATGGCGGGGTCCTGCGGGACGTAGGCGATCAGGCCGCGCAGGTCGGCCTGGCGCAGCCTGCTGATGTCCTGGCCGCCGATCAGGATCCGGCCGGCGTCGATGTCCGTCATCCGCAGCAGCAGCCGGGTGAGCGTGGTCTTGCCCCCGCCGGACCGGCCGACGAGGCCGATCTTCGTCCCGCCGGGCACGGCCAGGTCGAGGTCCTCGAAGAGCGGCTTCCCGCCCCCGTGGGCGAAGGTGACCCGTTCGAAGCGCACGTCGCAGGCCCGGGCCGGCAGCGGCTTCGGCACGGCGGGGTCGAGCACGGTCGGCGGGTCCAGGAGCAGTTCGGTGAACTGGGCGGCCTCGGTCATCGAGCTTTCCAGGCGCCGGTAGATCTGGTTGAACTCGAACATGATCCGGGTCGCGGCCGCGTAGTAGGTGAAGGCGACGATGACGCCCTCCACCCCGTGCTCCCCCGCGCCGAGCGCGACGGCGAGCAGCAGGCCCAGCACGTTGGTCAGTACGGACATGGGCGCGACGAGCGTGTCGATGCGCAGGTTGCCGTAGTCCCAGGAACGCAGCATGAGCCGCCGCGACTCCGCGACCCGGGAGCGGTGCTCGGCGGCCTCGCGCTCCTCGGCGGCGAAGGCCCGGACGGTGTCCATGTTCATCAGGCTGTCGGCGACGTGGCCGGACACCCGGGCGATCGCCTGTTCGCGCTGGGCCACGAGCACCTGGCGGCGGCGGATCAGGGGGGCGGCGCACAGGCCCGTGAACGTGATCATCGTCAGCAGACCGGCCACGAGGAGCGGGTCGTACTGCCACAGCACCACCGAGGCGAACAGGAGCGGTACGAAGTTGCCCATGACGGAGAAGGTCAGGGTGTCGACGAACTCCTCGAAGCGGGAGGCGAAGCTGAGGACCCGTTTGGTCAGGGAGCCGGCGAAGTTGTCGTGGAAGAAGGCGGCGTCCTTGGCGTAGAGCTCCTCCATGCCGAGGACGTACAGGTGCTCGATGCCGCGGGCGTCGAGGCGGTTCAGGCAGTGGTAGCCGATGCGCCACACGGTCTCCCCGGCGAGCAGGGAGCAGGCGAAGGCCAGGACGTAGGGCAGCATCGCGCCGGTGCCGGTGCCGGTGTCACCCGCGATGCGGCCGACGAGTTTCGCGACGATCAGCGGTGCGATGTAGGTGATGCCGATGTTGCCGAGCGCGGGGAGCAGCATCGCGGGAGCGGCCACTTTCCGCAGCCGGACCAGCTCCCGTCCGTAGTGGCGGAGTGCGAGGAGTACCGGGCCCCGGCCCGGCGAACCTTCGTGTGACTCGGACGATCCCATCCCAACCCTGCTTTGTCGGACCAGAAGGACAAGGTCCGCAGTGTCCCGCGCCCCCGCCCGGGCCGTCCAAGTGTTTTCCGCTAGGGGGTGTCTGACGGGTGTCCGTGGGGAAGGAGCGGCGTCCGGTGCGTGCTCTCGGCGTGCCGGCCGGAAGTCTGCGTACTGGGCGTACTCGGGCTTTCGGCCGGTGCGGCGAGAGTGCGTGCCGGGCGTCGCGACGCCGCGGACATCCGTCAGACACCCCCTAGCCCAGCGTTGCCGGGGCGGGTCCGTCGGGGCGGACCGTGATGCCGTAGGCGGCCCTGGCCGGGACGGACCGGAAGTGCGGGACGTGGGCGGGCAGCAGGTGCTCGAGGAGGACGGTCGACTCCCGGAGCGCGAACTGAAGGCCCAGGCAGGCCCGGGGCCCGACACCGAACGGGTAGTAGCTCCCCGGGTGGGTCGGGCGCCGGCCGGGGGTGGTGAAGCGCTCCGGGTCGAACCGCCCGGGGTCGTCCCAGAGTCCGGGGTCGCGGTGCGTGAGGTAGGGGCAGACCAGTACGTCGGTGCCGGCCTCGATCCGGTGGCCGGCGAGGAGGTCGTCCTCGGACGCACAGCGCGGCAGGATCCAGGCGGACGGGTAGAGGCGCAGCGTTTCGTGGACGAGGGCCTGGAGGGCCTGCCGGCGCTCGGGCGAGCCCTCGCCGCCCGCGGCCAGGGCCCGCTCGCGCGCCTGCGGGTTGCGGTCCAGCAGGAGGTGGAGCCAGGTAAGAGTGGAGGCGGTGGTCTCGTGCCCGGCGACCAGCAGGGTGACGAGCTCGTCGCGGATCAGCCGGTCGGTGTACTCGGGGCGGGTTCCGGCCGCGTCGAGCAGGACGTGCAGCAGGCCCGGCCCGTCCGGTCCGGCGCCCCCGTCGCGGGCGGCGGCGATGGCCAGGCCCGCCACGGCGTCGATCCTGGCCAGGTCGTCGGCGACTGGCCCGTGGGCGGCGGCGCCGTCGGCGGGCAGGCTGGGCAGCGCGGCCACCACGGCGGGCACGGCGGCCAGTTCACGCTCCGTACCGGCGTCGAGGGGGTGGCCGGTCAGGGAGCGCCAGATGGTGTCCAGGGCGAAGCGGCGCATCTCTTCCCCGACGTCGAGGACCTGCCCGTCGCGGGCGTACGAGGCCCAGCGCGCGGCGGTGGTCCGGGCGGCCCCGTCGATCCGCTGCTCGTAGCGGCGCATGCCCGGGCCGGTGAACTGGGACTGGAGCAGCCGCCGTTGCCGCTGCCAGGCCTCGCCCGTCGCGGCCAGGACCCCGTCGCCGATCAGCAGGCGCGCCCGGTGCGAGCGCTTCACGTACCGGCCGGGGTGGAGCGCGAGCACGTGCCGCACCGCCCGGGGGTCGGTGACCAGGACGGTCGGGTCCGGGCCGAGCCGGAACGCGGCGACGCCGCCGAGCCGTTCGCGGGCCCGGGCGAACAGCTCGACGAGTTCCCCTCCCCCGGCCCGCCACTCCCGTACGAGGGCGGGTTCCAGCTCGGGGACCGGGCGGCCCGCCGGGAACGGGCCCGGGAGGGAGCCGGGGCGGGCGGGGGTGGCCACGGGTCTGCTCCTGTCCGACGGCTGCGCACCGCACGGACCGGTGCGGGGCATCACGCACTGTAGGGGAGCGGGCGCGGCGGGCGACAGTCCGGGCGGGCCGGCGGGCCGTCCCGGCCGGACTTTGGCCGAACTCCTCCCCCATCCGACCGCCGTTCGACTGGTGTACCCGGAATGGTCACGTCAGGCTCCCCATCCGGCCCCCCGGGCGCGTTGTCCTGGGGGCGCTCCAACACCCTCAACCCGCAGAGGTCGATCCCGCCATGGCAGAACTGAACCGCCGTCGCTTCCTGCAGCTCGCCGGTGGCGCCACCGCCCTGACCATGCTCAACGAGAGCATCGCGCGCGCCGCCGCCATCCCCGCGCAGGGGACCACCGGCACCATCGCCGACGTCGAGCACGTCGTCGTGCTGATGCAGGAGAACCGGTCCTTCGACCACTACTACGGCGCGCTCCGCGGCGTCCGCGGCTTCGGCGACCCCCGCCCGGTGACCCTGCCGAGCGGCAAGTCCGTATGGCACCAGTCCGACGGCACGAAGGAGACGCTGCCCTTCCGGCCGCCGTCGGACGACCTCGGCATGGAGTTCCTCCAGGGTCTCAACCACGACTGGGCGGGCGGCCAGAGCGCCTTCAACAAGGGCAAGTACGACAACTGGGTGCCCGCCAAGACGCCCACCACCATGGCCTACCTGACGCGGGACGACATCCCGTTCCACTACGCCCTCGCCGACGCCTTCACCATCTGCGACGCGTACCACTGCTCGTTCATCGGCTCCACCGACCCGAACCGCTACTACCTCTGGTCGGGCCACACCGGCAACGACGGCAAGGGCGGCGGCCCGGTCCTCAACAACGCCGAACTCGGCTACGGCTGGACCACCTACCCCGAGCGCCTGGAGGCGGCCGGGATCTCCTGGAAGGTCTACCAGGACATCGGCGACGGCCTGGACGCCGCCGGCCACTGGGGCTGGATCAACGACGCCTACCGCGGCAACTACGGGGACAACTCGCTCCTCTACTTCAACAACTACCGCAACGCTCAGCCCGGCAACCCGCTCCGCGACAAGGCCCGCACCGGCACCGACGCCAAGGCCGGCGAGGGCTACTTCGACCGGCTGCGCGCCGACGTCGCCGCCGGCACCCTCCCCCAGGTCTCCTGGATCGCCGCGCCCGAGGCGTTCAGCGAGCACTCCAACTGGCCGTCGAACTACGGCGCCTGGTACATCTCGCAGGTGCTGGACGCCCTCACCTCCAACCCCGACGTGTGGGCCCGTACCGCGCTGTTCATCACCTACGACGAGAACGACGGCTTCTTCGACCACGTCGTGCCGCCGTACGCCCCGGCCGACGCCAACCAGGGCCTGTCGACCACGCCGACCGCCCTGGACGTCTTCCCCGGCAAGTCGGGCTACGTCGCCGGGCCGTACGGCCTGGGCCCGCGCGTGCCCATGCTCGTGGTCTCCCCGTGGAGCACCGGCGGCTACTCCTGCTCGGAGACCTTCGACCACACCTCCGTCATCCGCTTCATGGAGCAGCGGTTCGGGGTGCACGAGCCCAACATCTCGCCCTGGCGCCGCGCCGTCTGCGGCGACCTCACCGCCGCCTTCGACTTCGGTCGCAAGGACACCGGCGCGGTCGAGCTGCCGGACACCGGGGCCTGGGAGCCGCAGGACCGCGAGCGCCACCCCGACTTCCGGGCGCCCGCCCCGGCCGTCGGCTCCATGCCCCGCCAGGAGAAGGGCCTGCGCCCCACCCGTGCGCTGAAGTACGCCCCGTACGTGGACGGTACGGCGCTGACCGCCGAGGGCAGGTTCCGGCTGGCCTTCAGCGGCGGCCCGGATCTGGGCGCGCAGTTCTACGTCACCTCCGGAAACCGCACCGACGCCCCGTGGACCTACACGACCGAGGCCGGCAAGTCGATCGCGGACACCTGGAACACGCAGTACTCGGCCGGGGTCACCGACCTGACCGTGCACGGCCCCAACGGCTTCCTGCGCGGCTTCCGCAACCCGGGCACCACCCCGGGCCCCGAGGTC
Source organism: Streptomyces sp. IBSNAI002 (assembly GCF_052244475.1). NCBI lineage: Bacteria > Bacillati > Actinomycetota > Actinomycetes > Kitasatosporales > Streptomycetaceae > Streptomyces > Streptomyces sp. IBSNAI002. Next base: position 7,055,242 of record NZ_JBQPXG010000002.1, on the reverse strand, counting down.
ACCGCCCGGCACAACGCGGCCACCGGGAACCTGGACCTCACGCTCACCAACGCCGGAGGGTCGACGGCCACGCTCACCGTCACCAACTCCTACGGCGGCGGCCCCAAGCGGCTCACCGTCGCCAAGGGAGCCACCGTCACGCACAGCGTCTCGCTGAAGAACACGCGGCGCTGGTACGACGTGACGGTCACCGCGTCCGGGGCCCCGGACTTCCTGCGCCGCTTCGCCGGCAAGGTCGAAACGGGCGCGGCGGGCCTCTCCGACCCGGCGATCCTCACGGACCAGTCCTCCTGACGCCGGCCTCCGGGGCGGGACGGGCTCCGGCCGGTCCCGCCCCGGAGCCGTGCACCGGCCCCTGCCGCCCCTTTCCCGGGCCGCGTCAGCAGAGGTTGTCCCAGTGGTGGAGGGCCTGGAGGGCGACGGTGCGCGCGGTGGAGGTCGGGGGCGCCGGGGCGAGGAGGTAGTCGGCGACGGGGGTCAGCAGCAGCAGCGGGGTACCGGAGGAGGGGACGAGGAAGCGGGCCTCGTCCCAGGCGTGCCGGATGACGGTACGGCGCAGGAGGGTGCCGTGGCGCGTGGGGAGGCGCCGGGCGGCGGTGGCGGCTTCGGCGCGACGGCGGCGTTCGGGGGCGAGCTCGGGGTCGAGTTCGGCGCGCACGGCGGCGAGGGGCCCGAGCGGGACGTGGCCGGCGGCGTGGTCGAGGAGGGTGGCGGCCTCCGGGGCCAGGCGGTACGCGGCGAGGACGGCGGCGGTCTCGGCGGGCTCGGAGAAGGGCCGGCCGGTGAGGGCCGCGATGTCGAGGAGGGTGACGGGACAGGGGGGCTGGGACGGCCGGCGCAGACAGGACTCGGCGAGGGCGATGAGGCACTCGACGTGCTCGTCGGCGGCCAGGTACGGCCGGACGGGCACGCCCGAGCCGTCGCCGGGCAGCGCGGCGGTGGTGAGGTGGACCCGGTACCAGGGGTCGACCAGGGGGTCCTCGGCGGGCCAGTGGAGCGTGACGGCGGTGTGGTGGGGGCGCTCGCCCAGCAGCGAGACGTCGATGCGCTCCACCGGGTGGTCGGTGACCAGGCGGATGACGGCCTGCCACAGGGCCGCCTCGTCCGGGGCGACGAGGTCGAGGCCGTCCAGCGGCCGGAGCAGGCCGTCCGGGTAGTAGCCGGCGAGCGGCAGGCCGCGGATGGCGCGGACGCCGGTGGAGCGGGCGAGGCCGGCGGCCAGCCGGGCGTACTGGGCGACGCGGTCGCGGGCGCGGCGCAGTTCGGCGCGGGCGGGCTCGCCCATCCGGACGCCGTCGCGGACCAGGGCGGAGAGCACCAGGTGCGGCAGGTCGCGGCCGGCCCGGGCGCGGTGGAGCAGTTCGGCCGGGCCGGCGGCCGGGTCGGCGTCGAGCAGCCGGTACAGCAGTGCGGTGTTCACGGAATCCGCCTCCGAATGTATGGTCAGGCCCGGCGCCACCGGCGGCCGAGGGGGCGGGCGGGCGGTACCGGACCATCTCCGGCGTGCCCGCGGCACGGCGATTCTGTACGGCAGGGTTCAACACCTGATCACCACAGGCTCAACAGGCTCTCGACACCGGGTGCGACGCTGTGGTTAAAAAGGTGACACAAAATTTGACATGGGCGCCGAGCGGGGGCGGGCACCGTGTTCTGGGGGCTGGGGGCAGAACTTGGGCGATCTGCGTTTCTCGTTACTCGGTCTGATGCGGGCTCACCGGGGCGCTGCCGCGCTCAAGATCGGGAGCCCTCAGCAGCAGGCGATGCTGGCCGTGCTCCTGCTCCGGCCGGGGCATTCGGCGAGCGCCACCGATCTGATCGCCGCCTTGTGGGGCGAGGACCCGCCGAGCGCTGCCATGACCACCGTGCGCACGTACGCGTGGCGGTGGCGCAAGGTGCTGGACTCGGGGGGAAGGAACGAAGAGGGGGACGGGACCGGCGCCGGGGCCGAACGGCCCGCGTCGAGCGTGCTGGTGTCGATCGGGGACGGCTACCGGCTGGTCCTGCCCAAGCTCGCCGTGGACGCGGCGGAGGCGGAGGCACTGGGCTCCGAGGCGGAGCGCACCGCGCGGACCGATCCGCTGCGCGCGCGTGACCTGCTCAACCAGGCGCTGGAGCTGTGGCAGGGCGAACCGCTGGCCGGCATCCCGGGGCCGTTCGCGGAGCGGCACCGGCAGCGGCTGGAGGAACTGCGGCTGACCCTGCTGGAGGAGCGGATCGGGCTGGACCTGACGCTCGGCCGCCACTCGCGCTGCATCCCCGAGCTGACCTCGCTCACCACCGAACACCCCCTGCACGAGAGGGCGTACGGACTGCTGATGCGGGCGCTGTACCAGGCCGGGCGGCAGGCGGACGCGCTGGCGGTGTACCGAGGGGTGCGCCAGCTGTTCCTCGCGGAGCTCGGTGTCGCGCCGGGGACGGAGCTGGAGCAGCTGCACCGCAGGATCCTGGAGGGCGACCAGGCACTGGCCGCCCCGGAACCGGGAAGGGAGGCGGACCCGGACCGGGTCGGCGCCGAGGACCGCGCGGACGGCGCCGGTTCCCGGGCGGCCGAACCGGGACGGCAAGAGGAGCGGGACGGGCGGGACGCGCGGGAGACCGCCGAGCGGCCGGCCCCCGCACCGCCGCGGCCCGCCCAGCTGCCGCCGGACGCGGCCGACTTCACCGGACGGACGGCGCCGGTCCGGGTGCTGGACGAGGCGCTCGGCACACCCTCGCCGCAGGGGCTGGTGATCGCCACCGTGGTCGGCATGGGCGGGGTCGGCAAGACGGCGCTCGCCCTGCACGTGGCGCACCGCGTCCGGGAGGCCTACCCGGACGGCCAGCTGTACGTGGACCTGCGCGGCTCCGACCCGGTGCCGGCCGATCCGGAGGCCGTGCTCAGCGGCTTCCTGGTGGCGCTCGGGGTGCCCGGTGACGCGGTGCCGGACGGACTGGACGCCCGCTCGGCGCTGTTCCGGTCCGTCGTCGACGGCCGGCGGCTGCTGCTGGTGCTCGACAACGCCAAGGACGCGGCGCAGATCCGGCCGCTGCTCCCGGGGGCGGTCGGCTGCGCGGTCCTCACCACCGGGCGCACCCGGCCCTCCGGGCTGCCGGCCGCCGTCCAGGTCGACCTGGACGTGTTCCAGCCGTCCGAGGCGCTGGACCTGCTGGGCCGCACCATCGGCACCGCGCGCCTGGACGCGGAACGGGAGGCGGCACTGGAGCTGGTGGTGGCCTGCGGGTACCTGCCGCTCGCGGTCCGGATCGTGGCCGCCCGGCTCGCGGCCCGGCCGGGCTGGACGGTGGAGACGCTCAGCCGCCGGCTCCAGGTGGAACGGCGGCGGATCGACGAGCTGCGGATCGGCGACCTCGCGGTCGCGGCGGCCTTCGAACTGAGCTACCGCCAGCTGACCGCCGACCAGGCCCGGGCGTTCCGGCTGGTCGCCTCGGTGGACGGGCCGGACATCGGGCTGCCGGCGGCCGCCGCGCTGCTCGACCTCGACGAGTACGACGCCGAGGACCTGCTGGAGGCGCTGGTGGACGTGGCGATGGTGGAGTCGCCGTTCCCCGGGCGCTACCGGTACCACGACCTGCTGCGCGCGTTCGCCCGGCGGCGGCCCGCCGAGACGGGGGGCTCGGCCTCCGCGGCCGGCGGTACGGCGGAGAGCATGGAGGCGCTGGCGGCCCGGGACCGGCTGCTGGACCACCTGCTGGCCACGGCCTGCACCGCGTTCCAGCACGCGGTGCCGGGCGATCCGGCGGCGGGCGCACTGGGTCCGGCCCGCTCCCCCGGTGTGGCGCTGGCCGGGTGGGACGCGGCCCGGGAGTGGACGGCGGCGGAGCGTACGGGCGCGGTGGCACTGGCGGCCCAGGTCGCCGCGGGAGCGGGAGCAGGAGCAGGAGCAGGAGCGGCAGCGGCAGCGGGAGCGGGCGGGGACGGCGGGGCGGCCTCGCCGGACGGCGCGCCGGGGACGGCGCTGCGGGCCGCGATCGACCTGCTGATCGCCCTCACCCCGTTCGTGCTCACCCCGCCGAGCCGCCGGCTCGCGGCCACCGCCGACGCGCTGGCCGAGGCGGCGGAGCGGCACGGGGACGTGCGGGCCGCGGGGCGTGCGCACTTCCTGCGCGGGAACGTCGCCCTGGCGGCGACCCGGCTGGACGACGCCGAGGCGGCGGCCCGCCGGGCGGTGGACGCGGCACGGACGGCCGGTGACACGGTGATCCTCCGTCAGGCGCTCAACGACCTCGGTCTGATCTGCCAGTTCCTCAGCCGCTTCGACGAGGCGGTGGACCACTACGACGAGGCGCTGCTGCTGGCCAACGAGCTGGGGCACCGCTCCGGCGCGCTGGTGACGACCGTGAACGCCGCACTGGCACGCGTGCGCAGCGGACGGGCGGACGAGGCGGTGGAGATCTGCCATGCGGCGCTCGCCGAACTGCGGAGCCGGCAGGACGATCCCGGGCGTGCGTACACCCTGTACGTCCTGGGTCTGGCCCTGCACGCGCTGGGGCGTCACGAGGAGGCGGTGACCTGGTTCCGGGAGTGTCTGACGGTGGCCACGCAAGCCGGTCTGCGGGACCGGGCCGCGCACGCGCGCTACCGGATGGCGGACAGTCTGCGCTCGCTCGGCCGGGCCGTCGAGGCGCTCGACCACGCCGGGCTGGCGCTGGCGCTCTGCGAGGAGCTGGGGGCGGAGCGGGACCAGGCTCAGGCTCTGGTCGTGCTGGGCGCCTCGCTCGCGGACCTGGGGCGCGGGGCGGAAGCGGGGGCGCGGTTGCGTCAGGCGTACGAGATCTTCCGCCGCCTGGGGCTTCCGGAGGCCGCCGATGTGGCCCTCCTGCTGGAGGAGCCGGCGCCGGCGCTGGTCGATCCCTGAGGGACGGGGCCGGGGTGCGGTGGCCGCAGGGAAACGGTTCTTCTCACCGTGCGGCTGCCGGTACGGCTCAGGAGCCGGTGCTGTTCCAGTCCTTGTCGTCGGTGGGGGTGGGGCTCGGGGCCGGCACCGTGGCCTGAGTGGTGCCGACGCCCCCGCCCTGCCCGGTGCCGCTGGCGCCGTCGGCCATGGCCGCACCGGCCGCACCGAGAGCGATCAGCGCGCCGAGGGCGAGGCCGGCGGCGGCCAGGCGGATCCGAGCGGCACCGAGGGTGTTCGAACGCTTCGCCATGACTGCTCCCTGAGACGTCTTCCCTGGTGGGAAGGGTTTTTTGGGGGACTTCCCGGAGTGCTCCGGGCTGATGGGATGAGCATGGCAAGGCACGTTCAACAGCCGATCGACGTAGGAGCACCGGCGTCGATCGGCTGCGTTGATCGGGCGTCGAGGGCGGTGTTGAGGACGGTGTTGAGGACGGTGTTGAGGACGGTGTTGGGGGGCGTGGAGGGGGGTGACGGTCAGGCCGCTCCGCGGATCTCCAGGGTGCAGCACTTCACGCTGCCGCCGCCCTTGAACAGTTCGGAGAGGTCCATCCCGACCGGCCGGAAGCCGCGTTCGCGCAGCATGGCCGCGACCCCGGTCGCCGCCTCCGGCAGCACCACGTTCAGGCCGTCGCTCATCGCGTTGAGCCCGAACACCTCCGCGTCCGCCTCCGCCACCAGCAGCGCGTCCGGGAAGAGCCGGCGCAGCACCGCCCGGCTGCCCGCCGAGAACGCGCCCGGATAGTACATGACCTGGTCGGCGTCGAGCACGCTGAGCGCGGTGTCCAGGTGGTAGAAGCGCGGGTCGACGAGGTCCAGGCCGACGACCGGGCGGCCGAGGAACTCCTGCGCCTCCGCGTGCCCGTCGGAGGCGCTGCGGAAGCCCCGCCCGGCGAGCAGGTGGCTGCCCGTCAGCAGCAGGTCGCCCTCGCCCTCGTTGACGTGGAGCGGGTCGTGGGTGGTGAAGCCGTTGGCCCGGAACCACTCCAGGTAGGCGGGGCCCTCGGCGGCGCGCTCGGCGTTGCGGAACCGGGCGCCGAGCACCTTGCCGTCGACGACGGTGGCGCCGTTCGCCGCGTAGACCATGTCGGGCAGGCCGGGCAGCGGGTCGATCAGGTCCACCCGGTGTCCGAGGGCGAGGTACTGCTCGTACAGCCGCTGCCACTGCGCGACCGCGAGGTCCGTGTCGACCGGCTTGGCCGGGTCCATCCAGGGGTTGATCGCGTAGCTGACCTCGAAGTGGGTCGGACGGCACATCAGGAAGCGGCGCGGGCGGGCGGTGCGGGTCATGGGAGGCTCCGGAAGGACTGAAGGACTGAAGGACTGAAGGACTGAAGGGACTGAATGGCTGACGGGCTGACGGGCTGAGGGCGGTCAGGGCGTCGTCGGGCGCTCGGGGAAGTTCCGCAGACCGCGGAGCGGGCTGGCCAGCAGGACCGCGCCGGCCGAGAGCAGCACGCTCGCCATGATCCAGAGGGTGGTACGGGCGCCCAGCACCTCGCCCAGCCAGCCGCCGAGGAGGGCTCCCACCGGGATGGCGCTGAAGTTGACCGTCGAGGCGCTGGCCCGGATCCGGCCGATCATCGCGGGCGGGCAGTACGCCTGGTAGAAGCTGCCGGCGATGACGTTCCCGGCGATCACACCGCAGACCGCGACCGACCAGGCGACCGCGCTCACCGGCAGCGGCAGCCGCTCGCCGGCCATCGGGAGCAGGAGGATGAACGGCGCGCCGACCAGCTCGCAGAGCAGCAGCCCGCGGGCCGTGCCGAACCGGCGGGCGATCCGCCCGGCGAGCGCCGCCCCCGCCAGGCCGCCGACCGAAACCGCCGCGAACACGAGCCCGATGCCGCCGGGCGAGACGCCCACGGTGCGGACCAGGAAGACGGTCTGCACCGCCTGGATGCCGTTGAGCCCGAGGTTGCCGACCGCCGCGAAACTGGCCAGCGTGCGCAGGTACGGGTCGTGTGCCAGGAAGCGGACCCCCTCGCCGATCTCGCGCAGGATCCCGCGCCGTTCGGAGACCGGCGGCGGCTTCTCCTCCACCTTGATCGAGCCGACGCACAGCGCCGCCACCAGATAGGTCACCGCGTCGGCGAGCAGACCGCTGACCGCGCCGAACGCCTGGGAGAGCAGGCCGGCCAGGCCGGGGCCGGCGATCTCCGCGGCCGCGTCGCCGGAGCGCAGTTTGACGTTGGCCTCGAGGAGGTCGGGCTTGGCGACCAGTACCGGCAGGACGGCGCTGTTCGCGGTGGACAGGAACACCTTGACCGCGCCGGCCAGCAGCGCGACGACCACCAGCTGGGCCATGGTCAGCAGGCCCAGCCAGCCGGCCACCGGCACACTGCCGAACAGCAGCAGCAGCAGGAGGTCGCAGACCAGCATCACCTTCAGCCGGGGCCAGCGGTCCACCCAGGCCCCGGCCAGCAGGCCGAGGAACAGCCACGGCACCCAGGCGGAGGCGGTCAGGAGGCCCACCATGAACGGCGAGGCCTCCAGGGTGACGACGGCCACCAGGGCGAGGGCGACGTTGCCCACGGCCGTGCCGAGGCCGCTGGTCGTCTCACCGATCCAGAGCTTGCGGAAGTTGCCCTGCGCCCAGAGGCCCCAGCGGCTCCTGCGCGGCGCGTCCGCCGCGGGGGACGGCGGCTTGACGGAGGCTGTGGTCATGGCGGGTCACACTCCAAGCTTCTCGGCGAGCACGGCGGCGATCCGTGCGACGGGCTCCGGCTGCGTCATGGCGCCGTGCGTGCAGGTGATGCGGTGTTCCTCGACGCGCCCGTCGACGTACGGACGCCAGGCCGCTCCGTACGGCCAGTCGGCGGGCTTGTCGAGGGTGGCGCCGAAGAAGACGGCGTCGCCGCGGTAGCGGTCCGGTACGTGTTCGGCCATCAGCTTGCGGTGCTGCTCGAACACGTCCGGCAGCACGCCGGCGGCCTCGCCCAGGAGTTCGGTGAGGTCGGCCTGGCCGCGTCCGTCGGCCGGGTCGTAGCCGAGCGAGGCGAGCAGTTCGGCGAGGGTGTCGACCGGGTCGTCGGAGGGCGGGGGGCCGTCGGCGGTGTACCGGGCGGGGTCGGCGGGGAGGCCGTCGAGGAGGGCGAGGAGGGCGACTTCCCTTCCCTCCGCCTGGAGGGCGACGGCCATCGCCTGGGCGACCACCCCGCCGAAGGACCAGCCGAGGAGGTGGTAGGGCCCCTCGGGCTGGACCGAGCGGATCTGCCGTACGTAGTCCTCGGCGATCTCGGTGACGGAGGACGGGGAGCCGCCGCGCAGGCCGCGCGCCTGGAGGCCGTGGACCGGCAGGTCCGGGCCGAGGTGGCGCAGCAGCCCGGAGTAGACCCAGCTGATGCCCGCGGCGGGGTGGACGCAGAACAGCGGGGCACGGGTGCCTCCGGCGCGCAGCGGGAGGAGGACGTCCAGGGCGCCGCGGGCCGCTCCGGCGTCGGCGGCGGGTGCACCGGACCGGTCGTCGGGGTCCGGGTCGAGGCGGCGGGCCAGGGCGGCCGGGGTGGGGGCTTCGAAGAGCGCCCGCATGCCGAGGTCGGCGCCGAGCGTGGTGCGGATCCGGCCGAGCAGCTTCATCGCGAGGAGGGAGTGGCCGCCGAGGCCGAAGAAGCCGTCGTCGATGGAGACCGGGTCGGGGAGGCCGAGGACCTCGGCGAAGAGGCCGCAGAGCAGCTCTTCGTGCGGTGTCCGGGGTGTGCGGCCGGTGGGCGAGGAGAGGAAGTCGGGGGCGGGCAGGGCGCGCCGGTCTACCTTGCCGCTGGCGGTCAGCGGCAGTGCGCCGATCGGGACGAGGGCGGCCGGCAGCATGTAGCCGGGCAGCGACCTGGCGGCGAAGGCGCGCAGTTCGGCCCGGTCGAGCGGGCCGTCCGCGACGACATGGGCGACCAGCCGGGGGCCGGAGGAGCCGTCGTCGTGGACCGTCACGGTGGCGGCGTGGACCAGGGGGTGGCGGGTCAGCACGTGCTCGATCTCGCCGGGTTCGATCCGGAAGCCGCGGATCTTGACCTGGTGGTCGGTGCGGCCCAGGTAGTCGAGCTCGCCCTGCCGGGTGCGGCGGACCAGGTCGCCGGTGCGGTACATCCGCTCCCCCGGAGCGAACGGGTCGGCGACGAAGCGCTCGGCGGTCAGGGCCGGGCGGCCCAGGTAGCCGCGGGCCAGGCCCGCGCCGGACAGGTACAGCTCGCCGGGGACGCCCGCCGGGACGGGGCCCAGGTGCTCGTCCAGGACGTAGGCGCGGGTACCGAGGACGGTACGGCCGAGGGCGGGGCGATCGGTGGCGGCGAAGGGCTGGGTGAGCGCGTCGACGGTGCACTCGGTGGGGCCGTAGAGGTTGTGGGCGGTGGTGGCGGGCGCCTCCCGCAGGCGGGTCCACAGCGCCTGGCCGACCGCCTCCCCGCCGAGCAGCACCACGCGGGGCGCGGGCTCCTCCAGCAGGCCCTCGTCGAGGAGCCGCTCGGCGTAGGAGGGGGTGACCTCCAGGACGTCGACGGACTCGGTGCGCAGGTGCCGGACGAGCGCGGCGGCGTCGCGGCGGACCTCGTCGCCGGTCAGGTGCAGTTCATGGCCGGCGACGAGCCAGAGCAGGCCGTCCCAGGAGGCGTCGAAGCAGAGCGAGGCGGTGAGCGCGACCCGCTGCCGGCCGTACAGGCGCTCGGTGGCGCCGATCGGGCCGGTGGCGGAGCGGTGCGAGGCGAGGAGTGCGGCGATGGAACCGTGGCTCACCACCACGCCCTTGGGGCGGCCGGTGGAGCCGGAGGTGTAGATCACGTAGGCGGCGTCGGAGGCGGTGGCGCGCGGCGGCGGGTTGCCGGCGGCGGGCCGGTTCGGGCCGCGGGCGCCGTACGTCTCCTCCGCCGGGTCCGCCGGGTCCGCCGGGTCCGCCGCCAGGACGGGCAGTCCGGCGAGCAGTTCGGGCAGGGGCCAGCCCTCGCCGGTCACGGCCAGTGCGGGCGCGGCGTCGGCCAGCATGGCGGCGGTCCGGTCGGCCGGGTACTCGGCGTCCAGCGGGAGCGAGACGGCACCCGCCTTGAGGACGGCGAGCAGGGCGATCACGCTTTCCGCGGAGCGCGGCAGGGCCAGGGCCACCACCGCGTCCGGGCCTGCGCCCGCGGCCGTGAGCCGGTGGGCGAGGTGGTTGGCACGGGCGTTCAGCTCGGCCCAGCTGAGCCGGGTGTCCCCGGCGACCAGGGCGGTCGCGTCCGGGGTGCGGGCCGCCTGGGCTTCGAAGGCGGCGGGCAGCAGCGGGACGTCCTGCGGCAACGCGTCGCCAAGGCACAGCAGTTCGGCACGTTCGTCGGCGGAGAGGAGGTCGATCCGGCCGATGGGACGGTCGGGCCGGGCCGCGACCGCCGTCAGCAGGCGGCCCAGCCGGACCGCCAGGGACTCGACGGTCTCCCGGTCGAACAGGTCGGTGGCGAAGTCGATCGCGCACTCCAGCCCGGCGGGCGCGCCGTCGGCGTCGAAGGACTCGCCCATGGCGACGGACAGGTCGAACTTGGCCGCGTACCCGCCGACCGGTTCGACGGCGGCCGTCAGTCCGGCCAGGCCGAACGGCGCCTCGGCGGGGCCGCCCGGTGAGCCGGTCCCGCCCCCGCCCTGGAGCAGCAGCATCACCTGGAAGAGCGGGTGGCGGGCCAGCGAGCGGGCCGGGTTGAGCTCCTCGACCAGCCGCTCGAAGGGCACGTCCTGGTGGGCGTGGGCGTCGAGTTGGGTCTCCCGTACGCGATGGAGCAGATCGGTGAAGTCCGGGTCGCCGGAGGTGTCGGTGCGCAGCACCAGCGTGTTGACGAAGAAGCCGACCAGGTCGTCGAGCGCCTCGTCCGAACGGCCCGCGACCACCGAGCCGATCGGCACGTCGGTGCCGGCCCCGAGCCGGGTCAGCAGCGCGGCCAGCCCCGCCTGCAGGGTCATGAACATCGTGACCCGGTGCTCGCGGGACAAGGCGGCCAGCGCCCGGTGCAGTTCGGCGCCGAGCGGGAGGACGACGCGGTCGCCGCGGTGTCCGCTGTCCGCCCGCCGGGGGCGGTCCACGGGGAGCGACAGCTCCTCGGGCAGCCCTGTCAGGGTGTCGCGCCAGTAGGCGAGTTGGCGGGCGGCGAGGCTCTCGGGGTCGTCCTCGTCGCCGAGCAGCTCCCGCTGCCACAGCGCGTAGTCCGCGTACTGGACGGGCAGCGGCTGCCAGTCGGGCGCCGAACCCTCGCAGCGGGCGGCGTAGGCGTCGGTGAGGTCGTGCAGCAGCGGGTCCATGGACCAGCCGTCGCCGGCGATGTGGTGCAGGACGAGGACGAGCAGGTGCTCGTCGGCGGCGAGCGGGAACAGGTGTGCGCGTACGGGGAGCCGGGCGGCGAGGTCGAAGGGGATCGCGGTGCATTCGGTCAGGGCGGCCGCCGGGTCGGCGGGCGGGGTGGTGCGGCGGTCGAAGGAGACCCGGGCCTCGGCGGCCGGGACGATCCGCTGGCGGGGCTCGCCGTCCTGCTCGGTGATCAGCGTGCGCAGGATCTCGTGGCGGGCGACCAGGTCACCGAGGGCGCGTTCGAGTGCGGCCGGGTCGAGCGGACCGGTGAGGCGCAGGGCGAGCGGCAGGTTGTAGAGGGCGCTGGGGCCTTCCATGCGGTCGATCAGCCAGAGCCGCTGCTGGGCGAAGGAGAGCGGCAGCCACCCGGGGCGCTCGCCGGCGCTCAGCGCGAGCCGGGCCCCGGCGCCGTCCAGCCGCTGGGCCAGGCCGGCCACCGTCGGCGCCTCGAAGACGTCGCGGACGTCGATCTCGGCCGCGAACACCGACCGGACCCGGCTGACCAGCCTCATCGCGAGCAGCGAGTGACCGCCGAGGGCGAAGAAGTCATCGTCGACGGAGAGGGGTCCCGGCACACCGAGCACCTCGGCGAGGAGGCCGCAGAGCAGTTCCTCGCGCGCCGTGCGGGCGGCCCGGCCGCCGGCGAAGAGCAGGAAGTCGGGGACGGGGAGGGCGCGCCGGTCGACCTTGCCGCTGCCGGTCAGCGGCAGCGCGTCGAGGGTGACGACCGCCGCCGGGACCATGTGCGCGGGCAGGGTCTGCGCCACGAACCGGCGGAGCTCGACGGAGAGTTCGGGGCTGGGTGCGGTGACCGCGCAGTGGGCGACCAGCCGGCGGTCTCCGTCCGGGCCGTCGTGCGGGGCGACCACGGCCTGGCGGACGGCCGGGTGGCGGGTCAGCTCGTGCTCGATCTCGCCGGGTTCGATCCGGAAGCCGCGGATCTTGACCTGGTGGTCGGTGCGGCCCAGGTAGTCGATCTTGCCGTCGCGGTTGCGCCGTACCAGGTCGCCGGTGCGGTACATCCGCTCCCCCGGCGCGAACGGGTCGGCGACGAAACGCTCGGCGGTCAGGGCCGGGCGGCCCAGGTAGCCGCGGGCCAGACCGGCGCCGGACAGGTACAGCTCGCCCGGGACGCCCGCCGGGACGGGGCCCAGGTGCTCGTCCAGGACGTGGGCGCGGGTGCCGAGGACGGTACGGCCCATGGTGGGGCGCTCCGAGTCGGCGTACGCCTGGAGCAGGGTGTCGACGGTGCACTCGGTGGGGCCGTAGAGGTTGTGCCCGGTGGTGGCGGGCGCCTCGCGCAGGCGGGTCCACAGCGCCTGGCCGACCGCCTCCCCGCCGAGCAGCACCACGCGGGGCGCGGGCTCCTCCAGCAGGCCTTCGGCGATGAGCTGTTCGGCGTAGGTGGGGGTGAACTGGACGGCGTCCACGCCCGCCGTACGGAAGTGCCGTACCAGGGCGGCCGGGTCGCGGCGCAGCTCCTCGCCGATCAGGTGCAGTTCGTGGCCGGCGACCATCCACAGCAGGCTGTTCCAGGAGGCGTCGAAGCAGAGGGAGGCGGTCAGCGCGGCGCGCAGCCGTCCGTGGGCCTTCGCGGGCTCGCCGAAGGTCTCCGCCTGGTGGGCGGCCAGCAGTCCGGCGATGGAACCGTGGCTCACCACCACGCCCTTGGGGCGGCCGGTGGAGCCGGAGGTGTAGATCACGTAGGCGGCGTTCGAGGGGTGGAGGGCGACGGTCGGCGCGTCCGCGGGCCGGTCCGCCCAGGTCCGCTCACCGGCGTCGAGGACGGCGAGGCCCTCCAGCACCTCGGGCAGCGGCCAGCCCGGGTGGGTGAGGACGGCCGCCGGGCGGGCGTCGGCCAGCATGTGGGCGGTGCGCTCCGGCGGGTACTCGGCGTCCAGCGGGAGGAAGGCGGCACCGGCCTTGAGCACGGCGAGCTGGGAGACGACCGTGTCCGCCGAGCGGCGCAGGGCGAGCGCGACCACGTCCTCGGGCCCGATGCCGGCGGCCCGCAGTCCGTGGGCGAGCCGGTTGGCCCGGGCGTCCAGTTCGGCGTAGGTCAGCCGGGTCTCCTCGAAGACCAGGGCGGTGTCGTCGGGTGTGGCCGCCGCCTGGGCCGCGAAGGCGGCCGGGACGAGGGGCGGTTCGGCGGGAAGCGGCCGGTGGCCGCCGAGGAGCGCGGCGCGCTCGCCCTCGGCGAGCAGGTCGGCGCGGCCGATCCGGCCGTCGGGGCGGGCCGTCATCGCCGTCAGCAGCCGGCCGAAGCGGGCGGCGACGGACTCGACCGTCTCCCGGTCGAAGAGGTCGGTGGCGAAGTCGATCGCGCAGTCCAGTCCGGCGGGCTCTCCGTCCGGTCCGAAGAACTCCTCCAGGGTCACGTTGAGGTCGAACTTGGCGACTCCGGTGTCCGCGGGCAGCGCCTCGGCGCGCAGGCCGGCGGGCTCCAGCTCGGCCCCGGCGTTGGACTGGAGGACCATCGCCACCTGGAAGAGCGGGTGGCGGGCCAGCGAGCGGACCGGGTTGAGCTCCTCGACCAGCCGCTCGAAGGGCACGTCCTGGTGGGCGTAGGCGCCGAGACCCGTCTCCCGGACGCGGCCCAGGAGTTCGGCGAAGGTCGGGTCGCCGGAGGTGTCGGTGCGCAGCACCAGTGTGTTGACGAAGAAGCCGACCAGGTCGTCGAGCGCCTCGTCCGAACGGCCCGCGACCACCGAGCCGATCGGCACGTCGGTACCGGCGCCGAGCCGGGTCAGCAGCGCGGCCAGAGCGGCCTGGAAGGTCATGAACAGGGTGACCCGGTGCTCGCGGCTCACCTCGACCAGCGCCCGGTGCAGTGCGGCGTCGATCGGCAGGGCGACCCGGTCGCCGCGGTGGTCGGCGCGGGCGCCGCGCGGCCGGTCGACGGGGAGCGTGAGCTCCTCGGGGAGGCCGGCCAGGGTGTCGCACCAGTAGGCGAGTTGGCGGGCGGCGAGGCTCTCGGGGTCGTCCTCGTCGCCGAGCAGCTCCCGCTGCCACAGCGCGTAGTCCGCGTACTGGACGGGCAGCGGCTGCCAGTCGGGCGCCGAACCCTCGCAGCGGGCGGCGTAGGCGTCGGTGAGGTCGCGCAGCAGCGGGCCCATCGACCAGCCGTCGCCGACGATGTGGTGCAGCGCGACGACCAGCACGTGCTCCTCGGCGGCGACCCGGAGCAGGGTGACCCGCACGGGCGGTTCGGCGGCCAGGTCGAAGGGGCGGCGGGCGGCCCGGTCGACCTCGGCTTCCACCGACTCCGGCGCGCAGTCCAGCTGTTCGACCGGCAGCGCGGCGTCGGCGGGGGCGAGGATCACCTGGTGGGGCTCGCCGTCGTGCTCGGCGATGACGGTACGCAGGATCTCGTGCCGGGCGGTCAGGTCGCCGAGGGCGCGTTCGAGTGCGGCCGGGTCGAGCGGACCGGTGAGGCGCAGGGCGAGCGGCATGTTGTAGAGCGCGCTGGGCCCCTCCATCCGGTCGATCAGCCAGAGCCGCTGCTGGGCGGAGGAGAGCGGCGGCCGATCGGGGCGTTCTCCGGCGCTCAGCGCGAGCCGGGCCCCGGCGCCGCCGTCCAGCCGCCGGGCCAGGCCGGCCACCGTCGGCGCCTCGAAGACGTCCCGGATGCCGAGTTCGGCGCCGAGCACCGCACGGACCCGGCTGAGCAGCCTGGTCGCGAGCAGCGAGTGACCGCCGAGGGCGAAGAAGTCGTCGTCGGCCGAGACCGGTCCCGTCACCCCGAGCACTTCGCCGAACAGACCGCAGAGGATCTCCTCGCGCGCGGTCCGGGCCGCCCGGCCGCCGGTGGCCGCCGCGAAGTCGGGGGCGGGCAGCGCGGACCGGTCGAGCTTGCCGTTGACGTTGAGCGGCAGCGCGTCGAGCAGGACGAAGGCCGCGGGGACCATGTAGTCCGGCAGCGCGGCGGCCGCGTGGGCGCGCAGTGCGGCGGGGTCGAGCGGGGTGTGCGCGACGACGTAGGCGGCCAGCCGGGTGCCGGCCGCGGCGTCCGCGGCGTCCCGGTGCGGCAGCACCGCGGCCTGCAGGACGTCGGGGTGGGCGGCCAGGACGGTCTCGATCTCGCCGGGTTCGATCCGGAAGCCGCGCACCTTGACCTGGTGGTCGGTGCGGCCCAGGTACTCGATGCGGCCGTCGGGGCGGCGCCGGGCGAGGTCGCCGGTGCGGTACATCCGCTCCCCCGGCGCGAACGGGTCGGCGACGAAACGCTCGGCGGTCAGGGCCGGGCGGCCCAGGTAGCCGCGGGCCAGGCCCGCGCCGGACAGGTACAGCTCGCCCGGGACGCCGGGCGGGACGGGCCGCAGCCCGGTGTCCAGGACGTGCGCGCGCAGGTTGGGCAGCGGGCGGCCGATGAGCGGGCGCGGGTCCGCGGAGAGCCGGTGGTGCAACGCGTCGACGGTGCACTCGGTGGGACCGTACATGTTGAGGACGACGGTGTCGGGCGCCGCCGCAAGCGAAGCCCAGAGGGTCTGGCCGAGGGCCTCTCCGCCGACCATCAGGAGGGCGGGCCGGCAGCGGTCGAGCAGGCCCTCCTCGACCAGCCGCTCGGCCTGGCCGGGGGTGACGTCGAGGACGTCTGCGCCGGTGTGCTCGGCGTAGCGCACGATCGCGGCGGCGTCGCGGCGCAGGTCGTCGTCGAGCAGGTGGAGTTCGTGGCCGGCGACCATCCAGAGGAACGCCTCCAGGGCCGTGTCGAAGGACAGCGAGGCCGTCTGGGCGAACCTGAACCGGTGCCCGGGGTGGCCTTGCCGGGCGGCGGGGATGGTCTCGGCGCGGTGGAAGGCGAGCAGGTTGGCGAACCCGCCGTGGCGGACCACGACGCCCTTGGGGCGGCCGGTGGAGCCGGAGGTGTAGATCACGTAGGCGGCGTTCGAGGGGTGGAGGGCGACGGACGGTGCGTCCGCGGGCCGGTCGGCCCAGGTCCGCTCACCGGCGTCCAGGACGGCGAGGCCCTCCAGCACCTCGGGCAGCGGCCAGCCGGCTGCGGTGAGGACGGCCGCCGGGCGGGCGTCGGCCAGCATGTGGGCGATCCGCTCGCGGGGGTAGTCGGCGTCCAGCGGGAGGAAGGCGGCACCGGCCTTGAGCACGGCGAGGACGGCGACGAGGGATTCGGCGGAGCGCGGCAGGGCGAGCGCGACCACGTCCTCCGGGCCGGCGCCGGAGGCGATCAGGCCGTGGGCGAGCCGGTTCGCGCGGGCGTCCAGTTCGGCGTAGGTCAGCCGGGTCTCCCCGAAGACCAGCGCGGTGTCGTCCGGGGTCGCGGCCACTTGCGCGGCGAAGGCCTCCGGGACGAGGACGTCGGCGCCGGGCCGGGCGGTGTCGTGCCATGCGGCGAGCGCGGCCCGGCCGGCCCCGCCCAGGACGTCCAGCTCGGCGACCGGGCGGTGCGGGTCCTCGCGGCGACCTGGGCCAGCAGGCGCGCCAGGGCTGCCGCGAGCCGTTCGGCGGTGGCCCGGTCGAACAGCTCGGTGGCGAACTCCAGGCCGCCTTCGAGACCGGCCGGCCCTCCGCCGGGGTGGTGGCGCTCGGAGAGGTTGAGGGTGAGGTCGAAGGCGGTGGTGGGCAGGCCGAGCGGCTCGTAGGCGGTCCGGGTGCCGGGGAACTCGGGGCCGCCGCCCGCGGTGTTGTCGAAGGCGATCATCACCTGGAAGAGCGGGTGCCGGGCCAGCGTGCGGGCCGGGTTGAGCTCTTCGACCAGCCGCTCGAAGGGCACCTCCTGGTGGGCGTAGGCGGCCAGGTCGGCCTCCCGGACCCGGGCCAGCAGCTCGGCGAAGGTGGGCCGGCCGGCGAGGTCGGTGCGCAGGACCAGGGTGTTGGCGAAGAAGCCGACCAGCTCGTCGAGGGCCGGATCGAGGCGGCCGGCGAGCGGGGTGCCGATGGGCAGGTCGTCGCCGGCGCCGAAGCGGTGCAGCAGGGTGGCGTAGGCGGCCTGGAGCACCATGAAGAGGGTGGCTCCGTGCCCGGCGGCCAGCTCGGCGAGCCGTGCGTGCAGGTCCGCGTCCAGCTCGAGCGGGACGACGTCGCCGCGGTGGCCGGCGACCGCCGGGCGGGGGCGGTCCAGCGGGAGCGGCAGCTCGTCCGGCAGCCCGGCCAGCGCCTCCCTCCAGTGGTCGAGCTGGCGGGAGAGCCGGGACTGCGGGTCGGTGTCCGCGCCGAGCGTCCGGTACTGCCAGAGGGTGTAGTCGGCGTACTGGACCGGCAGCGGCTCCCAGGCGGGCGTCTGACCGCCGAGGCGCGCCGTGTAGGCGTCGGCGAGATCGCGGAAGAGCGGCCGCAGCGACCAACCGTCGCTGGCGATGTGGTGCATCACCAGCAGCAGCACGTGCTCCTCGGGCGACTCGGGGCGCAGATAGGCGTGCAGGGGCACGTCGGCGGCCAGGTCGAAGGTGTGGCCGGCCAGCTCCTGCACGGGGCGGTCGGTGACGGTGAGCAGCGGGGCCGGGGGCGCGGGCAGGATCCGCTGGTACGGGACGCCGTCGTGGTCGCCGAAGACCGTACGGAGCGTCTCGTGGCGGGCGACGACATCGCCGAGGGCGCCTTCGAGTGCGGCCGCGTCCAGCGGTCCCGTGAGCCGCAGGGCCAGGGTGACGTTGTAGGTGGCGGCGGGGCCTTCGGCCTGGCCGAGGAACCACAGCCGGCGCTGGGCGAAGGAAACGGGCAGGCGCTCGGGCCGGGGTTCGGGGCGCAGCCCGGGCCGGGCCGGTTCGGTGGCGAGCTTGGCGGCGAGGTCGGCGACGGTCGGGGCCTGGAAGAGGTCGCCGATGGCGAATTCGGCGCCGAGTTCCGTGCGGGCCCGGCCGACCAGGCGGGTGGCCAGCAGCGAGTGGCCGCCGAGTTCGAAGAAGTCGTCGTCGATGGTGATGTCGTCGATGCCGAGGATCTCGCCGAAGAGCGTGCACAGGGCCTGTTCGCGCTCGTCGCGCGGGGCGCGGCCGGCGGTGTCGGCGCCGAGCTCGGGGGCGGGCAGTGCGCGCCGGTCGACCTTGCCGTTGGCGTTGAGCGGCAGGCCCGGCAGGACGACCACGGTGGAGGGGACCATGTAGGCGGGGAGGGTCTCGGCGGCGAACCGCTTGAGTTCCGCGCCGAGTTCGGGGCCCTCCTCGAGCGTGGAGCCGAGCACCGAGCAGTAGCCGACCAGCCGGGTGTCGCCGGGGCGATCCTCGCGGGGGATCACGATGACCTGGCGGACGGCGGGGTGGCGGGAGAGCACGGCTTCGATCTCGCCGAGCTCGATCCGGAAGCCGCGCAGCTTGACCTGGCCGTCGATCCTGCCGAGGAACTCGACCGCGCCGTCGGCCCGGCGGCGTACGAGGTCTCCGGTGCGGTACATCCGCCCCCCCGGCGCGTACGGGTCGGCGACGAAGCGCTCGGCGGTCAGCGCGGGCCGGTTCCAGTAGCCGCGGGCCAGCCCGGACCCCGCCACGTACAGCTCTCCGGGGACGCCGGGCGGGACGGGCTGCAGCCGGGCGTCGAGGACGTGGGCGCGCATGTTGTCGAGCGGGCCGCCGATCGGCGGCCGGGGCCCGGCGAGGTCGGCGGGGGCGAGGTGGTGGTGGGTGGCGAAGGTGGTGGCTTCGGTGGGCCCGTAGACGTGGGCGAGCAGCAGGTCGGGGCAGTGGTCGAGGACCCGCCGCATGAGGGTGCCGGAGGCGGCCTCGCCGCCGGTGCAGACCGTGCGCAGGGCGCGGAAGGTCTCCGGGGCCTGCTCGGCGACCAGGTCGAACAGGGCCTTGGTGAGGAAGACGGCGGTGACCGCGTGCCGGGTGGTGACGGCGTGCAGGGCGGCGGCGTCGAGGCTGCCGGGCGGGGCGACGACGACCGTGCCGCCGGACAGCAGCGGCGTCCACAGCTCGTAGGTGGCGGCGTCGAAGGCGTGCGGGGAGTGCAGCAGGATCCGCCGGTGCCGGCCGTCTTGCCAGCGGCGGTCGGCGGCGAGGCCGACCACGTCGCGGTGGCGGACGGCGACGCCCTTGGGGGTGCCGGTGGAGCCGGAGGTGAACATCACGTAGGCGAGCCGGTCGGGGTGGACGGGGACGCCGGGGTCGTGCTCCGGCGCGCCCGCCTCGTCTCCGGGCCGGACCACGGTGGCGGTGTGCGGGAAGCCCGGGTCGGGGCGGTCGGTGAGCAGGACGGGGGCGGCGGTGTCGGCGAGGAGTGCGGCCATCCGCTCCGGGGGCAGGCTCGCGTGCATCGGGACGTAGCAGCCGCCGGCCTTGACCACGGCCAGGGTGGCGACGACCAGGTCGACCGAGCGCTCCATCAGCAGGGCGACCGGGGACTCCGGCCCGACGCCGGAGGCGATCAGGTGGTGGGCGAGCCGGTTGGCGCGGGCGTTGAGCTCGGCGTAGCCGACGGCGCCGCCGTCGTGGACGAGGGCGACCGCGTCCGGGGTGCGGGCGGCCTGGGCCTCGAACAGCTCGGGCAGCGAACCGGACGGGAGGGGCGCGGCGGTGGCGTTCCACTCGTCGCGCAGGAGGCCGCGCTCCTCGGGGGCGAGTATGTCGAGGGTGCCGATCGGTGCCCCGGGGTCGGCGGCCGCGGCGGCCAGCAGCCGGCCCAGGCGCTCGAAGAGGGTGGTGACGGTGGCGCGGTCGTAGAGGTCGGCGGCGTACTCGACCGATCCCGTGAGGCCGTCGGGGGCGCCTTCGGGGGTGCGGCGCTCGGTGACCCCGATGTTGAGGTCGAACTTGGCGACGCGCAGGCCGAGCGGCTCGGGCACCGACTCCAGCCCCGGCAGGCCGAGTTCACCCTCCTCGTGGTTCTGCATCACGAGGAGGGTCTGGAACAGCGGGTGGCGGCCGAGGGCGCGGGCCGGGTTGACCTCCTCGACCAGCCGCTCGAACGGCACGTCCTGGTGGGCGAAGGCGTCGAGCTGGGACTCCCGTACCCGGCCGAGGAGTTCGGCGAAGGTCGGATCTCCGGAGGTGTCGGTGCGCAGGACCAGGGTGTTGACGAAGAAGCCGACGAGGTCGTTCAGTGCCTCGTCGGAGCGGCCGGCCACACCGGTGCCCAGCGGGATGTCGGTTCCGGCGCCGAGCCGGGTGAACAGCGCGGCGAGACCGGCCTGCAGGACGGAGAAGAGGGTGGCGCGGTGGCTGTGGGCCAGGCCGGTGAGCGCGGCGTGCAGTTCGGGCCCGTACCCGAAGGGCACGGCGTCGGCGGCTCCGGTCGGGGCGGGCGGGCGCGGGCGGTCCACCGGCAGCTCCAGCTCTTCCGGCAGACCGGCCAGCAGCCCACGCCAGTAGTGGAGCTGACGGCTCAGCAGGCTGTCGGGGTCGGCCTCCTCGCCGAGCACCTCGCGCTGCCACAGCGCGTAGTCGGCGTACTGGACCGGCAGCGGATCCCAGTCGGGGGCACGGCCGCCCTGGCGGGCGGTGTAGGCGGCGGCGAGGTCGCGCAGCAGCGGGCCGAGCGACCAGCCGTCGCCGGCGATGTGGTGGAGCACGAGGAGCAGCACGTGCTCGGTGGAGGATTCGGGGGAGGAACCGGCGGTGGTCCGGCCGGTGGACTCGGTGGAGGACTCGGTGGAGGACTCGGCGGGGGTGAGCGTGAAGACCGTGACCCGGATGGGCAGTTCGGAGCTCAGATCGAAGGCGTGGGCGGCGGCCCGGTCCCGCAGGGCGGGGTAGTCGCCCGGTGCGCAGTCCACCGTGTCGAAGGCGAACTCCGCCTCCGCGGACGGCAGGATCCGCTGCACCGGGACTCCCCCGGAGACCGGGAACACCGTGCGCAGGGCCTCGTGCCGGGCGACCACGTCCGCCGTCGCGACGCGCAGCGCCGCGGTGTCGAGCGAGCCGCGCAGGCGGACCGCGAACGGCAGGTTGTAGAGCGCGGTCGGCCCTTCGATCTGGTCGATCAGCCAGAGACGCTGTTGTGCGTACGAAACCGGGATCACGGTGCTTCCTCTGCTCACGTCACGGCGCGGATGGTGTTCGGGGTGCCTCAGGCGGGGACTGCGGTGGTGGGGTGCACCGTGGGCCGGCAGTCCGGGAGGTCGACGGGGCGGCCCATCGCGACGGCGATCTTCCGGTCGCCGCCGAACGGGTCGCGGCCGTGCGCGCACAGCACGTTGTCGACCAGCATCACGTCGCCCGCCTGCCAGGTCTCGCGGACGGTGGCGGCGTCGTAGGCCGCGTTGAGGGCGTCCACGTCCTCCCGGGAGAGCGGTTCGCCGTCGCCGAAGCCGGTGTTGAACGGCAGCCCGTCCGGGCCGAACTCGTCGACCATGGCCTCCCGGATGTCCGGGTCGAGCGACCACTCGTTCCAGAAGGCCAGGTGGTTGAACCAGACCTCCTCCCCGGTCTGCGGGTGGTGGATGGTGGCCGAACGCAGCTGGCTCGTCCGCAGGTTGCCGTCGGGCAGCCACTCCCAGGAGATGCCGTTCTCCCGGCAGTACCGCTCGACGTCGGCGCGCTCCTCGGTGCCGAAGGCGGTGCGCCAGCCGAGCGAGATGTAGTCCGAGTAGCTGCGGGTGAGCGTCCAGCCGGAGGACCGGCCGCGCTCCGCCAGATGGTCGGGGATCGCGGCGAGCACCTTGCGGACGTCGGCGGTCGGCGTGGCGCCGCCCGTCGCGGGGGCGGTCAGGCAGGCGAAGAGCAGCCGGCCGGGAAAGGTCAGGGTGTAGCTGTTCTCGTTGTGCATGCGGATCGACTGGGCGGGCGGCAGGTCGGTGGAGGAGAAGACGCCGTTGCCGAAGTCGCTGCGCGGGGTGGCCTTCTCCCGGTACGGGGTGGGCTCGGGGATCAGTACGTCGCGGACGGCTGCGACGTCCGCGCTCTGCGCCACCGGCAGCCCGCGCAGGAAGATCGTGCCGTGCTCGTGCAGGGCCGCGGTCAGTGCGGCCTCGTTCTCCCGCAGCCACGCGCAGGCCTCGGCGAGGTCCTCGGTCGCCGGCACCCGGGCGAGCGCCGGGCGGCCGGGGTTCAGCTCCCAGGTCGGCATGGCGGCGCTCACCGCTGGTCGAGGGTGGCGAGCAGGCTCGCCGGGCGGATGTCGGTCCAGTTGGCCTCGATCCAGTCGAGGCACTCCTGGCGGGTGGCCTCGCCGTGGGCGGTGGTCCAGCCGGCCGGAACGTCGATCCACACCGGCCAGAGCGAGTGCTGGTTCTCGTCGTTGATCAGGACCAGGTAGCCGGAGTTGTCGTCCTCGAACGGGTTGCTCATGGTGGTCTCCGCAGGGTGAGAGGTGTTCTGGGGTGTGATTCGAAGGTATGGGCGCCGGGCGGGCGCGAGCGGCACAAGCTCCGGCAGGTGAGCGGCAGTTGCGGCGGCCTGGGGAGGCGGTCCGCTGCCCTCCGGCCGCCGCTCCGGGGGGCGGTCCGGTCAGCGCGGGGTGAGGCGCACCGGGAAGTGGTCCAGGCCGAAGTTGATGATCGAGCGGTTGTGGGTGACGGGCCCGGTCGGCTCGATGCGGGCCGCCTTCTCCAGCGCGGCCGAATACAGCGCGCTCAGCTCCGCCTTGGCCAGCGGCGCCCCGATGCAGTAGTGGGCGCCCAGGCCGAGCGCGAGGTGCTTGTTGGGCGAGCGGTCGAGCCGGATCTCCTCCGGCTGGTCGAACGCCTCCGGATCCCGGTCGGCGGACCACACCCAGACCGCGACCCGGTCGCCGCGGCGGATCTGCCGGCCGCCCAGTTCGACGTCCCGGGTGGCGGTGCGCAGGGTGTGGAGGCCCACCGAGGTCCAGCGCAGCAGCTCGTCCACGGCGGAGTCCATGGAGACCTCGCCCCGCTGCAACTTCTGCCACAGGTCGGGCCGTTGGACCAACGTGTGCAGTCCCATCGCCGCCGTGTGGCGGACGGTCTGGACCCCGCCGACCACGATGTTGTCCAGGTTGAGCACCACGTCCTCGATCGGCAGCAGCCGTCCGCCGACCTTGTACGTGGCCATCATGGAGATCAGGTCGTCGCGCGGGTCGGAGCGGCGCAGCATCACCTGGTGCAGCAGGTAGGGGATCAACTGCTGGTGCCCGGCCCGGCGCTCCTCAGGCGTACGGCCGAGGAACGCCACGTCGCAGACCCGGACCACCATGTCGCGGTCCTTCTCGGGCACGTCCAGCAGGTCGCACATGACCGCGAGCGGCAGCGCGGACACCACGTCGACGAGGTCCACCTCGCCCTGCTCGACGGCCCGGTCGAAGAGCTCCCCGGCCCGTTCGGCGATCGAGCGGGCGGCGCCGCGCACCCCGCCCTTGGAAAAGAACGGATTGGCGGGTGCACGCAGGTCGCGGTGGCGCGGCGGGTCGGTGAGGGCCATCATCCGGCCCGAGCCGACCGGCACGTTGCCCTCCCCGGAACCGAGGAGCGAGCCGGACTCCGAGCTGAACACGGCCGCGTTGCGCAGTACGTCCGCCGACTCCTTGTAGGTGAGCACCGACCAGACCGGGCCGTCGTCGGCGGTGCCGGTCAGGTGCACGGGCGCCTCGCGGCGCATTTCGGCGACCAGGGCGGGGGTGTCGGCGCGGGCCCACAGGTCGGGGTCGGTGAGGTCGACGGAGCCGTTGGCCGTCGCGGTCATGGAGGTCATGGCGGTCGCGGCCATGGCGGTCGTTGCGGTGCTGGTCGGCATCAGTGCTCCCTGGGGGTGTGGTGGAAGGGGGCGGATGCGTGACGGTCCGCCAGAAGTGCGGTCAGGAGGTCGACGGGGCCGGGCAGGTCGACGGTGGCGAGGAGGTGCCCGCCGGGGACGACGCGGTGCCCGAAGGTCCCGCGGGTGTGGGCGGCCCAGCCCGTGAGTCCGGTGGTGGCGAGCAGGTCGTCGGCCCCGGCCAGCGCGTGGATCGCCGAACCGATCGGCGCGTGCGGACGGTGCCGGTAGGTGGCGCTGACGGCGAGGTCGGTACGGATGGCCCCGAGGGCCAGCTCGGCCAGGTCCGGCTCGGCCCGGACCACCTCCTCCAGCCCGTTGAGCCGCAGGAGTTCGGCGGCGTCCAGGTCCTTGGACGTGCGCCCGGCCCACTCGGCGGGGCAGGGCGCACCGGCCGCGACCAGCAGCTCGGGCCGGCGGTCGGCGGGCAGGGCGCGGGCGACCTCGTAGGCGAGGAGGGCGCCGAAGCTCTGCCCGTAGAAGGCGAACCGGCCGTCCGCCGCGCCGGCCAGGTGCGGGGTCAGCGCCTCGGCGACGGCGGCCACCAAGGAGTCGAAGTCCGGCGGCATCGGATGCCGGCTGCGTCCGCCCCGGGCCGGCGGGCGCAGCGCCCAGACCTCGGCGGCGGGGGCCAGGGCGCGGGCCAGCGGGGTGTAGGCGGTGGCGTCGCCACCGGCGTGCGGGAAGCAGAACAGCCGTACGGGGCGGTGGGTTTGGGGAACGGGTACGAGGAGCCAGTCGCCCTCGATCCGGGGGCGGGCGGTCCGCGGGGTGCGCGCGGCGGGCCTGGCGGTCGCGGTGGTCGCGGTGGTCGCGGTCGTCATCGGACGGCCTCCCGGCGGGCGGTGAGGGCGGGGCGGACGGCGGCCGGACCGGCCTCGGCGGCGCGCCGGACGGCGGCGGTGAAGCCGGCCAGGTCGGCGGCGTCCAGCAGGTCGCGGAGCTGGAGTTCGACGCTGAGCTTGCGGCGCAGCAGGTGGACGACCCGCAAGGCGGCGAGCGAGTGGCCGCCGAGGGAGAGGAAGTCGTCGGTCGGCTCGACGCCGGGCACACCGAGCACCGTGCGCCAGACCTCGGCGACCTGCTCGTCGACTCCGCCCGCTGCGTCCGGCCCGGCGGCCGCGGCCGCGTCCGGTGAGGCGGCCGGGGCGGGCAGGGCGCGGTGGTCGACCTTCCCGTTCGGGGTGAGCGGCAGGGCGTCCAGTACGGTCACGGTGGACGGCACCAGGTGGGCGGGCAGGGTGCGGCGCAGCTCGGCCAGCAGGTCGGCGGGGCGTACCCCGGCGCCGGTGACGTAGCCGGCCAGCCGGTGCTCCCCGGGCGCCGCCTCGTGGACGGCGACCGCCGCCGCGCTCACCCCGGGCAGTACGCCCAGCGCGTGCTCGACCTCGCCCGGCTCGACCCGGAAGCCGCGCAGCTTGACCTGGCGGTCCGCCCGGCCCACGTACTCCAGCAGGCCCTCGGCCGAGCGGCGGGCCGTGTCCCCGGTGCGGTACATCCGGGCGCCGGGCTCCGGCGCGAACGGGTCCGCGAGGAACCGGCCCGCGGTCAGGCCCGGGTGGCCCGGGTAGCCGTGCGCCAGGCCGGGCCCGGCCAGGTACAGCTCGCCGACCGCGCCGGCGTCCGTGACGGGGGCGAGCCGGCCGTCGAGCAGGTAGGCGCGTACGCCGGGCAGCGGCTCGCCCAGGTGCGGGCCGGGGCCGGTGACGGGGGCGGTGATCGCGTCGACGGTGCACTCGGTGGGCCCGTAGAGGTTGAGCGCGTCGATGCCGGCGTCGGCCAGTTCGCGCCAGGTCCGGGCGGGCACGGGCTCGCCGCCCATGAACAGCCGGGGGACGCGGGCGCCGGCCAGCGGCTCGCGGAGCAGCTGCCAGTGCGAGGGGGTCAGGTCGAGGTCGGTGACGCCGTGTTCGGCGAGCAGCCGTACGAGGAGGGCCGGGTCGGCCCGCCGGGCGTCGTCGATCACCACGAGGGTGTCGCCCCGGCAGATCCGGATCCACTGCTGGACGGAGGCGTCGAAGGAGACGCTGGCGTTCCAGGCGACGACGCCGGGCTCGGGGCGGTAGGCGCCGCTGAGTTCCAGGGCCGCCGCGAGGCCGGCGACGGCCCCGTGCGGGACCTCCACGCCCTTGGGGCGGCCGGTGGAACCGGAGGTGTAGATGACGTAGGCCGAGTCGAGCGGCCGCGCGGCGAACCCGTCCGCCGGACCCCCGGCCTCCGGGGCGTCGGCGTCCGGGCGGAGCACCGCGACCCCGGGCGGTACGGGCGGCGCGGCGTCGGCGCTGACCACGGCGGCGAGGCCGGCGTCGGCGGCCATGAAGGCGATCCGCTCGGCCGGATAGGCCGGGTCGAGCGGCACGTACGCGGCGCCGGCCCGCCAGGCGGCGAGCAGCGCGACGGGCAGATCGGTGGTGCGGGCCAGGTGGATGCCGACCCGGTCACCCCGCCGGACCCCGTGCGCCCGCAGGGCACGGGCCAGGGCGGCGGTACGCCGGTCCAGGCCGGCGAAGTCGAGGCTCCCGTCCACGGCGTGCACCGCGGCCCGCGCGGGATGCGCGGCGACGACGGCCCCCAGTCGGGCCAGCAGGTCACGGGCGGGACCGGGGGCGGGCGTGGCGATGGCCGGCTCGGCGAAGGTGGTCATGCGGGGGTGCTCCTAGGTGGTCGTGGAACGGGATGGATGAATCACGAAGACCGAACCCGGCCCCCGAGCCCACGCGGGGGCAACCGGCACACGGGGCGGGGTGCTCGGCCGGACCGGACCGGGCCGGGCCGGGCGGGGCGGGGCCGGGCCGGGCCGGATCAGGCGGGCCGGGCCGGGCCGGGTCAGGCGGGCCGGAACCAACGGCCCACCCACGTCGTGCCGTACGGGCCAGCCGCACGAACCGGCAGCGCCGTACCGGACCGGCCCCACCGGGCCCGCGATGCGGGGTCCCGCTGTCCAGGACCCGACTGCTCGGATCCGGACCACGGGCCTGGCCGTACGGCCCCGGCAGCCCGGTCGAGCCCAACGGCCCGGGGCGGCCAGCTCGGCCAAGTCGCCGCGGTCGACCCGGTCGGCCGGGGCGGCCCCGGGTGGCGCGTCGGCCGGGTTGGTGGGCGGCCGTCGGGACGGCGTGCCTCGGGGTCAGACCTCGCCGGCGAGTCGTGCCAGCGCCGTCGCGTAGGCGTCGATGAACTCCTGCGCCGTGGCGTCGTCCACCAGCGCGCGCTGGTGGTCCACGGCGAGCAGCACGCGCTGCGACACCGGGTCCTGGATCAGCGAGGCGCCGAACGCGAAACTGTTGGGCTCGTGCCGCAGCGTCGGCTCGCAGCCGATCCGGCCGTCCTCGATCCGGGCCGCGCTGAGCCGGCCCAGCGCGTGGAACCGCAGGTAGCCGAACTGGCTGTCCAGCGCGGTGTCGGCCATCATCCGGGCCAGCCGGGCGAACGGCACCCGGCGGTGCGGCATCATGTCCAGCTCCTCCCGGTGCACGTGCCGCACCAGGGCCGCGAGGTCCCCGTCCGGCTCGGCGACCAGCGGAACCGTGTTGAGGAACAGCCCGTACACCTCGGTCCCGCCGAGCCGTTCCAGCCTGCCGTTCATCGCCAGCCCGGTCGTGACCCGCCGGCGCCCGGTGATCCGGGCAAGGGCGTGCAGGTGGGCGGCGAGCGCGACCGACTTGACCGGGACGGCGAGCGCGTCGGCGACCGCGCGCAGCTGCCCGGGGGCGTCCGGCAGCACCCGCTCCACCGTGCGCGGCAGCTCGTGGACCTCCTCGCTGCCGGGCCAGAGCTGGCCGGTGGCGCCGTCGAGCCGCTGCTGCCAGTACGCCAGGGACTCACGGTCCGCGGCGGCCTCCCGTTCCACGGCGACGAAGTCGCGGAAGGCGGTGCGCGGCGGCGGGGCGGGCGCCGAGGCCGGGTCGGAGACGATCGCGGAATGGCGTTCGAGGATCTCCGTGAGGAGCGAGGTGAAGCTCCAGCCGTCGAGGATGGCGTGGTGCTCGGAGATGGTGAGCTGGAAGGCGTCGTCGGCCAGCCGTTGCACGGTGATCCGGAAGAGCGGCGGTTCGGCGAGGTCGAAGGGCCGGTCCCGGTGGTGTTCGAAGACGGTACGGATCCTGTCGTCCCGCTCCGCCTCCGGAGTACCGCGCAGGTCCGCGAACTCGACGGGCACGGGCAGCGTGCCGTGCACCAGCTGGAGCGGCTCGCCGTAGCCGGAGAGGTCGAGGCCGGTGCGCAGGACGGCGTGCCGGGCCATCGCCTCCCCGACCGAGCGGCGCAGGGCGCTCTCGTCGAGGTCGCCGGTGATCCGGTAGGAGTTGACGTTGTGGTAGCTGTCGGTGCCGCCGGCGACCTCCATGTGGAAGACCATGGAGAGCTGCATCGAGACCATCGGGTAGGCGTCGACGATCCCGGTCGGCAGATCGGCCCGGTCCTCCTCGGAGATCAGCGCGAACGGCCGGTCCGCGGCCGGGTCGGCGCCCACCGGGCGGGCCAGCGGCAGGAGTCCGGCGACGGTGGGCGCGTTGAAGACGTCCCGCAGGCCGACCTGCCAGCCCCGGTCGTGCAGGGCGCCCGCCAGCTGGACGGCGCGGATGGAGTCCCCGCCGAGGTGGAAGAAGTCGTCGTGGACCCCGATCCCGTCGACCCCGAGGACGTCCGTCCAGACGCCGGCGAACAGTTCCTCCTCCGGCGTGCGCGGCTCGACGTGCCGGCCGGCGGCGGGGGTGGGCGCGGCCCGGCCGGGGGCGGGCAGCGCGGCCCGGTCGACCTTGCCGTTGACGGTGAGCGGCAGTGCGTCCAGGACGGTGACGCTGGCCGGGATCATGTACGCGGGCAGGGTGCGGCCGAGGAAGGTCCGCAGGTCCCCCGGCTCGGCCGGGCTGCGCCCGGTGACGTAGGCGGCGAGCCGGTCGTCGTGCACGGTGACCACGCAGGCGTCCACCTCGGGGTGGGCGGCGACGGCGTTCTCGATCTCGCCGAGCTCGATCCGGAAGCCGCGCAGCTTCACCTGGAAGTCCGCCCGGCCGACGTACTCCATCCCGCCGTCCGCCAGCCGTCTGGCGACGTCGCCGGTCCGGTAGAGCCGGGCGCCCGGCGGGCCGTACGGATCGGCGACGAAGCGGCCGGCGGTGAGGCCGGGGCGGCCCCAGTAGCCGTGCGCGAGGCTGCCGCCGCCGATGTACAGCTCACCGGTGGCGCCGGGCGGGCAGGGACGCAGCCAGTCGTCGAGGACGAGTGCGGTGAGGTGCGGCATGGGTTCGCCGACGAGGCTGCGCTCGAAGCCCGCGCCGCCCGCGGCGACGTCGTGGACGGTGACGTGGACGGTGGTCTCGGTGATGCCGTAGAGGTTGCAGAGCCGGGCGGGCGGCAGCGGGTCGAGCTCGTGCCAGCGCTGGACGACACCCGGGTCGAGCGCCTCACCGCCGAGCATGATCCACCGCAGCGCGGGCAGCGCTCTCGGGTGGCGGCGCAGCGCCGGTTCGAGCTGCCGCAGCGCCGAGGGGGTCAGGCAGAGGTGGGTGACCCCCTCCTCTTCGAGGAGGCCGGCGAACTCGTCGGGTGAGCGGCTGGTGAGGTGGGGGACGACGACCAGGCGGGCGCCGTGCAGCAGGGCGCCCCAGAGTTCCCAGACCGTCCAGTCGAAGGCGTAGCTGTGGAACAGGGTCCAGACCGTCTCCGGGCCGAATCCGAAGTGGTCGCGGCCGGAGTCGAGGAGGCGGCTGACGTGCTCGTGGGCCACGGCGACGCCCTTGGGGCGCCCGGTGGAACCGGAGGTGAAGATGAGGTAGGCCAGGTCGCCGGGGCGGCCGACGGCCGGGGGCCGGACGGCCGGGTGCGCGGCGATCTCCTCGGCCCGGGCCGCGAGGTCGAGGGTCTGCCAGGGGCCGTCCGGGGCGCGGTCGGGCCGGTCGGTGAGCACCACGGTGACGGCGGTGTCTCCGAAGACCAGGGCCGCCCGGTCGGCCGGGGCCGCGAGGTCGACCGGCACGTAGGCCGCGCCGGTCTTGAGCACGGCCAGGATCGCGGCCGGCACCGCGGTGGTGCGCTCCAGCAGCAGGCCGACCCGGTCGCCGGGGCGGACCCCCCGGGCGAGCAGGGCGTGGGCCAGCCGGTTCGCACGGCGGTCGAGTTCGGCGTAGTCGAGGGTGCCGTCCCGGCCGCTCACGGCGGGCCGGTCGCCGTACGCGTCGGCGGCCCGCTCGAAGAGGTGGTGCAGGCAGTGGCCCGGGTCGAGCCGGGCGGGCCGGTGCGGCCGCCCGTCGGAGGTGAGCCGGAGCACGGTGGCGTCCGGGTCGGCGAGGGCGGCGTCCAGCAGGCCGGCGTAGTCGGCGGCGAGGCCGCGCACGGTGCCGGCGTCGAAGAGGTCGGTGCTGTACTCGGCTTCGCCGCGCAGCTCTCCCCCGTCGGCGTCCTCGAAGACGGACCAGGTGAGGTCGAACTTGCTGGTGCCGTTGGAGCGGACGGTGCGCTCGGCGGTGGCGGCGCCCAGCGCGAGGGGCGTCCGGTCCTCGGCGTGGGCGCCGAACACCACCTGGACCAGCGGCGGGTGCTGCGGGGTGCGGGCTGCGGCGAGCAGGTCGACCAGCTGGTCGAAGGGAACGTCGAGGTAGCCGAAGGCGTCGAAGGCGACGTCCTGGAGGTCGGCGAGCAGCCCGCGGAAGGTGGCGTCGGGGGCGAGCCGGACGCGCAGCGGCAGCAGGTTGACGAAGTAGCCGAGGAGATCGGCGACTTCGGGCCGGTTGCGGGTGGTGACCGGGGTGCCGACGAGCAGGTCGTCGGCTCCGGTCCAGCGGCCCATCAGCAGGGCGAAGGCGGCGAGCTGGACGGTGTACGGGGTGACGCCCTCCTGCTCGGCGAGCTCACGGACCCGGGCCGCGGCGCCGGGGGTGAGGCCGAACGGCTCGGTGGCCCCGCGTTGGCTGCGCTCGGCGGGCCGCGGCCGGTCACCGGGCAGCTCGAGCAGGGTGGGCGCGCCGTCGAGACTCCGCTTCCAGTGCGCGAGGTGCTCCTCGTACGAGGTGTACTGCTCCTCCTCGGCCCAGTCGGCGTACTGGGTGGTCAGCGCCGGCAGGTCCGGGGCCCGGTGTTCGGCCGACGCCTGGTAGAAGGCGGCGAGTTCGCGCTCGAAGATCTCGGCCGACCAGCCGTCCCAGATGATGTGGTGCACCACGAACAGCAGCGTGGTGCGGTCGTCGGCGAGCCGCAGCGCCTCCGCGCGCAGCAGCGGACCCTCCGTCAGATCGAAGGGTGCGGCTGCCCGTTCGGCGATCAGCTCCTCGGACCGGCCGGCCCGTCCGGGCTCGGGCACTCCGCGCAGATCGTGCACGGCGAGCGGCACGGCGAGCGTGCGGTGCACGTACTGGCGCGGGCCGTCGGGGTACAGGGCGAAGGTGGTGCGCAGCGCCTCGTGCCGGGCGACCACACCGTCGATCGCCCGCTGGAGCAGTGCGAGGTCGAGCGGGCCGCTGACGTCGTACGTCCACGGGGTGGTGTAGGTGGCGGCCCCGGGGTTCCACCGGTCGAGGAACCACAGGCCGCGCTGGAGCCCCGGGACGGGCGCGGTACGGACCAGGCCGGCGGGCGGGTCGGCCGGCGGAGCGGCGGGCAGGTCGGCCGGCGCGGTGGCGGGCAGGTCGGCCGGCGCGGTGGCGGGCAGGTCGGCGGACGGGCTCACGGCCTCGTTCCCTTCGGTCGGTCGGGTGGGCTGGCGGGTGGGCGGGCCGGGTGCGGCGTCATCACGAGGCCAGCCGCTCGGCGATGGCGCCGATCGTCCGGCCGCGGAAGACGGCCTGCGGCGGGACCTTGGCACCGGTCTGCTGGGAGAGCCGCATGGCGACGCGTACGGCGGCCAGCGAATTGCCGCCGATCCGGAAGAAGTCCGCGTCCGGGCCGAGGCCGTCGGCCAGCCCGAGGACGGCCCGCACGGCGTCGGCGACCAGCCGTTGCTCCGGGGTCAGGGCGTCGGCCGGGGCGGCCTCGGCGCGTCCGGCCGGGGCGGGCAGGGCCCGGCGGTCGACCTTGCCGTTGGGGTTGAGCGGGAGCGTGTCCAGCACGTCGAGGGTGGCGGGCACCATGTGCTCGGGCAGCAGCGCGGCCAGGTGGTCGAGCAGCGCGCCCGGGTCGGGCACCGGCGTTCCGGAGGCGGTGGCCACGGTCACGTACGCGGCGAGCCGGCGGTCGCCCGGGGCAGGTTCGTGCACGGCGACGGCGGCCTCCCGCACGGACGGATGGCGGGTGAGGGCGTCCTCGATCTCGCCGGGCTCGACCCGGAAGCCGCGTATCTTCACCTGGTCGTCGATCCGGCCGGTGATCTCCAGTACCCCCTCCGCCGTCCGGTGGCCGAGGTCGCCGGTGCGGTAGAGCCGCCCGCCGGGCGCCCCGAACGGGGAGGCGACGAACCGTTCGGCGGTCAGGCCGGGCCGGCCGACGTATCCGAGGGCGAGCCCGCCGCCGGCCGCGTACAGCTCACCGGTGGCGCCGTCCGCGACGGGGCGCAGCCGCTCGTCGAGTACGTGGACCTCCTTGCCGTGCAGTGCGTGGCCGATCGGGATGGAGGCGCCGGCCGCGTCCTCGGGGGTGGCGCTGTGGCAGGTGGTGAGGCCGAGGCTCTCGACCGGGCCGTAGCCGTTGGCGACGACCAGGCCGGGGTACTGGTCGAGGGCCTTGCCGACATGGGTGACGGAGGCCCGCTCGCCGGCGGTGAAGGCCACCTTGAGGTCGTCGTAGGTGTCCGGGAACTCCTCGAGCAGGAAGTTGAACAGGCTGGCGGAAAGCTGGAGTTGGGTGACTCCGTGGCGGCGGGTGAGTTCGGCGACGGCTTGCGGGTCGGGTCGCTGGCCGGGCTGGAGCACGCACGCCCCGCCGAAGGCCAGCGCGCCGTACAGCTCCAGGGCGAACGCGTCCCAGGAGACCGGGGAGCACTGGAGCCAGACCTCGTCGGGCCCGAAGCGGGCGTAGTCCTGGCCGAGGTAGGTGGTGGTGAGGGCGCGGTGCGGGACGGCGACGCCCTTCGGGCGGCCGGTGGAGCCGGAGGTGAACATCACGGTGGCGAGGTCGGTGCCGGTGACCGGCAGGCCCGGGTCGTGGCCGGGGCGGGCCGCGACGGCCGCCGCCTCGGCGTCCAGGTCGAGGTGGCGGGCGACGGGGAAGGGCGGGCTCGCACGGCGGTGGGTGACCAGCAGGGCGGCGCCGCAGTCGGCGAACGCGCCGGCCAGCCGCTCGACCGGGAAGTCCGGGTCGAGCAGGGTGTAGGCGGCGCCCGCCTTCAGTGCGGCGAGCAGGGCGACCACCAGGTCCGGTCCGCGCTCGGCCAGGACGGCGACGGTGTCGCCGCGGCCCACGCCCAGCCCGCCGAGGTGGTGGGCGAGGCGGTTGGCCCGCTCGTTCAGGGCGCCGTAGTCGAGGCGGTCCTCGCCGGAGACCAGGGCGAGGGCGTGCGGGTCCCGGGCGGCCCGGTCCTCGAACAGGGTGTGCACGGGCGCCTCGACGGCGGCGGCGAGGGTGCCCAGCCAGGCTTCGCACAGCCCGGCCATGGTGGCGGGGTCGAAGAGGTCTGAGTCGTACTCGAAGCGACCGGTGAAGTCGGTGCCGCGGTCGTCGACGGAGATCGACAGGTCGAAGCGGGAGACCGGGTTGGAGTGCAGCTCTCGGGTGACCTCGGTGCCGCCGATGGTCAGCGGGCGGCTGTCCAGCGGGTGCAGTTCCAGCAGCACCTGGCAGAGGGGGTTGCGGTCCTCGGTGCGGTCGTCGGGACGCTCCTCCATGACCGCGCCCGCGATGGCGTCGAACGGCGCCTCCTGGTGGCGGTAGCCGTCGATCGCCACCTCGCGGACGTGCCGGACCAGATCGCGGAAGTCCGCTCCCTCGTCGACCCGGACGCGCAGCGGCAGCAGGTTGACGAAGTATCCGATCAGCGCGTCGAGTTCGGCGCGTCCTCGGACGCTCACCGGGGACCCGATCACCAGGTCGCGCCGGCCGGTCCGCCGGTGCAGGGTGAGCGCGAGGCCGGCGAGCAGCACCATGAACGGCGTCGCGTCCTCGCTGCGGGCCAGTGCCCGGACGGCGTCGGCGACCGGGCGGGGCATCGCGAACCGGTGGAACGCACCCCGGAAGGCCTGGAGTTCGGGGCGTGGCCGGTCGGTGGTGAGCAGGGGCTCGGTGGGCGCGTCGCGCAGGTGCTCGCGCCAGTGGCCGAGTTGCCGCTCGGCGGCGGCGTCCTCGCGCTGCCAGCTGCTGTAGTCGGCGTACTGGACGGCCAGTTCGGGCAGTTCGGCGGGGCGGCCCGCGGCCAGGGCCTCGTACAGGGCGGCCAGTTCGGCTTCCAGGACGGGCAGCGATCCCTCGTCCCAGACGATGTGGTGGCAGAGCAGCAGCAGGGTGGACGTTCCGCCCGTGCGGTAGAGGTGGGCGCGGACCAGCGGGCCGGTCTCCAGGTCGAACGGCTCCAGCGCCGCCTCGGCGAGCAGGCCGTCGAGGGCGTCGGCACTGGTCTCCAGGATGGTGAACGGCAGCTCCACGGAGGGGTGGACGACCTGCCGGGGGCCTTCCTCGCCCAGCTCGAAGGTGGTGCGCAGCGCTTCGTGCCGGTCGACGACCCCGGCCAGGGCCCGGCGCAGCAGCTCCGGGTCGACCGGACCGGCGAAGCGGAACACCCAGGGCACGATGTAGGTCGGCGCGCCCGGGTTCCACTGGTCCAGGAACCACAGCCCGCGCTGGAAGTTCGCGAGCGGCGCCTCGGTGGCGCCGGTCCGGTGCAGCGCCGGGCGCTCGCCGCCGTCCGAGGCGGCGGTGACGGCGGCGGCGAACTCGGCGAGGGTGGGCGCGTCGAAGATGGTGTACGGGGAGATCATGCCGAACACGTCGTAGACCCGTCCGACCACGCGGACGGCGGTGAGCGAGTCCCCGCCCAGGTGGAAGAAGTTGTCGTCGGCGCCGACCTCGGCCACCCCGAGCACGTCCGCCCAGACGGCGGCGATCAGCTGCTCGGCGGGGGTGCGCGGCGCGCGCCGGACGGCGGCGGGTGCGGCGGGCGCGGCCTGGGGATCGGGGAGGGCGGCCCGGTCCACCTTGCCGCCGGCGGTCAGCGGGAAGGCGTCCAGCGGGGTCACGGTCGCCGGGACCATGTGCTCGGGGAGCCGCTCGGCCAGGTAGGCGCGCAGCCCGGCGGTGCCGGGGGCGGTTCCGGTCGCGGGGCCCGTCGCGGTGCCGGGGGCGGTGCCGGGGGCGGTTCCGGTCGTGTACGCGGCGAGCCTGCCCTGGTGGGCCACCACGACCGCTCCGGTGACGTCGGGGTGGCCGGCCAGGACCAGCTCGATCTCGCCGGGCTCGACGCGGAAGCCGCGGATCTTCACCTGGTGGTCCGCGCGGCCGACGAACTCCAGCGGGGCGTCCGTACCGGACCGCCGGACCACGTCACCGGTGCGGTACATGCGGGCGCCGGGCTCCGGTGCGAAGGGATCCGCGAGGAACCGGCCGGCCGTCAGACCCGGGCGGCCGTG
Organism: Streptomyces sp. IBSNAI002; assembly: GCF_052244475.1. Lineage (NCBI taxonomy): Bacteria > Bacillati > Actinomycetota > Actinomycetes > Kitasatosporales > Streptomycetaceae > Streptomyces > Streptomyces sp. IBSNAI002. The sequence goes on along the minus strand of NZ_JBQPXG010000002.1, from coordinate 7,019,970 downwards.
GTAGCCGGAGGCCAGCAGCGGCCCGCCGAGGTACAGCTCGCCACTGGCCCCGGGCGCCACCGGCCGCAGCCGGCCGTCCAGCACGTAGGCGCGGCGCGCACCGAGCGGGCGGCCGACCGGGACCGTGTCGCCCTCGCCCGCGGCGGGGCCCTGCGCCGCGTGGACGGTGGCGGTGACGACGGTCTCGGTCGGCCCGTACGCGTTCAGCAGCGGGACGCCGGTGGCGGCGCTCCAGCGGGCCGCGGCGGCCGGGTGGAGCCGGTCGCTGCCGGAGATCATCAGCCGCAGGGTGCGGGGCGGGCGGCCGTCCTCGCGCAGTGCGGCCACCACTTCCTGGAAGTAGCCGGCGGCGAGGTTGGCCACGGTGACCCCCTCGGTGTCCAGCAGCTCCATCAGGGCTGCGGGGGCGAGGAGTTGCTCTTCGGGCACGACGAGGCAGGCGCCGGCCGACAGGGCGGTGAGCACCTGCTCGACGGCCACGTCCACGGTCGGGCGGGCGGAGTGCAGCACCACGTCGTCCGCGCTGAGGCCGAAGCACTCGACGGCGGCGGCCAGATGGCCGGTCAGGGCGGCGAGCGGGACGTGCACCCCCTTGGGGCGGCCGGTGGTGCCGGAGGTGTAGATCAGGTAGCCCGCGGCGCAGTCGCGGCCGCGGCCTCCGGGCTCCGGAGCGCCCGCCCGGCCGAACGGCCGAACGGCCGTGCCGTCGGCCTCGACGAGCTCGCCGCCGGTGTAGGCGAGCGTGGCGCCGGCGTCCTCGCGGATCCAGCGGTTGCGCTCATCGGGCGCCTCCCGGTCCAGCGGGAGGTAGGTGGCGCCGGCGCGGAGGGCGGCGAGCAGGCCGACGACGTGGTCGACCCGGTCGCGGCCGGCGACGGCCACCGTCCGCCCGGGGGCGATCCGGGCGGCGAGGTCACCGCTCGCCCGGTCCAGCTCCCCGTAGGTGACGGTCCGGGCGCCGTGGCGTATGGCCGGGCGTTCCGGGAACCGGCGTGCGACGGATATGAAAGGGAAATCTCGAGATTCCATCATCCAACCCCGATGAATTAGCGACGCTGCGTGTAGTGATCTCGACGATAGGGCGGCGCGACGGGGGCGATCGGCAGAATGCACGGAAGACCGTCGGCAGTTTCAACTGCCGGTTGAGCAGCGGGGTTGCACGAGCAGAACCGAGAAAGCGAGCAGCCCGCCGAGACGCGCGGGCGTCTCGGCGGGCTGCGGAAAAAGGGCTCTCCGGTTATGCGGTGACGGTATTTCCGGGGAAATCACGGGACCATACGTCATCCCGGTCCAGTGCGGTCGGCGCGTATTTTCCGAGCGCACTGACCAGCATGCGGATTTCGAGTGCGAGGCATTCGGCGAACCGGATCAGACCGGCCCGCGGGTCCTCCGCGGTGGCGAGCAGCGCCGCCCGGCCCAGGCCCACCGCGCGGGCGCCGAGCGCGAGGCTCTTCACGGCCCGGCCGCCCTCCCAGATCCGTCCGGAGACCAGCAGACAGGGCGGCGGTCCGGCGACCGCGAGCCGGCGCAGGCACTCCGCCAGCGGCAGTCCGACCTGGCCGGGGAAGACTCCGGGCGCCCAGCCGGTGCCGCCCTCGGCTCCGTCCACGGTGACGGCGTCCGCCCCCGCACCGGCGGCGACCCGGGCGGCCTCGGCGACGTCCCGGCCGGGGTGCAGCTTCACCCAGACCCGGGCTCGCGGGAAGTTGTTGCGCATCAGCCGGATCTGCTGGCGCAGGATCTCCGCCGTGAAGGTGCCGGGCGTACTGGAGCGCAGGACCCGGCCGTCCCCGAAGACCTCGTCGAGCCCGTACCGGTGGCCGAGCCCGGCGGCCGCCTCGGCGTCCAGCACGGTCATTCCGCCGAGACCGGGCTTGGCCCCCTGGCCCACCTTCAACTCGAAGGCCAGCCGCCCGGTTTCGAGCAAGGGCAGTGCGGCCGGGTCGCTGTAGACGAGGTTCCACACCTCGGCGTCGGCGTCCTCGGTGGACTGCTGGACGGCGACCCCGCCCCGCCCGTCCGGCAGTTCCCCGGCGTAGGCCCGCAGGCGGCCGAGCAGCGCCCGGTCCGCCGCCTCGCCGAGCCGGCCGTAGCCGTTCACCGGGACGACGTTCTCGCCGATCACCATGGGGAGGCCCAGCGCGCCCGCCTGCCTGCTGAGCGCCAGGCCGAGATCGCCGCCGGCCGCCCGGGTGGAGCCGAGCGCGGACACGTACACCGGCAGGGAGGAGCCGAACCCGCCGATGTCGGTGTCCAGTTCGACATCGCGGTAGTCCGGCTCCCGGCCGAGGTCGATCAGCCGGGCGAGGCGCTGCGGCATGAAGACCGGCGGGACGATCCGCAGGGCGTCCAGCGGATCCCGCTCGGCGTCCGGGTACCGGTCGCCCCGCTGCTCCGCGCCGAACAGCACCCGGCCGTACTCGCCGGGCGGCGGGAAGGCCGCCGCCGCCCCGGCCCGGGCGCGCCGGCGGACCTCCTCCTCGGGGAAGCCGGGCGCCGAGAGATCGCTCACGGCGACACCACCCCCGCCAGCTTGGGGAAGGCCGCCGCCTGCCAGACCGCGTCCAGTCCGGCGACGTACCGGGTGAGCCGCTCGACACCGATGCCGAATCCGGCGCTGCCGGGCACGCCCTCGCGGACCAGGTCCAGGTACCAGCGGTACTTCTGCGGGTTCTCGCCGGTCTCCCGGATCCGGGTGACGATCTCGGCGTAGTCGTTGGTGCGCTGGCTGCCGCTGCACAGCTCGCCGTAGCCTTCGGCCGCGATCAGGTCGAAGTTCCGCAGCAGGCCGGGCTGTTCGGGATCCTCCCGGTCGTAGAAGCCGCGCGAGCCCTTCGGGTAGTCCGTGACGAAGAACGGCCGGTCGCGCTGGGCGGAGAGCAATGCCTCGCCCTCCCAGTCGAGTTCGGCGTCGGGGCTCTGCGGGTGGCCGAGGCCCTGGAGCTCGGTGACCGCCTCCGCGTGCCGCATCCGGCCGAAGGAGCCCCCCAGCAGCCGGGTGAACGCGCCGATGTCCCGGCCGAGTCCGGCGAATTCCTTGGGCAGCTCGCGGACCGCGCTGTCGACCATGTGCACCACCAGCTCCTCGACCAGCGCGACGGCGTCGTCCCTGGTCGCTCCCGCCACCTCCACGTCGAGCTGGTGGAACTCGGCGAGGTGGCGGTTGGTTCCGGCGGTCTCCAGGGGTTCCAGCCGGACGTTGGGAGCGATGCAGAAGATCTTGTCGAAGGCCAGCAGGGAGGCCTGCTTGTAGAGGATGGCGCTCGTCATCAGCTTGTACCGGTGGCCGTAGAAGTCCACGTCGACCTGCTTGGAGCCGCGCGAGCCGGGGTCGGTGACCGGTCCGATGATCGGCGGGAGCAGCTCGGTGAAACCGCGCTCACGCAGGAACTCGCGCGCGGATGCCATCAGTTGGTGCTGGATCCGGAGCGCGCTCCGCGTGGCCGGGGCGGTCAGGTGGCGGCCGGGGTCCGGGAGGGGCGTGGAGGCCGTGGGCCCGTCAGTGGTCATGCTGGAGTCCCAACTCTCGTCGGTGCGTGGGCGTCGTCGTGCGGGGCGGTACGGAGGTGCGAGGCGTGTCGGGGGCGGCGCCGACGGCGGACTGCGTCTCGGCGCGGGCGTCGTAGGTCCGCTGGACCTGGGAGAGCGCCGAGATCAGCCCGGCCGAGCCCAGGATCGGCGGGCGCGGGCCGTCGTCCGCCAGGCCGGCGATGGGCATCGACCCGATGCTCGACCAGCGCAGCCGGCCGTCGGGCGCGAGGGAGGTGCGGGCCCGGCCGGCGTTGTCGGGGTGCAGGCAGTAGGGGACGTCCAGGTAGCCGGCGGCGAAGGCCCGAACCAGCGCGCGGCCGATGTCGGCGTCCAGCTCCAGCACGGCCCCGATCAGCGCCCGCGCCTCCGCCTCGATGCCGGTGTCCTGGGCTTCGGAGCACTGGAATCCGGTGTACGGGGTGCCGCCCGCGGCGGCCGCGGCCGTCTCCAGCGCCCGTATGTTCTCGCCCACGGTCGGGATCCGGTGTGCCTCGGCGGTGGTCTTGACGATCAGGCGGGCCGCGCCGGCCCGCACCGCCAGCCGGGCCGCGTCCTCCAGCAGCAGCCGGGCCCCGCCGGGCAAGCGCGGGAAGACGCCCATGTAGGCGTAGAGGACGAGGTGGTGGTCGACGTCCGGCAGCATTTCACCGGCCAGCCGCCCGAGTACGGTCAGCGCCTCCTCGTCCTGGCGCGGATCGGCCTGCTGGGCATAGCTGAGCGACAGGGAGCGCAGCCCGTGCTGCCGGAAGAACAGCGCCTCCAGCACACTGACCGCGACCAGCAGGCTCGGCGGGCAGAGCTGCCCCATCAGACAGCCGCCGAACGTCTCCAGGTGCGGCTCCGCGCCGAACTCGGCTGCTGAGACGAGCAGTTCGCAGCTGCGCTGCCAGTTGGCGACCGCCTCGCGCAGCGGGGTCCGGCTGTAGGGCAGGCAGTACGAGACCGGGCCGCCCTCGGTGGCGTCGAGGCCGAGCGCCAGCAGCGCGCGGACGATGTGCTCCGGCATCGCCGATCCGTGCCGGACCTGCACCGGGAAGCGCGCGTCCGCGACGCCCCGCAGCACGGCGCGGGTGGTGTCCGCGGGGTGGGCGGCGATCGGGTAGCCGTTCAGGCCGACCCCTTCGTCGAGGGCGCGCCGGGCGGCCGCGAGGTCGCCGGTGCGGGTGTAGCTGTCGAGCGTGATGGTGCCGACGGTGACGGCGTCCGCGTCACGGGTGGCGATCAGTCCGTCGCGCATCCGCAGCGGATCGGCCATGCCCATCCTGGGCTGGACCACCAGCGCACCGGCCGCCTTGGCACGGGCGACGAAGGCACCGAAGCCGGAGGACGGGACGGCGGCGACGTCGTCCGGGCGTGCGGCGAGGGCATCGCCGGCGGCTCCGCGGGAGGCGGTCACAGCAGCACCCCCGACCCGGCGGGCAGCGCCTCGGGCCCGGCGGGCAGGGCTTCGGGGCGGCCGGCCGGCAGGGCCTTCGGCCCGCCGGGCACCGCCCGGGATCCGGCGGACAGCGAGCCGAGGAAGGAGTGGAAGTCCAGTACGGAGCCGCCCTCTTCGAAGACGCCGTCGAAGCCCGCGGTCAGCAGCTCCTGCTGCCGGGCGGGGCTGCCGGTGCCCGCGATCCCGAGCTTCCCCCCGATCACCGTCGGCGTGCGGCCCAGCTCCGGGCAGGTCCGCAACGCCGAGATCACCCGCAGTCCGTCGTGGAAACCGTGCCCGTTGACACTGCTCAGCACGATCAGGTCCGGCTCGATCCGGCGGCACTCGGCGACCAGCAGCTCGTCCGGCACGCATGCGCCCAGGTTGGTGACCCGGTGACCGAGCTCTTCCAGCAGCAGCTGGAGGAAGACCAGGTTCCAGGTGTGCGAGTCCGAGGCCATGGTCGTCACGACGACGTCCAGACCGGTCGGCTCGGCCTTTCCGTGCTGCTCCACGGCATGCTGCTCCACGGCGCAAACCCTCTGTGTCGGTAGGTGGTGGAGAGACCCCGTACGCGGTGGGCCTCCGTGAACAGAACGCTAGGAAGGATCGGTACGCCCGACCGGCAGCTCACCCGGCAGGAACCGGGCAGTATCGGGCCAAGCCGGGGCCTTCGCACGCGCCTCAGCCGACGGCCGCCAGCTCCGGGTAGGCCCCGGCCCCGCACAGGCGCCGGCACAGGTTCAGCACGGTGAACCGGACGCCGTCGCGGGCCGGGACGCTGCGGATCAGCCCGCTGGCCAGCAGTTCGTGCACCGCCGCCAGGCACTCCTGCGGCGGCCTGCCGCTCAGTTCGACGGCGTCCTCACCCGACCAGTCCCCCGGCCGCGCCGCGAGCCGCTCCAGCAGGTCCCGCTGACCGAGCGTCAGCCGGTCCAGCGCGGCCCCCAGAGCCGCGCCCACGTCCGCCCTGCCGCCGAACCCGGCCGGCGGCGGAGCCAGATGGAACGGCCCGTCCGCCAGCCGCGCCACCAGCTGGCGCGGGGACAGCACCGTGGACCAGCCGGCCACGAGCTCCAGCGCCCCGGGCAGACCGTCCAGTTGACGGCAGAGCGCGGCGACGGAAGGAGCCTCCTCGGGCTCCAGGCGGTAGCCGGGGCGCAGTCGGCGCAGGTGCGAGAGGAGCAGTCGTACGGCGCCCACCTCGGCCAGTGCCACCGGGTCGTGGTCGAGCTCCGGCCCCGGGGTGGGCAGCGGTGCCAGCGGGATCACCTGGCCGCCGGACAGCGGCTGCGGGACCCGGGCGGTGATCAGTACCCGCAGGCCGGGGCAGCGCTGGAACAGTTCGTCCAGCAGCGCCGTGTCCACGCCGGCGTCGGCGCCGTCCAGGACCAGCAGCGTGGGCCGCTCCCCGATCGCCCGGGCGAGGTCCGCCCGGCGTTCGAGCCGGGCGCCCGGCAGCCGTCCGCAGTCGATCCAGCGGACGGACCACCCGGACGCGAGGTAGAGCCGGCGCGCGACCTCCAGGACCAGCCGGGTCTTGCCGACCCCGCCCAGCCCGGCCACCGTGACCAGCCGGTCGCCGTGCACGGCGAGGGCGTCGGTCAGCACCTCGGCCTCCAGCTCCCGGCCGATGATGGCGCCCCGGGCGACCGGCGGCGCCGTCGGCTCGTCCCCCGGCTCCTCGACGAGGGCCTGTCTGCGCGCGGCCGCCTCGAAGTCCGAGCGGTTGCGGCCCTCCAGCCGCAGCGCGTCGGCCAGCAGCCGGACCGTCTCCTGCCGGGGCCGCTGCACCCGTCCGCTCTCCATGTCACGGATCGCCCGGACGCTGAGTGTCGCGTGATCGGCGAGCACCTGCTGGGTCAGCCCCACCCGCTCACGCCGGATCCTCAGCAGCTCTCCGAAGCCCGCCGTCGACCGCAGCAACTGAACACCGTGCATGCCTCGTCCACCTTCCGTGGGTTGGCCAAGTACCGGGGACCGGGGGGCCCGGGCGGCCGTACGGGACGCCGAGGGCGGCTGCGAGCGGTGGTGACCGTCGAGCCGTGTTCCCCTTGGCGCCGATCGTCCACGGCGCGGTTCTACGGCCGATCAACACCCGATCACCACACGTTCACGCCCTCTCCACAACCTCCCGCCGCAACCGGTGTCAGCCGCGTCCGGCAGCAAGCCCGGCAGCGTCCCGCGACGCGAACCGCGGCCCCGGGCGCGCGTCTTGGCCCCTTCGGGCGGGAACGGGGACTTGTCCGATGCCGGCGGTGCCTCGCGTGCGAGGATGTCGCCCGTGACCGGATCGTCCTCCCCGCCCGTCGCCGAGGGCACGCCCCAGGACCAGCGCCTGGGTCCCCGTACGGCCGCCGTGCTCGTGTTCGGATCGTCGGCCGCGGTCCTGGTGGTGGAGATCGTCGCCCTGCGGCTGCTCGCTCCCTACCTCGGCCTCACCCTCGAGACCAGCACGATGGTGATCGGCATCGCGCTGACCGCGATCGCCTTCGGCTCCTGGCTGGGCGGGCGCGTCGCCGACCAGGTCGATCCGCGCCGGCTCATCGGCCCCGCGCTCGGGGTGTCGGGGGCGGTCGTGGCGCTCACCCCCGTCATGCTGCGCACCACGGCGGAGTGGGCACCGGCCGTTCTCCTGCTGACCGCCGCGCTGACCATCCTCGTGCCGGGCGCGCTGCTCTCCGCGGTGACGCCGATCGTGACCAAGCTGCGCCTCACCAGCCTCGCCGAAACCGGAACGGTGGTCGGCCGGCTGTCCGGCGTGGGCACCGTCGGCGCCATCGTCGGCACGGTCCTCACCGGCTTCGTCCTCATCGCACGGTTGCCGGTCAGCGGCATCCTGATCGGCCTCGGCACCCTGCTGGTGGCCGGCTCGGCGCTGGCCGAGTGGCGAACGCGCGGCTGGAGAAGCACTGCCGCCCTCACCCTCGTGGTCCTCGCCGGCGGTCTCGCCACCACGGTCGCGCCCGGCGGCTGCGACGCGGAGACCCGGTACCACTGCGCACGGGTCGTCGCGGACCCCGACCGGGGCAGCGGCCGCACGCTCGTCCTGGACGGCGTGCGCCACTCGTACGTCGACATCGACGACCCGACCCTGCTCACGTTCGAGTACGTGCGCGCCATCGCCTCGGCCGTCGACTCCGCCTTCCCCGAGGGCGAGCCGCTCGACGCCCACCACCTGGGCGGCGGCGGGCTCACCTTCCCCCGCTACCTCGCGGCCACACGGCCCGGGACGCGCAGCCTCGTGTCCGAGATCGACGGCGGGGTCGTGCGCATCGACCGCGACCGGCTGGGGCTGAGCCCGGACGGCGGTATCGACGTACGCGTGGAGGACGGCCGGCTCGGCCTGCGGCGACTGGACGCCGGCAGCCACGACCTCGTCGTCGGCGACGCCTTCGGCGGCGTCAGCGTGCCGTGGCACCTGACCACGGTGGAGGCGATGCGGGAGGTACGGCGGGTGCTCGACGAGGACGGCCTGTACGTCGCCAACCTCATCGACCACGGTGACATGGCCTTCGCCCGGGCCGAAGTCGCCACCATCGACGCGGTGTTCGAGCACATCGCGGTCCTCGGCAAGCCCTCCGACATCGGCCTGGACCCGACGTCCACCCCCGCGGGCGGCAACCTGGTGGTGCTCGCCTCCGACCGGCCCGTCGACCTCCGCGCGACCCAGGCGGCCCTGGACGCCCGGGAGACCGGGTGGAAGATCGCCACCGACGGCGACCTCACCTCCTGGACGGGCACGGCCCGCCCGCTCACCGACGACCACGCACCGGTCGACCAGCTCCTCCAGCCGTACAGCCCGCGGAGCGGCAAATAGCCGGACACACGAAAAGGCCGCCCTCCCACGGATGAGAGAACGGCCTCCGACGTGCGTAAAGCACCGTCGGGACGACAGGATTTGAACCTGCGACCCCTTGACCCCCAGTCAAGTGCGCTACCAAGCTGCGCCACGTCCCGATGCCCGTTGACCTGGGGTTTCCCCTGGATGAACGCGCAGGAGAACAATACCGCACTTCGCGGGGTGGTCGCGCGCACCTTTTCCGTCCGGGATCCGGGCCGGGACCTTCTTGACCTCAACCAGGCTTGAGGTTGCATGATCCACTCATGACGCAGGCAACCGCGGACATGGACTTCCGCTACGAGGATCTGGGCCGGCTGATCGGCCTCATGACCGGGGCCGAGAAGCACGGGCCCGCCGCCACCTCCACGCTCGACGTGCTGTGGGTGCTCTACGACCGGGTGCTGCGGGTGACGCCCGGGACCGCCGGGGATCCCGGGCGGGACCGGTTCCTGCTGTCCAAGGGGCACGGGCCGATGGCGTACTACGCCGTACTCGCCGCGAAGGGGTTCTTCCCCGTCGGCTGGCTGCCCGCCTTCGGGTCGTACGACTCGCCCCTCGGGCACCACCCGGACCGCACCCTGATACCCGGCGTGGAGATCGGCAGCGGGTCGCTCGGGCACGGGCTGCCGCTGGCCGTGGGCAGTGCGCTCGGGCTGCGCGCCCAGGGGCTGGCCGAGCCGGCGGTGTGGGTGCTGATCGGGGACGCCGAGCTGGACGAGGGCAGCAACCACGAGGCGCTCGCGTACGCGGGCTCCGCCGGGCTGGAGAGGCTGCACACCGTGGTGATCGACAACGACTCCGCCACGCACGGCTGGCCCGGTGGGATCGCGGCCCGTTTCGAGGCCGCCGGCTGGTCCGCGGCCACCGTGGACGGACGGGACCACGCCGCGCTGCACGCCGCCTTCACCGCGCCGCACCCCGGACGGCCGCACGTCGTGGTCGCCCGGGTCGAGAAGAAGCAGTAGAAGAAGCAGGGGAGCCGAGATCTACATGGACACCATGCGCGAACGATTCATCTCCGTCACCTCGCGACTGCTCGACGAGGATCCGCGGCTGGCCCTGGTGCTCGCCGAGATCAGCATGGACGGGTTCCTGCCCGCCCAGCAGCGCCACCCGGACCGGGTGGTCAACGTCGGGATCCGGGAGCAGCTGCTGGTCGGCGTGGGCGGCGGGCTGGCCCTCACCGGCTTGCGGCCGGTCCTGCACACCTTCGCCAGCTTCCTCGTGGAGCGGCCGTTCGAGCAGATCAAGCTGGACTTCGGGCACCAGGGCACGGGCGGTGTGCTGGTCAGCGCGAGCGCGAGCTACGACTGGCCGTCCGGCGGGTTCACGCACATGGCGCCGGGCGACGTGGCGCTGATGGACACCCTGGAGGGCTGGACCGTCCACGTCCCCGGGCACCCCGACGAGGCGGAGGCGCTGCTGCGGCATGCCTGCGCCGCCGGGGACGACAAGGTCTACGTCCGGCTCTCGCAGCAGTCGAACGCGGAGCCGCGACCGGTGGAGGGCCTGCGCTTCCAGACCGTACGGGAGGGAGCCGGCGGCGTGGTGCTCGCCGTCGGGCCGCTGCTCGACAACGTGCTCGCGGCGACCGAGGGCCTGGGCCTGACCGTGCTGTACGCCCCCACCGTGCGCCCCTTCGACGACGCGGCGCTGCGCGAGGCCGCCCGGAGCGCCGGTACCGGCGACGTGGTCCTCGTCGAGCCCTACCTCACCGGCACCTCCACGGCCGCCGCGAACGACGCCCTGGCCGACGTGCCCCACCGGGTGCTGGGCCTGGGCGTGGGCCGCGCGGAGCTGCGCCGCTACGGCACGATCGACGAGCACACCGCGGCCCACGGCCTGGATCCGCGGTCCCTGCGCGAACGCGTCACCGCCTTCCTGCACCCGCCCACCCGGCGCTAGGCCGTCGCCTTCGGGGCCACGCCGGAGCCGGGGTCTTCCCGGCCGCCGCGGCGGCACGGTCTGCGTGCCGCCGCGCGGGCTCAGCCCTCGCCGGGCTCGCCGCCCGTACCGCCGGCCGTCAGCTCCGGATGGGCCGCGGCCAGCCGCTTCGGGGCGGCCTGGAGCCAGGAGTCGGTCAGGATCGCGCGCAGTTCCGCCGCGTCCTCCACCGCCTCCAGCCGGACCCGGAGCCAGGCGTAGTTGTCGTCGTGGCCCGCGCGTATGAAGAACTTCTCCGGCTCCGCCGCGATCAGCCCGGCCCGCTCCTCCTTGGGGCACTTGACCCCGATCGAGGTGTCGTCGTCGGCCAGCGCGGCGAAGATCTTCCCGCCCACCCGGAAGGTGGGCATGCCCCAGGCCGGTTTCTCGCTGCTGTCCGGGAGCGACAGCGCGATCGTGCGGACGTCCTGCGCGGTGGTGGCCATGCGACGACCGTAGACCCCGCCACTGACATCCGCCGGACTACGCCGTCCGCCGCCGGTCCTCCCGCGCGTGCAGGAGGTCCACCAGCTCCGCCGCCAGCGACTTCACCGTGGCGAGGCCCTCGGTGCCCCACCTGCGCGGCACCACGTCCACCGCGCACACCGTGCCCAGGACGAACCCCCGCCGGTCCGTCAGCGGGGCGCCCGCGTACGAGCGCACCCCGCTCTCGTCCACCACCGCGTTGCCCGCGAAGCGCGCGAAGTCCCGTACGTCCTCCAGCACCAGCGCCCGGCGCCGCACCACCACGTGCGGACAGTAGCCGTGGTCGCGGGCCAGCACCCGCGCCGGGTAGTCGCTCGCCGGCGCCTCGGCGGCGTGGTGCAGCCCGGCGAAGAACTGCCGTTCCTCGCCGATGAAGTTGACCCCCGCGTAGGGCGCCGCCAGCACGTCGGCGACGCGCCGGGCGAAGGCGTCCAGTTCGGCGTCCACCCGTTCCCCCAGGCCCAGTTCCCGCAGCCGGACGACGCGCGCGGGCGCCTCCCGGTCCACGGGGGTGAGCAGCAGGTGTCCGGTCGATTCGTAGTACGTCATGACGGTTCCCCCGACTCCGAAGACGAAGAGCTGGCTGTGGCCCCCGTGGCCGTGCACAGGAGGTGGCGGACGAGGGCGGCGAGCGTCCCCGTCCCGGAGCTGGTCAAGCGCGCGTCGCACCGTACGACGGGCACCTCGGGACCGAGCCCCACCGCTTCGCGGACCTCCTCGGGCCCGTAGCGGTGACCGCCGTCGAACTCGTTGACGGCGACGATGAAGCCGATGCCGCGCCGCTCGAAGAAGTCCACGGCGGGGAAGCAGTCGGCGAGCCGGCGGGTGTCGGCGAGCACCACCGCCCCGAGCGCGCCGGCGCACAGCTCCTCCCACAGGAACCAGAAGCGGTGCTGCCCGGGCGTGCCGAAGAGGTAGAGCACGTGCCGCCGGTCGAGCGTGATCCGGCCGAAGTCCAGCGCGACGGTCGTCGTGGTCTTGGCCTCGACCCCGTCCAGCGGGTCTTCGGCCGCGCCGATGCCGCTGAGCAGCTCCTCCGTGCTCAGCGGCTCGATCTCGCTCACGGCGCTCACGAAGGTGGTCTTGCCCGCCCCGAAACCGCCCGCGACCAGGATCTTCAACGTCGCGGGCGCGGCCTCGGGGGCGGACGGGTCACAAGCGTTTGTGGAGGCCATCGAGCACCGCCCGGAGCAGGGACTGGTCATCGGCGGCGAACGGTCCGCCGCCCGGGAACCGCGGCGCCTGCGCCATGACGGCCCCGTGGTCCATCAGGTCGGACAGCAGCACCTTCACCACCACCGCGGGCAGCCGCAGCTGCCCGGCGACCTCGGCGACCGTGACCGCCGCGGCGCCCGCGCACAGCCGGAGGGCGAGCGTGTGCTCGGCCCCCAGCGGTACCCGCGGCCGTACTCCGGTCGCCGTCACCAGCGAGAGCAGGTCGAGCGCGACGCCCGGCCGGGTCCGCCCGCCGCTGGCGGTGTACGGGCGCATCACCCGGCCCGCCGAGTCGTCGAGCCAGGGGGTGTCCCGTCCCTTCGGGTACGTGCCCGTCGCGCGGCCCTTCATCGCTCCGCGTCGGCGACGGGCCGCCGCGGCGGGGCCGCCAGGTACGGCCGGACGCTCTTGACCAGCATGGCCATCTCGTAGCCGAGCACCCCGGCGTCGGCCTCGCGGTCGGCGAGGACGGCCAGGCACGTGCCGGAACCGGCGGCCGACACGAAGACGAGCGCGGTGTCGAGTTCGACGACGACCTGGCGGACCTCGGCGCCGTCCGCGAAGCGGGATCCGGCGCTGCGCCCCAGCGAGTACAGCCCGGACGCCAGGGCCGCCATGTGGTCGGCACTGTCCGCGTCCAGGCCGTGCACGCAGGTCACGAGGCCGTCGGCGGTGAGCAGCACGGCGCTGCGCGTGTACGGCACGCGCTGCACCAGGCCGCTGAGCAGCCAGTCGAGATCCGAGAGCCGGCTGCCGGTCTTCGTCGCCACTTCGCCGCCCATGGGGGTGCGCTCCTTGCTGAGGTGAGGGGTCGGGGTCATGCCTGGTTCTCCGACTGCGCGAGGCCGAAGCCCCGTTGGAAGGCGGCCATCAGGCCGGGGTCGTGCACGGGTGGCTCGGGATCCGGGGCCCGCCGCGGAGCGGGCGCCTCCCGCAGCTGCGGCGCGAGGTGCGACTGCGCCCGCCGCCGGGGCAGGGCGGGCCGGTCGCCTGCCGCGGGCCCGGCGGGGGCTTGGGCGGCCGGTACGGGCTCGGTCCACGTCTCGGGCAGGGCCGGGTCGGTCCGTACGCCGGGCGGGGCCGCGGGTGCGGGGACCGGCCCGGCCCATGTCTCGGGCGGGGCCGGTACGGGCCCGGCCCCGGCCGCGGAACGGGCGGCCGCCCCGTCCGGGGCCGAGGCGGCGGGCCCCGGCACGGGCTGGGCCGCCGTCGGTACCGCCGCCCCTCCCCCGGCCCGGGGCGCGGGCACGCCCCCGCCCGTCGGTGACGGCGCCTCGGCCTCCGCCACACCCCCGTCCGCGGGCACCGGCACTTCCGCGTTCACGGACCACGGCCCCGGCGCCGGCCCTGCGGGGTCCGTCGGCCAGGCGGCCGGCACGGGCCCGGCCGGTTCGGTGCGCGGGCGGGCCACCCGTACGGGTTCCAGCGGGGGCGGGAGCGGCGAGGCCCGGCCCGTCCCCCAGGAGGTCGCGCGGGAGCCGCCCGCGTCGGCGGCGCCCGGGGCCTCCGCGCCCAGCAGTTCCTGCGGCAGTACCAGTACGGCGAGCACCCCGCCGTAGATGTTGGACTTGAGCTCGACGGCGATCCCGTGCCGGCGGGCCAGCGCAGAGACGACGAACAGCCCGATCCGCCCGTCCGCGAGCAGGTGCCGGACGCTGATCTGGTCGGGGTCGCCGAGCAGCGCGTTCATCCGGTGCTGCTCCTCGGCCGGCATGCCCAGCCCGCGGTCCTCCACCTCGACCGCGATCCCGGCGGTGACCCGTTCCGCGCGCAGCACGACGTCCGTGTCGGGGGCGGAGAACACGGTGGCGTTCTCGACGAGTTCGGCCAGCAGGTGCACCACGTCGGCGACGGCGTGCCCGCGTACGCTGCCGCCCGCCGGGGGCACGACCTTGACCCGGGTGTACTGCTCCACCTCCGCGACCGAGGAGCGCAGCACCTCGCTGAGGTCGATGGGACGGGTCCACTGGCGCCGGGAGGCGGCCCCGCCGAGCACCGCGAGGTTCTCGGCGTGGCGGCGGATCCGGGTCGCGAGGTGGTCGACGTGGAAGAGCTCCTTGAGCAGGTCCGGATCCTCGACCGTGTCCTCCAGCTCGTCCAGCAGCGAGATCTCGCGGTGGACGAGGGACTGCAGGCGGCGCGCGAGGTTGACGAAGACCTCGACCTTCCGCTCGCTGTCGGACGGGGTGGCCGGCCCGGCGAGCCGTACGAGGGTCGCGTGGGCCTGTTCGCGGGCGCCGCGCAGTTCCTGGGCGAGCAGCCAGAACTCGTCCACCCCCGCGGGATCGGCGCCGGCCGGGGTCCCGGTCGGGCCGCCGCGCACCGGCCGGCCGGGAGCCTCGCCGCGCTCCAGCCGGTCGGCGGCGCCGCGCAGCTCCTGACGGCCGCGCACGCTGGAGCGGCGCAGCGACTCGCACCGGTCCCGTACGGCCTTCGCGGCGCGCTGCGCGCCGAGCAGGGCCGCGGCGAGCGCTCCGGCCACGAGCAGGGCGCAGCCGGTGAGCACCGGCCAGAGCCGGGCGTCCCGGTCCCCGGCCCCGCCGCCGAGCTGGAGGGTGAAGATGACCGCGGCGGCGCCGCTGAGCGCGGCGGCGAGCGTGGGCAGGACGGCGGCGCGGACCAGCTGGGGGCGTATCTGCCGGCCCGGACCGGTGACGGCGTGTCTCGACGGGGCGTGGCGGGCGGCGCGGAGTCCGGACATCGGCGTCCTCGGTACGTGGGGCCCGGCCCCCAGCGTTCCCGGGGCCCGGTGTTGATCACCGGATACCCACGCTAGACCGCACCGTCCCGCCCCGGACGGCCAGTTGGGGAAGTTCGCCGGGGTGCTTCCCGCTCCCGGTGGAGCGCTCGTACAGCCGCCCGAATCCCCCGGGTCGCCTTCCGGCGGGTACGGCGGCGGCCGTGCGCCCCCGCAGGCCCGGGGCGCCGC
Source organism: Streptomyces sp. IBSNAI002 (assembly GCF_052244475.1). Taxonomy (NCBI): domain Bacteria; kingdom Bacillati; phylum Actinomycetota; class Actinomycetes; order Kitasatosporales; family Streptomycetaceae; genus Streptomyces; species Streptomyces sp. IBSNAI002. The sequence goes on along the minus strand of NZ_JBQPXG010000002.1, from coordinate 7,004,625 downwards.
CCCGGGCCTCCGCCGTACGACCGCCCGCGCCCCGGTCGCGGCCCGCCCGCGCCCCGGCTGCGGCCCGCCGCTCCGGCCGGCGCCCGCCGGCCCCGGCCCGCGGCGGGCGCCGCGGCCCGTCAGGACCCGACGGCCTCGGGCTCCTCGCGGATCACGCCCGTCGCCCGGCCCGCCGTGACCGCGGCGACGGCCACCTCGGGTGCCGCGTGGCCGCCGGCCACGAACGGCCGCCACCACGGCTTCGCGGGGGCGTCCGCCGCGCCCGGTTCGAAGGGCTGCCCCGGGACCGGCAGGGCGATCGCGGCTCCGGCCCCCTCCGCCGCGGCGAGGGTCCCCTCGCCCGGCTCGTCCCACGGGTGAGGGGCCAGGTTGAAGGTGCCCCAGTGGATCGGCAGCATCGTGCCGTGCGGGGCGCCGCCCTGGAGGTCGAGGTGGGCGCGCATGCCCTCCTCGGGCGTCATGTGGATGTCGGGCCAGTATTCGGAGTAGGCGCCGATCTGGATCATCGTCGCGTCGAAGGGCCCGTGCTCTGCGCCGATCTCCGTGAAGCCGGGGAAGTAGCCGGTGTCCCCGCTGTGGTAGATCCGGTGCGCGTCCCCCGCGACCACCCAGGAGGCCCACAGGGTGTGCTGCTGGTTGCGCAGTCCGCGTCCGCAGAAGTGCCGGGCCGGGGTCGCGGTGAGCGACAGCCCGGCGACCTTGGTGCTCTCGTTCCAGTCCAGCTCGCGCAGCCGGTCGGCGGGCACGCCCCAGCGCTCGAGGTGCGCGCCGACGCCGAGCGGCACGGCGAAGACCGTGTCCGTGCCGGCCAGCTCCTTGATCGTCGGCAGGTCGAGGTGGTCGTAGTGGTCGTGCGAGATCACCACGACGTCCACCGGGCCCAGCGAGGCCAGCGGTACGGGTACGGGGTGCAGCCGCTTGGGCCCGGCGAAGGGGAAGGGCGAGCACCGCTCGCCCCACACCGGGTCGAACAGCACGCGTCGCCCGTCGATCTCGGCGAGCACGCTGGAGTGTCCCATCCAGGTGATCCGCAGTCCGCTCGCGGGCGGCTTGGCCAGTTCCGCGAGGGTCGTCGGGTACACGGGGATGGGGGCGCCGGGGGTCCGCCGGATCCGCTGCTCCCGGTGGAAGTAGATCTTGGCGAACTCCGCCATCGACCCCGAGGGCCTGGTCCGGGCCCCGAGCGGGTTCTGGAAGACGCCGTCGGCGAAGTTCGGCGAACGGTGGATGCGCTCCAGCCGGGCGCCGGACGGGTCGGCGCCGAAGGCTTCGGGCCGCAGGGCACGCAACCGCGGACGCAGGGGACGCGGGGGACGGGAGCCGGTCAAGGCGCCTCCTGGGAGAATGGGGTCGGGACGGTCGTCGGTCTACGACCATGCCAACGCACACATACCCCGAAGGATTCCGCTTACGGCCCCCGTCCTCCGTCTGCGGCCCCCTACAGGGGCAGCAGGTCCGGGCGCTTCGCCTCGACGTGGTCCCCGGAGGACTCGCCGCGCAGCCGCCGCCCGATCCAGGGCGCGAGGTGCTCGCGCGCCCACTGGATGTTGTCCCGGGTCACGTCCACCGAGCCGCGCGGCCGCTGCGGCGGCCAGGGCTGGTCCGGGTCGGCCGGCACCTCGAGCCCGAGCACCTGAGCGGCGCGCAGCGCCACCCGAGTGTGCCCCTCGGGCGACAGGTGCAGCCGGTCGGCGTCCCAGGCGCGCCGGTCCTGTACGGACCTCAGCGACCAGAGGTCGAGCACCGGGCACTCGTAGCGGTCGGCGATGGCGCGCACGTGCGCGCTGTACGTCGCCACCTTGCCCCGGAGGTGCTTGAGGACCGGCACCCCCCGGGTGTCGAAGCCGGTGGTGATCATGACCAGGCCGACGGCCCCCGTGAGGTCGGCGACGGCGGCCTCGAACCGCTCCGCCACGTCGTCCGGGTCGGTGCCGGGCCGGATGATGTCGTTGCCGCCCGCGCAGAAGGTCACGAGGTCCGGCGCGAGCTCCTTGGCCCGCGGTACCTGCTCGGCCACGATCTGGTCGAGGAGCCGGCCGCGCACGGCCAGGTTCGCGTACCGGAAGTCGTGTTCGTCGCGCTGGTCGGCCAGGAGCACGGCGAGCCGGTCCGCCCAGCCGAGATAAGAATCCCCGGGTCCCGGGTCCCCCACGCCCTCGGTGAAGCTGTCCCCGATCGCCGCGTACGAGCCGATGGTCTTGAGTGTCGTCTTCGTCGCTGCCACGGAACGACATCCTTCACCCGCGCACACGACCTACGCCAACGTAAGCAGGGGTTGACGGACCGTGATCTATACCACGCGGAGGATAAGGAATAAGTACACATCAGGCCGGGACCCCCCTCGGGTCCCGGCCTGACGCGGGTCCGTGCTCCGACGGCGGCCGCCGTCAGATGGTGACGCCCTTCGAGCGGAGGTAGCTCACCGGGCTGATGTCCGAGCCGTAGGACGGGCCCGTGCGGATCTCGAAGTGGAGGTGCGGGCCGGTCGAGTTGCCGGTGGAGCCGGAGAGGCCGATGCGCTGCCCGGCGGTGACGCTCTGGCCGGCCGAGACGGAGAGCGAGGAGAGGTGGCCGTACTGGGAGTACTTGCCGTCCGCGTGCCTGATGATGACCTCGTTGCCGTACGATCCGGCCCAGCCGGCCGAGACCACGGTGCCCGCACCGACGGCCTTGACGTCGGTGCCGGAGCTCGCGATGAAGTCGACGCCGGTGTGGTAGCCCGAGGACCACATGGCGCCCGAGGCCCGGTACTGGGTGGATATCCCGCCGGGGACCGGGGCCACGAATCCGGCGCCGGGGGCCTTCGCCTCGGTGGACGAGCCGCCGCCCTGCGGCTTCTGCTTGGGCTGCGGGGCGGGGGCGGGGGCCGCCTGCTCACCGGAGGAGCCCTCGTCGGCGGACGGGGCGCCGGTCGAGGACCGCTCGGCGGGAGCCGGAGCCGGAGCCGCTTCGGCCGGGGCCGCCGACTTCGCGCCGAGGGTCAGCTTCAGGCCCGGGTGGATCAGGGAGGGGTCGGTGCCGACGGCCTCGCGGTTGTCGGCGTAGAGCTTCTCCCAGCCACCGGAGAGGTTGCGCTCCGCGGCGATCTTGGAGAGGTAGTCGCCGGGCACGACCGTGTAGACGGCCGGTGCGGACTCGGCGGCGGCGGGCGCGGCCTGGAACGCGACCGGGAGCTGCGGAGCGACGGCGGGGGCCGTGGCCGGAGCGGCGGCGGGAGCCGGGGCGGCGCTGGCGCCGGCCGCACCCATGAGGGGCAGCGCGAGGGCCGCACCACCGGTGCCGGCGACGGCGAGACCGCGGGAAAGGGAACGGGACTTGGGACGGCGGTGCTTACCCTTTGCAGGCATGGCGAATTCCTCTCCGTCGCCTGCGAGGTGAGCTGTCGGGTTCGGACTGGAGATGTCCGGACGTACATGAACGGAACATGTACGACTTCACCCCAAGCCGTTCCGGGGAAAGATCCGGAACAGCGGCTTACCTGGTTCCCCCGCTCCTGCCGCGCGCGTGAATAGTCGGTGGGGTTTCCGGGAGGCGGCAGGATTAGGCGGTCCACCCGGATCGATCGCGAAGGTAATCGAGTCCGCCCGTACGTAACAAGCCATGAATTCCCCTGAAGAATCACCGGGGTGAGGGATCGACGGAATTCCGGTCACCCTCCGTCCATTCCGCACCGTCAACAACCGCCCCGGCCGGGCCATTCGGCTTTCGCGATCAGGCACGCACGGTCACCGTATGATCTGGCTCACGGGGCCGTGCCCGATCTCGCCGCCGGGCATGGCAAGTTGGAGCCAACCAGCTCAATACGGACAAGCTGTCCCATGAAGAAGCGGAGGAGTTCCTTTGACCCAGCAGATACAGGAGCCGGAACTGTCCGGAGTGCGCAATTTCCGCGATGTGGGCGGATTGTCAACTTCTGACGGACAACGAGTGGCGACGGGACGACTGTTCCGAAGCGGACATCTCGCACATGCCACCGAAACCGATGCGGAGTTCCTGGCATCGCTCGGGCTCCACACCATCTTCGACTTCCGCAACGACGCCGACCACGCCCTGGAGGGACCGGACGTCGTCCTCCCCGGGGTGAGGAACGTCAACATCCCGCTCTCGGACCCGGCCGACGGCCGCGAGTTCTGGGCCATGGTCCGCGAGGGCGCCCTCGACCAGCTCCGCTCGGTCCTGGGCGACGGCAAGGCCGCGGCCCGGATGGCGCAGTCGTACCGCACGATCATCCGGCACCGCACGGCCGAGCACAGCCGGGTGGTGCACGCCCTCGCCGAGGACAGTGTCCCCGCCCTGCTGCACTGCGCGGCCGGGAAGGACCGCGCGGGCCTTTCGGTCGCCGTCGTCCTGCTCGCGCTCGGTGTCGAGCGGGACGCGATCATCGCGGACTACCTGGAATCGAACGCCCCGCACCGCCGCTACCGGGTGCGCCGCAGCAGCGAGTCGCAGGAGGCCCGCTCCCCCGAGGTGATGGAGCTCCTCGCCCCGCTCTTCGACGCCCGCGCCGAGTACCTGACGGCGGCCTTCGACACCATCGACGAGCAGTGGGGCGGACGCGAGGGCTACCTGACGGAGGGCCTCGGGCTCACGCCCGAGACCCTCGCCCGGCTGCGGGACCGGCTGCTGGCCTGACGGTCCGGCCGTCCCGCCGCCTGCCGGAGCAGGCCGTCACCGGTTGCCGACGGCCTGCTTCACCAGGGTCCTGCCGAACTCCCACATCAGCCCCGACCCGCCGTGCGCCTCGTCCATGACCTCGCGGAAGGCGCCGACGAACCGGTCGACGTCCCGCTCGTCCACGATCAGCGGCGGGATGAGCTTGATCACTTCCAGGTGGTCTCCGGACACCTGGGTGAGGATCCGGTGCTTCTGCAGCAGCGGCACCACGACCATCTGCGCGAAGAGCCCCTTGCGGGCCGCCTGGAGCATGGCCCACCGGCTGCGCAGCCCCAGCGAGGACGGCCGGCCGAACTCGATGCCGATCATCAGCCCGCGCCCCCGCACCTCGTGCAGCAGCTCGTACTCGTCCACCAGGGCCGCGAGCCGCCCGCGCAGCAGGTCGCCCACGGCCCGGGCGTGCGCGACGACCTCCTCGTCCTCCATGACCGACAGCACCGCCAGTCCGGCCGCCATCGCCTGGGCGTTGGAGCCGAAGCTCGCGGAGTGCACGAGGACCCGGTCCATGGACGAGTAGACCTTCTTGAAGATCCAGTCCTTCCCCAGGGTCGCACCGACCGGCACGTAGCCGCCCGAGAGCGCCTTGGCCACGCACACCAGGTCGGGTTCCACGCCCGGCTCGTACTGGTACGCGTAGAAGTCGCCGGTCCGTCCGAGGCCGGTCTGCACCTCGTCCGCGATCAGCAGCGCCTTGTGGCGGTGCAGCAGTTCCTGCGCGGCGAGCAGGAAGCCGGGCGGAGCGGCGAGGACGCCCTTGCCCTGGATCGGCTCGACGACGAGGGCCGCCACGTCGCCCTTGCGCAGCTCGCGCTCCAGGGCGCCCAGGTCCCCGAGGGCGATCTTCGTATCGGGCAGCAGCGGTGCGAAACCGTCCCGGAAGCCGTCCTCCCCGTTCACCGAGAGCGAGCCCGTGGTGAGCCCGTGGAAGGCGTGGTCGCAGTAGAGGACCCTGGGCCGTCCCGTCGCGTACCGGGCGAACTTCAGGGCCGTCTCCACCGCCTCGGTGCCGCTGTTGCCGAAGAAGACCCGGTCCAGGTGGGGGCTGTACGAGAGCAGCTTCTCGGCCAGCAGCCCGGGCAGCGGCTGGCAGTCGAAGCGGGTGAGGTCGGCGAGCTGGGCGTCCAGGACCTCGTGCAGGGCGCGGCGGACCACCGGGTGGTGCCGGCCCAGGCCCATCACCCCGAACCCGGCCAGCATGTCGAGGTAGTCGTTGCCCTCGGCGTCCCAGAAGTGGGCGCCCTCGGCCCGCTCGTAGACCTTGTCGAAACCGATGGTGTGGAGCATCCGCGGCAGTTGGTGGTTGAGGTGCCGGGCGTGCAGCTCGTACCGCTCGCCGCCGCGCTCGGCCAGCAGGGCGCCGAGGTCGAAGCCCTTGCCCCGGCCGCCCTCCGTCCCCCCTCCCGGTGGGGGCGTCATGCCGACGCGTCCCGGTTCCCGCCGATCGTCTCCCGCGCCGCGCGCAGGGACTCCTTGAGGGAGCCCATGGTGGCGAGGACGGCGGTGGGCTCGTATCCGCAGTGCGCCATGCAGTTCGCGCAGCGCGGGTCCTTTCCGCGGCCGTACTTGCTCCAGTCCGTGTCGTTGATCAGTTCCCGGTACGTCGGGACGTATCCGTCGCTCATCAGGTAGCAGGGGCGCTGCCAGCCGAAGAGCGAGTAATTCGGAATGGCCCAGGCCGTGCAGGGGAAATCGGCCTTTCCTTCCAGGAAGTCCAGGAAGAGCGGCGAGTGGTTGAGCCGCCAGCGCCTGCGGTTGCCGCCCGCGAAGGCCTTCCTGAAGAGTTCGCGGGTCTGTTCGACGCCCAGGAAGTGCTCCTGGTCGGGAGCCTTTTCGTAGGCGTAGGCGGGCGAGATCATCATCTCGTCGACCTGGAGGTCGTCATTGAGGTAGTTGAGCACCTCGATGATCGTCTGCGGGGTGTCCGTGTTGAAGAACGTCGAGTTGGTGGTGACCCGGAAGCCGCGCCTCTTCGCCTCCTTGATGGCCGCGACCGCCTCGTCGAAGACACCTTCCTTGGCCACCGACTCGTCGTGCCGTTCGCGCAGCCCGTCGATGTGCACGGCGAAGGCGAAGTACGGGGACGGGGTGAACTTCTCGATCTTCTTGCGCAGGAGCATCGCGTTGGTGCAGAGGAACACATACTTCCGCTTGGCGACCAGCTGGCGGACGATCTCGTGGATCTGCGGGTGCATCAAGGGCTCGCCGCCCGCGATGGACACCATGGGCGCACCCGACTCCAGCACGGCGCCGACCGCCTGGGCGACCGGCATGCGCTGCTTGAGCACCCCGGCCGGATGCTGGATCTTCCCGCACCCCTCACAGGCCAGGTTGCACGCGTAGAGCGGTTCCAGCTCGACGATCAGCGGGAACTTCTCACGCTTGCGGAGCTTCTGTTCGAGCAGATACGTCCCGACCCTGATGGTCTGGCGCAGCGGCATGGCCATCTGGCTCACCTCCTGGGGAGCAGCAAAGAACGGTGCCAGTCATAAAACGCGGGCAGTACGGCACGCAGTACGCGGAAGGCCGATATTCCACCGCGGACCGTGCCGATGCGGACGAGCTCATGCTCCGGAGCGTCCACGATCACCCGGACGGCCGCAACCGGGCGTCCTCCCCCCGACGGGGGGCAGCCGCCCCGGGTGGCGGCCCACAGGGTGGCCGCGGACTCCATGTCGACCGCGATGGCGCCGGTGGCGCGCAGCTGCGCGCGCTCCTGGCCGCGGACGACGTGGTCGGATCCGGTCAGTGCGCCGGTGTGCACGGTCCGGCCGGGGGCGGCCCGGGCCAGTGCCTCGGCGAGCAGGGCGGTCCCGGTACAGGCGACCACCCCCTGCGGATCCCGGGTCTCCTCGGCGACGACCAGGTCGCCGGGGTGCATGCCGGGCACCAGCCCGGCGCAGAACCCGGTCGCGAGGACGGCCGCCCGGTCCATCCCCGGCCGCTCCAGCGCGCGGCCGACGGACCGTCCGGCCGCGCGCGGGCCCATGCCGGTGCGGAGCAGGGCGTAGTCCCCGCGGCCCGCGCTGCGCAGCGCCGTCTGCTCGATGCGCAGGGCGCAGGCCACCAGCAGCGGACCCGGGTCCGCGGCTCCGTTCCCCCGGGCCGCGGACATCAGGACCCTCCGGCGGCCGCGAACGGTTCCCCGTGCAGGTAGCGGCCGAGCGCGGTGAGCGGGAACACCTGCCGGTACAGGTGGTAGTTGATGGAGAAGTCCCAGGGGAAGCCGGTGCCCGTGAAGTGGGGTTCGTCCCAGGAGCCGTCCTCCCGCTGGGTCGCGACCAGGTGGGCGACTCCCCGCTCGACGGCCCTGCCGTCCCGTTCGCCCGCCGACAGCAGCGCCATCAGCGCCCACGCCGTCTGCGAGGGGGTGGAGGCACCCTTCCCGGCCCAGGACCGGTCCTTGTAGGACCGCTGGTCCTCGCCCCACCCGCCGTCCTCGTTCTGTACGGACTCCAGCCAGCGCACGGCCCGCCGGATCGCGGGATGCCCCGGGGCGATGCCGGCCGCGGTGAGGGCCGGCACCACCGACCCGGTGCCGTAGACGTAGTTGGTGCCCCAGCGGCCGAACCAGCCCCCGTCGGGCTCCTGTTCGGCGAGCAGCCAGGCGACGCCGCGCCGGGTCCGCGCGTCGCCGCCCCTGCCCTCGAAGGCGAGCATCTCCACCACGTGGGCGGTGACGTCGGCCGAGGGCGGGTCGATGACCTCGCCGAAGTCGCAGAAGGGCAGCCGGTTCGGGAAGGGGCTGGTGTTGTCGGCGTCGAAGGCGCCCCACGCGCCGTTCTTCGACTGCATGCCGAGGTTCCAGGACACCCCGCGGGCGATGGCCGCCTCGACCCGGGCCGGGTCCGGGTGCTTGACGCGGCGCAGCGCGAGGACGACCTCGGCGGTGTCGTCGATGTCGGGGTAGGTGTCGTTGTGGAACTCGAACGCCCAGCCGCCGGGGGCGAGCCCGGGCCGGCGCACCGCCCAGTCCCCGGTGCGCGCGATCTCCTCGCCGAGCATCCAGTCCGCGGCCTTGACCAGCGCCGGGTGGTCGGGGCGCAGACCCGCGTCGGCCAGCGCGATCGCGGCGAGGCAGGTGTCCCACACCGGGGACTGGCAGGCCTCGATCATCCGGGCCCCGTCCTCGCGCCACACCGCGAAGCGGTCGAGGGATTCCAGTCCGGCGCGCATCACCGGGTGGCCGAGGTCGTAGCCGAGCAGGTGCAGGGCGATGACCGAGTACACGGCCGGCGGCTGGATGCCGCCCCAGCAGCCGTCGTTCTCCTGGCGTTCGACGATCCAGCGGGCGGCGGCGGACATGGCCGCCTTGCGCAGCCGGCGCGGGGCGAACCGCCGGTAGACGTGCAGGGCCCGGTCCATCCGCTGGAAGGCGCCGTCCCAGCTGGCCAGCGGGGCGAGCCGCCGGGCGGGGTTCGGCACCCGGGCGTCGGCGTGCAGCTCGTCGAGGGCGAAGGGGGCCGGGCGGACCGGGCGCAGCGCGGAGACGACCGTGAGCGGGACGATGGTCTGGCGGGCCCAGCAGCCGAAGTCGTAGATGTTCAGCGGCACCCAGGGCGGCAGGAACACCAGCTCGGGCGGGAGTTCGGGCAGGTGGTCCCAGCTCCACCAGCCGAACAGGGCCAGCCAGATGCGGGTGAAGACCCGGGCCGAGGCGATCCCGCCGTGGGCCCGGATCCAGGCCGACGCGCGGGCCATGTGCGGGGCGTCCGGGGCGTCGCCGGCCAGGCGCAGGGCCACGTAGGCCTCGATGGTGGCGGAGAGTTCGGGCGGTCCGCCGTGGAAGGTGGCCCAGGTTCCGTCGTCCCGCTGCTCGCCGCGGATGAACAGGGCGGCGGCGCGGGTGGTGGCCTCGTCGCGGATCCCGAGGAACTGCCTCAGCAGCAGATCCTCGGCGTCCATGGTCACGTTGGTCTCGAGGTCGCCCTTCCACCACCCCGCCGCGTCCTGCCGCGCCAGCAGGTGCCGGGTGGCCCGCGCGGCGGCCTCGTACACCTCCCGCCGGTCGCCGTCGGGCGGTTCGGGCAGGTCGGCGGTGGCGGTACGGACCCCGCCGCGGCCGCTTTCCGGCGCGGCCGCCCCCCACCGGGCGGCGAAGCCGTCCGGACCCGCACCGTCCGCGGCCCCGGGGGCGGCTTCGCTGCCAGCGCCAGCGCCCTCGGCGCTGCCGTCGGTCGTCGCTGTCATGGCTTCCCCTTCGTGCAGTCTGTCCTCTGCTGTGCTGGGGTCTGCCGTCGGCCGGCGCGCGCCTCCGTCAGTCGGGGGTGGCGTCGCCGGCCGGCGACTCGCGAGTCATATCCGCTTCCGTGCGGCGTTCACCTCTTGCGCACGACGACGAAGTCGGCGAGGGCCACGAGCTGGTCGCGCACCCGCCGGGGCATGTCGACGTCGTCCAGGGCCCTGATGGCCACCGCGTGCTGGCGGCGCGCCTCGTCGGCGGTCCACTGGCGTCCGCCGGCCGCCTCGATGAGCGCCGCGCGGGCCGCGAACTCCTCCTCCGAGAAGTTCTCGAAGTCGTTGCTCTTGGCGTCGGCGGCGAGCAGCTGGGCGAGCTCCTCGGCGGCGGGCCCCTCGGCCGCGAGGGCGGCGACCACCGGCAGGGACTTCTTGCGCTGGCGCAGGTCGCTCCAGGTCTGCTTGCCGGTGGCGTCCGGGTCGCCCCAGATGCCGAGCAGGTCGTCCACGGCCTGGAAGGCGAGGCCCAGGTGGTAGCCGTACTCCTCGAGCTTGTCGGCCGTGCGGTCGTCCGCGCCGCCGAGGACGGCGCCGATGGAGACCGAGCAGGCGAGCAGCGCGCCCGTCTTGTTGCCCTCCATCTCCAGGCACTCCTCGACGCTGACGCGCTCGCGGTGCTCGTAGGAGATGTCCTGGGCCTGGCCGTCGATGAGCTTGCGGCTGGCGGTGGTCAGCCGGCGCGCCGCGCGGCCCGCCTCGGCGGTGCCCAGCTCCAGCAGCACTTCGTTGGCGAGGGCGAAGAGCGCGTCGCCCACCAGGATCGCCAGCGCCGGACCGTGCACCTTCCACACCGTGTCGCGGTGGCGGCGCTGTTCGTCGCCGTCCATCAGGTCGTCGTGGAGCAGCGAGAAGTTGTGCACGAGCTCGACGGCCACGGCGCCCGGGATGCCGACTTCGGCGGCGGCGCCCGCTGCCTCGGCGGAGAGCAGCGCGAGGGCGGGCCGGACGGCCTTGCCGCCGTCGCCGTCCGCGGGGTTGCCCTGGGCGTCGATCCAGCCGAAGTGGTAGGCGGCGACGGTGTCCATGGGCGCGGCGAGCCGGTCCACGGCGGCGCGGAGCGCGGGGGTGGACAGCGTGCGGCCCCGCTCCAGGAGCGCGAGCGTGTCGGCCTTCTCCACTCCCCTGCCGGCTGTGCCCACGCTGGCATCCGTGTTCTCGACAGCCGGATTCCCCGGGTTCACTGGCTCTCCTCTGGTTCCTGTACGTGCTGTGCCGGTGGTGCTGGTGGTGCTGGTGGTCGTCATGCCGCCTCCTGCAGAGGGTGTTCGCGGGGGCGGCCGAGCGCGGAGAGCGCGGCGTGCGCCGCGCTCATTCCGCTCCGGACGGCGCTCTCCATGGTCGCGGGCCAACCGGTGGCAGTCCACGCACCGGCCAGATACAGCCCCGGCGTGTCGGTACGCGCGCCGGGGCGCAGCCGTCCGACGCCGGGTGCGGGAGCGAAGGTGGCCGTCCGCTCCCGGGTGACGAAGAAGTCCCGTACCTTGGCGCCGCGCGCGGCGGGCAGCAACCGCTCCAGCTCGGGCAGGTACTTGGCGCGCAGGACGGACACCGGCTCGTCGATGTCCTCCTGCGCGGCGGACTGGGACACGGCCAGGTACTGGCCGCCGTCGGGGAGCCCGGAGGAGTCGGTGCGGTCGAAGACCCACTGCACCGGGGAGCCGAGCGCCGCGAAGAAGGGCTGCCGAAGGACCTTGCGGTCGTACACGACGTGGACGTTGAGGATCGGCGCGGTGCCGATGTCGAGCAGCTTGTCGGGGTCGGCGAGGGCGCCGGCCGGCAGCAGTCCGTGCGCCTCGCGCTGCGGGACGGCGAGGACGACGGTGCCGGCGTCGAGGGACTCGTCCTCGGTGTCGACCCGCCAAGCCCCTTCGGGGGTACGGGAGACGGCGGTGACCCGGGCGCGCAGGGCGGTGCGCACGCCGGCCGCGTCGAGGGCCTTGCGGGCGAGCGTGTCGTGCAGGTCGCCGAGCGGTACGCGCGCCCAGCCGATGTCGGCGGCGCCGTTCTCGGAGAGCAGGCCGGTCTTGAAGACCATGGCGGCCAGGCCGAGGGAGGAGTTCTCGGCGGTGGCGTTGAGGGTCGCGATGCCGACGAGGTCCCACAGGGCCTCGATGGTCCGGGGGGACTGCCCGTAGCGGCCGAGCCAGGTCGCGAAGTCCAGGCCGTCCAGCGCCGGATCGGCGGGGTCGAGCCGGCGCAGCGCGAGGGCGGCGCGGCCGACGCTCGCGCGTTCGGCCAGGGACAGGTGCGGGTAGCGGCCCAGTGATCCGGCCAGGTGCAGGGGGACGGGCAGGGCGCTGCGGCGCAGCCGGCCCAGGCGCGGTCCCTTGGCGTGGGCGACGTCGAGGACGGGGACGTCCAGCCGGTCCTGGAGCGGCGCCAGGGCGGCGCCGTCGACGCGGTCGAGGAACCACCGGTAGGCGGTGCAGCAGCGCAGGTAGACGTGCTGGCCGTTGTCCACGGTGAGTTCGCCGCGCTTGAACGAGAACGCCAGTCCGCCGAGGCGCGGACGGCCTTCGAGCAGGGTCACCCGGAGCCCGGCGTCGGCGAGTTCGAGGGCGGCCGTGACCCCGGCGAGTCCTCCGCCGACGACGACGGCACGCTGGTCGCTGCCGCTCATGCGCCCTCCCCCGTGCCGTCCCGGCCCGCCGCGAAGCCCGCCGGGACAGACGCCTCCGCGGGCCGGGAGGTTGCCCGGGCCGGCGGCGCGGGCCGGACGGGGGTGCGCCGGGCGCCGGACGCGGCCGGGCGCCGGGCCGCGGCCGGGCGCGGGCCGGCCGGAGGGCGGGTGGTCGGGGGCATCAGGTGCGCCTCCGGGTGCTCTGGCGGGAGATGGTCCGGGCGTCGAGGCCCGAGAGGCCGCGCACGGCGACGTACGCCTTCTCGTGCGGCGGCAGCGAGACGCGGCCGCGCAGGACCGCCTCGGGCTCCCGCTCGATGCGGTCGAGGAGGCGCCGGTAGATGCCGGCCATGGCGGCGACGCAGGCCCCGCTGCGCCGGTCGAGCATCGGGAGCAGCCGGTAGCCCTCGGCGAACAGCGCCCGGGCGCGCCGCACTTCGTGGTGGACGAGTCCGGCGAAGTCGGATCCCTCGGGGGCCCGGTCGTCGTGGAAGCCTTCGGAGCAGCCGAACTTGGCCAGGTCCTCGGCGGGCAGGTAGGTGCGTCCGTTGGCCGCGTCCTCGCGAACGTCCCGCAGGATGTTGGTGAGTTGCAGGGCGAGGCCCAGCGTGTCGGCGTACTCGGCGGCGCGCGCGGAGTCCGGGACTCCGGGGGCGGTGCCGAACACGCCGAGCGAGAGCCGCCCGATGGCCCCGGCCACGCACCGGCAGTAGACCTTGAGGTCGTCCCAGGTCTCGTACGTCTCGCCGCGCACGTCCATCAGGACGCCGTCGATGAGCTCGTCGAGGCCGCCGAGCGGGATCGGGAAGCGGCGCGCGGCGTGCGCGAGGGCGACGGCGACGGGGTCGGTGTCGTCCTCGTCGATCTCCTCGGCGCGGATCCGCCCGAGCAGGGCGCGGGTCTCCTCCAGCCGGACCAGTTTCGCCCCGGGCGCCAGCGTGCCGTCGCCGATGTCGTCGACCCGCCGGGAGAAGGCGTACAGCGCGGACATCGCCTGCCGCTTGTCGGTGGGCAGCAGCCGGATGCCGTACGCGAAGTTGCGCGCCTGCGATCCGGTGACGGCCTCGCAGTAGCCGTATGCCGCCAGGACCGGCGCGGACACGTGTGTGGGGCCCTCCACGGTCGGGCTCACCCCTTTCTCGGCGCAGTGCGCAGGACGGCGGCCACCTCGCGGATCAGGCCGCTCTTGGTGGGCTTGGGCGGGCCGGGCAGTACGTCGAAGCCGGCGGCGGTGACGGCTCTCAGGGCGGCACGCCCCCCTCCCACGAAGCCCGCGAGCAGCAGCCGGAGCCTGCCGTGCACGCTACCCACGAGGGGGGTGCCTTCATTCAGCAGCTCCCGCGCGCGCTCGGTTTCGTATGCGATCAGGGCGCGTACGGACGCGCCGGCGGTCGGGGCCTTGAGGTCGGGCTCGGCGACGTGGAAGCGCCGCATGTCCTCGGCGGGCAGGTAGATCCGGTCCCGGGCGAGGTCCTCGGTGACGTCCTGGAGGTGCTCGGCGATCTGGAGGGCCGTGCAGACGGCGTCGGAGCGGCGGATCCGCTCGGGCGTGGCGGTGCCGGTGAGGGAGAGCACGAGGCGGCCGACGGGGTTGGCGGAGAGCTCGCAGTAGGCGAGGAGGTCCCCGTACGTCTCGTAGCGCGCGACCCGCTGGTCCTGGCGGTTGGCCTCGATGAGTCCGAGGAACGGCTCGGGGGTGAGCCGGTGGGCGCGGACGACGGGCTGGAGGGCCTGCATCAGCGGGTGGCGCGGCGGGCCGTCGGTACCGCCGAAAACGCGCCACAGGTCGGCCTCGAAGGCGTCGAGCATGGCGAGGCGGTCGTCCACCGCGGCCGGACCGAGGCCGAGGAGCACGGCGTCGCGGCCGCCGGGGGCCAGGTCTCCGTCGCCGATGTCGTCGACGAGGCGGGCGTACCCGTAGACGGCCGTCAGGCCGTCCCGCCAGGCGCGGGGCAGGAACGCGGGGGCCACGGGGAAGTTCTCCGCGGCGGCCTTGCCGAGGGTGGCGCGTGCGTGGACGGTGTCGGACAGGGGGCGGGTGCCGTCCCCCGGGGTCACCGCCCGCCGCCCGGGGCGGGGACGGCCGTCGCGCCTGGGGGCCGGAGAATTCCCATAGCCATTGCCGTCACATCTCCCGTTCTACACTGCCGACCCAATACATCCTATTTCGGACACGCCGCCCGGGTTTCCCCGGGGTACGCCAGGCCGTTCACCTGCGGGGAATCGTCCCCTCTTGCCGCGATTCAGGACTGCTTCAGCTTACGCTGTACAACGGCTCGAAGACCTCTGGGGTATTCACCGCGCCACCGAATGTCGCCGCCGAATGTCACCACCCGGCAGCGGCGGCAATTGCCGCGACACGCCGAGGCCCCCGCCGCGCTGAGCGGCGGGGGCCTCGGCGGTCCGGCCGGGGGCGGCGGGGCTGGTGCTCAGCCGTTGGTCGCCTTCTCGTAGGCCGAGACGACCTCGTCCGTGGGCCCGTCCATCAGGAGCTCGCCCTTTTCCAGCCACAGCACCCGGTCACAGGTGTCGCGGATGGACTTGTTGTTGTGGCTCACCAGGAAGACGGTGCCGGCCTTCTCCCGCAGTTCGCGGATGCGGTTCTCGGAACGCACCTGGAAGCTGCGGTCGCCGGTGGCCAGGGCCTCGTCGATCATCAGGACGTCGTGGTCCTTGGCCGCCGCGATGGAAAAGCGCAGGCGCGCCGCCATTCCGGAGGAGTAGGTGCGCATCGGCAGGGAGATGAAATCGCCCTTCTCGTTGATCCCCGAGAAGTCGACGATGCCTTGGTAGCGCTCCTTGATCTGCTCGCGGCTCATGCCCATGGCGAGACCGCCGAGGACGATGTTGCGCTCGCCGGTCAGGTCGTTCATCAGGGCCGCGTTGACGCCCAGGAGCGAGGGCTGGCCGTCGGTGTAGACCTTGCCGGACTCACAGGGCAGCAGCCCCGCGATGGCGCGCAGCAGGGTCGACTTGCCGGAGCCGTTCGAGCCGATGAGACCGATCGCCTCGCCGCGGTACGCGGTGAAGGTGACCCCGCGCACGGCGTGGACCCGGCGCACGCCCGGCGCGTCGCCCTTGCTCCGGCGGATTATCTTGCTGAGCGCCGCGGTGGCGGCGCCCTTGCCGGCGCTGCCGGTGTTGACGCGGTAGACGATGTGGACATCGTCCGCGATCACGGTGGGGACGCGCCCCTGGGTGCGGTCAGCCACGGCCGTAACGCTCCTCAGCCTTCCAGAAGTACACGAACCCGCCGATGCCGATCACCGCGGCCCAGCCGACGGCGAAGAGCCAGACGTGCGGCGGCAGGTTGCTGCTGCCGTAGTCGTCGATCAGCGCGAACCGGATGAGGTCCATGTAGATCGCGACCGGGTTCCACAGCAGGACGTCGCTGATCCACTGCGGCTGGTCCTCGAGGTAGATCCCGAGCGGGAACATGACGCCGGACGCGTACATCCAGGTGCGCATCACGAACGGCATCAGCTGCGCCAGGTCGGGGGTCTTGGAGCCCATCCGCGCGAAGATCATGGCGAGGCCGGTGTTGAACAGGAACTGCAGCGCCAGCGTCGGGATCACCAGCAGCCAGGAGAGGCGCGGGTAGTTGCCGAAGCTGACCGCGATGATGAAGACGACGACCATCGAGTACAGCAGCTGCTGGAGCTGCTGGAGCGAGAAGGACACCGGGAGGGCGGCGCGCGGGAAGTGCAGCGCACGCACCAGACCGAGGTTGCCGGAGATCGCCCGTACGCCCGCCATCACGGAGCTCTGGGTGAAGGTGAAGACGAAGATGCCCATCATCAGGAACGGGACGTAGACGCCCTCGGGCATCTCCCGGCCCGCACCGAGGATCAGGCCGAAGATCAGCCAGTACACGGCCGCGTTCAGCAGGGGGGTCGCCACCTGCCAGACCTGGCCGAGCTTCGCCTGGCTGTACTGCGCGACCAGCCGGGCCCGCGAGAAGGCCATGACGAAGTGGCGCCGGCCCCAGAGCTGCCGCACGTACTCGACCAGACCGGGCCGGGCGCCGCTGACGGAGAGGCCGTACTTCCTGGCGAGCTCCGCGGGGCTCAGCCCCGCGTCTTCGGACGGCGGCCTGCTCGTGGCAAGGGCGCCGTCGTGGGTTGTGTCACTCACAAGTTGAAACTTTCGTCTTCAAGATGCGGCAGGAGGGGCATCAGGCTGGTGGCTCGAGGCCCGTGATCGCGCCATGTTCCCAGACGCGGGCTCGTCAGATGACAGGAGGTCGGCCCAGCCGGGTCAACCGCCAGACCGTACGCCATCTCATGGGGTGGCGCGGACCGCAGGGAGTGGTCCACCCCTCCCTGAATCCGCCGAACCAGGCCTTGAGCGCGGGCACCGAAGGCCTGCGCAGGAGCGTCAGCAGGAGCCAGACGCCCAGGTAGACCGGGACCAGCGGAGCGGGCAGGTTGCGGCGGGCGAGCCACACCCGGTTACGAGCCACCATACGGTGGTAGACGGCGTGCCGGGAGGGGGCCGTGGCCGGGTGCAGCAGCACCATGTCCGCCCGGTAGTCGATCAGCCACCCGGCGTCGAGCGCCCGCCAGGCCAGATCGGTCTCCTCGTGCGCGTAGAAGAACTCCCCCGGCAGCGGCCCGACCTGCTCGAACACCTTCGTGCGGACCGCGTTGGCGCCGCCCAGGAAGGTGGTCACCCGCGAGGAGCGCATCGGGTCCGAGGCGCGCAGCCGCGGCACGTGGCGGCGCTGCGTGATCCCGGTCTCAGGGTCCGCGATCCGGAAGCTGACGATCCCGAGCTCCGGGTCCTCCGCGAAGGCCTGCCGGCACAGCTCGGCGGTGTCGGTGCGCTCCAGCAGGCCGTCGTCGTCCAGGAAGAGCAGCGCGTCGACCTCGCTGCCGCCGGGGCCGAAGGCCTCGATGCCGACGTTGCGTCCGCCGGGGATGCCCAGGTTCTCGGGGAGGTCGACGGTACGGACGCCCGGAGGCAGGTCCGTGAGGCCGGTGACCCGCACGCCCTGGCCCACCACGACCACCTCGACGGGGTCGCCGTCCTGCCGGGCGACCGAGTCGAGCAGCGCCTTGAGCTCGTCGGGGCGGTTGCCCATGGTGATGATCACGGCGCCCAGCCGCATCGGCGTACTCACTTGAGCCTGCTGGAGGCCAGGATCGACACCAGGTGCAGCACGGTCTGGAGCAGCGCGATGGCGGCGAGCACGGCGACGCCGACGCGGGAGTAGAACAGGTCTCCGCGGACCTGGTCCACGACGGCCAGCACCAGGATGAGCAGCGAGGCCTCGATGCCGAGGACGAGCCGGTGGAACTTGAGCGCGGCGGCGGCCCGGCGGGCCAGCGCCATGCCGGAGGAGCGCGGCTCGGCGGCGGCGTCCTTGACCACGGGCTTTCCGGCCTGGTGGCGGGCGACGCCGACCAGGTCGGTCTCGGCCTTGATCAGGATCGCGCCGAGCGCCGCCAGGGTGCCCAGGAAGGCCCACAGCCAGTCGATCCGGCCGCCGCCCCACAGGTCCGCGGCCCGCAGGCCGAAGCCCACGAGCACCGCCGCGTCGCACAGGTACGCGCCGACCCGGTCCAGGTACACGCCGGACAGCGAGAACTGCTTCTTCCAGCGGGCGACCTCGCCGTCGACGCAGTCGAGCAGCAGGTACAGCTGGACCGCGATCACGCCGAGGACGGCGCCCCACACGCCCGGCACCAGCAGGGCCGGGGCGGCGAGCACGCCGGCGAGCGTCATCAGGTAGGTCAGCTGGTTCGGCGTGACCTTGGTGGTGACCAGGTAGCGGGTGATGCGCAGGGAGATCTCGCGCATGTAGAGGCGACCGCCCCAGTGCTCGCCGCTGACCCGGTCCTTCACGCCCGCCGGGTGAACGACGGGCCGGAGTTCAGCTACGGATGGTCTTGGCATAGTCGGCGTAAGCGTCCCTGATCTCGGCGGCGGACAGGTTGAGGTGCTCCAGGACCGTGAAGCGTCCCGGGCGGGTCTGCGGGGCGTACTCGACGGCCGTGACGAACTCGTCGATGCTGAAGCCGATCTCCTCGGGGGTCACCGGCAGGCCGTGCCGGCGCAGTACCTCGACGAAGAGACCGGCCTTCTCGTCGGCCCCGCGCAGGTGCATCGCGAAGGCGGCACCCATGCCGACCTGCTCGCCGTGGAGCGCGGAGCGCCCCGGGTAGAGCAGGTCGAAGGCGTGGCTGATCTCGTGGCAGGCACCCGACGCGGGGCGGGTGTCCCCGCTGATCGACATGGCGATGCCGGTGAGGACGAGCGACTCGGAGAGGACGGTGAGGAACTCGTCGTCCCCGCAGCCGCCGGGGTGGCGCAGAACGGACTCGCCGGCGGTACGGGCCATGGCGGCGGCCAGGCCGTCGACGGGCTCGGCGGTGATCTTGTGCGAGAGCTCCCAGTCGGCGATCGCCGAGATGTTGGAGATCGCGTCGCCGATGCCGGCGCGGATGAACCGCACCGGGGCTTCCTTGATCACGTCGAGGTCGATCACCATGGCGATCGGCGTGGGCACGCCGTAGGAGCCGCGGCCGTTGTCGTTGTCCAGGATGGACACCGGCGAGCAGATGCCGTCGTGCGAGAGGTTGGTGGCGACGGCCACCATGGGCAGCCCGACCCGCGCCGCGGCGTACTTCGCCACGTCGATGATCTTGCCGCCGCCCAGGCCCACGACGGCGTCGTAGCGGCGGCCCTTTATGTCGTCGGCCAGCTTGACCGCGGAGTCGATGGTGCCGTCGACGACGGCGTACCAGTCGGCGTGCGGCAGCACGGGCTCGAGCTTGGCGCGCAGCGCCACGCCCGAACCCCCGCTGATCGCGATCGCCAGCTTGCCGGAGGCGGAGATCCGCTGGTCGGCGAGCAGGCCGGCCAGGTCGTCCATCGCTCCGCTGGCGATGTCGACGACGACGGGCGAGGGGATGAGCCTCGTCAGTACTGGCATGCGATCGTCCGGCCCTTGGCGAGGTCGTCGTGGTTGTCGATCTCGACCCACTTGACGTCGCCGATGGGAGCCACGTCGATGGTGAAACCGTCGTTCACGAGCTGCTGGTAGCCGTCCTCGTAGTAGAGGTCGGGGTCGCGCTCGAAGGTGGTCTTCAGGGCCTCGGCCAGCTGCTCGGCGGCCTCGGCCTCGATGAGGGTGACGCCGATGTACTCGCCCGTCGCGTCGGCCGGGTCCATCAGCTTGGTGATCTTGCGCACCCCCTGGCCGTCGGCGGTGACGACCTTCATCTCCTCGTCGGCGAGGCTCTTGACCGTGTCGAGGGCGAGGATGATCTTCTGGCCGTTGCCGCGGGCGGCGAGCAGCGTCTTCTCGACGGAGACCGGGTGGACGGTGTCGCCGTTGGCAAGGATCACGCCCTGCTTGAGGACGTCACGCGCGCACCACAGGGAGTAGGCGTTGTTCCACTCCTCGGCCTTGTCGTTGTCGATCAGCGTGATCTTGACGCCGTACTTGGCCTCCAGGGCCTCGCGGCGCTCGTAGACGGCCTCCTTGCGGTAGCCGACGACGATGGCGACCTCGGTGAGGCCGACCTCCGCGAAGTTGCCCAGGGTCAGGTCGAGGACCGTGAGGCTCTCCTCCTGGCCCTCGGGGCCGACGGGCACGAGGGCCTTGGGCAGGGTGTCGGTGTAGGGACGCAGACGGCGTCCGGCACCGGCAGCGAGTACAAGGCCGATCATGCTGGTTCTCCTTCGTCATGTACGGCGGGTGCCCCGGAGGAGACCCAGAAGCGGATGCTCTCCACGAGCACCACGAGTGCCACGGCCACGGCCATGGCCGTGAGCGCGACGGGGAAGTCCGATGCGCGCGTCGCGAGGACGGCGGCCAGCACCGTGGTCACCAGGACCCGGCCCTCGTGGCCGCCGATGGTCCGCACCAGCCAGTGCGGGGGCGCGCCGGTGCCGCCGCGAATGCGGTACACCGTGTCGTAGTGATGGTAGGCGACCGCCGCGACCAGGCCGAATGCCGCGGGAAGGGCCCCGGGGACGTCCGCCTTGGCGGCGAGCACCAGGACCGTGACGTATTCGGCGGCCCGGAACAGCGGCGGGATCAGCCAGTCCAGGGCGCCCTTGAGGGGCGCGGCGACGGCCAGCCCGGACGCCATGGCGTAGACCACCGCGACCGCGGTCAGCCGCGGGTCGCCGAACGGCAGCCACAGAGCCGCACCGATCATCAGCAGCGCGCCCAGGGCCGCGACGTACACGGACCCGAAGGACCCGGCGCGGCCGCGCAGCAGCCGGGCCTGGAGCTCGGCGAGCGGGCCGGAGTCGGTGAGGTCGTACAGGGCCCGGGCGGCCCGGTCGGTACGGGTCGCCTTGCGGGTCAGGGAGCGCAGGACCCGCCCGGCGGTGGTGTAGAGCGCACCGAAGGCGCAGCCGGCGAGCAGGGCGTAGAAGACGATCCGGGGGGTGGTGACGGCGGTCAGGACCGCGATCATCGCCCAGCGCTCGCCGATCGGCAGGATGATCATCCGGCGGACCCAGACGGTCCAGCCGACGCCGTCGAGCCGGTCGGAGAGGGCGGCCGTGGGGCTGGTGTTGGCCGTCGCGTCGTGGTTGGCCTCGTTGAAGGAGAAGTCCACGACGTGCCGGCAGGTCATGAGGATCATCGCGCCGAGCGCGAGCGCCCACACGTCGTCGCCGTGGCGGGCCGCGCCGAGGGCGAGGCCCGCGTAGAAGGCGTACTCCTTGGCGCGGTCGAAGGTCGCGTCGAGCCAGGCGCCCATCGTCGAGTACTGGAGCGAGTAGCGGGCGAGCTGCCCGTCGGTGCAGTCCAGGACGAAGGAGAAGAGGAGCAGCACGCCGGCGGCGACGTAGCCCCAGCGCTCGCCGGTGGCGGCGCAGCCGGCCGCGATCAGCGCGGTGACCAGCGAGGCGGTGGTGACCTGGTTCGGGGTCAGGCCGCGGCGCGCGCACCAGCGGGCGATGTGGCGCGAGTACGGGCTGATGAAGAAGGTGGTGAAGAAGCCGTCACGGGACTTCACGGCGGTCCGCAGGCGTACGGCCTCGTCGTCGACGGCGGCGACGGCGGCGACGGCCGCGTCCCGGTCCGCCGCGGTGGCGGGGACGGCGGCGACGAGGGTGCCGAGCTCGGGCCGCTGGACGGCCGTCCCGGAGTCCTCGACCGCGGCGGCGAGCCGGTCGGCGTAGGGGCCCGCGCCGTCGCCGGGGGCGGCGGCGGCCCGGTCGAGCGCCGCGCGGGCGCCGGGCTGGACCGCGAGGGCCCCGGTGACCGCGCAGGCGTCGAAGCGGGGGTCGGTCAGCGCGAGGCGCAGGGTGTGCACGTGCCCGACGAAGGCGCTGTCCACGACGGCCACCCGCTGGTCCGCGGGTACGGCGGCCAGGGCGGCGGCGGCGTCATGGGGACCGGCGGCGGGGCGGACCTCGAAGCCGAGTGAGCGCAGCTCGTCAGCGAGCGGTGATCCGGGGACCGGCAGGCCGGTGAGGATGACGGTCGGCAGACGAACTCACTCCTTGTAACGAAGTCCGGACGGGCTCCGGACGGGCGCCTCATGGGGCGGCGGCACGTCGGCAGAGGCTATCGGATGAATGGAAGCAGGGGTTCACCGCCCGTTTACGCCCTGATAGCCGAATATCCCCGGCCCCCGGGCCGGGGCGTGATCATCATTGACGATCACGCGCGGTACCACAAACGGCGCGGATGTTACGGTGGAAACGCCCCTGATCGTGTCGAGTGGAAAGAGGTGGGTTGATGACCGTCGCAGTGGTCGCGGCCATGCGCAGCGAACTCCGGTGCATCCCCCATTTCCCCCGGGCGACCGGCCGGGCCTGATTCAGACACGCTGAACGGCCCCGTCGGCCGGTGCCCCCGTATCAAGGGTTCACGTTGACCGACAACACCAACAGCTTCGAGCACGCCTTCTTCGCCCTGCACCACGGCCTGCCCCGGCAGGCTCCCGGTTCGGACGCGACCACCCGGCACCTGCTCTCCCTGTGCGGACCGCTGCCCGAGCGGCCGCGCGTCCTCGACCTGGGCTGCGGTCCGGGCCGCAGCGCTCTGCTGCTGGCCGCGGAGGCCGGTGAGCACGGCGCCGAGGTGACCGCCGTCGACCTCCACGCGCCGTTCCTCGAGGAGCTCCGTGCCGCCGCCGCGGCCCGCGGGCTCGGCGACCGGATCCGCACCGTCAGGGCGGACATGGGCGCACTGGGCGAGGCGGCCCCCGAAGGCTTCGCCGACGGATCGTTCGACCTCGTCTGGGCGGAGGGTTCCGCCTATGTCATCGGCTTCGACACCGCGCTCGCGCGGTGGAAGCGGCTGCTCGCACCCGGCGGCACCCTCGTGCTGACCGAGTGCCAGTGGACCGTCGCGGAGCCGTCCGCGGGCGCCCGCGCCTTCTGGGACGGAGCGTCGCCGCTGCGCACCACCGCCGGCAACCTCGCGGCGGCCCAGGCCGCCGGGTTCCGGGTGCTCGGCGTGCACCACCTGCCCGACTCGGACTGGGCCGAGTACTACGGCCCGCTCGCCGAGCGGGTCGCGGCCCGCCCGGGTGGCGCGGATCCGGCGACGGCCGCCGCGCTGGCCGGTGCCCGCGAGGAGATCGCCGTGCGGGAGCGGCACGGGCACGAGTACGGGTACACGGGCTACGTCCTGCGCCCGGTGACCGCCGGGGACGGCGGCGCCTGGCCGGCCCGGCCGGAGACCCCGGCCGACGTGGCCGCCGTACGGGCCGTCAACCTGGCGGCGTTCGAGACCCCGCTGGAGGCGGATCTCGTGGACGCGCTGCGCGCGGACGACGCCTGGGTGCCCGGGCTGTCGTACGTGGCGGAGGGACCGGACGGGTCGGTGGCGGCGCACGCGCTGCTCACCGTGTGCCGGGTGGACGGGGCACGGGCGCTCGCGCTCGCCCCGGTGGCCGCCGATCCGGCGCTCCAGCGCTCGGGCGCGGGCAGTTCGGTCGTACGGGCCGTGCTCGCGGCGGCCAAGGAGCGCGGGGAGCCGCTGGTCCTCGTGCTGGGCCACCCGGAGTACTACCCGCGCTTCGGGTTCGTGCCGGCCTCGCGCTTCGGCATCCGGGCGCCCTTCGAGGTTCCGGACGAGGCGATGATGGCGCTGGTACTGGATGATTCCGTTCCGGTGCCCGCGGGCACGATCGGGTATCCGGCGCCGTTCGGGGTCTGACACCGCCGGTGCGGTCCCCGAAGTGATCTGCCCCCCGTCGCTTATCACGCGACGGGGGGCAGACATGCGCGGATCTCCGAAGTGGGGACAAGCCTCTTTTGTACGGCAGACTGAAGGCCGGAGTCCGAAGCGAAGGATGGGTATGCCGACACCACCAGCCACCGCCGCGAGCAGCGCGACCCAGGGCACCGGTACTCAAGAACCGATCATGCTCGAACTGGTCGACGAGTCCGGCAACACCATCGGCACGGCGGAGAAGCTCTCCGCTCATCAGGCACCCGGGCAGCTGCACCGGGCGTTCTCCGTGTTCCTCTTCGACGAGCAGGGCCGTCTGCTGCTCCAGCAGCGGGCCCTCGGGAAGTACCACTCCCCCGGCGTCTGGTCGAACACCTGTTGCGGCCACCCCTACCCCGGGGAATCTCCGTTCGCGGCCGCGGCCCGGCGGACCCACGAGGAGCTGGGGCTGTCGCCCTCGCTGCTCGCCGAGGCGGGGACGGTCCGCTACAACCACCCGGACCCCGCTTCGGGTCTGGTGGAGCAGGAGTTCAACCACCTTTTCGTGGGACTGGCCCAGTCCGCCCTGCGGCCGGATCCGGAAGAGGTCGGGGGCACCGCCTTCGTCACCGCCGAGGAGCTGGCGAAGCGGCACGCCGAGGTACCGTTCTCGGCCTGGTTCATGACCGTCCTGGACGCGGCGCGGCCGGCGATCCGCGAACTGACCGGCGACGCCGCGGGCTGGTAGCCCGGCCCGCGCGGTTCACCCGATGGGGGTCGCGGGCGCGGCCGGGGCCGTGAGCGGCAGGGCCGCCCAGATGACCTTGCCGCCCGTCGACGTGTGCTCGACGTCGCAGACCCCGCCGGCCTCCAGCGTGATCTCCCGCACCAGCAGCAGGCCCCGGCCGCCGGTCTGGCCGAAATCGGCCTCCAGTGCCTTGGGGCGGTACGGGTGGTTGTCCTCGACGGCCACCCGTACCCACTCGCGGCCGATCGCGACCTCGACGGCGACCTCCGGGGAGAGCAGCGCGGCGTGCCGGACCGAGTTCGTCACGAGCTCGGAGACGATCAGCAGCAGCGAGTACACGAGGTCCTGCCGGCCCGCCACCCCCTGGCGCCCGAGCAGGTCCCGGACCGCGCGGCGCGCCTGCGGAACGGATTCTTCTACGGCGGGAGCGGTGAACCTCCACACTCCCTCGTACGTGAGGGGGTCGGCCGGAGCCTCTGGCTCCGCCTCCCGGGCTGGCGGGACACTCCCGCTGACATCCATCTTCCGTCCCCCGTCTTCACGCTCGATCGTCTCCACACGTCAAGAGTGGGGAACAGCCCGATCCGGGCCGCGCCGCTGACCATAAGTCAGCGCCTATCGGACACTTTCTGACCAATGGCGTATGACAGAGTCAGTTGTTCGACTGTTCCTGATCTTCCGCGGGACGCTTCTCGGCCGCCTCTGCGGCCCCCTCCGCCGCGGCGGGCTCCGCCTGCGGCACGTCGTCGCTGACCAACCCCAGGATGCGCCGGGCTCCCATGCCCACCGCCACCAGGCTCAGGCCGTCGAACAGCAGGGCGAGGGAGAAGAAGGCTCCGATCACGTAGCGGCTGCTGCCGGGCCAGTTGGACAGGATCAGGATGCCCAGCAGCACCCCGAAGGCGCCCTGGACGAGCGAGAGCCCGAAGTTCGCCCCGCGCACCACGAGGGCGCCGGCGAGCCGGAACAGCCCGCCGGTGAGGAAGAGCAGCGCGGCGAACATGGTCAGCGCCTCGGCGCTCGCCTCGGGCCGGCGCAGGATGACGAACCCGGCCGCCAGGTTGACGGCGGCGACGATGACGGCGAGCCAGAAGTAGTTGCTCTTGCGGGCCTGGACCGCTTGCAGCAGCCCCACCACACCGCCGATGAGCAGCAGCCAGCCGAAGAGGAACATCGACGTCAGGGTGGCCACCGACGTGTAGACCAGACCCACCAGGCCGGCCAGCACGAGGATCACCCCCAGCGCGGCGAGCAGCCCGAAACTACGGCTGAGCTGCTTCTTCTCGCGCTGCGGCTCCCGGCCCTTGCCCTCGGTACGGTCTGCGTCCACGAACGTGCCACCTCCTCGCACCCCCCGGACGGACACCCCTGATCATAGGTTTTCCGCCCCGGGATAGCATCCGGCGCATGGACGCAGCCCGGGGCGCAGCCCTCCTCCACACGGTCGCCGACGGGGTCGCCACCGTCGTCATCTCGCACCCCGCCAAACGCAACGCCATGACGGCCGCCATGTGGCGCGCCCTGCCGGAACTGCTGCCGGAACTGGCGGCCGACCCGGCCGTACGGGTGCTCGTTCTGACCGGGGCCGGAGCGACCTTCTGCGCGGGCGCCGACATCTCCTCGCTGACCGGCGACGCGGAGGAGGACCCGCAAGCGCTGTCCGTGGTGGCGGAGGAGGCGCTGGCCGCCTTCCCGAAGCCCACGCTGGCGGCGGTCCGCGGGTTCTGCGTGGGCGGCGGGAGCCAGCTGGCGGCCGCCTGCGACCTGCGGTTCGCCGAGGAGGGGGCCTCGTTCGGGGTCACCCCGGCGAAGCTGGGCATCGTCTACCCGGCCTCCTCGACCAGACGGCTGGCCCGGCTGGTCGGCCCGGCCACCGCCAAGTACCTGCTCTTCTCGGCGGAGTTGATCGACGCGGAGCGGGCGCTGCACACCGGCTTCCTCGACGAGCTGCTGCCCGCGGGCCAACTGGACAAGCGGGTGGCCGAGTTCGCGCGGACCCTGGTCTCGCGGTCGCGGCTGACGCAGGCGGCGGCCAAGGAGTTCGCGGACGGGCGGACGGACCGGGACGCCCACTGGGCGGCGCAGGCCGCCGCGAGCGGCGACACCGCGGAGGGTGTCGCCGCGTTCCTCGAGCGCCGGGCCCCCGTCTTCCGCTGGCCTACCGCGGAGTGACCCCCCGCAGCCGCGCGACGAGCCCGGCCGGAGCCTTGGCCGGGGAACCGGCGTCGTAGGGCGGCTGGGGGTCGTACTCGGTCATCAGCTGGACGGTCTGGGCGAACTCGTCGCCGGCGATCCTGCCGAGCAGGGTGAGGCCCATGTCGATCCCGGCGGAGACGCCCGCCGCGGTGACGTACTTCCCGTCGAACACCACCCGCTCCCCGGTGGGCTCGGCACCGAACCCCGGCAGCTGGTCCAGGTACAGCCAGTGGCCGGCGGCCTTGCGCCCGTCGAGCAGCCCGGCCGCGGCCAGCAGCAGGGAGCCGGTGCAGACGGAGGTCGTCCAGGTGGTGGCCGCGTCGACGTCCCGCAGCCACCGCAGCACGGCGGGGTTCTTCATCTCCAGCTCCGGGTGCGGTCCGCCCGGCACGATGACGATGTCGGGCCGGGTGACCTCGTGGAGCGCCTTGTCGGCGACGAGGGCGAGCGACCCGTTGTCGGTCCGCACGGGGCCGGGACGCTCGGACACGAACACCGTCTCGGAGTCCTGGAGCCGGCCGAGCGTGTCGAAGGGCCCGATGGCGTCGAGAGCGGTGAAGCGGTCGTAGAGCAGTACGGCGATCTGCATGGCTCCTCCGGAGCGCTGGCGCGGTGCCGGTCCCCGGCCGGGGACGGCAGGTCTGTCTGAAGGGCCGGCCGCCGTGCGGTCACGGGCCGAAACGGCGGCGGTACCCGGCGGGGGGGCGGCCCGGGGTCCTGACGAAGGCGCGGCGCAGGGCCTCCGGCGTGCCGTAGCCGTCGGCACGGGACATCCGGGCCAGTCGGTGAGCCTCGGCTCGAAGCAGACGGGCACGTTTCGCGACGACATGGCCCCATGGTGTGACGCTTCACCCCGTGTCCGCAATGACGGGCTTCCCTCCTGTCCGGCCCTCGCCGGTGGCCCCCGCCTGCCCGGATAGGATCGGCGCATCATGACTGCAACCCTCGTCGCCAAGAAGCTCACCGCCGCACACGGTGAGCGCACGCTGTTCGCCGATCTCGACCTCGTCGTCGCGCCCGGTGACGTCATCGGCCTCGTCGGCGTGAACGGCGCCGGGAAGTCCACCCTGCTGCGCCTGCTCGCCGGGCTCGACACCCCGGAGACCGGTGAGCTGCGGCTCTCCCCGCCCACCGCCGCCGTCGGCCACCTCCCGCAGGAGCCGGAGCGCCGGCCCGCCGAGTCGGTCCGGGAGTTCCTGGCGCGGCGCACCGGCGTGGCCGCCGCGCAGGCGGAGCTCGACGGGGCCACGCAGGGCCTGGTGGACGGGACCCCTGGCGCGGACGACGCGTACGCGACGGCGCTGGACCAGTGGCTGAACCTCGGCGGCGCCGACCTCGACGAGCGGGCGGAGGAGGTCGCGGCCGAACTCGGCCTCACCGTGGGCCTGGACCTGCCCATGACGGCGCTGTCCGGCGGCCAGGCGGCCCGCGCGGGCCTCGCCTCGCTGCTCCTCTCCCGTTACGACGTCTTCCTGCTGGACGAGCCCACCAACGACCTCGACCTGGACGGCCTGGAGCGGCTGGAGCGGTTCGTGAAGGGGCTGCGCGCGGGCACGGTGGTCATCAGCCACGACCGCGAGTTCCTGACCCGGACCGTCACCAAGGTCCTCGAACTCGACCTGGCACAGCAGCAGATCAACCTCTACGGCGGCGGCTACGACGCCTACCTGGAGGAGCGGGAGCGGGCCCGCGGCCACGCCCGCGAGGAGTTCGAGGAGTACGCGGGCAAGAAGGCGGCCCTCGAAGGCCGGGCCCAGATGCAGCGCAACTGGATGGACAAGGGCGTGCGCAACGCCCGCCGCAAGGCGAGCGACAACGACAAGATCGGCAAGAACCTGCGCGGCGAGTCCAGCGAGAAGCAGGCCGCCAAGGCCCGCCAGACGCAGCGGGCGATCGAGCGGCTGGAGGTCGTCGACGAGCCGCGCAAGGAGTGGGAGCTGCGCATGGAGATCGCGGCGGCCCCGCGCTCCGGCTCGGTGGTGGCCACCCTGCGCGAAGCGGCCGTCAGGCGGGGCGACTTCGCCTTCGGCCCGGCCAGCCTGCAGATCGACTGGGCCGACCGGGTGGCGATCACCGGGGCCAACGGGGCGGGCAAGTCGACCCTGCTGGCCGTCCTGCTCGGCCGGGTGGCCCCGGACTCCGGCTCCGCCACCCTCGGCTCGGGCGTGCTGATCGGCGAAGTGGACCAGGCCCGCGGCCTGTTCCTCGGCGACGAACCGCTGCTGGAGGCGTTCTGCGCGGCCGTCCCGGACACCGAGCCGGCCGAAGTCCGCACCCTGCTGGCCAAGTTCGGCCTCAAGGCGGCCCACGTGCTGCGCCCGGCGGCCACCCTCTCCCCCGGTGAGCGCACCCGCGCGGCCCTGGCCCTGCTCCAGGGACGCGGGGTCAACCTGCTGGTGCTGGACGAGCCCACCAACCACCTCGACCTGCCGGCGATCGAGCAGCTGGAATCCGCGCTGGAGGAGTACGAGGGCACCCTGCTGCTGGTCACCCACGACCGGCGCATGCTGGACGCCGTTTCGGTGACGCGCCGCCTCCGGGTCGAGGACGGCAAGGTCACCGAGCTCTAGCCGGCGGGCGGCGGGGCCGTGCGGGACCTGGTGTCCCGAGGTGCCGACCGGCTCGTACGCGACTAGCCTTTGTGGGTGAGAGCCGCAACTGCGGAGCACGCCCCCATGGCCGAAGTGCCGCGTCAGCAGGGGTTGCACCTCTGACGCGCGCCTGCTTCGGAACTCGCGTGGGAGCCCGGGCCACCCCTACCCGGAGCTGTGTTCCCGCACCTCCAGCGGCCCTGTATCCGATCCGCGCTGCGCATTCTGGTTCTGCGGCCGCGGTTCCGCTCCCTCGTACCCCTCGCAGGTCGAGCGGACGGAAGGAAAGGGAAGTTCCATGCATGCACAGAGAGCGAAGCGCCTCTTCGTGGTCTCCGCCGCCGGTCTTCTGATGGCTGGTGGAGCCGCGTTCGGTACGGCGGGCACCGCCTCGGCGGCAACCCCCACGCAGTCCGTCAGTCACGTCACCGGCGGTGGCTGGGACCACGACGATGACGACTACGGCGGCCACGGCGGCTGGCGTCACGGCGGCTGGGACCACGACAACAACGGTTACGGAGGATACGGCCACGGCCGGGGCGGATGCTGATCCGTCGCCTTCACAGCACACCGTTGCGCGGACCGGTCACCGGGCCGCGCATCGGTCTGCCCCGGCGGCTCAGCCCTCCGCCGGGGCGCGCCGCTCGCGGGCCATCCTGCGCGCCACGAAGGCGCGCGGGAGGTGGCGGGCGGCCAGGGCGAACGCCCGGTAGCGGCGGCCCGTGATGCTGAGGGGCCGGCGCAGCGCGAGATCGCGCAGCGCCCGGTCGGCCACGGCCCGCGGCTCCAGCCAGACCGCCTCGCGCAGGGAGCTGACGTCCATCCCGGCGCGCTCCTGGAACTCGGTGCGGGTGAAGCCCGGGACCACCGCCAGGACGCGCACGCCGTACGGCTCCATGTCCACCCGCAGCGACTCGCTGAACGCGGTGAGCCAGGCCTTGGCCGCTCCGTAGGTGCCGGTCGGCAGCAGTCCGGCCACCGAGGAGACGTTGACCACCGCGCCCCTGCGCCGCTCGCGCAGCCCCGGCAGTACGGCGTGGGTGAGCCGCAGCGGGACCTTCACCAGCAGGTCCAGCATCCGCTCCTCGTCCTCGACCGGGCTGTACGGGAAGGGCGCGGGCAGTCCGAAGCCCGCGTTGTTGACCAGGATGTCCACGGGCCGGGCCCGGGAGGCGAGGCGTTCGGCGACCGCCGCGCAGTCCCCCGGGTCCAGCAGGTCGGCGGGCAGCACCTCGGCCGCCGTGCCGAACTCCCGGCCGAGCTCGCGCGCCACGGCCTCCAGCCGCTCCTTGTCCCGCGCCACGAGGACCAGGTCGGCGCCCTTGGCCGCGAAGGCCCGGGCGAAGGCGGCGCCCAGTCCGGCGCTGGCCCCGGTGATCAGTACGGTGGTCACGAAGGCTGCACTTCCCGGGTGTACTCGTGGGCGACGTCGACGAGGAACCGGGCTTCCCCGGCCAGGTCCCCGCCCTCGGCAGAGGTCTGGATGGCGGCGGGCAGCTCCAGCGCGGCCGCCTCGCCCGGCTGCCCGGGGGCTCCGGCGAGCTTCGCCCGCCGCGCCTCCTGGAGTACGCAGGCCAGTGCCGCGGCGGTGCGCCGCTGCTCGGGGACCCCGCGTCCGGCGACGCGGCCCCGGGCGTCCTCCAGGGCGCCCGGGGCGACGTACTCGCCCAGGATCAGGATCGCGTCGCGCGTCTCGATCACCTTGCGGTACACGAGCAGGTTGCGCGGGACCGGCGGCCACAGCAGCTCGACCATCCGCCCGGCCCGCGGCTTGTTCAGGGCCACGTGCGGGACGGCCTGGACCAGGTCGCGCCACAGCGGCCAGAGCCGCCAGGCGGTGGCGATGTCGGAGGCGGTGCGGCGGAAGGTGAACAGGGTCGGTACGAGGATCGCGGCGGCCCGCAGCAGCCCGTGCACGTTCATCAGCAGCGGCAGGGCGGGCATCGCCCAGGTGCTGCCGAACAGGGCCTTGAGCAGGTACGCGAACCAGAACAGCCCGGCGAGCGCGGTCCCGAGACCGAAGAGCCGCAGCCCTGCGGCCAGCCCGCGGCTCTGCGTGCGGCGGCTGTAGCGCCAGCACAGCGCCACGCAGACGGTGTTGGCGACCACGTGCGCGGAGATCAGCACCAGCCAGTAGGCGAGGGAGGGCACCGGGTCGCCGGCCGGCGGCATGGCGTGCGTGCCGTGCGCGGGCGCCGCGCCGTCCAGTGCGACCAGCGCCGCGAGCCACCCGGCCGTCGCGGTCCCGGAGACGAGCCGGAGCCGGCGGCCGCCCGCGGCGGCGGCCACGAAGTAGAGGACGGCGCCGGCCGAGAACACGCCGATGAGGTTGCGGACGAGGCCGATGGAGTGCGCGTAGCCGGCGCCGCGGTCCATCGCGAACGCGACGACGTCGGGGAGGTTCAGGGTCATCGCCGCGGCGGCGGTGGCCACGGCCAGCCACAGGCCGCGCTGCTGCGGGGAGCGCAGGGCACCCGGGGCACGGAGCAGGACCGCGAGCCACAGGCACACCACGCTGGGAACGGCGAGCCAGTTCCCGAAGGCGGTCAGGTCAGCTGCCATCGTTCCCCCGCTCGTAGCCCATGGCGGACTCGAGCCGCGCCAGGGTGCCCCGCGCGCGGGCCGCCGACGGCGGGCCGGCGTTCGCCGTGCGGATGCGGATCATGCTGGCGAGCATCTCCGCCTCCTGCTCCTGGCGCGTGGTGTAGTTGGTGCGCCCGAGCACGACCGGGGCGTGCCCGTCGGCCTCCTCGCCCTCCAGCGAGTGGTGGCCGAAGAGGATGTGGCCGAGCTCGTGGAGCACGATGTGCTCCCGGTGCAGCGGGGTGGTCTGCGCCTCGTAGAAGACGTAGTCGACGCTGGCCGTGCCCACCCACAGTCCGCACACGCCCGATTCCGCGGCCTCCTTGGGCAGCGGGTGCAGTTCGATGGGGCGGCCGCGCTGCTCGGCCATGCGGCTGCACAGCGCGTCGAGGGAGAACGGATGGGTCAGATCCAGTTGGCCGAGAATGTTCTCGCACCTTTTGCGCAGGCTGAGTTGCCGGTGGGGCATGTGATCCCTCTTCGGACCCTTTCTCGGGCAGCGTCGGTAGGCGTGTGCTGGCATGGGCATGGTGTCCTGTGCCTTCGAAGGCGGCCTCGGGGAATGCGTCCTGAGGGGAAAGGCAGAAGCCCGTCCGCCGAGGTGACGAACGGGCGTTCCACCATGCCTACAGATCTTGTACGGGAGTTGGCAAGACAGGCCCCCGGGCGGGGAACCTATTCGGCCATCGCACGGAAGATCTTCACGCGCCGGGTGGCTGCAACTCTCCGGCTACCGCTTGCGGCGCTCCTCGGGGCCGGTGAGGCCGGCGCGGCGCAGTGCGTCGGCCATCGCGCTGTTGGCGGGCGCGGGAGACGAAGCGGAAGCACCGCCGCCCTGCCGCTGACCGGGACCGCGCCGGCCCTGGCCGCCGCCCTGCTCGCCGCCCTGGCCGCCGCCCTGGCGCTGGCCCTGCCCCTGACCGCGCTGCCCCTGGCCCTGGCCGCCCCCGCCGCGCTGCTGCGGCGGCCGGCCGCCGCCCCGCCGCTCCTGGCCCGGGGCGCCCGCGCCGCGCTCCGCGCCGGCCTCGTCCTCCAGCCGGAGCGTCAGCGAGATGCGCTTGCGCGGGATGTCCACGTCCATGACCTTCACGCGGACGATGTCGCCCGGCTTGACCACGTCCCGTGGGTCCTTGACGAAGGTCTTCGACAGCGCGGAGACGTGCGCCAGCCCGTCCTGGTGCACACCGATGTCGATGAAGGCGCCGAAGGCGGCCACGTTGGTGACCACGCCCTCCAGGATCATCCCGGGGGCCAGGTCGCCGATCTTCTCCACGCCCTCCTTGAAGGTCGCGGTCTTGAAGGCCGGGCGCGGGTCGCGGCCGGGCTTCTCGAGCTCGCGCAGGATGTCGGTGACCGTGGGCAGACCGAAGGCCTCGGTGACGAACGACTCCGGGCGCAGGGAGCGCAGCACGCCGGGGTTGCCGATCAGCGCCGCCACCTCGCCGCCGGCCGTCTTGCCCATCGCCCGGACCACCGGGTACGCCTCGGGGTGCACCGCGGAGCCGTCCAGCGGGTCGTCCCCGCCGCGGATCCGCAGGAAGCCCGCGCACTGCTCGTACGCCTTCGGGCCCAGCCGGGCCACGTCCTTGAGGCCCTTGCGGCTGCGGAAGGGGCCGTTGGCGTCGCGGTGGGCGACGATGTTCTCGGCGAGTCCGCCGCTGATGCCCGACACGCGCGAGAGCAGCGGCGCGGAGGCGGTGTTGACGTCCACGCCGACGCCGTTCACACAGTCCTCGACCACCGCGTCGAGCGAGCGGGAGAGCTTCACCTCGGACAGGTCGTGCTGGTACTGGCCGACGCCGATCGACTTCGGGTCGATCTTGACCAGCTCGGCGAGCGGGTCCTGGAGGCGGCGGGCGATGGAGACCGCGCCGCGCAGCGACACGTCCATGCCGGGGAGTTCCTGCGAGGCGAAGGCCGAGGCGGAGTACACGGAGGCGCCGGCCTCCGAGACCATCACCTTGGTCAGCTTCAGCTCGGGGTGCCGGGTGATCAGATCACCGGCGAGCTTGTCGGTCTCGCGGGAGGCCGTGCCGTTGCCGATGGCGACCAGCTCGACCGCGTGCTGTTCGGCGAGCCGGGCGAGCTTGGCGAGGGACTCGTCCCACTTGTTGGCGGGCACGTGCGGGTAGATCACGTCGGTGGCGACGACCTTGCCGGTGGCGTCCACGACTGCGACCTTCACACCGGTGCGGAAGCCCGGGTCCAGGCCGAGCGTCGCCCGCGTGCCGGCGGGGGCGGCGAGCAGCAGGTCGCGCAGGTTGGACGCGAAGACCCGTACGGCCTCGTCCTCGGCGGCCTGCCGCAGCCGCGTCCGCAGGTCGATGCCGAGGTGCACCTGGATCTTCGTGCGCCAGGCCCAGCGGACCGTGTCGGCCAGCCACTTGTCGCCGGGGCGGTCACGGTCCGCGATGCCGAAGCGGCGGGCGACCATGCCCTCGTACGTGGACGGGCCGGGGGTCTCGCTCGGCGGCTCCGGCTCCAGCGTGAGGTCGAGGACGTCCTCCTTCTCGCCGCGCAGCATCGCGAGGACGCGGTGCGAGGGGAGCGCGGTGAAGGGCTCGGCGAACTCGAAGTAGTCGGCGAACTTGGCGCCCGCCTCCTCCTTGCCCTCGCGGACCTTCGCGGCGAGCCGGCCCCGGCCCCACATGCGCTCGCGCAGTTCGCCGATCAGGTCGGCGTCCTCGGCGAACCGCTCGGTGAGGATGGCGCGGGCGCCCTCCAGGGCCGCGGCCGGGTCGGCGACGCCCTTGTCGGCGTCGACGAACGCGGCGGCCGCGGCGGCCGGGTCCGCGGAGGGGTCGGCGAGCAGGCCCTCGGCGAGGGGCTCCAGACCGGCCTCGCGGGCGATCTGCGCCTTGGTGCGCCGCTTGGGCTTGAAGGGCAGGTAGATGTCCTCGAGCCGGGCCTTGGTGTCGGCCGCGTTGATCCGGGCCTCCAGCTCGGCGTCGAGCTTGCCCTGCTCCCGTACGGAGTCCAGGATCGCGGCGCGCCGGTCCTCCAGCTCGCGCAGATAGCGCAGCCGCTCCTCGAGGGTGCGCAGCTGCGCGTCGTCGAGCATCTCGGTCGCTTCCTTGCGGTAGCGAGCGATGAACGGCACGGTGGAGCCGCCGTCGAGCAGCTCGACGGCGGCCTTGACCTGCCGCTCCCGTACGCCGAGCTCCTCGGCGATCCTGCCTTCGATGGACGTCGTCACGATCGGGTCCCGCCTGCCTTCGTTTGCACTGGAAGGCTGCCAATTGTGTCAGGTGGCGGTGACGGACGGCGGGAACCCTGCCCGTCAGCCCCGGCCCATGAGGTCCGCGGGGAAGGCTCCGGCGGTCACGGCCTTGACCACGAGGGCGCCGCCGAGCTCGGTGAGACGGGCCAGGCCGTCCGCGCCGAGGTGCTCGTACGGGGCGGCGTCGAGGCGGTCGGTGTCGGCCTCCAGGCGTTCGCGGACGGCCCCGCCCTCCTCGGTGAGGTCGCCGGCGGCGTCGAGGATCCCGCGCCCGCGCAGCCGGTCGGCCGCGGCGTCGAGGTCGTCCTGGGTCCAGCCGCGCTGGACCTTGAGCCACTTCGGGTTCATGCCCTTGCCGGTGGCGGTGTGGCTGATGAGCGCCTCCACCGGGTCGAGGCCGGCGAGGAGCAGCGCGGCGAGGTGGCCGTCGCCGCGGTGCTCGCGCAGCAGGGTGGTGGCGTGCCACAGCCGCAGGTGCGGCTCCTGCGGTACGGGGAGGTCGGCGTGGGCGGCGTAGAGGGGGCGGGCGTGCCGGGTGCAGGCCTCGGTGGCGCGCATCGCCAGGTCGGCGGCCTCGGCCACCTCGGGCGACTCGACGGTCTCGTCGCCGAGGAGCCGGCGCAGGGTGCCGTCGGCGGCCCGCAGCCGGGCGGCGAGGGCCTGCTCGGGGGTGATGGCGTCCCAGACGGCGGGCACGTGCCGGGCGACGAGGTCGTGGCGGTAGTTGTAGAAGGCCGCGGTGACCGCTCCGGCCCCGACGGCGCCCATCGCGGCGGAGCGGTGGGCGAGGTTGACGGCGACGCGGTCGGATATCCCGAGGCCCGCGAACTCCTTGGTGATCTCCGGCGAGAAGTAGACGGTGGCGTGCAGCGGGTTGATCGCGGCGTGCCAGCAGCGCCGGGCGGCGAGGGGAGGAAGGGTCATGGACGGCAGGTTACCGACTGTTCGGTATGCCCGGAAGGGCGGTCCCGCCCTGCCGTCCGGCCGCCCGCTTCGCGCCCGCCTCGCGCCCGCCTCCGTGCCCGTCTCCCCGCCCGGCCGTTTCCGGCCTTTCCTCGGCTGTGACGGCCGAATGGCAGTCGTGTGACAGCAGGGGCCATGGACATGGCGTGGGGCATCAAGGGTGAATACGGTCGAGCGACAAGCGCTTGAACCGATCTGTCTCCTCTACCACTTGGAGCCCTTCGTGCACCGCAAAGTCATCGCCCCGAGCGTGCTCGCCGCTTCCCTGCTGCTGGTGATCCCGGCCTCGGCGGCGAGTTCCGGTCCGGGCGCCCCGGGTATCGGCGATCCCTACTACCCGGCCAGCGGCAACGGCGGATACGACGTGTCCCACTACGACCTGCGCCTGCAGTACCAGCCGAAGACGGACCTGCTCGAAGGCACGGCCACCCTGCTCGCCACCGCCAAGCAGGACCTGTCCCGCTTCAACCTCGACTTCGGCCTCCAGGTCAGCGAGGTCCGGGTGAACGGGGCCAAGGCGAAGTTCGCCACCTCCGGCAGCCACGAGCTGGAGGTCACCCCGGCGAAGCCGCTGGCGCGCAACACGCCGCTGACCGTCGTCGTCAAGTACGCCGGGAAGCCCTCCGAGCTGAAGGTGGACGGCTGGACGGCCTGGCAGCGCACGCCCGACGGCGGTGTGGCCGCGCAGGAGCCCGACTCGGCGGTCTGGTGGTTCCCGAGCAACGACCACCCGCTCGACAAGGCCACCTTCGACGTCTCGGTCAACGTCCCGGACGGCACCCAGGCGATCAGCAACGGCGTGCTCCAGTCGCAGAGCTCGCGGCTGGGCTGGACCCGGTACAACTGGCGGTCCAACAAGCCGCAGGCCACCTACCTGGCCACGCTCGCGGTCGGCAAGTTCGACATCACCACCGACAAGACGGCGAGCGGCCTGCCCGTCCTCAACGCCTACAGCAAGGACCTCGGCGACAACGCGGGTGCGGCGCGGGCCAGCGTGGAGCGGACCGCCGAGGTCGCCGAATGGCTGGAGGGGGTCTTCGGGCCGTACCCCTTCAACGCGCTGGGCGGGTACGTGCCGAACGTGACCGCCGGCTTCGCGCTGGAGACCCAGACGCGTCCGTTCTACGGGCCGCGGCAGTTCCAGAACGGCGCCAACGTCTCGGTGGTCGTGCACGAGCTGGCCCACCAGTGGTACGGCGACAGCGTGTCCGTCGAGGGCTGGAAGGACATCTGGATCAACGAGGGCTTCGCCCGCTACAGCCAGTGGCTGTGGTCGGAGAAGGAGGGCGAGGGCACCGCGCAGGAGCTGGCCGACTGGGCCTACTCCGTCCGCCCGGCCGAGGACCCGTTCTGGCAGGTCAAGCCGGGTGACCCGGGCCCGGAGAACCAGTTCCACGGGGCCGTCTACGACCGTGGGGCCATCGCCCTGCAGGCGCTGCGCAACGAGATCGGCGACGAGAAGTTCTTCGAGATCCTGAAGGGCTGGCCGACCGAGCGGGCCTACGGCAATGCCAGGGTCGGCGACTTCGTCCGCTACGCGG
Source organism: Streptomyces sp. IBSNAI002 (assembly GCF_052244475.1). Classification (NCBI taxonomy): domain Bacteria; kingdom Bacillati; phylum Actinomycetota; class Actinomycetes; order Kitasatosporales; family Streptomycetaceae; genus Streptomyces; species Streptomyces sp. IBSNAI002. The sequence goes on along the minus strand of NZ_JBQPXG010000002.1, from coordinate 6,967,123 downwards.
AGAAGGTCTCGCGCAAGCCGCTGGCCCAGCTCTTCGAGACCTGGCTGTACACGCCGGGCAAGCCCGAGGCCTCGGCCCTGGGCCCGGCAGCCGCCGGCCCCGCGGCCCGGTCCTTCTCGGCCGCTCCGGCCCAGCGGAAGACCGAACCGAAGTCCTGGAAGAAGATCGCGGAGACGAACACGATCCACCGGCACGAGGAGCACCCCGGGCACGGCGGGCACTGAGCGTCCGTCAGCGGGCGGCGGCGTGCCATCGGGCGCGCGCCGCCCGCGCGACGGGCAGGTACCGCAGCCGCTCCGGCAGTACCGGTACGAGCAGCCGTACGGCCCGGCTGAACCACCGGAGCCTGCGCTCCTGGGCCGGGGTCCACTCCAGCCCGACGGCCGCCCGCGCCTCGGGCGGCATGTAGCCGGCGGTGACGAAGGCGCGGAAGCGCAGGAAGACCGCCCGCAGCGCCGGCCAGGTGAGCCTCAGCAGCAGCCGGACGACGGGTCCGCCCGCCTCGGGGCGGGGCAGCGGGACGTCGGTGGCGACCAGCTCGCGGGCCACGTCGGTGGGCTCGATCTCCTCGGCCAGCATCCGGCCCCAGTACACCCAGTACTCCTCGATGGTCTGGGGCATGTCCCGGTCGTGGAGGCCGAGGATCCGGCCGACCTGGAGCCACTCGCGGTAGAGCTGCCGCTCCTGGGGCGGGGTGAAGCGGCGCAGCAGGTAGCGGCCGGCGTAGAGGTAGACGGGGAACCCGGTCGCGTGCACCCAGGCGTAGCAGGCCGGGTCGAGCGAGTGGTAGCGCCGGCCCCGGGTGTCGATGCCCTGGATCTCCTTGTGCAGGCGGCGCACCCGGCGGCCCTCCTCGGCCGCCTCCTCCCCGCCGTACACCCACAGCTGGACCGAGCGCAGCGAGCGCTCGCCGCGCCCCCAGGGGTCGGTGCGGAAGACGGAGTACTGGTCGACTCCGGCCGCGATGGCGGGGTGGGCGACCTGCAGGGTGAAGGCGGCGGGCAGCATGAGCAGGGCCCGGACGTCACCGGCGATGGTCCACAGCACGCCGCCGGGCGGGGGCGGCTCGGGGTCGGCCCTGCGAACGGCGCCCGCGGCCGGGTGTTCCGTCGTGGTCATGCGCGTGCCCCCAGGTGTCGAACTCGCCGTACGTCCAGTATGGCCTGCGGCTCCGTTCCCGCCCGCGCCCCCACCTTGTCGTGGCCTGGACAGAAAGTCGCTGCACGGGTGTTACCCAGAGGTAACCGTGGCTGCTTGGATGGCGAAGCCGATCCGATCTTCCCCGCAGGAACGATGGAGTCCCCCATGCCGCAGACCTCCACCCGCCGCCACCGGGCCGCCGCCGCTGCCGTCGCGGCGGTCGCCGCGGGCGCCCTGGCCGCCACCACCGCGCCCGCCGCCACGGCCGCGGAGTCCGCCGCCGCCCCGCGGCTCAGCGTCCTCTCGTACAACGTGTTCCTGATGAGCAAGAACCTGTACCCGAACTGGGGCCAGGACCACCGGGCCGCGGAGATCCCCAAGACCGCCTTCTACCAGGGCCACGACGTGGTCGTGCTCCAGGAGGCCTTCGACAACGCCGCCTCCGACGCGCTGAAGGCCAACTCGGCCGCCCAGTACCCGCACCAGACCCCGGTCGTCGGCCGCAGCAAGTCCGGCTGGGACGCCACCGGCGGCGCCTACTCCTCCACCACCCCGGAGGACGGCGGCGTCACGATCCTGAGCAAGTGGCCGATCGTCCGCAAGGAGCAGGTCGTCTACAAGGACGCCTGCGGCGCCGACTGGTGGTCCAACAAGGGATTCGCCTACGTGGTGCTGAACGTGAACGGCGCCCGGGTCCACGTGGTCGGCACGCACGCGCAGTCCACCGACCCGGGGTGCGGCGCCGGCGAGGCGGCGGAGATGCGCGCCCGCCAGTTCCGCACCATCGACGCCTTCCTCGACGGCAAGAGCATCCCGGCGAACGAGCAGGTCATCGTGGCCGGCGACATGAACGTCGACTCCCGCACCCCGGAGCTCGCCACCATGCTGGCCAACGCCGACCTGGCCGGCTCGGACACGCGCACGGGCCACCCGTACTCCTTCGACACCGCGCTGAACTCGATAGCGAACTACCGCTACCCGAGCGACCCGCGCGAGGACCTGGACTACGTGCTGTACCGCAAGGGCAACGCCCGCCCGGCGGGCTGGGAGAACAACGTGGTGAAGGAGCAGTCGGCGCCCTGGACGGTCTCCAGCTGGGGCACCTCCTACACCTACACCAACCTGTCCGACCACTACCCGGTGATCGGCCGCTAGCGCCCGGACGGCCGTGCGGCCCGGCCGGGCCGGGCCGCACGCGCACCGGGGCCGTACGCGGGCGTCACGCCTTCGAGCGCTCCCACTCGCTCGCGTAGTCCTGGAAGATCTCGCGCAGGTGGTGGCCGATCTTCAGGTAGTCCAGGTCGTCGAGGTTGGCCAGCGAGACGCGCACCGACCACTCGGGGCCGTCGAAGCCGCCGCCGCCCAGCAGCACCACCGAGGTGTGCTCGGCGAGCCGGAACAGCGGGTCGACCGGCTCGTAGTTCTTCTCCAGGAACTCGGCGAAGTCCGTGCCGTGCACCCGCTCCGCCTCGGCCAGCAGGTCGAGTTCGATGTAGTAGGCGGCCCGCTTGTCGTCCTCGGAGATCTTCATCTGGGCGCCCTCCAGCAGGAGGTCGAGGCGCCGGTGGACGATCTCGCGGATGCGCTCCTTGTACGCCTGCCCCTCCTCCAGCATGTCGAAGAGCGAGAACAGGCTCATCATCACCTGCTGGGGCAGGGAGAGTCCGGCGGTGTGGTTGAGGGCAACCGAGCGGGAGTCGGCGACCATGCGGTCGATGAAGCGGATCCTCTCCGGTTCCAGGCTGAGCGTGCCGTACCGCCTGGCGAGCCGGTCCTTCTGTTCCCGCGGGAACTCCGCGATCATCTCGTCGATGACGTTGTCGTCGTGCAGCCCGATGACGCCGAGCCGCCAGCCGGTGCAGCCGTAGTGCTTGGAGTACGAGTACACGAGCAGGGTGTTGCGGGGCAGTTCGGCCGCGAGCGAGCGGAAGCCGGGCACGAAGGTGCCGTACACGTCGTCGGTGACGATCAGCAGGTTCGGGTTCGGACCGGCGACGATGTCCTTGATCTGGCCCGCGACCCGGTCGCTGAGCGCCAGCGAGGGCGGGTTGCTCGGGTTCACCAGGCAGACCAGCTTCACGGACGGGTCGGCGAGCTTGGCCACCTCCTCCTCCGGATAGCGCCACTGCCGTACGCCGGTCTCGGCGAACAGGCTGGCGGAGACGTTGACCACCTCGAACTCGAAGGTGTCGAGCTCCGGGATCTCGATGTACGGGGTGAACACCGGGGTCATCAGGGCGATCCTGTCGCCCTTGTGCAGGATCCCGTTCTTCACGAGAGAGTCGAAGACGTAGCACATGGCGGCGGTGCCGCCCTCGGTCGCGAAGAGCGAGAGGCTGCCGGCGGGCGGCCGCTTGTCGAACAGTTCGTCGCCGACGTAGCCGCGGACCACCTGCTCCGCGTGGACCAGCATCCGGTCCGGCACCGGGTAGTTGTCGCCGGTGATCGCGTCGGTGAGCTCGTGGACGTACGCGTCCTTGTCGAAGCCGAAGCGTTCGACGGCGTGCGCCACGCAGCGTTCGAGGAGTTCGACGCCCGGCATCTCCGGGTGTCGGCGCACCCACGAGTCGAAGCGGGCCCCGATGCCCCTCCTCTCGGGCATGCCGCCGAGGTTGTCGGCGGTCCACACCCGCCGGGACTCGTCGAGCGCGAAGTGGCCGAGCGCGTAGAAGGACTCGCGCGGGCCGGTGGCGATCCAGTTCGGGTTGCCCCGGCCCGCGTTGAGCATGGCCCGGGCGGTGGTCTCCTTCTGCCCGGGCCGGTCGGCCTGGGCCGCGGTCGCCAGCTGGATGAACTTGTCCTTCAGCTCGAAGGGGCTGAGCCGGGCGAAGGACTGGATCTCCTCGCGGCTGAAACTGGTCTCGGGCACGGCGCGGCTTCCTTTGCGTGGGCGGGAGGCATTGCACCCGGCCTTCGCCACAGGCTGGGGGCGAAGGGGACGTCGGCATTCCCCCACCCTGGTCCGGTGGGCGGGCGGGCGCCCACCGGACGGGGCCGTAAGGGTTAGGGCACCTGGTACAGGGCGTCGATCAGGGAGCCGTACTTCTCCCGGACCACCCGCCGGCGGAGCTTGAGCGAGGGGGTGAGCTCGCCCGACTCGGGTCCCCACTCCTCGGTCAGCACCCGGTACCGCTTGATCTGCTCGGTCCGGTTGAGCCGTGCGTTGGCCGCCTCCACGGCGCGGGCGATCTCCGCGCGTACGGCGGGGTCCTCGGCGAGCGCGGCGAGGGAGGCGGCCTCGATGCCCCGGGCCGCCGCCCAGGCGGGAGCCAGCTCCGGGTCCAGGACCAGCAGGGCGACCAGGTAGGACCGGCCGTCGCCGTGCACCAGGGCCTGGCCGATCAGCGGGTGCTCCTTGACGGTGTTCTCCACCAGGGCCGGGGAGACGTTCTTGCCGTTGGAGGTGATGATCAGTTCCTTCTTGCGGTCGGTCAGCCAGAGGAACCCGTCCTCGTCGAGCCGCCCGATGTCCCCGGTCGGGAACCAGCCCTCGCCGTCGGCCGCCGTCTCCACCGTGCCGTCGGGCCGCAGGTAGCCGCCGAAGACGGTCGCGCCGCGGGTCAGGATCTCCCCGTCCTCGGCGAGCCGCAGTTCGAGCCCTTCGATGGCGCGGCCCACCGAGCCGAGCCGGAAACCGTCCGGGCTGTTGACCGTGCACACGCCGGAGGTCTCGGTGAGGCCCCAGGCGTCCATGATGGTGATCCCCCAGCCCGCCCAGAAGCGGACCACGTCGATCGGCATCGGGGCGGTGGCGCTGGCCGTCCAGACCAGCCGGTCCAGGCCGGCCAGGCCCAGCAGCGGGTCGAGCACCCGCTCCTTCGCCGTGGCGTACGAGGCTTCGAGCGCGGCCGGCACCTCCTCCCCGCGCTCCCGGTGGCCGGCGCGGGCCCGGGCCAGGTCGTTCGCGGCCTCGATGGCGCCGCGCTGCTCCTCGGGAAGCGTGCCGAGGACCGCCTTGACGCCGGCGGCGAGCTTCTCCCACACCCGGGGCACGCCGAAGAACTGCACCGGGCGCAGTTCGCGGACCGCCCCGGCCACCGCGGTCGGGTCGGCGCACAGCCGCACGTGCGCGGCGCGCAGGAGCGGCAGGTAGATGCCGAGGACCCGCTCCGCGATGTGTGCGAAGGGCAGGTAGCAGATGTGCTCGGCGTGCTCGGGCAGGTCCACGTTCCGGTCGAGGCGGACCGCCTGGAGCATGAGGTTGCGGTGGGTGAGGCGGACACCCTTGGGGTCGCCCGTGGTGCCGGAGGTGTAGACGACGGTCAGCGGGTCCTCGGGGCCGGTCTCCTGCCAGGCCTTCTCGAAGGCCTCGGCCCGGTGCAGCCGGGCCCCGCTCGCGTACAGGGAGCCGTAGGTGCGGTGCGGGCCGGCCTCCGCGGCCTCGGCCACGACGAGCCGTTCCAGGGGCACCGAGGCGTCGGCGAGCAGCGGCTCCCACCGGCCGAGCTCGCAGGCGCCCTCGAGGACGGCGACCCGGGCCCGGCTGTGGCGGGCGATGTGGGCGATCTGCTCGGGCGCGGAGGTCCCGTACACGGTGACGGGGACGGCGCCGAGGTGGACGAGGGCGAGGTCGCTGAGCCAGTGCTCGGGGCGGTTGCCCATCATCATCAGCACGTGCTCGCCGCGCTCGACTCCGAGGGCGGCGTATCCGGAGGCGAGGACGGCGACCTGACGGCGCACCTCGCTCCAGGTGAGGGTCGTCCACGGGGCCGCTTCGGGGCCGGCGCGCCACGAGAGGGCGGGCAGGTCGCCGTACTCGGCGGCGTTGCGGGCCAGCAGGGCGGGGAGGGTGAGCTCCTCGGGTCGTCCGGGCAGTCGCAGGTTCGTGGTCATGGGCAGCTCCTGGCCGTTTCACATCGTTGGTGCGACAGCAATACTGTTGAACCCAAGCTGTGGAGCAGAGAGCGAGGCGCAGACGATGGCCGACCAGGCACCCGAGCCGATGCTCACCGTGGACGAGCTGGCGGCCCGGGCGGGCGTCACCGTCCGCACCGTACGGTTCTACAGCACGCGCGGGATTTTGCCCCCTCCCGTGATCGGCCCTCGTCGTGTGGGCCACTACGGGCCGGAGCACCTTTCGCGGCTGGCGCTGATCGAGGAGTTGCAGCACCAGGGCATGACGCTGTCCGCCATCGAGCGCTATCTGGACGCGCTGCCCGACGATCTGAGCGCGCACGACCTGGCGATCCACCGGGCACTGGTGGCCAGCTGGGCACCGGACTCGGCCCAGGAGGTCTCGCGGGCCGAGCTGGAGAAGCGGGCGGGACGGGGCCTGTCGGACACCGATGTGCGGCGGCTGACGGCGATGAACGTGCTCGCGGCCTCGGGGGACGGCTTCCGGGTGGACGTGGGGCTGCTGAGGCTGGGGGTGGCCCTGCTCGACGTACCGATCGCACACGAGACGATCCTGGCCGCGCGCACGGTGCTGATGGAGCACACGAGGTCGGCGGCGCACGAGCTGACGGCGCTGTTCCGGGACGAGGTGTGGGGGCCGTTCACGCGGGACGAGAGCGATCCGGAGCGGGTGGAGTCGATGAAGGCGCTGTCGGCTCACATGCAGCCGATGGTGGTGCAGGCGCTGGTGACGGCCTTCCAGCGGTCGCTCAGGGAGGAACTGCGGGCGGCCTTCGTCTCGGGCGAGACGCCCGGCGGGGCGCCCGGCGAGACGCCCGGCGAGACGCCCGGCGGGGCGCCCGGCGCCGCCGTGTCCTGACCGAGCGGCGGCGCCCCGCTCTGGGTACGCTGGAAAGGATTCTCCGCGCCGGGCCGGTCCTCCCCCGAGCCGTTCACGAATGCCCTCGTGAGGGAGATCGATTCCCATGGACCTCAACACCATCACCGAAGTCGTGCGGCGGCCGGCCGGCCGGCCCGGGGCGGACTGGCGCGAGGGCGACGCCTGGCTCGCGGGCGGCACCTGGCTGTTCTCCGCCGAACAGCCCGCCCTGCGCCGTCTGGTCGACCTGACGGCGCTGCACTGGGAGCCCCTCGTACCGGGCGACGCGGGCCTGGAGATCGGGGCCACGTGCACCATTCGCGAGCTCCACGCCTTCACCCCGCCCGGAGACTGGCCCGCGGCCCGCCTCTTCCCGGTGTCCTGCGAGGCGTTCCTCTCCTCGTTCAAGGTGTGGAACGCGGCGACCGTCGGCGGGAACATCTGCCTGTCCCTGCCCGCCGGACCGATGATCACGCTCACGGTCGCGCTGGAGGCGCGCTACGAACTGTGGGCCCCCGACGGCTCCGTGCGCACCGTCGACGCCCTCGACTTCGTGACGGGCGACCACCGCAACGTCCTCGCGCCCGGCGAGATCCTGCGCCGCGTCGACATCCCGGCGCACGCCCTGCACAAACGCGTCGCGCACCGCCGCTTCGCCCTGACCCACCTGGGGCGCTCGACCGTCTTCCTCATCGGCACGCACACACCGGGCACCAGCAACCTGCTGCTCACGGTCACCGCCGGCACCACCCGGCCGGTGCGGTTCGCCTTCGATTCCATGCCCGATGCCCACACCCTGCGGCAGAGCATCGACGCCATACCCGCCGACGTCTGGTTCGCCGACCCCAACGGCACCCCCGACCACCGTCGCCACCTGACACGGCACTTCGCCGAGGAGATCCGCGGCGAACTCATCGCTGGGGGCCCGGCATGACCTACCTGGTGAACGGACGGAGCTTCGACGAGGAACCGGCCCCCGGCCAGTGCCTGCGCACCTTCCTGCGCGCGCTCGGCCACTTCGGCGTCAAGAAGGGCTGCGACGCGGGCGACTGCGGTGCGTGCACGGTGTGGCTGGACGGCACCCCGGTGCACAGCTGCGTCACCCCCGCCTTCCGCGCGGACGGCCGCGCGGTGACCACGGTCGAGGGTCTGGGCTCGCCCGGCGACCTGCATCCGGTGCAGCGGCGGTTCCGCGACGCCCCGGGGTTCCAGTGCGGTTTCTGCACCGCCGGGATGATCATGACCTCCGCGGCCCTCACCGAGGACCAGAAGGCGGACCTGCCAAGGGCGTTGAAGGGCAACCTCTGCCGCTGCACCGGCTACCGGTCGATCGAGGACGCCGTGCAGGGCGTCGCCTCCGTGCGGAGCGCCCGGCCCGGCAAGGCCGTCGGGACGAGCGTCGGCGCGCCGGCGGCCGAGGACGTGGTGACCGGCCGGGCCGAGTTCACGATGGACACCCGCATCGAGGGCATGCTGCACCTCAAGGTGCTGCACTCACCCCACGCGCACGCCCGGATCGTCTCGGTCGACCGGTCCGCCGCGCTCGCCGTCCCCGGCGTGCACCGCGTCTACACCTGGGAGGACGTGCCGCGCAGGCGGTTCACCACGGCGATCCACACCGACCACCTGGTGGATCCGGACGACACGTACATCCTGGACGACACGGTCCGCTTCGCCGGCCAGCGCGTCGCGGTCGTCGTCGCCGACACGGTCGGTGCGGCCGAGGAGGGCTGCCGGCAGCTGGCCGTGGAGTACGAGGTGCTGCCCGCGGTCTTCGACCCCGAGGAGGCCATGGCCGACGGGGCGCCCCAACTGCACGGCTCGGAGGACCCGTTCGTCCGCGACTCCGTCCACAACCTGCTGCTGGAGATCCACTCGCACATCGGCGACGTCGACGCGGGGTTCGCCGCGGCCGACGTGGTCCACGAGGGCACGTACTCCTCGCCGCGCGTGCAGCACGCCCACCTCGAGACCCACGGCTCGATCGCCTGGATGGAGGACGGCCGGCTGAACGTCCGCACCAGTTCGCAGTCCCCCTCGATCGCGAAGGTCAAACTGGCCTACCTGTTCGCGCTGCGCCCCGATCAGCTGCGCGTGTTCTGCATGCGCGTCGGCGGTGGATTCGGCGGCAAGCAGGAGGTCATCTCGGAGGACCTGGTGGCGCTCGCCGCCCTGGACACCGGCCGGCCCGTCTGCTTCGAGTACACGCGCGAGGAGGAGTTCACCACGGCCTCGCCCCGGCACCCGATGAAGCTGACGGTCAGGCTCGGCGCGAAGTCGGACGGCACGCTCACCGCCTTCCAGGTCCGCAACGTGTCCAACACCGGCGCCTACGGCAATCACGGCGGCGAGACCCTGTACGCGGGCGGCGCCGCCGTCATGATCTACCGCTGCCCCAACAAGAAGTACGACGCGTACTCCTTCTACACCAACACCGTGCCCAGCGGCGCCCTGCGCGGCTACGGGATGACCCAGCCGGCCTTCGCCGTCGAGTGCGCCATGGACGAGCTGGCCCTCGCGCTGCACATGGATCCGCTGGAGCTGCGCCGCCGCAACATCGTGCGCCCCGGCGATCCGCTCGTCGCGATGCACGACGGCCCCGACGACGTGGTGTTCACCGAGGACGGGCTCGCGAAGTGCATCGACCTCGTGGCCGGCGCCCTGTCCCGTACCTCCGGCCAGCCCTCCCCCGGCCCCGGCTGGCTGGTCGGGACGGGCGTGGCCAGCTCCCTGCACGAGACGGCGCCGCCGACCGACCACGTCTCCGAGGCCTGGCTCACGCTCGGCGACGACCTCGTCTACGAACTGGCCGTCGGAACGGTCGAATTCGGCGAGGGAACCTCGACCGCGCACGTCCAGATCGCCGCCGGCCAGCTGGGCACCACCCCGTCGCGGATCCGCCTGGTGCAGTCCGACACCGACCGCACCGGCTTCGACACCGGCGCCTTCGCGAGCGCCGGCCTCTTCGTGGCGGGCCAGGCGGTGCTCAAGGCGGCGAACGCGGTGCGCGACCGCATCCTGGAGTTCGCCGCCGCGCACACGGGCGTGCACCTCGTGATGTGCTCGATGGACGACGAGCACGTCGTCTGCGGGGACGAGCGCGTCGCGCTGGCCGAGCTCGTCGCCCTGGCCCGGTCCCGCGGAATCCGCTTCACCGCGGCCCGCAAGGCCTACGGATCGCCCCGCAGCGTCACCTCCAACACCCAGGGCTTCCGCATCGCGGTGCACCGGGTGACGGGTGAGATCCGCGTCCTCTACAGCGTCCACGCCGCCGACGCCGGAGTGGTCATCAACCCCGAGCAGGTCCGCGGGCAGGTGGAGGGCGGTGTCGCCCAGGGCATCGGTTTCGCCCTGACCGAGAACTACCAGGTCGGCGCGGACGGGGTGATGGCCAATCCGAACCTCCGCAACTACCGGATCCCCTCCTACGCCGACGTTCCCCGCACCGACCTGCTCCTTGTGGGCTCCTCCGACTCGGTCGGGCCCATGCGGGCGAAGGGGATGGCGGAGTGCTGCATCAACCCGGTGGCCCCCGCCCTGGCGAACGCGCTGCGCGACGCCACGGGCGTCCGCTACCGCGAGCTGCCCCTCACCCCGGAAAGGATCTACAGCCGGCTGGGTGAGAGCCGGTCGGCGCCGACGGGCCCGAGACGATGACCGGCGACGGGCGGCCGGAGGCGGCGGCGACCGTCATCATCGGCCGCAAGGTCCGGCGCGGCATGGAGGCGCAGTACGAGAAGTGGCAGGAGGGCGTCAACGCGGCCGCCGCCCGGTACGCCGGGCACCTCGGCGCCGAGGTCTCCCCGCCGACGGAGCTCCAGCCCGACTGGGTCGTGGTCTACCGCTTCGACTCGGTGGCCCACCTCCAGGCGTGGATCAACGGCGCGACCCGGCAGCGGCTGCTCGACGCCGGCGAGCAGTACTTCGACGGTCCCGCGACCCAGCAGGTGATCAGCGGCGGAACCCAGCCGACGGACCCGCTCGTGACCGTGGTCGTCACCCACCGGGTCCACCCGGACCAGGTCGAGGACTTCCTCGCGTGGCAACGCCGCATGAGCCGGGAGGAGGGCAGGTTCGAAGGGTTCCGCGGCACCGAGATCTTCCGCCCCATCGAGGGCCTCCAGGACGAATGGACCACCCTGTACCGCTACGACAACGCCGAACACCTGGACGCGTGGCTGACGTCGGACAAGCGGCGGGAGGTCCTCGCCGAAGGCGAGCGGTTCAACGACTTCAAACTGCGCACGATCGACAACTCGTTCGGCAGCTGGTTCGCCTTCGAGGAGAACGGCAAGGAGCTGTCGCCGCCTTCGGAGACCAAGACCTCCGTCGCGGTCTGGGTCGGCCTCTACCCGACCGTCGTCCTGCTGTCGCTCGCGCTGCACCCGCTGGGCATGCCGCTGTGGCTCGGGCTGCTCGTGGGGAACCTGTTCTCGAGCTTCATCATGAGCTTCCTCACCATGCCCCACTACGTGAACCGGCTGCTCAAGCGGTGGCTGTGGCCCGGACCGGACGAGTCCCCGGTGCGCAGCAACCTCACCGGGCTCGGCATCGTCGCCGCGGCGCTCGGGTTCTGGGTCGTGGTCTTCTACCTGGTGACGGAGCGGTTCTGGACCCTGCCCTGATCCTGCGCCCCGGATGGGGGAAGGCCGGCCGGGAGCGACCCGGCCGGCCTTCCGCTCCACCGCACTAGTCGGCGTACGTCTCGCCCCGTTCGGCCTTCGCCACGAGGGAGGCCGGCGGGGTGAAGCGCTCGCCGTACGTGGTGGCGAGTTCGCGCGCACGGGCCACGAAGCCCGGCAGGCCGCCCTCGTAGCCGTTGACGTACTGGATCACGCCGCCGGTCCAGGCCGGGAAGCCGATGCCCATGATGGAGCCGATGTTGGCGTCGGCGACGGAGGTGAGCACGCCCTCGTCGAGGCAGCGGACGGTGTCCAGGGCCTCGGAGAAGAGCATCCGCTCCTTCATGTCCTCGAAGGGGATCTCGTACCCCGGCTTGGTGAAGTGCTCGCGCAGGCCCGGCCAGATGCCGGCGCGCTTGCCCGCCTCGTCGTACGCGTAGAAGCCCGCCCCGCCGCTGCGGCCCGGACGGCCGAACTCGTCGACCATCCGGTCGATGACCCCGTCGGCGGGGTGCTCGGCCCATGCGCGGCCCTCGGCCTCGAAGGCCTTGCGGGTCTCGTTGCGGATCTTGCGCGGGAGGGTGAGGGTGAGCTCGTCCATCAGCGAGAGCACCTTGGCCGGGTAGCCGGCCTGGGCGGCGGCCTGCTCGATCGAGGCGGGCTCGATGCCCTCGCCGACCATGGCCACGCCTTCGTTGATGAACTGGCCGATGACGCGCGAGGTGAAGAACCCGCGCGAGTCGTTGACCACGATCGGGGTCTTGTTGATCTGGCGGACCAGGTCGAAGGCGCGGGCGATGGCCTCCTCGCCGGTCCGCCCGCCCTTGATGATCTCGACCAGCGGCATCTTGTCGACGGGCGAGAAGAAGTGCAGGCCGATGAAGTCGGCGGGGCGCCCGACCCCCTCGGCGAGCCCGGAGATGGGCAGGGTGGAGGTGTTGGAGCAGAGCAGCGCGTCCGGCGCGATGACGTCCTGGATCTCCTGGAACACCTTGTGCTTGAGGGCGGTGTCCTCGAAGACGGCCTCGATGACGGCGTCGCAGCCCGCCAGGTCGGCCGCGTCGGCGGTGGGGGTGATCCGGGCGAGCAGCTCGGCGCGCTGGGCCTCGGTCGTACGGCCGCGGGAGACGGCCTTGTCGAGCAGCTTCTCGGAGTAGGCCTTGCCCTTGGCGGCGGCCTCGGCGCTGACGTCCTTGAGCACCACCTCGATGCCCGCGCGGGCGCAGGAGTAGGCGATGCCCGCGCCCATCATGCCGGCGCCGAGGACGGCGACCTTGCGGACCGTGCGCGGCTCGATCCCCTGCGGGCGGCTGCGGCCCGCGTTGACGGCCTGGAGGTCGAAGAAGAAGGCCTGGATCATGTTCTTGGCGGTCTGGCCGGTGACCAGCTCGGTGAAGTAGCGGGCCTCGATGGTCAGCGCGGTCTCGAAGTCCACCTGGGTGCCCTCGACGGCGCAGGCCAGGATGTTGCGCGGGGCCGGGTACGGGGCCCCGTTGAGCTGCTTCTTCAGGTTGGCCGGGAAGGCCGGGAGGTTGGCGGCGAACCGCGGGTTGGACGGGGTGCCGCCCGGGATCCTGTAGCCGGGTACGTCCCAGGGCTGCTTCGACTCGGGGTTCGCGTCGATGAAGGCGCGGGCCTTGGCGATCATCTCCTCGGGGGTGGCGGCCAGTTCGTGGACCAGGCCGTTCTCCAGGGCGCGCTTCGGGTTGTACTGGGTGCCCTGGAGCAGCACCTTGAGCAGCGCGTCGGCGATGCCCATCAGGCGCACCGTGCGGGTGACGCCGCCGCCGGCCGGGAGCAGGCCGAGGGTGACCTCGGGCAGGCCGATCTTCGAGCCGGGGGCGTCCAGCGCGACGCGGTGGTGGGAGGCCAGGCAGATCTCGTAACCGCCGCCCAGGGCGGCGCCGTTGATCGCGGCGACCACGGGCTTGCCGAGGGTCTCGATGCGGCGCAGCGAGCGCTTGATCTCGGTGCCGGTGTCGAAGGCCAGCTGCGCGTGCTCGGGGCGCAGCCGGATCATGTCCTTGAGGTCGCCGCCCGCGAAGAAGGTCTTCTTGGCGGAGGTGAAGATGATGCCCCGGATGGAGTCCTTCTCGGCTTCGGCGCGGTCGGCGACGGCCGCGATGGAGTCCTTGAAGGCCTGGTTCATGGTGTTGGCGGACTGGTCGGGGTCGTCGAGGACCAGGGTGACGACGCCGGTCTCGTCCTGTTCCCAGCGGATCGTGGTGGACTCGCTCATGTTCGCTACTTCCGTGTCGGAGGGGAATCGGGGATCAGGACGGATCAGATGCGTTCGACGATCGTGGCGACGCCCATGCCGCCGCCGACGCAGAGGGTGACGAGCCCGTAGCGCTTGTCCTGGCGCTCCAGTTCGTCGACGACCGTGCCGAGGATCATCGCGCCGGTGGCGCCGAGCGGGTGGCCGAGCGCGATGGCGCCGCCGTTGACGTTGACCTTGTCGAGGGAGACGCCCATGTCCTTGACGAAGCGCAGCACGACACCGGCGAAGGCCTCGTTGATCTCGATCAGGTCGATGTCGTCGATGGTCAGCCCGGCCTTGGCGAGGGCCTTGCGGGTGGCCGGGGCGGGGCCGGTGAGCATGATGGTGGGCTCGGAGCCGGAGACGGCCGCCGAGACGATGCGGGCGCGCGGGGTGAGGCCGCTCCGCTCGCCCGCCTCGCGGGAGCCGATGGCGACGAGGGAGGCGCCGTCGACGATGCCGGAGGAGTTGCCCGCGTGGTGGACGTGGTCGATCTTCTCGACCCAGTGGTACTTCTGGAGGGCGACGGCGTCGAAGCCGCCGAGCTCGCCGATGTCCGCGAAGGAGGGCTTCAGCTTGGCGAGGGTGTCGGCGGTGGTGCCCGGGCGGACGAACTCGTCGTGGTCCAGGACGACCAGGCCGTTGCGGTCGGTGACCGGGACGACGGACTTGGCGAAGCGCCCGTCCTTGATGGCCGCGGCGGCCCGCTCCTGGGACAGGGCGGCGTACTCGTCGACGTCGCGCCGGGAGAATCCCTCGATGGTGGCGATCAGGTCGGCGCCGATGCCCTGCGGGACGAAGTTGACGTCCCAGTTGGTCATCGGGTCGTTGAACCAGGCGCCGCCGTCGGAGGCCATCGGGACGCGGGACATGGACTCCACGCCGCCCGCGAGGACCAGGTCCTCCCAGCCGGAGCGGACCTTGGCGGCGGCCAGGTTGACGGCCTCCAGGCCCGAGGCGCAGAAGCGGTTCTCCTGTACGCCCGCGACGGTGTCCGGGAGTCCGGCGGCGATGGCCGCGATGCGGGCGATGTCGGAGCCCTGGTCGCCGACCGGGCCGACGACGCCGAGCACGATGTCGTCGATGGCGGCGGGGTCCAGCCCGGGGTTGCGCTCGCGCAGGGCGTGGATGAGGCCGACGACCAGGTCGATCGGCTTGGTGCCGTGCAGGGCGCCGTTGGCCTTGCCGCGGCCGCGCGGGGTGCGGATCGCGTCGTATACGTAAGCTTCGGTGCTCACTGGTCAAGCCTTTCGGGAGGTCTGGGTCTTAGCCGAGGAGGGAGCGGCCGATGATCTCTTTCATGATCTCGGTCGTGCCGCCGTAGATGGTCTGGATGCGGCCGTCGGTGAAGGCCCGCGCGACCCGGTATTCGCTCATGTATCCGTATCCGCCGTGCAGTTGCAGACAGCGGTCGGCGACGCGCTTTTGCAGTTCGGTGGCCCACCACTTGGCCATCGAGGCGTGTACGTGGTCCAGTTCGCCGTTCGCGTGGTCGGTGATGCAGCGGTCGAGGAAGGTGCGGGTGACCGCGCACTCGGTGGCCATCTCCGCGATCTCGAAGCGGATGTGCTGGAGCTTGGCCAGCGGCCGGCCGAAGGCCTCGCGCTCCTTGACGTACCGGGTGGTGATCTCCAGCAGGTGCTCGGCGGCGGCGATGCCGGCCATCGCGATGCCCATCCGCTCCTGCGCGAGGTTGGTCATGAGGTGGACGAAGGCGCCGTTCAGCTCGCCGAGCAGGTTCTCCTTGGGGACGCGGACGTCGTGGAAGAAGAGTTCGGCGGTGTCCTGGGCCTTCTGGCCGATCTTGTCGAGGTTGCGGCCGCGCTCGAAGCCCTCCGCGCCGCGCTCGACGACCAGCAGCGACAGTCCGTGTGCCCCGCCCTCGGGCGTGGTCTTGGCGACCACGATCACCAGGTCGGCGAGGATGCCGTTGGAGATGAAGGTCTTGGAGCCGTTCAGCACCCAGTGGTCGCCCCGGTCCTCGGCGCCGGTGCGGATCCCCTGGAGGTCGGAGCCCGCGCCCGGCTCGGTCATGGCGATGGCGGTGATGGTCTCGCCCGAACAGAACCCGGGCAGCCAGCGGCGCTTCTGCTCCTCGGTGGCCAGCGAGGTCAGGTAGGGCCCGATGATGTCGTTGTGCAGGCCGATGGCCAGCCCCGGGGCGCCCGCGCGGGTGAACTCCTCGGCGATCACGGCGGCGTAGCGGAAGTCGGTGTTCCCGCCGCCCCCGTACTCCTCCGGGACGGCCAGCCCCAGCAGGCCCTGCCGGCCGGCGGCCCGCCATGCCTCGCGGCTGACGATGCCGTCCTTCTCCCACTGCTCGTAGTGGGGCAGCACCTCCTTGGTGAGGAAGGTGCGGACGGTCTCGCGGAACGCCTCGTGGTCGGCGTCGAAGATCCGGCGTTTCATCGGTCCCCTTTCGGGAGCAGGGCCGGCACGTCCCAGTCGGCGGCCACGGAGGCGGTGTCCGCGCCGGGCAGGGCCGGCGCGGAGGTCACGCGGGTCGGGGTCGCGGAGAAGCGCGGGGCGGGGGCGGGCTGGGTGATCCCGGAGTGTTCGGTGAAGGTCCCGCGGGCCGCGAGGTGGGGGTGGTGCGGGGCTTCGCGCAGGGAGAGCACCGGGGCCACGCACGCGTCGGTGCCCTCGAAGACCGCCGTCCACTCCTCGCGCGTACGGGACTTGAACCGGGCGGCCACGGCCTCGCGCAGCTCGCCCCAGCGGGCCAGGTCCTTGCGGGCGGGGGCCTGATCCGCGATGCCGAGCAGTTCCACGAAGGTGTCGTAGAACTGCTGCTCCAGGGCGCCGACCGCCATGTACTGCCCGTCGGAGGTCTCGTAGGTCCCGTAGAAGGGGCAGCCGCCGTCGAGCAGGTTGGCGCCGCGGCGGTCCTGCCAGCCGCCGGCGGCCAGCATGCCGTGGATCATCGCGGTGAGGTGGGCGGTCCCGTCGACGATGGCCGCGTCGACCACCTGGCCGGCGCCTCCGGGGGTACGCGCGTGCCGGAGGGCCGCGAGGACGCCGATGACGAGGTAGAGCGAGCCGCCCGCGTAGTCGCCGACCAGGTTGGCGGGGACGGCCGGGGGCTCGTCCGGGCCGCCGATCATGCCGAGGGCGCCGGTGACGGCGATGTAGGCGATGTCGTGCCCGGCGGTGTGGGCGAGCGGCCCGTCCTGGCCCCAGCCGGTCATCCGGCCGTAGACCAGCTTCGGGTTGCGGGCGTGGCAGTCGGCCGGCCCGACGCCGAGCCGTTCGGCGACGCCGGGGCGGAAGCCCTCGATCAGGACGTCGGCCCGCTCGACGAGGTCCAGGACGCGGGCGGGGCCCTCGGCGGACTTGAGGTCGACCAGGACGGAGCGCTTGCCGCGGTTGGTGAGGTCGTAGGCGGGGTTGACCGCGAGCCCGCCGCCGCCCGGCCGGTCCACGCGTACGACGTCGGCGCCCAGGTCGGCGAGGAGCATGGCGGCGAACGGGCCTGGGCCGATGCCCGCCAGTTCGACGACGCGCACCCCGGCGAGCGGGCCGGTCCCTGTCACTGCCATCGAGCCCCCAGCATTCGTAGCCGCACGGTGTGACACAACTGATGTAACACCAGCGATGCTAGGAACGCGTTCCACTCAGCACAAGAGCAAGCGCTTAGCCATTTGCCTCGATCCGGGCGTCCAGCTCCCTGACGTGCCGCTTGAGGGCCACGGTGCGGTAGCTCTCCTCCACCCACTCGCACAGGACCTGCGCGGAGGGCGCCCCCTGCTCCCCCAGCGGGACGGATACCCAGCCCGAGCGGCCGAGGCCGTAGCCGGTGGGCTCCGCACCGGGCGCGGACATCGCGTGCCCGTGCAGCGCCTCGTCCCTGAGCTTCACGGACAGGCCGGGCGGCTGCGGCCCGTCGGCGTTCCCGAGGAAGACGAAGATCTTCTTGTTGACCTTCACCACACAGTCCTCGGGACCCCACGGATACTCCTCGACCGCCTCCGGAAGCCCACGGGCAAACTCCCGCACCGCCTCCCACTTGCGCACCGCAGCCTTCATCAACGCCTCCCGCGTACCGCCGGTCACATCTGCCCCGAACCGGCACCGACCGGCACCGACCGCCCGCCGGGAGGGCCCGGTCCTCACGCTAGCCCCCACCCGCTGATCAAAGTCCTTTCGGCGCGGCAGGCGGCTATGTACTCTGATCACGCTTCAAACCTGAGCAAGTTCAAAAAAACGAAAAATGGGGGGGCCGGTGCGCAATCGCCGACTCGTAATTTCCGCTGCCGTCGTGGCCGCGGGCATGGGTCTCATACCCGGGGTGGCGCAGGCCGATCCGGTCGCGCCCGCCAAGCAGGGCGTGACGGTTCCCGACGCGGACCTGAAGAAGGCCGCGGCGGAGAACTTCAAGACCTTCAAGAGCTCCGCCGAGCGCTCGGTCCGCACGTCCGGCGGGAAGGCCACCGCGCAGGCGGAGGCCGCCAACCCGAGCCTCGCCGTCGACCTCGCGGCGTGGAACGTGTCCGCCCACTCGCTGGAGCTGGACACCACCGTCACGAGCGACCCGAACCGGTACGTCGACGTCGTCATCGACTGGGGCGACGACACCACGAGCAACGAGACCGCGTACGGCAGCACCACGATGACCACCGCGCACAACTACGCGGAACTGGGCACCTACACCATCACGGTCACCGCGACGGACCGCGCCGACGGCACGACCGTCACCAACACGGTCGAGATCCTGACCGCGGGCTCGGACTTCACCCCGCACAGCCCCACCCGCCTGCTCGACACCCGCAGCGGCATCGGCGGCGCCAAGGCGAAGATCAAGCCGTACACCACGGCGCGCGTGCAGATCGCCGGCAACGGCTCGATCCCGGCGGGCGTCACCTCCGTGGTCCTCAACCTCACGGTCACCAACACCACCAGCGGCGGCCACGTCACGGCGTTCCCCTCCGGCACCACGCGCCCGATCACCTCGAACGTCAACTTCGTCGCCGGTCAGACCGTGCCGAACCTGGCGGTCGTCACGGTCGGCCAGGACGGCTACGTGGAGCTGTACAACGGCGGCTGGGAGTCGATCGACCTCATCGCCGACGTCACCGGCTACTTCGCCAAGGCAGCCGCCAGCGGCTACACCCCGGTCTCCCCGGTCCGCTTCGCCGACACCCGTGAGGGCCTCGGCACCGCCAAGGGCCAGGTCCCCGGGCAGACCGCCTTCGGCCTGCAGATCGGCAACAGCCGCGGCGTGCCGGCCGGCATCACCGCCGTGGCGCTCAACGTGACCGTCACCAACCCGCGCGAGGCCGGCCACCTGACCGCCTACCCGAGCGGCCAGGCGGCGCCGAGCGCCTCCAACGTGAACTTCACCGCCGGTCAGACCATCGCCAACTCGGTGATCGTCCCGGTCGGCCCCGACGGCAAGATCAACATCCGCAACGGCGCCTGGGCCGGGACCGATGTCATCGTCGACGTCGTCGGCTACTACAGCGAGGCGAGCGAGGGCGCGTACCTGCGCCTCAACCCGAAGCGCGTGTTCGACACCCGCGACCCCGCGGGCTCCGTCTACGGACCGGTGTGGGGCCGCAGCTACATCTGGGTGGACTTCGCCTCGCAGTGGCCCAACGACATCGGCTACGTGCTGAACACCACCGCCACCAACACGGCCGGCCCCGGCTTCGTCGCCGTGGCCCCGGACCCGAACTACCGCTGGCAGTACGACAACGGCTCGGAGTCCTGGCCCGCCGCGCCCACCTCCTCCACCCTCAACTTCACCGCGGGCAAGACCGTCCCGAACCTGGTGCAGGCGAGCACGGGCAACACGGGCATCGTGGACTTCTGGAACCAGTCGGACGACGACATCGACATGATCGTCGACATGTTCGGCTACTACGACAAGAACTGACCCACCGGCAGCCGGCGGACCCAGCGCCCCGGGAACGGCCCCAGGCCGTCCCCGGGGCGCTGCCCGTCCTCCCCGCACGCTAGCCTCGCCCCCTACACCAGCTGGGAGGAACGGTCATGAACGCACAGGCTCGGCAGGACCATCCGCGGGAGCGGGCCCACGACATCGTGCTCTTCGGCGCCACCGGGTTCGTGGGGGCGCTGACCGCCGAGTACCTCGCCGCGCACGCGCCCGCCGGCTGCCGCTGGGCCCTCGCGGGCCGGGACCTCGCCAAGCTGGAGAGGCTGCGCGAGCGGCTGGCCGCCATCGACCCGGCCTGCGCCGCGGTGCCGCTGCTGCGGGCGGACGCCTCCGACGCCGGGGCGGTGCGGGCTCTGGCCGCGTCGACCCGGGTGCTGGCCACCACCGTGGGACCGTACGTCTGGTACGGGGCGGAGCTGGTCGCCGCCTGCGCCGAGACGGGCACGGACTACGTGGACCTCACCGGCGAGCCCGAGTTCGTGGACCGGATGTACGTCGAGCACGACGCGCGGGCCCGGGAGACCGGCGCGCGGATCGTGCACGCCTGCGGCTTCGACTCGATCCCGGCCGACCTCGGGGCCTACTTCACGGTCGGCCGGCTGCCCGAGGGCGTGCCGCTGCGCGTCGACGGGTTCATGCGGTCCAACGCCCTGTTCTCCGGCGGGACCCTGGCCTCGGCGCTGACCGCGCTGGGCCGCGGCCCGCAGACGCTGGCCGCCGCGCGGGAGCGCCGGCTGCACGAGCCCCGGCTGCTGGGGCGGCGGGCGCGCGGACCGGCCGGCGCGCCCCGGTTCAGCCGGGAGACCGGCACCTGGGCGCTGCCGCTGCCCACGCTGGACCCGCGGATCGTGGCCCGGTCGGCGGCCGCGCTGGAGCGCTACGGCCCGGACTTCCGCTACCGGCACTACGCCTCGGTCACGCACCTCCCGGTCGCGGTGGGCGGCGCCGCGGCGGTGGGCGTGACGGCGGCCCTGGCCCAGGTCCCGGCGGCCCGGCGGTGGCTGATGAACCGCTGGGAGCCGGGCCGGGGACCGGACGCCGAGCGGCGGGCACGCAGCTGGTTCACGGTGCGGTTCGTGGGCGAGGGCGGCGGCCGGCGCGTGCTGACGGAGGTGTCGGGCGGCGACCCGGGGTACGGGGAGACGGCGAAGATGCTCGCCGAGTCCGCGCTCTGCCTGGCCCACGACGCCCTGCCCGAGGCCGCCGGACAGCTGACGACGGCCGTCGCGATGGGCGACGCGCTGATCACCCGCCTCCAGAAGGCGGGCATCGTCTTCCGGGTGGCGGACGCCCGCTGAGCGGACGTCACCCCGCGGCCTCGCGCAGGGCGCGGCGGCACAGGGAGTCGGCGTGCCGGGTGGTCTCCGGGATCCGGAACCGGGGGCTGAGGGCGAGGACCTGGGCGCAGGCGTTGTCCAGCGACACCCGGTGCCCGACGGAGACGAACACCGGCTTGATCCGGTCCTGGGTCCGCAGCGCCCGGCCGACCTCCGCCCCGTCGGCGGCGACGAGCGGGGCGAAGTCACCGCGCCCGGCGCCCGGTTCCCCGTACGTGAAGGTGAACGGGTTCTTCGCGACCCCGATGGCCGGGAGGCCGGTGACCACGCCGAGGTGGCAGGCGAGGCCGAAGCCGCGCGGGTGGGCGAGCCCGTAGCCGTCGCAGACGACGAGGCCGGGCGCGGCGGTCAGCGAGTCGAGGGCGGCCAGTACGGTCGGCAGCTCGCGGAAGGCGAGCAGCCCCGGCACGTAGGGGAAGCTGACGCGTCCGACGGCGGTGGCCTCCTCGACGACTTCGAGGGTGGCCGCGTCCAGCACCACGGCCGCGGCTGCCACCAGGTCCCGCTCGTCGTCGTAGGCGACGTCCACTCCGGCGACCAGTCCGCGGCCGGGGGGCGGCCCGGGCTCGGAGAGCACGACCTGATGGCGTAGTTCGTCCTGTATCGCCCGGGCCTCGGCCTCATCGGCGGGAGTCTTCGTCCTCGTCATGATGGAGCGAGAGTAGCCTGGCGATCATGTTCGTCCTGGAGCTCACCTACACCGCGCCCGTGGAAGCCGTCGAAGACCACATGGACGCCCACATCGCCTGGCTGGACGGCCACTACGCCGAGGGCGTCTTCCTCGCGTCGGGGCGCAAGGTCCCGCGCGACGGCGGCGTGATCCTGGCCGGCGGGGTCTCCCGCGCCGAGATCGAGAGGATCGCGGCCGGGGACCCCTTCGCCGTGGCGGGCGTCTGCGCCTACCGCATCACGCAGTTCATCGCCACGAAGACGTCCGCCGACCTCGCGACGGTCCGCGAGAACCCGGCGGCGTAGCGAGGTCCGGGCCACCCCGTCCGCACCCTGCCGGCGGGGCGGCCCGTGCTCCTCTCGGGTCAGCGGTGTTCCAGCCGGGCCACCCGGCCCTTCTCCCCCGAGGCCCAGCAGCCCGTGTCCGGGGCGCAGTCGACCGTGTCGAAGGATCCGGGGTCCAGCGGCCGCCAGCTGCGCCCGCCGTCCCGCGTCACGTCCGTGCCCGTCGGCCCGACCGCCAGCGCGGTGCCGCGGCTGTACGGGTACCAGGCCGCGCCGGACCGGTAGGCCGGCGGCGGGGCGGCCGCCTGGCGCCAGCTGCGCCCGCCGTCGCCGGAGACGGCCGCGGCCTGCGGGGAGGCCTGGCCGGTGCGGTAGTCGCCGCCGACCGCGAGGCCCTTCGTACGGTCCCGGAAGGCCAGGGCGAAGACGCCCCGCGCCGGGTCGCCCGCCGGGACGCCGGATTCGGCGGCGCGCCAGGTCAGGCCGCGGTCCGCCGAGTGCAGCACGCGCGCCGTCGCCCCGCCCCCCGTCGCCAGCCAGACATCGCGCGGCCCCGCGCTGACCAGGCACTGGCCGCTCGCCGCGAAGCCCGCCTCCCCGGGCAGCGCGGGCGGCATGCCGGCGTCCGGCAGCACCCGCCAGCTGCGTCCGCCGTCGTCCGTGGACAGGATGCGGAACCGGCCGTCCACCGGGTCGCTCATCGCCAGCCCGTGCCACGGGTCGAAGAAGGTGAGGCAGTCGTAGAAGGCGCGGGGGTCGGGGTTGCGGAAGGTCTCGGTCCAGGTGGCGCCGCCGTCCTCGGTGCGCAGCACCCGGGAGGCCTCACCCTCGCCGATCGACAGGGCCACCGCGCGCCGCGCGTCGAAGGCCT
Source organism: Streptomyces sp. IBSNAI002 (assembly GCF_052244475.1). Taxonomy (NCBI): domain Bacteria; kingdom Bacillati; phylum Actinomycetota; class Actinomycetes; order Kitasatosporales; family Streptomycetaceae; genus Streptomyces; species Streptomyces sp. IBSNAI002. The sequence continues at coordinate 6,944,330 of NZ_JBQPXG010000002.1, read as the reverse complement.
CGACGTCCCGCAGCTCCAGCCCCTCCGCGACCGCGCCCGACGGCGAGACGTCCTGCCAGCTGCGGCCGCCGTCCACCGTGCGCAGGACGGTGCCCTTGGAGCCGGCGACCCAGGCCGTGCTCCGGCTCACCGCGGCCAGACCGCGGAAGCGCACGTCCTTGCCGGTGTCCTTCAGCGCCCAGCCCGCGCCGCGCAGTTCCGCCGTGTCTCCGGCCCCGGACGCGTGGGCCGGCGCGGCCAGTAAGCCCACCGTCAAAGCCGCCGCGCACATGCCAACTCCCAGAAGTCTCATGGCGCCGGAAGCTAACGCACGTCCGATGCCCCGTCCAGGGTGCGTCGCCTCGTCCGCAGGGCGGGCCGGGCCCTGCTTTGGGCCTGTGGAGTGAACGGTAACCGGCCCTTCTCCGGCCCCTGCGGAGCATGCGGCCCGCACCGGCCCTCCTGCCCCCACTCCCCCCTGACGGTCACTCTGTGCGATCACACAGGCGGCTTCCGGCCAATCGGTGACACAGGTCACGTCAGCCCCCATGCACGGATTTGCCGATTCCGGCGTCTATCGGGTTGCCGGGTTCCACCCCACAGTCCGGCAGCAGATCCGCCGCAAGGGAGTGAGCCTTGATCACTGTCATCGAGCAGGCCGTACAGGCCCGCCTGGTCGCCACCGCGCCGAAGGTCGAGACCGTTCCCGTCACCCTCTGCTACGACCGTGCGGATCCGTTCGCCGTGCGCATGGCCTTCCCCGCCCCGGCCACCCTGGAGGGCGTCGAGGTCTCCTGGACCTTCTCGCGGGAGCTGCTCGAATCCGGACTGGACCGCCCGTCCGGCTGCGGCGACGTGCGGGTGCGGCCGTACGACGGGGACCGCACCACCATCGAGTTCCACGCCCCCGAGGGCGTGGCGATCATCCTGATGCTGACGGCCGAGCTGCACCGGTTCCTGGAGCGGGCCTCGACGGTGGTCCCGCCCGGCCTGGAGCACCTGTACCTCGACATGGACCACAGCCTGGCCGAGCTGATGCGCGACACCTGCTGAACCGGCGGCGGCCTTAATTCGTTTGCGGGCGGCTCCGGCCGCCCGTAGCTTCGTTCACGCCCCTCGCACTCATGCGCACGCCCTTCACCGCCGCGTGCCGCCGAAACGGAGCAGGACATTGTTCGTCTGAGGTCCGAGACACCGGCCACCGCCACCGACAGCCGGCCGTCTCCCCGCGTTGCACGCACCACTCACGCAACCTGGAGGCCTCCATGAGCCATGCTCCCTCATTCGTCACCTGCTCCGCACTTTCCTTCGACTGGCCCGACGGCACGCCCGTGTTCGACGGGTTCCAGCTCGCCGTCGGCCCCGGCCGCACCGGCCTTGTCGGGCTCAACGGCTGCGGCAAATCCACCCTGCTGAAACTCATCGCGGGGGAACTCACCCCGTCCGACGGCCAGTTGTCGGTGGCCGGCCGCATCGGTTACCTCCCGCAGAACATCACCCTCGACACCGCGCTGCGCGTGGACGAGGCCCTCGGCATCCGCACCGCCCGGGCCGCCCTGCACGCCATCGAGGCGGGCGAGGCCACCGAGGCGAACTTCGCCGCCGTGGGCGACGACTGGGACGTGGAGGAGCGGGCCCTGGCCACGCTCGACCAGCTCGGGCTCGCCCGGATCGGCCTGGACCGGACCGTCGGCGAACTCTCGGGCGGTGAGTGCGTCCTGCTGCGGCTGGCCGCCCTCCTGCTCGCGCGTCCCGACGTACTGCTGCTGGACGAGCCGACCAACAACCTCGACCTGCGGGCCCGCGGCCGCCTGTACGCGGCGGTGGAGTCCTGGACCGGGGTGATGGTCCTGGTCAGCCACGACCGGGAGCTGCTGGAGCGGGTCGACCAGATCGCGGATCTGCGTGACGGCGAAGTCCGCTGGTACGGCGGGAACTTCACCGACTACGAGACGCTGCTCGCCGCCGAGCAGGACGCGGCCGGGCGGATGGTCAGGGTCGCGGAGGCCGACGTACAGCGGCAGAAGCGCGAACTGTCCGAAGCCCAGGCCAAACTGGCCCGGCGCAAGCGGTACGGCCAGAAGATGAACGACACCAAACGCGAGCCGAAGATCGTGATGGGCGCCCGCAAGCGGGCCGCGCAGGAGTCGGCCGGCAAGCACCGCATCATGCACACCGAGAAGCTCGCCCAGGCGAAGGAGCGGCTGGACCAGGCGGTGGACGCGGTGCGCGACGACGACGCGATCCGCATCGAACTGCCCGCCACCCAGGTCCCGCCGGGCCGGCGCGTCCTGACCCTGAGCGATCTGCGCCTGGTCCACGGGGCGTACGTACGGGGCGAGTGGGAACTGCGCGGTCCGGAGCGGATCGCGCTGGTGGGCAGGAACGGCTCGGGCAAGACCACGCTGCTGCGCACGGTCGCCGGACTGCTCGCCCCGGAGGCCGGGGCCGCGGTCACCCATGTGACCACGCGGTTCCTGCCGCAGCGGCTGGACGTGCTCGACGAGAGCCGTTCGGTCGTGGAGAACGTGGCGCGGTTCGCCCCGCAGGCCACGAACAACCTGATCCGGGCCCGGCTGGCGCACTTCCTGTTCCGGGGCGCCCGGGCGGACCGGGCGGCGGGCACCCTGTCGGGCGGCGAGCGCTTCCGCGCGGCGCTGGCGGCACTGCTGCTGGCGGAGCCGGCTCCGCAGCTGCTGATGCTGGACGAGCCGACGAACAGCCTGGACCTGGCGAGCGTGCGGCAGCTGACGGACGCGCTGGAGTCGTACGAGGGGGCGCTCGTGGTGGCCAGCCACGACGTGCCGTTCCTGGAGTCGATCGGCATCACCCGGTGGCTGATGCTGGACGGCAGGCTGCGCGAGACCACGGCCGCGGAGGTCCGCGAGACGCTGTGGCACGGCTGACCGGACCACAGAACCCGGCACGTCCGGGTGCCGCCCGCTCCGGCGGGCGGCACCGCCGTCTTCCGCAAGCGCCCGGCCCGGCCGTCAAGGCGGCGGCCGCGGGCCACCTGGTGGCATGACTTTGACCTCTCGTTTCCCCCTCAGGACCCCTTCAAACTGCATAGATAACGGGACGTAACCGGTCATAGCCCCACCTAGGGCTTGGCTGGCCTTGATGTCAGGCTTAACCTACGACTCCGTAGGCTACGGAACCGTAGGTAATTCGCTTTGCACCCAGGAGTACCCGTGACGATCACCTCTCCCCACCTCGGCAGCTCGGAGGCGTGGACCGACGCCAAGCTGCTGTTCGCGCTGGAAGAGGTGGTCGAAAAGGAGCTCAACCGCCATCTGAAGGTCACCAAGGACTGGATGCCCCACGAGTACGTCCCGTGGAGCGACGGCCGGAACTTCCCCGGATTCTTCGAGGACGGCGAGGCCTGGGACCCCCAGCAGTCCAAGGTGACCGACATCGGCAAGATCGCGCTGGTCGTGAACCTGCTGACCGAGGACAACCTCCCCAGCTACCACCACGAGATCGCCTCGCTCTTCGGCCGCAACGGCGCCTGGGGCACCTGGGTGCACCGCTGGACGGCCGAGGAGGGCCGCCACGGCATCGTGATGCGCGACTACCTGCTGGCCTCGCGCGCCGTGGACCCGGACAAGCTGGAAGCGTTCCGGATGCAGCACATGTCGGAGGGCTTCGAGTCCGACAACCGGCACTCCATGCTCCACTCGGTGGCGTACGTCGCCTTCCAGGAGCTCGCCACCCGCATCTCGCACCGCAACACCGGCCACCAGTCCGGTGACCCCGTGTGCGACCGGATGCTGGCGCGCATCGCGCAGGACGAGAACCTGCACATGATCTTCTACCGCAACCTGCTGGGCGCGGCCTTCGAGATCGCCCCGGACCTGACCATGCAGGCCGTGCGGGACGTCGTGGTCGGCTTCCGGATGCCCGGACACGGCATGCCCGGCTTCGAGCGGATGGCCGCGCAGATGGCGATCGGCGGGGTCTACAACCTGCGGATCCACCACGACGACGTACTGAGCCCCGTGATCCGCTTCCTGAAGGTCATGGACATCGACGGCCTGGGCCCCGAGGGCCAGAAGGCCCAGGAAGAGCTCGGCCTGTTCATGAACGGCCTGGACTCCGAGGCCCGCAAGTTCGACGAGCGCCTGGCCGCCCGTGCGGCCCGCCTCGCGGCCCGCAAGGGCTGACGCTTCCCCCCTCACTCGCCGGAGTGGGGCCGATCGCCCTGGTGGAGCACTGCTCCGCCAGGGCTCTTCGCGTCCCGGCGCCGTTCAGCCGCGGCGGGTCCGCAGGGCCTGGCGCTCGGACTCCGAGAGGCCGCCCCAGACGCCGAAGCGCTCGTCGTTGGCCAGGGCGTACTCCAGGCACGCCGCCCGCCCCTCGCACGCCCCGCACAGCCGCTTCGCGTCGCGCAGCGAAGAACCCGGCTCCGGGAAGAAGAAGCCCGGGCCCGTCTGGGCGCACAGGGCGAGGTCGTACCAAGCGGTGGTGGCGGTGGCGTCAGCGGTGTTCATCGACATGCCGGTGATCCTGGCCGTCCCCGATTAACGTCCTATCAACGGTCGATCAACACCGCGCGGCCCGCCCCGTCACGCGGTTCCCTCGGGCCCGGGCGCCGGCGCGTCCTCGTGTTTCGCGCGGCTCGGCTGGACGCGCTTGGGCTCGCCCGGCATCTTCGGGTAGTCCGGCGGATAGGGCATGTCGCCCAGGCCGTGTTCGTGCTCGTCCCGCGCGGCGAGTTCGAGCACGGCGTCGAGGGTGAAGGCGTGGTCGTCCATCTCCGCGTGCAGGTCGCCCAGTTCGGCGAAGCGGGCGGGCATGGTCACGATGTCGAAGTCGCGCGGCTCCGCGTCATCGACCTCATCCCAGCGCAGCGGCGCCGACACCGGTGCGTGCGGGCGGGGCCGGACGGAGTAGGCGGAGGCGATCGTGCGGTCGCGCGCCGTCTGGTTGTAGTCGACGAAGATCCGCTCGCCTCGTTCCTCCTTCCACCACGCGGTCGTGACCTTGCCCGGCATGCGGCGCTCCAGTTCCCGGCCGAGCGCGATGGCGCACCTGCGGACCTCGGTGAAAGTCCAGCGAGGCTCGATCGGGACGAAGACGTGCAGGCCGCGGCCGCCCGAGGTCTTGGGCCAGCCCCGCAGCCCCAGCTCCTCCAACAGGGCGCGCAGCTCGTGCGCGGCCGCCACCGCGTGGTGGTAGTCGGTGCCGGGCTGGGGGTCGAGGTCGATCCGCAGCTCGTCGGGCCGGTCGGTGTCCGCCCGGCGCACGGGCCACGGGTGGAAGGTGAGGCAGCCCAGATTGGCGGCCCACAGGACGGCGGCCGGCTCGGTCGGGCAGATCTCGTCGGCGCTGCGGCCGCTCGGGAAGGCGATGTGGGCGGTCGGGATCCATTCGGGAAGGTTCTTCGGAGCCCGCTTCTGGAAGAAGGACTCGCCCTCCACCCCGTCCGGGAAGCGCTCCAGGGTCGTCGGCCGGTTGCGCAGGGCGCGCGTGATGCCGTCGGCGACCGCCAGGTAGTACTCGGCCACGTCCCGCTTGGTGAGGCCGCGCTCGGGGAAGTACACCTTGTCCGGGCTGGACAGCCGTACCGTCCGCCCGCCCGCGTCCAGCTCGATGGCATTGCCGGCAGCACCCATGTGCGCCACGGTAGGCGGGTCCGGCCGGGTGCGCACACCGGGCGGGCGCGGACGTACCACCGCAGAATCGGAGGCATGGACCTGCCGGTGATGCCGCCCGTGAAACCGATGCTCGCCAAGTCCGTGACGAAGATTCCGCCCGGGATGCAGTACGAGGCGAAGTGGGACGGCTTCCGGGCCGTCGTGCACCGCGACGGCGACGAGATCGAGATCGGCAGCCGCACGGGCAAGAGCCTGACCAGGTACTTTCCCGAGCTGGTGGCGGCCCTGAAGGAGAACCTGCCCGACCGCTGCGTCGTCGACGGCGAGGTCGTCATCGTCAGCGGCGGGCGTCTGGACTTCGACCGGCTGACCGAGCGCATCCACCCCGCCGCCTCGCGCGTGAAACTGCTCGCCGAGACCACCCCCGCCAGCTTCGTCGCCTTCGACCTGCTGGCGCTCGGCGACGAGGCGCTCCTCGACACCCCGCTCAGCGAGCGCCGCAGCGCCCTCGCCCGGTCCCTGTCCACCGCACGGCCCCCCGTCCACCTCGCGCCCGCGACCACCGATCCCGCGCTCGCGCAGGAGTGGTTCGAGCGATTCGAGGGCGCCGGGCTCGACGGGGTGATCGCCAAACCCCTCGATCTCCCCTACCGGCCCGATGCCCGCCTCATGTTCAAGATCAAGCACGAGCGTACGGCGGACGTCGTCCTGGCGGGTTTCCGTTTCCACAAGAGCGGTCCGATTGTCGGATCGCTGCTGCTCGGCCTGTACGACGGCCACGGCGCCCTCCAGCACGTGGGCGTGTGCGCCGCGTTCCCCATGAAGCGCCGGGCCGAGCTGGTCGAGGAGCTCGACCCCCTGCGCATGCCGGACCCCGAGGGCCACCCCTGGGCCGCCTGGACCGAGGAGTCGGCCCACGAGAACGCCCGCCTGCCCGGCGCCCAGAGCCGCTGGACCGGCAAGAAGGACCTCTCCTGGGTACCGCTGCGCCCCGAACGGGTCCTCGAGGTGAAGTACGACCACATGGAGGGCGACCGCTTCCGCCACACGTCCCAGTTCCGCCGCTGGCGCCCCGACCGGCAGCCGCAGAGCTGCACGTACGCCCAACTGGAGGAGGTCGTGGGCTACGACCTCGCCGAGGTGCTCGGCGCTCCCCCGTCCGGCTGACCGGCCGACCGGGCCGATCCGGCCGTCCGACCGGCGGGGTCAGCCCGACGTGAGCTTCTCCCATTCCGCGCGGTCCGGGCCCACCGTGTTCGGCTCGTAGTCCGGGTGGGACGCCAGCCAGCGGGACACGCGCGCCCGGATCTCGGGGTCCGCGTACGCGCGCTCCGGGACCTCGGCCAGGTGGCGGACCCTGGCCCGGGCCCGCATCACCTCGGGGTCCTCCAGCGCGCAGTCGAAGAGCGCCGCCACCTCGCGCGCCGTCCCCGTACGCCCGGCCCGGGTCGCGAAGCGCTCCCCGATGGCCGAGTCGGCGACGACCTGGAAGTCGAACCACGGCTTCAGGGTGCGCACCGCCCAGGCGTGGTGGTCGGCGGCGTACCGCTCCGACGACGGGTCGCGGTGTGCCGTACGGGCCACCCTGCGGGCCGCCCACAGGGCCAGCGAGGTGCCCTGCCCGAGGGTCGGGTTGGTGTGCGTGATCGCGTCCCCGACCGGCACCAGCCCGCTCACCACCGGCCCCCGCTCGTCGACCAGCGCGCTCCACCGGTTGTCGAGGCTCGCGGTGGCCAGCACCTCCGACAGGGGTTCGGCGCCGAGGGCCAGCCAGGCCGCGCCGGGCGGGAAGGAGCGGGCCGCGGCCTCGAAGACGGCGGGGTCGCGCAGCGCCGAGCGCGTGGTGTCCGTGGTGTGGACGAACAGGGTCACGGCGAAGACCCGGTTGTCGGCGGGGAAGACCGCGCACCCGGCGAAGGCGCCGCCCGTCACCGCCCAGGGCCGGCGCGGCCCCTCCTCCATGCCGTCGGGCAGCCGGTACCAGCGGCAGAAGTACGCGAGCCCCGTGCGGTGCCGTTCCACGACCGGCGGCCGGCAGCCCGCCGCGGTGAGCCAGCGCTCGACTCCCCCGCGCCGCCCGCCCGCGTCCACCACGAGGTCCCCCCGGTAGCTCCCGGCTTCCGTGGTCACCCCCGTCACACGGACCCCGGGGGCCGTGAGCAGCCCGGTGACCGGTTCCCCGTACCGCGAGACGACGCCCTGCTCCGCGCGCAGGGCGCCGGCCAGTGCGCTCTCCAGCAGGATCCGCCGGGCCTGGAGCATGACGAGGTCCTCGTCACCGGGGCGCGCGGGCGGCCGTTCGTCGAACCAGTCCAGCTCGTGCCGCTCGCGCGCTCCGAGCCGGAGCATCTCCGCGTGGACGTCGGGCAGTTCGTCGCGCAGGAGGCTGCGCGCCGCCCCCAGCAGCGCGTGCGGCTGGTTCGCCTGCGGCACGGCCGGGCGACGCCAGCCGAAGAAGTCGCGGTCGAGCGCGGTACCCGGGGCACGCGTATCGCGTTCGAACAGTTCGGCCGTATGCCCCTGCCGCGCCGCGAGCAGCGCGGTCGCCAGCCCTCCGACACCTCCGCCGATGACCAGTACATGTGCCATTGCGCCCCCTGAGCCGACGAACCGTACGACGATCACACCGCCCAGAGCCTGCGCGATCGGACACTGGCCGAAACCCGCACACCTGTGCGTACGCGCGTCTACCGGCGGCCCGCCGCAGCGCGGTGGGCCTCCACCGCACGCCGGGTCTCCTCCTCCACGAGATCGGCGTTGATCGCGGCGGCCGCGCGCACCCCCTGGGCCGCCGCGCCCGCGACCTGTTCCATCGGGGCGGTGACATTGCCCGCCGCCCAGACGCCCGGGTGGGCGGTGGCCCCGGTCACCGGGTCGGACTCGACGCAGGTGCCGACGACGTGGCCGTTTCGTTTCAGGGCGGCCGTCGGCAGCCCGAGGCCGGTCAGGACGCCGGAGCGGGCCGTGAACCGGGGCGCGACCACGAGCGCGCCGCACCGGGCCGTACCCCCGCCCGCCAGGGTCACCCCGGTGAGCCGGTCCTCGTCGACGAGGAGGCCGGTGACCTCGCCCTCGACGACCTCGACGCCCCGGGCCGCCAGCAGCTCCCGGTCCTCGGCGGTGAGCCGCCAGGTGTGCGCGAGGAGGATGGTGCGCGCGGTCCACTGCCGCCACAGGCCGGCCTGGAACACGGCCAGGGGGCCGTCGGCCAGCACCGCGACGGCTGGTCCCGCACCTCCCAGCCGTGGCAGTACGGGCAGTGCAGTACGTCCCGCCCCCAGCGCGCCCGCAGCCCGGGCACGGCGGGGAGCTCGTCCACCAGACCGGTGGCGACGAGCAGCCGCCCCGCCCGGACGGTCGAGCCGTCCCCGCAGCGGACCAGGAACCCTCCGCCGGGCAGCCGGTCCGCGGCGACCACCGTGCCCGGCCGGATCCGCCCGCCGTAGCCGGTGACCTCCGCCCTCCCCGCGGCCAGCAGGTCGGCCGGGCTGCGCCCGTCGTGGCCGAGGTAGCCGTGCAGGTGCGCGGCGGGGGCGTTGCGCGGGCTCCCGGAGTCGATCACCAGCACCGAGCGGCGGGCCCGGACCAGGGTCAGCGCCCCGGCGAGCCCGGCGGCTCCGCCGCCGACGACCACCACGTCGAACCGCTCCGTCTTCATGTCTTCGTTCTCGCTGTCCATACGGTGAGGATCTTCCCGCCCGGCCGGACTTGACAAATGTTGTTGCCGAAGCGGCAAATGGGAACCATGGCCACCGAGAAGCAGGACGAGGAACTCGCCGGCGTGCTCACCGCCGTCGGGCCGCGGCTGCGCGCCCTTCGCCAGGAGCGCGGCACCACCCTGGCCCAGCTCAGCGAGGCCACCGGAATCTCACTCTCCACCCTGTCCCGGCTGGAATCCGGACAGCGCAGGCCCACGCTGGAGCTGCTGCTCCCGCTCGCCAAAGCGCACCGGGTGGCGCTCGACGAGCTGGTCGGCGCGCCCGAGACCGGGGATCCGCGGATCCGCCCGCGCCCCCTCGTCCGCCACGGCACCACCATCCTGCCGCTGACCCGCCACTTCGGCGGGGTGCACGCCTTCAAGCAGGTCTTCCCCGCCGTCGAAGGCACGGCGGCCCCGCCGGAACTGCGCGTCCACGAGGGCTACGAGTGGCTGTACGTGCTGTCCGGACGCATCCGGCTGCTGCTGGGCGAGCACGACCTGGTCCTCGGCCCCGGGGAGGTCGCCGAGTTCGACACGCGCACCCCGCACGCCTTCTTCAACGCGGGACCGCACGCGGCGGAATGCCTCAGCCTCTTCGGGCCGCAGGGCGAGCGGATCCACGTCCGCGCCCGGCCCACCACCTCACCGGAAGGACGCACATGAGCCCCACCGACGAGCGCCCCGAACGCCCCGAACGGGCCGCCCCGCAGCCCAACGCCGTCGTCGGCGTCGGCCTGGTCGTGGTCGGCCGGGACGGCCGGATCCTGCTCGGCCAGGCGCACGACGGCCGCTGGGAGCTGCCCGGCGGCAAGGTGGACCCCGGGGAGGGCTTCGAACAGGCCGCCGCCCGGGAACTCGCCGAGGAGACCGGCCTGCGGGCGGACCCCGGGGGGATCCGCGTGCTCTCCGTGCAGATCGACTCGAAGGCGGGCCTGACCCGGCTGACGGCGGCCGCCGTGACCACGACGGCGCACGGCGTCCCCGCGGTCACCGAGCCGCACAAGATCGCCCGTTGGGAGTGGTTCGCCCCGGCCGACATCCCCACCGCGCTCTACGCCCCGTCGGCGGGGGTGCTGCGCGTCTGGCGCCCGGACCTCACGACACTGCCGCACGTGCCCTCGTACGACTACCCGACCACGACCTGACCGACCCCGCCCGGCACCCGGCCCTCGGCAGCCTGCACCCAGCGCCCGGCACCCCGGACGCCCCGTACGAGCGGCCTCAGCCGGTCGCCGCGACGACCGTCACCGCCGTGACCGCCACCATCGCCGCCTGCATGTCGCGGATCGCGGCCCGCACGCTCTCGGCCGCCCACTGACCGGCGGCTATCTCCGCCATCCGCGCCGACACCTGCCCGCGCGGCAGGTCCGGGAACGCGAGCCGGTGCAGCTTGGCCGCGTGCAGCAGGGCCACCAGACCCGCCGTGCGCTGGTCCGGTTCGGCGCCCCGGAGCACCACGGCGACGAGCCGCTCCCGCAGGGCCCGCTCGACCGTGCCGTCGGCCTCGGGGTAGCGGCGGCGCGGGAACACCCCGAACACCTTGCTCTCCTCCACCGAGACGACGCCGCGCTCACGCAGCCGCTCCACGGCGGCGCCGACCGCCTTCGCCTGGTCCTTCGTCAGCCAGTCCGTCACCCGCCGCTTGCTGCGTCCGCGCAGCCACGTCCCGATCAGCCCGAGCCGGCCGTCGAGCAGTTCCTCACCGGTGGGCGTGTCGTCGGACAGTGCCAGGTACTTGCCCTTCACCGTCACCCGCTCCGCCAGGACGAGTTCGAGCAGGAGCCCGCCCGCGACCGCCCAGCCCACCGCCTGCCGCTGCCTCGTCGCCCCGGACTCGTCGTCCAGGGAGAGCAGCATGATCTCCTCCGCCAGCGTGACCGTCATGACCGATACCCCCGTCGTCCGATGCCCGCGCTCCCCGCGCCCTCCGCGTGCCCCGCACAGAAGGACGCCCGGCGGCCACCGGAAGTTCCCGCCCCGCCTCCCGCCCCGCCTCCCGCCCCGCACCACCCCCCACCGCCCCTACGCCACCGCCTTCGGCGCGAAGTTGCCCTCGCGCAGGTCCTCCGCCAGCAGTCGCTTCGCGATCGCGTCCGCCGCCACCCGCAGCTCCGCGCTCCGCGGCCGGCCGCGGTCCTTCTCCAGCTGGTCCCCGAGCCAGTCCGCCCACGCCGCCGAGATGACGTCGGCCTCCCGCTGTCCGCCCGTCGTGAGCGTGAAGTAGTTGCCCTCGCGGCTGAGGTAGCCCTCCTCCACCATCCGGTCGAAGACCGGGAGCAGCACCTCCGGCGGCACGGAGCGGCGCCCGGCGATCAGGCCGAGGCCGGCGGCGCCCACCGTCCGGGTCAGGAGTTCCACCTGCATCACGGCCCACGCGCCCGCCATGTCCAGCCGGGTGTCCGAGGCGTGCACGATCGCCCGCGCCGTCTCCGGCCCCATGCTCCGTACGAGTTTGCCGACCGCCAGCTCCAGCAGCTTGGCCGAGTTCCCGCTGGCCGTGGCTGGCGAGGCGAAGCCGTCCCCCATGTCCGTCGACCCGGCGCGGGCGCTGTCGCGGAGCTTGACCTCCTTCAGGAACAGCCCGACGACGAACCCGATCACCGCCACGGGCACGGTCCACAGGAACACCGTGTGCAGGGCGTGCGCGTACGCGTCGACGACGGGCGCCGCGGCCGCCGGATCGAGCCGGTGCACGCCTTCTGGAGTGGAGATCGCCTTGGCCAGCTGCGCCGGGTCCTGCCCGGTGATCCGCGCCGACTCCGCGATCCCCGCCTTGAGCTCGGGGGCCAGGCTGTTCGCGTAGATCGTGCCGAAGACCGCCGTGCCGAAGGCGCTGCCGAGCGTGCGGAAGAACGTGACCCCCGAGGTCGCCGTGCCGAGGTCGGCGTAGTCCACGGTGTTCTGCACGGCGATCGTCAGCACCTGCATGGACAGGCCGATGCCGGTGCCGAGCACGAACATGTAGAGGGATTCCAGCAGGGTGCCGGTGCCGGGCTCCATCCGCGACAGCAGGTACAGGCCGACGCCCATGACCGCGTTGCCCACGATCGGGAAGATCCGGTACCGGCCGGTCTTGCTGGTGACGTTGCCGCTGAACACCGAGGCGATCAGCAGTCCGAAGACCATGGGCAGGGTCCGGACGCCCGAGACCGTGGCCGAATCCCCGTCGACGTACTGGAGGTAGGTCGGCAGGAAGGTCAGCGCGCCGAGCATCGCGAACCCGACGATGAAGCTGAGGACGGAGCACACGGAGAAGACCGGGTTGCGGAACAGCCGCATCGGCAGCATCGGCTCCGCGGCCCGCGTTTCGGCCAGGCAGAACAGCACCAGGGCGACGGCGCCGCCCGCGAACAGGCCGATGATCGTGACCGAGTTCCACGCGTACTCGTTGCCGCCCCAGCTGGTGGCCAGGATCAGGGCGCTCGCGCCGACCGCGACCAGGGCGATGCCCAGGTAGTCGATGACCGGTCTGCCCTCGGCCCGTACGGCGGGGATCGTGCGGGCGGCCGCGATGACGACGAGGATCGCGATCGGGACGTTGACGTAGAAGCACCACCGCCAGGTCAGCTGGTCGGTGAAGAACCCGCCGAGCAGCGGTCCGATGACGGTGGCGACGCCGAAGACGGCGCCGATCATGCCCTGGTACTTCCCGCGTTCGCGCAGCGGCACCACGTCGGCGATCAGTGCCATCGCCGTGACCATCAGGCCGCCGGCCCCGACGCCCTGGACGCCGCGCCACAGGATCAGGAACGTCATGTTGGGGGACAGACCGCACAGGAACGAGCCGCTGATGAAGACGACGGCGGAGATCTGGAAGATCAGTTTCCGGCCGAAGAGGTCGCCGAACTTGCCGACCAGTACCGTCGCCACGGTCTCCGCGAGCAGGTAGGCGGTCACCACCCACGACATGTGGTCGCCGCCGCCGAGGTCCCCCACGATCGTGGGCAGGGCGGTGCCGACGATCGTCTGGTCGAGCGCGGCCAGCAGTACGCCGAGCATGATCGTGCCGAAGACGATGTTGCGCCGCCGCCGGTCGAGCACGGGGGGCGCGGCGGCCGTGGCGGGGGCAGTGGTCACCCTCGCACTCTCACAGCCCCCCCGCCCCGCCGCATGCGGCATGGGCCGTACGGGCGATCGCACGGGCCACGGCGCGAAGCCCCGGGCGGGCGCCCGCGCGAAGCCCCGCGCGGACGCCCGCGCGATGCCCCGCGCGCCGGCGGTCAGCGCAGGTAGGCCAGGCCCGGGTGCTCGGAGGCGTACCCGTCGAGCAGCCGCCGGGCCACCCCCACCGAGTCCACCAGCGGGTGCAGTGCGAAGGCCTTCACCGCGGCCGCCCGCGAGCCGCTCGCCGCGGCCGCCAGGACCTCCCGCTCGACCGCCTTGACCGCCGTCACCAGCCCCACCGCGTGCAGCGGCAGCGGGGCGACGCCCACCGGGTGGGCGCCGTTGGCGTCGACCAGGCAGGGCACCTCGATGACGGCTTCCGCGTCGAGGACGGACAGGGTCGTGCCGTTGGGCACGTTGAGGATCAGCGTGGCCCGCTCGTCCCGGGCGATGGCCCGCATCAGCGCGAGCGCCACCTTCTCGTAGCCGCCGGACTCCAGGTCGCTCTCGTCGCGCTCGCCGGCCCCCGCCGCCTCGCGGTTCTCGGCCATGTACGTGGCCTCGCGCTCGGCCCGGGTCCGGTCCCAGGCGGCCAGCGCCGCCCCGGCCGGCAGCCCGGACTGCCCGGCCTCGGCGTAGAACCCGCGCTGCTGGTCGCGCAGGAAGGCCCCGCGCGTCTGCTTGGCCTCCTGGTAGGCCCGCACGGTGTCACGGTTGAAGTAGTAGTAGTGCAGGTACTCGTTCGGGATCGCACCGAGCGAGCGCAGCCACTCGGCGCCGAAGAGCCGCCCCTCCTCGAACGATTCCAGCGCCTGCGTGTCGGCCAGCAGCCGGGGCAGTTCGTCGCGGCCGCCGACGCGCAGCCCGCGCACCCAGCCCAGGTGGTTGAGGCCGACGTAGTCGATCCAGGCGTCCTGCGGCCGGGCGCCCAGCAGCCTGGCGATGCGCCGGCCCAGCCCCACGGGCGAGTCGCAGATGCCGATCACGCGCGCGCCGAGCTCCTCGGCCATCGCCTCGGTCACCAGCCCGGCCGGATTGGTGAAGTTGATGACCCAGGCGTCGGGAGCGGCGCGGGCGATCCTGCGCGCGAGTTCCCGGGCCACCGGCACGGTCCGCAGTCCGTACGCGATCCCGCCCGCGCCCACCGTCTCCTGGCCCAGCACGCCCTCGGCCAGGGCGATGCGCTCGTCGGCGGCCCGCCCCTCGAGCCCGCCGACCCGGATGGCCGAGAACACGAAGGCGGCCCCGCGCAGGGCCTCGTCGAGGTCTCCGGTGGCCGTGACGGCCGGGGCGTCGGGCACCCCGGCGGCGGCCGCCTGGTCCGCGAGCACCCGGGCCATGGCACCGAGCCGCACCGGATCCCCGTCGTACAGGGCCACCTCGGTCACCCGGCCCTCGGCACGGTCGCCGAGGAGTGCTCCGTAGACGAGGGGGACCCGGAAACCGCCCCCGCCGAGGATCGTCAGCCGCACGCCCTTACCGCCCTTCACCGCCACCAGTGCCACGATCGGTGACACCGGACCGTGACGGCATCCGTGGCACGCGACCTACCGGGCACAGTCTCCCCCGGCAGGCCGGTCCGCTCACTCCCCCAGCGACGGCACGGCGCGCAGCCGCGCGCCCTGCTGCTGGGCGGGCCCGCCGCCCCGGACGGGGCCCGCCGGCGCGCCCTGCGGCGCCGAGAGGATCAGGGTGATCCGGGTCAGCCCCATCGCGTCCAGCATCCGGCTGGTCTCGGCCACCATGCGGCAGCGCACCATGCCCCGCCGCGGGTCGGGGTGGCGCACGGTCCGCACCGCCCCGTCCTGTTCGGCCGCCTCGGCCCCGCGCATGCTCAGCCAGTGCGGCACGCCGTAGCGGTAGGCCGCCTCCATGAAGGGATCGCGGGCCACCTCCTGGCGGATGCTGCGCAGTCCCTCGTCCTCCGGGGCCGCGGCGAGCGCGGTGGCGAACTGGGCCAGCAGCGGTACGCACCAGGCCGGTTCGTGGTCCTCCAGCACGGCGGCGGCGTCCGGATGGAACAGCACGAAGCGCAGGAAGTTGTCGTCCGGCAGGGCCGTCGGATGCGGCCGTACCGTCTGGAAGAGCTGGTCGAAGGCCGAGTTGGTGAGCGCGACGTCCCAGCGGTGGTCCACCAGGAAGCTCGGGTAGGGGACGGCCTCCATGAGGGCCGCGTAGTCGCACAGGTAGTCGCGCTGCGCGGGGTCCTCGGGCAGCCGGTTCTCCTCGGCCGCCCGCCAGGTGGGCGGGGGGTCGCGGTCGACCATGACGCGGAAGAGCCAGAAGCACTGTCTCTCGCTCATCTCCAACGCCTCTGCCAGGGCCAGCAGTTTGCGGTCCGTCCACTCCTTGACCAGGCCGCGTTCCCAATTGCCGTACGCGCGCACGCTGATGCGCAGCCGAGCGGCGAGGTCCTCCTGGCTCAGCCCCAGTTCCTCGCGGCGCTGGCGCAAAATCTCCTTGCGTCGCTCCGACCGCACGGCGCCGCGTGCGGACTCCTCGCCCGCCAGGCGCTCCTCACCGGCTCGGGCGAGGCCATCGGCCGGGCCCACCGCTGCGAGATGTGGCACCGAGAGCTCCCCCTCCTCACGGTCTGGATCTTCATTTCCGTGTGGCGATCCTGCTACCGACTTCATTCGAGTGTCAACTATTGTGGCAATTCCAGCCTCTTGACAGCTCATTCCCGCCACAGCTGTGGCACGTTCTAGCCCTTCGGTGCGATAGCGGCTAGATTCCAGGAGCCGACCATGTGCCCGTACCGACTTCGTGCGAACTAGGAGAACCCCTGGTGACAGACGGCTTCCCGGCTCCCGTCGCGGTGGCCCACGCACCCCTGGCAGCCACCGTCACGCGCGTCGCCGAACTCGCGGGCAAGCTGGGCCGCGACCTGAACCAGGTCTTCGACCTGCGGCGCCTCTCGGAGGCGTCCGGCGTACCCACGGACGTGGTCAGGATCCTGCTCGACGGCAGGCCCGCCGGCGAACCCGATCTCCAGACGCGCTTCCTCCAGCGGCTCGACCTGCTGCGGCGCACCCGGGTCAAACCCAACGGCCGCCGCTACACGCAGCAGGAGATCGCGGACGGCGCCGGAATGTCCCGGCAGCAGGCCGGAGCCCTGATCAACGGCGACCGCCGCCCCACCATGGAGCACTGCGACGCGATCCAGCGCTTCTTCGGGGTGCACGCCGGCTTCCTCACCGCCCACGACGCGGACGCCCTCACCGACGCGCTCCAGCGCACCGAGCAACAGCTGCTCCAGGACTTCGCGGGCCGTGCGCGGGAAACCGTACCGGCCGCGGCCGCTTCGGCAGGCGATCCGCTGGCAAGACTTCTCCAGAACCACGGTGTGCGGGGCATCGCCTGGAGAGCCGCCCAACTGCCCAGCGACAAGCACCGGGACAAGGTGACCGAATGGCTGGACATGCTCCTCGAAAGCGTCAAACCGAACGAATCCTGACCCAGTCGAACATCTGGGTCTGATCCTTGAGTCCTGATCCGGATCCGCGCCGACGGGGAGAACGGTGAGCATAGGCAGAGAGCAGCGGCGGTTGTGCGGGGAGCTGGTGGCCGGGATCCGGCTGACCGCCCCCGTGGAACCCGTGGACCTCTACGCCGCCCTCTGCGAGGGCATGAGCAGACACCGCGGCCGCCGGGTGGATTTCCGGATGGCCTCGTTCCCGCCGGGGACGGCCAGCGGTCTGTGGCTCGACATGGCGGACCGCGATCTCGTGGTCATCGAGGAACGCACGGCACCCGACCACCAGCTGGTGATCCTGGGCCACGAGTTGTGGCACATGAAGGCCGGCCACTGCAGCCACCACGTCGACGGAGCCGCCGTCGCCGCCCGGCTGCTGTCCGACGAGGCCGACATCGGCGAGACCGTCCGCCGCGTCGCCGCGCGCACGCGTGCCGACGTGCGGGAGGAGAGCGAGGCCGAGACCTTCGGCTTACTGCTGGGGAGCCGGTGCCGGACCTGGCTCGCCGGGTCGGCGAGCCACCGGGCCCCGGCACAGCGCGACCATTTGGCGGGCCGGATCGAGGCCGCGCTGGGCTACCGGGGGCACAGGAACGATCGTTGAACGGCCAGGACTACTACATACCGGCAGCCGCGATGGCGGTCTCGCTCGCCTTCAAACTGCCGGCCCTGCGCTACAACTGGCGCGATCCGCTGCTCCGGTCGGTCTGCGCGCTGCTGATGCTGGCCGGCGCCGTGTTCGCCTTCGCCGCCCCGCCCACCATCGCGGCGGTCAACCGCTGGACCGGGGTGCCGAACGTCTCCGCTCCTCTGGTGTACTGCCTGATCACCGCCTTCAGCGCGTCCTGCCTGGTCCTGGTCGTCAACTGGCGGGGCGGGCCGCCCGAGGAGACCCGCCGCGTCTCGCAGCGCTGGATCCTCGGCTACAGCCTGGTGATCGTGGCCCTGGTCGTGCTCTTCGCCCTGGGCGAGGCCCCCGAGGAGCGGCTGCGCGACCTGGACACCCACTACGCGAACACCCCGTACATCCGCGAGATGATCGCCCTCTACCTCGTGGCGCACAACGTGGCCGCGGTGGTGATGGTGGCCATGTGCTGGCGCTGGTCCCTCCAGGTGCGCGGCTGGCTGCGGGTCGGCCTGATGATCATCGTCGCCGGCTACATGTTCAACCTCAGCTACGACGCCACCAAGATGACCGCGGTGATCGCCCGCTGGGCCGGGCACGACCTCGACTTCCTGAGCACCCTCGTCGCCCCGCCGCTGGCCTCCGTCGGAGCGCTGATCAGCGCGATCGGCTTCGTGCTCCCGCTCGTCTGCCAGCGGATGTCGGACAACTGGGAGACGTGGGCGACGTACCGCAAGCTCGGTTCGCTGTGGCAGGAGGTGCAGATCTCCGCGCCCGCCGGCACCCCGTCCGTGCAGATGGCCTGGTGGTCCGCGGCCGAGCTGCGCGTGATCCAGCGCGAGTCGGACATCCACGACGGATTCCTGCACCTGGGCCCGTACTTCGACCGTGCCCTGCGCGAACGGGCGTACGAGCGGGCCCTCGCGGAAGGGGCGGACGAGGCGGCCGCCCGCGCGGTCGCCGACGCCGCGATGGTCGCGGCCGCCGTGCAGGCCCGCTCGGCGGACCCCGAGGGCAGGGTCATCGGCGCCGGCGAGGAGACCGTGCTCGACACCGCGGACGGACCGCGCGACCTGCTGCGGATCTCCCACGCCCTGCGGCATTCGCCGGTGGTGCAGGCGGTCCGGCAGCAGGCCGCGCTGTCCGGGAGCGGCCAGGCCTGAGCCCCGAACGCCGAAGGGCGAAGGCCGAAGGCTCAGCGGGCGGCGGCCACCGCCGTCGCCGGGAACAGGTCCTGGAACGGCCCCGCGGAGTCGTTCCCGTCCCGCCCGTAGGGCGCGTCGAAGCTCCACACCATGAACAGCAGGAACACGATCAGGGCGCTGAACAGCCCGGCCAGCAGCAGCTCCCGCCCCGACCGGCGGATCTGCAGGGTGAAGATCAGCCCGACCGTGACCACCCCGCCGACCAGCAGCCCGAACCACACCACGCTCGGCAGCGTGGACTCCGAGCTCTGGGTGCGCGAATGGCGGGCGTCGTCGGCGGCGGCGATGTGGTCCAGCAGCGGCTGGTAGGCCTGCGCCTGGAGTTCGGTCGCGGGGCTCTGGTGGGTGACGTCGCTGCGCAGCTTGCCGAGCAGCTGCGCCCCCTCGGCCGAGGCGCTCTCGCCGGAGGTCAGCAGCGGCCAGTCCACCGCGACCGTGTGGGTGACGTACGCGTCCACCTCGCCGCGGATCCGGTCGCGGACGGCGGCCGGGTAGACGTCGGCGCGCTGGGTGACCTCGTACAGCGCCTGGGCCTCGCGGCGGACGCTGTCCTCGGCGGCGCCGCGCGCCTCCCAGACGCCCGCGATGGCCAGACCCAGCACGATCGCGTAGACCACGCCCACCATCATGGTCATGTACTCGATGACATCGGGGGTTTCGCTGGTGTCCTCGTCGTCGGCGGCCCGGCGGTGCCGGATCAGGGTGATGGTGAGGACGAGGGCGCAGACGAGCGCCATGGCGATGGCCAGGACCAGCCATTCGGACACGTGGGTTCTCCCGTGGTGGATCGGTGGGCGGTTCGGTGGGTGTTCGGTGGGCGGACCGGCCGGCGGTTCGGTCGGGTGGACGTGCGGCGCGGGCGGCGGGCGGCGGGCGGCGGCGGTCAGCCGCGGCTCTTGGAGCGGGGGCGCAGGGCGGCGGCCGCCAGTACGGCCGGGGTCGTGACGACGACCATGAGCATCACGGTGGACATCCCGCCGGGGCCGCGCCGCTTCAGGGCCACGGAGCGGTACGGACGCACGTGGAAGGCGCCCGCGGGCGCGGCGGCGGCCCTGGGCCGGGGCGGGGCGGGTGCGTCCGCCCGGACCGGTTCCGGACCGGCCCCCGGATCCGGCGCGGGCACCGGCGGCTCCGCCACCCCGGCCCGGGCCTCCGCGGAAGGCCCCGCGAGACCCGCCGGAGCCGGCGGCCCCGGCGGCCCCGGCGGCCGGGACGGCGCGGGCCGGTCCACGGCCGCGGGCGGCTCGGGGGACCGCCCCGGGTGGTGCACGGTGGGCCGCTCGGCTCCGGGCAGGCCCGCGCGTACCGAGGGCGGCCGGAACACCGGCCGGCCCGGCTCGCCGCCCGGCACGCACAGGTCGACCCGGGCGCCCCGGCCGTGCCCGTCGCCCGCGACCGCCACATGGCCGTGCAGCGGGCACAGGGCCGCCACCAGGCCCGCCCCGGCGAGGTACTGCCAAGCGGTCACCGCGTGTCCTCCCGATCCGCAGCGCAGATGCGCTTCGAGCTTCATCAGGTTCCTGAGGGTTACGGCTGAAGAAACGATCACGGCCCTGCTTCGACACGCGGCCGACCGGACAAGATCGCCGACGGAGCGGATCGGACCGGGTTCGGCGCGTCACGTCATGAATACGACAATCCGAGCGCAGGATGCTCCCGTGGACACGGACGTCATCACCGTCGGCGCCGAGCCGACTGCCCCAGGGGCGGTGCCGGCATGAGCACCGCCCGCGAGGACCTGTCTCCGGGGGTGCGCCGGATCAGCCTGGACGCCGGCGGCGGTTCCCTGTCCGCCCTGCTCTGCACCCCGTCCGGGGGCCCGCCGCGGGCCACGGTGGTCGCGGTGCACGGGGCGGGCATGAGCGCCGGGTACTTCGACAGCCAGGCCCTGCCGGACTTCTCCCTGCTCACCCTGGGGGCCCGCCTCGGGTACACGGTGGTGGCCGTCGACCGGCCGGGCTACGGCCGGTCGGCGGCCGCGCACCCCGAGGGCCGGACCATCGCCGAGCAGGCGGCCGCCCTCGCCGCCGCCGTCGGGGACTTCGGCGCCCGGCACCCGACCGGGGCCGGCGTCTTCCTGCTGGCCCACTCCTTCGGCGGCAAGGTCGCTCTGCTCACCGCGGCCGACCACGCCCCGACCGACCTGCTCGGCATCGAGATCTCCGGATGCGGCCACCGCTACGCGCCGGACGCCTTCACCGGAACGGGCGCCTCCCGGGGCGGCCGGCGCAACTGGGGGCCGCTGCGCCTCTACCCGCCGAGCACCTTCACCACCTGCGCCTCGATCGTGGCCCCCGTCCCGCCGCGGGAGCAGGCGGACATCGTCCGCTGGCCCGAGGTCTTCCGGGCCGCCGCGGGCCGCGTCCGCGTGCCCGTGCGTTTCACGTTCGCCGAGCACGAGCCGTGGTGGCGGTTCGACCGGGACGCGCTCGCCGAGCTGAGGTCGCGGCTCACCGCCGCCCCCCGGGTGCACATCGACCGGCAGCCGGAGGCCGGCCACAACATCAGCCTGGGCTACGCGGCGCGCGCCTACCACCTGCGCTGCCTGGGCTTCTTCGAGGACTGCCTGGTGCGGGGAACCGTCACCCACCCGCCGCTGGACTCCGACGGGGACCAGGAGCTGAAGGCCGTCACCGCCTGACCCGGTTCACCCCGTTCACCCGGTTCACCCGTCCGGCTCCGTCCGCCACGGCACCCCCGCCCGCCCCGCCCCATGATCGGAGCACCAGCAGCGGAGGGACGGTGGCGGATGGAACGGGACGGCCTCGGGCACCGGGTGGACGCCCTGATGGACGGGCTGCGGGCCGATCTGGAACGGCTGGCGGCCATCCCGTCGGTCGCTTTCCCGGGTTTCCCGCCCGAACCGGTCCTGGAGGCGCACGACCTGATCGTCTCCCTGCTGCGCGGGGCGGGCGTGCCCGCCATCGAGCGGATCGACCTCCCCGACACCGCCCCGGTGATCTACGCGGAGATCCCGCCGCCCGGTCCGGACGCCCCCACCGTCCTGCTCTACGGGCACTACGACGTCCAGCCGGCCGGCGACGAGGCCCTGTGGCTCTCCCCGCCCTTCCGAGCGACCCCGGTGCCCGGCGGCGGGCTGCGGGCCCGCGGCATCGCCGACGACAAGTCGAACGTGATCGCCCACCTCGGCATGCTGCGGCTGTACGGCGGCCGGCCGCCCGTCGGGATCAAGCTGGTGATCGAGGGGCAGGAGGAGTACGGCAGCCCCTTCGACGACCATCCGCCCACCGACCCGGGGCGGTTCGCCTGCGATGCCATGGTGATCGCCGACATCGGCAACCTGCGGCCGGGCACCCCGACCCTGACCACCGGCCTGCGCGGCGCCTGCGAGGTGCTGGTGGAGGTGCGCACCCTCGACGAGCCCCGCCACAGCGGGGCGTTCGGCGGCGCCGCCCCCGACGCCCTGCTCGTCCTCCTGCGCGCCCTGGCCACCCTGCACGACGCCGCCGGGGACGTGGCCGTACCGGGCCTGCGCCGCGACCCCTGGGACGGGACGGACTACACCGAGGGGGAGTTCCGCGAGCTCGCCGCCGTCCGGGACCGGCTCCCCCTCCTCGGCACGGGCTCCCTCGGCGAGCGGCTCTGGAGCGGTCCGGCCGTCACCGTCATCGGCCTCGACGCGCCCGGCGTGGACCACGCGGCCTCGGCGGTGGTCCCGTACGCCCGGGCCAAGGTGAACCTCCGGTTCCATCCGCTCCAGGACCCGTACGAGGCACGGGCCGCCCTGGTGCACCACCTGCGCGCGCAGCGCCCCTTCGGGATCCCGCTCACCGTCACCCCGGGCGACACCGGCCCGGGCTTCGAGGCCCGCACGGGCGGGCCCGCGTACCGCGCCGCGCTCACCGCGCTGAAGGAGGCCTGGGGCACGGAGGCCTCGTTCATCGCCACGGGCGGCTCGATCCCGCTGGTGAACGGCCTCGCCAAGGCGGCCCCCGACGCCGAGGTGCTGCTGTTCGGGGCGCAGGACGGCATGTGCAACCTGCACGCGCCCAACGAGCGGGTCCTGCTGTCGGAGCTGCGCAACACGGTGGTGGCGATGGCCGCCTTCGTACGGGAGTACGCGGCGGACTTCGCGGCCACCCGCGCGCCGGGAGGCACCCGGTGACGACCGCGCCACCGGTGCCCGCGCCCGAGGGCGAACCGCCCGCGCCGCCACGGAAGTTCGCGTTCCCCAGCGCGCTGACGATCCTGGCGATCGTCACGGTGGCGGTCTGGCTGCTGGCCTTCCTCGTCCCGGCGGGCCAGTACGACCGCGACGGCCGCGGCGCCCCCGTCTCCGGCACCTACCACCGGGTCGACGACACGCAGAGCTTCACGCAGCGGCTGAACGACCTCTTCCTCTCCCCCGTCAACGGTCTGTACGGCATCCAGGACCCCGGGTCGGGCGAGGTCGGCCCGAGCTTCGCCGGCGAACTGTACGGCAGCGCGGGCGTCTTCCTCTTCGTCCTCGCGATCGGCGCGTTCATCACCGTGGTCTTCGCCACCGGCGCCCTGGACCGCGGCATCGCCCGGCTCGCGCACCGGCTGCGCGACCGCGGCGGGCTGCTGATCGCCGCCGTGATGCTGGTGTTCTCCGTCCTCGGCACGGTGGAGGGCTTCGCCGAGGAGACCCTGGGCTTCTACGGCCTGCTGGTGCCGATGATGCTGGCCCTCGGCTACGACCGGCTCGTGGCCGTCGGCGCCTCGATCCTGGGTGCGGGCATCGGCGTGCTGTGCTCCACCGTGAACCCGTTCGCGACCGGTGTGGCCTCCTCGGCCGCCGACATCTCGCTGGGCGACGGCATCGTGCTGCGGTTCGCGATGTGGGTGGTGCTGACGACGGTGACGATCCTCTACGTCGTCCGGTACGCGAGGCGGGTCCAGCGGGACCCCGCCAAATCCCTGTGCGGCTTCCTGCCGGGCGACCGCGAGCAGAAGGCCACCGGCGCCGACGAGGTGGAGCCCGAGCTGACCCGGCTGCACCGGACGGTGCTGGTCCTGCTCGTCCTGGTGTTCACCTTCATGATCTTCTCGGTGGTCCCCTGGTCCGGCGCGCTGACCGGCGCGGCGGACGCGGTCCCGTACGCCTGGGAGCTGGACTGGTCCTTCCCGCAGCTCTCCGCGCTCTTCCTGTGCGCGGCGGTGCTGGTGGGTCTGGTGGCACGGATGGGAGAGGCGAAGCTCAGCTCCACGATCATCCAGGGCGCCGCGGACTTCATCTCGCCGGCCCTGGTCATCATGCTGGCCCGCGGGGTCACCGTCATCATGAACAACTCGAAGATCACCGACACGGTGCTCCACTCCATCGAGGGGGTGGTCCAGGGCACCTCGTCCGGCGTCTTCGCGGTGATCGTTTTCGTGGTCAACCTCCCGCTGGCCTTCCTGATCCCCTCCACCTCCGGCCACGCCACCCTCGCCATGCCGATCCTGGCCCCGCTCGCGGACTTCGCGGGCGTCTCGCGCGCGGTGGTGGTCACCGCCTGGCAGTCGGCCAGCGGCTGGATGAACCTCTGGGTGCCCACGACGGCCGTGACGATCGGCGGTGTGGCGCTGGCCAAGGTCGGCTACGACAAGTACCTGCGCTTCGTCTGGCCTCTGCTGGCCATCCTCTTCGTGCTGATCTGCGGCTTCCTCGTGCTGGGCGCGGCGATGTGAGCCCGGGTACGCCGGAGGGGCGCGGCCACGGCTGGTCGCGCCCCTCCGGTCGGACGTCCGTCAGACGGCGTCGGTGCCGCCGAACCGCTCGCGGTAGGACTCCAGGTCCTCCTCGGTGACCCGGGCGAAGAGCACCGGCGGCACGGTGAACGGGGTGCCGGCCGGGACCGCGTCCAGCGACCTGGCCTGCTCCGGGGTGACCCAGGCGGCCGTGTCGCCGGCCAGCTCGAACGCGGAGCGCATGGCGCGCGCCGAGGCCGGGATGAACGGCTCGGAGACCACCGAGTAGAGGTGGATGAGGTTCATCGCGGTGCGCAGGGTGAGCGCCGCGCCCTCCAGGTCGGTCTTGACCTCCAGCCAGGGGGCCTTCTCGTCCAGGTAGGCGTTGCCGGCCGACCACAGGGCGCGCAGCGCGGCCGCGGCCTTGCGGTACTGGAGGGACTCCATGTGGCCCTCGTACTCGGCCAGCAGCTCGGCGATCTGCTCGCCCAGCTTGGCCTCGGCCTCGCCGGCGGCGGTGCCGGCGGGGACCTCGTCGCCGAACTTCTTGCGGGAGAAGGTCAGTACGCGGTTGACGAAGTTGCCGAGGGTGCCGCCGAGGTCCTTGTTGACCGTGGCGGCGAAGTGCTCCCACGTGAAGGACGAGTCGTCGGACTCGGGCGCGTTGGCGATGAGGAAGTAGCGCCAGAAGTCGGCCGGGAGGATCTCCAGCGCCTGGTCGGTGAAGACGCCGCGCTTCTGCGAGGTGGAGAACTTGCCGCCGTAGTACGTCAGCCAGTTGAAGGCCTTGACGTAGTCGACCTTCTTCCAGGGCTCGCGGGTGGCCAGCTCGGTGGCGGGGAACATCACCGTGTGGAACGGGACGTTGTCCTTGGCCATGAACTGCGTGTAGCGGACGTCCTCGGCCTCGTACCACCACGACTTGTAGTCGCGGTTCGCCGGGTCCAGGTCCGACCACTCCTTCGTCGCGCCGATGTACTCGATCGGGGCGTCGAACCAGACGTAGAAGACCTTGCCCTCGGCGGCCAGTTCGGGCCAGGTGTCGGCCGGGACCGGGACGCCCCAGTCGAGGTCACGGGTGATGGCGCGGTCGTGCAGGCCCTCGGTCAGCCACTTGCGGGCGATGGAGGAGGCGAGCTGCGGCCACTCCTCCTCGTGCTCGGAGACCCAGGCCTCGACCTCGTGCTGCAGGGCGGACTGGAGCAGGAAGAGGTGCTTGGTCTCGCGTACCTCGAGCTCGGTGGAGCCGGAGATCGCCGAGCGGGGCTCGATCAGGTCCGTGGGGTCCAGGACGCGGGTGCAGTTCTCGCACTGGTCGCCGCGGGCCTTGTCGTAGCCGCAGTGCGGGCAGGTGCCCTCGACGTAGCGGTCCGGCAGGAAACGGCCGTCGACCGGCGAGTACACCTGCCGGATCGCGCGCTCCTCGATGAAGCCGTTCTCCTGGAGCCTGCGGGCGAAGTGCTGGGTGATCTCGCGGTTCTGCTCCGAGGAGCTGCGGCCGAAGTAGTCGAAGGACAGCTCGAAGCCGTCGTAGACCGCCTTCTGGGCGTCGTGGGCCTGCGCGCAGAACTCGGCGACCGACAGACCGGCCGCCTTGGCGGCGAGTTCGGCGGGGGTGCCGTGCTCGTCGGTGGCGCAGATGTAGAGGACGTCGTGGCCGCGCTGGCGGAGGTACCGGGAGTACACATCCGCCGGAAGCATCGACCCGACCATGTTGCCCAGGTGCTTGATCCCGTTGATGTAGGGAAGCGCGCTGGTGATCAGGTGTCGAGCCATCCTCGGATGCTCCATTTCGTATGTGCGGTACAACGTGACGTGACGGATTGTGAGTGCGGTTCATCGTATCGAACCGCCGAAAGGCCCCGCGCCGCATTTGTTCTGGGTGGACGTAACACAAAAGCGAGGGTGGTGACCTCTGCGTCACGGCCCTCGCGATGGCGCCCATGCTACAGCCGGTCGGCCGCGCACCCGACAGGCGGTCGTACGACGGACCTCCGGGGGGCGTACGACGCGCATCCGCGTCGCACCGGCGGGCGCGGGACCAGCCGCTGTCACCCGCCGTGCACTGCCATCTGCGCGAGGCATATGCATATGCGCTGGCTGAACGCCTGCGTGATCGCCCTCGATCACGACTCGATCATCACCGAACGTAATATTTCCAGGTTTCTTCTCTGCGCCCTCCGAGTGCGCCCGCGCTGATTTCCTGGTGCGCGGCACAGGGGATGAGGTGGAACGGTGAGCGATGGCGGACCGGAGGAGTCCGGTGGGGCCGTGGGACTGCCGAGCCGGCGCCGGCGGCCGACGCCCATGAGCCAGTGGGATCCGACGGCGCGCCTGTCGTACTGGGCCTTCCACGCCAACCGGCGGCCCGCGTACATGCGCTTCGCGTATCTGCAGCTGGGCTCCGACGAGGCGGCCGAGGAAGCGGTGGACGCCACCTTCGACTCGATCATGGGCGAGTGGCTCCGCATGCTCCACATGGACCGGCTCGACGCGTACGCGTGGACCGTGCTCAAACAGTGCCTGGCCGAACGCCGGCACCGGCGCCACCCCTGGCAGCCGTACCGGCCCGAGCCGGTGGACATCAGCGCCTTCGAGGCCGCCCTGAAAGAGGCCCACGCCGATCAGTACGAGGTGCTGACCGACACCATCCGTTTCTACTCCGCCGTCTCCCGGCTGGCCGAGCGGCAGCGCGACGCGGTGCTGCTGCGGTACGGGCTCCAGTGCACCCCCGGCGAGGCCGCCGCCGTGATGGGCGTCGACGAGGCCACGGTCCGCTCGTACCTCGGCCAGGCCCACCGGCGCCTGGCCCGGCTGCTCGACACCTCCGTGGACACCGCCGGCCCGGCCGAATCATGAGGCCCTACGAACGCCGCCGACCGCAGGACGGCGAACAGACCCCCCGCTCCCTGGCCGAGTTCCTCGCCCGGGCGGGCGTCCGCGACCGCTATCCGCACTACGACCTGGGCGCGGCCGAGGCCCGGCTGCTGCGGGCCACCCCGCACGCGCCCGCCGCCGGCCACCGCGCCCGCCGCCGGTCGGTGTTCGGCTGGAGCGACCCGGCGCGGGACTGCCCGCTCGAATCGGAGCGGGCCCGGCGCGACCTCAAGGCCGCCTGCCTGGCCGCCGTGTGCGGTCCGAAGGCGGAGGAGCAGCTCGGCTCCTTCGTCTCCAGCCGGCACACCGACCTGGCCGGCGCGGTCGTCTTCGGCTGTCTGCTGCACCTGGCCGGGATGCGCGAAGGGGCGCGGTTCTGGTGGCAGTTCGCCGCCGGTTCGGGCCGGGCACGCACCGCCCCGGCCGCGTACTGCCTCTTCCTCGACCACTCCCGGCGCGGTGAGCACCACGACGCCCGGCTGTGGGCGCGCGAGCTGGTCCGCCGCGGCTTCCGGCCGGGCGGCCGCCGGGACCTGCGGGAGGTGCGGCTCTGTGCGCAGGCCGCGGTCCTGCGGTACGTCGACCAGCTGGACGATCCCGACCTGGGCCCGGTGCCGCTGCCCAGGCCCGGACTGCCGGGGGTGCTGGCCGCGTTCCGGCCGCCGGCGGCCCTGGGCGCGGCCGCCCCGGCCGGCGCCCCCGCGGCCGCGGACGCGGCCGTGACCGTACCGCCGCTCTCGGCGGGCCCGCTGCGCCACCCGGCGCTGACGGCCGCGGCCCGCGGGACCGTCGTCCAGGCCGGGACCGGCGAGGCACTGGCGGAGGCGCGGCGCGCGCTGGCCGTCGTACGGGTCCTGGAGCAGTACCCCCTGGGCGTGCGGGCCGGCCGGCTCGCACGGACGTCGGGCCTGACCGAGGAAGCGCTCGGCCCGCTGCTGTCGATGCTGTGCGAGGAGGAGTACGCGTACCGCCCGGCCGCGGGGGTGTACGCGCGCGGACCGGCCCTGGACCGGCTCGCGGCCCCCGGCGGCCACGGTCTGGCGGGCCAGCTCCAGCGCACGCTGGCCCTGGCCCGGGACAGCGCGGGCGCCGCCGTCTACCTGAGCCGGTACGCGGAGGGCGAGGTCCGCATCACGCAGATGGCGGACGGGCCCGGCACCCCGCCGGTGCGGGAGTGGGTGGACTTCCGGGCCGCCGCCCACGCCAGCGCCGTGGGCAAGTGCCTGCTCACCCAGCTCGACCACGACCGCCGCGCCGACCACGTGGCCCGGCACCGCCCGGCCCGGCTCACCCCGCGGACGATCACGGACAGCCGCACCCTGTTCACCGCTCTGGACTCGGTGGCACCGGGCGCACCCGTCTTCGACCTGCTCGAGTACTCCCCCGGCGTGGTCTGCTCGGCGGTCCCGATCGCGGCCGGCGACGCCGCCGGGAGCCTCGCCCTCTCGCTGCCCGCGGCTCATGCGCACCGGCTGGCCGCGGCCACCGAGGCGCTGCGCCGCAAGGCCGTTCCGGTGCTGCTCGCCCTGCTCCTGTCGGGCGCGATCCCGCCGGACGTCCCGGCCGCCCCGCCCGGGGAGCGGGCCCCCGCCCGGCCGGGCACCGCCGAGGCCCCGGACTCCTCGGCCGCGGACTCGCCGGCTCCGTCGCCGCGGCCCGAGCGGGGGCGGGCGCCGCTCACCCCGGAGACCCTGCGGCACCTCAGGCGCCTCTTCCGCACCCCGGTGACCGGCACGACCGGCTCGCCCGACGGCCCCCACCTGGTCAGCGACACCACCTCC
The DNA here is from genome assembly GCF_052244475.1 of Streptomyces sp. IBSNAI002. NCBI lineage: Bacteria > Bacillati > Actinomycetota > Actinomycetes > Kitasatosporales > Streptomycetaceae > Streptomyces > Streptomyces sp. IBSNAI002. Next base: position 6,915,332 of record NZ_JBQPXG010000002.1, on the reverse strand, counting down.
GCGGCGGCGTACCTGTTCGACGCACTCCCGGACACCGGCCAGCCGTGCCTGTCCCTGCCGCACACCTTCACCCAGGTCGCCCCGGGCACCCTGGCCACCCCGACGGGTCTGGTGGTCCTGGGCCCCTGACCACCGTCCCGCGGACCGTCCCCGGGACAACGAAAAGGACCCCGCCGCAGCGGGGTCCTTCTTCTGTGTCCGAGGGGGGACTTGAACCCCCACGCCCGATAAAGGGCACTAGCACCTCAAGCTAGCGCGTCTGCCATTCCGCCACCCGGACCAGGTGGTCGGCCCCGGTTTCCCGCGGCGACATGGACAACAATAGCAAAGGATCGGCTGGGTTCCGACCACTTATCCGAGCGGCTGCCGTCCGCCACGCCGTGCTGACCTGCACGCATGCCGCGGCGGGCGTGGCGATACGGTGCGTCTCGCCCGGGTCAGGGGCAGCGGACGACCTGGCCCGCGTAGGACAGGTTCCCGCCGAAACCGAAGAGGAGCACGGGGGCTCCCGTGGGGATCTCGCCGCGCTGCACCAGCTTGGACAGCGCCATCGGGATGCTGGCGGCCGAGGTGTTGCCCGAGTCGACCACGTCGCGGGCGACGACGGCGTTGACGGCGCCGATCCTGGCGGCGAGCGGCTCGATGATCCGCAGGTTCGCCTGGTGCAGGACGACCGCGGCCAGCTCCTCCGGGACGACCCCGGCCTTCTCGCACACCTTGCGGGCCAGCGGCGGGAGCTGGCTGGTGGTCCAGCGGTAGACCGACTGCCCCTCCTGCGCGAAGACCGGCGGCGAGCCCTCGATCCGCACGGCGTTGCCCATCTCGGGGACCGAACCCCACAGCACCGGGCCGATGCCCGGCTCGTCGGCGGCCTCGACCACGGCGGCGCCGGCGCCGTCACCGGTGAGCACGCAGGTGCTGCGGTCGCTCCAGTCGGTGATCTCGGTCATCTTGTCGGCGCCGATGACCAGGGCGCGGGAGGCGGAGCCGGCCCGGATGGCGTGGTCGGCGGTGGCCAGGGCGTGCGTGAAGCCCGAGCAGACGACGTTGATGTCCATCACGGCGGGGCCGCCGCCCATGCCCAGCTTGGCGGCGACGCGCGCGGCCATGTTGGGCGAGCGGTCGATGGCGGTGGAGGTGGCGACCAGGACCAGGTCGATGTCGTCCGGGGTCAGGCCGGCGCCGGCCAGGGCCTTGCCCGCCGCCTGGAAGGCCAGCTCGTCCACCGGTTCGTCCGGACCCGCGATGTGGCGCGTCTTGATGCCGACCCGGGACCGGATCCATTCGTCAGTCGTGTCGACCATGGCCGCGAGGTCCTCGTTGGTGAGCACTTTCGCGGGCTGGTAGTGCCCTAGCGCCACCACGCGTGAACCGGTCATGGGCGGGGTCCCCCCTCGTTACGGAAGTCAGGATCACCCAGCTTTGCCTGCTACCGGCGGGTACGTGTGCGCGTGACCCGACAGGATTCCGGTGCCGGAATTTGGAGATTCCCGAGGATCCGGCAGCCGGGGAGGGTGGGGGAAGCGGAACCGCGACAATGAGGTTGTCGGACACGGACAGAAACCGCAAACAAAAACGAAAGGGTGTACTGATCGCCATGGGACGGGTCACCGAGCGTCGTCGTGTAGTCCGGATCCGGAACGGCGTGGTGGGGGTCCGCCCGGACACGCTGGTCGCCGAGGAGCCGCTGGAGATACGGCTGAACGGCAAGCCGCTGGCGATCACGATGCGCACCCCGGGGGACGATTTCGCGCTCGCGGTGGGCTTCCTGGTGAGCGAGGGCGTGCTCGCCCGCTCCTCGGACGTGCGGGCCGTCACCTACTGCGAGGGGGCGGCCGAGGACGGCACCAACACCTACAACGTGGTCAATGTGCAGCTGGCGGCCGGGGTTCCCCTACCGGACATCACGCTGGAGCGGAACGTCTACACCACCTCCTCCTGCGGCCTGTGCGGCAAGGCCAGCCTGGACGCCGTCCGCACGGCGGCCCGCTTCCCGACGCCGGGCGCCGACCCCGTACGGATCTCCGCGGATCTCCTGGCCGCGCTGCCGGACCGGCTGCGCGCGGCCCAGAAGGTCTTCGACCGCACGGGCGGGCTGCACGCGGCCGGCCTGTTCTCGGCGGGCGGTGAGCTGCTGGACCTGCGCGAGGACGTGGGCCGGCACAACGCCGTGGACAAGATCGTCGGGCGGGCGCTCCGGTCCGGCGGCCTCCCGCTGACCGGCTCGGTGCTGCTGGTGTCGGGCCGGGCCTCCTTCGAGCTCGCCCAGAAGGCCGTGATGGCGGGCATCCCGGTCCTGGCGGCGGTCTCGGCCCCGTCCTCGCTGGCGGTGGACCTGGCCCTGGAGACGGGCCTGACCCTGGTCGGCTTCCTGCGGGGCCCGGACATGAACATCTACGCGGGCGAGGAACGCATCACGACGTGAGCGCCGGGCCGCCGCCGCTGTCCCGGCCGCCGTCGCATTCTCGCCGCCGCCGGTTCAACGCCCGCGGCGGGTGCGGCGGGTGGCGCGGGCGGCCGGGGCGGGGGCCGGCGGTGCGATGCGGTGCAGGTCCAGGGCGGGCGGGACCGGTGTGGTGCCGGGGCCGCCCGATTCGGCCCAGGCGATGATCTCGTCGGTGGCCGTGTCGTCCAGCGCCCAGCCGAACCAGGCCGCGCGGGCTCCGCGGCGGCGGGCCTCGGTGGTGGGCTGGACCACGATCACGTTGGCCTGGGCGCAGGGGCCGAGGCATTCGCTCGTACGGACGGCCAGCCGTCCCCCGGAGGCGGCCGCGGCCTCGCGCAGCCGGGCGAGCTGCCCGGCGTGGTCGGTACCGGGGTTCTTGCGGGGGTCGCCGCAGCAGCAGCCGCGGCAGACCACGAGGGTGCAGGGGCGTTCGGCGTGGGCGCCGTTCGGGCGTATCCAGGTCACCACCGAACGTTATCGGGCCTGACCCGTGGGCTGTTGGGACGCGGGCGAGACCTCCGCCACACGGTCGGCGGCGGCTTCGGGGCCCACCGGATCGGCGGCGCGGCGGCGAGCGAGGACCGCGCAGACCATCAGCTGCATCTGGTGGAACAGCATCAGCGGCAGCACCGCGAGGCTCGCCTGCGCCCCGAACAGCACGCTGGCCATGGGGAGTCCGGCGGCCAGGCTCTTCTTCGACCCGGCGAACTGGATGGCGATGCGGTCCGCCCGCCCGAAGCCCAGGCGCTTCGCCCCGTACCAGGTGACGAGCAGCATGACGGCGAGGAGCACGGCCTCCACCGCCATCAGGGCGCCCAGCCTGGCCGGGCTCACCTGGTGCCAGACCCCGGCGGCCATGCCCGCACTGAAGGCGGCGTAGACGACGAGCAGGATCGAGCCGCGGTCGACGTAGCCGAGGACCGGCCGGTGGCGTACGAGGAAGCCGCCGACCCAGCGGCGCAGGAACTGCCCGAGGAGGAAGGGCAGGAGGAGCTGGAAGACGATCTTGAGGACGGAGTCCAGGGAGAAGCCGCCCGCGTCGCCGCCGAGCAGGCCGGCGGCGAGGAGGGGGGTGAGGAGGATGCCGGCGAGGCTGGAGAAGGAGCCGGCGCAGATCGCGGCCGGGACGTTGCCGCGGGCGATCGAGGTGAAGGCGATGGAGGACTGGATGGTCGAGGGGACCAGGCAGAGGAAGAGCAGTCCGCTGTAGAGGGGCTGGGTGAGCACCCCGGGGACCAGGCCCCCGGCGGCGAGGCCGAGGAGGGGGAAGAGAACGAAGGTGCAGGCGAGCACGGTGAGGTGCAGCCGCCAGTGGCGCAGGCCGTCGAGGGCCTCACGGGTGGAGAGCCGGGCCCCGTAGAGGAAGAACAGCAGGGCCACGGCCGCGGTGGAGGCGCCGTCGGCGACGGTGGCGGCCGCGCCGCGGGCGGGGAACAGCGCGGCGAGGCCGACGGTGCCGAGGAGCGCCAGGACGTACGGGTCCAGGGGCAGCCAGGCGGGGAGGTGCGGGCGGCGCATCTGCGGGGTGCTCACTTGCTCTCGGGGAACGGTCTCCCTCCCATCGTCGGGGGTGCCATGGTGATCGGGAAACCCGCACACCACACTCACTGTCATCGTGATTCGCGATGGGCGCGGTAGCGTGGGCGGCATGTACGACCCCGTCCAGCTGCGCACGTTCCTCACGGTGGCGCAGACGCTCAGCTTCACGCAGGCCGCCGGGCGGCTCGGCGTACGGCAGTCCACGGTCAGCCAGCACGTGCGGCGGCTGGAGGAGGCGACGGGGCGGCCGCTGTTCCTGCGCGACACGCACAGCGTGGAACTGACGGAGGACGGCGAGGCGCTGCTGGGCTTCGCGCGCACGATCCTCGAGGCGCACGAGCGGGCGGCGGCCTTCTTCACGGGGACCCGGCTGCGGGGGCGGCTGCGGTTCGGGGCCTCGGAGGACTTCGTGCTGACCCGGCTGCCGGAGATCCTGGAGGGGTTCCGGCACCAGCATCCCGAAGTGGACCTGGAGCTGTCGGTGGAGCTGTCGGGCACGCTGCACGAGCGGCTGGACGCGGGGCGGCTCGACCTGGTGCTGGCGAAGCGGCGGGGGCCGGGCGACGAGCGGGGCCGGCTGGTGTGACGGGACCGGATGGTGTGGATCGGGGCGGAGGGGCTGCGAGTGGATCCGGAGCGGCCGGTGCCGCTGATCGTCTTCCCGCCGCCGGGGATCACCCGGGCGCGGGCACTGGAGGTGCTGGAGCGGGACGGGCGGCGGTGGCGGATCGCCTGTACGAGCGGCAGCCTGAGCGGGCTGATCGCGGCGGCCCGGGCGGGGCTGGGCGTGATGGCGCACACCCGGGGGCTGATCCCGCCGGGGCTGGTCCGCGTCGGCGGGCTGCCGGAGCTGGGCTCGGTGGAGTTCGCGCTGCTGCGCGGCGCCCGCGTACCGGCCGCCGCCGAGGCCCTGGCCTCGGCGATCCTCTCGGGGGCGGACCGCCTCAGCCGCACGGCGTGACCCGCGTACCGAACCCCGCTGAGGAGGTCTTGTGGAGGTATGCGCAGGCTGATCAACTGCCGTTCGGCGTGGGGTAGCGTCGCCGCGCCGTACGGAGAGGAGCGGGGCCTTGCGCGAGATCACCGTCCCACCTGTCGTCACGGGCGCGCCCGTCGGCGGTCTGGCCGACTCCGTCTTCCGCCATGCGCACGAGGACCCGGACCGGGTGGTCCTGGGCCGCAAGACCGGCGGCGTCTGGCGGGACGTGACCTCCGGGGAACTGGCCGCCGAGGTGCTCGCGCTCGCCAAGGGGCTGCTGGCGCAGGGCGTGCGGTTCGGGGACCGGGTCGCCGTCATGTCCCGTACCCGCTACGAGTGGACCCTCTTCGACTTCGCCCTGTGGGCGGTCGGCGCCCAGCCCGTGCCGGTCTATCCGACCTCGTCTGCCGAGCAGGTGCAGTGGATCCTGCACGACTCGCAGTGCACGGCCTGCGTCGTCGAGAACGAGGACCAGGCCATGACGGTGGGCTCGGTGGTCGACCGGCTGCCCCGGCTGCGGCTGCTGTGGCAGCTCGACGCGGGGGCCGTGGACGCGCTGGTCGCCGACGGGCACGGGGTCGCGGAGGACGTCGTGCACCGCCATCGCGGCGCGGTGACCCCGGACGCGGTCGCGACCGTCATCTACACCTCGGGGACCACCGGGCGGCCCAAGGGGTGCGTGCTCACGCACGCCAACTTCATGTTCGAGGCCGACACGATGGTCAGCCGCTGGGAGTCCGTCTTCCAGGCGGGTCCGGGCGAGCAGCCGTCGACCTTGCTCTTCCTGCCGCTGGCCCACGTCTTCGGGCGGATGGTGGAGGTGGCCGCCATCCGGTCGCGGGTCAAGCTCGGGCACCAGCCGCAGCTGACGGCGGCCGAGCTGCTGCCGGAGCTGGCGGCGTTCCGGCCGACCTTCGTGCTCGGGGTCCCGTACGTCTTCGAGAAGGTCTTCGCGGCCGCCCGGCGCAAGGCGGAGGCGGAGGGGCGTACGGGACCCTTCGACCGGGCGGTGGAGACGGCCGTGCGGTATGCGCAGGCGCGCGAGCAGAAGGCCTTCGGCAGCGGGCCGGGGCCCTCCGCGGGGCTGCGGGTGGAGCACCAGGTCTTCGAGAAGCTGGTGTACGGGAAGGTCCGCTCGGCGATGGGCGGCCGGGTGCGGCACGCCATGTCGGGCGGGTCGGCGATGTCGCGCCGCCTCGGACTGTTCTTCGACGGGGCCGGGATCACGGTGTTCGAGGGGTACGGGCTGACCGAGTCCAGCGCGGCGGCCACGGCGAACCCGCCGGGGGCGACCAAGTACGGCACGGTGGGCCCGCCGATCCCGGGCGGCACGGTGCACATCGCGGACGACGGGGAGGTCTGGCTGCACGGCGCCCACGTCTTCTCCGGCTACCTCAACGACCCGCGCGGTACGGAGGAGGTGCTGCGCGGCGGCTGGCTGGCGACGGGGGACCTGGGGCGGCTGGACGAGGACGGCTACCTGACCATCACGGGCCGCAAGAAGGAGATCCTGGTGACCTCCAACGGCAAGAGCGTGCAGCCGGCCGCGCTGGAGGAGCGGGTCCGCTCGCATCCGCTGGTGGCCCAGTGCGTGCTGGTGGGCAACGACCGGCCGTACATCGCGGCCCTGATCACGCTGGACCCGGAGGGGATCGCGCACTGGCTGTCGATGCGCGGCCTGCCGCAGCGGCCGCCGGCGGAGCTGGTGCACGACACGGACCTGTCGGCGGAGGTCCGACGGGCGGTGGTGGCGGCCAACACCCTGGTCTCGCAGGCGGAGGCGATCCGCACCTTCCGGGTGCTGCCCGAGCAGTTCAGCGAGGAGCGGGGGCTGCTGACGCCCTCCCTGAAACTCAAGCGCCGGGCGATCGAGAAGGCGTACGCGATGGAGGTCGCGGCCCTGTACCAGTCGTGAGCAGGCTGGTTCCCGGACCGGGACGCCCCGCCCAGCATTTCTGACGGTTCGTCACATAGACGCTGCCGCTGATATTGACGATGCGTCAGGTCGCACACAGAATGCGGGGATTCGACCGGAGGGGATCCCCAGATGTCGCGACCGATCCGCACCCTTGCCGCCGCGGCGGCAGTCCTCGCACTCGTCTCCGCCTGCAACTCCGCCTCCACCAACGGCAACGACATCGGCAGGCCGGGCGACAAGCCCGGGGACCGCCGCGGGGTGACCGCCGAGTCGATCAAGGTCGGCGGCATCGTGTCGATGACCAGCGCGAGCGGCTACAGCAAGAAGGACACCGATCTCGGCGCCAAGGCGCGCTACATGAGGGCCAACGCCGAGGGAGGCGTCAACGGCCGGAAGATCGACTACCTCGGCGCGGAGGACGACGGCCAGGACCCCTCGAAGAACATGGCGGCCGCCCGCAAACTCGTCCAGCAGGACAAGGTCTTCGCGGTCGCCCCCATGAGCTCGGTGACCTTCTCGGGCGCCGACTTCCTGGAACAGGAGAAGGTCCCCACCTTCGGCTGGGGCACCCTGCCCTCCTTCTGCGGGCCCAAGTACATCTACGGCTTCAACGGCTGCCTGGTCCCCACCCCCGGCGGCACCATCAACCAGACCTGGCCCGAGGGCATCGGACAGCTGCTCGGCGGGGCCCAGGGCAAGTCCGTGGCGATCATCGCCAACGACAGCGACGCCGGGAAGTTCGGCATCCGCACCTTCCAGCAGGGCTTCGCCAGCGCCGGGTTCACCGTCTCCTACGCCAAGGCCTCCGTGCCCGGCACCGCCGTGCCCAGCGACTGGTCGGCGTACGTGAAGGAGATCCTCGGGAGCAACGGCGGCAAGGCGCCCGACGCCGTGATCTCCGTCATGCAGACCCCCAACAACATCGGGCTGTTCACCGCCCTCAAGCGCGGCGGCTACCAGGGCCTGCTCTCCGACCCCACCGACTACGACCCGGGCCTGCTCGCCAAGGACGCCACCAAGCAGGCCCTCGACGGGGTGCACGTGCTGCTCCAGTTCGAGCCCTTCGAGTCGGACAGCCCGAAGATGGCCCGGTTCAAGGCCGACATCAAGGCCGCGGCGGGCGGGCAGGACGTGCCGCTCAACATGCACATGCTCACCGGCTACATGTCGGCCGACCTCTTCGTCGCCATCGCGCAGAAGGCCGGCACGGACCTGACCGTCGAGTCCTTCCAGGCCGCCGCACAGAACTTCTCCGACACCGGCACGCTCGTCGGCGACCGGGCGGAGCCCAAGGGGCAGAAGGACAGCTTCGGCTGCGGGGCGCTCGTACAGCTGAAGAACGGCGCGTACGAGGTCTCCGTCCCGTTCAAGTGCCACGAGCCCATCCCCTTCAAGTAGGTCCGCACCATGGGAGATCTGCTCGTCTTCGTCCTGAGCGGCCTGGTCTCCGGCGCCCTGTACGCACTGCTCGCCACCGGGCTTGTGCTGTCGTACTCGGCGTCCGGGCTGTTCAACTTCGCGCACGGGGCCACCGCCTACCTGTGCGCGCTCACCTTCTACGAGCTGCACTCGGGCCTGGGCTGGCCGGCGGTCCCCACGGCGCTGCTCGTGGTGTGCGTGCTGGCCCCCGGACTCGGCTGGGGGCTGGACCGGCTGATGTTCCGGTGGCTCGCGCGGGTCGGCGAGACGGCGCAGATCGTGGCGACCATCGGACTGCTGGTGGCCCTGCCGGCGGCCGGGCTGTGGGTGGTGGAGCTGCTGGCGGACGCGGGCGCGCCCGTGAAGCCCGCCGAGAACCAGTTCGGGCTGCCCGGGGTCGGACCGAGCCCCGCGAAGTCCTGGCAGCTCGCGGAGGGCGTCGGCATCGACTCCGACCAGCTGATCACCTGGGTGGTGACGGCGGTCGTGGCGGTGGCCCTGTGGGTGCTGATGCGGCACACCCGGCTCGGGCTGCTGCTGCGGGCCGCGGTGGACAACCGCGCGCTGACCGAGCTGCGCGGGATCAGCGCCGACCGGCTCTCCTCGGTGGCCTGGATGATCGCCTCGGCGCTGGCCGGGCTGGCGGGCGTGCTCGCGACGCCGCTGCTGGGGCTGTCCGCGCACGACTTCACCCTGTTCCTGTTCGTCTCGGCCACGGCGGCGGTCATCGGACGGTTCGCGTCCGTGCCGCTCGCCTTCGCGGGCGGGCTGGGACTCGGGGTGCTGCAGAACCTGGTGGCCGGATACGCCTCCTTCGCCGAGGGGATCACCGGCTTCCGTACGGCGGTGCCGTTCCTGATCCTGTTCGCGGGCCTGCTGGTGATGACGCGCAGGGCGCGGACGGCGGGGGTGGCGGCCGTGGACACGCCGCCGGTCGACCATCTGGCCGGGGCGGCGTGGGGGCGGCGGTGGGGGGTGTGGGCGGCGGGCGCGGCAGCACTGTGCGTCGCCTTCTACACCGTGACCACCCCGTTCTGGAGCGGGCTGCTGGCACAGGGGCTGGCCATCGGGCTGGTGTTCATGTCCTTCACCGTGGTGACCGGGCTCGGGGCGATGGTCTCGCTGGCCCAGGGCACCTTCGTGACCGGGGCCGCACTGGTGGCCGGGCTGCTGATGAGCCGGGGCTGGCCGTTCGTGGCGGCGCTGGCGGCCGGGACGTGCGTGGCCGCCGTGCTGGGGGCGCTGGTCGCGCTGCCGGCGCTGCGGCTGGGCGGGCGGTCGCTGGCGCTGGCCACGCTGGCCCTGGCGTTCCTCGCCGACCAGGTGCTGTTCCAGCTGCGGTGGCTGCGCAACGGGGACTCCGGATGGCCGGTCCCGCGGCCGGTGTTCGGGCCCGTGGACCTGACCGACGACCGGGCCCTGGGGGTGGCCCTGGTGGTCGTGGCCGCGGTGGTGGCGGCCGGGCTGAGCGCGCTGCGGGGGTCTCCGTCCGGGCGGGCGATGCTGGCCGTGCGGTCGGCGCCCGCGGCGGCGATGGCCTCGGGGGTGTCGGTCCTGCGGACGAAGCTGCTGCTGTTCACGCTGTCGGCGGGGCTGGCCGGGTTCGGCGGCGTGCTGTACGCCTCGTTCAACACCCGCATCACGGCCACGGACTTCACGGCGATGACGGGGCTGGTGTGGCTGGCGGTGGTGGTGGCGGCGGGTGTGCGGCGGCCGCAGTACGCGGTGGTGGCGGGGCTGGTGTTCGCCGTTGCTCCGCGGGTGCTGGCGGACTACGTGACGGCGTCGGCCCATCTGCCGGTGATCCTGTTCGGCTTGGCGGGGCTGGCCTTGGCCAACGATCCCGACGGCTACTGCGCGGCCGTCCCGGTCCGCCGGGCGAAGCGGAGGGCCGGGGGGCGCGGTCCCGCGGGGCTCTCCCCCGCCCCGCCCCGCCCCGAAACCGCGGGCTCCGCCCCCGTCCCCCCGCCCCGCGGCCCCGCCCCGGAGCCTTCGGGGGCTCCGGCCCCGGCTGCCGCCGGGGGGACCCCCCGCGCGGCCGCGGGGCCCGCGCTGGAGCTGCGCGGCGTCACGGCCGGGTACGACGGCGGGCTCGTGCTGCACGGTGTCGGGCTCGCCGTCCGCCGGGGGGAGATCCTCGCCGTGCTCGGCCCCAACGGCGCCGGCAAGAGCACCGCGTGCCGGGTGGCCGCCGGGGCGCTGGCCCCCACCGCGGGGGCGGTCCTCGTCGGCGGGCGGGACACGACCCGCGACGGGCCCGTGCGGCGGGCCCGGTCCGGAGTGCTGCTCGCCCCCGAAGGCCGGGGCATCTTCCCCGGGCTCACCATCGAGGAGAACCTGGCCCTGTACCTGCGGGACCCCGCCGCCCGCGCCGCCGTCTACGACCGCTTCCCGCGCCTCGCGGAACGCCGCTCGGTGGCCGCCGGGGCCCTGTCCGGCGGGGAGCAGCAGATGCTGGCGCTGGCCCCGCTGCTGCAGCGGCCGCCCGAGGTGCTGATCGCCGACGAGCCCTCGCTCGGGCTCGCCCCGCGCGTGGTCGAGGAGGTGTACGCGCTGCTCACCGAACTCCGCGACGCCGGGACCGCGCTGCTCCTGGTGGAGGAGAAGGCGGCGGAGATCTTCGGGATCGCCGACACCGTGGCCTACCTCTCCCAGGGCCGCGTCTCGTGGTGCGGCCCGCGTGCCGAGGTGGAGGCGGACCGGCTCACCGAGGCCTACCTGGGGATGGCGACATGAGCGGATACGTGCTGGAGGCCCGGGGCGTCGGCGTGCGCTTCGGCGGGGTCCGGGCCCTGACCGGGGTGGACCTCGGCGTCCGGGCGGGCGAGGTGTGCGGGCTGATCGGGCCGAACGGGGCCGGGAAGACCACGCTGTTCGACGTCCTGTCGGGGATCCGCCGACCCGACCGGGGGCGGCTGCTGCTCGACGGGGTGGACATCACCCGCCGTTCCCCCGTCTGGCGGGCCCGGCACGGGATGCGCCGGACCTTCCAGCGCCAGCAGCTGTTCGGCCAGCTGAGCGTGGCGGACAACCTGCTGGTGGCGCAGGAGTGGCGGGGCGGCGGGGGCGGGGCGGCGGGGGCGGGCCGGCCGCGGACCTGGTCGCCTTTCCGGCCCGGCGGTCCCGGGAGCGGGCGCGCCGGGAGCACGGCGAGCGGGTGCTGGCCGGCTGCGGGATCGGCGCGCTGGGGTCCTCGTACGCGGGCGGGCTGCCCGTCGGGCAGGCCCGGATGGTGGAGCTGGCGCGGGCGGTGGCCGATCCGCCGAGGGTGCTGCTGCTGGACGAGCCCGCGTCCGGGATGTCGGCGCCCGAGCGCGAGCGGCTGGCCTCGGTGGTCCGGCGCCTCGCGCGGGAGGAGGGCTGCGCGGTGCTGCTGGTCGAGCACAACGTGGCGTTCGTGATGGACCTGTGCGCACGGGTGGTCGTACTGGACCTCGGGTCGGTGCTCGCCGAGGGGCCGCCGGCCGCGGTACGGGCGGACCCGCTGGTGCGGGAGGCGTACCTCGGGACGGCGTGAGCCATCCGGGGTGGCGGGAATACGTCGCACGAGAGGCCGGTTGTCGCCCCTCGTACGACGACGCCCATCGACCCGAGGGAACGACCAGACGTGAACCAGGTCCCCACCGTCAAGCTCAACAACGGAACGCTGATGCCCCAGCTCGGCTTCGGCGTCTGGCAGGTGCCGGACGCGGAGGCGGAGCGGGCCGTCGCGACCGCGCTGGAGGCGGGCTACCGCAGCATCGACACGGCGGCCGTCTACGGCAACGAGGCCGGCACCGGCCGCGGGCTGGCCGCCTCCGGGCTCGCACGCGAGGAGCTGTTCGTCACCACGAAGCTGTGGAACGGCCCGAAGCGGTCCTGGAACCGGGACGCGGTGCTGCGCGCCTTCGACGATTCGCTCGCCAAGCTGGGCCTCGACCACGTCGACCTGTACCTGATCCACTGGCCGCGCCCGATGCGCGACGACTTCGTCTCCATCTGGCAGACCTTCGAGGAGATCGCGGCGGGCGGCCGGGCCAGGGCCGTCGGCGTGTCGAACTTCCGCCCGGCGGACCTGGACCGGCTGGCCGGGGCGAGTGCGCTGGTGCCGGCGGTGAACCAGATCGAGCTGCACCCGCTGTTCCCGCAGGACGAGCTGCGCGCGCTGCACGCGGAGCGCGGGATCACCACCGAGGCCTGGTCCCCGCTGGGCCAGGGCAAGGAGCTGCTGACGCTCCCGGCGGTGACCGCGATCGCCGCCAAGCACGGGCGCAGCGCCGCGCAGGTCGTGCTGCGCTGGCACCTGCGGAACGGCAACGTCGCGATCCCCAAGTCCGTGACCCCGTCCCGGATCCGGGAGAACCTGGACGTCTTCGGCTTCGAGCTGGACGCCGAGGACGCCGCCGCGCTGGACGCCCTGGGCGCGGGCTCCGCCGCCCGGCGGATCGGTCCGGACCCGGCCGTCTTCGACGTGTGAGCGGGCCCCGCGTGAACCTTGCCGAGGGGCTCTACCGGATCCGCAACGTGGACAGCGGCCTGGTGCTCCAGCTGGAGGGGGCCTCCCGGGTGCGGGTGGGCCCCGACGGGCCGCCCGCGCCGGAGGCGGCCCGCCGGTGGCGGATCTCGCCGGTGCACAGCGGCGGCGGGATCTTCCACGTCGTGAGCGAGGACAACGAGCGCCGCCTCGACGTCGCGAACGCCTCCACGGACAGCGGCGCCCGGGTGCAGGTGTGGCGGGCCAACGCCTTCGGCGCGCAGGAGTGGATCGTCGAGGAACACCTCGACGATCCGGGCGTGGTCTCCCTCATCGCGTGCATCAGCGACCTCGTCCTGGAGGCGGACGGCCAAGGCCGCGTCCGCCAGGGCGAGGACACCGACTCCCCGGCCCAGTGGTGGCGCCTGGAACCGGCCTGACCGCACCGGCTCGGGCGAGTTCGCCGTGCCGGACCCCGGCCTCGGCGCCGGGGTCCGGCAGGCGGTGTGCCGTCAGCTCGCGCCGTGGGCCGGGGCGAGGGATTCGACGCGCTCGGCGAGGGCGAAGTCGTTCGCCGTCACCACACCTCCCGCGTCGTGGCTGTTCACCGACAGCCGGACCGTGTTGTAGCCGAGGGTCAGGTCGGAGTGGTGGTTCAACTCCTCCTGGACGGAGGCGATGTGGGTGACGAGGGCGCTCGCCGCGAAGTGCGTGCCCAGCCGGTAGGTGCGGAAGATCCGGTCGTCTTCGAAGGCCCAGCCGGGGAGGTCCCGCAACCGGTCCTCGATCTCCTTCTGTGACAGCGGTTCACTCGGCATCCACCGGCTCCTTTTCCCCGTGACGTGGAGTCAAGGTTCCCACAGTGCGCGCCGGAGCGACCCTTTCGCGCCATAGTGCGCTCGGGTGCTTTCCGGGCCTTCCGCGCCCCACCCGGTCCCCTTAGGCTCCTGCGCCGGACGCGACTGTTACCAACGGTAACAAGGGGACGAAGGGGCGGCACCTCGATGGCGAGCACGGGAAGTTCCAGACGTACGTTCATCGCGGGCACCGCGGCCGCCACGGCCGGCGGAGCCCTGCCCGCGGCCCTGGCCGCGGCGCCGGCGGCCGCGGCGGAGGCGGGCGCCGGGACGGGTCCCGGGGCCGCGCCGAACGGCCGGCGCGTCGCCGTCCTCGGCGGCGGGGTGGCCGGGCTGACCGCGGCGCACGAACTCGCCGAGCGCGGCTACGCCGTCACCGTGTACGAACGCCGCGCGCTCGGCGGCAAGGCGCGCAGCATGGACGTGCCCGGCAGCGCCCGGGGCGGACGCCGCCCGCTGCCCGCCGAGCACGGATTCCGCTTCATCCCCGGCATCTACCACAACCTGCCCGACACCATGCGGCGCATCCCCTTCCCCGGGAACGCGAACGGGGTGTGGGACAACCTCGTCGCCCCGCGCGAGATGATGTTCGCCCGGGCGGGCGGCCGCGAGGACCTGCGCGGGCCCATCCCCTGGCCGGAGCACTCCCCCGCCGAGCTGACGCCCGAGGAGATCCGGCGCGCGCTCACCGGCATCCTGCAGTCGCTGGTCAGGCTGCCGCTGCACGAGACGGCGTACTTCGTCAACCGCGTGCTGGTCTTCCTCACCAGCTGCGACGAGCGGCGCAACGAGGTCTGGGAGCACACCCCTTGGTGGGACTTCGTGCGCGCGGCGCGGATGTCGAACGAGTACCAGCGGATCCTCGCCGTCGGCATCACCCGCAACATCGTCGCGACCAAGGCGGAGGAGGCCTCCACCCGGACCGTGGGCACCCTCGGCGAGGCCTTCGTCTTCAACCTGCTGGGCCGCGGCGCGGACGGTCCGCCGGACCGGATCCTCAACCTGCCCACCAACGAGGCGTGGATCGACCCGTGGGAGGCCCATCTGCGCTCGCTCGGGGTGGAGTTCAGGATCGGCTGGACCGTGCGGGAGGTGCAGTACGGCAGCGGCCGGGTGAGCGGGGTCGCCGTCCTGGACCCGTCCGGTGCGCGGCAGACCGTCACCGCCGACCACTACCTCTCGGCGCTGCCCGTCGAGCACGCCCGGCGCACGTGGAGCGCCGGGCTGCGGGCCGCCGATCCGATGCTGGGGCGCTGCGACAGGCTGGAGACGGACTGGATGACGGGGATCCAGTTCTATCTCACCGAACGGGCCCCGCTGGTGCACGGCCACCTCAACTGCATCGACTCCCCTTGGTCGTTGACGGCGATCCAGCAGGCCGAGCACTGGCCCTCCCGCGACTTCCCCGCCGACTACGGCGACGGCGCGGCGGTCGACTGCCTGTCGGTGGACGTCTCGGAATGGGACAAGCCCGGGATCCTGTACGGGAAGACGGCCAAGCAGTGCACCCGCGAGGAGGTGGCGCGCGAGGTGTGGGCCCAGCTGAAGGCCTCCCTCAACGACACCGGGAAGACGCTGCTGAGCGACTCCGCACTGCACTCGTGGTTCCTGGATCCGGGCGTGGACGGGCTGGGCACCCCCCATCCGACCAACGAGGACGAGCTGCTGATCCACCCGACCGGCACCTTCCACAACCGGCCGAGCGCGGGCACCCGCATCCCGAACTTCTTCCTCAGCGGGGACTACGTGGCGGTCGACATCGACCTGGCGACGATGGAGGGCGCGAACGCATCCGCCCGGGCCGCCGTCAACTCCCTGCTGGACCGGGACGGTTCGAGGGCCGACCGGTGCACGGTCAGGCCGCTGTACCGGGCCCCTGAGGTCGAGCCCGCCAAGCGGCACGACCTGTGGCGCTACCGGATGGGCCTGCGGAACGTCTTCGACCTGGGCTGACCGGGGCGGCGCGCGGCACGCTCGGCTACCGTCGAGGGCATGACCACCACGATGCCCACGGTCGGCACCCTGCTCCGTACGTGGCGGGAGCGGCGCGGCATCAGCCAGCTGGAGCTGGCGGGCCGCGCCGACTCCTCGTCCCGGCACATCAGCTTCATCGAGACCGGGCGGTCCCGGCCGAGCCAGGAGATGGTGCTGAGGCTCGCGGACCGCCTGGACGTGCCGGTGCGGGAGCGCAACGCCCTGCTCCTGGCAGCGGGTTACGCCCCGCACTACGCGCAGACCGCCCTGGACGACCCGTCCATGGCGGCGCTGCGCGAGGGCATCGAACGGCTGCTGACCGGCTATGAGCCCTACCCGGCGCTGGTCGTCGACGCCACCTATCACGTCGTCGCCGCCAACCGGGGCATCCTGATGCTGATGGACGGGCTGCCGGAGCACCTGCTGGCCCCGCCGCTGAACGCCATGCGGATCACCCTGCACCCCGAGGGCCTGGCCCCGCGGATCCGCAACCTCAGGGCGTGGCGCGGGCACCTGCTGGAGCAGATGGGGCGGCAGATCGCGCTGGCCCGGTCCGAGCCGCTGCGCGCCCTGTACGAGGAGGTCGCGGCCTATCCGGTCGCCGAGCGGGCCGGCGGCGAACCGGAGGCGGACGAACCCGTCCCGTACATCGCGCTCCCGCTCGTCATCGAGCACGACGGCCACGTGCTGTCCTTCGTGTCCTCGATCGCCACCTTCAACACGCCGATGGACGTGACCGTCGCCGAGCTGGCCATCGAGACGATGCTCCCGGCCGACCCGGCAACGGCGAAGTACCTTCGCTCACTTGACGGCTGAGCGCAGCGCGAGCTGCTGGAGCAGGGCGAATCCGGCGACGACGAGCGCCTGCGCCGGGATCCACACGGCCCCGGCGGCCGTCGGCGAGAACCAGACGGCGAGGGAGAGCAGGCTCAGCGCCGCCCAGGCGCAGTTGGTCTCGATCACGAGCTTCACCGGCAAGGCCGGCGGACGCCTGCGCGAGGCCAGCAGGCCCACGGCCGCGCCGTAGGCGACGAGCAGGATCCCGAGCCCCAGCAGCACCTGCTGCCCGACCCCGAGCAGCCGGCCCAGCGGGGCCGAGAAGGCGGCGTACGCCAGCCCGTTGCCGGTGGTGACCACGGAGTCGAGGGCGAGGAAGCGGCGCAGCACCGCCTGCGGTTCGGCGGTGCGGGCGATGCTGCCGATCAGGGTTGCGGACATGGGGAATCAGCCTCCGTCGAGGTCGGATACGGGAGGGGGCATCGGGTTCCGGATCCGAGTGCGCGGAACCGGAACCCGATGCCCCCAGCGTGCCGCCCGACCCCCGGCGGGGTCGATTACCTCTGAAGTAGGGCCCGTTGCGGTGCGGCCTCCGCCGGAGGGCCGCGACTACCAACCAGTAGCTTTGCGCCACTTGCGCTCAGCTCCGCCCAACAGGTGCCGCCGTGACCGAAATGAGATGTCATTCCGCTTCCCGGAATGGATCATTTCGCGCGCTTGCTGATGATTTTTGATCTTGTAGGGACGGCTACTTTCAAGCCAGTGATCACTTGCGATGTGCAGGTGACCGAATCGTCATCCCCTGGGGGGATCTTGCGTTACCGAAGAAGACCGGACGGGCCCGCGGGGCGCGTCCGTTCGCCGTTCAGGGCGCCGGCCGGGCTGGGTGCCACGGCCGCCGCGCTGGCCGTCGTGATGACCGTGTCGACGATCTACGGAGCCGAGGCCGCCATCGCCGCCCCGGCTGCCGCGGCCGGCAAGGCGAAGCAGGCCAAGGAGACCGCGCAGTCCGCGGCGGACATACCGTCCGCCCGGGTGGCCGCTCGTCTGTACAAGCACCGCGTGGAGGCGCTCTCGGAGCGTTCCGAGACGTCCACCACGTGGGTGAACCAGGACGGATCGCTGACCACCGAGGTCGCGGCCGGCCCGATCCGCTTCAAGGACGCCGCCACCGGCCAGTGGCGCGACGTCGACGTGAACCTCACGGCCGCGCCCGACGGTTCGGTCGCCTCCAAGGCCCACCCGCAGGGCCTGCGCCTGTCCGGGAAGACCGCCTCGAAGGTGTCCTTCCTGAAGTCGGCCCCGCCGGCCGAGCCCGCGAACGCGGCCGCGGACCTGGTGACGCTGGGTTCCGGCGACGAGGCGATCACGCTCCAGTGGCGCGGCGGCCTGCCCGCCCCGAAGCTGGACGGCACCCGCGCCACCTACGAAGGCGCGATACCCGGCGCGGACCTGATCGTCGAGGCGACCCGGACCGGCTTCGAGCAGTTCGTCGACCTCAAGGCGAAGCCCGAGGCCGGCTTCGGCTACACCCTGCCCCTGAAGACCAAGGGCCTGAAGGTCGAACAGCAACCCGACGGCAGCGTGCTGTTCACCGACAAGAAGTCGAAGAAGACCGCCACCATGCCCGCCCCGGTCATGTGGGACGCCACCGTCGACCCCGCCTCCGGCGAACACACCCGACGCGCCAAGGTCGGCCTCAAGGCCGTCAAGACCAAGGACGGCGTCGACCTCGTCATCACCCCCGACGCCGCCTTCCTCGCGGACCCCGCGACGAAGTACCCCGTCACCGTCGACCCCTCCACCTCCTCACTCGGCAACCTCTTCGACACCTACGTCCAGCAGGGCGAAACCGTCGACTGGTCCAACGACACCGAACTCGACCTCGGCAACCCCGGCACCAAGAACGCCGACGGAACCTGGCGCACCGCCCGTTCCTTCATCACCTGGAACACCGCACCCGTCGCCGACGCACTCATCTCCGACGCCAAGCTCTCCCTGTGGAACTTCCACTCCGGCAACACCGACTGCACCACCCAGCCCTGGGAGGTGTGGACCTCCAACGGACCCACCACCGCCTCCCGCTGGACCAGCCAGCCCGCCATGGTCACCAAAATGGCCACCTCCACCGAGACCAAGGGCAACCCCGGCTGCGCCGCCCAGCCCGACGGCTGGATCAACGCCAACGTCACCAACCTGGTCCAGCACTGGTCCAACAACAAGTGGACGTTCTCCAGCATGGGCCTGCGGGCCACCGACGAGAACAACACCAAGCAGTGGAAGCGCGTCAACTCCTCCAACGCCGCCTCCAACGTCCCCAAGCTGACGGTCACCTACAACTACCGTCCCCGCACCGGCACCAAGCAGGAAGCCGGCCCGCCGTTCTTCTCCTACGGCGGCGCCTACACCGTCAACACCCCGACCCCCACCCTGCGCGACACCTTCGTCGACGCCAACGGCGACCAGGTCAACGGAACGTTCCAGATCTTCGACTCGGCGACCGACACCCAGGTCGGCAACGTCATCGTTTCGCCGTTCGTCGCCTCCGGCGAGGCCGCCTCGGTGACCGTTCCGGCCGGCGTGCTGGCCAACGGCAAGACGTACAAGTTCCGTTCCAACCCCTACGACGGAACCCACTACAACACCGGCTGGTCGGCCTGGAAGACGTTCACCGTCGACACCACCGCCCCCTCCGCCCCCACCGGGCTGACCTCGACGGACTACCCGTCCAACGTCTGGGTCAAGGGCGCCGGGCAAGCGGGGGACTTCACCGTATCCCCGCCCGCCGGCACGGACCACCAGTGGCTCGAATGGTCCCTGGACGCCGTCGAGTGGACGCGCGTGCCCACCGATGGCGCCGCCGGCAGCCGGACCCTGTCCGTCACCCCGCCGTCGAACGGAAGCCACACCCTGTACGTGCGCGCCGTCGACAAGGCCGACAACGAGTCGGAGGCCGTCGAATACGACTTCCACGCCGGACCGGGCGGCTTCGTCCAGCCCGCGGACGGCGAGCGCACGGCGCGACGGCTCCCGCTGACCGCCGAAGCGGACGGCGCCACCTTCAACGCTGCCTCCTTCTCCTGGCGCCGCTCCGAGGCCGACCCCTGGGTGCAGATCCCGCCGGGACACGTCACCAACGGCGGCACGCCGCTCACGGCCTGGCCCGTGTCCATGACCTCGGGGCGCACGCCCGCACTGGTCTGGAACACCACCGACACGGTCGACCCGGACGGCAGCGTCCAGATCAAGGCCGACTTCACCGGCCCGGCGAGCGCCACCGGCGCCACCCAGCCCCTGGCCGTGGTCGTCGACCGCAACGCGAGCGGCGCCGCCACCAGCCCGGTCGGCCCGGGCACGCTGAACCTGCTGACCGGTGACTTCGAGGTGTCGGCCACCGACGTCTCCGCCTTCGGCATGTCCGTCTCCCGCACCACCTCCTCGCGCGACCCGCACAAGGGCGCCAAACAGGAGGGCCAGGCCGCGATTTTCGGCCGGGAGTGGTCCTCCGGCACGGCGGCCGAGATCGTCCAGTCCGACTACTCGCACGTCGCGCGGGTCTCGGACACGGCCGTGGACGTCGTGACCACCTCGGGTGACGCGCTGCACTTCACCGCCAACGCGGCACGCAACGGCTGGGTCTCCGAGCCCGGCGCCGGCATGACCCTGACCGGCAGTGTCAGCGGCTCGTTCACGCTGACCGACGACGGCGGCACGGTCACCGAGTTCACCCGTGGCGACCCGGCGATGACCACCTGGCAGGTCTCCACCACCCAGGTCGGCGGAGTCGACAACTCGACCACCACCGTGGTGTCGGAGGCGGTCACCGTCGACACCAAGAAGCTGGCCCGCCCCAAGCGGGTCATCGCCCCGACCTCCGCCACGACCGCCTCGGCCTGCACCACCACCCCGCAGACCAAGGGATGCCGCTCGCTGGAGTTCGTCTACGCGACCGCCACCACCGCCACCGGATACAGCACCTCCGCCGACTTCGGCGACTTCGCCGGCCAGGTGAAGGAGATCCGGCTGTGGGCCACCGAGCCCGGCGCCGCGAACGCCACCTCGAAGGCGGTCTCCGCCTACCGCTACGACGCCGGCGGCAACCTCCGCCAGCAGAGGGACCCCAACCTGGCGCAGAGCACCCAGACGCAGTACGCGTACGACACCGCGGACCGCGTCAAGTGGCTCCAGGCCAAGTCCGAACTGCCCTGGTCGTTCACGTACGGCCAGGCAGGATCCTCTCCCACCGCCGGTGACGGCATGCTCCTCAAGTCCTCCCGGTCCGGCCTGAAGCCGGGCACGGCGGGCGAGGAGCAGGGCACCGCGGCCACCAGCGTGGTCTACGGCGTCCCGCTGACCGGCGCCGCGGCCCCGTACCCGATGGGCACGGCCGATGTGAAGACGTGGGGGCAGACCGGCGCACCCACCGACGCGACCGCCCTGTTCCCCGCCGACGCGGTCCCCTCGTCGCACTCCGGTCCGGCACTCGCCGCCTCGGCCTACGCCCGGGCGTCGGTCACCTACCTGGGCGCCTCCGGACGGCCCGTCAACAGCGCGGCGCCCGGCGGACACATCACCGCCACCGAGTACGACCGGTACGGGAACACCGTCCGCGAGCTCTCTGCCGCCAACCGCGCCCTGGCCCTGGGCGCCAGCCCCGCGGACCAGGCCGCACAGGCCGACCTGGGCATCGGCCAGCTCACCAGCGCGGAGCGCGCCCTCCAGCTGAGCACCACGACCACGTTCGACGCGGCCGGAGTGCGGCAGCTCGGCAAGCTCGGCCCGCTGAGGCGGGTCGACCTGACCGCCGACCTGAAGAACGGCGCGACCCTGCTGGTTCCGGCCGGCACCTCGGTGACCGCCCGCGACCGGTCGGTCCTCGAATACGACGCCGGTCGGCCCACCGACGGCACCGCCAGGGTCAAGGACCAGGTCACCAAGGCCACCGTCGGAGCCCAGGTCCGTGAGCACCCGACGGTACTCGGCGAGCCCCGCGCCACCGAGACCGTGATCGACTGGGGCAGGGGCCTGCCGGTCAAGACCGTCCGGGACCCCGGTGGTCTGGCTATCACGGAGACCACCGAGTACGACGCCAAGGACCGGGTCTCCAAGCAGCTCCTTCCCGGCGCGAACGGCAGCGACGCCGCCACCCGCGTCACCACGTACTGGTCGGCGACCGGCACCGGCACCTGCCAGGGCCGCCCCGAGTGGGCCGACCTGGTCTGCACGACCGGTCCGGCGGGTGCGGTCACCGGCGGCGGCGGAAACCCGTCGCAGGTGCCGACGACCACCACCGAGTACAACTGGTGGGGCAACCCGGCCAAGCAGATCGAGACGGCGAACGGGTCCACGCGGACCACCACCACCGAGTTCGACGCGGCCGGCCGGACGACCAAGGTCACCACCACCGGCGGTACCGGGACGGCGGCTCCGGAGTCCACCACCGAGTACGACGCGGTGACCGGCCGGGCCGTCAAGAACACCTCGCCCACCGGCGGGACCATCGTCAAGCAGTTCGACAAGCTCGGCCGGACGATCTCCTACACCGATGCCGACGGCGGTGTCACCACCACCGAGTACGACCTGCTCGACCGTCCGACCAAGGTCACGGACAACGTGCCGTCGACCGTCACCTTCACCTACGACCACGCCGCCGAACCCCGGGGCCTTCCCACGAAGACCACCGACTCGGTCGCCGGCGAGTTCCGGCCGACGTTCGACGCGTCGGGCGCCGTCCGCAGCGAGAAGCTGCCCGGCGGGTACACGCTCCACATCAGCACGGACCCGGGCGGTGACGCCACGAAGCGCAGCTACGTGCGCGACAGCGACTCGGCCGTGGTCTACAGCGACACCGTGAACGAATCCGTCCACGGCCAGATCACCACCCACTCCGGCGTCTCCGACCAGCGCTTCCGCTACGACACCGCGGGCCGCCTGGCCTCCGTCGAGGACACGGCGGACACCGTCTGCACCCGTCGCGGCTACACCTTCGACGGGCGTTCGAACCGCACGGGCCTGACCACGGCCGCCGGCGCCCCTGGCGCCGACTGCCCGGCCACCGGCGGAACCACCACCACCCACACCTACGACAGCGCCGACCGGATCGTCGACAGCGGCTACGCCTACGACGAGTTCGGGCGGACCACCACCGTCCCCGGCCACGGGAGCGTCGCCTACTACAACAGCGACCGCACCCGCCAGCAGACCCTGTCCAACCAGCGGCAGACCTGGAGCCTCGACGCGGCCCAGCGCTACCGCGGGTGGACGAAGGAGTCGTACGACGGCTCGGCCTGGACCCAGACCGCGTCCCGCGTCAACCACTACGGCGACGACGCGGACAACCCGCGCTGGATCGTCGAGGACACCGCGACCGGTGCGGTGACCCGCAACGTCGTCTCCGCCGGCGGCCTGACCACGACCAGCAAGACGGGAGACGTCGTCCTGCACCTGACGACGATCCAGGGCTCCGTCGCCGTCCAGCTCCCGCTGACCGCCGGCCAGCCTCCCGTGGTGCTGGACACCGACGAGTACGGCAAGCCCCGCACGGGGCAGGCCGCGGCCCGCTACGGCTGGCTCGGCGGTCACCAGCGCTCCGGCGAGACGCCCAGCGGTCTGACCTTGATGGGCGCCCGTCTCTACAACCCGTCCACCGGCCGCTTCCTCTCCTCGGACCCGGTCTACGGCGGCAGCGCGAACGCGTACGAGTACGCCAACGCGGACCCGGTCAACCAGCGGGACCTGGACGGCCGGATGTCCAAGTCCTGGCGCAAGAAGATCATCGAGGCCAACGCCTGCATGTCGCTCGGATGGCGCGGCTGCGCCCTCGCCTCGGCGATTTCGGCAGCGCTGCTCGCGACCTTCCGGAGCGGCGCGAGGAACAACGCGATCCGGCACTTCATGTGGCAGGCGAGCCTGACCTTCTACTTCGGCGCACGAGCGGCCAAGAGGCTGGGAGACGCGCATGAGTGGGGCCAGACCGGACGCGACACCCAGATCGACCAGCACAACAACGCCGTCGCCCGCAGCTTTGCCGTGCGGAACTGGTGGGCCATGCTGGCCTGGCACTCCTACGGCGTGCTCTGGGCGAGCCTCTACTTCTACGCACGCGTCTACCTCTACAACGGCAAGCTGTGGGGTTAGGAAGGGAACCTGTGATCACCACACAATCGCCGCGCCGCGGACCGTTCGTGGTCCTGGCCGTCACCGTCGGCTGCCTGACCGGGCTCGCCCTGCTGGCCGGGTCGGTGTACGTGCTCTTCTACGGGTCGGAGGGATCGTGCCAGGAGAGCAAGGCGGTCGAGCGCATGGCTCGGGTCTCGGCCGCGGCGCCCGCCGTCATAGCCGGCGCCACGCCGGTCACGGATCGGACCTACGTGGAGTGCATGGACGACAGCGGTGATCCCTGGGTGATGGCGAACAGCGCCTACACCCACGGCACGGACGCCAAGTCGCTGGTCGCCCACTACTGGGACACCGCGGGCAAGGAAGGATGGAAGGCGGTCGGCACCCGGGCTCAGGCCCCGGACCGGTTCCGGAGCGGCCCCGGCATGTGTTTCCACAAGGAGGTGGACGGCGCCCCGGCTCTGCTCCGGGTGGGGTCCGACGGGCCGACGGAGTTCACCGTGACCGTGGAGTCCGCTCTGGACGGATCCACGATCCCCTGCTGAACCGCTGACAGCGCACCGAGGCGCCCGGCGGGCCATTGGCCCGCCGGGCGCCTCTGCCGCTCCTCCGCCCCAACTCCACTGCCATGCCAACCTTTTTTGAGCCGTACGGCAGGAAATGTTGCGTTACCGCTGGTTCGGCGCGGGGCGGGCGGCTAGGCTTCACGCAGCCCAGCCCCCTCGAACGTCTTGTCGACTTACGGAGAAGCAGCCGGTGCGAGCCGCCGCCCGACCCGATCTCACCGCGCTCTGGCAGCGCGTGGAGGAACTGTCGGAGCGGCACGGGCAGGATCCGGCCCACGTGCTGGCCGTACCGCGGCTGAGCCACCTCTCCGGGGTCGAACCCGGCCGGATACCTGCGGTCATCGCGGGCCGGGCCGCCGAACTGCCCCTGGAACAAAGGGTGCACCAGCGCTTCCTGCGACTGCGCGCCACCCGCCGCGACAAGCACGGCCGGGAGTGGCCGCTCGCCGCCATCGCCCAGGACTTCGACGCGCCCGGGGCCTCGCTGGGCCCCCTCAACGCGGGCACCGGACTGCTCCGGCTGGGCCACGCGGCCGGTGTGCAGCGGTTCTTCGGGGTGTACGCCGGCTTCCTGCTGGCCGACGCCAAGAGCGCGGTCGAACGGGCCCTCGCCCTCATCCCCGACGGGCGCGACGACCTGGAACACCTCTCCCGCCTCACCGGCATGACCCCGCAGGCCATCCGGCTCACCCTCGACGGCCGGCCGCCCCGGCTCCCGTTACGGGAGCAGGTGCGCGAGCGGTTCGAGCACCTGCGCCGCACCCGGGTACGGGAGGACGGGCAGCCCCACTCACTGGCGGCGATCGCCAAGTCCTTCGACGCCTCGGGCCAGTCGCTGACCCGCCTCACCCAGGGCGAGGGCCTGCCGAACCTCGCCGCGGCCGCCGGGATCCAGCGGTTCTTCGGCGTGGAGGGCGGATTCCTGATGTCCGACGACACCGAGGCGCTCGGCACCGCCCTCACCGCCCTCGCGCGCGAACTGGAGTGCGCGCAGCGGCAGCAGGAGAATCCGATGCTCGCCGTGCTGCGCGCCCACGACGTACGGAGCATCGTCACCCGGGCCGGCCGGCTCTCCCCGCGGGGGTGGAAGTCCCTCGCCGACCACCTGGACGATCTGCTCGCCCGGGAGGGCCAGCTCGGCCGCCCGGCGCGCGGCGAAACCGGCGGCGACACCGACGGCGAAACCGACGGCTCCCCGTCGGCCACGGACCCGGCCGCCGAGGGGGGAGCGCGATGAGGACCACGCGCGCGATGCGCGGCCTCGCCGGGGAACTGCTGGCCGACCTCCGGCTGTCGCCGCCGGCCGCCGCCGGCGAGATCATCGGGCGGCTGTGCGCCGCCTACGCCCGGCGGCGCGGCGGCCGCACGGTCGACTTCCGTTTCGCCTCCTTCCCGCCCGGCACCGCCAGCGGGCTGTGGCTGGAGATGGACGAGCGCGACCTGCTCGTGATCGAGGAGCGCACCCGCCCCGAGCACCAGCTCGTCATCGCCTGCCACGAGTTGTGGCACGTCGACGAGGGAACCTGCGACGGCCACGGGCCGGGCATGGCGGTGGCCGCGCGCCTGACGGGGCGCCACGGCGACCTCTCCGAACTGCTGTACTCCGACGCCGGACTCACCCAGGTGATCCGGCAGGCCGCCGCCCGGGCCGACCAGGGGGATCCGGCGGAGATCCGCGCCGAGATCTTCGGCCTGCACCTCGGCAAACTCCTCAGGCCGTACCTGCCTCCACCCCGGGAAGAGCAGTTCCCCGAGGCGATCGAGCGCATCCAGACCTCGCTCGGCTGGGGGAGCCCCGGATCACGACGGTGACCGGCGCCCGCCCCAGCCCGCACCCCTCGCGCCGATGCCCTCAGCACGGCCCCGACAGAGAGCACGACACGATGACCCAGTCTTCCCCGCCCCGCCACGCCGTCGTCATCGGCGGCAGTCTGGCCGGCCTGCTCGCGGCCGCCGTCCTCGCCGAGCACGCGACGGTCACCGTCGTCGACGCGGACCCTCTCCCCGAAGGCCCGGCGCCGCGGCGCGGACTGCCCCAGGCCCGGCACACCCACCTCCTGTGGTCCGGTGGTGCCCGCGCGATCGAGAGGATCCTGCCCGGCATCACCGACGACTGGACGGGCGCGGGCGCCATCCGCCGCAGCCTGCCCACCGACCTGGTGACCAAGACCGCGCAGGGCTGGATCCCGCGCTGCGGGGAGAAGCAGTTCAACATCTCCTGCAGCCGCGACCTGCTCGACTCGGTGGTCCGGGCCCGGGTGACCGGCCTGAAGGGCGTCACCACGCTCCAGCAGACCCGCGTCCGGGCCCTGGAGGGCACGGCGGCCCGGGTCACCGGCGTGCGGGTCGACACCGCGGACGAGCAGGGCCTGCTGCTGTCCGCCGACCTCGTGGTCGACGCGAGCGGACGCGGCTCGCGGGCCCGGACCTGGCTCCAGGCCCTGGGCGTGACCGGGATACGGCAGGCCGAGGTCGACTCGGGCCTCGTCTACGCGACGAGGATCTTCGAAGCACCGGCCGGAGCCCACGAGATGGGCTTCCCCATCGTCAACGTGCAGTCGGACCCGCGGGTGCCCGTCCCCGGGCAGACGGCCACGATCGTGCCCATCGAGAACGGCCAGTGGCAGGCCACCCTCTCCGGCACCCGCGGCGGCCAGCCGACCGGCGACCCCGACCGGTTCATCCCCTTCGCCAAGAGCATCCGGGACCCGATCGTCGGCGAACTCCTCGAGGGGAGGAAGCCCCTGACGGACGTGGCCGTCACCCAGGGCACCGCCAACCGCCGGATCTACTTCGAGAAGGCCGAGCTGCCCGACGGGTTCTTCGCCGTCGGCGACTCGGTCGCCACCTTCAACCCGCTGTACGGACAGGGGATGACCGTCGCCGCCCAGGGACTTCAGGCCGTGCGCACCCTGCTGCGGCAGAAGGGGCTCGCCCACCCCGGCTTCGGCCGCGAGGCGCAGCGCGTGATCGCCCCGCAGGTCGCGACCGCCTGGGAGCTCGCCACCTCGCAGGACATCCTGTATCCGGGGGCCACCGGGATGAAGCCGCGGGCCGGAACCGGCCTGCTCAATGGCTACGTCAACCGGCTGATGACGGGCGCCACCACCCACGAGGCGCTCACCGCCGCCCTGTTCAAGGTGCTGACGATGAGCAGCGGGCCCGGCCACTGGCTGCACCCGTCGGTGGTCTGGCACGTCCTGCGCGCGTCGGAGCGGGGCGCGCTCAAGGCGCCGCCGCTCACCGCTGCCGAGCGGGCCGTCGCCGGGCTCGGCCCGGTGCCCGGCCCGGCGGGGCCGGTGGACCCAGTCGGCCCGGCGGACCCCGTCGGACAGGCCCGGTGAGCGAGGAGGTCCTGCGCTACCTGCCGGGATCCGTGATGATCCTGGCGCTGCTGATCAAGGCGCCCACGCTGCGCCGGGGATGGGACCAGCCCCTGAACCGGGCCGCGTGCGCGCTGCTCGTCGTGGGCGCCCCCCTGACGTTCCTGGCGTCGCCGTCGACGATCTCCACGGTCAACCGCCTCACCGGCGTGGTCAACTTCTCCGCGCCGCTGGTGTTCGGCCTGATCACCGTGTTCTCCGGGGCGTGCGTCGTGCTGGTCCTCCAGTGGGGCGGCGGCCCGCCCGCGGCCGTGCGGCGGGCCACCCGGCTGACCGTGGCCGTGTTCGGCTCGGTGACCGTGGCGATCGTGGTGCTGTTCGTGATCGGCGACGCGCCGGTGGAGCGGCTGCGGGACCTGGACACGTACTACGCGACCACGCCGTGGATCCGCGAGATGATCGTCTGCTTCCTGCTGGCCCACACCGCGGGGAGCTCGGCGCTGACCGTGCTGTGCGGGAAGTGGCTGTGGCGCGCGGACCGTTCGCTGCGCCCGCTGCGCACCGGGCTGGCGCTGATCGTCTTCGGCGGGCTGCTGGACCTGGCCTACCTCGCCGGGAAGTGGGCCTCGGTGACGGCCCGCTGGGCCGGCCGCGACTGGGTGGTCGCGGCGGACCTGTCGCTGGGGCTGGCCTACGGGGCGGCCCTGATGATCGGCGCGGGGTTCGTCGCGCCGCTGGTCGGCGGGTCGGCCGCCTGGCAGGACTTCGGCCGGTACCGGCGGCTGCGTCCGCTGTGGAAGGCGCTGCGCGGGTGCGCCGGCGCCCGGGCCCGGACCGTTCCGCTGGCCTGGTGGTCGCCGGTCGGGATCCGCCTGGTCCACCGCGAGTCGGTCATCGACGACGGCATCCTGGCGCTGGCCCCCTGGTTCGACCCGGCCGTACGGGACACCGCGTACGAGGTGGCGCGCGGGCAGGGTCTGGGCGAGGACCGGGCCGCCGTGGTCGCCGACGCGGCGATGCTCGCCGCGGCCTGCCGGCGCCGGGCGGGCGCCGCGTCGGAGGGCGGGCACCCGGAACCGTACCGGCTGGACAGCGGCCCGCTGGACTCCCTGGCCCGGGAGTTCAGCGCCTCGCCCATCGTCGCGGCGGCCCGGGAGGGGGCGACCGCGGGCACCTGAGCGCCGGGCGCGGGGCCCGGCCGCCCGGCCCCGCGCCCCCTCCGGGCCCGCCCCGCGCCCGCTCCGGACCCCGGTCAGGCGGCCGCCGCTGCCGGCTCGCGGGCGGCGGAGGCGGCCTCGCCGGTGAGGACCTTCAGGCGCCGGGTGAAGTAGACCATCACCGCACCCGCCGCGATGACCATGGCGCCCTGCCACAGGAAGTTGAGGCTCTGGCCGATCACCGCGTCCAGCCGCGGCAGCTGCGCCCCGATGGCGTCACCGGTGGCGGCGGCCAGGAACCAGACGCCCATCATCTGGTTGGTGAAGGCGCGCGGCGCGAGCTTGGTGGTGACGGACAGGCCCACCGGGGACAGGCACATCTCGCCCATGACCTGGATGACGTACACGCCCACCAGCCACATCAGCGAGACCTTCACGCCCTTGGAGGCGATCGCGGCCGCGCCCGACATGACCACGAAGGAGGCGCCGGTCAGCAGCAGTGCCAGGCCGAACTTGAACGGCGTGCTCATCCGGCGGCCCCGCCGCACCCAGAAGGCGGCGAAGAGCGGAGCGAGGACGATCACGAACAGCGCGGGCAGGGACTGGGTCCAGCTGGCCGGGATGTGCCAGCCGAGCAGGGACAGGTCGGTCTTCTGGGCGGCGAACATGTTCAGCTCGTTGCCCATCTGGTCGTAGACCAGCCAGAACAGCGTCGCGGCCAGGAAGAGCCAGACGTAGGCGCGCAGCCGGGTCTTCTCGACGGGCGTGACCTTGGGGCTGCGGTACATCGAGAGCAGCACGCCGGCGGGCACGACGACGGCGACCACGGTGAGCACGAAGGTGATGCCGTCGATGCTCAGGGCGTGCCCGGCGGCGAGCAGGGCGATCAGCACGGCCGTGAAGAGCAGGCCGTACGCGGACGTGCGCCGGATCCTGGACCGCTCGGCGGGCGTCAGCCGCACCACGGGCTCCTCGCGCAGCTCCCGGGACAGCCTGCGGCCGCCGAGGACGTACTGGACCAGTCCGAGGGCCATGCCGACCGCGGCGGCGCCGAAGCCGAGGTGCCAGTCGACCTCCTCGCCGAGGTAGCCAACGACGAGCGGGGCGATGACCGCGCCGAGGTTGATGCCCATGTAGAAGATCGAGTAGCCGGCGTCGCGGCGCTGGTCGTCGTCGGCGGCGTAGAGGCGGCCGACGAGGGCGGAGATGTTGGGCTTGAGCAGGCCGGTGCCGATGACGATGAGGACCAGGCCGGGCCAGACGAGGGCGGGCTGCGGGAAGGCCATCAGGACGTGCCCGGCCATGATCACCACACCGCCCCACAGGACGGCCCGGCGAGCCCCGAGGAAGCGGTCGGCGATCCAGCCGCCGGGCAGCGCCAGGAGCGAGATCATGGCCATGTAGACCCCCTCCACCGCCTCCGCGGTGCCCTCGTGGAGGCCCATGCCGCCGTGGCTCCGGGAGGCCGCCAGGAAGTGCACGAGGATCGCGACCATGCCGTAGAGGCTGAAGCGCTCCCACAGCTCGGCGAGGACGAGGGTGGCGAGCCCGCGCGGGTGCCGCTTCGGGCTCCGGGGCTGCTGCGTCTGCGTATCCGTCGGTCCGTTCACCTCCCCAGTGCAGCGCCGCGGCCCGGGTGCGGGGATCGGTCCTTCGGCCCCTTACCGGGGGAAACGCGACGCCCCGGACCGAAGGGCCCGGGGCGTTCGCCGTACGGAGGGGGGTGCGGGGCGGGTCAGAGGTCCGCGAGGTCCAGCCCGGCCTGCGCGGCGGCGGCCCGGACGGTCTGCTCCAGCAGCACGGCGATGGTCATCGGGCCGACCCCGCCCGGTACCGGCGTGATCAGCGAGGCGCGGGCGGCGGCGGACTCGAAGTGCACGTCGCCGACGTTGCCCTCGTTGTACCCGGCGTCCAGGACCACCGCGCCCGGCTTGATGTCCTCGCCGCGGATGAATTCGGCCTTGCCCACGGCGGCGACCAGCACGTCCGCCTGGCGCACGATCGAGGGGAGGTCGCGGGTGCGGGAGTGGCAGTAGGTGACGGTGGCGTTCTGCTCGAGCAGCAGCATGCCGGCCGGCTTGCCCAGGATCGCGCTGCGGCCGACGACCACGGCGTGCTTTCCGGTGAGGTCCACGTCGTAGGCGGCGAGCAGGCGCATGATGCCGCCGGGGGTGCACGAGACGAACCCGGGCAGGCCGAAGCCCATGGCGGCGAAGGAATGCATGGTGACCCCGTCGACGTCCTTGCCCGGGGCGATGGCCTCGAAGGCGGCGCGCTCGTCGATGTGGTGCGGGACGGGGTGCTGGAGCAGGATGCCGCTGATCTCCGGGTCCTCGGAGAGCCGGGTGAGGGTGGCGACCAGTTCCCCGGTGGTGGTCTCGGCCGGCAGCTCCACGTGGCGGGAGGTGATGCCGGCCTTGGCGCAACGGTTCTGCTTCATGCGCACGTACGTGACGGAGGCGGGGTCCTCACCGACCAGCACGGTCGCGAGACAGGGCGCGGTGCCGGTGCGCTCGGTGAGCCGGGCGGCGTGGGCGGCGGTCTCCTCCGAGATGCGGCGGGCGAGGGCGGTGCCGTCCATCAGCCGCGCCGTGGCCGTCTCGGCGGCCGTTCCGTCGGAGGGGGCGGAGGAGGTCTGGGCGGTCGTCACGGGGTCTCCTGAACGTCGCTGCGGATCGCGGTTCGCCCAGGCGCGCGGCAGTCGGCGTACGAGACGTACGCGGGCCGCTCCCCGGTGGTGATCCACCCGAACGCCAGTCACGGCCCGCCGCCCACTGTAGTCGACGGTCGGGCAATCCGGTGGTTGACCGGCGTCCGACCTGGGACGATCCAGACATGACGCGTACTTTCGACCATCTCGTCGCCGAGGCCGAAGAGGTCTCCGTGGACGGCTGGGACTTCTCGTGGCTCGACGGCCGGGCCACCGAGCAGCGCCCGTCCTGGGGCTACCAGCGGCTGCTCGCGCAGCGCCTCGCCCGGGTCCGGTCCGCCCTGGACATCCAGACGGGCGGCGGTGAGGTGCTCGCGGGCGCGGGCCCGCTGCCCCCGCTGACGGCGGCCACCGAGTCCTGGCCGCCGAACATCGAGCGGGCGACCCGGCTGCTGCACCCGCTGGGCGCGGTGGTGGTCGCCGACGCCGACGAGCCGCCGCTGCCCTTCGGCGACGAGGCCTTCGAGCTGGTCGCCAGCCGGCACCCGGTGACCGTCTGGTGGGACGAGATCGCGCGGGTCCTGCGGCCCGGCGGCACCTACCTGTCCCAGCAGGTCGGTCCGGCGAGCGTCTTCGAGCTGGTCGAGTACTTCCTCGGCCCGCAGCCGGAGGAGGTCCGGCGCGGCCGGCACCCCGACGACGCCGTGCGCGACGCCGCCGGGGCCGGCCTCGAAATCGTCGATCTGCGCTCGGAGCGGCTGCGCACGGAGTTCCACGACATCGGAGCCGTGATCTACTTTCTGCGGAAGGTGATCTGGATGGTGCCCGGCTTCACGGTCGGGCAGTACCGGGAGCGGTTGCGCGAGCTGCACGAACGGATCGAACGCGAGGGCCCGTTCGTCGCGCACACCGCCCGCTTCCTCGTCGAAGCCCGCAAAACGGGCTGACGATCGGGGGCGGACGGATCCCGCGCGGATAGGTTGCGCGGCCACAGCGTGGCGCAGGTCACTCAATTCAGCGCGTAACGAATCGACTCGGGCATGCGATGAACCGACAGGCGTCCTCGCGCGGCCCCGGAATACAGACCCCCCTCGGGTCTGTTTCCCGAGTTCGCGCGATGATGTCCCGCCCACCCTTTTTCTGTTCGCAACGAGAGGCTCCTTGTGTCGCTCAGCCCGTCCCGTACGTTCCCTCCGGAGATCGCCGAATCCGAGGCCCTCGTCGCGCTCGTCGAGCGCGGCCGCGAGCAGGGTCACATCAACGGTGACGACGTGCGCCAGGCCTTCGAGGCCGGCCGCATCCCGGTGGACCAGTGGAAGCGGGTCCTGCGCAGCCTGAACCAGGTCCTGGACGAGGAGGGTGTCGCCCTCCACGTCAGCGCCGCCCCCGCCACGAAGGCTGCTGCCAAGAAGCCCCGCAAGGCAGCCGCCGCTCCGGCCCGCACCGTGGCCAAGAAGGCGACCGCGGCGCCGCGCCCCATCGGCGCGCGCAAGACCTCGGCCGCCGCACCCCCGGCCACCGCTGCGGCGATATCCGCTCCGTCGGCCTCCGCCACCGAGGACGAGGCGGCGGCCGAGGCCGCCGCCGAGCCGAAGAAGCGGACGGTCAAGAAGACGGCGACCGCCGCCAAGAAGACCGCCACCAAGAAGACGGCGGCGAAGAAGACCAGCGCCAAGGACGCCGACGAGGGCGAGACCCCCGCGGTCGAGGGCGAGGACTGGGCAGCCGAGGACCTCGCGGACGAGGCCGAGGAGGAGGCCCCCAAGGCCGGGGGCACCCAGGGCTTCGTCCTGTCCGACGACGACGAGGACGACGCTCCGGCTCAGACGGTCATGGTGGCCGGCGCCACCGCCGACCCCGTCAAGGACTACCTCAAGCTGATCGGAAAGGTGCCGCTCCTCAACGCCGAGCAGGAGGTCGAGCTCGCCAAGCGCATCGAGGCGGGCCTGTTCTCGGAGTACAAGCTCGAAGAGGAGGAGGACCACAAGCCCGCGTTCAAGCGCGAGCTGGAGATCCTCGTCGAGGACGGCCGCCGGGCGAAGAACCACCTGCTGGAGGCCAACCTCCGTCTCGTGGTCTCCCTCGCCAAGCGCTACACCGGCCGCGGCATGCTCTTCCTGGACCTGATCCAAGAGGGCAACGTCGGCCTGATCCGCGCCGTGGAGAAGTTCGACTACACCAAGGGCTTCAAGTTCTCCACGTACGCGACCTGGTGGATCCGGCAGGCGATCACGCGTGCCATGGCCGACCAGTCGCGCACCATCCGCATCCCCGTGCACATGGTCGAGATCATCAACAAGCTCGCCCGCGTGCAGCGCCAGATGCTCCAGGACCTGGGCCGCGAGCCCACCCCGGAGGAGCTGGGCAAGGAACTCGACATGACCCCCGAGAAGGTCATCGAGGTCCAGAAGTACGGCCGCGAGCCGATCTCCCTGCACACCCCGCTGGGTGAGGAGGGCGACAGCGAGTTCGGTGACCTCATCGAGGACTCCGAGGCGGTCGTGCCCGCGGACGCGGTCTCCTTCACCTTCCTCCAGGAGCAGCTCCAGTCGATCCTGGGCACGCTCTCCGAGCGTGAGGCCGGCGTGGTCTCCATGCGCTACGGCCTCAACGACGGCCAGCCGAAGACCCTGGACGAGATCGGCCGCGTGTACGGGGTCACCCGTGAGCGCATCCGCCAGATCGAGTCCAAGACCATGTCGAAGCTGCGCCACCCGTCGCGTTCGCAGGTGCTGCGCGACTACCTCGACTAGGCCCTCGGGCCGGTCGGAACGGCAGGGCGGCAGGGCGGCACCCTGCGGAACCGGACACGCGTGCGCGCGCCGGATCCGCAGGGTGCCGCCGTTGCACCACCCGTCCGTGACCACGCGCGCCCCGTCCGTGACCGCGCGCGCCGGAGTCAGCCCGCGGAGTGCTCCAGCAGGTGTTTGAGCTTCTCCTCGCTGCGGGGCATCTCCTTGCGGACCATGGGCTTGACCGCGAGGGGCACCAGCGCCCTGCCCATGCCGTGGCCCTCGAAGTCGACGGACAGGGTGACGCGCGAGCGCGCGCCGTCGTCGAGGGGTTCGATGTAGCCCCGGAGGTCCGGCCGGACCGGCCCGTCGATGCCGTGGACGTGCCAGCTCCTCGGCGGGTCGAGTTCCGTGTACTCCATGGTCGTGGGGACCCGGCGCCGGCCGACCTGCCGGGTGACGAGGACCCTCGAGCCGATGTGGACGGGGAGGTCCCCCATGGGGACGGCGGACACGGCGGTGTCCTGCCACTCCGGCAGGTGGGTGGGGTCCGTCACGTACGCGTAGACGTCCTCGGGCGTACGGTCGATGTCGATGCTGTTGCTGATCGCGGACACGGCGACCCCCTGGAGCCCCCCTGGCTGCGCTCTCCTTCCACGCTACCCCGCGGGTGGGACGGTCGCGCGGCGCCTGCGGGCGGCCAACACGGCGTACACCGCGACCCCCGCGAAGAGGAAGAGCACTCCCTGGTAGACGGCGGCGTAGCCGGAGCCCGCCACCAGCCACATGGAGAAGGCGAAGGCCAGGCCGGCCAGGACGCCGTCGCGGACCAGGCGCCCCCGGTCCACCCGCTCGGACCGGCCCGAGAGCAGGAAGTAGAGCTGCGCGGCGGTGGAGAGCAGGTACGGGACGGTCGCCGTGAACGTGGTGACCAGCACGAGGATCTCGAAGACGCCCTCCGAGCCGGCCGTGTAGTTGTAGACGGTCAGGGCGGAGGCGAGGACCACCGTGACGACCACGCCGACCACCGGGACACCGCGCTTCTTCGTCTCGAAGACCTTCGGGAAGAGCCCGTCCTTGGCGGCGGCGTACGGGGTCTGCGCGCTGAGCAGGGTCCAGCCGTTGAGGGCGCCGACCATCGATACGACGGCCGCGCAGGCGACCACGGTGCCGCCCCAGGTGCCGCCGAACATGGCGTTGACCGCGTCCGTGAAGGGTGCCTGCGAGGAGACGAGGGTGTCGTGGGCGACCAGCCCGAAGACGGCGAGGGTGCCGAGCAGGTAGACGGTGGCCGCGCCGACGGTGCCGAGGATGGTGGCCCGGCCGACGTTGCGGGCGGGGTCGCGGACCTCGCCGGCGCTGACGGCGGCGGACTCGACGCCCAGGTAGCTGAAGAGCAGGATCGCGGCGGAGGCCGACACGGCCCCGACGGCGGTCTGGTCGGTGGCCCGGAAGGGTCCGAGGTTGGCCGGGTCGAAGAACAGCAGACCGCCGACGGCGACGAGCAGCAACGGGGCGAACTTCAGGACGGTGGCGACGAGTTGGACGGCGCCGACGTAGCGGGTGCCGGCCAGGTTGGCGAGCGCGGGCAGCCACTGCACGACGAGGGCGGCCAGGCACATGGACCACTTGTGCGCGCCGATCGCGGGGAAGAGCACGCCGAGGTAGCCGACGGCCGCGACCGCGAGGGCCGCGTTGGAGACCCAGGTGGTGATCCAGTAGCTCCAGGCGGCGAGGAAGCCGGCGAAGTCGCCGAACGCGGCCCGGGCGTAGACGTACGGGCCGCCGGTCTGCGGGTGCCGCCGGGCGAGGCGGCCGAAGACCAGGGCCAGGGCGACCGCCCCCAGGGTGAGCACGGCGAAGGCGACGAGGCTGATGGTGCCGAAGGGGGCCACCGACGCGGGCAGGAGGAAGATTCCGCCGCCGATGATGTTGCCCATGACCAGGCAGGTGGCGACGGGCAGACCGAACCGCCGGTCACCGTGCGGCTGGGGCCGGGGCTGGGGCTGGGGCTCCGCAGTCCTGGGAGTTTCGGTGGGCGGGGCTGCGGTGCTGGTCATCGGTGGTGCGCCTCGGGGTGTCTCACATGGTGGGCAGGTCCCCACATGGTTGACCACGGTCAAGGAGGTACCAAATCACCGGGTTTCGTCCGGCACGGGGCGCCCTGCGGAAGGAAACGTTCCGCCCGGGGTGCGCAACGGCCGGGAATTCTCCTCCCGCTCCGGAACCGGGCGGTACGGCCCGGGCTCTCCGGCTGCGGGGCGTGGACCGTCCTCCCCGGCTGCGGGGCGGGGACCGTCCTGCGGGCCGGAGCTTCGGGCGTCCGGCCGGCGGTCCACCGGGACCTGCGGGCCGTCCGCCTCCCGCAGCCAGCGCCGCAGCACGCCGTGCACCGCCTCGGCGCCCACCAGCTCGCCGCCGGGGTCCGACAGCTCCGTCGGCCACATCAGGAACGGGTGCCCCTGCTCCCCGCCCAGGCCGCCGTGCGAGCCGATCTGCTCCTCGAAGGCGTGCACCTCGCCCGTCCGCGGGTCGTAGGCCGAGTTCACCATCACGTCGGCGACGTGCGGGAAGGTATCGGTCCGGCGCACCGCCGCGGCCGCTCCGGGGCCGAACGGAGCCAGCAGTTCCTCCGCCTCCCCGGGCACGTCCAGGCGGGCCACCGCCCCGCCGGGCCCCAGCACCACGCCGTCCACGAGCACGAAGCCCACGCCGGGGTGGTTCGCCAGGGTCGCCAGCAGAGCCGGGTGCGTGCGCTCGATGCGCGCGCGTGAGGCCCGGCCGGGAACGTCCGGGAAGGAGATCAGCCCGAGGTTGCCGGAGGCGAGCACCACCGGGTCGGACCCGCGCCGCGGACGGGCCTCCTCGCCCTCCTCCACGGGCCGGTGCAGCGCCGCCAGCACGGCCGCCCGGGCCTCGGCGCCGCTGCGGGTGCGGCCGGCCCGGCGCGGGACGGGCAGACCGCAGCCCGCCCGGACCAGGTCCTTCAGGGTGAGCCCGTACCGCCCGAGGAAGGTCTCCCCCGGGCTCTGCCCGTGGTCCGAGAGCAGCACGATCCGATAGGCGCGCGGCGCGTGCTCGGCGACCCGGGCGATCATCGCGAGGCTGCGGTCGAGGCGGGCCAGCACCTGGTCGGTGTCCCGGCCGTGCGGGCCGGAGTGGTGCGCGACCTCGTCGTAGGCGACCAGGTCGGCGTAGACCGCGGCGCGCCCGGCCAGCATGTCGCCGATCACGGCGGCCACGACCACGTCCCGTTCGACCACGGTCGCGAAGGCCCGGATCAGCGGGTACAGCCCGCCGCGCGCGACGCGCGGCCGGTCCCCGCGGATCCGGGCCCGCAGGGACTGGCGGATCTCACGGGCGACCTCGGCCACGAAGGACAGGGCGGTGCGGACGGCGTTGGCCGGATCGGAGAAGTACGCGAAGTAGCCGGCGCGGGACCGGTTCGCGCGGCCCCGGCGGGCGGACACCGAGAGCACCAGCGCCAGCTGGTCCGCTCCCCCGCTGAACAGGTTGCCGCGGCTGGCTCCGTCGAGGGTGAGCAGCCCGCCGTCCGCGGTCCGCGCCACGGCGCGCCGCTGGAGCTCGGCCGCGCTAGTGGGCCGGTTGCAGACGACCACCTCGCCGGTGTCCTTCTCGTACCAGCGGAAGGCGGGCACGTCGAAGGTGGAGCCGTGCAGGATGCCGAGCTGGCTGGCGCCGGTCTGGCTCGACCAGTCGGTGCGCCAGGGCGCGATGCGGTGGCTGCCGACCAGCCAGCCCGCGACGGACGGCATCAGGCCGTCGCCCGCGGCCCGGCGCAGCGTCTCGTACCCGACCCCGTCGAGCTGGAGGAAGACCAGCCCGGGCGCGGACTCGTCGGCCCCGGGCGCCCCCGTCCGCTTCTGCCTGCGCCGGCGCCGGTCGGCGAGGCGGTAGAGGCGCCGCCGGTAGGCCTCGTCGTCGCGCACGGCGAGCGCGGTCGAGGTCGCGGAGGCCACGGCCGACATCACCGCGGCCACCACGACGGCCGTTTCGGGGGCCGCCTCGCCCCGCCCGGCCGGGATCAGGCTCAGGGCTATCAGCAGCAGGGAGCCGTTGAGGAAGAAGACGAGCAGCCCGAGCACCAGGGCGGGCACCAGCAGCAGGGCCCGTACGAGCACGGGCCAGACCAGCGCGCTCAGCAGGCCGAAGGCCCCCGCGCCCCAGGCCGCCGTCAGCCCGATCTGCGTGATGCTGTCGCCGTCCCCGGACTGGAGCCGGAAGTCCGGCAGGATGCCGGCCAGGGCGAGCATCGTCAGGGAGGACACCGCCCAGACGAGAACCACCCGCACCAAGGCGCCGCCCGCGGTCCGCCACCGTCCTCGCCACACGCCGCAACCTCCCGCGAGCCCGTCCCGCCTTCAGGCTCGCACAGCGCGGCGCACCCGGCCGGACGACACGGACGGCGCACGGATGTGCAGGCCGGACCCGGTCCGGGGGACGGCCTACGTGCCGTCGTAGCCGGCCGTCGGCATGGACAGCCGACGGTGCACCTCGGCCTTCATCGCCGAGGTGTACGGGGGCTCCTGGTGTCCGGCGGTCTCCAGCCGCACCCCGCGCCGCTCGCACTCGGCGCTGAACTCCTCGACGGAGCCCAGCGCACGGGCCAGCACCCGCTGGTTGGCGGCGACGAAGAGGTCGACGTGCCCGGCGTCGACGTCGGACCACAGTCCGCAGTGGTCGGCGCGCAGCCCGTAGACGAGCAGGTGCCTCGTGACGACGTACCCGCGGTCGGCGGCCCACCGCGCGCACGCGGCGTGCTGGCTGCGGGTGTCCACGGCGAAGGGGTCGGCGTCGAGTTCCTCGAGCGGGGCCAGGCTGGCGATCGCGGCCACGCGCAGCTCTTCCATGCCGCCCGACCCTACTCCGATCCGGCGCCGGGGAGGAGGGGCGGCGGCCTTCCGGTTCCGGGCGGATCGGCGGGGCAGCCTTTAGGGTCGTGGGAGCCGTGCGCAGCGGTGCGCAGCGTACGGCTCCGCGAGGGAGGGAGGCCGGTGCCGGTGGAGGTCACTTGGTGGGGTCATGCCACGTGCACGGTCGAGGACTCCGGGGTGCGGCTGCTGACGGACCCGCTGTTCGCGCGGCGGCTGGCGCATCTGCGGCGGCGGCGCGGCGCGGTGCCCCCGCCCGAGGCGGCGCGGGCGGACGTGGTGCTGGTCTCGCACCTGCACGCCGACCACCTGCACCTGCCCTCGCTGGCGCGGCTCGCGCCCGGCACCCGGCTGCTGGTACCCCGCGGCGCCCGCCGGGCCGTTCCCGGGCTGGGCCGGACCGCCGGGCTGCGCGGTCTGACGGTGACGGAGGTGGCGCCGGGGGACGAGGTGCCCGTGGGAAGCGGCGTACGGGTACGGGTGGTCAGTGCCCTGCACGACGGCCGGCGGCTGCCGTTCGGGCCGCGGCTCGCGCCGGCCCTCGGGTACGTGGTCCAGGGCGCGGCCCGGACCTACTTCGCCGGGGACACCGGGCTGTTCGCGACGATGGCCGAGGAGGTCGGACCGGTGGACGTGGCCCTGCTGCCGGTGGGCGGCTGGGGTCCCTACCTCGGTCCGGGGCACCTGGACGCGGGCCGGGCGGCGCGCGCGCTGGCCGAGCTGGCCCCGGCGGCGGCGGTCCCGGTGCACTACGGGACGTACTGGCCGATCGGGATGGACGCGGTGCGTCCGCACGAGTTCCACGCGCCGGGCGAGGAGTTCGCGCGGCGTGCGGCGCGGCTCGCGCCGAAGGTGACGGTGCGGGTCCCCGCGCACGGCGAGCGGGTGCGGCTGCCGTGACCTGGTGCGAGACCACGGTGGCGGCGGCCGGTCAGGTACCGCCGGAGACCACCCAGCAGGCGGTGGGGTACCCGGCGTTGTTCGTGCTGGTGGCGCTCGGCGCGCTGGTGCCGGTGATCCCGACGGGGGCGCTGGTGAGTTCGGCGGCGGTGGTGGCGTTCCATCAGGAGTCGCTGCCGTTCGGGGTGTTGCTCGTGTTCGCGGTGTCGGCGCTGGCGGCGTTCACCGGGGACATCGCGCTGTACTGGCTCGGCCGGCGCGGGGTGCGTTCGCGGGGCGGCTCGCGCTGGCTCGAGGCACTGCGCGGCCGGGCCACGCCCGAGCGGCTGGAGCAGGCACAGGCGCGGCTGGACGAGCACGGCGTACTGGTCCTGGTGGTCTCCCGGCTGGTTCCGGCGGGCCGCATCCCGGTGATGCTGGCCTGCCTGCTGGCGGAACTGCCGCTGCGCCGCTTCGCCCGCGGCGACGGCCCGGCCTGTCTCGCCTGGGCGGCGACCTACGGCCTGATCGGCATCCTGGGCGGCTCCCTCTTCTCGGAGCCCTGGAAGGGGGTAGCCCTGGCGGTGGGCCTGACCTTGCTCATCAGCGCGGGCCCGGCGGCGTGGCGGCGGATCCGCCCGGGGCGGGCCGGCCGGGCCTAGGGCCTGTCGGGCCGAGGGTGCGGGAGGCGCCGATCGGGAGGTCCCAGAGGTGCTCGCGGGGCAGGGCGGCGCGGGACCAGGCGGCCCGGACGCGGTGCAGGGGTTCCATGACGGGTTCGGCGGACAGGACGAAGGCCGCCCAGTGCATGGGCGCCATCCGCCGGGCCCCGAGGTCGAGGAAGGCCCGCACGGCCTCCTCGGGGTCGGCGTGGACGTCGCCGAGCCACCAGCGCGGGGCGTAGGCGCCGATGGGCAGCAGCGCGAGGTCGATGCCGGGGTGGCGGCGGCCGATCTCGCCGAACCAGTGGCCGTAGCCGGTGTCCCCCGCGAAGTAGAGCGTGCGCGGGGCCGGGCTGCGGGTGTCGGTGAGGATCCAGCCGCCCCAC
Source organism: Streptomyces sp. IBSNAI002 (assembly GCF_052244475.1). Taxonomy (NCBI): domain Bacteria; kingdom Bacillati; phylum Actinomycetota; class Actinomycetes; order Kitasatosporales; family Streptomycetaceae; genus Streptomyces; species Streptomyces sp. IBSNAI002. The sequence goes on along the minus strand of NZ_JBQPXG010000002.1, from coordinate 6,874,604 downwards.
AGGGACCGGCAGGTGTCGAGGAGCGAGCGCTTGGACCAGTGGTGGGCCGGTACGAACTCGAAGCGTACGCCGTCCAGTTCGGCCGACTCCCACCAGTCGAGCTCGGTGACCCGGGTGAAGCCGCGGCGGCGGAACCAGCGGGCCAGGCCGGCCGGGACGAAGAGCGCGGTGTGCCGCGGCAGCCGCTTGAGGGTGGGCGCGTCGAGGTGGTCGTAGTGGTTGTGGCTGATGACCACCGCGTCCACCGGCGGCAGGTCCTCCCAGCGCACTCCGACGGGCGTCATCCGGGACGGGGTGCCGAGGATCCGCCGGGACCAGACGGGGTCGGTGAGCACGGTCAGCCCGCCGGTCCGCAGCACCCAGCTGGCGTGCCCGGCCCAGGTCACGCAGACCGAGCCGGGGCCCGCCGGGGGCAGCGGGGCGGGCGCGTACGGCAGGTCGGGGATCCCGCGCAGCCCTTGCGGCCCGGGCCGGAAGGCGCCCTCCCGCGCGAGCCGGGCGAAGCCCCGGACCCCGGGGAGCGGGGTGGTCAGCCGGTCCGCGAAGGAACGGGGCCAGCGCCGGTGCTCACCGAGCGGCCGCGGGGCCGGCGCCACGGCCGGCGGGACGACGGCAGCGGTCCGCACCCGGGCGCCGGGGGACGCGGGGGCGGGAGCGGGCCCCACGGGAGCAGCCGCGGGAGCGGCGGCGAAGCCGGGCTCGGAGGCGGCCCCGGCGGGCGAAGCGGCCCCCGCGGGCGGCGCGGCCCCGGCGGGCGGGGTGGGCGGACGGTTGGGCATCGGGCGGGCTCCGTTCACCGGGGTGGGCATCAGGTCAGGCCGGCCAGGACCGATCCGAGGAGGTCCAGGGAGCGCCGTACGTGCGGCAGCGCGAGCGGGTCGGGGGCGGCGAGTGCGGCCAGCCGTTCCTCCGGGGTGGCGCCCAGCAGCGGCCCGGTGGACAGCCGTACCCGCAGGGCGACCGGTTCGTCCGCGAACCGCTGACCGCCGGGTGTGGGCGCCCCCAGCCGGGCGCCGAGCCAGTCCTCCAGCTCCATGGCGTCGCCGACCCCGTGCCGCGCCAGCCCCTCCCGCAGCGGGGTCAGGTCCGCGTAGAGGTGCCGGCCGGCCTCCGGGGGCCGGGCCAGCGCCCCGACGGCCAGGAGCTCCCGGTGCGCGGCGGCCGCGACCGCCCCGTGCAGGGCGGCGGCCGCGCAGGCCCGTCCGGCGACGGCGTCGGGCTCTTCGAGGGCGTACGCGGCGGCCCCGGCGACCGGGCCCGCGACCAGTGCGCCGGTGGCGGTCAGGACGTCGAGGGTGCGGGCGCGCAGCCAGGTCCCGCGCGGGGTGTCGGGGAAGCGGACCACTGCGGCGGGCCAGCCGGTGGGCAGCAGCGCCCCGGACAGGTCGACGAGGACGGCCGCCCGGTCGGGGAGCATCTCGGCGGGGCTCAGGACCAGGGTGTCGCGCGGCCGGTGCACGGTGTCGCGCCAGCTCTCGTCGCTGACGACGAAGAGCCCGGCGGATTCGGCGGCCTCGCAGGCCTCGCGCAGCATCTCGGGCGACGGCACGGTCGCGGTCGGGTCGTCGGCCACCGACAGGAGCAGCACGCGCGGGTCGCCGCCCTCGGCGCGCACCCGCCGTACGGTCTCCAGCAGGGCGTACGGGTCGGGGATGCCTCCGCATTCGGCCGGCGTCGGCACGTGATAGGCCCGCCGTCCCAGCAGCCGGACCTGCGGGGTCCACCAGGCGGGACAGGGGCGGGGCAGCATCACGTCGCCCCCGTACGCGCCGAGCAGCGCGAGCAGCAGCGCGGGGGCTCCGGGGCCGGCGGCCACGTTCTCCGGGGTGGTGATCAGTCCGCGGCGCCCCCAGTGGCGGCAGGCCGCCTCCCGGACGGCCTCCCCGCCGCCGGGGGGTTCGGGGGCCGAGCGTCCGGCGGCCGCGGCGAGCACGCCGACGAGTCCGGGGAGCACGGGCAGCCCGGGCCCGGGCGACGGCGGGCCGAACCGGACCGGGCCGCGGCCCTCCGCCGTGGTGCGCTGCATCCCCTCCACCGTCGTCCGCCTTCCGCGCTCGTCCCGCAGCTCCTCCAGACCTGACCTTTATACGATTAATCGGGACGTTACGCCCGCTTTCGATATCCGGACCGGTCCCGAGGGCTCAGCCCCGCCTCCCCAGCAGTCCCAGCAGCCTCGTCTGCGCGTCCGCCCCGGCCGGCACCTCGAGCGGAGCCGCGTACATCCCGCTCGCCGCGAGCCCGTCGGCGTACGGCATGACCTCCTTGATGGAGAACTCCACGAGGCCGTCCGGCAGCCGGTCGTCCGCGCCGATCGCCCGGGACAGGTCCCAGGTGTGCGCGACGCAGTCGGCGGTCAGCTCGGAGCAGTAGGCGGAGCCCAGCGCGGGCCCGTAGGAGAGCCGGACGGTCCGGGCGAGCGCCCCCGGTGCGGCGAAGGCGGCGTGCGCGGCGGCGGCGGCCCGGTCCCAGGCTGCGACCGGGTCCTCGCCCAGCACGTCGCCGGAGAACGCGTCGCCCAGCTCGGCGACCGTGCGGCCCTCGGAGACCAGCGGCGGGATCCACAGCTGCTCCCCGGTGACGTGGCTGACCAGATCCCGCACGCTCCACTCCGTGCACGGGGTCGGCGCGTCCCACTGGTCGTCCGCGACGGCGCGCAGACGCTCACCGAACAGGCTCAGCGCCTCGGCGTGCCGCTCCAGCAGCGATTCCGGCATGGCTCCCACCACCCTGGCGTGACCGTTCCCCCTGGGCCCCACTCTCCTCGCCCCCACAGGGCCCTGCCAGCCGGGCCGCGAGGAGGTGGGTGTCGGCCCCGGGGCGGGACCCACCGCATCCAGTGCGCATGTCATTCGCTTCCCGTCGCAACGTCCTGACCGTCCTCGCCTCCGCGGCCGCGTCCGTCCCACTCGGCTCCATGACCGCCGCGGCCTCGCCCAGAGCCGCCGCGCCGGCCGCGGCACCGGCCGGCGCCCCCGCCGCCGCACCCGCCGCGGTCGCGGGCGCGCCCGTGCCGCCCGCCCTCACCTCGCCGCGGTCCTCGGTCACCATGCCCCCGCTCGAGCCGTCCTACTTCGCCCAGGTCTCCCTCGGCGCCCCGTCCGCGAAGGTGCTGCCGGAACACCGGAGCGCACGGAGATCACCTCCGGTGGCGCCCGGGTGGCCGTGCTGACCAAGGGGGCGCGCACGGTGGCCGTGACCGGCCCCGAGCGGACCTTCACCGAGAACAAGCAGTCCTTCGCCGACGACTTCCAGCGCACCCTGCCCGACCCGGCGCCGCCGGCCGCGGACCGCACGTACTGGGGCACCTCCCCCGGCGGCGGCAGCTGGTCCACGCTCGGCCCGGCCGACACCGACTACTCGGTGGTCCCGGGCAGCGCGGTCATCGCGCTCACGACCGACTACGCCAGCCGTCACGCCACGCTCCGGGACGACGAGATCACCGACGTCGACGTCCGCGCGGTGGCGGGGTTCGACAAGGTGCCCACAGGCCAGGCCTGTTCTGGACGATCCGAGTGCGCCGCGAGGGCACCCGGATCCAGGTCAAGGCCTGGCGCACCGACTCCGCCGAGCCCGCCGCGTGGGCCGCGGACGTCACCGACGCCACCTTCGCCAAGGGGCGCGTGGGCCTGCGCGCGCTCGCCAACCAGGGCTGCACGAACCTCCCGGTCAAGCTGGTGGTCAGCCGCTTCCAGGTGGACGCCGCGACCTGGCAGCAACCGCCGGCCGTCACGCACACCTCCTGGGTACGGGTCCTGCCCGCGCCCTTCGACGGGACCTGGACCCCGGAGCTGGAGCAGACCGTGCGCGGCTGGGCCGCGTCCACCGGCCCCGACGTCCTCGCGTACGCGGCCGTGTTCCTCGCCGGGGCGCCGGCCGTGGCCGCCGGACCGACCATGTCCGACCTGGGCGGCGCCTCGCCGATCGACGGAACCGGCACGTACGCGCAGAAGCTGCACACCGTGCACCGCATCTGACGAGGCGCCGGCCCGCCCGTCAGTCCGACGGGCGCATGCGGAAGTCGTAGCGGGGCGGGAGCGGGCGGCCGGTGAGCGCCGACCAGGCCTCGCCGAGGGTTTCCTCGCCCTCCCGCAGGTCCGGGATCTCGAAACCGTCCTCGAAGACCCGCCGGGCCGCCGCCACATGCCCCTCGGCCGCCAGGAGCCGGACGGCCAGGAGCCGGAAGCGGCCCCGCTCGCGCAGGGCGGGCCGCAGCCGGTCCCAGACCCGGCGCGCCTCGGGCGGGCGGCCGGCGGCCAGCAGGGCCGCCATCGCCTCCTGCCCGAGCGCGGACTCCGCGGCCGTCCACGACTCGCCGCCGCGGCTCTCCGCGGCCAGGTCGTCGAAGGCCGCCGCGTACCCGTCGGCCGCCCTCGCCCGGTCACCGGCGAGGGCGTCCGCGAGCGCCAGGCAGCGCAGCAGCGGCCAGCGCGAGGGGGCCAGCGCCAGGCCGCGCTCCCAGCTCCGTACCGCCTGGGCCACGTCACCGGCGTGCCACTGGGCCACACCCAGGTGGTACTCGGTCAGCGGCTGCGCCGGGGCCGTCTCAAGCATGTCCCGCCAGTGGGCGGCGACCAGGCTCGGCCCCGGCGGCGCCGCCCGGCGCGGGGGCGGGAAGACCCCGGTGCGCCACAGGTCCAGCCAGGGCTCCTGGGCCTCACCGAGCCGGGACTCCTCGAAGGGGGTGCCCGGCAGCTTGAAGCCGCCGCACAGCACCTCCAGCGAACCCCAGCCGGAGCCCGCGGCCAGCCGCTCCCCCGGTTCGGTGTCGGCGCACCCGCGCCACGCCTCGTACGCCGCGTCCACCCGCTCCCCGGGCAGTACGGCATCCAGCGCGTCCCGCGCCGCGCAGCGGGCGGCCGCCCAGTCGGGGCCGTGCACGGCCGCGGCGTCCGCGGCCAGCGGGCCGTACGCCTCCAGCCAGCTGAACTCCGCCCCGCCCTCGAGCCGTACGTGCTCCAGCTGGGTGCGGGCCAGCCCGGCCTGGATCTCCGCGTAGCCTCCCGTGCCCGGTTCGGTCAGCCATTCCTGCCAGCGGCGGCCGCCGCCGCCCGCGCCCCAGACGAACAGTTTGCGCCCGCGCAGCCGCGCGGTGGAGGTCTGCACGAGGCCGTGCCCGGCGGCGTCCAGGGAGGCGATCCAGGGCCGGGCCCCGTCCGGGACCTCGTAGAAGAAGTCGGCCGGGTACGCGCTGCGCAGCGGGTAGGTGCGGTCCGCACCGTCCCACTCGGGTACGGGGATGCGGCGCAGCGCACGCTCGTACCCGAAGTTCCAGGCCTCGTCGGCGGGGGCCAGGACGCGGGTGCCGGGGTCCTCGGGGACGGCGGTGTTGGACCACCAGTAGACGGGGGCGGGCCGCTCGTGGGGGTTGCGCACGCGGACGCCGACGTAGAGGAACTCCGAATCCCCGGGCAGCCACAGGTCCACCTGGAAGGGCAGGTCGCGCAGCCGCTCCCACTCCCACAGCCGGACCATCACGCCGCCGTCCGGGGCCGGGACGAGCGCGGCGTGCAGCGGAGCGCAGGAGAGGGTGGTGTGGCCGGTGGCCCCGGTGTTCCACTCGATGCCGCCGGAGAACCAGGCGCCGTTGAGGGCGAAGTTGGCGGGCTGGAACACCGGGTTGCGGTAGAGCAGTTCGCGGCCGGTGGGCAGGTGCACGAGGGAGTGGACGCGCCCGCCGAGGCCCGGGAGCACGGTGACCCGCAGGTGCTCGTTCTCGATGACGACCGACTCGAACTCCCCCTGCGGCCGCTCCCGTCCGTAGCCGTCGCGGATCCGCACCGGCAGCAGCGAGCGCAGCGGCTCGTAGCCGATCTGCCGCGCCATGTCGCGCGGCAGCCCTTCGCGGGCCCGCTCGTCCAGTGCGTGGACCCCGTCGGGCGCGCGGAGGGCGGGCAGCGGGTTCTCGGGCCCCAACGGGGCTGCGGGAAGGGTCAGTACGGCGCGTCTGACGGTGGTGGCCATAGGGAAATGGAACACGCAGCGGGGGGCGCTGCACAGAGGTTGCGCAGATCACCGCCGGTCAGGATTGGGCAAAGGCCCTCAGGCGAAGGCGCCCGCGACGAGGTCTGCGAGCAGGGCGCCCGCCCGGCCGTCGGGGTCCAGGTCCGGGTCGTAGATCGTGACGTTGATCCCGACGCATCGCGGGCTGCTCACCAACACGCCCAGGAGTTCTGCGAGTTCGTCGGGCAGCAGGCCGCCGGGGTCCGGGCTGTCCACGGCCGGCATGACACCCGGGTCCAGTACGTCGGCGTCCAGGTGCACCCAGAACCCGGCGGTGGCCGGCGGGTGCAGCCCGTCCAGCGCCGCCCGGGCCGCCGGCCCGGCGCCGTGCTCGCGGATCTCCCCGACGGTCGCCACCCGGATCCCGGCCGCGCGCAGCTCCGCGAGGTCGGCGTCGCCGTCCCGGATCCCGAAGAGCCGTACGTCGTCGTCCCGCAGGTACGGGGAGCGGCCCTCCAGGTCGGCGAGGACGGCCTGCCCGCGTCCCGTCGCGAGGGCGAGCTCCTCCCCGCCGGCGGCGCCGACCGGCCCGTTGACGTCCTCGTTGCCGGGGTGGCGGAAGTCGGCGGAGCCGTCGATGGCGGCCAGTCCGTACCGGCCCAGCCTGCGCATGGCCAGCGAGGCGCCGAGCTGGATCGAGCAGTCCCCGCCGAGGACCACGGGGAACTCCCCGGCCCTCAGGTGCCGTTCGATCCGGTCGGCGAGGGTGACCGTGTACGCGGCCAGGGCGTCGGCGTGGAACACGCCGTCGCCCTCCTTCCAGTCCCCGCGGTCGTAGCGGGGCGGGACCACCACCCCACCCTCGCGCGCGCCGAGCCGGGCCAGCAGACCCTGCTCCCGCAGCGCTCCGGCGAGCTTGTAGACGCCGGGTACCGTGCCGGGCGCGGGCGGGCGCAGGCCGAGGTTGGACGGGGCGTCGAGGAGCACGAGGGATCGCATGGCCCCATCCTGGCCGACGGAGCCCTCAGGGGACGGGCATTTCCTCGGTGACGGCCCAGCGCTCGTGGTCGCGCCAGGCGCCGTCGACGTGGAGGAAGTCCGGGGAGAGTCCCTCCAGGCGGAAGCCCGCGCCGCGGACCAGCGCGATCGAGGCGGTGTTGCCCGGCTGGATGTTGGCCTCCAGCCGGTGCAGGCCGAGGCCGCCGCGGCCGCCGTCGGGGCCCTCACCGCCGTCACCGCCGTCGCCGGCCGGGGCGAAGGCGTGCGCGAGGACCAGGCGCAGGGCCTCGTGGAAGAGTCCCCGGCCCGCGGCGTGCGCGAAGGCCCCGTAGCCGAGGGCTCCGCACCGGAAGGCGCCCCGCACGATGTTGTTGATGTTGACGAAGCCCGCGAGGGCCCCGGTGCCGAGCTCGCACACGAGGAACCCTGCGCGGCCCTCGCCCTCCGTCAGCCGGGCCGCGTACGGCTCGTACTCCTCGATGGTCGCGGGCGGGAACAGCCAGGGGCGGTGGAGCTCCCGGCTCTCGTGCGCGCGTGCGGTGAACTCCGGTCCGTCGGCGAGCCGGAAGGGCCGCAGGCCCACGCGCGGGCCCTGCCGCAGGTATGTGGAAAAGGTCATCCGCCCAGGTTAGGAGGTGTGACAGGATCCCCGGTGTGATCATCGAACCCGACACCGCCGGACTCCTGCGCGCGGCGGCACGCGACAACGCCGAGTGGTGCGACGCGGTCGTGCGCGGCCACGGCCCGGCCGGAGCGTTCGCCCCCGAGGCCTGGACCAGCGCGAGCCGGACCCCGCCGCTGTACCCCGATGCCGTCACCCTCGCCCCGGGTGCCTCGGCGTCGGCGCTGGTGGCCGCCGTCGACACCGGGGGCCCGGGCTGCTCGGTCAAGGACAGCTTCGCCGACCTGGACCTGTCCGGGGACGGCTTCGAGGTGCTGTTGGAGGCCCGGTGGATCCACCGTCCGGCCGCGGCGCCCGCCCCGGCCGCCGGCTCGCGCCTGGAGTGGTCCGCGGTCACCGGCTCCGCCGGTCTGGCGCAGTGGGAGGCCGCCTGGGGCGGCGCAGAGGGCACCGGCCTGTTCCATCCGGCCCTGCCGGGCCGCGGCGTCACCTTCCTGGCGGGCCGCGCCGGGGGCCGGATCCTCGCGGGGGCCGTCGCGCACCGGGGCAGCGGCGCGGTGGTCGGCCTGTCCAACCTGTTCGCACACGAAGACGCCGACGCCGCCGACGCCGATGCCGCCTGGGCGGGCGCGCTCACCGCGATCGCCGCGCGCCGGCCTGACCTGCCGGTCGTCGGCTACGAGTCGGGGGACGGCCTCGACGCCGCCGTGCGCGCCGGGTTCACGCCGATCGGCCCGCTCCGCGTCTGGCTGCACACGGGCGCCTGAAGGGAAGGTCTAGAGCTCGAGCCTCAGCTCCAGCTGGGGCACGTCGGTGCGCTGGATCCCGAACACCTGAGCGTACAGGGAGAGTTCGGCCTCCAGGGCCCGGACCATCGTGTCCGCCCGGCGGAAGCCGTGCCCCTCGCCCTCGAAGGCCAGGTACGCGTGCGGCACCGGCCGCCCCCGCAGGGCGGCGAGGAGGCGCTCCGCCTGGCCCGGCGGGCAGACCGGGTCCGCCAGCCCCTGGAGCAGCACGAACGGGGCGGTGATCCGGTCGGCGCGGGCCACCGGCGAGCGCTCGCGGCAGCGGACGGCGAGGGTCTGCGCGGGTCCGGCCAGGCCCTCGACGTAGCGGGACTCCAGGTCGTGGGTCTCCTCGGCGAAGCGGAGCAGGTCCAGGACCGGGTAGATGATCGCCGCGCAGGCGTACACGTCGGTGGCGGCCAGCGAGGCCGCCGCGGTCCAGCCGCCCGCGCTCGCCCCGCGGATGGCGAGCCGGTCCGGGTCGGCGGTGCCCTCGGCGGCCAGCGCACGCGCCACCGCCGCGCAGTCCTCCACGTCCACGACGCCCCACTGTTCGCGCAGCCGCTCCCGGTAGGCGCGGCCGTAGCCGGTGGAACCCCCGTAGTTGACCTCGACCACTCCGATGCCGCGCGAGGTGAAGTAGGCGATGTGCAGGTCGAGTACGGGCGGCACGTGGTCGGTGGGGCCGCCGTGCGCCCACACCACGTACGGGGGCAGTTCCTCGGCGGCGGCGCGGCAGGCCGGGTGGTGCGGCGGGTAGACGTGCGCGTGGATCTCCCGGTTGTCGGGGCCCAGGAAGGTCCGGCTCTGCGGCTCCGGGTAGTGGGCGGGGTCCACCGGGTCCACCCCGTGCGCGCCGACCGCGCGGGCGTGCCCGGTGGCCGTGTCCAGCTCCACCACCTCGTACGCGCTGCGCGGGCTGGCGGCGACCCCGTACACGCGGGTGCCGCTGACGGCGAGGGTCGGCTGCCAGGCCGTCCACGGACCGGCGGCGTCCACCAGGTCCCCGCTCTCCGGGTCGAGGACGCCCAGCACGCTGGCGCCCTGGCCGTGCAGGACCGCGACCAGGCCTTCGGGCAGCGGGGCGATCCAGCGCAGCCCGGGCTTCCACAGCGGGCCGCCGAACTCCTCTTCCCTGGGGCACAGGCCGGCCGCCTCACCCGTCTCCGGGTCCACCCGGTAGGGGTTCCACCAGCCGCTGCGGTCGCTCACCGCGAGGAGGGTTCCGCCGGCCGTCCACTCGACCTGGGCGACGGCCTCGGCGGGTCCGCCGAGGACGGTACGGGCCCGCTCGAGCCGGCCGTCCCGGGTGATCCCGGCCAGCCGCAGCTCGGTACCGTCCCAGGGCATCCGCGGGTGGTCCCACACCAGCCAGGCCGCGTGCCGCCCGTCCGGGGAGAGCCGCGGTCCGGTGCTGAACCGGTGCCGGCCGTCGGTCAGTTCCCTTACGGCGGACCGGTCGCCGGCCGCCGACCCGTCGAGCGGGACGGCGGCGATCACCCGGCGGACGTCGGTCGGCGCGGGCCCGGTGAACTCCTCGAGCACGCACCAGACCTCGGAGCCGCGCAGCACCGGGTCGGCCCAGCGCAGGCCGCCGCCGACCTCGGAGAGCGGGGTCAGGGGCCGCGGGTGCGCGGCCTCGCCGGGGGCTTCCGGTTCGTACGCGTAGAGCCGCTGGTCGGCGAAGTGGACGAAGACCACCAGCGGTCCGCCTTCGGCCCGTTCGGCTCCGGTCCAGGGCAGGCCGCCGTACTCGGTGACGCGGCTGCGCACGTCCCACGGCGCGGGCAGCTCGGCGGCGCCCCCGCCCCCGTGGCCACCGCCGGCGCCGCCGTCGGCGCGGAGCCGCACCAGGGCCCGCCGGCCGCCTTCCCGCGGCCGGGGTTCGGTCCACCAGACCTCGGTGCCGACCGTGCCCACGTACTCGGGCCGTCCGTCGAGGGAGGCGGCGAGTTCGGCGGCGATGGGTGAGGGCCAGCTCCCGTAGGGCCGGGTCTGCGCCGCCGTCACGGGGTGCCCCTCACAGCGTCCGCAGCGCGTGGTCGAGGACGCGGACGCCGAAGTGCAGGGCCTCGACGGGGACCCGCTCGTCCACGCCGTGGAACAGGGACCAGTAGTCGAAGCCCGGCGGCAGCTTCAGGGGGGAGAAGCCGTAGCCGGTGATGCCGAGGCGGGAGAACTGCTTGGCGTCGGTGCCACCCGCCATGCAGAAGGGCACCACGTGCCCTTCCGGGTCGAACCGCTCGACGGACTCGCGCAGGATCCCGAAGGTCCGCCCGTTCACCGGGGCTTCGAGCGCGACCTCGCGGTGGTGGAACTCCCACCGCACGTCGGGGCCGGTGAGCGCGTCCAGAGTGGCGGTGAACTCGGCCTCGCCGCCCGGCAGCATCCGGCCGTCCACGTAGGCGGTGGCCCGGCCGGGGATCACGTTGACCTTGTAACCGGCGCTGAGCATGGTCGGGTTGGCGCTGTTGCGCACGGTCGCGTCGACCAGGGCGGCGGCCGGGCCGAGGCTGCCGAGGACGCCGTCGAGGTCGAAGCCGGGGGCCCTCGGGTCCACCGACAGGCCCTGGAGGGCCGCGAGTTCGGTGATGCAGGCGACGACGGTGTCGGTCAGGCGGACCGGCCACTCGTGGGCGCCGATCCGGGCGACGGCGGCCGCGAGCCGGGTAACGGCATTGGCCCTGTTGGGCTTGGATCCGTGCCCCGCGACGCCGTGGGCGGTCAGCTCCAGCCAAGCGGTGCCGCGTTCACCGGCGGCGATCGGGTACAGGGCCCGCCCGTCGCCGGGGTGCACGGTGAAGGCGCCGGACTCTCCGATGCCCTCGGTGCAGCCCTCGAAGAGGTGCGGGTGGTGGTCGGCGAGGAAGCCGGCCCCGTCGACCGCGCTGTCCTCCTCGTCGGCGGTGAAGGCGAGCACGATGTCCCGGCGGGGCTGCACGCCGGCCCGCGCCCAGGCCCGTACGACGGCCAGCACCATCGCGTCCATGTTCTTCATGTCGACGGCCCCGCGGCCCCAGACCATGCCGTCGCGGACCTCCCCCGAGAAGGGGTCCACGCTCCATTCGGCGGCCTCGGCGGGCACCACGTCGAGGTGGCCGTGGACGAGGAGCGCCTCGGCGGACGGGTCCGAACCGGCGATCCGGGCCACCACGTTGGTGCGGCCGGGGGTGCGCTCCAGCAGCACCGGTTCCAGTCCGGCGGCGGCGAGCCGTTCGGCGACGTACTCGGCGGCGGGGCGCTCGCGGCAGTCGCCGCCGCCCCGGTTGGCGGTGTCGATCCTGATGAGGCCGGAGGTGAACTCGACCGCCTCGTCGAGGGCGGCCTGGTCCACGGCGTCGGCCGGGGCACGGTCCTGCGCCTGGGCCGGGACCTCGGCGGTGACTACGGGCATGTCAGCCATACTGCTCCTCCACGGCCGCGGAGACGACCGTCGTGACCGCCTTGAAGGCGCGGATCCCCTCGTACATCGTCTCGCTGCTGTACGCGACCCTGCGCTCGCCGCACCGCTCGACGCCCGGGACCACCGCGGCCGTCAGGGCCAGGTGCTCGGCGTCGAACTCCACCTCCACGGTGTGGGGGCCGCCGGACACGGGCTCGTGCCGGACCGCCAGGGCGGTGGCCTCCTTGGCCGCCGCCCGGATGTCGGCGGCGGTGCGGGCGGGGGTCCGGCACACGGCGGCGTAGCGCGAGACGTGGTCCTTCACGGCGACGGTCACCGCGTCCGGGGCGTATCCGGCGGCGTCGACGCAGGTGAGGTCGTCGCCGGTGACCAGGATGACCGGCACCCCGTACTCGGCGACGACGTGCGCGTTGAGCAGGCCCTCGCTGGCCCGGGTCCCGTTGAGCCAGACGCCGGTGATGGAGTTGGCGAGGTAGGTGTGGGCGAGGACCCCCTCGGCGCCGGCCCCGGTGTGGTACCCGACGAAGGCGACCCCGTCGACGTCCCCGTGCTGGACGCCCTCGACCATGGAGAGCGTCTTGTGGCGGCCGGTGAGCAGTTCGGCCCGCGCGTCGAGCTTCTCCAGGAGCAGGTTGCGCATGGTCCAGTGGGCCTCGTTGATGAGGACCTGGTCGGCGCCGCCGTCGTAGAAGCCGAGCACGGCCGCGTTCACGTCGGAGGTGAACAGGCCCCGGCAGCGCTCCCACTGGGAGGCCCCGGGCACCACGTCCTCGGGCCAGGTGACGCCGGTGGCGCCCTCCATGTCGGCGGAGATGAGGATCTTCATCGGGCCCCCGGGGTCGGTTGCGGAGACCCAGCCTAGCTCTCGGACCCCGCTCGGGCCCGGGGGCCACGCCCGGGTTCCGGCGGCTCACCGGGGCCGGGAAGTCCACCCGATCCGGTGAGCCTCCCGGCGGCGCGGGGGCCCGGGATCAGGCCTCGACCTCGGCGGCCAGATTGGCCAGCAGCGTGTCGTAGATGCGGCCGAGGCCCTTGGGGGCGAAGGTGCGCTCGAAGAAGCCGCCGATGCCGCCGGCGCCGTCCCAGACGGTGGTGACCACGGCCTTGGACTTGCCCTCGCCGGCCGGGGTGACGACCCAGGTGGTCACCATGGAGGAGTTGCGGTCCTTCTCCACCAGCTGACCGTCGTTGGGCTCGCTGACCTCCAGCAGGCAGTCGCGCACGCGCTTGCTGGTGGCCTGGAGCTTCCAGTGCACCAGGGTCCCCTCGCCGTCGCCGCCCTCGCGCACCTCGTACTCGCTGAAGTGCTCGGGCAACAGCTTCTTGCGGGTCCCGGTGTAGTCCGCCAGCGCGTCGAACACGGTCTCCGCGTCGGCCGCGATGATCCGCTCCGTGGTGGCCTCGACCTGCGCCATAGCTGTTCCTCCAGCAGTTGTGATCGCTCGTCACGCCGAAGCCAACCACCTCCGGGGCGGTCGCCCAAATCCGGTGCCGGGAAGGGCCCCTCCGCCCGCCCCCGAGCACCTCCCCGCACGATCATGGGAACGTTTGTTCTATTCTTGTGGCGACACCGAGGAGGCGCCCATGCGCCGGGAGAACCTGGCCGGGGGCCCGGGAGGCCCCGCCGCGCTCTTCGGGGCCGACGCCGTCGTGACCCGCACCGTCGACACCCCCGAATTCCGCGGCATCACCTTCCACGAGGTCCGCGCCCGCTCGATCGTCAACCGGGTGCCGGGGGCCTGGCGCATGCCGTTCGAATGGACGGTCAACCCGTACCGCGGGTGCAGCCACGCCTGCGTGTACTGCTTCGCCCGCAAGACGCACGGCTATCTGGACCTCGACACCGGGCTCGGGTTCGACTCGCAGATCGTCGTCAAGACCAACTGGCAGATCCGGGCGCTGCTGCCGTAGACGCATAAAGGCACTGGAGCGTGTGAACTGGCCACTCGCCGTTCCGCCGTCCACGGTCAGCCGGGCAATCGCCTCTCCCCCGTACAGGGTCCCCCAGGGTGCCACGATCAGCCCGCCGGTCAGCGTCTGATCAACCCATGCTCGGGGCACCTCCCCGACTGAGCACGTTGCGATGACGCGGTCATACGGGGCCCCTCCGGCGAACCCCAGCCGGCCGTCTCCGACGATCACCAGCGGGGACAGTCCAGCATTGCGCAGGTTCTCACCAGCGCCCTTCGCGACCTCAGGGTCGAACTCGATGGAGACGACGTTCCCCGCACCGAGTCGGCGTGCGAGTAGCGCTGAGTTCCACCCGGTGCCCGTCCCGATCTCAAGGACCCTGTGCCCGTCCTTCACGGCGAGATCGGCCAGCATCGAGAACACCATGTGAGGCTGAGAACTGGAGCTGGAAGGCATCTTGCCCACCTCGTCCCCGCTGTGGGTCCCGTCGTCCCACTGAGTGGTCAGCGGGATATCGGAGTACACCGCCCTGAGCCATGCCTCCGGGCTCCTCATCCGGTCCACCACGGGGTTTTGCCGGGTGCCGTCCGCGATGCCCGGCCAGATGCGGTCAGGGACGAACATGTCGCGGGGGACTGCCTTGTACGTCGGCAGCCAGTCCGATTGCAGAGCGCCCGAATCAACGAGCGCAGAGGCGAGCCCCGAGGGACCCACCTCCTCTTTGCGCGTGGTCATCCGGTGCTACTTCTTCGCGGGGCCGGAGCCGTCAGAGCTGTTCCCGCCGCTCGTTTCGGAACCGCCGCCCCCGTGCCCGCGTCCGCTGCTGCCGTCGTCCTGCTGGCTGCCGCCCTGACCGCTTCCGGTGCCTCCGCCGTGCTTGGGCATTCGATGCTCCTTCACTCGTGCTGGTGTGGGGATACAGACCCGCCCTGGCAGGGGCGGGAGTTTGTGTCAGGGGCCCTCGATCCTCTCGACAACGGCAACGTCCTCGAACCGCCGGGTGAAGCCCTGATGTCCCGCACGGCCGGTGTGTTCCATGCACGCGACCTCTACAGCAGATGCGTCTTCCACGGGTCCTGTGAGCCGGCCACAGCCCTCTGTGCGGCATGTCGCGGACGCCGCCACCGTCTCACCCAGGTCCCGGCTGATCCGATGGGTAGCGAACCGGAGGACAGCGCGCGTCACCGCTGAGCCTTCCGGCGCTTCTCGCCCGTAGGGTCCTCACAGTCAATGTGTCGGTAAGAGACCACGTCAGGTCCGGAAGCACGCGGGATGGAGCCCCTGCGGCAACGGTCCAGAGTTCTCACCGGCTTGAAGCACGAGGGGCATGTCTCACCCGCCGGGGCGAAAGTCTCGTACTCCCAGAGTCTGGCGTCTGTCTCGGTCATCGCTGCCATGCCTTGCCGCCCCTCGCTGCCGTCGTGGTGATGACGACGCTAGGAGTCACAGTGCCGACTGCCTCATCAACTTGCATGAGCTTGCACGCTATTTCGGCGCAGGCGGTCTTGTCCCTCCCCTCGTAGCGTGGAGTCCGTGATTGCAGGGGAAGTTGGGATTCATGGGGTCCAAGCAACGCACATACACGCCTGAGTTTCGTGAGGGCGCTGTACGCATCGTGATCGAGACGGGCCGACCGATCCCGGAGGTCGCCGAGGAGCTCGGCGTGCACTCCGGCACGCTGCACAGCTGGGTGTCGCGGTGGCGGCGCAACGGGTCGGCGTCGTCCGACCGGTCGACTGAGCCCGCGCCGGGCGGGCGGATGCGCGAGGCCGAGCGCGCCGAGCTGGAGCGGCTACGGCGGGAGATGTCGGAGAAGAACAAGCGGATACGCGAGCTGGAGATGGAGCGTGATGTCCTCAAGCGATGCATGGTCCTCTGGGTGAAGTGACCGAGACGGACCCGGCCGCCCTGGCCGCGTTCATCGGTAACCAGAGGACCGAGCACCGCATCCCGCACCGGCTGGCCTGCCAGGTCCTGGGGGTGTCGGAGTCCTGGTTCTACAAGTGGCGCGACAAGCCCACCACCGCGCGTGAGGTCCGGCGCGGGCAGCTGACCGACAAGATCCGGCAGATCTTCGAGGACTCCGGCGGCACCTACGGCTCCCCGAAGGTCTGGTGCCTCCTGGTCCGCGCAGGCTGGCGGGTCTCGGTGAACACCGTCGCCCGTCTGATGGCCGAGCTCGGGCTGGCCGGACGGAAGGTCCGCCGACGGCGCGGGCTGACCCGGCCCGGCAAGCGTCCGGCGGCCCCCGACTTCGTGCGGCGGGACTTCACCACGGACGCTCCGGACCAGGTCTGGTGCGGCGACATGACCGAGATCACCACCGGTGAGGGCAAGCTCTACCTGGCCACCGTCATCGACCTGTTCTCGCGCCGGCTGCTCGGCTACGCGATGGGCGCACGCCATGACGCCGAGCTGGTCGTGGCGTCCTTGAACATGGCCGCGGCCACCCGCGGCGGTGACGTGAAGGGCGTGATCTTCCACAGCGACCGCGGCAGCGAGTACGGCTCCCGGCGCTTTCGCCGGGCCTGCCGCCGACTGGGCGTGACCCAGTCCATGGGCCGCGTCGGGTCGTGTTTCGACAACGCCGTCAGCGAGGCGTTCAACAGTGTGCTCAAGGTCGAGTACGCCTACCGCCACACGTTCGCCACCCGCACCGAGGCCCGGCTGAGGATTGCGACCTGGATCACCGGCTTCTACAACACGCACCGGCTACACAGCGTGTGCGGCTACCAGAGTCCGATCGACTACGAGCACGACCACCGGGCCAACTCCGCCTTGGAGCTGGCCGCTTAGAAGATCTCCACAGTCCGAGGGGATTGACAGTCTTGACGGACCACCTGATGCAGCAAGGATGGCCATGCAAGTTCAGGCAAACCACATCCGGAGAGAGGCCGCCATGGCGCTACGGTTCGTTGGGATCGACCCGAACACCGACCTGGACCACTGCCCTACCGTCTGGGCAGACGAAGAGGCCGGAGAGCTGGTGTTGCAGGGCTGGAAGGCGGGCCCTCCTCTCCGCGAGATCTGTGAGGCGAGCAGTCCGGCCAAGGGTTCAATCCCTGACAGCGAGGAAGTCATCAGGATTCCGGCACGCATGGTGCCAATGATCAGGGAAGCGTGCGATGCCGTCGAGCGTTCCGCCGTTCAGTGAACTACTGGCCAACGCCCGTGAATCCGCCGTGCACTTCGAGGCTCGGGACGACTACGGGACTAACCCCCGCCTAGAGACATGGCAGCGCGGGGCACGCGTTGACTGGAACGACCGTGAATCCTGGTGGCACCCGTTTCACCAGGCCATCGCGGATGCCGTCGCACGTGGTGTTTCAGTCCGCCGTGCCCGCATGGTGTCGGAGCCGGTCAGTGAGTACATCCACTGGGAGCACTACGCCACGCACGCCAACGTCATTGCTGGCGAAGATGTGCGCTGGCTGCCACGTAGTCAGGCAACGGGCTTCCTGGTGCCCGCCAACGACTTCTGGCTGTTCGACGGCAACCTAATCCGCCTCCACCACTTCGCCGGCGACGGCAGTCACGTCAGAGATGAAATCAGCACGGATGGAGCCACGTTGGCACTCTGCGGCCGGGCATTCGAAGAGATCTGGCAGCGAGCCATCCCGCACAGCGAATACAAGATCTGAGCAACCGGACAGCCAACTGATGTCATCCCCTTCGTCCAAAGCCCAAGAAGCCAGGGAAGCCGTATCCGGCCGGTTGCGGGAAATGAGGCTTGACGCAGGAATCACCGGACGTGAGTTGGCTGTCCGGTGCGGGTGGAGTGAGAGCAAATCATCCCGCATCGAGCACGCTAAGACGCCCCCCAGCGACGCTGACATAAGGGCCTGGTGCACAGCGTGCGGTGTCCCGAAGCTAGCTGACGACTTGATTGCCGCCAACCGTCAGGCTGATTCCATGTACGTCCAGTGGAAACGGCTCCAGCGTACGGGCCTGAGGCAGCTACAGGAATCGGGCGCACCTCCTTATGAACAGACACGGCAGTTTCATGTGTACTGCTCTAATGTGGTGCCTGGTTTCTTTCAAACACCCGGCTACGCAACTTCATTGCTGACCTCAATCGCCGAGTTTCGAGGGATGCCGAACGACGTATCGGAAGCTGTGGCAGCGCGCATAGATCGATCACATGTCATCCGCGAAGGTGAGCACCGATTCGCTGTGCTGGTTGAGGACTCAGTGTTGCGGTACCGGATTGGCAGCGCCGAAGTCATGGCCGCACAGCTAGGTCACCTGCTGTCCGTCATGGCGCTTCCTTCGATCTCGCTGGGCATCATTCCGTTCACGGCCCCCCGGCAAGCATGGCCGTTGGAGACGTTTACCATCTTCGACCGAAAGCGCGTCCACGTGGAAACCCTATCGGCAGCTATTAAGGAAACTCAGCCGAGTGACGTAGCGCTGTACCTAAAGGCTTTCGGGAAACTGAAAGAGCTTGCCGCCTACGGGGCCGATGCTCGAACACTCATCACGTCAGCCATCGACGCCGTGGGATAAAGCGCAGAAATCCCCGCGCCAGCCATCAGGAAGACAGCGAGTGCGGGGCGGCAGGGCCCCGCCCGGATCTCTCCGAACGGGGCCCTGATCGGTGCCTACGCAGCCGGTTCCCATGCGGGCTCGTCAAGCCAGTTGATCTCCATACGGGAATCGCCGTCGAACTGGACTCCTCGCTTGGGTGCGCGATGCACTCGGATACGTCGGATTGCCAGCCTCAGGAGGTCGCGTTTCAGCGGGAGGTCTGCCGCTTCCCACGCTTCTCGCTGGTCCTCCAGTTCCAGCAGGAACGAGATGTCTACCGGGCCGGTACCGCTTATGCCCTCAAGGGTCCTTTGGGCTGCTGTAACTGCCGCGTTGGCCTCGGACAGTTGGGGGGCGAAGAACCGCTCAGAGGGGCCGTCAAAGAGACCAGCCCGCCGGTCCTGCCACAGGCGGGAGAGGACTCGCTCAGCGTCCGCCAGAGCGGCCCTAGCAGTCTGCTCCTCCTCGGATGCCTGCGGGTCCTTCCTGGCTGCCCAGCGGGCCGCCACGATTGCCAGCAGAGGGTCTTCCGGATCGCTGGCGTGCAGACGGGAGGACCAAAACTGAAATACGTACTCCTCAGCGCTGTGTGCGGCTGCATTCGCGGGCGCTGGGCACACGCCGCCAGCACGGGAACGCCAGCAGGCGTAGGAGGTTCCGGCGCTGGGCATGGACGAATTGCACCCAGAGCATTCGAGTAGGTCAGTGAGCAGATGCTTTGGCTTCCATGACTCGGCGTCGGCCGGGGGGCCGCTACCGCGCGAGGCTGCCTGGGCCTCGTTGTACTCCTCCTCGGTAAGCAGTGCAGGGCCGACCATCACACTTACCTTTTCGCCATCTTCATTCAGGTACAGCATTCGCCGTGACCTGTTGTCCGAGCGTCCAGTGATCTGCCACCCGGCATACGCGGGGTTGCCGATCATGTTTGCCACGGTGCTGAACGCCCAATTTCCCCCGCTAGGTGACGGAACAGCGCGGTCATTCAGACGGCGCGCCATCTCTCGTTTGGTCACCCTCGCTACAGGCCATTCGTACGTGACCAAGCGGGCAATCTCCATCTTGGTCACGTGAGGCTCGCCCGGGATACCAGCGGACGTCTCCGGGTCGCGCTGGAGCTTCCGCTCCTCTATCTCCTCGCCGTCCTCATCGAAGGCAGAGACCATGACGACGCGCAGACCATAGGGAGCGACCCCGCTGAGCCACTCGCCGTTTTCGAGCTGGAACGTCTTGGTGTTCCTCACCCGCTCGCTCAGCACCTCGGTTTCCTCGCGAGCATCCTCAGCGCGCCGGATGAGTTCCGAACGGTCACGGGGGTTCGAACTGTCGAGTCCGATTCCGGGGTTGTCCGCGTCGCCGTTGTCGACCAGCAAGCGGCGAGGGCGGCCGTCTGCGGGCTCTACGATCGAGAGAATGGCACCGGCACCCCGGCGAGTCCATCGGTCCAGTCGAAAGACCCACAGCGCCCCGATCTCACCTCGGTCCAGAGCCTGGAGAGCGAGATCCTGCTTGGGAACCTTCTTGGACCGGCGAAAGCGGGAAGCCGATCCAACCTCACGCCATACATGGCGAACCGTCAGGCCGAGCAGTTCGGCCGTCTTACGGCCTCGGGCCTCCTGTGCGCTGACCGAGATTTCACGGCGGCCGGTCTTGCTCTTGACCGCCTGACTCTTCCGGCACACCAAGTCGATGAGGTGGCCTGTGTCGTCCGTCTGGGTGCTCATGGCGGGCATATTTGCACGTCAGGACCACTTAGGGAAGTGTGCAACTTGCCGAGGGCCGCTACCGGCTGATGCCCGCATCATCGAGGCGCTGCGCGACCTGCCCCTCCCTGCCCCTCCTGCGGGAGGCCGCCGCGGTCACCGAGGTCGGGATCTCCGTCTCCGTCGGCTTCACGGACACCGGCCTGTGGCGCACCGTCGAGCCCGGGACGCCCTCGCCCGCCGCCCGGCTGCACACCGTACGGACGCTGACCGACGCCGGGATCGAGTGCGGGGTGCTGATGGCCCCCGTCATCCCCTTCCTCGGCGACGCGCCGGAGCAGCTGCGGGACACCGTCCGCGCCGTCGCCGCGTCCGGGGCCACCTCGGTGACACCCCTGGTACTCCATCTGCGGCCCGGGGCGCGCGAGTGGTTCACGGCCTGGCTGGGCGAACACCACCCGCACCTGGTGGAGCGGTACGAACGGATGTACGCGGGCGGCTCGTACGCACCCACCTGGTACCAGCGGCAGATCACCCGCCAAGTGCACGAACTGGCGGCGGAATTCGGCATCGGCCCGAACGGGCCCCGGCCGGCCCGCCGGACCGCCGTCCCCGGGCGGCCGGTGCCCGCCGGGCCCGCGCAGCTCACCCTCCTCTGACGCCCGTCACCCCCGAGAGGTCATCACATCGGGCCAATAGGCAGCCCAATCCCGCTTTCCGGGCGCGGTTTCCGGGACGATTCCGCCCAGAACCCTCGGCTGGGAGGCCCCATGCTCCACCCCTTGAAGAAGCGCGCCGCTGTCCTGCTGTCGATCTCCACCGTCGCCGCCGTCGCGTCCGTCCTCGTGAGCCCGGTCTCGGCCGCTCCGGCGGCCCCGGCCGCCGCCGCGCCGCAGCAGGCCGCGCTGCGCTGGACGAACTGTTCGACGCCCCGCTACCCGACGCTCCAGTGCGCCTCCCTCAAGGTTCCCCTCGACCACGCCCGGCCCGCCGGCCGCCAGATCTCCCTCGCCCTGACCCGGGTCCCGCACACCGCCGCCACCTCCTCGGGCCCGCTGCTGGTCAACCCCGGCGGCCCGGGCGGCAGCGGGCGCACGCTGGCGGGCTTCGTCGCGTCCGCCCTGCCCAAGGACGTGGCCTCCCGGTACGACGTGATCGGCTTCGACCCGCGGGGCGTCGGCAAGAGCGAGCCGGCCCTCGACTGCGGGGCGGGCCACTTCACCCCGGTCCGGCCCGACTCCGTACCGCTCGACGCGGCGACGGAGCAGGCCAATCTGGACCGGGTGCGCACCTTCGCCGAGTCCTGCCACACCCGGCACGCGGACGTGCTGCCGCACATCGGCACCGTCTCCGCCGCCCGCGACATCGAGGTGCTGCGCACGGCCCTCGGCGCGGAGCGGATCAGCTACTTCGGCTACTCGTACGGGACCTACCTGGGCGCTGTGTACGCCAAGCTCCACCCGCGGCGGGTGCACCGGCTCGTCCTGGACTCCGTGGTCGACCCGGGCGGGGTCTGGTACGAGGACAACCTCGCGCAGGACCGGGCCTTCGACGCCCGGCACAAGGCCTTCCTGGCCTGGGTCGCGCAGCACGACGCCGTCTACGGGCTCGGCACCGGCGCGGCCGGGGTGGAGCAGCGCTGGTACGCGATGCGCGACGAGCTGCGCCGGACGGCCGCGGGCGGCAAGGTGGGCCCGTCCGAGCTGGAGGACACCTACATGCCGGGCGGCTACTTCAACGGCTACTGGCCCAGCCTCGCGGAGGCCTTCGCGGCGTACTCCGTGAAGAAGGACCCGAAGCCGCTGGTGGCGGCGTACGAGCGGTTCGGGGCGGTGGAGCCCTCCGCGGGCAACGGCTACAGCGTCTACACCGCCGTGCAGTGCCGGGACTCGGCCTGGCCGAAGGACTGGAACCAGTGGCGCGCGGACATGTGGCGCACGCACGCCGAGGCTCCCTTCATGACCTGGAACAACGCCTGGTACAACGCCCCGTGCGCGTTCTGGCCCACGGAGCCGCTCCAGGCCCCGGACGTGACCAACGCCGACCTGCCGCCCGCCCTCCTGCTCCAGGCGACGGAGGACGCGGCGACCCCGTTCCGGGGTGCGCTCAGCATGCGGGACAAGCTGAAGGGCGCGGCCCTGGTCGTCGAGGAGGGCGGCGGCAACCACGGGATCTCGCTGAGCGGCAACAAGTGCCTGGACGAGAAGGTCGCGGCCTATCTGCGGACGGGGCAGGCGGCGGACGCCGTCTGCCCCGCCCAGGAGGCACCGAAGCCGACCACGGCGACCCGCGCGGTCCCGGCCTCGGCGGGCGGCGCGGCCCTGCACGGGCTGCTCGGTTTCCGGGGCTGAGGCTCAGCCGGCGGGCAGCACCGCGAAGGCCTCCACCTCCAGCAGCAGTTCCGGCCGGAACAGGGCGGCGACCTGGACGGCCGAGGACGCGGGCAGCCGGTCGGCGGGGATGACGGCGTCGCGCGCCTCCCGCACCGCCGGGAGGTGGGCGACGTCCGTGACGAAGTAGGTCAGCTTCACGACGTCGTCGAAGGTGGCCCCGGCCGCCGCCAGGCAGCGCCGCAGGTTCTCGAAGACGCGGCGGGCCTGGGCGGCGGGGTCGCCCGCGCCGACGACCTCGCCCTGCTCGTCGAGGGCGCACTGCCCGGAGACGGCGACGAACCGCCCGGCGCCCATGACGACGTGGGCGTATCCGGCGGCGGGGGCGACCCCCTCGGGTGCGGGTATGCGGGTGAGGTGGCCGGTCTGGTGATCGTTCATGGGCCGATCCTGTCAGCCGAGCGCCCGCAGCGCGGCGGTGGCCGCCACCGCGAGCCGGGGGTGGGCCTGGGCGCGGGTCAGCAGCTCGCGGGCACGCACGTCTCCGAGGGCGCCGAGGCCCTCCACGCAGGCCAGCGCCACCCGCCAGTACGGGTCGTGCGGGGACAGCAGCCGGGACAGGGCCGTCATCAGGGCGGGGGCCGACTCCGGGGCGCGCAGGGCGGTGAGCAGCCGGACGGGCTGCAGGGCGTAGGCCGTGCGCAGGCCGTTGGTGGCGAGGGCGGCGGCCGCGCGGGCGGTGCGCGGGTCGCCGAGTACGGCGAGCGCTTCGGCGGCGGCCGCGCACCGCGGCGGGTCCCGGTGGTTGAGCAGCAGCACGAGGGCCTCGAAGGCGCGGCGGTCCCCCGCCAGCCCCAGCCGGTACGCGGCCAGTTCGCGGGCCCACAGGGGCAGCCCGGCGGTGGTCAGGGCTGCGGCCAGCCCGTCCGGTCCGGCGGTGAGCAGCGCCTCGTAGCGCGGCTGCTCCGGGGAGCCGGTGGCTTCCGCCCGCAGGCGTTCCAGCACGTCGTTCACGCGGCCACCCTAGGCCTCCGGGGCCGCCGCCACGGGCCGTTCTCAGCGATTGATGATCGATGATCGGTACATTTGGGCGGTACAGGTCACATCTCCGCGCTCTGGCGCACCAGTTACCGGCGGGTTACTGTCGCTTCAACACGTACGAGGGCGGCCTGGTGACGCAGCCGCCCCGTGCCGGTCGGTTCAGCACGACACCACGGCGTGGCCCCGGGACAGGGTGCCGCCGCTTTCGCCCCACGGGCTCCCGCTCCTGCCGGGTTCCCGCCCGCGGGCTCCTCGCCCCACGGCATTCCACGCCGTCATCCCCGCGGCCTCCCGCGCGCAGGGACCGGCATCCGCGCGCGCTGTGCGGCGCGCGCCCCTCAGTCGTCACCCTCTTCCACTGGAGTCCCTCGATGGACCGTCAGTCCAGTCACCCCACCCTCCAGACCATCGCCGTCGTCGGCCTCGGCACGATGGGCACCGGCATCGCCGAGGTCCTGGCCCGCGCCGGCCGCGAGGTCATCGGCATCGACGTCAGCGAGGCCGCAGCCCGCCGGGCCGCGGCCGCGCTCGCGGCGGCCACCGCGCGCTCCGTCACCCGGGAGCGCCTCACCGAGCAGGAGCGGGCGGAGGTGCTCGCCCGCTTCCGCACCTTCACCGATCTGGGCGCCGCCGCCGAGGCCGATCTCGTCATCGAGGTCGTGCCGGAGTCGTACGAGCTCAAGCAGCAGGTCTTCCGCGAGCTCGACGCGATCGTCCGGCCCGACACGATCCTGGCCACCGGGACCAACGCCCTGTCGGTGACCCGGCTCGCCGCCGAGTCCCAGCGCCCCGAGCGCGTGCTGGGCCTGCACTTCTTCAACCCGGCCCCGGCGATGAAGCTGGTCGAGGTCGTCTCCTGCGTGCTGACGGCCCCGCCGGCCGTCGAGGCGGTCACCGGGCTGGCCCGCGAGCTCGGCAAGGAGCCGGTCGCGGTCGGCGACCGCCCCGGCTTCGTCGCCGACGGCCTGCTCTTCGGCTACCTCAACCAGGCCGCCGCCATGTTCGAGGCGAAGTATGCCTCCCGCGAGGACATCGACGCGGCGATGCGGCTCGGCTGCGGTCTGCCCATGGGGCCGCTGGCGCTGCTCGACCTGATCGGCGTGGACACGGCGCGCACCGTCCTGGAGGCCATGTACGCCTCCTCCGGCGACCGGCTGCACGCCCCGGCCCCGATCCTGGGCCAGCTCGCGGAGGCGGGCCTGACCGGGCAGAAGGCCGGACGCGGCTTCTACACGTACGAGGGTCCGGGCAGCTCGGCGGTGGTCCGCGACCAGCAGACCCCGCCGGAGCAGTCCCTGCTGGGCGCGGGGCGTCCGGTCCGCTCGGTCGGCGTGGCCGGCTCGGGCACGATGGCGAGCGGGATCGCGCAGGTCTTCGCGCAGTCCGGCTTCGACGTGGTGCTGGCCGCCCGCAGCCAGGAGAAGGCGGACGCGGCGAAGGCCTCGATCGGCAAGTCCTTGGGCCGTGCGGTGTCCAAGGGCCGGCTGACCGAGGAGGCCGCCGCGCAGACCCTGGGCCGGATCACCCCGGCCGGTTCGCTGGACGCCTTCGCCGAGGTGGACCTGGCCGTGGAGGCCGTGGCCGAGGACCTCGCCGTCAAGCAGGAGCTGTTCGCGGCCCTGGACAAGATCTGCAAGCCGGGCGCCGTGCTGGCGACGACCACCTCCTCGCTGCCGGTGATCGCGGTGGCCCGCGTGACCTCGCGCCCGCAGGACGTGATCGGCATGCACTTCTTCAACCCGGCCCCGGCGATGAAGCTGGTCGAGGTGGTCCGTACGGTCCTGACGGCCGACGACGTGCACGCCACGGTCCGCGAGATCTGCGTCAAGGTGCGCAAGCACCCGGTGGACTGCGGGGACCGGGCCGGGTTCATCGTGAACGCCCTGCTGTTCCCGTACCTCAACAACGCGATCAAGATGGTCGAGCAGCACTACGCGAGCCTCGACCAGATCGACGCGGCGATGAAGCTGGGCGGCGGGTACCCGATGGGGCCCTTCGAGCTCCTCGACGTGGTCGGCCTCGATGTCTCGCTGGCCATCGAGAAGGTCCTCCACAAGGAGTTCCGCGACCCGGGCCTGGCCCCGTCCCCGCTGCTCGAGCACCTGGTGGCGGCGGGCTGCCTGGGCCGGAAGACCGGCCGCGGATTCCGTGAGTACGCCCGCCGGTAACCACAGGCCGGGCCACGAGCCGGATGCGTGGGGAGGGCTCCTCGGGCCCGCCGGACCCTCACGGTGGGCGAACCCTCCCGACGAGCACTGTGTGCCCAGTGCCGGTCCTCCCCCGCATCCACCCCCGTCCCACCCCCCTCGGGCGCGCTCAGGTGCGCAGATGAAGTACGTTCGCTCTATGTCCCAGCCCGCCAAGACCTCGTCCCGCGCCGCCGCGGCCTCCGATCCGCAGGAGAGCACCGCCGGCACCAAGGCGGCCGCCCAGCGGCTCAAGATGCGCCGCGAGCTGGCCACGGCCGCGATGGAGCTGTTCGCGACCAAGGGGTACGAGGCGACGACGGTCGACGAGATCGCCGCGACCGCCGGGGTGGCCCGCCGCACCTTCTTCCGGCACTTCCGGTCCAAGGAAGAGGCGATCTTCCCGGACCACGACGACACCCTGACCCGCGCCGAGGCCGTCCTCGACGCGGCCCCGGCCCACGAGCACCCGCTCGACACGGTGTGCCGGGGGATCAAGGAAGTCATGAAGATGTACGCCGCCTCGCCCGCGGTGTCGGTGGAGCGCTACCGGCTGACCCGCGAGGTGCCGGCGCTGCGGGAGCGGGAGATCGCCTCGGTGGCGCGCTACGAGCGGCTGTTCACCCGCTACCTGCTGGCGCACTTCGACGAGCAGGACCACCACGACGGCAACGACGACCCGCTGCTGGCCGAGGTGGCCGCCTCCGCCGTGGTGACGGCGCACAACCACGTGCTGCGGCGCTGGCTGCGGGCGGGCGGCCAGGGCGACGTGGAGGCTCAGCTGGACCACGCCTTCGGGATCGTGCGCAAGACCTTCGGCACGGGGATCGGCGCCGGCCGCTCCCTGACCGCCGCGGCGCCGTCCGCGCCGGCCGCCGTCCGCACGCAGGGCGAGGTGCTGGTGGCGGTGGCCCGGACCGACGCCCCGCTGGACGAGGTCATGCGGACCATCGAGGAAGCACTGCGCACCACGTAACCCGAGAGCAGCACGCGGCACGGCGCCGCGCGCGATCCTCGTCACACAGGGCCGCCCCCGTTCCGGGGGCGGCCCTCTGCGTATGTCCGGCTTGCCCCTACTCTCGGGTAACTCTGATCGATCATCGCTCATCCGTGCAGGTCAATCGGCAAATGAGAGAAAGTTTTGGCACGCGGTGCCTTGCCGGGTGACACGGGGTGCCATACGTTGAATCTCGTCCGGATGTCCCCGCGGCCCACGCCCACTCGGCACGGAACGCGCCCCGGATGCCTGCGTCACCAGGCACCGCACGCCGCACCACAGGCGTCGCCAGCACCACAGCACCAGCCGGACCGACGGCACACCCGCTCCCGCTCCACGCACCCCGTTTACCTCAGCGCACCCTCATCAGCGCTAGCCGGAGGCTCTACCGTGAAGGACATCCTGGACGCGATCCAGTCGCAGGCCGCTACGGCCGCCGACTTCGCGGCCCTGCCGCTCCCCGACTCGTACCGCGCGGTCACCGTGCACAAGGACGAGGCGGAGATGTTCGCCGGGCTCACCACCCGCGAGAAGGACCCGCGCAAGTCCCTGCACCTCGACCAGGTCCCGCTGCCGGAACTCGGCCCGGGCGAGGCCCTGGTGGCCGTCATGGCCTCGTCGGTCAACTACAACTCGGTGTGGACCTCGATCTTCGAGCCGGTCTCCACCTTCAGCTTCCTGGAGCGCTACGGCAAGCTCAGCGACCTCAGCAAGCGCCACGACCTGCCGTACCACGTCATCGGCTCCGACCTCGCGGGCGTCGTGCTGCGCACCGGGCCCGGCGTCAACGCCTGGCAGCCCGGCGACGAGGTCGTCGCGCACTGCCTCTCGGTCGAGCTGGAGTCCTCCGACGGCCACAACGACACGATGCTCGACCCCGAGCAGCGCATCTGGGGCTTCGAGACGAACTTCGGCGGCCTGGCGGAGATCGCGCTGGTCAAGTCGAACCAGCTGATGCCCAAGCCCGGCCACCTCAGCTGGGAGGAGGCCGCCTCCCCCGGTCTGGTCAACTCCACCGCCTACCGCCAGCTGGTCTCCCGCAACGGCGCCGGCATGAAGCAGGGAGACAACGTCCTGATCTGGGGCGCCAGCGGCGGCCTCGGCTCCTACGCCACCCAGTTCGCGCTGGCCGGCGGCGCCAACCCGATCTGCGTGGTCTCCAGCCCCGAGAAGGCCGACATCTGCCGGGCCATGGGCGCGACCGCGGTCATCGACCGCAACGCCGAGGGCTACACGTTCTGGAAGGACGAGCACACCCAGGACCCGAAGGAGTGGAAGCGCTTCGGCAAGCGCATCCGCGAGCTGACCGGCGGCGAGGACATCGACATCGTCTTCGAGCACCCCGGCCGCGAGACCTTCGGCGCCTCGGTCTACGTCACCCGCAAGGGCGGCACCATCACCACCTGCGCCTCGACCTCCGGCTACATGCACGAGTACGACAACCGCTACCTGTGGATGTCGCTCAAGCGGATCATCGGCTCGCACTTCGCGAACTACCGCGAGGCCTGGGAGGCCAACCGCCTCATCGCCAAGGGCAAGATCCACCCCACCCTCTCGAAGGTGTACTCCCTCGAGGAGACCGGCCAGGCCGCCTACGACGTCCACCGCAACCTCCACCAGGGCAAGGTCGGCGTCCTGGCGCTGGCCCCCGAGGAGGGGCTCGGCGTCCGCGACCACGAGCTGCGCGCCGAGCACCTCGACGCGATCAACCGCTTCCGCAACGTCTGAGTCGGCTCAAAGGCCTTAAGGATCGCCTGAGATGACAGAGCGCCAGAAGGACCGTCCGTGGCTCATGCGGACGTACGCCGGCCACTCCACGGCCGAGGCGTCCAACGAGCTGTACCGCCGCAACCTCGCCAAGGGCCAGACGGGTCTGTCGGTCGCCTTCGACCTGCCGACCCAGACGGGCTACGACCCCGACCACATCCTCGCCCGCGGCGAGGTGGGACGGGTCGGGGTCCCGGTCTCCCATCTGGGCGACATGCGGCGGCTGTTCCAGGACATACCCCTGGAGCAGATGAACACCTCGATGACGATCAACGCCACCGCCATGTGGCTGCTGGCGCTCTACCAGGTGGCCGCCGAGGAGCAGGGGGCCGACGTCTCCAGGCTCCAGGGCACCACCCAGAACGACATCGTCAAGGAGTACCTCTCGCGCGGGACGCACGTCTTCCCGCCGGGGCCCTCGCTCCGCCTGACGACGGACATGATCGCGTACACGGTCAACCACATCCCGAAGTGGAACCCGATCAACATCTGCAGCTACCACCTGCAGGAGGCCGGAGCCACCCCGGTACAGGAGATCTCGTACGCGATGTCCACCGCGATCGCGGTGCTGGACTCGGTGCGCGACTCGGGCCAGGTGCCCGAGGAGCGCTTCGGCGAGGTGGTCGCCCGTATCTCCTTCTTCGTGAACGCGGGCGTCCGCTTCATCGAGGAGATGTGCAAGATGCGCGCCTTCGGCCGCATCTGGGACCAGGTCACCCGGGAGCGCTACGGCATCGAGAACGACAAGCAGCGCCGCTTCCGCTACGGGGTCCAGGTCAACTCCCTGGGCCTCACGGAGGCGCAGCCGGAGAACAACGTCCAGCGGATCGTGCTGGAGATGCTGGCCGTCACCCTCTCCAAGGACGCCCGCGCCCGCGCGGTGCAGCTGCCCGCCTGGAACGAGGCGCTGGGCCTGCCCCGGCCCTGGGACCAGCAGTGGTCGCTGCGCATCCAGCAGGTCCTCGCCCACGAGAGCGACCTGCTGGAGTACGAGGACATCTTCGCCGGATCCCACGTCGTCGAGGCCAAAGTCGACTCCCTGGTCGCCGACTGCCTGGCCGAGATCGACCGGATCCAGGAGATGGGCGGCGCGATGGCCGCCGTCGAGTCCGGGTACCTCAAGGGCGAGCTGGTCTCCTCGCACGCCGAGCGGCGGGCGCGGATCGAGGCCGGCGAGGACAAGATCGTCGGCGTCAACTGCTTCCAGCAGACCGAGGAGAACCCGCTCACGGCCGACCTCGACGGCGCCATCATGACGGTCGACCCGGCCGTGGAGGCGCTGACCGTCGAGCGCATCGTGCGCTGGCGCGCCGAGCGCGAGGAGTCCTCGGAGCGGCAGGGGGGCGGCGACCCGTTCGTCTTCCCCACCACCCGGCAGGCCCTGGAGCGCCTCAAGGAGGCCGCGGCGGGCACCGAGAACCTGATGGAAGCCACCCTGGAGTGCGCCCGGGCGGGCGTCACCACCGGCGAGTGGGCGAGCGCCCTGCGCGAGGTGTTCGGCGAGTTCCGCGCCCCGACCGGGGTCTCCTCGGCCCCGGTGGCGGTCACCGCCGAGCCCGGCACGCCGATGCACGAGGTCCGCGAGAAGGTGACCCGCACGGCCGACGAGCTGGGCACGGGGCGGCTGCGCCTGCTGGTCGGCAAGCCCGGCCTGGACGGGCACTCCAACGGCGCCGAGCAGATCGCCGTCCGGGCCCGCGACGCCGGCTTCGAGGTGGTCTACCAGGGCATCCGGCTGACGCCCGAGGAGATCTCCTCCGCGGCGCTGGCCGAGGACGTGCACTGCGTGGGACTGTCCATCCTGTCCGGCTCCCACAGCGCACTGGTCCCGGACGTCCTGGAGCGGCTGCGCGCGGCGGGGGCGGGTGACATTCCCGTCATCGTCGGAGGCATCATTCCGAACGCGGATGCCGTGACGCTCAAGGCGGCCGGCGTGGCCGCCGTGTTCACGCCGAAGGACTTCGGCATCACGGAGATCATCGGACGTATCGTCGACGAGATCCGCAAAGCCAACAAACTCGCCCCTCTCGAAATCCTTGCAAGCACGGAGGTCCCCGCATGACCACGCCAGTCCACCCGGTCAACCGTCTTCGCCCGCGTCGCTCCTGCCTCGCGGTGCCGGGCTCCAACCCGCGGTTCCTGGAGAAGGCCCAGGGCCTGCCGGCCGACCAGGTGTTCCTGGACCTGGAGGACGCCTGCGCGCCGCTGGCCAAGCCCGAGGCCCGGCACACCATCGTGAAGTTCCTCAACGAGGGTGACTGGACCGGCAAGACCCGGGTCGTGCGCGTCAACGACTGGACCACCCAGTGGACCTACCGGGACGTGGTCACCGTCGTCGAGGGCGCGGGCCAGAACCTCGACTGCATCATGCTGCCGAAGGTGCAGACCGCCGACCAGGTCGTCGCGCTGGACCTGCTGCTCACGCAGATCGAGAAGACCATGGGCTTCGAGGTCGGCAAGATCGGCATCGAGGCCCAGATCGAGAACGCCCAGGGCCTGAACAACGTCAACGCCATCGCCCAGGCCTCGCCGCGCATCGAGACCATCATCTTCGGCCCGGCCGACTTCATGGCCTCGATCAACATGAAGTCCCTGGTCGTCGGCGAGCAGCCGCCCGGCTACCCGGCGGACGCCTACCACTACATCCTGATGAAGATCCTGATGGCGGCCCGCGCGAACAACCTCCAGGCGATCGACGGCCCCTACCTCCAGATCAAGAACGTGGACGGGTTCCGCGCCGTCGCCGGCCGCGCCGCGGCCCTCGGTTTCGACGGCAAGTGGGTGCTGCACCCGGGCCAGGTCGACGCGGCCAACGAGGTCTTCTCCCCCTCCCAGGAGGACTACGACCACGCCGAGCTGATCCTCGACGCGTACGACTGGTGCACCTCGGAGGCCGGCGGCAAGAAGGGCTCCGCGATGCTCGGCGACGAGATGATCGACGAGGCCAGCCGCAAGATGGCCCTGGTCATCGCGGGCAAGGGGCGCGCCGCGGGAATGCAGCGCACCGGCAAGTTCGAGATCCCGGAGGCCTAGGACCATGCAGTTCGGACGCACGTACGAGGAGTTCGAGGTCGGTGCGGTCTACAAGCACTGGCCCGGGAAGACGGTCACGGAGTACGACGACCACCTCTTCTGTCTGCTGACCATGAACCACCACCCGCTCCACATGGACAGCAACTACGCCGAGAACACCACCGATTTCGGCAAGAACGTGGTGGTGGGCAACTACATCTACTCGCTGCTGCTCGGCATGTCCGTGCCGGACGTCTCGGGCAAGGCCATCGCCAACCTGGAGATCGAGTCCCTGCGGCACGTGGCGCCGACCTTCCACGGCGACACGGTCTACGGCGAGACCACGGTCCTCGACAAGACCCCGTCGAAGTCGAAGAACGACCGCGGCATCGTCTACGTCGAGACCAAGGGCTACAAGCAGGACGGCACCCTCGTCTGCGTCTTCCGGCGCAAGGTGATGGTCCCGACCGAGACGTACATCAAGGAGCGCGGCGGCGAGCAGCCCGGCCGCCCGCAGCTGAAGGAACAGGGGAAGTAGCCATGGCCCGACTCGCCCAGACCGCCGGGCTGACCGACGTCCAGCGGGAGATCCTCAAGACCGTCCGGGAGTTCGTCGACAAGGAGATCATCCCGGTCGCGACCCAGCTGGAGCACCGCGACGAGTACCCGCAGGACATCGTCGACGGCCTCAAGGAGCTCGGCCTCTTCGGCCTGATGATCCCGGAGGAGTACGGCGGCCTGGGTGAGTCGCTCCTCACCTACGCGCTGTGCGTCGAGGAGATAGCGCGCGGCTGGATGTCCGTCTCGGGCATCATCAACACGCACTTCATCGTCGCGTACATGCTCAAGCAGCACGGCACGCAGGAGCAGAAGGACCACTTCCTCCCCCGCATGGCGCTGGGCGAGGTGCGCGGCGCGTTCTCCATGTCCGAGCCGGCGCTGGGCTCCGACGTGTCGGCCATCACGTCCAAGGCGGTGAAGGACGGCGACGAGTACGTCCTGAACGGGCAGAAGATGTGGCTGACGAACGGCGGCAGCTCCACCCTGGTGGCCGTTCTGGTGCGAAGTGACGAAGGACACCCCGACGGCACGGCGCCCCACAAGTCGATGACGACCTTCCTCGTCGAGAAGGAGCCGGGCTTCGGTGAGGTCCGGCCGGGTCTGACGATCCCCGGCAAGATCGACAAGATGGGCTACAAGGGCGTCGACACGACCGAGCTCATCATGGACGGACTGCGCATTCCGGCCAATCGGGTCCTCGGCGGCCAGACCGGCCGAGGGTTTTACCAAATGATGGACGGGGTCGAGGTCGGCCGCGTCAACGTGGCGGCCCGTGGCTGCGGTGTCGCTCAGCGTGCTTTCGAACTGGGTGTCTCTTATGCCCAGCAACGTCACACTTTCGGCAAGCCGATCGCCGAGCACCAGGCCATTCAGTTCAAGCTGGCCGAGATGGCTACCAAGGTCGAAGCCGCCCATGCGATGATGGTCAATGCAGCACGCAAAAAGGACTCCGGGGAACGAAACGACCTCGAAGCAGGGATGGCGAAGTACCTCGCCTCCGAGTACTGCAAGGAGGTGGTGGAGGACGCATTCCGCATCCATGGCGGCTACGGGTTCTCCAAGGAGTACGAGATCGAGCGCCTCTACCGGGAGGCTCCGATGCTGCTCATCGGTGAAGGTACCGCCGAGATCCAGAAAATGATCATCGGGCGACGCCTGCTCGAGGAGTACCGACTCCAGGACTAAAAGTCCCTTTTGCGGCGGATCATCCACCGATTCGCCGCGAAAGAGTCACTAGCAGTCACTGGCTGATGGACATCGACTCGGCTTCTGGCTTGCCCAGTTGTTGCGTGCAACCGATAGCATTCCAGTAAAGCCGCCGTCCCGTCCCCCCGTTTGCGGCGCGGCAATCACCCGCTACGAAGGTCATCCATGCCCCACAGCCAAACCTCTGCACCTCGCGACAGCCTCCGTGGCGTACGCCTCGCGCGCGGAGCATCGCCGTGGCTTCTGCCGACCCTCGCCACCGCGGCGCTCAGCCTGACCCGGGCTCGCAAGTCCGGGCGCTGGGCCGCGGCGGCCGTGCCCACCACCGCGCTCGCGGCGGGCATGCTGTGGTTCTTCCGCGACCCCGAGCGCGAGATCGCCCAGGGCCGTGTCATCTCCCCCGCCGACGGTGTGGTGCAGAGCATCATGCCGTGGAAGGACGGACGGACCCGGGTCGCGATCTTCATGAGCCCGCTGAACGTCCACGTCAACCGCGCGCCCCTGGCGGGCACGGTGACGTCCGTGGAGCACATCCCCGGCGGATTCGTCCCGGCGTTCAACAAGGAGAGCGAGAACAACGAGCGCGTTGTCTGGCACTTCGACACCGAGCTCGGTGACATCGAGATGGTGCAGATCGCCGGTGCAGTCGCCCGGCGCATCGTGCCGTACCTGCCGGCCGGAACCAAGGTCGAGCAGGGCGAACGGATCGGTCTGATCCGCTTCGGCTCCCGCGTCGACATCTACCTCCCCGAGGGCGTCGAGGTCGCGGTCGAGGTCGGTCAGGCCACCACCGCGGGGGTGACACGAATTGACCGTGACTGACCCTGAGACTCCGGCAGCCGGCTGGGTGCCCGAGCCCGCCGAGGAGGAGTCCGCCGAGGACGACATGCCGCTCTCGCTGCGGCTGTCGATAGCGGACACCCTCACCCTCGGCAACGCGACGTGCGGATTCATGGCGGTGTACTTCACCACCACCGGAATCCTCATCCCGCACCTCACCGGCAGTGGCGAGTCGGGCATGGCCCGCAACAGCGCCGCGACGGCAGTGATACTGATGCTGCTCGCCGCGGTCTTCGACCTCTTCGACGGCATCGTGGCCCGCAAGCTGCGCAGCTCGCCGATGGGCGCCGAGCTGGACAACCTGTCCGACCTGATCAGCTTCGGCCTGGCTCCCGCGTACTTCGTCCTCGTCTACGGCATGGTCGCCGACGACGCGGTGCAGAAGATGTCGGCGCTGGCCGCGATCGTGGTCCTGCTGGCCGTGGTGCTCAGACTCGCGAGATTCAGCTGCGTGACCATGAAGGACGGCATGTTCCAGGGCATGCCGAGCCCCTTCGGCGCGCTGACGGTCGTCTCGATCGTGCTGCTGGAGCTGCCGTTCGTCCCGACGCTGCTCGCGATCATCGGTGTGGCCTGGCTGATGGTGAGCCGGGTCGAGTACCCCAAGCCGCGGGGTGTCCTCGCGGTGGCGATGCTCTGCTGGATCATCGGTGCGATGGGGCTGCTGGCGGCCTGGGCGTTCGACGCCCCGGGCGGACAGCTGCTGCTCCAGACCGGCTGCGCGCTGCAGATCGCGATGGCGGCGACGATTCCGCTGTTCGCGACGACCCGGCGGGCGAACACCTTCCGGCACAACCGTCGCGAGGCGCGCGCCACCACGCTGCGCTGAGCCTCACACGACGAGAGGGCCCCGGATGCCAGTGGCATCCGGGGCCCTCTCGTCGTGTGAGGCCGGATCCTCAGCCCGCCGGGGTGTACTTCTCGGCCGCGGGGGCCACGGCGGCTTCCTTGACCACCTTCAGGCCGCCCGGGGTCTGCTCGTCCGGTTTCATGATCACGCTTTGCCGGGTGGAGGGGGCCTTCGGGTCCGAGAAGTCGTGGGTGATGCCGAAGCCGCTGTCGTACGCCTTCAGGGTCAGCAGGGCCTTGCCGACGCCCTCCCGGGTGAGGTCCTTGTCCGCGCAGGCCTTCTTCAGGGCCTCGCCGTAGACCGCGGCGGCCGTGTAGCCGGCCACCACGCCGTTGTCGAGCCCCGCGCCCGGGTAGGCCTCCTTGTAGGCCGCTGCCAGGGCCGCCGGGCCCGCCTCCGGGGCGCCGATGGGGAGGCTGGACGCCGCGACGTAGTAGTCCTTCTGCAGGGCCGCGCCCGCCGGGGTGGCGAGCAGCTGCGGGGAGAAGGCCGAGTTGTTGCCGACCACCGGCACGTTCCAGCCGCCGGCCGCGGCGACCCCCACCAGCGACGCCGCCTGCCGCGGGCCCGCACTGATCACCACGGCCTTGACCCCGGCCTGCTTGAGGGCCGCCACCTGGGCCGACATGTCGTTGTCGGTGGGCTTGATCTTCTGCTCGACGACCGTGAGCCCGGCCTCCTTCGCCGCGTGCTTGGCGCCTTCCAGGGCGTTCTCGCCGTAGTCGCCCTCGAAGTACACGTGCCCGATCTTGTCCCCGGAGGCGATGCGCTTCTGGTCGAGGAGGTAGCCGACGGCGTTGACCGTCTCGATGTCGTACGTGGCCCCCACCGTACGGATGGCCGGGCTGCCCAGCAGCGACGCGGACCAGGCCTGCGGGATGACCAGGCCCTTGTCCTGGCCGTCGATGCGGTCCTTGGCGGCGGCGACGAACGGGGAGCCGATGAACTGGGCGAAGCCGAGCACCTCGGGCTCCAGCTCGGTGTAGCCGGCGAGGGCCTTCTGCGGGTCGTAGCCGTGGTCGCGGACCGTCAGCTCCAGCTGCCGGCCGCAGATGCCGCCCGCGGCGTTGGCCTGCTTGATCCAGAGCTGCTGGGCCTGGGTGACGCTCTTGCCGAGGGAGGCGTAGACGCCGGTCATGTCGGTGAGGGCGCCGAGCCTGATGGCGGTGGCGGTGACCCCCTTGCCGGTCTTGACCCCGCCCTCGGCCTGCTTGTCCTCGGTGCCGGAGCCCGCCTTGCCGCTGCATCCGGCGGCTCCGGTGAGGAGGAGCGCGGCCGCGAGGGCCGCCATACCGAGGCGCGCTCGCTTGTCCGTGCCGGGTCTGGTCACGCTGACTCCTTCGGGGGTCGGGTCGGGCGGATCCGGGCGAGGCCGCCCGGGAGGAACAGGACGACGGCGACGACGGCCGCGCCGTACAGATAGCGCGACGCCTCTCCCGGGGAGACCCCGCCGGCGCCGGGGGCGGCGACGAGGGGGAGGGCGTCGCTGTACCGGGTGAGCAGCTGGGGCAGCAGGGAGACGAACCCGGCGCCGATGACGGCGCCCGCCACCGTGCCGAGGCCGCCGATCACGATCATGGCGAGGTATTCGAGGGACAGGACCATGCCGAAGTAGTCGGGCACGGTGCGCTGGAAGACCAGGGCGAGCAGGACCCCCGCCAGGCCCGCGTACATGGACGACACGACGAAGACGGCGGCGCGGTAGCGGGCCACGGGGACGCCCATGACGCCGGCGGCGATGGTGTGGTCCCGGATGGCGTTCATGGCGCGGCCCGGGCGCCCGCGCAGGATGCCGCGGGCGAAGAGGGCGCAGGCCAGGAGCGCGGCGAGGGCGACGTACCAGAGCTTCTCGGCGGACTGGAAGGGGACGGCGGCGATCACGGTCTCGGTGTCGTCGAAGGTGATCCCGAGGAGGGAGAGGGGCTCGACGGCGCGGCCGTTGAACCCGCCGGTGAGCGGGGTGGCGTTGAACAGGACGTGCTGGCCGATGAAGATCAGCGCGAGGGTGGCGATGCCGAGATAGGCGCCGCGCAGCCGGCCGGCGATGGGGCTGAAGAGCCCGCCGGCGGCCCCGGCGAGGGCGACGGCGATCACGGCCGCCAGCCAGCTGGGCAGGCCGAGGCCGACGAGCTCGTGGCCGCCGGAGCGTCCGCCGTCCCCGGCCAGGGCGCAGTAGCCGTACGCGCCGACGGCGAGGAAGAAGGCGTGCCCCATGGAGAGCTGGCCGGTGGCGCCGGTGAGCAGGTTGAGGCCGATGGCGCCGATGCCCGCGGCGATGGCGAACAGCCCGGCCTGGAGCCAGAAGCGCTCCAGGTAGAAGGGCAGCGCGAGGAGCACGGCGGCTCCGGCGGCCCACAGCACCAGGCGCGCCGGGGCGGGGCGCCGCAGGGCCAGGCGCGCCGGGACCGGCCGCCGCAGGGCGGGGCGCGGGGTGTCAGACACGGGCGGGCTCCTTCGTTCCGAAGAGGCCCGCCGGGCGCAGCAGCAGGACCACGACCATGACCAGGTACGGGGCGAGGTCGCCGATACCGCGGCCGAGGAAGGCGAGCTGGCCCTGGTAGCCGGTGGCCATGGCCTCGGTGACGCCGACGATCAGGCCGCCGGCGAGGGCTCCGGTGGTGGAGTCGAGGCCGCCGAGGATGGCCGCGGGGAAGGCCTTGAGGGCGGCCAGCGAGGTGGCCCGTTCCAGGCCGGGGGTGGGGAAGACGGTGAGGAAGAGGGCGGCCACGGCGGCCAGCGCCCCGGCGACCGCCCAGGCCGCCAGGGAGACCCGGCCCAGCCTGACGCCCATCAGCGCGGCGGTCTCCGGCTTCTCGGCGGCGGCGCGCATGGCCACCCCCCAGGCGGTGTACCGGAAGAGCAGCAGGAACGCGCCGATCAGGAGGGCGGCCGAGACGAAGGCCGCGATCCGGGTCTGCGGGAGGGTGACCGGGCCGAGGTGGACCACGGCGTCGCCCCACGGGTCGCCGAGGGCGAGGACGTCCGTACCGATGCGGCGGGTGAGGTCGGTGGTGATCAGGATGTCCACGCCGATGGTGACGATGGCGAGGACGCTCTGGTCCTGGCCGCGGTAGCGGCGCATCACCAGGAACTCCACCCCCGCGCCGACGGCGGCCGCGGCGCCGATGCCGGCGGCCAGGGCGGGCCAGAAGCCGATGTCCTCGTGCAGGACGGCGGTGACCCAGCCGCCCGCCAGGAGGAGCGAGGCGTGGGCGAAGTTGACGACCTCGGTGGCCTTGAAGATCACCACGAAGCCGAGTGCGATCAGGGCGTACACGGAGCCCATGGAGAGGCCGCCGAGCAGCAGTTCCAGGAAGGTGGTCACGCGGCCGGGTCCTCCTCGCCGAGGTAGGCGCGGACGACCGCCGGGTCGCTCTGCACCTGGGCGGGGGTCCCGCCGCCGATCCGTCTGCCGAAGTCGAGTACGGTCACCGCGTCCGCGAGCCGCATCACCACCCCCATGTCGTGTTCGACCAGCACGATCGATATGCCGAGGCCGTCGCGCACACCGGCGATGACGGCGGCGGTGCGCTGCCGTTCGTCGGCCGTCATCCCCGCGACGGGTTCGTCGAGCAGGAGCAGCCGGGGCTCCATGCACAGGGCCCGGGCCAGCTCGACGAGTTTCTGTTTCCCGTACGGGAGGGAGCCCGCGGGCGCGGCCAGGTCGGACCCCAGGCCGACGAAGGCGGCGATCTCGCGGACCCGTTCGCGGTGCCGGCGGTCCTCTCGGACGGCGGAAGGCAGCCGCAGCCCGGCCGCGAGGAACCCGGAGCGCATCAGCCGGTGGCGGCCGAGCAGCAGGCTGTCGGCGACCGTGGTGTGCGGGGGCAGGGCCAGGTTCTGGAAGGTGCGGGCGATGCCGAGCGCGGCGACGGCGTGCGGGGCCAGGCCGGTGAGCTCGGCGGTGCCGAATCGGACACTGCCCGACGCGGCGCGGTAGACCCCGGACAGGACGTTGAAGCAGGTGGACTTGCCGGCGCCGTTGGGGCCGATGACGGCGTGCAGACTGCCGGGCTCGACGGTGAAGGAGACCCGGTCGAGTGCGGTGAGACCGGCGAAGCGGACCGTGACGTCGGTGACCGTGAGCGGCGGTGTCCCCGTCATGCCGACCACCTGCGCAGGGTGTGGGCCGGCCGTGCGGGCGGGGTGTCCCCGTCGGTGATGCCGAGGTAGCGGCGGCGCACCTCGTCCGAGGCGGCCAGCTCCGCGGCCGGGCCGGACAGGGTGACCTCGCCGACCTCCAGGACGTACGCGTGGGAGGCGAGACGCAGCGCGAGGGCGGCGTTCTGCTCCACGAGCAGCACCGAGGTGCCCGCGGCGTTGATCTCGGTGATGGTCGCGGCGATCGTCGCGGCCATCTTCGGCGCCAGGCCCAGGGAGGGCTCGTCCAGGAGCAGCAGCCGGGGGCGGGCCATCAGGGCGCGGCCCAGGGCCAGCATCTGCTGCTCCCCGCCGGAGAGCAGGCCGGCCCGCTGCCGGGACCGTTTGGCGAGGACCGGGAAGAGTTCGTGGACGCGGGCCAGCGAGCGGGCGGTGTCGGCGCGGGAGCCGGCCCGGGCCCCGAGGGTGCCCGCCCGCAGGTTGTCCGCGACGCTCATCCGGGCGAACACCTGGCGCCCTTCGGGGACCTGCACCACTCCGGCGGCCACCGCCCGGGCCGGTGCGAGTCCGTCCAGCGGCATGCCGTCGAAGGTCACGGTGCCGCCGGTGACGGCGCCGCGGTGGAAGGCGAGCGTGCGGGACACCGCCCGCAGCAGGGTCGTCTTGCCCGCGCCGTTCCCGCCGAGTACGACGACCACGGCGCCCTCGGGCACGTCGAGCGACACGGCGCGCAGCGCCCGGACCGGCCCGTAGCCGACGGACAGCTCGCGCACTTGGAGCGAGGCCACTTCCCCTCCCACTTCCCCTCCCACTGCCAGGCCCTGTCCGGGCGCTGTACCGGCGTTGGGCCGGCGTTGTGCTGGCGCACAGACCAGCACCGGGCGGAGCGGCCGTCCACGGCCAGAACCGGAATCGCTGCCGATGACCAGCCGGGGGTGGGGTCCGGTTGTGCAACGGCACAGACCTGTGGACGGGGCCCCTTACGCCGGTGGGCCGCGGATGACATCCTCTGCGGCCATGGGCGGACGCAGGGCGCGTACGGAAGCGGAGTGGTCGGTGCTGCTGACGGCGGCCGAGGTGCTGCTGGGGCGCGTCCCGGAGCTGACCGAGCAGCTGATCGGCGATCTGGCACGGCATTCGCCGCTGTACGACCTGGTGGTACCGCGGGACGAGCACTGGCAGCAGATCAGCGAGGCCATGCGCTACGGCATCGAGGCCTTCGCCGCCCGCCGCTCGGACACGCGCAAGGATCTCGTGTACGCGGAGGAGCTGGGGCGGCGCCGGGCCGAACAGGGGCTGCCGCTGGACCTGTTGCTGTACGCGTACCGGCGCGCGGGGCGGCTGACCTGGGACGCGCTGCTGGACATCGTCACCGAGGAGGACCCGGACGCGCTGCCGGTGCTGGCGCGGACGGCCGGGGCGATGTGGGCGGGGATCGAGCAGCAGGCCGCGACGACGGCGGAGGCCTACCGGGCGGGCGAGCGGGAGATGCGCCGGCGCAGCGACGAGCGGGTGCAGGCCCTGCTGGACGCGCTGCTCCAGGGGGACGCGGTGCCGGGGCTGGCGGCGCGGGCGGCGGCGGGCCTGGACCTGCCGGAGCAGGGGCGGTACGCGGTGGTCGTGCTCCCCGTGGACCGGCGGGACTCGGTGCACCGGGTGGCGGCGGTGGGCGGGATGCGGCTGTTCTGGCGGATGCGGGCGGAGCAGGAGCTGGCGGTGGTGGCCCTCGGGTCGTCCTCCCCGGAGGAGCTGGCGGCGGAACTGGCGGACCGCTGCCACGGGCCCGGCGGGATCAGCCCGGTGGTGGACGGGCTGGCGGAGCTGGGCCGGGCGCGGCGGCTGGCCGAGACGGCGCTGGCCACCTGCGGTGCGGAGGAGCGGTCGCTGGTCCGGCTGTCGCAGCGGCTGCCGACGGCGTTGGTCGTGGGGCAGCCGGAGCTGGCGGGCGAGCTGGTCCAGGCGGTCCTGGGCCCCCTGCTGGAGCTGGACCCGGCGGACCGGGCGGTGCTGCTGGAGACCCTCGACGCATGGCTGGCGGCGGAGGGCTCCGCCGGGCGGGCCGCGACCCGCCTGTACTGCCACCGCAACACGGTGTTCAACCGCCTCCGCCGCCTGGAGCACCTGACCTCCCGCTCCCTCTCCCGCCCCCACGACCTGGTGGCCCTCACCCTGGCCCGGGACGCCCACCGCCTGTCCGCCCCGCCGGTCCCCTGACCGGGCCGGCGCGGCCCCGGGTAGGGTCGGGCATGGGCCGGAGGCCACGGCGGACGGCACGGCGGGCGGCGTAGGCTTGGTGTCGGAAAACCGCCAGCCCGCGGGGCCTGCAAGCCGGATCCTGGAGTCATGCACACCGACACCGAGCGCTGCGTAAGGGCCGTGCAGTCGAAGGACGCCCGATTCGACGGCTGGTTCTTCACGGCCGTTCTGACCACCCGGATCTACTGCCGCCCCAGCTGCCCCGCCGTCCCGCCGAAGGTCGAGAACATGACCTTCCTGCCCAGCGCCGCCGCCTGCCAGCAGGCCGGTTTCCGGGCCTGCAAGCGCTGCCGGCCGGACACCAGCCCCGGTTCCCCCGAGTGGAACGCCCGCGCCGACGCCGTCGCCCGCGCCATGCGCCTGATCCAGGACGGGGTGGTGGACCGCGAGGGGGTGCCGGGCCTCGCCACCCGGCTCGGCTACTCGACCCGGCAGGTCGAGCGGCAGCTCAGCGCCGAGCTCGGCGCCGGCCCGCTGGCCCTCGCCCGGGCCCAGCGCGCCCAGACCGCCCGCCTGCTCATCGAGACCTCCGCGCTCCCGATGGGGGACGTCGCGTTCGCCGCCGGCTTCGCCTCCATCCGCACCTTCAACGACACCGTCCGCGAGGTCTTCGCCCTCTCCCCCAGCGAGCTGCGCCGGCGCGCCGCCAAGACCGGCCCCGGCCGCGAGCAGCCACGGATCCCCGGCACCATCAGCCTCCGGCTGCCGTTCCGGGCCCCTCTCAACCCGGACAACCTCTTCGGGCACCTGGCCGCGACCGCCGTCCCCGGCGTGGAGGAGTGGCGCGACGGCGCCTACCGCCGCACCCTGCGCCTGCCCTACGGCACCGGGGTCGTGGCACTGACCCCGCAGCCCGACCACATCGGCTGCCGACTGGCCCTGACCGACCTGCGCGACCTGACCATCGCCATCAGCCGCTGCCGCTGGATGCTGGATCTGGACGCCGATCCCGAGGCGGTCGACGAGCAGTTGCGCGCCGACCCGCTGCTGGCCCCGCTCGTGGACAAGGCACCCGGGCGCCGGGTGCCCCGTACGGTCGACGCGGCCGAGTTCGCCGTACGGGCGGTCCTCGGCCAGCAGGTGTCCACCGCGGCGGCGCGCACGCACGCGGCCCGGCTGGTCACCGCGCACGGGGAGCCCGTGGAGGACCCGCTGGGCGGGCTGACCCACCTGTTCCCGTCCCCGCGTGCCCTCGCCTCGCTGGACCCGGAGACGCTGGCCATGCCGGGCACCCGGCGCACCACCTTCACCACCCTGGTCTCGGGGCTCGCCGACGGTTCACTGCCGCTCGGCATCGACAGCGACTGGGAGGCGGCGCGGGCGCAGCTGTCCGCGCTGCCGGGTTTCGGCCCGTGGACCACCGAGATCATCGCGATGCGGGCGCTCGGCGACCCGGACGCGTTCCTGCCGTCCGACCTGGCGTCCGGCGGGCGGCGCGCGGGCTCGGGCTGCCGTCGACGCCCTCGGCGCTGACCGCGCGGGCGGCCGGCTGGCGGCCCTGGCGCGCGTACGCCGTCCAGTACTTGTGGGCCACCGACGACCATGCCATCAACCACCTGCCCGCCTGAGGAGCACACCGTGAACAGCACCGTCAAGCAGCACACCGTCGTCGAGAGCCCCTACGGTCCGCTCACCCTCGTCGCCACGGACGGCGTCCTCAGCGGCCTGTACATGACGGGGCAGCGCCACCGCCCGGCCGAGGAGTCCTTCGGGGAGCGGGTCGCCGCGGCCGAGGAGCCCTTCCCCGAAGTGGTGCGGCAGCTGGCCGCGTACTTCGCCGGGGAGCTCACCTCCTTCGACCTGCCGCTGCGGCTGGAGGGCACCGACTTCCAGCGCAGCGTGTGGGACCAGCTGGTACGGATCCCCTACGGCGAGACCTGGTCGTACGGGAAGCTCGCGGCCGAGCTGGGCAAGCCGAACGCCTCGCGCGCCGTGGGCCTGGCCAACGGGAAGAACCCGATCGGCATCATCGTGCCGTGCCACCGCGTGATCGGCGCCTCGGGCGGTATGACCGGCTACGGCGGCGGCCTCGAACGCAAGGTCCGGCTCCTCGACTTCGAGTCCGCGGGCGGGCAGCTCTAGACCACGAGCAGCGGCACCAGCAGGGCGAAGGCCGCGCCCGCCTCGACCG
The DNA here is from genome assembly GCF_052244475.1 of Streptomyces sp. IBSNAI002. Classification (NCBI taxonomy): domain Bacteria; kingdom Bacillati; phylum Actinomycetota; class Actinomycetes; order Kitasatosporales; family Streptomycetaceae; genus Streptomyces; species Streptomyces sp. IBSNAI002. The sequence goes on along the minus strand of NZ_JBQPXG010000002.1, from coordinate 6,831,439 downwards.
CGTAGCCGTACAGCAAGGGGTGCTGGACCGGGGCGGCGAGCAGGACCACGCTCTGCTGGGTGGCGGCCGCCTGCACCCACTCGACGTCGGCGCCGAGGTTGCCCTGGTACCAGCCTTCGCACGAGCCGGGGCCGCTGACCGCGAGGAGGTCGTCCTCGCGGCGGTAGAAGGCCTGCCACCGGGTGGCGGGCACCGACCAGCCGTCGAAGTCGGTGAACTGGCACCAGCCCCCGTCGCGGATCGCGGTGTCGAAGAGCCAGACCGGCATCCCCTCGGGGGTCACCTCGCCGGCGGACTGCTCATCGGTGGTGAAGTGGACCATGGGCAGGGCGTCGGGCCCGTCGGCGGTGCTGGGCCAGGCGTACATCGTGATCATCAGCTGATTCTGTCCTGCTCGGAGTAAGTCCGGTGTTACGGGGCGCCGCTCGCCGACACGGCCCGGCTGAACGGACGGTCTAGGAGAGGGGCCGGCGGCCGTTCTCGAGTTCCGCGGCTCCCTCGCCCGAGTTCAGGACCCGGTAGGCCTCTTGGACGCGCAGGCCCAGGGAACCGGGGAGGTACGCGGGGAGTTCGGCGGGGCCGACCAGCCGCCAGGAGATCAGTTCCTCCTCCTGGAGCGTGATGGACGCGAGCTGCCCGGCGTCGAGCACCCCGCCGTCGTAGAGGTACGCGACCAGCGGCGGGCGGTCCGCGCCGACGTTCCAGTCCACGGCGAGCAGCCGTCCGAGCGGCACGTCGATGCCGATCTCCTCGGCGCTCTCGCGCCGGGCGGCGGTGCGCGGCGACTCCCCCTGGTCCGACTCGATGGTGCCGCCCGGCAGGGCCCAGCCCTCGCGGTAGTTGGGCTCGACGAGCAGGACCCGTCCCTCGGCGTCCCGGTAGAGGGCGGCCGCGCCGGCCAGCACCCGGGGCAGGCTCGCGATGTAACTGGCGTAGTCATCCGTGGTGGTCACCTCGCCACCCTACCCAGACATCCGCTACGGGGCGTCGGACCCGTCCTCGCGGTCGCGGCCCCTGGACTCGGCGACGCGCCGCAGGCGGGGGTGGCGGGCCGGGCCCTGTTCGGTGATGGCGTCGCCGACCATGGCCCGCACCGCGTCCCGCAGTCCGTGCAGCGCGTGGTGGCGGGCGGGTCCGGCGCCCGGGTCCTCGCGCAGTTCCGTCAGCAGGGCCCAGCAGAGCAGCAGCATGACGATGACGAAGGGCAGGGCGACGAGGATGGTCGCGGTCTGCAGGGACTTGAGGCCTCCGGCGACGAGGAGCACGGCGGCGACCGCCGCCATCAGCACGCCCCAGGTGACGACGAGCCAGGTCGGCGGGTGGAGGGAGCCGCGGCTGGTGAGCGATCCCATGACCAGGGAGGCGGAGTCGGCGCTGGTGACGAAGTAGGTCATGACCAGGGCCATGGCCACCCACGAGGTGACGGCGGACAGCGGCAGGGCGTCCAGCATCGCGAAGAGCGAGGCCTCCGTACCGTCTTTGATCTTGGCGGCGAAGTCCACGGCTCCGGTGGAGTCGAGGCGGATGGCGGTGCCGCCCATCACGCAGAACCAGACGACGGTGGCGCCGCTGGGCACGAGCAGGACGCCCACGAGGAATTCGCGGATGGTGCGGCCGCGCGAGATCCGGGCGATGAAGGTACCGACGAACGGCGCCCACGAGAGCCACCACGCCCAGTAGAAGATGGTCCACGCGCCGAGCCACTTGGCGTCGGTGAAGGCGCCGGTCCGGCTGGCCATGGGCAGCAGCTGGTGCAGGTAGCCGCCGACGCTGGAGGGGATCACGTCGAGCACGTAGACGGTGGGGCCGAGCAGGAAGACGAAGAGCATCAGGGTGGCGGCGAGCACGATGTTGATGGTGCTCAGCCACTTCACGCCCTTGTGCAGGCCGGAGAAGGCGGAGAGCACGAAGGCGGCCGACAGCGAGCCGATGATGATCAGCTCGACGGTGGTCGAGTCCTCGATGCCGGTGGTGAGGCTGAGCCCCTTGGACACCTGGAGCGCGCCGAGCCCGAGGCTGGTCGCGGTGCCGAAGACGGTGGCGAAGACGGCGAGCAGGTCGATGCACTTGCCGGCCCACCCGTTGGCCCGCTCCTCGCCCATGAGGGGGACGAAGGCGGAACTGAGCCGGTTGCCGCGGCCCTTGCGGAAGGTCGCGTAGGCGAGGGCGAGGCCGGCGATGCCGTAGATCGCCCAGGGGGTGAGGGTCCAGTGGAAGAAGGAGTACTCCATGGCCGCCAGGGCGGAGGCGCCGGTGGCCGGGGCCGCGCCGGAGGCGGGGGGCGGGTTCAGGTAGTGGGTGAGCGGCTCCCCCACCCCGTAGAACATCAGGCCGATGCCCATGCCGGCACTGAACATCATCGCGATCCACGCGAGGTTGGTGAACTCCGGCTCGGAGTCGTCGGCGCCGAGCCGGATCCGGCCGAAGCGGCTGACGGCGAGCACGACGCACATCACGAGGAACGCGTCGGCGGCGATCACGAACAGCCAGGCGAAGTTCTCCAGGACCCAGGCGAGCGCGGTGCCCGACGCGGTGTCGAAGGAACCCTTGGCGAGGGCGGCCCAGGCGACCAGGGCGAGCACGGCGACCACGCCCACGATGACGACCGCGCGGTCGGGGGTGCCGTCGGCCGGACCGCCGGGCCCGTCACCCGGGGTATCCGGACGTGGCTGTTCCAGTGAATCCGCGCTCATGCGGCCACACTATGCAGCGATTTATCCCTCTTTAGATACATGGCGCGCCGGGTGTGGCCCAGGCCACTCATGGGCATAGGAGGATCCTCCGGATAAGCTCATGGCGGCGCGACTGCACTGTTCGATAGCAAGGGAATAGCAAGGTGACGGACGGAGCAGTAACTGAGGCCGCGCGCGTGCTCATCGCCGCGGACAAATTCAAGGGCTCGCTCACGGCCGTTCAGGTCGCGGAGCGGGTGACGGCGGGCCTCCGCAAGGCCGTACCGGGCGTGGAGATCGAGACCCTCCCCGTCGCGGACGGCGGCGACGGCACGGTCGCGGCCGCGGTGGCGGCCGGTTTCGAACGCCGGGAGGTACGGGTCACCGGACCGCTCGGCGACCAGGTCACGGCCGCCTTCGCGCTGCGCGAGGGCACCGCGGTGGTCGAGATGGCGGAGGCCTCCGGGCTGCAGCTGCTGCCGGCGGGCACCTTCGCCCCGCTGACGGCCACCACGTACGGCTCGGGCGAGCTGCTGAAGGCCGCGCTGGACGCGGGCGCGCGCTCGATCGTCTTCGGCGTGGGCGGCAGCGCCACCACCGACGGCGGCGCCGGCATGCTGGCGGCGCTGGGCGCGGTGTTCCTGGATGCGAACGGCGAACCGGCCGGTCCGGGCGGCGGCGCGCTGGCCGGCCTGGCCTCGGCCGACCTGTCGGGGATCGACCCGCGCTTCGCCGAGGTCGACTTCGTCCTGGCCAGCGACGTGGACAACCCGCTGACCGGCCCGAAGGGCTGCGCGGCCGTGTACGGCCCGCAGAAGGGCGCCTCGCCCGAGGACGTGGCGGCGCTCGACGCGGCGCTGGCGCACTTCGCGCAGGTCCTGGAGAAGTCCATCGGCGCGAAGGCCGCCGAGTGCGCGGTGCTGCCGGGTGCGGGCGGCGCGGGCGGCATCGGCTACGGGGCGCTGCTGCTCGGCGCCACGTTCCGGCCCGGCATCGAGCTGATGCTGGAGGTGCTGGGCTTCGCCCCGGCGCTGGAGCGCGCGACCCTGGTCATCACCGGTGAGGGCTCGCTGGACGAGCAGACCCTGCACGGCAAGGCCCCGGCGGGTGTCGCGGCGGCGGCCCGGGCCGCCGGCAAGCCGGTGGTGGCGGTGTGCGGACGGCTGCTGCTGACCCAGGAGGCCCTCGAGGCCGCCGGGATCCGCAAGGCGTACCCGCTGACGGATCTGGAGCCCGACCCGGCGAAGTCCATCCCGAACGCCGGTCCCCTGCTGGAGCAGGTGGCGGCCTCGATCGCCGCCGACGTCCTCTGAGCCGTACCGGCAGGTGAGGCCCGGTCCCCCGAGCGGGGCGAATTCCAGGGGTCGTAGCAACACAGTGATCAACTGGCTGTCGCCAGGAGCTTAGCGAGACGCTCGGCTGGGGTTTCCCAGTCGAGCGTTTTGCGTGGGCGGCTGTTGAGCTCGGCTGCGACGGCGTCCAGGTGCTCGCGGGTGTGGACGGAGAGGTCTGTGCCCTTGGGGAAGTACTGCCGTAGCAGCCCGTTGGTGTTCTCGTTCGAGCCGCGCTGCCAGGGGCTGCCGGGATCGCAGAAGTAGACGGCCATGTCCGTGGCGGTGCTGAACTCCTGGTGGAGGTGCATCTCGGAGCCCTGATCCCAGGTGAGTGAGCGCCGGAGGTGGGCCGGGAGAGCGGAGACGGTCTGGATGAGCGCGTCGCGGACCTTGGCGGGGTGTCGGCCGTCAGGCAGGTGGACGAGGGCGACGAAGCGGCTGGATCGCTCCACCAGTGTTCCGATCGCGGACCTGTTGGTCTTGCCGATGATGAGGTCGCCCTCCCAGTGCCCGGGGATCGCGCGGTCGGCTGCCTCGGCCGGCCGTTCGCTGATCATCACCATGTCCTTCGACATGCGCGGCTGACGCTTAGCGGACTGACGGTGCGGGCGTCGCGTCGCCCGTCCCGTCCGAAGGGATCGGGTCAGCTCGCGGCGGAGTTCTCCGCGGCCTTGGACGTAGAGGGCCTGGTAGATCGTCTCGTGGGTCACGTGCATCTCCGGCCGGTCGGGGAAGCGCGTCCGTAGAGTCCGGCAGATCTGTTCAGGACTCCAGCGGCGTGTGAGGTGGTGCTGGATGAAGTCCCGCAGCTCGGGGTTCTGGCCGATCTTCCCGGTCTTGGGCCGGGGCCGACGGGCATCCGCACGCTCTTGCGCGACATACGGCCGATAGGTCCAGTGGGTCGCGTTGCGGGGTGGACGCGTGCCGTTGCGGCGTATCTCCCGGCTGATGGTGGAGGGACTACGACCCAGCTCGGCAGCGATCGCCCGGATCGAGGCCTTCTCCCGGAACCGGTCGGCGATGTGGATCCGCTCGTCGGCCCGGAGGTAGCGGGACGGACCAGTAGGCGGCACCACCGGACGAACCGGTGGTGCCGCCTTCTGCTTGCTGTCTGCCGCACGGCCATTGCGCCAACGGCGGCCGGTCTTGTCGTTGATGCCCACGATCCGGCACGCCTGGTTGTTGCTGAAGCCCTGCTGCATGAGCAGGAAGTATGTTTCCCGCTCACGCAGCAGCCTCTTGCGGCCCTGAGCCACCGTCCGGCTCTCCCGGATCTTGAAGTCCATCGCATCCCCTGAGCTGGGGTGTTGCGACGACCACTAGAACGGAAGAGCGGGGGGGGACCGGGCCTCCGCCATTGCGCGGCCCGCCCGGCCGGTGCCCCGGCGCGGGCCGCCGCCGCGCGGCCGCCCCCAAACCCCCGGGACAGTGTTAGAAAGGGCTCATGACCGGACGTTTTGGTCGCCAGCCGACCGGATGGGGCCCGCGCCTGTGGGCGCGCCTGTCGCTGGGGGCCCGCAGCGTCGCCGGTCAGGTCTTCGCCCTCCAGGCGGCGATCGTGCTGCTGCTGATCGCGGCGGCCGCGGTGGCCCTGGTCCTGCAGTCCCGCTACGACAGCGAGCGCGACGCCCGCAACCGCTCGCTGGCCGCCGCCGAGTCCTTCGCCCACGCCCCCGGCCTCCCGGCGGCGCTGCGGGCGCCGGATCCGACCGCCGTGCTCCAGCCGCTGGCCGACGCCGCCCGCCGGGCCTCCGGGGTCGACTTCATCGCCGTGATGAGCCGCGACGGGATCCGGTACACCGACTCGCGGCCCGAGCTGATCGGCCGGCGCGCCACGGGCGACTTCTCCCGCGCGGTCTCCGGGCACTCCTACACCGAGACGTTCACCGGCGAGCCCAGCGACGCGGTGCGGGCCGTCGTGCCCGTACGGGACGGCCAGGGCAACGTGGTGGGCCTCGTCGGCACCGGCATCGAGGTGGCGAACGTGTCGGACGTGGTCGAGGGCCAGGTCCCGCTGCTGCTCGGCGCCACGGCGGGCGCCCTGCTGCTCGGCACCGGCGGGGCCTTCCTGGTGAGCCGCCGGCTGCGGCGCCAGACCCACGGGCTGCGCGCGGACGAGATGGCCCGGATCAACGAGCACCACGAGGCCGTCCTGCACGCCGTGCGCGAGGGCGTGCTCATCATCGGGACCGACCACCGGCTGGTCCTGGCCAACGACGAGGCCCGCCGGCTCCTCGGTCTGCCGCCCGACGCCGAGGGCCGGCACGTCGCCGACCTCGGACTGGACCCGCGGACCACCGGACTGCTCGTCTCGGGGCGGGTCGTGACGGACGAGGTGCACCTGGCCGGCGACCGGCTGCTCGCGGTCAACGTCCGGCCCACGAAGCCGTACGGGGGCCAGTCCTCCGGCACGGTCATGACCCTGCGCGACTCCACGGAGCTCGCCGCGCTCTCCGGCCGGGCCGAGGTGGCCCGCGGACGGCTCCAGCTGCTCTACGACGCCGGGGTGCGGATCGGCACCACCCTGGACGTGGTGCGGACCGCGGAGGAGCTGTCGGAGGTCGCCGTCCCGCGCTTCGCCGACTTCGTCACCGTGGAGCTGCTGGAGCCGGTGCTGCACGGTGACGAGCCCGTGTCGGGCGCCGGCGTGTACACGGAGATGCGGCGGGCGGCCATGAGCGGGGTCCGTACCGACCAGCCGCTCCAGCCGGTCGGCGACATCATCCGGTTCGTCGTGCCGACGGCTCCGATGGCCGCCGCCCTGGACGCCGGGGAGGCGGTGCTCGCGCCGGACCTGCACGCCGCCATGGGCTGGCGGGCCCAGGATTCGCAAGGGACCCGGGAGGCCCTGGACTACGGGCTGCACTCCCTGATCAGCGTCCCGCTCCAGGCCCGCGGCGTGGTCCTCGGCATGGCGAACTTCTGGCGGGCGGCGGACACCCCCGAGGCCTTCGACGAGGAGGACCGTTCCTTCGCGATGGAGCTCGCGGCGCGCGCGGCCGTCTCGATCGACAACGCCCGCCGCTTCACCCGCGAGCACGCGACGGCCGTGGCCCTCCAGCGCAGCCTGCTCCCCCGGGTGCTGCCGGACCTGACCGCGGTGGACGTCGCCTTCCGCTACCTGCCGGCGAAGGCGGGGGTCGGCGGGGACTGGTTCGACGTGATCCCGCTGCCCGGTGCACGGGTGGCGCTGGTCGTCGGCGACGTCGTGGGCCACGGGGTGCACGCGGCGGCCACGATGGGCCGGCTGCGCACCGCCGTGCACAACTTCTCCACCCTGGACCTGCCCCCCGACGAGCTGCTCGGGCACCTGGACGAGCTGATCAACCGGATCGACCAGAACGACACCGGCGGCGGCCCGGCCGAGGCCGACGAAACCCTCGGGGAGGGCGGTCCCGAGCCCGCCGGGATCACCGGGGCCACCTGCCTGTACACGGTCTACGACCCGGTGTCGGGGCGGTGCGTGATGGCCAGCGCCGGGCACCCCGGGCCCGCGCTGATCCGGCCCGGCGGGGACGTGGAGTTCCCCGAGCTGCCCGCGGGGCTGCCGCTCGGCGTCGGCGGCATGCCCTTCGAGTCGACCGAGTTCCGGCTGCCCGAGGGCAGCCGTCTGGTGCTGTTCACCGACGGCCTGGTGGAGGACCGCCACCGCGACTTCGACACGGGTCTCGGGCTGCTGCGCGAATCGCTGTCCCGGCCCGGCCGCAGCCCCGACCAGGCCTGCGCGGACGTGCTGGCCGCCCTGCTCTCCCCGGTGCCGGGCGACGACATCGCCCTGCTGATCGCCGACGCCCGCCGGCTGGAGGCGGACCGCATCGCCGAGTGGGAGGTGCCGGGCGAGGCGGCGGCCGTCTCCCGGGTGCGCAACGCCGGTGCGGCGCAGCTGGCCGCCTGGGGCCTGGAGGAGGTGTCCTTCACCACCGAGCTGATCCTCAGCGAGCTGATCACCAACGCCATCCGCTACGGGTCCGCGCCCGTACGGGTCCGCCTGCTGCGCGACCGCACGCTGATCTGCGAGGTCTCCGACGGCAGCAGCACCTCCCCGCACCTGCGGTACGCGGCCACCACCGACGAGGGCGGGCGCGGACTGTTCCTCGTCGCGCAGTACGCCGACCGGTGGGGCGTCCGCTACACGGACCGGGGCAAGGTCATCTGGGCGGAACTGCCGCTGACCGCGCGCCCGGAGCCGCCGGCTGCGGCCCCGCTGGACCTGGACGCGCTGGAGGACCTGGCCTGGTGAGGGTGGCCCGGGCGCCCGCCCGGGGCGGCGTCATGCCGGATGTCCCGCGACCGGGCCGGTGCGGGCGAGGAGTACGGCGACGTCGTCCTGCGGATCGCACGGCAGCAGCCGCTCCAGGATCCCGTCGCACAGCTCCTCGAGCGGCTGGGGCGCCCCCGCGAGGGCCCGCCCCAGCTGGTCCATGCCCTGGTCGAGGTCCCGGTCGCGGGCCTCGATCAGTCCGTCGGTGTAGAGCACGAGCAGGCTCCCCGGGGGCAGGCTCACCTCTTCCGTGCGGAAGTCCTGCCCGCCGGTGCCCAGCGGTGTGCCGGGCGGGCCGTGCAGGAAGGTGACGGTCCCGTCCGCCGCGGCCACGGCCGGCGGCGGGTGGCCCGCGCGGGCGATGACGCAGCCGCCCGATGCCGGGTCGTGGACGGCGTAGACGCAGGTGGCCATCTCGTCCTCGCCGAGGTCGGCCACCACGGCGTCGAGCGAGCGGAGCATCTGCTCCGGGGGCACGTCCAGCCGCGCGAGGGTCCGTACCGCCGTGCGCAGCTGGCCCATGACGGCCGCCGCGTGGATCCCGTGGCCCATCACGTCGCCGATGACCAGGCCCGTCCGGCCGCCGGGCAGCTGGATGACGTCGAACCAGTCCCCGCCGACGTCGTGGTCGCTGGCGGGCAGGTAGCGCCCGGTCAGTTCGAGGCCGGTCACCTGGGGGAGCTCGCTGTTGGTGAGGCTGCGCTGGAGGGTCAGCGCGGCGTGCCGCTGGCGGGTGTACATCCGGGCGTTGTCGATGTTGAGGGCGGCGCGGGCGACCAGTTCGTCGACCAGGACGCGGTCCTCGTCGTCGAAGGGCTCGCGCTCGCGCAGCCGGGTTACGGCGACCGCGCCCAGCACCTGCCCCCGGGCGACCAGCGGGACCATCCGGGCGGAGCCGAGGGTGGCGAGGTAGGTGCGCAGGGCTCCGGCCCGCGGGTCGGTGATCAGGGCCGGGATGTCGGGCGTGTAGAGGTCCATCGGCCGGCCCTCGGTGATGATCCGCTCGTAGACGCTGTCCGTGGGGATCTGGAAGGTCTGGCCCGCCTGGAGTTTCGCGGTGGGCGCGTCCGGGTCGGGGAAGGAGGCGGCGAGCCGGCGCATCAGGCCGCGGGTGGAGGCCGCGGCGGCCGCGCCCTCGTCCGGGCCCAGGACCGATTCGAGCAGCTGCACGTCGGCCGAGTCCGCGAGCTGCGGCACCAGCACGTCCACGATCTCCTGGGCGGTCTGGCGGAGGTCCAGGGTGGTGCCGATGCGGGTGCCGGCCTCCGCCAGCAGGGCGAACCGGTGCCGGGCCCGTTCCGCCTCGGCCTGGGCCCGCTGTCCGTCGGTGATGTCGATGAGGGAGGCGATCAGGCCGAGCGGCCGTCCCGAGCCGTCGAGCAGCGGGGCGTACGAACAGGACCAGGTCCGGTCGTGGTCGGGGTCGGAGGCGGTGCGTCCGGTGCGCCGGACGTCGACGACGGCCGTGCCCCGGTGGAGGACCTGGCGCATGGTGGCCTCGAGCACGGCGGCGTTGACCCCCGGCACCACTTCGGTGAGCCGTTTGCCCAGGTGCGCGGCGGCGGGGACGCCGTTCATACGGGCCAGGGCGTCGTTGACGCGCAGGAAGCGCAGGTCGGTGCCGAGGGTGGCGAGGCCGATGGGCGACTGGGTGAACAGGCTCTGGAGCGCGGCGAGCGAGTCGCGCATGTGGAGCACCTCGGAGGTCTCCACGGCGACGAGCATGGCGCCCGTACGCCCCTGCCGGTCGGCGGCGGGGACGATCCACATCTCCATCACGACGCGGTGGCCGTCGCGGTGGCGCACGGGCAGGGTGCCGACGACGGTCTCGCCGGCCTGGACGCGGCGGGTCAGGTCGTCGGCGAGCCCGCGGTTGGCCTCGGGGACGAGTACGGAGGCCCCGGGTCGGCCGAGGATGTCCTCGGGGCGGTGTCCGAGCAGGTCCTGGGCGGCGAGCGACCACTCGACGATGCGGCCGTCCGCGTCCTCCCGCCACAGGGCGATCGGGAGCAGCTCGCGGAGCACGCCCGCGTACCCGACGGCTGCGTCCGGCGGGTCCGGCACTTCGCTCGTCGACTGGTAAGTGTCCACCTCACCGACCTCACCCCGGGGGGCCTGATTCCTACCGATTCACCCTAGCCGAGGGCTAGCCGGGCGGCTCTGTGTCCGGCCGGGGGTAGAGCCAGGGGTGGACCGCGGTGACCACGAAGAGGACGGCGTAGACCATGAGCGCCGCCCACCACCCGCCGGGCCCGTCGCGGCCGAACTGGACGAGGGCGGCCGCTCCCCCGGCCACCAGCGCGGCCAGGACCCCTCGCCACCAGCGCGCCGGGTCCGTCCTGGCCGCGGCCAGCGCTCCCGACCAGGCCTGCCAGGCTCCCGGCTCCTGCCACTCGGTAGGCACCGCCGGCATCAGGGCGGTCAGCCGGCCGTTCGCCACCGCCAGCGGGGCGATCGCGTCGGCCGGCGCCTCCCCGCCCGCGAGTGCTTCTCCGTAGGCCCTGAGCAGCAGCCTGTCCCGGGCGGCGATGAGGGTGGCGATCGCGTACCGGTAGGTGTAGAGGAGCCCCCTGCGCTCTTCGAGCCCGGCCGCGTCCACGGGCTCGGCCACGGCCTCGTACGCGCGGATCCAGTCCATGAGGAGCCGGACGGTCCGGGCGAGGCCATGGGCGACCTGAGCGGGAAGGGGCGACCGATGTCGGCGCCGGCGGCGCGCAGCCGCCGGATGAGGCGCGCCGAACTCTCCTCCCCCGTCTGGGCGTCCAGCGGCTCCAGCGGGCCCGGGGGATTCCGAACCGGTCTTCACCGCCAGGGACTTCACCGCGAGCCGGACGGCCCGGGTGACCCGGCGCCTGCCGCCCGCGGCCGGCGCCGGCGGGAAGGGCGGTACGGGCTGCAGGAACAGCAGCCACCGGTCGACCTTCCGGGTGACGGGGGTTCCCGCTATGGCACGGACCGCCCAGGCGACGGGGATGTTGTCGAGCGGGCCCCCGTCGACCAGTTCGACGCAGCCGCCGCTGTTCTCGTCGGGGTGGCCGGTCTCGCTGCTGACTCCCCGCATGTCGACCCGCGGGGGTTCGTCCCAGGCCGGCGCATCGCCGCCCACGAAGATCCTTCCCGGCTCGAACGCCCCCGGGAAGGAGGACGAGGTACGGGCCGCGAAGGCGAGCCGGTTCAGGGCCCGCCACTCGGCGTGGGGGTCGCCGGGGAAGTCGGTCGTCGGGGCTCGGTGCCGGAACCGGAAGAAGGCGTTCGATCGCCCTACCAGGAGCGGTGCCCCGCGGGTGGGCCGCACCCAGTCCCGGCGGGGCCTGAGCCGGGTCGCGGTGAGGATCAGGCGGAGCAAGCGGGCGAGGCGCGGGGCCGTCTGCTGCGGTGTGGCCAGCAGGTCGTCGAGCGACCGGCGCAGTTGCGTGAAGACGACCTCGTCCCCGCGCAGCAGCGAGTCCGGTACGCGGAAGGGGGTCGAGCGGCGCAGCAGCCCTTCGAGGTCGCCGAGGCGCAGCCACACGTCCCGTACGCCCGCGTCGAACGGCATCCCGTAGACGAGGTGGCAGGCGAGCAGCACCCCGTTGAGGCCGCCGGCGCTGGTTCCGACGACGACGTCGATGTCCACGTCGTCGTACCCGCAGGCGCCGAGCAGAGCCCGGTAGACGGAGTCGCCCGGCTCCGGCTCGCCGTCCGCGGGCAGGGGCGCCGCCCGCCGCAGCGCCGCCGTCTCGCAGCAGGCCCCGCCCATCCATACGGCCAGGCTCAACCCGCCCCTCATGGCGAGGGCCAGCCGGAGTTCCGAACTCGTCGCACCCGGACCGGTGGCGTTCACGCTCCCGGCGTCACCCCGGATCAAACGGGCCGCACTCCAGCCCTTGACTCGAGAGAAATAAGGAGGAAACTCATCAATACACCGGAAAACCGGAAAAGAGCCGCACCTCCCTCCGGAGACGTCCAGAGGCCCGCGTGACCCTTGTCCAGGCTCTGGCCAGGCCCCCGGCAGCATTCGCGCTCCACGGGAGCCATCGGCGACGGCGGATGGCTCATGGAAGCGGCGGAACTGCCGGGGACTGTCGTGTGTTCCGGGCGTCGCGACGCCGCGGGCATCCGTCAGACACTCCCTAGCGCGCGAGGCCCTCGAGCGGCCGCGGCGCGGGAGCCTCGTCCAGGACCGCGGCGACGGCCTGCGCGAGCCGCGGGATCCGGTGTCCGGCGATCCCCGCGATGTTGATCCGCCCCGACGTGGTGCCGTAGACCGCGTACCGCCCGCGCAGTTCGAGCATCTGGCCGGGTGTGAGCGGCAGCATCGAGAACATGCCCTTCTGCCGGCCGAGTCCGCGCGCCGCGTCCGCGTGGCCCAGCGCGCTCAGGTGGGTCGCCAGGTCGGCCCGGTTGGCCGTGATCCTGCCTCGCATGACCTCCAGTTCCGCCCGCCAGGCGGACCGCAGCCCGTCGTCCTCCAGGATCGTCGCCACGACGGCCGCGCCGTGCTCGGGCGGCATGGAGTACAGCGTCCGGGCCGCGTTCTGCAGGGCCGTCTCGGCGTGCCCGAGCGCCCGGGCGGACGTACCGAGGACCATCGCGCAGCCGGTGCGGTCGCTGTAGAGCCCGAAGTTCTTCGAGCAGCTGACGGCGATCAGCATCTCGGGCACCCGCGCGGCCAGGATGCGGGTGGGCAGCAGGTCGGCCTCCAGGCCGTCGCCGAGCCCGTGGTAGGCGAGGTCGACGAACGGCACCCAGCCGTCGCGCGCGGAGAGTTCGGCCAGCGCCTCCCACGCGTCCAGCGTGGGGTCGGCCCCGGTGGGGTTGTGGCAGCAGCCCTGGAGCAGGACGACGTCGCCGCGCCGCGCGGCGCCCAGTTCCCGCAGGACGCCCTCCGCGTCGAAGGCTCCTTCGGCGTCGCGCCAGCCGAACGTGCGGACCTCCAGCCCGGCGCCCTCCAGGATGGGCCGGTGGTTGACGTACGCCGGGTCGCTGATCCACACCGTGGTGCCCGGGCGGGTGCGGCCGATCAGGTCGGCGAGCAGCCGCAGCGCGCCGGATCCGGCGACGGTCTGGACGGTCGCGGCCCGGCCGGCCGGCGTATCGGACCCCAGGACCATCGTCTGCATCGCGCGGTTGAAGGCGGTGTTGCCGGAGAGCCCCCGGTACTCCTTGGACTCGGCGCGCTCGGCCAGGCGGACCTCCGCCTCGCGCACGGCGGCCATGACGGGCGTGCGGCCCGTGTGGTCGCGGTAGACGCCGAGCACCAGGCCCAGGCGTTCGGGCCGTTCGTCGGCGGCGAACGCGGCGGTCAGTTCCCACAGCGGGTCGGTGGGCGGCGGCGGGAGGAGCTCAAGCATGTGCGGGAACCTCGGGTCGTGGGCGCCGGTTGGCGAGGAACACGCCGGCGGTGATGAGGGGGACGCCGATGAGGACGGCGGGGCTCGGGGTCTCCCCGAGCAGGGGGACGGCCAGCAGGACGACGGCCACGGGGCTGAGGCTGCCGCCGACGGAGCTGCGCTCCGCGCCGAGCCTGCGGATGGCGACCGCGTACAGCAGGCCGGCGCAGAGGCCGACTCCGAGCCCCTGGACGACGAGGAACAGGGCGATGTCGCCGCCCGCGGCGTGCGCGAGGCCGGTCGGGAGCACTCCGGCCAGCACCAGGACCCCGACGATCGCGAAGGAGGGCAGGCACAGCAGGCCGATCGATCCGACGGGGTCGAGGGCCACGTCCCGCAGGCCCACCGTGTACAGGGCCCACAGGCCGCTGGCCACCAGGAGGGTGCCGGCCCCTTCCAGCACGTCCGCGTCGACGGGGACGACGTAGCGCCAGACGAGGGCGGCCACGCCCGCCGCGATCAGGGCGAGCCCGGCCGCCTGCGTTCCGCGCGGGGCGCCGTGGCCGCGGGCCGCCATCAGCGCGGAGACGAACAGCGGGACCATTCCGGGGACGATCGAGCCCACGAAGGCCGCCGAGGTCAGGGAGCCGCCGTGCATGGCCGCGAGGAAGAACGGCACCCCGGCACCGCAGACGATCTTCAGGGCGGGGCCGGGCCGGACCGCCGCGATGCTGTGGCGGCGGCGCCACAGCGCGGGCAGCAGGATCACGAGCGGGACGCCGAAGCGCAGCAGCGCGGCGTCGGCGGGCAGGAGGGTCGAGGCGCTCAGGGCCCGGGCGCTGAGCGCGAAGGCGGCCCAGATCGACACGGTCACCAGCAGGGCCAGGACGCCCTCGGTCTGCGGGGAGAGCCCGCGCCGGCGGGGGGTCCCCCCGGCGGTCGCGGGGGGAGGGTCTCCGGCCGGCGGGCCCGCCGTACGGGGAGGCGCGGTCGCCCCGGTGATGTGCGTTGCGACCACGGTCGTCTGCTCCAGCCTTGCCGGGAACGGACCGGTCTGGTCCGCTCCAGGGCAACGCTAGGGCTTCGGCCGGGGCAGCCGATTGCCAGTTCTGCCTCTCGGACATACGTTTGGGGCAGGATCTGCCAAGAATCGCCGACGATCCGCCGAGGAGTGACCGTGGACGCAGTCGATCTGCAGATCATCCGGGAATTGCAGGCCGACGGACGCCTGTCCAACCAGGACCTGGCCGACCGCGTACGGCTCTCCCCGTCGCCCTGCCTGCGCCGGGTCCGCCGGCTGGAAGAGGCGGGGCTCATCCGCGGCTACACGGCCATGGTCGACCAGGTGGCCTTCGGGCTCCCGGTCACCGTCTTCGTCCGGATCCGGCTGGAGCGGCACACGGCGGACGCGGTCCGGCTCTTCGAGGAGCACGTCGCGGTCATCGAACACATCCAGGACTGCTACCTGATGGCGGGCAGCAGCGACTACCTGCTGCGCGTGGTCATCGAGGACCTGGAGGCGTACGAGGCCCTGGTGCGCCACCGCATCCACGCCATCCCCGGCATCGCCTCGATCGAGTCGAGCTTCGCGTACGGCAGCGTCAAGCAGTCCCGTACCTACCCCCGGCCCGCCCCCCGCTCCTCGCGCGGGGCCTCAGCCCAGCGATGAGGCGGTCGGCACGACGACTCCGTACAGGTCGGCGATGGTCGCGAGCGCGGCCTGGTGGATCTGTTCGGCGGGCAGGTCGGCGACCGCCGTGCCCAGGGGCCGGGTGGCGCAGGCGTCGGCGACCACGGTGGGCTGGTTGCCGCGCAGGTACGCGCCTTCCACGGTGAAGGTGACGCACATGTTCGTCATGAAGCCGATGACGATGACGTTCTTGTGGCCGGCTGCGTCGAGGTGTTCACCGAGACCGGTCCCGACGAAGGCGTTGGGCGCGGCCGTCTTGACGACGACGGTCTCGCCCTCGGCGGGGGCCACGCTGGAATGGATCCGGCCGATGTCGGCGCGGATGTCGTACGGGGAGCCCTCGCCGCCGTCGTGCTGGACGTGGATGACCTTCGTGCCGGCCGCGCGGGCCGCGGCCAGCAGTGCGGCGGCCGAGTCGAGGGCGGCCCGCCAGCCCGTCAGCTCCAGTACGCCCCGGGTGTAGGTGTTCTGGTAGTCGATCAGGACCAGCGTCGCATCGGCCAGCGAAGCCGGGGTCCGGTCGAGGCCGCTGAGCTCGCGCAGGGTGGTCGCAGACATGGGAGTACCGTCCTCGGAAATCGTGGGAAAGGGGCCGGGCCGCCGCTCGGCGGCCGTGTATGGAACGCTATGACCCACCGCAGGTGTCGGCAATGTCATCCGACTTGCAGATACGGACATCGCGTGGGCGCGGCCGAACGGAGACCAGTTGAGCACCGTCAGACGCTTCGTCGTCATCGTCCTCTTCGACGGCGTCGACCTGCTGGACGTCACCGGACCGCCCGAGGTGTTCTCGCTGCTGCGGCGCGAGGTGGGCGAGGAGACGGGCTACCGCGTCGTACTGGCCGCCGAGACCATGGACCCCGTCACCACCTCCGCCGGGGTGCGCATCCTTCCCGACACCACCTTCCCGGAGCTGTCGGGAAGGAGCATCGACACCCTGCTGGTGCCCGGCGCGGTCGAACTCGACGCCCGGGGCCGGGTGCACGCCGTGACCGACCCCGCGGTCGTCGGCCGGGTGAAGGAACTCGCCGGCCGGACGCGGCGCGTGGCCTCCGTCTGCGTGGGCGCCCACATCCTCGCGGACGCCGGGCTGCTGGACGGCAGGCGCGCCACCACCCACTGGTCGACGGCGCGCCAGCTCGCCGCCGAGCACCCCTCGATCGAGGTCGACGCGGATCCGATCTTCATCCGCGACCAGGACGTGTGGACCGGCGCGGGCATCAGCGCCTGCCTCGACCTGTCCCTGGCCCTGGTGGCCGACGACTTCGGCGAGGCCGTAGCGCTGCGCATCGCCCGCCAGCTGGTGATGTACCTGAAGCGGCCGGGCGGACAGAGCCAGTTCAGCGTCCCGCTCGAACCCGTCTCGACGACGCGCCGCGTCGAGGACCTGCGCCACCACATCACGCGCAACATCGCCGACCCGCTCACCGTCCCCGACCTCGCGGCCCACGCCCACGTGAGCGAACGGCAGCTGACCCGGATCTTCAAGACGGAACTGGGCATGACCCCGGCCGCCTACGTCGAATCGGCGCGCGTCGAAGTGGCCCGCAACCAGCTCGAGTCCACGGACGCCACTCTCGAACGCGTCGCGTCCGCCTGCGGCTTCAACACGACCGACACCCTCATCCGCGCCTTCCGCCGCACCCTCGACACCACCCCGACGGAATACCGCAACCGCTTCCGCTCCGCCCCGTCGGGGGCCCTGCCGTAGTCCTTGGCCGTAGTCCTTGGCCGTAGTCCTAGCGCGCAGCCTCGACGGCCACCGTGAAGGCCGTGTGGGCACGGTCGTCGAAGAGCACGAAGCGGACCTCCTCCACCTCGGTGCGGGCCGCCCGTACGGTCTGGACGGCGATCCGTGCGCCGTCGTCCAGGGGCCATCCGTAGATCCCGGTGGAGATGGCCGGGAAGGCGACCGTGCGGGCCCCCAGTTCGTCGGCCACCCGCAGGGACTCCCGGTAGCAGGAGGCGAGCAGACCGGAGCGGTCCTCCTCGCGCGACCAGACCGGGCCGACGGTGTGGATCACGTGCCGTGCCGGGAGGCGGCCCGCGGTGGTCGCCACGGCGCGGCCCGTCGGGAGGCCCTTGCCGTAGTGCGAGCGGCGCAGGTCCTCGCAGGCGGCGAGGATCTCCGGGCCGCCGCGCCGGTGGATGGCGCCGTCGACCCCGCCGCCGCCGAGCAGCGAGGAGTTGGCGGCGTTGACGATCGCGTCGGCCTTCTCCGCGGTGATGTCGCCGCGGACCAGCGTGATGCGGACCATCAGGAGTCCTTTCTCAGGTGGCGCCACACCGCCTTGGCGGCGTTGTGGCCGGACATGCCGTGCACCCCCGGGCCGGGCGGGGTGCCCGAGGAGCACAGGAAGACCGCCGGGTTGCCCGTCGTGTACGGGGAGAGGGTGATCTTGGGGCGCAGCAGGAGCTGGAGTCCCGAGGCCGCACCGCAGGCGATGTCCCCGCCGACGTAGTTGGGGTTGCGGGCGGCGAGCTCGGGCGGGCCGGCCGTGGCGCGGGCCAGGACCAGGTCGCGGAAGCCGGGGGCGAAGCGCTCCAGCTGGCGCTCGATGGCCTCCGTGAGATCGCCCTGCCAGCCCTGGGGGACATGGCCGTACGCCCAGAACACGTGCTTGCCCGCGGGTGCGCGGCCGGGGTCGACGAGGCTTGGCTGCGCGGTGATGAGGAAGGGCGTACGGGGGGCCCGGCCGCCCGAGGCCAGTTGCAGGGCCGCGTCGATGTCGCGGGTGCGCGGGCCGATCTGGACGGTCCCCGCCCGGCGCGGCTCCTCGGCGGTCCACGGGACCGGCCCGTCCAGCGCGTAGTCGATCTTGAACGCGGCGGCGCCGTACCGGTAGCCGTCGTACGCGCGGCCCAGGCGGGCGATGCGGGCCAGGGCGGTCGGCGAGGTGTCGAAGACGTAGGCGCGGGCGGGCGGCAGATCGTCGAGCCGTTTGACCTCGAAGCCGGTGTGGACCGTGCCGCCGAGGTCGCGCAGGTACCCGGCGAGGGCGTCGGACACCGACTGTGAGCCGCCGCGCGGCATCGGCCAGCCGTTCGCGTGCGCGGCCAGGGCGAAGACGAGGCCGACGGCGCTGGTGGCGATCCCGTCGAGCGGGGCGATGACGTGCGCCACCAGCCCGGCGAACAGCGCGCGGGCCCGCTCGTCGCGGAAGCGGCGCAGCAGCCAGGTGGAGGGCGGCAGCCCGGCCAGCCCGAAGCGGGCGAGGGTGACGGGGTCGCGGGGCAGCGCGGTGCCGGGCAGCGACATGAAGTCCCGGGCCAGGGTGTCCCACCTGCCGAGGAACGGTTCGACGAGCCGCCGGTACGTGCCGGCGTCGCGCGGCCCGAAGGACGCCGCCGTCTCGGCGACCGAGCGGGACAGGACCGCTGCCGTGCCGTCGTCGAAGGGGTGCGCCATGGGCAGCGGGGCGTGCAGCCATTCCAGCCCGTACCGCTTCAGCGGCATCGTCGCGAAGACCGGCGAGCCCGCCCCGAGCGGGTGGACCGCGGAGCACGGGTCGTGGCGGAAGCCGGGGAGGGTCAGCTCCTCCGTCCGCGCCCCGCCGCCGACGGTGTCCGCGGCTTCGAAGAGGGCAACCGAGAAGCCCCGCCGGGCCAGTTCGACGGCGGCCGTCAGCCCGTTGGGCCCCGCCCCCACCACGACCGCATCGAGAATCGACGGCACTTGCGACTCCTTCGTCCGGCGACGCCACTGCCCCCAGGATATTCCGGCTCGGTGCGGCTCAAGAGACGGCCTAGCCCCGGAGCAGGTCGCGGATGCGGATCGTCGTGGCCTCGTCGCGGCCGACGGCGAAGGGCAGGGCGTTGTCCCGGTCCACCCGGAAGGGGACCCCGTCGACGGTGCTCTGCGTGCTGCCGGCCTCGGCGACCAGCAGCAGTCCGGCCGCGTGGTCCCAGGCCGAGGGCCAGGTGAAGGCCAGGGCGTCCATTTCGCCGCGCGCGACCTTCAGGTACTCCAGGCCGGCCGATCCGCAGGGCCGGACCGCGATGCCGGGCACGTCCAGCCGGCCCAGGGTGCGCTTGTCCTCCTCGGAGGTGTACAGGGGGTGCGCCATGGCGACCCGCAGCGCCGCGCCCGGCTCGGGCGAGCCGCTGCGGATCGCCTCTCCGTTGACGTGGGCGCCCTGCCCGCGCACGGCGGTGGCCAGCTCCTCCAGCGCCGGGGCGAAGGTCCAGGAGGCGAGGATCTCCCCGCGGTGGGCCAGCGCCACCAGGGTGCAGAAGGCCGGGTCGCCGGAGACGAACTGCCGGGTGCCGTCGACCGGGTCGACGATCCACACCGGGGCGTCGGCGCGCAGCGCCCCGTACACGGTCGGATCGGCGTGGACGGCCTCCTCGCCCACCACGGCCGAGCCGGGGAGCAGCCGCTGGAGCGAGGCCGTGAGGTGCTCCTCGGCCTTGCGGTCGGCCACGGTCACCAGGTCGTGCGGTCCGCTCTTCTCGTCGACCTCGTGGTCGGCGAGCTGCCGGAACCTCGGCATGATCTCGATCGCCGCCGCCTTGCGGACGGCCTCTTCCACGTCGGACAGGCCATGGGTAAGGAACTCATCGATCATGTGCCCATCACATCACGCCTCGGCGGCAAACCCCACCGACAATCCTCGACGGACGGCTGGACTCCGGGTGTACCCGGGGTGAACCGCCCCGGGGCGGCCCACCGCGAGCGCGCGTGCGTCCCGGTGGGCGGCCCCGTACGGGTGTCAGCCGACGGGTGTCAGCCGACGGGGGACGGGTGGCGGGGGTCGGCCGGGCGGGGGACGAAGACCGGGGACTCGGACTGGTAGAAGAGGTCGATGTCGGCCTCCTCGCCGCCGACGATCAGGGTGTCCCAGGCTCCGCTCTCGCGCAGGGTGCGCAGGGTGGCCGGGGCGATCGAGGCGAGGTGGGAGCGCAGTTCCCCGTCGCCGGGCAGGCCGGGCATCCGGGGCGCGAGCCGTTCGCGGATCCCGGCCATCCGCTCCACCAGCGCGTCCAGGTCGTTCCCGTCCGCGGCGCCGGAGCCGCCGGTCTCCGCGCCGCGCGCGATGATGTCCTTGATGGCGCGGGTGACGCCCTGCTCGTCGGTGGTCACCATGGCGTTCCAGGCCCGGCTCTTGTGCCGGTACTGGAGCATGGACATCGCCGCCTCGTGCCGGATGAAGTCGGCGTCCCGCAGCGGCTTGCCCCGCCAGGCCCGGCTGAGCGAACGGGCCAGCGAAGTGGCCGAGGCCAGGCCGCTGTTGAGGCCGCGGCCGGGCCAGAAGTGAATGGCGTTGGCCGCGTCGCCCAGCAGGAAGCCGTAGGTGCCCGGGGCGGTCGCGGTCGGCCGGTGCAGCTGCGCGGTGAACCGCGGGCGCTGCACCATGTCCAGCCGGAACGAGGTGATCGCCGACAGGTCCTCCTCCGCCACCCCGAACAGGCTGAGGCCCTGCCTGATCTCCTTCCACAGCGGGGAGCCGCGCAGCAGGGCGGGCAGGAAGAGGGTGCCGTGGGTGGGGCAGCGGAACTCGTTGTCCTCCTCCTGCCGGCTCATCAGGCAGGGGCGGGCGGCGATGCACTCCTCGAAGACGTGCCGGACCGGGTCGATGCCGATGACGCTCTTGGTCTCCTCGCGGGTGAGCCGCATGTTCAGGAAGCCCTCGCCGCGCAGCGAGTTGAGCAGGAACCGGTTCTGGGACACGGTGAGCAGCACGCTCATCGGGTCCGGCAGCCTCGACGTGACGCGCAGCCCGAGCACGACGTCCTGGAGGTGCTCGCCGTCGAGGGAGTAGATCGAGGCGTCGGCCGCGCCGAAGCGGTCGGCGTAGTGCTCCCGGGTGCGGGAGCGGCCGCCCTCGGCGACGACCAGGACGTGTTCCTGGGTGATCCGGTGCTGCTCCTCCGCCGCGTCGAAGCGCTTGGGAACGAGCCGGATCGACGGCTTGCGGCCGGCCAGGTCCAGCAGCCGGTCCTCTATGTGGGCGATCCGGATGTTGCGGGGCGGGCGGCCGTCGACCGAGTCCGGGCCGACGGGCCACATCTCGGAGTAGGCGGCGCCGTCGTCGAAGAGGGCGTCGCGCACTTCCTCGGACAGGGCGAGGTACTGCCGGCTCTGGACGGTCACCACCTGCTGGCGGCGGAAGTTCCCCTGGGTCTCGTCCTTCCAGACGACCGAGGAGCCCTTCCTGGTCCAGCGCCCGTCGTAGACGGTGACGGCGGTCCGCCCGGGCAGCATCTCGTCGAGCGCCAGGGCGAAGGCGAGGCCGACCGGGCCGCCTCCGGTGACGGTGACCCGCAGCGTGCCGGGGTCGGCGGCGCTCGGCCGGGGCACGTCCAGGAGGGAGAGGTCCATGACCGTCTCCATAGCGTCCTGCGCCTCGTACAGGAACGTTTCGTCGCCGATCCGGATGCTGTCGTTCGGACGCAGTACGTGCCGCGTGACGCGCTGGTCGTTGACGAACGTGCCGTTGCGGCTGTCCCGGTCGTAGAGGACGAAACCGGGGTCCTCGGTGAGGATCTCGGCGTGCAGCCGGGAGGCACTGGGGCTGACGATCACGACGCCGTTGTCGCTCTTGCGCCCGAAACTGAGGGGCTCGCTGCCCAGAACCACGCTCTGCCCGGTGAAGGGACCCGTGCGTCCGACGATGACCGAAGCCACTCCACACTCCTTGAAAAAGACGCCTGCTGACTGCTCGTACGACAGCAACACGCCAGGGCGGACGTATTCGGTTCAACCAATTTCGAAAAATTCCGGTCGCGCCGTTGAACCGGGTGTACGGGGACGTACGTGATGTTCGCGTCGGCAGGCGATCAGAGGGAGAACCGCCCCCATGCACAACGAGGAATCCGAGACCGTGACGGAGAACGCGCTCGCGGCCACCGGCGCGGGCACGGCCACCACCGCGGCCACCACTGCGGCCACCACCGCGGCCACGACCACGGCCGCGACTTCGGCCACCACCGCCGCCACCGCCGAGGAACGCCTGATCGCGGGCCGCTACCGGCTGCTGTCCCGGCTCGGCGAGGGCGGCATGGGCACCGTGTGGCGGGCCCGCGACGAGGTCCTGCACCGCGAGGTCGCCGTCAAGGAGGTCCGGGCCCCGGCCTACCTGCGGGCCGACGACATCGCGCGGATGTACAGCAGGCTGGAGCGGGAGGCCTGGGCCGCGGCCCGGATACCCGACCGCAACGTGGTGACGGTCCACGACGTCGTCATGGAGCACGACCGGCCCTGGATCGTCATGGAACTGGTCCGCGGGCAGTCGCTGGCCGACCTGCTGCGCGCCGAGGGGCCCCTCACCCCGCGCCACGCCGCGCACTTCGGCGCGGAGGTGCTGAGCGCGCTGCGCGCCGCGCACGCCGTCGGGGTCGAGCACCGCGACGTGAAGCCGGCGAACGTGCTGCTCGCCGAGGACGGGCGGGTGGTGCTCAGCGACTTCGGCATCGCGATGGTCGAGGGCAGCACCGCGCTGACCATGACCGGCGAGGTCGTCGGCTCCCCCGAGTACCTGCCGCCGGAGCGGGCACTGGGCCGCCCCTCGGGCCCCGAGTCGGACCTGTGGTCCCTCGGGGTGCTGCTGTACGCGGCCGTGGAGGGGGTCTCCCCGTTCCGTCAGGACACCGCGCTGAGCACCCTGCGGGCCGTCGTGGACGAGGAACCGCCCGAGCCGACCCGGGCGGGACCGCTCGCCCCGGTCATCGCCGGGCTGCTCCGCAAGGAGCCGGCCGAGCGGACCCCGGCCGCCGAAGCCGCGGCGGCCCTGCGGGACATCGCCCACGAACCGGACGCCACGACCACCGCCGCCCGCGTCCTGCCGGCGCCCGCACCGGAACCGGCCCCCGCCGCGCCGCGGCCCGCGGAGACGACGGAGCCCGCGGGGACGACGGAGCCCGCGGAGACGACGGAGCCCGCGCTCACGACCCCCGCGGCCCCGCCCCGCAAGCGGCGTACGGTGGCCTTCGCCGCGGCCGGCGCCGCCGTCTGCCTGCTGGCCGCCGCCGGTCTGTCCTACGCCCTGACCGGCAACGACGAGGACACCGCCCCGGGTTCGGGCGGGGTACGGATGTCGGTGGCGGGCGAGAACACCACCTACACCGGCAGCTGCCCGACCCCCGAGAGCAAGGCCCCCGCGTTCACCGCGACCTTCACCGCCTCCGAGCCGACCCTGATCTCCTACCGCTGGGTGTCCGGCGACGGCTCGGTGGTGGATCCGCACTGGCGCACCATGTCCATCGGGGACAAGGCCGACCCCAGCGGGCACGACACCGTGCGGCTGACGACCTACGCGAAGTCCGGCACCCTCACCACCGGGATGGCGGTGGAACTCCAGAGCCCCACCCGCACCACCTCCAACCCGGTCCCCTTCTCCATCACCTGCACCGGCTGATCCCGGCCGTTCAGCCGTCAGCCATCGTCCGTCAGCCGTTGACCGCCGGGATGACGTGCTCGCCGTAGGCGTCGATCACCGCCTCCTTCGCGTCGTGCATGTCGTAGACGGCGAACTGGTCGACGCCGAGGTCGCGCTCGCCGTCGCGCACCCCACCGAGACCGTCCTCGACCAGCATCAATGGCGCGCAGTGCATCAAACCCGAGCCCAGATTCGCGGCGCCCGAAGGTCTGCCTTTCCGACCCCCGTGTACCGGCCCGCCGTCCAGGAGTCTGGCTTGTGATTTACACACCGCGCGCATACCGCCTGCGCAAGACAGAAGAGGACGCCGCACATGGGCAGCAGAAAACGCCGGGCTTCGAGCACAAGGGTATGGCTGGCGGCAGTCATATCCTCCGTGCTCATTTCTGTACTGGCGGCCCCCTACGCCAGTGCGGCAACCAGTCGTAGCGCATCGATTCCAGACACCCCGAGTGAATTCACGAACGGCAATTTCGAGAATCCGCGCTGGGTTGGCGGGATGCCCTTTCGCTGGAGTGCGACACCAGAAGGCTGGACGCTGACGGGGCAGGATAAGACTGCGGTGCCCCCGATGTGGTTCGTCAGCGATTCACCTTTTGAGCAGAACGTAATCCTCGGTAAAAACGCTTTCTTGTCCCGGAGTTTTCGGGTGGAGCAGAGAGCCTCGCTTCGATTCAGCTTCGATGTGAAATCGACTGCGGCAGAGGGGACGCTGTCCTATGGATTCAATAACATGGGAATCCCCTCTAGCAGTGTGGCGGCGAATGCAAATTGGAAAAACGTAACGGGTGAATTCTATAACGGCGACTGGCAGGCTGAAACAGCTATTTTCAAGTCGTCGGTCGACGGGATCGCGCTGCGCAATGTGAAGATCGAATATGTGCCTGTGGTTGCGGTCAGGGCCCAGCAGTCAGCCGTGCCATTGGAGGTCGACAAGTCGGCCGAAGTGGCGGTGGATGTCGCGGACGAAGGCGGAGCGCCGGGGTCCGGGGCCGCGTTCGGCGCCGTATTTCCGCGCGGAATCACGTACGCCCCCGGGTCGGCGAAGGTCAACGGCAATGCGGCTCCGGGGGCGAAGTTGGACGATAGCGGCAGGCTCACGATCCCGATCGGTAGTGGTGCCGAGAGTGGGCAGGGAGGCGAGCTGAAGCGGGGCGACAAGTACACCGTGACCTACCGGGTTGAGGTGGACCCCAGGCACCTGAACGAGTTGAGTAAGGCAAAGTCGTTTGCCCAGAAGATCGAACTCAAGCTCGACGGGAGGTGGAGGGAGAACCTGGGGGTAACCAGTTTTAACATAGTCCATGCAGATGTGGGATTCGGTAAGGGCGGTTTCACGAAGACTGATGGATATATGCCCGGCGACAAGGCCGATGTCGTCTTCTTCGTAAAAAACAGTGGTCCGGAAACAGCTCAGAACGTGAAGCTCTCCGTAAAAAAGCCGGTGGGAATCAAGGATTTCAAGGCGTCGGATGGTGACGGTTGCGTCGAGAATGACGGCGACACGGAATGCATCGTCGGCACCTTGGAAAAGAATGCGTCGAAAAGTATCACATTTTCGGGCACGGTGGAAAACGTAGGATCTCTCGAGGCAGTCGGGAAGATTTCGTCGAGCGCCTATAACCCGACGGGCAGCGACGGCTCGATCACGTACACGAGCAAGTCCAGCAATGATATAGATCTAGGCGTACACGCCAAGATTCTTGACGGTGACACCGGAGACCAACTGCCGGAGGGCAGTGTGGTGAAGCCAGGGCAGAAGCTACGGCTCGTCGTCGATGCCAGCAATGCCGGCCCTTCGCCCACCGGCCGGTTCAAGGTGCATGTCCAGCTTCCCCAGGGCGTTGTGCCGAGCGAGCCCGCGGACGGTTACGACCAGGCGACCGGGGAGTGGAACATTGGTCAGATGCAGGCCGGTGGACGGGCGTCCTTGACGTTGCCGGTAACGGTGCCAGCCGACGAAACACGGCTGGCCTTCAGGGCGGATATCGACCCGGATTCCTACAAGGACCTGAAGGAGACCGACTCGAAGAACAACATGTCCCAGACGTCTGTGGATGTGGCGCGGAAGGCCGAGTTGAAGGTGGCGGTGTCGGCGGCGCCGTCCGCTGGTGGTGCCTCGCAGGAGTACACGCCGGGTGAGTCGGTCACGTACACGATCGACGTCACGAACGACGGGCCCTCCACGGCTCCGGGTGTGAAGGTCGCGCATGTCATGCCGACGGGCATGAAGCCGGAAGACCCGACCGGTCCGAACGAGACGTCTTACAGGGACGGGGTGTGGACCATCTCGAGCATCTCGGCCGGTGAGACCGTCGAGTTGACGGTGAAGGGGATCGTCCCCGCGGATCAGGAGAAGACCGTTCATCGGGTGTGCGTCGTGGGCACCGCGTCCGGTTTCCCCGGTGAGTACAAGCCCTGTGACGAGAGCAACGACATGGCCGGCCATGTGGCGGTCAGTGAGCTGCATGTGGTGCAGCGTGCTGCCGCGCTGGTGACGGTCGTTCCGGAGGGGGGCACGGGCGCGCGTCCGCTGCCGGGGCAGAAGGTGTCGTGGACGGTGAAGTCGGCAAATCCTGGTGTGTCGCAGGCGAAGGGGCTGGAAATCGAGGTTCCGGTTCCTGCCGGGGTGACCGGGGCGGAGTCCGTGCTGGAGGGCGGCGGCTCGTACGAGGACGGTCTGTGGAAGCCGGCCGATGTGCCGGTTGGCGGCGCGGCGGTGCTGAAGCTGACCGGTACGGTGCTGCCTGACCACGACCAGCTGGAATACCGGGCGACGGTGAAGAAGTCGACGACGGCGCTGGACGAGTCCAAGAGCATCAAGACGGCCGAGAGCACGGTTGCGGTGCAGCAGGTGGCGGGTCTGGATGTCGCGATCGCGCCGGTCGACGGCAAGGACTCGGTCAAGGTGGGTGAGCAGGCCAGGGTGAAGGTCACGGTCTCCAACAAGGAAGGCCCGTCCACGGCCCGCGGGACCGTGGCCGAGCTGGGCATCCAGCCGGTGGAGGGACTGACCCATGACGGCGGCTCCGACTTCAACGGCGAGCCGGGTGGTGATGGATTCGGGACCTGGAAGATCGGGGATCTGAAGCCCGGTCAGGAGAAGTCGCTGACCTTGACCTTCACTCCGAAGGAGGCGAAGGATTTCACCTTCGACGTGCTGT
Organism: Streptomyces sp. IBSNAI002; assembly: GCF_052244475.1. NCBI lineage: Bacteria > Bacillati > Actinomycetota > Actinomycetes > Kitasatosporales > Streptomycetaceae > Streptomyces > Streptomyces sp. IBSNAI002. The sequence goes on along the minus strand of NZ_JBQPXG010000002.1, from coordinate 6,804,628 downwards.
CGGTCCGTTCGGATGCGGCCAACCCGCAGGAATGCCAGGACGTCTGCGCCAGCACCCAGGTGAAGGTCACCGCCGACGCACCAAATGACAACCCGGACAAGCCCAACGACCCCGACAGGCCCAACGACCCCGACAAGCCGAACGGCCCGGACACGCCTGGCGATCAGACCCCGCCGCCGGGTGACGGTCAGGAACCGCCCGCCGATAGCGGCGGAAGCAAGGGCGGCGACGACGGCGGGAAGTCCCTCGTCGACCAGGTCCTCGCCAGCACTGGTAGCAGCGCCGTGTGGTGGGGCGCCGGCGCCCTGGGCGCTGCCGGGATCGGAGCGGCCCTGCTGATCGCAGCCCGCCGCCGCTGACTCCGCACAGCCCGCCGCATGACCCCGGAAGGAACCCGCCCGCCTGTGAAGCGGGGGTCCCTTCCGGGGCCGTGTGATGCGGGGCGGGCAGCGGTCCGTTCGACACCCAGATCGAACAGCTCCTCACCGCCTACAGCCGCGCCGCCACCCACCCCGCCTTCCAGGGCAGGCTCGAGACCCACCTGACCGACCTCTGCATCCGCCACCACCGGCGACTCAGCCCATACGTGCGAACAACGTCGAGGAGAATGAGGATCTTTGCTGCCTCCTCACTCGCATGTCCGTCAATCACCGGTGCGCTTCGGTGGCGCCCCCTCTTGGCCTTCGGCGCATTGAGGAGAGCCACGAAGTGTCTGGGTTTCACGCGACCCAGCTAGGCGCGAACTTCGAACAACCTAACGGAGTCCTATTAGGCAGTATCGCGGCAACAGCCCGCACGCATGGTGGCGACGAAGAAGTCGCTCGACTTCGCCCGGGGGCACGCGCGCTTCGCCACGGACACACCCCCACCCCTCGTGGACCTTCCTCGCTTGGGGAGCCTCCGCTTGCATGTACGCGAGGGATCAGTCTCGCACTACCGGAATGATGTGCTGTCCGTACGCGTCGATGGTCGCTTCCCGGGCGTCGTGCATGTCGTAGACAGCGAACTGGTCAACGCCGAGATCCCGCAGGGCGCGCAGCTTCTCGACGTGAGCCTCGACGGGGCCCAGAAGGCAGAAGCGGTCGACGATCTCGTCGGGGACGAAGTCGGCGGACGGATTCCCGGTACGGCCGTGGTGACTGTAGTCGTAGCCCTGGCGGGACTTGACGTACTCGGTCAACTCGTCCGGGACCATCGAAGAGTGCTCCCCGTAGCGGGAGACCAGGTCTGCCACGTGGTTGCCGACCATCCCGCCGAACCAGCGGCACTGGTCGCGCGCGTGCGCCAGGTCGTCGCCCACGTACGCCGGGGCCGCCACGCAGATGGTGATCGCGGAGGGATCCCGGCCTGCCTCGGCCGCGGCCTGGCGGACTGCCTTGATCATCCACTCGGTGAGGTAGAGGTCGGCGAGCTGCAGGATGAACCCGTCCGCCTTCTGCCCGGCCAGGGCCAGCGCCTTGGGTCCGTACGCCGCCATCCAGACGGGCAGCTTTCCGTCGCGGATCCACGGAATCCGCAGTGGCTTGCCGTCCACCTCAGCTTCGCGCCCCTCGGCGAGATCACGGATGACGTCGATGGCCTCGCCGAGGCGGGCGAGTGTGTTGGGAGCGCGCCCGGCGACCCGCATCGCCGAGTCCCCGCGGCCGATCCCGCACACGGTGCGGTTGCCGTACATGTCGTTGAGCGTGGCGAAGGTGGAGGCGGTGACCTCCCAGGTGCGGGTGCCCGGGTTGGTGACCATCGGGCCGACGTGCATCTCCTGGGTGTGCTCCAGGATCTGGCTGTAGATGACGAAGGGCTCCTGCCACAGCACGGCGGAGTCGAACGTCCAGCCGTAGCGGAAGCCGTTGCGCTCGGCACGGCGCATGAGGCTGACGACCTGTGAGGCGGGCGGGTCGGTTTGCAGGACGAGGCCGAAGTCCATACGGGCGGCTCCTTACAGGCGTTACAGGTACTGGCAGGTGGAGCGGGGGATGAAGACGCCGTGGCCGGGCCGGCCGGCGTACTCGCGCCGGTCGATGACGAGTTCGCCGCGCGAGAGCACGGTGTCGACGCGTCCGGTGATCCGCCTGCCCTCGTACGCCGAGTAGTCCACGTTCATGTGGTGCGTCTCGGCGGAGATGACCTGCTCGGCGTGCGGATCGTAGAGGACGATGTCGGCGTCGGAGCCGGGCGCGATGGTGCCCTTCTGCGGGTAGAGGCCGAACATCCGGGCCGGGGTCGCGCAGGCGATCTCGATCCAGCGGCGGCGGCTGATGTGCCCGTCCAGGACGGCCTGGTGGAGCAGGTCCATCCGGTTCTCCACCCCCGGCAGCCCGTTGGGGATCTTGGAGAAGTCGCCGCGGCCCAGCTCCTTCTGGCCCCGGAAGCAGAACGGGCAGTGGTCGGTGGAGACCACCTGGAGGTCGTTGGTCCGCAGCCCCCGCCACAGCGCCGCCTGGTGCTCGCGCGGCCTCAGCGGGGTGGAGCAGACGTACTTGGCACCCTGGAAGTCGGGCTCGGCGAGGTTGTCGGTGGACAGGAACAGGTACTGCGGGCAGGTCTCCCCGAAGACGGGCAGGCCCTTGTCGCGGGCCGCGGCCAGCTCGGCGACCGCCTCCTCCGCCGAGACGTGGACCACGTACAGCGGGGAGCCCGCGACCCGGGCGAGCTGGATGGCCCGGTGGGTGGCCTCGGCCTCCAGGAGCACTTTGCGGACCTCGCCGTGGTGACGGGGGTCGGTCTCCCCGCGGGCCAGGGCCTGTTCGACGAGGACGTCGATGGCGATGCCGTTCTCGGCGTGCATCATGATCAGCCCGCCGTTGCCGGAGGCCCGCTGCATGGCCCGCAGGATCTGCCCGTCGTCGCTGTAGAAGACGCCCGGGTAGGCCATGAACAGCTTGAAGGAGGTGACCCCCTCCCCGACCAGCAGGTCCATCTCCTTGAGGGTGCCCTCGTTGACGTCCGAGAGGATCATGTGGAAGGCGTAGTCGACGGCGCAGTTGCCGTCGGCCTTGGCGTACCAGGTGTCGAGGCCCTCGCGCAGGGCGTGGCCCACGCTCTGCACCGCGAAGTCGACGATGGTGGTGGTGCCGCCCCAGGCGGCGGCCCTGGTTCCGGTCTCGAAGGTGTCCGAGGCGGAGGTGCCGCCGAAGGGGAGCTCCATGTGGGTGTGCGCGTCGACCCCGCCCGGGATCACGTACTTCCCGCTCGCGTCGATCGTACGGTCGGCCGTCCAGGCCGCGGCGGCCGCCGAGCCGTGCGCGGCGAGGGCCGCCACCCGGCCGTCCTCGATCAGGACGTCCGCGTGCAGTTCGTCGGCGGCCGTGACGACCAGGCCGCCGCTGATCAGGGTGCGGATGCTCATGTACGTCCCCCTACTGGATGGTGCGCAGAGCCTGTTCGAGGATCTCGGCGCCCTCTTCCGCCTCTGCGACGGTGAGGGAGAGCGGCGGCGCGATGCGCAGCACGCTGGTGTCGTGGCCGCCGCCCTTGCCGATCAGCAGGCCGCCCGCGCGGGCGGCCTCCAGGACGGCTGCGGCCGCGTCCGGGTCGGCCCGGTCGGTGCCGGGCCTGGTCAGTTCCAGTCCGGCCATCAGACCCCGGCCGCGTACTTCCCGTACGGCGGGCACGTGGGCGGCGACGGCCCGCAGCCGGTCCAGGAGGAGGCCGCCGACGCGGCGGGCGTTGCCCTGGAGGTCGTGCTCCAGCAGGTACGTGAGGTTGGCGAGCCCGGCCGCCATGGTGACGGGGGAACCGCCGAAGGTGGAGATGGAGTTGGAGTCGAGGCAGTTCATCACCTCGGCCCGGGCCACGACCCCGCCCACCGACATGCCGTTGCCGATGCCCTTGGCGAAGGTGAGGATGTCCGGCGGGCCGTTCTGGGCGTGGGCCTGCCAGCCCCAGAAGTGTTCGCCGGTGCGGCCCCAGCCGGTCTGCACCTCGTCGCTGATCCACAGGATGCCGTGCCGGTCCAGGACCTCGCGGAGGGCCCCGTACAGGCCGTCGGGCGGGGAGGTGAACCCGCCGACGCCCTGGATCGGCTCGGCGATGAGCGCGGCCACTCCCCCGCGGGCCTGGCCGAGGACGTCCTCGAGGTCGGCGACGGCCGCGGCGGTGAAGGCGGTGTCGTCGAGGTCCGCGAAGGGGCCGCGGGTGCGGACGGCGCCGTGGACGTAGTACGTCTGGAGCGGCGAGAGGCTGGTCGGGGACCAGCCCCGGTTGCCCGTGATCGACACGGTGGAGAAGGACCGGCCGTGGTAGCTGTTGCGCATCGCCAGGATCTGGTTGGAGCGGCGGTAGGTCGTCGCGAGCAGCAGCGCGGTGTCGTTGGCCTCGGTGCCCGAGGTGGTGAAGAAGACCCGGGCGTCGGGGATGCCGGAGAGCGCGGCGACCCGTTCGGCCAGCTCGATCATCGGGCGGTTCAGGTACAGGGTGGAGGAGTGGATGATCCGCCCGGCCTGTTCGGAGACGGCCTTGGTCACCTCGGGCAGCGCGTGGGCGGTCATCGTGGTGAGGATGCCGCCGAAGAAGTCGAGGTAGCGGTTGCCGTCGGCGTCCCAGACGTGGCGGCCCTCGCCGTGGGTGAGTTCGACGGGGCGGTCGTAGTAGAGCGCGAGCCAGTCGGGCAGGACGGCGGCGTGGCGGCTGTGCAGGGGCATCGGGTTGGTCACGGCTGTACGAGCCCTCCGTAGGCGTCGGGGCGGCGGTCGCGGTAGAAGGCCCACTGGTCGCGGACCTCCTTGATCAGGTCGAGGTCGAGGTCGCGGACGAGGAGTTCCTCCTCCTTGTCGCTGGCGACCTCTCCGACGAACCGGCCGCGGGGGTCCACGAAGTAGCTGGTGCCGTAGAAGTCGTTGTCGCCGTACTCCTCCTGGCCGACGCGGTTGATCGCGGCGATGAAGTACTCGTTGGCGACGGCCGCGGCGGGCTGCTCCAGCTGCCACAGGTACGCGGACAGGCCGCGGTGGGTGGCGGACGGGTTGTAGACCAGCTGCGCACCGGCCAGCCCCAGTTGGCGCCAGCCCTCCGGGAAGTGCCGGTCGTAGCAGATGTAGACCCCGACCCTGCCGACGGCGGTGTCGAAGACCGGCCAGCCCAGGTTGCCCGGGCGGAAGTAGTACTTCTCCCAGAAGCCCTTGACCTGGGGGATGTGGTGTTTGCGGTACTTGCCGAGGTAGCTGCCGTCGGCGTCGATGACGGCGGCGGTGTTGTAGTAGAAGCCGGCGCTCTCCAGCTCGAAGACCGGGACGACGATGACCATGCCGGTCTCGCGGGCGAGCTCCTGCATGCGGCGGACGGTCGGGCCGTCCGGGACGGCCTCGGCCCAGCGGTAGTGCTCGGGCTCCTGGACCTGGCAGAAGTAGGGGGCGTTGAACACCTCCTGGAAGCCGATGATCTGCGCGCCCTGGGCGGCGGCCCGCCGGGCGTGCTCCTCGTGTTTGGCGATCATCGATTCGGTGTCTCCGGTCCAGGTGGCCTGGACCAGCGCGGCGCGGACGACTTGGGCCATGAGCTGCTCCTCGCGACGGGAACGCCGGGTTCTACGCACGTAGACGGTGTCCGTAGGGAGTAGAACGTAGGCCTCGGCACAGCGCGGGGCAAGACCGCGTTGCGCGGTTGGAGTAGTCGATCAAGTTACGTCGCCCAGCGGTCGTTTGCGGTCAGGCGGCGGGCGGTTTACGCCGTGGCGATACCGGCCACGCGGAGGGCGTGGACCAGGTCCCGATGGTGGGTCGCGGAGGTCTCCGCGGCGGCCTGGAGCAGCCGGGGGGCGAACCACCTCGGGTCCCGGCGGGCGAGTGCGGCGGCCTCCTCCGCGGTGCGGACCCGGACGAAGGCGCCGAGCAGGGTGTCGGCCTCGCGGGTCCGGCCGGAGGCGCCGAGAGCGAGCGCCGCGTCAGCGATCTCGGCGGTGGGGCGGGCCACGCCCTGGCGCAGCAGCCGGTCGCAGTCGGCCTCGCGGCCGGACTCGCCGAGGGCGGCCGCGGCCGCGGCGAGCCGCTCGGGCGGCAGCGAGGCCACCTCCCAGAGCAGGGTGGCCCAGTCGGCCGCGAGCCCGGCGCGGGCCAGCCGGCCGGCGAGGCCGGGCAGCTGGTCCGCGGGCCAGGCGGCGATCTCGCAGAGCAGCGCGTGGGCCTCACCGCCGCGGCCCTGGGCGCGCAGCGCGGTCAGCTCCCCGACGACCTCCCGCGCGTCTCCCGACGGGGGCCGGGCCGTCGGCGATTCGGCGGTCGGTGCCGGGGTCGGGGCCGCGGTCGGGGTCGCGGTCGGGGTCGGGGCCGCGGTCGGGGTCGCGGTCGGGGTCGGGGCCGTCGCGGCGGGGGGTTCGGGCGCCGTCGGCCCCCGCCCGAACCGGGCCCCGCGCGGCGCGGGCACGGCGAACTCCGCCGCCCCGTCCTGCTCGCCGCCCCCTAAGGGGTGTCCGGGCGGCGGCGCGAAGCCCTGCGCGGCGGACTCCGCCATCCCCGCGTACCGCGCACCCCCGGCCCGCCGTCCCCGCAGCCACCGCCCCTCGGCCCGCCCCACGGGCCCCTGCCCGTCCGGCGCGGCACCGGGATCGGCCACGTCCGACGCCGCCCCCTCGGGAAGCGGCCACCCCTCGCCTTCGGCGGGCGCCCAGGCCGGGGCGTGCACATGAGCCGCCGCCGGGGGATCCGCGGGCGGCCGGGAATCGGCGTCCGCACGGGCCGGCGCCGGGGCCTGCGCGTGACTCCGCACCGGGGCTCCCGTGGGCGGCGGCGCCGGGGGCCAGGGGCGTGGGGTGCGCTGGCGGGGGACTCCGGGGAGCGGGGATCCCGGGGTGGCGGCGGGCCCGTGGGCTGCCAGGCGGCTCGCCAGGTCCTCGTGGCGGGCCGTGGCACGGGCCTCGTCGTCGTGGGTCCAGGAGAGCTCCCGGGCGAGGGCGTCCGCCTCCACCGGGTCGGCGGCCGCGCCGAGCCGGGCCGTCAGGTTCCGCACGGCCGCCTGCGCCGCGGCCCGCTGCGCGGCCGCCGCCGCGTGCTCGGTGCGGAGCCGCTCCGCGGCGCCCGGCAGCCCGTCCCACGCGCCGACCGCCGAGGCCCGCAGCCGGGCCGCGTACGCGCCCTCCCGCGCCGCGAGCTCCTCGCCCCGCGCCGCCGCCAGATCCCGCAGGAGCGACTCGACCACGTCCCACGGGGGCAGCGCGGCCCCGTCGAGACAGGCCCGCACGCCGTCCGGGTCCCGGCGCAGGAACTCCCCGTACCAGCCTGCCCCGGGATCCAGCCTCTGGGTCAACCCCCTCAGGTACTCGGCGAACTGACCGATCTCCAGCGAAGTCGAGGTCTCCATGGCCGCATTGGATCCCAGCCGTGTTACGGGCGGGCTACGGGCACCTCAAAGCTTGACGGCGATCGCGGTGTGCGGCCGGCGGCCCCGCCGCGCCAGCATCGCCGGGACGTCCACCGTCCAGAACTGCCAGGTGTACTTGCGCATCATGAGCCCGCGCACCCGCTTCAGGCCCGCCTCGTCGAGCAGCCGGGCCTCGCCCTCCCGCGCGGGCACCCCCTCCGCCAGGCGTCCGCGCACGTCGCAAGGCGTGACGGTGACCCGCCCGTTGTTGCGGATCCGCTTGACCTTCCACGAATCGCTGCGCGTCCACACGTACAGCTCCGCACCGTCGGCGACCGCCCACACCGGCGTCGCCACGGGCGTGCCGTCCTTGCGGAAGGTGGTGAGACTGACGTAGCGCGCCTTGCCCAGCTCTGCGAGGTCCATGCCGGAACCCTAGGGGGTCTCCACCCGCGGCCGCCCACCGGCCACCGGCTACCGGCCGCGTGCGCTCGCGCCGGGCTTGGCCGACGGCGAGGCCCGGCCGTCGGGCGCGGCGCAGGCCGCCATCAGCAGGCCTCCCGCGAGGAGCGCGCCGAGGAGTCCGAAACCGAGTCGCTTGGATGCGTTCGTGGCTGACACGCCCTCACGCTTGCCCCGCGCCCCGGCGGCCCCACCGCCGATTGGGCCGTTCGGCCTCGGGACACTCCCTTCAGGCGGGTGTTCTCAGGCAGGTACGGCCACGGCCGCCGGCACCGGCGCGCAGCGGCGCAGCACCTCGTCCAGGGAGAGTCCGAGCACCTCGGCGAGCGCGGCCACCGTGAAGAAGGCGGGGGTCGGCGCGCGGCCGGTCTCGATCTTGCGGAGGGTTTCGGCCGAGAGTCCGGCTCCGGCCGCGATCTCGACCATGCTGCGCGGACCGCGCGCCTCGCGCAGCAGCGCGCCCAGGCGCTCGCCGCGCTCGCGCTCTTCGGGGGTCAGGGGGGTGCGGACCATGCCTTCATCCTACCCCGCCCGCCAATAAGTATCCCGTTACAGTTATACCGGTATAGTTATTGGCATGGTGGAACTCAAGACGGACAAGTCGATCGACGAGATGCGTGCCGCCGGCCGCGTCGTCGCCCATGCCCTCGCGGCCGTAAGGGAGACCGCGCGGGTCGGACTCTCCCTGCGGGACCTGGACGAGGTGGCCCGCGGCGTGCTCCGGGAGGCGGGCGCGGCCTCCCCCTTCCTCGGCTACCGGCCGAAATTCGCCCCGGTGCCCTTCCCCGCCGTGATCTGCGCCTCGGTCAACGACGCCATCGTGCACGGCATCCCCGGCGGCTACCGGCTGCGCGACGGCGACCTGGTCAGCATCGACTGCGGGGCCCGGCTCGGCGGCTGGGTCGGCGACGCGGCGGTCACCTTCACCGTGGGCCGGGCCCGCCCCGCCGACCTGCGGCTCATCGAGACGGCCGAGGCGGCCCTCGCCGCCGGCATCGCGGCGGCCGTGCCCGGCAACCGGATCGGCGACATCGCCCACGCGGTGGGCACCGTCTGCCGCGCCGCCGGCTACGGCATCCCGGACGGCTTCGGCGGCCACGGCGTGGGCCGCCGCATGCACGAGGACCCGGGCGTGCCGAACGAGGGCCCGCCGGGACGCGGCATGAAGCTGCGCCCCGGCATGGTCCTCGCGATCGAGCCGATGCTGACCGCGGGCGGCACCGACGACTACACGTGCGACGGGGACGGCTGGACCCTGCGCACCGCCGACGGCAGCCGCGCCGCGCACGCGGAGCACACGGTCGCGATCACCGCCGACGGTCCGAGGATCCTCACCGCTCCCTGAGCCGGCCCGGCGGCCCGGCAGCCGTCCGGCGCTCCCGCGTCCCGCGCTCCCGTGCTCCGTGCTCCGTGCTCCTACGGCCTGCCGTGCGGGTGGACGACCATCGCCGAGCCACCGCCCCGGCGGCTCGTCTCGGCCGCCGCCAGCCAGCGTCCGTCCGGCAGCCGCTGCACTCCGGTCGCGGCGCCGATCTCCGGGTTCTGCCGGAAGCCCTGGCCGAGCGCTTCCAGCTCCGCGCGCAGCGGACTGTTCCACAGTCCCGGCTCCAGCTCGGTGGTGGTCTGGTTGCGCTGGCTGGCCCGCGGTGCGGCGATCGCGTCGACCAGCGGCAGGCCCCGGTCCAGATGGCCGGTCAGGGTCTGCAGGACGGTGGTGATGATGGTGGCGCCGCCCGGGGAGCCCAGCGCGAGCACCGGCCGCCCGTGTTCGAGGACGATCGTCGGCGCCATGGAGGACCGCGGCCGCTTGCCGGGACCGGGCAGGTTCGGGTCCGGGACGCCGGGCGCGGCCGGGGCGAAGGAGAAGTCGGTCAGTTCGTTGTTGAGCAGGAAGCCGCGGCCCGGGACGGTGATCGCGCTGCCGCCGGTGGACTCGATGGTCAGGGTGTAGGACACCACGTTGCCCCAGCGGTCGGCGACCGTCAGGTGGGTGGTGTTCTCCCCCTCGTACGTGGTCGGCGCCGCCTGCCCGGTGGTGGCGCACGGCGCCGGATCGCGCGGGTCCCCCGGGGCCAGCGGACTGGTCAGCGTCCGGTCGGGCTCGATCAGGCAGGCGCGCGAGTCGGCGAACCGCTGCGAGAGCAGTTCCCTCGTCGGCACGTCCTCGGCGGCCGGGTCCCCGACCCAGCGGCCCCGGTCGGCGAAGGAGATCCGCGAGGCCTCGATGAAGCGGTGCAGGTACTGGGCCTCGGACAGCCGCGAAAGGTCGGTGCCCTCCAGCATGTTGAGCGCCTCGCCGACGGTGGTGCCGCCGGAGGACGAGGGGGCCATGCTGTAGACGTCCAGGCCCCGGTAGCCCACCCGGGTCGGGTCCTGCCGCTTGGTCCCGTACGCGCGCAGGTCCGCGGCGGTCAGGTCGCCGGACCGGACGTTGCGGGTGGCCGCGGGGTCCACCGGGGGCTTGCGGACGGCCCGCACGATGTCCTCGGCGATCGGCCCCCGGTAGAGCGCGCCGGTGCCCTTGCGGGCGAGTTCCGCATAAGTGGCGGCCAGGTCCGGGTTCTTGAAGGTGGAGCCGACCACCGGCAGGGCTCCGCCGGGCAGGAACAGCTTCCGGGTGTCCGGGAAGTCCCGGAACCGGGCCTCGTTGGCCTCGGTCTGGGCGCGGAAGGTGGCGTCGACCGTGAAGCCGTCGCGGGCCAGTTTCTCGGCGGGCTTCAGCAGTTGGCGCAGCGGGCGGCTGCCCCAGGCGTCGAGGGCGCTCTTCCAGGTGGCCGGGGTGCCGGGCACGCCGACCCCGCGGCCGCTGGTCTGGCCCTCGGCGAACGGGATGGGCTGGCCGTTCTCCTGGAACAGCTCGGCGGTCGCCGTGGCGGGCGCGGTCTCGCGGCCGTCGATGGTGTGCACGCGGCGGGACGCGGCGTCGTAGTAGACGAAGTAGCCGCCTCCGCCGATGCCCGCCGAGTAGGGCTCGGTGACGCCGAGCGCGGCGGCGGTCGCGACCGCCGCGTCCACGGCGTTGCCGCCGGAGCGCAGCACGGCGATCCCGGCCGCGGAGGCGTCGGGGTCCACGCTGGCGACGGCCCCGCCGTAGCCGGCGGCCACGGGCACCTTGGGCGGGGTGCCGGTGCCCGGCGGGGCGGCGGCCCCGGTGGAGACGAGGGCGGCTACGAGGGCCAGGAGCGGTAACGGGCGGGCGGCGAAACGGTGCATCCGAACCTCCATCGGCAGCGTGCGCCGAGCCTATCGGGCGCGCTGTCGCCCCGTCAGGGCACCGGGCCGCGGCGGGCGTCGCACGGCGGCGGAGACCGGCCGGTGAACCCCGGGGCGGGATGCCCTAGCATCCCGCGCATGAACGACGACGTGCGCAACATCGTGCTCGGGGTGATAGCCACCGCCCTCAGCGGCGGGTTCGGCTGGTTCACCCGGACCTACCAGTGGCGCCGCGCGCTCCGCCGCAAGCAGGCCTTCTTCGGCCTGCCGACCGGCTCCGACTGCCTGTTCGTGGTCAACCGGCAGATGGGCGGCACCGATTCCTCGCTGCACCGCAACGACGCCTTCGCGCTGCTGGAGATATCCGCCCTGATCAAGGACTGCGGGGCGACCGTGCAGATCGTCACGCACGACGCGGCCCGGCAGGGGTTCGGCGACCGGGCCGAGTTCTGTGTCGGCGGGCCGGTGTCCAACACCCGGACGACGGCGCACCTGCACTCGATGCTCCCGGGGGTGCGGGTCGACGTCTCCACCGAGCCCGGGCCGGACCGGGGTTCGATCAAGGTGGGCGGGGAGACGTACCGCTGGGAGAAGGGACTGGCCGAGTTCGTGCTGCTGGCGCGGCTGACGACGGGGCGGGGCTCCCGGCCGGTGTTCCTGCTGTCGGGGCAGACCGCCAACAGCAACCAGGCCGCGGCCCGCTACCTCGCCCGGCACCACCGGGAGCTGGCCCGCCGGTACGGGGGCGAGTCCTTCTGCGTCGTGCTGAAGGTGGTGAACTCCGATGCCTACGGGCCGGACGTGACCGAGCTGGTGGCGGATGTCACCGGGCCCGCGCGGACACCCGCAGCGGCAGCCGTGTGATCCCGTTGATGAAGTTGGACACCAGCCGCCGGGGCGGGCCGGCCAGTTCGGGCGCGGGCATGGCCGTGCACCACTCCTCGTAGAGGACGCGCAGCTGGAGCCGGGCGAAATGGGCGCCCAGGCAGACGTGCGGGCCGTCGCCGAAGGAGACGTGCGGGTTGGGCGCGCGGCCCAGGTCCAGCCTCGCGGGGTCGGTGAAGACGCGCTCGTCGTGGTTGGCGGAGGCGTGGAAGACCACGACCTTGTCCCCGGCCCTGATCCGCTGTCCGGCCAGTTCGGTGTCGGCGGCGGCGGTCCGGCGGAAGCTGAGCACCGGCGGGTGGACGCGCAGGAGTTCGTCGACGGCGCGGCCCGGCGGGACCGCGCCCCCGGCCAGCGCCCGGTACGCGTCGGGGTCGCGGGCCAGTGCGAGCAGGCCTCCGGGGGCCGCGCTGCGCACGGTGTCGTTGCCCGCGACGGTGAGCAGGAAGAAGAACATCTCCAGCTCGGCCGGGTCCAGTCCGGCGTGGGCGAGGGAGGTCATCACGTCGTCGCCGGGGTGCGCACGCTTGTACCCGGCCAGTTCGCGGGCGTACGCGAACATCTCGCCGAGCAGCGCCGGGGACCGCGGGTTGAGCGGCTTGCCGTCGGGGCCGAGCCGGGGCGCGGGCGCGTCCTCGGGGTCCTGGTAGCCGATGATCCGTACGGTCCACTCCAGCAGCAGGGCGCGGTCGGCGGCCGGGACGCCCAGCAGGTCGGTGAGGTTGACCAGCGCGTACTCGTCGGTGACGGTGCGCACCAGGTCGGCGGCTCCGTCCTCGGCCCCGTCCCGGGCAGCGGCGAGCAGGGTCCGGGCGCGTTCGCGGACCCGTCCTGCGAAGGCGTCGACGCGGGCGGGGGTGAAGGCGCGGGAGACCAGCCGCCGCAGCATTCCGTGGTCGCCGGAGGCCTTGCCCGGGTCCTGGTTGAGCATGGTGCGGCGCAGGAAGGGCAGGTCGGCGGGGTCGGGGTCGCGGATCTGGGTGGCGCCGAGCCAGGAGGAGTAGGTGCGGTGGTCGCGCAGGACGGTGACGACGTCGGCGTGCCGGGTGACCGCCCAGAACCCGGGGCCGGCGGGCCAGCCCTGGATCTCGGGCTCGGCCTGCCAGGCGACCGGATGCCGCTCGCGCAGCAGCCGGTACCGGTCGTGGGGGACGCCCTCGGCGTAGATCCGGGGGTCGAAGACGTCGGGGACGTCACCGGCGTGATCCATGGGACCACGGTGCGGGCCGGGGAGCCCGCTACGCAAGGGGACGGTCGGCGGCTCCCTCGCATGCGGCCGGTTCGAGGTCGAGTGCCGCGTCGGTCCCCTTGAGGGCGACGGTGAACCGGTCGCCGCGACCGCCGGTGGTGACGAGGGTGCACACCAGCTGGCGGCGGGCGGTCGGCGTCAGGTCCGCGGCCGCGAACGGCAGCTGGACGCGCATCACGTCGCGCGTCGGGAAGGTCACCACCGAGGTGTCCAGGCGTCGGCCGTGGACGGACGGCACCTGGGTGGTGAGGCCGGCCGCCAGCTCCCGCTCGCCGGGCCCGTCGAGCAGCCGGGTGAGTGCCTGGAGCGGCGCGAGCGTGGGTACGTCCCGCTGCGGGGACGGTACGAGGTGGCCCTCCGGCGAGACGAAGTAGAGCACGGCGGAGCCGTCGGGGACGGGCACGTCCACCGTGGCGGCGGAGCCGCTGTCGACCGGTCCGGTGGGTTTGATCCCGCATCCGGCGAGCAGCAGCGGTCCCAGCAGGGCCGCCGCGGCGGCCGCCGCCGCCCGGGTCCGGGTCCGGGTCGGGCTCATGCGCGGGCCTCCAGCGGCATGTCGAGGGTGAAGACCGCTCCCCCGGCGGGCCCGTTCCCCGCGCGGAGCGTGCCTCCGTGCAGGCGCACGTTCTCCTGGGTGATGGCGAGGCCGAGGCCGCTGCCCGCCGAGCGGGTGCGGGCCGCGTCGGCCTTGAAGAAGCGGTCGAAGATGTGCGGGAGCACCTCGGGCGCGATACCGGGTCCGCTGTCGGCGACCTCGATGAGCAGCCGGTCGCCCCCGCCGTCCGGCCCGGGGCGGGTGCCCACGGTGATCCGCACGGGGGCGCTGCCGTGCCGGAGGGCGTTGCCGACGAGGTTGGCGAGGACCACGTCGAAGCGGCGCGGGTCGAGCCGGGCGCGGACCTCGTGGGGCAGATCGGTGACGGTGACCACCCGGCCGTCGTCCCAGTGCCGGCGCTCCAGGCTCTTCCCGACGGCTTCGGCCAGGTCCACGTCGTCCAGGTTGAGCTCGGCGGCGCGGGCGTCGAAGCGGGATATCTCCATCAGGTCCTCGACGAGGACGGCGAGTTTCCCGGTCTCGGCGCTGATCAGCCGCAGCGCCTTCGCGGTGTCCGGGTCGAGCTGCTCGGCGTCCTCGTCGAGGACCTCGGTCACGGCGAGCATCCCGGCGAGCGGGGTGCGCAGTTCGTGCGAGACGTCGGCGGCGAAGCGGCGGGCCCGGGCCTCCGCCTCCCGGAGCTCGGCGACGGACTGTTCGAGGGCGCGGGCCGTCTCGTTGAAGGTACGGGCGAGCCCGGCGAGTTCGTCGGCGCCCTTGACCTCGATACGGGTGTCCAGGCGGCCCCGGCCGAGCCGCTGGGCGGCCCGGCGCATGTCCCGTACCGGGCGGAGCACGCTGCGCGCGGCCAGCAGGGCGGGGATCAGGGCGATGGCGAGGCCGGGGACGGCGCCCTGCTGGGCGGCGTCGACCATGGCCTTCACCGTGGCCTCTTCGGCGTCGAGCGGCATCGTGGCGAAGTAGACGACGCCGGTGGCCTGGCGGAGCCCGCGCTGGGTGAACACGGCCGGCATGCCGACGACGAGGTAGGGGTTGCCGGAGCGGTCCTCGACCCGCTGGAACGCGCCGTGCGGGTTGGCGGTCACCCGTCGGCGGAGCGCCTCGGTGACCACGCCGGAGGTCGCGGGGGTCCCGTTGGAGGAGGCCCGCAGGGTGCCGTACTCGCCGAAGATCGTCCAGGGGTGCGGTTTGCCGCGCTTGGCGATGTCGCTGACGCTCAGCTGCAGCTGCTGCTGGTCCACGGGCAGCTCCAGCGGCTGCTGCTGCTCGATCTGGTCGCGCAGGGTGGCGACGGCCGTGTCCTGGGTCTGGGTGAGGATCGCGTTGCGCGCCTTCTGGTAGGTGAGGGCGGCCGTGGTGCCCGCGCAGATCGCCGCGACCAGCAGGAAGGCTGCGATCAGCCGGGTGCGGAGCCCGAGCGGCGCCGTGCGTCTCACGATCGCCTACAGGGGACCGAAGCGGTAGCCGAAGCCGCGCACGGTCTGGATGTAGCGGGGGCCGTGGTCCGGGTCCTCGACCTTGTGGCGCAGGCGGCGTACGCAGGCGTCCACCAGCCGGGCGTCGGCGTGGTAGCTGTGGTCCCAGACGAACTCGAGGAGCTGCTGGCGGGAGAAGACCTGCTCGGGCGAGGCCGACAGGTGCAGCAGGAGCTTGAGCTCGCTGGGGGCGAGGGGGACGCGCTCGCCGTTCTTGGCGACGGTGAGCCCGGCGCGGTCGACGGAGAGCTCACCGTGCTGCTCGACCTCGGTGCGGCTGCCCGCCGGACTGCTGAGCCGGCGCAGTACGGCCTTCACCCGGGCCTCTATGACCTCGGTGCGGGCGGGTTTGACGATGTAGTCGTCGGCGCCGGCCTCCAGACCGATGACTATGTCGAAGTCGTCGCCGCGCGCGGTGAGCATGATGATCGGCACCTGGCTGGTCTCGCGGATCCGGCGGCAGACCTGCACGCCGTTGATCCCGGGCAGCATCAGGTCGAGCAGCACCAGCTCGGGGCGGAAGCTCGCCATGAGCTCGAGCCCGGCCTCCCCGGTCTCGGCGGCGCTCACCTCGTGGCCGCGCCGGCGCAGGCCGAGGCCCACGCCCTCCCGGATGGATGGGTCGTCCTCGATCAGCAGTACGCGTGGCATCCGGTCAGTATCCCAAGCTGGTTCGGCGGCTTGCCTCCGGCTATCGGCCGATCCTGCGCCGCAGGGAGCCGAGCTGGTCGGTGATCTCCGTCAGGCGCAGCGGCCCGGCGAGGAGGACGACGACGAGCAGCAGGGCGACGGTTCCCGCCCCGACCGCGGCGAAGTCGCCGAACGGGCCGGCGGCGCGGGCGGCCGCGTACCCGGCGGCGGCGGCCGGGGCGCAGGCGGCCAGCAGCCGCAGGTGCGTGCGTACGGCGGTGGCGCGCAGCTCGCTGCGGGTGCCGGTGCGCGGGCCGAGCCGCCGGGAGAGGGCGTACGCGGTGACGGCGGCGCCCGCGGTGAAGGCGACCGAGGACGCTCCCGCCATGCCGGTGACGGCCCAGCGCAGGGGCAGCAGGAGGTAGGCGGCGTACGACAGCCCGGCGTTCAGCGCGACGATCACCAGGTTCAGGAAGAACGGGGTGCGGGTGTCGGAGAGGGCGTAGAAGCCGCGCGAGAGCACGTACTGCGCGGAGTAGGCGACGAGGCCTGGGGCGAAGGCGATCAGCATGCCCGCCATGGCCTCGATGTCGGCGGGGCCGGTGCGGCCGTACCCGTAGACGGCGCCGATCACCCAGGGGGCCAGGGCGGCGAAGATCACGGCGGCGGGGACGACGAGCGCGGCGCTGGAGCGCAGCGCGTAGGAGACGTCCTTGCGGACGCCTGCGAGGTCGCCGTCGGTCGCGGCGGAACTCATCCGGGGCATCAGGGCGGTGACGAGGGAGACGGTGATGATGCCCTGGGGGACGACCCACAGCTGGTAGGCGTTGGTGTAGGCGGCGTAGCCGGCGCTGCCGGCGAGGTCTCCGACGGTGGTGGAGAGGCGGGTCACCACCCAGTAGGCGATCTGGTTGGTGAACACGAGCAGGACCAGCCAGCCGGCGTTGCGCAGCGGGCGGGTGAGGCCGCTGCCGCGCCAGTCGAAGCGGGGGCGCCAGCGGAAGCGGGCGGCGCGCAGCGAGGGGACCAGGGCGAGGGCCTGGATGACGATGCCGGCGGTGGTGCCGATGCCCAGCAACCGGGTCTCGGAAGCGGTGAGGCCGTCCGCGGAGCCGTGGGAGACGTACAGGAACAGCCCGAAGACGCCGATGACCACGAAGTTGTTGAGGACCGGGGTCCACATCATCGCGCCGAACCGGCCGCGGGCGTTCAGCACCTGCCCGAGCAGGGTGAAGAGCCCGTAGAACAGGATCTGCGGGAGGCAGAAGCGGGCCAGGGCCACGGTGGTGCTCTGCTGGGCGCCGGTGTACGAGGGGGTGTACGCGCCGACGATCACAGGGGTGGCGAGCACGGCGGCGGCGGTGAGGACCACGAGCGCCACCGTGCAGGCGGTCAGCAGCCGGTCGGTGTAGGCGGCGCCGCCGTCCCGGTGCTCCTTGGCGGCGCGGACCAGCTCGGGGACGAAGACGGCGTTGAGGGCGCCGCCGATGAGCAGCATGTACAGGATGTTGGGGACGGTGTTGGCGACGGCGTAGCTGTCGCCGAGCAGTCCGGCGCCCAGCGCGGCGACGACGACGGCGGAGCGGACGAAGCCGGTGGCGCGGGAGACGACCGAGCCGGCCGCCATGAGGGCGCCGCTGCGCAGCACCGAGGCGCTGCCGCGCGCCGCGCCGCTGCCGGTGTCCTCGGCGGCCGGTCTGGTGTCGGTGGCCGTCACCGGCGGGCCATGTAGGCCTGGAACGCCTTGTAGAGCGCCGTGTTGGCATATCCGTCCATCGGGGTCTCCCATTCGCCCAGCGTCTCGACGACCTGCCCGCCGGTGCCGAGCTTCCAGCGCAGCAGTCCGAAAGAGCGTTCGTCGGGGTCGAGGGTGGAGGGTACCCCGCGCATGTCGTATTCGTCCGCTCCGAGGGTGTGGGCGTCGCGCATCATGCGCCACTGAAGGGCGTTGCTGGGCCGTACTTCGCGCCGGTGGTCGGCGGAGGCGCCGGTCTGGTACCAGACCCGGCTCCCCGCGACGATCATCGTGTGCGCGGCGAGTATCTCGCCCTGGTGGATGCCCAGGTAGAGCCGCATGCGGCCGGGCTGCTCGGCGTTGAGGACCTCGTACTGCCGCTGGTAGTACGCCAGGGAGCGGCCCAGCCGGAAGCCGTCGCGCTCCTCGGTGATCCGCAGCAGCCGGTAGAACTCGGGCAGGTCGGCGGCGCTGCCGAGGACGGTCTCCACTCCGGCCTTCTCCGCCTTGCGCACGTTGCGGCGCCACTCCTGGTTGAGGCCGGACCACAGGTCGTCGAGGGTGCGGCCGGCGAGGGGGACCCTGAAGACGTGGCGGGGCTGGGCGTCCCCGTCGTCCTCGCCGCCGCAGCGCTTCCAGCCGCGGGTGCGCAGCCGGTCGGCGAGGGCGGTGCCGACCGGGTCCACCTCGGTGGCGAGGACGTCGGAGATCTGCCGGCCGGTCCCGGTGGCGGACTTGACGGTGGCCGCGTCCCAGCGCCGGTAGGCGGGGGTGGGGCCGATGCGGACGGCGAAGGCCCCGGCCGCCTTGAGGTGGCGCATGAGGGGGTTCAGCCAGCGGTCGACGTGCGGGTCGGCCCAGTCGGCGACGGGCCCCTCGGGGAGGTAGGCGAAGTATTTCCGGGTGCCGGGGAATTGGCGGTAGAGAACGAGTCCGGCACCGGCGATTTCACCGTCGGGACAGTGCCATCCGACCCTTTCCGAGCGCCAAAGGTCCTTTACCTCGGCCCACGAGGGGTACTGAAGAAAGCTGGCCCGGCCGTGCCGGGAAAGGAACCGCCGGTACTCGGGGACGGACAGGGCGCGCACCCGGAGCTCCTGGTCCTGGTCCTGCTGGGCGGGGGTCACGAGCAGTGCACACACGGCTGACGGCCTTCCTCTACGTCCGGCGGGCGGGGGTGCACAGCACTCTCACAGTTGTCCATGACCGAAGTGCGCGGCGATTGTGACCGGACGATGACCGTTTCGCTGCGGTCCATGTCACAACCGAAAGCACGATCTTTTCGGCGGTTTTCGCAACCTAGAGTCGTTCCGTTCGCATCTACGTTTGCGAACGATCACTCTTTCCCGCTACTCGAAGGGACCCTTCGTTGAGCCGCATACGCCGTACCGCCATGGCGAGCACCGCACTCCTGGCCGCCGCGCTGACCGCCTGCTCGGGCGGGAGCGGGAACGGGGACGGCGCGGCCGGCAAGGCCGACATGAAGCCGAAGCCCGACATGGCGGTCTCGGTGAACCTCACGGGCGATCAGGTGAAGGCGGGTCAGCCCGTCACGGTGACCATCGCCGAGGGCAAGCTCTCCCAGGTGACGGTCACCGACGCCAAGCAGGCGGAGCTGCCGGGGAAGATATCCGACGACGGCAGGACCTGGACCTCGGAGCGCAACGCCGCACCCGATTCCGAGTACAAGGTCGAGGCACGGAACATCGAGAGCCAGAGCGCCACGGCCCAGTTCAAGACCTCCGCCGCGGACAAGGTGAACAAGGTCTCGATCAACATCCCCAAGGGCAGCACGATGGGCGTGGCGATGCCCGTCTCGATCGTGTTCGACAACCCGGTGACGAACAAGGCCGAGGTGGAGAAGCAGCTCAAGGTGACGTCCTCGAACAACACCGAGGGCTCCTGGGGCTGGTTCAAGGACTACTCCGGCAAGGACCGGGTCGACTGGCGGCCCAAGGAGTACTGGAAGTCCGGCACGGACGTGAAGGTCGAGATGAAGCTGAACGGCGTGGACTCCGGCAAGGGCGGCGGCCTCTTCGCCAAGGACTACAACACCGAGTTCAAGATCGGCAAGGACCGCCGGATGGAGGTCAGCCTCGACACCAGGAAGATGAAGGTGACCGAGGACGGCCAGGTGGTCGAGACGATCCCGATCTCGGCCGGCACTCCGGGCGGCAAGAAGGCCTCCTGGTCCGGGAAGATGGTGCTGATGTCGAAGGAGGGCACCATCCGGATGGACTCCCAGACGGTGGGCCTGGGCGACGCCTACGACAAGATGGTCGACTACTCGATGCGGCTGACCTGGTCCGGCATGTACGCGCACGCCGCGCCGTGGAACGACTCCAACTTCGGCCGGGCCAACACCAGCTCCGGCTGCGTCGGGATGAGTGACGCCAACGCCAAGGACTTCTACGAGAAGGTCCAGGTCGGCGACCCGTTCGAGGTGGTCGGCGAGGGCTCCAAGGGCAACGCCGACATCGGCAACGGCTACGGCGAGTGGAACCTGTCCTGGGACCAGTGGAAGGGCAAGAGCGCGCTGAGCGGCACCCCGCAGAACGGCTGACCGGCCGGTCCGCCGGCCGGCGCAGCCCCCGGCCGGTCCGCAGCGATCGTTACCACCGCGTAACTTACTGACGGGTTACCTTCGGTAATCCCCTCCCGTTACCGTCGGGTCACTTTGACAACCCCGGCGCACGCGAGGAGCGATCGATGCAACGCACCACTACCGCCGCAGCCGTGGCAGCCCTGCTGGCGGCAGCCGCCCTGGGCCTGGCCCCCCACCAGGCCCAGGCGGCTCCCGCCGCCACCGCGGCGAGCGCCGCCGCCTCCTCGGAACTGCGCTTCCACGACATCCCCGGCTCCGGCGGCATCACCCTCAAGGGCAACGTCTTCGCCCCCTCGGCCGCCGTGGCCGGCCGCACGTACCCGCTGATCGTGCTGCCGACCAGCTGGGGAGTACCGCAGATCGAATACATCGCACAGGCGAAGAAACTCGCCGACTCCGGCTACGTCGTGGTCAGTTACACCTCCCGCGGCTTCTGGCTCTCGGGCGGGCAGATCGAGGTGGCCGGCCCCGCGGACGTCGCCGACGTCTCGGCCGTCATCGACTGGGCGCTGGCCAACACCGCCGCCGACGCGGACCGCATCGGCCTCGGCGGCGTCTCGTACGGAGCGGGCATCAGCCTGCTGGCCTCCGCGAACGACCCCCGCGTCAAGGCCGTGGTCTCGATGAGCGGCTGGGCCGACCTCATCGACTCGATCTACTCGGGGCGCACCCAGCACCTGCAGGCCGCAGCCGTGCTCGGCGCCGCCGGCTCCCTCACCGGCCGCCCGGGGCCCGAACTCCGGCAGATCCTCGGCGACTTCCTCGGCTCCCGCCTGGACAAGGAGGAGCAGATGATCGAGTGGGGGAAGAAGCGCTCGGTCGCCTATCAGGTGGACCGGATCAACGCCAACGGCACGGCCGTCTTCCTCGGCAACGCCTGGGGCGACACCCTCTTCCCGCCGAACCAGTACACGAGGTTCTTCGAGCGGCTGACCGGGCCCAAGCGCCTGGAACTGCGGCCCGGCGACCACGCCACCGCCGAGGGGACCGGGCTGCTCGGCCTGCCCAACGACACCTGGACCAATGCCCGCCGCTGGTTCGACCGCCATCTCAAGGGCGAGCTCAACGGCGTGGACGGCGAGGCCCCGGTCCAGCTGAAGTCCCGCAGCAACGACGGGTACGAGGGCTACGCCGACTGGAAGTCCGTCGGCTCCGGCGGCAGCGAGAGGCTCGCCCTGGGCGACAGCGAGCACCTCTTCGCCAACGTCGACTCCGGCGCCAACGGCGGCGTCCTGCTGCTGTCCAACCTCCTGGACCAGATCGCCAGGACCCCGCCGATGGCCTCGATCCCGCTGCTCCCCCGCTCGTTCGCCGCCGTCTGGCAGTCCGGGCGCTACGCCGAGGAGCGCCGCATCCGGGGCGCCGTGAAACTGCACACCACCGTCACGCCCACCAAGGGCGACGGCACCTTCGTCGCCTACCTCTACGACGTCGGCCCGCTCGGCATCGGCAAACTCGTCAGCAACGCCCCGTACACCTTCCACGGCAAGGCCCCCGGGCAGGCCTTCGGGGTGGATCTGGAGCTGTTCTCCACCGCCTACGACGTGCCCGAGGGCCACCGGCTCGCCCTTGTCATCGACACGGTCGACCCGCTCTACATCGAGCACAACCCCACCGGCGCACAGCTGACCTTCTCCTCGCCCGCCACCGATCCCAGTTACGTCTCGGTGCCGCTGCGCGAGCAGTGATCCACGGCTGCTGCCGGGCGGGAGGCTCCCCCTCCGGGGCTGTTACCGGCCCGGCAGCACCACTCCCGGCTCGGGCGGGCCCAGGTCCACGGCCCTGGTCTTGACGTTGCGCCGCTCCCGCCGGGCCACCCAGGTGGCGAACCACGAGAGCAGCATGCACATCCCGATGTAGATCGGCGAGATGATCATCACGACGGGGATGAACGGCAGGTCGTAGTCGAGGTTCGCGGCGATCAGCTTGCCCGCGTGCAGGAACTCCTCGTAGGTGATCAGGTATCCCAGCGAGGTGTCCTTCAGCGCCACCACCAGCTGGCTGATGATGGTGGGCAGCATGGCCCGGACCGCCTGCGGGGCGAGGACGTAGGTCATCACCTGTGTCTTGCGCATGCCCAGCGCGTACGCCGCTTCGCGCTGCCCCCTCTCCACCGCGTTGACGCCCGTCCGGAAGACCTCGGCGAGCACCGAGCCGTTGTACAGGGTCAGGCCCGCCACCAGCGCCGGCAGCGGCTGGACCTTGAGTGCCACGAAGATGAAGAAGATCATCACCAGCACCGGCATGGCCCGGAAGAACTCCACGCACAGGGTCGACAGCCAGCGCACCGGCCGGTGCACCGACAGCCTGCCGGTGGCGAGCACCGCACCGAGCGCCAGGGAGAGCACCGAGGCGTACGCGAAGGCCTTGAGGGTGTTCCACAGCCCCTTGAGCAGGAGCTCCTGGATGCCCTGGTAGGTGAACGGGGACCATTTGGCGGCGGTGAACTGGTGGGTGTCGAAGAGCAGGTAGACGATCCAGCCTGCCAGGGCGACGATCAGCACCGTCGAGAGGATCCCGTAGAGGAAGTGCCGGCGCTGGGCCAGCGGTCCGGGGATGTCGTAGAGGGCGGTGGACTCGGTGTCCCCGTGCAGCGCGTGCGCGGTCATCGGGCGACTCCGTAGCGCTTCTCGAGCACGTTGAAGAGCGCGCTGATGGACAGGGTGATGATCAGATAGCCGACGGCGATCCAGACGAAGGTCCAGATGATGCTGTAGCCCAGTTCGTTGAGGGTCTTGTACGTACCCAGCAGCTCGGTGACGCTGAACGCGCCGGCGATGGCGGAGTTCTTGGCGAGCGCGATCAGCGTGGAGCCGATGGGCGGGATCACCGAGCGGAAGGCCTGGGGCAGCACCACGGAGCCCAGGGTCTGGCCGAAGGTCATGCCGAGGCTGCGGGACGCCTCCCCCTGGCCCTTGGGCACGGTGTTGATGCCCGAGCGCAGCACCTCGCAGATGAAGGCGGAGGTGTAGCAGCCCAGGGCCAGGACGGCGAACAGCTGGAAGGGCAGCACGATTCCGAAGCGGGGCAGGCCCAGCAGCACGGCGAAGAAGAGCAGGGTGAGCGGGGTGTTGCGCAGCACCGTGACCCAGACCGTCCCGAAGACCCGGAAGGAGCCGACGGGGGCGACCCGGAACGAAGCCATCACGAAGCCCAGGACGAGGGCGAGCAGGGAGGCGTAGACGGTCAGCTCGACGGTTCCGAGGAAACCCTTTCCGTAGAGCGAGAAGTTCTCGGTGAGTACGTCCATGGCGGTGCCCTCTCCTTCAGCTCGCCGGGTAGCGGTCGATGGGGGGCGGCGTCGGGGCCGGCACGCCGGACAGGCCGAGCGTGGCCTCGTAGGCCTTCTTCCAGTTGCCGTTCTTCTCCTGGGCCTCCAGGGCGTCGTCGAGGGCGAAGCGCAGGGCGTTGTCGCTGCGGGGGACGCCGATGCCGTAGGGCTCCTTGGAGAACGGCTCGCCGACCACCTTGAGCTCTTCGGGGACCTTGGCCGCGTAGCCGAGGAGGATGGAGTCGTCGGTGGAGACGGCGTCGACCTGGTAGGTGAGCAGGTTGTCCACGCAGACCGAGTAGGTGTCGTAGGCGACGAGGACCGCCTTCGGGAACTCCTTCAGGAGCCGCTGGTACGGGGTGGAGCCGGCGGCCGAGCAGACCTTCTTGCCCGCGAGGTCCTGGGGGCCGTTGATGTCCTTCTCGTCCCTGCGGACCAGCAGGGACTGCCCGGCCATGAAGTAGGGGCCGGCGAAGCCGACCTGCTTCTTGCGGTTGTCGTTGATCGTGTAGGTGCCGACGTAGTAGTCGATCTGGCCGTTCTGGAGGGCCGTCTCGCGGTTGGCGGAGGCGATCGTCCTGAACTCGATGGTCTTGGGGTCGAAGCCGAGCGAGGCCGACATCATCTTGGCGATCTCGACGTCGAAGCCGGAGTAGCGGCCGCTGGCCGGGTCCTTCTCCCCCAGGTACGGCTGGTCCTCCTTGACGCCGACCACCAGGTGGCCGCGGCGCTTGGCCTTCTCCCAGGTGCGCGAGTCGGGCAGCTGGAATCCGGTGTCGACCTGGTAGACGGGCAGGTCCTCGGGCTGCGGCCCCTTGACCGGCGGGCTGCCGGACTTGCCGCAGCCGGCGGCGGCCACGGCGACGAGGAGGACGGCGAGGGCGCGGAGCGCGATCATCGGCCGGCCCCCTCAGTGCTTCAGGATCTTGGAGAGGAAGTCCTTCGCCCGGGCGCTCTCGGGGGCGGTGAAGAACTCCTCCGGGGTCCGGTTCTCGATGATCCTGCCGTCGGCCATGAACACGACGCTGTTGGCGGCGGAGCGGGCGAAGCCCATCTCGTGGGTGACCACGACCATGGTCATGCCCTCCGCGGCGAGCTGCTGCATGACCTCCAGCACCTCGTTGATCATCTCCGGGTCGAGCGCGGAGGTGGGCTCGTCGAAGAGCAGGGCCTTGGGGTTCATGGCCAGGGCGCGGGCGATGGCCACGCGCTGCTGCTGCCCGCCGGAGAGCTGGGCGGGGAACTTGGCGGCCTGGTCGGCGAGCCCGACGCGCTCCAGCAGCTCCCGGGAGCGCTTGTCCGCCTCATCCCGCTTGCGGCCGCGGACCTTCATCTGGGCGAGCGAGACGTTCGCGAGGACGGTCTTGTGCGCGAAGAGGTTGAAGGACTGGAAGACCATTCCGACCTCGGCCCGCAGCCGGGCCAGCTCCTTGCCCTCGGCGGGCAGGGGCTGCCCGCCGATCAGGATCGTGCCCGATTCGATGGTCTCCAGCCGGTTGATCGCCCGGCACAGGGTCGATTTCCCTGAGCCGGAGGGGCCGATGATCACCACCACCTCCCCGCGGCCGACGGTGAGGTTGATGTCCTGCAGGACGTGGAGCGTCCCGTAGTGCTTGTTGACGTCCCGCAGCTCGATCAACGGATCGACGGCCATGCGCTGCCCTGCCCACTTGTCGGTGTCGAGGTCTGGGCAAACTATCCAGCCCGGGAAGGGCACTTCGCCTCGACACGCCTAAAGGGGCATAAACGTCGCATAAACCTCCACCTCGGGGTCAGCCTTCGGAGGCCTCCGCGTAGGCCTGGCTGAGCTCGGGGGAACCGGTCATCGCCCAGGACACCCCGGACTCGATCACGTTGAGCTCCCGGCCCGAGGCCAGCCGGATCACCGGCTGGCCGTTGGGCCAGACCTGCCAGCCCGCGCCCGGGATGGTGCGGATGATCACGGTCCCGAGGTAGAAGCCCGCGTCGTTGCCGAGCCACGGCACGACCTCGGGGTCCCGCCGCCAGCGGGGCATCAGCTGGTCGAGCTGCTCCAACGAGGCCTGGCTCTCGTCGAGTTCGAGCCCGGCCGCCCTGGCCTGGACGCGCAGCATCTCGCACTCCGAGAACAACTCCGCGATGCCCTCGGGATCATCGGCCAGGGCGGTGGCCAGGCCTGCCGTCCGTTCCGTTTCGTGCCGGTTCAGCCAGTTGTCCAGGAAAGGGATGTTCATACCGCCCAGCGTCGCACCAGGATCCACCGCTGGCCACAGGGCGCGCCTGGATCCGCGGGCCCGGATCGGGTCCCGCGGTCCGCCGCTCCCCACCGGCCCCACCGGCCCTACCGGCCCCACCGGCCCCACCGGCCCTACCGGCCCTACCGGCCCTACCGGCCCTACCGGCCCTACCGGTCGAGGTTCAGGTCGACGACGACCGGCGCGTGGTCGGACGCCCCCTTGCCCTTGCGCTCCTCGCGGTCGACGTAGGCGTCGGTGACGGCCTTGCCGAAGGACTCGTTCCCGTACACCAGGTCGATGCGCATGCCGCGGTTCTTGGGGAAGGCCAGCTGGCGGTAGTCCCAGTACGTGTAGGGCCGGTCGTACTTGAGGGGGCGCGGGAGCACGTCGGAGAGCCCGGCCTCGCGCAGCGCGTCCAGGGCGGCCCGCGCGGCCGGGGTGACGTGGGTGAGGCCCTCGAAGACCGCCGGGTCGTACACGTCCTCGTCGGTCGGGGCCACGTTGAAGTCGCCGAGCACCGCGAAGGGGCGGGGGCCGGCCGCGTCCCCGGCGACGGCGGCGGTGAGGGAGCGGAACCAGCTCAGCTTGTAACCGTAGTGGTCGTGCTCGACCTCGCGGCCGTTGGGCACGTACACCGACCAGAGGCGGACCCCGCCACAGGTGGCCGAGATCGCGCGGGGCTCCTGGACCCCCTCGTAGTCGGGGCCGCCGGGCAGGCCGACGACCACGTCGTCCAGGCCGACCTTGGAGAGCAGGGCGACGCCGTTCCACCGGCCGGTGGCGTTGACGGCCGACGCGTAGCCGAGCTCGCGCAGCGCTTCGTGCGGGAACTGCTCCGCCGAGCACTTGGTCTCCTGGACGCACAGGACGTCCGTGCCGGACTTCTCCAGCCAGGCCAGCAGCCGCGGCAGCCGGGCGGTGATGGAGTTGACGTTGAACGTGGCGATACGCATGCGTCCCAACCTACCGCCCGGCACCGACAGTCACAGGTCGGCGGCGTCCCCGGCGGAGAGCCGGCCGTGATCGGTGCCGCCCAGGGAGCCCAGGGCCATGTCGTAGACGGGCCGGGCGATGTCGGAGAGGTAGGCGTCGTGAATGTCGATGGCCCGCCGCGGCTTGACCTCGCGGAGGTAGTCGATCACCTCGGCGACCTTGTTCCAGGGGGCGTGCACCGGCACCATCAGCGTGTCCACGGGCGCCTCGGGCACGGTCAGCGCGTCCCCGGGGTGGAACAGCGAACCGTCGACGAGGAAACCCACGTTGGTGATCCGCGGGATGTCCGGGTGGATCACGGCGTGCAGCTCGCCGTGCACCTGGACGTCGAATCCGGCGGCGCTGAAGGTGTCCCCGTGGCCCACGGTGTGCACCCGGCCCGGGTAGGCGGGGGCGAGCCGGCCGGCGACGCTGCGCAGGGTCCACAGCGCGGCGGCCGGATTGGCGTCGAGGGCGGCGCGCAGCCGGCCCTCGTCGAAGTGGTCGGGGTGCTCGTGCGTGACCAGCAGGGCTTCGGCCCCGAGGCCCGCGTCCGGTTCGCTGAAGGCGCCCGGGTCGATGACGAGCGTGCGCCCGTCCTTCTCCAGCTGGACGCAGGAGTGCAGCCGCTTGATGAGCTTCATGATCCCAGGCTAACCGGGGACCGGGCCCGGTCAGGGGGTGGTCGTGGAGACCACGTAGACCTTGGAGACCTTGGGGTCGCCGAGGTCGACCGTGATGTCGCGGGTGGGCCGCGGGTCGCCCTGTTCGAGGGTGGTGCCGACCCAGTCGGTGCTCTCCGTCCAGTCCCAGCCCGCGACCGAGGTGTCGTGGGCCGAGATGGACACCCCGGGCTTCAGCTCCTCGCGGCTGGTGCCGACGGAGGCCAGGAACGCGTCCAGCTCGGGCGGGGTCACGGCGAACTGTGTGAACAGCCGGCTCGTGCGCCAGTTGTTGGTCTCCAGGAATCCGACCCGCCAGGCCTTGGGCGGGATGGGCACCTCGTAGATGCTGCGCTGCACCCGGGAGGGCCAGCCCGGGCGCACCGTGGACGCGCCGACCTTCGCCGCCTTGTCGCGGCCGCTCTCGCGGCTCTGCTGGGTGGAGATCGCCAGGTAGCCCGCGGGTACGCCGACCAGCAGCAGGATGATGATCGCGGTGATCCAGCGGCGCTTGACGACGTGCCTGCGGTCCTCGGCGGTGGGCGGCGGGCCGCCCTCCTCGGGGGACGGGGCCTGGCGGGGCAGGGAGGGCGGGGTCACGGCTGCTCGGTGTCCTTGGGGGCCTTGGTGTCCTCGGGGGCCTTGGGGGCCTTGGCGTCCGCGGGGCCGCCGGTGTCGCGCCGGCCCAGCTGCTGCGCGTAGCGCTCGTACCGTTCGTAGCGCTCGACGCGGCGGCGGGTGGCGCGCCGGAAGCGGCGGGCGACGAGCCGGGCCAGGTCGGCCGCACCGACCATACCGGCCTCGGGGCCGAGCTGGGCCTTGGCGATCCGCGCCTCGGGGCGGTAGCCGCGGCCGGTGAGGTGGCGGCGGAAGGCGTCCCGCGCGGGGCCGATCAGCAGGTCGTCGGCCGCGCTGACGCCGCCGCCGATCACGAAGCAGGAGGGGTCGAGGGCGGCGGCCAGGTTGGCGATGCCGACGCCGAGCCACTGGCCGATGTCCTGGAGGAGCTCGACGCACATCGCGTCGCCCTCGCGGGCCAGCTCGGTGATGAGCGGACCGGTGATCTCGGCTACGTTCCCGCCGACCCTGGCGATGATGTTGTGGGCGACCGGCGAGTCGGCGGCGGCCAGCTCGCGGGCCTCGCGGACCAGGGCGTTGCCGGAGCTGTACTGCTCCCAGCAGCCGCGGTTGCCGCAGGGGCAGCGGTGCCCGCCGGGGACGACCTGCATATGGCCGAACTCGCCGGCGACCCCGTACCGGCCGCGCTTGACCTGGCCGCCCTCGAGGATGGCCCCGCCGATGCCGGTGCCGAGGGTGATCATGACGAGGTGGTCCTCGCCGCGGCCGGCTCCGAAGCGCCATTCGGCCCAGGCGGCGGTGTTGGCATCGTTGTCGACCATGACCGGGACCACGAGCCGGGACTGGAGCGCGTCGCGCAGCGGCTCGTCGCGCCAGGCCAGGTGGGGTGCGAACAGCACGCGGGAGCGGTCGGCGTCGACCCAGCCGGCCGCCCCGATGCCGACCGCGTGCACGTCGTGCCGGTCGGAGAGGTCCAGCACCAGTTCGACGATGGTGTCCTCGACGACCTTGGGGCTCTTGGACTTGTCCGGGGTCTCGGTGCGGATCTTCTCCAGGATGACGCCGTCGGCGTCGACCACCCCGGCCATCACCTTGGTGCCGCCGATGTCGATGCCGACGGTCGGGACCCGCGGGGCGGTCAGGTGCGACCGGCGCTCACGGGTCCCGATGGTCCGCAGGACGGTGCCTCGCGCCGACCCCCGGTGGGCGAGCGTGAAGTCCCGGTACGTGCTCATCGAGTCGTGTCGTCCCTCAGGGTGCGGTGGTGCCGGATGCGGTGTCTGCTGCTCCGGACGGCTGGTCCGGTCCCGATTCTGCCACTCGCTCCAGTTCGTGGCTCAGTTCGTCGAGCTCGGAGCCGCCCGCCATCTGCCGGGTGAGCTCGTCCAGGGTGATCGAGTCGCGGGTGTGGCTGCCCGCCATGGTGCCGCGCTTGAGCAGCACGAAGCGGTCGCCGACCAGGTAGGCGTGGTGCGGGTTGTGGGTGATCAGGACCACACCGAGGCCCGCGTCACGGGCCGCGGCGACGTACTTGAGGACCACGCCGGACTGCTTCACGCCGAGCGCGGCGGTGGGCTCGTCCAGGACGAGGACCTTGGCCCCGAAGTGGACGGCCCGGGCGATGGCCACGCACTGCCGCTCGCCGCCCGACAGGGTGCCGATCGGCTGGTCCACGTCGCGCAGGTCGATGCCCATGCGCAGCAGCTCGGCGCGGGTGGTCTCCCGCATGAGCTCCACGTCGAGGCGGCGGAAGGGCCCGCGCCCCTTGGTGGGCTCGGAGCCGAGGAAGAAGTTCCGCCAGACGGGCATGAGCGGGACGACGGCCAGGTCCTGGTAGACCGTGGCGATGCCGTGGTCGAGGGCGGCGCGCGGGTTGGCGAGCACGGTCTCCTCGCCCTCGATCTCGAAGCTGCCGGCGTCGTGCCGGTGCAGACCCGCGATGATCTTGATGAGGGTGGATTTGCCGGCGCCGTTGTCGCCGAGGACACAGGTGATCTCGCCGGCGTGCACCTCCAGGGAGACCCCCTGGAGCGCGCGGATGTTGCCGTAGAACTTGCTGACGCCGGTCAGCTTCACGAGCGCGGGGGTGTCGGTCACGGTCACTTCGCCTCCGCCCGCTTGCGGACCCATGCGTTGAGCAGCGTCGCGAGCAGCAGCATCGCGCCGAGGAAGAATTTGAACCAGTCCGGGTTCCACTGGGCGTAGACGATGCCGTTGCTGGTCATGCCGAAGATGAAGGCGCCGACCGCCGAACCGATGGCGGAACCGTAACCGCCGGTCATCAGGCAGCCGCCGATGACGGCCGCGATGATGTAGAGGAACTCGTTGCCGACGCCCTCGCCCGACTGGACCACGTCGAACGAGAACAGGATGTGCTGCCCGGAGATCCAGGCGCACAGGGCGACGCCCATGTAGAGGCCGATCCGGGTCTTCACGACGGGGACGCCGGTGGCGCGGGCCGCGTCGGCCCCGCCGCCCACCGCGAAGATCCAGTTGCCGGCGCGGGTGCGCAGCAGGATCCAGGTGGCGACGGCGACCAGGGCCAGCCACCACAGGATGGTGACCTTCAGGGTGACCGAGCCGATGTTCCACTGCGAGGCGAACAGGGCGCGCGCTGAGGAGAAGCCCTCCATGTCGGCGATGCTCTTGGTGGAGACCGAACCGCTGATCAGCTTGGTGAAGCCGAGGTTCAGGCCGGTCAGCATCAGGAAGGTGCCGAGCGTGATGATGAAGCTGGGCAGTTTGGTACGGGTCAGCATGAAGCCGTTGAAGAAGCCGACGGCCAGGGTGACCAGCAGCGACACCAGGACGCCGACCCAGACGTTGGCGGTCATCTGGTAGCTGAACATCGAGCTCAGCAGCGCCGAGGTGGTGACCATGACACCGGCGGAGAGGTCGAACTCGCCGCCGATCATCAGCAGCGCCACCGGGACGGCCATGATCCCGATGGTGGAGGCGGAGTACAGGACCGTGCTGAGGCTGGACGCCCGCAGGAAGCTGTCGGCGGCGAAGGAGAAGAAGACGAAGACGGCGGCGGCGCCGACGACGGCGCCGAGCTCCGGGCGGCCCAGCAGCCTGCGGACCAGGGAGGTGGGCGCGAGCCGCTCGTCCACGGTGGCGGACGCGCTCATCGGCTGCCCCGCTTGATGAACTCCTCCAGCTTGGCGGCCTCGGCGCCGGTGACGATCTGCGGTCCGGTGAGCACCGGGCGGCCGCCGCCGAGCGTGTCCGCGTTGTAGCGGTAGAGCCAGAGCAGGTCGACCGCCTCGTAGCCCTGGAGGTAGGGCTGCTGGTCGACGGCGAAGCCGAGGGCGCCGGACTTCAGGTCGCGGGCGACGGCCTCGTTGAGGTCGAAGGTGTCCACCTCGGCCTTGCTGGCGGCCCCCTCCTTGGCCTTGACCGCGGTGGGGGCGAAGGGGGCGCCGAGGGTGAGGATCGCGTCGACGGACGGGTCCGCCTGGAGCTTCGCCTGGATGGACGCCTGGACGGAGGGCATGTTGGTGCCTTCGACGTACAGGTTCTCCATGGTGCCGGAGAAGGTCTTCTTCGCCCCGGCGCAGCGCTGCTCGTGGCCCACGTTGCCCTGCTCGTGCAGGACGCAGACGGCCTTCTTGCGGCCGCGCTTGGTCAGCTCGGTGCCGACCGCCTCGCCGGCGATCTCCTCGTCCTGGCCGATGTGGGTGAGCGCCCCGTACTCGGCGGACTGGGCGGATCCGGAGTTGACCGTGACCACCGGGATGCCGGCCTTGACGGCCTTTGCGATGACGTCCTTGAGCGCCTCCGGCTTGGCCAGGCTCACGATGATCCCGTCGACCTTCTGGTCGATGGCGTTCTGCACGAACTGTGCCTGCTGCTGTGCCTGGTCGTCGTGGGCGTAGACGAAGTTGATGTTGTCCTTCGCCGCGGCCTCCTTGGCGCCCTTCTGGACGATGTCCCAGAAGGTGTCGCCGTCGCCCGCGTGCGTGACCATCGCGAAGGTCCAGCGCGGGGTGGAGACGGCCGGCCGGCCCGCCTCGGCGGCCTTCGCCCGCTCCTCGGCGCGCTTGCCGCCCGTACTGCTGCAGCCCGCGAGCGAGGCTCCCAGTACCGCCGCGAGCACGGCGCCCACGACGCGTACCCCTGTCCGAACCCTAGCCACGTCGCCGCGCCCTTCCCTCGTCACCAATTCGGTCATTCCGGTTCCAGCCGCTCAGTATCCGCCACAGTGGACCATGCAGGCTCATCGGGGCAGGCCCGGGCAGATTGACAGGTCCCCCGTACGGGGTCAGGTTGAGTGCATGCGCATCGGGCTCATCGGGACGGGCCGGATCGGGTCCTTCCACGCGGCGGCGCTCGCCCGCCACCCGGAGGCGGGCTCGCTCCTGCTCGCCGACGCCGATCCCGCGCGGGCGGCGCGGCTGGCCGACCGGCTCGGGGCCACCGCCGCGCCCTCCGTGGAGCAGGTCTTCACCTGGGGCGTGGACGCGGTGGTCGTGGCCTGCGCCACCGAGGGACACGCGGAGCTGGCCGTACGGGCGGTGCGCGGCGGGCTGCCGGTCTTCTGCGAGAAGCCGCTCGCCCCCGACCTGGCCCGGACCCTGGCCGTGCTGCGCGAGGTGGACGCGGCCGGCGGAGTGCTCCAGGTGGGTTTCATGCGCCGCTTCGACGCGGGCTACCGCACGGCCCGGGAGCTGGTCCGCACGGGCGCCCTGGGCCGGCTGCACACCGTACGGACGACGACGGGCGATCCGGCTCCGCCGCCGGCCGCGTACCTGCAGGCCTCGGGCGGGCTGTACCGGGACTGCCTGGTGCACGATTTCGACATGGTCCGCTGGGTCACCGGGCACGAGGTGACCGAGGTGTACGCGACCGGGTCGGACGCGGGACCGGCCCGGTTCCGGGAGGCCGGTGACATCGACACCGCGGCGGCCGTGCTCACCCTGGACGACGGGACCCTGGTCACGGCGACCGGCACGCGGTGCAACGGCGCCGGGTACGACGTGCGGATGGAGCTGGCCGGGGAGCTGGACCAGGTCTCCGTCGGGCTGGACGACCGTACGCCGATCGCCTCGACCGAGCCGCAGGGCCCGCCGCCGGCGAGCAAGCCGTGGCCGGGGTTCCTGGAGCGGTTCGCCCCCGCGTACGAGGCGGAGCTGACGGCCTTCGTGCGCCTGGTGCGCGGCGAGGGCGCCAACCCGTGCGACGGCCGGGAGGCGCTCGCCGCGTTCCGGGTCGCGGAGGCGTGCGTGCTCTCGCGCCGTGAAGGGCGCCGGGTCCGGCTGGCGGAGCTGCCGGATCTGTGAGCGGGTGGCCATCGGGCCACCTTAGGGCCGCTGTTCACCCCGGACGGGGAGCGGATCCGGACAATCAGCCGACGGCGCGACGGCCCCATGCCGTCCCGGCGAGCACGAGGGCGGCGCCCGCGAGACCGAGGGGGCCGAGGTGCTCGCCGCCGATGGCGATGCCGGCGGCGGCCGCCCACAGCGGTTCGGTGCCGAGCAGCAGGCTGACGCGGGAGGGCGAGGTGCGGCGGACGGCCCACATCTGCACGAAGAAGGCGAAGAGCGTGCACAGGACGGAGAGGAAGACCAGCCCGGCCCACTCGGCGGGGCCGAAGGCGGCGGCCACGGCCCAGGGGCTGTCCCCGGTGCCGGGCAGCCCGGCCAGGACCGCGAAGACGAGGACCGCGCCGCCGAGCTGGACGGTGGTCAGGGAGAGCGCGTCGGCCTCCTGGACGGCCTTGATGCGGGCCGTCAGCAGCACGTTCAGGGTCCGGGCGAGGGCGGCGGCGAGCATCAGCAGGTCGCCGAGGCTGGGTGCGGTGAACCCGCCGCCCTGGGTGAGCAGGACCACGCCCGCGACGGAGACCGCGGCGGCGGCGAGGAACGCGCCCGAGGGCATCCGCCTGCGCACGGCCGCCTCGGCGAGCGGCGTGAAGATCATGGTCAGGCTGATGATCAGCCCGGCGTTGGTGGCGGAGGTGTGCACGACCCCGTAGGTCTCCAGCAGGAAGATCCCGCCGAGTACGAGGCCCAGCAGCCCGGCGCCGCGCAGCTGGGCGGGGGTCAGCGCGCGCAGCCGCCGCCACCCGGCGACGACCAGCACGGGCAGGACGAGGCCGAAGCGCAGGACGAGCACGCCGATCACGGTCTGCGTGGTGGTGATGCCCTTGGCCGCGAGGTAGCTGCCGCCCCAGACGACGGCGACGGCCAGGACCGGCAGGTCGGCGAGCCAGGCGGCGCCGCCGGGAGGTCTGCCGGGAGCTCTGCCGGACGTGGGGCGGGGGGCGTCGCCGACAGCGGCGGGTGTGGCTTCGGGGGCGGGCGAGGTCGCGGTCACCGGTGGTCTCCAACGGTCCGGAAGGAGTGGAGACTTCGGCGGCTCTCACGCGTGCGGGCCCACCGTACCGGAGCCGATCATGCCGGTCGAGCCATTTGCGGGCCTGTCAGACCTGCCCCGTAGCATCGGGGACATGGCTGATCTCTACGCCCTGGACCTGGCCTTCAACCTCGTCGAGACCACCCCGGAGGCGCCGCTCGCGGAGCTCCGGCGGCAGCTGGAGCCGGACGGACTCCTCGGCACCCGGGGCCCGGCGTGGCGCGTCGGGGGCATGCTCGTCGGCGACTTCGGGCCGGACGAGCGCGGCGGCTGGGCCCTGACCAGCCGCCAGGAGATCCACGCCGAGCAGCTCCCGGACCTCGAGGACCTCCTGCTGCTCCTGGCACCCCACATCCGCCCGCCCGGCCCGGTCGGCCGGATCCGCCACTACGAGCACGAGTCCCCGGACCTGCTCGTCCTGCGCGAGGGCCGGGTGGTCCAACTGGCCCTGGACCCGCGCTAGGTGTATTGATCTGGACGTACTTTGCTTTCGCCCGGTGCGGCGAGAGCGGGTGCCAGGCGTCGCGGGGCAGACGGGAGTTAGACGACAGGCCCCAGGGGGCGTCTATGCGCCGAAGGTGCCGAAGGCCGCGCGGCCCCTGGTCCGGTACGTGTGGACGGCGATGCCGGTGGACGTCGTACGGGAGCCCGTCAGGTCGAAGGCCGTCGGCAGCCCGCCGGTGGGGAACAGCCGCCGCCCCGCGCCCAGGAACACCGGGAAGACCAGCAGGTTCAGCTCGTCCACGAGGTCCCGCGCCAGGAGCCACTGCGCGAGCTGCCCGCTGCCGTGCACCTGGAGTTCGCCCTCCAGCGCGTCCTTGGCGCGGACGACCTCGCTCTGCAGCTGCTCCCCGTCGATCACGGTGACCGGCCCCCAGGACGGCTCCTCGAGGGTCGTCGAGGCCACGTACTTCGGCAGTCTGTTCAGGTTGGCCGCGACCGGGTCGGCGGGGTCGTCGTGCCGCGGCCAGTACGAGGCGAAGATCTCGTACGTCCTGCGCCCGAGCAGGAAGGCCCCGGCCCGGTCGAAGACCTCGGTGACGAACTCCCCCATCCCCTCGTCGGCGTAGGGCACCACCCAGCCGCCGTACTCGAACCCGCCGCTGGTGTCCTCCTCCGGGCCGCCGGGCGCCTGCATCACGCCGTCGACGGACAGGAAGGTGGTGAGGGTCAGCTTTCCCATGGCTCTGCTCTCCCGGCTCGATCGTCCTTACGCGGACTCAGACTCCCGGGACGGCCGGAACTCATCGGTGCGGCGCGCGCGGAACGCCACGTCCGATTCCCGCCAGCGGACGGCCGCCGACCGCCATTTCATTGAAGTCGCAACCAATTGGGTGCGGACGGCGACGGAGGAGGACGGCATGAACCGCATGAACCGCATGAACGGCATGAACGGCTCGGTGGCACTGGTGACCGGGGGCGGCCGCGGGATCGGGGCGGCGACCGCGCTGCGGCTCGCGGAGGACGGGTTCGACGTCGTGGTCACGTACGTCGCCGACGCGGCGGCGGCCACGGAGGTGGTCGGCAAGGTCGAGGCGCTCGGCCGGCGCGGGCTGGCCGTACGGGCCGACGCGGGCGCGGCGGACGGGGGCGCGGCGGCGGTGGAGGAGGCCGTACGGGCCTTCGGGCGGCTCGACGTCCTGGTCGGCAACGCGGGGGTGGGCGTGCTCGGGCCCCTGGAGGAGCTGGCCCCGGCCGATGTGGACCGGGTGCTCGCGGTCAACGTACGGGGCGTGTTCCTGACGGCGCGGGCGGCGGCCGGGCAGATGGGTCCGGGCGGCCGGATCATCACCATCGGCAGCTGCATGGCCCAGCGGGTCCCCGGCCCGGGCGGCACGCTGTACGCGATGAGCAAGTCGGCGCTGACCGGGCTGACGAAGGCGCTGGCGCGGGAGCTCGGCGGGCGCGGCATCACCGCGAACCTCGTGCATCCGGGGCCGGTGGACACGGACATGAATCCGGCCGACGGGCCGTACGCCGGGCCGCAGGCCGCGCTGACGGCACTCGGCCGGTTCGGCGCCCCGCACGAGGTGGCCGGCCTGGTGTCCTTCCTCGCGGGGCCGGACGCCTCGTACGTGACGGGCGCCGAGTACGCCGTGGACGGCGGCCACGCTGCATGACCCTCACCCCGGGCCCGGAACCCGGGCACGGGCGGTGAACGCGCGTAGGGGCGCACCGGGCAGTGGTGCGCCCCTACGGGGCGTGCGCGGCCCGGGGGTGTCGGCCCCCGGGCCGCGCACGGCGGTGCGGCGGGACGGGACTACGCGCCGAGCTCCTGGGCACGGGCGGCAAGGGCGGCGCCGCCGGACTCCGTCAGGGAGCCGTGCAGGCGCAGGCGGGAGAAGCCGCCGTCCGGGAAGATGTCGATCCGGACGTGCGTGCCGACCGCCGGGGCGTCCAGCACGAAGCGGTGGTTGGTGTCGGGCTGCAGGCGGGTGCGCGGCAGGAACTCCACCCACTCGCCCTCCTCACCGGTCTTGACGGAGAGGGAGGCCCAGCCCGCGGAGTTGCCCTTCAGGTACGCCGTGTCGATCTCCACGGCGCGGATCTCGGACTCGGCGACGAGCTGGTAGCGGATCCAGTCGTTGCCGTCGTCACGGCGGCGGGCGGTCTCCCAGCCGTCGTCCATCTTGCGGGAGCGGCCCGGGTTGATGGTGTTGGTCGGCGGGGAGTAGAAGCGGTTGGACGCGTCCTGGACCGAGCCGCCGTTCTCGAGGGCGACGACGTCGAAGGTGCCGAGCGTGGCCAGCCACGCCGGGTCGGGGAGGACCTCGCCGTACACGCGCAGGCGGGCGATGCCGCCGTCCGGGTGCTGGTTGACGCGCAGGTGCGTGAAGCGCTGCTCCGCGGTCACCTCGAAGCCGTTGGCGGCGTGGCCGCCGACCGGGGTGCGCGGGACGAGCACGGTCCACTTCACGTCGTCGGCGAGGAGCTCCTCCGGGGTCGGCGCGAGCGCGCCGTCCCAGTTGGTGCCCTCGATGGAGACGGCCTGCGGCATGTTGCCGCGGAAGTGGGCGGTGTCGACGACGATGCCGCGGATGACACCGGGGGCGCCCAGGCGGACGAGCGCCCAGTCGTGGTCCTCGGGGGTCGGCCAGGGCTGGGTGGCGGAGACGCCGCGGCGGCGGCGGGTCTCCCAGCCGTCCATGATCTTGCCCTTGTGGCCGAAGTGCTCGGGGTCGAAGTGCGCGGCCTCGGCGATGAGCAGGTTCTCGCGCTGGGCGAAGAACTCGTCGTTGGCGGCGATGACACCGGCACCCAGCTCACGGGCTGCGAGGTTCGCGTACTGGGTGAACGGGAAGTCCGCGGTGCGGTAGTCCGCGTACGGGTCGCCGCCTCCGTACGGGTTCGCGTTACCAGTGAAGGAAGCCAGTCCAGTTGAACGCTGTGCCACTGTCAGTTCTGCCTTTCGAGGAGGAGGCCCGTGGGCTCGGTCGGGGTGCCGTGGTCGGCGATCTGCGTACCGCGCAGCCAGGTGGACTTCACGACGCCGTGCAGGGTCTTGCCCGCGTACGCCGTGATCCGGTTGCGGTGGTGCAGTTCGGCCGGGTCCACAGTGAACGTTTCTTCAGGGGCGACGACGGCGAAGTCGGCGTCGCGGCCCACCTCGATCGCGCCCTTCTGCGCCAGCCCCGCGAGGGCGGCCGGGGCGGTGGACATCCACCGCACGACGTCCTCCAGGCTGCGGCCGCGGCGGCGCGCCTCGGTCCAGATGGCCGGCAGGCCCAGCTGGAGGGAGGAGATGCCGCCCCAGGCGGTCGCGAAGTCGCCGGTCTTGAGGTCCGCCGTGGAGGGCGAGTGGTCCGAGACGATGCAGTCGATGGTGCCGTCGGCTAGCGCGTCCCACAGGAGGTCCTGGTTCACGGCCTCGCGGATCGGCGGGCAGCACTTGAACTCGGTCGCGCCGTCCGGGACTTCCTCGGCGGTGAGGGTGAGGAAGTGCGGGCAGGACTCGACGGTGATCCGGACGCCCTCGGCCTTGGCGGCGGCGATCAGCGGCAGCGCGTCGGAGGAGGACAGGTGCAGGACGTGCACGCGGGCTCCCAGCCGCTTCGCCTGGGCGATCAGGTTCGCGATCGCGGTGTTCTCGGCGTCGCGCGGGCGGGAGGCCAGGAAGTCGGCGTATTTGGGGCCCGGGTTCTGCGGCGCGGAGTCCAGGTGGTGCGGGTCCTCGGCGTGCACGATCATCAGGCCGCCGAAGCCGGTGATCTCGGCGAGGGAGGCGGCGAGCTGCTCCTGGTCGAGCTCGGGGAACTCCTCGACGCCCGAGGGCGACAGGAAGCACTTGAAGCCGTAGACGCCGGCGTCGTGCAGCGGGCGCAGGTCCTTGACGTTGTCCGGCAGGGCGCCGCCCCAGAAGCCGACGTCCACGTGCGCCTTGGCCCGGGCGACCTCCTGCTTGACGCGCAGGTTGCCGGCGGTGGTGGTCGGCGGCAGGGAGTTCAGGGGCATGTCGAGGATCGTGGTGATGCCACCGGCCGCCGCGGCGCGGGTCGCGGTCCAGAAGCCTTCCCACTCGGTGCGGCCCGGGTCGTTGACGTGGACGTGGGTGTCGACCAGACCGGGAAGCAGGACGTCGTCGCCGAAGTCCTCCAGCCGGGCTCCGGCCGGTACCTCGGCCTCGTGCGCCAGCACGGCCGTGATCTTCCCGCCGGCGACGGCCACCGAGGCGGCGCGCGTCCCCTCGGGGGTGATGACGCGCGTCGAGCGCAGTACCAGTTCCACAGCCACGTCGGACACCGGAACCTCCCCATCTACTTCCACAGAGCGAAATTCAACGTTCTGTTGACGGAGTCTTCACGGCGATCGAGAAGCAGTCAAGAGTGCCCGGACGGACCGCCGACACGCCCTCATCGCAATTGGATGTTTCCACAGGATGGAATTAAGATTTCGCTATACAGAATGTAGCTACCACCACCGGGGGGCGGGAAGGTAACTTCCCGAGGACGTCCGCCACCCGGACAAACCACCTCTGACCGGCGGGGACGGCATCGCCCCTGCTCTAGGGCCGACGCCGACCGACCGGTAGGCTGCTTCCTTGCCTGCCAGCACCGAAAGGACCGCGCCGTGCCGACGTCCAGCGCCAGCACCACCGACGCTTCCGCCAAGCCCACCGCCGCGGGCGGTGGCGTCCAGTCCCTTGAGCGCGCCTTCGATCTGCTCGAACGCATGGCCGACGCCGGGGGTGAGGTCGGCCTCAGCGAGCTCTCCGCGGCCAGTGGACTGCCGCTGCCCACGATCCACCGTCTCATGCGCACCCTCGTCGCATGCGGCTACGTCCGCCAGCAGCCCAACCGACGGTACTCCCTCGGACCCCGGCTGATCCGCCTCGGCGAGTCCGCGTCGCGGCTGCTGGGCACCTGGGCCCGCCCCTACCTCGCCCGCCTGGTCGAGGAGACCGGGGAGACGGCGAACATGGCCCTGCTCGACGGGGACGAGATCGTCTACGTCGCCCAGGTGCCCTCCAAGCACTCCATGCGCATGTTCACCGAGGTCGGCCGCCGGGTGCTCCCGCACTCCACCGGCGTGGGCAA
Organism: Streptomyces sp. IBSNAI002; assembly: GCF_052244475.1. NCBI lineage: Bacteria > Bacillati > Actinomycetota > Actinomycetes > Kitasatosporales > Streptomycetaceae > Streptomyces > Streptomyces sp. IBSNAI002. The sequence goes on along the minus strand of NZ_JBQPXG010000002.1, from coordinate 6,764,937 downwards.
GGCGCTCCTCGCCTACACCCCCGCCGACGAGGTACGGGCCCTGCTGGCGCGGACCGGCATGCCCGCGGCGACCGAGAAGACCATCACCACGCCCGAGGGCTTCCTCGACGCGCTGGAGAAGGTCCGCAAGTCGGGCTACGCGGTCGACGACAACGAGCAGGAGATAGGAGTCCGCTGCCTCGCCGTGTCCGTGCCGAACTCGCCGACCGCCGCCGCGATCTCCATCTCGGGCCCGGCCGGCCGCGTCACCGAGGCCGTGGCCGAGTCCTTCGTGCCGATCCTGCAGGGTGTCGCCGCCGAGCTCTCGGTGGCCCTGTCCAACCAGACCCCCGCCTGAGCAGCACGGACACGGGCGGGCACGGCCGTGCCGGCCCGGCACTGGGCCGACTGCCGCCCGTCGATGGCGGGGCGCGCGCCGGCAGGGCAGCGTGGTGGGCAACTGACCCGCCTCCCCGCCCCGAGGTCCGCCCATGGCCCCGCCCCCCCTCACGGCGCCGAGCCCGACCGATGCCCCGCCCGGGTCCGCCGCCGGCGCGGGGCGGCGGCGGGCTCTCGTCCTGCTGACCCCCGTCGCCGCCGCGTACGCCGTCGCCCAGCTGCTCCTCGTCGTGCCGGGCACCGGACTCGGCTGGGACGAGACCGTATACGTCAGCCAGGTCGCGCGCGACGCTCCCGCCGCGTTCTTCAGCGCCCCGCGCGCCCGCGGAATCACCCTCCTCGTCGCCCCCGTCACGCTCGTCACCCCGTCCGTCACGGCCCTGCGGATCTACCTGGCGCTGCTATCGGCGGCGGCGCTCCTGCTCTCCCTCTGGGTGTGGCGGCGGCTGTTCCCCGCGCCCGTGCTCGCCCTGGCCGGTGCCCTCCTCGCCGGCCTGTGGCCGACTCTGTTCTACGGTCCGCAGGCCATGCCCAATCTCTGGGTGGCCTTCGGGGCGCTCCTCGCCGTCGGCTGCTTCCTCCGGGCCGCCCGCGATCCGGGCGACCGCCTCGCGCTCGCCGGGGTCGTCGCCGGGATCGCCCTCGCCGCGCTCATGCGCCCCTCCGACGCGGTCTGGCTCGTCCTGCCGCTAGCGTGCGTCGTGCCGGCCGTGCGCGGCGGGCGGCGGCCCGCGCTGATCGCGGCGCTCGGGGCAGGGGCGCTGCTCGGAGGCGCCGAGTGGGTCATCGAGGCCGAGCTCCGCTACGGCGGCCTCCTCACCCGGCTGCACCGCGCCGGCGAGATCCAGGGCGGCCTCGGCTGGCACCCGGCGTTCGGCCACCACCTGCGCGCCCTCGCCGGCCGTACGCTCTGCCGCCCGTGCGACGTGCCCTGGTCCCAGCCCGTCACCGCGCTCTGGTGGTTCGCGCTGCCGCTGCTGACCGCCGGCGGGCTCGTCACCGCGTACCGGGCCGGGCGGCTGCGCCTGGTCCTCGTACCCACGGCGGCCGCGCTGTCCCTGGCGGCGCCCTACCTGCTGCTGGTCGGATACGCGGCACCCCGCTTCCTGCTGCCCGCGTACGCCCTGCTGGCCCTCCCCGTCGCCCTGTGCCTCACCCGAGTGTTCACCCGGGCCCGTACCCGCCCACTCGCCCTGGGAGTGCTCTGCCTGGCGCTGGCCGCGCATCTCGCGCTCCAGCTCGCGGTCACCGCCACGCTGGGAGCACGCGGCAGGGCCAACCGGACGGCGTTCACCGCCGTGGTCGCCGAACTGCACCGCCAGGGGGTACGGCCGCCCTGCGTGGTCAGCGGCGAGGAGGCCGTCCGGGTGGCCTTCCGCGCCGGATGCGCCTCTCGCCAGGTCTACGGCGGCCACGACGGCAGCATCACCGCGGACGGGCTCGCCGTCCTGGCCCGCACCCGGCCCACGGCCGTGCTGGTGCCGGCCGGGGCGCCACCGCCTCCCTGGGCGCGGGGCTGGCGGCCGCTCCCGCTGCCGGACTTCCCCGGCGTGGGCGGCCGCCTCGCCTACCTGGCGCCTTCGGCACGCCCCGAGGGCGCTTGGGCGTCGCTCAGGCGGGGACCGACACGGTGAGGCGGCCGTCGGCCATCGTCGCCGTACGGTCCATCCGCTCCAGGTGGGCGTGGTCGTGGGTGACCAGGACCGTGGCCGTGGAGCGCTCGCGGGTCAGCGTGACCAGCAGGTCGAGCACGGCCGCGCCGCGCTCGTGGTCGAGGGCGCTGGTCGGCTCGTCCACCAGCAGCACGGCGGGTTCGTTCATCAGGGCGCGGGCTATGTTGATCCGCTGGCGCTGGCCGCCGGACAGCTGGTGGGGCCGCTTGTCGGCCTTGTCCGCCAGCCCCACCGCGTCCAGCAGCTCCAGCGCGCGCCGGCGCAGCAGCCGCGAGGGGCGGCCCGAGAGGTGGGCCATGACCTGGAGCTGTTCGGCGGCGGTCAGCGAGGCCAGCAGGTTGGGCTGCTGGAAGACGATGCCGATCGTCTCCCGGCGCAGGGCGGACTTCTCGGCGGCGCTCAGCCCCGCCGTGTCCCGGCCGGCCACGACCACCCGGCCGGAGTCCGGGGTGACCAGGGTGGCGGCGACGGCGAGCAGGCTGGACTTGCCGGAACCGGAGGGTCCTATCACCGCGGTCAGGGTGCCCGCGGGCACCTCCAGCCCCACCGCGTCGAGGGCGGTCAGCCGGGAGTCTCCGTCGGGGTAGGTGAGCGTGACGTCGTGCACGAGCAGGGTCATCGGGCGCTCCCGAGGGCGGTCAGCGGGTCGACGGCGGTGATCCGCCGGATGGACAGGGCCGCGCCCAGCGCACCGAGCGCGATCATCACGGCGGCCGGTACGAGCACGGTGGCGGTGTCGAGCACGAAGGGCACGTCCCCGCCGCTGATCAGCGCCCCGAAGCCGGCGGCCAGCGCCGTGCCCAGCCCGGTGCCGATCGCGAGCATCACCACGGCCTGGCCGAGGGCGTCCTTGAGCAGGTACGGGGTGGAGGCGCCCAGCGCCTTCAGGACGGCGATGTCCCCGCTGCGCTGGATGGTCCACACCGTGAAGAAGGCGCCTGTCACCAGGGCCGAGATGGCGAAGAGGAAGCCGCGCATCAGCTGGAGCGAGCCGTTCTCGGCCTGGTAGGAGCCGATGGCGCCCAGGGCCTCGTCCACCGTCTGCGCCCTGGTGCCCGCGGCCTCGTCGGCCGCGGCCAGGTCGATGCCGTCACCGGAGACCGCGAGGACGGTGGCCAGGTTCTCCAGGGAGGTGCCCGGGTTGCCGATGCGCTGCCAGTCGTTCAGGTCCATCCACACCACCGGGGTGTGGCTGTAGGCGGCTGTGCCGGAGACCGCGGCCACCACCAGCTCCAGCGGGCCGATCTTGAGCCCGGCCCCCGCGGTGAGACCGCCCAGCTCCTTCGCGGCCTTCTCGGTGAGCACCACCCGGCCCTGGGTGAGGCCCGCGCCGCGCGGGGCCAGCCCCCCGGCCGGCTCCACGCCGAAGACGGACACCGCGGCGGTCCGCTCGCCCGAGGCGGCGTTGGTGGTACGGATCCCGAGCGGCTCGGCGGCGCGCACCCCGGGCCGCTCCCGCCAGGCCCGCCAGGCCTTCTCGGGCACCTGGGAGTTGGTGAAGGACACCTTCTGGTCACCCGCGGGCGCCGCGAACGCGAGGTGGGTGGCGGGCAGCCCGGTGACGGCCGAGACGTTCTCCCGGGCCAGGCCCGCGGTGAGTCCGGACAACAGGCCGACCAGCAGCGTGATCAGCAGGACCACCGAGCCCATGAGGGCGAACCGGCCCTTCGCGAACCGTAGATCTCTCCATGCGACGAACATGTCCCCCACCTTGGTCTTCCGCGTGGGCACAAGGCATCGCGCCACAGTAGTGATCCTCGTATCGAAGGGCCCACCCGGACATCAAACTTTCGGTTGACCGGGGGTGACCCGGGCCGACTTACGCTGGTCCGGCCATGACTGCTCCCGCTCCCGCCCTTCCCGCGGCTCCGTCCGCTCCCCCGGCCCCCGCCGCGTCCCGCCCGCTCACGCCCGTGTCCAGGGTGCTGCGGCTGTGCCTGCACGCCCTGCTGCTGGGGCTGCTCGTGCTGGCCGCCGGGCGGGCGCTGGCCGACGGCGCGCCCCGGGCCGGCTGGGTGGTCGCCGCCTGCGCGGGGCTCGCCGCCGTGTACGCGGCGGGCGCACGGGCCCCCGTGGTGCACCGCTCGCCGCGCGCCGGGGCGGTGTGGCTGGCGGCGCTGGGCGCGGCCTGGGCGGGCCTGCTGGCGATCTCCCCCGACGGGCTGTGGATCGCCTTTCCGCTGTACTTCCTCGAGCTGCACCTGCTGCGGCTGCGCTGGGGGGTCGCGGCCGTCGCGCTGACCGCCTGCGCGGCCATCGGCGGCTTCCTCGCGCACAGCAGCGCGGCGACTCCCGGCGCCTTCCTCGGGCCTCTGCTGGGCGGCGCCGTGGCGGTGGCGACCGTACTGGGCTACCAGGCGCTGTACCGCGAGAGCGAGCGCCGCCGCGAGCTGATCGAGGAGCTCATCGCCACCCGGGCGGAACTGGCCGCCGCCGAGCGGAGCGCCGGGATCCTCGCCGAACGGGAGCGGCTCGCCCGGGAGATCCACGACACCCTGGCCCAGGGACTGTCCTCCATCCAGCTCCTGCTGCGGGCCGCCGAGCGGACCCTCGCAGAGGGTCCGGCGGGCGCGGCGGGTGATGCCGGCACCGCCGGGGCGGGGTCCGCGGCCGGGGCTCACGCGGCGGCACTGGCGCACATCGCGCAGGCGCGCGAAGCCGCCCAGGAGAACCTCGCCGAGGCCCGCCGGTTCGTCCGCGCCCTGACACCGCCCGACCTGGAGCACGGCTCCCTGCCGGCGGCCCTGCGGCGGCTGTGCGCCGGGGCGCCCTGGCCGCGGGTGCGGTTCTCGCTGAGCGGCACCCCGCGGGTGCTGCCGACCCCGTACGAGGTGGCCCTGCTGCGGATCGCGCAGTCGGCGCTGGCCAACGTGGTGCGCCACGCGCGGGCGAAGCGCGCCGAGATCACGCTGACCTTCATGGACGCCTCGGTGACGCTGGACATCGTGGACGACGGGGTGGGCTTCGACCCCCGCTCCGCGGCCGCCGCCTCCGGGGACGGGGGCTTCGGGCTGCCCGCGATGCGCTCGCGCGCCGAGACCCTGGGCGGGCTGTTCACCGTGGAGTCCGACCCCGGTCAGGGCACCGCCGTGGCCGTGACCCTGCCGCTGCCCCTGGAGGCGTCCTGATGACCATCCGGCTGCTGCTCGCGGACGACCACCCGGTGGTCCGGGCGGGACTGCGCGCGGTGCTGGACACCGAACCGGACTTCGCGGTGGTGGCCGAGGCCGCGACCGCCGAGCGGGCGGTGGAGCTGGCCGCCGCCGAGCCGGTGGACGTGGTCCTGATGGACCTCCAGTTCGGGCCCGGCATGCACGGTTCTCAGGCCACGGCCCTGATCACGGCCCGGCCGGACGCGCCCCGGGTGCTGGTGCTGACCACGTACGACACGGACGCGGACATCCTGGCGGCGGTGGAGGCCGGCGCCTCGGGCTACCTGCTGAAGGACGCTCCGCCGGAGGAGCTGGCGGCGGCGGTGCGGACGGCCGCGGCGGGCCAGTCGGCTCTGGCCCCGGCGGTGGCGCTGCGGCTGATGGACCGGATGCGGACCCCGGCGGAGGCGCTGACGAAGCGGGAGCTGGAGGTGCTCCAGCTGGTCGCGGACGGCCTGTCGAACCAGCAGATCTCCAAGCGGCTCTTCCTCAGCCAGGCCACGGTCAAGTCCCACCTGGTGCACGTCTACGCGAAGCTCGGCGTCGACTCCCGCACCTCGGCGGTGGCCGCGGCCGCCACCCGCCGCCTGATCCGTACACCCTAGGTCACCGTCCGTTCCGCCTACGCCACCCAGTAGGGCCGTTCCACCGCCGGGGCGAGCGGAACCCCGTCGTGGAAGGCCTGCGCGAGGAGCCGGACGCCCTCGTCCAGGCGGTCGGCGGGCAGGGTGTACGGGATCCGGAGCCGGTGCTCGAAGGTGCCCGGGTCCACTCCGAAGCGGGCGCCGCGGCCGATGTGCACCCCGGCCGCCGCGGCCCGTTCGGACAGCGCGGAGCTGACGGGCTCGCCGAGGTCGACCCAGAGCGAGAGCCCGCCCGGCGGGAGCTGCCAGGACCACTCCGGGGTGTGCCGCTCCAGGGAGCGGACCAGGGCCTCGCGCTGGATCCGCAGCTGCGCGAGGCGCGCGGGCAGCGAGCGCTCCAGGCCCTCCGTCAGCGGGAGCGCCACCAGCTGGTCGAGCACCGAGCCGGTCATGTCGGCCGAGACCCGTACCGAGGTCAGCTCGGTGATCATCTTCGCGGTGGCGCGGATCCAGCCCACCCGCAGGCCGCCCCAGTGCGTCTTGCTGAGCGAACCGATGGTGATCACGTGCTCGGCGCCGCCGCGCGGGGCGAGCGAGGCCAGCGGCGGGGGCGCGGGCACGTCCAGCGCGATGTCGGCGATGGTCTCGTCGACCACCAGCCAGGTCCCGGTGGCCCGGGTGGCCGCGAGCAGCCGCAGCCGCTGCTCCGGCGGCATCAGCGCGCCGGTCGGGTTGTGGAAGTCGGGGATCGTGTACGCCAGCCGGGGCACGGTCTGGCGCAGCGTGGACTCGGCGATCTCCATGTCCCAGCCCGCGTCGGAGACGGCCACCGACCCGGTGCGCAGCCGGGCGTGGCGCAGGGCGTCGAGGGCGTTGGCGTAGGTCGGGTTCTCGGTGACGACCCGGTCCCCGGGCCGGCAGAGCAGGCTGACGACGAGCGCGAAGGCCTGCTGGGCCCCGGCCGTGACCAGGATCTGCTCGGGGCGGGTGGGCAGCCCGCGCCGGGTGAACCGCTCGGCGACGGCCGTGCGCAGGTCGGGCAGGCCGAAGGGGTGGTAGCCCGGGTGCCGGGCGAGGCCGGGCAGCCGGGCCGCGGCCCAGGCGAAGGCCTCGGTGAGGCTGCCCTCCGGGGCGCCCATGGCGGCGATGGCGAGGTCGATCCCGGGGTCGCCGTCGGGCCGGCCTCCGGTGCCGCCGCCGAGGATGCGCGAGGAGCCGACCGGCAGGTGCCCGTCGGGGAGTTCGGTCCAGGTGCCGGAGCCGCGGCGGCTGCGGACGTAGCCGCTCTCGCGCAGCAGGTCGTAGGCGCCGGTGACGGTGGCCCGGCTGGCGCCGACCGCCTCGGCGAGCTCGCGTTCGGCGGGCAGCCGTACGTGCAGGGCGATGCGGCCGTCGAGGATCAGCGTGCGCACGGCGTCGGCGAGCGCCCGGTAGCCGGGGCGGGCCAGCACCTCGGCGGGGAGCAGGGCCGCGAGCTGGCGGCTGCCGATCGTTCTGTCCGCAGTCCGGACCACTCGCCCGTTCGCCATGCCAACCTCCCCTGATTGGCTCTGACGGTCAGGCCAATCGAGGACCAGACTCGCCGTATTGGCCCCCGATTGGCAAGGAGAAGCGTGATGCTGACCGACCGCGACGAACGGGCCCTGCTGGCCGCCGCCGAGAACCGGATCGCCGAGCCGCTGCGGATGGGGGCCGCGCTGGCCGCCGTACGTCGCTCCCTGAGGCGGCGTGCCGCGCAGTCCGCGCGGGAGCGAGAATCGGTGGCATGCCAGCCGATTCCCACGCCGCAGCCCACCCCGCGTCCCACGCCGGTTCGCGCGCCGCAGCCCGTGTCACCGCCCCTTCCGGCCCCGGCTCCGGCCCCCCGCTGATCGCGGGCCTGCTGCTGGCGGCGGGCGGTGGCCGCCGCCTGGGCGGGCGGCCCAAGGCCCTGCTGCCCTACCGCGGCCGCCCGCTGGTGGAGAACGCCGTACGGGTGCTGCGCGAGGCGGGCTGCGGTCCCGTGCACGTGGTGCTGGGCGCCTCGGCGGCCGAGGTCCGCGAGCGCGCGGACCTGGCGGGCTGCGTGGTCGTGGACAACCCCGACTGGGCACAGGGGATGGGCTCCTCGCTGCGGGCCGGCCTCGCCTCCCTGGCCGGTACCGGCGCCCGCGCGGCCCTGGTCTCGCTGGTGGACCAGCCGGGCATCGGCCCGGCCGCCGTGGCCCGGGTGCGCGAGGCCTACCGCTCCCCCGCGAGCCTGGTGGCCGCGGCGTACGACGGGGAGCGCGGCCATCCGGTGCTGTTCGGCGCGGACCGGTGGGCGGACATCGCGGAAACGGCCACTGATGACAAAGGTGCGCGTGTCCACCTGACACAGCACGCCGCGGAGCTCACTCTGGTGGAGTGCGCGGATGTGGCCGAACCCTTCGACATCGACGTGCCCGCCGATCTGGCGCGGCTCGAGCGGGAATAGAGTGCGTTCGGGCAGCGCAGGGCGTGACCACTGTGGCACTGAGCGCCATCTCGCGGGCAAAATCTGTCGACCAAGAGAATCTCGACATCAACAAACCATTGAACTTCCACCATGAGGAAATTACTATCCACTGGTCAGAAGCGCCCTGAACCCCCAGACGGCGCCCGCGACCGTATTTGGAACTCTCCACACTCGACGGCACTCCGTGCCGTCCGCGCGCGAGCATTCCCCCGCGGCCGCCAGGCACCGCCGCTGCAAGGAGTGACAGATATGTCCGCACCAGCGCCGTCATCGCTGGCCATCGTCGATGCCGAACCCCTGCCCCGACAGGACGAGGTCCTCACGGAAGCGGCGCTGGCCTTCGTCGCCGAGCTCCACGCGCGGTTCGCCCCGCGCCGGGCCGAGCTCCTCGCCCGCCGCGGCGAGCGGCGCGCCGAGATCGCCCGCACCTCCACGCTCGACTTCCTCCCGGAGACCGCACAGATCCGCGAGGGCGACTGGAAGGTCGCGCCGGCCCCGGCCGCGCTGAACGACCGCCGCGTGGAGATCACCGGTCCGACCGACCGGAAGATGACCATCAACGCCCTGAACTCGGGCGCCCGGGTCTGGCTCGCCGACTTCGAGGACGCTTCGGCCCCCACGTGGGAGAACGTCGTCCTCGGCCAGCTCAACCTGATCGACGCCTACGAGCGCCGCATCGACTTCACCGACGCCCGCACCGGCAAGGCGTACGCGCTGAAGCCCGCCGAGCAGCTCGCCACCGTCGTGATGCGGCCGCGCGGCTGGCACCTCGAAGAGCGCCACCTCGAGTTCGAGGGCGGCCCGGCCTCCGGCTCGCTCGTCGACTTCGGCCTGTACTTCTTCCACAACGCGAAGCGGCTGATCGACCTCGGCAAGGGCCCGTACTTCTACCTGCCTAAGACGGAGTCGCACCTGGAGGCGCGCCTCTGGAACGAGATCTTCGTCTTCGCCCAGGACTACGTCGGCATCCCGCAGGGCACCGTCCGCGCGACCGTCCTGATCGAGACGATCACCGCCGCGTACGAGATGGAAGAGATCCTCTTCGAGCTCAAGGACCACGCCGCGGGCCTGAACGCCGGCCGCTGGGACTACCTCTTCTCCATCGTCAAGAACTTCCGTGACGGCGGCGAGAAGTTCGTCCTGCCGGACCGCAACGCGGTGACGATGACCGCCCCGTTCATGCGGGCGTACACCGAACTCCTGGTCCGCACCTGCCACAAGCGCGGCGCGCACGCCATCGGCGGCATGGCCGCCTTCATCCCGTCCCGCAAGGACGCCGAGGCCAACAAGATCGCCTTCGAGAAGGTCAAGGCCGACAAGGACCGCGAGGCCGGCGACGGCTTCGACGGCTCCTGGGTCGCCCACCCCGACCTGGTCCCGATCGCGATGGCCTCCTTCGACGCGGTGCTCGGCGACAAACCGAACCAGAAGGAGCGGCTGCGCGAGGACGTCTCGGTGGCCCCGGGCGAGCTCATCGCGATCGACTCGCTGGACGCCAGGCCCACCTACGACGGCCTGCGCAACGCCGTCCAGGTCGGCATCCGGTACATCGAGGCCTGGCTCCGCGGCCACGGCGCCGTCGGCATCTTCGGCCTGATGGAGGACGCGGCCACCGCCGAGATCTCGCGCTCGCAGATCTGGCAGTGGATCAACGCCGGCGTCGTCTTCGAGAACGGCCTGACGGCCACCGCCGAGCTGACCCGCACCATCGCGGCCGAGGAACTGACCGCGCTGCGCGCCGAGCTCGGCGACGAGGCCTTCGCGGCCGGGAAGTGGCAGCAGGCCCACGACCTCCTGCTCCAGGTCTCCCTGGACGCCGACTACGCGGACTTCCTCACCCTCCCCGCATACGACCAGCTGGTCGGCTGAACGACTGAATTCGGCTGAAACGCACAGCAGCCGAACGCAGCCGCCTCCGCCCCCGTCGCCTCCACGGCGCCGGGGGCGGAGGCGTTCTCCGGGGCGTTCTCCGGGGCGCTTTACGGGGCGCTTCACGGGGCGCCGTCCGGACCCCGGAGCCGAACGACCGGTCGGTCGTTACTCGTTCGTAACGTGACCGTACCTAGCGGTAACAAGTGGGGCCGTGTCACCTTTCCGATGCCACCGGCCGGCGGTAACCCCCACTTCCCCAGCCATGCGCCGGAGTTGTTCCCGGATCCCGCATGGCCGACCGCAGGAGTTCCGCAGTGATCGGATTCCGCACCGTCAGCAAGGACCGGGCCGGCAGTCGTGTGCGACGACTGGCCGGAGCCGGAATGGTTCTGCCGCTCGCCGTCGGCGCACTGATGGCCGCCGGAGCCGGCACCTCCGCCGCCAGCCCCGGCACCGGGCCCACCGCCGTCGTCTCCATGGGCGACAGCTACATCTCCGGGGAGGCCGGCCGCTGGAAGGGCAACAGCCTGACCAACAGCGGGAACCGGACCGGGACCGACCGGGGCTGGGTCAGCGGCAGCACCTACGATCCCGGCAAGGTCTACGGGACCACCGCGGGCGGCTGCCACCGCTCCGACTCCGCCGAGGTGCGCAGCGCCGGACCGATCGCGGACGTGGCGGTCAACCTGGCCTGCTCCGGGGCCACGTCGGCGAACGTGTTCCGCGCCTCCAACGGCGGGGTGGCCTTCAAGGGAGAGGCCCCGCAGGCCGATCAGCTCGCCGCGGTGGCCGCGAGCCACGACGTCAAGGTCATCGCCCTGTCCATCGGCGGCAACGACCTCGGCTTCGCCGACATCATCAAGGACTGCGCGTACGACTTCATCATCTGGAACTCGTACTGCTACGACGACCAGCAGTACGGCGTCGACCAGAAGATCGACGCCGTGATGGCCTCGGTCGGCAAGTCCGTGGACGAGATCCGGGCCGTGATGCGCGCCGCCGGGTACGCCGATTCCTCCTACCGGATCGTGCTGCAGTCCTACCCGTCGCCGATCCCGCGCGGCGCGGAGAACCGGTACACGCAGAGCGACTGGAGCCGCCTCAACACCGGCGGGTGCCCCTTCTGGAACCGGGACTCGGACTGGGCGCGGGACTCGCTCGTCCCGCAGATCGCGAACCGCATCAAGGGCGTCGCCGCCGCCAAGGGCGTGCAGTTCCTGGACCTGCGGGACATGCTCCAGGGGCGCGAGGTGTGTGCCAAGGCGAGCAAGCACGTGACCTCGTCCGCGCCCGCCTCGGCGAAGACGAGCGAGTGGGCGCGCTGGATCGACAACAACGAGTCGCAGGGCCTGATCCAGGAGTCCATGCACCCGAACTACTTCGGCCAGCTGGCCGCGGGGCGCTGCCTGGCCCTGGTCGTGGCGCAGCCCGCCACGTCCGGCTTCGGCTGCAAGAACACCGCGGGCGCCGACCAAACCGGCATGTTCCTGACGCCTGCGCCCTAGGACCGGAGCGTCTCCCGCGTACGGGGGGCGCGCCGGCGTACCCGGCCCTGCCGGCGGGCAGGGCCGGGTACGTGTACGTGTACGTGTTGTCTACGGGTCAGGGGCCGCCGCTCAGCACCGACAGGATGTTGCCCGCCGGGTCCCTGAACCACGCGATGGTGGGCATGCCCTCGTCGCCGTGCACGATGCCCTTGGCGTCCGCCTCGAAGCCTTCGTACCGCTCGAACGCGACGCCACGGGCGGTGAGCTCGTCGACGGCCCGTTCGACGTCGTCCACGGGGAAGTTCAAGATCGTGTACGTCGCGGGCCGGTGGTCCTCCTTCGGGTAGACCAGGACCGTCGCGCCACCCACGAGGTCCAGGCGGAGCAGGCCCATCGTGTCGTCCTGCGAGACGCTCAGTCCGAGGGTCGTGCCGTAGAACTCCTTGGCCCGCTCCAGGTCGTCGACCGCGAATCCGCTGAATGCCCTGTTGTTTTCGAACATGGCTGTTCCTTCGGTCCGGGGCACCCCGCTTCCCATGGTCCCCCCCAGGACGGCCGGGCGTCGATTCCAAGCGGCCCGGGCCCCGGGAAAACCTGGTGATCGCCGTGCGGGGTGGTGGCATCCTCGGGCACATGGCAGCCCGCACCGCACGTCCCAGCCTGTACATCTCCGTCGACATCGAGGCCGACGGACCCATTCCCGGCCCGTATTCGATGATCAGCTTCGGGGCCGCGGTCGCGGGCCGGCAGGACGGGGCTTCGTATACGGCCGCCGACCCCGAACAGCTCACCTTCTACCGGGAGTTGCGCCCGATCAGCGAGGAGTTCGTGCCCGGGGCGCTGGCCGTGAGCGGGCTGGACCGCGACCGGCTGGTGCGGGAGGGCGCCGATCCGGCGGTGGCCATGGCCGAGTTCCGGGCCTGGGTACGGGAGGTGTCCGCGGGGGCGCAGCCGGTGATGTGCGGCTATCCGGCGTCCTTCGACTGGACGTTCCTGTACTGGTACCTGATCCGCTTCGGCGCGGACAGCCCCTTCGGCCACTCCGGCTGCCTGGACATGAAGACGCTCTACGCGACGAAGGCGCGGGTGCCGCTGCGCGCCGCCGTGAAGGGCCGGATGCCGCGCGCCCTGCTGTCACGGCGCCCCCACACGCACCACGCCCTGGACGACGCGATCGAACAGGCCGAGCTGATGAGCAACCTGATGCTGTGGACTCCCCCGGCGCCCGTGCCGGTACCGGAGCCGGGCGCCGGGCGCTCGCCGCGCATCACGCACCTCTCGTGGGGCCGGATCGAGGCCGAAGGGCTCGCCCCCGGCAAGGACTTCAGGCTCCACCCGGGCGGTGGCCGCCCCTGGGACTGGTCCGAGCACGGCACGCGGCACGAGCCCGGCATCCGGCCGCAGGAGGTGGCCGGGTTCCTCGGCATGGGGGTGACGGCGGTGGTGCTGAGCCAGGGCATGGAGCAGCGCCTGGGGATCGCCCCGCAGACGCTGGAGGTGCTGCGGGAGGCCGGGGTCGAGGCGCACGTGGCGCCGACGCCCGAGGCCGTGGAGGTCTACAACCGGCTGGCCGCCACCGAGCGGGTCGCCGGTCTCTTCCACTCGACCTGCTGACCGGAGGGGACGCCAACGGCGGCGCGCACGCCACACCCGCAGTGGGTGGCGTGCGCGCCGCCGTGGCGCGTCCGGTCCGGGGGGCCGGGCGTCAGTGGGCCGGCACCGGGTCAGCCGCGGCCCCCGAGGCCGCGCCCTTCCTGGCGCCGAGGTGGTTGAAGGCCAGGTTGAGCAGGATCGCCACCACGCAGCCGGTGCTGATGCCGGAGTCGAGGACGACGAGCAGGTCCTTCGGGAAGGCGTGGTAGAACTGCGGCGCGGCGATCGGGATCAGGCCGATGCCGACCGAGGCGGCGACGATCAGGGCGTTCTCGCCCTTCTCCATGGCCGCCCCTGCCAGGGCCTGGATGCCGCTCGCCGCGACCGAGCCGAAGAGCACGATGCCGGCGCCGCCCAGGACCGGCAGCGGGACCACGCCGATGACGGAGGCGGCCATCGGGCACAGGCCGAGCAGGATCAGGATGCCGCCGCCCGCGGCGACCACGAACCGGCTGCGGACCTTGGTCATGGCGACCAGCCCGATGTTCTGGGCGAAGGCGCTGCACATGAAGCCGTTGAAGAGCGGGCTGATGGCGCTGCCCAGGGTGTCGGCGCGCAGGCCCCCCTCGATGGTCTTCGCGTCCGCCGGGCGGCCGACGATCTTGCCCAGGGCCAGGATGTCGGCGGTGGACTCGGTCATGCAGACGAGCATGACGATGCACATCGAGATGATCGCCGCGACCTGGAACTGCGGGGCACCGAAGTGGAACGGGGTGGGGAAGCCGATCAGCGAGGCGTTCTTGACGGCGTCGAAGCTGGTCATGCCGAGCGGCAGGGCGATCAGCGTGCCCGCGACCAGGCCCAGCAGGATGGATATCTGCTGGAGGAAGCCGCGCAGGAACTTGCGCATCAGCAGGACGATGACCAGGGTGGCGGCGGCCATGCCGATGTTCTTCATGGAGCCGTAGTCGGCGGCGGTGCTGTTCCCGCCCTGCGACCAGTTGAAGGCGACGGGCAGGAGCGAGACGCCGATCAGGGTGATGACCGTGCCCGTCACGACCGGCGGGAAGAAGCGGACGAGTTTGCCGAAGTAGGGGGCGGCGAAGAAGCCGATGGCTCCGGCGACGATGATCGCGCCGAAGATGACGGGGATGGCGTCGTCCCCCTCTCCCTTGCCGATCGCGATCATCGGCGTCACACCGGCGAAGGACACGCCGTTGACGAAGGGGAGTTTGGCGCCGATCTTCCAGAACCCGAGGGTCTGGAGGAGGGTCGCGAGGCCCGCCGTGAAGAGCGAGGCCCCCATCAGGAAGGCGGTCTCGGTGGCCGACAGGCCGACGGCCGGCCCGACGATCATGGGTGGGGCGACGACACCCGCGTACATGGCGGCCACGTGCTGGAGACCGCTGGTGAACATCTTCAGCGGTGGCAGGGTCTCGTCGACCGGGTGCTTCTCCCCGGAGACCTGCGGTACTGCGACTGCGTCTTTGCGAAACCTGGGCGACTGGGCCACGGCTTCCTCCGGTCGGGTAACACGTCGGCAGGGACGTGGGTGTCATGGAGGTGGTGCGAAAGCGGTGCGAGTCGAGCTGTATGGAGTTGTGGGTGCTGCGCGTACGTGTCCCAAGGGGTGCAGAAACGATTCGCCCAAACCGTTCCGCGATCGTCTTCGCGCATGGCGAAGCCAGTGGCACGAGTCACCGCCCCCGGGGGCGCCTTCGGATGTCCTCAGGCGCTTCCCGGGAACGGCTGCCGCGGACCCCGCTCGGGTCCGCGGCCCGCCGGCCGGGGGCCGTCCCCCCCGGCCGGACTCTTGCGGACACCCCCCAGCGCCGGCCGGGGGGAGGTTCAGGCCTGCGCGGAGATCCGCGCGAGGCGCTGGGCCTCTTCGCGCGTGGACACCGCGATGGCGTCCTCGTCGGCGAAGAGCAGTCGGTTGTTCTCGACGATCTGCTTGCCGTTGACGAACGAAGCCGTCACCGGGGCGGCCGCACCGAAGACCAGCGCGGTGACCGGGTCGGCGATCGAGGAGTGCAGGAACGTGCTCAGGTTCCACATCACGAAGTCGGCGCACTTGCCGGCCTCGAGCGAGCCGATGTTGTCGGCACGGCCGAGGACCTGGGCGCCACCGTACGTACCCAGGCGCAGGGCCTGGCGCGCGTTCAGGGCGCGCTCGCGGTGGACCGTGTTCAGGCGGTTGATCAGCAGCGCGTTGCGCAGCTCGGTGTGCAGCTCACCGGACTCGTTGGAGGCGGTGCCGTCCACGCCGAGGCCGACCGGGACACCGGCGGCGAGCATGTCCGGGACGCGGGCGATGCCGGCGGCCAGACGGGCGTTGGAGGACGGGCAGTGCGCGACACCGGTCTTGGTGCGGGCGAACGCGGCGATGTCGGAGTCGTTCATGTGGACGCTGTGCGCCATCCACACGTCCTCGCCGAGCCAGCCGGTCGACTCGAAGTAGTCGGTCGGGCCCATGCCGAACAGTTCCTTGCAGAACTGCTCTTCCTCGACGGTCTCGGAGCCGTGCGTGTGCATGCGCACACCCAGGCGGCGGGCCAGCTCGGCGCCCTGCTTCAGCAGCTCGGTGGAGACCGAGAAGGGGGAGCAGGGGGCGACGGCGACCTGCGTCATCGAGTCGAAGGAGGCGTCGTGGTGCTTCTTGACGGTCGCCTCGGTGTCGGCGAGCGCACCCTCGAGGGTCTCGACGGCGTGGTCCGGCGGCAGGCCGCCGTCCTTCTCGCTGCGGTCCATCGAGCCGCGGGCGAGGGTGAACCGTACGCCCATCTCGGAGGCGGCGCGGATGATCGAGCCGGAGAGGTCGCCGGAGCCCTTGGGGAAGACGTAGTGGTGGTCCATGGCGGTGGTGACGCCGCCCTTGGCCATCGCGGCGAGGGAGCCCTGCGCGGCCGTGTACGTCATCTGCTCGTCGATGCGCGCCCACGTCGGGTACAGCGCGACGAGCCAGTTGAAGAGGTTGTGGTCGGTGGCCAGACCACGCGTGATCCACTGGTAGAAGTGGTGGTGCGTGTTGACCAGGCCGGGGGTGACGAGGTGACCCGTGCCGTCGATGCGGCGGACCACGTTCTCGAGGTTCTCGGGGGCTTTGCCCGCACCGATCGACTCGATCTTGTTGCCGGCGACGACCACGTGGCCCGAGGCGTACTCGGTGTCGTTCGCGTCAACGGTCGCGATCGCACAGTTCTCGATGACGATGCGCTCGACCGCGCTGTCAAGGGCTGCCGATGCTGCCATGGGACTTCCTCGTGCTTTCAGTGGCGGTGCGGGCACGGCAAGGCCCAGGAGATTTGAGTGCCGGAGCCGGGGGCCTTGGACAGCTGACAGTACTGCCGCCCCGAGTGATGCGTCCGGGTGCCGATTCAGGAAGCTGAAGGTGTGTCGCGGTCCCGGGGCCACTGCGGAGCCCCGGGACGCGCGTGCCGCGTCAGAGGTTGGTCATGTCCACGGGGATACGGGCGTCAACGCCGTCCCGGAGAACAGTGGCCTCGATCAGACCGTACGGGCGGTCCGCGGCGAAGTAGACCTCGTTGTCGTTCTTGAGGCCGAACGGCTCAAGGTCGACGAGGAAGTGGTGCTTGTTCGGGAGCGAGAAGCGGACCTCGTCGATCTCCGAACGGTGGTTGATGATGCGCGAACCCATCTGGTACAGGGTCTGCTGCAGCGACAGGGAGTAGGTCTCCGCGAAGGCCTGGAGCATGTGCTTCCTGGTCTCGGCGTAGGACTTCTCCCAGTTGGGCATCCGCTGCTCGTCGTCCGACCAGTTGAAGCGCCAGCGAGCCGACACCTGGGTGGCCAGGATGCGGTCGTAGGCCTCCTTCAGCGTCGTGTACTTGTCCTTCACGTAACCCCAGAACTCGGAGTTCGTGGAGTTCATGACGACCAGGTCCTTGAGGCCGGAGATGACCTCCCAGTTCGTGCCGTCGTACGTGATCTGGGTGACGCGGGTCTCCATGCCCTGGCGGACGAAGGAGTGGTTCACCTCGTCGGAGCCGATGAACTTGGAGTTGGCGTCCGAGGTGGCGATCCGGTCCCAGGAGTACTCCTCGATCCGGATGCGCGCCTTCTGGATCGGCTCCTGGCTGTTCACGAACCAGCGCGCCAGGTGGATGCCGAACTGCTCGGCGGACTCGATGCCGTACTCCTTGGCGAACGCGTACACCGTGTTCTTGGTGGTGTCCGTCGGCAGGACGTTGGCGTTCGAGCCGGAGTAGTGGACGTCGTCCATGTCGCCGGAGAGGGCGACCGAGACGTTCAGGTCCTTGATGTGGTGGGTGTCGCCGTCCCGCGTGATCTTGACGACGCGGTTCTCTGCCTTGCCGTACTGGTTCTGGCCCAGAATCGTGGCCATGCTAGCTCCCTCGGTAAACGGAGTAGCCGAACGGGTTGAGCAGCAGCGGTACGTGGTAGTGCTCGCCCGGGTTCACCGCGAAGGTGATGGTGACCTCGGGGAAGAACGCACCGCTGTCCCTTACGCGGGGGGCGTCCTGCTGCGCCTCGGCTTGCTTCTTACTGAAGTACGTCTCGGTCTCGAAGTCGAGACGCACGTGGGTGGTGCCCTCCGGCAGCGCCGGCAGGTCCTTGCAACGCCCGTCGGCGTCGGTGGCGGAGCCGCCCAGGGCCGCCCACTCGCCGCCCGGCCCGGTACGGGCCGACAGGGAGATGGCGACGCCCTCGGCGGGCTTGCCGATGCTGGTGTCCAGGATGTGCGTGGACACGGAACTCATCGGCGATGCCGCGGTCTCGGTGCTCATGGTCACTCTCCTTCTTCTGCGAGTTCGGCGAGGCGGGTCAGCCGGATGTTGTTGATCTTGACGAGCTCACCGCGGGCGATCTCTCGCTCCTGCTCCGGCGAGTTGTCGATCCGGACCTTGACCGCGTCCCGCATGAACGCACCGGTCGCACCGGTGGCGCAGATGAGGAAGACATGGCCGAACTTCTCCTGGTACGCCAGGTTCAGTTCGAGGAGCTCGGTCTTGAGCTCCTCCGAGGCACCGGCCATGCCACGCTGCTCGCGGGCGGAGGTCGGGTCCCCCGGCTTCGGCCGGCCGATCGGCGCGTGGCCTCCCATCGCCTCGCCCAGGTCCGCCGCGGTGAGCTCCGCCATGGCGGAGGCGTTGGCGGCGAACAGGGAATCGGCGCTGGCGAAGGGGCGCTGGGCGAGCAGTTTGCCCACCCATGCCGAGCTGGCGCACACCTCGTGCAGCTCGGCCGCGGCCGCGCTGTCGTCCAAGGCGTTGAACCGGGTGAGACCCGGGGTCGGACTCGAAGTCACGGTAGGCCTCCGTGGCCTGTTGTTGCTTTGACGGGCTGCGCATAGCTAACGCCCTCGACAACACGGCGTCAACACTTTGTTGAAACTTCGCGTACACAAAAGCCGCCGCCCGGATGAATTGGGCGGCGGCTCGTCACTGTAGGTCAGACTGCGTTCACGCTTGGCTTCACTCTTGGGCTGTCTTGTTCGGATTTTCCCGGTTCAGATAGTTGTAAACCGTGAAGCGGCTTACGCCCAGGGCCGCCGCGACCGTTTCCACGCCGTGCCGCACGGAGAAGGCGCCGCGCGCCTCCAGTATCCGCACGACATCCTGCTTGGCCTTCCGGTCGAGCTGGGACAACGGTACGCCGTGCCGGCGCTCCAGCGCGGCCAGGATGTGGTCCAGCGAATCCGAGAGCTGGGGCAGGCGCACGGCCAGCAGGTCCCGCCCCTCCCAGCTGAGCACGACGTCGTCGGGCTGGGCCAGGGCCGGATCCATCAGCTCGCCGCCCATCGCGTCCACCAGCGGCTTGACCGCGGTGACGAACGGGTGGTCGCGGGGCTCGGTCATGGCGTGTCCTCCCCGAGCACATTGACCTGGAGCGAGACCCGCGTCGCTCCGGCCTCCAGGGAATCGCGCAGCAGCGCGCCCACCGCGTCCAGCACCCGGTCGGCCTCGCCTTCCGCGGTATTGCCGAAGGGGCCGACGTCCACCGCGTCCAGCCGGGCCTTCTGGATGACCTCGCGAGCGGCCACGGCATGGGCAGGGGCCTCTTCGAGATCGAAGGGCTCGGTCGTGAACTCCACTCTCAATCGCACGCTCGCCAAGCTACCTGGCACTCGGGACTTTTCGGGAGCCCGTACTTGACAGCCGCGCGAACCTCCATGCAGTCTTCCATCAAGCAGAAACTAACTTCCGCAATACGGAAGGAGCGCACACCCCTCATGGGATACACGGACCAGCGCTTCGATGTAAACCTGTCGATCCTCTTCACGGAACTCCCGCTTCTGGAGCGTCCCGCGGCTGCCGCCGCGGCGGGCTTCACGGCGGTCGAGCTGTGGTGGCCCTGGATCGAGACCCCCACCCCCGCACAGGCGGAGCTCGACGCCCTCAAGAAGGCTCTTGAGGACGCCGGTACCCAGCTGGTGGGCCTGAACTTCTACGCCGGCCAGCTGCCGGGCCCGGACCGCGGTGCGGTATCGGTGCCCGGTGAGGAGTCGGAGCGCTTCAACGCCAACATCAACGTGGCCGCCGACTTCGCGGCCTCGGTCGGCTGCAAGGCGCTGAACGCCCTCTACGGCAACCGCGTCGAAGGCGTGGACCCGGCCGTACAGGACGAGCTCGCGCTGAAGAACCTGGCCGTGGCGGCCCAGGCCGCCGACCGCGTCGGCGCGATCCTCCTGATCGAGACCCTCAACAAGCCCGAGTCGCCGCTCTACCCCCTGGTGAGCGCCCCGGCCGGCATCGAGGTGGTGGACAAGGTCAACGAGGCCACCGGCCTCGGGAACGCCAAGTTCCTTCTCGACCTGTACCACCTGGCGATGAACGACGAGGACCTCTCCGAGGTCATCGAAAAGTACGCCGCCAAGACCGGGCACGTCCAGATCGCCGACAAGCCCGGCCGGGGTGCCCCCGGCACCGGTGAGCTGCCCCTCGAGGAGCTGCTCGACCAGCTGAAGAAGGCCGGATACGAGGGCTACGTAGGCCTGGAGTACAAGGCCGCCGACGCCGCCGCCTCCTTCGCGTGGCTGCCCGCCGAGGCCCGCGCCGCCCAGTAGGCGGACAAAGTCCGGGCGATCAGCCAGGCACCACACGCACTTTTCGTACAAAGCATTAAGAGAAGGATCCTCGTCATGAGCAACCTCCCCAAGATTGCCTGGATCGGCCTCGGAATCATGGGCTCCCCCATGGCCGAGAACCTCCTGAAGGCCGGCTACCCGGTCACCGGTTTCACCCTGGAGCAGGACAAGCTGGACCGTCTGGCCGCCGCCGGCGGTGCCGCGGCCGGCTCGATCGCCGAGGCCGTCAAGGACGCCGACGTCATCATCACGATGGTGCCCGCCTCCCCGCAGGTCGAGGCCATCTCCTACGGTGAGAACGGCATCCTCGAGAACGCGAAGTCCGGCGCGCTGATCATCGACATGTCGTCGATCACCCCGCAGACCTCGATCGACCTCGCGAAGAACGCCGCCGAGAAGGGCATCCGCGTCATCGACGCCCCGGTGTCCGGCGGCGAGGCCGGCGCCATCGAGGCCGTCCTGTCGATCATGGTGGGTGGCGAGCAGGCCGACTTCGACGAGGCGCTGCCGATCCTCGAAGCCCTCGGCAAGGTCATCGTCCTGTGCGGTCCGCACGGCTCCGGCCAGACGGTGAAGGCCGCCAACCAGCTCATCGTCGCGGTGAACATCCAGGCGTGCGCCGAGGCCGTCGTCTTCCTCGAGAAGTCCGGCGTGAACCTCCAGGCCGCCCTGGACGTCCTCAACGGCGGTCTGGCCGGCTCCACGGTCCTGACCCGCAAGAAGGACAACTTCCTGAACCGCGACTTCAAGCCCGGCTTCCGGATCGACCTGCACCACAAGGACATGGGCATCGTCACCGACGCCGCCCGCAACGTCGGTGCCGCCCTTCCGGTCGGCGCGGTCGTCGCCCAGCTGGTCGCCTCGCTGCGCGCCCAGGGCGACGGCGGCCTGGACCACTCGGCCCTGCTCCGCGCCGTCGAGCGTCTCTCCGGCGCCGAGATCTAAGCGGCCGAGCACCCTCCCCCTCACCGGGGGCCTGAGTTTCCGGATGGCGCCGGTGCTGACACCTGTCCTGTCGCGCCCAAGTGCCGGCGCCGTCCGGATCACCTCTCTTCAACTTCGTTCAACAAACTGTTGACGTTTAGTTCTCGCCGAAATTAGGCTGTTCCGCATGACGGAAGACGCTTTCCGTCAGCAGTTACCCGTACGGAAGGTCACCATGTCGAAGCGCACGCTGACGACCGAGTCCGGCGCCCCGGTCGCCGACAATCAGAACTCCGCCACCGCCGGCGTCGGTGGCCCGCTCCTGGTCCAGGACCAGCAGCTGCTCGAGAAGCTTGCCCGCTTCAACCGGGAGCGCATCCCGGAGCGCGTGGTGCACGCCCGCGGCTCGGCCGCGTACGGCTACTTCGAGGTGACCGACGACGTCACCGCGTACACCAGCGCCGCGTTCCTGAACACGGTCGGCAAGAAGACCGAGACCTTCCTGCGGTTCTCCACCGTCGCCGACTCGCTGGGCGGCGCGGACGCGGTCCGCGACCCGCGCGGCTTCGCGCTGAAGTTCTACACCGAAGAGGGCAACTACGACCTCGTCGGCAACAACACCCCGGTGTTCTTCATCAAGGACCCGATCAAGTTCCCCGACTTCATCCACTCCCAGAAGCGCGACCCCTTCACGGGCAAGCAGGAGCCGGACAACGTCTGGGACTTCTGGGCGCACGCCCCCGAGGCGACGCACCAGATCACCTGGCTGATGGGCGACCGCGGCATCCCCGCGTCGTACCGCCACATGAACGGCTACGGCTCCCACACGTACCAGTGGACCAACGCCCAGGGCGAGGCCTTCTTCGTCAAGTACCACTTCAAGACGAACCAGGGCATCCGCTGCCTGTCGGGCGAGCAGGCCGCCGAGATCGTCGGTTCGGACGCGAACTCGCACCAGACCGACCTGCTCCAGGCCATCGAGCGCGGTGTGAACCCCTCGTGGACCCTGCACGTGCAGATCATGCCCGCCGCCGAGGCCGCGGACTACCGCTTCAACCCGTTCGACCTCACCAAGGTGTGGCCGCACAGCGACTACCCGCTGCAGCGCGTGGGCCGTCTGGTCCTCGACCGCAACCCGGACAACGTCTTCGCCGAGGTCGAGCAGTCCGCCTTCTCCCCGAACAACTTCGTCCCGGGCATCACCGCCTCGCCGGACAAGATGCTCCAGGGCCGTCTCTTCGCGTACGCCGACGCCCAGCGCTACCGCCTCGGTGTGAACCACACCCTGCTGCCGGTCAACGCCCCCAAGGCGACGACGGCGCAGAACTACGGCCGGGACGGCGTCATGGCGCTGCGCAACGGCTCGCGCCACGACAAGAACTACGAGCCCAACTCGTACCAGGGTCCGGCCGAGACCGGTCTGGCGCTCGGCGCCCCGAAGGCCGTCTCCGGCTACACGGGCACCCACGAGGCCCCGGCCCACACCAAGGACGACGACTTCTTCCAGGCCGGTGAGCTCTACCGCCTGATGTCGGAGGCCGAGAAGCAGCGTCTGGTGGCGAACATCGCCGGCGGCCTGTCTCAGGTCACCCTCGAGGACGTCATCGAGAAGAACCTGGCTCACTTCCACGCCGCCGACGCCGACTACGGCAAGCGCGTCGAGGAAGCCGTCCGCGCCCTGCGCGACGCCTGAGCCACACAGTTGTACCGGGGGCCTGACGGGAGGTCAGGCCCCGGGTGCTGGCCCGGACCGCGGACCCGGATGAGGGGTGGTACGCGGCGAGGGCAGGACGAGGACCGTGGCGAGCGTGCGAGCCAGTGCGGTGGTAATGGGTTCCGAGGCCCGTCTCTTGACCTGAGGGAGACGACGCCGGAGTTCTCGTCGCCCGCACGCCACGGTCCCAGCCACTCCTCCCCTCCTTTCCCTCGCAGGGGCTGCGCACAGAGCACCCTGCACGGAAGGAACGGGGAGCCTCCTACTCCGCCCGGCGGTGCGAACGTCCTGTCGCGCCAGCCTCGCTCCGTCGGGCGGTAACCACCAGAGCGCCGAGTCACGGACGGTCCCGTGACTCGGCGCTTTGCCTTTCCCGCGGCGCCGCCGTTCCCGCGGCCCGCGGTTGCGCGCGCCGCGGCTCACCGCCTGCGCGGTACGGAGTCCAGCAGCAGGCGGGTGTACGCGTGCCGCGGATCCGCCAGGACCGAGCCGGTCGGGCCCGTCTCCACGACGCGGCCCGCCCGCATCACGACGAGTTCGTCCGTCACCGCCCGTACGACGCCCAGGTCGTGGGTGATGAAGAGGTACGCCACGTCCGTGGCCGCCCTGATCTCGGCCAGCAGGTTGAGGATCTGCGCCTGCACCGAGACGTCCAGGGCCGCCACCGCCTCGTCCAGCACCAAGACCGACGGCTCCACGGCCAGGGCCCGGGCGATGGCCACGCGCTGGCGCTGCCCGCCGGAGAGCTCGCGCGGCCGGGCCGCCGCCTCCCGCTCCCCCAGGCCCACCCGGTCCAGCAGTTCGCGGACCCGCGGGCGCGGATCCCGGCCGGGGAAGTGCAGCCGCAGGGTCTCCCGGAGCACCTCGCCCGCCGGGACCCTGGGGTCCAGCGAGAGCAGCGGGTCCTGGAAGACCAGCTGGACCTCCCGGGCCCGGCGCAGGCGCGCCGCCCGCCCCTTCGCCGCCGGCTCGCGCAGCCGGCCCCGTACGAGGACCTCGCCCGCGTCGGCGCGTTCCAGGCCCGTCACGATCCGGGCCGTGGTGGTCTTGCCGGAGCCGGACCCGCCGACGATGCCCAGCGCCCCGCCCGCCGGGACGCTGAAGGACACGTCGTCCACCGCGCTCAGTTGCGCGTAGGCACGGCGCAGTCCGCGGACTTCCAGTACGGCGGTCATGACGGCAGCTCCGCGTGGTGACAGGCCACGCCCGCGCGCGGAGCCGGGGTCTCCCGGTCGCACAGGTCGGTGGCGCGGGGGCATCGGGGGGCGAACGCGCAGCCGGTGACGGCGGTGCGCAGGTCCGGGGGGCGGCCCGGGAGGGCGGGCAGCGGGCCGGGCGGGGAGTCGAGGCGGGGGGTCGCTGCGAGCAGCGCCCGCGTATAGGGGTGCCGGGGGTTCTCGAAGAGGGCGGCGGCCGGGCCGGTTTCGACGATCCGGCCCGCGTACATGACGTACACCCGGTCGCTGATGGCGGCGGCGAGTTCCAGGTCGTGGGTGACGAAGAGCAGCCCGCAGCCTTCGCGTGCGCGCAGGCGGGCGAGCAGGGTCACGATCTCGGCCTGGGTGACGGTGTCGAGGGCGGTGGTGGGTTCGTCGGCGAGCAGGAGCCGGGGGCCCGGCAGCAGGGCGGCGGCGATCATGACGCGTTGCAGCATGCCTCCGGAGAGCTCGTGGGGGTACTGGCGCAGGACGCGGGCCGGCAGGCCCACCGCGTCGAGGAGTCCGGGCAGTGCGTCGGCGCGCGCGGTGCCGCGTACGGTCTCGGTGAGGAAGTCGCCGAGCCTGCGCAGGGGGTTCATCGCCGACCGGGGGTCCTGGAAGATCATCGAGACGGTGCCGGAGCGGAGCGCGCGCAGCCGGTCGGGGTGCAGGGCCAGGACGTCCTGGCCGGTCACCCGGATCTCGCCGGTCACGTCCGCACCGGCGGGCAGCAGGCCGAGCGCCGCCCGGGCGGTGAGGGACTTGCCGGAGCCCGACTCGCCGACGAGGGCGACGGTCTCGCCTGACCGGACCGTCAGGTTCACTCCGGCGAGGACGGGCCGGGCGTGGCCGGGCAGGGAGAGCCGGAGGTCCACCGCCTCCAGTACGGGATCGGCTGCGGGCCCGGCCACGGGAGCCTTCGCCTGGTCGTTCACCGGGGCGTTCACGTGGTTCTCCCTGCGACCCGGTCGGCGAGGCGCTCGCCGACGACGTTGAAGGCGACGACGGTGAGGATCACCGCGAGGCAGGGGGCGAGCGCGGAGAGCGGGGCCCCTTCGAGGATGGCGGCCTGGCCGTCGTTGATCATGGCTCCCCAGTCGGGGGTGAGGGGCGGGACGCCGAGGCCCAGGAAGGACAGGGCGGCCAGGTCGAGCAGGGCGTAGCCGAAGGTGACGGTGGCCTGCGCGAGGACCACGGGCGCGATGTTCGGGACCAGGTGGCGCACGCAGATCCACGGGCCGGAGAAGCCCTGCACCCGGTAGGCGGCCAGGTACGGCTTGCCCGTCTCGGCCAGGGCGAGGGTGCGGGCGAGCCGGCTGACGAAGGGGGTGTAGGCGAGGGAGAGCGCGATCACGGGGGCGATCAGCCCGCGGCCGTAGAGGGAGACGAGCAGCATCGCGAGGAGCAGGCCGGGGAAGGCGAGCAGGAGTTCGCTGCTGCGGGAGAGCAGGGTGTCGAGCGCGCCGCCGCGCCAGGCCGCGGCCACCCCGATCACCACGCCGAGCACGGTGGACAGGGCGACGACGCACAGCGGTCCGAGGAGTGCGGTGCGGGCTCCGGCGATCAGCCGCGAGAGGGTGTCGCGGCCTCCGATGTCCCCGCCGAGGAGCAGGTCGGGCGAAGGGTTCGCCAACGAGGTCCCGAAGTCGACGGCGTTGGGGTCGTGCGGGGTCAGCCAGGGTGCGAGGAGGGCGACCAGGACGACGAGGGCGGCGAAGGCGAGGCTCGCACGGTGCAGCCAGGAGCCCTGGGTGCGCGGTCTCTTGCGGGCCTCGGCGGCCGGCCGGAGCAGGAGGGCGGTCATGTGGTGCTCCTCGCGCCGAGGCGGACCCGGGGGTCGATGAGGGGGTGGACCAGGTCGACGGCGAGGTTGACCAGGACGAAGAGGGCGATGGTCAGCAGGGAAATGGCCTGGACGACGGGGAAGTCCTTCACGGTCACCGACTTCGCGAGGAACTCGCCAAGCCCGCCGAGGCCGAAGGCGGACTCCACGAGGATGGTGCAGACCATCAGCCCGGACAGCGTGAGCCCGGCCTGGGTGAGGACGGGGCCGAGCGCGCCGCGCAGCACGTGGCGGCGTACGAGGGTGCGTTCGGCGACGCCCCGGCTGCGGGCGACGGTCACGTGGTCGAGGGCGAACTGCTCCAGCAGCGCCGCTCTGGTCACCCGGGCGAGGACGCCGACGAAGGGCAGCGCGAGCGCGACGGAGGGCAGGGCGAGGTGGTGGAGGGTGTCGAGGAAGCCGTCGCCGCTGCCGAGTACGGGGAACCAGCCGAGCCCTACCGAGAAGAGCGACAGCAGCAGGATCGCGGCGATGAAGGACGGGGTGGCGACAGCGGCCGAGGTGGCGACGAGGACGGCCTGGTCGGTGCGGCCGCCGCGGACGGCGCCCAGCAGGCCGAGCAGCAGTCCGCCGGCGAGCACCAGGACGGCTGATATTCCGATCAGGGCGAGGGTGACGGGGACGCGCGCGGCCACCAGGTCCAGGACGTCGCTGCGGTACTGGACGGAGGTGCCGAGGTCGCCGGTGACGGCTCCGGCCAGCCACTTGCCGTACTGGACGAGGAAGGGGTCGTCGAGGTGGTACTGCTCGCGGATCGCGGCCAGCGCCTGGGGGTTGGCCCCGCGCCCGCCGAGCAGGAAGGTCTCGGGGCGGCCGGGGGCGAGGCGGATGGAGGCGTACACGAGGAAGGAGGCGGCGAGCAGGGTGGCGAGGAGTTCGCCGAACCGTCTGAGCAGGAAGCGGATCACGCCGGAGGCTCCGCCGGTGCCGGTCACGGTGCCCCCACTTCGGCCGCCCAGGGGGCGTACATGTACGAGATCGTCGTCGGGGCCCCGGTGATCCGCCGGCCCAGGTAGACGCTGCCGGGGTATTCGGCGACCGGCAGGCACAGGGCCTCGTCCGCGGCCAGCCGGGCGAGCCCGGCGGTGAGCACGCCGCGCTTGGCCGGGTCGTACTCGGCGCTCGCCTCGTCGGCGAGTGCGTCGTAGGCGGGCGAGCTGTAGCCCGCGTAGTTCTCGAACTGGCCGGTGCGGAAGTTGGCGTACATGCTCAGCGGGTCGGTGACCGAGAGGTAGTAGGTGTAGGGGAAGAGGTCGAAGCCCTTGCGGGCCTCGGGGTCGGAGAAGAGGGCGGTGAAGCCGTCGGGGGCCACCGTGCGGACCTCGACGTCGAGGCCGATGCGGCGGCCGGCGTCCTGCACGGCCGTGGCGAGGAGGGCGACGTCGGGGCCGAGCGGGCTGGAGGCGACGGTGACCTTGCGGCCGCGGGCGCCCGCTTCGTCGATCAGGCGTCTGGCCTGGTCCAGGTCCCGCTGTACGGGGGGCAGCGCGGCGAGCCGGTCGGACACCTGCTCCGGCGGGACGCCGCGCCAGGTCTCCTTGACGACGAGTGAGCTGGTGGGGGTGGCGGCGCCGCGCATGGCTCCCTTGGCGAAGCCCTCGCGGTCGAGGGCGAGCATCAGGGCGCGGCGTACGCGGACGTCGGCGAGGGTGCCGCCGAGGTCGGCGACGGCGAGGTTGACGGTGGTGAGGCTCTCGCCGGAGTAGAGGCGGCCGGTGTCGGCGGCGCGCAGGCGGGACATGGACTCCGGCGGGACCGCGAAGGATCCGTCGACCTCTCCGGTGAGCAGGGCGTTGGTGCGGGCCGCGGAGTCGGGGAGGAAGGCGAAGGTGACGTGGCCTGCCTTGGCGCGCTTGCCCCAGTAGCCGTCGAAGCGGTCCAGGCGCAGGGAGGCGCCCTGTTCCCACTCCCCCAGCCGGAAGGGGCCGGTGCAGTCGAGGCCGCCGTCGGCGGTGCCGAAGGCCTTGCCCTGCTCCTCCATGGTGACGGCCCGGGCCACGGTGCCCGCCGAGTTGGCCATCGCCTGGGGGAAGAGCGCGTCGGGGGTGGTGAGGCGGACGGTGATCTGGAGCGGGCCGGTCTTCTCCACGGCCGCGACGTTGCGGAAGTCCTCGACCCAGTACGAACCGAGCTCGGGGTCGAGGTGGCGGTTCAGGCTGGCGACGGCGTCGTCGGCGGTCAGCGTGGCGCCGCTGTGGAAGCGCACGCCCGGGCGCAGGTCGTAGACCCAGGTGGTGGGGTCGGTCTGGGTGGCCTTCTCGGCGAGCCCTGGTTCGAGGGTGAGCTGCGGGGTCCACCGCATCAGGGATTCGCAGACGTTGGAGAGGACGGTGTTCTGCGGGTAGTCGAAGGCGTAGAGGTAGTCGAGGACGGGCGGTTCGGCGTAAAGGGCCCAGGTGAACCCGTCGATGTCACCGCGGGCGGGGGGTGTCGCGGCGGAGAGGTGGAGGGCGGCGGGGCCGGCGCCGCCGGCCGGCGCCGCGCAGCCCGCGCCCGTGAGCATCAGGGCGAGGGCCGCGGCGGCCGGGCCGGCCAGGCGGCGGCTGCGGGAGGGAATCGGCATGCACGCTCCCTACGGGGTGAGGGGTTCGGTGAGCTGCCCGTACAGCTCGGGGCGACGGGTCTGCATGAGGCCGAACTCCAGCCAGTCGCGGCGCTGGTCGAGGTCGAGGTCGGCGACGAGGACGGCGGGCCGGTCGCGGGGGCCCCGGAGCATGACCCGCCCGTAGGGGTCGGAGATGAAGGAGGAGCCGTAGAAGGTGGAGCCGCCCTCGGTGCCGACGCGGTTGGGCACGATCATGAAGAGCGCGTTGGCGAGGCCGTTGGCGGAGATGGCGTGCTCCCACATGGGGCGGGTGTCGAAGTCCGGCAGGTCCACCTCGGAGCCGATGGCGGTGGGGTGGACGAGGATCTCGGCGCCGTGCAGGCCGTAGGCGCGGGCGAGTTCGGGGAACCACTCGTCCCAGCAGGTGGGGAAGCCGAAGTGGGCGCCCTGGTGGGCGACGACCGGGAATCCGCTGTCGCCGGGCCGGAAGCACAGGTCCTCGCGGTAGCCCGGGAAGGCGGGGATGTGGTTCTTGCGGGTGCGGGCGATCAGCTTGCCGTCGGGGTCCACGCAGACGGCCGTGTTGTAGCCGAGGCCGCCGTCGTCGGCGCGCTCGTAGAGCGAGGCGTGCACGGTGATGCCGAGGCCGGTGGCGAGCTCGGCGGCCAGCCAGACGGTGGGGCCGTCCTCCAGGTCCTCGAGGTGGCGGGCGGCTCCCTGCGCCATGGGGTCGTCGGTGGTGCAGAAGTACGGGCTGCGGGTCAGCTCGGGCAGGCAGACCATCGTGGCGCCCTCCCCGGCGGCGATCGCGACGCCCTCGCGCAGCCGGTCGTCGTGCTCGGTCTCGTCGGCGTACCAGCGCATCTGGACCAGCCCGACGCGCAGCGGGGGCCGTTCGGCGGGCTCGGTGCGGGCCGGGGAGCCGAGCGGGGAGCCGTAGGAGGTGAGGAGTTCGTACGAGGTCATGTGCGGGCCGCCTTCGGAAGCTGCTGGGTGATGCAGTGGATCCCGCCTCCGCCGTACGCGAGGACCGGGGTGGGTACGCCGACGACCTTGCGGCCGGGGAGGGCGGCGGCGAGGACGGCGAGGGCCTCGGCGTCGCTCGTGGAATCGGGGTCGCCGCCGACGGGGACGACGCAACCGCCGTTGGGGAGGTAGAAGTTGAGGTAGCCGACCTCGACGGGGGTGCCCGCGACCTCGCCGTGGGTGGTCTGCGGGAGCGCGACGATCTCCAGGGCGCGGCCCTTGGCGTCGGTGGAGGCCTCCAGGACGGCGAGGTTGGCGCGCATCCGGGCGTGGTCGGGGTGGGCCGGGTCCTCGGGGAGGGAGACGACGACCTTGGCGGGGCCGACGTAGGCGGCGACGCCGTCCACGTGGCCGTCGGTCTCGGTGTCCTCCAGGCCGCCGTAGGGCAGCCAGATGATCTTCTCGACGCCGAGGCGGCGCTTCAGTTCGTCCTCGATCCCGGCGCGGTCCATGCGCGGGTTGCGGTTGGGGTGCAGCAGGCACTGCTCGGTGGTGATGAGGGTGCCTTCGCCGTCGACGGTGATCGCGCCGCCTTCGAGGATCATCGAGGAGTGGACCCGGGGGGTGCCGAGCCGGTCCAGGATGAGCGCGGCGAGCTTGTCGTCGGCGGTCCAGGGGTAGTGCTTCTCGCCCCAGGCGTTGAAGCGGAAGTCGACGCCGACGCGGTCGCCGTTCTCGTCGTGGGCGAAGATCGGGCCCGAGTCGCGCAGCCAGGAGTCGTCGGCGGGCAGCTCGATGACCTCGATGCCGGTGCCGGCTCCGCAGGCCTCGGCGGCCTCCGCAGCGAGACCGGGCGCGGCGATCATGATGACGGGCTCGAAGCCGGCGATGGCGCGGGCGACGGCCGCGTACTCGCGTTTGGCCGCTTCGAAGGCCGGCCCCCACAGTTCGGCGCGGGTCGGCCAGACCATCAGACAGGCGTCGTGTTCGGCCCACTCGGCGGGCATGATCGGACTCACGTGGTGCTCCCTTGGTGCGGGCAATCCTGACTGAAATTTCAGTCAGGATCGCAGAGACTGAAAATCAAGTCAGGATCTCGGGTGGGAGCTATCGTGGGACCTGACTGAAAGCTCAGTCAAGGGGTAACCGACCGAAAGGTGCGAGCGAGAGTGGCCGACCGGCAGTCGTTGATCTTGGAAGCAGCCGTACGCGTGATCGCCCGCAGTGGCGTCAGGGGGCTGCGCGTCGAGGAGCTCGCCACCGAGGCGGGGGTGTCCACCGCGCTGATCTACTACCACTTCAAGGACCGGGCCGGCCTGGTCCAGCGCACCCTGGCCTTCATCAGCGACCGCGCGACCGGCTACACCGACGAGGCCCTGAAGGACACCGAGGACGCCCGCGCGGCCCTGCTCCAGCTGCTGCTGAGCGAGCTCCAGGACATCCCCCGGGTCCGCGAGAACAGCACCGCCTGGGGCGAGTTGCGCGCCAGCGCCATCTTCGACGCCGACCTGCGCGAACCCCTGGCCGAGTCCACCCGCTCCTGGTCGCAGGACACCGCGGACGCCATCTCGGACGCCCAGGCCGCCGGCCTCGCCGATCTGCGCACGGAGCCGCTGGACGCCGCCGAGCGGCTCACCGCCCTGGTCGAGGGCCTCAGCGAGCGCTGGCTGAGCGGCTCCCTCACCCTGGAGCGCGCCCGCGAGCTGCTGACCGGCGCGGTGGACGCGGAGCTCGGGCCGCGCCCGTAGGGCGTTTCGGGCGTGGGGGCGTTTCGGGCGTGGGGGCGTTTCGATCCCACAGCATTTCGTGTGTTTCGGGTGTTTCGGCAACCACCCCGGACACGGCGCGGCCCCCGCCCCTCCTGACGGAGGGGCGGGGGCCGCGGCCTGCTGCTGACGTACCGGTCAGACCTTGAGGGACTTGATCGCGGTCGGGGCGTGGCCCGGCTCGGTCGCGAGCTCCTCGAACTCGGTGACGTCGCTCATGTCGACCGTCTTGCTCATCGAGATGTTGGTGACGCGCTCCAGGATGGCCTCGACGACGACCGGGACCTGGAACTCCTGCGCCAGCTTCTTGGCCTGCTCGAAGGCGGCGCCCAGCTCGTTCGGGTCGGTGACGCGGATGGCCTTGACACCCAGGCCCTCGGCGACCTTGACGTGGTCGACGCCGTAGACGCCCAGCTCCGGGGTGTTGATGTTCTCGAACTCGAGGTTGACCTCGAAGTTGATGCCCAGGCCGCCCTGCGCCTGACGGATCAGACCCAGGTAGGCGTTGTTCACGAGGACGTGGACGTAGGGGACCTTGTGCTGCGCGGCGACCGCGAGCTCCTCGATCATGAACTGGAAGTCGTAGTCGCCGGAGAGGGCGACGATCGGGGTGTCGGGGTCCGCGGTGGCGGCACCGATCGCGGCCGGGATGGTCCAGCCGAGCGGGCCGGCCTGGCCGCAGTTGATCCAGTGGCGCGGCTTGAAGACGTGCAGCATCTGCGCGCCGGCGATCTGGGAGAGGCCGATGGTGGTGACGTAACGCGTCTCCGGGCCGAAGGCCTTGTTCATCTCCTCGTAGACGCGCTGCGGCTTCATCGGGATGTTGTCGAAGTGCGTGCGGCGCTGGAGGGTGGCCTTGCGCTCCTGGCCCGAGGCGGCCCAGGCGGAGAAGTCCGGGAGCTTGCCCTCGGCCTTGAGCTCCTTGGCGACCTCGATGAAGAGCTCCAGGGCGGCCTTGGCGTCGGAGGCGATGCCGAAGTCCGGCGCGAAGATCTTGCCGATCTGGGTGGGCTCGATGTCGACGTGGACGAACTTGCGGTCGCCGAGGTACGCGTCGAGGTTGTAGCCGGTGTGACGGTTGGCCCAGCGGTTGCCGATGCCGAGGACGAAGTCCGACTCCAGGAAGGTCGCGTTGCCGTAGCGGTGCGAGGTCTGGACGCCGACCATGCCCGCGCTCAGCTCGTGGTCGTCGGGGATGACGCCCCAGCCCATCAGGGTGGAGATGACCGGGACGCCGGTCATCTCGGCGAACTCGACCAGCAGGTCGGAGGCGTCGGCGTTGATGATGCCGCCACCGGCGACGATCAGCGGACGCTCGGACTCCAGCAGGAACTGGATCGCCTTGACGGCCTGGGCGCGGGACGCCTGCGGCTTGTAGACCGGCAGCGGCTGGTAGGTCTCGGGGTCGAACTCGATCTCGGTCAGCTGGACGTCGATCGGGAGGTCGATCAGGACCGGGCCCGGACGGCCGGAGCGCATCAGGTGGAAGGCCTCCTGGAACACGCCGGGAACCTGGGCGGCCTCCAGGACGGTCGTGGCCTTCTTGGTGACGGGCTTGGCGATCGAGGCGATGTCAACGGCCTGGAAGTCCTCCTTGTGGAGCTTCGAGACCGGGGCCTGGCCGGTGATGCACAGGATCGGGATCGAGTCCGCGATCGCCGAGTACAGGCCGGTGATCATGTCGGTGCCGGCGGGGCCGGACGTACCGATGCAGACACCGATGTTGCCCGCCTTGGCACGGGTGTAGCCCTCGGCCATGTGGGAGGCGCCCTCGACGTGGCGGGCCAGCGTGTGGTTGATGCCGCCCACGTTCTTGAGCTCGCGGTAGAACGGGTTGATCGCAGCGCCGGGCACGCCGAAGGCTTGCGAAACGCCCTCGAGCTTGAGGATCTCCACTGCAGCGGCGGCGGCTGTCATACGGGGCATCGAGTTCTCCTGCGGGTCCGACGGTCAGGCTTTTCCGTAATCCGGAAGTTTTGTTCTGCTATACGGAACAAGCTAAGCGGCGGCTTGCCCGACGTCAAGGCGGTAGCGGACCCCGGATGGCACCAAAAGCCGCGTGTCGCTCGGCGACTTGCACAAATGGCTGGTGTTGTCGCCCCGACCGTCGCGCGTGGTGGAGCATGGACCTACGCACAGCGACGGAGGGGGTCCAGGTCTCATGGCGGAAGCGGTACCGGTGCGCTGCCCGGCGTGCCTGCGCGAGAACGGCTACACCGTCCCGGTCTACCCCTGTGCCTGCGGGAGCCCGGTCCATCCCCCGCTCGACCTCTCCGCGCCGCCCGACCCGCTGACCCACCGGACCTGGTCGGAGAGCTGGGTGGCGGTGCGCTGCGAGTCCTGCGGGCGGGAGAGCGAGTGGCCGCAGCCCGAGGTGGGGTGCGCGTCCTGCGGCACGGTGGTGCGGATCGCGGTGCACCCCCTGCACCCCCTGCACCCGGAGCCCGCGGCGGACCCGGCCGGGGCGGGACCGGGCCGCTCCGGCGGCGGCTCCCGCGGTGAGCGGGGCGCCGGACGGACCCCGCGGCCCGGCCCGCGGGCGGGAGGCGGACCCGGCGGGGCGCCTGAGGGGACACCTGACGGGGCGCCCGGTGCGGGGTCCGCTGCCGGATCGGCTCCGGGTTCCGCTTCTGGATCCGGTCCGGCGTCCGGTGCGCGCCCCGGCTCGGATCAGCGGTCCGGCGGGGGTCGCCGTGACGCGCCGCGCAACCCGTCCGCGGAGGATCCGTCGGCGACGGGGGCCACACCGGTGCCGCGCCCCGCCTTCCGGCCGGTCACCATCCGTACGACGCGGGACGCGGTGGCCACCGCCGCCCTCTACCTGCGCTGGCTCGGCTTCCAGGACGTACGCCAGCCCGACGGGCGCCCGATTCCCTCCGCGGCCGTGGACCTGCGGGCCCCGGGGCTGGTGGCGCAGGTGGACCCGACCACCGCGCCGGCCGGGCTGCGGGCGGTGGAGTGCGTCTGGCTGAACGGACTCACAGCCTCCGCGACCAGCGTCTACTTCTCCCTCGCCGGGTACACCGAGGACGCCCGCACCCGCGCGGACGACCTGGGCATACCCCTGTTCGTCATGGACCTCACGGGCATGCCCCAGCCGGTCAACGACCCGGCGGACGAACTGGTCGGCACGGGCGCCTAGGGCCTGTCGGGGCGGGCGCGGCCGGGCGCAGCGCGGAGCTGCGGGTATCACCTACGCTCGGAGGCGTTATCCGCTTCCTGCCAGGAGAGCCCGATGAGCCTGTACGACATCCCGCTGACCACTCTGTCCGACGAGCCCACCAGCCTCGGGGCCCACAAGGGCAAGGCGATCCTGCTGGTGAACACCGCCTCGCAGTGCGGGCTCACCCCGCAGTACTCGGGCCTCGCCCGGCTGCAGTTCGCGTACGAGGCGAAGGGCTTCACCGTCATCGGCGTGCCCTGCAACCAGTTCGGCGAGCAGGAGCCCGGCACCGCCGAGGACATCCAGACCTTCTGCGCGGCCGGTTTCGGCGTCACCTTCCCGATGCTGGAGAAGTCCGAGGTCAACGGCGAGCACCGGCACCCCCTCTACCAGGAGCTGGTGAAGACCCCGGACGCCGAGGGCGAGGCGGGGGACATCCAGTGGAACTTCGAGAAGTTCCTGATCTCGCCTTCCGGCGAGGTCGTGGCGCGCTTCCGCCCGCGCACCGAGCCCGAGTCCCCCGAGGTCATCGCCGCGATCGAGGCGCACCTCCCCGCCTGAGGCCCGCGCTGCCTGAGGCCCGCACCGCCCGGGCCCCGCACCGCCCGACGCCCGCGACGTCCGACGCCCGCGGCGCCGGGGGATCCTGTCGTCGACGGTCCCCGGCGCCCGGGTGCGCGTCAGCCGAGGTCGGCCTCGTCGTACTCCCCCGGTGCGCCGGCCGCGGTGAGCTCCCGCAGCTCCACCCGGCGGATCTTGCCGGACACGGTCTTGGGGAGCTCGCCGAACTCGATGCGCCGGATCCGCTTGTACGGGGACAGCACCGCGCGGGAGTGCTCGAACAGGGCCCGGGCCGTCTCCGGCCCGGGCTCCCAGCCCGCGGCGAGGGTGACGTACGCCTTCGGCACGGCGAGCCGCAGTGCGTCCGGGGCGGGGACGACGGCCGCCTCGGCGACGGCCTCGTGCTCCAGCAGGGCGCTCTCCAGCTCGAACGGGCTGATCTTGTAGTCCGAGGCCTTGAAGACGTCGTCGGAGCGCCCGACGTACGTGAGGTAGCCGTCGGCGTCGCGCGAGGCGATGTCCCCGGTGCGGTAGAGCCCGTCCGCCATGGCCTCGGCGGTGCGCTCCGGGTCGTCGCGGTACCCGGTGGTGACGCCGGCGGGCTTGACGCGCAGGTCCACGCAGAGCTCGCCCTCGTCGGGGGACTCCTTGCCCGTGACCGGGTCCAGCAGGACGATCTCGTAGCCGGGCGCGGGACGGCCCATGGAGCCTGGCTTGACGGGCACGCCGGGGAAGTTGCCGACCTGCAGGGTGGTCTCGGTCTGCCCGAACCCGTCCCGGATGGTGACGCCCCAGGCCTGCCGGACCTTCTCGATGACCTCCGGGTTGAGCGGCTCCCCCGCGGCGACGGCCTCGCGCGGCGGGTTGGCGAGCCTGGTGAGGTCGGACTGGATGAGCATCCGCCACACGGTGGGCGGTGCGCAGAAGGTGGTCACGCCGTGCCGGTCCATCTGGTCCATCAGCCGCTCGGCGTCGAAGCGGGTGTAGTTGTGGACGAAGACGGTGGCCCCGGCGTTCCAGGGTGCGAAGAGGTTGGACCAGGCGTGCTTGGCCCAGCCGGGCGAGGCGATGTTGAGGTGGACGTCGCCGGGGCGCAGCCCGAGCCAGTACATGGTGGAGAGGTGCCCGATGGGGTACGAGGCGTGCGTGTGCTCCACGAGCTTGGGGCGGTCCGTGGTGCCGGAGGTGAAGTAGAGCATCAGCGGGTCGGTGGCGAGGGTTTCGCCGTCGGGCGTGAAGGCGCCCGGGGCGGCGTACGCGGCCTCGTCCATGCCGGCCAGCCGGCGCCAGCCGGCGGGGACCTCCGGTCCGGCGGCGATCCGGGTGTAGGTGCCCGGGACCTCGTCGAACTTGCCGGTGTCCGAGGCCCGCGCGATGACGTGCCGTACCTGACCGCGCTCGATGCGGTCGCGCAGGTCGGCCGCGCCGAGCAGCGGGGTGGCAGGGATGACGACGGCACGCAGTTTCATCGCGCCGAGCATGACCTCCCAGAGCTCGCTCTGGTTGCCGAGCATGACGAGGACCCGGTCGCCGGCCGCGACGCCCTGCTCGCGCAGCCAGGCGGCGGCCGCGTCGGACCGTACGGACAGCTCCTGGAAGGAGAGGGAGCGGCTGCTGCCGTCCTCCTCGACGATGTGCAGGGCGTCGGCGGCGTTCCCGGCGGCGATGTGGTCGAACCAGTCCAGCGCCCAGTTGAACCGGTGCGGGCGGGGCCAGCTGAATCCGGCGCGAGCGCCTTCGTAGTCGCCGCGGCGCTCCAGCAGGAAGTCCCGCGCGGCCAGGAACTGGGCGGCGGCGCTGCTCTCGGTGTTCGGGCTGCTCTCGGTCGTCATGCCTGGCATCGTGCCGCGTGGGGTGCGCGGACCACCAGCGGCGCGTCAGCCGTGGATTGACGCGAAGCGTACGGAAACCCGGCCGGTACTGCTGGTTCCGCCCATGGCGGCGAGCATCAGCTCGCCCTCGGCGACGATCTCCTCCATCCGCCCCGCCCGCGTCTCCTCGAAGAGCTCCACGGTGAGCGTGTTCCCGTCCTGCTTCCAGAGACCGGCGAGGAAGCCGTCGACGAGCAGGGTGCAGTGCGCCTGGTTGCCCGTCCAGGTGCGGCCCTTGATCTCGGGGGCGACCACGCGGGTGCGGTCGGCGTGGGAGAGGAGCAGGTTGTCGAACTCGGGGAGGAAGCGCGGCGGAGCCGGGGTGTCGGGGTCCGGGCGGGGCGCGTCGGGCAGGTCGAAGAGTTCGACGCCGTTCCCGTCCCGGAAGACGGCCAGGCCGGGGCGCAGCCGCTCGAAGGCCTCGCCCAGCCGGGTCAGGCCGGCCCACACCTGCATGTCCTTCACGGAGGCGGGGCCGAAGGCGGCGAGGTAGCGCAGGACGACCTGGTCCACCGGCTGGGCCTCGCCGGCGGGCCGTCCGAGCCAGTTCTCGACGGTGGTCAGCCGGACCTGGCCGCTGCGCCCCCACACACCCCGGGGAGTGACCTGGACCAGTGGGAGCCGGCAGCGGGCGGCGACGGAGAGGGACTGCGGGTCTGCTTCGGGCCATTCCTCGAGCAGCTCTTCGCGGAGCTCCGCCATGGTCCGCGGTTCGGTGTCGACGAAGGCGCGGGCGAGCTCCGCGAGCCGGTCCAGGTCCACCCCGGTGAGCCCCTTGCGGAAGTAGTTCACCTCGCGGTCGCGGGCGGGCTGGACCAGGGGCCGCAGGGTCAGGGCGTCGTCGGCGGTGTGCGTGTGGATGGTCGACCGCATGGTGACCATCCGCACCGCCTCCCGGGACTCCATCAGCCCGGCCAGCTCGGCGGGACGGAAGCCGGCGAGGCGGGCGTGGAGCTGGAAGTAGGGCGGCTTCACGTTCTGCGCCTGAAGCCCGAGGAGGTGCCCGACGGCGTCCCGCGCGGACATCTCGGCGCGGCTCAGCAGGAGCTGGCGGGCGAGCGTGGCGCGGTTGAGGGCGCGTTCGTCGAGCACGGGATGCGATGTCCTGGAAGCCATGACAGCAAACTAGCCCCCCTTGCGGACACCTACTGTCCGCAACTTCACCCTGTCCGCAGGGGGCTCCGGACGGCCTGCGGCGGGGGCGCCGGGCAGAGGGTGCGGGCCCGGGCCAGGGCCCGAAATGAATGCGATCGCACCCTGTCCCGGATCGCCCGTATATCCTGCACCTTGCCCGTAAACAGACGTTCGACCGGGAGCTGACCTGCGATGTCGGAGCGCCCAGACCGCCGCCCCTCGCCTCCGCCCGCCGGAAAGCGCGTGGGATGGCGTCGCCCCGCTTCCCCGCCCACCGCTCCCCCGGCGGGCCCCCGGGCCACCCCCCAGCCGGCGCCGTCCGCCGCCACGCCCCCGAACCACCGCAGCGTGATCGACTCGGCCGTCTACCGCGACGGCCGCCGCATCGCCTCCCCCACCACCCTGGCGGACACCTTCCGGCAGCTGCGCGAAGAGCCGGACGGGATGGCCTGGATCGGCCTGCACCGCCCGACCGAACTCGAACTCCACTCCCTGGCGGCCGAGTTCAACCTCCACGAACTGGCCGTGGAAGACGCCCTGGAAGCCCACCAGCGCCCCAAACTGGAACGCTACGGCGACACCCTCTTCGTGGTCCTGCGCGCGGCCCGCTACCTCGACGCCCAGGAGGAGGTGGACTTCGGCGAGCTCCACATCTTCGTCGGCCCGGACTTCCTGATCACGGTCCGCCACGGCGGCGCCCCGGACCTCTCCACGGTCCGCCACCGCATGGAGCAGACCCCGGAACTCCTCTCCCTCGGCCCCGAGGCCGCCCTGTACGCGATCCTCGACGCCGTGGTCGACGGCTACGCCCCGGTCGTCGAGGGCGTCCAGACGGACATCGACGAGATCGAGACGGAGGTCTTCCGCGGCGACCCGGCGGTCTCCCGCCGCATCTACGAACTCTCCCGCGAAATGGTCGAGTTCCAACGCGCGACCCGCCCCCTGGTCGGCATGCTCCACGGCCTGATGGCGGGCTTCGCGAAGTACGGCACGGACGAGGAACTCCAGCGCTACCTCCGCGACGTGGCCGACCACGTCACGCACACGAGCGAACGAGTCGACGGCTTCCGCCAGGCCCTGACGGAAATCCTGACGGTCAACGCCACCCTGGTCTCCCAACAACAGAACGCCGAAATGCGCGCCCTGGCCGAGGCAGGCTTCGAACAGAACGAGGAAATCAAGAAGATCTCCTCGTGGGCCGCCATCCTGTTTGCACCCACACTGGTCGGCACGATCTACGGCATGAACTTCGAAGACATGCCGGAGCTCAAGTGGGCGGGCGGCTACCCCTTCGCGATCCTCCTGATGGCAGTGGTCTGCGTCAGCCTGTACGTCATCTTCAAGAAGCGCGACTGGCTATAGCCCGCACCTCACGATCACCGATCAACTTAGCTCTTGCGAATGCCGAGAAATGGCCCGTCGAGCCCCCTAGGGAGAATCTGGGGAGAATGCGCAGCCCGATCCCGCAGGGCACTCCCCCGCACCCTGGGGCTACCCCCTCCCGCACCGTCGATCACTTCCAGCAGCACGTGCCTGCGGAGGGTAACGAAAAGGGCAACACAGGTGAAGTGCAGCTTGGTCGGCGAGGGCGAACTTGTCGCATCGCGTGGCCAGGCCGCGCCGCCGCTTGAGGTTGCTGATACATCGCCCGACGGTGTTCCGCTGCTTGTAGGGTTCACGATCGAAGCCGGGTAGGCGGCTGCCTTGCCAGCCTCGCCGTAGGCTGTGGCCGATCTGGTAGGACGACTGTGGAATGACCGCCCAGATGCTCCCAGATCTCGCGGGAGGAGTTGGCGCGTCGGCCGGAATGGCTGCGGGCCTGGAACAGGGCCAGGCCTGTTCGGGGCACGCAGACCATGAAGGTCTCGAAGGCCCATGCGTCACCAGCCCGGCCTGCGGTGAGGGTGAAGGCCAGCAGCCGGGCCCGGCCGTCGGTCGCCAGGTGGACCTTGGTGCTCAGCCCTCCGTGTGAGCGTCCGAGCGCGTGATCGGCCGACTCGCGGCGGCCTGTTGCCCCTCTTCGCATGCCTCGGCTCGACCGACGCGGTCCAGTCGATGTCGTCGTCGGCGTCCGCCGCTGCAAGGACGGCGGCGCGGATCCGTTCCCATAGACACGCGGCGGCTGCCCACGACAGTGAGCCCTTTCAGCGTTGCCTCTCCAGGGTGAGGACGGCTTTGGCGATGACGGTCATGCGGTTGGGGCTGATGCGGGATCTGCGGAAGATCTGCCAGGACTTCAGCCGCGCCATGCCGCGTTCGACGGGCGCTCGGGCCTGGGCGAGGGCGCGGTTGACGGTGCGCTGTGGGGGGGTGAGTTCACCGCCGGGTGGTCGTTTGAGTCCGGTGGTGACCCAGGGGCCGGCGCCCTGGTAAGCGCGGTCGGCCAGGACGGGGGGTGCCCTGGCGTTCGCAGATCCGGATGATCCGGTGGCCGCGGGCTGCGGTCAGGTCGTGGGTGCGGCCCGGCAGGGCGGGCGAGATCCACAGCACCTCGCCGACGGGATCGGTGACGACCTGGACGTTCACGCCGTGCCGGCGGTGCTTGGCGGAGTAGTCGCCGCGGCCGTCGCCGGCCCGGTCGCATTCGGCGAGGGTCCCGCCCAGCAGGACGAAGTCCGGGGCGCTCTCGCGCAGGACCTTCAGCAGGCCCGGAGCACGGTCGGCGAGCAGACCGACGACGCCCGTGACGTAGGCGTGCGCGGTACGGACGGATATCCCGAAGCCGACCGCGATGCGCGCGAGGGTGTCGTGACGGCGCAAGTACACCAGGGCGACCAGCGCACGCTGGTGCGGCGGGAGTTTGCACCGTCGGTCATCCTCGCGGGTGACGATGAGCATCGTGACCCACTCGACCAGGGCGTGAGGCAGGTCGAGTGCGGCAGGATAGGGAACCAACGCGGCTCCTGTGCCCGTGGGTTGAGACTTCGAACACCTCCCCCAACGGCACGGGAGCCTCGTGCGTTGCGGTCCCTCGCCCCCAGCAGCACCGTCACCCGTTCAGTGGCCACGCTGAAAGGGCTCAACGCATCGCGCTCCTTCATCCATAGGTAAGCGCTGCCCTCAGGGTTGGCCTTGGAGTCGTGGGTCCGCTCTACCTCCTGCTCGGTCGCCAGTGACACAGGGAGGGCACGATGCGGGTCCGATGGGTAGAAGATCCCGGCAGCTGAGGGTGGGGAAATGCGCGAAAAGTCTGCGGCAAGTACACCTACTGCTACACACTCGATCACGAAGTAACCAAAGGGGGAGGGCTCGTGGAGCAGGACGGGACTGAGTTGGCCGAGGCACTCAAGGCCGTGCGGGCAGGCCTTGCTGCTGCCCAGCAGGAAGGGGACGGGGCTGCGATCCGCTTCAAGGTCAAGGAGGTGACATTGGACCTGGGTATCGAGCTTCGGGCTAGCGGGGCAGCGTCGGGTGGGGTGAAGGCCTTCGTCGTCTCCACGGATGCGAAGGGAGAATGGTCGAGATCCCGGACACACCGGTTGACGGTGAATCTTGAGGTCAATGGCGCGGACCACGTGCTGATCAATGGGGACGCGTCCAATTTCGGGGATACGGTCGGTGAGAGCCTCTTCGAGTAACTGAGGCGGGCGGTGGAGGCTGCGAGCTGGCCACGAACAGTTGAAGTGCTCGGTGCCAGCGGGTGTGGGTCAGGCACCTTGATCGCTCCAGGCTTGGTCCTCACGGCGTTGCACGTCGTCGTGGAAGCAGACGGGAGACCACCGAAGCTCGGAGGGCGGATCCGTGTGCGGGTGCTGCGTGACCAGCAACAGCATTCCGTTGAGGTGCTGTGGATCGGCGACCGGGATCTGGATGCGGTCCTCTTGCGGGGCGACCCGCGCCGTTTGGGGCGGGACCTGGCGCCTGTGAGATGGGGTGAGCTGACTTGCGCGGGCCCACAGGCCGACTCGGAGTGTTCGGCTGTTGGGTTCCCACGGGCCGCGAGGCTTAGCAAGGTTCTTCCAGACGGCAGGCACGGCACCGTGCATGACAGTCGTCAAGTGCTCGGCCGTGTCAGTCCGGTGACGGGTCTGAATGCTGCGAAGTACGACGTGGATGTCTCCAACGCGGTCCCGGAGGATCCGGACGGAGAGAGCGGCTGGAGCGGCCTGTCGGGCGCCGGGCTGTTCTGCAATGAAATTCTGATCGCGCTAGTGGAGGCAGTACCAGACCTTTGGAGAGGTCGAACACTCTGGGCCTTGCCAGTGCGACGTCTACTTGCGCTTGATAGCTTCATAGCCGCACTGACTGCATATACAGGCGTCGCCCCCCAATTGGAGTCAGCCGACCAGAGCCCCCTCTTCCACGCCCCTCCCGTTCCACACTTATCACCGTCCTACTTGCTATCACCTCAGGCCGAGGTCGTGCCATTCACAGGTATGGCTGATCAGATCACTAACTTGACGTCCTGGTGCACCAGTCGGCGTGTGGTGGATGTGGCACTGGCCTTTGGCCCCGGAGGTGTAGGGAAGACACGGCTAGCGACGGAACTGATGCGTCGCATGACTCAGAGGCGGTCGCCTTGGACGGCAGGATTCTTATCAGACGTCCAGCGACCTGGTGTGTTGCCGGAATCACTAACGATGAACATCCGGCCGCTCCTGCTGATCCTTGACTACGCCGAGACCCGGGTTGATCAGGTTAATGAGGTGTTGCGCCTGTTCTCCGGTGCACGTCACGCCCATGACCCAGTGCGCATTCTGCTCCTCGCACGCACAGCGCACCGGTGGTGGACAGATCTCCAAGTGGACTGGCAGGGAACAACGGTGATGGATCGAGGCGCCCTGGTTCGGCTAGATCCCTCGGCGATGCATCCGCGTCTTGACAGCGCACGAAACTTCGAGGTAGCCACCCGCGCCTTCCGCGAGCGTATTGAGCACCTCATCGCGTTCGATGGATCACTGGAGACCAGCAGTGGTGACGGCCCGCTACAGGAGGTCCCATATGGTCACGATTCCACGGATCCACCCGACGAACTCGCCGTCTCTGTCCATATGGCCGCTCTCGCAAAGGTGTTGGAAGCCGTCACGGTTCCCTCCACCGCCGGCACCGTCCGTCCAGTTGACGTCCTGCTGGCCCACGAAAGCAGGTACTGGCGGCACAGCGCCCGCTCACACGGCCTGGAGAACGTCTTCCGCAAACAGCGGGACCTCTTACGTCAACTGGTAGCTGTGCAGCGCATTGTCGGTGCGGCGGAACGCCGAGATGCCCTGAACGCGGTCATGGCAGCATTTCGATTCCATGACCGCGACTTCGACACATCGCAGCCCCCGGACCGTGAAGTTATGCGCCGTATCGAGCAGATGCTTGCCGACCTCTACCCAGCGACGGACGGGGCACACTGGGGGGCCATGAGTCCAGACGTTCTCGCTGCTGAACTCATCGTTCAGGCAGACCGCGACGGAGACAGTGAACTCGTCGCCCACATTCTCCCCGACGCTGGCCTTTCCAGCGTCCAGCAGCACCGTGCTCTGTCCGTCCTGGCACGCGCCACGACACATCAGCCCACCCTCACGGACAGCGTCGCCCGCGCCGTTGCAGCTGCGCCGGACGTGCTCCTCACCACTGCACTCGATGTCACCGCCGGACTCCCCTCGCGTGACGCGGTCAGTTGGCTGACGGCGCTCAAACCTGCGGCCATCTCTCGAGCGAATAATGGTGAGCGCGACTCAACGAATCAGCTCCGACGACTAGACGCTCTCCTGGAGGAGCTCACGCCAAGAGCCAGCGCGCCCGCCCAGCGGGTTGACCCGGAGCCGGCGCCTGCCGAGTCTGACCTGGAGCCGGACTCGGAGGTTACTCAGCCCTCGGACTTCGTGCCTGCCGAGCCGGAGCCTACAGAGCCTTCGGAGTCGGCGCCTGCCGAGCCGGAGCTGGCGCTTCCGGCGGATCTCACCCTTCTCCTCCCTCCGCGGGCACACCTTGGAGCCCAGGAGCCGATCACCTCCTGGTTCCACTTCGCGAGTGGTGCCGTCATTGACCCGGAGAGACAGCAAAGGATGGATCACGCGCTGCGATGCCTCACGGAGGGGGCTCGCCGATCTAACAGACTCCTACCCGCCGTGAACACGATTGTCCTTGGCCGGGACAGCTCCATCGAGCTGAACCTCTCCACCGCCGCACCTGCCATCGAACCGTTCCGCTCCCAAGGAACCAACAACGTGTGGCGTTGTAGCAGTGACCACGTACTGCCAATCGACGTCGAGGTAAGCGCGCCACCACATGCTTACCCGGCTCTAGTGCACCTTGGCTGGACACCCGACGGAGCGATCACGTTCGTCGACCTGGAGCATGTCGGACTCATCCATCTCAAAGGCTCTGCTGCACACGTCCAACCCATTCTCGGCGAGCTGGCATTCGAGCTCACCCACAGGCCCCACGCCAACCGACCGCACGTCCATGTGACAGGCGTCCCTGGACACCTGTGGCACCTTGCTGACGCCACCCCGCACGACAGTGTTGAGGGTGCGATCGAAGCCGTACGGGCCCACAGCGCTCAGGTCCGCTCCGCGCTCCGCGCCCTGGGCGTCGCGCATCCCCGCGACGCCCGCTTGAACGACCCCCGGAACGACCTCTGGAAGCCACGGATCATCCTTGTCGGCCAGAACATGGTCGATGACGCCGCCAGAGAACTCGACCACATCCTCGATGCCCGCCCCCAAACCTGCCTGGGTGTAGTTGCTCGCGCACCATCGCCCAGCCACGGGCCAGCCGATAGATGGACCGTCATTCTCGATCCCTAGGTTGCCCGCCATGGGCCCGACTGCGCCGCAGTAGCGCACACAGGATTCCGCGCCCTACTTTCGACACGCTTCAGACTGACGACAAAACGATCAGGCCAGTGCCCTGAAGAATCCGTGCACGACCGTCCCGACACCACGATCCTTGGAATTTTGCCGAACAACGCACCCAAGAAGAGGGGGACCGGCATGGCCATGTTCCGCCGTTCCATTGACGAACAGCGCAATGAGAC
The DNA here is from genome assembly GCF_052244475.1 of Streptomyces sp. IBSNAI002. NCBI lineage: Bacteria > Bacillati > Actinomycetota > Actinomycetes > Kitasatosporales > Streptomycetaceae > Streptomyces > Streptomyces sp. IBSNAI002. The sequence continues at coordinate 6,719,997 of NZ_JBQPXG010000002.1, read as the reverse complement.
AGCCGACGAGCTCGCGCTGCTGCGTACCGAATTCGCACAGGAACTGCGGAGTGGCCTGGCCGAGCTCCGCAGCCTCAACACCGAGCTCCGCCAACAACTTGGCACTAGCCTGGAGAGCGGCCTGCAAGATCTTCGCGATGACCTACGCGAGCTCCGCCGTGAACTCAACGACGCCCACAAGACCATCACTGAATCTCGCCGCGAATCGGAATCGCTGCGCCTCGAGCTTGAGACAACACGCCGCGAAGCTGCCGAAGCAAGAATCGAACCTCTCGGCGACACAGCCGGATACCCCAGCCGGCCTGCACTCTCACCCGGTCCGTGGCCCCCGCCCACCCTTGGTGCACACATGCAGGTCCCTGACGGGGAACTCCCGGAGCCCGCCGCCGACGGTCCCGAAGAGCAACCCGGCGCGCCTACCAGGCAGCGGACACTGGACGTCGCACTGGAGCAAGCAGCAGGCATCAGTGCCGCCGATCTGATCTGCCACCGTGACGCGTGGGCGTTCATTGTGGAAGAGGCAGCCCAAAACGCGCACTTCCGCCTACCCGGGCTCGCCACCAATGGTGATGACGACGAGCAGACCCGCGTGACGCTCTCGGGACGCACCCTGCTTGCCATCCTCAGCGCGCTGCACACCACCCAGCACTCGCACACGACCTCACTTGAGGACCGTGCCCTCGCCGCGACGTACTACAGCCGAATCGTCAGTGTCATCAACGAGGCCGTTCCTTTGCAGAGCAATGCCAGCAGGACTCGGATTGTCATCGACGATCGCGCCCCATCCGGAACCGACTGATCGGCGCCCCTGCGCTGCCTGCCGGTCGAGCGAGGCACTCACTTCGGCAGGGGCCTCTGACAAGGCTGCAGGTCAGCGGGAGGCCAAGCGTTGCCGCCTCACCTCAAGCGGGTCGGCCACCCTCCGGAGGCCACCCACGAACAACTGTCGGTCGTGCCGCCTCCCCACTGCTGTGTGTACCAGTGCCTTCAACCCGATGAGCCTCCCCGACCAGTGACAATCCACCACCAGCCAGTGCGGCTGGGGAGAAGCTGGGGAGAATGAAGGTCCGTTGGGGAGCGGCTGGGGAGGATCGGCCGTACAAGCGGGCAGTACGGCGAAAGGGTCCGAAAGGCGGATCGTTGCAGGTCGGGGCGCCCGTGCAGTCGGTTTCCGCAGGTCAGCGGCGTGCGGGTGACGACTTCAAGAAGATCTCCTCCTGGGCCGCCATCTTGTTTGCACCCACATTGGTGGGAACCATCTACGGCATGAACTTCGAAGACATGCCGGAGCTCAAGTGGGCGGGCGGCTACCCCTTCGCGATCCTCCTGATGGCAGTGGTCTGCGTCAGCCTGTACGTCATCTTCAAGAAGCGCGACTGGCTGTAGGGAGGGGTGGGGGCCGGGCACAGTGGCGGTGTGCTGGTCGTGCTCGGAGGCGGGGGCGATGTTGTCGGTCAGCTTGACGTTGAACGCGTCGGCCGACAGGCCGTTGTTGGTGTCGCTGATCAGGTAGTCGAAGGCCTCACCGGGCGCCGGAGCCTTCGTAGCGAGGGCCTCCTTCGTGACGGCGAGGTCCGCGGTCTGCTTGTTGACCGTGCTGCCGGGCAGGCCCGCGGGGCTGCTGGTGTTGTTCTCCGGCTTGGGGTCCTTGGTCTGCGCGGTGGCGGTCGCCGTGTTGCGGACGCCGGGCCGTTGCCCGTGTCGGCGCGGCAGTGGGGCCGGTCTCCGCGGCCGCCACCGTGGGAACCGCGGACAGGACCAGGGACGCCGCCACGGTGCACAGGGCATGCGGTGCGCCGGCCTTCACTCGCCCACGCGAACCCATGCGGTCAGCTGTTCACACCGGCGCGCTGTCGGTCTTTGCTGGCTATCGGGTGATCAATTTCAGTCCCACGGCCTCATGGCAGCGGGTTTCCGAGGCGGAGGTTCCACCGGTTGGCCCGGCCCGTGAGGTGGAGGGTGGACAGCGGGCGGACGTCCAGGCGCCAGAACGACCCGTCCGGGGCTTCGAGGGCGTGGATCAGGGCCGCGCGGATGACGTCCGGTTCCACGACGGCCGTGAGAAGGCCGGGCTGGGCGGGGAGGGCGTCGAGCCAGGTGCCGACGCGGGTGCGTACGTCGCGCAGGGATTCCCCGCCGTGCGGCACGGCCGACGGGTCCGACAGCCAGGCGGCGACGGCCTCGCCTTCGGCGGCCGCCACCGCGTCCAGGGTCAGGCCCCGCCAGCGCCCCATGTCGCAGCCGGCCAGGGCGGGCGCCGGCTCCGGCCGCAGGCCCAGGGCCCGGGCGGTCTGGCGGCAGCGGAGGGACGGGGAGGCGTAACTGCGCGCGGTCCGGGGGACTGCGGCCGCGGCGGCCTCGGTGCGGGCGGTGCCCGCGGGATCGAGGGGGCTCTCGTCGTCGAAGCGGACGTCCCGCAGGGCCTCGCTCGTCGCGGGGGAGATCAGGGTCAGCCGGACGGTCATCGGGGCCTTTGCCGTAGCGGTGGGGGTGGGGCGTGGTCGGGCACGCGTGGTCGGGGTGGGCTCGGGACGGGCTCGGGCCGCGGTCGGGGTGTGCTGGGGCCGCCGTGGGCTGTGGTTCCCGGTTCGGCAGCTTATAGGGGGCGTGCGGGGGTGATGCAGGCCTCACGCTCTTGGCGGGCGGTGCCGCGCACGGTACCGTCAGGCGACATTTCAACAAAGTGACGACGGCGAGACGGAAGTCCGGTGTGAATCCGGCATGGTCGCGCCACTGTGTGCTGCGGCGCCATCCCCTGGGTGCGCCGCGGCGAGTCAGACCCGCGGACCGTCGTCCTGCACCACCGTATGGGACGCGTGTTCCCCGAGGAGGTTCCACCATGGCCGAGGCTGCCGTCTCCCCCGCCATACCCACCCCTTCCGGCTCTCTGCCGGCCCCGCTGCCCGTGCGCGCGGTACTGCCCTGGGCTCTCTTCGTCGGCCTGCTGATGCTCGTCGCCCTGTACTTCGTCGGTGCGGAGCAGGGCGCCACGTCCGTGTTCTCCGGTGCCGGCGTGCACGAATGGGTCCACGACGGCCGTCACCTGCTCGGCTTCCCCTGCCACTGAGAGGCAACGCACATGTACGCCTCGACTGTCAGAGGTCTCCTGGTCCGCGGCATGCTCGCGGGCCTGATCGCCGGGCTCTTCGCCTTCGCCGTCGCCTACGTCGTCGGTGAGCCCCCCGTCAACGGCTCCATCGCGGTGGAGGAGGCCCAGGCCGCGCAGGACGCGGCGGGCGCCCACGCCGGACACGGCGCCGAAGCCGCGCCGGAGGAGGAAGAGGAAGAACTGGTCAGCCGGCCGGTGCAGTCCACGGCCGGACTGGCCACCGGTGTCCTCGTCTACGGGGTCGCCCTGGGCGGCATCGCCTCCCTGGCGTTCTCCTTCGCCCTGGGGCGCGTGGGCCGGTTCGGCCCGCGGGCCACGGCGGCCCTCACCGCGGGGGCGGCCTTCGCCACCGTGTACCTGGTGCCGTTCCTGAAGTACCCGGCCACTCCGCCGGCGGTCGGCAACCCGGACACCATCGGGCAGCGCACCACGCTGTTCTTCCTGATGATCCTGCTCAGCGTGCTGCTCGGCGTCGGTGCGGTCATCGCCGGCCGCCGCCTGGCCCCGCGCCTGGGCAACTGGAACGCGACCCTGGCCGCCGGCGGCGGGTTCCTCGTCGCCACCGGCCTCGCGTTCGCGTTCCTGCCGGACAACGACGACGCGGTCAAGCCCGGTTTCCCCGCAGCCCTGTTGTGGGAGTTCCGGGTCGCCTCGCTGGCCGTGCAGGTCGTGCTCTGGGTGGTCTTCGCGATCGTGTTCGGCGTCCTGGCGCAGCGGCTGCTGGCTCCTCGGGCGGCCGAAACCGATGAGGCCCGTGCCGGTGCGCAGCCGAGGACGGCCGCCCTCGGCTGATCCGCGTTCCGCACCCACCGCGTGACCACTGCCCCGTCAGGCCCTCGAAGGCCCGGCGGGGCAGCGTCGTTCCCGCGGAAAGCGCCCGCGCCGAGTGCCGGGCCTACGCCGGCGTCGGCGGCATCGGGGGCAGCGGCGGCATCGGCAGCGGCGGCAGGGCCGGCTCGTACAGCCAGGCCGCGAGCAGGTCGTCCACCGGCTCCGCCGCGTAGCGGGCCACGTGCGTGACGAACGCGGCCGTGCTCACCACGCTGTGGCGGTGCAGGCCCGCCCAGTCGCGCAGCATGCGGAAGAAGGCGGCGTCGCCCAGGGCCCCGCGCACCGCGTGCACGGCGAGGCCGCCGCGCTGGTAGAGGCGGTCGTCGAACATCAGCTTGCGGCCCGGGTCGGCCAGCCGCAGGTCCTGCGGCTGCGAGGCCAGCAGCCGGTGCGCGGCGGCGGCGAGCTCGTGCGCGCTGCGCCCGCCGGAGCGCTCCGACCAGAGCCATTCCGCGTACTTGGCGAAGCCCTCGTTCAGCCAGATGTGCCGCCAGTCGGCGATGGTCACGCTGTTGCCGAACCACTGGTGCGCCAGCTCGTGGGCGATGAGGCGCTCGGACCCCCGGGCGCCGTCCACGTGGTTGACGCCGAACATGGACAGGCCCTGCGCCTCCACCGGGACGTCCAGTTCCTCGTCGGCGACGACCACCGCGTACTCGGCGAGCGGATAGGGGCCGAACAGCTCCTCGAACAGCCGCATCATGGCGGGCTGCCGGGCGAAGTCGCGGGAGAACTCCGGCAGCAGGTGCGCCGGGACATGGGCGCTCTGCGGTACGCCGCCGAGCCCGGGGTCGCCGAGCAGCACCGTCTGGTACATGCCGATGGACAGGCCGACCAGGTAGCTGGAGGTCGGCGCGGACTGCTCGTACACCCAGGTGGTCGTGCTGGCCTTCGTGGTGCGGGTGAGCAGGCGGCCCCCGGCGACCACCGTGTACGCGGAGGGGGTGTTCACCGAGAGGTGGTACGAGGCCTTGTCGGCGGGCCGGTCGTTGCACGGGTACCAGGAGGGCGCCCCGACGGGCTGGCTGGCCACCAGCGCGCCGTCGGTCAGCTCCTCCCAGCCGAGGCCGCCCCACGGGCTGCGCACCGGCTTGGGGTTGCCCGCCCAGTGCACCTCCACGGTGAAGGCGGCACCGGCCGGCAGCGGCTTGGCCGGGCGGATGCGGAGCTTGCCGCCCCGGTGCGCGTAGTGCGGGGCCCGGCCGTTGACGAGGACGCGGCCTATTCTGAACTCGGCCAGGTTCAGGTGGAACTCGGAGAGCGGCGCCCGCCCGGCGATCGCGCTGAGCCGGGCCGTCCCGGCCAGCCGGTTGGGGCCGGGCCGGTATTCCAGAGCGATTTCGTACCGGTGCACGCGGTAACGGGAGTCGCCGTTGGCCGGAAAATACGGGTCCGCTGCCGCTGTCTGCTGGCCGTTCACTGCCGCTTCCGTTCTGGCCCTTGTCAGGACCGCCACGCCTCGATCGGATTGCCCAGCCAGCGGGAGTCGGCGGGCACGGATTCCCCGGCCATCACGAGGGAGGCGGGACCCAGGGTGCTGCGGGCCCCGACCGTGCTCCCGGGCAGGACGATGCCGCCCGGGCCCAGGGTGGCGCCCTCATGGAGGACCACAGTATCCGTCCTCAAGATCCGGTCGTGGAAGAGGTGCGTCTGCAACACACAGCCGCGGTTCACACTGACCGCGTCACCCAGCTCCACCAGGTCCGTTTCGGGCAGCCAGTAGCTCTCGCACCACACGCCGCGGCCGATCCTGGCCCCCAGCGCACGCAGCCACAGGGACAGCACCGGTGTACCGGACACCGATCCGGCCAGCCACGGCACGGCCAGTACCTCGACGAAGGTGTCGGCCAGTTCGTTGCGCCAGACGAAACCGCTCCACAGCGGGTGCTCGCCGGTCCGGTGGCGTCCCACCAGCAGCCATTTCGCGGCCACGGCGACCGCGCACGCGGCCACGCCCGCGGCGAGCAGGACCGCACCGGACAGCAGCGCGGTTCCCCAGATCCCCAGCCCGCTCGCGGTGATCAGCGCGCAGAGCGCGGCCACGGTCAGCACGGCCAGCGCCGCCGAGCAGAAGACGGGGGCGAGCCGGCACAGCTCCACCAGGCCGCGCGCCCACAGCAGCCGCGCGGGCGGGTCGTAGGTGCGGCTCTGGTCGGCGTCGGCGGCGGACCGCGGCAGCCTGACCGGCGGCAGGCCCAGGTACGAGCTGCCCTTCTTGGCCTTCTTCGGGGTTGCGGACAGTACGCCGACCAGTCCGTCGTCCGGGACGGTACGGCCCGGCGCGGTCATGCCGGAGTTGCCGAGGAAGGCCCGGCGGCCGATCTCGGAGTGTCCGATCCGCACCCAGCCGCCGCCCAGTTCGTAGGGGGCGGTCAGGGTGTCGTCGGCGAGGAACGCGCCCTCGCCGACGGTGGTGAGGCTCGGCAGCGCGAGGACGGTGGACACCTCCGCGCCCCGGCCGATCTTCATGCCGAGCAGCCGCAGCCACACCGGTGTGATCAGTCCGGCGTACAGCGGGAAGAGCGTCTCGCGGGACAGGTCCATCAGCTGGGTCACGGTCCAGGCCTGCCAGCCGACCCTGCTGTGCGTCGGATGGTTCCCGGTGCGCAGCCCGAGGCTGAGCAGGCGTACGGAGACCAGCAGGAGCAGCGCGTACGCGAAGCCGAACGCGAGCGCCCCGGGCACCACGGCGAGCAGCGCTCCGGTGAGAGCGGCGGGCAGGTCCGCGCCGGCGGGTACGAACCGGCTGACGACGAGCAGGGCGGGCAGGGTGGCGAGCACCGGAAGGGCCGTGAGGCAGAAGCCGGTGGCCCCGTACATGGCCCGCCAGTGGACGGCCCGCGGCGGGCGTTCCTTGGGCCAGTTCCGCTTGGCCTTGCCGAGTTTGCCGGCGGGCGCCCCGGCCCAGCGCTGGCCGGTCGGGATCTGGCCGACGACGGCGGAGCCGGGGGCCACCTCGGCCCGCTTGCCGACGCGGGCGCCGGGGAAGAGGATGCTGCGCGTGCCGACGACGGCGCCCGCGCCGACCTTGACCGCGCCGATCTCGAGCCGGTCGCCGTCCAGCCAGTGGCCGGACAGGTCCACCTCGGATTCCACGGCGCAGCCGCGGCCGAGCTTGAGCATGCCGGTGACCGGCGGCAGGGAGTGCAGGTCCACGTCGGGGCCGATCTTGGCGCCGAGGGCGCGGCCGTAGCGCTCCAGCCAGGAGCCCGTGAGGGAGGTCGCGCCGACGTACTCGGCCAGCCGCTCGGCCGTCCACAGCCTCAGGTGGACGCTTCCGCCGCGAGGGTGGCGTCCGGCCCTGACCCCGCGCAGCAGCAGGCGGGCGCCGCCCGCCGCGATGGCCAGGCGGCCGGGCGGGCTGAAGAGCAGGGCCGCGCCCGCGGCGACGAGCCACCAGGAGGCGGTCGGCGCCCACGGGTAGGGCCCGAACCAGTGCAGGACGTTGCCCAGGGCCAGCAGCGCCACCGTCCAGCGCAGGCCGACGAGGGTGAACAGGGGGAGCAGCAGGAGCGACTGGATCGCCTTGGTGCGGAGCGGGACGGGCTCGATGGTGCGGGCCGCGCCGTCGTCCTGTACGGACTTCTCCAGGCGCCGCGCGAGCTTGCGCAGGGTGGGCTGCTGGTAGATGTCGAGGACGGCCGCGCTCGGGTAGCGGGCGCGCAGCCGGGTGGTGAGCTGGGCGGCGGCGAGGCTGTTGCCGCCGATGGCGAAGAAGTCGTCGGCGGCGCCGGCGACGGTCACCCCGAGGGTCTCGGTCCACTGCTCGGCGAGCCAGGCCTCGGTGCCGTAGAGCTGTTCGGCGGGGCCGGCGGTCTCCAGGTCGGGCAGCGGCCAGGGCAGTGCGTCGCGGTCGACCTTGCCGGAGGTGCGGGTCGGCAGCTCCTCGACCGGCGCGAGCAGGGGCACGAGGGCGGCGGGCAGTTCGGAACGCAGCCGTTCGACGGCGGCCGCCTGGTCCCAGCCCTCCTGGGTGACGAGGTAGCCGACGAGCAGCTGGTTGCCGCTGCGGGCGGTGCGTACGGCGGCTGCCGCGCCGGCCACGCAGGGCAGGGCCTGGAGGGCGGCGTCGACCTCGCCGAGCTCGATGCGCCGGCCGCCGAGCTTGATCTGCTCGTCGCCGCGGCCGAGGAAGACCAGGCCTTCCGGTTCGGCGCGGACGAGGTCGCCGCTGCGGTAGGCGCGCTGCCAGCCGAGGGATTCCAGCGGGGCGTACTTCTCGGCGTCCTTCTCGGGGTCGAGGTAGCGGGCGAGGCCGACGCCGCCGATGACCAGCTGGCCGCTGCCGCCCATCGGCACCGGCTCGCCGGACTCGTCGACCACGGCCAGTTCCCAGCCGTCCAGCGGCAGGCCGATGCGGATCGGCTCCTCGCCGGTCAGCAGCGAGGCGCAGGCGACGACGGTGGCCTCGGTGGGCCCGTACGTGTTCCATACCTCGCGGCCCTCGGTGACCAGGCGCTGGGTCAGCTCGGGCGGGCAGGCCTCGCCGCCGAAGATCAGCAGCCGGACCTCGTTCAGGGCCTCGGGCTCCCACAGCGCGGCCAGGGTCGGCACCGTGGAGACCACGGTGATCTCCTGTTCGACGAGCCAGGGGCCGAGGTCGGCGCCGCTGCGCACCTGGGAGCGGGGGACGGGGACGAGGCAGGCGCCGTAGCGCCAGGCCAGCCACATCTCCTCGCAGGAGGCGTCGAAGGCGACGGAGAGGCCGGCCATGACCCGGTCGCCGGGTCCGATCGGCTCCTCGGCGAGGAAGAGCGCGGCCTCGGCGTCCACGAAGGCGGCGGCGCTGCGGTGGCTGACGGCGACGCCCTTGGGCTTGCCGGTGGAGCCGGAGGTGAAGATGATCCACGCGTCGTGCTCGGGGCCGGGGCGGGCGGCGGCGGTTTCGGCCGGGGCGGCGGCCGGGGCGGTGTCGGCTGCGTCCCGGGATCCGGTCGTGTCGATGCGCTGTCCGGCGCCCACCACCGCCCGCACCCCGGCCTCGCCGAAGACCAGCTCGGCCCGTTCGTCGGGGTCCTCGGCGTCGACCGGCACGTATGCGGCGCCCGCGGCGAGCACGGCGAGGATCGACACGTACAGCTCGTTGGTCCCGGAGGGCACGCGGACCCCGACCCGGTCGCCGCGCCCCACGCCGGCGGCCGCGAGGGCCCGGCGCCGGCGCTCGACCTCGGCGGCCAGCGCCCGGTAGGTCAGCTGGGCGGTGCCGTCGTCCAGGGCGGGCTCGTCGGGGTACGCCCGTACGGAGGCGTCGAGGATGTCGACGAGGGTGCGCGGCGGGGCGGCGGGCCCGGCACGGAACAGGGCTGATTTGCCGGACTCGTCGAGCACTGCCGCGTCGTCGAGCAGGGTGCTGTCACCGCGCTCTGGTGTGGCTGCCATCGGCCCTCGCGTCTCGTTCCCGGAAGAGTCCCGGGTCGCCGGCGGAGGCCGGGATTGCCCGGGTTGTTCCGGTCCGGCGCCGAACAACCTGCCATTCTAGTGCGTCATCGAGAATTTTCGCTTCGAAGCCTCGAGTGTGGCCGATACGGCGCGGCCCCCTCGTAGGAGTGATCATCGGTGTGTCCGCGCGTGCGGAGGCCGCGCGCCCGCCAAGGATGCGGGCATGCATCCCCATTCCTCGCTGCTGCGCCGCGGCCTCGTCCCGTTCGTGGCCGCCCTCGCCCTGCTGACCACCGCCGCCTCCTCCGCGGCAGCCGCTTGGGAGCCGTGCGGCTCCCTCATCACCGCTCCGCTCTCCCCGCCGGTCAGCGCCGAAGACCCCTGCCCCAGCACCGACCCGGTCGTGTGCCGGATCCGGGTCCTGCCGTACGGGGAGAAGGTCGAGGCCCAGCGGACGCGGATGCGTTACCACGGGCTCCTCGAGGACATGCACCGCACCGAGGCCAACATGCGCGAGGCGGGGGCCTCCGAGGAGGAGATCGCCCGGGAGCTGGTGGACATGCGCAACCAGGCCAAGGAGATCACCCGGGCCGGGATGACCCCGGAGGAGGTGCGGATCCTGGAGGAGCGGAACATCGCCAAGTACGGCAACCCGCTCGGACCGACCGCGGACCAGCTCTACGCCAAGTACGGCTCCTGGCAGAAGGTCACCGACGCGTCGATGAGGACCAGTTACGCCGTCGACCGCGAACTCAGCCTCGAATACCGCCCCTGCCCCGTCCAGGTCCGCCCCTGACCCCGGTCAGCCGAGCTGGCGGTGGACCAGTTCGTGGAACAGGCCCGACGGGTCGGCGAGGAGGTCGGCGGGCGGGCCCTGTTGGACGACGCGGCCGTCCGCCATGGCGATCACCCGGTCGGCGTCCATGACCGTGGACAGCCGGTGGGCGATCACGACGCGGGTGGCGCGCAGGGCTCGGGTGGATTCGATGACCACGCGCTGGGCCTCGTTGTCCAGCGCGCTGGTGGCCTCGTCGAAGAACAGGACGCGTGGCTTGCGGATGAGGGCCTGGGCGATCATCAGCCGCTGGCGCTGGCCGCCCGAGACGGTGCCGCCGCCGTCGGAGAGCATGGTGTGCATGCCCATCGGCATGGCCTTGATGTCCTCGGCCAGTCCCGCCATCGCCGCGGCCTCCCAGGCCTCTTCCAGCGAGAACGTCCCCGCGCCGCGGATGCAGTCGAGGATCGAGCCGGTGAAGGGCTGCGCGTTCTGCAGGACGACGCCGCACTGGCGGCGCACGGCCGCCGCGTCCAGCGCCGCCAGGTCCTGGCCGTCGTACCGGACGCTGCCGGAGACGGGCTTGTCGAAGCCGATCAGCAGCCGCAGCAGGGTCGACTTGCCGCAGCCGCTGGCGCCGACGATCGCGACGAACTCCCCCGGCCGGACCCGGAAGCCGACGCCGTCGAGGACGAGCGGACCGTCGTCGAAGTAGCGGAAGGACAGGTCCTCGGCTTCGAGGGCGCCGGTCAGCTCGCCGGGGCGGATGCCGGCCCGGCCGGTTTCGGGGGCCGCCTGGAGCAGTGGCTTGACCTGTTCGAACATCGGCAGCACGGCGGCGACCGAGATCAGGGCTCCGGTGAGCTGCGTGACCGAGGACATCAGCATGGTCAGGGCGGTGCTGAAGGTCAGGAACTCGGCGGCGGTCATGCTGCCGCGGGCCGGTCCGGCGAGCAGTACGAACATCACCAGCGTGCACAGCGGCAGGTACACGGCGCCCAGCACGGTGGTCACGTTCTGCACCCGGCCGATGCGCTGGTGCAGTTCGCGGGTGCGGGCGAACTCCCGCGCCCAGGCCGCGTAGGCGAAGCTCTCGGCCGCGGCGACGCGCAGCTTGGGCAGTCCGCGCAGGGTCTGGAAGGCCTGGTTGCCCAACTGGTTGCCCAGTTTGACCAGTCGGCGCTGGTAGCGGAGCTGCCACAGCCCCAGGCCCAGGAAGACCGCCGCCACGACGAGGAGCATGGCGAGCGCCGCCATCGCCAGCGGCACGCTGTAGAGGAGCAGCAGGACCAGGTTCATCGCGGCGACCGCGAGGGCCTGTACGCAGACCGCGCCGGTCCCGGACAGCATGGCGCGGATGGCGCTGACTCCCATGGCCGCTCCGGCCAGTTCGCCGGTGGAGCGGCCGGTGAAGAAGGTGGTGGGCAGCCGCAGCAGCCGGTCCCACACAGCAGGCTGCAAGGTGGCCTCGATGCGGCCCTCCAGTCGCAGCACGGACAGGTTCTGCAGGAGCATGAACGCGGCCGCGACGACGCCGGTCGCGATGAGCGCGATCGCGGTCTGCACGATGAGGCCGCTCTCGCCCTGCGGGACGTACCGGCCGAGCACCCGGCCGGTGGCCACGGGCACCAGTGCGCCCAGCAGCACGGCGACCAGTCCGCCCAGGGCGAGGCGGCGCAGCTCCGGACCCGTGCCGTGCAGGCCGAAGCGGAGCAGGGCGGGCAGGCCGGGCCGGCCGTCGGGCAGCGGGCGGTAGAACATGACGGCGCGCGGCTCGTAGGCGGCCGCCGTACGGCCGTCGAGGCGCTCGCGCCGGCCGGTGGCGGGGTCGGCCGCCTCGTAGCGGCCGCGCCGCCACAGCAGGGCGACGGGGGCGCCGTCCTCCTCCCGGCGGCCCACCAGCGGGCCCGAGTCCTCCCGCCACCAGCGCCCGCCGAGGCGGACCTCGCGGGTGCGGACCCGCGAGGCGAGCGCGATGCGTTCGACGGGGTCGGTGCGCTCGGGGTCCGCGTCCGCGCCGCCCGGTTCGGACAGGGTGATGCGGGCCTCGCCGGCCACCAGGCGGCACACGGCGAGGGTCGCGTCGACGCTCGCGCCGCGGTGCCGGGAGCGGCCGCCGGCGCCGCCGATGGAGGCCAGCAGGGTCCGGTCGGCCTGGGTACGGGCCGCCTGGCCGGCCTCGACGCCCGCCGCCATCCGGTCCTCGTGGGCGCGCTCGGCCTCCTCGATGGATCGGTCCAGGGCGTACAGCAGCCGGTACTGCTGGTCGACCATGCCCTGCCAGATCGCCGGGTCGAGGAGCAGGGTGCCGGCCGCGCCCCGTTCGTACACGGCGCCGTACCGCACGCCGCCCGGGGTGACCCGGATCCACAGGATGTCGTCGTCGGCCGCGCCGTCCACGGCCGCGGCACGGCCTTCCAGCGGTGCCTGGTAGAGCACGCGCAGGCCGCGGCCGACACCGCGGGCGAAGGCGTCCTCGAGGGGGCTGGGGTACACCGGCTGGGGGGCGTACTCCCCCTGGTCGGTCCAGCCGTTGGGGTGGGGCGCGCCGTGGCCGGGGGCGGGCAGCTCGCGCAGCTCGATGCGGCGCAGCCGGCACCCGTGCAGGGGGCGGCCCACCAGGGTGTGCCCGGGGCCCTCGACCGGGCCCTGGAGCAGGGTGCCCGCCTCCAGGCGGCCGAGGAAGTGCCAGGGCCCGGCCTGCGCCGCGTCGACGGCGAAGAGGTCCAGCGCGCCGTGTACGACGAGCCACAGCACGAGCGGGCCCTCCAGGGCCAGGCTGCGCAGCCCCGTGCAGTCGACCGGCGATCCGAGCCGGCCGAGGGCCGCGACGACGGGGTCGTACGGTGCGCCCGGGGCGCCGTGCCAGGGTGCGGCGGGGGGCACGGCCTGGTGTGCGTACGTCACGTCAGTGCTCCTTGACCAGGGCCGCGTACGGGCCCCGCGCGGCGACCAGGTGCTCGTGGCGGCCGCGTTCCACGACGGTGCCCCGGTCGAGGACGACGATCTCGTCGCTGTCGCGCACGGTGCTCAGCCGGTGGGCGATGACCACGCAGGCGCAGCCGCGGCGCCGCAGGTTGTCGATGACGGTCTGCTCGGTCACCGCGTCCAGGGCGCTGGTCACTTCGTCGAGGACCATGACGCTGGGGCGGCGCACGAGGGCGCGGGCGATCTCCAGCCGCTGGCGCTGACCGCCGGAGAAGTTGCGGCCGTCCTGTTCGACGCGGCTGTGGATGCCGCCCGGGCGGCGGGCCACCACCTCGTGGACGGCGGCGTCCTCCAGGGCGGCGACGACGGCCTCGTCGGGGAGGGAGGGGTCCCACAGGGTGATGTTGTCGCGGACGGTGCCCTCGAAGAGGAACACGTCCTGGTCGACGAAGGAGACGGAGGCGGCGAGCACGCTGCGCGGAATGTCCTCCAGCCGCATGCCGTCGATGCGGATGGCCCCCTGCCAGGGGGTGTGGAGTCCGGACATCAGCCGTGACACGGTGGACTTGCCGCTGTCGGAGCCGCCGACGAGCGCGACCTGCTGCCCGGGGCCGACCGACAGCGAGAAGCCCTTGAGCAGCGGGGCGTCCAGCGGGCTGTAGCCGAAGGTGACGTCGTCCAGTTCCACGTGGCCCTTGAGGCGGCGGGTGCCCCCGGCGGGCTCGCGCCGTGAGAAGACCGGGTCGACGGGGAAGTTCTCGACGTCCTTGAGGCGGGCGACGTCGGCGGCGAAGTCCTGGATCCGTCCGGCGACGCCGCCCAGCCGGGAGATCGGCGCGGTGAAGCTGGTCACCAGGGCCTGGAAGGCGACGAGCAGGCCGACGGACAGGTGCCCCTCCACGGCCCGCAGGCCGCCGGTCATCAGGATCAGCGCACTGTTGAGGGCGGCCAGGGTGGGCGCGACGATCGCCAGCCACGCGCCGGGCACACCGAGCCGCTGCCGGACGTCGAGGGTGACCGCGTGCTGTCCGGCCCAGCGGCGGAAGAAGCCGTTCTCCCCGCCGGTGGCCTTCATCGTCTCGATGAGCCGGAGACCGGTGAAGGAGGTGTTGGTCAGCCGGGCGCTCTCGGCGCGCAGTTTCCGGGTGCCGGTGGCCCGCAGCCGGATCACGACGCGCAGGGCCACTACGTTGAGCAGGGCCACGGCCACGCCGACGAGGGTGAGCTGCGGGTCGTAGGTCCACAGCAGCACGGCGTAGAGCACGACGACGACGGCGTCCACCCCGGCGGCGGCCAGGTCCCGGGCGAGGGTCTCGGCGACCGCGTCGTTGGACTGGAGCCGCTGGACCAGGTCGGCCGGGCCGCGCTGGGAGTAGAAGGTGACGGGGAGGCGGAGCAGGTGGCGCAGGAAGCGTGCGCTGCCCAGGGTGGAGGAGATGACGCGTCCGCGCAGCAGGTTGGCCTGTTGGAGCGCGGTGAGCACGGCGGTGAGCACCAGGGTGGCGGCCATCGCCGCGAACAGCACGCCCAGCAGCGACGTCTGCTCGCCGATGAGGAACATGTCGATGTAGGTGCGGCTGAGCGCGGGCACCGAGGCGCCGACGGCGACCAGCAGGAGGCTGGAGACGACGGCGGCGGCCAGGGTGCCCGAAGTGCCGCGCAGCCGGCCCGGTACGGCGCCGAGGACGCCCGGCTTGCGGCCGCCGCGGCCGAAGCCCTCGCCGGGTTCGAAGGTGAGCACCACCCCGGTGAAGCTGGTGTCGAACTCGTCCATGGGGACGAACCGGCGGCCCTTGGCGGGGTCGTTGACGTAGACGCCCCGGCGGCCGAAGCGGCGGCCGGTGCCGTCGTAGACGACGTAGTGGTTGAACTCCCAGAAGAGCACGGCGGGGGCCCGCACCTCGGCGAGCGCGGCCAGGTCCATCTGCATGCCCTTGGCCTTCAGCCCGTAGCCGCGGGCCGCCTTGAGCAGGTTGCTGGCGCGGGAGCCGTCGCGGGAGACGCCGCAGCCGATGCGCAGTTCCTCCAGGGGCACGTGGCGGCCGTAGTGGCCGAGCACCATGGCCAGGGCGGCGGCTCCGCACTCCACGGCCTCCATCTGGAGCACGGTGGGGGTGCGTACGGTCCGGGGCGCGGCTCCCCCGGGGGCCTTGCGGGCCCTGGGCGCGGGCGCGGACCGGCGTCGGGACCGGCTCGGGGCGGCCCTGCGCGGCGCGGTCACGGCAGGAGCCAGTCGACGGGGCGCTGCGCGGCGAGGTGGACGGCGCCGGTGACGGGGGTGGCGGAGTCGACGGCGTACGGGGGCCCGTCGGCGGAGGACCAGCGGTAGCCGGACTTCGTGGCGGAGGAGCGCTCCAGCTCCACGAGGACCGCGACCGGGCTGCCCTGCCGGGAGAACCGTTCGGCGAGGCCCTCGTCCCCGAGGAAGGCGCCGATCTGCGCGGGCGTCCGGGGCGTGCGGCCGACGGCGGTGACCCGGCCGCGCAGTACGCCGAACTGCCGCTGGGGGACGGACTGGACGGTCAGGTCGACGGAGGCGCCCACGGCGATCGCCGCACCGCCGGAGCCCGGCACGTAGAGCACGGCGACCAGGGGGTCGTCCGGGTTCTTCACGTGCTCCAGGGTGGCCACGTCGGCGCCGGTCGTGACGACCGAGCCCACCCGGGCGACCAGTGTGGCCAGCCGGCCGCCGGTCACCGCGCGCACGGGCCGGTCGCCCTGCTCCGTGCGGACGGTGAGCAGGGGCGCGCCGGGGGGCAGCAGCCGGCCCTCCTCGGCGAGCACCTCGGTCACCTGGCCCGCGACGGGGCTCTGGAGCACGTAGCTGCCCTCGGGGCGGGTGAGGACGCCGGGCGCGCTCAGCTTGGCGGAGACGGTGCCCGTGACGGCCCAGAAGGTCGCGGCGGCCATGACGAGGACGGTGACGGCCAGGACGAGCCGCCCCTGCGGGCGGGCGAAGCGTACGGGCAGGTCGAGTTCTTCGGGCGATTGCAGCTTGGAAAGAGCCTTTTGGCGAAACTCCACGGACTATTCCTTCAACTGCATTCGTTCGGCCGCATTCGGTCGGCGGCGTTTCCTGGGACTGCCCGCACTCAATTGCGTGAACCCCGGAGCCGTGGGGGACGCTCCGGGGTTCGCGCGTTATCGGCTCAGAGACCGGCGCGGCCGAGGTTCACGGAAACGCCGGTGACGCCCGAGACCAGACCGGGGACGCCCGCGACCAGACCCTGCGCGGTCTGGACGGTGTCGAGGGAGCCCACGAGGCCCACCACGCCGTTGACGTCGCTGGTCACAGCGCCGGCCACGCCGCCGGAGACGCTGATGACACCGCCGGAGACGGCGTCCAGCTCGGTGTCGTCGATCTCACGGGTCTCGATGTTGTCACGCATGATGCGCACCTTTCGTTGCAGGGGGAACTCGGCCGCGATTCTCCGGCGGCCGCAGCGGCTTGATGAAAGCACGCGAACGGGCTGCCGGGCCAATCCCGTTGACGCTTGCTTACCGGCCGAAGAGTTCCCCGAATGGCGCGTGTGGCGCTTCGTTCACCGAATGGTCACAGCTTCTCTGCGAGATCGGGTAACGGAAATGCGGGGCATGGCGTCCTAGGGGGAGGAAGGGGACGAACACCCATCAAGCGCATGGGACATGTCCGGCATTCCGCTGGGCGGTGAACACGGCCGGGCCCGTTCGCGCACACCGTGTGCAGATTTCCGTCAGGCGGGGCCGGGCAGCACCTGCTCCGCCCAGATGACCTTGCCCTCGGTCGTGTACCGGGTGCCCCAGTGCTCGCTGAGCTGCGCCACCAGGAACAGTCCGCGCCCGCCCTCGTCCGTGGTGGCGGCGTACCGCAGGTGCGGGGCCGTGCTGCTGCCGTCCCACACCTCGCAGGTCAGCGTGTGGTCGTGCAGCAGCCGTACCCGGACCGGCTCACGGCCGTGGCGCAGGGCGTTGGTGACCAGTTCGCTGAGGATCAGCTCCGTGGCGAAGCCGAGTTCTCCCAGGCCCCACTCCTCGAGCTTGGCCGCGGCGGCGTTGCGTACGACGCCGACGGCGCTCGGGTCGGGCGGCACGTCCCACTGCGCGACCCGGTCCGGGCCGAGGGTCCGCGTCCGGGCGACGAGCAGCGCCACGTCGTCTCCGGGCCGGTCGGGCAGCAGGGTGTCGAGAACGGCCCGGCAGCTGTCGCGGGGGTCCCGGCCGGGGTGGCTCAGGGCCGTGCGCAGCAGCTCCAGCCCCTCGGCGATGTCCCGGGACCGCTCCTCGACCAGCCCGTCGGTGTACAGGACGAGCTGGCTGCCCTCCGGCAGGTGCAGCTCGGCGGTCTCGAAGGGCATGCCGCCCAGGCCCAGCGGGGGCCCGGTCGGCAGTTCCACGATCCGGGCCGTGCCGTCGGGGGTGACCATCAGGGGCGGCAGGTGTCCGGCCCGTGCCATGGTGCAGATCTGGGACACCGGGTCGTAGACGGCGTACAGGCAGGTCGCGCCCAGTACGCCGACGCTGCCGCCCTCGCCGTCCCCGGTGTCGTCGTGGTCGATGCGCTGGACGAGGTCGTCGAGGCGGGCCAGCAGGTCGTCGGGGGGCAGGTCGAGGGAGGAGAAGTTGTGCACGGCGGTGCGCAGCCGTCCCATGGTGGCCGCGGCGTGCAGACCGTGCCCGACGACGTCTCCGACGACCAGGGCGACCCGGCTGCCGGGCAGCGGGATCACGTCGAACCAGTCCCCGCCCACTCCGGACTGCGCGGGCAGGTAGAAGTGCGCCACGTCCACGGCGCTCTGCTCGGGCAGGGCGCGCGGCAGCAGGCTGCGCTGGAGCGTTTCGGCGAGGGCGTGCTCGCGGGTGTAGCGGCGGGCGTTGTCCATGCTGATGGCCGCGCGGGCGACGAGTTCCTCGGCCAGGGACAGGTCGTCCTCGTCGAAGGGCTCCGGCTTCTGCGACCGCCAGAAGTTGACCACCCCGAGCACGACGCCGCGGGCCGTCAGCGGGGCCGCGATGAGCGAGTGGATCCCGTACTCGACGATGGCCTGTGCGCGCGGCGGGTCCTGGGCCTGCCAGCCGGGCGCGTCGGCGAGGTCGGGGACCAGTTCCGCCTTGCCGGTGCCGTAGCCGCGGGCCTGCGGGGTGGACGGCAGGAAGTCGATCAGCCGGCCGAGGGGGTAGAGGGGGTGGTCGGAGCGGATGCCGGCGACGGCCGTGCGCCGCATGTCGACTCCCGGACCGGGCTCGTCGCCGTCGAGCACCGGATCGGCGAGGTCGACGGTGACGAAGTCGGCGAACCGGGGGACGGTGACGGCGGCGAGCTCTTCGGCGGTCCGCTCCACGCCGAGGGTGGTGCCGATGTCCACGCCGGCGTCGTAGAGCAGCTTGAGCCGTTTGCGGGCCGTCTCGGCCCGGCTGGTCAGCAGCCGCATCTCGGTGGAGTCGCGGATGGTGACCGCGGTGCCCTCGGCCCGGCCCCGGGTGTGGGTGGGCCGCTGGTTGACCACGAGCAGCCGGTCCCCGGTCTCCAGCACCTCGTCGGTGGCCACCCGGCCGGACAGCAGCAGGTCCGCCATCCGGCGGTCCAGGCCCGGTACGTCGCCGATGTGGCGGCCCTCGGCGTCGTCCGGCAGCCCGAGCAGCCGTTTGGCCTCGTCGTTCGCCAGCAGCAGCCGTCCCTCGCCGTCGGTGATCAGCACCCCTTCGCGCACGGAGTGGAGCACCGCGTCGTGGTGCTCGTACATGCGGGTCATCTCCTGCGTGCCCAGCCCGTGGGTCTGCCGGCGCAGCCTGCGGCTGATCAGCGCCGTGCCGCCGGTGGCCAGGGCCAGGCCGGTCGCGATGGCCAGCAGGATGACGGGGAGCTGGCGGTCGACGACACCGCTCACGTTCTTCACGGTCAGGCCCGCCGAGACCAGGCCGACGACCTTGCCGTCGGGCCCGGTGACCGGCACCACCGCCTGGATCTCCTTGCCGAGCGGGCCCTGGACGCTCTCGGTGTGGACCTGGCCGGCGAGCGAGGGCTCGATGGTGCCGACGAAGCGCTTGCCGATGCGGTCGGGCTGGGGGTGGCTGTAGCGGATGCCGTCGGTGTTCATCACCACGATGAAGTCCACCCCCGCGTCCTTGCGGGTCGCCTCGGCCAGCGGCTGCAGGACGGCCGACGGATCGGACGTCTTCAGGGCCTCCTGCAGCCCCAAGGAGTGCGCGAAGGTCTGGGCGACGGCCACCGACCGGCTGCGTGCTTCCCGGTCGATGTCGTGTCGCGACTGGAGCACCAGGGCCAGGAGTGCGCCGGCGGCGAGCAACACCACGATCGCCACCTGGAGGACGAACACCTGTCCGGCGACGCTTCTGGTTCGGTTGCCTAGGGGTGACCGCACCGACGTGCCCGGCACGGGTGGCGAGGAAGGGTCACGATCCCAGTTGTAGCACCTCGAGGGCCCTCGTACCCGCGAAGCGCACGCGGCGCAGCCGGACGGTCACCGGACGGGCGCCGCCGCGGGGGCGCCCGAGGGGGTGGCGGAGGGGGCGGCAGGAGCCGTGGCGGACCCGGTCGGCTCGGGCTCCGGGGTGCAGGTGACCTCGTCGCGCGGGGTGTAGTGGGTCTTGAAGTCCTCGCGCTTCACCTCCTGGCCGCCCTGCACGAAGACGCGGCCGACGGTGACGTCGAAGCCCTCCAGCGGGGTCTGGACCTCGCAGAGCGGTCCGCTGCCCGTCCGCTTGCCGGGTTCCGTGATGTTGGTGCGCGGGCCCTTGGTCGCCCGTATCTCGTCGTACTTCTTGGTGCCGAGGAGGGTGATGGTCAGCGAGGTGTCGGTGGACGAGGCCTGGACGTAGAGCGGGTGTCCGGAGTCGTTGATCCAGCGCAGGTCGAGGGTGCCCCACGCGACGGTGGCCTCCCGGCCCTCGGGGTAGCGCTCGATGTAGAACGAGTGGGCCCCGTGCTCGACGGGCTTCAGGCCGGCGAAGAAGACCGCGTTGTACATGGTGGTGGCCACCGCCGAGACGCCGCCGCCGGGGGATTTCACGTACTGGCCGTCGTTGATCATGATTCCGTCGACGAAGCCGTTCTCCGGGGTGCGCTCGCCGACCGTGCGGTTGAAGCTCCACTCCTCCCCCGGCATGACGACCGAGCCGTTGATGAGCTCCACGGCCCGGCCGATGTTCGTGGTGCGGTACGGGGCGGCCGGGAAGTCGACGGTGAAGGAGGAGACCTTCTCCTTGATGCCGAGCCGCTGCGCTTCGGCGCTCGTGAGGTCGGGCTGGACCTCGACGGTGGGGACCTCTGCGGTGCGGGCCGCGCCCGAGCGGGTGAGCAGGGGCAGCACGGCCTTGCCGAGCGCCGCCTGGGTGACCTGGCGGCCCGCGTCGCCGGGGTCCCCGAGGACCACGCGGCCGTCCGCGCCGACGCCGAACCCGGCGTCGCGGGGGATCCGGGTGGCCTCCCCGATGGGGCCGGCCACGGCGGGGTCGGCGAGCAGGCCCTTGGAGTCGAGGGACGGCACGAGCCGGCTCGCGCCGTCGACGGTCATCTTCAGGTGCTCGCCGAGCACGGCGGGGCTGATGGGTATGCGCGTGCCGTCGACGGTGAGCGTGACGGGACCCGACATCGCCGGGCGGGCGAACTGCCGCATGGCCCGTCCGGTCTCCT
This sequence comes from Streptomyces sp. IBSNAI002, assembly GCF_052244475.1. Lineage (NCBI taxonomy): Bacteria > Bacillati > Actinomycetota > Actinomycetes > Kitasatosporales > Streptomycetaceae > Streptomyces > Streptomyces sp. IBSNAI002. The sequence continues at coordinate 6,699,345 of NZ_JBQPXG010000002.1, read as the reverse complement.
CCGCCCCGATCCGCGGCTGGGTGTGCTCGACGGGCAGCGCGACGGGGCCGGCGTCGGGCCGCAGGTACGCCTCGCGGAGGGTGTCGAGGGCCCGGTCCTCGATCAGGGAGACCCCGGGCCGGGCGGCGACGGCCTTCGCCGTGCCCTCCTCGAAGGCGATCGATCCGTCCCGGACCGGCTGCTCGGCCGACGCGCCGATGCGGTCGATCGCGGCGCGGCCGGTGGGCTCGTCCAGGCGGACCACGGGCTCGAGGTCCCGGTCGCCGGAGGCGAAGAGCCCGCCGATGACGGCGACCGGCCCGTATCCGGTGCGTTCGGCGCGGTCGAGGGTCGCCTCGGTGTCGAGGGACAGCCCGAGCTCGGCCGGAGCGGCGCGCTCGACGCGGTCGCCGATCTTCAGTACGAGCGGTTCCTCGGCTCCGGGTCCGAGCGATCCGGCCAGCGCCTGCCGCGCCTCGGCGCGGCTCATGCCGCCGATGTCCACGCCGCGCACGCGCGTGCCCTGGGCGATGTCGCCGCCGGTCGCGAGCCCGGTGGCGTACAGGCCGCCGAGGCCGAGTACGGCGGCCCCGCCCGCCAGGGGCAGGGCTATGCGCCAGTTGCCCGTCCAGCTGCCTGCGCGTCCCATGTCACTCCCGGCCGGTATACGACGATTCCGGGAAATAATGATCCCCGGAAAACGCTCGGTTTTGGGGCGGATGTAACTCTTGTCACGAACCGGACATCGATGGACCCAGGCGGGCCGGGGAGGACGCCGAGGGGGTCAGGAGGCGCGGGGCGCCCGAGCCGTCGGCGGGAGCGGTCCACAGGTCGGTGCTGTCCGGGGCGCCCTCGGTGGGCAGGGCGTAGGCCAGGGTCTTGTCGTCGAGCCAGAGGGCCTGGTCGTCAACGCTGCGCTTCTCCGCGAGCGGGTGCTCGCGGAGCGTCGCCAGGTCCATGACGTGCTCGCGCCACAGCGAGGCGCCGGCCCGTACGCGCTTCTTGTACGCGATGCGGGTCTCGTCCGGGGACAGGGACGGGCATTCGACGTTCTGCGCGAGGGTGGTGACCGTACGCCGCGAGATCGAGCCCTTGACCAGGTGGGTCTGGTTCGCGGTGCTCAGGGTCGCGTAGAAGGTGTCGTCGTCCTTGGCGAAGGTCACCCCCCAGAAGTTCACGTCCGCCGCGCGGTACTCGCGGCCGTCCATGAGGACGGTGAACTCCTCCAGGTTGGCTTCGAGACGCCAGTCCCGGGTGTCCAGGATCGCGGTGCGGGTGGAGAAGAACGCGGCGCCGTAGGACTCGCCGGAGACGAAGACCGTCCAGGCGGCGAACCGTCCGCTCGGCGAGACCCGGGCCCGGCTGGGCGTGCCCGCCAGCGGGAAGCTGCGCAGCGTGCGCAGCTCGGCGTCGACGATGAGGGCCTGGTTGTCCTGTGCGAGGGCGCCCGGTGCGGAGCGCAGGCACACGCCGGTGCCCGCGGCGGAGTGGAAGCGCCGGCAGCTGAGCTCGGAGGCGGTGCGCTCGGCCTGCGGGGCGCCGGCCGGTACGGAGGCGAGGGCGCCGCGGTGCGGGCCCTGGGCGGCGTTCACGAAGGCCAGCCGGTCCGGCCCGCCGAGGGTGAGGCCGCCCGCGGCGACGGCGGGGCCGCCCTGCTGCGGCCGGTCGTCCCGGGCGGCGGCGCGCAGGACGAGCGCGGCGGCCAGGGCCCCCAGGAGCACCACGGCCGCGGTGAGTACGAGCAGGCGGCGCGGCAGCGTCATCGGGGGGTTCCTCGGCTTCCTCGGGGGCGTCGGGACGGGTCGGGCGGGCGCAGGACGAAGGCGGCGACGGCCGCGCTGCACAGCAGGCCGGCCGCGGCGGCGGCCAGGGCGGGGCCGGTGCCCCAGAACGTCCAGGCCGCGCCGAAGGCCATGGAGCAGCCGAAGCGGGCCAGGGCCTGGCCGGTGCCGACCAGGGCCAGGCCGGTGGCCCGCAGCTCCCGGGGCACGACGGCCCCGACGGCGGCGGGCAGGACGCCGTCGGTGGCGGCGTAGAACATGCCGTGCAGGGCCAGTACGAGGAAGGGCAGGGCGGGCCAGTCGGGCGCCCACAGCAGCAGTCCGTACCCGGCGAGCAGCAGGGCGTGCCCGGTGAGGAACACGCTGCGCCGCCCGATCCGGTCGGCGAGGGCCCCCGCGGGGACGGCGAGCAGCAGGAACACGGCGGCGGTGCCCAGCGGCAGCAGCGCGAACCACTGGTCGGCGATGCCGGTGCGGCGCTGGAGCAGTAGGTAGACGAAGGCGTCGCTGACGGTGGTGAGGCCGAGCAGAGCCGCGCATCCGGCCAGGGCGCGCAGCCGGGGCAGGCGCAGCAGGGCCAGGGCCTCGCGCACGCCGACGGGCCGCGCCGCCTGGGGGCCGGCACCGGCTGCGGGACCGGCACCGGCACCGGCTGCGGGACCGTCCGCGGCACCGGCGCCGGTTCGGCCGGAACCGGACCCCGGTGAACCGGCGGTGCCCGGTACGAAGAGGATCAGCACCACCACGCCCAGCGCGGCCACGCAGGCGCTGACCCCGAACACGGCGTCGTAGCCGTCGACCGCCACGCTCAGGATGAGGAAGGCGGCGAGCGGGCCGAGCAGGGCCCCGGTGGTGTCCATGGCCCGGTGCACGCCGAACGCGCGGCCCTGTGCCGCGGCGGGTGTGGACAGGGAGATCAGCGCGTCGCGCGGGGCGGTGCGCAGGCCCTTGCCCGTGCGCTCCAGCGCGAGGACGGTGCCGACCGGGCCGAGGCCGTGGGCGAACAGCAGCAGCGGTTTGCACACGGCGGACAGGCCGTAGCCGATGCCGGCGATCAGCTTGTGGTTGCGGACCCGGTCCGCGAGGTGGCCGCCGGTCAGCTGGACCAGGGCGCTGACGCCGTTGTAGACGCCGTCGAGCGCGCCGAACCCGAGGGGGCTGAGGCCCAGTCCGGCGATCAGGTACAGGGGCAGTACGGCGGTGACCATCTCGGAGGAGACGTCGGTGATCAGGCTGACCGTGCCCAGTGCGAGGACGGCGGGGGCGACCGACGGCGTCCGCCCGGGAACGCGGTCCGGCGCGCCCTGCGCCCCGGCGGGGGCGGAGCGGTCCGCGAGGTACATGGTCAGGAGCTCCTCGAACTCTCGTCCCGCAGCCAGGTGGAGAAGTCTCCGTTCCTGATGGCCCTGCGGGCCCCTCTGCGGGCGGCGAGAGCGGCCACGGCGAACACCACGACCCCGGGGAGCAGCCGCGGATCCGACCGCAGCAGCGCGCGCAGGTCGCCGGTGCCCGTACGGGCCGTCGGCGGGGGCGCGTCGGCCCCCTCGCCGCGTAACGACTCCTGGTGGCGCTCCAGTTCGGCGGACGAGGTCGCCGCGCGGATCCGCCGCCGGATCAGGTCGGACCAGGTCCGCGGCGGGTGGACGACGACCCGGGCCGCCGCGACCACGCGCCGCTCCCCCGGGCCGAAGGCGAGGGACGCGGCCAGGTCGTCGGCCATCAGCGGGGGCAGCGCGGCGATCCGCGCGTGCCCCTCCTCGGTCACCGCGATGACCCCCCGGCCGAACAGGCCCGCGCGGACGGCGGGCAGCCGCTGCCACACCCGGTAGTAGGCCCGCACCGGCCACGCGCAGCCGGTCAGCGGGATCTCCCGGTCCGGGGCGGCGGCCAGCAGCTCCGGGCTCCCCGCGAGCGCGGCGGCCAGGGCCCGTACCCCGTCGGCCCCGAAGACGACGTCGGCGTCCACGTAGAGGCGGGGGAAGCCCCGCGCGTGCTCGTCGCCGGTCCGAAGGGCCGCGTGTTTGGAGGGAGTCGGGATCTCCACCACCCGAACGCGCGGGCCCCGCTCCGCCGCCACGCGGGCGGTGTCGTCCGTACAGCCGTTGCACACCACGACGATGTCGGGCCCGGAGGCCGGGGCGCCGGACAGGAGGGCGTCGAGGAGGCGGCCGATGACCCGGCTCTCGTTGTGGGCCGGTATCACGATGCTGGTCACCCGGGAAGTATGCACGGTCGAACACTCGCTCCAGGCGTTTGTCGCCAACTCTCCCCGGGGGTAGGCCCGGTGGACTAGATTGACCGTCGTTACGGGGTGGGCTGCCTGGGGGAACACGCGGCCCGCCCGTGGCCGGACCGGCGCGAGGGGAGCGCCGGGCGGCCGGGGGGCGGAGGCACGCGGATGTCGCGGAGCCTCCATCGGTTGTGGGGGGCCATCACCGTTGAGCAGGTCACGCATGGGTCGCGCGGGCTTCCCGCCTGCCGTCGACGGCACGTCCTTCCCTCGCACGGGTCCCGGCCACGAAGGGCCGACGCGCCGGCCGGCGCGTCGCGCGGAGCGAAGGGGAACGCTGTGAAGGACACTGCGAAGGACGCCGCCGCCGTCGGGCCGGCGCCCACCGGACCGTTAGGCGTCGCCGTCGTCGGCGCGGGCTACTGGGGCCCCAATCTCGTCCGCAACTTCCAGTCCAGTCCGGAGTTCCGGCTCCGCTGGCTGTGCGACCTGAACGTGGACCGCGCCCGGCAGGTGCTGGGCGGCTACTCCACCGTGGAGGCGACCGCGGACTACGCGGCGGTCCTCGCCGACCCGGCCGTCGAGGCGGTGGCGGTGGCCACTCCGGCCGGAACCCATCTGGACGTGGCTCTGGCCGCGCTGCGCGCCGGAAAGCACGTCCTCGTGGAGAAGCCCCTCGCGGCCACGTACGAGGACGGGCTGAAGCTCGTACGGGAGGCCGAGGAACGCGGCCTCACGCTGATGTGCGACCACACGTACTGCTACACCCCGGCGGTGGGCCGCATCCGGGAGATGGTCCGCTCCGGCGAGCTGGGCGACATCCAGTTCGTCGACTCGGTCCGGATCAACCTGGGGCTCGTCCAGAAGGACATCGACGTCCTGTGGGACCTGGCCCCGCACGACCTGTCGGTCCTCGACTTCATCCTCCCGGACCACGTCCAGCCGGTCGCGGTCGCCGCGCACGGGGCCGACCCGATCGGGACCGGGCAGTCCTGCGTGGCGTATCTGACGCTCCAGCTCAGCACCGGCGCCATCGCGCACGTCCACGTCAACTGGCTCTCGCCGACGAAGGTACGGACCACCATGGTCGGCGGTTCCAAGCGGACGCTGGTGTGGGACGACCTCAACCCCTCCCAGCGCGTGGCGGTGTTCGACCGCGGCGTGGACCTGACGGCCCCGCAGGAGATCGGCGCCGACGAGCGCCGCGACATGCTCGTCTCCTACCGGACCGGCGACATGGTCGCGCCCGCGCTCGGCGAGAAGGAGGCGCTGCGCAGCATGGTCGAGGAGTTCGCCGCCGCGATCCGGACGGGCCGGCCCGCGCTGACCGACGGCCGGGCCGGGCTCAAGGTGCTGGACATCCTCGAAGCCGCCTCCCGGAGCCTGGAGTTCCGAGGCGCGGTCGTCGGACTGCGCACCGGACGCTGAGCGTTCGCGGCCCGGCCGCGGCCGGCGTGAGCACGTGCACGGCGCTCCGCGGCCGTTCGCAGCGATTCCGCAGACCTTCGCAGACCTTTCGCAGACCTTTCGCAGATCTTTCGCACGCAAGACCGTGACCGACTCAGTAGGGGCAGGGCGTTGAGCAGCGTACGAGGCAAGAGGATTCTGGTCACCGGAGGAGCCGGCACCATCGGCTCGCACCTGGTGGACCGGCTGGTGGGCAACGGGGCACGCGAGATCGTGGTGCTCGACAACTTCGTGCGGGGACGGGCCGCGAACCTGGCCCGCGCCCTGCCGAGCGGCGTGGTGGAGGTCGTCGAGGGCGACATCCGGGACGCCGCCGCCGTCCGCAAGGCGACGGAGGGCGCCGACCTGGTGTTCCACCTCGCCGCGATCCGGATCACCCAGTGCGCGGAGGAACCGCGGCTGGCGAACGAGGTGATGGTCGACGGCACGTTCAACGTGCTGGAGGCCGCGGCCGCCGCCGGGGTGGGCAAGGTGATCGCCTCGTCCTCGGCCTCGGTCTACGGGCTGGCCGAGACCTTCCCGACCACCGAGCGCCACCACCCCTACAACAACGACACCTTCTACGGGGCGGCGAAGGCGTTCAACGAGGGCATGCTGCGCAGCTTCCACGCCATGTACGGGCTGGACTACGTCGCGCTGCGCTACTTCAACGTGTACGGGCCCCGGATGGACATCCACGGGCTGTACACCGAGGTGCTGATCCGCTGGATGGAGCGGATCGCCTCGGGCGAACCGCCGCTGATCCTCGGCGACGGCACCCAGACCATGGACTTCGTGGACGTCCGGGACATCGCCAGGGCCAATCTGCTGGCGGCGGAGTCGGACCTGACCGACGAGGTGTTCAACGTCGCGAGCGGGACCGAGACCAGCCTGCTCGAGCTGGCGCTGGGCCTGCTGGAGGCGATGGGGGCGGGCCCGGACCTGGTGCCGGAGCACGGGCCGGCCCGCGCCGTGAACGGGGTGACCCGGCGCCTCGCGGACACCGGGGAGGCCGCGCGGCGGCTCGGCTTCACGGCGGAGATCGACCTGCGCAGCGGGCTGCGGGACCTGGTCGAGTGGTGGCGGGCCGAGCGCGCCGCCGACGCCTCGGGTACGGGTACGGGTGGCTCGGGCGGCGCGGAAGAGGCCCGATGAGCGCCGGTGCCGGGGCCCGGATCCCCGTGATGGTGCCCTGGCTGGGCGAGGAGGAGGCGCGGGCCGCCGCCGACGCCGTGCTCTCGGGCTGGGTCGCGCAGGGCCCCCGGGTCGCCGAGTTCGAGCGGGCCTTCGCCGAGCGGGTGGGCGCCGGGCACGGCATCGCCGTGAGCTCGTGCACCACCGCCCTGCACCTGGCGCTCGTGGCCCTGGAGCTGGGGCCGGGCGACGAGGTGGTCGTCCCCTCCCTGTCGTTCATCGCCACGGCCAACGCGGTGCGCTACGTGGGCGCTCGGCCCGTGTTCGCGGACGTCGAGGAGGCCACCGGCAACCTGACGGCGGCCACCGTCGACGCGGTCCGCACCCCCCGTACGAAGGCGGTGCTCGCCGTCCACCAGGGCGGGGTGCCCGCGGACGTGCACGCGCTGCGCGCGGCATGCGCCGACTGGGACCTGGCGCTCGTGGAGGACGCGGCCTGCGGCATCGGCGCGACCGTCGGCGGCAAGTCCGTGGGCCACGGCGCCCTGCTCGCCGCCTGGTCCTTCCACCCCCGCAAGGTGATCACCACCGGCGAGGGCGGCATGCTGACCACGGACGACGCCGAGTGGGCCGAGCGGCTGCGGCGGCTGCGCGAGCACGGGATGAACGTGTCCGCGGCGCAGCGGCACGCGAGCGGCACGCCGATCGTCGAGAGCTATCTGGAGGTCGGCTTCAACTACCGGATGACCGACATCCAGGCCGCGATCGGCCTGGTGCAGCTGGGCAAGCTGGACGCGATTGTGGCCCGGCGGCGGGAGCTGGCGGCCCGGTACACCGAACTGCTGCGGGCCGTCCCCGGCGTCCGCCCGGTCGGGGACCCCGTCCACGGCGAGGGCAACTTCCAGTCGTACTGGGTGCTGCTGGCCGGGGAGTTCCCGGTCGGCCGGGACCGGCTGCTCGGCGTACTGGCCGAGGCGGGCGTCTCGGCCCGGCGCGGGATCATGGCCTCGCACCTGGAGCCGGCCTACGCGGGGCACGGCGCGGCGCAGCTGCCGGTGACCGAGCGGATCAGCCGCGACTCGCTGATCCTGCCGCTGTTCCACACCATGACGCGGGAGCAGCAGGACCGGGTGGTCTCGGTGCTGCGCGAACAGGCCGGCGGATGAGCGGGCCGCAGGTCACCGAGGACCTGCTGATCGTCGGTGCGGGCGGCTTCGCCCGGGAGACGGCGCAGGCGGTGCGGGACGTGACCGCAGCCGACACGGCGCGGGGCCTCGCACCGCGGTGGCGGCTCGCCGGGCACCTCGACGACGATCCGGCCCTGCACGGCCGGGAGGTCGACGGGGTGCCGGTCCTGGGCGGCTCGGAGCGCGTGCACGAACGCCGGGACGCCCGCGTGGTGGTCTGCGTCGGCAGTCCGCGCGACTACGCCGTCCGGGCCCGCCTGGTGCGGCGCCTGGGGCTGCCCGTGAGCCGCTACGCGACGGTGGTCCACCCCACGGCGGCGGTGTCGGGCTCCTCGGCGCTCGGCGCGGGCTCGGTGCTGCTCGCGCACTGCGTCCTGACGGCCGCCGTCCGGCTCGGTTCGCACGTGGCGGTGATGCCGCACGCGGTCCTCACGCACGACGACGCGGTCGGGGACTTCGCCACGCTCGCCTCGGGGGTGCGCCTCGGCGGCGGGGTGCGGCTGGGGCGGGGGGCCTATGTGGGGGCGGGCTCACTGGTCCGCGAGTACACGACGGTCGGCGCCTGGTCGCTGACCGGTATGGGAAGCACGGTGCTGGCCGATGTGCCGCCGGGCGAGGTGTGGGCCGGCAGCCCGGCCCGGCGGCTGCGGGCCGCGGACGGTCCGGCGCTCGACGAGCTGCGCACCGATGGGGAGATGACCGGCCGGTGGCCGGGGACACGGATGGAGAGCCCAGTCGCATGAACCAGATACCGCTCGTCGACCTGAAGGCGGCACACGCCGAGGTGGCCGGGGAATTACGGGCCGGCTTCGACCGGGTGCTGGCCGACACCGCCTTCATCGGCGGTGAGGAAGTGCGCGCCTTCGAGCGCGAGTACGCGCAGTTCGCCGGGGTCCGGCACTGCGTGGGCGTCGCCAACGGCACCGACGCCCTCGAACTGGCCCTGCGCGCGAGCGGGGTCGGCGTCGGGGACGAGGTGGTGCTGCCCGCCAACACGTTCATCGCCACCGCGGGCGCCGTCGCCCGGATCGGTGCGCGGCCCGTCCTGGTGGACTGCCTGCCCGACAGCCTCCTGATGGACCCGCGGGCCGCGCTGGACGCGGTCGGCGAGGCCACCCGCGCGGTGGTCCCGGTCCACCTGTACGGACAGTGCGCCGACACCGCGGAGCTGACCGCCGGGCTGCCCCCGCACGTACGGGTCGTCGAAGACGCCGCGCAGAGCCAGGGCGCGACCCGCGACGGCCGCTCCCCCGGCAGCGGCGGGATCGCCGCGACCAGCTTCTACCCGGGCAAGAACCTGGGCGCGTACGGGGACGCGGGCGCGGTGGTGACCGACGACGAGGAGCGCGCCGACCTGGTCCGGGCCCTGGCCAACCACGGCGGCGTCGCCAAGTACCGGCACGACGTGGCCGGGTTCAACAGCCGCCTGGACGGTCTTCAGGCCGTGGTCCTGCGGGCGAAGCTGGCCCGGCTGGCCGGGGGGAACGCGGCCCGCCGGGCCGCCGCCGCCCGCTACGACGGGCTGCTGGGCGCTCTGGCGGCCGCCGGGCGCCTCACCCTGCCGGTGACGGAGCCGGGCAACGTCCACGTGTGGCACCTGTACGTCGTACGGGTCGCCGCGGGCGGCGACCGCGACGCCGTCGTCGGCAAGCTCAACGCCGAGGGGATCGGCGCGGGCGTGCACTATCCGGCCCCGGTCCACCTCACCCCGGCCTTCGCCCATCTAGGCCACGGCCGCGGTGACTTCCCGCACGCCGAACTGGCCGCCGACCGGATGCTCTCCCTTCCGCTCTTCCCGCAGATCACCGCCGAGCAGCAGCAGCGGGTCGTGGCCGCGCTCGCCGACGCCCTGCGCTGACGCCCCGTGCCGACGTAGACGATGAGGTCCAGATGAACAGACGGACGAGGCTGCTCCGGTACGGTCTCTTCACCGCGATCGCGGCCTTGATGGCCACGGTCCTCCCCCCGGCCTCGGTGGCGGGCGCGGCCGACCCCTGCGGTCCGGGCACGAACGCGATCGTGTGCGAGAACTCCAAACCGGGCACGCCGATGTCCGACTGGTTCGCGCCCAGCGCGTACGGCGACATCAAGGGTTTCCCCGGCCAGACGAGCGTCCAGGCCGGCGACACCGTGCAGTTCAGGATCCAGTCGCCGACGCCGTACCGCGTGTCGGTCTACCGGCTGGGCCACTACGCCGGCGACGGGGCCCGGCTGATGTCCACGGCCGCCCAGGCGGCGCAGACGTACCCGGCGAACGTCCCGCAGGGCGGCAACCCGGCCGCGTGCGCCACCAAGCCCTCCACCGGGCTGGTCGACTGCGGCAACTGGCCGGTCACCTCGACGTGGACGGTGCCGGCCGACGCCGTCTCCGGCCTGTACGTGGTCAACTTCGACCAGGCGGACGGCAACGGCGTGATGCCCTACCCGTTCGTCGTCCGCAACGACTCCAGCCGCTCCGACATCGTCGTGCAGACCAGCGACCAGACCTGGCAGGCCTACAACAACTACGGCGGCCAGGACCTCTACGACGGCGGCGGACCCGCCCCGGACGGGCGGGCGTACGAGGTCAGCTACAACCGGCCGATGGACATCGGCGGGGACAACGGGATCTACGGGTCCGAGTTCCAGATGGTCTCGTGGCTGGAGCGCAACGGCTACGACGTGAGCTACATGTCCGGGATCGACATGTCGCTGCGCGGCGGCACGCTGCTGCGCAACCACAAGGTGTTCATGTCCTCCGGGCACGACGAGTACTGGACCCAGGACCAGTTCACGAACGCGCTGAGCGCGCGCAGTGCGGGAGTCCACCAGACGTACTTCAGCGGCAACGAGGTGTTCTGGAAGACCCGTCTCGCGCCGAGCATCGACGGGGCCTCCACGCCCAACCGGACGCTGGTGTCCTACAAGGAGACCAAGCTGTCCTTCCCCCAGCCGAACGGCATCCCCGACCCGAGCGGGATCTGGACGGGCACCTTCATGGACCCGGCCAGCGCCACGGGCGGGCGGCCCTTCCAGCCGCAGAACCAGCTGACCGGCTCGATGTTCAGCGTGAACGGCTACCGCAGCGACGCGATCACCGTGCCGGGCACCTTCGCCAAGCAGCGGCTGTGGCGCAACACCAGCGTCGCGAACCTCACGCCCGCGCAGACCGCGACCTTCCCCACCGGCACCCTCGGCTACGAGTGGGACAGCGACGTGGAGAACGCCAGCCGGCCCGCCGGGCAGATCCAGATGTCCTCCACCACGGTGGACATCGAGGACGGCAAACTGCTGAAGGACTACGGCAACACCTACGGGAACGGCACCGCGACGCACAGTCTGGTCGCCTTCCGCGACCAGACCTCGCGCGCGCTGGTGTTCGGCGCGGGCACCGTGCAGTGGTCCTGGGGCCTGACCAACATGCCCACCGGCAATCCGGACGACACCGTGGTCACCGCGGACAAGCGCATGCAGCAGGCCACGGTGAACGTGTTCGCCGACATGGGGGTCCAGCCCAGGTCCCTGCAGAGCGACCTGGTCGCCTCCACCGCCTCCACGGACACCGCGGGCCCGGCCGTCACCGTGACCAGCCCCGCGGCGAACGCCACCGTGCCGGCGCTGCGGCCGGTGACCGTGACGGGCACGGTGGCGGACACCGGCGGCGGCGTGGTCGCCCGGGTGGAGGTCTCCACCGACGGCGGCACGACCTGGAAGAAGAGCACGGGCCTGGGGACCTGGAGCTACACCTGGACCCCGACCGTCCCCGGCTCCGTGCAGATCAAGGTGCGCGCGGTCGACGACAGCGTCAACATCGGCGCGACCACCACCGTGCCGCTGACCGTCGGTCCCCAGCAGTGCCCCTGCACCGTGTGGCCCGCCGCGGCCGTGCCCGGCACCGTCAACGCCGGTGACGGCAGCGCCGTCGAGCTCGGCGTGAAGATCCGCTCCTCGGTGGCCGGCTCCATCACCGGCGTCCGCTTCTACAAGTCCCCCGCCAACACCGGCACCCACACCGGCAGCCTGTGGAGCAGCACCGGCCAGCGCCTGGCCACCGGCACCTTCACCAACGAGACGGCGTCCGGCTGGCAGCAGCTGAACTTCTCCAGCCCGGTGCCCGTCAAACCGAACACCACCTACATCGCCTCCTACTTCGCCCCGAACGGCGGCTACTCCTTCGACACCACCTTCGCGGCCGGTGACGCGGGCCTGGCCCCGCTGACCGCGCTGAAGAGCGGCACCGACGGCGGCAACGGCGTCTACCGCTACAGCGCCACCGGCGGTTTCCCGTCCACCGCCTCCTCGGGCAGCAACTACTGGGTGGACGCGGTCCTGGACACCTCCACCGCGAGCACGACGCCGCCCACCGTCACCGCCACCTCTCCGCAGTCCGCGGCGACCGGCACGCAGATCACGGCGGCCGTCACGGCCACCTTCAGCACCGCCGTCGACGCGGACTCGCTGGTGTTCACCGTGAAGGACGCCGGCGGCTCGACCGTCCCGGGCACCAAGGTCCTGTCCGTCTCGAACCGCGCGACCTTCACCCCGTCCTCCGAACTCGCCCTGAACACCACGTACACGGCGTCCGTCCAGGCGTCCGACCTGTGGGGCAACGCCATGGCCGCACCGGTCACCTGGAACTTCACGACCAGCACGAGTCCTCCGACGGTCACCTGCCCGTGCACGCTGTGGAGCGGCAGCGCGACACCGAGCACCGCCAACGTGGGCGACGACGCCAACTCGGTGGAGCTGGGCACCCGCTTCCAGTCGGCGGTCAGCGGCTACATCACCGGCGTCACCTTCTACAAGGGCCCCGGCAACACCGGAACCCACACCGGCAGCCTGTGGTCCGCCTCCGGCACGCTGCTGGCCACCGGCACCTTCGGCAGCGAAACCCTGTCGGGCTGGCAGCAGTTGCAGTTCGCGACGCCCGTGCCCATCACGGCGGGCACCACGTACGTGGCCTCGTACCACGCACCGAACGGCAACTACTCGGTGGACGGCGGCTACTTCAGCGGCGCGCACCGCTCCTACCCGCTGGTGGCTCCGGCGGACACGCCCGGCAGCGCGAACGGGCTCTACAAGTACGGGGCGTCCACCGCGTTCCCCTCCCACACCTTCGGCTCGGTGAACTACTGGGTCGGCCCGATCTTCACCACGACGCCGCCGGCCGGCGTCCAGTCGGACGGTTCCACGGAGGTGTCCGGCCAGTGAGCACCGTCAGCGTGGTGATCCCCTGCTACAAGTACGGCCACTTCCTGGCCGACTGCGTCAAGAGCGTCCTGGACGAACAGGAGGGCGTCGACGTCCGGGTGCTGATCATCGACGACGCCTCGCCCGACGACTCCGCGTCCGTCGCGCGGGCCCTGGCGGCGGGCGACCCGCGGATCGAGGTCCGGGTCCACGAGCACAACCAGGGGCACATCGCCACCTACAACGAGGGGCTGCTGGAGTGGGCCGACGGGGACTACGTCGCCCTGCTCTCGGCTGACGACCGGCTGGTCCCCGGGGCCCTGGTACGGTCCGCCGCCCTGCTCGACGCACATCCGGAGGCGGGCTTCGCCTACGGCAGGCCGTTGCGCTTCCGGCACGGCGGGCCGCTGCCCGCGGCCCGTACGCACGGTACGGGGTCGGTCGTCTACCCCGGGCGGTGGTGGCTGGAGCGGCGGTTCCGGGAGGGCACCGGGTGCATCACCTCACCGGAGGTGGTCGTGCGGACCAGTCTCCAGCGCAAGGTCGGGGGCTACGATCCGCAGCTCCCGCACGCCGGGGACATCGAGATGTGGATGCGGCTCGCGGCGCACGCCGACGTGGGCTACGTGCGCGGGGCCGATCAGGCCTTCTACCGGGTGCACGGCGAGAACATGTCCACCACGGACTTCGGCGGGCAGCTCGACGACCTGCGCCAGCGGCTCGTCGCCTTCGACTCGGTGCTGGACAAGTGCGCCGGGCTGCTCCCCGAGGCCGACCGGCTGTCGGTCGCGGCGCGAACCCGGCTGGCCCGGTACGCACTGCGGCGCGCCTACCGCGCGTACGACCGGGGACGCACGGCGGTGGTGCCGGTGGACGAGCTGGTGGAGTTCGCCGCGCAGTGCCTGCCCGGCGGGTACGCGTCGCTGGCCGAGTACCGGGCGCTGGGCCTGCGCCGCCGAATCGGCGCGCGGGCCATGCCCTACCTCCAGCCGCTGGTGCTGTCGGCGGTGGCCGACCGGGGCCGCGAATGGCTGTGGTGGCAGTCGTGGAAGCGCCGGGGAATCTGATGCAGCGCCACCATCCGTCAGCGGGAGGCGGCCACCGCCGGCGCCCGCCCGGTTCCGGCCGCGGCGCCGGCTTCGGCTTCGGTTCCGCCCTCGGCTCCGGTCCGGGCTTCGGCCCCGGCCGGGGCCGCCTCGCGGCGGGCGCGGCCGGGGCCCCGCCCGCGTCGCCGCAGCAGGAGCCGGTCGGTCCACAGGGCCGCCGGCACCCCGCCGAGCGCGGCCAGCAGGGCGACCCCGGCCAGGCCCCGGCTCTTGGTGCCGTGCTGCGCGACCGCGGTCGGCGGCACCAGGACGTACACGCTCATGCGCGCCGGGTCCGGGATCCCCTGCTGCGTCTCCATGTCCGTCAGGTGCTTGGAGTAGGTCTCGATGACGGTGCGCACGGCCGTGTCGGCCGCGGCGGGATCGGCCTGTTCCGCCTGGACCTGCAGGGAGGGGATCAGATAGCGCGGGGTGACACTGGTCCCGCTGTTGCGCGGGATCAGCCGGTAGGTGCCGGTGACGCCCGCGGCCCTGAGCTCGGCCTCCCCGGCGGGCGAGGCCAGCTGCTGCACCGCCGCGTACGAGACGGCGGCGAGCGGCGGCTGGAGATTGGCGAGCTGGTTCGGCTGACTGCCGGTGACCGGCGGCTTGAGCACCACGATCGCCGAGCTCAGGTACGTCACGGACGGGCGGAGCACCTGGAGTGCTCCGGCGGCCGCGAGCGCCATCGCCACGACCAGGACGTACCAGCGCCGACGCAGCGCGCGGACCAACTCACCAGGCGACACGGGGATTCCTTCCGTCGTGATCGATCCTTCCAGGACACGGGTAGGCCCGCCATCAAATCCGGTACGCGGACGGGGTGTTCGTGAGCATCGGTGACATAGTGGCGGTGCTGCGGCGCCGCTGGTACGTGATGCTGCCGCTGACCCTGATCAGCCTCCTCGCGGGTCTGCACCTCTACCGCTCGGTGCCCGTGTCCTACCAGTCGCAGAGCTCGGTGGCGCTGATCGACTCCGCAGCGGTGGCCGAACTGGCCCCCTCGTTCGGCAATCCCATCGCGAACGCCGGCGGTTCGCTGGTGGTGACCGCGGACGTGCTGATCAGGACCCTGTCGGGGACGGACGCGGCGCGCAACCTGCACGCCCTCGGCGTGACGGACCCCTACACCGTGGGTTTCGCGGCGAACACCTCGGGGCCGATGCTCACGCTGACCGTCACCGGGACGGACCGGGGGAAGGTGCTCAGGGAGACCACTACGCTCACCGAGTTCGCCGGTGAGCAGCTGGGCGCCCTCCAGGCGGCGGCCAAAGTACAGCCCGCGTACTTCGTGCAGACCACCCCGGTGGTGCTGCCGCAGACGCCGGTTCCACAGCTCAAGAGCCGCTACCAGCAGGTGCTGGGAGTCGTCATCCTCGGCACCACCGCCGGCTTCACACTCTCCTTCGTGACGGACGGCCTGCTGGGGGCCCTGCGCCGCAGGCGCGCTGCCGCCTCCGCGGACGCGCGGCGCAAGGGGCGCTGGCGCAGGCGGCCCCGCGGCCGCCAGCTGGACGCCACCGCCGTGCTCACCGGCTATCTGGCGCTGGCCTTCTTCATCCCCTCGAACCTGACCCTGCCCGGACTCGGCGGGGTGGGCACCCCCGCCAACGTCTTCGCCCTGCTCGGCTTGTTCTGGTATCTGGCGGCCTGGTTCACCGGCCGGATCCGCCCCGCGCCCGGCACCCGGCTGCCGCGCGTGGTGATGTGTCTGCTGGCCGCATCGGTACTGGCCTCGTACCTCGCCAACGCCCTGCGCGCCGCCTCCCAGAAGGAGGTGCTCGCGGCGGACCGCGGCCTGATCGGGCTGCTCGTGTGGGTGTCCCTGGTGGTGCTGGTCTCCGCCGGCATCCAGGACCGTTCGCGCCTGGACGTGCTGCTGCGCCGGGCCGTGGTGATGGGGGCGGTGGTGGCCGCGATCGGCTTCTACGACTTCTTCACCGCGACCAACATCGCCGACAAGATCAGCATCCCGGGACTCCAGTCCGCCGTCGCCCAGATCACCACCCTGGACCGGGGTTCCTTCACCCGGCCGCGCTCCACCACCGCGCAGCCCCTGGAGTTCGGCGGGATGCTCGCCATCCTGCTGCCCTTCGCCGTGCAGCAGGCCTTCGACCCCGTACGGCGGCACCTGAAGGCCTGGCGCCGGTGGGGGCCGGTGGTGCTGATGGGGGGCGCGCTGCCGCTGACCGTGTCGCGGACCTCCATCATCGGGGCGCTCATCGTGGTGCTGGTGATGGTGCTGCGCTGGAAGCCGGAGCGCCGGTGGAGCGCGATCGGCCTGCTGATCGGCGCGGTGGCCTGCTTCAAGGTGATCATCCCCGGGCTGATCGGGACCATCACCGCGCTCTTCGCCTCGTTCCTGACGAACTCCGACAGCAGCACCCAGGCCCGTACCGTCAAGTACAGCGCGATCGTCCCCTACCTCGACGAACGCCCCCTGTTCGGGCGGGGCTTCGGAACCTTCCTCCCCGAGCTGTTCTTCTTCACCGACAACCAGTACATGCTCACCCTGGCGGAAATGGGCCTCGTGGGACTGCTCGCGCTCCTGGTCCTGCTGTTCACCGGCATCCACCAGGGCGGCGCCATCCGCAGACTGGCCCGCACCGAGTCCGACCGGGAGCTGGGGCAGGCCTTCTTCGCCTCGGCCCTGGTCTCCCTCGTCATCGCCGCAACCTTCGACGCCCTCAGCTTCCCGATGTTCGCCGGAATGTTCTTCCTGACGATCGCCGCCGGAGGCAGCTACCTCGGGTTCGTCCGGCGTACGGCGCCGGAACCCGCAACCGTGGAGTCCCCATGCAGTCCAACCAGCCAGCCGCCCGCCGACCGGATCCCGGTACCGGCCCCGTAGCGGTCCTCGTCGTCACCTGGAACAGCTCCGCCGTGCTCCCGGAGTTCCTCGCCTCGCTGCCGGCGGGCATGGCGGGCCTCGACTGGCGCCTGGTCGTCGCCGACAACGACTCCGCCGACGGCACCGTGGACCTGGTCCGCTCGCTGGCCCCGGAGGCGACGGTCGTCCAGACCGGCCGCAACGCCGGCTACGCGGCCGGGGTGAACGCCGCCCTCGGGGCCGCCGCGGGGTGGGAGGGCGGCTTCCGCGCGGCCCTGGTGTGCAATCCGGACGTCCGGATGCGGCGCGGCTGCGCCAAGGTGCTCGTGGACGCGCTCGGCGCCCCGCTGTCCGACGGCGGCCGGGTCGGGATCAGCGTCCCGCTGCTGTACGAGGAGGACGGGCGGACGCTGCTGCTCTCGCTGCGCCGCGAGTCCCGTGTGACGCGGGCGCTCGGCGAGGCGGTGCTGGGCAACCGCCGGGCCGGGCGGTTCCCGCGCTGGAGCGAGCTGGTCACGGATCCCTCCGCGTACGAGCGGGCGACGGTCGCGGACTGGGCGACCGGGGCGCTCATGGCCCTGTCCCGGCCGTGCCTGGACGCCTGCGGCGCCTGGGACGAGTCCTTCTTCCTCTACTCGGAGGAGACCGACTACTGCCTGCGCGCCCGCGACCTCGGCTTCCGCACCCGCCTCGAACCCGCGGCATCCGCCACCCACCTCGGCGGGGACTCCCAGGTGTCGCCCCGGCTGTGGACCCTGCTGACGCTCAACCGCGTACGGCTCTACGGCCGCCGGCACGGACCGGCGGCTACGGCCGCCTTCCGGACGGCCGTACTGCTGCGGGAGGCCTCGCGCGCGGCGCTCGGCCGCCCGGCGAGCCGCGCCGCCGCCAGGGCCCTGGCCGGCCGCTCCGCCCTGCGGGCCACCCCCGGCCCCTAGGCTGTGCCGTCCCAGGCCGTGTAGAAGCTCTCCGGGTTGACCAGGTAGCGGACGGTGGGGCGGGGCAGGTGGCGCACCTCGTGGCGGCGGGCGTAGCGGCGGACGAGCTCCCAGTCCTCCCGGGGCAGCACCTCGGGGGTGCGCCGCAGCCTGCTGAAGAACAGGGCCCGGGTCCGGCGCGCGACGAAGGCGTTGGTGTCCAGGAAGGCCTCGTGGGCGGCGCGGCGGCGGTCGAAGGGCACCGACAGGACGTCCCGCTCCGTGCCGTCGGGCAGCACCCTGCGCAGCGCGGTGTACACGGCGTCGGGCCCGCCGGGCGGCTCCAGCGCCGCGAGGGCGTGCTCCAGGTGGTCGGGCTCCCACAGGTTGTCGTCGTCCAGGAAGGCCACGTACCGCGAGCGGGTGAGCCGGATGCCCACGTTGCGCACGACGCCCGCGGTGGCCGTGTTGCGGGCCAGGGACACCGCGAACAGCCGCGGATGCGGCTCGAGTCCGGGGAGTCCCGCGCCGTCGTCGACCACGATGACCACCTGGTCGGCCACGGTCTGCCCGAGCGCCGAGCGGACCGCCGCGCGCAGCGCCTCGGGGCGCCGGTGGGTGGCGATCACCGTGGCGACGAGGGCGGCCGGGGGCCGGCCGAGCACGGCGGCGAGCCGGGCGGTCTCGGCGTCCTCGAACCGCCGCAGCCGTACGGCGGACGGGGCCAGCAGGATCTTGTTGCGCGCCTCGAAGAGCACCAGCCAGCCGAAGGCGCGCTTGAGCAGTTCCCAGGGGGCGCGCGCGAGACGGCGCATCATGGACTCACCTTCGTCAGCCGGCGGGTTGGGGGGTGACGGGTCTGCCGTCGGACATCCGGTTGCCCCGCCACACGTTGCCCGCGCCGCCCGCGTTCCAGGCGGTGACCGGACCGTAGGCCCCGCTGTTCGGGTGGTACTGGGTGGAGAAGACGTTGTCGGTGACCTGGATCCCGGTCGCGCCGGGGCCGCCGCCGTAGAGCGCGTACGCTCCCCCGGCCAGCCAGTTGTTCTCGACGACGACCGAAGTGACGGTGCCGGTGTCGGCGAACAGGCCGACGGCGGCGGTGGCTCCCCGGTCCACGGCGGTGGAGTTGAGCAGGGTGTTGTGCCGGATGCTCAGCCGGCCCTTGTTGCCGCCTCCGCTGATGACGGCGTCGGTGTGCTGCCATTCGCCGCCCTGGTTGCGGAAGGCGACGAGGTCGTGGACGTAGTTGTCGTGCAGATCGCCCTGGCCCATGGACAGGGCGTTGCCGAACACCGAGATGTCGCACCAGCCGACCTCGATCGAGCTGCCGCCCATGTTGGAGACGGCGTAGTTCACTCCGCCGTTGTCGGGGCCCTTGCCCGGCACCGCCGTGATGGTGGTGTGCAGGACCTTCAGCCCGCTGAAGCCGGGACGCAGGTTGATCCCCCACCAGTTGGCCGAGGTGATCCGGCTGTCGATGACGGTGACGTCGTTGGCGTAGACGTCCAGGGAGCCGCGGATGTCCCAGCCCTTGATGACCGTGCCGTCCTTCCTGACGGACATGTTCCCCGTGTCGTGCCGCTCCAGGGCGATCCGCGGTCCGGTGCTCCTCGCGTCGGGGTATCCGCAGTCTCCGGGTACGGTGCAGGCCTTCGGGGAGGGGGTGCCGGGGCCGGCCGGGGGTCCGGCGGTGCCCGTAGCGGGGTCGGACGGGGACGCGGACGGGGACGCGGACGGCGTCGCGGCGGGCGTCCCGGACGGTGCGCCGGAGGCGCGGGCGGAGGGCGCGGGCGACGGGGCGGACCCGGGCGCGGCCGACGGGTCGCCCACGCCGGTCCGGCCGGCCTGCCACCAGGCGAGTACGACGGCCAGCAGCACCGCGGCGAACGCCCAGGCCGCGAACCGCTTCCGGTCGCGGATCACGGTGCGCCGCGCAGGTGGCCGCGGCTGGGCAGGACGCAGAGCGCGTAGGCGAGGGCGCCGGCGGCCGCGGTGGCGGCGAGCGCGGGTACCCCGCCGCCGAGCTGGCGCGCCAGCCCGACGACCACGGCGGACATCACCACGCCGCCGAGGAAGGGCCAGGCGCAGGCCCGGGCGACGACGGCGAAGCGGATCCCGCCGCGGTGCAGGGCGACGAGGTACACGGGCACCACGACGACCGCGGCGACCAGCACCTGGCCCTGGGCCACCCCGGCGATCCCGCCGGTACGGGCGCCCGCCACGAGGACCGGGACCAGGAGGAGGAGCCACAGAGCCTGGACGGCGATCAGCGAGCGGCGGTGCCCGATGGCCACCAGGCAGTCGTAGGCCAGTTCGCAGCCGATGCGGATCAGGCCGAGTGCCATCAGCCAGGGCAGGGCGCGGGCGGCGGGCCCCCACCGCTCTCCGTAGACGAGTTCCACGATCGGCCCGGCGAGACCGGCCAGCAGCACGCAGAGCGGGACGGTGGCCGTCACCAGGACGGCGAGGCCGCGGCCGAACCCGTCGGCCAGCGCCTTCGGTGACCCGGCCAGCCGGGAGAACCCGGCGAAGGAGACGCGGCGGGCCGCTTCGGAGACGATCCGTACGGGCCAGCCGGAGATGTTGAAGGCGAGCACGTAGAAGCCGAGCGCCAGCTGGTCCAGGGTGGAACCCACCACCATGGGCGGTACGTTGGCGACGCCCAGGGCCAGCAGGCTGGCTCCGGCGAGCGGCAGCCCGAACCGCAGCAGGGCCCGGGCCTGTTCCCGGTCCCAGCCGAACCTGAGGGTGCCGGGGGCCGCGAGGCAGCAGCCGGCGAGCGCGCCCGCGCTGCCGGCGACGGCGCCCCAGGCGAAGCTCATCGCGCCCCAGCCCTGGACGGCCAGCAGCAGGGTGACGGTGGTGCTGAGCACGAAGTTGACCGCGTCCACGGCCATCCGCCGGCCCTGCTGGAACGCGCGGGTGAGGAAGCCCGCGGGCACCTGGGACAGGCCGTCGAGGACCACGACCACGCACATCACCCGCAGGACGCCGGTGGCCTCGGGCGAGCCCAGTACCCCGGCCACCGCCGGGGCGAGCGCGAAGAGCACCGCGTACAGCAGGCAGCTGGAGGCCGCGCTCAGGCTCAGGACGGTCGGGGCGAAGCGGCGCGGGTCGCCTTCCCAGCGCACGATCGCCAGGGAGACGCCGAGTTCGTTCGCGGAGAGCAGGACGAGCAGGACGGTCTGGGCGATGCCGTACACGCCCCAGGCCTCGGGGCCGAGGAAGTAGCGGGCGAGGATGATGCCCGTCACGAAGTTGCCGAGGCGCATGACCACGGTGTTGACCAGGCTCCACCGGGCGGCGGAGCCGACCTTGCGGCCGAGGGACGGGGGCGGCGCGGGGGCGGCCGTCCGCGTGCCGGCCGCGGCGCCGGTCACGGCGACGCCCCGACGGAGACGGCGTCCGGGGAGCCTTCCGCGACCGGTCCCCCGGCGGGCCGGTGCCTGCCGGGCCGCCGCTTGCGGGCCTCGACGAAGAAGGTCGCGACCAGGCTGAGCACGAAGCCCAGTGCCCCTGCCATGACCAGGTACTGGAGCCTGGTTTTGGTCTGCGCCTCCGGCTTCTGCGGGGGCACGATCGTCGTCATCCGGATCATGGCCTCCGGCGCCACCGACTGCTGGCTCTGGAACTCCGTCAGCCGCTTCTCGGCGTAGGCGGTGAGGATCTCGTCCGACTTCAGGACGGCGGCCGGGTCCGTGCCGGTGACGCTCAGCCACATGAAGGGGCCCTGGGCGTTGTCGGCGATCTTCGCCTCGTGCACTCCGGTGAGCCCGAGGGACTTGAGGTCCGCGACGGAGTCGTCGGAGTTGAGGTTGCGGGCCAGGCCGTCGGCCATGCCGGTGAGCGAGGCCTGGGTGCTCAGGAAGGGGTTGCCGTCGAAGGCCACCGTGGCCTTCTTCGAGTTCAGGAGCGTCACCGTGCTCTGCGACCGGTATTCCACCGGAACCAGCAGGTACACGGCGGCGGTGAGCGCCGCCGTGATCGCCAGCCCGGGCAGCAGCACGTACCAGCGCCTGCGCATGACTCGCCAGATCTCGGCGAGGTCCATGGTCTTCCCCCTCTTGTGACTACGGTTGCCGCGGAACGAGATCGGTCGGTCTGAGCCGCGTCCGCGCGGTCCCGCCGTCCAGCAGGACCCCGGCGATGCGGTCTCCGGCGCGGCCGTCCCACAGCTCTGGGCAGCGGGGCGCGGGCGGATCGTCGAGGACCCGCTGGGCGGTGGCCACGATGCGCTCCGGATCGGTGCCCGCGAGGACGTTGGTGCCCTGCTCGACCGTGATGGGGCGCTCGGTGTTGTCGCGCAGGGTCACGCAGGGCACGCCCAGGGCGGTGGTCTCCTCCTGGATGCCCCCGGAGTCGGTGAGCACCAGGCGGGCGGAGTCCTGCAGGGCGATGAAGTCGAGGTACCCGGCGGCCGGCACCAGCCGGATGCCGTCGGGTACCCCCGCTTCGGCGAGCCGCTCGGCGGCCCGCGGGTGCACGGGCAGCAGCAGCGGGCAGCGGCCGGCGATCTCGCCGAGGGCCTTCAGCAGGCCGCGCAGGGCGCCGGGATCGTCCACGTTGGCCGGGCGGTGCAGGGTGACCAGGCCGTATCCGCCGCGGGTGAGCCCGTAGCGGTCCAGGACGTCGGACCGCCTGGCCCGGTCCAGGTTGGCGAGGAGGGTGTCGATCATGACGTTGCCGACGACGTGGATCTGGTCCTCGCGGTAGCCCTCCGCCCGCAGGTTCGCGGCCGCGTCGGGCGAGGGGGCCAGCAGGTAGTCGCTGACGCGGTCGGTGGCGACCCGGTTGACCTCCTCCGGCATGCCCCAGTCACGGCTGCGCAGTCCGGCTTCCACGTGGGCGAGCAGCGGGCCGGCCTTCGCGGTCACCAGGGCGCAGGCGAGGGTGGAGTTGATGTCCCCGACCACCACCACGGCGTCCGGGGCCACCTCCTCGACCAGCGGCTCGAAGGCCGCCATCACCCGGCCGGTCTGCTGGGCGTGGCTGCCGGATCCGGCACCGAGGTAGCGGTCGGGGGCGCGGATGCCGAGGTCGCGGAAGAACACCTCGTTCATGGACTCGTCGTAGTGCTGGCCGGTGTGGACGAGGACCACCTCGGCGCCGCGGCGCTCCAGTGCGTCCATCACCGGTTTGATCTTCATGTAGTTGGGGCGCGCCCCGGCGACGCAGATGATCCGGGCGGTGTGTCCCGTGGTTCGCGCGGTTCCCGTGGTTTCCGTGGTTCCCATCGCTCAAAGCACCTCCACGTTCGGTCCGGACAGCCGGTTGCGGCAGTCGAGGACGAAGGAGGCGTGCTCGGTGACCAGGTGGTAGTCGAAGGAGTCGTGGTCGGTGAGCAGGACGACCACGTCGGCGGCCGCCAGTTCCCTGCGGGTGGGCTCGACCCGCACGAGGCGGGCGTCGACCTTGATGTTCTCGACCACGTGGGGGTCGGCGGCGCGCACCTTGGCCCCCATGTCGAGGAGCAGCTGCGAGACGCGCACCGCGGGTGACTCGCGGGCGTCGCCGGTGTTCTTCTTGTACGCGAGCCCGAGCAGCAGGATCCGGGAGCCGTTGACCGAGCGGCGCTTGGAGTTGAGAGCGTCGATGACACGGCGGGTGACGTACTCGGGCATGTGGCTGTTGATGTCGTTGGCGAGCTCGACGAAGCGGAAGCTCTGGCCGAGTTCGCGCTGCACCCGCCAGGACAGGTAGGAGGGGTCGATGGGCAGGCAGTGCCCGCCGACGCCCGGTCCCGGAGTGAACTTCATGAAGCCGAAGGGCTTGCTGGACGCGGCCTCGATGGCCTGCCACACGTCGATGTCGAGGTGGCGGGCGAACATCGCTATCTCGTTGACCAGCGCGATGTTCACGTGCCGGAAGGTGTTCTCCAGCAGCTTGGCCAGCTCGGCCTCCTTCGGCGAGCTCACCGGCACCGTCGTGTCGACGAGGTCCCCGTAGAAGGCCTCGACGGCCTTCAGGGAGCGGGCGTCGACGCCGGAGACCACCTTGGGCGTCTGCTGGAAGCCCCAGACGGCGTTGCCGGGGTCGATGCGCTCCGGGCTGTAGCCGAGGTGGAAGTCGGCTCCGGCGGTGAGCCCCGAGCCGTCCTCCAGGATCGGCGCGAAGAGTTCCTCGGTGGTGCCCGGGTAGGTGGTGGACTCGAGGACCACGGTGGCTCCGGGGCGCAGGAACCGGGCCAGTGTGTGCGCCGACTCCTCTATGTAGCGGAGGTCGGGGGCCCCGTCGTGTAACGGGGTCGGGACGGTGACGACGGCCACGTCGAAGCCGCCGCAGTCCCGGGCCAGTTCGGTGGGCCGGTAGGTGCCGAGCGCGAGCGCCCGGGCCAGCCGCTCGGAGCTGACGTCCTCCACGTACGACTCTCCGGCGGCGAGGCTCTTGACCCGCCGCGCGTCCACGTCGTACCCGATCACATGGTGGCCGACCTCGGCGGCCCGGATGGCCAGCGGGAGACCGACGTACCCCTGTCCCACGACGACGACACGCATCAGTGACTCCTGTTCGCGGAACCGGCGGACGGGGTGCGGCGGATGAGCTCGCGGACCGTCATGAAGAGGAAGGCGGTGTTGGTGGTGAGGTAGCGCTTGCCGAGGCGGCGGGGCTCCTGGAGGGTGCGGTAGAACCATTCGAGGCCCATCCGCTGCCAGAGCGCCGGTGCCCGTTTGGTGATCCCGGCGAGGATGTCGAAGGAGCCGCCGACGCCGTGCACCACGTGGGCGCCGGTGCGGTCGCCGTAGCCGGCGGTGAAGATCTCCTTCTTGGGCGAGGTCATGCCGAGGAACAGCAGCTGGGCGCGGCTGTCCGCGATGGCGTCGGCGACCGCCCCCTGCTCGGAGTCCGCGAAGTAGCCGTTGCGGCTGCCGGCGACCCGCAGTTCCGGGAACCGCTCGGAGATCTGCCGGAGCATCATCTCCAGGACCTGCTGCTGGGCGCCGAGCAGGTAGACGGAGATGCCGGCGGACTCGGCGGCGGCGAGCAGGCGCATGAACAGGTCGATTCCCGCGACCCGTTCGGGGAGCCGGACGCCGAGCACGCGCCCGGCCCAGACCACGGCCTGGCCGTCGGCCAGGACCAGGTCGCAGCCGGCGACCGCCTCGGCGAGGCGGGGGTCGCGGCGCATGTTGACCAGTTTGGCGGCGTTGACCATGCCGATCTCGATGCGCTCGCCGCGGCGGACCGCGTCGAGGCAGCGCCGGACGGTCTCGTCCATGGTCAGGGCGTCGAGTCCGACCCCGAAGAGGGTGTGTCTCTGGCTCATCTCTGCGGCCCCCCGAGCCAGGCGAACAGCATCCAGCCGAACTCGTACGGCCGGCACTCGCGGTCCACCGCCACGGGGCGGAAGAGCCGGTCGAGGGGTGCGAGCCGGGCGTGCGGGGCCACCCGGGTGGTGAGGCCGCGGGCGGCGCGTACGGCCTTGCGGGGGTCGCCGCGGTAGACCTTGCGCCAGGTCACGCCGAGCTCCTCGCGGATCATCGGCTCGCGCGGGGTGCCGGCGGGTCCGGCGAGTTCGGGCACTTCGGTCATCCAGCGCAGCCCGCGGCGGAGCTCCGTGCCGAAGTCGGTGCCGCCCGCTTCGGCGAGGTCGAACAGGGCGGTCGGGGCCATCGCGTGCTGGTGGACGCTGTAGACGGGGTAGCCCTCGACGAGGGTGCCGTGGCGGGCGTCGTAGTGCCACCACCACTGTCCGCCGTCCCCTTGCAGGGCGCAGATGCGGGCGGCGCAGGCGTCGGCGGCGGCGAGGGCCTCCTGGTCCTCGCCGCTCGCGTGCAGCCGGGCCAGCGCCTGGAGCGGATACGTCTGGTCGGCGAAACAGGCCACGTGGGACCGGTATCCGGGCAGCAGGCCCGGCCCGGTGGCGTGCGGGAACAGCGGGCTGCCGGCGTTCCGGGCCGCGAGCAGCCTGTCGCGGGCCGCGGCGAGGCGGTGCTCCACGTCCGCGGCCCCGCGGGCGGCGGTGAGGGCGGAGAGCACCCAGGCCGCCTCGACGGTGTACTGCGGCTGCCCGGGCTGGTCCAGCGCGGCCACCCGGCCGAGGGCGTCGGCCAGTTTGGGGTGGCCGGTTTCGGCGGCGGCCCAGGCGATGAGCGCCGCGTCGCCCAGGTTCGTCACGGCGGGCAGCCGTTCCACGAGCACCCCGGTGAACTCCTGGGCGGTGCGGCCGCCGAACAGCGGGCGCTGCCGGTCCTCGGGCAGGAACCGGGCGCCGAGTGCGGTGATGGCCGCGTAACGGGTGCTGGTTCCGCGCTGTTCGAGGGCTCGGGCGCCGTCGGGCGAGGCCTTGCCCACCCGGGTGAAGACGAAGTTCTCGGCGCCCGGCAGGTACATCCCGGGCAGGCCCGCCTCGGCCAGCGCGAGCAGCCGCTCGGCGAGGGCGTGCAGCGGCCGGTCCTCATGGGCCAGTGCTTCTAATCGTGTGCTGGTCATCGGGTCCCCACCCCGATTCCCCGGGTGCTGCGCGCACCTCGTATGTCCGAGCTGTACGGCTCCAACACACCTACCCCCCTCTGATCACTCCTCGGACGGACCTGGCGGTCGTCACTCCGTGGAGGGGGATTGCGCGTGACGGCGACGCCCGCGCCCGCGACTCCCTCGTCGCGTGCGGCACGAGCCGTCCGACGGACGCCGACTGGACCCCCCAGCGATGCCTCGGACCGGAGCACGCGCGTCGACGGCAGTGTGCGCGGGCGCGGTGAAGCCGCGCCGCGCGGCTCTGCCCGCGGTGCCCTCGTCGTGTACAACCCCCCACTGAGACAGGCCTGTTGCCTGCTCAGATCCCTTGTGCAGGGACACGGTATGCCCACGGATGTTCGTTGATTGTGGTTTTGAGGAAATGCCGGTGCCCTAAATTGCCGACATTCCGTCAGGTGCGCTCGATCAGCCCGCCGTCCTTCTCCTCGTGCAGTGCGCCGGTGCGCGGGCACTCCCAGACGCCCGGCTCGTCCTCACGCTCCACGAGCCGGACCCCGGCCCGGCCCACCCAGCCGATCCAGCGGGCCGGCACCCCTGCGACGAGGGCGAAGTCGGGTACGTCCCGGGACACCACGGCCCCGGCGGCGACCAGGGCCCAGCGTCCGACGCGGACCCCGGCCACGCACACCGAGCGGGCGCCCAGCGAGGCCCCCTCGGCGACCACGACCCCGGCGGCCTCCCAGTCGCCGCCGCGTTTCTGCCGGCCGTCGGGTTCGACCGCGCGGGGGTAGAAGTCGTTGGTGAGCACCGCCGCCGGGCCGATGAACACCCCGTCGCCCAGTACGGCGGGCTCGTACACCAGCGCGTAGTTCTGCAGCTTCACGTGGTCGCCGATGCGCACGCCCGGTCCTACGTACGCACCGCGGCCCACGATGCACCCGCGGCCGAGCCGGGCTTCTTCCCGTACCTGCGCCAGATCCCAGATCGTGGTCCCCTCGCCGAGCTCGGCCGTCTCGTCGACCTGGGAGGAGGGTTGAATGCGGACACTCACGGAGCGGTCCCCTTACGGTTCGCGAGGTGTTCGGATGCACGCGCGTACGAACGGAGCATATGCGCCGCGGGCCTGACCGCCCCGCCGATCAACCGACTGTTCACCCAGCGGACTTGGGGCTCATTCGTAGCGGTACAGCAGGGACTCGCGCTCGCTCTCGCGGATCTTCTCGATGGCCTCTTCCGGCAGGCCCAGGTGAGAACGGGTGACCTCGGCGGAACTGGGGGCGGCGTCCTCGGCGAGCCACTGCCCGGGCTTCCAGGCGTTGCCGCGCAGGAAGGCCTTGGGGCAGTGCTGGTACACCTCCTCCACCTCCACCACGATCGCGGTGCGCGGCGGCTTGCCGACGGGGGTGAGCTGCTCCAGCAGGCGCGGGTCGGCGGAGACGCAGGCCCTGCCGTTGACGCGCAGGGTGGTGGCGCGGCCGGGGATGACGAAGATCAGGCCGGCCCGGCCCGTCTCCACGATGTTGTGGCTGCTGTCGAGCCGCTTGTTGCCGGTGGCGTCGGGCACGGCGAGGGTGAACTCGTCCAGGACGGACACGAACCCGGCCGGGCCGCCCCGCGGGGTCACGTCGCAGTGGCCGGCGGCGCCCGCGCTGGCGATGAACACCAGCGACGACCTGCCGATCACGGCGCGGGCGACGTCGTGGATGCGGTCCACCGCCTTGCGGCGGACCAGCTCGCTGGGCTCCTCGTAGAGCTCGCGCAGCTGGGCCGTGTTCTGGACGGCGCCGGCGCTCAGGGCATCGAATATGCGACCGCTGTGCGGCGTGGTGGTTGTCACGGCCACGCAATCTATCCGACCGCGTCCGGCCCGGCCTCGAGCCCGGCTCGGAGCCCGGCCCTGAGCGCCGACGGGGCGTTGACGTGGGCGGTCGGCGGAAACCCGATCGGGTGTGTGGCGTTAGTAGGGACGACCACCGCACCCCGCCGGGTGCGGTCCTGCGGTGAAGACGCGTACGAGGAGCACGATGAGAGTCCCGATGCCGGCCCGACGCGGCCGCGTGAAACTGGCGGCCCGGTGCCGGGTGGCGACGGAGGCCCCGGCCTTCGGCATGGCGGTCTTCGCGGTGATCCTGCTGAACGCCGCGCTGATGGGCGTGGAGACGTACAGCGGGCTGGCCCGGGAGTACCGGCCGGTGCTGGAGGCGGCGGAGGACACCTGCCTGCTGGTGTTCACGCTGGAGATGCTGCTGCGGATCGGTGCGCACGCCGACCGGCCGAAAGCATTCTTCCGCGATCCCTGGAACCTCTTCGACCTCGCGGTGGTGGCCTCGGCCTTCCTCCCCCTCGTCCGCGAGAACGCCACGCTGCTGCGGCTGCTGCGGCTGGCCCGCGTACTGCGCAGCGCGCGCTTCCTGCCGCACCTGCGCATCCTGCTGATCGCCGTGGGCCGCAGCCTGCCGGGCACCGCCAGCTTCCTGTTCGTCGGCGCGCTGGTGCTGTACGTGTACGCGATGGTCGGCTGGGTCTGCTTCGCGGAGTCCGACCCCCAGCACTACGGCTCCCTGGGCCGCGCCGCGCTCACCCTGTTCCTGCTGACCACGCTCGACGGACTCACCGACGCGGTGCGGGCCGGGCTGCAGATCTCGCGGCTCAGCATCCTCTACTACGCCTCGTACGCCCTGCTCGCCTCCTTCGTGCTGGTGAACGTACTGATCGGTGTCGTGCTCAACTCCCTCGACGAGGCACGCGAGATCGAGGCGGAGGCCGACCGGGCGCCGGGCCCGGCCCCCAGCCCCGCCAAGGGGCCGGTCGCGAGCCCGGGCGCGGGCGGGCCGGACCTCCCGGACGCCGGGGACGTCCGGGAGCGGATCGCCACCGCCCGGCGGGCGCTCGACGAGATCGAGGCGAGCCTCGCCGCCGGGGAGCGGCCCCCGGCCCGGCAGCTGGAGGCCTCGCACCCGGGACCCTGACCGCGGACTTCGCCCGGGGAGGGCGCTGTGAGAACGGACACGTCCGGATCACGGAACCCGACCCGCGGCTCTCCCCATCGAACGAGTCGTCGGACGGGGAGTCGGACGCGGAGTCCAACACGGACGCGGGGCGGGAGTACCGGATGTTCAGCAAGGTGCGCGGGCGGGCCGTACGGGCCGCCGTGCTGGTCTGCGTGCTCGGCGCGCTCGTCCTCGTGGGCGGGCGGTACCTGTGGGAGCTGCGCGGCATGGTCGCCAACCGCGCGGACGGGGACGCCGCACGGGGCGTCTACCAGCAGGACCCCGAGCGTGCCGACCGGACGGCGGCCGCCGTGCTGGACGGGATCGTCCGCGAGGACCCGGTCGCGCCGACGGACGGCGGGGCCTTCAGCGACGGCAGCGCCCCGGTGGACTGGCGCTCCGGCGGGTGGCAGCCCTCGGACCCCCTGGAGGCGCGGCCCGCCCCGGCCGAGCCGGCCATCGGGGCGCTGTTCTCCCCCGGCACCGACGGCGACCCGGACCACCACTGCTCGGCCGGGGTGGTCCACTCTCCGCAGGGCGACCTGATCGTCACCGCCGCCCACTGCGTCCACTCCTTCGGCTTCCGCACCAACCTGGCCTTCGCTCCCGGCTACCGGGACGGCGTGGCCCCGTACGGCGTCTGGGTGCCCACCCGGATCGACGTGGACCCGCGCTGGACCGGGGACGGGGACCCCGACCACGACGTCGCCTTCATCCGGCTGCGCCGCCCCGGCTACCCGGGCCAGCGGCTGGAGGAGATGACCGGCTCCCTGCGGGTCTCCTTCCGCCCCGAACTGCCCCTTCCCGCGCGGCTCGTGGGCTACCCCAACGGCTCCGAGCAGCCGCTGGACTGCCGCAGCACCGCCCGCGCCGCCGGGCCGGCGCAGCTGCGGTTCGACTGCGCCGGCGTACCGAACGGCACGAGCGGCGGTCCGGTGCTGACCGACGGGCACACGCTGATCGGGGTGGTCGGCGGCCGCGACGGCGGGGGCGACGACACGACCTCGTACAGCAGCTACTTCGGAGACTCCGTCCGCGCCCTGTACGAACGCGCGACAGCTCCCTAGGGCCGCCGCGCTGGAACCCTTTTCTAGAACGACCCTCTATTTACGGGTCTTGCTAGGCTCTCCGGCACGGCCGTCCGGGCCGCTACCCCCACGGACACCGACGGGATCGACATGTCTCCGAAGCAACAACGTGGCGAGGCCACCGTCGATCTGCTCCTGACCACCGCGCTGCGGGTGTTCGCCGAGTCCGGCCAGCAGGGGTTCACCGTCAACGCGGTCGTCTCGGCCAGCGGGGTGAGCCTGGGCAGCCTCTACCACCACTTCGGCAACTTCGACGGCCTGGCCGCCGCCCTCTACATCCGGTGCACGGACCAGCTGTGCGACGAGATGGTCGCCGCCCTGACCCGCTGCCGGACCGCCCGCACCGGCATCCACGCATGGGTGGCGTCCTACCTGCGCTTCACCCAGGAGCACCGGGACGTCGCCCTGTTCCTGCACGCCTCGGCCTACTCGGGCTACCTCGCGGCCCACGCGGAGGAGATCGGGGCGGCCAAGGCGGAGAAGTTCGCCGCCATCATGCAGTGGCTGAAGGTGCGCATGGAGCGCGGCGAGATCGCCGCGCTCCCGGCTCCGGTGACCGAGGTGATGGTCATGGGCCCGCTCACCGAGGCGGCCCGCCGCTGGCTGTCCAGCACGTACGAGATCGACCTGGCGGAGGCGGCCCGGCACCTCCCGGAACTCATCTGGCGCTCACTGCGTCCGGAGCCCGACCCGGCTTAGGGTCACGCCGGCCTGGCGCCAACGTTCAGAACAGGGAGACACAGCCCTGGTAGTCGTCCTTGACGCAGTTCTCCTGCCGGCCGACGGCCACGTACGTCATGCAGCCGAACACCAGCACCAGCAGGCCGGCCGCGAGCAGGATCCGGGAGAACACCTTGTGGAGCGGGGGGACCGGCCTGGCGGCCCGGGTCCAGAAGGGCAGCGCGCCCACCGCTCCGGCCAGGCCCGCGAGGCCTTGGACGGCGGCCATCCACCGCGCGTGCCCCCAGTCCTGGCCGTTGACGGACTCGATCGCCGCCGCGGAGAACCAGATGCCCGCGACCACCAGCAGGGCGCACAGGGCCATCCGGCCGGCCTGGACGACTCGGGTGCGCGGCGGCAGTGACGTCCAGGGCGCCGCATGGACCACTGCCCCGGGCGCCGGAGCGGGTCGCGGGGGCGCGGCGGCGGGCCCGAACCGCCCCGCTGCGGTGGGCGCCGGCAGCGGGGGCCCGAAGGCGGGGCCGGACCTCCCCGCCGCGGTGGGCACCGGGTGGGTTGTACGGCCGGCCGGTGCCTGCTCCGGCCCCGCCGGAGCCAGGTCCGCCGCCTTCACCGCGGCCCGCATCGCCCGTGCGTCCGGGTACCGGTCCTGTGGGCTGATCGCGAGGGCGCGGGCCAGGACGGCGTCGAGGGCCGGCCGGCCGGTGATCCCGTAGGAGGCCAGGGCCGGCAGTGGCCGTTCCCGCTGCTGAACGGCGATCGCGAAGATGTCGGGGCCGTCGAAGAGCCTGCGGCCCGTCAGGATCTCGAAGAGCACCACGCCGACCGCGTAGAGGTCGCACCGGCCGTCGATGTCCGGCGCGCCGCGGAGCTGCTCCGGCGCCATGTACGGCGGCGTCCCGATCGCCGCGTGGGTGCCCGTCAGCGCGGTGCCGGCCAGCGCCCGGACGATCCCGAAGTCCGTCACCTTGGCGACGCCGCCCGGCGCCAGCAGGACGTTGGCGGGCTTGATGTCCCGGTGGACCAGCCCCAGCGCGTGGCTGGCCTCGAGGGCGGACAGGAGCTGGTCCACGAGGCGCAGGGCCTGGGGTACGGGCAGGGCGCCGTGCGTGCGCAACTGGTCCGCCAGGGAGGGGCCGGACACCAGCTCCATGACGAAGTAGGGGATGGGCGGGCCGCCCTGGCGCGGCTCCTCGCCGGTGTCGTGCACGGTGACGACGTGGATGTGTCCGAGCGCGGCCATCGCCTGGGACTCGCGCCTGAACCGGGCCACGAAGTCCTCGTCGAGCGCGAGCGCGGGCAGCATCGTCTTGACGGCGACGGGACGGTCGAGCCTGACGTCGTAGGCGCGGTAGACCTGCGCCATGCCGCCGCTGCCGAGCGGTCCGTCGATGCGGTACCGGCCCTCGGCGAGTGTCGCGCCCGCGATGAATAGGTCCCCCATGGCGGCAATCGTAGAAGCGGTTTCGGCCCGGGCCGCACGGAGCCGAGAGTCCTCACAAGCGGAGCGTGTCGATCCCCGGCCTGGACTGCGGGACCCGGGGGACCAGGCCGCGCTCCACCTCGCAGCCATGCTCATCTGGGCCCGGAGACAAGCCGGTTCTGCGTCGGCACCGGACCGCGCAGGCCTGAACGCCGGGCCGCCGGTGGGCGGTTCGTCCCGCTGCACCGCGGTCACGCGCGAAGCGCTCCGCGAGCACCCGCGCCGCCGGCAGCCCGGCCGGGCCCGCGCCGAGTACCACCGCGTGGTCGCGGGGGGATTCTGGGTGGTTGTCCGGAGTGTCGTCCATGGCACCGAGTGTCCGGCGGCCCGCGCGCCCCGGTCAGGTCCCGCCCGGGGCGCCCGGAGGCGTCCCGGGGGCGGACGGGGGCGCGCCGGGCACCGGGCGCCGTGGACCGTCCCGCGCACGGCTACGGACAGAGCACCGTCCAGGTGACCTTCACGTGCCCGCCGTCGTCCCCGCGGAAATCTGCGGTTCGGGTGCCCGGCCGGTCGGTGTACGGGTCCCAGGCGACGGTGCCGCGCGCGACCAGGTCGTCCGCGGAGGAGGCGTCGTGGTCCCAGAGGTGCACGGAGAGCTCCAGCGGCGCCGGACCGTGGCCGGTGCCCGAGCCGATCCGCTGGTGGAAGTACGGGTCCGGGTCGGTGCGCGCCCCCTTGTTGGGGAAGGTGGAGGGGTCGGAGCCGGACCGCGACCAGAGCGCCGTACGGGTCCCGTCACCGGCCCGGACGGCGATGTCCCCGTACAGCGCGGGGCGGGTCGTGCCGTCGTCGAAGTACGTCAGCTCGGCGCCGTCCACCCGGATCCGGCAGGCGGGCACGCCCGACACCGGGGTCACGGTGTAGGTGACCGCGGCCTCGCCGCCGTCCACGCCGCGCATCCGGGCGGTGAAGCGGCCGAAGCCGAGGGCCGGGTCCCAGTGCGCGCGGCCGGCGGCCATGACGTCGTCGTTGTTGCCCGCGCTGTAGTCGGCGTCCGTCAGGTAGGCGGTGACGGTGGCTCCGCCGCTGAAGGTCCGGCTGCGGGCGGAGTCGTCGAGTCCGAACCACGGGTCGTGGTCCGGGAAGGCGGTCGCGCCGTCGCGGTCGCGGTGCCACAGCGTACGGGTCGTGCCGTCGGCGGTGAGGCTGATCCCGTCGTAGAGCTCGGGGCCGCTCTCTCCGGAGGAGGTGAAGCGGGCCTCGTTCACGGTGATGCGGAACGGCCCGGTCTTGAGGTCGACGGGGGTGACGGGGTCCGCCGCGAACTCCTCGGCGATCCGTTCGCGCACCCAGTCGTTGCCGAGCAGGCCGTAGTGGGAGGGGCAGCCGCTGTCCCCGACCGGCAGCACGTGGTTGACGGCGCCCGCGAGCTCGGTGGAGCGGGGGGCCCGGCTGTCGCCCGGCGGGATCTGCGCGTCGCAGGCGGAGCTGAAGGTGGTGTACCGGGTGGCGCCCGGGGTCTCGTCGCCCGCGTTGAGCGAGCCCAGGAAGGCACTGCCCGGGGCCATCTCGGCGAGCGACGCGGCGTGGATGTCGCAGAAGGTGCCGAAGGGGCCGCACGGGGAGGCGTCCCCCGCACCGTGGTTGGGTCCGCCGAGC
The DNA here is from genome assembly GCF_052244475.1 of Streptomyces sp. IBSNAI002. Classification (NCBI taxonomy): domain Bacteria; kingdom Bacillati; phylum Actinomycetota; class Actinomycetes; order Kitasatosporales; family Streptomycetaceae; genus Streptomyces; species Streptomyces sp. IBSNAI002. The sequence continues at coordinate 6,665,328 of NZ_JBQPXG010000002.1, read as the reverse complement.
GAGACCCAGGCGCGGACCCGCGGGCTGCCGCCGCCCTTCAGGTACGCGCGGGTGAGCAGCGAACCCATGCTGTGCGCGACGACGTTCACCTGGCGGGTGCCGAACCGCTCGGTCAGGAAGGCGCCGAAGCGGGCGGCGTTGGACTCGTTGGTGGCGGCCCAGTCGTAGCCGAACTGGGCGAGGTCGCTGTACAGCCAGCCCCGCGCGTGCAGGTCGTCCTCCAGCCCGTCGAGGGAGGCGGCCGTGTCCCCGTAGCCGTGCACGAGCACCACGGGCGTACGCTGCTCCGCCCGCCCGGCGGCGGCCTGCCCGGCGGCGGGCCCGGCGGCCGCCTGCGCCGCGGGAGCGGTGAGCAGGGCGGCGAGCACGGCCAGGAGCACGGGGAACAGCAGGTACGGGGGCAGGAGAAGGGGCGGGTGCGGGGGCGGTGCGGAACGGCGCATGGCTCTCCTCGGGGCTGCGACTCCACGACCACAAGTGACCGACGGGTGGCAAGTTAGCCCCGGGAGGATCAGCGCGGTAGGGATGCGTACGAGACTCCTGTGAGCTTCTCGGACGCGGCCCAGAGCCGTTCGCCGGACTTGTCGTCGAGGGTCCATTTCGCCCGCCAGGAACGGGCGGGCGCACCGCGCCAGCCGAACCGCGGGCCGACGAACGCGTCCTGCCGGACCCCGGGCGCGGTGGCGGCGTACAGCGTGGGCAGCGCGCCCCCGGTGGCGGGCTGCGCGACGAGCTCGTTGGCGAGCGCCACCCCGCGCGCGTAGAGCGTGCCGCCGTCCTGCGTCGCGCCGGCGTGCAGGTTGGTGGACGCGTACCCGGGGTGGGCGGCGGCCGCGGTGATGGTGGACCCGGCGGCGGTGAACCGGCGGGACAGTTCGTGGGTGAAGAGCAGGTTGGCGGTCTTGGAGCGGCCGTAGGCGAGCCAGCGCCGGTAGCCGCGCTCGTAGGCCAGGTCGTCGAGGTCCACGTCCGCCAGCGCGTGGAAACCGCTGGAGACGTTGACGATCCGTGCCCCGGGGGCGGCGGCCCGCAGCCGCGGCAGCAGCAGTCCGGTCAGCGCGAAGTGCCCGAGGTGGTTGACCCCGAGCTGGGTCTCGAACCCGTCGGCGGTGCGCCCGTAGGGCAGGGCCATCACGCCGGCGTTGTTGATCAGCAGGTCCAGCGTGGCACGGCGCTCCCCGAACCTCTTCGCGAACTCCCGCACCGATGCCAGGTCGGCGAGGTCCAGCGCGAGGAACTCGACTTCGGCGCCCGGCACTTCGGCGCGCAGCCGGATCTCGGCCGCCTTGCCGCGCGCGGCGCTGCGGCAGGCCAGCACCACCGTGGCGCCGCGCCGTGCGAGCTCCCGGGCGGTGACGTAGCCGATGCCGCTGTTGGCCCCGGTGACGACCGCGGTCCGGCCGCTCTGGTCGGGGATGTTCACGGCGTTCCAGCCGGGCATGGCAGCTCCCTGGCTCCCTCGCGGACGATGTGGATTACCGAGGGTAGACGGGTCCGGGGCGGGGTGGGAGAGGGGGTGTCCGGACGGGCGTCCGCGCAGGCCAGTAGGCTGCGGTCGGCCCGCCCTCCGCTTCCCGTCCCCGCCTTCCTCTTCCTCCTCTCCGCCCCCGTTCCCGTTCCCGTTCCCGTTCCCGTTCCGAGGTATCGCGCAGTGAGCTCCGCACCGCCCCCCGTACCCGTCACGGTCGTCGGCCTCGGCGCCGACGGCTGGGCCGGGCTCACCGCCGCCGCGCGGTCCGCTCTGTCCTCGGCCCAGGTCCTGATCGGCGGGCCGCGCCAGCTGGACCTGCTGCCGGCCGACTCGTGCCCCGGTGAGCGGATCGCGTGGCCGAGCCCGCTGCGGCCGGCCGTGCCGAAGCTGATGGCCGAGCACGCGGGCCGCCGGATCGCGGTGCTGGCCAGCGGCGACCCGATGTTCTACGGGATCGGCCGCGCGCTCGCCGAGGAGCTCGGCCCGGACGCGCTCGCGGTCCACCCGCACCCCTCCTCCGTCTCGTACGCGTGCGCCCGCCTGGGCTGGCCGGTGGAGGACACCGAGGTGGTCACGGTCGTCGGCCGTCCGGTGGCGCGGCTCGCCGCCGCCCTGCACGAGGGGCGCCGGGTGCTGGTGCTCAGCGCCGGAGCGGCGTCCCCGGCCGAGATCGCCGCCCTGCTCCGGGAGCGGGGCTTCGGCCCGAGCCGGATCCGGGTGCTGGAGCAGCTCGGCTCCGAGCGCGAGGACGCGTACGAGGGCATCGCCGACGGCTGGGACCACCCGCCGGGCGATCCGCTGAACGTGGTGGCCGTGGACTGCCGCCGGGACCCCTCCCATCCGGCGCCCCGGCTCGGTGCGACCCCCGGCCTGCCGGACGGCGCCTACGAGCACGACGGGCAGCTCACCAAGCGCCGCGTGCGCGCCGCGACCCTGTGCGCGCTGGCCCCGGCCCCCGGCGAGCTGCTGTGGGACATCGGCGGAGGCTCCGGTTCCATCGGCATCGAGTGGATGCGCACACACCCCTCGTGCCGGGCGGTGGCCGTGGAGCGCGTCCCGGAGCGGGCGGCCCGCATCACCCGCAACGCGGCGGCGCTCGGCGTACCCGGGCTGCGCGTGGTCGTCGGCGCCGCGCCCGGAGCGCTCGACGGACTGCCCGCACCCGACGCCGTGTTCATCGGCGGCGGACTGACCGCGCCGGGGCTGCTGGACGCGGCCTGGGCGGCGCTCACCCCCGGCGGCCGGCTCGTGGTCAACACCGTCACCCTGGAGTCGGAGGCGGTCCTCACCGACCGCTACCGGCGCCACGGCGGCGAACTGGTGAAGCTGTCGGTCGCGCACGCGGTGCCGGTCGGCGGTTTCACGGGCTGGCGGCAGGCCATGCCGGTCACCCAGTGGTCGGTCACGAAGTCGACGAACGAGAAGGATCAAGCATGACCGTGTACTTCATCGGCGCGGGCCCCGGTGCCGCCGACCTGATCACGGTGCGCGGTGCCCGGAGGCTGGCCGCCACCCCCGTCTGCCTCTACGCGGGCAGCCTGGTCCCGCGCGAACTGCTGGCCGAGTGCCCGCCGGACGCCCGGCTGGTCGACACCTCGCAGCTGAACCTGGACGAGATCATCGCCGAGTGCGTGCGGGCGCACGCGGCGGGCCAGGACGTCGCGCGGCTCCACTCCGGCGACCCGTCGATCTTCAGCGCCGTCGCGGAGCAGATGCGGCGGCTCGACGCGGCCGGCATCCCGTACGAGGTGGTCCCGGGCGTTCCGGCCTTCGCCGCGGCGGCCGCCGCACTGAAGCGGGAGCTGACCGTGCCCACCGTCGGCCAGACGGTGATCCTGACCCGCATCGCCCAGCAGGCCACCCCGATGCCGGCCGGCGAGGACCTGGCCACCCTGGGCCGCAGCGGCGCGCTGCTGGTCCTGCACCTGGCCACCCGTTACGTGGACCGGGTCGTGGACGAACTGCTGCCGCACTACGGGGCCGAGTGCCCGGTGGCGGTGGTGGCGATGGCCAGCCGCCCCGACGAGCTGATCCTGCGCGGCACGCTGGCCGACATCGCGGACCGGGTGAAGGAGCACGGGCTGGTCCGCACCGCGGTGATCGTGGTGGGCCGCACGCTCGGCGCCGAGCAGTTCCGCGACAGCCACCTGTACTCGCCCGAGCGCGACCGGCATGTCTGCTGAACCGGGCCGCGCGCCGGGCCGCCACATCCTGATCCTGGGCGGCACGACGGAGTCCCGCCGCCTCGCGGAGACGCTGGTGGGGGCGGAGGCATCGGCGCAGGCCGGGCGCACGGCGCCGGCCTCCCCGCAGCGCCCGGCGGTCCGGGTGACGACCTCCCTCGCCGGGCGGGTCGCCGCGCCCGTGCTGCCGCCGGGCGAAACGCGGATCGGCGGCTTCGGCGGGCCCGCCGGACTGGCCCGGTGGATCACCGCGCACGGGGTCACCGACCTGGTCGACGCCACCCACCCGTTCGCGGAGCGCATGAGCTTCAACGCGGCCGGGGCGGCGGCGCTGACGGGGGTCCCGCTGCTGGCGCTGCGCCGCCCCGGCTGGACGCCCGGGCCGGGCGATGCCTGGACCTTCGCGGACTCCCTCGCCGACGCGGCCGCCGTACTGCCGGGCCTGGGCGGCCGGGCGTTCCTGACCACGGGCCGGATGGGCCTGCACGCCTTCGCGCACCTCACCGGCACCTGGTTCCTGGTGCGTTCCGTGGACCCGCCGGCCCCGCCGGTGCCTCCGCGGCTCGAAGTCCTGCTGGACCGGGGCCCGTTCAGCCTGGAGGACGAGCGGGAGCTGCTCACCCGGCACCGGATCGACGTGCTGGTCACCAAGGACAGCGGGGGCTCGGCAACCGCCCCCAAACTCGCCGCCGCGCGCGAGGCGGGCATCCCGGTGCTCGTCGTACGCCGCCCCGCGGTCCCGGAGGGCGTGGCGGTGGCGGACTCGGTGGCCGCGGCCCTGCACCGGCTGCGTTACGATCACGCGCACTGATCGCTCGTACGTGCGAAACGCGAAGGGGGCGGACATGGGGTCCGGCGGCAGAATCTCCGGGGCCCTGACGGCCCTGCTGGCCGGCGGCCTGCTGGCCGGCGGGTGCTCGGGCGGCGCACCGGCCGGGAAACCGGCCGCGGTTCCGCCGGCCACCGCCCCGTCCGCACCGTCCGCGTCGCCGACGCCCTCCGCCGGCCCGGCCTCCCCCTCGCAGCCCGCGCAGCCGCCGTCGGCGTCCGCACCGGCCACCGGCCCCGCGAAGGGGCAGGAGACGCGGCGGCCGGCCGCCGCGACGTCCCGGCCGGCCGCGCAGCGCACCTCGTCCGTGCCGCAGAACCCCTACCGGGGCCCGACCCCGCCACCGGCGCCGCCCAGGCCCCCGATCGAGCCCTGGACGCCGCCGCCGTTCGACCCGAACGACCCGTCGATCCCGAAGGTGACCCTGCCGCCCCTGCGGTAGGCCGGGTCACCTGCCCCCGGTCGACGGTGACCGCTGGCCGGTGGCCGGTGACCCGTCACGGGTACCGGCGCGGCGTCCACGTGATCCGGGAGCCGTCGGCCCGCTCGGTGACCTGCGTCTGCGAGGAGCCGATCAGCAGGAGCGTCCGCATGTCGACCTCGGACGGCTCCAGTTCGGCGAGCGTGACGATCCGCACCGACTGCTCGGGCCCGCCCACGTCGCGGGCCACGACCACCGGGGTCTGCGGCGCACGCAGCTCCAGCAGCAGCTGGCGGGCCTGCGCCACCTGCCAGGTCCGGCTGCGCGAGCCGGGGTTGTACAGGGCGAGGACCAGGTCCGCAGAGGCGGCCGCGCGCAGCCGCTCCGCGATCACCTCCCACGGCTTGAGCCGGTCCGAGAGGGAGATGGTGGCGTAGTCGTGGCCCAGCGGGGCGCCGGCCGCGGCGGCCGCCGCGTTGGCCGCGGTCACCCCCGGCAGGACCCGTACGGGCACGTCCTTGTACTCGGCCTGCCCGGCCACTTCGAGCACCGCCGTGGCCATCGCGAACACCCCGGGGTCGCCACCGGAGACCACGGCCACCCGCTGTCCGCGCCGGGCGAGGTCGAGGGCGAACTCGGCGCGCTCGGACTCCACCTTGTTGTCGGAGCCGTGCCGGATCTGGCCAGGCCGGACGGGGACCCGGTCCAGGTAGGTGGTGTACCCCACCAGCACCTCCGCGTCGGCCAGCGCCCGCCGGGTCTCGGGGGTCAGCCACAGCGGCCCGGCGGGGCCGGTGCCGACGACCGCGACCTCGCCGGGCCCGGCCGGCACGCTGCCCGGGTTGCCGGTCCGGCTGGGCACGACGGCGACCGCGAAGTACGGCACGGACTGCGGGTCGGTGTCCGCGAGGACGCCCGTCCGCTCGCCGGACATGGTGGCGCGCTCGACGTAGCGGGCCTCGGCCAGCCGGCCGCTGCGCTCCATCGCCCCGCGCACGGCGGGGAAGGTCCGGCCGAGCTTCATCACGACCGCCGAGTCGGTGGCCGCCAGGCGGGCGGTGAGCTCCTCCTCGGACAGGGTGCCGGGGAGGATCGTCAGCACCTCCTCGCCCTCCACGAGCGGGGTGCCGAGGCGGGCGGCGGCGGCGCTGACGGAGGTGACACCGGGGATCACCTCGGTGTCGTACCGGTGCGCGAGCCGCTTGTGCATGTGCATGTACGAGCTGTAGAAGAGCGGGTCGCCCTCCGCGAGCACGGCGACGGTCCGGCCGGCGTCGAGGTGCGCGGCCAGCCGGGCGGCGGCGGACTCGTAGAACTCCTCCATCGCGCCCTGGTAGCCGCCCGGGTGGTCGGTGGTCTCGGTGGTGACCGGATAGACCAGCGGCTCCTCGATCTGGCTCTCGCGCAGGTGCTTCGCGGCGATCGAACGGGCGATGGACCGGCCGTGGCGCGCGCTGTGATAGGCGACGACGTCCGCCGCGCCGATCACCTCGACGGCCCGCAGCGTCATCAGGTTCGGATCGCCGGGGCCCAGCCCGACCCCGTACAGCCGCCCCTCGGGCGCCGCCGCGCTCATTCGGCCACGCTCGCGATGGCGTTGACCGCGGCGGCGGCGATGGCGCTGCCCCCGCGGCGGCCGCGCACGATCAGGTGGTCGAGCCCGGAGGGGTGCGCCGCGAGGGCGTCCTTGGACTCGGCGGCGCCGATGAACCCGACGGGCACGCCGATGACGGCGGCGGGGCGCGGGGCCCCCTCCTCGATCATCTCGAGCAGCCGGAACAGCGCGGTGGGCGCGTTGCCGACGGCGATCACGGACCCCTCCAGCAGGCCCCGGTCACGCCAGACCTCGAGCGCGGCGGCGCTGCGCGTGGTCCCCATCTTCGCGGCGAGCTCGGGCACGGCCGGGTCGGAGAGCGTGCAGATCACGTCGTTGTCGGCGGGCAGCCGCTTGCGGGTGACGCCGCTGGCGACCATCTGCACGTCGCACAGGATCGGCGCCCCGGCGGTGAGCGCGGCGCGTGCCCGCAGCACCACCTCGGGCGTGTACCCCAGGTCCTTGGGCAGGTCGGTCATCCCGCACGCGTGAATCATGCGCACCGCGACCTGCGCGACGGAGGCGGGCAGCCCGGAGAGGTCCGCCTCGGCGCGGATCGTGGCAAAGGACTGGCGGTAGATCGCGGCGCCGTCCTTCTCGTACTCGAACACTCTGTACTCGCTCATTTCTTCACTGCGACTTCGGACTCTGATCTGGACTGATCTGGACTGATCTGATCTGACGTGGTGCCGCGTGCGGCGGTGAGGGCCGCCGCCAGGTCTGTCTGACGGGCCACGGCCCGCCCGTGGACGGAGATCCGGTAGCCGTCGTCCCGCGTGGCCAGCACGTCGACCCACCGCGTCCCCCGCGGGTGCCCGCACCGGCGCTCGCAGCCGGACCAGTGCACGGGCAGCGGCCCGCGCGCCCGCTCTGCGACGGCCCGCGCGTCGGCCCGGACGTCGGCCAGGGCCTTCGCGCAACCGGGCTGCCCCGTACAGGCGGTGACGGACCGCCAGGCACTGTCGGCCGATACGACGAGCCCGGCGCCCTCCAGGCGCCGCGCGGGAGCCTCGAGGGGGACGTCGAGCGGCACGTCGTGAAGGACAACGCTCCGCCACGGGGTGACGCGCAGCCCAGTGCCGGGGTCGGCGACCTGTACGAGGACCCGCCACTGTTCGGAGGTGAGCCGGCCCAGCGGGGGCAGGACGCACAGCGTTCCCCGCTCGCCGGTGCCGCCGGACTGCGGCCCGGGCGGCGGCGAGCAGGGCCAGGCCACGCCGGCGACCCGTACCGCGTCGATCCCGGCGCCGGTGAGGCGCGCGGCGAACTCGGCGTCGTCCAGGGCGTGTCCGGCGGGCAGCTCGCCCACCCGCCAGGCCCGGGTGCCGGCCGCGTCCACGGCGTCGAGGAAGTACTCGGCGGCGAGCAGCGCCGCGCGCGGGGCGTCCTGCGCGGCCACCGAAACGGCGCCGGCGGCCGGCCCGAGCCGCACCAGCGCGCGGCCCCCCGGCCGGGCGAGCACGGTCACGTCCGGCTCCAGGGCGGCCACGTCGCCGCGCCCGTCGTCGAAGGCGAACAGGAACCGGCCGGACAGGGCGGTGACCCGCGTGTTCGCGCACAGCAGCCGGTCCAGCTCGCCGACCCAGGGCAGTACGTCGCCCGACATCGGCGTGGCCACGATGTTGCGCACCCGCTCGTGGCTGGGCGCGGGCAGCAGTCCGGCGCCGTCGAGCAGCTCCGCGAGCCCGCCGCCGCATCCCTCGGCAAGGCCGCGCAGCTGCACGTTCCCCCGCGAGGTGAGCTCCAGGTGCCCGTCCCCGAACCGGTCGGCGGCCACCGCCAGCAGCGAGGCCTGCCGCACGGTCAGCGCCCCGCCGGGTATCCGGACCCGCGCCAGGAACCCGTCGTCGGCCGCGTGCAGCCGCAGCGCACCGGGACAGGCGTCACCGCGCTCCCGTATGACGGGCTCGTCCCGCGATGCGGCGGCAGGGGGCTGTGACATGGCGGCGAGCATACCCACGATTCCCCACCCCCGACCGGCCCCCACCCCCACACCACCCCCTCCGACCAGCCAACTCCCCCACCCCCACCCCCATCCACCCCCACAAACCCCACCCACCGCATCCCCACCGCACCATCCCAGCCCCGCCGCACCATCCCAGCCCGCCGGCGTTTGAGTCGCGGGGCCCGGGGCAGAGCCCCCGCAACGACGCCGCACCCAGCCGCCCCCGCCCATGCCCTCCCAGCCCCGCCGGCGTTTGAGGCGCGGGGCCCGGGGCAGAGCCCCGGCAACGGCGCCAAGCCGGACCACCCCACCCCACCCCCGGGCCCCGCCCCGGCCTCGCACCTGCGAGAACCCCACCACCCCGCCTCCCGCCAACGGCACGCGCCCCCTAGGATGATCCCGGCGGAGCCACACGGCTCCGCCATCGCCGAGGACGGCGACATGGGAGGAAGCCCGGTGCGAATCCGGCGCGGTCCCGCCACTGTGAACCCCGCGGAGCGACCCCCGCGACCGGGGTGAGTCAGGAACTCCCGCTGTCCTCACTGCCCGGGGCGCGGAAACCCCGAGGAAGGCCTGCCGCCGCATGATCCTGCTGCTGTCGACGTCCGACACCGATCTGCTCAGCGCCCGCGCCGCGACATCGGCGGACGGCCCCGTCCCGTACCGGTTCGCGAACCCCTCCCGCCTTCCCCTCGACGACCTCCCCGGACTCCTCGACGGCGTCGACCTGGTCGTCGTACGCCTCCTCGGCGGCCTCCGCGCCTGGCAGGAGGGCCTCGACCTCCTCCTGGCCCCCGGCCAGACCCGCCCGGTCGTGGTCCTGACCGGCGAACAGGCCCCGGACGCCCAGCTGATGGAGGCCTCCACGGTGCCGATCGGCATCGCGGCCGAGGCCCACGGCTACCTCGCGCACGGCGGCCCCGCCAACCTCGACCAGCTGGCCCGCTTCCTCTCCGACACCGTCCTCCTCACCGGCCACGGCTTCGAGCCGCCCGCCGCCTCCCCCACCTGGGGCCCCCTGGAGCGCACGGCCCGGCAGCCCGAAGCCCCGCAGGCGGCCGCCCCCAAGGTCGCCGTCCTCTACTACCGCGCCCACCAGATGAGCGGCAACACCGCCTTCGTGCACGCCCTGTGCGACGCCATCGAGGCCCACGGCGCCCAGCCGCTCCCCCTGTACGTCTCCTCCCTGCGCACCCCGGAGCCGGAGCTCCTCGCCGCTCTGACCGGCGTCGACGCGGTCATCACCACCGTCCTCGCCGCCGGCGGCACCCGCCCCGCCACCGCCTCCGCCGGCGGTGACGACGAGTCCTGGGACGCCGGCGCCCTCGCCTCCCTCGGCGTGCCGATCCTCCAGGCCCTGTGCCTGACCGGATCCCGTACCGCCTGGGAGGACAACGACGAGGGGCTGTCCCCCCTCGACGCCGCCACCCAGGTCGCCGTGCCCGAGTTCGACGGCCGCCTGATCACCGTCCCGTTCTCCTTCAAGGAGCTCGACGAGGACGGCCTGCCCGCCTACGTGGCCGACCCCGAGCGCGCCGCCCGGGTCGCGGGGATCGCCGTACGCCACGCGCGCCTGCGCCACATCGACCGCCGCGACAAGAAGATCGCCCTGGTCCTCTCCGCGTACCCCACCAAGCACTCCCGCATCGGCAACGCGGTCGGCCTGGACACCCCGGCCAGCGCCGTCGAGCTGCTGCGCACCCTCATCGCCGAGGGCTACGACTTCGGTCCCGTACCCGAGATCCCGGGTCTGGTCTCGGGTGACGGCGACGAGCTGATCCGCGCCCTGATCGAGGCCGGCGGCCACGACCAGGACTGGCTCACCGAGGAGCAGCTGGCCCGCAACCCGGTCCGCATCCCGGCCGCCGACTACAGGCGCTGGTTCGCCGGCCTGCCCGCCGACCTCCGCGCCAGCGTCGAGGAGCACTGGGGCGAGGCCCCCGGCAACATGTTCGTCGACCGGTCCTCGAACCCCGAGGGCGACATCGTCCTGGCCGCCCTGCGCCGCGGGAACCTCCTCATCCTCATCCAGCCGCCGCGCGGCTTCGGCGAGAACCCGATCGCGATCTACCACGACCCGGACCTGCCGCCCTCGCACCACTACCTGGCCGCGTACCGCTGGATCCAGGCGCGCACCGAGGACGGCGGCTTCGGCGCCGACGCGATGATCCACCTGGGCAAGCACGGCAACCTCGAGTGGCTCCCCGGCAAGAACGCCGGTCTGTCCGCCTCCTGCGCGCCCGACGCGGCCCTCGGCGACCTGCCGCTCATCTACCCGTTCCTGGTCAACGACCCGGGCGAGGGCACCCAGGCCAAGCGCCGCGTGCACGCCACCCTGATCGACCACCTCGTGCCGCCGATGGCGCGCGCGGAGTCGTACGGCGACATCGCCCGCCTGGAACAGCACCTCGACGAGTACGCCCAGATCTCCGCGATGGACCCGGCGAAGCTCCCGGCCATCCGTGCACAGATCTGGACCCTGATCCAGGCGGCGAAGCTCGACCACGACCTCGGTCTGGCCGAACGCCCCGACGACGACGGCTTCGACGACTTCCTGCTGCACGTCGACGGCTGGCTGTGTGAGGTCAAGGACGCGCAGATCCGCGACGGCCTGCACGTCCTGGGCGGCGCCCCGGCCGGCGAGTCCCGCGTCAACCTGGTCCTCGCCATCCTCCGTGCCCGTCAGATCTGGGGCGGTACGACGGCCCTCCCGGGCCTGCGCGAGGCGCTCGGCCTCGACGAGTCGGCGGCCACCCGTACCTCGGCGGACGCCGTCGAGGAGCAGGCCCGCGCCCTGGTCCAGGCGATGGAGGACGCGAACTGGTCCCCCGACGCGGTGGCCGGGGTCGCACGTGACCACTCGGCGGACGTCGCGGCGGTGCTGTCCTTCGCGGCCCGCGAGGTCGTGCCCCGGCTGGCCGGCACCACGGACGAGATCGCCCACGTCGTCGCGGCCCTGGACGGCTCGTTCATCCCGGCGGGCCCTTCCGGCTCCCCGCTGCGCGGCCTGGTCAACGTCCTCCCGACGGGCCGCAACTTCTACTCGGTGGACCCCAAGGCCGTCCCCTCCCGCCTGGCGTGGGAGACGGGCCAGGCCCTCGCGGAGTCCCTCCTCAACCGCTACCGCACGGACAACGGCGAGTGGCCGGCGTCCGTCGGCCTGTCGCTGTGGGGCACGAGCGCGATGCGCACGGCGGGCGACGACGTGGCGGAGGCGCTGTCGCTGCTCGGCGTCCGCCCGGTCTGGGACGAGGCCTCGCGCCGCGTGACCGGCCTGGAGGCCATCCCCCTCGCCGAACTGGGCCGCCCCCGCATCGACGTCACCCTGCGCATCTCGGGCTTCTTCCGTGACGCGTTCCCGCACGTCATCGGCCTCCTGGACGACGCGGTCCGGCTGGCGGCGTCCCTGGACGAACCGCCCGCCGACAACTTCATCCGTGCGCACGCCCAGGCGGACCTCGCCGTCCACGGCGACGAACGCCGGGCCACCACCCGTATCTTCGGCTCCCGCCCGGGCACCTACGGAGCGGGCATCCTCCAGCTGATCGACTCCCGCGACTGGCGTACGGACGCCGACCTCGCGGAGGTCTACACGGTCTGGGGCGGCTACGCGTACGGCCGCGGCCTGGAGGGCCGCCCGGCCCGCGACGAGATGGAGACGGCCTACAAGCGCATCACGGTGGCCGCGAAGAACACGGACACCCGTGAGCACGACATCGCGGATTCGGACGACTACTTCCAGTACCACGGCGGCATGGTGGCCACCGTCCGCGCCCTGCGCGGCACGGCCCCGGAGGCGTACATCGGCGACTCCACCCGCCCGGAGACCGTCAAGACCCGCACCCTGGTCGAGGAGACCAGCCGCGTCTTCCGCGCCCGCGTCGTGAACCCGAAGTGGATCGAGGCGATGCGCCGCCACGGCTACAAGGGCGCCTTCGAACTCGCGGCGACCGTCGACTACCTCTTCGGCTACGACGCCACGACGGGCGTGGTCGCGGACTGGATGTACGACAAGCTCACGGAGACGTACGTCCTGGACCCGGAGAACCGCGCCTTCCTCGAAGAGGCCAACCCCTGGGCCCTGCACGGCATCGCGGAACGCCTCCTGGAGGCCGAGTCCCGCGGCATGTGGGAGAAGCCGGACCCGCAGATCCTCGAATCCCTCCGCCAGGTCTACCTGGACACGGAGGGCAACCTGGAGGGCGAAGCGGAGTAGCCCCTCCAGACTGTCTGGATGTGCCACTACTGCGGCTGCCGCCAGATCCCGCTGATCAAGGAATTCATCGCGGAACACGAGACGGTGACGAACGCGGCGGGCGATGCCCTCCGCGCCCTGGACACCGGTGACGTCCCGCGCGCCCAGGCCCTGCTCTCGACGATGACGGCCGTCCTCCTCGCCCACTGGAAGGGCGAGGAGGACGGCCTTTTCGCGGTCATGTCCACGGACCCCGAATACGCCCCCTACATCGAGGCCCTGATCGCGGAACACCGCGGACTGGCGGCGTTCCTCTCCCGCGCGGACCTCACCACCCCGGCGGACGTACACACCTTCCGCCAGGCCATGGACGACCTCCACCACCACATCGCAAAGGAAGAGGACGGCCTCTTCCCGGCTTCCCTCACCGCCCTCACGGGCGACGACTGGAACCACTCCATCAAGGCCTGGCAGTCAGCCCACCCCCAGTCCGAACTCCACCCGGCGGGCTGACGCGCCGGTTTCGCGATGCCCGTGTCCTGGTCGGCTCGTCGAACGGGGCCGGGCAGCCCGGTCGGGACGTCCTTATCCCGCGCCAGGGCGCCGCACCGCGGAACGACCCGTCCGTCACCTGAAGCAGTGAACTACCCCTTATCCCGGGGCCACCAGGGGTAGGGCACTGCTGATCTCGTGCGGGGGCCGGGTTCACCTGCCCCCGCACCCATGGACGAAAGGCCGACCCTGCCGTGACGCAGCCGTTCCAACTGCCGGATTTCTATGTGCCTTATCCGGCGCGACTGAACCCCCACCTGGAGGACGCGCGGGTCCACACCAAGCAATGGGCGCGCGCACTCGGGATGCTGGAGGGTTCCGGCGTCTGGGAGGAACACGATCTCGACTCGCACGACTACGCGCTGCTGTGCGCGTACACGCACCCCGACTGCGACGGCGCAGCGCTGTCGCTGGTCACCGACTGGTACGTCTGGGTGTTCTTCTTCGACGACCACTTCCTGGAGATGTACAAGCGCTCGCAGGACCGCGACGGCGCCAAGGACTACCTCGACAAGCTCGCCGCCTTCATGCCGATGGATCTGGCCGACGGCTTCCCCGAGCCCACCAATCCGGTGGAGGCGGGCCTCGCCGATCTCTGGCGGCGAACCGTTCCCGCGATGTCCCAGGACTGGAGGGAACGGTTCTCCGAGTCGACGCGGAACCTCCTCAACGAGTCCATGTGGGAACTGGCCAACATCAACATCGGGCGCGTCGCCAACCCGCTCGAGTACATCGAGATGCGCCGCAAGGTGGGCGGCGCGCCCTGGTCCGCCGGCCTGATCGAGTACGTCTCCGCCGAGGTCCCCGCCCGCGTGGCGCACTCGCGGCCGCTCGGGGTGCTGCGCGACGCCTTCTCCGACGCCGTGCACATCAGGAACGACATCTTCTCCTACGAACGGGAGGTCGCCGACGAAGGAGAACTCTCCAACGCCGTGCTGGTGTTGGAGACCTTCCTCGGCTGCACCACCCAGGAGGCCGCGGAGGCCTCCAACGACCTGCTCACCTCACGCCTCCACCAGTTCGAGCAGACGGCGCTCGTCGAGCTCCCCCAGCTCTTCGCCGACCACGCCATGGACCCGGCCGAGATCGCCGCCGTACTCGCCTACGCCAAGGGCCTGCAGGACTGGCAGTCGGGCGGCCACGAGTGGCACATGGTCTCCAGCCGCTACATGAACAAGGAGGCCCGGGCCACCGCACCGCTCACGCTGCCCTTCCTCCCCTCCGGGCTCGGCACCACCGCGCTCGACCTGCGGTCCGTCTTCACCCGGCGCTCGACGGACTTGCGCCGGCGCTCCTTCACCCACGTCCCGTTCGAGAAGACCGGCCCCTCCGTCATCCCCGACATCTACATGCCGCACCGGCTGAGCCTCAGCCCGCACCTGGCGCACGCCCGCGAGGAGTCGGTGGCGTGGTCCCGGCGGATGGGCCTGCTCGACCCGCAGGCGGGCGACCCGGGTTCGGCGATCTGGACCGAGGCCAAGCTGCGGGGCTTCGACTTCGCGCTCTGCTCGGCCGGACTCGACCCGGACGCCACCGCGGAGGAGCTGGCCCTCAACGCCTGCTGGCTGACCTGGGGCACGTACGGGGACGACTACTACCCGGTGGTCTTCTCGCAGGCCAAGAACCTGCCGGCCGCGAAGGCGACCACGGCGCGGCTGATCGCGATGATCCCCGTGGACCACGCCGACCTGCCGGAGCCGGTGACCGCGATGGAGCGCGCGCTGGCCGACCTCTGGGTGCGCACCTGCGCGGGCATGTCCACGGAGCAGCGCACCGAGTTCCGGGCCACGCTGGTGGACATGCTGGAGAGCTGGCTGTGGGAGGTGGACAACCAGATCCAGAACCGCATCCCGGACCCGGTGGACTACGCCGAGATGCGCCGCCGCACCTTCGGCAGCTACCTCACGATGTACCTGTGCCGACTGGGGCACCAGGGGCGGGGCATCCCGGAGGAGATCTACGCCTCGGGGACGATCCGGTCGCTGGAGAACGCCGTCGCGGACGCCGCCTGCCTGATCAACGACGTCTACTCCTACCAGAAGGAGGTGGAGGTCGAGGGCGAGGTCCACAACTACATCCTCGTCACACGGAACTTCTTCGGCATCGGGTACGCGGAGGCCCTGCACATCTGCCATGCGCTGATGACCCGGCGCACGGAGGAGTTCGAGCACATCGTCGCGAACCAGTTGCCGCTGCTCTACGACGACTGGAAGCTCGGCGAGGAGGCGCGCAGGGCCCTGGACGCGTACGTCGGCGAGCTGCGGGACTGGCACGCGGGCGTCCTCAACTGGCATCAGAACATTGCCCGTTACCGTCCCGAGGACCTGCACGGGATGCCCGGCCCGCTGTCCACCGGCGTCCTGGGCTCCGGCTTCGGGATGGCCGCGGCCCGGATCTCCCTGCCCGCCTGACACCGAAGGCCGCCCGGCCCGGGAGGTCCCTGATCCCGGAGGTCCCTGATCCCGGAGGCCCGGAGGCGGGGACGGTCCGCTCGCCCGCCCCCGCCTCCGCACCGCCCATGCTCCGCCCCGCCTCAGAACTCGTCGCTCGTGTGCGGCAGCAGGTCCGTCCGCAGGGCCGCGTCCAGCTCGGCCGCCGCGCCGGGCGTGTGCTCGGCGACCAGCCCCGCCGCGACGAGTTCGACGACCCGGGTCCCGCCCAGGTAGCACGCGGCCAGCTCCCGTACGTCCAGGGCCAGGTCCGGCGCCGCCCGGGCGGGCTCGTACGCCGCCCCGCCCGGCCCCGCCTTCAGCCGGAAGCGCCCGGCGTTCGCGGGCAGCCGTACGTCGGTCAGCTCCAGCACCAGCTCCACCGGCGCGGCCCAGGACCGCGCGGTCAGCGCCGCCCGTACGTCGACCAGGCGCAGCCAGAGCGCCGGGAACTGGGCGGTCACCCGCACCTGGTCCCGGTCGGCGGCGAAGTGCAGCAGCGGGTCGTCGGCCGGGCGGCCCCACGCGGTGACCCGGCCGGTCAGGTCGAGGGCGGCGAGGCACTCCCACAGGGCGGCGGCGACCGCCGGGGTGTCGGCCTCCAGCTCCTCCACGCGGACCAGGCCCGGTGTGCGGACGGACCCGCCGTCGTCCTCCGGCTTGGTGCGGTAGAGCACGTATCCGGCGACCGGCTCCCCCGGCTCGCCCAGGACGATGATCCGGGGCGGGCTCAACTCCTCGTCGTCCTCGGCCTGTTCGGACAGCCACTCCTGGCTCCAGCGTTCGGGGCTGCGGCTCGGCCGGCCGGCCCGTCCGGCGCGGGCGGCCTCGTGGAAGGCGCCGATGACCGCGAGCGCCTGCTCCGGGGCGACGAGGCGCAGCGGGCGCCGGTCCGGGGCGATGCGCAGGGGCAGCGGCCGGGTGGAGTCGATCTCGATGGTGACGCCGGTGGTGGCTCCGCCGTAGCCGAAGCGGCCGTAGATGGCGGCCTCGGACGCCCACAGGGCGGCGAGGGGGCTGCCGGCGGCCGAGGCGCGGCGCAGCTGCTCGGCCATCAGCGCGGTGAGCACGCCGCGGCGGCGGTGGGTGGGTGCGACCGAGACGAAGGTGAGGCCGGGGCAGGCCAGGTCCGCTCCGGGGACCGACAGCCGGAAGTCGTGCGCGGCCATGAAGCCGACGAGCGTGTCACCGTCGTAGGCGCCGATCCGGCCGCAGCGCACCAGCAGTGCGTGATGCCGTTCGCGGCCCTCTTTCTCGGGCCGGTCGTTGAATACCAGGTACGCGAGCTCCAGAGCACGGTCGATGTCGGCCTCGGGTACCTCGCGGATGTCCACCATGATCACGAGACTAATCGGTCATCGGTGGACTGGTCACCTCATAGCGGCTGGATCTCCGCCATAGTGGCCGGATCTGCATGTTCGGCCCCGTTCCGCGCTCCGTCGGCGGGGGCGTGGGCGGGCGCCCGCGCCCCCGCCGGCGGAGGCGTCACCCGTTGGCGGGACCCGTCCAGCCCTCCGGGACGTGTCCGATCCTGATGCGCTGCGGGTGGTCGCCGACGGGTACGGACACCCGCTTGGTGCCGGTGGCGAAGTCGATGGCCGTCACCCGGTCCGAGCCGCTCTCGGAGATCACGCAGGCCGAGCCGTCGCCGTCCACCGTGGCCCAGTACGGCTTGTCGGCGCCCACCAGCGGCCCCTCGGCCAGGGTGGCCCGGTCCACGACGGTCGCGTAGTCGTCCATGGTGCCCGCGATGCAGAGCTTGCTCCCGTCCGGGCTCATCGACATGCCGTGATGCCGGGAGTCGTTGACCCAGGTGGTGCGGTCCTTGCTCGTGGCCGGGTTCTCGGGGAGGGCCTTGAGGCGGGTGATCCGGTCGGTGGCCACGTCGTACTCCAGGAACCCGTTGAAGAAGGACACCTGGAAGTAGAGCTTCGACTCGTCGGGGCTGAAGGAGACGGGACGGACGGCGTCGGACAGGTCCCGGCGGCCGAAGGCGTCCAGCCGCTCGCGCATGTCGATCACCTTGACCGTGCGGAAGGTCCGGGTGTCCACCACCGTGATCTTCCGGTCGCCCTTCGTCCAGTCCAGCCAGGGCGCGTCCAGGGCGGTGGTCACCTCCCCGATCGAGCTGTTCCACAGGTAGCGGCCGCCGCCGGTGAAGGTGTTCTCGTGGGGCTTGTCGCCGGTGGTGAAGGAGCCGGTCTGGCGGCCGGTGGCGATGTCGAGGACGTGCACGGCGTTGGCGGTGGAGGCCGAAACCGCGACCCGGGTCCCGTCGGGCGACACGGCCATGTGGTCGGCCCGGTAACCGGCCACCGGGAAGCGCCAGTTGATGCGCCCGGTCCGCAGGTCGACGGAGACGACGTCGGCGAAGCTGGGCCTGGAGGCGACGACGGCCGAGCCGTCGGGGGTGGTGTACAGGTCGTCCACGAACTGGTCGTGGCCCTCGCCGGCGGTGGCCCGGATGCCGAGGAAGAAGGCGAGTCTGACCGGGTTGAGGTAGATCTCCCGGAGCCGCTCCTCCTTGTCGGGAACGATGTCGACGCGGCCGACCTTGGCGAGATCGCCGGTGGAGGCGAGGACGTCGGCGGTCCCCTCCCAGTTGTTCCCGACGAACAGCACCTCGCGCAGGCCGTTGCCGCCGGGCGAGGCCGCCGCGGGCGCACCGGGCACCATGGAGGCCAGAAGGGCGGCTGCGGCGAGCGCGCCCAGCGTGCGGAGGGTACGTGACATCCGTTCAACTCCGTTGCGGGGGAAGGGATGGAGAAGGCTCCTCCTGTTACCGGCGGGTAAAATAGGCGGAACGCCGAAAGGGCGCAACCCTCACGGGTCGCGCCCTTGGTCACGTACGGGGGTCACCTACAGGGGGTCACCTACAGGGGGTCACCTACGGGGTCCGGCTCTTCAGGCGACGGAGCCGATCCGGCCGATCACGCCGTCCGAGACGGCCTGCGGGTCGGGGTGGATCGGGATGTGCGCGCCGGTGAGCGCTGCACCAGTGCCGCCTCGGCGGTTGGCGACGATCTCCGCGGCGATGGACAGCGCGGTCTCCTCCGGGGAGCGGGCGCCGAGGTCCAGGCCTATCGGGGAACGCAGCCGGGCCAGTTCGAGCTCGGTCATGCCGACCTCGCGGAGCCGCTTGTTGCGGTCCTCGTGCGTGCGGCGGGAGCCCATGGCGCCGACGTAGGCGACGGGGAGCCTGAGGGCGAGTTCGAGGAGCGGGACGTCGAACTTGGCGTCGTGGGTGAGCACGCACAGGACGGTGCGGCCGTCGACGTCCGTGGTCTCCAGGTAGCGGTGCGGCCAGTCGACGACGATCTCGTCCGCCTCGGGGAAGCGGGTCTTCGTCGCGAAGACGGGCCGGGCGTCGCAGACGGTGACCCGGTAGCCGAGGAACTTGCCGATGCGCACGAGGGCGGACGCGAAGTCGATGGCACCGAAGACGATCATCCGCGGGGGCGGGACGCTGGACTCGACGAGCACCTTGAGCGGCTCTCCGCAGAGCCGGCCGTCCGCCCCCATCTCCAGCACGCCGGTCCGGCCGGCGTCGAGCATCGCGCGGGCCTCTTCGGCGATGGTGCGGTCCAGCTCGGGGTGGCCCCCGAAGCCGCCCTCCCAGGCGCCTTCGGTACGGACGAACACGGCGCGGCCCATCAGCTCGGCCGGCCCTTCCGCCACTCGGGCGACCGCCGCCGCCTCCCCGCGGGCGGCGGCGGCCAGACCGGCCGCGAACACCGCCCGTGCGGGGGAGCCCACGGAGACCGGGGTGACCAGGATGTCGATGATGCCGCCGCAGGTCAGGCCCACCGCGAAGGCGTCGTCGTCGCTGTAGCCGAAGCGCTCGGCGACGGTTTCGCCGTCCTCGAGCGCCTGGCGGCACAGCTCGTACACCGCGCCCTCCACGCATCCGCCGGAAACCGAGCCGATGGCCGTGCCCTCGCTGTCGACGGCGAGCGCGGCCCCGGGCTGCCGGGGCGCGCTCCCGCCGACGGCCACCACGGTGGCCACGGCGAAGTCACGTCCCTGCTCGACCCACCGGTTCAGTTCTTCGGCGATGTCCAGCATGGGGGCCTCCTCGGAGAGGTTCGGTTCCAGTATCGGATACGTGGAGTGCGCGGTACTTCGTACGGGTACTGCGTACGGATCAGCGGCGGCCCGGTCAGCCGACGCCGAGCCAGCTCTCGATCGGGTGCAGCGCGAAGAAGACCAGGAAGATTCCGGTCAGCGCCCACATGAAGCCGCCGATCTCACGGGCCTTGCCCTGAGCGACCTTGATGGCGACGTAGGAGATGACGCCCGCGGCGACACCGGCGGTGATCGAGTAGGTGAAGGGCATGATCACGACGGTCAGGAAGACCGGGATCGAGGTCGAGCTGTCGGCCCAGTCCACGTGGCGGGCGTTCTGCATCATCATCGCGCCGATGACGACCAGGGCCGCGGAGGCGACCTCACCCGGGACGATCTGGGTGATCGGGGTGAAGAAGAGGCAGGCGGCGAAGAACAGGCCGGTGACGACGGAGGCGAGGCCCGTGCGGGCGCCCTCGCCGACGCCGGTCGCCGACTCGACGAACACGGTCTGGCCGGAGCCGCCCGCGACGCCACCGATGGCCCCACCGGCGCCGTCGATGAACAGGGCCTTGGACAGGCCCGGCATGCGGCCCTTGTCGTCGGCCAGCTTGGCCTCGGTGCCGACGCCGATGATGGTGGCCATCGCGTCGAAGAAGCCCGCGAGCACCAGGGTGAAGACGATCATGCCGACCGTCATGTAGCCGACGTCGCCCCAGCCGCCGAAGGAGACGTCGCCGAAGAGCTCGAAGTTCGGCATCGAGACCGCGGAGCCGTCGAGCTCCGGCGGGCCGTTCTTCCAGGCCTTCGGGTCGATGTCCACGATGGCGTTGAGGATCGCGGCGAGCACGGTGCCGCCGACGATGCCGATCAGGATCGCGCCGGGCACCTTGCGGGCCTGGAGCATGAAGATGGCGATCAGGGTGATCGCGAAGAGCAGGACGGGCCAGCCGGACAGCTCACCGGTCGCGCCGAGCTGGACGGGGGGCATGAACTCCCCGCCGTTGCCGACGAACCCGGCCTTCACGAAGCCGATCAGGGCGACGAACAGTCCGATGCCCATGGTGATGGCGTGCTTGAGCGCGAGCGGGATGGCGTTCATGATCATCTCGCGGAGGCCGGTGACGACCAGGAGACAGATCACGACACCGTAGACCACGCACATGCCCATGGCCTGCGGCCAGGTCATCTGCGGGGCCACCTGCGAGGCGAGCACGCCGGACACGGACAGACCGGCGGCGAGGGCCAGCGGCACCTTGCCGACGAAACCCATGAGCAGCGTGGTCACGGCCGCGGCGAAGGCGGTGGCGGTGATGATCGCCGAGCCGTCCATGACGGTGCCGGCGACGTCCTTGCCCGAGAGGAGCAGGGGGTTGAGAAGGAGGATGTACGCCATGGCCATGAAGGTCGTGATGCCGCCACGAACCTCGTTGCCGACGTTGGATCCTCTGTGCGTTATATGAAAGTACCGGTCGAGCCAAGAACGCCCGGCGGGGTTGAGAGAGCCGTCGCCGGCCTCTTCCGCGGTGGTCTTGGGCTCCACAGACGACTGGGTCATGGTGCCTAACTCCCAAGGTTCAAAGGGGCACCCGCATGGAGATTGGAGACGCGGGATTTGGGAAACTGCGTTGGCTGCACGACCCGGGGTGACGGCCCGAGGCGACGCGAAGGTGCACTGCGTGTACTGCGGGTAGTGCGGGGGTGACCGCTGGTACTACGTGGGGGTTGTCGCAGGGGTACTGCCGGGTGAAGCGGACCGCGAGCGGTGCGGTACTTCGGGTACTCCGGGCGGCGCGATGTGAAGTGTGACGTTCCCATGTCGCACCGCCCGGAGAGTCTGAGGGGGTCCGGGGGCCTCGCGGCCCCCGGACCACACCGTCCTAGAGGGTCCCGGTGAGGGCTTCCGGACGGATCGGGGTCTTGTTGAGCTCCAGACCGGTCGCCTGCCGGATCGCCGCGAGGACGGCCGGGGTGGACGACAGGGTCGGGGCCTCGCCCATACCGCGCAGGCCGTACGGCGCGTTCGGGTCGGCGAGCTCCAGGACGTCGACCGGGATGGTCGGGGTGTCCAGGATGGTCGGGATCAGGTAATCCGTGAAGGAGGGGTTGCGCACCTTCGCGGTCTTCGGGTCCACGATGATCTCTTCCATGATCGCGACGCCGAGGCCCTGGGTGGTCCCACCCTGGATCTGGCCGACCACGGAGAGCATGTTCAGGGCCTTGCCGACGTCCTGCGCGGTCGCCAGCTCCACGACCTTGACCAGGCCGAGCTCGGTGTCCACCTCGACGACCGCGCGGTGCGCGGCGAAGGTGTACTGGACGTGGCCGTCGCCCTGGCCGGTCTTCAGGTCGAAGGCGACGGTCGGCCGGTGCCGGAACTCCAGCTCCAGGTCGATCGCGTCCTCGCCCTCGAGGATGTCCGCCAGGTCCGCGAGGACCTCGCCGCCGTCGGTGACGACCTTGCCGCTCTCGAGGAGCAGCTCGGCGGTCGCCCACGCGGGGTGGTAGGAGCCGTTCTTGCGGCGGCCGATCTCCAGGACCTTCTCGCGGACGGCCTCACAGGTGTTCTTCACCGCGCCACCGGTCATGTACGTCTGCCGCGAGGCGGACGTGGAACCGGCGGAGCCGACCTGGGTGTCGGCCGGGTGGATGGTCACCTGCGTGACGCCCAGCTCGGTGCGGGCGATCTGCGCGTGGACGGTGATGCCGCCCTGGCCGACCTCCGCCATGGCCGTGTGGACCATCGCGACGGGCTCGCCGTTGATGACCTCGAGGCGCACGCGGGCGGTCGAGTAGTCGTCGAAGCCCTCGGAGAAGCCGACGTTCTTGATGCCGACCGCGTAGCCGACACCGCGGACGACGCCCTCGCCGTGGGTGGTGTTGGACAGGCCGCCCGGCAGTGCGCGGACGTCCGCGCCCTCGCCGGCGCTCTCCCACTGGCGCTCCGGCGGCAGCGGGCGGGCCTTGACCCGGCGCAGCAGCTCGGCGACCGGGGCCGGGGAGTCCACGACCTGGCCGGTGGGCATGATCGTGCCCATCTCCATGGCGTTCAGCTGGCGGAACTCGACCGCGTCCATGCCCAGCTTCGCCGCGAGCTTGTCCATCTGGGCCTCGTAGGCGAAGCAGGCCTGGACGGCGCCGAAGCCGCGCATCGCGCCACAGGGCGGGTTGTTCGTGTAGAGCGCGATCGCCTCGATGTCGACGTCCTCGAGGACGTACGGACCCACCGAGAGGGAGGAGGCGTTGCCCACGACCGCCGGGGAGGCCGACGCATACGCGCCGCCGTCCAGGACGATCTTGCACTTCATGTGCGTGAGCTTGCCGTCCTTGGTGGCGCCGTGCTCGTAGTAGAGCTTCGCCGGGTGGCGGTGCACGTGGCCGAAGAAGGACTCGAAGCGGTTGTAGACGATCTTGACCGGCTTGTTCGTGGCCAGGGCCAGGAGGCAGGCGTGGATCTGCATCGAGATGTCCTCGCGGCCACCGAAGGCACCGCCGACGCCCGAGAGCGTCATGCGGACCTTCTCCGGCGGCAGGCCCAGGACCGGTGCGATCTGCTGGAGGTCCGAGTGCAGCCACTGGGTGGCGACGTACAGCTCGACGCCGCCGTCCTCGGAGGGCACGGCAAGGCCGGACTCCGGACCGAGGAAGGCCTGGTCCTGCATGCCGAAGGTGTACTCGCCCTCGACGATGACGTCGGCGCGCTTGCGGGCCTCTTCCACGTTGCCGCGGATGATCGGCTGGCGGTGCACGATGTTCGGGTGCGGGACGTGACCGATGTGGTGGTCGTCGCGGCCCTCGTGGATCAGCGGCGCGTCGGGGGCGAGGGCGGAGGCCTCGTCCGTGACGAGCGGCAGCTCACGGTAGTCGATCTTGATCTTGGCGGCCGCGCGGCGGGCGGTCTCCGGGTGGTCGGCGGCCACGAGGGCGACCGGCTCACCGTGGTGGCGTACCCGGCCGTTGGCGAGAACCGGGGTGTCCTGGATCTCCAGGCCGTAGTTCTTCATCTCGGCCGGCAGGTCGTCGTACGTCAGCACCGAGTACACGCCGGGCATGGCCAGCGCCTCGGAGATGTCGATGGACGCGATCTCGGCGTGGGCGACGGTGCTGCGCAGGGTCTGGCCCCACAGCATGTCCTCGTGCCACATGTCCGAGGAGTACGCGAACTCGCCGGTGACCTTGAGGGTGCCGTCCGGGCGGAGCGTGGACTCGCCGATGCCGCCCTTGTTGTGCTTCTGGCTGACGTTCGTCGGCGCGCCTGCGGGCACCGTGCGCGTGTTCTGAGCCATGGTCAGACCGCCTCTGCCTGACGGGCGGCCGCGAGGCGGACCGCGTCGAGGATCTTCTCGTAGCCCGTGCAGCGGCACAGGTTGCCGGACAGGGCCT
Organism: Streptomyces sp. IBSNAI002; assembly: GCF_052244475.1. Lineage (NCBI taxonomy): Bacteria > Bacillati > Actinomycetota > Actinomycetes > Kitasatosporales > Streptomycetaceae > Streptomyces > Streptomyces sp. IBSNAI002. The sequence goes on along the minus strand of NZ_JBQPXG010000002.1, from coordinate 6,641,261 downwards.
CACGGATGTCCTGGTCGGACGGGGAGGAGTTCTCCTCCAGGAGCGCGTCCGCCTGGACCAGGAGGCCCGGGGTGCAGAAACCGCACTGGACGGCGCCGGCGTCGATGAACGCCTGCTGGACGTTGGAGAGCGGGGTGCCCTCGCCGGTCTGCGAGTCGCCCGGCTTGGCCTGCCACTGCTTGGCCGCGTCCAGGGACACGCCCTTGCTGCCGCAGCCGCCGCCGGTGCCGCAGGCACCGCCGTGGCCGTGCTCGTCGCGCTGCTTGGCGAAGTCCGCCAGGCCCTCGACGGTCACGACGTCACGGCCCTCGACCTGACCGGCCGCGACCAGGCAGGAACAGACCGGCACGCCGTCGAGACGGACGGTGCAGGAACCGCACTCGCCCTGCTCACAGGCGTTCTTCGAACCGGGCAGGCCCAGGCGCTCGCGCAGGACGTAGAGAAGGGACTCGCCCTCCCACACGTCGTCGGCTTCCTGCTGACGGCCGTTGACAGTGAAATTGACGCGCATGATTACGCAGCCCCTTCAAGCGAGCGGCCGTTGCCGGTACCGCGGTACTGCTCCCAGGTCCAGACGAGCTGGCGGCGAGCCATGATGCCAACCGCGTGACGGCGGTACTTCGCCGTGCCGCGGACGTCGTCGATCGGGTTGGCCGCGCCGGAGGCGAGGTCACCGAACTGCTTGGCGATCGACGGGGTGATGACCTTGCCCGACTCCCAGAAGCCGCCCTCTTCGAGCGCGGCGTTGAGGAACTCCTCGGCGGCCTTCGCACGGATCGGGGTCGGCGCGGCCGAACCGATGCCGGTGCGGACCGTCCGGGTCTCCGGGTGCAGCGCCAGGCCGAACGCGCAGACCGCGATGACCATCGCGTTGCGGGAGCCGACCTTGGAGTACTGCTGGGGACCGTCCGCCTTCTTCACGTGGACGGTCTTGATGAGCTCGTCGGCGGCGAGCGCGTTGCGCTTGACGCCGGTGTAGAACTCGTCGATCGGGATCAGGCGAGAGCCGCGTACGGACTCCACCTCGACCTCGGCACCGGCCGCGAGGAGCGCGGGGTGCGAGTCACCGGCCGGCGAGGCGCAACCGAGGTTGCCGCCGACGCCGCCGCGGTTGCGGATCTGCGGGGACGCGACCGTGTGCGAGGCGAGCGCGAGACCCGGAAGCTCCGTGCGGAGGTTTTCCATGATCTGCGTGTAGGGGACGGAGGCGCCCAGACGAACCACGTCCTCGCCGACCTCCCACTCCCGCAGCAGACCGATGCGGTTCAGGTCCAGGAGGTACTCCGGCCGACGGTGGTCGAAGTTGATCTCGACCATCACATCGGTGCCACCCGCAATCGGCACAGCTGTGGGGAACTCGGCCTTAGCGGCGAGCGCCTCCTCCCAGCTGGCGGGGCGAAGGAAGTCCATGTGCGGCTCTCTTCTTCTTAATCGGGTCGTTCACTTCAAGCCAGGAGGCCCAAAGGCCCTCGACTGGTCGTTCACGTGCTGTTAACGCGGTGTGGACTCAGTACACCGGCCGCCCGTCCCCCGGGTGCAGTCACCGAAACCATGAAGGAGTTGGCTGACGACCTCCCTCGTCTTGTAGATTCGTATGAAAGGCAGGATGCGACGACCTGCCCGATTTCCAACGGCAACATTCGAGACAGATCGGCGGCGACATCATGCGGCTGCGCGCACTGCTGGAAACCGAGGCGCTGGGGCTGCGGCTGCTGGGCGGCGAGGACGAACTCGACCGGACGGTCCGCGGGGTCATGACGACCGACCTGCGCGATCCCAGCCGATACCTCACCGGGGGCGAGCTCGTCCTCACTGGCCTGGCCTGGCGAAGAAATTCAGCCGACTCCGAGCCGTTCGTACGAATCCTCGCGAGCGCGGGCGTCGCCGGGCTCGCCGCCGGCGAGGCGGAGCTGGGAGACATCCCGGACGATCTGGTATCAGCCTGTCGGCGCAACCGCCTGCCGCTGTTCGCTGTGAACGAAGACGTTGCATTCGCCACGATCACCGAGTACGTGGTTCGCCAGGTATCCGGGGAGCGCGCGGGCGATCTCGCGGCCGTCGTGGACCGCCACCGCCGCCTGATGACCTCGGGTCCGGCGGGCGGTGGACCGGATGTGGTGCTGGATCTGCTCACCACCGACCTCGATCTCCGGGCCTGGGTGCTGTCCCCCACCGGCCGGCAGATCGCCGGGGCGGGCGAGCCGCTGGCGCCGGGCGTGTGCGCGGCACTGGCGAGCGAGCACCTCGCGGCGGTCCGGACGGGCCGCAGGGGCCCGCACCGGATCTCCATTCAGGGTATTGCCTACTCGCTCTTCCCGATCAGGGGACACGGCCGGGGTGCGGCGGGGCCGGGCTCCCGGGACGTGCGCGAGAGCGTGCTGTCGGACTGGCTGCTGGCCGTGGAGGCGGACGCGGGCGACTGGCCCGCCGAGCGCCTGGACCTGCTCCAGGGCGTCACCCAGCTGATCGCCGTCGAGCGGGACCGGCGCGACGCGGCCCGCACCGTGCGGCGCCGCCTCGCACAGGAGGTCCTCGAACTGGTCCAGACGGGTGCTCCGCCCGCCGAGATCGCCGCCCGCCTGCGGGTGGCGGCGCCGGTGCTGCTGCCCGGACTGGGCGCGGCCCCGCACTGGCAGGTGGTCGTGGCCCGGGTGGACTGGGACGGCGGGGACATTCCCGGCGGCCCGGTGGCCCAGTCGCTGCTGGAGGAGATCCTGGTCGACCCGTCGGTCTCGGGGCCGGAGCCCTCGGACCGGATCGCCGTCGCGCACGCCGGGGACGAGGCCATCGCCCTGGTGCCGCTGCCCTCGCTGACCGGGGAGGGCGGGGAGGACAAGGGCCCCGACTCGGCCCTGCACGCCGACGAGCTGCTCTCGGCCGTACGCGACCCCCTGCAGGCGGGTCTGGCCGACGACGGCCGCCTCACGCTGGGCGTCAGCGCGGCCGTGCACTCCGCCGAGGGGCTGCGCGGGGCGCTGGAGGAGGCCCGGCACGCCCGCCGGGTCGCCGCGGCCCGTCCGGGCCGGGTCTGCGCGGCCGGGCACCACGAGCTGGCCTCGCACGTGCTGCTGCTGCCGTTCGTGCCGGACGACGTGCGGCGCGCGTTCACGGCCCGGCTGCTGGACCCGCTGCGGGACTACGACCGGCGCCACCGCGCGGAGCTCATTCCGACGCTGGAGGCCTTCCTGGACTGCGACGGTTCCTGGACCCGCTGCGCGACGCGTCTGCACCTCCACGTCAACACGCTGCGGTACCGGGTCGGGCGGATCGAGCAGTTGACGGCGCGTGACCTGTCGCGGCTGGAGGACAAACTCGATTTCTTCCTCGCACTGCGCATGAGCTGAGGAGATCCGCCCCACGGCCGGCGGGGTCCGGCCGGGGGGCGCTGATGATCCGTCCGGACTTTGTGAAAGAGTTCACCCGACCCCTTGGCCGGAGCCGCCGATCCGTGCTCTCATTTCGCCCCAGGGCTCAACGATGTGCTGCTTGGTTGCTTTGGGGAGGGCAATGTGGCGGAAACCGCCATGTCGGGTGCCGGAACTACCGGGGGAGACGACCCCCTCCAGAGGGCGATATGGCGGCTGCGCTCGCGCGGCTGTTGGACCGACGCGGCGGCGCTGCTGACACCACACGTCGGCAAGGCCGGAAACGCGGGGGCCGCCGTGCAGCGGACCGCGCTGCTGGTCGAGCGGTGCCTGTTCACCGGCCAGGGCTGGGCCGAGGCCGAGGACGCGCTGCGGGTCGCCGAGGCGGTGGCGCAGGACGACGACGACCGGGGCGCCGCCGCGTGCGAGCGGGGCCAGCTGGCCTACGCGGCGACCGTGCTCGGCGTACGGGACCGGGCCGACGAGGCCCGCTCCGCGCTGGGCCGGGCGGCGGCGCTGCTCTCGCCCGGGTCGCGGACCCGTCCGCTGCTGGACTTCCGGCGGGGGCTCGTCGCCGAGCACCTGGCGGACGCCCCGCAGTCGGCCCGTCCGGCGTACCACCGGGCGCACGCCGGCGCGGTCGCGCACGGGGACACGCTCCTGCTCTCCTTCACCTGGCGGCACCTGGCGGCGCTGGCCCTGCGGGACGGCGAGGTGGCGGAGGCCCGCCACGGCTTCCTGGAGTCCCTGCGGATCCGCGAGGAGCTGGGGTTCCTGGTCGGCACGGCCCCGGCGCTGGCCGCCCTGGCCGAGGCGGAGCCGGAACCCGAAGCCACCCGCCTGCGCGCGGAGGCCCGCCGCCTGTTCCACCTCCTGGGCGGCATCCCCACCTGGCTGGCGGACCAGCTCCACCCGACCGAGTCCCCCGCGGCGTAGCCGGCGGCGGGGCGGTCGTGGTGCGGGGCGGTCAGGGGGTGGAGCCTGCGAAGTGTTCGCGGATCAGGGACTCCACGACCGGCAGGTCGCCGGCTGCGAGCGCCTCCAGCAGCGCCGCGTGCTCCGCCGCGTCCGCGACGAGATCCGCACGGCGCACCCGCGGCGCTCCCGGCAGGGGCCACTGGGCCCGCCGGTGGAGCTCGTCGGCCACCTGCACCAGCTGGCCGTTGCCCGCCAGCGCGAGCACCTGGCGGTGGAAGGCCCGGTCCGCCTCCGCGTAGCCCGGCACGTCGCCCGCGGCCGCCGCCTCCGCCGTGGCGGCCGCGGCGGGCCGCAGGGCCTCCCAGGTCGCCGCCGGCACGGTCCGGGCCAGCCGGAGCACGACCGGGACCTCGAGCATGGCCCGTACCTCGGCCAGCTCCGCCAGCTCGCGCGGTGTGCGGGACAGCACGCGGAAGCCCCGGTTCGGGAGGCATTCCACCGCTCCCTCCAGGGCCAGCTGCTGCATCGCCTCGCGCACGGGCGTCGCGGACACGCCGAAGCGGTCCCCCAGGGCCGGGCCCGAGTAGATCTCGCCCGGTACCAGCTCGCCGTCGACGAGCGCGGCGCGCAGCGCGTCGAGCACCTGTCCGCGTACGGAATGGCGCAGCACCTTCCGCGTCTGTGCCGGTACCCGGGCTCGGGCCGTGTCGTGCATCCGGTCCTCCTCGGTGTATCGGCCTGCCCCGAGGATACGGCCTGACCGAGATCGGGTAAGGTAAGGCTAACCTGCTAACGATCGCGCGATTTGGTGGTCCGTCATGACCGTCACGGCCGTTCCGCCCGTCACCGGCTCCCCGGTGACGGTCTCGTACGCCCGGCTGGCCGAGGCCTACGCCGGGCTGCTGGTCGTCGAGCACTCCGCGCACGAACCCTCCCCTCGCGGTGTGGGCTGGGTCGGCGCGGACGAGCTGGCGGCGGGCGGACCCGCCCTGGACGCGTACCTGGCCTGGGACGATGCCCAGGTCCTGCGGGACTACGGGCAGCGGGCCCGGCCCGACGTGGTCGCGAGCTTCGGGCTGCACCGGTACGCGTGGCCGGCCTGCCTGCTGATCACCCTGCCGTGGTTCCTCCAGCGGCGGGTCCCCCGCCTCCCCGTCTCGCAGGTGGCCTTCCACCGGACGCAGAGCCGGATGGCCGTACACGTGGCGGAATTCGCCTGCCTGCCGGACGATCCGGCGGCCGCTCTCCCCGGGGCCCGGGTCGTGCCCGACGAGGAGGCGCTGCGCGAGGAGGTGCGGGCTGCGGTGGCCCAGCACCTCGATCCGGTACTGGCGGGCTTCGGCCCGCGCATGCGGCGCGGCCGGCGGGCCCTGTGGGGCATGGTGACCGACGAGGTCGTCGAAAGCCTCTGGTACATCGGCGACCTGCTCGGCGAGGAGCGGCGGGCCATGGCCGAACTGGAGGCGCTGCTGCCCGGCTCGACCGCCCCGTACACCGGGGGTGCGGGATTCCGCACGCTCGAAGGACCGGACGGCCGCGAGCTGCCCACGCGCGACCGGGCCAGCTGCTGCTTCTTCTACACCATCCGGCCGGACGACACCTGTGTCACCTGCCCCCGCACCTGCGACGCGGACCGCATCGCCCGGCTCACGGCGGAGGCGGCGCCGATCGCGAGCTGAACCCACCCCCGCGGGTGACGCGATTCGAACTCAACCCTCCCTGCACGGGCTTCAGTTCGAACCACAACACCCTATCCGGCGGGCCCCGCCCCCCGATGGCGTCCACTTGCCCCGAAACCGGCATGCCGGGCCGATCCACTGCGCCACTATGGCGCCGGAAGGCCGCATACGCGAGGCAGAGGCAAGGGACATCCGCATGAGACTGACCGACATATCGCTGGACTGGCTGCTGCCCGGCAGCCTGCTGATCCTGGGCGTACTTGCGGCAGTTGCGGTACTGGCCCGGGGCAAGCGCGAGAGCGAGAAGGCCGCCGCCGAGGACAGCTGGGAGCGCAGCGAGGAGCGCCGCAGGCGCAAGGAGGCCGTCTACGGCACCGCCTCCTACGTCCTGCTCTTCTGCTGCGCGGCGGTCGCCGCCGCGCTCTCCTTCCACGGACTGGTCGGCTTCGGCCGGCAGAACCTCAGCCTGTCCGGGGGCTGGGAGTACCTGGTCCCCTTCGGCCTCGACGGCGCCGCCATGTTCTGCTCGGTGCTCGCCGTCCGCGAGGCCAGCCACGGTGACGCGGCCCTCGGCTCGCGCATGCTGGTCTGGCTGTTCGCGGGCGCGGCAGCCTGGTTCAACTGGGTGCACGCGCCGCGCGGGCTGGGCCACGACGGAGCCCCGCAGTTCTTCGCCGGCATGTCGCTCTCGGCGGCCGTCCTCTTCGACCGGGCCCTCAAGCAGACCCGCCGGGCGGCGCTGCGCGAACAGGGCCTGATCCCGCGGCCGTTGCCGCAGATCCGGATGGTCCGCTGGCTGCGGGCGCCCCGTGAGACCTTCGGCGCGTGGTCCCTCATGCTGCTGGAGGGGGTGCGCACCCTCGACGAGGCCGTGGACGAGGTCCGCGAGGACAAGAAGGAGAAGGAGAACGACCGGCACCGCAGGCGGGAGCAGCACCGTCTGGACCGTGCGCACATCAGGGCGCTGGGCCGGCAGCACCGGGCCTTCGGGCGGGCCCGCGCCCGCCAGGTCGACCTCCCGGAACTGACGCAGGGAGCGGGCTCCGCGCCGGCCGGCGCGGAGCCGGCCATACCCGAATCGGGACAGCTGCCCGCCCGCCGCAGGCCCTCCCTGCAGGCCGTCAGCCGGACCGAGGCGGTTGAGGTGACCGGTCCGCGGACGGTGGACCTCACCGCCGAGGACGACACCCAGACGATTCCCCGGCTCGACTCGCTGGAGCGCAAACTGAAGGACCTGGAGCAGCAGTTCGGCTGACCGCTCCCGGCTCTGGGTCCGGGGTCCGGACCCGGGTCCGGACCCGGGTCCGGACCCCGGAGGGCTCGCCCGCTCAGGCGAGCCCTCCGTCCAGTTCGAACCAGACCACCTTGCCGCGGCCCGGTTCCACCACGTCCACGCCCCACGCGTCGGCGAGCGCCTGCACCAGCACCAGCCCCCGGCCGTGCGTACCGTCGTCGGCGGTCGGTACGTACGGCAGGGGCCGCCGTGAGGCGTAGTCCCGGACCTCCACCCGGAGCCGGACGGCATCCAGGCTCGCGGAGACCTCGGCGCCCTGCTCGGTGTGGACGAGGGCGTTGGTGACGAGCTCGGTGAGGAGGAGTTCGGCCACCTCCGCGGCATCCGCCCGGCACCGGTGGCGCAGCAACTCCCGTAAGGACCGCCGGATTTCGCCGACCGCCTTCAGGTCGGCCCGGCGGACGCTGCGGCTGATCTCCAGCGCGTCCGCCGCTCCCCCGCCTTCGGCCGAGGGTTCGCGAGGCACCGGCCGGCCCCTCTTCCACAGCTTCCCCGCGTTCGCCCCCACCCGCACGGCGGTCTACCTCCCACGTCCATTGCTCTCGAACAGGTCTACGGGATGCATGCCCCCCGGGCCGGTCCGCACTCATACGGGCTCAAGGGCGGGGCACGTTGCGGAGGTTGGATCGAGCCATCTGGATCATCCGGCCCACCCCGCCGTCCAGCACGATCTTGCTGGCGGAAAGGGCGAATCCGGTCACCATCTCGGCACTGATCCTCGGTGGAATCGACAGGGCGTTGGGGTCGGTCACCACGTCCACCAGAGCGGGTCCCCGGTGCTTGAAAGCGTCCCTCAGAGCCCCCGTGAGCTGCTTGGGCTTCTCCACGCGGACCCCGTACGCGCCCGCCGCGCGGGCGATGGCGGCGAAATCGGGATTCGTGTTCCGCGTCCCGTAGGAGGGCAGGCCGGAAACCAACATCTCCAACTCGACCATTCCGAGTGATGAGTTGTTGAACAGGACCACTTTGACGGGAAGGTCGTACTGCACCAGGGTGAGGAAATCTCCCATCAGCATCGAGAAACCGCCGTCACCCGACATCGACACCACTTGACGTTCGCGGTCGGTGAACTGTGCGCCGATGGCCTGCGGGAGGGCGTTGGCCATCGAGCCGTGGCTGAAGGAGCCGATGATGCGCCGCTTGCCGTTCGGGGAAAGATAGCGCGCCGCCCACACGTTGCACATGCCGGTGTCGACGGTGAACACGGCATCCTCGTCGGCGAGTTCGTCGAGCACGGAGGCCACGTACTCGGGGTGGATGGGGGTGTGCTTCTCCACCTTGCGGGTGTAGGCCTTGACCACGCCCTCCAGGGCGTCGGCGTGCTTCTTCAGCATCCGGTCCAGGAAGCGGCGGTCCGTCTTGGCCCGCACCCGCGTGTTCAGGGCGCGCAGGGTCTCCCGTACGTCCCCCCAGACGGCCAGGTCCAACTGGGATCGGCGGCCGAGGTGTTCGGGCCGGATGTCCACCTGGACGATCTTCACGTCGTCGGGGAGGAAGGCGTTGTACGGGAAGTCCGTGCCGAGCAGGATCAGCAGATCGCACTCGTGGGTCGCCTCGTAGGCCGCGCCGTAGCCGAGGAGACCGCTCATGCCGACGTCGTACGGATTGTCGTACTGGATCCACTCCTTGCCGCGCAGGGCGTGCCCGATGGGCGCCTTGACCCGGCCGGCGAACTCCATCACCTCGGCGTGCGCCCCGGCGGTGCCGCTGCCGCAGAAGAGGGTGACCTTGTCCGCCTCGTCGACGAGCCGGACCAGCTTCTCGATCTCGCCGTCGCCGGGGCGGACCGAGGGGCGGGCGGTGACCAGGGCGTGCTCCACCGCCTTCTCCGGCGCGGGCTGCCCGGCGACGTCGCCGGGCAGCGCGACGACTCCGACGCCGCTGCGGCCGACGGCGTGCTGGATGGCGGTCTGCAGGACGCGCGGCATCTGCCGGGGGTTGGAGATCAGCTCGCTGTAGTGGCTGCACTCGCTGAACAGCCGGTCGGGGTGGGTCTCCTGGAAGTAGCCGAGGCCGATCTCCGAGGAGGGGATGTGGGAGGCGAGCGCGAGGACCGGGGCCATGGAGCGGTGGGCGTCGTACAGGCCGTTGATCAGGTGCAGGTTTCCCGGCCCGCAGGAGCCTGCGCAGGCGGCGAGGCGGCCGGTGATCTGGGCCTCCGCGCCGGCGGCGAAGGCGGCCGTCTCCTCGTGGCGTACCTGGATCCAGTCGATGCCACCCGTACGGCGGATTGCGTCCACCACCGGGTTGAGGCTATCGCCGACGACGCCGTACAGCCTGCGCACGCCCGCGCGCACGAGGATGTCGACGAACTGCTCTGCCACGTTCTGCTTGGCCATGCCTCCTATCCAGCCACGGGCGCGCCGGTTACGCCTCCCAGACGGCGGCGGCCGTGCGGTCGTCGGCGTAGCCCTTGAGGCGGAGCTGGGTGTCCGCGAGGAAGGCGGCGAGGCCGGGCGGTTCCGGCACGGCCCAGCGCGCGGCGAGCGCCTCCGGGAGGAGCGGCTCCTCGCGCATCGGCTCCGCCAGGCCGCCGGAGCACAGCAGCAGGGTGTCACCGGGGCGGGCCACGGAGGCGCGGAAACGGAAGCCGTACTCGGTGTCCCCGCCGGGGGTGGGCGGGGCGGTCGGGACGGGCGGGGCGGTCGGGACGGGCGGGGTGGAGGGCGGGGCGGGCGGTGTGGGCGGCCCGGCGGGTTCCAGGTCCTGCCAGGCGCCGTCCCGCAGCCGGAACAGCCCGCCCGCGCCGGCACCGAAGCACACCCGGGTGCGGCACTCGGGGTCCACCGGGAGCAGCAGGCCGCGCAGTCCGGCCGTGTACGCCTCCTCGGCGAGCCCCAGCTCGGCGGCGCGGGCGCGCAGCCGTCCGTAGCCGCGGTCGGTGAGCCGCTGGAGGCCCGAGCGCAGGGCGTCGCGACGCCCGGCCCGGATGTCCTCGCCCAGCCGCCCCTGGCTCCGCCCGACGGCCGCGGCGACGGTGCGGCAGAGCTCGGCGGCGGCCTCGGCCGCTCCGGGGGCGGCCCGGTCGCCGCCGGCCAGGACCACCAGGACCAGGGCGTCGTCGCCGCCGCCGAAGCGGGCGGTGAGCAGGAAGTCGCGGCGGGCCTCGCCGCGGAACCGGGCGGAGTCCCCGCGCAGGGAGGCGGCGCGCAGGGTGTACGTGCCGTAGCGGGCGCCCTCCAGGACCGTGTCGGGGGTCAGCGCGTCCAGGGCGGCCGGGTCGGCGGGCGGCAGCGAGCCGGGCTCGGCGGCGTAGGTGGGCGCACGGTCCCCGAGGTGCCGCACCTCGGGCCGGTCCGCCGCCGCGGGCCGGTCCGCCGCCGCGGGCGCGGCGGGTGCCTCGGGCCCGGCGGGTGCCGGACCGGTGGGGGCGGGCCCCGGCTCCGCCGCCTCCTCCCGCTCCCGCGGCACCTCCCACCGCCGCACGGGCGGTACGTCCACACCCCCGAGCGCGTACCCGGTGGCGCCCCCTTCCCGCGGATCCCGCGGAGCGGCCGCCGGCGGGGTGGCCGGAGGCGGAGCCGCGGCGGGTGGGGGCGGAGGCGGAGCCGCGGCGGGTGGGGGCGGAGGCGGGGCCGGGGCCGCGGCCGTTGGCGGTGCGGCCGGGGGCCATCCCGGTGGGGGCGGTGGCGGAGAACGGCGGGGGCCCGGGAGCAGCGCCTCCGCAGGGGTTGGGGCCTGCGACGGCGCGGGCGGGGGCGGCGGCGGACCCGCCTGCCCCGGCACCGGCACCGGCCCGGCCCCGGCCGCCGGGGCCCGGCCCGGACCCGACACCGAAGGCAGCCCCGGGGGCTGGTTCGGGGCGGTGCCCGGTGGGGGCGGGGGCGGCTGCGCGGGCAGGTCCGGGGCCGGGGCCCGGGCAGCGGGCACCTTCGGGCCCGCGGCCGGATCCGGGGCCGGGGTTCCGGTCGTCGTGAGGTTGGCCGCCGTGTCGAAGCGGTGGTCCAGGGTGTCGCCCGGGTCGGGCGACGGGCCCGGGTCCGGGTCCTCGTACAGCTTCTGCCACCAGTCGTCCGCGCCCTGCTGACTCATGCCCTCATTCTCGGCCTCCCGCGCGGACGGAAAACGCCGAATGCGCGAAAAGGGTCCACCGGGCCGCCGCCCGGTGGACCCCTCCACCCCTACCCGTACGGACTAGCGGACGTCGTACGCCCGCACGACCGTCTGGGTAACGGAGGCACCGTTCGCGTCGGTCAGTTCGACCTTCAGCGACACCTGCTTGCCGGAGGCCCCGGCGTGGTCCACGACCGCGCTCCACCGGCCCCCGAGCTCGCTCGCCTTCGCCTCGGTCCAGTTCTCACCGTCGTAGGAGTACGACAGCTTCGCCGACTTCAGCGCACCCGGCGCGTAGCCCGCGTGCCCGGTGGCGCTCAGCCCGATGGTCTGGCCGTTCGCCGCCGCGGCCGTCTTCATGCCGTCCAGCGGGGCCGCGTACCGCGGGAAGAGGACCGGCAGGCCCTGCGAGTACGCCGACGCGTCGAGCTTCGAGGTGAAGCCCCAGGTCGTCTGGACGGAGGTCGACCGCTGCCAGGTACGCGCGGGCGGGCCGATCTTCTCGATGGACTGGGTCAGTTCGTACCGGCCCGCCTCGGCCGGGACCTCGAAGACCCCGAACGGGTACCAGCTCTCGCCGATGACCTCGCCATCGCGCGCGAGCCGCAGGTTGCCGATGTCGCCGAAGGAGCCAGGCTGTGCGGCGTGGCGGCCGTCGCCCCACATCGCGGGGGCGAAACCGATCAGGTTGCCCTGGCGCTCGGCGGCCAGCGTCTCCTTGCCGGAGGTGTCGCGCGGTGCGACCGGGCCGGTCACCCCGTCGTACCAACGCGCGCTGGTCTTGAGACCCTTGGTGTGAACGCGCTGCTCGCCGACCATGAACTCGCCCCAGGGGAAGCTGCTGGAGAGCAGCTGGTCCCAGGCCGTGTCCCCGGCGGTGTAGAACTCCGTGCGCCGGCCCGGCGCCGCGACGGTCTCAATCCCGCCGAAGAACACCGCGCTGCCGATCGGCCGGTAGGCGCCGGCCAGGTCGATGAAGTCGGCGGCCACGCCCATGGAGTTGTAGGTGGACTCCACCTGTCCGAGGTCGCGGTCGCGCACCCGGTGGGTGCGGCCGCCCTTGACCTCGCCCGTCTCGGGGAAGGCGAGGCTGTAGACGTACGGGCTCTTCGCGGTGGCCTTCCAGGACAGCGTGACCTTGCCCGCCGCCAGCCGGTCCAGCAGCGTCTTGCCCTCGGCGGCCTCGATGGCCATCGCGGGCAGCGAGCCGCCCGCGTAGCCGGTGAAGGCGACCCAGCGGCCGGGGGCGTCGCGGTAGGCGAGCACCGCCTTGGCTCCGGCGGCCCGGGCGTTCTGCGCGACCTCGTACAGCGCCCCGTCCGCGGCCTTGACCAGGACGACCGCGTCCTTGGCGGCGACCGCGGCGAGCTCCTCCGGGGTGCCCGCGCCCGCGTCGACGAGCGGCGCGCTGCCGTTCCCGTCGAGGTTGTCGCTGCCGGTGGACGCGGTGATCGGGTGCAGGGCGGGGCCGCCGGCGACCTTCAGTTCGGAGACGAGCGGCGCGGCCGCCCGCCAGTAGCTGCCGAACTCGAACGCGCCGTCCTTCGCGCGGCCTTCGACGGAGGCGTAGTAGCCGCGGATGGTCCGGCCGCCCATGGCGGTGCCGGCGTGCAGCCACGCGTCGTCCCAGCTGCGGGCGAAGCCGAGGGTGGTGTTGCGGGCCTCGACCGGCCTGTCGGCCTCGATGGCCAGGCGCCCGGCCTTGCGGGCGTCGAGCACGAGGGTCGTGTCCTTCTTCACCTCGACCTGCGGGCGTCCGAGGTAGGTGAGGGAGTCGACCAGCCGGTCGTCGCCCTCACCCGCGTCGGGGGTGGCGACGAAGGCGGAGAGGAAGTAGGCGCCCGGCCGGACCCGGTAGACCTGGTCGGCGGAGCCGTCGTTGAAGCGGCGTTCGCCGGTGGCGTCGTCGGTGCCGATCACGTCCAGGGAGGACGGTCCGGCGGCCGGCTTGCCCGCCCGGTCGACGAGCTTGACGCGCAGGGTGACCGTCTGCGGCTCGACGTACAGGGAGAAGGGCGTCGAGACGCGCACGCCGCCCGCCGTGGCGATGATCCGGCCGGTGACGTCCCCGTACTGGGAGCGCTCCAGCTTCGCGGCGGGGTCGAGGGCCAGCGGCACCTTGACGGTGGCTCCCGGCGGGAGGGTCACGGTGCGCTGGCCGAGGCGGGCGACCTGGCTGCGGACGGCGGAGCCGTCGTTGCCGGTGATCTTCTCGACGGCGAGGTTCAGGGTGACGGGGCTCTTGCCGAGGTTGGTGTACGGGACCTGCACGGTGGTGCGGTCGCTGTGGTCCTGCGGCCAGTTGTACGTGCCGCCCTGGACGGCCGGGGCTCCGGTGACGGTGGTGTCGAGGGCCGCCCGCACGTCGAGCCGGCCGCCGCCGGTCTCCCGTACGTCCCCGGGCACGGCGGTGTTCGCGGAGCCGACGAGGGCCGCCTTGACCTGCTGCGAGGTCCAGTCGGGGTGGCGCTGCTTGACGATGGCGGCGGCGCCCGCGACGTGCGGGGTGGCCATCGAGGTGCCGGACATGCCCTGGTACGCGTACACCCCGCGGCCGCCGGCGGCGGCGGCCGAGATACCGACGCCGGGGGCGGCGATCTCGGGCTTGAGGGTGTGCTGGAGTCCGGCCGGGCCGCGGCTGGAGAAGGCGGCCGTGGTGTCGTCGCGGTCGACGGCGCCCACGGTCAGCACGCTCGCCGCGCAGCCGGGCGAGGAGACCGTGTTGTTGCCGGGGCCCGAGTTGCCGGCGGCGATGACGAAGAGCGGGCCCTGCTGGGAGAGCCGTTCGGCGGCCGCGGCGAGCGGGTCGTCGCAGGCGGTCTGGCTGGGGTCGCCGAGGCTCATGGAGACCACGTCGGCCTTGCTCGCGACGGCCCACTCCATACCGGCGATGATCCACGAGTCGAGACCGTAGCCCGCGTCGTTGAGGACCTTGCCGCTGAGCAGTTCGGCGCCGGGGGCCACACCCTTCTTGGCTCCGCCGCTCTCGGCTCCGGAGCCGCCGACGGTGGAGATGGTGTGGGTGCCGTGGCCCTGCCGGTCACCGTCGGTGTCCGAGTCGGTGAAGTTCTTCGAGTCGGCGACGCGGCCCTTGAGGTCGGGGTGTTCGAGGTCGGTGCCGGTGTCGAGGACGGCGACCTTGGTGCCCTTGCCGTCGTATCCGGCGGCCCAGGCGGCGGGCGCGCCGACCTGCCGGGTGGAGCGCTCGAGGTTCGCCTGGACCTTGCCGTCCAGCCACAGCTTCTTCAGTCCGCCCGAGACGGAGCGCGCGCGGGCGTCCGTACCGGTGACGTCGGCCCAGAAGGCGGCGGCCTGCTCCTTGTCGGCGGAGAGGGCGACGCCGCCGATGGAGTCGAGGACCAGGGAGCGCTCGGCTCCGCGGGGAGCGGGCGGGGCGCTGCGCGCCACGTTCACGGAGCCGTCGTAGACCGCGATGAGCGGGAGCTTCTTGGCGTGCGCGTCGTCGTAGCCCTGCCGGATGAGGCCGGTGACGTTGAAGAGCTCGTGGTCGGCCTTGCCGGCGGCGAGGGCCTTGGCCGCGCTCTCCGGGTAGACGTAGAGGTCCTTGCCGGACTGGCGGGTCTGCACCACCGGCTGCGAGCCGTCCGGGCGCGGCATGGCGGTGGCGGCGGTGCGGCCGGCGGCGTCGGTGGAGACCACGATCCGGTCGCCGGTGACGAGGGTGACCGTGACGGGGGCGGTGGGCTGCTTTCCGGCCGCCTCGCTGCCCACGAGTGGTCTCTTTCCAGGCGCTCCGTCGCTCGGCTGTGCCGCCGACGGGCCGACGGCGGTGACGGCCAGGACGGCTGCTGTGGCCGCCCCGAGCGCCGTTCGCGATATCGGGCGCATCGCTCTCCCCAGGTGAATTCCGGCCAACTGCTGCATTGCGCGGCAAAGCTGCCGCGTAAAAGGCTTCTGGCCAGCGGATGTTGGTGCTGCGGTGGCGTCACCTTGGCAGAGTGGCGGGGGGTGCGGCGATGATGTCGGCGGCGGGTTTGCGCCGTGGCCGCTTCCCGCCAGGTGCGGGGCTGAGAGGTGGGTGTTCGGGTTGCTGGGTGCGATAGGTCTCGACGAGGGCCAGGAGTCGGCGTACCGCGTGCTGGTCGCGCTGGGGGCGGCGGAGGTGCCCGACCTCGCGCACCGGCTGACGCTGCCGGTGCCGCAGACCGAGCGGGCGCTGCGGCACCTGGAGCGGCACGGCCTGGCCGCGCAGTCCTCGGCGCGGCCGGGGCGCTGGGTGGCGGCGCCGCCGGGGGTGGCCCTGGGGGCGCTGCTCACGCAGCAGCGGCACGAGCTGGAGCAGGCGGAGCTGACGGCGGCGCTGCTGGCGGAGGAGTACCGGGCGGAGGCGGCCGAGCCGGCGGTGCACGACCTCGTGGAGGTGGTGCAGGGCGCGAGTGCGGTGGCGCACCGCTTCCACCAGCTCCAGCTGGGCGCCGAGCGGGAGGTGTACGCGCTGGTCAGCGGCCGGCCGCAGGTGGTGACGGGTACGGAGAACGAGGCGGAGGAACGAGCCTCCGTACGCGGGGTCGACTACCGGGTGGTGATCGAGCGGGAGGTGCTGAGCCAGCCGAGCGGGATCCGGGAGGTGTCGACGGCGCTGGCCCGGGGGGAACGGGTCAGGGTGACGGGCGAGGTTCCGACGAAGCTGGTGATCGCGGACCGGACGCTGGCGATGGTCCCGCTGACGGCGCGCGGCGCGGAGCCGGCGGCGCTGGTGGTGCACGCGTCGGGGCTGCTGGAATCCCTGACGGGGCTGTTCGAGGCGGTGTGGCGGGAGTCGCTGCCGCTGCGGCTGGGCGTGTCGGGCGGGCCCGAGGAGTCGGACGGCGGGCCGGACGCCACGGACCTGGAGATCCTGACCCTGCTGTTGGCGGGGATGACGGACGCGAGCGTGGCCAAGCACCTGGAACTGGGCCTGCGGACGGTGCAGAGGCGGGTCAAGGGCCTGATGGAGCTGGCGGGGGTCACGACGCGGCTCCAGCTGGGCTGGCACGCCTACGAACGGGGCTGGGTGGCCCGATAGGCCCTGGTCGGTCACGCTGAGCAGATGGATCTGCCGCAGCTGCTCCTGGTGGGGCTGGTGCTGGTCCTCGGGGCGCTCGGGGTACTGGTGCCGGGCGTGCCGGGGACCTGGCTGGTGTGGGCCGGGCTGCTGTGGTGGGCGCTGCGCGTGCGGTCGGCGGAGGCGTGGACCCTGCTGGTCGCGGCCACGGCCCTGCTGCTGGTGGTCCAGGTGGTGAAGTGGCTGCTCCCGCCGCGGCGGCTGCACGGGGTGACGGCGACCCCCCGGATGGCGGTGTACGCGGGCACCGGAGCGGTACTGGGCTTCGTGCTGATCCCGGTGCTGGGGGCGGTCCCGGGCTTCGTGGGCGGCATCTACCTGTGCGAGCGGCGGCGCCTGGGGACGCACGGCGAGGCGTGGGCGTCGGCGCGGACGGTGATGCGGGCGGTGGGGACGAGCGTGCTGGTGGAACTGCTGGCGTGCCTGATGGTGACGGGGGCGTGGGTGGGCGTGGTGGCGTCGTCCTGAACCGGCCCCTCCCGGGGGGGGCGGGCTGGCGGGGCCGGGCCCGGACCCGGATCCGGGTCCGGGATCCCGGGTCCCGGTCCCGGACCCGGGCCGCTGCCCGGAGCCGCGCCCCGTCCCCCCTTCCACCGTTCCCCGGGCTTCGCCCCAGACCCTCCCCCAGACTCCGTCCGGGGCTGGAATCGGCAGGGCCGGGGCCGGGGGTGGGGGGTCAGGCTCGGCCTGTGCGTTTGGCTGCGTAGTTGGCGCGGCCCTCCGCCGACTTGAGGCGCCAGTCCCGGCGGATCTCCGAGCGGAGCCTGGCGTCCGTCTTGGCCACGATCCGCTGGTTCTCCCGCAGCAGCTTGCGGTAGCTCTCCAGGCGGCGTTCCGGCAGCTCTCCGGAGGCCACGGCGGCCCGCACCGCGCACCCCGGCTCCGCCTCGTGGGCGCAGTCGTGGAAGCGGCAGGTCTCCGCGTACTCCTCGATCTCCGAGAACACCTGGCCGACGCCGGTCCCGGCGTCCCAGAGCCCGACGCCGCGCAGTCCTGGCGTGTCGATCAGGACTCCGCCGCCCGGCAGGGCGAGCAGGTTGCGCGTCGTGGTGGTGTGGCGGCCCTTGCCGTCGACCTCGCGGGCCTCCTGGACCTCCATGACGTCAGCCCCGAGCAGCGTGTTGGCCAGGGTGGACTTGCCGGCGCCCGAGATGCCGAGCAGCACGCTCGTTCCGCCGCCGACGAGGGCGGTCAGGACGTCCGTGCCCTCCCCGGTGAGGGAGGAGACCGTCAGTACCTGGACCCCGGGCGCGGTGGTCTCCACGTCCTGGACCAGGTGTGCGAGCACGGCCGGGTCCGGGACCAGGTCGGCTTTGGTGAGGACCACCAGCGGCTGCGCCCCGGATTCCCACGCCAGGGCCAGGAAGCGCTCGATGCGCCCCAGGTCCAGTTCCACGGCGAGGGAGACCGCGATGATCGCGTGGTCGACGTTGGCGGCGAGGATCTGCCCCTCGGACCGCTGGGAGGAGGTGGACCGCACGAAGGCGGTGCGGCGCGGCAGGTACGCCTTCACGTAGCGCGGGCTGCCCGTCGGCTCGACCGCGGCCCAGTCGCCGGTGCAGATGACCCTCAGCGGGTCGTGCGGGGTGACGAAGGCGGTGTCGGCACGGACGATGCCGTGCTCGGTCATGACGTCGCACTGACCGCGGTCGACGCGCACGACCCGGCCGGGCAAGAGGCCCTGCTCGGCGTACGGGATGAACTCGACCGACCACGCGGCGTCCCAGCCGAAGTGGGCCAGGGCGGTGTCCCGGGACGACGAGGAGGAAGAAGAGAAGGAGGAAGAGGAATGCGATGCGAGAGACAAGGGGAACCCTTCACAGGGTGGCCCCGGCAGCGCGCTGCCGCTCGGTGGCGGCGCGCGAAGAGGTGTGAGGTCAGCCGGAGACCACGGAAGTGACATTGATGGCCTTCTGAGTGCGGGCGACGGCGCCCTGCCTGACGACAGTCATCAATGAACTCACCTCCGGGTCATGCGCGTGCTGGTGTTCCGCTCTGGTCGGCGGGAACGGATTCACCGTAACAAGCCCGCTCCCGGGGGCGCCAATTCTTTTTCGCGGCCCGGATGCCGCGGCGGGCGCTAGCCGAACCGGACCGGCAGGTGCTTGATGCCGTTGATGAAGTCCGAGCGGAGCCGGCGCACCTCGCCCGCGAGGGCGAAGTTCGGGTGGTGGACGAGGAGTTCGCGGATCAGGGCCTTGATCTGGGTGCGTGCCAGCCCCGCGCCCAGGCAGAAGTGCGGGCCCCCGCCGCCGAAGGCGAGGTGGCCGTTCGGGGTGCGGCGGACGTCGAAGGCGAAGGGGTCGGTGAAGACCTCCTCGTCCCGGTTGGCGGAGGTGTAGTACGTGACCACCTTCTGCCCCGCCGCGATCGGCCGGCCCCGCAGGACGGTGTCCCGCGTCGCGGTGCGCCGGAAGTTGTGGATCGAGCCGCCCCAGCGCAGGAACTCCTCCGTGGCCGAGGTCCACAGCGCCCCGTCCTGCGGGGACGCGGCCAGTGCGGCGCGGGCCGCCGGGTGCTCGGCCAGCGCCAGCACGGTGTGGGACAGCAGGTTGCGGGTGGTCTCGTTGCCCGCGACGCACAGCAGCACGAAGAACATGTTGATCTCGTCGGGGGTGAGCCGGTCCCCGTCGACCTCCGCGTGGACCAGCCTCGAGAGGATGTCCTCGCGGGGGTGCGCCCGCCGCTCGGCGGCCAGCGCGTCGCAGTAGGAGTAGATCTCGGCGGCCGCGAGGTCGCTGTCGTGCTTGCCCGCCGAGAGCTCCGGATCCTGGCCGCCGGCCATCCGGTTGCTCCAGTCGAAGATCAGCCGCTCGTCGCCCGGGGGTACGCCGACCATCTCGCAGATCGTCTGGATGGGCAGCCAGGCGGCCACCTCCGAGACGAAGTCCGTGTCCCGGCCGGGGGTGACCGCGCGCTCCACCAGGGCCGCCGCCCGCTCCTCGATCCGCGCCGCCAGGCGGCGTACGACCCGGGGGGTAAAGCCCGCACCGACCAGGGCGCGGTAGCGGGAGTGGCGCGGGGCGTCCATGCCGAGCAGCACCAGCCGCAGGGCCGCCAGGGATTCGGGGCTCTGGTCGCGGACCATGAAGGAGCCGAGCTCGGTGGACCACAGCCCGGGGTCGCGGCTGATCTCCTTGACGTCGGCGTGCCGGGTGACGGCGTAGAAGCCCTCGTGGGCGCCGGGCACCTCGTGCCAGTGCACCGGGTCCTCCCGGCGCAGCCTGGTGAACTGCTCGTGCGGGACCCCGCGGGCCCAGGTGTCTTCCAGCAGGTCCACTTCACCGGTGGGGATCACGGTCCGGCTCCCTTCGGGGGGTGGGGTCGGGGGTGGGGGTGGCGTCGGTGTGTGGGGTCAGGAGAGCGCCCAGTGCTTCGACCACGAGGGTGCCGGGGATGCCCCGGGGGTCGAGGCGGTGCTGCATGGCCAGGCCGAGCAGGACGCCCAGTACCAGGGCGCCGGTCTCCTCCGGCGGGCGGGTGAGCGGGGTGCCGGTGGCCTCGGCCCAGTCGGCGAGGCCTTCGCCGAGCTGGGCGCGGACCTCGGCGTAGCGCCGGGCCAGCAGGCCTCCGAGGAGCGGACCCCGGGCCGCGTGCAGCCACAGCTCCGCCTCCAGGAGCAGCCAGGAGTCGCCCCGGTCGGGGTGCGGTCGGGTGAGACCGGCCCACATGGCGGAGAAGTGCGTGGCGGGGTCCGCCGGGTCCGCGCTGTCCGCGATCTCGGCGGCGAGTTCCTCGGCGGTCCGTTCCGTCCAGACCTCGAGCAGGGCGAGCAACAGGCCCTCCTTGCCTCCGAAGTGGCTGTAGAGGGCGCCGGTCGTCCGGTCGGCCGCGTCGGCGACGGCCTCCGCCGAGACGGCGTGGAAGCCCTTGCGGGCGAAGAGTTCGGCCGCGGCGTCGATGAGGCGCGAGCGGGTCTGGGACTTGCGCTGCGCCTGGCGCGACTCCGGCGCGCGGTCCGGTCGCGCGTGCGGACGGGAGAGGGGCGGGGGTGGAGGAGGATGTGACGGCACGGGGCCTCCCGCGAGTTATATCGGCTTCCCGATATAACGTGCGCCCGGACCTGACATGCCGTCAACCCCCTTGACCGTGTCCGCGCCCGTGTCCGCGCCCGTGTCCGTTTCGTTCAAGACGGCGGCCCCCGGCCCGGCCTAGCCTGCCGTCATGACTCCCCGACTCGACATGATCGGCCTGGTCGTCTCCGACATGGCCGCCTCGCTCGCCTTCTACCGCCGGCTGGGGCTGGACGTGCCGGCCGGCGCCGATGACCAGCCGCACGTGGAAGCCGTTCTGCCGGGCGGCCTGCGGATCGGCTGGGACACGGAGGAGACCGTCCGCTCCTTCGACCCGTCCTGGACCCGGCCCACCGGTGACGGCCGCCGGGACCTGGCCTTCCTGTGCGACTCCCCCGCCGAGGTGGACGCCCTGTACGCCGAACTGACCGCCGCCGGGCATCCGGGGCACCTGAAGCCCTGGGACGCCTTCTGGGGCCAGCGCTACGCCGTGGTCCTCGACCCGGACGGCTGCGGGGTCTCGCTGTTCGCCCCGTCGGCTGCGCCCGCCACGTAGGCGCTCAGCGTGGTCCCGGCCAGGGCCCTCACCTCGCGGGACAGATGGGCCTGGTCGGCGTACCCGGCGACGCAGGCGACCTCGGCGCAGGGCGTGCCCGCCCGGGCCAGCGCGAGGGCGCGGCGCAGCCGGAGCACCCGGCCCAGCGTCCGGGGGCCGTACCCGAAGGCGTCGAGGGAGCGCCGGTGCAGCTGCCGTTCCCCGAGGCCGACGGCCGCGGCGATCGGGGCGACGGCCTGGCCGGCCCGGAGCCGGGCCACGACCTCGGCGAGCAGCGGGTCCGGCGGCCCGGCCTCGGCCGCGCGGCGCGCGGCCAGGGCCTCCAGCCCGGCACGCGGGTCCTCGTACGAGGCCACCTGCCCGGCGAGGCGGCGCACCTCCCGGGCGGGCCACAGGTCGGCCAGCCCGACGCGGCGGTCCCGAAGCTCGTGTGCCGGTACGCCGAGCAGCGCGGGCGCGGTACCGGGCGCGAACCGGATCCCGGCGAAGGCCCCGCCCGGGACCTCCCCGGCCGGATGCGGTCCGGTGTCGGTCCCGGCCACCAGCAGCCGCCCCCCGACCCACAGCAGGTCCATGCACCCGTCGGGCAGCACGACCCGCCCGGGCCCGCCGGCCCGCCACAGCACGGCTCCGGCCACGACCGCCGACGGCGTCTCCTCGTACACCCTTCCAGGCTAGGGGGTGTCCGACGGGGCGGCGCCGGGCCCGTCTCAGTGCTTGCGCAGCCGGGAGCCGTAGTCCTCCGGGGGCAGGAACTTCGACCAGCGTTCGGGGAACTCGGAGGGCATGCCGTCGTCCTCGTCGTCCTCCGACTCGCCCTCCGCCATCGCGCGCCAGGCCGCGGCCCGGGCGATCAGCTGGGCGGCTTCCGCTTCTCGGGCCCGCTCGTTCGCCTCGCGGGCCGCCGCGGTGGCCACCGAGGGCCAGACCCGGTCGATCGCCGCGTTGACGGCGGCGCCGACGAGGACCGCGAAGGCCGAGATGCCGATCCACAGCAGCACGGCCACCGGTGCGGCCAGCGAGCCGTAGATCGTCGGCCCCTCCACGGTGTT
Source organism: Streptomyces sp. IBSNAI002 (assembly GCF_052244475.1). Taxonomy (NCBI): domain Bacteria; kingdom Bacillati; phylum Actinomycetota; class Actinomycetes; order Kitasatosporales; family Streptomycetaceae; genus Streptomyces; species Streptomyces sp. IBSNAI002. The sequence continues at coordinate 6,619,266 of NZ_JBQPXG010000002.1, read as the reverse complement.
GGTGAGGTAGATCCGCAGCAGGAAGGAGCCCAGCACCCACATCGCGAGGGCGACCAGGGCGCCCGGCACGTCCTCGATCCACGGCGATCGCACGGGCACGGACACGTGGTAGAGCGTGGTCAGGAAGACGATCGACAGCAGGGTGACGGTCGGCCAGTACAGGACGGCGATCACGCTGGTGCCCCAGGGCACCAGCCGGACCACCGCGTCGGGTCCGACCACCATCAGCGGCAGCACGACCGCGCCGATGACCAGCGCGATGATGTAGAGCAGGAAGGCCAGCAGCCGGGTCTTGACGATGCCGCGGTGCCCGTCGAGCCCGTACATCACGGTGATGGTGTCGATGAAGACGTTCACCGCGCGCGAGCCCGACCACAGGGCGAAGGCGAAGCCGAGCGAGATGAGGTCCGGGCGGCCCCGGCCGGTCACGTCGTCCAGCATCGGCTTGGCGATGTCGTTGACGCCCCGGTCGGACAGGATCGTGCCGACCGCCCCGAGGATGTTCTCCTCGATGCTGGCCACCGTGGTCGTGCCGGTCCAGCCGTCCACGTAGCCGAGGAGGCCCAGCAGGCCCAGGAAGAGCGGGGGCAGCGAGAGCAGGGTGAAGAAGGCCGCCTCGGCGGCGAGGCCGAGGATCCGGTACTCGATGCACGAGTTGACGGTGTCCTTCAGGAGCAGCCAGCCCATCTTCCGCTTCGAGACGTTGCGGTAGAGGGCGCGGGCCCGGTGGAGCCGTCCGTGGCGTACCAGGATCCGCTCTGGTGTTTCTTTTGCTGGCTGCACGTCCTTACGGTATCCGCATGGCAGCCACCACCCACACAGTCACCAATCAGGCCCCGCCGCTCGTGGGCCACGACGTCTACGGGGGCGACCGGGCCCTCACCGAGGGCGTGGAGCGCCATCTCGCCTCCGCGGGCCCCGAACTCCTCGGCGAGGTGCGGGAGGAGCTCACGCTGCTCGGGCGCGCCGCCGGTTCCGAGCAGGCCCAGGAGTGGGGCCGGCTCGCGAACGAGAACCCGCCCAGGCTCCGGACGCACGACCGGTACGGGAACCGCGTCGACGAGGTGGAGTTCCACCCCGCCTGGCACCGGCTGCTCGGGAAGGCCGTGTCCGCCGGGCTCACCGATGCCTGGGGGCGGCCGGCCGGGCACCTGCGGCGTGCCGCCGGGTTCTTCGTGTGGTCGCAGGCCGAGGCCGGGCACGGCTGCCCGGTCTCGATGACGCACGCCGCCGTGCCGGCCCTGCGTGCCGATCCGGAGCTGGCGGCCGAATGGGAGCCGCGGCTGACCTCGCACGTGTACGAGGAGGGGCTGGCGCCGGCCGCGCGGAAGGGCGGTGTGCTCTTCGGCATGGGGATGACGGAGAAGCAGGGCGGCAGCGACGTACGGGCGAACACGACGGCCGCGGCGGCGCTGGACGCCCCGGGCGAGTACGTGCTGACCGGGCACAAGTGGTTCTGCTCGGCGCCGATGTCCGACGGGTTCCTGGTGCTGGCGCAGGCTCCGGGCGGGCTCAGCTGCTTCCTGGTGCCGCGGGTGCTGCCGGACGGCACGCGCAACGTCTTCGCGATCCAGCGGCTGAAGGACAAGCTGGGCAACCGGTCGAACGCGTCGGGCGAGGTGGAGTTCGACGGGACCTGGGCGCGGCGGGTGGGCGAGGAGGGGCGCGGGGTGCGGACCATCATCGAGATGGTCGCGGCGACCCGGCTGGACTGCGTCATCGGTTCGGCCTCGCTGATGCGGCAGGCGCTGACGCAGGCCGCTCACCATGCGGAGCACCGCTCTGCTTTCGGAGCACCGCTCATCGACCAGCCGCTGATGCGCAACGTCCTCGCCGACCTCGCCCTGGAGTCCGAGGCGGCCACCACCCTGACCCTGCGGCTGGCGGCCGCCTACGACAGCGGGACGGACCAGGACAAGGCCTTCCTGCGGCTGGCCGTGCCCGCCGCCAAGTACTGGGTGACCAAGCGCTGTACGCCGATGGTGGCGGAGTCGCTGGAGTGTCTGGGCGGCAACGGCTACGTCGAGGAGTCCGGCCTGCCGAGACTGCTGCGCGAATCGCCGCTGAACTCCATCTGGGAGGGTTCGGGCAACGTCCAGGCACTGGACGTACTGCGCGCCCTCCAGCGGGAGCCCCAGGCCCTGAACGCGTTCCTCCAGGAGGTCGGCCTGGCCCGGGGCGCGGACCACCGGCTGGATTCGGCCATCAAGGACCTGCTGACGGAGCTCGCCGACCTGGAGGGCATCGAGGCCCGGGCCCGCCGGGTGGTCGAGCGCATGGCCCTGGTGCTCCAGGGCTCGCTGCTGGTGCGGTGGGCGCCGCCCGAGGTGGCGGACGCGTTCTGCGCCTCGCGGCTGGGCGGTGACTGGGGGGCGGCCTTCGGCACGCTGCCGCACAGCCTGGACCTGGGCGCGATCGTGGAACGGGCGCGGATCACGGGCGGGGAGTAGTCCCCAAACCGCTCCGAGCCGGGATCCGGGCCCGTCGTACGGGATCAGGAGTGGCGCCGCGCCGACTCGGCACCACCCCTGATCCGAGAAGCCCCGAGGAGGAGCTGTCACGCCGCTCGGCGGCGTCCGGACAGTTTCGGTCGGGCGACCGGGACTTGGCGAGAGTTGCATACCGTTGCAACCTTTGAGTCGTCCTGTTCGCACGGGGAGGTTCCGGTGGCCGACACCACAGGCAGCACGGTCGATGTGGCCCGCATCTCGGCCATGGACGCACGGGAGGCCGCGCGTCTGCTCAAGGGCGTACGGGCGGCGGCGCTGGCCGGGGACCGCCCGCCCGCCGCGCCGCGCCCGGAGATCGCCGAGTCCTGGCGCCGGATGATGGCGGGCGGGGTGCACCCGGACCGGGACGCGCGCTCGCGGGTGCTGTCGGCCGCCGAGACCGAGGAGCGGCGGCACGTCTCGCCGTTGCGGGAGATCCTGCCGGTGCTGCGGGAGGGGCTGCTCCCGGCCCTGGACGAGGTCCTGCACATCATGGTCGTGGCCGACGCGGAGGGCCGGCTGCTGTGGCGGGAGGGCCACTCCTCCATCCTGCGCAAGGCGGACCGGCTCGGCTTCGCGGTCGGGGCCGACTGGGACGAGGCCGTGGTCGGCACCAACGGGGTGGGGACCGCCCTGGTGACCCGGCGGCCGGTCCAGGTGTTCTCGGCGGAGCACTTCGTCTCCAGCCACCACGACTGGACCTGCGCGGGGGCGCCCGTGCGCGATCCGCGCGACGGGCGGCTGCTGGGCGTGGTCGACGTGAGCGGCCCGCTGGCCACGATGCACCCGGCGACCCTGGCGTGGGTGAGCTCGGTGGCCCGGCTCGCCGAGCGGGAGCTGCGCGTGCGGCACCTGGAGTCACTGGAGCGGCTGCGGGCGGTGGCGGCCCCGCTGCTGGCCCGGCTGCCCGGGCGGGCGCTGGCCGTGGACCCGAACGGCTGGACGGCGGCCGTGACCGGCCTGGCCCCGGTGGACCGCGTGCCGCTGCCGAAGTCCTTCGGCCCGGGGCGGGTGTGGGTGCCGCAGCTCGGCGACTGCGTGGTGGAGCCGCTGCCCGGCGGCTGGCTGCTGCGGATCGCGCAGGACCGTAAGGGCGCGGGGGCGACCCGGGTCGTGCTCGACGTCAGCCGGGCCGGGGCCGGGTCGGCGACGGTGTACGGGGCGGCCGGGAGCTGGTCGCAGGAGCTGAGCCCGCGCCACGCGGAGCTGCTGTTCCTGCTGGCGGAGAGCCCGCGCGGGCGCTCGGCGGCGGAGCTGTCCGAGGAGCTGTTCGGGGATCCGACGCGCACGGTGACGGTCCGCGCGGAGATGTCCCGGGTGCGCCGCAACCTCGCGGGCGTGCTGACCCACCGGCCGTACCGCTTCGCGGAGGACGTGGAGGTGGAGCTGATCCGCCCGCAGGACCCGGCGGGGCTCCTGCCGCACTCCACCGCGCCCGCGGTGATCAGGGCCCGCCTGGGCTTCCGGGGGCGGGGCATGATTCCCTGACCTGCATGAGCACCATCACACTCACCACCTGGTCCCTGGAAATGACCTCGCCGGACGATCTGGTCCCGGCCGCCGCACCGGGCGGGGAGATCACGATCGCGCGGGCGGAGGTGCCCTCGCCCGAGTTCAGCCGGTTCCTGTACGCCTCGGTCGGCGGGGACATCCACTGGACGGACCGGCTGGCGCTGACCCGCGAGCAGTGGGTGGAGCAGCTGGGGCGGCCGGGTGTGGAGACGTGGGTGGCGTACGACCGGGGCACCCCGGCGGGGTACGTGGAGTTCGACCCCCAGGACGACGGAGTGGTGGAGATCGTCTACTTCGGTCTGCTGCCGGACTTCCGGGGGCGGCGGATCGGGGGGCACCTGCTGTCGGTGGGCGTGGCCCGGGCGTGGGACCTCGGGTCCCGGTGGCCGGATCTCGAGCCGACGCGGCGCGTCTGGCTGCACACGTGCAGTCAGGACGGGCCGACGGCGATGGACAACTACCAGCGGCGCGGGTTCAAGCTCTTCAAGACGGAGACGGAGCCCAAGGAGGACACCCCGACCCCGGGCCCCTGGCCAGGCGCCTAGGCCGTCTCCGTCGGGTCCGGCTCCGTGACGGCGATCACGCCGTATCGCGATGCGAGACGACATCGTCCGCATTTTGGACAGTAGTGGACTCCTCCAATCGGCACATGACACGCTTCCGCCATGAATGGAGCTGGAATTGCCTTGGTGAGTCGGCGGCACGTCGACCTCGGCCGCATGTCCAGCGCCATCTGTCCGGCCTGCTGACGGAACCAGCACCGCCGCACACCGCCACAATCCCGGCATCGTCGCCGCGGAAGTGACGATCACCCCTGCCCCCTGACGGCTGAACACCGCCCCTGCCCGCCGGTCACCCCGGCAAAGGCGGCCATCAGCCACACCCGCTCAGCGACGCCGACGTGACGGGGGCGCACCGCCGCTCCCCCCTGTGCCCCGCTCCTGCCCTGAGCCGCCGAAGAAGGACGTACCCGCCATGGCCGCCACTCCCGAAACGCCCGCAGCCGCCGCCGCGCGCCGCAAGACAGGCCGCCACCGCGGCGAGGGTCAGTGGGCCGTCGGACACCACACGCCCCTCAACGGCAACGAGCAGTTCAAGAAGGACGACGACGGTCTCAACGTGCGGACGCGCATTGAGACGATCTACTCCAAGGCCGGTTTCGACTCGATCGACCCCAACGACCTGCGCGGGCGCATGCGCTGGTGGGGGCTGTACACCCAGCGCAAGCCCGGGATCGACGGCGGCAAGACCGCGATCCTGGAGCCGGAGGAGCTGGACGACAAGTACTTCATGCTGCGCGTCCGCATCGACGGCGGCCGGCTGACCACCGAGCAGCTGCGCGTGATCGGCGAGATCTCCGAGGAGTTCGCCCGCGGCACGGCGGACCTCACCGACCGGCAGAACGTGCAGTACCACTGGATCCGGATCGAGGACGTCCCGGAGATCTGGCGCCGCCTGGAGGCCGTCGGGCTGTCCACCACCGAGGCCTGCGGTGACACGCCCCGCGTCATCCTCGGCTCGCCCGTCGCCGGCATCGCGCTGGACGAGATCATCGACGGCACCCCCGCGATCGACGAGATCTACCGCCGCATCGTGGGCAACAAGGACTTCTCGAACCTGCCCCGCAAGTTCAAGTCCGCGATCTCCGGCTCGCCGCTGCTCGACGTGGCGCACGAGATCAACGACATCGCCTTCGTCGGCGTGAACCACCCCGAGCACGGCCCCGGCTTCGACGTCTGGGTCGGCGGCGGCCTCTCCACCAACCCCAAGCTGGGCGTCCGCCTGGGCACCTGGGTCTCGCTCGACGAGGTCCCGGACGTGTACGAGGGCGTCATCTCGATCTTCCGCGACTACGGCTACCGCCGACTGCGCACCCGCGCCCGCCTGAAGTTCCTCGTCGCCGACTGGGGCGCTGCCAAGTTCCGCCAGGTCCTGGAGGACGAGTACCTGAAGCGGAAGCTGACCGACGGCCCCGCGCCCGAGCAGCCCTCCGGCCAGTGGCGCGACCACGTCGGCGTCCACCGGCAACAGGACGGCCGGTTCTACGTCGGCTTCGCGCCCCGCGTGGGCCGCGTCGACGGCGCCACCCTGACCAAGATCGCTGACATCGCCGAGCAGCACGGCTCCGGACGGCTGCGCACCACCGCCGAGCAGAAGATGATCGTCCTCGACATCGAGGCCGACCGGGTCGACTCGGTGGTCGCGGCCCTGGAATCGCTCGACCTGCGGGTCAAGCCGTCCCCTTTCCGCCGCGGCACGATGGCCTGCACCGGCATCGAGTTCTGCAAGCTGGCCATCGTCGAGACCAAGGCGCGCGGCGCCTCGCTGATCGACGAGCTGGAGCGCCGCCTGCCGGAGTTCGCCGAACCGCTGACCATCAACATCAACGGCTGCCCGAACGCCTGCGCCCGTATCCAGGTGGCGGACATCGGTCTCAAGGGCCAGCTGGTCCTGGACGACGACGGCAACCAGGTGGAGGGCTACCAGGTCCACCTGGGCGGCGCACTCGGCCTGGAGGCCGGCTTCGGCCGCAAGGTCCGCGGCCTCAAGGTCACCTCGGCCGGTCTGCCCGACTACGTCGAGCGGGTCGTCAAGAGCTACGAGGAGCAGCGCGAGGACGGCGAGCGCTTCGCGGCGTGGGTCGCCCGCGCGGACGAGAAGAGCCTGTCGTGAGCGAGCGCGCCGCACCGTTCTACTGCCCCTACTGCGGCGACGAGGACCTGTTCCCCCACGAGACGGGCCACGGCGCGTGGGAATGCAGGGCCTGCAACAGGGCCTTCCAGCTGAAGTACCTCGGGCTGCTGTCCCGGGGTGTCCGGTCCGATGCCGCTGGAGGGGACGAGATATGACCACGACTCAGGACGCCGGTCTCAAAACCGCGTCCGCCGGCACGGCCGCCCTGCGGGACGTGGCCGAGCGGGCGGGCCGGGACCTGGAGGACGCCTCCGCGCTGGAGATCCTCACCTGGGCGGCCGAGACCTTCGGGAAGAAGTTCGCCGTGACCTCCTCCATGGAGGACGCGGTCGTCGCCCACCTGGCCTCCCGCGCCTTCCCCGGCGTGGACGTGGTCTTCCTCGACACGGGCTACCACTTCGAGGAGACCATCGGCACCCGCGACGCGGTGGAGGCGGTGATGGACGTCAACGTCATCACCCTCACCCCGCGCCAGACGGTCGCCGAGCAGGACGCGCAGTACGGCCCGAAGCTGCACGACCGCGACCCTGACCTGTGCTGCGCCCTGCGCAAGGTCAAGCCCCTCGAAGAGGGCCTGACCGCGTACGACGCCTGGGCGACGGGCCTGCGCCGCGACGAGTCCCCGACCCGGGCGAACACCCCGGTGGTCGGCTGGGACGAGAAGCGGCAGAAGGTCAAGGTCTCCCCGATCGCCCGCTGGACCCAGGACGACGTGGACGCGTACGTGGCCGAGCACGGGGTGCTCACCAACCCGCTGCTGATGGACGGTTACGCCTCCGTCGGCTGCGCCCCGTGCACCCGCCGGGTGGCGGAGGGCGAAGACGCGCGGGCCGGCCGGTGGGCCGGGCGGGGCAAGACCGAGTGCGGACTGCACGGCTGATGACGACCACCAGCGAAGAACTTACGGAGACACAGCAGATGAGCGTGAGCGACCAGGGCGCCACCGTGTGGCTGACCGGGCTGCCCAGCGCCGGCAAGACCACCATCGCCTACGCGCTGGCCGAGCGGCTGCGCGCCGAGGGCCACCGCGTGGAGGTGCTCGACGGGGACGAGATCCGCGAGTTCCTCTCCGCCGGCCTCGGCTTCAGCCGCGAGGACCGGCACACCAACGTGCAGCGGATCGGTTTCGTCGCCGAACTCCTCGCGAGCAACGGCGTCAAGGCGCTGGTACCGGTGATCGCGCCGTTCGCGGACAGCCGTCAGGCCGTCCGCAAGCGGCACGCCGCCGCGGAGACGGACTACCTGGAGGTCCACGTGGCCACCCCGGTCGAGGTCTGCTCCGAGCGTGACGTGAAGGGCCTGTACGCCAAGCAGGCGGCGGGCGAGATCTCCGGTCTGACCGGGGTCGACGACCCGTACGAGGCGCCGGAGTCCCCGGACCTCCGTATCGAGTCGCACACGCAGACCGTCCAGGAGTCGGCTTCGGCCCTGCACGCGCTGCTCACCGAGAGGGGTCTGGCATGACCACGGTCGCCCACCTGCACGAAGAGACCGACGCGCCCTACGCGCTGTCGCACCTCGACGCCCTCGAATCCGAGGCCGTGCACATCTTCCGCGAGGTGGCGGGCGAGTTCGAGAAGCCGGTGATCCTGTTCTCCGGCGGCAAGGACTCCATCGTCATGCTGCACCTGGCGCTGAAGGCGTTCGCGCCGGCGCCGGTGCCCTTCACCCTCCTGCACGTCGACACGGGGCACAACTTCCCCGAGGTGCTGGAATACCGCGACCGCACGGTCGAGGAGCACGGCCTGCGCCTGCACGTGGCGTCCGTCCAGGACTACATCGACGCCGGCAAGCTGCGCGAGCGCCCGGACGGCACCCGCAACCCGCTGCAGACCGTCCCGCTGACCGAGGCGATCCAGAGCCTCAAGTTCGACGCGGTCTTCGGCGGCGGCCGCCGCGACGAGGAGAAGGCCCGCGCCAAGGAGCGGGTGTTCAGCCTCCGCGACGAGTTCTCCCAGTGGGACCCGCGCCGCCAGCGCCCCGAGCTGTGGCAGCTCTACAACGGCCGCCACGCGCCGGGTGAGCACGTGCGCGTCTTCCCGCTCTCCAACTGGACCGAGCTGGACGTGTGGCAGTACATCGCCCGCGAGGGCATCGAGCTGCCCGAGATCTACTTCGCGCACGAGCGCGAGGTGTTCCTCCGCAACGGCATGTGGCTGACGGCCGGCGAGTGGGGCGGCCCGAAGGAGGGCGAGACGCCCGAGACGCGTCTCATCCGCTACCGCACGGTCGGTGACATGTCCTGCACCGGCGCCGTCGACTCCGACGCCGCCACGCTGGACGCCGTGATCGCCGAGATCGCCGTCTCCCGCCTCACCGAGCGGGGTGCGACCCGCGCCGACGACAAGATGTCCGAGGCCGCGATGGAAGACCGCAAGCGCGAAGGGTACTTCTAACATGACCAGCACCACCGAGCAGTTCGCCGACCTCGCGGCGACCACCCTGCTGCGCTTCGCGACCGCCGGTTCCGTCGACGACGGCAAGTCCACCCTGGTGGGCCGGCTGCTGCACGACTCGAAGTCGGTCCTGACCGACCAGATGGAGCACGTCGAGGCGGTCTCCCAGGCCCGCGGCCAGGACGCCCCCGACCTCGCGCTGCTCACCGACGGCCTGCGGGCCGAGCGGGAGCAGGGCATCACCATCGACGTCGCGTACCGCTACTTCGCCACCGCGCGCCGCCGGTTCATCCTCGCCGACACCCCCGGGCACGTGCAGTACACCCGGAACATGGTCACCGGCGCGTCCACCGCCGACCTGGCCGTGGTCCTGGTCGACGCCCGCAACGGCGTGATCGAGCAGACCCGCCGGCACGCGGCCGTCGCCGCGCTGCTGCGCGTCCCGCACGTGGTGCTGGCCGTCAACAAGATGGACCTCGTCGGCTACCAGGAGTCCGTCTTCGCGGCGATCGCCGAGGAGTTCACCGCCTACGCCACGGACCTGGGCGTCCCGGAGGTCACCGCGATCCCGATCTCGGCGCTGGCCGGGGACAACGTGGTGGACCCGTCGGCGAACATGGACTGGTACGGCGGTCCGACGGTGCTCGAGCACCTGGAGACCGTTCCGGTCAGCCACGACCTCACCGCCTGCCCGGCGCGTTTCCCGGTGCAGTACGTGATCCGTCCGCAGACCGCCGAGCACCCGGACTACCGCGGCTACGCGGGCCAGATCGCCTCGGGCGTGCTGCGCGTCGGCGAGTCGGTGACCGTGCTGCCGTCCGGCCGCACCTCGGTCATCGAGGGCATCGACGCGCTCGGCGAGAGCGTCGACATCGCCTGGGCCCCGCAGTCGGTGACCGTGCGCCTCAAGGACGACATCGACATCTCGCGCGGTGACCTGATCGCGCCGTCGGCGAGCGCCCCGGCCACCACGCAGGACGTCGAGGCGACGGTCTGCCACGTGGCCGACCAGCCCCTGGCCGTCGGCGCCCGGGTGCTGATCAAGCACACGACGCGGACGGTCAAGGCGATCGTCAAGGAGATCCCCTCGCGGCTGACCCTCGACGACCTGTCCCAGCACCCGAACCCCGGTCAGCTGGTGGCCAACGACATCGGCCGCGTGGTCGTCCGTACGGCCGAGCCGCTCGCGCTCGACGCGTACGCCGACTCGCGCCGCACCGGATCCTTCCTGCTGATCGACCCGGCGGACGGAACCACCCTGGCGGCGGGCATGGCCGGCGAGTCCTTCGCCTCCACCGCCGAGACCACCGTCCAGGCCGACGAGGAAGGCTGGGACTTCTAGCCCATGCGTTCCGACATCTGCTCGGCCTTCGCGATGGAGGGCGCCCTCAGCAGCGGCCGGGGAGGGGTGGCGCGATGTGCGTGCTGACCGGACCGCTTCCGGCATTCCGCCTTCGCGCCCGCATCCCCGACGAGCCGTACCCGCCCCTGCTCCACAGACGAAGACGTGCGTCATGAGATGACCACGTCACGAGAGGAAGTCCTCCCGTGCCTGCCACCGCCGCCATCCGCACGACGCGTTCCGTCCGCACCGCCCGGCGCCGCGGCCTCGTGGCCGCTGCCGCCCTGCCGCTGCTGATCGGCGCGCTCGCTTCCTGCGGCTACGGCTCCCAGGCCGGGAAGGACGAGCCCCAGCCGGCCGGCGCCGTCGGTGAGAAGCTCTCCGCTCCCGAGGTGCGTATCGGGTACTTCCCGAACCTGACGCACGCCACCGCCCTGGTCGGCCTCCAGGAGGGCCTGATCCAGAAGGAACTGGGCGGCACCACGATCAAGACGCAGGCGTTCAACGCCGGTCCGTCCGAGATCGAGGCCCTCAACGGCGGCTCCCTCGACATCGGTTTCATCGGCCCCTCCCCCGCGATCAACGGCTACGTCAAGTCCAAGGGCTCCAACCTGCGGATCATCTCCGGCTCCGCGTCCGGCGGCGTGAAGCTCGTCGTGAACCCCGCCAAGATCAAGACCCTGGACGACCTCAAGGGCAAGAGGATCGCCACCCCCCAGAAGGGGAACACCCAGGACGTCGCGTTCCTCAACTGGATCTCGGAGAAGGGCTGGAGCGTCGACCCCGAGTCCGGCAAGGGCGACGTCTCCGTCGTCCGCACCGACAACAAGGTCACCCCCGACGCCTTCAAGCAGGGCTCCATCGACGGCGCCTGGGTGCCCGAGCCCACCGCCTCCAAACTCGTCTCCGACGGCGGCGCCGTCCTCCTCGACGAGACCACCCTGTGGCCCGACAAGAAGTTCGTGATCACGAACATCATCGTGTCGCAGAAGTTCCTCAAGGAGCACCCCGACGTCGTCGAGGCGGTCCTGGCCGGCACGGTCAAAACCAACGCCTGGATCAACGCCAACCCCGACCAGGCCAAAGCCTCCGCCAACGCCAAACTCGCGGCCGACAGCGGCAAGCCCCTCGACGCCGCCATCATCGACCCGGCCTGGCCCGGCATCGCCACCACCGACGACCCGCTGGCCGCCACCCTCAAGACCCAGTCGGAATGGGCCGTCAAGGCCAAGCTCATCGAACAGCCCGACCTCACCGGCATCTACGACCTCACGCTCCTGAACAAGGTCCTCAAGGCCGCCGGAAAGCCCGAAGTCTCCGACGCCGGCCTCGGCGCCAAGTAACCCCGCAATCCAGCAACCCAGCAACCCAGCAACCCAGCAACCCCAGGAGGTGACGACCATGGCCACCACGCTCGCCAAGGCTGCCGAGGGCACCGTAGCGGAGCCGACGCACGGTACTCGTATCGAGCACGTCTCGAAGTCCTTCTCCGGCCCGGCCGGATCACAGCTCGTCCTGGACGACATCAGCCTCGATGTCGCTCCCGGAGAGTTCGTCACCATCCTGGGGGCCTCGGGCTGCGGCAAGTCCACCCTGCTCAACCTCGTCGCCGGCCTCGACAAACCCACCACCGGCACGATCCAGACCCCCGGCCGCCCCGCCCTCATGTTCCAGGAACACGCACTCTTCCCCTGGCTCACCGCAGGCAAGAACATCGAACTCGCCCTGCGACTGCGCGGAATCCCCAAAAACGACCGCCGCACCGAAGCCGAACGACTCCTCGAACTCGTCCGCCTCGGCGGCGCCCACGGCAAACGCGTCCACGAACTGTCCGGCGGCATGCGCCAACGCGTAGCACTCGCCCGCGCCCTCGCCCAGGACAGCCAACTCCTCCTCATGGACGAACCCTTCGCCGCACTCGACGCCATCACCCGCGACGTACTGCACGGCGAACTCGCCCGCATCTGGGCCGAAACCAACCTCTCAGTCCTCTTCGTCACCCACAACGTCCGCGAAGCCGTCCGCCTCGCCCAACGCGTCGTCCTGCTCTCCTCACGCCCCGGCAAAGTCGCCAGGCAATGGACCGTGGACATCCCCCAGCCACGCCGCATCGAAGACGCGAACGTAGCGGAACTGTCCCTCGAGATCACTGAACACCTGCGCGAGGAGATCCGCCGCCATGGCCAGCACTGAAACACAGGCGAAAACGGACGACCTCGCAGGACTGGAAGCCGGCCTCGACGCCCTGGACGCGGTCCACACCCACCGCACACCCTTCCGCGAAATCCTCGTCAAGAAGGCTCTCCCACCGGTCCTGGCCGTCGGCCTCGTCCTGCTCGTGTGGCAGGTCCTGGTCTCCCTGAAGGTCACCGAGGAAACCAAACTCCCCGCACTGTCCGCGGTATGGGACAGCCTCGCCGACATGTGGCTCAAGGGGACCCTCCTCGAAGTCATCTGGACCAGCGTCTCCCGCGGCCTCCTCGGCTTCCTCCTCGCCCTCGCCATCGCCACCCCCCTCGGACTCCTCGTCGCCCGCGTGAAGTTCGTGCGCGCCGCGATCGGCCCCATCCTCCAAGGCCTCCAGTCCCTGCCCTCCGTCGCCTGGGTACCCCCCGCCGTCCTCTGGTTCGGCCTCAACGACGCCATGATGTACACCGTCATCCTCCTCGGAGCCGTCCCCTCCATCGCCAACGGCCTCGTCTCCGGCATCGACCAGATCCCCCCGCTCCACCTCCGCGCCGGCCGCACCCTCGGCGCCACCGGACTCCTCGGCGCCCGCCACATCGTCATGCCCGCCGCACTCCCCGGCTACCTCGCCGGCCTCAAACAGGGCTGGGCCTTCTCCTGGCGCTCCCTCATGGCCGCCGAAATCATCGCCAGCTCCCCCGACCTCGGCCTCGGCCTCGGCCAACTCCTCGAAAACGGCCGCAACAACATCGACCTCCCCGGCGTCTTCCTCGCCATCATCCTCATCCTCGTCGTCGGCATCGCCATCGACCTCCTCATCTTCAGCCCCCTCGAACGCCGCGTCCTGCGCACCCGCGGCCTCCTGGTCAAGTGAGTCCCGTGTCCCGCGCACCCGCCCTGCTCGTCATCGCCCACGGCAGCCGCGACCCGCGGCACGCGGCGACCGTGCACGCCCTCACCGGGCGCGTGCGGGCGCTGCGGCCGGGGCTGCGGGTCGAGACGGCCTTCCTGGACTTCAACACTCCGACGGTGAGCCAGGTCCTGTCTGCGCTGTACCTGTCCGGTGTGCGGGAGGTGGTCGCGCTCCCCCTCCTGCTGACCCGGGCCTTCCACGCGAAGTCCGACGTGCCCGCGGCGCTGGCCGAGTCGGCGGCGCGGCTGCCGGGGCTGTCGGTGCGCGTGGCCGACGTGCTCGGGCCCTCGCCGCTCCTGCTCTCGGCGCTCGACCGGCGGCTGGCCGAGGCCGGACTCACCCCGGCGGACCGCTCCACCACCGCGGTGGTGCTCGCGTCCGCCGGATCCTCAGACCCGGAGGCGATCGCAGCGATCGCTGAAACCGCGCGGGAGTGGCGGCGCACCGGTTGGTGTGCCGTGCGGCCTGCGTTCGCCTCCGCTGCCCTTCCCCGTACGGAGGACGCCGTACGGGCCCTGCGTGCGGAGGGCTTCGCACGGGTGGCGGTGGCGCCGTACGTCATCGCCCCCGGGCGGCTGCCGGACCGGATCACGGCGGGTGCGGAGGCCGCGGGTGCCGATGTCGTGGCCGGTGTGCTCGGCCCGGCCCCGGAGCTGGCCCGTCTGCTGCTGGGCCGTTTCGACACCGCGGCCGCCGCCCCGGCCCGCCTCCCGGCCCTGACGGCCTGACCGGCTGCGGCCGGCCGCAGCCGCCCTCGCGGGCCGGGGCGCCCGGGGACTACGCCCGGGCCGCGGCCTCGTCGGCCAGGGCGGTGAGGTCCGTGATGGACATGGCGCCCGGCGGGAGCCCTTCGCGGGCGAAGATGTTGGCCGCGTGCCGCAGTACGTCGTTCACCGGCGTCGGCACGCCGTGCAGGCGGCCCAGCAGGGAGATCTCCCCGTTGAGGTAGTCGGCCTCGACCGAGCCCGTACCCCGGGCCAGGCTCTGCCAGGACGAGCCGCCCCGTACGCCCGGCGGCTGCTCCACCTTGCCGTCGCGCGCGTCGAACTGCTCCGCGTCCGAGGCGTAGGCGATCCCCGCCGCCCGGAAGGCCGCCTTCGCCTCGCGGACCGCCCGCAGCAGCAGCGCGGCCTTCGCCGGCTCCGGCTCCGGGCCGGTGGTCGCCTGGACCGCGTTGCCCAGGTTCCCCAGCAGCTTCGCGTACTTCCACCGCATCACGTCCTCGGCCACCGGCGCCTCGAAGCCGGCCTTCCCGAGGTCCGCCGCGACCGCCCGCGCCAGCGTGTCCGTACCGCCCGCCGCCAGGCCCACGTGCAGGATCCCGGTCAGCGGCGCGCACAGCGCGGAGACCACGCCCGGCTCCAGGAAGGTGGCGGGCAGCCAGACGCACACCCCGTACACGCGCGCGAAGCGCCGCAGGGCGAGGCGTTCGCTCTCGACGCCGTTCTGCGCGCACAGCACCGGCAGCCGCTGCGCCGCCGTCCCGCCGCCCGCGACCTCCGCGTCGCCCCACGCGTCGAGCGCGGCGATCGCGTCCTGCGTCTTGACGGCCAGCAGCAGGACGTCGTCCGGGCGCAGTTCGCCCAGTTCGGCCGGTCCGGTGACCACGGGCAGCCGGTGTACGCGGGTGCCGGCCGCCGTGGTCAGCCGCAGGCCGTCCGCCCGCAGGGCCTCCGCGTGCGCGCCGCGCGCGACGAGGACGACCTCGCCGCCCGCCTCCGCGAGCCGTCCGCCGATGGTGGCGCCGACCGCGCCCGCGCCGATGATGATGTAACGCATGCCTCCGAGCCTGGCACATCCCGGCCCCCGCGCCACCGTCGGGGCACGGGGAAGGGGGCGGCCGGGTCAGGCCTCGGTCAGCTCCACCAGCTTGGCGACCGTGTTCCAGTTGCGGGTGGTGGCGTCGATGCCCTTGACGCGGGCCGGCTTGGCGAGGGCCTCGGCCAGCTTGGAGCGGCCCAGCCCGTTCGGTGCGTAGAGGTAGAGCACGCGGTCGCCGAGCCGGTACTCCTCGGGGAGGTACGCCGCCGGGTCGAGCCCGGCGAAGCGCTCCGGGCCGGGCAGCTCGGAGTAGAAGGTGGCGTGGAGCTGCCTGCCCTCCAGTTCGGCGGCCGGGAAGGGGCAGGCGTCGGCGACGGCCTTCAGGTAGGCCCCGTCCACGACCAGGCACGCCACCCGGAAGCCGAAGTGGGCCTCGATGGCGGCCTCCAGCTCCCGGGCGAGCGCGCGCGGGTCCTTCTTCGCACTGCTGAAGACGGCGTTGCCGCTCTGCAGGTACGTCTGCACGTCGCCGTGGCCGAGTCCCTCCAGGACGGAGCGCAGCTCCGCCATGGGAACCTTCCTGCTCCCGCCGACATTGACCCCGCGCAGCAGCGCCGCGTATTTCCTGTCCATGGGGGCAGCGTAGGCGCGCGCTATGACAGTTCCGCCTCGATGAGGTCGGCGGCCTGGTGCGTGCCGCCCTCGGTGGCCATCCGCGCACGGACTTCCGCGCAGCGGGCGGCGACGGCGGGGTCGCGGACCAGGGCGAGGACCGCCTCGCGGAGGGTGGCGGCGTCGGCCTGGTCCGCCGGGACGTGCCGGGCCACGCCGAGCGAGACCAGCACGTCGGCGTTGCCGAACTGGTCGACGGCCTGCGGCACGGCGACCATCGGGGTGGCGGTGGCGAGGCCCTCCTGGCTGCCGCCGGCGCCCGCGTGGGTGATGAAGGCGTCGGCCTGGCGCAGGATGTCGAGCTGGGGGACCCAGCGGTGGACCTCGATGTTGGCGGGGACCGCGCCGAGTTCGGCTTCGTCGGTGAACTTGCCGATCTGGAGGACGACGTGCCAGTCGGGCAGGTCGCCGAAGGCCTCGACGCAGGCGCGGTAGAAGGCGGGCTGCTTGGTGAAGGCGGAGCCGAGGGAGACCAGCAGCACCTTCCGGCCCTCGGCCCGCTCCGGGCGCTGCCAGTGTCCCTGCACGGCCGCACGGTCGCCCTGGCAGGCGCCGACGAAGGTGTGCACGGAGGTGTCGACGCGGTCGGCGTTCGGCTGGAGCGCGCGGGGGATCAGGACGAGGCTGCGGCGCGGGCGGCCCTGGAAGCGGTCCACGTCGTCGCCGAGGCCGTTCTCGCCCAGCCAGGCGGCGAACCGGGCGTAGTAGGCCCGTCCGCGCTCGGACGCCTTCAGCTCGGCGAGCATCGGCGCGGCCACTTCCTCCTCGTACCCGTCCCAGGCGACCAGGTTCGGGGAGAGGGAGACGGCGGGGACTCCCCAGCGGTGCGCGAGCACGGGTGCGGGGTAGGCGGTGATGTCGTGGAGGACGAGGTCCGGTTCGTCGCCGTCGAAGGCCGCCGCGAGCTGCGGGAGCCCCTGGACGGCGTCGTTCAGGAAGGGTTCGAGGTTGTCGATGAGTTCGGTGCCCCAGGCCTCCGGGTCGTCGTCGGTGGGGAGGGTCGACTTCCAGATCACCGGGGTGGCGCCGGTCTCGGCGACCTTCTCGGCGAAGGGGGCGGGGATCGCGTAGCTGACGCGGTGGCCCCGGGCGACGAGTTCCCGGATCACTTCGATGCTCGGGTTCACGTGCCCGTGGGCGGCGATGGAGAACATGGCGATGTGGGCGGGCTTGGCTGAGGTCATGCACCGACCATAACGAGACGAGACGTCTCGTGCAATCAATAAACGGGCCCGGGGCCTACCTCTGGTACCGCGCCAGCACCCGGTTCCCGTCCCCCACCAGGCGTTTCTCCAGCTCCGCCAGGTCGATCGCGCCGCTGTAGAACTCCTGCAGCGCCGAGGTCGCGACCTTGTCCTTCCACTCCGGGTAGCCGCGCACCGACTGGGCCGGCGCGGGCCGCAGCCCGGCGGCGAGCGCCGCGCCCGTGGCCCAGCCGAGCTCGGGCGTGCGCAGCGCCGGGTCGGCGAGCGCCTGCGTGCCGGTCGGCAGCATCCAGTCGCCGCGGGCGAGGCGGACCATGTTGGCCGGGCTCAGCAGGAAGTCGACGAAGGCCGCCGCCTCCTTCTTGTACGGGCTGTCCTGCGCGATGGACAGGGTCTGCGGGCTGACCCCCTGCGCCAGGCCGCCGGCCCCGGCCGGGGGCGGCAGCACCTGCCAGGCGAAGCCGGGCGGGGCCTGGCGCACGATCTGCTGGCGGTACGAGAACCCGAGCGGCACCATCGCGTACCGGCCGCCGAAGAAGCCGGGCAGGGTGTCGGAGCCGCCCATCCCGAGGGTGGCCCGCGAGGCGCTGCGGTCGGTCTCGGTCTGGGCCCGGATGGTGGCGGGGACGACCGCGTCGCCCTCGGACCAGCGGATGGCGGCCTTCCCGTCCGCGTCGCGGTGGAAGAGCCGGCCGCCCGCGGACAGGCCGAGGTTGAGGGTGGCGGAGACGGGGTCCTTGAGCGGCCAGGCCACCCCGTACCGGCCCTCGGCGGTCAGCTGCCGGGCGGCGGACCGGAACTCCTCCCAGCTCCAGGGGGCTTCGGGCGTGGGGATGCGGACCCCCGAGGCGCGCAGCAGATCCGTGTTGGCCATCAGGACCCGGGGTTCCTGGAGGAAGGGGACCCCGTACACCCCGCCGCCCGGTCCGAAGGTGACGGTCTCCCAGGAGGCTGCCGGGATGTCGGCCTTGAGCCGCTCGGAGAGCAGGGGGCGCAGGTCGGCGAGGTAGCCGCCGTAGGCGAAGTCGGCGAGGTCGTCGGAGGCGTCGTGGATGACGTCGGGGGCCTCGCCGCCCTCGAACGAGGTCAGCAGCTGGTCGTGGACGCTGCTCCAGCTGCCCTGTACGTACTGGACCTGGACCTCGGGATGGGCGGCGTTCCACTCGGCGACCAGGGCCTTGTTGGCGTCCACGGACTCCTTCTGCCAGGCGAGCGACTGGAAGCGCAGCCGCACCACGGCGTCGGAGCCGGCGTCGCGCGGCGCGGAGCACCCGCCGGCCAGAGCGGCCAGCAGCACGAGCACGAGGGCCCAGACCCGGACGAGGGTCGGGGCCGGGGCCGGGGCCGGGAACGGAGCAGGGGTGCCGGTCCGCCGCTCTCGGCTGCGGCTGCGGCTGCGGCTGCGGCTGCGGCGCATCAGCTCTTCACCGCTCCGGCCAGCATGCCGCCGGTGATCCGCTTCTGGATCACGGAGAACACCACCAGCGAGGGCAGGGTCGCGAGGAAGGCCGCGGCGGCGAGCGGGCCGAGGTCGGCGGCGCCCTCGGCGCCCAGGAAGTGCGTCAGGACGACCGGCAAGGTCTGCTGCTCCGGGGTCTTGAGGAGGACCAGGGCGAAGAAGAACTCGTTCCAGGCGGTGATGAAGGCGAACAGCCCGGTGGCCACGATCCCCGGCGCGAGCAGCGGCGCGACCACCGAAACGAGGGTGCGCAGCCGCCCGGCCCCGTCCATCGCGGCCGCCTCCTCCAGCTCGGGCGGGACGGCGCGGACGTAGCCGACGAGCATCCACAGCGCGAACGGCAGCGACCAGACGACGTACACGAGGATCAGACCCGGTACCGAGTTGACGAGGTGGAGGTTCTTCAGCACCAGGAACAGCGGGATGATCACCAGGACGAACGGGAAGGCCTGGCTGATCACGACCCAGCCGGTGGCGGCGGCCGCCAGCCTCCCCCGCCCGCGGGCCAGGACGAAGGCCGTCGGGGTGGCCAGGGCGACCGCGAGCACGGCGGCGCAGACCGCGGCGATCAGGCTGTTGAACGCCGCGTGCGCCAGCGGCTGCTCGGCGAAGGCCTGGCGGAAGTTGCCGAGGGTCGGGTCCCGGGGGATCCAGGTGGGGTGCAGGCTGCCGAGCTCGCGCGCGGGCTTGAAGGCCGTGGAGAGCAGCCACAGGAACGGGAACGCGAGGAAGACGAGGTAGCCGGCGAGCGCTGTGTACTGGGCGGCCCGGGCAGTCCGGGCGGTCCGGCCGGTCCGTGCGCCCGGCGCGCCTCGGGGGCGGGTCCAGGAGCGGCTGCGCGCGGGTCCCATCAGCCGTCGCCTCCCCGGAGCCGGCCGGCCAGGTACACGGCGAGCAGCACCGAGATCAACGCCACCATCACGCAGCCCATGGCGGCGGCGTACCCGAACTGCCCGTAGCGGAAGGCCTCCTCGTACGCGAAGAGCATCGGCAGCCGGGTGCGGCCGCCGGGCCCGCCGCTGGTCAGCACGTAGACCAGGGCGAAGGAGTTGAAGTTCCAGATCAGGTTGAGCGCGGAGACGGAGAGCGCCACCGGCCGGATCGCGGGCCAGGTCACCGACCGGAAGCGGCGCCAGGCCCCGGCGCCGTCGAGGGCGGCGGCCTCGTGGAGTTCGTGCGGGGTGTTCTGCAGGCCGGCGAGGAGCGCGACCGTGGTCTGCGGCATGCCCGCCCAGATGCCGACCACCACGACGGCGGGCAGGGCGGTGGCGAGGCCGCTGAGCCAGTCGGTGTCCCCGGCGAGCCCGAAGCCGGACAGGGTCTCGTTGAGCACCCCCGCGTCGGGGTGGTAGACGAGCCGCCAGATGATGCCGACCACCACCTCGGGCATGGCCCAGGGGATGATCGCGAGCGAACGGGCCAGCCACCGGAAGCGGAGGTTCTGGTTGAGCAGCAGGGCCAGCCCCAGGGCCAGCAGGAACTGCGGGACGGTGACCCCTACCGCCCACAGCAGGCCGATCCGGAAGGACTCCCAGAACAGCCGGTCGTGGAGCAGGTCCTGGAAGTTGAGCATGCCGACCCACTGGGTGGGCGCGGTGCGCCCCGACTGCGAGTCGGTGAAGGCGAGGGCGATGCCGTAGAGCAGCGGGCCGACGCTGAGCAGCAGGATCGGAATGAGCGCGGGCAGGACCAGGAACCAGGCCCCGTGGTCGGCGCGGCGGCCCTTGTGCGCGGGGGCGGCTGCGGTCACCTTCACCCCTTCCCTCGCGGTCATCGTCCGCAGGGCCTGATGGCGCGTCAAGGCAGTGCGCGTCCGGATGGGAGACTTGGCGCATTCACGACGATCCGGATCCGGAGTACGAGATGGACGAGGCGCGGGCCAGGGACGTACTGGCGGCCGCGGGCCTGGGCGGCCAAGGCGCCGCGCTGCTGGCCCTGGGCGAGAACGCGGTCTTCGCGACCGGGGAACTGGTGGTGAAGGTGGGCCGCGCGGACGGGGCCCTGGCAGCGCGGGCCGAGCGCGAACTGGCCGTGGCGTACTGGCTGGAACAGGCCGGCGTCCCCGCGGTCCGCGCGGCCGAGCCGACGGCCCGGCTGGTGGCGGGGCACCCGGTGACGCTGTGGCACCGGCTCCCGGAGGCGGTGCGCCCGGCCGGGCCGGAGGACCTCGCGGGGCTGCTGCGGCGGATCCACGCCCTGCCGGTGCCGCCGTTCCCGCTGGCCGCGCGGGACCTGCTGGGCGGTGTGGAACGCTGGCTTCGGCTGGCCGGCGACGCGATCGACCCGGCGGACGCGGCGTACCTGCGGGCCCGGCGCGACGCCTACGCGGACGAGGTGGCCGGGCTGGTTCCGCACCTGCCGCCGGGCCCCATCCACGGCGACGCCCTGCCCCGCAACGTGCACGTCGGCCCGGACGGCCCGGTCCTGGTGGACCTGGAGACCGTCTCGGCCGACCTGCGGGAGCACGACCTGGTGGTGATGGCCCTCTCCCTGGACCGGTACGGGCTGACCGCCGCGTCCTACGAGGCGTTCGTGGCGGCGTACGGCTGGGACGTGCGCGACTGGGCGGGCTGCGCGGTGCTGCGCGGGGCCCGCGAGACGGCCAGCTGCGCCTGGGTCTCGCAGCACGCACCGACCAACCCGAAGGCACTGGCCGAGTTCCGCCGCCGGGTGGACTCCCTGCGCGAGGGCGCCCCCGGGGTGCGCTGGCACCCGTTCTGACGGATGCGGGGGCGTTGTCGCTGACGACCGGACCGAGGCGCGGCACGTCGGTGGGGCGGGCCTCCGCCGGAGGCCCGCCCCACCTGATGGACGTGGATCAGTCGCTCCGCTTCCCCGTCCGCTTCAGCATCCGGAGCTGGTGGCGCCTGCCAAGGTAGGAGCGGCGGTTCGTCCACCAGCGCAGCTTGTCCTGCGAGTCGTGCGGAAACACGGTCTGAACGACGCCCGCAGCGAGAGCCAGGAATGTGATCAGCACGATGCACCACCACGGTGCGCCCACCAGGATCGCCGCCAGGCCCCCGAGGGCGCAGAGGATGCCCGGCACCATGTTCCGTCCCAATACTGCCTCCTGTGTCAGGTGTGGTCGGTATCGAGGGACACTCTCCTGACCTGGGGAAGCGTGCGGAACGTGCAACCGGTTGCCGTCTGAGATGGCAACAACTGGCCACGTTCTGGCAGCCTGTTGACGCGCTTGCCGAGTTGCCGGGCAAGTGGTCACGAGGACGGGAGCCCTGAGTGGACCACGACGAGGTGACGGATCAGCCGGAGGAGGCGAGGCCGTCGAGCGCCTACGCGCAAAGCCTGGCCGAGTTCTTCGCCCGGACCGGCGCGAAGGGCGTCGAACTGGCCACGCACGCCGGCTACCACCCCTCCGTCATCTCGCGGTACCTCAAGGGCGTGCGCATCGCCCCCGCCGAGTTCCTGCCCGAGTTCCGTTCCTTCCTCGCCGCCCACGGACAGCCGATCAGCGACGAGGAGTTCACCGGCCTGGACACGCTGCGGAGGTCGGCCCAGGCGGCCGGCAGGGGGCACTCCGCCCGGGCCGCCTACTCGCGCGAACGGATTGCCGAGCTGGAGAAGCAAGTCGAGCGGATCACCGCGCGCGTGCGCGAGCGGAAGGGCGGCGCTGCCGTCGAGCCCGGCGGCGTGGCCGCCCGTGTCAACGATGCGCACCTGCACGTGGCGCAGTCCGTGGCGCCTTCCGTGGCGCCGTCACAGGCGCCTCCGATGACCCTGCCGGCAGCGCCACGGGGGTTCGTCGGCCGCACCGGAGTGCTGCGCGACATCATGACGTGGTTGCGCCCGGACCCGGCCACGAACCCCTGCGAAGACGCGTCGTCGGCTGTGCTCGCCGTGGCCGGCATGGGAGGGCCCGGCAAGACGGCGCTTGCCCTTCAGGCCGCTCATCAGGCTCGGGCGGGCGGGTGGTTCTCCGGCGGCATCCTCTTCGCCGACGTACACGGATACAGCCCTGGTCCCCCCGCCGAGATCAGCACCGTCGTCGACCGCTTCCTGCTCGGATTCGGCGTCAAGAGCAGCGACCTGCCTGACAGCACGGACCAGAAGCTCGACGCCTGGAGGACGCTCACCGACCGGCTCGCCGAGGAGGGGCGTCCGCTCCTCGTGGTACTCGACAACGTCCGTACCGCCGGACAGGTGGCGGGCCTCCTGCCGTCACATCCGCACCGCGCCCTGGTCACTTCCCGCCAGACGCTGTCCGCGCTGCTGGCGCACCGGATCGGTCTGGGTCCTCTCGCCCCCGACGATGCCGTCGCCCTCCTCGACAAGGCCCTGCGCACCGGAAGTTCCGGTGACGGGCGCGTGACCGGTCAGCGGCCCGACGCGCTGCGCCTGGCCGAGCTGTGCGGTCATCTTCCTCTCGCCTTGCGGATCACAGCGGCCCTGCTGTGCGATGACCGGCGCCGACCCCTCGCCCACCAGGCGGACGACCTGGCCGACGCCCGCACCAGGCTCCAGGCCATGCAGTACGACGATGTCGACGAGCAAGGCCGTCCACTGGCCGTGGATGCCTCGATCGATCTTTCATACGGGCTCCTGAGTACGGCGACGGCCCGGGCGTTCCGGCTTCTGGCGCCCGCGCCCGGTCCGGACATCTCCACCGACTCGGCCGCCGTCCTTCTCGGCCGGTCCCCGGCACAGACCCGCAGGATCCTGGCAGAGCTTGCTCGCGCGCATCTCCTCCTGCCCTCACCTACAGAGCACGAGCGCTGGGCGATGCACGACCTCGTCCGTCTGTTCGCCGACGAACAGGGCAGACGCCATGCCGCGGAAGACCAACGCGACGCGGCCGTGAAGTCCCTCATGAGTCACTACTGCACCACCGCCGAGGCGGCCGACACGCATCTCCAGGGCGACTGCGACCTGCCCGTCTCCGACCTCTTCCCGGGAAAGGACAGCGCCGCGACCTGGCTGGAAGGGGAACGTGCGAACCTCATCGCAACGGTCATCGCTGCTGGGGAGTACGAGCATCCGGCTGCGACCAGCCTCGCCCCGACCCTGTACAGGTTTCTGGATCTCTGGAGCCACTACGCCGACATGCTCGCCGTGAACGGCGTCGCGTTGGGCGCCTGCCGGGAACGCGGCGACCGGTTGGGGGAGGCAAAGGCCTTGAACGCCTTGGGCATCGCCCACAGGGTGTCGGGGCACCCCCAGAAGGCGATCGACGCCCACGCCGCCAGCGCCGACATCTGCAGGGACTTGGGTGAACGGCCCGGCGAGGCTGCGGCCATGAACAACCTTGGAAGCGCCCTGTACCTGGCGGGACGCCACGAGGAAGCGCTCGACGCCCGCATCGTCGCGATCGGCCTCTTCAGGGAGACCGGCCGCCGTGTCGGCGAAGGGGAGGCCTTGAGCAATCGCGGCAACACCCTGGTGAGCATGGGAAGGCTCGAGGAGGCGATCGACACCCATACGGCTGCTGTCGACGTGTTTCGCACGATCGGCGACCGTCACAGCGAGGGCCAGGCGCTGGACTCTCTCGGGAATACCTTGAGGGCGGTCGGACGCCTTGAGGAGGCGGTGGACGCCCATGCGGCCGCCACGCGACTCCTCAAGGAGAGCAACGACCATCACCGTCGATCGAGAGCGCAGAGGGGGCTCGGGATCGCCTTGCATGAAGCAGGGCGATTCGAAGAGGAGATCCACGCTCGCACCACTGCGATCGAGCTGTTCCAAAAGATCAAAAACCACGTCGAGGCGGGTGTCGAATTCATCCATATGGGAGTCGCTCTGCGGGAAGTCGGGCGCCTTGAAGAGGCGATCGACGCGCATGCGGACGCAGTCCGCATTTTCGCGGAGACAAAAACCCCCAGCCACGAGGTATGGGCACTGAACAAGCTTGCAGGTTGCACAGTGGAGGCTGGACGGTACAAGGAGGCCGTCGCACATCACACCCGTGCCCTCGCACTCGCACCCGACAGCCTGGCGAGCATCACCGGCCGCGGGCTGGCCTGCTTTTCCCTCGGCCAGTACGACCAAGCGCTCGCCGACCTGGACCGCGCTGACGAACTCGCGCCCGACAGCGCTCCGGTGCTCGCAGTTCGAAGCAGTGTCCACCGCCTGCTCGGGCAGTACGAGCGAGCCCTGGCCGACGTCGACCGTGCCGTCGAACTCGACCGGCACGCCCCCAAAGGATCGCGCTGCGCGGTGTCACTCTCCGCGTCACAGGCAGATTCGAGGAGGCGGTTGCCGATTTTGACCGCGCCCTCGGATCGGCTCCGGACAACGGCTGGATTCACTACGAGAAGGCGGTGGCTCTCCATGCCCTACGAGCCCCGGGCAGTGCGCTGCACTTGGCGCGCTCGATTGAAATCCTCACCCTTGGATCCAGCGGGCCGCGACCACGCCCGGCAGATGTCGCCAACCTCTTTCTGGCGCACTGCTTGAAAACGGATTGGGCGAAGGCAGAACAATACCTGACCCTTTTCCTCAGTGGCAGCCCGGCGCCCGGAGCCACGACCGAGCTTCGCATCGTCATGGACACCGTTCTTCGAATTCTGGATTCAGCCGGGGAGCACCTGCGGCCGTTTCACCGTCGACTGCGGGACGCGAGCGCGGCCGGGGCCGCACCGTCGGGCACCTCGCCGATTTCGGACTCGGCACCAGACCGGTGAGGGGTCCCGCGGCCGTCAGTCCGCCGGGCCGGCCGTCTCGCCGACCGCCAGGGCGAAGGCCTCCGCCTGCGCCGAGGGGCGCGTGCGGTGGCGGATGAGGCCGAGTTCGGAGTCGGGCAGGCCCTGCACCGGGACGAAGGTGAGGGAGTCGCGCCGGCCGTGGTAGTCGGCGGTGGACCGGCACAGCAGCATCGCGCCGCGGTTGGCCGCCGTCAGACTCAGGCCTTCCTGAAGGGTGTTGACGCTGGGTCCGGCCGGTACGGGCAGCCCGCCCGGGGTCAGACCGGGGGCCTGGGCCTGCCGCCAGTACTCGGGGGCGCCGCCGCCGATGCCGATGAGCCGGCAGTCGGCGAGCTCCTCGGCGGAGAGGGAGTCCCGGGCGGCGAAGGGGTGCCGGACGGACACGGCCAGGGTCTGCGGCTGCCGGGAGAAGACCGGGCCGAGGACGAGGTCGTCCTCGGCCACCGGCAGCAGGACCACCGCGCAGTCCACCTCCTGGCGGCGCAGCGGCCCGAAGGGGTCGGAGAGGGGGATCTCGACGATGTCGATCGCGCAGTCCGGGTACCGGTCGCCGAACAGGGCGATCGCCCGGCTGAGGTAGTCGTCCACGGTGCCCTGGAAGCCGATGCGCAGCTCTCCGCCCATGCCGCGCGCGGCTGCCCGGGCCTCGTCGACCGTGGCGCGCAGGGCGTCGTACGCGGGACGCAGGCCCGCGAGGAAGCTCTCGCCCAGCGGGGTCAGGCGCACCCGCCGGCTGGTGCGTTCGACCAGCGGCGCGCCGATGCGGCTCTCCAGGGAGCGCAGCAGCTGGCTGACCCGGCTCTGCGAGACGTACAGCCGCTCGCCGGTCCGTCCGAAGTGCAACTCCTGCGCGAGCACGAGGAACGTCTCCAGCTCGCGTATCTCGACACCGCTCATGGTTTCCTTTCTACACCGCCGCCCCGTTGCGGCCGATCGAGTAGCCCCGCTTATCGAAGGATGAGGGATCGGCCGTTGTTCCCGCAGGTCGGGGCGGGTTGGCTGGTCGCATGGCACAGACTGAGGAAATTGCAGACACCACCGGGGTGCCGGAGCGATCCGCGACCCGCGGCTGGCTCGGCGTCGCGGCGGTCGCGAGCGCGACGTTCACGGTGGTGACGTCGGAGATGCTGCCCGTGGGCCTGCTGACGCCCATCGGGGACGCGCTGAAGGTGAGCGAGGGCACCGCCGGACTGACCCTGACCATCACCGGCCTGGTCGGAGCGGTGTCGGCCCCGCTGCTGACACCGCTGCTGGGGCGGTTCGACCGGCGGGCGGTGCTGTGTGCGCTGATGGCGGTCCTGACGGTGGGCAACCTGCTCGCGGCGTGGACCCCGGACTTCGGGGTGATGGTGGCCGCCCGTGTCCTGGTCGGCGTCGGCATGGGCGGTGTCTGGGCGATCGCGGCGGGTCTGGCGGTACGCCTGGTGCCGCCGAAGTCGATCGGCTCGGCCACCTCGTTGATCTTCAGCGGCATCGCGGTGGCTTCGGTGCTCGGCGTCCCGGCGGGCACGTACATCGGCGAACTGGCCGACTGGCGCACCGCGTTCGTCACGGTGGGCGTACTGGCGCTGCTGGTGCTGATCGCCCTGGCGGTCCTGCTGCCGCGGCTGCCCGCGGAGCAGGACGTACGGCTCAGCGGTGTGCTGCGGCTGTTCGGCGAGGCGCGGGTGCGGACCGGGCTGATCGTGGTGGCGCTGCTGGTCACCGGTCACTTCGCCGCCTACACGTACGTGCGCCCCGTGCTGGAGGAGGTCTCGGGGGCGAGCGCCGGGATGATCGGCACGCTGCTGCTGGTGTACGGAATCGCGGGCGTGGCGGGCAACTTCGCCGCCGGTGCCGGCGCCGGGCGCTCCCCGCGCTCCACCCTGCTGGTGATCAGCGCGGTACTGGCGGCCACGGTCGCTCTGGTACCGGTGCTCGGCGGTTCCGTCCTGACCGCCGGTGCGCTGCTCGCCGTCTGGGGGCTGTCCTACGGCGGCGTGTCGGTCAGCACCCAGACCTGGCTGCTGGCTTCGGCCCCCGAGGCGCGCGAGGCCGCGTCCTCGCTGTTCGTCGGCGTGTTCAACGGGGCGATCGCGCTCGGCGCGCTGGCCGGCGGGCTGGCCGCGGACGGCGCGGGGGTCACCGCGGTGATGTGGCTGGGCGGCGGGCTCGCCGTCGCGGCCCTCGCGGTGACGGCGCTGGGCAAGGCGCCCTCGTCCGGGCGCCTGTGATGAACCGGCCGCCGAAGAACCGGGCCGCGATGGCCCGGCCGCTGACGACCCGGCCCCCGCGCCCGTGTCCCTGAGACCGGAGCGCCACTGAGACCGGCCCGGCGCCCACCCCCGGGCCCGCCGCCCCGTTCCCCGGGACGGCGGGCCGGGCGCCGGGCCCGCCGTCCGACCGCCCCCGCCGTCCGGCCGCCCGGGGACGGGCTCCGACGGCGGAGGCGGTACGGCTCGGGCGGTACGGGCGGGCCTGCCCGTACCGCCCGTGGCGGTCAGCGGCCGACGCCGTCGAGGAACTCGGTGATGAGCCCGGCCCACTCGGCCGGCCGCTCCGCGGCGATGGCGTGACCGCAGTCCAGCGTCGCCAGCCGCGCTTCCGGGATCCCCTCCACGAGTTCGCGGGAGTGAACGGGAGTGGTGAGGAGGTCCCCGAGGGGCGAGACGACGAGGACCGGTACCGCGATCCGCGCCAGATCGGCCCGTACGTCGATGTCGTCGAAGAGGGCGAGCTGCGCGTCGGTGCCCGGCGGCATCCCGGCGGAGAACAGTGCGAGCTGCTCCTCGACCTCCTCGTGGGAGCGCTCGTCGAGCCAGCGGGCGCCGCCGACCACCAGCGAGAGGTAGGAGGCCAGGACCCGGCTGTCGCCGTCCGGCGCGCCGAGCGCCCGCCAGGTGTCGACGACCAGCTTGAGGCGGGCGTTCGGACGCGCGAATCCGGCGGAAAGAACAAGGGCGGTAACCCGCTCGGGATGGCGCACCGCGGCCCGCACGGCCACCGTCGTCCCCATGGAGAATCCGGATATGGCAAAAGAATGTACGCCGGATTGCACGGCGCTTTCCACAATGTGGTCGGCGAGCAGGTCGAGTGTCAGCGGACCGTCCGGGAGAGCATTATTCCCGGAGCCCGGATAATCCGGGCCGACGACGGTTCGACGGCTCGCCAGAGTTTCGAGTACCGGTCCGTAACTGTCCTCGATGTCACTGCCCGCACCATGCGCGAGCAGCAGTCCTGGTCCGCCGCCGCGGACGAGGACGGATTTCTGGGAAGGGAGCAGAGAGGTCATGTCGGAGATGTTAGCGAGGGCTCGCGAAAATCCTTGACCAATATCGCGCGGATCACATATTCCCACTCCTGACTACCCGATCGAGTAGTCCTTCTCCACTCATACGAGTAGTGGTGAAGCGGATTGGGGGAAACGTAGGCTCCTGAGCATCGGACGGCAAACATTCCGGCTGTCCGAATTAGCGAAGGAAGGCCGATGCTCGCAACACGCCAGCTCCCTCTGTCCGCCTACCAGCTGGACATTTGGGCTGCCGAGTCCACCGCGCCGGGTGACCCCCAGTTCAACGTGGTCATTCAGGAGCGGTTGGCCGGCGATGTCGACGTGGACAGCTTGAAGGAATCGCTCGAGGAGGTCCTGCGCGGCAACGACGCGTTCTCCCTGCGCTTCGACGAACAGGACGGGATCCCCTGCCAGTGGGTGGCCGGGGCCGATGCGCAGGAGGAGACGGGCCCCTGGGTCCAGTACGTCGACTTCTCCGGCGCGGCCGACCCCGCGGCGGCCTGCGCGGCGTGGCGGGAATACTCGTTCACGCACCCCTTCACCCTGCGGCGTTCGCGTTTGTTCACGGCCGCAGTGCTGCGCGAGAGTGCCTCGGTCGTCCATGTGCACCTCAACGCCCACCACCTGATCGCCGATGCGTGGGCCCTGAACCAGGTCAGCCGTCAGCTGTGGGAGCGCTACGCCGACCGGGTGGGCTCCGCCATGGCCGCCGGGACCGGGGCCGTGCCCGTGGCCCCCCCGCCCTCCCCTCCGTCACCGCGCTGGTCGGGGCGGACTCCGCCTACCGCGCCTCCGGGGCCTTCGAAGAGGACCGGGCCTACTTCCGCGATGCGCTGAAGGGCGTGCAGCCCGCCCTGTTCACCCGGGCCACGGTGGCTCCCGCGGACGGTGCGCGGCGCCGGGCCCGGCACACCTTCACCGTCGACGCCGACCTGGTGCGCCGCATCCGCGGCGGCGGCAGCTCCCCGTTCGCGTTCCTCGCGGCCGCCTTCGCCGCCTACTTCTCCCGGGTGCACCGCAGCGAGGAGCTGGTGCTCGGCGTCCCGTTCCGCAACCGGCACTCGGACGCCGAGCTCGAGACGGTCGGCCAGCTGGCCAACAACCTCCCGCTGCGCGTGCCCGTCGGCCCCGCGGACACCCTGCACGAGCTGGCCGCCGCGGTCCGGAGCAGCACGGACGCGCTGCGCGGCCACGAGCGGCTCGCCCTCGGCGACGTGCTGCGCGACCTGCCGGCCGTCGGTGCGGGCTCCCGCCGGCTCTTCGACATCACCCTGTCCTACCTCCGCCACTCGCGGCCCGCCCCGCTGCCGGGCACCTCGCTGGAGTCCGTCGTCCTGGCGCCCGTCCACCACCAGGACGCGCTGTCCGTGATGGTGCACGCCTTCGAGGACGACGCCGACCTGCGGGTCGACCTCGACTACGCGGTCGACGTGTTCGACGAGGACTACCCGATCGCCTCGGTCGCGGGCCACCTGCTGCGCCTGATCGCCGCCGGGGTGGCCGAGCCCGGCCGGGCAGCGGCCACGCTGCCCGTCCTGGACGAGGCCGAGCTCGAGGACCTCACGGTGCTGCGGCAGGGGCCCGAGGTCCCGTACGCCGACGCCCGGACCGTGCACGGCCTGATCGCCGACCAGGCCGCCCGCACCCCGGACCGGACCGCCGTGACCGGCGCGGACGGGACCCCGCCGCTGACCTACGCGGAGCTCGACACCCGCTCCAACCAGGTGGCGCACGCCCTGCGCGCCCGGGGCGTGGGCACCGGCGACCGGGTGGCCGTCCTGATGGACCGCTCCCCGCGGCTGATCGTCGCCCTGCTCGGCGTCCTCAAGTCCGGCGGCGCCTACGTACCCGTGGACCCGGGCTATCCCGCGGAGCGCATCGGCTTCCTGCTCCAGGACAGCCGTGCCAAGGTGGTGCTGACCGACGGCGGGACCCCGGTCGGGGACCAGGACGTCCCGGTCCTGCACACCGACGAGCTGCTGACCGGCCCGGGCGGTCCGCTGGAGGACCCGGCCGGCCCCCGCGACCTCGCGTACGTGATCTACACCTCCGGCTCGACCGGCCGGCCCAAGGGCGTCATGGTCGAGCACCACTCGGTGGTCAACCGGCTCGCCTGGATGCAGAAGGCCTACCCGGTCGGCGACGGCGACGTCCTGCTCCAGAAGACGCCGATCTCCTTCGACGTCTCGGTGTGGGAGCTCTTCTGGTGGGCGATCGAGGGCGCGGGCCTCGCCCTGCTGCCCGTCGGCGGCCAGCGCGACCCGCGCGGGATCCTGCGCACGATCGCCGAACAGCGCGTCACCACCCTGCACTTCGTCCCCTCCATGCTGGGCCCCTTCCTCGACCTGCTGGAGGACCGGCCGGAGCTGCGCGCCGAAGCCGCCTCCCTGCGGCAGGTGTTCTGCAGCGGTGAGGCCCTGCCCACCGCACGCGCCGAGCAGTTCAACCGGGTCTTCGGCTCCCGCGGCGAGAGCGCCCCGCGGCTGGTCAACCTGTACGGGCCCACCGAGGCCACGGTCGACGTGTCGTACTTCGACTGCCCGACGGCCGCCGAGGGGCCGGTCCGCCGGATCCCCATCGGCCGGCCCATCGACAACACCCGGCTGTACGTGGTGGACGCGCACGGCGGGCTCCAGCCGGCCGGGGTCCCCGGTGAGCTGTGCATCGGCGGCGTCGGCGTCGCCCGCGGCTACCTGGAGCGGCCCGAGCTGACCGCGGAGAAGTTCACCGAGGACCCCTTCTCCCCGGGCGGGCGGCTCTACCGCACCGGCGACCTCGCCCGCTGGCTGGCCGACGGCACCCTGGAGTACCTCGGCCGCATCGACGGCCAGGTCAAGATCCGCGGCAACCGGGTGGAGCTCGGCGAGGTGCAGAACCGGCTGGCCTCCGTGGCCGGCGTACGGGACGCCGTCGTGGTGGACCACCAGTCGGGCAGCCGGGGAACCCTGCTGATCGGCTACTACGTCGCGGACAGCGAGCTCAGCCCGGCCCTGCTGCGCGAGGAACTGGCCACCGCGCTCCCCGAGTTCATGGTTCCGGCGCACTTCATCCGGATCGGCACCGTCCCGCTGACCCCGAACGGCAAGGCCGACCGCCGCGCCCTGCCCGCCCCCTCGGCGACCGCCGGTCCGCAGTACACGGCGCCACGCAACGCCACCGAGGAGACGCTCGCCGCGATCTGGGCGGAGGTACTGGAGGCGGAGCGGGTCGGGATCCACGACGACTACTTCGCGCTCGGCGGGGACTCCATCACGATGCTGCGCATCCGCGCCCGGGCCGAGAAGGCCGGCATCGTGTTCGACCTGACGGACCTGGTGCAGCAGCCGACCGTCGCCCAGCTGGCCGCCCGGTCGGCCACCGGTACCGGGGCCGCCGCGCCCGCCGCCGAACTCGCCCCCTTCGCCCTGGTCTCGGGCGTCGACCGGGCCCGGCTCGAAGGCCGCGCCGACGCCTACCCGCTCACCCGGCTCCAGCTCGGCCTGCTCTACCACAGCCGGGCCGAGCAGGACTCGGCCGTCTACCGCGACGTCTTCCAGTACAGCGTCACGGCCGCATGGGACGAGGATGCCTTCCGGCGCGCCTTCGAACGGCTCGTCGCACGCCACCCCGTCCTGCGTTCCTCCTTCGACCTGGGCTCCTTCTCCGAGCCGCTCCAGATCGTGGACCACACGGTGACCGGCGGCTTCGACGCCGTGGACCTGCGCGGCCGCGAGGAGGCCGAGGCGCTCGCCGAGATCGCGGCCCATGTCGACGAACGGCGGTTCCACCGCTACGACTTCGAGCAGGCGCCCCTCCACCACCTGCGCGCCCACGTCCGCGAGGGGACGCTCGAGCTGGTCCTGAGCTTCCACCACGCGATCCTCGACGGCGGCAGCGTGGCCACCCTGGTCGCCGAGCTGCTGCGGGACTACCTGCACGGCCTGGGTCACCCCATCGGGGCCGTGGCCGAGGCCGCCCTGCCCTCGGCGGCCCACCACGTACGCGCCGAACGCGAGGCCCTGGAGTCGGAGCAGACCCGCGCCTTCTGGCGCGAGCGGCTGCGGGACGCCCCCCTGCTGCGCCTCCAGCCCTTCCGCGGGCACGAGACCCCGGGCCCGGACACCCAGATCACCCGGATCGTGGACCTGCCCGCCGCACTCACCGAGCAGGTCGCCGTGTTCGCCCGGGAGCGGACGCTGCCGGTGAAGTCCGTGCTGTTCGCGGCGCACTGCCTGACGCTGGGACTCTTCTCCGGCTCCGACGACATCACCACCGGCCTGGTCACCCATGGCCGCCCCGAGCTGGAGGACGCCGACCGCATCGCCGGACTGTTCCTCAACACGATGCCCGTGCGGCTCGGCACCGCCGCCGACAGCTGGGCCGACGTGGTCCGTGCGGCCTTCCGGCAGGAGCAGCAGAGCCACGCCCACCGCCGCTACCCGCTCAGCGCGATCCAGGAGGACCGGGGCTCCACCGTCCTGGAGACCGCGTTCAACTACATCCACTTCCGTCAGCTGGCCGCCGTCTTCGAGCTGCCCGGGGTCAGCCTGCTGGACTTCCGGACCTGGGAGGAGACCAACTTCCAGCTGCTGGTGAACGCCATGACCGACCCGGTCGACGGCTCCGTCCGGCTGCGGCTGGACCACCACGGGCTGACCTTCACCCCGGCCCAGGCCGACCTGTACGCCGAGCGGTTCACCGCGATCCTCGACCGGCTGGTCCACCACCCGGACGAGGCACCGGACTTCGGCTTCCTCGCTCCGGCCCCGGAGCCGGCCGCGGCCCTGGAGCAGCAGGACGCCGCCGCGCCGCTGGACGTCGTACGGGCCGTCGCGCGGCAGAGCGCCCGCGCACCGGAGGCCACGGCCCTGGTGTTCGGCGAGCGCCGCTGGACCTACGCGGAACTGGACGCGGCCGCCGACCGGGTGGCCCGCGAGCTGATCGCGCTCGGTTCGCGGCCCGGTGACCGGATCGGCATCGCGATGGACCGCTCGCCGGAGACCGTCGCCGTGATCCTCGGCGTCATGAAGGCCGGCGCCGCGACCGTCCCGCTGGACGTCAGCTACCCGGTGGACCGGCTGACCGCGATGGTGGAGCAGGCCCGCCCGTTCCGGGTCATCGCGCACGCCGCGCACGGCGCCACCGTCGGCGGGCCGGCGCTCGTACTGCCGGCCGAGGAGCTCTTCGCCGAGGACGGCGAGCGGCCCTACCTGCCCCGGATCCCGGCGGAGGTGACCGAGGAGATCACCCCCGACTCCATCGCCTACGTGCTGTTCACCTCGGGTTCCACGGGCGCGCCGAAGGGCGTGGCGATGCCGCACCGCTCCCTGGCCCACCTGGTCGCCTGGCAGAACGGCATCCCCAGCGGGGTCGTCGGCGGGGTGACCGCCCAGTACGCGCCGCTGAGCTTCGACGTCTCCTTCCAGGAGATCTTCTCCACGCTCGCGGGCGGCGGCACCCTGCTGCTGCTCTCCGAGGAAGAGCGCCGCGACATGCCCGCCCTGCTGCGGCTGCTCGACCGCGAGGGCGTGCAGCGCGTCTACCTCCCGTACGTGGCGCTCCAGCAGCTGGCCGAGACCGCGGACGCGCTCGGGCTGGCCCCGCGCTCGCTGCGCGCCCTGCTCTCCTCCGGCGAGCAGCTGCGCGTCACCGACGAGATACGCGCGCTGTGCGCGGCGCTGCCCGGGGTGATCCTGGAGAACCAGTACGGGCCGACCGAGTCGCATGTGGTGACCGCGTACACGATGCAGGGCGACCCGGCCGGGTTCCCGGCCCTGCCGCCGATCGGGCGGGCCATCGCGGGCTCCTCGGTGCACGTCCTGGACGCCCGGCTGCGGCCGGTCCCGGCCGGGGTGCGCGGTGAGCTGTACCTGTCGGGCGCCTGCCTGGCGGAGGGGTACGTGGGCCGTCCGGACCTGACCGAGGAGCGGTTCGTGCCGCACCCGTCCCCCGCGGCCGCGGCGGCGGGGGTGCGCCTCTACCGCACGGGCGACCTGGGCTTCGCCCTGCCCGACGGAGACGTGGTGTGCCTGGGCCGGGCCGACGCGCAGGTCAAGGTGCGCGGATACCGTGTGGAGCCGGCCGAGGTGGAGCTGGCCATCACCCGCTTCGCCGCGGGCCACCCGGGGATCGCGGAGGCGGCGGTCGTGGCCCGCCGCCGGGAGGGCAACGACTCCTTCCTCGCCGCGTTCCTGACGGGCGACCCGGACGGCGCGGACCTGACGCTGCTGCGCAAGCAGCTGCGGACGGTGCTGCCCGAGTACATGATGCCCTCGCACTTCGAGTGGCTGGCCGCCCTGCCGCTGACGCCCAGCGGCAAGCGCGACGACAAGGCGCTGCGCGCCGCCCCGCTGAGCACGGGGGCCACCGCCGACGCCGCCGCGGCGCCGCGCGACGCGTACGAGGAGACCCTGGTGGAGATCGTCGGCGATCTGCTCCAGCTGCCCGCGCTGGGCGTGCACGACAACATCTTCGACCTCGGCGCGACCTCCCTGACGGCGATGCGCCTGGTGGTGCAGATCGAGCAGCGCTACGGGATCAGCGTCCCGCTCTCGGAGTTCGTGTCGGCGCCGACGGTGGCCGAACTGGCCGCGCGGCTGCGGTCGGGCGACGCCGCGACCGCCTTCGACCCGCTGGTGCCCATCCGTCCGGCCGGGTCGAAGCGTCCGATGTTCTTCGTCCACCCGATGGGCGGGAACGTGCTCTGCTACGTCCGGTTCGCCAAGTACCTGGAGGAGGGCCAGCCGTTCTACGCCCTCCAGGCGGCCGGCGGCGACCCCGGCACCGAACCGCTGCGCAGCGTCGAGGAGATCGCGGCCAGCTACATCGAGGCGATGCGCCGGGTGCAGCCGAGCGGCCCGTACGTCATCGGCGGCTGGTCGTTCGGCGGGTTCGTGGCCTTCGAGATCGCCCGGCAGCTGCGGGCGGCCGGCCAGGAGGTGGCCCGGCTGGTGCTGCTGGACACCACCGCCCTCAACCCGGGCCGGCGCCTGACCACGGACGACGACGCCCTGCTGGGCTGGTTCTTCTGGGAGCTGCTGTGGCTGCGGCGCGGGGGCGACTCCCCGCTGGAGCTGATCCCGGACCGGCTGACGACGCTGGAGGAGAAGTTCGGCTTCATCGCCCAGCTCGCCATCGACGAGGGCGTACTGCCCACGGGGAGCACCGGTGCCGTCGTACGGCGCCTGTTCCACGTGTACGAGGCCAACTGGAAGGCGGCGTTCGCCTACCGGCCCGAGGTGGTGGACCAGGACATGGTCCTCATCCACGCCGCGCAGCCGCTTCCCGGGGTCCTCAACTCGATGCACACCGCCATCGAGAGCATGCACGCGGACCCGAGCAACGGCTGGCGCGAGCGCACCAGCGGGACGCTCGAGGTCGTGGACGTACCCGGCGACCACCTCACGATCATGGAGGAGCCGTACGTGGCCCACATGGTCCAGGTCGTCACCGAACTGATCGGACAGTGAGATGACACGGATGACACACCGCAAGAAGGCCCTCGTGATCGGTGCGGGGATCGGCGGCCTGACCGCCGCGATCGCGCTGCGCGAGGCGGGACTGGACGTCGAGGTCCACGAGCGGGCGGGCGAGCTGCGGGCAGCGGGCTCGGGCCTCTCGGTGATGAGCAACGCGATCGGCGCGCTGGACTCGCTGGGCGTCGGCATCGACCTGGAGAAGCGCGGGGAGGCCCTGCGCTCGTACCACGTCAAGACGGCTTCGGGCCGGCTGATCCGGGAGTTCCCCTTCCCGGACATCATCGGCAGGCTGGGGGTGCCCAGCGTGCTCATCACCCGGGCGGACCTCCAGCAGGCGCTGCTGGAGGCGGCGGAGGGCATTGCGCTGCACCTCGGCGCGGCGGCCACCGCCTTCGAGACGGAGGGGGTGCCGGGCGGCGGCGTGCGGGTCTCGTTCGAGGACGGGAGCAGCGCCGAGGGGGACGTGCTGATCGGGGCGGACGGCTTCAACTCCGCGGTCCGCAGGCAGCTGGTGGGGCCGGAGGACTCGCAGGACAGCGGCTACATCTGCTGGCTCGCGGTGGTCCCGTTCTCGCACCCCCGCTTCACCCCGGGCTCGGTCACCCACTTCTGGGGCAGCGGCAAGCGCTTCGGGCTCGTGGACATGGGCGCGGGACGGCTGTACTGGTGGGGCACGAAGAACATGCCGGCCGAGCTGTCGAAGGACTGGAAGGGCGGCAAGGCGGAGGTCCTGCACGCCTACGACGGCTGGGCCGACGAGGTGCGCCAGGCGATCCTGGCCACCCCGGAGGAGTCGATCATCGCGGTGCCCTCGCGGGACCGGGCGTTCCTGGAGCGCTGGGGCCGGGGTCCGGTGACCCTGCTGGGCGACGCCGCGCACCCGATGCTCACCAGCCTCGGCCAGGGCTCGGGCATGGCGATCGAGGACGCGGTGGTGCTCGGGCGGGCCCTGAAGGACGCGCCCGACCTGCCGCGGGCCCTGCGCCGGTACGAGGACGAGCGGCGGGAGCGGACCCGGGGGATGGTGGCCGCCTCGCGCGGCATCAGCTCCTTCGAGCAGTCCGAGGACCCGTTCCGCCGGCCGGTGCGGGACGCGTACTTCCGGTTCATGCCGCAGAGTCGGCTGACCCGCACGCTGGAGGACGCCCTCACCTTCCCGGCGGTGGCCGGATGACCGCCCCCGCTTCCCGTAGGAGTCAGCTCGTGTCAGCCGCTTCGAACCGCACCGCCCTGTCGCCGCGCGGCCGGTCCGTCCTGGTCACCGGGGCCTCCTCCGGCCTCGGCCGGGTCTGCGCCCTCCAGCTGGACGAGGCGGGCTTCAGGGTGTTCGCCGGGGTCCGCAAGGAGGCCGACGCCCTGGCACTGGCCGAGGCCGGCGCGCACGGCCGGATCGTGCCGGTGCTGGTGGACGTGACCGACGAGAAGTCGGTGGCCGCGGCCGCCGAACGGGTTTCGGCCGAGGTGGGCGAGGACGGCCTGTGGGGGCTGGTGAACAACGCGGGCATCTGCGTGTCGGCCCCGCTGGAGTGCGTCTCGCCCGAGCGGCTGCGCCAGCAGCTGGACACCAACGTGGTGGGGCAGCTCGCCGTCACCCAGGCGTTCCTGCCGCTGCTGCGCCGTACCCGCGGCCGGGTGGTCAACGTGACCTCGGGCCTGGGCAGTGTGGCGATCCCCTTCCTCGGGGCGTACGCGGCGGCGCAGTTCGCCAAGGAGGCCCTGACCGACGTCCTGCGGCGGGAGCTGGCGCTGCAGGGGGTGGACGTGGCCCTGGTGCAGCCCGGGGCCATCATGACGCCGATCTGGGGCAAGGTCTCCGACGTGGCGCGGGCCGCGATGGACGGTGTGCCGGAGCAGCTGGCCGAGCTGTACCGGATCCCCTTCAACCGGTTCCTGCACCAGAACGAGAGGCAGGCCCGGGAGAGCCCGACCCGTCCGGAGGACTTCGCGGAGACGGTCCGGCAGGCGCTGACGGCCCGGCGGCCCAGGACCCGCTACCGGGTGGGTCCGGACGCCCGGAAGGTGAGCGTGCTCGCGCGGGTGCTGCCCGACACGGCCCTCGACCGGTACCTGCGGCCGATCACCCAGTAGCCGCGGGGACCGGAGGGTTCCGGCCTGGGTGATGGGTGCGGCCGCTGAAGAGGCCGTACAGAACAAGCCAGTTGGCACGCCCGCCGGGAGGCGGGGAGCGGTGGTATCGCGCCAGATGATGGCCGATAGCGGCAAGTTGCGCGTGATATGGCCATCGTCACAGTTTGACCCGTCTTCTCGGCGGGCGTGCCCAACGTCCCAGATCCGGCCGGGATTTCATCCCGTGTCCCCCCGGCCGGAAGTCCGCCCTGCCTCCGTTCTCGCGCTCCACGGTGTGAACGGCCCGTCAATTCCCTGCATGACCTGACTCCGCCGTGGGTGCGAACCAGCCGAATTAGCGTGACCACCAAGGCTTTCCGGACTCGCCGACCCCGGACCGGACCGACCCCTACCGCTCGACGAAGGATGAGGACCATGGCGCACACCGTGCGGCCGCCCGTTCCCGAAACCCGCGCCGACGGCGGCGCGTTGACCCGATTCGCCGCCCGGCACCGCGAGACCCTGGAACGGGCCCGCGAGGTGATCCGCACCCGCGAGCACTGGTCGCCGTACGCGGAGGACCCGGAGGATCCACAGGCCTACGGCCGGGGCGCGAGAACCGCCGGCGAGGCCTCCTTCCGCCGGCTCCTCGGCCGGCCCTTCGACCTCGGACAGCCCGGCCGCGACGGCACCGTGGGCCCCGCCCCGCACGCCGGCGGCGAGCGCTCCCCGTACGGCGGCCCGCTGGAGGTCTCCTACCCGCACTGCGACCCCGACGCCCTGCTGCCCGCCATGCTGGCGGCCCTGCCCGCCTGGCGCGACGCGGGCCCCGGGGCCCGTGCCGCGGTCTGCGCCGAGATCCTCCACCGGATCAACGCCCGCAGCTCCGAGTTCGCGTACGCGGCCGTGCACACCAGCGGCCACAACTTCCTGATGGCCTTCCACGCGGGCGCCGTCCACGCCCAGGACCGCGGCCTCGAGGCGGTGGCCCGCGCACTCGACGAACAGACCCGGCTGCCGGCCGCCTCGGTCTGGCGCAAACCCCAGGGCGACGGCCGGGCCGTCACCCTGGCCAAGACCTTCAAGGCGGTACCCCGGGGCGTCTCCCTGGTCATCGCCAACCGTGTCTTCCCCACCTGGAACAGCTACCCGGCCCTCTTCGCCTCGCTGGCCACCGGCAACCCCGTCCTGGTCAAACCGCACCCGGCGGCCGTCCTGCCGCTGGCGCTCACCGTCCGGATCGCCCGCGAGGTGCTGACCGAGGCCGGCTTCCCCGCCGACCTGGTGTGCCTGGCGTCCGAACACCCCGGCGAGGGACTGGCCCGCGCCCTGGCCACCCGCCCCGAGGTCCGCCTCGTCGACTACGCAGGCACCACCGGCTTCGGCCGGTGGCTGGAGGACAACGCCCGCCAGGCACGCGTCTTCACCTCCGGATCCGCCGTCAACACCCTGCTCGTGGAGTCGACCGGCGACTACCGCGACATGCTCGCCAACCTGGCCTTCTCCGTCTCCCTGTACAGCGGGCAGCTGTGCACCAGCCCGCAGAACCTGCTGATCCCGCGCGACGGGATCGGCACCGACGAGGGGCACCGGACGTACGCGGAGATCGTCGCCGACCTCGGCGCGGCGCTGGCCGCGCTGCTCGCCGACGACACCGAGGCCGCCGGCATCCTGGGCGCGCTCCTGGGACCCCCGGTCCTGGAGCGGCTCGAACGGGTGATGGCCGGGAAGGCCGGGACCGTGGCCGTCCCCTCCCGCGCCGTACGCGACCCCGCGCATCCGGAGGCGGTCATCCGCACCCCGGCCGTCGTGACCCTCGACGCGGACCGGGCCGAAGACCGGGCCACCCTGCTCGCCGAATGGCTCGGCCCCGTGGTCTTCGCCGTCGCGGTGGACTCCGTCGCCGACGCGGTCGCGCTGGTCTCCCGGACCACCCGCGAATGCGGCGCGCTGTCCGTCGGGCTCTACTCCACCTCGCCGGAGGTGGAGGCGGCGATGGAAGCCGCCTGCGCCGAGGCCGGCGTGATGCTGTCCGCGAACCTGATGGGCGACTGGTACATCTCCCAGTCGGCCGTCTACTCGGATCTGCACGGCACGGGCATGAACCCGTCGGGCAACGCGGTCTACTGCGACGCCGCGTTCGTGGCCGCGCGCTTCCACACCGTCGGCGTACGGCGCTACGGCGGCTCGATATGAACGGCACCCTCACCCACATGCCGCTGCGCGGACGCGAGCGGGAGATGCGGCTCATCCGCGAGGTGCTGGAGTACGGCCGCCGCTCCGGCCCCGCCGTCCTGTCGATCGAGGGCATGCCCGGCATCGGCAAGACCCGGCTGCTCCGGGAGGCCGCCCTCCTCGCCGACGGCCTGGGCTACGCCGGCCACCACCCCGACCCGTGGACCGATCCCCGGCACCCGCGCCGCCGCACCGCTCCGGCCCGGCACACCCGGGGCCGGCCCGGCCGCTGCCACGCCCCGGCGGGGCCCGTGCTCGTCCTGGTCGACGACACCCGCCGGACCGTGGACGGCCCGCCGCGGATGCCCTTCACCCCCCGCGAGCGGCCCGGCGGCGACCCCGTGGTCTGGCTGGTGGCCCACCGGCCCGGCGAGGGCCCGGCGCTCCCGGCCGGGCTCACCGGCCGCAGCGAGCACCTCGCGCTGGGCCCGCTGGGCCCGTCCCCCTCGCTGAGCCTGGCCCGCGACCTGCTGGGCGCGCCGCCCTCGCCCGCCCTGGTACAGCTGCTCGACCAGGCCGGCGGGCATCCGCGGCTGCTGATCGAGCTGCTCACCGGGCTCCAGGAGGAAGGCTCCGTGGAGACCGCGGACGACGAGGTCCGGCTGCTGACCTCGCGGCTCCCCGCCCGCCTGGCCACCCGGGTACGGGCCACCCTGGAGCACTTCTCCCCCGGCTGCCGCCAACTGCTGTGCGTGGCCTCGCTCCTGGGGTGCGAGGTGGTCTACGAGGACCTGGCGCTGATGCTGCGGACCTCGGTGTCCGCCCTGCTCCCGGCCCTGGAGGAGGTGGAGGCGACCGGCGTGGTGCGCAACGACGGCGGCCGGGCCGTCTTCTCCAACCCGCTGCTGCGCCGGCTCATCTCGGACTCCATGCCCGACTCGCTGCGCCTGTCCCTCCAGCGGGAGGCGGCGGCGCTGCGGGCGACGGCGGGCTTCGCCGAGGTGCCGGCCGCCGGGCCGGAGCTGAGCGAACAGCAGCGGGTGCTGGTCGGGCTGGTCCGCGAGGGCCTCACCAACCAGCAGATCGCCCGGCGCCTCGCGCTGTCCCCGCACACCGTCAACTACCACCTCCGGAAGCTGTTCAAGACCTACGGGGTGAGCTCGCGGATCGACCTGCTGACGGCGGCGGAGCACCTGGACGCCGCAGGCCGGGCCGCACGGGCCCGCCAGAACTGACCCGCACCTGCACCTCACGCCGCACCGCACCGACCGTGGAGAACCCGTACCGTGACCGATCCCGATCTCGTCCTGGCCGGCACCTGGCCCCGCCCCGACACCCCGCCCCCGGCCCGGCGCACCGCCTGGCTGCGGGACGCCCTGCACGCCGAACCCGACGACGGGCGCTCACCGCAGCTGCTCGACGAGGTGCGCTGCGACGTCCTCGTCGTGGGCGGCGGCTTCACCGGCCTGTGGACCGCCCTGGAGATCCTGCGGCGGGCGCCGGGCACGGACATCGTGCTGATCGAGGCCGATGTGTGCGGCGGCGGCGCCAGCGGCGCCAACGCGGGCTACCTGATGCCGATGTGGGCCCGCTTCAGCAGCCTCGTGGCGATCGGCGGGCCCGAGGAGGCGCGCCGGCTGGGCGAGGCCTCCGCGCAGGCCGTAGACGACATCCTCGCCTTCACCGAGACCCACGGCATCGACGTCGAGCACACGCGCGGCCCGTGGCTGTGGGCCGCCTCCTCGCCGGCCCAGCACGGGGCGTGGCGGCAGACCCTGGAGGACCTGCGCAGGGCCGGGACGGAGCCGCTGCACGAGGTGTCCGCCGCCGAGTCCCGGCGGGCGGTCGGCACCCGCAACCACTTCGGCGGGGTCCTCGACCCGGGCTGCGCCACGCTCCAGCCCGCCAAGCTGACCCGCGGCATGCGCCGGGTGGCGATCGAAGCGGGTGTCCGCGTCCACGAGCGGACCCCGCTGACCGCCCTTCGGGCCGGGCACGGGGGCGCCACCACCGCCCACACCCCCTACGGACGGGTGTCAGCCGAACGGGTCGTGCTCGCCATCAACGCCTGGGCCGGGCAGCTGGAGGACCTCGGCCGCCGGATGGTGACCGTGGCCAGCGACACCGTCGTCACCGAGCCCGTTCCGAAGCTGCTCGCGGACCTCGGCTGGGACGGGCGGACCTCGGTCTGC
This sequence comes from Streptomyces sp. IBSNAI002, assembly GCF_052244475.1. Classification (NCBI taxonomy): domain Bacteria; kingdom Bacillati; phylum Actinomycetota; class Actinomycetes; order Kitasatosporales; family Streptomycetaceae; genus Streptomyces; species Streptomyces sp. IBSNAI002. The sequence continues at coordinate 6,576,818 of NZ_JBQPXG010000002.1, read as the reverse complement.
GACTCCCGCCGCAGGCTGAACTACTACCGCACGACCCCGGACGGCAGGCTGGTCTTCGGCAAGGGCGGCTCCGGCGTGGCCTTCGGCCAGAGCGGGGCCGGCACCCTGTGGGGCGATCCGCTGCGCCCCGCCGAGCTGCGGCGCCAGCTCTCCCGGCTCTTCCCGGAGCTCGCCGGCGCGCCCGTGGACGCGGCCTGGACCGCCCCCGTGGAGTACTCGACCACCTCGCTCCCCTTCGCCGGCTGGCTGAAGTCGGTGCCCGGGGTCTGCTACGCCACGGGCTACTCGGGGGACGGGGTGGGGCCCTCCCGGCTGATGGCGAAGGTGCTGGCCTCCCTCGTGCTGGGCACGAAGGACGAATGGTCGGGCTCGGCCTTCACCCGCCCGCCCGGCGGCTGGATCCCCCCGGAGCCGGTCCGCTACCCGGGTGCCCGGCTGATCATCCCGGCCCTGCGCGCGGTGGAGCACCGCGAGGACCGCGGCCAGGGCGTACCGGGCCTGGTGAAGCGGCTGGCCTCGATCGACCCGTCCGCCTTCCGCCTCTGAACCCGCCCGGCCGTCCCCCTACCCGGCCGTCTCCCGCCCGGCCGTCCCCCTAACCGGCCGCCGGCACCAGGCCCCGCAGCGGCCACGCCGTGTCGATCACCGCGTCCGGGGTGCCCTGGCGGCGCAGGTAGGACTGGAAGTCGCGGGCCCACCGGGCGTGCCAGGTGCCCTGGCGGTCGTGCAGGTCGGCCGGGGTGAGCGCGGCCACCTCGGGATGCCGCTCGGCTATCGCGCGGGCCACCTCGACCGCGGCCAGGGCGTCCGCCCCGGCGTCGTGCGCGGCGTCGAGGGTGACCCCGTACACCCCGCAGACGGCCTCGAGCGTGCGCTTGCCGCGCCGGTACCGGTCCACGGCCCGGTCGATGGTCAGCGGGTCCACCACCGGCCCGGTCGCCGCCCCGCCCAGCCGGTCGGCCAGCGAGGGCAGCCCGTGCCGGGCCAGTTCCGCGGAGAGCAGGGTCAGGTCGAAGGCCGCGTTGTAGGCGACGACCACCGCGCCGCCGCGCCAGTGCCCGACCAGGGCCTCGGCGACCTCCTCGGCCACCTCCCGCACCGGCCGGCCCTCGGCGACGGCCCGCTCCGTGCTGATCCCGTGGATCGCCGAGGCCCCCTCCGGGATCGGTATCCCCGGGTCCGCGAGCCAGCCGCGCCGCTCGCGCACCTCGCCGCCCCGCACCTCGACCACCGCCGCCGTCACGATCCGCGACTCCCCCGGCTCCGTGCCGGTCGTCTCCAGGTCGAATCCGATCAGCACACCGCCGTGCCAGTCCCCCATCACGCGCCCTTCCCCCCGTACACCTTCGGTCAACGACTTTCAGCCTGCCACGGGCCACTGACAGGCCGGCCGCCGGGGGCACGGCGCGGGGGCGGCGTCACGACACGGGCCGGGAGTCCTCCCACACCGATTCGAATTCCTCGCGGTACGTCGTGAACAGCCCGTGGTCGGCGTCCTTGGGCACGCCGCGGCCGCCGCCGCGCAGGACCAGGACCGGGGATTCCATGCCGCGGGCCCGGCGCAGGTACGACTGGACGACCGCGATCCCCGAGGACTGGCCCTCCACCAGGTAGGCGGTGAACCGCGGGGTCTCGTCGAAGACGTGGATCTCGAACCGCGACGGGTCCCGCAGCCCCGCCCGGACCCGGCGGACGTGCAGGATGTTCATCTCCACCGAGCGGCTGAGCTCGCCCTTGCGCAGCCCGAGCTCGCGCTCGCGCCGCTTGACCGCGCTGCTCGCCGGGTTCAGGAACAGCAGCCGCACCCGGCAGCCGGCCTCGGTGAGCCGGACGAGTCTTCGGCCCGAGAAGTTCTGGACCAGCAGGTTGAGGCCTATGCCGATGGCGTCGAGCCGGCGCGCCCCGCCGAACAGGTCCTCCGCGGGCAGCTGGCGCTGCAGGCGCACCCGGTCCGGGTGGACCGAGATGACGTCCGCGTACCGGTCGCCCACCAGGTCCTCGACGGCGTCGATCGGCAGCCGGTCGGCCGACGGGCTGCCCGCGCCGCCGCCCAGCACCTCCAGCAGCCGCGCCGAGGCCCGTTCCGCCTGTTCCAGCACCGGCCGCGACAGCGCCCGGTTGCGGGAGACGACGTTGCGGGTGACCTCCAGCTCGTCCAGGGCGAGCTCGATCTCGCGCCGGTCGTCGAAGTACGGCTCGAAGCAGGGCCAGTGCTGGACCATCAGCTCCCGCAGCTGCGGGAGCGTCAGGAAGCTCAGCACGTTGTCGTCGGCCGAGTCGAGGAGGTACCCCTTGCGCCGGCTGACCTCGCGCACGGCGACCGCCCGCTGCACCCACTCCTGCCCGGCGGGCCCGGCGGCCGCGACCACCCAGTCGTCCCCGCCGTGCACGGGCTCGTAGATCGGCCGCAGCACCGCTCCGACCACCGACCGCAGCCGCTGTTCGATCAAGTTCAGCCAGATGTACGCACGGCCCGCGCGTTGCGCCCGCGTACGGACCTCGCTCCAGGCCTCCGCGCCCCAGTCCAGCTCGGCACCGGCCGGGGCGCTGTCGGCCGCCTTCGGGGCCAGCGACACCGCCCCGGTCACGACCCCCGCCGACGGTGCGTCCGCGGGGCCGCCCTCGTGACCGCTGTCACCAGGGGGCAGCTCCAGACCTCCCGAGCTCACCCGTGCACCGCCTTCTGCGTCTGGACGCCCGTCTCCAGTGATCACGGAAGGGTACTCCGCGCGCGCGGCCCGGTGCAGCCCGATGGCCCGTACACCGGCTGTCCGTTGACCCATTATCCGATGCCCACACAGTCGTCCGACCCGCATATCAGCTCTGCGGGTCACCCGGAGAGAGCAACCCAAGTCCGCGCGTGAGGCCCCTCTTTCGGGGAAGATCTGGCAGTGACGCGGTCCAGCCGGATCAGCCGGAGCAGGATGGGAAGAGTCGTTATCTATGCAGGTCTGGCCGGGACAGGCGTATCCGCTCGGTGCCACGTACGACGGCGCCGGCACCAATTTCGCGGTCTACTCGGAGGCCGCCCGACGCATCGAGCTGTGCCTCCTCCACGACGACGGGTCGGAGTCCGCCGTGGAGCTGCGCGAGACGGACGCCTTCGTCCGGCACGCCTACCTCCCGGGCGTCATGCCGGGCCAGCGCTACGGGTTCCGCGTCCACGGCCCGTACGAGCCCGACCGCGGCCGGCGCTGCAACGCCGCGAAGCTGCTGCTGGACCCGTACGCGCGGGCCATCAGCGGCCGGGTGAACTGGAACGAGGCGGTGTACGGCTACCACTTCGGCCGGCCCGACTCCCGCAACGACCTGGACTCCGCCCCGCACACCATGAGCTCCGTGGTGGTGAACCCGTACTTCGACTGGGCCAACGACCGGCCGCCGCGTCACGAATACCACCACACCGTGCTGTACGAGGCCCACGTCAAGGGTCTGACGATGCACCATCCCGAGCTCCCCGAGGAGCTGCGCGGCACGTACGGGGCGCTCGCGCACCCGGCGGTCATCGGGCACCTGACCAAGCTCGGGGTGACGGCGCTGGAGCTGATGCCGGTGCACCAGTTCGTCAACGACCACCGGCTGGTCAACGACGGGCTGAGCAACTACTGGGGCTACAACACCATCGGCTTCTTCGCCCCGCACAACGGCTACGCCTCGGGTGACCGCGGCCAGCAGGTGCTGGAGTTCAAGTCGGCGGTGCGGGCCCTGCACGAGGCGGGGATCGAGGTGATCCTCGACGTGGTCTACAACCACACGGCCGAGGGCAACCACCTGGGTCCGACGCTGTCCTTCCGCGGGCTGGACAACTCCTCGTACTACCGGCTGGCGGAGGACCCGCGCCACTACATGGACACCACCGGCACCGGGAACTCGCTCCTGATGCGCTCCCCGCACGTGCTCCAGCTGATCATGGACTCGCTGCGGTACTGGGTGACCGAGATGCACGTGGACGGCTTCCGCTTCGACCTTGCGGCGACGCTGGCCCGCCAGTTCCACGAGGTGGACCGGCTGTCCTCGTTCTTCGACCTGGTCCAGCAGGACCCGGTGGTCAGCCAGGTGAAGCTGATCGCCGAGCCCTGGGACCTGGGCGAGGGCGGCTACCAGGTGGGCAACTTCCCGCCGCTGTGGACCGAGTGGAACGGCAAGTACCGGGACACCGTACGGGATTTGTGGCGCGGGCAGCCGCGCACGCTGGCGGAGTTCGCGGGGCGGCTCACCGGCTCCTCGGACCTCTACCAGGACGACGGCCGGCGCCCGCTGGCCTCGATCAACTTCACCACCTGCCACGACGGTTTCACCCTGCACGACCTCGTCTCCTACAACGAGAAGCACAACGAGGCCAACCGGGAGGGCAACCGGGACGGCGAGACCCACAACCGGTCCTGGAACTGCGGGGTCGAGGGGCCGACCGAGGACCCGGAGGTGCTGGAGCTGCGCGAGCGGCAGATGCGCAACTTCACGGCCACGCTGATGCTGTCCCAGGGCGTGCCGATGCTCAGCCACGGCGACGAGTTCGGCCGCACGCAGGGCGGCAACAACAACGCCTACTGCCAGGACAACGAACTGTCCTGGGTGGGCTGGCCGGAGCCCGGCAAACCGGCGCCCTCGCTGCTGGAGTTCACCCGGCGGATGGTGTGGCTGCGCCGCGACCACCCGGTGTTCCGGCGGCGCCGGTTCTTCCACGGGCGGCCGGTGGAGGGAACCCACGACGAGCTCTCCGACATCGCCTGGTTCACCCCGCACGGCGAGGAGATGCGGGCCCGTGACTGGCAGGCCCAGCACGCCCGGGCGCTGACGGTGTTCCTGAACGGGGAGGCGATCTCCGAGCCGGGGACGCGCGGGGAGCGGATCACCGACGACTCGTTCCTGCTGATGTTCAACGCGGGCGCCGATCCGCAGGAGTTCACCGTTCCGGCGGGGCACGGGGCGCAGTGGCGGCTGGTGGTGGACACGGCGCGGCCGGACGTACTGCCACCCGGCATCGGGCCGCAGTTCGCGGCCGGGGACCGGGTGGCGCTGACGGGACGGTGTCTGGTGGTGCTTCAGCGCCCGGCGTAGGCGGAGCTCTCGCCCACGGACGGCGAGCCGGCCTGCTGGGCCGGGATGAAGACCGTGCCGTGCGTACGGGCCGCCGGCACCCTCGTGACCAGGGCGAGGGCCAGGCAGAGCGCGGCGGCCCCCACGGCCACCGCGAAGGCCGCGGCGGGCCCGTAGGACTCCGCGAGCCGCCCGGAGAGCGGCAGCGCGAGGGCCTGCCCGGCGACCAGGGCGCTGGCGGCGAAGGCCATCGACTCGGCGAGCCGGGCGGGCTCCACCACCCGCTCGGTCAGGGCGAACGCGGTGATCAGGTGCGGGGCGTAGGCCGCGCCGAGCACGGTGACGACCAGGTACAGCGGCCACAGGGCGCCGGTGAACAGCAGCGGCACGGAGAACACCAGGGCGGCGCCGGTGGCCACCCGCCAGCGCAGCCGCAGCCCGAAGCGGGCCGGCAGCGCGCCGAGCGAGATGCCGACGACGGCGCTGACGACGCCCATGGCGGCGTACACCACGGCGGCCTGCTCGGGGACGCCCAGCCGCATGGTGAGCGCGGCGATCCCGGCCTGGCAGGCGCCGAACATGGCGCCCTGGAGGGCGAGGGAGCCGCGGACGGCGTGGACCACGCGCGGCTGGCGGACCCGGCGCTCCCGGCGGCCCCGGGCGCGGGGCCGCGCGGGGCGCCCCGCCGTGACGGCGGCGGTCGGGTGCAGCGCGAAGGCCGTGCCGAAGACGGCGACGAGGACGGCCGCCCCGCCGAGGGCGATTGCGGGGTGCGCGACGATCGAGGCGAGCCCGACGAAGGCGGGGCCGAGGACGAAGGAGACCTCGTCCAGGGTGCCTTCGAGCGAGTGCACGGCGCCGACCACGCCCTCGTCGGACTTGGCGCGGTGGGCGAGGGCCACGGAGCGGGTCCGGGCAAGCGGCCCGATCAGCGGGATGGAGGCGCCCGCGACGGCTCCGACGGCGGCGAGCGGGAGGGTGGCGAGGTGGCCGAGGGCCCCGGCCACCAGGGCGGCGGTCGCGAGGGCGTTGACCGCGGCGGCCGTCAGTACGACGGGCCGCTGGCCGTGCCGGTCGGCGAGCCGGCCGAGGACGGGTCCGAAGACCACCTGACCGGCGGAGAGCGTGCCGCCGACGATGGCGCCGGTGGCGATCGAGCCGCTGGTCTGGGCGACCAGCACGACACTGCCGAACTGGGACATCGCGACGGGCAGTCGGGCGAAGAACGAGACGAGGGGGAGAAGGGGCCCGGTCAGGGCGATGACTCTTCGATAGGTGTTGACGGTTCCAACCACTTGAGCAACGCTAACCCGACGCAGTCACTCGTATGCATTGGGTAATGGCACGGAATCCGGCAGGCTGGGTACGTACGTTCTCATGAGCCTGCCGCGGTCACCCAGCCCATGGGAATCTGATGTTCCGACACCTGTCACTCCGGCGTCGACCTACCGTCTCCAGCTGCGTCCGGAGTTCCCGTTCGCGGCGGCCGAGGCGGCCGTTCCGTACCTCTCCTCGCTGGGCGTGTCCCATCTGCACCTGTCGCCGGTGCTGGAGGCGGTGCCCGGTTCGGCGCACGGGTACGACGTCACCGACCACTCCCGGGTGCGCGGGGAGCTCGGCGGCGAGCCGGGCCTGCGGTCACTGGCCGCCGCCGCCCGGGCGCACGGGCTGGGCCTGGTGCTCGACATCGTGCCGAACCACATGGCGGTACCGGCGCCGCTGCGGCTGAACCGGCCGCTGTGGGAGGTGCTGCGCGAGGGGCCGGGCTCGCCGTTCGCCCGCTGGTTCGACATCGACTGGGAGGCGGGCGGCGGGCAGGTGCTGCTGCCGGTGCTGGCCGGACCGGCGGCGTCCTGCGAGCTGACGGCCGACGGGGACGTACTGCGCTACGGGGAGCAGGAGTTCCCCCTGCGGGAGGGGACCGCGGGGCTGGAGCTCCCCGAGCTGCTGGCCGCGCAGTGGTACCGGCCGGCCTGGTGGCGGGAGGCCCGGACCGGACTCAACTACCGGCGTTTCTTCACCATTTCGGAGCTGATCGGGGTCCGGGTGGAAGACCCTGAGGTGTTCACGGCCACGCACGCCAAGGTGCTGGAGCTGGTCCGGGACGGGGTGGTGGAGGGGCTGCGGATCGACCACGTGGACGGGCTGGCGGACCCGGAGGGCTACCTGCGGCGGCTGCGGGAGGCGGCGGGGCCGCACTGCTGGGTGGTGGTGGAGAAGATCCTGGCCAGGGACGAACGGCTGCCGTCCGCCTGGCCGGTGGCGGGCACCACCGGGTACGACGCGCTGCACCGGGTGGACGGGGTGTTCACCGATCCGGACGGAGCGGCGGAACTGGCCCGGCGGTTCGGCGAGTCCACCGGGAGTCCGGCGTGGGAGCGGATCGCGCAGGCCTGCGCGCGCGAGGTGCTGACCGGCGACCTGGCCGCCGAGCTGGGCGCACTCGAACGCCGGGCCGGGCCGGACCTCGCCTGCGCGGTGCGGGAGTTGCTGATCGCCTACCCGGTCTACCGCCCCTACCCCGGCGAGCCCGAGCCGGATCCGCGGGCCGTGGAACGGGCGGCCGCGGCGGCCGGTCCCGGCGCGGTGGCGGGCGTACGGGAGCTGCTGCTGCGCGATCCCGCGTTCGCGGCCCGCTTCGCGCAGACCTCGGCCGCGCTGCGGGCCAAGTCCCTGGAGGACCGGGCGTTCTACCGGTACGCACCGCTGCTGTCGGCCACCGAGGTCGGCGGGGATCCGGGTCGGCCCGCGGTCCGCGCGGCGGAGTTCCACACGTACTGCGAACGGCTGGAGCGGGACTGGCCCCGCTCGGGGACGGTGCTGTCCACCCACGACACCAAGCGCAGCGCGGACGTCCGGGCCAGGATCTCGGTGCTGTCGCAGGCGCCCGGGCCGATGGAGGGGGCCGCGGACGGGGCGGACCCGGCGCTGGCGTGGACGGCCCGGCAGACCGCGCTGGGGCTGGGCCGGGCCCCCCAGGCCGTGCCCCGGCTGACCGAGGCGCTGCTCAAGGGGGTCCGGGAGGCGGGCCTGCGGACCAGCTGGACGGAGCCGGACGAGGCGTACGAGGCGGCGGTGGCCGGGTACGCGCCCGGGCCGCTCGACCTGCCGCCGGAGCTGGCGGAGGCGGCCCGGGCCAATGTGCTGGGCATGGCGCTGCTGCATCTGGCGATGCCGGGGGTGCCGGAGGTGTACCAGGGCTCCGAGACGGAGTACCGGGCCCTGGTCGATCCGGACAACCGGCGGCCGGCCCGCTTCCCGCGGGAGGCACTGGCCCGGCTGGACGCCGGAGCCGGTCCGGAGGGGCTCGCCGAGGAGAAGCTGGCGCTCACGGCCGCGGTGCTGCGGTTGCGGCGGGACCGGCCGGAGCTGTTCAGCGGGTACGCCCCGCTGGCGGCGCGGGGGCCGGCGGCGGACCACTGCCTGGCCTTCAGCCGCTCCCCGGGCCTGGTGGTGGTGGTCACGCGGCTCGCCCACCGCCTGGCCCTGGCGGGCGGCTGGCGCGATACGGTCCTCCCCCTGCCGCCGGGCCACTGGACCGCCCTCCCGGACGGCACCCCGCACGAGACGGAGGCCCCCCTCCCCCTCCTCCTGGCCCCGGCCCCCGTCCGCCTCCTCCTCCGCACCGCCTGACCCCGAGACGGGGGGCCGGGTCCGGGCCGGGGACCGGGGGCCCCGGCCTCTCGGCCCCGGTGGGGGAACTGTGAGGGCTGCGCAGCAGTAGGGGCGGGGCCCGGCGGGCATGGCATCCCTTGTGACCCTCCTCCGCGACATGCGCTACCCCACACCGCACGAGCTCGCCCTGGCCGCCCGGGCCCTCGCGGACGAACACCCCGCCTCGGTCCGGCTGCGCCAGGCCGGCACCTCCCGGGCCGGGCAGCCCCTCTGGCTGCTCTCCCTCGCGGCCACCGGCCGCCCCCTCCGGGACGTCCTCGTGGTCGCCGGGGCCCACGCCAACGAACCCGTCGGCGGCGCCACCGTGCTCTCCCTCGCCCGCCGGCTCCTGCACGAGCCCGGCCCGCGCACCGGCTGCGGCTGGCACTTCCTGCTCTGCGCCGATCCCGACGGCGCCGAACTGCACCGCACGCCCCGGCCGTACTCGCTGCTCGACTACCACCGGCACTTCTTCCGGCCCCCCGGCCCCGAACAGCCCGAGTGGGCGCCGTCTTTACTGCCCCCGGACCGGCTGCCGCCCGAGACCCTCGCCCTGACCGCGCTGATCGACGAGCTGCGGCCCGTGCTCCAGGTCTCGCTGCACGCCACCGACCTCGGCGGCTCCTGGGTGCAGCTCACCCGTGACATATCCGGCCTCGCCGAGCCCTTCGGCAAATCGGCCGCCGAGCTGCGCATCCCGGTGGAGAACGGGGCCTCGGACGCCGCCGGCTGGCCCTCCCCGGGGCCCGGGATCTTCGTGATCCCGCAGCCGGGGAGCGAGGCCGCCGGGGCCTTCCACCCCGAGGACACCAGACTCAGCACCTGGTACCACGCCCACCGTTACGCCGGCACCACCGCGATCGTCGAAGTCCCCATGTGGGCCTCGGACCTGGTGGACGACCCGACTCCGCACCCCGACCCGCGCGGCGCCCTGCGGCTGCTGGCCGCGCGGCTCGGCGAGGACACCGCGCGGGTGGCCGCCGTACGGGAGGCGATCCGACGCGGCCCGCTGCCGTACGAGGATCCGGCCGCGGCGCCCCTGCTGCGCGCGGTGGACTGGACCCTCGCGCTGATCCCCCGGATCACCGCCGAGTGGGCCGGCGACGGGGCTCCCAGCGAGGCCACCTCGGCGTACGTCGCGAGCATCGACGCCTTCGGGCGCCGCCTGTCGCTGCGCGCCGCCGCGATGCTGCTGCGGGTGCTGCGCACCCAGGGCCATCCGTCGGCGCCTGGGCTGGACCGGCTGGTCACGGGGTGGTGCGAGGACTTCGCGGCCCGATTCCAGGCCCGCTGGGTCCCGGTCGCCACCCAGGTGGAGCACCAGTCCCGCACCGTCCTGGCCGCGTACGAACGCCTGATCGCGCCCTAAGGCCTGTCGGAGGCGTCCACGGGCAGGCCGTACCGCCGCTTGGGCAGGCCCGTGGCGCCCAGCCGGTCGTAGAACCGGATCGCGCCCTCGTTCCAGTCGGGGGTCTGCCACTGGACCTGCCCGAGGCCGAGCTCGCGGGCCAGCTCCCGCACTCCGTCCACCAGGGCGGCGCCCAGCCCGTGGCCGCGGGCCTCCTCGGCCAGGTAGAGGCAGTCCATGTGGAGGTAGTGGTCCGCGTCCCAGAAGGAGAACTCCGCCGAGCAGGCGGCGTATCCGGCGACCCCGCCGTCCGGGGCCTGCGCGAGCAGCACCCACATCCGGGCGTCCTCGGCGAAGAGCCGCCGCCCGAGCCGCTCGGCGAGGTCCGGCGGCCGGGGCGCGGACTTCTCGTACGCGATGTGCTCCCGCATGAGTTCGACCAGGCGCGGCAGGTCCCCGACGCGTGCGCGGCGCACGACAGGCATGTGTTCCATGCCCTCCACCCTGCACCACGGTCCGGCCCGCCCGCGGGCCGGGTTCAGCTCGACGACAACCGGAAGGCCATCCTCCCGAAACTGACCTGGTCGCCGTCCCGGACCACCGCGGACCCGGTGACCCTGCGCCCGTTGACCGTGGTCCCGTTGGTGGAGCCGAGGTCCTTGAGCACCCACACCCCGTCGCGCAGGCTCAGTTCCGCGTGTGCCCGGGAGACGGTCTCGTGGCTGAGCCGCAGCCCGTTGCCGGGGTCGCGGCCGATCCGCAGGCCGCCCGCGCCGGGGTGCGGCAGCAGCAGCTTGGGCAGTTTCTCCGCGGCCCAGGCGCGCCGGACCCCGACCGAGACCGCGGACACCCGCCCGACCCAGCCGAACAGCCGACGGGTCCAGGGGCTTTCGGGCCCCTCCCGCGTCTGGAGGTCGGCGGTGAGGACGGCGAGGTCCTCGGAACGGCGGGCAACCAGGGCGAGTTCCATCCGGCGCAGGAACGTGTCGTGGGACAGCTTCCCGAGGGCCGCACCCTCCCTGAGCTGGCCCAGCGCCCGGTCACGCTCGGCATCCGAAAGCCGCGGCACCGGGTAGGCGGGGAACTCAAAACTCGACGTCACAGGGTGATTGTCGGCCCGTCGGGGCCGGAGTGTCCAGAACTCCCCCGCCGGGCCCGGAATGATGGGCAGGATACGCATGCTGAACAGCGCCGCAGACGAGGGGAACGTCCGTGCAGTTCGAGGTGTGGGCACCGCTGACAGGTCATGTCGCCATGCGACTCGACGACGCGACGTACGACATGGCACGCGATCCGGAGCGCGACGGCTGGTGGACCGTCCAGGCGCCCGCCGCCGACGGAAGCCGGTACGGGTTCCTGCTCGACGGCGAGCCGGACCCGCGGCCCGACCCGCGCGGGCGGCGGCTGCCGGACGGCCCCGACGGCCTGTCGGCGGTGGTCGACTTCACGGCGCTCCCCGGGCCGGCGGCCGCGGCCCCCCGCACCCCGCTCCAGGACGCGGTCCTGTACGAGCTGCACATCGGCACCTTCACCCCCGAGGGCACCTTCGACGCCGCCGCCGCGCGCCTGGGCCACCTCACCGGGCTCGGCGTCACGCACGTGGAGCTGATGCCGGTCTGCTCCTTCCCCGGGCGGCACGGCTGGGGGTACGACGGGGTCGCCCCCTGGGCGGTGCACGAGCCGTACGGCGGACCGGAGGGGCTGGCCCGGTTCGTGGAGGCGGCCCACGCCGCCGGGCTGGGGGTGGTCCTGGACGTGGTCCACAACCACCTCGGCCCCTCCGGCAACCATCTGCCCGCCTTCGGACCGTACTTCACCGACACCCACCACACCCCGTGGGGCGCGGCGGTGAACCTGGACGCGCCCGGCTCCGACGAGGTGCGCGCGTACCTCCTGGGCAGCGCGCTGGCCTGGCTGCGCGACTACGGGATCGACGGGCTGCGGCTGGACGCCGTGCACGCGCTCGCCGACGGGCGGGCCCTGACCTTCCTGGAGGAGCTGTCCGCCGCGGTGGACGAGCTGGCGGCCGAGACCGGCCGGCCGCTGTTCCTGGTCGCCGAGTCCGACCGGTGCGACCCGCACACCACCACGCCGCGCGCCGACGGGGGCCTGGGGCTGCACGCCCAGTGGAACGACGACTTCCACCACGCCCTGCACTGTGCGCTGACCGGGGAGTCCCAGGCGTACTACGCCGACTTCGCCCGGGCCCCGCTGGCCGCCCTCGGCAAGACCCTGACCCGCGCCTTCTTCCACGACGGGACCTGGTCCTCCTTCCGCGGCCGCACCCACGGCCGCCCGGTGGACCGCCGCCGGACCCCGGCGCACCGCTTCCTCGGCTACAGCCAGACCCACGACCAGATCGGCAACCGGGCGCTCGGCGACCGGCTCGCCGCCTCGCTCTCCCCCGGGCTGCTGGCGTGCGCCGCGACCGTGGCGCTGACCGGGCCGTTCGTGCCGATGCTGTTCATGGGCGAGGAGTGGGGTGCGGGCACGCCCTGGCAGTACTTCACCGACCACCCCGACCCGGAGCTGGCCGAGGCCGTGCGGGCCGGCCGGCGCCGGGAGTTCGCGGCGCACGGGTGGAAGGCCGAAGAGATCCCCGACCCGCAGGATCCCGCGACCCGGGACCGCTCCTGCCTGGACTGGGCCGAGCCGGAGCGGGCCGGCCACGCCCGCCTGCTGGCCTGGTACCGCACCCTCGTCGCGCTGCGCCGCTCGCACCCGGACCTGCGCGACCCGGACCTGGCGGCGGTCCGGGTCGCGCACGACGAGGAGCGGCGCTGGCTCACGTTCCGGCGGGGCGACGTACGGGTGGCGGTGAACCTGTCCCCGGAGCCGGTGACCATCGCGCTGGGCCGCAACGGAGTACGGGTGCTGGCCGCCTGGGAGCCGCTCGAACACCCGGGCCCGGACGGGCGGATCCACCTGCCGGGCGAATCGGCGGTCGTCCTCGGGCCGTGAGGGTGGTGCGGGAGGTGCGGGAGGTGCGGGCCGCTACTCGACGACCGCCAGCTCGCGCGGGGCGTTGTTGAGGCGGCGCCCGCCGTCCTCGGTGACGGTCACGATGTCCTCGATGCGGACACCGAACCGGCCGGGCAGGTAGACGCCCGGCTCCACGGAGAAGCACATGCCGGGGACCATGGGCCGCTCCTCGCCCTCGACCATGTACGGCGGCTCGTGGGTGGTGACGCCGATGCCGTGGCCGGTGCGGTGGATGAAGCGGTCGCCGTAGCCGAACTCGGTGATCACCGCGCGGGCGGCCCGGTCCACCTCCTGGCAGGAGACGCCGGGCCGGACCGCGGCCACCCCGGCCCGCTGGGCCTCGCGGACGACGTCGTGGACGCGCTGCTCCTCGGCGGTCGGCTCGCCCACGTGCACGGTGCGGGAGATGTCGGAGCCGTAGCCGTACCGCAGGCCGCCGAAGTCGAGGACGATCATGTCCCCGTGCCGGATGACCCGCTCCCCGGCCTCGTGGTGCGGGTTGGCCCCGTTGGGGCCGGAGCCGACGACGGTGAAGTCGACCTGGGAGTGGCCGTGCGCGCGCAGCAGCGCGGCCAGGTCCTCGGCGACCTCGGTCTCCCGGCGGCCCGCGAAGGGGACGTGGAGGATCTGCGCGTAGGCGGCGTCGGCCGCGGCGCCCGCCGCGGCGAGCCGCTCGAGCTCCCGTTCGTCCTTGACCGCGCGCAGCATGGGCAGCGCGTCGGTGAGGGGCACGTAGGAGGTGGCGGGCAACTCCCGTTGCAGTCCGAGGAGGTGCAGGGCCCAGGTGCTGTCGCTCACCCCGAAGCGCCCGGCCGCGTCCAGCAGCGGGGCGCTGAGGACGTACGGGTTCTTCCCGTCCGCCCAGTCCCGCAGGGCCAGCGCGGCGGCTCCGGGGGCCTTGGCGGCGTCGGGGGCCTCCAGGGCGGGCACCACGAGCACCGGCTCCTGCCCGGTGGCCAGGACCAGCAGGGTGAGCCGCTCGGTCTCTCCGGTGGGGCGGTAGCCGGTGAGGTGCGTGAGGTCGGGACCGGGCGCGATCAGCAGCCCGGCGAGTCCGGCGTCGGCGGCCGTCTGCGTGGCGGCGGCCATCCGGGCGGCGTAGTCCTCGGTCGTGAAGGGTGCGGGTTCACGGGTCATGCGGGTGATCCTGCCGTGGGCCGCGCGGGGAGGGGAGGGGCCGCGCCGGACCGCCGGCGGCCCGGCCCGGGCCGCCGCGGAATAAGGCGTCGCGGGAGCACCCCTCTGATCGGCTATGCTGTGCATGCACGTCGAACGGGTGGTCCGCCACCCTTCGTGGTGGGTGTAGCTCAGTTGGTAGAGCACCTGGTTGTGGTCCAGGTGGCCGCGGGTTCAAGTCCCGTCACTCACCCTGTGGGTCCCGTGAGGGGTACGAGGTTTCCTCGTACCCCTCACGGGCTTTTCCCGTGTCCGGAACCACACCGGCTAGGCGCGCAGGAAGGCCTCCACCTCGGTGGCGAAGGCGACCGGGGTCTCGTGGGGCGGGTAGTGGCCGGCGCCGGGGAGGACGCGGATCCGGCAGTTCGGGTACCAGGCCTGCCACGTGGCGCGCATCACGTCGGCGGTCAGCGCGAGGTCGTACTCCCCCACGAGGACCAGCACGGGGACGGTGTTGCCCTTGACCGCGGAGGACAGGTCGAGGGGCTGCCAGCTCGCCAGGTAGGCGGCGAAGGCCTCGGGCCGGGAGACGTCCAGGGAGTGGGCGACCATGCGGTCCACCCAGTGGCGGCTCGCCCGGTTCCCGGTGACCAGGTCGAGGATGACGCGCCGCTTCTCCGGGTCCTCGGGCGCGCCGTGGAAGAGGGTGTGCGTGGCGTCGTCCATCGCGTAGGGCGCGGCCGGCACCGGGGCGAGCCCGACCAGCTTCTCGATCCGCTCGGGGGCGCGGACGAGCACCTGCTGCATCGCCTTGCCGCCCATGGAGTGGCCGAGGAGGGAGAACGTCTCCCAGCCGAGCTCGTCGGCGAGCTCCAGGACGTCGTCGGCGATCTCGGGCAGGTCGTACCGGCCGGGGACGTCCCGCCGCGTGCCGTAGCCGCGGTAGTCGGGGAAGGCGTACGAGAACCCTTGCGGGTCCAGGCAGTCGAGCGCGGAACCCCAGTTGGCGGAGGTGCCGAACCAGTCGTGCAGCACGATGACGCGGACGGGCCCGGTGCCGATCCTGCGGTGGGCGATGGCCATGCGTTCTCCCTCGGTGACGGGACGGCGGATTGCGACGCCGTACCTCCTTCCCACCCCGCCTGCCGTCACACCGCCGGCCGCCGGCCCGGTCCGGGCCGGCGGCCGTACGCGCCGCGGAGTGATCAGACGGTCTTGATCGCCGGGTCGGAGAGGCCCGGGGCGCCCGTTTCCACGTGGCCGGCGAAGCGGCGCAGGAAGGTGGCGTCCTTGTCGGAGACGACCTTGACGTCGTACCAGCGGGCCGTCGCGGCGAGGTTCACCGTGTGGGAGACCGTGGCGCCGGGGCCGACCGCGATGACCTGGGAGGCGCCGCCGTAGGCGTTGGTCACCGTGAGGCCGACCGCGGCCGTACCGGGGTTGGTCAGGGTGAGGGCCAGGTGTCCGGTCGAGGCCGTGTGGCGGGCCGTGACCTCGGGGCCGGCCGTCTTCGTCGGGCCCTTCCAGGTGCGCAGGAAGCCGTTCGGACCCCAGACCGTGAGGTTGATCTGGTTGCCGGTGGAGCTGCTGGTGCTCCAGGTGTCGGAGAGGGTCTTGCCCGCCTCGACCGTGTAGGGCCAGGGGCCGTCCGTACGGTTGCCCGAGGTGCTGTGGAAGTGGGCGCCGAGGGTGGGGCCCGAGGAGAAGGTCAGGGTGAACTTGCCGGTGGAGGTGGTGCGGGCGCCGTCCACGTACGGGCTGTAGCCCAGGGCGCGGGTCGGCTTGGACCCGGCCTCCTGCTTGGGCAGGACGCCCGTGGCCGGCGGGGTCGGGTGGTAGGACGGGTGGCGGTCCTTGTCCGGCGGGACGTACCCGGCCGTGGAGGGCAGGGCGGCCGGCGCGGCGTCCGCCCGGGTGAAGTCGAACGCCGAGGTCAGGTCACCACAGACCGCACGGCGCCACGGCGAGATGTTGGGCTCCTGCACGCCGAAGCGCTTCTCCATGAAGCGGATCACCGAGGTGTGGTCGAAGGTCTCGGAGCAGACGTAGCCGCCCTTGCTCCACGGCGAGACCACGATCATCGGGACGCGCGGGCCGAGCCCGTAGGGGCCGGCCGCGTAGCCGCCGCCACCGTTGTAGAGGTCGCCGGTCACGTTTGCCGTGGACAGGCCCCAGGCCGAGGAGGCCGGCGGGTAGGGCGGGACGACGTGGTCGAAGAAGCCGTCGTTCTCGTCGTAGGTGATGAACAGGGCGGTCTTCGCCCACACCGCCGGGTTCGACGTCAGGGCGTCCAGGACCTGCGAGATGTACCAGGCTCCGAAGTTCGTCGGCCAGTTGGAGTGCTCGCTGAAGGCCTCGGGGGCCGCGATCCAGGACACCTGGGGCAGCGTGCCGTTGCCCACGTCGGCGCGCAGCCGGTCGAAGTACCCGCCGCCCGCCTTCACGTTGGTGCCCGTGCGGGCCTTCTCGTAGAGGGGGCTGCCGGGCGCGGCGTTGCGGTAGGCGTTGAAGTAGAGCAGCGAGTTGTCGCCGTAGTTGCCGCGGAAGGCGTCGTTGATCCAGCCCCAGTGGCCGGCCGCGTTCAGGCCGTCGCCGATGTCCTGGTAGACCTTCCAGGAGACCCCGGCCGCCTCCAGGCGCTCGGGGTAGGTCTTCCAGCCGTAGCCCAGCTCCTGGTTGCCGAGGACGGGGCCGCCGCCGGTGCCGTCGTTGCCCGTATGACCAGTCCACAAGTAGTAGCGGTTGGGGTCGGTGGCTCCGATGAAGGAGCAGTGGTAGGCGTCGCACACGGTGAAGGCGTCGGCCAGGGCGTAGTGGAACGGTATGTCGTTCCGGGTCATGTACGACATCGTGGTGGCCGTCTTGGCGGGGACCCACTTGTCGTACTTGCCGTTGTTGTACGCCTGGTGGCCGCCCGCCCAGTCGTGGTTCAGGCCCTCGAGGAACTGCATGCCGAGGTCCGCGATCTGCGGGTTGAAGGGGAGGATGTCCTTGGTCCCGTTGGACTGGTGGAAGACGGACTTGCCGTTGTCCTGGAGGACCGGCCGCGGGTCGCCAAAGCCCCGGACGCCCTTCATCGCCCCGAAGTAGTGGTCGAAGGACCGGTTCTCCTGCATCAGGACGACGACGTGCTCGATGTCCTGGATCGTGCCTGTGGTGCCTTGGGCCTGGATGGCGGCGGCCCGCGCGATGCTGTCGTTCAGCATCGTCAGCGCGGCGGCGCCGCCGGCGATCTGCAGGAACCTGCGACGGTTGAGTTCTGCCATGGCGTGACGACCTCTGCGGGTGAGGGGGGAGGGGGAGTCGAGGGGCGCCCCAAGGACAGCGCCCCCCGGGTACCGGACGGAGATCCCTGCCTGACACCCGGCCGTACAGCCGGATAACGGCAGTGGTCACCGCCGACGGCCCGCGCGTCTGGCGAAGACGGTAGGCGAACCACCCGCTGCGCAACAGCCCCCGGAGTCACTCCACTTCGAGGCCGGACGGCCTCTGCGGGGGTACTCATCCGGCCCGTGCACCGATCTGAGCATCCGTACTCAGGTCCGGGAGATGGCGGCTTGTCATCGTGTGGGCATGCCCTTTCAGCCACGTCACCCACGGCCGCGCGCCGGGATAACCGCCGTCGGCAGCATGCTGCCCGCCGAGGTGCTCTCCTCGGACTCCCTCCAGCAGGAGGTGGCCCGGCTCAGCGGCCTCACGCTGCCGCCGACGCTGCTGCGGCAGGCCACCGGGATCGTCTCCCGCCGCGTCGCGGGCCCGGAGGTGTACGCCTCCACCCTCGCCGTGGGCGCCGCCCGCCGGGCTCTGGACGCGGCCGGCCTGGGCCCGCTCGACATCGACCTGCTGCTCTTCGCCTCCGCCTCCCGGGACATGGTCGAGCCCGCCACCGCGCACATCGTGCAGGCCGGGCTGGGCTCGCGGGCCCACGCCCTGGACGTCACCAACGCCTGCAACAGCTTCGTGAACGGGATCGACCTCGCCCGGTCGATGATCCTGGCCGGGCGGGCGCGGCGGGCCCTGGTGGTCACCGGGGAGACGCCGAGCCGGGCGGTGCGCAAGGACCCCGCGGACGCAGCCGAGTTCCGCAGCGGCTTCGCGGGGTACACGTTCGGAGACGCGGGGGCCGCCGTGGTCGTGGAGGCCGTGGAGCGCGGCGGGATCCTCGACGTGGACACGGAGACCCACTCGGAGCACTGGGAGGTCGGGGGCATCCCGGGCGGCGGTTCGCGCCACCCGCGCGGGGACGGGTACACCTACTTCCGCGGCGACGGGCACGAACTGCGCGGCGTCTTCGAGAAGGTGGGCACCGCGGTCATCGACCGGACGCTGCACCGGACCGGGATGGACTGGGACGGCTTCGCCAAGGTGCTGGTGCACCAGGTGACCGTGCCGTACCTGGAGCGGTTCGCGGAGCTGACCGGGGTGCCGGCCGGGAAGCTGGTGGTGACCGTGCCCGAGCTCGGCAACGTGGCGAGCGCGAGCATCGGGGTCCAGCTGGACCGGGTGTTCGCGGAACTGGAGCCGGGGCAGCGGGTGTTGTTCGTAGGACTCGGCGGTGGCATCAGCATCATGACGATGGTCTGGGAGAAGTCGTGAACCGGTCCCTGTGGGTGGTCGTTCCCGCGCACGAGGAGGAGGCGCGGCTCGCGCAGACCCTGCGGGCCCTGGCCGCGCAGCGGGACCGGGACTTCACCCTGCTGGTCGTCGACAACGCCTCGGCGGACCGGACGGCCGAGATCGCCCGGCGGTTCGCGGCGGACGCGCCCTTCCCGGTCGAGGTGATCGAGGAACCGCAGAAGGGGGTCGGCTCGGCCGTCGACACCGGCTTCCGGTACGCGATCGGCCGCGGCGCCGCCCTCCTCGCCCGCACGGACGCCGACTGCCTGCCCCGGCCCGGCTGGACGCGCGCCGCGCGGACCGCCCTCACGGAGCGCCCCGGACTGGTGTGCGGGCGGATCGTCGCCCGGCGCGACGAGCACGGCCCGCTCGGCCGGGCCGGCTTCGGCCTCCTCGTCGCGCTCGCCGCGCTGTTCGGACGGCTGCGGCCCCGGCACGCGCGCCGCAACGGCTTCCGGGCCCCGTACCGCATGCACGCCGGAAACAACATGGCCATCACCGCCGACCTGTACCTGGCCGTCGGCGGCATGCCCCGGCGCCCCTCCCCCACCGACCGGCTCTTCCTCAACGCCGTACGCCGCCACACCGACCGGATCGCGCACTCCCGGGAGATGGTCGTGGAGAACTCCACGCGGCGCCTGCGGGCCTACGGGATCGCGGGCACCGCCCGCTGGTACCTGGACCAGGGCAGCGGCACGCACGGAACGGACCCCCGCTGATGCTCGACCGCCTGGACCACGCGCTGCGCAGCCGCCCCGAACGGCAGGCGGTGCTCACCGCCACCCGGACCG
Organism: Streptomyces sp. IBSNAI002; assembly: GCF_052244475.1. Classification (NCBI taxonomy): domain Bacteria; kingdom Bacillati; phylum Actinomycetota; class Actinomycetes; order Kitasatosporales; family Streptomycetaceae; genus Streptomyces; species Streptomyces sp. IBSNAI002. The sequence continues at coordinate 6,557,273 of NZ_JBQPXG010000002.1, read as the reverse complement.
GCGCTCCCCGGGTCCGGGCCACCCGCGGGGAACTCGCCGAGCTGTCCGACGCGTTCGCCGCCGCCCTGCACGCGCGCGGACTGCGCGCCGGGGACACCGTCGGGGTCGCCGTACGGCCCGGCCCGCGGGCCCTCGCCGTCCTGCTCGCCCTGTGGCGGCTCGGCCTGCGCGGCGCCGTGCTCGACCCGGGGGCGGGGCCCGACGTGCTGCGCGCCCGGCTGTCGCTGGCCCGGCCGGCGCTGGTGCTGGCCGACGCGGCCGCGCAGGCGGTGGCGGGCTGGGCCCGGCCGCTGGCCCGTCGGGCCGGGCTCGCCCTGCCCGACCTGGCCGAGCTGGGGCCGGTGGCCACCGTCGGGCCCCGGCTGCCGGGCTGCGCGCCCGCGCTGGACCTGACGGCCTCCCGGGCCGAGGTGCCCGTGTACGGGGACCACGACGGGGACGCCGTCATCGTGTTCACCTCGGGGACCACCTCCCGGCCGCGCGCCGTGGTGCACACCCGGTCGAGCCTGGCCGCCGGGATGGCCACGGTCGCCTCCCTCTTCGACGGGGCCCCCGACCAGCCCGTCCTCGGGGGCACCTTCTTCGTCCTGGTCCCCTCGCTGACGTGCGGCGCCCCCGTCGCGCTCCCGGCCCGCGACCCGAAGGTGCTGGCCCGCCAGCTCCACCGGCTGCGCCCCCGGGACACCTATCTGACCCCGCCCGGGCTGCGGGACGCGCTGGACGCGGGAGCCCGTTTCCACGGCCGGGTCTGGACGGGCTCGGCCCCCGCCGACGCCGCGCTGCTGGAGCGGGTGCGGGCGGCGGGCGCGGCCCGGGCCTGGGGGGTGTACGCGCTCACCGAGCTGTTCCCGGCCGCCGCGGTCGAGGCCCGGGAGAAGTCCGCCTTCGAGGGCCCGGGCGACCTACTCGGGGCCCCGCTGCCGGGCGTCCTGGCCCGGACCGGCACGGACGGCCAGCTGCTGCTGACCGGGGCCGCGGCCCGGAACCGCTACCTCGGCGAGGAACCCGACGCGTGGGTGCGCACGGGCGACCGGGCGCGGCTGGACGGCGCGGGGCGGATCGTCCTGGAGGGCAGGTGCAAGGACATGGTGCTGCGCCGGGCGGAGAACATCTACCCGGGGCTGTACGAGCCGGCCCTGCACGTGCCCGGGGTGGAACTGGCCGTGCTCGTCGGGGTCCCGGCGGGCGACGGCGACGAACGGCTGGTCGCCGTCGTGCAGCCGGGGCGCGGCGCGGACGAACACGGCCTGCGCAGCGCCCTGTCGGGTCCGCTGCACCGGATGGGAACGGCCCGCCCCGACGCCCTCCTCTTCGCCCGCATCCCCCTGTCGGGGCGCTCGCGCAAACCGGACCGGGCGGCCACCTCCGCCATGGCGGCGCAACGCCTCGGCCCGACGGCCTGAAGTCCACCGTGCCACCCGTACCGCCCGCGTGCGGTTCCCGTGGCCCGACCGGCCCCTCACGAAAGTGCGTACCGATGAGCGACACGTCCCACGCCAAGGCCCGGCGCCGCGACCGCCGGGTCTACCTGGGCAGCCACCCCGTGCTGTTCGGGCTGCTCGCCGCGACGCGCGGCCGGCCCGTCCGCCGGATCGGCGGCACCCTGCTGGTGCACGGGGCGGAGGCCTACCGGCAGGCGCTGACCCGGCTGCCGCTGGACCGGACCGCCGAGGGCACCACGGGCGGCGCGGCGCGCTCCGCGCTGGCCGGCGACGGAGGGGTGCTCTTCGACCAGGAGGGCAGCGGGCACCGCTCGGACCGGCGGGACCTGGCCGCGCAGCTCTCCGCGGCCGGGGTGGCACGGCTGCGTGAGCGGTGGCGGCCGCTGCTGGTGCGCGGCCTCGAACCCCTCGCGCACGGCGGGGCGGTGGACCTGGTCGGGCTCTCCCGGGAGCTGGCGGGTTCGGTGGTCTGCGCGCTGCTGGGCACGGCCACCGATCCGCGGGCCGTGGCCTCGGCCGCCGCCGAGGCGGCGGCCGCTTCCGTACGCAGCCACCTGCCCGGGCCTCGGCGCCCGGGCGCCGAGGCCGCGGCGGTCCGGTCCGCGGCCCGGCTGCGGGACCTGCTGGCCCCGGCCGACGACGGCGCGCTGGCCGCGATGGTGGCGGTGGCCGCGGTCAACACCACGGTGGCCGCGCTGCCGCGGGCGGTGGCCTGGTGCGCCGACGCCGGGCTGTGGGACCAGGCCGCCGACGAGGCCCTGCGCCCGGCGCTGGCGGCCGAGCTGCTGCGGGTCACGGCCGCCTCGCCGCTGCTGCCCCGGGTGGCCGCCGCGGACGGCACGGCCGGCGGCTGCCCGGTGCGGGGCGGTGACCGGCTGCTGCTGGTCGCCCGGCACGCCGCCGAGGCGCACCGGCGCGATCCCGACGCCCGGCGGCCGGCCGGGCCGGGGACCGCCCGGCTGGTGTTCGGCTCCGGTCCGCACGCCTGCCCCGGAGCCCGGCTGGCCGGGGTGCAGCTGGCCGACGTACTGGCGGCTCTGGCCCCCGCGCGGCCGGTGGTGACGCGGGCCCGGGTGGACCGGCGGGCCGCCCTGCCGGGCTGGCGGACGCTGCTGGTGGAGGCCCGTACATGAGCCGCCGCATGAGCGCGCGTACGGGCCCGCGCATCGCGGTCACCGGGGCGAGCGGCTTCTGCGGCGGGCACGTGGCCCGGGCCGCGGCCGCGGGCGGGGCGGAGGTGGTGTGCGTGGGCCGCAGGCCCGGCCCGCTCGGCGAGCACCGTTTCTGGGACGCCGCCCGGCACGATCCGGATCTGGCCGGGGTGGACCTGGTGGTGCACTGCGCGGCGGCGGTCGGCGATCCGGCGCCCGGCTCCCGGGCCGAGGCGCTGATGCGCGCGGTCAACGTGGACGGGACGGAGCGGCTGCTGCGGGCGGCGGGCGGCCGGCCCGTGGTCTGGGTGAGCAGCGCCAGCGTCTACGACCCGCGGATCGACCGGAGCCTGGTCACCGAGGACCATCCGCGCACCGGCCAGCTGAACGCCTACGGCCGGACCAAGGCGGCGGGCGAGGCCCTGGCGCTGGCCGGCGGAGCGGTCGTACTGCGGCCGAGGGCGGTCTACGGCCCCGGCGACACCCAGCTGCTGCCCCGGCTGCTCTCCCGGGTCCGGGCCGGGACCCTGCTGCTGCCGGGCCCCGACGTACCGCTCAGCCTGACGGCGGTGGAGAACCTGGCCGGGGCCTGCCTGGCGGCGGCCGGCTGGCCCCCGGGCGCCTACAACGTGGCCGACGCGCGGCCCTACGCCCGCGACCTGGCCGTACGGGACGTCCTGCGGGCCCATGGCCGCCGGGCCCGGATCCGGCACCTGCCGCTGCCGGTGGCGCGTGCGGCGGCCCGGTTCGCGGAGTCCCTGCCGACGGCCGAACCGGCGCTCAGCCGCTACGCGGTGGACCAGCTCGCCCATCCGGTGGTCCTGGACACGTCCCGGGCCCGGTCCCTGGGCTGGTCCGCGGGCCGGACGCTGGCGGACTACCTGTCCTCGGTGGCGCCCGGTGCGGGCCGGGGCGGACGGGTCACGCCGTCGCCGCGGCCCCCGCACGGGCGATGAGCCGTTCGAGGAGCGCGAGCAGGCAGGCGCGGACGTCGGGGCGGGAGCGTGCGTCCAGCATGAGGACGGGGGTGGCCGGGTCGCGCAGGTGCAGCGCCGCCCCGATCTCCTCGGCGGTGTAGGGCTGTTCGCCGTGGAAGCAGTTCGCGCCGACCACGAAGGGCAGCCCGCGGCTCTCGAAGAAGTCGACCGCGGCGAAACTGCGGTCCAGGCGGCGCGTGTCGGCCAGGACGACCGCGCCGAGGGCCCCGTTCAGCAGGTCGTCCCACATGAACCAGAAGCGCTCCTGGCCCGGGGTGCCGAACAGGTAGAGGACGACACCGGCGTCGGTGAGGGTGAGGCGGCCGAAGTCCATCGCCACGGTGGTCACCGTCTTGGACTCGATGCCGTCGAGGTCGTCGACGCCGACACCGGCGGCCGTCAGCCGCTCCTCCGTGCGCAGGGGCTCGATCTCGGAGATCGTCTCGACCAGGGTCGTCTTGCCGACTCCGAACCCCCCGGCGACGAGGATCTTGACGGGGGCCGGTTCCCGCGGGGCGGGAGTGTCATATCCGGGCAAGGTTGTCCCTGATTCTCATGAGCAGGTGGACGTCGGTGGTCTCGGCCCCGTCCAGGGGAGACCGGTGGTGGATCAGCCCGCGGTCCGCGAGTTCGCCCAGGAGCAGCGTCATCGGGGTGAGGCGGATGTGCATCCGCGCCGCGATCTCGGCGACCGCCAGGCCGCCCGGGGAGGCGCACATGGCGAGGATGGCCCGCCACTCGGTGGGCAGGCCGCCCTGCGCGTCCCCGCCGGCCGCCGCCGTGATCGTGGTGTCCATGGTGAGGACGGTGTGCGGCGCGGCCGTACGCCCGTCGGTCAGGGCGTACAGCCGCGTGCGGCGGCGGCGCGGCGGGGACTGGGGCTCGTCCTGCGGCATTACGCGGTCGGCACCTGGCCGCGCTCCGGGGTGCCCAGCCATTCGCCGAGCGCCTGGGCGGTCCGTACGGCCTCGCCGCCCAGCTCTCCGAGGCGGGCCTTGCGGGAGGTCACCACGATGAGCGTGCTGCCCTCGCCGCACCCGACGATGCACAGGTACCTGTCATCCATCTCGATCAGCTGGCGGATGACGCGGCCGCCGTCGACCTCCCGTGATATCGCCTTCATCGTGGCCGCGATGCCGGAGGCAGCGGCCGCCATGCGCTCCGCCTGGGGCTCGTCCAGCAGGTAGGCGCTGAGCTTGATGCCGTCGTTGGACAGCAGGACGGCCCCCTGGATGCCGGCGATCCGGTTCAGGTTGTTGTCCAGGACGCTGTAGATGGCGTTGTCGGTCGCTGCGTTCGATGAGGTGGTCATGGCCGATCCCGTCGGAGCTCTTCTTCCACTGTCTGGGTCCCCCGTTCGTAGTCCGCCCAGGCGTCGGCCACCTCTTCGGGTGTCTCCGTGTCCGGCCGGAGGGCTGTTTCCGGGGCGCGGGGCTCCCGGAGCTGCTCGGCGATGTGGGTCTGCGGGACGCGCTCGGGCAGCGCCGGGCGTGCGGGGGCGGCGGCCAGGGCCGGCCTGGCCTCGGGCCCGGGCCCGGACGCCGGCCCGGGCGCGGCCGGCTTCACGGGGCGGCTCGGCAGTCCGGCGGCCGTGTGCTCGACCGGCTCGGGCCCGCGCTCCACGGCGGAGCGGGGCGCCGGGAGGGCGGCCGGCCGCTCCGGGGAGGGAGCCGGGACGGGAACCGGGGCCGGGACGGCGGGCGCGGTCTCGCGCGGCGCCTCCGCCCCGGTCGCCACCAGGAGCTCCCCGGGGAGGATCACCACGGCGGAGGTGCCGCCGTACACCGAGCGGCGCAGGGTGACGGTCGCCCGGAGCTGGTCGGCGAGGTGGCCGACGACGAAGAGGCCGAGCCGGTGCGCGTTCTGCGCCAGGACGGAGTACGGCGGTGCCTGGTGGAGGCGCCCGTTCATCTCCTCGTACCGCTCGGGGCTCACCCGCGGTCCGCGGTCCTCGATCTCGACCGACAGTCCGTCCGCCACCGTCTCGGCGCGGATGACCACCTTCGAGCGCGGCGGGGAGAACCGGGTGGCGTTGTCGAGCAGTTCCGCGAGCAGGTGGCTGACCTGGCTGATCGCCTGCGGTTCCACGCTGGTCTCGTCCAGGGCCTGCCGCTCGATCCGCCGGAAGTCCTCCACCTCGGCGGCGGCTTCGCGCAGCAGGTCGGCGATGCGCATGGGCTCGGTGTGCGGGTCGGGGACCTCTCCGCCGGCCAGGATGAGCAGGTTCTCGATCTGCCGCCGCATGCCGACCGTGAGCTGGTCGGCGCGCATCAACTGGGCGAGCAGCGCCTCGTCGTGGCCGAAGGTGTCCTGGAGGTCCTCGGTGAGGCTCAGCTGGCGGCTGACCAGGTTCCCGGTGCGCGAGGCGATGCCGGTGGCGAACAGCCCGAAGCCGTGGCGTTCGGCCGCGAGCTGCCGGTGCCCGTCGACGGACACGGCCACGGCCCGGGCGAACGCGTCGCTGATGCGTCCGACCTCGTCCCCGTCGCCGCGCACCGCCGGGAGGACCGCGTCGTCGACGGGCCGGCCGCGCTGGAGCCGGTCGACGATGTCGGGGAGGGTCTCCTCGGCGACGGTCACCGTGCGTTCGTGCAGGTCGTGAAGGCGGCGCAGCAGGGACCGCGTGGTGAGCACGACGACGGCCACGACGACCAGCAGCCCGCCGGCGCTCCCGCCGATGAGCCAGGCGACCTCGCTCTCCAGCTCGGCGGCCTTGGCCTCGCCGAGCGTGAGCACCTTGCGCGCCCGGTCGATGTTGAGGGTGGCCATCTGTACGGAGAAGTTCGCGTGCGCGGACCGCCAGCCGGCGACCTCGGCGGGCAGCCGGACGCCGGACTCGACGTCCGTGTGGCCGGAGATGATCGCGTTCTCGATGCGGAGCTTCGTCTGCCAGTCCGGGGAGGCGACGATCCGCTCGTAGAACCGCCGGTCGCGCTCGGGGAGGTACGGCACGATCCAGGTCTCGTACAGGTGCCGATGGGCGCCCACGGCGCTGATGAACTGGTCGAATCCGGCGGCGCTCAGCTGCCTGGACGGTCCGGCCAGGGACAGGATCGTGTCCTCGCGCGCCACCATCTCGGTGGCGGCGAGCATGGACACCACGGGCCGGTTCTCCTGGACGATGTCGGCGTCGTCCGCGTGGCTGAACTCCCGCTGGTACGCCTGGATGACCGTGTCGATCACCCCGGTGTAGTAGGCGAGGGTGCCGTCGGCGCCGCCGGTGCGGGCGTCCGCGCGCTGGCGGTACGCGGCCAGGCCCGCCAGCCGCCGGTTCACGTCGTCGAAGGAGGCATTCGAGGCTTCGGCGAGCCGGCGGAATCCGGCCACGCCCTGGTCGGTGGCGTCGCGCCGGATCCGCAGCTCCTCCTCGGCCCCTGCGGTGCCCGCCCACAGCCCGGCGGTCATCGTCCGCTCGGCCTGCATGTCGACCATGAGCGTGTACAGCGGTACGCCGATCCGCTCGGCCGCCGCGACATCGGCCCGCAGGTGCTCCGACTGCGTCAGCAACCGCTGGGCGGTCACCGCCACTTGGGTGCCCATCGCCGCGGTGGGGATCACCGCCAGCCAGATGAGCAGCGTGCGCAGGCGCACCCGGCGCCGGCGACGGGCCGTCGACTGCCCTCGTAGGCCTTCGGGTTCTATCGGAGACATCGGACCTCGGGAACGGGGGCGGCGGGGGCAGCCGGGCAGCCTGGCCGGTCACAACCGGTCGGATTGCGGCGGGATATGAGGGTGCCGATCATAACCAGCCATCCCGAGGAAACAGATAGGTGTCTTCCGCGGCCAAAGCGTGCTACTGGCGGCGGATCATCGCGGCCGGGAGACCCGATCGGTACCCGACCGCGACATCCCCGACACCGCGGCGGGCTCCGCCCGGCCCCGCGCGGGGCCGGGCGGAGCCCGCCGGGTCCGCGCGGGTCAGGCCCCTTCGGGGGCCGGGGTGAGGCGCAGCGAGATGGAGTTGATGCAGTAGCGCTGGTCGGTGGGGGTCGGGTAGCCCTCGCCCTCGAAGACGTGGCCCAGGTGCGAGCCGCACGTCGCGCAGCGGACCTCGGTGCGGACCATGCCGTGCGAGGTGTCGGCGATCAGCTCGACCGCGTCGGTGTCCTTCGGGTCGAAGAAGGACGGCCAGCCGCAGTGCGAGTCGAACTTCTCCGTGGACCGGAACAGCTCCGCGCCGCAGCCGCGGCAGGAGTAGACGCCTTCCGTCTTGGTGTCCGTGTACTCACCGCGGAAGGCCGGCTCGGTGCCCGCGAGGCGCAGCACCTGGTACTCGGACGGGGTCAGCTCGGCCTGCCACTGCTCGTCCGTCTTCTGGACCTCGTACGACATGTCTCCCGCTCCCTTAGTTCGACAGGCGGGCGAGGATGGCCGGACCGAGGTCCGTGACGTCGCCCGCGCCCATCGTGAGAACGAGATCGCCGGGCTTGGCCATTCCCGCGATGACCTCGGCGACGGCCCCCTTGTCGTGCTCGGCCGTGACGTCGGCGCCCGCGGCGCGGGCGGCGGCGATGATGATCTCGCTGGTGATGCCGGGCAGCGGGTCCTCGCGGGCCGGGTAGATGTCCAGGACCACGGAGGCGTCGGCGAGGGCCAGGGCCTGGCCCATCTCCTTGCCGAGCTCCTGGGTGCGGGAGAAGAGGTGCGGCTGGAAGACGACCAGGATCCGTGAGTCCCCGGCGGCGCCGCGGATGGCCTCCAGGTCGGCGGTCATCTCGGTGGGGTGGTGCGCGTAGGAGTCGATGACCTGGACGCCGGCCGCCTCGCCCTTGAGCTGGAGGCGGCGCTTGACCCCGGTGTACTTGCCGAGGGCGGAGGCCAGATTGTGCGCGGGGATGCCGAGGGCGACGCCGGCGGCCAGGGCCGCGACGGCGTTGTGCGCGTAGTGGCGGCCGGGCACGGAGACGGTGAAGGTGAGCATCCGCCCGTCCAGGACGACCGTGACCTCGCTGGTCAGCCCGCGCGCGGTGATCTTGGTGATCCGGACGTCCGCGTCCGGCTCCTCACCGTAGGTGACCACGTTCAGGCCCTGGCGTCCGGCGACCCGGCGGGCGATCTCGGCCGCGCCCTCCTGGCCGTGGGCGACGACCAGGGTGCCGCCGGGCACGATCTTGGAGACGAAGGTCTCGAAGGACTCGTAGATCTCCTCGATCGACGCGTAGTTCGCGTGGTGGTCGAGCTCCGCGTTGAGGATGATCGCGACCTGCGGGGTGTACTTGTGGAAGGTGCGGTCGCTTTCGTCCGCCTCGGCCACGAAGATGTCGCCCTCGCCGTGGTGGGCGTTGGAGCCGGGGGCGTCGAGGTCGCCGCCGATGGCGTACGAGGGGTCCAGGCCCAGCGCCGACAGGGACACCGCCAGCATGGAGGTGGTGGTGGTCTTGCCGTGCGTACCGGCCACGGCGATCGGGCGCAGGCCGTCCATCAGGGCGGCGAGGGCGTCGGAGCGGTGCACGACGGGGATGCCCAGCTCGGCGGCGCGGGCCAGCTCGGGGTTGTCGGCGCGGATGGCGCTGGAGACGACCACGCAGGTGGAGTCGTCGGCGAGGTTGCCGGGGGCGTGGCCGCCGTGGACCGTGGCGCCGTGGGCGCGCAGCGCCTGGGCGGTCTCGGAGTCCCCCCGGCTGTCGCTGCCGGCGACCCGCGCGCCGCGCTGGGCGAGGATCTTCGCGATGCCGGACATGCCGGCGCCGCCGATGCCGATGAAGTGGGGCCGTTCCATGGCGGTCGGCAGGCCGGGCTTCATTCAGGTCGCTCCAGGATCGAGGATGTGCTTCGGGCTCTGACCGCCCCAGCCTATTCGTTGTGGGCGAAGAGCTTGAGCACCGGAACGCCGACCTTGTGGCGGGCCCGGGAGGCCCAGTCCCGGTGGAAGAACTCCTCCACGAAGTGCGGCGCGGTCAGGACGATCACCTCGTCGGCGCCGGTCTCCTCCACGACGGCCTTCAGCTTGTCGAGCGGGTGGTCCTCGACGATCTGCCCGATGACGTTGGCGCCCTTCTTGCGCAGGGCGGCCATGGAGTGCTCGAGGGCCAGCTCGGCGGGGCCGCGGGCGGCGTCGCCCTCGGGCACGTCGCCCTCGTGGATGGCCTCGGGCAGCTCACCGAGCGCTACGTCGTCGATGGCGCGCAGCAGCCGGTCCTGGTCGCCGCGGGGTTGCATGAGGACGACGAAGGAGACCGAGTCGTCTCCGTGCAGGGTGGTGACGAAGTCCACGTCCACCGTGGTCAGCGGCTGCTCGATCATCAATACGCTCGTGAACACGGACGCCCTCTCCTTCATGGGCCCAGACCGGCCGGCCGGTCCCTGCGGAAACCATCCTGCCCCGCTCTCGCGCGGGGCCTTGCGCAGATATATGTGCCCAGGTTCGTGCCCTGCAGAAGCTAAGCGGAACGAGAAATTCCGCCCCTTGTCAGATCCGACGGTAACTGGTGAAGAGGAACCCGGCCTCTTCCAGTACGGAGGCCGGCGCGAGCCGGTGCGGAACCGTGACGGAGGGCCCTCCCGCGATCCGCTGGGCGTCACCCGCCGTGAGCATCGGCGAGATCGTCAGGCACAGCTCGTCGAGCGCGTCGGCGGCCACGAGCTGGCCCAGCAGCCGGGGCCCGCCCTCGGTGAGCTGGCGGCGCAGCCCCCGCCCGGCGAGCTCCCGGACCGCGCGGGCCGGGTCCACCGCGGCCCCGTCGCCCGCCACCACGACCTCGGCCCCGGCCGCGAGGGCCTCGGCGACCCTGTCGGCGGGCGCGGCGGCCCCGGTGACCACCAGGGTCGGCACGAGCGGGGAGGTGAACAGGGGCAGGCCGAAGTCCAGGTCCAGACTGGCGGTGACCACCGCGATGGCGGCCGCCGGGCCCTGTCCGGCGGCCTCCCGGCGGGCCGCGAAGTCCTCCCGGGCCCGGGCCGGGCGGTAGCCCTCCTGGCGAACCGTTTCCGCTCCGACGACCACCACATCGGCCAGCGCCCGCAGGGTCCCGAAGATCCGCATGTCGGTCGCGCCGGAGATCGGCTGGGAGCGGCCCTCGTGCTGGGCGGCTCCGTCCAGGGTGGAGACCATGTTCGCCCGCAGCCAGTGGCCACCGTCCCCGAGGGAGGGGTACGCGTACGCCTCCGCGAGCTCGTCCAGCGACCACTCCCGGCCGGCCGGGGACGGGGACGGGGCTGATGTCTGATCGGTCACAGGGAACAGGCGTCGCATCGGTGCAGTGTGCCACGCCCCGTAGAGTTGAGTGCTGTGTCAACATCACTCTCCACCTCCGGTCCTGTTTCCGGGCGGACCGCCGGCAGGCCTCAGATAGCCGACGCGGGGCCCCAGGCGCTGTGCGCCCGCGAGCCCCGGGTGCCCGCCGAACGGCTGGTGGCCGAGATGGTGCCGCCGCCGCGTTTCGACTCGGTGCGCTTCGACACGTACGACCCGGACCCGGCCCAGCCCAGCCAGTCCGAGGCCGTCACCGTCCTCAGCGGCTTCGCCGCCGGTCTGGGCGGGGCGCACGCGAGCGGATCCGGCAAGCGGCGCTGGTTCAGCAAGAAGCCGGCGCCCGCGGCCGCCCCGCGCGGGGTGTACCTCGACGGCGGCTACGGCGTCGGCAAGACCCACCTGCTCGCCTCCCTGTGGCACGCCACCCCGGCCGAGCCCGCACTGAAGGCCTTCGGCACCTTCGTGGAGCTGACCAACCTGGTCGGCGCGCTCGGCTTCCAGCAGACCGTGCAGACCCTGGGCGGGCACCGGCTGCTGTGCATCGACGAGTTCGAACTGGACGACCCGGGCGACACGGTCCTGGTGTCCTCCCTGCTCAGCCGCCTGGTCGAGCAGGGCGTCGCGCTGGCCGCCACCTCCAACACGCTGCCCGGCAAGCTCGGCGAGGGCCGCTTCGCCGCCGCCGACTTCCTGCGGGAGATCCAGGGGCTGTCGGCGCACTTCCGGCCGCTGCGGATCGACGGGCAGGACTACCGCCACCGCGGGCTGCCGGAGGCTCCGGCGCCGTTCTCCGACGAACAGGTCGCCAAGACCGCGTACGCGACCGACGGCGCGAGCCTGGACGACTTCCCCGGCCTGCTGGAGCACCTGGCCCGGGTCCACCCGAGCCGGTACGGCGCGCTGACCGACGGGATCACGGCCGTCTGCCTGACCGACGTCGGCCCGGTGCCGGACCAGTCGACCGCCCTGCGGCTGGTGGTGCTCGCCGACCGGCTGTACGACCGCGAGGTCCCGGTCCTGGCCTCCGGGGTCCCCTTCGACAAGCTGTTCAGTGAAGAAATGCTCAACGGCGGCTATCGGAAGAAGTACTTCCGAGCCATATCGCGGCTCACCGCGCTCGCCCGCGACGCGAAGCCCCTGGTGTCGCAGTAGGTTGGGGAACGCCGGGCGCCCTGGCGGGTGTCCGGCCGTTTCCACTTCTGCGAAGGGATCACCATGGCCACCACGCGTCACGCGCACACCGTCTGGGAAGGCGACCTGCTCAAGGGCAAGGGCGTCGTCACCCTGGACTCCTCGGGCATCGGCTCGTACGACGTCTCCTGGCCCGCCCGCTCCGAGGCCGCGAACGGCAAGACCAGCCCCGAGGAGCTGATCGCCGCCGCCCACTCCAGCTGCTACTCGATGGCGCTGTCCCACGCCCTCGCCGGCGCCGGCAACCCGCCCAGCCGCCTGGAGACCAAGGCCGACGTCACCTTCCAGCCCGGTGAGGGCATCACCGGCATCCACCTCTCGGTGAAGGGCGAGGTCCCGGGCATCGACGCGGACGCCTTCGCCGCCGCCGCCGAGGACGCGAAGAAGAACTGCCCCGTCAGCCAGGCCCTGACCGGCACGACGATCACCCTGAGCGCCGAACTCGTCTGACCGGCGGCCCCCGGCCTCCGGAGTACGCGGAGCGCAGGTCCCCCCGGGCTCCGTCCGGGGCGGACCCCGGCGGGGGACGCCCACCCGGGCGGACCGTTGTGGTACGACGGGCCGATGTCCGTCACCCGACGCAGTCTGCTCGCCGCCGGCGGGATCGCCTTCAGCGGGGCGCTCGGCGCCCTGTTCACCAGCAGGGCCGGCGCCGCCCGGCCGACGCGCGGATACGGGCCGCTGCTGCCCGACCCGCGCGGACTGCTCGACCTGCCCGCCGGGTTCTCCTACCGGGTGCTCTCCCGCGCGGGCGGCCCGCTGCGCTCGGGCGAGGGCACCGTCCCGGCCAACTGCGACGGCATGGCCGCCTTCGGCGCGGGCGGCGGGCGGGTGCGGCTGGTCCGCAACCACGAGAACCGCGCCACCGCCGCCTTGCGCGTGCCCGCCGTCGCCGGGCTGACGTACGACCCCGGGGCGCTGGGCGGCTGCACCGTCCTGGAGCTCGGCGCGGACGGGCGGGTCACCGGCGAGCGGGTCGCCCTCGCCGGCACCGCCGTCAACTGCGCGGGCGGCCGGACCCCTTGGAACACCTGGCTGAGCTGTGAGGAGACCGAGGACCAGGCGGGCGCCTCCGGCTACACGAAGGACCACGGCCACGTCTTCGAGGTGGACCCCGCGGACCCGCGCCGCTCGGGGGCCGTCCCGCTCACCGCACTGGGCCGCTTCGCCCACGAGGCCGTCGCCGTGGACCCGTACCTCGGGGTCGTCTACGAGACCGAGGACGCCTTCGACCCGCCCTTCGGGCTGTTCTACCGCTTCCTGCCCGCCCGGCCGCTCGGCGGCCCGGGCTCGCTGCGGGCCGGTGGCGTGCTGGAGGCGATGCGCGTGCCGGGGCTGGCGGACCTGGCCCCGGTGGACCGGCCCGGGGCGGAGTTCCCGGTGGAGTGGGTCCGCGTACCCGACCCCTCGGCGGCCGGGACCGCTATCCGCTTCCAGGACTTCGGGCGGGGCGGGATCACCCACGCCCAGAAGCTGGAGGGCTGCTACTGGGGCGGCTCCGGCGTCCACTTCGTCTCCAGCTACGCCCGCCGCGGCGAGGGCGCGGGCGCCGACCACCACGGCCAGGTGTGGTTCTACGACCCGCTGCGCGCCCGGCTCCGGCTGGACGTGCTGTTCGGCCCGGCCGCCGACGTCCGGCTGCCCGGGGACTCCCCCGACAACATCTGCCTGGCCCCGGACGGCGGGCTGATGGTGTGCGAGGACGGCGGCGGGGCGCAGTACGTGTTCGGCGTGACGGTCGCCGGCGAGGTGTACCCGGTGGCCCGCAACGCCGAGGACATCGGCCGGCCGGGCGCACCCGAGTGGGGGGAGTTCGCCGGGGTCACCTTCTCCCCCGACGCGCGGACCATGTACGTCAACGCCTACGCGCCGGGGACCACGTTCGCGGTGACGGGGCCCTGGCAGCGGTGACCGCGGGGCCCGGCGGTCACCCTCGGCCGGGGCGGCGCCGGCCGGATGTGCCCCGCGGGTGACTTCGGCGGAGGGGAGTGCCGCACGCGGCTACTCGTCACATAGTCATATATTTTGCCTGCGTGACCATTTCCGTGCGCAAAGCGGCGTCCGCAGCCGTGCTCAGTGCCGCCCTCGGCGCCGCCCTGGCGGGTTGCGGGGGCGGCGCCGGTCCCTCGGACGGCGGCCGCGAGGCCCGTCTGGGGACCCCGGCCGCGTCCGCCTCCGCCTCCGCCCGTGCCTCCGCCTCTGCCTCCGCCACCGCCACCGCCACCGGCGCGCCGTCCGCGGCCGGCGCCGCGCCGCAGCCCGGCGCCCCCGCCAGGCCCCCGACCTTGGCGCCCGGCCCGAACGGCCTGACCCCGGTCTTCGAGCGGGCCGGGCAGCACACCGACAAGACCGTGGCCCTGACCTTCGACGCCGACATGACCGCCGACCAGGGGCCGCGCGCCGCGGCCGGGGAGCGGTTCGACAACCCCGAGCTGATCAGCACCCTGCGCACGCTCCGGGTGCCCTCGACGATCTTCATGACGGGCCGCTGGGCCGAGGAGTACCCGGACCAGGCGAAGGCCATCGGCACCGACCCGAACTTCGAGATCGCGAACCACTCGTACAGCCACCACGCCTTCACCACCCCCTGCTACGGACTGCCCGCGCTCGACGCCGCCGCCGCCCGTGCCGACGTGGACCGGGCCTTCGCCGCCTTCCGCACCGCCGGCGCGGTCAACACCGTCCCCTACTTCCGCTTCCCCGGCGGCTGCTACGACGACCAGGCGCTGCGGGCCCTGTCCACGGCCAAGGTCACGGCCGTCCAGTGGGACGTGGTCAGCGGGGACGCCTTCGCCAAGGACCCGGACGCGGTGGCCGAGCAGGTGCTGGCGGGGGTCAGACCCGGCTCGGTGGTGGTCATGCACTGCACGCGCAGCGCGGCGCCGGTCACCGAGGAGGCCATCCGCACGATCGTCCCGGAGCTGCGCAAGCGCGGCTACCGGTTCGTGAAGGTCTCCGAGCTCATCGGCAAGTAGACCGGACGGGGACGGTGGCGGGCCTCAGCCCGAGCAGGCCGAGCGCTGCGCGTCCTGCCACTCGCACACCGGGCACAGCACCACGCCCGGGGTCGCGACCCCGTACTCGGTGGGCTTGCCGCACTCCAGGCAGTCGGCGTACGGCGGCCCGGCCACCCGGCCGGCCGGGGCTGCGGGAGCGGGGCAGTACGACGGGTTCCCGGACGGCTGATCCATGCGGACGAGCCTAGCCGGAACACTGGTAGGAAACTTTCCTTCCTGTTAGTCTCCCGGGCGGCGGCTTGGCGCGGTGCCCGCCCCCCATGGGCATGACGCGCTCAGCGAGAGCTCTGACCCGGCCGCCGTGCACCGCTCCCTGCCCGCCCGCGGGCCGGGCCGCGCTGCTCCGCGCCAGAGTCCAGCTCTCGCCGCCCCAAGGCCAGGGAGTCCAGGTATGCGCCTGAACGCTTCCGCTCCATCCCCCTCGTCCGGCTCGTCCCTCTTATTCCGCAGCCGAATAGGCACCCTCCTCCTCGCGGGGACCGCCGTCCTCGTCCTCGTCGGCGGGCTCCTGCTCGCCTGGCCCGAGCGGGCCGGGGCCGCCGCCGACCCCGTCATATCCCTCGGGAAGCCCGCCACCGCCTCCTCCGTCGAAACCTCGTCGCTCGCCGCGAAGAACGCCTTCGACGGCGACCCGGCCACCCGCTGGGCCAGCGCCGAGGGCAAGGACCCGCAGTGGATCCGGGTCGACCTCGGCGCCCCCGCCACCGTCTCGCGCGTGCGCCTGCGCTGGGAGGCGGCCTACGCGAAGGCCTACCGCGTCGAGGTGTCCGCCGACGGCGCCTCCTGGACCGCGCTCGCCACCGAGACCGCGGGCAACGGCGGCGTCGACGACTGGACCGGACTGTCCGGCAAGGGCCGCTACCTGCGCGTCCACGGAACCGCACGCGGCACCTCGTACGGCTACTCGCTGTTCGAGGCGGAGGTCTACGGCACCCCCGACGGCGGACCGCCGCCCGGCGGCGCCTTCACGGTGGTCGCGGCCGGTGACATCGCCGCGCAGTGCACGTCTTCCGACAGCGGCTGCGCACACCCCAAGACCGCCGCGCTCGCCCGGCAGATCGACCCGAAGTTCTATCTGACGATGGGCGACAACCAGTACGACGACGCCCGCCTCTCCGACTTCCGCGCCTACTACGACAAGAGCTGGGGAGCCTTCAAGGCCAAGACCCGCCCCGTCCCGGGCAACCACGAGACCTACGACCCGGCCGGCTCCCTCGCCGGGTACAAGGCCTACTTCGGGAGCATCGCCTTCCCGCAGGGCAAGAGCTGGTACAGCTACGACGAGGGCAACTGGCACTTCATCGCCCTCGACTCCAACTCCTTCGACCAGGCCGCCCAGACCGACTGGCTCAAGGCCGATCTCGCCGCCAACACCAAGCAGTGCGTCGCCGCCTACTGGCACCACCCGCTGTTCTCCTCCGGCGGGCACGGCAACGACCCGGTCTCCAAGCCTGTCTGGAAGATCCTGTACGCCGCGAAGGCGGACCTCGTCCTGGGCGGACACGACCACCACTACGAGCGGTTCGCCCCGCAGGACCCGGACGGCAAGGCCACCGCCGACGGGATCGTGGAGATAGTCGGCGGGATGGGCGGCGCCGAGCCCTACCCGATCGAACAGGTCCAGCCCAACAGCCAGAAGCGCGTCAGCGGCCCCTACGGCGTGGTGAAGCTCGACTTCACCGACTCCGGCTACAGCTGGACGTACGTCGCCACGGACGGCCAGGTCAAGGACACGAGCCCGAAGTACAGCTGCCACTGATGTACCTGGCCGCCAACGGCCGCCCGGACGCGCCGCCCCGCCCCCCAGGGGTCCGGCGGCGCGTCCCCGCCGCCGTCCTCGCGCTCGGCGCCGTCAGCCTGGTCACCGACGTCTCCTCGGAGATGGTGACGGCGGTGCTGCCGCTCTACCTGGTCCTCGGACTCGGCCTGTCCCCCCTCCAGTTCGGCTTCCTCGACGGCATGTTCAACGGCGCGACCGCACTCGTACGGCTGCTCGGCGGGCGTCTCGCCGACCGCGGCGGCCGGCACAAGCGCGTGGCCGGAGCCGGCTACCTGCTCTCCGCGCTGTCCCGGCTCGGGCTGCTCCTCGCCGGGGGCGCCACCGCCGGGATCGCCGCCGCGCTCGCCGCCGACCGCCTCGGCAAGGGCATCCGCACCGCACCGCGCGACGCGCTGATCTCGCTCAGCGGTCCGCCCGAGGCGCTCGGCCGGTCCTTCGGGGTGCACCGCGCCATGGACACCACGGGCGCCCTGCTCGGTCCGCTCGCCGCGTTCGCCGTGCTGTGGGCCACCGCCGACGCCTACGACGCGGTGTTCGCCGTCAGCTTCTGCGCCGGCCTGCTCGGCGTGCTCCTGCTCGTCCTGTACGTCCCGGCCGCCCCCGCGGCCGCAGCGGCCACCCCTGTGGCCGGACCCGCGCGCCCGCCGCGGACCACGGCCCTGCGCGACCCCGCCTTCCGCCGCGTCCTGTACGCCGCAGCCCTGCTCGGCGCCACCACCATCGGCGACGCCTTCCTCTACCTGCTGCTCCTGCGCGGTCTCGACCTGCCGCCCGCCCTGTTCGCGCTGCTGCCGCTCGGCGCCGCCGCCGTCTACCTCCTGCTCGCCGTCCCCGCGGGCCGGTTCGCCGACCGGTCGGGACGCCGGCCGGCCTTCCTGCTCGGGCACGGCGCCCTGCTCTGCGCGTACGCCGTGCTGCTGGCGCCCGTCTCCTGGCCGACCGTGGTCGCCGTACTGGCCCTGCTGGGGATCTTCTACGCCGGCACGGACGGGGTCCTGATGGCACTGGCCGCGCCGGCGCTGCCCGCGCACGGCCGCGCGGGCGGACTCGCGCTGCTGCAGACCGGCCAGGCACTGGCCCGGCTGGTCGGCGCCGCCGGATTCGGGGCGGCCTGGACCCTCTGGGGGCAGCGGCCCGCCCTGTGGGCGGCCGCCGTCGCGCTGGCCGGGGCGCTCGCGGCCGCCTGGCGCATCCTGTCCTCCCCCGTCCCCGCCGGCGCCCCCGCCGGCACCCGCACCCCGGAGCCGTCATGAACCTCCGTCACGGGCGGCTGCGGCTCGCCCTCGTCGTCACGGCCGTGCTCCTGCTCGCGGGCGGCTCCCTCGGCTACGTCCTGCACGCGCGGCAGCGCGACCGGCCCGCCCGCCCGGCCGAGGCCAGTGCCTCGTTCGGCCTCGCGGAGCCCGGCCTCTACTTCCGGGACACGGCCACCGGACGGGTCGCGCGCCACACCGCGCCCGACGGGCCCCGCGTGCCCGAAGGCCCCTCCTGCGACCGCTTCCACGCCGCCGGAGAGCACGCCCTGTGCCTGCGCAAGCTGCCCGGCGTCCCCGCCCGCACCGACGCCCTCGTACTCGACCGGCGGCTGCGCGAGATCCGCCGGGTGACCGTGCCGGGCATCCCCAACCGGGCCCGCGTCTCCGCCTCGGGACAGCTCCTGTCCTGGACGACCTTCACCACCGGCGACTCGTACAACACCGCCGCCTTCTCGACCCGGACCTCGATCCTGGACCTGCGCACCGGCTACCTGGTCAAGTCGATGGAGCAGATCCCGCTGACCCTGGACGGGGCCCGGCACCACGCTTCCGACGTCAACTACTGGGGCGTGAGCTTCGCGGACGACGACAACCGCTTCTACGCCACCGTCTCCACCGGGGGCCGCACCCACCTGGTCGAGGGCGACCTGGGCAGCTGGTCGGCGAAGGCGCTGCGCGAGAACGTCGAATGCCCCTCGCTGTCACCGGACGGCACCCGCGTCGCCTTCAAGAAGAAGGTCTCCGACGACCCCGGGGCGCCCTGGCGGCTGTACGTGCTGGACCTGGCGACCCTGCGCGAGCACCCGCTGGCCGAGCCGGACAGCGTCGACGACCAGCCCGCCTGGCTGGACGGGACGACCGTCGGCTACGGCCAGGGCGGCGACGTCCGCTCGGTCCCGGCGGACGGCACGGGGCCGCCCCGCGTCCTCGTGCGGGGCGGCTCCTCCCCCGCGTACGTCAGTGGGCCGCCGGCTCGGTGACCTCGCTCGGGCGGACGATCACGTAGCCCTCGCCGCGCAGCATCAGCTGGACGGCCTCGCCCGAGCCCCCGCGGATCATCGAGCCGACCGACTGGGAGCGGTGCAGGCCGGTCTCCAGCTGCGCGCTCCAGCCGACCACCGCG
Organism: Streptomyces sp. IBSNAI002; assembly: GCF_052244475.1. NCBI lineage: Bacteria > Bacillati > Actinomycetota > Actinomycetes > Kitasatosporales > Streptomycetaceae > Streptomyces > Streptomyces sp. IBSNAI002. The sequence goes on along the minus strand of NZ_JBQPXG010000002.1, from coordinate 6,538,144 downwards.
TCGGTGTCCACGTAGACCGGGGCCTGGGCGGTGACGGGGATGACGAGCGGGGTGCCGTCGCAGACCACGGCGAGCTTGCCGGTGCCGGTGAAGAGGCTGTTGAAGAGGCCGCCGCCGGTCATTCCGGCGCCCTTCAGCATCTTGATCTCGTAGGACAGGGTGGAATCGAAGCACAGCACGTTGCGCCCGTTGACCGTGAGCGCGTCGCCGGGCTCGAACTCGACGATGAAGCAGTTGCCCGCCTGGTGGGCGAACCAGGCCTCGCCCTGGCCCCGTACGGACATCAGTGCCAGGCCCTCGCCCGTGACGGCGCGCTTGAGCATGCCGCCTATGCCCTGCCCCTTGCGTTCGAACTGCAGGCTGCCGCGGTAGGCGACCATCGAGCCTTGGCGGGCCAGCATCTCGCCGTTGACGGTGTACTTCACGGACTTGGCGTTCTGCAGGGTCATACCCGCGACGGCGGCCGGCCGGGCCAGGTTCTCGGACGCGAAAAGGTCACTCTTCATGCCTTCGATCCTCGCCCGGCCCGGCCCCCCGCGGCATCATCCTCAGGGGGGAGGCTGGCATCCTTGGCGGGATGAGCAGCCAGCACACGAACGACACCTCAGACGTACCCGCGGTGGGCGCGGACAGCCCCTTCCGGCAGGAGCACGTACTGCGCGACGAGGCACCGCAGTTCGTCCTGCCGCTGGTGGTGCGGATCGAGAAGACCGAGCCGCCCGCCCGGACGGACGCGCTGGAGACGGCGGCCCGCGCGGTGCTGGTCCTGCTGACCGACGAGCGCTCGCGCGGCGGGGGCGAGTGGGCCGCGGCGGTGCGGGACTGGCAGGACGCCCGGATCCGCAAGGTGGTCCGGCGGGCGCGCGGGGCGGAGTGGCGCAAGGCCGGCACCCTGCCGGGCGTCACGGTGCACGGTGACGCCTCGGAGGTGCGGGTCTTCCCGCCGGTGCCGCTGGACGGCTGGCCCAAGGAGCTGGCCAAGCTCCAGGTGTCGGGCACCGACCTCGACGATCCGGAGCCCGTCGCCGAGGTCACCGAGCCGGGCCTGCCCGTGCTGTGGTTCAACCCCGGCCTCGGCATGTCGGCCGGCAAGGCGATGGCGCAGGCGGGGCACGCGGCACAGCTGGCGTGGTGGGAGCTGACGGACGCGGAGCGGGCCGACTGGCAGGCCGGCGGTTTCCGGCTGGCGGTGCGCACGGCGCCGCGCGAGCGGTGGGCGGAGCTGGGCGCCAGCGGGCTGCCGGTGGTCCGCGACGCCGGGTTCACGGAGATCGCCCCCGGCAGCGCGACGGTGATCGCCGACCACCCGGCGCTGCGTGCGCGGCTCTGACCGGGGAACCTCAAATGTTGCTCTGAACGTCCCCTGTTCGTGGTTGGCCGGACTGCGCCGGGGCCATCACATCGGGACACGGTGCGATGAACCGCGCTGAAAGGGGGGCGAGGGACATGAAGCCCATGGCACACCTGGGGGTGGGCATCGGCTGGCGGCCGGAGATCGCGGACGCGGTCGACCGGCTGCCGGGACTGGACTGGGTCGAGGTGGTGGCCGAGAACGTCTGCCCGGGCCATCTGCCCGAGGCGCTGCTGAGGCTGCGCGAGCGCGGCGTCCGGCTGGTGCCGCACGGGGTCTCGCTGGGCCTCGGCGGCGCCGACCGGCCCGACCCGGCGAAGCTGGCGGCGCTCGGCGAGCGGGCGGTGGCGCTGGGGGCGCCGCTGGTCACCGAGCACATCGCCTTCGTCCGCAGTTCCTGGCCCGCGCTCGAGGCCGGACACCTGCTGCCGGTGCCGCGGACGCGCGACGCGCTGGACGTGCTGTGCGAGAACGTGCGCATCGCGCAGGACGCGCTGCCCGTGCCGCTGGCGCTGGAGAACATCGCCGCGCTGTTCTCCTGGCCGGGCGAGGAGATGACGGAAGGGCGGTTCCTGACGGAGCTGGTCGAGCGGACCGGCGTGCGGCTGCTCATCGACGTGGCGAACCTGCACACCAACCGGGTCAACCGCGGCGAGGACCCGCTCGCCGTGCTCGACGCGATCCCGCTGGAGGCGCTGGCGTACGTACACGTGGCGGGCGGGGTCGAACGGGGCGGTGTCTGGCACGACACGCACGCGCAACCGGTGCCGCCGGTGGTGCTCGACCTGCTGGCCGAGCTCCGCTCCCGGGTGGACCCGCCGGGCGTGCTGCTGGAGCGGGACGACGACTTCCCGCCGGAGCCGGAGCTGGCCGCCGAGGTGGCGGCGATCCGCTCGGTGGTGACGGCCGGACCGGCCGTACCGGCGGCCCCGCGGGCCGCGGCGGCCGGGGCGGAAGGCCTGCGGGCGGCGCCCGACGAGGCCGCGCGGACCCGGCTGGGGCTCGACCAGGCGGCGCTGCTGTCGGCGCTGGTGGCCGGGACACCGGTTCCCGAGGGCTTCGACCGGCAGCGGATCGGGGTGCAGTCCCGGGCGCTGGCCGCCAAGCGGGCGGACGTGGTGGCCCGGCTGGCTCCCGAGCTGCCCGGCATCCTGGGCGGCGGGCAGCCGTACCGCGCGGCGTTCCTCGCCTACGCCAAGGGGCGCCCGATGACCGCCGGATACCGCCGGGACGCGCTGGACTTCGCCGAGCACCTGCTGATCCAGGACCTGCCGGCCGATCCGGCGGCCCGGCGCCGGCTCACCGCGTGGTGGCGGGACCGGGCCGGGGCCCGGCCGCCCCGCCGGGTGGTGCGCTGGGCCCGGGCCCTCGTGGGGAGGGCGGCGTGAACGCGCTCGCGCTGGCGATCTGGCTCGCCGTCGCCGCTTCCAGCGGCCTGCTGGCCCTCGGCCTGTACCGTGCCCGGCCCCGGTCGGCCGGTCCGGCGCCGGTCCTCCACGACCTGTCCGAGGCCGCGTTCATGGCGGGCGGGCCCGGCGCCGTCGTGGACACCGCCCTCGTCTCGATGCTGGGGGACGGCCGGCTCGTGGCCGGCGGCCCGGGCATCGTCCACGTACGCCCGGGGGCGCGGGCGGGCGACCCCGCCGAGCGCGCCGTCCTCCAGGCCCACGCCGGGGCTCCCTCGGGGTGGCTCTACCAGGTGCGGTACGCGGCCATGACCGCCCCGGCCGTCCAGGAGACCGGGGACGGGCTGGCGGCCCGCGGGCTGCTCTCACCGCCCGGCTGGGGGCGGACCTGGCGGCGCTGGGGCCTGGTGCAGGCCACGGTGTGCGGGCTGCTGGTGCCGGTGTCGCTGCCGCTGACCTTCGTCGCGTTCGTCGTGGACCCGGACGGGCAGGTGCCGTTCATCGTCAAGGTGCTTCCGGTGCTGCTCGGCGGGGTCGTCTTCGGGGGGCTCTGCGCCGCGGCGGCCAAGCGGCGGATCACCCCGTCGGGGCGGCGGGCGCTGCGCGAGATCCGCTCCCACTACGTGAACGACCGGACCCCGCACGTCCAGACCGCGCTGTTCGGGCTGCGCGGGCTGCGGGACCCGTTCCTGCGCGGGCTGCTGGTGCCCGCCGCGCGCGGCACCCGGCTGGCCGCGGCCCAGTCGGGGGCCCGTCCCGTGCGCCGCTCCGGTTCCTCGTCCTCCTCCGGCGCCGAGCTCCTGCCGGTGCTGTGGTGTGCGGGGAGCGACGGTGGAAGCGCGGGCGGAGCGGGGTCGGGCTGCGGCTCGGGATCCTCCTGCGCGGGCTCCGGCGGCGGCTGCGGAAGCGGCAGTTCGAGCTGCTCCGGCGGGAGTTCCGGTGGTTCGAGCTGCAGCAGTTCGTCCGGATCCAGTTGCAGCAGTTCGTCCGGATCCAGCTGTTCCAGCTCCAGCAGCTCCTGACGCTCCATCACGGAGGCGTCACAAGCTGCTCACACGTCGGCAGCGGCTCCGGCCCGGCATATCAACGGACTATAGAACTCACCCATGTTCTGGGTCCTGTTCCTCCTGGTGGCCTGGGCCGGAGTGCTGACGTCGTGCACCCTCCTGCTCAGAGCCGCCTCCCACGCCGCCGAGCCGGCCACCGACGCCACCGCGCACCACCACGACGAGCTGAACCTGTACGAGGCCGCCTACCTCGCCGGCGGCCCCGCCCGGGTGGCCGATCTGACGCTGCTGTCCATGCACCGTCAGCGGCGGCTGCTCCTGGCCCACACCGGCTGGGCGACGGTCGTCGACCCGGTCGGCCGCGACGCGCACGAGCGGTCCGTCCTCGGGGCGTTCGGCCCCGACGGGCAGTCCCCGGTGCCCGCACTGCGGTCCGCGGTCGCGGCGGACGACGCGGTACGGGCCCTCTCCGAGCGGCTCGGCGACGCCGGCCTGGCCCTGCCCGCCGGCGCCCTGCTCGGCCTAGGCGACGGGGTCCGGGCGGTCCGCGCCGCCACCCTGCTGGTCCTCGCGATGGCTGCGGCCGCGCTCGCCGTCCCGACGGGCGGGAGCACGACGGCCGTCGTCCTGCCCTGGTTCGCCCTGCCGCTGTTGCTGGGCGCGGGCTGCCTGGCCATCGCCCGCTTCGAGTCGCACCCCTACTCCCGCTGGGCCTCCCCCGCGGGACAGCGGCTGCTCCGCTCCCTGGACCGCGAGCACGGCGCGGGCGGATCGCTGACGGCGGTGGCCGTGCGCGGGATCCGGGCGGTCCCCGATCCCGGGCTGCGGGCGGCGCTGGGGTGCGGCAACCGGGGGCGGATCCCCCGGCAACGGGGCCATTGAGGCCGACACCGTCCGGTGATCCTTTACTTTCGTGCGGAGCCCTGGTCGTCTCATCGGACCATCGGCACGAAGGGGCCGCCATGCGGACGACGCCCGCACGCCACGGAGCCGCCGCTGCGGCCCTCACCCTGCTGGCCGCCGCCGTCTGCGCCGCCCCGGCGGCAGCGGCCCCCGTCCCGGACGCCGAGTCGGCCGGAGCGGCCCTCGCCGCCCGCCGCGCCACCACCACGGGTCTCGGCTTCGGGGCGTGCCCGGCCGCCGAGGACCTGCCCGACCCCGTGCGCTGCGCGACCCTGCGCGTTCCGCTCGACTACGCCCGCCCCGACGGCACCCAGATCACCCTCACCGTCAGCCGGGTGGCGGCGGGCCGCACCGGCGGCGCCGCCCGGCAGGGCGCGCTCGTCCACAACCCCGGCGGCCCCGGCGCCTCCGGCATGTACTTCCCGCTGCTCGCCGGAGCCCCCGCGTGGCGGCGGATCGCCGCCGCCTACGACCTGATCGGCTACGCGCCGCGCGGCGTCGGCCGCTCCGCCCCGCTGTCCTGCCAGGACCCGGCCGCCCGCGCGGGCGGCCCCACCCAGGTCCCGGCGCACCCCTCCGCCGCCGACAAGGAGCGGCACCGCGCCGCCGCCCGGGCATACGCCCGCGGCTGCGCCGAGCGGGCCGGAGCCGCGCTGGCGCACTACACGACACTGAACAACGCGCGCGATCTGCACGTGCTGCGCGCCGCGCTCGGCGAGCGGCGGCTGACCTTCGCGGGCGCCTCGTACGGCACCTATCTGGGCGCGGTCTACGCCACCTTGTACCCGGGCCACGTCCACCGCATGGTCCTCGACTCGGCGGTCAACCCCGACCCGGCCCGCGTCTGGTACCGCAACAACCTCGACCAGGCACCCGGGTTCGAGCGCCGCTGGCACGACTTCCGCGCCTGGGCCGCACGCCACCACGCCGCGTACGGTCTCGGCAGCACCCCGGCGGCCGTGCAGGCGAGCTACGAACGGGTCCGGGACGCGGTCGCCCGTACGCCGGCGGGCGGCAGCATCGGCACCGGCGAGCTGCACGCGGCGTACCTCGAGACGGCCTACCGCGACGAGGTCTGGCCGGAGCGGGCGGCGGCCCTGGCGGCCTTCCTGCGCGGCGATCCCGAGCCGCTGGCCGGCCAGGCGGCCCCGGATCCGGCCGCCGCCACCGAGACGGAGAACGCGACGGCCGTCTACACGGCGGTGCTGTGCAACGACGCCGACTGGCCCGGAGACTGGGAGACCTGGGACCGCGACCACACCGAGCTGGCCCGCACGGCCCCCTTCGAGACCTGGTCCAACGCGTTCCTGAACCTGCCGTGCGCCTCCTGGCCCGTGCGGGCCCGGCAGCGGCCTGTGGCGGTCGGCGGGGCGGCGGTGACGGGCGGATCACCTTCGGCCCGGCTGCCCCGCACGCTGATCGTCGCGGCGGAGCGGGACGGGGCGACCCCGTACGCGGGTGCGCTGGAGCTCCAGCGGCGGCTCGGCACCGAGGCCGCGCTGGTCACGGAGAAGGGGGCCGGCACCCACGGAGTCTTCGGCGGACGCAATGGCTGCGTGGACCGTCACGTGGAGCGGTATCTGCTGACAGGTGACACAGCGGGGTGGCGTGTCACGTGTGCGCCGCATCCGGAGCCCGCACCGGTGTCGCTGGACGACCGGGCAGCACGTGCCCGCGGGGCAGTGCTGCCGCCAGTCGTCTGAACTTCCGGGCGGGGTCTCCGGCTGCGTCGTTTCGGGGGCAGGGCCTCCCGATCCGCCGGAGGCCGCTCTTGTGTCACGAGTGCTCCTCCGGCCCTTCCCCCCAGGGGAGGTATCAGGCGAGCCCGGCCACCAGATCGGCGACGGACTTGCGGCGCCCGGTGTAGAAGGGCACCTCTTCGCGGACGTGCATACGGGCCTCGGAGGCGCGCAGGTGACGCATGAGGTCGACGATGCGGTAGAGCTCGTCGGCCTCGAAGGCCAGCAGCCACTCGTAGTCGCCCAGGGAGAAGGAGGCCACGGTGTTGGCACGCACGTCGGGGTAGCCGCGGGCCATCTTGCCGTGGTCGGCGAGCATGCGGCGGCGGTCCTCGTCGGGCAGCAGGTACCAGTCGTAACTGCGCACGAAGGGGTAGACGCTGACGTAGTCGCGGGCGACCTCGTCGGCCAGGAAGGCCGGGATGTGCGACTTGTTGAACTCGGCCGGGCGGTGCAGGGCCATGTTCGACCAGACCGGCTCCAGGGCGCGGCCCAGCCTGGTGCGGCGGAACAGGTTGTACGCGGTCTGCAGCTCGTCCGCGGTCTCCGCGTGCCACCAGATCATGATGTCCGCGTCGGCGCGCAGGCCGGAGACGTCATAGGTGCCGCGGACGGTGATGTCCTTGGCGGCCAGCTGGTCGAACAGCTCCTGGACCTCGTCGGCGAAGCCGGCGCGGTCCTCCGGGAGGACGTCCTTCAGCTTGAAGACGGACCACAGGGTGTAGCGGATGACCTCGTTGAGGTCCTTCGCCTTCTTCCCCGCGTTGGGAATCTTCTCTGGTGCAGTCATGCGCCTATTGTCCCGTGTGCTGATCAGTGGTCTGCGCCAGGGGTGCCGAACCGGCAGCGAAGGCGGCGATCACCGCGTCCACGGCCTTGCCCGCGCCGGCGACGCACGCCGGAATGCCCACGCCCTCGTAGAGGGCACCGCAGACCGCGAGGCCCGGCAGCCCGGCGACGGCCGCGCGGATCCGGGCCACCCGGCCGAGGTGGCCGACCGGGTACTGGGGCAGCCCGCCGTCCCAGCGGGTGACGGTGGAGGCCACCGGCCGGGCCGCGAGGCCCACGGCCGCGCCGAGGTCGGCGAGCGAGACCTCGACCAGTTCCGCGTCCTCGCGCCCGAGGTCCTTCTCGTCGCCGTGGCGGCCGACGGAGGTGCGCAGCAGGAAGAGGTCCGGGTCGGTCCCGGCCCAGGCCCACTTGTTGCTCGAGAAGGTGGAGGCCTTGATGGTCCGGCCGTCGACGGGCGGTACGAGGAACCCGCTCGCGCCGCCCCCGGCGATGGCCTCGGGCAGCTCCGAGCGGCGGAAGGCCATGGTGATCAGTGCCATGGAGGCGTACTCGACCCCGCGCAGCTCCGCCGCGGCGGCCGGGGCGAGCCCGTCGAGCAGCCGTGCGGCGGGCCCGGCCGGGGTCGCCAGGATCACGCCGTCGGCCTCGATGGCCTCCGCGCCGGCCACGACCCGCCAGCCTCCGGGCGTACGGACGAGCTCGCGGACGGGGGCTCCGGTGACGATCCGGGCCCCGGCCGCGCGGCAGGCCTCGGCCACCGCCACCGGGAGCCGTCCGATCCCGCCGTCGATGCCGGCGAAGACCGGACCGGCGGGCTGGGGCTGCGTCTGCGCCCGGCGCTGGAGGTCGCGCACGCCGTCGCCCAGCAGCGTGTGTGTACGGGCGGCCTCGAAGAGCTGGGGCACGGCGGCGCGCATGGAGATGCGGTAGGCGTCGCCCGCGTACACCCCGCCGAGCAGCGGTTCCACGAGCCGGTCGACGACCTCGCGGCCCAGCCGGTCGGCGACGTACTCGCCGACGGCGACGTCCTCGCCGATCTCGGCGGGCGGCAGGGCGCGTTCGGCCTCGATGCGGGCGAGGCCCTCGGGGGAGAGCACCCCGGAGGCGGCGAGCGGCCCGAGGTCGCCGGGGACGCCCATGACGTGCCCGCGCGGCATCGGCCGCAGCGCGCCCCGGGTCCACAGGTGGGCGGTGGCGGTGGCGGGCGGCTGGAGGGCCTCGCCGAGGCCCACGGCCTTGGCGAGGTCCACGGCTTCGGGACGGCGGGCCAGCACGGATTCGGCGCCGAGGTCGACGGGGACGCCGGCGAGCTCACCGGAGCGCAGTTTGCCGCCGAGCCGCGGGCCGGCCTCCAGCAGCGTGACGCGCAGGCCTTCGGCGAGCAGCCGGTGGGCCGCAGCCAGGCCGGCGATGCCGCCGCCGATGACGACGACGTGCCGGGTCCGGCCGGGGCGATCCGTACGCATGTCCGCTTCGTGCATGGACACATCGTCTCAGACCGATCACCGGCCGCGCTCCGAGGCCGGACCGTGACCGCATCGGGACCGGCCCGGGACCGCCGGGACGAAACCCGCGACGGGACTCTGTACGTCGAAACGGCAACACCAGCCGAAACTCGGGGGTTTGACACGATGCATCGCTCTGCGGTGGCCCTGGCGGCCGCCCTCTCCCTGGCCGGGGCGCTCACGCTCACCGGTTGTGGCGCCGCCGGCGAGAGCCGGGACAGCGCGAACGACAAGGCGGCGGTCGCGCCCGCCGAAGGCAACAAGGCACCGGAGGGGGCACCCGGGGCCGCGGCGGCTCCCGCCCCGGCGGCGACCGGCGGCGCTCCCGCCGGCAAGAACGGGCAGCAGCCGGTCACGGTCCGCCCGAACGTGATCCGCACGGCGACGCTCGGCATCGAGACCGAGGAGGTCCAGAAGACCCTGTCCGCGGCCCGCACGGCGGCCGACGGGGCGGGCGGCTACGTCGGCAACGAGTCGACCAAGCGCGGCGAGGACGGCCGGATGACCTCCACGCTCACCCTGCGGGTGCCGGGCGAGCGCTACGACGCGGTGCTCGGCGCGATGGAGGGCAGCGGCAAGCTCCTGCACCGCAAGGTCGAGGCGCAGGACGTCACCGAGAAGGTCGCCGACATCGGCAGCCGCGTGGCGTCCCAGCAGGCCAGCGTGGCCCGGGTGCGCGAGATGATGGGCAAGGCCTCGGCGCTGAGCGAGGTGGTGATGCTCGAGAGCGAGCTGAGCCGCCGCCAGTCCGACCTGGAGTCGCTGCTGGCGCAGCAGACGGCGCTGAAGGACCAGACCTCGCTGGGCACGATCACGCTGGAGGTCTCCGAGCCGCCCGCGAAGCCGGTGGTGGAGGAGAAGAAGGAGAAGGACCCGACCTTCCTCGGCGCCCTGCGCGGCGGCTGGGAGGTCTTCACCCAGCTCGTGCGCTACCTGACGGTGGCCGTCGGCGCCCTGCTGCCGTTCGCCGTGGCCGCCGCGTTGCTGGCACTCGGGTTCAGGCTGTACCGGCGGCTGCGCCCGGCCGCGCCGAAGACGGGCCTGACCTCGAAGAGGGCCGCGGTCCCGGCGGCCCGTCCGGCGCCCGCGCCCGCGCCTTCGGACGGCGCCGAGGAAGCGCGCGTACAGGACTGAACGCACGTTCGCCCGTAGCGTGTTCACCATCCGGTGGACGGCGGCGAAGGGGCGGTGCGGACGATGGCGGCGGCAAGGGAACGACTGGTGGTGGTCGGAGGTGACGCGGCGGGCATGTCCGCCGCGTCACAGGCCCGGCGGCTCAAGGGCCCGGCGGAGCTGGAGATCGTCGCCTTCGAGCGCGGGCACTTCACCTCGTACTCCGCGTGCGGGATCCCGTACTGGGTCGGCGGGCTGGTCCCTGAGCGGGACGACCTGATCGCCCGCACCCCCGAGGAGCACCGGGCCCGGGGCATCGACCTGCGCACCCGTACCGAGGTCGTGGAGCTGGACCTGGCCGGAGCGCGGGTCCGCGCCCGCGATCTGGACACCGGATCCGAATCCTGGACGGGCTACGACAAGCTCGTCCTGGCGACGGGCGCCCGCCCGGTCCGCCCCCCGCTGCCCGGCATCGGCGCGCACGGGGTGCACGGCATCCAGACCCTGGACGACGGCCAGCGCCTGATGTCCGACCTGGACCGGAAGGAGGACCCGGCCGGTGCGCGGGAGCGCCGGGCGGTCGTCGTCGGCGCGGGCTACATCGGCGTGGAGATGGCGGAGGCGCTGGTCGGGCGGGGGTACGAGGTCACCGTCCTGCACCGCGGCGAGCAGCCGATGGCCACCCTGGACCCGGACATGGGCGGCCTGGTGCACAGCGCGATGAACGGCATGGGGATCCGTACGGTCTCCCGCGCCGAGGTGACGGAGATCCTCACCGACGAGCAGGGCCGGGCCCGCGCGGTGGCCACGGCGGCGGGCGAGGAGTACCCGGCGGACGTGGTCGTCCTCGGCATCGGCGTGGAGCCGCGCACGGCCCTGGCCCGCGCCGCCGGTCTGCCGCTCGGCTCCTCGGGAGGCATCCTCACGGATCTGTCGATGCGGGTCCGGGGCCACGGGAACATCTGGTCGGGCGGCGACTGCGTGGAGGTCCTGGACCTGGTCGCGGGCCGCACCCGGCACATCCCGCTGGGCACCCACGCCAATAAGCACGGCCAAGTCATCGGCTCGGGCGTGGGCGGCGGTTACGCGACCTTCCCCGGGGTGGTCGGCACGGCGGTCAGCAAGGTCTGCGAGCTGGAGATCGCCCGGACGGGGCTGCGCGAGCGCGACGCGCGCGAGGCGGGCCTGCGCTTCGTGACGGCGACCATCGCCTCCACCAACACGGCGGGCTACTACCCGGGCGCGGCGGAGATGACCGTGAAGATGCTGGCGGAGCTGCGCACGGGCCGCCTGCTGGGCGTGCAGATCGTGGGCGCGGCGGGCTCGGCGAAGCGGGTGGACGTCGCGGCGGTGGCGCTGACCGCCGGCATGACGGTGGAGCAGATGGTCTCGCTCGACCTGGGCTACGCCCCGCCGTTCTCCCCCGTCTGGGACCCGATCCTGGTCGCGGCCCGCAAGGCGGTCTCGGCGGTGCGTGCGGCGGGCGCCTAGGCTGGGAGGGAGCTCTCGCCTCGGGGACCGTTCGGGACCGCTCGGATGAGGTGACGCCATGCGCGCTCCCAGGGGAATCCTCGCCACCGCCACCGCCGCCGCCCTCGCCGCCGCGTGCCTGCTGCCCGGACCGGTGCTCGCCGCGCCCGCCGCCTCCGCCGCCCCTCCGGCGGACGGTCCCTGCGCGACCTCGCTGCCGGACAGCTTCTGGCGCGCCCCCGTCGACACGCTTCCGGTGCACCCGGACTCCGCCCGGTACGTCTCCTCGATCGGGTCCGCGGCGCCCCTGCACCCGGACTTCGGCTCGGGACGGGTCGAGGGGCAGCCCTTCGGCATCCCCATCACCGTCTCGGACACCCGGGTGCCGGAAACGCAGGTCACCCTGGACTACCCGGAGGAGAGCGAGACCTCCGGGTACCGGATCCCGCAGGACGCGAGGGTCGAGAACGGGCCGGCGAGCGAGGGGGACCGGCACGTGGTCGTCTGGGACCGCGACGCGTGCAGGTCCTACGAGCTCTTCGACGCGAGGCAGCGGAGCGCCGACGCCTGGCACGCCGGCTCGGGCGCGATCTTCGACCTGCGGTCGAACGCGCTGCGTCCCGACGGCTGGACCTCGGCCGACGCAGCCGGCCTGGCCATCCTCCCGGGCCTGGTGCGCTACGACGAGGCCGCGGCCGGGAGCGTCGACCACGCGATCCGCATCACCGTGCCCCGCTCGGACCGGAGCTACGTCTGGCCGGCCCGGCACCAGGCGGGCGCCGCCGCGGACGCCTCGCTGCCGCCCATGGGGCTGCGGCTGCGGCTCAAAGGCTCGGTGGACACCTCGCACCTGCCACCGCAGGCCAAGGCGGTCGCCGAGGCGCTCAAGACCTACGGCGCCATCGTCGCGGACAACGGCTCGCCCTGGTACATCACCGGCGAGGAGCACTCCGGCTGGGACAACGCCCAGCTCGACGCGCTCAAGGATTTCAAGGGATCCGACTTCGAAGCGGTCGACGCGTCCGGACTCCGGCTGTCGCCGGACTCGGGAGCCGTCGCCCCGGGGTGATCCCCCCGGGACGCGCCGACCGTACCGCTCGCGGCCTTCGGCTCAGCGGGCCGTCTTGGTGTGGACGTAGTCCACCAGGCGGGTCAGGGCGTCCGGGTCCGTCGTCGGGAGGACTCCGTGGCCCAGGTTGAAGACGTGGCCCTCCAGGCCGGCGGCGGCCGCGAGGACCTCGTCCGTCTTGGCCTCCACGGCCTCGGTGGTGGAGAAGAGCACCGCGGGGTCCAGGTTGCCCTGGAGCGCCTTGCCCGGGCCGACCCGGCGCACGGCCTCGTCGAGCGAGACCCGGTAGTCGACGCCCATGACGTCCGCGCCCGCCTCGCCCATCAGGCCGAGGAGCTCGCCCGTGCCCACGCCGAAGTGGATGCGCGGGACCCCGTACGAGGCGACGGACTCCAGGACCTTCGCCGACGCCGGCATCACCGAACGGCGGTAGTCCGCCGGGGAGAGGGCGCCGACCCAGGAGTCGAAGAGCTGGATCGCGGAGGCGCCGGCCTCGATCTGGACCTTGAGGAAGGCGGAGGTGATCTCCGCGAGGCGGTCCAGCAGGTCCGCCCAGAGCTGCGGGTCCCCGTACATGAGGGCCTTGGTGTGCTCGTGGTTCTTGGACGGGCCGCCCTCGACCAGGTAGCTCGCGAGGGTGAAAGGCGCGCCCGCGAATCCGATCAACGGCGTGGCGCCCAGTTCACCCGTGAGCATGCCGATCGCCTCGGTGACGTACGCGACGTCCTCAGGGGTGAGGTCGCGCAGCTGTGCGAGGTCCTCGCGGCGGCGGACCGGCTGGGCGACGACGGGGCCGATGCCCGGCTTGATGTCCAGGTCGACGCCGATGGCCTTGAGCGGGACCACGATGTCGGAGAAGAAGATCGCCGCGTCGACGTTGTGGCGGCGGACCGGCTGGAGCGTGATCTCGGTGACCAGGTCGGGCCGCATGCACGACTCCAGCATCTGGGTCCCCTCGCGCACCTTGCGGTACTCGGGGAGCGAGCGCCCGGCCTGCCGCATGAACCACACCGGGGTGTGCGGCACCGGCTCCCGTCGGCACGCCTTCAGGAAGGCGGAATCGTACGTCTGACTCGGCTGGCCCGTGAATGGGGTCTCCCCGGCGCCGGCGGAGCCGTGCGCGAGGGGAAGGTCGTTGGCGCTCACGACCCAAATCTTCGCACGTATGAAGAGTTGCCCGGCCCGGTGCGGGTGTCCCTGCGCCGTACGGGCGCCCGTTCCGCCTAGTCTTCCCCGCATGGCTGCGGCTCAGGGACGATTTTCAGATGGCGCTGACGGTATGGACAGCGCGGAGGAGAGCTCCGTCCCGCTCCCGTTCCGGCGGGCGGTCGAGGGCTTGAAGAAGGCCCGGCTGCGTCCGGGGATCGAGATCGACCCGACCAAACCGCCCCAGAGACTCGCGCCGTACGCCTACGCCCTGGAGGCGGCGGTCGTGGACGGCGAGGAGGACCTCGCCGACGGCCGGCTCATCCTGCTCCACGATCCGGCCGGGCACGACGCCTGGCACGGGACCTTCCGGCTGGTGACGCTCGTACGGGCGGAGCTCGAGCCGGAGATGGCCGCGGACCCGCTCCTCCCCGAGGTGTGCTGGTCCTGGCTGACCGGGGCGCTGGAGGCGCGCGGGCTGGCGTACGGGGAGGCGAGCGGGACCGTGACCATGGCGAGCTCGCACTACTTCGGCGGGCTCGCCGAGCGGCGCCCGGCCACGCAGATCGAGATCAGAGCCTCGTGGACGCCTCGCGAGGGCGTGGGCGGGGTGCCGGACACCTCGGCGCACCTGGCGGCCTGGTGCGAGCTGCTGTGCCAGATCGCGGGGCTGCCGCCGGTGGGGCCGACCGACAGCGTCACGGGCGTGGTCTCCCTGCCACAGCGGCGCGGTCCGCACCACCCGTAGGGCGGGGCCGTCCGGCCGACGGGCGGACCCCGGCGGCGGCGAACGCGTGGGCGAACCCCGCTACCGAGTGTCGGAACCGGGCGTCCGCTGCGGGCTTCTGATCACCCTATGATCGATCGTGCGTCCGAATTGCCCGAATTGTTACTCACCAAATCGTGATCATTCCCTAAAGCCGGGCGGGTGACGTGCCGAAGGAGTCAGTGACCATCCGCACGGTTCGCACCGGCTTCCTTCCCCGAGCCGGCCGTCCCGCCACTCCCCCAGGAGGCCTAGGTGTCCGTTCTTCTCGAGCAGCCCGCAAGCCTGGTCGCCTACCGCCCGAACAAGCCGACGGCCATGGTCGTCGTGGCCGACCCGCGCGTCCGTTCCACCGTGACCCGCCATCTGTGGGCCCTCGGAGTACGTGACGTGATCGAGGCGTCGTCCATCGCGGAGGCCCGCCCCCGCGTCGGCAGCCCGCGCGACATCTGCGTGGCCGACGTACACCTGCCCGACGGTTCCGGTCTCACCCTGCTCTCCGAGACCCGCGCCGCGGGCTGGCCGAACGGCCTGGCCCTGTCCGCCGCCGACGACATCGGCGCCGTACGCAACGCCCTCGCGGGCGGAGTGAAGGGCTACGTCGTCACCGGCACGCGGACCAACATCGGGCTCCCCAGCCGGCCCGGCGCCGCCCCCATCGGCGCTGCCGCCGCCCGTATGCACCGCCGCCCCCCGGGTGCCCCGAGCCACCCGGGCGGCTACCGGGAGCTCTCCGGCCGCGAGGTCGAGGTCCTGCGCCTCGTCGCGGAGGGCCAGTCCAACAAGGCCATCGGCGTCTCGATGGGCCTGTCCGCCCTGACCGTCAAGTCCCACCTCGCCCGGATCGCCCGCAAGCTGGGCACCGGCGACCGGGCCGGAATGGTCGCCGTCGCCCTGCGGACCGGAATCATCCACTGACCCGGCCCCGGGGCTCCCCGGCGAACGCCGGGGAAACCCCGGGATACGTCCGCCCTCCCCTCCCGCGCCCGTCGACGGATCGTTCCGGCGACGGGCGCGTCGCATCCACGGATACCCTTGACCGGTGACCGACGCCCAAGAGACCGCAGCAGACCTGCGCACCACCACCGGGGGCGGCCCCCCGGACGATCTCGTCAGTTCGTCCGATGGGCCGCCGATTCCGTTGCTGGAACCCCGTGAGGGGATCCCCCCGGTCGTCGCCGACGCCGACGCCCTCGCCGAAGTGGTCGCGGCCTTCGCCGCGGGCACCGGCCCCGTGGCCGTCGACGCCGAGCGCGCCTCCGGATACCGCTACGGCCAGCGCGCCTACCTGGTGCAGCTGCGCCGCGAGGGCGCGGGCTCCGCGCTCATCGACCCGGTGGGCTGCCCCGACCTCTCCGCACTCGGCGAGGCCCTGTCCGGCACCGAGTGGATCCTGCACGCCGCCACCCAGGACCTGCCGTGCCTGCGCGAAATAGGCATGATGCCCACCTCCCTGTTCGACACCGAGCTGGCCGGCCGCCTCGCCGGCTTCCCCCGGGTCGGACTGGGCGCGATGGTCGAGAGCGTGCTCGGCTACGCGCTGGAGAAGGGCCACTCCGCCGTCGACTGGTCGACCCGCCCGCTCCCCGAGCCCTGGCTGCGCTACGCGGCCCTGGACGTGGAGCTGCTGGTCGACCTGCGGGACGCGCTGGAGGAGGAGCTGGACCGGCAGGGCAAGCTGGCATGGGCCCACCAGGAGTTCGAGGCCATCGCCGCCGCACCGCCCGCGCCGCCGCGCAAGGACCCCTGGCGCCGCACCTCCGGCATGCACAAGGTGCGCCGCCGCCGTCAGATGGCGGTCGTGCGCGAGCTGTGGGAGTCGCGGGACCGGATCGCCCAGCGGCGCGACGTGTCCCCCGGCAAGGTGCTGGGCGACGCCGCGATCGTCGAGGCCGCCCTGGCTCTGCCGGCGAACGTACAGACCCTGTCCGCCCTGCCCGGCTACGGACAGCGCATGGGCCGGCGCCAGCTGGAGCAGTGGATGGCCGCCGTGGACCGGGCCAGGGCCCTGCCCGAGAACGAGCTGCCGCAGCCCGGGGCGACGCCGGCCGGTCCGCCGCCGCCGCGCTCCTGGGCCGACAAGGACCCGGCGGCCGCGGCCCGTCTGTCGGCGGCCCGCGCGGCCGTCTCGGCGCTGGCGGAGGGGCTGAACCTGCCCCAGGAGAACCTGATCACCCCGGACACGGTCCGCAGGCTGTGCTGGGAGCCGCCGCAGCGGCTCGAGGCGGATGCCGTGGCGCAGGCCCTGGCCGGCTACGGCGCCCGCCCGTGGCAGGTCGAGCAGGTCACCCCGGCACTGGTCACGGCCCTGGCCGCGACCGCCTGACCCGCGTCACCGCCCGCAGAAGACCCCCGGCCCGCGCCGGGGGTCTTCTCGTTCCGGGCCGAGGGCGGGGGCGCTGGGGGCCCGCGGCGGCGCCCTCGGCAGTGTGACCTTCGCCGCTCCTCGGGGAGGGGGTGTGCACATGGGTTACCCGCAAGTAGCATGGGCCGGGTGAGCGGGCGCTCAGCCACACCGGCCGAACGCGCCCCCGCGCAGCAGTGCAACCCCGCACCTGGAGGAGAGCCAACGTGCCTCGTACCGTCAGGGACGTCGTCTTTGTCGACGGCGTCCGCACCCCGTTCGGCAAGGCGGGCCCGAAGGGCATCTACAACGGGACCCGCGCCGACGACCTCGTCGTGAAGGCGATCCGGGAGCTGCTGCGCCGCAACCCGGACCTGGACCCCAAGAAGATCGACGAGGTCGCCATCGCCGCGACCACGCAGATCGGCGACCAGGGCCTCACGCTGGGCCGCACCGCGGGCATCCTCGCGGGCCTCCCCCAGTCCGTCCCGGGCTACTCGATCGACCGCATGTGCGCCGGCGCGCTGACCGCCGTGACCGCCGTCGCGGGCGGCGTGGCCTTCGGTGCGTACGACGTCGCCCTCGCCGGCGGTGTCGAGCACATGGGCCGCCACCCCATGGGTGAGGGCGTCGACCCGAACCCGCGCTTCGTCTCCGAGAAGCTGGTCGACGAGTCCGCCCTGTTCATGGGCATGACCGCCGAGAACCTGCACGACCGGTACCCGACGATCACCAAGCTCCGCGCCGACGAGTACGCCGTGCGCTCGCAGGAGAAGGCCGCCAAGGCGTACGCCGACGGCAAGATCCAGCAGGACCTGGTGCCGATCTCGGTGCGCAACACCAACGAGGCCGCGGGTGAGACGGGCTGGGGCCTGGTCACCACCGACGAGCCGATGCGCCCGGGCACCACGCTGGAGAACCTGGCCGGCCTGAAGACCCCGTTCCGCGTGCACGGCAACGTGACCGCGGGCAACGCCGCCGGTCTCAACGACGGTGCCACCGCCGCGATCATCGCGTCCGAGGACTTCGCCCGCGAGAACAACCTCCCGGTCAAGATGCGCCTGGTCTCGTACTCCTTCGCGGGTGTCGAGCCCGAGGTCATGGGCTACGGCCCGATCCCGGCCACCGAGAAGGCCCTCGCGCAGGCCGGCCTGACGATCGACGACATCGGTCTCTTCGAGGTCAACGAGGCCTTCGCGGTCCAGGTCCTGGCCTTCCTGGAGCACTACGGCATCGCCGACGACGACGCCCGCGTGAACCAGTACGGCGGCGCCATCGCCTTCGGCCACCCGCTGGCCTCCTCCGGCGTGCGCCTGATGACGCAGCTGGCCCGCCAGTTCGAGGAGCAGCCGCACGTCCGCTACGGACTGACCACCATGTGCGTCGGCTTCGGCATGGGCGCCACGGTCATCTGGGAGAACCCGAACTTCAACGCCGAGGGAGACTCCAAGTGAGCACCACCGCTGAGCTCCTGAAGGGCGCGGCCGAGCTGTTCCCGGACGAGGTCGTCACGTCCGCGCACGTCCGCCACCTGGACCTGCCGTTCGGCGCCGGGCGCTTCGCGCTCATCACGCTGGACAACGGCTTCGACCACACCAAGCCGACCACCTTCGGCCCGCAGTCCCTCGCCAACCTCAACGCGGCGATCGACCAGGTCGAGCAGGAGGCCACCGCCGGCACCATCGTCGGCGCGGGCATCACCGGCAAGCCGTTCATCTTCGCGGTCGGCGCCGACCTCAAGGGTGTCGAGCTGCTGAAGGAGCACGACGAGGCGCTCGCCATCGGCAAGGGCGGCCACGACGTCTTCAAGCGCCTCGCCGCGCTGGCCGTCCCCACCTTCGCGTACTACAACGGTGCGGCGATGGGCGGCGGTGTCGAGGTCGGTCTGCACTGCACCTACCGCACCGTCTCGAAGGCCATCCCGGCCTTCTCGCTGCCCGAGGTCTTCCTCGGCCTGGTTCCCGGCTGGGGCGGCTGCGCCCTCCTGCCGAACCTGATCGGCGCGGAGCGCGCGGTCTCGGTCATCATCGAGAACTCGCTGAACCAGAACCGCCAGCTCAAGGGCAAGCAGGTCTTCGAGCTCGGCATCGCGGACGCGATCTTCGAGGGCGCGGACTTCCTGGAGCAGTCGCTCCTGTGGACCGCGAACGTCCTGAACGGCACCACCGAGGTCGTCCGTGACGAGATCGACCGCGGCGAGGCCTGGGACGCGGCCGTCGCCAAGGGCCGCTTCATCGCGGACTCCAAGGTGCACGGCGCCGCTCCCGCCGCCTACCGCGCGCTGGACATCATCGCCGCGGCCAAGGACGGCGACCTCCAGGCCGGCTTCGACGCCGAGGACACGGCCCTGGCCGACCTCATCATGGGCGGCGAGCTGCGCTCGGGCATCTACGCCTTCAACCTGGTCCAGAAGCGCGCCAAGCGCCCGGCCGGCGCCCCGGACAAGTCCCTGGCCCGTCCGGTCACCAAGGTCGGCGTCGTCGGCGCGGGCCTGATGGCCTCGCAGCTGGCGCTGCTCTTCCTGCGCCGCCTGGAGGTGCCGGTGGTCCTCACCGACATCGACCAGGAGCGCGTGGACAAGGGTGTGGGCTACGTCCACGCCGAGATCCAGAAGCTGCTCGGCAAGGGCCGCATCAACCAGGACAAGGCCAACCGCCTGACCGCCCTGGTGACCGGTGTCCTGGACAAGGCCGAGGGCTTCGCGGACGCGGACTTCATCATCGAGGCCGTGTTCGAGGAGATGTCCGTCAAGCAGAAGGTGTTCGCGGAGGTCGAGGCGGTCGCCCCGGCGCACGCGGTCCTCGCCACCAACACCTCCTCGCTGTCGGTGTCGGAGATGGCCGTGGGGCTCCGGAACCCGGAGCGCGTGGTCGGCTTCCACTTCTTCAACCCGGTCGCGATCCTCCCGCTGCTGGAGATCGTCCGCGGTGAGCAGACCGACGACGCCTCGCTGGCCACGGCCTTCGGTGTCGCCAAGAAGCTGAAGAAGACCGCGGTCCTCACCAAGGACGCCCCGGCGTTCGTCGTGAACCGCATCCTGACCCGCTTCATGGGCGAGATCCAGAACGTCATCGACGAGGGCACCCCGGTCGTCACGGCGGAGAAGGCCATCGAGCCGCTCGGCCTGCCGATGTCCCCGCTGGTGCTGCTGGAGCTCGTGGGCCCGGCGATCGGCCTGCACGTCTCCGAGACCCTGAACCGCGCCTTCCCGGAGCGCTTCACCGTCTCCCCGAACCTGGCTGCCGTCGTCAAGGCCGGCAAGCGCGGCTTCTACGTCTACGATTCCGGCAAGCCGGAGCTGGACCCCGAGGTCGCCGCCCTTCTCGTCCAGGGCGACTCCGTCCTGACGGAGGAGCAGGTCCGCGACCGCGTCCTGGACGCGGTGGCGCAGGAGATCGGCCTGATGCTGGAGGAGGGTGTCGTGGCCGAGGCCCAGGACATCGACCTCTGCCTCATCACGGGCGCCGGCTGGCCCTTCCACCTGGGCGGCATCACGCCGTACCTGGACCGCGAGGGCGTCTCGGAGCGCGTGAACGGCAAGAAGTTCCTCGCCCCCGGCATCGCGAGCGTCCCGGCCTAGTCCGGATCGCGGACCGGTAGCGCACGGCGTGGCCCGCCCCCGTTCGGGGGGCGGGCCTCGGCCGTTCGAATATCTGTCTAAGATTCACCCCCATGACGGACACGCACGCGCGGCCCAGGCGCCGCCGACGCCGCATTCTGCGGATCACCCTGCTGCTGGTAGCCGTGCTGGTCCTGGGCGCGGCCGGGGCCGGCTGGTGGGCGTACAGCCACCTCGACGGCAACATCTCCAGCGTCGACCTGGATCAGGCGATCGGCGACAACCGGCCGCCGAAGGTGGTCGCGAACGCGCAGAACATCCTGGTGCTCGGCTCCGACTCGCGGGCCGGGGCCAACGGCGACCTCGACCACGGCGACGTCAGCGGGGCCCGCTCGGACACCGCGATGCTGGTGCACATACCCGAGGGCCGGGCCAAGGCGACCGCGGTGAGCATCCCCCGCGACACGCTGATCACCCGGCCCGAGTGCAAGGACCGCGACGGCAAGACCGTGCCGTCGGCGAAGCGGGTCATGTTCAACTCCGTCTACTCGCTCGCCGGTCCGGCCTGCGTGGTCAACACCGTGGAGCAGCTCTCCGGGATCCGCGTGGACCACTTCGTCGAGGTGGACTTCGCCGGCTTCAAGGGGCTGGTCGACGCGCTGGGCGGGGTCACCGTCACCCTCGACAAGCCGATGAGCGGAGCCAAGGGCGGCCTGAAGCTGGACGCGGGCACGCACCGGCTGAACGGCGCCGACTCGCTCAAGTTCGTCCGTACCCGCTACGGCTACGGGGACGGCAGCGACCTCGGGCGCATCGGGCTCCAGCAGCAGTTCATGATGGCGATGCTGTCCGAGATAAAGAAGCAGGACGCCTTCGGGAACCCGGCGCGCCTCTACAAGCTCGCCGACGCCGCGACCAAGTCGCTGACCACCGACTCCGACCTGGCCTCCCTCACCGCGCTCTCCGACTTCGCGCGGAGCATGAAGGGCGTGGACCCGGAGACGATGGAGACGATCATGCTGCCGGTCGCCTACGACAAGGTCGACCCCAACCGCGTCATCGTGGCCGAGCCGCAGGCGACCCAGCTGTGGGAAGCCCTCCGCAAGGACCAGAAGATCCCGGCCTCCGCGAAGGACTCCCCGGCGAAGGGCTGAGCTACTAGTACTTCGCGTCCCGGCCGCTGCGGCCCAGCCGGCTGTGGCTGCGCCCGTACGCGTAGTAGACGACGATGCCGATCGCCATCCACCCGGCGAAACGCGCCCAGGTCTCGGCCGGCAGGTTGAGCATCAGCCAGACCGAGGCGGCGATCGACAGGATCGGCACCACGGGCACCCACGGGGTGCGGAAGGAGCGGTGCAGGTCGGGGCGGGTGCGGCGCAGGATGATCACGCCGAGCGCCACGACCACGAAGGCGAAGAGCGTGCCGATGTTCACCAGCGTCGCCAGTTCGTTGATGCTGGTGAACCCGGCGACGATCGCGATGACCACGCCGAGCAGGATCGTCGGCCGGTACGGGGTGCGGAACTTCGGGTGGGTCACCGAGAAGAAGCGCGGCAGGAGGCCGTCGCGGCTCATGGCGAAGAACACGCGGGTCTGGCCCAGCAGCAGGATCATGCAGACCGTGGTGAGGCCCACCGCGGCGCCGAAGCTGATGATGCCGCCGTACACGGGATGCCCGGCGGCCTTGAAGGCGTCCGCCAGGGGTGCGCTCACCGACAGCTCGCTGTAGTGCTGCATGCCGGTGACCACGAGCGAGACCGCCACGTACAGCACGGTGCAGATCAGCAGCGAGCCGAGGATGCCGCGCGGCATGTCGCGCTGCGGCAGCTTGGTCTCCTCGGCGGCCGTGGCGACCACGTCGAAGCCGATGAAGGCGAAGAACACCACCGAGGCCGCGGTGAAGATGCCCATGATGCCGAAGTCGGTGGGCTCGTAGCCGAAGAGCAGCTGGACCAGTGGGGCGTCGAGCCCCGCGCCGCCCTCCTGTTTGACCGCCTTCGGGATGAAGGGCTCGTAGTTGCTGCCCTTGATGAAGAACAGGCCCGCGATGATCACGATGAGCACCACCGTGACCTTGATCGCGACGACCAGGGCCGTGATCCGGGCGGACAGTTTCACCCCGACGACCAGGACCACGGTCAGCACCAGCACCAGGACGAAGGCCAGCAGGTCGAAGGTGCCGCCCTTGACGTCCGGCCCCTGGAGCGCGACGGGCAGGTGGATGCCCGCGTGGTCCATGAGCGAGCGGACGTACCCCGACCAGCCGACGGCGACCACCGCCGTGCCCAGGGCGAATTCCAGTACGAGGTCCCAGCCGATGATCCAGGCCGGGAGCTCGCCGATCGAGGCGTACGAGAAGGTGTACGCCGAACCGGCGACGGGGACGGTCGAGGCGAACTCCGCGTAGCAGAGCGCGGCGAGCGCGCACACCACGCCCGCGGCCACGAAGGCCAGGGCGGTGGCGGGGCCGGCGGTCTCCTTGGCCACCTTGCCGGTGAGGACGAAGATGCCGGTGCCGATGATGACGCCGACGCCGAAGACGGTCAGGTCCCAGGCCGAGAGCGACTTCTTGAGCGAATGCTCGGGCTCCTCGGTGTCCCGGATGGACTGCTCGACCGACTTGGTGCGGAATGGACTGTTCAGATCCGTACTCACCAACGCACCTCCGAACAAGGTGACGCACGCGGACGGGCCGGGAGGCCCACCCCTTCAAGGGTGATCTCCCGGCCCGTGGCATGCAACCGCGCGTCGGCCCGTCGGCCGATTGCCGTCTAGTCGACGGCGGCGGCCGGCTCGCTGTCGTAGCGCCCGTCCAGCTTGGCCACCAGGCCGGTGACCTGCCGGGCGATGTCCGGAGCGGTCAGTCCGATTTCGGCCATGACCTCCTTGCGGGAGGCGTGGTCGAGGAAGCGCTGCGGGATGCCGAAGTCGCGCAGCGGCACGTCGACGCCCGCGTCCCGCAGGGCCTGCGCGACGGCGGAGCCGACACCGCCGGCGCGGCTGTTGTCCTCGACCGTGACGACCACGCGGTGGCGGTCGGCGAGCGGGGCCAGCGCCTCGTCCACGGGCTTGACCCAGCGCGGGTCGACCACGGTCGTGGTGATGCCCTGCTTGTCGAGCAGGTCGGCGATCTCCAGGCACATCGGGGCGAGGGCGCCGACCGAGACGAGCAGTACGTCCGGGCGGGCGGCCTCGGGGGCCGGGGCGCGCAGCACGTCCATGCCGCCGATGCGGCCGACGGCCGGGACGGCCGGGCCGACGACGCCCTTGGAGAAGCGCACCACGGTCGGCGCGTCCTTGACCTGGACGGCCTCGTTCAGCTGGGCCCGCAGCTGCTCCGCGTCGCGCGGGGCGGCCAGGCGCAGGCCGGGGACGACCTGGAGGATGGACATGTCCCACATGCCGTTGTGGGAGGCGCCGTCGGTGCCGGTGACACCGGCGCGGTCGAGGACGAAGGTGACACCGCACTTGTGCAGGGCCACGTCCATCAGGACCTGGTCGAAGGCGCGGTTGAGGAAGGTCGCGTACACCGCGAAGACCGGGTGGGCGCCGCCGGTGGCCAGGCCCGCCGCCGAGGTGGCGCCGTGCTGCTCGGCGATGCCGACGTCGAAGATCCGGTCCGGGTAGGCGTCGGCGAACTTCTTCAGGCCGACCGGCTGGAGCATGGCCGCGGTGATCGCGACGATGTCCTTGCGCTCCTTGCCGAGCTTGACCATCTCGTCGGCGAAGACGGAGGTCCAGCTGGCCGCGTCGGTGGAGACCGGCAGGCCGGTGTCCGGGTGGATCACGCCGACCGCGTGGAAGCGGTCCGCCTCGTCCTGGACGGCGGGCTCGTAGCCGCGGCCCTTCTGGGTGAGGCAGTGCACGATGACCGGGCCGCTGAAGCGCTTGGCGCGCGTGAGGGCGGACTCGAGGGCCTCGATGTCGTGGCCGTCGATGGGGCCGATGTACTTCAGGCCCAGGTCCTCGAACATGCCCTGCGGGGCGATGAAGTCCTTGAGGCCCTTCTTGGCCCCGTGCAGGGTCTCGTAGAGCGGCTTGCCGACGACGGGCGTGCGCTCCAGGAGGTCCTTGCCGCGGGCCAGGAAGCGCTCGTAGCCGTCCGTGGTGCGCAGGGTCGCCAGGTGGTTCGCGAGGCCGCCGATGGTGGGGCCGTACGAGCGCTCGTTGTCGTTGACGACGATGACCAGGGGGCGGTCCTTGGCGGCGGCGATGTTGTTCAGCGCCTCCCAGGCCATGCCGCCGGTCAGCGCGCCGTCGCCGATGACGGCGGCGACGTGGTGGTCCTCGCGGCCGAGCACCTCGTTGGCCTTGGCGATGCCGTCGGCCCAGCCCAGCACGGTGGAGGCGTGCGAGTTCTCGATCACGTCGTGGTCGGACTCGGCGCGCGAGGGGTAGCCGGACAGGCCGCCCTTGGAGCGCAGGCCCGCGAAGTCCTGGCGGCCGGTGAGCAGCTTGTGGACGTACGCCTGGTGGCCGGTGTCGAAGAGGACCTTGTCCTTGGGCGAGTCGAAGACCCGGTGCAGGGCGATCGTCAGTTCGACCACCCCGAGGTTGGGGCCGAGGTGCCCGCCGGTCTTGGAGACGGCGTCGACGAGGAAGGACCTGATCTCGGCGGCGAGCTGGTCGAGCTCCTCCTGGCTGAGCCGGTCCAGATCGCGCGGTCCCTTGATGCGGGTCAGCAGCACCCGTGCCTCCTTGCAGTTGCTTGCTGGTCTGTCGAGTCTAATGTTCCGTCGGCGGGCGCGGTCATCGGGCCGTCCCGGCTGGGTCACACCTTTGTCATACATGTACGCACCGCCCCGGGGTCACACATCACAAACGGGCGTATACCCGCACAGGCGTACGCGGCCGCGTACGCACGGATGCCCGGCGCCACGCGAAGTGGCACCGGGCACTGTGACGGGTCTTACCGGCGACCCGGGCGAGCGGGCGGGTTTCAGGCCCGTCCGGCCGTCTTCTGGGTCTTGCGCGTGACCGAGTCGATGACCACGGTGGCCAGCAGTACGGCGCCCGTGATCATGTACTGGATCGGAGTCGCGATCCCCTCCAGGGCCAGACCGTACTGGATCGAGGTGATGACCATGACGCCGAGGAGGGCGTTCCAGGTCCGGCCCCGGCCGCCGAAGAGGCTGGTGCCGCCGATGACGGCCGCCGCGATCACGTTCATCAGCAGGTCGCCGGCGCCGGCGCTCTGGTTGGCCGCCGCGATCTTGGAGGCCCAGAAGAGCCCGCCGATGGCGGCGAAGGTGCCGGCGATGGCGAAGACCGCGATGCGGATCCCGGTGACGTTGATGCCGGCGCGACGGGAGGCCTCGACGCTGCCGCCGAGAGCGAAGACGTTCCGGCCGAAGGTCGTGCGGCGCAGGACGAAGTCCGTGGCGACCAGGGCCAGCACGAACAGCACCACCGCGAGCGGCAGGCCCTTGTACTGGTTGAACACGATCGCGGGACCGAAGGTGAACACCGCGAGCAGGCCGGTGCGCAGCAGGATCTCGCCGAGCGGCCGGGAGGGGACCCCGGCGGCCTCGCGGCGCCGGTTGTCGAAGAAGGTGGCGAGGAAGTACCCGGCCACCGCGATCGCCGCCAGGCCGTAGCCGACGGCCACGTCCGAGAAGAAGTACGTGGTCAGCTGCCCGACCACGCCCTCGGAGTCGAGGTTGATCGTGCCGTTGCTGCCGAGGATCTGCAGCATGGCGCCGGACCAGAAGAGCAGGCCCGACAGGGTGACGGCGAAGGCCGGGGCACCGATCTTGGCGAAGAAGAAGCCGTGGATGGAGCCGATCAGGGCGCCGCCGGCGATGGCCGCGAGGATGGCCAGCCATTCGTTCACGCCGTTGGTGACGGCGAGGACGGCGACGATCGCGCCCGAGACGCCGCTGACCGAGCCGACCGAGAGGTCGATCTCGCCGAGCAGCAGCACGAAGATGATGCCGACGGCCATCATGCCGGTGGCGACCATCGTGATGGCGATGTTGGTGAGGTTCTCCGGGGAGAGGAAGTTCGAGTTCAGGCCCTGGAAGATGGACCAGATGATGATCAGACCGAGGACGACCGGGATGGAGCCCAGGTCACCGGCCTTCATCTTGCGCCCGAACTCGCTGAGGTACCCGGACAGGCCCTGCTCGCGGACGAGCAGGCGGGGGTCCACGGCCGGGATGGCGTCCGCCGCCGCGGCCGGGTTGACGACCTCGTGCCCGGCGGCGTCCGCCGCCTTGTCGAGCGGGACGGCGGGTGGGTTGTCGGTGCTCACTTGCGAGCCTCCCCGGTGCGGGCCGCCCGGCGGGTCACGGCGTTGTCCGTGGCTCCCGTGATGGCGGAGATGATCTCTTCCTGCGAGGTGTCGGCGACGGTGAAGACGCCGTTGTTGCGGCCCAGCCGCAGGACCGCGACCTTGTCGGCGACGGCCTTCACATCGGCCATGTTGTGGCTGATGAGGATCACGGCGTGGCCGCGCTCGCGCAGCCGTTCCACCAGGTCGAGGACCTGTGCGGTCTGCTCGACGCCGAGGGCGGCGGTGGGCTCGTCGAGGATCACGAGCTTGGGCTCGCCGAGCATCGAACGGGCGATGGCCACGGTCTGGCGCTGCCCGCCGGAGAGCGAGGCGATGGGGATCCGGACACTGGGGATCCGGATGGACAGCGTGGTCAGGAGCTCGCGGGCGCGGCGCTCCATCTCCACCTCGTCCAGAACACCGCGGCGCTTGAGCTCGCGGCCGAGGAAGAGGTTGCCGACGACGTCGATGTTGTCGCACAGCGCGAGGTCCTGGTAGACCGTCGCGATGCCCAGGTTCTGGGCGTCGTGGGGCTTGCCGATGGAGACCGGGCGGCCCTCCCACTCGATGACGCCGTCATCGATGGGGTGCACGCCGGCGATCGTCTTGACCAGCGTGGACTTGCCGGCGCCGTTGTCGCCGACGAGGGCGACCACTTCACCGGAGTGGATCTCGAGTTCTACGTCGGTCAGGGCCTGAACGGCGCCGAACCGCTTCGAGACCCCTCGCAACGCCAGCACGGGCGCAGCGGACACATGAACCATCTCCTTCGCCGCCTGACCGGCGGGGATGTCGTGCAAAAGAGCAGGAGCGGGGCGAATGGGGGAAGTAGAGGCTGGGGGAACGTTTCTGCCCGGCGCCCCGCGGGTGGCGGGGGAAGAAGGGGCGGGGCGCCGGGCAGGCGCGGGGGCCGCCTCGTGGGCGGCGGGGGGCCTTACTTGAGGCCGAGGGTGGTGCAGGCGGCCGAGTACTTGTCGCTGCAGATCTCGTCGGCCGTGTAGACGCCGTCCTTGATGACGGTGTCCATGAGGTTGTTCTTGGTGAGCGAGACGACCGGGATCAGCACGGACGGGACGCCCTTGGTGGTCGGGCTGTCGACCGTGGAGGTGGTGACTCCGGTGACCTTCTCGCCCTTGGCGAGGGCGACGGCCATCTTCGCGGCGGCCTCGGCCTCGGGGGCGTACGGCTTGTAGACGCTCATGAACTGCTCGCCCGCGACGATGCGCTGGACTCCGGCGAGTTCGGCGTCCTGGCCGGTGACCGGGGGCAGGGTGGACAGGCCGGCCGCCTTGAGGGCGGTGATGATGCCGCCCGCCATGCCGTCGTTGGCGGAGTAGACGCCGATGACCTTGTCCTTGCCGAGCGCCGAGAGGGCGGCCGCCATGTTGGTGTTGGCGTTCTCCGGCTTCCACTCGACGGTGTCGTACTCCTTGCCGATGTTCACCTTGCCGTCGAGGACGGAGTGCGCGCCGGACTTGAAGAGCTTGGCGTTCGGGTCGGTGACCGAGCCGTTCATCATGACGATCTGGCCGTCCTTGGCCTTGTCGCCCAGCGCCTCGAGCAGCGCCTTGCCCTGGACCTTGCCGACCTCTTCGTTGTCGAAGGAGGTGTAGGCGTCGATCGGGCCCTCGGCCAGGCGGTCGTAGGCGACGACCGGGATGCCGGCCTCCTTGGCCTTCTTGACCGAGCCGGCGATGGCCTTGGAGTCCACCGCGTCGACGATGAGGACGTTCACCTTGTTGGTGATCATCGTGTCGACCTGGGAGTTCTGGGTGGTCGCGTCCTGCTTGGCGTTCGCGTAGACGACCTGGCCCTTGCCGCCGGTGAGTTCGGCGACCTTCTTCTCGATGAGCGGCTTGTCGAACTTCTCGTAGCGCGCGGTCTGGTTCTCCGGGAGCAGGAGACCGACCTTGATGGCGTCGCCCGCGGCGGCTCCGGTCTCCTTGGTCTTGTCGCCGGCCTCCTTGGCACTGCCACAGGCGGCAAGCGAAACGGCCATGGCACCGGCGGCTACGGCTACGGCGGCTCTGCGCATACGCGTGTTCATTACCTGAACCTCCCTGACGAGGCCGCAACACTGCGGCCGAGGTGGGTGTGAGTCAACCCCGGCCGCAAGATTGCCGTCAAGGAGTGAATCCTTAACGAGATGACAACGGTGCCATCCGTTATCTAACTGAAGACACGGCGGCTGGAGTTCGCGCTCCACTTCCATGGTCTGACAAAAGGGTCGAATCGCCCATCTCGCTGAGCACCAGGGCGAGTGCGCCCAGCACCTCGGCCCGCCCGCCGAGCGAGCCGGTCAGCACCGACAGCTGGCGGGCGGCGCTCGGGATCGCGTACCTCCCCACGGATTCACGGATGGGAGCCAGGACGAGTTCACCGGCCTCCGCGAGCGAGCCGCCGAGGACCACCCGGCTCGGGTTCAGGAGGTTGCACAGACTGGCCACGCCGCTGCCGACGTGGCGCCCCACGTCGGTGATCACGCGACGGCAGCCCGGGTCCCCGCCCCGGGCCAGCTCCACCACCCGTTCCATCGTCAACTCCGGTCCGTGGCTGCCCTGGAGGAGGGGGAGCACGTACCGGGCCGCCGCGAAGGTCTCCAGGCAGCCGCGGTTCCCGCAGCGGCAGACCGGGCCTGACTCGTCGAGGGTGATGTGCCCGATCTCGCCCGCCGTGCCGCCCGGGCCGCGGTAGATCTGACCGTTGATCACCAGCCCCGCGCCGACGCCGCTGGCCACCTTGATGTAGGCGAGGTCCTTCACCCCGCGCCCGCTCCCCCACACGAGCTCGCCCAGCGCCCCGAGGTTCGCGTCGTTGTCCACGTACACGGGCACGCCGAGGCGCCGCGAGAGCTCCTCGCGCGGGTTGATCCCGGCCCAGCCGGGCAGGATCGCGGTCGAGCCGAGGGTCCCCGACTCCACGTCGATCGGGCCGGGGACGCCTAGGCCGACGCCGATGGCCTTGTCCAGGCTCACCCCGATGCCCGCGATCAGCCGTCCGACCAGCGCTTCCGCCCGGTCGAAGCCGTCCACCCAGGAGGCGTCCACGTCCAGCGGCTCGGCCTCCTCGGCCAGCACCTGATGGGCGAGGTTGCCGACGGCCACCCGCAGGTGGGTGTGGCCGAAGTCCACGCCGATCACGATGCCCGCGTCGCCGCTGAGCGACACGCTGCGGGCCCGTCGGCCGCCCGCCGAGGTGTCGGTGACCTCGACGGTCCCGCCCTCCTTGAGCTCACGGACGATGTTGGAGACCGTGGCCGCCGACAGTCCGGTGGCACGGGCGATCTCCGCCTGGGTCAGCGAACCCGCGAGCCGCACCGCCCGCACGACCCGTTCGAGATTCGCGCGATGCAGCGAGGACTGCGATCCGGGAGTCTGCACGACTCATCCACTCCTGCCCATAAGCGACGGCCAGCCGTCGCCCCCCGGCCGGGGGACGGCGCTGCGCGCTCCGAGACCCCGGCGTCTCTCCAACTTGTGAACCTTAAGTCGAGCCTTTGCGCATCCAGACGTCAAGAGGCTGACACAGGACCAAACCACCACATCGGCCATAAGAGGGAGAGAACGGTCGCATGGATCGTGCTACGGTCGCTGAGGCGCCGGTCCTCTGCGGCCTTTCCGGCCGGACCGCGCCCCGTAAACGACAGCGCTACGCGAGGAGGTGTTCGGGATGAGTCCCGATCGAAGTCCTTGCCGCGCTCTCGCTCTCGCCGGCTGATCCGTCGGTCCTTTCCGGTCCACGGGTCCGGTCATCCACCGGTCCGCCGACCCGTCGGCTTGCCCCTGAGCGCGCACGGTCGCGGCGATCCGCCGCAGCTCCGTGCGTTTCGCGTTTCCACCTTCCCTTCCGCACGCCCTGATTCTTCTGTCAGGCATACGTCATCCATGCCCCCGGCGCATCCCGTGGCCCGTCCGCGGCACCTTGCGCCGACCCATGATCACTCCACGTGACCGCGCGGCTCCGTGCTGCCCGGACGCAGTGGAGGGAGGTATTCGCCATGACCATGCTCACCCCTCGCACCCCCACGAAGCTCGCTCCGCCGGGCCGGACCCGCCGCGAGCGCAGGGCCGCCGAGCTGGAGTCCCGCACCCGCCTCGTCGGCGAGCGGCTCACCGAGCTCAGCGCCCGCCCGGGCATCCACGCCCTGCAGTCCGTCGACGCCTCGCGCAACGGCCTCACCCACGCCGAGGCCGCGCTGCGCCTGGAGCGGCACGGCCGCAACGTCGTCGCCCAGGAGCGCGCGCCGTTCTGGTTCGTCCAGCTGGCCAAGGCCTACTGGAACCCCTTCATCGCCGTCCTGGTCTTCCTGGCCGCCGTCATGTACTGGCAGGACCCCGAGGACCCGGGCGTCATCATCCTCTCCGTGATGGTGGGCATCAGCGGGCTGCTGCGCTTCTGGCAGGAGTACCGCTCGGGGCGCGCCGCCGACGCGCTGAAGAAGCTCGTCACCACCACCTGCGCGGTGCAGCGCCGGGCCGGCAGCGGCTCCGGGCCCACCACCTTCGAGGTGCCCATGGACCAGGTGGTCCCGGGCGACGTGGTCAAGCTCGCCGCCGGCGACCTGATCCCGGCCGACCTGCGGCTGATCACCTCCAAGGACCTGATGGTCGGCCAGGCCGCGCTCTCCGGCGAGTCCCTGCCGGTCGCCAAGGCCGACGCTCCCCGTCGCTCCGCCGGGGGGACCCCCGCTGCGGAGGACCTCGGCCAACTGGAGACGACCGACCCGGTCGAGGCCGACAACCTGTGCCTGATGGGGACCTCGGTCACCTCCGGCACCGCCACCGGAGTCGTCGTCGCCACCGGCGCCGACACCTACTTCGGCTCGATGGCCGGCTCGCTGGTCGGCGAGCGCCCGCAGACCAACTTCGACAACGGCGTGCGCAAGGTCAGCTTCCTGCTGATCCGCTTCATGCTGGTCATGGTCCCGGTGGTCTTCATGGTCAACGGGCTGACCAAGGGCGACTGGAACGAAGCCTTCCTCTTCGGTATCGCCGTCGCCGTCGGCCTGACCCCCGAGATGCTGCCGATGGTGGTCTCGGCCAACCTGGCGCGCGGCGCGGTCGCCATGTCCAAGCGCAAGGTGGTCGTCAAGCGGCTCAACGCCATCCAGAACCTGGGCGCCATGGACGTGCTCTGCACGGACAAGACCGGCACCCTCACCGAGGACCGGATCGTCCTCGACCGCTACCTCGACGTGCACGGCGACGAGGACAACGAGGTGCTGGAGTACGGCTACCTCAACTCCCACTTCCAGACCGGTCTGAAGAACCTGATGGACCAGGCGGTCATCGACCGCGTCAACGAGGCCGAGGAGGTTGTCGTCGACGCACGGTTCTCGATGGTCGACGAGATCCCCTTCGACTTCGCCCGGCGCCGGATGTCCGTGATCCTCAACCGCAACAGCATCGTGGGCGACCTCGGCCGCTCCGAGCACGTCATGATCACCAAGGGCGCCGTCGAGGAGGTCCTCGGCCTCTGCACGCACATGACGGACCGCGGCGAGAAGGTCGAGCTCACCGAACAGCTGCGGTGGCACGTCACCCGCATCGCCGAGGACAACAACCGCAAGGGCCTGCGGGTCCTGGCCGTCGCCACCCGCACGATCGCCGCGCCGCGCGACACCTACACGGTCGCCGACGAGGACGGGCTGACGCTGATCGGCTTCCTCGCCTTCCTCGACCCGCCGAAGGCCGACGCCGCCCGGGCCCTCCAGGGCCTGGCCGACAAGGGCATCGCGGTCAAGGTGGTCACCGGCGACAACGACCTCGTGGCCGCCCGGGTCTGCGCCGATGTCGGCATCGACGTGGGCCACGTGGTCCTCGGCTCCGAGATCGACGCCCTCGACGAGCCGGCGCTGCGCGCGCTGGCCGCCCGTACGACCGTCTTCGCCAAGGTCAACCCGGTCCAGAAGGCGCGGATCGTGCGCGCCCTGCAGGCCGACGGGCACACCGTCGGGTTCCTCGGCGACGGCATCAACGACGCCGCCGCGCTGCGCGACGCCGATGTCGGCCTCTCCGTGGACACCGCCGTCGACATCGCCAAGGAGTCGGCCGACATCATCCTGCTGGAGAAGGACCTGACCGTCCTGGAGCAGGGCGTGGTCCAGGGCCGGACCACCTTCGGCAACACGATCAAGTACATCAAGATGACGGCGTCGTCGAACTTCGGCAATGTCTTCTCGGTGCTGGTGGCGAGCGCGTTCATCCCCTTCCAGCCGATGCTCGCGATCATGCTGCTGGTGCAGAACCTGGTCTACGACATCTCCCAGCTGGCCACCCCGTGGGACCGGATGGACGAGGAGTACCTGCGCAAGCCCCGCAACTGGGACTCCAAGGGCATCTTCCGCTTCATGGTCACCATCGGCCCCGTCAGCTCCATCTTCGACATCTCGATGTTCCTGATCATGTGGCACGTGTTCGCCGCCAACAGCGAGGCGAGCCAGTCGCTCTTCCAGTCCGGCTGGTTCATCGAGGGCCTGCTCTCGCAGACCCTGATCGTCCACATGATCCGTACCCGGAAGATCCCCTTCATCCAGTCCCGGGCCTCCTGGCCGGTGATGGTGATGACGGTCCTCGCGGTGCTGACCGGCCTCTACCTGCCGTTCTCCCCGCTGGCCGGCTCGCTGGGCTTCGTGGCCCTGCCGGCGAGCTACTTCCCGTGGCTGATCGGCGTGCTCCTCGCGTACTGCACGCTCACCCAGCTCGTGAAGACCTGGTACATCCGCACGTTCAACACCTGGCTCTAGGGCCGCAACCGAGGAGAGAGAAGGGAGAGGCCGATGCGGCTCACCGAATGGGACATGGCCGCGCACCTGGCCGCCGCGCTCGGACTCGGAGCCGTCATCGGCCTCGAACGGCAGTGGCGGGCCCGGCTCGCGGGACTCCGGACGAACGCCCTGGTGGCGGGCGGTGCGGCCCTGTTCGTGCTGCTCTCGCAGTACGGGTTCCTCAGCGCGGCCTCGGAGGTGAACTACGACGGCTCCCGGGTCGCCGCCCAGATCGTCTCCGGAATCGGCTTCCTCGGGGCCGGCGTGATCATGCGCGACGGGCTGAGCGTCCGGGGCCTGAACACGGCCGCCACCCTGTGGTGCTCGGCGGCCGTGGGCTGCCTGGCGGGCGTGGGCCTGTTCGTGCTGGCGGTCTGCGGCACGGCGGGCGTGGTCGGGACCAACCTCGTCCTGCGCCCGCTGGGCCGCCGTCTGGACCGCGAGCCGCACGGCGGCGCCGAGGTGGCCACCGACTACCACTTCGAGGCGGTGTGCCTGGAGGAGGAGGAAGCCCACATCCGCCACCGGCTGGTGGACGCGCTGGCCCGGCCCGGCTACCAGCTCCGGGAGATCCGCAGCCAGGACGGACCGGTGCCGGGCCGGGTGACGGTGTCCGCACTGCTGACCGCCGAGGGCGAGAAGGGCAAGGCGCTCGAGGAAGCCGTCAGCAACCTCTCGCTCGACCCCTCGGTCTCGGCGGTCAGCTGGTCGGTGGTGCCGGATCCGGCGGCCTGAGCCGGTCCGGCCGGCCCCGCTACTTGAGGGTGGCGGAGGTCAGGCCGGCCTGGATCTGGCGTTGGAAGGAGAGGTAGACCGCCAGCATCGGGATGACGGCGATGGTGGCGCCGGCGAACAGCACCGGCAGGTCCGTCTCGTAGCCCATCTGGTACTGGAGCTGGATGAGCCCCTGCGTGAGCATGTAGCGCTCGGGCTCGCCGCTCGTCTGCGGCTGCATCAGCACGGCGGGCAGGATGTACTGGTTCCACTGCCCCAGGACATTGAATATCCCGACGCTGATCAGGCCGGGCTTGGCCATCGGCAGCATCACCTGGAAGAAGATCCGGGTGTCGGAGGCCCCGTCGATGACCGCCGCCTCGTGGATCGCCGTGGGCAGCGTCCGGAAGAAGGAGTGCATGAAGAAGACGGTGAACGGCATCGAGTAGGCGACGTACACCAGGATCAGGCCCTGGTAGGTGTTCAGCATGTCGAAGCGCTTGACCATGAAGAACAGCGGTACGAGCGCCAGGAACACCGGGAACATCGCCCCGCTGACGAAGAAGTAGTAGATGACCCGGTTGCCCTTGAAGGGGTAGCGGGCCAGTACGTACGCGGCCATCGAGCCGAACAGCATGGTCAGCGGCACCGAGAACACCAGCACGATGAGGGTGTTGGCGAAGTAGCCGCCGATGCCCTTGTCCCAGGCCCGGCCGAAGGCGTCGAAGTTCCAGTTCGAGGGCCAGGTGAGGGCCGAGCCGCCGATCTGCGCGTCGGTCTTGAAGGCGCCGAGCGCCAGCCAGACCAGCGGAAGCACGATCATTATCGCCCAGAGGACGAGGAACCCGTGCGAGAAGACGTTGAGGACCACGCCCTCGGAGCGGCGCTCGTCCCCCTCCCCCGGCCGGCCGGCCTTCCCGGGCCGCTCCGCGGCCTTCTCGCCCGGAGCCTTGATCACTGTGGTCATGATGGTCTCCCGCTCAGAACTCGATGCGCTCGCGGCGGGTGGCACGCAGCGTGATGACAGAGAGGATCATGGTCAGGACGAGCATGACCACGCCCATGGCGCAGGCGTAGCCGCTCTTGCCGAAGTACAGGAAGTTGCGCATCAGCACCGTCGCCATGACCTCGCTGTGGTGGTCGGGTCCGCCGCCGAACTGGCCCGAGGTCATGGTCGACACGAGGACGAACATGTCCATCGCGGCGATGCCCAGGTAGACCGCGGAGGTCTGCACAGAATCCCACAGGAGCGGCAGCGTGACCTTGAAGAAGGTCTGGGCGCGTCCGGCGCCGTCGAGCAGGGCGGCCTCGTAGATGTCCTTCGGGACGGACTGCATGGCCGCCGAGAACAGCACGAGGTAGAAGCCGACCCCGTGCCAGACGACCACGAAGAGCAGGCACCAGAGCACGAAGTTGGGCTCGTTGAGCCATTCGACCGGGTGCTGCGCGGAGATGAGACCGGTCTTGATGAGGAAGCCGTTGAGCAGGCCGCCCTCGTCACTGCGGTAGATCGCGCCGAAGAGGACGGCGAGGATGGCGAGCGAGAGGACCTGCGGGAAGAAGTAGACCACCTTGTAGAAGCGCGAGCCGCCGACGCCCTGCACCCCGCCCGCCCCGCTGCGCCCTCCCGCGTTCACCATGAAGGCGAAGAAGAGGGCGAGCAGGATGGTGATCACCGGGACGAACACCAGGAGCAGCAGGTTGTGCCAGAGCGCGCCGCGGAACACTTCGTCGTTCAGCAACGTCGCGTAGTTGTCCAGGCCGACGAAGTCGAACGTCGGCGACTGGCCCGTCCAGTTGGTGAACGAATAGCCGAACGTCTGCACGTACGGCCAGATGACGAAGGTCAGATACAGCGCGAGGGGAGCGAGGAGGAAGCCGGTGATGAAGCCGGCCCGCCCCTTGCTCTGGGCTACGTGGCTCATGGTGTCCGTCCCTGCGGTGTCAGCTGCGGCGGTTGTTCTTGGCGTTCGGGTCCTTGGCCGCCTTGTCTACCGCAGCCTGGGCCCGCTTGATCCACTCCTTTGGCTGGATCCGCTGCGCCATCAGCTCATTGGACGCGTTCTGGATCTCGGTGTCCATTTCGCTGTACCAGTCGGGGTAGCGGTAGCTGAAGGTGTTGGTGTCGGCGGCCTTGAGCGCGTCCACGGCCGACTGGGTGCCGGGCCGCAGCTTGACGCCGGGGTCCACGCCGTCCTTGACGACGGTGAGCGAGTTGGCCTGCTGGGCGAAGATCGTCGACCATTCGCGGGACAGCATCGAGCGGAGGAACTCCAGGCCTCCGGCCTTGTTGGCGGCCTTCTCGGGGACGATGAAGGGCTCGTCGACGCCGGCCCGGATGGCCTCGACGGGCAGCTTGCTGTCGGCGAGCAGCGGCACCGGCAGGAACTTCATGTCGAAGTCCTCCGGGGTCTGCTTCAGCTGCTCGTTCTCGAGCCAGGAGCCGGAGGGGATGAAGGCGGCCTTGTACTGGTTCCAGGCGGTCTGGGACTCCGTGTGGGTGAGGCCGTTGGTGCCGGGCATCAGCAGGCCCTTCTCCACCACCTCGTAGACCGCCTCGACCGCGGCGAGGGCGGCCGGGTTGCCCTCGAAGGCGTTCGGCTCGAGGTGGTCGATCGCCTTGATGGCGTCCAGACCGCCCTTCTTGGCGATCAGGTCCATGATGACCACGTTGATGTAGTACGGGAACTTGCCCTGGTGGGCGAGGCCGCCGATGCCCGCCTCCTTGGCCTTGGCGCAGACGGCCAGGAACTCGTCCCAGGTCTTGGGCGGGGTCCAGCCCTTCTCCTTGAAGAGCTTGCCGGAGTACCAGAGGCCGAATACGGCGTACACGTACTTCAGGGTGACGAACTTGCCGCCCAGCATGCCCTGTTCGACGGCTCCGGCGACCAGCGTGTCGCGCACCTTCTTGGTGGGGTCGTCGAGCGAGGGCGCTTCGAGCACGGCGGTGAGGTCGGCGAGCTGGTTGCCCTTGGCGAGCACGTCCAGCTTGATCTGCTGGGCGCCGGAGTCGTCGACGACGTCCGGCGGGTTGCCGCCGTTGAAGCGCGGCTGCAGCTTGGCGGTGATCTCCTGGGTGCCCAGGTGGGAGCTGGTCGTGCCCCACTTCTTGTCGAAGGCGGCCTCCCAGGCCTTGGCGTAGTCGTCGCCGAAGCCGCCCTTGAAGACCACGACGTCCAGCTTGCTGCCCTTGGCGACGCCGAAGGGGTTCTCCTTGGAGACGACACCCTTGTCCGGGCCCTTCGTGCTCTCCTCGCCGCCGGAGGCGCAGGCGGACAGGAAGCTCATCGTCGGCACCGTGATCAGTCCGAGTGCTGCGGAGCGCTTGATCAGATCGCGGCGCCCGAGGCCCTCACCAGTGGATCCCATGCTCATGTCCTCGCCTTCGTCAGAAGTGTGAAGGAGGCCGGGAATCACGGCGATTGCCGTGCATGCGGCATCACCGCAGGTCCCCGCCCATCCCCCCGGTCCGGACCGCTCGTCTCGCGGTGATCCGGACGGGCACAGGTATAGTCCACTTCCGCTCACGTGAGCAAGATCATGCACACGGATGGCGGTCAGCTTTTCCGAGTTGAGACCTGGCCGTCATCTGCGCCGGGCGCCGGACAAGCGGAAGGGCCGTACCCCCTTTTCGGGGGTACGGCCCTTCCGGAGCCGGGTCGCAGCCGGCCCGCGGGGGTGCTTAGCCGCGGATCAGGTTGCGCAGCACGTACTGCATGATGCCGCCGTTGCGGTAGTAGTCCGCCTCACCCGGCGTGTCGATGCGGACGACCGCGTCGAACTCCACGCCCGTGTCGGTGGAGACCTTGACGGTGCGCGGGGTGGTGCCGTTGTTCAGCTCCTCCACACCGGTGAAGGAGAAGGTCTCCTCGCCGGTGAGGCCCAGGGAGGCCGCCGTGGCGCCCTCGGGGAACTGCAGGGGCAGGACGCCCATGCCGATCAGGTTGGAGCGGTGGATGCGCTCGTAGGACTCGGCGATGACGGCCTTGACGCCGAGCAGCGCGGTGCCCTTGGCCGCCCAGTCGCGGGAGGAGCCGGAGCCGTACTCCTTGCCCGCCAGGATGGCCAGCGGGATGCCGGCGGCCTGGTAGTTCTGGGAGGCGTCGTAGATGAAGGAGACCGGCGCGCCCTCGACGGTGAAGTCGCGGGTGAAGCCGCCCTCGGTGCCCGGCGCGATCTGGTTGCGCAGGCGGATGTTGGCGAACGTACCGCGGATCATGACCTCGTGGTTGCCGCGGCGGGAACCGTACGAGTTGAAGTCGCGGCGCTCGACGCCGTGCTCCGTGAGGTACTTGCCGGCCGGGGTGTCGGCCTTGATCGCACCGGCCGGGGAGATGTGGTCGGTGGTGACCGAGTCGCCCAGCTTCGCCAGCACGCGGGCGCCGGTGATGTCGGAGACCGGGGTGGTCTCCATCGTCATGCCCTCGAAGTAGGGGGGCTTGCGGACGTAGGTGGACTGCGGGTCCCACTCGAAGGTGTTGCCGGTCGGGATCGACAGCGCCTGCCACTGGGCGTCGCCCGCGAAGACGTCCTGGTAGGACTTGCTGAACATGTCCTCGCCGATGGCGTTCGCCACGACGTCGTTGACCTCGGCCTCGGAGGGCCAGATGTCCTGGAGGAAGACCGGGTTGCCCTCGGTGTCGGTGCCGATGGCGTCCTTGGTGATGTCCACCTTCATGGAGCCCGCGATGGCGTACGCGACGACCAGCGGCGGGGAGGCCAGGTAGTTCATCTTGACGTCGGGGTTGATGCGGCCCTCGAAGTTGCGGTTGCCCGAGAGGACCGAGGTGACCGCGAGGTCGTGCTCGTTGATCGCCTTCGAGATCTCCTCGTCCAGCGGACCGGAGTTGCCGATGCAGGTGGTGCAGCCGTACCCGACGAGGTTGAAGCCCATCTTGTCGAGGTACGGGGTCAGGCCGGCCTTGTCGAAGTAGTCGGTGACGACCTTCGAACCGGGGGCCAGCGTGGTCTTGACCCACGGCTTGCGGGACAGGCCCTTCTCGACCGCCTTCTTGGCCACGAGCGCCGCGGCGACCATGACGTAGGGGTTCGAGGTGTTGGTGCAGGAGGTGATCGCGGCGACGGTGACGGCGCCGTGGTCGATCTCGAAGGAGGTGCCGTCGGCCAGGGTGACCCGGGTCGGGCGGCTCGGCACGCCGTTGGTGGCGGCCGGGGCGTCGGAGGCCGGGAAGGACTCCTTGCCCGCCTCGTCGTCGTCCTCGACGTAGTTGCGCACGTCCTGCGCGAACTGCTGGGAGGCGTTGGCGAGGATGATGCGGTCCTGCGGGCGCTTCGGGCCGGCGATGGAGGGGACGACCGTGGAGAGGTCGAGCTCCAGCTTCTCGGAGAAGTCCGGCTCGGCGGCCGGGTCCAGCCACAGGCCCTGCTCCTTGGCGTACGCCTCGACGAGCGCGACCTGCTGGGCGTCGCGGCCGGTCAGGCGCAGGTACTTCAGGGTCTCGTCGTCGATCGGGAAGACGGCGGCGGTGGAGCCGAACTCCGGCGACATGTTGCCGATGGTGGCGCGGTTGGCGAGGGAGGTGGCGGCGACGCCCTCACCGTAGAACTCGACGAACTTGCCGACGACGCCGTGCTTGCGGAGCATCTCGGTGATGGTCAGCACCAGGTCGGTGGCGGTGGTGCCGGTGGGCAGCTCGCCGGTCAGCTTGAAGCCCACGACGCGCGGGATCAGCATGGAGACCGGCTGGCCGAGCATCGCGGCCTCGGCCTCGATGCCGCCGACGCCCCAGCCCAGCACGCCCAGGCCGTTGACCATGGTGGTGTGCGAGTCGGTGCCGACGAGGGTGTCGGGGTACGCCTGGCCACCCCGGACCATGACGGTGCGGGCCAGGTGCTCGATGTTGACCTGGTGGACGATGCCGGTGCCCGGGGGGACGACCTTGAAGTCGTCGAAGGCGGTCTGGCCCCAGCGCAGGAACTGGTAGCGCTCCTTGTTGCGGCCGTACTCCAGCTCGACGTTCTGCGCGAAGGCGTCCTTCGTGCCGAACTTGTCGGCGATGACCGAGTGGTCGATGACCATCTCGGCGGGCGAGAGCGGGTTGATCTTCGCCGGGTCGCCGCCGAGGGCCTTCACGGCCTCACGCATGGTGGCGAGGTCCACGACACAGGGGACGCCGGTGAAGTCCTGCATGATCACGCGGGCCGGCGTGAACTGGATCTCCTGGCTGGGCTGGGCCTGGGAGTCCCAGCCGCCGAGCGCCCGGATGTGGTCGGCGGTGATGTTCGCGCCGTCCTCGGTACGGAGCAGGTTCTCCAGCAGCACCTTCAGGCTGTAGGGCAGGCGGGCCGAGCCCTCAACCTTGTCCAGCCGGAAGATCTCGTACGACTCGTCGCCCACCTGCAGCGTGCTGCGGGCGTCGAAGCTGTTCGCCGACACGACAGTCTCCTTCATGCATGAATTTCGCGCGTATGACCGCATCCTGCCGCCAAGCCCCTTGGCCAATCCGCTAAGGTAAGACTAAGTTAGGTAACCCTTACCAGCGGGGGCGGCTGCGGTACGCCTTCGGCAGATATCTCGATGTCGAGATAACTCTAGTACATGTCCGGGGGCAGGGACGAGGCACGCACCCGTAGGGATGCGGGGACGGTGTACTGCCCCGGCGATTCCGTATGCCCGGATTCGATCAGGTTGACCAGGGCGGACACCGCCGCGTCGGCAATCCGTTCGGGGTGGAGGGTGACGGTGGTCACGGGGGGCTCCGCCTCCGCGTACGCCGGATCCTCACTCGCGCAGACCAGCAGCAGGCCCCCAGGCGTACGGATCCCGTGGCGCGCGGCGGCGGCCAGCACCTGGCGGCCGCCCGGATCGTAGAGGCTGTAGACGGCGTCGGGGCGTTCGGGCGCGGCGAAGGCGGGATCGAAGGCACGGCCTTCGGCGTCCTCCGGATCAAAGGGGACCACGAGCGGAACTCGACCCCGCTCCGAGCACCAGCGCGTGTAGGCGGAGGTGACGGCGGCGGTGTAGAACTCCCGGCCGAAGGCGGAATGCAGGGCTATGCGGCGGGCCCCGGACCCGGCGAGGTGGTCGAGCACCTCGCGGGTGGTGGCCTCGTGGTCGTTGTCCACCCACACGTCCCCGGGCCGGGGCTCGGCGGGCCGCCCGTCGAAGACCACGGGCAGGCCGCGCGCCCGCAGCGCGCGGAGCACCGGATCGCCCTCCGGGCTGTCGAGCAGCAGCATCCCGTCGACCGCGAGGGTGTGCCACAACGGCTCGGCGCCGCGGGCGGCGGGCAGGGTGGTCAGGGCGTAGCCGCGGGCATGGGCGGCGGAGGTGGCGGCGGTGAGCAGCCGGGAGAAGTACGCGACGCCCGCGAAGTCCCAGGTCCAGCCGGCATGGGTGGTGACCGCGAAGCCGAGGGTGCGGGTGCGGGGGCCGCGGTGTGCGCCGTAGCCGAGGGCCGCGGCGACCTCCCGGACCCGGCGGCGGGTGCCGTCGCCGAGGCGTCCGGTGCCGTTGAGGGCGTGCGACACGGTCGCGGTGGAGACCTCCGCGGCGCGCGCGATGTCGGCGATGGTCGGTCCGGGCACGCGGGCCATCGTACGGATTCCGTCGTGCGGGGTGGGTTCCGGTTACGGGCTTAACCAAAGAGTGTCCTCGCCACACCGACGATCGGATGGGTGATGACGCGTTCTCCTTCTCCTTCTCCTTCTCCTTCTCCTTCTGCCTCTGCTTCTGGTTCTGTCTCTGCATCTGGTTCTGTCTCTGCATCTGGTTCTGGTTCTCCCCTGTCCCGGCGGGGGCTGCTCGCGGCGGCCGGGGCCGCCGGGGCGGCGGGGTTGCTCGGCCCGGCGGCCGGCAGCGCCTCGGCCTCGTCTTCGGGGCGCGGGCCGGCCGCCGCCCTGGTCATCCACAACGCGCGGGTGTTCAGCGGCGTCGACCACGGCCGTCCGGCGCAGGCGGTGGCCGTCGGCCGGGACGGCCGGATCCTGGCGACCGGACAGGACTCGGAGGTGCGCCGGTTCGTGGGCCGGGACACCGAGACCGTCGACGCCTGCGGCAACACCGTGATGAGCGGCATCCACGACGGGCACGTGCACCCGCTCGGCGCCGGGGACCGCTCGCTGCGGCCCTCGCTGGACGGGGCCGAGACCACCCAGGCCGAACTGCGCGCGATCCTCACCGGGTTCCTCGCCGACACCGGGGGCGCGGAGGCCGAACCGGACCGCTGGCTGGTGGTGGAGGACTGGAATCCGGTCGGGCTGCTGCCGACGGGGACCGTCCCGCACCACGCGATGCTGGACGCGCTGGCGACCCGGCGCCCGATCGCCCTGGTCGGCGGTGACGGGCACAACATGTGGGTCAACCGGCGGGCGCTGGACATCGCGGGCATCACGGCGACCACCCCCGACCCGGTGGGCGGCCAGGTCGTGAAGGGGCCGGACGGGCAGCCGACGGGCGTGCTCAAGGACGACGCGCAGGTCCTGGTGAAGCGGCACGTCCCCGAACCCTCCCGGGCCGAACTGCTCGCGGCCTGCTCCCGGGTGCTGGAGCTGGCGGCCGCGTCGGGGATCACGACGATGATGGACGCCCTGACCGGGCGGCACGAGCTCGAGCTCTACCGGGCCCTGGCCGGCGCCGGGAAGCTGCCGCAGCGGATCGTGCCCGCGATCCGGCTGGACGCCGAGCAGGCCAAGGACCCGGCGGGCGCGCTGGAATACGCGCGCGGACTGCGCCGCGAGTACGAGGGGACGTCCGGGCTGCGGTTCGGGATGATCAAGGTGTTCCTGGACGGGGTGATCGAGTACCCGGCACAGACGGCCGCGCTGCTGGAGCCGTACCTGGACGGGAACGGCAAGCCGACCGCGAACCGCGGCGAGCTCTACACCTCGGCGGCCGAGTACGGGCGGCTGACCGCGGCCTTCAACCGGGCCGGCTGGCAGATGCACGCGCACGGGCTGGGCGACCGGGCTGGGCGCACGGCCCTCGACGGGTACGCGTACGCCCGCCGGGCCACCGGGCAGCGCGACCCGCGCAACGCCGTCGCCCACCTCCAGATCGTGGACCCGGCCGACCTGCGACGGTTCGCGCAACTCGGGGTGGCGGCCTGCATGCAGCTCCAGTGGGCGGCGCAGGACACCTGGACGATGGAGGCCCTGCTGCCGTACATCGGGCCCGGGCGGCACCGCTGGATGTACCCCGC
The DNA here is from genome assembly GCF_052244475.1 of Streptomyces sp. IBSNAI002. Classification (NCBI taxonomy): domain Bacteria; kingdom Bacillati; phylum Actinomycetota; class Actinomycetes; order Kitasatosporales; family Streptomycetaceae; genus Streptomyces; species Streptomyces sp. IBSNAI002. The sequence continues at coordinate 6,495,059 of NZ_JBQPXG010000002.1, read as the reverse complement.
GCGGAGCCTGGAGCGGGCGGGCGCGCGGCTCGCCGGGGGCTCCGACTGGCCGGTGGACGCGCTCCAGGTGTGGAACCAGATGCGCACGGCGGTCGACCGGCAGGGCGCGCACGGCGAGGGCGGGCTGTACCGGGAGCTGGAGGGCCTGAGCCGTACGTCGGCCCTGCGGATGCACACCGCGGGGACGGCCTGGCAGCTGCGCCAGGAGGGGCTGACGGGCACGGTGGAGCAGGGCAAGGCCGCGGACCTGGTGGTGCTGGACCGGGACGTGACCCGCTGCCCGGTGGCCGACATCAGCGGGACGGAGGTCCGGCTGACGCTGGTCGGCGGGCGGGTGGTGCACGACGCCGAGTCGGCGACGGGCAGGGCCGCTTCGGCCCGGGCCGCGCGTGCGGTGGCGGGGCCGCGCCCCGCCACGTACGCGGCGGTGCACGGCGGCCGGCACCGCGCGTGCGGGTGCGCCGGCGGGGCCTGAGCGGAGCCCGAACGGGGCGCGGGCCGGTCACGGGCGGGCACGGGCCGGGGAGTGACACAATCGGACGAGTCGGACAGAAGATTACAAATAGCACTACTCACCCCCTGGCCCCACCATGGGACCTGACGGTCGGTAACACCCGTTCGGCCTACCCTGCGCGATCAACATCTCATATCTGAGATACGGTGCAGCCATGGCAGACGACTACCTCGTACGCATCGGCAAGCTCATCCGTGACGCCCGGCAGCACCGGGGCTGGACACAGAGTCAGCTCGCCGACGCACTCGGCACCAGCCAGAGCGCCGTGAACCGGATCGAGCGCGGCAACCAGAACATCAGCCTTGAGATGATCGCCCGTATCGGCGAGGCGCTCGACAGCGAGATCATCTCTCTCGGCTACGCCGGCCCGATGCACCTGCGCGTCGTCGGCGGCCGCCGGCTGTCCGGTGCCATCGATGTCAAGACGAGCAAGAACGCCTGTGTCGCCCTGCTGTGCGCCTCGTTGCTCAACAAGGGCCGTACGGTGCTGCGCCGCGTCGCCCGCATCGAGGAGGTCTACCGCCTCCTCGAGGTCCTCGGCTCCATCGGCGTCCGCACCCGCTGGATCAACGACGGCGTGGACCTGGAACTGATCCCGCCGGCCCGCCTCGACATGGAGTCCATGGACGCGGACGCCGCCCGCCGGACCCGCAGCATCATCATGTTCCTGGGCCCCCTGCTGCACCGGATGGACCACTTCCGCCTCCCGTACGCGGGCGGCTGCGACCTCGGCACCCGCACCATCGAGCCGCACATGATCGCCCTGCGCCGCTTCGGCCTCGACATCACCGCGACCGAGGGCATCTACCACGCGCAGGTCGCCACCGGGATCTCCCCCGACCGCCCGATCGTGCTGACCGAACGCGGGGACACGGTCACCGAGAACGCCCTGCTGGCCGCGGCCCGGCACGACGGCGTCACGGTCATCCGCAACGCCTCCTCCAACTACATGGTCCAGGACCTGTGCTTCTTCCTGGAGGCGCTGGGCGTCAAGGTCGAGGGCATCGGCACCACGACCCTGACCGTCCACGGCATCCCGAACATCGACGTGGACGTGGACTACTCGCCCTCCGAGGACCCGGTCGAGGCGATGAGCCTGCTCGCCGCCGCGGTGGTCACGGAATCGGAGCTGACCATCCGACGGGTGCCGATCGAGTTCATGGAGATCGAGCTCGCGGTCCTGGAGGAGATGGGCCTGGACCACGACCGCTCGGCGGAGTACAGCGCCGACAACGGCCGTACCCGCCTGGTCGACCTGACGGTCCGCCCCTCGAAGCTCGAAGCCCCGATCGACAAGATCCACCCGATGCCGTTCCCGGGCCTGAACATCGACAACGTCCCGTTCTTCGCGGCCATCGCCGCCGTGGCCCAGGGCCAGACCCTGATCCACGACTGGGTCTACGACAACCGCGCCATCTACCTGACCGACCTCAACCGCCTCGGCGGCCGCCTCCAACTCCTGGACCCCCACCGCGTCCTGGTCGAGGGCCCGACGCGCTGGCGGGCAGCGGAAATGATGTGCCCCCCGGCCCTGCGCCCGGCGGTGGTCGTCCTCCTCGCGATGATGGCAGCGGAGGGCACCTCGGTCCTGCGCAACGTCTACGTCATCAACCGCGGCTACGAGGAACTGGCCGAACGCCTCAACTCGGTGGGCGCCCAGATCGAGATCTTCCGGGACATCTAGCCACCCGGAGCGGATACAGAGGGTCCGTCCGCAGCTGACCGAGTGCCCCTTTCGGGGCGCGCGGAAAGCTGCGCGACGCCTCAACCCGCCCCGGCCGGCCCGGTGTCGGGTTCCACCAGCACGGCACCGGCACAGGTGAATGTCAGGGGCATCGGCGGCCACCCTGAGAAGCAGCACCGTCAGCGACTCCCTCTCGGCGCCGTGCGTACGGTTCCGGTGACAGTTCGGACAGAGTGCGATCGTGACCTCGGGGTGGTCCCGGCCACCCTGTGCATGCTCCTCCAGGTGATCGACCTCCAGCAGGGTCGCGCCCGCGGTCGTCCGGTGCGGCAGATCCGGCAGATCCGGCATATCCGGCAGATCCGGCAGATCCGGCAGATCCGGCAGATCCGGCAGATCCGGCAGATCCGGCAGATCCGGCAGATCCGGCAGCAGACACTCGGGGTTCTCGCGCCGAACGCAACTGCGCAGCAGTACGTCCTCCCGCGCGTCCCGACTCCTCACCCGGCGCCGGTTTTCTGTGGGCCGGACGGACCGATCGAGTCTCTCGCGTTACCATCGCTCCACCCGCACACAGAGCTTGGTATGGACCGGCGGAATCGGGGCTTCGGTGTGGGAACGAGGGGGAGCGGCATGGTTGTTGGGGCGGGTACGGGTACCGGTACCGGTGTGGAGGTGCCCGCCCTGGCGGGGGCTCCGCTGGTGGGGTCCTTGTTCGAGTTGAAGTCGGACTCGCTCGGCACCTATCTGCGGGCCCGGCAGGAGCACGGGGACGTGGTGCGGATCGTCGCCGGGCCGCCCGGGCTGCGGGCCGAGTTGTACTGCGTGTTCTCCGCGGAGGGGGCGCAGCAGGTGCTCGCCTCGGAGTCGGCCAACTTCCGCAAGGACAACCGCTTCTACCAGGAGATCCGGGACTCGTTCGGCAACGGGCTGCTGACCAGCCAGGACGAGGACTACCTGCGCCAGCGGCGGCTGGTCCAGCCGTTGTTCACGCGGCGGCGGGTGGACGGGTACGCGCAGGCCGTCGCCGCCGAGACCGAGGCGGTCGTGTCGGGCTGGGCGCAGGCTCCGGGTGGCGTGGTCGAGGTGTCCGGGCAGATGACGCACCTGGCGCTGCGCGCGGTCGCGCGGATCCTGTTCGGTGCCGACGTGGAGGCCACGGTCGACGTCGTGGACCGGTGTTTTCCGGTCATCACCGAGTACGTGCTGCGCCGCGGCTACTCCCCCGCCAACATCCCGCGCAGCTGGCCGACTCCGGCCAACAAGCGGGCGGCCGCGGCGATGGACGAGCTCTACGCGGTCTGCGACACGATCATCGGGGACCGGCGTACCCGCCCCGCGGAGGGGTCCGGTGAGGATCTGCTGACCCTGCTCGCCGCCGCCAAGAGCGCGGACGACGCGGAGTTCGACGCCACCGAACTGCGCGACCAGGTGCTGATCTTCCTTCTCGCCGGGCACGAGACCACCGCCACCTCGCTCGGCTTCGCCCTGCACCTGCTGGCCCGGCACCCGGAGGAGCAGGAGCGGGCCCGTGAGGAGATCGGGCGGGTGCTGGGCGACCGTACGCCCGAGGCCGCCGACCTGGACCGGCTCCCGTACCTCACCCGGGTGCTGAAGGAGACGATGCGGCTCTATCCGGCCGCCCCGGTGATCGGCCGCAACGCCGTCGCCGCCACCGAGGTCGGCGGGCACGCCATCCCCGCGGGCGCGAACGTGATCCTTGCGCCGTGGGTGACGCACCGCGATCCGCTCCACTGGCCGGACCCGGACCGCTTCGACCCGGAGCGCTTCACCCCGGAGGCGGAGGCCGGCCGGCCGCGTTACGCCTGGTTCCCCTTCGGCGGCGGGCCGCGCGCGTGCATCGGGCAGCACTTCTCGATGCTGGAGTCGGTGATCGCACTGGCGGTGATCCTGCGGGCGTACGAGTTGGAGGCGGTGGACACCGAGGTCCCCGTCGGCGCCGGCATCACCCTGCGGGCGGAGGGCCCGGTTCGGTGCCGGGTGCGTCGCCCGGAACGTTAGCCGCCGGACCCTTGGCGCCGGGGCCGTTGGCGGCCGGACCGGTGCCTAGCGATACGACTCGAGGGTGCCGCGGCGTCGGACGTCGAGCGTCGCGCAGTGGAAGGAGCCGGCGAACGGCGCGTAGTGCAGCAGGTCGCAGGGGATCGGTTCGAAGCCCCAGCCTTCGAGTGCGCGCAGCATGCCGGTGTGGTGCCGTTCCGCGATCACCCGGTGTCCGTCGATCACCAGCACGTTCATGCTGAGCCACTTGCCGCACATCGAGGTGAGCCTGAGCAGGCGCGCGTCGATGCGGTCGGGCTCGGGGGCGATCAGGATGTCCCACGAGCCCAGGGCCTCGGGCAGGCGGTCGACGTCGACGTACTCGGGGTTGACCAGCACCTTGCCCGGGGCGAGCGGGACGAGGGTCGTGTCGATGTGCATCGGCGTACGGCAGCGGCTCTCGATCTCGTGGATGCGGTAGCCGGGTCCGAGATGGCGGCGCAGCCAGTCGATGCCCATGCGATTGGTGACGTTGCTCCGCGTCACGAACAGGTCGCGTCCCGCGCGCACGAAGTCCGCCGCGTCGAAGACCGGCTCGAACTCGGTGAGGACGTAGCGCATGGGCTCGCCGGGCCGGGGGATGCGGAAGTCCTCGTCGAACAGTGCGTCGGTGAGCTGCGGCCGGGGTGCGGCCGTCCAGCGCGCGCCGCGCCGGAAGTAGTCCTTGAGGATCGTGCGGTAGGCGTGGGTCTCGAAGTACCGGCACGGCCACGCCATCGGGGTTTCGATGATCTCGTCGCCGATCACGAGCATGCTGTCCCGCGGGCAGGAGTTGGTGAAACCGCGGGAGGACCAGTCGGGCGTGCCGAAGCGGTGTCCGTGGTCGAGCACGTCCGGGCGCCTGACCGTGATGCCGAGGCTCTGGAGGAGGGCGACGAACCGGTCGAGTTCGTACTGCGCCGGCCCGGTCAGCGCGCGCGGATACCTGCGGCCGGCGGCCAGGCCCTGCAACCTGGCTCCCCACGGCGGGATGTTGCAGGCCACGACCGGGTGTCTGGAGGGGATGGTCGCGCCGTCGAGCCGCCCTACGATGACCTCCTCCAGGGGATCCCACTCGTTGTGGGAGCCGACCGGCGACACGAGCGGTTCCGGCAGGGATTCCGTGAGCGGCTCCGCCAGGGGCTTCGCGCCCGGCTCCGCGAGGGGCTCCGTGGCCACGGCTAGGCCTTGGCCGCGGTGTGGTTGCCCTGCAGACGCTCGAGGTCGGAGGGCCGGACCTGGATGGCGAACAGGGCGATCGCCGCGCCGACGAGGGTGAACAGGGCGGCCACGATGAACGCCGCGCTGATGCCCGAGGTCAGCACCTGGTCGCTCCACGGTTTCGGGAACTGCCCGGTGCGCTCGAAGGCGGCCAGCTGTTCGGGGCTCGCCGTGCGCAGGAAGCCCGGCACCTGGTCCCTGGCCTCGTTGCGGCTCGCCGTGCCGAAGACGGTGACCAGGATCGACAGGCCGAGCGAACCGCCGACCTGCTGCGTCGCGTTGAGCAGCCCGGACGCCGCGCCGGACTCCCGGTCGCTGACGCCGGACAGGGCCATCAGCGTCAGCGAGACGAACTGGAGGCCCATGCCGAGGCTGAAGAGGAGCATCGGGCCCAGGATGCTGCCCAGGTAGGTCGAGTGGACGTCGGTCTGCGTCAGCCAGCCGAGTCCGGCCGCGGAGCACAGCGCGCCTCCGACCATGAACGGTTTGGGGCCGTACTTCGGCAGCAGCTGCGAGGTGATCGCGGCGCCCACCGCGATCACCGCGCTCACCGGCAGGAAGGCGAGGCCCGCCCGCAGCGGGCTGAAGCCGAGCACGATCTGCACGAAGAGCGTCAGGAAGAAGAACATGCCGAAGATCGCGCAGGCGAGGAAGAGCATGATCCCGTACGTCCCGGCCCGGTTGCGGTCGGCGAACATGTGCAGCGGGGTGATCGGCTGGGGCGACTGCCGCTCGTTGAGGACGAACAGGGTCAGCAGGACCACGGCGGCGCCGAAGGAGCCCAGCGTCCAGGGGTCGCGCCAGCCGTCCTGGGCCGCGCGGATGAACCCGTACACCAGCGAGACCATGCCCAGCGTGGACAGCAGCGCGCCCGCGAGGTCGAAGTGTCCCGGGCGGCGTTCGGACTCGCGGATGACCTTCGCGGCCAGCAGGGCGATGAGCACGGCGATGGGGACGTTGACGAAGAGCACCCAGCGCCAGTCGAGCCAGGTGACGAGCATGCCGCCCGCGAGGAGCCCGATCGCGCCGCCGCCGGCCGACACCCCGGCGAAGACCCCGAACGCCCTGTTGCGGGCGGGGCCTTCGGGGAAGGTGGTGGTGATCAGCGCCAGGGCGGTCGGGGAGGCGATGGCGCCGCCGACGCCCTGGAGGGCCCGGGCGCCCATCAGCTGGCCGGCGTTCTGGGCGAATCCGCCGAGGAGGGAGGCCAGGCCGAAGAGCAGGACGCCGAAGATGAAGACCCGTTTGCGGCCGAGGATGTCGCCGGCGCGGCCGCCGAGCAGCAGCAGTCCGCCGAACGTGAGCGTGTACGCGTTCACCACCCAGGAGAGGCTCTCGGTCGAGAAGTCGAGGGCGGTCTGGATGTGCGGCAGCGCGATGTTCACGATGGTGATGTCGAGGACCACCATGAGCTGGCAGGAGGCGATGACGAACAGGGCGAGTCCGTTCCCGCTTCCTCGGACCTTGCCGTCGGTCCCGGTGCTGGTCGGCGATGCGTTCGGGTCCACCCTGTCGACGCTAAGCCCGGATACAGGGGGTCACCACTCGAACAGCCTAGTCTATGTGATATTTCACATGTCACACTACGATCATGGATGACTTCCTCAGGCTCTCCGCGAGCACCGCCCGGTACACGTACGGCGCCCCGCGCGCCTTCGCCTTCGGGGACGACGGGCGGCTGCTCTGGTTCCTCCGGTCCGCCGGCCCCACCGACCCCGTCGACGCCCTCTGGGTCCTCGACACGGCCACCGGCACCGAGTCCTGCCTTGCCGACCCCCGCGACCTGTGCTCCGGGCCCGGCGAGCTCCCCGCCGCCGAGCGCCGGCTGCGCGAGCGGATCCGCCTCGTCGCCGCCGGGATCGGCTCGTACGCCCTCTCCGGCGACGGCCGCAGCGCCGTCTTCGCGCTCTACGGAAGGCTGTACGAGGTCACCGCCGACGGCGCCGGCCGTCCCGCGGCGCCCGTCCCAGTCCCCGCCGCCGGCCCCGCGCTCGACCCCCGCCCCAACGCCGACGGCTCGCGCACCGCATACGTCAGCGCCGACGCCCTGTACGTCACCCCGGGCGGCCGGGTCAGCCCCGACGACGGGGCCCGCTGGGGCGTCGCCGAGTTCGCGGCCGCCGAGGAACTGGACCGCTCCCGCGGCCACTGGTGGTCCCCGGACGGGGTCACCCTGCTGGCGGCCCGCGTCGCCGAAACCGCCCTCCAGCGCCGGTACTTCACCGATCCCGCGCATCCGGAGCGCCCGGCCGAGGACTTCGCGTACCCGGAGGCGGGCGGGCCCAACGCCGACGTCCAGCTGTGGGTGCTGGGCCCCAACGGGGAGCGGATACGGCTCGACTGGGACGCCGATGCCCACCCGTACGTGTCCGACGCGGGCTGGGAGTCGCCCGGGGAGATCCTGCTGACCGTCCGGGACCGGCTCCAGCGCAACGTCCTGCTGCTCTCCGCCGACCCCGCCACCGGCCGCACCCGGGAACTGTCGCGCACCACGCACCCGCAGTGGGTCGACCCGCTCCCCGGCACCCCCGCCCGGCTCCCCGACGGACGGATGCTGACCTCCGCCGACACCGCGGCGGGCGCCGCCCGCGCCCTCGCGGTCGACGGCGCGCCGCTCACCGGCGACGGGATCCAGGTCCGCCGCGTGGCCGGCGTCCACGAGGGCCGGCTGCTGGTCGAGGCCGGCTTGCGCGACCCCTCCGAGCAGCAGGTGCTGCTGCTCGACCCGGCGACGGGCGAGGCGGTCCCGCTCGCCGACGGGCCCGGTGTGCACGGCGTGCAGGCCGGCGCCGGGACCCTGCTGCTGACCTCCGCCGACGCCGACGGGGTACGGCGCCTCGTACGGACCGCCGACGGGCGGGAGTTCGTCCCCGCGGACCTGTCCCAGCCCCTGCCGTACCGGGTGGTGCCGCTCCTGGAGCGGGTCACCGAGCACGCCGTCCCGACCTCCCTGGTCCTGCCCCGCGGCCACGTCGCCGGGCGCCGGCTGCCCGTCCTGATGGACAGCTACGGCGGCCCCGGCTTCCAGGACGTGTCCGCCGAACCGCGCCGCTGGCAGGCCCGGCAGTGGTGGGCCGACCAGGGCTTCGCGGTGGTGACGGTCGACAACCGCGGGACCCCGTACGTCTCCCCCGCCTTCACGCACGCCGTGTACCGCGGGTTCTCCGAGGTCACCCTGGAGGACCAGGTCGCGGCGCTCCAGGCCCTCGGCGCCCGCCACCACGACCTCGACCTCGGCCGGGTCGGCATCCGCGGCTGGTCGTACGGCGGCTACCTGTCGGCCATGGCGGTGCTGCGCCGCCCGGACGTCTTCCACGCGGCGGCCGCCGGCGCGGCGCCGACCGACTTCCGGCACTACGACACGGCCTACACCGAGCGCTACCTGGGCCTCCCGCAGGACAACCCGGAGGTCTACGACCGGGACTCGCTCCTCCCCGACGCCCCGAAGCTGACCCGCCCCCTCCTCCTGGTCACCGGCCTGGCCGACGACAACGTCCACCCCTCCCACACCCTGCGCCTGTCGCAGTCCCTCACGGACGCGGGCCGCCCCCACCGGCTCCTGGCCCTGCCGGGCGTCACCCACATGACCCCGGGCGGCACCCGCGAGAAGGTCATGGCCCTGGAACTGGACTTCTTCCGCCGCGAACTGTCCTGACCCGGCGCGCACAAGGGCCCCGGAGACGTCGTTGTCTCCGGGGCCCCTTCTTCCCGTGATCCCCGTCAGTCACCCGGGAAGTGGCAGGCCACCTCTCTGCCCTCGGTGGGCCGGAGGAGGGGACGGTCGGTTCGGCAGATCGGCTGGGCCTTCGGGCATCGGGGGTGGAAGGTGCAGCCCGGGGGTGGGGCGGCCGGGCTCGGGGGGTCGCCGAGCAGGACGATGCGCTCGCGGCGGCGTTCCGCGGCCGGGTCGGGGAGGGGGACGGCCGACAGCAGGGCGCGGGTGTAGGGGTGCTGGGGGTTCTCGTAGAGGGAGCGCTTGTCGCCGATCTCGACGATCCTGCCGAGGTACATCACGGCGACCCGGTCGCTGACCCGTTTGACGACGGACAGGTCGTGCGCGATGAACACGTAGGCCAGGCCCAGTTCGGTGCGCAGCCGTTCCAGCAGGTTGACGATCTGGGCCTGTACGGAGACGTCCAGGGCGGAGACCGGTTCGTCCGCGATGACGAGGCGGGGACTGGTGGCCAGGGAGCGGGCGATGCCGATGCGCTGGGCCTGGCCGCCGGAGAATTCGTGCGGGTAGCGGTCGATGTGTTCGGGGATCAGGCCGACCAGTTCCATCAGCTCGGCCGCGCGGCGGCGGGCGTCCGCCGCGCTCCAGCCCTGGACCAGGAGCGGATCGGAGATGACGCGGGCGACGGTCTGGCGGGGGTTGAGGGAGGAGTGCGGGTCCTGGAAGACCATCTGGATGTTCTTGCGCAGGGGGCGCAGGGCTCCCTGAGACAGGCGGCTGATGTCCTTGCCTTCGAAGGTGACGCTGCCGGAGGTGGGTTGCAGGAGACGCACCAGCATCCGGCCCGTGGTGGATTTTCCGCAGCCCGACTCCCCCACCAGGCCGAGGGTCTGACCGGCCGCCAGGTCGAAGGTGACCCCGTCCACGGCGCGCACGGGCGCCCCCCGGCGCCCGGTCGCCGACCGCTTCCCGGGGAAGGTCATGGTGAGGTCCCGTACGGACAGGAGCGGTCCGGTCTCGGTCGTGGTGGCGGTGGTGGCGGTGGTGGCGGTGGTCATCGGGCCGCCTCCTGGACGGTACGGGCGCCGGCGAAGTGGCAGGCCACCGTCCGCCCCGGCGCGTCTCCGTACGGCTCCGGTTCCGGGCGTACGGCGGTGCAGCGGTCGGCGGCGCGCGGGCAGCGCGGGGCGTAGGCGCAGCCCGGGGCCGGGGTGAGGAGGGACGGCGGGGAGCCGGGGATGGACGGGAGCGGTTCGTCGTCGGGGGTGTCGAGGCGGGGCAGCGAGTCCAGCAGGCCGCGGGTGTAGGGGTGGGCGGGGTCGGCGAACAGGTCGTCGACCGGGGCCTGTTCGGCGGCCCGGCCGCCGTACATGACCAGCACCTCATGGGCGACGCGGGCGACCACGCCCAGGTCGTGGGTGATCATCACGACGCCGAGGCCGCGCTCCTGCTGGAGTCTGGCGATCAGCTCCAGGATCTGGGCCTGCACGGTGACATCCAGGGCGGTGGTCGGCTCGTCGGCGATCAGCAGGTCGGGTTCGCACGCCAGGGCCATGGCGATCATCGCGCGCTGGCGCATGCCGCCGGAGAACTGGTGCGGGTACTCCCCCGCACGGCGGGCCGGCTCCGGGATGCCGACCTCGCCGAGCATGTCGACGGCCCGCTTGCGGGCGGCGGCCCGCCCGGCCTTGAAGTGCACCCGGAAGTGCTCGGCGACCTGCTCGCCGACCGTGTAGTAGGGGTGGAGGCTGGAGAGCGGGTCCTGGAAGATCATCGCCATCCTGCGGCCGCGGATCCCGGCCAGCTCGCGTTCGGACAGGCCGGTCAGCTCGCGGCCGGCCAGCGCGACGGAGCCCGTGACCCCGGCCGCGCCCCGGTGCAGGCCCATGACGGCCAGCGAGGTGACGGACTTGCCGGAACCCGACTCGCCGACGATGCCGAGCGTGCGGCCCGCCTCGACGGTGAAGCCGAGCGAGTCGACGGCCCGTACGGTGCCGCGCGGGGTGGTGAAGGTGACGCCCAGATCGCGTACGCGAAGGAGCGGGGCGGTGGTTGCGGCGGCCATCAGTACCTCACCCTCGGGTCGACGACGGCGTACAGGAGGTCGACGACGAGATTGGCGACGACGATGAAGAAGGCGGCGAGCAGGGTGACCCCGAGGACCACGGGCTGGTCCGAGCTGACCAGTGCCCCGTAGAACAGCCGCCCGATGCCGGGGAGTCCGAAGATGGACTCGGTGATCACGGCTCCGGCGAGCAGGCCGCCGAGGTCGATGCCGAAGATGGTGAGGATGGGGGTCATCCCGGAGCGCAGGCCGTGCTTGAGGACGACGGTGCGCTCCGGCATGCCCTTGGCGCGGGCGGTGCGGATGTACGGCTCGGCCATGGCCTCGATCATCGAACCCCGGCTCTGGCGCGCGTACATGGCGGCGTAGAGCAGCGCGAGCGCGGTCCAGGGCAGCAGGAGGTTGGCGGCCCAGCCGGCCGGATCGTCGGTGAGGGCCCGGTAGGTGGGGTAGGGCAGCAGGCCGGCGATGCGGATGACCCCGTAGATCAGCATCACGGAGGTGAAGTAGACGGGCAGGGAAGCGGCTGCGACCGCACCGACCATCAGGGCCTTGTCGGCGGCGGTGTCCTTGCGCAGGGCGGCGGTGACCCCGGCGCCCAGGCCGAGGACGAGCCAGAGCGCGGCGGCGCCGACGGCGAGGGAGGCGGAGACCGGGAGCCGGTCCATGAGCAGGTCCCAGACGGGCAGGGAGTTCTCGTACGAGTAGCCCAGGCACGGGAAGCCGCACTCGACGGCGTACTGGCCGCTGCCGAGGGTGCGGCCGGTGAAGATGCCGGTCAGGAAGTCGGCGAACTGCTTCCACAGGGGCTGGTCGAGGCCCAGGTAGGCCCGTACGTCGGCGAGACGTTCGGCGCTGCAGGTCTTGCCGCAGGCGGCCGCGGCCGGATCGGAGGGCAGGACGTGGAAGATGAGGAAGGTGACGGCGGCGATGGCGAGGAGCACACCGGCCAGGGCGAGGAGCCGGCGGGCGAGGTAGAGGATCAACTGCGGCCGCCCCTCGGGTCGAGGATGTCGCGCAGGGCGTCGCCGAGCAGGGTGAAGGCGAGCACGGCGAGGAAGAGGAAGACGCTCGGGATGACGAAGTACATGGGGTCGGTCTCGTAGAAGGCGACGGACTCGGCGATCATCTGGCCCCAGGAGGGGGTGGGCGGGCGGACGCCCACGCCGAGGTAGCTGAGCGCGGCCTCGGTGCTGATCATGCCCGGGATGAGCAGCGTGGTGTAGGCGATGACGGGGCCCGAGACGCCGGGCAGGATGTCGCGGGTCAGGATCCGCCAGGAGCTCGAGCCGCCGACGCGGGCGGCGTCCACGTACTCGCGGTGTTTGAGGGAGAGGGTCTGGCCGCGGACGACGCGGGCGACGCCGGGCCAGCCGAAGACCCCGATGACGGCGGTCATGAGGACGATGCGGTTGACGTCCTTGGCCACGGACAGCAGCGCGATCATGAAGATGAGGGACGGGAAGGACATGGTCAGGTCCATCAGCCGGGACAGCACCGTGTCGGTCCGGCCGCCGAAGTAGCCGGCGGCGATTCCGGCGGCGGTGCCCGCGAGCACCACGATGGCGGTGGCGGCGAAGGCGATGAGCAGGGAGACCTGGGCGCCGTGGACCACGCGGGCGAACAGGTCGCGGCCGGTGACGGGTTCGACGCCGAGCCAGTGCTCGGGGCTGATCCCGCCGAAGGAGCCGAGCGGCAGGCCGCCGAGGTACGGGTCGACGGCGCTCTTGTCGAACTCCTCCGGGGACCAGCCGCCGAGCGCGCCCAGCCAGGGGGCGGTGACGGCCATGAGGACGAAGAGCACGACGAGGCCGAGGCTGACGCGGACGGCGGGGCGCCGGCCCAGCTCCCGCCGGGCGAGCCGCCAGGGGCTGCTGCCGGGGGCCACCGCGGGCCGGTCCCCGGCTGCGCGGCGGGCCGACGGGGTGCGGGGGGCGGGGACGGGGGCGGGCGTCGGTGTGGCGCCAGGGCCGGGGGCGGGCGCGGCGGCCGGGGCCGGGGTGGCGGCCGGGGCCGGGCGGTCGCCGGGGCCGGGAGCGGACCGGCCTTCGGGGGCCGGGGTGGTGGCGGTCATGGGCGGGGGCTCCGTCTTCCTCAGCCCTGGCTCTTCGAGGGGTCCTTGAGGCCGACCGTCGCGTAGTCGATGGTGCCGGTCCACACCGGGTGGCCGTAGGCGCCCGCGATGTTGGGGCCGACGAGCAGCGGCTTGCGCTCCAGCAGGATCGGGACCGAGGGGGACTTCTTCATGAGCTCGGCGTCGAGGTCGATCCAGGCCTGGTTGGCCTGCTTGGCGTCGGCCATGGCGTTGATCTCGTCGATCCGCTTCATGGTCGCGTCGTCGCGGAACTGGCTGTAATTGCCCTGGTTGCCCTTGTCCTTGATGGTGCGGCCGTCGAAGACGAAGGGGATCCAGGTGGAGCCGGAGGGGTAGTCGGGGCACCAGCCGGTGAGCGTCATGTCGGGGGTGGTGGCGAGGTCGCCGATGACGTCGTAGTACGCGCCGGGGTCGACGGTGTCGACGACGACCTCGATGCCGGCCCGGGACAGGCCCTGCTGGATGGCCTCCGCCTTGCCCTTGTCCCCGGTGGAGACGGCAAGGGAGACCTTCAGGGACTCCTTCCCCGCGGCCTTGAGCAGTTCCTTGGCCTTGGCCGGGTCGCCCGCCGGGGCGATCCGCAGGGTGTCGGCCTGCTTGCCGCCGGAGAGCGCCGGGGGCAGGTAGGCGGTGGCGACCTCGTTGAGGGCCGGGCCGCCGCCCGCGGTGATCACGGCTTCCTTGTCGACGGCGTACTGCATGGCCTCGCGGACCTTGGGGTCGTCGAAGGGCGCCCGGGAGTTGTTCAGGTAGAGCATCTCGGTGCAGCCCTGGGACTCGGCGAGCAGCCGCGCCTTGACCTCCGGCTTGGGGAGCACCTTCGGCGCGCTCTCGGGCCGCATGTCGGCGTACTGGACGGCGGAGGCGTCCGCGCCCTCGCCGGCGATGATCCGGTCGTCGATCTGGCCGCCCTTGAGGCCCATGACGACCACGAACCGGTCCGGGTAGGCCTTGCGGACCGGGTCGGTCTTGGCGTCCCAGTGCTCGTTGCGGACCAGGACCAGCTTCTTGTCGCGGTCGTACGACTCGATCTTGTACGGGCCGGAGGAGAACGGGCGGGCGTCGTACTGGGTGCCCTTCTCCTGGGACTGGGGCACGGGCGCGAAGGTGGGCAGGGTGGCGGTGGCGGAGAACTCGGCGACGGGCCGCTTGAGTTCGAAGACGATGGTCCGGTCGTCGGGGGTCTTGACCGAGTCGAGGTGCTGCCCCTGGAGGGGGCCCTTGTAGCCCTCGGTGCCGGCCAGGTACTGGGCGGCGTAGTCGGGGCCGCCGGTGAGGTCGGGGGCGAAGGAGCGCTCGACGTTGTACTTGATGTCCTGGGCCTTGACCGGCGAGCCGTCCTCGTACTTGACGCCTTCCTTGAGGGTGAAGGTCCAGGTGCGGCCGCCGTTGGAGGGGGTGCCCAGGTCGGTGGCGAGGTCGGGGACGAGCTCGCTGCCGGCCTTGCCCGGCTCGGCCTTGAAGGTCACGAGGGTGCGGTAGAGCAGCCGGGTGCCGAAGTCCATGGTCGGCATGACCCAGTTGCGGGCGGGGTCGAGGTGGGCGAAGTCCTGGTTGGACAGGACGGTGAGGGTGCCTCCCTTGACCGGGGTGCCGCCGAGGATCTTGCCGTCGTTGGCGGCCGCGGGGTTCTCGGCGGAGGCGCCGCCCTTGCCCTTCTTCCCGGTGTCGGAGCAGCCCGAGGCCCCGAGTGCGAGAGCGGCCACCAGGGCGGTGGCGAGGGCGAGTTGGGTGCGCTTGGTCATGGGTCACTCCAGTGAAGGGCCGCGCTCTACGATGTGACCGGTAACATAGTAATGTGAAATTGCACTGACAAGGGGTTGGCGCCGCCGTTATCCAGCCGTGTCCAAATCGACTCCCCGCCCCATGAGTTGGGGCGGGGCACGCCCCCGCCACCGCCCCTTCCGCGGCGCCCGCCGGGCTCGACGCCGGCTAGACCGTCACCCCATCGGTGCCGTGAGGGCTCGCCGCGCCATGAGCGGCGAGCCTCACCCTTCGCCGGCCGGGGTCCGGCGGCCGGACGTCAGAGGCCGGAGCCGAGGCCGCCCGGGACCCGGCCCACCGGCTCGTCGCGGCCCTGGGCCCACAGGGAGCGGACGTGGCCGAGGTGGCGGACCATGCAGGCCTCGGCCGCCGCGGCGTCGCCGGAGAGCATCAGGTCGAGCAGTTCGAGGTGCTCCTCGGCCGAGGACACCAGCTTGCCGGCCTCGTCCAGGCCGGTCAGCCCGTACAGCCGGGAGCGCTTGCGCAGGTCGCCGACCGTCTCGACGAGGCGGTCGTTGCCCGCGAGGCCGAGCAGCGTGAGGTGGAAGCGGCGGTCCGCCTCCAGGTAGCCGATCAGGTTGTGCTCGCGGGCGCTGGTGACGATCTCCTCGGCGATCGGGCGCAGCGCCTCCAGCTGCTCGGCGGTGGCGATCTTCGTGATCCGGCCGATGGTCGGCACCTCGATCATCGTGCGCAGCTCGGTGTACTGGTCGAGGTCGCGTTCGCTGACCTCGGTGATCCGGAAGCCCTTGTTGCGGACCGGCTCGACCAGGCCTTCGCGGGCGAGGTCGAGCATGGCCTCGCGCACCGGTGTGGCCGACACGCCGAGTTCGGCCGCGAGGCCGGGCGCCGAGTAGACGCTTCCGGGGCGCAGCTCACCCGCTATCAGGGCCGCTCGGAGGGCGTGGCCGACCTGGTCGCGGAGCCGTTCCTGAGCCTTGATGAGACTGTGCTGCTTCAGGTCACCCATTGCTTTTCCTCCGAGACGCCCGACACCCGACGAGCAGAGGAACAGCGTACAATGTCACGTTTCTCTACTGGCCCCAGCGGCCTCGAACAGAGCGACCGCCACGGCAAGATCTTCCCAGGCCATCCCCACACTCTTGAAGAGCTGTGGACAACCCGGCGCCCCGCCCACCGGCATCCGGCCCGTGACCAGGTCGGCGAGGGTGCCCGTGATGTGGCCGGGCCCGATCGCCCCCTCGGCCTCCGGGACCAGCAGGTCCCCCGCCTCGCGCAGGGCCGCCGCCCGCGACTCCACGTACACCGCCGCGCATCGCACGAGGGCGGTGTCCGTCTCCCGGGCCGCCGGCTCGTGCGATCCGACGGCGACGACCGTGGCCCCGGGGTCCACCAGCCGCCCGTCGAAGAGGGGTTCGCGGGCGGTGGTGCAGCAGATGACCAGATCGGCGCCGGCCACGTCCTGCGCGGTGCCGGTACGGGCCGCAGGGCCCAGGGTGCGGGCGTACGCGGCGAGCTCCCGCGCACGCTCCGGCCGCCGGGCGACGACCACGACCTCCGCCAGCTCCCGCACCGCGAGGGTCGCCCGCAGGTGCCCGTACGCCTGCGGCCCCGAGCCGAAGAGCACCAGCCGCAGCGGCCGCCCGGCCGGTGCCAGGTGGCGCAGCGCGAGGGCGGAGACCGCCGGTGTGCGCAGGGTGGTGAGCGCCGCGCCGTCGAGCAGGGCGAGCGGGCGCAGGGTGGGCCCGTCCAGCAGCAGGTAGGACCCGGTGATCCGGGGCAGCCCGCGCACCGGGTTGCCCGGTGCGACCCCGGCGATCTTCACCCCGGCGTACGAGGCGGAAGCGGCGGGCATCAGCAGCAGTTCGCCGCCGCCCGGTACGGAGAGCGCCGTGCGCTGCGGGCAGCCCTCCGGGTCGAGGCCGCCGCGCAGGGCGCCGGCCAGGGCGTCGGCGGCGGCCGCCGGAGTCAGCAGCCCCGCCATGTCTGCGGCGCCGAACTGCGGGAGCCCGGCGAGCCCGACGCCGGCCGGCGCGTCCGCGGCCCCCCGGGGCAGCGGACGGCTCCCCGCTCCGGGCCCGCTCACAGCGCGAACCCCGTCCCGAGGGGGTCGTACGGGTCCACCGTGAACGTGTGCTCGCCCGTGCGGTAGGCGGTGCCGGTGACCTCGGTGACTCCGCCGGCGAGCATCCGCCCCGTGAACACCGTGCCCGTCACCGACTCGTGCAGCAGGTCCTCGCCGGGGCCGAGCCGCCCGTCCTCCGCGAGCAGCGCGAGCCGCGTCGAGGTGCCGGAGCCGCAGGGCGAGCGGTCGATCTGCCCGTCGGCGAAGACGGTGACGTTGCGCTGGTGCGGCCCGAAGGGGGTGCCGGGGAGCTCCTCGTGGAGGATCACCCCGTAGACCCCGGACAGCAGCGGGCCGCCGGGGTGCCAGGTGGCGGGGTGGGTGGCCAGCGCGGTCCGGATCTCCTGTCCGGCCCGCACCAGGCCGGGCAGCGCGGCCCGGGAGACGTCGAGGCCGAGGTCGCGGGCGGCGACCGAGGCGTAACAGGCCCCGGCGTGGGCGATGTCCACCTCCGCCATCCCGAGGGTGGTCGCCACCGGCACCTTGCGCGCGCCCACCCGGGCCGGGACGTTGCGGAAGGTGACGCCGGTGGTGCGGCCCCCGTCACGGTGCACGGTGGCGGTCACCCGCCCGGACGGTACGTCGATGCGCACGTGCGCGTCCCCGTCGTCCGGGGCCACGACCCGGCCGGTCTCCACGGCCCACACGCCGAGGGCCATCGTGCCGTGGCCGCAGGCGGTGGAGAAGCCGTCCTTGTGCCAGAACAGCACCCCGAAGTGGGCCCCGTCGTCATCGGGCGGGACGACGAACCCCCCGTACATCCCGGCATGCCCGCGCGGCTCCTGCACGAGCATCCGCCGCACGTCGTCCAGCGCGCCCCTGCGCGGCGCGGTCCCGGAGCCACCCGGGCCGATGGCGGTGGCGCAGCGCTCGGCGACCGTGTCCCCGGGGACGGGCGGGATCTCCGCGGTGGCGGCGTCGACGATCCGGAAGGGTTCGCCGGCGGTGTGGTAGTCCGTGGTGCGGACGGTGATCACAGGAGGAAGCCTCCGGGGAAGGGGTCGGCCGGGTCGAGGAAGTACTGGGCGGTGCCCGTGATCCACGCCCGGCCGGTGACGGTGGGGACCACGGCGGGGTGGCCGCCGACGGTGGTCTCGGCGACCAGCCGGCCGGTGAACTCGCTGCCGATGAAGGACTCGTTGACGAAGTCCGTACCGAGCTCCAGGAGGCCTCGGGCGTGCAGCTGGGCCATGCGCGCGCTGGTGCCCGTGCCGCACGGCGAGCGGTCGAACCAGCCGGGGTGAATGGCCATGGCGTGGCGGGAGCGGCGGGCGTCGGAGCCGGGGGCGGCGAGGTAGACGTGTTTGACCCCGGCGATGGCGGGGTCCTCGGGGTGGACGGGCCGGTGCTCGGACGCGTTGACCGCGTCCATAACCGCGAGTCCGGCCGCGATCAGGTCGTCCTTGTGGGCGCGGTCGAAGGGCAGGCCGAGGTCGTCGAGTTCGACGAACGCGTAGAAGTTGCCGCCGTAGGCGAGGTCGTAGGTGACCGTGCCGAAGCCGGGGACCTCGGCCTTCAGGTCGAGGCCGACGCAGAAGGACGGGACGTTGGTGAGGGTCACTGCGGTGGCCGCGCCGTCCTCGACCCGGACGTCGACGCTGACCAGTCCGGCCGGGGTGTCGAGCCGGACCGTGGTGACCGGCTCGACGACGGGCACCAGGCCGGTCTCTACCAGGACGGTGGCGACCCCGATGGTGCCGTGCCCGCACATGGGCAGCAGGCCCGACACCTCGATGTAGAGCACGCCGAAGTCGGCGTCGGGCCGGGTGGGGGGCTGGAGGATGGCTCCGCTCATCGCGGCGTGGCCGCGCGGCTCGTACATGAGCAGGGTCCGTACGTGGTCCATGTGCTCGATGAAGTGGAGCCGCTTCTGCGCCATGGTGGCGCCGGGGACCACCCCGATGCCGCCGGTGATGACGCGGGTCGGCATGCCCTCGGTGTGCGAGTCCACCGCGTGGTAGACGTGTCGCGTGCGCATGGGGTCTCCCCGATCTGTTAGTTGAGGCCCTCGGCCAGGGCCTTCTCGGTGGCGGCGCGGACGGCGGCCTCGGTGTCGCCGGTGAGCGGGAAGCGCGGCGGGCGGGTGGCTCCGCCGGGGCGGCCCGCCAGGTCCATGGAGAGCTTGATGGCCTGCACGAACTCGGTCTTGGAGTCCCAGCGCAGCAGCGAGTGCAGGGACTTGTAGAGCGGGAGCGCGGTGTCGAGGTCACCGGCGACGGCGGCGCGGTAGAGGGTGGCGCAGGACTGCGGGAGGGCGTTGGGGTAGCCGGCGATCCAGCCGACGGCGCCGGCGAGGGCGAGTTCGAGGAGGACGTCGTCGGCGCCGATCAGCAGGTCGAGGCCGGGGGCGAGTTCGGCGATCTCGTAGGCGCGGCGCACGTCCCCGCTGAACTCCTTGACGGCGACGACGGACCCGTCGGCGTGCAGGCGGGCCAGCAGGGCGGGGACCAGGTCCACCTTGGTGTCGTACGGGTTGTTGTAGGCGACGACGGGCAGCCCGGCGCGGGCGACCTCGGCGTAGTGGGCGCGTACGGTCTCCTCGTCGGCCCGGAAGGCGTTGGGCGGCAGCAGGAGCACGGAGCCGGCCCCGGCCTCCGCGGCCTGCTCGGCCCAGCGGCGGGACTCGGCGCTGCCGTAGGCGGCGACGCCGGGCATGACGCGGGCGCCGTCGCCCGCGGCCTCGACGGCGGTGCGGACGACACGGGCCCGCTCCTCGTCGGTGAGGGTCTGGTACTCGCCGAGGGAGCCGTTGGGGACCACGCCGTCGCAGCCGTTGGCGATCAGCCAGGCGACGTGTTCGGCGTAGGCGTCGTAGTCGACGCTCAGGTCCTCGCGCAGCGGGAGCGCGGTGGCGACCATGATTCCGTGCCAGGGGCGGGTGCGGGTGTCCGGGCCGGAGGTCGTGCGGGGCGCGGGGGTGGGCGCGTCGGTCATGAAGTGACTCCCTAGTGTGGTGTGTGACATTTTACTAGCGGGTGTGAGTCGGCCACAAGGGCCGGGGCGGTCCGATCAGCGTGCGTCCGGGGGAAGTTCGGCGAGCAGGCGCAGCGGGACCGGGCAGGACAGCGGCCGCCGGTCGGGGGCCGGGGCCTCACCGGCGAGGGCGGCCACGGCCGGACCGCACATCCGGCCCTGGCACCAGCCCATGCCCGCGCGGGTGAGGAGCTTGACCGTACGGGCGTCCCGCGCGCCGAGTTCACCGGCGGCCTCGCGGATCCGGCCGGCCGGCACCTCCTCGCAGCGGCAGACGACGGCGTCGTCCCGGAGCCAGTCCGTCCAGCCGGGGCCCGGGCGGTGGGCGGCGGCCATCGCGTCGGCGAAGGCGCGCAGCCGGGCGCGGGTGCGGGCGAGCCGGGCGGCTCGGGGGGGTCGGGGGGCTCGGGAGGTGGGCGCGCGGGTTGCCGCCGGGTTGCGGCGGCTCAGGGCGGCCGCGATGGAATGGGCGGCCAGTTCGCCCTCCACCAGGGCCAGTTGGGCCCCGCCGATGCCGCCGGTCTCACCGGCCGACCAGATGCCGGGGACGGAGGTCCGCTGTTCGGCGTCCAGCTCCAGGGCGACCGTGCCGTCGGGGCCGCGGCGGGTGGCGCAGCCGAGGCCGGTGGCGAGTTCCAGCTGGGGCACCAGGCCGTGGCCCACGGCGAGGGCGTCGCACGGGATCCGGCGGGCGGTGCCGGGCAGCGGGCGCCAGTCGCGGTCGAGGCGGGCGACGGTGACGGCCTCGACGCGGTCGGTGCCGTGGGCCTCGGTGACGGCGTGCCGGGTGAGCAGGCGGACGTGGTGCCCGGCCAGGGCCGCGCCGTGGACCGCGGCCTCGGCGAGCTTGCCGGGGTTGCGCAGCAGGGTCGGGGTCCGGGCGGCGTACGCGGTGTACGCGCCGGCCTCGACGACCGCCGGGACGGTGGCTCCGGCGGCGGCGAGCGACCCGGCCACGGCGAGCAGCAGCGGGCCGCTCCCGGCCACCACCACGCGCCGGCCGGGCAGGACCAGCCCGGCCTTGAGCATGGCCTGGGCCCCGCCGGCCCCGACGACCCCGGGCAGGGTCCAGCCGGGGAAGGGCAGTTGGCGCTCGTACGCACCGGTGGCGAGGAGCACGGCCCCGGCGTGGACGGTGACGGCGCGGTCGGCGGCGGCGCGGTCGGCGGCGGCGCGGTCGGCGGCGGCGCGGTCGGCTCCGCCGATGGCGTGCAGGGTCCAGGGGGTCTGCCCGCCGGGGACCACCGTCCACACGTGGTGGAGCGGGAGGTACGTGATCCGGCCGGCCGACTCGAGGGCGCGCAGGGCGGCTTCGCGGGTGGCGAACTCGGGCCAGGCGTGGTGCAGGGCCTCGGGCCGGGCGGCTCCGAGGCCGGGTGCCGGGTGCCGGTAGAACTGCCCGCCGGGCCGCTCCCCCGTGTCGAGCACGACGACCCGCAGCCCGAGCCCGGCGGCGGTGACGGCCGCGGCCAGGCCGGCGGGGCCGGCGCCGACGATGGCGAGGTCTGCGGGGGCGGGGCCGGTGCGCTCGGGATCGGCGCGGTCAGATGGCGAGGTCGGCATGGCCGGTCCCTTCCTGGGTGGTGACGGTGTCGCCCTCGCGGGCGGGGACCAGGCAGGCGCGTTGGTTCGGGCGGCCGTTGACCGTGACGAGGCAGTCGTAGCAGCTGCCGATCCCGCAGAACGCTCCGCGGGGGGCGCCGCCGTCGCGGGTGGTGCGCCAGGCGAGGATGCCGGCGGACCACAGCACGGCGGCGATGGACTGGCCCGCCTGCGCGGGGAGGTCACGGCCGTCGAAGCCGATGGAGTAGGTGGCCGAAGGGGTGCCGCCGACCAGTGAGCGGGGGGTGCGTCGCATCGGATCCTCGTCTGGGTGGGTGGGGCGGTGTCCCTGGTCGGGGCTTCGGGGGGCGGGGGCGGGGTGGGGTGGGGGGTCGTCCGGGACTCATGATTTGTGGCGCCTTGTGCGGGGCTGCGGTCGCGGCGCCTGACGTCGCGCCAACACATCACGTGTTACGTCCCGGACGACACCCCACCCCGCCCCCGCCCCGGTCGACTCCACCCGGGGTGGCGTCTGGGGGCGGTCATGGGAAGCGGGCTGGGGCGTACGGGGTGAGGGGGAGGGCGGGGGTGGTGCCCGTCAGGGTTGCGGTGATGAGGAGGGCCGTCGCCGGGGCCAGGCCGATGCCCGCGCCCTCGTGGCCGCAGGCGTGCAGCAGGCCCGGCCGCCGCGGGTCCGGTCCGATCGCCGGGAGGTGGTCCGGCAGGTAGGGGCGGAAGCCGTGGTAGGTGCGCAGGACCCGTACGTCCGCCAGGACGGGGAAGAGCGCCGCCGCCTGGAGGGCCAGCCGCCGCAGGGCCTCGGTGGACAGGCCGCGGTCGAAGCCGACGCGTTCGCGGGTGGCCCCGATCAGGACCGGGCCCGCCGGGGTGCCCTCGACCACGGCCGAGGACTGCAGGGCCGCGGAGCCGCTCGCGACGTCCGCGATGTAGTCCGCGGCGTAGACCTTGTGCCGCACCACCCTCGGCAGCGGCTCGGTCACCAGGACGAAGCCGCGCCGCGGCAGGACGGGCAGGTGCACGCCCGCGAGTTCCGCGACGGCTCCGGCCCAGGTGCCCGCCGCGTTCACCACGGCGGGGGCCAGGAGTTCGCGGCGCGCGGTGCGGACCCCGCGGACCGTGTCCCCGGAGCGGACGAAGCCCGTCACCTCCTCGCCGAGGTGGACCTCGGCGCCCGACGCGGCCAGCAGCCGGGCCGCGGCCTGGGCCGGCTGCACCTGGGCGTCCTGCGGGTAGAGGAAGCCGCCCGCGGGGCCCCGTGCCAGATGGGGTTCCAGGTCGCGCAGGTCGTCCGGGTCCGCCTCGACCGGGTCGACCCCGGCCTTGCGCTGGGCTTCGGCGAAGGTCCGCAGGGCGTCGAGCGAAGCCTGGTCCGGGGCGACGACGAGCCCGCCCTTGGCCTCGTACTCGATCTCCCGCGGGAGGACGGCCGCCAGTTCGCGCCAGAGCCCGGCCGACAGCAGGGCGAGGTCGAGCTCCGGGCCCGCCTCCTTGTCGGAGACGAGCAGGTTGCCTTCGCCGGCGCCCGTCGTACCGCCCGCGACCGGGCCGCGGTCGACCACGGCCACGGAGAGTCCGGCGCGGGCCGCGTAGTACGCGCACGCCGCCCCGACGACGCCGGCGCCGATGATGACGGCGTCCAGGGAGTGTCTCTTGAGCACGACAGTAATATGTCACATTCTTTAGTCGCTGCCCAGACCGGCCCCACGAGGGGGCCGGCCCGGTACGGATCAGCTGCGGAGCGGTCCCTCACAGCTGTAACCCGACGTCCCCGCTACCTTGTTCGACCAGATCTCCACCGGGCCGAAGGAGCAGTTCATGTCGGCCAGGTTGTTGGAGACCGCGCCGGCCCGGTCGAGGATGAAGTAGTCGACCGTCTCCGACATGTCCTTGAAGTTCTGGTCGTCGCTGCGCCAGTTCTTCAGGTTCGCGGTGATCCGCCCGGTGCAGGTGAAGCGGCGCTTGCCGGAGTCGCCGTTCTCCACGCAGTCCGGGGTGTTGTACGTGGCCGTGGCGAAGGAGGACTTCACCGAGGCCAGCGCCGCGTCGCGCAGCTGGTCGTTGGGGGTGAACGAGGTGTTCGGGACGAACAGCTGGTCCACCTTGGCGATCTGCGCGTCCAGGAAGCGGTCGTAGTCGCGCTGGAGGTAGGTGTCGGCGCCCAGCCGGTGGCGCCACTCGTCGTACGCCGCCACGTCGTTGGCCCGCAGGTGCGTGTACATCTCGCGCAGCAGCGAGGGCTTCTCGGTCCACAGGAACTCGAAGAACGTGCCCGCGTAGCTGTAGAAGCGGAAGCCGTCGCCCTCGTAGGTGGCGTTCAGCAGCTGCTCTACGGTCATCCGCGGGCCGCCGTTCGCGGTGTCGCCGATGATGCTCTTGACCAGGGACTTGCGGACGGCGATGCCGTTGTCGCGGGTGGCTCCGTCGAAGAACTCGGCCGTGCCCTCGTCCATGGCGGTCGTACGGTCGCCTTCGTACCAGGGGCCTTCGCCGAAGAAGCCGGGGACGGCGAAGCGGCCGTTGAGGTAGTGGGTGTACTCGTGGCGGAAGAGCTCCTCGAGGGTGAGGGAGGAGTCCTGGGGGACGCGGCGCTGGTAGGTGTAGAAGGTGGCGCCGTTCTCGATGTAGATGCCGCCGTTGTTGGTGTCGTAGCCCGTCAGGATCGGGTGGTAGTTCTCGTAGTCGGCGCGGGAGCCGTACAGCACGATGTTCAGCGTGGTGTTGGGGTCGCCGGCCAGCGGCTGGTCGGTGCCGATGACGCGGTGGAACTGGGTCTTGACCTGCTTGCTCGCGTAGTAGAGCTGGTCGACGGTGGCCCGGTCGAGGCCGGTGCGGACCTTGATGGCGCCGTTGTCGTAGACGAAGGTGTTCGGGAAGATCTGCTTCTCGATGTCCTCCTTGCACACCCCGTACGGCTTGCACGCCTCGTAGAAGTTGAGCCAGGACACGACCTTGGCCCACGGCTCGGTGCCGAGCCCGGTCTTCACCGGCTCGAGCATCGCGCCGAGGTCGGCCACGACCTGCCCCCGCAGACCCTCGACCTGGCCGAAGCGGGCGTACTCGCTGAGGGCGTCGCGCGCCACCCAGGCGTTGCCGGTGCCCTTGAGGTGGGTGTAGCCCGCGAAGGCCTTGAAGGCGGCGCGGTAGGAGGCGTCGCCCGCCACGGCGGCGTGGAAGGCGGTGTCCTGGTTGCCCGGGTAGACGCCGAGGTAGTTGACGGAGAGGGCGGCGAGGGCGGCGCCCGCCCAGCCGGCGTCGAGGTGGGTGGCCGGGTGGGCCGGGTCCATGGTGGCCAGGACCTTGGTGATGAGGCCGAGCTGGTGCTGGCGCAGGCCGGGCGCGCTGGCCGCGTACAGGGCCTCGCGCAGGGTGCGGGCGTTGGAGGCGGTCACGTCGAAGGTGCGGGCGGCGCTGCCGAAGTCGGCGATGGCCTGGCGCATGGCGCCCACGGTGGGCGCGTCGGTGACGTCGATCTCGGTGCGCGAGTAGTCGTGGTAGGCGACCGCGTGCAGGTAGGTGAACATCTCCTCCAGGTGGGAGGAGTTGCGGCCGTCGTGGGCGGCGGCCAGGGCGGATATCCGGCGTGAGACGGCCTGGACGTGCGCATCGGACATCACCGGGGCCAGCCGGGCGTCCCAGGTCCAGATCAGGCCGCGCAGACAGCCGTCGGCGAGGACGGCCTGGTCGGCGAGGAAGTCGGCGAACTGCTCCGGGGTGAGGCCGGTGATCCCGTCGAGGGTGCAGGGGACGCCCGCCGCGACTCCGCGGGCGGTGGGGGCCGCCTGGGCGGCCGCCTTGCGGCTCTTCTCGGTGCGCTCGGCGGGCGCGGTGGCGGCCGTGGCGGCGCCGGGGACCTGGCCGGTGATGGCCTGCCCGCCGGGGGCCGGGGCGGGGGCGGGGGTCGCCTCGGTCGCGTTGGCGAGGTGGTCGACCTCGTCGAAGGGGTTCGCCGCGGGTGCCGGGGCGGCCGCGGAGGCCTGGGCGCCGGCGAAGGTGGCCGGGGCCCCGGCCGTGGTCACGGCCTCCGCGGCCTGCGTGGTGGCCTGCCCGGCGGAGGCGAGGAGGGTCACGGCGACGGCGGAGGCGAGGAGGGACGAGCGCACAGCTCTGTGCATGGACACCGAGAACTCCTGGTGGGAGAGGCTGAGGTGGGGGGTGGTGCGGTGAACGGCCCTGCGTCACACGGCGTTTGACGGGGATTAACGTGCCGCGGTGTGAGCTGTAACATAGTAATGTGAAATTGCACTGACAAGACCTGTGCGACCACCAGTTCGCACCTTCTTGAGGGAGCCCCCCGTGACCGACACTCCGCCCCGCCTCCACACGGGCAGCCACGACCTGCCGGTATCCCCGGAGTTGTCCCGTTTCATGGCGGACGGATGGTCCGCCTCCCCGCTGCCTGGGACCGACCGCGTCCCCGGCCACGCCGTCACCCCCGCCCGCCGGGCGCGGCTCTCGGCCCGCTTCCCGGGCGAACGGCTGCTCATCCCGGCCGGCGGGCTGAGGGTCCGCTCCAACGACTGCGACTACCGCTTCCGCCCGCACAGCGCGTACGCCTGGCTGACGGGCCTGACGGGCGAGGACCAGGCGGGCCACGTCCTGGTGCTGGAACCCTCCGGGCCGCACGCGCACAAGGCGGTGCTGTACCTGCGGCCGCGCTCGCCGCGGGCGGACGGGAACGAGGAGTTCTTCCGCGACCGCCGGTACGGGGAGTTCTGGGTGGGCCGCCGACCCGACCTGGCGGAGGCGGAACGCCTCACCGGCATCCGCTGCGCACACCTGGACCTGCTGGGCGGCCCGGCCGGCCGCGACGCGTCCACCGATCCCGAACTGGCCGCCGCGCTCGCGGAGTTGCGGCTGGTCAAGGACGCGTGGGAGGTCGAGCAGCTCCAGCTGGCGGTCGACCACACCACGGCGGGCTTCGAGGACGTCGTACGGGCGCTGCCGCGGGCCCTGGCCCACCCGCGCGGGGAGCGGTGGATCGAGGGGGTGTTCGACCTGCGCGCCCGGGCGGAGGGCAACGGCACCGGGTACGAGACGATCGCGGCGGCGGGCGCACACGCGTGCACGCTGCACTGGATCCGCAACGACGGCCGGCTCGAGGGGAACGAACTGCTGCTCCTGGACGCGGGCGTGGAGACGGACACCCTGTACACGGCGGACATCACCCGCACCCTGCCGCTGTCGGGCCGTTTCACCTCCGTCCAGCGGCAGGTGTACGAACTGGTCCTGGCCGCGCAGGAGGCGGGCATGGCCGCGCTGCGTCCCGGGGCGAGTTTCGGGGACTTCCACCGGGCCGGGATGCGGGTGATCGCGGAGGGCCTGGCGGAGTGGGGCGTCCTGAAGGACGCGCGGGGCGACCTGCACCGGCGGTACACGCTGTGCAGCAGCGGGCACATGCTGGGCCTGGACGTCCACGACTGCGCGAAGGCGCGGGCGGAAACGTACCTGGACGGGGTCCTGGAGGAGGGCCAGGTCCTCACGGTGGAACCGGGCCTGTACCTCCAGCCGGACGACGAAACCCTGCCGTCCGAACTGCGCGGCATCGGGGTGCGCATCGAGGACGACCTGGTCATCACGGCGGACGGGGCGCGCCTGATGTCGGGGGCGCTGCCGCGCACGGTCGCGGGGATCGAGGAGTGGATGGGCCGGCTGCTGGCGTAGGCCCTGTCCTTCGGACCTGGCCGGGCCGTCCGTGGGGCGGGCCCGGCCCGTGGGGCTTCCCCGTACCCGCTCGTCCTCCGTCGCGCGTCCCGTCGTGAGGACCGATCAAGGACGGGGCGGGGAGAGCGCCTTCTAGCGTCGGCCGGTATGAAACGGATCTTCGTCGGCCGGAGGGAATGCGATGGGTAGGACACTCGCGGAGAAGGTCTGGGACGATCATGTCGTCCGGCGCGCGGAGGGCGAGCCCGATCTCCTCTTCATCGATCTGCACCTGCTGCACGAGGTGACCAGCCCGCAGGCCTTCGAGGGTCTGCGTCAGGCCGGCCGCACGGTCCGGCGCCTCGACCTCACCATCGCGACCGAGGATCACAACACCCCCACCCTGGACATCGACAAGCCGATCGCCGACCCGGTCTCGCGGGCCCAGCTGGAGACGCTGCGCCGCAACTGCGGCGAGTTCGGTGTGCGGCTGCATTCGCTGGGTGACGTGGAACAGGGTGTCGTCCATGTGGTCGGTCCGCAGCTGGGTCTGACGCAGCCGGGCACGACGGTGGTGTGCGGTGACTCGCACACCTCGACGCATGGTGCGTTCGGTGCGCTGGCCTTCGGTATCGGGACCAGTCAGGTCGAGCATGTGCTGGCGACGCAGACGCTGCCGCTGGCCCGCCCCAAGACCATGGCGATCACCGTCACCGGCGCGCTGGCCGAGGGCGTCACCGCGAAGGACCTGATCCTGGCGATCATCGCGAGGATCGGTACCGGCGGCGGCCAGGGCTATGTGCTGGAGTACCGGGGCGAGGCCATCGAGAACCTGTCGATGGAAGCGCGGATGACGATCTGCAACATGTCGATCGAGGCGGGCGCGCGGGCGGGCATGATCGCCCCGGACCAGACCACCTTCGACTACCTCCAGGGCCGTGACCACGCCCCGGCGGGCCAGGACTGGGACAGTGCCGTCGCCTACTGGCGGACGCTGCGCACCGATGAGGACGCGGTCTTCGACGCGGAGGTCGTCATCGACGGCGCCGCGCTGTCGCCGTTCGTGACCTGGGGCACCAACCCCGGCCAGGGCGCGCCGCTGTCGGCGAACGTCCCCGATCCCGCTTCGTACGAGGACGCTTCGGAGCGGCATGCCGCGGAAAAGGCCCTGGAGTACATGGGGTTGACCGCGGGACAGCCGCTGCGTGACATCACCGTCGACACCGTCTTCGTAGGTTCGTGCACCAACGGCCGTATCGAGGACCTCCGCGCCGTCGCCTCGATCATCGAGGGCCGCAAAGTCGCCGACGGGGTACGGATGCTGGTCGTGCCCGGCTCGGTCCGGGTCGCGCTCCAGGCCGTCGAGGAAGGCCTGGACCGCGTCTTCAAGGACGCCGGGGCCGAATGGCGGCACGCGGGCTGCTCGATGTGCCTGGGCATGAACCCCGACCAACTCGCCCCCGGCGAGCGATCCGCGTCCACCTCCAACCGCAACTTCGAAGGCCGTCAGGGCAAGGGCGGACGCACCCACCTGGTCTCCCCGCAGGTCGCCGCCGCGACCGCGGTACTGGGCCACCTGGCCTCCCCCGCCGACCTGTCCGCCGCCGACGCCACCGCCGGAGTCTGAACCATGGAAGCCTTCACCACCCACACCGGCCGGGCCGTCCCGCTGCGCCGCTCCAACGTCGACACCGACCAGATCATCCCCGCCCACTGGCTGAAGAAGATCACCCGTGACGGGTTCGAGGACGGTCTCTTCGAGGCCTGGCGCAAGGACCCCGAGTTCGTCACCTACCGCCCCGAACGCGCCGGCGCGACCGTCCTGGTCGCCGGACCCGACTTCGGTACCGGCTCCTCACGCGAACACGCCGTCTGGGCCCTGCAGAACTACGGCTTCAAAACCGTCATCTCCTCCCGCTTCGCCGACATCTTCCGCGGGAACTCCCTCAAGAACGGCCTCCTGACCGTCGTCCTGCCCCAGGACACCGTCGAACGGCTGTGGCAGCTCACCGAAACCGACCCCACCGCCGAGATCACCGTCGACCTCGTCGACCGCCAGGTACGAGCCCAAGGCATCACCGCCGACTTCGAACTCGAC
The DNA here is from genome assembly GCF_052244475.1 of Streptomyces sp. IBSNAI002. Taxonomy (NCBI): domain Bacteria; kingdom Bacillati; phylum Actinomycetota; class Actinomycetes; order Kitasatosporales; family Streptomycetaceae; genus Streptomyces; species Streptomyces sp. IBSNAI002. Next base: position 6,465,643 of record NZ_JBQPXG010000002.1, on the reverse strand, counting down.
GACAACGCCCGCTGGCGCCTCCTCGAAGGCCTCGACGACATCTCCCTCACCCTTCAGAACGAAACCGACATCGCCACCTACGAAAGCAACCGCCCGGTCTTCAAACCGAGCACCGGGCGGCGGGAACCCCACGTGCTGAACCTCGCGGTGATCCCCGGTGATGGCATCGGCCAGGAAGTCGTGGCTCAGGGCCTGAAGGTCCTTACCGCGGTCCTGCCCCAGGATGTGAAGCTGGAGACCAAGGAATACGACCTCGGGGCCCAGCGCTGGCACCGCACCGGTGAAACCCTCCCGGACGCCGAACTCGAGGCCCTCAAGCACCACGACGCGATCCTGCTGGGCGCCATCGGCGACCCCTCGGTCCCGTCCGGCGTACTGGAACGCGGCCTGCTCCTGAGGCTCCGCTTCGCGTTCGACCACTTCATCAACCTGCGCCCCTCGAAGCTGTTCCCGAACACCGCCACCCCGCTGGCCGGCCGCCCCGACATCGACTTCGTGGTGGTCCGCGAGGGCACCGAGGGCCCCTACACCGGCAACGGCGGCAGCCTGCGCACCGGCACCCCCGCCGAGGTCGCCACCGAGGTCAGCGTCAACACCGCCTACGGTGTGGAACGCGTCGTCCGCGACGCGTACGAGCGCGCCAACGCCCGCCCCCGCAAGAAGCTGACGCTGGTCCACAAGAACAACGTCCTCGTCTACGCCGGCCACCTGTGGAAGAACACCTTCGACAAGGTCGGCCGCGAATACCCCGAGGTCACCACCGACTACCTGCACGTCGACGCCGCGACGATCTTCTTCGTCACCCAGCCCGAGCGCTTCGACGTCATCGTCACCGACAACCTCTTCGGTGACATCCTCACCGACCTGGCCGCCGCCGTGACCGGCGGAATCGGCCTGGCCGCCTCCGGGAACATCAACCCGACCGGCGCCTACCCGTCCATGTTCGAGCCCGTCCACGGCTCGGCCCCGGACATCGCAGGAACCGGCAAGGCCGACCCGACCGCCACGATCCTCTCCGTCGCCCTCCTCCTGCGCCACCTCGGCCACGAGGCCGAGGCCGCCCGCATCGAGGACGCCGTCACCGCCGACCTCGCCGAACGCGACGGAACCTTCCGCTCCACCGACGCCATCGGCGACGCCCTCGCCGCGCGCGCAGCCGTCTGACGCCCCGGTACCGGCGCCGCTGCCGCCCGATTCCCCGCGCAGGGGAAACGGGCGGCGCGCGTTTTCCCTTCCGGCCGGACAGGGAATGGAAAGCACCTTCCACCGGCCCCCTTGATCGGGGCCTTCAATTCGGGCAGGATGAAATCGTGACGAGTAGACCAGTGAACATCAAGGCAACGCTCGATTCGTTCAGCGACCTGTGGAGTCCGCGTATCGTCGCCCAATTCAACGACTATGACGTACGGGTCGCGAAATTCCATGGCGAATACATCTGGCACGCACACCACGACACGGACGAATTGTTCATCGTGATCTCCGGCCGGCTGGTCATCCACCTGCGCGAGGCGGACGCCGAGCGGTCCGTCACCCTCGAGCAGGGCGACACGTACGTGGTACCGCGGGGCACCGAGCACAAGCCGGTGGCCGACGACGAGGCGCACATCCTCATGGTCGAGCCCACCGGGACGCTCACCGTCGGGGACACCCACGAAGAGGTCCCCGATTACGTCGACGCCACCACCGGGCACCGCGTCGTCTGATTTTCGTCCGGAAAACCTGCGGGGCCCGCCCCTTTGAAGGGGCGGGCCCCGCGGCACGTCTTCCACCGGTTTTACCGGAGGGAATGCACGGCCGTCAGCTCGGCGGAGACGAGCCGGACGATGTCCGCCTCGCATTCCCGGAGATAGTGGTGTCCGCCCGGGAACACTTCCACCCGGGTGACAGCCGTGGTGGCCTCGGACCAGGACCGGAGTTCCCCGACCGAGCAGGTGTGGTCGTCCGCGCCGCCGAGCACCGTGATCGGCGCGCTCAGCGGAGTGAGGGTGTCCGGCCGGTAGCGGTCCAGGAGGGCGAGGTCCGCGCGCAGCGGCGGGAGGATGATCGGCAGCAGGCCGGCGTGGTCGTAGACCGCGGCGTCGGGTCCGCCCAGGCTCCGCATCGCGGCGACCAGTTCCGCGTCGTCGAGGCGGTGGCGGTGCTCGCCGTCGATGCGGTGCGGGGCCGGCCTCGCGGAGACGAACACGTGGCTCATGACGAAGCCGTCCGTGTCCTCCAGGCGGCGGGCGACCTCGTAGGACAGTCCGGTGCCCATGCTGTGGCCGAAGAGGTGGACCGGGACGTCCAGGAGCGGGCGCAGGGCGTCGGCGAGCCGGTCGGCCATCTGCCCCATCTCCTCGATGGGCTGCTCGGCGATCCGGTCCTGCCGGCCCGGGTACTGGACGGCGATCAGCTCGGTGCCGCCGGGGAGCAGTGCGGCCCACGAGGCGAAGGAGCCCGCGGTGCCGCCGGCGTGGGGCAGACAGACGAGCCGGCTGCGCACCGGGCCCTCGACGGGGTGCCGGCGCAGCCAGCGGCCGGAGCCGCTCACCGCCCGCTCCGCGCGTCGCGCAGTTCCAGGAGCGTCTCGCCGAGCCGGTTGATCCCCTCGGCGATGTCCCACTCGTCGGGGCTGAGGCTGAGGCGGATGCAGCTGCGGCCGTGGGTGCGCAGGAACGGCGTGTCGAGGGGCTGCACGAAGAAGTGGCGGCCGGGGACCACGAACATCTTCTTGCGCTTGAGCAGTTCGTACACCTCGAGGTCGTCGAACCAGTCGTGGTCGAAGGACAGCCAGCAGAACATGCCCCCGTCGCTGGAGTGCAGGCGCCAGTTGAGTTCGTCGGGGAGGGCCTCCGCGAGCAGGGTCTCCGCCATGGTCCGCTTGGCCTTGTAGTACGGCTTGATGTGCTGGGTGGTCAGCACGTCGATGCGGCGGGTGGCGAGCATGCCCTCGGCTACGGTCTGGAAGAGCTGCGGGGTGTGCAGTGCCGAGTTGGCGATGAAGGACACCATCGGGTCGATGAGCTCGGCGGGGCCGATGGCGAACGCGATGCGCTCGCCGGGGAGCCCGGCTTTGGACAGCGTGAAGAGGTTGATCACGTGGGGGTGGAGTACGGGCGCGACGCGGGTCTGCACCACGCCGGGGAAGGGTTCGCCGTACGCGTGGTCGATGACCAGCGGCGCGTCGTGCTGTTCGGCGATGGAGATCAGGAACTTGAGCTCGGCCGTCTCGATGCTGCTGCCGGTGGGGTTGGCCGGGTTGGACAGCAGCATGAGGCCGATGTCGCGCTGCCGGGCGAGGGCGTCGAGGTTGACGGCGTACCGGAAGGCGTGTCTGCCCTCCTCGACGATCAGCGGCTCGATGCCGACGATCCCGCCGGGGTCGAGACCGAGTCCCTGGTAGCCGGTGTAGTCGGGCAGCCTCGGCAGGACCAGGGGGCGGGCGGGGCCGTCCGCGGACGGTCCGGTGAAGAGGGTGGTCGCGACGAAGGACAGCATCTGGCTGCCGGGGCCGACGACGACGTTCTCCGGGCCGATGGACCACCCGTAGGTGAGGTTGAAGTAGTCGACGACGGCGTCGACCAGGCCGGTGGTTCCCCGGGAGGGGCCGTAGCTGGTGCTGGCCTCCACGAACCGTTCCTCGACGGCCTCGCGGGCCATGTCCTGCCAGGCCGCGACGACTTCGGGGATGTGGGAGGGGTTGCCGGGGCTGAGGTTCAGCCAGGCGCCGTCGTCCGCGTCCTGACCGGCCGCAGCGATGTCCTCCATGATGCTGCGGATGCCCGACAGCCGGTACATTTGCCGGCCCCGACTCGATAGCTGCACTGGGTGCTCTTCCTTGTGGTGGATGGGATGCACGACTGCCGGGGACCGTGCCCTGGGGGCCGGCCCCCGGCGGACGGGTGCGTGGTGCGGGAATGGACTGCGGCGGCCGGCGGTCAGGCGGCCGAGCGGGCCGCCTCGATGTGCTCGGAGATCTGCTGGACCGTGGACTTGCGGAACAGCTGGTCCATCGGGATCTCGATGCCGAGCTCGGTGAGGATCGCGACCTGGATCTGGGTCATGATCAGCGAGTGGCCGCCCAGGTCGAAGAAGTCGTCGGTGTCGGAGAATTCGTCCAGCTTGAGCGCGCGGCTCCAGATGGCGTGGATCTGCTCGGCGATCATGGCGGGGTCCTTTCGGGACTCGTTCGTCGGGAAGGGCGTGGTCAGCTCTGGGTCCAGCCGAACGGCGTCCCGTGGTTGTTCTCGGTGCGGATGCGGTTGTGGTCGTAGCGGTTCTCGCCGGCCACGAGGACGCTGCCGTAGTCGGCGAGGTCGAAGGTGGCGCCGTGGGCGCTGAAGGAGTCCTGGCCGGGGTAGACGCGGACGTGGGTGGGCACGTAGCGGCTGGCGATCGCGAAGCGGGTCTCCCGCTCGGTCAGGTTCGGCGTGGAGCCGTGGACGCAGGAGGCCGTGAAGATGACGGCTTCGCCGGGCTGCATCTCCAGTTCGACGACGTCCTCGGAGCGGGGCTCCCACTTCGGGTCGATCTTGAAGTCGGCGAAGTCGTAGCCGAAGAAGCCGGTGTTGGCGTGGGCCACGTCGTAGTCGGCGCTGCGGCCGGCGTCGGTCGCCGTGTGCTCGTCGAAGATCCACTCGCGCTGCGAGCCCTTGACGAACTTCATGCACGCGCGGTCCCGGGTGGCCGGGGTGAAGGTCGTCCAGACGGTGATGTCGATGAAGGCGTTCCACTCCGACTCGGTCGGCAGGAGCTGCGGCTTGCCGTTGGCGTAGCTGTAGTCGCGGACCTGGTGCCACTCGGTCGCCTTGGCCCCCGGGAACTTGGGGAACCACTCGGTGCGCCAGTTCAGGACGTCGGGGCCCAGGATCGCCGTGAGGTACTTGATGATCGTCGGGTGGGTGACGTGCCGGCTGAGCTCCGGGATGTCGAAGTGCCGGTCGTAGTTGACGCTGTTCTGGTAGAGCGCCTTCGAGGAGTCCTGGTTGTTGATCCGGATCTCGCGGATCAGGGCCGCGGCCTCCTCGGGCTCGTACAGCTTGATCGGGCCGGTGAAGCCGTCGATGCCGAACTGCTTGATGTCGGCCTTGATGTCGTCCGGGACGACCGCGTTGTTCGCGATCTGCGCGGCGGGGGTGGGGCGCGGCTGGTCGATCTCGGTGGTCATGGTGATGTCGTTCCTCTGCTCTGCGTGTGTGGTGTGCGGAAGGACGGGAGTGCTGGTCAGGGACGCGCGAGGGCCGCGAGGGCCCGGCGGTCGGTCTTGCCGTTGGGGTTCAGGGGGAAGGCGTCGAGGACCGTGAACGCCTGCGGGACCATGTTGCGCGGCAGGGTCCGCAGCAGGTCCTGGGACAGGGTCCGGGGCTCGAGCACGGCGCCTTCGACGGGCAGGACGAAGCCGACGAGGCCCAGTTCGCCGCTGCCGTCGGGCAGGGCCAGGACGACCGCGTCCTGGACGAGTCCGTGGCCGCGGACGCCGTGCTCCACGTCGCCGAGGTCCATGCGCATGCCGCGGATCTTGACCTGGGCGTCGGACCGGCCGACGACCACCAGCTCCGCGTCCGGCGTGAGGTAGCCGCGGTCGCCGGTCCGGTAGATCCTCAAGGGGCCGCCGGGGGTCTCGATCGAGGTGAAGCGGGCGGAGTCGGCGGGCGAGGCGTTGAGGTATCCGGCGCTGACGCTGCGGCCGGAGATGCAGATCTCGCCGGTCTCGCCGTCCGGTACCCCGGCGAGGTCCTCGTCCAGCAGGTGGATCTCCGTGTTGTACACGGGCTCGCCGACCGGGGTCGCCGCGCCCTTGTAGCGCGGGTAGTCGGCCAGGACGTGGGAGGTGGCGACGTCGGTGCACTCGGCCACGCCGTACTGGTGCAGGAGCACACAGGTGTTGCCGGGCCGGGTGGCCCACTCCTCGATGCGGGCCACGTTGAGCGGCTCGCCCCCGATGAAGACGTGGCCGACCCTGGTGAGCGCGTCCCCGCCGAGCGCGCGCTCGTAGTCGATGAGCACGTACAGGGTGCTGGGCGCGCAGTGCAGCTGGCGCACGCCGTGGGCGGCGATGAGCCGGTGGGCCATGCCGGTGTCGAAGACCCGGCTGGGCAGCAGGTGCAGGGCCGCGCCGCAGAACAGCGGTGCCATCAGGCCGCGCTGGCTGATGTCGAAGCCGAAGGAGCTGACGGTCAGGCCGCTGGAGTGCGGGCCCAGTCCGTATTCGACGCGGAGCCATTCGAGCAGGTTGTACCAGCCGTCGTGGCGGACCGCGGTGGCCTTGGGCGTACCGGTCGACCCGGAGGTGAACACCACGTAGCACAGGTCGTCGGAGGCGAGGTCCACCACCGGGTCGGTGGCCGGCTGGAGGGCGAGCTCCGTGCCCAGTTCATCGATGGCGAGCAGTTCCCCGGGGGCATCGGCTATGAGCTCGCGGGTCTCGGCGGAGGCCACGTTGAACTTGAGGACGTCGAGCTGGGAGACCATCAGGCGCAGGCGCTGCGCCGGGTAGGTCGGGTCCAGCGGCACATAGGCGGCGCCCGCCTTGAGGATGCCGAGGATGGCGGTGAGCAGGTCGGGGGTCCGGTCGAGGCAGACGCCGATGACCGAGCCCCGGCCGGCTCCGAGGCCGAGGAGGTGGTGGGCGAACCGGTTGGCCCGCTCGTTCAGTTCGGCGTACGTGACGCGCTCGTCACCGCAGGTCAGTGCGGTCTGGTCGGGGGCGCGGCGGACGTGGGCCTCGAAGACGTGGTGGACGAGGAGGTCATCCGGCAGGGGCAGCTGCCGGCCCTTGAGGGACATGGAAGGGGTTCCCTTCGAGGTACGGGGTGGGAGGACGCTCAGGCGAGGGCGGAGACGGGTGCGCCGAGCAGGAGGCTCTCGTCGCTGGCGAGCAGATAGCTGTAGAACGGGTTCCCCGGGTGGAATCCGCGCGCCACGAGCTCGCTCACGCCGATCCAGCGGGTCCGTACCGGTCCTGCCGTACGGGCGCCGGCGACGGGTACGAATCCCAGCTCGGCCAGGCGGGACGCGGCCCGGCCCGCGGCCACTTCGGCCACGACTTCGCCGACGTCGTGCGACACGGCCCACTGCAGACAGCCCTTGAGGAGGCCGCCGACCGCACCAAAGGGCAGTTCGGGCAGGGCCCGGTCCGCGTATCCCGGCCGGACGAAGGGCCGTCGGACCTGGACGAGGCGGCGGCTGCGGCGCAGGACGCCGTCGAGGGCCGGCCATTCGGAGAGCGGCAGTCCGAGCGGTGAGTAGGCGACGAGCTCGGCGCCCGCCACCAGCTCGCCCTCGACGAGGACCAGCATGTGGGTGGTGTGGAAGCGGTAGGGGTCCGGTGCCGCGGCCGTGGCGGGCGCGATGCCGAACAGGTCCGTTCCGGCCTGCTCCCGCAGCGTGTCGATCGCGAGGAGGTCGAGTTCGCTGTGGGCGGTGTAGACGAAGCAGTCGCGGCCCGGGTCCTTGTCGCTCTCGTTGAAGGTGAAGTCCATCTCTCGGCTCGCGGGGGTGGAGGGGTGGGCGGGGAGGGCGGGTCCGCGGCCGGGTCCGCGGCCGGGACGGCCCGGCTCAGGCACGGGCCCGGTTCACGGCCGAGGTGACGGCGGCCAGCCGGGCCGAGTCCTCGTCTCCGGCCAGAGCGGCTCCGTACCAGGTGGCGCCGGCGAGGCCGAGCTGCGCGTAGGCGGCGTAGCGGGTACCGAGGCTGTCGCTGACGGGGTGGGCCGTGATCTCGGTCAGGGCGGAGTCGATGCCGTGTGCGGCGAGGGCGGCCGTGTAGGCGGTGGCGACGTCCGGGCCCGTGCCGGTGAGCCGGGTCTCCAGGCCCGCGCCGTCCACGACGAGGGCGTCGACGACGGTGGCCCCGGCCTCCCTGGTCGCCTCGAACTCCTTGAGCACGAGGGCCGGGGTGTCCGCGTCGAGGTACATGCGGGAGAAGACCGCGTGCAGTTGCCGGGAGGTGAGCTCGATGCCGTCGCCGTCGGCGACCGCCTGCACCTCCTTCGCCAGCTCGACGCGCATCCCGCGCGGCAGGTCGAGGCCGTAGACGCTCTTGAGTACGTGGGCGACGCCGCCCTTTCCGGACTGGCTGTTGACGCGGACGACGGACTCGTAGGTGCGGCCGACGTCCTTGGGGTCGATCGGCAGGTACGGGACGTCCCACGGGATCTGCTCGGTGGTGGTCCCGGCTTCCGCGGCCTGCCGTTCGATGTCGGCGAGGCCCTTGGCGATGGCGTCCTGGTGGGTTCCCGAGAAGGCGGTGTAGACGAGGTCGCCGACGTAGGGGTGGCGGGCGCCGATGGGCATCTGGTTGGCGAACTCGACCGTGGAGCGGATCTGGTCGATGTCGGAGAAGTCGAGCTGGGGGTCGACGCCCTGGCTGAAGAGGTTCAGGCCGAGGGTGGCCAGGCAGACGTTGCCGGTGCGCTCGCCGTTGCCGAAGAGGGTGCCCTCGATGCGGTCGGCGCCGGCCAGGACCGCGAGCTCCGCCGAGGCCACGGCGGTGCCGCGGTCGTTGTGCGGGTGCACGGACAGGACGACGGAGTCGCGCCGTTCGAGGTTGCGGTGCATCCACTCGACCTGGTCGGCGAACACGTGCGGGGAGTCGGTCTCCACGGTGGTCGGCAGGTTGAGGGTGACGGGCCGGTCGGGGCTCGCGTCCCAGAGGGAGATGATGGAATTCGACACGTCGAGCACGAACTCCGGCTCGGTGACGTTGAACGTTTCCGGGGAGTATTCGAAGCGCAGTCGCGTTCCCTTGGCGGCGTCCGCGTGGCGGGCTATCCGCTCGGCCGAACGGAGCGCCATCTGCTGGACCTCGTCGGCGGTCATCCCGAATACGACTTCCCGCCACAGGCAGGCGGTCGCATTGCACAGGTGGACCATGGCCCGGTCGGCGCCCTCGATGGCCTCGAAGGTCCGGTCGATCAGCTCGGGCCGGGCCGGGGTGAAGACCGAGATCGTGACGTCGTCGGGGATCCGGTCCTGCTTTATCAGCGTACGGAGAAAGGAGAAGTCTGCCTCGCTGGCGGACGGGTAGCCGACCTCGATGTCCTTGAAGCCCATGCGGACGAGCAGGTCGAACATCCGGGTCTTGCGCTCGATGTCCATCGGACTGCTCAGCGCCTGGTTTCCGTCCCGCAGGTCGACCGAAGCCCACAGCGGGGCCTTGACCAGCGTGTTCGACGGCCATGTCCGGTCGGTGAGCTCCTGCGGAAGCCGGGGTGCGGTCCGGTTGTAGCGCTGGAACGGCATGGCGGAGCCGCGTTGCGCGTTCCACCAGGGCTGGTCGGTGCGGTGAGGACCGGCAGGAGTCCTGATTCCCGGAGCGGTGAGGGGCGACGGGGGTGCCTCGGTCATTCCATGCCTCCCTTTGACGTCGGTAAGGTGCGGCCGGCAGCGGGCGGAAAGGGCCTCGACCGGTTATTGAGTCAAAATGTAGGAGGGGGTGTCCTCATCCCATCCCCGGCCGGTCCTCGGGACGGCATCAGGCGCTCTTGCGGGAGGATTCCGCGAGCGGTTCGGTGCCGGACACCGGGAATTCGGCGGGAATCTCCGCGCGGTCCGTTTCCGGTCCGCGCACACCGAACAGCTTGAGCAGCGGCCCGGTCATGGCGGTCGTGACGACGGCCATGACGACCATCATCGAATAGAAGCCCTGGTTGATCAGGCCCATGTCGAGGGCCACGGCCACGATGACGATCTCGGTCAGGCCGCGGGTGTTCATCAGGACCGCGGCCGGCAGGGCGGCGGCGTGCGGAAGTCCGGCCAGCCGGGCGCCGGCGTAGGTGCCGCCCGCCTTGGACACGATGGCCACGCCGATCACGGCGAGGAGGGCGAGGACGGCGGAGACGGTGAAAGCGGACAGGTCCACCTTGGTCCCGGCGATCACGAAGTAGAGGGGGAGCAGGATGTGCCCGACCTGGCTCATCTGCCGCATGATCTGCCCCCGCAGCCCGCCCAGTTCGCCGCGGGGCATGACCGCGCCGAAGGCGAAGGCGCCGAAGATGAAGTGGATGCCGATCCACTCGGTCGCGGCGCAGGAGAGCATCAGGCCGACGACGAGTACGGGCACGACCCGTTCGGCGGGGATACCGCGGTCGGCGGCCCGCTGGGCCGTCACGCGCAGCAGAGGTTTCACGACGGCGACCAGGACGAGCAGGTAGACGGGCACCAGCGCCATGCGCCACTGCCCGGAGGTTCCGGCGTAGGCGACGACACCCGCGAGGCAGATCCAGGCGATGAGGTCGCCGACCGCGGCGGCGGCGAGGGTGAGCGCGCCGACGGGGTGCCGGGCCAGACCGCGGTCGGAGAGGATCCGGGCGAGGACCGGGAAGGCCGTCACGGACATGGCCACGCCGACGAAGAGCACGAACGCGCCCTTGCTGCCCGGGGCGTACGTGTCGGCGAGCGGAACGGCGAGTGCCGCGCCGGCGATGAGGGGGACGATGACGGATCCGGCGGCCACTCCGAGGGTGGCCTTGCGGCGGCCGCGCCCGAATCCGCCCTCGATCTCGTAGCCGACGATGAACATGAACGTGGCCAGGCCCACGTTGGCGAGGGCGCCGAGCAGGGGTTTCACCGTCGCGGGCAGAATCGTTTCCGCTCCTGCGGCGGTGATGACCATCGGACTGGCGAGCAGCCCGGCGCAGATCTCGCCGACGACGGCCGGCTGGCCGACCCGCTGGGCGAGCGCGCCGAGCACCCGGGCCGCTCCGAGGGCCAGGGAAAAGGCGAGAAAGAAGTCGACGAGTATGTGTCCGGTCATGGGACGACTCCGAAGGAGGTGGTCGTACAGGGGAGGGAGAAGGTGAGGGAGAAGCTGCTGGTCAAGCGGCCAGGAGTCGTGCGGTGCCGGAGGCCGGCGGCGCCGGGGCGGCCCGCTCCGCGGCGTCCTCGTCGGGGTCGCGCAGCTGGGCGCAGTACGTCTTCACCAGGGGGTGCATGCAGTACCGGCCGGGCTCGGGATGGGACAGCAGGTGCTCGTCGACCAGGTCCTCGAGCATGTGCTCGGCGACGTACACCGGAAGTCCGGCGAGGACGGAGGCCGCGGCCACGTCGGTGTGGTGGTCCGCGGCGGAGCCGAGGAGTCGCATCAGCCGCTGCTGGCCCGCGTTCAGCCGGCGGTACGAGTCGTCGAAGCGGTCGGCGACGCCGCCCTGTTCGGTCCGCAGGCCGGAGAGCCGGCAGACGGGGTCGGCCAGCCGTGCGGCCAGATGCGACAGCTGCCACGAGGGCCGGCGGCGCAGCCGTGCGGCCGCGGCGGAGATCGCCAGGGGCAGGTGGCCGCAGAGTTCGAGGACGGGCGCGGCCTCGTGCTGTTCGGGCCGGGCGTGGCGCTTGCCGAGGACCCGGCAGAACAGCTCGTGGCTCTCGGCGGGGGTGAGTACGTCGAGGGACAGGACCCGGGTCGCGGACCACGTGGTCATGGTGAGGCGGCGCCTGCTGGAGACCAGGGTCAGGCCCGCGTCCCCGGCGGGGAGCAGCGGACGTATCTGCTCGGCGCAGGTGGCGTTGTCGAGGACCACGAGCAGGCGCCGGCCCTCGGTGCGCGCCCGCCAGGCCGCGGCCAGTTCCCCGTCGGTGTCGGGGAGTTCGCGTTCGGGCATCCCGGACAGGGCCAGGAGCCTGCGGAGTGCCTCGCGGTGGTCGAGCGGGTCGGGGTGCGGGCCGTGGGCGCGCAGGTCCAGGAAGTACCGGCCGTCGGGGTAGTCGCCCGCGATGCGGTGGGCGACGTGCAGGAGCAGCGCGGTCTTGCCGACCCCGGCCATTCCGTCGACGGTGAGAACGCGCCGCGGTCCGGGCTGGCCCGCCTCGCCCAGGAGCGTCCCGGCTTCGGCCTCGCGACCCACGAAGTGGACGATGTCCGGCGGCAGGCTGTCGGGTACGGGCGGAGCCGGCGGCCGGCCCGGGCCCGCCGCGGTGACCTGATCCGTCCGCTCCGCGGTGCTCGGCAAACCGTCCGGCAGCAGGGTGACCTGCGGTAAGGCCGGCTGCGCGGCCGCGAGCCGGGCGCCGCGGTGCGGGGCGGCGCTGTCCGGCGGGGTGTCGGAGTCCTCGCGCAGCATCAGCTGGTGGATCTCCATCAGCTCGGGGCCGGGGCTGAGGCCGAGCTGGTCCACGAGGCGGCGGCGTGCCTGTTCGTAGACGGCGAAGGCGCGGGCGCGGGAGCCCGACCGGTACAGGGCGAGGACGTACTGGGCGACCATGCGCTCGCGCAGCGGGTACTCGGCCACCCACGCGGCGAGCTCGCTGATGAGGCTGGTGTGCCGGTCGCGGGCGAGTTCGAGGTCGATGCATTCCTCCACCACCGACAGCCGTACTTCATTCACGCCCGCGACCTGGGCCTGAAGTGCGTCGCTGTGAATCCCCGAAAGCATCGGGCCGCTCCACAGGGACAACGCCGCGCGAAACTCGACGATGGCGTCCGCCGGGCGCTGTTCGCCGAGATGAGTGCGGGCGCGGGCCACGTGCTGGTCGAACTGGTGGAGATCCAGCTTGGCCGGGAGTATGTCGAGTCTGTAGCCGTCCGCGACCGCGATGATGGCCGCTCCCGAGGGAGCGATGACCGTGCGCAGGTCGGACACGGCATTGCGGATCTGTTTCTCGGCGGTGCTGGGCGGTGTAGGGCCCCAGACCGCGTCGACGAGCCGGCCTATGGAGGTGCGCCGGTTCTCGGAGAGCAACAATGAGGCGAGAACGATCTGGTGTTTCATCCCCCTGAGGGACACCGAGCGTCCGCTAAGCGTGAGCTCCAGCGGACCCAGTACCCGAAACTCCACGTCGTGCATGAAGTTGAGACCCCGATCTTGCATTCTGAACAGTGGGCGATTGCCGTCGCCCGCGTCGTTGCCGGCGACGGGGGGAGGAGCAGGATGCCCGCCCAGGCTGGGGTGAAGCCTGGGGCGGGACGCGGGATGCATCACCATCCCCCCGATGGTGATGCGTTGCCGCTGGGTGGCCTGAAAACACCTGGGTGCAGGTGTCAGTTGCCTGTCGGCTCGGTCGTCCGGACCGGTTGGCCGGGCGCTTCGGAGTCCACGCGGCCGGTCGGCGCCGGCTGCGGTCGCCGGAACCTGCCCTGGGTGACGGCCAGGAGTGCGCCGGCCAGCATGACGGCGGCGCCGACGGCCTGGAGGCCGGAGAAGGACTCCCCCAGGAAGATGACGGCGCAGGTCACGCCGAAGACCGGGACGGTAAACATGATCACTGTCGCCGTCGAGGCACTGACGACGCGCAGCCCGCGGTAGTAGCAGAGGTAGGCCACGGCGGTCGGTCCGATGGCCAGGTATACGACGTTCGCCCAGGTCTGGCCGGACAGTCCGGTCCAGTCGACCTCGGGCAGGGACGGGATGGCGAAAACCAGCAGGGCCAGGGCGCCCGCGAGCGTGCCGAACGTCGTCGCCCGCAGCGGGTCCATGCCCACCAGGACCTTCTTCGAGGCGATGCTGTAGACCGCCCACGACAAGGCTCCGAGGAGGAAGACGAGGTCTCCCGCCAACCGCGACCCCTGGGAGTCGACGCCGGCGCCGCCGGCCCCGACGAAGAACACCACCGCACCCGCGAGACCCAGTGCGAGGCCCCCTATTCGGGGAGCCGACGCCTTTTCCCGCCCGAGGGCGAGAAGAATGGCCGTCGTGATGACGGGGCTCAGCACCGGAACAATGATGCTCCCATCGATGGAGGGGGCGAGAGAAAGCCCCCAGAAGAAGAACAGGTTGTACGCGAAGACTCCGATGAGCCCCACTGCCGCCGCCCTGCACATCTGGCGGAATGTGATTTTCGATCCCTTTGATTTCCGGCTCATGAAAACGAGCAGGATAACCAGGATCAGCGCGCCGCCCCCGAATCTGAGAACCGCCGCCACCTGATGCGGCATGTTCCCGACCACCATCTTCGAACTGGCGAATGCGCTGCCGAAGAAGGCCATGGTCGCGAGCAGGTAGAAATACGCGTTGACGGATTCGCTTCGCGATGTCGTCTGGTTGTGCACGATACGCCCCCGGGGTGCGTCAGGGGTGCATCTTGGCACCCTTGATGATTTTGTCCACGGCATTGCGGGGTCCGTAGACGGCCATGCCCACGAGGTCCAGGTTGTCCCGGTGGACCGCGCGCACGGCAGCGCGGTTGTCCCGGTCGTTGTTGGTCGTGAAGAGGTCCGAGGTGAACACCGACAGGGGAAGCCCGCGGGTCACGGCACGCTGGTGGGCCGTGACGAGGGCCTCCTTGCCGGCCTCGAAGACCAGCACGGGCTGCCGGAACATGGGCAGGTACTCGGTGTCGTCGGCGTCGGAATAGGGCTCTCCGATTACCTCCGGCACCTTTCGGCCAATGCCGCTGACCAGGAAGGCGGTCATGTTCAGCCGCTGCCACGTCTGAAGATCGTCCCTCAGGACGACCGCGATCTTTGTCTCGAAACGAACGGGTTCGGTGACGTTTTCCATGGACACGATTCAACTCTTACCCGTGCCGGGGAGTCTTGTACGATCTTTGCATGGTTGATCAACCGGAGCTCCGGGCCTGGCATCCGCCGCTGGTCGGAATCGAAGAGGTATTCCACGCCCGCATCACCGACCACGTCTACCCCATGCACACACACGAGACCTGGACGTTGCTGATCGTCGACGACGGCATGGTCCGATACAACCTGGGACGCCACGAGCACGGCGCCTTGGACCAGATAGTCACACTGCTTCCCCCGCACGTCCCACATAATGGACGCTCGGTCACCCCGGGCGGTTTTCAAAAGCGCGTCATGTACCTCGACTCGACCCAGCTGGGAGACGATCTCATCGGGCTGGCGGTCGACTGCCCCGTCCTGCAGGACCCCCTGCTGCGCCAGCGGATCCACCAGCTCCACGTGGCCCTGGAGCGCCGCGGGGACGAACTGGAGGTCGAGAGCCGGCTGGCGCTGATGTCCGAGCGGCTCCGCGACCACCTGCGCCAGCGCGTGCAGGACCGCTCCGCGGTCAGGGAGCCCGGGATCGCGCACCGGCTGCGCGAGCTGCTCGACGCCAAGTTCGTGGAGGGGATCAGCCTCCAGCAGGCCTCGGCCGCCCTGCACGTCCATCCGGCGCACCTGGTACGGGTGTTCAGCCGCGAGTTCGGTATGGGGGTGCACCAGTACGTGACCAGCCGACGGGTCGACCTGGCGCGCAAGCTGCTGCTCAGCGGCATGTCACCCCGGCAGGTGGCCGTCGCCGCCGGGTTCTACGACCAGTCGCACTTCCACCGGCACTTCAAGCGCGTCCTCGGCACGAGCCCCGGCCGCTACGCGGGCAGCGCGCCGGCCGTACAGGGGGCCGCCCACCTGCTGTGACGCCGGGGCCCGGCACACGGGCCGGGCCGGACCCGGCCCGGGCTACGGCAGGACGGCGACGCCGTCGAGTTCGACGAGGGCCTGGTGGTCCCAGAGGCGGACCACGCCGACCACGGCCATCGCCGGATAGTCCCGGCCGGCCAACCTCCGCCAGATCCGGCCGAGTTCCCCGGCGCAGCCGCGGTACGCCTCCACGTCCACCGCGTAGACGGTGACCCGGGCCAGGTCCGCCGGGGCTCCCCCGGCCTGCGCGAGGGCCGTCAGCAGATTGGACAGGGCCTGCTCGAACTGCTCCGGCAGGGTCTCCCCCACCACCTTCCCCGCCGTGTCCAGGGCGGTCTGCCCGGCCAGGAACACCAGCCGGGAGCCGGTCGCGGCCACCGCGTGCGAGAAGCCCTTCGCCGGCGACAGCTCCGCCGGGTTGATCCGCTCGAGGCTCATCGCGCGGCCACCCCCCGGTACAGCTCCTTCGCGATGATCGTGCGCTGCACCTCGCTCGCCCCCTCGTAGATCCGCGGCGCCCGCACCTCCCGGTACAGGTGCTCCAGCAGGTGCCCCCGGCGCAGGGCGACCGCCCCGTGCAGCTGGACCGCGTGGTCCACCACGTACTGGGCCGTCTCCGTGGCCAGGAGCTTCGCCATCGCCGCGCGCCGCGGCACGTCCGGCGAGCCCCCGTCGTAGGCGCCGGCCGCCGCGTACACCAGCAGCCGGGCCGCCTCGGTGCGGGTGGCCATCTCGGCCACCCGGTGCGCCACCGCCTGGAGGTCGCTCAGCCGGCCGCCGAACGCGGCCCGGTCCGCCGTGTACGCGAGCGTCGCGTCGAGCGCGGCCCGCGCCATGCCCACCGCGAACGCCCCGACGCTCGGCCGGAACAGGTTCAGCGTGTCCATCGCGACGCGGAAACCCTGCCCGGGCTCGCCGAGCAGGTCCTCCCGGCCGACCGGGACTCCGTCGAAGGCCAGCGAGCCGATGGGGTGCGGGGACAGCATGTCGAGCGGCTCGCCGGTGAGGCCAGGCCGGTCGGCCGGGACCAGGAAGGCCGACACCCCCTTGGCCCCCGGGCCTTCACCCGTCCGGGCGAACACGGTGTAGAAATCCGCCTCCGGGGCGTTGGAGATCCAGCACTTCTCACCACTGAGCCGCCAGCCGCCACCGGCACCGGCATCGGCCCCGACCCCGGCCCCAGCCCCTGCATCGGGGACCGCCGCCAGCTCCAGCGCCGCCGCGTCCGACCCCGCCCCCGGCTCGCTCAGCGCGAAGGCCGCCACCGACTGCCCGGCGCGCACCCGCGGCAGCCAGCGCCCGCGCTGGGCCTCGCTGCCGTACCGCAGCACCGGGTACGCCCCCAGCCCCTGGAGGGCGAGCGCCGTCTCGGCCTCGGTGCAGCCGTAGGCGAGCGACTCCCGCAGCAGGCACAGTTCCAGCGCGCCCGAGGAGAACACCCGCTCCAGCAGGCCCAGTTCCCCCAGCGCGGCGAGCAGCGGCCGGTTGACCCGGCCCGGCTCCCCCTTCTCGGCCAGCGGCCTCAGCCGGTCGGCCGCCTGTGCGCGCAGCTGCCCGCACCAGGCCTCCTGGTCCGCCCCGAGCGCGAATCCGTTCATCCGAACATCCCCGCTTCTATCGCGTCCTGTTGACTGCCGTCACCATCACGATACGCTGCTTCGGAGGTCCCTCCCAGCGGCAGCCGGGGGAGACCGCACGGCCGGCTCCACCCCACCCGGGACCGTCGCAAGGGGGCGAACCCGCCTTGGACCTCAAGCCTTCCGCTCACGCCGACACCTTCGCGCGCGATCATCTGCCACCCCCGGACACCTGGCCGGAGCTCCTCTTCGAACTGCCCGAACTGGCCTATCCGGACCGCCTGAACTGCGCGGCCGAGCTACTCGACGCCACCATCGCCCGGTTCGGGCCCGAGGGCGCCGCCCGGCCGGCCTTCCGCAGCGCCACGGGCGAGGTGTGGACGTACGGCGGGCTGCGCGAGCGAGTCGACCGCCTGGCCCACGTGCTCACCGCCGATCTGGGGGTCGTCCCCGGCAACCGGGTGCTGCTGCGCGGGCCCACCGGCCCCTGGCTCGCCGCCTGCTGGCTCGCGGTGGTCAAGGCGGGCGCGGTGGCGGTCACCGTACTGCCGCAGCAGCGCGCCCAGGAGCTCGCCACCGTCTGCTCCATGGCCCGGGTACGGCACGCCCTGTGTCACGCGGGCGTACTGGACGACCTGGTCAAGGCGGAGGTGCCGGGGCTGCGGATCACCGCGTACGGGGGTGAGGACCCAGACGATCTGCTGCGGCTGGCCGAAGGGCACGCGGGCCGGCCGTTCCCCGCCGTCGCCACCTCCGCCGACGACGTCGCCCTGATCGCCTTCACCTCCGGGACCACCGGACGGCCCAAGGGGTGCATGCACTTCCACCGGGACCTGCTGTCCATCGCCGACACCTTCTCCCGCACGGTGCTGCGCCCCCGCCCGGACGACGTCTTCGCGGGCAGCCCGCCCCTCGGGTTCACCTTCGGCCTGGGCGGGCTGGTCGTCTTCCCGCTGCGGGCCGGGGCGTCCGCACTGCTGCTGGAGGAGGCGAGGCCGCGCCACCTGCTGCCCGCGCTCGCCGAGCACCGGGTGACGGTGCTGTTCACGGCGCCGACCGCCTACCGGGCGATGCTGGACGCGCTGGGCCCGTACGACGTGGGCATGTACGACCTCTCCGCGCTGCGCCGCTGCGTCTCGGCCGGGGAGAACCTGCCCGCCGCGACCTGGCGGGCCTGGCACGAGCGCACCGGCCTGCGCATCATCAACGGCATCGGGGCCACGGAGCTGCTGCACATCTTCATCTCGGCCTCCGACGGGGACATCCGGCCCGGTACCACCGGCCGGGTGGTCCCGGGCTGGCAGGCCCGGGTGGTGGACCGTTCCGGCCGCCCGGTCGCCGACAACGAGCCGGGCCTGCTGGCCGTGCGCGGCCCGGTCGGCTGCCGCTATCTGGCCGATCCGCGCCAGGGGGAGTACGTACGGGACGGCTGGAACCTGACCGGTGACACCTACGTACGGGATCCGGAGGGCTACTTCCGCTACGTCGCCCGCGCCGACGACATGATCATCTCGGCGGGGTACAACATCGCGGGCCCGGAGGTGGAGGAGGCCCTGCTGCGCCACCCGGACGTGGTGGAGGCCGCGGTGGTGGGCCGCCCGGACGAGCGACGCGGGCAGGTGGTCGTGGCGTACACCGTCACGCGTGAGGGCGTGGTGCTCACGGAGGAGGACCTGCGCACGTTCATGCGGACGGAGCTGGCCCCCCACAAGTGCCCCCGCTCCTTCGTCTTCCTCCCCGCCCTCCCCCGCACCGCCACGGGGAAGCTGCAAAGGTTCAGGCTGCGGGATCTAGAGTGAAGCCGTGGTCGAGCAGCACACTCCGCGATCTCTGATCGTCACGTTCTACGGCGCCTACGGGCGGGCCTTCGAGGGGCCGGTCCCGGTGTCCGCGCTGGTGCGCCTGCTGGGCGCGGCCGGCATGGACGCCCCGTCGGTCCGCTCGTCGGTGTCCCGGCTGAAGCGGCGCGGCTTCCTGCTGCCCGCGCGCGCGGCGGACGGTTCCGCGGCGTACGAGCTCTCCGCGGAGGCCCGGCAGCTGCTGGACGACGGCGACCGCCGGATCTACGCGAGCCCCGGCGGAGGGTCGGGGCCGGCGGACGAGTGGCTGGTGGCCGTGTTCTCCGTCCCGGAGCAGGAGCGGCACAAGCGGCACCTGCTGCGCTCCCGGCTGGCCCGGCTCGGCTTCGGCTCGGTGGCGCCGGGCGTGTGGATCGCCCCGGCCCGGCTGTACGGGGAGACCGGGCACACGCTGGAGCGGCTGCACCTGACCCCGTACGTGGAGCTCTTCCGCGGCGCCCACCTCGGCTTCGCCCCCACCGCCGAGGCCGTGGCCCGCTGGTGGGACCTGGCGGCCCTGGCCAAGCAGCACGAGCACTTCCTCGACCTGCACGAACCCGCCCTGCGGGCGCTCCAGTCGGGCCCCGCGCCGACGCCGGAGGAGGCCTACCGCGGCTATCTGCTCGCCCTGGACAGCTGGCGCCGCCTGCCGTACGCCGACCCGGGCCTGCCGCGCGAACTGCTCCCGGCGGACTGGCCGGGCGACCGCGCGGCGGCGGTCTTCGCCGAGCTCCACACCCGGCTGCGGGACACGGGCGCGCGGTTCGCGCAGCCGTAGCGCTGGGCCGTCTCGGCGAGCCGTTGGTGAGCGTCCCGTCGGGAAAAGCGGGTGCACGGGGCTCGCCCGCCGCGCCAGGATGGGCCATGACCTGGACCTTCTCCTCAGACCTCGCCGCCTATCTGGCCGCGGCGGGCCCGGCCGTGGCCGCGCAGCCCGTGCCCAACACCCTCCTGCTGACCGTGGCGGACACGCTGGAACGGCGCGGAATCCATGCCTTCGGCCAGGCCGACCCCTTCTTCGGCTGGTGGACCGGGCCCGACGGCGCCGTGTCCGCCGGCCTGCTGTGCACCCCGCCCTACCCCCTCCAGCTCGGCTCGCTGCCGCCCGAAGCGGTCCGGGCGCTGGCGGACTCGCTCCATGCCGAGCCGGTGCTCGCCGGACTGCACGGCTTCAACGCCCGCCGCCCGGACGCCGAGACGCTGGCCCTGGCCTGGGGCCGGCCCACCCGTGTGGCCGAGGAGACCCGGCTCTACCGGCTGGGTGGCCTGATCGCCCCGGATCCCGCGCCCGCCGGACGGGTCCGGCGGGCGACCGGGGAGGACCTGCCGCTGCTGCGGAAGTGGATCACGGCCTTCGACGAGGAGCTGGGGCAGCCGGCGCCCGCCTCCGAGGCCGCGCTGCGGGACCGGATCTCCTACGGCGGCTTCCTGCTGTGGGAGCACGACGGGACCCCCGTCTCGCTGGCGGCCTTCTCCCGCCCGATCGGTTCGGCCTGCCGCGTCGGCCCCGTCTACACCCCGCCGGAGCTCCGCGGCCGCGGCTACGCCGCCGGGGCCACGCACGCGGCGAGCGAGGCGGCGTACGCGGCGGGCGCCTCGGAGGTCCTGCTCTTCACGGACCTGGCCAACCCGACCAGCAACGGCCTCTACCTGCGCCTGGGCTACACCCCGGTCGAGGACCGCGCCGAGGTCGTCCCGGCCTGAGGACGTCCGAGGACGCCCGAGGACGGTGGACGGGCCTCAGCCGCGGCCCGTCGGGGGCTTGCGGCTGCCCGCCCGGTAGGGCGGCGGCCAGGGCGCGGCCGGGCCCTCGTAGGACTGGTCGGCGGCGGCGTGCAGGGTCCAGTGCGGGTCGTAGAGGTGCGGCCGTCCGACGGCGCACAGGTCCGCGCGCCCGGCCAGGAGCAGGGAGTTCACGTCGTCCCAGGAGGAGATGGCGCCGACGGCGATGACGGGGACGCCCAGGGCGTTGCGGATCCGGTCGGCGTACGGGGTCTGGTACGAGCGCCCGTACTCGGGGGCCTCGTCCGCGACGACCTGGCCGGTCGACACGTCGATGGCGTCCGCTCCGCGGTCGGCGAAGGCGGCCGCGATCCGGACCGCTTCCTCGGGCGAGGTGCCTCCGGGGGCCCAGTCGGTGGCCGAGAGGCGGACCGTCATCGGCCGGTCCGCGGGCCATGCGGCACGGACCGCGTCGAAGACCTCCAGGGGGAAGCGCAGCCGGTTCTCCAGGCTGCCGCCGTAGGCGTCGGTCCGGCGGTTGGTCAGCGGGGAGAGGAAGCCGGAGAGCAGGTAGCCGTGGGCGCAATGCAGTTCCAGCAGGTCGAAGCCGCAGTCGGCGGCGCGGACCGCGGCGGCCTCGAACTCGGCGCGGACCACGTCCATGTCCTCGCGGGTCAGGGCGCGCGGGACCGCGGAGAGGCCCGGCCGGTAGGGCAGTGCGGAGGCGGCGGCCAGGGGCCAGTTCCCCTCCGGGAGGGGGTCGTCCATGCCCTCCCACATCAGCCGGGTGGAGCCCTTGCGGCCCGAGTGCCCGAGCTGGACGCCGAGTGCGGTGCCGGGGGCCGAGGTGTGCACGAAGTCGGTGATCCGCTGCCAGGCGGCGGCCTGTTCGCGGGTGTAGAGGCCGGTGCAGCCGGGGGTGATCCGTCCCTCGGCGCTGACGCACACCATCTCCGTCATGACCAGGCCCGCCCCGCCCAGGGCCCGTGCGCCGAGGTGCACGAGGTGGAAGTCGCCGGGCATGCCGTCCCGGGCCGAGTACATGTCCATGGGCGAGACGACGACCCGGTTGCGCAGGGTCAGTCCGCGCAGGGTGAAGGGGGTGAACATGGGCGGGGTGCGGTCGTCGGGGCAGCCGAAGTCCCGTTCCACGGACCGGGTGAAGCGTTCGTCGCGCAGGCGCAGGTTGTCGTGGGTGACGCGGCGGCTGCGCGTGAGCAGGTTGAAGGCGAACTGCCGGGCGGGCTGGCGGGTGTATCCGGCGATCTCCTCGAACCAGCGCATGCTGGCGGCGGCGGCCCGCTGGGTGCTGGCGACCGCCGGCCGCCGGGCCGCCTCGTACGCGGCGAGGGCGGCGGTGACGTCGGGCTCGCTGCGGATCGCCCCGGCGAGGGCGAGGGCGTCCTCCACGGCCAGTTTGGTGCCGGACCCGATGGAGAAGTGGGCGGTGTGGGCCGCGTCGCCGAGCAGCACCACGTTGCCGTGCGACCAGTGCTCGTTGACGACGGTGTGGAACCGCGTCCAGGCGGAGCGGTTGCCGTGCAGCGGGCGGCCGCGCAGGGCCTCGCTGAAGATCTTGGCGCAGCGGGCCGCGGACTCCTCCTCGTCGCACAGGTCGAAGCCCGCCGACCGCCAGACCTCCTCGCGCATCTCGACGATCACGGTGGAGGCGTCGGCCGAGTAGGGGTAGGCGTGCAGCTGCATGACGCCGTGCTCGGTCTCCGCGATCTCGAAGCGGAAGGCGTCGAAGGCGAAGTCGGCGGCGAGCCAGACGTACCGGCACCGGCCGCCGGTCAGGGTCGGCGCGAAACGGCCAGCGCCCGCCTCGCGCGTCGCGCTGTGCACCCCGTCCGCCGCGACCACCAGGTCGTGGGATCGGGCCAGGGCGAAGGCGTCGGGGGCCTCGGCACGGAACCGGAGGCGGACGCCGAGCCCGGCGCAGCGCTCGTGCAGGATCTCCAGCAGCCTGCGCCGTCCGAGGGCGGCGAAACCGTGGCCGCCGGAGGTCAGCAGCCGTCCGCGGTGCACGATGTCCACGTCGTCCCACCGTACGAACTCCGCGCTCAGGGCCGCGTACACCACGGAGTCGGCCTGCTCGATCCCGCCGAGGGTCTCGTCGGAGAGGACCACGCCGAAGCCGAAGGTGTCGTCGGGGGCGTTGCGCTCCCAGACCTCGACGGTGTGGCCCTGGCGGGCCAGCAGTGCGGCGGCGTACAGCCCGCCCGGTCCCCCGCCGACGACGGCGACCCGCATGGCGTCCGCGGACATGTGGCTACCTGCCCTTCCACTCCGGCGGGCGCTTCCCGGTGAAGGCCGCGTGGAACTCGGCGTAGTCCTGGCCGTTCATCAGCAGGGCCTGGGTGCTGGCGTCCAGTTCCACGGACGCGGCGAGCGGCATGTCGAGTTCGGCGGTGAGCAGCGCCTTGGTCTGCGCGTAGGCGAGGGCGGGCCCGGCGGCGAGGTGTGCGGCGAGTTCGGCGGCCCGTGCGTGGGCCTTGCCCTCGTCGGTCAGTTCGCTGAGCAGGCCGATCCGCTCGGCCTCGGGGGCCCGTACGGGCTCTCCGAGCATGAGCAGCCGCGTGGCGTGGCCGAGGCCGACGACGCGGGGCAGCAGGTAGGCGGCGCCCATGTCGCCGCCGGAGAGGCCGACGCGGGTGAAGAGGAAGGCGAAGCGGGCGGTGGGGTCGGCGATCCGGAAGTCGGCGGCGAGTGCGAGGACGGCGCCGGCGCCGGCGGCCACTCCGTGCACGGCGGCGATCACCGGGAAGGGGCATTCGCGGATGGCGCGCACGACCTGGCCGGTCATCCGGTTGAAGTCGAGGAGCTGGGCGGTGTCCATGGCGAGGGTGGCGCCGATGATCTCGTCCACGTCGCCGCCGGAGCAGAAGCCGCGGCCCTCGCCGCCGAGCACGAGGGCGCGTACGGACCGTTCGCGGGACAGTTCGGCGAGCAGGTCGCGCAGGTCGGCGTAGGCGCCGAAGGTCAGCGCGTTGAGTTTGTCGGGGCGGTCGAGGGTGACGGTGGCCACGCCGTCCTGCCGGGTCACCCGCAGGTGGCGCCACCGTTCGGTCGCTTCTGTGGAACCGGTGAAGGGGCTCACACGACCGACGGTATCACTGGATCGTGACTGCCGTCACAGAAACGCGACACGTGCTCCGGCGGTGCCCCCGTCACACGTGCCGAAGGTCCCGTGGACCCGGTGCCGTGGTCCCTTGCGGTTCGGACGGGGTGCCCTACGGTCGCGGATTTCGACTTCGTATGGTTGAAACCAGGATTTCATCCTGCCTGCCCCCTGCCCCCTGCCCGCCCCTGCCGAACCCCGCCGACCCTGCGCCCCCACGGAACGGAGGGACCTGCCGTGCCCGACGCGTCCGCCTGGCGGATCGCCCTGCCCCACACGACGGCCGCCGTCCCCATCGCCCGCGCCCTCGTCCGCACCGCGCTGGCCGAGGTCGACGCGCCCGCCGACAGCGACACCGCGGAGCTGCTGACCGCGGAACTGGTCGCCAACGCCGTCGAGCACACCCGCCCCGGCGCCCCGATCGAGCTGGTCGTGGAGCTGCTGGAGAGCGGCTGCCAGGTGGAGGTGCACGACGGGGACCCGCGGCCGCCCGGCGATCTGACGGCCCGCCCGGACGACGACCACCCCGACCCCTGGCAGGAGCACGGCCGCGGACTGCTGCTGATCCGCACCCTGAGCTCGTCCTGCGGCCACCGGCCCACCCCGCACGGCAAGGCCGTGTGGTTCACCCTGCCGGGGCGCAGGGCGCCGCGCGTATGACTATGCGCCCGGCTTCGCGAGGGTCGCGACGAGCACGGCCTTGATGGTGTGCAGCCGGTTCTCGGCCTCGTCGAAGACGACGGAGTGCGCGGACTCGAACACCTCGTCCGTCACCTCCAGCGATTCCAGCCCGTGCCGCTCGTGGATCTCCCGGGCCACCTTGGTGCCCAGGTCGTGGAAGGCCGGCAGGCAGTGCATGAACTTCACGTCCGGATTGCCGGTGGCCCGCAGCACGTCCATGGTCACCGCGTACGGGGACAGCGCCGCGATCCGCTCGTCCCAGACCTCCCCGGGCTCGCCCATGGACACCCAGATGTCGGTGACGACGAAGTCGGCCTGGGCCACGCCCTCGGCGACCTCCTCGGTCAGGGTGATGCGGGCGCCGCTGCGCGCGGCGAGCTCGCGGGCCGCGGCCACCACGGGCCCGGCCGGCCAGTAGGCCTTCGGCGCGACGATCCGTACGTCCATGCCCAGCAGCGCCCCGGTCACGAGGTAGGAGTTGCCCATGTTGAACCGCGCGTCGCCGAGGTAGGCGAAGGAGACGCGCTCCAGCGGCTTGGCGCAGTGCTCGGTCATGGTGAGGACGTCGGCCAGCATCTGCGTGGGGTGCCAGTCGTCGGTGAGGCCGTTGAAGACCGGGACCCCGGCGTGCGCCGCGAGCTCCTCGACCGTGTCCTGGCTGTCGCCCCGGTACTCGATCCCGTCGAACATCCGGCCCAGCACCCGGGCGGTGTCCTTGACGGACTCCTTGTGGCCCATCTGCGAGCCCGAGGGGTCCAGGTAGGTCGTGCGGGCGCCCTGGTCGGCCGCGGCGACCTCGAAGGCGCAGCGGGTGCGCGTGGAGGTCTTCTCGAAGATCAGCGCGATGTTCCGGCCCTGGAGCAGGGGCCGCTCGGTGCCCGCCTTCTTGGCGGCCTTGAGTTCGGCGGCGAGCTCGATCAGGCCGCGGAACTCGGCGGCCGTGAAGTCGAGCTCCTTGAGAAAACTGCGGCCGGCGAGGTCGGTGGCCATGGGGGTCGCTCCAGCGTCACGGTGACAGGATATTGGAAGTCTATACGATCCCCTGTATTGATATACAGCCCCATGGGTCCCGTGCGGTGCACGGGCCCGCCGCCCCCTCGCCCTCCCCCGTCAGATCCCGTCAGATCCCGTCAGAACCCGTCAGACACTGTCACGCTCCACCGGGCAGCTCATGCAGCGCGGACCGCCCCGCCCCCGGCCCAGCTCGCTCCCGGGGATCTCGATGACCTCGATGCCCTCCTTGCGCAGGTGCGTGTTGGTGGTCACGTTCCGCTCGTAGGCGACCACCACGCCCGGCTCGACGGCCAGCACGTTGCACCCGTCGTCCCACTGCTCGCGCTCCGCCGAGTGCACGTCCTGCGTCGCGGTCAGCACCCGGATCGAGTCCAGCCCGAGCGCCGCCGCAATGGCCCGGTGCATGTGCTCCGGGGCGTGGTCGGTCACCTTCAGCTCCTGCGGCTCCGCGCCCGGCTCGATCGTGTAGGAGCGGAGCATGCCGAGCCCCGCGTACTGAGTGAACGTATCTGCGTCGACCATCGTCATCACGGTGTCCAGATGCATGAACGCCCGCCGCTTCGGCATGTCCAGGGCCACGATGCTGGTCGCGGACCCGGCGGCGAACAGCCCTCGCGCCAGCATCTCCACCGCCTGCGGGGTGGTCCGCTCGCTCATCCCGATGAGCACCGCGCCGTTCCCGATGACCAGCACGTCACCGCCCTCGATCGTCGAGGGGTAGTCGGCCTGCCCCTGCGACCAGCAGTGGAAGGCGCCCGAGGAGGTGAAGAGCGGGTGGTGCTTGTAGATCGCCTCGAAGTGGACCGTCTCGCGCTGGCGTGCCGGCCAGCGCATCGCGTTGATGGACACCCCGTCGTAGATCCACGCGGAGGTGTCCCGGGTGAACAGGTGGTTGGGCAGCGGCCCCAGCAGGAAGTCGTCCAGCTCCATGGCGTGGAAGCGCACCGACACCGGTTCCGCGTGCCGCTCCAGGAACTCCCGCTTGGTCATCCCGCCGACCAGCGCCTCGGCCAGGTCCGCCGAACCCAGCGCGTCGAAGACCGCCCTGAGGTGGTCGGTGGCGAGCGGCCCGTACTCCTTCTCGTCGAACACCCGGTCCAGGACGAGACGTCTCGCCTCCGGGATGTCGAGCGACTCGCACAGCAGGTCGCCGAAGAGGTGGACCGCCACGCCCCGGTCGCGCAGCACGTCCGCGAAGCCGTCGTGCTCCTGGCGGGCGCGGCGCACCCAGAGCACGTCGTCGAAGAGGAGCGCGTCCTTGTTGCTCGGTGTGAGCCGCTTCAGCTCCAGGTCGGGCCGGTGGAGGATGACGCGGCGAAGCCGCCCGGTCTCGGAGTCGACATGGAATCCCATGCCGTACACGTTCCCAGACCGGACGGCCTTTTGACGTGGCGTCCGCTCAGCGAGGGGTGCCCAGACCGAGAAGTGCCTGCGGGGCGCCCACCAGTTCCGGGACGAGCAGGCCCAGCTTGGGCGCGGTCAGGTTCGGCAGACCGAAGTTGGAGCCGTCGGGCATCGTCAGCGGGGAGCCGACGATCGCACCCGGGGTCCGGGCGCGCAGCGTGGTGGCCGGGGCGTCCAGGGAGCCCTCGCCGTCGGTCGACGGCTCGCCCAGCAGGTTGGGCACGGGAGAGGTGACGAGGGTGTTGCCGAGCTCGGTGGCGATCGGCACCGCGGGGAGCAGCGGGGTCGGGAGCATGTCCCCGCGGTGGAAGCGGGGCGCCTCGGGCGCTCCGACGACCGGCACCGGCACGCCGGTGGCCACGCGGGGGGCGTCCACGCCGAGCGTGGTCTCCACGGCCTCCAGCGGGACTCCGACCGGGACCGACGAGGCCACGGCCGGGGTGGCCGCGCCGGCCGCCGCCATACAGGTCAAGAGCGCCGCAAAGCTTCCGCGCGCGGTCATCTTCATAGGTGATGTTCCGTCCTTCCAGGGTCGCGGACAGTCCGCTGCCCTGGATGAACGATCCCGCCGGTGGTTTTCCCGGCGTTCTCCGCGAAAGTTCCCCCATACGACCTAATTCGCGGCCGTACGGGGGCCTCGGCTTTACGCGCCCCCGCGGCCCAGCGGCCCGTACCGCGTCACAGGCGCGGGTCGACCGGCTCCGACTCCAGGGCGAGCACGGCGAAGACGGCCTCGTGGACCCGCCACAGCGGCTCGCCGGCCGCCAGCCGGTCCAGCGCCTCCAGCCCGAGCGCGTACTCGCGCAGGGCCAGCGAGCGCTTGTGCCCGAGGAAGCGTTCGCGCAGCCGCTCGAGGTGGTCGGGGCGGGTGTACTCCGGACCGTAGATGATCCGCAGGTACTCGCGGCCTCGTACCTTGACCCCCGGCTGGACCAGGCGGCCCTTGCCGTCCCGGGCGTACGCCTGGAGCGGTTTGACGACCATGCCCTCGCCGCCGGCGTCCGTCAGCTCCAGCCACCAGTCGGTGCCGGCCCGTACGGAGTCCTCGTCCGCGGTGTCCACCAGGATCCGGCCGGTGCGGCGCAGCAGGCCGGTGCCCGCCGCCTCGTCGGCGGCGACCAGCCGGTCCAGCCAGAACAGCTGCTCGTCGTGGGCCACGGCGGCCAGCGACCGCCCGGCCGCCGCCAGCAGCTGGAATGGTGCGAACCGTACGCCGTCCAGCCCGTCGGTGGGCCAGCAGTAGCGCCGGTACGCCTCGGTGAAGGCGGCCGCGTCGGAGGCCCGGCCGCGCTGGCGCTCCAGCAGCTCCCCGGTGTCGACGCCCCGGGCCGCGGCCGCCTCCAGCGCGGCGATCGCGTCCGGGAAGACCGCGCCCGAGGCCGCGCCGACGGCGGCGTACTGGTTGCGCAGCAGGCCGCCCGACTTCAGGGACCAGGGCAGCAGCTCCCCGTCGATCAGCAGCCAGTCGGTGGCCAGTTCCTCCCAGAGCCCGGCGTCGGTGACGGCGGTGCGGAGCCGGGTGAGGACCTCCTCGGTGACCTCGGGCTCCTTGAAGAACGGCCGTCCGGTGCGGGTGTAGACCGAGCCGGTCGGGCCGTCGACGCCGAAGCGCTCGCGGGCCGCGTCGGCGTCCTTGCAGAGCAGGACGGTGGCGCGGGAGCCCATGTGCTTCTCCTCGCACACCACTTGGGCGATGCCGTCCTTGCGGTACTGGGCGAAGGCCTCGGCCGGGTGCTCCAGGTAGCCCCCGTCGCCGGCTCCGTCACCGGCCTGGGCCCGCGAGGTGGCGGTCGGCGCCATGGTCGGCGGCAGGTACGGGACGAGGCGCGGGTCCACGGCGAAGCGGCTCATGACCTCCAGGGCCGCCGCCGCGTTCTCCTCGCGCACGGTGACGTTGCCCAGGTGCCGGGTCTCCACGATCCGCCGCCCGTGCACGTCGGCCAGGTCCAGCGGACGCCCTTCAAGCCCGCCCGGCACATCGGTGGCGAGCGGCTTGACCGGCTCGTACCAGACCTTCTCGGCCGGCACGTCGACCAGTTCGCGCTCGGGCCAGCGCAGGGCGGTCATCCTCCCGCCGAACACGGCCCCGGTGTCGAGGCAGATGGTGTTGTTGATCCAGGAGGTGTTCGGTACCGGGGTGTGGCCGTAGACCACGACGGCCTTGCCGCGGTAGTCCTCGGCCCACGGGTAGCGCACGGGCAGGCCGAACTCGTCGGTCTCGCCGGTGGTGTCCCCGTACAGGGCGTGCGAGCGGACCCGGCCGGAGGTGCGGCCGTGGTACTTCTCGGGCAGCCCGGCGTGGCAGACCACCAGCCCGCCGCCGTCGAGCACGTAGTGGCTGACGAGCCCGCGGATGAACTCCCGTACCTCCTGGACGAACTCCTCCGGCTCCCGCTCCAGCTGCTCGATCGTCTCGGCGAGCCCGTGGGTCCGCTGGACCTTTGAGCCCTTGAGGTAACGGCCGAGCTTGTTCTCGTGGTTGCCCGGCACGCACAGGGCGTTGCCGGACTTGACCATGCCCATGACGCGGCGCAGGACGGCGGGGCTGTCGGGACCGCGGTCGACGAGGTCGCCGACGAAGACGGCGGTGCGCCCCTCGGGGTGGACCCCGTCCTCGTAGCCGAGCTTGGCGAGCAGGGTCTCCAGTTCGGAGGAGCAGCCGTGGATGTCACCGACGATGTCGAAGGGGCCGGTGAGGTGGGTGAGGTCGTTGAAGCGCTTCTCCAGGACGACCTCGGCCGACTCCACCTCTTCGACGGAGCGCAGCACGTGCACCTTGCGGAAACCCTCGCGCTCCAGTCCGCGCAGCGAGCGCCGCAGGTCGCGGCGGTGGCGCTGGATGACCGCGCGCGGCAGGCCGGCGCGGTCGGGGCGGGCCGCGTTGCGCTCGGCGCACACGTCTTCGGGCAGGTCGAGGACGATGGCGATGGGCAGGACGTCGTGCCGGCGGGCGAGCTCGACGAGCTGCCTGCGGGCCTCGGCCTGCACGCTGGTGGCGTCGACGACGGTCAGCCGGCCGGCCTCCAGCCGCTTCCCGGCGATGTAGTGCAGGACTTCGAAGGCGGCTTTGCTGGCGCTCTGGTCGTTCTCGTCGTCGGCGACGAGCCCGCGGCAGTAGTCGGAGGAGATGACCTCGGTCGGTTTGAAGTGCCTGCGGGCGAAGGTGGACTTGCCCGATCCGGTGGCCCCGACGAGGACGACGAGGGACAGGTCGGTGACGGGCAGTACACGGGCGCGGTGGGTGTCGGTGACGGTGACGGTCATGCTGCCTCGCCCTCCTTCGGGGTGTCGGTGGTCGTGCCGGTTTCGGCGGTGGTGAAGACGGCCATCTGGGTGGGCGGGCCCACCTCGGGGTCGTCGTCCCCGACGGGCACGAACGCGACTCCGTACCCGTACCGTTCGGCGACGGAGCCGGCCCAGGCGCGGAACTCCTCGCGGGTCCACTCGAACCGGTGGTCGCCGTGCCGGACGTGCCCTGCGGGCAGGGACTCCCAGCGCACGTTGTACTCGACGTTCGGGGTGGTCACGAGGACCGTACGGGGCCGGGCCGCACCGAACACCGCGTACTCCAGCGCGGGCAGCCGCTCCGGGTCCAGGTGCTCGATGACCTCGCTGAGCACGGCCGCGTCGTAGCCGGCCAGCCGTTTGTCGGTGTAGGCGAGCGAGCCCTGGACCAGCCGGACCCGCGCGCTCTGCCGCTCGCCCATGCGCTCCGGCTTCAGCCGCCTGGCCGCGAGGTTCAGGGCCCGCACGGACACGTCCATGCCGACGACCTCGGTGTACGCCGGGTCCCCCAGCAGCGCCTGGACCAGCTGCCCCTGGCCGCAGCCGAGGTCCAGCACCCGCCGGGCGCCCGCGCCGCGCAGGGCGGCGAGGATCGCGTCCCGCCGCTGCACGGCGAGCGGCACCGGCCGCTCCTCCGTATCGCGCGACTCGTCGACGGCGTTGTCGAGCTCCTCGACCTCGCTGCCGTCGGCCTCGGCGAGACGGACCAGCTCCAGGCGCTGGAGGGCGTCCTGGGTGAGCCTTTTGTGGCGGGCGAGGTAGCGGGAGCTGATCAGGCCGTTCTCGGGGTGCGCGGCCAGCCAGCCGTCCCCGGCGCGCAGCAGCTTGTCCACCTCGTCGGGGGCGATCCAGTAGTGCTTGGCGTCGTCGAGCACCGGCAGCAGCACGTACAGCTGGCGCAGCGCGTCGGCGAGCCGCAGCTCGCCTTCGAGCACGAGCCGTATGTACCGGGAGTCCCCCCATTCGGGGAACCGCGCGTCGAGCGCGACCGGTTCGGCCCGTACGAGGTCCCAGCCGAGCGGATCGAACAGCCGGTGCACGAGCCCGGCCCCGCCGCGCGCGGGCAGCACCGGGATCTCCACGCGCAACGGCCGCACCTGCTGCGGCAGTTCGGGGCGCAGGGCGCACTGCCCCTTGAGGGCGCTGCGGAAGACCCCGCTGAGTGCGACGGCGAGCAGCGAGGAGGCCGCGTACGGCCGGTCGTTGACGTACTGCGCGAGCGCCGCGTCGGGTGCCCCGCCCCGCCCCTTCCCCTGCCCGCGCCGCACGAGCGCGACGGGGTCCACCTCCAGCATCAGCGCCGCCGTGCACCGCTCGTCCGTGGCTTCGGGGTAGAACACGTGGGCGGTGCCGTGGGACTGGCTTTCGACGCGGACCCGGTCGGGGTGCTTGTGCAGGAGAAAGCCCAGGTCAGTCGCCGGATTCTCGGCGGTGCCGGTGGTGGTGATCGTGAGGAACATGCGCTTCAGCATGACGCTCGGGTCGCGCTCGGGCCAACGGATTTCGGCGAAAACAGGTTCGATCTTCAACATCCTGGCTAAGCTGCGCGACCTTCACCACGCTCCGCCCCTTTTCAGCCCCAGGAGAGCCGTGTACCAGCCACCGTTCGGATACGCCCCCGCCCCCGCACCCGTCCGGCGCTGGTGGCAGCATCCCGCCCTGATCATCACGGCCCTGGTCGTGCTGCCGCCCGTGGGCATCGCGCTCGCCTGGACGAGCCTCTGGAAGCAGCCGCAGAAGATCGTCGCGACCGTGCTGTCCGGCGTCTGGTTCCTGATACCGCTGCTGTCGGACGCGCCGGAGGAGCCGGCCGCGGACGCCAAGAGCGGGGCGGCGGCCTCGGCCTCGGCCTCGGCGAGCCCGAGTGCGGCGAGTCCGAGCCCGACCCCTCCCCCGGCCACGACTCCGCCGCCCGCCCCGGTCGCCGACCCGCTGATGCCCGACGTCGTGGGGAAGCCCTTCGAGCAGGCGGAGAAGACCGTGGAGGATCTGATCAACGGTGAGCTGAAGGCTCTGAGCGCCTACCAGGACGTCGACCTCCCGGCCGTCCACGGCACATGGCTGGTCTGCTTCCAGAGCTTCCGGCCCGGCATCGCCCTCGGCGCGCCGGGCACCGCCACGACCGTGCACCTGGTGGCTCCGGGCACCGGGTGCCCCGCGACGGCGGACACGAACCTGCACCGCCCCCGGACGACGGCTCCCGCGCCCGATCCCACACCCGAGGACGACGGGGGCTCGACGGGCTCGACGGGCGGGGGCGGCGCCGTCTCCTACCGGAACTGCGCCGAGGTGAAGGCTGCCGGAGCGGACCCCATCCGCCGAGGCGACCCGGGCTACGCCCGCCACCTCGACCGCGACGGCGACGGAGTCGGCTGCGAGCGGTAGGGACCGGGGCAGGACCGCCCGGCGGCGGCACCGCCCCACCGTGCTTCACGAGTCCAACACCCCCGATGTTCCGCCCGTCCGCTCGCGGTAGAGCCGGCATGGGTCGATGGAATTCGCGTCCTCAATGGCCCTGTACAGGACTGGAGTCGTGGAGTCGTTCAACTGCCCCTTCACGAACATCCGTTCAGACGACGGCATTCCGCGGCCAGGGCCGCGATCCGGGCCGGGCCGATGCGGCAGCAGCCGCCGAGGAGGCGGGCGCCCGCGTGGTGCCAGGCGCCGGTGGGCCAGGCCGGACGAGTTCCGGGGGTGTGCCAGGTGGCGGTGGCGGCTTCCCAGACGGAGCCGTCGTTGGGGTAGGCCAGGAGCGGTGTGCGGGTGGCCGCCGCGGCCGCCTCCAGGGCGGGCAGCACCTCCGCCGGGTCGCAGCAGTTGACGCCGGCCGCGATGACCTGCGGGGAGGCCGCCGCGAGGGCGAAGGCCTCGGAGAGGGGTGCGCCGGAGCGGGTCCGGCCGTCGGCGACGGTGTAGCTCAGCCAGGCCGGGGCGCCGGTTTCCCCGAGGACGGTGAGCAGCGCCTCCGCCTCGTCGGGGTCGGGGACGGTTTCCAGGGCGAGGACGTCGGGGCCCGCGGCGAGCAGGGCCTCGATGCGGGGGCGGTGGAAGGCTGCGAGCCGGCGCACGCTCAGGCCGTAGCGGCCGCGGTATTCGGAGCCGTCCGCGAGCACCGCGCCGTACGGGCCCACGGAGGCGGCCACCCACACCTCGTGGGCCGCGTCCCCGGCGACGCGGGCGGCCAGGGCGACGCTGCGGTGCAGGAGCTCGGCGGCCCGCGGGTGACCGGGGCCGATCTGGTAGCTCGCGGTGATCAGCACCTCGGCGCCGGCCCGTACGTACGCCGCGTGGGCGGCCTCCACCTGGTCGGGCCGTTCGGCGAGCACCCGGCCCGTCCACAGGCCACCGGACAGGTCGCAGCCCTGGGCGGCGAGCTGGTTGCTCAGCCCGCCGTCCAGGATCACGGTCCGCCGGGCCAGGGCTTCGGCGAGCGGGCCGGTCGCGCGTGGCATCCGCGTCCCGTCCCCGGTCAGCCGAGCTGGGCGAGGACCTGGGCGGAGATCAGCTCCAGGTGGTCCAGGTCGTCGAGGTCGAGCAGCTGGAGGTAGACGCGGGAGGAGCCGATGGCGGCGTAGGTCCCGATCTTCTCCACGACCTCGGCCGGGGAGCCGGCCAGGCCGTTGGCCTTGAGCTCGTCCACGTCACGGCCGATGGCGGCGGCCCGGCGGGCGACCTCGGCGTCGTCCTTGCCGACGCAGACCACGAGGGCGTTGGAGTAGACGAGGTCCCCGGCCTTGCGCCCCGCCTCCTCGGCGGCCTCCCGGACCCGCCCGAACTGCCGCTCGCTGTCGGCGAGCGAGGCGAAGGGCATGTTGAACTCGTCGGCGTAGCGGGCGGCGAGGCGCGGGGTGCGCCGGGCTCCGTGTCCTCCGATGAGCACGGGCACCTTGGCCTGGGCGGGCTTGGGCAGCGCGGGCGAGTTCTCCACCCGGTAGTGGCTGCCCGCGTAGTCGAAGGTGGAGCCGGTCCCGGTGGCCCACAGGCCGGTGATGACGGCCAGCTGCTCCTCCAGCCGGGCCATCCGCTCGGCCGGGAAGGGGATTCCGTACGCCTTGTGCTCCTCCTCGAACCAGCCGGCGCCGAGGCCCAGTTCGATCCGGCCGCCGGACATCTGGTCGACCTGGGCGACCTGGATGGCGAGCACTCCGGGCAGCCGGAAGGTACCGGCCGTCATCAGGGTGCCCAGCCGGATCCGGCTGGTCTCGCGGGCCAGGCCCGCGAGGGTGATCCACGCGTCGGTGGGCCCGGGCAGGCCGTCGGCCGCGCCCATCTTCAGATAGTGGTCTGACCGGAAGAACGCATCGAAGCCCAGGTCCTCGGTGGCCTTGGCGACGGTCAGGAGGGTGTCGTAGCTCGCGCCCTGCTGGGGTTCGGTGAAAATGCGAAGATCCATGCCCCCCATCCTGCCCGTCCCACCCCTGCCGGGTGAATCTGCGTCAACCGGACGGTCCACCCCGGACGCCGCCAGTGACCACCCCGGAAAGGGATCGTTGGCTCGGACGGAGCCGGACCGCCCGGCCCGCGCGCCGGCGGCCGCATCGCCGGTGCGTCCACCGCGCCCTTCCGCCCCGGAAGGGCCAGGGCCGAGGAGGCCGCCATGTCCCACGAGGTCGTGCCGGAGACCCACCGACAGACCGGACAGTCCGGACAGGCAGCGCACGAGGACGCACGTCAGGAGTCCGCAACTCCCGCCGAGGGCGGCGCACCGAAGGGCCTGCTGCAGCAGATGGAAGAGCTGATGGCGGCGCTGAACGCCGACCTGTCGCAGCTCGACGCCGACCTCCAGTCCTCCACCGACCGCGCCCCGGTCACGCCCGCCCCCGAGAACGGGCGCCCGTCCTACCGGCCGCTGTGACCGTGCGGGTCCCGTCGCACGCGGCGGGACCCGTGTGACACTTCGGACGAGGCGACGCCGGACGGCACCCCGGACGGCACCCCCCGAACACACCCCGGACAGCACCTCCGACGGAACGTCAGGC
This sequence comes from Streptomyces sp. IBSNAI002, assembly GCF_052244475.1. Classification (NCBI taxonomy): domain Bacteria; kingdom Bacillati; phylum Actinomycetota; class Actinomycetes; order Kitasatosporales; family Streptomycetaceae; genus Streptomyces; species Streptomyces sp. IBSNAI002. Next base: position 6,430,733 of record NZ_JBQPXG010000002.1, on the reverse strand, counting down.
CACGCCCGAGGCGGAGCCCCGCTCGCGCACCGCCATTCGGCGCAGGATCGCCCGTACCCGGTCGCTCGACTCGTCAGCCGCGTCGATCGACTCTATGCACTGCCAGTACAGGGTCTCGTCGTCCGTCCCGCAGGCCACCCCGACCAGGGCTATGCCCACTTCGCCCAGCAGCGCCTGGAGTCCGAGCAGCACCTGCCGGACGTCCGACACCTCCGTCAACTGCGCGGCCCGCGGCGGATATTCGGGCGCACTGCCCTCTCCGCGCAGGGCCGCCCGGTCTATCACGCCGCAGCCTCTGCCTCCCGCTTCCCCCAGTCCCCGTGCCTCCGCTCTCATCTCCGGCGGCCCGGTGACCGCCAGATAGCTCCCTACGCCCTGCGCGAGCGCCTGGGCCTGCCAGGCCTCGCCCACGATGTCCCACGCGGCCCCACTCTGTGCCAGCGCGTGCCGGCCGGCCGCGATGAGCCGTACCGCATCCATATGCCGTCCCCCGTCCGCACGACATCCCGCCTTTGTCACCACTACCCAGAGTGAGGGCAATGAGTCAGTAAAGCCAGGGGTATTCGGAAAATGTGGACAGAATCGTGATTGTGAAGGAGTCCATCACTCCGAAGAGTGACGATTCGGTGTCGGTTCGCCCGTCACCGGGAAGCGGAGCTCGTTCCTCTCGATCTTCGCGGCGAGCGCATCCAGCACATCCACCCCGAGAGCCTCACAGAACTGCAGGAGATACGCGAGCACGTCGGCCACCTCATCGGCCACGCGGTGGGCCGTTTCCGGCTTCTCCATGACCGCCGCCGACTGTTCCGGCGTCAGCCACTGGAAGATCTCGACCAGTTCCGACGCCTCCACGCTCAGTGCGACCGCCAGGTTCTTGGGCGTGTGGTACGGCTCCCAGTCCCGCGCCGCGGCGAACTCGGCGAGCCTGCGCTGCAGCAGGTACAGCCGCTCGGGGCGCGGCGCGCCGCGCGGGTCGGGTGTGTCGTTCATGTCCTCGGCATCGCTCATGGATCACAGGTCTACCACCGTCACCCCCGCCAGCGGGCGGGCGGCCGCCGCGGTCTCCTCCCCCACCGCCGCCGCCAGCCGGACGTGCCCCCGCCCGCACGACAGCAGGGCCAGGCGCAGCAGTTCGGCGCTCTGCCGCCGGTCCAGCCCGCGGTCGAAGCCGTCGGCCAGCACCGTCAGCGCCTGCTGTGCGGCGAGCAGTTCGGCGGCCGGGTCCATGGCGAGCACGCCCGGCCCGGTCAGCAGGACCAGCGCCAGGGCGAGGAAGCGCAGTTCGCCCGAGCCGAGCCGTCCCAGCTCCGTGGCGGGCCGGTCGGGGCCGCGGTCCAGTACCGCCGTGACGGGGCCGTCGGCGGGGGCCCGTACGTCCAGCCCGGCGACCGGACCCGCGCAGCCGGTACGGGCGGCCCCGGCCAGCAGCGCGTACCGGGTGCCGCACTCGTGGCGGGTCCGGCGCAGTACGTCGGCCAGGTTGGCGCAGTCCCCGAGCAGCCGGCCCTCCCCCGGCGGGACGGGCGCGCGCATCCGGCCGGGGCGCGGGTCGCAGGGGAACACCGAGCGCAAGGCCACCACGACCTGTTCGGCGGCGGCCAGGACCTGGCGCTGGCCGGCCGTGGCGCCGGCCACGCGGAGCGGGAGCAGGGCCGTGCCGAGCCGGTCGTCGGGCAGCGGGGCCCGGGTGACGCCGACGGCCCCGCCGGTCAGCCAGGCGCCCTGTACGGAGCGCCGGCCGGGGTCGCGCAGCGCGGTGGCGAGCAGGATCTGCCCCGGCTGCGAGAGGCGTTCGCCGACGATGCGCAGGGCGGGGTCGGCCTGGACGGCGAGGTCGAGGCGGACCGGTCCGGCGGGGCCGTCGACCGTGCAGCCGATGCGGAAACCGCGCCTCCGGTCTGCGTCGGGGACGGCCAGGTCGGGGATGCGGGCGGCGGCGTCGGGGAAGACCTCCTCGAGGGTGGCTCCGGAGCCGAGCGCGGCGAGGGCCTCGTAGGCGGCCAGGGCCTGGGACTTGCCGCTGCCGCTCGGCCCGGCGAAGAGGGTGACGGGCCCGAGCGCGAAGGCGGCTCCGCGGTGCGGCCCGAAGGCCGACAGCCGCAGTTCGGTCACCCCGGGCCGGTGCAGCCGCACGGCCTGCGCGGGCACGGCGGCCGCCCGCCGCTCCCCGGCTAACGCCTCGGCGGAGGGCCCGGCGGACAGTTGGTCGGCGGGAAGACCGGCGGACCGGTCGGCCCGAGGGACGACGGAGGCGCCGGCGGGCCGGGCGGTCTGCGGGGGCGGGGGCACGGGCGTGGGCACGGGCGTCGGCACGGGGAGGGTGGTGTCCATGCGGCGGACGGTACGGGCCGCCGGACCCCGCCCGGGCCCGGCGAACCGTTACCTCGCGGCGACCTTCCTACGATCGGGGGACGGCCGCGGCCGCGATCCCCTCGACCTCGGTCCCGACCGGCGCCAGCAGGAAGACGTTCCGGTCCACCCGGTGCATCCCGCTGCCGAGCCCGAAGACCACACCACTGCTGAAGTCCAGGATCCGCTTGGCCACTTCGCTGTCCGCCCCGGACAGGTCCAGCAGCACCGGGATCTGCGCGATGAGGTACTCCGCCACCTCCCGCGCGTCCGCGAAGATCTGAACCCGGATCACCACGAAGCGCCGCTGCTCCGCCGCCGACGCCCCCGGCGCCTTGGGGATCGTGCGGTGGTCCACCCGCGAGGGCCATTCGTTGCGGCTGCGCAGGGGGACCACCTGCGCGAGCCCCTCCCACTGTTCGTCGGTGACGTCGTACCTGCTCACCGGGCCGCCTCGGCCACGCGCTTCATGTGCATCCCCCCATCCTCTCGCGTTTCACCCGTTCAGCCCAACACCGACACGAACCAGACCGGCTCGGGGACGACTACTCCCGACGAACGAAATAGGTTAGGTTAGGCATACCTAAGTTCTCGGGATGATGGAGAGATCCAGATGCGCATGTCCGGTGCCCCTGCCGCCGCACCCGCCCGGCCCACCGACGCCGAGCGGGTGCGGTCGATCCTGGCCGCCGCCCACTCCATGACCGCGGTCACCGACGGGCTGCGCTCCGAGGTCCGCCACCTCGACGGGGGCGACCCGATGGGCCGCCTGCACCTGCACCCGGCCGAACCGGGCGGCGAATCCGAGCACCGGGCCGCGATCCGGCTGGAGTTCACCGACGTCGCCCCGACCCCGGTGCGCGACCGGGTGCGGGCCCGGGTGACCATCGTGGGCCGCCTGCTCACCCCGTACGCCGGCGACGACACCGGCCCCGGGAGCGAGAGCAGCACCTGCATGGAGTTCGGACAGGCCGTCCTGGAGACGGCGGACGGCTTCTCGTACATCGGGCTCGACGAGCTGGACGCGGCCCGCCCCGACCCGCTGGCCCCCTACGAGGCCGGCATGCTCACGCACCTCCTCGACGACCACCCGGATCTCGTCACCCTGCTACTGCGCCTGGTCCAGCCGCTGCCCACCGCCGCGGTGCTGCGCGCGCTGCCCGTCGCCATGGACCGGTACGGGATCACCCTGCGGCTCGAGGAGCGCAGCGGCCACCGCGACGTACGGCTGCCCTTCCCCTCGCCGCTGGACGACGTGGAGCAGTCGGGGGCGCAGATCCAGGCGCTGTTCAGCGCGGCGCGGCGGCGTTCGCACCGCAACACGCTGCCCGCCTGAGGCCCGGCCGGAAACAGCCGGGGCCGGAGCCGCCGGGAATAGCGGCCGGCCGCGCCCCGTTGGCGGTGATCATGAAGGCCATCAGCTACAGCGCATACGGAACCGCCGCCGATCTCACCCTCGTTGACGCACCGGATCCCAAGGTCGGACCGGGCGAGGTCCTCGTCCGCGTGAAGGCCGCCGGGGTCAACCCGGTGGACTGGAAGCTCGCCGCCGGATACCTCGACCCGATCCTCGAAGTACGCTTCCCCGTCATACCCGGCTGGGACGTCGCCGGAGTCGTCGAGGCGGTCGGCCCGGACACCTTCGACTACGCCGTGGGCGACGAGGTCTACGGATACGTCCGCAAGGAGTGGACCGAGCTCGGCACCTACGCCGAACTGGTCAGCGCCCCCGTCCGGACCCTCGCCCCCAAGCCCCGCGAGCTGACGTTCGAGCAGGCCGCGGGCATCCCGCTGGCCGGGCTCACCGCCTACCAGTCGCTGCGGCGCGTGAACGTCGAGGCCGGCGAGACCGTCGTGATCCACTCCGCCGCCGGGGGCACCGGCTCCCTCGGCGTGCAGATCGCGGTCGCCCTCGGCCTGCGCGTCATCGGCACCGCCGGCGCGCACAACCACGACTACCTGCGCTCCCTCGGCGCCGAGCCGGTCCTGTACGGGGACGGGCTGGCGGACCGCATCCGCGAGCTGGCGCCCGAAGGCATCGACGCGGGCCTCGACTTCTACGGCGACGGCGCGGTCGAGCTGCTGCAGTCGCTGGTCAAGGAGCGCGACCGGGTGGTGTCCATCGCCGACTACGAGGCAGCGGCCAAGGGCGCGCACCAGCTGTGGGTCCGGCCCGACACCTCCGACCTGACCTTCCTCGCGGTGCTCGCGGACAGCGGCCGGCTGACGGTCAACGTCGAGCACGCGCTGCCGCTCGCGGAGGCCGCCAAGGCGTGGGAGCTGAGCGCCGCGGGCCGGACCCGCGGGAAGATCGTGCTGACGGTGTGACCGTGCGACGACGCGCGGGGGCGGTCCCCTCGGACCGCCCCCGCACCACGGCCGCCCCGGCCGCGCCTCCGCGCCCGGACGGGGCGGCCGGTCAGGCGCCGGCCGCCCCGCTCGCGCCGGAGCCCGCGCCCGCGTGGCGGTTGGCGGGACGCGGCAGGCCGTAGTTCTCGCGCAGGGTCCGGCCGGAGTACTCCGTACGGAAGAGCCCGCGGCGCTGGAGGATCGGCACGACGTGGTCGACGAAGTCGGTCAGGCCGGTGGGCAGGACGGGCGCCATGATGTTGAAACCGTCGGCGGCGCCCTGCGTGAACCACTCCTGGAGCTGGTCGGCGATCTGCTCGGGGGTGCCCGCGAAGGTGCGGTGGCCGCGGCCGGCGCCCAGGCGGGCGATCAGCTCGCGCAGGGGCAGGCCGTCGCGGCGGGCGAGCTCGGCGACGAGGGTGAAGCGGCTCTTGTTCCCGTTGATGTCCCGCTCTTCGGGCAGGTCGGGCAGCGGGCCGTCGAGGGGCAGCCCGGTCAGGTCGACGTTCAGCATGCCGGAGAGCTGGGCGAGGCCGTACTCCGGCACCTGGAGGTCGGTGAGCTGCTGCTCCAGGGCCTTGGCCTCGGCCTCGGTGGAGCCGATGACGGGCGCGATGCCGGGCAGGACGAGCAGGTCGCTCTCGGCCCGGCCGTACTTCGCCAGGCGGGACTTGAGGTCCTTGTAGAAGGTCTGGCCGTCGGCGAGGGTCTGCTGTGCGGTGAACACCGCCTCGGCGTACCGGGCGGCGAACTCCTTGCCGTCCTCGGACGAGCCGGCCTGCACGAGGAGCGGGTGGCCCTGGGGCGAGCGCGGCACGTTGAGCGGTCCGGCGACCCCGAAGTACTCGCCGCGGTGGGCGGCGGGGTGCAGCTTGTCGGTGTCGGCGTAGATGCCGCGCTCCTTGTCGAGGACGATCGCGTCGTCCTCCCAGCTGTCCCAGAGCTTGGTGGCGACCTCGAGGAACTCGCGGGCCCGGTCGTAGCGCAGGTTGTGCGCGAGGTGCTCGTCGCGGCCGAAGTTGCGGGCCTCGTCGACGGTGCCGGAGGTGACGATGTTCCAGCCGGCGCGGCCCCCGCTGATGTGGTCGAGGGAGGCGAACTTCCGGGCCAGGTTGTAGGGCTCGTTGAAGGTGGTGGAGACGGTGGCGATGAGTCCGATGTGCTCGGTGACGGCGGCGATCGCGGAGAGCAGCGTCAGGGGTTCGAAACCGCCGACGGCGTTGTAGCGGGCCTTGCCCCACAGGGCGACCCCGTCGGCGAAGAAGATCGAGTCGAGCAGGCCGCGCTCGGCGGTGCGCGCCAGGTCCTGGAAGTAGCGCAGGTCGGTGACGCGTTCGGGAGTGCTGTCGGGGTGGCGCCAGGCGGCGTCGTGGTGTCCGGCGTTCATGAGGAAGGCGTTGAGGTGGAGAGTGCGGGGTGCGGTCATGACTGTTCCCGGGTTCTGTGGCGAGGACTGCGGCCTCGCATGGGGGTGTGTGATCGGCGGGGGCCGGGCCGCGGACGCGGTCCCGGAGCGGGCGGCAGCGCTCGGGTCCGCCGCCCGCGCCGGAGGCGTCAGGCGGGGACGCGCCAGAGGCTGAGCCGGCGTTCCACCGTCACCAGCAGCTGGTTGAAGGCGACGCCGATCGCGGAGATCGTGATGATGCCCGCGTACATCTGCGGGATCGCGAAGTTGAACTGCGAGGCGTTGATCAGATAGCCGAGGCCCGCCTTCGCGCCGATCATCTCGGCGGCGACGAGGACGAGGATGGAGACGGCTCCGGCGAGCCGGATCCCGGTGAAGATCGCCGGTACGGAGGCCGGGAGGATCACCTTCTGGAACAGTCGGGGCGTGGAGAGGTCCATCGACCGGGCGAGCCGGATCAGGGTGGGGTCGGCGTTGCGGACGGCGCTGATGGTGTTGAGCAGGACGGGCCAGAGGCAGGCGTAGACGACGATCGACACCTTCGACGTCTCGCCGATGCCGAGGAGCAGCACGAAGACCGGGAGCAGCGCGAGGGCCGCGGTGTTGCGGAAGACCTCCAGCAGCGGTCCGAGGAAGTCGGCGAGGGGCCGGTACCAGCCGATGAGCAGGCCGAGCGGGACGGCGAGGGCCACGGCGATGCCGAAGCCGCCGAAGGAGCGGATCAGGCTGGCCCGCGTGTGGTCGGCGAGCTGCCCGTCCCCGGCCAGCTCCCACCAGGCGACGGCGACTTCGCTGAGGGGCGGCAGGAAGGTGGCGTCGACCAGGCCGGCGCGCGGGGCGGCCTCCCAGAGGGCGATCAGGGCGAGGATCGCGGCGGTCCGGACGGTGACGGCCTTCAGGACGCGTACGACGGCCCGCGCGGCCGGCTTCGTACGGGCGGCGGCCGGAACCGTGCGGGCCGGGCCGGAGCCGGCCTCGGCCGGGGCTTCTCCGGCCGGGGTGCGGGCCGGGTCGGCCCCGGCCGGGGCCGGGGCTTGGGAGGTGGGGGGCTCGGGGGTCCGGGGGGTCCGGGGGGTGGGGGCCGGGTCGGCCGGGGCCGTGACGCCCGCGGCCGCCAGGGCGGTGGTGTCGGTTCCGGTGGTCATACGGCTGCCGCCTCCTTCTCCAGTTGCTGGGCGCGGGCCACCTCGTCGTGGAGGAGGTCCCAGATCTCGTGCCGGTAGCGGGCGAACTCGGGGCTGGACCGCAGGGCCTCCCCCAGCAGTCCGTCGCGGTCGCCGAAGGAGACGGGCACGACCTCCTTGATCCGGCCGGGCCGGGAGGTCATGACGGCCACCCGCTGCCCGAGGTACACGGCCTCCTCGATGCCGTGCGTGATGAACACGACGGTCTTGCCGGTGCTCTGCCAGATCCGGCGCAGCTCGTCCTGGAGGGACTCGCGGGTCTGCGCGTCGAGCGCGGCGAACGGCTCGTCCATCAGCAGTACGTCCGGGTCGTACGCCAGCGCGCGGGCGATCGCGACGCGCTGGCGCATGCCGCCGGAGAGCTGGTGGGGGTGCCGGTCCTCGAAACCGGTCAGTCCGACCAGCTCCAGGAACTCCTTCGCCCGGGCGGCCCGCTGCCGGCGCGGCACGCCGGTCGCCTCCAGGCCGAACTCGACGTTGCCCTGGGCGGTGCGCCACGGCAGCAGCGCGTACTGCTGGAAGACGATGCCCCGGTCCAGACCCGGCCCGGTGATCTGCTTGCCGTCGAGCAGGATCCGCCCGCCCGTCGGGGCCGACAGTCCGCCGAGCAGGTCCAGCAGGGTCGACTTGCCGCAGCCGCTGGGGCCGACGACGACGAGGAACTCCCCGCTGCGGATCTCCAGGTCGATGCCGTCGAGGGCGGTGAAGTCCCCGAAGGTCTTGCGCACTCCCTCGAACACGATCTTCGCCATGCCGGTCAGCCCTTTCCGTAGCCGTTGAACTCGTTGGTGTAGAGGTCGGACGGCTTGAACTGGCCCTGCTTGATCTCGCCGCGCTCCCCGAGCCAGTCGAGCCAGAGCTGGAACTCCTGGTCGGGTATCCGGCCGCCCGTCTCGGCGATCCCGAAGGAGCGCCAGTACTGCAGGGCGGCGGTGTCCTCGTTGCGGCCGCGCTTCTTGACGATCTCGGTCATCCGGGCGACGGCCTCCTCGCGCGGGGTGGTGCGGGACCACTCGATGGCCTTGGCCACGCCCGTCACGAAGGTCCGTACGGTGTCCGGGTTCTGCCTGATGAAGCGCTCGGTCATGATGTAGGTGCCCGCGCTGAACGGGCCGAGCAGTTCCACGTCGGTGAACAGCGGGCGGATCCCGCCGCCGGCGACGGCCTTGTCGCGCAGGACGCCGGTGAGCACGCCGACCTCGATCTGCTTCGCGCGCAGCGCCTGCTCGGTGTTGACGGGCGGTATGACCAGGGCCTCGACCTTGGCCGCGTCCGCCTTGGAGAGGCCGTTGCGGCTGAGGTAGGTGTCGAGCAGCGCCTGGTAGTGGGCGCCGAGGGTGTTCATGCCGACCTTCTTGCCGATCAGGTCGCGGGCGGAGCGGATCGGGCTGTCCTCCAGGACGAAGTAGCCGGCGTAGGAGTACTGGTCGGAGCCGTAGGAGGAGATGACGGCCTTGATCGGCGCGTTTCCGGCGGCGAGCTTGATGACCGCGCCGTTGAAGGCGCTGCCGAAGTGGGTCTGGCCGGTCGCGGCGGACTGGATGTCCTGCGGCCCGCTGATGGTGTTGCCGACCCATTCGAGCCGGAGGTCCTCCAGGTAGCCGAGGTCCAGGGCGAGTTCGGGCAGCGTGACCGCGCCGACCGCTCCCTGGTACTTCAGGGTCTTGGTCTGCTTGCCGGATCCGCCGCCGTCGGCGGTGGCCGTGCCGCAGCTCACCGCGGCCGCCGAGATGCCGAGCAGGGTGAGGAACTGGCGCCGGGAGGTGGTGGTCGAGGTGAAGGCTGCGGGCATGGCGGATCCTTGTCGGTGCGGAGGTTGTGGGGCGCGGCCGGGGCGTTACGGGGTGGCCGCGAGCGCGGTCGGCTGCGCGGTCGGGTGCGCCGTCGGGTGCGCGGTCGGCTGCTCGGTCGCGTACGAGGCGGCGCCGCGCAGGGCGGCCGCGAACTCGTCGACGGCCTGGAAGAGGTCCAGCTCTGCCTCGGGACGCAGCCGGTCGGGGCCGGAACCGCGCTCGACGGAGGAGTCCAGGACGAACCTGCCGGCGGTGACGTGCCGGGCGCCGAGGGCGGAGAGCACGGGGCGCAGGGCGTAGTCGATGGCCAGGACGTGGGCCAGGCTGCCGCCGGTGACCAGCGGGAACACGGTCTTGCCGACGAGGCCGTCCTGCGGGAGCAGGTCGAGGAAGGCCTTCAGCAGTCCGGTGTACGAGGCCTTGTAGACCGGGCTCGCGATGACGATGCCGTCGGCCCCGGCCACCGCGTCCAGGGCCCGGCGGATCTCGGGCTCGCCGCGGCGGGCGGACAGCAGGTCGGCGGCGGGCAGTTCGCGTACGGAGAGGTGCTCGGTGGTGAAGCCGGCGTGGGACAGGCGGCGCAGCACGTGGTCGGCGACGACGGCGGTTCGGGAGTGGGCGGAGGGACTGCCGGTGATGGCGAGCAGCTGGGGCACGGGGGGCTCCTTGGGCTTCGTACGGGGAGCGGACGGTCAGGCGGTGGCGGAGGCGGTGGCAGAGCCTCCGGAGGCGATGCCGAAGGCCGGGTCCGGGACGCTCGAAGGGCTGAGCAGGCGGGAGGGCTCGCCGTCGGGGCCGACGGGGACGTCGCCGTCGACGGTGACGCGGCGCAGGGTGCGCTCGTGGTCGTCGGAGTCGTCCACGCCGTAGTGCTGGGTAGCGCGGTTGTCCCAGATCGCGACGTCGCCGGTCCGCCACTGCCAGCGGACGGTGTTCTCGGGGCTCTCGATGTGCGCCTGGAACAGGTCCTGGAGCGCACGGGAGTCGCGGCCGGTGAGGCCCTTGACGCGCTGGACGAAGTTGCCGAGCAGCAGGGTGCGCTCACCGGTCTCGGGGTGGACGCGGACCACCGGGTGCTCGGTGAGGAACTTCGTCGAGGTGAAGACCTCGCGGTACTGGGCCAGGGCCTCGGGCAGTGCGTCGGGCTTCAGGGCGGCGTAGTCGTACTCGTTGGAGTGGACGGCGCGCAGGCTGTCGGCGAGGGCGCGCAGCGGCTCCGGGAGGCCGGCGTAGGCGGTGGCGGTGTTGGCCCACAGGGTGTCGCCGCCGTACGGGGGGATGGTCACGGCGCGGAGGATCGAGAAGGCCGGGTAGGCGGGGACGAAGGTGACGTCGGTGTGCCACTGGTTGGCACGGGCGCCGTGGTGGGAGTCGATGCCCAGGGCGTAACGGCCGTCGGCGGACGGCACGGTGGGGTGCGCGACCGGGGCGCCGAGCAGCTGGGCGAAGGACTCGTGTCCGGCTTCGTCGAGGTGGTCCTGGCCGCGGAAGAAGACGACCTTGTGCGCGAGGAGCGCGGCCCGGACCTCGGCGACGACACCGGCGGGCAGGTCGCCGCCGAGCCGCACGCCGCCGATCTCGGCCCCGATGCGGCCGCCGATCCTGGTGACGGTGACGGGGGTGGTTGCAGTGGCCATGAGAACTCCCTGGCAGGGGTGTGGGCGGGTTATTTCCGCAGCGGAAGAAATAGAGGTACGGGGCTGCCCGGCGGGCAGGGGGCAGCGCGGTCCGACGCGTGCGGGGACGTGCGGTGCGGTGCGGTGCGACGCGGTACGTACGGTGCGGCGCGGGTACGTGCGGTGCGGGTACGTGCGGTGCGGCGCGGGTACGGGGAGACGCGCGGGCCGGGCCTCGGGATCCGGCGGCCATGGACGCACCGGCCGGTGGGGCCGTGGGGCGCCGTGGGCCCTGGGCCTCGGCGCTCACGGAACCCTGAGGCCCTGCGGCCCGAGCCCGTGCGGTCCTGGCGCGGCCGGGCCCTGGAGCAGCGGGGCTCAGGCGCGGTGCGGGGCCTGACAGCGGCCCGGACACCCGGCCGGCGCGGTACAGGGGCCGGGGGTGTGGAGCCGCGGGACGAGAAGTGCGTTCGCGGTCATGGCTCGGAGCCTGACAGCGCCCCCGCCCCCGGTCAACCCCCGCCGAACGCCCCTTCGAGCACCGTCCCCCGATCTCCCGACCACCCCTGCACACCCCCCGTGACCTGGGCTTTCCCGGGATCCGTGGGCCGTGCGCAAACCCGGCCCGGCGGCCGGAAACCGTGGCTTGATTTCACGCCCCCGCAACGCGGCCGCCACGCGTTCGCCGGATGTGGCCGCCTCCGCGCGGGTCCCGGGGCGGCGAGGCCGCTCATCACACCGGTCCCCGGCCGGGGACCGGGCATGATCGGGGGCACACCCCCGCCCCAAGGAGACCCTCGTGACACGCATGGCCGGTGACAGTCGGGCGACGACCAACGCCGCCACCGTGCTGCGGACGGTGCTGGAGCACGGGCCCGTCGCCCGCGGCGGCATCGCCCGCCTGTGCGGGCTGAGCCCCGCCGCCGTCTCCCGGCAGACCACCGCACTGCTCCGCGGCGGACTCCTGCGCGAACTCCCCGGTCCCGCCACCGGGGTGGGGCGGCCACGGATTCCGCTGGACCTGCACACCGGCGCCGTCGGCGGGCCGGTCGCCGCCGGGCTGCACATCGGCGTGCCCTCCTCGACCTTCAGCCTCGTCGACCTCCGGGGCCGGCTGCTGGCCCGGCGGGCCTTCCCCCACGAGGGCCGTGCACCGGCCGGCCTGTCCGCCGTGATCTGCGCCGAACTGGGCAGGTTCCTGGCCGAGTCCGGCTCCGGGCGGCCGCTGCTGGGGGTCGGGGCCGCGCTGGGCGGGTGGATCCGCCCCGACGAGGGGACCGTCGTGCACCACCCGGTGCTGGGGTGGCGGCAGAAGCCGCTCGGCGCCGAGCTGTCCGCCGCGCTCGGACTGCCGGTGCGGGTCGACAACCACGCCCGGGCCGTCGCCCGGGCCGAGATCCTGTTCGGCCGGCCGGAAGCCCGCGGCAGTCTGGTGCACCTGTTCATCGGCAACGTCGTGGACGCCGCCTTCGGCATCGGGGGGACCGTGCACCAGGGCCCGGGGTCGGCCGCCGGGGACGTGGCCCACCTGCCGGTGCCCGGGTCGGCGGCGCCCTGCGCGTGCGGACGTACGGGCTGCCTCCAGGCGACCGCGTCCGACACCGCGCTGGGCGCCGAGGCCGTGCGCCGGGGGATCGTGCCCGACCCGTCCGTCACCCTGCTGGTGGACGCGGCCGCCACCGGCGACCCGCGCGCCGACCGGCTGCTGCGCGAGCGCGCCCGGGCCGTGGGCCGCGCGGCGGCGCTTCTGTTGGATGTCTTCAATCCGGCGATCATGGTCGTGACCGAGTTGTCGAGCGTCCTCGACGAGGGATATCTCGAGGAGATCCGCACCGCCGCGACGGCCCTCTCGCACGTCTGCGACGACCCCGGACGCATCGTGGTCCCGCACGCCGGACCGGCCGTCCTCCCGGAGGCGGCCGCAACGGTGCTGCTCAGCCGGGTGTTCGATGATCCCGGCCGCTCAAATGAGAGGGCGAGATCACACCCGTCGGTATAGTGCCGCTTGAGCGTCCTCCCCTACATTCGAGGCCATGACGGTCCTGCCTGACGACGGGCTCTCCCTGGCCGCCGAGTTCCCTGCCGCGACACATGAGCAGTGGCAGCGCCTTGTAGAGGGCGTACTGCGCAAGTCGGGCAAGGAAGCCTCCGGCGAGGCCGCTGAAGAAGCGTTGTCCACCCAGCTCGAGGACGGGCTCACCACCCGTCCGCTGTACACCGCACCGCCCGACAGGTCGGCTGCCGACACCGGCTTCCCCGGATTCGCCCCCTTCGTACGGGGCGGCAGGCCGGAGGGCACCACCGCGAACGGCTGGGACGTCCGCCAGCGACTGGTGGGCACCGATCCGGCCCGTATGAACGAAGCGGCCCTCGCCGATCTGGAGAACGGGGTCACCTCCCTGTGGGTGACCACGGGCCGCGCCGGAATCCCGGCCGACGGCCTCGACCGCGCGCTGGACGGGGTCTACCTCGACCTGGCCCCGGTCGTCCTGGACGCCGGAGCCGACTACGCCGAGGCCGCCCGCACGCTGCTGGCCCTGTACGCCGAGCGCGGTGTCTCCCCCGAGGCCGCACGCGCCTCCTTCGGCGCCGACCCGCTGGGCCACGAGGCCCGTACCGGCGAGGCACTGGACCCGGCCGGCGCCGCGGAGCTGGCCCTGGAGGCCGCCGCGGGCTGGCCCGGCATCCGCGCCCTGACCGTCGACGCCCTGCCCTACCACGAGGCCGGCGGCAGCGCCGCCGAGGAGCTGGCGCTGTCACTGGCCACCGGCGTCTCGTACCTGCGCACCCTCACCGGGGCCGGTCTGAGCACCGAAGCGGCCCTCGGCCAGCTGGAGTTCCGCTACGCGGCCACCGCCGACCAGTTCCTCACCATCGCCAAGCTGCGCGCGGCGCGCCGCCTGTGGTCCCGTGTCGCCGGGGCCTCGGGGGCCCCGGCGGCCGGCGCGCAGTTCCAGCACGCGGTGACCTCGCCGGTGATGATGACCCGCCGTGACCCGTGGGTGAACATGCTGCGCACCACCGTGGCCTGCATGGCCGCGGGCGTGGGCGGAGCGGACGCCGTCACCGTGCTCCCCTTCGACCACGAACTGGGCCTGCCGGACGCCTTCGCGCGCCGTATCGCCCGCAACACCTCCACGATCCTGCTGGAGGAGTCCCACCTGGCCCGCGTGATCGACCCGGCCGGCGGCTCGTACTACGTCGAGCGGCTCACGGACGAACTCGCGCACGCCGCCTGGGAGTTCTTCCAGACCCTGGAGAAGGCCGGCGGCCAGGCCGCCGCCCTGCGCTCCGGGCTGGTCGCCGAGCGGCTCGCCGCCACCTGGGCCGCCCGCTCGAAGAAGCTGGCCAAGCGCCGCGAACCGATCACCGGCGTCAGCGAGTTCCCGCTGCTGTCGGAGAAGCCGGTCGTCCGCGAGAGCGCTCCGCCCGCGCCCGCCGGCGGCCTGCCGCGCGTCCGGCGCGACGAGGCGTACGAGGCGCTGCGCGCCCGCAGCGACGCGCACCTGGCCGCCACCGGCGCCCGGCCGCGGATCTTCCTCGCCGCCCTGGGCCCGGCGGCCGCGCACACCGCGCGCGCCACCTTCGCCTCGAACCTCTTCCAGGCGGGCGGTGTCACACCGGTCCACGACCCCGTGTCGGTCGACGCGGCGACGGCCGCCGAGGCCTACGCCGCGAGCGGCGCGGACGGCATGGCCGTGCTCTGCTCCAGTGACACGCTGTACGAGGAGCACGCCGAGGCGGTGGCCGCCGCGCTCCGCTCGGCGGGCGCCACCACCGTGTTCCTCGCCGGCAAGCCCGGCACCGCAGGGGCTTCCGTGGACGAGTACGTCTTCGCCGGCTGTGACGCCGTCGCCGTGCTGTCCTCCGTACTCGACCGGATGGGAGTGCCGTCTTGAGCATCCCCGATTTCTCCGAGCTGGCGCTCGGCCCCACCGCCGCCGCCGGGATCTCCGAGGACCAGTGGCGCGCCTCGGTGAAGGAGTCCACCGGCACCGCGGCCGCGGACCTGCTGTGGGAGACCCCCGAGGGCATCGGCGTCAAGCCGCTGTACACCGGCCGCGACGTGGAGGGCCTGGACTTCCTCGAGACGTACCCGGGCGTGGCCCCGTACCTGCGCGGCCCGTACCCGACGATGTACGTCAACCAGCCCTGGACGATCCGGCAGTACGCCGGGTTCTCCACGGCCGAGGAGTCGAACGCCTTCTACCGGCGCAACCTCGCCTCCGGCCAGAAGGGCCTGTCGGTCGCCTTCGACCTGCCGACGCACCGCGGCTACGACAGCGACCACCCGCGGGTGACCGGCGACGTCGGCATGGCGGGCGTGGCGATCGACTCGATCTACGACATGCGGCAGCTGTTCGACGGCATTCCGCTGGACAAGATGTCGGTGTCGATGACGATGAACGGCGCGGTGCTGCCGGTCCTCGCCCTCTACATCGTGGCGGCGGAGGAGCAGGGCGTCTCCCCCGACAAGCTCGCCGGGACCATCCAGAACGACATCCTCAAGGAGTTCATGGTCCGCAACACCTACATCTACCCGCCCAAGCCCTCGATGCGGATCATCTCCGACATCTTCTCCTTCACCTCGCAGAAGATGCCCCGGTACAACTCGATCTCCATCTCCGGCTACCACATCCAGGAGGCCGGGGCCACGGCCGACCTGGAGCTCGCGTACACCCTCGCGGACGGCGTGGAGTACCTGCGGGCCGGCCAGGCCGTCGGGCTGGACGTGGACGCGTTCGCCCCTCGCCTGTCCTTCTTCTGGGCGATCGGCATGAACTTCTTCATGGAGGTCGCGAAGCTGCGCGCCGCCCGCCTGCTGTGGGCGCGCCTGGTCAAGCAGTTCGACCCGCAGAACGCCAAGTCGCTGTCGCTGCGCACCCATTCGCAGACCTCGGGCTGGTCCCTCACGGCCCAGGACGTCTTCAACAACGTCACCCGCACCTGCATCGAGGCGATGGCCGCGACCCAGGGCCACACCCAGTCGCTGCACACCAACGCCCTCGACGAGGCGCTCGCGCTGCCGACGGACTTCTCGGCGCGCATCGCCCGCAACACCCAGCTGCTGCTCCAGCAGGAGTCGGGGACCTGCCGGTCGATCGACCCGTGGGGCGGCAGCGCGTACGTCGAGAAGCTGACGTACGACCTGGCGCGCCGGGCCTGGCAGCACATCGAGGAGGTCGAGGCGGCCGGCGGCATGGCGCAGGCCATCGACGCGGGCATCCCGAAGCTGCGCGTCGAGGAGGCCGCGGCCCGTACGCAGGCGCGGATCGACTCGGGCCGGCAGCCGGTGATCGGCGTCAACAAGTACCGCGTGGAGAACGACGAGGCCATCGACGTCCTGAAGGTCGACAACTCGTCGGTGCGCACCCAGCAGATCGCCAAGCTGCGGCGGCTGCGCGAGGAGCGCGACGAGGCGGTCACCCAGGACGCGCTGCGGGCGCTGACGCACGCGGCGGAGCAGGGCTCGTCGGGCCAGGGGCTGGAGGGCAACCTGCTGGCGCTGGCGGTGGACGCGGCGCGCGCCAAGGCCACCGTGGGCGAGATCTCGGACGCGCTGGAGAAGGTGTACGGGCGGCACGCGAGCCAGATCCGTACGATCTCGGGTGTGTACCGCACCGAAGCAGGCGAGTCCCCGTCCGTGGAGCGCACCCGTGCCCTCGTCGACCGGTTCGAGGAGGCGGAAGGCCGCCGTCCGCGCATCCTGGTCGCCAAGATGGGCCAGGACGGGCACGACCGCGGCCAGAAGGTGATCGCGACGGCCTTCGCCGACCTGGGCTTCGACGTGGACGTCGGCCCGCTGTTCCAGACCCCGGCGGAGGTGGCCCGCCAGGCCGTCGAGGCCGACGTCCACGTCGTGGGCGTCTCCTCTCTCGCGGCCGGCCACCTGACCCTCGTACCGGCGCTGCGCGAGCAGTTGGCGGAGGAGGGCCGCGAGGACATCATGATCGTCGTGGGTGGGGTCATCCCGCCGGCCGACGTGCCGACGCTGCTGGAAATGGGCGCGACGGCGGTGTTCCCGCCGGGAACGGTGATCCCCGACGCGGCCCACGACCTGGTGACGCGGCTGGCCGCGGACCTGGGCCACGAGCTGTAGGCGGCCGCCGGTGCCGAAGATCGACATCGAGGCGTACGCGAAGGGCGTGCTCGACGGGAAGCGCGCGTACATCGCGCGGGCGATCACCCTCGTCGAGTCCACCCTGCCCGCCCACCGGGCGCTGGCGCAGGCGTTGTTGACGGAGCTCCTCCCCCATGCGGGGAAGGCGCGCCGGATCGGGATCAGCGGGGTGCCGGGGGTGGGCAAGTCCACCTTCATCGACGCGTTCGGCACGATGCTGACGGGGCTGGGCCACCAGGTGGCGGTCCTCGCCGTCGACCCGTCCTCCAAGCGGACGGGCGGCTCCATCCTCGGCGACAAGACGCGGATGGAGCGGCTCGCCGTGGACCCGGCGGCGTTCGTCCGGCCCTCGCCGTCCGCCGGGACGCTGGGCGGCGTCGCGAAGGCCACCCGCGAATCGATGATCGTCATGGAGGCGGCGGGCTACGACGTGGTCCTCGTCGAGACGGTCGGCGTCGGCCAGTCCGAGACCACGGTCGCGGGCATGGTCGACTCCTTCCTGCTGCTGTCCCTGGCCCGTACGGGCGACCAGTTGCAGGGCATCAAGAAGGGCGTCCTGGAACTGGCCGACGTGCTGGCGGTCAACAAGGCGGACGGCCCGCACGAGCGCGACGCGAAGGCCGCCGCCCGCGAACTGTCGGGCGCGCTGCGGCTGATGCACCCGGCGGACGCGGCCTGGACCCCGCCGGTGCTGACGTGCAGCGCCCGGGAGTCGGCGGGGCTCGACGAGATCTGGAACCGCCTCGAACAGCACCGGCGGCTGCTGGACGCGAACGGCCGGCTGGCGGCGAAGCGGGCGGCCCAGCAGGTGGAGTGGACGTGGGCGATGGTCCGCGACGAACTCCTGGACCGCCTCCGCGCCAATCCGGCCGTCCGCTCCCTGGCGCCCACCCTGGAAGCCTCGGTCCGCGCGGGCACGGTAACGCCGACCTCGGCGGCGGACCAGCTCCTGGCGGCCTTCGGCGCGTGAGCAACGCGGGCGGGGGGCCACATCCGGCCCCGTCGGCGCTTGAGGCGCGGGGTCCGGGGCGGAGCCCCGGCAACCGGTCCGCAGACCACCCGCGACCCCAGGCACCGAACCCCGGCCACATCCAGCCCCGCCGGCGCTTGAGGCGCGGGGTCCGGGGCGGAGCCCCGGCAACCGGCCCGGCGGCGGCTACGCCCCGACCAGCACGGCCCCCGGCGCCCCGAGAACCTCCCGCAGCA
Source organism: Streptomyces sp. IBSNAI002 (assembly GCF_052244475.1). Classification (NCBI taxonomy): domain Bacteria; kingdom Bacillati; phylum Actinomycetota; class Actinomycetes; order Kitasatosporales; family Streptomycetaceae; genus Streptomyces; species Streptomyces sp. IBSNAI002. The sequence continues at coordinate 6,412,710 of NZ_JBQPXG010000002.1, read as the reverse complement.
CCCGAACCCGCTCATCGGCCTCGCCGGAGGCGAGCAACGCGGAGAGCACGGCGATCCGCGCCTGCCCCGCCCGCAGCGTCCCCGTCGGCACCGCACCCGCCGCCACCAGGTCCACGGCCCCGCCGTGCGTGTAGATCTCGGTGACCGGCCCGGCCATGACCCGCGTGGTCAGCGCGACCAGCACCCCGCGCCCGACGGCGGCCTTCACCGCGTCCACGATCTCCGGCGTCGCGTTGCCCGCGCCCGTCCCGACGAGGACGACACCCCGGGCACCGGCGGCCACGGCCGCGTTCAGCAGCACCGCGTCGCCGTCGGCGTGGTGCACCACCACGTCCACGCGCGGCGGCAGCTCCGGCATGGCCGGCAGCGCCAGCGGCGCGGACCGCTGCGGCGTGCGCAGGATGGTGACCTTGCCGAAGCCGATCTTCCCGAGCAGTTCCTTCGAGGGGTCGGCGAACGCGTCCAGCGCCACCGCCTGCGTCTTCACCGTGCCCCGCGCGGCGTGCACCCGCCCGGCGAAGGCGATCAGCACGCCCAGCCCGCGCGTGGTGGCGGCGGTGAGCAGCGCGTCGTACAGGTTCTCCGGCCCGTCGCCGTCCGCGGTCCCCATGGGCCGCTGCGAACCGGTGAAGACCACGGAGCGCGCGTCGTGGTGGTGCAGGTCGACGAGGAACGCCGACTCCTCCAGGGTGTCCGTGCCGTGGGTGACGACGATGCCGTCGACGCCGGGGTCGGCGAGCACCTCGTGCACGGTGCGCAGCAGGGTGAGCTGGTGGGCGGTGGTCAGCCGGGGGCTGTTCACGCTGAACAGGTCCACGACCTCGACGGTGATGCCCTCGGGCAGCGGCGCGGTGGCCATGACCTCGCTGCCGTCGGCGTCCGCCGCGAATCCGGAGCCCTGCCAGCGGCTGGCTATCGTTCCGCCGGTGCTGATGACGACGATCCGCCCCATGGCCGCGGCCACCTCTCATTCGTACGTATGTACCGAAACAGCAATGATAGAGAGATCTACGCGCAATGCGATTGCTTCTTTGACCGCTGCTGTAACAATGGCTACGTGATAATTGCGTCATGGACTCCATCGACCGCGAAATCTTGCGCGAGCTCCAGGCGGACGGCCGCCTGAGCAACCAGGAACTGGCCCAGCGGGTCGGACTGACCCCGTCCCCTTGTATGCGCCGCGTGCGCCAGCTCGAACAGGACGGGGTGATCCAGGGCTACCGCGCCGTGATCTCCCCCGAGGCGGTGGGCCGCGGCTTCGAGGTGCTCGTCTCGGTGGAGGTCCGCCGCGACCGCGAGGCCGTCGAGGCCTTCGAGGCGGCCCTACAGGACATCCCCGACGTGATCGAGGCCTACCGCCTCTTCGGCAGCCCCGGCTGCCTGCTGCGCATCGCGGTGGCGGACCTGCGCGCGTACGAACGCCTCTGGATCGAAAAGCTGACGGCCCTGTCCGGCGTCACCGAGGTCAACTCCCAGATCATCATGAAGCGCATCAAGGAACCCATGGGCCTCCCCGTGGCCCGCTGAACCCGACCCGACCCGACCTGACCGAACCGAACCGGACCGGACCGGACCGGACCGGGCGCAACGGGCGGTCCGGGTACCGCGATCGGCCCGGTGAGCGCGACCGCGGTGCCGCCCGTCGGCCCTGATAGCGTCGAATGGCCGAATGGGCGTGCTGATCGGTGACGGGCGACGGGGGAGACAGACCCACCATGGGGTTCGAAGAGGACTGGGGCGAGGCGAGGTCCATCGCGGCGGACCAAGCGGCGATGCGGCTGAACTCGGGACCGCCGCCCGGCCCGCTGTTCCCCGGCACCGGCGACTTCGGCTCGTCGCCCGCGGAGAAGAAGGCCGCCGCGAACACCATCGAGAACGACCTGGAGCCGAGCACCAAGAAGGCCGCGGACCACGCGGACGAGAGCTCGAACGGCGCCGTCAAAGCACTCGACGGCTGGAGCGCGGCGGCCGGCCTGAAGAAGGTGCAGGAGACCTGGGACCGGCAGGTGACCGGGCTGATGGGCCGGCTGGCCTCCGAGAAGACCGCGCTGCGCGGGACCTCGAACCTGTTCCTGCGCAACGACATCGCGACGGGCGACGGCTTCGGCATCCTGAAGCCGCCGGCGGACTCGAAACTGCACGGAATCTAGGCGGCGGACGAAGGCGATGCTGACATACCACCAGGTCATGACGACCGACTTCGGACACCTCACCACGGCTGCCACCAAGTGGGACGACATGGCCGGGGAGTTCAAGAAGATCGAGGACCGCTACCGGGACGGTGTCCAGAAGATCACCATGGGGGGTCAGGCCTGGACGGGTGTGAGCGTGGGCGCGGCCCACACCAACTTCGCCGGCACCCGCTACGAGTACGCGGCCGCGCAGACCCAGGCGAAGGCGATCGCCGGCCTGCTGCGTGACGCGCACGAGCAGTTCACCGACCTGAAGAAGAAGGTCGAGTCCGCCCGCGACGACGCGGTGAAGGCCGGCATGAAGGTGTCCGACCAGGGCCGGTGCACCTTCGACTTCTCCAAGGCGGACGCGGGCACGGCCAACGCCGCCCGGCACGACCCGGACCTGAAGAACGTCGAGAACTCCTGGTCCCAGCACATCGAGAGCGCGGTCAAGGCCCTCGACGACGCCGACCAGGGTGTGAAGATCGCGCTCGAGGCGGCGTGCGCGGACGGCTACGGCGAGAAGAACGACGCCACCTTCGGCACCGGCTTCAACGGCACGGCGCAGGGCGACGTCGAGGTGTACGAGGCACGGAACGCGGAGGGCATCGCGACCCGTCTGGCGGCGGGCGAGAAGATCCCGGCGGCCGAGATGGCGGAACTCCAGCGGTCCTTCCGCGACAACTCGGGCAAGCCCGAGTTCAGCCAGGTGTTCATCAACGGGCTGGGCGCGAAGGGCACGATCGAGCTGACGAACCGGCTGGGCGACCAGATCCACGTCAAGAACCCTGCGAACACGGCGGATTACACGGAACTGCAGAAGGGCCTGGGCGCCACGCTCGCCTCGGCGACGAAGGACCCGAAGTCCGAGGTCTACAAGAAGTTCCGGGCCGACATGCAGAAGGAGGGCCTCGAGCGCCGCAACACCTCCTTCACGGACCTGCGACTGGAGAAGGCGTACGGCTACCAGTCGCTGGTCACGCTGATGAGCCAGGGCGGCGGGGACTACTCGAAGCAGTTCCTGCACGACATGGGCGACGACATCATGAAGGCGGAGAAGGACCGGGACGACATCTGGGTCATGAAGGGCGGCGAGTACAGCGGGGAGCGGACCGGCTGGTTCGCCAACGACCCTATGGACGGCCTGCTCGGCGTGATGAGCCACGACCCGGAGGCGTCGGCGTCCTACCTCAAGGACGAGGGCCGGATGAAGCACCTCATGGAGCGCAACTGGGAGGTGGTGCTGGAGGCGCACGAACACGGCAACTCCACCCACTACGCGGCCGCACTCGACAAGGACGACCGTGCGGGCTTCGCCGCGGCGCTGCAGGCCGGCGCCACGGGCATCGACCCGTCGGCGGAGAACCCGAAGTTCGTCGAGCACACCGCGGACAACAAGGCCGTCTTCAAGAACTCGATCGACCAGTTCGCGAAGGCCGGCGACGACCTCCCCGAATCCCTCCGCGAGCCGATGGCGAACGTCCTCGTCAACCACGCCGACACGGTGCACGAGGTCACCAGCAGCGTGGACATGCGCTCCCTGCCGGTGCCGCAGAACGACATGTACGAGGTCATCAAGCAGGTCTCCAAGGACCAGGAGGCCTACGGGAACCTGAACTACGGGATCAACCAGGCCATGGTCGCCGACATCCACGAGGCGGGGCAGAAGCACCCGGAGGAGTCCCTGCTGCGCGCCGGCCGCACGGTGGGCTTCCTGGAGGAGGCCCGCACCGCCGCGGTCGGCCCGGCCGAGACGGCCGCCTGGGACGAGAAGTGGATGTTCGACACGGCGATCGGCTACCTGCCCGCGTACGACGCGGAGGTCCAGACCGGCTTCGACTACGTGGTCGACAAGTGGCTGGCCGACGAGCAGAAGCAGATCGACCGGGAATACGCGGACAAGGACTACGAGGCCTATGAGAAGCGGAACGGCCAGCTGATGGCACTCACCGACGAGTGGATGAAGCAGCACGACAAGGACGGCGGCCTCCTCGAACGCCAGGAGCAGATGGAGGAGGCCGCCGAGTCCGGAGCCGAGCGCGCCAAGGGCGTCACCCCACCCCCGAGCGGGGGTGCCGCATGAGGCGCACCAAGGGCTTGGGAGCGCTCGCGGCGTGCACGGTCCTGGCGGCCTCGCTCGCCGCCTGCGGCAGCGGTTCGGACGCCGACCGGGCGGTACCGGAAACCCTGTGCGGCACGCCCGTACCCGCGAACCTGTCGCGGCCGCTGCTCGAACCGCACGGGAAGATCACCGAAGGCACCTGGGTGGACCGGCAGAAGCCGAAGACGGCGCCCTGCGTGGTGAGCGTCGACGGTGAACGCGCACTGAACCTCCGGTTCGCCTGGCACAACGGGGCGCCGAAGGATCTACTGGCCCTCTCCCGCGAGAGCACGATCGTCGGGCTGACGGAACCGGCCCGGGTGGACCTGGGCTTCGAGGACTCCGTACTCGGCAACGACGGCGCCACGGCAACCGCCCCGTGCAAGACCGCGGGCGGCGACCACTTCACCCTCACGGTGCAGGCGAAGCGGGCCTACAAGAAGAACCCGGACCTGCGTCCCCAGGTGGAGGCGTTCATGCGCACGTACATGACGGAAACCCTGAAAACCCTCAACTGCGGCTGACACCCTCACCAAAAACCCGCCGCTGGACTCCCCATCCGGGGAATCCAGCGGCGGGCGAGGAAGCGGGAGCGTCTCAGGCGCCCCTCGCGATCGGTTCGAGGATCATTCCAAGAAACCACAGGTCAGGCGGCCAAAGAAGCCTCTGAAGCAGGGCCCGTGCGTCACACGAGCGTCAAAAAATCCGGCCAGCGTCGGGACCCGAGGACCGCCTGCTGCGCATCGGGGGCCAGATGCGCGTACCGCTGAATTGTCTGGTAGCTCTCGTGACCGAGGAGATGCTGCACCTCGTAGAGGGATACGCCCTTCTGGACGAGCCAGGAGGCACAGGTGTGACGTATGGAGTGCGGAGGGTATTGCGGCACGGGCTGGACGGTGCCGTCCGCATCAGCGAACCGCGATGGGTGCACCGCGGGCCACCAGGTGTACTTCCTTCAGTTGCCGTCGTCGAGTAGCCGACCAGATCGCCCTTTCGTGACCGTGGTGAAGACAACGCCCTTCCGGTCTCGACCGCGCATGTGGCGGCCCAGGGCGCCGAGGACGTGATCGGGAATCGGCATCTCTCGACGGCTCTTCGAACTCTTCGGGTACTCCTTGATGCCGGACTTCGTGTTGACCTCGACTACGAGGAGCCGTCCGCGCTGCCAGTCAATGCGGTGCCCGTGCAGGCCGGCGAGCTCGCCCCCAGCGCAGCCCGGTGAAGCACAAAAGCCCATCGTCTGCCATGACTGATCCAGCTCATCGAGGATGGACTGCGCTTGGGGCAGCGTGAACCACTGCGGAGGCCTAACCGCTTCCTCCGGCAAACCAATGCTCCGCCAAGGCGTGACCGAGATGAGGTCTTCTCGTCCAGGCCGCCGCCGTCATCACCGACCCCGCCGACGCCGGTCGCCTCGGACTGATCGGGCGCCGGATCCTCGCCCGTCTCCTCCCGCCCCGACGGCAGAGGGTCAGCACCCGCAAGGTCAAGTCACCGATGTCCCGTTACAGCACCCGCCGCGACAACGGCAGGCCCGACACCAGCCGCACCATCACCAGCCTCGACATCAAAATTCTCGAATTTCCGGAATCCCACCCCCATCTCCCTACCGCCTCTCACGACGACCGGCATACCGCCCCCACCGACCGCCGCTGGCACCGAATCCTGACCCTGCTCGAAAAGGACCCAACCCGCCTCTGGCGCCCCCGCGACATTGCCTCCCAATTCGTCGACATCACCAGGGAAACCATGTATCGACAGCTCTCCATATGGGCCGAGACCTGTCTCATCCACAAACTCGGCCCCCGCCTCTACGCCACCACAGCATGGCCCCCAACGCTCCTTGCATTACTTTCGTGACTTGCGTGACTTGCGAAACCGCTAACTGCCCGGCCTTGGGTCAAGGTCCCGCGGCTCCTCAGAGAATGCGTGGTGCGTGAGAACACCACCACAACGACCAGGAGCCTCGGCTCGTCACCCGAACCCCCACTGGCCAGCGCTTTCACCCCTCAGAAACAGGATGAAAGAGGTTCAGTGATCTACCACCGAAGGGATAGGGCCGTTTACCGGACAGACCCTAGGGCTGGAAAACCACGTTGCCACCGTTTTCGAACGAATTCCCGCCGGTGACCGTCGTCGAGCCGTTGGCACCTACGGTAAGCTTGTATAGCCCCCCGGCTGCGTCCCTGTAGCTGACAACGGCCCCGGCGGCGCCGCACGCCGGCGCTGTGGTCATACCCCCACCGATATACGTCGGAAAGCCGGGAGGGGCAAAGGTGTCTGACCCGACCTCAGTGAGAGTGCCGCTGACGAGACTGGTGATTGTAAACCCGTACTGGCCCGCTGTAGGGCACGGAGACCCATTCCCGAGCTGCCCGAGTCCGACGACACTGTGCCCCAGTCCGGTGGTGGCGTTGTGGCCGTATTTGATGTCGCGGCAGGCGTTGTGGTTGTGGTTGCCTTCGACGTGGATGTAGCAGATGTTGGTCTTCCCGTCCCTGTCCTTGTTGTCACTGTTGTTGTCGGCGTGTGCGCTGGTGACGATTCCGGTGAGGGCGAGGAGGGTTGTGGCGATGGTTAGTGCGTGGCGTGTGTAGCGCATTCGGTCTCTCCATGGATTGCGTCGGGTGTGGTGTTTGCATATTGGGGGTGGGGAGGCACGTGTTGAGAGAGGCTTGGCCGTGTTGTGGTTCGGTTGGGTGTATTGCTGCGCTCAGGCTTAACGGCATTGTCACCTTGTCGACAGTGCGATCATCCGATGGCAAGTCGGGGCGGGGATGAGGCTGCGGTTCAGGCTGCGGCGGGCATTCCAACCACATGCTGAACAACGGTGGAGACGGACATCCGCCTACCCTGACGCACCATCAGCCAGGTGCGCGGCCGATCTCGAAGAGGAAGCGTGCGTGATCGCTCTAAGGGCTGTCCCCGTAAATGATCTCCGGCGTGATGGATGGCCTGCGCCCTGCCTCCGTCACCCGGCGAGGGCGAGGTTGTGCAATCGGGCGATGCCGAGCATGGCGTGGTGGACGCCGTCGCCCTTCAGGCGACAGTCGCGAAGGATCTTCCAGGTCTTCATGCGGGCGGAGGCGTGCTCGACGCGTGCGCGGACCTTGCGGTGGGAGGTGTTGTGTTCCTCTTTCCAGGCCGGGAGTGCGGCATGGCGCGGTTCACGGCGGTGCGGGATGACCAGGCCGTATCCCCGGTAGCCGCCGTCCGCGATCACGGTCGTCTTGCCCACGGCACCCTTCGCCCAGACAGCTCCCACGCCTCGCAGTCGCTGCGGTTGGCCGGCAGTGGCTGGCCGACCACGACGACGGGCAGCGTGTCTGCATCTATGACGACCTGGTGGTTGGTGGAGTACCGGTAGTTCTTCGACTGCTCGGCGACGCTGTGGTCGCGGATGGAGACGACAGTTCCATCCACGATCAGCACGGTGTCCTTGCGGAACCGCCGACGCTGCTGGAGCGCGAGCGACGGACCGAGGTGATCGATTATGCGGTCGGCGGCCGACTTCGATACCTCGAACAGCGGGGCGAGCTGCCGCAGCGTCAGGTTTGTTCGCCAATATGCAATGACAAGCAGGACCCGGTCCTCCAGCGGCAGGCTCCATGGCCGGCCCCTGCAAACCGCGTCTGCGCCCTCGCGTCGTGACGCGGTGATCAGCCTGCCGAACTGCCGTGGGCGCAGTCCGCTGAACGGGGGTATCCGGGAAGGCTCCGGCGCCGTGATCACACCAGTCACTGCGTGATCATTCCACCGCTTTCGGCCCTCCCTGCTCGAACGCGATGCGGCAGCGTTCAACCTGGTTGGCCACCTGCTCCATGAACCACCGCATGATCTCGTAGGGGACGACGTGCTCGTCGGGGCTGAAGATGCGGACGGTCGGTTCCAGATGCGGGCCCTCGTCCGGGACGAGGGCCCGCAAGACAGCAGCGCCTGGCAAGTGGGTCACCACGGCTTCGGGGTTCTCGGTCCCCCTGGCCGACGTAGGCCGAGCCTCGCTCAGCTCGACAGACCAGGCATCGCCTGGCAAGGCGTCGTGGAACAGGGCGGCGTAGTGAAGGCCTGCATGTTCTCGCAGCTCCCATGACATGTTCGCAGGCTGCCACAGGTGCGGGGTCCAAGTCGCGGCGATATCGATTGAAACCTCAGCTCAGGGACCACAGATCCCTCCACCAACAGGCTGAACCGGCGTTTGCGGGACAGCCCTTATGAAGTTCCCCGTGAGACTTCAGCCAACCATGCACGAGCTCGTTAGGTGGCCAGCCTCCACAGTGCGGCGCGGACAGTAGCACCGAAGCCCCCGTCAGCCAAACCGGGGATTGTCGGGATCAATAGACCACCGCCACCCCTGCCCCAGCCATCAAGCACCCGACGGCCCAGCCCAGCCTGGCCATGCCACCGCGTAGCTCTGGCGGATGTACTCGACCGCGCGCTCCAGATCGCGTTCGGACTGAAGCGTGAGTTCCAGGTCGCCGGTGCCGTGGTGGTCGAGCCCCGTCACATCGCGGGCGAAGCCGGGCACGAGGTCGACCGTCACCGGGTCAGCCTTCAGGTAGACCACCGGCTTGGCCTTCCTCGGCGGGACCAGGCACGCATAGTTCTGCATGCGCCGGTAGGCGGTGTAGGTCTGCTGCGAGACCTTCGTAAGGTCCTCACCGAGCCCGAGCAGTACCTCGTCGACCGCAGCGGCAAGCTCCGCCATGACCCCGGCCTCCGTCCCGGTGCGCTGCGCCTTCGCCGTACCCCGACTCCGGTTTCCGGCCTTCGGTGCCGCAGCACGGCCGGCGAAGGAGGCCACCGTCTCAAGGCCGACGTACTCGCTGCCGAAGTACCGGTAGCGGGCCAGGTCGATGGCGTGCCGGTGCTCGCGGACGGCGTGGATGTGGTAGCGGGTGAAATCGCCAGCCACGCAGATCAGCCTCGGTGCGCTCCACAGCACCTGGGCCGCGACGTGGGCCCGAGCCGGTCGCGGACCAGGTGCCGGAACGTGTCCCGGTGATCGAGCAGCCAGGCCATGTGCAAGAGGCCCTGGTTTATGACTCCCGCGTCGGTTCCCCGCTTGTACTCGACGATCACCGGTGCGCCGTTCTCGTCAATGCCCGACGAGTCGATCCGGCCGCCGTGCACCGGTCCGGTGCTGCACTCGCTCGCCAGGAACCAGACCCCGAGCATTGTCTGCATGTGCCCCTCGACGAGGTCCTGCACATCGGCTTCGACCTCAGCCAGACGCGGCGCAACCTCGGTCACGCCGCTCTTCGTGTTGAACAACTTCAGGCCCGGCACCTCCCCCTCCGTACCGACCTACCGCCAACACACAGCCAGTCAGATCTATTTACGGCACACCGGATAGCCGGGAGGGCGGCCACGGATGTCACCGTATGTAACTGGACTGAGTCCGTGAACTCGGGCCGGGTCGGCGCCTCGGCAAGCACGACGGGCACGAAGAAGCCGCCTTCCGCACCAGGACTTCACCCTGGCGCGGAACGCGGCTTTTTCATGCTGACGCCTCATCAGAAAAAGTGCTGGGCGTGCGTCACGAGCGTCAAATCTGCGTCAAGATATCGCCCACAACGCCCACTACCCGAACCCGGTCAGAGGCCCTTTCCAACAGGTTCAAGGATTGCGACGCACTCGACATGATGGGTCATCGGGAAGAGGTCGAAGACGCGGAGGGTGCGGGGCTTGTAGCCGTGTTCCCGGAAGTAGCCCAGGTCGCGGGCCAGGGCTGCCGGGTCGCAGGCCACGTAGGCGATGCGGCGGGCGGAGAGGCCCGCGATGTGGCGGACCGTCTGCTTGCCGGCGCCGGCGCGCGGGGGGTCCAGGACGACCAGGTCGCATTCGGTGATGCCGGTCTTCGGGAGGATCTGCTCGACCTTGCCCTGTTCGACGCGGACGCGGGGGAAGTCGGCCAGGTTGTGGCGGGCGTCCTCGACCGCGCGCTTCGTCGACTCGATGCCGAGCACCGCGCCCGTCTCGCCGAGGCGTTCGGCGAGGGCGCCCGCGAAGATGCCGACCCCGCAGTAGAGGTCGAGGGCCATCTCGCCCTTGCGCGGCATCAGGCCCTGCATGACGGCCTTGATCAGGGTGTCGGCGGCCTGCGGGTGGACCTGCCAGAAGCCGCCCATGCCGACCCGGTAGGTGCGGCCGTCGGCGCGTTCGCGGACGAAGGGGCGGCCGTGGACGCGGTGGACTCCGCCGTCCTTCTCCTCCACGCGCAGGACCGAGACCGGCTTGTCGAGCTCGACCAGCGGGAGGCGGCCGCCGGGGCGCGGGGTGAGGACCACCTGGCGGTCGCCCGAGCCGGAGGCGGCGATGGCCTCCACCGAGGCCATCTGCGGCCAGTCCTGCTGCTCGATGCCCAGTTCGCTGACGCCCGGCGCCGCGATCATGCAGTGGTCGACCAGCTGCACGGAGTGGGAGCGGTGCTTGCGCAGGCCGGCCTGGCCGTCCTCGTCGATGGCGTACTGGACGCGGGTGCGCCACTGCGGGACCTGCCCGGCCGGCAGCTTGTCGCCCTCGGCGGGCATGACCGTGCCGTCCCAGCCGGCCTCCTCCGGGGTGAGCCCGGCGAGCCGCTTCAGCTGTTCGGCGACGACCTCGCCCTTGAGCCGGCGCTGGGCGCCGGGCTTGGCGTGCTGCCAGTCGCAGCCGCCGCACTTGCCGGGGCCGGCGTACGGGCAGGGGGCCTCGACGCGGTCCTTGGAGGCGTCGAGGACGGTGATCGCGTCGGCGCGCAGGAAGCGGGAGTCCGCCTCGCCCTCCGTGACGCGCGCGACGACCTTCTCACCGGGCAGCGTGTGGCGTACGAACAGCACGCGGCCGTCCTCGGTACGGGCGATGCAGTGCCCGCCGTGCGCGACGGGGCCGACCTCGACCTCGTACTCCTCCCCGACCAGTGACTGCTTCTCGTTCTGCTCGGCGCTCGTCATGGTGGGGAGACTCCAAGAAAGTGGATCAAAGGGGAACGGCCGGACGACCGACCCACCAGTTTACGTGGATCTCGTCCGGCCGTTCACCAACCCGGTACCGGGCCCGGCACCGGGCCGCGCACCGGCCCGTCAGACCTTCGACGCGGAGTCGTTCGGGGGCCGCGGGGTGTCGACGGGACCGCGGCGCACGGCGCCCGGGGCGTTCCAGTCCTGGCGCTTCCTGGCCCGCTTCTTGGCGAGCTCCGAGGACTCGAGCTGGTAGGGCACCGAGGTGACCATGACACCGGGCGTGAAGAGCAGCCGGCCCTTGAGCCGCAGCGCGCTCTGGTTGTGCAGCAGGTGCTCGTACCAGCGCCCGACGACGTACTCCGGGATGTACACGCTGACCGCGTCGCGCGGGTTCTCGCTGCGCAGGCCCTTCACGTACTCGACCACCGGGCGGGTGATCTCGCGGTACGGGGAGTCGAGGATCTTGAGCGGGACGTTGATCCCGCGCCGGTCCCACTCCTCGCGCAGGGCCTTGGTCTCGGCCGGGTCGACGCTGATGCTGAGTGCTTCCAGGGTGTCGGAGCGGGTCAGCTTGGCGAAGGCCAGGGCGCGCAGCGTGGGCTTGTGGACCTTGGAGACCAGGACGATCGAGTGGACCCGGGAGGGCCGCACGCTGTCGTCGCTGGGGCCTTCGGCGGCGGCGATCTCGGCGGAGACGCGGTCGTAGTGCTTCCGGATCGCGGACATCGTGCCGTAGAAGATCAGCATGCCGAGCAGGGCGACCCAGGCACCGTGCGTGAACTTGGTGGCGAGGACGACGACGAGCACCATGCCGGTGAAGAAGGCTCCGAAGGTGTTGATCGCCCGGGAGCGGTGCATGCGGCGGCGGGCGGCGGGGTCGCGCTCCGACTTCAGGTGGCGGTTCCAGTGCCGGACCATGCCGATCTGGCTCAGCGTGAAGGAGACGAAGACGCCGACGATGTAGAGCTGGATCAGCTTGGTCGAGTCCGCGTCGTAGACCCACACGAGCAGCATGGCGGCGCCCGCGAGGAGCACGATGCCGTTCGAGAAGGCGAGACGGTCGCCGCGGGTGTGCAGCTGGCGCGGCAGGTAGCGGTCCTGGGCGAGGATCGAGCCGAGCAGCGGGAAGCCGTTGTAGGCGGTGTTGGCGGCCAGGAACAGGACCAGCGCGGTGGCCGCGGCGAGCACGATGAAGAGGAAGCTGCCGCTGCCGAAGACGGCCTCGGCCACCTGGGAGATCACCGGGTTCTGCACGTATCCGTCGCCGACGGGGACGCCGTCCTTCAGCAGGTCCACGGCGGGCTTCTCGGCCATCCGCACGTTCGTGGCCATGGCCAGGCCGATGATCCCGCAGAACATGGTGACGGCCAGGCCGCCCATGAGCAGCAGGGTGGTGGCCGCGTTCTTGCTCTTGGGCTTGCGGAAGGCGGGGACGCCGTTGCTGATGGCCTCGACGCCCGTGAGCGCGGCGCAGCCGGAGGAGAAGGCCCGCAGCAGCAGGAAGACCAGGGCGAAGCCGGCCAGGCCCTGGTGTTCGGGCTTGATCTCCAGGTCCGCGGTGGGGGCCTCCATGGTGTCGCCGACGACGATGCCCCGCCACGCGCCCCAGGCGATCATGACGAAGACGGCCCCGACGAACACGTAGGTCGGGATGGCGAAGAGTTTTCCGGACTCCTTCACACCGCGCAGATTCATCAGCGTGAGCAGCAGAATCATGATCATCGCCGAGAGCACCTTGTGCTCGATGACGAAATCGACGGCGGAGCCGAGGTTCTCGACTCCGGAGGAGATCGAGACCGCGACGGTCAGGACGTAGTCGACGAGCAGGGCGCTCGCCACCGTGAGGCCGGCCCTGGGTCCGAGGTTGGTGTTGGCGACCTCGTAGTCACCGCCGCCGCTCGGATAGGCGTGGACGTTCTGCCGGTAGGAGGCGACCACGGTGAACATCAGCACGACGACCGCGACCGCGATCCACGGGCTGAAGTGGTACGCCGACACGCCCGCGATCGACAGGACCAGCAGGACCTCGCCCGGGGCATATGCCACGGAGGAGAGCGGGTCGGAGGCGAAGACGGGGAGGGCGATCCGCTTGGGAAGGAGGGTTTCCCCGAGGCGGTCGCTGCGTAGCGCCCGGCCGATCAGGATCCGTTTGGGCACGTCGGTCAGTTTGGACACGCAGAGGATCGTAAGCGTTCGAAATCGGACTGACGAACCCGCACCCCGCCGCACGCCATTGCGCCGCCTATATGCAGCGTATATGCCATCCATACGCCGCTGTACGCCCCCGCGACGGCGCCGAAGAGGTCCCACTGGTGACCGCCCGTGTGTAGCTTGGGCCACGGTCTGAGACCCTGTTTAACCAGAGCATGCAATGAGGCTGGACACCAGCGAGCCGCTGACAGCCGGAAGGACGGCCGTGCACATCGTCATCATGGGTTGCGGAAGAGTGGGTTCCGCCCTCGCGCAGACCCTGGAACAGCAGGGGCATACGGTCGCCGTCGTCGACCAGGACCCCACAGCATTCCGCCGGCTGGGGGCCGGATTCGGCGGCCGCCGCGTCACCGGGGTCGGCTTCGACCAGGACACCCTGAGGGAGGCCGGGATCGAGGACGCGGGGGCGTTCGCCGCCGTCAGCAGTGGTGACAATTCCAACATCATCGCCGCCCGCGTGGCCCGGGAGATGTTCGGAGTCGAGAACGTCGCCGCCCGCATCTACGACCCCAAGCGCGCCGAGGTCTACCAGCGCCTCGGCATCCCCACCGTGGCCACCGTCCGGTGGACCGCCGACCAGATGCTGCGCCGGCTGCTGCCCTCGGGCTCCGAGCCGCTGTGGCGCGACCCGAGCGGCGGTGTGCAGCTCGCCGAGGTGCACGCCGCGGACGCCTGGATCGGGCACAAGGTCAGCAAGCTCCAGGAGGAGACCGGCGTCCGCGTCGCCTTCCTCACCCGCCTGGGCGAAGCGATGCTGCCCACGTCGGCGACCGTCCTCCAGGAGGGCGACCTCGTCCACGTGATGATGCGCACGGACGAGATCGAAAAGGTCGAGGCGGCCTTCGCCGACGGGCCCGAGGAGGCACACGCATGAGGGTCGCGATCGCCGGGGCAGGCGCGGTGGGACGTTCCATCGCGGGCGAGCTGCTGGAGAACGGGCACGAGGTGCTCCTCGTCGACAAGGCGCCCACCGCGATCTCCGTGGAGCGGGTGCCGCAGGCCGAATGGCTGCTGGCCGACGCCTGCGAGATCACCTCGCTGGACGAGGCGGCGCTGCAGCGCTGCAACGTGGTCATCGCGGCGACCGGCGACGACAAGGTCAACCTCGTCGTCTCGCTGCTCGCCAAGACCGAGTACGGGGTCCCGCGCGTGGTGGCCCGCGTCAACAACCCGAAGAACGAGTGGCTCTTCAACGAGTCCTGGGGCGTCGACGTCGCGGTGTCCACGCCGCGCCTGATGTCGGCCCTGGTCGAGGAGGCCGTCAGCGTCGGCGATCTGGTGCGGCTGCTGCGCTTCAGCCACGGCGACGCCAACCTGGTCGAGCTGACCCTGCCCTCCGACTCCTCGGTCGCGGGCACCCAGATCAGCGACATCACCTGGCCCGAGGACACCTCGCTGGTCACGATCATCCGGGGCAACCGGGTGCTCACTCCGCACGCGGAGGAGACCCTGGAGCCGGGCGACGAGCTCCTGTTCGTGGCCGCGCAGGCCCGGGAGGAGCAGCTGGAGGACCTGCTGCAGGCCCGCCGGTAGCCCTGCGGGCGGCACGCGCGCACGGCGAAGGGGGCGGGGCGACCTGGTGGTCGCCCCGCCCCCTTCGTGCTGCCCGGGCTCCGCCGCCGCCGGGCTACGTGCGGTTTTCGCGGGCCGCGGTTTCGGCGGCCTCCTTGGCTTCCCATTCCGCGATCACGTCGATCGGCGGCGGGGCCTTGGCCAGGAAGAGCCAGGTGAAGTACACCGCGAGGACCATCGGCGGGAGCTTCAGGGCGATCAGTACCCAGCCCAGCTGCGTCGCGTCGCCCCACCAGTACAGCGGGAAGAGGATCGCGTACTTGGCCAGGAAGATGATGCCCCAGGCCAGGCTGGCCTTGACGTACGCCTTCTTTCGGCCGGGGTTGCGGGTGCGCCAGGACAGGTTCTCCTTGAACACCGGCCCCAGGATCACGCCCAGCAGCGGGAAGCCCACCAGCGCCGAGACCGTGAAGGCCACGCCCAGTCCGGCGCCGTAGATCATGCCCGGCAGGTAGAAGCCCTTCGCGCTGCCCGTGAACAGGGCGAAGGCCACGCCCACGCCCACGCCGAAGACCCCGCTGAAGGCGTGCTTCACCGTGTCCTTGCGCAGCAGCCGCACGATCACCAGCAGCACGGCGACCGCGCCCGCCGCGATCGCGGAGAGCTTCACGTCCCGGTTGATCGTGTAGATCATGACGAACAGCAGCCCCGGGAGCATCGTCTCCACGGTGCCGCGGATGCCGCCGAAGGCGTCGAACAGCGCCGCCTGCGTCACCGCGCTCTGGTCATCGGCGGGAGCCCCGGCGCCGCCGGGTTCCGGGGTGGTCGGTTTGTCGAGTGACGTCACCGGTTCAGTGCTCCTGTCCGAGCGGTCGGAGTTCGTACTTCGGGTTGAAGAGCACCCGACGGCCGTGGGTCATGGAGATCCGGCCCGAGGCGATCATGCGCCGGCCGGGCTCGATTCCCACGATCGAGCGACGCCCGAGCCACACCACGTCCAGCGCGGCCGAGCCGTCGAAGAGCTCCGCCTCGAGGGCGGGGACGCCGGCCCGCGGCCGCAGGGTGACCGTGCGCAGGGTGCCGGTCACCTTGACTATCTGCCGGTCGTGGCAGTCGCAGATCCGCGTGCACCCCGCGGCTTCTGCGTCCTCCTGCAGCTCCGCCGAATGCAGCTCCTCCTGGGAGGTGGACAGCCGCTCAATCATCCGGCGGAACCGGCCCACCGGCCTGGCCGGCTTCGCGGGCTTCTCGGGACGCGGTTCAGCACTCATAACAGGAAGCGTACCGGCGTGCCCACTACCTCTCGAAGCGGTATCCCATGCCCGGTTCGGTGATGAAGTGCCGGGGGTGCGAGGGGTCCGCCTCCAGTTTGCGCCGCAGCTGCGCCATGTAGACCCGCAGGTAGTTCGTCTCCGTGCCGTACGAGGGCCCCCAGACCTCCTGCAGCAGCTGCTTCTGGCTGACCAGCTTGCCGCCGTTGCGGACGAGGACCTCCAGCAGGTGCCACTCGGTGGGCGTGAGCCGTACGTCGCGGCCCTCGCGCACGGCCTTCTTCGCGGCCAGGTCCACGGTGAAGCCCTCGGTCTCCACGACCACCTCGTCCTCGCCGGAGCCGGCGGACGGCTCCGCCCGGCGGACGGCGGCGCGCAGCCGGGCCAGCAGCTCGTCCATGCCGAAGGGCTTGGTGACGTAGTCGTCGGCGCCCGCGTCCAGGGCCGCGACCTTCTCGTCGGAGGTGTGGCGGGCGGAGAGCACCAGGATCGGCACCCGGGTCCAGCCGCGCAGGCCCTTGATCACCTCGATGCCGTCCATGTCGGGCAGGCCGAGGTCCAGGACGACCACGTCGGGGTGGCGGGCCGCGGCGAGCTCCAGGGCGGTCGCTCCGTCGGCGGCCGCGTCGACCTCGTACTTGCGCGCCTTCAGGTTGATCACGAGGGCTCGGACGATCTGCGGCTCGTCTTCCACCACGAGCACCCGGGTCATTGAGGTCCTGCCTTCTGTCGTATCAGCTGATCACGGTCGTGATCACGGTCCACTGTGTGCGCCCCGTCCCGCGCCACCGCGCGCAGGGTCAGCACCATGGTCAGCCCGCCGCCGGGGGTGTCCTCGGCGGCGAGGGTGCCGCCCATCGCCTCGGTGAAGCCGCGGGCCACGGCGAGCCCGAGGCCCACCCCGGCCCCGCGAGGCGCGTCCCCGTGCCGCTGGAAGGGGGCGAAGATCCTGTCCTTGGCCTCGTCGGGCACTCCGGGGCCCCGGTCGACGACCCGCACCTCGACCCGGTCGCCGAGGAAGCTGGCCGCCACCAGTACCCGCTGCCCCGGCGGGCTGTACTTGACGGCGTTCTCCACGACGTTGGCCATGGTCCGCTCCAGCAGCCCGGGGTCCACGGCCACCATGGGCAGCGTCTCGGGCACGTCGAGCAGCACGCTGTCCTCCGGTACGCCGCCCAGCGCCATCGGGATCACCTCGTCGAGGTCGATCTCCCGGATCAGCGGGGTGACGGTGCCGGTCTGGAGCCTGGACATGTCCAGCAGGTTGCCCACGAGGTGGTCGAGCCGGTCGGCGCCGTGCTCGATGCCTTCGAGGAGCTCGGCCCGGTCCTCGTCCGACCAGTCCACGTCGTCGGAGCGCAGGGAGGTCACCGAGGCCTTGATGGAGGCCAGCGGCGTCCGCAGGTCGTGGCTGACGGCGGCCAGCAGTGCGGTCCGGATCCGGTTGCCCTCGGCCAGCCGTCGGGCCTCCTCGGCCTCCCCGACCAGCCGCTGCCGGTCCAGGACCACGGCCGCCTGGGCGGCGAAGGCGCCGAGCACGCGGCGGTCCTCCGCGGGCAGCACCCGCCCCGACAGCGCCAGCGCCATGTGGTCGCCGATCGGCATGTCGACGTCGGCGTCCTCGGGCCGGTCCACGGGGTCGGGGCCGACGCTGCCGGCCCGCCGCCACGGCTCGACCTCGCCTTCGCGCTCCAGCAGGGCCACGGACTCCATGGCGAAGGTCTCGCGCACCCGGACCAGCAGCGCGTCCAGGCTGGTCTCGCCGCGCAGCACGCTGCCGGCCAGGAAGGAGAGGATCTCGGACTCGGCGCGCAGCCGCGCCGCCTGGTGCGTGCGCCGGGCCGCCAGGTCCACCACGGAGGCCACGGAGACGGCGACCCCGAAGAAGACGGTGATGGCGACGATGTTCTTCGGGTCGGAGACCGTGAACCGGTGCAGGGGCGGGGCGAAGAAGTAGTTCAGCAGCAGCGATCCGACGGCGGCGGAGGCCAGGGCGGGCCAGAGGCCGCCCAGCAGCGCGGCGGCCACCGTCAGCGCCAGGAACAGCAGCATGTCGTTGGCGAGTCCGAGGTCCGCGTCGATGTGCGTGAGCAGCAGGCAGAGCAGTACGGGCAGGAGCACGCCCACCACCCAGCCCGCCACGATCCTCGGCCGCCCCAGCCGGGCAGCCGAGCGGACCACGGGAAGGCCGCGTCCCCTGGCCACCGCCTCGTGCGTGACGATGTGGACGTCGAGGTCGGGCCCGCAGTCGCGGGCGACGGTGGCGCCGACGCCGGGGCCGAGGACGTACTGCCAGGCCTTGCGGCGGCTGGAGCCGAGCACGATCTGGGTGGCGTTGACCCCGCGGGCGAAGGCGAGGAGGGCGTCGGGGACGTTGTCGCCGATCACATGGTGAAACGTTCCGCCCAGGTCTTCGACCAGCGTCCGCTGGACGGCGAGTTCCTTCGGCGAGGCCGCGGTCAGCCCGTCGCTGCGGGCGATGTAGACGGCGAGGATCTCGCTGCCCGAGCCCTTGGCCGCGATCCGGGAGGCCCGCCGGATCAGGGTGCGGCCCTCCGGCCCGCCGGTGAGCCCGACGACGATCCGCTCCCGCGCCTGCCAGGTGGAACGGATGCCGTGCTCACCGCGGTACTGCTGGAGGTACTCGTCGGCCCGGTCGGCCACCCACAGCAGCGCGAGCTCGCGCAGGGCGGTCAGGTTGCCGGGGCGGAAGTAGTTGGACAGGGCCGCGTCGACCTTGTCCGGCTTGTAGATGTTGCCGTGCGCCATCCGCCGCCGCAGCGCCTGCGGGGACATGTCGACGAGCTCGATCTGGTCGGCGCGGCGCACCACGTCGTCCGGCACGGTCTCGCGCTGCCGGACCCCGGTGATCGACTCCACCACGTCCCCGAGGGACTCCAGGTGCTGGATGTTGACGGTCGACACCACGTCGATGCCGGCCCGCAGCAGCTCCTCCACGTCCTGCCAGCGCTTGGCATTGCGCGAGCCGGGCACGTTCGTGTGCGCGAGCTCGTCCACGAGCGCCATGGCGGGCCGCCGGGCGAGGACGGCGTCCACGTCCATCTCGGTGAAGGCAGCCCCGCGGTAGGTCAGCTCCTTGCGCGCCACCTGTTCCAGGCCGTGCAGCATGACTTCCGTACGCGGCCGCCCGTGGTGCTCGACGAAACCGACCACGCAGTCGGCGCCCCGCTCCACCCTGCGGTGGCCCTCGGAGAGCATCGCGTAGGTCTTGCCCACACCGGGTGCCGCGCCGAGATAGATCCTGAGCTTGCCGCGTCCCATGCGCCCATTCTCGGGGACGCCCGCACCGTGCACGCACCGATGGGGGCCCGGACGCGCATCCCTGACGGATCCCTGACGCGGCCTGCGGGCGCGCGAAGGCCGGTGGGCCCCACCGGAACGGCAGGTCCCACCGGCCCGGAGCGGAAAGTGCCCCCGAGGGGCCGTGACCTGGTGGGTCAGCGGACCTCGGTGATCTCCGGACCGCGCTCCAGCTGTCCCATGCCACCGCCGAAGCGGGAGCCTTCCTGGTCCTCCGCCTGCACGCCGTCCGGCACCATCTGGGCGTCGTTGGGCAGCTTCAGGACGATCGGGTCGCGGGGAGCCATCGGGCCGTCACCGCGGACCACGACGGTGTCGCGGAAGATCTGCTCGAGGACACCCGCCGACTCGGGCCGCACCGCGCCCTGGCCGGAGATGACACCGCGCAGGAACCAGCGCGGACCGTCGACGCCGACGAAGCGGACCAGCTGCGCGCCCGTCTGCCCGTCCGGCAGCGGTACGGGAACCTGTGCGCGCAGCTCCCAGCCCAGCGAACCCTCGACCTCGTCGATGATGCCGCCCTGCTGGGTGATGCCCGCGGCGATCTCCTCGCGGACCTCGCCCCAGATGCCTTCCTTGCGCGGTGCGGCGAAGGCCTGGAGCTGTACGGCGCTGTCGCCCAGGACGACGGTCGCGGCGACGATCGCGTCACCGGCGACCTCGACCCGCAGCTCCATGCCCTCGACGCCGGGCACGAAGATGCCGCCCAGGTCCACCCGGCCGTCGGCCGGGTCGCCGAGCACCTCGGAGACGTCCCAGGGGCCGTCGGGCCGCGGGGCGGGGGGCAGGTTCACGCGGCGCGGCTGGTCCGCGTCGAGCTCCTCGGCGCCGTCCTGCTCGCCGGCGTCCAGGCCGGACACACGGCCATCGACCTGCTCGGCCGCGCCGCCGTCCTTGGCGGAGTCGTTCTTCTTGCGACGTCCGAACACGTCACTGTCCTTCCCGGTCGGTTACGACCGAAGCGTAGCCATTCCCACCCTGCTGACCAGCGCCGGATCCGGCCACGGCCGGATGGCCGCCGGTGGAGCCGAAACCCCCCTCGGCCCGGGCCGAGCCGGGAAGTTCCGCCACCTCGTGGAAGCGCACCTTCTCGACCCGCTGGACAACCAGCTGGGCAATGCGGTCGAAACGCTCGAACCGGACGCTCTCGCGAGGGTCGAGATTGACCACGATCACCTTGATCTCCCCACGGTACCCGGCATCCACCGTCCCGGGGGCATTCACGAGCGCGAGCCCGCAGCGGGCGGCCAGGCCGGACCGCGGGTGCACGAAGGCCGCGTACCCGTCGGGCAGGGCGATGGACACCCCGGTGGGGAGTACGGTCCGCTCGCCGGGCTCCAGCTCGGCGGCCTGCGTGGTCACCAGATCGCAGCCGGCGTCACCGGGGTGACTGTAGGCGGGGAGGGGCACCTCCGGGTCGACACGGCGGATCAGCACGTCGACGGGGGCATGATCGTTCAGGGACATCAGGGGTTCACCTCGAAGGCGCGGGCGCGCCTGACCTGGTCCGGGTCGGCCATCGCCGCCTGGATCTCCTCGGGCCGACCGTTCTCGATGAAGTGGTCGACCTTCACCTCGATGAACAGCGCGTCGGCGCGCACGGCGACCGGCCCCTCGGGCCCGCCTATCCGGCCGACCGCGCTGCAGTAGATCTTCCGTCCGGCCACCGCGGTGACCTCGGCGTCGAGGTACAGCACGGTGTCCACCGGAACGGGCCGTACGAAATCGGTCTCCAGCCGGCCCGTCACGGCGATGACGCGCAGCAGCCAGTTGAGCGAGCCGAGCGTCTCGTCGAGCGCGGTGGCCAGCACGCCGCCGTGGGCGAGACCTGGGGCACCCTGGTGCGCGGGCTTGACGGTGAACTCGGCGCTGACGCGTACACCCTCACCCGCACGGGCCTCCAGGTGGAGTCCGTGCGGCTGGCCCCCGCCGCAGCCGAAGCAGTGCTCGTAGTGCGCGCCGAGGAGCTCGCCGGGTGCGGGCGCGTCGGGGTGCCGGACCGGCGCGGCGGCATCGGCCGGCGGCGTCAACGCTGTGTTTCGTCCACTCACAGCCGCAGACCTTACCCGCGCGGCTACCCGCCGGTCGCCTCGTGGCAGGCTTGAGCGCATGCAGCTCTCCACCGCGCACCACGACGAACGTCTGACCGCCCCCCGCTCCTGGTGGGGCATCGCCGTACTCAGCGGCCTCGCGTGCGCGCTGATGCTGCTGCCGCTGGGCACGCTGCCGCTGCTGGCCGGTCTGGTCGGGGGCACCGGGCTGGCCGGGCTGCTGGTGAGTTCGTACGGCTCCGCGCGCGTGCGCGTGGTGAACGGCGCCCTGGCGGCGGGGGATGCCCGGATCCCGGTGGCGGCCCTGGGCGACCCCGAGATCCTGGACGCCGAGGAGTCGCGCGCCTGGCGCACCTACAAGGCCGACACCCGCGCCTTCATGCTGATGCGCAGCTACGTGCCGACGGCGGTCCGCGTCGAGGTGACCGACGCGGCGGACCCGACCCCGTACGTGTACGTCTCCACCCGCGAGCCGGAGGCCCTGCGGGCGGCCATCCTCGCGGCGAAGGGCTGATCCCGGCTCCGGTCCCGGCTCCGGTCCGGTCCGGTCTCCTGTTCCGCCCGGCGGTCCGGGGGGTCGGGCCCTCAGGCTCCGGTGCCGTGGCGTCCGGGACCCTCGAGTGCGGCCCTGGTGGCCTCGGGAAGGGGCTGGGAGGGCCGTTCCAGGGGCGGGAGCTGAGGCAGGGCGTCCCAGGCCACGGCGCGGCCGCGCAGGTCCCCACGGACCTTCTCGGCGAGTTTGCGGGTGTCGCGGCGGTTCATGACCGCACCCACCGCGGCGCCGACCATGAACGGCATCAGGTTGGGCAGGTTGCGGAACATCCGCTTCATGATCTGCTGGCGCAGTTCGCGCTTCATCTGGCCGCCGAGGGCCGCGTTCAGCGTCGTGGGCTTGGTGAGGTCGACGCCGCGCTCCTCGGTCCACGAGGTCAGGTACGCGAAGCTGCGCTGCCCCACCGTGCCGGGCGGGCGCAGGCCGTAGACCTCGTGGAGTTCGGCGATGAGCTTCAGTTCGATGGCGGCGACGCCGGTGATCTCCGCGGCCAGCTCCGCCGGCATGGCGGGCGGGACGGGCAGCATGGCCGCCGCTCCGATGCCCGCGCCGACGGTGGAGGTGGCGTTGGCGGCGCCGTGGATCAGCTTGTCGGCAAGCTGATCGGGGCCGAGGCCCGGGAACTGGGCGCGCAGGGTCGCGAGGTCCCGAACCGGAACGCGCGGTGCGTTCTCGATAATTCTGTCGGTGACGTACAGGGCGGCGTCCCTGACACTTTCGCCGCCCTTGCGTACACCGTTCCTGACTGCTCGCAGCCGACGAGCCCCGGACCTCTGCCGGGCCTCCTCGCCGACTCCTGTGGCCGACGGCACCGCCGGGGCGGTGTCGGAGGGCACGATGGCGCTATCCGTGGCGGAGCCGCCGGAGGTTCCAGGACTCGTGACCGGGTCCGTGGTTCCCGCCTGCGCCTCCGCCGGATCACCAGATTTTCGGAAGCGGCGCTTCCGAAACGGTGTCGAGCCAGCCACGGCCGACGCCTCTCAGTCGCAGTCGCGACAGATCGGCTGACCGTTCTTCTCACGTGCCAGCTGGCTGCGGTGGTGCACCAGGAAGCAGCTCATGCAGGTGAACTCGTCGGCCTGCTTCGGCAGGACCCGGACGGCCAGCTCCTCGTTGGAGAGGTCCGCGCCGGGAAGCTCCATGCTCTCGACCGAGTCGAATTCGTCCATGTCCGCGGACGAGGTCGACTTCTCGTTACGCCGGGCCTTCAGCTCTTCAAGGCTGTCGTTGTCGACGTCGTCGTCGGTCTTGCGTGGGGTGTCGTAGTCCGTTGCCATTGTTCGCTCTCCCCCTCTGGGTGTTAGCGGTGTCTCAGCGCACGTAACGCGCGAGAGGCCGGACTTGTGCCCGACCTGAGGCGGAGATTTTGCCTCACATCAAGGTCTGTTACTCAATCGACACCCAGCCGCCTGCCGGAACGGGCAATCGGCTGGGATGACGACCGGGACCGTACACGGTCCGGGGGCCGTCTTGCACAAACGCCACCCCGTGTATTTCCCGCCATCCGGGGGGCCGGAAACCCGGACGTCCCGGGCTTTCCGGCCGCCATGGGGTCACAGAACGCACATGGTCCGACACTCGGACATGTGATCGATCACACAGGACCGGTTGGCTTCATGGTGCAGGTATTCAGCCAAAAGCGAACACGGGGTGGAGGGCTCACATGGGAAGAGTGACACGCATCACGAGTCCACCGCCTTCCCGGGGGATCGCCTGGATCCGTCCGCCGTGTGCGCGGGCCACGGAGCGCGCGATGGAGAGGCCGAGCCCGACACCCTTGTCGCTGCCCGTGCGCTCCGTACGCAGCCGCCTGAAGGGCTCGAAGAGGTTGTCCACCTCGTACGCGGGAACCACGGGACCCGTGTTCGACACCAGCAGGACGGCCTGGCCGTGCTGGGCCTCGGTGGTGACCTCCACCCAGCCGTCCTCCGGCACGTTGTACCGGACGGCGTTCTGCACCAGGTTGAGGGCGATCCGCTCGAGCAGCACGCCGTTGCCCTGGATGACGGCCAGGGCGCGCTCGCCGCGGATCTCCACGCCCTTCGCCTCGGCCTCCCCGCGCACCTGGTCCAGGGCGCGGGAGGCGACCTCGGCCAGGTCCACGGGCTTGCGCTCGACGATCTGGTTCTCGCTGCGGGCCAGCAGCAGCAGGCCCTCGACCAGCTGCTCGCTGCGCTCGTTGGTGGCGAGCAGGGTCTTGCCGAGCTGCTGGAGCTCGAGCGGCGCCCCGGGGTCGGAGAGGTGCACCTCCAGCAGGGTGCGGTTGATCGCGAGCGGGGTCCGCAGCTCGTGCGAGGCGTTCGCGACGAACCTCTGCTGGGCCGTGAAGGCCCGCTCCAGCCGGTCGAGCATCTCGTCGAAGGTGTCGGCGAGCTCCTTGAGCTCGTCGTCCGGCCCGTCCAGCTCGATGCGCCGGGTCAGGTCGGACCCGACCACCCGGCGGGCGGTACGGGTGATCTTGCCCAGCGGCGAGAGCACCCGGCCGGCCATCGCGTAGCCGAAGGCGAAGGCGATGATGCTCAGGCCCAGCAGGGCCATCAGCGAGCGGCTCAGCAGGTCGTCCAGGGCGTGCCGGCGCTGTTCCAGCATGCACTGGCCGATCGCGGCGTTGAACTCGTTGGGCGTCAGCTGGCCCACCACGCCCGGGCAGGTGCTGCTGGTGACCTTCACCTCGCCGCCGACGATCTGGAACGGGGGCGCGTTGCCCTCCCGCAGGGCCTGGGCCGCCAGCAGGTAGATGATCGACAGCAGCAGGATGCCCGCGATCAGGAACATCCCGCCGTACAGCAGCGTGAGGCGTATGCGGATGGTCGGCCGCAGCCAAGGGAAAGGACCCTCGGGCTGGCCGGGGTCCCAGGTCGGTTTCGGTGGCGCGACCGGTGGCGCCGGGTTGGCTGGCACGCCCGTCAGATCCGGTATCCGGAGCCCGGCACGGTGACGATGACCGGGGGCTCGCCCAGCTTGCGGCGCAGGGTCATCACGGTCACCCGCACGACGTTCGTGAAGGGGTCGGTGTTCTCGTCCCAGGCCTTCTCCAGCAGCTGCTCGGCGGAGACCACGGTCCCCTCGCTGCGCATGAGGACCTCCAGCACCGCGAACTCCTTGGGCGCCAGCTGCACCTCCTTGCCCTCACGGAACACCTCGCGCCGGTTCGGGTCCAGCTTGATGCCGGCCCGCTCCAGTACGGGCGGCAGCGCGACCGTGGTGCGCCGCCCCAGGGCGCGCACGCGGGCGGTCAGCTCGGTGAAGGCGAAGGGCTTGGGCAGGTAGTCGTCCGCCCCGAGCTCCAGACCCTCCACGCGGTCGCTGACGTCGCCGGAGGCGGTCAGCATCAGGACGCGCGTGGGCATGCCGAGCTCGACGATCTTCCGGCAGACGTCGTCGCCGTGCACGAGCGGGAGGTCCCGGTCGAGCACGACCACGTCGTAGTCGTTCACGCCGACACGCTCCAGGGCGGCGGCGCCGTCGTACACGACGTCCACGGCCATGGCCTCCCGGCGCAGTCCGGTGGCCACCGCATCGGCGAGCAGCTGCTCGTCCTCGACGACGAGTACGCGCACGTCGATTTCCTTCCTCCGAGCCCAGCAGGGCACATGTGTGTTGCGTCGCCCATCCTGCCCGTTTCGGCCGTAAACCGGCTGTAAGACGCTGCTCGCAGGGTGCAGCCACGGGCGGTTCCGGGCGGAGGTGAGGATTCCCTCGTCTTACGAGGTTTCTGGGCCCAGGGTGCCGGGGAGGACGTGAGCACACCCCATCCACTCCCTGACGGCGGACTGCCACGTGCCGCCGCCGAAGCCACGAAGAGGGGGCGAACCCACCATGGACGCATTCACCGCGGGTCTCCTGCAGCGCATCAGGGCCACGCAGTCGGACCTGAGGCAGGCCCGCGAGGCGGGCGACGACTTCCTCGCGGAAGTGGAACAGGCGGAGCTGGAGGATCTCCAGCGCCTCGCCGCCGAGCACGGCGTTCCGGTCTCCGTGCCCGCCTCCTGACCCGAGTTTCCGCACGGCCCGAACCCCGGCCGCCCTCTCAGGGCGGCCGGGGTTCACTCTTGCGCTGCCGCGGGCCGGTCAGTCGTGCCAGGCTCCCGCCTCGTCCAGCAGCGGCTGGAGCGAGGCGAAGACCGCGGGCGTCGCGGCGAGCGTGAGCTCGCCCGAGGCGGGCTCCCCCGGCCGGCCGCCGGTCAGGGCCCCGGCCTCCCGGGCGATCAGGTCGCCCGCCGCCAGGTCCCAGGGGTTCAGCCCGCGCTCGTAGTACCCGTCGAGCCGTCCGGCGGCCACGTCGCACAGGTCCAGCGCCGCCGACCCGCCCCGCCGGATGTCCCGCACCACCGGGATGATCCGCGCCACGACCTCGGCCTGGTGGGCGCGCCGGGTCTGGACGTACGCGAAGCCGGTCCCGAGCAGGGCCTGGTCCAGCGGGGCCGCGGGCCGGCAGGCGAGGCGCGCCGGGCCCAGCCAGGCCCCGCCGCCCAGCACCGCGCGGTAGGTCTCCCCGCGCATCGGGGCCGCCACGACGCCCACCACGGTCTCGCCCCGGTACTCGGCCGCGATGGACACGCCCCAGCTGGGCAGGCCGTAGAGGTAGTTCACGGTCCCGTCCAGCGGGTCGACGATCCACCGCACCCCGCTCGTGCCGGGGCTGTCCGCGCCCTCCTCGCCCAGCAGGCCGTCGTCGGGCCGGCGCTCGGCGAGGATGCCGGTGATCAGCTTCTCGGCCGCGATGTCCATCTCGGTCACCACGTCGATGGGGCTGCTCTTCGTCGCGGCCACCGCCAGATCGGCCGGCCTGCCGTCGCGCAGCAGGGCCCCGGCCTGCCGGGCGGCGCCCAGGGCCACGTCGAGCAGT
Source organism: Streptomyces sp. IBSNAI002 (assembly GCF_052244475.1). Lineage (NCBI taxonomy): Bacteria > Bacillati > Actinomycetota > Actinomycetes > Kitasatosporales > Streptomycetaceae > Streptomyces > Streptomyces sp. IBSNAI002. The sequence goes on along the minus strand of NZ_JBQPXG010000002.1, from coordinate 6,385,726 downwards.
TCGGCCTTCAGGTCATCGGAGATCAAGGTCCCTCATCCCTACGCGTACGGACTGTCGGCGCCCGCGGCCGCGGGCCGGGGTGCCCGCCCCGGGCAGCAGCCCACGGCGCACAGGTCGTGGCTCTGCCCCAGCATGCCCACCCAGCACTCCTGAGCGGTCTCCCCGCGCTCCTTGGCGGCCCGTTCCAGTACGAGCTCCCGCACGGCTCCGGCGAAGGCGGGGTCGGCGCCGACCGTCGCGGAGCGGGCGACCGGCAGGCCCAGTTCGGCGGCCTTGGCGGTGGCCTCGGTGTCGAGGTCGTAGAGGACCTCCATGTGGTCCGAGACGAATCCGATGGGCACCATGACGACGGCGGGCGCGCCCTCGTCGTGCAGGGCCTCCAGGTGGTCGCAGATGTCCGGCTCCAGCCACGGGATGTGCGGGGCGCCGCTGCGGGACTGGTAGACGAGCCGCCAGGGGTGCGTGACACCGGTCCGCGCGGCCACCTCGTCCGCGATCACACGGGCGACGTCGAGGTGCTGCCGGACGTAGGCGCCGCCCTCGCCACGCCCGCCGTCCTCGCCGCCCGCGGTGTGGTCCTCGACGGGGCCGGAGGTGTCGGCCGCGGCGGTCGGGATGGAGTGGGTGGTGAAGGCGAGGTGGGCGCCGTCGCGGACCTCTTCGGGCAGCGCGGCGAGCGAGGCCAGCACGCCTTCGGTCATGGGACCGACGAAGCCGGGGTGGTTGAAGTAGTGCCGCAGCTTGTCGACGCGCGGCGGCTCCAGGCCCTCCTCGGCGAGCGCGGCCAGCGCGTCGGCGAGGTTCTCGCGGTACTGCCGGCAGCCCGAGTAGGAGGCGTACGCGCTGGTCGCGAGCACGGCGATGCGGCGGCGGCCGTCAGCTGCCATCTCCCGCATCACGTCGGTCAGGTACGGCGCCCAGTTCCGGTTGCCCCAGTAGACCGGCAGGTCCAGTCCGTGCCCGGCGAACTCCTTGCGCAGCGCGTCCAGCAGCGCACGGTTCTGCGCGTTGATCGGGCTGACCCCGCCGAAGCCGAAGTAGTGCTGTCCGACCTCCACGAGCCGCTCGCGCGGGATCCCTCGCCCGCGCGTGACGTTCTCCAGGAACGGCACGACGTCGTCGGGTCCCTCGGGCCCCCCGAAGGAGAGCAGCAGGAGGGCGTCGTACGGGGCGGCGAGGCCTTCGGCCCGGGGCTGGGCGGCGGCGCGGAGCTGGTCTGACATGCATGGAATCCTGCCACCCGGCCACCGCGCACGGGAATCGACCCGGCCCGGAACCGTGTGCCGACCAAAGGTAAGGTGAACCTAAGTTCCCGCGTCGGGAGCTTTCCCCGTGCGGGTGGCTTGTCAGCAGTCGTAACCTGTATGGGCCGATGACGTCCCTTACGGAGACCCTTTGCCCAGTCCCTATCGCGCCATCTTCGCGGCCCCCGGCACCAAGGGGTTCAGCGCGGCCGGCCTCATAGGCCGCATCCCGATATCCATGGTCGGGGTCGGCATCCTCACGATGATCTCCGAGATCACCGGCCGCTACGCGATGGCCAGCGCCCTCACCGGCACCCTCGCCCTGGCGGCCGCCGTGATAGGCCCGCAGGTCTCGCGGCTGGTCGACCAGTACGGCCAGCGCCGGGTCCTGCGCCCCGCCACCCTGATCTCCGTCGCCGCGGTCGGCGCGCTGCTGATCGCCGCCGCGAACGGGTGGCCCGACTGGACGCTCTTCGTGTTCGCCGCGATCGCCGGCTGTGTGCCCAGCGTCGGCTCGATGATCCGCGCCCGGTGGACCGTGATCTACCAGGACTCCCCGCGCGAACTGCACACGGCGTACTCCTTCGAGTCCGTGGTCGACGAGGTCTGCTTCATCTTCGGCCCGATCATCGCCATCGGCCTGTCCACCACCTGGTTCCCCGAGGCCGGTCCGCTGATCGCCGCGCTCTGCCTGCTGGTGGGCGTCTGGCTGCTCACCGCGCAGCGCTCCACCGAACCCGCGCCGCACCCGCGCAGCGAGGGCGGGGACCGCACCTCGGCCCTGCGCTCCCCCGGCCTCCAGGTGCTGACGCTCACCTTCGTGGCGACCGGCGCGATCTTCGGTTCCATCGACGTGTCCACCCTGGCCTTCGCCGAGGAGCAGGGCCACAAGTCCTGGGCCAGCTTCATCCTGGCGATCTGGGCGGCGGGGTCCTGTATCGCCGGAATCGTCTTCGGCCTGCTCCACCTCAAGGGCCGGGCCGAACTCCGGTGGGTACTGGGCGTATGTGCGATGGCCGTGAGTATGATCCCCCTCCTACTGGCCGGGAACCTTCCGTTTCTGGCCGTGGCGCTCTTCGTCTCGGGCCTCGCCATCGCTCCCACGATGATCACCACGATGGCCCTGATCGAGGCGCACGTACCACGCGCGAAGCTGACCGAGGGCATGACCTGGATCAGCACCGGCCTCGCGGTCGGCGTCGCGGTCGGCTCGTCGGTGACCGGTCTGGTCATCGACGCGGCGGGCGCGCAGCGCGGGTTCGTCGTCTCCATCACGTCGGGGGTGGCCGCGGCGGCGGTTGCGTTCGCGGGATACCGCCGGCTGACGCAGCCGGCGCAAGGGGAGGAGCCAGCCAGCGATGGGGACGGCGACAGCAGGGCAGAACAGCCAGACCGCGTGGCGTAACTGGGCGGGCAACGTCTCGGCCACGCCCGTGCGCACGGTGACCCCGGCCTCGGTCGGGGAGCTCCAGGAGGCGGTCCGCCGGGCCGCCGAACAGGGACTGCGGGTGAAGGCCGTCGGCACCGGCCACTCCTTCACCGCGGCCGCCGCCACCGACGGGGTGCTCGTACGCCCCCAGGCGCTGGCCGGGATCCGGTCGCTCGACCGGGCCGCCGGGACCGTCACGGTGGCGGCGGGCACGGTCCTGAAGGACCTGAACGTGGCGCTGGCCAAGGAGGGCCTGTCGCTCACGAACATGGGCGACATCATGGAGCAGACGGTCTCGGGCGCCACCAGCACGGGCACCCACGGCACCGGCCGTGACTCCGCCTCCATCGCCGCCCAGATCCGCGGCCTGGAGCTGGTCACCGCCGACGGCACGCTGCTGACGTGCTCCGAGAAGGAGAATCCCGAGGTCTTCGCGGCGGCCCGGATCGGCATCGGGGCGCTCGGCATCGTCACCTCGCTCACCTTCGCCGTCGAGCCGGTGTTCTTCCTGACCGCCCGTGAGGAGCCCATGGGCTTCGACCGGGTGACCGCCGAGTTCGACCAGCACTTCGCGGAGAACGAGCACTTCGAGTTCTACTGGTTCCCGCACACCGGCAACTGCAACACCAAGCGGAACAACCGCAGCCAGGGCCCCGCGGCCCCGCCCGGGCCGGTGAGCGCGTGGGTCGAGGACGAGCTGCTGTCCAACGGGGTCTTCCAGGCGGTGAACTCGCTGGGCCGCGCGGTCCCGGCCACCATCCCGGCCATAGCGCGGGTGGCCAGCCGCGCCCTGTCGGCGCGCACGTACACCGACATCCCGTACAAGGTGTTCACCAGCCCGCGCCGGGTCCGGTTCGTGGAGATGGAGTACGCACTCCCGCGCGAGCGGGTCGTCGAGGCGCTGCGGGAGCTGCGGGCGATGGTCGACTGCTCCGGGCTGCGCGTCAGCTTCCCGGTCGAGGTGCGGACGGCCCCGGCGGACGACATCACGCTGTCGACGGCCTCGGGGCGCGAGACGGCGTACATCGCGGTGCACATGTACCGGGGCACCCCGTACCAGGCCTACTTCACCGCGGCCGAGCGCATCTTCACCGCGCACGGCGGCCGGCCGCACTGGGGCAAGGTGCACACGCGGGACGCGGAGTACTTCGCCGGCGTCTACCCGCGGTTCGCCGAGTTCACCGCGCTCCGCGACCGGCTCGACCCGGGCCGGCTGTTCGGCAACGACTACCTGCGGCGGGTCCTGGGCGACTGAGCCCCCGGCCCCCTCAGGGCGTGGCCCGCGGCGGCCCGGACGGGGTCCGCGCGTCCGGGCTCGGCGTCGCGGACGGGGTGGGCGTGGGAGTCGGCGTCGGAGCGGGCTTCGGCGGGGACGGGCTGGGCGTCGGGTCCCCCGGGTTCCCCGGGCCCGAGGGGTCCGGGTCGGGGGACGCGCTGTGGCCGCGGCCCCCGTGGGAGCCCGAGGGGTCCGGGGTGGGCCCGGATCCCGGGGTCCTGCCGTCCGTCCCGCCGGTGCCCGGCTTCTCCGTCGGTGCGGACGGCTGGTGGTCGGGCGCCTTGCGGGTGCCTCCGGACAGGATGGTCCCGCCGTCCGAGCTGACCGAGGTGCCGGCGATCGCCTCGTAGCTCCCGAGGCCGCCCAGGGCGATGGCGAAGGCGGCGCCGGCGGCCACCGCCGTGCGCTTCCAGCCCCGCACCCGGGTGCCGTGCACGGTGGCCTCGCCGAACTCCCCGGACGGCGCGGCGTCGTCGGGCGGCGGCACCTGCCGGGCCCCGGGGCGGGCGGTCCCGCGCAGCTGGTCGCCGGTGCGGCGGAAGAAGTGCTGGATGACGGGGCCGCCGGCGGTGGCGACGACACTGACGACGCCGGCTCCGAGGATGGTCCCGTAGACCCCCATCTTCGAGGCGAGGAGGGCGGCCGCGACGGTGGCGAGCGAGCTGCCGGCCACCTGAGCGGCGCTCAGGTCGAGCTTCTTCTTCTCCGGTTCGGTGTCGTGCGCCGACTTCTGACCCATCGCCATCCCCTGTGTGCCCTGCCTCTCCCGCGCCGGAAGCCTTCAGGAGTTACTGACACCCGGGCGAAACGATTAGTTCCGTTTCTGGGGATTATGTGAAGCAAGACACCCGGAAACGGACACGGGTGCAGGTGGAGCCCGTCGGAGGGCAGGCCAACTCCCGCCGTCCGGGAGAACTTCGGCGGCGCGGCGGTCCACCCAGGTGGCCCGAATGGAGTACTGTGACGAGCCCTGGGGCCGTCCTTCCTTTCGGATGTCCGGACTCGGGAGAGGGGGCCGGCTGATGGAGAACGGCACTCGAAGACCGGTGATGCCGCGGTATCGCACGGGCGCCTGCTGCGCACAGTAATCGTTCGGTCACTGTGCGTGCCCAACAGGTAACCGTGCCATAACGGCGATCAAGGGCGCATGCCCGACACGCCGGTTTAACTCGGCAAGGTTGTGGCAGGCTGCACCCGGGCAGGCCACACTCGACTAGCGGAAGCAGCGACGCACGTGACGTCGGCAGGCACCACCCGGGAGGTCCCCATGCCCGAACTGCGTGTCGTGGCCGTCTCAAATGACGGCACACGACTGGTGCTCAAGGCTGGGGACAGCACGGAGTACACGCTTCCGATCGACGAACGGCTGCGGGCCGCCGTGCGCAACGACCGCGCGCGCCTGAACCAGATCGAGATCGAGGTGGAGAGCCACCTCCGCCCGCGCGACATCCAGGCCCGCATACGGGCCGGTGCCTCCGCGGAGGAGGTCGCTCAACTCGCCGGCATCCCCGTCGACCGCGTACGCCGCTTCGAGGGCCCGGTGCTCGCCGAGCGCGCGTTCATGGCCGAGCGCGCCCGCAAGACACCCGTGCGCCGACCCGGCGAGAACACCGGACCCCAGCTCGGCGAGGCCGTGCAGGAACGGCTCACGCTGCGCGGAGCCGAGAAGGAGTCCGTGCAGTGGGACTCCTGGCGCCGCGACGACGGCACGTGGGAGGTCCTCCTCGTCTACCTGGTCGCCGGTGAGCCGCACTCGGCGAGCTGGACGTACGACCCGCCGCGCCGGCTGGTCGTGGCCGTGGACGACGAGGCGCGCTCGCTGATCGGCGAGTCCGACGACCTGCCCGCAGCGCCGGAGCCCAGCTTCCCCTTCGTGCCGAGGATCGCTCGGCTGCCGCGCGACCGGCCGCTGGACCGCGCGCTCGACCGCCAGTTGGAACGGCCGACCGCCCCCCAGCCGGATCCGGAGGAGGAGCGCGACACGCTGACCAGCCTGCTGGAGGCGGTCCCGAGCTTCCGCGGCGACATGGTGGTCCCGGAGCGGACTCCGGAACCTCCGGCGCCGGAGGACGAGGCGGAGGAGCCGCCGGCTCCGGCCGCCTCGGCGGGCGCGGGCTCCGCGTACGCCGATGTCCTGATGCCCCGTACGGTCGCCGGCCACCGCGACCGGCTGACGGGAACCACGGACCGGCAGGCCGAGGCGGACGGCGTCCGCCCCGGGCGCCGGGCGGCGGTTCCCAGCTGGGACGAGATCGTCTTCGGTACCCGGCGCAAGAAGCAGCAGGAATAACGCACGACCGCCCGGCCCGGATCCGCCGCTACTGCGGTTCCGGGCCCGTGGCCACCGGGCGGGCCGGGTCGGAGGACCACTGCGACCAGCTGCCCGCGTAGAGGTCGGAGGCGATGCCCGCGACCTCCAGTGCCAGCACCTCGTGGGCGCCGGACACCCCCGAGCCGCAGTACACGCCCACCGGGGCGCCGCCCGTGGCGCCGAGCGCGGCGAAGCGTGCCCGCAGGGCCCCGGCCGACAGGAACCGGCCGTCCGGACCCACGTTCTCCGTGGTCGGGGCCGAGAGCGCGCCCGGGATGTGGCCGCCGACCGGATCGATCGGCTCGACCTCACCGCGGTACCGCTCCCCCGCACGCGCGTCCAGGAGCACCCCCGCGCGTGCCCGCGCGGCCGCTCCGTCCGCGTCGAGCAGCCCGACGGCCCCCGGATTTGGCTTGAAATCGCCCTCCTGGGGAATCACCCGGTCGGCCGACACGTCACCCCCCGCTGACGTCCACGCGGCCAGGCCGCCGTCCAGGACCCGTACGTCCTCGTGACCCGTCCAGCGCAACAGCCACCAGGCCCGGGCGGCCGACCAGCCCTGGCCGCCGTCGTACACGACCACCGGGACGTCCGCCGAGACCCCGGCCCGGCGCATCACCGCCCCGAAGGCCTCCGGCTCCGGCAGCGGGTGGCGCCCGCCCGACCCGGCCGGACCAGCCAGTTCGCGGTCGAGGTCGACGTACACCGCGCCGGGCAGGTGCCCGGCCTCGTACGCGGGACGCTGGTCGGGGCCGCCCAGCTGCCAGCGGATGTCCAGCAGCACGGGAGGCCGGGAACCGGCCAGCTCGCTCATGAGTTCGGCGGCGGAGAGGATCGCTGTTGTCGCAGTCATACGGGCCATCTTCCTCCCCGCCCCACACCCGCGTAACAAGCCCGTCACCAGCGGGGCGAACCGATCCGGTCATCTCCTCCCGGGCCCCGAACGTGCGGCGCGGCCGGGGCGCGCCGGGCCTCCCGGAGTGGAAGCATCAGCAGCGGCAACGGCACGACGGAGGAGACGGTTGACATGACCGAGGCAGCGAAGGCAACGCGGCGCACGCCCGGCACCCCGTGCTGGGTGAGCCTCATGGTGCACGGCCTAGGGACCACCGAGGACTTCTACGCCGACCTGTTCGGCTGGGAGTACGAACCGGGCCCCGAGCAGCTCGGCCCGTACGTACGGGCCCTGTTGGACGGGCGCGAGGTGGCCGGCATCGGCGAGATGCCGCCGGACCGCCATCTTCCGGTCGCCTGGACCACGTACCTGGCCACGGACGACGCCGACGCCACGGCCGAGACGATCCGCGCGTGCGGCGGGACGGTCGCGGTGGGCCCGCTGGACGCGGGCATCGCCGGGCGGGTGGCGATCTGTTCCGATCCGCTGGGCGCGATCTTCGGCCTGTGGCAGGCCGAGAGCCACATGGGCACCCGGCTGCACGGCGCCCCGGGCACGCCGGTCTGGAACGAGCTCGTCACCCAGGACACCTCGACGGTCGGCAAGTTCTACGAGCACGTCTTCGGTCACGAGCCGCAGACGCACTCCACCGCCTCGGACGACTTCGACTACGTGACCCTGCACCTGGAGGGCCGCCCGGTGGCCGCCGTGCACGGGGTCGGCCGCTCGCTGCCGCACGACCGCGGCCCGCACTGGATGGCGTACTTCGAGGTCGAGGACACCGACGCGGCCGCGGCCCGGGTCGGCGACCTGGGCGGCCGGATCCTGGAGCCGCCCCACGAGGGGCTCGTCGGCCGGGTCGCCACGGTCTCGGATCCGGAGGGCGCGGTCTTCGCGGTCGTCCGGTCGCGTGGGCGGACGTCGGCGGCGGGCTCGGGGGCGGCGGAGGGCTAGGGGGTGTCTGCCTCGGACAGGTGCAGCAGTGCCTTGGCTGCCAGCCGGTAGCCGAAGGCGCCCAGACCGACCACCACTCCGCTGGCCAGCGGGGCGATCACCGACTCGTGCCGGAACTGCTCGCGGGCCCAGACGTTGCTGAGGTGCACCTCGACCCAGGGCGGTGAATAGCTCGCCAGGGCGTCGCGCAGGCTCCATCCGGCGATCATGAGCGCGCCGGGATTGACGATGGCGCCGACGGTGGAGTCGTTGTGCTCGTGGATGGCGCGCACGAGGTCGCCTTCCGAGTCGTGCTGGACGGAGACGACGCCCCACCCCTTGACCGCCACCTCTTCGGCGACCGCCTTCTCGATGTCGGCCAGCGTGTCGGTGCCGTATATCTCCGGCTCGCGCCGTCCCAGAATTCCCAGATTGGGACCGTTCAAGAGAAGTACGACACTCAAGGGACACCTCGTTCTTCACACCGTGCCGAATTCCGGACCCTGTCCATGGTCTCGGCGCCGCCGGCGCCGCGCCATCATCAGAACTGATAGTTCCGGTCGGCGTTCTCGAGGAACTGCCCTACGCCCGCTCGACGTCGGCTGGGGCCGCACTCGAGATCGTCTCGTCGACCCCGCACGCCCGGTTCGGCGCGGATCCTGCGGGCACCCTGGCGCGAACAGGTCGGTCGCAGCCGGCGCGCGCCCGCGAACTGCCGGAAACCGGTGGTCGTTCGGCGGATCCCGATCACCTCTCGAGGGGTTCCTGAGCCACCGCCGCCTAGGCTCCCCGAGAACTCTGCCGGTACCACCACGGGAACGACGCGGCGTGAATGATGATCCCCTGACAGGAGATGTGATGCTCGATTCTCTGTTCCGGTTGGAGCTGCCGCCTGCTTTCTCCGCCATGCGGGCTTGCGACAGCGACTCTTGCGAAACGGTCCGGCTCTCCTCCCTCTCCTTCTCCGCCTGGTCCCGCGGCGACCTGACGGACGCACTGCGCCTGTCGGACGCGGCGAGCCAGGGGCACCCCGCGTGCGCCGGCACCTGCATAGGGCCGGCCACGATCTGGCATTCCTCCTTGCTGGTCAGAGTGCGCGAACCGGTCGCCGCGGCGCGTTCGCTCGCCCGGGTGGAGGAGCTGACGGCCGGCGCCCGGGACACCGAGGGGCTGGTGGCGGCCTCGCTGGTGTGCGCGGGAGATCTCGCGCTCGCCCAGGGGGATGTCGCCGCCGCCGTCGACGCGGTGGGCCGGGGTGTGCGCAAGGCGCAGCAGGCCGGCCTGCGTTGCCTGCTGCCGGACGCGCACACGGTGATGGCGCTCAGCGCGCTGCGCCAGGGCAACGTGAGCGTGAGCCTGGAGTTCGTCGACCAGCTGCGCGACGACGCCCTGCTGGGCCGGACGACCGACCGGCCCGGTCAGTACGCCTGGGCCGCGGCTCAGTTGCTGGAAGTGCAGGGCGGAGCGAAGAGCGCCGCTCATTTCATCGTGGGCATCATCACGGACGACCAGCTCCTCCTGGAGCTGCTGGCCTCGCAGCCGGCCGCCGCCGCCTGGCTGGTGCGGGCCACCAGGGAGCTGGGTGACGCCTCCCTCGCCCAGCGGGTGGCGTCCGAGGCCTCCGGCCTCGCGACGCGCAACTCCGGGCTCCGTTCGATGACGGCGGCGGCCTCGCACGCCCGCGGGCTGCTCGAGGAGAGTCCCGAACGGCTCCTCTCCGCGGGCGAATCGCACCTGGACCCGTGGGCCGGCGCGTCCGCCTTCGAGGACGCCGGGAACCTGCTCGCCGACCTGGACCGGGAACGCGACCGGGCGGTCGAGGTCCTCGAACGGGCGGTGGACGGCTACACGAACGCCGGGGCGCCGCGCGACGCCCGCAGGGTCGTCAGCAGGCTCCGCGGGCTCGGGGTGCGGCGCGGCCGCTATCCGCGCTACGTCAGCCAGGACGGGGTGAACACCGGCTCCCTCACCGAGACGGAGGCCGCCGTCGCCGAGCTGGTGAGCCACGGGTTCACCAACTCGCAGGTCGGCGAGCACCTCTTCATCTCCGGTCACACGGTGGCGTTCCACCTGAAGAAGATCTTCCGCAAGCTGAACGTGGCTTCCCGCGTGGAGCTGACGCGGACGTGGAGCCGTCTTTCGGATGCCGCCGCCGAGCCCGTTTCCCCGGGGTGACGCCGGGCGGCCGCCGCTTCGCACCGGGTCACTCCGCCGGCAGGATCCGGCGGAGTTTTCCGGGTGCTCCACCGGGGCGCTTGCGCCACTCGCGGGGGTAGCCCACGGACACCTCCTCGAAGCGGACGCCCTCGTGGTAGGTGGTCCGCGGGATGTGGAGGTGGCCGTAGACCATGGCGGTCACGCGGAACCTGCGGTGCCAGTCGGCGGTGAGCCGGGTCCCGCACCACATGGCGAACTCCGGGTACCACAGGACGTCCGTCGGGTGCCGGTCGAGCGGGTAGTGGTTGACGAGCACGGTGGGGAGGTCTTCGGGGAGTTCGGCGAGCCGGCGCTCGGTCTCGGCGACCCTGGCCCGGCACCAGGCCTCGCGGCTCGGGTAGGGGTCGGGGTGCAGTACGTACTCGTCCTGGCAGACGACTCCGGTCTCGTGCGCGTAGGCCAGCCCCTCCGCCTTGGTGGTGCAGCCGGCGGGCAGGAAGGAGTAGTCGTACCCCAGGAACAGCGGCGCCACGGCGACGGGGCCGCCCGGCCCCTCCCAGATCGGGTAGGGGTCCTCGGGCGTGGTGACGCCCAGTTCCCGGCACAGCTCGACCAGGTGCTCGTAGCGGGCCACACCGCGCAGGCTGACGGTGTCGCTCGGGTGGGTCCACAGCTCGTGGTTGCCGGGGACCCAGACGACCTTGCGGAAGCGGCTCGCGAAGGTCTTCAGGCACCAGCGGACGTCGGCCACGGTCTCCGCCACGTCCCCGGCGACCAGCAGCCAGTCCTCGTCCGACTCGGGTGTCATCCGCTCCACCAGGGCGCGGTTCTCCGCGTAGTTGAGGTGGAGGTCGCTGATGGCCAGCAGCTGTCCGGTGCCGCCGGCGGTGCCGGCCATCACCCGGTCCCCTCGGCGCTCGCGAGACCGCTTCCCGCGTACGTGGCGGCGTGCCGGCCGTCCAGGCGCTGCGCCAGCAGTCCGGCCACGCGGGCGTTCTGGTCGACGAGGTAGAAGTGGCCGCCCGGCAGGACGTGGAGGTCCGTCGGTCCGTCGGTGTGGTTCTCCCAGGCCGCCGCTTCGTCGATCGAGACCCGGGGGTCGCTGTCACCGGTGATGACGGTGACCGGGCAGTCCAGCCGCCGGCCGGGCTCGTAGCGGTACGTCTCCACCGCACGGTAGTCGCTGCGGATCGCCGGCATGATCATTTCGAGCAGTTCGGGATCGTTCAGCATGGCCGCGCTGGTGCCGCTGAGCTTGCGGAGCTCGGCGACCATGTGCTCGTCCGACTGCGTGTGGACGCCCTCGTCGCGCTCGCAGGAGGGGGCCCTGCGTCCGGAGGTGAAGAGCCGTACGGGCGAGGGGAGTCCGGCGTCCTGCATGCGCAGCGCGACCTCGTAGGCCAGTACGGCCCCCATGCTGTGCCCGAACAGCGCCAGGGGCTTCTCGTCGAGGCTGCGGACGGCCTCGAAGATCCGGTCGGCCAGGTCGGGAAGGCTGGGGATGTTCGGCTCGCCCCGCCGGTCCTGGCGCCCCGGGTACTGGACCGCCAGTACCTCCACCGCGGGCGCGAGCGCCTTGGACATCGGGAAGTAGAAGCTCGCCGATCCGCCGGCGTGCGGCAGGCACACGAGGCGTACCCCGCTGTCCGGCGCCGGGTGGGACCGGCGCAGCCACTTCTCGAATTGCTCCGCTGCTTGAGGCACGGCCAGTGATTCCTTTCGGGAACATCCCTTGGCGCAACATCTTTTCAGGAGGGTAGGACAGGCAAGGCCGGCCGGACATCCCCCGATCTGATAGGTGAACGGCTCAGCCGAGCCGCAGCGGGAGCGCGGCGACCGCCGTGAAACCGGTCCGCAGCACCCACGGGATCTCCTCGCGCGGCACGGCGAGCGACAGGTCCGGGAACCGGTCGAACAGGGCGCGCAGCGCCACTTCCGCCTCCTGGAGGGCCAGCGGCGCCCCGAGGCAGTAGTGGGCTCCCTGCCCGAACCCGAGGTGGCCCGTGCCGGTTTCCCGGTCCATGTCCATCCGCTCGGGGCAGCCGAACCTGCGCGGGTCGGTGTTCGCGGACAGGATCAGCGGGAGGACCGGCGCGCCCGCGGGGATCGTCACTCCGCCGAGCTCGACCTCCTCGGCCGGGTACCGGGGGTTGCCGAACTGGGTGGGCCCCAGGCGCATGAGCTCCAGGACCGCCTGCGGCCACCGGGACGGCTCCTCGCGCAGCAGCGCGAGCTGGTCCGGGTGCTCGAGCAGGGTCATCACCGAGTTGCCGATCAGGTTCATCGTCGTCTCGTGTCCGGCGATCACCAGGGTGAAGACGAGCTTGACCATCTCCCGGTCGGTGAGGCGGTCGCCGTCGTCCTCCTGGACCTGTACGAGTGCGCTGATCAGGTCGTCGCGCGGCTCGGCGCGGCGGCGGGCGATCACGCCGAACAGGTAGTCGGCGCAGTCGCGGAAGACGGCCGGGAGGGTCTCCACGTGCTCCGTGGGCGCCATCAGGGCGCGCCCCCATGCGTACCAGTCCGTACGGTCGGCCACGTCGATGCCGACCAGCTCGCAGATCACGGTCGCCGGGAGCTCGAAGCAGAACGACTCCACGAGGTCGACGGGCGCGCCCTCGCGTCCGGCCTCCGCCATGCTGTCGAGCAGTTCCCCGGCGATCTCCTCGATCCGCGGGCGCAGCCCGGCCACCCTTCGCGCGGTGAAGGCCTTGGAGACCAGCCTGCGCAGCCGGAGGTGGTCGTCGCCGTCGATCTCGATCAGTTTGCCGGAGAGGTACTCCACCACGTCGGAGGAGACGTTCTTCATGACCGTGAACCGGCGGGCGGCGCCCGGTACCGATGCCGGGTTGTTGAGGAACAGCGGGTCGGTGAGGACCCGGCGCACGTCTTCGTAACGGGTGACCAGCCACATCGGCGGCCCGCCCATCAGCGAGCCGGCCAGCACCGGAGCCTGCTCGCGCATCCGCGCGTACGCGGCGAACGGATCGGCTGTGACGTCCGGCGAGAACAGGTCGACCGGCGCGGCCGGACTCTCGGCGGTGGCGGTCATGGGTCTACCCCTTCGGGTCGAGGACGGAGCTGGGGCCGGGACGGCGGCGCGGCCGGCTGCCGAAGCGGCAGCCGGCCGCGTGGAAGCCCGCTCTGGGACGGGCCGATGGCCTGGCGGCGGCCGGTGTCAGCCGGCGCGGACGGCCGTGAGCTGCCAGACGGGCGCCTTGATCTCGCCCTCCAGCTCCTCCTCGGGCCACTTGAAGGCCGGGTCGAAGGCGACGGGCGCGTCGGGGGCGCCCTCGGCGGGCTTCACGCCCAGCATCTCCCGGATCCCCTCGTGGGTGAGGGTGGTGTCGTACTCCGCCAGCTGCAGCGAGGTGATCTCGAACTTCTCGCCGACGTTCTCGCGGAGGTTCTTCTCGGTGACGCGCTGCACGGTGGGGAACGGGGCGTGCGCCTCGGCGGCGAAGACCCAGAGGTGGAGCTTCGCGCCGGGCTTCGTGGCGCGGTGCAGCGCGGCGATGTAGTCGCGCTGGCCCTGCTCGTTCAGGCAGTGGTAGAGCGCGCTGTCCACGACGGTGTCGAAGCGGCCCTCGAAGCCCTCCAGGCTGGTGGCGTCGGCGACGGCGAACTCGGCCTCGACGCCCTGGGCCTTGGCGCGCTTCGAGGCCTCCTTGACGGCGGTCTTCGCCGCGTCGATGCCGGTGACCTTGTGACCGCGCGAGGCGAGGAAGATGGAGTTGCCGCCGAGGCCACAGCCGATGTCGAGGACGTCACCCTTGATCTCGCCGGACTCCTCGAGCGCGATCAGGACCGGCTGCGGACCGCCGATGTCCCACGGCGCCGGCGGGCCGACACGGGTCTCTCCCTTGTAGCTCTCGTAAAAGGCGTCCAGGTCGAGATTTTCCACGGAAACCTGATTTCCGGTCACACGAGCCTCCAGCGAATTGTTCAACGAGATTGCCCGGCAGCGGTGGCCCGCGCGCCTTGCATTGTCCTTCCACACGCTAGGGCGGGTACCGCCGGTCGGCCATCCCCCGATCTGATAGGCCGTACTCGAATTCGCGGGCCTCCTAGGGCACGGAGGGACGGCTGCACATCCCTCAACCTGATAGTATTTCCCGTTCCTTGACACGCCCGGAACGCCGGAATACTATTCTGGCAATTTTCCAGCGTGGCGGAATTCAGCCTTCAAACAGCGCGGACCTGTGAAGTCTTCCTTGACGCCGTTTTTCGAAGTTCTCGCTGATCTGCCCACGGCATGCGACGAGGGGCACGATGCCAACCATGCGAACGCACGATACGCACGCGAATCCGACGGACACGGACGTCGTCATCGTGGGCAACGGGCCGATCGGTGCCGCGCTCTCGGTACTGCTCGCCCAACAGGGATGGCGGGTGACGGTGCTCGAGCGCCGTCCCCGGCCGTACCGGCTTCCGCGGGCGACCAGCTTCGACGGGGAGACGGCCCGGCTGCTGGCCGGCACCGGGATCGGCCCGGACCTCGGCCGGGTCACCGAGCCCGCCAACGGCTACCAGTGGCAGACCGCGGCCGGCGCGGTGCTGCTGGACATCGGTTTCACCACGTCCGGTCCCTACGGCTGGCCCGACGCCAACACGATGCACCAGCCCGCCCTGGAGGAGCTGATCGCGGCCCGGGTGGCGGAACTTGACGGCATCACGCTGCTGCGCGGGCACGAGGTCGTGGGGATCTCCGACGGCGCGGAGCGGGCGGAGGTGACGGTGTCCACCGACGACGGGGCGACGCGCGTCCTCACCGCGCGGTGGGTCGTGGGATGCGACGGCGCCAACAGCTTCGTGCGCGACCACCTCGACGTCCCGGTCACGGACCTCGGTTTCTCGTACGAGTGGCTGCTCTGCGACGTCGAGCTGCACCAGCCGCGCGAGTTCACCCCGTCCAACGTGCAGATCTGCGATCCGGCCAGGCCCACGACCGTGGTGGCGAGCGGGCCGGGGCGCCGGCGCTGGGAGTTCATGCGCCTGCCGGACGAGAGCGCCGCCGAGCTCAACCGGGACGAGACGGCCTGGCGGCTGATGGCGCCGTTCGGCGTCACCCCCGACACGGCCACGCTGCTGCGCAGCACCACGTACATATTCCAGGCCCGTTGGGCCGACCAGTGGCGGGTGGGCCACGTGCTGCTGGCCGGTGACGCGGCCCACCTCATGCCGCCGTTCGCCGGGCAGGGCATGTGCTCCGGCATCCGGGACGTCGTCAACCTGGCGTGGAAGCTGGACCTGACGCTGCGCGGCCTCGCGGACGAGTCCCTGCTGGACACCTACACGGAGGAGCGCCGCGCGCAGGCCAAGGAGGCGATCTTGTCGTCGGTCCAGCTGGGCCGGATGATCTGCGTGACGGACCCGGCGGCCGCCGCCGAGCGCGATGCCACGGTGCTGGCCAACCGGCGGGGCCGGCCGGCCGGGCGGCCCGAGCCGGCGAAGCCGCTGGCGGCCGGGCTGCTCCAGCGGGCGGCCGGGGCCGGGCCGGCCGGGGCGCCCGCGGGTGCCGTCGTACCGCAGGGGCGGGTGGACGGGCCGGGCGGCAGCGGGCTGTTCGACGAGGTCGTCGGCCGCGGTTTCGTCCTGCTGACCACCGACGATCCGCACACCGTGCTCGACGCGGAGCGGCTGGCGTTCCTCGCCGGGCTGGGCGCCCACGTGGTGCGGCTGCTGCCGGCCGGGCAGGCGCCCGACGGAGCGGGCGGTGTCGTCGGCGTGGTGGACACGGACGAGGTCTACGGGCCGTATCTGGCGCGGTACGGGGCCACTTCGCTGCTCGTACGGCCCGACTACCACGTGTTCGGCGCGGCGAGCGGCCCGGACGGGACGGCGGCGCTGGTCGACGACCTGCGGGACCGGTTGCGGGCCGCCGTGCCGGCCGGTGCGGGGCACCTGGCCGGCTGACGGGTCAGGGCGCGACCAGCCGGGCGAGCGAGACCGCCCCGCGCAAGGACGACAGGCCGCCCAGCGCCGCCGGTTCCACCGGCAGCGCGGGCCGTCCTGGCCGGGCGAGTCCGGCCAGGTGGCCGGAGACCGCCCCGACGAGGCCGGGGATCCCGGCCGCGAAGCCGCCGCCGATCAGGACGAGCTTCGGCTGGACCAGTTCCTGGACCCCGCACACGGCGGCGGCCAGGGCCCGGCCGGTCCGGTCCAGCGCGGTGACCGCCCACGGCTCCCCGTCGTCCAGTGCCCGCCGCAGGTCCTCGAAGGCGGCGGGTGCGCCCCGCAGCGTCGCCGCGCGGCGCAGGGTGGCCGGGCCGGAGGCGATCGCCTGGAGGCATCCGCGGCGGCCGCAGACGCAGTGCGCACCGCCCATGTCGACGATCACGTGCCCGATCTCGAACGAGCCGCGGCCGAGCCCGGGGCACGGTTCGCCCCTCAGCACGAGGCCGCCGCCGATGCCGGTGCCGACCCCGAGGTAGAGCAGGTCCTCGCAACCGCACGCCTCGGCCTCGGCGAGCGCGCCGAGGTCACCGTCGTCGGCCCAGGCCACGGCCGCTTCGGGGAACAGGGCCCGCAGCGACGCGTCCAGCGCGA
The DNA here is from genome assembly GCF_052244475.1 of Streptomyces sp. IBSNAI002. Lineage (NCBI taxonomy): Bacteria > Bacillati > Actinomycetota > Actinomycetes > Kitasatosporales > Streptomycetaceae > Streptomyces > Streptomyces sp. IBSNAI002. Next base: position 6,368,932 of record NZ_JBQPXG010000002.1, on the reverse strand, counting down.
GCCCGTTCCACTCCGGGCGGCTGGGCCAGGCGGTGATCCGCCCGTCCGGGCCGACCGCTCCGGGCATGGCCACGCCCACCGCCCGGAGCGGTGCTCCGAGGCGGCTGCGCAACCCCGCCACATGGGCGGCCAGTTGTGCCAGGTCCTGGGCGGCGCTGTGCCGCGGGCCCCACGGGAACGAGGACTCGTCCACGCATCGCGCGCCGGCCTCCACCCGGAAGGCGACCTTGGTGCCCCCGATGTCGACGCCGAGGTGAAGTGCGTTCTCCATGCCCGTGGTCGCCCTCAGCCGCGGGGCACGGCCGGGCACAGCGCCAGCAGGTCGGACGGGCGGTGCAGCACGGCGCCCGGCTGGGCGGCCAGCAGTGCGTCCTCGTCGTCGACCTCGGCCCACAGCGCGGCCGCTGAGGCCACACCGGCGCCCTTGGCGCTGGCCAGGTCGGTCGGCGCGTCGCCGACCATGATGGCGGCGGCGGCCGGCAGCCCCAGCAGGTCCAGGGCGTGCTCCACGATGTCCGGGGCGGGCTTGGGGTGGGCGACCTCGTCCGAGCCGATCACGTGGTCGAAGAACGGCAGCAGGCCCAGCTCGTCGAGCAGGGAGCGGGCGCGGGGCCCGCTCTTGCCGGTGGCCACCGCGAGCTTGTACCCGCGCACCCGCAGGGTCAGCAGCAGCTCGACGATGCCGTCGAAGACCGGGACCTGGGGGGCGAGCCGGTAGCTCTCGCGAACGAAGGGCTCCTCCATCTCCAGCGGGAGGCCCATGATCCGCATGATGTCCGGGAAGTAGCGGCCCTGGTGGCGCCGGTACTCCTCGAAGGGCGCCGGACCTTCGCCGACGGCCTCCTTGTAGGCGATGGCGAACGCCTCTTCCATCACCGCGAAGCTGTCGACGATGACCCCGTCGAGGTCGAAGATCACGGCGCGCCTGGCCGACGGCAGGGTCTGCGTCGGCGGCGTCCGTACCGTTGTCACTGTCATGTGATGCCCACTCCGTACGTCTGCTCGTTCTCTTGGAACCGGTGGTCGACCGGCTTTCCGTGCCCGCTACTGGTAGGCGGGCACGGCGTGGCGGGCGCGCGCGGAACGGGCCGACGCGTAGAACTCCTCGATGACGCGGACCGTGGTGCGGGCGTCGTCGATGGAACGGCCGCGGTTGCGGGGGTCGCCCAGGATCCCGGCGAGGCCGTCCAGCTGCCGCCGGTACTCGTTGCCGATCGGCTCGTCGGGCACCGGGATGGACGTGGTGGTGCCTTCGCGGGTCAGCGTCAGCACCGGCTGCGGCTGGCGGTTGGGGCTGAAGCCGAAGGTGCACCGCAGCTCGGCGGTGCCCGCGCTGCCCACGACCTGGATCGTGGACACGTCCCGTGCCTCGTGCGAGGCCCAGCTGGCGTGCAGGGCGACGGAGACGCCGTCCTCGCGGACGAAGAAGCCCCGGGCGGTGTCCTCGACGTCGCCGCCGGAGTCGGCCGCCGGCTGGTCCTGCCGCCAGGCCGCGCTCCACGAACCGATGTTCACGAAGTCGCTCGCGGTGACGCCGACGACCTGGGTGAAGCGGGACGGCCCGAGCAGCGAGGCGAGCGTGTCGAGCAGGTGCCATCCGAGGTCGAACAGCACGCCGCCGCCGGCCTTGCTGCGCTGGGTGAACCAGCCGCCGGCCTTGGGGATGCCGCGCGCCCGGACCCAGGACAGGTCGACGTGCCGGATGTGGCCCAGGTCCGGCACCAGGCGGGCCAGGGCCCCGACGTCGCTGCGGTACGGGGCGGCGCTGCCGGCCAGCAGCATGGCCCCGCCGGAGCGTTCGGCGTCGGCCAGCAGGCCCGCCTCGTCGGAGGTCAGGCACACCGGCTTCTCCAGGAAGACGGAGATGCCCTTGCGGAGCAGGGCCGCGGCCACCTGGGCGTGCAGGAAGTTGGGCACGGCGACGACGGCGAGGTCGACGGAGCGGGCGTCGAGGGCCTCGACCGTCGCGTGGACGGGGATGCCGAGCGTGCCGTCGAAGGCCTCGCGGGCCGCCGGTTCGGTGTCGGTGACGGCCACCACGTCGAAGTCGGCGTGCTCGCGCAGCAGCGGGAGCCACAGCTCCCGCCCGGCCCAGCCGAGCCCGACGATGGCCACCCGGACGCTCATGTGGTGCTCACCTCATGCGCGATGATCTCAGCGGTCCGGTGCATGTCCTCCTCGGTGCCGAGCAGCGTGCGGTGGTGCAGCCAGATGCAGTCCTGGCTGATGGCCTCCGAGTGGGGGCAGCGCTCCGCGAGCTCGTCCGGGGTGGTGTCGGGCGCGCCGATCTCCCAGAAGGCGTCGGTGCGGTAGATCGCGCGGAATCCCGCGAAGGCCGGCAGGCCGGCCGCCACGAGCCGGTCGACCAGGGCGTTGCGGTCGTCCTCGCCGAGGCCCGGCACCCGGAACATCGCCATGTAGTGCGAGGGGACGTCGGTGCGCTCGTCACCGCGCTGCGGGACCACCCCGTCGATGGCCTCGAGGAGCTGGGAGAGCACGGCCCAGCGCTCGTGGCGCGTGGCGATCTGCCCGTCCAGGCGGCGCAGCTGGGACCGCAGGACCGCGGCCTGGAACTCGCCCAGGCGCAGGTTGGAGCCGGCGATCGCGTGCCGGTAGCGGCGGTCGGTACGGGGCCGCCCGCAGCTGTGCCGCAGGAAGGCGTTCTCGTACATCTCCGAGTCCGGGAACAGGACGGCGCCGCCCTCTCCGGCGGTCATCAGCTTGCCGTTCTGGAAGCTGAACGCGGCGACCGAGCCGAGCTCGCCGACGCGCTTGCCCTGCCAGCGGGCGCCGTGGGCGTGCGCGGCGTCCTGGAGCAGCGGGACTCCGGTGTCGGCGGAGAGCTTGGCCAGCGCGTCCATGTCGGCGAGGAAGCCCGCCATGTGCACCGGCATGATCGCCCGGGTCCGCGAGGTCACGGCGGCGGCGGCCGAGGCCACGTCGATGGAGTAGGTGTCCGGGTCGACGTCGACCGGGACCGCGACGGCGCCGAGCCGCTGCGCCGCCTGGGAGGAGGAGATGAAGGTGAAGGCCGGGACGATCACTTCGGAGCCCGGTCCGACGCCCATGACCTGGAGCGCGAGCTCCAGTGCGTGGGTTCCGTTCGTGACGGCGAGGGCGTGGGCGGCGCCGTGGTGCTCGGCGAATTCCTGCTCGAAGGAGTCGACTTCGGTTCCGCCCATCCGCCACCACTGGCCCTGCTCGAGTGCACGGATGAGCCCTTCCCGCTCACTCTCGTCATACTGGGGCCACTGGGGGAATTCCGGCGCCTGTCGCACGTTCATGTTTCTCCAAGTAATGGATCCGACTCGACGCGGAGTGCGAAGCGGGCGGGGCAGCGTTCCACAGAGAAATACGCGCGCGCACGAGCACTTTCCGTCGAGTTCGCGGAAGAGGCGCACACTCCGCCCCGTGCAGCGTCATGTGCAGTCAGAAAGAGCTGAATTACCGGTCCAATGTAGAGCTTCCGTGCGCGACCCCGCATCCCCAGATTTGGTGGTCTCGCCGATAATTCAGCGGAGATCGAAGAAGACTCGATAGGAATTCAGTTGCCCCTCGAGCATGTGAATGCCGTGGTGGACCGGGTGGCCGTGTGCGGCGGCGTGGCGCAGGAGCCGCGTCTCGCGGGGTTTCATGACGATGTCGGCCACCACGCAGTGCCGCGGCAGGGAGTCCAGGGGGAACGGCAGCGGATCTCCCGCGTGCATGCCGAGCGGTGTGGCGTTCACGGCGAGGTCGGCGTCGCGCAGCCGCGGTCCGTCCAGGGCGAACACCCGGCCGGGCCAGTGGGCTTCGAGGCGGGCGACCAGGGCGCCGAGTTTCGCGGGGTCCCAGTCGTACACCCCCAGCCGCTCGACACCGGCGGTCAGGAGGGCCGCGGCGATGGCACTGCCCGCGCCGCCCGCGCCGACGAGGGCGGCGCGCCGGCCGCCCGGGTCGTGGCCGGCCGCGACGAGTCCGGCGACGAAGCCGGATCCGTCGAAGTTCTCGGCGAGCCAGCCGCCGTCGGCCTCCCGGCGCATCACGTTGGCGCTTCCGACGATGTCCACGGTCGGACCGCGGCGGTCGGCCAGCCCGGGAACGGCGACCTTGTGGGGCACGGTGATGAACATGCCGTCGAGGTTGTCCATCCGCTGGAGCCCGCGCACCACCTGCTCGAGGTTCTCCGGACGGGCGTGCACGGGGACGACCACCGCGTCGATCCGCAGGCTCGCGAAGATCGGGTGCATCAGTGTGGGTGCCTGGACCTGGGCGATGGGGTGCCCCAGCACGGCGTACAGGCGGGTGGTGCCGGTGATGGGGATGGCGGGGGGCAGTCCGGTCATCGCAGCGCTGCCCCGGCGACGCCGGCCGCCGCCAGTCCGGCGACGCGGAAGGCGATTTCCCTCGACTGCGCCCCGTTGAGACGGGGGTCGCAGGCCGTGCGGTAGCGGGCCGGCAGGTCGGCTTCGGTCACTTCCGGGGTCCCGCCGACGCATTCGGTGACGTCGTCACCCGTCACTTCGAGGTGGATGCCGCCGGGGTGGGTGCCCAGCCTGCGGTGGACTTCGAAGAATCCGGTGATCTCGTCGGTGATCCGCAGGACGTCGCGCGTCTTGTACCCGTTGGCGGACGTGTGGGTGTTGCCGTGCATCGGATCGCACTGCCAGATCACCTCGTGCCCGGTGGCGGCGACCTTCTCCACGATCGGCGGCAGCACGTCCCGGACCTGTGCGTGCCCCATGCGGCTGATCAGTGTCAGCCGCCCGGGTTCACGGTGCGGGTCGAGCCGTCGCACGTATTCGACGGCCGTGTCCGGGGTGGTGCCCGGACCGATTTTGAGGCCGATCGGATTGGAGAGGAGTTCAGCGAACGCGATGTGCGCGCCGTCGAGCTGGCGGGTGCGCTCGCCGATCCACAGGAAGTGCCCCAGCCCGCTGGACAGCCGGGGCACGGGCCCCGTCGTGTCCACCGTCAGCAGGGACTTCTCGTAGTCGAGCAGGAGCGCCTCGTGGCTGACGTGGACGTCGGGGAACGAACGGACCAGGGCCATCGCGCGCGCCGCGTCGGCGCGGGCCCGCAGCATCCGGTGCGGGTCGGCCGTCCGGGCCGTGAGGGTGGGCTCCACGGAGTTGACCAGGTCGCCGCGGTAGACGGGCAGCCCCAGTGCGTCGACGGCCTGGGAGCGGGGCTTGGCGTACTGGCCGGCCATCCGGGCGATCTTGACGACGGGCAGTCCGGTGCCGTCGGCGAGCACGGAGGCCATGTCCGTGAGCGTGCGCAGGTTGGCCCGCACATGGGCTTCGGTGTTCCCGGCGAAGGTCTCGGCGCAGTCACCGCCCTGGAGCAGGAACGCCTCGCCGCGCGCGACCGCGGCGAGCTGCCTGCCCAGCCGTGCCGTCTCGGCCGGCGTCACGACCGGTTCGGACCGGCTGAGCAGTTCCACCGCGTCGCGGGCCCGTTGCGGGTCCGGCCAGACGGGCTGCTGCGCGGCCGGCCGGGCCAGCGCCGCCTCCAGCCGGTCGAACAGGAGGTGGTCCACCACCGGGTCGGTGCGGGCCGGTCCGTCGAGATCGGCCGGCCACTGGGTCACAAGCTTCATGTCAAACCACATCGGTCGTGGAGGCTCCGGGCACGGTGTCGCCGACGAGGTCGGCCGTCCGCACCCGGGGCATCCGGTCCAGGACCCGGGCGACGACCTCGTGGGGTACGTCGCTCACCAGTTCCGCGCCCTCGGGGCCGTCCAGAACGAAGCCGAGTCCGGTCATCGCCTTCTTGTCGTGCCGCATCAGGTCGATGAGGTCCGCGGCGTCGGCCTCGGCCGGCAGGGCGGTGGGGAGGCCGTAGTACCGGACGACGTCCAGGTGTTCGGCCTCCCGCGCCTCGTCGATGCGGCCCAGGGCTCGGGCGAGCCGGCCCGCGAAGACCGTCCCGATGGCCACCGCCTCGCCGTGGCGCAGTGCGAAGCCGGTGGCCTTCTCCAGCGCGTGGCCCAGCGTGTGGCCGTAGTTGAGCACGTGGCGCAGGCCCGTGTCGCGTTCGTCCCGCTCCACGACTCCGGCCTTGAGGGTGACGCTGGCGGTGATCTGCTCCTCCAGCGGCAGCCCGCGCAGGTCGGGTGCGCCGATGAAGTGGCAGCGGGCGATCTCGCCGAGGCCGTTCAGCATCTCCCGGCGCGGCAGGGTCGACAGGTAGTCGGTGTCGCACAGGACCGCGCTGGGCTGCCAGTACGCGCCGACCAGGTTCTTGCCGGCCGGCAGGTTCACCGCCGTCTTCCCGCCGACGCTGGCGTCGACCTGGGCGAGCAGCGTCGTCGGGAGGTGGATCACGGGGACGCCGCGGTGGTAGAGCGCCGCCGCCAGCCCGACCACGTCGGTGGTGGTGCCGCCGCCGCAGGAGACGACGACGTCGGACCGGGTGAGCCCGAACCGGACGAACTCACCGCACAGCGCCTCCACCGTGGCGAGGGTCTTGTCCTGCTCGCCGTCCCGGGCCGGCAGCAGCAGGGTCTCCACCCCGGTGTCGGGCACCCATTCCTCCGGGCGGGCCGACACCACGACGGCCCGCCTGGCGCCCAGCCGCTGGATGATCTCGGCGAGCGACGTACGCACCCCCGGTCCGATGAGGATGTCGTACGAGTGGTCTCTGAGGCGCAGAGGAATGGAAGCCATCACGTTCTACCGACCCGCCGTCGCCCTGTGCACGCGCGCCGCGGCCCGCTCCTTACGGTCGAATTCGTCCAGCTGGGGATAGGACGGGCAGCCGTACACCCGCCTGAACGGGGCGAACGTGTCCCATTCGGTCCGCCGCCGCATTTCCTGTGCCATGGGGTTGTGCTCACTCCAGAAGTCGCCGCCGATGAGCCGGATCACGTACTTCTCCAGGTCCTCGCGCCGCGTCGAGCGGGCGGCGTCGGCTGCCACCGACACCAGCTCGCCCTCGTAATAGGCGTGGATGAGGCGGATGTACGTGTCGTAGCCCGTCTTGAAGTAGTTGGAATAGGTGTCGAACAGGCGGGTCTCCGCCGCGGGGTCGGCCAGCGCCGCCCCGATCGTCTCGGCCGCGCGGACGGCGGTGGCCGTGGCCACCAGCACGCCGCCGGAGAACATCGGGTCGCCGAAACAGCCCGCGTCCCCGACCATGAGCCAGCCGGACCCGATGACCGTGTCCGAGTGGTAGCAGTAGTCGGTTTCGACCCTGAGGCCGGTGGTGGGGCGGGTTCCGGTCAGCCGCGCGGTGATCCTCGGGATCCTGGCCACGTGCTCCTCGAACGCCTTCTCGGGCGTCGTCGCGCGCAGCACGTCGCGCGGCATGACCGTGCCCACGCTGATGGCGTCCTTCGACAGCGGGATCGCCCAGACCCAGCCGTCGTCGTGGGCGCCGACCTGGATGTCGCCCTCGACGCCGAGGTTGTGGCTCTCGTCGAGTCCCTCGTAGTGCCGGAACAGCGCCACCATGCGGAGCTTCTCGAGGGTCTTGCGCAGTCCGAAGCGGTGGGCGATGCGCCCGGCGCGGCCGCTCGCGTCGACCACGTAGGCCGAACGCAGCTCGTGGCCCCGGCCGTCGCGCTCGTAGCGGACGCCGACCATGCGGTCGCCGTCCATGAGCAGCTCGGTCACGTTGGCCCCGAAGAGGACCTCCGCCCCGGCCGCCCCGGCCTGGTCGGTGAGCATCTTGTCGAACTTGGCCCGCTCGACCTGGAAAGCGCTGGGATGGCGTCCTTCCCCCTGCTTGGTGAAGTCGGCCCGGAAGACGCCCTCGAAGAACTTCGTCTCCGTCGGGTCGATGAACTCGCCGCCGAACTTGGGGACGTAGCCCTGTGCCTCCACGGCTTCGCGGAGCCCGATCTGGTCGAACAGGCCCATCATGTAGGGCAGCAAGGACTCGCCGATGTGGAAACGGGGGAACTCGTCCTTCTCCAACAGGACCACGCGGTGGCCCTGCCGGGCGAGGACCAGGGCGCTCACCGCGCCGGCCGGTCCTCCGCCTATCACGACGACGTCAGCCGATTCTCTTTCCACTGTTCTCCCTTTCGTGTGCCAACTCGGTTCGAATCACATTCGGGATGAGCGGTGTTACGCGTGGGGGGTGGGAGTGCGAAAAACTAGCTGAGCGGGCCGGACACGATGCCGGTGATCAGTGTCCGGTGCTCTGCGTCGTCCATGATCGTGCGCACCTCTTCGCGCCCGTCACGGACCGTCAGGTAGCGCCGCTGCTTCATGACGACCTGGCCGTTCTCGAAAGTCCTGCCGCACAGGACTTCCTTGTCGTCGAGCTTCCCGGGATCGGACAGGATTCCGCGGAAGCAGTCCTCCAGTTCCTTCCAGTCGTTCCATTCCCGGGGGGTCAGGGTGAAGGTGTAGACGACGCTCCACCGGGTGATCGCCCCCCGGCGCTGCAGGGCGATCTCCGTTCCGTGGTCGACCAGCCGGAACTGGCTTCCGTACTGGGCCTGCACCGCGTCGGTGACCAGCAGCGGCTCCATGTAGGAGGGGCCCGGGTAGCCGACGTCCACGAGCCACTGCTCGCCGTCCAGGGACACCGTGTTGAACATGTGCTCGATGCCGAGCCCGAAGGTGTCCCAGCCGGTGGCGGTGCTGCCCGCGATCAGCGTGACCTCGTAGCCCAGTTCGCGGAGCAGCCGGTGGAACATCCGGTTCAGGTGGTAGCACGCACCGCCCTGCCCGTTGATGATCGTCTTCTCGAACATGGCGTCCTCGTCGAGGTCGACGATGTCGATCCCGTCGGCGAGGTCGTAGGCGAAGCTGTTGTACGGAAGCGCCATGAGGTGGCTCTTGTGCAGCTTGCGCAACGTCCCGATGTCCACACCGGTCTCTCCGTCACAGCCTATGCGCTGCAGGTACCTGTTTACGTCGAACATGTCATCACCTCTTTCAGACGGAGACCGCTACGGAACGCGCGGCCTCGTCGCCGCACATCAGCTCGTGCAGGTACCCGGCGAGCAGTCCGGGGGTGGGGTAGTCGAAGACGAGGTTGGGGGAGAGCTTCGTCTCGGTGATGTTGCGCAGCCGGTTGCGGAGCTCGATCGCGGTCAGGGAGTCGAAACCGATCTCGAAGAGACCCTGGTCCGCGTCGAAGTGGTACGTCGGGCTGTAGCCCAGTACGGCGGCCACCTGGGCCCGCACCAGGTCGAGCAGGACCTTCTGCCGGTCGGCGGCGGACAGTCCGGTCAGCCGCTCCGACAGCTTGCGCGGGTCCTCGTTCTCACCGGCGGCCTGCACGAGCTGCCGGCCGGCCCGTACCAGGCCGCGCAGCAGGTGCGGGACTCCCCCGCCGCCCGCGGCCTGGGTGCGCAGCGCCCGCAGGTCCAGCTTGACGGGCACCAGCAGGGCGTGGCCGGAGCCGACGGCGGCGTCGAACAGTTCCATGCCCTCCGCCGGGGCGATGGGCAGCAGGCCGCCGCGCCGGTTCATCCGGTTCCTGGTGAGGTCGTCGATGTGCTCCGCCATGCCGTTGCTCTGCTCCCACAGGCCCCAGGCCAGCGACAGACCGGGCAGGCCCGCCGCCCGGCGGTCGGCCATCAGGCCGTCCAGGAAGGCGTTCGCCGCCGCGTAGCTGCCGCTGCCCGCGCCCATGAAGACCGCCGAGACGGACGAGTAGACGACGAAGGCGTCGAGGTCGAGGCCGCGGGTGAGCTCGTCGAGGTGGCGTACCGCGTGCACCTTGGGTGCGAACACCCTCGCCAGCCGCTCCGGAGTCAGCATCCCGATCACACCGTCATCGGTCACACCGGCGGTGTGGACGACTCCGGTCAGCGGGTGCTCGGCCGGGACCGAGGCCAGCAGCGCTTCCACCTGGGTGCGGTCGGACACGTCGCAGGCCGCCACCGACACGGCGGCGCCCTGTCCGGTGAGTTCGGCGACCAGCTCCGCCATGCCCTCGGCCTCGGTGCCGCGACGGCTGGCCAGCACCAGACTCCGTACGCCGTGCCGCGCGACCAGGTGGCGGGCCACCAGGCCGCCCAGCGAACCGGCGCCCGAGACGAGGACGGTGCCCTCGGGTCCGAAGACCGCCGGAGCACCGGGGGTCTGGGCGGCCGTGCGGGCGAGCCGGGGGACGGAGAGGGCCGTGCCGCGCACCGCGACCTGCGGCTCGCCGCTCGCCAGCACCGCTGCCAGCACCTGTTCGACGGGGACGTCGGCGGCCGGATCGGTGTCGAGCAGGACGATCCGGTCGGGGTTCTCGGCCTGTGCTGCGCGCACCAGACCCCACACGGCCGCTCCGGCCGGGTCGGTCACCGTGCCGTCACCGCCGGCGGGCACCGCGCCCTTGGTCGCGATCACCAGCCGCGATTCCTCCAGCCCGGTCCCGGCCAGCCAGCACTGCACCACCTCCAGCACCTGGCAGGCGAGCCCCAGTACCGCGTCCTCGCCCTCGACGGCGCCGCCGACGGCTTCCATGACGGCCATCGCCGGGGCCGCAGCGCCCGATTCCACGTCGTCGGCCAGTGTCGCCACCTGCTCGGCGGTGGACACGGGCACCCAGGTCGGCGCGGGGTCCGTCCCCTGGGTCAGGGGCAGTTCGTTCCACTTCACCTGGAACAGCGCGTCGGCGCCCGGCGTGCCCGCGGCCGTCTCCAGCTGCTCGGCGGACACCACCCGGCCCACCAGCGAGTCCATCGTGACGACCAGGCCGCCGGTCTCGTCGGCCGCCTGGAACGACATCGCGTCGTCCTCGTTGCGTGCGATGCGTACGCGCAGTACCGAGGCACCGGCCGCGTACAGCTCCAGCCCGTTCCACGCGAACGGCAGCTGAAGCTCCTGACCATCCCCTTCGCCTTCGGCTTCGACGCCGTCGGCGGCCGCGGCGGCGGCGGTCAGCATCGCCGAGTGCAGGGCCGCGTCGAGCAGCGCCGGGTGGATGCCGAAACCGCCGGCTTCCTTGCGGTGCTCCTCGGGCAGGGCGACCTCGGCGAAGAGTTCCTCGCCGCGCCGCCACACCGCCCGCACGCCCTTGAAGGCAGGCCCGTAGCCGTACCCGATCTCGGCGAGCCGGCCGTAGCCGCTGCTGACGTCCACCTGCTTCGCGCCGGCCGGCGGCCAGGCCGCGAAGTCGAACGCGGTGGCGCCGGTGTTCGCGCGGACCGCGACGGCCAGCATGCCGGTGGCGTGCCGCGTCCACCCGTCCGTGCCGCCCTCGCCCGCGGCGTCCTCCCGCTGGGAGTACACGTCCACCGTGCGCGAGCCGTTCTCACGCGGTCCGCCGACCACGGCCTGGACGCGTACGCCGCCGTGCTCGGGCACCACCAGCGGGGCCTCGATCACCAGCTCTTCCAGGACCCCGCAGCCGGCCTCGTCACCGGCGCGGACGGCGAGCTCCACCAGGCCGGTGCCCGGTACGAGCACCACGCCGCGGACCCGGTGGTCGGCCAGCCAGGGGTGCGTGCGCAGCGCGAGCCGCGAGGTGAAGATGAACCCGTCGGAGTGCGGGAGCTGTACGACCGCGCCCAGCATCGGGTGATCGGCGCCGGCAAGGCCCAGCGAGGTAGCGTCGGTCGGCTGACCGGCGGGCCGCAGCCAGAAGTGCTGGTGGTCGAAGGCGTAGGTCGGCAGTTCCACGCGGGTCGCCGTCCGCGGCGCGACGGCCGTCCAGTCCAGCGCGATGCCGCGGACGAACAGTTCGGCCATGGAGGCGTACAGGCGGCGCAGGCCGCCGTCCTCGCGGCGCAGCGAACCGGTCACGACCGCCTGGGTGCCGGCTTCGGTGGTGTCGACGGTTTCGGTGATCGGCTGGACCAGCACCGGGTGGGCGCTGACCTCGACGAACACCCCGTGACCCTGCTCGGCGAGGTGCGCCACGGCCGGACCGAAGCCCACCTGCGCGCGCAGGTTGCGGTACCAGTAGTCGCCGTCGAGGACGCCGGCGTCCTCGATCCACGTACCGGAGACCGTCGAGTAGAACGGCACCTCGGGTGCCTGTGCGTCGACCCCGGCCAGCTCCCCGGCCAGTGCGTCGCGGATGTCCTCGACGTGGCGGGTGTGCGAGGCGTAGTCCACGGCGACCCGGCGGACGCGGACACCTTCGGCGGACAGGGCCTCCAGGGCCTCGTCCAGCGCTTCGGCGTCACCGGCGATGACCACGGAGGACGGCCCGTTGACGGCCGCGACCTCGACCCGGTCGGCCCACGCCTGGATCCGTGTGACCGCCTCGTCCGCGCTGAGCGCGACCGAGGCCATACCGCCGCGGCCGGCCAGCTCCGACGCGATCACCTGGCTGCGCAGCGCGACCACGCGCGCCGCGTCCTGGAGCGAGAGAGCTCCCGAGACGCAGGCGGCGGCGATCTCGCCCTGCGAATGGCCCAGTACGGCGTCGGGCTTGACGCCCACGGAGCGCCATACGGCTGCCAGGCCGACCATCACGGCGAAACTGGCGGGCTGGAGGACGTCGACCCGCTCGATGAGCCCGGGATCGGCCTCGCCGCGCAGCACGTCGATCAGCGACCAGTCCACGAACGGGGCCAGAGCCGCCGCGCATTCGGCGATCCGCTCCGCGAACACCGGGGAGGCGTCGAGGAGTTCACGCCCCATGCCCGCCCACTGCGAACCCTGGCCCGGGAACACCCAGACCACCTTGCCCGGCGTACCCGAACCGGCGCTGCCGGAGACGACGGTGGCCGCGCTCTCGCCCCGGGCCAGCGCGCCCAGTCCGGCCAGCGCCTCCTCGTCCGAGCCGGCCACGACGACCGCTCGCTCGCCGAAGACCGCGCGGCCCGACAGCAGCGCCCCGGCCACGTCCGCGAGCGGTACCGCGTCGGCGCCCTCGGCCGCGTCGACGAACGCCGCGAGCCGCCCGGCCTGCCGTGCGAGCGAGCCGGCGTTGCGCGCGGAGACCACCAGGGGCACGACACCCGCGGGTGCCTGCTCCTCGGTGGCGGTGGAGGTGGCGGGCTCGGCGGGCGCCTCCTCCAGGATCAGGTGCGCGTTCGTCCCGCTGATGCCGAACGAGGACACACCGGCCCGGCGCGGATGACCGTTGCGAGCCCACTCGCGGGACTCGGTCAGCAGCTCGACGGCGCCCGCCGTCCAGTCCACCTGGCTGGTGGGCTCGTCCACGTGCAGCGTCGGGGGCATGATCCCGTGCCGCAGGGCCTGCACCATCTTGATCACGCTGGCCACACCGGCGGCGGCCTGCGAGTGGCCGATGTTCGACTTGAGGGAGCCCAGCCACAGGGGCTGCTCCGGGTTCCGCTTCCGCCCGTAGGTGGCGAGCAGGGCCTGGGCCTCGATCGGGTCGCCCAGCGCGGTGCCCGTGCCGTGCCCCTCGACCACGTCCACGTCGGACGGGACGAGACCCGCGCTGTCCAGCGCCTTGCGGATCACGCGCTGCTGCGAGGGACCGTTCGGGGCGGTCAGGCCGTTGGAGGCGCCGTCCTGGTTCACGGCGCTGCCGCGCAGCACCGCCAGCACCCGGTGACCGCGCTCACGCGCCACCGACAGCCGCTCCAGGGCCACGATGCCCACGCCCTCGGCCCAGCCGGTGCCGTCGGCGCCGTCGGCGTAGGACTTGCAGCGGCCGTCGGCGGCCAGGCCGCGCTGCCGGGAGAACTCCACGAAGGTGCCGGGGGAGGCCATCACCGTGGCACCGCCGGCCAGCGCCATCGAGCACTCGCCCTGGCGCAGCGACTGCGCCGCCAGGTGCATGGCCACGAGCGAGGACGAGCAGGCGGTGTCGATGGTGACCGCCGGGCCCTCGAACCCGAACACGTACGACACGCGGCCGGACGCGACGCTCGCCGCCGACGCCGTGGCCGCGAAACCCTCCAGCTCCGGCGCCTCGCCTGCGCCGGCCCCGTAGCCCTGGCTGGACACGCCGGAGAAGACCCCGACGTCGGTGCCCTTCAACGAGGCCGGGTCGATGCCGGCCTGCTCCATGGCCTCCCAGGAGGTCTCCAGCAGCACACGCTGCTGGGGGTCCATGGCGAGGGCCTCGCGCGGCGAGATCCCGAAGAAGGCCGGGTCGAAGAGGCCCGCGCCTTCGAGGAAGCCGCCCTGGGAGGTGTACGAGGTACCCGTGCTCTCGGGGTCCGCGTCGAAGAGACCGTCCAGGTCCCAGCCGCGGTCGTCGGGGAAGTCCGACATGCCCTCACGGCCCTCGGACACCAGCCGCCACAGACCCTCGGGGTCCCGCACGCCGCCCGGCAGGCGGCAGGCCATGCCGACGATCGCGATCGGCTCGTCGGGGTCCGCGACGGCGGCCGCCGTCGGGACGGGGGCGTCGGCGACCGTGTCGCCGAGCTCGTCGCGCAGGTAGCGGGCGAGGGCCAGCGGGGTCGGGTAGTCGAAGACCAGGGTGGCGGGAAGCTTGAGGCCGGTCTCCTCGCGGAGCCGGTTGCGCAGTTCCACCGAGATGAGGGAGTCGAACCCGGCGTCCTTGAAGGCCGTTTCCGCCCCGACACCGCCCGGCCCGGTGTGCCCGAGCACGAGCGCGACCTGCGCACGCACCAGGTCGAGGAGCAGCGCCTCCTGCTCCGCCGCGCCGAGCCCGGCCAGGCGGCGCACCAGTCCGCCGTCCCCGGCGGAGGCCGCCCGCGCCTGCTGACGGCCCACCCGGACCAGGCCGCGCATCAGCGGCGGCACTCCCGCTCCGGCCGACGCGTCCGCCCGTACGCTGCGCAGGTCGAGCTTGACCGGGACCACCAGGGCCTGTCCGGAGACCACGGCGGCGTCGAACAGCTCCATGCCCTCGACGGCGGATATCGCCTGCACACCACCGCGGTTCATGCGTGCCTGGTCGGCGCCGCTGAGGTGGGCGGTCATGCCGTTGATCTGCTCCCACAGGCCCCAGGCCAGTGACAGACCCGGCAGGCCCGCCGCGCGGCGGCCGGCCACCAGACCGTCCAGGAAGGCGTTCGCCGCACCGTAGTTGCCCTGTCCGGCCGAGCCGAACACACCGGAGGCGGACGAGAACACGACGAAGGCGTCGAGGTCGAGGCCGCGGGTGAGCTCGTCGAGGTGGCGTACCGCGTCCACCTTCGGGGCGAACACCCTCGCCAGCCGCTCCGGGGTCTGCGCCGCGATCACGCCGTCGTCGAGCACACCGGCGGTGTGGACGACTCCGGTCAGCGGGTGCTCGGCCGGGACCGAGGCCAGCAGCGCTTCCACCTGGGTGCGGTCGGACACGTCGCAGGCCGCCACCGACACGGCGGCGCCCTGTCCGGTGAGTTCGGCGACCAGCTCCGCCATGCCCTCGGCCTCGGTGCCGCGACGGCTGGCCAGCACCAGACTCCGTACGCCGTGCCGCGCGACCAGGTGGCGGGCCACCAGGCCGCCCAGCGAACCGGCGCCCGTGACCAGGACGGTGCCCTCGGGTCCGAAGACCGCCGGAGCACCGGGGGTCTGGGCGGCCGTGCGGGCGAGCCGGGGGACGGAGAGGGCCGTGCCGCGCACCGCGACCTGCGGCTCGCCGCTCGCCAGCACCGCAGCCAGCACCGGCTGCACATCGCCGTCACCGGCGGGGTCGGCGTCGATCAGCACGATCCGGTCCGGGTTCTCCGCCTGCGCGGCCCGCACCAGACCCCACACCGCCGAACCGGCCGGATCGCTCACCGCGTTCGCCGCACCGGCGGGAACCGCACCGCGGGTCACCACGACCAGCTGCGACTCCTCCAGCCCGTCTCCGGCCAGCCAGGTCTGGACGGCTTCCAGTACGCGGGAGGTCAGCGCCAGTACGGCGTCCTCACCCTCGCCGCCGACCGCCTCCAGGACCGCCACCGCCGGGGGCTGCCCGCCCTCGGCCAGTGCCGCCACGTCGGCGGCGGAGGACACCGCGGCCCACGAGGGCGCGGGCTCCGTGCCCGAGGCCGCGGGCAGCCCGGTCCACTCCACCTGGAACAGCGAGTTGGCGGTGACGGTGTCCGCCGCCGTCTCCAGCTGCTCCGCGGACACCGGACGGGACACCAGCGAGTCCAGCGTCACGACCAGGCCGCCGGCCTCGTCCGCCGCCGTCAGCGAGACGGCACCGGGCCCGCCGGGCGCCATGCGCACCCGCAGGGCCGTCGCACCGGAGGCGTGCAGCTCGAGCCCGTTCCACGCGAACGGCAGCACCGGCCGCCCGGGCTCCTCGCCCGTCGTGCCCGTGCCCGCGCCGAACATGCCGGTGTGCAGGGCCGCGTCGAGCAGCGCCGGGTGGATCCCGTACCTGGCGGCTTCCTTGTGGTGGTCCTCGGGCAGTGAGGCCTCGGCGAAGAGCTCCTCGCCGCGCCGCCACACCGCGCGCAGGCCCTGGAACACCGGACCGTAGCCGTACCCGCTGTCGACCAGACCGGCGTAGAAGTCCCCGACCTCGACGGCCTGCGCACCGGCGGGCGGCCAGGCGGTGAAGTCGAAGCCGGTGCCGCCGCCGCCCGCCGGAGCGGTGGCCGACAGCATGCCGGTGGCGTGCCGCGCCCACGTGTCGGGGCCGTCGTCGATCGCGTCCTCGCGCTGGGAGTACACGTCCACCGTGCGGGAGCCGTTCGCGCCCGCGCCGCCGACCGCGACCAGGACGCGTACGCCGCCGTGCTCGGGCACCACCAGCGGGGCCTCGATCACCAGCTCTTCCAGCACCCCGCAGCCGACCTCGTCACCGGCGCGGACGGCGAGCTCCACCAGGCCGGTGCCCGCGACGAGCACCACACCGCCGACCCTGTGGTCGGCCAGCCAGGGGTGCGAGCGCAGCGAGAGCCGCGAGGTGAAGACCAGGCCGTCCGACTGCGGCAGCCGCACCACGGCACCGAGCAGCGGGTGGTCGGCGGTCGCCTGCCCCAACGACGCGGCGTCCGTGGCCTGTGCGGCCGGCGGCAGCCAGTAGTGGCGGCGGTCGAAGGCGTACGTCGGCAGGTCCGCCCATGCGGGTCCGGCCGTCTGCGGCAGCAGGCCGCTCCAGTCCACGGCCGCGCCGCGCACGAACAGCCCGGCCACGGAGGTCAGCAGCGTCTGCTCCTCCGGCCGGCCGTCGCGCAGCGCCGCGATGCAGGTCACGTCGGCGTCCGCGGCGGTGGCCGTCTCCTCGACCAGGCCGGTCAGGGCCGCCCCCGGACCCATCTCGACGAACAGGGTGCCGCCGTACGCGACCGCGGCCGCGATCCCCTCGGCGAACCGCACCGGCCGCCGCACGTGCCCGGCCCAGTACTGCGGGTCGGCGAGCTCTTCCGGCTCGGCCAGGCGTCCGGTCACGTTCGAGACCACCGGGATGGCCGGCGTCTTCCACTCGATCCCGCGCAGCTCCGCGGCGAACTCGGCCAGCATCGGCTCCATCCGCAGCGAGTGGAACGCGTGCGAGACCGCCAGCCGCTTCGTCTTGTGCCCCTGCGCCTTCAGCCGTCCGGCCGCGGCGAGGACCACTTCCTCCTCACCGGAGAGCACCACCGAAGTGGGGCCGTTGACCGCGGCGATCTCCACGCCCTCGCCCAGCAGCCCGGCGACCTCCGCCTCGCCGGCCCCGACCGCGACCATGGCCCCGCCCGGCGGCAGCGCCTGCATCAGCCGGCCGCGGGCCGCGACCAGCCGCGCCGCGTCCTGCAGGGACAGCGCACCCGCGGCGTGGGCGGCCGTGATCTCGCCGACCGAGTGTCCGATCACGACGTCCGGCCGCACGCCCCAGGACTCCACCAGCCGGAACAGCGCGCATTCCACCGCGAACAGGCCGGCCTGCGTGAACACCGTCTGGTTGAGGAGGTCGGCGCTGCCCGGCACCTTGCCCAGCACCACGTCGCGCACCGGGTGGTCGACCCACCCGGCCAGCCGTGCGTCCAGCTGCTCGCACGCCTCGTCCAGCGCCCGCGCGAACACCGGGTACCGCTCGTACAGCTCCTGGCCCATGCCCACGCGCTGCGAGCCCTGGCCCGGGAACACCCACACGGCCTTGCCCGGCGCGCCCGAACCGGCCGCACTGCCGGAGACCGCGCCGGGTGCGTTCTCGCCGCGCTCCAGCGCGCGCAGACCGGCCAGTGCCTCCTCGTTCGTACCCGCCACGACCACGGCACGCTCACCCAGCAGCGCACGGCCCGACAGCAGCGCCCCGGCGACGCCCGCCAGGGGCACCCCGCCGTCGGCGGACTCCAGGAACGAGGCCAGGCGCCCGGCCTGACCGGCCAGCGCGCCGGTGCTGCGCGCCGACACGACCAGCGGCACCACGCCCGCGGGCGCCGCCTCGGCGGTGTCCTGGACGGCCTCCTCCTGCGGCGCCTCCTCCAGGATGACGTGCGCGTTCGTACCGCTGACACCGAACGACGACACGCCGGCGCGGCGCGGACGGCCGCTCTGCGGCCACTCCCGGGCCTCGGTCAGCAGCTCCACCGCGCCCTCGGTCCAGTCCACCTGGGTCGTGGGCTTCTCCACGTGCAGCGTGGGGGGCATGACACCGTGCCGGATCGCCTGCACCATCTTGATCACACCGGCGACGCCCGCGGCGGCCTGCGTGTGACCGATGTTCGACTTCAGGGAGCCCAGCCACAGCGGCTGCTCCGGGTCGCGTCCCTGACCGTAGGTCGCCAGCAGCGCCTGCGCCTCGATGGGGTCGCCCAGGGCCGTACCGGTCCCGTGCGCCTCCACCACGTCCACGTCCGCCGCGACCAGCCCGGCGGAGGCCAGCGCCTTGCGGATGACGCGCTGCTGGGAGGGGCCGTTCGGGGCGGTCAGGCCGTTGGACGCGCCGTCCTGGTTCACGGCGCTGCTCCGCAGCACCGCCAGCACCTGGTGCCCGCGCTCGCGCGCCACCGACAGCCGCTCCAGTACGAGCACGCCGACGCCCTCGGCCCAGCCCGTGCCGTCCGCGCCGTCCGCGAACGCACGGCACCGGCCGTCGCCGGCGAGGACCCGCTGCCGGGAGAACGCCACGAAGGTACCGGGGGTCGCCATGACGGTCGCGCCGCCGGCGAGGGCCATCGAGCACTCGCCCTGGCGCAGGGCCTGCGCCGCCAGGTGCATCGTCACCAGCGAGGAAGAGCAGGCCGTGTCCACGGTGACCGCGGGGCCTTCGAGGCCCAGCACGTACGAGACGCGGCCCGAGGCCACGCTCGACGCGCCTCCGGTCCCCGCGAAGCCCTCCAGCTCCGGCGGGATCGCCCCGACACCGGCCCCGTAGCCCTGGGTGAACACCCCGGAGAACACGCCGACGTCGGTGCCCTTCAGCGAGACCGGGTCGATGCCGGCGCCCTCGAGCGCCTCCCACGAGGTCTCCAGCAGCAGCCGCTGCTGCGGGTCCATCACCAGTGCCTCACGGGGCGAGATCCCGAAGAACCCCGCGTCGAAATGGCCCGCGTTCTGAAGGAAGCCACCCTGGTCGGTGTAGGACGTACCCGCGTGATCGGGGTCCGGGTCGAAAAGACCCTCCAAGTCCCAGCCACGGTCCTCGGGGAAGGACGACATCGCGTCCCGGCCCTCGGACACCAAGCGCCACAAGTCCTCCGGCCCCGTCACACCACCCGGGAACCGGCACGCCATGCCGACGATCGCGATCGGCTCGTCCGCGTGGCGCGAGCCCTGCTGACGCAGGGTGTGCAACTCGGTCGTGACGCGCTTGAGGTACTTGAGGAGTTTTTCGTCCGTGGCCATTCTTTAGTCCTTACGAAGGTGTGATGGAACCGCAAAAGCGTGAACTGGTATCAGTTGAGGCCGAATTCACCGTCGATGAAGTCGAAGATTTCATCGGCGGACGCGGATTCCAGTTGCTCCGCCACCGTGGAGGCGTCCGTCGCCTCGAGCACTCCGTTGCACCTGGCCACCAAACCCTGAAGCCGCAGGGCGATACTGGATTTCTGGTCGAGGCGCAGACCGGTGATCAGCGATTCGACGTCCTCGATCTTCGCGTTCAGCAGGGAGAGCGCGTCGTCGCTGGTCCCGAGCTCGTCGCGCAGGTAGCGCGCGATGGTCAGCGGGGTCGGGTAGTCGAAGACCAGCGTGGCCGGAAGCTTCAGTCCGGTCGCCTCGCGCAGCCGGTTGCGCAGTTCCACCGAGGTCAGCGAATCGAACCCGGTGTCCTTGAACGCCATTTCCGCCCGGACGTTCTCCGGTCCGGCGTGGCCGAGCACGACCGCGACCTGGGCCCGCACCAGATCCAGGAGCAGTTGCTCCTGCTCTGCCGCGGCCAGTCCGGCCAGGCGGGCGGCCAGCCCGCCGTCCGTGGCGGACGCGGCCCGGGCCTGCTGCCGGCCCGCCCGGACCAGGCCCCGCATCAGGTGCGGAACTCCCGCACCGGCGGCTGCCTGGGTGCGCAGGGTCCGCAGGTCCAGGTTGACCGGCACCAGCAGTTCCTGCCCGGACGCGGCGGCCGCGTCGAGCAGTTCCATGCCCTCCGCCGCCGTCATCGCCTGCACGCCGCCGCGGCCGGCCCGCGCCTGGTCGGCGCCGCCCAGGTGGGCGGTCATGGCGGTGGCCTGCTCCCACAGGCCCCAGGCGAGCGACTGCCCGGGCAGGCCCGCCGCGCGACGGCTCGACATCAGGCCGTCGAGGAAGGCGTTCGCCGCCGCGTAGTTGCCCTGACCGGCCGAGCCGAACACGCCCGAGGCGGACGAGAACACGATGAACGTGTCGAGGTCCAGGCCCCGGGTCAGCTCGTCGAGGTGGCGTACGGCGTCCACCTTCGGCGCGAACACCTTCGCCAGCCGCTCCGGGGTCTGCGCGGCGAGGACGCCGTCGTCCAGCACGCCGGCGGTGTGGATGACGCCGGTCAGCGGGTGTGCGGCCGGGACCGAGGCCAGGAGGGCCTCCACCTGGCCGCGGTCGGACACGTCGCAGGCCGCGGCCGTTACGGCGGCACCCTGCTCGGTGAGTTCGGCGACCAGCTCGGCCATGCCCTCGGCGTCCGGCCCCTTGCGGCTGGCCAGCACCAGGCTCCGTACGCCGTGCCGGGTGACCAGGTGGCGGGCCACGAGAGCACCCAGGGCGCCGGCGCCCGAGACGAGGACGGTCCCTTCGGTCGCGAAGACCTCGGAGGCGACGGCGGCCTGGCCGCCGGCCCGGACGAGCCGCGGGACGGAGAGGGCCGTGCCGCGGACGGCGACCTGCGGCTCACCGCTCGCGAGCACCTCGCCCAGCACCGATTGCGCTCCCTCGCGGGCGGCCGGGTCGGTGTCGATCAGGACGATCCGGTCGGGGTTCTCGACCTGTGCGGCCCGGACCAGGCCCCACACCGCGGATCCGGCCGGGTCGGTGACCGCGCCGTCGCCGGCGGGCACCGCGCCCCGGGTCGCCACGACCAGCTGCGACTCCTCGAATCCGGCCGCGGCCAGCCACGCCTGCACGGCGCCCAGCACCCGGGAGGTCAGAGCCAGTACCGCGTCGTGGCCGCCGTCGGCGGCGCCGACGGCCTCCAGGAGCGCCACCGTGGGCACGACGCTCTCGGCCAGGGCCTCGATGTCGTCGGCCGCGGCCACCGGCACCCACCACGGCGAGGACTCGGCCGCGTCGACCGGGGGCAGCTCGGTCCAGTCGACCGCGAACAGGGAATCGGCGAGCGCAGTGTCCGCCGTCGTGTCCAGCTGCCCGACGGACAGCGGACGGGACTCCACCGAGTCCAGGGTCACCACGAGGCCGCCGGTCTCGTCGGCGGCCTCGACGGACAGCGTGTCCGGACCGACCGGGGCCAGCCGCACCCGCAGCGCCGAAGCACCGACCGCGTGCAGGACGAGGCCGTTCCAACCGAGCGGCTGCCTCAGCTCACCGGACTCCTCCACCGCAGCACCCGCCACCGCGGCCTGCACGGCAGCGTCCAGCAGCGCCGGGTGAACCCCGAACCCATCGGCTTCCTTGCGCAACTCCTCGGGCAGCACGACCTCGGCGAAGACCTCCTCACCACGGCGCCACACCGCCCGCACACCCTGGAACGCCGGACCGTACGCGTAACCACGCCCCAGCAGACCGGAGTAGAACTCCCCGACCTCCACCACCTGCGCACCGGCCGGCGGCCACGCGGCGAAGTCGAACCCGCTACCGACGACGGCACCGGCCGACTCCGACAGCACACCCGTCGCATGCCGCGTCCACACATCCGCACCAGCCGCGTCCTCACGCAGCGAGTACACCTCCACCGTCCGCGAACCGGCCTCACCCGGACCACCGACCGCGACCTGAACCCGCACACCACCCAACTCCGGCACCACCAACGGCACCTCCACGGAGAGCTGCTCGAGGACGCCGTAGCCGAACTCGTCGCCCGCGCGGACCGCGAGGTCGACGTACGCGGCGCCGGGAACGATCGCCACTCCGCCGATCGTGTGGTCGGCCAGCCAGGGGTGCGTGCGCAGCGAGAGCCGCGAGGTGAAGACCAGGCCGTCGGACTGCGGCAGCCGTACTGCCGCGCCCAGCAGCGGGTGATCGGCGCCGGCCAGTCCCAGGGAGGCGGCGTCGGTGGCCGACTCGCCGGGCTGGAGCCAGTAGTGCTGGTGGTCGAAGGCGTACGTCGGCAGGTCCACGCGCGCCGTCGACCGCGGCACGACGGCCGTCCAGTCCAGCGCGATGCCGCGGACGAACAGTTCGGCCATGGAGGCGTACAGGCGGCGCAGGCCGCCGTCCTCGCGCCGCAGCGAACCGGTCACCACGACATCGGCGTCGGTGGTGTCGACGGTCTCGGTGATCGGCTGGACCAGCACCGGATGGGCACTGACCTCGACGAACACCCCGTGACCCTGCTCGGCGAGGTGCGCCACGGCCGGACCGAAGCCCACCTGACCGCGCAGGTTGCGGTACCAGTAGTCACCATCGAGGACATCGGCGTCCTCGACCCAGCTGCCCGTGACCGTCGAGTAGAATGGAATCTGCGGCGCCTGAGCACCGATCCCGGCCAGCGTCTCGGCCAGTGCCTCGCGAATCGCTTCGACGTGCCGGGTGTGCGAGGCGTAGTCCACCGCGACCCGGCGCACCCGGACACCCTCGGCCGACAGGGCCTCCAGGGCCTCGTCGAGCGCTTCGGCGTCACCGGCGATCACGACGGAGGACGGGCCGTTGACAGCTGCGACCTCCACACGATCCGCCCACGCCTGGATGCGTACGACGGCCTCGGCCTCGGACAGCGCGACCGAGGCCATACCACCCCGACCCGCCAGATCCTTGGCAATCGCCTGGCTGCGCAACGCCACCACACGCGCCGCGTCCTCAAGCGACAGCGCACCCGCCACACACGCGGCCGCGATCTCACCCTGCGAATGACCCAGCACCGCATCCGGCTTGACACCGACCGAGGTCCACACCGCCGCCAGGCCGACCATCACGGCGAAGCTGGCGGGCTGGAGGACATCGACCCGCTCCATGAGCCCGGGATCGGCGTCACCGCGCAGCACATCCATCAGCGACCAGTCCACGAACGGGGCCAGAGCCGCAGCACATTCGGCGATCCGCTCCGCGAACACCGGGGAGGTGTCGAGGAGTTCACGGCCCATGCCCGCCCACTGCGAACCCTGGCCCGGGAACACCCACACGACCTTGCCCGGAGCACTGGAGCCCACCGCGCTCCCGGTGACCACACCGGGAGCGTTCTCGCCGCGGGCCAGGGCCCGCAGCCCGGCCAGGGCCTCGTCGCCCGAGCCGGCCACGACCACCGCACGATCACCGAAGACCGCACGCTCCGTGAGCAGCGCCCCGGCCACATCCGCCAGCGACACCGCGTCGGCGCCCTCGGCGCCCTCGATGAGCGCCGCGAGCCGCTCGGCCTGGCCGGCCAGCGAACCGGCGCTGCGCGCCGACACCATCAGCGGCACGACACCCGTGGCAGGGGCGGCCTGCGCTTCATCGGCGGAAACCTCCTCGGCGGGCGCCTCCTCCAGGATCAGGTGCGCGTTCGTCCCGCTGATGCCGAACGAGGAGACACCCACCCGGCGCGGACGGCCGCCCCGCGGCCACTCCCGCGCCTCGGTCAGCAGCTCGATGGCCCCGTCGGTCCAGTCCACCTGGCTGGTGGGCGCGTCCACGTGCAGGGTTGCCGGGAGCACTCCGTGCCGCAGCGCCTGCACCATCTTGATCACACCGGCGACGCCCGCGGCGGCCTGCGTGTGACCGAGGTTCGACTTGGACGACCCGAGCCACAGCGGCTGCTCGGGGTCCCGGCCGCGCCCGTACGTGGCCAGCAGCGCCTGCGCCTCGATCGGGTCGCCCAGGGTCGTACCGGTTCCGTGGCCCTCCACGGCGTCCACGTCGGAGGGCGAGAGCCCGGCGTTGGCCAGTGCCTTGCGGATGACGCGCTGCTGCGAGGGACCGTTCGGGGCGGTCAGGCCGTTCGACGCGCCGTCCTGGTTGAGCGCGCTGCCGCGCATCACGGCCAGCACCCGGTGGCCGCGTTCCCGCGCCACCGACAGCCGCTCCAGCAGCACCACGCCCACGCCCTCGGACAGCCCCATGCCGTCGGCGCCGTCCGCGTACGCCTTGCAGCGGCCGTCGGCGGCCAGGCCTCGCTGCCGGGAGAAGGCCATGAAGGTGCCCGGCGTGGCCATGACCATCACACCGCTGGCCAGTGCCATGGAGCAGTCGCCCTGCCGCAGCGCCTGCGCCGCCAGGTGCATGGCGACGAGCGAGGAGGAGCACCCGGTGTCCACGGACACCGCGGGGCCCTCGAAGCCGAGGACGTAGGAGACGCGGCCCGAGGCCACGCTCGACGCCGTGGCGGCGCCCGCGAAGGCCTCCAGCTCCGGCGCGACCGATCCGCCGCCGGTGCCGTAGCCCTGGTTGGAGACGCCGGTGAACACGCCGACGTCGGTGCCCTTCAGCCCGACCGGGTCGATGCCGGCGGCCTCCAGCGCCTCCCAGGAAGTCTCCAGCAGCAGCCGCTGCTGCGGGTCCATGGCGAGGGCCTCACGCGGCGATATGCCGAAGAAGCCGGCGTCGAAGAGCCCGGCGTCGTGGACGAAGCCGCCCTGGCTGACGTAGGAGGTGCCCGCGCTGTCGGGATCCGGGTCGATCAGGGCCTCGAGATCCCAGTGCCGGTTGTCGGGGAAATCGGAGACGGAGTCGCGTCCGTCGACCACCAGCTTCCACAGGTCCTCGGGCGAGGACACACCACCCGGGTACCGGCACGCCATGGAGACGATGGCGATGGGCTCCCGCGCCTGGTCCTCGACCTCGCGCAGCCGCTTGCGGGCATCGCGGGCGTCGGCGATGGCCCTCTTGAGGTAGTCGCGGAGTTGTACCTCGTCAGCCACTGAATTCAGCTCCCAGGAAATCGATGTGTGCGAATGCTGTGGGTGGTGGTGCGGTCGGTCCCCGCACCGTCATGCGGGCCGTACGGCCGGGCCCACCCGGGCCCGGCCGTACGGTCCGGCTCAGTCGAGCCGGTCGAAGATCGCGAACAGATCCTCGTCACTGGCGGCTTCGAGGTCCTCGTCGGACACGTCCGCCGTACCCGCGGCTCCGGTGGAACCGCCTGCCGCCTCGGCCGCCTTCAGGAGTTCCCGCAGGCGTACGGCGATCCGGTCCCGGGCCTCCTCGTCGGACGCCGCGGACTCGATGGCCGCGTCGAGACCGGCGAGTCCGGCCAGCACCGAGTCGGCGGGCGACGCCTTGTCGACCGCGAGCTCGTCGCACAGGTGGCGGGCGAGCGCGATCGGCGTGGGGTAGTCGAAGACCAGCGTGGCCGGAAGCTTCAGGCCCGTCGCCTCACGCATCCGGTTGCGCAGTTCCACCGAGGTGAGCGAGTCGAACCCGGCGTCCTTGAACGCCGTCTCCGCCCGCACGCCCTCCAGCCCGGAGTGCCCGAGCACGACCGCGA
Source organism: Streptomyces sp. IBSNAI002 (assembly GCF_052244475.1). Taxonomy (NCBI): domain Bacteria; kingdom Bacillati; phylum Actinomycetota; class Actinomycetes; order Kitasatosporales; family Streptomycetaceae; genus Streptomyces; species Streptomyces sp. IBSNAI002. Next base: position 6,343,261 of record NZ_JBQPXG010000002.1, on the reverse strand, counting down.
TCTGAGCACGCACCAGGTCGAGCAGCAGAGCCTCCTGCTCCGCCGCACCGAGCCCGGCCAGCCGGTCGGTCAGCTGCCCGCGGTCGTCGCCGACCGCCGCCGCCTGCGCCTGCTGCCGGCCGACGCGCACCAGGCCGCGCAGCAGGTGCGGAACCCCGCCGCCTGCCGCCGCCTCGGCGCGCGCAGCCCGTACGTCCAGCTTGACCGGCACCAGCAGTGCCTGCCCGGAACCCAAGGCCGCGCCGAACAGCTCCATGCCCTCGGCCGGCCCCAGTGCCGTGATGCCCCCACGTCCCTCACGCCGGCTCATCTGAGCCTTGGTGAGGTCGTCGATGGTGTCCCCCAGGTTGGTGGCCGTGTCCCACGGCCCCCAGGAAAGCGACAGACCATGCAGGCCGGCCGCTCGCCGGTGGGCCATCAACCCGTCCAGGAAAGCATTCGCCGCGGCGTATCCGCCACTACCAGCTCCCATAAAGACTGACGACGCGGAGGAGTAGACGATGAAGGCGTCGAGGTCCGTACCGCGGGTCAGTTCGTCGAGGTGCTGCGCCGCGTCGACCTTCGGCGCGTACACCTTCGCGAGCTTCTCCGGGGTCAGCGTCCCGACCACTCCGGCGTCGAACACACCGGCGGTGTGGATGACTCCGGTCAGGGGGTGTGCGGCCGGCACGGATGCCAGCAGCGCCTCCACCTGGGCGCGGTCGGACACGTCGCAGGCCACCACGGACACCGTGGCGCCCTGCTCGGTGAGTTCGGCGACCAGGTCCGCGACGCCCTCGGCGTCCGGGCCCTTCCGGCTGGCCAGCATCAGGTGGCGCACGCCCTGCCGGGTGATCAGGTGGCGGGCGGCCAGTGCGCCCAGCGAGCCGGCGCCGGAGACGAGGACGGTGCCTTCCGGCCGGAAGACCGCGGCGCCGTCCGTGGCCTCACCGGCGACCCGGGCGAGCCGGGGGACGGAGAGGGCGGTGCCGCGGACCGCGACCTGCGGCTCGCCACCGGCCAGTACCGCACCCAGCACCAGTTCCACGTTGCCTTCGGCGGCCGGGTCGGTGTCGAGCAGGACGATCCGGTCGGGGTTCTCCGACTGGGCGGCGCGCACCAGACCCCACACGGCCGAGCCGGCCGGGTCGGTGACCGTACCGTCACCGGCGGGAACCGCGCCACGGGTCAGGACGACCAGCCGCGACTCCTCCAGCCCCGTCCCGGCCAGCCACGCCTGGACGACCTCCAGCACACGGGAGGACAGCGCCAGTACGGCGTCCTCGCCGTCGCCGCCGACCGCGTCCAGGACGGCCGCCGCCGGGACGCCGAGGCCCGAGGCCGCGTCGTCAGCCAGGGCCGCCACGTCGTCGGCGCCGCCCACCGGCACCCACCAGGGGGACGGCTCCAGGCCCGCGTCCGGGGTCAGCTCGGTCCATTCCACGCCGAACATGAAGGAGCGGCTCTCGTCCGCCGCCGCAGCGTCCAGCTGCTCGACGGACACCGGCCGGGAGACCAGTGAGTCCATCGTCACGACCAGGGCGCCGGTCGCGTCGGCTGCCTCGACCGACAGCGCGTCGGGGCCGGCCGGTGCGACGCGTACGCGCAGTGCGGAAGCACCGGCGGCGTGCAGCACGAGCCCGTTCCAGGCGAACGCCAGGACCGGTTCGCGGGTTTCGTCCTCGGCCGCGCCCGCCGCCGCACCGAAGGTGCCGGCCTGGAGGGCCGCGTCGAGCAGCGCGGGGTGGATGCCGTACTTGTCGGCCTCCTTGCGCTGCTCCTCGGGCAGGACGATGTCGGCGAAGACCTCGTCGCCGCGGCGCCATACGGACCGCACGCCCTGGAAGGCGGGACCGTAGTCGAACCCGCTCTCGATCAGATCGGCGTAGAGGTTCCCGGCGTCGACCGGCTGGGCGCCGGCCGGCGGCCAGGCGGCGAAGTCGAATCCGGTACCGCCCGCGGGGGCCGATGCCGACAGCATTCCGGTGGCGTGCCGCGTCCAGATGTCCACGCCGTCCTCGTCGACGACGGCGTCCTCGCGCTGGGAGTAGACCTCCACCGTGCGCGAACCGTTCGCGCCCGGTGCGCCGACGGCGACCTGGACGCGTACCCCGCCGTGCTCGGGCACCACCAGCGGCGCCTCGATCACCAGCTCCTCCAGGACCCCGCAGCCGGCCTCGTCACCCGCGCGGACCGCGAGTTCGAGCAGTCCCGTACCCGGGAGGAGGACCACGCCGCCGATCGTGTGGTCGGCCAGCCAGGGGTGCGTGCGCAGCGACAGCCGCGAAGTGAAGACCAGACCGTCGGACTGCGGCAGCCGTACGACCGCACCCAGCAGCGGGTGATCGGCGCCGGCCAGTCCCAGGGAGGCGGCGTCGGTGGCCGACATCCCGGGCTGGAGCCAGTAGTGCTGGTGGTCGAAGGCGTACGTCGGCAGCTCCACGCGCGCCGCCTGCTGCGGCAGGACAGCGGTCCAGTCCACGGCCACTCCGCGGACGAACAGCTCGGCCATGGAGGCGTACAGGCGGCGCAGACCGCCGTCGTCGCGCCGCAGCGAACCGGTCACGATCGCGTCGGTGCTGCCGGCGCTTTCGACGGTCTCGGTGATCGGCTGGACCAGCACCGGATGGGCACTGACCTCGACGAACACCCCGTGACCCTGCTCGGCCAGCTCGGCCACGGCCGGGCCGAACCCCACCTGACCGCGCAGGTTGCGGTACCAGTAGTCACCGTCGAGGACATCGGCTTCCTCCACCCACGCGCCGGTCACGGTGGAGTAGAAGGGGACCTTCGGCTCCAGGGCGACGACTCCGTCCAGCGCTTCGGCGAGCGCGTCGCGGATGTCCTCGACGTGCCGGGTGTGCGAGGCGTAGTCCACCGCGACCCGGCGCACCCGGACACCCTCGGCCGACAGGGCCTCCAGAGCCTCGTCCAGCGCCTGCGCGTCACCGGCGATGACCACCGACGACGGGCCGTTGACCGCGGCCACCTCGACGCGGTCCGCCCACGGCTCCAGCCGGGCGAGCGCCTCGTCCGCGGTCAGCGCGACCGACGCCATGCCGCCGCGCCCGGCCAGGTCCTTGGCGATGGCCTGGCTGCGCAGCGCGACCACGCGCGCCGCGTCCTGCAGGGAGAGCGCGCCCGCCACACAGGCGGCGGCGATCTCACCCTGCGAGTGGCCGAGCACCGCGTCGGGCTTGACCCCGGCCGACTCCCAGACCGCCGCCAGACCCACCATCACCGCGAAGCTCGCGGGCTGGAGGACGTCGACCCATTCCATGAGCTCGGGTGCGGTCTCACCGCGCAGCACCGCCGTCAGCGACCAGTCCACCCACGGCTCGAGGGCAGCCGCGCATTCGGCGATCCGCGCCGCGAACACCGGGGAGGCTTCGAGCAGTTCACGCCCCATGCCCGCCCACTGCGAACCCTGGCCCGGGAACACCCAGACCACCTTGCCGGGAGCACCCGGACCGTCACTGCCGACCACCACGCCGGGAGCGTTCTCTCCCCGCGCCAGTGCCCGCAGCCCCGGCAGGGCTTCCTCGGCCGAGTCGGCCACGACGACCGCTCGCTCGCCGAAGACCGTACGGTCCGACACCAGCGCCCCGGCCACATCGGCGAGCGACACCGCGTCGGCGCCCTCGGCGCCCTCGGTGCCCGCCACGAGCTCCGCGAGCCGCTCGGCCTGACCCGCGAGCGAACCGGCGCTGCGCGCCGACACCACCAGCGGTACGACGCCCGAGGGCGCCTGCGCTGCGGCGGCGGCCTCGGCCGGCGCCTCTTCCAGGATCAGGTGCGCGTTCGTGCCGCTGATGCCGAACGAGGAGACGGCGGCGCGGCGCGGACGGCCGCCCCGCGGCCAGTCCCGGGCCTCGGTCAGCAGCTCGATGGCGCCCTCGGTCCAGTCCACCTGGGTGGTGGGCTCCTCCACGTGCAGCGTGGGAGGCATGACCTCGTGACGCAGGGCCTGCACCATCTTGATCACACCCGCCACACCGGCGGCGGCCTGCGAGTGGCCGATGTTCGACTTCAGGGAGCCCAGCCACAGGGGCTGCTCCGCGTCGCGGTCCCGGCCGTACGTGGCGAGCAGGGCCTGGGCCTCGATCGGGTCGCCCAGCGCGGTGCCGGTGCCGTGCCCCTCGACCACGTCCACGTCGGACGGGACGAGACCCGCGCTGTCCAGCGCCTTGCGGATCACGCGCTGCTGCGAGGGACCGTTCGGGGCGGTCAGGCCGTTGGAGGCGCCGTCCTGGTTCACGGCGCTGCCGCGCAGCACCGCCAGCACCCGGTGACCGCGCTCACGCGCCACCGACAGCCGCTCCAGCAGCACCACTCCGACGCCCTCGGACAGCACCGTGCCGTCCGCGCCGTCCGCGTACGCCTTGCACCGGCCGTCGCCGGCCAGGCCGCGCTGCCGGGAGAAGGCCGTGAAGCCGCCGGGCGAGGCCATGACCATCGCGCCGCCGGCGAGCGCCATCGAGCACTCGCCCTGGCGCAGGGCCTGCGCCGCCAGGTGCATCGCGACCAGCGAGGAAGAGCAGGCCGTGTCCACGGTGACGGCGGGGCCTTCGAGGCCCAGCACGTACGAGACGCGGCCCGAGGCCACGCTCGACACCGATCCGGTGACCGCGAAGCCTTCCAGCTCGGGCGCGTCCGCGCCGACCCCGTAGCCCTGGCCGGACACTCCGGAGAACACTCCGACCTCGGTGCCCTTCAGCGAGACCGGGTCGATCCCGGCGCCCTCCAGCGCCTCCCAGGACGTCTCCAGCAGCAGTCGCTGCTGCGGGTCCATGGCGAGGGCCTCACGCGGCGAGATCCCGAAGAACCCCGCGTCGAACTGCGCGGCGTCGTGCAGGAATCCGCCCTTGCTCGTGTACGAGGTGCCCGCGCTGTCGGGGTCCGGGTCGAACAGGCCGTCCAGGTCCCAGCCGCGGTCGTCGGGGAAGGACGACACCGCGTCCCGGCCCTCGGACACCAGGCGCCACAGGTCCTCCGGACCCGTCACGCCACCGGGCAGACGGCACGCCATGCCGACGATCGCCAGCGGTTCGCCCGCATCGGCCACGACGGACGCGGACACCGCGGACGCCGGGGCCGGAACGGAACCCGAAGCCGACGCGGGGGCCACGTCGCCGAACTCCTCGCGCAGGTAGCGGGCGAGGGCCAGCGGGGTCGGGTAGTCGAAGACCAGAGTGGCCGGAAGCTTCAGGCCGGTCGCCTCGCGCAGCCGGTTGCGCAGTTCCACCGAGGTCAGCGAGTCGAAGCCGACGTCCTTGAACGCCATCTCGGCCCGAACGCCCTCCGGCCCGGCGTGCCCGAGCACGACCGCGGCCTGGGCCCGCACCACGTCGAGGAGCAGGGTGTCCTGTTCCGCCGCGCTGAGCCCGCCCAGACGGCCGGCCAGCCCGCCTTCGGTGGTGGCCGCCGCCCGGGCGGCCTGCCGGCCGGCCCGTACGAGGCCGCGCAGCAGGTGCGGGACTCCCCCGCCGGATCCGGCCTGGCCGCGCAGCGTCTTCAGGTCCAGCTTGATCGGCACCAGCAGCGCGTGGTCCGTGTGCAGGCCGGCGTCGAAGAGGTCCAGGCCCTCCTCCGCCGTGATCTCCAGCACGCCGCTGCGGCTCGCGCGGGCCTGGTCGACGCTGCTGAGGTTCGCGGCCATGCCGAGGGTCCGCTCCCACAGGCCCCAGGCGAGCGAGAGGCCCGGCAGGCCCGCCGCGCGACGGCTCGACATCAGGCCGTCGAGGAAGGCGTTCGCCGCCGCGTAGTTGCCCTGGGCGCCACCGCCGAACACGCCCGCGACGGACGAGTAGACGACGAAGGCGTCGAGGTCGAGGCCGCGGGTGAGCTCGTCGAGGTGACGTACCGCGTCCACCTTCGGCGCGAACACCGCCGCCAGCCGCTCCGGGGTCTGCGCCGCGATCACGCCGTCGTCGAAGACACCGGCGGTGTGGACGACACCGGTGAGCGGGTGCTCGGCGGGCACGGATGCCAGCAGCGCCTCCACCTGGTCGCGGTCGGACACGTCACAGGCCACCAGCGATACGGCGGCACCCTGTTCGGTGAGTTCGGCGACGAGGGCTTCGGCGCCCTCGGCACCGGCGCCCCGACGGCTCGCGAGGACCAGACTCCGTACGCCGTGCCCGGTGACCAGGTGACGGGCCACGAGGGCGCCCAGCGCCCCGGTGGCGCCCGTGACCAGGACCGTGCCCTCGGGTCCGAAGACCGCGGGGGCGTCCGTGGCCCGACCGGCGGCCCGGACGAGCCGGGGGACGGAGAGGGCCGTGCCGCGCACCGCGACCTGCGGCTCGCCGCCGGCCAGTACCGCAGCCAGCACCGGCTGCACATCGCCGTCACCGGCGGGGTCGGCGTCGATCAGCACGATCCGGTCCGGGTTCTCCGCCTGCGCGGCCCGCACCAGACCCCACACCGCCGAACCGGCCGGATCGCTCACCGCGTTCGCCGCACCGGCGGGAACCGCACCGCGGGTCACCACGACCAGCTGCGACTCCTCCAGCCCCTCTGCGGCGGTCCAGGCCTGCAGGACACCCAGTACGCGGGAGGACAGCGCCAGTACGGCGTCCTCACCCTCGCCGCCGACCGCCTCCAGGACCGCCACGGCGGCTCCGGTGCTCTCGGCCAGGGCCTCCACATCGGCGGCCGTGGCGACGGGCGCCCACGACGGCGCGGACTCCACGGCCTCGGCCGGCGTCAGCTCGGTCCACTCCACGCCGAACAGCGCATCGGCGACCGCGGTGTCCGCGGCCGTCTCCAACTGCTGGGCGGACACCGGCCGGGAGACCAGTGAGTCCATCGTCACGACCAGGGCGCCGGTCGCGTCGGCTGCCTCGACCGACAGCGCGTCGGGGCCGGCCGGTGCGACGCGTACGCGCAGTGCGGAAGCACCGGCGGCGTGCAGCACGAGCCCGTTCCAGGCGAACGCCAGGACCGCCTCGCCGGACTCCCCGTCCGCCGTGTCGGCCGGACCGGCGAAGGTGCCGGCCTGGAGGGCCGAGTCGAGCAGCGCCGGGTGGATGCCGAACCGGTCGGCCTCCTTGCGCAGTTCCTCGGGCAGGACGACCTCGGCGAAGACCTCGTCGCCGCGGCGCCACACCGCCCGCAGACCCTGGAACGCCGGGCCGTAGCCGAACCCGCGCGCGTCGAGGTCGGCGTAGAACTCCCCGACCTCCACGGCCTGGGCGCCGGCCGGCGGCCAGGCGGCGAAGTCGAACGCCTGCCCCGTGCCCTGCGCCGCCGCGACGGCGAGCATGCCGGTGGCGTGCCGCGTCCAGGCGTCCGCGCCGTCCTCGTCGACGACGGCGTCCTCGCGCTGGGAGTAGACCTCCACCGTGCGCGAACCGTTCGCGCCCGGAGCGCCGACGGCGACCTGGACGCGTACCCCGCCGTGCTCGGGCACCACCAGCGGCGCCTCGATCACGAGCTCTTCGAGAACGCCGCAGCCGGCCTCGTCACCGGCGCGGACCGCGAGTTCGAGCAGTCCCGTACCCGGGAGGAGGACCACGCCGCCGATGGCGTGGTCGGCCAGCCAGGGGTGCGTGCGCAGCGAGAGCCGCGAGGTGAAGACCAGGCCGTCGGACTGCGGCAGCCGTACGACCGCGCCCAGCAGCGGGTGATCGGCGCCGGCCAGTCCCAGGGAGGCGGCGTCGGTGGCGGACTCGCCGGGCTGGAGCCAGTAGTGCTGGTGGTCGAAGGCGTACGTCGGCAGCTCCACGCGCGCCGCCTGCTGCGGGAGCACAGCGGTCCAGTCCACGGCCACACCGCGGACGAACAGCTCGGCCATGGAGGCGAGCAGGCGGCGCAGACCGCCGTCCTCGCGCCGCAGCGAACCCGTGATCACCGGGTCGGTGTCGCGGTCGGCGTTGTCGACCGTCTCGGTGATCGGCTGGACCAGCACCGGATGGGCGCTGACCTCGACGAACACCCCGTGACCCTGCTCGGCGAGGTGCGCCACGGCCGGACCGAAGCCCACCTGACCGCGCAGGTTGCGGTACCAGTAGTCACCATCGAGAACATCGGCGTCCTCGACCCAGCTGCCCGTGACCGTCGAGTAGAACGGAACCTGCGGCGCCTGAGCACCGATCCCGGCCAGCGTCTCGGCCAGTGCCTCGCGAATCGCTTCGACGTGCCGGGTGTGCGAGGCGTAGTCCACCGCTACCCGACGCACCCGGACACCCTCGGCCGACAGGGCCTCCAGGGCCTCGTCGAGCGCTTCGGCGTCACCGGCGACGACCACGGAGGACGGGCCGTTGACGGCCGCGACCTCGACCCGGTCGGCCCACGCCTGGATGCGTACGACGGCCTCGGCCTCGGACAGCGCGACCGAGGCCATACCACCCCGACCCGCCAGATCCTTGGCAATCGCCTGACTGCGCAACGCCACCACACGCGCCGCGTCCTGGAGCGACAGCGCACCCGCCACACACGCGGCCGCGATCTCACCCTGCGAATGACCCAGCACCACATCCGGCTTGACACCGACCGAGGTCCACACCGCCGCCAGGCCGACCATCACGGCGAAGCTGGCGGGCTGGAGGACATCGACCCGCTCGATGAGCCCGGGATCGGCGTCACCGCGCAGCACGTCGATCAGCGACCAGTCCACGAACGGGGCCAGAGCCGCAGCACATTCGGCGATCCGCTCCGCGAACACCGGCGAAGCGTCCAGCAGTTCACGGCCCATGCCCGCCCACTGCGAACCCTGACCCGGGAACACCCACACGACCTTGCCCGGCTTGCTCGAACCGGCCGCGCTGCCGGAGACCGCTCCGGCCGCGTTCTCGCCTCGCGCCAGGGCCTGGAGCCCGGCCAGCGCCTCCTCGTTCGTACCGGCGACCACCACTGCGCGGTCGCCCAGCAGTGCGCGGTCCGAGAGCAGAGACCCGGCCACATCCGCCAGCGACACCGCGTCGGCGCCCTCAGTGCCCTCGACGAATGCCGCCAGCCGTCCGGCCTGGCCGGCCAGCGAACCGGCGCTGCGCGCCGACACCACCAGCGGCACGACACCCGCGGCAGGGGCGGCCTGCGCCTCATCGGCGGAAACCTCCTCGGCGGGCGCCTCCTCCAGGATCAGGTGCGCGTTCGTCCCGCTGACGCCGAACGCGGACACGCCGGCCCGGCGCGGACGGCCGCTCTGCGGCCACTCCCGGGCCTCGGTCAGCAGCTCCACCGCGCCCGCCGACCAGTCCACCTGCGGGGTGGGCGAGTCGACGTGCAGCGTCGCCGGAAGCACTCCATGGCGCAGCGCCTGCACCATCTTGATCACACCGGCCACACCGGCAGCCGCCTGCGTGTGACCGATGTTCGACTTCAGCGAACCCAGCCACAGCGGCTGCTCCGGGTTCCGGTCGCGGCCGTACGTCGCGAGGATCGCCTGCGCCTCGATCGGGTCGCCGAGCGTCGTGCCCGTTCCGTGCGCCTCGACCGCGTCCACGTCGGACGGGGTGAGACCGGCTCCGGACAGTGCCTTGCGGATGACCCGCTGCTGCGAGGGACCGTTCGGCGCGGTCAGGCCGTTGGAGGCGCCGTCCTGGTTGACGGCGCTGCCGCGCAGCACCGCCAGCACCCGGTGACCGCGCTCACGCGCCACCGACAGCCGCTCCAGCACCACCACACCGACACCCTCGGCCCAGCCCGTGCCGTCGGCCGCCGACGAGAACGCCTTGCACCGGCCGTCCGCGGCCAGGCCCCGCTGCCGGGAGAACTCCACGAAGGCACCGGGCGTCGCCATGACGGTCGCGCCGCCGGCGAGGGCCATCGAGCACTCGCCCTGGCGCAGCGCCTGCGCCGCCAGGTGCATCGCGACCAGCGACGACGAGCACGCCGTGTCCACGGTGACCGCCGGTCCTTCGAGACCCAGCACGTACGAGACGCGCCCCGAGGCCACGCTCGACAGCGTCCCCGTGACCCCGAAGCCCTCGGCCTCCGGCGCGTCCGCGCCGGCCCCGTAGCCCTGGGTGGACGTCCCGGAGAACACGCCGACGTCGCTGCCCTTCAGCGAGACCGGGTTGATGCCCGCCGCCTCCAGCGCCTCCCAGGACGTCTCCAGCAGCAGCCGCTGCTGCGGGTCCATGGCGAGGGCCTCACGCGGCGAGATCCCGAAGAACCCCGCGTCGAACTGCGGTGCCTCGTGGAGGAATCCGCCCTGGCTGGTGTACGAGGTACCCGCGTGGTCGGGGTCCGGGTCGAAGAGCCCCTCCAGGTCCCAGCCGCGGTCGGCGGGGAAGGACGTCATCGCGTCCCCGCCCTCGGACACCAGGCGCCACAAGTCCTCCGGCCCCGCAACGCCACCCGGCAAACGGCACGCCATGCCCACGATCGCTATCGGCTCGCGGGAAGCGCCGAGGAGTTGGCGGTTCTGCTTCTTCAGCGAACCGACCTCTTCGAGCGACTTCCTTAGCGCCTCGACGACCTTTTCATACGACGCACTCACTTAACTGCCCCAATCATTTCGCGGTTTCGAAGGACTTCAGTCGCCGAGCGCCATCTGAACGAGATCGTCGACGTCGAGATCGGCGATCGCCGCTTCGTCGTCGGCCTCGTCGGAAGCACCGATTTCCAGTTCGCCGTCGCCGAGGGCGACCAGCTTGACCAGGGCATCCATCAATCCGGCTTCCCGGAGCCGGGCCAGCGGGAGAGTGGCGAGTGCGTTCCGCAGCCGCTCCTCGTCCACTTCCGAGTCCGTCGAGCCGCCGTCCGGGAGCAATGCGTGGTGCAGGTGCCGGGCAAGGGCCAGCGGGGTCGGGTAGTCGAAGATCAACGTGGCCGGAAGCTTCAGGCCGGTCGACTCGCACAGCCCGTTGCGCAGGGCCACCGAGGTGAGCGAGTCGAATCCCGCTTCCTTGAACGCCGTTTCCGCGCCCACTCCGTCCGGCCCGGCGTGGCCGAGCACGACGGCGGCCTGGGCGCGGACCAGGTCCAGGAGCAGCTCCTCCTGCTCCGGCGCGGTGAGCCCGGCCAGGCGGCGGAGCAGCCCGCCGTCCGTGGCGGACGCCGTCCGCGCCACCTGTCGGCCCGCTCGTACCAGGCCGCGCAGCAGGTGCGGGACTTCCCCGCCGGCCGCCGCCTGGCTGCGCAGGGTCTTCAGGTCCAGCTTGATCGGCACCAGCAGTGCCTGACCGGAGCCGACGGCGGCGTCGAAGAGCTCCGTGCCCTCCGCGGCCGCGAGCCGCAGTCCGCCGGTGCCGGCGGTCTGCTGCCACTGGCCCCAGGCGAGCGCGAGGCCCGGCAGGCCCGCCGCGCGACGGCCCGACATCAGGCCGTCGAGGAAGGCGTTGGCCGCGGACTGGTTGCCCTGACCGGCCGACCCCATGAGCGAGGCGGCGGAGGAGAAGACGACGAAGGCGTCGAGGTCCAGGCCCCGGGTCAGCTCGTCGAGGTGGCGTACCGCGTCCGCCTTCGGGGCGAACACCGTTGCCAGCCGCTCCGCGGTCAGCGCGGTGATCACGCCGTCGTCCGATGCACCGGCGGTGTGGACGACGCCGGTCAGCGGGTGCGTGGCCGGGACCGAGGCCAGCAGGGCCTTCACCTGGTCGCGGTCGGAGACGTCGCAGGCCGCCACCGATACGGCGGCGCCGTGCTCGGCGAGTTCGGCGACCAGTTCGTCCACCCCCTCCGCGGCCGTACCGCGACGGCTCGCCAGCAGCAGGTGCCGGACGCCGTGCCGGGTGACCAGGTGACGGGCCACCAGGGCGCCCAGCGCGCCGGTGCCGCCCGTGACCAGGACGGTCCCTTCGGTGCCGAACACCGCGGGGACGTCGGGGACTTCGCCGCCGGCCCGGACGAGCCGGGGCGCGGAGAGGGCCGCGCCGCGGACCGCGACCTGCGGCTCGCCGCTCGCGAGCACCGCACCGAGCACCAGTTCCACGTTGCCTTCGGCGGCGGGGTCGGTGTCGATCAGGACGATCCGGTCGGGGTTCTCGACCTGTGCGGCCCGGACCAGGCCCCACACCGCGGATCCGGCCGGGTCGGTGACCGCGCCGTCGCCGGCGGGCACCGCACCCCGGGTCGCCACGACCAGCCGCGACTCCTCGAATCCGGCCGCGGCCAGCCACGCCTGCACCACGGTCAGTACGCGGGTGGACAGGGCCAGGGCCGCATCGTCGGCGTTGCCGCCGACCGCTTCCAGCAGCGCCACCGCCGGCACTTCGGTGCCCGCGGCCAGGGCCGCCACGTCGTCGGCCGTGGCCACCGGCACCCACCACGGAGAGGGGTCGGCGCCGTCGGACAGGGCCAGTTCGGCCCAGTCCACCGCGTACAGCGAGTTGGCGACCGCCGTATCGGCCGCGGTGTCCAGCCGCTCGGTGGACACCGAGCCGGACACCAGGGAGTCGATCGTCAGGACCAGGCCGCCGGTCTCGTCGGCGGCCTCGACGGACAGCGTGTCCGGACCGACCGGGGCCAGCCGCACCCGCAGCGCCGAAGCACCGACCGCGTGCAGGACGAGGCCGTTCCAACCGAGCGGCTGCCTCAGCTCACCGGACTCCTCCACCGCAGCACCCGCCACCGCGGCCTGCACGGCAGCGTCCAGCAGCGCCGGGTGAACCCCGAACCCATCGGCTTCCTTGCGCAACTCCTCGGGCAGCACGACCTCGGCGAAGACCTCCTCACCACGGCGCCACACCGCCCGCACACCCTGGAACGCCGGACCGTACGCGTAACCACGCCCCAGCAGACCGGAGTAGAACTCCCCGACCTCCACCACCTGCGCACCGGCCGGCGGCCACGCGGCGAAGTCGAACCCGCTACCGACGACGGCACCGGCCGACTCCGACAGCACACCCGTCGCATGCCGCGTCCACACTTCCGCACCAGCCGCGTCCTCACGCAGCGAGTACACCTCCACCGTCCGCGAACCGGCCTCACCCGGACCACCGACCGCGACCTGAACCCGCACACCACCCAACTCCGGCACCACCAACGGCACCTCGACCGAGAACTGCTCGAGAACACCGCACCCGGCCTCGTCGCCCGCGCGCACCGCCAGCTCCACCAGTCCGGTGGCCGGGAGGAGTGCAACGCCGCCGATCGTGTGATCGGCCAGCCACGGGTGGGACCGCAGCGAGAGCCGCGAGGTGAAGACCAGGCCGTCGGACTGCGGCAGCTGCACGACCGCGCCCAGCATCGGGTGGTCGGCCGTCACCTGCCCCAGGGACGCGGCGTCGGTGGCCGACTCGGCCAACTGGAGCCAGTAGTGCTGGTGGTCGAAGGCGTACGTCGGCAGCTCCACGCGCGCCGTCGACCGCGGCACGAGGGCCGTCCAGTCCAGCGCGATGCCGCGGACGAACAGTTCGGCCATGGAGGCGTACAGGCGGCGCAGGCCGCCGTCCTCGCGCCGCAGCGAACCGGTCACCACGACATCGGCGTCGGTGGTGTCGACGGTCTCGGTGATCGGCTGGACCAGCACCGGATGGGCACTGACCTCGACGAACACCCCGTGACCCTGCTCGGCGAGGTGCGCCACGGCCGGACCGAAGCCCACCTGACCGCGCAGGTTGCGGTACCAGTAGTCACCATCGAGGACGCCGGCGTCCGCCACCCAACCGCCGTCCACGGTCGAGTAGAACGGAACCGTCGGCGCCTGAGCACCGATCCCGGCCAGCGTCTCGGCGAGAGCCTCGCGGATGTCCTCCACGTGCCGGGTGTGCGAGGCGTAGTCCACCGCGACCCGGCGCACCCGGACACCCTCGGCCGACAGGGCCTCCAGGGCCTCGTCGAGCGCTTCGGCGTCACCGGCGATCACGACGGAGGACGGGCCGTTGACGGCCGCGACCTCGACCCGGTCCGCCCACGCCTGGATGCGTACGACGGCCTCGGCCTCGGACAGCGCGACCGAGGCCATACCACCCCGACCCGCCAGATCCTTGGCAATCGCCTGGCTGCGCAACGCCACCACACGCGCCGCGTCCTCAAGCGACAGCGCACCCGCCACACACGCGGCCGCGATCTCGCCCTGTGAATGACCCAGCACCGCATCCGGCTTGACACCGGCCGAGGTCCACACCGCCGCCAGGCCGACCATCACGGCGAAGCTGGCGGGCTGGAGGACATCGACCCGCTCCATGAGCCCGGGCTCGGTCTCACCCCGCAGCACATCAAGCAGCGACCAGTCCACGAACGGATCCAGAGCCGCAGCACACTCCGCGATCCGCTCCGCGAACACCGGCGAAGCGTCCAGCAGTTCACGGCCCATGCCCGCCCACTGCGAACCCTGACCCGGGAACACCCACACGACCTTGCCCGGAGCACCCGAACCGGCGCTGCCCGAGACGGCGGCGGCCGAGCCCTCGCCGCGGGCCAGGGCCCGCAGCCCGGCCAGGGCCTCGTCGCCCGAGCCGGCCACGACCACCGCACGATCACCGAAGACCGCACGCTCCGTGAGCAGCGCCCCGGCCACATCCGCCAGCGACACCGCGTCGGCGCCCTCGGCGCCCTCGATGAACGCCGCGAGCCGCTCGGCCTGGCCGGCCAGCGAACCGGCGCTGCGCGCCGACACCATCAGCGGCACGACACCCGTGGCAGGGGCGGCCTGCGCTTCATCGGCGGAAACCTCCTCGGCGGGCGCCTCCTCCAGGATCAGGTGCGCGTTCGTCCCGCTGATGCCGAACGAGGAGACACCCACCCGGCGCGGACGGCCGCCCCGCGGCCACTCCCGCGCCTCGGTCAGCAGCTCGATGGCGCCCTCGGACCAGTCGACCTTCTTCGAGGGCTCTTCCGCGTGCAGCGTGGCGGGCATGACCCCGTGTCGCAGCGCCTGCACCATCTTGATCACACCGGCGACGCCCGCGGCGGCCTGCGTGTGACCGATGTTCGACTTCAGGGAGCCCAGCCACAGCGGCTGCTCCGGGTTCCGGTCCCGGCCGTACGTGGCCAGCAGCGCCTGCGCTTCGATCGGGTCGCCCAGCGCGGTGCCGGTGCCGTGACCCTCGACCACGTCGACTTCGGACGCGGAGAGACCCGCGCTGTCGAGGGCCTTGCGGATGACGCGCTGCTGCGAGGGGCCGTTCGGGGCCGTCAGGCCGTTGGATGCACCGTCCTGGTTGACGGCGCTGCCGCGCAGCACCGCCAGCACCCGGTGACCGCGCTCACGCGCCACCGACAGCCGCTCCAGCACCACCAGGGCGACGCCCTCGGACAGCACCGTGCCGTCCGCGCCGTCACCGTACGCCTTGCACCGGCCGTCGCCGGCCAGGCCGCGCTGCCGCGACATGCCGAGGACTCCGATCGGCGATCCCATCACGGCGACACCGCCGGCGAGGGCCATGGAGCACTCGCCCTGCCGCAATGCCTGCGCCGCGAGGTGCATGGCCACCAGCGAGGAGGAGCAGGCCGTGTCCACGGTGACCGCCGGACCCTCGAAGCCGAAGGCGTAGGACACGCGGCCGGAGGCCACGCTTCCCGCCGTGGCGGTCGTGACGAAGCCCTCGAGCTCGGCGGGCACGTTGGTGAGGGACTCGACGTAGTCGTGGATGGAGACGCCGGAGAAGACGCCGATGTTGCTGCCCTGGGCCGCGGTCGGGTCGATGCCCGCCCGCTCCAGCGCCTCCCAGGAGGCCTCCAGCAGCAGGCGCTGCTGGGGGTCCATGGCGAGGGCCTCGTTCGGCGAGATGCCGAAGAAGCCCGCGTCGAACTGCGCGGCCTCGTGGAGGAATCCGCCCTTGGTGGTGTAGGAGGTGCCCGCGCTGTCGGGGTTCGGGTCGTAGAGGCCCTCCAGGTCCCAGCCGCGGTCGTCGGGGAAGGCGGTCATGCCCTCGCGGCGTTCCTGGAGCAGCTGCCACAGGTCCTCGGGACCCGCGACTCCGCCCGGCAGGCGGCAGGCCATGCCGACGATCGCGATCGGCTCGTCGGGGTCGGCGGCGGCGATCACGGCGGTCGAGGCGGGGGTGGTGCCGTCCGCCGCTTCGCCGAGCTCCTCGCGCAGGTGACGGGCGAGGACCACCGGGGTGGGGTAGTCGAAGATCAGCGTGGCCGGCAGCTTCACGCCGGTGGCCGCGCTCAGCCGGTTCCGCAGCTCGACGGCGGTCAGCGAGTCGAAGCCGATGTCGCTGAAACCGCGGGTGCCCTGCGCCAGTTCGGGGCCGCTGAAGCCCAGTACGGCGCTCGCCTCGTCCTGGACGATGGTCAGCAGGATGCTCTCCTGCTCGGCCTGGGGCAGCCCGGCGAGGCGGCGGACCAGTCCGCTGCTGTCACCGGCGGACGCCCGGGCCGTGCGCCGGCCCGCGCGGACCAGGCCGCGCAGCAGGTGCGGGACTCCCCCGCCTGCCGCCGCCTGGCTCCGCATGGTCTTCAGGTCCAGCTTGATCGGCACCAGCAGTGCCTGGTCGGCGTGCAGGCCGACGTCGAGGATGTGCAGGCCCTCGGCCGGCGTCATCGCCAGTACGCCGCCACGGCTCATGCGTGCCTGGTCGACGGCGCTGAGGTGCGCGGTCAGGCCGTTGGTCTGCTCCCACAGGCCCCAGGCCAGCGACAGACCCGGCAGGCCCGCCGTGCGGCGGCCGGCCATGAGGCCGTCGAGGAAGGCGTTCGCCGCCGCGTAGTTGCCCTGGCCGGCCGACCCCATGAGCGAGGCGGCGGAGGAGAAGACGACGAAGGCGTCGAGGTCCAGGCCCCGGGTCAGCTCGTCGAGGTGGCGTACCGCGTCGACCTTCGGCGCGAAGACGCCGGCCAGCCGCTGCGGGGTCAGGGTCGCGATGACACCGTCGTCCAGGACGCCGGCCATGTGCACCACACCGGTCAGGGGGTGCTCGGCGGGCACCGAGGCCAGTACGGCCTCGACCTGCTCGCGGTCGGAGACGTCGCAGGCCGCCACCGATACGGCGGCGCCGTGCTCGGCGAGTTCGGCGACCAGTTCGTCCACCCCCTCCGCGGCCGTACCGCGACGGCTCGCCAGCAGCAGGTGCCGGACGCCGTGCCGGGTGACCAGGTGACGGGCCACCAGGGCGCCCAGCGCGCCGGTGCCGCCCGTGACCAGGACGGTCCCTTCGGTGCCGAACACCGCGGGGACGTCGGGGACTTCGCCGCCGGCCCGGACGAGCCGGGGCGCGGAGAGGGCCGCGCCGCGGACCGCGACCTGCGGCTCGCCGCCGGCCAGCACCGGACCCAGCACCGTGCGCAGGACGGTTTCGGCCGGGTCGGCGGACGCCGGGTCGGTGTCGATCAGGATGATCCGGTCGGGGTTCTCGGCCTGGGCGGCGCGCACCAGACCCCACACGGCCGAGCCGGCCGGGTCGGTGACCGTACCGTCACCGGCGGGAACCGCGCCACGGGTCAGGACGACCAGCCGCGACTCCTCCAGCCCCGTCCCGGCCAGCCACGCCTGGACGACCTCCAGCACACGGGAGGACAGCGCCAGTACGGCGTCCTCGCCGTCGGCTGCGGCGACGGCCCGCAGGACCGCGACCGCGGGGGCAGCCGCGCTCCCGGCCAGGGCCGTCACGTCGTCGGCGCCGGCCACCGGCGCCCACGACGGCGCGGGCTCCGTGCCCTGGGCGGCGGGCAGCTCGGCCCACTCCACCCCGAACAGGGAGTCGCGGCTCTCGTCTCCGGCCGCGGCGCCCAACTGGTCGGTGGACACGGGCAGGGACACCAGCGAGTCCATGGTCAGGACCATCTCGCCGGTCTCGTCGGCGGCCTGGAACGACAGCGCGTCCGGGCCGCAGGGGGCGACGCGCACCCGCAGTGCGGAGGCGCCGACGGCGTGCAGCAGCAGCCCGTTCCACGCGAACGGCAGCACCTGGCGGTCGTCGTCCGGGTTGGCGAAGGCGTTCGTGTGCAGCGCGGCGTCCAGCAGCGCCGGGTGCATGCCGTACTTGCCTGCTTCCTCGCGCTGCTCCTCGGGCAGGACGGCCTCGGCGAAGACCTCGTCGCCGCGGCGCCACACCGCACGCAGACCCTGGAACGCCGAGCCGTAGGCGTAGCCGCGCTCGAGGAGATCGGTGTAGAAGGTGCCGATCTCGATCGGCTCCGCGCCCGCCGGCGGCCATGCGGCGAAGTCGAACGCCTTCGCCGGCGTCCGCTTCGCCGAGGACTCGCCGAGCAGGCCGGTGGCGTGGCGCGTCCAGTCGCTCGTACCGCCCTCTCCGGCGGCGTCCTCGCGCTGGGAGTACACGTCCACCGTGCGCGATCCGGTCGCGTTCGGGCTGCCGACCGCGACCTGGAGCCGTACCCCGCCCTGCTCGGGCAGGACCAGCGGTGCCTCGATCACGAGTTCTTCGAGGACTCCGTAGCCGAACTCGTCGCCGGCGCGGACCGCGAGGTCGACGTACATCGTGCCGGGGATGATCACCACGCCGCCGATGGCGTGGCCGGCGAGCCACGGGTGGGTGCGCAGCGAGAGCCGCGAGGTGAAGACCAGGCCGTCGGACTGCGGCAGCTGCACCACCGCACCCAGCAGCGGGTGGTCGGCGCCGGTGAGACCCAGCGACGCCGCGTCGGTGACCGAGCCGCCCATCTCGATCCAGTAGTGCTGGTGGTCGAAGGCGTACGTCGGCAGGTCCACGCGCCGGGCGGCGGCTCCGCCGGGCAGGACCGGGGTCCAGTCCAGTGCGACACCGCGGACGAACAGCTCGGCCATCGAGGCGTACAGGCGGCGCAGGCCGCCGTCCTCGCGGCGCAGCGAACCGGTGACGACCACGTCGGTGGCGGTATCGGCCTTGTCGACGGCCTCGGTGATCGGCTGGACCAGCACCGGGTGGGCACTGACCTCGACGAACACGCCGTGGCCCTGCTCGATCAGCTCGGACACGGCCGGGCCGAAGCGGACCTGGCCGCGCAGGTTGCGGTACCAGTACGCGGCGTCGAGTACGTCGGCGTCCTCGACCCAGGTGCCGGTGACGGTGGAGTAGAACGGGATCTTCGGGGCCCGCGCGCCGACTCCGGCGAGCGCCTCGGCGAGGGCGTCGCGGATGTCCTCGACGTGCCGGGTGTGGGAGGCGTAGTCCACGGCGACCCGGCGGATCCGGACGCCCTGGTCCTCGAGGGCGTCGAGCGCGTCGTCCAGCGCCTCGGCGTCTCCGGCGATGACCACGGAGGACGGCCCGTTGACGGCGGCGACCTCGACCCGGTCCGCCCAGCGCTCCAGGCGGGCGACGGCTTCGTCCTCGGTCAGCGCGACCGAGGCCATGCCGCCGCGGCCGGCCAGCTGCCGGGCGATGGCCTGGCTGCGCAGGGTCACGACGCGGGCGGCGTCCTCCAGGGAGAGCGCACCCGATACGCAGGCGGCGGCTATCTCGCCCTGGGAGTGGCCGAGCACCGCGTCGGGCTCGACGCCGACGGACGACCACACGGCGGCCAGACCGACCATCACGGCGAAGCTCGCCGGCTGGAGGACGTCGACCCGGTCGAGGAGTTCGGGCGCGGCGTCGCCGCGCAGCACGTCGATCAGGGACCAGTCGACCCAGCGCTCCAGCGCGGTGGCGCACTCGGCGATCCGGGCGGCGAACACCGGGGAGGAGTCGAGCAGTTCACGGCCCATGCCCGCCCACTGCGAGCCCTGGCCGGGGAACACCCAGACGACCTTGCCCGGGGTGCCGGAACCGGTCACCACGCGGGCCGCGTTCTCCCCGCGCGCCAGGGCCTGGAGCCCGGCCAGCGCCTCTTCGTTCGAACCCGCGAGCACCACCGCGCGCTCGCCCAGTACGGCGCGGCCGGCGACGAGCGTCCCGGCCACGTCGGCCAGCGGCACCTCGGCGGCGTCCTCGACGAACGCCGCCAGCCGGCCGGCCTGCGCCGACAGCGAGGTGGCGGTCCCGGCCGACACGACGAGCGGCACCACGCCGGACGGCTGCGAGGCCTGGTCCCGGGCGGGCTCCGCGTCCTCGGCGGGCGCCTCTTCGAGGATCATGTGCGCGTTCGTGCCGCTGGCTCCGAAGGCGGAGACGCCGGCCCGGCGCGGACGGCCGGTCTCCGGCCACTCGCGCGCCTCGGTGAGCAGTTCGACGGCGCCCGCCGACCAGTCGACCTGGGGGGTGGGCGCGTCCACGTTGAGGGTCTTGGGGAGGGTCTTGTGCCGCAGCGCCTGGACCATGTTGATCACGGCGGCCACGCCGGACGCCGCCTGCGTGTGCCCGATGACGGACTTGACCGAGCCGAGCCACAGCGGCTGCTGCGGGTCGCGGCCCTGGCCGTAGGTGGCCAGCAGCGCCTGCGCCTCGATCGGGTCGCCGAGCACGGTGCCCGTGCCGTGGCCCTCGACCGTGTCCACGTCGGACGGGGAGAGCCCGGCGCTGTCGAGGGCCTTGCGGATGACGCGCTGCTGGGAGGGGCCGTTCGGGGCGGTCAGGCCGTTGGACGCGCCGTCCTGGTTCACGGCGCTGCCGCGGATGACGGCCAGGACCTGGTGTCCGCGTTCGCGCGCCACCGACAGCCGCTCCAGCAGGACCACGCCGACGCCCTCGGCCCAGCCGGAGCCGTCGGCGCCGGCGGCGTAGGACTTGCAGCGCCCGTCGAAGGCGAGGGCGCGCTGCCGGGCGAAGCCGACGAACCCGCCCGGGGTCGCCATGACCGTCGAGCCGCCCGCGAGGGCCATCGAGCACTCGCCCCGGCGCAGCGCCTGCGCGGCGAGGTGGATCGCGACGAGCGAGGAGGAGCACATGGTGTCGACCGTCACCGCGGGGCCTTCGAGCCCGAGGGTGTAGGAGACGCGACCGGAGGCGACGCCGCCGGCGGTGCCGAGGGCGCGCTCCAGGCTGAGGTAGCCCTCGAACCCGCTGAGGTCCGGCGCGTAGTCCTGGTGGACGACTCCGGCGAACATGCCGATGTCGCTGCCCCGGACGGAGTGCGGGTCGATGCCGGCCCGCTCGAAGGTCTCCCAGGACACTTCGAGCAGCTGGCGCTGCTGGGGGTCCATGGCCAGGGCCTCGCGCGGGGAGATCCCGAAGAACCCGGCGTCGAACTGCGCCGCGTCGTGCAGGAAGGCGCCCTCGCGGACGTACGTCGTCCCCGGGTTGTCGGGGTCCGGGTGGTAGAGGCCCTCGACGTCCCAGCCGCGGTCCTCGGGGAACGTGGAGTAGACGTCGGTGCCCTGGGACACCACCCGCCAGAAGTCCTCCGGGCCGCGGATCCCGCCGGCGTAGCGGCAGGCCATGGACACGATCGCGATGGGCTCAGAGGCTGCCGCGACGAGTGTGCTGTTCTCCTGCTGAAGCCGGGCGTTCTCCTTCAGCGAGGCACGCAGTGCCTCAACGACCTGCTGGTCGGGCGCCGACATATCCATCCTCCACGATTCGTTCACAGGCGATCAGCTCGTCTTGCCCAGGGCCCGTTGCACCAGATCGGCAACGTCCATGGCGTCGATCAGTTCCACGTCGGCGGCGTCCGCCGACGGTTCCGCTTCCGGCGCGTCCGCATCCGCGTCCGCGTCCGCCTCGGCGAGGCCGAGGAGGGTGTCCAGTACGCCGGCCTCCTTGAACCTGGAGAACGGCACGGACGCCAGGATTTGCCTGAGTTCGTCCTCCCGCCCGTCCAGGCCGTCGTCGGCCTCCCGGAGAAGTTCGGTGCGCAGGTAGCCGACCAGCGCTTCCGGCGTGGGGTAGTCGAAGATCAGCGTTGCGGGCAGCTTCAGTCCGGTGGCCCCGTTCAGGCTGTTGCGCAGGTTGACGGCGGCGAGCGAGTCGAAGCCGACCTCCTGGAACGCCTGGCGCGGGCCGATGCCCTCCGCACCGCTGTGGCCGAGGACCGTCGAGGCGTGGCCGCGCACCAGCCGGAGCAGGATGCGGTTCTGCTCGGTCTCCGCGACCCCCCGCAGGGAGTCGGCGAGGGACGAGGCGGCCTCGCTGGTCTCGCCGTCGCCCTGAAGGGCCTGGAGCGCTTGCCTCGCCTCGGGCAGGTCGGCGAAGAGGGGGCTGGTGCGGACCGAGGTGAACGCGGGGATGAATGCGCCCCAGTCCATGTCGGCGACGGCCACGAACTTCTCGTTGCCCCGTACCGCCTGCACCATCGCGGTCACCGCCGGCTGCGGGCCCATGGGCAGGACGCCGCGGCGCCGGAGCTGGGCGAGGGCTGCCTCGTCCATGCCCACGCCGATCTGGTCGAGGGCTCCCCAGGCGATCGAGGTCGCCTTCAGTCCGCGGGCCCGGCGCCACTCGATGAGGGCGTCCAGGACGGCGTTCGCCGCTCCGGACGGGCCCTGGCCGCCGCCGCCCCACACGCCCGCGATCGAGGAGAACACGACGAACGCGTCGAGCGGCGTGCGCTCGAACAGCCCGTCCAGCCACAGGGCCGTGTCCACCTTGGCCGCGAACACCCCGGCGAGGTCCTCCGCTCCGGTGTCGTCGATCGAACTGGTCTGCTGGACGTCGGCGGCGTGCACCACCGCCGTGACCGGCTGCTCGGCGGCCGTCTCGGCGACCAGCCGTGCGATCGCGTCCCGGTCGGAGTCCGCACAGGACTCCACCGTGGTGGCGGCGCCCAGCGCGGCCAGTTCGGCCCGCAGCTCCGGCACGCTCAGGTCGGTCGCCTGCGCGGTGGTCGTGACGAGGAGCCGGTCGGCGCCGGCCTGGGCGAGCCAGACCGAGACGTGCTTGCCCAGTCCCTCGGCGCCGCCGGTCACCAGGACCGTGCCCCGGGGCTGCCAGCCGCTGTCGCCGGTGGACTCCGGTACCGGCTTGCGCACCAGCCGCCGGGTGTACACGCCCGAGCGCCGGACCGCGAGCTGGTCCTCACCGGCGGCGGAGTTGAGCACTCCGAGCAGGTACTGGGCCGTGCGCGGGTCGGTGGCGACGGGCAGGTCGACCAGGCCGCCCCAGCGGTCGAGCCGTTCCAGGGCGGCGGCGCGGCCGAGGCCCCACAGCGAGGCCTGCACCGGTGAGGTGAGGGTGTCGTGGATGCCGATGTTCACCGCGCCCCTGGTCAGGCACCACAGCGGCTGCGTGACGAGGTTGTCGCCGAGGGCCTGGATCAGCGCGAGCGTCGACGCGGTGACCGCGGCCGGGTCCTGGTGGCCGCTGCCCGTCTGCTGGTCCACGGCGAGCAGGGACAGCACGCCGGTCAGGTCCTGTCCGGCGAGTACGTCCGCCAGCCGCTCGGCGAGCCGCTTGCGGGTGCGGTCGGACGCGCCGACCTCCAGCAGGACGGTGCCGAGTCCGAGACCGGTCAGTTCCGCCAGGAGGGCGTCGGTCGCACTGCCCTGCGCGCGCTCGGCCGGTACGACGACCAGCCAGCGGCCGCCCGGTACACCGGCGGCCTCGCGCTCGAGCGGCTGCCAGGTGACGTGGTAGCGCAGCTTCTCCGCCGTCGACCGCTCGCGGCGCCTTCCGCGCCACTCGGCGAGTACGGGAACCACGGTGCCCAGGGCGCTGCGTTCGTCGGTGGACGCCATCTCCAGCAGCTCGCCGAGGGAGTCCAGATCGGCCTGCTCGACCGCGGCCCAGAAGTCGGCGTCCGCGCCCTCGGCCGCGTCGGCCGCCCCGGTGGCCGCTTCGGCTTCCTGGAGCCAGTAGCGCTGGCGGTCGAAGGCGTACGTCGGCAGCTCCACGCGCCGGGCGGCCGCGGCCCGCGGCAGGACACCGGTCCAGTCCACGGCCACACCGCGGACGAACAGTTCGGCCATCGAGGCGAGCAGCCGTCGCAGGCCGCCGTCCTCGCGCCGCAGCGAACCGGTGATCACCGCGTCGGTGTCGGTGGCGTCGGCGGTCTCGGTGATCGGCTGGACCAGCACCGGGTGGGCGCTGACCTCCACGAACACCCCGTGGCCCTGGCCCATCAGGTCGGCCACGGCCGGACCGAAGCCCACCTGGCCCCGCAGGTTGCGGTACCAGTAGCCGCCGTCGAGGACGCCCGCGTCCTCCACCCAGGTGCCGGTGGTGGTGGAGTAGAAGGGAACCTCCGGCGCCTGCGCGCCGATCCCGGCCAGTGCCTCGGCCAGCGTCTCGCGGACGTCCTCGACGTGCCGGGTGTGCGAGGCGTAGTCCACCGCGACCCGGCGGACGCGGACGCCCTCGGCGGACAGGGCCTCCAGAGCCTCGTCCAGGGCCTGCGCGTCACCGGCGATGACCACGGAGGACGGCCCGTTGACGGCTGCCACCTCCACACGGTCCGCCCACGGCTCCAGCCGGGCGACCGCCGCGTCCGCGCTCAGCGCGACCGACGCCATGCCGCCGCGTCCGGCCAGGTCCTCGGCGATGACCTGGCTGCGCAGGGCGACCACGCGCGCCGCGTCGTCCAGGGACAGCGCCCCGGCCACGCAGGCGGCGGCGATCTCGCCCTGCGAGTGGCCGAGCACCGCGCCCGGCTCCACTCCCACGGAGCGCCATACGGCTGCCAGGCCGACCATCACGGCGAAACTGGCGGGCTGGAGGACGTCGACCCGCTCGATGAGCCCGGGATCGGCCTCGCCGCGCAGCACGTCGATCAGCGACCAGTCCACGAACGGGGCCAGAGCCGCCGCGCATTCGGCGATCCGCTCCGCGAACACCGGGGAGGCGTCGAGGAGTTCACGGCCCATGCCCGCCCACTGCGAACCCTGGCCCGGGAACACCCAGACCACCTTGCCGGGCTTGCCCGAGCCTGAGCTGCCGGACACCACACCGGGGGCGCTCTCGCCCCGGGCCAGCGCCTTCAGCCCGGCCAGTGCCTCCTCGTCCGAGCCGGCCACGACGACCGCTCGCTCGCCGAGCACCGCACGGCCCGAGACCAGCGTCCCGGCCACGTCCGCGAGCGACACCGCGTCGGCGCCCTCGACGAACGCCGCGAGCCGCCCGGCCTGGCCGGCCAGCGAACCGGTGCTGCGTGCGGAGACCACCAACGGCACCACACCGGTGGGCGCCTGCTCCGCGGAGGGGGCCTGCGCCTCTTCGGCGGGGGCCTGCTCCAGGATCAGGTGCGCGTTCGTGCCGCTGGCTCCGAAGGAGGAGACCGCGGCCCGGCGCGGACGGCCGGTCTCCGGCCACTCCCGTGCCTCGGTGAGCAGTTCCACCGCGCCCGCCGACCAGTCCACCTGGCCCGTGGGCTCCTCCACGTGCAGCGTGGCGGGCATGACCCCGTGCTGCATCGCCATGACCATCTTGATCACACCGGCGACGCCCGCGGCGGCCTGCGTGTGACCGATGTTCGACTTCAGGGAGCCCAGCCACAGAGGCTGTTCCGGGTTCCGGTCCCTGCCGTACGTGGCCAGGAGCGCCTGCGCTTCGATCGGGTCGCCCAGGGACGTACCGGTCCCGTGCGCCTCCACGACGTCCACGTCCGCGGGGGTGAGTCCCGCCGTGTCCAGCGCCTTGCGGATGACCCGCTGCTGCGAGGGACCGTTCGGCGCGGTGAGGCCGTTGGAGGCGCCGTCCTGGTTGACGGCGCTGCCGCGCAGCACCGCCAGCACCCGGTGGCCGCGCTCACGCGCCACCGACAGCCGCTCCAGTACGACCACGCCCACGCCCTCGGCCCAGCCCGTGCCGTCGGCCGCCGACGAGAACGCCTTGCACCGGCCGTCGGCCGACAGGCCGCGCTGCCGCGAGAACTCCATGAAGGCGTCCGGGCTGGCCATCACCGTCGCACCGCCGGCCAGCGCCATCGAGCACTCGCCCTGGCGCAGCGACTGCGCCGCCAGGTGCATGGCCACGAGCGAGGACGAGCACGCCGTGTCCACCGTGACCGCCGGGCCCTCGAACCCGAACACGTACGACACGCGGCCGGAGGCCACGCTGGCCGCCGTTCCGGTCATGAGGTAGCCCTGGACGTCCTCGGGCACCTGGTGGAGCCGCGTCACGTAGTCGTGGTGGACGATGCCGGTGAAGACGCCGATGTCACGGCCCCTGACGGACAGCGGGTCGATGCCCGCCCGCTCCAGCGCCTCCCAGGAGGTCTCCAGCAGCAGCCGCTGCTGGGGGTCCATGGCCAGCGCCTCGCGCGGGGAGATCCCGAAGAGCCCGGCGTCGAACTGCGCGGCCTCGTGCAGGAATCCGCCCGAGCGGGTGTAGCTGGTGCCCGGGTGGGCCGGGTCCGGGTGGTACAGCCCTTCGAGGTCCCAGTCGCGGTCGAGCGGGAAGCCGGACACCGCGTCCCGCTGCTCCACCACCAGCTTCCACAGTTCCTCGGGACTGTCGGCTCCGCCCGGCAGGCGGCTGCTCATCGCGACGATCGCGATCGGCTCGTCGGAGACCGACGGCGCCGCGGACGCGGCGGACGGCTCCGTCTGCTCGCCGAGCAGTTCGGCCCGCAGGTGGTCCGCGAGGACCGCCGGATTCGGGTAGTCGAAGACCAGCGTGGTGGGCAGGTTCATCCCGGTGAGGTCACGCATCCGGTTGCAGAACTTGACCGCGGTGAGCGAGTCGAAGCCGAGGCTCTTGAAGGACTGCTCCGCGTCGAAGCCGTCCGCGTCGCGGTGGCCGAGGACGAGCGCGGTGCTCTCCTGGACCACGTCCAGCAGGACGCGGTGCTGCTCCGCGGCCGACAGCCCGGCCAGCCGGCCGGCGATCGCGCCGCCGGCGCCCTCGCCGCGTGCCACCACGCGCCGGTTCAGGGCGGCGGAGGCCGTCTGCCGCGGTTCGGCTGCGGCGGCGGCGGTGTCGTGGCCGGCCGTCTCGACGGGCTCTTCGGCGCCGTCGGCGGCGCCGGCCCCCAGGGCCAACGGGCCCAGGAGCGCGACGGGTTCGCCGCCCGCGTCCGCGAGTTCGAGCAGGTGACGGCCGTCCCGGGCCGGGGTGATCCGCAGCCGCAGTGCGGCGGCTCCCTCCGCGTACACGGCCAGGGCGGCGCCGGCGGACAGGTCGCGGCGGCCCGCGGCGGCCGCTGACGGGTCCGCGGCCGTCCGGGAGTCCAGTACGCGCAGCGCGGTGTCGAGGAGCTCCGGGTGCAGGGTGAACCTGGCCGCCTCGTCCGCCGGTTCCTCCGCGAGCTCGATCTCCGCGAAGATCTGCCCGTCGGCCTGCCACACACGGTGCGCCCCCGGGAGGAGCGCGTCGCTGTCGGCGGGCACGGACCAGGTCCGCAGGTCGAAGGCCGGCTGCGGCATGCCGGGGACCAGCACGGCCCGTGCGTGGCAGGTCCAGGGTGCCTGCTCCGGGTCGAGGGGCCGGGCGTGGACGGCGGCCCGGCGGCGGCCGTCCGTACCGGGACCGTCCACCGACACCCGCACCTGGACGCCGCGGTGCTCCGGCAGTGTCAACGGCGCTTCTACGGCGATCTGTTCGAGGCTTCCGCAGCCCACCTCGTCGGCGGCCCTGACGATCATCTCCAGGAGCGCGGCGGCCGGGACCGCGGTGGTGCCGTCCGCGGCCACCCGGCCGGCGAACCGGCCCCGGCCGCGCGGCGACAGCTGTCCGGTGAGGACGACTCCGTGGTCGCCGTCAACGCCCGGCATGTCGATGACGGTGCCGAGCAGCGGGTGCCGGGCGCCGGTGGCGCCGAGGGCCTCCGCACCGCCCGCCGGGGTCTCGTCGCCCTCGACCCAGTACCGCTGGTGCTGGAACGCGTAGGTGGGCAGGTCTGCGCCGGCCTCCGTGGCCGGGCGGCCGAGGACGGCCTCCCAGTCCAGGTCCGTACCGCGCACGTGCAGTTCGGCGAGCGCGGTCATGACGTCGGCGGCCTCCGCGCCGTTCTTGCGCAGGGTGGCGATGCAGCTCCCCTCGGGGGCGCCGAGGGTACCGAGCGCCATGGCGGCGAGGGCTCCGCCCGGGCCGATCTCGAGGAACGTCGTCGCGCCCTGGCCGCTGAGCGAGGTGACGGCGTCGCTGAACCGCACGGCGCTCCGTACCTGGTCCACCCAGTACTCGGGGTCGCCCAGCTGCCCGTCCCGGACGAGCTCGCCCGTCAGGGTCGAGACGACGGGGAGTTCACCCGGCCGGTACGACAGTCCGCGCGCGACCGTGCGGAACTCGTCGAGCATGGGTTCCATGAGCTGGGAGTGGAAGGCGTGGCTCACCTGGAGCCTGCGCGTCTTGCGGCCGCGGCCCGCCAGTTCGGCCGCGAGGGCGAGCACGGCGTCCTCGGCGCCGGAGAGCACCAGCGCGTCGGGACCGTTCACCGCCGCGACGCAGACCGCGCCTCCCGCCCGGGCCAGCAGCGGCGTCACGTCGGCCTCGGTCGCCTGGACGGCGACCATCGCGCCGCCCTCGGGCAGGGCCTGCATCAGCCGGCCGCGGGCGGCGACCAGCTTGCCCGCCTCGGCCAGGTCCAGGACTCCGGATACGTGCGCGGCGGCGATCTCGCCGATCGAGTGGCCGGCGAGCAGGTCCGGTCGCACGCCCCAGGACTCGAAGAGCCGGAACAGCGCCGTCTCCAGGGCGAACAGGGCGCCCTGCGTGTACACGGTCCGGTCGAGCAGTGCGCTGTCGGGCGACCCGGGGGCGGCGAACACCACCTCGTGCAGGGGGCGCGCCGCGTGGTCGCGCAGGTGCGCCTCGACGGCGGCGCAGGCGGCGGCGAAGGCGTCGCGGAAGACCGGGTAGGTCTCGGCGAGTTCGCGGCCCATGCCGGCCCACTGGCTGCCCTGTCCCGTGAAGAGGACGGCCAGCTTGCCGGTGGCCGGGGTGCCGGAGACGACCGCGGGGCTCGCGTCACCGCGCCCGAAGGCGCTCAGGTCGGCGGTGAGCCGTCCCCGGTCGGACGCCAGGACGACGGCCCGCTGGTCGAGCCGGGCACGGGTGGTGGCGAGGGCGTGGGCGGCATCGGCGAGGCGCAGGTCGGACCGCTCGTCGAGGAACCGGGCGAGCCGCTCGGCCTGGCCGCGCAGTCCGGCCGGCGTACGGGCCGACACGGGTACCGGCACCGGCGCGAGGACCCCGGCGGGCTCCGGCGCGGGCTCGCGCACGGCGGCCGCCGGCTGCTGCTCGGGGGCCTCTTCGAGGACGACGTGCGCGTTCGTGCCGCCGATGCCGAAGGAGGACACGCCGGCCCGGCGGGGGCGGCCGCCGCGCGGCCAGTCCCGGGCCTCGGTGAGCAGTTCCACGGCGCCCGCGGACCAGTCGACGTGCGTCGACGGACGGTCCACGTGCAGCGTCTTGGGGAGGACCTCGTGCCGCATCGCCATGACCATCTTGATCACGCCCGCGACGCCCGCCGCACCCTGGGTGTGTCCGAGGTTCGACTTCACGGAACCGAGCCACAGCGGCTCGCCGCCCTGCCGGTCCTGGCCGTAGGTCGCCAGCAGCGCCTCGGCCTCGATCGGGTCGCCGAGCGTCGTGCCCGTGCCGTGCGCCTCCACCGCGTCCACATCGGACGGCGAGAGGCCGGCTCCGGCCAGCGCCTTGCGGATCACCCGCTGCTGCGCGGGACCGTTCGGGGCGGTCAGACCGTTCGACGCGCCGTCCTGGTTGACCGCCGAGCCGCGGACCACGGCCAGCACCTGGTGGCCGCGGCGACGGGCGTCCGACAGCCGCTCCACCAGGAGCAGGCCCGCGCCCTCGGACCAGCCGGTGCCGTCCGCTCCGTCCGCGAACGCCTTGCACCGGCCGTCGGGCGCCAGGCCGCGCTGCCGGGAGAACTCGACGAAGGTCTCCACGGTGCCCATCACCATCACGCCGCCGGCCAGTGCCATCGAGCACTCGCCCCGGTTCAGCGCCTGCGCCGCGAGGTGCAGGGCCACCAGGGAGGAGGAGCAGGCCGTGTCGACGGTGAGGGCGGGACCCTCGAAGCCGAGGTGGTAGGCGATACGGCCGGAGGTGACGCTGCCCGAGCCGCCGGTGAGGCGGAACCCCTCGACGCCGGACGCCTGGTGCATCCGCATGCTGTAGTCGTGGCTGTTGACGCCGACGAAGACGCCGACGTCCTCTCCGGCCAGCGTGGTCGGGTCGATCGCGGCCCGTTCGAAGGCCTCCCATGAGGTCTCCAGCAGCAGGCGCTGCTGCGGGTCCATGGCGAGGGCCTCGTTCGGCGAGATGCCGAAGAACGCGGCGTCGAACCCGGCGGCGTCGTCGAGGAAGGCGCCGTGGCGCACGTACGTGGTGCCGGCGTGATCGGGGTCGGCGTTGAAGAGCCGGTCGATGTCCCAGCCGCGGTCGTCGGGGAACTCGGTGACGGCGTCGACCCCGTCGGCCACGACCCGCCAGAGGTCCTCCGGACTGTTGACGCCCGCGGGGAAGCGGCAGGCCATCGCCACGATCGCGATCGGCTCGTCTTCCATCGCGGCGGGGGCGGCGGGCTCCGACGGGAGCTCCGGCGCCGCGCCGAAGAGCTTGGCGTGCAGGTGGTCGGCGAGCGTCGTCGGCTTCGGATAGTCGAAGATCATCACCGGTGAGAGCGTCAGCCCGGTCGCGGCGGCGAGCCGGTTGCGCAGTTCCACCGCCATCAGCGAGTCGAAGCCGGCCTCCTTGAAGGTCCGGTCGGCGTGGACGGCATCGGCGGTGGTGTGGCCGAGCACCTCGGCGGCGTGCCGCCGGACCAGTTCGACCAGCGTCTCGGTCCGCTCGCCCGCGCCCAGACCGGCGAGGCGCTCCCGCAGGGACGCGGGCCCGGCCGGAGCGGCGGCCCGGGCCGCCGGGCGCGGCGACGGGGCCAGCGCCCGCAGCAGCGGGGGAACCGGGCCGTCGGCGGCCGCCGAGGCCCGCAGCGCGGGCACGTCCAACCTGGCCGCCACCAGCGTGCCGTCCGTGCCCGCCCCGCCGCCCAGGGCGGCGTCGAGCAGGGCCATGCCCTCGGTGGCGGAGAGGCCGCTCATGCCGATGCGCGCGTTGCGGCGCAGGTCGGCGGCGCTCAGGTGCTCGGTCATGGCGCTGACCGTCGCCCAGTAGCCCCAGGCGAGTGAGACGGCTGGCAGACCGAGGCCGTGCCGCTGCCGTGCCAGCGAGTCCAGGCAGGCGTTGGCCGCGGCGTAGTTGGCCTGTCCCGGGTTGCCGAGGACGCCGGCCGCCGAGGAGTACAGGACGAACGCGGCGAGGTCCAGGTCACGCGTGAGCTCGTGCAGGTGCAGCGCCGCGTCCACCTTGGGCCGCAGCACGGTGTCGACGCGTTCAGGGGTGAGCTCGGTGAGCACCCCGTCGTCCAGGACACCGGCGGAGTGCACCACGGCGGTCAGCGGGTGCTCGGCGGGTATCTCGCCCAGGAGCGCCTCGAGCCGGCTCCGGTCCGAGATGTCGCACGCGGCGATGGTGACGGACGCCCCCAGCGCGGTCAGCTCTTCCTGGAGCTCCGGGGCGTGGCCGCGCCGGCCGGCCAGGACCAGGTGCCTGATCCCGTACCGGGTGACCAGGTGCCGTGCGGTCATCGCGCCCAGCGTCCCGGTGCCACCGGTGATCAGTACGGTGCCATCGGTGTCGAGCGGACGCGGCTGCCGGTCCGCTTCGGGAAGCGGTCCGGCCGACGGGACGGGCACGCGTGCCAGCCGCGGTACCTCCGCGATGCCGCCGCGCACCCGCGTCTGCGGTTCGCCGCTCTGCACCACGGCCGCCAGGGCGGGCCGGGAGGCCTCGTCGAGGTCGGCGAGGACGATGCGGTCCGGGTGCTCCGACTGCGCCGAGCGCACCAGGCCCCACACCGCGGCCGCGTCGAGTTCCGTGCTGTCTCCGGTGACCACGGCCAACCGGGTCTCCGCGAGGGCGGGTTCCGCCAGCCAGGCCTGGAGTACGGCCAGCGCTGCGTGGACCGCGGCACGGGGGTCGGCACCGGCCTGGGCGCCGACGGGCGTGGCCTCGTACAGCAGGACCTCAGGGGCGGACGCGCGGGTCACGGAGGCGGTGACGTCCTCGGCGGTCGCGACGGCCACGATGTCGAGAGCACGCTCCACGGCGGGAAGCGCGGCTTCCGTCCAGTCGACACGGAACAGGGCGTCGTGCGTCAACGCACCCTCGATCCCCGCCTGTTCGGGGGAGAACGGGGTTCCGAGCACCGCTCCGACGGTCATGACCGGCTGCCCCGTGGGGTCGGTCAGCTCCAGCCCGGTCCCCTCCGCCGAGGTCCCGCCCGCCCGCACGTTCAGGGCGGCGGCGCCGGACGCCAGCAGGGTCACCCCGGTCCATACGGACGGGAGCATGCCGGCGGGCACGACGGTACGGACGGCGGCGTCGAGCAGCACGGGGTGCACCCCGTAGCGGCCCGCGTCACGGAGGGCGGCGCCGTCCAGGGCGATTTCGGTGGCGGGCCCGGAGTCCGGGCTCGTGGCCGTGGTGGCGGGCCCGGGAACGAGCACGCCGTGCGCGTGGCGCGTCCACGGTGCGTCCAGGGGGGCGTCGGCGGCGCGGGAGTAGATCTCGACCGACCGCCGCCGTGCGTCGTCGGACTCGCCGACGACCACCCGGATGCCGCGGCTGCCGCGCTGGGGCATCACCACGGGCGCGTCGACGGTCAGTTCGTCGAGTACGGGGGTGGCGGCCAGGTCACCGAGCCGGATGGCCAGCTCGACCAGAGCGGCGTTCGGCACGACGACGACATCGGACAGCAGGTGGTCCGCGAGCCAGGGGTGCGCACGGAGCGACCAGCTCGACGTGGCCATCAGGCCGGTCGAGTTCGGCGTGCTCACGACCGCACCCAGCATCGGGTGACCGGCCGCGGCCAGACCCAGCGAGGCGGGGTCGGTGGCGGACTCGCCCGCCTCGAGCCAGTAGTGCCGGTGGTCGAAGGCGTACGTCGGCAGCTCCACGCGGGCGGAGGCGGCTCCGTCGGGCAGGACACCGCTCCAGTCCACGGCCACACCGCGGACGAACAGTTCTGCCATGGAGGTGAGCAGGCGGCGCAGACCGCCGTCCTCACGGCGGAGCGAACCCGTCACGACGGCATCGGTGTTACCGGCCTCGTGAACGGTCTCGGTGATCGGCTGGACCAGCACCGGATGGGCACTGACCTCGACGAACACCCCGTGACCCTGCTCGGCGAGGTGCGCCACGGCCGGCCCGAAGCCCACCTGACCGCGCAGGTTGCGGTACCAGTAGTCACCATCGAGGACATCGGCGTCCTCGACCCAGCTGCCCGTGACCGTCGAGTAGAACGGAATCTGCGGCGCCTGAGCACCGATCCCGGCCAGCGTCTCGGCCAGTGCCTCGCGAATCGCTTCGACGTGCCGGGTGTGCGAGGCGTAGTCCA
The DNA here is from genome assembly GCF_052244475.1 of Streptomyces sp. IBSNAI002. Classification (NCBI taxonomy): domain Bacteria; kingdom Bacillati; phylum Actinomycetota; class Actinomycetes; order Kitasatosporales; family Streptomycetaceae; genus Streptomyces; species Streptomyces sp. IBSNAI002. Next base: position 6,310,330 of record NZ_JBQPXG010000002.1, on the reverse strand, counting down.
CCGCGACCCGGCGCACCCGGACACCCTCGGCCGACAGGGCCTCCAGGGCCTCGTCGAGCGCTTCGGCGTCACCGGCGATCACGACGGAGGACGGGCCGTTGACAGCTGCGACCTCCACACGATCCGCCCACGCCTGGATGCGTACGACGGCCTCGGCCTCGGACAGCGCGACCGAGGCCATACCACCCCGACCCGCCAGATCCTTGGCAATCGCCTGGCTGCGCAACGCCACCACACGCGCCGCGTCCTCAAGCGACAGCGCACCCGCCACACACGCGGCCGCGATCTCACCCTGCGAATGACCCAGCACCACATCCGGCTTGACACCGACCGAGGTCCACACCGCCGCCAGACCCACCATCACCGCGAAACTCGCCGGCTGGAGGACATCGACCCGCTCGATGAGCCCGGGATCGGCGTCACCGCGCAGCACGTCGATCAGCGACCAGTCCACGAACGGATCCAGAGCCGCAGCACATTCGGCGATCCGCTCCGCGAACACCGGCGAAGCGTCCAGCAGTTCACGGCCCATGCCCGCCCACTGCGAACCCTGACCCGGGAACACCCACACGACCTTGCCCGGAGCACGCGAACCGGCCGCACTGCCGACCACCACACCGGGCGCGCTCTCGCCCTGGGCCAGTGCCCCGAGCCGCGTCAGCGCTTCCTCGGCGGAGCCGGCCACGACCACCGCACGCTCACCGAAGACCGCACGGCTCGACACCAGAGCCCCGGCCACCGGGGCCAGCGAGACCTCGTCGGCGGCGGACTCCAGGTACGAGGCCAGGCGCCCGGCCTGACCGGCCAGGGAGCCGGCCGTCCCGGCCGACACCACCAGCGGCACCACACCGGTCGAGACCGACGGCTCCTGGGGCTCTTCGGCGGGAGCCTCCTCCAGGATCAGGTGCGCGTTCGTCCCGCTCACACCGAACGACGACACGCCGGCCCGGCGCGGACGGCCGGTCCGCGGCCACTCCCGGGCCTCGGTCAGCAGCTCCACCGCGCCCGCCGACCAGTCCACCTGCGGGGTGGGCGAGTCGACGTGCAGCGTCGCCGGAAGCACTCCATGGCGCAGCGCCTGCACCATCTTGATCACACCGGCCACACCGGCAGCCGCCTGCGTGTGACCGATGTTCGACTTCAGGGAGCCCAGCCACAGCGGCTGCTCCGGGTTCCGGTCGCGGCCGTACGTCGCGATGATCGCCTGCGCCTCGATCGGGTCGCCCAGGGACGTACCGGTCCCGTGCGCCTCGACCGCGTCCACGTCCGCCGGGACCAGCCCGGCGCTGGCCAGCGCCCGGCGGATCACGCGCTGCTGGGACGGACCGCTGGGCGCGGTCAGGCCGTTGGACGCGCCGTCCTGGTTGACGGCGCTGCCGCGCAGCACCGCCAGCACCCGGTGACCGCGCTCACGCGCCACCGACAGCCGCTCCAGCACCACCACACCGACACCCTCGGCCCAGCCCGTGCCGTCGGCCGCCGACGAGAACGCCTTGCACCGGCCGTCCGCGGCCAGCGCCCGCTGCCGGGAGAACTCCACGAAGTGGCCGGGGGTCGCCATCACGGCGACACCGCCGGCGAGGGCCATCGAGCACTCGCCCTGGCGCAGCGCCTGCGCCGCCAGGTGCATCGCGACCAGCGACGACGAGCACGCCGTGTCCACGGTGACCGCCGGTCCTTCGAGGCCCAGCACGTACGAGACGCGCCCCGAGGCCACGCTCGGAGCCAGCCCCGTGGTCGTGAAGCCCTCCAGCTCCGGAGCCGCCGCCGCGGCGCCGGTCCCGTAGCCCTGGCCGAAGAGACCCGAGAACACCCCGACGTCGCTGCCCTTCAGCCCGACCGGGTTGATGCCCGCCGCCTCCAGCGCCTCCCAGGACGTCTCCAGCAGCAGCCGCTGCTGCGGGTCCATGGCGAGGGCCTCACGGGGCGAGATCCCGAAGAACCCCGCGTCGAAGAGCCCCGCGTCGTGCAGGAAGCCGCCCTGATCGGTGTACGAGGTGCCCTTGCGCTCCGGGTCCGGGTCGAACAGGCCGTCCAGGTCCCAGCCTCGGTCGTCGGGGAAGGACGACAGGGCGTCCCGGCCCTCGGACACCAGGCGCCACAGCTCCTCGGGGCCGGCCACGCCGCCCGGCAGACGGCATGCCATGCCCACGATCGCGAGCGGTTCGTCGGGGTCGGCCGCCATGACCGACTCCGTGACCTGCCGGGTGAGGCCGAGGACCTCGGCCCGCAGGCAGGAGGCCAGGGCCGCCGGGGTGGGGTGGTCGAAGACGACCGTGGTGGCCAGCGACAGGCCGGTGCTCTGCGACAGCCGGTTGCGCAGGCGGACGACGGCCATCGAAGTGAAGCCCATGTCGCGGAACGCACGGTCGGAGGAGATCTGTTCGCCTCCCGCGCTCTGCAGCACGGCGGCGGCCTGCGTGCGGACCATGTCCTCCAGCAGTGCCAGCTGCGCGCGCTCGTCCAGGCCGGACAGCCGCTCGCGCAGGGCGGCGGTGACGGCCTGGTCGGGCCCGGCCGGGCCCGCCTGGTCCTCGGCCAGGGCGCCGAGGACCGCGGGGACCCCGGTGGCGCCGGCGGCCGGCGTCGCGACCTTCAGGGCCAGCAGGGACGGGCGGTCCGTCGTGATGACGAGGTCGAAGGCGGAGAGGAGCAGGGTGCGCAGCCGGCCGGTCTCGTCGTCCGCGGCGTCCTGGTCTCCGGGCCATGCGCCCCAGGCGAGGAAGGAGCCGGGCAGGTTGCGCAGGCGTCGGTTGCGGACCACGGCGTCGGCGAGGATCCCGTCGACGGCCTCGTCCGGGGCGTCGGAGGTGCCGGCGCCGAGCAGCCCGGCGGCGTCCGAGACCACGACGAAGGCGGCCGGCTCGTGGCCGGCGGTCATCTCGTCCAGCAGGAGGGCCAGTTCGGGATCGCCGGCGGCGTGGACCACCGCGGACACCGGGCTCGTCAGGGCGGCCAGCGCGGCGCGCAGCGGCTCCGGGTGCTCCGCGTCCGCGGTCACCCGCACGACGGTGGCCCCGTCGGCATCCGGTATCGGCTCGGCGCCCGATGCGCCGGTTCCGGTGCTGCCCGGGGCACTCACGAGCAGCAGGTTCTCCGCGTGGTGGACGGTGGCCAGCCGGTGGGCGATCGCCGCGCCGTGCTCGGTGTCGGCTCCGGTGACCACCACGGTGCCGGCCGCTCCCGGCCAGGACGCCGCCTGCGGCAGGTCTCCGACGGGCAGGTGGTGCAGCCTGGGGACCAGCAGGGCGCCCGACCGCACCGCGATCTGCGGCTCGCCGGACGCGACGGCGGCCAGCAGGAGCTCGGGGTCCGGGCCGCCTGCGGTGTCGGCTTCGAGGTCGACGAGGGTGAGCGCTGCCCGGCGGTCCTCCGGGAAGGACCGGGCGAGGGCCCGGAGCGAGGCTCCGGCCAGGTCCTGCGCGGCGTCCTCCGCGGTGGCGGCGACCGCTCCGCGGGTGAGGACCACCAGGCGGGTGGCCGCCTGTCCGGTGCCTGCCGGCCAGTCGCGCACCTGGTCCGCGAGGGTCCGGGCACCGGCGCGTCCCGCGGCGAACGCGGTGGTGGCGTCGGCGGTGTCGGCGGTGTCCGACGGCTGGACGAGGACCGTGACCTCGGGGGCCGCCTCGCCGCCGGCCACGGCGGCGCGTACCGCCGCCAGGTCCGGGTAGTGCCGTACGCCGGTGACCCCGGCGGCGTTCAGGGCCGCGACGAATCCGGCCGTCACGAGTCCGGCCGCACCGGGACCCGCAACCGCCCACTCGCCCGCCGGGGACACGGGGGCCGTCGGCGCCGCCGCCGGAACCCAGCCCAGGCTCATCAGTCCGTCGTGGTGCCCGCTCGCCGCGTACCGCAGCCGGCTCGGCTGCTCGGCCAGCAGACGCCGCTTGATCTTGCCGGACGCGGTCCGTGGGATGCCCGCGACCTCGCGGACCTCTTCCGGCACCTTGTAGGCGGAGAGCTGCTCGCGGCACCGGTCGACCAGGGCCGCGGTGTCGAAGCCGGAGGGGCCGGGGATCACGTACGCGACCGGCACCTCGCCGAGCGTGTCGTGCGGCACGCCGGCGACCGCCGCGTCGGCGACGCCCTCGACGGCGCGCAGGACCGCTTCGATCTCCTCGGGGTGGATGTTCTCCCCGCCGCGGATGACGAGTTCCTTGATCCGGCCGCGGATGGCGAAGTAGCCGGCGTCGTCGCGCCGGGCCAGGTCTCCGGTCCGGTACCAGCCGTCCTGCATCGCCGCGGCGGTGGCCTGCGGGCTGTTGTGGTAGCCGACCATGACGTTCGGCCCGCTGACCCACACCTCGCCCTCCTGGCCGACGGGTACGTCGATCCCGGTGGTGGGGTTGACGATGCGCACCCCGACGCCGGGCACGGGCAGGCCGCAGGACCCGTCGACGCGCTCGCCGTCCGGCGGGTTGATGGTGATGGCGCCGCAGGTCTCGGTGCTGCCGTAGGCGTCGACCAGCGGGACGCCGAAGACCTCTTCGAAGTCCTGGCGCAGCCGGGAGCCGGTGACGGCTCCGCCGACGAGGCCGATCCGCAGGGAGGGTGCGGAGAATCCGTTCTGCCGGGCGGCGGTCACCAGGTGGTGGTAGGTGGTGGGGACTCCGGCCAGGAAGGTGGAGCCGTCCTCGGCGAGCGCCCTGATCACGTCCTCGGCGGAACTGCCGTCCATGATCCGGGCGGTGGCTCCGACCACGGTGACGGACAGGACGCACGCGATGTGCGAGAGGCTGTGGAACAGCGGGAGGGGCCAGAGCACCCGGTCCTGGTCCGTCAGCCCCGGGATGGGCACATAGCACGAGGCCACGGACCAGAGGCAGTTGCGCTGGGTGGACAGGACACCCTTGGGACGGCCGGTCGTACCGGACGTGTAGAACATCCAGGCAACCTCGTCGAGCCCGAGGTCGTCCCGGGCCGGCTCGGACGGCTCGCTGACGGCGAGTGCGTCGTACGAGTGGACTCCGGGCACCGCGGGGACGTCGCCGGTCACCAGCAGCGTGATGCCGGGGGCCACGGCCGCCGAACGCCGGAGCCGCTGCGCCTGCACGGCGTCGGTGATGACCACCGTGGCGCCGCTGTCGGCCAGCAGGTACTCCAGCTCGGCCAGGGCCGAGGCCGGGTTGAGCGGCACGCCGATGCCGGCGGCACGCACGATCGCCAGGTAACTCTCCACCGTGGAGACGGTGTTGCCGAGGCAGATGGCCACCCGGTCGCCGCGCCCGACGCCGAGGTCCGCCAGATGCCCGGCGAGCCGGCGCGTCCGCGCCTCCAGGTCACCGTAGGTGACCGCTCGCCGGGCGTCTTCGAAGGCGACCTTGCCCGGGAAGCGGGTCGCGTTCTCCACGACTGCGACAGGAAGTGGCTTGATCAGGTCGGTGCGCACTATGCCGCAGTTCCTTTCGGAGGAAAGAGGAAGGATTACCAGGAGACGGGCAGGCTCTTCAGCCCGAACACGGAGCCCTTGAGGCTCAGCGGCACCTCGTCGAACGCGATGGCCAGCCGGAGGTCCGGGAACTCCCGGAGCAGGGCCGACAGGCCGACCCGCAGGGCGACGCGCGCCAGGTTCTGGCCCAGGCACTGGTGGACGCCGTAGCCGAAGGACATGTGACCCGAGGTGTCGCGGTCGATGTCCAGGTTCGCGGGGCACCCGAACTTGGCCGGGTCGCGGTTGGCCGCGGGCAGCGACACCGTGACGGTGTCGCCCTTCTTGACGGTCTCACCGTTCAGCTCGACGTCTTCCGTCGCGGTGCGGAAGATCTCGTACTGGTTGATGGTGATGTAGCGGAGGAGCTCCTCGACCGCGCCGTCGAGCTTGGTCGGGTCCGCGCGGAGCTCCGCCAGCTGGTCCTCGTGGTGGAGCAGGGCGAAGGCGCTGACGGCCAGCGCCGGCCCGGTGGTCCCGTAGCCCGCGAAGAGCAGCAGGGCGACCATGTTGCAGATCTCTTCGTCGGTCAACTGACCGTCGGAGACGAGGCGGCTGAGGATGTCGTCCTCGGGCTGCTGCCGCTTGCGCTCGATGAGCTCGAAGAAGTAGGTGAGCGCCTGCTCGTAGGCGGGGCCGACCTCCTCCATCTTCGACTCGGGGTCGTGCATGATCTTCGGCGCGTGCGCGAACCGGTCGCGCTCCTCGTAGGGCAGGCCGACCACCTCGCACACCACCCGCAGGGCCAGCGGTTCGGCGAAGTCCTCCACCAGGTCCGCGGTGCCGCCGTGCTCGCGCATGACCTTGATCTGCTCGTCGGCCATGACCTCGACCCGCGAGGTCATCTGGCTCGCGCGGCGGCCGGTGAACTCGCCCGTCAGCAGACGCCGGTAGCGGGTCTGGTTCGGCGGGTCCATGTAGATGAACATCCCCGGGATCTCCGGGGAGTTCGGCGTCAGCTCGCCCCAGTGGGTCGTCGGGAAGTGACAGGTTTCCATGTTGTGACTGAATCGCGGGTCGCTGAGGACCTTGCGCGCCAACTCGTGACTCGTGGTGAGCCAGCCGACGTGCTCGTCGGGGTACACCATTTTCGCGAGCGGGCGTTCTTCACGCAGCGAATCGAATATCGCAGGAGGATCGAACTGATGGGTTCGCGCCCAGTGGTCCTCGAAGGAAATTGCGTCGCTCATGGAATCCTTCTCACTCGAGATGATGTCGGTGGCCCCGTTTGACGGTGCCGGGCCTATTCGGCCAGCTTCTTGAGGGTCTCGTACGCGGTCGCGAGGGAGCTCTCGGCCAGCGGCCGGAGCTGCTCCATCTGCGGAACGTGCGCGGCCATCGTCAGCTCGGCGCTCACGAACGTGAGGTCGTCCCCGAGACCGACGGCCTCCAGCACCGCACGCAGGTAGGGCTCCTGGAAGTCGAAGTCCTCGCGGGGGGTGCCGGGCGCGTACGAGCCGCCGCGCGCCTGGATGACCACCACCGACTTGCCGCTGAGCGGGCTGGTCTTGCCGGGCATGGACATGTGGGCCGGGTGGACGATCCGGTCCAGCCACGCCTTGAACGTCGACGGGATCGAGAAGTTGTGCATCGGGACGCCGAGGACGACCGTCGACGCCCCGAGCAGCTCGTCGGTGATCGCCGCCGTGAGGTCGCGCTCCTGCTCGCTCTGGCCGTGGTCGCCGTCCGGGTAGACGAGGGACTGGTGCACGGGATGCGTGATGTGCGGAATCGGCTGGGCCACGACATCGCGGTACGTGTAGCCGCTGCCGGCGTGGCTGCTGCGCCACTCCTTCGCGAAGTAGGCCGACAGCTGGCGCGACACGGATTCAGTGCCGATGCTCGAGTCGATGTGCAGGAGGTGCGACATCCCGGAGTCCCCTTAACGATCGAAGAAAAAATGTAGGTCTACGCGTCCCGCGACATTCCATCGATGTACCGAATTCGTCGCGATGGGGCGGTCTTTGATCCTCTGGGGCCAGACTAGATCCGGCCAACTGTGCGGAACATCCCTCAGCCTGGTAGGGCCGGGACGGCAAGTCGGCGCACTTCGAGCACTGTTGTAGCGGACCTCAGGCATTCCCTGAGTGAATTCCGCCTGGAATTTCGAAAGCCGCCGCCGCTTGGGAAAGCGACGGCGGCTTCGGCCGGGGCCGGAGGGTCAGGAACCGGCCAGATCGACGGGCTGGCCCGTGTGCACCGACTCGTAGGCCGCCCCGATGATGCGCAGGGTGCGCAGCCCGGCCGCACCGTCCGGGCCGGCTGCCTGTCCCCGCCCGGCCGCGGCGGCGACGAACGCGCCGAGCATGACCGCGTCCAGGTCGGCCCCGCCGGCCTCCCACCGCTCACCGCCCGTGGCGGCGTCGAACCCGCCGAGCAGCCGCGGGCGTGCGTTGAACTCCACGCTCGCCTTCTCGCCGATGAAGGTCATGGCCGGTCCCCCGACGGGCGAGCCGGCCGAGGGGGCCGCCGTCAGGATCCGGCTGCAGTCGATGGACGCGACCGCCCCGCCCGCGTACCGCACGGAGACGAGCGCCGCGCTCTCGACGCCCGGCCGCCCGCCGAGGACGCTGTTCGCCTGCGCGTACACCTGCTGCGCCGGCTCCCCGCCGAGCACCGCGTCCACCAGGTCGAGCAGGACCGCGGCGTTGGCGCCCAGCGCCCCGCCGTCCTGCGCTCCCCCGGTCGCGGGGGTGTTGTACGACCCGTGCATGGTCGTCAGCGTGCCGAGGGCCTCACCGGCGGCAATGCCCTCGCGCACGGCGGTGAACGCCGGGCTGAAGCAGGCCGGCGAGGCCAGGGTCAGCCGCACGCCCGCGTCCTCACAGGCGCGCACCATGGCCCGGGCGTCCGCCTCCTCGGCTGCCATCGGCTGCTCGACCAGCACGTGCGCCCCGGCCCGGGCGGCCCGCTCGACCAGGTCGCGGCGGCGGTCGGCCTCGCTGGTGACCACCACGGCCTCGGGGCTCAGGGCGAACACCTCGTCCCAGCCCTCCGCGTACGGAGCGTCCAGCTCCGCGGCCACGGCCCGCCCGCGGGCGGGATCACCCGGCGCACCGTCGGGGTCCGCGATGATCAGCTCGACGCCGGGCATGCCGTGCAGCAGCCGGGCGTACGTCGCGGCCCGCTCATGGGCGAACGACAACACGGCGACCTTCATGCGGCGGCCCCCTTCACGGTCAGTTCCACGGCACGTCCGGTCCACGCGGACTCCGCCGCGGCTTGGGTGATGCGGATGGCGGCCAGTCCGTCCCGCGCCCCCAGGCGCGGCGCGGGCCCGCCCGTGAACCCCTGGGCGAACTCGCGGATCATGGAGACGAACGGCGTCTCCCCGAAGTGCGCGAGGTCCCCGGCCGAACCGCCGAACCCCTTGACCTCCTGGGGCCATTCGGAGTCGTAGAGCACCGTCCCGCCCGTGCCCGAGACATGGCAGGTGAGGCGGTAGGGCGGCACGGGCGTCGCCATCCAGCGGCTCACGACCTGGCTGATCGCGCCACTCGCGTGGGTGAGGACGGCGGTGCCGACCCCGACGGCTCCGGTCGGGGCCGGTGCGGCGATGTCACCCTGGTAGTAGGCGTGCACGCGCACGACGTCGCCGAACACCCACTGGGCGAGGTCGACGCCGTGCAGCATCTGGTCCGTCACGATGCCGCCCGACCGTGCGGACGCCTGCCCGCTCCACGGCCGCGGATGGTATCCGGCCACGGTGAAGCGGGCGACCGTGCCCGCGCCGACGCTGCCCGCCGCGACCAGCTCGCCGAGCCGGCCGTACGCGGGGGCGAACCGCACGTTGTGGGTGGGGTAGAGCGCCACACCGGCCTGCTCGGCCGCCGCGACGATCTCCTCGGCCTCGGCGGTGGTGCTCGCCAGCGGCTTCTCGCACACGACGCCCGCGCCCGCGGCGATGGCGGCCATGGCCATCGCGTGGTGGGTGCTCGTCGGGGTGCAGATGTCCACGACGTCCACGCCGTCCAGCGCTTCCTCCAGGGAACCGACGGCCTTGGCACCGAACTCGCGCGCGAGTTCCTCGGCCCGGCCGTCGGTGGAGTGGACCCGCACGGACGCGCCGATGGTGGTCCACGCGTCCAGATGGAACCGTGCGATCAGCCCCGCGCCCATCAATGCCACTTCGAGTCGCTTCACGGCATCCCCCGCCTTTCTTCCCGATCGTCTTGACAGGCGACCCGGCTACGGGAGCCCTCGGCCGGGCGCAGCCCCGGCATGACCGCCGACGCCCAGCACGTCTGAAGTCCGATCAGTCTCACCCGCACCACCCGGACGGGACCATCACCAGCGTGGGTAGTCTCAGCCTCCGCCTCTCTGCCGGGAGTTCACCCCGAACGCCCGGCACGCTGCCGGGCACGGCCCGCGGGTCCGCGACAGGAGTCCCGTGAGGCCCCGGAGGAAGCCTCGCCGTGAGGCCGGGAGCCAGCGGGCCCGCGGCCCGCCGACCGGGTGGCCGGGTGCGGGTGGCCGGGTGGCACGGGGCGCTTAGGATGCGCGGATGCAGCACTTCGCACCTCCGCGCATACCGGCGAACGATCTCCGGCCCGGCCGTCACTGGTATGCCGCAGCGGCCTCGATCGCCGTCGTACTGATCGCACTGGGTGCGGTCATCGGCGTGTACCGCTTCCACAAGGTGATCGACGCGGTGGACACCGGCCGTCACTTCGCCGACGGGGACACCGTCACCCTGCGGCTCGAGCCGGGGAGCGGGAGGGCGATCTGGATCAAGGACCAGGAGTTCGGCCCGACGGCCTCCCCGGAGTGCGCCGTCACCGGGCCGGGCGGCCCCCGTCTCACCGAGCCGGGCGTCGACGTGTTCCTCACCCGTGCCGAGACCTGGAATCCGATCTACGTCATCGACGTGCCGCGAGCAGGCGACTACGAGGTCACCTGCTCGTCCCAGGCACCCTCCACGTACGCCATCGGGGACTCCGGAGGCCTTTTCGCGCTCATGGGCTGGCTGGCGCTGGCCGTCGCCCTGCCCGTCCTCGGACTCGGCATCAGCGCTGCGATCGTCCTCGTCACCGCAGTCCGCCGCAGCCGCCACCGCAAGCGGCTGCTCGCCGAACTCCACGGCCCGGCCGCCGGTGAACCCAGCCCCGCCCTCCGAGGCAACTGACCCCCACCACGGGGGTCACGTCCTGCGGCTGCCGCGACCGCGCCTAGGGCCTGTGGTCAAACTCCCGTCTGGCCCGCGACGCCTGGCACGCGCTCTCGCCGCAGGGCCGCCCTCCGGGCGACGACGGGAGTTTGACGACAGGCCCTAGGAGTGGTTGACGGGAAGGACGTCCGGGGAGAGGGCGCCCGCGTGGGCGGAGGCCGAGGTCAGGCGCTTGCGGTGGTGGCGGCGGCACAGGACCTCGTAGCCGATCTCCTCCGCCGGGCGGTTCACGTCGCCGACGACGACCTGGGCGCCCTCGACGACCATCTCCCCGCCCACCGTACGGGCGTTGTGCGTGGCCCGCGCCCCGCACCAGCACAGCGCCTCCACCTGGAGCTGCTCCAGCCGGTCCGCCAGCTCGATCAGGCGCTGCGAGCCCGGGAACAGCTTCGTGCGGAAGTCCGTGGTGATGCCGAAGGCGAAGACGTCCATGTCCAGGTCGTCCACGATGCGCGCCAGCTGGTCGATCTGCTCCGGGGCCAGGAACTGCGCCTCGTCCACGATCACGTAGTCCGCCTTGCCGCCCTTCGAGAGCTGGGCCACCAGGTACGCGTAGAGGTCCATGCCCTCCGGAGCCTCGACCGCCTCCGTCACCAGCCCGAGCCGCGAGGACAGCTTGCCCTCGCCCGCCCGGTCGTCACGGGTGAAGATCACGCCCTGGAGCCCCCGCGCGTCACGGTTGTGGGCGATCTGGAGCGCCAGGGTGCTCTTTCCGCAGTCCATCGTTCCGGAGAAGAACACCAGCTCGGGCATGGGAAGTACGGGACCTTTCGGGTCGTGGGCTGCGGGGGGGGAGGGTTCGGGGAGGGGACGCGGCGGTCAGGTGCGGATCTCGAGCAGCGGGACGAGCTGCTCGGCCGCCGTCATGGAGCCGTGCATGCCGACGAGCGCGGACTCGTTGGGCTCGTTGCGGGAGGCGGTGATGGCGACATCGGCCTGAGCGGCGGCGACCACGTCGCCGATCCGGCCGAGCACGCGCTCGTCGCACTCCCCCGGTACCCCGAACCAGCCCAGCTCCAGGGCCTCTTCGCGGCTCGCGACCCAGAACCGGTCGCCGAGCACCTCTCGCCACACCGTCAGCACGTCGGCCTCGGCGCCCGGTACCGCGTACACGTGCCGGGCCCGGCCCTCGCCGCCGAGCAGGGCCACGCCCGCGCCCAGCTCCCAGTCCTCGTCGAAGTCGATCCGCGACTCCTCGTCGAAGGGGACGTCCACCATGCCGTGGTCGGCGGTCACGTACAGCGCGCTGCGCGGCGGGAGTTGCTCGGCGAGCCGCTGCACCAGCCGGTCCACGTACATCAGCTGGCCGCGCCAGGCGTCGGAGTTCACCCCGTGCCGGTGGCCGGCCCCGTCGAGTTCGCTGTAGTACGTGTACACGAGCGAGCGGTCACCGGCCGCGAGGCGGTCCGCGGCGAGGTCCATCCGCTCCTCGCCGGTCATCCGGCCAAGGAAGGTGCCGCCGCTCAGCGCGATCTTGGTGAGCGGGGTGGTCTGGAAGGCGGGCGAGGACACCTGCGCGGTGGCCACGCCGGCCGCGTCCGCCTGCTGGAAGACGGTCGGGTACGGCTGCCAGGCCTTCGGCTGGGTCCACGGCTGCCAGCGCAGCTGGTTCATCAGCTCGCCGGTGGCCGGGTTGCGCACCGCGTAGCCGGGCAGGCCGTGCCGGGCGGGCGGCAGGCCGGTTCCGACCGAGGCCAGCGAGGTCGCGGTGGTCGCGGGGAAGCCCGCGGTGACCGGGCGGCCGGTGCCGCCGCGCGAGCTGCCGAGCAGGGAGGTCAGGTACGGGGCCTCGTCCGGGTGGGCCTTGATCTGCTCCCAGCCCATGCCGTCGACCAGGAACACGCAGTTCCGGTCGGCCGGCGCGAGCTCCGCGATGGCCGCGGAGAAGCCGGGCACTCCCTGGCCGGCCACGAGGGTGGGCAGCAGGTCGGCGAGCGAGCCCGTGCCGTACTCGGGGACGGGCGCCGCCGCGAGGTCCAGCAGCTCCGGCTCGTCCTGCCAGTTCTGCGCCGCGGGGTACGTCATCAGCGGGCGGAGGGGGAGGACGTGGCCGCCGTGGCTGCCGTTGCCTCGGAGAGTGCCTGCGCGAAGACCAGGGTCTGGCGCACCGCCTCCGGGCCGTCGCCCGCCTCGCTGACGCGCAGGCTGAGGTCGTCGGCGGTGGAGTTGCCGGTGTAGCCGTGGTCGGAGTCGCAGTTCGGGTCGCCGCAAGCGGCCGGCTCCAGGTCGATCCGGGAGACCGCGCCCCAGCCGATGGTCAGGACGACCTCGCGGGGCAGGGTGCCGGGCGTGTAGGACTCCGGGTTGGCGACGACGCGGCTGAGCACCACGGAGGAGATGCTGGAGAGCTTGACCGACTCGGTGGAGGTGGTGGCGTACGGGGACGGGGACCCGGCGTCCGCGGCCTGCTCGTCGGTGTGGCTGACGATGAAGCGGTTGCCGGTCAGGACCAGCACGGTGACGTGGCGGCGGACCTCGTTGGAGTCGAAGGTCGTCTCCTGGTGGACCAGGTACGACGAGATCGGCTCGCCGCCCACCGCGGCCTCCACGGCCTCGGCCACGAGGGCCGGGTAGTAGCCGCTGCGCTCGATCGCCGTGCGCAGCCCCTGGGTCGTCGTACCGGATTTCGCCATGAGGTCCATCCTAAGGCCCGTACGGGGCATCCCGGCCGCGCGCGGACCCGCTCAGTAGCTGGGGAGGGTCCGCGGGCCGAGATCACCGCGGGCGGGCGGATGCGCCACGCGGACGGTGGCGCTGAGCACGGAGAGTCCCGCGGTGGCGACGACCACGGGCTCCAGGGAGACCCCGATCACCTCGGGGTGGTCGTCGACCAGCCGGGACAGCCGCAGGAGCAGCTCCTCCAGGGCGGGGGTGTCGACGGGGTCGCTGCCGCGCCAGCCGAACAGGAGGGGTGCGGCCCGGATCGACCGGATCAGTCCGGCCGCGTCCCGGTCGGTGGCCGGGACCAGGCGGTGCGCGGTGTCCCCGAGCAGCTCGGAGGCGACGCCGGCGAGCCCGAAGGAGAGGACGGCGCCGGCGGCCGGGTCGATGACGGAGCGGACGACCGTGTCGACCCCGCGGGGCACCATCGACTGGACCACCGGCTGGAGCTCCGCCGGCTTCCCGAGCAGCCCGGTGAGGTCCTCGTACGAGGAACGCAGCTCGGACTCGTTCCTGAGGTCGAGCCGTACGCCGCCCAGGTCCGCCCGGTGGCGCAGGTGGGGGGCGGTGGTCTTGAGGGCGACCGGGTAGCCGAGGATCCCGGCGGCGCGGACCGCCGCGTCGGGGCTGGGGGCGGGCAGGGCGGGCAGGACGCGGATCCCGTAGCGCCCGAGCAGCTCGCGGGCGTCCCATTCGGCGAGGGTGAGCACGGCTCCGCCGTCGACGTCGGCCAGCAGCCCGGCCAGCTGGGCGGCGGCCCCGGGCTCGTCGATGTCCTCGTACTCGGGCACGTGCCCGGCCTCGGCGTTGGCCCGCCGCCACTGCCCGTACCGGACGGCCTCGGCGAGCGCGTTGACGGCCCGCTCTGCGGCGGGATAGCTCGGGATCCTGCCGCCGGGCCCCGGCTCGGCCCGGCCGGCCGCCTCGGAAACCGGCGGCCCGGAGGCAGGCGGCCCGGAGGCAGGCGGTCCGGAAGCCGGCGGGGCGGAAGCCGGCGGGGCGGCAGCGGGCGGGGCGGGGTCGCCCTGCGCGGGCGTGGTCTGTGGAGCGGCCAGTGCCTCGGCCAGCTCGCCGAGTTCCACGTGGACGACCGCCACCGGCTTGCCGGGTCGGCCGGCCACCGCGGAGCGCAGCGCCTCGGCGAGGTCGTCCGCCGGGGTCTGCTCGTTCACCCACGGGATCGCGGTGATCACGACCGCGTCGTTCGCGTCGGAGGCCAGCGCCGCGGCCAGCGCCGTCCGGAAGTCCTCGGGCGAGGCCGCGGTGGTCAGGTCGAGCGGCGGCAGCGGCCGCAGCCCCTGGGTCAGGCAGGCGTCGTAGGTCAGGACCCCGAGGGACTCGGAGTTCCCGAGGATCGCGACGCGCGGTCCGGCGGGCAGCGGCTGCGAGGCCAGCAGCAGCCCGGCGTCCACCAGCTCCGTCACCGTGTCGACCCGGATCACGCCCGCCTGCCGGAGCAGGTCGGAGACGGTGGCCTCCGGCAGCCGGGTGCCCGGGACCACGTGTCCGGCGGGGGTGTGGCGGCCGCCCCTGGCGACGACCACCGGCTTGACGGCAGCCGTCCGGCGGGCGAGGCGGGTGAACTTGCGCGGGTTGCCGAGGGTTTCCAGGTAGAGCAGGGCGACATCGGTCGCCTCGTCGTCGTACCAGTACTGGAGGATGTCGTTGCCCGAGACGTCGGCCCGGTTCCCCGCGGAGACGAACGAGGACAGCCCCTCGCCCCGGCGCACCAGGGCGGAGAGCAGGGCGATGCCGATCGCCCCGGACTGCGTGAACAGGCCGGTCCGGCCGCGCATCGGCATCGGCGCGGGCGTCAGCGAGGCGTTGAGCTCCACCTCCGGCGCGGTGTTGATCACCCCGAAGGCGTTGGGCCCGATCAGGCGCATCCCGTACGAACGCACCTGCTTCACGAGTTCGCGCTGGCGGGCGAGGCCGGCCGGCCCGCTCTCCCCGTATCCGGCGGACAGCACGACGAGCCCCTGGACGCCGTGTTCGCCGCAGGCCGCGACGGCCTCGGGGACCCGGTCCGCCGGAACGGCGATCACCGCGAGGTCGACGGGGGCGCCGACGGCGTCGAGCGTGCGGTAGGCCCGTACGCCCTCGAGCAGGTCGAGGGCGACCGCCTCGTTGACCGCGTAGAGGTGGCCGTGGAAGCCGCTGTCGCGCAGGGTGCGCAGGGCCGCGGCCCCCACGCCCGCGCCGGAGCGGCTGACTCCGATCACCGCGACCGAGCCGGGGGCGAGCAGCCGCTGCACCGAGCGGGCCTCGGCGCGCTGTTCGCGGGCGCGCTGCACGGCGAGGGATTCGGCGGTGGGTTCGAGGTCGAGGGTGAGGTGGACCGAGCCGTCCTCGAAGCTGCGCTTCTGCTGGTAGCCGACGTCCGTGAACACCTTGATCATTTTGGTGTTGGCGGGCAGCACCTCGGCGGCGAACCGGCGGATGCCGCGCTCCCGGGCCACCGCGCCGATGTGTTCGAGGAGGGCGGAGGCCACCCCGCGGCCCTGGTGGGCGTCCTGGACGAGGAAGGCGACCTCGGCCTCGTCGGAGGGTCCGGACGCGGGCCGGCCGTCGGCTCCGATGCGGTCGTAGCGGACGGTGCCGATGAACTCCCCGCCGATGGTCGCCGCGAGGCCGACGCGGTCCACGTAGTCGTGGTGCGTGAAGCGGTGCACGTCGCGGTCGGAGAGCCGGGGGTAGGGGGCGAAGAAGCGGTAGTACTTCGACTCGTCGGAGACCTGCTCGTAGAAGCTGACCAGCCGGCCCGCGTCGTCCGGGGTGATCGGCCTGATCCGGGCGGTGCCGCCGTCGCGCAGGACGACGTCCGCCTCCCAGTGGGCCGGGTACGAAGGGTCCGACTCGGTGGTCATGGGCCTACCTTACGGCCGGAAACCGCCTGCCAGCGTGCGCGCGGCGCATCAGGCACACTGGGGCAAACCCGTGCAAGCTGGGGAAGGTCGAACGGCGGAGGATTCGGGCCGAAGGTCGGTCCGAGCATTCCGGACGTCGTGAGAGACTGGTCTAGACAACCGTAAGAACCTGAAGGGCATCACCATGGCAGAGCGCCGCGTCAACGTCGGCTGGGCCGAGGGCCTGCACGCTCGTCCCGCCTCGATCTTCGTCCGTGCGACGACCGCTTCCGGCGTCCCGGTGACCATCGCGAAGGCCGGCGGCGACCCCGTCAACGCCGCTTCCATGCTGGCGGTTCTGGGCCTCGGCGCCCAGGGCGGCGAGGAGATCGTCCTCGCGTCCGACGCCGAAGGCGCCGAGGCGGCGCTCGACCGCCTCGCGAAGCTGGTCGCCGAGGGTCTCGAGGAGCTCCCCGAGACCGTCTGACCCTTCGGGTTCGACACCTCCGTCGCCCCGCGACCACACGGGCCCACAGGCCCGCACGGTCCACGCGCGCAAGCCGCGGCCCCGCCATCCGGGGACCGCGGCTTTCGCGTTCACGCAGGGGAATCCGGCGCATCCGGAATTCGGCGCACCGGGCGGGGTTGATTTTCGGCACGCCGAATTGACGCCGACCGGAATTCCGGAAGCGGCGCACGAATACCCCACCTTTGTATACGGCTCCTGTTAATGACGGCCGCTCGACATGTTTACGGCAGGTTGCGAAGTGCTCACGGCCGCCCGCGGCCGCGGCCGGTGCGCGCCCGCCGCCCGGTCGGCGTGGATGGCCGTCAGCGTCCGCGCCCGCTCCGCGTCCCCCCGCGCCACCGCGTCCACGATCGCCCCGTGCTCGGCCCAGGAGTCCACCGGCCGGGCCGGCGCCTCCACCACGTACATCCACGCCAGCTTGTGCCGCATCTGCGTCAGCAGCGCGATCAGGCCCGGGCTCCCGGAGGCCTGCGCGAGGGTCTCGTGGAACCAGCCGCCCAGCGACCGCAGGTCCTCGCCCTGGCCCCGCCTGGCCCGCTCCTGGCCCAGCCTGACCAGCCCGCGCAGCACCTTGAGGTGCCCCTCGGTGCGCCGCCGGGCCGCCCTGGCCGCCGCCAGGGGCTCCAGCAGCATCCGCAGCTCGAGGAGGTCGGCGGCCTCCTGCTCGGTCGGCTCGGCCACACAGGCGCCCGCGTGCCGCCGCGTGGTCACGAACCCCTCGGACTCCAGGGTCCGCAGCGCCTCGCGGACCGGGACCCGCGAGACCCCGTACCGCCGGGCCAGCACTTCCTCGGTCAGCCTGCCGCCCGGCCCGAAGACCCCGGAGACGATGTCGTCGCGGATCGCAGTGCATACCGCGTGCGCGGGAATACGCAAGACCGGACCTCCGCCATCTCCGATTTTCGACTGCCACGCCAAAGACCGCGCATATCCATGACGCGCCTGCGCGTGCTGCGACTCTATTGCAACACACGATAATTTCAGAGAGCCGCCGGAAATGACGAACATGTATCCGGCGGGCAGCACGAAGGCCCCGGCTCGGGGAGCCGGGGCCTTCGGTGAGCGGTGGGGTGCGGGTCAGAGGCTGACGCCGTGCGAGCGCAGGTACGCGATCGGGTCGATGTCCGAGCCGTAGTCGGCACCGGTGCGGGCCTCGAAGTGCAGGTGCGGGCCGCTGGAGTTGCCCGTGGAGCCCGAGAGGCCGATCTGCTGGCCGGGGGTGACCTGCTGGCCGACGGAGACGCTCAGCGAGGACATGTGCCCGTACTGGGTGTACGTACCGTCGTTGTGCTTGATCACGACGTTGTTGCCGTACGCGCCGCCCCAGCCGGCCTCGACCACGACGCCGACGCCCACCGAGTGGACGGAGGTGCCGGAGGGCGCCTGGAAGTCGATGCCCGTGTGGCTGCCGGAGGACCACATGCCGCCGCCCGCCTTGTACTGCGTGCTGACGTACGAGCTGTCGAGCGGGGAGACGAAGGTGTTGAGGCGCTTGCGCTCCTCCTCGCGGGCCGCGCGCTCGGCGGCCTCGCGCTCGGCCTTCGCCTTGGCCTCGGCGAGGCGCTTGGCCTCGGCGGCCCGCTGCTTCGCGTCGGCCTCGGCCTGCGCCTTGGCGGCGGCGTGCTCGGCGGCACGCTGCTGGGACGCGGCCTGGTCCTGGATGTCACCCGCGAGGTCCTCGGCGACGACGACCGCGCCGAGCGCGTTGTCCGAGGCGGAGTGGTTGTCACTGCTGTCCGCGGCGAAGGCCGGAGCGGCGAGGGAGCCGACGACACCAGTGGTGGCGAGGGCGGCTATGCCGGCGTAGCCGGCGGTCTTGCGGCTCAAACGGCTGGAACCACGGTGCTTACCGGCGGCACGACTGCCAAACGCCATGAAGGGGCTGATCCTTTCCTTCCCTCTCGCCTACCGGGTTAGCTGACGGGTTCGGAGCAGGAAGGTCTCCTACGGGCCTCCTCTTGCGAGGCGGTCCGATTCACCCCAGGGACTGATGTGGGTCCCCGGCTCCCCAGGCTCGCGCCTGACGGGGACTCGGCGATCGCTGTCCGGTGCCGCGGATGCGGCGGGTACAACTGACGGACAGCACAGGTGACGCTAGGCGGATCATCAGTCAATCGGCAAACAGACACGCCCTTTTGTTGCGTACGCCACACCACATAAAAGCAACCTCTCCGCTAAACGGACAAAAGGGGCTCCGGCGGATATGTCCGCCAGAGCCCCTTGTCGTGCCGTCGGCCGGGGTCAGTTGGTGACGACGCTCACGGCGCCGATCCCCAAGGCCCGCACCGACTCCTCGATCTGCGTCGCGTCACCCACCAGCACCGTGACCAGACGGTCGGCCGGGAAGGCCTTCACGACCGCCGAAGTCGCCTCCACCGTGCCCGTTTCGGCCAGCTGCGCATACAACTGCGCCTGGTAGTCGTCCGGCAGCTCCTGCTCGACCTGATCGGCCAGGGTGCCCGCGACCGAGGCCGCCGTCTCGAACTTGAGCGGGGCCACGCCCACCAAGTTCTGCACCGCCACGTCCCGTTCGGTGTCGGTCAGACCGCCCTCCGCGAGGGTGCGCAGCACCTTCCAGAGGTCCTCCAGCGCCGGGGCGGTGTTCGGGGTGTCCACCGAGCCGCTGATGGCGAGCATCGAAGCGCCCCGGCCGTCGGCGGTGGAGCGCAGCACCTGGCCGAAGGCGCGCACGCCGTACGTGTACCCCTTCTCCTCGCGCAGCACCTTGTCCAGGCGCGACGTCAGGGTGCCGCCCAGGCAGTACGTGCCGAGCACCTGGGCCGCCCACACGCGGTCGTGCCGGTCCGGCCCGATCCGGCCGATCAGCAGCTGCGTCTGGACCGCTCCGGGCCGGTCCACGATGACCACGCGGCCCGTGTCGTCGGCGGTCACCGGCGGCACCGGCAGGGGCTCGGCGGTGTTGCCCGTCCAGGCGCCCAGGGTGTCGGCGAGGACCGCGTCCAGGTCGATGCCGGTCAGATCGCCGACCACGACCGCGGTGGCCGTGGCGGGGCGTACGTGGGCCTCGAAGAAGGACCGTACGGCCGAGGAGTCGATCCGGGCGACCGTCTCCTCGGTGCCCTGGCGCGGGCGCGACATGCGCAGGCCGGCCGGGAAGAGCTCCTTGGAGAGCTGCTTGGCGGCGCGCCGCTGCGGGTTGGCCAGCTCGTGCGGGATCTCGTCGAGCCGGTTGCGCACCAGCCGGTCGACCTCGGAGTCGGCGAAGGCCGGCGCGCGCAGGGCCTCGGCGAGCAGGCCGAGCGCCTTGGGCAGCCGGGAGGCCGGGACCTCCAGGGAGACCCGCAGACCCGGGTGGTCGGCGTGCGCGTCGAGGGTGGCGCCGCAGCGCTCCAGCTCGGCCGCGAACTCCTCGGCCGAATGCTTGTCGGTGCCCTCGGACAGGGCGCGGGCCATGATGGTCGCCACCCCGTCCAGGCCCTCGGGCTCCGCGTCCAGCGGGGCGGCGAGGTTGACCTCGACCGCGATCACCTGCTGACCCGGCCGGTGGCAGCGCAGCAGGGTCAGGCCGTTGGACAGCACCGAGCGGTCCGGGGCCGGGAAGGCCCACGGCTGCGGCTCCCCGGCCTGCGGGCGCGGGTGGAAGGTCATCGTGACGGCTGCGGTGTCGCTCACTGCTCCGCCCCCTCGTTCTCGTCGTCGTTCCCGGCGGACTCGTCGGAGCCGGCCAGCGGCTCGTAGACCAGCACCGCGCGGTTGTCCGGGCGCAGCCGGGCCGCGGCCACCGCCTGTACTTCCTCGGCGGTCACGTCCAGGACCCGCTGGACCGCGGACAGCGCCAGCTGCGGGTCGCCGAAGAGCACCGCGAACCGGCACAGTTCGTCGGCGCGGCCCGCGACCGTGCTCAGCCGGTCCAGCCACTCCCGCTCGAGCTGCGCCTGCGCGCGCTCCATCTCCTCGGCCGTCGGGCCCTCGGCGGCGAACCGCGCGAGCTCCTCGTCCACGGCCGCCTCGATGTCCGGGACCTCGACGCCGCCGGAGGTCTTGACGTCCAGCCAGCCCAGCGAGGGCGCTCCGGCCAGGCGCAGCATGCCGAACCCGGCCGCGACGGCCGTCTGGTCGCGGCGTACCAGGCGGTTGTGGAGCCGGGAGGACTCGCCGCCGCCCAGGACGGTCAGCGCCACGTCGGCGGCGTCGCACTCGCGGGTGCCGTCGTGCGGGAGCCGGTAGGCGGCCATCAGCGCACGCGCCGGGACCTCCTCGACGATCTCCTCGCGCAGCTCGCTGCCGATGACCTCGGGCAGCGAACCGTCCCGGGGCGGCTGCTTGCCGTCGTGCGAGGGGATGGTGCCGAAGTACTTCTCGACCCACGCGAGCGTGCGCTGAGGGTCAATGTCGCCCACGATCGACAGGACCGCGTTGTTGGGCGCGTAGTACGTGCGGAAGAAGGCGCGCGCGTCCTCGAGGGAGGCGGCGTCCAGATCGGCCATGGAGCCGATCGGCGTGTGGTGGTACGGGTGGCCCTCGGGGTAGGCGAGGGCGGTCAGCCGCTCGAAGGCGGTGCCGTACGGGACGTTGTCGTACCGCTGGCGGCGCTCGTTCTTGACGACGTCGCGCTGGTTCTCCATGGACTCGTCGTCCAGCGCGGCCAGCAGCGAACCCATCCGGTCCGCCTCCAGCCACAGCGCGAGCTCCAGCTGGTGGGTCGGCATGGTCTCGAAGTAGTTGGTGCGCTCGAAACTGGTGGTGCCGTTGAGCGAGCCGCCGGCCCCCTGGACCAGCTCGAAGTGCCCGTTGCCCGGCACGTTCGCCGAGCCCTGGAACATCAGGTGCTCGAAGAGGTGAGCCAGGCCGGTACGCCCCTTGACTTCATGGCGCGAGCCGACGTCGTACCAGAGGCAGACCGCGGCGACCGGGGTCAGGTGGTCCTCGGACAGCACCACGCGCAGGCCGTTGGCCAGCCGGTGCTCGGTCGCTGTCAGGCCGCCGGAGCCGGCCTGGGCTGTGGCCGTGTGACCCATGGGCATGTGGTCCCTTCGATACGCGATGCAGAGATTTCCGTCAGACCTGCCACTGTATGCAAGCGCGTCGACGACCGGATAAGTTCCCGGGTCACCCCCTGGGGTCGGAGTCCGGGTTGTCGGTGCCTCGGGCCACAATGGTCCGCGTCAGACCCCCGCACACCCATTCTTGGTTAAGGAGCCGCGCAGCGATGGCCCGCCGCAGCACGAAGACCCCGCCGCCGGAGGATTTCGAGGAGAAGATCCTCGACATCGACGTCGTCGACGAAATGCAGGGCTCCTTCCTCGAGTACGCGTACTCGGTGATCTACTCCCGTGCCCTGCCCGACGCCCGTGAC
This sequence comes from Streptomyces sp. IBSNAI002, assembly GCF_052244475.1. Taxonomy (NCBI): domain Bacteria; kingdom Bacillati; phylum Actinomycetota; class Actinomycetes; order Kitasatosporales; family Streptomycetaceae; genus Streptomyces; species Streptomyces sp. IBSNAI002. The sequence continues at coordinate 6,288,382 of NZ_JBQPXG010000002.1, read as the reverse complement.
GGCATGAAGCCGGTGCACCGCCGCATCGTCTACCAGATGAACGAGATGGGTCTGCGCCCCGACCGCGGCTACGTCAAGTGCGCCCGTGTCGTCGGCGAGGTCATGGGCAAGCTCCACCCGCACGGTGACGCGTCGATCTACGACGCCCTCGTGCGCATGGCCCAGCCCTTCTCCATGCGGCTGCCGCTGGTCGACGGCCACGGCAACTTCGGTTCGCTCGGCAACGACGACCCGCCGGCCGCCATGCGTTACACCGAGTGCAAGATGGCCGACGCCACGTCACTGATGACGGAGTCGATCGACGAGGACACCGTCGACTTCACCGCCAACTACGACGGCCAGGAGCGGGAACCGGTGGCACTGCCCGCCGCCTACCCGAACCTGCTGGTCAACGGCGCGTCCGGGATCGCGGTCGGCATGGCCACCAACATGCCCCCGCACAACCTCGGCGAGGTCATCGCGGCCGCCCGCCACCTGATCCGCTACCCGCAGGCGGACCTGGAGGCGCTGATGCGCTTCGTCCCGGGTCCGGACCTGCCCACGGGCGGCCGGATCGTGGGGCTCTCGGGCATCAAGGACGCCTACGAGAACGGCCGCGGCACGTTCAAGATCCGCGCGACGGTCGCGGTGGAGAACGTGACGGCCCGCCGCAAGGGCCTGGTCGTCACGGAGCTGCCGTTCACGGTCGGCCCCGAGAAGGTCATCGCGAAGATCAAGGACCTGGTCGGCTCGAAGAAGCTCCAGGGCATCGCGGACGTCAAGGACCTCACCGACCGCTCGCACGGCCTGCGCCTGGTCATCGAGATCAAGAACGGTTTCCATCCTGAAGCCGTGCTCGAGCAGCTCTACAAGCTGACGCCGATGGAGGAGTCCTTCGGCATCAACAACGTGGCGCTGGTGGACGGGCAGCCGCTCACCCTCGGCCTCAAGGAGCTGCTGGAGGTCTACCTCGACCACCGCTTCGAGGTCGTCCGGCGGCGCAGCGAGTTCCGCCGCGGCAAGCGGCGCGACCGGCTGCACCTGGTCGAGGGCCTGCTGGTGGCCCTGCTCGACATCGACGAGGTCATCCGCCTCATCCGGGACAGCGACAACTCCGCGCAGGCGAAGGAGCGCCTCATCGAGCGCTTCTCGCTGAGCGAGATCCAGACCCAGTACATCCTGGACACCCCGCTGCGCCGGCTCACCCGCTTCGACCGGATCGAGCTGGAGTCCGAGCGCGACCGGCTGACGGGCGAGATCGACGAGCTGACCGGGATCCTGGAGTCCGACACCGAGCTGCGCAAGCTGGTCTCCACGGAACTGGCCGCGGTCGCCAAGAAGTTCGGCACCGAGCGGCGTACGGTCCTGCTGGAGTCCGCGGGCACCGCGGTGGCAGCCGTTCCGCTGGAGGTCGCGGACGACCCCTGCCGCGTACTGCTGTCCTCGACCGGCCTGCTGGCGCGGACCGCGAACGGCGATCCGCTGCCCGCGGAGGAGGGCGGCGCCCGCGCCAGGCACGACCTGATCGTCTCGCAGGTCGCGGCGACCGCCCGCGCCGACGTGGGCGCCGTCACCTCGTACGGGCGGCTGCTGCGGCTGTCGGTGATCGACCTGCCGCAGCTGCCGGACACGCACGCCGCGCCGAACCTGGCGGGCGGCGCACCGGTGTCGGAGTTCCTCTCCGGGCTGGAGGCGGACGAGAAGCTGGTCTGCCTGACCTCGCTGGACGAGTCCTCGCAGGGCCTGGCGCTGGGCACCGAACAGGGCGTGGTCAAGCGCGTCGTGCCGGACTACCCGGCCAACAAGGACGAGCTGGAGGTCATCACCCTCAAGGACGGCGACCGGATCGTCGGCGCGGTCGAACTGCGCACGGGTGAGGAGGACCTGGTCTTCCTCACCGACGACGCCCAGCTGCTGCGCTACCCGGCCTCCCAGGTGCGCCCGCAGGGCCGCCCGGCGGGCGGCATGGCCGGCATCAAGCTCGCCGACAACGCGAAGGTGATCCACTTCTCGGCCGTGGACCCGGCCCGGGACGCGATGGTGTTCACCGTCGCCGGCTCGCACGGGACGCTGGACGACTCGGTGCTGTCCGGGAAGCTGACCCCGTTCGACCAGTACCCGCGCAAGGGCCGGGCCACCGGCGGCGTGCGCTGCCAGCGGTTCCTGAAGGGCGAGGACGTGCTGGTCCTGGCCTGGGCGGGCAACGCGCCGGTCCGGGCGGCCGCCGCGAACGGAACCCCGGCCGGACTGCCGCCCGTGGACCCGCGCCGCGACGGATCGGGGGCCGCGCTGCCCGCCACCGTGGCCGCGCTGGCCGGGGGCGTGCTGTAGGACGGAAGTCGCCATTCAGGTGGTACGCCCTAGGGGGGACGTACCACCCGAATGGCGACTAGTGTTTTCCCCCTTGGCACTGGCTGGTGGGGCGGGGAGAACAGAGCTGATGAGTCGTCGTGCGGGCGGAGTGATCGGAGACTGGGCAGAGGCCCAGCGCCGGATGCAGCAGACGCAGCAGATACAGCAGCGCGAGGCGGAACGCCGACAACGGGCGTACGAACGCGAGGCGGCCCGTAGCCACCGGCAGCACCGGGAGTCCGAGGCCCGGCGGCGCACCGCCGAGATCGACGCCGAGGTGGCTGCCCTGCAAGGCCTGCTGGTCACGGGGTGCAGGGCACCGGCCTTCCGGATGGCCGCCCTGGTGCGATCCGAACAGCTGGAGCCGTTCAGCCCCGGCACCCTGGCGCAACAGGTGCCGATGCCCCGCATCGAGCAGTTCCAGCACCAGAGCAGCGGCTGGACCCTCGGCTCGGCCAACCGGGCCCAGGCCGAGCGGGAGTCACACGCCCGGTACACCGAGGCCTGGCAGGCGGCGAATGCCGCCGAGGCACAGCGGCAGCAGCAACTGGCTTCGTACCGGCAGCAGTACGACCAGTGGGCGGCGCAGCAGCTCGCCGGGATCCGGACGCACAACGACGGGCTCACCGAGCTGGCCGGGGCCCTGCGCGCGGGCGATTCGGAAGCGGTGGTCGAATACTTCTCGGCCGCCCTGTACACCTCCACGGCCTGGCCCGAGGCGTTGCCGCGCCAGGTGGCGGCGGCGTACGGCCCGGGGGAGCGCGAGCTCGTCCTGGACTGGGAGCTGCCCGGGTACGCGGTGGTACCGGAGGCCCGCTCGGTCCAGTATCTGCCGAGTACCGACCAGGACAAGGTGAAGCCCCGCTCGGTCACGGAACGACGCGCCCTGTACCGGGACCTGCTGGCGCAATCCATGCTGCTCGTCATACGTGAGCTGTACGCGGCGGACGAGTTCGGCGTGCTGGACTCGGTCGTGGTGAACGGCTTCGTCGACTGCCCCGATCCGGCGACGGGCCGGGAGGCACAGTTCGTGCTCGCTTCGGTGTCGGCGCCCCGCTCCGCCTTCGCGGGGCTTCGGCTGGAGCAGGTCAGCGCGGTGGACTGCCTGGTGGAGGGCTTGCGCGGGCAGCTGTCGGCGCGGCCCGACCAGCTGACGGCCGTACGCGCGGGACGCCGGCCCGACGAGCTCGGCGTCGGGGTCGTCAGCCACGGCGGGCACGCGGACGGCGGCCAGGACGAGCCCGACCTGTTCGAGATGGACCCGATCGCCTTCGAGAACCTGGTGGCGGAGCTCTTCCGGGCGATGGGCATGGAGGCGCTGACCACCCAGCGCTCGGGCGACGGCGGGGTGGACATCGAGGCGAACGACCCGTCCCCCATCACGGGCGGGCGGATCGTGGTGCAGGTCAAGCGCTACCGGAACACGGTCTCGCCCACGGCGGTGCGGGATCTGTACGGCACGGTCCAGGACAAGGGGGCGAACAAGGGGGTGCTGGTCACCACCGCGTCCTTCGGGCCGGGGTCGTACACCTTTGCCAACGGCAAGCCGCTGGAGTTGGTTCCCGGCGACAGGCTCGTGGAACTGCTGCACCAGTACGGGCTGCGCGGCCGCCTCGGCGGCGGCCCCGCGGGCGTCCCGGCGCAGCGGGCATCCGAACCCGCGCCTTCCCCTTCCCCGGACCACAACGTGCTCGGCATGTACTGGTCGGGTGCGGTCGCGCTCGACGTGTGCGCGCTGGTCTGCACGGGCAACCGGGTGCTGAGCGAGGACCACTTCGTCTTCTTCAACAACCCGGGGACTCCTGACGGTTCGGTGCGCGCCCGCGCGCACACGGCGCCCGACAAGGCGGCACTCGAGGTCACCTTCGACGCCCTGCCCCGCGAGGCCGACCGGCTGGTCCTGGTGGCCGCGATCGACCCGGAAGCCGACCCGCACGCCGACCTGGCCGGTTTCACGGACGCCCGGATCCGGCTCCTCGACGCCTCGGGCGCGGAGGCCGGGGAGCTGGAGGTGTCCGACGGCCGGGCCGGCGAGACGGCGCTCGTCCTCGGCTCCTTCCGGCGCCGGGCGAACGGCGACTGGGACTTCGTGATCGGCGGCAAGGGCTACCGGGGCGGCCTGGAGGACCTGCTGCGCGAGTACGGGGTCGAGGTCGCCTGAGCCCGGGCCGGTCCCCGGCTAGGCCCCGGCCGTAGGCTCTTCCTGGGCTTCGGCCTGGCCTTCGGCCGTTTCGCCCTCCGACCCCTCCGGCCCCTCCGGCCGGGCCACGTACCGCAGCACCCCCCACATGCTCTCGGGGCCGAGCTCGTGCGGCGCCTCCTCACGGCAGGCGTCGAGCTCGCGCAGCAGGCCCGCGCCGTCCGTGCCGGAGCCGATCAGCACCAGCTGCGACAGCCGGGGCTCGCCGCGCCCCCAGGGCTGCGGGGCGAAGCGGAGGAACCGGCCCACCGCGTGGACCTCGTACTTCTCCCCGTGCCCGGGCACGCCGAAGTGGACGAAGCCCTTGATCCGGTAGAGCCCGGCGGGGCGGCGGTCGAGGAAGTCGATGAACCGGCGGGGCGAGAGGGCCTGCTCGGAGACGAACTCGACGCTCTCGTACGCCGCATGGGCGTGGGCACCGTGGTCGTGGTCCTGGTCGTGGTCCTCGGCCTCCGCGAGCAGGTCCTCGAAGGAGAGCTGTCCGCGGGTCTCGGTCCACGGCCGCCGGTCGAAGAGCAGCTCGGGGTCGATCCGCCCGTGGTCGGCTCCGACCACCGGGATGCCGGGGGCGCACAGGGTGGTCAGCAGGCCCTCGATCCGGGCCCGCTCCGCGGCGTCGACCCGGTCGGTCTTGTTGAGCACGACCAGGTCCGCGACGGCGAGGTGCCGGTCGGTCTCGGGGTGCCGGGCCCGGGTCGCGTCGAACTCCGCCGCGTCCACGACCTCCACCATCCCGCCGTAGCGGATGCCGGGATTCTCGCTGGCCACGAGCATCCGGACCATCTCCTGGGGCTCGGCCAGCCCGCTCGCCTCGATGACGATGACGTCGATCCGGTGGGCGGGAGCGGCGAGCTTCTCCAGGTACGCGTCGAGCTCGCTGCCGTCGACGGCGCAGCACAGGCAGCCCCCGCCGAGGGAGACCATCGAGTCGCCGACCTGGCCGGCCACCGACATGGCGTCGATCTCGATCGACCCGAAGTCGTTGACGACGACCCCGATCCGGGTTCCGGCGCGGTGGGCCAGGAGGTGGTTGAGCACGGTGGTCTTGCCGGATCCGAGGAATCCGGCGAGGACGACGACGGGGATGGGCTGCCTGCTGTTCACCCGGTCGATCGTAGTCAGCCCAGGGCGGGCACCGGCTGCGGAGGGGTGGGCCCGGTGTACCGGGCGGCCGGTCGGATGATCTTCGAATCGGCCGCCTGTTCCAGGATGTTCGCGCTCCAGCCCACCACGCGGGCCGCGCAGAAGGTCGGGGTGAACATCTCGCGCGGGAGCCCGCACAGTTCCATGACCACACCCGCGTAGAACTCCACGTTGGTGTGCAGTTCGCGGCCCGGCTTGAGCTCGGCGAGGATCTCCTCGACCTGGCGCTCGACCTCGACGGCGAAGTCCACCAGCGGCCCGCCGAACCCGCGGGCGATGTCGCGCAGCATGCGTGAGCGGGGGTCCTCGGTGCGGTAGACGGGGTGGCCGAAGCCCATGATCCGCTCCCCCGCCAGGACCCGCTCGCGGATCCACGGACCGATCCGGTCCGCGGTGCCGATGGCGTCCAGCGTGTCCAGGGCCCGGCTCGGGGCGCCGCCGTGCAGCGGGCCGGAGAGCGCCCCGATCGCACCGGTGAGGCAGGCGGCGACATCGGCGCCGGTGGAGGCGATGACCCGGGCGGTGAAGGTGGAGGCGTTGAATCCGTGGTCGACGGTGGAGATCAGGTACCGCTCTATCGCGCGGGCCGGGGCGGGACGGGGCTCCTGCCCGGTCAGCATGTACAGGTAGTTGGCGGCGTACGGGAGGTCTTCGCGCGGCTCCACCGGCTCCAGCCCCTGTCCCAGCCGGTGCAGGGCGGTGAGGAGGGTCGGTACGGCGGCGCATGCGGCCAGTGCGTCGGCGGCCCGGCGCTCCGGGTCGAGGTCGTAGACCGGGCGGAATCCGGCGGACGCGCCGAGCAGCGAGAGCGCCGTGCGCAGTCCGGCGAGCGGCCCGGAGAGCGCGGAGGCCCGGGCGAGGGCGGGGAGGGCGTCCCGTACCGCGGCGGGCAGGCGGCGCAGCGGGGCGGTCTCCGCGGCGAACGCGGCGCGCCCGGCGGCGTCCGCGGGCAGGGCGCCGCGGAACATCAGGTGCCACACGTCCTCGAAGCTGCGGCTCTCGGCGAGCTCGACGGCCGAGTACTGGCGGTAGTGGTAGAAGCCTTCACGGCCTCGGACGTCACCGAGCTCGGTGTCGGTGACCACGACTCCCGCGAGACCGCGGGGCACTGCGACGGTGGTGTTCATGCATCGACCATCGAGGATTGACGGAATCCTTGTCAATATTGATTGAATCAATCTATGTAGGCTTGCGTGCATGGATGAAGAGCGACGGCTCACCACCCGGCAGGCCGCCGAACTGCTCGGGGTGAAGCCCGCGACGGTGTACGCCTATGTGAGCCGGGGCCAGCTGACCAGCCGGCGCGACCAGGTCGGCCGCGGCAGCACCTTCGACGCGGCCGAGGTGGCGGAGCTCGCCCGGCGCAGCCGCCGCGAGGCGGCGGCCCCGCCCGCCGGGGAACTGTCCGTCCGCACCTCCCTCACGCTCATCGAGGCCGACCGCTACTACTTCCGGGGCGTCGACGCCGTGGCCCTGGCCTCGCGGTACCGCTACGAGGAGGTCGCCGAGTGGCTGTGGACGGGGAGCCTCGTCCACGGGGCGCGGTTCACCGCTCCTCCGGAGCCGCTCGCCGCGGCCCGCAAGGCGGTCGCCGCCCTGCCCGGGCACAGCGGGCCGGTGGACCGGCTGCGGGTGGCCGTCGCCGCCGCCGCGGTCGCGGACCCGCTGCGCTTCGACCTGTCCGAGGAGTCCGTACTGGGCTCCGCACGCTGCCTGATCCCCACCCTGGTCGGCGCCCTGCCCGTACGGGGGCCGGCCCGGTGGGCCGGCGACGCCCGCATCGCCCGGCAGCTGTGGTCGCGGCTCACCGGGCAGGAGCCCGACCCGGACGCCCTGGCCGCCCTCGACCTGGCGCTGGCACTGCTCGTCGACCACGATCTGGCCGCGTCCACGCTGGCCGTACGGGTGGCCGCGTCGGCGCGGGCCCATCCGTACGCGGCGGTGTCGGCCGGGCTCGGAGCACTGGAGGGGCCGCTGCACGGCGCGGCCGGACGGCTGGCGCACCGGATGCTGGTGGAGGTCCTGGAGCGCGGCGGGGCCGCGCCGGTGGTCGCGGAGTACCTGCGGGCGGGACGCCGCGTGCCCGGGCTCGGCCACCGGCTGTACCAGGGGGAGGACCCGCGGGCGCGGGCCCTGTTCGACCGGCTGGAGGGCCTGCCCCAGGCCGCGCCCGCGCTGGGCGCGGCCCGCGAGGTGGCCGCGGTGACGGGCCGGCAGGGCGGGCTGCACGCGAACGTGGACCTGGCCCTGGCCGTGCTGACGGTGTCGTGCGGGATGGCTGCGGAGGCCGGGGAGACGGTCTTCGCGGTGGCGCGCACGGCGGGCTGGATCGCGCACGCGCTGGAGGAGTACCAGGAGCGGCCGCTGCGGATGCGGCCGAGCGGGCAGTACCAGGGGCCCCGCCCGCCACAGCCGATGCCGATGCCGTGACGCACGCCGGACACCGGAGCTGGGCCGGCGTCAGCGGTCCGGCCGCGGTGTCAGGCCCGCAGCCAGACCGCCGTGTCCTGCGGGAGCAGCCCCGAGTCGTCCAGGGCGGAGCTGCCCAGCAGGAGCCGGGTGCGGGCCGGCAGCGGGACCGGCCCCTCGGAGAGGTTGACCAGGCAGACCAGCCCGTCGGGCCGGGTGAACGCGAGCACCCCGGGCGGCGCGTGCAGCCACTCCAGCGAGCCGCCCCCGAAGCCGGCCGCCGCGCGGCGAAGTCCGAGCGCCGTCCGGTAGAGGCTGAGCATGGAGTCCGGGTCGCCGTCCTGCCGGTCGGCTGCGTACTCCGGCCAGTTCGCGGGCTGTGGCAGCCAGGGCTCGTTCCACGGCTGCGCGGTCCAGGGCAGCGGGACCCGGCAGCCGTCGCGGCCGGGGTCGGTGCCCCCGGAGCGGAAGTGCATCGGATCCTGGATCCGGCTGAGCGGTATATCAGCTTCCGGCAGGCCCAGTTCCTCGCCCTGGTAGACGTACACGGCGCCGGGCAGGGCCAGCGTCAGCAGGGCCGCGGCACGCGCCCGCCGGGTGCCCAGCGCCAGGTCGGTCGGGGTCCCGAAGGCCTTGGCGGCGAAGTCGAAGCCGGTGTCGGCGCGCCCGTAGCGGGTGACCGTACGGGTCACGTCGTGGTTGCAGAGCACCCAGGTGGCCGGGGCCCCGACGGGCGCGTGCTCGGCGAGCGTCTCCTCGATCGAGGTGCGCAGCCGTCCCGCGTCCCACGGGCAGCTGAGGAAGGAGAAGTTGAAGGCGGTGTGCAGCTCGTCGGGGCGCAGGTAGCGGGCGAAGCGCTCGGAGTCGGGCAGCCAGACCTCCCCCACGAAGACGGCCTCGTACTCGTCGGCGATGGCGCGCCAGGAGCGGTAGACGTCGTGCAGCTCGTCGCGGTCGATGTAGGGGTGGATCTCACCGGGCCAGGGCTCGGGTGAGCGCCCTGCCAGGTCGGGCAGGGCCGGATCCTTCGCGAGCAGGGCCGCCGAGTCGATGCGTACGCCGGACACGCCCCGCTCGAACCAGAAGCGCAGGATCTCCTCGTGTTCGCGGCGGACGGCGGGATGGTCCCAGTTGAGGTCCGGCTGCTGCGGGGTGAACAGGTGCAGGTACCACTCCCCGTCGGGCACCCGGGTCCAGGTGGCGGCGCCGTTGAACTGCGACGGCCAGTCCCCGGGGGGCAGTTCTCCCTGCTCGCCGCGGCCCGGGCGGAAGTGGAAGAGCTCCCGCTCGGGGCTGCCGGGGCCGGCCGCGAGGGCGGCCCGGAACCACGCGTGCTGGTCGGACACGTGGTTCGGGACGATGTCGACGATGGTTCGGATGCCCAGCTCACGGGCCTCGCAGATCAGCTTCTCGGCTTCGGCGAGGGTGCCGAACGCGGGGTCGATGGTGCGGTAGTCGGCGACGTCGTAGCCGCCGTCGGCGAGGGGCGAGAGGTACCAGGGGGTGAACCACAGGGCGTCCACGCCGAGTTCGGCGAGGTAGGGCAGCCGGGCCCGGACGCCCGCGAGGTCGCCGGTGCCGTCCCCGTCGCCGTCGGCGAAGCTGCGTACGTACACCTGGTAGATGGCGGCCGTGCGCCACCAGCCGGCGGCGTCTTCGGGCAGGGGAAGGTCAGCCACGAGGGGTCCTTTCACGGGGGCGGCCGGGCGTGGCGGTGCGGGTCGCGGAGTGCGGGTCGCGGGGGTGCGGGTCGCGGGGGTGCGGGTCGCGGGGGTCAGCCCTTGAGGGAACCCGCCGTCAGGCCGCTCATGATGTTGCGCTGGAAGATCAGGAAGATGACGAGCGTGGGCGCCGAGGCCATCGCGAGTGCGGCGATGAGGTGGTTCTCCGGGACCCCGGAGGCCAGCGAGTAGATGCCGACGTTGAGCGTCTGGAGCGCCGGGTCGGAGAGGGTGAGCATCGGCCAGAGGAAGTCCTTCCAGACGCCGACGATCGCGAAGATCGACACGACGCCCAGGACGGGCCGGGACATGGGCAGGACGATCGAGCGCAGCGTGCGCACCGCGCTCGCCCCGTCGATCGCGGAGGCGTCGAGGATCTCCTGCGGGATGGAGTCGAAGAACCGCTTCAGCAGGAAGATGTTGAAGGCGTTGGTGACGGACGGCAGCCAGATCACCCAGGGCGTGTTGAGCAGGTTCCGCTGGATGAGCGGCATGTCGAGCACCGTGAGGTACTGCGGGACGACCAGCACGGTGGCCGGGATCATCAGCGTCGCCAGCATCATGCCGAGGACGGCCTTGCCGAGGACGGGGCGCAGCCTGGACAGCGAGTAGGCGGCGGCCACGTCGAGCACGAGCTGGAAGGCCAGCGCCCCGAAGGAGTAGTAGAGGGTGTTGAACAGCAGCCTGGCCAGGTCCATGACCTTCCAGGCGGCCGTGTAGTTGGCGGTGTGCAGCGAGTCGGGCACGAGGGTCGGCGGGACCTGGGCGAACTCCTCGGTGCTCTTGAGGCCGCCCGCGACCATCCAGTAGAGGGGCCCGAGGAAGACGAGGGTGAAGCCGCCCACGACCAGGGCGAGGGTGATCCAGTACAGGACCCTGCCCCGGGTGCGGCCGCGTTGCATCGGCGATATCAGGGTGCGCTCTGCCATGGGACGGGCTCCTTGTCAGCTCTCGTTGTCGCGGCTGAGGCGGACGTACAGCGCGGAGAAGCCCGCGAGCAGGACGAGCAGGCACAGGCCCAGGGCCGCGGCGCCGCCGTACTGGTTGAAGCTGAAGGCGTACTGGTAGATGAGGACGACGACGGTGGTGGTCGAGCCCTCGGGGCCGGCCCCTCCGGTCAGCAGGAACGGTTCGACGAACACCTGCATGGTGGCGATGATCTGCATCAGCAGCATGAGCGAGAGGATCAGCTTGGTCTGCGGGATCGTCACGTGCCAGATCTTGCGCAGGAGCCCCGCCCCGTCGAGTTCGGCGGCCTCGTACAGCTCGCCGGGGATGCCCTGGAGGGCGGCCAGATAGATCAGGGTCGCACCGCCCATGTTCATCCACGTGGAGGCGAGGACCACGGAGAGCATCGCGGTGTCGGTGGACTGCAGCCAGTCCTGCGCGGGGAGGTGCAGGAACTCCAGCGCCCTGTTGAAGAGGCCGTATCCGGGGTCGTAGAAGTACTTGAAGAGCAGCACCGAGGCCACCGGCGGCATCATCACCGGCAGGTAGACGAGCAGGCGCAGGTAGCCCTGGCCGTGCCGGAACTCGTTCAGCACCAGGGCGACCGCGAAGGGGACGAGGAACCCGAGGAGCAGGGCCAGGCCGGTGAAGAGCAGGGTGTTGCGCCAGGCCTGCCAGAAGTTCGGGTCCCCGAAGACGTAGGCGAAGTTGTCCCAGCCGACCCAGCGGGTGGCGCCGTTCTCGGTCTTCTGGAAGGCCAGCAGGAACTCCCGGACCATCGGGTACCAGGAGAAGAAGGAGAAGCAGAGGACGGCGCCGATCAGGAAGCCGTGGGCCGTGAGGTTCCGCTTGAGCGCCCGGCGGAACTCCGCACGGGAGGTCCGTGGCAGGGCTCGGGGCAGGACTCGGGGCAGGACTCGGGGCAGGGTGGGGGCCGGCATCGCCGCTCGCTCCTCGGGGTCGTCGTCTTCGGTACGCGGGAGGCGGGGGCCCGGAGGGACCCCCGGCCGCCGCTACTGGTTGCCCAGCACCTGGTTGACCGCCTTCTCGGCCTCGCCGAGGAGCTGTGCGGGATCCGCGTCCTTGTTCGTGAGGACCCCCGACATCACCTTGTCGAGGACCTTGTAGACCTCCTGCGCCTTCCGCGGCTCCGGCTTCCCGGGCACCGGGTTGTCCAGGAAGGCCTTGAAGTTGGCGACCGGCATGGTGGCGCTGGCGGCCTTCAGCCGGTCGTCCTCGGTCTTGCTCGCGCCGGTGAAGAAGGCGGGCTGCGGAAGGCCGACCGGCAGGCCGTCGGCCTTGCTGCGGTCGTACTGGAACTGGCCCTTGCCGACCGAGAGGGTCTTGAAGTTCAGCCAGGCGACGGCCGCCTTGACCTTGTCGGGCGAGCTGCCCTTCTTGATCATGTAGCCGTTGCCGCCGGCCAGGGTGGCCGCCCCGCCGGGGATGGGGCCCATGCCGAAGTTGTCGTACTTGGCGCCGAGCTGCTGGACCATGTAGGTGATGTCGTCGGGCGCGGCGAGGAACATGCCGAGCTTGTCCGAGGCCATCTGCTTCTGCAGGTCGCCCCACTTGAGCAGCTGGGTCTTGCCCATGCTGTCGTCCTCCCAGCGCATGGCGTGCAGGTTGTCGACGATCTGCTTTCCGGTGGGGTTGTTGAAGGCGGCCTTGCCGTCGGCGCCGACGACGTCGCCGCCCATGCCGTACACGGTGGCCGTGAAGTGCCAGCCGCCGGTGTTCTCCACGCTGTACTCGCCGAAGCCGGCGACGCCGTTGCCGAGGGCCGCGATCTTCTTGGCGGCGGCCCGGACCTCCTCCCAGCTGCGCGGCGGGGTGTCGGGGTCGAGGCCGGCCTGCTGGAAGAGCTTGCGGTTGACCAGCAGGCCCATCGTGTAGTTGCTGGTCGGTACCCCGTAGAGCTTGCCGTCCCGCTTCAGGACGTCGAGGACGTTCCTGTCGATGTCGCCGACGGCGGGTACCGAGGCGGGGGTGACGTACGCCGAGATGTCCTCGGCCCCGTCGTTGTCCAGCACCTGCTGGAGGTCGGTGAAGTAGGCGTAGAAGACGTCCGGCTGGGACTTGGCCTTCAGCATCGCGGTGAAACGCGGGGGTTCCAGGCACTGGCCGGGGGTGGAGCGGCCCTCGATGGTGACGTTCGGGTACGTCTTGTTGAACTCCGCCACGTCCTCCTTCCACTCCTTGAGCTCGGCCGCCTTCGCCGCGGGCGGCATGCAGTCGATGGAGAGGGTGACCTTGGTCTTCGGGTCGAGCGGGGCGGAGGCGTCGGTGGAACCGCCACCGGACTGGGGCTTGTCGTCGCCGCTGCTGCTCGTGCCGCAGGCCGCGAGGGCGGTCACGGCGAGCGCGGAGGCGAGGGCTGCCGCGACGGTGCGGCGGACGTTGGTTCTCATCGGTGGTCCCCTTCGAGCATCGGGCAGGAGGCGTGGGGGCGAGCGCGGCACACTCAACCACCACCCACAGATGAACGCAAGATCTCGCGCAGTTTTCGTAATACATCGACAGAAGAGATGCGAGACGGCGGTTGGTGAACGCAAAAAGGGCTCCGGAGCGTCTGTGTGACGTTCCGGAGCCCTGCCGGCCCGCGTACGAGCGGCCCGCCGGTGACCGTGCCTAGCCGCGCGGGGCCTGTGCGGTGGAGCCGCGGACCACCAGCTCAGGCTCGAAGAGCAGCTCACCGGGTTGTACGGCGGCTCCCTGGATCTGCGCGGTGAGCAGTTCGACGGCGGCCCGGCCCATGGCCTCGATGGGCTGCCGCACGGTGGTCAGCGGGGGCTCGGTGCAGTTCATGAAGGCCGAGTCGTCGTAGCCCACCACGGAGACCTGGCGGGGCACCTCCAGCCCCCGGCGGCGGGCCGCCCGGACCGCCCCGAGGGCCAGCGGGTCGCTCGCGCAGATGATGCCGGTGACCCCGCGGTCCAGCAGCCGGGAGGCGGCCGCGTGACCTCCCTCCAGGGAGAACAGGGCCCGCTCCACATGGGCTCCGGGCAGCTCGGCGCCCGCCGCGGCGGCCACCGCCTGGGCGGCCACCAGTTTGCGCAGCGAGGGCATGTGGTCGGGCGGGCCCAGCACCAGGCCGATCCGCTCGTGCCCCAGCGAGGCCAGGTGGCGCCAGGCCTGTTCGACCGCGACGGCGTCGTCGCAGGCCACGCAGGGGAAGCCGAGGTCCTCGATGGAGGCGTTGATGAGCACCACCGGAACCTTGCGTTCGGACAGCAGCCGGTAGTGCTCGTGGGGGGCGTCGGCCTGCGCGAAGAGACCGCCGGCGAAGACCACCCCGGACACCTGCTGCTGGAGCAGCAGTTCCACGTAGTCGGCCTCGGAGACCCCACCGGTGGTCTGGGTGCACAGCACCGGGGTCAGCCCCTGCTGGGCCAGCGCACCGCCGATGACCTCGGCGAAGGCCGGGAAGATGGGGTTCTGGAGCTCGGGCAGGACCAGCCCGACCAGCCGGGCGCGTTCGCCGCGCAGCTGGGTGGGGCGCTCGTACCCGAGGACGTCCAGCGCGGTGAGCACGGACTGGCGGGTCGCCTCCGAGACGCCCGGCTTGCCGTTGAGCACCCGGCTGACCGTGGCCTCGCTGACTCCCACCTTCTTCGCCACTTGAGCAAGTCGTCGCGTCATGAACGCAAGACTAGCGCAAGGAATGCAAGTTCCTTGCAGTTCGATTACGGCCAGTTTGGCGTACGGAAGCCCGGTCCGAAAGGGGCCGGGGCAGACGACTGGGCGGGACACCGCCGGGGTGCCCGCCCAGTCGCCGAACAGCGGTTACGGCAGCTGGTTGATCCTGAACGTCGAGGTCGTGTTCCGTACGTCCACGGCGTTGCCGCTCGTCTTCAGGTTGTGGATGGTGACCTCACCGGCCGCCGGGCCCTGCCCCGCCTCGGGCATCTCGTTCGCCCAGAGGCCGAAGCCGGACTTCGCGTCGAACGCGTCGCCGCTCTTCTTCGCCCCGGTGATGGTGATGTCCCTCAGGACGGTATCCTTGATGGGATTGACCGGCTGACCGCCGATGTACTGCGTCTGGAACATGATTCCGCTGTACGTCGGGTCGACGATGTCGACGTTGTTGATCCGGATTCCCTGGAACACCTTCGAGGCCGAGAACAGCCAGATGCCCGGGAAGGTCTGCGCCCCCCAGAAATGGCCGCCGGACCGGACGATCGAGATGTTCTCGAAGGTCGTCGGATCCGTCCCGAAGCCGTTCATCGGATACCCGAAGTCCAGCGAGCTGATGGTGATGCCCGAGTAGACGAGGGTGTCGGCGATGTGGATGTTGCGGAAGGTGTTGTTGTAGCCGCCGTAGACGGCCACACCTGCCGCGCGCCAGGTCAGGATGGAGGTCAGGTTCTCGTAGACGTTGTTCTTCATGTCCGCGCCGCCCGCGTCGATCGCGGAGAACAGCGCGAAGCTGTCGTCACCGGTGGCCCGTGCCTCGTTGTTGGTGACGAGGTTGTCCGTGGAGCCGTTGGTCATGTTGATCCCGTCGGCGAACATGTCGCGGATCCGGGAGTTCTTGATGATGATCCGGTCCGTGTTGGCGCCCCAGTACAGGCACACCATGTGCTCGTTCCAGATGTTGTCGATGGTGATGTCGGAGACGTTCGCGAAGTCGAAGACCTTGCCCGGTCCGTCGATGCGCGAGGTGTAGTTGCCGAAGTAGGCGAAGCCGGAGAAGGACGAGCCCTTCGCCGTGCCCTCCGCCCGCCAGCCGATGTCGGTGTTGTCCTGCGAGGACGGGGCGTGGAAGCGGGTGAACCACGGCCCGGCGCCCACCACCTGCACGGCCTTGCCGTACACCTGGAACTTGCTCGCGGTCTGGTAGTCGCCCGGCGGCAGGTAGACGCCGACGAGCTTGCCGGTGGTGTCCATCCGGACCTTGTCCAGGGCGTTCTGCACGTCCTGGTGGGTGAAGCCGGCGGGCACGGTGTACGTCGCCGGGTCCGGGTTGGGGATCTCCGTGGCCTGTTCCAGGCTGACGAAGTCGATCGCGTAGGTGGAGGTGTTGGCGGCGTCCTTCTGCAGGCGGATCCTGCTGCCCTGCGGGACGGTCTCGCCCAGCAGGATGTTGGCCTCGTCGTAGATGTGCCGCGGGGCGCCCGAACCGGGCGAGTTGCCCGGGGAGGCCTCGGCACCGTACAGCCAGGCGTACTTGGAGGTCAGCGGCAGGGTCTTCCTGAGGGTGCCGTTGACGTAGACGTTGATGGTGGAATCGATGCCTCCGCCGCCCGGGGCGTCCGGAATGGAGAAGCGGGTGACCAGGGTGTTGGTCGCGGCCCGGGTGGTGAACTCGACGTACTCGCCAGTGGCGTCGAGGCTGACGGCCCGGCGGCCCGAGGCCTCGCCCGCGATGTCGCCGATGGTGCGGTTGGGCCCGACCACGGCGGCCCCGCCGCCGACGGCCGCGTCCTCCGCCTCGTACATGTCGAAGGGCATGTTCGCTCCGCGGCCGACGAAGAACGGCTTGGTGGAGGTGTTGTTGCCGCGCTTGACCGGCAGTTCGTTGGCGTCGTCGGCGAGGACCACCTTGACGGTGTACTTGCCGTTGGCGGCCGGCCAGCTGCCGAGCTCCACCGGCGCCGAGGAGGCACCGGCCGCGAGGGCGCCGCTGAAGGAACCCGTCAGGGTACGGACGGTGGCGCCGGCCGCGTCCTGCAGGACCAGGGTGATCACGTGCGCACCGGCGGCGGCCGCCACCGTGCCCTGGTTCTTCACGGTGACGGTGAAGTTCACCGGCTGCCCCGCGGAGGGGGCGCCCGGCGACCAGCTCACGGCGGAGGCGGTCAGGTCGGAGCTGTCGACCGGGCGGACCACCAGCGGCGGGCCGGTGAGGGTGTTGTTGCTGTCGTTCTGCTCGACGACGGTGTTCGCCTCGTCCACCACCGCGCTCAGCGGGTACGTCCCCGCGTCGCGCGGGCCTATCCCGGCGGTGACGGTGGCCGTGGCGCCCGCGGCGAGCGCGGGCACGGCGGCCGCGCCGGCCTTCGCGCCGCCCAGCTGGAAGGTGACGGAGGTGGCCGGGGCCGCGGCCGGGCCGCTGTTCCTGACGGTGGCCGAGAGGGTGACCGGGTCGGACTCGACCGGGCCGGCCGGGGCCGCGCTGAGCGCGCTGACCTCCAGGTCGGGGTTGGGCGCCGGGACTCCGATGACCTGGAACTCGGCGATCTGGCCGTTGGAGGCCCCGGTGTTGGCCGTGAAGCGAAGCTGCACGTCCGCGACGCGGGCGGTCAGCGGGATGGTGACGGTGTTGCCGGACGCCGGGTCGAAGACGTAGTCCTTGGCGGCGGCCAGGGAGGTGACCGCGGTCGCGCTCTGCTCGCGCCCGAGGACCTGGATGTTCTGGGTGCGGGCGCCCCAGCCGCTGTCCGGGTTGAGCTTGAGGACGAGGCGGCCGAGGTCGGCGTTGGCTCCGAGCTTCACCGTGAGGGTGCTCGGGTAGGCGCCCGCCGCGCCCTCCCAGTAGGTGCTGGTGCTGTTGTCGTTGGCGTTCTCCGCGACGAAGGTGTGGATGACCGAGGAGCCGGTGATCGGCTTGCCCACGGCAAGGTTGGAACCGCCTCCTCCGGCGCCGTTGCGGGTGACCGTGTTGCTGTCGCCCGAGCGGTTGCCCGCGGCGTCCTTGGCGCGCACGAAGTAGCCGACGGTGGCGCTCGCCGGCTGGGTGTCGGTGTAGGTGGTGACATTGCCCGCAACGGTGGTGCGCAGCTGGTTGTCGGCGTACACCTCGTAGCCGGTGACGCCGACGTTGTCGGTCGCGGCCTGCCAGGTGAGCTTGACCTGGTCTGCGGCGGGCTCGGTGAGGGCCAGGGAGCCCGGTGCGGTCGGAGCCTGGGTGTCGCCGGTGTCGCCGGCGCGGGTGACGCCGTTGCTGTTCGGGGACTGGTTGCCGGCCGCGTCCTTGGCGCGCACGTGGTAGCTGACCGTGGCGCTCGTCGGCTGGGTGTCGGTGTAGGTGGTGACGTTGCCGGCCACGCTGGTGCGCAGCTGGTTGTTGGCGTAGACGTCGTAGCCGGTGACGCCGACGTTGTCGGTCGCGGCCTGCCAGGTGAGCTTGATCTGGCCGGTGGCGGGCTCGGTGTAGGCGAGCGCGGCCGGGGCCGTCGGCGCCTGGGTGTCGCCCGTCTGCGGTCCGTAGATCTCCAGCTCGGAGAGCTGGCCGCCCGGCTGTGCGGAGTTGAGCGAGATCAGCACGCGGACGTAGCGGGTGGTGGCGGGGTCGAAGGTGATGGTCACGGCGTTGCCGCCGGCCGCGTTGAACTCGTACCCCCTGGAGGCGGTGAGGTCGGTGAAGTCCGACCCGTTGGCGCTGCCCTGGAGCTTCAGGGTCTGGGTGCGGGCGCCCCAGCCCTCGGGGAGCCGCAGCACCACGCGGTCCACCCGTACGGAGGCGCCGAGGTCGGCCTGGATCCACTGGGGCATGGCGTTGTTGGCGCTCTCCCAGTAGCTGGCGGTGTTCCCGTCGTTGGCGTTGGCCGGGAGGTAGACCTGGGTGCTGGTGCTCGCGGTCAGTGTCCTGCCGAGCGCGAGGTTGGCGGAGGACTCACCGGGGGCGCGGACCTCCAGCTCGGAGAGCTGCGCGGCCTGCCAGCCGGTGTTGGCGGTGATGTCGATCCGCACGTACCGGGTCTGAGTGGCGGGGAAGGTGATGGTCACCGTGTTCCCGCTGCCGGGGCCGAAGGTGTGGGCGGCCGAGCCGGCCAGGGTGCTGAAGGCGGTGCCGTCGGCGCTGCCCTGGACGGACAGGGTCTGGCTGCGGCTCTCCCAGGCGGCGGGGAGTTTGAGCACGACCTGGTCGACCCGGGTGGTGGCACCGAGGTCGGTCTGCACCCATTGCGGGAAGGTGCCGCCGGCGCTCTCCCAGTACGTCGACTGGTTGCCGTCGGTGACGTTCGCGGCCCCGTAGGCGCCGTTGGTGCTGCTCGCGGCCGCGGGGCGGCCCGCGGCGATGCTCGGACCGCCGGCGGCCGCGGCGTTCAGGGCGGGCCAGCCCGTCATCAGCAGGGCTGTGGTGATGAGGGCGGCGAACGCCCGCCACCTCCAGTTGAGCCTTCTCATGTGTCCTCGTCCCTCGGCATGAGTTTTCTGAACCAGGTGAGATAGGAATTTGCACTGTGCGGTGCGAGAGTTGCAGAGCATTGCTCAGTCGTCTACTGCCATGACCGCATTTTGATGCCGTCATCGCTTGCGCAAGCTGGGCGCAAATCACGCAAGCGATTTGCGTGCACTATGGAAATTCCGCTTACGCCCGAGCCGACCTACCGTTGCTACTCATGCGGTTCCTCCTCATGAGCGCTCGGCGCCTCGGGCTGCCCAGACGGGCCGTCTCCCAGATCCTGCTGACCCAGCTGGCCATCGCCGGCGGGGTCGTCGTGCTGGCCACCGGGCTGTTCCTGGCGCCGCTGAGCGCACAGCTGGACGACCAGGCCATGCGCCGCGCCCTGGCCATCGCCCAGAGCGCGGCAGCCGACCCGTCCCTGGCCGCCGACCTGCTGGACTCCGGGGCGTCCGAGGAGAGCCCCGTGCAGTCCGCGGCCGAGCGGATCCGCCGGGCCACCGGCGCCGAGTACGTGGTCGTCCTCGACCTGGACGGCATCCGCCGCTCCCACCCCGCCCCCGACCGCATCGGGCTGCCCGTCTCCACCGACCCCAGCGACGCGCTGGCGGGCCGCGAGGTCATGGAGATCGACGAGGGAACCCTGGGCCGCTCGGCCCGCGGCAAGGTGCCGCTGCTGGCCGCGGACGGCGAGATCGTCGGCGCCGTCTCGGTCGGCATCGCCTACGACAGCGTCCGGGACCGGCTGCTCGGCGCCATCCCCGGCCTGCTGGCCTACGCGGGCGGGGCCTTGGCCGCGGGCGCGCTCGCCGCCTACCTGCTGTCCCGCAGGATCCACCGGCAGACCCGTGACCTCGCCTTCTCCGATATCGCCGGCCTGCTAGCGGAGCGCGAGGCGATGCTGCACTCCATCCGCGAAGGGGTGATCGCCCTCGACCGGGAGGACCGCATCCGGCTCGTCAACGACGAGGCGGCCCGCCTGCTCGGGCTGACGCCGGATTCCGCCGCCTCCCTCGCCGGGCGCCCACTGGAGGACGTACTGGGCACGGGCCGCACCGCCGACGTCCTGTCGGGCCGTGTCACCGGCCTCGACCTGGTCACCGTCCAGGGACCGCGCGTCCTGGTCGCCAACCGGATGCCCACCGAGGACGGCGGCGCCGTCGCCACCCTGCGCGACCGCACCGAGCTCGAGCACCTGGGCCGCGAGCTCGACTCCACCCGGGGCCTGATCGACGCCCTCCGCGCCCAGGACCACGAGCACGCGAACCGCCTGCACACCCTCCTCGGCCTGCTGGAGCTGGGCCTGCACGAGGAGGCCGCGGAGTTCGTCACCGAGGTCGTCGGGGTGCACCGCACCACCGCCGAACAGGTCACCGAGAAGGTCCGCGACCCCCTGCTGGCATCCCTGCTCGTGGGCAAGGCGACCGTCGCGGCGGAGCGCGGCGTCCCCCTGCGGCTGGCCGCGGCCACCTTCCTCCCCGACCGCGTGGTCGACCCGGGAGGGCTCGTCACGATCCTCGGCAACCTCGTGGACAACGCCCTGGACGCCGCCGCCGGCTCGGCGGCGCCCCTGGTCGAGGTGGAGCTCAGCGCCGAAGGCCGCACAGCCGTGCTGCGGGTGCGCGACAGCGGCCCCGGCGTCCCGGCCGCACGCCGCGAGGAGATCTTCACGGAGGGCTGGTCGACCAAGCAGCCCAAGGCCCACCGCGAACGCGGGCTGGGCCTCGCCCTCGTACGCCGTCTCGCCGAGCGCCAGGGCGGCAGCGCCCGGGCCGGCGAGGCAGCGGACGGAGGGGCGGAGTTCTCCGTCGTGCTCCCGGAGGCCCTGCGGTGAACGAGACCCCGAGCCGAGTCCTGGGCGTACTGGTCGTCGACGACGACATGCGTGTTGCCCGGATCAACGCGGCGTACGTGGCGAAGGTTCCCGGTTTCCGCGTCGTGTCCCAGGCCCATTCGGCCTCCGAGGCCCTGGACTTCCTCACCGCCCACCCCGTCGACCTGGTCCTCCTCGACCACTACCTCCCCGACGACAACGGCCTGGACCTGGTGCGCCGGCTGCGCCAGCGCGGCCTGCGCACCGACGTGATCATGGTGACGGCCGCCCGCGACCTCGCCACCGTCCAGGCCGCCATGCGCCTCGGCGCCCTCCAGTACCTGGTCAAGCCCTTCACCTTCGCGGGGCTGCGCACGAAGCTGGAGGCGTACGGCACGCTGCGCCGCACCCTGGAGACCGGCGGTGAGGCCGAACAGGCCGAGGTGGACCGGATCTTCGGGGCCCTGGCCGGCGCCGGGTCCCCGAACGACCTCCCCAAGGGCCACTCCCCCACCACCGCCGAAGTGGTCCGCCAGGTCCTGCTGACGGCCGAAGGCCCGCTCTCCACCCAGCAGATCGCCGACCGCGCGGGCATCAGCCGCCAGACCGCCCAGCGCTACCTGAAGCTGCTGGACCGCACCGGCCGTGTCACGCTCGCCTTGCGCTACGGCGAGACCGGCCGCCCCGAACACCGCTACACCTGGCGCCCCTCCGACGCCTCCTGAACGGGCTCAGACCGCCCCGGCCCCGGTCAGCGAACGGACCTCGGTCTCCGCGTGCTTGCGCTCGTCCGCCTCCTCGTCCGAGGTGACGGTGCCCAGCCAGCCCGCCACGAAGCCCAGCGGGATCGAGACGATGCCCGGGTTCTGCAACGGGAAGAGCTGGAAGTCCACGCCCGGGAAGAGCGATTCGGGGCTTCCCGAGACCACGGGCGACAGGACGACCAGCAGGACCGCCGGGACCAGACCCCCGTGCACCGCCCAGACGGCCCCCCGCGTGGTGAAGTCGCGCCAGAAGAGCGAGTACAGCAGGACCGGCAGATTGGCCGAGGCGGCCACCGCGAAGGCCAGGCCCACCAGGAAGGCCACGTTGAGGTCCTGCGCGAGCAGCCCCAGCGCGATCGCCACGGCCCCGATGCCGACGGCCGCGACCCGGGCCACGGCGACCTCGCTGCGCTGCCTGGCGTGCCGCCGCTTGAGGGAGGCGTACAGGTCGTGCGCGACGGAGGCCGAGGAGGCGAGAGTGATCCCGGCGACCACGGCGAGGATGGTGGCGAAGGCGATGGCGGCCACGAAGGCGAACAGCACCGCGCCCCCGGTGGAGCCCGCGCCGCCGCCCAGGAAGGCCGCGAGCAGCGGAACGGCCGTGTTCCCCGAGGCGTTGGAGGCCCGCACCTGGTCCGGTCCCACCAGCGCGGCCGCACCGAAGCCGAGCACGATGGTCATCAGGTAGAAGCCGCCGATCAGCGCGATCGCCCACACCACCGACCGGCGGGCGGCCCGCGCCGTGGGCACGGTGTAGAAGCGCGACAGGATGTGCGGCAGCCCGGCGGTGCCCAGGACGAGCGCGAGGCCCAGGCTCATGAAGTCGAAGCGGGCGGTCCAGTCCCCGCCGTACTTGAGGCCGGGGCTCAGGAAGCGCAGCCCGTGCCCGCTGCGGTCGGCGGCACTGGTCAGCAGCTCGTTGAAGTTCCCGTGGAAACGCAGGAGCACGAGCACGGTGAGGGTGATCGCCCCGCCCATCAGCAGGACGGCCTTCACGATCTGGATCCACGTCGTGGCCCGCATCCCGCCGAAGGACACGTAGACCACCATCAGGGCGCCCACTCCGATCACCGTGAGCGTCCGCGCCGTGGCGCTCGAACTCCCGAGCAGCAGGCCGACCAGACTGCCCGCACCCACCATCTGAGCGACCAGGTAGAGCACGGAGACGACCACCGACGAGGCGCCCGCCGCGATGCGCACCGGCCGCTCGCTCATCCGGGAGGCGACCACGTCGGCGAGGGTGAACCGCCCGCAGTTGCGGACGAGTTCGGCGACGAGGAACAGCACCACCAGCCAGGCCACGAGGAACCCCACCGAGTACAGCAGGCCGTCGTACCCGAAGAGGGCGATCAGTCCGGAGATGCCGAGGAAGGAGGCGGCGGACATGTAGTCGCCCGCGATGGCGAAACCGTTCTCCATGGGGGAGAACAGCCGCCCGCCCGCGTAGAACTCCTCCGCCGACCCGTGCCGGTTCCGGCTGACCCAGGTGGTGATGCCCAGGGTCACCGCGATGAACACGCTGAACAGGATCAGCGCGAGGGTCTGGTGCTCGGTGGTCACCGGCCGGCCCCCTTCGCCCGGTTCCGCTCCTGGCCGCGCTCCTGCTCGAAGACGGTCCAGCGCAGGTCGAGCGCGGCCCGGTCCCGGCGCAGCCGCGCGTGCCGGGCGTAGGCCCAGGTCAGCAGGAAGGTGCTGAGGAACTGTCCGAGCCCAGCCACCATGGCCACGTTCACCGCGCCCACCACGGGACGGGCCATCAGGCCGGGCGCCGCCGTCGCGGCGACCACGTAGGCGACGTACCAGAGCAGGAAACCGGCGGTCGCGGGGACGACGAACCCGCGGTAGCGGCTGCGGACCTCCTGGAAGGCGGCACTGCGCTGCACTTCGAGGTAGATGTCGGATGCGCCGTGCGCGGGCTGCCCGCCGGGGGCCGGGTGGGGCGGGGAGGTGTCCCCTCCCTCACCCCAGCCGACGGCCAGCGCGTCGTACCAGGGGTCGTCCAGCCGGATCGTTCCGGCATCACGACCTGCGTGCTTGTCCACCGAACTCTCCTTGTCCGCTGCCGCATTGGCCGCGTGCTCACAAGGATGTGCTCCATGGTCGCTTTCCGGACTGGTGTCCCGTCGCTCTTCACTCCTTCAGGTGATGGAGTGAAGAGCGGCGGTGTGCGAGGAGCCTCCGCCTGGTCAGGCGTCGATGCGCGAGCGGTCCAGGGTGGCCGCGGAGCTCGTGATGAACTCCTTGCGCGGGGCCACCTCGTTGCCCATGAGCAGGTCGAAGACCGTCTCGGCGGAGTCGAGGTCGCCGATGTTGATCCTGCGCAGGGTCCGGAAGCGGGGGTCCATGGTGGTCTCCGCCAGCTGGTCCGCGTCCATCTCGCCGAGGCCCTTGTAGCGCTGGATCGAGTCCTTGTAGCGGATGTTCTTGCGCTGGTACTCGAGCAGGGTCTGGCGCAGCTCGCCGTCCGAGTACGTGTAGACGTACTTGTCCTGGCCCTTCTTCGGCTGGACCAGCTCGATCCGGTGCAGCGGCGGCACGGCCGCGAACACCCGGCCCGCCTCGACCATCGGACGCATGTACCGCTGGAAGAGCGTGAGCAGCAGGCAGCGGATGTGCGCGCCGTCCACATCGGCGTCGACGAGGAGCACGATCTTCCCGTACCGGGCGGCGTCGAGGTCGAAGGTCCGGCCCGAGCCGGCTCCTATGACCTGGATGATCGCGCCGCACTCGGCGTTCTTGAGCATGTCCGAGACCGAGGACTTCTGGACGTTGAGGATCTTGCCCCGGATGGGCAGGAGCGCCTGGAACTCGGAGTTGCGGGCGAGCTTCGCGGTGCCGAGGGCCGAGTCGCCCTCGACGATGAAGAGCTCGCTGCGGTCCACGTCGTCGCTGCGGCAGTCGGCGAGCTTGGCGGGCAGCGAGGAGGACTCCAGCGCGGTCTTGCGGCGCTGCGCCTCCTTGTGCTGGCGGGCCGCGATCCGGGTCCGCGCCGCCGCGACGATCTTCTCCATCACCGAGCGCGCCTGCTGCTTGTCGTCGCGCTTGGTGGAGGTCAGGAAGGCCTTGAGCTCCTTGGCGACCACGGCCGCCACGATCCGGGTGGCCGCGGAGGTGCCGAGGACCTCCTTGGTCTGCCCTTCGAACTGGGGTTCGGCGAGGCGGACGGTCACGACGGCCGTCATGCCCTCCATCGCGTCGTCCTTGACCACGTCGTCCTCGGCGACCCGCAGCAGCTTCGCCGAGCGCAGCACCTCGTTCACGGTCTTGGCGACGGAGCGCTCGAAGCCGGAGACGTGAGTGCCGCCCTTGGGGGTGGCGATGATGTTCACGAAGGACTTGACGTTGGTCTCGTAGCCCGTGCCCCAGCGCAGCGCGATGTCCACGCCGAGCTCGCGGGTGACCTCGGTGGGGGTCATGTGGCCGCGGTCGTCGAGGACCGGGACGGTCTCCTTGAAGGTGCCCGTGCCGGTCAGGCGCAGCACGTCGCAGACGGCCTTGTCCTGGGCGAGGAACTCGCAGAACTCGCCGATGCCCCCGTCGAAGCGGAAGGTCTCCTCGGTCTTGCCGGCCCCGTCGATCCCCCGCTCGTCGCGGACGACCAGGGTCAGGCCGGGGACGAGGAAGGCGGTCTGGCGGGCGCGCTGGTAGAGCGTCTCCAGGTTGAGCCTGGCGTCCTTGAGGAAGATCTGCCGGTCGGCCCAGTAGCGGATCCGGGTGCCGGTCTTGCCCTTGGCGACCCGCTTGACCTTGCGCAGGCCGTTCGCGGGGTCGAAGGGGCTGTCGGGGCCCTGCTCGGTGAACATCCCGGGGACACCGCGACGGAAGCTGATCGCGTGCGTGGAGCTGCTCCGGTCCACCTCGACGTCCAGCCGGGCGGAGAGGGCGTTGACCACGGAGGCGCCGACGCCGTGCAGGCCGCCGGAGGCCGCGTAGGAGCCGCCGCCGAACTTTCCGCCGGCGTGCAGCTTGGTCATGACGACCTCGACGCCGGACAGGCCGGTCTTGGGCTCGACGTCCACGGGGATGCCGCGGCCGTTGTCCCGGACCTCCACGGAGGCGTCCTCGTGGAGGATCACCTCGATGTGGTCGCAGTACCCGCCCAGGGCCTCGTCGACGGAATTGTCGATGATCTCCCAGAGGCAGTGCATGAGGCCTCGGCTGTCGGTCGAGCCGATATACATGCCGGGGCGCTTGCGGACGGCCTCCAGCCCTTCGAGGACGAGCAGGTGCCGCGCGGTGTAGTTGGAACCGTCCCGGTCTGCTCCGGACAGCAGCGCGCTGGAAGGCACGGACGTGTCGGCGGTCACGCAGTTCGCTCCTCGCTGAATTTCTTTTCTGGCCCGGTGGGGCGCAGAGGTGGCTCGGGTGCCGGTCGAAGGGTACCGAGGCCAGGTAGAGCCGATGCAACGCCACCCTCGCGCGTTCCTCACCCTAGTCCAGATCCGCACGGTTGTTCGATCCCCCGAGGGGGTGAAGGAAACATCACGTTCCCTTCCAGGCATGAACCATTTAGGGTTCGGGCACGTCCTCATGAACAACCTGGCACTCAGCCGGGGGAGGATGGAACTGCAACGAGCGAACGACTGACAACGCGAAACCGTAAAGCAACGCAATACGGCTCCTTCGCCGCCAACCGGCAACAGCCGGCCAGCTTCGGAAGGAAGTTTCGAGGAAAAGCCGCGAGCGGGAACGTTTTCGGCCTGGTTGGATGTTGACCCTGGTACGACAGCTCGTCGAGCTAGAGAAGAGGCGACGTGACTACTGTTCTGACACCCGCGACCCCGCTGACGGCCGCTGACCGATGCGACCGTTGCGGCGCCCAGGCATATCTGCGCGTCGTCCTGCTGAGCGGCGGTGAACTGCTCTTCTGCGCCCACCACGGTCGCAAGTTCGAGCCGGAACTCAAGAAGATCGCCGCGGAAATACAGGATGAGACCGAGCGGCTCACGTCCGCTCCGGCTGCCCATGCCGAACCCGAGGACCGCTGACACAGGCCTGTTCCTCGCATCCGACGAGCCAGGACCGGCCAGGCCGGTCGACGGGCGGCACCCCTGAGACCCAGGGGTGCCGCCCGTCCTCACATCCGCCGCCCGCCGCTCGCTCGCGGCTCAGGCGGCTAGGGACCCTGCACCGTGCGATGCCCCTGTACGGGCCCTGAACCCGCTCCGGAGCCCCTTCCAGGGCCGGAGCGGGACTCCTGCACACCCGCGGGCTGCGCGCCGCTCTCCGGGGATGTCACGAAGCCCACGAGCGGTGCGATGCGCGTGTACACCCCCGGGCTGTCGGCCCGCCCGCAGCCGCGCCCCCACGACACCAGGCCGATGAGCCGCCCCTGGGCCACCAGCGGTCCCCCGCTGTCGCCCTGGCATGCGTCCTTGCCGCCGCTGTCGTCGCCCGCGCACACCATCGACTCCGCCCGGTACTGCCCGCTCGCGTCCCCGGGGTAGGCGCGGCCGCAAACCTCGTCGGACAGCACCGTCACGGGTGCGGCACGCAGGGCGTACGCGTAGTCACCGAAGCCGCTGGTGTCGCCCCAGCCGTATACGGCCGCCTCGGTCCCGGCTGTGTACGCCGAGTGCCCCGCGCCGGCCATGGGGATCACGTAGTGCGCCGGAAGGGACTCGGCGAGCTCCAGGACGGCGAGGTCTCCGGCGTTGCTGGCGGGGTCGTAGTCCGGGTTCACCCGAGCGCCGCGCACCGCGATCTCCCGGCCGTCGCTCGCCCGCAGCTCCGTACGCCCGGCGACCACCCGGAGGTCACCGACCGACTCGACCGAGCCGCCGAGCACGTCGCGGCCCAGGCAGTGGGCCGCCGTCAGCACCTTCGCCGGGGCCACCACGACGCCCCCGCAGAACTGCCCGCCGCGCGTACCCCCGAACCGGTCACGGCTGGCCAGGGCCACGACCCAGGGGCTCTCGCCGACCTTCACCGGCTTGCCGCCGATCACCACGCTGTCCGCGGCCGCCTGCGGCGCCTGGGCCAGGGGCGCCACGGCCGCTCCCGCCGCCAGGGTCAGCGCTCCCGCCAGAGCGCGGGCAATGGGACGACGCATGAGGCCTCCTGACTCCGAGTGTGCATGACTCCACCCAGAGTGGGATGCCTGGTGGCCGTGCGCACCCGCGCGGCCACCGGCGCCGGTATCGGTGTCGGTCGTGGTTCGCTGACGGACGGGCCGGTCAGTCGAGGTAGTCGCGCAGCACCTGGGATCGCGACGGGTGGCGCAGCTTCGACATGGTCTTGGACTCGATCTGGCGGATGCGCTCGCGCGTGACGCCGTAGACCTTGCCGATCTCGTCGAGCGTCTTGGGCTGGCCGTCCGTGAGCCCGAAGCGCATCGAGACCACGCCCGCCTCGCGCTCGCTCAAGGTGTCGAGCACCGAGTGCAGCTGCTCCTGCAGGAGCGTGAAGCTCACGGCGTCGGCCGGGACGACGGCCTCGGAGTCCTCGATGAGGTCACCGAACTCGCTGTCGCCGTCCTCGCCGAGCGGCGTGTGCAGGGAGATCGGCTCGCGGCCGTACTTCTGGACCTCGATGACCTTCTCGGGGGTCATGTCGAGTTCCTTGGCCAGCTCCTCCGGGGTGGGCTCGCGGCCCAGGTCCTGGAGCATCTGGCGCTGCACGCGGGCGAGCTTGTTGATGACCTCGACCATGTGCACGGGGATGCGGATGGTGCGGGCCTGGTCGGCCATGGCGCGCGTGATCGCCTGCCGGATCCACCAGGTCGCGTACGTGGAGAACTTGTAGCCCTTGGTGTAGTCGAACTTCTCGACCGCGCGGATCAGACCCAGGTTGCCCTCCTGGATCAGGTCCAGGAAGAGCATGCCGCGGCCGGTGTAGCGCTTGGCGAGGGAGACCACGAGACGGAGATTGGCCTCCAGCAGGTGGTTCTTCGCCCGGCGGCCGTCCTCCGCGATGATCTCCAGCTCGCGCTTGAGCTTGGGCGCCAGCTTGTCCGAGTTCGCCAGCTTGTCCTCGGCGAACAGTCCGGCCTCGATGCGCTTGGCGAGCTCGACCTCCTGCTCCGCGTTGAGGAGGGGGACCTTGCCGATCTGCTTGAGGTAGTCCTTGACCGGGTCGGCCGTGGCACCGGCCACGACGACCTGCTGGGCCGGGGCGTCGTCCTCGTCGTCCGAGATGACGAAGCCCTTGTTCTCGCCGCCCTCGTCCTCCTCTTCGCCCTCGGCCTTGGCGGCGTCGGGACCCTCCTCGGGGGTCTCTTCGTCACCTGCCTCGTCGGCGTCCTTCTTGGAGGCGGTCTTCTTCGCGGCCGTCTTCTTGGCGGCGGTCTTCCGGGCGGGTGCCGCCTTCTTCGCCGCCGTCTTCTTCGCGGCGGGTTCGGTTCCGGGCTCCTCCGCGAGGGCGTCCGCGGTCTCCGGGTCCGTGGTCTCGGCCGCCGGGGCCGCCGCCCCGGCTGCCGCGGGCTGGGCCGCCGTCGTCTTCGCCGCCGTCTTCCTGGCAACGGGCTCGGTGGCCGTCCGCTTGGCCGGGCTCTTCGCTGCGACGCTCTTGCGGGTGGTGCGCTTGGGCGACTCCGCGGCACTGACCATCAGCGTCACACCCTCTTCCTCGAGGATCTGGTTGAGGCTGCGCAGAACATTCTTCCACTGGGTCGCAGGAATCTGGTCAGCCTCGAAGGCCCGACGCACGTCATCGCCGGCGATCTGCCCCTCGGCCTTGCCCCGCTCGATGAGCGCCATCACAGACTCGGAATCGGCGATCTCCGGCGGGAGCGTACGGGATGTGCTGGCCGACACGAACAACCTCTCGGAACGATGGGAACGGCTTCCGACCCCGGGCCTGGTGGTGCTGGACCGGAGCCGACGACCACCGACTGGGGATGGGCCGGGGGCGCGGGCAGGGGCCGGGGAGCTGCACAGCACCCGCAAGGGCTGCTGTCTTCCCTCCGTCGGCCATCACCTCTTAGGTCATCGCGTGACCTCGCAGAGCGTTACGCCCAAATCTTCGTGGCCCGAGTCACACCCCGTATGCGCCAATGCCGGTCATAGGGTCATACGCATGGTTCTGCCGGGCCGGTGCGGCACCGCACGCCGGTGTCGCCGGACCCTCCCCCGGACTCCGTCCGGGGGACCTCCAGGGCCCGGCGACACGTCGTGGACAACCCCGCACCCCCGCGCGTGCGCCCGTCAGTGCTCGCGCGGGGCGGGGACCACGCGCTCGACCTCCGGATGCACCGTCAGGAGCTGGCGCATGGCGTTCTCGGCGCCCGTCGCGTCGCCGGCGGCGAGCGCCTCGACCATCCGCGCGTGGTGCGCGACGGAGGTCTCGCTCGGACGGTCGCACGCGGTGACCGGGCTGCCGGAGACCTGGAGCGCGGCGGAGACGATGCCGGAGAGGTGTTCGAGCATGCGGTTGCCGGCGACCTGGATCAGGAGCGCGTGGAACTCGTTGTCCGCGCGGGCGAAGGTGATCGAATCGCCCTGCCCGAGGGCGTGGCCCATGATCTCGACCATGTCGGCGAGACGCTGCTGGATGTCGGGGCGGCCGTGCCCGGCGGCGAGGCGGGCGGCGAGCGGCTCGATGGTCCAGCGGAGCTCGCCCAGCTCGCGGCGCTGGTCGTCGCGCTGGGGGCCGAAGGCCCGCCACTCGATGATGTCGGGGTCGAGCAGGTTCCAGTCGGCGACCGGGCGGACGCGGGTACCGACGTTCGGGCGGGCACTGACGAGGCCCTTGGCCTCCAGAACCCGGAGGGACTCGCGGACGACGGTCCGGGAAACCTCGAAGCGCTGGCCGATCTCCTCGGGGACCAGTGGGCGGTCCGCTCCGAGGTCACCGGAAACGATCATCTGGCCGAGCTGCTGGACGAGTTGGCCGTGCAGTCCGCGGCCGCGGCTGCCGGCGGCACGGCGGCCGACGCGGCTCAACTCGACGTCGGAGCCGTCCCAGTGGGGCGCTCCGACCCGGTCGGACCCGGGGGTCTCCGCGTAGGGGTAGCGGTCGAGTTCGCCCGGGCCGGCGAGGCCGGAGTCGGCGTGGCGGGCGGCGGTCATCATGGTGTGCGCAAGGGTACTCACGAATCCTTTGTCGGCCGCGCCTCCATCACCCTTGAGGTCTTTGGTGAAAAGCACACGAAAGGGTGATCGGTGCCACCTGCGCAATTGACGACTTATCGTAAAGAACCGGGCCTTTTACGGGGAGTTGCGGTCCGCAACACGCGAGGTGGACTCCAACGGTCCCGTACGGGCCTTCTGCGCCTCCGAACGATCACCAACGGACCCGGCTGCGCAGTCCGGTGAACCCATAGGCGCACAACAGGACCATCAGCGACAACACCAGAGCGGTGCCGACGGGTTGGGCCATCACCCGCAAGGCCCCCGTGACCAGGCGATCCGCCTCGGGCGGCCACTGCACCCAGGCCAGGCTCCGCAGCCGGGGCCCGAGCCCGGTGACCGGGTAGGCGGAAGAACCCTCCAGCACCTTGCGCACCAGAGGCACCACCAGCACCGGTACGGCGACCACCGCGGCCAAGCCCGCGGTGGCGGACCGGAAGACCCCGGAGGCCAGGACGCCGGCCCAGGCGCAGCCGATCAGCAGCCCGGCCCAACTCGCCGCCGGGGAAAGCCACTCCGCCGGGGCCTGCAGCGGGCCGCTGTGGTCGAAGACGAGGGCCAGCGCGGCGGCGTCGGCCACCACCACGAGAGCGCCCAGCAAGAGGGCGAGGACGGCGCAGACCCCGAGTTTGGCGGTGAGCAGCCCCATGCGGCGGGGCACGGTGCCGCGATCGGCGGCGAGCGCGGGGTAGCGGTACTCCTCTCCGAAGGCCAGGGCCCCGAGCAGGCCGGCGCCGAGGGCCGCGGGCGGCAGGGGCAGCAGTTCGGGCCAGGCGGCGAGCAGCCGGTTCTGCGTGGTGTGTCCGGCCCGGGCCAGGACGAGCGCGGTCAGGACGGAGACCACGGCGACCAGCGCGGCGGTGAGCACCGGTGTGGCTGTGCCGAAGACGCGCAGCAGCTCGTAGCGCAGCGACCGCACCGGTCCGCCGACGCGGCGCACCGCCGAGGCGGGCCGCCTGGACCTGCCGCGCCGGGACCGCCCGCCCCAGTCGGCCTCCTCCGGCCCCGCGCCCGGATCCGCTTCGCCCGCCTCGCCGGAGCCCGTCCCGGACGCCGCCCCGGGCCCCTCACCGTGGACCGCGTCGGCGGCGGCCCGGGCGTGCGGGACCGGCGGCACGGGAGCGCCGGTGTCTCCGGTCTCGTCGGCGAGCCGGTGGACCAGCACGCCGTGCTTGAACGCCGTCTCCCCGACCTCCGCGCAGCTGCTGCCGTACACCGACAGGCGGCTGCCGCTCTCCTCCACGATCTCCACCGCACGCTGCGCGGCCCGGGCCTCCCGGCCCAGTACGTCGGCCAGCCGGGCCGCGTGCGGGGTGCGCACGGCGACCCTCGGCCGCAGCCGGGTCCGCGCGAACTCGGCCGCTTCCTGGTCGGCGACGAGCCGCCCCGCCGCGACGCTGACGACCCGGTCGGCGTGGCGCGCGGCCTCCTTGGCATCGGTGGTGGTGAAGAGCACCGCTCCGCCGAGCGAGGCGTGGCCGCGCAGCAGCCCGTACAGCCAGCCGCTCTCGCGGGGCGAGAGGCCGGCGGCGGGCTCGTCCAGCAGCAGGGTGCAGGGGTCGGCGAGCAGGGCCGCGGCCAGCGCGACCCGGCGCTCCATGCCGAGCGAGAGGGAGCCGAGCCGCTGGTCCCGCAGGCCCGCGATCCCGACGACCTCGAGCATGGTGTCGGCCCGGGAGGACGGCACTCCCGCGGCGGCGCAGAGCATCCGCAGCTGGTTGCGTACGGTGCGCGCGGGGTTGCCGGGAACATCGCCGAGCAGTACGCCGACCTCACGGCCGGGATGCGGGATCCGGTGCAGCGGGCGACCGCGGAAGTAGGTGACGCCGCGGCCCCGTTCGAGTTCGAGCATGAGCCGCAGCGCGGTGGTCTTGCCCGATCCCGGCTCGCCGAGCAGGGCGGTCACGCTCCCCGGGCGGACCTCGAGCGTGAGGTCGTCCACAAGGGGCGGGGCGTTGCGACGGGGGGTGCTGGTGAGTCCGATGGCCTGGAGCATCGCTTCTCTCGCGGGGTGTGAGACCGCTCTGCGGCAGCGTGAGTACCGCAAGCAAGATAACGCGATATGTCCGATTTACGACGCAACCGGTCCGATGGGATGCCGATATCGCCATCGGGTTGGGCCACGACGCCGAGTCCCGGCCGGGGGCCTGGGCAGGTGGCGCGGGGTCAGACCTCCGGCCGCAGCATCGGCGGGTTGAGCAGGGTGGCCCCGCCCGCCCGGAACAGCTGAGCCGGGCGCCCGCCCTGACGGGTCGTCGTCCCTCCGGCCGGCACCAGGAACCCGGGGGTCCCGGTGACCTTGCGGTGGAAGTTCCGCGGGTCGAGGGCCACGCCCCACACGGCCTCGTAGACCCGGCGCAGCTCGCCGACGGTGAACTCTGGCGGGCAGAAGGCGGTGGCCAGGGAGGAGTACTCGATCTTCGAGCGGGCCCGCTCGACACCGTCGGCGAGGATCCGGGCGTGGTCGAAGGCGAGCCCTGCGGAGCCCTCCTCCTCGGATGCCAGCAGTTCGTCGACCGGGGCCCAGCGGGCACTGTTGGCGTCTCCGCCCGCCCGGGGGGCCGGCAGGTCCGGAGCCAGCACCAGGTGCGCCACGCTGACCACGCGCATGCGCGGATCGCGCTTCGGATCGCCGTACGTGGCCAGCTGTTCGAGATGGGCCCCGTTGCCCGCACCCGGCACGACGGGGTCGTGGGCGCACAGCCCGGTCTCCTCGGAGAGCTCGCGCGCCGCGGCCCCCGCCAGGTCCTCGTCTCCGCGCACGAATCCGCCGGGTAGCGCCCAGCGCCCCTGGAACGGCTGCTCACCCCGCCGGACGACCAGCGCACACAGCGCGTGGCGCCGCACGGTGAGCACGACCAGGTCGACGGTGACGGCAAAGGGCGGGAAGGCCGACGGGTCGTAGGGCGACATGCCGCGATCATAGTCGTCTGCCTGACGATAAACAGCGCTTTGGTGACCTTGAAGCCACCGTTCTGCGGGCCGGGACGTCCCGCCGGACCGGCAAGCCGCCCCTGCTCTGGTGACCGGGAAGGTGTGCCGGTCACCGCGTCAGCCTCCCAGTTGGAGCGCATCGGCGGCCTCCTCCACCATGCCGAGGCCGAGCCGGCTGACCCGGACGGCGAAGGGCTCCCCCGATACGCGCAGGCCGGAGAGGCGCAGGGCCCCGAGGGGTGCACCGGGGAGCGGCACGAGGGCGACCGTGCCCGCGGGGGCGTCGGGGCGGATTCCGGCGAGGGCGGTCAGGACGTGGATCCCGGCCGCCGCGGCCACCGCGGCCGGGCGGCAGGCCGCCGGATGCGGGAGCGGAGCGCTGTGGGAGACGCGCTGCTCTGCCGCGAACATCTCCGGCAGCCGGTACCCGAAGGTCTCCGCCGCGTCCAGCAGGCCCCGGAGCAGGCCCGCGGCCTCCTTCTCGAAGCCCGCCTGGGCCAGTCCGGCCACCGCCACGGCGCTCTCGTACGCCCGCACCGCTCCCGAGCGGTGCCCGAACGGGTTGTGGCCGGGCTCCTTGACGGCCATGCTCCGCAGCCCCCACCCGCAGTCCATGGCGGGGGCTCCGAGCAACCGCGCCACCTGCTCGGTGCGCGCCCGGTCCAGCAGCCCCGGGGCGAGCCGGCCGCCGCTGAGGAGGCCGGTGTCGAGCAGGTGCACGGCGGCCCCCGTGAGCCGGGGCAGCGGCCGTCCGTCCGGGTGCAGGGCCGCCGCGGGCCGGCCCCCGTCCGGACCGTCGATCCAGAACCGGGTCCGGAACCGTTCCCGCAGCGCGGCCGCCCACTGCCGCCACTCCTCGGCGCCGGGCCGCCCGCACGCGGCGAGCAGATCGGCTCCGAGGAGCGCGGCCCGGTGGGCGTGGGCCTGCGTCTCGCAGCGCCGGGGACCGGGGTCGGGATCGGCCAGGAATCCGTCGTCGCCCAGAGTGCCCCTCAGCCAGTCGAGGCATCCCTCGGCGGCGGGGAGCAGCCGGGCCACCCCGTCCTCCGGCATTCCCCAGAGCCGGGCCTCGGCGAGCACCGCGGGGAAGGCCAGGGTCGCCTCCGTGCCGGTGCATCCCGGCGGGAGCTGAGGGCCGGCCCCGCGCAGCGGGCCCGGGATCATCCCCGCGTCGGGGCCGCTCCCGCCGTTCTGATTGCGGGCCAGGATCCGCAAGGTCGCCTCGGCGAGCCCGGTCCCGAGCGGCAGCGCCATCCGCGCGGCCCAGAGCGATTCCGCCGGGGCCAGTCCCAGACGCCATGGCACCCCTGCGGCCACGAAGGCATCACCCGGTTCCCCTGGATCTCTCATCAGCAGCGCCCTCAGGTCCTCGACGCTGGTGCGGAACCACGCCTCGGCTCTCGGGTCGTCCCCTTCGGCCCGGGCGTCGGCGAGCGGATTCGCCACCTGGCCGGCGGACGCCCGCGTGACGCGGTCGTGCGTGGTCCGCAGTTCGATGGTGCGCGACTCGCCGGGGCCCAGTTCGAGCACCCAGCGCAGCAGCCCGGACGAGGCCAGCGCGTCGTCCGGCGGCGGATCGGCGGCGGTGACGGCCTGCGCCCCGCCGGTGCTCCACCTCAGCCCGGCGGCGTGGACGGCGGCGGGCAGCTCCGGCCCGGGGTGCCCGGCGGCAACGGCGGCGAGCTCCGCCAGGTCGGTGCCGAGCAGCACCTCCACCGGCAGCCGGACCGGCCGGGAGGCGAAGCTGCGCAGGGTGATCCGCTCGGTGCCGTCCGCGTGCCGGACCCGTTCCACTCCGATGTCCGGGTCGGGGCCGGGCTCCGCTCCGGTGCGCACGGTCGCGGTGAAGGCCGCCCGGTCGGCGCCGAGGCTGCGCCCCTGGACGGACACCGGGTCCCGTCCGCCGACGCGCAGCACGCAGCGGGCCAGCAGCCGGCGCCCGGCGCGGTAGATCCCGTCGATCCCCCGCCCCGTCAGCTGGCCGTGTTCGGGCGAGATGGCCAGGCAGGGCGCGGCGACGCAGATGAGGGCGCCGTGCACGGGCGGCAGATCCTGCCTGCGGGCGGCGGGCACGCCGGGTGGTCGGAGTGGTGCGGGGTGAGACATGCGTCGCCTTGTCTGCGCTCCGGTCGGTTCAGCTGGGCGGCGGCACGGCCGGGCCCCCGCCGCCCTCCAGGGGAACGCCCTCACCCCCGCCCGGGTCACGGGGCGCGGCGCCGGCCGCGAGCGGCCGGGGCGAAGCCTTCGACGCACGACGGCCACCAGGGAGCTCCGGATGGACCGCAGCGGGCTGCCGCACCGGGGCGGACGGGGGCTCACTGCCCGCTCCCCGCGGTGCGGCGGGACTCGCGGTTCGGAGCCTGCTTTCCCCGGCGGCCGCGGGGGCGCGAACCTGCCGGGCGACGGCCCAGCCTGGGTTCGCGGCGCCGCCGCTCCTCGCGCAGGCACTCCCGCAGTCCCTCGGGGTCGATGCCCTCGTTGCAGGCGTGGTGGAGCAGCTGGGCGAAGCGGTACTCGGCGTCCGCCCGCAGGGCCAGGCCGAGGACGATCCGGGCGGTCGGCTCGTCCCCGCTGGACCAGGAGACCCAGCCCGCGAGGGTGAGCGGCGCCGCCGCGTGTTCGCCGTACGCGCCGACGCAGCGCCGGGCGAGTGCCCGCCACAGCCTCAGGGCGGGCGCCGCCTCCTCGTCCTCCATCCATTCGGCCGCGATGTCCCGGATCTCGCGGTCCTGGAGGCCGAGGATCAGTGCGGCCGCCTCGTCGTGGTCGAGCAGCGCGTCGTCCCGGTCGTCGGCGTGGGTCCCCTCGACGGTCGGGGCGAGGGTGATGCGCCGCATCAGCGTCCGGGCGAGCTCCAGGGTCTCGGCGCCCACCTCCTCTCGGGTGGCCCCGTCGAGGATCTTCGGCACGAGGGCGGCGGCCGCCCGGTCCAGGGCGCGCTCCATCTCCGCTGCCGCGGCGCCGCCCAGGGGCGCCAGCCGTCCCTCGATCTCCTTGAGCGAGCCGCGGACCTGGAGGCCCGCGAAGGTCGCCGCGGCGGCCATCACCGAGGTGCCGACCGCGGCCAGCGGGCTGCCCTCGGCGGGGCAGCAGCGCTGGTCGGGGCAGACGTAGGACCAGAAGCGGCCCGCGGAGAGGCACAGTGCTTCGAGCACGGGCACGTCCAGGGCGCCGCAGGCAAGCCTGATGCGCTGGGCGAGCGGCCGCAGCCGGGTCATCACCCGCTGTCCGCTCTCGCCGCCGTGCGGTTCCTGGCAGAGGAAGACGACGATGCCGTCGGGCTTGCCGCCACGCCTTTCGCTGCCGCGGATCAGGCATTCGGCCACCTGGCGTGCGGTGTCCTCCCATTCCGCGGAGGTGGCCGGAATGCCGACGCGGAGCCGGCCGCCGAAGCGGCCGCCCTCGCCGTGCACGGCGACCATGACGAGGGAGTCGGTGGGATGGAAGCCGAGCATGTAGGGCAGTGCGTCGGCCAGTTCGGCCGGGCTGCGCAGGCTGATCCGTGAGTCGGTGGTGGATCCGGCGGTGCTGGTGGACGGCCGGTCGGACGGGTCGTGTGATGCGTGGTCGTTCGTCATGCCCCGAAGGTCCCGCGCAAGATCCGATCCCGAAAGCCCTGTGGATAACTCAATTTCAAGCTTCAACTTCCACAGGCTCAGGGTGCCATTGGCGCGATGTCGGAGGCATCGGGTTGCATGGGGGCATGAACGCAGACCTGAGGTCCTCGGCCGACTCCGTACTCGCCCGCCTCGTGGGCGACCCCACGGGCACGGCTCGGCTGCGCGAGGACCAGTGGCGGGCGATCGAAGCGCTCGTCGCGCACAAGCGCCGGGCGCTGGTGGTCCAGCGCACGGGCTGGGGCAAGTCCGCGGTGTACTTCGTCGCCACCTCGCTCCTGCGGGCGAGCGGCGCCGGACCCACCGTGATCGTCTCCCCGCTCCTCGCGCTGATGCGCAACCAGGTCGAGGCCGCCGCCCGCGCCGGGATCCGCGCCCGCACCATCAACTCCGCCAACCCCGAAGAGTGGGAGGGCATCCAGGCCGAGGTCGCGGCGGGCGAGGTGGACGTCCTGCTGGTGAGCCCCGAACGGCTCAACAACCCCGACTTCCGCGACCAGGTCCTCCCCAAGCTGTCCGCCGCGACCGGCCTCCTCGTCGTGGACGAGGCCCACTGCATCTCCGACTGGGGTCACGACTTCCGCCCGGACTACCGCAGGCTGCGCACCATGCTGGCCGACCTGCCGCCGGGCGTCCCGGTGCTCGCCACGACCGCCACGGCCAACGCCCGCGTGACCGCCGACGTCGCCGAACAGCTCGGTACCGGCGCGGGCACGGACGCGCTCGTGCTGCGCGGCCCGCTGGACCGCGAGAGCCTGAGCCTGGCCGTGCTCACCCTGCCCGACGCGGCGCACCGGCTGGCCTGGCTCGCCGACCACCTCGGCGACCTGCCGGGCTCCGGGATCATCTACACGCTGACGGTCGCGGCGGCCGAGGAGGTCACCGCGTACCTGCGCCACCGCGGGCACACGGTCTCCTCGTACACCGGGAAGACGGAGAACGCCGACCGGCAGCAGGCCGAGGACGACCTCCAGGCCAACCGGGTGAAGGCGCTGGTGGCCACCTCCGCCCTGGGCATGGGCTTCGACAAGCCCGACCTCGGCTTCGTCGTGCACCTGGGCTCCCCCTCCTCCCCCATCGCCTACTACCAGCAGGTCGGCCGCGCCGGCCGCGGCGTGGAGCACGCGGAGGTGCTGCTCCTGCCCGGCCGGGAGGACGAGGCGATCTGGCAGTACTTCGCGTCGGTGGCCTTCCCGCCCGAGGAGCAGGTGCGCCGCACCCTGGACGTGCTCGCCCAGGCGGGGCGGCCGCTGTCGCTGCCCGCCCTGGAGCCACTGGTCGACCTGCGCCGCACCCGGCTGGAGACGATGCTCAAGGTCCTGGACGTGGACGGCGCCGTGCACCGGGTCAAGGGCGGCTGGACCTCGACCGGCGAGCCGTGGGCGTACGACGCCGAGCGGTACGCCTGGGTGGCCCGGCAGCGGGCCGCGGAGCAGCAGGCCATGCGCGACTACGCGGCGGCCACCGGGTGCCGCATGGAGTTCCTGCGCCGCCAGCTCGACGACGAACAGGCCGCCCCCTGTGGCCGCTGCGACAACTGTGCCGGGGCCCGGTTCACGGCGGACGTGTCCTCCGCCGCGCTGGACACCGCCCGTGGTGAGCTCGGCCGTCCGGGTGTGGAGCTGGAGCCGCGCAAGATGTGGCCGACCGGGCTCGCGGCGGTCGGCGTCGACCTGAAGGGCCGCATCCCGGCGGGGGAACTGGCCTCCACGGGCCGGGCGCTGGGCCGGCTCTCCGACATCGGATGGGGCAACCGGCTGCGCCCGATGCTCGCCCCGCAGAGCCCGGACCAGACTATTCCGGACGACGTCGCCCAAGCCGTGGTGGCCGTCCTCGCCGACTGGGCCCGCGGTCCGGGCGGCTGGGCCTCGGAAGCCCCGGACGCACCGCCCAGGCCGGTGGGCGTGGTCGCGCTGCCCTCGCGCAGCCGCCCCCAGCTGGTCGGTTCGCTGGCCGCGCGGATCGCGGAGGTCGGGCGGCTGCCCCTGCTGGGGACGATCGCGTACACGGACCAGGTCCCGGAGTACGGCCTGCCCTCGTCCAACAGCGCCCAGCGCGTTCGGGGGCTCCACCAGGCCTTGAGCGTGCCCCCGACCCTGGCGGCGACGCTGGCCGAGGCAGCGGGACCGGTACTCCTCGTGGACGACCGCGCGGAGAGCGGATGGACCCTCGCCGTGGCCGCCCGGCTGCTCCGGCGGGCAGGCGCGAAGGAGGTGTTTCCGCTGGTGCTGGCGCTTCAGCCATAGCCGAATGCGTCAACTTCGGCCTGACGGGGCAAGGATATGAACGGCATACCGGCGAATTCCGGTCGGCGGCTCCAATTGCTCGTTGCCGCATGCTCGCGGGCCACGCGAGAATTGGAGTGCTCCCGCCCGGCTCCCCGGCATCCTCCTGGGCCGTGCCGCGGCGCGCCCACACTCCAGCCGTGCCCGTCCGCGGGCGTGTACCCGAAGGGAGGACCGTGACCTTCGGATTCGCCCCGCCCTCGACCACGTCCCTGACAACGGCCACCGGCGGCGCCAGCCGGCACGGCCGGCTGCTGGAGCCCGCCGAGTGGACGGCAGCAGGCATCCCCCTGCTCCGCAACCCGCGCGAGGTCGTCAGCGGACTCCACTCCCGGCACAGCCCAGCGCCGTCCACCGCGGTCATCGCCGTCCTCGGCCCGGAGGAGCAGCTCGTCGCGAGCGCCTCCTTCGTGCAGCGGTCGGCCACGGCCGACGGCTGGGAGTACCGCAACGCCCTGCTGTCCCGCCTGCGCCGGGTCATCCCGCACGACTTGCGGCGCCGCACCCCGGTACGTACGGCGGTGCTGCTCTACTGCCGCGAGGGTGACGAGCGGTGGACCGAGGAGGACGGTGCCTGGATGTGGGGGCTGCGGGACGCCTGCACCCTGCACGGGCTGCGCTGCGGGGCGTACATCACGCTGACCCGCGGGGGCTGGCAGGTCCTGGGCGAGGGCCGGGGCGGCCGGCGGCCCAGCTCGGACTCACGCCCCGAGCGGCTGGGCGACGCGGTGGCCGAGTTCGCCCCGATCGCCCTGCACACCGGTGGCGGCGCGGCGGAGGCACTGCGCCGGACCGCCGCACGCTGACCCTCGTACAACCGCGGGCCGGCCCAGCACGCTGACCGTACGGCCCGTGGGCCGAACGGGTGCGTACGGCGCATCGGCCCCGGGTTTCAGCGGGGCCGGCCCACGGCCCGCCCCGCCCCACCCTTCCTTCGTCCGCACCGGAATACGGGACGTCAGACGCCCGCACCCAGCACGGAGTTGATCTGCTGCTGATCGCCGCACACGATCAGCAGTGCACCGGCCCGGGTGAGCGCGACCGGCAGGGAGCCCACGACCGTGTCGGCCGCTCCACCGTTGACGGCGAAGACGACGACGGGACGGTCGCCGGCGCGCTGGACCTGAGCGGCATCCGCGTAGAAGACGTCGTCCCCGGCGTCGTGCAGGGCCCAGTACGCGGCCTCGCCGAAGGACAGCTCGTGAGCGGCCCACGGGTGCGGGTCGCCGGTCGTGAGGACGAGGATGTCACCGGGCGCGCGCCCGGTGTCGAGCAGCAGGTCGACGGCCTCTTCGGCCGCGTCGAGCGCACCTTCGGCGGAGGCCGGGATCAGCTGGATCTGCGGCACCGCCGCCGAGACGGACGGCGCTGCGGGTGCGGCGGGGGCTGCGGGAACGGGTCCGGGGGTGGCCTGCGGCGCACGCTGCGCGGGCGGGGCGGGCCTGGGGGCGGTACCACCCGCGCGGCTTGCCGCTGCGGGGGAGGGACCGGGGCGTCCGGGCCGCGGGACGGCTGCGGGACGCGGACCAGGTACGGGACGGGGGGTCTGCGCGGTGCGGCTCGGCGCCGGCGTGACGCGGGGACCCTGGGCACTCTCGTGAATCTGAGGCTCCTCGATGGCGTGGTGAGAGGCGTGACGTGGTGTCTATCAAACAGCGGTACGAAACGTACCGGCCGGTGGCACGTGGGTGCGATCAGAAATCGAAGCCGAGTTGGCCTCCGTTTTCCAGCTCGACCGACTCCTCGCTGCGACGCACCTTCTTGAGGTGGCGCCACTGGGGAAGGGCGTCGAGGTACGACCACGAGAGCCGGTGGTAGGGGGTCGGCCCCAGCTCCTGCAGCGCCGCCTTGTGTACGGGCGAGGGGTATCCGGCGTTGGCGGCGAAGGCGAACTCCTCGAAGCCCCCGCCCTGTCCGCCGAGTTCGGCCATCATCCGGTCGCGCCGGACCTTGGCTATGACCGAGGCCGCCGCGACGGCGACGCACGACTGGTCGCCCTTGATCACCGTGCGGACCCGCCAGGGCGCGCCGAGGTAGTCGTGCTTGCCGTCGAGGATGACCGCGTCGGGCCGGACCGGGAGGGCCCCGAGGGCCCGTTCGGCCGCGAGCCTCAGGGCGGCGGTCATCCCCAGCTCGTCGATCTCCTCCGGGGAGGCGTCTCCGAGTGCGTAGGCGGTGACCCAGGCCTCCAGGACGTCGACGAGTGCATCGCGTCGCTTGGGGGTGAGCAGTTTGGAGTCGGTGAGCCCGGCGGGCGGCCGGCGCAGACCGGTGATCGCCGCGCACACGGTGACGGGACCGGCCCAGGCCCCTCGTCCGACTTCGTCGACCCCGGCGATGACCTTGGCGCCGGTGGTTGCACGGAGGGAGCGTTCGACGGTGTGGGTGGGTGCTTCGTACGGCATGGCGCCAGCAAGGTTACGCCGCCCCGCGCCGCCTGCACACCCCGCCCCGGGTCGAGCCCGGCTCCGGGCGATCCGCCGGTCCCCATCGGCCCCACACCCAGCCCCGCGCCGTGGCCTTCACACCGGATGCCGAGGGCCCCGCCCGCGGGGTCCGTCTCCCCGGCTGACACCCTTCCGCTTCGCTCCCGCACACCATCCTGCGGTCTCCTGGCGCTGCCACGAAACCCTCCCCGGTGACCCGCCTCCAACCTGCTCGATCCCGCGCCGAACCGGCTCCCGGATCAGTCGACAGACCTGTCCACACGCCCGGGACCGGACCACTCCGCGGAGCACCGGGCGCGGGTCGGGTCGCATTCGTGAAGCCGCGACCCGGGCCGAAGGGCACGACCCGGCCGCCTCCCCAACACCACGCCGAGATTAGCCCGTTCGAGTTCGGGGCGGGGTCGGCGGCATGACCGGAGGCCGGTGCCACGTCCCTCTCGTACTCGTTCTAGTACTCGTTGCGGCTGCCGAACGCGCCGAGGCGGGAGCACTCCTCGTACGTGGCCGTCACCGGCCGCTCGCGCAGGATCTGCCGGGCCCTGGCCTCACCCAGGCTCATGGCGTACCAGGGCACGTCCCCGACCCGGGAGATCTCCTGGTCGATCTCGTACAGGGCGCACGAGCGCCGGGGCTCGGGCAGCCGGTCGAGGGCCGGTACGGCGTCCGCCGACAGGCTCTGGAAGTAGGCCAGGTCGATCTTGCCGTCGGCCTCGAAGCGGGCCACGTTGCGCTCGGCGACCATCCCGTCCGGGGAGAGCAGCCCGAAGGCCAGGACGGCGGCCGCCGCACTCCCGGCGACCGCGCGCGGCAGCCAGCGGGCGCCGAACACGCCGGCCGCCATGATCAGTACGAGGACCAGGCCCAGCCACATCTCCATCGCGGTCACGGACACCCGCAGGATGGTCAGCCCGTACGCGTCCACGTACAGGTCCATGCGGCGCAGGGCGGACGCGACGACGACCAGCGTCAGCGCACACAGCACGCCGAGCACGACGCGTACGAAGCGGCGGTCGCCGGCGCCGGAACGCGGGGCCCAGCGCAGGGCCAGCGCGATCACGACGAGGGTGAACAGGGTGGCCCAGAGCAGCTGCCAGAAGCCCTGCCGCGCGTACTCGGCGTACGTGAGGCCGGTGCTCTTCAAGACCTTGTCGTATCCGCCGAACAGGACGGCGAGCTGCACGGCGTTGAAGCCGGCGAAGAGCAGGTTGAGCACGATGAGCGGAAGGGCCCATTCGACGCGGGAGCGGGCCTTGCCGGGAGTCACCTTGATCCGGTCCCAGCGCAGCGGGGCGGCGGCCGCGCGGGCCGCGGCCAGGGCGAGGAGGGAGCCGAACAGGAAGAGGACGATCCGGATGGGTCCGTCCTCTATGGAGATGTCGGGCGTCAGCCCGCCCAGCAGATCGGCGAAGGCCGCGTCGGCGGAGGCGAAGAGCGTGCCGAAGAGGAGCAGGAGGGCCAGCGCCACGACGACGGCCTTGACCACGGGCAGCCAGCGGTCCTTGCTGACGCCGCCGCGCGAGCGCATGCCCGCCCAGGCCCAGCCGAGCCCGGACACGGCGGCCTCGAAGACACCGAGCGGGCTGAGCAGGACGCCGGGCCAGGTGCGGCTGCCGTGCAGGGCCAGCGCTCCGAGCAGGAGGGCGGCGAGGATCGCGAGGGTGGACGGCCACGCCGAATCGCGCAGGGCGGGTACGGCGAGGAGGGCCAGGCAGCCGGCCGCCCAGAGCAGGGTCCAGGGGCGGGCGCTGCGGCGGGCCGCGCGGGCGGCGGCGTAGGCGGCGACCACGGCGGGTACGACGGCGAGGAGCAGGCCCGGGCCGATGCCGTCACCGAGGAGCAGGGCGGCGCAGACTCCGGTGAACAGCGTCGCGACGAGGGTCACGGCCCCGATCGGGGCGGCTTCGGCGGGCCGTACCTGGACCACCCACGCGGGCGGGGCGGAGGCCGCGGCGGCCCGGGCGACGGCGGCCCGGTGCCAGGCCTGTTGCTGCTGCCAGGCCTGCCAGGCGGCGGCGTCGGCCGGGGTTCCGGTGCCCGTTGGTGGTACGGCCGCGGCCGGTGGCGCCTGTTCGGCCGCCGGCTTTTCGGCAATGGGCCTGTCGGCGGCCGTGCCCTCGGTCCGGTCCGCGGCCTTGTCCAGCCCGTCGGTGTTCTCTGACATCGGGTTCCCCTCCCCTGTCGGCCGCCCCGGGTTCGGGTGGGGCGGCGGAGCGGACAGCGTAGGCCGACGGGATGGAGTTTTGAACAGGCTCAAAAGAGTCCTGTGGCAGGACCG
This sequence comes from Streptomyces sp. IBSNAI002, assembly GCF_052244475.1. Taxonomy (NCBI): domain Bacteria; kingdom Bacillati; phylum Actinomycetota; class Actinomycetes; order Kitasatosporales; family Streptomycetaceae; genus Streptomyces; species Streptomyces sp. IBSNAI002. Next base: position 6,244,356 of record NZ_JBQPXG010000002.1, on the reverse strand, counting down.
TGACAATCGGAATCCGAGGCTTCACCCCCGCGGAACCACCCCGGCGACCCGCGCCCGCCCAACCCGCCGGGCCGCCCTCTCTGCCAGGGCCGACGCCGACTAGCGCGCCACCGCCTCCGGCAGCCAGGCCGGCAGGGCCTCGGTACGCGCCAGCCAGGCCGCCGGCAGCACCTCGTCGCCGCGCGCACCCAGCACGCCGCCGACGATCGCGCAGGTCGTGTCGACGTCGCCGCCCACCTGTGCGGTGGTCCAGAACGCCCGCTCGTAGTCGTCCAGCGACCGCGCCGCCGACCACAGGGCGAACGGCACGGTGTCATGGGCGCTCGTGCGCCGCCCGCAGCCCAGGACGGCCGCTACCGTGGTCGCGTCGCCGTAGTCCAGCATGTCGCGGGCACGGCGGATCCCGGCGCCCACGGCGCTGCGCGGCACCAGGGCGATCACCCCGTCCAGCAGGTCCGCCGCCTTCGGCGGACCAGCCGGGTCCGCGGCGAGCGCGGCCGCCGCGGCGACGGCCATCGCCCCGCAGACGGCCTCACGGTGCTGGTGGGTGGTGTAGGCGGAGATCTCCGCCTGGTGCGTGGCCTGCTCGGGGTCGTCCGCGTACCAGGCACCCAGGGGCGCGATCCGCATGGCGGCGCCGTTGCCCCAGGAGCCCTGGCCGTTGAACAGTTCGGCGGCGAGCGTGCGCCAGTCCTGGCCCTCCCGGACCAGGCGCAGCATCCGGTTCACGGCCGGCCCGTAGCCCCGGTCGAAGTCGTGGTGGTGGGCGAAGGAGCTCGCCAGCGCGTCCTGGTCGATGCGGCCGTACTCGGCGAGCACGGCCGCCACCGAGCAGGCCATCTCCGTGTCATCGGTCCACTGCCACGTCTCGGAGCCGATGGGCAGTTCACGCCGCTTGAGGAGCGGGTAGTTCACGGGGACGAAGTACTGGGAGCCCAGGGCGTCCCCCAGGGCCAGCCCGCGAAGGCTGGACAGGGCGCGTGCGTAGCGCCGTTCGGAAGTGGAATCAGGCGTCATCGCGGGTCACTCTAGCCGTCCAGGTCGTAGGGCTCAGGTGTGGTCCAGCGCTCAAACGGGCGGTCCATCCGGTACCGGCCGTCCGGGCCCAGCAGCAGCGTCCGGAATGCGCCGTTCTCGGGATTGGACAGGGCCTCGAACTCGGACACCGACCAGTGGAACCAGCGCATGCAGAACAGCCGCATGGTCAGCCCGTGCGTCACGAGCAGCACGTTCTGCGGATGGTCGGGGGCCTCGAAGCTGCGGTAGAGGCTCTCCAGGAAGGACCCGACCCGGTCGTACACGTCGGCGCCCGACTCGCCCTGTGCGAAGCGGTAGAAGAAGTGCCCGTAGGCGTCCCGGTACGCCTTCTGCAGGCGTACGTCGTCCCGGTCCTGCCAGTTCCCCCAGTCCTGCTCGCGCAGCCTCGGCTCCTCGCGCACCCGGACCCGCGTGGGGTCCAGCCGCAGCTCCCGGAAGGTCTGCAGGGTCCGGCGGTAGGGGGAGACGTACGCGCTGATCGTCTCGTCGCCGAAGAGCTCGCGCAGCCGTACGCCGACCGCCGCGGCCTGCTCGCGCCCGGTCGCGGTCAGCCGCAGGGCGTGGTCGGGCTCGCGTTCGTACACCGAGTCGTCGGCATTCCCCTCGGATTCCCCGTGCCGGACGAGGACGATGCGCCGTGGTCGAACCATCCCACGACCCTATTCGGCCACCGGCGGGCCCACCGACCGGGGCACGCCGGTCGGCCTGCCCGCTCGTCGTACGGTCACACCGGGTCAGACGGTCCAGGAGGGTTCGAGGTCGACGACGTCACCGGTCAGGGCCTCGACGTCGGCCTGGATCTGGGCGCGCAGAGAGAGCCGCTCGACCCGCTCCTGCCGGTACTTGCCGTGCTCGGCGGCGGCATGCCACATCGACAGCACCAGGAACTCCCGGCCCGGAGCCTCGCCGAAGAGGCCACGGACCATTCCCGGCGAACCCGCCATGGCCGGATTCCATACCTTCTCCTGCATGAGGGCGAAGTGGTCGACGCGGCCCTCACGGACCCGGGTGTGCGCTACCCGGACCACGTCGGCGTCGGTGAAGCGCGGCTCGAAGCCGGTCTTCACGTCGAAGCGGTGATCGAAGAGGGTGACGCGCAGATCGGTGTACGTGCCGTTCTGTGCGGCGGCCAGCCTGTCGTGACTGCGGGCCATGAAGGAGTCGTAGAAGGAGCGGCTCTCCCAGAACGCGAAGACATGCGCGACCCCCTGCCGGCCCCGGCTCCAGCCGCCGCCCTGCCCCCGGAATCCCGGCTCGCCCGGCAGCCCCGCCCATTTTCGCTGCCCCCGTTCGAACCCGCGTCGGTCCGTCACCGTGCAGCGAATCCACTTGACCAGCACGGCGCCATCGTACGGTCCCGGCGCGGCCCGGGTCAGTCCCCGGCGAGGTACATCCGTACCAGTTCGACCGCATCTCGCTCGGGGAGCCGAAGGCCGAACTCCAGGTCGATTAGGCCGAGCAGCGCCTCGGGGGCGACCGTGTCGCGCTCCTCCCGCCCGTCGGGGTGCAGCCGTACGAGCTCCCGCCCGACCAGTGCCCGGCGGAGGTCGTCGCCCGGGTGCTGGACGATGACCCGGCCGATGAAGGCGGATCGGGGGTGGGTGGAGCTGTAGTGGTTGAGCAGGAGGTAGTCGACGGGGTGGTACCGCTGCGGGGAGAACGCGTAGAGGTCGCGCCAGGTTCCCCCGCGCAGGAAACACAGCACCAAGATTCCGTCCGCTTCCTCCCGGACACGGTACGTCCACGCCCCTTGCCGCACCTCGGCTCCGGGGCGCCCGAGCGGAACGGGCTCGCGGGGCCCCTGATGGCCGAACCCCGCGTCGCACAGCCATGGTTGACCGTCGATCGTGACGACGAGGACGGCGTGCGTCACGGGGGTCAGGGCGTCCCCGCGGGTGCGGTTGCGGGCTCCCCGGCCCGACACCTCGAAGCCGATCCGCTCCAGGGCAGCGGCCAGCAGCGAGTTCTGCTCGTAGCAGTAGCCGCCGCGGCGGGCATGCACGAGCTTGTCCTCGAGCGACTTGACGTCCAGCTCGACGGGGCGGCCGAACAGGACGTCCAGACTCTCGAAGGTGATGGCGCCGGTGTGGGCCCGGTGCACTGCGTACAACGTCTCGAGGTCCGCCCGGAGTTCCCCGGTTTCCCCGCGCCCTCCCCCGCCCTCGCCCTCGCGCTCGCCGGACATCCCGATCCGCGCCAGATACGCGTCGAGATCCAGCTCGTCACCACTCCACATGGCTCCCCCGTCCCCCGTGATCCGCTCTCACCGCACAATGATCGGCGCGAGGGCCCCGCACACCAACCCCCGCTCCGCCCGGATCCGCGCCGGGACCTCGCGTCAGCCCGCCGTCCAGCCCGGTACCCCCGGCAGCACCTGCTCCGCCGTGCGGATCAGGGCCGCGTCGTCGGGCAGGCTGCCGTCCGCACGCCAGATGGCGACCTCGAATGAGCCGCCGGTGTCCTGCGCGTCCTTCGCGACGACCAGGTGCCGGGCGATGCCGCCGGGGCCCGTGCCGGCCTTGCCGTTGTGAAAGGAGATGGAGATGGTGCTGTCCGACATGAGCACCGCCGGGCGCCCCAGAACCGTCGTCTCCTCCACCGTGGCGCCCAGGAAATCGGCCAGGTCACCGACCGAGAGGCGGTCGTGCGAGGCGGAGAGCTTCACGTAGTAGGTCTTGAGCTGGACGTTCGCCACAGGAGTGGCGATCTTGTCCTCGCCGGCCGGGGAGAACCAGGACACGCCGCCCGTGGCGGTCAGCGCGCTCTCCTCCGGCGTTCCGAGGAGCGCAGGAAGGTCGGGGCGGTTCAGCGCGGCACACAGCTCGGGTCCCGAGACGTATCCCGCCGGCAGGTCCTCGTGCTCCGTGGACGAGCACACGGCCGGCCCTCGCTCGGAGGAGTTCTCCCCGAGTGCCCCCAAGCCCCACGCACTGCCGAGGAGACCACCGACCACCACCACCGCCGCGACGGCCTGCGCCCCCGCGTTGATGCCCTGCTTCGCCCCGGCCCCGTTGTCGGCCATGTCCCCCACGCTCCCCCGAGCTCCCCCGAGCTCCCCAGGCGCGCGCCCCGCTGCGCGCCTGGGGAGACTAACCGGTGATCGTTTGCCGGGGAACCGGGAATCTCCCATGGCTGCCACGGGGGCCGGAACGCCAAGGGCGGCGGAACCCGATAACGAGCCCCGCCGCCCTGAACCGCTGTTTCACGCCCAGCCGGCGCCCGCTGTCAGCCGCAGCGGACCGGTGCGTCAGCTGCAGCCACTGGTGGAGCCGCAGCCCTCGCAGATGTAGCAGGAGCCGGCGCGCTGCATCTTCGTACCGCAGGAGAAGCAGAGCGGGGCGTCGGCGGAGACGCCGAGCTGCATCTCGACCAGTTCGGCGTTGCTGTGCGCCGTCTTCGGAGCCGGGACCGCCACGGCGGCCGCGACCGGCCTCGGGGCCGACGGCACCGCGGTGAGCGGGGCCGACTGCGCCAGGGACTCGGTGTCCAGCTCGTCCTCGAGGGGCTCGTAGGAACCGGTGTCCAGGTGGCGCTGGCGCTCCTCGGCGGTGTGGATGCCGAGGGCCGAGCGGGTCTCGAAGGGCAGGAAGTCCAGCGCCAGGCGGCGGAAGATGTAGTCGACGATCGACTGCGCCATCCGCACGTCCGGGTCGTCCGTCATGCCGGCCGGCTCGAAGCGCATGTTGGTGAACTTCGAGACGTAGGTCTCCAGCGGCACGCCGTACTGCAGACCGACCGAGACGGCGATCGAGAAGGCGTCCATCATGCCCGCGAGGGTCGAGCCCTGCTTGGACATCTTCAGGAAGACCTCGCCCAGACCGTCGTCCGGGTAGGAGTTCGCGGTCATGTAGCCCTCGGCGCCACCGACCGTGAAGGAGGTGGTGATGCCCGGGCGGCCCTTGGGGAGGCGCTTGCGGACCGGGCGGTACTCGATGACCTTCTCGACGGCCGCGCGGATGGTGTCCTCCGCCTTGGCGGTGACCTCTTCCTTCTCCTCTTCCTTCTTCTTCGCGGAGAGGGGCTGGCCGACCTTGCAGTTGTCGCGGTAGATCGCGAGCGCCTTGACGCCCATCTTCCACGCCTCGAAGTAGATCTCCTCGATCTCCTCGACGGTCGCCGTCTCCGGCATGTTGACCGTCTTCGAGATCGCGCCGGAGATCCACGGCTGGATCGCGGCCATCATGCGGACGTGGCCCATCGCGGAGATGGAACGCTCGCCCATGGCGCAGTCGAAGACCTCGTAGTGCTCGGTCTTCAGGCCCGGGGCGTCGACGACCACGCCGTGTTCGGCGATGTGGGCGACGATCGCCTCGATCTGCTCCTCCTGGTAACCCAGGCGGCGCAGGGCCTGCGGGACGGTGCCGTTGACGATCTGCATCGAGCCGCCGCCGACGAGCTTCTTGAACTTGACCAGGGCCAGGTCCGGCTCGACGCCCGTGGTGTCGCAGGACATCGCCAGACCGATGGTGCCGGTCGGCGCCAGGACGGAGGCCTGGGAGTTGCGGAAGCCGTTCTTCTCGCCGAGGCGCAGGACGTCCTGCCAGGCCTCGGTCGCCGCGGCCCAGATCGTGTTGTCCAGGTCCTCGGTGCGCGGCGCGACGGCATTGGCGTCGGCGTGCTGCTTCATGACGCGCTTGTGGGCGTCGGCGTTGCGGGCGTAGCCGTCGTACGGGCCGACGATGGCGGCCAGCTCGGCGGAGCGCTTGTACGCGGTGCCGGTCATCAGCGAGGTGATCGAGGCGGCGAGGGTGCGGCCGCCGTTCGAGTCGTACGCGTGACCGGTGGCCATCAGCAGGGCGCCGAGGTTGGCGTAGCCGATGCCCAGCTGGCGGAAGGCGCGGGTGTTCTCGCCGATCTTCTGCGTCGGGAAGTCCGCGAAGCAGATCGAGATGTCCATCGCGGTGATGACGAGCTCGACGACCTTGGCGAAGCGCTCGGCGTCGAAGGACTGGTTGCCCTTGCCGTCGTCGTTCAGGAACTTCATCAGGTTGAGCGAGGCGAGGTTGCAGGACGTGTTGTCCAGGTGCATGTACTCGCTGCAAGGGTTGGACGCGGTGATGCGCCCGGACTCGGGGCAGGTGTGCCAGTTGTTGATCACACCGTCGTACTGGATGCCCGGGTCGGCGCAGGCCCACGCGGCCTCGGCGAGCTTGCGGAAGAGCGCCTTGGCGTCGACCTTCTCGATGACCTCACCGGTCATGCGGGCGCGCAGGCCGAACTCGGTGCCGTTCTCGACGGCCGTCATGAACTCGTCGTTCACGCGGACGGAGTTGTTGGCGTTCTGGTACTGGACGGACGTGATGTCGTCGCCGCCCAGGTCCATGTCGAAGCCCGCGTCGCGCAGGGCGCGGATCTTCTCCTCTTCCTTCACCTTGGTCTCGATGAAGGCCTCGACGTCCGGGTGGTCCACGTCCAGGACGACCATCTTGGCCGCGCGGCGGGTGGCGCCGCCCGACTTGATCGTTCCTGCGGACGCGTCGGCGCCGCGCATGAAGGAGACCGGGCCGGAGGCGTTGCCGCCGGAGGAGAGGAGCTCCTTGGAGGAGCGGATGCGGGAGAGGTTCAGGCCGGCGCCGGAGCCGCCCTTGAAGATCATGCCCTCTTCCTTGTACCAGTCGAGGATCGACTCCATGGAGTCGTCGACGGCCAGGATGAAGCAGGCGGAGACCTGCTGCGGCTGGGGCGTGCCGACGTTGAACCACACCGGGGAGTTGAAGCTGAAGATCTGGTGCAGGAGGGCGTAGGTCAGCTCGTGCTCGAAGATCTCCACGTCGGCGGGCGAGGAGAAGTAGCCGAAGTCCTCGCCGGCCTTCGTGTACGTCTTCACGATCCGGTCGATCAGCTGCTTCAGACCGGTCTCGCGCTGCGGGGTGCCGACCGCACCGCGGAAGTACTTGCTGGTGACGATGTTCACCGCGTTCACCGACCAGAAGCCGGGGAACTCGACGCCACGCTGCTCGAAGTTGACCGAGCCGTCGCGCCAGTTGGTCATGACGACGTCACGGCGCTCCCAGCTCACCTCGTCGTACGGGTGCACGCCGGGGGTGGTGTGGATGCGCTCGATCCGCAGGCCGCCCTTGGCTGCCTTGGTCCCCTTGGCGCGGGAACCTCGTGCCGAGCTGCTCGCCGTCTCTGTCATGCCAGGCCTCCCATATGCGGGCAAAAACGCCCTAAAGTGCCAGCGTTATTCCGCGGCACGGTGCTGTGTCTCTGTATCTACGTCTCTTCGCGCGACTCACCGGCCACACCGCGACGCGCGAGCGCCGCGGGGAGGGCCGTCCGGTCAGTCGGCGGCGGAGGCGGGCACGGGAACCGGAACGGTCCCACCGTGCTCGCACTCTTCGGGGTGAGGCCGCCGCTCGCGCAGTTCCACGATGGCGGTCTCGAAGTCTTCAAGGGTGTCGAACGCTTTGTACACGGATGCGAAGCGCAGGTACGCGACCAGGTCGAGCTCCTGCAACGGGCCGAGTATGGCCAGGCCCACGTCGTGGGTGGTCAGCTCGGCGCTCCCGGTGGCGCGCACCGCCTCCTCGACCCGCTGGCCGAGCTTGGCGAGGGCGTCCTCGGTGACCGGCCGCCCCTGGCACGCCTTGCGCACGCCGGAGATGACCTTGGTACGGCTGAAGGGTTCGGTCACCCCGCTGCGCTTGATCACCATCAGCGAGGCCGTCTCCACCGTCGTGAAACGACGGGAGCAGTCGGGGCACTGACGGCGCCGGCGGATCGACGTGCCGTCGTCCGTGGTGCGGCTGTCGACGACGCGGCTGTCGGGGTGCCTGCAGAAGGGGCAGTGCATGGTTCCCTCACCCTCCCTCTTGGCACGACTGAACCACCTCACGAGACCCCTGAACGGCAGAGGCCGACTCTGCCGGGGGTTCGCGAAGCAGCCACCAGCATATGCGATCCCAGGAGCCCCGGAGGACCCGAGGACCACAACTTCTGGGCGGCTGCGCCCATCCAACCACTAGATCTTGGGTTGTGGCGGAATTACCCGGCTCAGCGTGTCGCGTCGTCCGATAGCCGGATACGGGGCCTTCCGGTGCCACACTGGGCCCGGACCCGAAGGGTCCCGACCCGACCGGGAAGGGTACCGTAAGCAGCGGATGCCGAGCCGAACCCGCGTTCGGCGAACCGTTCGCCCATACACCGCTCGATTTACCCGCGAGGGACGATCTGCGATTTTTCACTCGAACGTGTGTTTGGCGCAACCTTTCGAAAGCAACTACCGTTGTCCAGCTAGGGAGAACATTTCGAGAGGGGCCGACGTGACCACCACCGCAGACAGTGCCGCCATCACTGCCCAGAACCGCTCCCAGAGCCGACTTGAGCCGGTGCATGCCATGAACGACGCAAACCTGAACCCGGAGGCGGAGCCCGTACGCCCCGCACGCTCGCTGCCAGGTCGACCTCCAGGCATCCGCGCCGACAGCTCCGGGCTCACGGACCGGCAGCGGAGGGTCATCGAGGTCATTCGCGACTCCGTGCAGCGGCGGGGTTACCCGCCGTCGATGCGGGAGATCGGCCAGGCGGTCGGCCTGTCCAGCACGTCCTCCGTCGCCCACCAGCTGATGGCCCTGGAGCGCAAGGGCTTCCTGCGCCGCGACCCGCACCGCCCGCGGGCCTACGAGGTACGCGGCTCCGACCAGCCCAGCTCTCAGCCCACCGACACCACCGGCAAGCCCGCCGCCTCCTACGTTCCCCTGGTCGGCCGGATCGCGGCCGGCGGCCCGATCCTCGCCGAGGAGTCGGTCGAGGACGTGTTCCCGCTCCCCCGCCAGCTCGTGGGCGACGGCGAGCTCTTCGTCCTCAAGGTCGTCGGCGACTCGATGATCGAGGCGGCCATCTGCGACGGCGACTGGGTCACGGTCCGCCGCCAGCCCGTCGCGGAGAACGGCGACATCGTCGCCGCCATGCTGGACGGCGAAGCCACCGTGAAGCGCTTCAAGCGCGAGGACGGCCATGTCTGGCTCCTCCCGCACAACTCCGCCTACCAGCCGATCCCCGGCGACGAGGCGACCATCCTCGGCAAGGTCGTCGCCGTACTGCGTCGGGTCTGACCCCGCCGCCTCCGTCCAGCCCCCGGGATCCACTGCGCCGGTCCCGGGGGTTGCCCTTGTTTCCGGAGAACCAGTTCTCCCTTGTTCCCTGGAGCTGCAGAGTTCCAGGGAACTGCTTCGTTCTCGGGTACTGCTTCGTTCTCGGGTACTACTTCCCGTCGGCCTGCGCGGAGGCGTCGATGGCGGCCAGGGAACGGCGCACCTGGTTCCGGTCCGTGGTGTACCAGAAGTCCGGCAGCGTGGCCCGCAGGAAGCTCCCGTACCGGGCCGTGGCCAGCCGCGGATCCAGGACCGCGACGACACCCCGGTCGCCCGTGGCCCGTACGAGACGCCCCGCGCCCTGGGCCATCAGCAGCGCCGCATGCGTGGCCGCCACCGCCATGAACCCGTTGCCGCCGTGCTCCTCGACCGACTTCTGCCGGGCACTCATCAGCGGGTCGTCGGGACGCGGAAACGGAATCCTGTCCATCACCACGAGCTGGCAGCTGGGGCCGGGCACGTCCACGCCCTGCCACAGCGAAAGGGTCCCGAACAGACAGGTCTTCGGGTCAGCGGCGAACGCCTTGATCAGCTCGCCGAGCGTCTCCTCGCCCTGGAGCAGGATCGGGTTGTCGAGCCGGCCGCGCAGCTCCTCGGCGGCCGCCTTGGCGCCGCGCATGGAGGAGAAGAGTCCGAGGGTGCGGCCGCCGGCCGCCTCGATCAGCTCGGCGAGCTCGTCCATCATGTCGCCGCGGGTGCCCTCGCGGCCCGGCGTGGCCAGGTGCTTGGCGACGTAGAGGATGCCCTGCTTCGGATAGTCGAACGGCGAGCCGACGTCCAGGCCCTTCCAGGCCGGCGTGTCGTCCCCCTCGACGCCCTCGGGGGCCAGCCCCATGGAGGCCGCGACTCCGTTGAAGTCGCCGCCGAGCTTGAGGGTGGCCGAGGTCAGGACGACGGAGCGGTCCTCGAAGAGCTTCTCGCGCAACAGACCCGACACCGACAGCGGGGCGACCCTCAGGGTGGCGCCGAAGCGGTCGTGGCGCTCGTACCATACGACGTCGTATTCGGACCCGTTGGTGATCCGCTCCGCCACCCCGTGGACGCTCTCCACCGCGGCGAGGGCCTGCTTGCGGACGGCGTCCTCGTCGTGGACGGACTTGTCGCGGGTCGAGCCGATCGCCGAGATCACGTTGCGCGCGGCGTCCCGCAGCGCCATCAGCGCGTAGCCCAGATCCTCGGGGATCTCCTCCAGCCGGCCGGGGAGCGCCAGCTCCATGACCCGTTCGAAGGACTCCGAGGCGGTCTGCAGGGAGTCGGCCGTCTTCTCGTCGACCAGCTTGGCCGCGCGCTTCACCGCCCGGTTGACCTGCCCGGGCGTGAGCTCGCCGGTGGCGACCCCGGTCACCCGGGAGACCAGCTCGTGGGCCTCGTCCACGATCAGCACCTCGTGCTGAGGCAGCACCGGCGCGCCCTCGATGGCGTCGATGGCGAGGAGGGCGTGGTTGGTGACGACCACGTCCGCGAGCTTGGCCCGCTCGCGGGCCGCCTCGGCGAAGCACTCGGCCCCGTACGCGCACTTCGTCGCGCCCAGGCACTCGCGGGAGGACACCGAGATCTGCGACCAGGCCTTGTCCGAGACGCCCGGCGTGAGGTCGTCGCGGTCGCCGGTCTCCGTCTCGTCCGCCCAGTCGCGCAGGCGCAGCAGGTCCTGGCCCAGCTTGCTGGTGGGGGCGGCCGCCTCGAACTGGTCGAAGAGGCCCTCCTCCTCGTCCTGCGGGGCACCCTCGTGCAGCCGGTGCAGGCACAGGTAGTTGGAACGGCCCTTGAGCATGGCGAACTGCGGGCGGCGGCGCAGCTGCGGATGCAGCGCCTCCACCGTCCGGGGCAGGTCGCGCTCCACGAGCTGCCGCTGGAGCGCGAGCGTCGCCGTGGCCACGACGACGCGCTCGCCGTGGGCGAGGGCCGGCACCAGGTAGCCGAGGGACTTGCCGGTGCCGGTGCCGGCCTGGATGAGCCGGTGGGAGTTGTCGTCGATCGCTTCGGCGACGGCTTCGGCCATCGCCACCTGGCCGGGGCGCTCCGTGCCGCCGACGGCGGAGACGGCGGCGTGCAGCAGGTCGGGGAGGGAGGGCTTCGTCATAGCACTGCCAACCCTACGGGGCGCCACCGACAGCGACCGCACCGGCGAGGATTCATGGCCGGTACAAGGGGTTGGGGACAGTGCCGTGCTGCACGGCGTGCGGGCGGGTGGGGCGGTCGCGGTAGCCGTCCTCATAGAGCCGGTTCCGGTTCAAGCAGAGCCGTCCGATGCGCTCGCCGAGCAGGTCGAAGAGCTCGTAGCGCTCCTTCAGCTCGGGGAACCGGGCCTGGTGGCGGAGGATCTCCGCCCGTACGAGCGACCAGAAGTCGCTCTCCGGGACGCCGAGGCGGTCCTCGCACAGGGCCGAGAGGTAGCGGAAGACGCCGACGAAGAGCCCGGAGTGGATGAACTGGGGCAGGAAGTCGGCGGGCTCGGTGAGCAGCACCGCCCGGACCTCGTCGGGCAGGGTGTCCAGCTCGGGCAGCGGTTCGGCCGTGATGTTGACGTCGTCCACGAAGTCCTTGACGGCGAGCCGGACCGGGACGTCGTGCTCGTCGAAGATCACGACGGCGTTCTCGCCGTGCGGGGAGAAGACGGTGCCGTAGCGGTAGAGGAAGTGGAGGAGCGGGGGCAGCAAGGCGGCGAAGAGGCGCTGCAGCCAGACGGTGGGGGCGAGCCCGGAGCGGGCGACGAGCTCGGCGGTGAAGGACCGGCCGCGGGGGTCGGTGTGCAGGAGGGAGGCGAGGGTGCGGGCTCGCTCGCCGGGTGCGAGGCGTCCGGTCAGGGGCTCTCGCCAGATCGCGCCGAGGAGCTCCTTGTACTGGTAGGGGACCTCGGGGAGCGCGTCGTAGACGGGGTGGCGGACGGTGACGGAGGCGACCTCGCCCAGCAGGATGACCCCGCATTCCTCGCGGAGGAAAGGGTCGGCGTCGCGGAGGGAGTGGATCCACGCGGTGACGGCGGGGGCGGCGAGGGTGAGGTCGCTGGGCAGGCCGCGCCAGACCATGGTGTTGAAGACGGAGAGCGGGAGCTTGACGCTGTGCCGGTCGGGGCGGGTGAGGTTGAGGAAGGTACGGATCGACTGCTGGGGCAGCCGCACGTCGGGGTCGGCGGGGAGGGGTACGAGGGTGCCGGAGGCGAGGGCGGGGGCGAAGAGCGGCAGGACGACCTCGTCCCACTGCCAGGGGTGGACCGGCAGGTAGAGGTAGTGGACCGGGTCGAGGCCGCGGTCGCGCAGGGCCTGGTCGAAGCCGGCGCGGGTGGCGGGATCGAGCTCGGCGGAGTAGAGCCGGGCGGGATCCTCCAGGCCGGCCGTTCCGCGGTAGGCGGCGAGCGAGGTGTGGGCGGCGAGCCAGGGCAGCCGCTGCCGGGTACGGGCCTCCGGCGCCCAGGCCGCGGCGTCGGCGGAGGAGAGGCCGATCCGGCCCTTGTTGAGTACGAGCCAGGGGTGCCCCGTCTGGTGGCCTTCGAGGTGGGCGTAGTCGAGGTCGGCGAGGACGTCGGCGGTGAGCGCGGTGTGGTCGATCCGGGCGTCGGCGGCGAGGGTGGCGCTGAGCTCACGGACGAGGTGCCCGAGGGTGGCTCCGTCGAGACCGAGGAGCGAGCGGGAGCGGACGAGGAAGGCGTACGGGTCTCCGAAGGCGGTCGGCGGCTGTGTGGCGGGGTGCGGCGGGGTGAGAGTGATCGTGTCGGGGTCGACGTGCCAGCTTCCGTATGAGCGGCGGCGGGCCCGGAAGCCGAGGATGCTGCCGTCGTCCAGGGCGAGGCTCCACGCGTCGCCGGAGGCGGCCAGGGCGGGGATGGGGCTGATGATCTCCTCGTAGGCGAACTCGGCGAGCATCTTGGCGAGCAGGCGGCGGGCGGCCGAGTCCCAGGTCGACGCAGTCAACTCGGGCGGTGTACAGGGATGTTGAGGCGACGGAGGCAGCGGGGATTCTGCGGAGTCGGGGGCTGCGGGGAAATTCGGCACGGGACTCCTCGGAGATCGGGAACCTTGCTTCGTGACGCAGAGTTATCGAAGGGAGAGGTGCGAAGCGGCGATGACCGTCGGGACGCGTGGGGCGGCACTCAGAGGAGATTGCGCAGCGCCCGCTCCCGGATCATCAGGGCGGCTCGCTTCTCGGGTAGGTCGATTTCGGTGTAGCAGCGGAAGCCAGAGCTCAGGAAGGCCGATACGGAGGGGGTGTTGCGGATGTCCGGTTCCGCGATGACGCGTGTGCAGCGAGGGCGGTTGGCGAGCACCAGGTCGGCGACGGCGCGCAGCAGGGCGGTGCCCAGACCGCGGCCTCGGTTCGTGCCGTCTCCGATGAGCAGGTGGATACCCGTGTCGTGGGGGCGCGCCGGGTAGTGGTGGGACAGCGGGTCGAGGTCGGCCCGGTAGATCTCCCAGTAGCTCATCGGTGTGCCCTCGAGCAGACCCAGGCAGGGGATGCTGCGGCCGTCCCCGTCGAGTTGGGCCCGCAGGTGGGCGGCGGTGACCTCGGCGGGTCCGGCCAGTTCCCAGTAGTCGGCCACCTCGGGGTCGTTCATCCAGCCGGTGAGGAGCTCCAGGTCGCGGGCCGGGCGTACGGGTTCGAGGCGGAACTCTCCGACGGGGGTGTTGGTGCTGCCCCAGCTGGCCGGGGAGTCGAGGAGGTCGGCTTCGGCGAGCAGGGGCAACAGCCCGGCGGGGAGCCGCAGTTCCATCGTGTCGTCGGGGGCGCGTGACGTACCGGTGGCCTGGTGGGTGCCGGTGGTGCGGGCAGTGCCGGTGGCATGGGTGGTGGAGCCGGCGGAAGCGGCGGGGACGTCTGTGGTGGGCATGGGGTTCTTCCCCGCGTCGGTTCCGACGCGTCAATCGTGGAGGGGGTTGGTGATCGTGACGTAGACGGACTGGGTGTCGACGGGTCCGACGAGTTCGTCGAGGCCGCCGAGGCGGGTGAGCAGGTTCGCCTTGCAGCGCAGGGTGGGCGAGTCGAGCAGCTTCGCGGGGAGCGGGCCGAGGCCCGCGGTCTTGCCGAGGAAGCGGCGGAAGGCGGCGAGGAGCACGCGCTCGTCGGCGAGCCGCTGGGATCCGAAGGCACCGATCAGGCCGAGCACGTTGTTGATGCCGAGGTAGTAGGCGAAGCGTTCGTCGGTGACGTCGTCGGAGACGAAGGTGTCGCTGAGGCTGCCGATTCCGGGGAGCCGGTGCTCCAGTTCCGCGCGGTGGGACTCGCGGAAGTAGTAGCCCTGGTTGTCGCGGTAGCGGCCGCCGACCGGCCAGCCGGCCGGGTCGAGGAGGACCAGGGTGTTCTGCTGGTGCGATTCGAGGGCGATGCCGGCGAGCGCGTCGAAGGCGAGGACCGGCAGGACCACGTGCTCCAGGTAGCGCAGGAACCACTCGGCGGCGACGGCGGAGGTGGTGTGTCCGGTGGTGGCGGCGAGAGCGGAGACGATCTCGGCGAGCCGGGAACTCATGGTGGTCCGGCCGGGCCATGGGCGGGGTGAGGTCAGCGCGGCGACGCAGACGGCGTCGTCGCCCGAGCGGAAGGGGTTGTGACGCAGCAGGGCGTCGAGTCCGGGGACGGGGGTGCCGTCCAGGGAGTCGACGGAGACCCAGGCGGGGTCTCGGACGATGTCGAAGCCGGGGTGGGCCGCCTGCCATTGCTCGGCGAGGCCGGTGCGGAGCAGCCGGTGCACCTCGACGCCGCGGTGGAGCTCCTTGCGGAGGTTCTCGCGGCGGGAGTTGGTGATGCGCAGGCCCAGGGAGAGCTTGAGCATCGCGGGTGAACCGGGCCGGTGCACGGTGCGGACGGAGGAGGTCGGGTACCAAGGGGTTCCGTAGGGGCCCAGGTCGTGCAGGAGTCCGGAGTCGCGGAGGGCGGCGACGGCGGGGCGCTGGAGCAGGTCGCGGGCCTGCCAGGGGTGCAGGGGAAGGGGGGCGGCTCCGTCGGGGAGCGGGAGGCCGGGTGCGAGCCGGGCGAGGAGCTGGGCCGCGGAGACGGGGCGGCCGCGCTCGGTCCAGGCGGATTCGGTGGCGAGGGCGGAGGGTTCGACGGCGAACCAGTGCAGGGGGAAGGAGCCGTGCAGTTCGGGTGAGTAGCGACGTACTTCGGCTTCGGAGAGTCCTTCGCGGCTCTTCGGGTCCGGCTGGAGGGGGTGACCGAGGAGGAGGGACTGTTCAGCGGTCAGGAACCGGTCCATGCCGATGGGGGCGGGGGCGGCCGGGCGTTCGCGCCGGTCGGCGATGAACTCGGCGGTACGGCGGACCGAATCGGCAACCCGGCCGACGAGGTCTGCGCTGCCGCGGCCCGTTCCCGTGCTCTCGGCCGCGCCGGGGCCCGGGGCTGTGCCCGGGCTCGCGCCCTCGCGGGCGATGAGCGCGGCCAGGGTGACGGCGTCCAGGGCGCGGACGGTGGCCGGGGCGCCGGCCAGCCGGGCGGGGCCGAAGCGGTGCCAGCCGGTGGCGGACCAGTACCGGACGGGGACGAGCAGGGCCGTGCCGGATGCGGGGAGCGGGATGCGCAGCGGGGATCCGGCGGGGCCGTCGGGCCGACGGATCGCGGCTTCGCGGACCCAGCAGCGCAGCAGGTTCTCCACCGCCGCGGCTTCGGCCGCGACGGCCGGGTCCGGGTGGTCCAGCAGATCGGGCCGACCGGTCGGCTCCGCTCCGGCGGGTACCGCCCACCCGGTCCGGGGTCTGGGCGTGCCGTCCTTCTGCCGTGGCACGGTCGCCGCCGCTCCGACGGAAGCCTGCGGCGCGGGCGCCGTCGGGGGCTGGGGCCTGGGCGCCGCGTCGGGCGCAGCCTGCGGCTCGGCCGAAGCCGGGGCCGAGCTGTGGGCCTCCGGCGAAACCTGGCCGTGCGTCGGAGCCTGGGTGTGACGGGGGTCCGGAGCCGGGGCGTGGGCCGGAGCCGGGGCCTGGGTCTGGGCCGGAGCAGGGGTCTGGGCCGGAGCCGGGGCGTGGGTCTGGGCCGGGGCCGGGTCGTGGCCTTGGGCCGGGGCCTGGCCGTGCGCCGGGGCCTGGCCGTGCGCCGGAGGCTGGGCGTGGTCTGAAACCTGGGCCTGCGCCGGGTCGGGTGCTGGCCGCTGGGCCGGAGCCTGGGCGTGGGTCTGGGCTGGGGTCATGGCTTGGCCCCGTGCCGGAGCCGGGGACTGGCCGTCGGTTGGGGCCTGGGGTGGGCTGCCGGTTTCGGCTTGGGGGGCGGCCTGCGTCCAAGGCTCGGCGTGGACGGCGTGAGCCTCGGCCGGGCTGTTGGATGGGGCCTCACCCCGCGCCGGTGCAGGAGCCTGTGCCGGGTCGTGGGCGCGTGCCGAAGGCTGGGCCGACGCCTGCGGCTGTCCCGGAGCACGGTCGTGCGCCGAAGCCGGGCCCTGGGCGTGCGCCCGGGCCGGGGCCGGGCTGTCGGAGTGGGGTTGGGGGGCGGCCTGGGTCGAAGCCTGGGCGTAGGCGGCGTGGGCCTCGCTCGGGCCGTCGGGTGCGCCGTGACCGTGCACCGGGGCCGGCGCCGGGGCCGTGGGTGGAGCCGGGGCCGGCGTCGGGCCCATGGGTGATGCCAGGGCCTGTGCCATTGGCGAAGCCGGGGGCGTGGGCGGGATCGGGGTGTGGGGCTGGGGGGCGGTTGGGGTGGGTGAGGGTTGGGTGGGGGGTGGGGTCTGGGGGTGGGGATCGGGCATGGGGGTCCTCGGGGTGCGGTCAGGGGGTCCGGTGGGCGGCGGACGGGATGGCGTCGGCCAGGCGGTCGAGGACCGCCGCGGCCTGCTCGTCGGTCAGGGTCAGTGGGGGAAGCAGGCGGACGACGGTGTTGTGGCGGCCGCCGAGTTCGACGATCAGGCCCCGGTCCAGGCACTCCTGGCGGACGGCTGCGGCCAGGGCGGGCGCGGCGGTTCCGGTGTCGGGGTCGACGAGTTCGACGCCGATCATCAGGCCCCGGCCCCGTACGTCCCCGATGCACGGTTGGGCGGCGGCCAGGCCGCGCAGGGCGGTCAGCATCCGCTCGCCCAGGGCGGCGGCGCGCTCGGCGAGCCGGTTCTCGCGTACGAAGGCGAGCGTGGCGGTCCCGGCGGCCATGGCGAGCTGGTTGCCTCGGAACGTGCCCGCGTGGGCGCCGGGGTTCCACACGTCCAGGCCCGACCGGTACACGATCACCGCGAGCGGCAGGCTGCCCCCGATCGCCTTGGACAGCACCATCACGTCGGGCACCACTCCGGCGTGGTCGACTCCCCAGAACGCTCCGGTCCGGCCGACGCCCGTCTGCACCTCGTCCGCGATCAGCGGGATCCCCCGGGCCGCGGTGATCTCCCGCATCCGGCGCAGCCACGCGTCCGGGGCCGGGATGACCCCGCCCTCGCCCTGCACTGGTTCAAGGATCATCCCGGCGGGCGCGGGCACCCCGCCCTTGGGATCGTCGAGCAGGTTCTCCGTCCAGCGGGCGCCGAGTTCGGCTCCCTCGGCGCCACCGACCCCGAAGGGGCAGTGGTGGTCCTGCGGGTACGGCAGCCGCGTCACCCGTACGTCCTGGGCGCCGCCCGAGGCGTCCAGGGCTCCGGCGGTCATCCCGTGGTAGGCCCCGGTGAAGGCGAGCAGCCCGGAGCGGCCGGTCGCGGTGCGGACCAGTTTGAGGGCGGCCTCCACGGCGTCCGTGCCGGCCGGTCCGCAGAACTGGACACGCGCGTCGGCGGCCAGCCCGGGCGGCAGGTTCGCGAACAGCTCGGTGGTGAAGGCGTCCTTGACCGGGGTGGCGAGGTCCAGCACGTGCAACGGGGCCCCGGAGTCCAGGACTCCGCGGATCGCCTGGAGGACGACGGGGTGGTTGTGCCCGAGTGCGAGGGTCCCGGCTCCGGAGAGGCAGTCGAGGTAGCGGCGGCCGTCGGCGCCCTCGACGGTCAGCCCGCGGGCCCGCACGGGGACGATGGGCAGCGAGCGCGCGTACGTCCGGGCGGCGGACTCCCGCTGCGCCTGCCTGCGCAGGATGCCGTCCGCGAGGAGCGGTCCGCTCGGCCCCGGCAACCGGCTTCCCTGCACGGGCACCTGGGGCGCGGCGGGCGGCGGCGGCGCGGCCGGCTGCGGCGGCGGGGCGGGTGGTGGCGCCTGTGGCGGTGTCATCTGTGCGGCGGCCGCGGCCGCCGCCGGCTCGGTCAAAGCCACGAGTGTCGGTCCTCCCGCACGAAGTGCTCTTCCGGATTGCGCCTCGAACACGAGCGCTGCCCGCCCATCCCCCGTACGTACCAACGACGCTGACGGCGGCGGATCACGGGTGGGGCCAAGATCCTTGCCCGCCGGGCGAAGAGCGCGCGGGAACCGCGGCCCCGGGCTGTGCCGTCCCCCACCTCGGCGGCATAGTGGGGGGCTGCACTCCACGCCTCGAATCCACCCAGGGGGACGAACGACATGCGACCGAACCGACCGGTCACCGCGATCCTGTGCGCGGCCGCGCTCGCGCTGACCGCCGCCTGCGGGCCCGGCGACGGGGAGGCCGGCGGCGACGCCAAGCCGACCGTGGCGGCGAGCCTTCCGGGCGCGGACGGGATCAAGATCCCGGACCAGCTCAAGGACAAGCTCAAAGAGCACGGCATCGACCTGGAGAAGTGGAAGGGGGGTGCGTGGAAGAACTGGAAGAAGGAGGACTGGCTCCGCGAGGCGGGCGACTACATCAACCCGATCATCGAGGACCTGTGGGACCCGGACCGGATGCGTGACGCGGAGCAGCCGAAGCAGCCGGCCGTGGACCCGGACGCGGGCAAGGACCAGGGCGTCACGGACCCGACTCCGGCTCCGGTGACGGCCAAGGCGGCGAACGCTCCCTACCACCAGAGCGTCCCGGAGGCCGGCAAGGTCTTCTTCGACGGCCCCGAGGGCTCGATGGTCTGCTCGGCGACCGTGGTCAAGGACCCGGCCCACCCCGGCAAGTCCAACCTGGTGTGGACGGCGGGCCACTGCGTGCACGCGGGCAAGTCCGGCGGCTGGTACCGCAACATCGCCTTCGTCCCGTCGTACAACAACGCGGGCAAGCCCGCGGCGCAGCTCAAGGGCGCGCCCCGCGAGCAGGTGGCCCCGTACGGCGTGTGGTGGAGCGACTGGGCGCAGACCTCCGACCAGTGGATCGCGACCGGCGGCCCGAGCGGTGGCGCGGGTGCCCCGTACGACTTCGCGGTGCTGCACGTGACCCCGGAGAAGGGCAGCGGCAAGTCCCTGGAGGAGACGGTCGGTTCGGCGCTCCCGGTGGAGTTCGCCGCCCCCGCGGTGCCCAAGGTCGCGGGCATCACGGCCACCGGCTACCCGGCGGCCGCTCCGTTCGACGGTCAGAAGGCCTACCAGTGCGCGGACAAGCCGGGCCGGCTGTCGCTGACCGCGAACGACCCGGTGATGTACCGCATCGGCTGCACCATGACGGGCGGTTCCTCCGGCGGCGGCTGGGTCGCGGCGGGCGCGGACGGCAAGCCGGCGCTGGTGTCGAACACCTCGATCGGCCCGGCCAAGGCGGGCTGGCTGGCCGGACCCCGGCTGGGTCCGGAGGCGAAGGGCATCTTCGACGCGGTGAGCGGCAAGTTCAAGTAGTCCACGGCACGTGAAACGACCGGGGCCCCCTGCATCCATCGCAGGGGGCCCCGGTCGTTCAGGCGCGTACGTTCAGTCGCGTACGTTCATGCGCTTACGTTCATGCACGTACGGTCACAGGCGGGCGTCCGTCACCGCTTGGCGAGCGCGTACGGAGCCAGGTCCGCCGCCAGCTCCTGGTGGACCCGCACCTTGATCAGCGTGCCCTCGGGGGTGTGCTCCTCGGAGAGCACCTCGCCCTCGGCGTGCGCCTTGGCCACGAGCGAGCCTCGGGTATACGGCACCAGGGCCTCCACCTCGACCTCGGGCCGCGGCAGCTCGGAGTCGATGAGCGCGAGGAGTTCCTCGATGCCCAGGCCCGTGCGCGCCGAGACGGCGATGGAGTGCCGTTCGATGCGCAGCAGCCGCTGGAGGACGAGCGGGTCCGCCGCGTCCGCCTTGTTGATCACCACGATCTCGGGCACGTTCACCGCGCCGACCTCGCGGATGACCTCGCGGACCGCCGCCAGCTGCTCCTCCGGCGCCGGGTGCGAGCCGTCCACGATGTGCAGGATGAGGTCGGAGTCGCCGACCTCCTCCATCGTGGAGCGGAACGCCTCGACGAGGTGGTGGGGCAGGTGCCGGACGAAGCCGACGGTGTCGGCCAGGGTGTAGATCCGGCCGCTCGGCGTCTCGGCCCGGCGCACGGTCGGGTCGAGGGTGGCGAACAGTGCGTTCTCCACCAGTACGCCCGCGCCGGTGAGGCGGTTGAGGAGCGAGGACTTGCCGGCGTTGGTGTAGCCGGCGATGGCGACCGAGGGGACCTTGTTGCGGCGTCGTTCCTGCCGCTTGATGTCGCGGCCGGTCTTCATGTCCGCGATCTCCCGGCGCATCTTCGCCATCTTCTCGCGGATCCGTCGCCGGTCCGTTTCGATCTTGGTCTCACCGGGGCCTCGGGTGGCCATGCCGCCACCGCCGCCGCCACCCATCTGCCGGGACAGCGAGGCACCCCAGCCGCGCAGGCGCGGAAGCATGTATTGCATCTGCGCGAGTGCGACCTGTGCCTTGCCCTCTCGGGACTTGGCGTGCTGGGCGAAGATGTCCAGGATGAGGGCGGTCCGGTCGACCACCTTCACCTTGACGACGTCTTCGAGGGCGATGAGCTGGCCGGGGCTGAGCTCGCCGTCGCAGACGACGGTGTCGGCGCCGCTCTCCATGACGATGTCGCGCAGCTCCCGCGCCTTGCCGGAGCCGATGAAGGTGGCCGGGTCCGGCTTGTCGCGGCGCTGGATGACACCGTCGAGTACGAGGGCACCTGCCGTCTCGGCGAGGGCGGCGAGCTCCGCGAGGGAGTTCTCCGCGTCGATCACCGTGCCGGAGGTCCAGACGCCCACGAGGACGACCCGCTCCAGGCGGAGCTGTCGGTACTCGACCTCGGTGACGTCTTCGAGCTCGGTGGAGAGGCCGGCCACGCGGCGCAGGGCCGCGCGCTCGGAGCGTTCGAACTGCTCGCCGTCCCGGTCTCCGTCGATCTCGTGGCTCCAGGCGACGTCCTCTTCCATCAGGGCATCGGCCCGAAGGCTCTCGGTGAAGCTCTGCGATTCGCGCACGTCCTGCGTGTCCTGTGCGTCCCGCGCGTCCTGGGAAGGGGAAGAAGAGGAGGTCATTGGATCCTTACGTCGATTCGGATAGCTGACACGTCCAACGTGTCACACCGCCCTGGGATTCCCGAACGGCCCTGTCGATGGTGACATGCCCGCTCCCGGCCGGTCACACGCTTTTCCCGCTCCATTCCGGATGGCCGGGCATCGCGGGGGTCGTCTTCCCGTACAGCCACGGCTCCAGGAAGGCCGCCAGGTCCCGTCCCGCCACCTGCGAGGCCAGGCGCACGAAGTCCTCCGTACCCGCGACCCCGTCCTGGTGCTCGGCCACCCAGCGGCGTTCGAGGCGGTCGAAGGCCTGGGTGCCGATCTCCTGGCGCAGCGCGTAGAGGATCAGCGCGGCCCCGTCGTAGACCACCGGCCGGAACAAGCCGATCTTCTCGCCCGGCGCCGCCGCCTTGGGTGCGGCCGGCGGGCCGCCGGCCGCCCGCCACTGGTCGGAGCGCTGGTACGCCTCGCGCATGCGCCGCTCCAGGGAGTACTTGCCGAGGCCGTCCGCGTACAGGGCCTCGTACCAGGTGGCGTGTCCCTCGTTGAGCCACAGGTCGGACCAGGTGCGCGGGGCGACGCTGTCGCCGAACCACTGGTGGGCGAGCTCGTGGACCATGACGGACTCCACGTACCACTCGGGGTAGCCGTCGCCCGAGAACAGGCTGTGCTCGAAGAGCGAGAGGGTCTGCGTCTCCAGTTCGAAGCCGGTGTTGGCGCGCGCGATCAGGACCCCGTAGTTCTCGAAGGGGTAGCGGCCGACGCGCTCCTCCATCCAGGCGATGTGACCGGCGGTCTTCCGCAGCCAGGGGTCGAGTTTCAGCCGGTCCTCGGCGGGCACGACGTCGCGCAGCGGCAGCCCGTGCGGTCCGGTTCCGTGGACGACCGCGGAGCGCCCGACCGAGACCTGGGCCAGTTCGGTGGCCATCGGGTGCCGGGTCCGGTACGTCCAGGTCTTCGAGGAACCCGTCCGCAGTGCCGCCGCGACGGGCACCCCGTTGGTGACGACCGTGAGGTCCTCGGGGGCGGTGACCCGGAAGGTGAAGAACGCCTTGTCGGCGGGGTGGTCGTTGCAGGGGAAGACGCGGTGGGCGGCATCGGCCTGGTTGGCCATGGCCAGGCCGTCCTCGGTGGGCACCCAGCCGCCGTCCGCGCGTCCGCGCGGGTCGCTGGTGTGCCGGACGGTGATGTGCAGCGGCACGTGCGCGGTGACCGGGCGGGCGGGTGTCAGGACGAGGTCCTCCCCGACGCTCTCGAACCGGGCCGGTTCGCCGTTGACCTCGGCGGAGGCCACCTTCCCGTGGGTGAAGTCCAGGTTGATCCGCTCCAGCGGCTGCAGGGCGCGGGCGTCGATGACGGTGACGGCGTCGAGGGGGGTGCGGTTGTCCTTGTACGTGAAGGAGAGGTCGTACGAGAGCACGTCGTACCCGGGGTTCCCGAGCTCCGGGAACAGCCGGTCGCCGATGCCCAGCGGCTGCGGCGGGGGCAGTACGGCGGCGACGAGGGTGAGGGACGCCGCGGCGAGCAGGGCGGCGCGCAGGCGCGGGGAGGTGAGCTGCATCCACCACCGCATACCAGCGTCCGCCACAAGGCCGGGTACGGCGCGCGACGGAGCCACTCGAACGGGGCCTTCCGGCGCGGACGCGGGCTAGCACCGGCCCGGCCCGGGGGCCGGGGGCCGGGGGCCGGGCCGGGCGGTGGCCGTCCCTCCGGTCGGGGCCCGCCGCGGGGACGGGTGCTAGGTGTGCGACTGCTGGTGCTTGATTACACCGGGGCCTCGGTCTTCTGCTTGAGGCGTTCGTAGGGTGTCTGGCCGCCGAGGGCGCCGTGGGGGCGGTGGTAGTTGTAGTAGTCCTCCCACTCTCGCAGCTTGTCGTTGAAGACGCCTGTGTCGTCGATGACGAGGCCGTCGAGCATGCGGTAGAACTCCTCGGCGTCGATGCGATGGGAGCGTTCGACTTTGCCGTTGAGGTGCGGTGATGCGGGTTTGATGTAGGTGTGGGCGATGCCCTTGTCGAGAACGTTCCAGTGGAAGGCTGACTGGAACTCCGCGCCGTTGTCGGTCTGGATGACCTCGATGCGGAACGGCAGGCGCCCGAGGACGTAGTCGAGGAACTGGACGGCGGTCTTCTGGTCGCACCGCGGGTAGATCCGCAGCACCCGCAGCCTGGTGCAGTCGTCGATGGCGGTGAACTGGTAGTACTTCGCCCGGCGCCGCCGTTTCGGAAGGGGCCCGGTCACCGGCGCTGCCGCAGGAGCCTGCGCAGGGAGGCCGATCGGCTCGATGAATTTGACGTCGATCTGGACGCGGTTGCCGGGCAACTGCTTCTCGTAGCGGGTGTAGCGCTTGTCGTGGCGTTTGTAGCGCTGGGAGGCCGGCAGCCGGTTCAGCCCGAGCTTCTTGAGGATGCGGT
Organism: Streptomyces sp. IBSNAI002; assembly: GCF_052244475.1. Taxonomy (NCBI): domain Bacteria; kingdom Bacillati; phylum Actinomycetota; class Actinomycetes; order Kitasatosporales; family Streptomycetaceae; genus Streptomyces; species Streptomyces sp. IBSNAI002. Next base: position 6,220,642 of record NZ_JBQPXG010000002.1, on the reverse strand, counting down.
AGACGGCTGAACAGGCGATGTCGATGTCGTGGTACCGCTTGAGGTACATCTTGATCTTCATCGGACCGAAGTAGTAGTGCCGCCGCAGGTAGACGATCTTGTTCACGACGTCGGCCTCGGTGGCGTGAGGACAGTGGTGCGGCTTGCTGGACCGGTCCCGCAGGCCGTCGAGGCCTTCGTCCTGGTAACGGCGCTGCCACTTATAGAAGCAAGTGCGGCTGATGCCGTAGTACCGGCAGGTCAGCGCGACGTTCCCCGTGACTTCTTCGGCGTGTCGCAGGACCGCAAGGCGGTGCTGGGCCTGACGGTCCTGCTGCTGTTGAGGTGAAGGGGGCACGGCAGACCTCCGTCTACTCGGAGACCCATGTGTAACCAACGTCCGGCAGTTTCATACCTAGGGCCTGTCGTCAAACTCCCGTCGTCGCCCGGAGGGCGGCCCTGCGGCGTCTTGTGCGTGCTCTCGGTGCGCCGGGCGGAAGCACGCGTACTGGACGTACTTTGCTTTCGCCCGGTGCGGCGAGAGCGCGTGCCAGGCGTCGCGGGGCAGACGGGAGTTTGACGACAGGCCCTAGGCGCGGCTGACGTCGTACACGCCGGGTACGTTCCGCATCGCCCGCATCAGCGCGGGCAGACCGGCCGCGTCGGGCAGCTGAAGGGTGTAGCTGTGCCGGACCCGCTGTTCCACGGGGGGCTCCACGGTCGCGGAGACGACCTCGACCCCCTCGCGGGCGATGGCCTCGGTCAGGTCGGCCAGCAGGTGGGGGCGGCCGAACGATTCGGCGAGCAGGGTGACGCGGCAGTCGGCCGTGGCCCTCCAGTGCACGGCGACGGAGGTGCGCCCCACGGCCCGCATCTGGGCGACCGCGGCGCAGTGGATGCGGTGCACGGTGACGGCCCCGCCCCGGACCACGAACCCGGCGACCGCGTCCGGCGGCACCGGGGTGCAGCAGCCGGCGAGGCGTACGGGGGCGTCCGGCAGGTCGGCGACCGCGTTGGCCCCGCCGCCGCGGGCCCCGACCACCGACAGCGGCGCCCGGGCGGCCGTGGTCGTGGCCATCGCGCGGTCGGGATGGGCTTCGAGCCAGCTGCTGATGGCGATCCGGGCGGCCGGGGTCCGGGCGTGGTCCAGCCATTCGGCGGAGGGGCCCGAGGAGGCGTCCTGGGCGAGCAGCAGCTGCACGGTGTCGCCGTCGGAGAGGGGGGAGGACAGGGAGGTGAGGCGCCCGTTGACGCGGGCGCCGATACAGCCGTGTGCCGCCTCGCCGTGCTGGGCGTAGGCGGCGTCGATACAGCTGGCTCCGGCGGGCAGGCCCAGCGTCCCGCCGTCGGCCCGGAAGACGGTGATCTCCCGGTCCTGGGCCAGTTCGGCGCGCAGGACGCTCCAGAAGGTGTCGGGGTCGGGCGCGGACTGCTGCCAGTCGAGCAGCCGGGACAGCCAGCCGGGCCGCGTGGGGTCCACCCGCTCCTCGTACGGGTCCGCGGCGGCCTCGGATACGCCGGCACCGGCGGCGGCCGTGGTGGACGTGGTGGGGGCCGTGGGCGCGGCAGCCGTGGTGGGTGCGGTGGTCGCGGTAGTCGCGGTGGCGTACGGATTGCCGAGCGCGACCACGCCCGCCTCCGCCACCCTGTGCATCTGGCGGGTCCGCACGATCACCTCGGCCACGTACCCCTCGGGGGTGGCGACCGCGGTGTGCAGCGACTGGTAGAGGTTGAACTTCGGGGTGGCGATGAAGTCCTTGAACTCCGAGACGACCGGGGTGAAGCAGGTGTGCAGCTCCCCCAGTACCGCGTAGCAGTCGGCGTTCTCGCCGACGAGGACGAGGATGCGCCCGAAGTCGGAGCCGCGCAGCTCGCCGCGCTTGAGGGCGATCCGGTGGACGGAGACGAAGTGCCGCGGCCGGACCTGCACTTCGGCGGTGATGCCCGCCTCGCGCAGGACCGTCCGTACGGAGTCGGCGATGGCGGGCAGCGGGTCGCGCTCCCCCGCGTGGGCCGCGATGAGCGCGCGGGTGCGCTCGTACTCCTCGGGGTGCAGGATCGCGAAGACGAGGTCTTCCAGCTCGGTCTTGAGGGCCTGGACGCCGAGCCGTTCGGCGAGGGGGATGAGGACGTCGCGGGTGACCTTGGCGATGCGGGCCTGTTTCTCGGGGCGCATCACGCCGAGGGTGCGCATGTTGTGCAGCCGGTCGGCGAGTTTGATGGACATCACGCGGACGTCGTTGCCGGTGGCGACGAGCATCTTGCGGAAGGTCTCGGGCTCGGCGGCGGCGCCGTAGTCGATCTTCTCCACCTTGGTGACGCCGTCGACGATGAAGCGGACCTCGTCGCCGAACTCCTCGCCGACCTGATCGAGGGTCACGTCGGTGTCCTCGACGGTGTCGTGGAGGAGGGAGGCCGTCAACGTGGTGGTCTCGGCGCCGAGTTCGGCCAGGATCAGGGTGACGGCGAGCGGGTGTGTGATGTACGGCTCACCGCTTTTGCGCATCTGGCCGCGGTGCGAGGTCTCCGCGAGGAGGTAGGCACGCCGCAGAACGGACAGATCGGCGTCCGGATGGTGGGCGCGGTGCGCCTCCGCGACGTGGCCGATGGCGTCCGGGAGCCGGTCGCGGGACGTCGGCCCGAGCAGGGCCGCGCGTCCGAGCCGACGCAGATCGAGCCTGGTCCGGCCGCGTCTGCGGAGCTCAGGGCGCGCTTCGGGGTGTGCTTCGGGGTTCGTGGCCTCTGCACTCATGGGCACCTCCGGCGGCTTCGACCGGCGGTGGTGGGCATGGGGTGAGCCCTCAGGGCCGGTGCCTGATGTTACCGACCCCACCACGTGGCGCAGTCCACCTCTCGCTCAGCGTGAAATGGATCACCCATTAGAGGGAACCTTCAGGCGAAGGCCGTTTCGGTGAGCCAGGCCGCCTCGAACGCGCCCTCGGCCACGATGACGGCCGGTCCGGTCATGTCGATCCGCCCGTCGGGGTGCTCGGTGATGAGCAGGGTCCCGCCGGGGAGGTCGACGGTGTACGTGACCGGGTCGCCGGTGGCGGCCGGATCGACGCCGTCGCGGCGGATGGCGGCCACGGCGACGGCGCAGGCGCCGGTGCCGCAGGAGCGGGTCTCGCCGGAGCCGCGCTCGTGCACGCGCATGGCGACGTGGCGGGGGCCGCGGTCGACGACGAACTCGACGTTGACGCCGGTGGGGTAGGCGGACGCGGGGCTGAACGGCGGGGCGGTGTGCAGGGTTCCCGCGTCGTCGAGGCTGTCGACGAAGGCCACCGCGTGCGGGTTGCCCATGTTGACGTTGCGCGCGGGCCAGCTGCGCTCGCCGACGGAGACGGTGACCTCTCCCTCGGGCAGGGCCGCGCGGCCCATCGCGACGGTGACGTCGCCGCTCTTGTCGAGGTGGACGTGCTTGACGCCGCCCCGGGTGGCGATCGCGAGGTCGCCGGGCTCGGCGTGGCCGGCGTGCTGGAGGTAGCGGGCGAAGACGCGGACGCCGTTGCCGCACATCTCGGCGATCGAGCCGTCGCTGTTGCGGTAGTCCATGAACCACTCCGCCTCGCCGGCCAGGTGCGCGGCGTCGGGGTGGGCGGCGGATCGGACCACGTGCAGGACGCCGTCGCCGCCGATGCCGGCGCGTCGGTCGCACAGCCGCGCCACGGCGGACGCGGACAGCCCGATGGCGTTGTCCGGGTCCGGAATGATCACGAAGTCGTTCTCGGTGCCGTGGCCCTTGAGGAAGGAGAGGCTCTTGTGCGTCACCCGCTCATGGTACCGATCCGCTGGTCGCGGGCGTTCAGCGGAGCCGCGCCACCCGGTACACGGCGAGGGCTACGAGGGCCAGCGCGGCCACGGCGTACAGCGCGGCCACGCGCCAGTCGGGCCGGCGGCCGCTGCCCCGGGCCGGGAGCCCGGGCCAGGTATAGCCGACGCGGCGCGCGGCCATCATGCCCCAGCCGCCGGCGCAGCAGCTGATGAGGAAGCCGAGCATCGCGACCACGGCTCCGCCGTCGCCGAACTCGAAGGCGAGCGGGAAGGCGAACATCAGCGATCCGGCGGCGGCGAGCATCACGATGGGGGCGATCTGCCACAGGCGCAGGCGGCGCTGCGGACGCAGTTCGACCTCGAACTCGGGCCCGCCCGCCTCGATGGCGGCGGTGTCCGGTGCGTCGGGGCCGTCGGGCGTCAGCCGGGCCGGGTCGGCGGGCAGCCCCAGCACTGCGGCTTCGGACCCCGCGCCGGTTCCGTTTCCGTTTCCGGCTCCGCTTCCGGTTGCGTCGTCGTCCGACCGGTCGAGAAGATTCGGGTCCGCTTCCCGCCGGGTGTTGCCCTGCCCGGTGTCACGAGGGCCGGCCTCCATCGCCACGCGCCCTCCCCACTCGGACCCAGTACGCCGCCATGCACTGCCGGTGACCGCACCGCCAGGAGTTTGATGATGGCACGTCGCCGACCCCCCGACGGGCGCCCGGGGCGTCCCGATGCCATCACGTGATCAGGCTGTAACCGCTCGTTCGACCAACGACTGCGCGATCCCGGCGAGTTCCCCCCGGTCGGTGGCGGCCCCGCTGAGCCAGTGCACCCGCGGGTCGCGGCGGAACCACGAATCCTGCCGCCGGGCGAACCGCTTGGTGGCGCGCACGGTCTCGGCCCTGGCCTCGTCCTCGGTGCACTCCCCGGCGAGCGCGGCGAGCACCTGCTGGTAGCCGAGCGCCCTGGAGGCGGTGATTCCGTCGCGCAGTCCCCGGGCCTCGAGGGCGCGGACCTCGTCCACCAGCCCGTCCTCCCACATCCGGTCCACGCGCAGCGCGATCCGCTCGTCGAGCTCGGGCCGGGCCACGTCCACGCCGATCTGGACGGTGTCGTAGACGGATTCGTGGCCGGGCAGGTTGGCGGTGAAGGGGCGGCCGGTGATCTCGATGACCTCCAGCGCGCGGACGATCCTGCGGCCGTTGCTGGGCAGGATCGCGTGGGCCGCGGCAGGGTCGGACGCGGCGAGGCGGGCGTGCAGGGCGCCGGGGCCGCGCAGGGCGAGCTCCCCCTCCAGCCGGGCGCGGACCTCGGGGTCGGTGCCGGGGAACTCCATGGCGTCCAGCGCGCCGCGCACGTAGAGGCCGGATCCGCCGACGAGGACGGGTGTACGGCCTTCGGCGAGGAGCTTGTCGATCTCGATGCGGGCCAGGCGCTGGTAGTCGGCGACGTTGGCGGTCTCGGTGACGTCCCAGATGTCGAGGAGGTGGTGCGGGACTCCGCCGCGTTCCGCCTGCGTCAGCTTGGCGGTGCCGATGTCCATCCCCCGGTAGAGCTGCATGGAGTCGGCGTTGACGACTTCGCCGTCGAAATGGCGGGCCAGGGCGACGCCCAGATCGGACTTTCCGGCCGCGGTGGGTCCGACGACGGCGATGACCCGCGGGGCGGGGGCTGCATTCCTCACCGCCCCAGTCTCTCAGCCCCCGGTCAAGACGCCGTCATGTACCCGATCGGGTGAGGTGACGGGGTGGGAACGGGGTCGTTGCCCTGGCGAGGTTCCGGCTGGAGTGCGCCCTGCGGCGGACGTCCGGCAGGCCGGTCCGGCCGGGGCGGAACTTCACTCACACGAGTAACGTTATGGGAGTAGACATGGGCGTTTTTGATCGGTTTTTTCGTCGTAAGGACGAGGTCGCGACCGAGGAGGTCGCTGCCGAGGTCGTGACGGCGGAGTCCGGTACGGCCGACGAGGCCGAGGCCGAGCCGGCGGTTGCGGAGGCTCCGGCGGCGGAAGCCGTGGAGATCCCGAAGCAGCAGTCGGCCGAGGTGGCCGTGGACAACGAGGCCGGCGAGGGCGCCCGTACGTAGCGACCGCCAATGGAAGGTGACCCATGGGCCTGCTGGACAATCTGAAGGCCAAGCTCGCGCCGGCGAAGGACAAGGTCGGCGATCTCGCCCAGAAGAACGAGGGCCGGATCACCGAGGGTCTGGACAAGGTGGCCAAGGCCGTGGACTCCAAGACCCACGGCAAGTACAGCGACCGGATCACGACCGGTACGGGCAAGGCGAAGGACGCCCTGGGCAAGATCGCGCACAAGGACGCCGGCGGCGGGCCGACGCCGCCGCCCGCTTCCTGACGCGGTACCGGAAAGGGGCGCGGGACCGGCTGATGCCGGTCCCGCGCCCCTCCGTCGTTCCCGGGCGGTGCGCGGTACCCGGGCGATGCGCGCGAGGGGCGCCGGTGCGGCGGCTAGGACCAGGTGGCGACGAAGTACCCGACCCCGTACGGCGCGTCCTCGTACAGCAGCCGGCCGTCGAGCCCCGCGCCCTCCGCGGCGCCCGCCAGGACCTGCCAGGGAGCCCGTCCGGCGGCCTGCAGCTCGGCCGCGAGCTCCGCGTCGAGGGCGGCGAGCGCGGCCACGTCGGCGGCGCCCAGCACCCGGGCGGCGGCCGCGTCGAATGCGGCGGCCCGCTCGTCGAGGTAGCCCGGGGCCTTCAGGGTCCGGCAGGCGCTGCCGTCACCGAGGACCAGCATGGCCACGCGTTCGGCGGAACCGCCCAGGTCCGCGCCGAGGAGGCCGCAGCCGCTCGGCGGGAGGTGCGCGGCGACGGCCACGCCGGCGACCGGGGCGGCCGCCCAGCGGGCCCGGCCCAGCAGCCAGCCGGCCACCGCGAGGGACGCCGGAAGCGTTCCCCCGGTGGCATGGCCGCTCGGCGGTTCGCCCAGGTCGGGGCCGAGGGTGACGGTCAGGTCCACGCCGAACCCGGCGAAGCTCCCGGGGGTGCCCTGGTCGTACGCGCCGCCCTCGGCGGCGGCTCCGACCACGACGAGCAGGTCGGGCCGGGAGGCGGCGAGCACCGCGAGCGCGTCGGAGCAGGCGGTGCGGGCGTCGCCGAGTTCGGCGGCGGCCCCCGAGGCGACCTCCGGCACGAGCAGCGGCGGGGCGGGACAGACGGCAGCGGCTACGAGCATGATCCGCAGCCTAGCCGCCGTCCGCGGCCGTTGGTCAGTCGATCGCGCAGCCCGAGGTGGCGGCGGGCAGCGGGGCCGGGACGCCCAGGGTCGGAATCCCGAGCATGACCCCGGCGGGCTGGGCCGGGGCGGCGTTGCGCTTCTCCCAGGCGTCGCCGGAGCGGGTGCGGCGCACGGCCGGGGTCGGGCCCTCGGCGAGCAGGTGGTGCGGGGCGGCGTAGGTGATGTCCACGGTGACCACGTCGCCCGGCCGGACCTCCCCGTCCGGCTTCGTGAAGTGGACGAGGCGGTTGTCGGGGGCGCGGCCGGAGAGGCGGTGGGTGGCGCCGTCCTTGCGGCCCTCGCCCTCCGCGACCATGACCTCCAGCGTGCGGCCGACCTGCTTCTTGTTCTCCTCCCAGGAGATCTCCTCCTGGAGGGCGACCAGGCGCATGTAGCGGTCCTGCACGACCTCCTTGGGGATCTGCCCGTCCATGTCGGCGGCGGGGGTGCCGGGCCGCTTGGAGTACTGGAAGGTGAAGGCGCTCGCGAAGCGGGCCTCGCGCACCGTGTGCATCGTCTGCTGGAAGTCCTCCTCCGTCTCACCGGGGAAGCCCACGATGATGTCGGTGGAGATCGCCGCGTGCGGGATCGCGGCGCGGACCTTCTCGATGATCCCGAGGAAACGCTCCTGCCGGTACGACCGGCGCATCGCCTTCAGGATCGGGTCCGAGCCGGACTGCAGCGGCATGTGCAGCTGCGGCATCACGTTCGGGGTCTCGGCCATCGCCGCGATCACGTCGTCCGTGAAGTCGCGCGGGTGCGGGGAGGTGAAGCGGACCCGCTCCAGGCCCTCGATCTGGCCGCAGGCGCGCAGCAGCTTGCTGAAGGCCTCGCGGTCGCCCAGGTCGGAGCCGTACGCGTTGACGTTCTGGCCGAGCAGGGTGATCTCGGAGACGCCCTCGGCGACCAGGGCCTCCACCTCGGCGAGGATGTCGCCGGGACGGCGGTCCTCCTCCTTGCCGCGCAGCGCCGGGACGATGCAGAAGGTGCAGGTGTTGTTGCAGCCGACGGAGATCGAGACCCAGGCGGCGTACGCGGACTCGCGGCGGGTCGGCAGCGTCGAGGGGAACGCCTCCAGCGACTCGGCGATCTCGACCTGCGCCTCCTCCTGGACGCGGGCGCGCTCCAGCAGCACGGGGAGCTTGCCGATGTTGTGCGTGCCGAAGACGACGTCGACCCAGGGGGCCCGCTTGACGATCGTGTCGCGGTCCTTCTGCGCGAGGCAGCCGCCGACGGCGATCTGCATGCCGGGCCGCTTGGTCTTCATCGGGGCGAGCCGTCCGAGGTTGCCGTACAGCTTGTTGTCGGCGTTCTCGCGGACCGCGCAGGTGTTGAAGACCACGACGTCGGCGTCGCCGTCGGAGCCCTCGGCGGCGCGGACGTAGCCCGCGCCCTCCAGCAGACCGGACAGCCGCTCGGAGTCGTGCACGTTCATCTGGCACCCGTAGGTGCGCACCTCGTATGTTCCCTTGACGTCCACTGCCGTGCTCCGGTCGCTGCTGCTGGTCATGGAACAAGGGTAGGCGGTGCCCGGAGGGCCTCCGGCCGCCCGGGGCGCCCGCCCGTGCCGTGACAGGACGGCGGGCGGGTGGCAGGATCTCGGCCATGCCTCACGTACCGCCCCGGATCAGCAGGCGCCACGCCCTGCGGGCCCTGGTGGCCGTACTCGCCCTGCTCGGCGTCCTGGTCTGGTGGCTGAAGCCCTTCGGGGAGCCGGAGCTCAAGGGGGAGCTGGCCTTCAGCACGGGTGTCAGGACCGGGGTCTACCACCGCTACGGAGAACTGCTGGAGCAGCGCCTCCGGCAGGACATGCCGGGGGTGAAGGTGCGGCTGCAGACCAGCGAGGGCTCGCAGCAGAACCTCCAGCGGGTGGCCGCCGGGGAGGCGGATTTCACGGTGGCGACGGCGGACGCGGTGGCCAAGTACCGGCAGGACGGCAAGCCCGGGGCGGACTCGCTGCGCGGGGTCGCCCGGCTCTACGACGACTACGTGCAGCTGGTGGTGCCGGCCGGCTCCCCGGTGCAGTCGGCCCAGGACCTGAAGGGCAAGCGGGTGGCCATAGGCCAGCCGGGATCCGGGGTGCGGCTCATCGCGGAGCGGCTGCTGACGGCGGCCGGGCTGGACCCGGTGCGCGACATCACCCCGGTGTCCATCGGCATCGACACCATGCCCGCCGAGCTGGAGGCCGGGCGGATCGACGCCTTCTTCTGGTCGGGCGGGCTGCCGACGAACGCCGTGCGCGAGCTGTCGGAGCGGTTCGACATCAGGCTCGTGCAGCTCGGCGACCTGGTGGAGCGGCTGCAGGGGAGCGGAAGCCCGGCGCGCTACTACCGGGCGGCGGTGATGCCGCAGGACGCGTACGCGAGGGCCCGCAACACCAGCGCGGTGGCCACCCTGGCCGTGCCGAACCTGCTGGTGACCACGGAGGACACGGACCCCCGGCTGACCGAGCAGTTCACCCGGACGGTGCTCAACAGCCGCGACGACATCGGGCGCGAGGTGCACGCGGCGCAGCTGGTGGACCTTCGGACCGCGATCTACACCGATCCGCTGAACCTGCACGAGGGCGCCCGGCGCTACTACCGCTCGGTCAAGCCGTAGCGCTCGGGGTCCCGGCCTGGGGCAGCAGCATGGTCGCCGCGGCGGCCGCGCCGATCAGGCCCGCGTGCGTGCCCAGGCTCGCCGGGACCACCGTCAGGCCCTGTACGAAGGACAGCGTGGCGTAGTCGGCGAGGTGGCTGCGGATCGGGGCGAAGAGGGTCTCGCCGGAGGCCGCGACGCCCCCGCCGATGACCGCGATGTCCGTCTCGACGAGGGTCGCGGTGGCCGCGATGGCCGCTGCCAGGGCCCGGCCCGCACGGTCGAAGGCGGCGCGCGCGACCGGGTCGCCGGCCTCGGCGGCGGCGGCCACGCCGGCGGCCGTGGCGTCGCCCCCGGGCTCGGCCGGGGTCCAGCCCTGGGCCCGGGCCCAGCCGGCGATGGCGGTGCCGGAGGCGATCGACTCGACGCAGCCGCGGCTGCCGCAGACGCAGGGTTCGCCGTCGAAGGCCACGCTGATGTGGCCGATGTGTCCCGCGTTGCCGGTGGGGCCGGGGTGGAGCTGGTTGTTCAGGATGAGGCCGCCGCCGACGCCGGTGGAGACCACCATGCACAGGGCGTTCGCGTGGCCCCGGGCCGCTCCCAGCCAGTGTTCCGCCGCGGTCATCGCCACGCCGTCGCCGGCCAGCACGGCCGGGACGTCGGCGCCGCGCGCCGCGAGCTCCGCCGTGATCCGGGCCTGGACGGGGAACTCCCGCCACGCCCCGATGTTGACCGGGCTGACCGTCCCCCGGGAGGAGTCCACCGGGCCCGCGCTGCCGATCCCGCAGCGGACCGCGGAGGGCCACAGCGGGGAGCCGGACAGGTCGGCGACGACCTCGGTGACCGCCGCCATCACGGCGTCCGCGTCCCCGCCGCGCGGGGTGGGGCGGCGGGTCGTGGCCGTCATGGTGCCGTCGGGGTGCACGAGCGCCCCGGCGATCTTCGTCCCGCCGATGTCGATCGCCACCGTCAGGCCCGCGGCCGGGGCGCCGGCTCGCGGGGTGGGGAAGGGGGCGGTGGGAGTGGTCACGGTGGCGGCTCCAGGCAAGGGGTCAGGATTCAGTATGCGCCGCCGGCGGCGCCGTACTCTCGCGGGGCTCCAGCCGCGGCTGCTCGCTCGTGCGCACCGCGGGGGGCCGTCCCGCGAGGACGGCGAGGAGCTCTTCCGCGGCGAGCCGGCCGAAGCCGGCGGTGTCCCGTACGAGGGCGGTGAGCCGGGGGTGGGTGACCCGGCACAGCGCGGAGTCGTCCCAGGCCACCATGGAGAGCCGGCCGGGCACGGGGATGCCGAGCTCGGCGGCGACCGCGATCCCGGCGACGGCCATCACGTCGTTGTCGTAGACGAGTGCGGTGGGCGGCTCGGGCTCGGCGAGGAGCCGGCGGGTGGCCGCCGCGCCCTCGGCGTCGGAGTAGTCGGTGACCACGGAGCGCACCCGGTCGGGGCCGAGCCCGCGCCGCGCGGCCTCGGTGCGCAGCGCCTCGATCCGGCGGGCCGTGTGGGCGAGGCCGGGCAGCCCGGCGACGTGGACGATCCGGCGGTGGCCGAGGCCGTGGAGGTGGTCGAGGATCCGGGTCATCGCGCCGGCGTCGTCGGCGCGGACCGAGGAGACGACGGTTTCGGCGCGGGAGAGGGCCTCGGGGCGGGACGGGTCCGCGGCCCGGGACGGGTCCGCGGCCCGGGAGAGGTCGCCCTCGCCCACCATGACCGCGGGCAGGGCCAGCTCCCCGAGCAGCGCGGGGCGCGGATCGTGGATGCGCGGGTCGACGACGAGGACGCCGTCGACCCGCCGCTCGGCCCACCAGCGGCGGTAGACGGCGCACTCCGCGTCGATGTCCTCGACGACCTGGAACAGCAGGGCGGTCCGGGCGGCGGAGAGGACCTCCTGGATGCCGGAGACGAGCTGGAGGAAGAAGGACTCGACGCCGAGCGTGTGCGCCGGCCGCGCGAGGACCAGCCCGACGGCTCCGGAGCGTTCGCCGGACAGGGCCCGTGCGGCGCTGTTGGGCTGCCAGCCGAGCTCTTCGGCGACGCTGCGGATCCGGGCACGGGTGGCGTCGGAGACGCCCGGCCGGCCGTTGAGCGCGAAGGAGACGGCGCTCTCCGACACGCCCGCCCGGCGGGCGATGTCCTTGATGGTGGGTCTACGGGCCATGCCTGCCTCATCCTTCGGCGACCGCCGGAATACCGCTGTCCCATTCCCGCGCAGTTCCCTGCGGCCGGTCATGGCTAAACCGCATTAGTTCTCCCAGATTCTGATGGCCGGAACCCTTGTGTCAACAGGACTGAAGCGCATAAGTACACCAGTTGGAGGCCCTGTTGACTTTCCACCGCCGTCCCGGCAGGTTGTGGCGCGCCCGGTGAATTCCTCAGGACTCCAGGGACGCCCAGTGCACGAGGACGCGCTCCGATTCGGCGCCAACTACACGCCCGCCCAGGGCTGGTTCCACCACTGGCTGGACTTCGACCTCGACGAGGTCAGGGCCGACCTCGACTCGATCGCCGCACTCGGGCTGGACCACGTCCGGGTGTTCCCGCTGTGGCCGGTGTTCCAGCCGAACCGGACGCTGATCCGGCCGCGCGCCGTGGAGCAGCTGGTCGCGCTCGCCGACGCGGCGGCCGAACGCGGCCTGGACGTCGCGGTGGACGGGCTCCAGGGGCACCTGTCGAGCTTCGACTTCCTGCCCGCCTGGACCCGCACCTGGCACCGGCGCGGCCTGTTCACCGACCAGGAGGTGGTCTCCGGCCAGGCGCACTACCTGCGCACGCTGGCCGCCGCCCTCGCGGACCGGCCGAACTTCCTGGGCATGACCGTCGGCAACGAGATCAACCAGTTCTCCGACGACCCCCACCCCGACCCCGACCGGATCACCCCGCAGCAGGCCGCCCGGTGGCTGGAGCGGATGCTGGCCGCCTGCGAGGAGGGCGCGCCCGGGCGGTTCCACGTGCACGCCGAGTACGACGCCGCCTGGTACCGGGACGGGCACCCCTTCACCGTCGCCCAGGCGGCGCGGCTGGGCGCGGCCACCGCCGTGCACTCCTGGGTGTTCAACGGCACCGCGCAGCGCCACGGCCCGGCGGGGACGGCGACCGAGCACCACGCCGCGTACCTGGTCGAGCTGTCCAAGGCCTGGGCACTGGACCCGCACCGGCCGGTGTGGCTCCAGGAGGTCGGCGCGCCGGCCCCGCTGATCGGGCCCGAGCGCGCGGCCGCGTTCACCGAGGCCACCGTGGCCAACGCCCTGGACTGCCCGGACCTGTGGGGGGTGACCTGGTGGTGCTCGCACGACGTCTCCCGGGAGCTCGCGGACTTCCCGGAGCTGGAGTACGGCCTCGGTCTGCTCACCAACGACCGCCGGACCAAGCCCGCCGGGGCGGCCGTCGCCCGGATCGCCGCACGGTGGCGGGGGCGCGCGCACCGGCCCGCCGTACGGTCCACCGCGCTGGTGGTCGACGTCGGCGGGGCGGACGCGGCCCCCCGGCGCTCGGTGTGCGCGCCCGGCGGCGCGTTCTTCGAGGCGTGGGCGGAGCTCACCGCGCAGGGGGTCCGGCCCGCGGTGGTGCTGGCCGAACTCGCGGAAGACCAGGCGCACCTGTCCGCGCGCGGCATCACCGAGGTGCTGCGCGTTCCCGACCTGACCTGACCTGACGCCCATCCGGAGGAGCCGGCATGTCCGAGAGCGATACGCCCAGACACCCCGCGGCGCGGGGCGAGGCGATACCGGCCGATGGTCCACGGTGCGACGCGTCAGGGCCGGCCCGGCGCTCGGTGCTGGCGGCCGGGGCGGGGGCCGTCGCCCTGGCCGCCGGGTCCGCTCCCGCGCCGGCCGCCGCCGCCCAGGCTCCGGCGGCCACGGATCCCGCGGCCACGGATCCGGCGGTCGGGGCCGCGGCGGCCACCCCCTCCGACCTGGCCCCGTACGCCTCCTACTGGTACCCCGACTCCCTCCCCGAGGGCGCCCCCGGCCCCGGGATCGTATGGCGCTCGCTCAAGCAGTGGACCCCGCAGGGCGATCCCGATCTCGCCCACAACACCGCGACCGTCCCGCTCGCGCCGCGCTTCACCCCGGTGCCGGCGCACCGCGGCGCCCGCGCCGGCCAGGCCCGGATCGCCTCCCTCGTCTCGTTCGGCCCCACCGCGCTGAACCCCTCGCAGGGCTCGGCCACGGCCGACTCCTACGCGCTGACGCACTGGGCGTACATCGACGAGCTGGTGTTCTGGGGCGGCTCCGCCGGCGAGGGCATCGTGCTCGCCCCGAACGCCCCCGTGGTCGACGCGGCCCACCGCAACGGGGTCCGGGTGCTGGGCAACGTCTTCCTGCCCCCCGCGGCCTACGGCGGCGACCTCCGGTGGACCCGCGACCTGGTCCAGCGGGACTCCCTCGGCCGGTTCCCGATCGCCGAGCAGCTGGTGCGGGTGGCGTCGGCGTACGGATTCGACGGCTGGTTCGTCAACGCCGAGACCGAGGGCGGGGACAGCGAACTCGCCACCCTGATGCGGCTGTTCCTGCGCGCCCTGCGGGCGGCCGGCGAGCCGCACGGGCTGCGCATCACCTGGTACGACGCGATGAACACCACCGGGCGGGTCGGCTGGCAGGGCGCGCTCAACGAGCTCAACCAGGAGTTCTTCGAGGACCGGGCCGGAAAGGTCGCGGACACCATGTTCGTGGACTTCCGCTGGACCCCGCAGACCCTGGCCGGCTCCGGGGCGCTCGCGGACCGGCTGGGCCGTTCCCGCCACGAGCTGTGGGCGGCCGTGGACACCGAGTCCCACGGCTGGAACTCCGCCGTCCGCTGGGACGCGATCATCCCGCGCGAGCGCGACCACGTCGTCAGCTACGGCTTCTACCGGCCGGAGTGGACCCGCAACCACCTCACCGACCGCTCCCCCGGCGCGTTCCACCGCGCCGACGACCGGTTCTGGACGGGCGCGTCCCTCGATCCGTCCCGCCCGGACCCCGAAGACACCTGGCGGGCCCCGGCGACGGCCGTCGCCGACCGGGCCACGGTGGCCTCGCTCCCCTTCGCCTGCTCCTTCAACACCGGGCACGGGGAGCGCTGGTACGAGGGGGGCGAGGTCGCCTCCGACACGCCGTGGAACCACCTCGGGCTCCAGGACCGGCTGCCGGGCCGCCGCTGGGTCGTGGACACCACCGGGCAGCGGCCCGCCGTGGCCCTGGACTTCGCGCGCGCCTGGCGCGGCGGCTCCAGCCTGCTCGTCACCGGCCCCCTGACCGCCCCGGCCGCCGTCGGCCTGCACGCGACCCGCCTTCCGCTCACCCGGTCCACGGTGCTGGAGCTGGTGCACGCCACGGAGGCCGGCCCGGTCGCCGTCGAGGTCGGGGTGGCCACCCGCGAGCCGGCGGCTCCGGGCGAGCCGGTCCCGTACACCTGGCTGCGGGCGGAGACCCTCGGCGCGGGGCGGGCCTGGCGCCGGACACGGGTCGGGCTGCCGGCGCTGGCGGGGCGGACGGCGTACGCGCTCGCCGTACGGGTCACGGGGCTCGGGGACGGGGCCGTGGCGTGGCGGCTCGGGGCCCTGTCGGTACGCGACACGGCCGCCGCCCGGCGCCCGGCGGCTCCTGCCGCACTGACCGTGGACGCCGCGGCCCGCCGGGGGGACCAGGCCCGGCTCCGCCTCTCGTGGCGCCGGGCGGCCGGGCCGGTCCGGCACTACGCGGTGTCCCGGGTACTGCCCGACGGCAGCCGCCGTTTCCTCGGCGGAACCTGTTCCGCCGCCCTCTACCTGCCCTCCGTGGGGCGGGCCGGTCAGGAGCGGGCCACGGTCCTGGAGGTGCGGGCCGTGGACGAGCTGTACGCGGCCTCCCTCCCGGCCCGCACCACGCTGACCTGGTAGAGCCGCAGGTCAGGAAAGGTGCGGTTCGGTGCGCGGAACCGCCACCGTCACCCGCAGCCCGTGCGGCGGGTTCGTCTCGTACGAGAGGGACCCGCCGCCCGCGGCGAGCAGGGCCCTGGAGATCGACAGGCCGAGCCCGGAGCCCTTGACGTTCTGGTGCCGCCCGCTGCGCCAGAACCGGTCGCCGATGCGCATCAGCTCGTCCTCGGTGAGACCGGGACCCCGGTCGGCGACGGCCACGCGGACGGTGCGCTCGACCACCGAGACCGACACCTCGACCTCCTCGCCGGACGGAGTGAACTTCAGGGCGTTGTCGATGACGGCGTCGAGCGCGCTGGACAGGGCAATCGGGTCGGCCCAGCCGGTGACGGCGGACCGGCCCGTCCCCGTGAGCCGTACGCCCTTCTCCTCGGCGAACGGACGCCAGGCGGCGACCCGCTCCGCGGCCAGCGCGCCGATGTCGGTGAGGCTGATCTCGGCGGAGGCGTGCTCGGCCAGCGCCAGGTCCAGCAGGTCGTCCAGGACCTGGGTCAGGCGCTTGCCCTCGGCGCGCACGGAAGCGATCTCCTCGTTGCCCTCGGGGAGTTCGAGGGCGAGCAGCTCGATCCGCAGGAGCAGCGCGGCGAGCGGGTTGCGCAGCTGGTGGGAAGCGTCCGCGACGAACGCCCGCTGCTGCTCCAGTACCTCTTCGACGTTGTCGGCCATCTCGTTGAACGACCGGGCCAGGCGTTGGAGTTCCGGCGGCCCCCCTGCGGCCGCGACCCGCGAGTTCATCCGTCCGGTGGCGATGCCGTGGGCTGCCGCGTCCAGGGTCTGCACGGGCTTGAGGACCCAGCTGGTGAGGCGCAGGGCGGCGCCGAAGGCGACCAGCATGGCGGCGGCGAGCCCGCCCGCGATGAGCAGCCAGCCGCGCAGGATCCGGGCGCGCATCTGATCGGTGGGCGATTCGGTGGCGACGACGGCGACCACGTCCCCGTCGAGGACCACCGGGGAGACGACGAGGAGTTTGCCGTGGGTCTGCCAGGGCCAGACCTGGCCGGGGTCGTGGCTGCGCCGCCCGGCCAGTGCCTCCATGAAGGCGCGGCGGCCCTCTCCGGACTCGGGGAGCTGCCACCAGCCGGGGGCGCGCGCCATGGCGTTGTCGTCGCGGTAGAAGATGCCGACGCGGATGCCGTACAGGTCCTGGTAGCGGGCGAGTTCGTGCTGGAGGGTCGCGATGCGCTCGTCGGCTCCGCTGGATCCGGCGCCCTCGGCGTCGATCACGAACTGGGCGAGGGCCGCGAAGCGGGCGCTGTCGTCGATGCGGTCGACGACCACCCGCTGCTGCTGTCCGGCGGCCAGGCTCACGGCGAGCGGGAAGCCGAGCGCGAGGAGCGTGCCCGCCATCAGGATGACGAGGAGCGGGAGCAGCCTGGCGCGCACGGGGCGGATTCCTCAGGGGGTGGTGGGGGCGACGAGCCGGTAGCCCACCCCGCGGACGGTCTCGATGAGGGCGGGCATGCGGAGCTTGGAGCGCAGCGAGGCGACGTGGACCTCCAGGGTGCGGCCCGTCCCCTCCCAGCTGGTGCGCCACACCTCACTGATGATCTGTTCTCGGCGGAAGACGACCCCGGGCCGCTGCGCGAGCAGCGCCAGCAGGTCGAACTCCTTGCGGGTGAGCGGCACATCGGCGCCGTCCACGCTGACCCGGCGGGTGGGCAGCTCGATGCTGACGGAGCCGAGCCGCACCGTGGCGGGCGTGCCGACGCCGGTGGCGGCGGCTTCCTCGGAGGCGCCGGTGCGCCGGGCGACCGCGTGGATGCGGGCCAGGAGTTCGCCGGTGTCGTAGGGCTTGACCACGTAGTCGTCGGCGCCCATGTTCAGGCCGTGGATGCGGGAGCGCACATCGGCCCGCGCGGTCACCATGATGACCGGCGTGGCGGTGCGCTTGCGGATCTTCCCGCACACCTCGTAGCCGTCCTGGTCGGGCAGTCCGAGGTCGAGCAGGACCACACCGAAGGGGGGTGCTCCGGCGGGCAGCAGGGCCTGGAGGGCCTCCTCGCCGTTGCGGGCGTGGGTGACCTGGAAGCCGTGCCGGGCGAGGATCGCGGACAGGGCGGCGGCGACGTGGTCGTCGTCCTCGACGAGCAGCAGTCTCATGTCGTCCCCCTCTCCTTGTCTCGGTTTTCGGTTCCTGTTCAGGGCCACCTTGCATCCACGCCGATGCGGGCGCCCGCGTCAAGGGGGTTCCGGCTCGGCGCGTCTTCCGTTATGCACCCGGTACGAGCAGATCGCGGGGGCGCACGGAGCGTATCGGGGCGAGGCCCGATCGTTATGCTCAATTCTCCCTCAGATGTGATGACGCTGTGGACGCCTCGTCACTACTGTCCTCCCAACCGAGGAGGACGGAGCAAGAAGCCGATGAGCGGAGTATCAGTGACCAAGGACGTGCAGGACGCGGCCGGCGCCGCGGACGACCTGGTCGTACTGAGCAACGTCAACAAGCACTTCGGCGCGCTGCACGTGCTTCAGGACATCGATCTGAGCATTGCCCGCGGTGAGGTCGTCGTGGTGATCGGTCCTTCGGGATCGGGCAAGTCCACACTGTGCCGGACCATCAACCGGCTGGAAACCATCGACTCGGGCACCATCACGCTCGACGGCAAGGAGCTGCCCTCCGAGGGCAGGGAACTGGCCCGGCTGCGCGCCGACGTCGGCATGGTCTTCCAGTCGTTCAACCTCTTCGCGCACAAGACGGTGCTCCAGAACGTCATGCTGGGCCAGGTCAAGGTCCGCAAGGCGGACCACGCGGCCGCCCACGCCAAGGCGGTGGCCCTGCTGGACCGGGTGGGCGTCGGCTCGCAGGCCGACAAGTACCCGGCGCAGCTCTCCGGCGGCCAGCAGCAGCGTGTGGCGATCGCCCGCGCGCTGGCCATGGAGCCGAAGGTGATGCTGTTCGACGAGCCGACCTCGGCGCTCGACCCGGAGATGATCAACGAGGTGCTGGAGGTCATGCAGCAGCTCGCCCGCGAGGGGATGACCATGGTGGTCGTCACGCACGAGATGGGCTTCGCCCGCTCCGCGGCGAACCGGGTCGTCTTCATGGCCGACGGAAAGATCGTCGAAGAGGCCGCGCCCGAGCAGTTCTTCAGCAACCCGCGCAGTGACCGGGCGAAGGACTTCCTCTCGAAGATCCTGCACCACTGAGGTTTCCGGTCTGGTAGTCATCCGGTGACGGACCACCGGCGGGCGGTTCGCGCTGCCCGCGCGTGTGCGGCCGTACGCGTCGCTCGTCGTTCAACAACGTCTCATCCGAGGGAAGTTCACCATGAAGATCTCCAAGGCCGTTGCGGCCGCGGCCGCGGCCGTCGCTCTCGCCCTGACCGCTACCGCCTGTGGCGGCGGCAGCGACAAGGGCTCCGCCGACGGCAATGCGTCCGGTGATGCCAAGAAGGACAAGATCGTCATCGGCATCAAGTTCGACCAGCCGGGCCTGGGCCTCAAGACCCCTGACGGCAAGTACACGGGCTTCGACGTCGACGTCGCGACGTACGTGGCCAAGGAGCTGGGCTACCAGCCGGACCAGATCGAGTGGAAGCAGGCGGTCAGCGCCGAGCGCGAGAACCTGATCTCCAACGGCGACGTGAAGCTGGTCGTCGCGAGCTACACGATCAACGACAAGCGCAAGGAGAAGGTCGACTTCGCCGGCCCGTACTTCCTCGCGCACCAGGACCTGCTGGTCCGCGCCGACGAGACCTCGATCACCAAGGCCGAGGAGCTGAACAAGAAGAAGCTCTGCTCGGTCACCGGTTCCACGTCGGCGCAGAACGTCAAGACCAAGCTGGCGCCCGAGGCCGACCTGCTCGAGCAGGGTGGCTACTCCGACTGCCTGACCGGTCTGGAGAACAAGAAGGTCGACGCCCTGACCACGGACAACTCGATCCTGGCGGGCTACGCGGCGCAGGACAAGAACAAGGGCAAGTTCAAGCTGGTCGGGCTGAGCCTGAGCAACGAGCCCTACGGCATCGGCCTGAAGAAGGGCGACAAGGACCTTCAGACCAAGGTCAACGCCGCTCTGAAGAAGATGGTCGCGGACGGCGCCTGGGAGGCGGCCGTGCAGAAGAACTTCGGCCCGGCCAACTACAAGAACGAGCCTGCTCCGCAGATCACCGAAGGCAGCTGATTCATCGGTGAGGGGCGTCGCCGCCCGCCTGTCACGGGCGGCGCCGCACCTCACCGGCCATCCTGGGGAGAGCGCAGGGCATCGTGTTCGATTTTCTTGATTCCGGGCAGTACGACGTGCTCGGAGCCTTCTGGGTGACGGTTCAGCTCACCCTCTACTCGGCGGCCGGGTCCCTGATCTGGGGCACCGCCCTGGCCGGGATGCGGGTCAGCCCGGTCCCGCTGTTGCGGGGCTTCGGTACCGCATACGTCAACCTGGTGCGCAACACGCCGCTGACCGTGCTGATCATCGCCTGCTCGCTGGGCCTGAGCCAGACCCTCGGCATCGAGCTGGGCGGCGACACCTTCAAGGAGACGGGTTTCCGGCTCGCGGTCCTCGGACTGACGGCCTACACCGGAACCTTCGTGTGCGAGGCGATCCGCTCGGGCATCAACACCGTGCCCGTCGGCCAGGCCGAAGCGGCCCGCGCACTGGGGCTGAGCTTCTTCCAGGTGCTCACCCTGATCGTGCTCCCCCAGGCCTTCCGGGCGGTCGTGGCACCGCTCACCAACGTACTCATCGCCCTCACCAAGAACACCACGGTGGCGGCGACCATCGGCGTGGCCGAAGCGGCCCTGCTGATGAAGGAAATGATCGAGAACGAGGCGGACGCGCTCTTCGCCGTCTTCGGGGTCTTCGCCCTCGGCTTCGTCCTGCTGACCCTGCCCACCGGCCTGCTGCTGGGCTGGGTGGCCAAGCGAGTGGCGGTGAAGCGATGACCTCCGTGCTGTACGACACCCCGGGCCCCAGGGCCAAGGCACGCAACTGGCTGTACAGCGGCATCTTCGTCGTGCTGTTCGGTCTCGCCCTGTGGTGGGCGCTGTCCCTCATGGCCGAGAAGGGCCAGCTCGACGCCGAGAAGTGGACCCCCTTCGTCACCGACGGCCAGATCTGGACCACCTTCCTGATCCCCGGCCTGCTGGAGACCCTGAAGGCCGGCGCGATCGCCATGGTGATCGCGCTCCCCCTGGGTGCCCTGCTGGGCATCGGCCGGCTGTCCGACCACGCGTGGGTGCGGGGGCCGGTCGGCGCGGTCGTCGAGTTCTTCCGCGCCATCCCGGTCCTGATCCTGATGGTGTTCGGCAGCCAGCTGTACGTGCAGTTCACCGACATCCCCTCGGAGCACCGGCCGCTCTACGCCGTGGTCACCGGCCTGGTCCTCTACAACGCCGCCGTCATCGCCGAGATCGTCCGGGCGGGCGTGCTGTCCCTGCCCCGCGGTCAGACCGACGCGGCCAAGGCGATCGGCATGCGCAAGGGCCAGACGATGGCCTACGTGCTGGTCCCGCAGGCCGTCACGGCGATGCTCCCCGCCCTGGTCAGCCAGCTCGTGGTGATCCTCAAGGACACCGCGCTCGGCGGCTCCCTGCTCGGCCTCGGCGAGCTCCTGTCGATGAACCGGCAGATCTCCGCGAACTACAGCAACACCATCGCGACCCTCGTGGTGATCGCGCTGATCTACATCGTCGTGAACTTCGCCCTCACCTCGTTCGCCTCCTGGCTCGAGGCCCGGCTGCGGAGGTCGAAGAAGGGCACCGGCGCGGTCGTCGGCGCGAGCGACGTCAACGACATGGCCACCGGCGCCAACAGCGCGGGCGGCTGAGCCGAACCCGCTTCCGGGTCCGGAAGCCCCCTACGGCCTGACACAGGGTCAGTCATAGTGCGTAGCCCGTGTGGTGCGGCGGAACTCTTTCCGCCGCACCACACGGCGTTGTCGCGACCGGCGTCACTTGACGCAGGCACCTCCAGTGGGTTGCATACGTTCTGTGATCACATACCGGACATCGGGAGCCGCGCCATGGACCCGGTGATCGTCGTCGGCGCGGGGCCCGTCGGACTGTCCCTGTCCCTCGCCCTGGCCGGCCAGGGCGTGCCCTCTGTCGTGCTCGACGAAGGACCCGGCAAGGACGAACCCCGTCCGGCCCGGACCGTCGTCCTGCACGCCGACACGGCGGCCATGGCGCACCGGCTGGGCTGTGCGACGCTGCGCGACGAGGGGGCCTGCTTCGCCGCCTGGCGCACCATGCGGCGCAGCCGGCCCGCCCAGCGGATCACCTTCGACGACGGCCCCGCCCCCCTGCACCTGCCGCAGCACGCCCTGGCGCGCGGGCTGCGCGCGGCCGCGGGCGCGCACCCGCTCGTGCAGCTGGTCAGTGACAGCCGGCTGGACTCGGTGGAGCAGGACGACCACGGGGTCACCGCGCACACGCAGGGCGCCGAGACCACGTGGTGGCGCGGGAGTTACCTCGTCGGCTGCGACGGTGCCCGCTCCACCGTGCGCAAGCTGCTCGGCATCCGCTTCCCGGGCCGCACCGCCGTGGAGCGGCACGCCGTGGCCGCCCTGCGCACCGAACTGCCCTGGCCGGGCGAGGCCTTGCTGGACCGCAGCCCGCCGCAGGAGGTCACCTCCCGGCCGCTGCCCGACGGGGTGTGGCGGCTGGACTGGCTGCTTCCGGCCCGCGGTGAGCTCGTCACCCCCGACACGCTGGTGACCCTCGTACGGGACACCCTGGCGGCCTGGTGCGGAGGTACGACTCCCCCGTACGACCTCCTCGACACCGGGGTCCACACGCTGCACCACCGTCTCGCGCGCCGCTGGCGCGACGGGCGCGCCTTCCTCGCCGGGGACGCCGCCCACCTGCTGGGCGCGCTGGGCACGCAGGGGGTCGAGGAGGGGCTCCGGGACGCGGAGAACCTCGCGTGGAAGCTGTCCCTGGCCTGGCACCAGGGCGCGTCCGAGGCGCTGCTCGACAGTTACGAGGGCGAGCGGCGCACGGCGGTCGCCGCACGGCTGCGCGCCGCCGACCAGGCGATGCCGGCGCTGCGGGCCGGGGGCGCCCTGCGCACGTACCTGCCCGGCTCCGCCCGGTCCGCCGAGTCCCTGCTGACCGACGGCCATCTGGGGCGGGGGCCGCTGGGTGCGGCTCCGTCGTACGCCCCGCCGCTGGCCGTACGGGAGGTCCCGACGGCCACGGAGCCGGGCGGTCCGGTGGCGAACGTACCGGTGACGGCGCCCGACGGGTCGACCGTGCCGCTGCGCGACCTGCTGGGGCAGGGCCGGCTGCTGGTGGTCCTGGTCGCGCCGGGCACCGGGGTCTGGGACCGGCGCCACTGGCTCGGCGCCGGGCTGATGCCCCGCCTCGCGGCGGCGGTCAGCGCACTGCCCGTCCGTACCGATCTGCTCGTCGCGGACGGCTATCCCGGGGCCCCCGCGCACACCGTGCTCCTGGTCCGGCCGGACGGGCATCTGGCCGCCACGTTCGCGGGGGTGCGTCCGGCGGAGCTGTACGAGGCGGCGGACGCGGTCCGGGCGGGCGCGCCCGCGTCCCGGGTGCCGGCGCCTTCGGCCGCCACGCCGCCGATCGTGGTGATCGATTGACCGGCTCGCGGCCCTCGTGGTTCACTCGCGGACATGACCGGCAATGACGTACGCCTGTGGCGGAGGGTCCATATGGACCTGCTCCGCTACGCGGGCTGCGTGTGTCGCCCTTCCTGCTGATTCGCCCTTCCCTCCGCGCGCCCCGTGCCGTCACCGGCCTGCGCGCATTCCGCGAACCCAGGAACGGTCCCCTTCATGTCCGCACCCTCCGCGCAGTCCACGCTGTCCGCACCCGCGCACGCCCCCGAGTCCGTACGGGGCGGCGGCCCCACGGCCGCCGAACTCCTCGCCTTCGCCCTGCGCACCGCCGCCGACCCCGAGATCGTCTCCTCGCTGCCGCTCGACCCCGAGGGCCGCACCTGGATCCGGCTGGACGGGCCGGGCGGCAGTGAGGCGTGGCTGATCGGCTGGCCTCCGGGGACGGGCACGGGCTGGCACGACCACGCCGAGTCGCGGGGGGCGTTCGCCACGGCACGGGGCCGGCTGACCGAGCACTCGCTGGCCGTACGCCTGCCCGCGGAGGGCTGGCAGTCGCTGGAGCTGGCTCCCGGACTGGACCGCAGCCGGAGTCTGGACGCGGGTACCGGGCGGGCCTTCGGGGAGCACCACGTGCACGAGGTGCTCAACGCGTCCGGGGCCGGGCACGCGGTCTCGGTGCACGCGTACTACCCGCCGCTGCCGCTGATCCGGCGCTACAGCCGTAGCGGCCCGGTGCTCAGCCTGGAGCACGTCGAGCGTCCGGCGGACTGGCAGTGAGCGCCCCGACCGGCATCGACGAGCTGCTGGAGCGGGTCCGCGCGGGATTCACCCGGGTCGGCCCCCGGGAGGCGTACGAGGCCTCGCGCGCCGGAGCCCTCCTGGTGGACATCCGCTACCAGGCGCTGCGGGACCGCGACGGCCTGATCCCGGGCGCGCTGGTGGTGGAGCGCAACGAACTGGAGTGGCGCCTGGACCCCCAGGGCAGCCACCGCGCCCCCGAGGCCGACAGCCATGACCTCCAGGTGGTGGTGATCTGCAACGAGGGCTACGCCTCCAGCCTCGCCGCGGTCTCCCTGCACGCCTTGGGCCTCCACCGCGCGACGGACCTGACGGGCGGCTTCCAGGCCTGGAAGTCGGCGGGCCTGCCGGTGACCGAACCCTCGTCAGACACCCGCTAGCCCGGGGGCTCCAGGTCGTCGGCGTCCTCGCCCTCCGCCTCCAGGGCACGGCGGACCACCCGCAGGGCCATGCCCTCCGGGTACCCCTTGCGGGCGAGCATCCCGGCGAGGCGCCTGATCCGCTTGTCGCGCTCGAGGCCCCGGGTGGCGCGGAGCTTGCGCTCCACGAGCTCGCGGGCGGTCTCCTCCTCCTGCTCGGAGTCCAGCAGTTCCAGGGCGTCGGCCACGAGGGTGGCGTGCACCCCCTTGGTCCGCAGCTCCTGCGCGAGGGCGCGGCGGGCCAGGCCCCGGCCGCGGTGCCGGGACTCGACCCAGGCCCCGGCGAACGCGGCGTCGTCGATCAGGCCCACCTCCTCGTACCGGGAGAGGACCTGCTGCGACACCTCCTCGGGGATGCCCCGCTTGTCCAGGGCGTCCGCGAGCTGGCGCCGGGTGCGCGGGCTCCCCGTGAGCAGGCGCAGGCAGATCGCCCGCGCCTGCTCCTCGGGGCTCTGGGGCGGCAGTTCCTGGCGGTCCTCACGACCGCGCCTGCTCCTGCCGCCCCCTTCCTGCTCCCGCACGGGTCAGCTCTTGGCCGCGGCGGCCTTGGCCGTCGTCTTCGCCTTCGTGGCGGGCGCGGGCACAGCCGCGGCCTCGGCGGGCGCGGCGGCTGCGGCGTCGTCCGCGGCGGCGTCCTTGCGGACTCCCACGCCCAGCTTCTCCTTGATCTTCCGCTCGATCTCGTTGGCGAGATCCGGGTTGTCCTTCAGGAAGTTGCGGGCGTTCTCCTTGCCCTGGCCGAGCTGGTCGCCCTCGTACGTGTACCAGGCGCCGGCCTTGCGCACGAAGCCGTGCTCCACGCCCATGTCGATCAGGCCGCCCTCGCGGCTGATGCCCTGGCCGTAGAGGATGTCGAACTCGGCCTGCTTGAACGGGGGCGCGACCTTGTTCTTGACGACCTTGACGCGGGTGCGGTTGCCGACCGCGTCGGTGCCGTCCTTCAGGGTCTCGATGCGGCGGATGTCGAGGCGCACGGAGGCGTAGAACTTCAGCGCGCGGCCACCGGTGGTGGTCTCCGGCGAGCCGAACATCACACCGATCTTCTCGCGGAGCTGGTTGATGAAGATCGCGGTGGTCTTGGACTGGTTGAGCGCACCGGTGATCTTCCGGAGCGCCTGGCTCATCAGACGGGCCTGGAGACCCACGTGCGAGTCGCCCATCTCGCCCTCGATCTCGGCGCGCGGCACCAGGGCCGCCACGGAGTCGATGACGATCAGGTCGAGGGCACCGGAGCGGACCAGCATGTCCACGATCTCCAGCGCCTGCTCGCCGGTGTCCGGCTGCGACAGGATGAGGTTGTCGGTGTCGACGCCGAGGGCCTTCGCGTACTCGGGGTCGAGCGCGTGCTCGGCGTCCACGAAGGCGACGGTGCCGCCGGCCTTCTGCGCGTTGGCCACGGCGTGCAGGGTCAGGGTCGTCTTGCCGGAGGACTCCGGCCCGTACACCTCGATCACGCGGCCGCGGGGCAGCCCGCCCACGCCGAGGGCGATGTCCAGCGCGGTCGACCCGGTGGGGATGACCTCGATGGGGTCGTTCGGCTTGTCGCCGAGGCGCATGACCGCACCCTTGCCGAATTGCCGTTCAATCTGTGCGAGCGCGGCGTCGAGAGCCTTCTCGCGGTCGGTGCCTGCCATGGGTTCCACCCGGTTTGCTTGAGTCGATCGCTTCACGCCATTGACGCTAATGCCTGCCACTGACAATGCGCCTCCACGACCGGTACGGCTGTGGATAACTCATCAGAATGGATGTTCGATTTCCCTGTCAAGCGCACCACGCCGCCACCCGGCCCGGGCGGCCGGCCGCAGCGCCGGGGGCGGGCGTGCCATCGTGGACATGCGGTCGGACGGCCGCGGGAAGGGGGCGGCCATGGCCCTCGAAGTGCGCCCGGCGTCGGTCTTCGGGGACGTCCGGACCCTGGTCGGCCCGAAGTCACCCGGGGCCAACGTCTGCTGGTGCCTGAGCTACCGGATCCCCTCCGCGCTCAACAACGAGCTCCGCGGACCGGCCCGCGGCGAGTACGTCGCCGGGCTGTGCCGCGGCGAGCCCCCGCCGGGCGTGATCGCCTACGACGGCGACGAGCCCGTCGGCTGGGCCGCCGTCGCGCCGCGCGCGGACACCTCCTTCGCGCACAGCCGCAGGATCCCGCACGTCGACGACCTGCCGGTCTGGTCCCTGTGGTGCGTCCGCGTCCGCCCGGGCCACCGCAAGCAGGGGATCTCGCACGCCCTGATCGCCGGCGCGGTCGAGTTCGCCCGCGCCCACGGCGCACCGGCGGTCGAGGCCTACCCGCTCGACAACGGCGGCGCCGAGGTCGACCTGACGATGGCGTACGCCGGGCTCCGGAAGAACTTCGAGCGCGCCGGCTTCACCCACGCCGCCGACACCTCCTCCGTACTGGCCGGCCACCCCCGCGTCCTGATGCGGCTCGACCTGCGCGGCGTCCCGGCCTCGCCGTAGCGGTCACGCCACACCCCTCCCGATTGACAACCACGGGTTGACAGTCCGCCGACTGTCAACCTACGGTTGCGCCCATGACGAACCCTTCCGTGGAACCAGTTCGCATGACCAATCCGGTACGCCTCGACGACCTCATCGAGGCCATCAAGAAGGTCCACACGGACACCCTGGAACAGCTCAGCGGCGCCGTCGTCGCCGCCGAGGCCCTGGGTGACGTCGCCGACCACCTCATCGGCCACTTCGTGGACCAGGCCCGCCGCTCCGGCGCCTCCTGGACCGACATCGGCCGCAGCATGGGAGTCACCCGGCAGGCCGCCCAGAAGCGCTTCGTGCCCAAGGCCGACAAGGAGGGCGAACCCAGCCTCGACCCCAGCCAGGGCTTCGGCCGGTTCACCCCCCGCGCCCGCAACGTCGTGGTGGTCGCGCAGAACGAGGCCCGCGCCGCCGGCAACACCGAGATCCGCACCGAGCACCTCGTCCTCGGCCTGCTCTCCGAGCCCGAGGGCCTCGCGGCGCTCGCCCTGACCGCCCAGGGGGTCGCGGCCGACGCCGTACGCGCCGCGGCCACCGCCGCCCTGCCCCCGGCGGCGGCCGACGTCCCCGACCTCGTCCCCTTCGACGCCTCCGCCAAGAAGGCCCTGGAGCTCACCTTCCGCGAAGCCCTGCGCCTGGGCCACGGCTACGTGGGCACGGAGCACCTGCTCCTCGCGCTCCTGGAGCTGGAGCACGGCGAGGGCCTGCTGAGCGGCCTCGGGGCGGACAAGGACGCCGTCGAGGCCGCCGTCACCGAAGCCTTGGCAGCCGTACTCGGCGGCGAGGCCGGGAAGTAGAGGCGTCGGCGTCCCGCGTCAGCTCGTACTTCTTGACGTACGCGCCAAGGAAGGCCTGGAGCGTGGCGATGGCCGGGATCGCGATGAGCGCCCCGACCGCGCCCAGGAGGGCGGTGCCCGCGACGACCGATCCGAAGGCGACCGCCGGATGGATGTCCACGGTCTTCGAGGTCAGCTTCGGCTGCAGGACGTAGTTCTCGAACTGCTGGTAGACGACAACGAACCCGAGGACGTACAGCGCGTACCAGGGGTCGACGGCGAAGGCGATCAGGATCGGCAGCGCGCCCGCGAGATAGGTGCCGATGGTGGGGATGAACTGGGAGACCAGCCCCACCCACACGGCGAGCGCGGGCGCGTACGGCACCCCGAGGATCACCAGCAGGATGTAGTGCGCGATCCCGGAGATCAGCGCCATCAGTCCGCGCGAGTAGAGGTAGCCGCCCGTCTTGGCGACGGCGATCTCCCAGGCGCGCAGCACCTCGGCCTGCTTGGCGGGCGGCAGTACGGAGCACAGGGCGCGCCGCAGCCGCGGGCCGTCGGCGGCGAAGTAGAACGAGAACAGTCCGATCGTCAGCAGCTTGAACAGTCCGCCGAGCACGGTGGCGGACACGTCGAGCACGCCGGTCGCGCTGTTCTGCACGTACTTCCGCAGCCAGTCGGAGCGCAGCATGCTGTCCTGGATCTCCAGCCGGGACAGGTCGGTGTGGAAGGTGTGATTGATCGAGTTGATCACCCGGTCGAGATAGCCCGGGAAGCCTTCCACCATCTCGATGATCTGCCCGGCGAGCATCGAGCCGAGCAGCGTGAGGAAGCCCGCGGCCGCGATGAAGACCGCGAGGAACACCAGGAAGGTGGCGATCCCGCGGCGCATGCCGCGGGCCGCCATCCGCGACACCGCGGGTTCGATCGCGAGCGCGAGGAAGAACGCGATCAGGATGTTGACGAGCAGCCCGATCAACTGGTGGAAGGCCCAGCTGCCGAGCTGGAAGCAGGCGACGAGGGCCAGTACGAGGATCACGGCGCGCGGCAGCCAGCGCGGCATCCGCGCCTCGTCCCGGCCGGGGGGCGCGGCGGCCGGCGGGCTCCCGGACCCGGTCGTCCCGGCGCCGCCGGCGGGCGCGGCCCCGGCCGTCCCGGTGGGGCCGACGGGCGGTATTCCGGAGCCGGCGGGCTCGGCCTGCGAGGCGGGCTCGGCCGGCGGCGGCTGCGTCACGCCGTGGGCGTCTGCGGGCTGATCGGGTGTCGTCTCATCACTGGCTGCCACACTGCCAAGTCTGTCCCACCGGCGGCCCGCACCACGAAGCGGTGCCCACGCGCGCGGCGCGTGGCTCCCCGTCCCAGCCGGGCGTCAGCGCAGCGAGGCCGGCACGTCCACCGCCGAACAGACCGCGCGCCACACGTCCTTGGCCTCCCAGCCGGCGTCCAGCGCCTGGTGGACCGTCCGGCCGCCCAGCTCCGCCATGACGTGGTCCCGCGCGAAGGAGTCGGCGTACCCCGCTCCGAAGTGCTCGGCCATCCGCTCCCAGAAAATCGTCAACCGCATGCCTCCAGTATCCCGCCCCGGGAGAGTGCACCGGCCGCGTTCGGCCCTCCCCGGCGCCGTGCCGCGTCCTACGTTGCACGCATGTCTGGAGACGAAGCTTCCGCGCCGACCCCGCTGGCCCGCGCCGAGCAGTTCATCTGGCTCACGGCGCGCGTGCTGGAGCAGCGGCGGTTCGCGTTCCACTTCCTCGGAGGAGACGCCGACCCGGTGGACACCGCCCTCGGCTCCTACCTCAACGGCGACGGCGGCTACGGGCACGCCCTCGATCCGGATCTGCGCGGTCCGCTCAGCCACCCCCTGCACACCGCGCACGCCCTGCGCGTGCTGGACAGCCTCGGCCGCTGCGCCGGGCAGCGCATCGAGCGGCTCTGCCGCCACCTGACCGGGGTCTCCACCGCCGAGGGCGCCCTCCCGGTGGTCTCGCCGGCCCCGCGCGGCTACCCGGCCGCCCCGTACCACCCGGCGTACGACGACCCCCCGGGCGAGCTGCTGACCACGGG
Source organism: Streptomyces sp. IBSNAI002 (assembly GCF_052244475.1). NCBI lineage: Bacteria > Bacillati > Actinomycetota > Actinomycetes > Kitasatosporales > Streptomycetaceae > Streptomyces > Streptomyces sp. IBSNAI002. The sequence goes on along the minus strand of NZ_JBQPXG010000002.1, from coordinate 6,191,137 downwards.
CCCGGTCGTCGGCCTGCTGCACCGCAACCGGGTCTGGCACGCCTGGCTCTTCCGGGCCACGGACTTCTGCTGGGACCGGATCGAGAACCTGCGCCACTCGCATCCGTACGAGGTCCAGAGCGCGGTGGCCTTCCTCGACGGCGCCCCCGACCGGGCCCGGGCCACGGCGGCCGCGGACCGCCTGGGGCGGCTGGTGCGCGAGCAGGACCTCGTGGTCCTCGACCCGTGGCGCCGCTCGCAGCACCCGCTGCCCCCCGGCTACGCGCCGGGCGAGCACCTGTACGCGTACGACTTCGCGCGCCGCCCGGAGTCACCGGCCCGGAGCTGGTTCACCGACCGGGAGATGGCCCGGGCGCTGGACTTCCTGGCCGCCGAGCAGCAGGCGGACGGCGGCTGGCCGGTGCGCCGCCGGGCCTGGGCGCCGGGCAGCTCGCTGGAGCGGCGGCCGATCGCCACGCTGGAGGCCCTGCTGACGCTGCGCGCGTACGGGCGCCTGCCGGCCGGGGTCAGCCCCCGAGGGCCCGTACCCCCGCGGTGACGACGACGGCGGCCGCGACCACGAGCAGGAAGGGCGCGCGCAGCAGCAGGGCGAGCCCGGCGGCCGCGAGCCCGGCGGCCCGGGCGTCGACGACGAGCGCGCTGCCGGTGCTGAAGGTCTGCTGGGCGGTGAGCGCCGCGAGCAGCGCCACGGGCAGCAGGGCGGCCAGCCGGCGCACGAGCGGCCGTTCCAGGACCCCGGCGGGCACGAGCAGTCCGGCGAGCTTGACGGCGTAGCAGCCGACGACGGTCAGTCCGATGGCGATCCAGACGGTCATGAGCGGCGTCCCTTCATCCACAGCACGGCGGGCGCGGCGAGCGCGGCGATCAGGACGGGCACCCCGGCGGGCAGCACGGGCAGGAAGGCCAGCCCGAGGACGAGCGCGAGGGCGGCGACGGCCCGCTCGGTGCCGGTCTTGAGCATCGGCGCGAGGAGGGCGAGGAACACGGCGGGCCCGGCGGCGTCCAGACCCCACGCGGCGGTGTCGCCGATGGCCTCCGCCCCGAGCGCGCCGAGCAGGGTCGTGAGGTTCCACAGGACGTAGAGGGTGAGCCCGGTGACGGTGAAGCCGAGCCGGGCGGACCTGCGGTCCGGCTGCGCGAGCGCGACGGCGGTGGTCTCGTCGATCACCCAGTGCGCGGCGAGTGGCCGGACGGCGCGCGGCAGTGCGAGCAACTGGGACAGCCGCAGCCCGTAGAAGGCGTTGCGCGTCCCGAGGAAGAAGGCCCCGGCGGCGGCGGTGAACGGGTTGCCGCCGGCCGCCAGCGCCCCGACCAGCGCGAACTGCGAGGCGCCGGTGAAGACGAGCAGGCTCAGCACGCACGCCTGAAGGACGCTGACGCCGGCTCCCGCGGCGGTGACGCCGAACGCGAACCCGGACAGTCCGACGGCCACCCCCACCCCGAGAGCGTCGCGCACGACGGCTGCGCGCGGCCGCCCGGATCCCCCCGGGTCCTCCCGCGTCTCGTCCTCTGTGATCATCCGCTGTTCTCCCACGCCCCGAAGCTATGCGGGGTCCGGACCGGCGGTCTTGTACGTTCTTGCGCGCGCCCGGGGACCCGCGCCCTCAGGCCCGGCCCGCCGCCCGCCCCCGCCGGTACGCGCCCGGCGGGACCCCGACGATCCGGGTGAAGTGCCGGTTCAGGTGCGGCTGGTCGCTGAAGCCGACGGTGACGGCCGCTTCCGCGGGCGGGGTCCCCGCGTCGAGCAGCCGGCGCGCCCGCCGGACCCGGGCGTCGGTCAGCCAGGTGTGCGGCGGCATCCCGAACCGCTCCCGGAAGGCCCTCAGCAGGGCGAACGGGCTCGTCCCCAGCTCGGCCGCGAGCTGCTCCAGCGACGGCGGATCGGCCATCCGCTCCTCCAGCACGGCCCGGGCCCGTTCGGCGTCGGCGGCGCCCGCGCGGCGAGCCGTACGGGCGGGCAGCGGGCCCGCGTGGCGGCTGAGCATCCGCGCCACCACGCCCCGCAGCAGCGTGTCGGCGGCCAGTGCGTTCCCGGCCTCGGCTGCCCGGTGCACCTCGGCGATCACCCGGGAGCCCTGCGCGTCGGCGACCATGTCGGCGGTGAACCCCGGAGTCCCGCGCAGCGTGCCGATCTCGGCGGCGACCTCGGTGATCAGGCCGCGGGAGGGGTAGAGGGTGGCGTAGGCCCAGCCCTCGGGAACCCCGGCGCGCGCGGTGTGCGCCACCTCGGGGTTGATCAGGACCACGCTGCCCGGCCCGGCCCGTACGGTGCCGCCCGGCAGGCCGATCTCCTCGATGCCGCCGGTGACGGCCGCGATGACGTATCCGTCGTGGGCGTGGCGCGGGAAGGTGTGGCGTACGTAGTGGGCGCGCAGCAGGTCCAGCCCGGGCAGTTCCGGGTACTGCCAGTGCCGGGCCCATTCCCGGCGCCCCTCGTCCGTCCCCATCACCCCATTCTGCGCCCGTCGGGCGAGGGGCGTTCGCGCAGGTCCGGCCCGTTGTCAGTGCCGGGGTGCACGATGGGGGCATGTCCGGCTCCGCGCTCGCCTCGTTCTCCCCCGCGACCCGCTCCTGGTTCACGGGGGCCTTCCGTACGCCCACCTCCGCGCAGGAGGGTGCCTGGCGGGCGATCGGGCAGGGCTCCGACGTGCTGGTGGTGGCGCCCACCGGTTCGGGCAAGACGCTGGCCGCCTTCCTGGCCGCCCTGGACCGGCTGGCCTCTTCCCCGCCCCCGGCCGAGGCGAGGAAGCGCTGCCGCGTGCTGTACGTGTCGCCGCTGAAGGCCCTGGCCGTGGACGTGGAGCGCAACCTGCGCAGTCCGCTGACGGGGATCCGGCAGGAGTCCGTACGCCTCGGCCTGCCCGAGCCGGAGATCCGGGTCGGGATCCGCTCGGGCGACACCCCGCCCGCCGAGCGCCGGGCGCTGGCCACCCGCCCGCCGGACATCCTCATCACCACGCCCGAGTCGCTGTTCCTGATGCTGACCTCGGCCGCCCGGGACGCCCTGGCGGGGATCGAGACCGTGATCCTGGACGAGGTGCACGCCGTGGCCGGGACCAAGCGCGGCGCCCACCTCGCCCTGTCCCTGGAGCGGCTGGACGAGCTGCTGCCGCGCCCGGCGCGCCGGATCGGGCTGTCGGCGACGGTCCGGCCGGTGGACGAGGTGGCCCAGTACCTCACGCCGCGCGGCCGGGTGGAGATCGTGCAGCCGCCGTCGGCCAAGGAGTTCGACCTGTCGGTGGTCGTCCCGGTGCAGGACATGGGCGAGTTGGGGGGCTCCCCGGCCACCGAGGGCCGCGAGGGCGGGGACAAGCCGTCCATCTGGCCGCATGTGGAGGAGCGGATCGCGGATCTGGTGCAGGCGCACCGCTCCACGATCGTGTTCGCCAACTCCCGGCGCCTGGCCGAGCGGCTGTGCAACCGGCTCAACGAGATCGCGTACGAGCGCGCCTTGGGCGAGCGGCTCCCCGAGGGCGCTCCCCCGGCGGAGGTGATGGCCCAGTCCGGCGCCGCCCTCGGCGCGCCCCCGCTCATGGCCCGCGCGCACCACGGCTCGGTGTCCAAGGAGCAGCGGGCGCTCGTGGAAGAGGATCTGAAGGCGGGCCGGCTGCCCGCCGTGGTCGCCACCTCCAGCCTGGAGCTGGGCATCGACATGGGCGCGGTGGACCTGGTGGTGCAGGTGGAGTCCCCGCCCTCGGTGGCCTCCGGGCTCCAGCGGGTGGGCCGCGCCGGGCACCAGGTGGGGGCGGTCTCCACCGGGGTGGTCTTCCCCAAGTACCGGGGCGACCTGGTGCAGGCGGCCGTGGTCACCGAGCGGATGCGCACCGGTTCCATCGAGTCCCTGCGCGTCCCGTCGAACCCCCTGGACGTCCTGGCGCAGCAGCTGGTCGCGATGGTGGCGATGGACACCTGGCAGCTGGACGACCTGCTCGCGCTGGTCCGCCGGGCGGCGCCCTTCGCCGCGCTGCCGGAATCGGCGTTCACGGCGGTGCTGGACATGCTGGCGGGCCGCTACCCCTCGGACGCGTTCGCGGAGCTCAGACCGCGGGTGGTGTGGGACCGCGTGGCCGGGACGGTCACCGGCCGGCCGGGCGCCCAGCGCCTCGCGGTCACCTCCGGCGGCACCATCCCCGACCGCGGCCTCTTCGGTGTGTTCCTCGCCGGATCCGACCCCAAGAAGGGCGGCGGCCGGGTCGGGGAGCTCGACGAGGAGATGGTCTACGAGTCCCGGGTGGGGGACGTGTTCACCCTCGGCACCACCTCGTGGCGGATCGAGGACATCACCCGGGACCGGGTCCTGGTGACCCCGGCGCCCGGCGTGCCGGGCCGGCTGCCGTTCTGGAAGGGCGACCAGCTCGGCCGCCCGCTCGAACTGGGGCGCGCGGTCGGCGCGTTCCTCCGCGAGCTGAGCGGCCTGGGCGACGAGGGCGCCCGGCTGCGGCTGCTGGCGGCCGGGCTGGACGCGTGGGCCGCGGAGAACGTGCTGGCGTACCTCGCCGAGCAGCGCGAGGCCTGCGGTCACGTGCCCGACGACCGGACCATCGTGGTCGAGCGGTTCCGCGACGAGCTCGGCGACTGGCGGGTCGTCGTCCACTCCCCGTTCGGCGCCCAGGTGCACGCGCCGTGGGCGCTGGCGCTGGGCGCCCGGCTCGCCGAGAAGTACGGCATGGACGCGCAGGTCATGCACGCCGACGACGGGATCGTGCTGCGCCTGCCGGACGCCGACCTGCTCTCGATGGACCTGCTGGACCACGACCCCACCGCACCGGCGCCGTTCGAGTTCGACGACGAGCAGGCCCCGCTCGGCGCGGCCGACGTCGCCTTCGACCGGGGTGACGTCACCCAGCTGGTGACCGACCAGGTCGGCGGCTCGGCTCTGTTCGCCTCCCGGTTCCGCGAGTGCGCGGCCCGCGCCCTGCTGCTGCCGCGGCGCAGCCCCGGCAAGCGCACCCCGCTGTGGCAGCAGCGCCAGCGCGCCTCGCAACTGCTCCAGGTGGCCTCGGAGTTCGGCTCGTTCCCGATCGTGCTGGAAGCCGTGCGCGAATGCCTCCAGGACGTCTTCGACGTGCCCGGCCTCACGGAGCTGATGGGCGACATCGAGGCCCGCCGGGTCCGCCTGGTCGAGGTCACCACCCCCGAGCCCTCGCCGTTCGCCCGTTCCCTCCTGTTCGGCTACGTCGCCCAGTTCCTCTACGAGGGCGACTCGCCCCTGGCCGAGCGCAGGGCGGCCGCGCTGTCGCTGGACTCCCGGCTGCTGGCCGAGCTGCTGGGCCAGGCGGAGCTGCGCGAACTGCTCGACGCGGAGGTCCTGGAGGAGCTGGAGCGGGAGCTGCAGTGGCTCACCGAGGACCGGCGCGCCAAGGACGCCGAGTCGGTGGCCGACCTGCTGCGCCTGCTGGGCCCGCTGACCGAGACCGAGCTCGCCGGGCGCGGGGCGTCGCCCGACTGGGCGGCCGGGCTGGCCGCGGCGCGCCGGGCCATCCGGGTCCGGATCGGCGGTGCGGACCACTGGGCGGCGATCGAGGACGCGGGCCGGCTGCGCGACGCCCTGGGCACGGCGCTGCCCGTCGGCGTCCCGGAGGCCTTCACCGAGCCGGTCAAGGATCCGCTGGGGGACCTGCTCGCCCGGTACGCCCGCACCCACGGGCCGTTCACCACGGCCGCCGTCGCCGCCCGCTTCGGACTGGGCCCGGCGGTCACCGAGGGCGCCCTGCACCGGCTGGCGGCGGCCGGGCGGGTGGTCGAGGGCGAGTTCCATCCGGCGGGCATCGGCCAGGAGTGGTGCGACGCGACGGTGCTGCGCAGGCTCCGCCGCCGGTCGCTGGCGGCGCTGCGCCAGGAGCTGGAGCCGGTCCCGCCGGCCTCGCTGGCCACGTTCCTGCCGCAGTGGCAGCACCTGGGCGGCGCCCTGCGCGGCATCGACGGCCTGGCCCGGGCCGTGGAGCAGCTCCAGGGGGCCCCGGTCCCGGCCTCGGCTCTGGAGCGCCTGATCCTCCCGTCCCGGGTCAGCGGCTACTCCCCCGGCCTGCTGGACGAGCTGACCACGGCGGGCGAGGTGGTCTGGGCGGGCGCCGGAGCCCTCCCGGGCAAGGACGGCTGGGTCTCCCTGTACCTGGCGGACGCGGCTCCGCTGCTGCTGCCCCCGCCGCACCCCCTGGAGCTCGGACCGCTCCACCAGGCGGTGCTGGAGTGCCTCTCGGGCGGGTACGGCCTGTTCTTCCGCCAGATCGCCGAGTCCGTGCGGGCCGCGGTCCCGGAGACCTCCGACGTCGCGCTGTCGGAGGCGGTGTGGGACCTGGCCTGGTCGGGCCGGCTCACCAATGACACCCTGGGCCCGCTGCGGGCCCTGCTCGGCTCGGGCCGCACGGCGGGTTCGACGGCCCACCGGGCCCGGCGCACGGTCCCGCGCGGGCGGTACGGCACGCTCAGCGCGACCGTGTCCCGTACGGGCCCGCCCACGGTCTCGGGCCGCTGGTCCCTCCTGCCGTCCCAGGCCCCCGACCCGACGCACCGGGCCCACGCGCTCGCCAGGACCCTGCTGGACCGGCACGGGGTGGTGACCCGGGGCGCGGTCGCCGCGGAGGGCGTGGAGGGCGGGTTCAGCGCGGTCTACCGCGTCCTGTCGGCGTTCGAGGACAGCGGCCAGGCCCGCCGGGGCTATGTGGTCGAGGGGCTCGGCGCGGCCCAGTTCGCGATGGACGGCGCGGTGGACCGGCTGCGGGCCGCCGAGCGGACCCCGCCCCCGCTGGCGGCGGTGGTCCTGGCGGCCGCGGATCCGGCGAACGCGTACGGCGCGGCGCTGCCCTGGCCGGAGCCCCCGGCCGGGGCCACGCACAAGCCGGGCCGCAAGGCGGGCTCCCTGGTGGTCCTGGTCGACGGCGAGCTCACCCTGTACCTGGAGCGCGGCGGCAAGACCCTCCTCGCCTGGCCGGAGGCGGGCGATCCCCGTCTGGAGGCGGCCGTCGGGGCGCTGGCCGCGGCCGCCCGCGCGGGCACGCTCCCGGCCCTGACCGTGGAGCGGATCAACGCGTCCCCGTCCCTGACCTCGCCGCTGGGCCGGTCCCTGGAGGAAGCCGGGTTCCACGCCACCCCGAGGGGGCTACGGCTGCGCAACTGAACGGCCGAGGGGCTCGTGCCGGGCGCGGGCATGCGGGATCCGCGCCCGCCCCCGGCGGGACAATGGCCCCATGCCCGAAGGAGACAGCGTCCACCGCGCCGCGGCCCGCCTCCACCGTGCCCTCGCCGGCTAGCCCCTCACCCGCAGCGACCTGCGCGTCCCCCGCTTCGCCACGGCCGACCTCACCGGCCGCACCACCCTCGACGTCACCCCGCGCGGCAAGCACCTCCTCGCCCGCTTCGAGGGCGGCCTCACCCTGCACAGCCACCTGCGCATGGACGGCGCCTGGCACGTCTTCCCCGCGGGCGCGAAGTGGCACGGCGGGCCCTCGTACGAGATCCGCGCGGTCCTCGGCACCGCCGACGACACCGCCGTCGGCTACCGCCTGCCCGTCCTGGAACTGATCCGCACCGCCGACGAGGACCGGGCCGTGGGCCACCTCGGCCCCGACCTGCTCGGCCCGGACTGGGATCCGGACCGGGCCGCCGCCAACCTCCTCGCCGCCCCCGGCCGCCCGCTCGGCGAGGCCCTGCTCGACCAGCGCAACCTCGCCGGGGTCGGCAACATCTACAAGGCCGAGCTCTGCTTCCTCGCCGGGGTCACCCCCTGGACCCCGGTCGGCGCGCTCCCGCAGGCCAGGCTGCCCCGCCTCGCCGCCGCCGCCCACCGCCTGCTGGCCGCGAACACCGGCGACCGGACCGGCCCCCGCAACACCACCGGCAGCCACCGCCGGGGCCAGGACCTCTTCGTGTACGGCCGCACCCACCGCCCCTGCCTGCGCTGCGGCACCCCGGTCCGCGAAGCCCCGCAGGACGGCCGCCCCACCTACTGGTGCCCCCGGTGCCAATCCGGCCCGACCAGCTAGTTGACGGGCCGTCAGATCCGCTCGTACGGTCCCGGCATGCCCACAGCCTCGTACGACCTCACCGGCCGCACCGCCCTGATCACCGGCGCGGCGAGCGGCATCGGCCGCGCCACCGCCGTCCTGCTCGCCGGGGAGGGCGCACACGTGCACTGCGCGGACCGCGACGAACAGGGGCTCGCCGAGACGGCCGCCCTCGTGGCCAAGGCCGGCGGCGCCGCCACCGTCCACGCCCTCGACGTCACCGACCGGACCGCCCTGAAGGCCGCGGTCTCCGCCGCCGGCCCGCTCGACATCGCCGCGGCCATCGCCGGGGTCATGCACACCAGCAGCGTCCTGGAGACCGCCGACGAGGACCTCGACCGGATCCTGGACATCAACTTCAAGGGGGTCCTGCGCACCTGCCAGGAAGCCGCCCGCTCCATGATCGCGGCGGGCCGTCCCGGCTCGATCGTCACGATGGCCTCCGGGGCCGTGGACGCCGCCCAGTCCGGCCTGCTCTGCTACAGCGCGGCCAAGGCCGCCGTGGTCCAGCTGACCAAGACGCTCGCCACCGAGGCCGGACCGCACGGCATACGGGTCAACGCCGTCGCCCCGGGCTGGATCCGCACCCCGATGACCGGCCGGCACGGCACCGAGGTCCAGGACCAGACCGAGGCGGTGATGGTCCGCATGTCCCCACTGCGCCGGGCCGGCGAGCCCGAGGACATCGCCCAGGCCGTGCTCTACCTGGCCTCGGACGCCTCGTCCTTCATGACGGGCCAGATCCTGCGCCCGAACGGTGGAGTGTCGATGCCCTGGTAGGGCCTGCCGCCCCGGCGGCCTTGCGCCGCACCGGGCCGGGAACGCAGTGCACCGGGAGCAGCCCCAGTCCCCAGCCCCCGACGGCCACCGCACCCTCCACCGGCCCGGACTCCGCCGGGGCCAGGGCCAGCCGCAGCACGGCCCACCACCACAGCACGCCCACCGCCAACGCGAAGGCTGTCAGCAACGGCCGCACGGCTACCTCCAAGGGGCCGGAGCCCGGACCGCACCATCCTCCCTCACCCGCCCCCGGCCCGCACCCAGAACGGCCCGCACCCGCCCGCCGCCCGCCGCCCGCACCCGGAACGGCCCGCACACGGCACGGCGCGGCCCCACAACGGCCGGGAGCCCCGGCCGGTGCCTTGGGCACCGGCCGGGGCTCCGGCCACACTCACACGCTCACGTGCTCGCTCACGCGGCTACGACATTCACCGCTTCCGCAGGCGCCTTGATGGTCACCCGCTCCGGTCCGGCCGTGACCGAAGCCATGGAGACCGAATTGAGCATCGGGCGGACCGGTACGCTCACCGGTTCGCTTGCCGCGGCCGACTGTGCCAGCTCGGCCAGCGACAGTTCGTCACTGACTTCGCGCATCAGCTCGGACATCCGTACGTCCAACGCGTCGCAGATCGCGGAGAGCAGCTCGGAGGATGCCTCCTTCTGCCCCCGCTCCACCTCGGAGAGATAGCCGAGCGAAACTCGGGCCGACGAGGAGACTTCGCGCAGAGTACGGCCCTGGCGCTGGCGCTGCCGACGCAGCACGTCACCCAGCAGGCGACGGAGCAGAATCATCGGTGGCTCCCTCCTCTGACCGTGTAGCCGCATCCTTCACGCCCCACCGTACCGCCTCGCGCCGCGGCCGTGCGGGGAGCGATGTCGTGTTCACTCAGGGCTGCAAACATCAAATCCCCCCGTTCTGTTCCGTATCCTGCCCCCGCGCATTCTCACGGAGTTGGCTTGAGAGAAGTTCGAGCACTGTCCGTGCACTCTCCCTACGAATTTCCGCACGGGAGCCGTTCAACCTCAGCCGGGCCGTTTTCCTGACGTCCGGACCCGACATGGCGACGAAAACGGTGCCCACCGGCTGCCCGTCCTGCGGGTCGGGGCCGGCCACTCCGGTGGTCGCGATTCCCCACGAAGCGCCCATCACGCCCCGTACTCCGGCCGCCATCTCGGCCGCGACCTGCGCGTTCACCGCGCCTTCGGCCGCCAGCAGCGCGGCGTCCACGCCCAGCACCCGGTGCTTGAGCTCCGTGGCGTACGCCGTGACCGAGCCGCGGAAGGACCGCGAGGCTCCGGGAACGGCGGTGATCTCGGCGGCCACCAGGCCGCCGGTCAGGGATTCGGCCACGGCGAGCGTCTGGTCACGCTCCGCGAGCAGCCGCAACACCTCTGCGGCCACCCGGGCCCCGTGGGCCGCTCCGGACGCGTCCGCCGCCTCCGGAGGATCCCCCGCCGTCTCCGTCACCTGGCGGCCCGCTCCGCCTCGATGCCCTTGCGGCGCAGGACGACCGCCTGCCGGATGTAGTCCAAACCGGTGACCACGGTCAGCACGACGGCGACGGTCATCACCCAGAAGCGCAAGGTCGCCAGCGGTCCGGTCAGCGCGAGCACGTACATGCCCACGGCCGTGCCCTGCGCCAGGGTCTTCAGCTTGCCGCCCCGGCTGGCCGGAATCACTCCGTAGCGGATCACCCAGAAGCGCAGGAGCGTGATGCCGAGCTCGCGGCCGAGGATCACCCCGGTCACCCACCACGGCAGGTCGCCCAGCCACGAGAGGCAGATCAGCGCCGACCCCATGATCGCCTTGTCGGCGATGGGGTCGGCGATCTTGCCGAAGTCGGTGACCAGGTTGTACGTACGGGCCAGGTGCCCGTCGAAGATGTCCGTGATCATGGCGACGGCGAACGCCGCCCACGCCCAGGCCCGCCACGCCGGGTCGTACCCGCCCTCGGCGAGCAGCAGGAAGACGAAGCCCGGCACCAGCACGAGCCGGATCATCGTCAGGATGTTGGCGATGTTCCACAGGCTGGCCTGATTGACCGCCGCGGCTCCCAGCTTCGCGCCGGGCGCGGGCCGGCGGCCGGTCCCGCCCGCCGCAGATGCCGGGACTCCGGTCATCCGGCCGCCTCCTCAAGATCCGCGCCCAGGGGCTCGGCCACCAGGTCGACACCCAGGGTGCCGACCACCTTCGCCGTGACGATACGCCCGGGGACCAGACCGGCGCCGTCCGTGAAGACGACCTGCCCGTCGGTCTCGGGTGCCTGGTGGGCGGCGCGCCCGTAGGCGCCCTCGCCGTCCTCCGCCTCGTCGAGCGGGACGACGGTCTCGACGAGCACCTCCAGCGTCTCTCCGATCCGCTCCTCCGCGCGCTGCGAGGTGAGCTCCTCGGCGAGCCGCTGCATGTGGGCGAGCCGCTCGGCGATGGTCTCCTCGTCCAGCTTGCCGTCGTACGTGACGGCCTCGGTGCCGTCCTCGTCGGAGTAGCCGAAGACGCCGATGGCGTCGAGGCGCGCGTGGGTGAGGAAACGCTCCAGCTCGGCGAAGTCCGACTCCTTCTCGCCGGGGAAGCCGACGATGAAGTTGGACCGCACGCCGGCCTGCGGGGCCTTGGAACGGATGGTGTCGAGCAGCTCCAGGAACCGGTCGGTGTCACCGAAGCGGCGCATGGAGCGCAGCACGTCGGGGGCCGAGTGCTGGAAGGACAGGTCGAAGTACGGCACGACCTTGGGGGTCGAGGTCAGTACGTCGATCAGGCCGGGCCGCATCTCGGCGGGCTGGAGGTAGCTCACGCGGACGCGCTCGATGCCGTCGACCTCGGCCAGCTCGGGCAGCAGGGTCTCCAGCAGGCGGATGTCGCCGAGGTCCTTGCCGTACGAGGTGTTGTTCTCGGAGACCAGCATGATCTCCTTGACGCCCTGCTCCGCGAGCCAGCGGGTCTCACCGAGCACATCGCTGGGGCGGCGGGAGATGAAGGAGCCGCGGAAGGACGGGATGGCGCAGAAGGAGCAGCGCCGGTCGCAGCCGGAGGCCAGCTTGACCGAGGCGACGGGGCTCTTGTCCAGGCGGCGGCGCAGCGGGGCGCGCGGCCCGGAGGCGGGCGCGAGCCCGTCCGGCAGGTCGGCGGGGGCCTCGGCCGGCTCCTCGGCGGGCGCCGCCTGCGCGTGGCCCGGGAGGGCCACCTCGGCGGCCTGGCGCTGCGCCGGGCTGATCGGCAGCAGCTTGCGCCGGTCGCGCGGGGTGTGGGAGGCGTGGATGCCGCCGTTGAGGATGGTCTGCAGGCGGTCCGAGATGTCGGCGTAGTCGTCGAACCCGAGCACACCGTCCGCCTCGGGGAGCGCTTCGGCGAGCTCCTTGCCGTAGCGCTCGGCCATACAGCCGACGGCGACGACGGCCTGCGTCTTGCCGTGATCCTTCAGATCATTGGCTTCGAGCAGGGCGTCTACGGAGTCCTTTTTGGCGGCTTCGACGAAGCCGCAGGTGTTGACGACGGCTACGTCCGCGTCGGCGGCGTCCTCGACGAGCTCCCAGCCATCCGCCGCCAAGCGGCCTGCGAGCTCCTCCGAGTCCACCTCGTTACGGGCGCAGCCAAGAGTGACAAGGGCGACGGTACGGCGTTCGGGCATGGACTCAAGACTACTTCGTCCCGGCGGCGGCACCCGCCTCACGCCCCCCACAGCAAGATCCCCGGGGTGCTGCGGCAGGTGCCGCGCAGCTCCCCGGGGATCCGGATCAAAGCGTTCCGCCCTAGGGCGGCCTCGGGTCAGCCCGCCTGGGGCTGTGCCTCAAGGGGGTCCCCCTTGGTGTATGTGAGACGTTCCACCTGGCCCGGCTGGAAGTCGTCCTTGATCTCCTTGCCGTTCACGAAGAGCTTCACGGCCCCGGCGTCGCCGAGCACGAGGTCGACGGACTCCTTGTCCGTGAAGGTCTTGGACTGACCCTGGGTGAGGGTTCCGTCGAAGAGCAGCCGGCCGGTGTGGTCCTTGGCCGAGATCCAGCTCTCGCCGGTGTCGGCCGTCAGGACGACCGTGACGAGGTCCTTGGGCGCGGCGGCGATCGCACTGTCGGAAGGCTCCGGCTTGGGAGCCTGCGGGGTCTGCTGGGGCTGCGCGGCCGGCTTGCCGCCGCTCTGCTTGGGAGCCGGCTTCGGGGCGGCGGAACCTTCCGCCACCGGCTTCTTGGTCTTCTCGTCGCCGCCGCTGAAGGCGGTGAAGCCCACGAAACCGATCACGGCGACGATGGCGGCGACCATGGCGGCGGTCCAGTTGGGCCGCTGCCGCTCGGGACGGAGGCGCTCGGCCTCGAACATCGGCGCGGCGGGGGTGGGTGCCGGCCGGCCGCCGTGGGCCGCGTCGTAGCTCTCGATCAGGGGTGCCGGATCGAGGTTGACGGCGCGGGCGAGCGTACGGATGTGGCCGCGGGCGTAGACGTCGCCGCCGCAGCGCGTGAAGTCGTCCTCTTCGATCGCGTGCACGATCGGGATGCGCACGCGGGTGGTGGAGCTGACCTCGTCGACGGTGAGCCCGGCGGCGATCCGGGCCTTCTTGAGAGCCGTCCCGATGGAAGGAGCTTCGGCGGAACGTTCGACGATGCGGTCCTCGGACCGGTCGTCGGTCGAAGGCCGCTCTTCTTCGGGGGAGTTGGCGTTGCCGATGGACACGAGGGCGCCTTTCGAGCGTGTAGCCACCTGCTGGATGTCCAGTCTAGGGGGGTGACGAAAGGGTGGAGCAACCGGAGGGTGCACTTCATACGCCATCCGAATGGCGCGGAGGGCTCCGCCCGGTGCGGCGGCGCTGCGCCGTGCACGATGCCGTGCGCGGTGCCGCCACCTCCCTTCAACTGGACGCGAGCCCAAGGGAAACGGTTGCCCGCGATATCCCCGCCGTTTCCCGGCGGGACGGCCGCCTCACGCCTCGGTCTCCCCGCGGATGACGGCGAGCGCCCCGTCCAGCTCGTCGGCCTTCAGCAGCACGTCACGGGCCTTGGAGCCCTCGCTCGGGCCGACGATCCCGCGCGACTCCATCAGGTCCATGAGCCGTCCGGCCTTGGCGAAGCCCACGCGCAGCTTGCGCTGGAGCATCGAGGTGGAGCCGAACTGGGTGGAGACGACCAGCTCGGCCGCCTGGCACAGCAGGTCCAGGTCGTCGCCGATCTCCTCGTCGATCTCCTTCTTCTGCTTCTGCCCGACGGTGACGTCGTCCCGGAAGACGGGCGTCATCTGGTCCTTGCAGTGCTGGACGATCCCGGCGATCTCGTCCTCGGTGACGAACGCGCCCTGGAGCCGGACGGGCTTGTTCGCGCCCATCGGCAGGAACAGCCCGTCGCCCTTGCCGATGAGCTTCTCGGCGCCCGGCTGGTCCAGGATGACGCGGCTGTCGGCGAGCGAGGAGGTGGCGAAGGCGAGGCGCGAGGGCACGTTCGCCTTGATCAGGCCGGTGACCACGTCCACCGAGGGCCGCTGCGTCGCCAGCACCAGGTGGATGCCGGCCGCGCGGGCCAGCTGGGTGATGCGGACGATCGAGTCCTCGACGTCGCGCGGCGCCACCATCATCAGGTCGGCGAGCTCGTCGACGATCACGAGGAGGTACGGGTACGGACTGAGCTCGCGCTCGCTGCCCGGCGGCAGCTTGATCTTGCCGTCCCGGATGGCCTGGTTGAAGTCGTCGATGTGCCGGTAGCCGAAGGCGGCCAGGTCGTCGTAGCGCAGGTCCATCTCGCGCACGACCCATTGGAGGGCCTCGGCGGCCCGCTTCGGGTTGGTGATGATCGGCGTGATCAGGTGCGGGATGCCCTCGTACGCCGTCAGCTCCACGCGCTTGGGGTCGACCAGCACCATCCGGACGTCCTCCGGGGTCGCCCGGACCATGATCGAGGTGATCAGGCAGTTGATGCAGGAGGACTTGCCGGAACCGGTGGCGCCGGCGACGAGCACGTGCGGCATCTTCGCGAGGTTGGCCATGACGTAGCCGCCCTCGACGTCCTTGCCCAGCGCGACGAGCATCGGGTGGTCGTCCTCGGCCGCGTCCGCCAGCCGCAGGACGTCGCCCAGGTTGACCATCTCGCGGTCGGTGTTCGGGATCTCGATGCCGACCGCGGACTTGCCCGGGATCGGGCTGATGATCCGCACGTCGGGCGAGGCCACGGCGTAGGCGATGTTCTTCGCCAGCGCCGTGATCCGCTCGACCTTCACCGCCGCGCCGAGCGTCACCTCGTAGCGGGTGACCGTCGGCCCCCGGGTGAAACCGGTGACCTGGGCGTCGACCTTGAACTCGGTGAACACGTTCGTCAGCGAGGCGACCACCGCGTCGTTGGCGGCGCTGCGGGTCTTGCCCGGCCCGCCGCGCTCGAGCAGGTCCAGCGAGGGCAGCGCGTACGTGATGTCCCCGCGCAGCTGGAGCTGCTCGGCGCGCGGCGGCAGGCCCTCGCTCTGCGGCGGGGCCTTGGTCAGGTCCGGTACCGCCAGCGTCCCGGAGGCCGCGGCGGTGGTGTCGTGCGGGCTCTCGGCCGCCCCGGCCGCCTCCGCGGCGGTGGCGGCGGTGGCGGCGGCGGCGGCGGTGGCGGCGGCGGGAGCCGCTGCCGGCCGCGGCGGTACGGAGCGCTCCTCGCGGGCGGTCGGCACCGGGGCGGTGATCTCCACTCCCTCGCGGTCGACGGAGATCCCCTGGGTGAGGTCGGCGACCAGCGGGGAGGGCGGCATCCCGCCGTAGACCGCCCCGTCCAGCGCGGCCGCGGCCGCCGCGGCCACGTCGACGGCGTCCATCTCCCGGTCCATGGCCGGCCGGGACGCGGCCCGCCGCGGCCTGCGCCGCCGGGCCAGCGCCTCCTCCTCGGCGGCGTCCGCCGGGTCGGCCGGGTCCTCCGCGGCTCCGGTACGGGCCCGCCAGCGGTCGGGATCGTGCCGGCCGCCCGCGCCCTCGCGCTCGCGCTCGCCGTACCCCTCGTCGTATTCGTTCGGGGCGATGACCCCGAGCCTGATCCCGAGCCGCCGCAGCCGCTCCGGGATCGCGTTGACCGGGGTCGCGGTGACCACGAGCAGCCCGAAGACGGTCAGCAGCACCAGCATCGGCACGGCCAGCGGCGCGCCCATGGTGAAGATCAGCGGCTTGGAGGCACCCCAGCCGATGAGCCCGCCCGCGTTCTGCATCGCGGTGGTGCCCTCGTCCCGGCCCGGCGCCCCGCAGGCGATGTGGACCAGCCCCAGCACCCCGATGGCCAGGGCGGAGAGCCCGATGCCGATGCGGCCGTTGGCGTCGGCCTGCTCGGGATGGCGGATGAAACGTACCGCCATGACACCGAGCAGGATCGGCACGAGCAGATCCAGTCGTCCGAAGGCACCGGTGACCAGCATCGTGACCAGGTCCCCGACGGGACCGCTCAGGTTCGACCAGGTTCCGGCGGCGACGATCAGCGCGAGGCCGAGCAGCAGCAGCGCGAGGCCGTCCTTGCGGTGGGCGGGGTCGAGGTTCTTCGCCCCCTGCCCGATCCCGCGGAAGACGGCGCCGACCGCGTGGGCGCAGCCCAGCCAGACGGCGCGCACCAGCCGCACCACGCCCCCGGTCGGGGACGGCGCGGGCTTGGGCGCGGTCTTCTTGACCGGGGCGCGCCTCGCGGGCGCGGCCTTCTTCGCGGCGGGCTTGCGCGCGGGGGCCGCCTTCTTCGCCGGCGCCGGGGTACGGCCGGTGCGGCCCTTCGCGGTGCCCGCGGTGCTCTGGGAACCCTTGCCGGACGTACGTGAGGCCATGGGCCCGAGGTTACCGGTGTCCACGCCAGTGGACACGCGTGCCCACCCCTTCACCCGTTCGTGTCGCCCGTTCCACCGGTGCTTTGACGCACCACCAGACCTGACGCACCGCCAGCCGCGGCGTCCCTCAGCCCTGCAGCGGCAGTACGGCTCCCCCGCCGGCCCCCGGCTCCAGCGCGTCCAGCGCCCGCCGCAGCCCGGTCAGCTTGCGCTCCAGATGGGCCGCGGTCGCCACCACCGCGGCTTCGGCCGAATCCTCGCCGAGCTGCTTGGTCAGCGCCTCGGCCTGCTCCTCGACCGCGGCCAGCCGCGCGGAGAGCTCGGCCAGCAGTCCGGCCGTCTCCTTGCTGCCGTCCGCGCCGTTCGTACCGCCGCCCTCCAGCTGGAGCCGCAGCAGCGCCGCCTGCTCGCGCAGCTGGCAGTTCTTCGTGTACAGCTCCACGAAGACCGAGACCTTGGCCCGCAGCACCCACGGGTCGAAGGGCTTGGAGATGTAGTCCACCGCGCCCGCCGCGTACCCGCGGAAGGTGTGGTGCGGACCGTGGTTGATCGCGGTCAGGAAGATGATCGGGATGTCCCGGGTCCGCTCCCGCCTCTTGATGTGCGCGGCCGTTTCGAATCCGTCCATTCCCGGCATCTGCACATCCAGCAGGATGACCGCGAAATCGTCCGTCAGCAGCGCTTTGAGCGCTTCCTCCCCCGACGACGCCCGGACCAGTGTCTGATCGAGCGCGGAGAGGATGGCCTCCAGCGCCAGCAGATTCTCCGGCCGGTCATCGACCAGGAGGATCTTGGCCTTCTGCACCATGCCCTGTCCTCCTCGCCCCGGCATGGGGCCTCCCCGGCTCCAGGCTCCGGCCTGTGCGCCGGGCCCCGCCCCAGAGGACGGCATCCTTGCGCCGTCCGTCCTTGTGCCGGTCATCGTAGCCCCAGTCCTGAGATCGCCACACCCTGTCACCAAGATGTCACTGTGCACGAAGCAGAAACGTGGCGGGAGAGCAGAAGGTTCCCCGTTTACCGCCCTCCCACACCGCTTCGGGCACAGTCCGTCAGCAATCGTTGTCAGCCCGCCCGCCCGGCGCTCACTTCCCGCGCATCCACTGCTCCATCACCGACAGCAGGAAGTCGGGGTCGACCGGCTTGGTCACATAGTCGGAAGCACCGGAGTCGATCGCCTTCTCCCGGTCCCCCTTCATCGCCTTCGCCGTCAGCGCGATGATCGGCAGCCCCGCGAACTGCGGCATCCGCCGGATCGCCGAGGTCGTGGCGTACCCGTCCATCTCCGGCATCATGATGTCCATCAGCACGACCGTCACGTCGTCGTGCTGCTCCAGCACCTCGATGCCCTCCCGCCCGTTCTCCGCGTACAGCACCGCCAGCCCGTGCTGCTCCAGCACGCTGGTCAGCGCGAAGACGTTGCGCACGTCGTCGTCGACGATGAGCACCTTCTCGCCGTGGAAGTCGTACGTCCGGGGCACGACCGGAAGTTCCTCCTCGGCACTGCCCCAGCCGTCCTCCGGCCCCGCCACGCCCGGCTGCCCGGGCACGGCCGTACGCGGCTCCAGGTCGCTCAGCGACTTGCGGCGGCGCCGGAACAGAGCGGCCCCGCCCTGGCCCGGCTCGGAGCCCGGCAGGGCCGAGCGCTCCGCCCGGCCGGCGGAGCCGAGCACCGGACCGGCCGGCGCGGGAGCCACGGGGGCCGCCGGCAGCGCGGGACGAGCCTCCTCGACGGGCCTGCGGTACAGCTCGGCGCGGCCGCCGCCGGGCGTGGGCGGCGCGTACCCCTGCGGGGGCAGCTCGCTCGGGTGCAGCGGCAGGTACAGCGTGAAGGTGGACCCGCGGCCGGGCTCGCTGGCCGCGTGGATCTCCCCGCCGAGCAGCCGGGCGATCTCCCGGCTGATGGACAGGCCCAGGCCCGTGCCGCCGTACTTGCGGCTCGTCGTCCCGTCGGCCTGCTTGAACGCCTCGAAGATCACCAGCATCTTGCTCGCGGCGATCCCGATGCCCGTGTCGGTCACCGAGAACGCGATCAGGTCCGCGTCGGCTTCCCGCAGCGACCCGGCCTCCAGCAACTGCTCCCGGATCGCCGTCGGGACGTCCGCTCCGGCCGGCCGGATCACCAGCTCCACCGCCCCGGTGTCGGTGAACTTCACCGCGTTGGACAGCAGGTTGCGCAGCACCTGGAGCAGCCGCTGCTCGTCGGTGTGCAGCGTGGCCGGCAGCTCCGGCGATACCCGCACCGAGAAGTCGAGCCCCTTCTCCGCGGTCAGCGGCCGGAAGGTCGCCTCCACGTAGTCCACGAGCTGCACCAGCGCGATCCGCGTCGGCGAGACGTCCATCTTCCCCGCCTCGACCTTCGACAGGTCGAGGATGTCGTTGATCAGCTGGAGCAGGTCCGAGCCGGCTCCGTGGATGGTCTCGGCGAACTCCACCTGCTTCCCCGACAGGTTCTCGTCCGCGTTGTCGGCGAGCAGCTTGGCCAGGATCAGCAGCGAGTTGAGCGGGGTCCGCAGCTCGTGCGACATGTTCGCGAGGAACTCGGACTTGTAGCGCATCGAGACCGCGAGCTGCTCGGCACGCTCCTCGAGGACCTGCCGCGCCTCCTCGATCTCGGTGTTCTTCACCTCGATGTCCCGGTTCTGCTGGGCCAGCAGCTCGGCCTTCTCCTCCAGTTCCGCGTTCGCGGCCTGCAGGGCCTTCTGCCGGTTCTCCAGTTCGTCGGAGCGCTCGCGCAGCTGCTCGGTCATCTCCTGCGACTGCTTCAGCAGCATCTCCGTCTTGGAGTTGACGCTGATGGTGTTGACGCTCGTACCGATCATCTCGGCGATCTGGCTGAGGAAGTCCTTCTGGATCTGCGTGAACGGCGTGAAGGACGCCAGCTCGATGACGCCGAGCACCTTCCCCTCGAAGAGCACCGGCAGCACGATCACGTGCGCCGGCGGCGCCTCGCCGAGCCCCGAGGAGATCTTCAGGTAGCCGGGCGGGGTGTTCTCGACCAGGATCGTCCGCTTCTCCTCGGCGACCGTCCCGATCAGCCCCTCCCCCGGCCGGAAGGAGGTGGGCACCTGACCGCCGGCGTACGCGTAACTCCCGCGCATCCGCAGCTCGTACGAGCCGTCCGCACCGCCCTCCGTCCCGAACTCGTTGGTACCGCCGGCCGGCAGGGCCAGGAAGAAGGCGCCGTGCTGCGCCGAGACCACCGGCGTCAGCTCGCTCATGATCAGCGAGGCCACGTCGTCGAGCTCCCGGCGGCCCTGCATCAGCGCGGAGATCCGCGCCAGGTTGCCCTTGAGCCAGTCCTGCTCCTTGTTGGCCAAGGTGGTGTCGCGCAGGTTGACGATCATCGTGTTGATGTTGTCCTGGAGGACCTGGATCTCGCCCGCGGCGTCCACGTCGACCTTCAGGCTGAGGTCGCCGCGGGTCACCGCGGTGGCCACCGCCGCGATCGCGCGGACCTGCCGGGTGAGGTTCCCGGCCATCTCGTTCACGGACTCCGTCAGGTCCCGCCAGGTGCCGTCCACGTCGCGGACCCGGGCCTGACCGCCCAGGATGCCCTCGGTGCCCACCTCGCGGGCCACCCGCGTCACCTGGTCGGCGAACGAGGACAGCTGGTCCACCATCGTGTTGATGGTGGTCTTGAGCTCCAGGATCTCCCCGCGCGCGTCGATGTCGATCTTCTTGGTCATATCGCCCTTGGCGATGGCGGTCGTGACCATGGCGATCTGCCGCACCTGCCCGGTGAGGTTGGAGGCCATGAAGTTCACCGAGTCGGTGAGGTCCTTCCAGGTCCCCGAGACGCCCGGCACGTGCGCCTGACCGCCCAGGCGGCCCTCCGTACCCACCTCACGGGCCACGCGCGTCACCTCGTCGGCGAACGACGACAGGGTCTTCACCATCGTGTTGACCGTGTCGGCGAGCTGCGCGACCTCGCCGCGCGCCTCGACCGTGACCTTCTTCGTCAGATCGCCGTTGGCCACGGCCGCCGAGACCTGCGCGATCCCGCGCACCTGGGCCGTCAGGTTCCCGGCCATGGTGTTGACGTTGTCGCTGAGGTCCTTCCAGATGCCCGTGACACCGCGCACCCGCGCCTGGCCGCCGAGGATGCCCTCGGTGCCCACCTCGCGCGCCACCCGCGTCACCTGCTCCGCGAAGGACGACAGCTGGTCCACCATCGTGTTCACGGTGGTGACGAGTTCGAGGATCTCGCCCTTCGCGTCGACGGTGATCTTCTTCGAGAGGTCGCCCATCGCGACCGCCGTGGTCACCTCGGCGATGTTGCGCACCTGCGAGGTCAGGTTGTTCGCCATGAAGTTGACGGACTGGGTGAGGTCCTTCCAGGTGCCGGAGACCCCCTTCACCTCCGCCTGGCCGCCGAGGATGCCCTCGGTGCCCACCTCACGGGCCACCCGCGTCACCTGCTCCGCGAAGTTCGAGAGCTGGTCGACCATCGTGTTGAGGGTGTTCTTCAGCTCGAGGATCTCGCCCCGCGCGTCCACGTCGATCTTCTGCGACAGGTCGCCGCGCGCCACCGCGGTGGCGACCTGCGCGATGTTGCGCACCTGCGAGGTCAGGTTCCCGGCCATGCCGTTCACCGAGTCCGTCAGGTCGCGCCATACGCCGGCCACTCCCGGCACCTGGGCCTGGCCGCCGAGCCGTCCCTCGGTACCCACGTCCCGGGCCACGCGGGTCACCTGCTCGGCGAAGGCCGAGAGCTGGTCGACCATCGTGTTGATGGTGTTCTTCAGCTCGAGGATCTCGCCCCGCGCGTCCACGTCGATCTTCTGCGACAGGTCACCGCGCGCCACCGCCGTGGTCACCTGCGCGATCTGGCGCACCTGCGAGGTCAGGTTCCCGGCCATGAAGTTGACGGAGTCGGTGAGCTCCTTCCAGGTACCGGACACCCCCTCGACCCGTGCCTGGCCGCCGAGGCGGCCCTCGGTGCCCACGTCCCGCGCCATCCGCGTGACCTGGTCGGCGAAGGACGACAGCTGGTCCACCATCGTGTTCACGGTGTTCTTCAGCTGGAGCATCTCGCCCGAGACGTCCACGGTGACCTTCTGCGACAGGTCGCCGTTGGCGACCGCCGTCGTCACCTGCGCGATGTTGCGGACCTGACCGGTGAGGTTGCGGAAGGCGGTGTTCACCGAGTCGGTGAGGTCCTTCCACGTGCCCGCGGCCCCCGGCACCTGCGCCTGACCGCCCAGCTCACCCTCGACGCCGACCTCACGGGCCACACGCGTCACTTCCGCACCGAAGGACTGGAGCTGGTCCACCATCGTGTTGACGGTGTTCTTCAACTCCAGCATCTCGCCGGCCACGTTGACCGTGACCTTCTGCGACAGGTCGCCGTTCGCCACGGCGGTCGTCACCTGCGCGATGTCGCGCACTTGCGTGGTCAGGTTGCGGAAGACCGTGTTCACCGAATCGGTGAGGTCCTTCCAGGTCCCCGCGGCCCCCGGCACCTGCGCCTGACCGCCCAGCAGTCCCTTGGCCCCGACCTCGCTGGCCACGCGCGTGACCTCGTCCGCGAAGGTCCGCAGGGTCTCCGTCATCTGATTGATCGTTTCGGCCAGCTGCGCGACCTCGCCGCGCGCGCTCACCCGTACCTTCTGCGACAGGTCACCGTTCGCGACCGCCGTCGTCACCTGCGCGATCCCGCGCACCTGAGCCGTCAGGTTGCCCGCCATCGTGTTGACGGAGTCGGTCAGGTCCTTCCACACACCGGCGACACCGGGCACCTTCGCCTGGCCGCCCAGCTCCCCCTCCGTACCCACCTCGCGGGCGACCCGGGTCACCTCGGAGGAGAACGAGGACAGCTGGTCCACCATGGTGTTCACGGTGTTCTTCAGCTGGAGCATCTCGCCGGCCACGTGCACGGTGACCTTGCGCGACAGATCGCCCTTGGCCACCGCCGTCGTGACGAGAGCGATATCACGCACCTGAGCGGTGAGCCGGTACGCCATCGTGTTGACGGAGTCGGTCAGATCCTTCCAGGAACCGGACATCCCGCGCACCTGGGCCTGGCCGCCGAGCTTGCCCTCGGTACCCACCTCCAGCGCCACGCGCGTCACCTCGTCGGTGAACGCGGACAGCTGGTCGACCAGGTTGTTGACCGTACGCCCGACCTTCAGGAACTCCCCGCGCAGCGGATGCCCCGCCCCCTCCTGCGCCTGGGTCCGCAAGTCCATCCGCTGGTCCAGATCGCCCTCGGCGACCGCCGACAGCACCCGGCCCACCTCTGACACCGGCCGGGCGAGATCGTCCACCAGCTGGTTCGAGGCGTCGATCGCGGCCGCCCAGGAGCCCTCACAGGCACCGGTTTCCAGCCGTTCGCTCAACTTGCCCTCGCGGCCCACCATCCTGCGGACCCGCGACAGCTCGCCCGTCAGGTGCAGGTTGCGGTCGGCGACCTCGTTGTAGACGGCGGCGATCTCCGCCATCACGCCCTCGCCGGACACCGTCAGCCGCTTGCGGAAGTTCCCGTCCCGCATCGACACCAGGGCCGTGAGCAGCCGGTTCAGAGCGGCGGTATCGACCTCGGTCGTGCCGCCTCGCCGGGACCGACCGCCCTTCGGCCGCGTTCCCGTTCGCCGCACCGCTGCGCCAGACTCCACCGTGTCCCTCCCGAAAGGGTCGACCGCTGTTCCACCGGGCTACGAGTGTTCCTGCCCGGCTCTTCAAGCCTGCCCAGTGTTTCACCCTGGCCGAACCCGGCCATAACACTTCGGCACCATCGCACACCCGCCGTACCCTGCGGGTGGAATCCCCGACGACGGCACCATGCCGACCGTGAAGGTAAGTAACCTGGCACCCGATGTCCAACCGCGTCGAAGGAGACTTGTGATCACGGCACGGGCGGCTGCCAGCTTCGACCCCCTCGGGCGCTCGGTCGCCGCCGCCCGCGCGTTCGTCCGCGACACCCTGCACGGCTGGGGCTTCGCGGACATCGTCGACGACGCGGTGGTGCTCACCAGCGAGCTCGTCACCAATGCCGTGGTCCACGCCGGAACCCGGGCCGAGGTCCTGTGCCTGCGCGCCGAGGACGGCGTACGCGTCGAGGTGGCCGACCGCTACCCGGAGCGCGAGCTCCCGCTCCAGCACCCCGGCGAGCGCCCGTACGCCGACCCCGACCGCGAGAACGGCCGCGGACTGATGCTCTGCGCCGCCCTCGCCACCCGCTGGGGCGTCGAGTACACCGCCACCCACAAACACGTGTGGTTCCGCCTCGACCTGCCAGACCGTCCGGTCGGTACCCGCTCCGCGGGCCCCGTCGTCCCCGACCAGCTGCTGCCCCTCGCCGACAGCCGGGTCCGCGTCGCCGTCCTCCAGATCGACTCCGCAGGAGCCGTCTCCGCCTGGAACGAGGACGCCGAGCACGTCTTCGGCTACCCCGCCGAGAAGGCCGTCGGCCGCCCGCTCGCCGAGCTCGCCGCCTGGCCCCAGACCCCCGGCACCGGCACCGGCATCGCCGAGGCACTGGGCCTGTCCCGCTGGGAGGGCAGCTACGGGATCCGCGGCTCCGACGGCCGCGTCATCCCCGTTTACGCCTCCCACCTCCGGGTACGCGACGCCCATGGCGAACCCTCCATCGTCTGCCTCCTCGTCCACGACGACGAGCGAGCCCTCCTGCAGACCCCGGTACGGATCCCCGCCGACGGCGGCCAGCTCACCGAGCCCCGCCCCGCGGACCCCTTCGAGGTCTTCATCGGCTCGCCCGCCCCCGACGATCTCGACGGCCTCCTCCAGCGCACCGTCGAGCGGGCCCGCGACCTCCTCGACGCCGATTCCGCCTTCCTGCTCCTCGCCACCGACGACGAGACCGAGCTCGAGGTCCGCGCCACCACCGGGCTGCCCTCCACCCGCCAGCGCTTCGCCCGGGTCCCCGTCGAGGCCGGCACCAACCGGTACGGCTCGGCCCGCATGCCCGCCGTCCACGACGACCTCGTCGCCGTACCCGGAGCCGTCCCGCTCCTGGAGTCCACCGGCATGCGGTCCGTGGTGACCGTCCCCCTCAAGGTCGAAGGCCGGCTCACCGGCTCCCTCGGCGTCGCCGCCGAGATCCCCGGCCGCTACTCCAACGAGGAGGCGCTGCGCCTCCAGTTCGCGGCCGACCGCATCGCCCTCGCAGTCGAGTCCGCCCGCCTCGGCGAGCTCGAACGCCTGCGCCGCGGCTCGCTCTCCTTCCTCGTCGAGGCCTCCGACCTGCTGGCCGGCACCCTCGACCGGGACCAGACCCTGGCCCTCATGGCCCAGATGACCGTCCCGACCCTCGCGACCTGGTGCGCCGTCTACACCATCGCCGACCAGTCCTCGGATCCCTACCTCTCCTACGTGCTGCACGAGGACGAGGAGCGCATCGACGGCCTCAAGGCCCTGCTCTCCCGGGTCAGCCCGCCGGAACCCGTCCGCGGGGCCGGCGTCCGCCCCTGGCCGGAAACGGCTCTCGCGGTCGGCGGCGAGACCGTCGTCCTCCCGCTGATGGCCCGCAACCGCGTGATCGGCATGCTCACCCTCGGCAAGGCCAGCGAGGAGCACTTCCGCCAGGAGATCCTCGAACTCGCCGAGGACCTCTCCCGCCGGGCCGCCCTCGCCCTCGACAACGCACGGCTGTACTCCGAGCGCACGGCCATCAGCCGCTCCCTCCAGCGCAGCCTGCTGCCGCCCGGCTCCCCGGCCATCCCCGGCATGGAGGTGGAGGTCATCTACCGCGCGGCCGGCGAGGGCAACGAGGTGGGCGGCGACTTCTACGACGTCTTCCCGATCCGCGACGGCGCCTACGGCTTCGCCATCGGCGACGTCTGCGGTACGGGCCCGGAGGCGGCCGCCGTCACCGGCCTGGCCCGCCACGCCCTGCGCCTGCTGGCCCGCGAGGGCCTGGGCGGGCCCGCCGTCCTGGAACGCCTCAACGCGGCCATCCTCGACGAGGGCGCCCGCAGCCGCTTCCTCACGCTCCTCTACGGCGAGCTCCACCCGCAGCCGGACGGCGGCGCCCTGATGAAGGTCGTCTGCGCCGGCCACCCGCTGCCGCTGCGCCTGCGCCCGAACGGCGACGTGCTCCCGGCCGCCGACCCCCAGCCACTGCTGGGCGTGATCGACGATCTCGACCTCTACGAGCAGACGCTGACCCTGGACCCGGGCGATGTGCTGCTCTGCGTCACGGACGGTGTGACCGAACGCCGCGAGGGCAGCCGCATGCTCGGGGACGACGGCCTCGCCGAGGTGCTCACCACCTGCACGGGCCTCACCGCGGGCGCGGTCGCCTCCCGCGTCCTGCGCGCGGTGGAACGCTTCGCCGCGGAACCCGCCTCGGACGACATGGCCATCCTGGCCTTCCGCGTCCCTCAGCAGCGCGAGGGCGACTGAGAGCGCTGTCGTCCTCCTTTCCTACCGCCGGGGCCTCGGCCGCGTCGACAGGATCATGAAGGACGGGGCCGCCATCTCCGTGGCCAGGGGAAGCCTGTCGTTGTGGACCTGGCTGCCGGCGTGCTCCGGCACGGTGGTGGGACGGACGGGCGCTGGGGTCCCGGGGGCCGAGGGGGCGTCCGCCTCGGGACCCAGGGCCGTCACGATCTTCAGAACGAGGCGTCGGATCCTTGCGATGCTCATGGGGCGGGCCTTCCGCGGGCTCGGGGGCTCGGACTGCGGATGCGGCGAGAAGGCTGCTGCCTCCCGTTCCCTCATCCGTGATCCCATTGCGCCCCACGCCACGACGGCGGTCACGACCCGGAAAGTCGGGGCTTGACAGCCGCCCCAAACGCAAAAAGGCCCCCGCCATGAGGCGGGGGCCTTTTTCTTTGGAGCCCTTTAACGGAATCGAACCGTTGACCTTCTCCTTACCATGGAGACGCTCTACCGACTGAGCTAAAAGGGCGGGTTGTTCGGCGGCGTCCTACTCTCCCACAGGGTCCCCCCTGCAGTACCATCGGCGCTGAAAGGCTTAGCTTCCGGGTTCGGAATGTAACCGGGCGTTTCCCTAACGCTATGACCACCGAAACACTATGAAATTTGAACGCTGGCATGAACACAGCTGTTCGTTATTTCAGAACTAACACAGTGGACGCGAGCAACTGAGGACAAGCCCTCGGCCTATTAGTACCAGTCAGCTTCACCCGTTACCGGGCTTCCACATCTGGCCTATCAACCCAGTCGTCTACTGGGAGCCTTACCCTCTCAAGGAGGTGGGAATACTCATCTTGAAGCAGGCTTCCCGCTTAGATGCTTTCAGCGGTTATCCCTCCCGAACGTAGCCAACCAGCCATGCCCTTGGCAGGACAACTGGCACACCAGAGGTTCGTCCGTCCCGGTCCTCTCGTACTAGGGACAGCCCTTCTCAATATTCCTACGCGCACAGCGGATAGGGACCGAACTGTCTCACGACGTTCTAAACCCAGCTCGCGTACCGCTTTAATGGGCGAACAGCCCAACCCTTGGGACCGACTCCAGCCCCAGGATGCGACGAGCCGACATCGAGGTGCCAAACCATCCCGTCGATATGGACTCTTGGGGAAGATCAGCCTGTTATCCCCGGGGTACCTTTTATCCGTTGAGCGACGGCGCTTCCACAAGCCACCGCCGGATCACTAGTCCCGACTTTCGTCCCTGCTCGACCCGTCGGTCTCACAGTCAAGCTCCCTTGTGCACTTACACTCAACACCTGATTGCCAACCAGGCTGAGGGAACCTTTGGGCGCCTCCGTTACCCTTTGGGAGGCAACCGCCCCAGTTAAACTACCCATCAGACCAGGGCCCCGGAGTGTTCCGGGAATGTCTGATTTGGCCCCGTGGGCGCCGGTTGTCCCTGGGCGTGAAGCGAGCACGGCACCTGTGGATCATGGAGTTCTCTAGGCTTCACGATCTGCAGGGGTGCCGTGCTCGTTGCTTCATCCTGCCCTGTGGCCGTCGTGCCCGTGTGCGCGCCCCTGCTTGCGCAGTCGCTGGCCGCGTCGGAGCCGGTCGTCCCGGACGGGCTGCTGCAGGCTCTGGCCCAGGTCCCGGACTCGCGTGATCCGCGTGGGAGGCGCTACCGGCTGGCGACGCTGCTGGCGATCGGGGTCTGTGCGATGACCACCGCCGGCCATAACTCCCTTGTCGCGATCGGGGAGTGGGCACGTCGCTGTGATCAGCAGGTCCTGGCCGATCTCGGTTGTCCGTTCGATCCGATGACCGGCCGGATGCGGTGCCCCAACGAGAAGACCCTGCGCGACGCCTACGGCAAGGTCGACCCGGCCGAGCTGACCCGAGCCGGCTACACGCGACTGGCCGTCCTGGCCCGGCAATCAGCAGACCGGGCGCCGAGCGCGCGGACCCCGGAGGGACTCGCCGAACGCGAACAGCGTCGCGCTCACCACGCCGCCGAACGCACACCACCGTCCCGGGCCCGGCGGCGGGTCTTCGCAGGGGATGGCAAGTGCCTGCGCGGGGCGAAGCGCCCGGACGGCTCCCAGGTCTACGTGTTCTCCGCAGTGCGCCACCAGGACGCGCTGACCGTCGCCGCCCGCGAGGTCGGCGCCAAGACCAACGAGATACCCGAGTTCCAGCCCCTCATGGAACAGATCCCCGACGAGGAACTGGAAGACGCCGTGGTCACCCTCGATGCCCTGCACGCCCAGCGCGAGCACGCCCGCTACCTGGTCGAGGAGCGCGGCGCCCACTACCTGCTGTCCGTGAAGGGGAACCAGAAGAACCTCGCCCGGCAGCTCAAGTCCCTTCCCTGGAAGCAGATCCCGGTCCTGCACCGCACCAGTGAGTCCGGCCACGGCCGCGAGGAGATCCGTGAACTGCAGGTCGCCAGCGTGAACGGGCTCCTGTTCCCCCACGCCCGCCAGGTGGTCCGCATCCGCCGCAGGCGCCGCCCGCTCGGCACGAAGAAGTGGTCCGAGGAGATCGTCTACGCGGTCACCGACCTGACCGCCGAGCAGGCGAGCCCCGAGGAGATCGCAGCCTGGGCCCGCGGCCACTGGACGATCGAGAACAGCGTCCACTGGGTCCGCGACGTCACCTTCGGCGAAGACGCCCGCACCATCCGCACCCGCAACACGCCCGCCGTCATGGCCGGCCTCGGCGACATCGTCCGCGGCACCCTCCGGGCCCTCGGCTGGGTCAACGCCGCCAGCGCCAGACGCGCCCACACCGACCCCACCGCCGTCCTGCGGCTCCACGGCATCACATGACCAAACCGGACATCTCGGGAACACTCCGGGGCCCTGCCCATCAGACACTGTCCCTGATCCGGATCACGGACCGAGGTTAGACATCCAGCACGACCAGAGTGGTATTTCAACGGCGACTCCACAACCACTGGCGTGGCTGCTTCAAAGTCTCCCACCTATCCTACACAAGCCGAACCGAACACCAATATCAAACTGTAGTAAAGGTCCCGGGGTCTTTCCGTCCTGCTGCGCGAAACGAGCATCTTTACTCGTAGTGCAATTTCACCGGGCCTATGGTTGAGACAGTCGAGAAGTCGTTACGCCATTCGTGCAGGTCGGAACTTACCCGACAAGGAATTTCGCTACCTTAGGATGGTTATAGTTACCACCGCCGTTTACTGGCGCTTAAGTTCTCAGCTTCGCACGCCCGAAAGCGCACTAACCGGTCCCCTTAACGTTCCAGCACCGGGCAGGCGTCAGTCCGTATACATCGCCTTACGGCTTCGCACGGACCTGTGTTTTTAGTAAACAGTCGCTTCTCGCTGGTCTCTGCGGCCACCCCCAGCTCACGGAGCAAGTCCGATCACCAGTGATGGCCCCCCTTCTCCCGAAGTTACGGGGGCATTTTGCCGAGTTCCTTAACCATAGTTCACCCGAACGCCTCGGTATTCTCTACCTGACCACCTGAGTCGGTTTAGGGTACGGGCCGCCATGAAACTCGCTAGAGGCTTTTCTCGACAGCATAGGATCATCCACTTCACCACAATCGGCTCGGCATCAGGTCTCAGCCTTATATGAGGGACGGATTTGCCTACCCCTCGGCCTACACCCTTACCCCGGGACAACCACCGCCCGGGCTGGACTACCTTCCTGCGTCACCCCATCGCTTACCTACTACAAGTCTGGTTCGTCGGCTCCACCACTTTCCTTTCCCCGAAGGGTCCGGAACGGCTTCACGGACTTAGCATCGCCTGATTCGATATTGGGCGTTTCAAAGCGGGTACCGGAATATCAACCGGTTGTCCATCGACTACGCCTGTCGGCCTCGCCTTAGGTCCCGACTTACCCTGGGCAGATCAGCTTGACCCAGGAACCCTTAGTCAATCGGCGCACACGTTTCTCACGTGTGTATCGCTACTCATGCCTGCATTCTCACTCGTGAACCGTCCACAACTAGCTTCCGCTGCTGCTTCACCCGGCACACGACGCTCCCCTACCCATCACAGCAGGCGTTGGCCCTATTGCTGCAATGACACGACTTCGGCGGTACGCTTGAGCCCCGCTACATTGTCGGCGCGGAATCACTTGACCAGTGAGCTATTACGCACTCTTTCAAGGGTGGCTGCTTCTAAGCCAACCTCCTGGTTGTCTCTGCGACTCCACATCCTTTCCCACTTAGCGTACGCTTAGGGGCCTTAGTCGATGCTCTGGGCTGTTTCCCTCTCGACCATGGAGCTTATCCCCCACAGTCTCACTGCCGTGCTCTCACTTACCGGCATTCGGAGTTTGGCTAAGGTCAGTAACCCGGTAGGGCCCATCGCCTATCCAGTGCTCTACCTCCGGCAAGAAACACACGACGCTGCACCTAAATGCATTTCGGGGAGAACCAGCTATCACGGAGTTTGATTGGCCTTTCACCCCTAACCACAGGTCATCCCCCAGGTTTTCAACCCTGGTGGGTTCGGTCCTCCACGAAGTCTTACCTCCGCTTCAACCTGCCCATGGCTAGATCACTCCGCTTCGGGTCTAGAGCGTGCAACTCAATCGCCCTATTCGGACTCGCTTTCGCTACGGCTTCCCCACACGGGTTAACCTCGCTACACACCGCTAACTCGCAGGCTCATTCTTCAAAAGGCACGCAGTCACGACGTTGCATGCAAGCATGCAACGCGACGCTCCCACGGCTTGTAGGCACACGGTTTCAGGTACTATTTCACTCCGCTCCCGCGGTACTTTTCACCATTCCCTCACGGTACTATCCGCTATCGGTCACCAGGGAATATTTAGGCTTAGCGGGTGGTCCCGCCAGATTCACACGGGATTTCTCGGGCCCCGTGCTACTTGGGAGATTCTTAAGCAAGCCGCTGATGTTTCGTCTACGGGGGTCTTACCCTCTACGCCGGACCTTTCGCATGTCCTTCGACTACATCAACGGTTTCTGACTCGCCGACCGGCCGGCAGACCGATCAAAAGAATTCCCACAACCCCGCATGCGCAACCCCTGCCGGGTATCACACGCATACGGTTTGGCCTCATCCGGTTTCGCTCGCCACTACTCCCGGAATCACGGTTGTTTTCTCTTCCTGAGGGTACTGAGATGTTTCACTTCCCCTCGTTCCCTCCACACTGCCTATGTGTTCAGCAGTGGGTGACAGCCCATGACGACTGCCGGGTTTCCCCATTCGGACACCCCCGGATCAAAGCTCAGTTGGCAGCTCCCCGGGGCCTATCGCGGCCTCTCACGT
>NZ_JBQPXG010000002.1:4777500-6157500 GCF_052244475.1 Streptomyces sp. IBSNAI002 | reverse complement strand
CGACGGGGAGGATCATCGGGCGGCGGCGGTAGCTGTCCGACACCCACTTGCCCATCGTGCGGCGGATGAGCTGCTGGATCTGGTGCGGCTCGGCCACGCCGTCGGCTGCGGCCCTGGCGATGGCCTCCTCGATCTTCGCGACCACCGGCCCGAAGGCGGAGTCCTCGATGCCGGAGCCCCGGGCCTGGATGTTCGGCCCGCTGACGACCTTGCCCGTGGTGCTGTCGACCACCACGTAGACCGAGACGATGCCCTCGTCGCCGAGGATCCTGCGGTCCTTGAGCGAGGCCTCGGTGACGTCGCCGACCGAGAGGCCGTCCACGTACACGTAGCCGGCCTGGACCTTGCCGGAGATCCGGGCCTTGCCGTCGATCAGGTCGACGACCACGCCGTCCTCGGCGATGACGATGCGGTCCTTCGGGACGCCCGTCATGGCACCGAGCTCGGCGTTGGCGCGCAGGTGGCGCCATTCGCCGTGGACCGGCATCAGGTTCCGCGGCTTGCAGATGTTGTAGAAGTACAGCAGCTCGCCCGCGGAGGCGTGGCCGGAAACGTGCACCTTGGCGTTGCCCTTGTGCACGACGTTGGCGCCCCAGCGGGTCAGGCCGTTGATCACGCGGTAGACCGCGTTCTCGTTGCCCGGGATCAGGGACGACGCCAGGATCACGGTGTCGCCGGGGACGATCCGGATCTGGTGGTCGCGGTTGGCCATGCGGGACAGGGCCGCCATCGGCTCGCCCTGGGAGCCCGTGCAGACCAGCACGACCTCGTCGTCCGGCAGGTCGTCGAGGGTCTTGACGTCGACCACGAGACCGGCCGGGACCCGGAGGTAGCCCAGGTCACGGGCGATGCCCATGTTGCGGACCATGGAACGGCCGACGAAGGCGACCCTGCGGCCGTACTCGTGGGCGGCGTCCAGGATCTGCTGGATGCGGTGCACGTGGCTCGCGAACGAAGCCACGATGATCCGCTTCTGGGCGCTGGCGAACACTCCGCGGATGGCGTTGGAGATGTCGCGCTCGGGCGGGACGAAGCCCGGGACCTCGGCGTTCGTCGAGTCGGAGAGGAGGAGGTCGATGCCCTCCTCGCTCAGACGCGCGAAGGCGTGCAGGTCGGTGAGGCGGTTGTCCAGCGGGAGCTGGTCCATCTTGAAGTCGCCGGTGGCCACGACCAGGCCCGCGGGGGTCCGGATCGCGACGGCCAGGGCATCGGGGATGGAGTGGTTGACGGCGATGAACTCACAGTCGAAGGGGCCGAGGTTCTCGCTCTCGCCTTCCTTCACCTCGAGGGTGTAGGGACGGATGCGGTGCTCCTGGAGCTTCGCCTCGATGAGGGCCAGCGTCAGCTTGGAGCCGATCAGCGGGATGTCCGGCTTCTCCCGGAGGAGGTAGGGGACGGCGCCGATGTGGTCCTCGTGTCCGTGCGTGAGCACGATGCCGTCGATGTCGTCGAGGCGATCCCGGATGGACGAGAAGTCCGGCAGGATCAGGTCGATGCCCGGCTGTTCCTCTTCCGGGAAGAGGACGCCGCAGTCGACGATCAGCAGACGGCCGTCGAACTCGAAGACGGTCATGTTGCGGCCGATCTCGCCGAGGCCACCCAGGGGGGTGACCCGCAGGCCGCCCTTGGGCAGCTTCGGCGGCGGACCGAGTTCAGGATGCGGATGGCTCAAAAGTCTCTCCTCACCATGCGCGCCACGTACCCCGGAAGGCACGTGGCGCGCATGACATTCGTGCACTTGCTGTTGTCTGTTTCGGTCGTGCTTGTTCAGTTGTGAAGTCTGTTGTCAGAGCTGTACCCCGCCGGCGGCGAGATCGCTCTTGAGCTGCGCGGTCTCTTCGGCGCTCAGCTCGACCAGCGGGAGCCGCAGCGGGCCCGCGGGCAGGCCCTGCAGGTTCAGCGCGCCCTTGGTGGTCATCACGCCCTGGGTGCGGAACATACCGGTGAAGACGGGCAGCAGCTTCTGGTGGATCTCGGTCGCCTTCTGGACGTCTCCGCCCAGGTGCGCCTCCAGCATGGCGCGCAGGTCGGGGGTGACCACGTGGCCGACCACGGAGACGAAGCCGACCGCGCCGACCGACAGGAGCGGCAGGTTCAGCATGTCGTCACCGGAGTACCAGGCCAGGCCGCTCTGCGCGATGGCCCAGCTGGCTCGGCCGAGGTCGCCCTTGGCGTCCTTGTTGGCAACGATACGGGGGTGCTCGGCCAGCCGGACGAGGGTTTCCGTCTCGATCGGGACACCGCTGCGTCCCGGGATGTCGTAGAGCATGACCGGCAGGCCGGTCGCGTCGGCGATCGCCGTGAAGTGCCGGTAGAGGCCCTCCTGCGAAGGCTTGCTGTAGTACGGGGTCACGGCGAGCAGGCCGTGGGCCCCGGTGCGCTCGGCCTCGCGGGCGAGCTCCAGGGTGTGGCGGGTGTCGTTCGTACCGATGCCGGCGACCACGTGGGCGCGGTCTCCGACGGCTTCGAGGACGGCTCGTACGAGATCGTTCTTCTCCGCGTCGGTGGTGGTCGGCGACTCACCGGTGGTGCCGTTGACGATCAGGCCGTCGTTGCCTGCGTCCACCAGGTGGACGGCGAGCCGCTGCGCGCCGTCGAGGTCGAGTGCGCCATCCGCCGTAAACGGCGTGATCATGGCGGTGAGGACCCGCCCGAAGGGGGTCTGCGGAGTCGAGATCGGAGCCATGGGTAACACGCTACTCGCTGCCATGCTCGCGGTGTCCCCTCGGGGGACGTGGGTCCGAGTGTTGGACACCGGCACTGCCTGCTCGGGGGTTCAAGCAGTGCCGGGTCCGTTTGATCAGCCTAGATGAACTTTACGAAACGCCGCAATACGGACACTTAGGACTTGACTTCGCACATGTGTACGCCAAGCGTACATCGGGCCTTACGGGGCAACGCGACCGTTGCCGTTGAAGGCCGCGTACGTGAGCGGCATGAGCCGCGCCCAGTGCTGCTCCATCTTCTCGCCGACCATCTCGATCTCCCGCTGCGGGAAGGACGGGACCTGGGCGAGCTCGTGCTGCGTGCGCAGTCCGAGGAAGTGCATGAGCGAGCGGGCGTTGCAGGTCGCGTACATCGAGGAGAAAAGTCCGACCGGCAGGACCGAACGGGCCACTTCCCGGGCCACGCCCGCCGCGAGCATCTCCTGGTAGGCCTCGTAGGCCTGGCGGTACGAGTCCTCCATGACGCGGCCTGTCAGCTCCTGCTGCGCCTCGGT
Organism: Streptomyces sp. IBSNAI002; assembly: GCF_052244475.1. NCBI lineage: Bacteria > Bacillati > Actinomycetota > Actinomycetes > Kitasatosporales > Streptomycetaceae > Streptomyces > Streptomyces sp. IBSNAI002. The sequence continues at coordinate 6,154,280 of NZ_JBQPXG010000002.1, read as the reverse complement.
GCCCTCGACGAAGACGTACTTGCCCGGGCGGCCCTCCTGGACGAGCTTGCGCTCGGCGTCCGGGACGTAGAAGACCGGCTCGAGCTCCCTGTAGCGGCCCGATTCCTCGTTGTAGGACCAGCCGACGCGGTGCCGCATGAACTCCCGGAACACGAAGATCGGGGCGCTGATGAAGAAGGTCATCGAGTTGTGCTCGAAGGGGCTCCCGTGACGGTCCCGCATCAGGTAGTTGATCAGGCCCCTGGACCGCTCCGGGTCCTTCTGCAGCTCTTCGAGGGACTGCTCGCCGGCGGTGGAGACTCGGGCGGCCCACAGCACGTCGGAGTCGGCAGCGGAGTGCTTCACCAGCTCCACCGTGACGTCACTGCGGAAGCTGGGTTTCAGATCTGAAGCGGCGGTCTCGCTCACCGGGGGTCCTTCCAAACGTGCGTCCTGGGGCGCGCCCACTCTACGTCGCCGCCCGCGGGCCGCCGTGCAGGCCGGCTCGGGGCGGCCGCCGGACGGCCGGCGAGCCGCTGCCGGGCCGCCGAGCTGACGCGGCGCCAAAAAACTTGATGAATATGCCGAAATCGGGCACCGATCGGGCAGTTCGTACGTCCTACCCAGTAGAACCACGCCCACCTGCCACCACCGCCCCAGGGCCCCGACCGTGAGGAGAGTCGCTCCCATGTTCAGCCGGCGCGAACCCGTCCCGTTCGCCTTCGTCGCCGAGGCCGACCGCTTCCGCAGCAACGTCACTCCGCCGCCGCGCGAGCGCCTGAGCAGGACCCAGCTCGCCGCACGTAGTCTGGTCGGGCTGACCGTGGTTGCCGGGCTGGCCGGCTCGCTGGTCTTCGGCATGCCCGCACTGCAGCCGAGCAAGGCACCCGAGAAGTCGCAGCAGTCGGAGGCCTCCCAGGGGCGGTAGCCTCACGGTCACAGCCCAACCGAACGTGCATGTGAGTGAGGTCCAGCCGTGCCCCTGCCCTTCCTGACGGCCGACGGTGTGTCCGAGGCGGACGACGACGGCGACGAGGCGTCGGCCCTGGCCGACCACGACCGCTGGCGACGCCCCTACCGGCCCGGCCCCTGCCGGGTGGGCATCGCCGCGCTGCTGCTCCTGCTGTCGGCGTTCATGCTGCTCTCGACGATGATCGTCGCCTTCGCCGGCGCCTGGGGCGGGGCCGTGGTCTGCCTCGTGACCGCGCTCGTCGTCATCGGCTCGGCGCTGCGGATGCTGCGCGCGGGCGTCTGGGTGAGCCGTGCGGGGGTGCGCCGGGTGGGCTTCCTCGCGACCCGCTCGATCGCGTGGGGCGAGATCACCGAACTGCGCACGGTGCAGCAGCCTGTGCGCTGGCTCGGTCTGCCGCGGACCGTGCAGGGCCAGGCGCTGACCGTGGCCACGCGCAACGGTGCGGAGCTGCCGGCGCTGCTGACCGATCACAACGCCGATTTCCTGTCGCGGGCCGAGGCCTTCGACCGGGCCGCCGACACGGTCGGGGCCTGGGCCGACGCATACCGGCCCGTGCCCGCCTGATCCGGCGCCGCGCGCTCACGGGGAGCCCGTACAGGCATCAGACCTGTACGGGCTCCCTCTCGTGCAGGGCGATGGCCCGCTGCATGGCCTTGCGGGCCCGCGGGGTGTCGCGTGCGTCGTGGTAGGCCACGGCGAGCCGGAACCAGCTGCGCCAGTCCCCCGGCGCGTCCTCGGTCTCGGCCTTGCGGCGTGCGAAGACCTCGTCGGCGGAGTCCCGCAGGATCCGGCCGTACTGGTCCCTCTCCAGCTCGTCCACGGGCAGTCCGCCCTCGGCTTCGAGCTCGGCCGCGAGCTGGTTGGCCCGGGTGACGAACCGCGTGTTCTTCCAGAGGAACCACACGCCGATGACCGGCAGGATCAGCACGGCCGCCCCGAAGGTGACGGTGAGCCAGGTGCCCTGCCGGATCAGCATCAGGCCCCGGCTGCCGGCCAGGACGAAGTAGACGACCAGGACGGCGGCCGTGAGGAAGTACGTGATCTTCGCGCGCATGGGAGGACTACCGGATCAGCCGAGGTCGAGGAAGTGTTCCAGGCCGAAGGTGAGGCCCGGGGTCTGCGTCACGCGGCGCGCGCCGAGCAGGATGCCCGGCATGAAGCTGCTGTGGTGCAGGGAGTCGTGACGGATCGTGAGGGTCTCGCCCTCGCCGCCGAGCAGCACCTCCTGGTGGGCCAGGAGGCCGCGCAGGCGGACGGCGTGGACGGGGACGCCGGAGACGTCCGCGCCGCGGGCGCCGTCGAGTGCGGTGGAGGTGGCGTCGGGCTGGGCGCCGAGGCCGGCCTCGGCGCGGGCGGCCGCGATGAGCTGCGCCGTGCGGGCCGCGGTGCCCGAGGGGGCGTCGACCTTGTTCGGGTGGTGCAGCTCGATGACCTCGACGGACTCGAAGTAGCGGGCGGCCTGGGCGGCGAACTTCATGGTGAGGACGGCGCCGATGGAGAAGTTCGGAGCGATGAGCACACCGGTCTGCGGGGAGCCCGCGAGCCAGGTGTCCAGCTGGGCGAGGCGGTCCTCGGTCCATCCGGTGGTGCCGACCACACCATGGATGCCGTGGCGGATGAGGAAGTCCAGGTTCTCCATCACCGAGGCCGGGGTGGTCAGCTCCACGGCGACCTGGGCGCCGGCCTCGGCCAGCGTCTCCAGCTTGTCGCCGCGGCCGAGGGCCGCCACCAGCTCCATGTCGTCGGCGGCCTCGACCGCCTTGACCGCTTCGGAGCCGATGCGGCCCTGTGCGCCGAGGACTGCCACGCGCAGCTTGCTCATGTTGCTTGCTTCCTTACGTGCGTACGGGACTAGGCGACCGCTTCGTCGAGACGGGCCGCCTGCTTCTCCTTCAGCGGGCCGATCGCCGCGAGCGAGGGCCGCTGGGCCAGTACATCCTGTGCGACCGAGCGGACGTCGTCCGGGGTCACGGAGGCGATCCGGGCCAGCATGTCGTCGACCGACATCTGGTCGCCCCAGCACAGCTCGCTCTTGCCGATGCGGTTCATGATCGCGCCGGTGTCCTCCAGCCCGAGGACTGTCGACCCGGAGAGCTGGCCGATGGCCCGCCTGATCTCCTCGTCGGTCAGTCCGTCGGTGGCGACCTTGTCGAGCTCGTCGCGGCAGATCCGGAGCACGTCGTGGACCTGGTTGGGGCGGCAGCCCGCGTAGACCCCGAAGAGGCCGGTGTCGGCGAAGCCCGAGGTGTACGAGTACACGCTGTAGGCCAGGCCGCGCTTCTCGCGGACCTCCTGGAAGAGGCGGGAGGACATGCCGCCGCCCAGCGCGGTGTTCAGCACGCCCAGCGCCCAGCGGCGCTCGTCGGTGCGGGCCAGGCCGGGCATGCCGAGGACCACGTGGGCCTGCTCGGTCTTGCGGTTCACCAGCTCGACGCGGCCGGAGGTGCGGATGCGCCGGGTGCCGGTGCGCGGGCCGATCGGCTCGGCGTCGGTGCGGGTCAGCGCGCCGGCCTTCTCGAAGGCGGCGCGGACCTGGCGTACGACCTTGTTGTGGTCGACGTTGCCGGCGGCGGCCACCACGAGGTGGGTCGGGTCGTAGTGCTTCTTGTAGAAGCGGCGGATCCGGTCGGCGCCCAGGGCGTTGATCGTGTCGACGGTGCCGAGGACGGGCCGGCCCAGAGGGGTGTCCCCGTACATGGTCTGCGCGAACAGGTCGTGGACCATGTCGCCCGGGTCGTCCTCGGTCATCGCGATCTCTTCGAGGATGACCCCGCGCTCGGCGTCGACGTCCTCCTCGCGGATCAGCGAGCCGGTGAGCATGTCGCAGACCACGTCGATGGCCAGCGGCAGGTCGGTGTCGAGCACCCGGGCGTAGTAGCAGGTGTACTCCTTCGCCGTGAAGGCGTTCATCTCGCCGCCGACCGCGTCGATCGCGGAGGAGATGTCGAGGGCGCTGCGCTTGGCGGTGCCCTTGAAGAGGAGGTGCTCCAGGTAGTGCGTGGCGCCGTTCAGCGTGGGCGTCTCGTCACGGGAGCCGACGTGCGCCCAGATGCCGAAGGTGGCGGAGCGGACGGAGGGCAGCGTCTCGGTGACGATGCGCAGTCCGCCGGGCAGGACGGTGCGCCGGACGGTGCCGATGCCGTTCTGCCCCTTGAGAAGGGTTTGGGTACGGGCGACGGCCCGCCCCTCCGAGGAGGGGCGGGCCGTCACACGGGAACTACGCGACATCACTTGTCGGAGTCGTCCTTGTCAGCCTCGTCGCCGGCGGCCTCGCCGTCGATCACGGGGATCAGGGAGAGCTTGCCGCGCTGGTCGATCTCGGCGATCTCGACCTGGACCTTGGAGCCGACCGCGAGCACGTCCTCGACGTTCTCCACGCGCTTGCCACCGGCGAGCTTGCGGATCTGCGAGATGTGCAGCAGGCCGTCCTTGCCCGGGAGCAGGGAGACGAAGGCACCGAAGGTGGTGGTCTTGACGACCGTACCCAGGTAGCGCTCGCCGACCTCCGGCATGGTCGGGTTGGCGATCGAGTTGATCGTGGCGCGGGCGGCCTCGGCGGCCGGGCCGTCGGAGGCACCGATGTAGATGGTGCCGTCGTCCTCGATCGTGATCTCGGCGCCGGTGTCCTCCTGGATCTGGTTGATCATCTTGCCCTTGGGGCCGATGACCTCACCGATCTTGTCCACCGGGATCTTGACGGTGATGATCCGCGGGGCGAACGGGGACATGGCGTCCGGGGTGTCGATCGCTTCCATCATCACGTCGAGGATGTGGAGGCGGGCGTCGCGGGCCTGCTTGAGGGCCGCGGCCAGGACGGAGGCCGGGATGCCGTCCAGCTTGGTGTCCAGCTGGAGCGCGGTGACGAACTCCTTGGTGCCGGCGACCTTGAAGTCCATGTCGCCGAAGGCGTCCTCCGCACCGAGGATGTCGGTGAGGGCGACGTAGTGCGTCTTGCCGTCGATCTCCTGGGAGATCAGGCCCATGGCGATGCCGGCGACGGGGGCCTTGAGGGGCACACCGGCGTTCAGCAGCGACATGGTGGAGGCGCAGACCGAGCCCATGGACGTCGAACCGTTGGAGCCGAGGGCCTCGGACACCTGGCGGATCGCGTACGGGAACTCCTCGCGGGTCGGGAGGACCGGCACGATGGCGCGCTCGGCGAGCGCGCCGTGGCCGATCTCGCGGCGCTTGGGCGAGCCCACGCGGCCGGTCTCACCGACGGAGTACGGCGGGAAGTTGTAGTTGTGCATGTAGCGCTTGCGGGTCACCGGGGAGAGGGTGTCCAGCTGCTGCTCCATGCGGAGCATGTTGAGGGTGGTGACGCCCAGGATCTGGGTCTCGCCACGCTCGAACAGCGCCGAGCCGTGCACGCGCGGGATGGCCTCGACCTCGGCGGCGAGGGTACGGATGTCCGTGATCCCGCGGCCGTCGATGCGGACCTTGTCCTTGATGACGCGCTCGCGCACCAGGGCCTTGGTCAGGCTGCGGTAGGCGGCGGAGATCTCCTTCTCGCGGCCCTCGAAGGCCGGGAGGAGCTTCTCGGCGGCGATCTCCTTGACGCGGTCCAGCTCGGCCTCGCGGTCCTGCTTGCCCGCGATGGTCAGCGCCTGGGCGAGGTCGCCCTTGACGGCGGCCGCGAGGGCCTCGTACACGTCGTCCTGGTAGTCCAGGAAGACCGGGAACTCGCCCTCGGGCTTGGCAGCCTTGGCGGCCAGGTCAGCCTGGGCCTTGCAGAGGACCCTGATGAACGGCTTCGCGGCGTCGAGACCGGCGGCGACGACCTCCTCGGTCGGCGCCTCGGCGCCGCCCTTGACGAGGGCGATGGTCTTCTCGGTGGCCTCGGCCTCGACCATCATGATCGCGACGTCGCCGTCCTCGAGGGTGCGGCCCGCGACGACCATGTCGAAGACGGCGTCCTCGAGCTCGGTGTGCGTCGGGAACGCCACCCACTGGCCGCGGATCAGCGCGACGCGGACGCCGCCGATCGGGCCGGAGAAGGGCAGGCCGGCCAGCTGGGTGGACGCGGACGCGGCGTTGATCGCGATGACGTCGTACAGGTGGTCCGGGTTGAGCGCCATGACGGTGGCGACGACCTGGATCTCGTTGCGCAGGCCCTTCTTGAAGGACGGGCGCAGCGGGCGGTCGATCAGGCGGCAGGTGAGGATCGCGTCCTCGGAGGGCCGGCCCTCGCGGCGGAAGAAGGAGCCGGGGATCTTGCCGGCCGCGTACTGGCGCTCCTCGACGTCCACCGTCAGGGGGAAGAAGTCGAGCTGGTCCTTGGGCTTCTTCGACGCGGTGGTGGCGGAAAGCACCATCGTGTCGTCGTCCAGGTAGGCAACGGCGGAGCCGGCGGCCTGGCGGGCCAGACGGCCCGTCTCGAAGCGGATGGTGCGGGTGCCGAAGGAACCGTTGTCAATGACGGCCTCGGCGTAGTGGGTCTCGTTCTCCACTAGCGTTTTCTCCATTTTCGTCGTCTCCGTCCGCCGCCCGTGTGGCGGTGGACGGTGCGGAGAAGCGCGCCTTGGGTGCGGGCCGGTCTTCGATCGAAGCACCCGGTTCTGTGCCCGTGGGGCATTCCGGGTGCCACTACCGAGGACCGGCGGCGTAGGGAGGGCGCTCCTCCTCTTCAGTCGTGCGCGTCTGACTCAGACGCGCACGTGCGTCCTTTCCAGACTACAAAGGGTCCGGTCCGGTCCGCACGTACAGCAAAGGGAGCGGCCCCCGGATGTGGGAACCGCTCCCTTCACAGCGCTTTACTTGGCGCCGGCCGCACCGCGGCGGATGCCGAGGCGCTCGACCAGCGTACGGAAGCGCTGGATGTCCTTCTTGGCCAGGTACTGCAGCAGGCGGCGACGCTGGCCGACCAGGATCAGCAGACCACGACGGGAGTGGTGGTCGTGCTTGTGCGTCTTGAGGTGCTCGGTCAGGTCCGAGATTCGGCGGGACAGCATCGCGACCTGGACCTCGGGAGAGCCGGTGTCGCCCTCCTTGGCACCGAACTCGCTGATGATCTGCTTCTTCGTAGCGGCGTCGAGCGGCACGCTTACTCCTCGTGTAGGTCTTCAGTGCCACCGAGTGCCCCAGGTCGAATTCTCTGGGGATCTTCCGTAACTCGGGAGGCGGGGTCCGCTGAGCGCAGTCCACAGACCCTCTGTCGGGGATCCGGGGGACGCGTACACAAACGGCCGTCACACAGCGTACCAGGCTGCCGGGTCGCGGCGTCTCAGCTGGTGAGAGCGCGGGCCCGGGAGTAGACGTCCAGCACGGCCAGGGCCAGCGGGACCAGGCTGAGCAGGACCGCCGCCTCGGTGAGGTCGAGCAGCCTTCCCCAGAAGGGTGACAGGCCCTTGCTGGGGATGACAAGCGCAATTCCCGCGAGGAGGGCCGCGCCGGCGGCGACGGCGGCGGTCAGCCAGATGGTGCGGAGCTCCAGGCCGCTGTGGTCCTGCTTCACGGCCAGGGCCTGGACGAGGTCGGCCGGGGGGTTCAGGGCCAGGCCCAGGATCAGCAGGGCGACGGCGAGGAGTCCGGCGGCCAGGACGCACACCACCTGGGAGGTGTAGCGGAAGAGGCGGGCGCGCAGCAGCATGGCGAGGCCCGCGGCGAGGGCGAGCAGCCGGCCCCAGGTGTTGTCGGAGAAGCCGAGGACGGCGGCGGCTCCCACGACGACGGCGGCGCAGCCGCCGACCAGGCCGAGCAGCATCTCGTGGCCGCGGCGGGCCTGGGCGGCGATCTGCTCGGCGTCGAGGGAGGCGCCCGGGTCGTGCTGGTCGGAGCCGGGCCGGTCACCGTACGGCTCGGTCTCGTAGCGGTCCGGGGTCTCGTACACCTCGGTGGCGCTGCGCGGGGCGGCGTAGCCGATGGGCAGGCGGGCGAAGCGGGCGGAGAGGCCGGGGAGGAAGGCGACGAGGCCGATGGCGACCGGTGCGACGGCGCCGGCCGTGGCGGTCGCGGAGGCCTCGGTGGCGATGGCCGTGAAGGTGGCCAGGGTGCCGGTGGCGGCGACGAAGGTGGCCGCGACGAAGGGGGCGTCTCCGCTGGGGGTGAGGGCGACCAGGGCCACGGAGGCGACGAGGACGCAGACGCAGCCGAGCAGGAACTGGAGCCGGCCGGGGCCCTGGCCGGCGGCGGGGGCGATGATCCCGGAGCCGGCGATCAGCAGGTGCGGCAGGGCGCTGAGGCCGAGCGCGACGGCGGAACCCCGGTCGCGGTAGACGCGGGCGCGGACGCCGGCCACGGCGGTGAGCAGGACGCCGACGGCGGCCGCGATGATCCCGGGCAGGCCGTGCATGTCGTGGCGCAGCGGGTCGGCGTACCAGAGGACGAAGCCGAGCATGACGAGCAGCAGTGCGGCTCCGGCCAGGCCCGCGCCGCGCAGCATGTCGTCGCTCCAGCGGTGCCGGTCGCGGACGACGGCGGAGGCGACGGCGTCGGAGACGTCGTCGAAGACGGCGGGCGGCAGGGACTCGGCGAAGGGGCGCAGGCTGAGCACCTCGCCGTCGAGGACCTGCTGGGCGGCGAGGGTGCGGGCGCCGTCGAGGACGGTGCCGGAGCGGCGTACGAGGTGGAAGCCGGTGGGGGCGCCGACGGGCTGGGTCTGGCCGGTGAGCCGCAGGAGTTCGGGGTAGACGTCGGCGACGGCGATGTCCTCGGGGAGGGCGACGTCGATCCGGCTGTCCGGGGCCACGACGGTGACCCTGCAGAAGCCCGTCGCCTCGGCCGTACTCACCTGTGTGACCCCCCTTGTCGCCGCCCGCGGCGGCGGGCGATTCGCGGATGCGCATACTGCGCGCGTCACCCTACCGGGCGCTTGCCCGACTGTCGGCAAGTAGGATCACCGACGCGTGGAGGAGACTCCCCTGCCCGCCCGGGACTTGGGGGCGCCGGATGCGGTGTCCCGTCCGTTTTCGAGGGATTGATGCTCCGGTGAGCCAGATCGTCGTCAAGCGTCCGCCGCGGTCCCTGCCGCCCGAAGTGCCTTCGGACGAGCTGCGGCTGGAGGCACCGCCGGAGCTTCCCCGGGGGCAGCAGGAGGGCATGCTGATGCAGCTCCTGCCGATGCTCGGCATGGGTTCCTCCGCCGTGTTCTTCTTCATGCCGGGTGCGGCGCCGTTCATGCGCATCATGGGCGTGCTGATGCTCACGTCGACGGTGGCGATGGTCGTGGCGCAGCTGGTGCGCCATCGCCGGGGTACGCAGGGGCAAATGGCCGATGTGCGCCGGGACTACCTCAAATACCTTGCGCAGACGCGCCGTCAGGTACGCCGGACCGCGCGGGCGCAGCGCGACGCGCAGCTGTACCTGCACCCGGCTCCGGACCAGTTGTGGTCGGTGGTGGCCGAGGGTTCGCGGCTGTGGGAGCGGCGGGCCGGGGACGCGGACTTCGGGCAGGCGCGGCTCGGGCTGGGCGCGCAGCGGCTGTCGACCCCGCTGGTGGCGCCGGACACGGCCCCGGTGGACGAGCTGGAGCCGTTGACGGCGGGCGCGATGCAGCGCTTCCTGAAGGTGCACTCCTCGCTGGACGGGCTGCCGATGGCGGTGTCGATCCGGGCGTTCTACCACGTGACCGTGTCGGGTGAGGCGGAGTCGGCCCGGGGTACGGCGCGGGCGCTCGTGGCGCAACTGGCGACGCTGCACTCCCCCGAGGACCTGGTGGTGGCCGTGGTGGCCGCGCCGGGTGCGGTGCCGTCGTGGGACTGGACGAAGTGGCTGCCGCACGCGCAGGTTCCGGGGCAGGTGGACGGGGCCGGTACGAAGCGCCTGTTCGGCGACGACCTCGGTGAGCTGGAGGCGTTGCTGGCGCCCCGGCTGGAGGGGCGTCCGCGGTTCAGCCGGGAAGTGTCGCCGGTGCTGGACCAGCCGCATCTGGTGGTGGTCCTCGATGGCGGGATGGTGCCGCCCGATTCGGTGTTCGCGGCGGCCGAGGGGTTGCAGGGCGTCACGATCGTCGAAGTGGTCGCGGGCGAGCTGGACGAGCCCCGGGGCGGGCTGTCGGTCGTGGTGCGGCCGGGCCGGCTGCGCCTGGAGTCGGGTGCGGGCGTCGCGTACGAGGGCACGCCGGACACCCTGTCGCTGCCCGCGGCGGAGGCGCTGGCCCGTCAGCTGGCGCCGCTGCGCACGGGCGGCGGGGACGACGACGAACCGCTGCTGGCCAACCTGGACTTCACGGACCTGCTGAACCTGGGCGACGCGGGCGCGGTCGACGTGGCCCGCACCTGGCGTCCGCGGTCGGCCGGTGAGCGGCTGCGGGTGCCGATCGGGGTCGGCGAGGACGGCGCCGCGGTGATGCTGGACCTCAAGGAGGCCGCTCAGGAGGGCATGGGGCCGCACGGGCTGTGCGTGGGCGCGACGGGTTCCGGCAAGTCGGAGCTGCTGCGCACCCTGGTGCTGGGGCTCGCGGTCACGCACACCTCGGAGACGCTGAACTTCGTCCTCGCGGACTTCAAGGGCGGTGCGACCTTCACCGGGATGGGGCAGATGCCGCACGTGGCGGCCGTCATCACCAACCTGGCGGACGACCTCACCCTCGTGGACCGGATGGGCGACTCGATCCGCGGTGAGCTCCAGCGCCGTCAGGAGCTGCTGCGCGCGGCGGGCAACTACGCGAACATCCACGACTACGAGAAGGCGCGCGCGGCGGGCGCCCCACTGGAGCCGCTGGCCTCGCTGGTGCTGGTGATCGACGAGTTCAGCGAACTGCTGACGGCGAAGCCCGACTTCATCGACATGTTCATCCAGATCGGCCGGATCGGGCGCTCGCTGGGCGTGCACCTGCTGCTGGCCTCGCAGCGGCTGGAGGAGGGCAAGCTGCGCGGGCTGGACACGTACCTCTCGTACCGGATCGGTCTGCGGACCTTCTCGGCGGCGGAGTCGCGGACGGCGATCGGGGTGCCGGACGCCTACCACCTGCCGTCGGTGCCCGGTTCGGGCTATCTGAAGTTCGGTACGGACGAGATGACCCGCTTCAAGGCGGCGTACGTCTCGGGGACCTACCGTTCGGGCGGGCCGGACCTGTCGGTGGGCCTGTTCCCGGTGGAGCGGCGGCCCGCGCTGTTCACGGCGGCTCCGGTGCCGGTGGTGTACGCGGCCCCTGACCCGGCGTACCTGGCGGCGCGGTCGGCGCGGGAGGACGACGCGCTCGCCGACACGGTGCTGGACGTGATCGTGGGCCGGCTCGAGGGGCAGGGGGTGCCGGCGCACCAGGTGTGGCTGCCGCCGCTGGACCAGGCCCCGCCGCTGGACCAGTTGCTGCCGGCGCTGGCGCCGAGCACGGAGCGCGGGCTGCACGCGGACGGGTACACGCGGCCGGGCGGGCTGGTCGTGCCCCTCGGTCTCATCGACAAGCCCTTCGAGCAGCGGCGCGAGGTGCTGTACCGGGACTTCTCGGGTGCGGCGGGCCACATGATGGTGGTCGGCGGTCCGCAGTCGGGCAAGTCCACGCTGATGCGGACGCTGATCTCCTCGTTCGCGCTCACGCACACCCCGCGCGAAGTGCAGTTCTACGGGCTGGACTTCGGTGGTGGCAGCCTGTCGGCGGTCGCCGAGCTGCCGCACGTGGGCGGGATCGCCTCGCGGCTGGACCCGGAGCGGGTGCGGCGCACGGTCGCGGAGGTGGGGGGCATCCTCAACCGGCGCGAGGAGTTCTTCCGGTCGAACGGCATCGACTCGATCGGCACCTACCGGCGCCGTCGGGCCGCCGGCGAGCTGCCCGGCGAGCCGTGGGGCGACGTGTTCCTGGTCGTCGACGGCTGGGGCGGTTTCCGCGGCGAGTACGAGGGCCTGGAGCAGGTGGTCACGGACATCGCGGCCCGCGGTCTGGGCTACGGCATCCACGTGGTGATCACCGCGACGCGGTACATGGAGGTGCGCTCGGCGCACAAGGACCAGATGCTGAGCAGGCTGGAGCTGCGGCTCGGCGACGTCATGGACTCGGAGTTCGACCGGAAGGTCGCGGCGAACGTGCCCGCCGGGATGCCGGGCCGCGGTCAGGTGCCGGAGAAACTGCACTTCCTGGGCGCGCTGCCGAGGACCGACGGTTCGCACGATCCGTCGGACCTGTCGGAGGCCACGGCCGCCTTCGTGGACGCGGTCAAGCGGCACTGGCCGGGGGCCGCGGCGCCCGGGGTGCGGCTGCTGCCGCGGCTGCTGCACGCCGACCAGCTGCCCCGGGGCGGGGAGCACCCCGGCCGCGGGATCGCGATCGGCATCGACGAGACGGACCTGGAGCCGGTGTTCGTCGACTTCGACTCCGACCCCTTCCTGCTGGTGTTCGGCGAGAGCGAGTCGGGCAAGACGAACCTGCTGCGGCTCATCGCCCGGCAGATCTCGGAGCGCTACGCGCCGGAGCAGGCGCGCCTGGTGGTGGGCGACTACCGGCGCGGCCTGCTCGGGGCGCTGCCGGAGGCGCACCTGCTGGAGTACGCGCCGATGGCGAGCTCGCTGCAGATGCACATGGAGGCGCTGGGCGGGGTGTTCGCGCGGCGGCAGCCGCCGGACGACGTCACTCCGCAGCAGCTGCGCGACCGCAGCTGGTGGACGGGGCCGGACGTGTTCATCATCATCGACGACTTCGACCTGGTGGCGACGAGCCAGGGCAATCCGCTGGCGCCGCTGGTCGAGTTCCTGCCCTTCGCCCGGGACACGGGCGTGCGCTTCATCATCGCGCGGAGCTCGGCGGGTGCCTCGCGGTCGCTGTACGAGCCGTTCATGCAGCGGATCAAGGAGCTGGGCGCGCAGGGCGTGGTCCTGTCCGGTGATCCGTCCGAGGGAGATCTGATCGGCAACGTGCGGCCGCGTCCGATGCCGCCGGGCCGGGCGTACTTCGCCTCGCGCAAGCGGGGCACCTCGCTCGTGCAGCTGGGGCGGATGCCGGGGATGTGAGCAAACCCGTCCTGCCGGGCGGCGCAGGGCCGATAATCGGCGGTGAAGACCGCGCCACCGAGGGGAAAGGCCGCACATGGGCACCCAGCAGGAGAAGGACGAGCTGTACGCGCTCGACATCAGCGGCGTGGAGTGGGAGGGCCCGCCCGGGACCAGCCCCGACGAGGAGCGGGTCGAGATCGCCCGGCTGCCCGAGGGCGCGGTGGCCATGCGGTCCTCGCTGGACCGGGAGACCGTGCTGCGGTACACCGCGGCCGAGTGGGAGGCCTTCGTGCTCGGGGCCCGCGACGGGGAGTTCGACCTGGACCGCCACCGGCCCTGAGGGCCGGGACGGCGGTGACCACGCCGAAGGGGCGCGCCCGGTGCGGGCGCGCCCCTTCGGCGCGTACGGGGTGCGGGTTCCCGCGGACTCCCGAGGGCTCCCGCGGACCTCCGCGGACTTCCGCGGCTCAGTAGGCCTCGGTGAACAGGCGCGAGGCCTTCACGTCGGTGGCGCGGTAGTCGCCCTTGCCCTGTTCGATGAGCTTGGCGACCGTCTCCAGCTTCTTCTGCATCTCGTCGGCGATGCGCTTGTACTTGGTCTGGAGGATCACGTACTCGCGGTGCGCCTCACCGTCCCAGGTGTCGGTGACCACCTTCACGGCCTGCTCCATCTCGGCCAGGTCCTTGATGATGTTGTTCGAGACGACGCGGATGCGGTCCGCCATTTGCTGGACGGTCTCGTACCGTACCCGGGTGTTGCCGTCGTTGCCCGACATGCTCTTCTCCTTCGCGCGCTGATGGTGTGGGGAACGACGCCGGTCAGACGTTGTCGAGGCCGGAGCGGCCGCCCGTGCCGCCGCCGGAGGGGGCCACGGCGCGGAACGCGGCGCGCACGTCCTCGTCCTGGGCGTTGCTCAGGTTCTTGGTCTGCGACACGGCGTTGTGCAGCACCCCGAGCAGGCGGCGGATCTCGTCGTGCTCGACGTTCAGGTCCGACTGGGCCTTCGCGAATCCGGCGGCGCCGACACCGGTCCAGCCGGCGCTCACGGTGGCGATGATGTCGGCCAGCTCGCGGGCCTGGCGGGTGACGGCGTTGGCCGTCTCGGAGATCCTGTTGGCCGCCTTGACGACCGGATCGTCCGCCAGTCCGAAGGTGTTCGTGCTCATCCGAAGCTCCTCACTTCTCAATTCGCCGGCAGGACCGGCGGATTGCGCGGCGGAGCGGACGTTCCCGGCGCGGTTGCGGAGTCACGCGCCCCGGACATCCCCCTCCGCTCCACGCGATCCCCCGATCACATTCGTGAAGCCTGCCGTCACTCTAGTCAGTTCAGCCTCACGGCCCAACACCACTGGGTTGCTTCCGTAGATGAACTGTGACCGTTCACTGCAAACGGCGCCGGCGGCCCCGGGCATCCCGGATGACGGTCGCCGTCCCCGCGATGGCGGCGATGACGACGGCGCCGATGCCGAGAGCGTACGTGCCGAACCGCTCCTCCCGCTCCTGGGCCGTCTCGGTGAGCCGGAGCTCGGCCGCCTCCGGGGCGGCCGCCGGGGGCGGGCCGGGATCGGGGACGGGCGGCTTCGGGGGCTCGCGGTCCTGGCTGAGCGCCCGCACCGGGTCGACGACGCCCCAGCCGACGTAGTCGTCCCGGCCCTTGACGGTGCGTTCGGCGGTGTTCTGGATCTGCCAGACGATCTGCTGCGGCGACCAGTCCCCGTGCTTGGCGCGCAGCAGGGCGGCGACGCCGGCGACGTACGGGGCGGAGAAGCTGGTGCCGTTGTCGATGCACTGGCCGAATCCGGGCACGGTGGAGACCATGTCGACGCCGGGCGCCGCCACCCCGATGAAGTCGCCGGGCTGGGAGAACGCGGCCCGTTCGTTGTTGCGGTCGGAGGCGCCCACCGCGAGCACGCCGGGGAACGCCGCCGGGTAGGTCTTGCGCTTCTCGCCGCTCAGGCCGTCGTTGCCCGCCGAGGCGATCACCACCGCCTTGGCGTCGATGGCCTTCTGCACCGACTTGCCCAGTTCGGAGTCGGCGGTCAGCGGGACGTCGGTGTCCTGGGAGATGTTGATGACCTGGGCGCCCTTGGCCACCGCGTGGTCGATCGCCTGGCTCAGGGACAGGGCGTTGCCCTTGCCCTGCCCGTCGTTCTGCCGGATCGGGATGATCGTGGCGTCCGGGGCCAGGCCCACGAAGCCGGTGCCCTCCTGGGGGCGGGCCGCGATCAGCCCGGCGACCTTGGTGCCGTGGCCGACGGTGTCGGTGGTGCCGTCGCCCTTGGGGTCGATCAGGTCCTTGCCGGCGGCGACGTCGAGGGCGCCGCTCAGCTGGGGGTTCGCCCGGTCCACACCGGTGTCGATGACGGCGACGCGGACGCCGGCGCCGTTCTTGTCCTTGCCCTTGGTGTGCGCCCACAGCTCGTCGAGGAGGAGCCGCTGCAGGGCCCAGGGCCGGTCCTCGATCTGCTTCTTCATGGGGAAGGTGCACTCGCCGGCACCGGCGGGGCGCAGGGCGTACGCGGCCTCGGGTGCGGCGGCGGCTGCGGGGGCGGCAGCGCAGACCCCGGCGAGGGCGAGGGCGGCGGCGAGCGCGGCGCGCCGCCGCGGCGGGAGCTGGATCATCGGCGGCTTCCTCACGAACCCTGCGGCTGGCGGGCGGAGTTGGTGTCGAGCCGGGGCCCCTTGGAGAGGAACTCCGACCAGGCGATGGGCACCATGGCCGGGGTGACGCCCGCGTAGCCGAGCCGGATCTGCGCCTGGCTGGGCTCGGGGGCGCCGGGGGCCGCGCCCGTACCGCCCTTCGCCTGCCGGTCGGGGGCGCCGATCCCCGACTGCTCGGCGTCGCTGTCGCCGTTGGCCTGTACGGCGTACCGCAGGCCCGTGTCGGTGACCAGGAAGAGGGAGCCGCCGGCGGTGGTCTGCTTGCCCTGGACCTGCGTGTAGAGCAGTCCCGAGCCCGGGGTGACGTACGCGCTGGTGCCGCTGGCGGTGATGTCGACGGGGAATCCGGTGCCCGCCCAGGTGCTCAGGGTCTGGTTGCCCTGGCCGTCGACCGCGCGCAGGACGTTGCAGACGGTGTCGCGGCCGCCGGGGCCGCCGGGGCCGGCGCTCTGGGCCCAGGCGGCCCCGGCGGCCGGTGCGCTCTGGTTGACGCGCTCCGCCTTCCTCCGCGGCCAGGTGTGGTCACCGCCGAACGGGGCGGGGTCCGGGCTGAGCGCCTGGAGGTCGACCTCGCGCGCCTTGCCGTGCATGTTGAGGCCGTCGGTCTCGGGCGCGGAGATCAGCAGCCAGGCCACGAACTCGGAGACCGGCGCGACCTTCCCGGGCAGGACCACGTAGTGCTGGGTGCCCGAGCCGGTCTGGGCCATGAGCACCATGCCGACCTTGTTGTCGGCGGTGGCCAGGCCCTTGACGTCGGCGTTGGCCCCGGCCTTGCCGGGCAGCTGCGGGAAGGACAGGTCGTCGCCGGAGCCGAGGGTCGCCAGCCACTGCTCGGTGACGGGCTGCGGGGTGGCGCCCGTACCGACCAGGGCGTTGGTCATGGTGCCCGCGGCCGGGGTGCCCTCGGGGAACTTGTACTTCTTGCCCGCCGCGTCGACCAGGTAGCGCTCCTTGCCCGCGCCGGTGCTCTGCACGTACAGGCCCTGGGTGTCGGTGAGCCTGCGCTGGTCGTCCGTCAGGTGCGTCTCGCGGTCGGCGAGCACGAACGTGGCGCTCTGCACCCCGCGGCCGTTGCCGCCGGGCTGCTGGCAGACGGCCCAGCGCTTGGCCTTCGCCGCGTCCTCCTTGGCGGGCAGCCGGTCGGGGGCGTACGGGATGCCGATGATGGGACCGCGCGGCGGCCTGCCTGCGTCCAGGACCTTGTCGTCGACCTGGACCACCTTGAACTTCGAGGGATCCAGCAGCAGTCGGGCCGAGGCGAGGTTCAGCACGGGGTGCAGTCGGGTCTGGTCCTTGCCGTTCACCTTCGTCGTCAGGACCACGTACCGGGTCGTCGACTGCTTGCCGACGATGACCTGGGTCCCGGCGTCCGCCCAGCCCTTGGGGGCGGTGGGCTTGAACATGCCCCAGGCGCCGAAGCCGGCGAGGACCACCGCGGCGACGATCACGCCCGGGACGACCGCGCGCAGCGGGCGCGGAGCGCCCTCCTCGGTGCCCGTCGCGGACGGCTGGAGGAACGCGGCCACCGTGCGCCGCTTCGCGAAGGTGTACGCGTTGAGCTCATCACGTCGTGATGCCATGACCGCCTGATTCTCCCCGCACCGCCCGGTCGGTGGGTACGGTCCCCGGGCCTCGCTTGTCGGACCGGGCACCTACTATGCCTCTTGACCGACGGTATGCAGGGGCCGGGTAGGGTGCGGTTGCCGCTCGGAGCCCTCCACACCGGGGCAATCAGGGCTTGTTGGGGTGGGCGGCCCAGGGGGACCGATCCTGGGGGCACCTCCCGGCGGCAGCCGGGGGAGAAAGGGGAAGTGCGCCATGGCCACGGCGACGCAGCCGCAGACCGGCGCGGCCGCACCCGCCCGCGGCGGGGTGACTCCGCATCCGAAGTCGAGCCCCGGGCGCTTCGGCCCGTTCCGATTGCAACAGCTCGTCCTGCTCCAGGTGGCCGCCGCCGTGCTGCTGGTGGCCTGGGTGGTCGAACCGGTGCTGCTGGTTCCCGCCGGAGTGCCCGCCCTGGTCCTGGTGATGCTGGCCGTCGTACGCCGCCACCAGCGCTCCCTGCCCGAGTGGATCGGCGGCGCGCTCGCCCTGCGCGCGCGGCGCCGCCGGGCCGCCTCCCTGACCGTGCCGGCCGGCACGGAGCCCGGTCTGGCCCCGCTCGTCGAGGCCGATCCGGCGCTGCGCACCCTGACGTTCGGCGACCGCGACCGGCGGCCGGTCGGCATGGTCGGCGACGGCACGTTCCTGACCGCGGTCCTCCAGGTGGACACGGAGACCACCGCGCTGCGGCCGGACCGGGGGGCGCGGCCGCTGCCGCTGGCCCTCGTACGGGACATCCTCGAAGTGGACGGGATCCGGCTGGAGTCCGCGCAGTTGGTGCAGCACACCCAGCCCGCCCCCGCCCCGCACCTGCCCGCCCAGTCGATGGCCACGCGCAACTACGCGCCGCTGCAGGCCCGGACCGGCACCCCGGCGGTCCGGCTCACCTGGATCGCGCTCAAGCTCGACCCGGAGCTGTGCCCCGAGGCGGTCACCGCGCGCGGCGGCGGGCTGGCGGGTGCGCAGCGGTGCGTGGTGCGGGCGGCCGACCAGCTGGCGAGCCGGCTGACCGGGGCCGGGTTCAAGGCGACCGTGCTGACCGAGCAGGAGCTCACTGCGGCCCTGGCCACCTCCTCGTGCGCGAACCCGATGGCCATCACCCAGGCGGGGCGGTCGGCCGGCACGGGACGGCGTACGGAGGAGACCCCGCGGACCTGGCGCTGCGACGACCGGCGGCACACCACGTACTGGATAGGCCGGTGGCCGCAGCTGGGCGGCGCGGGGGCGGCGGCGCTGCCGCAGTTCGTGGCGCTGCTGACCTCGCTGCCCGCGCTCGCGACGAACTTCAGCCTGACGATGGCCCCGGCGGAGCGCCAGGGCGTGACGCTGACCGGACACGTCCGGGTGACGGGACGCAGCGACGAGGAACTGGTCTCGGCCCGACGGGAGTTGGAGAGGACGGCGCGGGGTGTGAAGACCGGGCTGGTCCGGCTCGACCGGGAACAGGTGCCGGGGCTGCTGGCCTCGCTGCCGCTGGGGGGTGCGCGATGAGGGGCGGTTTCGGGCTGGTCGGCCCGCGGCGGGAGCGCCATGTGGTGCCCGCCGTGGACCTCTACCTGCTCTCGCTGCCCGTCGGGGACGACGGGGTCGTCATCGGCGTGGACGCCGAGGGCCGGCCCGCCGTGCTCGGCGTCAACCGCCCGACCCCGTACGAGGTGACGCTGATCGGCGGCCTGTGGACGGCGCAGGTGCTGGCGCTGCGCGCGGCGGCCACCGGTGCGCGGGTCGCGGTGGAGACCGGGCGCGGGCACGTGTGGTCCGGGCTGGCCCAGGCAGCGGGGGGCGGGCAGCAGTGCGTGACGCTGCACGACGTGGGCCGGGTGCCCCCGCAGGGCGCGTCGGCGGGCAGTCCGGTGCTCGTCATCCGGGACTGCGGGATGCGGCCGCCGCGCGGACGCGTGGTGGCCGGGCCCTGGCAGTCGGTGCTGACGCTGCTGCCGTATCTGAGCCCGACGGCGCCGCGGTTGCTCCAGCAGTCGTCGCTGGTGGGCGTGCAGCGGGTGTCGCCGGACGAGGCGGAGCAGATCGGCCGGCTGATGGGCCTGCCGCGGCCCGCGGTGGATTCCCTGCCCACGCTGGGCGACGGGGTGACGCTGTGGTGCACGCCACGGGACCGCCAGTTCGTGATGACGCAGGGGACGGAAGCGGAGACGGGCCTGTTCGGCGCGGCCCGTCGCATCGACTGAGCACGGGCGGGGCAGACGGGGGCGGACACCGGTACCGGGCCGCGATTAGGCTGAGCGTGGGCGCGGCGCGGAGCTGGGCGCCGGACCAGTGTTCGACAGACCAGGAGGACCAGTGAGCGGCGATCGGAACGAGAGGCGCGGCGGGACGTGGGACGTCCCGACGGACGATCAGTCCGACGCGGAGCCCGAGCTGACGGGCGAGTTCACCATCGACTACACCCCGCCGGCCTGGTACACGCAGGGCGCGGCTCCGGCCCCGCGGGTACCGGGACTGCCCGAGGGCAGCGGCTTCGAGCCCCACCGCCCGTCGGACGTGGCCTCGCCCCCGACGATGCGGATGGCGCCGCCGGCCCCGCGGCCCCCGTCGGACGACTCGGGCCTGCCCGCGCCGTCGCCCGCGCCGGGCCCGGCCGAGCCCCTGTCTGCGGCTCCCGTCCCGGCCCCGGCCCCGGCCGATGCGGGTCCGGCCGACGCCGTGCCGCCCTTCCCGGCTCAGCCCCCGGCCCCGGCCGGGGCCCCGGCGTTCCCTCCGGCCGACGCCCCCGCTCCCCCGGCGGAATCGCCCGCCCGGATCGAAGCACCGGCCTACCGGGCCGAGGCGCCCGCACCGACCGCGCCCCCGGCACCGCCGGAAACCCCGGCCCGGATCGAGGCCCCCGCCTACCCGGCTCCCGCGGCCCCGGCCGCCGAGGCCGGGGCGCCGATGCCCGCCCCGGTCGATGCCCCGGCGCCGCCGGAGGTACCGGCCCGGATCGAGGCACCGGCCTACCCCGCTCCGGCGTTCCCGCCGGCCGAGCCGCACGCCCCGGCCGCGCCTCCGGCGTACCCGGCGGCGGCGCCCGCCGGCGTGCCCGCACCGGCCGTGGCCGACGCGGTACCCGCCGTGCCAGCCGTGGAACAGGCTGTGCCGGTCAGCCCTACGGAGGTACCGCACGCCGGCGCGGAGAACCCGTTCGGGGGATCCGGTGCCCAACCGCAGCCGCCGCAGCCCGCGTTCGCGGCCCCGGACGACTACGCGTTCCCCCCGCCGACCCCGGCCCCGACCCCGGCCCCGGCCCCGGGCCCGCAGTACGACCCGCGCTCCGGCGCCCAGTGGCCCGCCGGACCACAGCAACACCAGCCGCAGCCGCAGCCCCCGCAGTCGCACGATCCCCGGTACTCCCACCAGGGCTCCGCCGCAGGCGGCGGGGCGCCGCTCGGCTACACGGCCGCCGTCGAGCTGTCCTCGGACCGCCTGCTCCGCAACAAGCAGAAGCCCAAGAGCACCAACGGCGGCGGCGGCGCGGGCGGCCGGTTCCGCTTCGGCGGCAAGGCGGCCGAAGCGGAGCGCCAGCGCAAGCTGGAGCTGATCCGCACGCCGGTCATGTCCTGCTACCGCATCGCCGTCATCAGCCTCAAGGGCGGGGTCGGCAAGACCACGACGACCACCGCCCTCGGCGCCACCCTCGCCACCGAGCGCCAGGACAAGATCCTGGCCATCGACGCGAACCCCGACGCCGGCACCCTCGGCCGCCGCGTGCGCCGCGAGACCGGGGCCACCATCCGGGACCTGGTCCAGGCGATCCCGTACCTGAACTCGTACATGGACATCCGCCGGTTCACCTCGCAGGCGCCCTCCGGTCTGGAGATCATCGCCAACGACGTGGACCCGGCCGTCTCGACGACGTTCAACGACGAGGACTACCGCCGCGTCATCGAGACCCTGGGCCGCCAGTACCCGATCATCCTCACCGACTCGGGCACCGGCCTGCTCTACTCCGCCATGCGCGGGGTCCTGGACCTGGCCGACCAGCTCATCATCATCTCGACCCCGTCCGTGGACGGCGCGAGCAGTGCCAGCACCACCCTCGACTGGCTCTCCGCCCACGGGTACGCCGATCTGGTCTCGCGCTCCCTCACCGTCATCTCGGGGGTCCGCGAGACCGCCAAGATGATCAAGATCGAGGACATCGTGCAGCACTTCGAGACCCGCTGCCGCGGCGTCGTCGTGGTGCCCTTCGACGAGCACCTCGCGGCCGGCGCCGAGGTCGATCTCGACATGATGCGGCCCAAGACCCGCGAGGCCTACTTCAACCTCTCCGCCCTCGTGGCCGAGGACTTCCTGCGGGCCCAGCAGCAGGCCCCGCAGGGCCACTGGGGCGCCCCGCACCAGCAGCAGCCCCAGCCGCAGCCTCCGTACGGCCAGCCCCAGGGCCAGCCGCCGTACCAGCAGCCGCAGCCTCCGCAGCAGCCGTACGCCCAGCCCTACCCGCAGCCCGGCCAGCCCTGGCAGCAGCCCCCGGCCCCGCCGCAGCAGCCCCAGCAGCCGCCGCGGGACCCGCGCCTGGGCTGACCGCCCGACAGCGGCAAGGGCCCGTACCGCTCCCGGAACCGGGGCGGTACGGGCCCTTGCCCGTCAGTCCGCGGGTGAGCCGTCAGCGCGGCGCGTCGTACGCGTCCGTCAGCACCCGCGCCCGCTTCACGTCGTCCGCGATCGCCTCCAGCAGTCCGTCCAGCGACTCGAACCTGGCCATCCCGCGCACGTACGCGAGGAAGTCCACGGCGACGTGCTGCCCGTACAGGTCCAGCCCGATCCGGTCGATCGCGTACGCCTCCACCGTCCGCTCGGTGGCGTCGAACTGCACGTTGGTGCCCACCGAGATCGCCGCGGGCATCCGCTCGC
The DNA here is from genome assembly GCF_052244475.1 of Streptomyces sp. IBSNAI002. Classification (NCBI taxonomy): domain Bacteria; kingdom Bacillati; phylum Actinomycetota; class Actinomycetes; order Kitasatosporales; family Streptomycetaceae; genus Streptomyces; species Streptomyces sp. IBSNAI002. The sequence continues at coordinate 6,132,354 of NZ_JBQPXG010000002.1, read as the reverse complement.
CGTCGGCCGTCAGCCAGCCCGCGTACACCCCGTCCGCCGGGATCGCCGTGTGCGGCGCCGTCTCGACGTTCGCCGTCGGGTAGCCGAGCTCGCGCCCGCGCTGCGCACCGCGCACCACCACGCCCTCGACCCGGTGCGGACGTCCGAGGATCTCGGCCGCGCCGTCCATGTCGCCCTCCGCCACCAGCCTGCGGGCCAGCGTGGAGGAGAACGGCACTCCACCGCCCGCCTCGCCGCGCTCGACCAGGTCCACGACCTCGACCTCGTAGTCGTAGGTGCCGCCCAGCTCGCGCAGGAAGTCCACGTTCCCCGCCGCCCGGTGCCCGAAGCGGAAGTTGGGGCCCTCGATGACGGCCCGCGCGTGCAGCTTGTCGACGAGCACCTTCACGATGAAGTCGGCCGGGGACAGCTTCGAGAACTCCGCCGTGAACGGCAGGATCAGCAGCGCGTCCACGCCCAGCCCGGCCATCAGTTCGGCGCGCCGGTCGTAGGGGGCCAGGATCGGCGGGTGGCTGCCGGGGCGGACGACCTCGCTCGGGTGCGGGCTGAAGGTGACGACGACGGACGGGACGCCGAGCTCGCGCGCCTTGGCCACGGCCCGCCCGATGATCAGCTGATGACCGCGGTGCACACCGTCGTAGGAGCCGATGGTGACGACGCTGCGTCCCCAGTCCTGGGGGATGTCCTCCAAGCCACGCCAGCGCTGCACTGTGACCGCTCCTCGCCCGAACCTGTGTAGGCCTTGTACCGATTGCCGATTGCAGGTCTAAGACTGCCATGCCGGTGCCCGGGGCCCCGCATCGGCGTCGGCCGGGACGGCAGCCCGCGCCCCCGGGGCCCCGCCTCAGGTCACGTCCGGAGCGGCCCTGCTCAGGGTCTCCACGGTCCGCCGCGCGCTCGGGCCCAGCAGGGCCGACGCCTCCGTCCCCGCCTGCGCCAGCCAGCGCGCCACGAGCACCCCGAAGGCCGGCTCGGACCGGGCCAGCTCCACCGTCCGGCGCTCGAACACCGCGGGCCCGCCGGAGGCCCCGAGCAGCTGCCGCCCGGTGCGCCGCAGCAGCTCCCGCGTGCGGTTCTCCGGGCGCGCGGCGGCCCCCGCGGCGACCGCGCCCAGGAAGGCGTCGAGCACCCGCGGGTCGGTCTCCTTGCGCAGCAGTACGTCGGCCAGCTCGCCCCGCAGCGCGTGCGAGGGCTCCCCGCCCGGCGCGGCCAGTACGCGGGCCAGCTCGGCCCGCACCTCCGCCGGGGCGGACCGCAGCAGGTCCAGGACCAGCGGGCGCAGCACGGGGCCGGCGGCCGGGCCCTGCTCCAGGCGCCGGTCGACGAAGGCGGCGGCGTGCGGGGCGTCCTCGGGACGGCGCGCGAGGTGCTCGCGTACGAGGTCCCCCGCGCGCCGGGCCAGCCCGGGCGTGGTCAGCGCGGCCAGGGCCCGCACCACCTCCCCGTCGGCCCGGGCCCGCAGGGCGTCGAACACCGCGTCCGGGTCGGGCAGTACGGGCAGCGCCGCGACCAGCGCCGCCGCGGGCAGCCGGGCGCCGTGCTCGGGGGCGCGGAAGCAGGCGAGGGCGTCGGGCAGGTAGCGGCCGCGCACCTGCGGGTCGCGCAGCAGCGTCGCGAGGGCGCTGCCGTGCAGGGCGCCATCGGCGGGGCGGGCGAGCAGGGCCTGGGCGGCGTAGCGCAGCAGCTCGCGGTCGGCGGGGGTGCGCACGTGCGCGGCGGTGGCGAGGCCGTACGCGGCGGCGGCGACCCGCCGCCCGGGCCGTTCGTCGTGGGCCCAGCGGTCCACGGCCCGGCACATCGCGGAGGGCTCCTCCTCGGCGAGCACGGAGAGCAGTTCGTCGGCGCGGGGGTGCGCGGCGGTGACGAGGGCCTCGGTGAGGTCGTCCACGGCGAGCCGGCGGTGGGTGTGCAGCAGGGCCTGGGCGGCGGTCGCGACGGTGGCTCCGGGCCGTCCGCGCAGCCGCCGCCCGTCGGAGAACCAAGCGCAGAGCAGGGGCTGCGCGAGCCGGGGGTCCCGGGCGAGCCGGCGGGCGGCGGCGTCGAGGTAGCGGTCGCCGGGGACGGCCTCGGCGGGGTCCGCGGGCAGCAGCCGGCGCAGGAGGTCGAGGCGGTCGGGCTCGGGCAGCCGCAGCCGGTTCCAGAACCGGCCGCCGAACTCCCCGGGGCCGGCGCGGGCCACGTGCTCGGCGAGGGCGTGCAGGACCGGCAGGTGGGGGCGGGCGTCCGGCTCCCGCAGCAGGGTTTCGCGCAACAGCCGTGCGGCCCACCAGATCCGGTCGGGGCCGGCCGCGCCCGGCCCGTCCTCGGCGAGGGTGTTGAGGCGGTGGACCAGGCGTTCGAGCTCGCCCCGCAGGCTCTCGGCCGGCAGTCTGCCCAGGGCCTCCAGGACGGGGCCGATCCGGTGCCGGGGCACGGGGAGGCCCGAGGCCGCGGGCCGGTGGACGAGGGCGGCCAGGGCGGTCGGGACGTCCAGGTGGAAGGCCTGGATCCAGTCGGACAGCTCCTCGTGGGCGAAGCGGTACCCGGGTCCGGCGGGGACCAGCAGGCGCTCGGTGAGTACGGCGGAGGCCCAGCCGGTGCGCCAGGGGAACAGTTCCTCGAAGTCGGTCCGGGCGAGGGCTCCCTGGCCCGGTCCCAGACAGCGCCGGGCGGCCTCGTGGATCCGGCCGGCCACCCGCGCGGCGAGCCGTCGTACCCCGGGGCCGTGCACCCGGGCGCCCGCGGCGTGGTCTGCGGCGATGCGGACCGCGGCGCGCAGGCACAGCAGGTCCAGGTGGGCGGCGAAGACCTCGTCGCGGCCGGGGCGGCCGGCCGTGACCCCGGCGGCGCGGATCCCGGCGAGCAGGCGCAGGGTGAGCGGGTGGCGGGCGTCGGCGTTCCGGACGGCGCCGTCGGGGATGCCGAGGCGGGCCCGGGCGGTCTCGGCCTCGGCGGCGGTGAGGTCGCCGAGCGGGACGGCGGGCGGCATCCGCCGGGCCGGGCGGGCGGGGGCGTGGAGCACCTCGGGCGGGCAGAGGGCGCCGGCCCGCTCCCAGTGCTCGGGCCGGGCGGCGACGGCCAGCCGGGCACCCGTCGCACGCAGCCATCCGGCGGTGGCCCCGGTCCAGGAGTCCAGGCGGTGCGCGAGCTCCGGCGGCATCTCCTCCGGGGCGTCGAGCACGACGAGCAGGGCCCGCCCGGCCTCCCCGGCGACCCGCGCCGCCCGGTCGGCGTCGGCGGGAACCGCGGGGACGACCGGGACGGCTCCGGCTTCGTCCGCGCCGAGGCCCGCGGGCACGTCCTCCCCGGCCGGTGCGGGCCCCGCGGCCCTCGGGGCCGGCACCGGCACCGGCCGGACGGACGGCCCGGCCACGGCGGCCGACGCGAGCGGCGCACTCCACGCGGACGGCCCGGACACCCCGGCCGACGCGGGCTCCCCGACCCACCCGGCCCACCCGGCCGCCCCCGCCGCCCCGGACGCAGCCGACCCGGACGGCACCGGCCACGTGGGCGGCCCGACGGGCCCGACGGGCGCGGCAGGCGCGGCCTCGCCGACCGGGATGCCCGCCCGGCCCGTGGCGGTGACGATCCGGGCCGCGGCGGCCAGGGCCCGGGTCACCGCGTCGGCCAGCGACGTGTCCGCCGCCGTCAGGTCGGCGCCGCGCAGCCACAGCGTCGGAGCGGGGCGGGGCCCGCCGGCCCGGCGTACGGCCAGGGCCGCGAGCGCGGTGGTGCGGCCGGTGCCCGGTTCGCCGACCAGGCCGAGGACGAGGCGGTCGCCCGCCGTGAAGGCCTCGAGTTCGGCCGCGGTCCCGGGCCGCTCCACGGGTTCGAAGCCGGGCTCGGCCCCGGACGGGGGGAAGGCGGCGCCGACCGTGGTCCCGGTCAGCTCCAGGACTCCGGCGAGGTTCAGGTCCGGCCCGTACGCGGGCACGGTCGCGGCGTTGCGTTCCAGCAGGGCCGCCAGCGGGCCGGCCGGGTCGGCGACGGCCGCCGCGCGCAGGGCGACCGCGAAGCCGCCGGAGCGGTGCTCCGCCCGCAGAGCGGTGCCCAGGACGGCGAGCACCGCTCCCGTCCCGGCGTCGAGGACCGGGCCTCCGCAGGCTTCCCCGCCCTGGCTCAGCGCGTCCCGCCCGTCCGTCCCGATCGCCAGCTCCATCGCGGCGCACGCGGGCACGGCATGCGGCCCGCCCGCCGCCGGGTAGGTGACCTCGGCGCCCCCGAGCACGCGCGCCTGCCGCCATCCCCGCGCGGGCAGCCGTACGTACGTCCCCGGGGCGATGGCCTCGCGCACCGCCACCGGCAGCGGCCGCACCCCGAGCCCGTCGGTCCGGACCAGCGCGAGGGCGAGTTCCGGCAGGGCAGTCACGTCACCGGCCTCGGCCAGCCAGGTCCGTCCGGCCGGGCCCGGTGCGCGCAGCACCACCCGGCTCAGCCCGTCGACCGCCTCGTGGCTGGTGACCACCGTCCCGCGGTCGTCGGCGACGAATCCGCTGCCGCGCGCCCGACCGGCGAGATCGCAGATTGTGACGAGCTCCGTCATGGCCGCACCACTCCCCCGCAACGCCCCGTGTCCACGACGGTAGGCAGGTGAAGATCAGCGGGAAAAGCACGTGAGGCGAACGCGCCCCCATTCGCTCCCTCCATTCACTCCGAGCGCCTGCTCGGACGGGTGAATAACGGGGTCCGGGTGGATAGATACCTGCCCGAGGGGGGTCGTGGAGCGGTGAGCGCCGCTGGTTGCGCGCTCACCGCTCCACGTCAACGAACGGAGCTGCGGCGGGTCAGACGGGTCAGACGAAGACCGCGAGGGACTTGGCCTTGCCGCCCTTGCTCTCCACGAGTCCGAGCAGCGTCCCGTCCGGTCCGAAGACCGCCACGGTCCGGCCGGCCTCGTAGGCGTCGGGCATCTCGATCCGCACGCCGTTGGCGAGCAGCGAGGCGCGCCGGGCGTCGAGGTCCCAGCGCGGGAAGGCCGCGGCCGCCGCCTCGCCGATCGGCATGACGGTCAGCTCCTCCTGGAGCTGGTCCAGGGTGCGCGCCCGGTCGAGCTTGTACGGGCCCACCCGGGTGCGCCGCAGCGCGGTCAGGTGCCCGCCGACGCCGAGGTCGGCGCCCAGGTCACGGGCCAGCGCCCGGATGTACGTACCGCTGGAGCACACGACGGAGACGACGAGGTCGACGACCTTGGTGCCGTCCTCGGCCTCCGCCTCGCGCATGTCGTAGACCTGGAACGAGGAGATGGTCACCGGACGGGCCGGGATCTCGAAGTCCTCGCCGTCGCGGGCGCGCTTGTAGGAGCGCACGCCCTTGATCTTGATGGCGCTGACCTTGGACGGGACCTGCATGATCTCGCCGGACAGCTTGGCGATGCCCGCGTCCACGGCGTCCCGGGTGACCCCGGTGGCGTCCGTGGAGCCGGTGATCTCGCCTTCGGCGTCGTCCGTCAGGGTGTTCTGGCCCAGGCGGATCGTGCCGAGGTACTCCTTCTCCGTGAGCGCGAGGTGGCCGAGGAGCTTGGTGGCCTTCTCGACGCCCAGGACCAGCACGCCCGTCGCCATCGGGTCGAGCGTGCCTGCGTGGCCGACGCGGCGGGTCTTGGCGATCCCGCGCATCTTGGCGACCACGTCGTGCGAAGTGAAGCCGGACGGCTTGTCGACGATGACCAAGCCGTCCGGAGTCCCTGCGTTGCTGCTCATTACGCGGTTGCGTCCTCGTCGGAGTCGTCGTCTTCGCCCGGCTTCTTGTACGGGTCGGCGTCGCCGGCGTACTTCGCGCCGGAGGACACCTCGCGCACCTGGGCGTCGGAGGTCCGCGCCTTCTCCAGGAGGTCCTCGATGGTCTTGGCGTTCTCTGGGAGGGCGTCCGCGACGAAGGTCAGGGTGGGCGTGAACTTGGTGCCCGCCGCCTGGCCGACCGCGGAGCGCAGTACGCCCTTGGCGCTCTCCAGGCCCGCTGCCGCGCTGGCCCGGTCCTCGTCGTCCCCGTAGACCGTGTAGAAGACCGTGGCCTCCCGCAGGTCGCCGGTGACGCGGGTGTCCGTGATGGTCACGTGCGTACCGAGGCGGGGGTCCTTGACACCGCGCTGCAGCTTCTGCGCCACCACCTCCCGGATGAGGTCCGCCAGCTTCTTCGCCCGCGCATTGTCGGCCACTGGTCCGTCTCCTTCTTCTGTCTTGCAGACAAGCTATAAGTCAGTCTTCATCACCGTGGAGGCGCCGCCGTACCGACAGCAGCTCCACTTCCGGACGCGCCGCGACCAGCCGCTCACAGCGGTCCAGTACGTCCGAGAGGAACCCCGCGTCCCCGCTCACCAGGGCGACCCCTATACGGGCCCTGCGGTGCAGGTCCTGGTCGCCCACTTCGGCCGCGCTCACGGAGAACTTGCGTTGGAGCTCGGCCACGATGGGCCGGACGACGGAGCGTTTCTCCTTCAGCGAGTGGACGTCGCCGAGGAGCAGATCGAAGGACAGAGTCCCCACGTACATGCAGTTCCGGATGTCCCGCCGGTGCGGGTTCGATGGCCTGCCGGGCCGTCACCCGGAAGGATCACCCGTCCGCCGCGCGGCCGGGTCATCAGAACCGTACACGCAACGGCCGGGGCCGATCGACGGATATTCCGCCGACCGGCCCCGGTGTCACAGCTCCTACGACACGGTGCGAACCGCCTCGCGCTTACGCGCGGGGCTTCTCGCGCATCTCGTACGTCGCGATGACGTCGTCGATCTTGATGTCGTTGTAGCTGCCGAGGTTGATACCGCCCTCGAAGCCCTCGCGGATCTCGGTGACGTCGTCCTTGAAGCGGCGCAGACCGGAGATGGTGAGGCTCTCGGCGATGACCTTGCCATCGCGCAGGAGCCGCGCCTTGGTGTTGCGCTTGACCTCGCCGGACCGGATGAGGACACCGGCGATGTTGCCCAGCTTGGACGAGCGGAAGATCTCGCGGACCTCCGCCGTACCGAGCTCGACCTCTTCGTACTCCGGCTTGAGGAGACCCTTCAGGGCCGCCTCGATCTCCTCGATGGCCTGGTAGATCACCGAGTAGTAGCGGACGTCGACGCCCTCGCGGTCCGCCATCTGCGCGGCACGGCCGGCCGCACGGACGTTGTAACCGATGACGATGGCGTCGGAGCCCATCGCCAGCGAGATGTCGGACTCGGTGACCGCACCCACACCGCGGTGCAGGACGCGGATGTCGACCTCTTCACCGACGTCGAGCTGGAGCAGCGAGGACTCGAGAGCCTCGACCGCACCGGACGCGTCGCCCTTGATGATGAGGTTGAGTTCCTGGACGAGACCGGCCTTGAGGACCGAGTCGAGGTCTTCCAGGGACACCCGGCGGACGCGCTTGGCGAAGTTGGCGTTGCGCTCACGCGCAGCACGCTTCTCGGCGATCTGACGGGCCGTACGGTCCTCGTCCACGACGAGGAAGTTGTCGCCGGCGCCGGGGACGTTGGTGAGACCCAGGACCAGGACGGGGGTCGACGGACCCGCTTCCTCGACGTTGTTGCCCTTGTCGTCGAGCATGGCGCGCACTCGGCCGTAGGCGTCGCCCACGACCATCGTGTCGCCGACGCGGAGGGTACCGCGCTGGACGAGGACGGTGGCGACGGCACCGCGGCCGCGGTCGAGGTGGGACTCGATCGCAATACCCTGAGCGTCCTGCTCCGGGTTGGCGCGCAGGTCGAGCGAGGCGTCGGCGGTGAGGACGACGGCCTCGAGCAGGGAGTCGATGTGCAGACCCTGCTTGGCGGAGATGTCGACGAACATCGTGTCGCCGCCGTACTCCTCGGCGACCAGACCGAACTCGGTGAGCTGACCGCGCACCTTGACCGGGTCGGCACCCTCGACGTCGATCTTGTTGACCGCGACGACGATCGGGACGCCGGCGGCCTTGGCGTGGTTGAGCGCCTCGATCGTCTGCGGCATGACGCCGTCGTTGGCCGCGACCACGAGGATCGCGATGTCGGTCGACTTGGCACCACGGGCACGCATGGCGGTGAACGCCTCGTGACCGGGGGTGTCGATGAAGGTGATGCGACGCTCTTCGTCGTTGACCTCGGTGGAGACCTGGTACGCACCGATGTGCTGCGTGATGCCGCCGGCCTCGCCCGCGACGACGTTCGTCTTGCGGATGGCGTCGAGCAGTCGGGTCTTACCGTGGTCGACGTGACCCATGACGGTCACGACCGGCGGACGCGGCATGAGGTATTCCTCGCCGCCCTCGTCCTCGCCGAACTCGATGTCGAAGCCCTCGAGGAGCTCGCGGTCCTCTTCCTCCGGGCTGACGATCTGAACCGTGTAGTTCATCTCGCCGGCCAGCATCTCGAGCGTCTCGTCGGAGACGGACTGCGTGGCAGTGACCATCTCGCCGAGGTTCATCATGACCGCGACCAGCGACGCCGGGTTGGCGTTGATCTTCTCCGCGAAGTCGGTCAGGGACGCACCGCGCGACAGGCGAACGGTCTCGCCGTTGCCGCGGGGCAGCATCACGCCGCCCACGGACGGGGCCTGCATGGCCTCGTACTCCTGGCGCCTCTGACGCTTCGACTTGCGGCCGCGACGGGCCGGACCGCCGGGACGGCCGAAGGCACCCTGCGTGCCACCACGGGCACCGGGACCACCGGGACGCCCGCCGAAGCCGGGACGACCGCCGCCACCGGCACCGGCCGGACCGCCGCCGAAGCCGCCGCCACCGGGACGCGGGCCGCCGAAGCCGCCACCGCCGCCGGGACGCGAGCCCGGACCGGCCGGACGGCCGGCGAAGCCGCCGCCCGCGGGACGACCGGCGCCACCGGGACGCGGACCGCCCGCACCGGGACCACGGCCACCGGGGCCGCCACCGGGACGGGGACCGGGACCACCGGCAGCGGGACGCTGCGGCATCATGCCCGGGTTGGGACGGTTACCACCGGGAGCACCGCCCGGACGCGGGGCGCCGCCCTGCGGACGGGGCATGCCGCCCGGAGTGGGACGGGCGCCGCCGGGACCCTGCGGGCGCGGAGCGCCACCGGGACCACCCTGCGGGCGGGGAGCACCCTGGCCGCCGCCGGCGCCGGGGGCACCGGGACGGGGAGCGCCGGCCGGACGGGGCGCCTGCGGGCGCGCCATGCCGGTGGAGCCACCAGAGGTGAAGGGGTTGTTGCCCGGACGGGGACCGGCCGGACGGGCGCCCTGGGGACGCGGGGCCTGCGCACCCTGGGGGCGCGGGGCCTGGCCACCGGGGGTGGCGCCGGCCGGACGCGGGGCGCCGGGACGGGCGCCGGCCTGACCACCCTGGGCGGCCGGACGCTGCTGCGCCGGACGGGGACCGGGGGCGGCGGCGGGACGCTCGGTGCGCGCCGGGGCGGCCGGAGCCGCCGGAGGCGCGGAGAACTCGGTCGCCACGGGAGCCGCCGGAGCGGGCTTCGGGGCGGCCGGAGCCTTCGGGCCGGGACGCGGGCCGGATGCGGCCGGAGTCACCGGGGCGCTGACGGCCGGAGCCTCTGCGGCGGCCGGCTTGGGGGCCGGTGCGCCGGGCTTCGGGGCAGCAGGACGTGCCGCAGCGGCCGGGGAGGGCGCTGCGGGCTTGGCGGGCGCGGCCTTGCGGGGCGCGCCGGGCTTTGCAGCGGACTTGCCGGCGTTGCCGCCGGGCCCCTGCAGTGCGTCAGTCAACTTGCGTACAACCGGCGCCTCGATCGTCGAGGACGCCGAACGGACGAATTCACCGAGTTCTTGGAGCTTGGCCATGACGACCTTGCTCTCCACCCCGAACTCCTTGGCGAGTTCGTATACCCGGACCTTAGCCACTTCGCTCCTTTTAGGTCCGGGTTACGCCGGACCGTCGCTACTTCATGGGCGTACTCATCGCGTACTCATCGAGTGCTCATCGCAATCTCGACCTACTTCCAACTCGCGAGGTACCTGACCGCACGGGGTATCCGTGCCGTACTACTTCTTACGGTGTCGCCTCGGCCTCGGGGGCCAGGGCGTTGCGCAGTCCCGTCGTGTCGAGCGCTCCGGCGGACCTGAAGGCCCGGGGGAACGCCCGGCGGCGGACCGCCTGGTCGAGACAGACCACGGCAGGGTGCACGTACGCACCCCGGCCGGGCAGCGTACCGCGTGGATCGGGGACGCATTCGTCCTCGATCGCCACGATGCGCAGCAGATCGCTCTTGGCCGCTCGCTCCCGACACCCCACACAGGTTCGTTCGGGGCATGCGCGGGCTTGCGTCCGGCCAGACACGCCTGAGTCTACCTCCCCGCACCGACCCTCCCCCGACAAGTTCCGGGCGAAAATCGAACGGCTGTTGTGTTGTGGTGATCCACCGGCCGGTGTACGGCCTTCCCGGTGGTCCCTGTCTACCGCCCGGGCAACCCCGGGCGGTACCGGTTTATTCCCCGTCGCCGTCCGCGTCGGTGTCCGGGGACACCTCCGTGTCGGGACGGATGTCGATGCGCCAGCCGGTGAGCCGCGCGGCGAGGCGGGCGTTCTGGCCCTCCTTGCCGATGGCCAGCGACAGCTGGTAGTCGGGCACGGTCACCCGCGCGGAGCGGGTGTCCCAGTCCACGACCTCGACCTTGCTCACCCGGGCGGGTGACAGCGCGTTCGCGACCATCTCCGCCGGGTCGTCCGACCAGTCGACGATGTCGATCTTCTCGCCGTGCAGCTCGGCCATGACGTTGCGCACACGGCTGCCCATCGGGCCGATGCAGGCGCCCTTCGGGTTGAGGCCCGAGCGGGTGGACCGGACGGCGATCTTGGTGCGGTGACCGGCCTCGCGGGCGATCGCCGAGATCTCGACGCTGCCGTCCGCGATCTCCGGGACCTCCAGCGCGAAGAGCTTCTTCACCAGGTTGGGGTGGGTGCGCGACAGCGTCACGGACGGGCCGCGGACGCCCTTCGCCACCCGCACGACGTACGCCTTCAGGCGCAGTCCGTGCGTGTAGTCCTCGCCGGGGACCTGCTCCTGCACCGGCAGGATGGCCTCCAGCTTGCCGATGTCGACGAGGACGTTCTTGGGGTCCTTGCCCTGCTGGACGACGCCGGTGATGACGTCGCCCTCCCGGCCGGCGAACTCGCCGAAGGTCAGGTCGTCCTCGGCGTCGCGCAGACGCTGGAGGATCACCTGCTTGGCGGTCGTCGCGGCGATGCGCCCGAAGTCCGACGGGGTGTCGTCGAACTCCTTGGGCTCCTGGCCCTCTTCGAGGTCCCTCGGGTCTTCCGTCGCCCACACGACCACGTGACCGTTGGTGCGGTCCAGCACGACGCGGGCGCGGCGGAAGCTCCCATCGGTCCGGTGGTACGCGATGAGGAGGGCCGACTCGATCGCCTCGACGAGCAGGTCGAAGGAGATCTCCTTCTCCCGGACCAGACCCCGCAGGGCACTCATGTCGATGTCCACGGCTACGCCTCCTCTTCCTTCTTGTCCTTGCGGCTGAACTCGATCTCGACACGCGCCTTGGCGATGTCGGTGAAAGCAATGCGGCGGGCGGTCGCCTTGCGGCCCTTCACGCCCGGGACCTCGAGGTCCATTCCCTCGTCGTCGACTTCGAGGATGCGGGCGATGAGTTCCCCGCCCTCCGCCAACTGGAACTTCACGAGGCGGCCCGTCGCCCGTACGTAGTGACGGTGCTCACTGAGGGGGCGGTCCGCGCCCGGGGAGCTGACTTCCAGGACGTACTCGTCCTCGCCCATCACGTCGGATTCGTCGAGCTTGTCGGAGACCTCACGGCTCAGCTCGGCACACGCGTCCAGCTCCACGCCCTCGTCGGAGTCCACGATGATCCGCAGCATCCGGCGCTTGCCCGCCTTGGACAGCTCGATCTCCTCGAGGTCCAGGCCCTTGGCGGCGACGAGCGGCTCCAGCAGTCCGCGCAGCCTGTCGCTCTGGGTGGTGCTCATCCGGGTGACTCCTCGGCCGCGTGTGCTGTTGTGGTTTCCGTCGTGCGTCAGGTCAAAGGGTATCCGGTCGCGGAGGGTGTTGCCGTCCTCCCTGTGGACAGGCCCCCGGGTACCGTGATCACACCTGCCCCGCCATCACCCCCGAGGACGTCGCCCGTGCCCTGGACTCTGCCATCGAGGCCCTCGCGCAGGAGCCTGCTCGCCGGTGCCGCCGGAGCGGCCGGAGCCGTGCTGCTCCCGGGGTGCTCCGACGCCGGTTCGCCCGGCACGGACACCGGGATTCCACTCGAACGGCGGATGCGCGAAGCGGCCGTTCGTGACAGTGCGCGGCTGCTGGAACGTTACGACGCGACGGCCGCCGCCCATCCGGCCCTGGCCTCGCGGCTCGCCCCGCTGCGCGCCGCGGTCGCCGCGCACGCGGCGGCCTTCTCCCTCAATCCTTCGGGCGCTCCGTCCCCGTCGGCTTCCGCCTCCCCGTCCGGCGGTACGGGGGCGGCCGCTCCCGTGCCCGGCGCGGAGCCGGTGCCGCCGAAGGCCGCCGACGCCCTGACCGCCCTCGCCGACGCCGAGCGGAGCCTGTCGGAGGCCCGGACCATCGACCTGGCCGGGGCGCCGGGAGAGCTGGCCCGGATGCTGGCCTCGGTGGCCGCCTGCGGAGCCGTCCACACGTACCTGCTGACCTCGCCCCCGACACCGACCCCCGGAGCCGCGCCGTGAAGCCCGAACCCTCCCCCGCCGGCCGCGCCCTGGAGGCCTCCCAGGCCGCACTCGCCGCCGAGCACGCGGCCGCGTACGGCTACGGGGTGATCGGCGCGCGGACCGCCGGGCCCCGCGCGGCCGAGGCCCGCGAGGCCTACGGCGGCCACCTCGCGCGGCGGGACTCCCTGGCCCGGACCGTGCGGGAGCTGGGCGGCGCGCCGCGGCCCGCGGAGGCGGCGTACGCCCTGCCGTTCGAGGTGCGGGACGCCGGCGACGCGGAGCGGCTGGCGGCCGAGATCGAGGCCCGGGTGGCGGGCGCGTACTCCGATCTGGTGCGGGCGGCGGAGGGGCCGCTGCGCCGTGAGGCGGCCGACGCGCTGAGCGCCGCGGCCGTCCGCGCGGCACGCTGGCGCGGTGTCGGCGTAGCCTTCCCTGGGCTCACCGAGAAGCGCTGAAGTGGCGAAACGGGCCCGGCACAGCTGAAAGGGACCACGCACGCATGGCTTTCGAACCGCCGCAGCGGCTTGTACGGGCGCTCGGCGAGATGCCGGGATCGGCGCAGGACGCGCAGTGGCTGGAGCAGCTGCCGGGGCTCACCGAGGCCGCACTGTCCCGGCGCGGGGTACGGGCCCAGCGGGTGCAGGCCCCGGGCGGCCGCAGCAGCCTGGTCGTCCTCGTCCAGTACGCCGACGGGACCCCGGCCGCGCTGAAACTGGCGGCTCCGCACGCCCGGCCCGACCGGGAACTGGCCGCCCTGGCGCACTGGGGCGGCTTCGGGGCCGTACGGGTCCTCGACTCGCGGTACCACGAGGAGGACGGGGCGCTGCTGCTGGAGCGGCTGCACCCGGAGGTCTCGCTGCGGTCGCTGCCCGACGCCAAGGCGCTGCTGGAGGCCGGCGGCACGCTGCGCCGGCTGTGGGTGGCGCCGCCCGCCGGACACGTCTGGGAGACGGTGGCGCAGCGGACGGAGCGGCAGTCGGCGGCGCTGCGGGCGGCCCCGGCGGAGGTCCGGGCGGTGGCCGGCACGGCGCTGGCGATGCGTGACGAGCTGGTCGCGGCCGAGCCGGAGGAACTGCTGCTGCACGGGAACTTCCGGCAGGGCAAGGTCCTCGCCGGCGAGCGCGCGCCGTGGCTGACGGTGGGGCCCGAGCCGGTCGTCGGCGAGCGGGCGTACGACCTGGCGCGGCTGGCCCGGGACCGGCTGGAGGATCAGGTGGCGACCTCGGCGGGGGCCGCGGGCGCCAGACGCCGGGTGAACCGGCTGGCCGACGCCCTGGAGGTGGACCGGGACCGGCTGCGGGGCTGGACGGTGTTCAGGGCGGTGGAGTCGGGGAACAGGGCGCTGGCCGCCGGGCGGCGCCGGGAAGCGGAGCTGTTGCTGGAGTTCGCCGCCTGGTTGTAGGGCATACCGTACATAAGAAGGTATGTCCGGCAGGGGGCCCTCATGGTCGAAGAACTGCTGACAGCGGGAATCGCGGCCGCGGCCGGTGCCGCGGTGTACCTGGGCGCCGCCGCGCGCGTGGTGAAGCAGTACGAGCGGGGCCTGGTGTTCCGCCTGGGCCGGCTGCGCGACGACGTCCGGGGGCCGGGTTTCACGGTGATCGTCCCCGTGGTGGACCGGCTGCGGAAGGTCAACATGCAGATCGTGACGCTGCCGGTGCCGGCCCAGGAGGGCATCACCCGGGACAACGTCACGGTCCGGGTGGACGCGGTCGTGTACTTCAAGGTCGTCGACCCGGCGAACGCGATCGTGGCGGTGGAGGACTACCGGTTCGCCGTCTCGCAGATGGCGCAGACCTCGCTGCGGTCGATCATCGGCAAGTCGGACCTGGACGACCTGTTGTCCAACCGGGAGATGCTCAACCAGGGGCTGGAGCTGATGATCGACAGCCCGGCGGTGGGGTGGGGCGTGCAGATCGACCGGGTCGAGATCAAGGACGTGTCCCTGCCGGAGACGATGAAGCGGTCGATGGCCCGGCAGGCGGAGGCGGACCGGGAGCGGCGGGCGCGGGTCATCAACGCGGATGCCGAGCTCCAGGCCTCGCACAAGCTGGCCGAGGCGGCCGGGGTGATGGCGGAGCAGCCGGCCGCGCTGCAGCTGCGGTTGCTGCAGACCGTGATCGCGGTGGCCGCGGAGAAGAACTCGACGCTGGTCCTGCCGTTCCCGGTGGAACTCCTCCGCTTCCTGGAACGCGCCGCGCCCACCCCTGCGGGGAGCCCGGCCCCGCCGTCCTCCCCGCCCGGCCCGGGCCCCGCGGCTTCGCCCGCCCCGCCGCCGGCGGCTCTGGCCGAGCCCCCGGCCCGGGCCGAGGCCCCGGCTGACGCCGATCCTCCGCCACTGCCCGCCGGCCTCGTCCTGGACGGCCCGCCGCCGCCCCCGGAGGACCCGGACGGCCTCCGCTCCTAGGGCCTGTCGTCAAACTCCCGTCGTCGCCCGGAGGGCGGCCCTGCGGCGTCTGGTGCGTGCTCTCGGTGCGCCGGGCGGAAGCACGCGTACTGGACGTACTTTGCTTTCGCCCGGTGCGGCGAGAGCGCGTGCCAGGCGTCGCGGGGCAGACGGGAGTTTGACGACAGGCCCTAGCCCGCCGCCCCCGCCCCCGCCCCGGTTTCCGGGTGGGTCGCGGTCAGGCGGGACAGGGCCTCGGGGAGGGGGAGTTCCTCCCGGTGGCCGGACGCGCGGTGCTGGAGTTCGACGATGCCGTCGGCCGAGCGGCGGCCCGCGACCAGGATCCACGGGACGCCGATCAGCTCCGCGTCGGTGAGCTTCACGCCGGGCGACAGCCCGGGACGGTCGTCCAGCAGGACCCGCCGCCCCGCCTCCGCCAAGGCCTCGGCCGCCCGCTCGGCCAGCGCCAGCGGTACGGCCTTGCCCGCCGCCACCACGTGCACGTCGGCCGGGGCCACGGCCGCCGGCCAGGACAGGCCGCGCTCGTCCGCCGTCTGCTCGGCCAGCGCCGCCACCGCCCGGGAGACGCCGATGCCGTACGAGCCCATCGTGACCCGCACCGGCTTGCCCTCCTTGCCGAGCACGTCCAGGCCGAAGGCGTCGGCGTACTTGCGGCCCAGCTGGAAGATGTGGCCGATCTCGATCGCACGGTCCAGCCGGAGCCCCGCGCCGCAGGACGGGCAGGGGTCGCCCGGCTCCACGACCACCACGTCCAGGTAGCGGTCCACCTCGAAGTCCCGGCCGCAGACCACGTTGCGCGCGTGCGTGTCGGCCTTGTTGGCCCCCGTCACCCAGGCCGTGCCCGGCGCCACCCGCGGATCGGCCAGGTAGCGGACCTTGTCCAGGCCCTGCGGGCCCACGTAGCCGCGCACCAGGTCGGGCCGGCCCTCGAAGTCCTCGGCGGTGACGAGCTCGACGGCCGCGGGGGCCAGGTGCTCGCCCAGCTTGCCGAGGTCCACCTCGCGGTCGCCCGGCACGCCCACGGCCACGATCTCGCCGTCCACCGTGACCAGGAGGTTCTTCAGCGTCGCCGAGGCCGGGACGCCGAGCAGCGCAGCCAGGGACTCGATCGTCGGGGTGTCGGGGGTGTCCAGCTCCTCGACGGGGCCGTGCTCGCCGTCGGCCGGGGCCAGAGCGAAGGTCACCGCCTCGGTGTTCGCCGCGTAGTCACAGGAGGGGCAGTCCGCGAAGGTGTCCTCGCCGGCCTCCGCGGGCGCCAGGAACTCCTCGGACGCCGAGCCGCCCATCGCCCCCGACACGGCCGAGACGATCCGGTGGTCCAGGCCGAGCCGGGTGAAGACGCGCCGGTACGCGGCGCGGTGGAGCGCGTACGACTCCGCGAGGCCCTCGTCGGACACGTCGAAGGAGTACGAGTCCTTCATCTGGAACTCGCGGCCCCGCAGCACGCCGGAGCGGGGCCGCGCCTCGTCCCGGTACTTCGTCTGGATCTGGTAGAGCATGACCGGCAGGTCCTTGTACGAGGTGCACTGGTCCTTCACCACCAGGGTGAAGATCTCCTCGTGGGTGGGGCCGAGCAGGTAGTCCGCGCCCTTGCGGTCCCTGAGCCGGAACAGCAGGTCCCCGTACTCCGACCAGCGCCCGCTGACCTCGTACGGCTCCTTCGGCAGCAGCGCGGGGAGCAGCACCTCCTGCGCGCCGATCGCGTCCATCTCCTCGCGGACGATGCGCGAGACGTTGTCCAGGACCCGCTTGCCGAGCGGCAGCCAGGTCCACACGCCCGCCGAGGTGCGCCGGACGTAGCCGGCGCGGACCAGGAGCCGGTGGCTGAGGGTTTCGGCGTCGGCCGGGTCCTCGCGGAGGGTCTTGGCCATGAGCCGGGACATGCGCTGCACGTGATGTGTGGACATGCCGGGAGATTACCGGCGGCCGCGGTGCCGGGGGTACCGCGTTTCGCGGGGCCCCGGCTCAGGGCCTCGGCAGGGGCAGCGGGGCGCCCATGACGGCGTACGGGAGGCTCGCGCTCGGGAAGTGGACCTGGCGGGCGAGGTCCGCGTAGCCGAGGGCCCGGTAGAGGCCGCGGGCGGGGCTGTCGGTGTCGATGGCGGAGAGGATCGAGCGCGGTTCGGCGGCGCTGTCGGTGATCTCGGTGATCAGCGCGCGGCCGACGCCGTGTCCCTGGAACCCCGGGTGGACGTGCAGTTCGGTGATCACGAAGGAGCCGTCGAGCCAGTCCTCGTGGCCGCCCGCGCGCAGGTAGGGCTCGACGATGGTGGACCACCAGTGGGTGCGGTCGTTGGGCATCCCGTAGACGAAGCCGGTGAGCGCGCCGTCGTCGGCGAAGGCCCCCAGCGCGCGGGCGCCGCGGCAGGTCATGTGGCGCTGCACGATGTAGCGCCGGATGCCCACCTCCTCCTCGCTGAGGCCGAAGGCGACGGCCTGCACGCGCAGGGCCTCGTCCACCCGGGCGGCGAGGTCGAGGGGGCCGATGCGGAGTCCGGAAGGCAGCATGCGGCGACCTTACTTCGCGGTAGGGAGCGGCCGGAACGGGTGGGGAGGGGTCAGAACAGGACGCTCATGAACGCGCCGACCTCACGGAAGCCAACCCGCCGGTACGAGGCGCGGGCGGCGGTGTTGAAGTCGTTCACGTAGAGGCTGACCACGGGGGCCACGTCGCGCAGCGCGTAGGCGACGACGGCGGCCATCCCGGTCTCCGAGTAGCCGCGGCCGCGGAACTCGGGGGCCACCCACACGCCCTGGATCTGGCAGGCGCCCGCGGTGGCGGCGCCGATCTCCGCCTTGAAGACGATCTTCCCGTCCTGGACGCGGGCGAAGGAGCGGCCGCTGCCGACGAGTTCGGCGACCCTGGCCTGGTAGAGCAGTCCGCCGTCACCGGCCATCGGCGAGATGCCGACCTCCTCGGTGAACATGGCCACGCAGGCGGGCATGATCAGGTCCATCTCGTCCTTGCGGACGCGGCGGACCAGCGGGTCGGCCGCGACCGTGGCGGACGGGCTCTCGATGATCATGAGCGGCTGGTGGGAGCGGACGTCGCGGGCGGGTCCCCAGCTGGGCTCCAGGAGCTGCCACAGCAGCCGGGTGGGCTCGGACGGGCCCACGATGGAGGAGCAGCGGCGGCCGGTGCGGCGGGCGCGGTCGGCGAAGGCGCGGACGGCGTCGGGCTCCGCGCAGACGGGGACCAGGTTGGCGCCCGCGTAGCAGAGGGACCGGAGCTCGCCGTCGGCGTACCACCCCCACATCTCGCCGCCCAGGCGCCACGGGTCGAGCCCGGCGACCTGGACCCGGGAGGTGACGAACGCGTTCTCGACCGGCTCGCGTCCGAGGACGTCGAGCGCGGCGTCGAGATCACCGGGCTCAAGGACCCGGGTGGTGGTCTGCGTCAACACTGGGGCCTCACCGTACAAGTCTGCTGATCTCCGCACTGTACCCGCCGAGGCGGACGGATGCCCGGTCTCCCAGGTCACGAAAAAGCCCCGGCCCCGCCCGCGAGCTGCGGGAACGGGGCCGGGGCACTTCTCGGGCGGATCAGACGCCGATGGCGACCGTCGGCTCGCCCGACGCCACGCCGTCCTTCTCCATCTGCTCGGCGATCTTCATCGCCTCTTCGATGAGGGTCTCGACGATCTTCGACTCGGGGACGGTCTTGATGACCTCGCCCTTCACGAAGATCTGACCCTTGCCGTTGCCGGAGGCCACGCCCAGGTCGGCCTCGCGGGCCTCGCCGGGGCCGTTGACGACGCAGCCCATGACCGCGACGCGCAGCGGGACCTCCATGCCCTCCAGGCCGGCCGTGACCTCTTCGGCCAGCTTGTAGACGTCGACCTGGGCGCGCCCGCAGGACGGGCAGGAGACGATCTCCAGGCGGCGCGGCTTGAGGTTCAGCGACTCCAGGATCTGGTTGCCGACCTTGACCTCCTCGACCGGCGGCGCGGAGAGGGAGACGCGGATGGTGTCGCCGATGCCCTCGGAGAGCAGGGCGCCGAAGGCCACGGCGGACTTGATGGTGCCCTGGAAGGCGGGACCGGCCTCGGTGACGCCGAGGTGCAGCGGGTAGTCGCAGGCGGCGGCGAGCTGGCGGTAGGCGTTGACCATGACGACCGGGTCGTTGTGCTTGACCGAGATCTTGATGTCGCCGAAGCCGTGCTCCTCGAAGAGGGAGGCCTCCCACAGCGCGGACTCGACCAGCGCCTCGGGGGTGGCCTTGCCGTACTTCTTCAGCAGCCGGGCGTCGAGGGAGCCCGCGTTGACGCCGATCCGGATCGGGGTGCCGGTGTCCTTGGCGGCCCGCGCGATCTCCTTGACCTTGTCGTCGAACTGCTTGATGTTGCCCGGGTTCACGCGGACGGCGGCGCAGCCGGCCTCGATCGCGGCGAACACGTACTTGGGCTGGAAGTGGATGTCGGCGATGACCGGGATCTGCGACTTCTTCGCGATGACGGCGAGGGCGTCCGCGTCGTCCTGGGTGGGGCACGCCACCCGGACGATATTGCAGCCGGAGGCGGTCAGCTCGGCGATCTGCTGGAGCGTGGCGCCGATGTCGGAGGTGCGGGTGGTGGTCATCGACTGCACCGAGATGGGCGCGTCGCCGCCGACGGCCACCGATCCGACCTGGATCTTGCGGCTGACCCTGCGGTCGGCAAGCTTCGTCGGCACGGCCGGCATTCCGAGAGAGATGGCAGTCATCTGCTGTGCAACCCCAAGGTGTGGATCAAGGTCCCGAGATCGGCGGGCTCCAGGCTTCGAGATTACGCCAATCACGGTGCGGCCCTCGCATCCGAGGGGTCGTGCCACCCGAACGTAGGGAGCCGGGCACGATGCGTGCCCGGCTCCCGTCAGCGTCGTGTAGGACCCGCCGGCTCAGGTGATCTTGATGGGGTTCACCACGTCCGCCACCATCACCAGCAGCGTGAAGCAGATGAAGAGCCCGGCCACCACGTAGGCCACCGGCATCAGCTTGGCCACGTCGAACGGGCCGGGGTCGGGGCGCCGGAAGACCCGGGCCACGCCCCGCCGGACCGACTCCCACAGGGCGCCCGCGATGTGCCCGCCGTCGAGCGGGAGCAGCGGCAGCATGTTGAACAGGAACAGCGAGAGGTTGAAGCCGGCCAGCAGGTTGAGGAAGAACACCAGCTGGTGCTGGGCGGGGATGTCCAGGGTGAAGATCTCACCGCTGACCCGCGCCGCTCCGACCACGCCCATGGGGCTGTCCTGTGCCCGCTCGGCGCCGTTGAAGGCCGCGTTCCACAGGTCGGGGACCTTGGACGGCAGGTCGATGAGGGACTGCACGCCCGCCGCCATCATCTCGCCCATGCGGTCGACGGACTGGCCGAAGGACTGCGGGACGTAGCCGGACGCGGGGGCGAAGCCGAGGAAGCCGGCCGTGACGTACTGGTCCTTGACGTACCTGCCGTCGGCGTCGGTCTTGGCGACCTTGTTCTCGATCAGGGTCGCCGCGAGGGCGACCTTCTCGCCCGCCCGCTCCACGGTGATCGTGGCGGGGCCGACGGTGGCGCGGATGTCCTTCTGCAGGGCGGACCAGTCCTCGACCGGCCGGCCGTTGAAGGCGACGATCCTGTCGCCGGCCTTGAGGCCCGCCGCCTTGGCGGGGGCGGCCGGATCGCCGGGGGCGCACTTGTCGCGCTTCTCGCTCTGCTGGATGACGCAGTCCGAGACGGTGGCGACCGTGGTGGTCTGGGTGTTCAGCCCGAAGGCCATCAGCGTGGTGAGGAAGATCGCGACGGCCAGGACCAGGTTCATGAACGGTCCGGCGAACATCACGATCACGCGCTTCCACGGCTTGCGCGTGTAGAACAGCCGGCTCTCGTCCCCGGGCTGGAGCTCCTCGTACGCGGCCGAGCGCGCGTCCTCGATCATCGACCGGAACGGCGAGGTGGAGCGGGCGGTGACCCTGCCGTCCTCGCCGGGCGGGAACATCCCGATCATGCGGATGTAGCCGCCCATCGGGATGGCCTTGATCCCGTACTCGGTCTCGCCCTTCCTCCGCGACCAGACGGTCGGGCCGAAGCCCACCATGTACTGCGGCACCCGGATGCCGAAGAGCTTGGCCGTGGAGAGGTGTCCGAGCTCGTGCCAGGCGATGGAGACCAGCAGGCCGACCGCGAAGATCACGACCCCGAGCACCGTCATCAGCAGTGTCATGCGCTCGCCTCCACGGCGGCCCGCGCCGCCATCTCCCGCGCCCGGGCCCTGGCCCAGGCCTCTGCTTCAAGGACGTCCCGGACGGTCAGGGAGGTTCCCGACTCCGGCGTCCCGTGCTCGTCCACCACGGCAGAGACGGTATCCATGATTGCTGTGAACGGCAGCCGACCTGCCAGGAACGCCTCGACGCACTCCTCGTTGGCCGCGTTGAACACGGCCGGGGCGGTGCCGCCGAGGGTGCCCACGTGCCGGGCCAGGCCCACGGCCGGGAAGGCCTCGGTGTCCAGCGGGAAGAACTCCCAGGTGGACGCCTTGGTCCAGTCGAAGGCGGGGGCCGCGTCCGGGATCCGCTGGGGCCAGCCGAGACCGATCGCGATGGGGCCGCGCATGTCCGGCGGGGTGGCCTGGGCGAGCGTGGAGCCGTCGGTGAACTCGACCATCGAGTGCACGTAGGACTGGGGGTGGACCACGACCTCGATGCGGTCGAAGGGGATGTCGTAGAGCAGGTGCGCCTCGATGACCTCGAGGCCCTTGTTGACCAGCGTGGCGCTGTTGACCGTGATGACCGGTCCCATGGCCCAGGTGGGGTGCGCGAGGGCGTCCTGGACGGTGACGTCGGCCAGCTGGGCGCGGGTGCGGCCGCGGAAGGGCCCGCCGGAGGCGGTGACGACGAGCTTGCGCACATCGGCCCGGGTCCCGGCGGCGAGCGCCTGGAAGAGCGCCGCGTGCTCGGAGTCCACCGGGATGATCTGGCCGGGCTTCGCCAGGGCCTTGACCAGGGGGCCGCCGACGATCAGCGACTCCTTGTTGGCCAGTGCCAGGGTCCGGCCCGCCCGGAGCGCGGCGAGGGTGGGCGCGAGGCCGATGGAGCCGGTGATGCCGTTGAGGACGGTGTGGCACTCGGAGGCCGCGAGCTCGGCCGCCGCGTCCGGCCCGGCCAGGATCTCGGGCAGCGGCTCGGACGCGCCGTACCGGGCGCTCAGCGCCTCTTTCAGGGCCGGTACGACGTCCTCGCGGGCGACGGCCACCGCGTTGACCCCGAGCTGCCTGGCCTGCTCGGCCAGCAGCTCGACCCGGCCGCCGGCGGCGGACAGCGCGGTCACCCGGAACCGGTCCGGGTGGCGCAGGGCGAGGTCGATGGCCTGGGTGCCGATGGAGCCGGTAGACCCGAGGATGACGATGTCCCGGCGGCCGGCCGCGGGGTCGAAGAGGAGGTGCGGATCGGCGAGGGGGGCTGGGCGGTCGCTCATGCCCCCCATTGTTGCCGGAAGTCAGGAGCGGCCCGACACGGAGCCCCCGTCGGTGACCCTCAGGAGGAGGTGCGGCAGCGTGCCGGCGAAGTCGGGGAGCGTGACGGCCACGCGCCACCAGGCGTCCGGGTCGGCGCCCAGGGCCAGGGCGAACAGCCGGTCGGCCTCGGCCCGGGCGGCGAGCACCGGCGCGGCCCGGTCGTGGCGGTCGGGGTGGTCCACCTCGCCCAGCCAGTGGCCCTCGTCCAGGGCCCAGCAGGCGGGCGCCTTGTGCCGGATCACGTCCTCGCCGGTGAGCAGCCCGCGGGCCAGGCAGTCGCGCACCCACCGGATGTCCTCCTCGACCGACGGCATGGGCACCGCGAGGCTGGCCAGGGCCAGTTCGCGGTCCACGCCCCCGGCGGGCCGGGCGGGCTGCGGGGCCAGGGAGCGCACCGCGCCGGCGAGGCCGGGGACGTCCGGTCCGGCGGCCGGTTCCGGCAGGGTGCCGCGCACGATCCGGGCCACGAGGACCGGCAGGGTGCCGCGGAAGGCGGGGGCGTGGCGGAGCAGCTCCGACCAGAGCCGGGGGTCGTCGCGCAGCGGGCGCAGGGCCCGGGCGACGGCCGTCCGCATCCCGGTGCGTTCGGGCAGGGACCAGCGCAGGCCCCGGGTGACGGGCAGGTCCGTGAGCAGCAGCGTGCGGTGCGCGGGGGCGACGCAGGCGACGAGCTCGTCGCAGGTGAGCAGTCCCATCCGGACGGCCCGGACGGCGGGCCGGTGCCAGCCGCGCTCCTGCGTGTCCCGCGGGCCGGCGTCGAGCAGTGCCCGGCAGGTCTCCCGGGGCAGTGCGCCGGCCAGCAGCAGGGCCTCGGCCGCGGCGGGCGGCAGGGGGTCCCGGGCGTGCTCGCGCAGCAGGGCCCCGGGGTCCAGGGGGTCGTGCGGCATCCGCAGCAGGGTGAGCGGGATCCTGGGCCTGCGGCGGTGCCGGCGCAGCAGCGCGATCAGCTCGTCGCTGGTGAACGGCCCGGGGCCGAGCTCCCGCAGCAGTTCGGGCGACGGCCCGGGGCGGGCCGCGTACCGCGCCGGGCCGGGCAGCCCGGGCAGGGGGCGTCCGACGACGTGGGGGTTGCGGGCGACGTACTGCCGGTCCTCCTCGGTGCCGTGGCGCAGCAGCACGCTGACGGTCGAGGCCGCCAGCCACTCGTCGCGGCACAGGTACTTGCGGGCCGGCGCGTCGAGCCGGCCGATCAGGTCGGCGACGACATGGTCCGGTGCGTGGCGCAGCAGGTGCGCCGCGCTGCGGGCCAGCCGCCGGCTGGCGCGGTCTTCCTCGGCCGTCGGCATGGTTCTCTCCGCCTTGCCCGTGCTGGTGCGCGTACGGCGGTCCGTACGCGCACTCATCCTCGTACGCCTGTCCGACGTCCGGCGATGATCGCAGGTCAGCGGAGCGGGCGGTGCACGTTTTTGCGTTTCGAGGGGCCGGGGGCGGCGTCCGCGATCCAGGGGCCGTCGCCGGAGGGGTCGATGACGCCCTCCTCCAGCCAGGTGTACGTGCCGTTCATCACCCCCTCGACGACCTTCCGGTCGATGGTGTCGGTGTTGGTCCACAGCCGGCCGAAGAGCTCCTCGACGCGGATCCGGGACTGCCGGCAGAAGGCGTCGGCCAGCTGGTAGGCCTCGCGGCCGTGGTCGCCGGTGGCGCGCAGGTGCTCGGCGCGGACGCAGGCGGCGCTCATCGCGAAGAGCTCGGCGCCGATGTCGACGATCCGGCCCAGGAAGCCCTGCTTGGTCTCCATGCGGCCCTGCCAGCGGGACATGGCGTAGAAGGTGGACCGGGCGAGTTTGCGGGCGGCGCGTTCGACGTAGCGCAGGTGGGTGGCGAGGTCGGGGTGGCCGGCGGGGTGGAAGGCGCGGTAGGTCCCGGGCACCTGGCCGGCGCCGGTGGCCAGCTTGGGCAGCCAGCGGGCGTAGAACCCGGCGGCGCGGGCTCCGGCTCGGGCCTTGTCGCCGAGGTCCTTGTCCGGATCGATGAGGTCGCCCGCGACCGACAGGTGGGCGTCGACGGCCTCGCGGGCGATCAGCAGGTGCATGATCTCGGTCGAGCCCTCGAAGATCCGGTTGATGCGCAGGTCGCGGAGCATCTGCTCGGCGGGGACGGCGCGTTCGCCGCGGGCGGCGAGGGACTCGGCGGTCTCGAACCCGCGGCCGCCGCGGATCTGGACCAGCTCGTCGGCCATCAGGCAGGCCATCTCCGAGCCGTACAGCTTGGCGAGGGCGGCCTCGATGCGGATGTCGTTGCGGTCCTCGTCGGCCATCTGCGAGGCGAGGTCGACGACCGCTTCGAGGGCGAAGGTGGTGGCGGCGATGAAGGAGATCTTGGCGCCGACCGCCTCGTGCTTCGCGACCGGCCGGCCCCACTGCTCGCGCACCCCGGACCACTCGCGGGCGATCTTCAGACACCACTTGCCGGCGCCGACGCACATGGCGGGCAGCGACAGCCGTCCGGTGTTGAGCGTGGTCAGGGCGATCTTGAGGCCGGAGCCCTCGGCTCCGATGCGCTGGGCGGCGGGGACCCGGACCTGGTGGAAGCGGGTGACGCCGTTCTCCAGACCGCGCAGGCCCATGAAGGCGTTGCGGTGCTCGACGGTGATCCCCGGCGAGTCGGCCTCCACGACGAAGGCGGTGATCCCGCCGCGGTGGTTCTCGCTCCTGGGTACCCGGGCCATCACCACGAGCAGGTCGGCGACCACCCCGTTGGTGGTCCACAGCTTCACCCCGTCGAGGACGTACGCGTCCTCCCCGTCCGGGACCGCCGTGGTGGCCAGCCGCGCCGGGTCGGAGCCCACGTCCGGCTCGGTGAGCAGGAAGGCGCTGATGGCGGTGGTGGCGCAGCGCGGCAGGTAGGCGTCCTTCTGCTCCTGCGTGCCGAAGATCTTCAGCGGCTGGGGGACGCCGATGGACTGGTGGGCGGAGAGCAGGGCTCCGATGGCCGGGCTGAAGGAGCCGACCAGGGCGAGGGCCTTGTTGTAGTAGACCTGGGTGAGGCCGAGCCCGCCGTACTTGGGGTCGATCTTCATGCCGAGGGCGCCGAGCTCTTTCAGCCCGCGCACGGTCTCGTCGGGGATCTTCGCCTCGCGTTCGATGCGGGCGGCCGTGCCCGCCGCGAGCTCGTTCTCGCAGAACGTCCGCAGCCGGGCGAGGAATGCCTCGCCCCGCCGGACGTCCTCGTCCGCGGGGAGCGGGTGCGGGTGGATCAGGTCGAGCCGCAGCCTGCCGAGGAAGAGCTCCTTGGCGAAGCTGGGCTTGCGCCAGTCCTGTTCCCGGGCCGCTTCCGCGACCTGCCGTGCCTCGCGCTCGGTCACCTTGGGCTGTACGGGCTGTGTTGCGGACATGAGGGGACTCACCTCGCCGCCGAGTCGGTGGTTCACCGGATTACCAGCCGGTGCTACCTGTGAGTCGTACCCAATGTGGGCGGGAAGGAAAAGGGGGACGGCCGGAGCCCCCGCACAGTAGGCTCCGGCCGTCGGCTTTTTGGCCGTACGGGATCAGATGTCGAGGCCGGTCAGGACCAGGACTCGCTCGTACGTGTAGTCGTCCATCGCGTAGCGGACGCCCTCGCGGCCCACACCGGACTGCTTGACGCCGCCGTAGGGCATCTGGTCGGCACGGTAGGACGGCGCGTCGCCCACGACCACACCGCCGACCTCGAGCTCGCGGTGGGCGCGGAAGGCGACCTGGATGTCGCGGGTGAAGACGCCGGTCTGCAGACCGAACTTGGAGTCGTTCACCGCGGCGAAGGCCTCGTCGGTGCTCTCGACCCTGGTCAGGGTGAGGACCGGCCCGAAGACCTCCTCGGTGGCGAGCTTGACGCCCGCCGGGACCTCCGCGAGCACGGTGGGCTCGTACGAGGCACCCTCGCGCTTGCCGCCGGTGAGCAGCTTGGCTCCGGCGGACACGGCCTCGTCGACCCAGGTCTCGACGCGCTTGGCGGCGTCCTCGGAGACGAGGGGGCCGACGTCGGTGGCGGAGTCGGACGGGTCGCCGGTGACCTGGGCCTGGACCTTCGCGACGACCTTCTCGACGAGGCGGTCGTAGACGGAGGCGTCGGCGATCACGCGCTGCACGGAGATGCAGGACTGGCCGGCCTGGTAGTTCGAGAAGGTCGCGATACGGGTCGCGGCCCAGTCGAGGTCGGCCTCGGAGGACCAGTCGGCGAGGACCACGGCCGCGGCGTTGCCGCCGAGCTCCAGCGTGCAGTGCTTGTGGGGCACCGACTGCTGGATGGCGTAGCCGACGGTGTCGGAGCCGGTGAAGGAGATGACGGGGAGGCGCTCGTCCTTGACCAGGGCGGGCATCTTCTCGTTCGCGACCGGCAGGACCGACCAGGAGCCGGCCGGGAGGTCGGTCTCGGCGAGCAGCTCGCCCAGGATCAGCCCGGACAGGGGCGTCGCCGGCGCGGGCTTGAGGATGATCGGCGCGCCGACGGCGATGGCCGGGGCCACCTTGTGGGCGCACAGGTTCAGCGGGAAGTTGAAGGGCGCGATGCCGAGGACGGGGCCCTTGACGAAGCGGCGGGTCAGCGCGAGACGGCCGACGCCGCCGGCGTCGGTGTCCAGGCGCTGGGCCTCTCCGCCGTTGAAGCGGCGGGCCTCTTCGGCGGCGAAGCGGAACACGGACACCGCACGGCCGACCTCGCCGCGCGCCCACTTGATCGGCTTGCCGTTCTCGGCGGAGATCAGCTGGGCGATCTCCTCGGTGCGCTCGGCGAGCCGCTTGGACACGTGGTCCAGGGCGGCGGCACGTACGTGGGCGGGGGTCGCGGAGAACTCCGCCGTCACCGCGTACGCCGCGGCCACGGCCTCTTCGACCTGGGCGTCGGTGGGCACGCTGACCGTGCCGACCAGGCGTCCGTCCCACGGGGAGTGGACGTCGAAGCTGTCCTCGCCGGTGGCCAGGCGGCCGGCGAGCCAGAAGGCGTGGGTGGAAGTCATGCGAATCCCGGCCCTTCGAGTGTGCGGTGGGGGCTTGTCCCCTCCACCGTAGGACCCGGCGGGGCTTCCGGCGTTTAGCCGGGGTGGAGCGGCTGCCGTCCCGGCTTCGCCGGTTTGTCACTGTCGGCCGGGATCAGCCGGAGTTCGGGGAGGCCTTGAGGGCGAGCCACAGCTCCATCCGGACGTCCGGATCGTCCAGGGAGCGGCCGAGGATCTCCTCGACCCGTTTCATCCGGTAGCGCAGGGTGTGCCGGTGCACGCCGAGGTCGGCCGCGGCCGCGTCCCACTGGCCGTGGCGGGAGAGCCAGGCCTGCAGCGAGGCCACCAGGTCGCCGCGGCCGGTCGCGTCGTGCTCCCGCAGCGCGCGCAGGGTGCCGTCCGAGAAGGCCCGTACGGCGTCGTCGGCCAGCAGGGGCAGGACCGAGCCCGCCGCCATCTCCTCGTGCTCCACCATCGGCCGGCCCCGCCGCCGGGCCACGGCCAGGGCCTGGTCGGCCTGTTTCAGGGCCGCCGCAACGGTCGCCGGACCGGCCGGCGCGGAGAGGCCGACCACCAGTTCGTCGGGCTCGGGGCCGGTGGCGTCGCGGCCGCGCCGGGCCTCCAGCGCCTCCGCGTGGTCCATGCACGCCTGTACGGCCGCTCCGCCGTCGGCGGCCAGCACCACGAGCCGGCCGGGCTCCGGGACCACCAGCAGCGGCTCCCCGGTGCGGGACGCGGCCGACTCCACCGTGTCGGCCAGCAGGGCCAGCCCCTCCGGCTGGGCGGTGCCCGGCAGCGCCGCCTCGGCCGTGATCAGCCGGAACGGCACTTCGAGCAGGGCCCCGTACAGGTCACCGGCGACGGCCCGCGCGTGCT
Organism: Streptomyces sp. IBSNAI002; assembly: GCF_052244475.1. Taxonomy (NCBI): domain Bacteria; kingdom Bacillati; phylum Actinomycetota; class Actinomycetes; order Kitasatosporales; family Streptomycetaceae; genus Streptomyces; species Streptomyces sp. IBSNAI002. The sequence goes on along the minus strand of NZ_JBQPXG010000002.1, from coordinate 6,104,130 downwards.
CCGCCTCCCCGGCCAGCAGCATCCGCAGCACCGCGGCCCCCAGCCGGGACTCGGCGTCGTGCAGCGAGCGGGAGCGCTCGGTGGTGAGGGTGAGCAGCGCGACCGCGGAGTGCACGGCGTACCGCTCGGCCGTGCCCAGCGGGGCCCCGGTGCCGACGGCCAGGGCGCCGCGCGCCCGCCGGCCCGTGCCCAGCGACTGCAGTTCGACGCGGTCCTCCGAGCCTCCGACGACGGCGCTCGCGGGCGCCGGCCGCTCCCGCAGCCGCTCCACGTCCGGGGTGAGCCGGGCGGCGCGCCGGGCGGCCCAGTCGGGGGCGGCCGCGACGACCGATCCCGAGGCGTCGTACAGCGCGGCCCAGCCGTGCACGTGCGCGGCCAGCCTGGCCAGCAGCTCGGCGGGTCCGTCGGCGGAGAGCGCGGCCCGGGTCAGCTCGCGCTGCGCCTCGAAACCGGCGGTGACGGCCCGGTACTGGTCGGCCGCGAGCGCGGCGGAGACGGCCTTGCTGATGGCGAGGAAGGGGGTGCGCCGCGGCACCTCCAGCAGCGGCATGTCCTCCTTGCGGGCGGCCTCGACGAGCGCTTCGGGGACGGCCTCGTAGTTGACGCCGACCGCGAAGCCGATGCCGACGACCCCGGCCGCGGCGAGGCGGCGTACGTAGGGGCCCATCTCCCGCGGGTCCTCCGCGTCCAGCTTCATCGCCGTGGTCAGGAGCAGCTCCCCGCCCTCCATGTAGGGCACGGGGTCGGCGAGCTCGCTGACGTGGGCCCAGCGGACGGGGGTGTCGAGGCGGCCCTCCCCCGCCCGGACGCTGAGTTTGAGGGCCGAGTGCTGGACGAGCGAGGCGAGGGTGAGCGGCATCGTTACCAGGGGCCTTAGCGGGAGGGGACGGCGGAAGGGGTCCGGTTGAAGGGCATCAGAGGGACCGCACCCGATTTCGCCGTGTCGTATGAACGGCTCCCTTCGATTCTGCCACCCCGTACGGGTCTGTTCAGGTCGTTCCGCCGAGCCGGACCAGCAGCGGAGCCGCCCGTTCCCCCTCGATCGAGGTCAGCGACAGCACCGCGTGCCCCGGGGGCACGGAGTGCGCCAGGTCGGAGGCGGACCACCGCTCGCGCTCCACCTGGCGCACGGTGACCGCGTCGGTGGTGACGGCCTTGCCGGTGACGAGCTTGCGGAAGGCGTGGATCAGCCGGGTCAGCGGCTGGTCGGCGAAGACCGTGCGGTGGGTGACGTCGCGCGTCTCCACCCATTCGGTGCCCCAGGCCTCCGCGAAGCGCTTGCCGTCCCAGGTGGTGACCCCGGAGAAGGCCATGCGGCAGCCGACCGCGCCGAGCAGCGGCGTCCGCAGTTCCTCCGGTACGTCGTCCAGCGTGCGCAGCGTGAGCAGGACTCCCGCGTTCGCCGAGCGCAGCCGCTGCACGCCCCGGACGGTCTGCGGGGTCAGGGTGTGCGAGGCGTCGTCGAAGGCGAGGCAGGCGAAGAGGGAGCGGTCGGTGCGGGCGGCCGCGGCGGCGTTGAACTGGGCGAGCAGCAGCCGGGCCAGCATCCGGGAGGCGTCGGGGTGGCCGCGTTCGGGCAGGTCGACGCGGACGCGGATCGGGTGCTCGAGGGTGCGCAGGGAGAACGGCCGGTTCTGGCCGGTGGTGTCGAAGAAGGCGGCGAAGGCGGGCCGGTCGAGCAGCGCCACCCGGTCGGCGAGGGCCGGTCCGGGATCGCCGGGGGCCCGGAGCTGGCGTTCCCGGGCGTCGAGCTCGCGGAGCATCGCCTGCTCGCCGGCACCGGCCAGTTCCCGGCGCAGCGCGCCGAAGGCGTCGGGCAGCGGGTCGAGCAGTTCGCGCAGCTCGGGGACGGCGGGGAAGCGGCCGTGGGCGGCCTTGAACGGGCCGAGCAGCTGGGCGAGCGCGGTCGCTGCCCGGCGCACCTCGATCCCGGGGACGTCCCCGACGAAGGCCTCGGCGAGGAGGGTGGCGGCCTCGTCGGGGTCGGTGGTGCCGCCGTAGAGGTCGAGGTCGTAGACGGACTCGGGGTCGCCTACGCGGACCACGACGTCGTACGCGGCGTCCGGGCCGAGCTGGGCCCCGGCGGCGCCGACGGCGACGACCGCGGCCTGCCCGGCGAGCGCCTGGAGCGCGAGGGACTCCACGGCCGGCCGGACCAGGCGCCGGGTCTTGCCGGATCCCGAGGGCCCGACGGCGAGCAGCGAGGTGCCGAGGACCGCGGGGTCCAGGGCGAGCGAGGTGCCGCGCCGGACGTAGGGGTTGCGCGGGCCGTCCTCGACGGTGCCGATCCTGACCTGCCGGGCCAGCAGGTCGTGGCGGGCGGCCCGTACGGGCAGGTCCCGCGCCCCGGAGGGGTGGACGCAGGCCCCGGCACCCTTGTCCCGCACGGCCTCGGCGAAGGCCCGCAGCCGGGACGGGTCGACGCGCACGGAGTCCCAGGCCCGCCGGATCCGGGTGTAGTCCACGTCGTTCATCCGCCCGGCCCCGGCCTCCCCCTCGAGCCGGTCCGCGGCCTCGTCCAGGCCGGCCGCCCGCAGCTGCGGCCAGCGCGCGGGGTCCTCGGCGCCGCCGGGCTCGGGCCGGGCCGGAGCGGCGGTGCGGACGGCGCGGGCGGGGCGGCTGGTGAGGATCCGGCGGCCCAGTTCGGCCCAGCGGCCGAGCCGTCCGAAGCCGGTGACGAGGACGCCCGCGACCACGGCGTACCAGATGTACGCGGCCACCACCGAGGGGAGCGTCCCGGCCCAGGAGTCGGGGGTGAACATGTAGAGGGGCCAGAGCCAGAAGCCGCCGAGGTAGCCGTTCCACAGCAGGGACCACAGGAGCAGCCCGGCCAGCAGGGCGATCAGGGCTCCGCTGACCAGCTGGCGGGTCGGGGTCTCCTCGGGCTCCTCCGCGGCCCGCGGCACGTGTCCGTACGACCAGACGCCGGGCCCGTCCGAGGCGCGCGGCACGCGCAGCCACTCCGCCAGCGAGGGGCCGGCGGCGGGCGCGTGGGAGGGCTTGGGCGGAAGACCCGGCGGCGGGCCGACCGGCCGGGGGATCCGCCCCGTACCGGGCGGGCGCGTCTCGTGCGTGCCGTCGGTGTCCATGAAACCCCTGCCCCCTGCCCGTTCCTGCGCTGCGCCGCTCAATGTAGTTGCCCGGCGGCGGCCGTGGGCCGTACCCGCACAGGGTTTCGCCGCGCCGTCCGGCAAGATCCCTCCGCGTCCTTCCTATGGCCGTCACGGACAAGGACACGCGGGCACCACTCCCGAACGGAGCATGCAGTACCCCCTCCGCCGGGCCTAGCCTGCGGACAAAGACACAAGTGCGTCCGAAAACACCCCCAGGAGCCCTCCATGACCGCTGTCCCGCAGGAGCGCCGCATCGTCACCGCGATCCCCGGCCCCAAGTCGCAGGAGCTGCAGGCCCGCCGCCTCGAGACGGTGGCCGGCGGCGTGGGCTCCGTGCTCCCCGTCTTCACGGCCCGCGCGGGCGGCGGCATCATCGAGGACGTCGACGGCAACCGCCTGATCGACTTCGGCTCCGGCATCGCCGTGACCTCGGTCGGTGCCTCCGCCGAGGCCGTCGTGCGCCGTGCTTCCGCGCAGCTCGCGGACTTCACCCACACCTGTTTCATGGTCACCCCCTACGAGGGCTACGTGGAGGTCTGCGAGGCGCTCGCCGAGCTGACCCCCGGTGACCACGCCAAGAAGTCGGCGCTGTTCAACTCCGGCGCCGAGGCCGTCGAGAACGCCGTCAAGATCGCCCGTTCGTACACCAAGCGCCAGGCCGTCGTCGTCTTCGACCACGGCTACCACGGCCGTACGAACCTGACGATGGCGCTGACCTCGAAGAACATGCCGTACAAGAACGGCTTCGGCCCGTTCGCCCCCGAGGTCTACCGCGTCCCGGTCGCCTACGGCTACCGCTGGCCCACCGGCGCCGAGAACTGCGGCCCCGAGGCCGCCGCCCAGGCGATCGACCAGATCACCAAGCAGATCGGCGCCGACAACGTCGCCGCGATCATCATCGAGCCGGTGCTCGGCGAGGGCGGCTTCATCGAGCCGGCGAAGGGCTTCCTCCCGGCGATCGTGAAGTTCGCCAACGACAACGGCATCGTCTTCGTCGCCGACGAGATCCAGTCCGGCTTCTGCCGCACCGGCCAGTGGTTCGCGTGCGAGGACGAGGGCATCGTCCCGGACCTGATCACCACCGCCAAGGGCATCGCCGGCGGCCTGCCGCTCGCCGCCGTGACCGGCCGCGCCGAGATCATGGACTCCGCGCACGCGGGCGGCCTGGGCGGCACCTACGGCGGCAACCCGGTGGCCTGCGCCGGTGCGCTCGGCTCCATCGAGACCATGAAGGAGCTCGACCTCAACGCCGCGGCGAAGAAGATCGAGTCCCTCATGAAGGCCCGGCTGACGGCCATGCAGGAGAAGTACGAGATCATCGGCGACATCCGCGGCCGCGGCGCCATGATCGCGATCGAGCTCGTCAAGGACCCCGCGTCCAAGACCCCGTTCCCGGAGGCGGCCGGCGCGCTCGCCAAGGCCTGCCACGCCGAGGGCCTGCTCGTCCTCACCTGCGGCACCTACGGCAACGTGCTCCGCTTCCTCCCGCCGATCGTCATCGGCGAGGACCTGCTGAACGAGGGCCTGGACATCCTCGAGGCCGCGTTCGCGGGCATCTGACCGAACAGCTGGAACACGTGAGCGGAGCGCCCGGTCTCTACCGCCGGTAACGGTCGGACGCTGTGAAGAACGTGTGGGGGGCCGATGGCGGGTGCGCGTTCCTGCTGTCGGCCCCCCTCTCGCTGCCGTACGGTTTCTGCAGATGAGTGAGACACCCCGCTCCCGGGCGACCGAGGGCGATTCCGGTACCGGGCTTCCCCAGCACCGTACCGGGCATGCGTTCGCGCACACTCCTCACCGATCGGACAGCCGACCGCCCCAAACCCCCCGGGGCGTGCGGCAACCCGGTCCGGGCGGCCGTCCCGGAACCATCCCCCCTGTTCCGGGACGGCCGGCCACTCCTCTCCTCACCGCCGCACTCTGCGGCCTGCTCTTCGCCCTGATCACCTGGCAGGTGCTGGTCTCCGGCCCGCTGCTGGCGCCGGACCACGCGCTGAGCCGCGCCCTGGTCCGCACGGTCCCGGACTCCGTCAGCGAGCGCCTCTCGGACCTCGGCAACATCCCCGTCGCCGTGCCCGTCCTCGCCCTGGCCATGGCCTACGCCGCCTGGCGCGGCCGTCGCCTGGCGGCCGGCGCCGCCGCGCTGGCGATGGCCCTGGTGCCCGCCCTGGTCATCCCGTTCAAGCAGTGGACCGCCCGGCCGGGCCCCCTGGAGCCCTGGGCCGCCGGTTACTTCCCCTCGGGCCACACGGCCACCGCGGCCGTCGCCTACCTCGGCGCGGCCCTGCTCGTGCGCCCGTACACCCGCCGGGCATGGCCGACGGCCGCCGCCCTCGCCCTCACGGGGGCGACGGCCGCCGGGCTGGTGCTGCGGGGCTGGCACTGGCCGCTGGACGTACTGGCCAGCCTGCTGATGTGCGCGCCCCTGCTGCTCGGCGTCGGGTGGGTCAGCCGGCGGAAGCCGGGAAGTACGCGTCGAAGTTCCGGCTGAACTCCCACCCTCCGAAGCGGTCCCAGTTGATCGACCACGTCATCAGGCCGCGCAGGGCGGGCCAGGTGCCGTGCGTCTGGTAGGCACCGCAGTTCGTCTTCTTCGTCAGGCAGTCCAGGGCCTTGTTCACCTCGGCGGGCGGAGTGTGGCCGTTGCCCGCGTTCGTCGTCGCCGGGAGGCCGATGGCCACCTGCTCGGGACGCAGCGGCGGGAAGACGCGGGCGGTGTTCCCGGCGACCGGGAAGCCGGTGAGCAGCATGTCGGTCATGGCGATGTGGAAGTCGGCGCCGCCCATGGAGTGGTACTGGTTGTCCAGGCCCATGATCGGACCCGAGTTGTAGTCCTGGACGTGGAGCAGGGTGAGGTCGTCGCGCAGGGCGTGGATGACCGGCAGGTAGGCGCCGGCGCGCGGGTCCTGGCCGCCCCACGGGCCGGAGCCGTAGAACTGGTAGCCGAGCTGGACGAAGAAGGTCTCGGGGGCCATGGTCAGGACGAAGTCCGGGCCGTACCTGGCCTTCAGGGTCTTCACGGCCGATATCAGGTTGACGATGACGGGGGTGGTGGGCGCCCGGAAGTCGGTGTCGCCGGTGGCCAGCGAGAGGGAGTGGCCCTCGAAGTCGATGTCGAGGCCGTCGAGCCCGTACTCGTCGATGATCCTGCCGACGGAGGAGACGAAGGTGTCGCGGGCGGCCGTGGTGGCGAGCTGCACCTGGCCGTTCTGGCCGCCGATCGAGATCAGCACCTTCTTGCCCGCGGCCTGCTTGGCCTTGATGGCCGCCTTGAACTCGGCCGGGGTCTCGACGTTCGGGCACTCGGCGACCGGGCAGAGCTGGAAGCGGATGTCGCCGGAGGTCACCGAAGTCGGTTCGCCGAAGGCCAGGTTGACCACGTCCCAGGAGGCGGGCACGTCCGCCATCCGCACGTATCCGGAGCCGTTGGCGAAGCTCGCGTGCAGGTAGCCGACCAGCGCGTGTGCGGGCAGGCCGCCACCGCCGCCACCGCCACCGCCCGTCGTGGTCACGGAGACGGGCGCGCTCTTGGGGGACTCGCCCGCCGCGTTCACCGCGCTGACCCGGAAGGTGTACGTCGTGGACGCGGCGAGGCCGGTCACGCCCGCCGAGGCGGTGGTGACGGACAGGGGCGCCGCGCCGTCCCGGTGGACGGTGTACGAGGTGGCGCCGGACACCGGGGACCAGGACAGGGAGACCGAGGACGAGGAGGTGGCGCTCGCGCCGAGGCCGGTGGGGGCGGCCGGGGGCTGGGGCTGGCCGGGGCCGCCGGGGTCGGGGCCGACCAGGGTGAGGTCGTCGGTGAGGTGGGCGGGCTGGCCGTACCAGCCGTGCGTGTACACCGTCACGGAGGTGGTCGACGGGCCGGTGCGGAAGCCGGCCGTCAGCTGCTTCCACGCGCCGGGGGTCTGGGTCCAGGTGGACACGTCGGTGGTGCCGGTCCCGGTCGCGCCGAGGTACACGTACGCGCCCTGCACCCAGGCGGCCAGGGTGTACGCCGAGTCGGGCTTGACGGTGACGGTCTGGGAGCAGCGGGCGTTGTCCTGTCCGGCCGGGGTGGCCTTCAGGGCGGAACTCCCGCCGTGCACGGGGGTGGTGACGGCCGATCCGCTGCCCGCCGAGCAGCTCCAGCCGTCGAGGCCGGTTTCGAAGCCGCCGTTGCGTACGAGGTCGGCGTCGGCCGCGGCGGCCGGCGGGCCCGCGGCGAGGAAGCCGGCCGCCGCCAGGGCGGCGGCCGTAAGGAGGGACCAGGCTCTGCGCACAACTGCCTCCGGGACATGGGGGGATGGAGGGGATCTGGGGGCGCTGTCCGGCGATGGCCGGAGGCGCCCAAGATGGTCCAGACCAATGCCCTTGTCAAGGCTTCCGTCCCTCCTCCGCCACCACGCGCGCGGCCGCCTCGTGCATGGCGAGCTCCAGCACGGCCGGATCGGTGAGCGTGCCCTGCCCGTCGGGGAGCACCAGCCAGCGCACCCCGCCGGTCGCCCGGCCGGGGTACGGGACCACGATCCAGCTCCCGCGCCCCGCTCCCCGTACGCCCGTGCCGACCCAGCGGGACGCCGTGCCCGGGGGCACGAAGAAGCCCAGCCGGCCGAAGACCGTGCGGCTGTGCCGCGTGGCGCCGAAATCGGCGAGCACCGGGCCGGGCCGCTCCAGGATCAGGTTCAGTACGTCGAGGGTGGCCTGCCCCAGTTCCCCGGGCAGGATCAGCACGTCCCAGCGCCGGCCGGCGGGCAGGAGGACCACCCCCAGGGGGTTGCGCTCCCATTCCCACCGGCTGGCGTCGGGATCCGGCGCCACCGATACGAGCCACTCCACTGCCGTCTTGTCCCCCGGGGTCGTCATCGCCCGGCCTCCGTTCGTCTCGTGTCGGTGAAGGGTTCTCACCGGGAGAGAGCGCGGCCGGGCGGAGCTATGACGCGGGTTCCGTTACTCCGTGGTGGTGAAGCGGGTCACACGGCGGCCCGGCGGTGTGCGCCGGGGGCGCGCGTCCGGGAGGGTCAGCTGTCGAAACCGAGGCCGAACCGGTCGAGCGTGCGCAGCCAGAGGTTGCGGCGCCCGCCGTGGCTGTCGGCGCGGGCCAGCGACCACTTGGTCAGGGTGATGCCGGTCCAGGCGAAGGGCTCGGGCGGGAACGGCATCGGCTTGGACTTCACCATCTCCAGCCGGGTGCGCTCGGTGGACACCCCGTCGAGCAGGTCCAGCATCACGTCCGCGCCGAAGCGGGTGGCGCCCACGCCGAGCCCGGTGTAGCCGGCGGCGTAGGCCACCTTCCCGGAGTGCGCGGTGCCGAAGAAGGCCGAGAAGCGCGAGCAGGTGTCGATCGCCCCGCCCCACGCGTGGCTGAACCCCAGTCCCTCCAGCTGCGGGAAGGCGGTGAAGAAGTGCTCCGCGAGCTTGAGGTAGGTCTCGGGGCGGTGGTCGTACTCGGAGTCGAGCTTCCCGCGGTAGGGGTAGATCGCGTCGTAGCCGCCCCACAGGATCCGGTGGTCCTTGGTGATCCGGAAGTAGTGGAACTGGTTCGCGCTGTCGCCCAGGCCCTGCCGGTTCTTCCAGCCGATGGCGGCGAGCTGGGCCTCGTCCAGCGGCTCGCTCATCAGCGCGTAGTCGTAGACCGGCACGGTGAACGGGCGGATGCGGCGCACGAGCGAGGGGAAGATGTTGGTGCCCAGGGCGACCCGGCGCGCCAGGATCGTGCCGTACGGGGTCTGGACGGTCATCCCCCGCCCCGCCGAGGCCATCTTCAGGCCGCGGGTGTTCTCGTAGATCCGCACCCCGAGGTCCAGACAGGCCTGCTTGAGGCCCCAGGCGAGCCTGGCCGGGTTGAGCATGGCGACGCCGTCGCGGTCCCAGAGGCCCGCGAGGAAGGTCGGGGAGTCGACCTCGGCGCGCAGTGCCTCGCCGTCGAGCCATTCGCAGCGGCCGGCCAGGCCGAGCCGCTGGGCCTCCTCCTGGAGTTCGCGCAGCTCCTCGACCTGGTGGGGCTCGGTGGCGACGTCGATCTCACCGGTGCGCTCGAAGTCGCAGTCGATGCCGTAGCGGGCGACGGCCTCCTCGATGGCGTCGAGGTTGCGGGCGCCCAACTCCTCCAGCTTCGCGAGCTCGCCGGGCCAGCGGGCCATCCCGTTGGCGAGTCCGTGGGTGAGGGAGGCGGCGCAGAAGCCGCCGTTGCGGCCGGAGGCGGCCCAGCCCGCCTCCTTGCTCTCGATCAGGACCACGTCCCGGCCGGGGTCGCGCTCCTTGGCGAGCAGCGCGGTCCACAGTCCGCTGTAGCCTCCGCCGATGACCAGCAGGTCGCAGCGCTCGCCGGTGGTGAGCGCCGGCTGCGCGGCGGGCTTGCCGGGGTCGTCCAGCCAGTACGAGACGGGCTTGGCTCCGGACAGGGATTTCGCAACACTACGCATGGCGACTGGGGCCATGGCTTCCAACTCCCTACAGGGGTCTACTTCGGTTGTGCCTTCTTGCGGCGGTTGCCGACCATCTGGCCGACGAGGACCACCAGGACGGCGATGACGAACATCGCCGTGCCGATGACGTTGATCTGCACGGGCGTACCGCGCTGGGCCGATCCCCACACGAACATGGGGAAGGTGACGGTGTTGCCCGAGTTGAAGTTGGTGATGATGAAGTCGTCGAAGGAGAGCGCGAAGGAGAGCAGCGCTCCCGCCGCGATGCCGGGTGCCGCGATCGGCAGGGTGACCCGTACGAAGGTCTGCACCGGGCCGGCGTAGAGGTCGCGGGCGGCCTCCTCCAGCCGCGGGTCCATGGACAGGACCCGCGCCTTGACGGCGGCGACGACGAAGCTGAGGCAGAACATGACGTGGGCGATCAGGATCGTCCAGAAGCCCAGCTGGATGCCCATGTTGAGGAAGAGCGCGAGCAGCGAGGCCGCCATCACGATCTCGGGCATGGCCATGGGCAGGAAGATCAGCGAGTTGACCGCGCCGCGCGCCCGGAAGCGGTAGCGGACGAGCGCGAAGGCGATCGCGGTGCCCAGGACGGTGGCGCCTATGGTGGCCCACAGGGCGATCTGGAGCGAGAGCGAGAGGGAGCCGCAGAGGTCGGCGACCCCGCAGGGGTCCTTCCACGCGTCGAGCGAGAACTCCTGCCAGGCGTAGTTGAACCGCCCGGTGGGGTTGTTGAAGGAGAAGACCGTCACGACCACGTTCGGCAGGATCATGTACGCGAGCGTGCCGAGGCCGGCGATCACTACGAGGTTGCGGCGAAGCCAACGCATCAGACCAGGTCCTCCGTCCCCGCTCGGCGGATGTAGATGGTGACCATGATCAGCACAATGGCCATGAGGATGAAGGACAGCGCGGCCGCCGTCGGATAGTCCAGGATCCGCAGGTACTGCGACTGGATGACGTTGCCGATCATCCGGGTGTCCGTGGAGCCGAGCAGTTCGGCGTTCACGTAGTCGCCGCTCGCCGGGATGAAGGTGAGCAGGGTCCCGGAGACCACGCCCGGCATGGACAGCGGGAAGGTCACCTTCCGGAAGACCGTCGCGGGGCGGGCGTACAGGTCCCCGGCCGCCTCGTGGAGGCGGGTGTCGATGCGCTCCAGCGAGGAGTACAGCGGCAGGATCATGAAGGGGAGGAAGTTGTACGTCAGACCGCAGACGACCGCGAGGGGCGTGGCCAGGACCCGGTCGCCCTGGGTGAGGCCGAGCCAGCTGGTGACGTCGAGGAAGCCGACGTTGTTGAGGACGGCGACCACCGGGCCGCCGTCGGCCAGGATCGTCTTCCAGGCCAGGGTGCGGATCAGGAAGCTGGTGAAGAACGGCGCGATGACCAGGACCAGCAGCAGATTGCGCCAGCGGCCCGCCTTGAAGGCGATCAGGTAGGCCAGCGGATAGCCCAGCAGCAGGCACAGCAGGGTGGCGGTGCCCGCGTAGAGCAGGGAGCGCAGGAACTGCGGGTAGTACTCGGTGAAGGCGTCCCAGTAGGTCCGGAAGTGCCAGGTGACCCGGAAGCCCTCTTCGAGCGAGCCGGTCTGCACCGAGGTGGAGGCCTGGTAGACCATCGGCAGCACGAAGAACACCAGCAGCCACAGGATGCCGGGGAGCAGCAGCCAGTACGGGATGAGCCGCTTGCGCGCCGACGGCTTGTGGACCGGGGGTTCGGTGGGGGCGGGCGCCTGGGGCGGCGCCGCGGTGGTCGTCATGCGCTCTCCTCCACCGTCTCGATCCCCGCGTCGATGTCCTGGGCCGCGTCGAGGCCGAAGCTGTGCTCCGGGTTCCAGTGCAGGACGACCTCGGCGCCCGGCACCAGGCGACCGTCCCGCTCGATGTTCTGGGCGTACACCTCCAGCTCGGGGCAGACCTGGCTGTCGATGACGTACTGGGTGGAGACGCCGATGAAGGAGGAGTCCGCGATCCGCCCGGTGATCTTGTTGCGGCCGGTCGCGATGGTGTGCTCCTCGTCCGCGTGGACCAGGGAGATCTTCTCGGGGCGCACCCCGACCAGGAGCTTTCCGCCCGTACGGGGGGTGGTCGCGCAGCGGGCGGCGGGCAGCCGGAGGGTGGCGCCGGAGGCGGACACGACGATCTCGGATCCGGAGCCGGCCGCGGCGCCGGTGCCGGCGGTCTCCACGGTGGCCTCGATGAGGTTGGAGGTGCCGAGGAAGTTCGCGACGAAGGTGGTGCCCGGGTTCTCGTACAGCTCGGCGGGGGCGCCCAGCTGCTCGACGCGGCCGCCGTTCATCACGGCGACCGTGTCGGCCATCGTCATGGCCTCCTCCTGGTCGTGCGTGACGTGCACGAAGGTGATGCCGACCTCGGTCTGGATGCGCTTGAGCTCCAGCTGCATCTGGCGGCGCAGCTTGAGGTCGAGCGCGCCGAGGGGCTCGTCGAGGAGGAGCACCTGGGGGTGGTTGATCAGGGCGCGGGCGACGGCCACGCGCTGCTGCTGGCCGCCGGAGAGCTGGTGCGGCTTGCGCTGGGCGAACTGGCCGAGCTGGACCAGCTCCAGCATGTCGTCGACCTGCTTCTTGACCGACTTGATGCCGCGGCGGCGCAGGCCGAAGGCGACGTTCTCGTAGATGCTCAGGTGCGGGAAGAGGGCGTAGCTCTGGAAGACCGTGTTGACCGGGCGCTTGTACGGGGGCAGGTGGGTGACCTCCCGGTCACCGAGGCTGACGGTGCCGGTGGAGGGCTCCTCCAGGCCGGCGATCATGCGCAGAGTGGTGGTCTTCCCGCAGCCCGAGGCGCCGAGCAGGGCGAAGAAGGAGCCCTGGGGAATGGTGAGATCCAGCGGGTGCACGGCGGTGAAGGTGCCGTAGTGCTTGCTGATCCCGGCGAGGCGGACGTCGCCGCCCGCGGTCTTCTCAGTCATGGGTGGGTCCCGGGGTTGGGTGGGGGAAGGGTCAAGGGGGCTGGGCCGGGCGGAGCCGGCCGCCGCGGGGCGTCAGGCTCCGATGAGCTTGGCGAACTTCTCCTCGTACGCCGTCTCTTCTTCGCTGGTCAGGGAGCGGAAGGCGTGGGCCTTGGCGGACATGGCCTTGTCCGGGACGATCAGCGGGTTGTCCGCGAGCGCGGGGTCGATCTTGGCGAGCTCGTCCTTGACGCCCTCGACCGGGCAGACGTAGCTGATGAACGCGGCCAGCCGGGCGGCGACCGGGGGCTCGTAGTAGTAGTCGATGAGCTTCTCCGCGTTGGCCTTGTGCCGGGCCTTGGCGGGGACCAGCAGGTTGTCGCTGGAGGTGATGTAGCCGGGGGCGGGGATGGCGTACTGGATGTCCGGGTTGCCCGCCTGGAGCTGGATGACGTCGCCGGCCCAGGCCAGACAGGCGGCGAGGTCCCCCTTGTCGAGGTCCGCGGTGTAGTCGTTGCCGGTGAAGCGGCGGATCTGCTTCGAGTCCACGCCCTTCTGCAGGCGGCCGATCGCGCCGTCGAAGTCGGCGGTGGTGAAGTTCGCCGGGTCCTTGCCCTGGTCGAGCAGGGTCATGCCCACGCTGTCGCGCATCTCGGTGAGGAAGCCGACCCGGCCCTTGAGGGTGGGGTCGTCCAGCATCTGCGTGACGGAGTCGACCTTCTTCCCGTCGGTGGCCTTGGTGTTGTAGGCGATGACCGTGTCGATGCCGGTCCACGGGTAGCTGTAGGCGCGGCCCGGGTCCCAGTCGGGGGAGCGGAACTGCGGGATCAGGTTGGCGTAGGCGTGCGGCAGGTGGGAGGGGTCCAGCCGCTGCGCCCAGCCGAGGCGGATGATGCGCGCGGCGAGCCAGTCGGTGACGACGATCAGGTCGCGGCCGGTGTCCTGGCCGGCGGCGAGCTGCGGGCGGATCTTTCCGAAGAACTCGACGTTGTCGTTGATGTCCTCGGTGTACTTGACCTCGATCCCGGTCCGTTTGGTGAACTCCTCCAGGGTGGGCCGGGTCTTCTCGTCGTCGCTGGTGTCCATGTACTCGGTCCAGTTGGAGAAGTTGATCTCCTTCTCCTGCGCCGAGCGGTCGTCGGACGCGACGGCCGAGTCACCCTCGCGCTTCGCGGGCGGGATGCCGCAGCCGGCGAGGGCGGACAGACCTGCGAGGGTGAGCGCTCCGACTCCGGAGGCGCGCAGCAGCGAGCGGCGGGTGAGGGCGCCGCGCCCGCTGGTGAGGCTGCGCCGCATCGCGGCGAGTTGCGCCGCCGAGAGGCGGTCGGGCTCGAACTGCTCCATGCGCTGTGCCCTTTCGGGAGGTGTACCGCCGGTCGGGCGGCAGAGGCTTATCGGTCCCCGAAGATCGTGCGGTGCCAGTCCTTCTCGGCCACCGCGGTGTTGTCGTACATCACATGCTTGACCTGCGTGTACTCCTCGAAGGAGTAGGCCGACATGTCCTTTCCGAAGCCGCTGGCCTTGTAGCCGCCGTGGGGCATCTCGCTGATGATCGGGATGTGGTCGTTGACCCAGACGCAGCCCGCCTTGATCTCGCGGGTGGCGCGGTTCGCGCGGTAGACGTCGCGGCTCCAGGCGGAGGCGGCGAGCCCGTACGGGGTGTCGTTGGCCAGCTCGATGCCCTCGTCGTCGGTGTCGAAGGGCAGGACGACGAGGACCGGGCCGAAGATCTCGGACTGGACCACTTCGCTGTCCTGGGCGGCTCCGGAGATGAGGGTGGGCCGGTAGTAGGCGCCTTCGGCGAGCTCGCCCCCGGGGATCTCGCCGCCGGTGACGACGGTGGCGTAGGCGCGGGCCCGCTCGACGAAGCCGGCGACCCGGTCGCGCTGGGCGTGGGAGACCAGCGGGCCGAGGTCGGTGGTGGACGCGAACGGGTCGCCGACGCGGACGGTGTCCATCAGCTCGGCGACGCGGGCGACGAACGCGTCGTGGAGGGGGCGCTGGACGTAGGCACGGGTGGCGGCGGTGCAGTCCTGGCCGGTGTTGATGAGGGAGGCGGCGACGGCGCCGTGCGCGGCGGCCTCCAGGTCGGCGTCGTCGAAGACGAGGAAGGGGGCCTTGCCGCCGAGCTCCAGGTGGAGCCGCTTGACGGTGGCGGTGGCGATCTCGGCGACGCGCATGCCGACGGCGGTGGAGCCGGTGAAGGAGGTCATGACCACGTCGGGGTGGCCGACCAGGTGCTCGCCGGCTTCGCGTCCGGCGCCGGTGACGATGTTGACCACGCCGTCGGGCAGGCCCGCCTCCTTGGCGGCCTGCGCGAACATCAGCGAGGTCAGCGGGGTGAGCTCGGCGGGCTTGAGGACGATCGTGTTGCCCGCGGCGATGGCCGGGAGGATCTTCCAGGCGGCCATCTGGAGCGGATAGTTCCAGGGCGCGATGGAGCCGACGACCCCGATGGCCTCACGACGTACGTACGAGGTGTGGTCGCCCGAGTACTCGGCGGCCGCCTGCCCCTGGAGGTGCCGGGCCGCGCCCGCGAAGAAGGCGGTGTTGTCGACGGTCCCCGGGACGTCGAACTCCGTGGACAGCTTGATCGGCTTCCCGCACTGGAGGGACTCGGCGTACGCGAAGTCGTCGGCCTGCTCGGCCAGTACGGCGGCCAGCCGGTGCAGGGCGTCCGACCGCTCTCCAGGGGTGGCGGCCGACCAGCCCGGGAAGGCCCTCTTGGCGGCGGCGACGGCCTCGTCCACGTCCGCCGTGCTCGCGAGTTCGTAGGTGAGGACCTCGTCCCCGGTGGCCGGGTCGACCACGGTGTGTGACCTTCCCGAGGTGCCGGACCTGAGCTGCCCGTCGATGTACTGCGCGCCGTCCGCGAAGCGGTCCTTGACCTGGAAGCGGTTGCCCATCACGCTCTCACGCTCTCCGTAGCTACAGTTCGAGCTACAGCTCGAATTGAGTGCCGATCCTGGCAGAGGAGACTCCCCTGTCCAAGTGATTCCGTTGTTGCCTTTTGATTACGCGACGGATTCGGTCGACCAAGTGTCGAGGCACGCCCGAAATCCCGTACGAGTTGTCCGTGGCGACTGCCAGACTCGCGTGCATGGAGATGATCGACAAGCTGATCAAGCAGGTCAGCCGTGGTGAGCGAGTGAAGTTCCTGCCCTTCTGGGGACACCGCCCGCGGCCGGACGGCAGCCTCGGCCCGAGCTGCCTGAGCCAGTGGTGGCCGGCCGAGTTCACTGTGGGTGATGTCCGGTACGCCACCGCCGAGCACTGGATGATGGCCGGGAAGGCCCGCCTCTTCGAGGACGCCGACGCGGAGCGGGCGGCCCTCTCGGCCCCCACTCCGGCCCAGGCGAAGAACGCCGGACGACTCGTGCGCGGCTTCGACGACGCCGTGTGGGAGCGGGAGCGGTTCGCCCTGGTCGTGGAGGGCAGCGTGCACAAGTTCGGCTCCGACCCGGCGCTGCGCTCCTACCTGCTGGCCACCGGGGACCGGGTCCTGGTCGAGGCGAGCCCCCTGGACCGGGTCTGGGGCATCGGCCTGGCCGCCGACGACGAAGGCGCCCTGGACCCGGCCCGCTGGCGGGGCCTGAACCTGCTGGGCTTCGCCCTGATGGAAGCCCGGGAACGGCTGCGGCGGGGCTGACCGTAATTGCGTGGCGGAGCCTCCGGCCCGCCGCCTCACGTGATCCTCGTCCAGGTGCGCGGGCGAGACCTACTTCCACTGTTAATGGGGCGGTCGCGGGTTCGAGTCCCGTCACCGGCTTCGGGCCGGTGTAGCTCAGTCGGCAGAGCACCACGTGGTTTCGCCGAACTCGATCTCTGGACACCTACGTCACGCACCTCCCGGTGCGCGGGCAGCGGCTCCTTCTTCCGCGAAGACACCGGGCCGCCGCCACTTCGGTCTCGGAAGGCACGCGTGGGGGATGCCCGGTGCGCAGGCGACGGCTCCTTCTGGGAACCCGGAGGTCGTGGGTTCGAATCCCACCCGGCCCGTCACCCGCAAGGGAACGGGCCGGTGGAGCAGCACGGTGGCTCGCCGGGCACACGGTCCGCCGCCGACTTCCGATCTCGGGCATCCCCCATGTCACGCCTCCCCCGCTTTCCTTTGAATTCGGGGGGATTCACATGGCTCGTTTCAACCTGCGCCGAGCGCCCAAGGCGGCGCCCGCCGCGCCCACTTCGCCCGTCCGCTCCGCCGGCCGCGCCCGCACCCACGAGGGCGGCCCGGGCCACCTGCGCGACCCGCGCTCCGAACTGTTCCTGCTGGCGGTCGCCAACTTCGTGACCCAGCGCACCGCGTACGAGAGCGGCACTGCCCGTGACGAACGCTTCGCGGCCCTGGTGCGGCGGCTCGCGGTCGAGGACCCCGCGTGGACGGCCGGCCTGCTGGGCTGGCTCCGCGGGGAGGCGAACATGCGCACGGCCTCGCTCGTCGGCGCGGCCGAGTAGGTGAAGGCACGCCTCGACGCGGGCGCCGCCGACGGGCCTTCGAACCGCGGCGTCGTGGACTCCGTACTGCGGCGCGCGGACGAGCCCGGCGAACTGCTGGCGTACTGGACGGCGGCGTACGGCCGCAACGTGCCCAAGCCCGTGAAGCGCGGCATCGCCGACGCCGTGCGCCGGCTCTACTCCGGCAGCTCGCTGCTGAAGTACGACACCGACTCCAGGAGCTACCGCTTCGGCGACGTCCTCAACCTCGTGCACGCCTCCCCCGACCCGGCCAAACCCTGGCAGGGCGAGCTGTTCCGCCACGCCCTGGACCGCCGGCACCACCCCCAGGACGCCGAGGTGCCGGCCGGCAACCGGACCCTCGCCGCCCACCGGGCGCTGATGGCGCTGCCGGTCGCCGAGCGGCGCGGTGTGGTCACCGCGCCCGACGGCGCCGAGCGGCTCGCGCGGGCCGGGATGACCTGGGAGGCACTGACCGGCTGGCTGCAGGGGCCCATGGACGCGGCCGTCTGGGAGGCGGTCATCCCGTCCATGGGCGCGATGGCCTGCTGCGCAACCTGCGCAACTTCGACCAGGCCGGCGTCTCGGACGAGGTGGCCGCGGCCGTCGCGGCGAAGGTCTGCGACCCCGAAACCGTCGCCCGGTCGCGGCAGTTCCCCTTCCGCTACCTGGCCGCCCACCAGCACGCGCCCTCGCTGCGCTGGGCGTATCCGCTGGAACGGGCGCTCGGCCACTCGCTGGCCAACGTGCCGTCGCTGCCCGGGCGGACGCTGGTCCTCGTGGACCGGTCCGGCTCCATGTGGTCCCCGCTCTCGGACCGCTCGCAGCTCAACCGGGCCGACGCGGCGGTCGTGTTCGGGGCGGCGCTCGCGCTGCGCGCCGAGCGGGCGGACCTGGTGCAGTTCGGCACGACCAGTGCGGTGGTGCCGTCCGGACCGGGCGAGTCCGTACTGAAGGTGCTGGGGCGGTTCGGGAACCTCGGCGGTACCTGCACGGCCCAGGCCGTCAAGGAGCACTACCGCGGCCACGACCGGGTGCTGATCGTCACCGACGAGCAGGCCGCCTCGTACGGCCAGGGCGGCGACCCGACGGCCGGGGTTCCGCAGACGGTGCCCGTGTACACCTGGAACCTGGCGGGCTACCGGGTGGGCCACGCCCCGTCCGGCTCCGCGAACCGGCACGCCTTCGGCGGGCTCGGTGACGCGGCCTTCCGCATGGTGTCGCTGACCGAGCGCGGCCAGGACGCCGACTGGCCCTGGGAGTCGGGCGCCTGAGCTCCGGGCCTGGGCCCGGGGCTCATATCTTCTCGCGCTCCCGGGAGTCCGAGTACGGGCTCTCGAAGCGGGAGTCGCCGCTCCAGTCGCCGTCCAGCAGCGGGGCGAACATGGCCAGCAGCATCAGGGCACCCAGCACGATGCCGATCGCGCCGAGGATGATGCCGGCGAGGGCCATCCCGCCGTTGTCGGCCTCGCCGCGGCTGGCCTTGCCCTTGCCGAGGGCGCCGAAGACGACCGCCCCGATGCCGATCCCGATGGCCAGGACGCTGGTGATGCAGCCGACGACCGAGAGGATGCCGAGGACCAGGGCGGTGACGCCGAAGCCGTTGCTCTTCGGCGTCGCGTACGGCGGGTATCCGGACGTGCCCGGGTATCCGGAGGGGCCCGGGTACCCGGGGTAGCCGGGCACGGCCTGGTATCCCGTGTCGCCCGGGTAGCCGTACCCCGGCACGGCGGACGGGGCGGCGGGATATCCGTAGCCGCCCGGGTCCGGCTGGGCCGGATACCCGTACGCGGGCGAAACGGCGGGCGTCGGGGCCGGCGCCGCAGCGGGGTGGGGGGCGGCGGGCTGCGCGGCGGGCTGCGGTGCTCCGGCCCCCGGCATCCCGGCGACCGTCTGCTGGTCGTGCACGGACGGCGGGCCCGGTACTCCCGGCGCGGCCTGCTGGGCCTGCTGCTTGCCCAGGTCCACGGCAGGACGCTCCGGCGGCGCCCACGGGTCCCTCGGCTCAGGGCTCTGGTCGGTCATGCGGCGCCCCCCTCTCGTACGGCCATGCTAAGCGCTGCCACCGACAGTCACGGGGGTGCCTACGATGAAGGCCGACCTGACCGCACCCGCGTCCTCCCGGAGGCACCCCCATGACCGACCTGCACCCCTTCATCGCGGGGCTGCCCAAGGCGGAACTCCACGTCCACCACGTCGGCTCGGCGTCCCCGCGCATCGTGGCCGAGCTCGCCTCCCGGCACCCCGACTCGAAGGTCCCGACCGATCCCGAGGCGCTCGCGGACTACTTCACCTTCACCGACTTCGCTCACTTCATCGAGGTCTACCTGTCGGTCGTGGACCTCGTCCGCACCCCCGACGACGTACGCCACCTCACCTTCGAGGTGGCCCGCGACATGGCCCGGCAGAACATCCGCTACGCCGAACTGACCATCACCCCCTACTCCTCCACCCGCCGCGGCATCGAGGAGAAGGCCTTCATGGAGGCCATCGAGGACGCCCGCAAGGCCGCCGAGGCCGAACTCGGCGTCATCCTGCGCTGGTGCTTCGACATCCCGGGCGAGGCCGGCCTGGAGGCCGCCGCCGAAACCGCCCGGCTCGCCGTCGACCTGCGCCCCGAGGGCCTGGTCTCCTTCGGCCTGGGCGGCCCCGAGATCGGCGTGCCGCGCCCCCAGTTCAAGCCGTACTTCGACCGGGCACGCGCAGCCGGCCTGCACAGCGTGCCGCACGCCGGCGAGACCACCGGCCCCGAGACGGTGTGGGACGCCATCCGCGAGCTGGGCGCCGAGCGCATCGGCCACGGCACCAGCTCCACCCAGGACCCGGAGCTCCTCGCCTACCTGGCCGAGCACCGCATCGCGCTGGAGGTCTGCCCGACCTCCAACATCGCCACCCGCGCGGTGACCGACCTGGACCTGCACCCCGTCAAGGAGATGGTGGCCGCGGGCGTCCTCGTCACCATCAACAGCGACGACCCGCCGATGTTCGGCTCCGACCTGAACAACGAGTACGCGGTGGCGGCCCGCCTCCTCGACCTCGACGAGCGCGGTCTGGCCCAGCTCGCCAGGAACGCCGTCGAGGCCTCCTTCCTGGACGGGGCCGGCAAGGCGCGGATCACGGCGGAGATCGACGCGTACACGGCCGAATGGCTCGCGCGCTGACGTCCCGCCGGACGCGCCGGCCCCTGAGAATGGGGCCATGCGCACCCTGACTGCCGTCGGCCACCGCGGCGATCCCTACCGTGTCCGTGAGAACACCCTGGCCTCGATCCGCTCCGCGTTCGCGCGCGGGGCGGACGCGGTCGAGATCGACGTACGGCTGACCCGCGACGGGGTGCCGGTCCTGCTCCACGACGAGACGCTGGACCGGCTGTGGGGCCATGCCGTGCGGCTCGACGCCGTGACGGCCCCGCAGCTCAAGGAGCTGACCGGGGGCGGGATTCCGACGCTGCGCGAGGCGGTGCTGGCGGCGGGGGCGGGTCGGCTGATGATCGACCTGCCGGGTGCCTCGTACGAGGCGGTACGGACGGTGGTGGGCCATGTCCGCGAGTGCGGGGCGCGCGAGCGCACCTTCTACTGCGCCGGGCCGAACACCATGCTCGCGGTCCGCGCCGCCGATCCGGGCGCGGAGATCGCGCTCACCTGGACCACGCTGTCACCGCCGCGCCGGGTGCTGATCGACGCGGTGGCCCCGCGCTGGCTCAACTACCGCTTCGGTCTGGTGACCCGGGAGCTGACGGACGCGCTGCACCGGGACGGCCTGCTGGTGTCGGCCTGGACCGCGGACACCCGGCGGACGATGCGGGCGCTCGTCGGGGCCGGCGTCGACTCGATCACCACGAACCGCGTGGACGCGCTGACCGCCGTGCGGTCGCGCCTCGGCGTACCGGCCGCGCCGCACTGACGCCCGCACGCCCACGACGGTCCCGGCCCGGCTCAGACGGCGGCCGGGGCCGGTACCCGGGGCGCGGCGGGTGCGGCGGGTGCGGCGGGCGTGGCCGGCAGGGCTTCCAGGCGCTTGATCATGCGGCGCAGGAGCAGCAGGGGGAGCACTCCGAAGACGCCGAAGGCCATGTCGATGACGGACCACCAGACGGGGATCCCCCGGATCGGGCCGCAGACCAGGGCCAGGGGGATCACGCCGGCGCAGGCGATCATCCCCGCTTCGACGATCCAGATGTTGCGGACGGGGTCGCGGTACACCCCGTAGAAGAAGACGGCGATGACGAGGTGGGCGAAGGCCAGCCAGTCGGTGCCGTACAGCAGGAAGGGGTACTCGGCGTCGGCCCGCTCCAGGCCGTCGCCGACACGGCGCAGCCAGTCGTTCTCCACCAGGGCGTTGGCCCACCGGAGTTCGCTGACCAGGGGGAAGGCGGTGAGGCCGCTGAGCACGAGGCAGACGAGGAACAGGGTCAACCAGGCACGGATCCGCCGCTGAAGGGCGCTTCTCTCGCTCATGGGAGGAAGCCTACGCAGCTTTCTGAACACGTTCAAGCAATTGCCTGAACGTGTTCAATTCCGCTTGGGCGGCGACCGGGGGTCAGAGTCCGACGATCGCGTTCCAGCGCCTGGCGAGGAGGCGGCGTTCGGCCGAGGAGATGTCCCGGGCGACGACCAGCCGCTCGCGCATCCCGTCGTCCGGGAAGATCAGCGGGTTCTCGGCCAGTTCGGCGGTCTCCTCGTCGTCGGAGCCGGCCAGCACCTCGCGGGCGGCCGGGACGGGGCAGACGTAGTTGACGGAAGCGGCGAGCTCCGCGGCCACCTCGGGGTCGTAGTAGTGGTCGATCAGGGCCTCGGCATTCGCCTTGTGCCGGGCCAGGTTGGGCACGAGGAGGCTCTCCGCCCAGAGCTCGGCCCCCTCCTCCGGGACCACGAACTCGATGTCGGGGTTGTCCGCCTGGAGCTGGATCGCGTCGCCGGAGTAGGCCTGGCACGCCAGGACGTCGCCCTTGCTCAGGTCGGAGGTGTAGTCGTTGCCGGTGAAGCGGCGGATGTGCTTCTTCCTCACCATGCTCTCGACCCGGTCGCACATCCGGTGGAAGTCGGACTCCGTCCAGCGGGTGACGTCCACGCCGTCGCCCTGCATCAGGAGGGCGAAGGACTCGTCGAGGCCGGAGAAGAGGGTGACCCGGCCCGCGAGGTCCGGCTGCCACAGGTCGCCCACGGACTTGATCTCCCGGCCCAGGGCCTTGCGGTTGTAGGCGATGCCGGTGATCCCCGACTGCCAGGGGACGGTGTGCAGCCGGCCCTCGTCGAAGGCGGGGGAACGCAGCTGGGGGTCCAGGTAGCGGTCCACGTTGGACTGCGCCGAGCGGTCCATCTTCTGGGCCCAGCCGAGGTGGACGAAGCGGGCGGCCATCCAGTCGCTGACCACCACCAGGTCGTGGCCCGTCTCCTGGCGGTTCATCAGGGCGGGGCTGACCTTGCCGAAGAACTCGTCGTTGTCGTTGATCTCCTCGGAGTACAGGACCTCGATGCCCGTCCGCTCCGAGAAGGCGTCCAGCGTCGGACGGCTCTCCTCGTCCTCCTCGTCGGTGTCGATGTACAGCGGCCAATTGGAGAAGGAGAGGGTCCGGTCGCGCTCGGACCGGTCGAGTCCTCCGCGCCGGTCCTCGGGGACGTAGGCGGCGGGTACCCCGCAGCCGGCGAGGGCGGCCAGCAGGCCCGTGGCACCGAGGCCGCGCAGTGCGGCGCGGCGGGAGAAGGCGAGTTGAGGCATGGCCTCAGCGTCGGGGAAACGCGAAGGGGCGGGCAATAGACATGTTGTCTACCGCCCGCCCCGTCAACGGCCTGCTCTGACCGATGCGACCGGTCAGCCGTCGAGCGAGGTCATCACGTGCTTGATGCGCGTGTAGTCCTCGAAGCCGTAGGCGGAGAGGTCCTTGCCGTAGCCGGACTTCTTGAAGCCGCCGTGCGGCATCTCGGCGACGAGCGGGATGTGGGTGTTGATCCACACGCAGCCGAAGTCGAGGTTCTTGGACATCCGCATCGCGCGGCCGTGGTCCTTGGTCCACACGGAGGAGGCGAGGGCGAACTCGACGCCGTTCGCGTACGCCACGGCCTGGGCCTCGTCCGTGAAGGACTGGACGGTGATGACGGGGCCGAAGACCTCGTTCTGGATGATCTCGTCGTCCTGCTTGAGGCCCGAGACCACGGTCGGGGCGTAGAAGTAGCCCTTCTCGCCGACCTGGTGGCCGCCCGCCTCGACCTTGGCGTGGGCGGGCAGGCGCTCGATGAAGCCCGCGACCTGCTTCAGCTGGTTCGGGTTGTTCAGCGGACCGTAGAGCACGTCCTCGTCGTCCGGCAGGCCCGTCTTGGTGTCGGCGGCGGCCTTGGCGAGCGCGGCGACGAACTCGTCGTGGATCGACTCGTGCACGAGCACGCGGGTGGCGGCGGTGCAGTCCTGGCCGGCGTTGAAGTAACCGGCGACCGCGATGTCCTCGACGGCCTTGGCCAGGTCGGCGTCCTCGAAGACCACGACCGGGGCCTTGCCGCCGAGCTCCAGGTGGACGCGCTTGACGTCCTTCGAGGCGCTCTCGGCCACCTGCATGCCGGCGCGCACGGAGCCGGTGATGGAGGCCATCGCCGGGGTGCTGTGCTCGACCATGGCCTTGCCGGTCTCGCGGTCACCGCAGATGACGTTGAAGACGCCCTTGGGCAGGACCGAGTCGATGATCTCCGCCATCAGGACGGTGGAGGCGGGGGTGGTGTCCGAGGGCTTGAGCACCACGGTGTTGCCCGCGGCGATGGCCGGGGCGAACTTCCACACGGCCATCATCATCGGGTAGTTCCACGGCGCGACCTGGGCGCACACGCCGACCGGCTCGCGGCGGATGATCGAGGTCATGCCCTCCATGTACTCACCGGCCGAGCGGCCCTCGAGCAGCCGGGCGGCGCCGGCGAAGAAGCGGATCTGGTCCACCATCGGCGGCAGCTCCTCGCTGGCCGTGAGGCCCAGCGGCTTGCCGGTGTTCTCCGACTCCGCGGCGACGAGCTCGTCCGCGCGCGCCTCGAAGGCGTCCGCGATCTTCAGCAGCGCCTTCTGCCGTTCGGCGGGCGTGGTGTCGCGCCAGCCGGGGAAGGCGGCCGCGGCGGCGGCCATGGCCGCGTCGACGTCGGCCTGGCCCGAGAGGGGGGCGGTGGCGTACGCCTCGCCGATGGCCGGGTTGACCACCTCGGTGGTCCGCCCGTCGGCGGCGTCCTTGAACTCTCCGCCGATGTAGTTGCGCAGACGACGCAGTTCGGTGGTCACTACAGCCACTCTCCTGATCACATGTCCAACGATTGAGACGATCCCCAAAGAGTAGCCCCTTGGCGGAGGCTTTCGACAGAGCCAGACACCACGAACTACGAAATCAGTGAGATCTGAGTCGTCAAACGACGGATTTCATCGATTCCGTCTTGCGGAACAGACGACTCCTCGTGCACAGTGTGGTCGTGGTCAGTCGAAGCGCAGATTCCAGGAACAGACAACCGTCCCCTTCGGTCGATGCTGTGTCCCTGGCGATCATCGAGCAACTGCAGGAGGACGGCCGTCGTCCCTACGCAGCGATCGGCAAGGCCGTCGGCCTGTCGGAAGCGGCCGTGCGCCAGCGCGTACAGAAGCTGCTCGACCAGGGCGTCATGCAGATCGTCGCCGTCACCGACCCGCTCACCGTGGGCCTGCGACGCCAGGCCATGGTCGGCATCAACGTCGAGGGAGACCTCGACCCGGTGGCGGACGCCCTGACCGCCATGGCCGAGTGCGAGTACGTGGTGATGACCGCAGGGTCGTTCGACCTGATGGTGGAGATCGTCTGCGAGGACGACGACCACCTGCTCGAAACGATCAACAAGAAGATCCGCGCGCTCCCCGGCGTGCGATCAACCGAAAGCTTCGTTTACCTGAAGCTGAAGAAGCAGACCTACATGTGGGGAACTCGATAACCCGTGAGCCAGGACCTCTCCAAAACCGCGTACGACCACCTGTGGATGCACTTCACCCGCATGTCGTCCTACGAGAACGCGCCCGTGCCCACCATCGTGCGTGGTGAGGGCACCTACATCTTCGACGACAAGGGCAAGCGCTACCTCGACGGCCTCGCCGGCCTGTTCGTGGTCAACGCCGGTCACGGCCGCAAGGAACTGGCCGAGGTCGCCTACAAGCAGGCCCAGGAACTCGCGTTCTTCCCCATCTGGTCGTACGCGCACCCCAAGGCCGTGGAGCTCGCCGAGCGCCTCGCCGACTACGCCCCGGGCGACCTGAACAAGGTCTTCTTCACCACCGGTGGCGGCGAGGCCGTCGAGACGGCCTGGAAGCTCGCCAAGCAGTACTTCAAGCTCCAGGGCAAGCACACCAAGTACAAGGTCATCTCGCGTGCGGTCGCCTACCACGGCACCCCGCAGGGCGCCCTGTCCATCACGGGCCTGCCGGCCCTGAAGGCCCCCTTCGAGCCGCTGGTCCCCGGCGCGCACAAGGTGCCGAACACCAACATCTACCGCGCCCCGATCTACGGCGACGACCCCGAGGCCTTCGGCCGCTGGTGCGCCGACCAGATCGAGCAGGAGATCCTGTTCGAGGGTGCCGACACCGTCGCCGCCGTCTTCCTGGAGCCGGTGCAGAACGCCGGCGGCTGCTTCCCGCCGCCGCCCGGCTACTTCCAGCGCGTCCGCGAGATCTGCGACGAGTACGACGTGCTGCTCGTCTCCGACGAGACGATCTGCGCCTTCGGCCGTCTGGGCACGATGTTCGCCTGTGACAAGTTCGGCTACGTCCCGGACATGATCACCTGCGCCAAAGGCATGACCTCGGGCTACTCCCCGATCGGTGCCTGCATCGTCTCGGACAAGCTCGCCGAGCCGTTCTACAAGGGCGACAACACCTTCCTGCACGGCTACACCTTCGGCGGCCACCCGGTCTCCTCGGCCGTCGCGCTGGCCAACCTCGACATCTTCGACAAGGAAGGCCTCAACCAGCACGTGCTGGACAACGAGGACGCCTTCTTCTCGACGCTGAAGAAGCTGCACGACCTGCCGATCGTCGGCGACGTCCGCGGCAACGGCTTCTTCTACGGCATCGAGCTCGTCAAGGACAAGGCCACCAAGGAGTCCTTCACGGACGAGGAGACGGAGCGCGTGCTCTACGGCTTCCTCTCCAAGGCGCTCTTCGAGAACGGCCTGTACTGCCGGGCCGACGACCGAGGGGACCCGGTCATCCAGCTGGCCCCGCCGCTGATCGCCGACCAGGGCACCTTCGACGAGATCGAGGGCATCCTGCGCTCGGTGCTCACCGAGGCGTGGACCAAGCTCTGATCAGCCGCCGGACCAGGGCTTAAATAGTCCGATCACACGGCCCGGATCCCCCGTTCGAGTGAGAACGAGGGGGTCCGGGCCGTGTGCTGTCACCATCCAAGACGTTCATCTCTTTACATCTCATTGCGGCGCCAGTGACCGAACCGGTTCCGCTTCGTTCCCCCGGACGGAGGTGTACGCCATGGTGGCTCCACCGGACACCGCCCCACCCGACAATGATGTCCTGTGGGCTCGGTCCCTTCACTACTCCCACAGGGGGTCCCCCGGACTCATCGGGATCTCCGTCGGGGTCCGCCAGGGCGAGATCCTCGCCCTGACCGGCCCGCGCGGCAGCGGCAAGACCACCCTGCTGCGCTGCCTCTCCGGACAGCTGCGCCCCGAACAGGGCGAGGTCTGGTTCAACAGCGTCCCCGTCCACACCATGGGCGTGCAGGCCCGCGAGCGGCTGCGCCGCGACCGGTTCGGCTGGATCGGCCCCGAGCCGCAGCTGCTGCCCGAGCTCAAGGTGTGGGAGAACGCGGCCCTGCCGCTGCTGCTCGCCGGCGCCTCGCACCGCAGTGCCAAGCGCGCCGCCTGCGAATGGCTCGAGCGCCTGGACATCGGCGGCTTCGCCCGCAAGCGCCCCACCGCCCTCAACCGGGCCGAATGCCAGCGGGTCGCGCTGGCCCGGGCCCTGGTCAACGAGCCCGCGGTGATCTTCGGCGACGAGCCCACGGCCCCGCTGCACCGGGCCGAGCGCGCCCTGCTGCTCCGTACGCTCACCACCGCGGCCCGCTCGCACGGGATCACCGTGGTGCTGGCCACCCACGACGAGGACACCGCGGCCGTCGCCGACCGCCGCGTGCCGCTGCTCGACGGCCGGCCCGCCGCCACGGCCGGGGCCGCCCCGAGTCCGCCGGGGCCCCCGGCGGCCGAGACCACGGAGGGGCAGGCCGCGTGCTCGCTCTCCGCCTAGCCCGCGGCTCCCGGCCGCTGGTCCAGCTGCGCCGGCTGCTCGTCGCCGCCGCCTCGGCCGGCACCGGGTTCCTCCTCCTGTACGTGCTCGCCGGGGCGGTGGCCCGTCCCGGCGGATCGTTCCCTCGCCTGCTGTGGGCCCTGGTTCCGCTGGCCGCGACCGTCCAGTTCGCCGTCGCGGTCGCCCGCACCGACCCGGCGACCCGGCCCCGGGCGGGCCTGGACGCCGCCGGGCTGGGACCCGTACGGCTCGGTCTGGTCGCGGCGATCTCCACCGCCGTCGCGTGCGGCCTCGGCAGCGCACTCGCCCTGGGCGCCTTCCTGCACCTGCGCGGGGACCTGGCCGGGCTGCCCTTCGACGGCGCCGGAGCCGCACTGCTCCACGCCGGCCAGCCGCTGCCCGTGGCGGCCGCGCTCACCCTGCTGGTCCTGGTCCCGCTGACCGCGTCGGCGGCCGTCCTCAGCCTGCCCCGGCGCAGGCCCCTGGCCCCGCAGACCGGGCTGCCGTGGGGCATCGCGATCACCGCCTGCGGCCTCGCGGTCGAGGCCTACGCCGGGCCGGTGGGACCTGGGATGCTGGCCGGCTGGTCGCTGACCGCCGCCGGCCTGGCCCTCGCCGGACCCGGCCTGGCCTACGCCTGCGGCACGCTGGTCCAGGCCGCGCGCCCCGGGGCGCCGCGGCTGCTGGCCGGGCGGACCCTCCAGGAGGAGGCGCCCCGGCTCGGGCCGCCGCTCGGGGTGCTCTGCGCCGTCGGGGCGGGCGCCCTCACCGCCCTGGCCCTGCGGGACCACGCCGGTGTGCTCCTCCCCCTCGGCCCGCTGACCGGACCGGCCGCCGCTCTGGTCGCCCTGTGCGCCGCCGCGACCCTTCTCACATCCGTGGTGGAGGCCCGGCAGAGCCGGGCCGCCGGGCGCGAGGCCCTGACGGACCTCGGAGCTCCGGCCAAGGTGCTGCGTACGGCCGCGAGTTTGCGGGCCACGGCGCTGGTGGCCGTGTGCGTACCCCTCAGCTGGGGTGTGGCGCAGCTGACGTCACTGGCCCTGACCCGCTGACGCGAGCAGCCCTTAGGGTGGGCCGAATGGTCAACGGATACATCGACACCGAGATCGAGACGCTCGCCGAATTCGACCAGGTCGTGGCCCGCGGCTCGCTCAGCGGCTACCGGATCCATTCGGTCAACCTGCTGGAGCGCACCTTCGCGCTGCTGTCCGCCGACACCTCGGCCGCCGTGTTCCTGGGCTGCGCGATGGAGCCGGACGCCTCGGTGAAGGTCCGCGCGGACGGCGCCCTGGTCTTCCCGCCCGTCCCCGACCTGCCGTTCAACCCCTACCGGGGCCTGCTCTACACGCCCGAGGAACTGTTCGCCGGGCTGCCCGCGGGGTACGAGTCCACCCCGGACGCCCAGACCTACGCGTGGTTCCAGGAGACCAAGGCCGACGGCGACATCTTCTCCTCGATGCTCCGGTCCATCCACGACGACGCCGTCTCCGACGCCCTCGACGAGCACCTCCAGGGTGCCCGGGTCGTCGGCGTCATGGGCGGCCACGCCATGTCCCGGGGCGGTGCGGAGTACCGCGGCGCGGCGGAGCTCGGCCGCGCGCTGACCCGGTCCGGGCTCACCGTGGCCACCGGCGGCGGACCCGGCGCGATGGAGGCCGCCAACCTCGGCGCCTACCTGGCCCCCGCCCCGGACGAGGCCCTCGGCGAGGCCCTGGAGCTGCTGGCCAAGGCCCCGTCCTTCGCCCCCTCGGTCTCCGACTGGGCGCGGGCGGCGTTCGCCGTACGGGACCGGTGGCCGGGCGGCGGCGACTCGGTGGGCATCCCGACCTGGTTCTACGGGCACGAGCCGCCGAACGCCTTCGCGGCCCACATCGGCAAGTACTTCGCGAACGCCACCCGCGAGGACGGGCTGCTGGCCCGGTCCACGGCGGGCGTGGTGTTCCTGCCGGGCGCGGCGGGCACGGTGCAGGAGGTCTTCGACAGCGCGACGCCGAACTACTACGCGTCGCGGGGCGAGCCCGCGCCGATGGTCCTGGTCGACCGGACGCACTGGACCGAGCGCCTCCCCGCCTGGCCCCTGCTGCGGGCGCTGGCGCGCGGCCGGGCGATGGAGTCCCGGATCGCGCTGGTGGACTCGGTGGACGAGGTCCCGGACGCGCTGGCGTCAATGGCCTGACACCGGGAGGCAACTTCCCGGCCCGTTCTGACGTCTGGCAGTGGTACCGCATTACCTGCCAGACGTGAACGGAGCCCTCGGTGCTCATAGGCCTGCTGACCGCTGTCGCGGCGTCCATCTGCTACGGGACGGGATCCGTCCTGCAAGCCGTCGGATCGCGCCGCGCCGCCCGGATGTCCCCGTCCGCCGCCGGGGTCACCGCGCACGGCGGCCCCAACCTGGCGTCGACCGCGAAGGCGGCGATGACCTGGGAGTTCATCGTCGGCACGATCCTGGACTTCGTGGGCTTCGGGCTGGGCGCGCTGGCGGCCCGCCTGCTGCCGCTGTTCCTGTCCCAGACGGTGATCAGCGCCAACCTGGTGATCACGGCCGTGCTCAGCGTCAAGATGCTGGGCATCCGGCTGAGCCGCAAGGAGTGGACCTCCATCGGCGTCGTCTGCACGGCGCTGGTGCTGCTGGCGACGGCCGCGGGCCACGAGGGCGGCCACCACGCCCCGATGTCCACGCACTGGTGGCTGCTGGGCATCACCCTGCTGCTGATGGTGGGCGGCACGGTCGCCGTACGCCTCCTCGGCGGCGGCGCGGCGATCCTGGCGGGTCTGCTGTCGGGCCTGGGCTTCGGCGCACTGGGCGTCGGCGTCCGGATCCTGGACGGCGTCGACCCGTTCGACCTGGGCACGCTGCTGGCCGACCCGGCCCTGTACGCCATCCTCGTGGCGGGCTTCGGCGGCATGTACCTGCACACGGTCGCCCTCCAGATCGGTTCGGTGAACGGCGCGACCGCCGCCCTGGTCGTCGGCGAGACGGTCCTCCCGGGCGCGATCGGCGTGCTCTGGCTCGGTGACGCCTCCCGGCCGGGGCTGGCCTGGCTGGCGGTCTCCGGCTTCGTGCTGGCGGTGGCCGGCGCGGTGGCGGTCGCCTGGTACGGCAAGCACGAGGGGGCCGACGAGGGCGCCGCGGCCCCCGTACCGGAGCCGGTCGGCTGACCCGTGGGCCGGCCGGTGTCACCCGGTCGGCCGACCCCCGGTGGTGGCGCGGCGGCGGCTGCCGCTTGCTGGACAGGGGGAGAGAGCGAGGGGCCCATGGAGGCCACGACCGATCCGCTGAAAACACCGCGCGCGGCCGGGCTCGCCGGAATCGCCTTCGCCCTGCTGCTCGCGGCGGCGATCGTCCTGATGCGGATCGCCGTCCCGTCGGGCGACGCCGCCGTCGCACCCATCGCCCCGGACCGGCGCTGGGCCGTCCAGGTGGCCCTGGAGATCGTGCCCTTCGCCGGCATCTTCTTCCTGTGGTTCATGGGCGCCCTGCGCGCGCACACGGGTGAGGCCGAGGACCGGTTCATCGCCACCGTGTTCCTGGGCAGCGGCTTCGTCTTCGTGGCGACGCTGTTCGCCGCCGCCGCGGCGGCGGGCACCGTGCTGGACGAGGCCACGCCCTCCGATTTCGGCCGCCACTTCGCCTACACCCTGCTGTCGACGTACGGGATGCGGGTGGCCGCCGTGTTCGTCCTGGCCACCTCGACCATCGGGCGGCTGCTCGGTGTCTTCCCGCGGTCACTGGCCCTGCTGGGCACCGTGGTCGGTCTGGTCCTGCTCGTCGCGGGCTCCGGCATGCCCTGGTCCGAGCTGCTGTTCCCGGCCTGGGCGCTGATCATCAGCGTGCATGTCCTGCGGGCCCGGCGCGGCACCGCCCGTACGGCCCCCGACGTGGCCCGCCCCGGTCCTCCTGACCCATCCTGACCTGCGCATTCACACTCCGGCGGGCGGCCTGTGGGCCCCGCGTGCATGCTGGTGGGAAGGGGAGGATCCGCGGGGGTACGGGGGTGACGGGGAAGTACGGCCGAGGGAAAGGCAGAACCGTCATGAGGCTTGTCGTCGACCTCAACCGCTGCCAGGGATACGCCCAGTGCGCTTTCCTCGCTCCCGACGTCTTCGCCATGCACGGCGACGAGTCGCTCCTCTACAACCCGGAGGCGGCCGCCGAACAGCGGGAGAACGTCGAACGCGCCGTGGCCGCCTGCCCGGTCGGCGCGATCCTGCTGGAGCTCACGGACGAGGACATGGCCGGTGTGCCGTCGCCGGACGCCGTGGCCGGGACTCCCTCCGGAGGCGCGCGGTGAAGGGTGGAGGAGCACACGACGGGGCCCTGGCGCGGCTCAAGCGCGAGGGGCGCATCGTCGTCGTCGGCGCTTCGCTGGCCGGTCTGCGGGCCGCCGAGACCATGCGCGAGAAGGGCTTCGCCGGTTCGCTGACGATGATCGGCGACGAACCGTACGAGCCGTACGACCGGCCCCCGCTGTCCAAGCAGGTCCTGCTGGGCAATGCGGTCGCCGACCACACGGCGCTGCCCCGCCGCCGGGCGATCGACGCCGACTGGCGCCTCGGGGTACCCGCCACCGGCCTGGACATGGCCGCCCGGCGGGTCCGCCTCGGCAACGGCGACGAGGTCGAGTACGACCGGCTGCTGATCGCCACCGGCGTCCGCGCGCGGCCCTGGCCCAACGCGGAGGAGGGCGCCCTCAAGGGAGTCTTCGTCCTGCGCACCCGCGACGACGGCGAAGGGCTGCAACAGGCCCTGGCCGCCGGCCCGCGCCGGGTGCTCGTCATCGGAGCCGGCTTCACCGGCTCCGAGATCGCCTCCGCCTGCCGGGAGCGCGGCCTGGACGTCACCGTCGCCGAACGCGGCGCGGCGCCGCTGGTCGGCGCGCTCGGCGGGGTGATCGGCGAGATCGCCGCCGGGATGCACCGCGAGAACGGCGTCGACCTGCGCACCGGGGTGATGGTGACCGGGCTGGAGGGCGACCCCTCGGGACGGGTCCGCGCCGCCCACTTCTCCGACGGGTCCACCGTGGAGGCCGATGTGGTGGTCGTCGGGCTCGGCGCGCAGCGCAACACCGAATGGCTCGCCGGGTCCGGGCTGGGTGCGGGCCCCCGGGGCATCGCCTGCGACGCGGGCTGCCGGGCCTTCGACATCCGGGGCATCGTCACCGACGACATCTACGTGGCGGGTGACGTGGCACGCTCCCCGCACGCCCTGTTCGGCTACCAGTTCCTGTCGCTGGAGCACTGGGGCAACGCCGTCGCCCAGGCCGACACCGCCGCGCACAACATGCTCAGCGAGAGCGCGGACCGCCGCCCCCACCTGTGGGTGCCGGCGTTCTGGTCCTCGCAGTTCGGGGTGAACATCAAGTCGGTCGGCGTACCGCCGATGGGGACCGAGCTCCTCGTCATGCAGGGCTCGCTCGCGGAGCGCAGGTTCGCGGCCGTGTACGGGTACCAGGGGCGCGTGATCGCCGCGGTGACCTTCGACAACTGCCGGTGGCTGCCGTTCTACGAGCACCAGATCGAGGCCAACGCGCCGTTCCCGCCGGAGTTCTCGACGGTGGACCGCAGGCCGGAGGGGAGCAAGCCGGTTCCGGCGGACTTCCCCGACCCCTCGGTGCCGACGCACGGACCGACCATCACCCTCAGCGGCTATTCGCCGGCCGACCGGAAGATGACCTTCGTCCCCGGGCGCGCCTGACCCTGCCCCCGACCGCGCCCGAGACCCCACCGCGCCCTCCCCCGAGGATCACGAGGACCCGTCATGACACAAGCCATCCTGCGGGAGATCATCGACTACGCGAACCGCGCTAACCCGTACCCGCTGTACGAGGAGCTCCGCAAGACCCCGGTCTCCCACGACGGGGACGGCCCCTACGTGGTCAGCACGTACTACGAGATCCAGAGCCTGCTGCACGACCCGCGGATCAGTTCCGACGCCAAGAACCTGAAGTCGACCGGGAACGACCCGCTGGGCCAGTCCGAGGACGAGGGGACGGGGACGGCCCTGCCGCCGTCCTTCCTCAAGCTCGACCCGCCGGACCACGACCGGCTGCGGCGGATGACGAACCGGCCCTTCGGGCCGCCGCACGCACCGCACCGGGTGCACGACATGCGCGACGAGCTCGGGGGGCTCGTCTCCGGGCTCATCGACTCCATCGCCACCCGCGGGAACCTGGACCGCGTCGACCTCGTGGACCAGTTCGCGTACCCGTTCCCGGTCACGGTCATCTGCCGGCTGCTCGGCGTGCCCCGCGAGGACGAACCGAAGTTCCACGTCTGGGCGGAGACCCTCGCCGCGAGCCTGGACCCGGACCCGGACGCGGACCCCACCCAGCACGGCAAGGGCGCGATGGACGCCCGGATGGAACTGGGCATGTACCTGGCCGGGCTGATCGAGGAGCGGCGCAAGAACCCGGGGAACGACATGCTGTCGCAGCTGGCGACCGATGACGGCCCGGACGGGTCGATGACCACCATGGAGGCGCTCAGCACCTCCGCGCTGCTGCTGATCGCGGGCCACGAGACCACCGTCAACCTGATCACCAACGGCATGCTGACCCTGCTGCGCCACCCGGACGTCCTCGACCGGCTCCGCGAGGACCCGGGCCTGTCCGTCCCCATCGTCGAGGAGCTGCTGCGGTACGAGCCGCCCGTGCAGCTGCTCCCCCAGCGCACCACCCTGTCCGACATCGAGGTCGCCGGAGTCACCATCCCCAAGGGCGCTTCCCTGTGGCTGATCCTGGCCTCCGGGAACCGTGACCCGAAGCGGTTCGAGAACCCGGACCGCTTCGACCCCGACCGCAAGGACATCCAGCACCTCGGCCTCGGCAGCGGCATCCACAGCTGTTTCGGGGCGCCGCTCGCCCGCCAGGAGGCGCAGCTCGCCCTGAGCGAACTCGCCCGCCGGCTGGAGAACCCCCGCCTGCTGGAGGACCCGCCGCCGTACCGTCAGAACGCGGTCCTGCGCGGCCCGCGCCACCTGCCGATCGCCTGTGACGGCATCCGTCCCTAGGCCGTCCCCGGGCCGTCCCTAGCCCGTCTCTTCCGGCCCCGGGTCCGCCGGGAGGAGGACGACCTCGGACGGGGTGAAGGTCACGGCGACCCGGTCGCCCGCCGCCGGCGCCCCCTCCAGTCCGCATTCCGCCTCCAGGAGCGGCCCCGCCTCCGGCCGCAGCAGCAGGGCGACGTGCGTGCCGCGGAAGGTGCGGGACACCACCTCGCAGCGCAGGCCGGCGGCGCACAGGACCACCCCGGCCGGGCGGATCAGCAGCCGCCGCTCCCCCTCGGGGGACCCCTCCGGCACCGGGACCTTGCCCCAGGGGGTCCCGGCCGCCGTCCCCGAGACGACGGCCGGGACCACGTTCTCGAAGCCGAGGAACCGTGCCACGAACTCCGACGCGGGCCGCTGCCACACCTCCAGCGGGCTCCCGGCCTGCGCGATCCGGCCGTCCCGCATCACCACCACCCGGTCGGCCAGCGCGAAGGCCTCCCCCTGGTCGTGGGTGACGGCGAGGACCGTCGTGCCCAGCCGGGCGAACAGCTGCCGGAGCTCCACCACGAGCCGCTCCCGCAGCCCCCGGTCCAGCTGGCCCAGCGGTTCGTCCAGCATCAGCAGCCGCGGCGAGGGGGCCAGAGCGCGGGCCAGCGCGACGCGCTGCTGCTCGCCGCCGGACAGCGAGGCCACCGCGCGGTTCTGGGCGCCGGGGAGGCCGACCAGCTCCAGCAGCTCCGCGACCCGGGCCTCGTACGAACCGCGGCCCGCGCCCCGCATCCGCAGGCCGAAGGCGACGTTCCCGCCGACGTCCCGGTGCGGGAAGAGCTGGTGGTCCTGGAACATCAGGCCCACGCCCCGCCGGTGCACGGGCACGCCGGCCTGGTCGGCCCCGCCCAGCGCCACCCGGCCCGCGGACACCGGCTGGAGCCCGGTGACCACCCGCAGCAGGGTCGACTTGCCGCTCCCGCTCGGCCCGAGCACGCACACGGTCTCGTGCTCGGCGACCTCCAGGTCCACCTCGTCCACGACCGCGCGCTCACCGAAGCGGACCGACACCCCGTCCAGCCGGAGCAGTGTCATCAGAATTCTCCCGAGGTCTTGTCGGGACGCAGTCGCTCCAGCACCAGCAGGGACACCGCGCACACCAGCATCAGAATCGTGCTCAGGGCCATCGCCTGCCCGTAGTTCATCTCCCCGGCCCGTCCCAGCAGCCGCGCCACGGCCACCGGCAGCGTCGGGTGGTCCGGCCGGGCGATGAAGACGGTCGCGCCGAACTCCCCGAGCGAGACGGCGAAGGCGAAGCCCGCCGCGATCAGCAGCGCCCGCCGCACCAGCGGCAGGTCCACCTCCCGCCAGGCCCGCAGCGGGGAAGCGCCCAGCACGGCCGCGGCCTCCCGCAGCCGCCCGTCCACCGCGCGCAGCACCGGGAGCATGGTCCGCACGACGAACGGCACGCCCACCAGGGCCTGCGCGAGCGGCACCAGGATCCACGAGGTCCGCAGGTCCAGCGGAGGCTCGTCCAGGGTGATCAGGAAACCGAAGCCCACGGTCACGGCGGACACCCCGAGCGGAAGCATCAGCAGTGCGTCGAAGCCCCGTACGAACCGGCCTCCGCGCCTGGTCAGGGCCGCGGCCGCGAGCCCGCCGATCAGCAGGGCGATGACGGTGGCGGCGAGCGCGTACTGCAGGGAGTTCCAGATCGCCTCCAGCGGCGGCACCAGGAAGGTTCCGCCGCCCGCGCCCACCTCCTGGAGCGCCCGGTAGAAGCCGAGGCCGTAGCCGCCGGGTGCGTCGAAGGACCGCTCCACCAGCACCGCCAGCGGGGCCACGATCAGCAGGGCGACCGTCAGCAGCACCCCGCCCAGCAGGCTGCGCTGCGCCCATCCGCGCGGCCGGTGCGCGGTGCGCCCCGGGTCGACCAGCCGCAGCGCGGTTTCCCGCCTGCGCACGGTCCGGGCGTGCACGGCGAGGATCCCGCCGATCGCCGCGAACTGCACCATCGTCAGCACCGCGGCCGTGGGCAGGTCCAGGAGCTGCGCGGTCTGCCGGTAGACCTCCACCTCCAGGGTGGAGTAGGCGGGCCCGCCCAGGATCAGTACGACCCCGAAGGAGCTGAAGGTGAACAGGAACACCATCAGCGAAGCGGCGGCCACGGCCGGGGCCAGCGAGGGCAGCGTCACCCGCCGCCAGGCGGCGAACCGGCCGGCGCCCAGCACCCGGGCGGCCTCCTCCTGACGCGGGTCCAGCTGGGCCCACAGCCCGCCGACCGTCCGGACGACGACGGCGTAGTTGAAGAAGACGTGCGCGAGGAGGATCGCCCAGACCGTGGTGTCCAGCCGGACGCCGGCCAGTTCGTCGAGCAGCCCGCCCCGGCCGACCAGCGCGAGGAAGGCGGTGCCGACCACCACGGTCGGCAGCACGAAGGGGACGGTCACCAGGGCCCGGAGCAGCTGCTTGCCGGGGAACTCGAAGCGCGCGAAGACGTAGGCGCCGGGCAGTGCGATCAGCAGGGTGAGCGCGGTGGAGGCGAGCGCCTGCCAGGTGGTGAACCACAGCACGTCGGCGATGTCGGGCCGGGTCAGCACCTCGCCGATCCGGCCGAACTGCCAGCCGGCGTCGGTCTTCAGCCCGCGGCCGACGATCGCGGCCACGGGGTAGGCGAAGAAGAGTCCGAAGAAGGCGAGGGGCACGGCCATCAGGGCGAGCCGTACGGCCGTGGCCCGCCCGCTTTCGCCGGAGCCGGGGACCGGCGCGGCGCCCCCCGACGCCGCGCCCGTGCCCTTGGTGCCGCCTACTTCACGACGAGCGAGGTCCATGCCTTGACCCACTGCTCACGGTTCTTGGCGATGGTCTCGGGAGCCACGGTCTCGGGCTTCTCGACCACCGCTCCGTGCTTGGTGAACAGCTCCGGCAGGGCCGCGTCCTTCGTCACGGGGTTCACGAACATCTGGAGCGGCATGTCCTCCTGGAACTTCTTGCTGATCAGGAAGTCCACGAGGGCCTTGCCGCCCGCCTCGTTCTTCGCGCCCTTGAGCAGGCCCGCGAACTCGGTCTGGCGGAAGCAGGTACCGGTGGCGACACCCGTCGGGGCCTCGGCCGGCTGCGGCTCGGCGTACAGCACCTCGACCGGCGGGCTGGAGGCGTAGGAGACGACCAGCGGGCGGTCGCCCTTGGCCTTCTTGCCGCCCGCGGAGCCGGAGAAGCGCTCGTTGTAGGCCTGCTCCCAGCCGTCGACGATCTCGACGCCGTTGTCCTTGAGCTTGCTCCAGTAGTCCTTCCAGCCCTCGTCGCCGTACTTGCCGACGGTGGCGAGCAGGAAGCCGAGGCCGGGCGAGGAGGTCGCGGCGTTCTCGGCGACCAGCAGGTTCTTGTACTCCGGCTTGATCAGGTCGTCCAGCGTCTGCGGCGGGGCGATCTTCCTGTCGGCGAAGTAGGCCTTGTCGTAGTTGACGCAGATGTCGCCGGAGTCGACCGGCGTGACCCGGTGCTCCTTGTCGAGGACGTACTCCGGCTTCACGTCGGCCAGGCCCTTGGCCTCGTACGGGGTGAAGATCCCGTTGTCGAGGGCGCGCGAGAGCAGGGTGTTGTCCACGCCGAAGAAGACGTCGCCGCGCGGGGAGCCCTTGGTGAGGATCTCCTGGTTCAGCGCGGCGCCGGCGTCACCGGACTTCAGCACCTTGACGGTGTAGCCGCTCTGCTGTTCGAACTCCTTCAGGACCGCGTCGGTCACGTTGAAGGAGTCGTGGGAGACGAGCGTGACGGTCGTGGACTTCGGGGCGTCGCTCGCGCCCGCGGTCTTGTCCTTGGCGTCGCCGCCGCCGCAGGCGCTGAGCGTGGTGACGCCCAGCGCGGCCGCGAGCGCCGCGCCCGCGATCTTCTTGGTGGTGCTCACTGGTGATTCCTCCTGGATGACCAGGAGAAGACGCGGCCCTGCCCGGCGCTCTCTCGGAGCGGACGCCGGGCAGGGCGCAACAGCATGAGTGGTGACCGAACTTCCTACCCCGAATGACCGGGGCGAGGTTCAGAGGGTCTGCGGATGACGGATACCGCACTCTCAGCGCTGTGGCGCTCCCCTGTCGGAATATGAAATTGGTTCGGCCACAGGGTACCCCGTGGCCGAATACGGACGTCCCGAGGCGGAAACTAGCGCTCCGAGGCCGCGAGCTGGCCGCAGGCGCCGTCGATCTCCTGGCCGCGGGTGTCCCGTACGGTCACGGGCACGCCGTGCCGGGCGATGGCCTCCACGAAGGCCTTCTCGTCCTCGGGCCGCGAGGCGGTCCACTTGGAGCCCGGGGTCGGGTTCAGCGGGATCAGGTTGACGTGGACGCGCTTGCCCTTGAGCAGCCGGCCCAGCAGGTCGCCGCGCCAGGCCTGGTCGTTGATGTCGCGGATCAGGGCGTACTCGATGGAGATCCGGCGGCCGGACTTCTCGGCGTACTCCCAGGCCGCGTCGAGGACCTCGCGCACGTTCCAGCGGGTGTTCACGGGCACCAGCGTGTCGCGCAGCTCGTCGTCGGGGGCGTGCAGCGAGACCGCGAGGCGGCACTTGAAGCCCTCGTCGGCGAAGCGCAGCATGGCCGGGACCAGGCCGACGGTGGAGACGGTGATGCCGCGCTGCGACAGGCCGAGGCCGTCGGGCTCCGGGTCGGTGAGCCGGCGGATGGCGCCGACCACGCGGTTGTAGTTGGCCAGCGGCTCGCCCATGCCCATGAAGACGATGTTCGACAGCCGCGCCGGGCCGCCGGGGACCTCGCCGTCGCGCAGCGCGCGCATGCCGTCGACGATCTGGTGCACGATCTCGGCGGTGGAGAGGTTGCGGTCCAGGCCGGCCTGGCCGGTGGCGCAGAACGGGCAGTTCATGCCGCACCCGGCCTGTGAGGAGATGCACATCGTGACCCGGTCGGGGTAGCGCATCAGCACGGACTCGACGAGCGTGCCGTCGTGCAGCTTCCACAGGGTCTTGCGGGTGGTGTCGTCGTCGCACGAGATGTGCCGGATGACGGACATCAGGTCCGGCAGCAGCTCCTGCTGGAGCTTCTCGCGGGAGCCCGCCGGGATGTCGGTCCACTCGGCCGGATCGTGCGCGTACCGCGCGAAGTAGTGCTGCGAGAGCTGCTTGGCCCGGAACGGCTTCTCGCCGATCGCGGCCACCGCCTCGCGGCGCTCGGCAGGAGTGAGGTCGGCGAGGTGCCGCGGAGGCTTCTTGGCGCCTCGGGGCGCGACGAAGGTGAGCTCTCCCGGAACGGGGCGGGCCATGATCGGATACTCCTCGATGGGGCGAGGTCCGGGCGCGCTGCTCCGCCGGTGCGGAGCGGACCACGGCTCGACTGGAGCCTGGAGACCTCTCACGGGCCGTCCCCGCAGTCGCGGAGAACGGCAAAGGCGCGCCACTCGCGAGTGGCGCGCCTTTTAGGATAACCCGCTCCGCGGGGGCCGGCCGGTGCCGACGGGTTCCGCGGCCCCGGTCAGCCGGTGCCGACGAAGGCCGCCAGCAGCAGCCACACGACCGGGGCGGTCGGCAGCAGCGAGTCCAGCCGGTCCATGATGCCGCCGTGGCCCGGGAGCAGGGTGCCCATGTCCTTGATGCCCAGGTCACGTTTGATCATGGACTCGCCGAGGTCGCCCAGCGTGGCGCTGACCGCGACCGCCAGACCCAGCAGCAGGCCCTGCCACCAGGAGCCGCCGTCGATCAGGAACTCCATGCACAGCGCGCCCGCCGCCATCGCGAAGGCCACCGCGCCGAACAGCCCCTCGCGGGTCTTGCCGGGGCTGATGCGCGGCGCGAGCTTGGTCTTGCCGAACCGCCAGCCGACGGCGTAGGCCCCGGTGTCGCTGACCACCGTCAGCACCAGGAAGGTGACCACGCGCTGCGGCCCGTCCTCCGCGGTGAGCAGCATCGCGACGAAGGTGGCCAGGAAGGGCACGTAGAACGCCGCGAAGACGCCCGCCGTGACGTCCTTGAGGTAGTCCTCGGGCGGCTCGGTCATCCGCCAGACCAGGACGGCCAGGGCCGTCAGGGCCATGGCCACCCAGGCGCCCTCGGCTCCCCGGACGTATCCGGCGATGACCATGGCCGCGCCGCCTACGGCGAGCGGGACCAGCGGGGCCTTGATGCCCTTCTTCTCCTGCAGCCGGGAGGTGAGCTCCCACAGGCCGACGACGACCGCCACGACGATGACGCCGACGAACACCGCCTTGACGATGAACAGCGAGGCGAAGATCACCGCGCCCAGGCCGACACCGACACCTATGGCAGCGCGCAGGTCCCTCCCCGCCCGCTTCTTCGGCGGCGGGGGCGAGGCGTCCTGCGGGGCCTGCGAAGGCGGGGGCGGGGGGCTGGGCATGGGCTCCTGCGGCGGCGTTTCGGCGCGGAAGAGGGGGCCGCCGTCCGCGGCGGCCCCCCGATCGCGTGCTTCCCGGTCGTCGAAGTCACGGCCGGCGGCATCGGGCACGATGGGCATGGGCCGAGTGTGCGGGCCCACCTGCGCATCGTATGCGGGACCCGCCGGAACCGGCTCCGGCTGCCAGGAAGAGTCGTTCATCAGACTTCGAGGAGCTCGGCTTCCTTGTGCTTCAGGAGCTCGTCCACCTGCGCGACGTACTTCGCGGTGGTGTCGTCGAGCTCCTTCTCGGCGCGGCGCACCTCGTCCTCGCCGGCCTCCTTGTCCTTGACGAGCTTGTCAAGGGCGTCCTTGGCCTTGCGGCGGACGGCGCGCAGCGAGATCTTCGAGTCCTCGGCCTTGGTGCGCGCGACCTTGATGTACTCCTTGCGGCGGTCCTGCGTCAGCTCGGGGAAGGTCACCCGGATGATGCTGCCGTCGTTGCTCGGGTTGACACCGAGGTCGGAGTCGCGGATGGCCTGCTCGATGTTGCGCAGGGCGCTCTTGTCGAACGGGGTCACGATCGCCATGCGCGGCTCGGGCACCGAGAAGGAGGCGAGCTGGTTGATGGGCGTGATGGCGCCGTAGTAGTCCGCCACGATCTTGTTGAACATCGCCGGGTGCGCACGACCGGTGCGAATCGCGGCGAAGTCTTCCTTGGCGACGACGACGGCCTTTTCCATCTTCTCCTCGGCCTCGAGGAGGATCTCTTCGGTCACCACGTGCTCCTGCATGTCTTGAATGGATGGTTCAGGCGGGCATGACGGGCGGGGCCGGTCCGGGCTCGGTCCGGCAGCGGACTGCTCAGGCCCGGGTTCCCTGGTCGCTGACGAGCGTGCCGATCTTCTCACCCTTGACGGCGCGGGCGATATTGCCCTCGGCGAGGAGCTCGAAGACGAGGATCGGCAGCTTGTTGTCGCGGCACAGCGTGATGGCGGTGGCGTCCGCGACCTTCAGGTCGCGGGAGAGGACCTCGCCGTACTCCAGCGCGTCGAACTTCACCGCGTCCGGGTTCTTCTTCGGGTCGGAGTCGTAGACCCCGTCGACCCCGTTCTTGCCCATGAGCAGGGCCTCGGCGTCGATCTCCAGGGCGCGCTGGGCGGCCGTGGTGTCGGTGGAGAAGTACGGCATGCCCATGCCGGCGCCGAAGATGACGACGCGCCCCTTCTCCAGGTGCCGTACGGCGCGCAGCGGGATGTACGGCTCCGCGACCTGGCCCATGGTGATGGCGGTCTGCACGCGGGAGTCGATGCCCTCCTTCTCCAGGAAGTCCTGGAGGGCGAGGCAGTTCATCACGGTGCCGAGCATGCCCATGTAGTCGGACCGTGCCCGGTCCATGCCGCGCTGCTGGAGCTCGGCACCGCGGAAGAAGTTTCCGCCGCCGATCACGACGGCGATCTCCGCGCCGTCACGGACCACCGCGGCGATCTCGCGCGCGATGGCGTGGACGACGTCGGGGTCGACGCCCAGTCCTCTGCCACCCGAGAAGGCCTCGCCCGACAGCTTCAGCATGAAGCGGCGGCCCTTCTTGTCCTGGTCGCTCTTGTCGTCGGATGCGGTGTGGGGGTCCACGCCCTGATTCATGGAGATCTCCTCGTGCACATACGAAGAAGGCCATTGCCGGTGGGTCCTTGCGGTTCCCTCTGCGGCAATGGCCTCCTCGTCAGATCTGCGGTCGCCTCGCGCAAGCGCGGGCGACTGCCTCAGACCCTACCGGGGTCCGGTGTCCGTCGTGTACGGACGGACTCAGATGCCGACCTTGATGCGGCTGAAGCGCTTCAGGGTGACACCGGCCTCGTCCAGAACCTTCTGGACGGACTTCTTGTTGTCCAGCGCGTACGGCTGGCCGAGGAGGGTGGCCTCCTTGAAGAAGCCGTTGACGCGACCCTCGACGATCTTCGCGATGGCAGCCTCGGGCTTGCCCTCCGCGCGGGTGACCTCTTCGGCGATGCGACGCTCGGACTCGACCTTCTCGGCCGGGACGTCCTCGGCGGACAGCCACTGCGGGGAGAACGCGGCGATGTGCTGCGCGACGCCGCGGGCGACCTCGGCGTTCTCCTTGTCGAGCTCGACCAGCACGCCGATCTGGAACGGCAGGTCGGGCATCGTGCGGTGCATGTACGAGGTCACGTAACCGCCGGTGAACTGCGCGAAGCGGTCCAGGACGATCTTCTCGCCGAGGTTGGCGTTGGCCTCGTCGACGAAAGCGGTGACGGTCTTGCCGGGCTCGATCTCGGACGCGAGCAGCGCCTCGATGTCGGCCGGGGAGGTGGCGGCCACGTGGGCGGCCAGCTGGTTGGCGACGGCCAGGAACTTCTCGCCCTTGGCGACGAAGTCGGTCTCGCACTTCAGCTCGACGAGGACACCGGAGGTGTTGTCGTCGGCGATGAGGGAGACGACGGCACCGTTCTCGGCAGAACGGCCCTCGCGCTTGGCGACGCCCTTCTGACCCTTGATGCGGAGGGCTTCCTGGGCCTTCTCGACGTCACCGTCGGCGTCCACGAGCGCGTTCTTGCAGTCCAGCATGCCGGCGCCGGTGAGCTCGCGGAGCTTCTTGACGTCAGCGGCGGTGTAGTTCGCCATGAGTCTGTGATTCTCTCTCGAAGTCGTAGATCTACGGGTGAACGGCGGAGGCGCCGCGCCTCGGGCGCGGCTCCCCCGCCGTCATCGTCCGTGCTGCGAGTGCCCGGCGCGTGAACGCCGGGCGCTCTCAGTGGGTCAGGCCTGCTCGGCGTCGGCGGCCGGGGCCTCGACAGCCTCGGTGGCCTCGGCGGCCGGGGCCTCGACGGTCTCGGCGGCGGCCTCGGCCGGAGCGGCCTCAGCGGCGTCGTCGGCCTTCTTGTCGCCCTCGAGCAGGTCGCGCTCCCACTCGGCGAGCGGCT
Source organism: Streptomyces sp. IBSNAI002 (assembly GCF_052244475.1). Lineage (NCBI taxonomy): Bacteria > Bacillati > Actinomycetota > Actinomycetes > Kitasatosporales > Streptomycetaceae > Streptomyces > Streptomyces sp. IBSNAI002. The sequence continues at coordinate 6,060,747 of NZ_JBQPXG010000002.1, read as the reverse complement.
CGGCGGCGGCCTTCTCGCCCGGCTTCGAGTCACCGGTCGCGGCACCGGAACGGGCGATGAGGCCCTCGGCGACGGCGTCGGCGATCACGCGGGTGAGCAGGGTGACGGAGCGGATCGCGTCGTCGTTGCCCGGGATCTTGTAGTCGACCTCGTCGGGGTCGCAGTTGGTGTCGAGGATCGCGACGACCGGGATGTGGAGCTTGCGCGCCTCACCGACGGCGATGTGCTCCTTCTTGGTGTCGACGATCCAGACGGCGCTGGGGACCTTCGACATCTCGCGGATACCACCGAGGGTCTTCTCCAGCTTGGTCTTCTCGCGGGAGAGGACCAGGAGCTCCTTCTTGGTGAGACCCGAGGCGGCGACGTCCTCGAAGTCGATCGCCTCAAGCTCCTTCAGACGCTGGAGGCGCTTGTAGACGGTGGAGAAGTTGGTGAGCATGCCACCCAGCCACCGCTGGTTGACGTACGGCATACCAACGCGCGTCGCCTGCTCGGCGATGGCCTCCTGGGCCTGCTTCTTGGTACCGACGAACATGATGGAGCCACCGTGCGCGACGGTCTCCTTCACGAACTCGTAGGCGCGGTCGATGTACGACAGCGACTGCAGCAGGTCGATGATGTAGATGCCGTTGCGCTCCGTGAAGATGAAGCGCTTCATCTTCGGGTTCCAACGGCGGGTCTGGTGACCGAAGTGGACGCCGCTTTCCAGCAGCTCCCGCATCGTGACGACGGCCATGGCCATCTCCTTGGTTTCTCGGTTTGGTTCCTGACGCCCCGCCGCGCCCTGCCCCGATAGGGACCGAGAGACGCTCTCACCTGGCCGTTTCCGGCTGGTGCTGGGGCGTGCGAAGTCGACCCGGTGACCCGGATCGCCACAAGAAGTGTACGGGACCCGGCGGTATGCCGGGTGACGCCGTTGTCCACACCCGGCGGGCTGTCCACAGGGCGTCCCGCCGGACGGCCGTCCACGGGACCCTGAGCGCCATGACGACACTGCTGCTCAGCCTGCTGCTGACCCTGGTCCAGGCCGCCGTCCCCGGGGTGCGGCCGCTGCCCGCGCCCCTGTCCGTGGCGCGCTGGTGGGATCCTCCGGCCACCCCGTACGCGGCCGGGCACCGGGGCGTGGACCTGTCCGCCCCGGTGGGCACGGAGGTCCGGGCCGTCGGCCCGGGCCGGGTGCACCACGCCGGCCCGGTCGCGGGCCGCGGGGTCCTCTCGCTCACCCTCCCGAACGGACTGCGCACGACGTACGAGCCGGTCCGCGCGCTGGTCACGGAGGGCGAGGCGGTCGCGGCGGGGCAGGTGGTGGCGGTCCTCACGGAGGGCTCCCACTGCCCGGCGCCGTGCCTGCACTGGGGCCTCCTGGCGGGCGAGACCTACCTCAACCCGCTCACCCTCGTCCCCCGCCCGACCCCGCGGCTCCTGCCGCACACCGGGCCCGGCGGCGTCAGCCCCGCACGCCCCGCAGGGCCATGGTCACGGCCGTCTCCGTGATGACCTCGGGGTCCTCGGCCGCGCCGAGCTCGATACGGCGCACGGCCGCGTCCACGACACCCTGGAGCAGCATCGCGGCGAGCCTCGGCTGCTCCTGCCCGAGGGCTCCCAGCGCCTCGACGATCATCGCGATCAGCCCCCCGTGGGCCGCGCGGATCTTCTCCCGCGCGCCGGCGTCGAGCTCGCTGGCCGAGATGGCCACCACCGCCCGGTGCCGCCGGTCGCCGACCAGGCCGAGCTGGCTGCGCACATAGGCCTCGATCTTCGCCTCGGGCGACTCGGCCTGCTCCATGGCGGCCTCGATCTCGGCGGCCCACACGGGGAAGTCCACCGCGCACAGCTCCTCGACCACGGCCGCGCGGGAGCGGAAGTACTCGTACACGGAGGACCGGGCGAGCCCGGTCCGCTCCGCCAGGGCGGGGAAGGTCAGCGCCTCCGTCCCGCCTTCGGACAGCAGGGAACGCGCGGCGTCCAACAGGGCGCCGCGCTGCATCGACCGGTGCTCGGCCACGGAGGCCGCTCGAATCCTGGGCACGTCTCCACTCTACGGAGGTGCCGCAAGCTCACCGCCCCACATCGGCGAGCTTCGCCCGCAGTTGCAGCACCGACTTGGTGTGGATCTGGCTGACCCGGCTCTCGGTGACGCCCAGCACGTTGCCGATCTCGGCCAGTGTGAGCCCCTCGTAGTAGTAGAGGGTGACCACCGTCTTCTCCCGTTCGGGAAGGGTGTTGATGGCCCGCGCCAGCAGGCGCCGCAGCTCCCGGTCCTCCGCCACTTCCACGGGGTTGTCGGCTGCGGTGTCCTCCAGGGTGTCCATCAGCGAGAGGCGGTCGCCGCCCTCCCCGCCGACGTGCAGCAGCTCCTCCAGGGCGACCACGTTCGCCAGGGACAACTGGCTGAAAACCGTGTGGAGGTCCTCCACGCCGATCCCCATCTCCCCGGCGACCTCGGTCTCCGTCGGAGTGCGCCTCAGCTGGGCCTCGAGCGTGGCGTAGGCCCGCTCCACGGCCCGCGCCTTCTGCCGGACCGAGCGCGGGATCCAGTCCAGAGCGCGCAGCTCGTCGATCATCGCCCCGCGGATCCGGGTGATCGCGTACGTCTCGAACTTGATCGACCGGTCGATGTCGAACTTCTCGATGGCGTCGATCAGGCCGAACACCCCGGAGGAGACGAAGTCGGCCTGCTCCACGTTGGGCGGCAGCCCCACGCTCACGCGGCCGGCCACGTACTTGACCAGCGGCGAGTAGTGCAGGATCAGCTGCTCCCGCAGCCGCTCGTCACCGGAGTCCTTGTACGAGCGCCAGAGCACCTCCAGGGACGAGGGCGCGGTGGACCGCCCACTGCCGCGGGCAGCGGGGGGCACCGCAGCGCGGTCGGACCCTGAGGTGTGCTGGGGCATGCTTCGCCTTTGCCGGAGCCGGATTCCTTGGGAGCGTAGCGTGACGGGAGTGTCGCGGTGCGCGAAGAGTACGGGATGGCGCGGGGACACAAGGGCGCCCCGACTCGCACGGGCGACCCGGGACCGGCGCCTGGCACACGGTCCCGGCGACTGCCACCGGGAGGACCGCGTCTCGCGGCGTTTCTCATCGGGCTCACTCTTTCACCGGAACGCCCCAGGTCAACGACCGCCTCGCCGGTCGGCCCCGGTTTGTGTGCCGCCTCCAGCCGGTTGTCCGGCCAACTGCCAGCCGTCGCCCTGCCGTTCGACGAACCCCAGAGAGTGAAGTTCGTACAGTCTGCCGATGACTTCATCGGTGCCGTTGCCGGAGGCACGTGCCAGTTCCTCCGCCCGGACCGCCCGCCCGGCCGGGAGCGCGTCGAGCACCCGGCCGGTCTCCCCGTCCAGCAAGTCCCGGGCCAGCACGGGTCCGCGCCGCTCGGGGGCCAGCTCGCCCATGGAGCCGACGAGTTCGACCACCTCCGCCGCGTCGGTGACGAGCACGGCATCGCCCCGCAGCAGTTCGTGCACCCCGGCGGACAGTCCGCTGGTGGCCGGTCCGGGGATGCCCATCGTGAACCTCCCGAGCTCCTGGGCCCGCCGGGCGGTGACCAGCGAACCGCTGCGGTGGGCGGCCTCCACCACGACCGTGCCGCGGGTGAGGGCGGCGATGACCCGGTTGCGCAGGACGAACCGGCTCCGGGTGGGATGGCTTCCGGGTGCCAACTCGCCCAGGACCAGCCCCTGCCCGGCGATCCGGCCGAGGAGCCCGGCGTGTCCGCGGGGATAGGCGACGTCCACCCCGCAGGCGAGCACCGCCGCGGTGGCTCCGCCCGAGGCGAGGGCCCCTCGGTGCGCGGCGCCGTCGATCCCGTACGCGGCTCCGGAGACGACCACCCAGCCCCGCTCGGCGAGCCCGGCGGCCAGCGTCTGGGCCATGTGCGCCCCGTACGGGGTACAGGCCCGGGCCCCGACCACGGCGACCGAGCGCAGCGCCCAGGTCCGCAGGTTCGGCCGGCCCCGCAGCCACAGCCCCACGGGCCGGGCGTCCCCGAGATCGTCGAGCTGGGTGGGCCACTCCGCCGACCCGGGACATACGAACCGGCCCCCCGACGCGGCGGCCGCCGCCAGGTCCCGCCGGGGTTCGGCCAGCGCGGCCCGTCCGCGGTACCCGTCGAGCCGCTCGGCCCCCACCCCCGCCGGAGCCTGCGCCTCGGGCCCGGTCAGCCTCCGTATCAGCCCGACCGCCCCGTACTCCCGCAGCCAGCGCCCGCCCCGCTCCTCCCCGGGCTCCAGCACCCGCGTCAGCGCCGCCCTGGCCAGCAGCTCCCGCTCCCACTCCGCGCCCCCGGCCGGGATGGCCCCGCCCCCGGCACCCGGGCCGCCGGACGTCGGCTCGGTGTCCCCCGGCCCCGTCATGGCCCGGCCCCCGCCGTCAGGGTCGCACCGCGGGCGATGCCGGTGCGCAGTTCCAGGGCCACGGCCACGTCCAGCGCGTCGGGCCGGTCGCGCCCCCGCAGATCGGCGACGGTCCAGGCGACGCGCAGCACCCGGTCCAGCCCGCGTGCGGTGAGCAGCCCGCGCTCCAGGTCCCGCTCGGCCTGTGCCAGCGCTCCGGGGGCGGCCCGCCACCGGGTGCGCAACTCCTGTCCGGGCACTTCGGAGTTGAGCCGCCACGGGGTGTCCGCGAGCCGGACCGCCGCGCGGTCCCTGGCTTCCCGGACCCGGTCGGCCACGGCCGCGGTGGACTCTCCCCGGCCGCCCTGCCCGAGCAGGTCGGACCGGGTCACGGGCTCGACCTCCACCCTGAGGTCCACCCGGTCGAGCAGCGGGCCGGACAGCCTGCCCTGATAGCGCCTGATCACCGACGGCGGGCATTCGCAGCCGGCCCCGTGCAGGGTGTGGCGCCCGCAGGGGCACGGGTTCGCCGCGAGGACCATGAGGAACCGGGCCGGCAGCCGTACCACCCCGGCCGCCCGGGCGATGACCACGTGACCCGATTCGAGCGGCTGCCGCAGGGCGTCCAGCGCCCGGCTGTGGAACTCGGCGGCCTCGTCCAGGAAGAGGACGCCCCGGTGGGCCAGCGAGACGGCCCCGGGCCGGGGGACCCCGCTGCCGCCGCCCACCAGCGACTGCATGGTCGCCGAGTGGTGCGGCGCGCAGTAGGGCGGCCGGACGACGAGCGGTTCGCCGGGCGGGAGGATCCCGGCCACCGAGTGGACGGCGGTGACCTCCACGGACTCCTGGCGGGTGAGCGGCGGCAGGATCCACGGGAGCCGTTCGGCCAGCATGGTCTTGCCGGCCCCGGGAGGCCCGCTGAGGAAGAGGTGGTGCCCCCCGCCGGCCGCCACTTCGAGGGCCCGGCGCGCGGTGTGCTGCCCGGCCACGTCGGCGAGGTCGGGGAAGTCCCCGGCGTCGCCCTGGCCGGAGCGGCCGGGCGCCAGGCCGGTGCCCAGGCCGGCCCCGGGGAGGACCAGGCCGGCCAGCATCGGGTCGGGGCGGCCGGGCGGTTCCGGGGGCTCCTCCTCGGGAACCGGTTCGCCGGTCAGCACCGCGATCAGCTGGCGCAGGCTGCGCACGCCGAGCACCGAGACGTCCGGCACCAGCATGGCCTCGGCGGCGCACCGCTGCGGGACCACCACCTGCCGGTATCCGGCCTCGGCGGCGGCGAGGACCGCCGGGAGGACCCCGCGGACCGGGCGCACCCGGCCGTCCAGCCCGAGCTCTCCGATCAGGACGAGATCGGCGATCGCGGCCGGGTCGACCACCTCGGCGGCGCCGAGCACGGCGGCCGCGACGGCCAGGTCGAAGCCCGCTCCCGACTTCGGGACGGAGGCCGGGCTGAGCCCGACGGTGAGCTTCTTCTGCGGCCACGCCGCACCGGAGTTGACCACGGCGGCCCGCACCCGGTCCCGGCTCTCGACCAGGGTCTTGTCGGGGAGCCCCACCAGCGTGAAGGCCGCGACCCCGGGCTCCAGGTCCGCCTGGACCTCCACCACCACCCCGTCGACGCCCACCAGGGCCACCGAACAGGCTCGGGCGAATCCCATCAGGCCACCCCCCTGACGTGCTCCACCACGGGCGCACCGCGCCGCGGCAGCAGGACTCCGACCAGGTCGATGCGCACCCCGCCCGGCGGCGGTCCGCCGTGGTCGGCGAGCCATCGCCCGGCGAGCAGGCGCAAGCGCTCGGCCTTGCCGGGCCGCACGGCGGCCATGGGATGTTCGAAGGTCCCCGCCCGGCGGGTCTTCACCTCGCACACGACGAGGGCGTCACCGTCCCGGGCGACGATGTCGATCTCCCCGCCGCGGCACCGCCAGTTCCGCGCGATCACGGTCATCCCGGCCTCGGCCAGCCGCCGCGCCGCGAGGTCCTCGCCGTACCGCCCCAATGCCTGCTGTGCCACGCCCTTCGCGTTCATCCGGCACCACCTCCGGTACCGACGATCGCGCGCCCCCGCCCACCTTGTGGATCTTGGTGGACAACTCCGCCGCTGTGGATAACCCGGTCACCCGTACGGCGGAGAAATCAGCTGCCCGGCAGTTCGAGGTCGCTCTTGTTGAGCTCCTCGATGTTCACGTCCTTGAACGTCAGCACCCGCACCTGCTTCACGAACCGGGCCGGCCGGTACATGTCCCAGACCCAGGCGTCGGCCATGGAGACCTCGAAGAAGACCTCGCCCTGGACCGAGTGCACCTGCATCTCGTAGTCATTGGTGAGGTAGAAACGACGTTCGGTCTCGATCACGTACTTGAACAGCCCGACGACGTCGCGGTACTCCCGATAGAGCTTCAGCTCCATCTCGGTCTCGTACTTTTCGAGGTCCTCGGCACTCATGGCATGTTCCCCTTCAGCCGTGCGTCCCCCTATTGTGCGCCAGGCCCCCGCGCCCCTAAACGATTTCCGGGGCCAGGACCACCGGCGCACCCGGAGGACCGTCGTCGAGCAGCGTACGGAGCAGCTCGGCGAGTCTGGTCGGGTACACCGTCTCACGTGCCGACAGAAGTTCCTCGGAGGTCCACCACCTGGCTCCGGAGACACTGCGCCGCTCCAGCTCGGTGAGCCCGCCCTGCTCGGTCTCCGTCTGGGCGGTTCGGGCCAGGAAGTACCACTCGTCCTGTTCCCAGCGGCGTCCGTCGAAGGGGAAGGAGCAGTACCGGCGCCACAGCACCGGCCCGAGATCCACCTGTGTGATCCCCGTCTCCTCCGCCAGTTCCCTGAGCGCCGCCTGCTCGCGGCTCTCACCGTCCTCGAGCCCGCCGCCCGGGGTGAACCACCAGTCGTCGGCGGGATCCGCCGGTTCGAAGCCGTGCAGCAGCAGGATCCGGTCCGCCGGGTCCAGCAGGATCAGCCGCGACACCTTCCGGAGACCGGGCGGCGGGCCCGGGGAAGGGACGGGCGACGGGGACGGGCCGGGGGACGGGGACGCGGCCCCCGACGGGTCAGTGGACACCGGCCCGCTCCCGCCTCCGCCCGCGCCCCAGAACCCGTACGAGGGGCCCGTACGCGGCTCCCAGCAGCACCAGTACGGCGCCCGCCGCCACGATCACGGCCTGGAGCCGCAGCGGCCCGGGCCGGGAGGTTCCGCCGGGCAGCGCCTCGTACGTACGGGGCCGCTCCAGCATCGACATGGAGGGCCAGGCCACGGCGTCGACACGGGCGCTGACGGTGGACCGGGGCACGGTGCCCTGCCCGGCCTCCTGGAGGTGGGCCCGGGAGTCCACGGACGCGGCCCGGCGGTCACCGAGCAGGAAGAGGTTGCCCTCCGGAACCGTCACCTCGAAGGGGGTCCCGGGGGCCGCGGCCTGCCCGGGCGGCATCGCCAGTCCCGAGTCGGGCTTGGTGTGGTCGGCGTACGGCTCGTCGAGGGCGGTGCCGTTCACGCTGAGCTCGCCGCCCGCGCCGCAGCACTTCACGGTGTCGCCGCCGACGCCGACGACCCGCTTGACCATGGGCAGATCGCTCCACATGGAATCAGTAAAGATGACCACGTCCCCACGGCGCACCTCGCCGCCGTCGATGCGCTGGGCCAGCACCCGGTCCCCGGGCAGCACCGTGGGCATCATCGAGTCGGTGGGCACGGTGTAGGGCCGGTAGACCAGCGCCCCCCAGACGAAACCGCCGAGGAAGAGCGCGAAGCCGACGGCCACGGCGATGCCCGACAACACGTTGCCGAGACCACCGTGGCCGTCCTTGCCACTGCGTATTGCCCTTGTTCCGCCCATTGCAGCGCCCCCACGTCGGAGATCGTCGACCTGGGCGGCACCCTACCCGGCGGTACGGCCCCTGGTCAGCCTCCGGCGGCGCCACATGACCAGCGGTACTGCGCCCGTGAGCCCGAGCGCGGCCGGCCCCAGTCCGACCGGCGTCAGCCCGGCGGCGCCGAGGCCGAGCGCGGTCGCCTCGGCCTGGTTGCCGATGCCCGGCTGGTCGAAGGTTTCCGGGATCGGGAGGGTGGACCAGCGGGTGATCGGCCACGCGACCACGATGGCCCGCCCGACGACCTTGTCCACGGGCACGAAGCCGTGGGTGGAGTCCTGCATGTGGTAGCGGGAGTCCTGGGAGTTCTGGCGGTGGTCGCCCATCACCCAGATCTTGCCCTTGGGGACGGTGATCGGACCGAAGGGGGCGTCGTCGCAGGGGGTGTTGCCGGGGAAGATGTACGGCTCGTCGAGCGCCTTGCCGTTGACGACGACCGGTCCCCCCTTCTTGCACTCGACCGTGTCCCCGCCGATGGCGATGGTCCGCTTGATCAGGTCCTTCTCGGCGGCGTCCGGCATCAGGCCGATCTTGCTGAGGAACTGCTGGGCGAGGTTCGGCTCCGGGGTGGGCTCGCCGGACAGCCAGTTCGCCGGGTCGTGGAAGACGACGACCTCGCCCCGCTCGGGCTCGGAGCCGAACCACGGGGTCAGCTTGTCGACCAGTACCCGGTCCCCGCGCTGCAGGGTGTTCTGCATCGAGTCGGAAGGGATCGAGAACGCCTGGACGAGGAAGGTCTTGATCAGCAGGGCCAGCAGCAGCGCGATGCCGATCAGGAGCGGAAGCTCCTTCCAGAACGAGCGGTGCGGTCGCGCCTTCGCTCCGTCCTCCTCGGCCTCGTGCCCGACGGCGTCGTCCGGCCGCTCCTCACCCTCGTCGCGTCCGGATCGTGCGCCTACCGCCACGTCCCCCACATCCACTCCTCAGTCGGATTTCGCCGCCCGCCCCGAACGGAAAACGGGCCCTCCCCTCCCTTAACGAGCGGGAGTTCCCTAAGGCGCGGGAGACCCAGGACACACTATGCGAACGGCGGGGTCCGGCGGCGCCGACGACGCCCCCGTACCTCGCGTCGCGCCTGATCGGGGACCATCCGGAAGGTGGCGGGCGTGTCGAGCCGGCTCCAGTGCCCGAACGGCCATGCGATCACCACGGCCTCGCCCACGACCTCGTTCTCGTCGATGGTGCCCTCGAAGGCCTCGTCGAGGTGGTAGCGGGAGTCGGCGGAATTGGCCCGGTGGTCGCCCATCACGAAGATCCGGCCCGGCGGCACCCGCACCTCGAAGCGGATCTCCGAGGGCGCGTTGCCCTCGTTCACGTAGGGCTCATCGAGCGGCGAGCCGTTGACGCTGACCCGCCCCCGGGCGTCGCAGCACTTGACGGTGTCGCCGCCGACGCCGATGACGCGCTTGATCAGGTCCTGCTCGTCCGCCGAGGGCAGCAGGCCGATAAAGGTGAGAGCCTGCTTGATCTGCTTGATCCCGACCGGGTCCGGGGCAGGCCGGGCGGCCTCCCGGGTGAGCCAGCCGCCGGGGTCCTTGAACACGACGACGTCGCCGCGCTCGACCTTGGAGCCGAACCAGGGGGTCAGCTTGTCCACAAGCACCCGGTCGCCGATCCGGATGGTCTGCTCCATGGAACCCGACGGGATGAAGAAGGCCTGCACGAGGAAGGTCTTGAGGAGCAGGGCTATGCACAGCGCCACGACCACCAGCAGGGGCAGCTCACCCGCCCGGCGCGTGCGCCGGCGCCGCCGCACCCGGCGGGCCGTTCGGCGCCGCTCGGCCCGGCCGCCCTCGGGGGCGGCGGGCTCCGGGGCGGCGGGCTCCGGCTCCGGCTCGGGTCTGGGCTCCGGCTCCCGCCCGCCGCGCGGCCGCCCGCGGCTACCCATGGCCGCCGCCCGCCCTGCCCCAGCGCGACAGGGGCCAGCCGATCCACTCGGCCCGCCCGATCACCTTCTCCACCGGCACCATCCCCCCGCCCGGTTCCCCCAGGTGGTCCCGGGAATCCCGGGACTGGGAACGATGATCACCCATCACCCACAGGGTCCCAAGGGGTACGACGATCCGGAAGGGCACCTTCGAGGGCGTGTCGCCCGGGTACAGGTACGGCTCCTCCAGCGGGACGCCGTTGACCTCGATGCGGCCCCCGGCGTCGCAGCACACCACGTCGTCGCCGCCGACGCCCACGACCCGCTTGACGAAGTCGGTGTCGGCCGGCTCCGCGAGCCCGAGCGCCGAGGCCGCGCCGTGCAGCAGCTCGCCGACCGGGTTGCCCGCGGGGCGTTCCCGTACGAAGGATCCGGTGCCGTCGAAGACCACCACGTCACCGCGGCGCGGCTGCTCGCCGAAACGGTACGCCAGCTTGTCGGCCAGGACCCGGTCGCCGACCTTGAGCGCCGGCTCCATGGAGCGGCTCGGGATCAGGAACGGCTGGACCACGAAGTTGCTGAACAGCAGCAGGAAGACGGTGCAGATCACGCCGAGCGCGCCGGCCCGCCGCCAGGTCAGCGGCCGGAGGACCGCGGAGAACGCAAAACGCGGCCGCCCCTCCCCCTCGACGGGGGAAGAGTGGCCGCGCTGCGTGTGAGGTGCTTCGGTGTCCATCGTGGGGCGAGCCTATCCGGCCACCCCGGAACACCGGAGGCGACCTCAGTTGTCGCGCTTCTCCTTGATCTTCGCGGCCTTGCCGCGGAGCTCACGGAGGTAGTACAGCTTGGCGCGGCGCACGTCACCGCGGGTGACGAGCTCGATCTTCTCGAAGATCGGGGAGTGGACCGGGAAGGTACGCTCCACGCCGACGCTGAAGGAGACCTTGCGAACGGTGAAGGTCTCGGAGACACCGGCGCCCTGGCGGCGGATGACGACACCCTTGAACTGCTGGATACGGGAGCGGTTGCCCTCGATCACGCGGACGTGCACGTTGATCGTGTCACCCGGGCGGAAGGCCGGGACGTCCGAGCGGAGCGCGGCGGCGTTGACGCCATCGAGCAGGTGAGACATGTTCTTCGTCTGCTTTCTTCGCACGACGCCACAGGTCGCCGGTGCGGGTTTCCGTAGAGAATTCGGGAGCCGTGGAACCCGGCGGGCGACGGTCCCCCTGTGGCAGGGGCGTCCGCGAGCACACAGCAGCCGCCTATTCTTCCACGGCCTGCGGCCTGCGCCAAAATCGGCCGTCCGCCGACGGCGCCCAGCCCAGGATGGACAGGATCTCGCGGTCCTTCTTGTCGAACGCGGAGGCCTCGCAGCGCTCGATCAGGTCCGGACGGTTGCGGGCGGTCCGGCGGAAGGCCTCGTCCCGCCGCCAGCGGGCGATCTTCCCGTGGTGGCCGCTGAGCAGCACCTCCGGGATGCCGCGGCCGCGCCACTCGGGGGGCTTGGTGTAGACGGGCCCCTCCAGCAGGTTCGCCATCTCTCCGGGGGCGAAGGAGTCGTCGCGGTGCGATTCGGCGTTGCCGAGCACCCCGGGGAGCAGCCGGGCCACGGCCTCGGTGACGACCAGGACGGCGGCCTCGCCGCCCGCCAGTACGTAGTCGCCGATGGAGACCTCGTACACCGGCATGCGCGTGGCGTACTCGTCCATGACGCGGCGGTCGATGCCCTCGTAGCGGGCCGGTGTGAAGATCAGCCAGGGCCGCTCGGAGAGTTCGACGGCCAGTTCCTGGGTGAAGGGCCGGCCGCTGGGGGTGGGGACGACCATGACGGGCCCGTGCGCGCCCGTCTCGTAGCCGTCGGCCAGCGCCGTGTCCAGGGCCTCGCCCCACGGGTCGGTCTTCATGACCATGCCGGGGCCGCCGCCGTAGGGGGTGTCGTCGACCGTGTTGTGCCGGTCGTACGTCCAGTCCCGCAGGTCGTGGACGTGCACGTCGAGCTGGCCGCGGGCGCGCGCCTTGCCGACGAGGGAGACGTTCAGCGGTTCCAGGTACTCGGGGAAGATCGTGACGACGTCGAGACGCATCAGGCGTCGTCCCCGGAACCCTGGGCGTCCTCATCGCGGGTCGAGACGACGACCGCATCGCGCTCGTCGATCAGCCCGGGGGGCGGGGTGATGACGCAGCGCTGCTCCTCCAGGTCGATCTCGGCGACGATCTCCTCCACGAAGGGGATCATCACCTCGGAGCCGTCCGGGCGCTCGACGATGAAGAGGTCCTGCGAGGGCAGGTGGGAGATCTCGGTGATCCGGCCGATCTCGGTGCCGTCCTCCAGGACGACGTCGAGGTCCATCAGCTGGTGGTCGTAGTACTCGTCGGGCTCGTCGGGCAGCTCCGCCGGGTCCACGTCCGCGATCAGCAGGATGTTGCGCAGCGCCTCGGCGCCGGAGCGGTCCTTGACGCCCGCGAAGCGGAGCAGGAGCCGGCTGCTGTGTACCCGGCCGGTCTCGATGGTCAGCGGTCCCGCCGACGCCGGTTCGGTCCGGAGCACGGCGCCGGGGCTGAGCCTCAGCTCCGGCTCGTCGGTGCGCACCTCGACGGTGACCTCACCCTTGATGCCGTGGGCGCGGCCGATCCGCGCGACTACCAGCTCCACTGTTCGCTCTCCTCTTTGCGGCCAGCCCGCCGCCGCTCGCGCGGAGGTGGTACCTCTCCGTCGTGGCTTCTCGGTCCATGGTGGCTCTGCCCGCGGGCAGAAACGACTCGGGCCGGGGTGGGCACGAATGCCCTCCCCGGCCCGTGCCGGTGATTCAACTTCTCAGCGGACCTGGTCCACGTCGACGAGGTCGACGCGGATCCCCCGGCCGCCGATGGCGCCCACGACGGTACGCAGAGCACGTGCGGTGCGGCCGTTGCGGCCGATCACCTTCCCGAGGTCGTCCGGGTGGACCCGGACCTCGAGCACCTGTCCGCGCCGCAGGTTGCGCGAGGCGACCTGCACATCGTCGGGGTTGTCCACAATGCCCTTCACGAGGTGCTCAAGAGCCTCCTCGAGCATGCTCAGGCCTCGGTCGACTCGGCGGTGGCCTCAGCCTCGTCCGCCTTCTTGTCGGCCTTCTTCGCCTTCTGCGTGATGGCCTCGCCCTTGGCGTCGCCACCCTCGAGGGCCTTGGCGAACTCGTCGAAGGACCGACGCTTGTCTTCCTTCGTCGCCGGCTGGAGCAGCGGCGCGGGGGCGGGAAGGCCCTTGTGGGCCTGCCAGTCACCGGTCAGCTTCAGGATGGCGAGCACAGCCTCGGTGGGCTGGGCGCCGACGGACAGCCAGTACTGCGCACGCTCGGCGTTGACCTCGATGCGCGACGGGTTGTAGGTCGGGTGGTAGATACCGATCTCCTCGATCGCGCGACCATCCCGGCGGGTGCGGGCGTCGGCGACGACGATGCGGTAGTGCGGCTGGCGAATCTTGCCGAGGCGCTTGAGCTTGATCTTGACTGCCACTGGAGTGGTGTCTCCTGAACTTGACGTGGTTGGGCACATGAGATGCCACGTGGGGTTGCGGTACTCGGGTGCCCGATGGACGCGTCAGCCGGAGGAGAGAGGGGTCCTATGCGACTGTCGAGTACAGCTAGCCATTGTGCCATACGCCTGCGGTGCTTCCGAGCGGGGTGATCCGGCCGTCGCCGCGGGCGGGCCCGCACCCCTCGCCCCGCGGGCGCGGCCCCGCCGCCCGGTCCGGCGGCGGGGGCGTCAGGAGGCCGCTGCCACCGCCACCTCGGGGATGCGGAAGGGCTTCATGCAGCCGCCGCAGACGATGGGGGCCTGGGCGAGTACGGAAGGGACCACGCGGACGTTGCGGCCGCAGTCGCAGACCGCCTTGACGCGGACGCCGCCGCCGGAGGAGCCGTGCCGGGCGGCCGGTCCGCGGAAGCTGCGCTTGGTGTCGGCGGCCGTGGCGGCCGTGTGCGCCTTCAGGGCGCGCTGAAGCCGCTCGATGGTGGGCCGGTAGCGCCGCTTCGCCTCGGGATTGAGCGCGACCAGTGAGAAGCCGCTGCTCGCGTGGGGCTCCTCGGAGTGGTCAAGCCCCATCTCCTCGGCGATCGCGAGGAATCTGCGGTTGTGGTAGCGGCCGGCGCGCGAGGTGTCACGGACACCGCGGGCGGCGGCGATGCCGTGGACTGCCTCGTGCAGCAGTCGCTCGAAGGAGAGCTCGGCGCCACAGGCGGACGAGGACTCTCCGATCAGGGACTCGGGCGCGGCAAGGTCAGGCAGCTCGGGGTGGTACCGCTGAATGTCGGCCCACGCCTGCGCCAGCTCTGCGGCGAGAACAGGTGGTGTCGTGCTCACGTCGTGACAACGAGCCGGGGTGCCCCGGTGTTCCGATTCCGGGCCATTCCAAATTTTTTGCACGTACCAGTCAGTTCAGTCTGATGCGTCCCGACGAGGACGGGTGCGCCGATCTCAGGAGGAGTCGGTACGTAACGACGAGTACGCCCCGGCACGCGGCGTGGGCCGCGCGCCGGGGCGCACCAGCGGAGTCAGTCGATCAGTCGATCAGTCGATCAGTACGAGCGTGCGACGATCGCGAGGGTACCGGGAGCGTCGTCCGCCTCCGGAACCGACCCGTCCTCGGCGATCAGGCAGCGCACGGAGACGGCCTGCTCGGCGAGCTTGGCCTCGCCCTCCGGGCCCAGGTCCGCCCACGGGATGCGCGCCCAGCCGCCGGCGATGGCGGCCTCGGCGGCCTCCCCGATGGTCGAGACGTCCGAGGTACGGGCCACACGGCGCTCGCGGGACTCGCGCAGCAGCTGCGCCTGGTCCTCGTCCAGCACCTTGGGCAGCAGGTCGGCGAGCGCGTCGATCTGCACCGGGGTCCTCCCGCCCGGGATGCGGCGGGCCAGCATCGCGGTGCCGGCCTCCAGGTCGCGGGGGCCGATCTCGATGCGGACCGGTACGCCCTTGAGCTCCCAGTCCACGGCGCGGCGGCCGAAGGGGGTGTCCACGCGGTCGTCGACCTGCACGCGCAGGCCGGCGGCCTTCAGCTGGGCGCCCAGCTCGCGGACCTTCGCCACGGCCTCGTCGCCCTTGATCGCCATGACGACGACCTGGACGTGGGCCAGGCGCGGCGGAACGCGCAGGCCGTTGTCGTCTCCGTGGGACATGATCAGGCCGCCGACCATGCGGGTCGAAACGCCCCACGAGGTCTGCCAGACGAGCTCCTGCTTGCCTTCCTTCGACAGGTACTGCGTGTTGAAGGCCTTGGCGAAGTTGGTGCCGAGCTCGTGGCTCGTGCCCAGCTGGAGGGCCTTGCCGTCGCCCATCATGCCCTCGAGCGTGAGGGTGTTGATGGCGCCGGCGAAGCGCTCCTTGGCGGTCTTGCGGCCGAGCACGACGTCGATGCCGAGCACGTTCGTCATGAAGTCGCCGTAGACGTCCGTGTGGATGCGGGCGGCGTAGTCGCGGGCGTCCTCGTAGGTGGCGTGGGCGGTGTGGCCCTCCTGCCAGAGGAACTCGCTCGTACGGAGGAACACGCGCGGGCGCATCTCCCAGCGGACCACGTTGGCCCACTGGTTGATCAGCAGCGGCAGGTCGCGGTAGCTCTGGACCCACTTGGAGAAGTAGTCGTTGATGATCGTCTCGGAGGTGGGCCGGACCACGACCGGCTCTTCCAGCTCCTTGCCGCCGCCGTGCGTGACGACCGCGAGCTCGGGGGCGAAGCCCTCGACGTGCTCGGCTTCCTTCGTCAGGTACGACTGCGGGATGAACAGCGGGAAGTACGCGTTCTGGGCGCCCGCGTCCTTGATCCGCGCGTCCATCTCCTGCTGCATCCGCTCCCACAGGCCGTAGCCGTACGGTCGGATGACCATGGTGCCGCGGACCGGACCGTTGTCGGCCAGCTCGGCCTTGTTGATCAGATCCTGGTACCAGCGGGGGAAATCCTCCGCCTGCGGGGTGAGAACGGGTGCCTTTGCCATGGCGCGAATGGTACGGCGCCCGGCGCGCCGAGCGTGAATCGGGTGGCTCGTTCCTCTGGACGCGGAGGCCGATGGGGAGTTCTCTGTCAACGGGGGCAAGGGGGCGACATGGAATCAGGAGCGCTCTTTCGATGACACCGACGCCGACCGCGACGCTCGTCGCCCGGGACTGGGCCGAGATCCAGGAACGGATGCTGGTACCGCTGTACGAGGCGGTCTACGACCGGCTGGAGGTCGGGCCGGGAGACCGGCTGCTGGGCCTCGGCTGCGGGGCCGGGCTGCCCCTGCTGCTCGCGGCCGGGCGGGGAGCCGCGGCCACCGGCGTGGAGGCGGATCCGGCCCGGCGGGCGCTGGCCCGCGAACGGCTCCTGGAGGTCCTCGCCGCTCCGCCGTCCGCCCCGCCGGCCGCGTCGGCGGACGGCCCGTACGACGCGCTGCTGGCCTTCTCGCCCGACCCGCTGGCGCTGGCGCGGGCGCTGCCCGCGGTCCGGCGCGGCGGGGCGGTGGTGCTGGCCGACTGGGGCCCGGCGGAGCGGTGCACCGTGCCCGCGGTGCTGGGCGGCGGTCCCGCGCCGCGGGACCTGGACGCGCTCGTGGAGCGGGCCGGGCTGCGCCCGGACGGGTCGGGGCGGGTGTTCTGCCCGTTCGGCTACGCGGACGTGGACAGCGCGGTGCGCGGGCTGCTGTCGACGGGGCTGTACCCCGTCGCGGGCACCGGCTCCGCCGGGGCCGGAGGCGCCGGAGCCGGAGGCGCCGGAGCCGGAGGCGGCGGAGCCGATGACGCCGCGCCGTTCGGGATGGCCGATCCGGCGCTGGCCGAGAAGGAACTGGCCGTCGCCCTTCACCCGTACGAGCGGCCCGACGGGGCCGTCTGGCTGCCGAACATCTTCCGGTATGTGATCGCCCGGGTGGCCTAGCCGTGACCGGTCAGCCGGCGTCGTGGCCCTTCGTCATACGGGTGATGCCGGCGGCGGCGTACGCGGCCGCCTCGTCCAGGGTCTCGCTGGCGAGCAGGGCCTCGGCCAGGGCGTCGAGTTTCGGGCGGTTCTCGCGCAGCAGGCGGCAGGCCTTGTCGTAGCACTCGTCGACGATCCGCCGCATCTCGTGGTCCACCGCGTCGAGGGTGGTGGGCGCTGCGGACAGGCCGTACGGGCTGCCGCCGTCGGACGGGATGGCGGTGAGCTTTCCGACGCGCTCGCTCATGCCCCAGCGGCCGACCATTCCGCGCACGATGTTGGTGACCTGTTCGAGGTCGTTCTCCGCACCCGTGGTGATCACGTCGTAGACCACGTGTTCGGCGGCCATGCCGCCGAGCGCGCCGATGATGCGGCCGCGCAGGTACGGCTCCGTGTAGGCGTACCGGTCGGCGTCCGGGGTCGAGAGGGTCACGCCGAGGGCGCGGCCGCGGGGCACGATGGTGATCTTGCGGACCGGGTCGGCGCCCGGCTGGAGCATGCCCAGGAGGGCGTGGCCGCTCTCGTGGTAGGCCGTGCGGCGGCGCTCCTCCAGCGGCATGACCAGGGACCGCTCCGCGCCGAGCTGGACCTTCTCCAGGGCGTCGGACAGGTCGGACTGGGTGACCTGGTCCTGTCGGCGCTTGACGGCCAGCAGCGCGGCCTCGTTGGCCAGGTTGGCCAGTTCGGCGCCGGTCATCCCGGGGGTGGTACGGGCCACCTGTTCGAGGTCGACGCCCGGGGCGAGCGGGATGTCGCGGGTGTGGATGCGCAGGATGGCCTCGCGGCCGCCCCGGTCGGGCGGGGAGACGACCACGGTGCGGTCGAAACGGCCGGGCCGGGTCAGGGCGGGGTCCAGGACGTCCGCGCGGTTGGTGGCGGCCAGTACGACCACCCCTTCCGAGCCCGAGAAGCCGTCCATCTCGGTGAGGATCTGGTTGAGGGTCTGTTCGCGCTCGTCGTGGCCGCCCATGGCCCCGCCGCCGCCGCGCACGCGCCCGATGGTGTCGATCTCGTCGATGAAGATGATCGCGGGGGCCACCTTGCGCGCCTCGGCGAAGAGTTCGCGGACGCGGGAGGCGCCGACCCCGACGATCATCTCGATGAACTCGGAGGCGGAGGCGGAGAAGAACGGCACCCCGGCCTCGCCCGCCACCGCCCGGGCGAGGAGGGTCTTGCCGGTGCCGGGCGGGCCGGACAGCAGGACGCCGCCGGGCATCCGGGCGCCCAGCTTCCGGTAGGCCTGCGGGTTCTTGAGGAAGTCGACGACGTCGTTGAGCTCGCCCTCGACCTCGTCGATGCCCGCCACGTCCTCGAAGGTGGTGCGCGGTGCGCCCGCCTCCAGTTCCACCGGCTTGGGCGGTGCCTTGCGGCCCAGCGCGCCCATGCCGCCGCCCATCGCCGCGCCCATCCGGCGGGCGATGAACACCCACAGCAGGACCAGGAGCAGGATCGGGGCGAGGGAGAGCAGCAGGTTGGCCAGGAAGCTGCGCTGCACCACGACCGGTGAGGCGGTCACGTTCACGTTCTGCTTGGTGAGGTTCGCCCACAGGTCGTCGTCGGCGAAGGCGGGGCGCTGGGTGACGAACTTGGTGTAGTCGCCCTTGTCCCCGTCGGGCATCGGCTGCTTGGCCTTCAGCTGGCCCTGAATCGCGTCGCCCTTGGAGTAGATCTTCGAGACGTTGCCGTTCGCGACCTGCTTGCTGAACTCCGTGTACGAGATCGTCGGCTCGTCCCCCTCGTTGAAGAAGGACAGCACCAGATTGGTGATCAGGTACACGATCAGGGCGGTGAGGATCAGCCCGCGCCAGCCGCCGGGCATCCGCTTCTTCGGCGGAGGCGCGGGCGGTGCGCCCTCGGAGCGCCAGGGCGTGTCGGCCCGGTCGCGGGGCGGTACGGGGGTGGGGGTGGGCACGGGGCGCCTCCTTCTGCCGTCCTCCCGGCAGACGATAAGCGACAAATCAACCCATTGCCCCTGCAGAAAGCGGAGGGCCCCGGCCGTGAGGTCACGACCGGGGCCCTCCGCTTCCCGCCTGCGCGGGTGCTACTTCATGAACTTCTTGAACTCGTCCGGAAGGTCGAATTCCTGACCCGGCTGACCGCCGCCCGCCGGAAGGCCGAACGGGTTGGCCCCGGGCGCGGACTCGACCGCCTGCGGGCCCTGCTCGCGGCGGGCCGCGGCCGCGGCCTCCTCTTCCCTGCGCTTCATCGGGTTGCCGCTCTTGCGCTTGCCCTTGGCCTGCTTGACCTGCTTCTTCTGCCGGCCGGGGCCGCCGCCCATCCCGGGGATGCCGGGCATGCCCGGCATGCCGCCGCCCTGGGCCATGCGGGACATCATCTTGCGGGCGTCGAAGAACCGCTCCACGAGCGACTTGACCGCACTGACCTCGGTGCCGGAGCCCTTGGCGATACGGGCCCGGCGCGAGCCGTTGATGATCGTCGGGTCCTGGCGCTCGGCCGGGGTCATCGACTTGATGATCGCGGCGGTGCGGTCCACGTCGCGCTCGTCGATGTTGTTGATCTGGTCCTTGATCTGCCCCATGCCGGGCAGCATGCCGAGCAGCTTGGAGATGGAGCCCATCTTGCGGACCTGCTCCATCTGGGCCAGGAAGTCGTCGAGCGTGAACTCCTTGGGGCCCTTCTGCAGCTTGGCCGCCATCTTCTCGGCTTCGGCCTGGCTGAAGGTCTTCTCGGCCTGCTCGATCAGGGTGAGCATGTCACCCATGTCGAGGATCCGGCCCGCCATGCGGTCCGGGTGGAAGGCGTCGAACTCGTCGAGCTTCTCGCCGTTCGAGGCGAACATGATCTGCTTGCCGGTGACGTGCGCGATGGAGAGCGCGGCCCCACCGCGGGCGTCGCCGTCGAGCTTGGACAGCACGACGCCGTCGAAGCCGACGCCGTCGCGGAAGGCCTCGGCGGTGTTGACCGCGTCCTGGCCGATCATGGCGTCGACGACGAAGAGGATCTCGTCGGGGCTGACGGCGTCGCGGATGTCCGCGGCCTGCTGCATCAGCTCCTGGTCGATGCCGAGGCGGCCGGCGGTGTCGACGATCACGATGTCGAACTGCTTGGTGCGCGCGTACTCGACGGAGTCCTTGGCCACCTGGACCGGGTCGCCGACGCCGTTGCCCGGCTGGGGCCCGTAGAACGCCACGCCCGCGCGGTCGGCGACGACGGAGAGCTGGTTGACGGCGTTGGGACGCTGGAGGTCGCACGCGACGAGGAGCGGGGTGTGGCCCTGCCCCTTGAGCCACAGGCCGAGCTTTCCGGCGAGGGTGGTCTTACCCGCACCCTGGAGACCGGCGAGCATGATCACGGTGGGGGCGGTCTTGGCGAAGCGCAGCCGCCGGGTCTCGCCGCCGAGGATCGTGACGAGCTCGTCGTTGACGATCTTGAGGACCTGCTGGCCCGGGTTCAGGGCCTTGCTGACCTCTTCGCCGCGCGCGCGTTCCTTGACGTTCGCGATGAAGGAGCGGACGACCGGGAGGGCGACGTCGGCCTCGAGGAGGGCGATACGGATTTCCCGGGCCGCTGCGTCGATGTCAGCCTCGGACAGCCGGCCTTTGCCGCGCAGGCCCTTGAAGGTATTCGCCAAGCGGTCGGAGAGCGTATCGAACACGGTGGTCGCGATTCCTCGGGTCGGGGGCGTTGTGGTCGTCCCCCAGGGTATCGGGCCGCGCCACACACTGAACCCTGCGGTCCGATCCCGGTGCCCCGGGACCGGACCGCGGGGGCTGCGACGGGGCGCTACGACAGTGCGGCCTGCACCGCCGCGGCCAGGGCGGCGGCGTCCCGGGGGGCCAGGGGTTTGCCGTCGCCGTCGGCCACGTACACGGTGTCCACCGCGTTGGCCCCCAGCGTCGAGACGTGCGCGCTGCGCACCCGTACGCCCGCCGACTCCAGCGCCCGGCCCACGCGGTGCAGCAGCCCCACCGCGTCCGGGGCCCGCACCTCCAGGACCGTGGCCAGCGAGGACACGTCCGGGACCACCGTGACCCGGGGCGGCGGCGGGACCACCCCGCGCCTGCGCGGGTATGCCGCCTCGCGGTCCGCCAGTTTCGACGGGACGTCCAGCGAGCCGTCCAGGGCCCGCACCAGGTCGGTGCGCAGCCTGGCCGCCTCGGGCAGCGCCCCGTACTCCGCCGCCACCCGCCACCGCAGCACCAGCACCTCGCCGAGCCGGTCCGGGAGTTCCACGGAGCGCAGGTCCGCCGCCCGTACGGTCAGCCGGTGCAGGGCCAGGACCCCGGCCACCGCCGGGAGCACCCCGGGCTGGTCGGGGACGGCCACGACCAGCTCCACGCCGACCGCGTCCGCCTCCTGGCGGGCGTGGAGCGCGAGCACCGGCTCCCCGGTGCGCAGGGCCTCCACGGCCAGGCGTTCCTGCTCGGTCGTCGGGATCTCCGGCTCGCGCACCTCCTGCGGCGTCCCCCGCAGGACCGCCGCGACCCGCGCGACGAGGTCCGCGACCAGCGATCCCCGCCAGGCGCTCCAGGCCGCCGGCCCGGTGGCCAGGGCGTCGGCCTCCGTCAGGGCGTGCAGTATCTCCAGCGTCCCCACCGACCCCACGGCCGCGGCGACCGAGCGGACGGTCGCCGGGTCGTCCAGGTCGCGCCGGGTCGCGGTGTCGATCAGCAGCAGGTGGTGGCGTACGAGCGCGCCCAGGACGGCGACGTCCTGCGCATCGAAGCCGACCCGGGCGGCGACGTCGCGGGCGATCGTCTCGCCCGCCACCGAGTGGTCCCCCGGCCAGCCCTTGCCGATGTCGTGCAGGAGGGCGGCCATCAGGAGCAGGTCGGGGCGGCCGACGCGGCGGGTGAGGGCCGAGGCGCGCACCGCCGTCTCGATCAGGTGCCGGTCCACGGTCCAGGTGTGGACGGGATTGCGCTGGGGACGGCAGCGGACCCGCTCCCAGTCGGGCAGCAGCCGCGTGACCAGCCCCTCCGCCTCCAGGGCCTCCCACACGGCCACCATCGGCTCCCCCGCGCCCAGCAGGGTCAGCAACTGTTCGCGGGCCTCCGCCGGCCACGGCACCGGCAGCGGTTTGCCCTGCGCGGCGAGCCTGCGCAGGGCGTGCAGCGATACGGGCAGCCCCGCCTGCGCCGCGGCCGCGGCGAGCCGCAGCGCCAGGACCGGATCGCGGTCGGGGCGCGCGGCCAGGGCCAGTACGGCCTCGCCGTCGGATTCCACGACCCCTTCCGCCAACGGTGCCCGCGGGGCCGCCGACGGGCCCCGGGTGCCGAGCAGGCCGCGCAGCCTCGGCCGGGCCGAGCGCGCCCGCAGCACCCGCCCGACCTCCCGCCAGGTCACGTCGCCGGCGTACGCGACGACCCGCGCGGCCTCGTACACCTCGCGGAGCAGCGCGTCCGCGTCCAGCAGCCCGAGCCGGGTCGCGACCTGGTCCTGTTCCTGGAGAGCGAGCCGGTCGGTGGCCCGGCCCGTGACCAGGTGCAGGGCGTCCCGGGCGTCGAGGAGCCGCCGCCGGGCCTCGGCGAGGCCCTCGCGCGGGGCGTCCGCCAGCCAGGACGCCGCCACCGCCCGCAGCGCGGTGGCGTCCCGGAGCCCGCCGCGGGCCTCCTTGAGGTCGGGTTCGAGCAGGAAGCGGAGCTCCCCGGCGCGCTCGGCCCGCTCCCGGCACAGGGCGTGCAGCTCGGGGAGGCGTCGGGCGGCCTGGTTGCGCCAGTCGGCCAGGACGGAGGTGCGCAGGCCCGCGAGCAGGCCCGCGTCCCCGGCGACCGGCCGGGCGTCCAGCAGTCCGAGGTGCACCTTGAGGTCCTCGGCGGCCGTCTTGCGGGCCTCGCCGGGTGTCCGTACGGAGTGGTCGAGGGCGAGGCCCAGGTCCCACACCGGATACCAGAGGCGGTCGGCCAGCGCGCCGAGCCGCCGCGGCTCGGCCTTGCCGTCGTGGAGCAGCACCAGGTCGAGGTCGCTGCGCGGGGAGAGCTCGCCCCGTCCGTAGCCGCCGACGGCCACCAGGGAGGCGCCGCGTACGCCGGTCTCCCGGACGGCGGTCGTGAACAGGGTGTTCAGCCAGTCGTCGGTCAGCCCGGCCAGGGCGGAACGCCGCGAAGGCCCGGACAGCGACTCCTCCTGGAGGAGTCGCAGCCGGGCCGCGGCATATCCGCTGGGTCCCGAGTCGGCCGTGTGGTCCGTGGTCTCTTCGGTGCTCGTCACCCAGGCGCTCCCGTCAGCTAGAGCGCGTCAGCGCCGCGCTCGCCGGTGCGGACCCGGACGACCGAGTCCACCGGGACGCTCCACACCTTGCCGTCGCCGATCTTGCCGGTGGCGGCGGCCCGCACGATGACGTCGATCACGTCGTCGGCGTCGGAGTCGTCGGTGAGCACCTCGATGCGGATCTTGGGTACGAGGTCCACGGTGTACTCGGCGCCGCGGTAGACCTCGGTGTGGCCGCGCTGGCGCCCGTAGCCGCTGGCCTCGGTGACGGTGAGCCCCTGGACCCCGAAGGCCTGGAGGGCTTCCTTGATCTCGTCCAGCTTGTGCGGCTTGACGACCGCGGTGATCAGCTTCATGCGTCAACCTTCTTGCTCGCGACGGCGGGGGCGGGGGCGGGTACGGCGGTGCTCCGGGAGGCGGCTCCGCCGCCCGCCCCACTGAAGTCGTATGCGGTCTCGGCGTGTTCGACCTGGTCGATGCCCGAGACCTCGTCGTCCTCGGCGACCCGCATCCCCATCGTCTTGTCGAGGAGGAAGGCGAGCAGCGCGGACGCCACGAGAGAGTAGGCGAGGACGGAGAAGACTCCGACGGCCTGCTTGCCCAGCTGCTCCAGCCCGCCGCCGTAGAAGAGGCCCGCGACGTCGGACTGGACCCCGCCGGTGGCGAAGAAGCCCACGAGCAGGGAGCCGGCGACACCGCCGACGAGGTGCACGCCGACGACGTCGAGGGAGTCGTCGAAGCCGAACTTGTACTTGAGGCCCACGGCCATGGCGCACAGCAGACCGGCGATCGCACCGACGGCGATCGCGCCGAGCGGGCTGACCGCACCGCCCGCGGGGGTGATGGCGACGAGGCCCGCGACCGCGCCGGAGGCGGCGCCGAGGGTGGTGAAGGAGCCGTGGCGCAGCTTCTCGTAGGCGAGCCAGGCGAGCATGGCGGCGGCGGTGGCGACCTGGGTGTTGACGAACATGACCGCGCCGACGCCGTCGTCGTTGCCGAGCCAGGAGCCCGCGTTGAAGCCGAACCAGCCGAACCACAGGAGACCGGCGCCGAGCATCACGAGCGGGAGGCTGTGCGGGCGCATCGGGTCCTTCTTGAAGCCGACGCGCTTGCCGATGACCAGGATCACGCCGAGGGCGGCGGCGCCGGCGTTGATGTGGACGGCGGTGCCGCCGGCGAAGTCGATGACGCCGAGCTCGAAGAGCCAGCCGCCCGCGCCCCAGACCCAGTGGGCGACGGGGAAGTAGACGACGGTCACCCACAGGGCGGTGAACAGGGCCCAGGCGCTGAACTTCACGCGGTCGGCGAGGGCGCCGCTGATCAGGGCGGGGGTGATGACGGCGAACATCAGCTGGAAGACGGCGAAGACGTAGACCGGGATGGTGTAGCCGTCCCACAGCTCGGTGATCCCGATGCCGCTGAGGCCCACGTAGTCGGAGTTCCAGCCGATGAGGGAGCCGGAGTCGGTGCCGAAGGCGAGGCTGAAGCCGTAGAGGACCCACAGGATCGTGACGATCCCGAGGCTGATGAAGCTCATCATCAGCATGTTGAGGCTGCTCTTGACGCGGACCATGCCTCCGTAGAAGAAGGCGAGTCCCGGGGTCATCAGCATGACCAGGGCGGAGCAGATGAGCATGAACCCGGTGTTCGCGGCAGACAGCGTCGGGGCGTCTGCCGCGAGGGTCGTGATGGCTGATGCCATCGGCGTCTCCTCGTCGTCGTACGTTCGCGTGCGGGCGATCGTGGGAACCTGAGCGGCGTCAAGGGGTCCGGCCTGGTGGGGGGCCGGCCCGGACTGGCCGGTTATTGGCCCTGAGATTCGCGCAGGCCGGTTTCCGGCGGCGCCGCAAGGTGTTTCGTGCCCGTGACGAAGAGGTCGGGCGTGTTACGCGTCCATGAACGGACGGCGGGTGTTCGGCCGGCCGCGGCAGTACCCGGATGTCCTGGCTGGGGGAGCCTGATCGGGCTTCACGGGGTGACTGCCGCGGCCGGGGCCTCGGGGGCGGCCGGGCGGGCCGTCAGACGGCCTCCGCGGCTTCGGGGAGCCGGGCGGCGAGGATGTCGGTGAGCCGGACCACCTCGGCGACGTCGCCGTACTCACGGGCCGCGGTGTCGACGGTCTTGCGGAGCCGGGTGTTCACCCGCTCGGACCGGACCTTTTGCGCCACGTCGAGGGCCCGGCCGGCGAGGACGGTGGCCTGCTCGGGCTCGCGCTGGAGCAGGTGGACGGTGGCCATGCCGATGAGGTTGAGGGCGTAGGAGCGCTGGTGCTCCTCGTCCTTCTCGAAGAGTTCGACGGCACGCTCCATGACGGGTTCGGCGAGGGAGGCGTACGTGGGGCTGCGCCCGGCGACGTAGGCCAGGTCGCGGTACGAGTGGGAGTTCTCGCCGTTCAGTTCCGCCTCGGAGAAGAAGCGGATCCAGTCGGGTTCCGGCTCGCCCCCGAAGCCGACGTCGCCGAAGGTGTCCTCTGCCATCCGCACGGCCCGCTTGCAGCGGCTGGGCTGCCCCATGTTGGCGTAGGCGCGGGCCTCCATCGCATACAGCATGGCCTGGGTGCGGGGGCCGGCGCAGTCGCGGCTGCCGTACTGCGCGAGGTGGATGAGCTCCAGGGCGTCCTCGGGGCGGCCCAGGTGGATCATCTGGCGGCTCATCCCGGACAGGATGTACGAGCCGAGCGGCTTGTCCCCGGCCTCCTTCGCGGCGTGCAGGGCCAGGACGAAGTACTTCTGCGCGGTGGGGTGCAGGCCGATGTCGTAGCTCATCCAGCCTGCCAGTTCGGCGAGTTCCGCGGCCACCTTGAAGAGCCGCTTCATGACGGGGGCCGGGTGGTTCTCCTGGAGCAGGTCGGTGACCTCGTGGAGCTGGCCGACCACGGCCTTGCGGCGCAGTCCGCCCCCGCACTGGGCGTCCCACTGGCGGAACATGACGGTGGTCGCGTCGAGGAGGTCGAGCTCCGGTTCGGAGAGCCGCGGCGGTCGGGGGCCGTGGAGGGGGCCCGCCGGCCCCGCCGCCCGCGGTCCCGGGTCGGCGGCCGGGGCCGGGACGAGCCAGCGCTGCATGGGCTCGATGAGGGCGGGGCCGGCGGAGAGGGCGAGCGAGGTCCCGAGGAAGCCGCGGCGGGCCAGCATCAGGTCGCTGCGGGAGAACTCGCCGAGCAGCTCGACGGTCTGCGGGCCGGCCCAGGGCAGGTCGACTCCGGAGACGGAGGGGGTCTGGTGGGCGGTGCGCAGGCCGAGCTGCTCGATGGCGACGACGGAGCCGAAACGCTCGGAGAAGAGCTCGGAGAGGATCCGCGGAACGGGCTCGCGGGGCTGTTCGCCGTCGAGCCAGCGGCGTACCCGGGAGGTGTCCGTGCTGATGTGGTGCGCGCCCATCTGGCGGGCCCGGCGGTTGACCTGGCGGGCGAGTTCGCCCTTCGACCAGCCGCTGCGCACGAACCACGACGTCAGCTGGACGTTGCGGTCGGCGGACTCCCCGGACTCCTCGCCCGTTCCGCTTGCGCCGTTGCCGCTCACTGGAACGCCCCCATCCGCTCAGCCTCTTCCACACGAACCCTGACGGGAACGGCAACCGTCGCCACGGACCTTCACGAGTCCTTCACGCATTGCCTCCGGCATACCCACGGATGGGTTTGCCTTCGGGGTTCGTGTACCGAAAGTAATCCTACGATCACCCCTGCGGCGAGGTCGATTCCAGAAACGCCACCATTCGCCACCCCTTCGAATGAACTCGCCACCGGCCAGGCGCGATTCACTTGACACCAAGGTGAAAAGGGATCGGTGGACAGGAGTGCGCTCGGGGCGCACGCGGCGAGGAGTGCGCCGGTCCCGCCGATGCCGTAACCACTGGAGCGTCCGACCCGTTGGAGGGGGCATGGGCATGGGCTTCACGATCGGCGGCAGCCGTGGCACCAGGGAGTTCCGCTCCGGTGCCCGGCGCCGCGGCCGGACCTCGGAGTGCACGGCGGTGGCGGAGTACACCGGGCTGTGGGGGTGGGACGTGGTCCCCGGCGCCCGCGCCGCGGCCCCCGCACGCGACTGCTCCTGCGGGGACGCGCACTGCGCCGCCCCCGGAGCGCATCCGCTCGACTTCGCCCCCACGGTCAAGGCCGGGGCCACCCTGGACGAGGTCACCGAGGCCTGGGGCGAGTACCCGGGTGCGGCGGTACTGCTCCCCGTGGGCCGCAGCTTCGACGTCATCGAGGTCTCCGCGGAGGCCGGCCGGCGCGCGCTGGTCCGGCTGGAGCGGATGGGCCTGCCGCTCGGCCCGGTCATCGAGACCCCGGACGGCAGGGCGCAGTTCTTCGTGGCCCCGGGCGCCGCGGCCGAACTGCCGCAGCTGCTGTACCGGATGGGTTGGGACGACGCCGATCTGGACCTGCGGGCCCTGGGCCACGGCTGCTACCTGACGGCCCCGCCCTCCGACCGGGCGGGGCTCGGCCAGGCCGGCTGGCTGCGCCCGCCCGCGCTCGACTCGGCCGGGGGCCCGCCGCAGGCCCGGCTGCTGCTCGGCACCCTCGCGTACATCTGCCACCGCTTCCGCCGGTAGTCCTCCCCCCACATGCGGGTGCCCCCGCGTTCCGGCCGGAACGCGGGGGCACCCGCACGTGGGGGGAGGAGGCAGGGCCCTCAGTCGCCGATCAGGGCGTCGACGAACGCCTCCGGCTCGAAGGGCGCCAGGTCGTCCGGGCCCTCGCCGAGGCCGACGAGCTTGACGGGGACGCCGAGCTCGCGCTGGACGGCGACGACGATGCCGCCCTTGGCGGTGCCGTCGAGCTTGGTCAGCACGATGCCGGTGATGTCCACGACCTCGGCGAAGACGCGGGCCTGGGTCAGGCCGTTCTGGCCGGTGGTGGCGTCCAGGACCAGCAGGATCTCGTCGAGCGGACCGTGCTTCTCCACGACGCGCTTGACCTTGCCGAGCTCGTCCATCAGGTCGGTCTTGGTGTGCAGGCGGCCCGCGGTGTCGATGAGCACCACGTCGGCGCCCTCCGCGATGCCCTCCTTGACGGCGTCGTAGGCGATCGACGCGGGGTCGCCGCCCTCGGGGCCGCGCACCGTACGGGCGCCCACCCGGTCGCCCCAGGTCTGGAGCTGGTCGGCGGCCGCGGCACGGAAGGTGTCGGCCGCGCCGAGCACCACGCTGCGGCCGTCGGCGACGAGCACGCGCGCCAGCTTGCCGGTGGTGGTCGTCTTGCCGGTGCCGTTCACGCCGACGACCATGATCACGCCGGGGGTGTCCTCGCCGCTCTCCGTCTTCACGGCGCGGTCGAAGTCGGTGCCGACCAGCGTCAGCAGCTCCTCCTTCAGCAGGGCGCGCAGGTCCGCCGGGGTGCGGGTGCCGAGCACCTTGACCCGCTCGCGGAGCCGGTCGACCAGCTCCTGGGTCGGGACGACACCGACGTCGGCGACCAGCAGGGTCTCCTCGATCTCCTCCCAGGTGTCCTCGTCGAGGTGCTCCCGGGAGAGCAGCGTGAGCAGCCCCTTGCCGAGGGAGTTCTGCGACCGGGCGAGGCGGGCGCGCAGCCGGACCAGGCGGCCTGCGGTGGGCTCGGGCACCTCGATCGCGGGCGCGGGCGGGGCCTCGACGACCGGGTCCTCGACGGCGGCCGGCGTCTCGAGGGCGGCCTCCGCGTCGGGGAGGACGACCTCCTCGATGGTGCGGCGCGGCTCTTCGGCCGTCGGTGCGGCGTCCTCCCCCACCTGGGGTTCGGCGGGCGGGGCAGTGATGGTCGGCGTGCTCGACGGCGCCGTGGGCGGCAGCTGCTTCTTCTTGCGGCTGCTGACCACGAGCCCGCTGATCGCGCCGACCGCGACCAGGGCGATGACTACAGCAAGGATGAGGATTTCCATAACCCACCCAGTATCTGCCACAGCCGCCCCGGAACCCGGACCTTGGGCGTTCCCACCGGGCCGTAAGCCTCTATTTGTGGTTTTAGCAGCAAATCTACGATGATGAGCGACTCCCCTCCACTCCCTCCCCCACGGAGTACCGCATGCCTGCCGAAGAGACCGCGATAGAGACCCGCGGCCTGGAACCGGTTCCGGACAGCGAGCGCGGCGGCCGGGTCCGCGAGCTCGTCCCCACCTGGGTCGCCGCCAACATCAGCGTGCTGCTGCTGACCATGGGCGCCGGACTGGTGATCTTCAACAAGCTCAACATCTGGCAGGTGCTGATCGTCGCGGTCGCCGCACCGGTCGTCTCGTACGGGATCGTGGGCCTGATCTCGATCGCCGGGAAGCGGGGCGGCGCCCCGGGCATGGCGCTCTCGCGGGCCGTGTTCGGCCAGCGCGGCAACCTCTTCCCCGGCGCCCTCATCTGGGTGGCCCGGTGGGGCTGGGAGACCATCAACGCGGTCAGCGGCGCCTACGCCGTGCTGACCGTGCTCGACCTGCTCTTCGGCATCAAGAGCAACACCCCGCTGATCGTCGTCACCCTGCTGTTCTTCGTGGGCTGCACGTTCGTCGTCTCGGGCCTCGGCATCAACGCGCTGCGCGTCTGCTCCAAGTGGTCCACGTACCTCTTCGGCGCGTTCAGCGTGCTGGTCCTCGGGTACCTGGTGGCCACCACCGACTGGTCCGCCGTCTTCGGCAAGCCGGCCGGCTCCACCGCGATGATGATCGCGGGCATCGGCACCATCGCAGCCGGCGGCATCAGCTGGGTGCCGTCGGGCCCCGACTTCACGCGCTACCTGCCCCGTACCGCCTCCTCCAAGGGCATGGTCGGCGCGACGATCGGCGGCGCCGGCGTGGTCGTGCTGCCCATGGTCCTGATGGGCGCGGTCATGGCCGTCGGGACCCCGGACCTGGCCAGCGCCCAGGACCCGGTCTCCTTCATCGGCGAGCTGCTGCCGACCTGGATCGCGGTCCCGTACCTGCTCATCGCGCTGGTCGGCATGCTGCTGATCAACTCGATGTCCATGTACTCGGCCGGTTTCACCGCGCAGACCCTCGGCATCAAGGTCCCGCGCGCCTGGGCCGTCAGCGTCAACGCCGTCATCAGCCTGGTCTTCGGCTTCCTGCTGATGGTGGTCGCGACCAGCTTCTTCGGCTCCTTCATCTCCTTCCTGACCCTGCTGGCCGTGGCCTTCTCCGCCTGGATCGGCGTCTTCGGCGTGGACATGCTGCGCCGCACCTCCTACGACGGCGCCGCGCTGCTGGACACCACGCGGACCAGCGCCTACTGGTACAGGGGCGGTTTCGCCTGGCAGGCGATGACCGCGTGGGCCATCGCCCTGGTCGTGGGCCTGCTGTTCACCAAGGTGGACTGGTTCAGCGGACCGCTCGCCGGCACCTGGATCGGGGAGAACGGCCTGGGCTGGGTGGCCGGCATCCTCACCTCGGGCGTGCTGTACGCCGTACTGCCGCGTACCGCGGCCCCGGACCCGGCCGCTCCGGCCGAGGAACCCGAACTCGCCGGATCCCTGTCCAACTGACGCTGCGTCAGCTAACGTCCCCCTTCGCCCGCCCACCCACATCCGGCGAAGGGGGACTTCTCCATGCCCATCACCGTGGCCCGGTTCAATCTCGTCGATCCCAACGGCACCCCCGAGTCCCTCTCCGCCCGCTACAAGGCGGCGCTGGAGATGGCCCGGTACGCGGACGACCGCGGCATCGACACCATCCAGACCGAGGAGCACCACGGCGCCGCCAACAACTGGCTGCCCTCGCCGTTCGCCTTCGCGGGCGCGGTCTTCGGCGCCACCCGCCGGATCGCGGTCACCGTCTCGGCGATCATCGGCCCGCTGTACGACCCGCTGAAGGTGGCCGAGGACATCGCCGTACTGGACCTGCTGAGCGGCGGCCGCCTGGTGACGGTCGCGGGCATCGGCTACCGGCCGGAGGAGTACGAGCAGCACGGTGTGGAGTGGGGGCGGCGCGGCCGGCTCCAGGACGAGCTGCTGGAGACCCTGCTGAAGGCGTGGACCGGCGAGCCCTTCGAGTTCCGCGGCCGCACCGTACGGGTGACCCCGCGGCCCTTCACCCAGCCGCACCCGATGCTCCTGGTCGGCGGGAGTTCACAGGCGGCGGCCCGGCGCGCGGCCCGGCTGGGCCTGCCCTTCTTCCCGAGCGCGCACATGCCGGAGCTGGAGGCGTACTACCGGGAGCGGCTCGCCGAGTACGGCACGGAGGGCTTCTGCATGATGCCCGCGGCCGAGACCCCGCTGCTGCACATCGCGGAGGACCCCGACCGGGCCTGGGCCGAGCACGGCGAGCGCTTCCTGCACGAGGCGGGCATGTACGCGTCCTGGCAGTCCAAGGACATCCGCAGCGCCGTACGGTCGGCAGCGCGCTCGGTGGCCGAGCTGCGCGAGGAGGGCGTGTACCGGATCCTCACCCCGGACCAGGCCGTCGCCTACGCCCGGGGCGCGGGCGAGGCGGGGAACCTGGTGCTGCACCCGCTGTGCGGCGGGATGCCGCTGGACGAGGGCTGGCGCAGCCTGCACCTGCTGTGCGAACAGGTACTGCCCCGGCTCAAGGACTGAGCCGGGGCAGTATCGAGGAGAAGGGGTGGTGGCGGGGATGGTCACCCCATCTCCTCCAGCGCCTTGCCCTTGGTCTCCGGCACCCACTTGAGGATGAACGGGATCGAGAGCAGGGCGAAGAACGTGTAGATCATGTAGGCGCCGGACAGGTTCCAGTCCGACAGGGTCGGGAACGACACGGTGATGACCCAGTTGGCGATCCACTGGGCGGCCGCGGCGACGCCGAGGGCGGCGGCGCGGATACGGCCCGGGAACATCTCGCCGAGGAGCACCCAGACCACCACGCCCCAGGACAGGGCGAAGAAGAGCACGAAGCAGTTGGCGGCGATCAGGGCCGCGATGCCCTGCCCGTGCGGCAGGGCGATGTCGCCGCCGGCGCCGGACTTGTAGGAGAAGGCCCAGGCGGCGACCGCGAGGGAGACGGCCATGCCGGCGGAGCCGATGAGGGCCAGCGGCTTGCGGCCGATCCGGTCCACGAAGACCATCGCGATCACCGTACCGATGATGTTCACGACCGAGGTCTCGAAGGAGTAGAGGAACGAGGCGCTGGGGTCGATGCCGACCGACTGCCACAGCGAGGAGCTGTAGTAGAAGATCACGTTGATGCCGACGAGCTGCTGGAAGACGGAGAGGCCGATGCCGATCCAGACGATCGGCAGGAAGCCGAACCGGCCGCCGAGCAGGTCCTTGAACGTCGACTTCTGCTCCGAATGGATGGCGCTGCCGATCTCGCGGACCCGGGCGTCGGCGTCGATGCCCGACCCCTCGACCTCGCGCAGCACCGTCTTGGCCTTCTCCATGCGGCCGACCGAGACCAGGAAGCGCGGCGATTCGGGGATGGCGAAGGACAGCAGGCCGTAGAGGACGGCCGGGACGACCATCACGCCGAGCATCCACTGCCAGGCCTCCAGGCCGCCGATCTTCCCGCGCTGGTCGCCGTCGGCGAGGTTCAGGATGCCCCAGTTGACGAGCTGGGAGATGGCGATGCCGATGACGATGGCGGCCTGCTGGAAGGAGGCCAGGCGGCCCCGGTAGGCGGGCGGGGAGACCTCGGCGATGTAGGCCGGGCCGATGACCGAGGCCATGCCGATGGCGAAGCCGCCGACGACCCGCCAGAGCGCGAGGTCCCACAGGGCGAAGGGCAAGGCCGAGCCGATGGCGCTGGCGGTGAACAGGACGGCGGCGATCTGCATGCAGCGGATGCGGCCGATCCGGTCGGCGATGCGGCCGGCGGTGGCGGCGCCGAGGGCGCAGCCGATCAGCGCGGCGGCGATCACCTGGGCGAGGGTGCCGGAGCCGACGTCGAAGCGGTCGCGGATCGCCTCGACGGCGCCGTTGATGACGGAGCTGTCGTAGCCGAAGAGGAAGCCGCCCATGGCCGCGGCCGCCGTGATGAAGATGACGTGCCCGAGATGGTCGGGCTGCGCCGCGCGGCCACCGCCTGCGGGGGCGTTCGCTGTGCTGGTCAAGGTGCGCTCCTGGGCCCGGCGTCGACGGCGGGCGGTGGGGGGTGTGTGTCTATGCGCGTGTTCCTCTAGTGGCGCACAGCATGCGGCTCACCACCACCTGAACGTGGACACGGCACAGCAGAGCTTATGACTTCACTTTCTGAAGTCAATAGCTGTGAAGAATGCATCATGCGGGGATGGATGGCGGGTGGGGGGCCCATTCAGTGTTCACTTTGTGAACTGAACGTGCTGCAAAGGAGGTCAGCGCAGCCGCTGACTGATCACCTTGGAGACCCCGTCGCCCTGCATCGAGACGCCGTAGAGGGCGTCGGCGACCTCCATCGTCCGCTTCTGATGGGTGATGACGATCAGCTGGGAGCTCTCCTGGAGCTCCTCCATGATCCGGATCAGCCGCTGCAGGTTGGTGTCGTCGAGCGCCGCCTCGACCTCGTCCATCACGTAGAACGGGCTGGGCCGCGCCTTGAAGATGGACACCAGCAGGGCCACGGCGGTCAGCGAGCGCTCGCCGCCCGAGAGCAGCGACAGCCGCTTGACCTTCTTGCCCGGCGGGCGGGCCTCGACGTCGACGCCGGTGGTCAGCATGTTGTCGGGGTCGGTGAGGATCAGCCGGCCCTCGCCGCCCGGGAACAGCCTCGAGAAGACCCCTTCGAACTGCCGGGCCGTGTCCCGGTAGGCCTCGGTGAAGACCTGCTCGACGCGCTCGTCGACCTCCTTCACCACTTGAAGGAGGTCGGCGCGGGTCTTGCGCAGGTCCTCCAGCTGCTCGCTGAGGAACTGGTGGCGCTCCTCCAGCGCCGCGAACTCCTCCAGCGCCAGCGGGTTGACCTTGCCGAGCTGCTGGTATGCGCGCTCGGCCGCCCTCAGCCGCTTCTCCTGCCGGTCGCGGACGAAGCGGCCGGGAAGGTTCCGGGGGTGCTCGGGGTCCTCGGGCAACGTCTCGCCCTCGGCGGGCGGCGACGGCGGAACGGGCTGGTCGGGGCCGTACTCGGCGACCAGTCCGGCCGCCTCCATGCCGAACTCCTCCAGGGCCTTGGCCTCCACGGCCTCGATGCGCAGCCGCTTCTCGGCACCGAGCACCTCGCCGCGGTGCACCGAGTCGGTGAGCTTGTCGAGTTCGCCCTTCAGGTCCCGGCCGCTGTTCCTGGCCTCGGCGAGCTCCCGCTCCCGCAGGCCCCTGGCGTGCTCGGCCCCGGCCCGTTCCCCGTCGGCGCGGCCCAGCGAGACCTCGACGTGCGCGAGCAGCTGACGGGCGCCGTCCGCGACGGCCCGGGCGACCTCCGCCTCGTGCCGCAGGCGGGCCCGGCGGCGCTCGGCGCGGGCGCGGGCCTCCCGTTCGGCGCGGGCCGCCCGGTCGAGCGAATCGGCTCTTCCGGCCAGTCCCCTGACCCGCTCCTCGTGGGTCCTGAGCTGGAGCCGGGCCTCCATCTCGGTCTGCCGGGCGTTGGCCCCGTCGGCCGCCAGCCGGTCGCGCCGGGAGCTGTCCGGCTCCTCCTCGGCGGGCATCTCCTCGGCCGTCGCGAGCTGCTCGGCGCACTCCTCCACGTCCAGCAGTGCCTGCTCCAGGGCGTCCTGGGCCTTGGCCGCCGCGGTGGCGCAGCGCTCGGCCTCGCCCGCGGCGCCCTTCGCCTGGCCGGCGAGGCGGCCGAGCTGCTGTGCGACCCCGGCCCGGGCGCGCTCCCCGGCCCGGCCTCGCTCGGCGAGCTCCTCGACCAGGGCCGCCGCGTCCTGCCGCCGCGCCTGGGCGGCCTCCTGCGCCGCGGCCAGCTCCGCGCACCGCCCGTCGAGCCGGGCCAGCTCGCCGGCCGCCTCGTCGACCGCCGCCTGCACCTCGATCAGACTGGGCGCCCCTGCGGAGCCTCCGTGCGCGAGGTGGGCCCCGAGTACGTCGCCCTCGACGGTCACCGCCACCGCGTCGGGCCGCTCCGCGACGAGGGCCTCGGCCTCCTCGAGCGTCCCGACCACGAAGTGGTCCCGCAACACCCATCCCACGGCCCGCAACGCCGCGGCGTCCCCGCCCACCAGCTGCGACACGGCCACACCGCCGGCCACACCGGTCAGGACCGCGCCGGCGGCGGCTTCGCCCACGGCGCCGGTGCCGGGGCCCCGCCCCGGATCCCGCGCGTCCGCGCTTTCCGGCCGAGCCGGGGCTCCGGCCGACGGCTCGGTCGTGTGCGGCACGGGCCCGGGCAGACCCCGGTCCGGCGAAGGGGCGGGGTGGGGGAACACTCCCCCGGCCTGGGCCACAGCCCGCCCGGACACCTCCGCAGCCGCCGCGGGGCCGGAACCCTGCCCCGGCAGCGCCCCCGGGCCGGCGGCCTGGGCCCGGGCGAGGAGAACGCCGGGCGGAGTGATCAGGAGGGTCGCGCGGCCGGCGTCCGCCGTGCGGAGGTGGCGGATCGCCTCGGCCGCGGAGGCCGGGGACGACACCGCCAGCGCGTCCGCCGCCGAGCCCAGCGCGGCGGCCACCGCGACCTCGTACCCCGGGGTGACCGAGAGCCGCTCCGCCGCCGGTCCGAGCAGCCCGGCCAGCCGCTCCCGCGCCGCGAGCAGCGCCCCCGTACCGTCCTTGCGCCGCAGGCCCAGCGCGAGTGCGTCCCGCCGCGCCGACACCGCCGCCCGCGAGCGCTCGGCCGCCGTCACCGCGTCCCGGGCCGCCGCCAGCGCGGCCTCCGCCTCGGCCAGCGCGGCTCGCGCGGCCTCGTACTCGTCCTGCGCCGACGTGTCGTCGAGGCCGCCGACCTCCTCCTCCAGGACCTCGTACTCCTCCTGCGCGGCCACCGCCCGGAGCTCGGCCTCGTCACGCGCCGCGACGAGCCGGTCGATCTCGGCCTGGGCGGCGCCGGCCCGAGAGCGGGCGGCGCCGAGCCGGCCCGTCAGCCGCGCCAGCGCCTCGCGCCGGTCCGCGATGGCCCGCGCCGCGTCCCGCAGCCGACGTTCCTCCTCGGCCAGCTCCCGCTCCAGCTCCGCCCGGTGCGCCGCCGTGTCCTCCAGCGCGTGGGAGGCGGCCTCGAGAGCGGCCGTCAGTTCCGCCTCCTGCTCGCGGATCCGCGCGGCCTCCTTCTCCATGTCTTCGGGGTCGCGGCCCCGCCGCTCCTCCTCCACCGGGGCCGTCGCGCTCTTGACCCGCGCCTGCGCGAGCGACGCGGTCCCGCGGACCCGCTCGGCGAGCTGCGAGAGCTCGTACCAGGTCTGCTGCGCCCGCTGGAGCCGCGGCGTGAGCTCCCGTACCGCCTCCTCCAGCTCCGCCTCGCGCCGCAGCGCCTCCGCGAGCCGGGCCTCTGCGGCCTCCTTGCGTTCCTTCAGCGCCGCCTCGTCCGCGATCTCCGCGTCGAGCGCGCGCCGCAGCGTGACCAGGTCGTCGGCGAGGAGCCGGAGCCGCGCGTCGCGCAGGTCCGCCTGGATGACGGCCGCCCGCCGGGCCACCGCCGCCTGCCGGCCGAGGGGCTTCAGCTGGCGGCGCAGTTCGTCGTTGAGGTCCTGTACGCGGGCGAGGTTGGCCTGCATCGCGTCCAGCTTCCGCAGCGCCTTCTCCTTGCGCTTGCGGTGCTTCAGTACGCCGGCGGCCTCCTCGATGAAGGCGCGGCGTCCCATGGGGTCGGCGTGCAGGACGGAGTCGAGCTGGCCCTGTCCGACGATGACGTGCATCTCGCGGCCGATGCCGGAGTCGGAGAGCAGTTCCTGGATGTCGAGCAGGCGGCAGGTGTCACCGTTGATCTGGTACTCGCTGCTGCCGCCGCGGAACATGATGCGGGTGATGGTGACTTCGGCGTAGTCGATGGGCAGCGCGCCGTCGGAGTTGTCGATCGTCAGCGAGACCTCGGCCCGGCCGAGCGGGGGACGCCCCGTGGTCCCGGCGAAGATGACGTCTTCCATCTTCCCGCCGCGCAGGGATTTGGCCCCTTGTTCGCCCATGACCCAGGACAGCGCGTCCACGACGTTGGACTTGCCGGAGCCGTTCGGACCCACGACACACGTGATGCCGGGTTCGAAGCGCAGGGTGGTCGCGGAAGCAAAGGATTTGAAGCCGCGCAGGGTCAGGGACTTGAGGTGCACGCCGCCGGACTCTACCTTTCGCGTTCGGTTTCACCCATGAAGGTGCGGGGCACCACCGACGTTAAAGGAACCGGCCCCCCGCCCGGCCCAAAGGCCGTGGGGCGCGGCGTCCAAAGAAAGAAGGGACGCCGGAGCGTCCCTTGCAGATCATGCGGGGCTGGTGTCGAGCGACGATGTGAGCGCGGATCAGGTGAGCGCAGGCTCCGCCTGGGGTACGTCGATCTCGATGCTGTCGAGCAGCGAGTCTCCGTCGTGCTGAGCGGCGGCCGCGTTCAGCGCGTCATTTTCGGACTGAATCCGTACGAGCTCGGACTCGAGGTCCTGGACGCGCTGCTGAAGCCGTCGCATCTCGGCGAGGAGTCGCGGGTCGGAACCGCCGACGTAACCGAGAAGCGCCTTTGCCATGATGGATGGTCCTCCACACTGAGTGACCGACCGAAGCGGTGTGGGTCGTGAGGGAATCGCACCCGCGGATGTCCGACAGCGACTGTCAGTCACTGCGCTTACTACTGCCAACACTGCCAAACAGCTCAGGTGCGCGGGGCTTCCAGCGTCTCACCAAAAAGTTTGACGGTCAACACGATCACGCCCCGTATCGGCGGGCAGCCCGGGCCCCGCAAGGGGCGTGGAGATCATCCTCATCTCCGAGCCTTCCACGGATCGTCCGCCTCGGCAACGTGTCGGCGGAGAATGCGCAGATCCGAGCGTGTGCGGACGGGCTCAGAGTGTGATCAGTACATGATCAGCCGAACCGTCAGCGGATGGCGAAGCCCTCGTAGCCACCGCGCGGTGTGCCCCAGATCTCTGTCACCCCGTCCACCCGGCCGGGCGTGTCGCCCGAGCGCAGCCAGTCGAGCAGCCGGTGGCAATTCTCACGTTGACCTTCCGCCACCACCTGCACTCGCCCGTCGTCGAGATTGAGCGCGAAGCCGACGACCCCGCCGATCTCCAGAGCGTTCTCCCTGGTGAACCAGCGGAAGCCCACTCCCTGCACACGGCCGCGCACCCAGGCGATCAGGCGGACATCTTCATTCATGCGTGAACGCTAACCGGGCAAACACTTTCGGGGCACATCGCCCCCTTGTCCCATGGCGTACAGTCGCGCACCAATGAGCTCACCCGTTTGGGTGAGTAAAGGACGATCTTGGTCTGGTAAGGAAGGCACGACGCCGATGGGACGCCACGGACTCCACGCCGCACCGCGCCGCGGCGGCAAGCGCGGCACCGCCCTGCGCACCGGCCTGCTGGGCGTTTCGGTGGCCGTGGCGCTCGGTACGGCGGCCGTCACGACGGGCATGGTGCCGGTCGGCGGATCCTTCCCCTATGTGGGGGTCTCCGATTCGGGGTCCGACGGTTCGCCGGAGACCCGCGCGCAGGCCTCGCCGACCCCCGGCGGCAGCTCGGTGGACCAGCAGGGCGGCCTCGCCAACCTGTCCGGCCGGGTCCCCACCGGCTCCCCCTCGACGAGCCGGCCGGCCGATCCGTCCGCCTCGCCGAGCCCGTCCGCGTCGGCCTCCGCCTCACCTTCGGCCTCCGCCTCCACGTCGGCCCCGGCCGCGCCGGCCACCTCGCCGCCCGCCGCGCCGTCGGCCAAGGCCCCGGCGAAGCCCGCCCCCGTGCCGCCGAAGCCGTCCACCGAGGCGCCGGCCACCCGGCCGCCCCTCGACGGGCACTCCGCCGAGGAGGCCGCCGTGGTCACCCTCGTGAACCAGGCGCGCGCGCAGGCCGGGTGCGGTCCCGTCCGGGCGAACCCGCCGCTCGCGGGCCTGGCGCGCGCGTTCAGCAAGGACATGGCCGCCCGCGGCTTCTTCGGCCACACCGACCCCGACGGCAACAGCCCGTGGGAACGCGCCGCCAAGGCCGGGCTCCCGGGCCTGGCCGGTGAGAACATCGCCCGCGGTCAGGGCGACGCCGAGGCCGTGATGAAGGCCTGGATGGACAGCCCGGACCACAAGGCGAACATCCTCAACTGCGAGTTCCGCACCCTGGGCGTCGGCGCCCACTTCGCCGCCGGCGGCCCCTGGTGGACCCAGGACTTCGGCTTCTAGGCGTACCGCCCGCCGGTCAGACCCCGGGGCCCGTCGGACCCTGGGGGCCGCAGCCCCCGCGGGTCCCCGGCCGGCTCAGACCGCGGCCAGCGCCGCGCGGCCCGCGACGACGACGCGGGTGTGCTCCGCGACGCGGCGGCCCAGGTGCTCGGCGGTCGCGATGTCGGCCTTGTGGACCGCGTCCGCCCCCTCGTCGGAGTTGGTCTGCGCCGCGGCGCCGGCGAAGACGCCGAGGCGGTTGAGGTCGTTCTCCGAGGCGGTGCTCGCGTTCCAGCCCGGCTTCAGGCCCAGGTTGACCCAGCTCATGCCGTGCTGCGCGGCCAGGATCTGGAAGAACTGCAGGGTGTGCAGCTTGTCACCGCTCTTGGAGGCCGAGTTGGTGAAACCGGCCGCCACCTTGTCCTGCCACGCGTCGCCGAACCAGCGCTTGGACGTGGCCTCGGCGAAGACGTGGAAGGCGCCGGAAGCGGTGCCCATGTAGGTCGGGGAGCCGAACACGATCGCGTCGGAGGCGTCGAGCAGTTCCCACTGCGCGTCGTCGATCTCGTCGACCTTGATGAAGTGGACGGTCGCGCCCGCCTCGGCGGCGCCGTTGCGGACCGCCTCGGCGATGACGGCGGTGTGGCCGTATCCGGAGTGGTAGGCGATCGAGACGACGGGGGTGTGCGTGGTACCGGACAAGACGATCTCTCCTCGGGACGTCCCCGCGGTCGATGGATACGGCGCGGCGGGGGAAGACTGCGACGAGAGAAAGAGAAGCACTAACTTTTCGGAAGCGCAACCTGTGGGTTAGCGCTGTGCGGAGGTACGCTCTACACATGGACACACCATCCGTCTGCGCCGAGGCCGCCGATCCCGAACTTCCGTTCGACGTCTTCGCGCGCGCGTGCCCGTCCCGGGAAACCCTGGAGCACGTCACAGGCCGCTGGGGCAGCCTCACCGTGGGCGCGCTGCGCGAAGGGCCGTGCCGCTTCAACGAGCTGCGGCGCCGGGTGGACGGCGTGAGCGAGAAGATGCTCTCCCAGACCCTGCACGCGCTCGAGCGCGACGGCATCGTCCACCGCGAGGCGCAGCCGACGAACCCGTCGCGCGTCGACTACGAACTGACGCCGCTCGGCGTGGATGTGGCGGACCGCCTGCTCTCCCTCATCCACTTCCTGGAGGGGAGCATGCCGGAGGTACTGGTGGCCCGGCGGTCCTACGACGGGACGCGCGGCACCCTCTGACAGCGCGGGCAGAAGTAGCTCGACCTGTTCATCCACGGCCGGCGGCGCATCGGGGTGCCGCAGCGCCGGCAGGGCTCGTCCTCGCGCCCGTAGGCGTCGAGCGAGCGGTCGAAGTAGCCCGACTCGCCGTTCACGTTGACGTAGAGGCTGTCGAAGCTGGTGCCGCCGACCGCGAGGGCCTCGTTCATGACGTCCCGGACGTGGCCCAGGAGTTCCGTGCTCCGGGGGCGCGTGAGGGTGGCCGTGAGGCGCTCGTAGTGCAGCTTGGCGCGCCACAGCGCCTCGTCCGCGTAGATGTTGCCGACCCCGCTGATCAGCGACTGGTCCAGCAGGGCCCGCTTGACGGTGGTCCGCCGGCCGCGCAGCGCCAGGTGGTAGGCGCCCTCGTCGAACAGCGGGTCCAGGGGGTCGCGCGCGATGTGGGCGATGACGTCGGGC
Source organism: Streptomyces sp. IBSNAI002 (assembly GCF_052244475.1). NCBI lineage: Bacteria > Bacillati > Actinomycetota > Actinomycetes > Kitasatosporales > Streptomycetaceae > Streptomyces > Streptomyces sp. IBSNAI002. The sequence goes on along the minus strand of NZ_JBQPXG010000002.1, from coordinate 6,019,867 downwards.
AGCCCGTCCGTGCTGTCGGCGGCGACCTCGTGCAGCGAGAGCCCGCCGAAGGTCCGCTGGTCGACGAAGCGCAGCTCGGTTCCGGCGCCGCCCGCGGCGGAGCGGCCGACGGCGCCGCCGCCGGAGTCGGTGAACCGCACCCGGATCCGCAGGTGCTTCTCGTCGGGAGCGTCCACGGGCTGCACGAGCAGCTGTCCGCTCATCCCCAGGTGCCCCAGGACCGACAGGTCCCGCCCGGCCAGGGGCAGCCACAGGTACTTCCCGCGCCGCTGCGGCACCCCGATGGTCTCCCCGCGCAGGCGCGCCGCGAAGTCCGCCCCGCCTCCCGGGTGGCGCCGTACGGCCCGCGGGTGCAGGACCTCGACGGCCTCGACGGTCCGCCCGGCCACCCAGCGCTCGAGACCCCGCCGCACGACTTCGACCTCGGGCAGCTCGGGCACGGTCTCTCCTCGGTGGCGGTGCGGTTCCTGGCGCTGCCGCCGAGCCTACCGGCCCCGCCGCGGGGCTCCGGAAACGGGACCGCCCCCGCCGCCTGCCGGGGCAGGTGACGGGGGCGGGGGAAACCCCGAAGGAAGGGTCAGGCGCTCGGCGCCGGGTCGGCGGACGTCGGCGTCCCGCCCTCCTCGGCCGGAGCACCGGCTTCGGCGTCCGCGGCGGCCACGGCCGCGGCCGCGTTCCGCTCGTCCGCCGCGGTACGGATACCGCGCCAGGCGGATTCCGCCGCCTGCTGTTCCGCTTCCTTCTTGCTGCGGCCGGTGCCGGTGCCGTACGAGACACCACCGACGCGGGCAGCAGCGGTGAAGGTCTTCTCGTGGTCCGGGCCGGTCTCCGTGACCAGGTATTCCGGTACGCCAAGACCTTCGGCCGCCGTGAGCTCCTGGAGACTGGTCTTCCAGTCCAGGCCGGCTCCGAGGTTCGAGGACTTCTCGATGAGCGGGTCGAAGAGCCGGTGAACCAGCTCCGAGGCCGCGTCGAGGCCCTGGTCGAGGTAGACCGCGCCGATCACCGCTTCAAGGGTGTCGGCGAGGATGGAGGCCTTGTCCCGGCCGCCCGTGCCCTCTTCGCCCCGGCCGAGCCGGATGAAGGAGCCGAGTTCGAGGCCACGCCCGACCTCCGCCAGTGCACGCGAGTTGACCACCGCGGCCCGAAGTTTGGCCAGCTGGCCTTCGGGGAGATCCGGGTGGGTCGTGTACAGCGTGTCCGTGACCACCAGGCCGAGCACGGAGTCCCCGAGGAACTCCAGCCGCTCGTTGGTGGGCAGACCGCCGTTCTCGTACGCGTACGAGCGGTGGGTCAGTGCACGCACCAGAAGGGCGGACTCGAGTCGATACCCGAGCCGCCCTTCCAGAAGCTTGTGGGACGAGGCCGCGTTGCTACTGTCTGCCTGCTTCTCAGCGTTGGACAGCTCAGACATTGCGCCTCTCACCAGCCGCTCAGACCTCGAGGACCTGGCGCTTGTTGTAGGTGCCGCAGCTCGGGCACGCAATGTGCTGGAGCTTCGGCTCCTGGCAACGCTCGCACGAAACCAGGGTGGGGACCGCAGCCTTCCACTGCGACCGGCGGTGGCGCGTGTTGCTGCGCGACATCTTCCGCTTCGGAACAGCCACGGCTACTTCTCCTGCTTCTCGGCGGCGCCCTGAACTCCGTCAGAGGCAGTGCCGCTCATGTTGTCCTTCTCGTCGTCCTGATCGGTCACGACGAGTCCCTGCAATGCCGCCCAACGGATGTCGACGGCGTCATGGTGGTGGTCCGGGTCATCGTTCAGGCTGAGCCCGCAGTCGGGGCACAGTCCGAGACAGTCCTCCCGGCACACCGGCTGCAGCGGCAGTGCGAGCACCACCACGTCGCGCAGCACGGGTTCGAGGTCGAACAAGCCGTCCTCGAGGAAGAGCGTGTCCTCGTCGTCCTCGGCGTCGTCGGCCGGCTCCGCCTTGGAGCGGGTCCGGTCGTCGGCGTCAGGGTACGAGAACATCTCCTGGAAGTCCGCCTTGAGCTCGCGCTCGACGGACTCCAGACACCTTACGCACTCCCCGGTCGCCGATGCACGGGCGGTGCCTGTGACAAGCACCCCTTCCATGACCGACTCGAGGCGGAGCTTGAGCTTCATCGGGGCGCCTTCCGGCACTCCGATGACCCCGGCGAGACCGAGGTCCCCCGGTGCCGCGATCTCACGGGACAGCCGCTGCATGGCACCAGGACGCCGACCCAGCTCGTGCGTGTCGAACACGAGGGGGTTGCGGTGGTCGAGGCGGGTATTCAGGGCCGTTCCTGCTTTCACAGATCGCTGAAGATCAAAGGTTCCGCCCGCACGTGGGCAGCATGGATCGCGGTGCATACGCGCGACCGAACAGCCAGGATACCCGGCACGGCGCTCTGCGCCCAATCCGGACCTAGCGGCCCTGCTCGTACTGGCGCAGCTGATCCAGGTTGATCATGCTCGTGTCGAAGAAACTGGTCTCGTCGAGCGAGGGCTGCTGCGCCTGGGGCGCCTGGTACGCGGCATACGGGTCGGGCTGCTGCTGGTACGCGGCGTACGGATCGGGCTGCTGCGCTTCGTAGTGCCCGGCGTACGGCGCCGCGGCGGAGCCCGCGCCCGTACCGGCGTAGGGGTCCTGGTGACCCTGGTAGGCGTAGCCGTCCTGGTGCCCGGGCTGCTGCTGGTAGCCGTACGTGTCGTACACCGGCTCGGGCTGCGCCGGGATCGGCGCGTGCACCGGCTGGGGCTCGGCCAGGCCCGCGAGGAAGTCGGCGTCGCTCGCCGAGCGGGACTGCTGCGCGCCCGCCGCGTCCTGGGCGGCCACGTGCGCGCCGAGGTCGTCGGTGGGCACCCGGCCCAGCAGCTTCTGGCGGCCGCGGCCGACGGCCTCCAGGGTCTTGGAGAGCACCGCCTCGAAGGTCGCCAGCTTGGTGTCGACGTACGCGTCCGCCTGCTGCCGCTGCGTCTCGGGGTCGTGGCTGCGCTCGGGCGCATCCTCGTCCGGATAGCCCTGCTCGTCGAGCCCCGGGCCGCGGCCGAGCAGCTTCTCCCGGCCCCGGTCCACCGACCCGATGGTCTTGGTGAGCACGACCTCGAAGTTCGCGAGCTTGCTGTCGACGTAGTCGTCGGCCTCGGCGCGGATCTCCTCGGCCTCCCGGCGGGCCTCGTCCAGGATCCGGTCCGCCGCTGACTGGGAGCGCCGCGCGATCTCGGTGTCGGAGATCAGCGAACCGCGCTGGTTGTGGGCCGACTCGATGATCCGCTCCGCCTCCCGGCGGGCCTCCTCGACCAGCTGCTCGCGGCCGCCGATGAGTTCCTGGGCCTGTGCGAGCGAGCCGGGCAGCGCCTGGCGGACCTCTTCGAGCTGGGCGAGCAGCTCGGCCCGGTTGATCACGCAGGAGGCCGACATGGGCATGGAGCGGGCGCCGCCGACGGCCGCGACGATCTCGTCGAGCTTCTTCTGCACGTCCATGGGGGCTCGCACTCTCTCGGCCTCGGGCGGTTCCCGAGTCGGACGGCATGACTGTAAGGCCAGCGGGCTGCCGCCCGACACTGCCTGACGGCCCGTCAGGGGGTCAGCGGTTGCCCAGCCGCTCGATCAGCGCCGCGTGCACGTGCGCCGGAAGCAGGTGGGCGACGTCGCCGCCCCACGCCGCGACCTCCTTGACCAGGGAGGACGACAGGAAGCTGTAGGTGGGGTTGGTCGGCACGAACAGCGTCTCGACGCCCGACAGCCCCATGTTCATCTGGGCCATCTGGAGCTCGTAGTCGAAGTCGCTGACGGCACGCAGGCCCTTGACGATGGCCGGGATGTCCCGCTGCTTGCAGAAGTCGACGAGCAGCCCGTGGAAGGACTCGACCTCGACGTTCCCGTAGTCGGCGGTCGCCTCGCGGATCAGCTCGATCCGCTCCTCGACGGTGAACAGGCCCTGCTTCGACTGGTTGATCATCACGGCGACGTGCACGACGTCGTACAGCCTGGAGGCACGTCCGATGATGTCGAGGTGTCCGTTGGTGATGGGGTCGAAGGATCCCGGACAGACGGCGCGGCGCAACTGAACTCCCTCGTTCATGAGTCTTCGCTGGTGAAGGCGGCGCGACCGTACCAAAGGGTGCCCTCGCCGTACTTCCGGGACCTGAGCGGCTCGAAGCCCTCGGGCCACGGGAAGGCGCCGCTCCTCGTGCTGCGTTCCACGGTGACGAGCGCGTCCTCCGTGAGCCAGCCATTGGACCGGAGTGTGAGCAGGATCTCCCCAAGATCGTCGTGGCCGACGGCGTACGGCGGGTCCAGGAAGACGATGTCGTACGGCTCCCCGCCCGCCTTCGCCGCGACGACCTGCTCGGCCTTGCCCGACCGGAACTCGGCGCCCGGCAGGCCCACGGCCTTGATGTTGTCCCGGATGGACTGGGCGGCCTTGGGGTCGGTCTCGACCAGCAGGGCGTGGCCCGCGCCGCGGGAGAGGGCCTCCAGGCCGACGGCGCCGGAGCCCGCGTAGAGGTCGAGCACCCGGGCGGCCGCGACCCCGTGCAGCGACTCCCACGTGGAGAAGAGGCCTTCGCGCATCCGGTCGGAGGTCGGCCTGGTGCCGGTGCCCGGGGGCACGGCCAGCCGTCGCCCGCCGGCGCTGCCGGCGATCACGCGGGTCATCGATAGGGTCCTTCGGTCATCGGACGGAGTGGGCCCCCCTATTGTCAGCCCTTCTCGAGGTACTGCTCCCGCTCGGTGTCCAGCAAGGCGTCCAGCGCGGTCCGCAGGCCCGGCAGCCGCTCCAGTCCGGGGTCCTCCGCGACCACGCGGGTGGCCTCCTCCCGGGCCTGGGCGATGACCTCCTCGTCCTCGATGACGGCCAGCATCCGCAGGCTGGAGCGCACGCCCGACTGGGCCTGGCCCAGTACGTCGCCCTCGCGGCGCTGCTCCAGGTCGATGCGGGAGAGCTCGAAGCCGTCGAGGGTCTCGGCCACCGCGGCCAGCCGGGCCCGGGCGGGGCTCGCCTCGTGCATCTCGCTGACCAGCAGGCACAGGCCGGGCGCGGAGCCCCGGCCGACGCGGCCGCGGAGCTGGTGGAGCTGGGAGACGCCGAACCGGTCCGCGTCCATGATCACCATGACGGTGGAGTTCGGCACGTTCACCCCGACCTCGATGACCGTGGTGGCGACCAGCACCTTGACCTCGCCGGCGGCGAAGCGCCGCATCACGTCGTCCTTGTCGGCCGGGTCCATCCGCCCGTGCAGCACCTCGACGCTCAGTCCGGCCAGCGGGCCGCGGCCGAGCTGCTCGGCGATGTCGAGGACGGCGAGCGGCGGCCGCTTCTCGGCGTCGTCCTCGGCGGGCTTCTTCTTGGGATCGTCCTCCCCGTCCCCGATGCGGGGGCAGACCACATACGCCTGGTGGCCCTTCTCCACCTCCTCGCGGACCCGCTCCCAGGCCCGGGCGAGGAAATGCGGCTTGTCCTTGGCGGGCACCACGTGGGTGGCGATCGGCGAGCGCCCTGCGGGCAGCTGGTCGAGGACGGAGGTCTCCAGGTCGCCGAAGACGGTCATGGCGACGGTGCGCGGGATCGGGGTGGCGGTCATGACGAGCAGGTGCGGGGGCTGCTTGCCCTTCGACCGGAGCGCGTCGCGCTGCTCCACGCCGAAGCGGTGCTGTTCGTCGACGACCACCAGGCCGAGGTCGTGGAACTGCACCTTGTCCTCGATGAGCGCGTGGGTGCCGATCACGATGCCGGCCTCGCCGGTGACCAGGTCGAGCAGGGCCTGGCGGCGCGCCGGCATCCCCATGGACCCGGTGAGCAGCACGACCTTGGTGCCCTGGTCGGATCCGCCGAGCATGCCCCCCTCCGCCAGTTCGCCCATCATCTCGGTGACGGAGCGGTGGTGCTGCTGGGCGAGCACCTCGGTGGGCGCGAGCATCGCGGCCTGCCCTCCGGAGTCCACGACGGCGAGCATGGCCCGCAGGGCCACCATCGTCTTTCCCGAGCCGACCTCGCCCTGGAGGAGGCGGTGCATGGGGTGGCTGGTGGCCAGGTCGTCGAAGATCTCCTTCGAGACCTTCTGCTGGCCCTCGGTGAGGGTGAAGGGGAGCTTGGCGTCGAAGGCGTCGAGCAGGCCGCCGGGGGCGGGGCGGCGCGGGACGGCCGGGAGCTGGGAGTCGGCGTGGCGGCGGCGGGCCAGGGCGACCTGGAGGACGAAGGCCTCGTCCCACTTCAGGCGCCGGCGGGCGTCCTCGATGTCGGCCTTGGTCTCCGGCCGGTGGATCTTCAGCAGGGCCTCGGTGAGGGGGACCAGGCCGCGGCCCTCGCGCAGTGCGGGCGGCAGCGGGTCCACGGCCTCCCGGGCTCCGGGCAGGACCGCGTCCACGCACTTGGCGATCTTCCAGGACTCCAGCTTCGCGCAGGCCGGGTAGATCGGGATGAGCTGGTTCGCGAAGGCGGTGGCCGCGTCCCGGTCGGAGGCGTCCGCGCCGAGCGGTTCGTAGGCGGGGTGCGCCAGCTGGAGCTTGTGGTTGAACTTGGAGACCTTGCCCGCGAACATCGCGCGGGTGCCGGGCAGCAGGTCCTTGTGCGGCTTGTGCACGCCCGCGCCGAAGAAGACCAGCTGGAGCCGGCCGTTGCCGTCGGTGATGGTCACCTCGAGGCGTTTGCCGCGGCCCCCGTTGAAGGTCAGGACGCGGGCGTCGGCGACCTGCGCGACGACGGTCACGTGCTCGTCGATCTGGTCGGCGAGCTCGGCCAGCGAGGTCAGCTCACCGCGCTCGGCGTACCGCCGCGGGTAGTGGTGGAGCAGGTCCAGGGCCGTGTGCAGGCCGAGCTGCTCGGCCAGCACCTTGGCGGTGGCGGGTCCGAGCGTCTTCTTGAGGTCTTCGTCGAGCGCGGGCACGTGTTCCATTGCACACCATGCCGCCGACAAGCCCGCTATTCCACCCCGATGAGGAGCGGCGCCGAGTAGCGCCCGCCCCGGTAGGTGACGGTGTCCACGGCCAGGTGCCCGTGCTGGACGTACGCCTCCAGGTGGCCGGCGAGGGTGTCCGGCACCTCGGGTCCCAGGACGAGGGTGACGAGTTCACCGCCGGAGCCCAGCATCCGCTCCAGGACGGCCACGGCGGTCTCGGCCAGGCCGGCCCCGATGACGGCGACGTCGCCGTCGATGAGGCCGAGCACGTCGCCGGCCTGGCAGATGCCGGCCGAGGTGAAGGACTGCCGTTCGGCGACGGCGAGTTCCCCGTACCGGGTGGCGCCGGCCGCGGCGGTCATGGCGACCACGTCCTCGTCGAAGCTGCACTCCGGGTCGTGCACGGCGAGGGCGGCCAGGCCCTGGACCGCGGACCGGGTGGGGACGACCGCCACGCGCACGCCGTCGGCGCGGGCCCGTTCGGCCGCCGCGGCCGCGACCGCGCGCAGTTCGGCGCCGCCCGGCAGCAGGACCACCTCGCGGGCGTGCGCGCGGTGGATGGCGTCGACGAGGTCGGCGACGGCCGGTGCCTCGCCCGGGCGCACGAGCACGGTCGTCGCGCCCGCCTCCCCGCACAGGCCCGCCAGTCCCTCGCCGGGGACGACGGCGACCACGGCCCGCTGGGCGCGGGCGCCCCGGGCCCGGCGGCGTTCGTCGCCGAAGTGCGTGATGCGTATCCGGTAGGGCCGGCCGGCGACGACTCCCGCCTCCACGGCCGCGCCCGGGTCGTCGACGTGGACGTGCACGTTCCACAGCCCTTCGCCGCCGACCACGACCAGGGAGTCGCCGAGTCCGTCGAGCCGTGCGCGCAGCTCCCCGACCGCCTCCTCGGAGGCCTCCAGCAGGTAGACCACCTCGTAGGCGGGCCCGTCGTCCTCCTGCGCGCAGGGTTCCGTGTCCCGCGGTACGGGCACGGCCCGGCCGCGCACCGGCTCGGGGGCCGGCTCCTGGCCGGAGAGCGCCTGCCACAGGGCCCCCAGTACGGCGACCAGCCCGCAGCCCCCGGCGTCGACGACCCCGGCCCGGCCCAGCGCGGCCAGCTGCCCGGGGGTCTCGGCCAGGGCGGCGCGGGCTCCGTCGTAGGCGGCGCGGGCCACGTCGGCGGCGGTCGCGGCCGCGCCGCCCGCCGCCTCACCGGCGCGTGCGGCCGCCGCGGCGACGGTCAGCATGGTGCCCTCCACCGGGTGCGCGACCGCTCCGTACGCCTCCTCGGCGGCCCGGGTCAGCGCCTGGGCCAGCAGCCGGCCGGGCTCCCGCTCGCCGGACTCGTCGCCGAGCACGTCGGCCACACCGCGCAGCAGCTGCGCCAGGATGGTCCCGGAGTTCCCGCGGGCGCCGACCAGCGCCCCGTACGCGTAGGCCCGTACGGCCTGGGCCAGGGAGGTCCGCGGCGTGGCGTCGGTCACTCCGGGGGCGCCTTCGGCGGCCTGACCGAAGACCTCGTCGAGGGCGCGGCCAGCCGATTCGGCGGTGAGGTAGAGGTTGGTCCCGGTGTCCGCGTCGGCCACCGGGTAGACGTTGATCGCGTCGATGTCCTCGCGGGCCCGGCCCAGTGCGGCCAGGGCGAGCGAGCTCCAGGTGCGCACCGCTTCGGCGTCGAGCACGTCGGGGGTCTGCGGCTGCGGCTCGTGCGGCACCGGGCGTTCCTCCTTGTGCGGGCCAGGGTTCACCGCAGGGTAACCAAGGACTGCCCGGGCGTCCGGACCGCGGGGCGGGGGCAGCGGCGGTCATGGTAGTTTTCTTGGACGGACGCAGTCGTTGTATGCTGCTCCGGTTGCCCGATGAGAGTCGGGCCATTCCCCCCGGCAAGCCACTTCAGACCTCTGATTCCGGTGCGCCGGGTTCACTGTAATTGCATCTGAAGTCTTTGGAGTGACCTGTGGCTGCCAACTGCGACGTTTGCGCCAAGGGGCCGAGCTTCGGCAACAACATCTCCCACTCGCACCGCCGCACCTCGCGTCGCTGGAACCCGAACATCCAGCGCGTCCGTGCCGTGGTCAATGGGACGCCGAAGCGCCTCAACGCCTGCACCTCGTGCATCAAGGCCGGCAAGGTCTCGCGCTGACGCCTCCCGTCGTAGCGCAGCCCTTTCCGGTTGCCAGGAAGACCGGTTCACCTCTGGTGAACCGGTCTTTTGCCTTTCCCGGCCCCCGTGGCGGGGCCGGGCGGTAGGGCGGGGCGGCAGGGCCGGGCAGCGGCCTCAGCGCCACTTCCAGGCGTGGTCCACCGGGCCGATGCCGCCGCCGAGGGCGAAGCCGGCGGCGATGGCGCCCGTGACGTACTCCTTGGCGGCCGTCACCGCCGCCGGGACGGCCAGGCCCCTGGCCAGGCCCGCCGCGACGGCGCTGGCGAGGGTGCAGCCCGTGCCGTGGGTGTGCCGGTTGTCGTGCCGGGGCGCCCGCAGCCACCGCTCCTCGGTCCCGTCGGTCAGCAGGTCCACGGCCTCGTCCCCGTGCACCGTCAGGTGCCCGCCCTTGATCAGCGCCCAGCGCGGCCCGTAGCCGAGGATCGCGTCGGCGGCCCGCCGCATGTCGTCCTCGCTCTCCACCACCAGGCCGGTGAGCTGCGCCACCTCGTCGAGGTTGGGCGTGGCCACGGTGGCCCGAGGGAGCAGCTCCTGGCGTACGGCGTCCAGGGCCGAGGCGGCGAGCAGCGCGTCGCCGTGCTTGGAGACCCCGACGGGGTCCACGACGGCCGGGGCGGGGGTGTCGGCGAGCAGGGCGGCCACTGCCTCGACGAGCACGGCGGAGGAGAGCATCCCGGTCTTCACGGCCTGTACGCCGATGTCGTCCACCACGGCCCGGTACTGGGCCGTGACGGCCTCGGCGGGCAGTTCCCAGGCTCCCAGGACCCCGAGCGAGTTCTGGGCGGTCACCGCGGTCACCACGCTCATGCCGTGCACGCCGAGCGCGAGCATCGTCTTGAGGTCGGCCTGGATGCCGGCGCCGCCGCCGGAGTCGGATCCGGCGACGGTCAGGCACAGCGGCGGGGCGGTGCTCACAGGGCGCTGTCCTCGGTGGCCGGGTCGGCCCCGAAGTGGTCCCAGCCGCCGGTGCTGGTCCACGGCGCGCCGTCCACGGTGACCTGGGGCAGCGCGGAGCGGTTCAGCACCTCGCCGATGACCTTCCAGCGGGCCGGGAGCTTCACGTCGGGCGGGAAGGTGGCCACGATGGCGTGGTCCTCTCCCCCGGTGAGCACCCACTGGAGCGGGTCCACGCCGACGGCCTGGCCGATGTCGTGCATCTGCGTCGGGATGTCGACGGCCCCCGAGCGCAGGTCGATCCGTACCTTGCTGGCCTCGGCGATGTGCCCGAGGTCGGCGATCAGCCCGTCGCTGACGTCGGTCATGGCGGTGGCGCCGAGCCCGGCGGCCGCGGGGCCCGCGTGGTACGGCGGCTCGGGGCGCCGGTGCGCCTCGACGAAGGCCCGCGGGGAGCGGAAGCCGCGCGAGAGGACCGCGAATCCGGCGGCGGACCAGCCGAGCCAGCCCGTGACGGCCACGACGTCGCCGGGCTGGGCGCCGGAGCGCAGCACGGGTTCGTGGTTGCGCAGGTCGCCGAGGGCGGTGATGGCGACGGTGATGGTGTCGCCGCGTACGACGTCCCCGCCGACCACGGCCGCGCCGGCGACCTGGCACTCGTCGCGGATGCCGTCCATCAGCTCGGTGGGCCAGGTGACCGGGAGTTCGGCCGGTACGACGAGGCCGAGCAGCAGCGCGGTCGGCACCGCGCCCATGGCGGCGATGTCGGCGAGGTTCTGCGCGGCGGCCTTGCGCCCGACGTCGTAGGCGGTGGACCAGTCGCGCCGGAAGTGCCTGCCTTCCAGCAGGATGTCGGTGCTCGCCACGACCCGCCGGTCCGGCGCCGACACCACCGCGGCGTCGTCGCCCGGTCCGAGGCGGACCGCCGGGGTGGTGGTGAGCCGTGAGGTGAGCTCACGAATGAGCCCGAACTCCCCCAGCTCGCCCACAGTGCCCTTCATCGCTGTGCCCCTTCTTGCCCAGTCCGCTTGCGGTCGCGAGCCCTCACAGCTCTGGGTACCGTCAACAGATACGTCAACTTCAGCTCTCCGTACGCCCCGCTGTGCGTGGCGCCGGGCCCGCGGGTCTCCCCGTGGCGCGCGGCGACGCGGTACCGTGGCGTCCCTTCTTCCCCCGGCCCTTTCGATCGTGTGGGGCCCACCCGAAGGTTAGGGGAAATGATCCTCGTGGCCGCCCTGGAGGTTCCGTGGTACAGGCGTACATCCTCATCCAGACCGAGGTGGGCAAGGCGTCGTTCGTCGCCGAGTCCATCGGCCAGATCCCGGGGGTGATCCAGGCCGAGGACGTGACGGGCCCGTACGACGTGATCGTGCGCGCCCAGGCCGACACCGTGGACGAGCTCGGCCGCATGGTCGTGGCCAAGGTCCAGCAGGTGGAGGGGATCACCCGCACCCTGACCTGCCCGGTGGTCCATCTGTAGCCCCCGTCTACTCTTGGCCGGTGATGACCCTCCACCGCCGGCCCCTCCGTGTCCGCATCGTGTCGGCCGTGCCCGCCGTGCTGGCCCTCGTGGCCGTCGCGGCGTGCTCGCCGGGCGACACCGAGGCCCGGGTCGACCCGCCGCCCGCGCCGCCGGCCAAAGTCGCGGGGTTCTGTGCAGCACTGCACGAGGAGCTCCCGGAGACGGTGGCCGGCCTGGCGCGGACCGGTACCGAACCGCGGTCCGCGCTGACCGCCGCGTGGGGCGGCTCGGCGATCGTACTGCGGTGCGGTATCCCCAAGCCCCCTGCGATGGCCGATGAGAAGCAGGAGGGCGTCCACGTGAACGGCGTCGCCTGGCTGCTGGAGAAGCTCGACGACGGGGGTTTCCGGTTCACCACCGGGATGCGGGAGGCGTACACGGAGGTCGTGGTCGACAAGGAGCATGCCACGGACGCGGGAATGCTCGTCGGACTGTCCACGGCCGTGGCCGCGACCGTGCCCGTGGGGATCTCGTCCTACTGAGGCCGCCGCCCCTCACACCGACCGCCCGCCCGCCGGCCCCGTGAGGGCCTGCGGGCGGGCGGTCGGCGGTCCGGGGAGCCCGTGCGGCTAGCGCAGCCCGGTGGAGCGGCGCAGGGCGGCCTGGATCAGCAGGTCGACGAGTTCCCGGTACTCGATGCCCGACTCCTGCCACATCCGCGGGTACATGGAGATCGGCGTGAAGCCCGGCATCGTGTTGATCTCGTTGATGACGAAGGTGCCGTCCTCGGTGAGGAAGAAGTCGGCGCGCACCAGGCCCTCGCAGGACGCGGCCTCGAAGGCCTCGATCGCGAGCCGCTGCACCTCGGCGGTCTGCTCCGGGGTCAGCGGGGCGGGCACGATCCCGGAGGCGGAGTCGATGTACTTCGCGTCGAAGTCGTAGAAGTCGTGGCTGGAGACCGGCGGGATCTCGGCGGGCGCGCTCGCGCGCGGGCCGTCCTCGAACTCCAGCACCCCGCACTCGATCTCGCGGCCGCGCAGCAGCGCCTCCACGATGATCTTCGGGTCGTGGCGCTGGGCCTCGCGGATCGCGGCGTCCAGGCCGTCGGCGTCGTCGACCTTGGTGATGCCGATGGAGGATCCGGCCCGGGCGGGCTTGATGAACAGCGGCCAGCCGTGCTCGGCGGCGAAGTCCAGGATCCGGCCGCGGGCGGCGTCGCGGTCGGCGGTCCACTCGCGGGGGCGGACGGTCAGGTACGGGCCGACGCGCAGCCCGAAGGAGGTGAACACCCGCTTCATGTAGTCCTTGTCCTGGCCGACGGCCGAGGCGAGGACGCCCGAGCCGACGTACGGGACCCCGGACAGCTCCAGGAGGCCCTGGAGGGTGCCGTCCTCGCCGTACGGGCCGTGCAGGACGGGGAAGACCACGTCGACCTCGCCCAGGGCCTTGGGGACGGCGCCGGGCTCGGTGTAGACGACCTCGCGGCTGGCGGGGTCGACCGAGAGCACGACGGCGCCGTCCTCGGAGTCGGCGAGGTCCGAGACGCTCGGCAGCCTGCGGTCGGCGATGGCCATCCGCGACGGCTCGTCGGCGGTCAGCGCCCACCGGCCGTCCGTGGTGATGCCGATCGGCAGCACCTCGTACTTGGAGCGGTCGATGGAGCGCAGCACCGCGCCCGCCGTGACGACCGAGATGGCGTGTTCCGAGCTGCGGCCGCCGAACACGACGGCCACGCGGGGCTTGCGGCCCTGCTGCTCAGGGGTCTGGGGGAGGTTCTCGCTGCTCATATCGCCACGAGGGTACCCGCTCGGACGTCCGGAAAGGACTCAGCGGCGTTCCGGTTTGGCGCTGCGTCCCATCAGTTCCTTGAGCGCGACCAGGGTCGGCTTGCCGTGGTGGACGATGTCGACGACCGTCTCGGTGATCGGCATGTCGATGCCGTACCGGTGGGCCAGATCGGCCACGGACTGGCAGGACTTGACTCCCTCGGCGGTCTGCTTGGTGACCGCGATGGTCTCCTCCAGGGTCATCCCGCGGCCGAGGTTGGTGCCGAAGGTGTGGTTCCGGGAGAGCGGCGAGGAGCAGGTGGCGACGAGGTCGCCGAGGCCGGCGAGGCCGGAGAAGGTGAGCGGGTCGGCGCCCATCGCCAGGCCGAGGCGGGTCGTTTCGGCGAGGCCGCGGGTGATGAGCGAGCCCTTGGTGTTGTCGCCCAGGCCCATGCCGTCCGCGATGCCGACGGCGAGGCCGATGACGTTCTTGACGGCGCCGCCGAGCTCGCAGCCGACGACGTCGGTATTGGTGTACGGGCGGAAGTACGGGGTGTGGCAGGCGGCCTGGAGCCGCTGGGCGACGGCCTCGTCCACGCAGGCGACCACGGAGGCGGCGGGCTGGCGGGCCGCGATCTCGCGGGCCAGGTTGGGGCCGGTGACCACGGCGACGCGCTCGGCGGGGACCTTGCCCACCTCTTCGATGACCTCGCTCATCCGCTTGGCGGTGCCGAGTTCGATGCCCTTCATCAGGGAGACGAGCACGGTGTCGGGGGCGAGCAGCGGGGCCCATTCGGCCAGGTTGCCGCGGAGCGTCTGGGAGGGGACGGCGAGGACGGTGAAGTCGGCGCCGCGGGCGGCCTCGGCCGGGTCGGTGGTGGCGCGGAGGTTCTCGGGGAGTTCGATCCCCGGCAGGTAGTCCGGGTTGGTCCGGCCGGTGTTGATGGCGTCGGCCAGCTCCCGGCGGCGGCCCCAGAGGGTCACCTCGCAGCCGGCGTCGGCGAGCACCATGCCGAAGGCAGTGCCCCAGGAGCCTGTTCCGTAGACGGCCGCCTTCACGGGACGTGTCACTTCGTGCCCTCCCCCGCGGCCTTGCGCCGCTGTTCCGCCCTGGCCTTGCGATGGTCGTACGGCTGCTCGGGCGCGGCCTCGCCGCGCACGTCCTCGAGGAGCGCGGTGATGGCCGCCATGATGACCTCGGTGGCCTCCTTGAGGACGTCCGGGGTGGGTTCCCGGTCGTAGAAGGCGGAGAGGTCGACGGGCGGTCCCGCGAGCACCTGGAGGGTCTTGCGCGGGAAGAGCCGGACCTTGTTCTCCCGGGCGTAGGGCGGCATCGCGAGGTTCGCGCCCCACTGGGCCACCGGGATGACGGGCGCCCTGGTGATCAGAGCGACCCGGGCGGCGCCGGTCTTGCCGGCCATCGGCCACATGTCGGGATCGCGGGTGAGGGTGCCTTCCGGGTAAAAGGCCACGCATTCGCCGCGCTCGATCGCGTCCACGGCCGCCCGGAAAGCTTCCAGGGCGTTGGTGCTCTCCCGGTAGACCGGGATCTGCCCCGATCCGCGCAGGATCGCGCCGACAATCGGGACCTTGAAGAGGGCCGCCTTGGCGAGCAATCGGGGTACCCGGCCGGTGTTGTACTGGAAGTGCGCGTAGGACAGCGGGTCCAGATACGAGTTGTGATTGACGGCGGTGATAAAGCCGCCCTCGGCCGGAATGTGCTCCATTCCCCGCCAGTCCCGCTTGAAGAGCACTACCAGCGGCGGTTTTGCGATGACCGCCGCCAGGCGGTACCAGAAGCCGATTCTGCGGCGGGACACTCGGACACCTTCCTCTTTGACCGGTGCGGGTACCTCCCAGCGGTGGCTGGGGGAGCTTGGGCACTCGTCGGCCGGACAAGTGTCGCCCCAGGCCCGGTCTCTGTCGAGAACACCGTACGCCCCGCTCGCGCGACAAGAGCCGCGGGTCGCCCGACGGAGGCGACAATGGGCCGGTACATGACCCGGCCATGACCTGACCATGGTCGGAACATGTCCCGCAGCGCACCGGAGGGAAGGGGTCGGTCACGAACGCCGTCTGGAGCCTGGTCGTCCCGTTGAAGCCTCTGGCGACGGCCAAGAGCCGTCTCGCGGCCGCGGTGGGCGCCTCCCGTCCGGGGCTCGCCCTCGCCTTCGCCCAGGACACCGTGGCGGGGGCGCTGGCCTGCGCGGCGGTCGCGGATGTGGTGGTCGTCACGGACGACCCGACCGCCTCGGGGGAACTGTCCCGGCTGGGGGCGCGGATCGTCGCGGACGGCCCGGGGGCCGGGCTCAACGCGGCCCTGGCCCACGGGGTGCGGGCGATACGGGCGGGCCGGCCGGGGGCGGCGGTGGCCGCGATGAACGCCGATCTGCCGGCCTTGCGGCCGCCCGAATTGCTACGCGTGCTCGAAAAGGCCGCGGTATTTCCCCGGGCATTTCTGGCGGATGCGGCCGGAATCGGGACGACCCTGCTTTCCGCTGCTCCGGACGTGGAATTGGCACCCGCGTTCGGTGGGCGCTCGCGGGCCCGGCATTCGGCTTCGGGGGCGGTGGAAATCTCCCTGTCGGGCGTGGACAGCGTGCGCCGGGACGTGGACACCGCGGAGGATCTGCGGACGGCGCTCGCCCTCGGTGTGGGGCCGCACACCGCCCGATACAGTGCCGGTATGCAGGCGACCGCGTACACGTACGACTCCCAGACCCGCAGCGGCAGTGTGCTGCTGGACGACGGCACCCCGGTGCCCTTCGGGGCCCCGGCCTTCGACGCGGGCGGCCTGCGGCTGCTGCGGCCCGGGCAGCGGGTGCGGATCGAGACGGACGGCGAGGGCGCGGCCCTGCGGATCACCCTGGTCACGCTGCAGACCTTCTGAGAGAACGCACCGCGGGCCGGTTTCCCCACCGCGGGGAAACCGGCCCGGCGTGTGTGACTCGCGCCCCTACTTCTTGCGGGCGGTGGTCTTCTTCGCGGTGGCCTTGCGCGTCGCCGTCTTCTTGGCGGGCGCCTTCGTCGCCGCCGTGGCCTTCTTGGCGGCCGGCGCGGTCTTCTTCGCGGTGGCGGTGGTCTTCTTCGCCGCCGTCGTGGCCTTCTTCGCCGCCGTGGTCTTCTTCGCCGTGGCCGTGGCCTTCTTGGCCGTGGCGGTGCTCTTCACCGCCGCCTTCTTGGCCGTGGCGGTGGTCTTCTTGGCCGTGACCTTCTTTGCGACCGCGGTCTTCGCCGCCGCCTTCTTGGCGGTGGTGGCCTTCTTCGCGGCGGCCTTCTTGACCGTCGCGGAGGCACCGCCGGTGAGGCTGCCCTTGGGCGCCTTCTTCACGGAGACCTCGCCGCCCTTGGGCAGCTTCTTGGTGCCGCTGACCAGGTCCTTGAACCCCTGGCCCGCACGGAAGCGGGGCACCGAGGTCTTCTTGACCCGGACGCGCTCTCCGGTCTGCGGGTTGCGGGCGTAACGGGCCGGACGGTCGACCTTCTCGAACGAGCCGAAGCCCGTGACCGAGACCCGGTCGCCCGCGACGGTAGCGCGGACGATCGCGTCCAGTACCGCGTCGACAGCGTCCGCGGCCTGCTGGCGGCCGCCCACCTTGTCGGCAATCGCTTCTACGAGCTGCGCCTTGTTCAACGTCTTCCCCTTCGGAGACTTCGCCAGAACGAATGTGTTCAAGCTTATTTCGCACGTTAGGCGGATATATACCGCAAATCAAACACGAAACGGGCTAATCACCCTAGTGCCGCAACGCTGGGGGACGTTACGGAGTTCCTTCGCATCAGTCGCCTTCAGGGAATCGACCCTCGTCAAGGTCCTTCATCAACCTGTCCAGGCGCCTTGCCGCATCGGCGAGATCGTGCTTCGCCGCGGCCGTGACGACCAACAGCTTCCGGGACAGCGCCATCCTTACGCCCTCCGGGACTTGCAGTGAGCGCACCCGTGTGTGTGCTTCTTTCAGCCGGTCCGCGACACGGTCGTAGAGCTCAAGTTGACTGTCGCGTTCCATGCACAGATTGTGCCATCTGGGGCGAGTTGTCGCCTCACGGGGCCTCAACACACAGCTGTGCCCCCCACCGGACGGTGGGGGGCACAGTGTTCTGGACGCGATCACCCGGGGGTGAATAAGCCCTGATCAGGCTGGAATCAGGCTTGAATCGTGCGCGGCTTGTGGGTCGGGCGGTTGCTTTCGTAGGTGGCGATGTCGGTTTCGTTCTGAAGGGTGAGGGAGATGTCGTCGAGGCCTTCGAGGAGGCGCCAGCGGGCGTTGTCGTCGAGTTCGAAGTCGGCGGTGATGCCTTGGGCTCGTACCTGGCGGTCGACGAGGTCGACGGTGATCTCGGCGGTGGGGTCGGTTTCGGTGAGCTGCCACAGCCGTTCGACGGTGTCCTGGGGCAGGACGACGGTCAGGAGGCCGTTCTTGAGGGAGTTCCCGCGGAAGATGTCGGCGAAGCGGGAGGAGATGACGGTTTTGAAGCCGTAGTTCTGCAGGGCCCAGACGGCGTGTTCGCGTGAGGAGCCGGTACCGAAGTCGGGTCCGGCGACCAGGACGGTCGCGCCGGCGCGTTCGGGGCGGTTGGTGACGAACTCGGGGTCCTTGCGCCAGGCCTCGAAGAGACCGTCCTCGAACCCGTCACGGGTGATCTTCTTCAGCCAGTGGGCGGGGATGATCTGGTCGGTGTCGACGTTGGAGCGGCGCAGCGGGACGGCCCGGCCGGTGTGGGTGGTGAAGGCTTCCATGGTTCAGACTCCGGCGGTGGCGTCGGCGGCGGACAGGTCGGCGGGGGAGGCCAGGTGGCCCAGTACCGCGGTCGCGGCGGCGACCTGCGGGGAGACCAGGTGGGTGCGTCCGCCCTTGCCCTGACGGCCTTCGAAGTTGCGGTTGGAGGTGGACGCGGATCGCTCGCCGGGGGCGAGTTGGTCGGGGTTCATGCCCAGGCACATCGAGCAGCCCGCGTGCCGCCATTCGGCCCCGGCGTCCTTGAAGACGCGGTCCAGGCCTTCCTCGACGGCCTGGAGCGCGACCCGGACCGAGCCGGG
The DNA here is from genome assembly GCF_052244475.1 of Streptomyces sp. IBSNAI002. Taxonomy (NCBI): domain Bacteria; kingdom Bacillati; phylum Actinomycetota; class Actinomycetes; order Kitasatosporales; family Streptomycetaceae; genus Streptomyces; species Streptomyces sp. IBSNAI002. The sequence goes on along the minus strand of NZ_JBQPXG010000002.1, from coordinate 6,001,696 downwards.
CACGACCAGCATCCGTACCCCGTCGGCGACTTTGCGGCCCTCGATGATCGAGGCGACGGCGCGGAGGTCCTCGATACGGCCGTTGGTGCACGAACCTACGAAGACGGTGTCGACGGTGATGTCACGCAGCGGCTGTCCCGCGGTCAACCCCATGTACTCCAGGGCCTTTTCCGCGGCATGCCGCTCCGAAGCGTCCTCGTACGAAGCGGGATCGGGGACGTTCGCCGACAGCGGCGCGCCCTGGCCGGGGTTGGTGCCCCAGGTCACGAACGGCGACAGCGCGGCGCCGTCGATGACGACCTCCGCGTCGAAGACCGCGTCCTCATCGGTGCGCAGCGTCCGCCAGTAGGCGACGGCACTGTCCCAGTCCTGGCCCGCCGGGGCGTGGTCACGGCCCTGGAGGTAGTCGAAGGTGGTCTGGTCCGGGGCGATCATGCCCGCCCGCGCGCCCGCCTCGATCGACATGTTGCAGATCGTCATCCGCGCTTCCATCGACAGGTTCTCGATGGCCTCGCCCCGGTACTCCAGCACATAGCCCTGGCCGCCGCCGGTACCGATCCTCGCGATGATCGCCAGGATCAGGTCCTTCGCGGTGACGCCCTCGGCCAGCGCGCCGGTGACGGTGATCGCCATGGTCTTGGGGCGGGCCAGCGGCAGCGTCTGCGTCGCCAGCACATGCTCGACCTGACTGGTCCCGATACCGAAGGCCAGCGCACCGAACGCACCATGCGTCGAGGTGTGCGAGTCACCGCACACCACCGTCGTGCCCGGCTGCGTCAGACCCAGCTGCGGACCGACCACATGGACGACACCCTGCTCCACGTCACCCAGCGAATGCAGCCGCACACCGAACTCGCCGCAGTTGCGGCGCAGCGTCTCCAGCTGGGCCCGCGAGACCGGGTCGGCGATCGGCTTGTCGATGTCCAGGGTGGGGGTGTTGTGGTCCTCGGTCGCGATGGTGAGGTCGAGGCGCCGGACCGTGCGGCCGGCCTGACGCAGACCCTCGAAGGCCTGCGGGCTGGTCACCTCGTGCAGCAGGTGCAGATCGATGAAGAGGAGATCGGGCTCGCCCTCCGCGCGCCGGACGACATGATCGTCCCAGACCTTCTCCGCGAGTGTCCTACCCATCGCTTTCCCTCCGGCCGGCCGGTTGTGCCGGCGCTTCATAGAGATCCAGTGCGCCGTGCCGTCCGTACCCCACGTCCCGGACGACGGCTCGGACCCAGTGGTTCGTGGACCCGCACATACAGACTCTCTGGTTCTTGGAAAAATTGAACTTGCGTTTCACAGTGTGAGACGTGAATATCGTTTCATGGACAACTCTAGCGGCGTCGGCGTTCTCGACAAGGCAGCTCTGGTACTGAGCGCACTGGAGTCCGGTCCGGCCACCCTCGCCGGGCTGGTCGCGGCGACAGGGCTCGCACGACCCACGGCGCATCGCCTTGCCGTGGCTTTGGAACACCACCGGATGGTGGCGAGGGACATGCAGGGCCGGTTCATCCTCGGACCGCGGCTGGCGGAGCTCGCCGCCGCGGCCGGCGAGGACCGCCTGCTGGCCACGGCGGGACCGGTACTCACCCACCTCCGTGACGTGACGGGCGAGAGCGCGCAGCTCTACCGCCGTCAGGGAGACATGCGCATCTGCGTGGCGGCCGCGGAGCGGCTGTCGGGCCTGCGGGACACCGTCCCGGTCGGCTCCACGCTCCCGATGAAGGCCGGCTCGGCCGCGCAGATCCTGATGGCCTGGGAGGAGCCCGAGCGGCTCCACCGCGGCCTGCAGGGCGCGCGCTTCACGGCGACGGCGCTCTCGGGCGTGCGGCGCCGCGGCTGGGCGCAGTCGATCGGCGAGCGGGAGCCCGGCGTGGCCTCCGTCTCGGCGCCCGTGCGCGGGCCGTCGAACCGGGTGGTGGCCTCCGTGTCGGTCTCCGGGCCGATCGAGCGCCTGACCCGCCACCCGGGCCGGATGCACGCCCAGGCCGTCATCGACGCGGCCGCCCGTCTCACGGAGGCCCTGCGCCGCTCCGGCTGACCTTTTCCCTCTTGCCCCGCACACCCCCGGGCCCGGGGGCGCGTACGACGCCGCACACGTCCGAACACGCGCCTCCGGGCCCGCACTTACGAGATGCCCGAACCCGGGCGGACACAACGAAGAGGCCCTCCGCGATGAACGCGGAGGGCCTCTTCCGTGCGTACCCCCGACCGGATTCGAACCGGCGCTACCGCCTTGAGAGGGCGGCGTGCTAGGCCGCTACACAACGGGGGCAAGCCTTGCAACTTTCGCTGCACTGCGCTGGGCTACCAGGACTCGAACCTAGAACAAAGGAACCAGAAACCTTCGTGTTGCCAATTACACCATAGCCCAAAGTGGTCTATACCAGACCAACAGTACCCCCGACCGGATTCGAACCGGCGCTACCGCCTTGAGAGGGCGGCGTGCTAGGCCGCTACACAACGGGGGCCCTAGCGATCCTGCATCAAGACGTACGGGAGCTACCCAGGACACCTCACGGGAAGGATCTGTACCCCCGACCGGATTCGAACCGGCGCTACCGCCTTGAGAGGGCGGCGTGCTAGGCCGCTACACAACGGGGGCTAAGCACTGCGTTACTACTGCACTGCGCTGGGGTACCAGGACTCGAACCTAGAATAAGGGAACCAGAAACCCTCGTGTTGCCAATTACACTATACCCCACCAAAAGTCAACCCCCTGCGGGGTTTTCTTTCGAGTGGCGCCCCCTTCTGGCCTTTCGGCCCGCTCGGGCGGCGCAGAAAGAACATTACCGGATGCCTGACCGTGCTCCAAAACGGGTATCGGCGGCCAGCAGCTCGGAGAGCAGGTCAAGGCCCTCGATACGGTGCACGCCGGCGGGCCCCTCCCCCCGGCGGCCGTCGCGGTCGAGCCAGATGGCGAGCAGCCCGGCGTCACGGGCCCCCCGCGCGTCGATCTCCGGCTGGTCCCCCACGTACGCCACCTCGCCCGGCGGCAGTCGCAGCGCCCCGCACGCGGCGAGGAAGGCGCCGGCCTCGGGCTTGCTGATCCCCAGCTCCACGGCGCAGACCAGCACCTCGAAGCGGTCGCGCAGGCCGAGGTCGCGCAGCTTGGGGTCCTGGTTGGCGGTGGAGGAGTTGGTGAGCACCCCGTGCCGGTATCCGGCCGCGAGGGCGTCGAGTGCGGGCACGACGTCGGGGAAGACCGCCCAGGCGGCCTTGTAGTGCGTGACGTACTGGTCGAACCAGGCGTCGGCCTCGCCGTCGGTCATCCCGGGCCGGTCCAGGAAGTCCCGCACCCGGTCGCGCCGCTGCCCCTGGAAGGTGCCCTCGCCCCCGGCGAACCGCGCCCAGTGCCGGTCGGTGATCTCCCGCCACAGCGCGAGGGCCTGCGCGGGGGTCCCGTACCGCTCCGCGATCCGCTCGGCCTCCAGGTGCCGCGAGAGCCCGGTGGCGTCGGCCCCCGTGTAGTCGAAGAGGGTGTCGTCGATGTCCCAGAGCACGGCACGGATCGGCATGGAACCGAGCCTACGCGGTGGCCCCGCGCCGCGTGGGCACGTTGGAGAAGCGGGAGCGGCCGGGAGCGGGAGCGGCCGGGAGCGGGAACGCCGGAAGGGGCGGCCGCGGGAAACGGCCGCCCCTTCCGGGGGTGCGGGATCAGGCGGCGAGCTTCGCCAGGGTCGCGTCGATGCGGGACAGGGAGCGGTCCTTGCCCAGGATCTCGAGGGACTCGAAGAGCGGCAGGCCGACCGTGCGGCCGGTCACGGCCACGCGGACCGGGGCCTGGGCCTTGCCGAGCTTGAGGCCGTGGGCCTCGCCGGCGGTCAGGACGGCCTGCTTGAGGGACTCGGGGTCCGACCAGTCGGCGTTGGCGAGGTTCTCGCGCGCCGTCGTGAGCAGGGCCGCGGGCTCGCCCTTCATCGCCTTGTCCCACGAGGCCTGGTCCTCGACCGGCTCCTTGCGGAACAGGAAGTCGACGTTGGCGGTGATGTCCGACAGGACGGTCACCCGGGTCTGGGCGTACGGCGCGATGCGCTCCCAGGCCTCGGCGTCGAAGTCCTCGGGCTCCCAGTTGGCGTGCGGGGCGGCCAGCCACGGGGCGCAGGCGTCCGCGAAGGCCTTCGGGTCGAGCAGGCGGATGTGGTCGCCGTTGATCGACTCGGCCTTCTTGAGGTCGAAGCGCGCCGGGTTGGCGTTGACCCCGTCGATGTCGAACTTCGCCACCATCTCCTCGATGGAGAAGACGTCCTGGTCCTTGGAGAAGGACCAGCCGAGGAGCGAGAGGTAGTTCAGCAGGCCCTCGGGGAGGAAGCCGCGCTCGCGGTACAGGTTGAGCGAGGCCTCGGGGTCGCGCTTGGAGAGCTTCTTGTTGCCCTCGCCCATGACGTACGGCAGGTGGCCGAAGGCGGGGGTGGTCTTGGCGACGCCCAGCTCGATCAGCGCCTTGTACAGGGCGATCTGGCGGGGGGTGGAGGACAGCAGGTCCTCGCCGCGCAGGACGTGCGTGATCTCCATCAGCGCGTCGTCCACCGGGTTGACCAGTGTGTACAGGGGGGCGCCGTTGGCCCGGACGATGCCGAAGTCCGGCACGTTCTCCGGGGTGAAGGACAGCTCGCCGCGGACCAGGTCCGTGAAGGTGATGGTCTCGTCGGGCATCCGGAAGCGGACGATCGCGCTGCGGTGCTCGCCCTGGTAGGCCTCGACCTGCACGGTGGTGAGCTCGCGGCAGTGGCCGTCGTAGCCGGAGGGCTTCCCGGCGGCGCGGGCGGCCGCGCGGCGCGCGTCGAGCTCCTCGGTGGTGCAGTAGCAGTGGTAGGCGTAGCCGCCGTCCAGGAGCTTCTGCGCGACGTCCTTGTAGATGTCCATGCGCTCGGACTGGCGGTACGGGGCGTGCGGGCCGCCGACCTCGGGGCCCTCGTCCCAGGTGAAGCCGAGCCAGCGCAGCGAGTCGAGCAGCTGGCCGTAGGACTCCTCGGAGTCGCGGGCCGCGTCGGTGTCCTCGATGCGGAAGACGAACGTGCCGCCGTGGTGGCGGGCGAACGCCCAGTTGAACAGGGCGGTGCGGACCAGGCCCACGTGGGGGTTGCCGGTCGGGGAGGGACAAAAACGTACGCGGGGGGAGTTCGCGTTAGCCACGCTTGATCACCTTGTTGGTGAGAGTGCCGATGCCTTCGATGGTGACGGCGACCTCGTCGCCGACGTTCAGGGGGCCGACTCCGGCCGGGGTCCCCGTGAGGATGACGTCGCCCGGGAGCAGCGTCATGGCCTCGGTGATGTGGACGATCAGGTCCTCGATGGAGCGGACCATGTCGCTGGTGCGGCCGAGCTGGCGCTGTTCGCCGTTGACCGTGCACTGGATGGTCAGGTCGGCCGGGTCGAGGTCGGTCTCGATCCAGGGGCCGAGGGGGCAGGAGCTGTCGAAGCCCTTGGCCCGCGCCCACTGCTTCTCGCGCTGCTGGACGTCGCGCGCGGTGACGTCGTTGGCGCAGGTGTAGCCGAGGATGACGTCCTTGACCCGCTCCCTGGGGACCTCTCGGCACATGCGGCCGATGACCACGGCGAGCTCCGCCTCGTGGTGGAGGTCCTGGGAGAAGGAGGGGTACGTGATCGGGTCGCCCGGGCCGACCACCGAGGTGGAGGGCTTGAAGAAGGTGATGGGGGCGTCCGGGACCTCGTTGCCGAGCTCCGCCGCGTGCTCCGCGTAGTTGCGGCCGATGGCCACGACCTTGTTCGGGAGCACGGGCGGCAGCAGGCGCACCTTGCTCAGCGGGACCTTCGTGCCGGAGAGCTCGAAGTCCGCGAACGGGATGCCCTTGATGATGTCGAGGACGAGCTCGCCTCCGGCGCCGGGGGCGGCATCGCCCTCGACCGCGCCGAAGGCGACATTGCCGTCGATCGAGAACCTGGCGATGCGCACGTGTTGCGTCTGCCCCTCTGTATGTCCGCTGGCTGGAGTCTGCGGCTCCAGGCTAACGCGGTCGGCAGTGGCGCTTCGCCCTCATTTGCCGGGGCTACGGCGCGGCGACGGCCTCGGGGGCGTCCATCAGGATGGTGCGCCGCGGGTTGGCGGTCTGCGTCGGCAGCTCGACGGCGTGCTCCGGGGTGGCCGGGGCCGCCTGCAGGTCCTCGGCGTCCTTGAGGTGCGCGAGGGTGGTGCGGCGGGGGTTGGCTATGTTGCGGAACATCGTCGTCGTCTTCATCGGGGTTCGGGGTCCTCGGGTTCGATCTGGATGTCGGTTGTGGCACGCGCCGACCACGGCGCCAACCCTTCAAGGGGTAAGGCTAAACATCCGAATCCCTCACGGAACCGGGAAGTAATGGCCACGGCCGTGTGAGTTTGCTCACCAGCGACCAGGCATTACCGGCATAACGGACAGTCAACTCTGCACCACGAAACGGACATTGTGCCACTGAATGCGCCATTCCGCTCCTGATCATGGCGACTGGGACACCTTGCCAGTCGCCGTGTTTGCATGGTGTAAGTCCGGTTTCTACCGAAAGCAGTCCCACATCCTGTAGCACCGCTGTCACAAGCCGTCACCGACTCCCCGGGCCGATGCTCGCACCTTGTTGGAGATCCTCCACTGTGCTGGAATTCGCGGGACCGCCGCGGGAATCAGCCGGCGCGCAGGTGGCGCGACTCAGCGCCGAGCGCGGCGGCAAGGAGAGGGAGACGCGCCGGTCACCGACGACCACCATGGGGCCGTCAGTGCCCCACGACTCGACACCGTCCCACCGGTCGCCCGGCGGGACGCCTGGTCCAGAGGTTGCGACGCTAGTGCAGGGACGATTCAAGAGGGATGGCAAGGGGTCTCCCCAGGCCCGCCAGGGCCGAGGGGAAGCCGCGGCTGACCAGGAGCCCCGCGGCGGGACCGACCGTGGCTCCTCGCCCCAGCACGCCCAGAACCGCGGGCCGGCTGTCGAAGGCGGGGGTCCCGACGTCTCCGCCTCGGTGAAGGCGAGGGCCAAGGGCCGTGGCAAGGCCGTCAAGGCCCAGGCCGGGGCGGTCGAGCAGGACGTGGCGATACCGAAGGCCCCCAGTGGGCCCGGTTCCCGCCTCGCCATGCAGAACTGGCGCATCAGCACGCGACTGGTGTCGCTGCTGACCCTGCCCGTCGTCGCCGCCACCACGCTCGGTGGCGTCCGTATCAACGACTCGCTCAACGACATCGCGCAGCTGGAGCACATGCAGCTGCTGACGACGATGACCCGGCAGGCCACCAACCTGGCCGCCGCGCTCCAGGAGGAGCGCGACAAGTCCGCGGGTCCGCTGTCCGCCGACAAGTCCGGCAAGGTCAACAGCACCGTCAAGGGCGTCCGCGAGCACACCGACGCCGCCGCCGAGGCCTTCGCCCGTGCGACCGACAGGGTCGACAACACGGAGGACAAGGACGAGACGCTCAAGTCGATCCGCAACAACATCCTGCAGATCGGCCGCCAGCTCACCCTCATCGAGGACATCCGCAGCAAGGCGTACGCGAACGGCGCCCAGCAGACCGTCACCGAGTACAACAGCCTCATCGTCTCGCTGCTCTCGCTCTCCCAGGACATGGCCCAGGCCACCTCCAGCCCGGAGATGATCAAGCGCACGCGCGCCCTGTCGGCCTTCTCCGCCGCCAAGGAGTACGCCTCCGTCCAGCGCGCGATCATCGCCGCCTCGCTCCCCGACAGCAACGAGCGGCAGGGCGAGCTGAAGGAGAACGACCGTCTGTACGCGCTCTCCGCGCTCAAGGGCGAGCAGCAGTCGAAGAAGACCTTCGAGCTGGTCTACCAGGGCAAGTCCGAGGAGCTCCTCGCGTCCCTCGGCGACGGCAACACCGAGATCGGCACCGCCGACCACTACGCGCGCCGCGTGCTGAGCACCAAGGACCAGTTCCTCAAGGAGAAGAACCGGTCCTGGATGGACTGGTACGACGCCGACGACGTCAAGCTCCAGGCGATGGGCCGCATCGAGCTGTCGCTGCTCGAGGACATGGAGCAGAAGGCCCGCGAGCTCAAGAACGAGTCGCAGCAGGACGCCATCATCAACGGTGCGCTGATCCTCCTCGTGCTCGGTGTCTCCCTCGTCGGCGCCTTCGTCATGGCCCGCTCGATGATCCGCTCGCTGCGCCGCCTCCAGGACACCGCGACCCGCGTGGCCCAGGACCGCCTCCCCGAGCTCGTCAAGCAGCTCTCCGAGTCCGACCCGCAGGACGTGGACACGTCCGTGGAGTCGGTCGGTCTGCACACCCGCGACGAGATCGGCCAGGTGGCCGCGGCCTTCGACGACGTGCACCGCGAGGCCGTCCGCCTCGCCGCCGAGCAGGCCCTCCTGCGGGGCAACGTCAACGCGATGTTCACCAACCTCTCGCGCCGCTCCCAGGGCCTCATCCAGCGTCAGCTCTCGCTCATCTCCGAGCTGGAGTCGCGCGAGGCCGACCCGGACCAGCTGTCCTCGCTCTTCAAGCTCGACCACCTCGCGACCCGCATGCGCCGTAACGGCGAAAACCTCCTCGTCCTCGCGGGCGAGGAGCCGGGCCGCCGGTGGACCCGCCCCGTCCCGCTCGTCGACGTGCTCCGTGCCGCCGCGTCCGAGGTGGAGCAGTACGAGCGCATCGAGCTGGCGTCGGTGCCCGGCACCGACGTCGCCGGCCGCGTCGTCAACGACCTCGTGCACCTCCTCGCCGAGCTGCTGGAGAACGCCACCTCGTTCTCCTCCCCGCAGACCAAGGTCAAGGTCACCGGCCACGCGCTGCCCGACGGCCGCGTGCTGGTCGAGATCCACGACACCGGCATCGGCCTCTCCCCCGAGGACCTCGCCGCGATCAACGAGCGGCTCGCGTCGCCGCCGACCGTGGACGTCTCCGTCTCCCGCCGCATGGGCCTGTTCGTGGTCGGCCGCCTGTCCCTGCGACACGGCATCCGCATCCAGCTGCGCCCCTCCGACTCGGGCGGTACGACGGCCCTCGTCATGCTGCCGGTGGACGTCGCCCAGGGCGGCAAGAAGCCGGGCGGCCAGGGTCCCGGTCCGCAGGGCGGCCCCGGTGGCGGTCAGGGCGGACCCGGCGGGCAGGCTTCCGTGCCCGGCGCGGCCTCCCGTCCCCCGGTGGGCGCGGCTCCGCAGCGCGGCCAGGTCGCCCCGGGCGGCCAGCGTGCCGCCCTGCCCGGCCGCGACGGCGCCCAGGGCCAGCAGCGCCCGCAGGGTGCGCAGAACCAGCAGGCTCCGCAGAACCAGCAGGGCCCGCAGGGCCCGCAGGGCGGTTGGTCCCCGCAGCAGGGCGGACCGGTCGCTCCGGGTGCCCGCCCCCAGCAGGGTGCGACCACCAGCGGGCAGGGCCAGGCCGGCTTCGGCTCCGGTGCGCCGCTGGCGGGCCGCGGTCCGCAGGCCCGTCCGGCCGCGCCCACCGCGTCCGGCCCGTCCGGCTTCCCGCAGGGCAACGGCTTCGAGCGTCCGCAGCAGCCCCAGCAGCCGCAGGCCCAGTCGCCGCAGCAGCCGGCCGCCCCCGCGGCGCCCGCCTCGCGCGGCGCCCGGCCGCAGCTGCCGCCGCGCGGTGGCGCCCCGCGGCCCGAGCTCCCCGGTCCGCAGACCACCAGCTGGGGCGCCGACCAGGCCCGCGGCCACGACGAGCTCTCGGGCCCCGGCTCGACGGCCGAGTTCGCCCGCCCGGACTTCAACGCCCCGATGCCCCAGGCGAACCCCGGCGGCAACAGCACGACCGGGCAGTTCGAGCGTCCGGACGTACGCGGCCCCGTGGACCCGTCCTCGACCGGTCAGTTCGCCCGCCCGGGCACCTACCAGCCCACCGGTCAGCCCCAGCGGTCCGGCGGTCCCGGCGGTCCCGGCGTCGGCGGCTTCCCCCGCCAGCCCCAGGCCCCGCAGCAGCCCCAGCCGCAGCAGTTCCAGCAGCCCCAGGCTCCGCAGCAGCAGGCCGGCGGCTACGCCCCGGCGCCGCAGCGTCCCGAAGCCCCCGGTCTGCCGCAGGGCCACCGGCCCGAGGCGCTGCCCCCGGCGGCGAGCTCCGGCGACGCCCGCAGCCCCATCTTCGACACCCTGGAGTCGAACTGGTTCCGCGAGGAGGGGCAGCAGCCCGCCGCGCAGGCACCTTCCGTACCGCAGCAGCCGCAGCAGCCGGCCCCCGCGGTCCCCGCTCCGCAGCAGCTGCCGCAGCGCGGCCAGGCACCGGCCGAGTCCGCCACCGCGGCCACCGGCGCCATGCCGACCGTCAGCTGGCGGTCCTCTCCGAACGACGAGCTGATGCGGCAGGCCGAGCGGGTTCGCCAGCCCGCCGCAGGCGGCATCACCACGTCGGGGCTGCCCCGCCGGGTCCCGCGGGCGAACCTCGTGGCCGGCACTGCGCAGCAGCAGGCCGAGGCGCAGGCCGGTCCGCAGGTCTCGAGGGCTCCGGACGACGTCCGCGGCCGTCTGACCAACCTGAGGCGCGGTATCCAGCAGGGTCGTCAGGCCGGCAACAGCGGCCCGGCTACCGGCAGTTACCACATCGACCCCACTTACCAGCAGGAGCGATAGTTGAGTTCGATGAGCCAGGCGGCACAGAACCTGAACTGGTTGATCACCAACTTCGTGGACAACACCCCTGGGGTGTCCCACACCGTGGTGGTCTCCGCCGACGGACTCCTTCTGGCGATGTCCGAAGGATTCCCCCGCGACCGCGCCGATCAGCTGGCGGCCGTGGCCTCCGGACTGACCTCGCTGACCGCCGGAGCCTCCCGCATCTTCGAGGGCGGCGCCGTCAACCAGACCGTGGTCGAGATGGACCGGGGATTCCTCTTCCTCATGTCCGTCTCGGACGGTTCCTCCCTGGCCGTACTGGCGCACCCCGAGTGCGACATCGGCCTCGTCGGCTACGAGATGGCCCTCCTCGTGGACCGCGCCGGCAGTGTCCTGACCCCGGACCTGCGCGCGGAACTCCAGGGAAGCCTGCTCATCTGACTCCCCCTCCCCCGGCCGGACGGTACTAACGGCCGGGGGACCGGAGCATTCGCCCCGGAACCCAGTACCACCGCCAGGCCGTCATACCGTCCCCCCACCGGCCGCCCCGTCAGACGGCACGCTGACCACTGCTGTCCAGCCCGGAGGATCAATGACCCCGCCCCCCGCCTATCCCGATGCGTACGGAGATTCGTACTCGGAAGGCGACCAGCCGCTGGTGCGTCCGTACGCGATGACCGGCGGCCGGACCCGGCCCCGCTACCAGCTCGCGATCGAAGCCCTGGTGAGCACCACGGCCGATCCGATGCACCTGTCCGGCCTGCTCCCGGAGCACCAGCGCATCTGCACCCTGTGCCGCGAGGTCAAGTCGGTCGCCGAGGTCTCCGCACTGCTGTCGATGCCGCTCGGTGTCGCCCGGATCCTCGTCGCCGACCTGGCGGAGGCCGGAATGGTGGCCATCCACCAGCCGGGCAATGGAGAGGCCGGCGGCACGCCGGACGTCACGCTGCTCGAAAGGGTGCTCAGTGGACTTCGCAAGCTCTAACGGAAGCCCTCACGCCGCGGCGCCGCGCTCCACCACCTCCGCGAAGATCGTGGTGGCGGGCGGCTTCGGCGTGGGCAAGACCACGTTCGTCGGCGCCGTTTCCGAGATCAACCCGCTGCGCACCGAAGCCGTCATGACCTCCGCCTCGGCGGGCATCGACGACCTCACGCACACCGGCGACAAGACCACGACGACCGTCGCGATGGACTTCGGCCGCATCACGCTGGACCAGGACCTGATCCTGTACCTCTTCGGTACGCCGGGCCAGGACCGCTTCTGGTTCATGTGGGACGACCTGGTCCGCGGCGCCATCGGGGCGATCGTCCTGGTCGACACGCGCCGGCTGGCGGACTGCTTCCCCGCGGTCGACTACTTCGAGAACAGCGGCCTGCCGTTCGTCGTGGCCCTCAACGGCTTCGAGGGGCACCAGCCGTACACCCCGGAGGAAGTCCGCGAGGCCCTGCAGATCGGCCCGGACGCCCCCATCATCACCACCGACGCCCGCCACCGCGCGGACGCCAAGAGCGCACTCATCACGCTCGTCGAGCACGCCCTCATGGCGCGGCTCAAGTAGCGTTGTGCACCTGCCGTACTCGGGGGGCGGGCTGTGTCATAGGACACGGCCCGCCCTTCTGCTTCATAACGTTTCGACAGACAATTGCCGCCAGTTGACAACGGGGCGCGTTCGGCCGGTGCCGCTACGCGCACAACTCGCTCTATTTTTGCCGCAGGAAGCTCTTTATGTCCGATTTATGTGGGGCATAAGGCTCTAGGAATGGCCGGTTTCAACTGTTTGGAACACGGCCGTTAACCGTGCTGGAATTCAACGAACTAGCTAGTAGCACCGCCGAGAGGTTGTTGGTCGAGTGAGGCGAAGCAACACGAGCCCCGCGGATGAACCCGCGCGCGGCAACTTCACCCCGCCGCCGCGAGCGGCCGCGTCGCCCGTCGACGTGCCCGTTGAACCGCCGGTGAGCGGCGGGAGTGCCAGCAGATTCTCGCCCCGCAACTGGCGCGTGCCGACCCGCCTGAACGCCATCCTGCTCGTGCCCGCCCTCGTCGGCCTGGTCATGGGCGGCTTCCAGGTGAAGGGCTCCGTCGACACCTGGAACGAGGCCAAGGACGCCGAGAAGATAGCCAGGGTCGTACAGGCCTCCTCCGAGTACAGCCAGGCCCTGCTCAACGAGCGCGACCTCACGGCCGAGCCGCTGCTGAGCGGCAACCCCAACAGCGAGATCGTCACCAAGGCCCGCGGCACGACCGACGCGGCCAAGGTGAAGTTCGACCAGGCCGTCCAGGACATGCCGAAGAACCTGGGCCTGGAACGGCGCCTGGACCTCTTCCGCGGGGACGAACCCAAGCTCAAGACGGTCCGTGAGACGGCGTACCTCGCCGCGGCGGAGACCCCGAAGAAGAACCTCCCCACCGCGGCGGGCCCGATCCCGACCGAAGAGGGCTATGTGCTGGTCCAGCACTACCTCATGCAGTTCTCCAACGAGCTCGGCCTGGGCACCGGCAACGTGACCTCGTACGGCCGCATGGTCTACGCGATCCAGCTGGCCAAGGCCGCCAACTCGCTGCAGCGTGCCGTCGGTACCCACCTGCTGGTCCGGCCGAGCGCCAACGAGGACATCCGCAAGAGCCAGCTGGTCGCCTTCTCCTCGTACGCCTACCTCGAGGAAATCGCCATCGGCGAGTACGTCGCGGCGGGCACCGAAGAGGACGTGGACCGCCTCAAGCAGGTCATGCAGAAGAAGTCCGACGAGGGCGCCAACAAGCTCGCCGAGGCCAAGGCCAAGGCCGAGGAGGCGGGCGTACGCTTCGTGCCGCCGCCCGTGGCGGCCAACAAGTCGGTGCTCACCGGCATGACCGAGGCGATAGCCGGCGGCGAGAACAAGACCAAGCTCGCGGCCAACGGCACCACGCCGATGGCCTGGCAGGCAGCGGCCACCGCGAAGTTCGACGGCTACGACGAGATCGAGAAGGACCTCCTCGACAAGGCCATCAAGGACGCCGTCGCGGTCTCCGACGAGGCCCGTACCGACGCCATCGTCAACGGCGCCATCGTGGTCGTGGCCCTGCTCGCCGCCTTCATCATGGCCGGTCTCATGGCCCGCCAGATGGGCCGCGCGATGCGCCGCCTGCGCTCCGCCGCCTTCGACATCGCCGAGCAGCGCCTGCCGATGCTCGTCGACCAGCTCTCGCGGACCGACCCGGGCAAGGTGGACACCCGCGTCCAGCCGATCCCGATCGACTCCCAGGACGAGATCGGCGAGGTCGCCCGCGCCTTCGACCAGGTCCACCGGGAAGCGGTCCGGCTCGCCGCCGAGCAGGCGCTCCTGCGGGGGAACGTCAACGCGATCTTCACCAACCTCTCCATGCGCAACCAGTCGCTGATCGAGGGCCAGCTGACCCTCATCACCGACCTGGAGAACAACGAGGCCGACCCGGACCAGCTGGAGAACCTCTTCCGCCTGGACCACCTGGCCACGCGCATGCGCCGCAACGGCGAGAACCTCCTCATCCTCGCGGGTGAGGAGCCGGGCCGCCGCTGGGACCAGCCGGTGCCCCTCGTCGACGTCCTGCGCGCCGCCTCCTCCGAGGTGGAGCAGTACGAGCGCATCGAGCTGTCGGGCGTCTCCGAGGCCGAGATCCACGGCCAGGCCGTGACCGACCTCGTGCACCTGCTCGCCGAGCTGCTGGAGAACGCCACCACGTTCTCCTCCCCGCAGACCAAGGTCCGGGTCAACGCCACGCGTCTGCCGGACGGCCGCGTGATGGTCGAGATCCACGACAAGGGCATCGGCCTCACCGCCGAGGACTTCGCGGACATCAACCACAAGCTGGCCAACCCGCCGACCGTGGACGCCGCGATCTCGCAGCGCATGGGTCTGTTCGTGGTCGGCCGGCTGGCGGACCGCCACAGCATCCGCGTCCAGCTGCGCCCCTCGGGCGAGGCGGCCGGCACCACGTCGCTGATCATGCTCCCCGACGCCATCACCCACGGTGGCGGTGGCGAGGGTATTCCGGACGACGACTTCACGGTCTCCTCGATGATCCCGCAGCAGCAGGCCCAGCAGGCCGCCCCGCTGCGCACGGCCGCCGAGCTCGGCTTCGACGACTCCCGCTACGACCAGCAGGGCGGCGAGGTCCGCGAACTGGACCCGGTCGGGCGGTCCCTCGGACGCGAGGAGCGGCGGGCGGCGCTGGAGGCCCAGGTCGGCTACCCGCAGGATCAGGAGCAGCAGTACGACCAGGCTGCCCAGGAGTATCCGGAACCTCAGCCCGAACACGGCTACCAGCCGTACCAGGGCTACGAGCAGCAGCCCGAGCAGGGCTACGACGGCTCGTACGAGACACCGGCGGGGCAGCAGGCGTACGAGGAGTACCCGCAGCAGGGCTACTCGTATCCGGAAGCCGGCTACGAGGACCGCCGGCAGACCACCCCTGAGTACGACGGTGGCTACGATTCCCGGTCGCAGCAGGCCGAGTGGCCCGGTCAGAACACCTACCCGGCTGCCTACCAGCAGGGTTACGGGACCGAATCGGAATCCCCGGCCGTACCCGAAGCGGCGCCGGAGCGCGTAGGCTTCGACCGTCCGGGCGCCGCTGCCGACACCGGTCACCAGATGACCGGAGCGGGCCTGCCGCGACGCGGCAGCCAGCAGCAGTGGCAGCCGGCACAGCAGGAAGCGGAGTCCACCGGATCCCTCTTCGAGCAGCGGCCGCAGCGTCAGCAGCAGCCCGCTGAACCGGAGCGGTCCCCGGAGGAGACAGAAGGAACCGCCGCCTGGCGCTCGCGCAACGACGAGCGCTGGCAGCAGGCCGGCAAACTCCGTGAGCCGAAGGCCGGCGGGGTCACCCCGTCCGGTCTCCCTCGGCGGGTACCCAAGGCCAACCTGGTCGAGGGTGCGGCGGAGACGACCCCGCAGGGCGGCCCCCAGGTCTCCCGCGCTCCGGAGGACGTCCGCGGCAGGTTGAGCAACCTGCGGCGGGGTGTCCAGCAGGGACGCAGCGCGGGATCTGAGCAGTCAAGTAACAGCTATGACCAGGAGCGTTAGTGTGAGCCCGATGAGCCAGGCGGCACAGAACCTGAACTGGTTGATCACCAACTTCGTGGACAACACCCCTGGGGTGTCCCACACCGTGGTGGTCTCCGCCGACGGACTCCTTCTGGCGATGTCCGACGGGTTTCCGCGCGACCGCGCCGATCAGCTGGCGGCCGTGGCCTCCGGACTGACCTCGCTGACCGCCGGAGCCTCCCGCATCTTCGAGGGCGGCGCCGTCAACCAGACCGTGGTCGAGATGGACCGGGGGTTCCTCTTCCTCATGTCCGTCTCGGACGGATCCTCGCTCGCGGTGCTCGCGCACCCCGAGTGCGACATCGGCCTCGTCGGCTACGAGATGGCCCTTCTGGTGGATCGTGCGGGCAGTGTCCTGACCCCGGACCTGCGCGCCGAGCTGCAGGGAAGTCTTCTCAACTAGCAGACAGGCAGTGCGTTTCGCGCCATCGCACCATAGGGTGCGGTGGCGCGGTTCCACAGGGAGTACTGCGTTCTTGGAGTCGGAGGAGGAAACGTGACAACACCCGGAGGTCATCCTTATGGCGGCGCTCAGCAGCCGCAGGGTGGACAGCACGACCAGAACCGCTTCAACTTTCCCTCTGCTCCCAGCCGGCCCGTGCCGGAGCACAACCCCTACCAGCAGCAGTCGTACGGACAGCCCCAGCAGCCGCAGATGCCTCATCAGCAGCAGCCTCCGCGCGCCGCGCGTCAGCCGGCCCCGAAGGCCCACAACCCGCTGGTGCGCCCGTACGCGATGACCGGCGGCCGCACTCGGCCGCGCTACCAGCTCGCCATCGAGGCGCTGGTCAGTACCACGGCCGACCCCGCGCGGCTGCAAGGGCAGTTGCCCGAGCACCAGCGCATCTGCCGTCTGTGCCAGGAGATCAAATCCGTCGCGGAGATCTCGGCACTTCTCTCCATTCCTCTTGGTGTCGCCCGCATCCTCGTCGCCGACCTGGCGGAGGCGGGCCTTGTCGCCATTCACCAGCCCGGCGGCGACGAGTCTGCCGGCGGCCAGCCAGATGTGACACTGCTCGAAAGGGTGCTCAGTGGACTTCGCAAGCTCTAACGGCGGAGCGGCTCGCTCCACCACCTCCGCGAAGATCGTGGTGGCGGGCGGCTTCGGCGTGGGCAAGACCACGTTCGTCGGCGCGGTCTCCGAGATCAACCCGCTGCGCACCGAAGCCGTCATGACCTCCGCCTCGGCGGGCATCGACGACCTCACCCACACCGGTGACAAGACGACCACCACGGTCGCGATGGACTTCGGCCGCATCACGCTGGACCAGGACCTGATCCTGTACCTCTTCGGTACGCCGGGCCAGGACCGCTTCTGGTTCATGTGGGACGACCTCGTGCGCGGCGCCATCGGCGCCGTCGTGCTCGTGGACACGCGCCGCCTCGCCGACTGCTTCCCCGCCGTCGACTACTTCGAGAACAGCGGCCTGCCGTTCGTCATCGCCCTCAACGGCTTCGACGGTCACCAGCCCTACACCCCGGAGGAAGTCCGCGAGGCCCTGCAGATCGGCCCGGACGCCCCCATCATCACCACGGACGCCCGCCACCGCGCGGACGCCAAGAGCGCGCTCATCACCCTGGTCGAGCACGCCCTGATGGCCCGCCTGCGCTAGCGGCGCCGGGTCCCCCGCCGGAACACACGCCGAAGGCCCCCCGTGTCGGACGGTGCTTTCTAGGGGTCGTCGCAACACGTGGTCATGTTGATCAGGCCGCGAGCAGTTTATGCAGGCGCTCGGCTGGGGTTTCCCAGTCGAGCGTTTTGCGTGGGCGGCCGTTGAGCTGGGCGGCGACGGCGTCGAGGTGTTCCCGGTCGTGGACGGACAGGTCGGTGCCCTTGGGGAAGTACTGCCGCAGCAGGCCGTTGGTGTTCTCGTTCGAGCCGCGCTGCCAGGGACTGGCCGGATCGCAGAAGTAGACCGGAACGTCGGTGGCGACGGTGAACTCGTGATGGCGGCCCATCTCCGAACCCTGGTCCCAGGTCAGGGACCGTTTCAGGTGGGCAGGCAGGAGCTGGACGGTCTCCTGCAGTGCGTCGCGGACCTGCTCGGCGCTCCGGCCGTCCGGCAGGTGCACGAGCATCACGTATCGGGTGGCCCGCTCGACCAGGGTTCCGATCGCGGACCCGTTGTCCTTGCCGATGATCAAGTCGCCTTCCCAGTGGCCGGGGACCGCACGGTCTTCCGCCTCGGCGGGACGCTCGCTGATCATGACCATGGGCTCGGCGAAGCGGGGCCGTCGCTGCTGGGCCTGGCGGTGGGGCTTGCGGCGGGCCCGTCCGGTCCGCAGTGCTCCGGCGAGCTCCCTGCGCAGTTCCCCGCGTCCTTGGACGTAGAGGGCCTGGTAGACGGTTTCGTGGACCACGTGCATCTCCGGCCGGTCGGGGAACTGTGCCCGCAGAGCCTGGCAGATCTGCTCCGGGCTCCACAGCTCGTCCAGGCCGGCCTGGACCGCGGCTCTCAGCTCGGGGTTCTGGCTGATCTTGCGCGGCTTGGGCCGTGGCCGGCGGTCATCGGCCCGGGCCTGCGCCGCGAAGGGCCGGTACTGCCCGTTCCCCGGGTGCCGGTTGCGGCGAAGCTCCCGGCTGACCGTGGACGGGCTGCGGCCCAGCTCGGCCGCGATCGCCCGGATCGTGGCCTTCTCCCGCAGCCGGTCTGCGATGTGGATCCGGTCGGCCTCACACAGATACCGCGACGACGCGGAAGGCGGCACCACCGGACGAACCGGTGGTGCCGCCTTGTGCCGGCCCGACGGGTTGCGGCCGTTACGCCACCGCTTGCCCGTGCGCAGGTTGATCCCGACTCGTCTGCAGGCTTCGGAACTGCTCAGGCCCTGGTCCATGAGCCGGAAGTATTCCTCCCGCTCACGGACCAGCTTCCGACGGCCTTGGGCCACCGTCCGCACCTCGCGGATCTCGAACTCCATCGCACCCCTTGAGCTGGGGTGTTGCGACGACTTCTAGAACCCAAGGACGACACGGGGGGCCTTCGCGCTGCCCGCCCGGGGGCTGTGCCCGGTGCACGCGGAAGGCCCCGCACCCGTTTCGGGGTGCGGGGCCTTCCAGGCGCGGTGGCTCAGCCCTGCCAGCTGTGCGGGGCGCGGAAGCCCGGCGTGCGCTCCAGGCGGCGCCAGCCGGCCTGGGAGCGGGGGGCGGGGACGGTCTCGGGGGTGGCGGCGGCACGGGCGAGCAGGATCGCGGTGATCGCGGCCAGCTCCTCGGGCTCGGCGTTGCCCTTTTCGACGCGCAGCAGGGTGTCGGTGCTCATCGGTGGCTTTTCTCCTCTACTGCGGCGGGTTGCCGTGCTTGCGGGACGGCAGGTCGGCGTGCTTGTTGCGGAGCATCGCGAGGGCGGACACGAGGGTCTCGCGGGTCTCGGCGGGGTCGATGACGTCGTCGACGAGGCCGCGCTCGGCCGCGTAGTACGGGTGCATCAGCTCGGCCTTGTACTCCTTGACCATGCGGACGCGCATGGCCTCGGGGTCCTCGGCGTCCGCGATCTGCTTGCGGAAGATGACGTTGGCGGCACCTTCGGCGCCCATGACGGCGATCTCGTTGGTGGGCCAGGCGTAGGTGATGTCGGCGCCGATGGACTGGGAGTCCATGACGATGTACGCGCCGCCGTAGGCCTTGCGCAGGATCAGCGAGATCCGCGGGACGGTGGCGTTGCAGTACGCGTACAGCAGCTTGGCGCCGTGGCGGATGATGCCGCCGTGCTCCTGGTCGACGCCCGGCAGGAAGCCGGGGACGTCCAGCAGCGTGATGATCGGGATGTTGAAGGCGTCGCACATCTGGACGAAGCGTGCGGCCTTCTCGGAGGCCTCGATGTCCAGGACGCCGGCGAGGTGGCCGGGCTGGTTGGCGACGATGCCGACGACCTGGCCGTCCATCCGGGCCAGGGCGCAGATGATGTTGCGGGCCCAGCGCTCGTGGATCTCGAGGACGTCGCCCTCGTCGACGAGCTCCTCGATGACCTTGAGCATGTCGTACGGGCGGTTGCCGTCGGCGGGCACCAGGTCGAGGAGGACGTCGGAGCGGCGGTCCGCCGGGTCGCTCGTCTCATGGACGGGCGGGTTCTCGCGGTTGTTGGAGGGCAGCATCGAGATGAGGTAGCGGACCTCGGAGATGCAGGTCTCCTCGTCGTCGTACGCGAAGTGCGCGACGCCCGAGGTCTCGGCGTGCACGTCCGCGCCGCCGAGGCCGTTCTGGGTGATCTCCTCGCCGGTCACCGCGCGGACCACGTCCGGGCCGGTGATGAACATCTGCGAGGTCTCGCGGACCATGAACACGAAGTCCGTGAGGGCCGGGGAGTAGGCCGCGCCGCCGGCGCAGGGGCCCAGCATGACCGAGATCTGCGGGATGACGCCCGAGGCCTTGGTGTTGCGCTGGAAGATGCCGCCGTAGCCGGCGAGGGCGGAGACGCCCTCCTGGATGCGGGCGCCTGCGCCGTCGTTGAGGGAGACCAGCGGGGCACCGGCCGCGATGGCCATGTCCATGATCTTGTGGATCTTCGTCGCGTGGGCCTCGCCCAGGGCGCCGCCGAAGATGCGGAAATCGTGGGCGTAGACGAAGACCGTGCGGCCCTCGACCGTGCCCCAGCCGGTGATGACACCGTCGGTGTAGGGCTTCTTGCCCTCCAGGCCGAAGCCTGTCGCGCGGTGGCGACGGAGCTGCTCGACCTCCTTGAAGGAACCTTCGTCGAGGAGCAGCGCGATGCGCTCGCGGGCGGTCAGCTTGCCCTTGGCGTGCTGGGTCTCGGTCGCGCGGTCACTGGGGCCGCGCCGTGCCTGCTCGCGCAGGGAGTGCAGCTCGGCCACGCGCCCGCGGGCGTCCGTCGGCTCGCTCGGGGTCTGGTCCACAACGGTCATGTACCGACCTTACGAAGAGCGGGATGAAAAACCTCCGTTCATTCCGCACAGTCTCGGGAGTCTTCCGCTGTCCGGCCCGCACAGTACGACCGGAGGAACGAAGGACTCCGCCAGAGGAGACCTTCGTCCTTTGTGCTTCTTCCACAAAACGGCCCGACACGCGGGCTAGATGTTGAAATTTGAACGGAATAGGTCTAACGTCGTCCTCGTTGAAGTCGTTGAAGATTCAACAGAAACTCTCGGACCGCTACCAAGGAGCACGTCATGGGCCTCTTCACCCGCCGCAGCCAGGACACCGCCACCGCCGTCGCCACCGCCCCGGCGGCCGTGGACCCGGCGCTCGCCGCCCTCACCGGCGACTACGTCATCGACGCCGCGCACAGCAGCATCGGCTTCACCGTCCGCCACGCCATGGTCACCAACGTCCGCGGCAGCTTCGACACCTTCGAGGGCGCCCTGCACCTCGACGGCAGCGACCCGGCCCGTTCCACGGCCACCATCGACGTGACGATCGGCTCGGTCAACACCGGCATCGGCGACCGCGACGCGCACCTGCTGGGCAGCGACTTCTTCGACGCCGAGCTCTTCCCGCTGATGACCTTCCGCTCCACCACGGCGGCGCAGCTCGGCGGCGACGCGTACCGCATCACCGGCGAGCTGACGATCAAGGACGTGACGCGCCCGCTCTCCATCGACCTGGAATTCACCGGTTCCGCCACCGACGTCTACGGCAACGAGCGCGTCGGCTTCGAGGGCTCCGCCGAGATCCTGCGCTCCGACTGGGGCCTGACGTGGAACGCCGCGCTCGAGGCCGGCGGCGTGATGGTCAGCGACAAGGTGAAGCTGGGCTTCGACATCTCGGCCATCAAGCAGGCCTGACCGGCGCGACCGCGGACCGTCCGGGGGCGGCTACCAGCCGCCCCCGCCGTCGAATCCGCCCCCGCCGCCGAAGTCCCCGCCACCGAAGCCTCCGCCGCCGAAGTCGGACGGGTCGAAGTCCGCGCCGGACACGTCCCCGCCCTCGAAGCCGCCGCCCATCGTGCCGCCGAGGTCCGAGGCGTAGGCCGGGCTGGACATCATCGAGCCGAGCATCGTGCCCATGAGCAGGCCGGGCAGCATGCCGCCGCCGAAGTAGCCGCCGGCCCAGGGGCCGTAGGCCGGGCCCGCGTCGTAGTACGGACGCGGCCCGTGCTCCGTGTCGACCGTCCGGACCGCGGGGTCCTGGCCGTCGCGCAGCCGGACGGCGTCCGCCGTGCAGACCGGGACCGTGCGCGGGGTCCCGCCCGCCGGGGACCAGGAGGCGTCTTCCGTACTGGGACCGTGCCGCGGGTCGAAGAAGCAGGGCGAGCGGCGCTCGGGCAGCGGCCTGCCCTGACGGCGCGCGTCGAGGGTGGCCAGGGCGAAGCGGCCGTCCTCCAGGGCCTGCGTGACCCCCGTGACCTCTTCCGGGTACCGCACGGCGCCCATGATCTGCTTGGCCTTCTCGTACGAGTCGAGCCCCTGCTCGTAGTCCTTGCGCATGGCGTCGTCCGCGCCGGGCTCGCCGGGGTGGAAGTCGAGGCGTTCGAGTTCCTCGCCGAAGGCCGTGATGTCCTCGTCGACGACCACGCTCAGCCGCTCGATCGCCTCGCGCCGGGCCTCTTCCTTCTTCTTGCGGTTCCGGCGGACCAGCGCGTACGCACCGCCGCCTCCGACTGCGGCCACCGCGCCGAGCGCGATCAGGCCGGCGACCGGAGCGCCGTCGTCCGCGCCGACGGTGCCCCAGGAGGCCGGAGCGCCGCCCTTGACCTGGGTCAGGGCCTGGTCCACGAAGTTGTCGAGCTGGATGCCCGCGTCCACCGGCCCGCCGGTCTTCACGGCCTCGGACAGGTTGCGCACGGCGTTGCCCGGCATGACCGCGCCGTCCGCGCCGGCGTTGAACCCGTCGCCGAGCCGGACCGCGTAGAGCCCGGTGATGCCGGTCTCGGCGCGGATGGCGCTGAGCACCTTGTCCTGCGGGAACTCCGCGGTGGCCGGCAGCACCGCGACGAACACCGGCTTGCCGGCGTCCTTGATCTTCTGCGCGAGCGCGTCCGCCTCCGCCTTCGGCAGCTGCGCCTCGGCCCGGGGGTCGACGTAGACGGGACCCTTCTTGAGGCCCTCCGCCACGGCGGCCACGCCGGTGGCCGCCGAAGCCTGCGGGGCGGCCACGAGGGCGGCCCCCGACAGGGCCAGCAACAGACCGGCGAGCACCGATCCCATACGTACGGATATCAGCCTGGTCCTCATAACCACGACGCTACCCGAACCGGCACTTTCCTGTGTGAGCTGGACATAAGCCCGCCCGCCTCCGGCCCCGGGACCGGAGGGGAGGCCCCGGGACCGGAGGGGAGACCTGCGGCGGAGCTACTCGGCCGGTTCCACGCCCGCGTGGAGGAGGCCGTAGGTGAAGGCGTCCTCCAGGGCCTGCCAGGAGGCCGCGATCACGTTCGGGGCCACCCCGACCGTGGACCACTCGCGGACGCCGTCCGTCGTGGCGACCAGGACGCGGGTCGTGGACTCCGTGCCGTGCGTGCCCTCCAGGATGCGGACCTTGTAGTCGACCAGCTCGAACTTGGCGAGCTGCGGGTAGAAGCGCTCCAGCGCCACCCGCAGGGCCCGGTCCAGTGCGTTGACCGGGCCGTTGCCCTCGGCCGTCGCGACGATCCGCTCGCCCTTGGCCCACAGCTTGACCGTGGCCTCGTTGGCGTGGGTGCCGTCCGGGCGGTCCTCGACGATCGCCCGCCAGGACTCGATGCGGAAGTAGCGGCGGGCCCGGCCCTCGGCCTCGGCGCGCAGCAGCAGCTCGAAGGAGGCGTCGGCGGCCTCGTACGTGTAGCCCTTGAGCTCTCGCTCCTTGACCCGCTCCACGACCCGGGAGATCAGCGCGCGGTCCCCGCCGAGGTCGACGCCGAGCTCCTTGCCCTTGAGCTCGATCGAGGCGCGGCCGGCCATGTCGGAGACCAGCATCCGCATGGTGTTGCCGACGCGCTCGGGGTCGATGTGCTGGTAGAGGTCCGGGTCGACCTTGATCGCCGAGGCGTGCAGGCCCGCCTTGTGCGCGAAGGCGGAGACGCCCACGTACGGCTGGTGCGTGGAGGGCGCGAGGTTGACGACCTCGGCGATGGCGTGCGAGATCCGGGTCATCTCGGCGAGGGCGCCCTCGGGGAGCACCTTGCGGCCGTACTTGATCTCCAGGGCGGCCACGACGGGGAAGAGGTTCGCGTTGCCGACGCGCTCGCCGTAGCCGTTGGCCGTGCACTGCACGTGGGTGGCGCCCGCGTCCACCGCGGCCAGGGTGTTGGCGACGGCGCAGCCGGTGTCGTCCTGGGCGTGGATGCCCAGGCGGGCGCCGGTGTCCGCGAGGACGGTGGCGACGGTCGCGGCGATCTGGGCGGGCAGCATCCCGCCGTTGGTGTCGCAGAGGATGACGACGTCGGCGCCGGCCTCGTGGGCGGTGCGCACGACGGACTTCGCGTACTCGGCGTTGGCCCGGTAGCCGTCGAAGAAGTGCTCGCAGTCGACGAAGACGCGGCGGCCCTGGGCCACCAGGTGGGCGACCGTGTCCCGGACCATCTCGAGGTTCTCGTCCAGGGTGGTGCGCAGGGCGAGTTCGACGTGCCGGTCGTGGGACTTGGCGACGAGCGTGATCACCGGGGCGCCGGACTCCAGCAGGGCCCGCACCTGCGGGTCCGTGGCGGCCGCACCGCCCGCGCGCCGGGTGGCGCCGAAGGCGACCAGCTGGGCGTTCTTGAAGGCGATCTCGGCCCGGGCGCGGGCGAAGAACTCGGTGTCGCGGGGGTTGGCGCCGGGCCAGCCGCCCTCGATGAAGCCCACCCCGAAGTCGTCCAGGTGCCGGGCGATCGTGAGCTTGTCGGCGACCGTGAGGTTGATGCCTTCGCGCTGGGCGCCGTCGCGCAGCGTGGTGTCGAAGACGTGGAAGCTGTCGTCCAGGTCCCCTGAGCGCACAGGTGCCGCCTCTGGTGTCGTCGTCATGCTGATCTGACTCCTGTCGGATGAGTGGTTCCGGATGCCCGCCAAAGGGGCAGGCCACCGTCACTGCCCCCATCATCGCGCGCGGTCCGCCCCCGGCAGGGTCGGGCCGGGAAACGAAAAAACCCCTCGCGGGTAGCGAGAGGTCTGCGCGCGGGTCCGAGGCACGGTGTCCGCTTCCGCGAAGTTCTTCCGCGGTTCAGCGGCCACTGGGGACCGGCGCGCTGCTGGCGATAATCATGAGCTGAGCAGGCACGCTCGCAGTGTGCCACACCGCCCGCCGCACATGGACGGCGATCTCACCATGCGGGCACGGACCTCAGTGGTGCGGGGCGAGGGACTCCGTGAGGAACTCCCGGACGTGGTCGAGGATCGCGTCCCGGTCCATCGTCGGCAGGCCCACCGCCAGCTGGATGCTGAACCCGTCGAGCAGGGCCCTGATGCGGGCCGCCACCCGGTCGGGGTCCACCGGGCGGAACTCGCCGCGCGAGATGCCCTCCGCGAGCAGCGCCACCAGGTCGCGGTGCCAGGCGCCCTCGATGGCGGCCTGCCGGTCGCGTTCCCGGGGGCCGGCGTTCTGGGAGCGGTTCCAGACCTCGAGCCACAGCGTCCAGTGCGGGTCGCGGGGCTGCGTGGGCACGTAGAGGTCGACGTACGCCCGGAGCCGCTCGCTCACCGGGCCGCGGCGGGAGAGCAGCGCCCGCCGCTCGGTGCCCAGTTCCGACTCGCTCCACTCCAGGGTCTGGAGCAGCAGCTCGTCCTTGCTGCGGAAGTAGTAGAGGAGGTGGCCGCTGCTCATGCCGACCTCGCGGCCCAGGCCGGCCATGGTCAGGCCTTCCAGCCCGCGCTCGGCGATCGTGGTC
The DNA here is from genome assembly GCF_052244475.1 of Streptomyces sp. IBSNAI002. Taxonomy (NCBI): domain Bacteria; kingdom Bacillati; phylum Actinomycetota; class Actinomycetes; order Kitasatosporales; family Streptomycetaceae; genus Streptomyces; species Streptomyces sp. IBSNAI002. Next base: position 5,976,415 of record NZ_JBQPXG010000002.1, on the reverse strand, counting down.
ATGGCGGCGACGAGTACGTCCTCGCGCGGGGGCGCGTTCTTCCGCGCCGCCCGTACCGGTACTCCGCCCGCCGCCATGGCCCGCTCCTCGTCGCTCCGCGCCCCCGGCCGTCAGACCTTCGGCTGCTGCTGGGTGATGCAGTGGATTCCGCCACCCCCGGCGAAAATCGTACGTGCGTCGACGAGTGTCACGGTCCGCTCGGGGAACAGTCCGCGGAAGATCTCGGCGGCCTCCTCGTCGCGCGGGTCGTCGAAGGAGCACAGCACGACACCGTCGTTGCACAGGTAGTGGTTGATGTACGAGTAGTCCACCCACTCCCCGTCCTCCTCCAGCACGGTCGGCGCCGGGATCTCCACGACCCGGAGCTGCCGGCCCCGCGCGTCGGTGGACGCCCGCAGGATCGCGGCGATGGTCTTGCACCGCTCGTGGTCCGGGTGGGCCGGGTCGGGCTGGGTGTGCACCATCACCACGCCGGGCCGGGCGAAGGCGGCGACGATGTCCACGTGGCCCTGGGTCCCGTAGGTGCCGTAGTCGCCGGCCAGGCCGTACGGCAGCCAGATCGCCTTGGTGGTGCCGAGGTGGGCGTGGATCTCGTCCTCGACCTGCCGGCGGGACCAGCCGGGGTTGCGGCCCTCGCCGAGCTGCACGGTGTCGGTGAGGAGCACGGTGCCCTCGCCGTCGACGTGGATGGCGCCGCCCTCGTTGACGAGCGGGGTGCTGTACGTACGGGTGCCGGCCACGTCCGAGACGTACCGGGCGATCTTCGAGTCGTGCTCCCAGCGGGCCCATTCCTGGGCGCCCCAGCCGTTGAAGGTCCAGTCGACGGCCGCCAGCTCGCCGGCGTCGTTGGTGACGAAGGTCGGGCCGATGTCGCGCATCCAGGCGTCGTCGAGCTCGCGCTCCACCAGCGTGAGCCCGTGGCCCCCGCCGGCCCCCGCGATGGCGCGGGCGTTCTCGGCGTCGCCCGGCGAGACCACGAGCGTCACGGGCTCGTACGCGCGCACCGCGCGGGCCACCGCGCCCCAGGCCTCGCGGGCCTCGGCGAGCTCCTGCTCGTTGGTGAAGGTGGGGTTGGGGCTGGGCCAGGCCATCCAGGTGCGCTCGTGGGGCGACCACTCGGGGGGCATCCGGAATCCGTTGTTCACGGGCTGTGCAGTCATGGCAGGGAAGTCCTTACAGGAAGTACAGGCGGTTCAGGGTGACCGACTCGGCGGCTTCGGAGCGCAGCGGTTCCCCGTCGAGGGAGACCAGGCCGCTGCGCGCGTCCACATCGACCGCGCCCACCCGGGAGTTGAGGAGCAGGTCGCCCGGGCCGATGCCGCGGGTGCCGCGGACGGCGACCCGGCGCCGGCGGGTGGGCATCCCGTCGCTCCCCAGGGCGGCCGCGGCGGCCGAGACGAAGGCGACGGAGATATCGGCGGCGGTGGCCCCGTACGAGCCGAACTGCGGCCCGAGGACCAGCGGTTCGCAGGTGTCGGTGGCCGCGTTGGGATCGCCGGTGACCCCGTACGCCGGGAAGCCGGACTTGAGGACCAGCTGCGGTTTGGCGCCGAAGAACTGCGGGCGCCACAACACGATGTCGGCGAGCTTGCCGACCTCGATCGAGCCGATCTCGTGGGCCAGGCCGTGGGCGATGGCGGGGTTGATGGTCAGCTTGGCCATGTAGCGCAGGACGCGGGCGTTGTCGTCGCCCTCCCCGTCGCCGGCCAGCGGGCCCAGCTCGCCCTTCATCTTGGCGGCCATGGCGAAGGTGCGGCGGATGGTCTCGCCCGCGCGGCCCATGCCCTGGGCGTCGGAGGAGGTGATGCCGATCGCGCCGAGGTCGTGCAGGACGTCCTCGGCCCCCATGGTGCCGGCGCGGATCCGGTCGCGGGCCATCGCCGCGTCGCCCGGGAGGTCCGGCTTGAGGTCGTGGACGGAGACGATCATGCCGTAGTGCTCGGCGACCGCGTCCCGCCCGAAGGGCAGGGTGGGGTTGGTGGAGGAGCCGATGACGTTGGGCACGCCCGCCATCTTGAGCACGTTGGGGACGTGTCCGCCGCCGCAGCCCTCGATGTGGAAGGCGTGGATGGTCCGGCCCTCCAGCACCCGCAGGGTGTCCTCGACGGAGAGGCACTCGTTGAGGCCGTCGCTGTGCAGCGCGACCTGAACGTCGTACTCCTCGGCCACGCGCAGCGCGGTGTCCAGGGCGCGGGTGTGCGCGCCCATGTCCTCGTGGACCTTGAAGCCGCTGGCGCCGCCCTCGGCGAGCGCCTCGACCAGCGGGGCGGGGTCGGAGGAGGAGCCGCGGGCCAGGAAGCCGATGTTGACGGGCCAGGCGTCGAAGGCGTTGAAGGCGTGCTTCAGCGCCCACGGCGAGTTGACGCCGACGCCCCAGACGGGGCCGAACTCCTGGCCGATGACCGTGGTGACGCCCGCGGCGAGCGAGGCCTCCATGATGCGCGGCGAGAGCAGGTGCACATGGGTGTCCACGGCGCCGGCGGTGGCGATCAGGCCCTCGCCGGAGACGATCGACGTACCCGTGCCGACGACCACGTCGACCCCGTCGAGGGTGTCCGGGTTCCCGGCCCGGCCGATGGCGTGGATGCGGCCCTCGCGGATGCCGATGGAGACCTTGCGGATGCCGAGGACGGCATCGATCACCAGGACGTTGCTGATCACGACGTCGCAGGTCTCGCGGACGGCGGCGGCCTTCAGGTGCAGGCCGTCGCGTGCGGTCTTGCCGAATCCGGCCAGGAACTCGTCGCCGGGCTTCTGGGCGTCGTACTCGACCCGGACGGTGAGCCCGGAATCGCCGAGCCGCACCCGGTCGCCGACGCGGGGGCCGAAGACCGAGGCGTACTCGTGCGGGTCGATGTGCCGGCTGCCCGGCGCGCAGTGTGCGCTGTGGTCGCTGTGCGGGGTCTGCCTGCTCATGCCTGCGCTCCGTCCGCTCGCCCGGCGCCGTCGGCCGGGGCGGCCGGGTCCGGGACGGCCGCATCCGTGGCTGCCGTATCCGCGGCGGACGCGCCCAGGTAGCCGCAGGCCTCGGCCCGGGCCAGCGCGAGCGCCTTGGCCCCGGGGGCGTCGAGGGGGCCGTCGACCAGGCCCGCGAAGCCGATCGCGATGCGGGCGCCGCCGATCGGGACGAGCCCGACCTCGCCCTCGCCGTGCGGGTCGAACCGTACGGACGAACCCGCCGGCACGCACAGCCGCATCCCGTAGGCCGCGGCCCGGTCGAAGTCGAGGCGGGGGTTGGCCTCGAAGAAGTGGAAGTGGGAGGTGACGCTCACCGGCACGGGGGCGGTGTTGCGCACGTGCAGGTGCAGCACCGGCTCGGGCTGGGGGACGCCGGGGCCTGTGACGACGGCCCCGGGGGCGTCGTCACCGAGCGGCTCCGCGCCCTGGATGGGGGACGAGACCACCGCGAGCCGCGAGCCGTCGTCGAAGACGGCCTCCACGTGCACCTCGGTGACCACGTCGGCCACGCCGGGCAGCACGTCGCCGGGGCCCAGCACGCCGCGGGCCTCCTCGATGGCCTCCGCGAGCCGCCTGCCGTCGCGCGCGGCCTCGCAGACCGTGTCCGCGATCAGCGCGGTGGCCTCGGGAACGTTGAGCTTCAGCCCCCGGGCCCGTCGGGCCCGTGCCAGTTCCGCAGCGCTGCGGAGCAGCAGCCGGTCTCGCTCCGTAGGGGTCAGCCGCACGCCGATCCACCACCTCTTGAGTCGATGAGTTAGAGCATCACTCTAACTCTTCATTTCCTGGCAATGAAGCATTGACCGGAGACCAGGCCTTAGGTCACATTGAGTGTCGCTCAAAGAAAAGCGGAACCGCCCCCGCCCCGCACAGGGAGTCCCCATGCCCATCGAACAGCGCGGAGTCGACACCATCCCCGAGGAAGAGCGGACGAGTGGACCCCGCGACCTGGTCGCGATCCTGCTCGGCTCCAATCTCTGCCTCGGCGTGATCGTGTTCGGCTGGCTCCCCCCGTCCTTCGGACTGGGCCTGTGGCCCTCCGTCACCGCCATCGTGACCGGCACCCTGGTCGGCATCGCCTTCACCGCGCCGCTGGCCCTGGTCTCCCTGCGGACCGCCACCAACCTCTCCACCTCGAGCGGAGCCCAGTTCGGCGTCCGCGGCCGGCTGGTCGGCTCGGTGGTCGGCCTGCTGCTGTCGCTGGGCTACACCGCGCTCACCCTGTGGATCGGCGGCGACGTGATGGTCGGCGTGCTGTCGCGGCTCACCGGACTACCGGACACCGGGGTCTCGCGAGGGGTGATGTACGGGGTACTGGCCGCCTGTACCGTCGTCGCGGCCGTCTTCGGCTACCGGCTGCTGCTGCGCATGAGCAAGGTCCTGTCCATCGGCATGGTGCTCCTGCTCGCCGTCGGCGTCTTCGCCTACGCCCCCGACTTCACCACCGCCGCGCCCCCGGACACCGAGTACCTGCTCGGCTCCTTCTGGTCGACCTGGCTGCTCGCCGCCGTCGCGGCCGGGCTCAGCGGCCCCGTCGCCTTCATCACCCTGCTCGGCGACTACACGCGCTACATCTCCCCGCGCCGGCACGGCTCCCGCAAGGTCCTCGGGGCCACCGGCCTCGGCCTGCTCGTCGGCCTGCTGATACCGCAGCTCTTCGGCACCTTCACCGCGCTCGCCGCCCGGGCCGGGGCCGACTACGCCGGGCCGCTGGTCGAGGCCGCGCCGTTCTGGTACCTGGTCCCGCTGCTCGCCGCGGCCGCCGCGGGCTCGGTGGGCAACGCCGGGCTGATGCTGTACTCCATGGGGCTCGACCTCGACGCGATCGTCCCCCGGGCCACCCGCACCACGGCCACCGTGATCGCCGCGGCCGTCGCCACCGCCTTCGTCTTCGTCGGCTCCTTCGAGTGGGACGTCCAGGCGGCGATGACCTCCTTCGTCCTGCTGCTGACCGCGCTCGGCACCCCGTGGGCCGTGATCACCCTGATCGGCCACGTGCGCTGCAAGGGGCGCTACGACGCCGACGCCCTCCAGGTCTTCAACCGCCGCTCGGTGGGCGGGGCCTACTGGTACCGCGGCGGCTGGAACCCGGCCGCCACCGTTTCCTGGGCCATCGGCGCGGGCGTCGGGCTGCTCGCCGTGACCACCCCGTTCTACGAGGGGCCGCTGCTCGCCCTGACCGGCGGCGTGGACTGCTCCTTCGTCCTCTCCGGCCTGGCCGGCGGCCTCGTGTACGCGGCCATGACCGCGCGCACCGCCCCGACGGCCGCCCCGGCCGAGGAGCCCGCGACCGCCTGAGCCGCCCTCGCGCCGTACGCACGAAGGCCCGCGCCCCCGATACCTTCCGTTCTAGTGGTCGTCGCAACACCCCAGCTCAGGGGATGCGATGGACTTCAAGATCCGGGAGAGCCGGACGGTGGCTCAGGGCCGCAAGAGGCTGCTGCGTGAGCGGGAAACATACTTCCTGCTCATGCAGCAGGGCTTCAGCAACAACCAGGCGTGCCGGATCGTGGGCATCAACGACAAGACCGGCCGCCGTTGGCGCAATGGCCGTGCGGCAGACAGCAAGCAGAAGGCGGCACCACCGGTCCGTCCGGTGGTGCCGCCTACTGGTCCGTCCCGCTACCTCCGGGCCGACGAGCGGATCCACATCGCCGACCGGTTCCGGGAGAAGGCCTCGATCCGGGCGATCGCTGCCGAGCTGGGTCGTAGTCCCTCCACCATCAGCCGGGAGATACGCCGCAACGGCACGCGTCCACCCCGCAACGCGACCCACTGGACCTATCGGCCGTATGTCGCGCAAGAGCGTGCGGATGCCCGTCGGCCCCGGCCCAAGACCGGGAAGATCGGCCAGAACCCCGAGCTGCGGGACTTCATCCAGCACCACCTCACACGCCGCTGGAGTCCTGAACAGATCTGCCGGACTCTACGGACGCGCTTCCCCGACCGGCCGGAGATGCACGTGACCCACGAGACGATCTACCAGGCCCTCTACGTCCAAGGCCGCGGAGAACTCCGCCGCGAGCTGACCCGATCCCTTCGGACGGGACGGGCGACGCGACGCCCGCACCGTCAGTCCGCTAAGCGTCAGCCGCGCATGTCGAAGGACATGGTGATGATCAGCGAACGGCCGGCCGAGGCAGCCGACCGCGCGATCCCCGGGCACTGGGAGGGCGACCTCATCATCGGCAAGACCAACAGGTCCGCGATCGGAACACTGGTGGAGCGATCCAGCCGCTTCGTCGCCCTCGTCCACCTGCCTGACGGCCGACACCCCGCCAAGGTCCGCGACGCGCTCATCCAGACCGTCTCCGCTCTCCCGGCCCACCTCCGGCGCTCACTCACCTGGGATCAGGGCTCCGAGATGCACCTCCACCAGGAGTTCAGCACCGCCACGGACATGGCCGTCTACTTCTGCGATCCCGGCAGCCCCTGGCAGCGCGGCTCGAACGAGAACACCAACGGGCTGCTACGGCAGTACTTCCCCAAGGGCACAGACCTCTCCGTCCACACCCGCGAGCACCTGGACGCCGTCGCAGCCGAGCTCAACAGCCGCCCACGCAAAACGCTCGACTGGGAAACCCCAGCCGAGCGTCTCGCTAAGCTCCTGGCGACAGCCAGTTGATCACTGTGTTGCTACGACCCCTGGAATTCGCCATACGGGGAGCGCGGGCCTTCGTAGGTGGGCGTGTGCCGGCTGCGGATCAGCCGAGCGGGTGCATCCAGCCATGGGTGTCCGCGGCGTGGCCGGTCTGGAGTTCCAGGAGGGCCTTGCGCAGCCGCATGGTGACCGGGCCGGGCTGCCCGTCTCCCTGGATCCAGTCCGCGCGCTCGGACTTGACCGAGCCGACCGGGGTGATGACGGCGGCGGTGCCGCAGGCGAACACCTCGGTGAGGGTGCCCTCGGCGTTGTCGCGCTGCCAGTCCTCGGTGGTGATCCGGCCCTCCTCGGCCTGGTAGCCGAGGTCGCGGGCGATGGTGAGGAGGGAGTCACGGGTGATGCCGGGAAGGAGGGAGCCGGTGAGCTCCGGGGTGACGATGCGGTCGCCGTACACGAAGTACAGGTTCATCCCGCCCATCTCCTCGATCCAGCGGTGCTCGACGGCGTCGAGCCAGACCACCTGGTCGCAGCCGTGCGAGGCGGCCTGGGCCTGGGCGACCAGCGAAGCCGCGTAGTTGCCGCCGGTCTTGGCCGCGCCGGTGCCGCCCTTGACCGCGCGGACGTACTCCTCGGAGAGCCAGACGGAGACGGGCTTGACTCCGCCGGGGAAGTACGCGCCGGCCGGCGAGGCGATCACGATGAAGAGGAACTCGTTCGCCGGGCGGACGCCCAGGCCGACCTCGGAGGCGAACATGAACGGCCGCAGGTACAGGGAGGCCTCGCCGGAGTCCGGCACCCAGGCGCGGTCCTGCTGGATCAGGGCGTCGCAGGCATCGATGAACAGCTCGGCCGGCAGCTCCGGCATGGCCATGCGGCGGGCGGAGGCCTGGAAGCGCTCGGCGTTGGCGAGCGGGCGGAAGGTGGCGACGGTGCCGTCGGGCTGGCGGTAGGCCTTGAGACCCTCGAAGATCGTCTGCGCGTAGTGCAGCGTCATGTTCGCCGGGTCGATCGACAGCGGCGCGTACGGGACCAGCTCGGCGTCGTGCCAGCCGCGGCCCTCGGTCCACTTGATCGTCACCATGTGGTCGGTGAAGTGGCGGCCGAAGCCGGGGCTGGCCAGGATCGCCTCGCGCTCCGCATCGGACAGCGGGTTCGAGGAGGGCTTGAGCTCGATCGTGGGCGTCGTCATGAGTGCTTGTCCTTCACCGGTTGTGTATGGCGGACCGCGCTCACGGCGTACTAGGACGTCCGAGCTTCCCGCATTCCGCGGCCTCGCGTTCGATTATCGCGCGCGGAGGGGCTTCGGAGAAGCGGGGTAGCGGCCCAGGGGAGATGGTGGCACCCGGGGCCGCACAGGAAAAGCCGCCGGGTCCCGTATGTGACCCGACGGCTTCCTGGAGTGGTGCTGCCGGGTCAGCCGGCTGCGCGCGCGGCGAGGGCGTCGCCGATGGCGTCGGTGGAGCGGAAGGTTCCGTCGCGTTCGGCGAGGTCGGCGGTGACGGCGTCCTCGATGCGGGCGGCCTCGGCCTCGTGGCCGAGGTGGCGCAGGAGGAGGGCGACGGAGAGGATCGTGGCGGTCGGGTCGGCCTTGCCGGTTCCTGCGATGTCCGGGGCCGAGCCGTGGACGGGCTCGAACATGGACGGGTAGGCGCCGGTCGGGTTGATGTTCCCGGAGGCGGCCAGGCCGATTCCGCCGGTCACGGCGGCGGCCAGGTCGGTGAGGATGTCACCGAAGAGGTTGTCGGTGACGATGACGTCGAAGCGCTCGGGCTGGGTGACGAAGAAGATCGTCGCGGCGTCGACGTGCAGGTAGTCGGTGGTGACCTCGGGGTATTCGCGGCCGACCTTGTCGAAGGTGTTCTTCCACAGGTGGCCGGCGTAGACGAGGACGTTGTTCTTGTGGACCAGCGTCAGCTTCTTGCGGGGGCGGGCGTTGGCGCGCTCGTACGCGTCGCGGACGACGCGTTCCACACCGTAGGCGGTGTTGACGCTGACCTCGGTGGCGACCTCGGCGGGGGTGCCGGTGCGCAGGCTGCCGCCGTTGCCGGTGTAGGGGCCCTCGGTGCCCTCGCGGACCACCACGAAGTCGATGTCGGGGCGGCCGGCCAGCGGGGTGGCGGTGTTCGGGAACAGCTTCGAGGGGCGCAGGTTGATGAAGTGGTCGAACGCGAAGCGGAGCCTCAGGAGCAGGCCGCGTTCCAGTACGCCGGACGGGACCGAGGGGTCGCCGATGGCGCCCAGCAGGATCGCGTCGTGGTGCTTGAGGGCCTCGAGTTCGGCGTCCGGGAGGGTTTCACCGGTGCGGTGCCAGCGCTGGGCCCCGAGGTCGTATTCCTTGGTCTCCAGCTTCACATCCTGGGGCAGGACCGCGGTAAGGACCTTCAGGCCCTGAGCCACGACTTCCTGGCCGATGCCATCACCGGGGATCACTGCGAGATTGATGCTGGTCGACATGGCGAAACCGTACTCCGTGTCCCAGCCCTCAGACATATTGCGTCCAGCATTTGGACCAATCGGGACGCAACATGTCCGGGGCCCGTCCTGGGCTCGTGCGTGGCCCGTGCGTGCCGGACGGGTGTCCGGCCGCGCGTCAGTGGCCGGTCGAGCCGCCGTTGTCACGGCGGTCGAGGGCTCGCTGGAGGGCGGCGGCGGCGTTGCGGCGGTCCGCGTCGGCGGTGGAGGAGTGGCGGACGCGGCGGACAGCGGCGGTGGTGGGGGTCATGTGGATCGACTCCTTGAGATCACGGCGTGGCGGGGCCACGGATGAGGGGTTCCTTCAAGGCGCCGGAAGAGGCGGGGAGCAGTGCGCCGCAGGGATTGCCTGCCGGGGGCGCGCGCTCTCGACCACCATTCGCCTGATCGGCGAGACGTTCGGCTTCTACAAAGCTAGGGCAGGTCCGGCTGTATGTCTCCGCAATTACTCGGACTTCCTACTATCTGAGACGCCGAAACCCCCGGAAAGCCTCCTCCCGGGGGTCCAGTTCAGCCCTTATCGGAGCGAAGTTCCCTGATCAGAGCCCGTACGGCCAGAGTGGCGGCGGATTCCGGCGTGGTGACGTATCCCACGCGCCTCACCGGCCTCCGCGGCCCCAGATCGGTGATCTCCACCGCCTCGCCGGCCTCGCGCAGCGAGAGCTCCGGCAGGATCGCCATGCCGAGTCCGCGGCCGACCATCGTCAGCACCATCCCGTCGTCCTCCGCCTTGACGGTGGCCCGCGGGATCCAGTCCTGCTCCCGCCACCAGTCCCGGGTGTAGGAGCCGCAGTTCTCGTCCCAGTCGAGCAGGGGCAGCGCCTTCGGGTCCGGGTGTCCGGCCGGGTGGACCAGCGCGTACGCCTCCTCCGCGAGCACCCCGGTCAGCAGGCCGGGCGGAACCTCGTCCGGCCCTCCCAGGGTGGCGATCCCCAGATCGGCGCGACCGGCGGCCACCTCCCCGGCGGTGCCCGCGCCGAGTTCGCGCACCACCCGGACCTCGGGGCGGAGCCCCGGGTGCCGGGCCGTGAGCCGGTCCAGGGCGGGCGGCAGCAGGTGCAGGGCCGCGCTGCGGAAGGCGGCGATCCGGAGCACGCCCGTCAGGGCGTCGCCGCCCGGTGCGGACCGGCCCGCGCCGCGCACTTCCGCGCCCATGACCTCGTACAGCCGCAGGATCCGGCGGGCGTGTCCGACGGCCCGCTCCCCCGCCGCGGTGGGCGAGGCCCCGCTCCTCCCCCGGTCGAAGAGCACCGCGCCGATCTTGGCCTCGCTGCCGCGCACGGAGTGCGATACGGCCGACTGGGTGAGCCCGAGCGCTGCCGCAGCGGCGGAGAACCCGCCCGACTCGGCGACGGCGACCAGCACCCGCAGTTCCTGCGGGAGGAGCTCGGACACCGGCCCCCACCTCGTTCCATGAGCGTCGTTCATGCATGTGCGTCTTCCATGAACGCAACCCCCTGCCCGGCCGGGAGATTCCTTCCTAGCGTCTTCGCCATGACCACGAACACCGCTCACGCCGTGCACCAGACCGCCCGCCCGACCGGCTTCCCCACCGCCGCCGATTTCACCGTCGCCTCCTTCCCCGTCCCGGAACCGGGCCCCGGAACCGCCCTGGTGGAGAACCTCCTGCTCTCCGTGGACCCGTACCACCGCGGGCTGATGGACGGCGGCGAGGACGGCTTCGAGCTGAACGCCCCGCTGGAGGGCCGCTCGGTCGGCCGCGTGATCGCCTCGCGCGACCCGGGCCTGGCCGAGGGCGACCTGGTCTTCCACCGCGAGGGCTGGCGCACGCACGCCCTCGTCACCCTCGGCACCGACGGGACCCGCAAGCTGCGCGTCCACGACGGGGTCCCGCTGGAGGCGTACCTGTCCCTCCTCGGCGGTACCGGCCTCACCGCGTACGCCGCGCTGACCCGCACCGCGGCCCTGCGGGAGGGCGAGGACCTGTTCGTCTCCGCCGCGGCGGGCGGGGTCGGCACCGCCACCGGCCGCATCGCCCGGCTGCTCGGCGCCCGCCGGATCATCGGCAGCGCGGGCTCGGCGGCCAAGGTCCGCCACCTCACCGGCGACCTCGGGTTCGACGCGGCCTTCGACTACCACGACGGCCCGGTCGGCGAGCAGCTCGCCGCGGCGGCGCCGGACGGCATCGACGTCTACGTGGACAACGTCGGCGGCGGACACCTGGAGGGCGCGATCGACGTGCTGCGCGAGTACGGGCGGATCGCCTGGGTCGGCGCCGTCTCGACGTACAACGGCGACCGCTCCCCCGCCGCGCCCCGCAACCTCTTCGAGGTCGTCCACAAATCGCTGCGGCTCGAAGGGGTATTGGTTCGAAACCACACCAATTTGCAGGAGGAGCTGGAGGACTTCCTCGTACCCCATCTGCGCAGCGGCCTGATCGATACCGATACCACCGTTGTGCAGGGGTTCGACCGTACGGTGGACGCTTTCCTGGGCATGCTCCGGGGGGAGAACCTGGGCAAGATGCTCGTCCGGCTCGACGGCTGAAACCAGCCACCCGGATGTTCACCGACTTCTTACCGCACGGATGTAGACCTTTGGCGCCGGGCCCGTCACTCTTGCCGTCAATGTGCCAGCCGGGCACGGGAGTTGGAGGCGAGCAGGCAGTGACACCGATCAGCCGCAGAGGGTTCGTGGGCATCGGCGCCGGGCTGATGGCCGGTGCCGCCCTGCCCGCGATCACGCCGATGTCGCAGGCCGCGGCCGCCGCGACGGGCACGATCACCGACGTGAAGCACGTGGTGATCCTCATGCAGGAGAACCGCAGTTTCGACCACTACTTCGGAAGGCTGAAGGGTGTCCGCGGCTTCGCCGACCGCGCCGCCGGAAACGTCCCGGGCGGCTGGGGCATGTTCAACCAGCCCAACTGGGGCGGCCGCCAGTACCCGTGGAAGCTGAGCTCGACCCCGCCCGCGGGCGGGGTCGACGGCGAGACGCTGGCCCAGTGCAACGGCGATCTGCCGCACAGCTGGACCTCGCAGCACGCCGCCTGGAACAAGGGCCGGATGGACAACTGGGTCACCGGGGTCGGCAACACCCGCACCCTCGGCTTCCTGGACCGGGGCGACATACCCTTCCACTACGGCCTCGCCGACAACTACACCGTCTGCGACGCCTACTTCTGCTCCGCGCTCAGCGCGACCGGCCCGAACCGCACCTTCCTGTGGAGCGGCAAGATCGACGCCTCCAGCAAGGACGGCGGCGACGAGTCCGGGCTGACCTGGGAGACGTACGCGGAGGCCCTCCAGCGGGCCGGCATGACCTGGAAGGTCTACCAGAACGCCCAGGACAACTACGGCGACAACGGTCTGGCCTACTTCAAGAAGTTCACCGACGCCGCGCCCGGCAACCCCCTGCACGACCGCGGCATGTCCTCCGTCCCGCGCGTCACCGGCTCCACCCCGGACGACATCGCGGCCGCCATCCGCGCCGACGTCGTCGCCGGCACCCTCCCCCAGGTCTCCTGGGTCGTGGCCAACGAGGCCTTCTCCGAGCACCCGTACGCCCCGCCGGGCGACGGCGCGCACTTCGTCGACCTCGTCTACCGGGCGCTCGCCGCCGACCCCGAGGTCTTCGACTCGACCGTCCTGTTCCTCAACTACGACGAGAACGACGGCTTCTTCGACCACGTCCCGCCGCCCGTCGCCCCGCCCGGCACCCCCGGCGAGTACCTGGACGGCGCCCCGATCGGCCTCGGCTTCCGCGTCCCGATGATCGTGATGTCCCCGTGGACGCGGGGCGGCTGGGTGAGCTCGGAGGTCTTCGACCACACCTCGGTGCTGCGGTTCATGGAAACGTGGACGGCCGCCCTCGGCACCCCGGCCGGCTGCCCGAACATCAGCGCCTGGCGCCGCAGGGTGACCGGCGACCTGACCGGCGTCTTCGACTTCGCCCACCCGGTCTACGGGGTCCCGGCGGGCCTGCCCTCCACCGCCAAGGTCATCGGCCAGTCGACCTGCGCCCCGCTGCCCAACCCGGTGCCGCAGGACAACGCCCTGCCGGCGCAGGAGGCCGGGACGCGCCCGGCGCGGGCGCTCCCGTACCAGGTCAACGGCAACCTCGACCGTCTGGAGTTCGGCGCGGCCGGCAAGATCCTGGCCTGGTTCTCGATGACCAACCAGGGTGCGGAGGCCAAGCGGGCGGCGCACTTCTCGATCCACCCGCACCAGTACCGGGACACGGCCGCCTGGCAGTACACGGTGGACGCGGGCGCCACCTCCTCCGACTACTTCAACATCGGGCTCGGGCACGGCTCGGGCAAGTACGACATCTCGATGTACGGCCCGAACCGCTTCCTGCGGCGCTTCCTCGGCGACGCCGCGAAGCCGGGCAAGGACCTGGAGGTGGCCGCCCGCTTCGCGGTCGAGCCGGGCACGGGCAAGACGGCGGTCTACTTCAGGATGACCAACGCCTCGGCCGCCGCGGTCACCTTCACGATCCGCTCCAACGCCTACCGCACGGACGGCCCGTGGACGTACACGGTCCCGCCGAACTCCTCGCGCGAGGACTACTTCAACGCGGTGGCGTACAGCAACGGCTGGTACGACTTCACGGTCCTGGCCTCCTCCGACGGCACCTGGTCGCGCCGCTACACGGGCCACATCGAGTCGGGCGCCCCGAGCATCTCCGGGTCCTAGGCCCACCGCGCCCTACGGGGGCTACAGCACGTCCCCGTCGCGCCAGTCGAAGTCGAGCCGCGCGGCGGGGTCCGGCAGGACCCCGCCGGGCGGCACCCACACGTAGGTGGACCCCTCCTCGTCCGGGAGCCCGACGGGGCCCCCGGGCGAGAGCGCCCCGAGCCGCCCGCCCCACACCTGCCACCCCCGGCCGCGGTACAGCGCGGCCCCGTCCTCGGAGGCGGACAGCGCGCCGAGCACGTAGGCCCGTGCGACGACCCGCTCCAGCTCGGCCATGACCTGCCCGGCGAGCCCCTGCCGACGGTGCCCGGCCCGGACGGCCACGGCCTCGACGTACCCGACCCGCAGCGCCCTCCCCCGGTGCACGGCCCGCCGCTGCACGACGCTCCCGTGGGCCACCAGCACCCCGCCGGCGCGCACCAGCGCGTGCATCCCGCCGAGCGCGTGCTCGAAGTCCTCGTCGGCGAAGTCCCCCTCGAAGGCCTCGTCGAGCAGGGCCCGCACCTCGCGGAGCTCGCCGTCGGCCAGCTCGGCGGTGTGCACGACGCGCAGGCCCATCACTTCTCCAGCCACTCGGTGTACCAGGTGCGGAAGTCCGGCGCCTCGGGCAGGCAGGACCCGAAGTCCTGGTCCAGGTGCCAGACCTGACCGGCCAGCGGCCCGCTCACGATCAGCCTCGAATAGATGCCGCACCCCTGCTCGGCGAGGACGAGCGTGCCCAGGGTCAGCCCCTCGCGCTCGTCGAACCTCCGGTTCTGGTCGAACGGGCGGGGTTCACGGATCGGGCAGGGCGCGGCCAGCCGGCCCGGGCGCCGGTCGTCCTCCCACTCCCCGTCCACCGCCCAGTCGTCGTCGGCCTCCGGGCGCGGGGTGACCAGCGGCATCAGCCCGTGGTGCGGGCCGGCGGGACCGTCGCCGACGGTCAGGGCGAACGACCGGTACTCTTCGGGCAGCCGGATGCCGTGCTCCGCTTCGAAGGCCCGGATCTCCGCCTCCGGGACCGGCGCGCGCAGTTCGTACCGCATGATCTTCGCCCGCAGGCGTGCCCGCACGGCCTCCGCGTCCCAGTCGCTCATGCCGCGACCGTACCAAGGACCGCATTGCGGACGCCGGACGCCGTCCACCGGCCGGAATCGGCCGACACGGCTCTGGCGGTCTGGACCATTGCCTCGGCAGACTCGCCGCATGTCGCCCGATACCCAGCAGTGGACCCCGATCCACGGCCAGCCGTACCGTCCCGCCCCCTACCGGCCCGAGCGGATGGCGAGCGCCGAATCGCTCGCTCGCGCCGCCGGGTTGCGCACGCGGATGGACGAGCGGCGGACCGTACGGCACTTCTCCCGCGATCCGGTGCCCGAGCAGGTCGTCCGGGACGCCGTCGCGTGCGCCGCGACCGCTCCCTCCGGGGCGCACCAGCAGCCCTGGACCTTCGTCCTGGTCAAGGACCCGGAGGTGCGCCGGCAGATCCGCGCCGCCGCCGAGCAGGAGGAGGTGCTCTCGTACGACGGCCGGCTCGGCGACGAGTGGCTCGCGGCCCTGCGCCCCCTCGGCACGGACGCCGTGAAGACCCATCTCACGGACGCCCCGGCGCTGATCGTGGTCTTCCAGCAGCGCTACTGGCTCGGCCCGGACGGCACCAAGCACAAGCACTACTACGTCGACGAGTCGGTCGGCATCGCGGTCGGCATGCTGCTGTCGGCCCTCCACCTTTCGGGCCTGGCGGCCCTGGTCCACACGCCGAGCCCGATGCGCTTCCTCTCCCGCGTCCTGGACCGCCCGGAGAACGAGAAGGCCTTCGCGGTCATCCCGGTGGGCTACCCGGCGGACGACTGCGAGGTCCCCGACCTGGTCCGCAAGTCCCTGGACCAGGTCATCGTCGAGGTCTAGCCCGGAACTGGGACCGCCCCCGCTCCGGACTTGGGGGTACCGGAGCGGGGGCGGGGTTCAGCGGGCGGTGGTCAGCCCATGTGCGGGTAGCCGTACTCGGTCGGCGCGACCAGGGTCTCCTTGATGGAGCGGGTCGAGGTCCAGCGCATCAGGTTCGACGCGGCACCGGCCTTGTCGTTCGTACCCGAGGCGCGGCCGCCGCCGAAGGGCTGCTGGCCGACGACGGCGCCGGTGGACTTGTCGTTGATGTAGAAGTTGCCCGCCGCGAAGCGGAGCTTCTCCATCGCGTCCGCCGCCGCGTAACGGTCCGCGGCGATGACCGAGCCGGTCAGGGCGTACGCCGAGACGGACTCCATCTGCGCGAGCATCGCGTGGAATCCCTCGGTGGACTCGTCCTCGTAGACGTGGATGGCGAGGATCGGGCCGAAGTACTCGGTCGTGAAGACCTCGTTCTCCGGGTCGGTGCACGCGATGACGGTCGGGCGGACGAAGTAGCCCTCCGAGTCGTCGTAGGTGCCGCCGGCGATGATCTCGCAGGTCGGATCGGCGATCGCGCGGTCGATCGCGGCCTTGTTCTTCGCGAAGGAGCGCTCGTCGATGACGGCGCCGATGAAGTTGGTGAGGTCGCGGACGTCACCCATGGCGATGCCGTCGACCTCGGCCGCGAAGGCCTCCTTGAAGCCGTCGTTCCAGATGGAGGCCGGGACGTAGGCGCGCGAGGACGCCGAGCACTTCTGGCCCTGGAACTCGAAGGAGCCGCGGGTCAGGGCGGTCTTCAGGACGGCGCGGTCCGCGGACGGGTGCGCGACGACGAAGTCCTTGCCGCCGGTCTCGCCGACCAGGCGCGGGTAGGACTTGTACGTCTCGATGTTGTTGCCGACCGTCTTCCACAGGTACTGGAAGGTCTTGGTCGAGCCGGTGAAGTGGATGCCGGCCAGCTCGGGGTGGTTCAGCGCCACCTCGGAGACGGCGATGCCGTCGCCGGTCACCAGGTTGATGACGCCCTTGGGCAGGCCGGCCTCCTCCAGGAGCTCCATGAGGAGGACCGCGGAGTGGGTCTGCGTCGGGGACGGCTTCCACAGGACCACGTTGCCCATCAGGGCGGGGGCGGTCGGCAGGTTGCCCGCGATGGCCGTGAAGTTGAACGGCGTGATCGCGTAGACGAAGCCCTCGAGCGGGCGGTGGTCGCTGCGGTTCCACACGCCGGCGCTGTTCGCGACCGGCTGCTCGGCCAGGATCTGGCGGGCGAAGTGGACGTTGAAGCGCCAGAAGTCGACGAGCTCGCACGGGGTGTCGATCTCGGCCTGCTGGGCGGTCTTCGACTGGCCCAGCATGGTCGAGGCGGCGAGCTTCTCGCGCCACGGGCCGGACAGCAGCTCGGCGGCGCGCAGGATGATCGCGGCGCGGTCGTCGAAGGACATCGAGCGCCAGGCCGGGGCGGCGGCCAGGGCGGCGTCGACCGCCTCCTGCGCGTCGGCCGCGGTGGCGTTCGCGTAGGTGCCGAGCACCGACTTGTGGTCGTGCGGCTGGACCACGTCGAAACGCTCGCCGCCGCCCATCCGCTTGACGCCGTTGATCGTCATCGGGAGGTCGATCGGGTTCTCGGACAGCTGCTTGAGCTGCTCTTCGAGGCGCGTGCGCTCCGGGGTGCCGGGGGCGTACGAGTGGACCGGCTCGTTGACCGGAGCGGGGACCTGGGTCACAGCATCCATGGGGCTGGTAACTCCTTGACCTAGTTCTTGGCTAGTTCTTGGTGATCATCGAGCGGAGGAAGAACAGCAGGTTGGCCGGCTTCTCCGCGAGGCGGCGCATGAAGTAGCCGTACCAGTCCGTCCCGTACGCGGTGTACACCCGCATCCGGTGGCCCTCGGCGGCGAGCCGCAGGTGCTCTTCGCTGCGGATGCCGTACAGCATCTGGAACTCGTACTCGTCCAGTTTGCGCCCGGCCTGGCGGGCCAGCTCCTGGCCGATGGCGATCAGCCGCGGGTCGTGGGACCCGATCATCGGGTAGCCCTCGCCGTCCATCAGGATCTTCATGATCCGGACGTACGCCTTGTCGATCTCGGCCTTGTCCTGGTAGGCGACCTCGGCGGGCTCCTTGTAGGCGCCCTTCACGATCCGGACGCGGCTGCCGTTGGCGGCCAGCCGGCGGGCGTCGGCCTCCGTGCGGAAGAGGTAGGCCTGGATGACGCAGCCGGTCTGCGGGAAGTCGCGGCGCAGTTCCTCGTGGATGGCGAACATCGAGTCGAGGGTGGTGTGGTCCTCGGCGTCGAGGGTCACGGTGGTGCCGATGGCGGCGGCGGCCTCGACGACCGGGCGGACGTTGGCGAGCGCGAGCTCGTGGCCGCCCTCCAGAGCCTGGCCGAACATCGACAGCTTCACGGACATCTCGACGGTCTCGCCGAGGCCGAGCTCCTCGAGGCGCGCGATGAGCTGGAGGTAGGCGTCCCGGGCGGCGTGCGACTGCGCCACCTCGGTGATGTCCTCGCCGACGACGTCGAGGGTGACCTCGAGGCCGGCCCGCGTCAGGTCCTCGACGATCGGGATGACCTGGTCGACCGTCTCGCCGGGGATGAACCGGTTCACCACGGGCTTGGTCACCGGAGCGGCAGAGACGATACGACGCATTTTGTCGCTGCGCGAAGCGGCGAGGATCACGGGACCCAGCACGGGTGCACCTCCAGCGGGTGGCAGAAGAAAAGCGCAAGTAAAACCACCGTGAAACCTAAGGATCGGTTTGATCCTCTGCCATCGACAGCTGTCACGCATCCGTGTCCGGGATCTCATACATCTGTCTGAAGGGTCCGGTCCGGGGTGGGAGAATGTCCGGGTGAAGGGCGATTACCAGGACCTGGTGGACGAGATCTCGGCGCTGCTGGGCGCGCCGGCGACGCTGGAGAACCGGGACTTCCGGCTGATCGCCTTCGGCGCGCACGACAGCGACGACGACCAGGCCATGGACCCGGTGCGCACCCGCTCGATCCTGACCCGGCAGTCCACGGCGGCGGTCCGGTCCTGGTTCGAGGGCTTCGGCATCGCCCGCGCCACCGGGCCGGTGCACATCCCGGCGGCGCCCGAGGCCGGGGTCTTCCGGGGGCGGATCTGCCTGCCGGTGCGGCGCCGGGGCGTCGTGCAGGGCTACGTGTGGCTCCTCGACCAGGACCCCGGCCCGGGGCCGGCGGAGCTGGCCGCGGCCATGGAGGTGGCCCAGCGCATCGGGATCCTGCTCGACGAGGAGGCGAAGGCCGGGGCCGATCTGTCGCGGGAGTTCCTGGCGGTGCTCACGGCCGGGCGGGGCTGGCAGCAGGACATGGCGATGGCCGCGCTGCGGGTCGCACTGGGCCCGGCCGCGGAGGGGCTGCACGCCGCGGTGTGCGTGGCGCCGTGGTCCGGGGAGGCCCCGGCGTCGGTCCCCGGCGCGGCGGCGCTCTGCGTGGTCCCGGGCGGGACGGGACCGGGCGACCCGGAGGCCGCCGGGGGCGGCGGCGCGGGCGGAGGCCGTACGCCGGGCCGGCGCGCCCCGGCCCTGGCCGTCCTGCTGAGGCTGCGCTCGACCGACGCCCTCGCCCCGGCCGTGACGGCGATGGAGCGGCTGCTGCCGCGGGCCGGCGCGGCGGACGCCCGGCAGCGGCCCGCGACCGCCGGGGTCGCCGACCCGGTCCGGGCCCTGTCCGAGCTGCCCGCCGCCTGGGAGCAGGCCGTCGCCGCGGCCCGGGCGGCCGTCGCGCAGCCGAGGCTGGGCCCGGTCGCCCGCTGGGCGGAGATCGGCCCGTACCGGCTGCTGGCGGCCCTGGCCGCCGACCCGGTGGACGATCCGGCCACGCGCGCCCTGCTGGGCCCGGCCCACCGCGAACTCGCCCGTACCGCCGAGGTGTTCCTGGACTGCGCCGGCCAGGCGGGCCGCGCGGCCGCGGCGCTGGGCATCCACCGGCAGACGCTGTACTACCGGCTGGCCCGCGTGGAGCAGCTGACCGGCCTCGACCTGGACGAGGGCGAGGACCGGCTGCTCCTGCACATGGCCCTCAAGACGGCCCGCCTGGCCTGACCCGTACGGGCTACGCGCTCAGGACGCAGTCCTCTCCCGGGGCGGCTCCGGGTGCGTCAGCGCCGCTGCGGCGGCCCGCATGCCCTCGGTGAACTCCTCCGCGCTCGCCGCCGACTTCGGGTCGAAGAGCCACTGGATCATCAGGCCGTTCAGCAGCGCCTGGTAGAAGGTGCCCAGCGTGCGCTCCTCGCGTTCGGTGACCTCCTCCTCCGGGGTGCCCGTGAGCAGCGCGATCAGCCCGCGGCGCCCCTCGGCCTGCGAGGCCGCGAGCAGTTCCCGCAGCTCCGGCATCCGGTCGCGGGCGAGCGCTACCTCCAGGCCGGCCGACCAGACCGGACCGGCTTCGGCCCGGTGGGCGAGGAACCCCTCCCAGACCGCGCGGAACCGTTCCAGCGAGCCGCCCTCGCCCTCCATGCCGCCCTCGAAGACCTCGCCCAGTTCCTGCATCAGGGCGGTGAAGGCCTGGGCAAGCAGGGCGTCCTTGGAGCCGTAGTGGTAGCCGATGGAGGCCAGGTTCGCTCCCGAGGCCTTCACGACGTCTCGCGCCGTGGTCCCCACGAAACCCTTCTCGACCAGGCACTTCTTCGCGCCTTCGAGCAGGTCTTCCCGATGTCCCATGCCGTCACGGTAGCAATACGGGCGTCACAGACGTAAGTCCAAGACGCGCGTTCCATACGCACGTTCCATACGTTCGTCATAGACAAGCATGTATGGCGCTTGTGCATTGCTGCCCATGAGGTGCTCATCGCGGCCCGGGGGCTGCTCGGCACCGGCGGGGCGACCCTGATGCCCTCGACGCTGGCCCTCGTCCGCAACCTCTTCCAGGACCCCGTGCAGCGCGGCCGGGCGATCGCCGTCTGGTCCGGGGTCATGACCGGCGGGATCGCCCTCGGTTCGGAGACGAGCGGACGGATGCTCGATCACTTCTGGTGGGGCTCGGTCTTCCTGGTCAACGTCCCCGCGATGGTGCTCCTGCTGGTGCTCGTCCCCGTGCTGGTCCCGGAGTTCAAGGACCCGGCGCCCGGCCGCTTCGACCTGCTGAGCGTGCTGCTGTCCACGGCGGCCGTACTGCCCGCCGTCCACGGCCTGAAGGAGATCGCCGCCGAGGGCTTCGCGCCGCTCCCCGTGGGCAGCGTGGCCGTCGGCCTGGCCTTCGGGTACCTCTTCGTCCGACGCCGGCGCACCCGTGACGACGCGATGGTCGCCCGGGCGCTGTTCCGGGTCCGCGGTGTCGCGGCGGGCATCGGCCTCAACACCGTCGCCGCCTTGCCCCCTCGGTGGTCATCGGCGCCGCCGCCCCGGTTTCCGCGGCCCTGATGCGCGGGGCCGGAGCCCCCGCCCCGGCCGCGGCGGAGCGGGCCGGGCGGGCCGGGACACCGGCGCGGGAGGCGACGTACCGCTGACCGGGGCACCAGAGCCGTACGACGCGGAAGGGCCCGGGGGACGTCCCCCCGGGCCCTTCCCTCTGGTTCCTGCCGGTCAGCCGAGGCTGACGGTGCGCGCCGAGACGGCGCCGATCTCGGCGGCGATGTCCGCGAGGACGTTCGCCGGGACCTCGGCGTCGACCGTCAGCACGGCGAGCGCCTCTCCGTGCTCCTCCGCACGGGCGACCTGCATGCCCGCGATGTTCAGGCCGCCCTCGCCGAGCACGCGGCCGACGGCGCCGACCACGCCGGGGCGGTCGGTGTAGCGCAGCACGACCATGTGGTCGGCGAGCGCCAGGTCCACGTCGTACTCGCCGATGCCCACGATCTTCTGCAGGTGCTTCGGGCCCGCGAGCGTGCCGGAGACCGAAACCTCCTGACCGTCCGACAGGGTGCCGCGGACGGTCACCACGTTGCGGTGGTCCGGGGACTCCGAGCTGGTGGTCAGGCGCACCTCGACACCGCGCTCCTGTGCGAAGAGCGGGGCGTTGACGTAGGAGACCGTCTCGTCGACGACGTCCTCGAAGACGCCCTTGAGCGCGGAGAGTTCGAGCACCTTCACGTCGTGCTGGGTGATCTCGCCGCAGACCTCGACGTCGAGTCGGACCGCGACCTCGCCCGCGAGGGCGGTGAAGATGCGGCCGAGCTTCTCGGCGAGCGGCAGGCCCGGACGGACGTCCTCGGCGATGACGCCGCCCTGGACGTTCACCGCGTCCGGTACGAGCTCACCGGCGAGGGCGAGGCGCACCGACTTGGCGACCGACACACCGGCCTTCTCCTGGGCCTCGTCCGTGGAAGCGCCGAGGTGCGGGGTGCAGACGACCTGGTCGAGCTCGAAGAGGGGGGAGTCCGTGCAGGGCTCCTTCGCGTACACGTCGAGGCCGGCGCCGGCGACCCGGCCCTCCTTGATGGCCGAGTACAGCGCGGCCTCGTCCACGATCCCGCCCCGGGCGGCGTTGACGATGCGGACCGACGGCTTCACCTTGTGCAGGGCCTCGTTCCCGATGAGACCGAGGGTCTCGGGGGTCTTGGGCAGGTGCACGGTGATGAAGTCGGCGACCTCCAGGAGCTCGTCCAGCGTCAGCATCTTGACGCCCATCTGGGCGGCGCGCGCGGGCTGTACGTAGGGGTCGTACGCGACGATCTTCATACCGAAGGCCGACATGCGCTGCGCGACCAGGACGCCGATGCGGCCGAGGCCGACGACACCGAGGGTCTTCTCGCTGAGCTCGACACCCGTGTACTTGTTCCGCTTCCACTCACCGTTCTTCAGTGCGGTGTTGGCCTGCGGGATGTTGCGGGCGGTGGCGACGAGCAGGCCGCAGGCGAGCTCGGCGGCGGTCACGATGTTGGAGGTCGGCGCGTTGACGACCATCACGCCGGCCTTGGTGGCGGCGGAGACGTCGACGTTGTCCAGGCCGACGCCGGCACGGGCGACGACCCGCAGCTTCTTGGCGGCGGCGATGGCCTCGGCGTCGACCTTGGTCGCGGAACGGACGAGGATCGCGTCGACGTCGACGATCGCGGGCAGCAGCTCGGCGCGGTCGGCACCGTTGCAGTGCCGGATCTCGAAGTCGGGGCCGAGCGCCTCCACGGTGGCGGGCGACAGCTCTTCGGCGATGAGTACGACAGGTTTCGAGCTCACGTGGGTCCTCACAGGTCCAGTGCGGACGGCCGTCCCGACGGCCGCAGGCGGTGGAGGGGGTAGCCGCGTGGAAGACGCACGACACTGTGGGCCTGACGCGTATGTGTTGAGCAGTGTAGTGGCGCCGGCGGACCGGATTTCCGCCTGTACGGAAGGATCACCCGTCCGTGGTTGGCCGCCTTGGACAACCCGGGCCGTCCCGCGGCCGTCGGGCCGTGTGCGGCGGGGCCGGGACGCACCGTCCCGGCCCCGCCGCACACCCGGTCAGCTCTCGCTGCTGTCGACCCAGCTCATCAGCTTGCGCAGCTTCTTGCCGGTGGTCTCGAGCAGGTGCGCCTCGTCGGCCTTCTTGTACTCGTTGTACTTCGGCAGACCGGCCTTGTACTCGGCCATCCAGGTGTTGGCGAACTCGCCGTCCTGGATCTCGGCGAGGACCTTCTTCATCTCGGCCTTGGTGGCGTCGGTGATGATGCGGGGGCCGGTGATGTAGTCGCCCCACTCGGCGGTCTCGGAGACCGACCAGCGCATCTTCTCCAGGCCGCCCTCGTACATGAGGTCCACGATGAGCTTGAGCTCGTGCAGGCACTCGAAGTACGCGATCTCCGGCTGGTAGCCGGCCTCGGTCAGGGTCTCGAAACCGGCCTTGACCAGCGCGGAGGCGCCACCGCAGAGGACGGCCTGCTCACCGAACAGGTCGGTCTCGGTCTCCTCGGTGAAGGTGGTCTTGATGACGCCGGCGCGGGTGCCGCCGATGCCGGCCGCGTACGAGAGCGCGAGGGCGAAGGCGTTGCCCGAGTGGTCCTGCTCGACGGCCGCGATGCACGGAACGCCGCGGCCCTCCTCGTACTGGCGGCGGACGAGGTGGCCCGGGCCCTTCGGGGCGACCAGGGCGACGTCCACGTTGGCCGGGGGCTTGATGAAGCCGTAGCGGACGTTGAAGCCGTGGCCGAAGAAGAGCGCGTCGCCCTCCTTGAGGTGGTCCTTGATGGACGCCTCGTAGATCTCGGCCTGGAGCGGGTCCGGGGTGAGGATCATGATGACGTTCGCCCATTCGGCGGCCTCGGCCACCGGGAGGACCTTCAGACCCTGCTCCTCGGCCTTGGCCTTGGACTTCGAGCCCTCCTTCAGGCCGACGACGACGTCGACGCCGGAGTCACGGAGCGACAGCGCGTGGGCGTGGCCCTGGCTGCCGTAACCGATGACCGCGACCTTGCGGCCCTGGATGATGGACAGGTCGGCGTCGTTCTCGTAGAACAGCTCGGCCACTGGGATATCTCCTTGGTGCGCTGGTGTTGCTCCCACCGTACGGCGGGGAACGTAATCTGAGTTTCTCGGTCTCGCCATGCGAACGTCAGGCGCTGCGCTCGAGCGCGCGCAGGCTGCGGTCCGTGATGGACCGTCCGCCGCGCCCTATGGCGATGGTGCCGGACTGCACGAGCTCCTTGATGCCGAAGGGTTCCAGCATCTTGAGCATGGCGCCCAGCTTGTCGGTACCGCCGGTGGCCTCGATGGTGACGGCCTCCGGGGAGACGTCGACCGTCTTGGCGCGGAACAGCTGGACGATCTCGACGATCTGCGAGCGGGTCTCGTTGTCGGCACGGACCTTCACCAGGACGAGTTCGCGCTCGATCGCGTTGTGCGGCTCCAGCTCGACGATCTTGAGCACGTTGACCAGCTTGTTGAGCTGCTTGGTCACCTGCTCCAGCGGGAGGTCCTCGACGTTCACGACGATGGTGATGCGGGAGATGTCGGGGTGCTCGGTGACACCGACCGCCAGGGAGTCGATGTTGAACCCGCGGCGGGAGAACAGTGCGGCGATCCGGGCGAGGATGCCGGGCGTGTTCTCGACCAGGACGGAGAGCGTGTGCTTGGACATGTGAGGCGTTCTCTCTCTCGGCTCTCTCGGCTCAGTCGTCTTCGTTGTCGCCGAAGTCGGGACGGACGCCCCGGGCTGCCATGACCTCGTCGTTGGAGGTGCCGGCGGCGACCATCGGCCACACCATGGCGTCCTCGTGGACGATGAAGTCGATGACCACCGTACGGTCGTTGATCGCGTTGGCCTCGGCGATGACCTTGTCCAGGTCGGCCGGGTCCTCGCAGCGCAGGGCGACGCAGCCCATGGCCTCGGACAGCTTGACGAAGTCCGGGACGCGGGTGCCCTTGCGGGGGGCGACGGACTCGCCGAGCTGGGAGCCGACGGTGTCGTGGCCGGTCTCGTCCGCGTGGAGCACGGTGTTCGAGTAGCGCTGGTTGTAGAACAGCGTCTGCCACTGGCGGACCATGCCCAGCGCGCCGTTGTTGATGATCGCGACCTTGATCGGGATGTTGTTCAGCGCACAGGTGACCAGTTCCTGATTGGTCATCTGGAAGCAGCCGTCGCCGTCGATCGCCCAGACCGTGCGCTCGGGCATCCCGACCTTGGCACCCATCGCGGCCGGGACCGCGTAGCCCATGGTTCCGGCGCCGCCGGAGTTCAGCCAGGTGCGGGGCTCCTCGTACTTCACGAAGTGCGAGGCCCACATCTGGTGCTGGCCGACACCGGCCGCGAAGACGGTGCCCTTCGGCGCGAGCGCGCCGATCCGCTCGATGACCTGCTGCGGCGAGAGGCTGCCGTCCTCGGGCAGGTCGTAGCCCAGCGGGTACGTCTCGCGCCAGCGGTTGAGGTCGTACCACCATGCGGTGTAGTCGCCGGGGTTCCCCTCGGTGTGCTCCGCCTGGACGGCCTGGACCAGGTCGGCGATGACCTCGCGGGCGTCGCCGACGATCGGGACGTCGACCGCGCGGTTCTTGCCGATCTCGGCCGGGTCGATGTCCGCGTGGATGATCTTCGCGAACGGGGCGAAGCTGTCCAGCTTGCCGGTGACGCGGTCGTCGAAGCGGGTGCCGAGCGCGATCAGCAGGTCCGACTTCTGGAGCGCGGTGACGGCGGTGACCGCGCCGTGCATGCCGGGCATGCCGACGTGCAGCGGGTGGCTGTCGGGGAAGGAACCGAGCGCCATCAGGGTGGTGCAGACCGGCAGGCCGGTCAGCTCGGCGAGGACCTTCAGCTCGGCGGTCGCGCCGGACTTCATGACGCCGCCGCCGACGTACAGGACCGGGCGCTTGGCCTGGCAGATGAGCTTGGCGGCCTCGCGGATCTGCTTGGCGTGCGGCTTGGTGACCGGCCGGTAACCGGGGAGGTCCTGGGAGGGCGGCCACGTGAAGGTGGTCTTCGCCTGCAGGGCGTCCTTGGCGATGTCGACCAGGACCGGGCCGGGGCGGCCGGTGGAGGCGATGTGGAAGGCCTCGGCGATCGTCCGCGGGATGTCCTCGGCCTTGGTGACCAGGAAGTTGTGCTTGGTGATCGGCATGGTGATGCCGACGATGTCCGCCTCCTGGAAGGCGTCGGTGCCGATCGCCTTGGAGGAGACCTGGCCGGTGATGGCGACGAGCGGGACGGAGTCCATGTGCGCGTCGGCGATCGGGGTGACCAGGTTGGTGGCACCCGGGCCGGAGGTGGCCATGCAGACGCCGACCTTGCCGGTGGCCTGCGCGTAGCCGGTGGCGGCGTGGCCGGCCCCCTGCTCGTGGCGGACCAGGATGTGACGGACCTTCTTCGAGTCCATCATCGGGTCGTACGCGGGGAGGATGGCGCCGCCCGGAATGCCGAAGACGGTGTCGCACCCCACCTCTTCGAGAGAGCGGATGAGGGACTGCGCGCCCGTGACGTGCTCAACTGCGGCGGACTGGTGTCCGCCGGAACGGGGCCGCGGCTGCGGATGGTGGGCCCCGGTGGCCTGCTCGGTCATCGGCATTCTCTTCTCGAAGCTGAGGGTTTTACGAGGATTCGACTCTGTGCCAGTGCAACAAAAAACCCCTCGTGCCGGGAGGCAAGCGAGGGGAGCGCGTCGGGTGCGTTGAGCGGGGACATGCTGGTCCCGGCTTCAGCCGACGCGCTTTCCAAGTACGAGAATTCGGGTGCGCATGGCACTGACCCTCCCTCCGGCGGGAGGGTGATGTCAAGTAGGTGGGACGGGCGTCTCATTATGTGAGCCTCTGCGGATGGCCATCGATCCCCCGGACGAACCACCGGCCAGGGCGGGCTGGACCGCACCACCCGGTACAGGGAACGTACCGCGCACCAGCGCACGCCGCAGCCTGTATTCGTCGAGCGGTCCGGAGAAGGCCGTTCCCTGGCCGTGGGTGCACCCCATGGCACGCAATGCCAGGACCTGCTCGGGCAGGTCCACCCCGTCGGCCACCGATTGCATGCCCAGGTCGTTTGCGATCCGCAAGAGCCCTGCGGTGATCTTGTGGAGGCGGGCCGATTCCACGACGCCCTCCACCAGGCCCCGATCCAGCTTCAGCATGTCGACCGGGAGGCGCCGCAGGGCGCTGATGGCCGCGTAGCCGCTGCCGAAGCCGTCCAGCGCGATCCCCACCCCGAGCCGGTGCAGGGCGGTCAGACGGCGCTCCAGATCGTCGAAGGGCACTCTGGGGTCGGATACGGCGAGCTCCAGCACCAGCGCCCCGGAGGGCAGCCCGTGCCGCGTCAGCAGCGCCTCCACGGAGCCCAGGGGCACGGCCCGGTCGAGCAGCCGCTGGGCAGTCATCCGGACGGCCACGGGTACGTCGTGCCCGGCCCGGTGCCGGTCGGCGGCCTGCTCCACGGCCTGCTCCAGCAGCCAGCGCCCGAGCTCTGCGCTGCGGGTGCTCGTCCCGGCGACGAAGCCGGGCGGGGTGTCCGCGCCCGCGGCCGAACCCTCGCTGTACTCGGCCACCCGGAGGAACTCGGCCGGGGTGAAGAGGATCCCCTGGGCCGAGCGCCAGCGGGCCTGCGCGACCACGGCGGAGACCTCGCCGGTGGCCAGCGAGACCACGGGCTGGTGGAGCAGCGCGAACTCCCCCTCGTGGAGCGCGGTCCGCAGCCGCCCCGCCAGCTCCGCCTTCCGCACGACCTCGGCCTGCATCTGGGGGGCGTACAGCTCGACGCGGTCCTTGCCCCCCGCCTTGGCCCGGTACATCGCGAGATCCGCGTTGCGCATCAGGTCCGAAGGGGTGATGCCGGGGTCGGCGAAGGCCACGCCGATGCTCGCGGCGACCCTGACCTCGCTGCCCGCGATCCGGTACGGCTGGGAGAGCGTGGTGCGCAGCCGGTCGGCGATCTCGTGCACCTGGTACTCGCGGGCGCTGCGGTCGCGGCTGCCGTCGCCCAGGATCAGCGCGGCGAACTCGTCCCCGCCGAGGCGGGCCGCGGTGTCCCCGGCCCGGACCGAGTCCTGGAGCCTGCGGGCGGCCTCGATGAGCAGCTCGTCGCCGGCCTGGTGGCCGATGGTGTCGTTGACCGCCTTGAAGCCGTCGAGGTCGATGAAGAGCACGGCGGAGCTGTGGTCGCCCGCGCGCCGGCCGGTCAGGGCCTGGCGGACGCGGCGGGTGAACAGCGCCCGGTTGGGCAGGTCGGTCAGCGGATCGTGTTCGGCGCTGTGCTGGAGCTGCGCCTGGAGCCGGACCCGTTCGGTGACGTCGCGGCTGTTGAGGATGAGCCCGCCCTGGTGGCGGTTGACGGTGGACTCCACGTTGAGCCACTCGCCGCCGCCCGATTTGAACCGGCATTCGATGCGGGTGGTGGGCTCCTCGGCCGGTGGAGCGGCCAGGAAGCGGCGTACCTCGTGGACCACTCTGCCGAGGTCGTCGGGGTGGATCAGGGTCGCGAGCTCGGTGCCGACCAGCTCCTCGGCCTCACGGCCGTAGACCCCGGCGGCGGCGGGGCTCACGTACCGCAGGGTGCCGGTGGGCGCGGCGATCATGATGACGTCACTGGAGCCCTGGACCAGGGAGCGAAAGTGGTTCTCCTTCTGGGCCAGTTCCTGGGTCAGCGCGATGTTGTCGAGGAGCATGATGCCCTGGCGGATCACGAGGGCGAGCACGACGGTGCAGCCGGTGAAGACGACCATGCGGTCGACCTTCCGGCCGTCCACGACGTTGTAGAGGATGCCCAGGGTGCACACGGCGGCCGCGAGGTACGGGGTGAGGGCGGGCAGCGATCCGGTGATGGGGCGGCTGTGCGGCCTCTCCACGCGCCGGGGGCCCGCCGGTTCCGGCCCGGGATGCAGGCGCCGGGCGCCCCAGGGCGCGTACGCGAGCAGCAGCGAGCCGGCGAACCAGCCGGCGTCGAGCAGCTGGCCGGACTGGTACTCGGCGCTCAGCAGCGGTGAGGTGAACAGGGCGTCGCTGAGCACGGTCAGGGCGAGCGCGGCGATGGCGGTGTTGACGGCGGAGCGGTTGGTCTCGGACCGCCGGAAGTGCAGCACCAGGACCATCGAGACCAGTGCGATGTCCAGGAGCGGATAGGCCAGCGAGAGGGCGGCGCGCGGGACGCTGCCGGGGGCGCCGGACTGCGCGGTCCGTGCCGCGTGGGCCAGCGCCAGGCTCCAGGAGAGCGTGAGCAGCGAGCCGCCGATGAGCCAGGAGTCGAGCCCGAGACAGACCCAGCCGGCCCGGGTGACGGGACGCTTGGCGAGGACGAGCAGGCCCACGATGGCCGGCGGGGCGAAGCACAGGAAGGCGAAGTCGGCCAGCGAGGGCTTGGGCACGTCCTGGCCGAGGATCACCTCGTACCAGCCCCAGACCGCGTTGCCGGAGGCGCCCATGAGGGAGGAGAAGGAGAAGAGCAGCCAGGCGGGACGCTCGCGGCTGTCGATCGCCCGCGCGTAGGTGTAGCAGGAGACCGCGGCGAGTAAGCCCGCCGCGCTGAGCCCGAAGTCACCCATGATCTCGGCGACTTCCTCCGATCCCCAGTTGAGGGCGGCGCCGACGGCGTATCCCCCGCTGACCAGCGCGAGGAGCAGCTGCATGGCCAGGCCCCTGCCGCCGCCCGAGAGGGACGGACGGTTCAGGAGCGCCGCCCCCGGGGCGCTCACCGGTCCCCCTCGCCCGCGGGTTCCGGTGCAGTCCAGTCTCGGCAACGTCGCCTCCGGCGGCTCTGCCACGTCGGATCCTTCGTCCATCGGCCGTGCATCGCCCGTCGCCCCCCAAAGTGTCCGATCACTCCCCAGCGCCAGACGTTCCCGGCGCAGCCCCTTCTTCCGGACGATACACCACTTTCGTCACTCAGCGACATAGCTTCTCTACGCTCCGTTACCAAGCGGGGAGTTGCTCCCACCGAGCGCATCCGGACGACTGCGGAGCGTGCGCACCACGCGTCAGGTGGTGATCAGTACCGTGTGCTCCACGGGGTCTCCGGCGGCGAACCGGGTGAGCTGGCGCGCCAGCAGGCGCTTGGCCCGTGGCTCGAAAGCCGTGCTGCTGCCGCCGACATGGGGCGTGATCAGGACGTTCGGAGCATGCCAGAGCGGGTGGCCGGCGGGCAGCGGTTCCGGGTCGGTCACGTCGAGGGCCGCGCGCAGCCGGCCCGACTCGACCTCGGCCAGCAGGGACTTGGTGTCGACGACGGGACCGCGCGCGACGTTCACCAGCAGGGCGCCGTCCTTCATACGGGCGAGGAACCCGGCTCCGGCCAGCCCGCGGGTGGCGTCGGTGAGCGGGGTCGTGAGGATCACCACGTCGGCGCCGGGCAGGAGTTCGGGCAGATCGGCCAGGGCGTGGACGGGCCCGCGCGGTGCGGTGCGCGCCGAGCGCGCGACGCGGCTGATCCGTCCGCACTCGAAGGGCGCGAGCCGGTCCTCGACGGCCGAGCCGATCGACCCGTAGCCGACGATCAGTACGGACTTGTCGGCGAGGGCGTCGTAGACGCCGAACCGCCATTCCTCACGGTCCTGGCCGCGGACCATGCCGGGGATGCCGCGCAGGGAGGCGAGGGTCAGGGCGAGCGCGAGCTCGGCGGTGCTCGCCGTGTGCACCCCGGCCGCGTTGCACAGGCGCACCCCGGGACGTAGACCGCCGAGGCCGCCGAGGATGTGGTCCGTGCCCGCGGTGAGGGTCTGGACGACCTCGACGGCGGGCATGGCGGCCAGCGGACGCACGGTGACCGCCGGGGACTTCATGTACGGGGTGACGTAGAAGACGCAGTCGGCGGGGTCCGCGGGGAAGGTGTCCTCCCCGTCCCAGTGGCGGTAGGTGAAGGAGTCGGGCAGGCCGTCGATCTCCCGGGCGGGGTACGGGAGCCAGACGTCACGGGTCTTTACAGTCATGATCAGGAGGCTATGCCAGGCGTGCGGATCAGGCCGTTGGCTAGGTTGGTGCCGGACCGGGAGGGGGACCCACGGGTGGAGCGCAGGTCGATCGGGGCGGGAGCGCTGGCGGTGGGCGCCGTCGGGCTCGGCTGTATGCCGATGAGCTGGGCGTACGCGCCTTCGCGGCGGCGGGGGCAGGAGTCGCTGGCGGCGGTGCACACGGCGCTGGACCTGGGGTCGAACCTGCTGGACACGGCCGATCTGTACGGGCCGTTCACCAATGAGCTGCTGCTGGGGCGGGTGCTGGCGGAGCGGCGGGCGGAGGCCTTCGTCTCGGCCAAGGTCGGGCTGCGGGCGGGGGACCAGCACGTGGTGGCCGACGGGCGGCCGGGCTATCTGCGGCGGGCCTGCGACGCCTCGCTGCGGCGGCTGCGGACCGACGTCATAGACCTCTACCAGTTGCACCGGGTGGATCCGGACGTGCCGGTGGAGGAGACCTGGGGCGCGATGGCGGAGCTCGTGGGCGCGGGGAAGGTGCGGGCGCTCGGGTTCTGCGCGCTGGGGGCGGGGGCCGGTCCGGGGGCCGGGCGGCGCGGGGACCGGGCGTACGCGACGACCGTGCGGCACCTGGAGCGGGCGCAGCAGGTGTTCCCGGTGAGCGCGGTGCAGGCGGAGCTGTCGGTGTGGTCCCCGCAGGCCGCGTGGCAGCTCCTGCCGTGGTGTGCGGCGCGCGGGGTGGGGTTCCTGGCGGCGATGCCGCTGGGCAGCGGGTTCCTGACCGGGACGCTCACTCCGGGTGAGGGCTTCGAGTCGGAGGACGTGCGGGCCCGGCATCCGCGGTTCACCGCGGATGCGATGGCCTCGAACCAGGCGCTGGTGGCGGGGCTGCGGCGGGTGGCCGGGCGGCACGGGCCGGGGGTCACGGTGGCGCAGGTGGCGCTGGCGTGGGTGCTGGCGCAGGGGCCGCAGGTGGTTCCGGTGCCGGGGGCGGACCGGGCGCGGTGGGCGGCGGAGAACGCGCGGGCCGCGGAGGTCCGGCTGACGGCCGGGGACCTGGCCGAGATCGCGGCCCTGCCGGTCGCGGTGGGAGCCTGGGACTGACGGGGCCGGCGGCCACAACCACTCGATCGGGTGTACGAGTGGTGGAACTTCGGGAACCGCCGCGGCTGTTGAGTCTGATGAAAGGACGGGACCGGACGACCGGAAGGGAACAGGACGATGCGATACGGAACGACTCGCGTGCGGCAGGCGGGGTACGGGGCTTCGGGCGCGGGGCGCCGGGGCGTGCTGGCGGCGGTGGCGCTGGCCGGGTGCGGCGCCCTGCTGGCGTCGGGGTGTTCTCCGGCGGGCGGGCCGAAGGCCGGGCCGGGGAGCTCTCCACCGGGCACGGCGGCGGGCTCCGGGTCGGCGGGGCCGGCGGGCAGCGCGTCCGCGTCACCGGGGGCCTCGGGACCGCCGGCGAAGGGCATGGTGACGGTGACCGGCGAGGTCGCCAAGGGCCTGGAGTCGCCGTGGGGCGTCGCCGAGCTGCCCGGCGGGGACCTGCTGGTGGCCTCGCGGGACAAGGGGACGATCAGCAGGGTCGCGCTGGGCTCGGGCGCGGTGACGCCGATCGGGGAGGTGCCGGGGGTGGCCCCGGGCGGGGAGGGCGGGCTCCTGGGGCTCGCGCTGTCCCCTTCCTTCGCCTCGGACCGGCTGGTGTACGTGTACTTCACGACGGAGTCCGACAACCGCATCGCCCGTATGCGCTATGACGAGCAGCGGCCCGCCGGGCAGCAGCTGGGCGCTCCGGACACGGTGTTCCGGGGCATCCCCAAGGGGCTCGTCCACAACGGCGGCCGGATCGCCTTCGGCCCGGACAAGATGCTCTACGCGGGGACGGGCGAGACCGGTGAGACCGGGCTCGCGCAGGACAAGAAGTCGCTGGGCGGCAAGATCCTGCGGATGACCCCGGACGGCGATCCGGTGCACGGCAATCCGGAGGCGGACTCGGTCGTCTACTCCTACGGGCACCGCAATGTGCAGGGGCTGGCCTGGGACAAGGACAAACGGCTGTGGGCGGCCGAGTTCGGCCAGAAGGCCTGGGACGAGCTGAACCTGATCGAGCCCGGCGCGAACTACGGCTGGCCGGAGGCCGAGGGGAAGGCCGGCAGACCGGGTCTGCGGGATCCGGTGGCCGTCTGGAAGACCGACGAGGCCTCGCCGAGCGGGATCGCGTGGGCCGAGGGGTCGATCTGGATGGCCGGGCTGAAGGGGAACCGGCTGTGGCGGATCCCGCTGGCCGGTGCGGAACCGGTGGCCGAGCCGGAGGCCTTCCTGGAAGGAAGGTACGGACGGCTGCGCACGGTGGTGCCGCTGGGAGGGGACCGCTTGCTGCTGGTGACGAGCGAGACGGACGGGCGCGGGTCGCCGGAAGCGGGCGACGACAGGATCCTGACACTGACGGTGCGGTGACCGGCACGGGCCCCGTTGAGGGCGGAAGGTGTGGTGGACGCGGTGTTCAACATGATCGAGGAGCTCTTCAGCCCGGGACGCAAGCACACGGACGAGGAGAAGAAGCGGCTGGAGCTGTCCCGGGTCGACGTCAATGACGGTGACCCGGGACGGGGGCCGATAGACCTGGACTCCGGCCAGGTGCTCATACGCCTCGGTGAGCAGCCTCCGGCTGAGGGCTGACCGGCCCGGACGGGGCGAAGAGCCGCAGCCTGTGGGCGAGGGCGGCCGCCTCGCCGCGGCCCGCGACGCCCAGTTTGGCCAGGATGTTCGAGACGTGGACGCTCGCCGTCTTCGGGGAGATGAACAGCTCCTCGGCGATCTTGCGGTTGGTGCTGCCGGCGGCCACCAGGCGCAGGACGTCCCGCTCGCGGCTGGTCAGGCCGAGTGCCTCCACCGGGTCGGCCTCCGGTTCGGGCGGGGCCTGGGGTGTGCCGGCGGGGGTCAGCGGGAGCCGGGCGCGCTGGGCGAGCAGGGCCAGGTCCTCGCGCAGCCGGCGTGAGCCGAGCCGGTCGGCGGTGGCGTGGGCGGTGCGGAGCAGGGCGGCCGCCGCGTCACGGCAGCCGCCGGCGGCCAGCAGGGCCTCGGCGAGCCGGTGGCGGGCCCGGGCCAGCAGGTACGGGCGCTCCAGCGGGCGGACGGCCGCTTCCACGGCGGTCCAGTCGGCGACGGTGTCCCGGTCCTCCGCCCGCAGCAGCTCGGCGCGCAGGTACGCGGCGTGGGCCTCCCACACCGGGGCCGGGGCGGGGAGGGGCCGGGCGGCGCTGCGCAGGGCGTCCAGGGCCTCGGCGCGGCCGGTGTCGGCGGCGGGCAGGCCCCGGGAGTCCGCCTCGGCCGTCGCGGCGGCGAGGAGCAGCGGCCAGGCGTACCGGTGCTGCCCGAGCGGGAACCCGTACTCGATCGCGGCGGCCGTCTCGGAGCGGACGTCGGTGATCCGGCCCTCCCCCGCGGCGATCCCGACCGCGAGGCGGTAGAGCGGTATCCGGTGCTGGGGCTGGGTGTCGTGGGTGCCGAAGTGGGAGTGGGCGGCGGCGAGCTGGTGGGCCGCCTCGGTCAGCTCGCCCCGGGCCAGGGCGAGGTAGGCCAGCCGTGCGGAGGCGGAGCCGCGCGGGGCGGCGCTCTGGCCGACGAGCAGGGTGCGCCGGGCCGCGGCGGTGGCCTCGTCCCAGCGGCCGAGGCTGTAGAGGCTCTCCGCCATGTTGCCCCGCACCCAGGCCTCGGTGTCGAACAAGCGTGATCTGCCGACGAGTTCCGCTCCCTCTTCGGCCAGCTCCACCGCTTCCCGTGACCGTCCCGTGCTTTCCAGCTGAGAGGTGAGGTTGATATGTGCACGTCCCGCGAGCATCGTCAGGCCGAGTTCGGTGGCCCGGTCCTTGACCGTGCGCAGCTCGGTGAAACCGGCTTCGCCGGTACCGGCGTCGGTGAGGAGGCAGCCGACCGTGATCCGCGCGTTGAGCTCCACCTCCTCGGCGCCGACCATCCGCGCGTAGGCGACGGCGCGCTGGGCCGCTTCGAGGTTGCCGGGGCCCGGGTTGTGGAGCATGCCCCAGCCCGCGGCCCGGACGAGGACCTCGGCGTGCACCTGGGACGGGGGCAGGCCCCGTACGAGCTCCTGTGCCTTGGCGATCTCCTCCCAGCCGTCGCTGCGGCCGAGGCCGGCCACCAGCCGGGAGCGCTCGGTCCAGAACCAGGCGGCCCGCAGTGGGTCGTGGCCGTCCTCCAGGGTCCGCAGCGCCATTTTGGTGATCTTCAGGGCGCGTTCCCGCTCCCCTCCGTAGCGGGCCGCGACGGTCGCCTCGGCCATCAGGTCGAGCCGTCGCAGCGGGGTGCTGGCCGGGTCGCAGCCGCACGGCGGGTACACGTCGGTGTCGTCCGCCGGGCGCAGCGCCCCTCGGACCTCGTCCGGGGCGCTGTCCCACAGGTCCATGGCCCGCTCCAGCAGGCGCAGCTGCTCGGAGTAGGCGTGCCGGCGGCGGGCGGCAACCGAGGCGGCGAGTACGGCGGGCAGCGCCTTGGCCGGGTCGTTGGCCTGGTACCAGTAGTTGGCGAGCCGGATGACCCGCTCCTCGGCGCGGATCAGGGACTCGTCGGCCTCCAGCGCCTGCGCGTAGTGCCGGTTGAGGCGGGAGCGCTCGCCGGGCAGCAGGTCGTCGCTGACCGCCTCGCGGACGAGCGAGTGGCGGAAGCGGTAGCCGTCGCCGTCGGTGGTGGCGAGCAGAATGTTGGCGCCCACGGCGGCCCGCAGGGCCTCGATGAGCTCGTCCTCGGTGAGGCCGGCGACGGCGCGCAGGAGCGGGTACTCGACGGTGGAGCCGCCCTCGGCGACGATGCGCACCACGCGCTGGGCCTCGTCCGGGAGGACCTCGACGCGGACGAGGAGGAGGTCGCGCAAGGATTCGGTGAGGCCGGCGCGGCAGCCGCTCGCCTTGGAGGCGACGAGTTCCTCGACGAAGAAGGCGTTGCCGTCGGAGCGTTCGAAGACCGAGTGGACGAAGTCCTCCTCGGGCTGCGTGGCGAGGATACCGGCGAGCTGGCGGCGCACCTCGGCCCGGTTGAAGCGGGGCAGCTCGATGCGCCGGACGGTGCGCAGCCGGTCCAGTTCGGCGAGGAGCGGGCGCAGCGGGTGGCGGCGGTGGACGTCGTCCGCGCGGTAGGTGGCGACGACGACAAGCCGGCCGCTGGCGAGGGTGCGGAAGAGGTAGGAGAGCAGGTGCCGGGTGGAGGTGTCCGCCCAGTGCAGGTCCTCGAGGACGAGGACGACGAGGCGTTCGGCGGCGAGGCGTTCCAGCATCCGGGCCGTCAGTTCGAACAGCCGGGCGGTGCTCTCCTCGTCGTGCGGGCCGCGCGGGGTGTCGCCGAGTTCGGGGAGGATCCGGGCGAGTTCGCCTTCCTGGCCGGCGGCTGCGGCGGCGAGCTCCTCGGGGAGTTCCCGGTGCAGGGTGCGCAGGGCGGTCGAAAACGGGGCGAAGGGAAGTCCCTCCGCCCCGATCTCCACACAGCCTCCGACGGCGACCACGGCGCCGCGGCGGGCCGCTTCTCCGAGGAACTCCTCGGTGAGGCGGGTCTTGCCGACCCCGGCCTCTCCCCCGATGAGCATCGCCTGCGGCTCCCGGCCGGCGGCGCGGGTCAGTGCGTCGGTGAGCAGGGCCAGTTCGTCGGCTCGGCCGACGAACACCGGGCTGACAGATCTGGTCTCCACGTCGCCGAGCATCGCACAGACGTCCTGTCCGGCGGCACTCGATATCGGTGCGCTTCTCATCACGTGTCAGTTCACGCGGTCTGCGGCGCGCGTCACGCGGCGCGGGCGAAGCGGCCCCGGTGTCCTCTCACCGCACCTTCGGGTTCCTGGCTCCGCGAGGAGGCGCGGCGGGCCTTCTTGGCCTCCCGCGCCAGGCGGTACGCGTCGGCCTCGCGGATGAGGTCGGCGGTGCGGGCGGCTGCGATCTCGTACTCGAACATCTCGTACTCCCTGGCTGCGTTGCTCGGTCACCTCGTTCGGTGTGATCCGAGCTTCGCGTGCCAGGGGGTGCCGGCACATCGGTCGCATGCCGCATTTGCCGGGGGCAGGGGGCCTTAGTCCGGGGCCGTGTGTTCCCCGGACGGGCTCAGGAGACCTAAGGCGGTGCCTAGCCGGCTGCCTTCGGGATGGCGAGGAGGAGGTCGAAGTACATGAGGACGAAGAGCAGGATGCCCAGGGCGCCCAGGGCGATGCCGGCCCAGGAGACGGACCGCACCCAGGCGGGGAGGACGCGCTCGGGGGTGCCGAAGGCGGGCAGGGCCAGCACGAAGACGGCGATGATCAGGGCCAGGGTGGAGAAGATGCCGTTCACCAGGGCGGTGGTGTGCCACGGACCGGCGAACTGGGCGGCGATCTGCGCGTTGGCGTCGGCGGCCTGGGACAGTTCGAGGCGGCCGGTGATGCTCGTGCGCTCGGACACGATGCCGGCGACCCAGCTGCCGCTGAGGGCGACCACGGACAGACCCGCGGCGACGATCGCGGAGGCGGCGGATCCGACGTGGCTCGGCTCCTTGGCCTCGTCCTCGTCCTCGTCGAACGCGTCGTCGTCCAGGTCCCCGTCGGTGAGCGCGGCGTCGGCCTCGGCCTCGGCGGGCTGGGCGGTCTCGGCCTTCTCGAGGTCGACCGGGGTGGTGTCCGCCTCGGGGGCGTTCGTGGCGGGGGTCTTCGTGGTGTCCATGCGTGGCACCGTAGGCGGCCTGTCTGAGAGTCTCATGAGAAATGCGGCGGACCCCGCCGCATCGGGGCCCGGCCGGTGCTCAGGCGGAACGGGCCGCGGTCCACTCGTCGGCGAGGACGGCCCAGACCTCGGTGCTCTGGCGCACGCCCCGGTGCAGGTGGTTCTCGCGCATGACGCCCTCGCGGGTCAGGCCGAGGCGCTCGGCGACCGCGATGCTCTTCTTGTTCCCGGTGGCGACGTGCCACTCCACGCGGTGCATGCCGCGCCCGTCGAAGGCCCAGTCGATGAGCACCCGGCAGGCGGCGGTGACCAGCCCTCGTCCGGCGGCGGCCGGCTCCAGCCAGCAGCCGACCTCGCAGTTGCCGGCGGCGGCGTCGAAGGCCGGGTAGAGCACGCCGCCGACGAGCGTGCCCTCGACCCAGATGCCGAAGAAGCGGGTGCCGTCGTTCGCGGCCTTCTCGGCGTTGGTCCGCAGCAGCTCGCGCGCGGAGTCCAGGTCGGTGGCGCGGTCGGGGAAGCCGACGAACTGTCCGATGAACTCGCGGCCCCGGTCCATGTGGGCGAGGAACTCCTCGGCGTGCCATACCTCCAGCGGCTTCAGCTGGGCGTCTTCGGCGAGGTCTATCGCGAACATGCGGGGAGTCCTTACGGCTGGTCAGCGGGACACGGGTACGGATTCAGCCGGCTCCGCGCTGTTTTCGCTCGGCCGCTGTGCCGGAAGTTTCGCACGCGGGCCGCGGTCTGGGGGCTCGATGCTGATCCGGGGGAGCCTCCGGTCGAGCCATGCGGGGAGCCACCAGTTGGCGCCGCCGAGCATGTGCATCAGGGCCGGGACGAGGAGGGTGCGCAGCACGAAGGCGTCGAGGGCCACGGCCGCGGCGAGCGCGATGCCGAACATCGCGATGATCCGGTCGCCGCTGAGGACGAACGCCAGGAACACCGCGATCATGATGACGGCGGCCGAGTTGATGACCCGGCTGGTCTCGGCGAGGCCCACGCGGACGGCCCGCCGGTTGTCCCCGGTCTCCAGCCACTCCTCGTACATCCGGCTGACGAGGAAGACCTGGTAGTCCATCGACAGTCCGAACAGGACGGACACCATGATCACGGGCAGGAAGGGCTCGATGGGCCCGGCGCTGCCCAGGCCCAGCAGTTCGCTGCCCCAGCCCCACTGGAAGATCGCCACGACCACGCCGAAGGAGGAGGCGACGGCGGCGACGTTCATGGCCGCCGCCTTGACCGGGATGCCGATGGACCGGAAGGCCAGCAGCAGGAGCACGCAGCCCAGGGCGACGATCACGGAGACGAAGAGCGGCAGTTTTCCGACGATGACCTCGGCGAAGTCGTCGTAGCCGGCCGTCACTCCGCCGACGTGGACCTCCATGGAGTTGTCGTGCACGGCGCGCGGGATGACGTCCTCGCGGAGCCGGTCGACGAGGTCGCTCGTGGCCCGGGACTGAGGGGCGGAGTCGGGTACGACGGTGAGGACGGCGGTGTCCCCGCTCCGGTTGAGGACCGCCGGGCCGGTGGACGCGACGCCCTCGGTCGTACGGAGCGCTTCGGCCAGCCGGTCCACGGCGAGCCGGTCCCCTGCGCCGTCGAGGCAGGCGACGACGGTGAGCGGGCCGTTCGTGCCGGGCCCGAACCCTTCCGCCAGCAGGTCGTAGGCCTGCCGGGTGGTGGACGTGGCCGGGTTGTTGCCCTGGTCGGAGGTGCCGAGGTGGAGGGAGAGCGTGGGCAGGGCCAGCACCAGCATGACCGTGGTGGCGACGACGCCCAGCAGCTTGGGGTGGCGTTCCACGAAGGCGGACCAGCGGACGGCGAAGCCGGTGGCGTGTTCGGGCCGCGGGCCCTCGGCGGCGAGCCTGCGGCGCTCGCGGCCCGAGAGGGCCCGCGTGCCGATGTACGAGAGGAGGGCGGGCAGCAGCGTGACCGAGGCGGCGACCGTGAGGACCACCGTCACGGAGGCGGCTATCGCGACGCCGTCCAGGAAGTTCAGCCGCAGCACCAGCATGCCGAGCAGTGCGATGCAGACGGTGGCTCCGGCGAAGACGACGGCGCGGCCGGTGGTGGCGACGGCGTTCTCGGCGGCCTCCTCGACCGGGAGTCCGCGGGCCAGGCCCTTGCGGTGCCGGGTGACGATGAACAGCGCGTAGTCGATCCCGACACCGAGGCCGACGAGGGTGCCGAGCATCGGGGCGAAGTCGGCGACGGGCATCGCGTGGCCGAGCAGGGTGATGCCGAAATAGGCGGTGCCCACACTGACCAGGGCGGTCGCGATGGGCAGCAGGCTCGCGGCGAGCGAGCCGAAGGCAAGGAAGAGGACGAGGGCCGCGAAGGCCACACCGATGACCTCGGCGAGGTGGGCGGACGGGGCCTCGGTCAGGGCGATGGCACGGCCGCCGAGTTCGACCTGGAGGCCGTCGGCCTCGGTGGCCGGGTTCTTCGCCGCCTCGGCGACGGCCTTGGCCTGGGCCTTGGGTACGGCGTCGGCCGGCCGGTCGAAGGTCACCACCGCGTAGGCGGTGCGGCCGTCGGCGCTGATCCGGGCGGCGCTCTCGGGGCCCGGGCCGTAGGGGCCGGCGACCGATCCGACGCCGGGGAGCACGGCGACGGCGTCGAGCGCGCGGGTCATGCGCTGCTCGACGCCGGGGGTTTTGACGCTCTGCCCGTCGGGGGTCCGCCACACGATGGTGTCGGTGTCCCCGCCCTGGCCGTGGAAGCCCTCGCGGAGCAGGTCGTGGGCCTTGCCGGACTCCGTGCCGGGGACCTCGTAGTCATTGGAGAACGCCGATCCGGCGGTCACGGCGGCAGCCGCGGTCCCCCCGAGGGCGAGCAGCCAGATCAGAACGGCGAGGAGTCGGTGCCGCATGCACCACCGTGCGATCGCTGCCAACGGACGTGCTCCCTGAGGGGTCGGATCTTTACCGGGAGAAAGCCCGTCGCAAAGAACGCGTGAACTCGTTGAAGGCCCGGCCGAAGGTCCGGAGGATCGCCCCGGGGCCCTGGCCAGGATGGTCTACACCTCAACGATCTCAGCGTTTCGTGATCGTTGGCCCCATTCGTGTGCATCGTCACAGGGCGGCGGGCAGGTGCGGGACCTTGGTCACCGTGAGGGCCGGCCGGAGGGCTCGTGGCGGCCGTGCGGGTGGTCCCGGTCCTCGGGTTCGTCGACGCGGTAGCCCGGGATCGAGGGCCACCGGACGGTGAGGACCACGGCGTCCTCCTCCGCGTACCAGGAGTGGTCGACGCCGCGCCCCCAGAGCACGTAGTCGCCCTGCTCGGCGAGGACGACGGTCCGCCCCGGGAACTCCAGCCGGAAGCGGCCGCTGATCAGCACCAGCAGCGCGGTGCGCTTCTCCGCGGTGGCCCAGCGCTCCCGCTCGTCGCCCTTCGGGTGGACGCCCCACTTGATCTCCACGTCCTCGCTGTGACGGGGGTCCGAGGGGTCCTTGAAGTGGCCGAGGAGCCAGCCGCGGTCGGCGGCCGCGTCGGGGCCGGCCTTGCCGGTGTAGATGGTGGAGTCGTCGTTCACGGGGTGAGGCTAATGCAGTTGTGCGGCCTGCCCCGACACTGGTCAGCTGGTGCGATGACCATGGATCACGAGGAACTCCTGAAGGTGCGGGCCGCGTACGACGCCCGGATGCGCCGCGACGCCGAACCGGACGCCGCGCAGGCGCGCGTGGAGCGGGCCGGCTCGGTCGTCCGCCAGACAGTGCCGGGCCTCGGCTGGAACGGGGTGCTCTGGTCGGACCTCGACGCGGAGAGCGCGGACGCGGAGATCGCCGCGCAGGTCGCGCACTTCGCGGGGCTGGGGACGGCGGAGTTCGAGTGGAAGCTGTACGACCACGACCGGCCCTCCGACCTGGGGGCGCGGCTGCTGGCGGCGGGGCTCGTACCGGAGCCCCCCGAGACGCTGATGGTGGGCCGGACGGCCGAGCTCGCGAAACTGCCGGTGGATCCGCCCGAGGGCATCACGCTGCGGGTGGTGACCGACGAGGCGGGGGTGGACCTGATGATGGACGTCCACGTGCGGGCCTTCGGCACCGAGCGGCCCCGGATCCGCGAGCAGATGCTGAGCCTGCTGCGGGAGGAGCCGGACTCCATCGCCGCCGTCGTGGCGATGGCGGGCGACACCCCGATCAGCGCGGCCCGGATGGAGATGCGGCCGGGCACTCCCTTCGCCGGCCTCTGGGGCGGCGGCACGGACCCCCGGTGGCGCGGACGGGGCATCTACCGGCTGCTGGTGGCCCACCGGGCCCGCGTGGCGGCGGAGCTCGGCATTCCGTACCTCCAGGTGGACGCGTCGGCGGACAGCCGGCCGATCCTGGAGCGCCTCGGCTTCGACGTGCTGGGGGTGACCACCCCCTACATCTGGTCCAGGGGCTAGGCGGCCGGAGGCCGATCCCGGCGAGTTCGTCGAGCATCTCCAGCGCGAGTTGCCACTTCGGGCGGTGGTATTCGCTCTCGGGGATCCGGCAGGCCGCCCGGCGCTGGGCCGCCTCAGGCCCGTCCCACGACTGCGGCAGGAACAACCGCCAAGACAGCGGGCACGAGGCGGTGTCGGAGGCGGCATGGACACTGACGCCGATCTGGCAGTTGCCGACCTTGCCCAGGGTGCCCGAGTACTGGCGGGCAACCCCGGGCGATGCCTTGCCGTCCTTGGGGAAACCGGTGTCATCGACCACCCACACCTGCGGGCGCACCGCCTGCACAGCCCGCCACGCCAGCCCGGCCCGCACGTCCTTCACCGGCCAGGTCGAGGAGGTCATGAACTGCTGCAACTGCTGGTGGTCGACCCCGAGGCGTTCGGCCATCGGCTGCATCGACTTCCTGCGGCCGTCCAGCAGCAGCCCCCGCAGGTACAACTGGCCCTTCGCCTGCCAGTCCGGCCGCACCAACGGCGCGAACACCTCGGAGGCGAACTCCTCCAACCGGACCCGAACCGCGGCAAGCTCCCCAGCCCTCATACAACCAGCGAACTACCGAACACCCGACGTGACAAGACCCGCTAACAAAGCACTACTAGGGGGTGGCCGGAAACGTCTGTTCCGGCTCGCGGGCGGCGGGCAGGATCGTCGGCATGGAACGCACCGAACGCATCGAACGGATCGACCCGCCCCTCACCGCTGACGAGCGCGAGACCCTCCGCGCCTACCTCGACTACCACCGGGCGACCCTCGCCTGGAAGTGCGAGGATCTCTCCGACGAGCAGCTGCGCCGCACTTCGACGCCCCCGTCCACCCTGTCGCTGCTGGGCCTGGTCCGGCACATGGCCGAGGTCGAGCGGCACTGGTACCGCCGCGTCCTGAACGGCGAGGAGATCCCGCACCTGTGGTCGGACAGCCACGACTTCCAGGCCGCCTACGAGGTCTCCGGTTCCGGCCGCGCCGAGGCGTTCGGCGCCTGGGAGGAGGAGGTGGCCCACTCCCGCCGCATCGAGGCCGCCTGCGCTTCGCTCGACGTGACGGTCCACGTGCCGCGCTGGGGGAAGGAGGCCTCGCTGCGCGTGCTGACGCTCCACCTCATCCACGAGTACGCCCGTCACAACGGCCACGCCGACCTGCTCCGCGAGGCCGTCGACGGGGTCACCGGCGCCTGAGCCGGCGCGGCCGGGCTCAGGCCGCGCGCCAGTAGCCCAGTGCGTTCACCCGCTGCTTCGGCAGGGCGAGTTCCTTGCGCAGGTACGCGACCAGCGCGCGGGTCGTCGCTGTGTCGCAGGCCAGCCAGACGTACGCCGATGCCGGGTCGGAGCCGACCAGTTCCGGCAGCTCCGCCCGGACCCGGTCGGCCAGCGCCGTCCCGGACCGCGGCACCCGCCGGACGTCGTGCCGGTCCGCGTGCTCGCGCAGCGGCAGCCCGGCGTCGGAGTCGTGCTGCGTCTCGAACCAGACCGTCGCGGGGGTCTGCGGGTAGGCGTCCAGCAGCGAGTTGATGGCCGGGAGGGACGCCGTGTCCCCGATGACCAGCAGCCGCTCCGGGGCCGGGTCCGGAGCGGTGAACCCCGTCCCCTGCACGGTGGCCTCGACGGTGTCCCCGGGCTTGGCCGTGCGCGCCCAGTCGCTGGCGACGCCGTCGTGCAGGGCGAACTCGAAGCAGAAGGTGCCCGCTTGCGGATCCGGGTCCACCAGCGTGTAGGCGCGCTGGTGCGGCTTGCCCGCGCCCTCGAACCACACGCGCACCCACATCGTCGGGTGCAGCGACTCCCCGGCCGCGGCCAGCAGCCCGCCGTCCGTGAAGTACACCCGGCGGAAGTGCTCCGTGACGTCTTCCGCTCCCGTCACCGTGAAGGTGAAGTCCTTGCCCCTGAAGAGCTTGAGGACCACGCCCTCCCAGCCCTTGACTACCGCCATGTCCAGCCCCTCCCCTGACACCCTTATAGTTAGGCCAGCCTAACCTAATACACCATGGGGAAGAGTGTGAGCAGCGTGACCAGTGAGAGCAGCGCGAGCAGCGGCGACCGGGCATCCGGCAGCGCCCACGAGGCCCGCGAAGCGTACGGGACCCACGAGGTCTTCCGCGACCCCTGGGGCATCCCCCATCTGCGCGCCTCCGACGCCCTCGCCCTGGCTTACGCCCAAGGCCGCGTCACCGCCCTCGACCGGGCCTGGCAGCTGGAGGTCGAACGCCACCGCGCCCAGGGCTCCAGCGCCTCCTTCCTCGGCGCGGACTGCGTGGCCTGGGACCGGTTCGCCCGCCAGAGCCGCATCGACGACACCGCCCGCCGCTGCTACGAGGCGCTGGACGCCGACGACCCCGAAACCGCCGCCTGGATCCGCGCGTACGTCGACGGCGTCAACGACGGGCTGGCCGCGGGCGCCTCGCGCGACGAGCGCTTCGCGCGCACCGGCCTGACGGCCACCCCCTGGGAGCCCTGGGTTCCGCTGGCGGTCTGGACCGCCACCCACATCCTGTTCGCCGGCTTCGCCACCAAGCTGTGGCGCGACCGCGTGGCCCGCGCCCTCGGCGAGGACGCGGTCACCCTCTTCGCCACCGACGGCCCCGGCACCGCCGGCAGCAACGGCTGGATGGTGCCGGGCGACCGCACCACCACCGGCGCCGCGATCATCGCGGGCGACCCGCACCGGTTCATCGAGGACCCGGGCGTCTACCAGCAGATACG
Organism: Streptomyces sp. IBSNAI002; assembly: GCF_052244475.1. Classification (NCBI taxonomy): domain Bacteria; kingdom Bacillati; phylum Actinomycetota; class Actinomycetes; order Kitasatosporales; family Streptomycetaceae; genus Streptomyces; species Streptomyces sp. IBSNAI002. The sequence goes on along the minus strand of NZ_JBQPXG010000002.1, from coordinate 5,931,805 downwards.
CCTCTCCTGCCCGGAGTACGACGTCCTCGGCCTGGCCGTGCCCGGAGTCCCCGGCCTCGCCCACTTCGGCCACACCGGCTCCGCCGCCTGGGCCATCACCAACGCCATGGCCGACTACCAGGACCTGTACACCGAGCAGCTGCGCGGCGAGGGCCCCGGTCTCGAGGCGCTCGGACCGGACGGGGTCTGGGAAGCGGTCGCCCGGCACACCGAGACCATCACGGTGTCGGGTGGCGAGGGCGCGCCCGAGAGCGCCACCGAGGTCGAGGTCGAGGTCCTGGAGACCGCCCGCGGCCCGGTGATCGTCAACGAGGACGGCCGTACGCTCTCGCTGCGCTACCCGCCCCGCGTCCGCCAGGACCTCGGCTTCGGCACCCTGCCCGCCCTGCTGCGCGCCCGCACCGTCGCCGACATCGACCGCGCCTTCGACGGCTGGGCGGAGCCCGTCAACGTCGTCCACGCCGCCGACTCCGAGGGCGGCCTGCTGCACCGCGTCGCGGGCGCCGTGCCGCTGCGCGACAGCGCCAACCGGCTGCGCCCCGTGCCCGCATGGGACCGCGGCCACGACTGGCAGGGCTGGGCCGAGACCCCGGCCGAGCCCGTGCAGGGCTTCGCCGTCATGGCGAACGCCCGCGGCATCGCCTCGCCGCTGGGCGTGGAGTTCGCGCCCCCGCACCGCGCCAACCGCATCCGCGCACTGCTCAGCGGCTCCGCCGACTGGTCGCCGAAGGCGATGGCCGACGTACACGCGGACACCCACCTGGCCTCCGCCGAGCCGCTGCTCGCCCTGCTGCCGGCGCTCGGCGCGCTGTCCCCCGCCGCGGCGGCCCTGCGCGAGCGGCTGCTGGCCTGGGACCGGCACATGGCGGCCGACAGCACCGACGCCACCGTCTTCTCGGCCTTCCGCGCCGCGACCGTACGGAGCCTCGCCGCCGATCCCGTCTTCGCGGACCTGGCCGGCGCCCCCGCCGGCCCCGCGGTGTTCCACCCCTGGCTCTACCTGGTCCCCCGGATCGGCTACGCCCTCGAAGGCCTGCTCACCACCTCCCTGCTGCCCGGCCTCGACCGCGCCGCGCACGTCCGGGCCGCCCTGGAGGAGACGGCCGCGGCCGGCTCCCCCGACGCGCCCTGGTCCCAGGTCCACCGCCTCGCCCCCTGGTCGGCCCTGCCGGACCCGGAGGCCGAGTGGCCCGGCCTCGGCGGCGACCACGACTGCGTGAACGCCACCTCCTCGGTCCCCGGCTTCACCGACCTCACGGCCCGCGCGTCGGCGGCCCGTTACGTCTGGGACCTCGCACGGCGCGAGGACAGCCTCTGGGCCGTCCCGCTCGGCGCGGACGGTGTCCCCGGCGCACCCCACCACCGCGACCAGCTCCCCCTCTGGGCCCGCTGCGAACTCGTCCCCGTCGTCACCGACTGGACCCGTCTCACCAAGGAAACCGCATGATCTCGACCAGACAGCCCGTGTACAGCCACCTCGTCGAGGCCTTCGGCACGGTCACCATCACCCCCGTGGACCCGGCCGCCGACTCCGCCCTGATCCACGGCTGGGTCACGCAGGAGCGGGCCCGCTTCTGGGGCATGGGCGAGGCCAGCCGCGAGCTGGTCCAGGAGATCTACGAGGACGTCGACCGCCGCACCACCCACCACGCGTTCATCGTCAGCCGTGACGGCGAGCAGGTCGCGCTGTTCCAGACGTACGACTGCGCCGAGGACCGGGTCAGCGAGTGTTACGAGGTCCGGCCCGGGGACGTCGGCGTGCACCTGCTGATCGGCCCCAGCAAGGGCGCCGCCGAGCACGGGTTCACCTCCTCCCTGCTGGAGGCCTTCCTCGGCTACCTGTTCTCCGTCGGCAAGGCCCGCCGCGTGATCGCCGAGCCGGACGCCCGCAACGAGAAGGCCATCGCGGTCCTGGCGCGCAACGGCTTCGCCCCCGGCCCCGAGATCGAACTCCCGGAGATCGACCTGCCCGAGGTCTACCTGCCGGCGAAGAAGGCCCGCCTGACCATCTACGACCCGCGCGCCACCGCGGCGTCGGCCTGACGCCGGGCCGGCAGACCCGCCGGCCCGCGCGCCCCCGCGGAAACGGCGGACGGCCCCGCACCGGAAGTCCGGTGCGGGGCCGCCGCCGTGGTACCTGCCCGGCCGCTACTCGGACACGCCCAGGCGCTCCAGGATGAGCTCCTTGACGCGCGCCGCGTCGGCCTGGCCGCGGGTGGTCTTCATGACCGCGCCGACCAGCGCTCCGACGGCCGCGACCTTGCCGCCGCGGATCTTGTCGGCGATGGCCGCGTTGCCCGCGATGGCCTCGTCCACGGCCGCGCCGAGCGCGCCCTCGTCCGAGACGACCTTCAGGCCGCGCTTCTCGACGACCTCGTCCGGGGTGCCCTCACCGGCGAGGACGCCTTCGAGGACCTGGCGGGCCAGCTTGTCGTTGAGCTCACCGGCGGCGACCAGGGCCGCGACGCGGGCGACCTGGACGGGGGTGATGGGCAGCTCGTCGACGACGACGCCCTGCTCGTTGGCGTTGCGGGCCAGCTCGCCCATCCACCACTTGCGGGCGGCGGTCGAGTCGGCGCCGGCCTCGATGGTCGCGACGATGGAGTCCACCGCGCCCGCGTTGAGGATCGACTGCATGTCGTGCTCGGTGACGCCCCACTCCTGGAGGAGGCGGTTGCGGCGCACGCGCGGCATCTCGGGCAGACCGGCGCGGAGCTCCTCGACCCAGGTGCGGGCCGGGGCGACGGGGACCAGGTCGGGCTCCGGGAAGTACCGGTAGTCCTCGGCGTTGTCCTTGATGCGGCCGGCCGTGGTGGAGCCGTCCTCCTCGTGGAAGTGCCGGGTCTCCTGCACGATCGAGCCGCCGCCGCTCAGCACGGCCGCGTGACGCTGGATCTCGAAGCGGGCCGCGCGCTCGACGGAGCGCAGCGAGTTGACGTTCTTCGTCTCGCTGCGGGTGCCGAACTCGGACTCGGGCGTCGGGCGCAGCGAAAGGTTCACGTCGCAGCGCATCTGGCCCTTGTCCATGCGGGCCTCGGAGACGCCGAGCGCCTTGATGACCTCGCGCAGCTCGGCGACGTACGCCTTGGCGACTTCCGGAGCCCGCGACCCCGCCCCTTCGATGGGCTTGGTGACGATCTCGATGAGCGGGATGCCGGCGCGGTTGTAGTCCAGCAGCGAGTGGGACGCGCCGTGGATGCGGCCGGTGGCGCCGCCCACGTGCAGCGACTTGCCGGTGTCCTCCTCCATGTGGGCGCGCTCGATCTCCACGCGGAAGATCTCGCCGTCCTCCAGCTGGACGTCCAGGTAGCCGTTGAAGGCGATGGGCTCGTCGTACTGGGAGGTCTGGAAGTTCTTCGGCATGTCCGGATAGAAGTAGTTCTTCCGGGCGAAGCGGCACCACTCGGCGATCTCGCAGTTCAGCGCGAGACCGATCTTGATGGCGGACTCGATGCCGATCGCGTTGACGACCGGGAGGGCGCCGGGCAGGCCCAGGCAGACCGGGCAGGTCTGCGAGTTCGGCTCGGCGCCGAGTTCGGTCGAGCAGCCGCAGAACATCTTGGTCCTGGTGCCGAGCTCGACATGGACCTCGAGGCCCATGACGGGGTCGTACGACGCGAGGGCGTCCTCGTACGACATCAGTTCGGTGTAGGTGGTCACGGTGAAACTTTCCCTCTCAGCCCAGCAGGACGTCGTCGTCGCCCAGGCGCTTCAGCTCGCGGTACAGGATCGCGAGGCCGGTGACGATGGCGGCGGCGGACACGACGGCGTCGACCAGCTTCAGCGTGTCGTGATCGGTGCGGGCCTTCTTGACCTGCTTGATCACGCTGATGGCGCCGAAGGCTGTGGTGCCGATCGACAGGTAGGTGCCGGACTTGGACTTCTTGAAGCCCTTGGCCTTGGACAGTGCACTGGTGCTCACAGGGACGGTGCCTCCTCAAGCAGCGGGTGACCCCAGCGTGCGACGAAGGCGGCCTCGACGGCCGCACCGACCTTGTAGAGCCGGTCGTCCTTCATCGCCGGGGCGATGATCTGCAGCCCGACCGGGAGGCCGTCCTCCGGTGCCAGGCCGCAGGGGAGCGACATGGCGGAGTTTCCGGCCAGGTTGGTCGGGATGGTGCACAGGTCCGCGAGGTACATGGCGAGCGGGTCGTCGCTGCGCTCGCCGATGGGGAAGGCGGTGGTCGGGGTCGTCGGGGAGACGATCACGTCGACCTGCTCGAAGGACTTCTCGAAGTCCTTGGTGATGAGCGTGCGGACCTTCTGGGCGGAACCGTAGTACGCGTCGTAGTAGCCGGAGCTGAGCGCGTACGTGCCGAGGATGACGCGGCGCTTGACCTCGTCGCCGAAGCCGGCCTCGCGGGTGAGGGCGGTGACGTCCTCGGCGGACTTGGTGCCGTCGTCGCCGACGCGCAGGCCGTAGCGCATGGCGTCGAAGCGGGCCAGGTTCGAGGAGCACTCGGACGGCGCGATCAGGTAGTACGCGGCCATCGCGAGGTCGAAGGAGGGGCAGTCCAGCTCGACGATCTCGGCGCCGAGCTCCTTGAGGAGCTCCACCGACTCGTTGAAGCGCTGGACGACACCGGCCTGGTAGCCCTCGCCCGCGAACTGCTTGACCACACCGACGCGCATGCCGGCGACCGAGCCGCTCCGGGCCGCCTCGACGACCGGCGGGACCGGGGCGTCGATGGAGGTGGAGTCGAGCGGGTCGTGGCCGGCGATGACCTCGTGCAGCAGGGCCGCGTCCAGGACCGTACGGGCGCAGGGACCGCCCTGGTCGAGGGAGGAGGAGAAGGCGACCATGCCGTAGCGGGAGACGCCGCCGTAGGTCGGCTTCACGCCGACGGTGCCGGTGACGGCGGCGGGCTGGCGGATGGAGCCGCCGGTGTCCGTGCCGATGGCGAGGGGCGCCTGGTACGCGGCGAGCGCGGCCGCGGAGCCGCCGCCGGAGCCGCCGGGGATCCGGGTGAGGTCCCACGGGTTGCCGGTCGGGCCGTAGGCGCTGTTCTCCGTCGACGACCCCATGGCGAACTCGTCCATGTTGGTCTTGCCGAGGATGACGACGTCGGCTTCCTTCAGCTTGCGCGTCAGGGTGGCGTCATAGGGCGGGATCCAGCCTTCGAGGATCTTCGAGCCGACGGTGGTCGGGACCCCGACGGTGGTGAAGATGTCCTTGAGGGCGAGCGGTACGCCGGCCAGCGGGCCGAGCTTCTCGCCGGCCGCGCGCTTGGCGTCGACGGCGCGGGCCTGGGCGAGGGCGCCCTCGCGGTCGACGTGCAGGAAGGCGTGGACCTTCTCGTCGGTCGCGTCGATGCGGGCCAGGTGGGCCTCGGTGACCTCGACGGCCGTGAGCTCGCCGGAGGCGATCTTCTCGGCGGTCTGGGCCGCCGTGAGCTTGATGATGTCGACCATGGCTGTTAGTCCTCCCCCAGGATCTGCGGCACCTTGAATCGCTGCTGCTCCTGGGCGGGAGCGCCGGAGAGCGCCTGCTCGGGGGTGAGCGAGGGACGGACCTCGTCCGCGCGCATGACGTTCGTCAAGGGCAGCGGGTGGGAGGTCGGCGGGACGTCTTGGTCGGCGACCTCGGAGACGCGGGCGACCGCGCCGATGATGTCGCCGAGCTGTCCGGCGAAGTGATCCAGCTCGTTGCTGGACAGCTCAAGGCGCGCCAGCCGAGCGAGGTGGACGACCTCCTCGCGCGTAATGCCAGGCATGCAGCGATCCTCTGGGGGTGGGTGGATGTGTGGTTTCGGACCCAATCCTATGGGGCGGGGCGGCCGGCCTGCGAAACGGTTTGCGGCCGTGCCGGTACGGGGGCCCCGTGCGGCCCGCCGCGGGGCGCTCCCCGGGCTCCGCCCGGCCCCTCGCGGAGCCCCGGTACGCGGCGCGGGCCTCGTACGCCCGACGGGGTCAGACCGCGTCGGCCTCGGCTGCGGCCAGTTCCGCCGAGATGTCGGCCGGGCGGCGCCAGCCGCGTTCGCCCCGGGCGAGGAGCCACGCGGTGGCCTCCTGCGGCGGCATCGCGGCGGCGACCAGCCACCCCTGTACCGCGTCGCAGCCCAGGTCCCGCAGCCGCTCCCAGGTCTCGTCGTCCTCCACGCCCTCGGCGACCACGAGCAGGCCCAGCGAATGGGCGAGGTCGACCGTGCACCGGACGATCTCCGCGTCCTGCGCGTCGACCGCGAGGCGCCCCACGAAGGAGCGGTCGATCTTGAGCTCGCTGACCGGCAGCCGGCGCAGGTGGACCAGCGAGGAGTAGCCCGTGCCGAAGTCGTCGAGGGACATCTTCACGCCGTGGCCGGTGAGCCCGGCCATGGTGTCCGCCGCCCGCTGCGGATCCTCGAGCAGCACGTGCTCCGTTATCTCCAGCTGGAGGCCGCTCGCCGGGACCCCGTGCCGCGCCAGCCGCGCGGCCACCGCTCCCGCGAATCCGGGGGTGTGGACGTCGCGCGGCGAGACGTTGACGGCGACCGGGACCTTCAGGCCCTGCGCGCGCCACCGTGCGACCTGTGCGAGGGCCGTCTCCAGGACGTACTCGGTCAGGTGCGGCATCAGCCCGGAGGTCTCGGCGATCGCGATGAACTCGTCCGGGGACACCCGACCGCGTTCCGGATGCACCCACCGCACCAGGGCCTCGAGCCCGGCCACCTGTCCGTCGAAGCGGACCTTCGGCTGGTAGTGGAGTTCCACTTCGCCCGCGTCGAGGGCGCGGCGCAGATCGCCGAGGAGGCCGAGCCGGTCGGGGGTGTTGCTGTCCCGCTTGGACTCGTACACCTCCACGCCCGTGCGGTCGCGCTTCGCCTGGTACATCGCCACGTCGGCGCGGCGCAGCAGCCCCTCGGCGTCGAGGGCGTGGTCGGGGAAGACGGCGAGGCCGGCGCTGGCCTCCAGGACGAGCGTGAGGCCGTCGAGGTCCAGCGGGGAGCTGAGCTCGGCGACCAGGTGGCGGGCGATCCGCTGGGCGCTGGTGGTGGAGTCGGCGACGGGCAGCAGGACGGCGAACTCGTCTCCGCCGAGCCGGGCGGCCTCGGCGTCCTCGGGCAGCGCCTGGCGCAGCCGGTCGGCGATCTGCAGGAGCAGCCGGTCCCCGGCCAGGTGGCCGAGGGTGTCGTTGACCGCCCGGAAGCGGTCCAGGTCGATCAGCACGAGAGCTGCCCGGGTGCCCAAACGTTCAGCCTCGTCCAGGGCGGACCAGGCCCGCTCCAGCAGCCACTGCCGGTTCGGGAGTCCGGTCAGCGGGTCCCGCAGCTGTTCCTCGGCGCGGGCCCGGGCGATCCACAGGGTGGAGTCCAGCGCGATCAACGGTACGGCGAACAGCGGCAGCAGGACCGGCTGCGTGACCGCGACGACGCAGATCAGCGGGGCGATCCCGAGCAGGGCGACCGCCACTAAGGCCTGCCGGAGCAGGGCCGTACGGGCGACGGTGGGCAGGCCGCCGCCGCGCGGGGCGAGCGCGATCCACAGCAGGACGCGGGTGGCGAGCAGGTACGCGACCGCCACGAGGACGATCTCGGGTACCGCGTCGATCTCCCAGGTGGTGGGGCGCCACGGGTTCTCCACGGACGGTGCCTCGCCGAAGGCGGCGAGTACGAGGGCTCCCGCGCCGATGCCGAGGATGTCCGCGGACCCGTGCAGCAGGCCCTGCCGCCAGCGGTGCCGGCGTGCTGCGCCGACCAGGGAGACGACGGCGAGCGAGACGAGTCCCGCGGGCACCCACCCGTAGAGGAGCAGCACGCCGAGGGTGAGCGCCGCGCCCGAACCGGTGCCGCCCCACCAGCGGTCGCGGCCCAGCGCGACGAGGTGGCCGACGATGACGCCGGTGAGCAGGGCGAGCGCCCAGCCCACCGCGCCGCCGGGGAACAGTGCATGACGGCCGCTCAGCGCGGAGACGACCCCCGCTCCGAGTGCCACGACGGCCAGGCCCACGACGGCGAAGGACAGCACACCGCGCCGTCCGGTTTCCTCCGCACCGGTGGCGAGCGGCCGGTTCTCCGGTGTCCTGGACCCCAGGACACCGAGCCGGCCCGCCCGCATGGACGGGATGTCCCCGCCGAATTCAGGTGACGGGTCGGCGCTTTCGGTGGGTTTCATGCCCGTCCCTCTCACAGCCGGCGATGCCGATGTCACGCGATGGCCCCGATGTCATGCCATCACGGCTGACATCGCGTCCGGCAGCCGTGCACGACAGGCGCACCCCTCAACAGTAGGACGCGGGAGGGCCCCAGGGGCAGCGGTCGGCGGTGGTTGCCCGAATGCGACCCAGCCATCCTCATCAGTACGGTATCCGCCGAACGGGTGAGTTTGGACCAGGACCCCCCGGTCACCCATCCGATGATCCGACAGCTCACCGCCCTACGACCAGCCTTGTACCAGCCGTTTACCACCGTCCGTCGCGCCTGGCGTGCGCCCGCCCGTACGGCCGCACGCCGCGCATCCGTTCACCTTCGCTACTCACCCGCGGATGTGTCCGGGCGATTGCCTTCCGGCCGCTCCTGCGCTCCGCCGTCGCCGTCGCCGTCCACCGGAAGCGCGGCCTCACGGGCCGCGTCCGGTCCCTGCTCCAGCAGGACCTCGAACCCGGCGTCGTCGAGGATGGCGAGCTTCAGCTGCACGGCCTTGTCGTACTTGGAGCCCGGGTTGTCGCCGACCACGACGAAGGAGGTCTTCTTCGACACCGATCCGGTGACCTTGGCCCCGCGGCTCTGCAGGGCCTCCTTCGCACCGTCGCGGGTGTGGCTCTGCAGGGTGCCGGTGACGACGACGGTCAGCCCCTCCAGCGGGCGCGGCCCCTCCTCCTCGGCGGAACCTTCCTCCTCCATCCGGACCCCGGCCTCCTGCCACTTGCGCAGGATCTCCTGGTGCCAGCCGACGTCGAACCACTCCTTGACGGAGGCCGCGATGATCGCGCCGACCCCGTCGGTGGCCGTCAGCTGCTCCTCGGTGGCGTTCCGGATGCCGTCGATCGACCGGAACTCGCGGGCCAGGGCCTCGGCGGCGACCGGTCCCACGTGACGGATCGACAGGCCGTTGATGATGCGGGCGAGCGGGCGCTCCTTGGCGGCGGCGATGTGCTCCAGCATGGCCAGCGCGTTCTTCTTCGGCTCGCCCTTCTGGTTGGCGAAGACCGTGACGATCTTCTCCTCGCCGGTCTTCGGGTCCCGCTTGGGCAGTCCGCTGTCCGGGTCCAGGACGTACGCCTTGATGGGGAGCAGCTGCTCGATGGTCAGGCCGAACAGGTCGCCCTCGTCCAGCAGCGGCGGCTGCGCCGGCTCCAGCGGGCCGGTCAGCGCGGCGGCCGCCACCATGCCGAAGTTCTCGATGTCCAGGGACTGCCGGCCGGCCAGGTAGAACACGCGCTCGCGCAGCTGCGCGGGGCAGGTCTGCGCGTTGGGGCACCGGACGTCGATGTCCCCCTCCTTCATCGGACGCAGCTCCGTCCCGCACGCGGGGCACTCGGCCGGCATCACGAACTCCCGCTCGCTGCCGTCCCGCAGGTCCACCACCGGCCCGAGGATCTCGGGGATGACGTCGCCCGCCTTGCGCAGCACGACGGTGTCCCCGATGAGCACGCCCTTGGCCTTGACGACCTCCTGGTTGTGCAGGGTCGCGAACTCCACCTCGGAGCCCGCCACGTGGACGGGCTCCACCTGCGCGTACGGGGTGACGCGCCCGGTCCGGCCGACGCCGACCTTGATGTCGATCAGCTTGGTGTTGACCTCCTCGGGGGCGTACTTCCAGGCGATGGCCCAGCGCGGTGCGCGCGCCGTGGAGCCGAGCCGTCCCTGGAGCGCGATCTCGTCGAGCTTGACGACGACGCCGTCGATCTCGTGCTCCACGGAGTGCCGGTTCTCGCCGAAGTACGAGATGAACTCGCGGACCTCGGCGAGGGAGGAGACCACCTTGTTGTGCCGGGCGGTCGGCAGGCCCCACTCCCGCAGCAGCTCGTACGCCTGCGACTGGCGCTCGATGCCGAAGCCCTCGCGGGCGCCGATGCCGTGCACGACCATGTGCAGCGGACGGCTCGCGGTGACCTTCGGGTCCTTCTGGCGCAGCGAACCGGACGCCGCGTTGCGCGGGTTGGAGAAGGGCCTGCCCTCGGCGGCGACGAGCCGGGCGTTGAGCTCCTCGAACTTCTCCATCGGGAAGTAGACCTCGCCGCGGATCTCGACGAGGGCCGGGATCCGGTCGCCCTTCAGCCGGTCCGGGATCTCGGCGATGGTGCGGACGTTGGGCGTGATGTCCTCACCGGTGCGGCCGTCGCCGCGGGTGGCCGCGCGGGTCAGGCGGCCGTTCTCGTAGGTGAGGTTGACGGCGAGGCCGTCCACCTTCAGCTCGCAGAGGTAGTGGTAGTCCTGGGTGTTCACGTCCCGGGCCACCCGGTCGGCCCAGGCGGACAGCTCCTCCCCGTCGAAGGCGTTGTCGAGGGAGAGCATGCGCTCGCGGTGCTCGACGGAGGCGAAGTCCGTCTCGTACGCCCCGGCCACCTTCTGGGTGGGCGAGTCGGGCGTGCGCAGCTCCGGGTACTGCTCCTCCAGCGCCTCCAGCGAGCGCAGCAGCTTGTCGAACTCGGCGTCGCTCACGACCGGCTGGTCGTTCACGTAGTACCGGAAGCGGTGCTCCTCGATCTGTTCGGCCAGCAGCGCGTGCTGCTCACGCACCGCCGCCGGTACTGCCGTGTCCTGCTGTTCGGCTGCCATGCCGTGTCCTCCCGTGGCCCGTCTCGACCGTCACTCAGGGTTGTCGGCGAGCGACCTCGCCGCCCTGACGCAATGCGCCTGCGCCGCGCGGGCGTAGGCGGGCGAAGCGCCCGCCAGACCGCACGACGGGGTGACCACGACGGACTCCGCGAGAGCCCCCGGGGCCAGCCCCAGCCTGCGCCAGAGCTTCCTGACACCCATGACGCTACCGGCAGGGTCCGACAACGGGCCGTCGGTGCCGGGCACCACTCCGGCGAAGAGTTTCGTCCCTCCTTCGACGGCCTCGCCGAGGGCGTCGTCCTCGCGCTCGGTGAGCAACGAGAAATCGAACGACACGCCTGCGGCGCCGGCCCGCCGCAGCAGCCCGAAGGGGACCTCGGGGGCGCAGGAGTGCACGATCACGTCTCCGTCGTGGACGGCGAACAGCTCGCGCAGGGTCCCCTCGACGAGCTGCCGGTCGACGGCGCGGTACGTCCGGTAGCCGCTCGCGGAGCGCACCCGCCCGAGCAGTACGGCGGTCAGCGAGGGCTCGTCGAACTGCAGCACGACCTCCGCGCCGGGGATCCGCCTGCGTACGTCGGCCAGGTGCCCGCGCAGGCCCTCGGCGAGCGATCCGGCGAGGTCCCGGCAGGCGCCGGCGTCCTGGAGCATGGCCTCGCCGCCGTGCAGCTCCAGGGCCGCGGCCAGCGTCCACGGGCCGACGGCCTGGACCTTGAGCCGGCCGGTGTACCCCTGGGTGAACTCCTCCAGGGCGTCGAGGTCCTCGCCGAGCCAGGACCGCGCGCGCTTGCTGTCGCGTCCCGGGCGGTCGCTCACCCGCCAGCCGCTGGGCTCGACGTGCGCGTACATGTCGACCAGCAGCCCGAGGGAGCGGCCGATCATGTCCGCGCCGGGGCCGCGGGCGGGCAGTTCGGCGAGGTACGGGAACTCCTCGAAGGAGCCCGTCACGGTCTTGGCCGCCTCGCGGGCGTCCCCGCCGGGCAGCGAACCGACGCCGGTGGCGCTCGCGCTCACCGGCCCGGCCGCACGGTCAGGTCGTTGACCTCGGCGTCGCGCGGCAGGTCGACGGCCATGACGACGGTGGTGGCCACGGACTCGGGGTCGATCCAGGCGGCCGGGTCGTACTCCTTGCCCTCCTGGGAGTGCACCTTGGCCTGCATGGGGCTGGCGGTGCGCCCCGGGTAGACGGAGGTCACGCGGATCCCGTTCGCCTTCTCCTCCTCGCGCAGCGAGTCGGCGAGCGCCTTCAGCCCGTGCTTGGAGGCGGCGTAGGCGCTCCAGTCGGCGTGGGCGTGCAGGCCGGCGCCGGAGTTCACGAAGACGACGGTGGCCTTCGAGGCGCGAAGGGTGGGCAGCAGCAGCCGGGTGACCTCGGCGGGGGCGATCAGGTTCACGTTGAGCTGCTGGTGCCAGGTCTTGGGGCGCAGTTCGCCGACCGGTCCGAGGTCCACGATCCCGGCGACGTGCAGCAGGGAGTCGATGCGCTCGGGGAGGGCCTGCTTGGAGAAGGCCCACGAGAGCCGGTCGGGGTCGGCGAGGTCGCCGACGAGCACGCCCGCCCCGGGGTACCGCTCGACGAGCTGCTTGCCGCGGGCGGCGTCCCGGGCGAGGAGGACGAGGTCGTCACCGCGGGCGTGCAGGCGGGCGGCGACGGCGGCGCCGATGCCGGACCCGGCACCGGTGATCAGGTGAGTAGCCATACCGCCCATGCTCGCACCCCCGGCCCGATCGGCCGGCACGGCCCGGTCGGCCGTCGTCAGAGGCCCGCGGCCGCGCGCAGGGCGGCGGCCGTCTTCCGCGCGTCGTAGTCCGCCGGGACGCCCTCGACCAGGATGACCTCCCCCGCCATGTGGCGGGTGCGCAGGGGGACGAGCGCCTGGTAGGCGGGTGAGGCGTACCAGGCGCGGGCGCGGGCCATGTCCGGGAAGCCGACCACGACGACCGTGCCGGGGAAGGGCCCCTCCATCACCTCGACCTCCGCGCCGTGCACGAGGAAGCGGCCGCCGAAAGGCTCCATGGTCGACTGGATCCGCTCGATGTACTCGAGGATGTCCTCGTTGACGCTCTCGGGGCGGATGTGGGCGATGCCGTAGGCCGTCATGGTCTGCTTCCCTGTCAATCGGCCTGCCGGTGCGGGCCGTTGGTCCGATCCTGACAGGGCGTGGCCGCGGCCGCGATTACCTCGGGGGTCATGCCGGAGCGGGCTGGAAGGTGCGCCGGTAGGCGATCGGGGAGACGCCGAGCGCGGTCCGCATGTGCTGGCGCAGGGAGTTGGCGGAGCCGAAGCCGGCCCGGTGGGCGACCAGGTCGACCGGCAGGTCGCTGGACTCCAGCAAGTGGCGTGCGATCTCCAGGCGTTGGGTGGTCAGCCACTGGACGGGGGTCATGCCGACCTCGTCGCGGAACCGCCGGGTGAAGGTGCGCAGGCTCATCCGGGCGTGGGCGGCGAGCTCGGCCAGGGTGATCGGCTCGGCGAGGCGTTCCAGGGCCCAGGCGCGGGTGGCGGTGGTCGTGGCGACGGTGGGTTCGGGGACCGGGCGGTCGATGTACTGGGCCTGGCCGCCGTCGCGCCAGGGCGGGACGACGCACAGGCGCGCGGCCCGGTTGGCGACCGCGGAGCCGTGGTCCTGGCGGATCAGGTAGAGGCAGAGGTCGACGCCGGCCGCCACGCCCGCCGAGGTGAGGATGTCCCCGTCGTCGACGAAGAGGACCTCCTCGTCGAGCCGGACCTGCGGGAAGCCCCGCTGGAACTCGGGGGCGTGCTTCCAGTGCGTGGTGGCGGGCCGGCCGTCGAGCAGCCCGGCCGCGGCGAGGACGGCGGAGCCGGTGCACAGGGAGACCAGCCGGGTGCCGGGCCGGATCGCGGCGAGGGCGTCGGCCAGCGCCTGCGGCAGGGGCGCGCCGTGCGCGAGGTCGTCCATGGAGTGCGTGGGCGTGACGATCACCGTGTCGGCCGCGGCGAGCGCCTCGGGGCCCGCCGAGACGACCACGGTGAAGCCCGCGTCGCTGGCCACGGGCTGTCCGTCGGCGGTGCAGACGGTCAGCTCGTAGAGCGGGTTCCCGGCCTCGTCCTGGGCGTTTCCGAAGACCCGGGAGGGGATCCCGAGCTCGAACGGCGGGGCTCCTTCGAGCGCGAGTACGGCGATACGGTGCATGGCCAGATCCTGTCACATGGTGGCCGTCCGGCCAATACCACGACCCGCTTCCGACGCCGAGGCTGGTTGCAGAGCAGCACCGGAGACACCTGGAACGGCTGCGGAACCCGAGGAGAAACACATGCGCGCCATCGTCGTCAGCCAGTGGGGCGGACCCGAGGTACTGACCGAGACCGAGCTGGAGCGGCCGGAGCCGGCCATGGGCGAGATCCTGGTACGGGTCCACGCGGCCGGCGTGAACCCGGTCGACTGGAAGACCCGGGCCACCGGCGCTCTGATCCCCTGGGGCCCGGTCCCACAGGTGGGCTGGGACGTGTCCGGCACGGTCGAGGCCGTCGGACCGGGCGTGACCGTCCACCGGGTGGGCGACGAGGTGTACGGGATGCCGCGCTTCCCGCAGCAGGCCGGTGCGTACGCCGAGTACGTGACGGCTCCGGCCCGGCACTTCGCCCGCAAGCCCGCCTCGCTGGACCACGTGCAGGCGGCCGCGCTTCCGCTGGCGGCGCTGACCGCCTGGCAGGCGCTGGTGGACACCGCCGGGGTCACGGCGGGGCAGCGGGTGCTGGTGCACGCCGCGGCCGGCGGGGTCGGGCACCTGGCCGTGCAGATCGCCAAGGCGCTCGGCGCGTACGTGATCGGCACCGCGAGCGCGGGCAAGCACGAGGTGCTGCGCGGGCTCGGCGCCGACGAGGTGATCGACTACCGCACCACGGACTTCGAGGACGCGGTCACGGACGTGGACGTCGTGATCGACGCCATCGGCGGGGACTGCACTCAGCGCTCGCTGAGCGTGCTGAAGCCGGGCGGCCACCTGGTGACCCTGCCCGGCCCGGACGGCATCCCGGCCGACACCCGGGGCGTGCGGGCCGACTGGGTCCTCGTGGAGCCGGACCTGAAGGGCCTGGAGGAGATCGCGGCCCTGGTCGAGCAGGGCCTGCTCAAGCCGCTGGTCGACACCGTGCTGCCGCTGGAGCAGGCCGCGAAGGCCCACGAGATCGGCGAGCTGGGCCGGACCACCGGCAAGATCGTCCTGACGGTGGCCCAGGCCTAGGACGCTATACGGAGGCCGCGGCCCGCCGGGTCGTGGCGATGGTGGCGGAGCCGACCACGCGGGTGCCGTCGTAGAGCACGATCGCCTGGCCGGGGGCCACGCCGCGGACCGGCTCGGTGAAGGAGACGCGCAGCTCGTCGTCCACGAGCTCGGCGAAGACCTCGGTCTCGCCGCCGTGGGCGCGCAGCTGCGCGGTGTACGTGCCCGGGGCGGCGGCCGTGGAGCCGCACCAGCGCGGGCGGATCGCGGTCAGGGCGGTCACGTCCAGGGCCTCGACGGGGCCGACGGTGACGGTGTTGTTCACCGGGGAGATGTCGAGGACGTAGCGCGGCTTGCCGTCGGCGGCGGGGTGGCCGATGCGCAGGCCCTTGCGCTGGCCGATGGTGAAGCCGAAGGCGCCGTCGTGGGTGCCGACCTTCTCGCCGGTCGCCCCGTCGACGATGTCGCCCTCGGCCTTGCCGAGGCGGTTCGCGAGGAAGCCCTGGGTGTCGCCGTCGGCGATGAAGCAGATGTCGTGGCTGTCGGGCTTCTTGGCCACGGCCAGGCCGCGCTCCTCGGCCTCGGCGCGGATCTCTTCCTTGGTGGTCAGGGTGTCGCCGAGCGGGAAGAGGGCGTGGGCGAGCTGCTTCTCGTCGAGGACGCCGAGGACGTACGACTGGTCCTTGGCCATGTCGGAGGCGCGGTGCAGCTCGCGGGAGCCGTCCTCGTTCAGGACGACGGTGGCGTAGTGCCCGGTGCAGACGGCGTCGAAGCCGAGGGCGAGGGCCTTGTCGAGGAGCGCCGCGAACTTGATCTTCTCGTTGCAGCGCAGGCAGGGGTTCGGGGTGCGCCCGGCCTCGTACTCGGAGATGAAGTCCTCGACCACGTCCTCGCGGAAGCGCTCGGCGAGGTCCCAGACGTAGAAGGGGATGCCGATGACGTCCGCGGCGCGGCGGGCGTCGCGGGAGTCCTCGATGGTGCAGCAGCCGCGGGCCCCGGTCCGGAAGGACTGCGGGTTCGCGGAGAGCGCGAGGTGGACGCCGGTCACCTCGTGCCCGGCTTCGACCGCGCGGGCGGCGGCGACGGCGGAGTCCACGCCCCCGGACATGGCGGCCAGGACGCGAAGCGGGCGGGGTGCGCGCGGCAGGTTCTCAGTCATAGCACCTTCCAGGGTACGGGGGAACCGAGCGGGGTCACAGCGCGTTATCGGGTACGGGGGGTGGATCACATGACCGAGTCGGGGAACAAGGGATCGAAACCGCGGAGCCGGACCCGCAGGGCGGTGCTGTTCGGCGGGCTCGGTGTCGTCGCGGCGGCGGCGGCGGTCGCCGGCCGCGACGAGATCGGCCGGGCCTGGTGGCTGGTACCGGGAGTGGCCAAGCCGCGCAAGGAGGGCGAGCTGGACCACGCGGGTGCGAGCTGGACCTCGGCATCGCCCGCGAACTGGCGGATGGCGGACCGGCCCGACGACTACCGGGTGGACCGGATCGTCGTGCATGTCACACAGGGCAGCTTCGAGGGCTCGGTGCAGGCCTTCAAGAACCCGTTCCACCGGGCGTCGGCGCACTACATGGTGCGCGGCGACGGCCATGTGGAACAGCTGGTGCGCGAGATGGACGTGGCCTTCCACGCGGCGAACCGCTCGATGAACGAGCGCAGCATCGGCATCGAGCACGTGGGCTTCGTCGACCGGCCGCAGGACTTCACGGACGCGATGTACGCGGCGTCGGCCCGGCTGGCGGCCGACGTCTGCCGGCGGTACGGGATTCCGGCGGACCGCAAGCACATCGTCGGCCACTCGGAGGTCCCGGGCGCCGACCACACGGACCCGGGCCGCCACTGGGACTGGGACCGCTACATACGCCTCGTCCGGGAGGCCCCCGGGGCGGGCCCGGCTAGCTGAGGCCCGCCGTGCGGGCGCGTTCGACGGCCGGGCCGATGGCCGCGGCCAGGGCGGCGACGTCCTCCTTGGTGGAGGTGTGGCCCAGGGAGAAGCGCAGGGTGCCGCGGGCCAGCTGAGGGTCGGTCCCGGTGGCCAGCAGGACGTGGCTGGGCTGGGCGACGCCCGCGGTGCAGGCCGAGCCCGTGGAGCACTCGATGCCCTGGGCGTCGAGCAGCAGCAGCAGCGAGTCGCCCTCGCAGCCGGGGAAGCTGAAGTGCGCGTTGGCCGGGAGCCGGTCGTCGGGGTCTCCGCCGAGCACGGCGTCCGGAACGGCCGCGCGGACGGCGGCGACCAGCTCGTCGCGCAGCCCGCCGATCTCGGTGGCGAAGCGTTCGCGCCGCTCGGCGGCGAGGACGGCGGCCACCGCGAAGGCGGCGATGGCCGGCACGTCGAGGGTGCCGGAGCGCACGTGCCGCTCCTGGCCACCGCCGTGCAGGACGGGGACGGGGCTCTGGTCGCGGCCCAGCAGCAGGGCGCCGATCCCGTACGGGCCGCCGACCTTGTGACCGCTGACGGTCATGGCGGCGAGGCCGCTGTCGCCGAAGGAGACGTCGAGCTGTCCGAAGGCCTGGACGGCGTCGGAGTGCAGGGGGATGCCGTGTTCGCGGGCGACGGCGGCCAGTTCGTGCACCGGCATGACGGTGCCGATCTCGTTGTTCGCCCACATGACGGTGGCCAGGGCCACGTCGCCGGGGTTGCGCTCGACCGCCGCGCGGAAGGCGTCCGCGTGCACCCGCCCGTAGCGGTCCACGGGCAGGTACTCGACCTGGGCGCCCTCGTGCTCGGCCAGCCAGTGGACGGCGTCGAGCACGGCGTGGTGCTCGACGGGGCTGGCCAGCACCCGGGTTCTGGCCGGGTCGGCGTCCCGGCGGGCCCAGTAGAGGCCCTTGACGGCGAGGTTGTCGGCCTCCGTGCCGCCGGCGGTGAAGACCACCTCGCTGGGGCGGGCGCCGATCGCGTCGGCGAAGGCCTCGCGGGCCTCCTCGACGGTTCGGCGCGCCCGGCGGCCGGCGGCGTGCAGGGAGGACGCGTTCCCCGTGGCGGCGAACTGCGCGGACATCGCCGCGGCGGCCTCCGGCAGCATCGGGGTGGTGGCGGCGTGGTCGAGGTAGGCCATGATCCCCCGATTCTACGAGCCCGCCGGGCCTCCCCTCGCCCCGCCCGTCAGGTCCGGGGGGCCCGGGCGAGCTGGCGGGACTGGGCGACCAGGTGGCCGGCCGAGTCCCAGACCTCGGCGTCCTCTTCGAGGAAGCCGCCCGCCAGGTTGCGGGTGGTGATGGAGATCCGCAGCGGGCCGGGGGCCGGGCGGCGGCGGATGTGGGTGGTGAGCTCCACGGTCGGGGTCCAGCCCATCAGGCCGAGGTCGAAGGCGGTCGGGGGCAGCGCGTCCACCGCCAGCAGCATGGACAGCGGGTCGGCGTCGCGGCCGTCGGCCAGCTCGAACCAGGCCCGCATCTCGCCCTTGCCCGAGGGTGCGCCCAGCGCCCAGCCGGCGGTCGCGGGGTCCAGCCGCAGCCGCAGCCGGTCGACGATCGCGGAGCTCCCGGGGATCGGCGCGGGGCCGGCCTCGGGGCCGATGCAGTCCTCGTAGGCCGGCATCACGGGCGGCAGGGCCGTGGTCCGCACCTCGTCGGACAGGGCCGAGAGGTCGCCGTAGGAGGCGAGGACGCGGATGCGCTCGACCTCGGCGCCGCTCTCGTCGTACTGGAACAGCGAGGCCTGGCCGGTGGAGAGGGTGCGGCCGATCCGTACGACCTGCGTGCGGATCACGGCGGGGCCGGGCACGGAGGAGGTCAGGTAGTGCGCGGAGACGGTGAACGGGTCGGGGTGCGGCAGGGCGGCCGCCAGGGCCCGGCCGACGAGGGCCAGCAGGTATCCGCCGTTGACGGCGCTGATGATCGTCCAGCCGGCGGAGAGCTCCGCGTCGTACACCCCGGACTCGTCCGCGCGCGCGGTGACGGTGGTGTCGCGGTCGAACTCGCTGTCGCCGATGGTTGCCTGGGCAGCTGCGTGTGACATGAAACCGACGGTACACCGGCTTCCTACTAAGCGGTAGCTTTCTTTTGTTACGGCTCTTCGGCCACGGACGAGCGGCGGTTCCAGGCCAGCGGCGCACGCCAGTGGTAGCGCATGGCGAGCAGGCGCAGGACGAACGTGGTGACGATCGCGAGGCCGGTGGTCACGGCGTTGAGGGCCTCGAAGCCGATGGCGACGGCGACCATCGCGGCGCCGACGACGGCCGGCACGGCGTACATCTCGCGGTCGCGCAGCAGGGACGGCACCTCGTTGGCGAGTACGTCGCGCAGTACGCCGCCGCCGACGGCCGTGGCCAGTCCCAGGGCGGCGGACGCGGTGAGGCCGAGGCCGTACTCGTAGGCCTTGGTCGTGCCCGTCACGCAGAAGAGGGCGAGGCCAGCCGCGTCGAAGACGTTGATGGCACGGTTGATCCGCTGGACCTCGGGGTGCAGGAAGAAGACGAGCGCCGCGGCGATCAGCGGGGTCACGAAGAAGCTGAGCTCGCCGAAGGCGGCCGGGGGGACCGCGCCGATGACCAGGTCACGGAAGAGGCCGCCGCCGAGGGCGGTGACCAGCGCGAGGACGGCGATGCCGAAGACGTCGAAGTTCTTGCGTACGGCGAGCAGGGCGCCCGCGGTGGCGAAGACGAAGATGCCGGCGAGGTCCAGCGCATGCTGAACCCCTGGCGGGAAGAGATCGTGGAGCACCGGCTCATTGTCGCCTGTGGCGGGCCCCGGCCCGCCCCCCGCCTCCAACGCCGGCGGGGCTGGATGGGGATCCAGCCCCGCCCGCGGTTTTCGGCCGCTACTCCGAAACCGTGACCACCGCGTCCGCCGCGCCCGGCAGGGGCTTGTCGCCCGGCGCCTGGTCGGGGGCGTTCTCGGGGTGGTGGCAGGCCACCTGGTGGCCGGTCTTCAGGGCCAGCAGCGGCGGCTCCTGCGTCGTGCAGACCTGCGTCGCCTTCCAGCACCGCGTGTGGAAGCGGCAGCCGCTCGGCGGGGAGATCGGCGAGGGCACGTCGCCCTTGAGCAGGATGCGGCCGCTCTTGGCGCCGCGCCGCCGCGGGTCCGGCACCGGCACCGCCGACATCAGCGCCGTGGTGTACGGGTGCATCGGCGCCTCGTACAGCGACTTGTTGTCCGCCAGCTCGACGATCTTGCCGAGGTACATCACCGCGATCCGGTCCGACACGTGCCGGATGACCGAGAGGTCGTGCGCGATGATCACGTACGTGAGGCCGAGCTCCTGCTGGAGGTCGTCCAGCAGGTTGACCACCTGGGCCTGGATGGAGACGTCGAGCGCCGAGACGGGCTCGTCCGCCACGACCAGCTTCGGCTTCAGCGCCAGGGCCCGCGCGATGCCGATGCGCTGGCGCTGGCCGCCCGAGAACTCGTGCGGGTAGCGGTTGTAGTGCTCGGGGTTGAGGCCGACGAGGGACAGCAGGCGCTGCACCTCCGCCTTGAGGCCGCCCTCCGGCTGCACGCCCTGGAGCTTGAACGGCGCGCTGACGATCGTGCCCACCGTGTGCCGGGGGTTCAGCGAGCCGTACGGGTCCTGGAAGATCATCTGGATGTCGCGGCGCATCGGCCGCATCCCGGCGACGCCGAGGTGCGTGATGTCCTTGCCCTCGAACTCGACGGTGCCGCCCGTCGGCTCGAGCAGCCGCGTGATCAGCCGGCCCATGGTCGACTTGCCGCAGCCGGACTCGCCGACGACGCCCAGGGTCTCACCGCGCCGGACGTCGAAGTCGATGCCGTCGACGGCCTTGACCGCGCCCGCCTGCCGGCGCAGCAGCCCCTTGGTGATGGGGAAGTGCTTGGTCAGGCCGCTGACCTTGAGGAGCACCTCGGGAGCCGGAGCGGCGGCGGAAGCGTCGGGAGAGTCCGTGGCCTGCTCGGGAATGACGGCCGGGTCCGTCTTCTTGATGTCGGTCACAGCTTCGGCGCAATCTCTTCGGTCCAGATCCGGGTCCGCTCCTCCTGCGACATGTGGCAGGCGGACCAGTGGCGGCTGCCGTCCTCCTCGACCAGCTCCGGCCGCACCGTGCGGGTCAGGTTGTCCTTGGGCACGTCGGCGTACGGGCAGCGCGGGTTGAAGGCACAGCCGCTCGGGATGTTGATGAGGCTGGGCGGCGAACCCTTGACCGGGATGAGGCGCTCGGTCTGTTCGCGGTCGATGCGCGGCATCGAGCCCAGCAGGCCCCAGGTGTACGGGTGCCGGGGCTCGTAGAAGACCTTCTCGGCCGTGCCGCGCTCGACGCACCGGCCGCCGTACATCACGAGGAGTTCGTCGGCCATCTCGGCGACCACGCCCAGGTCGTGCGTGATCATGATGACGGCGGAGCCGAACTCCTGCTGGAGGTCCCGGATGAGGTCGAGGATCTGCGCCTGGACGGTGACGTCCAGGGCGGTCGTCGGCTCGTCCGCGATGAGCAGCTCGGGGTTGTTGACCAGGGCCATCGCGATCATGGCGCGCTGGCGCATGCCGCCGGAGAACTCGTGCGGGTAGCTGTCGACCCGCTTGTGCGGCTCGGGGATGCCCACGCGGTCGAGGAGGTCGACGGCGCGCTTGCGCGCGGCCTTCTTGTCGACCTTGTTGTGGACCCGGTAGGCCTCGGCGATCTGCTTGCCGATGGTGAAGTACGGGTGCATCGCGGACAGCGGGTCCTGGAAGATCATCGCGATCTCCCGGCCGCGCAGCCGGCGCACCTCGTCCTCGTCGGCGGAGAGCAGCTCCTTGCCGTCCAGCCAGATCTCGCCGGAGATCCGGGCCCGCTGGCGGCCGTACTGGCCGACGCGGTGCAGGCCCATGATGCCGAGGGAGGTGACCGACTTGCCGGAGCCGGACTCGCCCACGATGCCGAGGGTCTTGCCCTTCTCCAGCGTGAAGGAGAGCCCGTCGACCGACTTGACCAGTCCGTCCTCGGTCGGGAAGTGCACCTTGAGGTCGCGGACCTCGAGGAAGGCGGTGGGGGGCCGCGTGCCGTCGACGGGCTCGTGCAGAGCTCCGGTCTTGGTGAGATCGGTCATGACAGCCTCACTCGGGGGTCGATCACCGCGTACATGAGGTCGACGATGAGGTTCGCGGCGACGACGAAGAACGCGGAGATCAGGGTGATGCCCAGGATGACCGGCAGGTCGTGGTCGCTGATGGCGCGGACCGCGTTGTAGCCGAGGCCGTGCAGCGAGAAGGTGGACTCGGTCAGCACCGCGCCGCCCATCAGGGCGCCGAGGTCCAGGCCGAGGACGGTCAGGATCGGCGTCATCGTGGAGCGCATGGCGTGCTTGCCGATGACGACGGGTTCGGTCAGGCCCTTGGCCCGGGCGGTGCGGATGTAGTCCTCGTTGAGGACTTCGAGCATGGTCGCGCGGGTGAGCCGCGCGTACATCGCCGCGTAGAGGAAGGCGAGCGAGACCCACGGCAGGATCATGCCGTTGAACCACTTGCCCGGATCGTCGGCGAACGTCGCCTCGGGACGCCCGAACCAGCCGAGCTGGTCGGAGAAGAAGGCGATGAACAGCATGCCCGTGAAGTAGATGGGGAGGGAGACGCCGGCGAGGGCGACACCCATCGCCGAACGGTCCAGGACCGTCCCGCGCTTGAGGGCGGAGATGACGCCGGTGGCGACACCGCCGATGACCCAGATCACGACGGCGCCGGCCGCGAGCGCCAGGGTGACCGGCAGCCAGTCCAGCAGCAGCGGCCAGACCTCCTGCTCGGTCTTGAAGGAGTAGCCGAAGCAGGGCGCGGCGCATTGCGTGACGTCGGAGCCGTTGGCGTACGTACGACCCGCCACCAGCCCGACGACGAACTTGCCGAACTGGACGAGGATCGGGTCGTCGAGACCCATCTTCTGCCGGATGCCCTCGATGGCCGCGGGGTCGGACTGCTTGCCGACGAAGTACAGCGCCGGATCCGTCCCGATCAGCTTCGGGAAGAGGAAGAAGATTCCGAAGGTCACCAGCGAGATGACCAACAGCATGACGATGACGGCGAAGATCCGTCGGATGAGATATGCAAGCACTGCGCTCGGCCTGGCTGCGGCCCGGGGGCGCCCCCTTCTGGAGAGCGCCCCCAGGCCGAAACCGCGGCCATCACCTGCCCTTCGTGCCTAGCGGGTGTGGCACTGGAACACTGGAACTGGACTGCCTGGCTGACTGCCTGACGGACGAACCGTTACTTCATGACACCGAGCGACGCGTAGTCGTACCGGCCGTTGTAGGCGTCGGAGGTGTACGCGTTGGTCAGGCGGGAGCTGCGCCAGGTGATCGTCTTGTCGTAGACGAAGGGCAGGTAGACCGCGGCCTCGGAGACCTTCTGGTTCATCTGCTTGTAGATGTCGCCGGCCTTGGTCGGGTCGGTCTCCGCGATGGCCTGGTCGAACAGGGTGTTGATCGCCGGGTCGTTCAGCTCGGAGAAGTTGTTGTTGCCGCTCTGCAGGATGAAGCGGCCGTCGACCAGCGGCTGGGAGAAGCCCTGCCCGGTCGGGAAGTCGGCGCCCCAGCCCATGATGATGATGCCGTAGCCCTTCTCCTTGACGACCTTCGGCGAACCGATGATGCCGGAGGTCTGGGCGCCGTCGAACTGGTCGACGTCGGCCTCGATGCCGACCTGCTTCAGGGCGTTCTGCAGGGAGACGGCCGTGGCGACCTCGACCGGCTTGTTGTTGCGGACCGCGATGGTGGTCTTGAAGCCGGACTCCTTGCCGCACGCCTTGAGGGCCTCCTTGGCCTTCTCGACGTTCGGCTTGCCGTCGTTCTTCAGGACCTCGTACGGGTCGTACTTGCCGTCGGAGCCCTTGATGCCCAGCGGGAGCATGTTGGGGGCGATGTCGCCACCGGCCTGCGGGCCGCCGCGGGCGGTCTGCAGGGACTTCTTGTCGGCCGCGTGGATGACGGCCTTGCGGCACTCGATGTTGTCGAACGGCGCGACGGTCTGCGGGAAGACGGCGTACCGGATGAAGCCGGTCTGGCCGTTGTCCAGGTTGTCCTTGTGCTCCTTCAGCGCGGTGGCGCGGGCCGCCTGGCCGATGCCGGTCGCGTTGAGGTCCAGGTCGAACTCGCCGTTCATCAGGCGCTTGTCCATGTCGTCCGCGTTCGACATGAAGGTGACCGAGATGGAGTCCGGGAGCGCCTTGCGGATGGTGTCCGACTCGGGCTTCCAGTTCTCGTTGCGCGAGAGCTTCATGCTCTTGTTGGGCTCGTACGAGTCGATCTTGTACGGGCCGCTCGAGAAGGGCTTCAGGCCGTACTTGGCCGCCGTGTCCTTCTCCTGCTTGACCGGGCTCGCCGCCGGCATGGCCAGCATCTGCTCGAAGTCACCGTTGGGCTGCGGGAGCTTGAAGACGATGGTCTTCGCGTCCGGGGTCTCGATCGCCTTGAGGCCGAGCTTGTCCGGGGCGGTGTCCTTGTACGGGCCCGGGTACTCGGTCTTCGGGTCGAGGACCTGCATCAGGTAGACCGGACCGCCCGAGATGACGTCCTGGGCCCAGGTGCGCTCGATGCCGTACTTGATGTCCTGGGCGGTGATGGGCGTGCCGTCCTCCCAGGTCACGTTGTCCTTGAGGGTGTACTTGTACGTCTTGCCGCCGTCGCTGATGTCGGCCTTGGCGGTGGCGAGGTCGGGGACGAGCTCGGTGCTCTGCTCGCCCGGGGCCGCCTTGTAGCTGACCAGCTGACGCGTGTAGTAGCGGGAGAAGTCCCACATGAAGCCGTAGTAGCCGCGCTGCGGGTCCCACGAGTCGGCTTCCTGGGTGCCGACGAACTTGAGCTCGCCGCCCTTCTTGTCCGACGCGTTGGCGATCTTGCCGATGCCGGCGTTGAAGCCGCCGCCGGCCGCCGGCTTGTCGTCCTTCTTCTCGTTTCCGCCACAGGCGGTCGCGGTCAGCATGACCGCGAGCACGACGGCTGTGCCAGCGGCAAGCCTGCGCTTCGACGTGCGATGGGTAGTCACGGTGCTCGCAACCTCCGTTGTAGTTACGGTGTACGTACGGCTCGAAGCCGGTTCCTGGTATGCCCTGCGATGGCTAGCGGGAGCCCTTCGGGTCGAGGGCGTCACGGACGCCGTCGCCGAAGAGGTTGAAGGCCAGCACGGTGATGAAGATCGCTACGCCGGGGAAGATCATGAAGAGCGGATCGTCCTCGTAGGTCCGCACGGCCGTGGAGAGGGTTTCCCCCCAGGACGGTGTGGGCGGCTTGACGCCGACGCCGAGGAAGCTGAGGGCGGCCTCGGTCAGCACGTTGGTGGGGATCATCAGCGTCGAGTAGACGGTGATGGGCGCCACCAGGTTCGGGAGCAGTTCGCGGAAGAGGATGTACATGCGGCCCGCGCCGAGGCTGCGCGCGGCCTCGACGTACTCGCGTTCGCGCAGCGACAGGGTCTGTCCGCGCACGATGCGGCCGATGTAGGGCCAGCCGAAGAATCCGATGACCAGCACCAGTACGGCGATCCGCAGGCCCGATCCCTCGAAGCCCCACAGCTTGCCGGGGATGACGGAGATCAGCGCGATGATGAACAGCAGCTGCGGGAAGGCCAGCAGCAGGTCCATCACGCGGCTGATCGCCGCGTCGACCCAGCCGCCGAAGTAGCCGGCGATGATGCCGAAGAAGGTGCCCAGCGAGACCGCCACGAAGGCGGACAGGAAGGCGACCAGGAGCGAGATCCGGGCGCCGTAGACGATCCGGCTGAACACGTCGCGTCCGTTGACCGGTTCGACGCCCAGCAGGAAGTCGCTGCTGATACCGCCCCAGTCGCCGGCCGGCAGGCCGAGCAGCGGGTCCAGCATGTCCTCGTGCAGCTCCTCCGGCGGGTGACCGAAGGCCTTGACGATCAGCGGCGCGAAGATCGCGACGAGGATCAGCAGGAGCACGATGACACCGCCGGCGAGGGCGACCTTGTCGCGCTTGAGGCGCAGCCAGGCGATCTTCCACGGCGAACGTCCCTCGATCGCCTTCTGGGGAACTCCGGGGGCGGCCACGGCTGCGGGCTCGGCCGCGGTGGTGTCGTGCAGTGGTGCCGTCATCGTGGTGGGGACCCCTCTCGGCCGACGGTGGCCGGCCCATGCCCGCCGCTGTGGCGGCTTGTTTCTTTCGGCGTCGCGTGATGGTGCGATTGGCGCGAAATGCGCCTGAAGTGCACGTGAAGGGCTGGTGGTTGTCAGATTGACCGGCCTTCGGTGGGGGGAGTCTTCAACGCCCTCTCAATCGGCCGCCAGACCTGCCGGGGATGTGATGCGCAACCGTGATCTGCACCGCCACCTTCCGTTATCCGAACCGCGCGCTCTGTTGAGCGGTGAAACACCGCCCGTTCGGCGCGGAACGGACATCCGGCCCAACTGCTCTTTCGGGCCTGGATCTTGGGCGCATTCGGTGGATATGCCGAAGGCCGCACCGATGGGTCCGGTGCGGCCTTCGAGATGGATGTCTCGGTATGCGGATGTCTGGAAACCGGGCGGTGTACGGCCGGAATCCCCCTGTCAGTACGCGGGCGCCTGGCCCTCGCGGTCGTAGAACGGGCGGGTCTGCGCGCGCAGCCACATCGCGACGGGGTCGTGCTCGTCCGCCAGCGCGACCGTGCACACCGGAACCCCCTCGGGGACGACGCCGACCGACTGGCGCATCATCTCCCGTACGGATTCCAGCGCGGGCGCGGAGGCGTCGTACAGGTCGAGCCCCACCGCCAGGTACGGGGACCCGAGCGCGGGCTGTACCCAGGCGCGGCGCAGCGAGCGGACGGCCGGGGTGCGGTGCGCGTGCTGGGTCAGCAGCCCGTAGAACTGCGGCAGCTCCAGGGAGGGCTCGGACAGCCGCAGCGGCCCGGCCGGCATCCGGTCCAGGCCGGTCGCGATCCGGCGCAGGTCGGCCCACGGGACGCCGAGCCCGCCGCCCTGGGCGTGCGGGTTGAGCCACAGGCCCCAGCGGTCCGGGTAGAGCGCGCGGGCGATGTCCCGCCCGGTGACCACCTCGTAGCCCCGGTTCCAGCCGCTGGCGGCCAGCTCCTGCGGGGAGGTCACGCACGGCGCGTAGCCGAGGCTCTCGACCTCCATGCCGCCGTACTGGGCGTCGGGGGAACCCGGCTGCCCCTGCCACAGCAGCATCCACACCCTGCCCTCGGCGAGGGCGTGCAGAAGTGACTCGTAGCTCTCATAGCGCCCGGGAGTCACCTGGCGCAGCATGTGCTCGACCTGCCCGGCCGCGGCCGTGCCTGACGCACTCACCCGGTACCCCTCTTCGTCCGCCCGTCGTCCACGCGTACCACAGCTTAAGCGGCCCTACGGAAGGTAGAAGGGGCGTACGCGCTCACGAATCCAGTCCGTGACCGGGTCCTGCACGGCGTCGAGGAGGATCAACTGCACCGGCCAGGGCGCCGGGACGCGGGCCAGGGCCCGGCCGAGGGCCTCCAGCGGGGCGCCGTGCGTCTCGGGATCCCATCCCACCAGTCGGACACCGATGAACAGTTCCGGCTCCCCGCCCTCGACGCTGGCGAGGCAGCGGTGCGCGGCGGCGACCACGCCGGTGGCGCGGAACTCCTCCGCGGCGGCGGCCAGGAAGTCCACCGGGTCCTGCTGCCAGTCGGGCTCGTAGAGCCGGACCCGACCGCCGGTGGACGGCCCGTCGAGCGGGGTCCGCCCGGTACGGCACAGCTCCGCCACGGCGGGCGGGGGCAGGGGGACGCCGACGGCGCCCTCGGGATTGAGCGCGATGCCGAGCTGCGGGGGCAGGCCGCGGGCGAACTCCACGGCGGGGGCCACGGCGAAGTCCATGCCGGGACCGACGCAGTAGCGGAACTGGGCCTCGGAACTGTAGACGGGGACGTACGCGGCCCCGCCGATGTCCATGGTCGGCAGGTCGAGGCTCGCGGCCTCGGGTGCGCCGCCGCCGGGCAGGGGCACCCAGACCTGGCTGCGCCCGAGCACCTCCAGGATCCGGGCCCCGGCGTCCGGCTGCCCGAGCGCCGCGCCGAGCACCTGCTCCAGCTCATTCCCGGGCCAGCCGGTGCCGCCCCCGCCGCCGCTGCCTTGCATGTGCCCCGTGCCTCCGTCTGTGGTCCCCGCCGAACGTCGTGGCGAGATTATCCGCTGCGCCGGCGCCCGGGCTCCGCCGGGGCAACCCGCTCCTAGGCCGTCTCTGTCGGATCGCGCCGGGCGACAAGATCCGAAAGAGACGACCTAGGCGTGGAAGGCGATGCGGGACACGGCGGCGGCCGAGGGGCGGTCCAGGAGGGTGACCGAGGCGCAGCCCGCCGGCGGACGGCCGGCCTCGGCCTCGCGCAGGAGCCTGGTCACCGCGCCCCGGTGACGGGCGAAGGCGTACGCGGAGACCCGGCGCCCCCGCGCCGCCTGGCCGGACAGCGCCTCCTCCGGGCTGCTGTCCAGGAGCAGCAGGTGCAGCGCCCGGCCCCGACGGCGCGCGACGGCCGCGAGCAGGCCCCGGACCCAGGCCTGGGTTCCACAGTCGTGCACGACCACCGAGGCTCCGGAGCGCAGGGTCCGCCACAGCCCCCAGTAGTGCGCGGCCCGCACCAGCGGCCGGTACGCCCCGTACGGCAGCCCCGCCGGCATCCGCCGCTCCCAGCGCTCGCGGGTGTCCTGGGAGTCGATCGCGCCGCCCTCGGCGGCCGCCCGCTTGATCAGCGTGCTCTTGCCCCCGCCCGGCAGTCCGGACACCACCACGATGTCGCCCGCGGCGAAGCCGAGCCGGCGCGCCCCCCGCGCCCCGGCCCCGCGCAGGTCGCGTACCCGTCCGGCACCGGCACCCGCACCGGCACCCGCACCGGCACCCGCGCACGCCGCCGCACCGGCACCGGCACCCGCACCTGCGCCGCGCTGCGCCGGCACCGCGTCCACGGTTCCCACAGCCGCCACTACTCCGAATCGCCGCACAGTGTTCGCCTCCCCCGAATCGGGTCACAGGACCCTTTCCCACTGAGTGTAAAGAGACGGTAATCCGGCAGCACCGGTTCCGTTCCAGCCTTCCGGCCCCGTACGAACTTTCGGGGCCCCACGCCCGATCACCACGGTGGCGTGCAATGATGTGCGCCATCTGGACCAACTGCATACCGGCCGCTTGAATCCGCGCGGGAGAGTCCCGGCACGCCGCGAGGCCGTGCACGGGCGCCGAAGGAGCAAGAACCTCCCTTGAATCTCTCAGGCCCCGTACCGCGTGGATGAGGCAGATCTGAAAAGCGAGCCGTCCGACGGACGGCTCCACCCAAGGTGCAAGCCGACCGTCCCCGGCAGTGGGGGAACTCTCGGCGAACCTCTCAGGTTCCGATGACAGATGGGGAGGACCTTCCTCGTCATGTCATGCCCTGGGACTCGGGAGCCACACCCATGAGCAACGCCCCCCGCCTGACCGCACTCGATGCGCTGCACCGCTCGCTCGGTGCGACCATGACCGACTTCGCGGGCTGGGACATGCCCCTGCGGTACGGCAGCGAGCGCGACGAGCACAACGCCGTACGCACCAAGGCCGGTCTCTTCGATCTGTCCCACATGGGCGAGATCACCCTGACCGGCCCGGAGGCCGTCAAGGTCCTGGACTACGCGCTGGTCGGCAACATCTCCACCGTCGGCATCGGCCGCGCCCGCTACACGCACATCTGCCAGGAGGACGGCGGGATCCTCGACGACCTGATCGTCTACCGCCTCGGCGAGACCGAGTTCATGGTCGTCGCCAACGCCTCCAACGCCCAGGTCGTCCTCGACGCCCTGACCGAGCGCGCCGCCGGCTTCGACGCCGAGGTCCGCGACGACCGCGACGCGTACGCGCTGATCGCCGTCCAGGGCCCGGAGTCCCCCGGCATCCTCGCCTCGCTCACCGACGCCGACCTGGACGGGCTGAAGTACTACGCCGGCCTGCCGGGCACGGTGGCCGGAGTGCCCGCGCTGATCGCCCGTACGGGCTACACCGGCGAGGACGGCTTCGAGCTGTTCGTCGCCCCCGAGCACGCCGTGGAGCTGTGGCAGGCGCTGACCAAGGCGGGCGAGGGCGTCGGCCTGGTCCCGGCCGGCCTGTCCTGCCGCGACACCCTGCGCCTGGAGGCGGGCATGCCGCTGTACGGGCACGAGCTGACCACCTCGCTGACCCCGTTCGACGCGGGGCTGGGCCGGGTCGTGAAGTTCGAGAAGGAGGGGGACTTCGTCGGCCGCGCCGCGCTGGAGGCCGCCGCCGAGCGCGCCGCCGTGAACCCGCCGCGCAAGCTGGTCGGCCTGATCGCCGAGGGCCGCCGCGTCCCGCGCGCCGGCTTCTCCGTCGTGTCTGGCGGCGAGGTCGTCGGCGAGGTCACCTCGGGCGCCCCGTCGCCCACGCTGGGCAAGCCGATCGCGATCGCGTACGTCGACGCGGCACACGCCGCGCCCGGCACCTCCGGCGTCGGCGTGGACATTCGCGGTACGCATGAGGCGTACGAGGTCGTGGCCCTGCCGTTCTACAAGCGGCAGAAGTAGCCCCGTACGGCACTTCGCAGTACCGCCGTCTCAGTAACCAAGACCGCTGTTCGTATCCACTCCCCCGCATCCAGGAGAATCAGGTCATGAGCAACCCCCAGCAGCTGCGTTACAGCAAGGAGCACGAGTGGCTGTCGGACGCCGAGGGCGGCGTCGCGACGGTCGGCATCACGGAGTTCGCGGCCAACGCGCTCGGTGACGTCGTCTACGCCCAGCTTCCCGCGGTCGGCGACACCGTGACCGCGGGCGAGACCTGCGGCGAGCTGGAGTCGACCAAGTCGGTCAGCGACCTGTACTCCCCCGTCTCCGGCGAGGTCGTCGAGTCCAACCAGGACGTCGTCGACAACCCGGCGCTCGTGAACACGGACCCGTTCGAGGGCGGCTGGCTGTTCAAGGTACGCGTCACGGAGGACCAGGACGACCTGCTCTCCGCCGACGAGTACGCCAAGCTCACCGCCGGCAACTGACCCAGGGGATCCTGATGTCCGTACTGAACACCCCTCTCCACGAACTCGACCCCGACGTCGCCGCCGCCGTCGACGCCGAGCTCGTACGCCAGCAGTCCACCCTGGAAATGATCGCGTCGGAGAACTTCGCTCCGGTCGCCGTCATGGAGGCCCAGGGCTCGGTCCTGACCAACAAGTACGCCGAGGGCTACCCCGGCCGCCGCTACTACGGCGGCTGCGAGCACGTCGACGTGGTCGAGCAGATCGCGATCGACCGCATCAAGGCGCTGTTCGGCGCCGAGGCCGCGAACGTCCAGCCGCACTCCGGTGCGCAGGCGAACGCCGCCGCGATGTTCGCGCTGCTGAAGCCGGGCGACACGATCATGGGCCTGAACCTGGCCCACGGCGGTCACCTGACCCACGGCATGAAGATCAACTTCTCCGGCAAGCTCTA
Source organism: Streptomyces sp. IBSNAI002 (assembly GCF_052244475.1). Taxonomy (NCBI): domain Bacteria; kingdom Bacillati; phylum Actinomycetota; class Actinomycetes; order Kitasatosporales; family Streptomycetaceae; genus Streptomyces; species Streptomyces sp. IBSNAI002. The sequence goes on along the minus strand of NZ_JBQPXG010000002.1, from coordinate 5,900,619 downwards.
CAACGTGGTCCCGTACCACGTCGACGAGTCGGGCCAGGTCGACATGGCCGAGGTCGAGCGCCTCGCCAAGGAGTCCAAGCCGCAGCTGATCGTCGCGGGCTGGTCCGCCTATCCGCGCCAGCTGGACTTCGCCGCCTTCCGCCGCATCGCGGACGAGGTCGGCGCGTACCTGATGGTCGACATGGCGCACTTCGCCGGCCTGGTCGCCGCGGGCCTGCACCCGAACCCGGTGCCGCACGCCCACGTCGTCACCACCACCACGCACAAGACCCTCGGCGGTCCGCGCGGCGGTGTCATCCTGTCGACGCAGGAGCTGGCCAAGAAGATCAACTCCGCGGTCTTCCCCGGTCAGCAGGGCGGTCCGCTGGAGCACGTGATCGCCGCCAAGGCGGTCTCCTTCAAGGTCGCGGCCTCGGAGGACTTCAAGGAGCGCCAGGTGCGCACCCTGGAGGGCGCGAAGATCATCGCCGAGCGTCTGGTGCAGCCGGACGTCACCGAGGTCGGCGTGTCCGTCCTCTCCGGCGGCACGGACGTGCACCTGGTCCTGGTCGACCTGCGCAACTCCGAGCTCGACGGCCAGCAGGCCGAGGACCGGCTGCACGAGATCGGCATCACGGTCAACCGCAACGCCATCCCGAACGACCCGCGCCCGCCGATGGTCACCTCGGGTCTGCGCATCGGCACGCCGGCGCTCGCCACCCGCGGCTTCGGCGCCGAGGACTTCACGGAGGTCGCGGAGATCATCGCGGCCGCGCTGAAGCCCGCGTACGACAGCGAGGCCCTGGGGGCCCGCGTCTCCGCGCTCGCCGCGAAGTTCCCGCTGTACCCGTCGCTCTGAACCACGGGCTCGGAAGGGGCCCGGCCTTGTTCTGCACAGGGCCGGGCCCTTTTCATGACCAAAGCCCCAGGTGGATGCGGCCCATTGCCACTGAATCGTTCAAGAAGCGGCAAATAGGCTCCGAATAAAGGAATCACCGCATCCCCTGGCAGGACGGACACCCACCCATGGACATGAGCGCAGCCAACAAGAAGGGACTCAGTCTCTTCGCGCTGGTCATGATCGGCATAGGCTCGATCTTCGGATCGGGCTGGCTCTTCGGAGCCGGCACGGCCGCGCAGGTCGCGGGTCCGGCGGCGCTCGTCGCCTGGGTCATCGGCGCGGTCTTCATCGGCATGATCGCCATGTCCTACGCCGAAGTCGGCGCGGCCTACCCGATCCCCGGCGGCATGGCCCGCTACGGCTCCATCTCGCACGGCCCGGTCCTCGGCTTCATCACCGGCTGGGCGGTGTGGATCGCGGTCGCCTCGCTGATCCCGATCGAATCGATCGCGGCGACCCAGTACATGTCCTCCTGGAGCTTCGGCTGGGCCAAGGACCTGGTGGACGCCCAGTCCCACCAGCTGACCGCCTTCGGCATGGCCGTGGCCCTGCTGCTCACCGTCCTGCTGTGGCTGTCCTGCTACTGGTCCGTCCAGCTCCTCGCCAAGATCAACTCCCTGCTCACCCTGGTGAAGTTCGCCATCCCGGTACTGGCGGTCGTCGCGCTGATCGCCTCCGGCTTCCACACCGACAACTTCACCGCCCACGGCGGCTTCGCCCCCAACGGCTGGACGGCCGTCCTGACCGCCGTCACCACCTCCGGCGTGGTCTTCGCCTTCAACGGCTTCCAGGCCGTGGTGAACCTCGGCGGCGCCGCCAAGAACCCGGGCCGGGCCATCCCGATCGCCCTGGTCGGCGCGCTCTCCCTGGGCCTGGTGATCTACCTCGCCCTCCAGACGGCCTTCCTGGGGTCCGTACCGCCGGAGCACCTGGCGCAGGCCGGCGGCTGGTCGGGCGTGAACTTCAACTCGCCGTTCGCCGAGCTCGCCAAGCTCCTGATGATCCACTGGGTCGTGGTGATGCTCCAGTTCGGCGCCTTCATCTCCCCCGCGGGATCCAACATCGCCAACGTGGCCTCGGCCGCGTACATGGTCCAGAACCTCTCCGAGACCGGCTTCTTCCCGAAGAAGCTGGCGCAGACCCACCCCGTCTACGGCACCGCCCGCCCGGCGATGTGGATGAACCTCGGCTTCTCCGTCCTGCTGCTGGTCACCGTCGGCCACAGCTGGAAGACCCTCGCCCCGATCATCTCGGCCGCCATGGTCATCTCGTACCTCATCGGTCCGGTCGCGGTGGGCGTCTTCCGCCGCACCAAGCCGGACCTCCCCCGTCCCTTCCGCCTCCCCGCGGCCTCCGTCCTGTGCCCGCTGACCTTCGTCTTCGCCGCCTGCGCCCTGTACTGGTCGAAGTGGCCGAACACCGGCATCGTCACCGCCCTGACCCTGCTGGCCGCCCCGATCGCGGCGCTGGTGCTCTCCCGCAAGGGTGAGAAGAACCTCCTGCGGCAGTTCGAGCCCGCCTGGTGGATCGTCTTCTTCCTCGGCGCCCTGTCCCTGCTCTCCTGGCTCGGCTCCACCGACTTCGGCGGCCGCGGCACCATCCCGGGCGGCGTGGACATCGCCCTGGTGGCGGCCATGGCCCTCGGTACGTACTTCTGGGCCGTACGGTCGGGCACCCGGGCCCACCACGCGGGCCTGCCCGGCCCCGACCCGGTCCTCGACGCCGACGCGGCCGCGACCGCGCCGGGCGGCGCGGCGGCTCCGGAGCGTGAGCTGACACCCGCCTGACCCGTCCACGTAATCCACACCACCTCGTCCGGCAGCCGAACCGTTCATTTCACCGCGATAAGCTCGTCTGCCGGACAAAATCCGATCAATCCGCCTCTCCTGCCCCCTCCCACCCCACGAGCAGACAAGGGAGTCCGCCAGTGGCCATCTCCGTCTTCGACCTCTTCTCCATCGGCATCGGCCCGTCCTCCTCCCACACGGTCGGTCCGATGCGTGCCGCGCGCATGTTCGTGACGCGTCTGAAGAAGGACGGCGTGCTCGCCCAGACGGCGTCCGTGCGCGCCGAGCTGTTCGGCTCGCTCGGCGCGACCGGCCACGGCCACGGCACCCCCAAGGCGGTGCTGCTGGGCCTGGAGGGCCACTCCCCCCGCACCGTGAACGTGGAGACGGCGGACGACGAGGTCGAGCGCATCCGCAAGAGCGGCCGGCTGCGCCTGCTCGGCGCGGAGATAGGCGATGGCCACGAGATCGCCTTCGACGAGCCGAACCAGCTGATCCTGCACCGCCGCCGCTCGCTGCCGTACCACGCGAACGGCATGACGCTCTTCGCGTACGACGAGTCCGGCGCCCCGCTGCTGGAGAAGACGTACTACTCGGTCGGCGGCGGTTTCGTCGTGGACGAGGACGCGGTCGGCGAGGACCGGATCAAGCTCGACGACACGGTACTGAAGTACCCCTTCCGCTCCGGCGACGAGATGCTGCGCCTGGCCAACGAGACGGGCCTGTCGATCTCCTCCCTGATGCTGGAGAACGAGAAGGCCTGGCGCACCGAGGAGGAGATCCGCGAGGGCCTGCTGGAGATCTGGCGCGTCATGCAGTCCTGCGTCGCGCGCGGCATGTCCCGCGAGGGCATCCTCCCTGGCGGTCTGCGGGTCAAGCGCCGGGCCGCGTCCACGGCGCGCCAGCTGCGCACCGAGGGCGACCCGATGATGCACCGCAGCGAGTGGACGACGATCTACGCGATGGCGGTCAACGAGGAGAACGCGGCGGGCGGGCGGGTCGTGACCGCCCCGACCAACGGCGCGGCGGGCGTGCTGCCGGCGGTCCTGCACTACTACACGAACTTCGTGCCGGGCGCGGACGAGGACGGCGTGGTCCGCTTCCTCCTCGCGGCGGGCGCGATCGGCATGCTGTTCAAGGAGAACGCCTCGATCTCCGGCGCCGAGGTGGGCTGCCAGGGCGAGGTCGGCTCGGCCTGCTCGATGGCGGCCGGAGCCCTCGCCGAGGTCCTGGGCGGCACCCCGGAGCAGGTCGAGAACGCGGCCGAGATCGGCATGGAGCACAACCTGGGTCTGACCTGCGACCCGGTCGGCGGCCTGGTCCAGATCCCGTGCATCGAGCGCAACGGCATGGCGGCGGTCAAGGCGGTCACCGCGGCGAAGATGGCGATGCGCGGCGACGGCAGCCACAAGGTCTCCCTCGACAAGGTCATCAAGACCATGAAGGAGACCGGCGCCGACATGAAGGTCAAGTACAAGGAGACCGCCCGCGGCGGTCTCGCGGTCAACGTCATCGAGTGCTGACCCGCGGCGGCGGGAGCCGGGACGGCTGAGGCCGACGCGCGCGGGCCCGGCGCGCGGACGTGCGCGCCGGGCCCCCTCGCGTTCCCGCGCTAGGGGGTGTCTGACGGACGCCGCGGACACCTGTCAGACACCCCCTAGGAGTCCGTCTTCGCCCGCAGGGCCTTGAGGCAGGCCTTGGCGAAGTCGTCCACGGACGCGTCGAAGGCCGTCAGGCTCTCGGGGGTGGGCGCCGAGCGCGCCTCGGCCGTGACGGTGATGTCGATCATCAGGTTGCTGTCCCGCAGCCGCAGCTCGCGCACCTGGCGCCGGTCGTCCGGCGGGTTGAAGCCGAAGCGGTAGGCCTCCCTCCCGATGCCCTTCGCGTCGGTGAGGGCGCGGTCCGGCTGATCCTTCAGCGTGTTCTCCTTGCCCCGCGCGAAGACGTCCTTGGCGAAGTCGACGCTCTCGGTGTAGGCGAGGTCCAGCTCGACCTTCACGTTCGTGTACTTCGCCGGGCCGGACTCGACGAGCGGCTGGACGCACGCGACGCCCGGTGCGCCCTGGCCGGCCCGTTCGCTCCGGTCCGCGGCCTCCTCGCGGGCGCCGAGCGGATCGGCGAGCTCGCCGTACGGGAGCACGTTGCAGATCTCGTCCGTGGCCTTCCAGCGGTAGCCGCCCTTGCCCTCCTGCGCGACCTCGGGGTCCGCACCGCCGCCGCAGGCGGTGGCCGACAGGACGAGGGCGACGGCGAGCACCACACGGCGGGGAGGGCGGGAACGGCGCATCCGGTTCTCTCCTGTCGGACGGAACTGGTTCACCCAACCAGCCTGCCATCAAAGGGAGTTGTACGCCGGGGGAAAATCGGAACGAAACCGGAACTGTGGGATCCCGCCCGGCGTCTTACGCCGTGCCAGCAGTCCCCGTCTCTCGAGAATCGAGGGGACGTCATGACCCACCCACGTCTCCGGCAGTCCGTGGCCCTGGTATCCGGCGCTCTGCTCGCCGCCTGCCTCTCCTTCGCCGCCCCTGCCTCGGCCGCCGCATCGACCACCTCCGCCACCTCCACCACCTCCGCCACCCAGCCCCGGACCCAGACCCCGCTCGTCGTCAACGCCCGCTGGGCCGGGCACGCCACGTACGACCGGATCGTCATCGACCTGCAGGGGTACGTCCCCGGGGCGACCGTCACCCCCGTCGCGCAGCTGATCTACGACGGGTCGGGCAAGCCCGTGCCGCTCGCCGGGAAGTACTTCCTGGAGATACGCCTCAACCCCGCCGCCGCGCACAACGACGCGGGCGAGAGCGTCTACCGCGGTCCCAAGCTCCAGAAGATCCAGCTCGGCAAGCTCAAGGGCCTCGCCCTGACCGGCGACTACGAGGGGTACGTGACCTTCGGCGCCGCCTTCGACACCCTGCCGTACTACCGCACCTTCGCCCTGCACTCACCGGAGCGGCTGGTCGTGGACATCGCGCACTGACCCGGTGCCGGCGCGCCCGCACGGGGCCGGGTTGTTGCGGGCGCGCGGCCACCGGTACCGGGCTCGGGGCGATCCTGTTCAGGCCGCCGATCATGGCGGTGCTCGGCACGGTCACCCTGCCCTTCCAGGCGCTGCTGCTCGCCCACGGCGGGCTCACCACGCTCGGCGCCGACGTCTTCTCGATGGCGGTGGCCGGGCCCTGGGCGGGCTACGCGGTCTACCGCCTGCTGCGGAAATCCGACCTGCCGCTGATGGTCGCGGTGTTCTCGGCGCGTTCTTCGCCGACCTGGTCACCTCCTGCGTGACCCTGGTCCAGCTGGCGCTGGCCTTCCCCGACGCGGCGAGCGGATTCACCGGCGCGCTGGTGCAGTTCGCGGAGATCTTCGCGTTCACCCAGATCCCGCTCGCGGTGAGCGAGGGGCTGCTGACCGTGCTCGTGATGTGCATGCTGATGCAGTACAGCAAGTCGGACCTGGTCCCGTTCGGCGTCGCCAGGCTCACCGGATCCGAGAAGCAGCGGGAGGCGGCGGTCTGATAACCAGGAACGCGAAGACCAACACCCTGCTGCTGCTCCTGGTGGCGGCGCTGGCCGTCCTGCCGCTCGCACTGGGGCTGGGGGACGGCCGGGCTCGCCACTACCTCGTTCGTCCGGGCCTTCGACCGCGCGGCGCGGCTCCAGGCGGGCCTCGCCGGGCGGGGCTACGACGGCGCCCTGCGGGTGCCGGTCCCCGAGTCCCCGCTGTCCTGGCGGTTCCTGGCCTGGTCCGGCGCGCTGCTGGCCGGGCCGGTCGCCGCAACTCTCACGCTGAAGGAGCTGTACCTGTGCGGCCGTTGGTGGAACTGGTGGGCGCGGGCTACGCGTACGAGGACGGGCCCGCCGTCCTCGCCGGGGTGGACTTCGCCATCGCCGAGGGCCGGGCACTGGTCCTGCTCGGCCGCAACGGCAGCGGCAAGACCACGCTGATGCGGCTGCTGAGCGGCGGCCTGAAGCCGGGCTGGGGCGCGCTGCACCTCGACGGCGCGGTGGTCGCCCACGACCGGGCGGGGCTGACCCGGCTGCGGACGGCGGTGCAGCTGGTCGTGCAGGACCCCGACGACCAGCTGTCCGCCGCCTCGGTGGAACAGGACGTCTCCTTCGGCCCGATGAACCTGGGCCTGCCGGTCGCGGAGGTCCGCGAGCGGGTCGATTCCGCCCTGGCCGCGCTGGACATCACGGCGCTGCGGGACCGCCCGACCCACCTCCTCCCGTACGGGCAGCGCAAGCGCGCGGCCATCGCGGGGGCGGTGGCGATGGCTCCGCGGGTGCTGATCCTGGACGAGCCGACGGCCGGTCTGCACCCGGACGGCCAGGAGCGGCTGCTGGAGGTCCTGGCGGGGCTGCGCACCTCGGGGACCACCGTGGTGATGGCCACCCACGACGTGGACCTGGCCGTGCGGTGGGCCGACGACGCCGCGGTCCCGCGGTCCTGACCCCGTCGGGCATCCGCGTGGGACCGGCCGGGGAACTGCCGTCCGATCCGGCGCCGCTGACGGAGGCGGGCCTGCGCCAGGCCTGGTCCCCGGCGGTGACGGCCCTGCTGCGCGCCCACGGCCTGCTGGCGGCCGGCCTCCCGGGCCCGCGCACCCCGGAGGCGCTGTCCGGCTGGCGGTAGCGGCCGCGGCCGTCCTGGGCCTCCCTAGGATGGCGTCATGTCGCTCCCCCACGCCATCCTCACCGCCCTGCTCGAGAAGCCCTCGTCCGGGCTGGAGCTCACCCGGCGGTTCGACAAGTCGATCGGGTACTTCTGGTCGGCGACGCACCAGCAGATCTACCGCGAGCTCGGACGGCTGGAGGAGTCCGGGCTGATCCGGGAGCTTCCGAGCGAGGTGCCGGTGCGCGGGCAGAAGAAGGAGTACGAGGTCCTGGCGGCGGGCAGCGCGGAACTGGCGCGGTGGGTCGCCGAGAGCCAGGATCCCAAGCCGATGCGCGACCCGCTGCTGCTGCGCATCCGCGCGGCGGGCGTGGTCGGGCCGCAGGGGCTCGGGCCCGAGCTGCGGCGCCATCTGGAGCTGCACCGGCGGCAGCTGGCGCAGTACGGGGCGATCGAGGAGAAGGACTTCCCGCCGGAGCGCGACGCCGTGGAGGACCGGCTGCGCCGTCTGGTGCTGCACGGCGGGATCGCCCTGGAGACGTTCTGGCTGCACTGGCTGGAGGAGGCCCTCGGCGAGGTCGAGGACATGACGGCCGACGGGCCCGGCCCCGGGGCATGACCGCGCCCCCGTCCCGGCAGGCGGAACGGGGGCGGCGCGGGGCCTACTTGTTGAGGGCGGCCCAGAACTCGTCGAAGCTCAGCAGGCCGTCGCCGTTGGCGTCCTTGGCCGCGAGCACCGCGTCCGCGACCGCGCCGGTGACGTAGGCGTCACCCATGGCCTTCATGGCCGCGCTGTACTCGTCGGCGGTGATGAAGCCGTCACCGTTCACGTCGAACTTGTCGAACGTCGCCCGCGCGCTCTCGATGCTCGCCACTGGGTCCACCCCTTCTTGGTGCTTGTTGACCGGCTCAGGGTAGCCGCCCCGCGCACCGGCCCCCGCTCCGGGTCCCGTTCGGACGGCAGATAGATATTCAATTACTCTTCCGTAAGGCGGAAGCGATGATTCCAGCCAACAAATCAGCCCCGGACTTGTCACGCTCCGGGACCACGGCATAACGTCATGGCATTGCCGCCACACCAGGAGCGCAGGGCTCCCAGGGACAAGCGGCAACAAGGGCGATCACACAGGTGACGATCACAGCTGACGCATCATTCGAAGTTCTGCCCTTCACCCGCACCTGCCGCCATATCTGGGAAGACGGCGACCATGTGCTCATCGGGGTGAGTCCCGGAAACAGCTACTTCAGCTCCGAGCGCATCGCCGGCCTCGCCCAGTGGGCCACGACCCGCTTCGCACAAGTCGACTTCGTCTACGCAGACCTCCACGTGGACCGGATGTTCGCCGCTTTCGGCTACGCGAGGGAGCATGCGGAGAAACGTGCCGCAAAGGAGATCAAGGCGGTCCGGCGGCGGATTCTCAAGGGCGTCGAGGAATCAGGGTCCGCACGGCCCGAAATCCGCGTGCGAGCACTTTCCGAGTTCCAGGCGAATCCCGTCTACCAACTGCTGCACCGGCGCGTCCTGCATTTCCTGGCGACTGACACCGAATTCCGCAAAGGCTGCGAGGAGATGGCGCTGCACTTTGTCGGCTCCAAGTTGCCGGAAGGTGAATCCATCACGGCCGGGCAGTTGCAGATCTGTTTCGATTATATGGCGGCCGAGCTGCCCTTCTTCGTGGACACCCCGAGCATTCTCGACGTGCCGTCCTCGGTGGCGGCCTACCACGTCAGGATGCCGCTGACCGATGTCCTGTTCGCGCGCGGCGGGGGCCTGCGCGCGACCCGCAACCAGGCCTACGCCGTCGTACGGCCCGGGACGGCAGCCGAGGAGCACACGGCGCACGCGAACCACGCACCGACGGGAGGGAGTCTCGATGAGCGCCGGGCAGCGTGAGGGCCAGGGGGGCCGGGAGCGGCCTGGCTGGTGAGCAGCTACGCGCTGGCCAGACGGGTGCTGGAGGGGGCCGATTTCGACCCGGAGGCGTTCGAGCGCCCGGACGAGCTGGACCTGGAGCGCGAGAGCTCCCGGCCGCACCTCGCCTTCGGCGCGGGCCGGCACTTCTGCCCGGCCTCCGCGCTGGGCCGGGCGCACGCCGAGATCGCGCTGGAGGTGCTGGTCGAGCGGCTGCCCGGGCTGCGGCTCGCGGTGCCGGCGGAGAACCGCGTCTGGCGGACCGGCTTCATCAAGCGGCTTCCGGAACGGCTCCCGGCCGCCTGGTAGGCGCACCGGGTACGGCGGTGTCCCGGGAGCCGTGCGAGCTCCCGGGGCACTGCCGCGTCCGCGTCACGGCACTACCGGAAGATGCCGGTGTGGCCGAGCGAGTAGCGGCCGGGCTGCGGGTACACGGCGAGGCCGTGCGGGCCACCGCCGACCGGGATCCGGGCGAGCTGCTTGCCGGTCACCGTGTCGATCGCGTAGACCTCGGAGTTGTAGCGGCCCGAGAGCCACAGCACCTTGCCGTCGGCGGAGACTCCGCCCATGTCCGGGCTGCCGCCGTCGGGCAGCGTCCACTTCTTGGTGAGCCTGTTCTGCGGGAAGTCGAAGACCGAGATCGTGCCCTCTCCTCGGTTGGAGACGTACATCTCCTTGGAGTCGCGGCTCACGTACAGTCCGTGGCAGCCCTTCCCGGTCGGCAGCAGCTTGGGGACCTCGAACTTGTCGCCGCCGAGCACCCACATGCCGTGCGCCATCATGTCCGCGATGTAGAAGGTCTTCCCGTCCGGGGAGACCTTGACGTCCTGGGGCATGGCGCCCTCGAACGGCAGCTTCTGCTGGCCGATGACCTCCATCTTCTCGGTGTCGACCTTGAGGAGCTCGCCGGAGAACTCGCAGCTCACGATGAAGTAGCGGCCGTCGGCGGAGAAGTCCGCGTGGTTGACCCCGTAGCAGCTCACCGGGACGGTCTTCACCCGGTCCATCGTGTGCGGATCGCGGAAGACCAGTTCCTTGTCCATCGAGGCCATGACGATCGCGTACTTGCCGTTCGGCGTGAAGTACAGGTTGTACGGGTCGTGCACCTCGACGGGCTTCCCGGCCTCCCCGGTGGCCGGGTTGATGGGGGTGAGCGTGTGGCCGCGGTTGTTGTTGACCCACAGGGTCTTCATGTCCCAGGAGGGCACCACGTGCTGGGGCTGGACGCCGACCGGAATGGTGTCGATGACCTGGTACGTCGCCGGGTCGATGACCGACACCGTGTTGGAGTTGGTGTTCGGTACGTAGACGCGGGACGGGAAGTCCTTGACCACCGGGGAGAGTTTGTTCGGCCGGTCCGCCGCGTACACGTCGTTCGGATCGAGGAGCGGGGGCATCCCGGCCAGGCCCGGCGGTGCGGCCGGGACGGCCTTGGGGGGTCGGGCGGCACCCTTGGTGCCGAGCGCCTCGGCGGGTCCCTTGTCGGCCGATCCGCACCCGGCCAGGGCGGCGAGGACCAGACCGGCCAGCAGCACGGCGGCCTTCCGGGGAAGGCAGGTGGTCTTCATGGCGTCAGCAGCTCCGTGGTGGTCACCGCGCGCAGCTTGCGTCGCGCGAGTTCTTCGAGGAGGGGCGGCATCGCGTCGACCGTGTCCGCGTAGCCGAAGTGCAGGCTCACCACCGATCCGGGCCGGATCGTCCCGGTGACGGTGCGGATGACGGCCGCGGCACCGGGCGAGGTGAAGTCGAGGGAGTCCACGTCGTACGACAGGACGTGCGGGTAGCCGGCCCGCTGGGCCAGCTTCTGGACGAGCGGGGTGGCGTACTGGGTCTGGGAGGGCCGGAACCAGGTGCCGATGGAGCCGGTGAGCCGCTTGAGGCGCTGGGCGCAGCCGGTGATCTCGGCGTGGGCCTCCGCCTCGGGGAGGTCGTTGATCGCGAGGTGGCGCTGGGTGTGGTTGCCGAGCTCGTGTCCGCCGTCGAGGATCCGGCGGGCCAGGTCCGGGTGGGCGTCGAGCCAGCTGCCGATCGCCAGTACGGTGACCCGCGCGCCCGCCTTCTCGGCCGAGGCCAGCACCGCCCGGGCGACGGCGGGGTCCCCGTTGCCGTGGAAGGTCAGGGCGACCCGGGGGCGGTCGCGCGGGCCGTGGGCGATCTCGACGGGCAGCCCCGGGTACCGGCGCGGGAGGGCCGCGGCCGGCGCGGCCGGCCGGGCGGGTCTGGCCGGGCCGGGCGGCGGGGCCGAGGGGGCGGCGGCGGGGCGGCCCGGTCCGCAGGCGGCGGTGAGGCCGGCCACGGCGGCGCCGGCCGTGGTGAGACCGCCCGCGCGCAGGACCGCGCGGCGGCCTGGATGTGAGAGCACCTGCCCATTTAAGGGGCGGATGGACCCTAAGGTAATGATTGACCCAATTCGGGACCTTCGGCGAAGTCGTCCTACCAGGGGTCTGTCCGCTATGTGATCAACGATTCACACAGAGCGGTCGATAGTTATTCATCGAATACGAGGTGAGTGGCCCACCTCACCTAGGATTTAGCAAGAAACTCTTACTATTTGCACAGTTATGTCCGAGTAGGGACTTTTGGCGTTTGGGGCCGCGTCTGCCATAGTCGGAACCACGGCTTCCCATTGACCCGAGCGAAGCCTTCACGCCGAGGATCACACCCCAATCGATCCTCGGCGCACCCATGAAGCCCCCGCACCGCCCCACCACGGCGACCAGGGGGCTTCAGGCGTTGCTGCGGTCGGCCACGCGCATCTCGAACCAGGTGATCTTTCCTCGCGGCAGCAGGTCGGCGCCCCAGCGGTCGGACAGCTTGTCCACGAGGAAGAGCCCCCGCCCGGTCGTGTCCATCTCGTGGACCGGCATCAGGCAGGGCAGTCCCCGCGAGGGGTCGCGCACCTCCACCCGGATCCAGCCGCGCCGCCGGAGCATGCGTAAGCCAAAGGAGCGGGCCCCGGTGTGACGGACCGCGTTGCCGACGAGTTCCGAGACCAGCAGGACGGCGTGCTCGGAGATCTGCGGCGAGAGCCCCCAGAGCCGTATCACCACGCACTGGGTGAGCCTGCGGGCGGTGCCGGCCGACTCCGGCATGGACGGCAGGATCACTTCCGCCTCAGCCGGGTTCCCGTACAACTCCAGTGCCTTGAGGCCCTGTTCGTCCTCAAGTGCCGCCGTGAGCCGCACGGCCGAAGCGCTGCTGCGCTGCCGCGGCTGTTCCACACCCTCCAGGCCCGCCATGCACCCATCATGGACGGCCGACCTGCCCCTCCGGGCCGTTCCACGGGAAAAGCCCCTGCGGAATCAACAATTCCGCAGGGGCCTGGTGTCATATGCGAGAGGCAACCGGAGGCCGGGTGCACCCACCTTGACCAGCGGTGACGCAGCGCTCGGAAGTGATCACCGTGAGTGGATCACCGAATCTGCTTAAGGTTCCCTTAAGGCCTGGCTAATCCACCCGCAGGGGTCATACGAACTTCGCCTTGCCCGGGCCCTCTTCGACGAAGCTGCGCATGCCGCGCTCACGGTCCTCGGTGGCGAACAGGCCCGCGAACCAGTTGCGTTCGATGGTGAGCCCCGTGTCGATGTCGGCCTCCAGGCCCGCGTCCACGCACTCCTTGGCGGCGCGCAGCGCGATCGCCGGGCCCTGGGCCAGCTTCGCGGCCCAGGCGTGCGCCTGCTCGTACACCTCGGCGGCGGGGACCACCCGGTCGACCAGGCCCAGCGCGAGCGCCTCGTCGGCCTTGACCATCCGCCCGGTGAAGATGAGGTCCTTGGCCCGGGAGGGGCCGATCAGCCGCGACAGCCGCTGCGTGCCGCCGGCGCCCGGGATCAGGCCGAGCAGGATCTCGGGCTGGCCGAGCTTCGCGTTGTCGGCCGCGATCCGGTAGTCGGCGCAGAGCGCGAGCTCACAACCGCCGCCCAGCGCATAGCCGGTGACGGCCGCCACGACGGGCTTGGGGATGCGGGCCACCGCGGTGAAGGCGTCCTGCAGCGCGCGGGACCGGGCGATCATCGCCGCGTGGTCCATCGCCTGCATCTCCTTGATGTCCGCGCCCGCCGCGAACACCTTCTCGCCGCCGTAGATGATCACCGCTCGGACGTCGGCCCGGTCGGTGGCCTCCACCGCGAGCTCGCGCAGCCGGTCCTGGGTGGCGATGTCCAGGGCGTTCATGGGCGGCCGGTCCAGGCGGATGGTGCCGACGCCTTCGGAGACTTCGAGAGAGATGGTCATACGGGGAAGGTTAGCGGCGGCTAACGCGAGGTGGCCCGGTGCTGTGTGTCACAGCACCGGGCCACCGGAGTACTACGCGAGGGCGGTTACTTGATCCACTCCGCCCAGTCCATGTTCCAGCCGTTGAGGCCGTTGTCCGGGGCGATCTGCTTGTCCTTGGAGTTCTTCACGACGACCACGTCGCCGATCAGCGACTCGTTGTAGAACCAGGCGGCCGGGACGTCGCCGTTGCCCCCGCCGCGCACGTCACGCAGGCCGACGCAGCCGTGGCTGACGTTCTCCGAGCCGAACGTGCCCGAGGAAGCCCAGTAGTTGCCGTGCACGAAGGTGCCCGAGTTCGACAGCCGCATCGCGTGCGGGACGTCGGGGATGTCGTACTCCCCGCCGAAGCCCACCGTCGCGCCGTTCATCCGCGTGACCTTGTACTTCTCGCTGATGACCATCTGCCCGTTGTACGTGGTCGTCGACGGAGCGCCCGCGGTGATCGGGATGTTCTTGAGCACCTGGCCGTCGCGGACCACCTGCATCTGCTTGCTGCTCGCGTCGACCGTGGAGACCTGCGAGCGGCCGATGGTGAAGGTGACCGTGCGGGTCTGCTTGCCGTAGACGCCCGGGCGGCCCTCGACCCCGTCGAGGGCGAGCTTCACGGTGACCTTGGTGCCCGCGGCCCAGTACTTCTCGGGGCGGAAGTCGAGGCGGTCGTTGCCGAACCAGTGGCCCTCGACCGGAACGGCCGGCTCGGCCGTCACGGTGATGGCCTTCTCGACGGCCTCGGGGTTGGTGATGCCCCGGGTGAAGTTGATCGACACCGGCATGCCCACGCCGACGGTCGCGCCGTCCTCGGGCGTGTAGTGCCCGATGAAGGTGTTCGTCGGAGTCAGTGTGGTGAAGGTGGTGTCCTTGGCGGACTCCCGGCCCGCCTCGTCCTTGGCGACCGCGTGCACCTTGTACTCGGTGGCCGAGGCCAGGTGGCGGGAGGGCTCCCAGCTCGCGCCGTCGTCGGTCAGCTTGCCCTCGACCGCGTTGCCCTTGGTGTCGGCGACCGTCACCGTGGTGAGCTTGCCGCCGGTGCTCGTTATCTTCAGGACGCCGCTGGTCGCGACCTCCTTGGAGCCGTCGTCCGGCTTCACGCTGACCACGGCCTTGGACGCCTCGGTGCCGGTCTTGCCCCCGCCCCCGGCGTTGTCACTGCCGCTGCCGTTGTTTCCCCCGCCGCCGCCGCTGCACGCGGTGGTCAGCAGCAGGGCGGCCCCCAGCAGAAGGGCCGGCAGGCCGGTGCGGACGCGGCCGCGTATCGGCTGCACGTTCACTCTTGTTCTCCCCATGTCCCCCGCGCGCGGGCAGTCGCGCGCTTGCCGACAGGTAATCACATGGGGAGAACACGAAAAGCCACGGTCTTGTCACCATTCCGTCCCAAGTGCCCGGACGGCGAACGGCCCCGCGGGCATCCGTCAGACACCCCCCTAGTCGTCGGTGCCCGGTTTGGTGCCCCACACGTAGACGGCGTCCCCTTCGGTGAGCAGGTCCCACAACCGTGCGGCGTCGGGCACGGAGAGGTTGACGCAGCCGGCCGAACCACCGTGGGCGTACAGGTCCCCCGGGCGGCCGTGCAGGGCCTGGCCTCCGTCGAAGAACTGCGCGTAGGGCATGGGGGCGTCGTCGTAGAGCGTGGAGACGTGGTCCTTGCTGCGCCAGTACACCTCGTGCCAGCCGGGGCGGGTCTCCTGGTCGTCGCGGCCGGTGCGGATGGGCACGGGGGCGAAGAGGACGCGCCGGTCCCGCTGGACCCAGAGCAGTTGCCGGTCGAGGTCCACGCAGGTCACCCGGTACGTGCGGACGGGACACCGGCCCGCCGCGTTGGGGTCGGCGGCGGCTGCCACCGCGACCATCGTGCGGTGGGTGGCGAGGCCCGCGTAGCCGTCGGCGGGCCGGATGCCGTGGCCGCGCTGGAAGGCGGCGATCGCCTCGCAGTCGGCCGGGGACTGGACCCCGTCGACGGGCCGGCCCAGGTGGGCCTCCAGCTCCCGCTGGTAGGGGCCGGTACCGGCCTCGCAGCCCGTCTCCGCGGCGGCGGCCGTGGCGGGACCGGTCTGCGCCGCCGCCGCGTGCGACGGGACCGGGCCCGCCAGGGTGAGCAGCGCCGCCGCGGCCAGTGCGGCCATCGCGCCGCCCACGCCCGTCGGGCGGGCCCTGTCCGTCCGGTGCGCCGTGCCCGTCGCGTTCCCTGCCCTCATGCGGACCTCCTCGCGCCCGCCGGCCGGGCCGCTGGGGCCAGCCAACCCGGCCGGGCCGGGCCCGGCCCGGCGGGTGCGCCGGCGGAGTGAGGAGGTCACTCCGCCGGCGCACCCGGGGGCGGCCCGGACCGGCCGGGGACGGGCCGGAGCCGGGGCCCTCGGCGCCGTCGGGGTGCTACGGGCGGTGCTCGGGGTGCTCGGGCTTGTCCTTGCCGTGGTCGCCCTTTCCGTGACCCCCCTTGCCGTGGTCGCCCTTTCCGTGGCCGCCCTTTCCGTGGCCGCCCTTTCCGTGGCCGCCCTTTCCGTGATCGCCCTTGCCGTGGTCGCCCTTTCCGTGGCCGTCGCGCTTGTTCTTCAGCGTGACCACCAGGCGCCGGTCCGGGGTCGTGCCGTCCAGCCGCAGCGGACCGGTCACCCGGTCGGCGGGCAGCACGTAGCCCTCGGGGACCGCCGTCTCCAGCAGGTAGTACCAGCCCTCGGGGAGCGGGCCGAAGTCACAGACGCCGGTCCGGTCGGTGGCGCAGCCGGCCGCGGCCCGGCGGTCCGGGTTGATGCCGACCGTCTGGAGACCGGCGGTGTCGTTGGTCTCCTGCCAGACCTCGAAGACCGCTCCGCGCAGCGGGCGCCCGGTCTTGGCGTCCTGCTTGACGATGCGGATCGAGCCCTCGTACCCGCCCTGTGGGGTGTTGGGGACGGCGACGACGATGCCGTCCGCCACGTCGCCCGCGTCGAGGTCGAAGCGGGTGACCGGGTCCGCCGGCGGCTCGTACCCCTCCGGGGTGACCGTCTCGCGCCAGTAGTAGGTGTGCCCGGTCGGCAGCTCCACCGCGCAGATGCCGGTCGATCCGGTCACGCACACCCCGTCCCGGTCTGGAGCCCGGCCGTGCCGTTGCTCTCCCGCCACAGCTCGAACTCGGCGCCGGCCAGCGGGAGGCCGGTGGCCGCGTCGGTCTTGCGCAGTTCCACCCGGGCGCCGTCCGGCGGCTCGGGGGTGCGGCGGTTGTCCACCGGGACCCGGATCCCGGCTTCGGCGGTCGCGGGCGTCAGGATCAGCTCGTGGACGGTCTCGGACGGCAGGTCGTAGCCGAGCGGAGCCTCGGTCTCCCGCCAGTAGTACGTGCCGAGCTCGACGGTCTGCTCGCAGATGCCGCTCGCCGGCGTGGTGCACTCGGTGACCAGGGTGTCGGGGTTCGGACCGGAGGTCTGGAGCCCGGGCGTCCGGTTGCTCTCCCGCCACAGCTCGAACTGCGCCCCGGCGAGGGCCGTGCCCGTCCCCGTCTCCTGCTTGAGGACGGACACCGAGCCGGTGACCGGGGCGGGGCCGCCGCACTCGGGCAGGTCGCCGTTGAAGGGGTAGGCGTGGAACTCCTGGCCGCCGCCCCCGACGGTGTCGCTGCCGTGGGTGACGGAGCCGGTGGTGAAGAAGCGGCCGTTGATGCCGGGCAGGGTGATCGTGGTCTCGGAGCTCTGCTGCCCCATCAGGAAGCTGCCCTGGAACTGGCCGCCGCCGGTCAGGTTCACGGTGGTGGCGTCCGGGAAGTTCCACAGCAGCCGCTCGCGGTAGGCGTTGAGCGGGTCGGTGTCCTGGATGCCGCCGCTGTAGGTGTTGATCGTGCGGGTGGCGCCCAGCACGTTCACCAGCACGGTGGCCGTGGCCGGGATGCGGGCGAAGCGGATGCCCTGCTGGCGGCCCTCGTTGCCGACGAGGTTCGCGTCGACGTTGAAGACCTGGAGCGCGGAGGTGCCGTCGCCGGTGAACACCGTCTCGAAACCGCTGTTGAGGACCGTGCCGGTGGCCGGTCGCAGTCGCCCCTCGACCCTGGCGTAGCACTGGCTGGCGGCGCTGAGCCGGTCACGCAGTCCCGCGTGCGGGGTGACGGCGGCCGGGTGCGGGGTCAGGATCCCGGAGACGGATCCCCTGAGGGTGCCGGCGTACCGGACCCTGCCGCGGTCGGCGAGCAGCCGCTCGCCCTCCGCGACGGTGATGTCCCCGCCGGTGGTGAGGAAGTCGGCGCCGTCGGGCGGCGGCACGAGCGATCCGGCCCCGACGATCCCGACGTTGTAGCGGCTGTCGCCGCCCGCCAGCTTGTCCTGGTCGAAGTCGCCGAGGACGACGAGGCGGCCCTCGGCCTCGGAGGCGCGTCCCCTGACCCGGAAGTCGCCGCCGGCGAAGATGTTGATGCCGTTGTCCCGGCCCACCGGGTTCCCGCCCGTGCCGATGGGCGGGAACGGGTCGGGGCAGCGCCCCGGTACGCAGGGGCCCAGGCCGTCGGGCAGCGGCGCTCGGGCGGCCGCAGCCGCCGGCCGTTCGCCGCCGGGCCCCGCCGCGAGGGCGGTGGGGGCGGCCGAGGCCAGGACGGCCCCGACCGCCAGCCCGAGGGCCCATTTCCTTGCTGACATGACGCTCCGTCCGTTACGCGCTGCCCGGATGTGCCCTGACAGGCTGGAGGCAGGCGTCGGCGGGCGCCGCGAGGACACTCCCCGCTACGGCATTCCGATCACACGAATCACTCTTCCGGGCAGCGGTCAGGCGATGGCGGAGCCGGCGACCCAGTCCGCCCAGGACATGTTCCAGCCGCCCAGGCCGTTATTCGGGGCCACCGTCTTGTCCTGTGAGTTGACGACCTCCACCACGTCCCCGACGAGGGTCCGGTCGAAGAACCAGCCGGCCGGGGTGTCCGAGCCGCCGCCCTTGTCGTCGCGCAGGCCCACGCACCCGTGGCTCAGGTTGGCCGAGCCGAAGGTGTCGGGGCTGACCCAGTAGTTGCCGTGCAGGAAGGTCCCGGAGGAGGTCAGCCGCATGGCGTGCGGGACGTCGGGGATGTCGTACTCCCCGCCGAAACCGACGGTCTGGCCGTTCATGCGGGTGACGTCGAAGAGCTCCATCACCACCATCTTCCCGTTGTAGGTGGTGGTCTTGGGCGCCCCGGCGGTGATCGGCAGGGTCTGCAGCAGCGTCCCGTCCCGGCGGACCTCCATGGTGTGCGCGGCCGCGTCCACGGTGGAGATCTGGGAGCGGCCCACGGTGAAGGTGATCGTCTTGTCCTGGATGCCGTAGGAGCCGGGCGCGCCCTCGATGTCGCGCAGGTCCATCTTCACGGTGACCTCGGTGCCGGCCTTCCAGTACGTCTTGGGCCGGAAGTCGAGCCGCTCCTTGCCGAACCAGTGGCCGACGATCTCCACGGGCGGGTTCGAGGTGACGGTGATGGCCCGCTCCACCTCGGCGCGTCGTGTGACGGCCCGGCTGAAGTTGAACGAGACGATCATGCCGGTGCCGACGGTGGAGCGGTTCTCCGGCTTGAAGTAGCCGATGAACCGCTCCTCGGGAACGTAGGTGGTGAAGGTGGTGTGCCGGGCCTGGCGGCGGTCGTGTCCGTCGAGGGCGACGACGTCCACGGTGTACTTGGCCGCGAGCGAGAGCCGGGCGGACTCCGGGTCGGGGCTCCAGCTGAGCCCGTCCTCGGCGATCGCGCCCGGAACCCGCTCCTCCTGCGCGTCCTCGACCTTGGTGACCACGACCCGCTCCAGCCTGCCTTCGGGGACGGTCACGCTGAGGCGTCCGTCGGCGGGGACCCCCTTGGCGTTGTCGTCGGGGGTGATCCGGATGGCCTCGTCCGGCGAGCGGGGTTTGCCGGGCAGTGCGATCTCGACCGGGGAACGGCCGTCCTCGGTGCATCCGGCCAGGCCGCCGAGCAGGCCCGCCCACGCCGCCACGGCGGCCAAGCCCGCCCCTGCCCGCCTCGTCAGAAGTGTCACGCCCCCTCCAACGACCGGGGCCCTCCGGGGGAAACGTGAGGGGCGTGGACGTTCCGGGCAGAACAGTCCGGGCAGAACAGTGTGAAGGACCAGACGGGGACGGGCCCGGGCCGGGACGCCGGGGCCGCACTCCCCTCCCCCGCAGGTACCCAGGAGCCGTGGAGGCGGGCAGTGTCGAGCGCAGCCGAGCAGGAAGAGGCGGTGGAAGCCGTCGGGAACGTGGTGGACGCCGCGGACGCGGTGGACACCGAGAGTGCGGTTCGGGGCGGCGGTCCGACCGCGCCCGCACCGAACGGCCAGGTCAGGGGCCAGGTGTTACGGACGTCCGGGCGGCCGGGGCCGCCGGTGTGGCCCGGTTCCTCGCATCCGCTGGGGGCCCGGTTCCACCACGGTCCGGACGGGACCGCGGGCACCAACTTCGCGCTGTGGGCGCAGGGCGCGGAGGCGGTGGAGGTATGCCTGTTCGACGGGAGCGGGGCCGAGACCCGCTGCGCCCTGACGGAGCTCACGCACGAGATCTGGCACGGCTTCGTGCCGGGCGTGCGCCCCGGGCAGCGGTACGGATTCCGGGTGCACGGGCGCTGGGACCCGTGGACGGGCGCCCGGTACAACCCGTCGAAGCTGCTGCTGGACCCGTACGCGCGGGCGGTGGACGGCGAGTTCGGCCTGCCGCCGGAGGTGTACGGGCACGTCCGGGACTGGCCGCAGCAGTACATCGCCGACACGGTGCGCGACGACCGGGACTCGGCGCCGTTCGTGCCCAAGGGGGTCGTGGTCCACGATGACGACGACTGGGCGGACGACGTCCGGCCGAAGACCCCGTGGGCCGACTCGGTGATCTACGAACTGCACGTGCGCGGCTTCACGATGCGCCATCCCGGGATCCCCGCCGAACTGCGCGGCACCTACGCGGGCCTGGCCCATCCGGCGGCCGTCGAGCACCTGGTGAAGCTGGGCGTGACGGCGGTCGAACTGCTGCCGGTGCACCAGTTCGCGCACGAGGACCACCTGTTGCGGCGCGGGCTGCGCAACTACTGGGGCTACAACTCGGTCGGCTACTTCGCCCCGCACGCGGGCTACTCGTCGAGCGGTACGGCGGGCCAGCAGGTCGGGGAGTTCAAGCGGATGGTGCGGGCCCTGCACGCGGCGGGGATCGAGGTCATCCTCGACGTGGTCTACAACCACACGGCGGAGGCGGGCGAGCTCGGTCCGACGCTGT
Source organism: Streptomyces sp. IBSNAI002 (assembly GCF_052244475.1). NCBI lineage: Bacteria > Bacillati > Actinomycetota > Actinomycetes > Kitasatosporales > Streptomycetaceae > Streptomyces > Streptomyces sp. IBSNAI002. The sequence goes on along the minus strand of NZ_JBQPXG010000002.1, from coordinate 5,879,987 downwards.
CCCTGCGCGGGATCGACAACCGGGGCTACTACCGGCTCCAGTCCGACCAGCGCCGGTACGCCGACTACACGGGCTGCGGGAACACCCTGCACGCGGGGCGCCCGCACGTGCTGCGCCTGATCACGGACTCGCTGCGGTACTGGGTGACGGAGATGGGGGTGGACGGCTTCCGCTTCGACCTGGCGGCGGCACTGGCGCGTTCGATGCACGACGTGGACATGCTGTCGCCGTTCCTTGCGGTGATCGCCCAGGACCCGGTGCTGCGGCGGGTCAAGCTGATCGCCGAGCCCTGGGACGTGGGCGCGGGCGGCTACCAGGTGGGGGCCTTCCCGCCGCTGTGGACGGAGTGGAACGACCGGTACCGGGACGCCGTACGGGACTTCTGGCGGGGCGCGCTGCCCGACGTACGGGACCTCGGGTACCGGCTGTCGGGGTCGAGCGACCTCTACGCGTGGGGCGGGCGGCGGCCGTACGCCTCGGTGAACTTCGTGACCGCGCACGACGGGTTCACGCTGCGGGACCTGGTGTCCTACGAGCGCAAGCACAACGAGGCGAACGGGGAGGCGGGCCGGGACGGGACGAACGACAACCGGTCGTGGAACTGCGGGGTGGAGGGCGATCCGCCGGAGGGCACGGACGCCCGGATCGCCGCGCTGCGCCGGCGGCAGCTGCGCAACCTCCTCACCACCCTGCTGCTGTCGACGGGGGTGCCGATGCTCGTCGCGGGGGACGAGTTCGGGCGCACCCAGGACGGCAACAACAACGCGTACTGCCAGGACAACGAGACGGGGTGGGTGGACTGGTCCCTGCTGGAGGACCCCGCGTGGCGGGAGCTGTTCGCGCTGACCGCGCGGCTGATCTCGCTGCGCCAGGCCCATCCGGTGCTGCGGCGGCGGGCCTTCTTCTCCGGCCGGCCGCAGGGGGTGGACGGGCTGCGGGACCTCGCCTGGTTCACGCCCGCGGGGGCGGAGATGACGGAGCGGGACTGGTACGCGCCGGCCGCGGCGCTGGGGATGTACCTGTCGGGGCGGGACATCCCGGGCCGTGACGAGCGGGGCCGCCAGGTGACGGACGACAGCTTCCTGGCCCTGCTGCACACCGGGGACCGGCCGGTGCCGTGGGTGCTGCCGGGGCCGCCGTGGGCCGAGGTGTACGAGGTGGTCCTGGACACCTCGCGCGAGGCGCAGTCCGAGGCCCCGCTCACCCGGCACCGGGGCGGCGAGACGCTGACGGTGCCGGCCCGCTCGGTGCTGCTGCTGAGGGTGGCGCGATAGCGGCGGCCCGGCGGCGGCCCCGGACCGGGTGCGGGCGGCGGACCTGCCCGCGGGGCTGCTTCCGGACGTGCGCGAACGCCCCGGACGGGAGTCCGCTTTCGCCCTGCGATGATGTGTTCGACATCGTCGCTGAGGGGGGCCGTGCATGGGGAGAGTCGGATTCGCGCTGCGGGAGCTGCGCGGGGCGCAGAAGTCGGCGAAGGGGGTGTCGCTCTACTCACGGTTCGTGAACCGGCCGACCGGGCGGTACCTGGCCGCCGGATCGTACGCGCTCGGGCTCACCCCGAACCAGGTGACGCTGATCAGCGCCGCCTTCAGCTTCGCCGCCGCCGCGGCGGTCGCGCTGTGCGCGCCCTCCTGGGGGCTGGGGACGGCGGTGTGGGCCGCGCTCGCCGTGGGCTTCGCCTTCGACTCCGCCGACGGCCAGCTGGCCCGGCTGCGGGGCAGCGGCAGCGCCGCGGGCGAGTGGCTCGACCACGTCGTGGACTGCGCCAAGCTGACCGCGCTGCACTCGTGCGTGCTGATCGCGTTCTACCGCTTCCCCGACGCCTACGGGACGGGCGGGGACGGCTGGCTGCTGGTGCCGCTGGGCTTCCAGTTCGCCGCGATCGTGACCTTCTTCGGCGGGCTGCTGACCGAGAAGCTCAAGCCCCGGCCGGCTCCGGGCAGCCCGGCGCCCGTTCCGTCGACCCTCCGCGCGGTGGCGTTGCTCCCCGTGGACTACGGGGTGTTCTGCCTGGTGTTCGTGCTGCTCGGCGGCGGGGAGCTGTTCGCTCTCGTGTACGCCGCCTTCGGAGCGGTCGCCGGGCTGTTCCTGGTGGCGTTCCTCGTGAAGTGGTTCCGGGAGCTCAGCGCCGTTCGGCGGTGAACGGCTCCGCCGCCGCGAGCGGTTCGGCGAGCGCGTCCAGCGCCCGGCGCAGCTGGGTGCTGGAGGTGTGGACGGTGTACGGGAAGTACACGACGTCGACGCCGTGGGCGGCGAAGTCCTTCTCGAGCTTGTCGCCCTTGGGAGTGCCCCGCCAGTCGTCGCCCTTGAAGATCACGTCGAAGCGCACCTGCTTCCACGTCTCGACCTTGTCCGGCACCGTCTCGACGAAGGCCGCGTCGACGTACTTCACGCTGCGGACGATCTCGAGCCGCTCGACGAGCGGGATCATCGGGCGGCGCCCCTTGGCCAGTTCGGCCATCTCGTCGGAGACGACCCCGGCCACCAGGTAGTCGCACTGGCTGCGTGCGTGCCGAAGGATATTGAGATGTCCGATATGGAACAGATCGTAGGCACCCGGCGCGTAGCCGACTCGATACGGTCTGCGCGCGGGCGCGCCAAGTTCGGACATATCCCGCTCCGTCATCTGTTACCCCCCAGCGGCCACACCCCCCGGTGTGGCGGATTAGCAGACAATAGCGTGCACGTTCCGCAGCACGCGGATGAACGAATAGGGTGACGTGCGCATCATCCAGGGGAGAAGGGGACGCTCAGTGTCCATATCCGGTCACCGGCGCCTGCTGCTGGTCTCCACCAACTACGCGCCCGAACACGCGGGAATCGGGCCGTACGCCACTCAGATCGCGGAACACTGGGCGGCGGATCTCGGCCACGAGACCCATGTCCTCGCGGGAATGCCACACTACCCGGCGTGGTCGGTCGAGCCGGAGTACAAGGGGGCGCTCCGGCGCACGGAACGGCGCGCAGGTGTCACCGTGCACCGGCGTGCGCACACCGTGCCGCAGGTCCAGACCGCCGTGAAGCGGGCCCTGTTCGAAGGATCGATTCTGCTGCACGGAGCCGCGGCCCCGCCCCGGATGCCGAAGCCGGACGCGGTCATGGCCCAGATGCCCAGCCTGGCCGGAGGAGTGCTCGCCGCCCGGCTCGCGGCCCGGTGGAAGGTCCCGTACGTCCCGGTCGTCCAGGACCTGATGGGCGCCGCCGCCGCGCAGAGCGGGATCAGCGGCGGCGACAAGGCGGCCGCGATCGCCGGCCGCGCCGAGGCGTACGCGCTGAAGCGGGCCACCCTCGTCGGGGTCATCCACGAGACCTTCGTGGACCGGGTCGTCGGCATGGGTGTGGACCCGGCCAGGATCCGCCTCGTCCCCAACTGGTCCCACGTGGCCGAACCCACCAAGCCGCGCGGCGAGACCCGCCGCCACCTCGGCTGGGCCCCGGACCAGACGGTCGTCCTGCACTCCGGGAACATGGGCCTCAAGCAGGGCCTCGAGGTGCTCGTGGCAGCCGCCCGGCTGGACCCCGCTGTCCGGTTCGTCCTGATGGGTGACGGCAGCCAGCGCGCGGCCCTCGCCGAACTGTCAGCCGATGTACCCAATCTGGACATCATCCCCCCTGCCGCTGACGGCGAGTTCCCGGATATCCTCGCGGCGGCGGACGTACTCGCGGTCACGCAGCACGCCGCCGTACTGGACATGAGCGTTCCGTCGAAGCTCACCTCGTACTTCCGGGCCGGCCGGCCCGTCGTCGCCTCCGTGGCGGCGGAGGGCGGGACCGCCCAGGAAGTGGAGCGCTCCGGAGCAGGGGTGCTCGTACAGCCCGAGGACCCCGAAGCCCTGCTGAAGGCCGTACGGGTCCTGGCCGAGGACCGCGAGGGCGCGGACGCACTGGGAGCGGCCGGGCCCCGCCACGTGGCGGCGCACCTGAGCCGTGAAGCGGGCCTGGCCCGCATCGACGCACTGATGGACGAAGCACTTGGGGGTCCCCGGCCGTGATCGAGACGAACCGCCCTGCAGCGGCACCGGCCGAGGACGAACCCGATCTTCTCCGGGACCAGTTCCGGCAGCTCCTGCGCTACCGCCGGCTGCTCGGCGCGGGCATCGGGATAGGCCTGCTGGGCGGCGTCTACCTCGGTGTCTCCACCGCCGACACCTACGTCGCCACGGCCGACGTGGTGCTGCGCGCACCCACCGACGACCCCTTCAACCCGAGCCTCGCCCCCGACAAGGCGATCAACATCGGCTCGGAACGCCAGGTCGCGCTCAGCTCCTCCATAGCCAACGAGGCGGCGAAGAAGCTCGGTGTCTCCGCCTCCGGGTTCGCCGCCCTGCGCAGCGGGCTCCAGGTGACCAACCCGCCGCAGACGATGGTGCTCCGGTTCACCTACACCGCGTCCTCCCCCAAGGAGGCCGCCAAGCGCGCCAACGCGATGACCGAGGCCTACCTGCTCAAGCGGCAGGAAGCCCTCGACGTCACCCGCGACAAGATGGTCAAGGGCTACCAGGACCAGCGCGATCCGGTGGCCAAGCAGCTCGACGAGCTGGTCAAGCAGATCAACTCGATGCCGGCGGGCCCCGGGCGCGACGCGGCCTACTCCTCCAAGACCGACCTCCAGAGCAAGGTCAACACGCTCAACAGCAACATCGCCAAGCTCCAGGCCCTGGACATGACCCCGGGCCGGGTCACCAGCGCCGCGACCGCGCCCCCCGGGGCCGACGGCCCCGGCATCGTGATGTCGCTCGCGCTCGGCGGGGCCGTGGGCCTCGCGCTCGGCCTGCTGGCCGCCTGGGTGCGGCTCGTGTTCGATCCGGCGCCGCGCTCCGAGGGCGACGTGGCCCGGGCCCTGCGCGCGCCGGTCCTCGGCTACCTGCCCCGCGACCGGACCGGCGGCGGGCCGCTGCTCGCCGCGGGCGAGGCCGATCCGCGGCTCGCGGAGGAGTACCGGTCGGTGGCCTTCCGGCTCGCCTACGACTCCCGCTTCGCCGACCGGCGCCGGCTGCTCGTCGTCGCCCCGCGCGGCAGCAGCGAGACCGCCGCCGCGGTGGCCGTCAACCTCGGCGCCTCCTTCGCGGAGACCGGCAAGGACGTCCTGCTCATCGAGGCCGACCTGCGCACCCCCGTACTGGCCAGCCAGCTGCCGACCGACGCGGGCGGCCGGCCGCGCTGGAGCCAGACCCCGGGCAGCGCGAAGGGCGGCGGGCGCCACGCCGACTCCGAGTGGCCCGACGGGCGCCAGCTCGTCGTGGACGCCGGGGAGTCCGGCTCCTTCGACCTGATCCCGGGCGAGCGCGCGCGCAACGTGCCGCGCGCCCTGACCTCCGCCCGCGCCACCCGGCTGATCTCCGAGGCCGACTCCCCCAACTCCACCGTCGTCGTGCTCGCGCCGCCGGTGCTCTCGTACGCCGACGCCCTCGCCCTCGTCGACCGCGTCGACGGCGTCCTGGTCGTCTGCGACCCGCGCGCCGTCCACCGCACCGACCTGTCCCGGATCCGGGAACTGATCAGCGGAGCCGGCGGGACGGTCCTGGGCGCGGTGCTGCACGCCCCGCTGCCCGGCGAGAAGCGCGGCCGCGGCAAGGGCAAGGGGGCCGCCCCCGTGCCCGCACCCGCTCCGTCACCGGCCGCGCCGCAGCCGCTGACCCGCGAGTCGGCCGAGCCGGAACAGCACATCCCGGGCGACGGCACCGACACGGTCGCGCTGCGCACCGTCCGCATGGGCCGGAGATGAGCCGGGGCAGACTCGCCGCCGTCTCCTCGGTCCTGGACCAGGCCGCCTCCAGCGCCACCAACATCCTGGTGCTGGTGCTGGCCGCCCGGCTGTCGTCGGCGGCCGGGTTCGCCGCCTTCTCGATGGTGTACGTGACGTTCACCGTCCTGCTGGGACTGAGCATGGCCTACGTCGGCCAGACCCTGGTCCTGGAGAAGGACGGCGAACGGCTCGGCGCGGCCTGCCGGTCGGCCGTGGGCTTCACCGGCGCCGCCTCGGGCGCCGTCGGCGCGGTGCTCGCCGCGACCGGCCTGCTGCTCGGCGGGGCCGGCGGTGCGGCCTTCCTCGCGCTGGGCCTCGTACTGCCGCTGGTGCTCGTGCAGGACGGGCTGCGCTACTGCTTCTCGGCGCTGCGCGCCCCCGAGCGGGCGCTGGCCGCCGACGCGCTGCGGCTGGTGTGCGTGGTCGCGGCGCTCGCGGCGCAGCCTCCGGGGGCTTCGGCGGGGCGGCTGGTGCTCGTGTGGGGCCTGTCCGCGCTGCCCGCGCTGGGGCTGGGCCTGTGGCTGCTGCGGCCGTACGTACGGGGCGCGCGGGCGGACCTGCGGCCGTACCTGCGGCGGGGGCACCTGGGGCAGCGGTTCGTGGTCGAGTTCGCGGTGGGCAACGGCTCGAGCCAGCTCGCGGTGCTGGGCCTCGGCGTCTTCGCGACGCCGCTGGCCGTGGGCGCGCTGCGGGGCGCGACGACCCTGTTCGGGCCGCTGAACGTGCTGTTCAACTCGGCGAACTCGTTCGCGCCGCCGGTGCTGTCGCGGCTCGGCGGCGGGCGGCGCGCGGTGGTACGGGCGACCGCGGCGCTGGGCCTGCTGCTGGCCGCGGTCGGCGCGGGCTGGGCGACGGTCCTGGCCCTGCTGCCGGACCGGCTGGGCCGGGAACTGCTGGGCGACACCTGGACCTCGGCGGCCGCGCTGCTGCCGGCGACGGGGGCGCAGTACGCGGTGATGGGCCTGGGCACGGCCGGCCTGCTGACGCTGCGCGTGCTGGCCCCGAAGGCCACGCTGTCGGTGCAGGTGGTCTTCTCGCTGCTGTCCGTGGCCCTGCTGCTCGGCGGGTACGCGGTGTGGGGCCCGCTCGGCGCGGCCTGGGGCCTGGCGGCCGGCTCGGCCCTCAAGGCCGCGGCCGCCTGGCGCCGCGTAACCCACCTCCCGGCCCCGGCCCCGGCCCCGGTCCCGACCCCCTGACCCCCGCGGGGGCCGGGCCTAGCGCAGCGTCTTGGTGCGGTCCTGGCGGTACGTGGCGACCAGCGCCAGGCAGAGCGCCGCGATCGCCACCCGCCCCGAAGCCTGTAGCAGCGGCCCCCGCAGCAGGATGAAGGAGTAGCCCGCCACCAGCGGGACCACCACCGAGATCAGGCTCCCCGGTGGAGCCCTCCGCGTGGCCCGCTTCGCATAGCGCCGGTCGACGCGGGCCGCCGCGTAGCCCATGCCCAGCAGCCCCGCCCCCATCCCCAGCGGTCCGAAGTCGAGCCACAGCTCCGCCCAGATCGGCGACGAGAGGTTGGTGTTGACCGTGCCCATCCACTGGCCGACCATCACGCCCGTGTCCCGCGGCTTCCCCTCCCACACCGACCTCGGCACGGCGAAGAAGATCGACCCGGCCAGCTGGCGCCCGTAGAAGTGCCCGGGGCCGGACTCCGAGAAGGTGATGGTGTTGGCGAACATGCCGATCTGGTCGTAGTCCTTGAGGGCCATCGGCTCCAGGAAGGACGTGGTCTCCACCGGCTTGTAGTTCTTCTCGTCGTACCGGAAGCGGTCCGCGAACGGGAAGACGAGCAGGGCGACGACCACGGCCATCGACAGCGCCACCCGGTACATCGCCGCGCTGACCGGGAAGACCGTGAAGAGCAGCGCGAACATGACCGTCAGGAACCAGTAGCGCGGGTTCGAGATCGGGTTGTTGACCACCAGGTTCAGCAGCGCGAGCGCCGACCAGGTGACGATGATGGACACCTTGCGCCGGGCGAACTTCGAGGTGATCAGCCAGCGCGTGTACAGCAGCAGCGAGAGCAGCGCCGGCACGGTGCCGAAACCGCGCAGCAGGGCCTGGCCGGCCTGCCCGTCGCCGTTGGAGACGCCCGCCTCCTCGATGCCCGCGATGATCTCCTGGCGGCTGGAGAAGAACACCGCCGGGCCGCCCAGCTTCATCACGAAGACGGCGCTGCACAGGAAGGACAGGGCGGTCAGCAGCTGGAGCCGGCGCCGGTGGGTCATCACCGGCCGCGGCTGCTTCTGGGAGCCGCCCGCGCGGCCGGCGGGCCGGTGCCGGGCGAGCAGGACGCCCACGTCGAAGGCGGTGCAGCCGAGCAGCACGAGCCCGATGGCGGCGGTGAGGTCGGAGCGGGGGCCGACGACGGGCGTCGGGACCTGGCCCAGGACGGCCTGTGCGAGGGGGGCCACGCCCATGGCCATGTAGACGAACAGCCAGAAGGAGCCCTGGAGGAGCTTGCGGCGGCTGGTGAGCACCATCGCGGACAGGCGGGCGCCCGCGTACATGGTGAGCAGCAGCTGGAGCCAGAACGCCGCGTCGCGCGCGCCCGCACCGGTCTGGACGGCGACGAACAGCGGCAGGAAGACGGTGAAGCCGAGGGCGAGCGGGACGGACAGCGCGCGGGAGAGCAGGGTGCGCGGGGTGGTGACCCGGCCCCACAGGGTCTCGTCCTCGAAGGGGGACGGTACGGGTGTGACGGGGGGCTTGCGTATGTCCGTTGCCACTGCCGCCCCCACCCCATGTGCCTGGTCCGCGCGCAGTCTAGTCTGAGCGGGCCGCGCCAGGGGAGGCGCGTTCGCGCGGAACGATCGGGGCTTCAGTTGCGTGACCTTCCTGCCTTCACGCTGGCCGGGTACGACAAGGGGCGCGGGCTGCTGGCGCAGGCGCTCTGGTTCGCCGTGATGAACACGCTGTTCATGAGCTGGTTCTGTCCGGCGCGGCTGCGGGTGGCCCTGTTGCGGGCCTTCGGGGCGAAGATCGGCGAGGGCGTGCTCATCCGGCACCGGGTGCGGGTGCTGTGGCCGTGGAAGCTCGACGTCGGGGACCACACCTGGATCGGCGAGGGCGTCTGGCTGCTGAACCTGGAGCCGGTGACGATCGGTTCGCACGTGTGCCTCTCGCAGGAGGCCATGCTGTGCACCGGTTCGCACGACCACCGGGCCGCCGACTTCCGCTACCGCAACGCGCCGGTCACCGTCGAGGACGGGGCGTGGGTGGCGGTACGGGCGACCGTGCTGGCCGGGGTGACCGTGGGCCGCTGCGCGGTCGCGGGCGCGGGCGCCGTCGTGCACAAGGACCTGCCGGAGCTGACCCTGCAGACCCAGGACGGGCGCCGTCGCCCGGTGGAGGAGCCCAAGTGAGAGTCCTGCACGCCGTCACCCTGCACTCGCCCTCGCACGCGTTCGGCGGGCCGGTGCGGGTCGCGCTGAACCTGGCGAAGGGGCTGCGGGCCCGGGGCCACGAGGCGCGGCTGCTCGCGCTGGGCGAGGGTTTCCCCGAGCCGTGGCCGACGGACGTCGAGGGGGTGCCGGCAAAGCTCTTCCCGGCGCGGCGGATCCTTCCCCTGGGCTTCAGCGGGATGACCTCGCCGGCGCTGCTGGCCTCGGCCCGGCGGCTGGTCGGGGACGCGGACGTGGTCCACGTGCACCTGGCCCGGGACCTGGTGACCCTGCCGGTGGCCCTGGCGGCGCTGCGGGCCGGCCGGCCGCTGGTGCTCCAGACCCACGGGATGGTGGACCCGAGCGAGAAGCTGCTGGCCAAGGTGCTGGACGCGGTGGCGGTGCGCCGGCTGCTGCGCGGCGCGGACGCGGTGCTGTACCTGACCCCGCACGAGCGGTCGGGCCTGGACGCGGTGGTCGGCGGCGCTCCGCTGGCGACGGCGGTCCGGCTGGTCAACGGCACCCCGGCGCAGGAGGAGCGGCCCGCTCCGAGCGGGCCCCCGCGCATCCTGTACTCGGCGCGGCTGCAGGCCCGCAAGCGGCCGGTGGACTTCGTGGACGCGGCCCCGGCGGTGCTGGCCGCGCACCCGGACGCGCGGTTCGTCGTGGCGGGCCCGGACGAGGGCGAACTGGCCGGCGTACGCGCACGCGTCACGGCCCTCGGCCTCACCGACCGCTTCACGGTCCCGGGGGCGCTGTCCAGCGCGGAGGTGCTGGCGGAGCTGCGCCGGGCCCACGTGTACGTGCTGCCGTCGGTGGACGAGCCGTTCCCGATGTCGGTGCTCGAGGCCCTCGCGGTGGGCGTCCCCCCGGTGGTGACCCACTCCAACGGCCTGGCCCGCGACATCGCCGCCGCGGGCGCGGGCCGCGCGGTCGACCCGGGCCCGGCGGGCGTGGCCTCGGCGGTCCTGTCCCTGCTCGACCCCGCGGCCAACGCCGCCGCCTCGTCGGCGGCCCGCAAGCTGGCCGAGGAGTCCTTCTCGATGGATGCGGTCCTCGACACCCTGCTCCCGGTGTACGAGGCGGCCCTGCGGGGCTGAGCGCGGGCGCCGCGGCTCAGATGTCACGGCGCTGTTCCACGACGGGGAGCGCGCCCATGGCGCGGCGGCGCTTGAGGACGCTGGTGTACACGGCCAGGCCGATGAGCCCGACCCCCATCATGATCAGCCCGACCACGTCGAGGTTGACGCTCTCCATCTCCCAGTCGGTGGCGAAAGTCAGGATGGCTCCCACCACTATCAGACCGATGCAGCCACCAAGGCCGGTCATGTCATTCGCCTCCGAAGGCTCGCTGTCGTCGTACTCCGGCCCCGCGAATACCCCCACCCTCCAACGAAAAACGCCCCCAGCGGCCGGCGATCCGGCTGCGGGGGGCGTCGGGTGCCTCAGGAAGGCTGCGCGGATACCGTGTGGCCCATGCCGTCATCACTACTGGAGACCCCTCGCGGCGCGGCCGGGCTGGCGCGGTCACTGCTGCCTCCCCTCGGCGACCGTTGGCTTCACACACAAGGTGTCGCGGCACGTGCCCGGGAACTGGCTCAGGCGGTACCGGAAGGGGAACGAGGGCTGCTGGTCGCGGCCGCGTGGTTGCACGACATCGGCTACGCGCCACCGCTCCACGACAGCGGCTTCCATCCCCTCGACGGGGCCAGACACTTGACGGTGCTCGGCGCGTCGGGGCGGCTGGTACGACTGGTCGCCCACCATTCGGGAGCCGCGTACGAGGCCGAACAACGCGGTCTGTCCGCGGAGCTCGCCGTGTACGAGCGAGAGGACTCCGCGCTCCTGGACGCCCTGACCTGCGCCGACATGACGACGGGGCCGGCCGGACAGCGACTCGGCTTCAAGAGGCGCCTCGACGAGATCCTCGTCCGTTACCCGCCCGACAGCGATGTCCACACGGCCGTCAGCACGGCGGTTCCGTATCTGGCGGGCGCCGTGGCGCGCACCAGTGAGCGCCTCGGCGGTCAGCCGATGTAGGGCTCGGACCGGCCCAGGAGTCCGTGGTCGATTCGCATGCGCATGGACGGGTGGATGCTCACTGCGTCCAGCTCCTCCCGGGCCAGGAAGACCACGTCCCTACTCTCGTTGCTCGTCCGGCGCTCCCCGCCGACGATGCGGGCAGAGAAGCAGATCGAGAACTGCTGGCGGACCTCGCCGTCGTCGTACGCCATGACGTGACGCGGATTGGTGTAGAGCCCGATGAGCCCGGTCACTTCCACGGTGAAGCCGGTCTCCTCCCTGGTCTCACGGACGGCGGCATCGGAGACGGACTCACCCACGTCCACGCCGCCTCCGGGCAGTGCCCACAAGTCGTTGTCGGTCCTGTGGATCAACAGGATCCGGCCGTCGTCGTCGAGGGTGACGACGGTCACCGACGGGACGAGGCTGTTCGCCTGGGGTGCGTTCGGGTCGTTGAAGTAGTCCACTCGGGCCATGTCTGACAGCCTCCCACGCCCTATACGGCGGTGCCGCGTTCCCAGGCGTAGTCGAAGCTCCTCATGTAGTGCCTGAAGCTGCGGCCGCCCGGGATGTAGCGGAAGTGCAGGACCGGGTTCTGGCCGGCCGGCGCCCCGAGTACGTGGGGGTTCACGAGTACGTCGTCATCGAAGCGGTAGATCGAGTTGTAGAGGATGGTCTCGTGCAGCCGCACCTCTACTCCCGGCGTCGCCGTGGCCGCGTCGAGATACCGCCGTGTCATGCGCGACCGGGCTGCGAGATCCGCCCCGATCCCCTCCTCCTCGCCTCGCTGCCTGATGACCTCGGATGTGGGATCACCGAGGAGAATCCGCACTTGGGCACCCGTACGCGCCTTGCCGGAGAGCCTCTCCGCGAGATCGGGATGCCCATCGAAGAGGAACAGGCCTGCGTAGACGAGGACTTCGACATGGCTGACGGCGTTGTCGATCAGAGACGACCAGAGGTCCATGGGCACGACACCACGGTGCGGGTAGTAGGTGACCAGCTCGGACGCACTGGCCGTCTCGGCCTGTCTGGCAACCGTCGGCCACAGGTAGACCTCGTCCACGCCGAGAAGCGTCGCGGTCTTCCAGCGATGAGACCGGTGCGGCGTACGGTCGGCCGTGATCCAGCGTTCCACCGTCTTGGGATCCACACCGACCCGCGCGGCAACCGACTGGATGGTGGCGCCATGCGCCGAAATCGAGGCGCGCAAACGCTCGTTCGCCATGATCCTGACCTACCTCGGGGACGCCCGGACGTTTCAACGGTATCCCGGGACGTCCCTGAACGTCCATTCAGTCGGTGATGTGTCCACTACTCTGCGCGGTTTCCTGCTGGGTGTCCGGGCATCTTCGCTCCGCACACTCCAGGGGACCGAACCATGAGTCAGAAGCACAGCGGCAGGAGCCGCAGGACCGTACTGCCCGACCCGCCGCCCGGCCCGAGTCCGCGCCTGCTGGTGCTGGCGGCCCGGGGTTGGGCGCGCTTCGCCGCGCAGCACGCGAGCGTCTCGGGCGGAACGAAGGAGAAGCGTTGAACAGCAGCGACTCGTTCGGGCACGCATCGCACCCGTGGATCGGCCAGGCCGTGCAGGACGTCGCCACGAAGGGCACAGGCAGGCTGATGGCCGTCGTGCACGAGAAGGTGCTCAATCACGAAGGGCACGATCGCTGGGTGGAACTGGCCTACATCCGGCCCGCCTCCGGCATCGAGTGGTCCACGGCCGTGGACAACATCTCGCTCGTCCGATAGCGGTCACGACTCCCCCTGAGCTCCGCCCGGGCGTGCCGACGGACGGAGTCCGGAGCAGCGGCCCGAAGCCGGAGAGGCCCGCCAGGGCCGAGCCGCGCGAGGGACGCGTCAAAAAGGGTGACGCCCCCCAGCGGCCGGCGATCCGGCTGCGGGGGGCGTTCGGGTGGGGCTGGGGTCAGGCCGGGATCCAGGCGTAGCAGCCTGAGGAGTTGAACTCGGCCGTGCCCGAGGGGATCTTGGCCGTGATCTTGTCGCCCGCGTTGGGCGGGGTCTCCGGGCCCGAGGCGAGGATCGAGCCGTCCTTGGACTTCGCCTCCCACGTGCAGGTGGAGGCCTGCGTCAGGGCGCGGTAGGTGCCGGCCGCGGGCGAGGTGCGGGGGCCTTCGGGGAAGCCCTTCTCCGCGGCTGCGAGGATCGGCTTCTGGTCCGGGCACAGGTGGGTGATCGCGTCCTTGGCGCCCGCGATCTCCCCGGTGATGACGGCCCCGGTCGCCGCGTCCTTGTCCCGCTTCGCGGTGTACTGCACCCGCTGGCATGCCTCCTGACCGGACTGCAGGACGGCCGCCGGGTCCATCTTCTCCGGGACCCGCCCGCTCAGGTACTTCTTCTCCTGCGCCGTGAAGGTGCCCGTCTTCGGCGTGAGCTTCGCGTCGGGCAGGACGGGGCCCGTCGGCTTCGCGGCGAGGGCGGGCGCCGAGGGCGCCGGGCTGTCCGCGGGGTCGGGGGCCGCCGACGAGGCCGGGGGCTTCGCCTTCGCCTCGGCGCCGGAATCGGCCTTGCCCCCGCCGGAACTGCAGGCGGTCAGCGTCAGGGCGGCGGTCAGCAGGACAGCGGCCGCTGCGGAGCGTCGGTACATCGGATGGCTCCCGTGCTTACTGGGGTGGGACAGGGGTGCGGGGCCCGGCCAGGTGGTGCCGGCCGGGCCCCGCCATGTTCTCGTCGCTACTTCGCGCCGAAGGTGAGGACCAGCTGCGGGACGCCGTCGGCGGCCGTGGCCTCGGAGGACCAGATCCACAGCGGGTCGGTGCCCGTGCTCGTCAGGCCCAGGCTGTAGCTGGTGCCCAGCACCGCGGAGACCGCGGCGGTGTCCAGCGGCACGGAGTGGACCGCCGAGCCGTCCGGCACGCCCGCGATGGTGCCGAGCGGGGTGGTGCCCAGGGCGGGCTTGCTGGTGAAGGTGGTGCCCGCGCCGGTCCAGGTGCCGGTGACCGGGACCACGGAGACGGAGTCGGCGGTGCCGGCGCCCGTCTGCGTGTTGGTCTTGAACTGGAGGGCCGCGGACTTCAGGACCTGCCCGGCCGGGGCGGCCGGCATGTTGAAGCGCAGGTACGTCTCGTACGCCGAGGTGCCGCGCACCGCGAGCGAGGTGGACGTGCCGTACGCGGTGCCCGGGGCGCCCTGGTTGACGTAGGTGTCCTCGGTCGCGTTGACCTTGGAGACCGAGTCGGTGGGGGCCTTGGCCAGGGTGAAGTGGTTCTTGATCTGGGCCTCGGTCAGCGCCGTCGGGTAGACGGCCGTCTCGTCGATCTGCCCGGCGAAGAGGTTGCTCGTCGGGCGGGTCGGCCAGCCGGTGAGGTTGTCGCCGCCGACGTGCCAGTAGCCCGCGTAGGTCTGCGTGCCGGTCCGGTTCAGCGAGTCCTTCTTCTGGCCGTCCACGTACAGGGTGATGCCGCCGGGGCCCTGGGTGCCGACCACGTGGTGCCACTTGTTGTCGTTGTACGTGTCGAACAGGCCGGTGGAGACGGTCTGGGCGGAGCCGTTGGAGACTCCGAAGACCAGCCGGCCGGTGTTGGTCATGTACAGGTGCTTGTCGTACGAGCCGCTGGAGCGGTCGGTGTTGCTGCCGAAGCCGACCAGCTTGCCGCCGCGCGTGGTGCCCGTCTTGAACCAGGTCTCGATGGTGAACGTGCTGCCGACGCTCTGGCGGTGGTCGCTGTAGACCTGCTGGCTGGTGCCGTTGAAGCCCATCGCGGTGCTGGCGCCGGTGACCGCGCCCGGGGTCTGGCGCAGGGCGGGGGCGTTCAGCTGGACACCGCTGGTGTTGCCGCCGGCCGAGGAGTCGGCGACGTACGGGCTGACGGTGTCGTCGAAGCGCCAGTACAGCTCGGCGCCGTCGGCGCGGACCTGGTTCGGGTACGACTGGACCGCGGTCGGGACCGTCACGGAGACGCTGGCCGACAGGGCGCTGGTGTTGCCGGCGGCGTCGGTCGCGGTCACGCGGTAGCTGTAGGCCTGACCGGCCTTGACCGTGGTGTCGGTCCAGGAGGCCTGCCGGCGCTCCCACTCCAGGGAGTCCGCGTTCACCGTGGCGGCGGGCGTGGCCGAGCCGTTGCGGTAGATGCGGTAGGTCAGCTTGCTGTCGTCCGCGTCGTAGCTGGTGCGCCAGCGGACCTGGGCCTCGCCGGGCTTGACGCTGTCGACGCTGGCCACCGGGGTGGTCGGGGCGCCGACGTCTCCGGTGGAGGCGAAGCGGGTCAGGGCCTGCTGCGGCTTGCCGTTGATGAGGGTGAACTCACCGCCGACCCACATGTACTTGACGTCGCTCTTCTCCGCGACGGCCATGACGCGCGGGCCGATGCCCTCGCCGAGGCCGTCGTTGGCGGTGGGGTGCCAGCCGAGCTTGCCCGGGCCGCGCACGAAGCCGCCCACGGGCGCCGGGGCGGGGCCGGTGTGGTCGGTGGGCTGCGCCAGCAGGAAGTGGCGCTTGCCGTCCGGGTACTCGAGCTCGGTGGAGCAGTCGTGCGCGTGCGAGGAGCTGTAGAGCACTCCGTCGTACGGCAGCACGTACTGGGTGGCGCCGAGGCAGCGGTCGCGCCACTTCTCGCTGAAGTCGGTGTTCAGGCCGATGCGGCCGTCGAAGACGCCGCCGCCGGAGCCCTCGCTGCCGGTGTAGTAGCCCGTCGCGTCGGCCGAGATGTCCTTGACCACGGAGTTGGACGGGATGTTGCTGTACGTCTTGGTGACGGCGCCGGTGGTGGCGTTCACGACGGCCAGCGCGTGCGTGTTGGAGTTGTTGACCGAGAAGAAGTCACCGCCCAGCAGGACGTTCTTGCCGTCGTTGCTCACCTCGATGGCGCGGCCGGGCTCGTCGGCGTTGGCCACGAAGGGCTTCAGCGCGCCGGAGGCTGCGTCGACCGCGGCGAACCGCTCGCGGGTCTGGCCGTCGACGGCGTTGAAATCGCCGCCCACGTACAGGGTGTCGTCCGTGACGGCCAGGGCGCGCACGGTGGCCGGGACGCCCGGGTGGAACGCTGCCTTGGGGGTGCAGCTCGCGATGTCGATCGCGGCGAGGCTGGAGACCGGGGTCCCGTTGACGGCGCCGAAGTAGCCGCCCGCGTAGAGGGTCTTCTTGTCCTTCGAGACCTCGAGCGCGCGGACCGTCGCGGTCCCGTCGGAGACGGTGAAGGCGAGTTTGCACGAGGTGGGGTTGCCGGTCGCGGCGTCGAGCGCGGCGAAGTTCACGGCTTCCTGCTCGGCGCCGGCGGCGCCGTCGGGCGGGCGGACGGCCGAGAAGGTGCCGCCGGCGAAGACGGTGCCGTTCGCCTGGGCCATCGCGAACACGATGCCGTCGGGCTGCCAGGTCGGCAGGCTGTCGGCGGTGAAGGCCACTGGCGCCGTGATGGCGGACGCCTGCGGCATCAGCACCAGGCCTATACCGGTGCCGGCACCGGCCAGTGACAGGACGAGGGCAGCAGTCAGCCCTCTGGATCTACGCATGAGCCCCCCAGGGCATAGCCCGGTTTGATGGCTGGAACTATCCGAACAGCCATATGTACGGGCGCAGACTAGGGCTCACGCGAGGGCCCGGTCACCCTCCTTGACCCATTGCATACCAAGTTGGAATCAACAGGTTCAGCATGGAGGGTGCACTACGGACATATGGCAAGTTTGCCCCGGCCACACCCACACAGACCTGTGGGTATGACCGTGACACGGCAAATCGTAGGGGAAATATAAGGCCTCAGCGGTCGATGCGGACCGTCACGCCCGCCAGTTGGTCCTCGACCTGACGGATGTCGGCGTCGACCATGATCTTGGCCAGATCGGACACCAGGACCGTCGGCTTCCAGCCGAGCAGGTCATGGGCCTTGGAGGCGTCGCCGATGAGCGCGTCGACCTCGCTGGGACGCTCGTACTTGGGGTCGTAGCGAACGTGCTCGTTCCAGTCGAGACCCGCGTGCGCGAAGGAGGCCTCGACGAACTCGCGGACGGTCGCGGCCACCCCGGTGGCGACGACGTAGTCGGTGGGCTCGTCCTGCTGGAGCATCCGCCACATGGCGTCCACGTACTCGGGGGCGTATCCCCAGTCGCGGACCGCGTCGAGGTTGCCGAGGTAGAGCTTCTCCTGGAGGCCGGCCTTGATGCGGGCGACCGCGCGGGTGATCTTGCGGGTCACGAAGGTCTCGCCGCGGCGCGGGGACTCGTGGTTGAACAGGATCCCGTTGACGGCGAACATTCCGTACGCCTCGCGGTAGTTCACCGTGGTCCAGTACGCGAAGACCTTGGCGGCGCCGTAGGGGCTGCGCGGGTGGAACGGGGTGCCCTCGTTCTGCGGGGGCGGGGTGGCGCCGAACATCTCGGAGGACGAGGCCTGGTAGATGCGGGTGTCGACACCGCTGGCCCGGATGGCCTCCAGCAGGCGCAGCGCGCCGAGGCCGGTCACGTCGCCGGTGTAGAGGGGCGCGTCGAAGGAGACGCGGACGTGGGACTGGGCGCCGAGGTTGTAGACCTCGTCGGGCCGTATCTCACGGAGCAGGTTCACCAGGGCCACGCCGTCGGAGAGGTCGGCGTGGTGCAGGACGAAGGACCGGTTGGCGGTCTGCGGGTCCTGGTAGATGTGGTCGATCCGCTCCGTGTTGAAGCTGGAGGAGCGCCGCACCAGCCCGTGCACCGTGTAGCCCTTGGAGAGCAGCAGCTCGGCGAGGTACGAGCCGTCCTGCCCGGTGACGCCGGTGATCAGTGCGGTCTTGCCCATGGGTCCCCCTGGGGTGCGTTGTGTTCCGTTGTGCCGGGCGTGCTTCCCCTGCCCGCCCCGGGCTGCCCGATCCGGTGTCCCGGAGGCTGGATGCGTACCGTACACGGCCATTCCGCCCATCCGCGCCCGGGTCCACGCCGCGGGGCCCGGACTGCTGCCGTGCCCGCGGCGGCGGACTGGCATCATCGGCGGTATGACAAGTTCGATGCCGCTCCTGCCCCCGCACGCCCGCGTCTTCGTCGCCGGCCACCGCGGCCTCGTGGGGTCCGCGGTCGCGCGCCGGCTCACGGCCGACGGGCACGAGGTGCTCACCCGGGGCCGCGCCGACCTCGATCTGCGGGATGCCGCCGCGACCGCCGCGTACCTGGCGGACGTCCGCCCGGACGCCGTGGTGCTGGCCGCCGCGAAGGTCGGCGGGATCATGGCCAACACCACGTACCCGGTGCAGTTCCTCGAGGAGAACCTGCAGATCCAGCTCAGCGTGATCGGCGGCGCGCACGCCGCCGGCGTGGGCCGGCTGCTGTTCCTCGGGTCGTCCTGCATCTACCCGAAGCTGGCCCCGCAGCCCATCCGCGAGGAGGCGCTGCTGACCGGCCCGCTGGAGCCGACCAACGAGGCCTACGCCCTGGCGAAGATCGCCGGCATCGTCCAGGTCCAGTCGTACCGCAAGCAGTACGGGGCCTCGTACATCTCGGCCATGCCGACGAACCTCTACGGCCCGGGCGACAACTTCGACCTCGAGTCCTCGCATGTGCTGCCCGCCCTCATCCGGCGCTTCCACGAGGCCGCCGCCGAGGGCCGCGACGAGGTCACGCTGTGGGGCAGCGGCACGCCGCGCCGCGAGTTCCTGCACGTGGACGACCTCGCCGACGCGTGCGCGGTGCTGCTGAACGGCTACGACGGCGACGAGCCCGTCAACATCGGCTGCGGCGAGGACCTGACGATCCGGGAGCTCGCCGAGACCGTCGCCGAGGTGACCGGCTTCGGGGGACGGCTCGCCTGGGACACGTCCAAGCCGGACGGGACCCCGCGCAAGCTGCTCGACGTGGGCCGGCTGACCTCGCTCGGCTGGAAGCCCGCCGTCCCGCTGCGGGACGGCATCGCGGCCACCTACGCGTGGTGGCTGCGGGAGCAGCAGCAGCAGCAGCAGCGGAACGGCTGACACACGGAGCCCCTCAGTACGCTCCGCGGCCGTCGACGACGGCGCGGAGCGTGCGGCCCATCACGTCGACGTCACTGGTGAACGACCAGTTGTCGACGTACTGCAGGTCCAGCTGGATCGTTTCGTCCCAGGACAGGTCGGACCGCCCGCTGATCTGCCACAGCCCCGTCATGCCGGGCCGCACGGTGAGCCGGCGCAGCTCGACCTCGTCGTACTGCGCCACCTCCTCCGGGAGCGGCGGGCGCGGGCCGACCAGCGACATGTGCCCGGTCAGCACGTTGATCAGCTGCGGCAGTTCGTCCATGGAGGTGCGGCGCAGCAGCCGGCCCACCCGGGTCACCCGGGGGTCGCGGCGCATCTTGAACATCAGGCCGTCGTTCTCGTTGTGCCCGGCCAGCTCGGCCTTGCGGGCGTCGGCGTCCACCACCATGGTGCGGAACTTCCACATGGTGAACGGCACCCCGTCGCGGCCGATGCGGCGCTGCCGGTAGAAGGCGGGGCCGCGCGAACCGAGACGTATCGCCAGGACGATGCCGAGGAAGAACGGGGTCAGCACCAGCAGCCCCGCGGCCGCCCCGGCCCGGTCCAGGACCGACTTGAGCAGGGTCTGCACGCCCCGGCTGACCGGCGGCGCGACCCGCAGCACGGCGAGGCCGCCCGCGGACAGGGTCTCCAGCCGCTTGACGGAGACCTCCACCAGACCGGGGAAGACGGCGAGTTCCAGTCCGGCGTCGTGCAGGGCCCAGGCGATCCGGCGCAGCCGCTCCCCCGCGATCCGCACGCCCGGGGCCACCAGCACCAGGTCGGCGTGGTGGCTGTGGACGGCGCCGAGCACGGCGGCCGAGTCCCCGTTCGGGGCTTGCGGCATCCCCGTGTCGAGGCGGGCCGCGACCGGAACCCCGCTGGTGAGGGTCCCGGCGCCGACCGGGACCACGCCGACGACCACGTACGGGTGGTCGGTGCGCGCGGCCAGGTGCGCGATGACGTCCTCGGCCGCGTCGGGCTCCCCCACCACCAGGACCCGGCTGACGGCGTGGGCCTCGCGGCGGGCGGCGGAGAGGTGGCGGTAGGTCAGTTTGTGGCAGGCTACGGTGATCAGCAGGGCGGGCAGCAGGGCCCCGAGGGCGGACAGCCGGGGCGTGTCCTCCTCGGTCACCACGCGGGCCACTGCCAGCACGCCGATCAGAATCAGCCAGTCGTGCAGCACGGGCAGCACTCCGCGGGACTCCCCGAGCGCCCGGACCGTGTACCGCCGGCGCAGCGCCTGCACCCCGGTCCACGCCACGGCGGCGGCCAGCGCGCAGTACAGCGGCCGGACCTGCTGCGCAGCGGCGAAGACGAGCCCCACGGGCACGGCGGCGCCGAGCACGTCCGCGCTCACGGCGGCAGGCAGGTACCAGCGAGCCTTGTCACCGTGGCGCCGTGCGGGCAAGGCCGCCCCACGGGCCGCCCTGGCCACTCTTTGCGCCGGAAAATGGACATGCCTCATGGGCCCCCCTGGCACGTGGTCTAGGACAGTGGCGAGCGTCCACGGCTTCCCCGGGCAACGGACGACTGTCGCACCGGGAAACAGTACGACAAACACCCGTACGGTAAATGCGGATTGGGGCAACCCAACCTCTTGTTGCTCAAGTGTTAGCAACCGGTATCAGCCGTTCCGAATATCGGAGCCCTCTTTCGCACGCAAAGGTGAATGGTCCGGATACCGGATACGTCTCCTCGAAGAACGAACCGTTTCCGGCCAACCTTTTGACGCGCTCCTGACATTGTGGCGGGCAGCTGGCACTCTTCGACCGTTCATCGCACCAGTCCTGTTCTGCCCGGAGGCCCACCCAGCCGTCCGGAACCCCCCTTGCAGAAGGAGTCTGCGTTGAGGTCCACCCCCCAGAGGCGTGCCACCGCGGCCGGCGCGCTCGTAGCCGCGGCAGCCCTGCTCGCCGTAGGCATACAGACCGGCACCGCCACCGCCGACGCCACCGCGTCGCAGGCCCGCACTGCCGCCCAGCCCAACCCGGGCGCGGCCAACCGCGTACTCAGCGCTTCGGAGCGTGCGACGCTCCTGGCCGAGGCGAACTCGACCACCGTGCAGGCCGCCAAGGCCCTCGGCCTCGGCAGCGGCGAGAAGCTGGTCGTCCGCGATGTCGTCCAGGATGCGGACGGCACCACGCACACCACCTACGAGCGGACCTACGACGGTCTGCCCGTCCTCGGCGGCGACCTGACGGTCCACGCCAAGGGCGGCGTCACCAAGAGCGTGACCAAGGCCACCCAGCACGAGATCAAGGTCGCCGACACCACGGCCTCGGTGACCCCGGCCGCCGCGGAGAGCCAGGCGGTCTCCGCCGCGAACGCCGAGGGCACCAAGGAGGCGAAGCCCTCCAAGAGCGCCCGCAAGGTGATCTGGGCCGCCGAGGGTGTTCCGGTCCTCGCGTTCGAGACCGTCGTCGGCGGCCTCCAGGACGACGGCACGCCGAACGAGCTGCACGTGGTGACCAACGCCAAGACCGGCGCCAAGATCACCGAGTGGCAGGCCGTCGAGACCGGCACCGGCAACACCATGTACAGCGGTCAGGTCACCCTCGGGACCTCGCAGTCGGGCAGCACCTGGAACCTGACCGACGCCGCCCGCGGCAACCACAAGACCTACAACCTCAACCGGGGCTCCTCCGGCACCGGCACGCTCTTCTCCGGCCCGGACGACATCTGGGGCAACGGCCTGCCGGCCAACCTGGAGACGGCCGGCGCGGACGCGCACTACGGCGCCGCCGTCACGTGGGACTACTACAAGAACGTGCACGGCCGCAACGGCCTGCGCAACGACGGCGTGGCCCCGTACAGCCGGGTCCACTACGGCAACAACTACGTGAACGCCTTCTGGCAGGACTCCTGCTTCTGCATGACGTACGGCGACGGTGACGGCAACGCCAAGCCGCTCACCTCCACCGACGTAGCCGCGCACGAGATGACCCACGGCCTCACCTCGGTCACCGGCAACATGACCTACAGCGGTGAGCCCGGCGGCCTGAACGAGGCGACCTCCGACATCATGGCGGCGGCCGTCGAGTTCTACGCCGACAACCCGCAGGACGTCGGCGACTACCTGGTCGGCGAGAAGATCGACATCCTCGGCAACGGCACCCCGCTGCGCTACATGGACAAGCCCAGCAAGGACGGCTCGTCCAAGGACAGCTGGTACTCGGGCATCGGCTCGATCGACGTCCACTACTCCTCGGGCCCGGCCAACCACTGGTACTACCTGGCCTCCGAGGGCTCGGGCGCCAAGGTCGTCAACGGCGTGAGCTACGACTCGCCGACCGCGGACGGCCTGCCCGTCACCGCGATCGGCCGCGACGCCGCCTCGAAGATCTGGTTCCGTGCGCTGACGGTCGGCTACTTCAAGTCGAACACCAACTACGCCGACGCCCGCGTGCAGACGCTGAAGGCCGCCGCCGACCTCTACGGCCAGGGCTCCACGATCTACAACAACGTGGCCAACGCCTGGGCCGGCGTCGCCGTCGGCGCCCGCATCGTCAACGGCGTCTCGGTCAGCCCGATCGCCAACCAGACCACCCAGGTCAACACCGCTGTCAGCCTGCAGGTCCAGGCCACCAGCACGAACCCGGGTGCGCTGAGCTACGCGGCGGCCGGCCTGCCGGCCGGCCTGTCGGTCAACTCCTCCACCGGCCTGATCTCGGGCACGGCCACCACGGCGGGCACGTCCAACGTGACCGTCACGGTGACCGACTCGCAGAACCAGACCGGTACGGCGTCCTTCACCTGGACGGTCGGCACCAGCCAGCAGAACGTGTTCGAGAACCTGGCCGACTACCAGATCGCGGACAACGCCACGGTCGAGTCCCCGATCACGGTGACCCGCACGGGCAACGCCCCGAGCACCCTCAAGGTGGACGTCAACATCGTCCACACCTACGTCGGTGACCTCCGGGTCGACCTGGTCGCCCCCGACGGCAGCGTCTACAACCTGCGCAACCGCACCGGCGGCAGCGCGGACAACATCGTCCAGTCCTTCACCGTGAACGCCTCCTCCGAGGTCGCCCAGGGTGTGTGGAAGCTGCGGGTCGCCGACCTGGCCAGCCTGGACACCGGCTACATCAACAGCTGGAAGCTCACCTTCTGACCCCCACCGGGGTGAGGTCGGCGCCTGCTGACACCGCATGACCACGGGGCCGCCCGGGAGAAGACCTCCCCGGGCGGCCCTGTTCCATTGGGCCGTGCCCCGCCGGGACCACCTGCCCCCGCGCAGGGGACCTTCGGCGCCGGTCCGCGCGCCCCCGCACGGGGAGACTGGGACCAGCGAACCTACGCAACCGTAGGTTCGGGTGACCCAGCGATGACGGACGTGCCCCCATGCCGCAGCTCCCTTCGACCGCTCAGCCCGCCCCGCCCTCCCAGCCCACCCCGTCCACCCCGTCCTGCCCGTCCTCCCCGGCCACTTCGCCCGCTTCGCCCGCTCCCGCCGCAAGGCGCCCCTGGCTGATCCAGGGCGGCATGGGCGTCGGGGTGTCCGGCTGGCGGCTGGCCCGGGCCGTGTCCCGGGAGGGCCAGCTCGGCGTGGTCTCCGGCACCGCCCTGGACGTCGTACTCGCCCGTGTCCTGCAGACCGGCGACCCGGGCGGACACGCCCGGCGCGCCCTGGCGGCCTTCCCCTTCCCCGAGCCGGCGCAGGCCGCCCTGGAGCGCTACTTCCGGCCCGAGGGCCTCGACGAGGGCACCCCGATGCGGAGCACCCCGCGGCTGCGCGCGGCCGGCGGGGCCCCGGCCGAGATCCTCACCGTCCTCGGCAACTTCGTCGAGGTCTGGCTCGCGAAGGAGGGACACGATGGCATCGTCGGCATCAACTACCTGGAGAAGATCCAGCTGGCCACCGCCCCCGCGATGTTCGGCGCGATCCTGGCAGGCGTCGACCACGTGCTCGTGGGCGCGGGAGTCCCCGGTCAGATCCCGTCCCTCGCCTCGCGGCTGGCGCGGTACGAACCCTGCGTGACCCGGATCACCGTGGAGGGCGACGAGCAGCCGCTCGACCAGCTCTTCGACCCGGCCGACCTGCTCGCCGGCCGGACGCCCGCCCCGCTGCGCCGCCCCGACGTGCTGGCCATCGTGTCGCTTCCGGTGCTGGCCGCCTACCTGGCCCGGGACGAGGCCACCCGCCCCGACGGTTTCGTGATCGAGACCAGTGGCGCCGGAGGCCACAGCGCCCCGCCGCGCGGGCCGATGCGGCTCGACGAGGACGGCGAGCCGGTGTACGGCCCGCGCGACCATCCCGATCTCGCCAAGATGGCGGCGCTCGGACTCCCGTTCTGGCTCGCCGGAGGCCAGGCCAGCCCGGAGGCGGTGGCCGCGGCCCGGGCCCAGGGGGCGGCCGGGGTGCAGATCGGCAGCGCCTTCGCCCTGTGCGAGGAGTCGGGGATGGCCGCCCACCTGCGCGACGAGCTGCGCACCCGGGCCCACGACGGCACCCTCAACGTCCGCAACGACCCCGAGGCCTCGCCGACGGCGTTCCCCTTCAAGGTGGCCGAGCTGCCGGGCACGGTCTCGGAACCCGAGGTGGCCGCCGCCCGGCGCCGGGTGTGCGACCTGGGCTTCCTGCGCACGCCGGTACGGGGCTCCCGCGGGCTGGCCTACCGGTGCGCGGCGGAACCGGTCGCGGCGTACGTCCGCAAGGGCGGGGATCCGGCCGACGCACAGGGCCGGCTGTGCCTGTGCAACGGGCTGCTGGCCACGATCGGCCTCGCCCAGCGGCGGCCGGGCGGACGGGTGGAGGCCCCGCTGGTGACGATCGGCAAGGACCTCTCGTTCCTGGCGGGGCTCTCCCCCGACGCCGGGCCGTACACCGCGGCCGACGTGGTGCGGTGGCTGGCCGCCGGAGCCGGCCCGGTCGCGCACGGCTGAGGGACGGGCGCGGCCGTCAGCCGGTCGAGCGGAAGATGTCGGTGAACAGATCCCCTTCGGCCACCACGGCCCGCCCGTCGGCGGCGGTGCCGGTGCCGGTGCCTGTGCCGGTGCCGGTGCCGGCGTCCTGGTCCCAGTTGCCGCCGCCCTCGCCGCCCGGGTCACCGGGGCCCAGGACACCGGGGCCCAGGACACCGGGGCCCAGGACACCGGAGCCCTGCTCGCCGAGGACCCGGTCCTCGCGGCCGTCGCCGTCCCCGCCCCCGCCGTTCCAGTCCCCGTCCCCGTCCCCGTCCCCGTCCCCGCCGTTCCAGTCCCCGTCCCCGCCGCCGCCTCCGTCACCGTCGACCGGCCTGAAGTAGACCGCGACGACCTCGACGTTCCGCGCCCGCTGGCCCGGCTCCAGGACGCGGGCCGCCCGGCCCTCGCAGCCGCGGTTGTCGTACAGGTAGGCCCGCGAGCTCGTCCGGTTGACCACGTCGACGGCGGGCTCGTTGCCCGAGGTGCCGGTCAGCAGGTAGCAGGTGCCGTCGTCCGCGGGACGGATCTGCGAGCGCAGCTCGCCGCCGTCCTCCAGGAGGAACCGGAAGTGCAGCGTGCCGAGGCCGCTCCCGCCGTCGTCATCGGCGAGCGCCGGACCGGCGGTGGGCAGGGCGAACGCGAGTGCGCCGGCGAACACGGCGGCGGTGGTGCGAAGACTCATGGGGGAAGTCCGTTCCTCAGGTCTGCGTCTGCGGATGCAGGGTCCGGTGGCGTCCGGTGCCATCCCCGGGCAGCGTAAAAGCCGACCAGTATGTAAAAACGATTCGACAGGCCCGTCGCGTCTGAGGTTCACCCGGGCAGCCCGGCAGGGGGACGGCCGGCCGGTGGATCCGCCGCCCGCCCCCCGCACCGGGGAGCCCGCCTCACCGCAGGAGTACGCCGCCCCCCGCGTCCGTGTCCACCGGGGCCGCGACCAGCCCCAGCTCCGCCGGGCTCGCCAGCAGCGGGTGCGCCGGCAGGATGCGGACCGTGTAGCCGAAGGGCCCCGTACGGTCGAGGGCGAGCGGGCCCTCGTACGCCCACCGCCCCTCCAGGTCCGGCCCGGCGGCCGGCTTGAGCGGGAAGGTCCGCCCGTCCCGGATCACGTCCTGCGGGTCCACCCGCCCGGCGAAGGCCTGCACCTCCACGTCCTCCGGCAGCAGCGCGTCCAGCGACACGTGCACGCGCAGCGTGAGGGTGGACCCCAGCTCGGCCGTGCCGTTGACCGGGGCCGCGGCGAGGGCCTCGACGTGCTCGACGCCGACCCGAGGCCAGGCCGCCCGGACCCGGCCCTTCCACCAGGCGAGGTCGCGCGCCGCCTCGGGGCCGAGGGCCCGGTGGGCGCGTGCGGCCGGGGCGTAGAGCCGTTCCACGTACTCGCGCACCATCCGCCCGGCGAGCACCTTCGGCCCGAGCGAGACCAGCGTGCGCCGGACCATCTCGATCCACCGCACGGGAAGCCCGGTGCGCCCGACCCGGTCGTAGAACCTGGGGGCGACCCGGCCCTCGATCAGCTCGTAGAGGGCGCCCGCCTCCAGGTCGTCGCGCCGCTCCTCGTCCGTGCCGATCCCGTCGGCGGTGGGGATGGCCCAGCCGAAGTCCGGCTCGAACCACTCGTCCCACCAGCCGTCCAGCACGGACAGGTTGAGACAGCCGTTCAGGGCGGCCTTCATCCCGCTGGTCCCGCAGGCCTCGAGCGGCCGCAGCGGGTTGTTCAGCCAGACGTCGCAGCCCGGGTACAGCTTCTGCGCCATGGCCATGCCGTAGTCGGGCAGGAAGACGATGCGGTGGCGCACCCGGGGGTCGTCCGAGAAGCGCACCAGCTCCTGCACGAGCCGCTTGCCGCCGTCGTCCGCCGGGTGCGCCTTGCCCGCGACCACGATCTGCACCGGCCGGTCCGGGTCGAGCAGCAGCCTGCGCAGCCGGTCCGGGTCGCGCAGCATCAGCGTGAGCCGCTTGTACGAGGGCACGCGGCGGGCGAAGCCGATGGTGAGCACGTCCGGGTCGAGCACGGAGTCCACCCAGCCCAGCTCGGCGTCGGCCGCCCCGCGCTGGAGCCAGGAGGCCCGCAGCCGGTCCCGTACCTCCTGGACCAGTTGCTCGCGCAGCACCCGGCGCAGGTCCCACACGTCCTGGTCCGGGATGTCGGCGACGGCGTCCCAGCGGGTGGAGCCGCCGACGGACAGCGCGTCCTCGGTCCGTCCGGCACCGATCTGGCGGGCGCCCAGCCGGACGACCTCGGGGGCCACCCAGGTGGGGGCGTGCACCCCGTTGGTGACCGAGGTGATGGGCACGTCGGACGGGTCGAAGCCGGGCCACAGGCCGGCGAACATCTCCCGGCTGACGGCACCGTGCAGGGTGGACACGCCGTTGGCGCGCTGCGCCAGGCGCAGTCCCATCACGGCCATGTTGAACACGCCGGGGTCGCCGCCGGGGTAGTTCTCGGCGCCCAGCTCCAGGATCCGTTCGACGGGGACGCCGGCCAGCTCCCCGCCCTCGCCGAAGTGCCGGGCCACCAGGGCCCGCTCGAAGCGGTCGATGCCGGCCGGGACGGGGGTGTGCGTGGTGAACACGGTTCCGGCGCGCACCGCCTCGACGGCGGCGTCGAAGCCGAGCCCCTGCTCCCGCTCCAGTTCCCTTATGCGCTCCAGCCCCAGGAAGCCGGCGTGTCCCTCGTTGGTGTGGAACACCTCGGGGTCGGGGTGCCCGGTGATCGCGCAGTAGGTGCGCACGGCCCGGACCCCGCCGATGCCCAGGAGCATCTCCTGGAGCAGCCGGTGGTCGCTGCCGCCGCCGTAGAGCCGGTCGGTCACCTCGCGGGCGGGGGCGTCGTTGTCCTCGACGTCGGAGTCCAGGAGCAGCAGCGGGACGCGGCCGACGCGGGCCTGCCAGATGTGCGCGTGCAGGGCGCGTCCGCCGGGGAGGGTCAGACCGACGCGGGCCGGGGAGCCGTCGTCCTGGCGGAGCAGGGCGAGCGGGAGTTCGTTGGGGTCGAGGACGGGATAGTGCTCCTGCTGCCAGCCGTCGCGGGAGAGCGACTGGCGGAAGTAGCCGTGCCGGTAGAGGAGTCCCACGCCGATGAGCGGGACGCCCAGGTCGCTGGCGGCCTTCAGGTGGTCACCGGCGAGGATGCCGAGCCCGCCGGAGTACTGGGGCAGGGCGGCGGTGATGCCGAACTCGGGGGAGAAATAGGCGATGCCGGCGGGCAGTTCCGCGCCGCTCTCCCGGCTCTGGTACCACCTCCCGCCGTTCACGTAGTCATCGAGGTCGGCGGCCGCGACGGCGAGCCGCCGCAGGAAGCGGCGGTCGCCGGCGAGTTCCGCGAGCCGGGTGGCGGACACGGCGCCGAGCAGCCGGACGGGATCGCCGCCGGCGGCCTGCCAGCCCTCGGGGTCGACGGATTGGAAGAGTTCACGGGTCTCGGCATGCCACGACCAGCGCAGATTGCGCGCGAGGTCGGTGAGCGGCAGCAGGGTCTCGGGAAGGACGGGGCGCACGGTGAATCGACGGATAGCCTTCACACGTTCCACCTTCGCAGGGGATTGCGGATCGGAGCGGCCGCACCACGCTGTGCATCCGCGCATCACCCCCGGAAGGCTAGCGCCGCCCCCGTCTCCGGTGCCATGGCGCCCCGGGCGGCCGCCGGCGGCCCGTGTCAGGTGTCGCGGCGGCCGGACCCGTGTCGGGCCGTCCCACTCCGTGGGATCGCGGGTGTCCGTTTCGGGCGCCGCCGGGCGGGCCGGGCCGTGCGGAACCGGTCGGCTCCGGCTGCTTCCGGCCAACTCCGCCGGGCCCGCGCACCCGCACATCCGTACGGAGGCGTTCGCGGTCCGCCCGTTTCCTCCTGGTTCGACCCTGTGGTGCGTGGGCCCCTGCGAGGGCCGGGTGACGGGTGGGGCGCGTGGTGGATGTCGCTACATCAGGTAGTCCTGCGCGACTTGACGGAGCCCGGGCGGATGTCGACCCGGGGCTTGGTATTGGCCGTGCCACTACGTACGAGTAGTTAACCAAGGGCGCGGATTGCGCGGGGAGAGAGTGGGAAGGGCTCACCGGGTACACGTGGTACACGCACGGCGCACCCGCCCCCAACCTCTCCCCGCCACCCGAGTGAACGCGGACAGGAGCGGCCATGCCCGCAGCCCAGCCGTCCACCGAGCGGCTAGAAACAGAGCGAACAGAGCGTGCACTACCAGCCGCGATACCGGCTGGCCTGTTGTCACCGAGCCCTGCGAACTGCCCCCAGGTGATCCCATCATGATCGGTCGCATTCCCGTGCTGGACGTCCGCCCTGCCGTCGACTGCGGCGCCAGACCCGCCAAGGCGGTCGTGGACGAAGTCTTCGAGATCTCCGCAACCGTGTTCCGCGAGGGACACGACGCGGTCAACGCCCACATCGTGCTCCGTGACCCGAGCGGGCGGCTGCGGCCCCCCGTGCCGATGCGCGAGCTCGCCCCCGGCACCGACCGGTGGGGGGCCCGGATCTCCGCCGAGGCCGAGGGGAGGTGGACGTACACCGTCGAGGCGTGGAGCGATCCGGTGGCCACCTGGCGGGCCCATGCCGCGATCAAGATCCCCGCCGGGATCGACACCGGCCTCACCCTCCTGGAAGGCGCCGAGCTCTACACCCGCGCCGCAGGCAAGATCCCCAAACGGGACGGCCGCGAGGCGGTGCTGGCCGCCGCCGACGCCATGCGGGACGAGGACCGGGAGGCCGCCGAGCGGTACGCGGCCGCCCTCGACCCCGCCGTGGACGCCGCGCTCGCGAAGAAGCCGCTGCGCGAGCTGGTCACCGCCGCCAAGCCGATGCCGCTGCTGGTCGAGCGCAAGCGGGCCCTCTTCGGGTCCTGGTACGAGATGTTCCCCCGGTCCGAGGGGGCGGTCGTCGAACCGGGCGGGGTGCCGGTCAGCGGCACCTTCCGGACCGCGGCCGAGCGGCTGCCCGCGATCGCGGCGATGGGCTTCGACGTGGTGTACCTGCCGCCGATCCACCCGATCGGCTCCACCTACCGCAAGGGCCCGAACAACACCCTGTCCGCAGGGAGTTGGGACCCGGGCGTACCGTGGGCCATCGGCTCCACCGAGGGCGGCCACGACGCGGTCCACCCCGACCTCGGGACCATCGAGGACTTCGACGCCTTCGTCGCCCGCGCCCGCGACCTGCGTCTGGAGATCGCCCTGGACTTCGCCCTCCAGTGCTCCCCCGACCACCCGTGGGTGGAGAAGAACCCGCAGTGGTTCCGCCACCGCGCCGACGGGACGATCGCGTACGCCGAGAACCCGCCGAAGAAGTACCAGGACATCTACCCGATCCACTTCGACGCGGACATGGCCGGCCTCGTCGAGGAGACCTGCCGGATCCTGCGGTACTGGATGGACCACGGGGTGCGCATCTTCCGGGTGGACAACCCGCACACCAAGCCCGTGGCCTTCTGGCAGAAGGTGATCGCGGACATCAACAAGTCCGACCCGGACGTGATCTTCCTGGCCGAGGCCTTCACCCGCCCGGCGATGATGCGCGCGCTGGCGGCCGTCGGCTTCCAGCAGTCCTACACGTACTTCACCTGGCGCAACACCAAGGCCGAGCTCACCGAGTACCTGACCGAGCTCTCCGGCACCCGGTCGGCCTCCGTCATGCGGCCGAACTTCTTCGTCAACACCCCGGACATCCTCCACGAGTACCTGCAGACGGGCGGCCGCCCCGCCTTCGAGGTGCGCGCGGTGCTCGCCGCCACCCTGTCCCCCGCCTGGGGGGTCTACGCCGGGTACGAGCTGTGCGAGAACACCCCGGTGCGGGAGGGCAGCGAGGAGTACCTGAACTCCGAGAAGTACGAGTTCCGGCCACGCGACTGGGAGGCGGCCGACCGCGAGGGCCGCACCATCGCCCCGCTGATCACCGCGCTGAACCGGATGCGCCGGCGCAACCCCGCCCTCCAGCAGCTGCGCGACATCCACTTCCACTCGACCGACAACGAACAGGTGATCGCCTATTCGAAGCACGCGGGCGCCAATTCCGTACTGGTGGTCGTCAACCTCGATCCGCACCACACCCAGGAGGCGACGGTCTCGTTGGACATGCCGGTACTCGGCCTCGACTGGCACGGGTCCCTCGCGGTGCGCGACGAGCTCACCGGCGAGACCTATCACTGGGGCAGGGCGAACTACGTGCGCCTAGAGCCGGGCCGCACGCCCGCGCACGTTCTTGCCGCTCTGCGACCGTCCCCGCCCACCGGAGGGTCACCCACCACATGATGATCAACGATCCCGTCCACGACACCTTCGAGGACACCCCCGCCAAGGACCGCGACCCCGACTGGTTCAAGCGGGCCGTCTTCTACGAGGTCCTCGTCCGCTCCTTCCACGACAGCAACGGCGACGGCGTGGGGGACCTCAGGGGGCTCACCGCCAAGCTGGACTACCTGCAGTGGCTCGGCGTCGACTGCCTCTGGCTGCCGCCGTTCTTCGCCTCGCCCCTGCGCGACGGCGGCTACGACGTCTCCGACTACACCTCAGTACTCCCCGAGTTCGGCGACCTCGCCGACTTCGTCGAGTTCGTGGATGCGGCGCACCAGCGCGGCATGCGGGTGATCATCGACTTCGTCATGAACCACACCAGCGACCAGCACGAGTGGTTCCAGCAGTCCCGCAAGGACCCGGAGGGTCCGTACGGCGACTACTACATGTGGGCGGACAACGACAAGCAGTACCAGGACGCCCGCATCATCTTCATCGACACCGAGACCTCGAACTGGACGTACGACCCCGTACGCAAGCAGTACTACTGGCACCGCTTCTTCTCGCACCAGCCGGACCTGAACTACGAGAACCCGGCCGTCGTCGAAGAGGTTCTGTCCGCCCTGCGCTTCTGGCTGGACCTCGGCATCGACGGCTTCCGGCTGGACGCCGTGCCCTACCTCTTCGCCGAGGAGGGCACCAACTGCGAGAACCTGCCGCGCACCCACCGGCTCCTCAAGCGGGTCCGCGAGGAGATCGACGCGCACTACCCCGACACCGTGCTGCTCGCCGAGGCCAACCAGTGGCCCGAGGACGTCGTCGACTACTTCGGGGACTTCTCGAAGGGCGGGGACGAATGCCACATGGCGTTCCACTTCCCCGTCATGCCGCGCATCTTCATGGCCGTACGAAGAGAGTCCCGCTACCCGGTCTCCGAGATCCTGGCCAAGACCCCGGCGATCCCGGACCGCTGCCAGTGGGGCATCTTCCTGCGCAACCACGACGAGCTGACCCTCGAGATGGTCACGGACGAAGAGCGCGACTACATGTACGCCGAGTACGCCAAGGACCCGCGGATGCGGGCCAACATCGGCATCCGGCGCCGCCTCGCCCCGCTCCTGGACAACGACCGCAACCAGATGGAGCTGTTCACCGCCCTGCTGCTGTCCCTCCCGGGCTCGCCGGTGCTCTACTACGGCGACGAGATCGGCATGGGCGACAACATCTGGCTGGGCGACCGCGACGGCGTCCGCACGCCGATGCAGTGGACCCCGGACCGCAACGCCGGTTTCTCCTCCTGCGATCCGGGCAGGCTGAACCTGCCGGTCATCATGGACCCGGTCTACGGGTACCAGGTCACCAATGTCGAGGCCGCGATGGCATCGCCCTCGTCACTGCTGCACTGGACCCGCCGGCTGATCGAGGTCCGCAAGGCGAACCCCGCCTTCGGCCTCGGCTCGTACACCGAACTGCCCTCGTCCAACCCGGCGGTACTCGCGTTCCTGCGCGAGTTCGGGGACGACCTGGTGCTGTGCGTGCACAACTTCTCCCGTTTCGCACAGCCCACCGAGCTGGATCTGCGGTCGTTCAACGGGCGGGTCCCGGTGGAGCTCACGGGTGATGTGCGCTTCCCGCCGATCGGCGAGTGGCCGTACCTGCTGACCCTGGCGGGACACGGCTTCTACTGGTTCCGGCTGCGCGCCGAGCAACGCGGCGAGCAGCGCGCCGCCGAATAGGGACACGCACGTCCCGGCAGGCCGGGTACGGGGCGGGCAGCACGCGAATGGGTCAATCGCCCGCCCCTGTACGGATCATCCTGACCCGACACTCGCACTTACCGGAGAAGCAACTGCCGCACATCCGGGACACTCTGCGCATTCTGTGACGGCCCGGGGAAAGGACGCGACGCCATGTCGGAGGCTGCATCCGCCCGGAGCCGGCTCACGGCCGACCGGGCCGCCCTGCTCACCGGGATCGGCCCGCTGGAACCGATGCTGCGGACCTGGCTGCCCACGCAGCGCTGGTTCGCGGGCAAGGGCCGGGCCATCGGCACGCTGAGCACCGTCTCGGCGGCCGAACTGCTGCCGCCGGGGTCCGTCCCCGGGCTGCTGCACCTGCTCCTCGACGTGGACGGGGACTGCTACCAACTCCTGCTGGGCATCCGCCCGTCCCTGCCCCCCGCGCTCGCCCACACCTTGATCGGGCACGCGGAGGAGGGCCCGTACGCGGGCCGGGCGGTGTACGAGGGCCTGGGCGATCCCCGGCTCGCGGCGATGCTGCTGGAACGGTTGCGCTCCCCCGGGGCGCTCGGCCCGCTGCGCTTCGAACGGGACCCGGACGCGCCGGTCCCGGCCGGGCTCGCCCCGCGCCCGCTGTCCGGCGAACAGACCAACTCCTCGCTGATCTACGGGGATTCGTACATCCTCAAGGTGTTCCGGCGGGTCGGCCCCGGGGTCAATCCGGACCTGGAGCTGCCCAGGGCGCTGGCCGCGGCCGGCTGCACCCGCGTCCCGGCTCCCGTCGCCTGGTACGAGGCCGAGCTGCCTGGGGATCCCCCCGGCGGTAGCCGGGGGAGGAGCGAGCCGCTGACCCTGGGCGTGCTCCAGCCGTACCTGCGCGGCTCCGACGACGGCTGGCAGCTCGCGCTGCGCCGGCTCGGCGCCGGAGAGGACTTCACCGCCGAGGCGCACGCGCTGGGCCGGGCCACCGCCGAGGTGCACAGCGCGCTCGCCGCGGCCCTGCCCACCGTCGCGCTCGGCCCGGAGCAGACCGCCCGGCTCGCCGCCGGGATGACGGCCCGGCTCGCCGCCACCGCCCGGGAGGTCGCCGCGCTGCGGCCCTACGAGGCGGGGCTGCGGGGGGCCTTCGACGCGCTGGCCGCCTCCCGCGGAGCCGGGGTGCCGGCCCAGCGGATCCACGGCGACCTCCATCTGGGCCAGACCCTGCGCACCCTCGACGGCTCATGGTCGTTGATCGACTTCGAGGGTGAGCCGGCCCGGCCGCTGGCCGACCGGCGCCGCCCCGAACCGGCCGTGCGCGACATCGCCGGGATACTGCGCTCCTTCGACTACGCCGCACGCTCGCACCGGCCGTTCGCCCCCGCCTGGGCCGACGACTGCCGGGCCGCCTTCTGCGAGGGCTACGCCCGCACCACGGGCCGCGACCCCCGCGAGGATCCCGTGCTGCTGCGCGCGTACGAGACCGACAAGGCGGTGTACGAGGCCCGCTACGAGTCCCGGCACCGCCCCGACTGGCTGCACGTCCCGATGGCCGCGATCCGGCGGCTCTCGGAACCCCAGCGGCCCGCCCACCGGGTGCCGCCGACCCCGCCCGCCCCCGGCTCCATCGCCCCGCACCCCCAACCCCGTCAGAAGCCCCCGAGGAGGCCGCTCGCGTGAGCGCCGCACGACAGCCGTCACCGACCGTCAGCGACGAAACCGGAGCCGTCCCGGCGTCCGCCAAGCCGGCGACACGGGCGGGGCGCACGCCCCGGGCCCGCCGCGCCGCCCCTCCGCACGGGGTCCGGCCGGCGCCCGCGCTCGGCGCGGAGGAACGGGCCCGCCTGCTGGAGGGCCGCCACCACGACCCGCACGGGGTACTGGGCGCCCGCACCGTGCGCGGCGGGGTTGCCTTCCGCGTACTGCGCCCGTACGCCAAGGCGGTCACCGTGGTGGCCAAGGGGCTGCGGGCCGAGCTCTTCGACGACGGGGACGGGCTGTTCTCCGGGCTGCTGCCGCTGACCGCGGTGCCGGACTACCGGCTGCTGGTCACCTACGACAGCGACGAGATCGAGGTCCACGACCCGTACGGGTTCCTGCCCGCGCTCGGCGAGCTGGACCTGCACCTGATCGGCGAGGGCCGCCACGAGCAGCTGTGGAAGGCGCTCGGCGCCGAGCCGATGGAGCACCAGGGCGTGGCCGGGACCCGGTTCACGGTGTGGGCGCCGAACGCCCAGGGGGTGCGCGTCACCGGGGACTTCTCGTACTGGGACTCCGTCGCCTACCCGATGCGCTCGCTCGGTGCCAGCGGCGTGTGGGAGCTGTTCCTGCCCGGAGTGGGCGCCGGGGCGCTGTACAAGTACGACATCACCCGCCCCGACGGCAGCCACACCCTGCGCGCGGACCCGATGGCCCGCGCCGCCGAGGTGCCCCCGGCCAACGCCTCGCGGGTGACCGCCTCGGCGTACGCGTGGGGGGACGCGGAGTGGATGGCGAACCGCGGGGCGCGGGCCGCGCACCAGGCCCCCTTCTCCGTGTACGAGCTGCACCTGGCGTCCTGGCGGCCCGGGCTCTCGTACCGGCAGCTGGCCGAACAGCTGCCGGGGTACGTGAAGGAGCTCGGCTTCACGCACGTGGAGCTGATGCCGGTCGCCGAGCACCCCTTCGGCGGCTCCTGGGGCTACCAGGTCACCGGCTTCTACGCGCCGACCTCGCGGATGGGCGGCCCGGACGACTTCCGCCTCCTGGTGGACGCGCTGCACCGGGCCGGGATCGGGGTGATCGTCGACTGGGTGCCCGCGCACTTCCCGCGCGACGACTGGGCGCTGGCCGAGTTCGACGGCCGGCCGCTGTACGAGCACCAGGACCCGCGGCGGGCCGCGCACCCGGACTGGGGGACGCTGGAGTTCGACTACGGCCGCAAGGAGGTCCGCAACTTCCTCGTGGCGAACGCCGTGTACTGGTGCGAGGAGTTCCACGTGGACGGGCTGCGCGTGGACGCGGTCGCCTCGATGCTCTACCTCGACTACTCGCGGGGCGAGGGCCAGTGGACGCCCAACGAGCACGGCGGGCGGGAGAACCTGGACGCGGTGGCGCTGCTC
Organism: Streptomyces sp. IBSNAI002; assembly: GCF_052244475.1. Classification (NCBI taxonomy): domain Bacteria; kingdom Bacillati; phylum Actinomycetota; class Actinomycetes; order Kitasatosporales; family Streptomycetaceae; genus Streptomyces; species Streptomyces sp. IBSNAI002. Next base: position 5,843,969 of record NZ_JBQPXG010000002.1, on the reverse strand, counting down.
CAGGAGATGAACGCGACCGTCTACCGGCGCTGCCCGGGCGTGGTGACGATCGCGGAGGAGTCCACGGCGTGGGAGGGCGTGACGCGGCCGACGGACGGGGGCGGGCTGGGCTTCGGCCTGAAGTGGAACATGGGCTGGATGCACGACACGCTGCGCTACATGTCGAAGGAGTCGGTGCACCGCAAGTACCACCACCACGACATGACCTTCGGGATGATCTACGCCTTCAGCGAGAACTACGTCCTGCCGATCTCGCACGACGAGGTGGTGCACGGCAAGGGTTCGCTGGTGTCGAAGATGCCCGGGGAGGACTGGTGGCAGCAGCGGGCCGCGCACCGGGCGTACCTGGGCTTCATGTGGGCCCACCCCGGCAAGCAGCTGCTCTTCATGGGGCAGGAGTTCGCCCAGGGGTCGGAGTGGTCGGAGGTGTACGGGCCGGACTGGTGGCTGCTGGACGACTCCTACCCGGCGGCCGGTGACCACCGGGGCGTGCGCGGTCTCGTACGCGATCTGAACCGCACGTACACGGCGGCGCCCGCCCTGTGGGAGCGGGACACGGTGCCGGAGGGCTTCTCCTGGGTGGAGGCGGACGCCTCCGAGGACAACGTGTTCGCCTTCCTGCGGTACGCCCAGGACGGCTCGCAGCTGCTGTGCGTGTCGAACTTCTCGCCGGTCGTGCGGCACGGGTACCGGATCGGGGTGCCGGAGGAGGTCCCGCTGTGGCGGGAGGTCCTCAACACCGACCAGGAGCAGTACGGCGGCAGCGGTGTGCGTCATCTGCAGCCGGTGCGGCCCGAGCCGGTCCCCGCGCAGGGCCGCCCGGCGAGCCTGCGCCTGACGCTCCCGCCACTGGCGACGGTCTGGTTCAGGCCGTAGGGGCCGCGACGCGAGGTGCTCCTCGGCATCCTGGAGGAGCACCGGACGGCCGGATTCCTTGTTGCCGGCGTCAAGGCAATGTGTGAGAGCTGTGAGGGGTCTTGCGCCGACCGGCGGCGGCTGGAACCGTACGGGGTAGTGGATCTTCCGTGCACCGATTACCGGACGGTCGCCGGGAAAACCGGCGAAATGCCATAACTGCCTAGGATGTTCCTACGAGTTATGGGCTTGTTTGATTGGTCTGTAGTCGCCGATGCCCAGCCACTCCTACGGTGTGCCGTGTGCACTCCAGCCCACCTTTCAATGCCCCCGCCGCGCGTCGTCTCCGCGCGGCCCTGGGCATGGCTCCCGGTCATGTCGCCTATGGCCTGCGCGCCCAGTACGGACTGATCGTCACGCCCGAGACCGTGATGGCCTGGGAACGCGGCGAGATATCGCCCTCCTCGGCCGAGCTCACGGCGCTCGCCGGCGTCCTGTGGTGTTCCCCCGGGGAGCTGCTCGCCGAGCCGGTCACCCTGCGGGAGCACCGGATGGCCAGGGGGCTGGCCGTCGAGGAGCTGTCCCGGCGGCTCGGCCTGGAGGCGAGCGCCTACCAGAAGATGGAGGACACCGGCCGCTGGAAGGGCAACGAGCGCCAGTCCGCCGCCCTGGCGACGGTCCTCGGACTGTCGCTGGCCCAGTTCGTGACGGCCACCGGCAAGCACGAGGAGCTGGCCGACCTGCTGCGCAGTGCGGTCACCACGCGCTGGCAGGCGTACGTCAAGCCGCTGGCCAAGATGCTGCCGATCCCCAAGGCCCATCTGGAGCGGGTGCTGGAGCGGCTGCACGGGGAGTACCAGTCGCGGATGGTGGCGACGCTCAGCTGGGGCAGCGGGGGCGACGCCGGGAGCGGGGACGCGGGGCGGGAGTACCTCGCCGAGATCGTGGACCGGTTCTGGAGCCTCGCCGGCGGTGCGGCATAGGACACATCCGGGCGGACCGGACACCTGTCGCAACGGCCCCGGCCCGTCCCGGAGAGGGACGGGAACGGGGCCGTTCGGCGGGCGGATCGGGGGCGGAGGTCCCGCGCCCGGAGACCGGCTAGAAGACGGACTCGGCCTCGTACATGCGGTCCTCGGGGACCGTCTTCAGCTCGGTGACCGCCGAGGCCAGCGGGGCCATCACGATGTCCGTGCCGCGCAGGGCGGTCATGTTGCCGAAGGCACCGCGGTGGACGGCCTCGACGGCGTGCCAGCCGAAGCGGGTCGCGAGGACCCGGTCGTAGGCGGTGGGGGTGCCGCCGCGCTGGACGTGGCCGAGGATGACCGGGCGGGCCTCCTTGCCCAGGCGCCGCTCCAGCTCGACGGCCAGGCGGTTGCCGATGCCGGCGAAGCGCTCGTGGCCGTACTGGTCGATGGCGCCCTTCTCGTACGGCATGGAGCCCTCGGCCGGGTGCGCACCCTCCGCGATGCAGACGACGGCGAACTTCTTCCCGCGGGCGAACCGTTCCTCCACCATTTTCACCAGGGCGTCCACCTCGAAGGGGCGCTCGGGGAGGCAGATCCCGTGGGCGCCGCCGGCCATGCCGGACTCCAGGGCGATCCAGCCCGCGTGGCGGCCCATGACCTCGACGACCATGACGCGCTGGTGCGATTCGGCGGTGGTCTTCAGACGGTCGATGGCCTCGGTGGCCACCATGACGGCGGTGTCGAAGCCGAAGGTGCGGTCGGTGGAGGAGATGTCGTTGTCGATGGTCTTCGGCACGCCGACGACGGGCATCCCGGCGTCCGACAGCATCCGCGCGGCGGTCAGGGTGCCCTCGCCGCCGATCGGGATGAGGGCGTCGATGCCGTAGCGCCGGGCCAGCTCCTGGGCGTTCTCGGCGGCCTCGTGCAGCCGGGCGCGCTCCATGCGGGCCGAGCCGAGGATCGTGCCGCCGCGGGCCAGGATGCCGCTGACGGCATTGATGTCGAGCGGGCGGTAGTTGCCGTCGAGGAGGCCCTTGAAACCGTCCTCGAAGCCGATGACCTCGTCCCCGTGCCCGACCAGGGCGCGGTGTACGACCGACCGGATGACAGCGTTGAGGCCCGGACAGTCGCCGCCCGCGGTGAGAACTCCGATACGCATCGTGCTGTGTCTCCTGCCGTACATGTGAAGAAGGGCGTAATGGGTAAGCCTGTCCGATTGTTCCACGGGCCCGGGGTGCCGCGCGTCCCGTACCGCTCCGCCCGCCGGGCCTTTCGACCCTTCCGGCCAGGCCCTTTTCCCGGCGGGCGTCCTATCCATCGGCAGAGGTATTGTCAAGAGGTCAAGCCACACTAAATGGACATTCACAGCATGGACGGAGAGCACGCGTGACGCGCAGCGTGTACGTGACCGGCATCGAGCGGGGGGACGGCCGCCAGGTCGTCGAACTGGGGATCATGGAGCTCCTGACCCGGCAGACGGGCCGGGTCGGCGTCTACCGCCCGTTGCTCCACGACGGCCCCGACCGGCTCTTCGACCTCCTCAAGGCCCGCTACCGGATCGACCAGGACGCCGCCACGGCCTACGGCATGGAGTACCACGAGGCCTCGGCGATCCTCGCGGAGAAGGGCACCGACGAGCTGGTCTCCCGGCTGGTCGACCGCTTCCACCGGGTGGCGCGCGAGTACGAGGTCATGCTGGTCCTCGGCACGGACTACGCCGACACCAACCTGCCCGACGAGCTCGCGCTCAACGCCCGCCTCGCCAACGAGCTGGGCGCGGTCGTCGTCCCCGTCGTGGGCGGCGTCAAGCACCCCGCCGAGGCCGTGCGCGCCGAGGCCCGCAACGCCTACCGCGCGTACGAGAGCCTGGGCTGCCACGTGGTCGCGATGGTCGTCAACCGGGTGGCCGCCGAGGACCGCGACGTCATAGCCGAGCGGCTGGCCGCCCGCCTCCCCGTGCCCTGCTACGTCCTGCCGGACGACAAGTCGCTCTCCGCCCCGACCGTCGCCCAGATCACCCGGGCGCTCGGCGGCGAGGTGCTCCTCGGCGACGACGCCGGGCTGGCCCGCGACGCCCTGGACTTCGTCTTCGGCGGTGCCATGCTGCCGAACTTCCTCAATGCGCTGACCCCCGGCTGCCTGGTCGTCACCCCCGGGGACCGCTCCGACCTGGTCATCGGCGCCCTGGCCGCGCACACCTCGGGCACCCCGCCGATCGCCGGCGTGCTGCTCACCCTGAACGAGCGCCCGGGTCCGGACATCCTCACGCTGGCCTCGAAGCTGGCACCGGGCACGCCCGTGGTGTCGGTGGCCGGCAACAGCTTCCCGACGGCCGCCGAACTCTTCGCGCTGCAGAGCCGGTTGAACTCCGCGACCCCGCGCAAGCTGGAGACCGCGCTGGGCCTCTTCGAACGGCACGTGAACACCACCGAGCTGCGCGACCTGCTGTCGGTGGCCCGCTCCGAGCGCGTCACCCCGATGATGTTCGAGCACGAGCTGCTGGAGCGGGCCCGCTCCGAGCGGCGCCGCGTCGTGCTGCCCGAGGGCACCGAGGAGCGCGTGCTGCGCGCCGCGGACGTGGTGCTGCGGCGGGGCGTGTGCGACCTGACCCTGCTGGGCCAGGAGCCTGCCATCCTGAAGAAGGCGGCCGACCTCGGGATCGACATCTCGGGCGCCCAGCTCATCGACCCGGCGACCTCGCCCCTGCGGGAACGGTTCGCCGAGTACTACGCCACGGCCCGCGCCCACAAGGGCATGACCGTCGAGCTGGCCAACGACGTGGTCACCGACGTCAACTACTTCGGCACCCTGATGGTCCAGGAGGGTCTGGCCGACGGCATGGTCTCGGGCTCCGTGCACTCCACCGCCGCGACCATCCGCCCCGCCTTCGAGATCATCAAGACCAAGCCGGAGGCCTCCATCGTCTCCTCGGTCTTCTTCATGTGCCTGGCCGACCGGGTCCTCGTCTACGGCGACTGCGCCGTCAACCCGGACCCCGACGCCGAGCAGCTCGCCGACATCGCCGTCCAGTCGGCCGCCACCGCCGCCGCCTTCGGGGTCGAGCCGCGGATCGCGATGCTCTCGTACTCGACCGGCACCTCGGGCAGCGGCGCGGACGTGGACAAGGTCCGCAAGGCCACCGAGATCGTCCGCGACCAGCGCCCCGACTTGGCCGTCGAGGGGCCGATCCAGTACGACGCGGCCGTGGAGCCCTCGGTCGCGGCGACGAAGCTGCCCGGGTCCGAGGTTGCCGGCCGCGCGAGCGTGCTGATCTTCCCGGACCTCAACACCGGCAACAACACGTACAAGGCCGTGCAGCGTTCGGCGGGCGCCGTGGCGGTCGGCCCGGTGCTCCAGGGCCTGCGGAAGCCCGTCAACGACCTCTCGCGCGGCGCGCTGGTGCAGGACATCGTCACCACCGTGGCCATCACCGCGATCCAGGCGCAGTCGCAGCCGCTGCCGCAGACCGCCCGGTAATCCACCCACCGCACCCGAAGGAAAGACCCGCAACCGTGACCGCATCACGCGTACTCGTCCTCAACTCCGGCTCCTCGTCGGTCAAGTACCAGCTCCTCGACATGGCGGACCGCTCCCGGCTGGCCGTCGGCCTGGTGGAGCGCATCGGCGAGGAGACCTCCCGGCTCGTCCACGAACCGCTCACCGGGCCGGGCGCCGCGGGCGGCAAGCGCGAGCAGGTGGGCCCGATCGCCGACCACGGGGCGGCGCTCAAGGCCGTGGCGGCGGAGCTGGCCGCCGACGGGCTGGGCCTGGACTCCCCCGAACTGGCCGCCGTGGGGCACCGCGTGGTGCACGGCGGGACGAAGTTCACGCAGCCGACCGTGATCGACGACGCGGTGCTGGCCGAGATCCGGAACCTGATTCCCCTCGCCCCGCTGCACAACCCGGCGAACGTGACGGGCATCGAGGTGGCGCGCGGGCTGCGCCCGGACATCCCGCAGATCGCCGTCTTCGACACGGCCTTCCACTCCACGATGCCGGAGTACGTCGCGCGGTACGCGATCGACGCCGCTACTGCGGACAAGTACTCCATCCGGCGGTACGGCTTCCACGGGACCTCCCACGCCTACGTCTCGCGGGCGACGGCCGGGCTGCTCGGCCGGCCGGTGGAGGACGTGAACGTGATCGTGCTGCACCTGGGCAACGGGGCCTCGGCCTCGGCCGTCCGGGGCGGGGTGTGCGTGGAGACGTCCATGGGCCTGACCCCGCTGGAGGGCCTGGTCATGGGCACCCGGTCGGGCGACCTGGATCCTGCGGTCATCTTCCACCTGGCCCGGGTGGGGGGCCTCTCGGTGGATGAGATCGATTCGCTCCTGAACAAGAAGAGCGGTCTGCTGGGCATGTGCGGCGACAACGACATGCGTGAGGTGCTGCGGCGGGCCGGCGAGGGCGACGAGGCGGCGGCCGTCGCCTTCGCGGCGTACGTCCACCGTCTGAAGAAGTACATCGGCGCCTACTCGGCGGTGCTCGGCCGGGTGGACGCGGTGGCGTTCACGGCCGGGGTCGGCGAGAACGCCCACCAGGTCCGGGAAGCTGCCGTGGACGGCCTCGCCGAGCTGGGCCTGGCGCTGGACCTGGAGGCCAACACGGTGCGCTCGCCGGAGCCGCGGCTGGTCTCGGCGGACTATGCGCGGGTGGCCGTGGCTGTGGTCCCGACGGATGAGGAACTGGAGATCGCCACCCAGGCGTATGAGCTCGTTACTCGTTAGTCACTTGGACTTTCCGCCAGACGGAATATTCCGCTACGAAACAAACCGATAGGATCCGCTCCATGCGCCGTTCCAAAATCGTCTGCACGCTGGGCCCCGCCGTCGACTCGTATGAGCAGCTGAAAGCGCTCATCGAGGCAGGCATGAACGTGGCCCGATTCAACTTCAGCCACGGATCCCAGGCAGAACACCAGGAGCGGTACGACCGCGTCCGGAAGGTCTCCGAGGACACCGGGCGCGCCGTCGGCGTCCTCGCCGACCTCCAGGGCCCGAAGATCCGTCTGGAGACCTTCGCCGAGGGTCCCGTCGAGCTGGTGCGCGGTGACGAGTTCACCATCACCACCGAGGACGTCCCGGGCGACAAGTCCATCTGCGGCACCACCTACAAGGGCCTGCCGGGTGACGTCGCCAAGGGCGACCAGGTCCTGATCAACGACGGCAACGTCGAGCTCCGGGTGACCGGGGTCGAGGGCCCGCGGGTCAAGACCATCGTCATCGAGGGCGGTGTCATCTCGGACCACAAGGGCATCAACCTGCCGGGTGCCGCCGTCAACGTCCCCGCCCTGTCGGAGAAGGACGTCGACGACCTCCGCTTCGCCCTGCGGATGGGCTGCGACATGGTCGCCCTGTCCTTCGTCCGCGACGCCAACGACGTCAAGGACGTCCACAAGGTCATGGACGAGGAGGGCCGCCGGGTCCCCGTCATCGCCAAGGTGGAGAAGCCGCAGGCCGTCGAGAACATGGCGGCCGTGGTCGACGCCTTCGACGCGGTCATGGTGGCCCGTGGCGACCTGGCCGTCGAGTACCCGCTCGAGAAGGTCCCGATGGTCCAGAAGCGGCTCATCGAGATGTGCCGCCGCAACGCCAAGCCGGTGATCGTCGCGACCCAGATGATGGAGTCGATGATCACCAACTCCCGCCCGACCCGCGCGGAGGCGTCCGACGTCGCCAACGCCATCCTCGACGGCGCGGACGCGGTCATGCTGTCGGCCGAGTCCTCGGTCGGCGCCTACCCGATCGAGACCGTCAAGACGATGTCGAAGATCGTCACGGCGGCCGAGGAGGAGCTCCTCTCCAAGGGCCTCCAGCCGCTGGTCCCGGGCAAGAAGCCCCGTACCCAGGGCGGCTCCGTGGCCCGCGCGGCCTGCGAGATCGCGGACTTCCTCGACGGCAAGGCGCTCATCGCCTTCACCCAGTCCGGTGACACGGCCCGCCGCCTGTCGCGCTACCGCGCCACGCAGCCGATCCTGGCCTTCACCACCGACGTCAACACCCGCAACCAGCTCACGCTGAGCTGGGGCGTCGAGTCGTACGTGGTCGCGCACGTGAACAACACGGACGCGATGGTCGACCTCGTGGACGGCGAGCTGCTCAAGCTGGGCCGCTACAACGAGGGCGACACCATGGTCATCACGGCCGGCTCGCCCCCCGGCGTCCCCGGCACCACCAACATGGTCCGCGTGCACCACCTGGGCGGCGGCGCGCGCGACTGACCCGCGCCACCGCTCCACCACCGCAGGACTCTGCCGCACAGAGGCCGAGGGCGGCACCCCGAACGGATCGGGGTGCCGCCCTCGGCGTTCTGCCCTGCGTACGCGCCTACTCCGGCGGGCCGATGTAGTTCTTCAGGCCCGGGACCGTGAGCGTGCCGCCGAACTGGCCGGCCTGGATCACCTGGACGTCCGTGAAGAACGCGAAGGGGACGTTCAGCGGCGGCGGGCTGTTCGGGGTGAACTCGACGGGGATGATGCCGAAGAGGTTGCCCTTGAGGCTCTCGGTGTACATCGTCACCGTGCCGCCGCGGATCTTGGAGGTGGAGCCCGGACGGGACTTCAGGTGGGCGACGTTCCCGCCCTTGCCGACCGTCTGGTAGAGGTCCTTGATGTCCAGCGAGTCCGCGGTGAACTTCAGGACCTTCTTGGTCTTGCCGCCGGCCGTCTTCACCTCGACGATGCCCGCGTAGTCCAGGCCGTAGAGGGTCAGCAGCGAGCTGTCGAGGTACCAGGGCTCGTCCGGCAGGAGCGGGATGCCCGGCTCCAGTTCGGCGTCGGCCAGGGCCTGGGCGTCGTAGGTCGGGCAGGGGAAGGGTTCCTTCCCGTCCGCGTCCTTCGTCGCCTCCGCAGTGGCCTCGTCCTCGGTGGTCCCGTCCTCGTCGGAGCCGCCCGTCTCGTCCTTCGGGGTCGTGGCGGTGTCCTTGACCTCGTCGGACAGCTCCTTGACCTCGGCTCCGGCCTTCTTCGCCGCCTCCCGGATGGCGTCCGCCGCCGGGTCGGGCGCCGGGGCCTCGGGCTTGGGGGCCTCGGGCTCGGGGGCCGGCGTCGTGGGCGGCGCCGACGTCGGGGCGGCCGGCTGCTGCCCGTCCTTGGGGCCCAGGAGCTTCTTGAGCGCGTCGCCGACACCCAGCGGGTCCAGCGGGTTGGTGCTCTTGGTCGGCGTCGGCGCGGGCGTCGCCGTGGCACCGGCCGGAGCCGCGTCCGCCGGCTTGGTCGCCGTCGGGGACGGCGAGCCGCTCGGCTTCGGCTTGACCGCCGCGGACGAGGACGCGGACGGCGAGGGGGACGCACTGGGCGACGCACTCGGCGAAGGCGACTTCGAAGGCGACGGGGACGCCGACTCCGATTCCTCGGGCTCGTCGGACCGCGTCACGCACGGCCCCGGCGCGAAGGGGATCTCCTTGTCGTCGGCCACGGCCAGCTTGGGCGCCATGCCCATGCCGACGAGCACGGCCGTCGGCATGGCCGCCAGCGCCATCGTCTTGCCGACGGGTATCTGGAGCTTGTTCAGCAGCGATTTCCTGGGCGCCGCGTGCCGCGGCCCCTTGATCTCGCGGGACTCTGCGCCTGGGGCCACGCCCCGCTGCGTCTCGTCACCCCGCACTGTTCCTCCCGCCATCGGCATGGGCAGTCGTGTCGCTCGCGTGTGCCGGTGTTTCCGTTGCGCGCTGTCCCGGGAAGCCCTGGGGGCCGTGGAGACCCTCGGGGCCGTGGAAGCCCTGGGGATCGGCCGTCGCCTGCGCCTTGCTCATGTCCACGGCGGCCGGCCGCTGCTCCTCCTGCTGCTGGGACTCGTCCACCGGCTGTCCGGGGACCCAGGCGAGGGCGAGGGCGCCGCCGATCATGGAGAGGCTGAAGCCCATGAAGAAGCCGCCGAGGTTGGACACCGGGAGCGAGACCAGGGCCAGCAGGATCGCGGCGACACCCGCGAAGACGCGGATGGCCTGCTGGAACCAGAGGGCCAGGCCCAGCGTGATCAGCAGGACGCCGATGATCAGCGCACCGGCACCGCCGGTGGTGGCCATCGCCAGGCTGACGTTGCCCAGCCGGAGGTCCGCGTACGGGAAGTAGGCGATCGGGAAGCCACCGAGGAGCGTGAACAGCCCGGCCCAGAAAGGACGGCGACCGCTCCAGGCGTGGAAGTGGTAGTACACCACGGTGAGCCAGGCGTCGTCTTCGCGGCGAACATAAACCGGGGCCTGGGGGTTCATGGACAACAGCTCCCTGGAAACGGTGGTACGGAAAACTCTGTGGAGCCCCGGACGGGCGGCCGCCGGCTCTCGCCGCCGGCCACCCGTCCGGTCACTCTCCGGGACGGATTACTTCTCGTCCTGGTAGCACGGCTGGTCGCCACCGAGCAGGCGCAGCTTCAGGTCGGGCAGCTTGAACGTGCCCGCCGTGGTCGCCCACGCCTTCTGCCGGACGTTGGTCAGGATCGCCTTGTCCGCGCGCTGCGAGAACGCGTAGGGGCTGGCGACCGTACCGGCCTGCGGCTTGGTCTTGTGGCTCGGGTCACCGACCGCGACACCGATGTCCAGGTTCTTGAACTCGGCGTCGGTGTCGAGCTCCGCAACATCCAGGTAGATGTTGTCGGCGACGGCCGGCTTGCCCTTGTGGCCGGTGCGCAGCTGCAGCGTGATGTTGCCCAGCGGCGTCGGGGTCACCAGTGACTGGCACATGTTGGTGATCTCGGCGTGGCTGAACCCGGAGATGGTGACCGGGTGGTGCTGCGCGTTGCCCTTGAGGTCGTGACCCTCGGCGATACCGCCGTACTGGATGAGGTTGTCACCGTCGAGCTTGTCGGCCGAGACCTTGAAGTCCTGGCCGGAGACGCTGAAGGACGCCGCGAGGGCACCCTGCGCCAGACCCACACCAACCGCGGCGGTGGCCGCGATGCTCGGCACCATGACGAGCGCGAAGCGCTTCCATCTGGTCCCGCCACGAACCTGAGAACTCATTTCGTTCCTCCTTCTCGGACGTACATCTCCGGTCCGGGCCGTGCCCGTCCTGGGATGGGAGAAGTGCTACGTCCTCGGGAAGGAGCGCAGGCGGCCGGGCCGCGGCTGTGCCACGTCCGATACACCGGCGATCACCCCCGAGCGACAACCACTGGGCCACGCGTTCGCGCAACCTGGAGGACAGGCCCCGCCGGTGCGGCAGAGACCCCCCTGTCCCACGGCCGGTGCCACTGCCACAGGCCGGCTCGGTGGGGACCCTTCACCGCGGCTCCGGATGAGCGGCTCTGCGGGAAGGACCGAGCGTCGCCGATCGTGGTCCATTCCCGGCCGGGGCACAAGGGGGTTCGTTACTGGCGGGTAACGGCCAGATAACCGGAGCAAGGCCCGCTGTCGTCGGACGGCCACACAGGGTGTCACCAAGGGCCACGACAGATCGGGGGAAGAGTGAACACACCGGACAGTTCACGGGGTTCGACTTACTCGGAGTAACAGCGGCCGCATTTACCAAGTTTTGGCAAAGTGCGGCCGCTGTTTATCTACGTGTCAACAAATCGCGCAGGGCCGCCGAGGCCTCAGAAGAGCACCCGCGCAAGCGCCGTACGCGCCGCCGAGACCCGCGGGTCGTCCCCGCCGATGACCTCGAACAGCTCCAGCAGGCGCAGCCGTACGGCGTCCCGGTCCTCACCGAACGTCACCCGCACGGTGTCCACCAGGCGCCCGAAGGCGTCCTCCACGTGCCCGCCGACCAGGTCCAGGTCGGCCGCGGCGATCTGCGCCGCCGGATCGCGCGGGTTCTCGGCGGCCGCGGTGCGCACCGCCTGGGGGTTCATGTCCCTGACGCGGACGAGGAGTTCCGCCTGGGCCAGGCCCAGCTTGGCCTCGGTGTTGCCCGGGTCGTCGGACAGGACGTTCTTGTACGCCTGCACCGCGCCGGCCAGGTCGCCCGCGTCGAGCGCGACGACGGCCGCCTCCAGCAGGGCGTCGTGCGGGCCGGCCGGGATCTCGTCGCCGGCCGGGGCCGGAGCGGCCCCTTCCGCGTTCGGGTCCACCTCGATGCCGATGATCCCGAACCGCTCCTCGGCGACCTGGACCAGCTGGGCGAGGGTCTCCCGGATCTGCTGCTCGGGGGCGACCCCCTGGAACAGCGGCAGCACCTGACCGGCGACCACGGCGAAGACGGCCGGGATGCCCTGGATCTGGAACTGCTGCATCAGCATCTGGTTGGCGTCGACGTCGACCTTGGCGAGCACGAGGCGGCCGTTCGCCTCGGTGATCAGGCGCTCCAGGAGCGGGCTGAGCTGCTTGCACGGCTCGCACCACTCGGCCCAGAAGTCCAGGACGACCGGGACCTCGGCGGAGAGCTGGAGCACATCGCGTTCGAACCCGGCCTCGTCTACGTCGATGACGAGGGCGGAGGGCGGTACGGCGCCGGCGGCCGGAGCCGCCCCGCCGCCCTGCGCGGCCTGCCGCGCCGATTCGGCGCGGGCCTGCTCGGCCTTGGCCTTGGCTTCGCCGGCCGCCTTCACCGCGGCGAGGTCGACGACGCCGCTCATGGACATGTTTCTGGGCTGCATGCGTACATCCTCCCCCGAGTGCGCGCGCCGACGAAAAAGATCGCGGGAATTGACCTGATCCGCGACCGTGGTGCTGGTCGGCGCCGGGTCCCCACCTGGCGCCAGTAGCTCTTCGCGTGGTTGTCGCTCTTACGCTACGAGTCGTAGCGTAACTCCTCCCGGCCCCGCCGCGCCCGTGATCTGAACCACAGCGGCCCTCTCGGCTACCGGCGGGTATGGTCTCGGCCATGCGCAACCCCAGCCCCGGCCGTACCGGCCGCCCCCGCAGCGCCGCCGCGGACGCCGCGATCCTCGCGGCCACCCGGGACGCGCTGGTGGAGCTGGGCTGGTCGAAGCTGACGATGGGCGACGTCTCGGCCCGTGCCGGGGTCGCCAAGACCACCCTCTACCGGCGCTGGGCGGGCAAGAACGAGCTGGTCGTGGACGCGGTCGCGGAGCTGTTCGACTCGCTGGAGCTGCCCGACCGCGGCTCCCTCGAAGCCGACGTCGAGTACGTGGTGCTGCGGTTCGCGGAGCTGCTGCGGCGGCCGGAGGCCCGTACGGCCCTGATGGCGGTGGTGGCCGAGTCCACCCGGGACGAGGCCCTGCGCGACCGGATCCGGTCGGCCATCGTGGACCGGCAGAAACGTCTCGTCGTACTGGGTCGCGAACGGGCCCAGGCCCGCGGGGAGCTCCCGCACGAGGAGGACGCGGACCTCGCCGACCGCACCACCGACCTGATCTTCGACGTGATCGCGGGCACCGTGGTGCACCGCGCGCTGGTGAGCTCCGAGCCGGTGGACGAGCTGTGGGTGGCGACCTTCACGGCCCTGCTCATGCACGGCCTCCGGGGCCCGGCCCAGGCTTGAGCGGACAGCGCGACGGCCGGCCGGTCCGCCCCCTTCGGGCGTCCCGGCCGGCCGCGTGACTCGGAGGGAGACGGCCTAGAAGCCCGGCGGCTCGGTGTAGGTGCCCCACTCGTCGCGCAGGGCGTTGCAGATCTCGCCCAGCGTGGCCTCGGCCCGCACCGCCTCCAGCATGGCCGGGATCATGTTCGACCCGTCGCGGGCGGCGTCCAGCATGGCCTTCAGGGACGCGGTGACCCTGGCGTCGTCGCGCCGGGCCTTGCGGGCCGCGAGCTCCCGCACCTGGACGGTCTCGACCTCGTGGCTGACCCGCAGGATCTCCAGGTCCCCGGTGACCGAGCCGTGGTGGACGTTGACGCCGACGACCCGCTTGTCGCCCTTCTCCAGGGAGCGCTGGTACTGGAAGGCCGACTCGGCGATCTCCCCGGTGAACCAGCCGTCCTCGATGCCGCGCAGGATGCCCGAGGTGATCGGCCCGATCGGGTGCCGTCCGTCCGGGTGGGCCCGCAGCCCGCGCTCCTTGATCTGGTCGAAGATCTTCTCGGCGTCCGCCTCGATGCGGTCGGTGAGCTGCTCGACGAACCAGGAACCGCCCAGCGGGTCGGCCACGTTGGCGACGCCGGTCTCCTCCATCAGCACCTGCTGGGTACGCAGGGCGATCTCGGCGGCCTGCTCGCTGGGCAGCGCGAGGGTCTCGTCGAGGGCGTTGGTGTGCAGGGAGTTCGTGCCGCCGAGGACGGCCGCGAGGGCCTCGACGGCCGTGCGCACCACGTTGTTGTACGGCTGCTGGGCGGTGAGGGAGACGCCGGCGGTCTGCGTGTGGAAGCGCAGCCACATCGACTTCTCGCTCTTGGCCCCGTAGACCTCCTTCATCCAGCGCGCCCAGATCCGGCGGGCGGCGCGGAACTTGGCGATCTCCTCGAAGAAGTCGAGGTGCGCGTCGAAGAAGAAGGACAGGCCGGGCGCGAAGTGGTCCACGTCCATGCCGCGCGACAGGCCGAGCTCCACGTACCCGAACCCGTCGGCCAGGGTGTAGGCCAGCTCCTGCGCGGCCGTCGCCCCGGCCTCGCGGATGTGGTAGCCGGAGACGGACAGCGGCTTGTAGGCAGGGATGCCCTTGGCGCAGTACTCCATGAGGTCGCCGATGAGGCGCAGGTGCGGCTCGGGTTCGAAGAGCCACTCCTTCTGGGCGATGTACTCCTTGAAGATGTCCGTCTGGAGCGTGCCGTTGAGCAGGCCCGGGTCCACGCCCTGCCGCTCGGCGGCGACCAGGTACATGCAGAAGGCGGGCACGGCGGGGCCCGAGATGGTCATCGAGGTGGTGACGTCGCCGAGCGGGATGTCCTTGAAGAGGACCTCCATGTCGGCGGCGGAGTCGATGGCCACCCCGCAGTGGCCCACCTCTCCCAGCGAGCGCGGGTCGTCGGAGTCGCGCCCCATGAGCGTCGGCATGTCGAAGGCGACGGAGAGCCCGCCGCCGCCGGCGGCCAGGATCATCTTGTAGCGCTCGTTGGTCTGCTCGGCGTTCCCGAACCCGGCGAACTGCCGGATCGTCCAGGTCCGCCCCCGGTAGCCGGTGGCGTGCAGGCCGCGGGTGTACGGGTACTCACCCGGCCATCCGATGCGCTCGAATCCCTCGTACGCGTCACCGGGCCGCGGCCCGTAGACCGGATCGACCTCATCGCCGGAGAGCGTGCTGAAATCGGCGTCGCGCTTGCGGGCCTTGTCGTAACGGGCCTGCCAGCGACGGCGGCCCTCCTCGATGGCGTCTGCGTCCATACCCTCGAATTTACTAGGACGTCCTAGTAAATGTCGATGGGAAACCCGGGGAGATGCCTGCGCATGTCCCCGGGTTCGTGGTGGGCGCGAGGCGCTCTCTAGGCCTTGGCGGCCGCGAGGGAGCCGTTGACCAGCGGCTCGACCTCGGCGCGGATCTTGCGCTCGACGAAGAAGGCGGCCAGCGGGATGGTGCCGCTGAGCATCACCCAGAGCATCTTGCCGAAGGACCACCTGGCCTTGGAGCTCAGGTCGAAGGCGAAGACCAGGTAGATCATGAAGAGCACGCCGTGGGCCTGGGACACCACGAACGTCAGATCGGCACCCTTGTCGAAGCCGTACTTGAAAATCATGCAGGTGCACAGCACCAGCAGCATCACGGCGGTCGCAAGGGCCATCACCCGGTAGCGGGTCAGCACGCTCTTCTTCATGCGGCCGAGCCTATCCGTCCGTTTTGCTCGATCTTGACGGGGGCCTACTTCTCCTCGAAGTCCGCGGCGGCCACCCGCAGCGGGCGCAGCAGCGCGAAGATCTCCGCGCACTCCTCGGCGTCGTACGCGCCGAGTCCGAAGTCGATCTCCATCAGGTCCTTGGTGGCCGCCTCGACGACCTCGCGGCCCTTGTCCGTGATGGAGGCGAGGGTGCCGCGCCCGTCGTTCGGGTTGGGCCGCTTGTCGACGAGCCCGGACCGCACCAGCCGGTCGACGGTGTTCGTCACCGAGGTCGGGTGGACCATCAGCCGCTCGCCGATCTTCGACATCGGCAGCTCGCCGGCCTTGGAGAAGGTGAGCAGCACCAGTGCCTCGTAGCGCGCGAAGGTCAGACCGTACGGCTTGACCACGGCGTCGACCTCGCCGAGCAGGATCTGGTGCGCGCGCATGATCGAGGTGATGGCCGCCATCGCGGGCACCGGCCCCCAGCGCCGCTGCCAGAGTTCGTCGGCGCGGGCGATGGGATCGAAGGGAAGGCTGAGCGGCTTGGACACGTAGCAGACCCTACCGGGCGGTCATTTGACGGCGAGCCCCGTCTCACTCCTCGGTTGTTCCCGTTCCGGGGCGGTGGCGCGGAGTTCGGCGAGGAGCACCAGGACGACGGCCGTGCCGAGGACCCCCGCGCCGGTGACGACCTGGTGGACCGGCAGGAACTCGGCGGCGAGGCCGGCCAGCGCCATGCCGACGCCCTGCAAGGTCATCAGGCCGGTGCTCAGCAGGGTCATCGCCCGGCCGCGGACCTCCTCGGGGACGGCCTCGAGGTACCACCGGTCGAGGCCGAGGGTGTAGGCCTGGGCCAGGCCGGCCAGCAGCAGCGCGGTGAGGGCGAGCGGTACGCCGGGGCGCAGGGCGAACAGGAGGAGCGGCAGCAGTCCGGCGGCGGCGAGCGGGACGGTGATCCGCGCACGGCTCCGGGGGGTGAGCGCGGAGCCCGCCCAGAGCTCTCCCGCGATGGTGCCGACGGGCAGGGCGCACATCAGCAGCCCCAGCACGCCGGTCCCCGCGCCGAGGCCGTCGGTGTACGGCGCGAGCAGCGCCTCCGGTACGACGACGAAGACGGGCGGCAGCCAGAACATCAGGGTCAGCGCCCGGATCCGGCGGTCGCCGAGCACGGCGCGCAGCCCGGCGGCCGGCGAGCGGCGGGAGCCCGCCCGGGCCGGCCTGCGGCGGGTGCCGAGGCGCAGCAGCAGCGCCGAGCCGAGGAATCCGGCGGCGGTCAGGGCGATGGCCCCGCGCGGCGCGAGGACGGTGAGCAGCAGCCCGCCGAGGCCGAAGCCGGCCAGCTGGGCGCTCTGGGCCACCATGCGCAGCAGCGAGCGGCCGAGTACGAGGGTGTCGCCGGCGCCGAGGATGTCGGCGAGGGAGGCGCTGCGGGCGCCCTGGAACAGCGGTGCCACGAAGGCCATGGCGCAGCGCAGGACGAGGAGCAGCGCGACGGGGGTGCCGGGCAGGGCCATGGCGGCCGCGCAGGCGGCGCAGACCAGATCGCACCCGACGAGCACCCGCCGGGCGGGGAGGCGGTCGGCGGCTCCGGCGAGCAGGGTGCCGCCCAGCGCGTAGGGGAGGAAGCCGAGCGCGAAGGTGAGCGCGCTCATCAGCGGCGAGCCGGTGGCGCGGTAGACGAGGACGGTCAGGGCGATCTCGGCGACGACCACGCCGAGTACGGACATCAGGTGCGCGGCGAAGACGGGCCGGAACTCCCGCATCCGGAAGACGGCCCGGTAGCCGGTGGCGGGGGCCGGGGTGGCGGTTGACATGCCCGGCAGCTTCGCGGGAACTACCCTGGCGGGCGTAGGGATTCGGACCTGGACGAATCCTGGGCCGCGGCCGGCGGTGGTCAGGGTCCGTGGTCCGTGGTCCGTGGTCCGTGGTCCGTGGTCCGTGGTCCGTGGTCCGTGGTCCGTGGTCCGTGGCAACGGCGGGGAGGCGGGAGCGTCGTGGGGTTCCATTTCCGTTTCGGTCCGGGCGACCTGCTGCGGTGCCGGTTCGCGGTCTCCCCGCGCTGGGAGACGCAGGAGGCGGTGCGCTCCCTGCTGCGCCCGTACCGGCACACCTACCACCTGCCCTGGCTCCGGAAGGTGCGGGCCGCCGCCGACGGGCTGGACCTGAGGCCCCTGTGGCTGCTGATGCCCCACGCGGGGCACAATCCGGACTTCCTCAGCCCGCCGCCGCTGGGCCCGTCCGTCACCTTCGAGGAGGAGCTCGCGCGGGTGCGGGCCGCCGACCCGGAGGCGGCCCACGAGGACCTGCGGCTCTCCCTGGCCTGTACGCCGGGCGCGACGGAGAGCGCCGCCGGGCAGCGGATGCTGGCCGATCCGGCGCGGGCGGTACGGGAGTTGGCGGACCTGACCGAGCGGGCCTGGGAGGCCCTGGTCGCCCCGCACTGGCCACGGCTGCGCGGGCTGCTGGAGGCGGACATCCTGTTCCACTCGCGGCGGCTGGCGGCCGGCGGCCTGGAGGCCCTGTTCGACGGCCTCCACCCGGACCTGCGGTGGCACGGGGAGACGGACACGCTGACCATCAGCAAGGCCGGACACCACGACCGGGTGCTCGACGGGCAGGGGCTGCTGCTGATGCCGAGCGCGTTCGGCTGGCCGGACGTGGTCGGCGGCTACGACCCGCCCTGGCAGCCGACGCTGGTCTATCCGGCGCGCGGCGTCGGAGCGCTGTGGACGGCCTCGGCGGGCCCGGCCCCGCAGGCGCTGGCCCGGCTGCTGGGCCGGGCCCGGGCCGAGGTGCTGTGCGCGCTGGACGAACCCGCCTCCACGACGGCGCTGGCCCACCGGCTGGGCCTCGCCCCGTCGACGGTCTCGGCGCACCTCGGGGTCCTGCGGGCGGCGGGCCTGCTCGTCTCGGACCGCCACGGCCACCAGGTCCTCTACGAACGCACCCCGCTGGCCATCGCGCTGACCACGGGTGAGCCCACGGTGTCGTAAGACGACGACAACTGACCGCTATGTCACGATATGCCGGTTCGCTGCCCGATCCTTCGTCCCGAGGAAGCCGGATGCGCCCCGCCCTTTCCCGACGCGCCGTTCCCCGACGCCCCGTCACCGTCCTCGGCCTCCTGCTCTGCCTCGCGGCGGCCTCCGCGTGCTCCGGGGAGCCCGCCCCCGAACGGGCGGCTCCGGGCTCCCCGGCCTCCCCCTCCGCCACCGGGGCCGGCGAATCCCCGTACTGGGTGGACCCGCGGAGCAACGCCGTCCGGCAGATCGCCGCCTGGGAGGCGGCGGGCCGCTACAGCGACGCCCAGGTGCTGCGCAGGATCGCGGAACGGCCGGCGGCCCTGTGGCCGCCGGGCGGCGATCCCGGCCCCGAGATCCGCCGGGCCGGGGCCGGCGCCAGGGCCGCCGGGCGGACCCTGGTGCTCGCCGCGCACAACCTCCCGGACCGCGACTGCGGCCGCCGGCCGGCCGGCGGCGCCAAGAGCGCCGCCGCCTACCGGAGCTGGATCGGCGCCTTCGCCGACGCCCTCGCGAAGACCGAGGCCCTCGTCGTCCTGGAGCCGGACGCGATCGGGCACATCGCCGACGGCTGCACCCCGCCGGAGCGCCGGGCCGAGCGTTACGGGCTGCTCTCCGAGGCCGTCGACCGGCTCAAGCGCAACCCCCGCACCAAGGTCTACCTGGGCGCCGGGCACCCGGCCTGGATCACGGACCCGGCCGACCTCGTCGAGCCGCTGCGCAAGGCCGGGCTCGCCCGCGCGGACGGATTCGCGCTCAACGTCTCCGCCTTCCAGCCCGACGCCGCCACCCGGGCCTACGGCGCCAGGATCTCCAAGGCCACCGACGGCAAGCACTTCGTCGTCGACACCGGCCGCAACGGCGAGGGCCCGCTGCCCGGCGACCGCGGCCGGTCCGGCTGCAATCCGCCCGGCCGGGCGCTGGGGACACCGCCGACGGACCGGACGGACGACCCGCTCGTCGACGCGTACCTGTGGATCAAGCGGCCCGGCGAGTCCGACGGCCCCTGCCGCGGCGGACCGCGGGCGGGCGCCTGGTGGCCGGAGTACGCCCTGGGGCTGGCCCGCCGGGCGCGGGAGTGACCGTACGGGGAGCACGCACACGAAAGCGCCCCCGGCCGGCCGGGCCGGGGGCGCTCGAGGACAACGGGGAGCTCAGCCCCCGGCGAGGTGGCGTTCCACCGTCTCGACCTTCGAGGTGATGCCGTCGGCGACCCCGGGGCGGATGTCGGCCTTGAGGATGAAGGAGACCCGCGGCGCCCGCTCCTCCACGGCCGCCACCGCGCGCCGGACCACGTCCATGACCTCGTCCCACTCGCCCTCGACGGTGGTGAACATGGCGTCGGTTCGGTTGGGCAGCCCCGACTCGCGGACCACGCGGACGGCGTCGGCGACGTACTCCCCGACTTCTTCGCCGACCCCCAGCGGGGTCACCGAGAACGCGACGATCACGCGTCGGCCGCCTGCCGGGCGCGGGCCGCGATCACGCTGTCCGACTCGTCCCGCTTGAGCAGCCGGTCGCCGTACAGGCCGCCGAAGGGCAGCAGCGCCAGCACGAAGAACAGCGCGACCTTCTTGACGGGCCACTTCGCCTTGTTCCAGACGTCCAGCAGGAAGAGCGCGTAGAGGACGAAGAGGATCCCGTGGATGATGCCGAGCGGCATCATCAGGTAGTCGATGTCCGAGATCCGGCTCAGCAGCGAGCCGAAGATCAGCAGAGCCGGGAACGACAGCGCCTCCGGGACGGAGATGAGGCGCAGCCGGTGCAGGGCGGAGGCGGTCTTTATGTCCACGGGGAACCTTCGGAGTGGGTGGCCTGGGGCCGTTCCAGTGTCTCAGCCGCTTTGCGGGATCTTGACCCGGGCCCCTGCCGCCGGGGCCGGCGGACGGGCGGGTGACGGCCGGGGGCGTGCGCACATGCCCCGAGCCGTCCCGGACCGCGTCCGAAACCGCCCGGGTGTGGCGTATATCGGCCACGGGACTCTGTTCGCGTCCGCCCGCTGCCGATAACGTCATCCCGTGGCTCAGTTCCGACTCCAAGGCAGCAAGGTGCTCGCCGTCGACCTGACCGGGGACGCCGTGAAAGCGAAGAACGGCTCCATGGTCGCGTACGACGGCCAGATGGCCTTCAAGAAGATGACCGGCGGCGGCGAAGGCATCCGCGGGATGGTGACGCGCCGTCTCACCGGCGAGCAGATGACCGTGATGGAAGTGCAGGGGCACGGCACCTGCTTCTTCGCCGACCGCGCGAGCGAGATCAACCTGGTCAGCCTGCGCGGCGAGAAGCTCTACGTCGAGTCCAGCAACCTGCTGTGCACCGACGGCGGGCTGCGCACCGGCACGACCTTCACCGGTCTGCGCGGGGCGACGACGGGCAACGGCCTGTTCACCACGACCGTCGAGGGCTCGGGCCAGGCGGCGATCATGTCCGACGGCCCGGCGGTGGTGCTGCGCGTCAGCGCCCAGTACCCGCTCTCGGTCGACCCGGGGGCGTACATCGCGCACACCGGCAACCTCCAGCAGTCCTTCCAGTCCGGGGTGAACTTCCGCACCCTGATCGGCGAGGGCTCGGGCGAGTCCTTCCAGATCCGCTTCGAGGGCGAGGGCCTGGTGTA
Source organism: Streptomyces sp. IBSNAI002 (assembly GCF_052244475.1). Classification (NCBI taxonomy): domain Bacteria; kingdom Bacillati; phylum Actinomycetota; class Actinomycetes; order Kitasatosporales; family Streptomycetaceae; genus Streptomyces; species Streptomyces sp. IBSNAI002. The sequence goes on along the minus strand of NZ_JBQPXG010000002.1, from coordinate 5,822,925 downwards.
CGTGCAGCCCAGCGAGCGCAACACCATCGGGGGCGACGTCTGATGCCGTTCCGCGAGATCAACTCGAAGATGGTCGAGGCCCAGGTGGTGCCCGGGCAGAAGATGTACAGCCAGCGGGGCGCGATGCTCGCGTACCGCGGGGACGTCTCCTTCACCCCGAGCATCACCGGCGGCCAGGGCGGCGTCATGGGCATGATCGGGCGCCGGGTGGCCAACGAGCAGACCCCGCTGATGGCGGTCGAGGGCAGCGGCACCGTGATGTTCGGCCACGGCGGCCACCACATCCAGGTGATCAGCCTGACCGGCGAGACGCTGTACGTCGAGGCCGACCGGCTGCTGGCGTTCGACGGAACACTCCAGCAGGGCACGATGTTCATGGGCTCGCAGGGCGGGGTCATGGGCATGGTGCGCGGCCAGGTGACCGGCCAGGGCCTGTTCACCACGACCCTCAAGGGCCACGGCTCGGTCGCCGTGATGGCGCACGGCGGGGTCATCGAACTCCCCATCCACCCGAACCGGCCGGTCCACGTGGACCCGCAGGCGTACGTCGCCCACCACGGCGACGTCCGCAACAAGCTCTCCACCGCGCTCGGCTGGCGGGACATGGTGGGGCGCGGCTCGGGTGAGGCGTTCCAGCTGGAGCTCTCCGGCCAGGGCGCGGTGTACGTACAGGCCTCGGAGGAGAAGCTGTGAACTTTGGTCCCGTGATGGGCGGACCCGGCGGTCCGACGGTCTACGACCCGTACACGCTGCCCTCCGACGACAACGTGAACGCGTACACCTTCTGCGTGGAGCTCAAGGGGAGCCAGTGGTTCCTGCAGAAGGGCAAGATGATCTCGTACTACGGGAGCATCGAGTTCAACGGCATCGGCCACGGCCGCTTCGACCGGCTGCTGCGCACCAGTTTCCACTCGCCGCTGCACGCGAGCGACTGGGTGGTGGCCGAGGGGCAGGGCAAGATGCTCCTCGCCGACCGGGCCTTCGACGTGAACTCGTACGACCTGGAGAACGGGAACCTGACGATCCGGTCAGGCAATCTGCTCGCCTACCAGCCCTCCCTCGCCCTCAAGCAGTCGATCGTCCCGGGCTTCCTGACGCTGATCGGCACCGGCAAGTTCGTCGCGGCCTCCAACGGGCCGGTGGTGTTCATGGAGCCGCCGCTGCGCGTGGACCCGCAGGCGCTGGTGGGCTGGGCCGACTGCCCCTCGCCGTGCCACCACTACGACCACGCCTACATGTCGGGCGTGATGGGCGGCCTGCGCTCGCTGACGGGCATCGGCGGCACGTCGGGCGAGGAGCACCAGTTCGAGTTCGTGGGCGCGGGCACGGTGCTGCTGCAGTCCTCGGAGATGCTCATGGCCGAGCAGGCGGTCGGCACGGTCGGCGCCGGCGCGGCCACGGGCAACGCGCAGGGCGTCCCGGGGGCCGGCCAGGGTCCGCTGGGGCAGCTGGGCGTACCGCGGATGCCGGGACAGCTGGGTGATCTCCAGCGCCGCTTCGGACTGTGACGCCCCAAGACGCCCGTTCCATTTTTGTACGTAATTCAACTTCTTAGGTAGAGTTCACTCATGGAGACCATGGAGACCGAGACGGCAACCCGGTGGCTGACGGACGCCGAGCAGTGCGCCTGGCGTACCCATCTGGACGTCAGCCGACTGCTGATGCACCAGCTGGAGAAGGATCTCCAGCCCTTCGGACTCACCAACAACGACTACGAGATCCTCGTGAACCTCTCGGAGTCGCCGGACCACCGGATGCGGATGAGCGATCTCGCGACCGCCACCCTGCAGTCCAAGAGCCGGCTCTCCCACCAGATCACGCGCATGGAGGCGGCGGGCCTGGTCCGCCGCGTGAACTGCGAATCCGACCGCCGCGGCCTGTTCGCGGTGCTCACGGACGCGGGCATGGACACCATGCGCAAGGTCGCCCCGCACCACGTGGCGTCCGTCCGCCGGCACTTCATCGACCTGCTGCCGCCGCAGGCCCTGGCCGCCCTGCGCGAGTCGCTGAACCCGGTGGCCGAGCACCTGCGCGACAACCGCGGCAAGGCCTGACCGCGCCCGGACGCCGCGGGGCGCCGCGCACCGGCTCCGGACGCGCCGGACCGCCATCGGCACGACAATGGCTGGGAACGCTCGCTGCCGGCCCGACCGCCCGCAGGGCGACCGCAGGCGGTACGGCCGGCCTGAGGAGGTCCAGCCCATGAAGCGCAACCTGTACGTCTCCGCGGCCGCGTCCGTGGTCCTGCTGGTGGGGGCCCGGTGGCGGCCGCGGGAGCGGCACCCGCCGACACGGCGAGAACCGCCCCCGCGGCCGTGGCCCCGATGGTCGACGTCACCGCCGAGGCCGCGATCGCCGCGGCCCTGAAGGATCACCCGGGCATGGTCGAGTCCCTCGACCGCGACGGCAACATCTGGCACGTCGACGTGATCACCAAGGACGGCAAGGGCCACGCCGAGCTCCAGGTCGACGCCGCGACCGGCGCGGTCACCCGGCAGAACCTCGACACCAACGAGAACGCCGGCGAGCACAAGGACCTGCTCGCCGCCGAGGTCACCGCCGAGGAGGCCGCCAAGGCCGCCGTGGCCGCCGTGGCCGCCCATTCAGGCCAGGTCCGGACGGTCGAGTGGGACTCCCGGGACGACGGCAGGGCCGCGGCCTGGCACGTCGAGGTGCGGGACGCCGACGGCAAGACGTGGGACACCTCCGTGGACGCCACGACCGGCAAGGTCACCACGCAGTCCGACTCGGGGAACGACTCAGGCAACGACTCAGGCAACAGCCCGGACAACGACAACGGCTGACCCGGCCGGTCCGCGTACGAGAGGAGCCGCGCCCCGTGCAGGGGGCGCGGCTCGTCTCGTCACTGCCGGGGCGGTCCGGTCAGGCGTTGGGACGCTTGCCGTGATTCGCCTTCTTCTTCTTGCGTGCTCGCTTCTTGTTGCCGCGCTTGGCCATGAGCCACTCCCTGAATCGGGGTAATCCGGGCGTTCGCCAGTCTAGGGTCGGCGCGCCCGGCGCGCATCAGGCTTCGGTCAAACTGTCCAGCAGGACGTCGGCCGCCGCGTACGGATCCAGCTCGCCCCCGGCCACCCGTGACGCCAGCGCCTCCAGCCGGGAGTCCCCGTGCAGATCGGCCATCCGGGTCCGCAGCGAGGTCACCGCGATCGTCTCCACCTCGCGCGCCGCCCGCGCCGTGCGCCGCTCCGCGAGCACCCCCCGCTCGTCCATCCACGCCCGGTGCTTCTCCAGCGCCTCGACGAGCTCGTCGATGCCCTGGGCCCGCGCCGCGACGGTCTTGATGATGGGCGGGCGCCAGTCTCCCGGCCCCCGGGACTCCCCCAGGCCCAGCATGTGGTTCAGCTCCCGGGCGGTGGCGTCCGCGCCGTCCCGGTCTGCCTTGTTCACGACGTACACGTCGCCGATCTCCAGGATCCCCGCCTTCGCGGCCTGGATCCCGTCGCCCATCCCCGGAGCGAGCAGCACCACCGAGGTGTCCGCCTGAGCGGCGATCTCCACCTCCGACTGGCCGACGCCGACCGTCTCGACCAGGACCACGTCGCAGCCGGCCGCGTCGAGCACCCGGATCGCCTGCGGGGCGGACCAGGCGAGGCCGCCCAGGTGACCGCGGGTGGCCATGGACCGGATGTAGACCCCCGGATCGGAGGCGTGGTCCGACATGCGCACCCGGTCGCCGAGCAGCGCACCGCCGGAGAACGGCGAGGACGGGTCGACGGCGAGGACGCCGACCCGCTTCCCGGCCTTGCGGTACGCGGACACCAGCGCCGAGGTCGAGGTCGACTTGCCGACGCCCGGCGATCCCGTCAGCCCCACCACGTACGCGTTGCCCGTCAGCGGGGCCAGCGCCGCCATCACCTCGCGCAACTGCGGGGACGCCCCCTCCACCAGCGAGATCAGCCGGGCCACCGCTCTCGGCCTGCCCTCACGGGCCTGGGCCACCAGCTGGGGGACGTCCACCGCCGTCATACGTGCTGCGCTCCTCGGTTCTCGTACGGCTACGGGCGGGTGCGGGACCCGGTCACGCCTGGGGCACGCGGACGATCAGGGCGTCGCCCTGGCCGCCGCCGCCGCACAGCGCGGCCGCGCCGACCCCGCCGCCGCGGCGCTTCAGCTCCAGCGCCAGGTGCAGCACCACACGGGCGCCGGACATGCCGATCGGGTGCCCCAGGGCAATGGCGCCACCGTTGACGTTCACCTTTTCCGGGGTGACCCCGAGGTCCTTCATTGACTGCACGGCGACCGCCGCGAAGGCCTCGTTGATCTCGATGAGGTCCAGGTCGCCGACCTCCAGGCCCTCCTTCTTCAGGGCGTGCTGGATGGCGTTCGACGGCTGCGACTGCAGCGAGTTGTCGGGACCGGCCACGTTGCCGTGGGCGCCGATCTCGGCGATCCACTCCAGGCCCAGCTCCTCGGCCTTGGCCTTGCTCATCACGACCACGGCGGCCGCGCCGTCGCTGATCTGCGAGGAGGTGCCCGCGGTGATCGTGCCGTCCTTGGCGAAGGCCGGGCGCAGCTTGCCGAGGGACTCCGCGGTGGTCTCCGGGCGGATGCCCTCGTCCTGGGAGAAGACGACCGGCTCGCCCTTGCGCTGCGGGATCTCGACCGGGGTGATCTCGGCCTCGAAGACGCCGTTCTTCTGCGCGGCCGCGGCCCGCTGGTGCGAGGCGGCGGCGAACTCGTCCTGCGGGGCGCGCTCGATGCCCAGGCGGGTGTTGTGCTTCTCGGTCGACTCGCCCATCGCGATGTTCTCGAAGGCGTCGGTGAGGCCGTCGTAGGCCATCGCGTCGAGCATCTCGACGGCGCCGTACTTGTAGCCCTCGCGGGACTTGGGCAGCAGGTGCGGGGCGTTGGTCATGGACTCCTGGCCGCCGGCCACCACGATGTCGAACTCACCGGCGCGGATCAGCTGGTCGGCCAGCGCGATCGCGTCCAGACCCGAGAGGCACACCTTGTTGATCGTGAGCGCGGGCACGTTCATCGGAATTCCGGCCTTGACGGCGGCCTGACGCGCTGGAATCTGGCCTGCGCCTGCCTGGAGCACCTGCCCCATGATCACGTACTGCACCTGGTCGCCGGAGATCCCGGCCCGGTCCAGCGCGGACTTGATGGCGAACCCGCCGAGGTCGGCACCCGAGAAGGACTTCAGCGATCCGAGCAGGCGCCCCATGGGCGTGCGGGCCCCGGCGACGATCACTGAGGTGGTGTTGTTCGATCCGGACATGAGGCACAGCCCCTTGAGGATGAGGAGTGAACGAGGGTTTACCTGAATGTACTGAGCGGTACCGGTGGCGTCACCGGGCTGTAGGTGTGATCGCTGGCACGTTGCGTCGGCACCCCTCCCGGCGGTGCACTGGTCCCATGCTGACAAGGATCGACCACATCGGAATCGCCTGCTTCGACCTCGACAAGACCGTCGAGTTCTACCGTGCCACGTACGGCTTCGAGGTCTTCCACACCGAGGTCAACGAGGAGCAGGGCGTCCGCGAGGCCATGCTCAAAATCAACGAGACGTCCGACGGCGGCGCCTCCTACCTCCAGCTCCTCGAGCCGACCCGCGAGGATTCGGCCGTGGGCAAGTGGCTGGCGAAGAACGGCGAGGGAGTCCACCACATCGCCTTCGGCACCGAGGACGTCGACGGCGACTCGGAAGCCATCCGCGGCAAGGGCGTCCGGGTCCTCTACGACCAGCCCCGCACCGGCTCGATGGGCTCCCGCATCACCTTCCTCCACCCCAAGGACTGCCACGGAGTCCTGACCGAGCTCGTCACCTCCAACCCCGACCACTGATGTCCCGTATCCCCGGCCGGTAGAGTGGCCATGGCTCGGCCGGGGTTCGGTGCGGAGACGGGGTCGGGGCCTGTGACCCCTGCCCCGGTATCTGACACCATTCCCCCGGGGGCGTCGTTCAGCGGGCGAGCGATGCTCATTGGGAGTGAGCTTGCGACCAGGGGACGGATGGGACCGCGCTGTGCGGGGCTACGAAAGCCAGGAGAGCCATCAGGCCGAGGCCGACCATCTCTCGCGCTTCGAGGCCGAGATGGAGCGGCTGAAGAAGGAGCGCGGGAAGGCCGTACAGCACGCTGAGGACCTGGGATACCAGGTCGAGGTGCTGCGGGCCAAGCTCCACGAGGTGCGCCGTTCTCTGGCGTCCCGGCCCGCCTATGACGGCGCGGACATGGGGTACCAGGCGGAGCAGCTGCTCCGCAATGCCCAGATCCAGGCCGACCAGATGCGCTCCGACGCCGAGCGCGAGCTGCGCGACGCCCGGGCGCAGACCCAGCGCATCCTCCAGGAACACGCCGAGCACCAGGCGCGCCTCCAGGCCGAGCTGCACGCCGAGGCCGTCAACCGGCGCCAGCGCCTGGACCAGGAGCTGGGCGAGCGCCGGCAGACCGTCGAGGCGCACGTCAACGAGAACGTGGCCTGGGCCGAGCAGCTGCGCGCCCGTACGGAGTCCCAGGCGCGCCGGCTCATGGAGGAGTCCCGCGCCGAGGCCGAGCAGTCCCTGAACGCGGCGCGCGCCGAGGCCGCCCGGGTCGCCGAGGAGACCCGGCGCCGGATCGCCGCCGACGCGGAGGCCGCCCGTACGGAGGCCGAGGCCACCCTGCTGCGCGCCCGCAAGGAGGCCGAGCGGCTGCTGACCGCCGCCTCCGCGCAGGCCCAGGAGGCCACCGAGCACGCGGAGCGGCTGCGCTCCAGCACCTCCGCCGAGGCGGAGCAGACCCGCCAGCAGACCCTCGACCTCGGCCGGGTCGCCGAGCAGCGGGTCCAGGAGGCCGACGGAGCCCTGCGCGAGGCGCGGGCCGCCGCCGAGAAGGTCCTCGCGGAGGCCAAGGAGAGCGCCTCGCGGCAGCTCGCCTCGGCGGAGTCCGTGAACGAGCAGCGCACCCGCACGGCCAAGGAGCAGGTGGCGCGGCTGGTCGGCGAGGCCACCAAGGAGGCCGAGGTCCTCAAGGCGGAGGCCGAGCAGTCGCTGGCCGACGCCCGTGCCGAGGCCGAGCGGCTGCGCACCGAGGCCGGCGAGCAGGCCCGTACGGCCGCGGCCGAGGACACCGCGGCGCAGCTGGCGAAGGCGGCCCGCACCGCCGAGGACGTACTGAACAAGGCCTCGGAGGACGCCCGGGCCACCACGAAGGCCGCGTCCGACGAGGCCGAGCGGATCCGCCGCGAGGCCGAGGCGGAGGCCGAGCGGCTGCGCGCCCAGGCGGCGGAGACGGCCGACGAGCTCAAGGGCGCGGCGAAGGACGACACCGAGGAGTACCGGGCCCGTACGGTCGAACTCCAGGAGGAGGCCCGGCGGCTGCGCGGGGAGGCCGAGCAGCTGCGCGCCGAGGCCGTCGCCGAGGGCGAGCGGATCCGCGGCGAGGCCCGCCGCGAGGCGGTCCAGCAGATCGAGGAGGCGGCCAAGACCGCCGAGGAGCTCCTGGGCAAGGCCAAGGCAGGCGCGGACGAGCTGCGCGGCGGGGCCAGCGCCGAGAGCGAGCGGGTCCGCGCCGAGGCCGTGGAGCGGGCCACCACCCTGCGCCGGCAGGCCGAGGAGACCCTGGAGCGCACCCGCGCCGAGGCGGAGCGGCTGCGCGCCGACGCCGAGGAGCGGGCGGAGGCCGTACGGGCCGAGGCCGACGCGGCGGCGCTCGCCCGGCGCGAGGAGACCGAGCAGGCGCTGGCCGCCAAGCGCGCGGAGGCCGACGAGGAACTCGTACGCCTGCACACGGACGCCGAGAGCCGGCTGACCACGGCCGAGCAGACGCTGCGCGACGCCCGGTCGGCGGCGGAGAACATCCGCCGGGAGACCGGCGAGAAGACCGACCGGCTGCGCGCCGAGTCGGCGGAGCGGATCCGTACCCTCCAGACGCAGGCGGAGGCGGAGGCCGACCAGCTGCGCACCGACGCGGCCCAGGACTCCGGCCGGGTGCGCGCGGAGGCCGAGCAGGTCGCGGTGCGGCTGCGCGGCGAGGCCGAGGCCGAGGCGGAGCGGGTGCGCTCCGAGGCCCAGGAGACCGCGGACCGGCTGCGCGCCGAGGCGAAGGCGGCGGCCGAGCGGGTCGCCGAGGAGGCCGCGGAGGCGCTGGCCGCCGCGCAGGAGGAGGCCGCCCGGCGGCGCCGGGAGTCCGAGGAGACCCTGGCGTCGGCGCGGACGGACGCCGACAACGAGCGGGCGCAGGCCCGTGAGCAGAGCGAGGAGCTGCTGGCCGCGGCCCGCAAGCGCTCCGAGGAGGCCCAGGCCGAGGCGGCCCGGCTGACCGAGGAGGCCGAGCGGCGCGCCTCGGATCTGGTGTCGGCGGCGGAGGCCACCGCCCAGCAGGTACGGGACTCCGTGGCGGGTCTCCACGAGCAGGCCGAGGAGGAGGTCGCCGGACTGCGCAGCGCGGCCGAGCACGCGGCGCAGCGCACGCGGACCGAGGCCGAGGAGGAGGCCGAGCGGGTCCGCGCCGACGCGTACGAGGAGCGGGAGCGGGCCACCGGCGACGCGAACCGGATCCGCAGCGAGGCGCGTGCCGAGACGGACGCGGCGAAGGCGCTGGCCGAGCGGACGGTCGGCGACGCGATCGCCGAGGCCGAGCAGCTGCGCAGTGACACGGCGGAGTACGCGCAGCGGGTGCGTACGGAGGCCACGGACGCGCTGGCCGCTTCGGAGCGGGACGCGGCCCGGACCCGGGCGGACGCGCGGGACGACGCGAACCGGATCCGCAGCGAGGCGGCGGCCGCGGCCGACGCGACGCGCGCGGAGGCCGCGGGCACCCTGGACGAGGCCCGTGCCGAGGGCAACCGGCTGCGCACGGAGGCGGCCGAGCAGGCGGACCGGCTCATCACCGAGGCCACGGCGGAAGCCGAGCGGCTCACCGAGGAGACCGCGGCCGCGAACGCCGCCACGGTCGGCGAGGCCGAGTCCGCCGCGGAGGCGCTGCGCGCGAAGGCGGAGCGGCTGACGGCCCAGGCGGCCGAGACCCTGGTCGCGGCCGAGCGGGACGCCACGCGCGTCCTGGTCGACGCCCGCAACGAGGGCGACCGGCTGGTCGACGAGACCCGTGCGGCCAATGAGGTCACGGTCGGCGAGGCGGCGGCGGAGGCGGACCGGCTGCGCGCGGAGGCCGCGCAGGCACTGGACGAGGCCCGTGCGGAGGGCGGCCGGATCATCGGCGAGGCCACCGCGGAGGCGGAGCGCGTCACGGCCGCGGCGAGCGAGACGCTCGCGAGCGCCGAGCAGGAGTCCGCGCGGACGCTCGACGAGGCCCGCGAGGAGGCGAACAAGCGCCGCAGCGAGGCCGCGGAGCAGGTGGACCGGCTCATCACCGAGGCCGCGGCGGAAGCCGACCGGCTCACCGCGCAGACCCGCAAGGACAACGAGCGCACGGTCGGCGAGGCGGCGAACGAGGCGGAGCGGCTGCGCGCGGAGGCGTCGGAGGTGCTGTCCTCGGCGCAGGAGCACGCGACCCGTACCCGCTCGGAGGCCGAGCGGGTCAAGGCGGAGGCCGCGGGCGCGGCCGAGCGGATGCGCGCGGAGGCCCGTGCGGAGTCCGAGCGGCTGCTGGACGAGGCGCGCGAGGAGGCCAACAAGCGCCGCAGCGAGGCCGCGGAGCAGGTGGACCGGCTCATCACGGAGGCCTCGTCGGAGGCCGAGAAGCTCACCTCGGAGGCGCAGAAGCAGGCGCTGGCGTCCACGACGGCGGCCGAGGAGCAGGCCGACGCGATGGTGGACGCGGCCCGCAAGGAGGCCGCGCGGATCACCTCGGAGGCGACCGTGGAGGGCAACTCCCTGGTGGAGAAGGCCCGTACGGACGCGGACGAGCTGCTGGTCGGGGCGCGTACGGACGCGTCGGCCATAAGGGAGCGGGCGGAGGAGCTGCGCGGCCGGGTCGAGGCCGAGGTCGAGGAGCTGCACGAGCGGGCCCGCCGGGAGTCGGCCGAGCAGATGAAGTCGGCCGGCGAGCGCGTGGACAAGCTGGTGCGCGCGGCGACCGAGCAGAGCGTCGAGGCCGAGGCGAAGGCCAAGGAGCTGGTGTCGGACGCGAGCAGCGAGGCGAGCAAGGTGCGCATCGCGGCGGTCCGCAAGGCCGAGGCACTGCTCAAGGAGGCCGAGCAGAAGAAGGCCGAGCTGGCGCGGGAGGCCGAGAAGGCGCTCGCCGAGGCGAAGTCGGAGGCCGGCCGGCTCGTCGAGGAGGGCCGCCGTGAGCTGGAGGTCCTGGTGCGCCGGCGCGAGGACATTCAGGCGGAGATCTCCCGTGTCCAGGACGTTCTTGAGGCGTTGGAATCATTCGAGGCGCCTTCGGGTGGCGGAAAGCCCGGGGTCGGCGGCCAGGGCGCGGGGGGCGTGAAGGCCGGCGCGGCGGCGGGGTCCACTCGTTCGGGTGGCAAGACGTCAGAGGGCTAGTCGGTGCACAGGACGTGTGCTCCTGATGGAGGTTCAGGCGAACGAGTGACAAGCAATCCGTCGCCTTGCCACTCAAAAGGGGTGTCATTGTCCAGATCAAACGTGGATTGACTCGATGACACGCCGCTCGGGCGCCTAGGATTCCCCTTAACACCTCACGTAGCACCTCATCGGTCTCATTCGACAGGAACCCCATGAGCGACACTTCCTCCCCCTTCGGCTTCGAGCTCGTGCGGCGTGGTTACGACCGCGGTCAGGTGGACGACCGCATTACCAAGCTGGTCTCCGACCGCGACAGCGCCCTTGGACGTATCAACTCTCTGGAAAAGCGGATCGAGGAGCTGCACCTCGAGACGCAGAACGCCCAGGCCCAGGTGAACGACGCCGAGCCGTCGTACGCCGGCCTCGGCGCCCGGGTCGAGAAGATCCTGCGGCTGGCCGAGGAGGAGGCGAAGGACCTGCGCGAGGAGGCCCGTCGCGCGGCCGAGCAGCACCGTGAGCTGGCCGAGTCGGCTGCCCAGCAGGTGCGCAACGACGCCGAGTCGTTCGCCGCCGACCGCAAGTCGAAGGCGGAGGACGAGGGCGTCCGCATCGTCGAGAAGGCCAAGGGCGACGCCTCCACCCTGCGCGCCGAGGCCCAGAAGGACGCGGCCTCCAAGCGCGAGGAGGCCGACGCGCTGTTCGAGGAGACCCGCGCCAAGGCCGCCCAGGCCGCCGCGGACTTCGAGACCAACCTGGCCAAGCGCCGCGAGCAGTCGGAGCGCGACCTGGCCTCGCGTCAGGCCAAGGCGGAGAAGCGCCTCGCGGAGATCGAGCACCGCGCGGAGCAGCTGCGCCTGGAGGCCGAGAAGCTCCGTACGGACGCGGAGCGCCGGGCCCGCCAGACCGTGGAGACCGCGCAGCGCCAGGCCGAGGACATCGTGGCCGACGCGAACGCCAAGGCGGACCGTATCCGCAGCGAGTCGGAGCGCGAGCTGGCGGCGCTCACCAACCGCCGCGACTCCATCAACGCGCAGCTGACCAACGTCCGCGAGATGCTGGCGACGCTGACCGGTGCGGCGGTCGCGGCCGCCAACCCGATCGTCGACGACGAGCCGGTCACCCGCGGCGTCCCGGCGCAGCAGAGCCGCTAGCCGGACCGCCGGGAGCCGCTCGCACCCACGAGGTTCGTCCGAGGGCCGTACGTCACCTGTTTGAGGTGGCGTACGGCCCTTCGGCGCTCTAGCGTGGCCCGCATGATCGAGCTTGAGGGCCTTACCAAACGATTCGGCGCGAAGACCGCCGTGGACAACCTCAGCTTCCAGGTCAGACCGGGGGTGGTGACCGGCTTCCTCGGCCCCAACGGGGCGGGCAAGTCGACGACCATGCGCATGATGCTCGACCTCGACAATCCGACCAGCGGTTCGGTCCGGATCGACGGGAAGCACTACCGGGACCTGCCGGAGCCACTGAAGTACATCGGAGCGCTGCTCGACGCCAAGTCCATGCACGGTGGACGCAGCGCCTACAACAACCTGCTCTGCCTCGCGGAGTCGAACCGGATCCCGAAACACCGGGTCGGGGAGGTCCTGGACCTGGTCGGGCTGACGCCCGTCGCGAAGAAGAAGTCCAAAGGTTTTTCCCTGGGGATGGGCCAGCGGCTGGGAATCGCCTCCGCACTGCTCGGTGATCCGGAAATCCTGATGTTCGACGAACCCGTCAATGGTCTGGACCCCGAGGGAATTCTCTGGATCAGGAATTTGATGAAGGCGCTGGCGGCAGAGGGGCGGACGATCTTCGTCTCCTCCCACCTGATGAGCGAAATGGCGCTGACCGCAGACCATTTGGTCGTCATCGGACAGGGAAAGCTGCTGGCAGACCTGTCGATGGCCGATTTCATCCACCAGAACTCGCGCAGCTACGTCCGGCTGCGCTCGCCCCAGCAGGAGCGGCTCAAGGACGTCCTGCACGAGGCGGGGATCGACGCCATCAGCGTCCCGGCCACCGGCGCGCTGGAGATCGACGGCGTCGGCGCGGAGCGGCTCGGCGAGCTGGCCGCCCAGCACCAGATCGTGCTGCACGAACTCAGCCCGCAACGGGCTTCACTGGAGGAAGCGTTCATGCGCATGACGGCGGACTCCGTCGAGTACCACGCCCACGCGCCGGGCCTGCCGGGTGCCACGGGCACCCCGGGCGTCCCGCCGGGCATGGCCGCCGACAACCCGGCCCGGCCGGCCGACGTCCCCGCCTGGGGCGCCGGATCCGGCTTCGACGCGCAGCGCAAGGGCGGCGAGTGATCATGTCGTCCTTCCCCGCCGTCCTCACGTCCGAGTGGACCAAGATCCGTACGGTCGCCTCCACGATCTGGACCCTGGCCGCAGCCCTCCTCGTCACGGTCGGCATCAGCGCCGCCCTGTGCGCGCTCGTGAACAGCACCTTCCAGGACATGGCACCCGAGGAGAGGGCCACCTTCGACCCGACCCTGACCAGCTTCGCCGGGATGACCCTCGGCCAGCTCGCCATGATCGTCTTCGGTGTGCTGGTCGTCGGCAGCGAGTACAGCTCGGGCATGATCCGCACCTCGCTGGCCGCCGTGCCGCGGCGCGGCAGCTTCCTCGCCGGCAAGCTGCTCGTGGCGACCGGCCTCGCGCTGGTCGTCGGCCTGGTCACGAGCTTCCTGTCCTTCTTCATCGGACAGGCCATCCTGGGCGACCGCAGCATCGCCATCGACGCACCGAACGTCCTGCGCGCGGTGATCGGCGCCGGCCTCTACATGGCGATGATCGCCCTGTTCTCCATGGGCGTCGCCACGATGCTGCGCAGCTCGATGCTCTCGCTCGGCATCCTGATGCCGTTCTTCTTCCTGGTCTCGAACATCCTGGGCGTGGTCGAGGCGACCCGGAAGGTCGCCCAGTACTTCCCGGACCAGGCCGGATCCAAGATCATGCAGGTCGTCCCCGGGGCCATGGGCAGCGAGCCGCCTCCGTACGGCCCGTGGGGCGGATTCGGGATCATGGCCCTCTGGACGCTGGCAGCGGTACTCGGGGGCTACCTCGTCCTCCGCAAGAGGGACGCCTGACCTCCCGCCCGCGTACTACGGGTGATCCCCGGGTCGGTCTCAGGGGCGGCTCAGGGATCGGCCCGGGACGGAACCGCGGAGGACTCGATATCCTCTTAATCCTTACGCGGGCGAGAGTCGTCCCGGCCTGGTAAGGGGCAGCAAGATGATCGAGGCAGTCGGCCTGACCAAGCGCTTCGGCGCCAAGACCGCCGTCGACCAGCTGTCGTTCCAGGTCAGGCCGGGTCACGTGACCGGTTTCCTGGGGCCGAACGGCTCGGGGAAATCCACCACGATGCGCATGATCGTCGGCCTGGACCGGCCTACGGCCGGTCATGTCACGATCAACGGCAGCCCCTTCCGGGAGCTGCCGAACGCCCAGCGGCACGTCGGGGCCCTGCTCGACGCCAAGGCCATGCACGGCGGCCGCCGGGCCCGTACGCACCTGCTGTCCATCGCCCAGCTCTCCGGGATCCCGGAGAAGCGGGTGGACGAGGTGCTGGCCGTGGTCGGCCTCCAGGACGTCGCCCGGCAGCGTACGAAGGGCTTCTCCCTCGGCATGGGCCAGCGGCTCGGCATCGCCACCGCCCTGCTCGGGGACCCGCAGGTGCTGCTGTTCGACGAACCGGTCAACGGGCTGGACCCCGAGGGCATCCTCTGGGTCCGCAACCTGATGCGCCGGCTCGCCTCCGAAGGCCGCACCGTCCTCGTCTCCTCGCACCTGATGAGCGAGATGGCGCTGACCGCGGACCACCTGATCGTGATCGGCCGGGGGCGGCTGCTGGCCGACATGGGCACGCAGGAGTTCATCACGCACAACTCGGCCGGATTCGCTCGGGTGCGTGCGGCCGACACCGATCGCCGTGGCCGGGACGCGCTGGGTACGGCGCTCACCAAGGCGGGCGGGCGCGTCCTCCAGGAGCCCGACGGAGCACTGCGCGTGACCGGCCTGGAGCTCCCCCGCATCTCGGACCTCGCGCACGAGGCCGGCGTACGGCTGTGGGAGCTGTCACCGCACCGGGCCTCGCTGGAGGAGGCGTACATGCGGATGACCCAGTCCTCGCTGGAGTACACCTCCACCGAGGACCCGCGGGCCGAGCTGTGGGAGCCCGAGCCGCTGACCGTACCGGCCTGGGAGGAGGAGACGGCCGCCCCCGAGGTCCCCCGGGCGGGCTTCTTCGCGCCGCCTCCGCCCGAGGAGGGCGGCCGGCCCTTCCTGATGCCCAGCGACCCCGGCGCGCTCGCGCGGGCCGCCCGGAATACCGCCGCAGACAGCCACGAGGACTCCCGATGACCGCCCCCACGCCCACCGGCGCCGCGCCCGGCGCCGCGAAGACGACCTCGCCGGGGCAGCCGCAGGAGCACGCCTACAGCTCGCCGCTGCCCACACCGCGGCCGCACCTGGGGCACGCCCTGGCCTCGGAGTGGACCAAGATGGTCTCCGTCCGCTCCACGCTGTGGACGCTCGGCTCCTTCTTCCTGACCGTCGTCGGCATCGGACTGCTCTTCGTCACGCAGACCAGCTCCCCGGACTACGTGGAGATCTCCTACACCACACCGGCCCTGTTCGGCCTGCTGGTCGGGCAGATCGCGATGATGGTCCTCGGCGTGCTGACGATCACCTCGGAACACGCCAGCGGGCTCGTGCGGACCACCTTCACCGCCGCCCCGGAGCGGCACCGGGTGCTGACCGCGAAGTACCTCGTCTTCGGCATCACGGCCTTCGTCACCACCGTCGGGTCGGTGTTCCTGGTCGGGATCGCCGCGGCCCTGGTGCACGGCGGATCCGACGCCGGGGTGCACCGGATCGGCGAGTGGTCCGGCTCGCTGCTGGGCTGTTTCTACGTCACCCTGCTCGGCGTGCTCGCCCTGTCCGTCGGAGCGCTCGTACGGCATTCCGCCGGGGCCATCGCCGTGATGCTGGGCGTCGTCACCCTGCCGCCGGTGATAGGCGCGATGCTCAGCTACTGGGAGGCGTCCGAGCCCCTGGGGCGGGCGATCGTCGAGCACAACGTGCCGACGGCGCTGATCCAGCTGTTCGGGATGAAGGAGAGCGCCACCGGCGGGCCGGCGCCCAGCACCGTCTCGCACATGGCGATCATCCTGCTGGTCACCGCCGGCGCGGTGGCCGCCTCGTACCTGACGGTCGCCCGCCGGGACGTCTAGCCCACCGGACGTCCAGTACGTCGGGCGTCCAGTACGTCGGGCGTCCAGTACGTCCGGCGTCCAGTACGTCGGGCGTCTAGTACTTCGGCGCGTTACGGGACCGCTGCACCTTCGAGGTGCGGCGGTCCTTCGCGTTCCAGCAGGCCTTGTGCCAGTGCCGGCGGTCGTCGACCCCGCCGTACTCGGGCCAGGCCACCAGGTGCGGGGTGCCGGAGGGGATCTCCTGGTCGCAGCCCGGGCAGCGGTAGCGCTTGCCCGCCGCGCTCGCGCCCGCGACGTGCCGCACCTTCCACTGCTCGCCCTGGTACTCCTCGGTGCGCTCCAGCCCGTAGCGGTCGAACCCGGTGCTGGGGCGTTCGTCCGGAGTCTCGCCGCCCCTGGGGCGGTTGTGGCGCGGTGACACGTATACCTCACGGAGGGGCGGACGGCAGTGACTTTCTCCCAGACTACGCGCAGCGAGGCCGGGTACCCGCAGGGTGTCTGACGAAGGGGCGGCCCACCGCTGGGGAGCCGACGGGCACCCGAACGGGAATGGCCCGACAATCCCAATAACTTTCCTGTCAGCCCGTGCCTTTGGCACGTGTCAGACGTTGTTGCCATAGGAAGAACCGGTCCACCTGGGGAGGCCGCGTCAGCCGCGAGGAGGGTAAAGGCGATGCGCGTAGGAGCGTTTGTACTGGCGGCCCAGTTCCCGGGTCAGGGACAGGGAGAGGCACTGCACCGGGCGGTGCGGACCGCCGAGGTGGCCGAGCAGGCCGGGCTCGACTCGGTCTGGCTCGCCGAGCACCACTTCGTCCCGTACGGGGTCTGCCCCTCGGCGGTGACGCTGGCGGCCCTGCTGCTGGGCCGCACCAGGCGGCTGCGGGTGGGCACGGCGGTCAGCGTGCTGCCGAGCACGCACCCGGTGGCCCTCGGCGAGCAGGCGGCGCTGCTGCACCTGACATCCGGCGGGCGGTTCAGCCTCGGCGTGGGCCGGGGCGGGCCGTGGGTCGACCTGGAGGTGTTCGGGGGCGGCCTGGACGCGTACGAGAACGGCTTCCCGGAGGCCCTGGACCTGCTGCGCCGCTGGCTGACGGAGGCGCGTGTCGGGTCCTCGGGCGAGCGGTTCGGCTTCCGCGAGGTGGCCGTCGTACCGCGCCCCTCGGAGACCTTGGAGGGGGACGCGGCGGGCCCGGAGGTCATCGTGGCCTGCACCTCCCCCTCGTCGGTGCGCATGGCCGCGCGGCGGGGGCTGCCCATGCTGCTCGGCATGCACTGCGGGGACGAGGACAAGGCCGGCATGGTCGCGCTGTGGCGCTCCACGGCGCTGGCCGCGGGCCACTCCCCTGAGTACGTCGCCGCCGCGGGCCACGTCTCCGCCGGGGTCTGCCAGCTGGCGGACCGTACGGCGGACGCCCGCGAGACGCTGCTGAAGGCGCTGCCGGGCTGGCTCAAGCAGGGTCTGGACGCGCATGTGACCGTGGACGGCCGGGTCCGCGCGATGCGGGACCCGGTCGCGTACACGGAACTCCTGTGCGACCTGCACCCCGTGGGCACCCCGGAGCTGGCGCTGGACCGGCTGGCGGCCACCTCAGAGCGGACCGGCATCTCGCGCTTCGCCCTCCTGACGGAGGGCTCGGGCGATCTCGCCGCGACGGAGGAGAACGTACGGCGCCTCGGCGCCGAAGTCCTGCCCCGTCTCGGCTGAGACCTACCGGCCGGCGGTGCCGGGTGGCGTCCGGCCCGATCGACCGGACCGCACTCTTAGCAGTCCCGCAGCTCGGGCGACTGGTTGAGCAGCTGACCACGGATCGAAGTGAACTTGGCCAGCCGGTCGTCCACCGAGGAGTCCAGCGGGAACACCGCTACCCGGTGACAGTTCTGGAACGCCAGGCGCACTCCGAAGTGCCGCTGCAGAGCACCGCGTATCGCGTCGCTCGCGAGAGCGCGCAGCAGCTGCCCGCGCGCCTGCTCGTCGGGCGGCGGCGTCTGGTTGTCGGCGAACTGTCCGCCGTCCACCTTCAACTGGGCCACCAGCGAGCTGATCATCTCCCATGCGTAAGGCAGGGAGGTCCGGACGCAGTCGACGAAAGCGGCTTCGTCGACCTCGCCTCGCTCGGCCTGTTCGAGTAGGGCCGGTGAGACGTCGAGCGACATGGGTTCTCCTCTCGTGACCCCGGCCGTCTTGGTTGCCGGAGTCTTACGGGCAGGGAAGGAAGTCGCGACGCAGCGTGCACGCTCCGCAACCTCCCGCTCACCACGGTAGGCGCCCCATGGGTGACGCACCAGGAGAATGCGCATACAACGCGCCATCGGCGAAGGGGGCTTTCAGGGGCGAATCGCGTGGAGCGCCGTCCGTCGAGTAGCGTTGCCGACCATGCGTCTCGTCATTGCCCGCTGCTCCGTCGACTACGCGGGCCGGCTCACCGCCCATCTGCCCTCGGCACCCCGTCTGATCCTCGTGAAGGCCGACGGCAGTGTCTCGATCCACGCGGACGACCGGGCGTACAAACCGCTCAACTGGATGTCGCCCCCGTGCACCCTCAAAGAGGGGAGCGGTGACGACGCCGGTGTGTGGACCGTCGTCAACAAGGCGGGTGAGAAGCTCATCATCACCATGGAGGAAGTCCTCCACGATTCCTCCCACGAGCTCGGCACCGACCCGGGGCTCATCAAGGACGGCGTGGAAGCACACCTCCAGGAACTCCTCGCGGACCGCATCGAAACGCTGGGCGAGGGCTACACGCTGATCCGCCGCGAGTACATGACGGCGATCGGGCCGGTGGACATCCTGTGCCGCGACGCCTCCGGCGCGACGGTGGCCGTGGAGATCAAGCGGCGCGGCGAGATCGACGGAGTCGAGCAGCTGACCCGCTACCTGGAGCTGCTCAACCGCGATCCGCACCTGGCACCGGTCCGCGGCGTCTTCGCCGCCCAGGAGATCAAGCCGCAGGCCAAGGTCCTGGCGACGGACCGCGGGATGGACTGCGTGGTCCTGGACTACAACGCGATGCGCGGCATCGAGGACGACAAGCTGCGGCTGTTCTGACCCGCCGCACCGCCCGTCACCCTCCCCCTCACGATGGCTCCGTCCCCCGGGACGGAGCCATCGGCGTTCAGGGACCGGTGGCGGTGGCCGAGGCCGTGCCCGCACCCGTGCCCGCGGTGGCCGTCGGAGTCGGCGGGGCGGTCTCCGTCGGCGTCGGCGTGGGGGACGGCTCCGTGGAGGTCGGCGGCGGCGAGACCGGCGAGGAGGCCGGGGGCTGCGGCGGGCTGGACTGCGGGCGGCGCGAGGGCGTACGGGACGGGGAACGGCCCGGGGTGGCCCCGGCGGTCTCCCCGGGCGTGGTGGACTGCGACGGCGGGGCCGCCGGGTCGGCGGGCTCCGTTGCAGGATCGTTCCCTCCGGCCGCGGGCACCGTCGGCTGGGTCGCCGACCGCGTCGGGGTGAGCGACACCGCCGGGTTCTGCGTCGCGGGCGGGGCCGAGGAGTCGGAGGAACCGAGCGCGAGGCTCACCACCGTGCCGAGCGCGACCACGGTGAGCGCGCCCGCCCCGGCCAGCAGCACCCGGCGCCGACGGGCGGCACCGCCGTCGGGGGCCGGTCCGGGGGCGGGCCGGGGGGCCGGGGCGGGCTCGGGCTTCGGAGATATCGGGAAGGCGTCCTCGAAGACCTCGGACAGGGTCGAGGGCGTCTCCTGACGCCGGATCACGGGCACCACCGGGGACACCCGCGTCACGGCCTCGGGGGAGACGGCCCCGGGCACACCGGGGACCGCCATGCCCTTGGTCGCGGCCAGGCCGCTGCCGGCTCCCGTGCCCGCGCCGGAGGCCGGACCGCTCCCGGGGCCCGCACCGCTGCCCGCGCCGGTCCCGGTGCCCACGCCGGGCCCGCCCAGGCCGGTCCCCGCGAACGGGCTTCTTCCGGCGCCGTGGGTACCCGAGCCGGTCCCGGAGGACGGACCGCTGCCGGTACCCGAGCCCAGGCCGGTCCCCGCACCCGTGCCGGTCAGCGCGGACGGGCCGGGCTTGGCGGCGGGTCCTGCGGGACCGGGGAGGGCGGGTGTGCCCGGGGTCGTGCCGGAGCCGGAGCCGGAGCTTGAGCCGGAGCCGGAGCCGGAGGCCGTGGGCAGGACCGCGGTCTCCGCCTCCGCCGTCACGGCCGGCGGCTCGAGCCGCAGCGGCGGCGACACCGCCACCCCGGCGGCCTCCTGGTCCACGACCAGCGCCAGCGCCCTGCGGCCCGCCACGGTGCCCCGCTTGTCGGCCAGCGCCCCGCGCAGCCCGATCGAGGTCTCCAGCTCGGCGCGCGCCCGGTCCAGGCGCCCCTCGCACAGGGCGAGCACGCCGAGCTCGTGGTGGAAGTACGCCTGCTCGGCGACCTCGCCCGCCTTGCGCGCCGCCTCGGCGCCCGAGCGCAGCACCCGCTCCCACGCCTCCCAGTGCAGCGAGGCCGCGAACGCCGGGGCCGCCGTGCGCGCCAGTAGCACGGCCGCCACCACGTCCGCGCCGGACAGCGCGCAGAGCACCGCGTCAGCCTCGGCCGCGACCCGCTCCGGCGTCACCGACGAGTGCCCGGTCCACCAGGCGTAGTGCCGGGCCGCCGTACGGGCCTCCTCGGCCGCCGTGTCCCCGTATCCGACCTCCTCCAGCTGCCGGGCGACGCCCGCGGCCAGCCGGTAGCGCGTGCCGACCGGGGTGACCAGCCCGCACTCCAGCAGTTCCGCCACCGCCGAGTCGGCGTGGGTGTCCCCCACCAGCGCCGGCAGGTGCGCGTGGTGCGGCAGCTCCCCGCCCAGCGCGCACACGGTCCGCAGGGCGGCGCGCGCCGATTCGCTGACCCGGGAGGCCAGCAGCTCGGCGGGGGCCGCGCCCTCGGCGAGCGTCGGCAGCGGCACCTCCACGGACTCGCGGGGGCGCTCGTCGAAGACGCCGGGCTCTTCCTCGTCGTCGTCCTCGGGGGTGTGATTGAGCTCGTCGCGCTGCCGCAGCATCGCGGCGGCCTGGACGAAGCGCAGCGGGAGCCCTTCGGAGGCGAACCGCAGGTCGGTCGCCCAGGCGGTCTCCGGGTCGGTCAGCGGCCGGCCCACGCGCGTCTCCAGCAGCTCCAGGCAGTCGGCCTTGGCCAGCCCGGCGAGGAAGACCTCCTCGAGGTGCGAGTCGTCGGAAGGGGACCGGGTGTCGGGGGTCGCGGCCAGCAGGTAGGCGCACTCGGGGGTGGCGTGCAGCAGCTCGTCGAGGGCGGGCCCGCCCATCTCCAGGTCGTCGAGGAGGACGATGGCGCCGATGTCCCGCACCCGGGCCAGCAGTTCGATCCGGTCGGGCCGTCTGCCCGGGGCCTCGTACACGGTCGCGTACAGCGCGTGGAGCAGCTCGCCGGGCTGCTGGTGGCCGTGGCCGGAGAGGCGTACGACTCCGTCGGGGGCGAGGCCCGTACAGCGGGCGGCGACCGCGTCCAGCAGGGCGGTGCGGCCGGAGCCCGCGGGTCCGGTCAGCCGTACGGAGCGGCCCCGGCCCAGCAGCCGTACGAGCCGCTCCCGCTCCTCGTCGCGTTCCAGCAGCGGCCGGACGGGGGCGGGGACACCGGGCAGGACGGGCGGCCGGGCGGCGGCGTCACGGGCGGCGCGGGCGGCCGCGTCGCGCTTGGCGGGGCGGCCTGGGCGCGTGCCGGGCCGGAGCGGCTCGATCTCGCTGCCGTCGACCGGGTTGACGGTGAGCGTGAAGTCGCCGGCGGTGAGCGTGACGACCCGGGCGGGCGCCGTCGGCGCGGGCGGGGGTCCGGGTATCGCGGGCGGCGCGGCGGCGCTCCCGGACTGCTCCTCCGGATGGGCCTGCCGCTGTATGTGGTCCATTGACCATGTCCCCCGATCGCGCCGTGCGCCTCGCCGTCGTACCGCCCGGCCTTCGCACACGCCGCTGCCGCTACTGGTCCGGTTCCGCCCGAACCCTAGACCGTGGCCGGTCGTGCGGGGAACCGCGGGGGTGCCATCACCACCGGACCGTTACGTTTCAGCAAGAAAACGGAACGCTCAGTTCACACCCGGGGCAGGGACTCCGCTTCCAGCCCGCCCTCGATCGAGAGGATCCGGTGCAGACGGGTGGCCACGAGCAGCCGCTGCATCTGGGGCGGCACCCCGCGCAGCACGAGGCGCCGTCCGGTCCGGCCGGCCCTGCGGTGCGCGCCCATGATCACGCCGAGGCCGGTCGCGTCCCAGGAGTCGAGCCCGGTGAGGTCGAGCACGAGGTCGCCGTGGCCGTCGTCGAGGGCGGTGTGGAGGACCGTACGGGCGTCCGCCGCGCTGCGCACGTCGAGGCGACCCCCGACGACGAGTTCGGCGTGGTCGCCCCTGATGTGCATGTGTACTCCCGGCGGTACTGCGTACGTGTGGTCCGACTGGTCCGTGGTCGGCAACTCTCACTGCAACTGACTGCCGCACGGGCAGGGAAGTTGCCGACCGTGAGCGAACCGATACCTAATTCACCCCGAGGGGTGAAGGCATTCGAACAGAAGTGCTCGACGGCAAAGCCTTGCGGCCTGGGGCCCCAGTGCTCGGTCAGTGCTTGTAGAAGCCCTGGCCGCTCTTGCGGCCGATGTCCCCGGCGTCCACCATCCGGCGCATGAGCTCCGGCGGTGCGAACTTCTCGTCCTGGGACTCGGTGTAGATGTTGCTGGTGGCGTGCAGCAGGATGTCGACGCCCGTGAGGTCGGCGGTGGCCAGCGGGCCCATCGCGTGCCCGAAGCCCAGCTTGCACGCGATGTCGATGTCCTCGGCGGAGGCCACGCCGGATTCGTACAGCTTGGCGGCCTCGACGACCAGCGCGGAGATCAGACGGGTCGTCACGAAGCCGGCGACGTCGCGGTTGACGACGATGCAGGTCTTGCCGACGGACTCGGCGAACGCGCGGGTGGCGGCCAGGGTTTCGTCGCTCGTCTTGTAGCCGCGGACGAGCTCGCACAGCTGCATCATCGGAACGGGCGAGAAGAAGTGCGCGCCGACGACCCGCTCCGGACGCTCCGTCACGGCCGCGATCTTGGTGATCGGGATGGCTGAGGTGTTGGAGGCGAGGATGGCGTCCTCACGGACGATCTTGTCGAGGGCCCGGAAGATCTCGTGCTTGATCTCGATCTTCTCGAAGGCGGCCTCGACCACGATGTCGACGTCGGCGACGGCGTCGAGGTCGGTCGTGGTCGTGATGCGGGCGAGGGCGGCCTCGGCGTCCTGGGCCGACAGCTTGCCCTTGGAGACGAACTTGTCGTACGAGGCCTTGATCCCGTCCGTGCCCCGGGTCAGCGCGGCGTCGGTGACGTCGCGCAGGACGACGTCCCAGCCCGCCTGAGCGGAGACCTGAGCGATCCCGGACCCCATCAAGCCGGCACCGATGACGGCAAGCTTCCCAGCCACTGCACACCCCACGTTCTCGAAATAGCCACGGTCTCGGAGGCCCGGCCCCGGAAGGGCCCGGTCTCACAGCCACTCCGGCGGAGACTAGCGTCCGGCCGGTGCGGTGTGACCGCGAAGTAACACGCGTCACGTCTCAGATGACGGACATCACACCGGTACGGCCCAGCAGTGCGGCGGATGCCCGCAGTTGGCCCGGACTACCCTGACGGCATGGTGAACCTCACGCGCATCTACACCCGTACCGGCGACAAGGGCACGACCGCCCTCGGCGACATGAGCCGCACGGCCAAGACCGATCTGCGCATCTCCGCGTACGCCGACACCAACGAGGCGAACGCGGCGATCGGGACGGCGATCGCCCTCGGCAGCCTGCCGGCTGAGGTCGTGAAGGTCCTGGTCCGGGTACAGAACGACCTCTTCGACGTCGGCGCGGACCTGTGCACCCCGGTGGTCGAGGACCCGCAGTACCCGCCGCTGCGCGTCGAGCAGTTCTACATCGACAAGCTGGAGGCGGACTGCGACGTCTTCAACGAGGAACTGGAGAAGCTGCGCAGCTTCATCCTCCCCGGCGGCGCCCCCGGCGCCGCCCTCCTGCACCAGGCCTGCACGGTGGTCCGGCGCGCCGAGCGCTCCACCTGGGCGGCGCTGGAGGTGCACGGAGAGGTGATGAACCCGCTGACCGCCACCTACCTGAACCGCCTGTCCGACCTCCTGTTCATCCTGGCCCGTACGGCCAACAAGGAGGTCGGGGACGTGCTGTGGGTGCCGGGCGGCGACCGCTAGGAGACCTGGCCCGCGGGGGCCTTCTTCGGCCACACCGTGTAGGCGACGGCGACCAGGGCGTGGATGCCGACCGCGCGCAGGGCGCCGTACTGCCAGGCCTGGAGCGAGCTGACGTCGCCCGCGCCGCCCACGTACCAGATGGCGGCCTGGAGGAGGCAGAGGGCGACGGCGGCGCCGATGACGGTCCGGATCCACAGCCGCCACTCGTGGGCGGCCCGCGCCTTCCCGTATCCGGCACCGGGCGGCTTGGGGCCGCCGGCCAGCCGGTACGCGGCGTGCCCGTCGAGCCACTTGATCGTGTAGTGGCCGTAGGCGACGGTGTAGCCGATGTACAGCGCGGCGAGACCGTGTTTCCAGTCCGGCGAGGCCCCGTTCTTGAGGTCGAGCGTGGTGACCACCAGCAGGACCAGCTCCATCACCGGCTCGCACAGCAGGACCGCCGCGCCCAGCCGGGGCATCTTCGCGAGGTAGCGCAGGGCCAGGCCGGCGGCCAGCAGCACCCAGAAGCCCACCTCGCAGGCGATGATCAGCGTGACGATCACTGGACTCTCCGTTCCACTCGGGACTGACGCTTCCCTCACAGGCTCCCGTCCGGTCCGGCCCGTTTCGTCGTCGGCTGTGAGGAAAGGCGGCTGCATCGTTCGATGTACCGGCAACTCGGCCTCTCCGCCGAGGTCGGCGCCCCGCACACCCTGTTGGATGGGACCGTGACCACGAAGAGCCTGCGCCCCCACCGCCACGACGTCCTGCTCGCCGTGGTCAGCGTGCTCGCGGGCGTGGTGATGTGGTCGCTGGGCGTCTACAGCAGCAGCCAGCGCACGCTCCTGCCCGCCTGGGCCGCGCTGGTCCCCCTCGTGGCCCTCGGTGCGATGGAGCTGCTGCGGCGCTCCAGGCCGTCGGTGGCGCTGACCGTCGGCACCCTCGGGGTGATCGCCAACGAGTTCACGGTCGGCAGCCTCGTCACCGTCCTGATCTTCACCGACCTGATGTACGCGGCCGTCGTGTACGGATCGCCCGCGACGGCCCGGCGGCTCCCGATCAGCACCGGCCTGGTCACGGTGGCCGTCACCATCGGCTTCCTGGCCTGGCTGCGCACCCCGCAGGCCCTGCTGATCGGCGTGGTCACCGGCCTGGTGAGCTTCGCCCCCGCGCTGACCGGCGCCACCCTGCGCAATCACCGCGAGGCCGCCGTGGCCGCCCGGCTGCGTGCCGAGCAGACCGCGCTGCTGGCCGAGATGGACCGCAGCCAGGCGGTCGCCGCGGAACGGGCCCGGATGGCCCGCGAGCTGCACGACATGGTGGCCAACCACCTGTCGGCTATCGCCATCCACTCCACCGCCGCGCTCTCCATCGACCGGGCCGACACCAGCCGCGAGGCGCTCGGGGTGATCCGGGAGAACAGCGTGCAGGGCCTGGCCGAGATGCGTCGCCTGATCGGGCTGCTGCGGGACGCCGGAGCCGGGCAGGAGGCGGTGGCCCTGCCCACGCTGGACGGCCTGGACGCGCTGCTGGAGCAGGCCCGTACCAACGGGTCGGGGAGCGGGCTGGACTTCGTGCTGCACGACGGCCGGCCACCGGGGGAAGGGGCGCTGCCGGCCCCGGTGGACCTGGCCGCGTACCGGATCGTGCAGGAGTCGCTGACCAACGCCCTCAAGCACGCCGTCGCCGGCACGGTCACGGTCCGTGTGGCGCGGGCGGACGGACGGCTGACCGTGGCCGTGGACTCCCCCTACGGGCACCGCTCCGGTCCACGGGCGCCCGGCTCCGGCGCCGGGCTGATCGGCATGCGGGAGCGGGCGGAGCTGCTGGGCGGGGAGTTCTCCGCAGGGCGGGCCGGCGGGAGGTGGCGAGTGCGGGCGACCCTGCCCGCCGAGGAGAAGGCGGTGGAGGCATGACCATCAAGGTGCTGGTCGCGGACGACCAGAGCGCGGTACGGGCCGGTCTGGTCCTCATCCTGCGCAGTGCGGGCGGTATCGAGGTGGTGGGCGAGGCGGCCGACGGGGAGGAGGCGGTGCGCCTGGCCCGGGAGCTGCGGCCGGACCTCGTCCTCATGGACGTGCAGATGCCGAGGCTCGACGGGGTGTCCGCGACCCGGCAGGTGGTCGCGGAAGGGCTGGCCGATGTCCTGGTGCTGACCACCTTCGACCTCGACGAGTACGTGTTCGGGGCGCTGCGGGCCGGGGCGGCGGGCTTCCTGCTGAAGAACGCGGAGGCCGCGGAGCTGGTCGAGGCGGTACGGACCGTCGCGCGCGGGGAGGGCCTGATCGCCCCGGCGGTGACCCGGCGGCTGATCGCGGAGTTCGCGGCTCCGGCGCGCCCGGTACGCGGCACGGTGCCGCCGGAGCGGGTCGCCGCCCTGGAGTCCCTGACCCGGCGGGAACGGGAGGTGCTGGGGGCGCTCGGCGATGGCCTGTCGAACGCGGAGATCGCCGTCCGCCTGGAGATGGCCGAGGCGACGGTCAAGACCCACGTCAGCCGCCTGCTGGGCAAGCTCGATCTGCGCAGCCGTGTCCAAGCGGCCGTCATGGCACAGGAGTTGGGGCTATAGCGGAGGCCGGACCGGGGGGCGGAGGCAACCGGTCTGGACCTCTTGACGGTTGGTCCAGACCTTTCTACGCTCACCGCAAACAACTGTGGTGAGCGTGCCATGACAAAGCGTGCTCACGGGCGGCGCAGGTCCCACCCCCATGTCGAAGTCGGCCCCACGACGCGACGGACCTACGGAGGATCACCCTTGAGCACAGCATCCCCACCCCGCACCAGGCGTACCCGGTTCTTCACGCGCGTCGCGGCGGTCGTGGCCGCCCTCGCCCTGCCCGTCACCGGGCTCGTCGCGCTGGCCGGCCCCGCACAGGCCGCCACGTCCGCGACCGCGACGTACACCAAGGTGTCCGACTGGGGCACCGGCTTCGAGGGCAAGTGGACGGTGAAGAACACCGGCACCACCACGATCACCTCGTGGACCGTCGAATGGGACTACCCGGCCGGCACCGCGGTCACCTCCGCCTGGGACGCCACCGTCACCAGCTCCGGCACCCACTGGACCGGCAAGAACGTCGGCTGGAACGGCACCCTCGCCCCCGGCGGCAGCGCCACGTTCGGATTCAACGGCACCGGCGGCGGCTCCCCCACGGGCTGCAAGATCAACGGCGCCTCCTGTGACGGCACCACCCAGCCCGGCGACGCTCCCCCCTCCGCCCCGGGCACCCCTTCCGCCTCCAACGTCACCGAGACCTCGCTCACCCTGAGCTGGGGCGCCGCCACCGACGACAAGGGCGTCAAGAACTACGACGTCTTCCGCGACGGCGCCAAGATCGCCACGGTCACCGGCACCACCTACGCCCAGACGGGCCTGACCAAGGGCACCACGTACGGCTACCACGTGGTCGCGCGCGACACGATCGACCAGACCGGCGCCGCGTCCGCGACCGTGTCGGTCACGACGGCCGGCGGCACCCAGCCCCCGGACCCGGGCGGCAAGGTCAAGCTCGGCTACTTCACCGAGTGGGGCGTCTACGGCCGCAACTACCACGTGAAGAACCTGGTCACCTCCGGTTCGGCCAGCAAGATCACGCACATCAACTACGCCTTCGGCAACGTCCAGAACGGCCAGTGCACCATCGGTGACGCCTACGCCGACTACGACAAGGCCTACACCGCCGACCAGAGCGTCGACGGCGTGGCCGACACCTGGGACCAGCCGCTGCGCGGCAACTTCAACCAGCTGCGCAAGCTGAAGAAGGCCTACCCGCACATCAAGATCCTGTGGTCCTTCGGCGGCTGGACCTGGTCCGGCGGGTTCCCGCAGGCCGCCGCCAACCCGGCCGCCTTCGCCCAGTCCTGCTACAACCTGGTCGAGGACCCGCGCTGGGCCGACGTCTTCGACGGGATCGACCTGGACTGGGAGTACCCGAACGCCTGCGGCCTGTCCTGCGACACCAGCGGCCCGGCCGCGTTCAAGAACCTGATGCAGGCCACCCGGGCCCGCTTCGGCGCGAACAACCTGGTCACTGCGGCCATCACCGCCGACGCCTCCAGCGGCGGCAAGATCGACGCGGCCGACTACGGCGGCGCCGCGCAGTACGTCGACTTCTACAACGTCATGACGTACGACTTCTTCGGCGCCTGGGCCGCCCAGGGCCCGACGGCCCCGCACTCCCCGCTCACCTCCTACACCGGCATCCCGCAGGCCGGCTTCAACTCGGCCGACGCCATCGCCAAGCTCAAGGCCAAGGGCGTGGCCGGCGCGAAGCTCAACCTCGGCATCGGCTTCTACGGCCGCGGCTGGACCGGCGTCACCCAGGCCGCCCCCGGCGGCACGGCCACCGGACCGGCCCCGGGCACGTACGAGCAGGGCATCGAGGACTACAAGGTGCTCAAGAACAGCTGCCCGGCCACCGGAACCATCGCCGGCACGGCCTACGCCAAGTGCGGCAGCAACTGGTGGAGCTACGACACCCCCGCCACCATCGCCTCGAAGATGACCTGGGCCAAGCAGCAGGGCCTCAAGGGAGCCTTCTTCTGGGAGTTCAGCGGCGACACGAGCAACGGTGAGCTCGCGAACGCCATCCACACCGGGCTCCAGTAGGAAGACCGAAGCCGGGTGGACGGGTCCGCCCCCGTCCACCCGGCTTCTCCACGTCCGGAACGCGTCAGGCCACGTTCACCCTCTGCCCGGGCGGCGCCGCCTCGAGCCACGCCAGGAAACCGGTCAGCGCGTCCTCGCTCATCGCGAGCTCCAGGCGCGTGCCGCGGTGGACACAGCCGAGCACGACGGCGTCGGAGAGCAGGGCCAGCTCCTCCTCGCCCTCGGGGGCGCGGCGGGCGACGACCTCGATGGAGGAGCGCTCCAGCAGCCGGCGCGGGCGCGGGGAGTACGAGAACACCCGGAACCACTCGATGCGGTCGCCGCTGTAGCGCGCGACCCCGTAGACCCAGCCCTTGCCGGAGGTGTCGGTCTCCTCCGGCACACCCCAGCGCATGCTGCAGTCGAAGGTGCCGCCGGACCGCTGGATGAGTCTGCGGCGCAGTCCGAAGACGAACAGGCCGATCACCACCAGGGCTACGACCAGGCCGCTCACAAGCAGAGCGAGGAGCATCTTCACCGACCTCCTCGCTCATCGAATACCGCATGCCAAAAAAACGACCTGCATCGCCTCAGCCGCGACCCGGTCTGGAAAATTCCAGAACGGACCGCGGCTGAGGTTTGCCGGGCCCCGGAGGTCTCCCTCCGGGACTCAGCGGTTCAAACTCCGACGGGTGTTCAGCCCGTTACGGCGCGCAGCCGGACATCCGCGCGACGCTCGGCGGCCGCATCGGCCTCCGACTTCGCGCGCTCCAGTGCCCGCTCCGCCCGCTGGACGTCGATCTCGTCCGCGAGCTCGGCGATCTCGGCCAGCAGGGACAGCTTGTTGTCCGCGAACGAGATGAATCCGCCGTGCACCGCTGCGACGACGGTGTTGCCGTCGCTGGTGCGGATGGTCACCGGGCCCGATTCCAGCACACCGAGAAGCGGCTGGTGACCGGGCATGACGCCGATGTCGCCGGACGTGGTGCGGGCGACAACAAGGGTGGCCTCGCCGGACCAGACATTGCGGTCCGCCGCGACCAGCTCGACGTGCAGCTCAGCAGCCAAGGTGGCTCCTCGGGTCACCACCCGGCGGGTCAGCCGGGTGTTGGGTCAAATTCTAATGGGCGTGGGGAGAGGGACGGGACATACCCGCCCCTCTCCCTGAAACTGCGAACCGGATGCGCCCCTCGCGGAGCGCGCCGGATCAGGAGACGCCCAGCTCCTTGGCGTTGGCCTTCAGGTCCTCGATGCCACCGCACAGGAAGAACGCCTGCTCGGGGAAGTGGTCGTAGTCACCGTCGCAGATCGCGTTGAACGCGGTGATCGACTCGTCGAGCGGAACGTCCGAACCGTCCACACCGGTGAACTGCTTCGCCACGTGGGTGTTCTGCGACAGGAAGCGCTCGACGCGACGGGCACGGTGGACAACGAGCTTGTCCTCCTCGCCCAGCTCGTCGATACCGAGGATCGCGATGATGTCCTGGAGGTCCTTGTACTTCTGGAGGATCCCCTTGACGCGCATCGCCGTGGCGTAGTGGTCCGCCGCGATGTACCGCGGGTCGAGGATGCGGGACGTCGAGTCCAGCGGGTCCACGGCCGGGTAGATGCCCTTCTCGGAGATCGGACGGGAGAGAACCGTCGTCGCGTCGAGGTGGGCGAAGGTGGTCGCCGGCGCCGGGTCGGTCAGGTCGTCCGCGGGGACGTAGATCGCCTGCATCGAGGTGATCGAGTGACCACGGGTCGAGGTGATGCGCTCCTGGAGGAGACCCATCTCGTCGGCCAGGTTCGGCTGGTAACCCACCGCGGAGGGCATGCGGCCGAGCAGGGTCGACACCTCGGAACCCGCCTGGGTGTACCGGAAGATGTTGTCGATGAAGAACAGCACGTCCTGCTTCTGCACATCGCGGAAGTACTCCGCCATGGTCAGACCGGCCAGGGCGACGCGCAGACGGGTGCCCGGGGGCTCGTCCATCTGGCCGAAGACGAGCGCCGTCTTGTCGATGACGCCCGAGTCGGCCATTTCCTCGATGAGGTCGTTGCCCTCACGGGTGCGCTCACCGACGCCCGCGAACACCGACACACCGTCGTGGTTGTTGGCGACGCGGTAGATCATTTCCTGGATCAGAACGGTCTTGCCGACACCGGCACCACCGAACAGACCGATCTTTCCACCCTTGACGTACGGGGTGAGAAGGTCGATGACCTTGACGCCGGTCTCGAACATCTCGGTCTTCGACTCGAGCTCGTCGAAGCGGGGCGCCTTGCGGTGGATCGGCCAGCGCTCGGTGACGTTGGCGTTCTCCTCCGGGTAGTTCAGCACCTCACCGAGGGTGTTGAACACCTTGCCCTTGGTGAAGTCACCGACGGGGACGGTGATGCCCTCGCCCGTGTCGGTCACCGGGGCCTGGCGGACCAGGCCGTCGGTCGGCTGCATCGAGATGGTACGGACGAGGCCGTCACCCAGGTGCTGCGCGACCTCGAGGGTCAGGGTCTTCAGTGCGCCGTCCTGGGCCGGGTCGGCGACCTGGACCTTGAGGGCGTTGTAGATCTCGGGCATGGCGTCGACGGGGAACTCCACGTCGACGACCGGGCCGATGACCCGGGCGACGCGGCCCGTGGCGGCGGCCGTCTCAACAGTGGTCGTCATTACTTGTCACTCCCCGCGGTCGCGTCAGCCATGGCGCTCGCGCCACCGACGATCTCGCTGATTTCCTGGGTGATTTCGGCCTGGCGGGCCGCGTTGGCAAGCCGGGAGAGGCTCTTGATGAGATCCCCGGCGTTGTCGGTGGCCGACTTCATCGCGCGGCGGCGGGCGGCGTGCTCGGAAGCGGCCGACTGCAGCAGTGCGTTGTAGATGCGGCTTTCGACGTAGCGCGGCAGCAGGGCGTCGAGGACGTCCTCCGCCGACGGCTCGAAGTCGAACAGCGGAAGGATCTCGCCCTTCGCGCCGGTCTCCTCCTCTGCCTTCTCGAGGCTGAGCGGCAGCATCCGGCCGTCGACCGCGTTCTGCGTCATCATCGACACGAATTCCGTGTAGATGATGTGCAGCTCGTCGACGCCGCCCTCGGCCGTCTCCGTCTGGATGGCCTCGATCAGCGGCCCGGCGACGCGCTTGGCGTCGGCGTAGGCCGGGCTGTCGGTGAAGCCGGTCCACGAATCCGCGACCTTGCGCTCGCGGAACCCGTAGTACGCCAGACCCTTGCGGCCGACGATGTACGTGTCGACGTCCTTGCCCTCAGCGCGCAGCCGCTCGGTGAGCCGCTCCGCCTGCTTGATGGCGTTCGAGGAGTAGCCGCCGGCCAGACCGCGGTCGCTCGTGATGAGCAGAACCGCGGCACGGGTCGGCGTCTCGACCTCGGTCGTCAGGGCGTGCTTGGTGTTCGAGCCGGTCGCCACCGCGGTCACCGCACGGGTGAGCTCGGTCGCGTACGGCATCGATGCCGCCACCTTGCGCTGCGCCTTGACGATGCGCGAGGCGGCGATCATCTCCATCGCCTTGGTGATCTTCTTGGTCGCCGTGACGGCACGGATGCGACGCTTGTAGACCCGGAGCTGCGCTCCCATGAGTCAGGTCCCTTCCGTCGTCACTTGGAGACGTTGACGGCCGGCGCGTCCTCGCCCAGGAGCTTGCCGTCCGAGGTCTCGAACTGCTGCTTGAAGCCGGCGATGGCGTCCGCGATGGAGGACAGGGTGTCGTCCGACATCTTGCCGCCGTCGGCGATGGAGGTGAGGAGGTCCTTGCGCTCGCGGCGCAGGTGCTCCAGCAGCTCCGACTCGAAGCGGCGGATGTCGTTCACCGGAACGTCGTCCATCTTGCCGGTGGTGCCGGCCCAGACGGAGACGACCTGCTCCTCGACGGGCATCGGCTGGTACTGGCCCTGCTTCAGCAGCTCGACCAGACGCTTGCCGCGCTCCAGCGAGGCCTTCGACGCGGCGTCCAGGTCGGAACCGAAGGCGGCGAACGCCTCCAGCTCGCGGTACTGGGCGAGGTCCAGGCGCAGACGGCCGGAAACCTGCTTCATGGCCTTGTGCTGGGCGGAGCCACCGACGCGGGAGACCGAGATACCGACGTTCAGCGCCGGGCGCTGGCCCGCGTTGAACAGGTCGGACTCCA
Organism: Streptomyces sp. IBSNAI002; assembly: GCF_052244475.1. NCBI lineage: Bacteria > Bacillati > Actinomycetota > Actinomycetes > Kitasatosporales > Streptomycetaceae > Streptomyces > Streptomyces sp. IBSNAI002. The sequence continues at coordinate 5,790,480 of NZ_JBQPXG010000002.1, read as the reverse complement.
GGAAGCACTGGCCGTCGGTGATGGAGATGACGTTGGTCGGGATGAACGCCGACACGTCGTTCGCCTTGGTCTCGACGATCGGCAGACCGGTCATCGAACCGGCACCCATGTCGTCGGACAGCTTCGCGCAGCGCTCCAGCAGACGGGAGTGCAGGTAGAAGACGTCACCCGGGTAGGCCTCGCGGCCCGGCGGGCGGCGCAGCAGCAGCGACACGGCGCGGTAGGCGTCGGCCTGCTTCGACAGGTCGTCGAAGATGATCAGGACGTGCTTGCCGGCGTACATCCAGTGCTGGCCGATGGCGGAACCGGTGTACGGCGCCAGGTACTTGAAGCCGGCCGGGTCGGACGCCGGGGCGGCGACGATCGTCGTGTACTCGAGCGCACCGGCGTCTTCCAGGGCGCCGCGAACGGACGCGATGGTCGAGCCCTTCTGGCCGATGGCGACGTAGATGCAGCGGACCTGCTTGTTCACGTCGCCCGAGCGCCAGTTGTCGCGCTGGTTGATGATCGTGTCGACGGCCAGCGCGGTCTTGCCGGTCTGACGGTCACCGATGATCAGCTGACGCTGGCCGCGGCCGACCGGCACCATCGCGTCGATGGCCTTGTAGCCGGTCTGCATCGGCTCGTGAACCGACTTGCGGATCATGACGCCGGGGGCCTGCAGTTCGAGGGCGCGGCGGCCTTCGGTCGCGATCTCGCCGAGACCGTCGATCGGGTTGCCGAGCGGGTCGACGACGCGGCCGAGGTAGCCCTCGCCGACGCCGACGGAGAGCACCTCACCGGTGCGCTGCACCGGCTGGCCCTCCTCGATACCGCTGAACTCGCCGAGGACGACCGCACCGATCTCGCGCTCCTCGAGGTTGAGGGCGAGACCGAGGGTGCCGTCCTCGAACTTCAGCAGCTCGTTCGCCATGGCGGAGGGCAGGCCCTCCACCTTCGCGATGCCGTCGCCGGCAACGCTGACCGTTCCGACCTCCTCGCGCGAGGCCGCGTCCGGCTGGTACGACTGGACAAAGTTCTCCAGTGCGTCCCGGATCTCCTCCGGCCGGATCGTGAGCTCCGCCATCTGGGTTCCCTGCTCTCCTTGTTGGGCCTGAAGCTTCTTCGGGGTCTGGGGGCGACCCCCAGGAATCTTCTGCAAGTTCTGCACGGCCCAACCGGGCCGCTAGGAATGCGTTGTTCTATTGGTGGCTGGTCAGCCGGCCATGCGGCGGGACGCCTCTGCGAGGCGGTCCGCGATGGTGCCGTCGATGACCTCGTCGCCGACCCGCACCGTGATCCCGCCGAGGACCTCGGGGTCCACGTCGAGGTTCAGGTGCATCTGGCGGCCGTACAGCTTGGCCAGCACCGCGCCGAGACGCGCCTTCTGCACGTCGCTGAGCGGAACCGCGCTGGTCACGGTGGCGACCATGCGGTTGCGGCGCTCTGCGGCGAGCGTGGAAAGGGACTCGAGTCCCGCTTCCAGGCTACGTCCACGCGGCAGCGAGACAAGACGGATCACCAGGCGCTCGGTGACGGCGTTCACCTTGCCGCCGAGCAGGCTGCGCAGCAGCTCGCCCTTGGCGGCGGTGGTCGCCGCACGGTCGGTCAGCGCGGCACGCAGCCCGGTGTTCGAGGCGACGATCCGGCCGAAGCGGAAGATCTCGTCCTCGACGTTGTCGAGCGCGTCTGCCTGCTGGGCCGCGGTGAGGTCGGCGGTGTTCGCCAGCTCCTCCAGCGAGTCCACCAGGTCGCGGGACTGCGACCAGCGGGACCGGACCATGCCGGACACCAGGTCGAGGGTTTCCCCGCCCACCTGGCTGCCCAGCAGCCGACCGGCCAGCTCGGCCTTGGCCTCGCCGGACTGCGCCGGGTCGGTGAGGACCCGACGCAGCGAGACCTCACGGTCGAGCAGCGCGGTGACGGCAGCCAGCTCACCGGCGAGCTTCGCCGCGTCGACGGACGTGTTGTCCGTCAGCGCGTCGAGACGCTCGCGCGCGGAGGCCAGTGCCTCGCGGCTCGCTCCGTTCATCGGGCGGCCTCGGCCTTCTCCTCGAGCTCGCTGAGGAAGCGGTCGATCGTGCGGCTCTGCCGGGCGTGGTCCTCGAGGGACTCGCCGACGAGCTTTCCGGCCAGGTCGGTGGCGAGCTTGCCCACGTCCTGACGCAGCGCCTGAGAGGCGGCCTTACGGTCGGCCGCGATCTGGGCGTGGCCGGCAGCGATGATCTCCTCACGCTGCCGCTGGCCCTCTGCGCGCAGTTCTTCCTTGAGCGCAGTGCCCTGCTCCAGCGCTTCCTGGCGCAGGCGCGCGGCCTCGTGCCGGGCTTCGGCGAGCTGGGCCTTGTACTGCTCCAGGACGCTCTGGGCCTCGGTCTGGGCGGCTTCCGCCTTTTCGATACCGCCTTCGATCGCCGCGTGACGCTCGTCCAGAACCTTGTTGATGTTCGGGAGGAGCTTCTTCGCGAGGAAACCGAAGACGATGACGAAGGCGAGCAGACCGATGACGAGCTCGGGGATCGGCGGGACGAGGGGGTTACCCGGCTCCTCGGCCGCGAGAACCAGGAGGTTCACATCAGTGCCTTTCGTCGATTCGGACTAGTCGTGGAGTTCGTCTTAGTAGACGAACGGCATGACCAGACCGATGAGGGCGAGCGCCTCACAGAAGGCGAAGCCGAGGATCTGGTTGGCGCGGATCAGACCGGCAGCCTCAGGCTGACGGGCGAGAGCCTGCGTGCCGTTACCGAAGATGATGCCGACGCCGACGCCCGGGCCGATCGCCGCGAGACCGTAACCGACGGAGCTGAGGGAACCTTCGACGGCAGCAAGGGTCTGGGACATGCCAGTTCTTCCTTCTCTTTCATGGACCGGTGGGGGTTGGCCACCGGACGATTCGGGGGTTTGCGGAGCGGACTCGCTCAGTGGTGCTCGGCGAGCGCGCCCTGCAGGAAGCTGCAGGCCAGGAGCACGAAGACGTAAGCCTGGACAGCCTGGATGAAGAGCTCGAACGCGGTCATCACGATGACCATGACGAACGAGACACCGGCGTAGGCGATGCCGATCCCGTTCAGCAGGTACCAGCTGGCGATGGTGAACAGCAGCAGCAGGGTGTGACCGGCGAACATGTTCGCGAACAGTCGGACCGCGTGGGTGAACGGGCGGACGATGACGTTCGAGAAGAACTCGATCACCATGACCATCGGCAGGATCGGGCCGAGGGACTTGTCGTAGCCCGTGAGGTTCTTGAAGCCGCCGACGAAGCCGTGGCGCTTGAAGGTCACCGACATCCACATGACGTAGATGATCGCGGCGAGACCGGCCGGGTACGCGATGACCGCGGTCACCGGGAACTGGGCGAGCGGCACGATCGACCACAGGTTCATGATCCAGACGAAGAAGAACGTCGCGACCATGAAGGGGACGTACTTCTCGCCTTCCTTCTTGCCGAGCGTCTCGTAGACGATGCCGCGGCGAACGAAGTCGTAGCCCGCCTCGGCGATCATCTGAAGCTTGCCCGGGACGACCTTCGGCTTCCGGAACGCTGCCCAGAAGAAGCCGACGATGATGACCGAGCCCAGCAGGGCGAGCAGCATCGTCTTGTTGAAGTACAGGTTGCTGTCGGCGTCACCGAAGATCGGCTCGAACAGGAACGAGTACAGGGTCGGGCCCGGGAAGCCGCAGCCAGTGCCGTCTTCGAAATGACAGTTGATATCGAAGGCGAGCGTCATGTCAGCAGCACTCACCGCAGGGCTCCTTCAGCGTGGCGCATAGGTACGGCAACCTCGTTGTGTCGGCGCGGCGAGCAGCCGCGGTTCGGCACTGGACTGGTGTTACGGATGGTGGGGCGGCGATCAGGCATCGAGCCTCGCGATGGAACAGGCGTCAGCTCAGATGCCCGCGCCCGCAGTGCCGCAGTTGGCACCGGACGATAGCAGGATCTCGAACGCCCACTTATCCCGGCCCTACCCTTCACGACCTCGGCCCCGGATTTTCGGGCTTGTCGCCCTTCATCGAGTCCGGTTCGACGTAAAGGATCTTGGCCTTCATGTGAGCACGGGTCTGTGCGCCGATCCACACGAGGGTGGTGGCGACGAGCGTGATCGCGAAGGCCTTGGGGTGGAACAGAGTGGTGTTCTTGAACGCGGCGAGAAAGACGAAGAGCAGCAGAATCTGGGCCGCGTAGAGCATGAGCCCCATGGCCTGGAAGAGATGCGGGAGTGATTTCGCCGTGCGCTGCAGAACGACGAATCCGATGCCCATGAACAGAATCACGACCAGCGTCGCGACGACGGCACCGACCGCCCCCTTGCCGCCGACGACCAGAGCGCTGATCACGGCGGCGAGAGCGCCGGCGGCAGCGGTGGGTACGGCGGCTTGCAGGAGAGATCGGACGTCATCAGACCGCATGGCGGGTTGCTCCGCGTGGTGGTGGGGGCACGGGACTCGTACGGGACGAGCGTAAGCCCGGTCCGAGTGTGATCCTCGGGCCAATGGACCGTCGCACTACGGTCCTTCGGCTCTGTCGCCGGGTTTAGTGAACGGTATCACAAACTATTTGATGAGAGCTTTACCTGCGAAGTGTGCTGACTGTCACACATGAGAGGGACCCTGCGCGTGTGTGCGCGACAGGGAGGCTCCTTGTCTGCTAATGGCCATTCATATCCGATATGCGCCCCGGCCGTCAGCGGGTCGATTCGGCCTTACGCCGGTCGGGGAAGCGCGAACGGGGGCCGATGGCGGTCGCCCCGTTGACGCCCGAGACCCCCGCCGCGATCGGCCTCGCGGGCTCCGGCTCGGTGCCCGAAGCGTCCCTGGCAGCCGCTTCGGCAGCGGCCTCGGCGGCCCGTGCGGCGTGCCGGTAGCGCGGCGGAACCAGGCTCTCCGCCCAGCGCGGGGTACGGGGGGTGAAGCGCGGCAGGAGCAGCAGGATCAGGCCCACCGCACTGAGCGCGGCGATCGCGAGAACGATCCACATCGAGGCCGAGTTCACCGAGTACGCCACCGTGCCGAAGGCGATCAGCCCCGACCAGAAGTACATGATCAGGACGGCCCGGCTGTGCGAATGTCCGAGCTCGAGGAGCCGGTGGTGCAGGTGCCCGCGGTCGGCGGCGAACGGCGACTGGCCCTTCCACGTGCGCCGGGCGATGGCCAGGACCAGGTCCGCCATCGGGATCGCGATGATCGTCAGCGGCAGGATCAGCGGGATGAACACGGGGAACATCGCGTGCGTCGCGTTGCGCTCACCACCCGCGAACAGGGCGAGCGCGTCCGGGTCGACCTGGCCGCTGATCGAGATCGCGGAGGCGGCGAGCACCAGGCCGATGAGCATCGAGCCGGAGTCCCCCATGAAGATCCGGGCGGGGTGCATGTTGTGCGGCAGGAAGCCCAGGCACATGCCCATCAGGATCGCGGCGAAGAGCGTCGCGGGCGCGGCCGCCTCGATGCCGTAGCCGAACCAGATCCGGTAGGAGTACAGGAAGAACGCGGTGGCGGCGATGCACACCATGCCGGCGGCCAGGCCGTCCAGGCCGTCCACGAAGTTCACGGCGTTGATGGTGATCACGACGAGGGCCACGGTGAGCAGGTTGCCCTGCCACTGGGTGAGCGCGACCGTCCCGATCCACGGGACCGGGATCCACAGGATCGTCAGACCCTGCATCACCATCACGCCGGCGGAGATCATCTGGGCGCCGAGCTTGATCAGGGCGTCGATCTCGAACTTGTCGTCGAGTACGCCGACGAGCCAGATCAGGGCGGCGCCGGAGAGCAGCGCGCGCGGTTCGTTCGAGAGCTCGAAGACCCCGTTGAGGTTGCGCAGGTGGTCGGCGACCAGCAGACCCGCGCACAGGCCGCCGAACATGGCGATGCCGCCCAGCCGCGGTGTGGGCTCGCGGTGCACGTCGCGGGCACGGATCTCCGGCATGGCCCCGGCCGCGATCGCGAACTTCCGCACGGGCCCGGTCAGCAGGTAGGTCACCGCGACCGTGACACAAAGTGTCAGCAGATATTCACGCACGGGCTGCCCCAGATGTATCGCCGGCCATCTCAGCCCCACACATTAGCTGTGATGTCCCCTCCGCCGAGGACGCGAGGGGACGGCATCCCGGTTCCCGTACGCCCCGCTTGTCCCGCTTACTCCCCGTAAGGGGGAAATCCCATCGTCAGTTCCTTGACCTCCGTGCGGGTCCGCGCGGCATCGCCGTGCAGCGCGGCCGCGAACAGCGCCGCGATACGCGGCATCTGCTCCTCCCCCATCCCCTGGCTGGTCACCGCGGCGGTGCCCAGCCGCACCCCGCGCTGGTCCCCGTACGGGAGGGCACAGGTGTCGAGCACGATCCCGGCGGCGGCCAGCCGGCCGCGCGCGGCCGGTCCGTCCACGCCCAGCGGGGCCGGGTCGGCGGTGATCAGGTGGGTGTCGGTGCCGCCGGTGGTCACGGTGAAGCCGCGCTCTTCCAACGCCTCTGCCAGCGCACGAGCGTTGGCGACGACCCGGTGCGCGTACGTGGTGAAGGCGGGGGCAGCGGCCTCCCCGAAGGCGACGGCCTTGGCCGCGATGGTGTGCATCTGGGCGCCGCCCTGGGTGAAGGGGAACACCGCCCGGTCGATCCGCTCGGCGAACTCCGCGCCGCACAGCAGCATGCCGCCGCGCGGACCGCGCAGGACCTTGTGCGTGGTCGCGCAGACGATGTCGGCGTACGGGACCGGGCTGGGCGCGGCACCGCCCGCCACCAGCCCGATCGGGTGGGCGGCGTCGGCGATCAGATAGGCGCCGACCTCGTCGGCGATCTCCCGGAAGGCCGAGTACTCGGGGTGGCGGGGGTAGGAGATGGAGCCGCAGACGATCGCTTTCGGCCGGTGCGCGTGCGCGAGCTGCTGCACCTGCTCGTAGTCGATGAGCCCGGTCTCCGCGTCCACTCCGTACCCGACGAAGTCGAACCACCGCCCGGAGAAGTTCGCGGGCGAGCCGTGCGTGAGGTGGCCGCCGTACGGGAGCCCCATCGCCAGCACCGTGTCCCCGGGCCGCAGCAGCGCGGCGTAGCCGGCCAGGACCGCGGAGGAGCCGGAGTGCGGCTGCACGTTGGCGTGCTCGGCGCCGAACAGCGCCTTCGCGCGTTCCACGGCGACCTGCTCGGCCACGTCGACGTACTCGCAGCCGCCGTGGTAGCGGGCGCCCGGATAGCCCTCGGCGTACTTGTTGGAGAGCGGGGAGCCCAGCGCCGCGAGCACGGCGGGCGAGGTGAAGTTCTCGGCGGCGATCAGCTGCAGGGTGCTCGCCTGGCGCTGCCGCTCTCCCTCGAGCACGTCGGCCATCTGCGGGTCCTGCCGTCGCAGGACGTCCGTGGGCTGGGTGATGACGCTCATGGCGCGACTCCATGGGTACCGGGTACCAGCCACTGTAGGCCGCGGCCGCAGATCGCGCCCTGCGACGGGCCGCCCGCCCGGGCGGCGGGGTCAGCGGGAAGCCGTCACGCCCGTCAGGGCCGTGACCACCGGGTCCAGCGCCTGGTTGATCTCGTCGCCGATCGAGCGGAAGAAGGTGATCGGCGCCCCGTACGGGTCGTACACCTCGTCCGCGTCGGGCGAGGGGGCCAGCAGCCAGCCGCGCAGCGCCGCCGCGGCCCGCACCAGGGCCCGCGCGCGCTCGGCCATGCCGTCGTCCAGCGGCGGCAGGGTGGCCGGATCTATCGCCCGCACCAGCCGGGTGAACTCCTTCAGCGTGAAGGTGCGCAGCCCCGCCGAGTGACCCATCGAGATGACCTGCGCCCGGTGGTCGCGGGTGGCCGTCAGCACCAGGTCGGCCCGGATGACGTGCTCGTCGAGCAGTTCCCGCCCGGTGAAACCGGAGGCGTCGGCTCCGAAGTCCGCCAGCACGGCGGCCGCGTTCGCCTCCATCGGCGCGCCCTCGTGGCCCCAGGTGCCGGCGCTCTCCACGATGAGGTCCGCGGTGGCCGGGCCCCCGAGGCGGTGGGCGAGGGCGTGCCGCGTCAGCCGCTCGGTGATGGGCGAGCGGCACACGTTCCCGGTGCTGACGTGGAGTATGCGGAAAGATCCCTCAGCTATGCCACGCCCGTCAGGGCTCACGGGGCGACCTCGAGGTCGGGTACGACCTCCCGCAGCTGCTCCGCGGTGAGTGCCCCTTCGCGCAGCAGGACGGGAACCTTCCCGGTGACGTCGACGATCGACGACGGCTGGATGCCGGGCGTCGGCCCGCCGTCCAGGTACACGGACACGGAGTCGCCGAGCATCTCGCGCGCCGCGTCGCAGTCCTCGGGGGCCGGGTGACCGGACAGGTTGGCCGAGGACACCGCCATCGGGCCGACCTCGGTCAGCAGCTCGATCGCCACGGGGTGCAGGGGCATGCGCACGGCCACGGTGCCGTCGGTGTCGCCGAGGTCCCAGGCCAGCGAGGGCTGGTGCTTGGCCACGAGCGTCAGCGCGCCCGGCCAGAAGGCGTCGACGAGCTCCCACGCCTGCTCGGAGAAGTCGGTGACCAGGCCGTGCAGGGTGTTCGGGGAGCCGATGAGCACCGGGGTGGGCATGCTGCGGCCCCGGCCCTTGGCCGCGAGGAGGTCGTGGACGGCTTCCGGGCTGAAGGCGTCCGCTCCGATCCCGTACAGGGTGTCGGTGGGCAGCACGACGAGCTCGCCGCGGCGCACGGCGGATGCGGCTTCGCGCAGACCCGTCTTGCGGTCCGTCGCGTCGTTGCAGTCGTATCGCCGGGCCATCAGCGGGACTCCTCGTGCAGCAGGGGGGTGGCGGGAACGGGGGCGATCACGGCAGTGCCTTGCGGGCGGTCGCGAAGCGCGGGCGGTTGTTGAGGTCCGGGTGGTCGGCCGCGTCGGCCCAGCCCTGCTCCTCGGCGAAGATCCACGGGACCTGGCCGCCCTGGGTGTCGGCGTGCTCGATGACGACGATGCCGCCGGGCCGCAGCAGCCGGTGGGCGGTGCGCTCGATGCCGCGGATGGTGTCGAGGCCGTCCTCGCCGGAGAAGAGGGCCATCTCCGGATCGTGGTCGCGGGCCTCGGGCGCCACGTACTCCCACTCGGTGAGCGGGATGTACGGCGGGTTGGAGATGACGAGGTCGACCTGTCCGTCGAGCTCCGGCAGGGCGCTCAGCGCGTCCCCCTGGTGGACGGTGACCCGGGAGCCCTCGGCGTTCTTGCGGGTCCAGCGCAGGGCTTCCTCGGAGAGCTCCACCGCGTGCACGCGCGAGCGCGGCACCTCCTGCGCCATGGCCAGCGCGATCGCGCCGGAGCCGGTGCACAGGTCGACGATCAGCGGCTCGACCACGTCCATGGCCCGCACGGCGTGTATGGCCCAGTCCACGACCGACTCGGTCTCGGGCCGGGGCACGAACACCCCGGGCCCGACCTGGAGCTCCAGGTAGCGGAAGAAAGCGCGGCCGGTGATGTGCTGGAGCGGCTCGCGCGCCTCGCGGCGGGCGACGGCCTCCCAGTAGCGGGCGTCGAAGTCCGCGTCCTTGACGTGGTGCAGTTCCCCCCGCTTGACGCCGTGCACGAAGGCCGCGAGCTCCTCCGCGTCGAAGCGCGGTGAGGGCACGCCGGCGGCGGCCAGCCGCTGGGTGGCCTGGGCCACCTCGGCAAGCAGCAAGTTCACGCTGGTCCTCCGGGCTGCTGTCGTACGGGGGGGTGGTACGGGGTGGTACGGGTGGGACGTGCTGCCTTGCGGCTCCGCCGCCGTCAGGCCTTACTGGGCGGCCGCGAGCTTGGCGGCGGAGTCGGCGTCGACGCAGGCCTGGATGACCGAGTCGAGGTCGCCGTCGAGCACCTGGTCCAAGTTGTACGCCTTGAATCCGGTGCGGTGGTCCGAGATGCGGTTTTCCGGGAAGTTGTACGTACGGATCTTCTCGGACCGGTCCACGGAGCGCACCTGGCTGCGGCGCACGTCGGAAGCCTCCTGCTCGGCGGCTTCCTGGGCGGCGGCCAGCAGGCGCGACCGCAGGATGCGCATGGCCTGCTCCTTGTTCTGGAGCTGGCTCTTCTCGTTCTGGCAGGAGGCGACCACACCGGTCGGCAGGTGCGTGATGCGCACGGCCGAGTCGGTGGTGTTGACGGACTGGCCGCCGGGGCCGGAGGAGCGGTACACGTCGATGCGGAGGTCGTTCATGTTGATCTCGACCTCGACCTCCTCGGCCTCCGGGGTGACGAGCACGCCGGCGGCGGAGGTGTGGATGCGGCCCTGGGACTCGGTGGCCGGAACCCGCTGGACGCGGTGCACGCCGCCCTCGTACTTCAGGCGGGCCCACACGCCCTGGCCGGGCTCGGTGGCGCCGTTGCCGCCCTTGGTGCGCACGGAGACCTGGACGTCCTTGTAGCCGCCGAGCTCGGACTCGGTGGCGTCGATGATCTCGGTCTTCCAGCCCACGCGCTCGGCGTAGCGCAGGTACATGCGCAGCAGGTCGCCGGCGAACAGGGCGGACTCGTCGCCGCCCGCGCCCGCCTTGACCTCGAGGAGCACGTCCTTGTCGTCGCTGGGGTCGCGCGGGACGAGCAGCAGGCGGAGCTTCTCGGTGAGCTCCTCGCGCTGCTGCGTCAGCTCCTTGACCTCGGCGGCGAAGTCCGGGTCGTCTGCCGCGAACTCCTTCGCCGTCTCGATGTCCTCCGCCGACTGCTTCCACGCCCGGAAGGTCGCGATGATCGGGGTCAGCTCCGCGTAGCGCTTGTTGAGCTTGCGCGCGTTGGCCTGATCGGAGTGGACCGAAGGGTCGGCGAGCTTCTTCTCAAGGTCGGCGTGCTCGCCGACCAGTTCCTCGACCGCCTCGAACATCGGGGTACTCCTGGGGTAAAAGTGCGAAGGACTGCAGGGGGTGCTGGACGACGACAAAGGCGCCGGTCCGGCCGCCCCCGAGTGGACAGGGGGCGGCCGGAGACCGGCGCCTGGGTCGCGCTACTTCTTGGCCGCACCCTTGCCGAAGCGAGCCTCGAAGCGGGCCACGCGGCCACCGGTGTCGAGGATCTTCTGCTTGCCCGTGTAGAACGGGTGGCACTCGGAGCAGACCTCGGCGCGGATGGCGCCGTTCGTCAGCGTCGAGCGGGTGGTGAACGACGCGCCACAGGTGCAGCTGACCTGGGTCTCGACGTACTCGGGGTGGATCTCGCTCTTCAAGGTGTCTCCTAGATTCGGGAGGGCGCCGGGTCGCAGGAGCCGAATTGCGCACTGCGTGAACCGGGGCCGACAGACCAGTCTGCCAGGACCGGGCTGCCTGTCAAAATTCTGAGGACGCCTCCGTCAACGGCGGGGGGCCGGCATCTATTCCGGCCCTGCCCCGCCCGGCCCTCACTGCACGATCGAACCGGCCGTGCCCTTGTCGCCCGTGGAGTTCGCGGTGGCCTCGGCGGGGATCGGCTGGTCGGCCAGCAGGGCGTCCCAGACCAGCTTGGACTCCTTCTTCAGCGGGGCGACGCGGTTGGCGTCGATCGCGTCCGTGGTCACCGGCAGGGTGATCATGTGCATGTCCTGGGCGTCGATGCTCTGGAGGCTCTGGGCGAAGCCCATGAGGGATTTCACATCGCCGAGGGACTTGTCGGTGGTGATCGACTTGGTGCCCGTGTCGGCGAGGTCGAGCAGCTTCTTGGGGTTGTCGAACAGCCCGATGCTCTTGACCTGCTTGATCAGCGCCTTGATGAAGGCCTGCTGGAGCTGTATTCGGCCGAGGTCTCCGCCGTCCCCGACCGCGTGGCGGGTGCGGACCAGGCCGAGGGCCTGCTCGCCGTTCAGCTTGTTCGGGCCGGCCGGCAGGTCCAGGTGGCTGTAGTCGTCCTTGATCGGCTTCGCCGTGGTGACCTGCACCCCGCCGAGGGTGTCGATGATCTTCTTGAAGCCCGTGAAGTCGACCTCGATGTAGTGGTCCATGCGGATCCCCGACATCTTCTCGACGGTCTTGACCGCGCAGGCCGCTCCGCCGACGGTGTAGGCCTCGTTGAACTGCACGCGCGGACCGCCGGGGTCGGTCTTGCCCTTGGCGGTGGTGCAGGCGGGCCGGGCGGTCATGGTGTCGCGGGGTATGGACACGATGCTGGCCTTGGTGTGGCCCTCGTTCAGGTGGACGATCATCGCCGTGTCGGAGCGGGCGGAGCCGCCGTCGTCCGGACCGTAGTCGGCGTTGGCCCCGCCGCGGGAGTCGGAACCGAGGACCAGGATGTCCATCGAGCCGTTGTCGATGTTCTGCGGGCGGTCGGTGCCGAGCGCCTGGTCGATGTCGACGGTCTTCAGGTTGCCGTTCAGCTTGAAGTAGAAGTACCCGAGGCCCGCCCCGCCCAGCAGGACCACGCCCGCGGCGCTCCACGCGGCGATGGCGAGGGCCCTGCGGCGCTTCGGCGCTTTCCGTCGACGCCGGCCCGCGGCACCACGGCCGCCGCCGTTGCTGTCCTGGCTCATGCTCTCCTCAGTCCTGAACGCGGTCCCCTGTCCCTTTGACACAGACGGACTAACGTCCCCCAGGGTTCCACGGCCGCCGGGACCTCCGGACCGGGCCGGTGGAGCGCGCCTTGCGCGAGGAACGCCGGGCCACCCCGCCGCCACCTGCGTGTTTCGGGTGGGACGCGGGAGGCGGGCCCGAGGCTCAGCCGGTGCCGGTGTGTGGCGAAGGTCGCACCGTACGAACACGGCCCGTACGAAGAGCGGCCGTACGAACACGGCCCGTACGAACACGGCCGCCCCCGTCGCGGAGGCGACGGGGGCGGCCGTGGTGACGCGCGGCGAGGATCAGTCGTCGTTCTTGCCCGACGGGGTCGTCTTCGCGATCTGCATCAGGAACTCGGCGTTCGACTTCGTCTGCTTCATCTTGTCGAGGAGCAGCTCGATCGCCTGCTGCGAGTCGAGCGCGTGCAGCACCCGGCGCAGCTTCCAGACGATGGCGAGCTCCTCCGCGTTGAGGAGGATCTCCTCCTTGCGGGTGCCCGACGGGTCGACGTCGACGGCCGGGAAGATGCGCTTGTCGGCGAGCTTCCGGTCGAGCTTGAGCTCCATGTTGCCGGTGCCCTTGAACTCCTCGAAGATCACCTCGTCCATGCGCGAGCCGGTGTCGACCAGCGCGGTGGCCAGGATGGTCAGCGAGCCGCCGTCCTCGATGTTGCGCGCGGCACCGAAGAAGCGCTTCGGCGGGTACAGCGCGGTCGAGTCGACACCACCGGACAGGATGCGGCCGGAGGCGGGCGCCGCGAGGTTGTACGCGCGGCCCAGACGGGTGATGGAGTCCAGCAGGACGACCACGTCGTGACCCAGCTCGACGAGACGCTTGGCGCGCTCGATGGCCAGCTCGGCGACCGTGGTGTGGTCCTCGGCCGGACGGTCGAAGGTCGAGGAGATGACCTCGCCCTTGACCGACCGCTGCATGTCGGTGACCTCTTCCGGACGCTCGTCGACCAGGACGACCATCAGGTGGCACTCGGGGTTGTTCGTGGTGATCGCGTTGGCGATCGCCTGCATGATCATGGTCTTGCCGGTCTTCGGCGGGGCCACGATCAGGCCGCGCTGGCCCTTGCCGATCGGCGACACGAGGTCGATGATGCGGGTGGTCAGCACGCCCGGGTCGGTCTCCAGACGGAGCCGGTCCTGCGGGTAGAGCGGGGTCAGCTTCTGGAACTCCGGGCGGCCGCGGCCGGATTCGGGCGCCATGCCGTTCACCGAGTCGAGGCGCACGAGGGCGTTGAACTTCTCGCGGCGCTCGCCGTCCTTGGGCTGGCGCACGGCACCGGTGGTGTGGTCTCCCTTGCGCAGACCCGCCTTGCGGACCTGGGCGAGGGAGACGTACACGTCGTTGGGGCCGGGCAGGTAGCCCGAGGTCCGGATGAACGCGTAGTTGTCGAGGATGTCGAGGATGCCCGCGACGGGGATCAGCACGTCGTCGTCGGCGACCTGCGGCTCGTTCGGCGCGAACTCGTCGCGGCCACGACGGCCCCGGCGGTCGCGGTAACGGCCCCGGCGGCCACGGCGGCCGCCCTCGTCGTCGAAGTCGTCCTGCGGACCGTTGTCCTGGCGGTCCTGGCGGTCCTGGCGGCCCTGCTGACCCTGGCCGGCCTGGCCCTGGCCCTGACCGCGGCCGCCCTGCTGCTGCCGGTCGCCGCGCTCGGCGCGGTCCTGACGGCCGCCCTGGCCACCCTGGCCACCCTGCGCACCCTGGCCCTGGCCGCCCTGGCCCTGCTCGTCGGCCTTGGCACCGCGCTCGCGGCGGTCGCGCTGACGCTCGCCGCGCTCGGTGCCGCGCTCACGGCGGTCGCGACGGCCGCGGCCCTCGCCCTCCTGGGCGGGGGCGGAGACAGCGGTGGCTGCCTCGGCCCGCGCGTCCGTCTGCGGCGCGGTGGCCGTCACGGCCTCGGCCTTGACGGTCTCGGTCTTCTGCTCGACCTGTACGGCGGCGGGGGCCGAGGCCTCCGGGCTGCCGGACGGGGCGGTGGCCCGGCGCCGACGGCGCTCGCCGGCCGGGGCGTCCTCTCCCCCGCTCTCGGCTGCGCTCGAGCGGGAGGGGCCCCCAGCCGGCTGACCCGGGATCTCGATCTGGGCCTGTGCGGCAGGCTTCTCGGCGGGCGCGGCGGCGTCCCCGCCCGTCTGTGCGGCGTCGGCGGCAGCCGTACGGGTCTTGCTGGTGGCACGGCGCTTCGGCTTGGCCTCGGCGGTGTCCGCGGAGGCGGCGGCCTTGGGCGCGGCGGCGCCTCCCGCCTGCGTCTCCTTGATGACCTCGATCAGCTGGCTCTTGCGCATCCGCGCGGTGCCCCTGATCCCGAGGCCCGACGCGACCTGCTGCAGCTCGGCCAGGACCATGCCGTCAAGGCCGGTGCCGGTGCGGCGCCGCTTGGGGGCTGCGCCTGCGGCGGAGGCACTGGTGTCGACAGAGGTGTCGGCAGCGCCCATCAGATCGGTGGTGTCGCTCACGAAGGGTCCTTCCCTGGAGCGGACGTCGGCCTGTCTGGCTCGGCGACCGGTTGTGCTGTCCGACAACAGTCCGTGACCTGATGGGGTTGGACGGCTGCCGGGGCGGAGGTCCGCCGGTAGAGATACGGCGGAGAGAAAACGTGCATGGGTGGTTCCGGCGAGAAGCCCCCGAGCTGGAAGCGTGGGAATGTCACGCCGATTCCGGAGCGTGCTCGAAACTGCTGGAAGTGATCAAAGCAGTCGGGGAGGCTCCCGGAAGAAAGGTGGTCCCGGATGGGGACACTGAGCACCGAGCCATGGCGGCTTCGGTTGCGCACTTGAGACTAACACTACCGGATCCAACAGACATTCCCCCTCTCAATCACCGGCAATCACGCCTTCCGCGCGGGCGGCCTGCCCCGGCCGCCCGCCCCTGCCCGGCCTGGCTCAGCCGCCCTGGGTTCCCAGCGGAAGCACGCTCGCGCCCGCGGCGTCGAGGGCGAGCCGGTTCGCGGCCCACCCTTCGCCCGCGAGCTGCGCGACCTTGTCGGCCGCGTCGTTGTCGACCAGCGCGAGGACCGTGGGGCCCGCGCCGGAGATGACCGCGGGGATGCCGTCCACCCGCAGTCGGTTCACGAGGGCGACGCTCTCGGGCATCGCCGGGGACCGGTACTCCTGGTGGAGGCGGTCCTCGGTGGCCGGCAGGAGGAACTCGGGACGCCTGGTCAGGGCCTCCACGAGCAGTCCCGCGCGACCCGCGTTCACGGCCGCGTCCACGTGCGGGACGGTGCGCGGCAGCAGGCCGCGCGCGGTCTCCGTCAGGACGGGCTTGGAGGGGACGAAGACCACCGGAACGATGGAACCGGCGGGCTCCATCCGGATCGCCTTGGCGCTGCCGCCGTCCATCCAGGCCAGGGTGAAGCCGCCGAGCAGACAGGCGGCGACGTTGTCGGGGTGGCCCTCGATCTCCGTGGCGAGCTCCAGCAGCGCCGCGTCGTCGAGCTTGGCCTCGCCGCCTATGGTCACGGCGCGGGCGGCGACGATGCCGGCGCAGATGGCGGCGGAGGAGGAGCCGAGGCCCCGGCCGTGCGGGATGCGGTTGGCGCAGACGACCTCGAGGCCGCGCGGCTGCCCGCCCAGCAGGTCGAAGGCGGTGCGCATGGAGCGTACGAGCAGGTGGCTCTCGTCCCGCGGGAGGGAGTCGGCACCCTCACCCGCGATGTCGATGTTCAGGCCGGAGTCGGCCACCCGGACGACTACGTCGTCGTAGAGCCCCAGGGCCAGGCCGAGGGCGTCGAAGCCCGGGCCGAGGTTGGCACTGCTGGCGGGGACGCGCACCCGTACGGCGGCGGCGCGGAACGCTGGACCGGCCATCGTCCGATGACACTCCTTGTGACTGTGCGAGATCTTCGCTCTTCGCTGGCTCGCTGCGAATGTACTGGAGAACGTACGACACCCGAAGGCCCACTGGGCAGCACCACGGTCATATGCGCGGTGGCGGATGTAAGTACAGCGTATCGAAGGAAGGTTCTCATCCGACATAGGGCGCACAGGAGGCGCACGATGCGTGTCGCGTCCTTCGGCCGGCCCCTGCCGCACGTACGCAGCGGTTTTGTTGTCGTACGGGGCGAGTTGCCGGGTTCCGGGGGACTCGAAGACCCCTGGAACCCGGCTCGCGGAACTGCTGTCCGGCCGGTGCGTCAGACGAGGCCGAGGCGGATGGCCGCGGCTTCGGCGTCCACCGGAACGGTGACCGGCTGCGGAGCGCCGGCGATCGCCCAGTCGGGGTCCTTCAGGCCGTTGCCGGTGACGGTGCACACGATCTTCTGACCGGGGTCCACCAGGCCCAGCTCGGCGGCCTTGAGCAGACCGGCCACCGAGGCGGCCGAGGCGGGCTCGACGAAAACGCCCTCCTGCGCGGCCAACAGCCGGTAGGCGGCCAGGATCTGGCGGTCCGTCACCTCATCGATGAAGCCGCCCGACTCCTCGCGCGCCGCGAGCGCGTAGTCCCAGGAGGCCGGGTTGCCGATCCGGATCGCGGTGGCGATGGTGTGCGGCTCCTTGACGATCTCGCCGCGGACGATCGGCGCGGAGCCGGAGGCCTGGAAACCCCACACGCGGGGCGTACGGGAGGCCAGGCCGTCGGCCTTGTACTCCTTGAAGCCCTTCCAGTACGCGGTGATGTTGCCGGCGTTGCCGACGGGCAGCACGTGGATGTCGGGAGCGTCGCCGAGCGCGTCGACGATCTCGAACGCGGCCGTCTTCTGGCCTTCGATGCGCACCGGGTTGACCGAATTGACCAGCGCCACCGGGTAGTTGTCGGACAGCGCACGGGCGAGATCCAGACAGTCGTCGAAGTTGCCGTCGACCTGAAGGATCTTGGCGCCGTGCACGAGCGCCTGGCCCATCTTCCCGAGCGCGATCTTGCCGCGGGGCACGAGGACGGCGGAGACCATGCCCGCGCGCACCGCGTACGCGGCGGCGGAGGCGGAGGTATTGCCGGTCGAGGCGCAGATGACGGCCTTCGCGCCCTCCTCCTTGGCCTTGGTGATGGCCATGGTCATGCCGCGGTCCTTGAAGGACCCGGTGGGGTTCGCCCCCTCGACCTTGAGGTGCACCTCGCAGCCGGTGCGCTCGGAGAGCACCTGCGCGGGGACGAGAGGCGTGCCGCCCTCCCGGAGTGTGACCACGGGAGTCGTGTCCGTGACCGGCAGCCGGTCCCGGTACTCCTCGATGATGCCGCGCCACTGGTGGGTGCGATTGCTGCTCATGGGTCCTTACTCCCCTTCAACACGCATGATGCTGGCGACACCGCGCACGGTGTCCAGCTTCCGCAGCGCCTCGACGGTCCCGGAGAGGGCCGCGTCGGGTGCGCGGTGAGTGACGACGACGAGGGAGGCCTCTGTGCCGCCCCCGTCCTGACGACCTTGCTGCCGCACGGTGTCGATGGAGACGCCGTGCTCGGCGAAGGTCGTCGCGACCTGGGCGAGCACGCCCGGCTTGTCGGCCACATCGAGGCTGATGTGGTAGCGCGTGACGACCTCGCCCATGGGACTGACCGGCAGCTGGGTGTACGCCGACTCGCCGGGCCCCGTTGCCTCGGCGAGCTTGTTGCGGCAGACGGCGACGAGGTCGCCGAGGACCGCGGACGCGGTCGGCGAACCGCCCGCGCCGGGCCCGTAGAACATGAGCCGCCCGGCGGCCTCCGCCTCGACGAAGACCGCGTTGTACGCCTCGCGGACGGAGGCGAGCGGGTGGGTGAGCGGGATCATCGCCGGGTGCACGCGGGCGGTGACGGACTCGCCGTCGGCGGCGCGCTCGAGGATCGCCAGGAGCTTGATGGTGCAGCCCATCCGCTTGGCGGAGGCGAAGTCGGAGGCGCTGACCTCGGTCATGCCCTCGCGGTACACGTCGTCGAGGCGGACGCGGGTGTGGAAGGCGATGCCGGCCAGGATCGCGGCCTTGGCGGCGGCGTCGTAGCCCTCGACGTCGGCGGTCGGGTCGGCTTCGGCGTACCCGAGGGCGGTGGCCTCGTCGAGCGCCTCCTGGTAGCCGGCGCCGGTCGAGTCCATCTTGTCGAGGATGAAGTTCGTCGTGCCGTTGACGATGCCCATCACCCGGTTGATCTTGTCGCCCGCGAGGGACTCGCGCATCGGGCGGACCAGCGGGATGGCGCCGGCGACGGCGGCCTCGTAGTAGAGGTCGAGCCCGTGCTGCTCGGCCGCGGCGTGCAGGGCGGCGCCGTCCTGGGCGAGCAGCGCCTTGTTGGCGGAGACGACGGAGGCGCCGTTCTCGAACGCGGTGGTGATCAGGGTCCGGGCCGGCTCGATCCCGCCGATGACCTCGACGACCACGTCGATGTCACCGCGCTTGAGGAGGGCGGTCGCGTCGGTGGTGATGAGCGCGGGGTCGATGCCCTCGCGCACCTTGGACGGCCGGCGCACCGCGACGCCCGCGAGCTCGACGGGCGCACCGATCCTGGCCGTCAGGTCGTCGGCGTGCGTCGTCATGATGCGGGCAACTTCCGAGCCGACCACTCCACAGCCCAGCAGCGCCACCTTCAGCGGACGCGTACGCATCATTCGACCTACGCCTTTCGATCTTCCATCGGTACCCCGCGTGCGGCTTGCGCGCGGGGTGAGAACCAGTCTCACTCAATGGACAACAGTTTCCACCCTCGGTCCATTGAGTGAGACACCTATTTTGGGGGTCTGGGGCCTTCCCCCCGAAATAACCGGATCATCCCAGGTCGAGACGCAGGAGATCTTCCTCCGTCTCGCGCCGGACGATCACCCGGGCCTGCCCGTCGCGCACGGCAACGACGGGCGGGCGCAGCGCGTGGTTGTAGTTGCTGGCCATGGAGCGGCAGTACGCGCCCGTGGCCGGTACGGCGAGCAGGTCGCCGGGGGCGAGGTCGGACGGCAGGAACGCGTCCTTCACGACGATGTCGCCGCTCTCGCAGTGCTTGCCGACGACGCGCACGAGCATCGGCTCGGCGTCGGAGGTGCGGGAGACCAGGGTGACGGAGTACTCGGCGTCGTAGAGGGCGGTCCGGATGTTGTCGGACATCCCGCCGTCGACACTGACGTACGTCCGCAGGCCCTCGAGCGGCTTGATGGTGCCGACCTCGTAGAGGGTGAAGGCGGTGGGCCCGACGATGGCGCGGCCGGGCTCGACGGAGATCCGGGGCGCGCGCAGACCCGCGCTCTCGCACTCCCGCGCGACGATCTCGGTGAGCGCCTTGGCGATCTCGTGCGGCTCGCGCGGATCGTCGTCGGAGGTGTAGGCGATCCCGAGTCCGCCTCCGAGGTCGATCTCGGGAAGCTCGACCCCGTGCTCGTCCCGTACGGCGGCCAGCAGCCGCACGACCCGCTTCGCCGACACCTCGAAACCGGCCATGTCGAAGATCTGCGAGCCGATGTGGGAGTGGACGCCGAGCAGCTCGAGCGAGTCGTGCCCGAGGGCCCGCCGCACGGCCTCGGCGGCGGAGCCGTCGGCCACGGCGATGCCGAACTTCTGGTCCTCGTGGGCGGTGGCGATGAACTCGTGGGTGTGCGCCTCCACACCGACCGTCACACGGATCTGGACGGGCTGGCGCACGCCCAGCTCACGGGCGATGTGCGCGACGCGCGCGATCTCCTGGAAGGAGTCGAGCACGATCCGCCCCACGCCGGCCTCGACGGCCCGACTGATCTCGGCCCCGGACTTGTTGTTGCCGTGGAAGGCGATGCGGGAGGCGGGCATCCCGGCGGCGAGGGCGGTGGTCAGCTCCCCGCCGGAGCACACGTCGAGATTCAGCCCTTCTTCCTTCAGCCACTTCACGACGGCCTTGGAGAGGAACGCCTTGCCCGCGTAGAAGACGTCGGCGTCCTTGCCGAAGGCGTGTGCCCAGGCCCGGCACCGCGCCCGGAAGTCCTCCTCGTCGAGGAAGTAGGCGGGGGTCCCGAACTCCTCGGCGAGCTTGGTCACTTCGATGCCGCCCACGGTGACGACCCCGTCGGCCGTGCGCGTGACGGTCCGGGCCCAGACCTTCTCGTCGAGGGCGTTGAGGTCGGCCGGCGGCGGGGAGTAGTGCCCCTCGGGCAGGACATCGGCGTGACGGGGCCCGGCGGGATGCGCGGAACGGCTCATCGGTCTCTCTCTTCACAGGTCACAGGTGTTCGGGTGCGTCGATGCCGAGCAGGGCCAGGCCGCCGGCCAGCACCGCCCCGGCGGCTTCGGCAAGAGCCAGCCGGGCACGGTGGGCGGCCGAGGGTTTCTCGTCCCCGTGGGGCAGTACGCGGTACTGGAAGTCGAGCAGCGCGTCCGCCAGCTCGACGAGGTACCGGGTGAGCCGCTCGGGCGCCCGGTGGTGTCCGGCGGCCTCGAGGACGAGCCGGTGCTCGGCGAGCACGCGCAGCAGCACGGGGGCGTCCACGTCACCGGGCTCATCCGGCCCGTCCCGCTCGGCTCCGAACCCGAGCCGGGCGGCGTTCGTGAGCAGCGCCCGGCTGCGGGCGTGGGCGTACCGCACGCGGAAGAACTCGTTCTCCTCGCCCTGCACGAGCAGCCGTCCGGAGAACTCGGGCGTCTCACGGCCGGGCACGCAGAGCATCGCCCAACGGGCGGCACCGGGCCCGAACCGGCGGACGACGTCACCGTCCCGCTTGGCGACGGGTGCGACGGGCGCGACGGGCGGCCGTTCGAGCACGTCCCGCCGGTCCCCGCCGCCCTGACTGCGCAGGATCCGCAGCACGCTCTCGCGCACGACGCGCTCGCGCAGGCCGCTGTCGACGGTCGGGACGTCGGCCGAGATGGCCGAGGCGGCCGAGGCGGCGCGCCAGGGGAGGTCCCGGCCCATGACCTCCGCGACGAGGCGGGGGGCGGACGGCGGGGGCAGCAGGAAGTTCACGAACCCGGGGCCGGTGACCTCGACGCCCTCGATCCCCGCCTCCCCGGCGAGCCGGCGTGCCAGCACCGCGGCCACGTCACGCGGCGCGCGTCCGGCGGCCTTGCCGATCTGGAAGGCGACGGGCGTGGCGTAGTCCCCCACCCCACCGGGCCGGGTCCGCTCGACGACGACCCGCTCGGGCACGGCCACGTCCGCCCCGAGCTCCCCACCCTCGACGGCGCAGCGCATGGCGCGCACGACGGCATCGGGAAGATCGGCGGGATTCACGACACCCAGCCTAGGGGAGACGGCCGCCCACCCCGTGAAGGGTTTCGCCATGTGAAATGGCCCGCCTCGGATCCGGCTGACGGCACACGGTGACGTACAAGAGCGGAGGCCCGGGACGGCTCATCCCCTGCCCCTCCCGGCGGGAGCCCCTCTCCTCCCGTCGCGCCGACCCTTCCCCTCGACCAGCCGCCGTACGACCCGTACCAGCTCGGCGGGCTCGAAGGGCTTGGCGACGAAGGCATCCACCCCGGCCGCGATCCCCGCCTCCACCTCGTGCTGCGTACAGGCACTCACGATCGCGACGGGCACCCCACTGGTCCGCGGATCGGCCCGCAACTGCGCGGCGGCCCCGAACCCGTCCAGCCGCGGCATGACCACATCAAGGGTGATCACATCAGGACACACGTGGTGCACGACGTCCAGACACTCGGCACCATCGTTCGCGGTCACGACCTCGAAGCCCTCCAGCTCGAGATTGACCTTGATCAGCTGCCGGATGACCTTGTTGTCGTCGACAACAAGCACCCGGCCCGAGACGCCTGGCACAACTCGAGAGTAGGTCGGCCCGGGGCCCCGCGTCCGGGTTTTTGCCACTTCCACCCCCTGCGGGCGACCCATGTCCCCCTCCCCCGCAAACCGGTTCCTGATCACCCCCGCGAAGCTGGTAGTGTTCAACCCGTCGCCGCACAGCGAACGACACGCCCCCGTAGCTCAGGGGATAGAGCAACGGCCTCCGGAGCCGTGTGCGCAGGTTCGAATCCTGCCGGGGGCACTCCAGTTGGATCAGCGCCGCAAGGTTGTTGATCTGCTGAAGTGCCGAGCATGAAGGCCCGAACTCAGTCCAGCTGAGTCCGGGCCTTTGTCGTTGTGTGGCGCTGGTCGCGTGTGAGAATCCGCAGGCCCCATCGCCCTACTTGCCCGCTCGGCGTGCCACCGCGCAAACGGCAGGCCCGCACGCAGCCAGTGGGTGATGCGGGTGGACCGGAGGTCGAGGATGGGCACCGGACGGCCGCTGGAGGCCTCGCGCCCCTTCAGGCCGCGGCGGTCATGCCGCTCGCCGGAGACGGTCCACTGCTTGACCACGACCCAACCGCTCCTGGAACCGTTGGACCTGGCCGAGACGGTCGTCACCGCCGTGGCCGGACGCTCCCGTCCAGCACACCGCCTCCGCCACCGGGCACGGCAGGCGCACCCCACATCCCGGGCATCACCCACGATCAGGACCAACCGCGCGTCTCGACAGGCGAGGGCGATTCAGCCCTGGTCATGTCATGTCGCATATGTGTAGGGAGGATCCTCGGGCTTGCCGGCCGGGCGCGGCGTGCCTTTGAGGGGGGAGGAGGACTCTTCTTCGGAGTCGTCCGATTCTCCGGAGTAATACGAGGTCGAGCGGAAGTCCTCGTCCTCGTGGAGAAGACGGTTGCTGGGCTCCGAACGTTCGGGCGGCACACTGTAGAGCAGAACAGGGATCCCTGTCGTCTCGTCCCAGCTGATGACGAAGGGGGCCAGTTCCTTTCCGTCATCCGAAGCCAAGAACGAGCGCCACCGCTTCTCACACTCCTGTGGGTCCAGACGCTTCGTTTCTTCCATGAGTCTTTTCACCTTCCCCCACCTGATGCGGACGTCGGACTCGAATCCAATGTCGCCCTTGCGTCTCTTCTTGGTTTTGACGGCTCCGGTCTTCTGATGTTCGAAGTAGGTCTTGAAGAAGGTTCTGAGGGTCTTGATCACCCGGTCCTTGGCGGCGATCATCTCCGCGTCGGCGCCGGGAGTATCCATGTAGGCGGGCCGTTCCCCGTCCGGTGGTCCGTCCGGACCGTTTCGGGGATGGCGCCACAGGCCGGTACCGAGATACTGGGACCCCTTCTTCGTGGTCTTCCTCACGACATTCTTGTCCCCGTCAACTGCATAAAGGGATATGTCAGCTCCGGTCAGGTCGAACCCGGCGTCCTGCAGCGAGGCCGCCGACCTGTACATGTCCAGACTTGTCGGACGGTAGTGTCCGCTGCGGTGGTCGAGGTGTTCGATGACGCCCCCCTCACCGATGATGATGTCGCCGCACGCGATGACGCCTCCACCGCCGAGAGCCGTGGAATGGTGGGTGACCCTGACGTACCAATCGATGCCCTCCCTTTTGAGTTCCGTTACGAGTGCGTCCAGGTCCTCGGAACCAGATGCGCCCCGGAAGAAGCTGTCGACCTTCTTTTCTCCTTCGAAGATATCGACCTGGAAACCGTATTCGACGATGTACAGGTTGGCCGTCCCGGGGTCGGCCACCCACATGTATTTACCCGCAGCGTAATCCTTGCCTTTGCTGTCGACGATGTACTCCTCCACAGAGAAATCTCCGTCGCCGCCACGCTTGAAACGCGGCACCTCGCCGCGGCGGGCACGTTTCTCGACGCGCTCGGCCTCTCCCAAGTAGAGGGTCGCGACCCGCCCCTCCGCGGCTTTGCCTCTCGCGGCCGCGGCCTGTATGTCCGTTTTCCCCTCATTGAGCTCGCCCCGATACGCCGATTGCATCGGCACTCCCGCCCCTTCCTCCTCGATCTGACTGTTGGACAGGGAGGAACCGCTCTCTGACAGCGACAAGAGAAAGTTGCGCGTCGCCTTCCGTGAGGACCTGCGGGATTTTTCGCTCACCTTCATGAGCTTCTGCGCGATTTCCTGGGACGCCCCCTTCTTTCTGCGGAGGACGAGGTCGTGGTTCGGGTGGTACGGCTTGTCGATGTCGATGCGTCCGACGATGTCCAGCATGTCGGGCTGCAGTACGAGGAAGTGATGCTTTCCCTCGTTGCCGTAGAACTGGATCGCCTTGTACCCCTGCGTGCAGGCCCAGGCGTGCCACCCGTAGACCGTCGTGTCCTCCGGTGCCGGGCTGGGGAGCGATCGGGGGCGCAGCGGCTCGAAGCGCGCCGCCGTGTTGGGGGCATCCGCGTACAGCTCCAGCACGAGCCCGGCTTTGAACCGTGAGACCAGGATCGGCCCGGCTCCCGAATTCGCGTAGATCCCCGAACCCACGTTGGGGTCGGATGCGTAGGTCGCCGCCACCTTGTAGTCGGGTGTCTGGTACACACCCCTGCCCAAGACACCGGAACTCGCTCTGAAGCCGCCGCCGCGATCCGTGGGGCGGGTGATCGAATCCGCCGCGCCGCGATTCGTGCCGTGGAAGTACGGATTCATCTTGAGGTTCTCGGCGGCGGCCCATTGGTTCGCCTGGGGCCTGGTCTCGGCCGTCAAGTCGTAGATCCATCGCCCGTCCTCCTCCTGTGTGAGGGGGACGGACGCGAAACCCGCGTTCGAGGCGAGGTCGCGCAGCTCCTGCTCCGAACGCTTCACGGCGAACCGCCCGCCGAGCCCTTCCCTCCCCGCGGCCCTGTCCAGGGCACCCGCGAAACCCTCGAGAAGCACGTCGGAGCTCGCGCACAGATCCGTGAGGTGCTGGGACACGCGCAGCTGCAGCGCTCGGATCGCCTCGTCGTGCGGATAAGACCTGTTCACCCGGCTCCCGGTCAGGTCCTGTGTGTAGGAATCGATGTTCGCGAGCATGGAGTCCATGCACTTGGCGAGGTGACCGGCTGTGGCGTGTACCCAGTCCCCGTGATACCAGAACACCTTGGAACACTGTTCCAGGGTGTCGAAGGAGATGTCCGGGCTCCACTGCTCGCTGTGAAGGACGTCATATATCAGGCGCAGCACCGAGTCCTGCACCTCGCCCAGCGTCGTCACGATCTGGTCGAGGCCGCGGGCGATGTTTTCACAGTTGTCGACCTTCTCCTTGATCGGCGAGGCCTCGTTCTTCTCGCTGTCGACGACCTGGAGCGCAAGCGTCCTGAGCGTGTTCGCCTCGTTCACGATCCCGGTGCACGGTGTTCCGAGCAGCTCCTGGAGATCCTCGGCAGCCCTGCCGAGAATCTGCAAGGCGATCCTGTTGAAAGTGGGGGGCATGGCCTCTCCATTCGCTTCACGCCCGGTCGACGAACGGCCGCCGAAGGACCCGCCGAGGGCTCGCCTGCGCGCCGCGCATGCCGATGCCCGGAGGAGACGGACAGCGACAGATCCCACTCTCCGGCCGCGCGGGACCGGCCGCAGTGTGCGCGAGGGCAGCCCATCGGGAACAGTGGCATGCACAACCATCTGTCCAAACCGTGCTGATCCCCCTATGGATGTCAAGGGGGCCGGGGGGCCTCTAAAAGAGACCAACTCTCACAAGACGTTCGTAGGCGTTAATCGCCGGGGCTCGGACGTCATGTGATCGGAAGCGATGACGTGAGGGGAACCCATTCAGGGGTTGCCGATCAATGGCTCGTAGATCTTGTGCCGACTACGGGGGTGTGCGCGATGCTCCTGCCGGCCAGTGGCTAGGGGAGGTTCGGCGGCAGGCCGGTCGCGCCGTCGTACGTCTTCGCTTGGGCCAGCTGTTCCTTGGTGACGATGGCGCCGGTCAGATTCGCCTTGGTCAGGTTGGCGTTCGTCAGGTTCGCGTTGGTCAGGTTGGCGTTGGTCAGGTTCGCGTTGGTGAGGTCGGCGTGCGTGAGGTTCGCGCCGACCAGGGTCGCGCCGGTCAGGTTCGCCCCGGCGCCACCTTCCCTGCCCGGCCCCAGGTACGCATTCGTCAGGTTCGCGCGCGTCAGATCCGCGCCGGTCTTGTCCGTCTCATCGGACTCGACAGGCCCCAGGTCCGCCTTCGTCAGATCGACTCCGATCAATTCGGCATCGACCAATTTCGCATCGGAGAGATCGGCAAGGGCCAGGGTCGTGCCGCTTCGCAATCGCGCGCGCGTGAGGTTCGCCCACGGCATACTCGCGCTCACGAATTTCACATCGAACAGAGCGGAGTTTTCCAGGTTCACTTCGTATGCCAACGCGTCACTGAGATCCACGCCCATGAAAATCACCTGCCTGAGGTCCGCGTGATTCAGCTTCGCGTATGCGAAGGAAAAGGAGGGGGCGGCGGAGGGGTCGCCACTCGTGACCGTGCTGTTGCGCCGCCGGGCCTGCAGTTCCATGCCGCGCAGGTCCAAGTAGTTCCAGTTGATCTTCTCCCGGCCATCCTTGCCCCGAGGCCTTTCGGCCAAGACCTCTGCGGCAGCGGCGATATCGGTGTCGACGGGATACGGAAATGTCGTTTCCATCGGCTCCCAGCTGTCCGTGGGGACAGGTGAACGCGTGCGCATGTACGCGGACAACACCGCCATGATCCTCGGCTGGTCCCTGGGCGAATCCTGCATGATGCGCTCCAGCGCGTAGATTCCCCCGAACCGCACGTCTTGCGAATCCGACGCCAAGTGCGTGACTGCTTGATTGAAACGGGTGGTGATCTGCCCCTGCTCGGCAATCTTGAGCTGAGCCCGCGTTTGCTCCACGGATTGGTACGTGAAGAAGAGCCCCACCAAAGCGACCACGCCCGGCAACGTGCCGGCCAGAGTCAACCACGGCGGCGCGCCCCTTCCGCCGTCACCCGTCCGCCGCTGCTGCGCCGCCGCCTGCCTGCGTGCGATCTGTTCCGTTGACGGTGACCGCCTGATCCGCATTTCTCCATGACACTGGAGAAGCCTGGATTGCGCACGCCCGTGCAGCACACGCGTGAGCCATACAGCGCCCGGATTCACCCGCGCGATTCGGCGTTGACCGTCACGGTGTCCGCGGAGAGCCGGCCTGCCGACGTCTCGCGGTCGGTGAACTGGCGCGGGAAGTCGGGTGCTTGGGGCGGGTCGTCGAAGCGCTCGCGGTATCGGGCGTCAACGCGTCAGTGGCGCGTGCGGCGGGCGCGGGGTGGGGTGAGGTGGCAGGGCCCCGGAGTGTTCCCGAGATGTCCGGTTTGGTCATGTGATGCCGTGGAGCCGCAGGACGGCGGTGGGGTCGGTGTGGGCGCGTCTGGCGCTGGCGGCGTTGACCCAGCCGAGGGCCCGGAGGGTGCCGCGGACGATGTCGCCGAGGCCGGCCATGACGGCGGGCGTGTTGCGGGTGCGGATGGTGCGGGCGTCTTCGCCGAAGGTGACGTCGCGGACCCAGTGGACGCTGTTCTCGATCGTCCAGTGGCCGCGGGCCCAGGCTGCGATCTCCTCGGGGCTCGCCTGCTCGGCGGTCAGGTCGGTGACCGCGTAGACGATCTCCTCGGACCACTTCTTCGTGCCGAGCGGGCGGCGCCTGCGGCGGATGCGGACCACCTGGCGGGCGTGGGGGAACAGGAGCCCGTTCACGCTGGCGACCTGCAGTTCACGGATCTCCTCGCGGCCGTGGCCGGACTCACTGGTGCGGTGCAGGACCGGGATCTGCTTCCAGGGAAGGGACTTGAGCTGCCGGGCGAGGTTCTTCTGGTTCCCCTTCACGGACAGCAGGTAGTGGGCGCCGCGCTCCTCGACCAGGTAGCGGGCGTGCTCGCGCTGGGCGTGCAGGGCATCGAGGGTGACCACGGCGTCTTCCAGTTCCTCGTCGGGGATCTGTTCCATGAGGGGCTGGAACTCGGGTATCTCGTTGGTCTTGGCGCCGACCTCGCGGGCGGCGACGGTCAGCGCGTCCTGGTGGCGCACTGCGGAGAACACGTAGACCTGGGAGCCGTCCGGGCGCTTCGCCCCGCGCAGGCACTTGCCATCCCCTGCGAAGACCCGCCGCCGGGCCCGGGACGGTGGTGTGCGTTCGGCGGCGTGGTGAGCGCGACGCTGTTCGCGTTCGGCGAGTCCCTCCGGGGTCCGCGCGCTCGGCGCCCGGTCTGCTGATTGCCGGGCCAGGACGGCCAGTCGCGTGTAGCCGGCTCGGGTCAGCTCGGCCGGGTCGACCTTGCCGTAGGCGTCGCGCAGGGTCTTCTCGTTGGGGCACCGCATCCGGCCGGTCATCGGATCGAACGGACAACCGAGATCGGCCAGGACCTGCTGATCACAGCGACGTGCCCACTCCCCGATCGCGACAAGGGAGTTATGGCCGGCGGTGGTCATCGCACAGACCCCGATCGCCAGCAGCGTCGCCAGCCGGTAGCGCCTCCCACGCGGATCACGCGAGTCCGGGACCTGGGCCAGAGCCTGCAGCAGCCCGTCCGGGACGACCGGCTCCGACGCGGCCAGCGACTGCGCAAGCAGGGGCGCGCACACGGGCACGACGGCCACAGGGCAGGATGAAGCAACGAGCACGGCACCCCTGCAGATCGTGAAGCCTAGAGAACTCCATGATCCACAGGTGCCGTGCTCGCTTCACGCCCAGGGACAACCGGCGCCCACGGGGCCAAATCAGACATTCCCGGAACACTCCGGGGCCCTGGGTGAGGTGGGGGTAAAGGTGGGGCCGTGGGTCTGTACGAGGGGGGTGGGGGTGGGTCTGTGGGTTCGGGGGGTGGGTGGGGGCGGGGAGCGTGCGTAGGGTGGGATGTGAGGCCGCATAGTGCCGTTGACCTGGTGCTTTGTGGGAAGTGGCGCATACAGGAATGGGGCGGCACCGATGCGTGAGTTGGTGGAGACGGCGCGGCAGTGGGTGGCCGAGGGGCGGGCCGGGTATCTGGCGCGGCCCGTCACCGAGCAGGGGTTCGGGCCCCGGGATCCGGCCGGGGCCGTGCTCGTGGATGCGGCGCGCGGGGAGTGCTTCGGGGCGCTGTACCGGGGGGTCTTCGATGCCGAGCTCGTCGCCGAGGCCGCGGCGATGGGGGCCGGCGACACCGCGCGGGTGTGCGAGGTGTCCGTGCGCGGGGCCGAGGCCGTGGAGGCGAAGCTGACGTGCGGCGGGCAGGCCGAGGTGCTGCTCCAGCCGCTGGCGGCGATCCCGGCCGAGTGGTGGGAGCTGCTCGGAGAAGGGGTCGGGGTGGCCTTGGTGACCCGGCTGAACGAGGGTGCCGACCGGGCCGTCAGTGAGGTCGTACGGGCCACCGACGCCGCGTTCGACGATGCCGGGCGGCGGGCCGGGGAGCTGCTCGATACGCGGCGGGCCGGGCGGGACGCGTTGTACGGGGTGACCGGGCTGGTGCTGGTGGAGGCGTACCCCTCGGCTCCGTACGTGGTGATCGGCGGGGGCGGGGAGCTGGCCGGGATCATCGAGCGGCAAGCGCTGCTGCTGGGCTGGGAGGCCGTGCTGGTCGAGGGTGCGGAGGAGGCCGCGAAGGTGGTCCGGGCCCGGCGGGACGCCGCGTGCCTGGTCATGCTGAGCCACGACGAGGAGTTCGACGTGCCGACGCTGCGCCTGGCGCTGGCCCTGGGGGTGCCGTACGTCGGTGCGCTGGGCTCGCGGCGGACGACCGCGCGGCGGCGCGAGGGGCTGATCGCGGCCGGGGTGGGCGAGGCCCAACTGGCCCGGGTGCACGGGCCGATCGGCCTGGACCTCGGCGCCCGGACTCCGGCGGAGACCGCGCTGGCGATCTGCGCCGAGATCCTGGGGGTGCTGG
Source organism: Streptomyces sp. IBSNAI002 (assembly GCF_052244475.1). Taxonomy (NCBI): domain Bacteria; kingdom Bacillati; phylum Actinomycetota; class Actinomycetes; order Kitasatosporales; family Streptomycetaceae; genus Streptomyces; species Streptomyces sp. IBSNAI002. The sequence goes on along the minus strand of NZ_JBQPXG010000002.1, from coordinate 5,760,610 downwards.
GCGGGCGCGAGGTCGACACCCTGCGGGATACGGACGGTCCGATCAACTCCTGAGGATTCAGGGTCCGTTGGTGCGTGGTTGCGGGCCTACGGGGTTGCGGGGTTGCGGGGCCGGGTCAGCTCTCGCCCAGCGCCCGCTTGAGCTGCGCCTTGTTCATGTCCGAGCGGCCGTGGACGTTGCGGCGCCGGGCTTCCGCGTAGAGCTGGTCGTACGTGGGGCCCTGCGCGCCGGAGTGGGAGTGCAGGCCCCCGCGGCGGGACGAGGACATGTCCTGGAGGGACTCCTTGCTGGCGGTCTCGGACTCGCCGGCCCGTGCGCGTTCCTTGTTGACCGTCCGGGCGGCGATCTCCTTGGCCTTCTCCGCCGGCTCGCCGCGCTGCTCCAGGCCCTCCTTGATGTGCTCGTACTGCCGTTCGCGCTTGGGGGAAGATCCGCGGGGCATGGCGGGCCTCCTTCTCGGCTGGGGTCGCTTTCTCGGCCGGGTCGCGTTCCCGGCCCGGTCGATTTCCCGGCCGGGGCCCTCTTCGGGCCGCTTCGGCTGTCCCTGGCGCGTACCCCGGATGGCGCAAGGTATCCCTGCCAGAACTGCGCATACCGCCGTGAAGTGCGGGAAACTGGGTCCCATGGACACGATCCTGAGCGTGGACTCCACCCTGACCGACATCGCCTGGTTCCTGGTGGTCGGGATTATCGTCGCGGGCTTCCTGCTCGCCGGCTTCAGGCTGGGGCAGCGGGTCCGGGCGAAGGAGCCGCCGCCGCCCACCGCGGAGAGCCATCCCCACCTGCCGGACGGCGGAGCCGTCTACGAGGTCCGCGAGGAGCGGGAGCACGTCGAGATCCCCGAGGGCGGTCTGAGGCCGCACGAGATGCAGGGCTACGGGAACTTCGGCTCCACCACCTCCAGCCACCCGGACGAGGTCCGCAAGGCGCGCGAGGCCACCCACCAGCCCGTGGAGGGGCCGGGTCCGCATCCGCAGCCCGGGGCTCCCCCGGACTCGGGGCGCGGCGCGCACAGCTAGGCCGGCCGTGTCATCCGGGTCTCGCCTGGCCCTGATCACATGGCGCCTGGCCCCTGACCTCTAGCCTCTGACCTCTGGCCCGCGCCTCCCGCGTCGGGTCAGAGGTCTGTCCGCAGCCGCAGCACCTCCGGCGGCGGGTGCCGGGCCGAGGCGTGCCGGACCTCCGCCGTCAGGGGCGGGTCCAGCGGCCGGAACGGCACCTCGCCGAGCCCGATCGCGGTGACCGTCGCCGTCACCCCCGTCGCTCCCCCCGTCGCTCCCGCCACCGCCACCGCCTCCGCCACCTCCGCGCGCAGCGCCGCCGTCAGCGGGCTCGACACCAGCGGGGTCTCGTCCCCGACCGGCAGGACCAGCACCAGGGCCAGCGGGCGGCGCGGGGTTCCCGTGTAGCCGACCACCGCCGCGTCGCGCACGTCCGTGTGCCGCAGCTTCTGCCAGCCGCGCCGGCCGGCCGGGTAGGTCTGGTCCAGCCGTTTGACGACCAGGCCCTCGATGCCGCTGGCGGGCAGGGTCTCGTACCAGGTGGCCGCGAGCTCCGGGTCCGTGGTCATCGGCACCGGCTGCAGCGGCGGGCCGAGCGGCAGCAGGAGGTCCACCAGCAGGGCCCTGCGGCGCTCGTACGCGCGCCCGCGCAGGTCCAGCCCGGCCAGTTCCAGCACGTCGAAGGCGGCGTACGAGGCCGGCAGCGTCTGCGCCAGTACGGCGGCCCGCGCGGCCGTGGCCGCCGCCCGGCGCTGCACCAGCGCGAAGTCGGTCCGGCCCGCGTGCCAGACCACCACCTCGCCGTCGAGGACCGTACCGGCGGGCAACCGCCGCGCGGCCGCTTCCAGATCGGGGAAGGCGCTGGTCACGATCCGGCCGGAGCGTGCCTGGAGCACCACGTCGGCCTCCGAGCGCACGATGACCAGGCGGTGGCCGTCGAACTTCGGCTCGTACGCCAGGCCCGCCCCGCGCGGGAGGGTCCGTACGGCCGTGGCCAGCGCGACGCGGATCACGGCCGGGCTCCTCGCGTCCCCGGCAGCCGGCCGGCCCGGTCGGGGTCGGTCAGCGGACCGAACAGGTCCCCGTCGCGCTCCAGCCTCGGCGGGATGTCGTCGGCGAGGAAGACCAGGTCGGAAGGGCGCCGGCAGGCCTCGACCTCCTCCCAGGACACCGGGGCGGACACGGTCTGACGGGCCCGGGCGCGCAGGGTGTAGGGCGCGGCGGTGGTCTTGGCGGCGGCGTTCTGGCTGTGGTCGACGAAGACCTTGCCGGGGCGCAGCGCCTTGGCCATGCGGTGGACGACCAGGTCGGGGAGCTCGCGCTCGGCCTCCTGGGCGAGCAGCTTCGCGTACGCCGACACCTGCTCGGAGGGAGTCGGCTCCAGGGGCACGGCCAGGTGCATGCCCTTGGAGCCGGAGGTCTTGGCGTACGCGTGCAGGCCGTCGGCGGCGAGCCGGTCGCGCAGCCACAGGGCGGCGGCGCAGCACTCGACGACGGAGGCGGGCGCGCCGGGGTCGAGGTCGAGGACGAGGCGGTCGGCGACGGCGGGGCTGCCGGCGGGCCACTGGGGGGTGTGGAATTCGACGACGAGGTTGGCGGACCACATGAGGGTGGCCAGGTCGGCGACGACCACCTGCTCGGCGGAGAGGTCCTCGGAGCGGGGCACGGGGGTGGTCTTCACCCAGTCGGGTGCGCCGGGCGGCGGGTTCTTGGTGAAGAAGAGCTGGCCGTCGGGGCCGTCGGGATAGCGCAGGAAGGACACCGGGCGGTCGTGGATGTGGGCGAGGAGGGGGCGCGCGACGGTGGCGTAGTAGTGCAGGACCTCGCCCTTGGTGAAGCCGGTCTCGGGGTAGAGCACCTTGTCGAGATTGCTCAGCGAGATGCGACGGCCCTCCACCAGTGTGATCGGCGTCATACGATGAGATTGCCACGAATCAGGAGGAACCGTGCGATCCATTTGGAACGGGGCGATCTCCTTCGGCTTGGTCAGCATTCCGATCAAGCTCGTGAACGCCACCGAGAGCCACTCGATCTCCTTCCGTCAGATCCACCTCGGCGACGGCGGGCGGATCCGCTACCGCAAGGTGTGCGAGCTGGACGGCGAGGAGGTGCCGAGCGCCGAGATCGGCAAGGGGTACGAGGAGGCGGACGGGTCGATCATCCCGATCACGGACGAGGATCTGGCGCAGCTGCCGATCGCGACCGCGAGGACGATCGAGATCATGTCGTTCGTACCGGCGGACGAGATCGATCCGCTGCAGATGGACGCGGCGTACTACCTCGCGGCGAACGGAGCCACGGCGGCGAAGCCGTACACCCTGCTGCGGGAGGCGCTGAAGCGGAGCCGGAAGGTCGCCATCGCGAAGTACGCGCTGCGGGGCCGGGAGCGGCTGGGCATGCTGCGGGTCGTGGACGACGTGATCGCGATGCACGGGCTGTTGTGGCCGGACGAGATCCGGGCGCCGGAGGGGGTGGCGCCGGAGGCGGACGTGAGCGTACGGGACGCCGAACTCGACCTGGCGGACGCCCTGATGGCGACGTTGGGCGAGGTCGAGCTGTCGTCGCTGCACGACGACTACCGGGAGGCCGTGGAGGCGATGATCGCGGCGAAGGCGGGCGGGGCGTTCGAGCCGACGGAGGCGGTGGTGGAGCCGGCCGGCGGGCAGGTGATCGACCTGATGGCGGCGCTGGAGAAGAGCGTGAAGGCGGCGAAGGCCTCGCGGGGGGAGGCGGCCGATGCGGATGCCGATACCGGCGCGGAAGCGGAGGCCGGGGCCGGGGCCGAGGTGACGCCGATCCGCGGGCGGCGGAAGACGACGGCGAGCGGGAGCCGGGCCAAGGCCCAGACGGCGGCCGCACCGAAGGCGGTGGGCGGGAAGAAGTCGACGGCGGCATCGGCGAAGAAGACCGCGTCGGGCACGACGAAGAAGACTGCGGGGACGGCCAAGTCGACGGCGAAGACCGCCAAGTCGACTACGGCGGCCGCCAAGTCGACGTCGAGGGGCACCAAGCCGGCTTCGGCCTCGGCGAAGAAGACCGCGACGGCGACCGGCGCGACGAAGAAGGCCGCACCGGCCCGCAAACGCACCTCGGCCTGAGGCGGCACCGGGCACCGGGCACCGGGCACCGGGACGAGGACCGGGCCTGCGGGCGCTTTCGCCCACCCGCCCCTTACCGACACCGGGGCTCCGCCCCAGACCCGGCGCCTCAAACGCCGGCAGCGGGGCGAGTGGCGGGCGGTAGCCAGGTTCGGGTGTCTCGGGCCAGGGTGAACAGGGCTGTGATGTCCGTGGGTTTGAGGGACGGCGGGGCGGACGTGAGGTCTGTCGTGGCCGTGGTGGGCTGGAGGATGCGGACGTCGCGGAGGGTGGGGGCCACCTCTACGCGGGAGGCGTCGACCACGGCCACGGCCGGGGTGACCTGGGCGGTCAGGGCCAGGGTGGCGCGGGCTGCCGCGCGGCGGGTCCAGCGGGGGTCCGGGCTGGGGGCCGTGCGGCCGACCGTGAGGAGGAGGTCCCCGGCGACGGCGCGCTGGCGGCGGCCCGGGACGGTACGGATGCAGAAGATCCCCGGCGGGCCGATGAGCAGGTGGTCGATGCGGCCGAGGCCGGGGACCGGGACGCAGTGCAGGGTCCGCCAGCCGTCCGCCTCCAGGGCGTCGAAGGTGTCGCCCATCCGCTGCTGGGCGGCCAGGTACTGGCGCAGGCGCTGGCGGGCCCTGGTCCCCGACGGGCCGTGTTCCAGCTCGCCCAGCAGGATCTCGCCGGGGCGGTTCGGGGCCAGATCGGCATCCGGCGGAAGGGCCAGGCCGGCCAGGTCGGCGGCGGTGGGGACGGGTGGCGGCCCGATCGAGACCGCGCCGCTCAGGTAGGGGCGCAACGCCGTGAGGATCGCCTCGCGGTGGTCGTCCGCGAGGACGCTGATCCGGTTCGCCTGCCGGTCGTACCAGGCCACCGCGCGGCCGTCGGGCAGATTGACATACAACCGGCGCCGGCCCGCCCGGCCACCGGGCATCACCCTGAGTCCCTTCATGGGCCCTCACCCCCCGTCGTCCATGGGAGCAGCCGGGGCGCCGCTCGGCAATCCCCCCGCCGTGTAACGACTCCGACGTGACCCTGCGACGTCGCTGTTACAAGAACGGGGCTCGGCCGCAACGGCCGACGCCTAGGTTTGTCCCCATCAGGACCGACCAGGGCCTGCCCGCACCGACCCGTACGAAGGGTTTCCCGTGAGCACCGTCAGCCGCCGCACTCTCGTTCGCGCCGCCGCCGTGACCGCATGCGCCGGAAGCCTGCTGGCGCTGCCCACCGCCGCCGCCCTCGCCGAAGGCGTCCCCGCGGTCTCGTCCGCGCACTCCGCGGCGCCGCAGGCCACGCTGGTCAAGAGCCTCAGCCTCGCGGACGGCACCTCCACCGCGAACGTCTACCGCACCGCAGCGGGCGCGTACCACGCCGACATCCTGACCGCCGGGGGCCACAAGGCCACCACCCTGACGAGCCGCGACGGCATCACCGGCTTCGGCGGGGCCGGGGACCTGCACGCCGCGCTGGAGTCCGACGGGCGGCTGACGTCCTGGGTCGGCACCGACGCCCCCGCGCAGGGGCAGGCCCACGCCGTGGCCGGCGACGGTCACAAGACCGGCACCCGCACCGGGCAGGTCGTCCCCGCTTCGGCGCCGAAGGCGGCGGCCGACGGGGGCCGGACCGCGGCCACCGGCCCGGCCGGGTCGCTGCGCCTGGACACGCTGGCCGACGGGCCGGGCGAGGGCGTCTTCCTGCTCGCGGCGGGCGGCGGCATCGCGGCCATCGGCGCGGCCGGGCTCGGCTTCGCGATGCTGCGGCGCGGGCGGACCGAGAGCTGACGTCCGGCGGCACGCCGCCGGATGCCGCCCCGGTCCCGCCCCCGACCCGCCCCAGCACCGCCGGAGCCCGCGGGAAAGCCGTGAGCGTGCCGGGCAAACCTCCGCATATGGTTGACGGGACCCGAAGGTCGCACCGCTGCGGACATGGAGGACGCTGGGCTCTGTGAAAACGTTTCCCTTCCGCCCGGCAGCGGCCCGCCTCCCGCAGGCGCTCGTACTGACCGGCCTGCTCGCGGCGCTGCCCCTGCTGGCGGGGTGCGGCGACGCCGGCGGGCTCGTCGGCGCGGGTTCGACGCCGACGGTGAGCGGGCCCGTGCACCTGTGGCCCGACCGCCAGGGCGCGGTCGTACCGCCGGCCGATCCGGGCGGGGCTCCGCCGGAGTACGTGAGGGGAATCGCGCCCGTCCAGGGCCAGGACGTGCACGGCGTGGACCCGGTGGCCCTGGTGCAGGCGGAGCTGCGGGCCCATCCGAAGACCGACGTCGGCCCGGACGGGATGCCCGCCGAGACCGCCGCCGCGATCAGGGACTGCGGCAAGGAGGGCGCGGAGCCCGGGGAGTGTCCGGTGCTGACGCCGTACTACCGGGACCTGACGGGCAACGGCAAGGACGAGCTCATCGTCGGCATCGAGTACCCGGACAAGATGATGTCGGTACGGGTGTACACGGCGGACGCCGACGGCCGCCTCAACCGCATCATGGCGACGACGCAGACCGTCATCAACGTGGACCTGGCCGGGCGGGACGTGGTCCTGCGGGCGCCCAGCGGGAACAACGGCTACGAGCTGATCACCGCCTGGTCCTGGGACGAGAAGCAGCTGACCATGCTGCCGACGCGCGAGCAGATCGTACGGGTGCCGGGCAATCCGCAGGGCCCTGCCAATCCCGGCCGCGGCAAGGCCGGCGGAAGCGGTCCCGGTGCGGGCGGTCCCGGTGGCGGCGGTTCCGGTGGCGGCGGTTCCGGTGCGGGCCGTGGCACGGGCGGCGGGGACGGGCCCGGCGAGGGCACCGGCAGCGGGCCCGGCACCGGCCCCCGGTCGAAGACCTCGGGCGCGCCCGGCAGCCCGGGCGCGCCGTGAGACCCCGGCTGCCCGCCTGGACCGCCACGCTGACCTGGAAGTCCGCGTGTTTCATCGTGGTGATGTGCTGTGCGCTGGCGGCGGCGCTGGGTGTGCTGGTGCACGTGGAGGTGACCCGGCAGACCGTGGCCACGGCGCGCGAGAAGGCGCTCGGCAAGCTGAGCGACGCCTCCCGCGCGTACGAGGCGGGCGAGGCCCTGCCGCCGGATTCGGCGCTGGACCCCCTGGGGCTGCCGCCTCGGCTGCGGGCGCTCGCCGTGAGCGGGCAGCGCGGGACGGTCGTCGGCGAATACCGGGGCCGCCCGACGATGTGGGCGGCGGCTCCGGCGGACGGGCGGGCCCTGGCCACCGCCATCGACTACGAGCAGAGCGCGCGCACGATCAGCGGGCTGGACAACGCGATCATCGGGTCATCCGTCCTGGCGATCGGCGGAACGCTGCTGGTCGGCGCCTTCGCGGTGACCCGCGTGACACGGCGGCTGCACCAGACGGCGACGGTGGCGCGGCGGATCACGCAGGGCGACCTCGACGCGCGCGTGGGCGATCCGCGCACGAAGGATCCCTCGCGGCACCAGGACGAGGTGGCCACGGTGGCCGGGGCGCTGGACACGATGGCCGGGAGCCTGCAGGCGAAGCTGGAGAGCGAGCGGCGGTTCACGGCGGACGTGGCGCACGAGCTGCGCACGCCGCTGACCGGCCTGCACGCGGCGTCGGAGCTGCTGCCGGAGGGGCGCCCGACGGAGCTGGTGCGGGAGCGGGTACGGACGATGCGGCAGCTGACGGAGGACCTGCTGGAGATCTCGCGGCTGGACTCGGGCAGCGAGGTGGTGGAGACGGACCTGCACCAGCTGGGGCGGCTGGCGGGGCGCGTGGTGCGGGCGTCCGGGACGGACACGGAGGTCGTCGTGGTCCGGGACGCGCACGTGGAGACGGACCGGCGGCGGCTGGAGCGGGTGCTGGGCAATCTGGTGGCCAACGCGCACAAGCACGGGCGGGCGCCGGTGGTGCTGACCGTGGACGGGCCGGTGGTGACCGTACGGGACCACGGCGACGGGTTCCCCGACTACCTGCCGGCGCACGGTCCGCAGCGGTTCCGCAGCGGGGGCAAGGGGCACGGGCTGGGGCTGACGATCGCGGTGGGGCAGGCGGAGGTGATCGGGGCGCGGCTGGAGTTCCGTGCGGCTGAGGGGGGCGGGGCGTTGGCGGTGCTGAGCCTTCCGGGGTGACGGGGTGACGGGTTGCCGGCGTCGGCGGGGTGACTGGCGTCGGCTGGGCGGGGGCTTGGCTTGGGCTCCGGCTGGGGTTTGGCCTCCTGCCGGGGCCGGGGCCGGGGCCGGGGCCGGCGGGATCGGGGCTGCGGGATCCGGGCTTGGTGGCTCGCGTCGGCCCGGGTGGGGCGGGGCGGGCCTGGCTGGGCTGCGGTTTGGTGGGGCCGGGGCCGGGGTGGGGCGCCGTCCGGGACCGCGTGACGTGTGGCGCCTTGGGTGGGGCTTCGGAGCGTGCGGGTTCGGGCTGCGCCCACGGATCACGCTTTACGTCCCGGACAGCACCCCACCCCGTCCCCGGCCCCCGCCGGCTTCGGGAGTTCCAACCCCCCACGCGTTTCGGGGGGTGTGGGTGGGTCCGTTTCGGGGGTGTGGGTGGGTGCGTTTCAGGGGCGTGGGGGTTTGGTCCAGGGCCAGCGGGGTTTTGGTTTCGTGCCCGTCGGGACGTGGCGGTACTTCCAGCCCTTCTGGAGGCCCAGGCGTTTTGAGTAGCCCGCCGGGACGCGTTCGTAGAGGAGCACCGTCGGCTTGGCTCCGTCCGGGGCCGGGACCGGGATCTCGTACCACTTCGGGGGGTGGCCGGTCGGGCCGAGGAGGATCGGGAGGACCCGGCCGTCCATCGGGCCGCCCTCGAAGGGGGTCGGTTCGCTTCTCACCCCACCAGTGTCACAGGAGGTGGGCGGCCTCGGAGACCACCGGGATCACGCGCCGGGCCAGCACCCCGACCGGGCCGTCCGCCGATTCCAGGGCGAGGGCGGCGCGGGCGGCGGCCTCGGTTTCCGGGTCAGTGGCGGCGGTGGCGGTGAGCAGGGCGATGAACTGGTCGACGAGCCAGTCGCGGAGGGTGTCGACCTCCGGCTGCTTGCCCTCGTCGATCCAGATCAGGGAGGCCGCCTCGACAGCGGTGATCCACGTACGGACCATCATGCGCAGGCGGGGGCCGGGGGCGGGGACCCCGAGGTGGAAGAGGATCTGTTCGGCGGCGGCCCGGCGGATGCCGTCGACCGTGGCCGTGGTGCGGGAGGTCTCCACGACGCTGCCGCCCTGGAGGAGCGCGGCGAAGCCGGTGTCGTGCTCGTCGACGAAGGCCAGGTAGCGGTCGAGGGCGCGGCTGAGGCGCTGGGTGAGCGGGCCCTGCTGCGGTTCCGCGAAGCAGAGCTCGAGGAGGTCGGCCGCGGAGCGCAGGGCGGCCTCGTAGAGCTGCTGCTTGCCACCCGGGAAGTAGCGGTAGACGAGCGGGCGCGAGACCCCGGCCGCCTCGGCCACGTCGTCGAGCGAGATCTCCTCCGGCGCGCGGTGCGCGAACAGCGACAGGGCGGCGTCGAGGAGTTGGGCCCGCCGCTCCTCGACGCTCAGCCTGCGGTACGCGCGTGCGGTCATGCCCGCAGAGTAGACGACGCCCCTCGGGCCGGGGCACGGCGTCAGGCCAGGAGGCCCGAGCTCTTCCACAGCCTGCGGCCGACGCCGCGCAGCACGCCGATGTCGTCGAGGAAGTCGGTGAGCCGCTTGGCGCCGGTCTGCATGACCTCGCGCCGGTGGCCGCTCGCCTTGACCTGGGCGACGGCTTCGCGGCGGTCGAGGCCGATGTTCTCGTACACGGCCGGGTTGACGAAGGCGAGGGAGAAGACGCGGGCGGCCTCGCCGCAGCTGACGCGGGTGAGCTCCTGCTCCCAGCGCGGGGCCGTCAGCATCTGGCGGCGCAGTTCCTCGCGGGCGTACCGGACGTGCCGGGCCTCCTCGATGACGTGGATCCGGGTGACCCCGCGGACCAGCGGCTGGACGCGCTCGTCCGGGAAGGTCAGGCGCTGCATCCAGTCGAGGATCTCCTCACCGAGGAGGGTGCAGGCGAAGGAACCGGGGGTGGTGGAGATCGTCTTGAGGACGCGGGCGAGGTTGTGGTTGACGCGGGAGACCGGGTAGGCGGGGGTGCCGGACTTCTGGATCATGCGGGCGAACATCATCGAGTGGCGGCACTCGTCGGCGATCTCGGTGAGGGCGTAGCGCACGTGGTTGCTGGTCAGGGACTTGTCGTAGATGTGCCGGACCATCAGCTGCATGAGGATGATCTCGAACCAGATGCCGAGGGAGCCGAGCGCGGCGGCTTCGTGGCGGGAGAGGTCGATGCGCTGCTCCTCCCCCATCTTCTTCCAGAGCGGGGTGTCGTAGAGGGAGAGCAGCTCCGGTGGCCAGAAGTACTTGCCCTCGATCACCGGGGCGTCCCAGTCGAGTTCCTTGTCGGGGTCGAAGGAGTGCTTGGCGGAGGATTCGAGCAGCCGCTCGGCGATCTGCTCGCGGTCCTTGAGCAGGCCGAGGGCGTCCCTCAGCGCGGCTCGATCGGTCACGGTCGTCATGGCTTCGGACACCTCGTCGTCGAGTTACCGGCGGTCACTGGTTATGAGACTGCTTGTCAGCAAGGTCGTCAATCCCTCGCGCACGACTTGTTGACCGCGCGTCTACCAACGTGTGACGCTGCCAACTGACCGGTCCTGCACGGCAGTAGGTGACAAAGGGGGCGTCAGTGTCGACGCACGAGCTCTACACCAAGGACCCGGGCGAGGGCGTCTGGCAGATCCCCTCCTCCGGCTCGGCCCGCTTCAGCTGGGAGTACGACGAAGGCCGCGAACGCCTCCTCGCGCTCTACCAGAAGGGCAAGGACAAGCAGTGGGACGGCGCCAAGCGCATCGACTGGGACACCGAGGTGGACCCGTACGACGCGCTGGGCACCCCGGACGAGGTGCTGACGCTGTACGGGACGCGGCACTGGGCCAAGCTCACCGAGCGGGACAAGGGCGAGCTGCGCCGGCACTACTCCTCCTGGCAGTTCAGCCAGTTCCTGCACGGCGAGCAGGGGGCGATGGTGTGCGCGGCGCGGATCGTGGAGTCCGTGCCGGACCTGGACGCGAAGTTCTACTCCGCCACCCAGACCATGGACGAGGCCCGGCACGCGGAGATCTTCGGGCGCTTCCTGCACGAGAAGGTCGGGATGCTGTACCCGATCAACGACAGCCTCCAGGGGCTGCTGGGCGACACGCTGCGCGACTCCCGCTGGGACATGCCGTACCTGGGCATGCAGGTGCTCATCGAGGGGCTGGCGCTGGCCGCGTTCGGGATGATCCGCGACACGACCGACAAGCCGCTCCCGAAGCAGATCCTCGCGTACGTGATGCAGGACGAGGCCCGGCACGTGGCGTTCGGGCGGATGGCGCTGCGCGACTACTACAGGCAGCTGACGGACGCCGAGCTGCGCGAGCGCGAGGAGTTCGTGATCGAGGGCTGCTACCTGATGCGGGACCGGCTGCGCGGGGTGGAGGTGCTGGAGAACTTCGGCATCCCGAAGAAGGAGGCCGAGCAGTTCAGCGAGCAGTCGGAGTTCCTGGCCCTGTTCCGCAGGCTGCTCTTCAGCCGGATCGTGCCGTGCGTGAAGGACATCGGGCTGTGGGGCGAGCGGCTGCAGAAGGCGTACCTGGAGATGGGCGTCTTCGAGATGGGCGACTCCAACCTCGACCTGCTGATGCGCCAGGACGAGGAGATCGCCGAGGCCCTCGACCGCGAACGGTTCGCGGCCGAGGAGTCGGAGCGGGTGGCGGAGGTCCGCGCCGCGATCTCCGACGGGGCGGACGTCTGAGGCCCGGCGGCGCGGCCCCGGGCGGACGCCTGAGGTCCGGCGGCGCGGCCCCGGGCGGGCGCTACGGTGCGATCGGGAGCTGCCGCTTGTGCTCGGTGAGCCGGTAGCGGCGGGCGATGGTCTCGAAGGCCAGGCCGTCGACCGGCTTGCCCTCCAGGAAGTCGTCGATGTCGTCGTACGTGACGCCGAGCGCGTCCTCGTCTGCCTTGCCCGGGTCCAGGGTCTCCAGGTCGGCCGTCGGGATCTTCCACACGAGCTCGGCGGGGGCGCCCAGGGCGTCCGCGACGGCGCGCACCCGGCGCTTGGTCAGGCCGGTGAGCGGGACGAGGTCGGCGGCGCCGTCGCCGAACTTGGTGAAGAAGCCGGAGACCGCCTCGGCGGCGTGGTCGGTGCCGACGACCAGGCCGTCGTGCGCGCCCGCGACGGTGTACTGGGCGATCATGCGCTGGCGGGCCTTGACGTTGCCCTGCACGAAGTCCTGGTGGTGGTCGTCGCGGAAGGCCACTCCGGCGGCGAGCGAGGCCTCGAGGGCGGCGTCGCTCGCGGGCTTCACGTCGACGGTCAGGACGTGGTCCGCGCGGATGAAGGAGAGGGCGAGCTGGGCGTCCTTCTCGTCGGCCTGGACCCCGTAGGGCAGCCGCATCGCGTAGAAGGCGGCCTCGTGCCCGGCCGCGCGGGCCCGCTCCACGGCGAGTTGGCACAGCCGCCCGGCGGTGGTGGAGTCCACGCCGCCGCTGATGCCGAGGACCAGGGAGCGCAGCCCGGTCGAGGTGAGCCGCTCGGTGAGGAAAGCCACCCGGCGCTCGATCTCGTGCTCCGCGTCGAAGCTCTCGCTCACCAGGAGTTCCCGGGCGATCTGCTGCTGGAGTGCGGTGGACGCAGGCTCGCTCACGGCTGCTCCTCGGGGTCGTGCGTGGGTACGCGGTTCGCTGCTCCCACGACCCTAGTCGACGCCCCGGCCCCCGGACGGCGCGGCCCCTGCGGCCTTGGCCTCTGGGCTCTCGGCCCCTGGGCTCTCGGCCCCTGGGCTCTCGGCCCCTGGGCTCTCGGCCCCTGGGCTCTCGGCCCCTGGGCTCTCGGCCTCTGGGCCCCGTGCTGCCCGCACCCCCGCGGCCCGCCGCGCGTCCCCCGGCCCGGGCAGGTCACCGCGCCGACAGCGCCGCCTCCATCACCGCGCGGGCGATCGGCGCCGCGGCCAGGTTGCCGCTGATGTCGCCGCGGTCCGCCGCCGCGTCCTCGACCACCACCGCGACGGCGACGGCCGGCAGGGGCGCACCCTCGGCCTTGGCCCAGGAGATGAACCAGGCGTACGGGGTCCCCGCGTTGCCGACCCCGTGCTGGGCGGTGCCGGTCTTCCCGCCGACCACCGCGCCCGGGATCGCCGCGTTCTTCCCCGTCCCGTCCTCCACCACCTTCACCATCAGCTCCTGCATCCGCAGCGCGGTGGCCGGGTTCATGGCGCGGCCCAGGCTGCGCCGGTCGCCGCGCCGCACGGGCGATCCGTCGCCCTGCGTGGTCCGGTCCACCAGGTAGGGGGACGTGAGCTCCCCGCCGTTGGCGACCGCGGCCGCCACCATCGCCATCTGAAGCGGTGTGGCCCGGGTGTTGAACTGGCCGATCGCGGACAGGGCGAGCTGGTCCTGGCTCATGTCGGTGTCGAAGTTCGAACGCGACACCCACGAGGGCACCCGCAGCCCGTCGCGGTTGAACCCGAACCGTTCCGCCGCCTCCACCATGCCGCGCAGCCCGACCCGCACCCCGATCTTCGCCATCACCGTGTTGCAGGACCACTGCACCGCCTCCGCCATGGAGGCGTCCTGGCAGCCGGTGCCCGCGTTCGGCAGCAGGGTGCGGGTGCCGGGCAGCGGGTAGGGGTCGGGGGTGTCGGTGGGCGCGTCCACATCGGTGACCACGCCCGCGTCGAGGGCGGCCGCCGCCGTCACGATCTTGAAGGTGGAGCCGGGCGGGTAGGTCTCGCGCAGCGCCCGGTTGAGCATCGGCCGGGCGGGGTCCGCGTTCAGCCGCGCCCACTCCCCCTTGACCCGGCTCCCCGTGCCGGAGAGCGCGGACGGGTCGTACGAGGGGCTGCTGACCAGCGCGAGGATCTTCCCGGTGGCCGGCTCGACGGCGGCCACCGCGCCCCGTTTGCCCGCGAGCCCGGCGTACGCGGCCAGCTGCACGCCGGCCCGGACGGTGGTGGCCGCGTTCCCGCCGTCGGGGCGGCCGCGCGTCAGGTCGTACCAGAGGGGGAAGGCCGAGAGCCCGGGGTCCGTGCCCGCGAGGACGGCGTCCTCGGCACGCTCGACGAAGCTGGTCCCGTACGTCTGGGAGGAGAAGCCGGTGACGGGCGCGTACAGCGGGCCGTTGGCGTAGGTCCGCTCGTAGCGCAGGAGTTGGCCGCTGTCCCGGGAACCGGTGACGGGACGCCCGTCGACCAGGATGTCCCCGCGCGGCTGTGCGTAGCGCTCGATGGCGGGGCGCTTGTTGGCCGGGTTTGCGCCGTAGGCGGCGGACTCCCAGACCTGTACGCGGGCGATGTTGACCAGCAGGGCGACGAGGAGCAGGGCGCAGAAGTACGCGCACCAGCGGATGTAGCGGATCACTCGGGGGGCTCCTGCGGTGCGGGGCTGCGGGCGCTGTCGCCGAGCCGGACCAGCAGGGCGACGATGATCCAGTTGGTGACGACGGAGGAGCCGCCCTGGGCGAGGAAGGGCATGGCCATGCCGGTCAGCGGGATCAGCCCGGTGACGCCGCCCGCGATGACGAACACCTGGAGCGCGACGATCGAGGCGAGGCCGGTGGCGAGCAGGCGGCCGAAGGGGTCGCGCAGGGCCAGCCCGGCGCGGAAGCCGCGGGCGACGAGCAGCCCGTAGAGCAGCAGGATCGCGGCGAGGCCGACGAAGCCGAGTTCCTCGCCGGCGGTGGCGAGGATGAAGTCCGAATTGGCGGCGAAGCCGATGAGGAAGGACTGGCCGTGGCCGAGCCCGGCACCGAGCAGGCCGCCGGCGCCGAACGCGAAGAGGGACTGGGCGAGCTGGCCGGGGCCTTCGCCGCGCTCGATGGAGGCGAAAGGATTCAGCCAGTCGTCGACGCGGCTGTTCACGTGCGGTTCGAAGGTTCCGACCGCGTAGGCGCCCACCCCGGCCAGGACGAGGCCGATGGCGATCCAGCCGATCCGTCCGGTGGCCGTGAACAGCATGATCACGAACAGTCCGAAGAACAGCAGCGAGGTCCCGAGGTCCCGTTCCAGGACGAGCACGCCGACGCTCAGCGCCCAGATCGCGAGGATCGGGCCGAGGACGCGGCCGGGCAGGAGCCGCAGCTTCCAGAAGAGCCGCCGGCCGGTGAGCGCGAGGGCGGTGCGGTTCGCGGCGAGGTAGGAGGCGAAGAAGACGGCGAGCAGGATCTTGGCGAACTCGCCGGGCTGGAACGAGAGTCCGGCGAAGCGGATCCAGATGTGGGCGCCGTTGACCGCCGGGAAGAAGACGGGGACGAGCATCAGCGCCAGGGCGACGGTGACGGACAGGTACGCGTACCGCTGGAGGACCCGGTGGTCGCGCAGCGCCACGACGACGAGGACGAACAGCGCCACCCCGAGACCGGACCAGCGCAGCTGGTCCCCGGCGGCGAGGTGGCCGGGGGTGGTCGCGTCGAGGCGCTGGATGAGGACCAGGCCGAGGCCGTTGAGCAGGACGGCGATCGGCAGCACGAGGGGGTCGGCGTACGGGGCGCGGAGCCGGACGGCGAGGTGCGCGAACAGGGCGGCGCAGGCCAGGCCCGCGGCGTAGTGGGCGGCGGCCGGGGGGATGCGCCCGGTGGTGGCGAGGCCGACGTAGAGGTGGCCGAGTACGGAGATCAGGACGGCGCCGACGAGGAGCGTCAGCTCGACACCGCGGCGCTTGGGGGCGCCGGCGCCGGGCGGTGGGGGCGGCGCGGGCTCCGCCACCTGTGCCGTCAGAGCGGTCATAGGCGAAACGTAGCAAGCGAACGGATGCTATGTCCGCTTATGTCATAGTGTGCCGAAGAGTCGTCATAAACGGTCGGAACCAGGAGCCGAGCCCTATGGGACCTGTGGAGTTCATCGTCCTCGCCTTCCCGGAGGAGCAGCTGCGGGTGCCGGCCGTCGAGGCGGTGATGGGGCTGCGCAAGACCGGGGTGGTCCGGCTGATCGACGGGCTCGTCGCGACGCGGACGGCCTCGGGCGAGGTCCTCGCCGCGGAGTTCGACGAGTTCGTGGAGCTGCGGGGCCTCCTGACGGGCCGGGACGTGGCGCGGCTGATCGGACCGGAGGACGTACAGGAGGCGGCGCGGCTGCTGGAGCGCGGCAGCTGCGCGCTGCTCCTCCTGGTCGAGCACGTGTGGGCCGAGGACGCGGCGATCGCCGTACGCACGGCGGGCGGCCGGATCGTGGGCTCGGTCCGCATCCCGCCGGACCGGATCCCGGCGGACACCCGGACGGGGGCGGCGTGATGTTCATCCGGCCGGTGGGAGTGACGGTCCGCGCGGCGGACCGCCCGGCGGGCCGCCCGCTGCTGCGGGGGCTGCTGGCGCGGGCGGCGGGGCCGGCGGAGGGCGCGGCGGGGTCGGCCGGGCCGGTGGACGGGCCGGTGGACGGGCCGGTGGACGGGCCGCCGCCGGGGCTGCTGGGGCGGGCGGTCGTCGCGGCGGAGCAGGACCCGGGGCGCGTGGAGTGGGAGCCGGAGGGCGAACCGGAGCCGGAGCACGAGGACCAGCCGTGGCCGCCGGACCCCGGCTCCCCCGAGGAACCCCCGCATCCCGGCCCCACGCCTCCGGCGGGCCTGGCCGCGGACCTCGCCGCCCTCGCGGCCCTGGCCCGAGAGGGCCTGCTCACCCCGGAGGAGTTCACGGCGGCCAAGGCCCGGCTGCTGCGGGGCTGACGTCGGCGGGGGCAGTGCCACGACGGCGGGAGCAGGGCGAGGGCGGCGGGAGCAGGCCCCCAACCGGGTGAGTCGGATTCGGCCCGCCGACTCCGTTGGGCGATTTGTCATACCGGGCGTGGCAGCATCGGGCGCCTCGGAGGTGATCCCATGTCCCATCGGCTGCTTCGTGCCGCCTGTATCGCCGCGGTGCTCGTCGCCGTCGGCCCCGTCCCGACGGCCGGTGCCGAGCCCGAGGCCTCCGGCGTCGGCGCGGTCGGCGCACCAGCTACCCCGTCCGCTCCCCCCGCATCCGGCGAGTCCGTCGGCGTGCTGCTCACCCGGCTGCAAGGCCTGTACCAGAAGGCCGAGGAGGCCACCGAGGCGTTCAACGCCACCGAGGTCGCCCTCAAGATCCGGCAGAACGAGGAGCAGCGGCTCACCGCCGAGTTCGGCAGGGCCCGTACCGCCCTGGGTGACGAGAAGTCGCTGCTCGGGCGGCTGGCCCGCGAGCAGTACCAGGGCGGCCGCGGCATCTCCCCCTACGCCCGGATGCTGCTCGCCGGCAACCCCCAGGCGGCCCTGGACCAGCGGCGCATCACCGCCCGCGAGGGCGCCCGGCAGGCCGCCGTACTGGAGCGGCTCAGGCGCGGCGAGCGGGAGGCCGGCGCCCTCGCCACCCGCGCCCGCCAGGCGCTGGACTCGCAGCAGACGCTGGCCGCGCGGCAGAAGCGGCACAAGGAGGAGGTCGCGACGCAGCTGAAGGAGGTCGAACGGACGCTCGCCGCCCTGACCCCCGAGCAACTCGCGCAGCTCGGCGCGCGCGAGGCGGCGAACACCGCCGGCGCGCAGCGCGAGCTGGTGGACTCCGGCCGGCTCCCCACCCGCACCGGTACGCCCACGGCCGCCGGTGGCGCGGCCCTCAGGTACGCGGCGGCCCAGATCGGCAAGCCGTACGTGTGGGGCGCCGAGGGGCCGGGATCCTTCGACTGCTCCGGGCTGACCTCGCAGGCCTGGGCGCACGCCGGCCGCACGATCCCGCGGACCAGCCAGGAGCAGTGGGCCACGCTGCCGAAGGTCCCGCTGGACCGGCTGCGGCCCGGGGATCTGGTGGTCTACTTCCCCAAGGCCACACACGTGGGCCTGTACATCGGGGGCGGCAAGGTGATCCAGGCGCCGCGCCCCGGCGCCAAGGTCAAGGTCTCGCCGATCGCCGCGAACCCGCTCCTCGGCGCCGTACGCCCGGACCCCGACGGCACGCCGCTGGCGGAGTTCACCCCTCCGCCGCTGCCCGAGGCCGCCGCGGCCGGGGACGACAGCGGCTACTCCGCCGAGGAGGCCCCGGCGTCCGAGGAGGCGGCCCCCGCCTCCGAGGCCGAAGCCGAAGCCGATGCCGTCACCGACGCCGCCACCGACTCCAAGTAGTCTGCCGCGTCCTCCGGGTCGTAGAAGTACGCGTCGAAGTCGGCCGGGTGGTCGAAGCCGTTGGCGAATCGATCCGCCACCGGCTGGAGCTGCCCGGCCGCCCCGATCAGGTTCAGTACGTGCTCCGGCGGGACCCCCAGCATCGCGTTCGTCCACTGGGTCGCCGGCTTGCCCGTGGTGAACCAGAACCTGTCGAACGTCGCCTTCATCCACGCCGCGTCGAACGGCTTGTCCCCGTGCATCAGGATCGACGACAGGTACGAGGCCGCGCACTTGGCCGCCGAGTTCGAGCCCTGCCCGGTGATCGGATCGTTGGCGACGACCACGTCCGCGACCCCCAGCACCAGCCCGCCGCCCGGCAGCCGCCCGATGGGGTTGCGGACCACCGGCGCGTAGCGGCCGGCGAGGGTGGCGCCCGCGTCCGCCAGCTCGACCTCCGTGGCACGCGCGTGCTCCCACGGCGTGAACTTCTCCATCAGCCCCAGCGTGATGGCGAGGTGGTCCGCCGGGTCCTTCACGCCCTGGAACACGTCCAGCGGCCCGCCCGGCACGCCCTCCCAGAACAGGATGTCCGCCCGGCCCGAGGTGGTGAGGGTCGGCATCACGAAGAGCTCGCCGACGCCCGGGACCAGGTTGCAGCGCACGGCCTCGGTCTCCGGGTGCTCCGGGCGCGGGCCGAGCCCGTGCACGTAGGAGACGGCCAGTGCGCGCTGCGGGGCGTCGTACGGGGAACGGGCCGCGTCCCGCCCGAACATGGACACCAGCTCGCCCTTGCCCGCGGCCACCAGCACCAGGTCGTACGTACGGGAGAAGAAGTCGAGGTCGGCGACCGAGGCACCGTGGATGACCAGCTGTCCGCCGCGCTGCGCGAAGGTGTCGAGCCAGCCGGCCATCTTCACGCGCTGGTCGACGGACTGCGCGTACCCCTTGAGGCGGCCGAGCCAGTCGACGGCGCGGCTGGTGTCGGGGCCCGCCACCGAGACGCCGAGGCCCTCGATCTTCGGGGCCTGCCGCTCCCAGAAGTTGAGCTGGAGGTCACGTTCGTGCCGGAGCGCCGAGTCGAACATGCACTGCGTGGACATCACCCGCCCGGTGCGGATCTCGTCCGCCGTCCGGTTGGACATGAGGGTGACCTCGTACCCCTTCGCCTGGAGTCCGAGGGCGAGCTGGAGACCGGACTGCCCGGCTCCCACGACAAGTATCCTGCGCATTTCTCACGTTCTCTGTTCGGGAGGGCGGCGGCCTGGGGCGGCCGACTACTCGGGCGTGCTGTCCAGCGCGTGTCCCACCAGGGTCAGCAGGGACTCGACGACCGTCTCGCGGCGCCGCGCGTCCATGATCACGACGGGTACCTCCGGCGGGACGGTCAGCGCCTCCCGCACGTCCGCCGGCTCGTACGACTCCGAGCCCTCGAAGTGGTTGACGGCGACGGCGTACGGCAGCCCGCAGCTCTCGAAGTAGTCGAGGGCCGGGAAGCAGTCGCGCAGCCGCCGCGTGTCGGCCAGGACGATGCCGCCGACGGCGCCGCGCACCAGGTCGTCCCACATGAACCAGAACCGCTCCTGGCCCGGGGTCCCGTACACGTACAGCACCAGGTCGTCGTCGAGGGTGACGCGGCCGAAGTCCATCGCGACGGTGGTGGTGTTCTTGTCCGGGGTGCCGGTCAGGTCGTCCGTGGGGACGCTGGCCTGGGTCATGACCGCTTCGGTGCGCAGCGGCGTGATCTCGGAGACGGACGAGACGAACGTGGTCTTGCCGACCCCGAAGCCGCCCGCTACCAGCACCTTGACGGCGACGGGAGCACGCGAGCGGTCGTACTGCCACGGCTGGACGGGCTCGTCGTCGGCGTCCGGCGCGGACCGCGGCCGGACGGCCGACGGGTCAGAGACGGCGAAGGCCACTGAGCACCCTTTCCAGCAGCGCGCGTTCGGGACGGCCGGTGCCGTGGCCCGTGCCGTAGACGCGGATCCTGCCCTGGTCTGCGAGGTCGCTGACCAGGACGCGGACCACGCCGAGCGGCAGCTTCAGCAGCGCGGCTATCTCGGCGATCGTGCGCATGCGGCGGCAGACCTCGACGATGGCGGGCATCTCGGGCATGCGGTCGGGCGCTTTGGCGGGACCGGTGTCGAGGGCGGCGACGAAGGTCTCCACCAGCAGGACCTGCGTGAAGCGGGTCCGGCCGCCCGTGAGGGAGTACGGGCGGACGCGGGCGGGACGGCGGTCGGCGCCGCGTATCGGCAGCCGGTCGGAGGCCGGACTCCTCACGGGGTTTTCTCCATCGACTGGCGCAGCTCACTGCGGACTTCGGGGGTCAGGACGTGGCCGGCGCGGCCGACGAACAGGGCCATGTGGTAGGCGACGACGCCCATGTCGCAGTCGGGGGCGGCGTGCACGCCCAGCAGGGACCCGTCACTGATGGCCATGACGAAGACGGAGCCGTGCTCCATCGCCACCATGGTCTGCTTGACGCCGCCGCCGTCCATGAGGGCCGCCGCACCGGTGGTGAGGCTGCCGAGGCCGGAGACGATGGTGGCCAGGTCGGCGGAGGCGCCCCGCGGGCCCTTGGTGCGGGGCCCCTGGGGGGAGTCGGCTCCCGGGTCGGAGGACAGGAGCAGGAGCCCGTCCGAGGAGACGACGGCGACGGAGTTGACGCCGGGCACCTCCTCGACCAGGTCGGTCAGCAGCCACTGCAGGTTGCGGGCCTGGGTGCTCAGTCCGTACGTACTGGGCGCGGTCATGTGCGTGCCTCCTGTGCGGTGTCCCCCCGGTCGGTCTGCCCCTGCTGCCGGTCCCGGGCCCGGCCATGGTCCCGGGCCCGGTCATCGTCGTCCCGGTCCTGCCGGAGCTCGGCGGCGGCCACGCGCCGCCCGTCCTGGGCGCCCTGGTAGAACCCGCCGAGGCGGCGCCGCAGTTCGTCGGCGTCGACCTTGCGCGGCGGCTCGGGCGGCGTGTCGTCGGCGCCCGCGCGGCCGGCGGCGACGGAGCGCGGCGTGCGCTTGGGCAGGCCCTTGTCGGTGACGGCCCCGGCCCCGGCCCCGGCCTCGGGGCCGGCCGGGTCGGCGGGGTGGCTGCCCTGCCGCGGCAGCCAGTTCTCCTCGGCTGCGGCATGCCGGTGCGGATCCGGCTCGGGCGCGTGGTCCCGTACGTCGGCACCTGGCGCGGCAGCGTGCGCGCCGGCCGGGATCTCCGGCTCGGGGTCCGCCGCCGCGAAGCCCGCCCCTTCCGCGTCGGGGACGACCCGCGCGAGCAGCTGCTCCTCGGGACCGGGCCCGCCCGGGACCTCCGCCGCGGGGGCCGCCACCGGGAACACCGCCTCGGGCGCCGCCACCGGGACCTCCCCCGGAGCCTCGAACACCTGCGCGGCCTCCACGGGCACCTCGAACACCGGAGCCTCGACCACGGGAGCCTCGGCAAACGGGACCTCGGCCACGGGCACCCCGGCCACCGGCACCTCGCCCGCCGCCCGCGCGGCCCCCGTAACCGCCTCGCCCTCCCCCGCGCCGCTGCGCGGCCGGCTCGGGAGGGTGTTCTCGTTGGCCTCCGCGATCACACCGGGCAGGTGCAGCGCGGGCGCGCCCGGTGTGGCCAGCGCGTGGACCGGGGAGGCCGACGGGGTCGCGGGCAACAGCGCGGCCGGGACGACCACCAACGCCTCGGTGCCGCCGTGCCGCGGGGCGCGCAGCTCCGCGGTGACCCCGTGCCGGGCGGCGAGGCGCCCGGCCACGTACAGGCCGAGGCCCAGGCCGTGCTCCGCCTCGGGCTCCTCGTCGTAGGCCTCGGGCGTGGACAGCCGGGAGTTGAGGGCCTCCAGCCGGTCCTCGGTGACCCCGATGCCCTCGTCGACGACGGACAGCACCACGTCGCCGGAGTCCAGCAGCCACCCGGACACCTTGACCTTGGCCTCCGGCGGCGAGAACGTCGTCGCGTTCTCCAGCAGTTCGGCCAGCACGTGCGAGATGTCGTCGGCCGCGTGCCCCGCGACCTGGGTGTACGAGGGCAGCGCGGCGAGGTCGACGCGCTCGTAGCGCTCGATCTCGCTGACCGCGGCCCGCATGACGTCGACCAGCGGCACCGGCAGGCCCTGGCCGTGGCCGTGCTCCTGGCCGGCCAGGACGAGCAGGTTCTCGTTGTGGCGGCGCATCACGGTCGCCAGGTGGTCCAGTTTGAACAGGGTCGCCAGCCGGTCCGGGTCCTGCTCCTTGGACTCGAGCTCCTCGATCACGGCGAGCTGGCGCTCGACCAGGCCGAGGGTCCGCAGCGACAGCGAGACGGAGGTGGTCGACATGATGCGGCGGTGCTCTTCGAGCCCGGCCCGCAGCTTCGCCAGCTCCTCCTCCAGCACCTCGCGGCCGGAGGTCAGCGCCTCGTTGCGGCCGATGATGCGGCGCCGGTCGGCGTCGAGCCCGGCGATGCGGGTGTGCAGGGAGACGGTCTGGTCGCGGACCGCGTTGAGGTGGCGCACGACCTCGGCGAACTCGTCGTTGCGGCCGGTGAACCGGACCGGTTCCACCGAGCCCTCCGGCGTCGCCAGCCGTGCCGCGCCGCGGCGCAGCACGGACAGCGGCCGGGTCAGCGAGCGGGCCACGGCGGTGGAGACGCCCACGGTGACCAGGAACAGCACGCCCAGCAGCGCGATCACGGTCTCGAGCCGGGTCACGTCGTCGTCGCGCTGCGCGGCGAGTGCGGAGGCGCGCTGGCCGGCGAGGGTGGACTCGACGGACCGCATGCGGTCGATGCGGGCGGTGAGCGCGGAGCCCACGGCGGCCCCGTCGGTCCTGCGGTCGGCGGAGGTGAGCGTGGGCCGGTCGGTGAGCCGCTTGAGGTAGTCGTCGGCCGCCTTGACCTCGGGGCCGGTGACGGTGGCGGCGAGGGTCTGGCGCACGTCGGGGCGCGCGGCCCGCGCGAAGTCGTCCAGGGCGGCCTGTTCCCGTACGCGCGAGCGCTGGGCGGCGGTGGTCAGTTCGTCGACGACGGCCGAGTTGGGGAGCTGCTCGCCGCGGGGGACGGCCAGCGCGGCGAGCAGCAGTCCGCGGGTGGCCGAGGCCTGTTCCACGGCCTGGCCCAGCGGGGCCATGGGGCGGGTGGTGGCGAGGGCGGCCGTGGCGCGCGGCGGGGTCAGTTCGGCGAGCCGGTCGCCGGGGGCGAGCAGTTCCGCGAGGACTCCGGCATAGGCCTGGTGGGCGGCGAGGGCGCTGCCCTTGCCGTCGACGGCTTCGGTGCGCACGGCCTGGACGCGGGCGAGGGCGCGGGCGGTCGCCTCGTCGGCGTCGGCCTGGACCTCGGCGATCTGCCGGTCGGTGCGGGCGGCGCGTTCCTGGACGGGCCCCTTGGCCGTGCCGGGGCGGCCCTTGGCGGCGTACTCGACGGCGGCGTCGCGCTCGTCGCCGAGGAGGTGGGCGAGGGTGAGCGTGTGCCGGGTCTGTTCCGCGAGGGTGACCAGGCGCTGGGAGTCGTTCAGTTCCCTCGTGGCGGAGACGACGGCGGGTGCGCCGGCCGCGAGGACGGTGAGGCCGGCGACGGCGACGCCCACGACCAGCCTGCGGCGCACGCGGACGCGGCGTCCTGCGGGGGCCGGGCCGTCGGTGGCGGTGCCGTTCTTCCGAGACCGCTTCTTCTGCACCGGTGCTCGCAATCCTGTACGTGTGCTCTGGCTCGTCTACTCGTGTGGCCGAGGTAACGGCCGGTCAACAAGTAAACGCCCCCTGCCCCCTCGTACCGCCTCAGACCTTTGCAGTGCGATGGGAAGAGAGCCGCACATCGCCCACCCGGCCACTCGAACGAGTGAACATCAAGGATGAGTTGGCGACCAACTCGGACATCCGGCGTCAGAGCGCGTCCGTGGACAGGCGGTTGAAAGATCGACGCGGGCTTTGGCAGTATGCCCGCCCACATTCCGGTTGGCCCCGGCCCGGCCCTGCGGCGGCCCGCGCGGCGGGCGGGCCGGCCGCTCCAGTATTGGTACGGACCTACCGGCACTCCGTACTCCGCGCCGGGCAGAATGTCCGCATGCGCATCGACCTCGCCTCCGCCCCCGGCAGTCCGGAACGCCCCAATGAGGACTGGGTGTCGGCCGCGATCCCCGCTTCGGGCGGCGGCGTACTGGTCGTCCTGGACGGGGTCACCCCGCCGCGCGGCGGGGACGGCTGCGTGCACGGGGTGCCGTGGTTCGCGACCCGGCTCGGCGGCCGATTGACCGAACTGTCCGGGTCGCGGCGGGACCTGCCGCTGGACCGGATCCTGGCGGAGGCCGTCCGCGGCACGGCCGAGGCACACCGGGGGACCTGTGACCTTTCTCACGTCCGCACGCCGCAGGCGACGGTGGTGATCGTGCGCTGGGACGAGGCGTACGTGGAGCACCTGGTGCTCTCGGACTCCGTTCTGCTCCTCCAGGCGCCGGGGGGCGAGGTGACGGCGGTGCTCGACGACCGGCTGGACCGGGTCCCCCGGGAGGTGCTGCGGTCGGTGGAGGCCACGGACGCCCTGCGGAACGCGGAGGGCGGGTTCTTCACGGCGGCCGCGGATCCGGCGGTGGCGGCCCGGGCGGTGACCGGGCGCACCCCGCGCGACCGGGTGCGGGCGGTGGCCGCGCTCACGGACGGGGCGAGCCGGTGGACGGACACGTTCGGGGAGGGCAACTGGGCGCAGTGCCTGGCGGTGCTGCGGAAGGAGGGCGCGGAGGGCCTGATCGGCCGGGTCCGCGCCGTCGAGTCCGATCCGGCACGCCCGCCGGCCCGGTACAAGCGGCACGACGACGCCTCGGCGGTCTACGCGGAGCTGTAGGGCAGCGCAGGGCCTGTGCGGATACGGGCCCTACGGCGTGCCCTGCGGCATGCGCCACGGCGTGACCACGGCAGGCCTACGGCGTGTCCTCGCCCGCGTTCAGCTGGTTGAGCAGCCGGGCCAGTTCCGCCACTTCGCCGCGGTCCCAGTCGGCGAGTTTGCGCATGTACTGCTCGCGCCGGGCGCCCCGTACCCGGAGGAACCGCTCGCGGCCCTCCTCGGTGAGGCCGACCAGGAAGGCCCGGCCGTCGGCGGGGTCCGGCTCGCGGGCGATCAGGCCCAGCACCTCCAGGGCCCGCAGCTGGCGGCTCATGGTGGCCTTGCCGACGCCGAAGTAGGCGGCGAGCTCGGTGGCCCGCTGCCGGCCGGCCGCCTCCAGGCGGACGAGGAGGCCGTACGCCGCGGGCTCCAGCTCGGGGTGGAGGGCGCGGGCCATCTCGCCGGAGGAGGCGCGGGCGCGCCGGAGGAAGACGGACAGCTCCCGCTCCAGGGCAAGGAACTCCTGGTCTTCGCTCCCGTGCACGTCCTGCTCCTTCGGTGGTGGATCGGACCGCCAGTATTTCGCAGCGGGCGCGCCGACGGCCCGGGACCCCGCCGCCGCGGGTCCCGGGCCGTCGTACGGGTGTCCGTCAGGCGGCGGTGACCGCCGCCTCCTCCTGGGTCCTGGCCCGCGACAGGGCCAGCTCCAGTACCTGGCGCACGTCGGTCACCGGGTGCACCTCCAGCCCGTCCAGCACCTCGGCCGGGACGTCGTCCAGGTCGGCCTCGTTGCGCTTGGGGATGATGACGGTGGTCAGGCCCGCGCGGTGCGCGGCGAGCAGCTTCTGCTTGACCCCGCCGATCGGCAGGACGCGCCCGGTCAGCGAGACCTCGCCGGTCATGGCCACGTCCGTGCGCACCTGGCGGCCGGAGAGCAGCGAGGCGAGGGCGGTGGTCATGGTGATGCCCGCGCTCGGGCCGTCCTTGGGCACGGCGCCCGCCGGGAAGTGGATGTGCACGCCCCGGTCCTTCAGGTCGGCGACCGGGAGCTCCAGTTCCGCGCCGTGCGAGCGCAGGAAGCTGAGCGCGATCTGCGCCGACTCCTTCATCACGTCGCCGAGCTGGCCGGTGAGGGTCAGGCCGGCCGCGCCCGTCTCCGGATCGGCCAGCGAGGCCTCCACGAACAGGACGTCGCCGCCCGCGCCGGTCACCGCGAGGCCGGTGGCCACGCCGGGGACGGCGGTCCGCCGCTCCGCCGGGTCCTGGGCGGACTCGGGGACGTGGTGGGGCCGTCCGATCAGCCCGCGCAGGTCGTCGGCCCCGATGCTGAAGGGCAGTGCGCGCTCGCCCAGCTCGTGCTGCGAGGCCACCTTGCGCAGCAGCCGGGCGATGGACCGCTCCAGGGTGCGCACGCCCGCCTCGCGGGTGTACTCGCCGGCGAGCTTCCTGAGCGCCTCCTCCCGCAGGACCACCTCGTCGGCGCCCAGGCCCGCGCGCTCGAGCTGGCGCGGCAGCAGGTGGTCCCGGGCGATGACGACCTTCTCGTCCTCGGTGTACCCGTCGAGGCGGACCAGCTCCATGCGGTCGGCGAGCGCCTCGGGGATGGCTTCCAGGACGTTGGCCGTCGCCAGGAACACCACGTCGCTGAGGTCGAGCTCGACCTCCAGGTAGTGGTCGCGGAAGGTGTGGTTCTGGGCCGGGTCCAGGACTTCCAGCAGGGCCGCGGCCGGGTCGCCGCGGAAGTCGGAGCCGACCTTGTCGATCTCGTCGAGGAGCACGACCGGGTTCATCGACCCGGCCTCCTTGATGGCGCGGACGATCCGGCCCGGCAGGGCGCCGACGTAGGTCCGGCGGTGTCCCCGCACCTCGGCCTCGTCGCGTACGCCGCCGAGGGCGACGCGGACGAACTTGCGGCCCATGGCGTGGGCCACGGACTCGCCGAGCGAGGTCTTGCCGACGCCGGGCGGTCCGACGAGTGCGAGCACGGCCCCGCCGCGGCGGCCGCCGATGACGCCGAGGCCGCGTTCGGTGCGCCGCTTCCTGACCGCGAGGTACTCGGTGATGCGGTCCTTGACGTCGCCGAGCCCGGCGTGCTCGGCGTCGAGGACGGCCCGCGCGCCCTGGATGTCGTACCGGTCCTCGGTGCGCTCGTTCCAGGGGAGCTCGAGGACGGTGTCCAGCCAGGTGCGGATCCAGGAGCCCTCGGGGCTCTGGTCGCTGGCCCGCTCGAGCTTGTCGACCTCCTTGAGGGCGGCCTCCCGGACCTTCTCGGGGAGGTCGGCGGCCTCGACGCGGCTGCGGTAGTCGTCGGACTCCTCGCCCTCCTTCTCGCCGCCCAGCTCCCGCAGTTCCTTGCGCACGGCTTCGAGCTGGCGGCGCAGCAGGAACTCGCGCTGCTGCTTGTCGACGCCGTCCTGCACGTCCTTGGCGATGGACTCGGCGACGTCCTGTTCGGCGAGGTGGTCGCTGAGGGCCTTGACGGCCAGCCTCAGGCGGGCGACGGGGTCGGCGGTCTCCAGCAGCTCGACCTTCTGCCCGAGGGTCAGGAACGGCGAGTAGCCGGAGTTGTCGGCGAGGGCCGAGACCCCTTCGATCTGCTGGACCCGGTCGACGACCTGCCAGGCTCCGCGCTTCTTGAGCCAGCTGGTGGCGAGCGCCTTGTACTCCTTGACGAGCTCGGCGACGGCGCCCGGCAGCGGGTCCGGCACGTGCTCGTCCACGGTCTCGCCCTCGACCCAGAGCGCGGCGCCGGGGCCGGTGGTCCCGGCGCCGATGCGGACGCGGCCGCGGCCGCGGATCAGCGCGCCGGGGTCCCCGTCGGAGAGCCGGCCCACCTGCTCGACCGTGCCGAGCACCCCGGTCCCGGCGTACTTCCCGTCGATCCGCGGTACGAGCAGGACCCGGGGCTTGCTGCTGCCCGCCGCCGCCTGGGCCGCCTCCACGGCCCCGCGCACCTCGGCGTCGGACAGGTCCAGCGGAACGACCATTCCGGGCAGCACGACCTCGTCGTCGAGCGGCAGCACGGGCAGAGTGAGCGTTACGGACGTCGAAGCCATGATCAACCCTTCGGCAGTGAAGTTGAGCTATGCCGACTCAATGCATCTGCGCCGCCCGTTGTTCCCCACGCTGCGTTCGCCGGGGGCGAACGCAGCGTGCGCGGCTATCCGCCGGCCGGGCCGACGGCCACCGGGCGCTCGTCCGAGGGCAGGCCCCACTCGCTCCAGGAACCGTCGTACACGGCCGTCCGCCGGTAGCCGGCGAGGGTGGCGCCGAGGGCGAGGACGCAGGCGGTGACGCCGGAGCCGCAGCTGAAGTAGAGCCGCTCCCGGTCCCCCGCCAGCGCGGCGAAGGCCTCGCGCAGCTCCTCCGCGGGGCGCATCAGGCCGCCGTCCCGCTGGAGGTCGCCGAACGGCAGGTTGAGCGCGCCGGGCATGTGGCCGCCGCGCAGGCCGGGCCGGGGCTCCGGGGCGGCGCCGGTGAAGCGCTCGCGGGTGCGGGCGTCGAGGACGGCTGCGGCCGGGTCGGCCAGGGCCGCGGCGACGGCGTCGGCGCCGACCAGCAGCCCCGGCCGCGGCCGGGCGGTGAAGGAGCCGCGCGGGCCGTCGTACGCGGGACGGGCGGCCTCCACGGGCAGACCGGCCGCGGTCCAGGCGGGCAGTCCGCCGTCGAGGACGGCGGCCCGGTCGAAGCCCATGGCGCGCAGCATCCACCAGGCGCGGGCGCTGGAGTAGACGCCGGCGCCGTCGTACACGACGACGGTGTCGGTGTCGTCGACGCCGAGGTCGCGCATCGCCTCGGCGAAGCGTGCGGCCGCGGGCATGGTGTGCGGGGCCGGGGCCTCGTGGTCGGAGAGGTCCCCGTCGAGGTCGAAGGGGCGGGCGCCGGGGATGCGGTGGCCGGCGCCGCGGTGGGCGCCCACGGAGGCGTCGAGGACGACCAGTCCGGGCGCGGTGAGCCGTCCGGCCAGCCAGTCGGCGCCGACCAGCGGTCCGGGCGGTCCGGGCGGTTCGGGGGAGTGGGAGGTCATGCGGCGGCTCCTCGGCGGGGTGGGGCCACGATCCTGCCGCACCCCTCAGGCCGGGCAGCCGCCCGGGCGGGCGTACAGCGCGACGCGGGCGCCCCGTACCTCGGTGACCGAGCACAGGTCGAACCAGGCGGCCAGGGTCTGCCGCTTCACCGCCTCGCGCGGGTACGGGTCCAGCGGCTGGCCGGCCGGGTCGAGCAGGGCGATGACCCGGGGGGAGGCGATGAGCGCCGCGCGGATCTCGGCCGAGGGCAGCTCGGTGCCCTGGAGGCTGTGCGAGGCCTCCGGGGAGCGGTCCAGGGCCACGTCGCGCAGCCCGTCGTGGACGGCGGGCGAGGACAGCAGCCATTCGCGGCGGCGCGAGGGCAGGAAGAGCACGGCGTCGCCCGGCCGGGCGAGCTCCCGGACCGCTGCGGCCACCGCGAGCACGTCGTCCTTGCGGCTCTCGGGGGTGCGCAGCCACACCGACCACCAGCCGGCGGGCACGAGCAGGGCCGCGACCAGCAGCCAGGGCCACCAGCCGCGGGCCGTGGCCAGCCGGGCGCCGGCCAGCAGGGCGAGCCCGGCCAGGGCGTAGAGCACGTACCGGTCTACGTACCAGGGGTGGACCAGCGAGAGCGTCATCAGCAGGCCGGGCGGCAGCAGCGCGAGGGGCAGGGCCACGCGGACCAGGCCGGCCTGGTCGCGCCGTGCGGAGCCGTGCGCGAGCAGCAGCGCGGCGCCCGCGAGCACCCCGTACGCCGCCCAGTCCTGCCAGGACGGCCGCCCGAGCCAGCCGAGCTGCTGCTCCGCCTGCCGGGCGCTGACCAGGGCGAGGGGCAGCAGCAGGAGCACGACGGCGCCGGCGGCGAGGCGCCAGCCGCGCGAGCGCCAGGCCAAGACGGCGTGCGCGAGCAGGGCGAGCACCGCGAACTCGTGCAGCCAGCAGCCGAGCAACAGGACCGCGGCGTACGCGGTCCACCGCTCGCGCAGCATCAGGTACGTCGCCCACACCACGGCCGCGGCGACGAGGGCGTACGAGCGGCCCTCCTGCGCGTACGTCTGGACGGGCGGGAGCACGGCGTACGCGAGGCCCGCGAGCAGTGCGGCCCGCTCCCCCGCGAGCCGGTGCCCGATCGCGGCGACTCCGGCGGCGGCGAGGGCGGTGGCGGCGACGGAGGGCAGCCGCAGGGCCCACAGGCCGCCGTCCCAGGCGAGGAACACCCCGTGCACGAGCAGGTAGTACAGGCCGTGCACGGCGTCCACCTGGCCGAGCAGGTCCCAGAGCGCGCCGAGCGGCCGGTGGGCCACCTGCCAGGTGACGGATTCGTCGCGCCACATGCTGCCGCCGCGCTCCAGACCCCACAGGCCGAGGAGGGCGGCGAGCAGCGGCGGGAGCACGCGCCAGGGGGCGATGCGGCGGATGGCTGCCTCCGGGTGCTGTCGGATCGGGTGCGGGGACTCCATACTCGGGGTTCGGACGGAGTACCTGCGGAGGTGGGTGTGCGAGCGCTCCGAGTGGCGACGGTGACGGCGGCGGTGCTGACCACGGTCCTGGCCACGGTTCTGACCGGATGCGGATCGTCCGATTCTGGTGGCAGCGACGGCCGGCCGCCGGCGACCGGCTCGCCGGCCCCGACGGACACGGGGACCGCGGCCACCCCCGCGGCCACCCCCGCGGCCACCCCCACGGGCGCGCCCGCTCCGACCACGGCGGGTCCGGCCCCCGCCGATTCCCCGGCCGCGTCCGAGACCCTGCTCCGGGCCACCCGCAGCGGCGGCTACGCCGGCCGGGCCCACACCCTCATCGTCAAGGGCGACGGCTCGTGGACGCGGCTGGACGCCGAGGCCAGGGCGGAGGGGACCGGAAAGCTCCCGGAGGCCGGGCTGGCCGCCTTGCGCACGGCCCTGCGGGAGGCGGACTTCGCCCGTCCGCCGAGGATCGCCACGGGCGACACGACGGTGTACGACGGGTTCACGTACGCGTTCGCGCACGGCGGCTTCGAGGTGGCCGCGGAGGAGGCGGCGCTGGCCCCGGCGCTGAAGAAGGTGCTGGACGCGCTGCCGCCGTTCACGGCCGCCGGCTAGGGGACGGCGAGTCCCGCGGGCCCCGGCCCCGGCTCCGGCCCAGGCCCAGGCCCCGGCCCCGGCCCAGGCCCAGGCCCCGGCCCCGGCTCCGGCAGCCCCGTCCCGGCGACCGAGATCTCCCGCAGCCGCCGGTCCAGGCAGGCGTGCAGCAGGGCCGGCATGTCCACGCTGGCGGGGGCCAGCACCCACTGGATCTGCAGGCCGTCCATGACCGCGAGGGTCTCGCGGCCGACGCCCTCGCAGTCGGTGCCGGGGCGCAGTTCGCCGCGGGCGACCCCGGCCTCCAGCAGGTCGACGGTGTAGCCGAGCACGCGGGCGTAGCGCTCGCGGAAGTAGGCGTGGGCGGGGTGCCCGGGGTTGCCGGACTCGCCGACCAGGGTGTTGAACATCCGGACGAGGCCGGGCCTGCGGGCGTTGTCGGCGGCGAGGGCGACGACGGTGGCGAAGTGCGCGGCCACCGAGTCGGCGGGGCGGCTGAACAGCCGCTCGATGTCGTGCCGCTCGCTCTGCGCCAGCACGGACAGCAGCAGGTCCTCCTTGCTGCGGAAGTGGTGCAGCAGCCCGCCCTGGGTGATCCCGCAGTCGGCCGCGATCCGGGCCAGCGAGGAGGCGTGGAAGCCCCACTGCGCGAAGTGCTCGACCGCGGTGTCGAGGATCTTCTGCCGGCGGGCGTCGCCCACCGCGTAGGTGCCCCGGCCCGTGGCCTTCGGGGCCGCTCGCCCCTTGTCCTGTGCCATGCGGACCACCCTAGGCCGTGCCGTTTCCGGCCACCGGCACGGAGTGATCCAGGTCACTTCCGAAAACCTAGTGGGTACATGGTTTTCGCGTCTACCTTGGGGCCCCCGATCGTCCCCGCCTCCCAGGAGCCTCCCGATGAACGCGACCCCCGCCTACAAAGACGCCTCGCTCGCCGTCGACCGGCGCGTGGAGGACCTGCTGTCGCGGATGACGCTGGAGGAGAAGGCCGGCCAGCTCTTCCACTCCATGCTGATGATGAACGCGGACGGCACCCCGGTCACCGAGACCGACGGCTCGATGCTCCCCTTCACCACGCCCGAGCTGATCGGCGAGCGGCTGCTGACCCACTTCAACCTGCTCGGCACCTACGGGGCCCGCGAGATGGCCCGGTGGCAGAACACCGTCCAGGAGATGGCCGCGGCCACCCGCCTCGGCATCCCGGTCACCCTCTCGACCGACCCGCGCCACGCCTTCACCGACAACGTCGGCGCCTCCTTCAACTCCGGCGCCTTCTCCGCCTGGCCCGAGGCTCTGGGGCTGGCCGCCATCGGCGACCCGGAGCTGGTGTTCCGCTTCGCCGACACCGTCCGCCGCGAGTACCTGGCCGTCGGCTTCCGCGTCGCCCTGCACCCGCAGATCGACCTGGCCAGCGAGCCGCGCTGGGCCCGCCAGACCGGCACCTTCGGCTCCGACGCCCGGCTCACCGCCGAGCTCGTTCGGGCGTACGTACGCGGCCTGCAGGGCCCCGAGCTCGGCCCCGAGTCCGTATCGGCCATGGTCAAGCACTTCCCGGGCGGCGGCCCGCAGAAGGACGGCGAGGACCCGCACTTCGCGCACGGCAAGGAGCAGGTCTACCCGGGCGGGATGCGC
Organism: Streptomyces sp. IBSNAI002; assembly: GCF_052244475.1. Taxonomy (NCBI): domain Bacteria; kingdom Bacillati; phylum Actinomycetota; class Actinomycetes; order Kitasatosporales; family Streptomycetaceae; genus Streptomyces; species Streptomyces sp. IBSNAI002. The sequence goes on along the minus strand of NZ_JBQPXG010000002.1, from coordinate 5,728,020 downwards.
GAGCACCACCTGGAGCCCTTCAAGGCGGCGATCGCCGCCGGATGCGCGCAGATGATGCCGTACTACGGCCAGCCGATCGGCACCGACTGGGAGGAGGTCGGCTTCGGCTTCAACAAGGGCGTGGTCACCGGTCTGCTGCGCGAGGAGCTCGGCTTCGACGGGATCGTCTGCACCGACTGGGGCCTGATCACCGATTCCTCGATCTTCGGGGAGAGCCACCCGGCGCGGGCCTGGGGCCTGGAGCACCTGAGCGTGGCCGAGCGCGCGGCGCGCGCCCTGGACGCGGGCTGCGACCAGTTCGGCGGCGAGCAGTGCCCCGGGGTGGTGGTGGAGCTGGTCCGCTCCGGCCGGGTCGCGGAGTCCCGCATCGACGCGTCGGTACGGCGGCTGCTGCGCGAGAAGTTCCGGCTGGGCCTGTTCGAGAACCCGTACGTCGACCCGGACGCGGCGGCCGAGACGGTGGGCCGGGCCGATTTCACCGCCCTGGGCGCGGCGGCCCAGCGCCGCTCGCTCACGGTCCTGACAAATCCGGAGCGAATTATTCCGCTCTCCGCGAAGTCGGCGCCCCGGCCCAGGCTCCACCTGCGCGGCGTCGACGAGGCCGTGGCGGCCGCATACGGCGAGGTCGTCGCCGACCCGGCCGAGGCCGACCTGGCCGTACTGCGCCTGCGGACCCCGTACGAGCCGAGGGAGAACATCTTCGAGTCCTTCTTCCACTCCGGCTCGCTCGCCTTCCCGGAGCCCGAGCTCGCCGGGATCCTGGCCCTGCTCGACACGGTGCCGACCCTGGTCTGCATCAACCTGGAACGGGCCGCCGTCATCCCGGAGATCGCCGCGCGCGCCGCGGCGCTGATCGCCGACTACGGCGCCTCGGACGCCGCCCTGCTGGACGTGGCCTTCGGCCGGGCGGTCCCCGAAGGACGCCTCCCCTTCGAGCTGCCGCGCTCGATGAAGGCCGTCGAAGCCTCCCGTCCCGACGTCCCGAACGACACCGAGGACCCGGTGTTCGCACACGGCCACGGGCTGTCCCTGTAGGCCGGTACATCCCTCCCCCAACCCGGATCATCAGCACAAATGCCCTGTCCGAACCCCGCATAGCCGCAGGCCGGTGCCTCCTCTACGCTGCACCCCACCACGCAGATCTTCAGGGGCGGACCGGGACATGGAACAGACGAACACCACCCACAACGGCGCCTCGGCGACCCCCGGCGCACAGCGGCGCGTGCTCGTGGTCGAGGACGACCACACCATCGCCGAGGCCATCGCGGCCCGCCTGCGGGCCGAGGGCTTCCAGGTCCAGACCGCCGCGGACGGCCCTGCCGCCGTCGCCGCGGCCGAGAGCTGGCTGCCCGAGCTGCTGGTCCTGGACGTGATGCTGCCGGGCTTCGACGGACTGGAGGTCTGCCGCCGGGTCCAGGCGCAGCGGCCGGTCCCGGTGCTGATGCTCACCGCCCGCGACGACGAGACCGACCTGCTGGTCGGTCTCGGGGTCGGCGCGGACGACTACATGACCAAGCCGTTCTCCATCCGCGAGCTCGCCGCGCGGGTGCACGTACTGCTGCGGCGTGTGGAACGGGCCACACAGGCCGCGCACACCCCGCGCGGCGCCACCCTGCGGCTGGGCGATCTGGAGATCGACCACGCGCAGCGCCGGGTCCGGGTGCAGACCGAGGACGTGCACCTGACGCCGACCGAGTTCGACCTGCTCGTGTGCCTGGCCGGGACCCCGCGCGCGGTCCTGTCCCGGGAGCAGCTGCTGGCCGAGGTGTGGGACTGGGCCGACGCGTCCGGGACCCGTACCGTCGACAGCCACATCAAGGCCCTGCGGCGGAAGATCGGGGCGGAGCGGATCCGTACCGTCCACGGCGTCGGGTACGCCCTGGAGACACCGGCGCAGGCATGAGCGGCCGGCATCCGGGACCGGGGCTGCGGCCCTTCTCGCCGTTCTCGATCAAGACCAAGCTGGGCACCCTCGTGGTGGTCTCGGTCTTCATCACGACCGGGCTGCTGCTGGTGGCCCTGCGCACGGACACCGAGCTGCGGTTCATCACGGTCTTCTCGGTGATCGCCTCGATGCTGATCACCCAGTTCGTGGCGCACAGCCTGACGGCGCCGCTGGACGACATGACGCGGGTGGCCCGGGCGATATCCCACGGCGACTACACCCGCCGGGTGCGCGAGGCGGGACGCCGCGACGAGCTGGGCGACCTGGCCTCGACGATCAACCTGATGGCGGACGACCTGGAGGCGGTGGACCGGCACCGCAAGGAGCTCGTCGCCAACGTCTCGCACGAGCTGCGCACGCCGATCTCCGCGCTGCGGGCGGTGCTGGAGAACGTGGTGGACGGCGTCTCGGCCGCCGATCCGGAGACCATGCGCACGATGCTCAAGCAGACCGAGCGCCTCGGCCGCCTCGTGGAGACCCTGCTGGACCTGTCCCGGGTGGACAACGGGGTGGTCCCGCTGAAGGCCCGCCGCTTCGAGGTGTGGCCGTACCTGTCGGGCGTGCTGAAGGAGTCGGGGCTGGCGGCCGCCGGCCGGCCGGGCCTGCTCTCGGGTTCGGGCGGGCACACCCGCAACGACGTACACCTGCACCTCGACGTCTTCCCGCCCGAACTGACGGCCTATGCCGACGCCGAACGGCTGCACCAGGTCGTCGCGAACCTGATCGACAACGCGGTCAAGCACAGCCCCCCGCACGGCCGGGTCACGGTCCGCGCCCGGGCCGGCGACGCTCCCGGCTCGCTGGCGCTGGAGGTGCGGGACGAGGGCCCCGGCATCCCGGAGGCGGAGCGCCACCGGGTCTTCGAGCGGTTCAACCGCGGCAGCGCGCGAGCCGGCGACGGCGGCACCGGGCTGGGGCTGGCGATCGCCCGCTGGGCCGTGGAGCTGCACGGAGGGCATATCGGCGTGGCCGAATCGTCACGGGGCTGCCGCATCCTTGTCACGCTCCCGGGCAGCTCGCAGGCGTCGCGTTGACGTAGGGTTCGAGTGGGAAGGACATGATCTCGGCCACACGTACCCGGGGTCCGTCAGGGGTGCGAAGCCAAGGGGGCCGCAACCTCGGTGCCCCCTACCCGAACCACGCTTGTTTCCCGCCATTCCAGGCAGCGAAACCCGCCGTTCGATGTGACCTACGCGACGGATGTCCCGCCCGGTCTGCATCTCGCGGCCGAGGAGGCGTAGCCTTTATTCCCGCTGTCCATACCTTGTGAAGCGGAAGAGGGCGGTTGCCGCCGTGTCGCCACAGTCCCCCAGTAACCCGAGCACCACGACCGAAGCAGCAGAGGGCGGGAAGACCCCTGCCTCAGGCTTCGGTGCCAACGAGTGGCTCGTCGACGAGATCTATCAGCAGTACCTCCAGGACCCGAACTCGGTCGACCGGGCCTGGTGGGACTTCTTCGCCGACTACAAGCCGGGGGGCGCTGCCGCTCCGGTCAAGGCCGAAGAGCCGAAGAAGTCCCCGACGACGGACGGCGCCTCCGCACAGGCCGCCACCGCCGTCGCCGCAGCTCCGCAGGCCGTCGACGCCGCCGCCACGGGGGCGGCGCGCGCCGCGGCCCCTGCCGCCCCGAGCCCCGCGCCCACGCCCGTGTCAGCTCCTGCCCCTGCTCCTGCCACCCCCTCTGGTGCCCCTGCTGTGACTGTCACCTCCCAGGCCCCGGCCGCCGCACCGGCCGCGCCCGCCACCTCCGCTCCCGTAGCCAAGCAGGCCGCGCCCGCCACCGAGGCCCCCGCGGGCCCGGAACTGGTGACGCTCCGCGGCCCGGCTGCCGCCGTGGCCAAGAACATGAACGCCTCCCTCGACGTCCCGACGGCCACGTCCGTCCGCGCCGTCCCGGTGAAGCTGCTGTTCGACAACCGCATCGTGATCAACAACCACCTCAAGCGCGCTCGAGGCGGGAAGATCTCCTTCACCCACCTCATCGGCTACGCGATGGTGCAGGCGATCAAGGCCATGCCGGCCATGAACTACTCCTTCGCGGAGAAGGACGGCAAGCCGACCCTGGTCAAGCCGGAGCACGTCAACTTCGGCCTCGCGATCGACCTGGTGAAGCCCAACGGCGACCGCCAGCTCGTCGTCGCCGGCATCAAGAAGGCCGAGACCCTCAACTTCTTCGAGTTCTGGCAGGCCTACGAGGACATCGTCCGCCGCGCCCGCGTCGGCAAGCTGACGATGGACGACTTCACGGGCGTCACCGTCTCGCTGACCAACCCCGGCGGCCTGGGCACCGTGCACTCCGTGCCCCGCCTGATGCCCGGACAGTCGGTCATCATGGGCGTCGGCTCCATGGACTACCCCGCCGAGTTCCAGGGCACCTCGCAGGACACCCTGAACAAGCTGGGCATCTCCAAGGTCATGACCCTGACCTCGACCTACGACCACCGGGTCATCCAGGGCGCGGCCTCCGGCGAGTTCCTGCGCATCGTCGCGAACCTGCTGCTCGGCGAGAGCGGCTTCTACGACGACGTCTTCGAGGCCCTGCGCATCCCGTACGAGCCGGTCCGCTGGCTCCGGGACATCGACGCCTCGCACGACGACGACGTCACCAAGGCCGCCCGCGTCTTCGAGCTGATCCACTCCTACCGGGTCCGCGGCCACGTCATGGCCGACACCGACCCGCTGGAGTACAAGCAGCGCAAGCACCCCGACCTCGACATCACCGAGCACGGCCTCACCCTGTGGGACCTGGAGCGCGAGTTCGCGGTCGGCGGGTTCTCGGGCAAGTCGATGATGAAGCTGCGCGACATCCTCGGCGTGCTGCGCGACTCGTACTGCCGCACCACCGGCGTCGAGTTCATGCACATCCAGGACCCGAAGCAGCGCCGCTGGATCCAGGACCGCATCGAGCGCCCGCACTCCAAGCCGGAGCGCGAGGAGCAGCTGCGCATCCTGCGCCGCCTGAACGCGGCGGAGGCCTTCGAGACCTTCCTGCAGACGAAGTACGTCGGCCAGAAGCGCTTCTCCCTGGAGGGCGGCGAGTCCGTCATCCCGCTGCTCGACGCCGTCATCGACTCGGCCGCCGAGGCCCGCCTCGAAGAGGTCGTCATCGGCATGGCCCACCGCGGCCGCCTGAACGTGCTCGCGAACATCGTCGGCAAGTCGTACGCGCAGATCTTCCGCGAGTTCGAGGGCAACCTCGACCCGAAGTCCATGCACGGCTCCGGCGACGTCAAGTACCACCTGGGCGCCGAGGGCACCTTCACCGGCCTGGACGGGGAGCAGATCAAGGTCTCGCTCGTCGCCAACCCCTCGCACCTGGAGGCGGTCGACCCGGTCCTGGAGGGTGTCGCCCGCGCCAAGCAGGACATCATCAACAAGGGCGGCACGGACTTCACGGTCCTGCCCGTCGCCCTGCACGGCGACGCGGCCTTCGCGGGCCAGGGTGTGGTCGCCGAGACGCTGAACATGTCGCAGCTGCGCGGCTACCGCACCGGCGGCACCGTCCACGTCGTGATCAACAACCAGGTCGGCTTCACCGCCGCCCCGGAGTCCTCGCGTTCCTCGATGTACGCGACCGACGTGGCCCGCATGATCGAGGCGCCGATCTTCCACGTCAACGGCGACGACCCGGAAGCGGTCGTCCGCGTTGCCCGCCTGGCCTTCGAGTTCCGACAGGCGTTCAACAAGGACGTGGTCATCGACCTCATCTGCTACCGCCGCCGCGGCCACAACGAGTCCGACAACCCGGCCTTCACGCAGCCGCTGATGTACGACCTGATCGACAAGAAGCGCTCGGTGCGCAAGCTGTACACCGAGTCCCTCATCGGTCGCGGCGACATCACCCTGGAAGAGGCCGAGCAGGCGCTCCAGGACTTCCAGGGCCAGCTGGAGAAGGTCTTCGCGGAGGTCCGCGAGGCCGCCACGCAGCCCGCCGCCGGCGCCCCGGTGACGCCCGCGCAGACCGCGCAGGAGTTCCCCGTCCCGGTGAACACCGCGATCTCCCAGGAGGTCGTGAAGCGGATCGCCGAGTCCCAGGTCAACGTCCCCGAGCACGTCACCGTGCACCCGCGCCTGCTGCCGCAGCTCCAGCGCCGCGCAGCGATGATCGACGAGGGCACCATCGACTGGGGCATGGGCGAGACCCTGGCCTTCGGTTCGCTGCTGATGGAGGGCACCCCGGTCCGGCTGTCCGGCCAGGACTCCCGCCGCGGCACCTTCGGCCAGCGCCACGCCGTCCTCATCGACCGTCAGACCGGCGAGGACTACACCCCGCTGCAGTACCTGTCGGACGACCAGGCCCGCTACAACGTCTACGACTCGCTGCTCTCCGAGTACGCGGCCATGGGCTTCGAGTACGGCTACTCGCTGGCCCGTCCGGACGCGCTGGTCCTCTGGGAGGCCCAGTTCGGTGACTTCGTCAACGGCGCGCAGACCGTCGTCGACGAGTTCATCTCCTCGGCGGAGCAGAAGTGGGGCCAGACCAGCGGCGTCACCCTCCTCCTCCCGCACGGCTACGAGGGCCAGGGCCCGGACCACTCGTCCGCGCGTCCCGAGCGCTTCCTCCAGATGTGCGCGCAGGACAACATGACGGTGGCCATGCCCACCCTCCCGTCCAACTACTTCCACCTGCTGCGCTGGCAGGTCCACAACCCGCACCACAAGCCGCTCATCGTCTTCACCCCGAAGTCGATGCTGCGTCTGAAGGCCGCGGCGTCGAAGGCGGAGGAGTTCACGAACGGCTCGTTCCGCCCGGTCATCGGCGACAGCACGGTGGACCCGAACGCGGTCCGCAAGGTCGTCTTCTGCGCCGGCAAGGTCTACTACGACCTGGAGGCCGAGCGGGAGAAGCGCGGCATCACCGACACCGCGATCATCCGCATCGAGCGGCTGTACCCGCTGGCCGGTGCGGAACTCCAGGCGGAGATCGCCAAGTTCCCGAACGCGGCGAAGTACATCTGGGCCCAGGAGGAGCCGGCGAACCAGGGCGCGTGGCCCTTCATCGCCCTCAACCTGATCGACCACCTCGACCTGGCGGTCGGCGCGGAGGTCCCGGCGGGCGAACGCCTCCGCCGCATCTCCCGCCCCCACGGCTCGTCCCCGGCGGTCGGCTCGGCCAAGCGCCACCAGGCCGAGCAGCAGCTCCTCCTGGACGAGGTCTTCGAGGCGTAGCCGCTGCGCTGAGCTCAGCAGTCCCGGAAGGCCCGGCCCCCCTCGCGGGAGCCGGGCCTTCCGGCTGTCGTACGGGGCTTCGCGGGGGCGGCGTATTCACCCCCCTCTCCCCACCACCGGACCCGGCGGTTGCCCACCCGCCCCCATCGGCGGCGCGGCGGGGGCGGAGGGCTTGCCGGTCGGGGTCGGGGGTGAGCGGATTCCGCTGGGGCGGCCCGGGCGGTGGGGCGGTGGCTGCGGTGGTCGGGAGCCGACTGGCCTGCATCAGAGAGGGTTTGGGGGTTTCCCGCCAGTCCCATCGTCCTTCCGCGCCGGGCCGCCCTGTCAAGGGCGCTCCTACGTCGCGTCGCTTCGCGATGGCCTTCGGCCACCCTTGACAGACCGTCCCGACACGGAAAGACAAGGACTGCGGGGAAGCCCCCAAAGGAACGGTCCACTGGTTCACGATCACAGCCATTGGCCATCAGGGACCGGCTCCCTGGTTCACGTGGCCATGCCCCGGCCCGGCCCCGCCGGGAGGGATCCAGGGCCGGCGGGCGCACCAGATCTCTACGCGCTCCTCACGTCCCGGCGTCCGGCGGCCGTCTGGGGTGGCTACCTGCACGAGACAGCGACAAGAAGAGCATCCGGGTCGGTGGGCGCGTCCGATTGCCACTGCCCCGTCTCACCGAAGTTTGATGAGTCTCAGCGAAGTTTGACCGGCGCGGCAGCTCTGCGGCTGGTTCAATCAGTGGAGCTCTCCGGTGGGGGCCACGGTCCGCCACACCCCGATGGTCAAACTTCGATGAGACTCGCCGAACTGCGCTGAGACAGGTCAGCCACGGGCTTTCCGGTGCGGCCGACGGCTCCTTTGCCAGCGGCAACTCGGAGCAGGAGGCTTCGAGCTTGGCGAGAAGGTGCGGATGCGCGACTCGGATTTGAGCACATCTCATCCAGGCTTGAGAGGCTGAGCTCCGGCCGGTCAGCCGAGCGGATGCTCCCATCGCAGGGCCGGGGAATTGCCGATCCAGTAGGTGTGGGAGTGCTCGGTCACGCGGAGGTGGACCTCGGTGATGCCGGGCCTGCCGAGGTCGTGCCATCCGCCGAGTGCCCGCTCGACGTCGTCCCACAGGGAAACGGGGCCGCCCTGACGTACGAGCCAATCGCCGCCGTCCTCAACGAGCTCGGCGAACGACTCCCGGTCCGGGTCGAAGAGGTAGACGAGGGTCCCGCCGTCGCTGGCCCGGGCTCGTAGGACTTGGGCCGTCGGTGCTGCGAGCTGGGCCAGGAGGGCCTGCATCGGCTCGTCGAGTTCGGTCGGGGGTACGAGGGCGCGTCGTTCGGTGTTGGGGTATGCCACGCGGGAGGACAGGTCTCCGGCGATCGGTGTGACGGCCTGGGACCGCGCCTGCATGAAGTTGGCGTGGGCGACGAACCGCCCCTCGGCCGTCCCGTCCTCGCGCACGGTGACCTTGGCGAGGCCGGTCCCGGTGAGGAGTGACCCGACGGTAGCGAGGATGACGCCGCCGGGGCGGGTTTGCCGTACCCACGTGTAGGGGATGCGTCGGACCCCGCAGGTGGCGATCACCCTGTCGTACGGGGCGCGGCGGGGCAGGCCGAGCAGTCCGTCTCCCGTGACGGTCCAGGTGGAGAAGCCGGCGCTCTCCAGGGCCGCGTCGGCGCGGGCGGCGACTCCCGGGTCGACCTCGATGGTGGTGACGTTGTCCTCGCCCAGGCGGTGACACATCAGGGCCGTGGAGTACCCGGTGCCGGTGCCGATCTCCAACACACGGTGTCCGTCCTCGGCCTCCAGTTCCTCGATCATCTCCAGTACGAGCTGGGGGGCCGTGGACGATGAGGTCGGGATGCCCGGCACCGGGCCGGGAGCCTGGTCGGCGGTGAGCTGGTTGTCGAGCTGCGTGACGAGTGACTCGTCGGCGTACGCGGTCCTGGTCCACTCCGCGGGGTCCGTGTCGGCAGCGGTCATCGGCCGCCAGAGCCCGTTGCCGGCGGGCAGGAAGACGCCGGGGTTCAGGAACAGTTCGCGGGGGACTGCTTCGACCGCCTTTCGCCACGCCGGTGTCCGGACGGCGCCCACGGCTTCGAGCCGGTCCGCGAGGGCCTGCCGCAGGGGGCTGGTATCGATCAATGGATTTCTCCTTGGGTGAGCAGGTCGGCGAAGGAGGCTGCCATGGGAAGGCCGGTGTGCTCCTCCAGCCAGCCCCATTGACCGTTGGGGTTCAGTTCCAGGAGCCAGTACGTTCCGGCGCGGTCGACTGCGAGGTCGAAGCTTCCAGACGCGAGGCCGAAGGCGTCGAGGAAGGCGAGCAGGGCCGCTTCCAGCGCGGCGGGCAGGGTGATGACCGAGTACGTCAGGGCAGAGTAGTCCCGCCGCCAGTCCAGGAGATCGGACTCGATACGTACCGCGAAGACCCGGCGGCCCACGATCAGGACGCGGATGTCACACGTTTTGTCGATACGTACCTGGAAGAGGTGCGGGACGACCTGGATACGGGCATCGATCTCGTCCGCAGTGACCTGCTCCGCCCAGGACACGAGGGGGACGCCGTCGCGGTGGTAGGACGTTGCCCGCAGCGTCTTGTGGATCACTGCGGGGTGAACCGCGACGAACGCGCGCGCGTCGTCGAGGTCGTTGGTGATGAGCGTGGCCGGCACGGCGAGGCCGAGACGCTGGGCGCGGGCCAGTTGGTGGGGCTTGTAGTCGGCTTCGGCGTTCCGCAGGGGGTGATTCACCCACAGCGGGCCATCAAGCGCGTATAGGACGCCGCCGAGTCCGTACCGGGTCTGCGCCGCGGCGAACCGGGCGTCGTCGGAGCTCAGGTGCGGGAAGGCCGGCCATATCGGCCGCCGCCAGTACACGGCTCGCACGTCATCCAAATGGGCGGCTCTCGACGGGGTGAGCATCCGCCCGGCCGCGTTGGCCGGGCGGATGCCGTACTGAACGGAGACCGTCAGGCCGTCGCCGATGTCGGCGGGGTTGAACCGAACCACCGGCACACTTCGCCGGTTGAGTTCGGTGATGACCATGTCGGCGGTGAGGTCGTCCGCCTCGGTGGCCACCAGAACCGGCCTCTCCTCGGTCGTGGGCATCAGTCCTGCTGACTGTCCTGGTCGCTGCCCTGGTCGCCAGTGCCCTGTCCCCCGTCGGGGCTGGTCGAGGTCGTGGTTCCCGTGGCGCTGCTGGTGCCGTGCTTGCCCATCTCGGCCACTCGGCCGTGCCGGTCGCGGAAGATGCCGAGCTGGGTAGTGGGGTCGATCGTGACGGAGGCGTGCGGGAGCTGCACGGTGGTGGCGTACGGGGCGAGTCGGCTACTTCCCCACGGCGCGATGGGCGTGGGAGACGTGATGGACATGGGACTCCGTTCGGTAGCTGAACCCGGACCCGGGCGGGACCGGGAAGTCAGAGGGCGTCGGCGAGGTCGATGAGCAACGCGCGCGCGGCGAGGAGGGAGCGGCGTCAGCCCGCATCGGGCTGGTCACAAGCCGCCCGCGATCGCTAGGCGCTCCTCGATCACGCGTCCGGCCGCCCGTCTGGGGCTGGGAATAGGCGGCCGACGATCAACGGGCAGCTGACCTGTGGGGCCTGGTTCGGGCCGTCCGACGCTCACGCAGGGCCTTGAGCATGGTTTTCGCGATGAGCGCCAGCATCCGTGCGTACGCCAAGTTGCCCGTAGTGTCGTCCGCTGCCGCTGCCGGGTCCGCGGACGAGAGGTCCGACCAATCCCGCAGTGCCCCATGGCGCGGGTGGATCGCTGGGCCAGGGGGATTTCCCGGAGACCTACCGCAAGAGTCTCGCAGTGGGTGACCATACGGTTGGTCAGCTCTGCGAGCTCTACGGGCGCAGGATCGGTTGTGAGGACCGTGGTGATATCACGCTCCGCGTCGTCCTCGACAGCGGATTCGATGGCCTCCGCGATCTCCTCAAGCGCGACCCCAAGCTGGGTGAACCCGTCACTCAGGACTTGTCGGCTGTACTCGTGCACGGCTGCCCCCTACCGTGGTCAGCGGGTGGTGAGACGACGGTAGGGGCGGAGACACCAGAGCAGGGGCACGAATTGTGCCCCTTTGACTACGCGGTCAACAACCCGAGGCGGGCGGCAAGTTCGGAGGCTCGTCGCCGCCGGTGGGGGCTCTTTGCCGCCGCCTCCTCCAGGATGATCCGACGCGCGTACCCGTTGTACTGGACGGTCTCCGGGGCCGCCTCGTGGGCCTGTGCGAGGGTGGCGAGCGCCACGTCAGGCTGTGCATCCAGGTGGTAGGCGCGGGCCTGCTCGATTCGGTGTCGGGCCCGTCTGGGCCGGGACGGGATCGCCTGGGCCTCTGCACGGGCGGCCTGCCGCGCGGACTCACCGCCGGCGTGCAGTTCGACGGCGACCGTGACCGCGTGGGCACCGATGACCGCACGGGAGAAGCTCGTCACTGGGTGGAAATAGCCGCGGGGCAGCGACTCGGCCAACGTGCGGGCCTCGTCCCAATACCTCCATGCTGTGCCTGTCTCGCCGCGGCGCGCGGCCGTCAGTCCCGCCTCGACTGTGAGGGCCCCGGCGACCGCGCGGATGTCCGTGCGGGCATCGGGAAGGAGCGGCGTCAGGTAGCGAAGAGTCTCCAGGGTGACGGCGTCGGCCGCGTCCAGGTGTGCGCTCTCGCGGTGAGCCTGCGTGGTCAGCCACGCGGCGAGCCCGATCGCGTGCGGGTCCTCGGAATCCTGGGCAGCCATCATGCCGCGCTCGGCCACCCGCCACACCAGCGGCGCGTCAGGCTGGTAGGCGCAGAAGAACTGGGCCAGGAAGTACACCTCTGCGAGGGAGGCTTGGGCCGCCTTCCGGTCCGCGACGGTCTCGGCCGCGCGGACCGACGCCTGAGCGTCGCGAATGAGATCCGGCAGAAGAGACCCGATGACGTCGCGGTGATTCGGCGCCGAGTGTCGCGCCTGCCAAGCCCTGGACAGGCGAGCGGACAGGTGCGCAGCGGGCGGGGCCGCCCGGCCGGCACCAAGCTGAAGTGCGTTCAGGGCCTCGCGGACCGCGGCGAACCGCGGATGCCCGGGGCCCGTGAACAGGGCGGTCCGCATGGACTGGTCCCCGGTGAGATCGGACAGCTCCCGGACACGGAGGACTTCGGCGATGCGCAGGATCATCGGCAGGTCGGGAGTCTTGAGACGGCCGTTCTCAACGGCCTTGACCCACGATCCGGACCGGCCGACGAGACCGCCGAGCTGGTCGCGGGTGAGGCCTCGGCGCTGACGGAGGATCTGCAGCCTCTGGCCGAATGCCAGCTGTTCGCGGTACGGGTCTGGGGTTGCATCGGTAGACATTGCGCCTTGCCCCTCTCCTTGCAGCTCGACTCTGACAGGGTAGGGGCAGGGCCGGTTGCGTGTGATCCAGAGCGCCCCAACTGGTAACCACATCAGGAAGAAGCGGCTGGAAGTCGCGGCCGTAGGGCGCGTGTGGAGCGATTGTGGGCGGCTTGTGTCCGGCCCAAGACGGGCGCCGGACGCCGGGAGTGAGCAGCGCGTAGCGATTTGACGCGTCCCCGCTCCCGAGGAGGCTCTCGCCGCTGTTTCGTCCGGGTAGAGCTCAGACCCCGGCCCGGTGGGGCCGGTGACGGGCCCGGGCCGGGGCGGGCTCACCGGAGGCGCGTGGGCCCCGTACAGCACACGGCGGAAGCCTCGCCCCGTGGCCCCCCTACCGCTCGCCCTAAGGCTGTGGCTCGAAGTCCCAGTACGGGCGGGTCTGTTGTTTGGCGGCGATCGTGTGGACGTGTTGGGGGCCCAGGGTGCGGGTGAGGCCCTTGATGCCCGCCTCCTCGTGCTTGCCCGCCTCCACGTCCTCACGGACCGACCGGAGGTCCGCCGCCAGGGCGATCTGGGCGCTCAGCGTCATCGGGTGGTCCGGGCCCAGGACCCGCTCGGCGGTGCGCAGCGTCTCCCGGCTCAGGGACAGCGCGTCCTCCAGGTGCCCGGTGATGTTGCGGTGTCCGGTGGCGTTGAGGGCGCAGCCCAGCGTCCAGGGGTGCCGGTCGCCGAGCGCGCCCCGCATGCCGACCAGCGCCTGCTCCGCGAGGGACATGGCCTCCGCGCGTTCGCCCTGCGCGCGCAGGACGAGGCCGAGGTTGCCGACCGTGCCGATGCTGTACGGGTGGGCGAGGCCCAGCTGCGACTGGTAGCCGCGGACGACGTCCTCCGAGATCCGGCGGGCCTCGCCGACGTCCCCGTACTCCCGGAGGTACGTGGCGTAGTCGGAGGCCACCATCAGGGTCCACGGGTAGTCGACCCCGAACACGCGCGTGGCCCGCTCCCAGACGGTCCGCAGCCGCAGCCCCGCTCCGGGGATGTCGCCCGAACGGCGCAGGCACAGCCCGAGGTTGTGCTCGGCGCGCAGGGTCTGCGGGTGGCCCAGCCCCAGCACCTGGGTGTTGAGTTTGACGCCCTGCTCCTGCCGGGTCTGCGCCTCCCGGTAGCGGCCCATCAGCCGCAGCCCCATCGCGCAGGCGATGCCGGAGGAGAGGGTGGAGATGTGCTGGGGGCGCAGCACCCGCTCGCGGCGGCGCAGGGTGTCCAGGTCGAGGTCGTAGGCGTCCTGGTAGCGGCCCAGGAGCCGGTAGGTGGCGGCGAGGTTGTTCTGGGCGCCGAGGGTGGTGGAGTCGTCCTCGCCGAGCAGGTCGCGGTAGGTGCCCAGGCAGTACTCGAAGATCTCGCGGGCGGGCTCGAACTTGGCGATGCAGAGCAGCACTCCCCCGTACGCGCTGCCGGCGCGCAGGGTCTCCAGGTCGCGCTCGCCCCGCTCGGAGGTGAGCCGGTCGGCGACGGCCCGGGTGAGGGTCTCGGCCCGCCGGAACAGGCCGAGGTTGCGCAGGGCTCCGCCGTACTGGTAGCTGAGCTCGCGGACCTTGGGGTGGTCCTCGCCGAGCATCGCCCGCCAGACCTGGTCGGTCTCCTCGGACAGCCGCAGGCAGGTGCGGTACTCCCCGGCGAGGATCAGGTAGCGCAGGCACTGGAGCAGGAAGTTCTGGATGCGCGGGTTGCTGCTGGTCAGCACCCCGGAGGTGGTCAGGTGCGGGATGAGCTCGGCGTAGCGGGGCCACAGCCGGGAGTCGGAGGGGCGGCCGGGGTCGGCGGCGGCGAGGACCTGGCGGACGGCGCGGGCGAGCGGTTCGGCCTCGTCCTCGGAGAGGTTCTCGCGGACGATGCCGTGCACCATGCGGTGCAGCTGTACGGTCTCCAGGCCGCCGCCGCCCTCCTCCACGGGCAGGTCGGAGTACTCCAGGCGGACGACGGAGAACTGGACGAGCTTGTTGAGGGCGGCGTTCCAGCGGATCTGGTCGTTGATCAGCCCGGCGAGCTGTTCGGGCACGTCGTCGGCGGGGAACTCGCGCAGCAGCCGCAGCGGTACGGGTCCGGGGGCGAAGAAGACGAACAGCCGCAGCAGGGCGAGGGCGTCGGGGAAGTTCTCCCGTACGTTGTTGAGGAGTATGGCCAGGGCGGTCGGGAAGGGCAGCGGGTAGTCGTCGGAGACGGTGACGGCCTCGCGGGAGTCGAGCCGGCGCTGGAGCAGCGCCAGGTAGTCGCCGACGGTCAGCGGTGAGTCGGCGAGCCAGCCCGCGGTCTGGTCGAGGGCGAGCGGGTAGTCCTCCAGGGCCTCGGCGAGCTGGTCGGCCTCGCCGGCGGTGAGCCGCAGGGCCCGGCGGCGGATGAAGGTGATGGATTCGGGCCGTGCGTAGAGCGGGACTTCGACGAGGCTGGTGTGCCGGGAGGCCCATTCGCGGTTGCGGGAGGTGATGATGACGTCGCCCGAGCCGGAGGGCAGCAGGTCGGTGAGGTCGTCGGGGTTGTCGCAGCCGTCGAAGACCATCAGCCAACGGCCGTACGGGGATCCGCGCCGCAGCGCTTCCAGGACGGCCCGGATCTGCTCGCCGTAGCTTCCGGCGCCGCGCGGCAGGCCGAGGGCGGGGGCCAGGTCGGCGAGGCGTTCGCGCAGAGTGGGCCGGTCCTCGGCGGGGACCCACCAGACGATGTCGTACTCGGAGGCGAACCGGTAGGCGTACTCGGTGGCGACCTGGGTCTTGCCGACTCCGGAGAGCCCGAGCAGGGTGACGGTGGAGGCGCCGGCCGGTGCTTCGGTGAGCGCCGCGCGCAGGGTGCCGATGACGTCGTTGCGGCCGGTGAAGCGGGGGTTGCGGCGCGGGACCCGGCCCCAGATCTCGGGCGGGTCGTTGGGGAAGCGGGGTCCGCGGCGGCCGGTCTCGGTGCCGATGCGGTCCGTGGGCAGCTCCAGGCGGCGCAGCACGCGGTACTCCGCCTCGTACGCGTCCAGGCCCCACAGGTCGGTCTTCTCCAGGACGGCCACGGCGCTGGGCAGCGGGGCGTCGGTGAGGCAGACGGCCGCGAACCGGTCGGGGTGGCGGTCGGTGACCGTGCGCAGGGCGGTGTTCCACGCCTCGTCCTGCGTGCCGGTGTGGGTTCCGGCGGAAAAGTAGCGTTCGCTGAGGACCAGGAGGACCCGGCTGCCGGAGCGGGCGAGGTCGTCGAGGGCCTCGGCGAGGCCGGGGCTGTTCTGCGGGTCCCAGCGCTGGAGGGCGACCCGGTGGCCGTGTTCCTCCAGGCGGTGGGCGATCCACACGGCCCAGGGCCGGTTGAATCCGGCGAAGCTGATGACGAAGCGCTGCGGTCCAGCGGTGGTGCCCTGTTCCTGCCGACTACCGGTGGTCATGCGGCCGTCTCCCTGAAATCCGGGCAGTGGACGGGCTTGAAAGGTACCGCAGCCCGGCCCCTGGCGAAGCCCCTCAAGCCCGTACGAACGGGGCGAGTTCGGGATGGGCCTCGCACCAGGCGCGGCGCTCGCGGTCGACGGCCCGCCGGGCGGTGGTGTGCTGGTCCCCGGGCGGCGGGAGCTCGTCCATGGCCCGCTCGGCCGCCGCCATGGCAGCGGTGAACTCCCGCCCAGTCGAAGTCAGTTGTTCGTCGGCGCGCAGTACGGGCAGGACGGCGGCGACCTGGGCGCGGATGCGGGCGTGCTGGGCCCAGGCGCCCCGGGCCCCGTAGAGGGCGGCGCGCTGCCAGTACCCGGCCAGGGCCAGGTGGGCGTAGGCGCCGTGCAGGAGGCCCTCCAGCGGGCGGGGGTCGGCGCGCCAGGGCGCCCAGTAGCGGGGGGTGCGGTCGGCGGTGTGCAGGGTCAGGACGTCGGCGAGGGCCGTGAGCTTGCCGTGCTGGACCTCGTGCACGAGGGTGGCGGCCAGTGCGGGCGGGGCCTGTGCGCGGGCCAGTACGGATCCGGCGGCGGCGGGCAGGGTGGCCCCGGTGGAGCGGGATCCGCCGGCCAGCGGCACGACGGAGCGCAGCAGGTGGACGGTCTCCTCGGCGCGGGCGGTGTCGTAGCGCCGGAGCAGGGTGAGCGCGCCGGTCCACTGGGTGTCCCAGCGCTTGTGCCCCTTGGGGGTGAGCCGGCGGGCGGGCCGGACGGGGGACGGGCGGGCGGGGCCGGGCGCCCGGTAGGGGTCCAGGTCGTCGAGGGCGGTGCGCCCTCCGGGGAGGGTGTGCAGGGGCAGCGTGGCCGGGTCCTCGGGTTCCCAGGAGCGTTCGGTGAGGGCGAGCGGGCCGGGGCGCTCGGGGCGCAGCAGTCCGAGGGTGGGCAGGAGGAGGCGGCCCTGCTGGGGCCGCAGGGTGTGGGTGAAGGCGATCCGGGCGCGCAGGGCGGCGGCGACGGCGAGGGCGCCGAGGTGCCCGAGGTCCGGCGGGGGCCCGTACGGGGCGTGCAGGCGGCGCAGGGTCTCCTCGGCCCAGACCCCGGTGGCGGGGTAGTGCAGGACGTCGCGGACGGCGTCGGGGGCGTGCCGTTCGGCCGCTTCCAGCAGGGCCCAGTGGTCGGCGGTCTCCCCGGCCCGGGCTCCGGGGGCGGCGTCGAGGACGGCGCGCAGCAGGACCAGGCGCTTGGAGCGGCGTACGTCGCGGACCAGGCGGGTGCCCTCGGCACAGGGCTCGGTGGAGGCGAGGGCGCGCAGGGTGCCGGTGGAGACGGTGAAGGGGGCGAGGGCGGCGGTCACGAGGCGACCGCCGGGGGGCGGGCGGCGCCCGCGACGGCCGCGGCGATGTGCCGGATCAGGACCTGGAGGTCGGCGCAGTACACGGACGGCTGCCGGAAGCCCTCGCCGGCCCGGTAGCGGTGCGGGTAGTGCCCGCCGCCGCACACCTCGACCAGTTCGCAGGCCCGGCAGCCGTCGGCGAGCGCGTCCCGTCCGAGCTGGCGGGCGGCGAACCCGGGGTGGTCGAGGAGCTGGTCGAAGCTGTGGCTGCGCAGGGTCATGCCGGTGGTGGCGGCGCCCTCGTAGGCGGACTTCAGCGAGTCGGCCTGTTCGAGGGAGCCGTCGGTCTCGATGACGGCGGTGGCGGCGGGGGCGAGCCCGAGGGTCTCGGTGGCGGCGGGCAGGCCGAGCAGCAGGGCGATGATCTCCTCGAAGACGCGGATCCGGGTGCGCCGCAGCCCGTCGTGCCACCACCGTTCGAAGACGGCGAGGAGCCAGTCGGCGTACGGGGTCCCGCCGGGGTGGTGGCCGGGCGGCGGGGAGCTCCAGTTGGCCAGGGGCAGCAGCAGTCCGATGCTGGGCGGGGCGAAGGAGAGCAGGGACTCGTACGTCTCGACCGGGTCGTGGTCGAGGTCGA
The DNA here is from genome assembly GCF_052244475.1 of Streptomyces sp. IBSNAI002. NCBI lineage: Bacteria > Bacillati > Actinomycetota > Actinomycetes > Kitasatosporales > Streptomycetaceae > Streptomyces > Streptomyces sp. IBSNAI002. Next base: position 5,710,252 of record NZ_JBQPXG010000002.1, on the reverse strand, counting down.
TGACGCAGAGCACCCCGGCGTAGCTGTCCGGATGCCGTGCCAGCAGCCGCAGGCCGCGGGCGGCGGCCCCGAATCCGGGGCGTCCGGCGTGGTCCACGCGCCGGGTGTTGTGGGCGGGGAGCCCGCCGTCGAGGCTGACGCCGACGCGTATCCCGGCGGCGGCCAGCGCGGCGAGGCGGCCGCGGGTCAGCAGGGTGCCGTTGGTCTGCACGGTGGCGGTGACGCGGGTGCGCGGGGAGGCCGCGGCGACGGCGGCCCGTACGGCGTCGACGGGTCCGGCCAGCCCGGCGGGGGCGGTGAGCAGCGGTTCCCCGCCGTGCAGGACCAGGTCGACGCGGGGCAGGTCGTGGGTGGCGGCGTGCTCGGCGATCCGGCGGGCGGCGCGGTCGGCGGTGGCGGGGTCCATGGTGGCGGGCTGGGCGCGCCAGCCCTGGTCGGCCATCTCGTAGACGTAGCAGTAGGTGCAGGCGAGGTTGCAGCGGCTGCGCGTCTTGAGCACGAACTGCCGTACGGGGTGGGGTGGGTGTCCGGCGGCGCGCAGGGCGGGCACGTCGAGCCGGGTGTAGGGCCAGGGCGCGTGGGCGCGGTGTGCGGGCGGCCCGGCCGCGCTCGTGTGGGTGTGCCTCATCGCTGTACCTCCCGCCCCCGCCCCCGGACACCGCGGGAAGGTGCCCCGCGGACGGTGCATCCCTGCCCTTCGTTCGGCCTCGGCTAACGGCGGAAAGTGGTCAAGTGGGCGGCGGTCCGGGGGACTCGGGGGGTTCGGGTGGTGACGGCGGTCCGGGTGGTGATGGCGGTCCGGGCTGCGACGGCGGTTCCGCCGGCCCCGGCTGCGGTGCGCCCGGTCAGTCGACGCCGGAGTCGAAGGCGTTCAGGATCTCGGCCGGGTGCGTCACCCGCTCGACCATGCCCTCGATCACCTGGGCCAGCACGGGATGGTCGATCCCGCGCAGCGCGGCCAGATCCAGTCCGGAGAGGTCCGGCAGCCGTGCGGGGCACTTGTGGGCCTGGGCCACCACCGCCAGGTCCTGATCCTTCGTCACCATGGGCCGCCCGTCCCCTTGTTGCGTCGCACGTTCGATGGTCCACTGCCCTTTCCCCTCCCCCGGCGCCCGGAAACGGCGGCGCCGGGGGCGCAGAGCCGCTCAGAGGGCCGCCTCCAGGGTTCTGATCCGCTCGGCGAGCGCCGCGGACCGCCCCTGTTCACCGGGGTCCAGCCGCGCCCACAGTTCCAGCGCCGAGCGGTAGGCGTCCAGGGCCGCCCGGGGCCGGGCCAGCCGCTCCAGTACCTCCCCGCGCAGTTCCTGTACGCGGGCCGCCAGCTGCACGGCCAGGTCCCCGCGCTCCTCGCGGTCGGCCTCCAGGGCGGCCCGCCAGGCCCGCCGGTAGGAGTCCGCCGCCCGGTCGAGGCGGTCCGCCGCCCGGGTGTGGCCGTGGATCTCCAGCTGGACGTCCGCGTGGTCCCGCCAGGCCCCGGCCCGCTCCAGCGGGCCGCGGCTCTGCCGCACGGCGAGTTCCAGCAGGTACTCCGCCTCCCGCAGGTCCACCGGGTCCCCTTCGTAGGCGTGCCGCAGCCGCAGCCCGGTGGCCAGCCGCAGCAGCCGGTGCGCCGCCCCCGGGTCGGACTGCGGCACCGCCGCCCGGCTCTCGCGCAGCACGCGTACGGCCGCCCCGGTGAACTCCCGGCCGTCGGCGGCCCGGGCCCGCTCCAGCAGTACGTCGCCCCACTCGGGCAGCAGCTCCCCGAAAGCCTCCGCGTCCCGGGGGATCAGCCGCCGGGCCCGGCCGTACGCCTGGGCGGCGTCCTCCAGGGCCACCGGGTCGGCGTCCCGCTCGTACCGGGCCCGGTGCACGCGTGCCAGGCACACCAGGGCGGCCACCCGCAGGTCGGGATCCCCGCCCGCCTCCTCGACGGCCTGCCGCAGCTCGCCGGCCGCCTCCTCGAGCCGCTCGGGCAGGTACCGCAGCGCCCCGGCCAGCTCGACCCGGGTCCGGGCCCGCGCCTCCCGTCCCGGGGCGTCGTCCCCGGCCGGGCCGGTCGCGGCCAGCCGGGCCGCGGCCTGCCCGGCCAGGGCGGTGCGCTCGGCCGGGTCGGGGGTGTGGGGCAGCAGGGCCAGCAGGACGCGGCCCAGGGCCCGTTGCAGCTCGGGGTGGGCCGCCCCGCCGCCGACGACGGGCTCCAGTGCGGCCCGTGCCTCGCGCAGCGCGCCCGGGTCCTCGCGCAGCGCGCTCAGCCGGATCAGGGTCTCGGCGCGGCGCACCGCGCAGTCCCGCCGCAGCGCGGGGTCGGCGGAGACGGCGGCCGCCTCGGCGAACTCCCGGTCGGCGGCGGCCAGCAGGTCCGCCCGGGGTTCGCCGGCCAGCGCCCGCTCGTACAGCACCCGGCCGTGCAGGGCCCGGGCCGGGGCCGTGGCCAGGCCGGTGACGGTCCGCTCGGCCTCGGTGAGGAGTTCCGGGTCCCGCTGCACGGCCCACAGCCGCAGCAGGGCGCCGGCCAGTTCGGTCTCGGCCTCCTCGTGCGGGTCGCCGGGCCCGGCGGGGGCGGTGACGGCCCGGCGCAGGACGGCCACGGCCTCGTAGAGCGCCCGGGCGTCGCCGTCGGCGTCGCCGCTCCCGTCCCGGTCCGCGTCGGCGAGCCGCTCCCGGGCGGCGCGTACGGCCGCGGCCCTCGCGGGCGGCGGCGGGGGCGTGGCGGGCTCGCGCACCTGCGGGCCGCCGTCCTCGGGCATGCCGGGCAGGTAGCGCCGTACGACCTTGGCGGAGACCTGCGCGAAGGCCTGCGGGAGCCGCCCGGCGGCCACCCGCTCGGCGGGAACCGGCTCGGCGGGAACCGGCTCGGCGCCCCCCGGCACCGGCCCGACCTCGGCCGGCTCGGCCGTCTCGGGCGGCGCCCCGGTGAGCTGCGAGACGGCGAGCGCGGGGAAATTGCGCACGCCCCGCCCGAAGTGGGCCAGGACGTACTCCGAGCAGTGCTTCAGCACCAGGGCGGCCTCGTCCCGCCCCAGCGGCCCCAGCAGCACGTCCTGCACCCCGGGAGCGAACTCGTACCACTGCCCGGGGGTGTCCGCGCTGCGCCGCAGCAGGCCGCTCAGCAGGACCTCGGCCAGGTCCGAGGGTTCCGAGTCGGGCAGCATCGTGCGCTGCACGAGCCGCATGACGGGCAGGGTCAGCGGGGCCGCCGACAGGTACACGGCGAGCTGTACGGCCCGGGGCGCGGCCGAGGACCGGAACCGGGCCACCAGCTCGCGCGGCGGCCGTACGGCGCGGGGCGGCGGCAGGGGCGCGGCCGGATGGGCGGGCAGTACCCGGCCCACCTCGGCCGGTACCGGGCCGGTGCCGAGACCGGCGACGAGCCGGGCCCACGCGCCGAGGGCGATGGCGCTGGGCGGCAGCACGGGCACGGTCAGCCCGCCCGTGGGCCGCCCGGGCAGCGGCGGCCGGTCCGACCGGAATTTCAGCTTCCGGCCGCCGCCCTCGATCCGGGACAGCGTGCCGCGCTCGGTCGGCAGCCAGCTGCGGCCCCACAGCCGCTGGGGCAGCGGCTGGACGACCACGCACGGGGTGCACTCGGCCCACCGGTGCAGCAGCCGCTGCGCCGAGCCCTCGCGCCACAGCGGTCCGGCACAGTCGGAGACCACCATGGTCAGGGCCCGGCCGGTGGGGTCGCGCAGCTGGTCCCCCGAGCGCAGCCCGGCGCCGGGCACGGGGCCGCGCCCGAGCGCCGCCGTGCCGTCGGGAAGGCGGTGCAGGTAGTGCGTCTGGACATCGCGGAAGGCGCCCAGCCGCTCACAGACCGAGCGCAGTTCCTCGAACATGTCCTGCCACACCGCCATAGACGGCGACGCGTCCATCACCAGCCGTAGGGTCGCCTCCCGCCGGCTCTCCGGCCTGAGCACCGGGATGACCATCCCGAGGGCCCGGGCGCTGGCCTCGGCGGTGGCCGGCTCGTCCAGCACGGTGCGGGCGGGCGGGGCGGGCGGCCGGTGCCGCTGGAGGGCGCGCAGCGCCCGCTGGATCTCCAGGATGCGGGGCAGCGCGGCCGCCGCGGGCACGCGTACGGGCACCCCGCGCTCGACGGGCGGCTCCCCGGTGAACTCGGCCTCCGTCTCGCCCGCGCGGTGCGGCCCGGGGGCGTAGAGCCTGACCGGATCCTCAGGTTCCGGCTCGATCGGCCCGGGGTCGTCGGGCGGGCTCTCCGGCTCCCCGGCCTCCGGCTCCGGCACGGGCGCCTCCGCACCCGGCGCGGGCGGCGGTCCGGGCCGGCCCATCCGCGCGGCCAGCCACAGCGCGTCGGCGAGCTCCTCGGCGGACGGATCGAGCCCGGCGCCGCGCAGCAGCACGGCCAGTTCACGGATGCCGGGCGGTCCGGCGGGCGGCACGGCCCGTCACCTCGGGCGGTCGAGGCGCTGGATGAGCAGGTCGGCGAGGTCCTCCCGGGTGGGCGGGGCGGCGTAGTGGGTCAGGTAGACCGCGTTGAGCAGCTGGTCGGCGGCGACCAGCTCGGACTGCGAGCGGCTGAGGAACTCCCGGATCAGGTCGGCCCCCAACTGGGCGGCCTCCTCGCCCAGATGGGCCCGGACCATGGTGGCGAGCCGTTTCTCGCCGGGCTGTCCGAGCTTGAGCTGGATGCAGCGCCGCAGCAGTGCGGCCGGGAAGTCCCGCTCCCCGTTGCTGGTCAGGATGATGAAGGGGAAGGCCCGGCAGCGCACCCGGCCGCCCCGCACGGTCACCTTCGAACCGTCGTCGGTGAGCACCTGCACCTCGGGCTCGGTGTCGGCGACGCGCTCCAGCTCGGGAAGGGCGAACTCCCCTTCCTCCAGCACGTTCAGCAGGTCGTTCGGCAGGTCGATGTCGCTCTTGTCGAGCTCGTCGATGAGCAGCACCCGGGGCCGCGCGGTGGGCAGCAGGGCGGTGCCCAGCGGCCCGAGCCGGATGTACTTGCCGATACCGGGCGCCCCCCCGGGTGCCCCGCCCGGCTCCCCTCGCGACGCCCCGCCCAGGGCGCCTCCGCTCGCCGCGAGCTGTACGTCCTGGAGCCGCGCCAGGGCGTCGTAGCGGTACAGCCCGTCCTGGAGCACGCTGCGCGACACCACCGGCCAGCGCAGCACCCGGCCCAGCTTCAGCTCGTGGGCTACCGCGTGCGCGAGGGTGGACTTGCCGGTGCCCGGGAAGCCCGTCACCAGCAGCGGCCGCCTCAGGTACAGGGCCGCGTTGATGGCCTCCAGCTCCTCCGGCTCCGGCCGGTGCAGCTCGGCGGCCTGCCGGTGGGCCCCGAGCCGCCGGGCGACGTTCCCGTCCGCCACCGAGGCCGGTCCGCCCGCCTCCCCCACGGGCCCGCCGTCGAAGTCCCGCCACGGCGGCGGGTCGGGCAGGGCCTCGATCCCGTCGTGGGGCTCGCCGACACCGCGGTAGATGAGCCATTCGTCGTTCATGGGTGCTGCTCCCTCCTGCCGGTCACAGGTCGCCCTGGAGCGGCTCGTCCTCGGGCAGGGCGCGCGCGGGGTCGTTCCAGACGAGGGCCGCCCCCGCGGACCAGTAGGCGTCCGGGTCGGCCCCGTGCGCCCGCCCCCGCAGCGCCTGGAGCCGCAGCGGCAGCACCTCGGCCCGTCCGGCGTCGGCCAGTTCCTCCCGCAGACCGCGGTGGAAGGGGGCGCACGACGCCCCCGGGTCGGCCGGGGGCCGCCGGCACACCACCACCCCGTACCCGGCGTCCCCCACCGCGTGCAGCGAGCCCAGCGTGGGCTCCTCCGCCGCCGCCCGGCAGTGCACCGGGACCGTGTTGTCCGGGAGTCCGGACAGCCAGCCCGCGGACGGGCTGCGCGGCCGGCCCCGTACGCAGTCGGCCCGTTCGTCCAGCAGCGGTCCGGCCTGGGCGCGCGCCCACCGGGCCGCCGCGGCGGGTGCGGGGTTCCCGGCCGGATACCGGAACACCACCGGCCGCTGGACCCCCACCGGCACCCTTCCCACCAGCACCCACTCGTCCACCGCGAGCCCGAACAGCTCGGGGGTGACCGCCACTTCGAGCGGGGCCGCCGCCTCGTGGGTGTCGCAGCGCCGGAAGGCCTCGGCGAGCGGGGCCCGCAACGCCTCCGGCAGGCCCGCCCCGGTGGCCCGTACCCCGGAGTCCACCGGCGTCACCCGCCCCGGACGCTCCGGACCCGCCAGGACCGAGACCCGCCAGTCGTACACGTGCTCCCAGCCGTGCGCCCACACCTCCAGCAGCACCGACGCCCCGGGCGGCAGCCCGCCGGACGGCCGGACCGGGCCGCGCACCGCCCGCCCCGCCGAGGCCCGCCGGCGCGCCTCCCGCGAGGCCAGGCCCCGCTCGTGCCGCTCCCCGAGCTCCCGGCGCAGCGGGCGCCACAGCCGCTCGGCGGTGGCCCGCACCCAGTCCCACAGCTCCTCGTCCGCGCCGGGGGTGGGCGGCTCGCGGTAGTCGGCCACGCTCACGTCGGTCGCGTACCGGAGCATGGCCGCGGCCTCCCCCGCGCCGCCCGGCGGATCGTGCAGCAGCCCCAGGCCGTCGCGCCAGCTCAGCGGGGCGAGCGGATGCGGCTCCGGCTCCTCCCCGCGCGCGGCCTCCACCAGCGCCCGTACGACCTCCGAGGAGCCGGGCGGGGGCAGTTCGGCGAGCAGCCCGCACAGGGTGGTGCGCTCGCCGGGGGTGAGCCGGCCGCGCCCGCCGTACGGGTCGCCCTCCCCGGCCGGGAGTTCGCCGTGCACGTCGGTCCAGGTCCGGCGGCTGTTGAGGTCGCTGAGGTGCTGGTCGTAGTGGTGCAGGTCGTGGGCCTGCATGACCCGGCGGTAGAGCCCGGTCTGGCCGCGCAGGGGCATCGGCAGGGTGCGCAGCTGCACGACGGACACGGCGAGCCCGCCGCCCCCGGTGTGCCGCCGGGCCTTGACCACGCCGACGACCTCGCCCCGCGTCAGGTCCACCACCGGCCCGCCGGACATGCCGGGCTCGATCTCGTCGTCGTCGCCGAGCCGGATGGCCGCGCCGTGGCCCGCGCTGCCGCGCAGCCGGGTGGTGCGGCCGGTGATCTCGGGCGTCCCGAGGTCCTCGGTGCAGCCGAAGTAGGCGACCTCGTCGAAGCGGGGTCTGGAACGGTCGGTCAGCCAGACACAGGCGTGCGAGACGGGGGCCAGGACGCGGATCAGGGCGAGGTCGGGCAGGTCCCACAGGGCCCGGCGGGCCGGCCGCCGCTCCTCCAGCCGCTCGGGCAGTACGCACTCCACGCGCCCGGTGACCGTACCGGTGGCGCCGTTTCCGGTGACGTTGACCCCGGAGGAGAAGGTGATGCCGACCTCGCGGCCCGTCAGACGCACCGCAGCACCCCCTTCCCCCACCACGTGCGCGCACGTCAGGACCCAGCCGGGGGCGATGAAGAAACCGCTCCCCCAGGTGGGTCCGGTCCCAGCCGTTCCATACCCGCCCTGCGGGGCGTGGACGCGTACGGTCGCCGCCTGGAGGAGGGGTTCCAGGAGCTCGAAGGCGCGCGCGGAGCCGGCCGTGCGCCCTTCCGTCATGCGCGCCCCCCAGCTCGTGAGGCGTCCAGGCTAGCGCCGGAGGCTCCGCCGGCGGGAGGTCTTGCCGGGCCGCGGATTATCCTGGCGGGAAACACCCCCTGCACACCCTCATCACGGCACGGAGCCCGACTTGTACTTCACCGATCGCGGCATCGAGGAGCTGGAGAAGCGGCGCGGCGAGGAGGAGGTCACCTTCGAGTGGCTCGCCGAGCAGCTGCGCACCTTCGTCGACCTGAACCCGGACTTCGAGGTCCCGGTGGAACGCCTGGCCACCTGGCTGGCCCGCCTGGACGACGAGGACGACGACACCGACGAGTGAGCGGCGCGTGCCGCGGACGGCGCACCTGCGGGAACGGACGGACGGACGGGAACGGCCCGGCTGCCGGTGGGCAGTCGGGCCGTTCTCGTACGTCGTCGCCCGCCGAGGACGGCGCGGGCGGGGGAACCGGGCGCCGGATCAGGCGGCCTTGGTCTCCCAGAAGATGCGGTCGATCTCGGCGATGAGCTCGAGGGCCTTCTGGCCGGTCGCCGGGTCGTTCGACGCCTTGGCGGCCGAGAGGGCCTTCAGGGTGTCGTTGACCAGGGTGTGCAGCTGCGGGTACTTCTCGAAGTGCGGGGGCTTGAAGTAGTCGCTCCACAGCACCGAGACGTGGTGCTTGGCCAGTTCGGCGCGCTGCTCCTTGATGGTGATGGCGCGCGCGCGGAAGTCGGCGTCGTCGTTGGCCTGGTACTTCTCCTGCACGGCCTTGACGGACTCGGCCTCGATGCGGGCCTGGGCAGGGTCGTACACGCCGCACGGCAGATCGCAGTGGGCGGAGACCTTCGCCTTGGGGGCGAAGAGGCGGGAAAGCATGGAGTGTGTCCTCCTCGTGATCGTCTTCTCAAGGGGGAGGTTACTCGCTCGGATTCGCGTTTTCTCGGTCGCCCCCATGGGGTTGGGACAAAAGTCCAGCGTCGCGTGCGCACCGGTGAGCGAATGTACGGAGCCGTACGGCAGCATGCGGGGGTGACGAGGAGGTCGGGCATGACGCAGAGCGGGCGCGCGCGGGGCCGGTTCGAGGTGGTGGAGGTGGCCGGGCCGTCGATGGTGCCGACGCTGCTCCACGGGGACCGGCTGCTGGTCCGCTACGGTGCGGCGGTCCGTCCGGGTGACGTGGTGGTGCTGCGCCACCCCTTCCAGCAGGACCTGCTGGTGGTCAAGCGGGCGGTGGAGCGGCGGCCGGGCGGCTCCTGGTGGGTGCTCGGCGACAACCCGTACAACGAGACCGGCGACAGCACCGTCTTCGGGCCGGTGCCCGGCGATCTGGTGCTGGCGACGGCGGTGCTGCGCTTCCGGCCGCGCGAGGACGGTCAGCGGTCGCTGAGGGCGCGGCTCTCGTGGGCGGCGTCGGCGCTGCGGCCGCTCCGGGCGGACTCCTCGGCCTCCAGCCGCTTGCGGGCGCGGTAGGCCGCCACGTTCGCCCGGGTGGCACAGCGGTCGGAGCAGTAGCGCCGGGAGCGGTTGGTCGAGGTGTCGAGGTAGGCGTTGCGGCAGGGCGCGGCCTGGCACAGGCCGAGCCGGTCGGGGCCGTGCGCGGTGAGGTGGAAGGCGAGTCCGAAGGAGGCCATGGCGGCGTAGCCCGCGGAGGCGTTCGAGGGGTGCTCGGCGAGGTGGATGTGCCAGTCGGGGGCGCCGTCCTCGCCGAGGGTCTCGTGGCCGGAGACCTGTGGGCTGATGGGGAACTCCATGAGCAGCGAGTTCAGGAGGTCGACGGCGAGGACGTGGTCGCCGCCGTCGGCCGCCTCGAAGACGGAGCGCAGCCGGCCGCGGACGTTGCGGAAGCGGGTGACGTCGGTTTCGGTGACCCGGCGGGCCATCTGCACGCTGGCGCCGAACAGGGCGCGGACGGCGTCGACCGAGGTCAGCGAGTCCTTGTTGCGGGCCGGCTCCTCGGTGTTGACCAGGCGCACGGCGAAGTCCGAGTAATGGGCCAGTTCCACTTGTAGTCCTTACGGCTGCGGATTAGTGTCTCCGGTAACGGCTGAGACGTATTCGAGGGTATTACGTATGGAGGGGTTCGCGATGGCGGATACGACAGGGACGACCGGTACCGGCACCTACTGGCAGGGGTGGCAGGACAGCTGGGACCGCCAGCAGGAGTGGTACATGCCCGACCGCGAGGAGCGGTTCCGGGTGATGCTGGACATGGTCGAGGCCCTGGCCGGCCCCGCCCCCCGGGTACTGGATCTCGCGTGCGGTACGGGAAGTATTACGGACCGCGTGCTCAAGCGGTTCCCGGAGGCCACCAGCACGGGCGTCGACCTCGACCCGGCGCTGCTGGCCATCGCCCGCGGCCACTTCGAGGGCGACGACCGGGTCGCCTTCGTGACGGCCGACCTCAAGGACCCCGAGTGGCGGGCGGCCCTGCCCCACGGCACGTACGACGCGGTCCTGACGGCGACGGCCCTGCACTGGCTGCACAGCAAGGACCTCGCGGTGCTGTACGGGCAGTTGGCGCCCCTCGTGCGGCCCGGCGGGGTGTTCATGAACGCCGACCACATGCCCGACCCGGCGACCCCGCTCGTCAACGCCGCCGAGCGTGCCCACCGGCACGCCGGGATGGACCGCGCCAAGGCGTCCGGGGTGCCCGACTGGCGCGAGTGGTGGGCCCTGGCCGCCGCGGATCCGGTGCTGGCCGAGGCCGTGGCGCAGCGCTTCGAGATCTACGGGGAGCACGCCGACGGAGACACCCCCTCCGAGGCCTGGCACGCCCGCGCCCTGCTCGACGCCGGGTTCGCGGAGGCCCGTACGGTCTGGCGCTCCCCCTCGGACGCACTGGTCCTGGGCCTGAAGTAGGGGCCGGGCACGGCGGAGGGGCGGTACGGGATTCCCGTACCGCCCCTCTTCCATACGCGCCGGCCCGGTGTCAGAGGACCTTGGACAGGAATGCCTTGGTGCGGTCGTGCTGGGGATTGCCCAGTACCTCGCGGGGGTGGCCGGACTCCACGACGACGCCGCCGTCCATGAAGACGAGGTTGTCACCGACCTCGCGCGCGAAACCCATCTCGTGGGTGACCACGATCATGGTCATGCCCGACTCGGCCAGGTCCCGCATCACGTCCAGCACATCACCCACCAGCTCCGGGTCGAGAGCCGAGGTCGGCTCGTCGAAGAGCATCAGCTTCGGCTCCATCGCCAGCGCACGCGCGATCGCCACCCGCTGCTGCTGCCCGCCCGACAGCTGGGTGGGATAGTTCCCGCCCTTGTCACCCAGACCCACCCGGTCCAGCAGCCGCACGGCACGCTCCCGCGCCACCGCCTTCGACTCGCCCTTGACCATCACCGGCGCTTCCATGACGTTCTCTATGGCCGTCATGTGCGGGAACAGGTTGAACCGCTGGAAGACCATCCCGATGTCCCGGCGCTGCGCCGCGACCTCGGAGTCCTTCAGCTCGTACAGCTTGTCGCCCTTCTGCCTGTACCCCACCAGATGCCCGTCGACCGACAGCCGGCCGGCGTTGATCCGCTCCAGGTGGTTGATACAGCGCAGGAACGTCGACTTGCCGGACCCGGACGGACCGACCAGACAGAACACCTCACGCGGAGCGACTTCCAGATCGATCCCGCGCAGGATGTGGGCGGCGCCGTACGACTTGTGGACGCCTTCTGCCTTGACCATCGGCTGGGCGGTCACTTGGTCACCTCCGTACGGCGGAACATGTTCAGGTTGGCCTTCAGCCGCTCGAACGGCGTCGGCGGCAGACTCCGCAGCGAACCGCGCGCGTAACGCCGCTCCAGGTAGTACTGGCCGACACTGAAGACACTGGTCAACGCCAGATACCAGATCGAGGCGACGAAATACATCTCGATGATCGCACCCGCCGTCGACCCGATGTTCGAACTGGCCCGCAGCAGCTCGGTGTACTGCACCGCCGACACCAGCGAAGAGGTCTTCAGCATGTTGATGAACTCATTGCCGGTCGGCGGGATGATCACCCGCATCGCCTGCGGCAGCACCACCCGGCGCATCGTCTGCGTACGCGTCATGCCCAGCGCGTGCGAGGCCTCGCTCTGCCCCTCGTCGACGGACTGGATACCCGCACGCACGATCTCCGCCATATAGGCGCCCTCGTTCAGGCCAAGCCCCAGCAGGGCCACCATGAACGGCGTCATCACATCGACGGTCTCGTTCTTGTAGATGGGACCCAGGTTGATGTACTGGAAGATCAGCGGAAGGCTGAACCACACCAGCAGCTGCACATAGACCGGGGTACCGCGGAAGAACCAGATGTACAGCCACGACACGAAACTCGTGACCGGGTTGTGCGAGAGCCGCATCACCGCGAACACGATGCCCAGCACCAGACCCAGCGCCATCGACGCCACACTGATGATGACCGTGTTGCCCAGACCGCTCAGGACCGCGGGATCGAACAGCTTGTCGCCGACCGTACCCCAGATGATCTTGCCCTGGGAGAACGCGTACACCAGCCACGCCAACAGCACGGCCACCACGACCGCACTGATCCAGCGCCCGTAATGCCGCACCGGAATCGCCTTGATCGCCTCATACGGGATACCCGAGGCACCGGGCCCGGCCGGCACAGGCACGGCCGGACCCTTGTCGTTCTTGTCAGTCACAACGACTGCCCTTCAGTGGAGCGCTCGGATCACTTGCCTGCGTTGACCGTGGCGGACGGCACGGCGCTGTCCTTCACGTTCCACTTCTCCAGGACCTTGGCGTAGGAGCCGTCCTTGATGATGGCGTCGAGGGCTTCCTTGATGGCGTCGCGCAGCTCCGTGTTGTCCTTGGAGACGGCGATGCCGAAGAGGCCGACGTCGGCCTGCTCGCCGGCGACCTCGAAGTCGTTGCCGCCGCCGGAGGTCTTCGCGGCGTACGCGGTGACCGGGTAGTCGTTCAGGTCGGCCACGGCGCCGCCGGCCTTGACGCGGGTCTGCGCCTCGGCGTCGGTGTCGAAGGCCTCGATGGTGAGCTTCTTGTCGCCGCACTTCTCGGCCTGGGCCTTGAAGGTGTCCTCGTACGTGGTGCCGCGCTGGACGGCGACCGTCTTGCCGCAGAGGTCGTCGAGGGACTTGATGTTGTCCGGGTTGCCCTTCTTGACCAGCAGCGAGACACCGGAGGAGAAGTAGTCGACGAAGTCGACGCCCTTGCCGATCTTCTTGCCGTCGTCGTCCAGGCCCTCCTGGCGCTTCTTGTTGTCCGTGATGGACGACATCGCGACGTCCTGGCGGCCGGTCTCCAGGGAGGTCAGCAGGCCGTCGAAGGTGCCGGAGGTGAACTTGAACTCCACACCGAGCTGCTTGCCCAGCGCCTCGGCGATGTCCGGGTCGACACCGACGATCTTGCCGCCCTCGACGTACTCCATCGGCGCGTAAGCGGTGTCGGAACCGACCTTGACGACACCGGCGTCCTGGATCTTCTTCGGCAGCTTGGAGAACAGCGGAGCATCGCTCGTCTTCTCCTTGGCCGCGGAGCCGCTGTCGGTCTGGTCGCCACAGCCGGTCAGGATCAGGGCACCGGCGACCGCGATCGCGCCGACCGCGGCGATCCGGGACCGGGCGGCGGTCGTACGACGGGTGATGCTTGCGGTCATGAGCTGGTTCCTCCGGCTGGTGGAAAAGCACCGAAAAGGGGGTCGGGCACGCACCATCGAGTGTCGCGACCTTGTGTGATTACGGCATCTTGCCATTCGGACTGACGCATTCAGGCTGCCCATGAGGTCAAAATCAGATAACGGACACGCCCGGCTACCCAACAGGACTGCGGGCAGGGCGCCTCGGAGCCGCACAAACCCCCGCGACCAGGCAGTTCGGCCTCACTATTTGCGGTGCGTCTCGCCCATTGGACACAAGGGTTTGGACTTTTAGCCAAAACCATGACAAGCAGCCTATGGTCGAGCCGGAATCGACTCGTCTGGGTGAGCGTTCATCCGGTAGAACAGATCCTTACACCCCTCATCCGGGGCTCAGGGCGCGCGTGCGGCGCGCCCGCGCGTACGAACCTCCCCTTCGCGGAGGCGGTCCAACCGCCGATGCGGAGTACGAACGCGGTGCCCGCCCACCCCTTAACCAGGAGTGGCCACCCTCAACGATTCAAAGGACTTAAGGGGTCACACAAAGTGGCAGCGGAGATCGTCAACCCTCACACCGACAGCGCGACGGACAACAACCCGGACGCGGTGTTCGCCCTGCACCGGGGCGGCAAGATGGCCATCCAGGCCACGGTCCCGGTCACCAACAAGGACGACCTGTCCCTCGCGTACACCCCCGGCGTGGCGAAAGTGTGCAGCGCCATCGCCGAGCAGCCGGACCTGGTGAACGAGTACACCTGGAAGTCCAACGTGGTCGCCGTCGTCACCGACGGCACGGCCGTGCTCGGGCTCGGTGACATCGGCCCCGAGGCCTCCCTCCCCGTGATGGAGGGCAAGGCCATTCTCTTCAAGCAGTTCGGCGGCGTGGACGCGGTCCCGATCGCGCTCGCCACCAAGGACACGGACGAGATCATCGAGACGGTCATCCGTCTCGCGCCGTCCTTCGGCGGGGTGAACCTGGAGGACATCTCCGCTCCCCGCTGCTTCGAGATCGAGCGCCGCCTCCAGGAGGCCCTCGACATCCCGATCTTCCACGACGACCAGCACGGCACGGCCATCGTGACGCTGGCCGCGCTGCGCAACGCCGCGAAGCTCACCGGGCGCACGCTCGGCGACCTGCGCGCCGTGATCTCGGGCGCGGGCGCCGCGGGCATCGCCATCGCCAAGATCCTGGTGGACGCGGGCATCGGCGACGTCTGCGTGACCGACCGCAAGGGCGTGGTCTCGGCGGACCGCACCGACCTGACGGACGTCAAGGCGGAGATCGCGGGCCTGACCAACAGGACGGGCCAGACCGGCTCGCTGGAGCAGGCCCTCGCGGGCGCGGACGTCTTCATCGGCGTCTCCGGCGGAACGGTTCCGGAGGCGGCGGTGGCCTCGATGGCGAAGGACGCGTTCGTCTTCGCCATGGCCAACCCGAACCCGGAGGTCCACCCGGACGTCGCGCACAAGTACGCGGCGGTCGTGGCCACGGGCCGCTCGGACTTCCCGAACCAGATCAACAACGTGCTGGCGTTCCCGGGCATCTTCGCGGGCGCCCTCAAGGTGCGCGCCACCCGGATCACCGAGGGCATGAAGATCGCCGCCGCCGACGCCATCGCCGGTGTCGTGGGTGACGAGCTCTCCGCCGACTACGTGATCCCGTCGCCCTTCGACGAGCGCGTGGCCGCGGCCGTCTCCACGGCCGTCGCCGCCGCCGCCAAGGCCGACGGCGTGGCCCGCCTGGCCTGACCGCCGAGCTGAGCCGAGCTGTACGGGCGGGGCCCGGCCGGAGCGATCCGGCCGGGCCCCGCTTTTTCGGTGTTCCACGGCTCCGTACCCGCTCCGGCCCGGGCCCGGTGCGACGAAGGCCTCACCGTCCCGGTCCCGCAGGGGCTGGAACCCCCGCCCTACCGAGCGGTAGCGTCACGGCATGTTCGCTGCCTATGCCGCCCGAATCGACCGTGACCACCCGCTGAACGGCCTGGAGCTGGGCGAGCGCCCGGCTCCCGGGGCCCGGCCCGGGTGGGTGACCGTCAACGTCAAGGCCGCCTCCCTCAACCACCACGACCTGTGGTCGCTGCGCGGGGTCGGCCTCGGCGAGGACAAACTCCCGATGATCCTCGGCTGCGACGCCGCCGGAACCGACCAGGACGGCAACGAGGTCGTCCTGCACTCCGTGATCGGCCAGAGCGGCCACGGGGTCGGCCCGGACGAGCCCCGCTCGATCCTGACCGAGCGCTACCAGGGCACCTTCGCCGAGCAGGTCACCGTGCCCGCGTGGAACGTGCTGCGCAAGCCCGCCGGGCTCTCCTTCGAGGAGGCCGCCTGTCTGCCGACGGCCTGGCTGACGGCGTACCGGATGCTGTTCACCAACGCCGGGGTCCGCCCCGGGGACTCCGTGCTCGTCCAGGGCGCCGGCGGCGGGGTCGCCACCGCGGCCATCATCCTCGGCAAGGCCGCGGGCCTGCGCGTCTTCGCCACCAGCCGGGACGAGGCCAAGCGCAAGCGCGCCGTGGAGCTGGGCGCCCTGGAGGCGTACGAGCCGGGCGCGCGGCTGCCGCAGCGGGTGGACGCCGTGATCGAGACGGTGGGCGCGGCCACCTGGTCGCACTCGGTGAAGTCCCTGCGGCCGGGCGGCACCCTGGTCATCTCCGGCGCGACGAGCGGCGACCGGCCGGCGCACGCCGAGCTGACCCGCATCTTCTTCCTGGAGCTGAAGGTGGTCGGCTCGACGATGGGCTCGAAGGACGAGCTGGAGGACCTGCTGGCGTTCTGTGCGACCACCGGGGTGCGGCCGGTCATCGACGAGGTGCTGCCGCTGGACCGGGCGCGCGAGGGCTTCGAGAAGCTCGCGTCGGGCGACCTCTTCGGCAAGATCGTCCTCAAGCCCTGATTGTCAACGGGGGTTGACGCCACCTCCCGCGTCAACCTACATTGACACTTATGACGGAAGCCACTGATCTCGCCGAGCGGGCCGGTGACCGTGACCCGCGCGTGGGCCTGCGTGCCGTGGCCGCCCTCCGCAGGCTGCTGGAGCAGCTGGAGGCCGTACAGGTGCGCAGTGCCCGCGCGCAGGGCTGGTCCTGGCAGGAGATCGCGGCCGAGCTGGGCGTGAGCCGGCAGGCCGTGCACAAGAAGCACGGGAGGGTCTGATGTTCGAACGCTTCACCCGCGAGGCCCGGTCGGCCGTGACGGGCGCGGTGGCCGAGGCCCGGCGGGCCGGGGCCCCCGCGGTCACCGCGGAGCACCTGCTGCTGTCCCTGCTGGCCCTGGGCGTGCTGGACCCGCTGGGCGCGGACCGCACGGCGATGACCGCCGACCTCGCGGCGGCCCGCCGCCGGGGCGGCATGTCCCGGGCGGACGAGGAGGCGCTGGCCGGACTCGGCATCGACCTGACGCAGATCGTCTCCCGGATCGAGGAGACCCACGGCGAGGGCGCGCTGGCGACCCCGGCGCCGCGCCGGCGGACCCTGGGCGCCTCGCTGCGCTCCGCCCTGGGCCGCGCCGAGCCGGACGGCGGCGGGAACCGCCACGTCCGCTTCACCGAGGACGCGAAGAAGGTCCTGGAGCAGTCCCTGCGGATCGCGCTGGGCCGCAAGGACCACCACATCGGCGCCGTGCACCTGCTGCTGGCGCTGCTCTCCCGCCCCGGCACGGCCTCCGAGGTCCTGACGGACCACGGCATCACCTACGGCACGGCGGAAACGGTCCTGCCGGCGGCCTGACCCGCCTATCCGGCGCGCAGCGTCGCCCCCAGCCGGGCGGCGGCCGCCGCGAGGTGGGCGCGGGCCTCGGCCAGCCGGACCGGGGTCACCCCGTGGTCCCGCGCGGCGTCGCGCACCTCGTCGCGGAAGCGGTCCAGCAGCCGGTCCAGGTCCCGCGCCGGGTCCCCGGTGGGAGCCAGGTCCTCGGCCCAGTCGGTGTCGGCCACGGGCGGCGCGGCGGACCCCGTCTGCGCGCCCGGCGCCGCGCCCGGCGCCGGGCCGCTCCCGCCGAGCCACGCTCCGGCCAGACTGCCCAGTACCCCGCCCGACTTGGCGAACTGCTCCTGGAGCTGCCCGGCGATGCGCTGGACCTCCTCGCGGGCGCGCTCCTGGGCCTCCTTGGCCTGCCGGCGGGCCTGCTGGGCCTCCTCGCGGGCCCGGCGGCTCTCGTCCCTGGCCCGCCGCGCCTGCTCCTTCCACTCCTGGCGCGCCCGGCTCAGCTCCTCCTTGGCCGCCTTCCAGGACTCGTCCTCGACCCGGGTCGCCGACGCGGAGGCCGCGGCCCGCATCTCGCGCCGCAGTTCACCGGCCGCGCCCCGGACGTCGTCGCGGATCTCGGCGGCCAGTTCGGTGACCGAGTCCCGGATCTCGAGCTCCAGGTCGGCGAGTTCGCCGCCGCGGTCGGCCAGTTCGGCCCGGCCCGCCTCGGTGATCGAGTACACCTTGCGCCCGCCTTCGGTGGCGTGCGTGACCAGGCCTTCGGCCTCCAGCTTGGCCAGCCGCGGGTACACCGTGCCCGCGGAGGGCGCGTACAGGCCCTGGAACCGCTCCTCCAGCAGGCGGATCACCTCGTACCCGTGCCGCGGGGCCTCGTCCAGCAGCTTGAGGAGGTAGAGGCGGAGGCGGCCGTGGGCGAAGACGGGCGGCATGTCAGAGCACCTTCTTGTCGAGCGCGAGGGGGGCGGCGGCGGAGGCGGCGGTCTCGGCCTCGGCGGGCGGGCGGCGCAGCAGCGCGATGGCTCCCGAGACCGTGGTGGCCCGCAGGGTGCCGGTGCCCGAGCCGAGGGTCCCGGTGATCCGCTTGGCGCCCAGGTGGCCGGAGACCCGCAGGTCCTCGAAGGCGTTGGAGACGCCGCCGGTGGCGGTGTTGGCCTCCACCCGGGTGTCGGCGGGGTGCGGCAGCCGGATGGCGACCTGGCCGGAGACGGAGTTGACCGCGATGTCCACGGGGCGCGGGGCGGCGGGGTCGAGGTCCAGGTCGATGAGCATGTCGCCGCTGACCGAGTCGCCCCGTACGCTCACGCCCGCGCCGTCGACCACCGTCAGCCCGCCGGACACCGAGTGGAAGCCGAGGTCACCGGTGACGGACTGGGCCTCGACGCTGCCGGAGACCGTGTGCGCCTTGACCCGGCCCGACAGCCCGGACAGCGTGGCGTCGCCGGAGACCGTGTTGACCGCGGCGCCGCCGGAGATCCCGGAGACGAAGGCGGTGGCGTCGACCACGCCCACCTCCACCTGGGTGCCGGCGGGGACGGTGAGGGTGACGGCGGCGCTGCGCTCCCAGGCCTTGCGGCCGGAGGCGGATCCCGACCACGCCTTCCACGGCTTGGCCTCCCACCACTGCTTGAAGCCCTGGGCGCCGTTCCAGGGCAGGTCCTCGTAGGAAACGGTGAGCGAGCCGCCCTCCTGCACCACGTACAGGGGCGGTCCCTCGACGCCGGTCACCTCCAGGCGGGCCGGGCCCTCCTCGGCGGCGACCACGTTCACCGTGCCGCTCACGAGGCGGACGCGGAGCTCGGTCACCGGCTCCCCGAAGGTGAGCTTCTGCGCTTCGGCGATGTGCCACGTCGACTGCGACGCCTGCTCGGCCATGGGGCTGATCCTCCTCGTACGTTCACGGACGGGTCTCGACGCACGCAACATATCGCGTCTTCTGAGGAACACGATATATCGCGGTCTGGGGAAGTCAAGTGGTCGGGACTGCCGCCAAAGTCCCCCCTTTGGGCCAATTGGGGCGGTTTGCCTTAGCGTGTGGACATGCCGATCTCCCGGACCCCGGCCGGCGGACTGCTCGTCTGCCGTGCCGAGCCCCTCGCCGCCCGCCCCGCCGCGCACCTGCTGCGCGTCCACCTGCTGCTCGCCCCGGCGGGCGAGTGGACCGTGCTCGTTCCCGAGGCCACGCCGTGGCTCGACGGCGAGGGGACCGTGGCCGAGGTGCTCTCCGGCTGGGCCTCTGCGGTCGCGGTCGGCGCCAACTGGCCCGTGCTGAGCCTGTGGTGGGAGGGCGGACGGACCGGGTTCGCCCTGGCGAGCGGGTTCCGGCGCACCGCCGCCTACGAGTGGGACCGGCTCGGCGGGCCGGCCGGCGAGCCCGACGCCATGCGGACCCTGGCGGCCCGGCTCGGCCTGGACCCCGTACTCGACCTGGAGGAGCTGGAGCGGCTGACCCGCCCGGCCGCCGACCCCGCGGTCGACGGCGAGGCCCGGCTGCTCGCGCTGATCGCCCTGCTGGGCCGCGCCGGCCTGGCACTGCCCGCCGGGCTGGCCCCCGGCGAACCCGCCGACCGGCTGCGGGAGGCGGCGCGCGGCGCGCCCGGCGCCGAGGCCGTGCAGTGGTCCGGCTGGCGCGACGCGGTGCGGGCGGAGCTCGACGCGGTGGAGGAGGGCCCGCTGGGACCGTGGGTGCGCGGCCCGAAGGCCCGGCTGCTGGGGGCGGCCCAGCTGGCCGCGGGCGCACCGCTGCTGGCCTGGGCGGCCCGCCGCCGAAGCCCCGGCTGGGCAGCGGCGGGCGCCGCCCTGGTCACCCAGGGCGCCCTGTCCCTCGCCTACGCCCGGACCCGCCGCCGGCCCGCGCCTTAGGGGGTGTCTGGCCGGCCCCCGGCTACGCCGCCTCGAGCAGAGGGCTCGCGTGGTGGTGGAGCCAGGCGCGGTACGGCGGCGTCAGCAGCGCCACCTCTCGGTACGCGGCGCGCAGATCCTCGTAGAGCTCCGGATGGGCACCGGGCCGGGTCGCCAGGAGCAGCCGTACGGCGAGGGGGTCGCCGGACAGCGGCCGGATCGCCATGTCCTCGCGCGGCCCCGAGGTCGGCTGGCAGGGAGCCACCGCCTCGCCGGAGACGATCAGCGAGCTCGCGGTGTGGTAGTCGGCGTGCAGCACCGGCGGGTCCAGCCCGGCCCCGGCGAAGACCCGCCGCAGGCCGTCCCATTCGCCGTCGACCGACGGGTCCACCATCCAGCGGTCCTCGGCCAGGTCCCGTAAGGACACCACCGCGTGCCGGGCGGCCGGATGGTCCCGTGACATCGACACGAACTGCGGCTCGCGCTCCATCAGCACGCGCAGCTGCAGCCCGGCCGGCACCCGCAGCGGGCTGCCCTCCACCTCGTGCACGAAGGCCACGTCCAGCTGCCCCGAAGCCGCCATCCGCAGCAGTGCGTTGGCGGACACGTCCACCACCAGCGAGGTCTCGGTGTCCGGCAGCCGCCGGTGGATCCGCCGGAGCCACCCCGGCAGCGCACGGCTGGCCGTGGAGCCGATCCGCAGCCGCGGCCCGTGCGCGAGCGCCCGGGCCTCCGCCACCAGCGCGGCCATCTCGGCGAGCAGCGGACGGGCCCGGCCCAGTACGGTGCGCCCGAAGGGGGTGGGCCGGCAGCCGGTCCGGTCACGCAGGAACAGCTCGCCGTCCAGGGCCCGTTCGATCCGGCGCAGCTGGGTCGTGAGGGAGGGCTGGCTCACACCGAGCTGCCGGGCCGCTTTGTGCAGACTCCCGGCGTCGGCGATGGCGCACAGTGCGCGCAGGTGCCTGACCTCAAGCTCCATGACCCGAGGGTAGGCGGCGGCCGGTGGGACGCACCAGCCACCTATAGCCCCCCGAATCCCGCCATTCTCACACCAGTTGATCTGTCGAAAACTTCCCGATAGCCCCGCACTATCGGGCAGTGACATCATCCGCAGCACACTTCCGCTCCCTCAGACTCCGGTGCGAACGACCCACCCCCCACCGCACCGGACGAGTAGGAGCTCCCCCACATGCGCCACTCCCGTAAGGCCATGCTGGCCACCACCGTCGGCCTCGGCCTGGCCGCCTCCCTCGGCGGCGTCGTCCCCACCGCCAGCGCCGCCACCCCCGGCAGCACCGCGAGTTACGCCGCGTACGAGCGCTCGCCGGAGAACCAGGCCGCCAACCAGGCCTTCTTCGAAGCCGTACAGCGCTCGGTCGCCGAGCAGCGCGCCGCGAACCCCGGCGCCCTGGCCGTGACCGTCACCTACAACACCCGCAACGCCCCGAGCTTCCGCACCCAGATAGCCCGCTCCACGCAGATCTGGAACAGCTCGGTGAGCAACGTCAGGCTGCAGGAGGTCTCCTCCGGCGGGAACTTCTCCTACCGCGAGGGCAACGACCCGCGCGGTTCGTACGCGAGCACGGACGGCCACGGCCGGGGCTACATCTTCCTCGACCACCGGCAGAACCAGCAGTACAACTCCACCCGGGTGACCTCGCACGAGACCGGCCACGTGCTGGGCCTCCCGGACCACTACTCGGGCCCGTGCAGCGAACTGATGTCGGGCGGCGGCCCGGGCACCTCGTGCCAGAACGCCAACCCGAACAGCGCCGAGCGGGCGCGCGTCAACCAGCTGTGGGCCAACGGCCTGGCCGCCTCCGGCCTGGGGTCGAAGAGCTAGGACGAGACCCGGGACGGAACCCTGCCGGAGCCGCGTGCCGCGTGGCAGCCCCGGTTCCGGCAGGGTGCGCCCTCCGCCGTTTCACACCGGCCCGCCCTCCCGGGCGGGCCGGCTTTCCGCGTCCGGCGGGTCAGCGCCTGCGCAGGTACGTGCTCACGACCTGCCCTCCGCCGTAGCGCTTGAGGTCGGTCAGCTCCAGCTCGCGGGGGGCGAAGCCGGCGCGGGACATCGGGATGCCGGATCCGGCGAACACCGGGTACGTCTTCACGACGAACTCGTCGATCTCCTCGGCCAGCTGCCCGGCCAGGTCGGCGCCGCCGCAGAGCCAGACCCCGAGGCCCGGCAGCTGCTTCAGCCGCCGTACGCGCGCGGCCACGTCGCCCGAGACGATTTCGACGGCCGGGTCGGGCGAGGTGCCGAGGGACCGGGAGGCGACGTACTGGTCCAGATGCGCGTACGGGCTGGTGATCCCCACCCGCAGCCCGGCGTCATAGGTGGCGCGCCCCATCAGGACCGCGTCGAAGTGCTTCCCCACCGCGCCTTCGAGGCCGAGCTCGGCCCGGACGTGGGTGGGCACCGTCTCCGGGAACTCGCCGAACATGTCCTCGGCGTACCCGGGCTCCACCCAGCGGTTGAGGTAGTCGCCGTCTCCGTCCGGGTCGGCGATGAAGCCGTCGACCGACGTCGCGACGAAGTACGTGAGCTTGCGCAAGCGATTCTCTTCCGTTCGACAGTGCCGCCGCACCGGGGCACGTCAACCAAAGTACTTCGAGTGAAGTGGTTACGCAAACCGCTTCCGCACGCCCCGGCGCCGCACCTGCGACCGCCCGCCGCCACTACCCCTGCGGCTTGCGCCACATCGGCCACATCAGCGGCCCGCCCGGAAGCCGTACCGCCTCGCCCGTGAACTCCCAGCCGAGCCGCTCGTACAGCCCCTTGCTGCGCTCGCTGCTCGCCTCCAGGTACGCCGGCAGGCCCTCCCGGTCGCAGCGGTCCAGCACGGGCCGCATCAGCTCGGTGCCCAGCCCCTCCCCCTGCCGGGCCGGGTCGACCGCGATCATCAGCAGGTACTCGTGCTCCTCCGACGTCGGGTGCACCGCACCCGTCAGCCGGCCGACGAGCTCGCAGCGCTCGTTGTCCGGGTCGGCCACGGCCCGCATCTTCGCGGGGATCTCGTCCTCCCCCTCCGGCTCGCCCGCCGGGATCCGCAGCCACAGCGCGGCCGCCGAGCCGTCGACGGCGTAGTCGATCCGCCCCTCGGCCAGCGCCACGTCCACGAACACGCCGAGGAACTTGCCGTGCACCGCGGCCCGGTGCTCCGGGTCCGGGAAGACCCAGCTGCTCACCGGGTCGGTGCGGAAGGCCTCGTCGAGCAGCCGCGCCACCGCGTCCCGGTCCGACTGATCCGCCTGACGTATCTCCAGCCCCATGGGCCACACCCTTCGCTCAATCATCAACAACCTTGAGCGATCCTAGAGTTGGGCCCGGAACGCGGACAGTCCGGTTCCGGCACCCCTCGGTGCCGGAACCGGACCGCCCGTCACCGCGTACGGCGCGTCACGAACTCCGCGAGCGCCAGCAGTCCGCCCGCCGCCCCGAGATCCGGTACGGCCCGGGACAGCTGCTGCACGGCCCGGCCCATCCGGTCCGCGGCATGGGCCTGCGCCCAGTCGCGCCCGCCCGCCCGGTCCACCGCGTCGGCCGCCCTGCGTACGTCGTCCCCGGTCATGGGGCCCGCGTACAGGGCCGCCAGCTCCTCCCCCGCCTCGGTGCCCGAGGTGAGGGCGGCCACGACCGGGAGGGACTTCTTGCGGGCCAGCAGATCGGCCCCGGCGGGCTTGCCGGTGTGCCCCGGATCCCCCCAGATGCCGATCAGGTCGTCGATCAGCTGGAAGGCCAGCCCGGCCTCCCGCCCGAACGCGTCCATGGCGTCGACCTCGTCCGGCCCCGCGCCCGCGTACAGCGCGCCCAGCGCGCAGGCGCAGCCCAGCAGGGCACCGGTCTTGGCCGTCGCCATGGTCAGGCACTCGTCGAGCGAGACGTACGCGCGCTGTTCGAAGGCGCAGTCCGCCTGCTGGCCCGCGCACAGCTCGATGACACAGGCCGCGAGCCGCGCCGAGGCCGCCGCCGCCGCCGGGTGCGGGTCCTCCGCGAACAGCCGCAGCGCGAGCGCCATCATGGCGTCGCCGGCGATGATCGCGTCCGGTATCCCGAACACGGTCCAGGCGGTGGCCCGGCCGCGGCGCCGGGAGTCCTTGTCGATGACGTCGTCGTGCAGCAGCGTGAAGTTGTGCGCCAGCTCCACGGCCACCGCCGCCCGGACGGCGTCCTCCACCTGCCCGCCCGGTCCTCGCACTGCCTGGGCCGCGGCCAGCACCAGGGCCGGCCGGATGGCCTTGCCCGCGTTGCCCGCGGCCGGTGTGCCGTCCTCGTGTTCCCAGCCGAAGTGGTACATCGCGACGTGCCGCATCGAACCGGGCAGGCTCTCGACCGTCCGGCGCAGTTCCGGATTGACCGCTTCTCTCGTCCGCTCCAGCAGGACCGCCGCCTCCTGGCCCTCGCCGGTCGCGGTGGCCTCGGTGGTCGCCATGGCGGGTCCGTGTCCCCGTCGCTCTTCGGCCGGCCCCCTCAGCGCCAGCGGCCGATCTCGACGTTCTCCAGCACGCCGAGCGCGTCCGGTACCAGCACCGCGGCGGAGAAGTAGGCGGTGACCAGGTAGGAGATGATCGCCTGCTCGCTGATCCCCATGAAGCGGACCGACAGGCTCGGCTCGATCTCGTCCGGGATGCCCGGCTGGTGCAGGCCGATCACGCCCTGCTCCTCCTCACCGGTGCGCATGCACAGGATGGACGTGGTGCGGGCGTCGCTGATCGGGATCTTGTTGCTCGGGAAGATCGGCACCCCGCGCCAGGCCGGCACCCGGTTGCCGCCGATGTCCACCGACTCCGGGTACAGGCCGCGCTTGTTGCACTCGCGGCCGAAGGCGGCGATGGCCTTGGGGTGCGCGAGGAAGAACTTGGAGCCGCGCCGCATGCTGAGCAGCTGGTCCATGTCGTCGGGGCTGGGCGCGCCGTCGTGCGGCTGGATGCGCTGGTCGTAGTCGGTGTTGTGGAGCAGCCCGAAGTCGCGGTTGTTGAGCATCTCGTGCTCCTGGCGCTCGCGCAGCGCCTCGACCGTGAGCCGCAACTGCTGCTCGGTCTGGTTCATCGGCTGGTTGTACAGGTCGGCGACGCGCGTGTGCACCCGCAGGACCGTTTGTGCAATGGAGAGCTCGTACTCGCGCGGGTGGGCGTCGTAGTCGACGAAGGTGCCGGGGAGCACGGCCTCGCCCTGGTGGCCGGCGGACAGGTCGATGGCCGCCTCGCCGTACTTGTTGGTGCGCTGGGCGGGCTGCGTCCGCACCTGGTTCACGTGCTCGCGCAGGGATTCGACGCGGTCGGCGAGCAGCTGGAAGTCCTGCCGGGACAGGGAGAGCGCGGTGCCGGAGGTGGCGGCGCGGGCGGTGTACTCCCAGATCGCCTCCTCGTCGACGAGGGAGTCCTCACCGAAGTACGCGCCGTCGGCGACGGTCCGCAGGACGGCGTCGTCACCGTAGGGGCCGGGGCCGACGTGGTCGATGCGGCCGTGGGCGAGGAGGTAGACGCGGTCGGAGGCGTTGCCGAAGGAGGTGAGCTCCTGGCCGGCCTCGAAGTCGATCTGCTGGCACCGCTGGGCGAGCTCGCCGAGGACGTCGAGGTCCTCGTACTCCCTCAGCAGCGGGAGCTCGCCGAGCTCGGCCGGGATCACCTGGACCTGGGTCCCGGTCTTGATGAACTCGACGCGCCCGTCGCCGACCGAGTAGCTCAGCCGTCGGTTGACGCGGTACGTGCCGCCCTGCACGGACACCCACGGCAGCATCTTCAGCAGCCACCGGGAGGTGATCTCCTGCATCTGCGGCGCGGACTTGGTCGTGGTTGCCAAGTTCCGTGCGGCCGACGTCCCGAGACTGCGCTGCGGCGCCTGGGCTTCGGTTTCGGAACCTGCCTGGACCGACATGTATTTCCCTTTCGATCACTCCATGAATCTGCGATACGCAGCCTTCCAGTACGGAACGTGGTGAGACCATTACACAAAAGGGTGGGACTACTCCGTCCGGGCGCGGGGCACTCTCTTGGGTTCATCTCCTCCCCCACACACCCCTCTGGACCCACCGGTTCCGGCCACCCGCGATCCGCATATCTTGCATCCTGGATGCAAGTTTTCTACGCTGGACCCATGCGCCTGACCCGCTTCACCGACCTCGCCCTGCGCGTCCTGATGCGCCTGGCCGTCGAGGAGACCGACCTCCCGACCACGCGCGAGGTCGCGGCGACCATGGAGGTCCCGTACACGCACACGGCGAAGGTGGTCGCCAGGCTGCAGCACCTCGGCCTGGTCGAGGCGCGGCGCGGCCGCGGCGGCGGGCTCGCCCTGACCCCCGCCGGGCGGCGCGCCTCGGTGGGCGGGGTGGTGCGCGAACTGGAGGGCGCGGGCGACGTCGTGGACTGCGAAGGCACCGTCCCGTGCCCGCTGGCCGGCGGCTGCGTACTGCGCGGGGCGCTGCGCCGGGCCCAGGAGGCGTTCTTCGCCGCGCTGGACCCGCTGACGGTGAACGACCTGGTGGCGGCCCCGACCGGACCGCTGCTGCTGGGCATCTCGGGCGGCGCGGCCGCGGGGGCCGAAAGGCCCTGACACGCCGGGCCGGATGGCCGGTTCGCACCGGCGAGGGGCCCGCCTAGGCTGAGCCCGGCGGGGATGTTCGAACAGAAGTCCCCATCCAGGGCGGCCCCCTGGTCAAAAACATGCATTTCACATTCCAATTCAACGATCCGACCCACGAGGAGTCCCGATGCTTTCCGAGAAGTCGACCGCGACCGTACGAGCCACCCTGCCCGCCGTGGGCGCGGCGATCGGCGAGATCACGGAGCTCTTCTACGCGAAGCTGTTCGCGGCCCACCCGGAACTCCTGCGCGACCTGTTCAACCGGGGCAACCAGAACGCCGGCCTCCAGAAGCAGGCCCTCGCCGGCTCCATCGCCTCCTTCGCGACCCACCTCGTCGAGCACCCGGACACCCGCCCCGACGTGATGCTGGGCCGCATCGCCCACAAGCACGCCTCCCTGGGAGTCACCCGCGAGCAGTACCCGGTCGTGCACCGGTACCTCTTCGAGGCGATCGCCGAGATCCTCGGCGAGGCCGTCACCCCGGAGGTCGCCGAGGCCTGGGACGAGGTCTACTGGCTGATGGCCAACGCCCTCGTCGCCATCGAGGAGCGCCTCTACGCCGAGCGGCAGGTCGTCGCCGGCGACGTGTGGCGCGAGTGGACCGTCACCGGCCGGGTCGAGGAGACCGCGGACTGCACGACCTTCCGGATGGCCCCGGCCGACGGGGCCCCGGCGCCCGCCTTCAAGCCCGGCCAGTACGTCTCCGTCCAGGTCGAACTCCCCGACGGCGCCCGCCAGATCCGCCAGTACAGCCTCTCCACCTCCCCCGGCTCCCCGGTCCGGGCGATCACCGTCAAGCGGGTGCACGCCACGGCCGCGGCGGGCCCGGACGGCGAGGTCTCGAACCACCTGCACGCCCGGGTCCGGGCCGGTGACACCCTGCGCGTCTCGGCCCCGTACGGCGACCTGGTCCTGCGGGACTCCGCCGCCCCGGTCCTGCTCGCCTCGGCCGGCATCGGCTGCACCCCGATCCTCTCGATGCTGGAACACCTGGCCGACACCGGGCACAGCGCGCCGGTGACCGTCCTGCACGCCGACCGGTCCCCGGCCGACCACCCGCTGCGCGCCGACCACCGGGCGCTCACGCACAAGCTGGCCGACGCGTCGGCCCGGTTCTGGTACGAGCAGTCCGCCGAGCCCTGCGACGGCACGGGCCGCCTCGACCTGGCCGCCGTCCCGGTCGCGCCCGGCACCCGGGCCTACCTGTGCGGGCCGCTGCCCTTCATGCGGTCGGTCCGCGAGCAGCTGCTGGCCAAGGGGGTGTCCGCCGCCGACATCCACTACGAGGTGTTCGGCCCGGACCTGTGGCTCGCCTCGGCCTGACGGCTGTCCGGATCGGCTCGCTCGCCGTACGAATCCACTGGCGCGGAAGCCCCTCCTCCATTACACCGGAGCGTAGTGACGTGGACACACTGGGTGTCCACGGGAGGAGGGGGTCATGGCCGCACCCATGTCCGCGGACCGGTTCGTCGACGCACTGCGCGACGAGGGTCTGACCGTCGTCGAGGTGGGCGCCTGGCGCACCCACAACCGCAACCACAAGGGCCCCTGGGGGCCGGTGCACGGGGTGATGATCCACCACACCGTCTCGAACGGCACCGCGAACACCGTCTCCCTCTGCCGCCGCGGCGACTCCGACCTCCCCGGCCCGCTCTGCCACGGCGTGATCACCAAGGACGGCCGGGTCCACCTGGTCGGCTACGGCCGCGCCAACCACGCGGGCGCCGGGGACTCCGACGTCCTGGCCGCGGTGATCGCCGAGAAGCGCCTCCCGCCGGACCACCGGGCGGACACCGACGGCAACCGCCACTTCTACGGCTTCGAGTGCGAGAACCTCGGCGACGGCGAGGACCCCTGGCCGGCGGCCCAACTCGACGCGATCACCCGCGCGGCGGCGGCCCTGTGCCGCGTCCACGCCTGGACGTCCCGCTCGGTGATCGGCCACCTGGAATGGCAGCCGGGCAAGATCGACCCCAAGGGCTTCACGATGGAATCCCTCCGCCACCGCATCGCGGAACGCCTGAAGTAGGAGTCCCCGGCGCGACGGACGGCTCCGGCGTGCGGCGACGGCGGCGCGGGCGCCGGACCGGCAGCGGAGAATGAGCGGGTGGAACACGTTGTTGATGCCGACGCCCTGTTGCAGTCGCGGCCGCCGTCGCCGTTGCGGGAGATCCGTGACGAGCGGTTCGGGCGGTACGGGGTCCGGGTCGTGCTGAAGCGGGACGATCTCGTGCATCCGGAACTGCCGGGGAACAAGTGGCGCAAGCTCGCGCCCAATCTGCGGGCCGCCGTGGCGGGCGGGCGGCGGGCCGTGGTGACCTTCGGCGGGGCGTACTCGAACCATCTGCGGGCCACCGCGGCGGCCGGGCGGCTGCTCGGGCTGGAGACCGTCGGCATCGTGCGCGGCGAGGAGCTGGCCCGGCGGCCGCTCAACGAGTGCCTCGCGAGGTGCGCGGCCGACGGGATGCGGCTGCACTTCGTGCCCCGGTCGGAGTACCGCCGCAAGGCGGAGCCCGAGGTGCTCGCGCGGCTGCTGGACGCGGCGGGCGCGAGCGGGGCGTACCCGGTCCCCGAGGGCGGCAGCAACGCCCTCGCGCTGACCGGCTGCGCCGAGCTCGGCCGCGAGCTGCGCGGCACGGCCGACGTGGTGGCCGTGGCCTGCGGGACCGGCGGGACGCTGGCCGGGCTGGCCGCCGGACTGGACCCCGGGCAGCGCGCACTGGGCGTCCCGGTCCTGGCGGGCGGCTTCCTGACCGGGGAGATACGTTCCCTCCAGCTGGCCGCCTTCGGAGGTCCGGCCGGCGACTGGAGCCTGGCCGAGGGGTTCGACCACGGCGGCTACGCCCGCGTCCCGGCCGCGCTCGACGCCTTCGCCGCGGACTTCGAGTCCCGGCACGGGCTCCCGGTCGAGCGGATCTACGTCGCCAAGCTGCTCTGGGCCCTGACCGAACTCACCGCGTCCGGCGCGTTCCCCCGCGGCACCACCCTGGCCGCCGTCGTCACGGGCCGGCCGTGACCGGCCCCCAGCGCCCTCACGTCTCCTCCCGGTAGGCCGCCGCCTCCTCCAGGTCCAGCCGGCGCAGCAGCCCCCGCAGCATCTCGTCGTCGATCCGGCGGCGGTCCCGCAGCGACACGAAGACCTCCCGCTCCGACTCGATCATCTCCCGCGCGAGGCGCCGGTAGATCTCGTCCGCCGACTCCCCCGTCACCGGGTTGACCTCGCCCAGCCGCTCCCACACCGCGTTGCGCCGCCGCTCCAGGACCGTGCGCAGCCGGTCCGCCAGCGGGGGCGGCAGCTGGTTCTCGGGCGACTCCAGCAGCTCCGACAGCCGCTCGTCCGCCGCCCGCGAGGCCTCGCTCTGCGCCTGCGCCTCCGCCAGCGTCTCGGCCTGGAGGTTCTTCGGCGGCAGCCGCAGCACCCTGATCAGCGGCGGCAGGGTGAGCCCCTGGACGACGAGCGTGCCGATGACCGTCGTGAACGTGAGGAAGAGAATGAGGTTCCGGTTCGGTACGTCGGCCGGCACGGAGAAGGCGATCGCCAGCGAGACGACCCCCCGCATCCCGGCCCACCCCACGACCACCGGCGCCTTCCAGTCCGTGTCCGGCTCCCGCGTACGGATCCGCTCCGAGATCCAGCGCGGCACGAACGTCGCCGGGAACACCCACAGGAACCGGCTCGCCACCACCGCGAGGAACACCAGGACCGCGTACCAGGCCACGGACCCGGCGTCGTACTCCGCCAGCCCCTCCAGCACCACCGGCAGCTGGAGCCCGATCAGCGCGAACACCACCGACTCGAGCACGAAGGCGACCATCCGCCACACGGCCTCCTCCTGGAGCCGGGTCGCGAAGTCGACCTGCCAGTTGCGGTGGCCCAGGTACAGCGCGACCACGACCACCGCCAGCACTCCGGAGGCGTGCACCCGTTCGGCCGCCGCGTACGCCA
The DNA here is from genome assembly GCF_052244475.1 of Streptomyces sp. IBSNAI002. Lineage (NCBI taxonomy): Bacteria > Bacillati > Actinomycetota > Actinomycetes > Kitasatosporales > Streptomycetaceae > Streptomyces > Streptomyces sp. IBSNAI002. The sequence continues at coordinate 5,680,079 of NZ_JBQPXG010000002.1, read as the reverse complement.
CGAACGGGATCAGCAGCGAGAGGGTGTTCTGGAGCAGCGGCTCCTTCAGCCGCTTGCGCAGGTGGTGGATCGGCACCATCAGCAGCAGGCCCACGCCGATCCCGCCCACGGAGGCCAGGAGGAACTCGACGATCCCGTCCGCCCAGCCCGCGCTCACCCCGATCGCCGCCGCCAGGGCCACCTTGTACGCGGTGATGGCCGTGGCGTCGTTCACCAGCGACTCGCCCTGGAGGATCGTCGTGATCCGGTTCGGCAGCCCGAGCTTGCGGGCGATCGCGGTGGCGGCGACCGCGTCGGGCGGTGCGACCACCGCGCCCAGCACCAGCGCGACCGGCAGCGGCAGCCCCGGCACCAGCAGGTACGCCGCGTACCCGACCGCGAGCGTCGCGAACAGCACGTAGCCCACGGAGAGCATCGCGATGGGCCGGATGTTCGCCCGCAGGTCGAGGTACGAGCTGTCCACCGCGGCCGTGTGCAGCAGCGGCGGGAGCAGCAGGGGCAGCACGATGTGCGGGTCGAGCGCGTACGACGGCACGCCCGGCAGGTAGCCGGCGAGGAGCCCGGCGGCTACCAGCAGCAGCGGCGCGGGCACCGGTGTCCGGCGGGCCACGCCCGCTACGGCCGCGCTCCCCGCGACCAGTGCCACCAGCGGCAAGACCTCCATCGAAGATCCCATCGGTAGTCGTCGGAGCCATCGCGCGCGCGCACCCTGGCCGTACGCTGGCCATCATGAGCGAGTGCACCCACGTTGCCGAACTGCCGCGCCCCGAGCCCGCCCCCTCTGACCGGACCTGCGCCGAATGTCTGGCGGTCGGCAGCCACCCCGTGCAGCTGCGGATGTGCCTGGAGTGCGGGGAGGTGGGCTGCTGCGACTCCTCCCCCTACCGGCACGCCACCGCGCACCACGAGAAGACCGGCCATCCGGTGATGCGGAGCTTCGAGCCGGGCGAGATCTGGCGCTGGTGTTTTGTCGACGGTTCGATCGTCTGAGGCGGGGTAGGTCAACCCTCCGCCGGTTCCCCCGATTTGGGCCCGCAGACCCCTAGCCACTGTGCGTACCCATGGGCTTACCATCAGTCACTGACCGTGGGAAGGGGTGCCCTCAGCGGGCATCACGAGGGGTGCCGCGACACGATCGCCCGGATCGCGGTAGCGTCACCGGCGAACAGAGCTCGTACCACCTTGGAGGTGAGGGTGTCCCAGATCGCAGGCGAGCCCGGGACCCAGGACTTCGTGGAAGTCCGGCTGCCCGCTGCGGGTGCCTACCTGTCGGTGCTGCGCACGGCCACGGCCGGTCTCGCAGCACGTTTGGACTTCACCCTCGACGAGATCGAGGACCTCCGCATCGCGGTGGACGAGGCCTGCGCGATCCTGCTCCAGCAGGCCGTGCCCGGCTCCGTCCTCAGCTGCGTCTTCCGGCTGGTGGACGATTCGCTGGAGGTGACCGTTTCGGCGCCGACCACGGACGGCCGTGCGCCTGAGCGCGACACGTTCGCCTGGACCGTACTGTCGGCGCTGGCCGGCAAGGTCGAGTCGACGGTCGAGGAGGACCGGACGGTGAGCATCAGTCTCTACAAACAGCGCGGCGCGGGACCAGGCCCGGCGTGAGCGGCGGGGAGATCCCGGTGCGGGGCGGGGATCGGCCCCGGGTACGGCACGAGGTCGACGGCGGCATCCCGGAGCAGCAGCACGCCCGGCCGCACCCGGCTGACACGGATGCGGAAGACGGCTTTTTGGACTCGGCGGAGCGACGGGCGGGCCCTATGAGCGACAACCAGCACGAAGAACCACAGCCGGCGAAGCCACCGGCGGCCGCTGCCACGGCCCCGGAGGCACCGGCTCCCCCGGAGACACCGGCTCCCCCGGAGGCGCCCGCGTTCCACGCGACCGCGCCGCTGCCGGACCCGCGCGACCGCAGCGGGGCGCGCGCGCTGTTCATCGAGCTGCGGGCGCTGCCCGAGGGCTCGGTGGAGAAGGCCGAGCTGCGCAACCGGCTCGTACGGATGCACCTGCCGCTGGTCGAGCACCTGGCGCGGCGGTTCCGCAACCGCGGCGAACCGCTCGACGACCTGACGCAGGTCGCGACCATCGGCCTGATCAAGTCGGTGGACCGGTTCGACCCGGACCGCGGGGTCGAGTTCTCCACCTACGCCACGCCCACGGTGGTCGGCGAGATCAAGCGGCACTTCCGCGACAAGGGCTGGGCGGTGCGCGTGCCCCGGCGTCTGCAGGAGCTGCGGCTCTCGCTGACGACGGCCACGGCGGAACTGTCCCAGCAGCACGGCCGCTCCCCCACGGTGCACGAGCTGGCCGAACGGCTGGGGATCTCCGAGGAGGAGGTGCTGGAGGGGCTGGAATCGGCCAATGCCTACAGCACGCTCTCGCTGGACGTGCCGGACACCGACGACGAGTCGCCGGCGGTCGCGGACACCCTGGGCGCGGAGGACGAGGCGCTGGAGGGCGTCGAGTACCGCGAGTCCCTCAAGCCGCTCCTGGAGGGCCTGCCGCCGCGGGAGAAGCGGATCCTGCTGCTTCGGTTCTTCGGGAACATGACCCAGTCGCAGATCGCGCAGGAGGTCGGCATCTCCCAGATGCACGTCTCCCGCCTGCTGGCCCGCACCCTGGCCCAGCTGCGCGAGAAGCTCCTCGTCGAGGAGTAGCCGGCGGGGCGCCGGCCGGCGAAGCGGACTATCGGGCCTGTTGTCCGGGCCCGATACCCAGGGCCTCGGTCGCCGTCGGATTGACCAGCAGGGCCGCGACCGCCACGGCCGCCAGCGCCAGGGCCACGGCGGCGACGATCATCGCGCCGCCGGTGCTGTACAGGGTCCAGGCCACCGGCAGCGCCATCAGCTGGGTGATCAGGGCCGGGCCGCGGCTCCAGCTGCGGCCCAGGCGCAGACCGCGGGCCGCGACCAGCGGCAGCGCGGCGAGCGCGAGCAGGGTGACGCCGCCCGTCTCCGCCTGCTGCGGGGAGTCGGGGTCTCCGGCGATGCCCACGAACAGCATGTAGACACCGAGGCCGGCCAGCGCCAGGCCCTCCAGGGCCGTCAGCGCGGCGGCGGCGGTCAGCCGGCCGGGCAGCGCGGCTGCGCCTCCGGCGGTCGGAGTGCCGGTGGCAGTGGCGGCGGGGGCGGCGGCTTTCGCGGGCTGCTTCTTACTCACTCCAGCAGGGTAGCCGCGCGCCCCGGACGCCGGAGGGGACGGGCAGTAGGGTCGCTCTTCGAAGGGGTGGGTAGTCTGGCGCTCATGCGTGCACTTCTCGTGGCCAACCCAGCAGCGACGACCACCAGTGCGCGCACGCGCGATGTCCTGACCCACGCCCTGGCCAGCGAGATGAAGCTGGAGGCGGTGACCACCGAGTACCGCGGGCACGCCCGGGACCTGGGACGGCGGGCCGCGCACGAGGGGCTCGACCTCGTCGTGGCCCTCGGCGGTGACGGCACGGTCAACGAGGTGGTCAACGGACTGCTGCACGACGGGCCGGATCCGGAGCGGCTGCCCCGGCTGGCGGTGGTGCCCGGCGGCTCCACGAACGTCTTCGCCCGCGCACTCGGCCTGCCGAACGACGCCGTCGAGGCGACCGGCGCCCTGCTGGACGCACTGCGCGAGCAGCGCGAGCGGACCGTGGGGCTGGGTCTGGCGGCCGGCACCCCGGGCACGGAGGACGAATCGGTCCCGGCCCGCTGGTTCACCTTCTGCGCGGGCTTCGGTTTCGACGCGGGTGTCGTGGGGCGAGTGGAGCAGCAGCGCGAACGCGGAAAGCGTTCGACGCACGCACTGTATGTACGACAACTGATGCGCCAGTTCTGGGACGAGCCCAACCGCCGGCACGGTACGGTCACGCTGGAGCGTCCGGGGGCGGATCCGGTGACGGATCTGGTGCTGTCCATAGTCTGCAACACCTCGCCGTGGACTTATCTGGGGAATCGCCCGCTTTACGCCTCTCCGGAGGCATCGTTCGATACTGCGCTTGACGTACTGGCCCTCGATCGTTTGTCAACTCCGGCGGTCGCCCGCTACGCGACACAGCTCCTGACCTCGACTCCTGAACGAGGTCCACACGGCAAGCACGCAGTGTCTCTGCACGATCTGACCGACTTCACCTTGCATTCCAAGGTTCCCCTTCCGTTCCAGATGGACGGAGACCACCTCGGTCTGCGCACCAGCGTTCGGTTCACAGGCGTACGGCGGGCACTGCGTGTGATTGTGTGAGTGGAAGAGCCTAAAGTCCTTTCACTCGAACGTTTACACGCTGGTCCACCCCCACGAAGTAGGGCTGTGACCTAGTAGACACCGACGAATCAAAAAAAACTTTCCGGAAGGGGTTGTATCCCCGTCCGAGGTTTGCGAATCTCTACATGGCGATCGGGACAGCCCGCAGAACCGGCACCCACACAGACCGCCAGAACCCCTCCACGAATCTTCGGACCACACCGGGCAACTGGGTGTCGGCCCTTCCCCCACGGGGGGATTCGTGAAAGCGTTCACATTCACAAGCAACGTGCATGTCACACAAGAGAGGTAGCAGCCATGGACTGGCGTCACAACGCCGTTTGTCGTGAGGAAGACCCGGAGCTGTTCTTCCCCATCGGCAACACCGGTCCTGCGCTGCTGCAGATCGAGGAAGCCAAGGCCGTCTGCCGCCGCTGCCCCGTCATGGAGCAGTGCCTGCAGTGGGCGCTCGAGTCCGGTCAGGACTCCGGCGTCTGGGGCGGTCTCAGCGAGGACGAGCGCCGTGCGATGAAGCGCCGCGCCGCTCGCAACCGGGCGCGCAACGCCAGCGCCTGACAACGACTTTCGAGCCTCGACGCGCAGCGCGTAGTACCCGTATAAGCGCTTAGCAACGTGCTCTTGAGCCCCGGATCGAGAACCATTCGATCCGGGGCTCAGTGCTGTCCGGGGCCCGGCCGGGAGACCGGTCCGTCACGCTGAGTGACGCCAGGTCCGGCTATTTCTGCGGGCTGGACGGGATGTCGAGGACGACCTTCGTACCGCGCGGCTCCGCCCGGACCATGTCGAAGGTGCCGCCGAGCTCCCCCTCCACGAGGGTGCGTACGATCTGCAGCCCGAGATTGCCGGCCCGCTGGGGATCGAACCCCTCGGGCAGACCGCTGCCGTCGTCGAGCACGGTGATCAGCAGCCGGCCGTCGGCGCGACCGGTCCCGCTGCGGGCGGCCGACACCTCCACGGTGCCGCCCTCCCCCTGGACGAAGGCGTGCTCCAGGGCGTTCTGCAGGATCTCGGTGAGCACCATCGACAGCGGAGTGGCGACCTCCGCGTCCAGGATCCCGAACCGGCCGGTGCGCCGGCAGGCGACCTTGCCCGGCGAGATCTCGGAGACCATCGCGATCACGCGGTCGGCGATCTCGTCGAACTCGACGCGCTCATCCAGGTTCTGAGACAGCGTCTCGTGCACGATCGCGATCGAACCGACACGGCGCACGGCCTCGTTGAGCGCCTCTCGGCCCTGGGGCGAATCCATCCGACGGGACTGGAGCCGCAACAGTGCCGCCACGGTCTGGAGGTTGTTCTTCACCCGGTGGTGGATCTCCCGGATGGTCGCGTCCTTGGTGATCAGTTCGCGTTCGCGACGGCGCAGTTCGGTGACGTCGCGGCACAGCACCAGGGAGCCGATGCGGGTGCCCTTGGGCTTCAGCGGGATGGCGCGCAGCTGGATGACCCCGCCGTTGCCCTCGACCTCGGTCTCCCTCGGGGCCCAGCCGCTGGCCAGCTTGACCAGGGCCTCGTCCACCGGGCCGCGGGAGGGCGCGAGTTCGGTGGTGGTGTCGCCCAGGTGCTGCCCGACCAGGTCGGAGGCGAGGCCGAGGCGGTGGTAGGCGGACAGCGCGTTCGGGGAGGCGTAGGTGACCACGCCGTCGGCGTCGAGCCGGATCAGGCCGTCCCCGACGCGCGGGGAGGCGTCCATGTCGACCTGCTGGCCGGGGAACGGGAAGGAGCCCGCCGCGATCATCTGCGCCAGGTCGGAGGCGGACTGGAGGTAGGTGAGCTCCAGCCGGCTCGGTGTACGCACAGTGAGCAGGTTGGTGTTGCGGGCGATCACGCCCAGGACCCGCCCCTCGCGGCGCACGGGGATCGACTCGACGCGGACCGGCACCTCCTCGCGCCACTCCGGATCGCCCTCGCGCACGATCCGGCCCTCGTCGAGCGCCGCGTCGAGCAGGGGACGGCGGCCGCGCGGGACCAGGTGGCCGACCATGTCGTCCTGGTACGAGGTGGGGCCGGTGTTCGGGCGCATCTGCGCGACCGAGACGTACCGCGTGCCGTCGAGGGTGGGCACCCACAGCACGAGGTCGGCGAAGGACAGGTCGGAGAGCAGCTGCCACTCCGAGACCAGCAGGTGCAGCCACTCCAGGTCGGTTTCACTGAGAGCGGTGTGCTGGCGTACGAGGTCGTTCATGGACGGCACGTGGCGAGCGTACCCCGGGTACGCCGCATGACTTTCCCCACGGGAATACTCGGGAGTACACAGGAGGGGTGCGGGAAGCGTACTGTTGGAGGAAGTGACGGCATTCAGGGTCCCGTCATTGGATGGACAGAACAGAATGGTCTAGTCCACAATTGCCTTAAGCTTCCGCCCTCCCCGCACAGGAGGACGGATCGAGGTAAGCCGCGCGCTCTGCCCTGACCGCGCAGGCACCTCCAACGGCCGCGGGAACCGCACACCCTCGGCCGTGAGTACTCCGGGCTACGGTGCCGGACGGGCTGAGGGTCCCGTCGGGCACCGTGGCCCAGAGGAACTCCCGCCCCGCCCCCGTACGACGACTAGCTGGTCTCGGTGACCTTGGCCAGGGCCCGTGGCGCGTCGGGGTCATGACCCCGGGCCACGGCGATCTCGTGGGCCAGCAGCTGGAGCGGCAGGATCTCCAGCAGGGGCCACAGCTCCTCGGGGACCCCGTCCGCGGGCAGCGCGAACCCGGTGGCCGCCGCTTCGGCCCGCTCCTTCGAACCCACCACGCACAGGTCCGCACCGCGGCTTCGCAGCCGGTCCAGTACGGGCTGGAGCGCCTCGCCCGCTCGTCCGTCGGGGACGACCGCGATGACCGGGGAAACGTTGTCCACCAGGGCCAGCGGGCCGTGCAGCAGGTCGGCGCCGGAGGAGGCGAACGCGGCGATGTAGCTGGTCTCCATGAGCTTGAAGGCCGCCTCGCGGGCGGTCGGGTACCCGAAGCCGCGCGAGGTGACCACCATCCGCTCGGCGAACCGGTAGCGCGCGGCCAGCGCCCGCACCTCCTCGCCGCGGGCCAGCACCCCCGCGGCCAGACCGGGCAGGGCCGCCGCGGCCGCGGACCCGTCCGCCTCCCTCAGCGCCGCTGCGAACAAGTACAGGGCGAGCAGGGAGGCCGTGTACGTCTTGGTGGCCGGCAGCGCCTTCTCGGGGCCCGCCAGTACGTCGATCCGGTACTCGGAGACGGCGGCGAGCCCGGAGTCGGGGTTGTTGGTGACGGCCAGCGTCAGCGCGCCCGCACGGCGGGCGGCGAGCGCGGAGGCGACCAGGTCGGGTGAGCCGCCGGACTGGCTCACGGTGACGACCAGGACGTCCTCGAGGCGGGGGGTGGCGCCGTACGCGGTGATCGTGGACATCGAGCTGAGCCCGCAGGGCAGTCCGTGGCCCACCTCGAGGAGGTACTTGGCGTAGAGCGCGGCGTGGTCGGAGCTCCCGCGCGCGGCGAGCAGGACGAACCGGGGGCCGCGGGCGGCGATGGCGCGGGCGGTCTCGGCGATCGGCCCGGCCCCGTCGGCCAGGAGCCGGCGCCACACCTCGGGCTGCTGTCCGATCTCGCCGATCATGATGCTGCCGGGGCGTTCCATGACGGGCATGGCTCCCAGTCTGACCCCGCCCACCGGGATGCGCCCGCGGGGATTCGGACCACCATGGGAATGGGCGCGAACCCGGGGTGCGCGGGGCCCGGCTCTGCTAGATTGGTCTATACCACAATATGCCCACACTCCCCCACGCTCCGCCGGGGGACACCACTCAGATCGGCAGGCCCCGCGTGGAAGTTGTCATCGTCCCGGACGCCAAGGCAGGCGGCGAGCTCATCGCGGAGGCCATGGCCGCACTGGTCCGCCGCAAGCCCGACGCCCTGCTCGGCGTGGCGACCGGCTCTACCCCGCTGCCCATCTACGAGGCCCTCGCCGGCAAGGTCAGGGCGGGCCGGGTCGACGCGTCCCGCGCGCGGATCTGCCAGCTCGACGAGTACGTCGGCCTGCCGGCCGGCCACCCCGAGTCCTACCGCGCGGTCGTGCTGCGCGAGGTCGTCCGGCCGCTCGGGCTGTCCGAGGCCTCCTTCATGGGCCCCGACGGCTCGGCCGAGGACATCGTGGGCGCGTGCGAGGCGTACGACCGCGCGCTCGCCGAGGCCGGAGGTGTGGACCTCCAGCTGCTGGGCATCGGCACGGACGGGCACATCGGCTTCAACGAGCCGTGCTCCTCGCTGGCCTCCCGCACCCGGATCAAGACGCTGACGGAGCAGACGCGCGTGGACAACGCGCGGTTCTTCGACGACGACATAGACCAGGTGCCGCACCACGTCATCACGCAGGGCATCGGCACCATCCTGGACGCCCGCCACCTGGTGCTGCTGGCCACCGGCGAGGGCAAGGCCGAGGCCGTCGCGCAGACGGTCGAGGGGCCGCTGTCCGCCCTGGTCCCGGCGTCCGCGCTGCAACTGCACCCGCACGCGACCGTCGTCGTGGACGAGGCGGCGGCGTCGAAGCTGAAGCTCGCCGACTACTTCCGCCACACGTACGCGAACAAGCCGGCCTGGCAGGGCCTGTAGCCACCGCACGCCGCGAAGGCCGGGCCCCTGTCAGGGGGCCCGGCCTTCGTCGTACCCGGGAACGGGTGCGGCCCGGAGAGACGGGCTAGGCGCCCGTCAGGATCTCCGCGGCGGCCCGGCCGCAGACCGGGGAGGCGCCGTGGGTCGCGATGTACAGCCGGCCCCGCGGCGGCGACTGCGGCAGGCCCATCTCGACCACCACCGTGTCGGCCCGCGCCGCGACCAGCGCGTCCAGGACCTCCGCCATCCACGGGTGCCGGTGCGCGTCGCGCACCACCGCGACCACGGTCCGGCCACCGGCCGCCGCCAGCACGTCCGCCGCCGACACGCCCTGCGGGTAGACGCCCGAGGCCGTTCCCGGCATCAGCGCGGCCAGCTCGGCGGCCACGCCCCACGGGGTCTCGTCGCCGACCGCGAAGTTCGCGACGGGGGCCAGCGTGGCCACGTACGGGGCCTGTGCGAGCGGGCCCGCCGTGCCGGTGACGGCCACCGCCCGCCGGGCTGCCTCCAGGCCGATGCCGGACGCGCGGCTCCCCTCCGGTCGCGCGTCCGGCCGGGCCCCGCTGGTCCACTCGGCCAGCGCGCGGACCCGGGCGGCGGCCTCGGCCAGCCGCTCCTCGGGCAGCGCGCCCTCCCGTACGGCCGCGACCAGCGCGTCGCGCAGGCGCAGTACGGTCGCCTCGTCGGCGAGCCCGCCGCCGACACAGATCGCGTCGGCGCCGGCCGCGACGGCCAGGACCGAGCCGCGCTCGATCCCGTACGTCCCGGCGATGGCGTTCATCTCCATGCCGTCGGTGACGATCAGCCCCTCGTAGCCGAGCTCCTTGCGCAGCAGGCCGGTCAGGATCTGCGGGCTGAGGGTGGCCGGGCGGGTCGGGTCCAGGGCGGGCACCAGGATGTGCGCGCTCATCACCGCCTTGGTGCCGGCCTCGATCGCGGCCCGGAAGGGCACGAGCTCGCGGGCCTGGAGGGTGCCGAGGTCCACGTCGATGCGCGGCAGCGCGTGGTGCGAGTCGACGTTGGTGTCGCCGTGGCCGGGGAAGTGCTTGGTGCAGGCGGCCACGCCGGAGGCCTGGAGGCCTTCGACGTACGCGGCGGTGTGCCGGGCCGCGAGCGCGGTGTCGGCGCCGAAGGAGCGTACGCCGATCACCGGGTTGTCCGGGTTGGAGTTGACGTCCGCGGACGGGGCCCAGTTGAGGTTGACCCCGCACTCGGCGAGGCGCCGGCCCAGCTCGCGGGCCACGTCCCGGGTGAGGGCGGTGTCGTCGACGGCGCCGAGCGCCAGGTTGCCGGGGAAGGACGAGCCGGCGCGGACCTCGAGGCGGGTGACGTCGCCGCCCTCCTCGTCGATGGCGACCAGCACGTCGTCGCGCTCCGCGCGCAGCTGCGCGGTCAGCGCGGCGAGCTGCTCGGGCGAGGCGATGTTGCGGCCGAACAGGCCGACGGCGGTGAGGCCTTCGGCGACCCTGCGGAGCAGCCAGGCCGGGGCCGTGGTCCCCTCGAAGCCGGGCTGGAGGACGGCGAGGGCGTCGCGGGTGACCGTATCCACCTTGTGCGCAAGGACAGTCATGGAGCCGTTATCCCTTCACGGCGCCGGCGGTCATGCCGCCGACGGCCTTGCGCTGGAGGAAGATGAAGATCAGCAGGACCGGCACGGCGAACAGGGAGGACGCGGCCATGGTGGCGCCCCAGTCGTTGCCGAAGGCGCTCTGGAACTCGGTGAGCCAGAGCGGCAGGGTCTGCGCGGACTTGTCCTTGTTCAGGATCAGGACCATCGCGAACTCGTTCCAGGCGGTGATGAAGCCGAAGAGCGAGGTGGACATCAGGCCGGGGGCCAGCAGCGGGAAGATCACCTTGCGGAAGGCCTGGCCGCGGGTGCAGCCGTCGATCTGGGCGGCCTCCTCCAGGGTCACCGGGACGGCGGCGATGAAGCCGCGCAGGGTCCAGATGGTGAAGGGGAGGACCATCACGAAGTAGATCGCGGTGAGCAGCGGGAGGCTGTTCAGCATCTCGCTGTCGCGGGCGATCATGTACATCGCGATGACCATGACCTCCCAGGGGGCCATCTGCGCCATCATCACGGCGAGTACGAGGCCCTTGCGGCCCTTGAACTTCATGCGGGCGATGGCGAAGCTCGCGGCGAGGGCGACGATCAGGGCCAGCAGTACGGCGCCGACGGTGACCAGGACGCTGTTGGTGACGTACGTCCAGAACTGTTCGACGCCGGTGGCCTTGGTGAAGTTGTCCAGCGTCGGGGTGAAGACGAAGACCGGGTCCTTGGTGAGGATCTCGCTGGACGGCTTGAGCGCCGAGGAGAACATCCAGTACACGGGGAAGACGAAGACGAGGGCCACCAGGAGCGCGCCCACGTTCTTGGCGACGGCTCCGGGGCGCAGCGGCCGGCGCGTACGGAGCTTCTGCGCCGGCTTCACGGACGGCGCGGACGGACCGGACGGCGCGGGCTTCGGGGCGGTGGTGGTGCTCACTGCTCCTCCTCCTGCTTCAGGATCAGGCGGAAGTAGAAGGACATGACGACCACGAGGATCACGATCGTCAGGACGGAGATCGCGGCGGCGAGGCCGTAGTGGGCCTGGCTCTGGCCCTCGACGTAGGCGAAGACCGGCAGGATCTCGGAGGCGCGGTCGGGGCCGCCCTTGTTCATCGCGTAGACCTGGGTGAAGGCCTTGAAGACCCAGATCACCTCGAGGAACGTGGTGACGAGGAAGAAGGGCTTGAGGTTCGGGAAGACGATCTTCCAGAAGGTCTGCCAGCCGTTGGCGCCGTCCATCCGGGCGGCTTCGTAGAGCTCGGTGCTGACGGTGGTCAGGCCGGCGTACATGTTGAGCGCCACGAAGGGGATGGAGCCCCAGACCACCAGGATGGTGACGATGACCAGGGTGGAGAAGCCGGTCTCCATCCAGTTGTGCTGCTCGTAGCCGGCGAAGCCGGCGGTGCGCATGAGCCAGTTCATGACGCCGAACTGCTCGTCGAACAGCCACTTGAAGACCTGGACGGAGGCGACGATCGGCATGGCCCAGGCCATCACCAGCGCCATCGACAGGACCAGGCGCATCTTCTTGCCGAGCTTGTTCAGCAGGATGCCGATGAGGCTGCCGAGCACCATGATGAGCGCGACGTTGGCCAGGGTGAAGGCGAAGCTCCGGACGACCACGGTCCAGAAGTTCGTGTCGCCGAGCAGCTCGGTGTAGTTGCCGAACCCGGCGAAGGGGTACTTCCGCTGGATGAACTCGATCTTGTTGATGTCCTGGAAGGACAGGATCACGTTCTTGATCAGCGGGTACAGCAGGAGGACCGCGAGGCTGAGCACCGCGGGCCCGATCAGCAGATAGGGCAACCACCCCGACGGGAGCGCCTTTCTGGCCCCGCGAGGAGACGTTCGGCCGCGGTCGCCGCCGCCGGCCGGTGCCTTCGGCGGCGGCACGGCGGACTTCATCGGTGCGTCCTGTGGAGCGCTGGTCGCCGCCCCCTGGGAGTGCACAGTCATGGTCTTCGTTTCCTCGCGGTTGACTGTGGAGTCACATGCGCCACCGGGGGCGCGGCCGACGCTGCGGGCGCCTGCCGCACCCCCCGGTGCGTTCACACTGCTGGGTACTGCGCGTGCTGCGGGTGCAGCCGGTACTGCGGGGTGGGACTACTTGTTGATGCGGTTCGCGATTTCCTTGTCCGCGTCCGCGCCCGCCTTGGCGGCGTCCTCACCCTTCAGGACCTTGGTCATGAACTCCTTGATCGGGTTCGGCTCGGTCTCGACGTTCGCCCAGCCCGGGGTGACCGGGGTGATCTTGCCGTTGACGCCGGCCTTGCCCATGGCCTCCGCGAAGGAGCCCGCGGCGGGGGTGAAGTTGGCGCCGACCTGGTTGGGGAGCAGCGCGCCCTTGGTCTCGGCGGCGTACTTGGTCATCTGGTCCTTGCCGGCGGCGAGGGCCAGCCACTCCTTGGCGAGCTCCTTGTTCTTGGAGCGCTCGGCCACCGCGAGGTTGGAGCCGCCGAGGAAGACGGTGCTGGTCTTGTCAGCGGTCTTGCCCGGGATCGGGAAGTAGCCGAAGTCGGCCTCCTTGCCCGCGTCCTTCAGCGCCTTCTCGGCACCGCCGGCCTCCCAGCCGAGACCGATCCAGGAGGAGACGCCGCCCTTGGGGACGATGTCGGTGGACTGCTGCGGGTTGGCCTCGTCCTTGTCCTTCGGCGCGGTGGAGAAGGACTGGAGCTTCTTGTAGAACTCCATGGCGGAGGCGGCCTGCGGAGTGCCCAGCCCGCCCTTCCACTTGTCGCCGTCCTTGACGGCGAGGTCGCCGCCCTCGTCCCAGATCAGGCCGGCGAGGACGTACCAGCTCTGGCCGGGCAGGTAGATCGGCTGCGAGGCCGGGTCGGCCGCCTTCAGCTTCTCGAGGCCGGCGATCCACTCGTCGCGGGTCTTCGGCGGGGTGACGCCGGCCTTCTCGAAGGCCTTCTTGTCGTAGATGACGACGCGGTTGGCGGCGTACCACGGGGCGGAGTAGAGCTTGCCGTCGACCTCGGCCGAGGCGAGCATGCTCTTCTGCCAGGCGTCGGCGCCGAGCTTGGCCTTGTCCTTGGTCAGGTCGGCGAGGCCGCCGGTGACCGCGTAGCCGGCGGTCTGGGTGTTGCCGAGCTCAAGGACGTCCGGAGGGGTGTTCTCGGAGAGGGCCGTGGTGACCTTCTCCTGGATGCCGGTCCACTTCTGCTCCTCGACCTTGACCGTGACACCGGGGTGCTTGGCCGAGAACTCCTTGTTGACCTCTTCGATCCAGGCCTTCGGCGCGGAGCCGTCCATGACCCAGACGGTGATCTCCTTGGGGCCCGCGTCGGCCTTGGCCTTGCCGTCGTCGCCGTTGCCGCACGCCGCGACTCCCGCCAACATGCCCGCGACACTGACCGCCACGATGAGCTTGCGCTTCACGCCACCCTCCTCAGGGATGCCTGCCTGCACTTCCCTTGCCCGCCGCGGTGACATACGCGAAGTACTGCCGTGGGGCCGGGATCTGATCCATATTGGTTTAGACCAGTAGCTGGAGCTTGGCCTAGACCTTTAGGGGTGTCAAGGGTCTAATGAGCGGGTGCTCGGTCCGTTATCGGACCGACACCTGGGGAGAGAGAAGGCCTGTCCCCCCACACGTGTCACGATGTGACCGCACATATCGGAGGAGCCGGTGACGGCAGCGAAACTGGAGTCGGGAAGGCGGGCGGCGATGGCCACCGAAGGGGCGATCACGGAGCCGGAAGGCGGGGCGGCCACCCGCACGGCGCGTGTACCCAAGTACTACCGACTCAAGCGGCACTTGCTCGATATGACCGAAACGCTGCCGCCCGGCACCCCGGTGCCGCCGGAGCGCACGCTCGCGGCCGAATTCGACACCTCGCGGACCACCGTCCGCCAGGCCCTGCAGGAGCTCGTCGTCGAGGGACGACTGGAGAGGATCCAGGGCAAGGGCACCTTCGTCGCCAAGCCCAAGGTCTCGCAGGCGCTCCAACTCACCTCGTACACCGAGGACATGCGGGCCCAGGGCCTGGAACCGACCTCCCAGCTCCTGGACATCGGCTACGTGACCGCCGACGACACCCTCGCCGGCCTGCTCAAGATCACCACCGGTGGCCGGGTCCTGCGCATCGAGCGGCTGCGGCTGGCCAGCGGTGAGCCGATGGCGATCGAGACCACCCACCTGTCGGCGAAGCGCTTCCCCGCCCTGCGCCGCTCGCTCGTCAAGTACACCTCCCTCTACACCGCCCTCGCCGAGGTCTACGACGTCCATCTCGCCGAGGCGGAGGAGACGATCGAGACCTCACTGGCCACCCCGCGCGAGGCAGGGCTGCTCGGCACCGACGTCGGCCTGCCGATGCTGATGCTCTCCCGGCACTCGCTCGACGCGGACGGGGAACCCGTGGAGTGGGTGCGGTCGGTGTACCGCGGCGACCGGTACAAGTTCGTCGCCCGGCTCAAGCGGCCCGCCGTCTGACGACGGGCGGACCGCCGCCCGACCTCCGTCCCTATATACCGGGACCCCGAATACCGGAATACGGACGGGGTCTTACGTTCACCAGGCAATCCCCCGTAGATTCCCTGCGCTTACGCAGATGATCGACGATGGGACGAGGGTCATGGCTGAACCGGAAGCAACTGGGACACAACGGAACGCGGCGGGTCCGGGCGGCAGGCCGGGCTCGCCTTCCCCGAAGGCCATCGCCGCCTGGGTGCTCGTCGGACTCGTCGGCGCCATCGGCTGGGGCGTCCTGGCCCTCTCCCGCGGCGAGGAGATCTCCGCCGCGTGGCTGCTCGCCGCCGCGCTGGGCTCGTACGCGATCGGCTACCGCTTCTACTCGCGGTTCATCGCGCACCGCGTACTGAAGGTGGACAAGACGCGGGCCACCCCCGCCGAACGCCTTGACAACGGTGTCGACTTCCACCCCACCGACCGACGGGTCCTTTTCGGCCACCACTTCGCCGCCGTCGCCGGAGCCGGACCCCTCGTCGGGCCGGTGCTCGCCGCACAGATGGGCTACCTGCCCGGCACCATCTGGATCGTCGTGGGCGTGATCTTCGCGGGCGCCGTGCAGGACATGGTGACGCTGTTCTTCTCCACCCGGCGCGACGGCCGTTCGCTCGGCCAGATGGCCCGGGACGAGATCGGCCCCGTGGGCGGAGCCGCCGCCCTGCTCGCCGTGTTCGCCATCATGATCATCCTCCTGGCCGTGCTCGCCCTGGTCATCGTCAACGCCCTGGCGCACTCTCCCTGGGGCGTCTTCTCCATCGGCATGACGATCCCGATCGCCCTCTTCATGGGCTTCTACCTGCGCGTCCTGCGGCCCGGCCGGGTCACCGAGGTCTCGCTGATCGGCGTGGCCCTCCTGCTGCTCGCCATCGTCGCGGGCGGCTGGGTCGCGGAGTCCTCGCTGGCGGGCACCTTCACCCTGGAGAAGGAAACGCTGGTCATCTGGATGATCGTCTACGGCTTCCTGGCCTCGGTGCTGCCGGTCTGGATGCTGCTCGCACCGCGCGACTACCTCTCCACCTTCATGAAGGTGGGCACCATCGCACTGCTGGCCGTCGGCGTGTTCATCGCGATGCCCACCCTGAAGATGCCCGCGGTCACCGACTTCGCCGCGCGCGGGGACGGCCCGGTCTTCGCCGGATCGATGTTCCCGTTCGTGTTCATCACGATCGCCTGTGGCGCCCTGTCGGGCTTCCACGCGCTGGTCTCCTCGGGCACCACGCCGAAGATGATCCAGAAGGAGACCCAGGTCCGGATGATCGGCTACGGGGCGATGCTCACCGAGTCGTTCGTCGCCGTCATGGCCGTGATCACGGCCTGCATCCTGGAGCCCGGCCTCTACTTCGCCATCAACTCCCCCGGCGGCGTCATCGGCACCACCGTGGAGTCGGCCTCGCAGGCGGTCACGAACTTCGGCTTCGCCATCTCCCCGGAGGCCCTGACCCAGGCCGCGAAGGACGTCGAGGAGACGAGCCTGCTCTCCCGTACGGGCGGCGCGCCGACCTTCGCACTCGGAATGTCGGAGATCTTCGCCTCGGTCATCGGCGGCGGCTCGATGAAGGCCTTCTGGTACCACTTCGCGATCATGTTCGAGGCGCTGTTCATCCTCACCACGGTCGACGCGGGCACCCGGGTCGGCCGGTTCATGCTCCAGGACACCCTGGGCAACGTGCACAAGTCCTTCAAGGACGTCAGCTGGAAGCCGGGCGTGTGGCTGGCCAGCGCCGTCGTGGTCGGCGGCTGGGGCTACTTCCTGTGGGTCGGCGTGAAGGACCCGCTGGGCGGCATCAACCAGCTGTTCCCGCTGTTCGGCATCGCGAACCAGCTGCTGGCCGCCGTCGCCCTGGCGGTGTGCACCACGCTGCTGGTGAAGTCGGGGCGCCTGAAGTGGGCCTGGGTGACGGCGGTGCCGCTGGCCTGGGACGCCACGGTGACGCTGACCGCGAGCTACCAGAAGATCTTCTCCGAGGACGTCCGGGTCGGCTTCTTCGCCCAGCGCGACAAGTACCAGGCCGGCATCGACGCCGACAAGGTGCTGCCGCCCGCCAAGAACATGGAGGAGATGCAGACGGTGGTCACCAACGCCACCGTGGACGGGGTCCTGTGCGCCCTGTTCGCACTGCTGATCATCATCGTGCTGGCCGACGCGGCCCGCACGTGCTTCAAGGCGATCAGCAACCCGGAGTCGGCGAAGCTGGCCGAGGTCCCGTGGACCGAGTCGAGGATCGTCGCGCCGGCCGGGCTGTTCCCGACGGCCGAGGAGCGGGCGGAGCTGACCGCGGCGGGGCTCGACTCGGGCGGCGGCCACGTCAAGGAGCCGGTGGCATGACCTCCCTGCGGGAGCGGCTGGCCAGGGTCCGGTACTTCGTGCGCGAGTTCTCGGGCGAGGCGGCGTACGACCGCTACGTCGCCCACGCCCGCGGCCACGATCCGGACGTGCAGGTCATGACCCGCCGCGCCTTCGAACGCGCCCGCACGGACGCACGCGAGGCGGACCCCCGCGAGGGCTTCGGCTGCTGCTGAGCCCGTGCCGTACACACGAAGGCCCCGCCGCCACCCGCGGCGGGGCCTTCGTGCTCCTCGGCGCACCCCCGCCCCGAACCCGGCTCCTGCGCACCCGGCCCCTGCGGACTGCGGCCCGCCGGCCGCCGCCGGCCGTCCGGCACACTCGATGCCATGGACATCGTGATCAGGGCGGCGCTGCCCGCCGAGTACGAGCAGCTGGGTGAGATCACCGCGCAGGCCTACCTGGGCGACGGACTCCTGGGCTCCGGTGAGGCGTTCTACGCGGGCGTGCTGCGCGATGTCGCCGGGCGGGCCGCCGACGGGGAGGTGCTCGTGGCCGCCGAGGAGAGGGCCTTGCTCGGCGGGGTGACCTTCGCCCCGCCCGGCAGCCCGCTGGCCGACATCGCCGGACCCGGCGAGGCCGAATTCCGGATGCTGGCCGTCTCCCGCGAGGCCCGCGGACGCGGCGCGGGCGAGGCGCTGGTGCGCGCGTGCGTGGCCCGCGCGCGGGAGCTGGCGGGCGTCACGCACTTGGTGCTGTCCACCCAGCGCGGCATGACGGGGGCCCAGCGGATCTATGAGCGGCTCGGTTTCATCCGGACGCCGGAGCGGGACTGGGCGCCGGTTCCCGGGCTCACCTTGCTTACGTACCGTCTGGAGCTGTAGCCACACCGACACAACATGTGGGGGGTCACGCATCTGCGGCCCCCCACATGTATGCTCATGCCTGCTGTCGCCGCAGGGGAATCCGGTGCGAATCCGGAACTGTCCCGCAACGGTATGAACTGTCCGCTTACCGGACATGAAGTCCGAGGACCTGCCGACGGTGCGCCCGGGTCGACCGAACCGGGTGCCGATACGTCCGGGCCTCGCGGTTGGGCCGGTGGACGCCGTGCGGTCTCCGCGTGCCTGCCACGCCCGCACGCGCCTCCCCGTGCCCGCCCGCCGTCGATCCGGGCCGAGCGAGGGAGAGCTCCCGCCGTGACCATCGCGCCTTCCGCACCGCGCGCCGAGTCCGTTTCTGGCGACAACACCGAGGGCCCGGGGGCCACGCTGCTGCGTACCCTCACCGAACTGACGGCGGACCTCCCCGACACCGACCCCGGCCGGGTCGCGGCCGCCGCGCTGCGCGGCCGCAGCACCGCCGCCGACGATGCCGAGCTGCGCGGCCTGGCCACCGAGGCCGCCGCCGGGCTGATCTCCGAGGACCCGGCGTACTCCCGGCTCGCCGCGCGCCTGCTGACGCTGGCCGTACGCGACGAGGCCGCGGGCCAGGGCTCGACCTCCTTCTCGGCATCCGTCGAGGTCGGCCACCGCGAGGGCCTCATCGCCGACCGCACGGCCGAGTTCGTACGGATCCACGCGAGCCGCCTGGACGCGCTGGTGGAGCACACGCTCGCCGAGGGCGCGGACGACCGCTTCGGCTTCTTCGGCCTGCGCACCCTGCACAGCCGCTACCTGCTGCGCCACCCGATCACCCGCCAGGTGATCGAGACCCCGCAGTACTTCATGCTGCGCGTGGCCTGCGGCCTGGCCGAGAACGAGTCCGTCCAGGCGCTCGAGGAAGTGGCCTCGCTCTACCGGCTGATGAGCCGCCTCGACTACCTGCCGTCCTCCCCCACGCTCTTCAACTCCGGCACCCGTCACCCGCAGATGTCCTCCTGCTACCTGCTGGACTCCCCGCTGGACGAGCTGGACTCGATCTACGACCGCTACCACCAGGTCGCCCGCCTCTCCAAGCACGCCGGCGGCATCGGTCTCTCGTACTCCCGCATCCGCGCCCGCGGTTCGCTGATCCGCGGCACCAACGGCCACTCCAACGGCATCGTGCCGTTCCTGAAGACCCTCGACGCCTCCGTCGCCGCCGTGAACCAGGGCGGCCGCCGCAAGGGCGCCGCCGCCGTCTACCTGGAAACCTGGCACGCGGACATCGAGGAGTTCCTGGAGCTCCGCGACAACACCGGTGAGGACCAGCGCCGTACGCACAACCTGAACCTGGCCCACTGGGTGCCGGACGAGTTCATGCGCCGCGTGAACGCCGACGCCGACTGGTCGCTGTTCTCCCCGGCCGACGTGCCCGAGCTGGTAGACCTGTGGGGCGACGCGTTCGACGCCGCCTACCGCAAGGCCGAGGCGGACGGCCTGGCCCGCAAGACCATGCCCGCGCGCGACCTGTACGGCCGGATGATGCGCACCCTCGCGCAGACCGGCCAGGGCTGGATGACGTTCAAGGACGCCTCCAACCGCACGGCGAACCAGACCGCCGAGCCGGGCACCGTCGTGCACTCCTCGAACCTGTGCACCGAGATCATCGAGGTCACCAACGACGGCGAGACGGCCGTCTGCAACCTCGGCTCGGTCAACCTGGGCGCCTTCGTCATCGACACGGCGGACGGCCCGGAGATCGACTGGGAGCGGATGGACGAGACCGTCCGCACGGCCGTGACCTTCCTCGACCGCGTGGTGGACATCAACTTCTACCCGACCGAGCAGGCCGGCCGCTCCAACGCCCGCTGGCGCCCGGTGGGCCTGGGCGCGATGGGCCTCCAGGACGTCTTCTTCAAGCTGAAGCTGCCCTTCGACTCCCCCGAGGCGAAGGCCCTGTCCACCAAGCTGTCCGAGCGGATCATGCTCGCCGCGTACGAGGCCTCCTGCGACCTCGCCGAGCGCAGCGGCCCGCTCCCGGCCTGGGAGCAGACCCGTACCGC
This sequence comes from Streptomyces sp. IBSNAI002, assembly GCF_052244475.1. Taxonomy (NCBI): domain Bacteria; kingdom Bacillati; phylum Actinomycetota; class Actinomycetes; order Kitasatosporales; family Streptomycetaceae; genus Streptomyces; species Streptomyces sp. IBSNAI002. The sequence continues at coordinate 5,660,045 of NZ_JBQPXG010000002.1, read as the reverse complement.
CCGCGGTGTCCTGCACCCGGACCACTACGACGTAGAGCTGAACTGGCCCGAGCGCTGGGACGCGCTGCGCGCCCGCGTCGCCGAGACCGGCATGCGCAACTCGCTGCTGCTGGCCATCGCCCCGACGGCGACGATCGCCTCGATCGCGGGCGTGTACGAGTGCATCGAGCCGCAGGTCTCCAACCTCTTCAAGCGCGAGACGCTGAGCGGTGAGTTCCTCCAGGTCAACGCGTACCTGGTGGAGGAGCTGAAGCAGCTCGGCGTATGGGACGCGCAGACCCGCGAGGCGCTGCGCGAGGCCTCCGGCTCGGTGCAGGGCTTCGGCTGGATCCCGGCCGAGGTGCGCGAGCTGTACCGCACGGCGTGGGAGATCCCGCAGCGCGGACTGATCGACATGGCGGCGGCCCGTACGCCGTTCCTCGACCAGTCGCAGTCGCTGAACCTGTTCCTGGAGACGCCCACCATCGGCAAGCTCAGCTCGATGTACGCGTACGCCTGGAAGCAGGGTCTGAAGACCACGTACTACCTGCGCTCGCGCCCGGCGACGAAGATCGCCCGTGCGGCGTCCGCGTCCGCCGTCCCGGCCGCCGCCACCCCGCTTCCGCAGGCCGTCGACGCCGACGCGCTGGCCTGCTCCCTTGAGAACCCCGAGTCCTGCGAGGCCTGCCAGTAATGAGCTCCATCGACAACAAGAACCTCCTGGACCCGGGCTTCGAGCTCACGCTCCGCCCGATGCGCTACCCGGACTTCTACGAGCGCTACCGGGACGCGATCAAGAACACGTGGACGGTGGAGGAGGTCGACCTCCACTCGGACGTCGCCGACCTCGCGAAGCTGACGCCGGCCGAGCAGCACATGATCGGCCGTCTGGTCGCGTTCTTCGCGACGGGCGACTCGATCGTCTCGAACAACCTGGTGCTGACGCTCTACAAGCACATCAACTCCCCGGAAGCGCGCCTGTACCTGTCGCGCCAGCTGTTCGAGGAGGCCGTGCACGTCCAGTTCTACCTGACGCTGCTCGACACCTACCTGCCCGACCCGGACGACCGCGCGGCCGCCTTCGACGCGGTCGAGGAGATCCCCTCCATCCGCGAGAAGGCGCAGTTCTGCTTCAAGTGGATGGACTCGGTCGAGAAGATCGACCGGCTGGAGACGAAGGCCGACCGCCGCCGCTTCCTGCTGAACCTGATCTGCTTCGCCGCGTGCATCGAGGGCCTGTTCTTCTACGGCGCCTTCGCGTACGTGTACTGGTTCCGCTCGCGCGGCCTGCTGCACGGCCTGGCCACGGGCACCAACTGGGTGTTCCGCGACGAGACCATGCACATGAACTTCGCCTTCGAGGTCGTGGACACGGTCCGCAAGGAGGAGCCGGAGCTCTTCGACGACGCTCTCCAGCAGCAGGTCACCGACATGCTGCGGGAGGCCGTGGAGGCGGAGCTGCAGTTCGGCCGCGACCTGTGCGGCGAGGGCCTGCCGGGCATGAACACCGAGTCGATGCGCGAGTACCTGGAGTGCGTCGCGGACCAGCGCCTGGTCCGCCTCGGCTTCGCGCCGGTGTACGGCTCGCAGAACCCGTTCTCCTTCATGGAGCTGCAGGGCGTGCAGGAGCTGACCAACTTCTTCGAGCGCCGTCCGTCGGCGTATCAGGTCGCCGTCGAGGGCACCGTGGACCTGGACGAGGACTTCTGAGCCTTCCGGGCCCTGCCCGTCTCGCGGGCCTCTGATCGGCCGGCTGCTGCTTTGCGCAGCTGCCGGTCGATTCTGCGTTCCCGGGCCGCTGCGTACAGGGCGGGGGCGAGGAGGAGCGCGGCGACGGCGAGGACGGCGAGGTAGTTCACGAACGTGTTCATGACTCCACTCTCGCGAGGCCGGGGAAACCGGGACAGTGGCAGGACTGTCATGAAGGGGCGAATTACTGCCACACTGGTCTCATGCCTTTGAACAACGTGGCCGTGGCGGTCGTCAACGGGGTCGCCCCCTTCGAGCTGGGCATCTTCTGTGAGGCCTTCGGGATCGACCGCAGCGCGATGGGCCTGCCGACGTACGACTTCGCCGTGTGCGCCGCCGAGGACGACCGGGTGGTCAGCGGCGACGGCCTGTTCGACCTCACGCTCCGCCACGGGCTGGAGCGGCTGGAGGAGGCCGACCTGATCTGCCTCCCCGCCGACCGGACGGCGCCCACCCGCGACTACCCCGAGCCCCTGCTGGCCCTCCTGAACCGGGCCGTGGACCGGGGCGCGCGGGTGCTGAGCGTGTGCAGCGGCGCCTTCGTGCTGGGCGCGGCCGGGCTGCTCGAGGGCCGGCGCTGCACCACGCACTGGATGCACGCGCCCGCCCTGCGGCGCCGCTTCCCGAACGCCCTGGTCGACCCCAACGTGCTGTACGTGGACGAGGGCCCGGTGATCACCGCGGCCGGCACCGCCTCGGGGATCGACGCCTGCCTGCACGTCGTACGGCAGGAACAGGGCTCCGAGGTGGCCAACACCATCGCGCGGCGGATGGTCGTACCGCCCCACCGCGACGGCGGGCAGGCCCAGTTCATCCAGCGGCCGCTCCCGCGCACGGCGTGCGACACGGTGGGCGAGGTGATCGGGTGGATGGCCCGGCACCTGGACGACGAGATCACCGTCGAGCAGCTCGCCGAGCGCGCGCACATGTCACCGCGCACCTTCGCCCGCCGCTTCCTCCAGGAGACCGGCACCACCCCCTACCAGTGGGTGCTGCGCCAGCGGGTGCTGCTCGCCCAGGAGCTGCTGGAGACCACCGACGAGACCGTCGACGCGATCGCGGGCCGCTGCGGCTTCGGGACCGCGGCCGCCCTGCGCCACCACTTCCTGCGGACGCTCGGCACCACCCCGAACGCCTTCCGGCGCGCGTTCCGGGGCCCGCGGGCCGTGGCCTGAGCGGTGGCCTGACCTTGGCCGAGAACCGGCAGCCTTTGGCCCAAAGCAGCCCCTTGCGTAGTCGGACGGTGGCGTACCGTGATGACGCCCGGCCCGTCGCCCCCGCACCGCGCCCGGCCGCGCACCGCTCGCTCATCACAGCCCAGCTCAGCTCAGGAGGGCCCGTATGTCCCGTACCGCCCGCACCCCCGCCGCTGCCGCCCCCGCCGACAGCGGCTGGGGCTTCGCGCAGAAGTAGGCAGGCAGAAACAGGCAGAAGCAGCCGGAAGCAGCAGTCCGACGCGGCAGGGCCCCGCTCCCCTCACGGGAAGCGGGGCCCTGCCGCGTGTGCGCAGAGAATCAGTCGTTGGGGACCGTCTCGTAGCGGGGGGTGCCCTCCGCCATCTGCCGCAGGGCGTCCTTGCGGTCGCGCTTCGAGAGCCGGTCGATGTACAGGTACCCGTACAGGTGGTCGGTCTCGTGCTGGAGGCAGCGCGCGAAGTAGCCGGTGCCGCGCACCTTGATCGGGTTGCCCTGCGCGTCCTGGCCCTCGACCTCGGCGTAGTCCGGGCGGGCCAGCGAGGCGTACGCCGTCGGGACGGACAGGCAGCCCTCGTTCGAGTCGTCCAGCACGCGGGCGCCGGCCGGCAGCTCGACGAGCTTCGGGTTGACCACGACGCCGGTGTGCCGCGCGCCGTCGTCGTCCGGGCAGTCGTAGACGAAGACCTTGGCGTCCACGCCGATCTGGTTCGCGGCCAGGCCCACGCCCTCGGCCGCCCGCTGGCTGGCGAACATGTCGTCGATCAGCTGCGCCAGCTCGTCGCCGAACTCGGTGACGTCCTTGCACTCCCGGTGCAGGACCGGGTTGCCGACCACCGTGATGGGGCGGGCGGTACCGCGCTCGCGGTGGGCGAGCTCGCGCTCCGCACAGTTCTCGGTGTCCACGACGTACCCGTCGTTCACCTCGCCCGCGACCTCGACAACCTCGTTCTCCTGCTGCGCCATGTCCGCCGTACGCCTTCCGTAAGTCACCGATGTGCCCGTACAGCCTACGGCCCCCGGCTCAGCAGACTTCCTCGAGATCCCGCCACTCCCGGGTGTCCGGGCTGTCGGCGACCCAGCCGTCGAGCAGCCCGCGCACCAGCCCGGCCGGAGCCGCGATGCCGCACTCCCGCTCGGGCACCCACAGCGCACCGGACCCGGCCGTACGGTGCCCGAGCGGCCCCGGGTGCCCGGGCTCGCTGTGGTCGTGCGGATCCAGGTGCTCCCCGTCGCCCTCGTCGCTCGGCATCTCGCTCTCCGAGCAGGTCCGGCACAGCAGCCGTACCGACGAGGACCAGTCCTCGGCGGCGAACCCCGCGTCCGAGGCGAGCTGCTCCAGCGCGTTGCGGTCCGCCTCGCCGGCCGCTTCCAGCAGCACCACCCAGGTCGGCACGGGCGACGGCGCCCACAGCTCGATCTCGTCGAAGACGGGGTACGAGGGCCCGGCCGCGGTGACCCGCTCGCCGTGCGGGACCCCGTCGTGGAGCACCACCTCGCCCCAGCGCCGCCCCGAGGAGGGCAGCGGGATCGAGAGGACCTCCATCCGGGCCGGGTCCAGCCGGCGGCCCCAGACGACCTCGGCCTCGCCCTCGGGCGACAGCCGCACGGCGGCGCTGCCGAGCTCCATGCCCACCGGTTCGCCGCTGTTCTTCCCGCCCGCGCCGTGCCCGTCCCCGGGCACCTTCAGCCCGTACGCCTGCCAGGCCCGGCGGGCCAGCGGCCAGTCCTGGAGGGCGGTCGCGGCGATGCCGACGTTCCACCAGTCCGGGGCGCCCGTCTCGCGGTCCAGCAGGGCCACGGCCCGCAGTCCGGCGGCCCGCGCCTGTTCCCAGTCGTGCCGGAACTTGTGCAGCAGGGCCAGATTGAACCAGGACTCGGACAGCCAGGGCTCCAGGTCCGCCGCCCTGGTCAGGAGCGCACCCGCGTCCTCGTACCGCCCGTCCCCGATCAGCGTGAACGCGCGGTCGGTGGCCTGCCGCCACGAGGCGGAGGGCCGATGCCGTACCTTCCCGAAGATCCTCACGATTCCCGCCTGCCGGTCCGACGGTGCAGCCTTGCGGACACTCTCACTCGCACTCTTACTGGCATCCAACCATGCCCACTCGGACGGCCGCTCATTACCCATGGGTTACCCAGGTGGGACGGGAACAACTCTGTCACGTCCGCCCCTGGCCAGAACCCTCGCCAGACACTCCACGACCTCCGGCTGGTAGTCGTGCCCGGTGCCCAGGCGGAGCTCTTCCAGGGCCGCCAGTGAGCCGCTCGGGTGACGGTCCCCGCCCACCAGGTCGTCGTACGCGTTGACCGCGCGCACGATGCGCGCGGCGACGGGCTGCTCCCGGTACGGCTCGGCCTGCCGCTCCACGACCACGGCCACCTCGGGGGGCACCCCGGTCTGGCGGGCCACCTCCCCGCCGAGCCCGGCGATCCGGCGGGCCTCGGCGGCGGGCAGGACCGCGGTGGCGCCGTCCGGGACGGGGTCGACGAGGGAGAGCTGCCCGATGTCGTGCATCAGCGCCGCGTACTCCAGGACCGTGAGCTCCCGCTCCGACAGCCCCAGCTCCCGGCCGACGGCGCAGCTCAGCTCGGCGACCCGGCGGGCGTGGCCGGGCGGGGTGTAGCCGGCGATCTCCGTGGCCCGGGCCAGGGAGGTGATGGTCTGGCGGTAGGTGGTGCGGATCGCGGTGATCCGGTGGAAGGACATCTGGGTCAGCAGCAGGGGCACGCTGAAGACGGGCAGGGCCCACAGCCCGGCCCCCGCGACGCCGAGGGCCATCACCACACCGGTGGCACAGATCGCCGAGCCGATGCCGAGCTGGGCGCGCAGCTCGTCGCGCAGCAGGGGCCCGTACGGCCAGCCGGTGCGGGCCCCGGCGAGCAGGGCGGCGAGCACGGCGTCGCACAGGGCGGTCAGGCCGAGCAGGCAGAGCAGGAACAGGACGAGGTACGGGCCCTGGCCGACCCGTTCCTCCAGCCGGCCCGAGTTGTAGAGCGGCTGGAAACAGACGGCGGCGAAGGCCACGGTGAGGACCCGGCGGGCCACGTGGTCCACGGCGGACCCGTGGCCCCGGGCGACGTGCGGGACGATCCCGACGAGGGCGGCCGCGACGACCACGACGACGACCTGGAGGACCCCGTGGTGGGTGGTCTGCCCGGCGTTCTGCCCGAGGAGGGCGTAGGCGAGGGCTCCCGCGGAGCCCAGGGGCGCGGGGCGGCGGTCGCTGGGGCCCGGCCGGCCGCCCTGGTCACGGCGGGCCAGCTCGCCGACGGTGATCAGGACGCCGAAGGCCAGGGTGACGCCGGGCTCGGCGAGGCCGCTCCACAGGGTGTGGCCGAGGGCGACGGCGGTGAGCGCGCCGGCCGCGCCCCGCACGATCCACCCGGCCGTCCCCGTGCCCGTCACGCCCCGCCCTCCGCCCGGCGGCGGGCCGACGCGTCGGCGGCCTCGGCCCCGGACCGGGCGCCGGCCGCGGGCACGGTCCCGGCGGCCCCGGCCTTCCCGGCCGGGCGGCCGCCCTGGGCCGGCAGGCCCGCGAGGTCGGGCAGCCCCGGCCCGGCCCCGTCGGGAGCGGAGGTGCTGATGACCTGGAGGTCCGCGTCGGAGGTGACCACCGGGTGCCAGCCGTGCCGGCCGATGGCCCCGGTCAGGGCGTCCACCATGGCCGGGTCGAACTGCGCCCCCGCGCACCGCTCCAGCTCCGCCAGGGCGACCGGCACCGGCCGGGCCCGGCTGTACGAGCGGGTCGAGGTCATCGCGTCGAAGGCGTCGGCCACCGCCACCACGCGGGCCAGCACCGGGATCTGGTCGCCGGTCAGCCCGTACGGGTATCCGGAGCCGTCGACCCGCTCGTGGTGGTGCAGGATCGCGGCCCGGGCCTCCCCGAGGAAGCCGATGCCGCGCACCATCTCGTGCCCGTACTCGGGGTGCAGTTCGATGATCCTGCGCTCCTCCGGGGTGAGCGGCCCGTCCTTGCGCAGCAGCCGGGTCGGGACGCCGAGCTTGCCCACGTCGTGCAGGATCCCGGCGATGCGGACGGTTTCCAGGCGGTCCTCGGACATGCCGAGCTCGCGCGCGATCATCGCGGAGGCCTGGCCGACGCGTTCGCTGTGGCCGCGCGTGTAGCGGTCCTTGATGTCGACGGCCTGGACGAGGGCGCGGATGGTGGCCTGGTGGGCGGCGCGTTCGCGGTGGTACTGGGCGAAGACCCAGCAGGAGATGTACATCGGCAGCAGGACCAGGAGCGCGGCCGGGAGGCCGTACGGGCTGCGCCACATGACGGCCATCATCAGCCCGGCGAGGCCGTGCACGCAGTGCGGGGCGAGGGAGATGGTGAGCAGTCCCTGCCAGGCGGTGGCGGCCGGGCGGCGCTCCGCGGCGGCGAGGATGCCCCCGTCGAGAGCGGTGAGCACCAGGCAGAAGACGACGGCCGCGGCCGCCGCGGGCAGCAGCACGTACGGGAAGTCGGCGACCCAGACGGACGGGCCGGCGGCGGCCGCGCCCGTGCCCGGCAGCCCGGACTCGGCCGAGGAGCCCAGGGCCGCCGGGCCGCGCAGCAGCCGGAACGTTTGCCCTGCGGTCCACGCGGCCAGCGCCTGCTGGGCCCCGTGCCAGACCCTGCGCACCCGGGCGGGCCGCTGGACCACGGTCCCCGCGAGACCGCCGGGCAGCGCCACCAGGGCGGCGGCGGGGGGCGGCAGCAGCAGGACGGCGGCGAGCACCACCGGGAAGAAGGAGCCGATGCCCTCGGGCACCCGGCTGCCCAGCAGCGGGCAGATCCTCACGAGCTCGCAGCCGAGGTAGAGCACCGCGAGCAGGGCGACGGCGGCCCAGGGGGTCGCGGGATCGGCGACGGCGGGCGCGGTGCACGCCAGGGCCGCGAGGACGGCGCACAGGATGTACGCGCGCGCCACCGGCGGAAGTACCCGCATGGCGCTCTCCTCCCCCGTGCCGAGCCGGCAATCCAGGTACCGAATCAAACCAGCACCGAATGGGGAGAATAAGTGGGGCCCCTCGAGAACCGGGCCAGAATTCCGCATTGCGCCATACGGACGCCCCCGGATTAGCACCTTCGGGTGAACGAAGTGCTCTTCCGGGGGCGGTTGTTCACACGGTCAGCCGGTGGCGGGGTTGTCCGCGGCGATGTCGGCGGTGACGTCGTGTTCGGGCACGGCCTGTCCCGACCGGATCAGTTCGATCCGTCCCATCACCTTGGACCGCAGGTCGGTCGGCACGTCGTCCGACCCGCAGCAGCGCTTCACCAGCTTCTTCACGGCCTGTTCCAGGCCGTACTTCTCCAGACAGGGGCTGCACTCGCCGAAGTGCGTCTCGAACTTCGTGCAGTCGCTGTCGGGCATCTCCCGGTCGAGGAACTCGTAAAGGTGGTCCAGGACCTCAGAACACTCCGTCTCGTGCGGCTCTCCGCAAATCATGAGCCCGAGCCTTTCCGGTCGTTCGACTCTCCCGCGCCCGCGGGGACCAGCCCGCGCTCACGGGCATAGTCCTCCAGCATTCCGCGGAGTTGACGGCGGCCACGGTGCAGTCGCGACATGACCGTACCGATGGGTGTACCCATGATGTCGGCGATCTCCTTGTACGCAAAGCCCTCTACGTCGGCAAGGTAGACCGCGATGCGGAACTCCTCCGGAATGGCCTGGAGCGCTTCCTTCACATCCGAATCGGGCAGGTGGTCGAGCGCCTGCGACTCGGCGGAGCGCAGCCCGGTCGACATGTGCGATTCGGCGCGCGCGAGCTGCCAGTCCTCGATCTCCTCCGCGGCGCTGCGCTGGGGTTCGCGCTGCTTCTTGCGGTAGGAGTTGATGAAGGTGTTGGTCAGAATGCGGTACAGCCACGCCTTGAGGTTGGTGCCCTCGCGGAACTGGTGGAACGACGCGTATGCCTTCGCGTACGTCTCCTGGACCAGGTCCTCGGCGTCGGCCGGATTGCGCGTCATGCGCAGTGCGGCCGAGTACATCTGGTCGAGGTAGCCGAGGGCGTCCCGCTCGAAGCGCGCGTTGCGCTCCGGGGTCGTCTCCTCCGCGTGGCCTTCGTCGGTCCCAGCGACAGGACCCACCTCCTCCGACTGCGTGGCGGCTTCGAGAGCGGAGCCGCTCGAATCGGAGAATAGTCGACCATCCCGGCCCCCCGCCGCCCGAAGCGTGCTGCGCTTGGGGCCGGGGAGAACCGTCCAGTCCAGGTCAGCGGCCTGCCGACGGTTCTGACTGATGACCTGGGTCATGCGCTCCCTCTCCTCCGACAAGTTCCCGTACGTACCGACATCCGCCACAACAGACGCTGCGGGCCCCGCATTCCCCGGGCCGGGCGCGGCTTTCGGCCCCGTCGCAGGGCGGATGCGGGAGGGTGAGCGGGATCACTCCCCGGTCCGCCGGATCCGGATCAGACCTCGAGCGCGGTGAGCCATTCGGCCACCGACGCGGTGATCAGGGCGAGGGCCGCCTCCTGGGTGACGTCCGCCTTCTTGGGCACGGCGAAGCCGTGGTCCCCGTGCGGAACCTCCACCAGCGTGTACGTGCCGCCCTGCGGGAACTCCTCCGGCCGCCCGAAGGGGTCGCGGCCGCCCTGGACCACCAGCGCGGGCCGTCCGGCGCCCAGCAGCTCCTCGGCCCGGGACTTCTCGGGCCGGCCGGGCGGGTGCAGCGGGAACGCCAGCGCCAGCGCCCCGGCCGCGCCGAGCTCCGCCGCGGTGCGGCAGGCCACCCGGGCCCCGGCGCTGCGGCCGCCGGCGACCACGGGCGGTCCGGGTTTCGCGAGGGCCGGCCACAGCCCGCGCCATCCCTCGTCGAGCACCTTGGGCGCTGCGGCGACCTTCTTCCCGGCGACCCGCCAGGGCTGTTCGACCAGCGCCACGGTGATCCGGTGCGCCGGCAGGGCGGCGGCCAGCGCCTGGAGGTCCCGGGCCTCGATCCCGCCGCCGGCCCCGTGGCTCACGGCGAGCACGAGCCTGGCTCCGCGGGCGGTGTGCCAGGTGATGCGGGCCTCGCCCGCCGGGGTGTCGACGCTCTGGGTACGGGTGCTCATGCGCCCCATCCTGCCCGGGTCAGAAGAGGGTGCCCTCCTCCGGCGCGGCCAGTTCCGCCAGCAGCTCCGGCGCGTTGTTGCGCACGTTGCTGACGGCGGTGGACACCGGGTAGGCCCGCATCAGGCCGCCCGGCGGCGGGGCCAGGAGCTCGCGCAGCGAGCCCTCGGTGTCGGTGTCCGCGGGGTCCAGCCAGGCGTCCCAGCGGTCGGGGGGCAGCATGAGCGGCATCCGGGGGTGGATGTCGGACAGCGAGCGCGGCCCCTCGGCGGGTGCCTGCCCCAGCGGCCCGGTCTCGGCCTCGGCGGTGATCACCGAGCAGGTGACCCACCAGGCGAGGGGGTGCTCGTCGGGCAGGGTCCGGTCGCGCCAGAACTCGTATATGCCGGCCATGGCGAAGACGGAGCCGTCGGCGGGGAGCACGAAGTAGGGCTGCTTGCGGGCCCGCTTCTTCTTCCCCTCCACCTCCAGCTGCCGTTCGTCGTGGGCGGTGACCCACTCGTAGTAGCCGTCGGCGGGGACGATGCAGCGGCGCTGCGCGAAGGGGCGGCGGAAGGAGGGCTTCTCGGCGAGGGTCTCCGAGCGGGCGTTGATCATCCGGGCGGCGCCGTCGGGGTTCTGGGCCCAGGAGGGCACGAGACCCCATTTCAGCGTGCGCAGCTGGCGAACCGGACGGGGGTCGGACGCGTCTTTCAGGGGACGGTCGAGGACGACGTGGACCTGCTTCGTGGGTGCCACGTTGAAGTCGGGGGCCAGGGTCTCCTCCGGCTCCCATTTCTCGATGCCGAAGGCCTCCACCAGGTCCTCGGGCCTACGACTCGCTGCAAACCGTCCGCACATGCCTGCCACACTGCCATGGCACCAGCACCCCACCGCAAGGAGTCCGCCACTTCATGGACAGCAGCAGCACGGCCGGCCTGTGGGACCGGCTCACGGGCATACAGACCGCGCCCGACCTGTGGCTGGTGATCGCGACCGGCCTGGTCGCCCTGGCCGCCGTGGGCCCGCGCCCGCTGTGGCGGCTGTCGCGCAACGCGGTCACCATCGCGCACGAGGGCGGCCACGGCCTGCTGGCGCTGCTGACCGGGCGGCGGCTGGACGGGATACGGCTGCACTCCGACACCAGCGGGGTCACCGTCAGCCGGGGCAAGCCGACCGGGCTGGGCATGATCCTGACCGCCGCCGCCGGGTACACCGCGCCCTCTCTGCTGGGGCTCGGCGGGGCGGCCCTGCTGTCCGCGCACCGGATCACGCTGCTGCTGTGGGTGGCCACCGCCCTGCTGGTGGCGATGCTGGTGATGATCCGCAACGCCTACGGGGCGCTGACGGTCGTGGTGACCGGCGGGACCTTCCTGCTGGTGTCCTGGCTGGCCCCCGCCGAGGTGCAGGCCGTGTTCGCGTACGCGGTGGTGTGGTTCCTCCTGCTCGGCGGCGTCCGGCCGGTCTTCGAGCTCGGCGCCAAGCGCCGGCACGGCGGAGCGCCCGATTCGGACGCCGACCAGCTCGGGCGGCTCACCCACGTACACCCGGTGGTGTGGCTGCTCCTGTTCCACGTCGTCGCGCTGTGCTCCCTGGTGGGCGGCGGCCGCTGGCTTCTCGACCTCTGAGACGGCCCAGCGATCAAGATCCGGGGCCGGGCGGAGCCACTAAAGTGGGGGCCATGACCGAGACCCCCGCGCTCCCCGCCCTCTGGCCCGCCCCGACCGCCGACGCAGCCGTCCGCGCCACCGTCACCGTGCCGGGTTCCAAGTCGGTCACCAACCGCGCCCTCGTGCTCGCCGCGCTCGCCGCCGAGCCGGGCTGGGTGCGCTGGCCGCTGCGCTCGCGCGACTCCCAGCTGATGGCGGACGCCCTGCGCGCGATGGGCGTGGGCATCGAGGAGACCGTCTCCTCCAGTTCCGCCGGGTCCGCCAACGGTGCGGTGGGCGGCGAGGCGTGGCGGGTCATCCCGGCAGCCCTGCACGGTCCGGCCACCGTGGACGTCGGCAACGCGGGCACGGTCATGCGCTTCCTGCCGCCCGTCGCGACCCTCGCCGACGGCGACATCCGCTTCGACGGCGACCCGCGCTCCTACGAGCGTCCGCTGGGCCAGGTCATCGACGCCCTGCGCACCCTCGGCGCCCGCATCGACGACGACGGCCGGGGCGCGCTGCCGCTGACCGTGCAGGGCGGCGGGGCCCTGGAGGGCGGCGTCGTGGAGATCGACGCCACCAACTCCTCTCAGTTCGTCTCCGCGCTGCTGCTCTCCGCCCCGCGTTTCAACCAGGGCGTCGAGGTGCGGCACGTGGGCACCAACCTGCCGTCGATGCCGCACATCCGGATGACGGTGGAGATGCTGCGCGCGGCGGGCGCCCAGGTCGACACCCCCGAGGCGGGCGGCGAGAAGAACGTGTGGCGGGTGGCCCCCGGCGCGGTGCTCGGCCGCGACCTGGTGGTCGAGCCCGACCTGTCCAACGCCCAGCCCTTCCTGGCCGCGGCGCTGATCACCGGCGGCACGGTCACCGTTCCGGACTGGCCGCGCCGCACCACGCAGCCCGGTGACGCGCTGCGCCGGATCTTCACGGAGATGGGCGGCTCCTGCGAGCTGACCGACGCGGGCCTGGTCTTCACCGGCACCGGCAAGATCCACGGCATCGACGTGGACCTGGGCGAGGTCGGCGAGCTCACCCCCGGGATCGCGGCGGTGGCGGCGCTGGCCGACTCGGAGTCGGTCCTGCGCGGGGTGCAGCACCTTCGCCTGCACGAGACGGACCGGCTGGCCGCGCTGACCAAGGAGATCAACGCGCTCGGCGGCGACGTCACCGAGACGGCGGACGGCCTGCGCATCCGGCCGCGCCCGCTGCACGGCGGCACCTTCCACACGTACGACGACCACCGGATGGCCACCGCGGGCGCGGTGATCGGCCTGGCGGTGGAGGGCGTGATGATCGAGAACGTGGCGACGACCGCGAAGACCCTGCCGGACTTCCCGAAGATGTGGGCGGACATGCTCTCAGGGGATTCCGCGTCGGGAGCGGGAGCGTAGGGCCGCGTCATGCGCAGGTACGGCAAGCACACCGATGAGGACGACATCCGCCAGCGGCCCAACCCCAAGGGCAACCGGCCGCGGACGAACATCCGGCCCAAGCACGAGGACGCCTCGGAGGGCTTCGTCCTGACCGTCGACCGCGGCCGGCTCACCTGCCTGGTCGGGGACCGCACGGTGCACGCGATGAAGTCCCGGGAGCTGGGCCGCAAGGCGGCGGTGGTCGGGGACCGGGTCTGGATCGTCGGTGACCTGTCCGGCAAGAAGGACACCCTCGCCCGGATCGTGCGGATCGAGGAGCGCAAGTCCGTCCTGCGGCGCACCGCCGACGACGACGACCCGTTCGAGCGGGTGGTCGTCGCCAATGCCGACCAGCTGGCGATCGTGACGGCCCTGGCCGACCCGGAGCCGCGGCCCAGGATGATCGACCGCTGCCTGGTGGCGGCGTACGACGCCGGTCTGGAACCGCTGCTGGTGCTCACCAAGTCCGACCTGACCTCCGCCGACAAGATCCTGGAGATCTACTCGACGCTCGGCGTGAACTACGTGGTGACCAACCGCGAGGAACTCGCGACGGGGGACGCGGCCGACCGGGTCCGCGAGCGGCTCCACGGCCGGATCACGGCGTTCGTCGGCCATTCGGGCGTCGGCAAGACCACCCTGGTCAACTCGCTGGTCGCCGAGGACCGCAAGCGCGCCACCGGGCACGTCAACGCGGTCACCGGACGCGGCCGGCACACCACCACCTCGGCGCTCGCGCTGCCGCTGCCGGGCGGCGACGGCTGGGTCATCGACACCCCGGGCGTGCGCTCCTTCGGCCTGCACCACGTGGATCCGTCCCGGGTGATCCTGGCCTTCCCGGACCTGGTGCGGGGCACCGAGGAGTGCCCGCGCGCGTGCAGCCACGACGAACCGGACTGCGCGCTCGACAAGTGGGTGGAGGACGGTCACGCGGACCCGGCGCGGCTGTATTCGCTGCGGCGGCTGCTGGAGACGCGGGAGCGCCGCGAGGGAGACTGACGCGTCGTCGGGTTTGCCGAAGATCGTGTCTGGATAAATGCATAATCGCACCAAGTGGCGAGAACTCACGTGACGCGGGGAGGCATTCGACATGGCGTGGCTGCTCGTCGTGGTTGCGGGAATCCTGGAAACCGGCTTCGCCGTCTGCCTGAAGCTGTCCCACGGCTTCACCCGGCTGTGGCCGACCGTCGCCTTCGCCTGCTTCGCCCTCGGCAGCTTCGGCCTGCTCACCCTGGCCCTGAAGAAGCTGGACGTGGGTCCGGCGTACGCGGTGTGGACCGGGATCGGCGCCGCCGGGACGGCGATCTACGGCATGGTCTTCCTGGGCGACCTGGTCTCCACCCTCAAGCTCGTCTCGATCTCACTGGTGATCCTCGGGGTCATCGGGCTCCAGCTGTCCGGTTCTGCGCACTGAGCAGCCGCAGCAGCTCCCCCGCCCCCGGCTCCTCCCCCGGGGCCACCACGTAGGACAGCGCGAGCCGCACGGCGAGCTCGCACCTCTGCACGTCCTGGGCGGGCACGAGCGCGGCGGCCGCCCGGTCCCGGACGGCCCGGGCCAGCTCGCCGGGCCCGGGCGTGCGGCCCGCGGCGGGCAGACCGGGCTCCCAGAACCCGGTGAGCAGGGCCCGTACGAGGGGATGGGCGCGGGCCGCCCGTACGGTCCACTCCGCGACCGCGGCGAGCCGCTGGGAGGTCGGGGCGGGGGTGGACAGGGCCCGCTCGACCCCGTCGAGGTACCACTCGCCCTCGCGCCGGATCAGGGCGCGGCCCAGGCCCCCCTTGCCACCGAACTCGTTGTACAGGGTCTGCCGGGACACCCCGGCCGCTGCCGCCACGTCGACCATCCGCACGGCCGGCCAGGGGCGTGCCGAGAGCGCCGCTCCCGCCGCCTCCAGCAAGGTCTCCCGGGCTGCCGGCATCGTCGCCTCCCACTGGGCCGTTCCCGCTGGGCTCCCCGGCCAGAGTTGACGGGTCGACAGATCCTGTCAAGGGCGCGTCCCTGCCGCGCCACCGGCCGCGATACTGTTCGGCCATGTCCGAGTATGACGATGACCTGCGCCTTGCCCTCGAACTCGCCGACGCGGCGGACGCCGCGACGATGGAGCGTTTCCGTGCCCTCGACCTCCAGGTCGAGACGAAGCCGGACATGACCCCGGTGAGCGAGGCGGACCGGGCGGCCGAGGAGATCATCCGGGCCGGCATCGAGGCCGCGCGCCCCGGGGACGCGATCCTCGGCGAGGAGTACGGACTCAAGGGCGACGGCCCGCGGCGCTGGGTCGTGGACCCGATCGACGGTACGAAGAACTACGTGCGCGGGGTCCCGGTCTGGGCGACCCTGATCTCCCTGATGGCCGAGGGCGAGGACGGTGTCTTCCGGCCCGTGGTGGGCGTGGTGTCGGCGCCCGCGCTGGGCCGGCGCTGGTGGGCGGTGCGCGGCGGCGGCGCCTTCGCGGGCGGCGCGCTCGGCGAGACCGCGCCGGTCGGCGTCTCGAAGGTGGGCTCGCTGGGCGACGCCTCGTTCGCGTACTCCTCGCTGAGCGGCTGGGAGGAGCAGGGGCGCCTGGCCGGCTTCCTGGACCTGACCCGCGCCTGCTGGCGCACCCGCGGCTACGGGGACTTCTGGCCGTACATGATGGTTGCGGAGGGCTCGCTGGACCTGTGCGCCGAGCCGGAGCTGAACCTGTGGGACATGGCGGCCATCGCGGTCGTGGTCCAGGAGGCGGGCGGCCGGTTCACCAGCCTGGACGGGGTGGACGGGGTGCACGGCGGGAACGCGGCGGCCTCGAACGGGCTGCTCCACGAGGAGATGCTGGAGCTGCTGCGCCCGCGCGGCTGAGCGCGCCCCGGGCGCGCCTCGCATGTCCTGTCGCGCGCCTCGCCGCATGTCCCTTTGCGTGCCCCCTTGTTGACGGTGCGTGTCCGTGGGAATCTGAGAATCCTCCGCTTGTGCGCTTGTGAATCCTTTCTCTAGGATCCTGCGGGCGCACCACACCCAAGCGGAGGGACTCACCCAGGAGGTGGCTCTCTTCATGCTCGTCCGTGACGCAATGAGCACCGTGATCCTCACCCTCGGACCCGCGCACACCCTGCGCCAGGCGGCCTGCCTGATGTCGGGGCGGCGCGTCGGCGCAGCCGTCGTACTCGATCCCGACCACAGCGGAATCGGCATCCTGACCGAGCGCGACATCCTCAACTCGATCGGCGCGGGCCACGATCCCGACCGCGAGACCGTGGGGGCGCACACCACCAACAACGTGGTGTTCTGCACCCCGGAAGCCACGCTGCAGGAAGCCGCCGAGGCCATGGCCCACGGCGGATTCCGGCATCTGATCGTCCTGGAGCACGGCGGCCCGGTGGGCATCGTCTCCGTGCGCGACGTCATCCGCTGCTGGGTGCCGGCGCGGCGCACCGTCGCGGCATGACGCGGCGACGGGCCGGAACCCGTGGGTTCCGGCCCGTCGCCCTGCTACGGCAAGCGGTCCGCGTCAGCCGCGGAGGGCCTGGACCGCGGCGTCGAGCCGCTTGCCGAAGTCGCCGTCCGCCCGGCGGAAGTTGCCGATCGCGCGCTCGACGATGTCGTCACGGGAGACCTTGGCGATGAAGCCCGCCAGGTTCTCGATCAGACGGGACTTCTCGTCCTCCGAGTACAGGCGGTAGAGGTTCCCCGCCTGGACGAAGTCGTCGTCCTCGCTGTGCACGGCCGCCGGGTGGCCGCCCGTGCCGCCGGTCACCGCGACCGGCTGCCACAGCGGGCGGTCCGTCTGGTGCGGGCCGCCGAAGCTGTTCGGCTCGTAGTTCTTCGCACCCTTGTGGCGGCCGTCGTACAGGTGACCGTCGCGGGAGTTGGTGCGCGCCTCGGTGGCGTGCGGGCGGTTCACCGGCAGGTGATCGGCGTTGATGCCGACGCGGTAGCGGTGCGCGTCGCCGTAGCCGAAGAGGCGGCCCTGGAGCATCTTGTCCGGGGAGGGACCGATGCCGGGGACGAAGTGGGCGGGGCTGAAGATGCTCTGCTCGACCTCGGCGAAGACGTTCTCCGGATTGCGGTTGAGCTCCAGCCTGCCGATCTCGACCGGCGGGTAGTCCTCGTGCGGCCACACCTTGGTGAGGTCGAACGGGTTGAAGCGGTACGTCGCCGCGTCGGCCGCCGGCATGATCTGGACCTGCACGGTCCAGGTCGGGAAGTCGCCGCGCTCGATGGCCTCGCGCAGGTCGCGCTGGTGCGAGTCCGGGTCCTCGCCGGCGAGCCGGTTGGCCTCGGCCTGGGTGAGGTTCTCGATGCCCTGGTCGGTCTTGAAGTGGTACTTGACCCAGAAGACCTCGCCGGCCTCGTTGTTCCACTGGAACGTGTGCGAGCCGTAGCCGTTCATGTGGCGGTAGGACGCCGGGATGCCGCGGTCGCCGAACAGCCAGGTCACCTGGTGCGTGGACTCGGGCGACAGCCCCCAGAAGTCCCAGACGTTGTCCGCCTCCTGCGAGCCCGTGTACGGGTCGCGCTTCTGGGTGTGGATGAAGTCCGGGAACTTGATCGCGTCCTTGATGAAGAACACCGGGGTGTTGTTGCCGACGAGGTCGTAGTTGCCCTCTTCGGTGTAGAACTTCAGCGCCCAGCCGCGGGGGTCGCGCACGGCGTCGGCACTGCCGAGGTTGCCCGCGACGGTGGAGAAGCGCAGGAAGGTCTCGGTCTCCTTGCCGACCTCGGAGAGGAACGCCGCGCGGGTCCACTGCGAGACGTCGCGGGTCAGCGTGAAGGTGCCGTACGCGCCGGCGCCGCGGGCGTGCACCACCCGCTCCGGGATGCGCTCGCGGTTGAAGTGCGCGAGCTTCTCGAGCAGCAGCTGGTCCTGGACGAGCACGGGGCCGCCGACGCCTGCGGTCTCGCTGTTCTGGTTGTCGGCGACCGGAGCCCCGGCCTCCGTGGTGAGCGGTCCCTGCGTCACGTGCGCCTCCTGCGTCATTCCTGCGTGTCCTGTCCTCGATGCTTGCCGTACTCGATCCTACAATGGACAATGTCTAAGTCAAGTAAGCATCCAAGTCCGCACTGGTTCGGGAGTTACACCGAATCCCCTCACTGTTAGGCTGGCGTCCATGAGTGACCTGCTGGAACGACTTCGCGGACGCGGATGGCGCATGACCGCACAGCGGCGCGTCGTGGCCGAGGTGCTCGACGGTGACCACGTTCACCTGACGGCCGACGAGGTGCACGCGCGCGCCGTGGCGAAACTGCCGGAGATCTCCCGGGCGACGGTCTACAACACGCTCGGCGAGCTCGTGAGCCTCGGCGAGGTGCTGGAGGTCGCCACGGACCGCCGCGCCAAGCGGTACGACCCGAACGCCCACCGACCCCACCAGCACCTGGTGTGCGCCCAGTGCGGCGCGATCCGCGACGTCCACCCGGCGGGCAACCCGCTGGCCGACCTGCCCGACACCGAGCGCTTCGGATTCGTGGTGTCGGCGGTCGAGGTGACGTACCGCGGGGTGTGCCCGAACTGCGCCGCGGCCTGACCCCGGACACCAGGAGGGCCCGGATCCCCAGGGGATCCGGGCCCTCCTTGCTGCTCACCGCTTCACGTGTGAAAACGACTCAGGGCCCGGATCCATTGGATCCGGGCCCTGAGCCTTCAGTAGCGGGGACAGGATTTGAACCTGCGACCTCTGGGTTATGAGCCCAGCGAGCTACCGAGCTGCTCCACCCCGCGTCGGTAAACACGACTTTACGTGAGGCAACACGACAGATGCAAATCGGTTAACCGACCCTGCCGGGGCGCCGTCCCGGCGGCCCCCGGCGGACCCGGCCCGGGATCAGGCCGAGAGCTCCTCGGCCAGGGCGTCGCGGAGCCGCGCCGCACGCTCCGAGACCTCCGCCGGGCCCAGCTCCATGGCGCGGACGCACCACTTCTGCCCCTCGGCCAGGTCCCCGTGACGCGCCGCGAGCAGGCCCAGCCGCAGGGCGGCGCGGCCGTGCCCCGCCACCGCGGCCCGGGTCCACCACAGGGCGGCCTCCGGCTCGCTCCCCTCGCGGGCCAGCAGCAGCCCGAGGTTGAAGGCGCCGTTGCGGGACCCGGCCTCGGCCGCCTCCCGGTACCAGCGCGCGGCGG
Organism: Streptomyces sp. IBSNAI002; assembly: GCF_052244475.1. Taxonomy (NCBI): domain Bacteria; kingdom Bacillati; phylum Actinomycetota; class Actinomycetes; order Kitasatosporales; family Streptomycetaceae; genus Streptomyces; species Streptomyces sp. IBSNAI002. Next base: position 5,640,946 of record NZ_JBQPXG010000002.1, on the reverse strand, counting down.
CCGCCAGGTCGCCCCGGGCCGCGGCGAGCATGCCGACGCGCACCTGGGCCCGGCGGTGCCCCAGCTCGGCGGCCCGCTCGTACCACTCCTCGCTCTCGGTCCGCGGCGCACCGCCCACCGGCTCGCCCAGCGCCACCGGCTCCGGCGGCGGGGCCAGCGACTCCAGCAGCGCGGCCAGCCGGAAGGCCGCCTCCGCGCTGCCGCCGCCCGCCGCGCACCGCAGGTGCCGCTCGGCGGCCCGCTCCTCGCCGTCGCGCACGAGCGCGATGCCGACCTGGAGCGCGGCGTCGGTGTGGCCCGCCGACGCCGCCCGCTCGTACCACTTCAGCGCCGTGCGGTCCTCGTCGCGGCTGGCGAACAGGATGCCGAGGTTGAAGGCGGCGTCCACGCTGCCCGCCTCGGCCGCCTTCGAGAACCACGGCTCCGCGCCCGCCGCGTCCCCGCCCTGGAGCAGCAGGATGGCGAGCGCGTTGGCCGCCTCCCGGTGGCCGGCGTAGGCCGCCCGCCGGTACCACTGCTCGGCCTGCGCGGTCCGGTCCTGTGCGACGCACAGCAAAGCAAGGTTGTACGCCCCGTTCTGGTCGCCCGCGTCCATGGCGCTGCGGTACCAGCGCTCCGCGGTCTGGGTCTCGCCGCGGGCGGCGTGCAGCGCGCCGAGTGCGTTGGCGGCGTTGCCGTCGCCGTCCTGGGCGGCGCGGTGCCACCACGCGGCGGCGCTGTCCTCGTCCCCGGCGTCGCGCAGCAGGAAGCCCAGGGCGCAGGCCGCCCGGGCCTCGCCCTGCTTGGCGGAGGTCAGGTACCAGCGCCCGGCCTCCTTGAGCTCGCCGCGCGCCTCCAGCAGCGCGCCCAGGTGCAGCGCGGCGCGGCGGTGCCCGCGCGCGGCGGCCTGCCGGTACCACTGCTCGGCCTCGGCGGGGTCGCCCTTGCGCAGGTGCCGGGCCAGCCGGTACGCGGCTTCGCGGTGCCCCTGCTCCGCCGCGGCGCGGAACCAGCGCTCCACGCCCTTGTCGCCGCGGTGCTCCAGGAGGTCGGCCAGGCCGTACGCCCCCAGCGCATGGCCGGATTCCGCCGCCTGGCGCAGCCAGTACTCGGCGGCCGGCTCGTCCCCGCGCTCACGGAAGTGGCGGCCCAGGGCGTGCGCGGCCGGAGCGGATCCGGCCACGGCGGCCACCCGCCACCAGCCGGCCGCCTCCTCCGGGTAGCCCCGCTGGTGCAGCAGTACGCCCAGGTTGTTCGCGGCGGCGCGGTCCCCTTCCCCCGTGGCACCGCGCAGGTACGGCTCGGCGCCGTCGAGGTCGCCGCGGCGCAGCAGCAGCGCACCGAGCACGCTCATGGCACCGGGGTCGCCCTTGTCGGCGGCCACCCGGTGGCGGGCCTCCAGCTCGGCGTCGCTCGCCGTGTCGGTCTCGGCGAACATCTCCTCCGCGCTGTGCTTGTCCAAGAAGTCCGCATCGTTCAGCGCGGTCTGCGCGTTGACAACGGGAGCCGGGTCACCGGCTCCCGTACCCGGCTCGGCATCCGCCCTCGCAAACCGCCCTGTCTCCAGCAGAGTTGACCTGTCCCCCATAAATCCCATCGTCGCATCACCTGCTACCCGCGTACACCTGGTATGTCGCAGCCAGTGAGGTCACTACAGCGTTTTGTCGACATGCCCATAGAGAGCCAAGTCAAACACGCTCCCGCCCCAACTCACCCGTCTCAGCTACCGCGTGTCCGCCCCGGACATGACGAAGGCCCGGATCCCAAGGGATCCGGGCCTTCGTTTTCAGTAGCGGGGACAGGATTTGAACCTGCGACCTCTGGGTTATGAGCCCAGCGAGCTACCGAGCTGCTCCACCCCGCGTCGGTGAAACCACAGTATCACGACGCGGGACGGAGCCATGACCGGCCGGCGGTCAGCCTCCCGGGCTGGGAGCCGTCAGCTTCGCCTCCGCGTCGATCGCCCGCTTCAGCGCCGCCTTGATGTCCTCCTGCGCCTTGCCGAAGGCCGCCCAGTCGCCGGCCTGCCTGGCCTTCTCGGCCTCCTCGATGGCCCGCTGGGCGTCGGCGAGCGCCGCCTTCACCGTCGGGTCCGCCGCGGTCGGCGGCGTCACGGAGCCGTCGCCAGGGGGCTGGACCGGCGGCACGGGCGTGGTCGGGGCCTCGGCCCCGAAGACCACGTTCAGCGCCTTCTCCAGCGTGTCCTCGAAGGCCGTCTGCCCGCCGTAGGTCACCAGCACCTTGCGCAGCAGCGGGTACTTCAGCCCCGAACTGCGCACGTACACCGGCTCCACGTAGAGCATTCCGCCGTCGAGCGGGACCGTGAGCAGGTTTCCGTACTCGACCTCCGAGTCTCCACCGCGCAGCAGGCGGATCGACTCGGCGATCTTCGGTTCGGACTGGAACTTGCTCTGGACCTGCTTGGGGCCGTCGACCGGCTTGCTGGTCGGCAGCTTCAGGACGCTGATCTTGCCGTAGTCCGGGGTGCCCGGATCGGCGTTGACCGACATGAAGGCGCTCAGGTTGTCCCGCTCGTTCGGCGTGAACGTCGTGGTGAGCGAGAAGACCTGGTCCTTCTCCGTCTGGCCCGGCAGCTTCATCGACAGGTAATACGGCGGAACCGCCGTGCCGGCCTTGGTCGTCGGGTCGTCGGGGACGGCCCAGGCCTCACTGCCGCTGAGGAAGGTCTGCGGGTCGGTGACGTGGTAGCGGGTCAGCAGCTCGCGCTGGACCTTGAACAGGTCCTGCGGGTAGCGCAGGTGGTCCATGAGCGGCTTGGAGATGTCGCTCTTGGGCTTCACCGTGCCCGGGAACGCCTTCATCCAGGTCTTCAGGACCGGGTCCTGGGTGTCCCACTGGTACAGGTCGACCGTGCCGTCGTACGCGTCGACGGTGGCCTTCACCGAGTTCCGGATGTAGTTGACCTGGTTCTCCTGCGCCACCACCGCGCGCTGGCTGTTGGTCAGCGAGTCCGCGGTGCTCTGGCCCAGGGTGGTGCGCGAGGCGTACGGGTAGCCGTTGGTGGTCGTGTACGCGTCGACGATCCACTTGACCTTGCCGTCGACGACCGCCGGGTACGGGGCGCCGTCGATGGTCAGCCACGGGGCGACGGCCTCGACGCGCTCCTTGGGCGTGCGGTTGTACAGGATCCGCGAGCCCTCGCCGATGGCCCCCGAGTACAGGATCTGCGGCTCGCTGAAGGTCAGCGCGTACGCCGCCCGGTTGATCGGGTTGTCGAGGCTGACGCCGGACTTCCCGGTGTAGCTCGTCTCCTTCTCGCCCTTGTCGTCCGAGTAGTCGAGCTCCTTCTGCGGCCCGCCGACGATCGAGTACTGCTTCGTCTGCTCGCCGTAGTAGATGCGCTGCTCGAAGTCCGTGCCGAACATCCCCTTGGAGGGCAGGTCGGACTGGGTGAAGTCGGGAGCGCCCTGGTCACCGACGGTGGTGCCCTTGGCCGCGACCACGCCGTAGCCGTGCGTGTACTTGAAGTGGTCGTTGATCCAGTTGTTCTTCGGGATGCCCGCGATGTTCAGCTCGCGCAGCCCGATGACGGTGTCCTGGCCGCTGTACCGGTCCACGGCGAGCGTGGACGGGAAGGCGTAGTAGCCCTTGACCTGCTGGAGCTGCTGGAACGCCGGGGAGACGATGTTCGGGTCGAGCAGGCGGACGCTGGCGGTCGTGTCGGCCGCCTTGCGCAGCTGGTTCTTGTCCGTGCCCGCGGCCGGGACGCCCGGGTAGTCCTTGACTTCGGAGCCGGCGATCCCGTAGGCGTCGCGCGTCGCCTTGATGTTCTTCTGGACGTACGGCGATTCCTTGGCCTGCTCGTTCGGCTGGACCTGGAACTTCTGCACGATCGCCGGGTACAGCCCGCCGATCAGGATCGCCGAGAGCACCATCAGGCCGAAGCCGATGACGGGCAGCTGCCAGGTGCGGCGCCACAGCGTCGCGAAGAACAGCACGGCGCAGATCGCGGCGATGGCGACGAGGATCGTCTTCGCCGGGAGGTACGCGTTCGCGTCGACGTAGCGCAGACCGGTCCAGTTGTCCGCGGCCTTGAAGTCACTGGACTTCACGGCGAGGCCGTACCGGTCGAGCCAGTACGCGATCGCCTTGAGCGTCACGAAGAGGCCGAGCAGCACCGACAGGTGGCCGGTCGCCGCGGCGGTGGCCCGGGCCCCCGGGCTGGTCACGCGCAGTCCGCCGTACAGGTAGTGCACGACGGCCGCGGCGATCACCGACAGCACGACCGCGGCGAAGCCGAAGCCGAGCAGGAAGCGGTACCAGGGCAGGTCGAACGTGTAGAACGACACGTCCAGGTGGAACTCGGGGTCCTTCTGGCCGAAGGGCACCCCGTTCACGAACATCAGCCAGGTCTTCCACTGGCCGGCCGCCGAGGCGCCCGCGATCAGGCCCACCAGTACGGCGATGCCCAGCAGCAGCCACTTCTTGTACGGGGCGACGCTCATCCGGTACCGGTCGAGGCTCTGCTGCTCCATCGACATCGCGCTGAGCGGCGGCCGCAGCCGGTGCGCCAGCCAGATGTTGAACCCGACGGCACCCGCCATCAGCAGGCCGAAGACGGCGAAGAGGCCGATCTTGGTCCACAGGGTGGTGGTGAAGACGGTGGAGTACTTCACGGAGCGGAACCAGAGCCAGTCCGTCCAGAAGCCCGCGAACATGATGAAAAGCATGACCAGGACAGCCAGCACGCCCAAGGTCATGAGGAGAGTGCGGGCTCGCCTGGACGGGCGGCCGACTCTCATCCGTGGCCCCGAAGGGCCTCCGCCGCGGTCCGGCATCTGGAAAGCCAAGGTGCGCACCTCTGAAAGTCTGGGGTCCCCCCGGACGGAGTCCGGGGGAGGGTCTGGTATTCAACGGGGCCCCCGATCGTAGAGCCCACTCATGGAACTTACTGAGGCTTTAGTCAGTTCCCGGTATCCGGTGGAAAGGAGGCAGGATGTTGTCCATGTCCAACCTTTCGCCTTCCCCCGGCACGCCGATGGCGGCCAGCCCGCTGACCCGTGCCTGTCTCGAGATCGACGAGTACGCGGCCGGCCTCGGCTGGGACAAGCCCGCCCGGCTGTTCGCCCTCGTCGACACAGCCCGGCTCAAGAAGCAGGAGCCGCGGCTGGCGAGCCAGCTCGGCCTCGACCAGGACGACGCCGGAAAGTCCTCCCTCACCCCGATCGAGCAGGACGAGGTCCCGGCCGGGACCCCCCTCGACAAGTTCCTCGGCACCATCGCCTGGCCCGACGCCGTCGTCGGCTGCGCGCTGACGGTGGAGCGGCTGATGCTGCCTCCGTCCGCGGAGGCCTCCGTACCGGAGGGGCTGAGCGACAAGCAGCTGGCGAAGTGGGTCGCCGGACACCCGGAGCGGCAGGAGGTCCGGCTGACCGTGGCCGTGCTGCGCGACGGATCGCGGGAGTCGGCCGTACGGCTGCGCGAGAAGGACTCCTCCACCGAGGTGCTCACCGGCGGGGGCCTGGTGCCCGGGCTGGCGGAGGCGCTGGCGGCGACCTTCTCGTAGCCGTCGGGCCGCGCGGGGATCCGTGGGGAGCGGGGGCGGGGGGCCGGGTCAGGGCTTGGCGCTGCACTGCGGCAGCCCGGCCGTGTCCCCCTTGCTGATCTTCTCCAGCGACTTCGTGGCGTCCTCGATGGTGGAGACCTTCACCAGGGTCAGCCCGTCGGGCACGTGGACGGACGCGGCCGCGCAGTTGTCGGCGGGCGTCAGGAAGTACCGGGCGCCGGCCTGGCGGGCGCCGATGGTCTTCATCTGGATGCCGCCGATGGGGCCGACCTTGCCCGTGTCGTCGATGGTGCCGGTGCCCGCGACGAACTTGCCGCCGGTCAGGTCCTCCGGGGTGAGCTTGTCCACGATCCCGAGGGCGAACATCAGGCCGGCGCTGGGGCCGCCGACATCGGCGAGCTTGATGTCGATCGTGAACGGGAAGGTGTGGTCGGTCCCGGCCCGGATGCCGACGATGGCGTGGCCGTCGTCCTCCGCCTTGCCCGCCGTGATGGTGACCTTGGTGGAGCCGGTGGGCTCGCGGTTCGCCTTCGCCGCCTCGGCCGCCTCGTCGGCGGGCACGATGGTGAACTCGACCGGCTCACCGGGCTTGTGCTTGGTGACGAGCTTCGCCACGTCCTCGGGGGCGGTGACGGGGGCGCCGTCCACCGCCTTGATGACGTCACCGGCGTGCAGTTTGCCCTCCGAGGGGCTCGCCTTGACCACGGAGGCGACGATGACGCGGGCGGAGACCGGGATGCCGAGCTGCTTCAGGGCGGCCACCTTGGCGCTCTGCTGCGACTGGCTGAACTCCTCGGCGTTCTCCTGGGAGGACTGCTCCTCCGTCTTGCCGTCCGGGTAGAGGTTCTCGTGCGGCACGACGATGTTGTCGTCGGACAGCCACCCGTACACCGCTTCCAGCAGGTTCATGTCGTAGTCCGCGCCGGTGACGCGGACCGTCGTCATGTTGAGGTGACCGCTGGTGGGGTAGGTCTTGCGCCCCGAGATGTTGAGGACGGGCTCGCCGTGCGAGTCGCCGAGCGTGTTCACCGTGGGACCGGGGCTCATCTCGGAGTACGGGACCTTGATGAACACTCCCGCGCAGAGCAGCGCGAACAGCACGAGGGTGGAAGCGAGCATCGTCGCAGTGCGGCGTGGCATGGATCCGACAGTACGGGACCGCCCTGTCGGGCGGCCGCTGGGGCCGGTCCGTACGGGGGCCGTACGCGGAACTCTCAGGGGATTCTCAGACGGCGTCGGAGCCGGAGTGCGCCTGTGCCCTCGCCTTGGCCTGTTCGGCACTGCCCATGGCCTCGCGGAACCGCGCGTAGCCCGCGAGCTCGGATATGTCGCCTTGCGTGCGGTCGCGTGCCGCCCAGCTGCCCCATATGCCCGCACCGATCGCGGCGAACAGCGGAATCAGCAACCACGCCAGAGACGCCATGGGCCTGCCTCCCTACCCCTGAGTACATGTCGTTGGTGGCTTCAACGCTCATGCCCGGGAGGGGGTTACGCAAATCGAGGGCGTGTTGCGCGGCCGAACGGGTGCGAGGGTACCGCCTTCCGGGGGCAGTTCCACGACCGGGTGTTCAGCAGGCGCCGACCCACTCCTCGGTGCCGTCGGAGAACGTCTGGTGCTTCCAGATCGGGACCTCGTGCTTGAGGTCGTCGATCAGCATCCGGCAGGCCTCGAAGGCCTCGCCGCGGTGCGGGCAGGACACGGCGACGACCACGGCCAGGTCGCCGACGGACAGGTCGCCCACGCGGTGCACGGCGGCCAGGGCGCGGACCGGGTACTTGGCCGTGACCCGCTCGGCGACCCGGCGCATCTCGGCCTCGGCGGTGGGGTGGCAGGAGTAGCCGAGCGAGTCGACGTCCGCCCCGCCGTCGTGGTCGCGCACCGTGCCGACGAAGAGCGTGGTGCCGCCCGTCGCGTCGTCGCCGACGGCCCGGAAGACCTCGTCGATCGAGAGCGGGGTGTCGCGGATCGCGAGCAGCCGGATCGGGTCCTGCGCGGCCTGCTCGCCGGGGTGATCGAAGTGCGGTGCCATGCCTTCATCGTGCCCTAGCCGCTGACGAGGCGAAATAGCTGATTCGCCCGTCCCGGACGCTCCCCCTTGGGAGCCTCCTACAGAAACCCGCTGGTGAGCCCCCGGAAACGGGCCCCGGCGGCGGCGCCGCACCCCCGCGGGAGCCGATCGGTCAGATCCCGCGCCGCTTGCGGGCCCTCCGTACGGCGGCGGCCGCACCCAGCAGCGCCACCGTCGCCCCCGCGGCCCCGGCAGCCGTCGCCGCGTCCTTGCGCCCGAGCCGGCGCCCCGCGACCGTGTGCCGGCCCGCGACCTCCTGCAGGAGCTCGGCCAGCACCTCCTCGTTGGTCCAGCGCGGCCGCCAGCCCGCCGCGTGCAGCCCGCTGACGCTGACCACCCACGGGTGCATCGTGTACGCGAGGTCCCCGGCCGGGGACGGCGTCAGGCCGATGCGGTGCAGCCGGGCCGCGGCCCCCAGGGCGACCGCCGAGGGGAGCTCCATGCGGCGGATGCCGCTGAGCTCCTCCACCTCCTCCTGCTCGAGCCAGCCCTCGCAGCCCACCGCCAGCTCGCCCTCGACCTTCTCCAGGGCCGCGTACTCCAGCGCGCTGACCAGGTCCTCGACGTGGCAGAACTGCCAGGTGGGACGGGACCCGGCGACCACCAGCAGGCGCGGGGACTCGAAGTACCGGGTCAGGGCGGTGTCCGTGCCGCCGACCAGCACCGCGGGGCGGACGACCGTGACGTTCAGGCCCGGGTGCGCGCGCGGCGCCCGCCGCCCGAGGCGTTCGATCTCCAGCAGGTCGCCGACACCGGTCGCCTCGGCGGTGGCCCGCAGCTCGGAGTCCTCGGAGAGCGGGATGTCGTTGTCGGGCAGGGCCCCGTAGACCATCGCCGAGGTGCACAGCACGACCCGGTGGACCCCGGCCGCCGCGGCGGCGGTCAGCACGGTCTGGGTGCCGCGCACGTTGTACGCCGTACGGGCCGCCGGGTCGGTCTCCAGGTCCAGGTCCAGGGCGAGGTGCACGACCACGTCCGCGCCGCGCAGCTTCTCGGCGATGGCGGGGTCCCGTACGTCCAGGACGTGCCACTGGGCGGCCGCGCAGTCCCCGCGCCGCTCGTCGATCGCGACGACCTGCTTGACCTCGTCGGAGGCGGCCAGGCGGGCCACCAGCGCCGCGCCGACGCCCGACGCGGCGCCGGTGACGGCGATCACGGGGCTGCGCCGCGGCAGGCCGGCCTCGTTTCGCGGCTGGCGAACACCGGGAGCGTCCTCGCCGTGCTCGGCGCGGATTTCCGCGTCGTGCGGCGCGCGGCCGTGCTTGTCCGAGCCGTGTTTGCCCAAAGCGTGCGGATCCGGGGAACTCACCAGGCGTCTCCAGCGGTTGTCTTCAGTAGGGACGCGCCGTGACGCGTACCTACCAGGTGACGTCCATCCTGCCGCAGCCCAGGAGTCGGCGGAGCACCGAGCCCCGAAGCGGGTGTGGTGTCTACGCTGGGTGGTGTTGTCGGGACCAATGCCCGCCGGCTCCCGCCGGCGGCCCTACGAGCCGAGGAAACCCGTGAGTGACACCCCATTCGGATTCGGCCTTCCGCCGGAGGAGCCGGAGAACGGCGACGAGGGCAAGAAGAAGGGCGGCCAGGGCGGCCCGAATCCGTTCGGGTTCCCGGGCATGGGCCTGCCGGGCGGCGCCGGCGGCCCGGGCGGTGCGGACAACCCGTTCGCCTCGATGTTCGGTTCGATGAACCCGAACGACCTCGGCGCGGCCTTCCAGCAGCTCGGCCAGATGCTCAGCTACGAGGGCGGTCCCGTGAACTGGGACATGGCCAAGGACATCGCCCGCCAGACCGTCGCGCAGGGCACGGCGGACGGCGTGAAGGACACCAGCGTCGGCGTCGCCGAGAAGTCCGCGGTCGAGGAGGCCGTGCGCCTGGCCGACCACTGGCTGGACGGCGTGACCTCGCTGCCCTCGGGCGCGACCACGGCCGTCGCGTGGAGCCGCGCCGAGTGGGTCGAGGCCACCCTCCCGGTGTGGAAGGAGCTCGTGGACCCGGTCGCCGAGCGGGTCGGCGCCGCCATGGGCGGGGTGCTCCCCGAGGAGATGCAGGCCATGGCGGGCCCGCTGCTCGGGATGATGCGCTCCATGGGCGGGGCCATGTTCGGCCAGCAGATCGGGCAGGCCGTGGGCGTGCTCGCGGGCGAGGTCGTCGGCTCCACCGACATCGGGCTGCCGCTGGGTCCGGCCGGCAAGGCCGCGCTGCTCCCGCTGAACATCGAGAGCTTCGGCAAGGACCTGAGCGTGCCCCTGGACGAGGTGCGGCTGTACCTCGCGCTGCGCGAGGCGGCCCACGCCCGGCTCTTCGCGCACGTGCCGTGGCTGCGCTCGCACCTGTTCGGTGCGGTCGAGGGTTACGCCCGCGGCATCAAGGTCGACACCTCGAAGCTGGAGGACGTGGTCGGGCAGCTGGACCCCTCCAACCCCGAGCAGCTGCAGGAAGCGCTCGCGGGCGGCATGTTCCAGCCGCAGGACACCCCCGAGCAGAAGGCCGCCCTGGCCCGCCTGGAGACGGCGCTCGCGCTGGTCGAGGGCTGGGTCGACGCGGTGGTCCACGAGGCCGCGAAGACCCGGCTGACCTCGGCGGACGCGATGCGCGAGACCATGCGGCGGCGGCGCGCCTCCGGCGGCCCTGCGGAGCAGACCTTCGCGACGCTGATCGGCCTGGAGCTGCGCCCGCGCCGGCTGCGCGACGCCTCGCGGCTGTGGGCCTCGCTCACCGACGCGCGCGGTGTCGACGGCCGCGACGGCCTGTGGGAGCACCCGGACATGCTGCCGACGGCCTCGGACCTGGACGACCCGGACGGCTTCGTGCACCGCGAGCAGCTGGACTTCTCCGAGATCGACAAGATGCTCGGCGAGGCCGCCGAGAAGCGCGACGGGAAGCGCGACGGCAACGGCGACCAGAACGGCGAGCAGAACGGCGACGAGAAGAAGTGAGCCTGCACGAAGACGCGGTCCTCGTCCTGAAGGGCTACGAGGGCCAGCCCGAGCTGCGCGAGACCTACCTGGAGCACCTGGCCGCCCATCCGGACGGGGTCTACAAGCCCTGCCGGGCCGGGCACGTCACGGGCAGCGCGCTGGTGATCGACCCGGAGCGCCGGCGGGTCCTGCTGACCCTGCACAAGAAGCTGGGCATGTGGCTGCAGATGGGCGGCCACTGCGAGCCGGGCGACGCCACCCTCGCCGACGTGGCGCTGCGCGAGGCCCGCGAGGAGTCGGGCATCGCGTCCGGGCTGACGCTGCTGCCCGGCGGCCCGGTGCGCCTGGACCGGCATCCGATCCCGGCGCCCTGCAACTGGCACCTGGACGTGCAGTACGCGGCGCTGGCACCGGCCGGGGCGGAGGCGGAGATCAGCGAGGAGTCGCTGGACCTGCGCTGGTTCCCGTACGAGGAGGTGGCGGCGGTGGCCGACACCTCGGTCGTACGACTGCTGGAGGCGACCCTGGCGCGGCTGTGACACCGGCATGACGAAAGGGGCGGCCCGCTGCGCGGGGCCGCCCCTTCGTCGTGCCTCGGAAGGCTAGTTCCAGGCGTTGTTCTGGTTCTGCGCGTGCGCGCCGTGCTGGCCCATGCCGAACTGGGCGGCGGCGCCCTGTCCGATCTGGGCGTTCTGCGGCGGCAGCACCTCGCTGGGCTGCACCAGGGCGTACCCGGTGCCGAGGAAGCTCAGCTCCCAGCCCTCACCGGTGTTGCCGCGGCGCCGCCAGACGCCGGTGGAGTGCGTCTGGGCCTGCATCTGCACCCGCAGCGAGGTGGACCAGGCGACGATCGCGTCCGCGTCGGCGTTGACGTACTTGTCGGGCGTGACCTGCAGCATCAGGGGCTGCCCGGAGGTCATCAGGGCGACCTTGCCGCGGCCGCTGATGTTGAGCTGGTACTTGCCGGACCCGGAGATTCCGTACTGGCTGTCCACCGCGATGACCTCGGTGTGCAGGGTGGAGTCCAGGGCCAGCACGTAGCTGCTGTCGACGGTGAGCCCGTCCTGGTCGACATCCACGACGTGGACGTACTGCGCCAGGTTGGCGAGGTAGACCGTGCCCTGCCCGGAGCAGCGCATGAGGTCGAGGCCCTCGCCGGTGCGGCGCCGGGCGCCGCGCTGGTTGGCGCTCTGGTACTCGCCGTCGAAATCGATGATCCCCTGGTAGGCGACCATGGCGCCCTTGCGGGCGAGTACGTCGTCGGAGCCGGTCAGCGAGACCCGCAGCAGCTGCGGGTTCTGGACGGTGTACCGGTCCTGGGACTGCGCCTCGGCGTGGGCGAAAAGTGCGCTCTGCATGATGTGTCCGCTCCCCCTCAGCCCCGGGCCCGGAGCCGGTCGGTGCTGTCCTCGCTGGGCTGTACGACGACGATGCCCTGGCCGGAGAAGGCCATCTGGTAGGCCTCCCCGCTGCCCCGGCCGATCATCGAAGAGGCCTTGAAGCTGCGCTTGCCCTTGACCTTGAGATTCGGCGACCAGGCGACGAGCGCGTCCGGGTCGACGTACGTCTCGTCCTCGCCGCGGCCGCAGTCGACGACGATCGGCGTGCCGCGCGAGGTGAGCGCGACCCAGCCGGTGCCGGCGATCGACACGTTGAACAGGCCCTGGCCTGCGAACTTGGCCATGCCCTTGACCCGCTCGACGCCCCACTGGAGGTGGGCGTCGAAGGCGAGCAGGTTGGTGCCGTTGACGGAGAGCGAGTCGTTGTTGAGGTTGATGACGACCACGTCCGCGCCGTAGTCGGCGAGGTAGAGCAGGCCGTCGCCGGTGCACTTCATCAGCGGGGCGCCTTCGCCGGTGAGCCACTGCGAGGCCATCTGGCGCACGGCCGGCGGATTGGGCTCGTACTGGACGAAGCCCTCGTAGGCCACCATCGAGCCGGTGCGGGCGAAGAGGTCCTGGCCGCTCTGCATGGCGACCTTGAGCATGGCCCGGCCGTGGTTCTCCATGCGGGCCGTGACGGGGGTCGGGGCGTAGCCCGCGAGCTGTTGGTTCATTGCGTTCATGTCGGGCTCCCTCAGACCTCGTACGGCTGGACGACGATGAAGTTGCCGGGAGCGCCGCGGAACTGGAGGTTCACGGTCTCCCCGCTGTGGCCGGGGTAGGCGTTGCGCCGGAGCCGGACCTGACTGGAGATGATCACCTGCGAGGCGGCGGACCAGGCCACGATGGCGTTGCTGTCCGCGAAGGTGGTCGGGGTGACGGGCAGGACGACGGGGACGCCGTGCGTCTTGACGATCACCGTGCCGGTGCCCTGGAACTGCATGGTGAACAGGGCGCCGCCGGGGATGCCGTGGCCCTCGATGCGGCGGACCTCGTGCTGGAGCGACTCGTCGAAGGCGAGGACGGCTTCGGCGGAGACGCAGATCCCGTCGCCCTGGAGCTCGATCGCGTGCAGGTGGGCGCCGTTCTCGGCGAGGAAGACCTGGCCGCGGCCGGTGCAGCGCATGAGCTGCATCTCCTGGCCGGTGGCGTTGCCGACGATGCGGCCCGCGAAGCCGGCTCCCTTGTAGCTGAAGTCGACCTTGCCCTGGTAGAGGACCATGCTGCCCTGGCGGGCGAGGACGGCCTGGCCGCCCATCGACAGGTCGACGCGCATGAGCTGCTGGTTCTGCGGGGTCCAGCGGGCGCCCGTGGGGGCTTCCTTGTACGGCTGGAGGGCTGCGGCGAGACCGGCTCCGGCGGCGGCCGGGGCCTGCGGGGCGTAGCCCGGCTGCTGGCCGGGGACCTGTCCGTAGCCGGGCGGCTGGCCCGGGACCTGGCCGTAGCCCGGCTGCTGGCCGTACGGCGCGGGGGCCGCGGCGGGCGGCGGGACCTGGCCGTAGGAGGGCTGCTGGGGCGGTTGCCCGTAGGGCGCGGGGGCCTGCGGGGCGAAGGGCGCGGCCATGGTGGGCGCGCTGTGCTGCGGGTACGCCTGCGGCTGCGGTGCGGGCGCGGGAGCCGGAGCGGGAGCTGCGGCGGGCACGGGTGCGCCGAAGGAGGGCGCGGGGGCCGGGGGCTGCGGGGCCGGAACCTGCGGTGCCGGGGCGCCGAACGACGGGGCCGGGGCCGGGGCGGCCGCCTGCGGCGGCGGGGCGAACCCGGGCGCGGCGCCTGTCTGGGCGGCCGGTGCCTGCTGCTGCGGCTGCTCCTCGGCGACCTCGCCGCCGAAGTTCCTGAGCAGTGCGTCGAGTCCGCCGTCGAAGCCCTGGCCGACGGCGGCGAAGCGCCACACGTCCTTGAGGTAGAAGTCGCCGAGCATCACGGCCCGCTCGGTGGTGAACTCCGAACCGTTGAACGCGTACCGGACGACCTCTTCGCCGCCGGCCACGATCCGGATGTATCCCGGGCCGACCTGGGACATCTGGCCGGCGCCGTCGATGGTGGCGGTGAAGGACAGCTTGTGGATGGACGCCGGCACGCGGTCCAGGGTCACCCGGAAGGATTCCGTGTCACCGGCCTGCGCGCCGAGCTGCTGGATGGACTCCTCGGGCGACTTCGGCTGGTTGAAGAAGACGAAGTAGCGGTCGTCCGACAGCTGTTCGTTCGCGTCGAGGCCGAAGCAGCTGATGTCGAAGGTGAGTCCGGGCCCGGCGATCTGGACACCGATGTACAAATCGGTACCCGCCGTCAGATCACTGATCTTGGCCTTGTGGCCCCGTTGGAATTCCCTTGCCATACGTAACGACCGTCCCCCATCCCGACTGTGAATGCGTGCCGCTCAGGCTAACGGCAACGGCCGACATCCGGCCAAGTCGGTACCGACCCGGTACATATCACCGTGCGTGACGGTCCGGGTGGCGCCGGGCTATTCGTCCCGGGCGGCGGGAACCTTCGGCAGGCGCTCGGCGGCGACGATCCCCTCCAGGTACCCGCGGGCCCGCTCGGTCCGGGGGTAGGCCTCCAGCAGCGCCCAGAAGCGCGGTCCGTGGCCGGGTACGAGCAGGTGCGCCAGCTCGTGCAGGAGCACGTAGTCGACGACGTACTCGGGCATTCCCTGGAGGCGGTGCGAGAGCCGGATGCTGCCCTCGGCCGGGGTGCAGGAGCCCCAGCGGGTGTTCTGGTTGGTGACCCAGCGGACGGAGCGGGGGCGCGCCCGGCCCTCGAAGAACTGCTCGGACAGGCGCTCGGCGCGCTCGGTCAGCTCCGCGTCCCCGAGGGTGCGCTTGCTCTCCTGCGCGGCCAGCTTGTCGAGCATGACGCCCACCCAGCGCTGCTCCTCGGCCTCGGACATCCGGGCAGGGATCAGGACGACCGTACGGTCACCCTCGCGGTAGGCGGATACGGTCCTGCGGCGGCGCGCGCTCCGGCGGACTTCGACGGCGCGCTGCGGTGGGTCGGCGGACACGCCACGACGGTACCCGGAACCCGTCGCGGAAGTCCCGCGCGTCCGGGCTTCGAACGCGATCGATGCGCGGCCGGTATCCCGAACGCACTATTCCTTCATCTCATATGCCTAATAAGCCTTGCCTGTGGACAAATTTCTGCACGGAATGCGGGGGACGGGCACTGTGGCGGAGGAAGGCGCAAGGGGGCGGCGGCAGCACCGAAGCCACCGCACGTGACATCGAGATCGAGGGGGACGGTCATGTATCCGAAGGTGAAGCCCGCGCTGGCGCGGGCGTGGCGGGATCTGCAGACGGTGCAGTTCGGGGTGACCCCGGCCCACGCGGTGGTCCTCGGCCCGGTCGACACGGCGACGGGCGCGTTCATCGACCGGATCGACGGGACGCGGCGGATGGAGCTGCTGCGGGCCGAGGCCGCGGGGATGGGGCTGCCGGAGGGGCAGGCGGACGAGCTGGTCCGGCGGCTGGCGGGGGCCGGGCTGATCGACGACGCCACGGCGGGCGGCCCGCGCGCCCAGGCCGTGCGCGGGCGGCCGGAGGCCCTGGAGCGGCTGGGACCCGACCGGGGTTCCCTCTCCCTGGTCCACCGCGAACCGGGCGGGGACTTGCGGGGCATCGCCGCACGCCGGGCGATACGGGTCCAGGTGCGCGGGAGCGGCCGGGTGGGTGCCTTGATCGCCTCGGTGCTGGCGGGAGCCGGCGTGGGCGGGGTCGAGGTGCTCGACGGCGGCCGGGTCGAGCCGGGGGACGTGGCCCCGGGCGGGCTCGGTCCCGGGAGCGTGGGCCGGCTGCGGGCCGAGGCGGCGGGCGGGCTGGTGCGCGAGTCGGCTCCGGCGCGCACCCCGCGGTCCGGGGAGGGCGGGGGCCCGGAGCCGGGGCTCGCCCTGGTGGTGGTCGCGCCGCGGGACGGGCTTCACGCCTGGGCTCCTGATCCGGACACCGCGGCCGCCTGGGTCGCGGCGGGGATCCCGCACCTGTACGCGGGGGTGCTGGAGGGCACCGGGCTGGTGGGGCCGCTGGTGCTGCCCGGGGCGACCGCGTGCGCCGGGTGCATGGAGCGCGACCGCGTGGACCGGGATCCCGCCTGGCCGAGGATGCTGGTGCAGTGGCGTTCGGCCCACCGCCGGCGGCCCGGCGCCGCCTGCGATCTGGGACTGTCCACGGCGGTGGCCGGGCTGGCCGCGGCCCACGCCCTGTCCTTCCTCGACGGCGAGCTGCCCGCCTCCACCGCGTCCCGCTGGGAGGCCGCCCTGCCGGGGCTGCACTGGGAACACCGTTCCCTCCTGCCCCATCCCGGCTGTCCCTGCGGCGCGGGCACCGGCAGACCGGCGCCCGCGCCGCAGGGGGCCGGGGGTGGATCGGGAGCGGACCCGCCGGGAGGGCCATGACAGGATGCGTGGGTTGGAGGGGTATTCCCGAACCGCCGCTTGCGGCGCAGCTGTCTGGGACATGGAGGGGCGTATGTCTGATCTTCCCCGGAAGGCGGTCACCCGTACCGTCAAGCTGGCCGCGCTGCCGCTCGGCATAGCGGGTCGGGCCACGTGGGGCCTGGGCAAGCGGATCGGCGGCAAGTCGGCGGAGATCGTGGCGCGCGAGCTCCAGCAGCGCACCGCCGAGCAGCTGTTCCGCACGCTCGGGGAGCTGAAGGGCGGTGCCATGAAGTTCGGGCAGGCCCTGTCGGTCTTCGAGTCGGCCCTGCCCGAGGAGGTCGCGGGGCCCTACCGGGCCGCGCTGACCAAGCTCCAGGAGGCGGCCCCGCCGCTGCCCGCGGCCACCGTGCACCAGGTGCTCGCGGACCGGCTGGGCGCGGACTGGCGGGACCTGTTCGAGGAGTTCGAGGACAAGCCGGCCGCGGCGGCCTCGATCGGGCAGGTGCACCGGGCGGTGTGGCACGACGGCCGGCAGGTGGCGGTCAAGGTGCAGTATCCGGGTGCGGGCGAGGCGCTCCTGTCGGACCTGAAGCAGCTGGGCCGGTTCGCGGGCCTGCTGGGCCCGCTGATCCCCGGCATGGAGATCAAGCCGCTGATCAAGGAGCTGCGCGACCGGGTCGCGGAGGAGCTCGACTACGAGCTGGAGGCGGAGGCCCAGCGGACGCACGCGGACGCGTTCGTCGACGACGCCGATGTGGTCGTGCCGGACGTCGTGCACCAGGGCGACCAGGTGCTGGTGACCGAGTGGCTGGAGGGGACGCCGCTGTCGGAGGTGATAGCCGACGGCACGCAGGAGGAGCGCGACCGCGCCGGGCAGCTGCTGGCCCGGTTCCTCTTCTCCGGGCCCGCGCGCACCGGGCTGCTGCACGCGGACCCGCACCCGGGCAACTTCCGGCTCATATCGGGCACGGACGGCCGGATGCGGCTGGGCGTCCTGGACTTCGGCACGGTGGACCGGCTGCCCGGCGGCTGGCCCAAGCCGATCGGCAGGTCGCTGCGGATGACGCTGGACGGTGATGCGGAGGGCGTCTACGGGCACCTGTGCGGCGAGGGTTTCGTGAAGGAGTCCGTGGAACTGGACCCCGACGCGGTGCTGGACTACCTGAAGCCGATCATCGAGCCCGCCGAGGCCGAGGAGTTCACCTTCACCCGCCCGTGGCTGCGCGGTCAGGCGGCGCGGATCGCCGATCCCCGCTCCCCCGCACACCAGTTGGGCCGCCAGATCAACCTGCCGCCCTCGTACCTGCTGATCCACCGGGTGACGCTGAGCACCATCGGGGTGCTGTGCCAGCTGGGCGCGACGGTGCGGCTGCGTGACGAACTGGACACCTGGCTGCCGGGGTTCGCTCCCGGGGAGTGACGGGGGGCGCGGTCGCCGTCACCACCAGGAGGAGTCGAGCCTGCCCTCGATCGACCGGAGATGGGCCCGAGCGCAGTCGACGCAGAAGTACTGTCTGGTCCCGTTCTCCACCGAGCAGGTCCAGGTGATCGGGGCGCCGTCGGGAGACCGGGCGCCGCAGCGCGCGCAGACGACGGGCTGGGTCTCGGGACCCGGCTGGGCGGGGTGGGGAGTCGGCTGGTCCACCTCCAGACGATATCGCCGGACGGGGTGGACAGCCCCTCGCAACGCACCGGGGGACCGGCCCCTTCGGGCCGGTCCCCCGGTCTGTTTCCCTGCTGTGAGCTCATGCCTGTCGGCATGTGCGGTCCTGCCGTGTGCTCTTACTGCATGACGGCCATGGCCAGCGCGCGGCGGGCGCGCAGCGAGACGCGCTCGGCTCGCCGCTGCATGCGGCGGGCGGCGACCAGGCGCAGGGCGTGACGCTCGGCGTCGGCCTCACGCATGCGGTCGTCCATATGGGCACGGGCCAGGGCTTCTGGGATGAGTTGCATTTCGCGGGTCCTGTTCTGACGCGAGGTGATCGCGCCGGTGGTGATGAAGTCTGCGTGGGCGGCGCCGTGGGGCTGCTCGCTCGTGGTGTAGGCGGTCATGAGGGCCTGCTTCAGGGGGTCGTGCGTCAGGGGGCGGTCGATGGTGCCGATGGCGGTCATGCCGCGACAACCGGGTTCTTGCGCGGGCGGCCACGCGGACGCTTCCGGGCGACGACGACACCCTGGACGAAGAGCTCGCCACCCCAGACACCCCAGGGCTCGCGGCGCTCGACCGCTCCGGCGAGGCAGGCCTCGACCAGAGGGCAGGTGCGGCAGAGGGACTTCGCGTACTCGACGTCCGCCGGGGACTCGGCGAAGAAGACCTCGGGGTCGAAGGTGCGGCAGGGGACGGGTACGCCGAGGTTCTCGATGGCGTCGTCGAGCGCGGTGAGCGCGGTGAGCGGGGTCAAGGTGTGGTCCTCCGGGACTGCGGGCGGGGAGATCGTTTGGGTCTGCGGTACGGACGGGGCGTGCGCTTCGAGTTGCACGGTGGTTTCTTCCTCGTCTTGTTCGGCTAGTCGTTCCGGCCGGTCGGCCGGGTTCGGCTGGGCTGTCCTCACACCGACTGGCTCTGCCAGTCCCGGGGCGCCTTCGCTGTGTCGTCCCCGTTCGGGGACAAACAGAAGGGCCGCGGATCCCGGGTGGGGTTCCGCGGCCCTGAAGGCGCCGGCCAGATCATGCGATCAGGCTGGATCACTCCAGGGTTCGAGCCCGCGGAAGGCCCACATCAGGTGGTGCTGCTGCTTCGTCTGCTTCGTCTGGCGCTTGAATCCGGCACTGGCGGCACCGGCTGCGGCGGCGGAGCCATAGGCGCCGTGCGCCTGAGCTTCTGCTGCCAGTACTGCCACCGGTGCCTGGGTCGGTCGCTCATTGCGCTCGCTGACCGGAAGGGTCGCCAGCAGGGTGGGGCCGGCCGCGGGAATCGCGGACAGACCGGTACCCAGGACGGAGACGGAACCGAGCAGGCAGGAAGCGTCGACCGAGCGATCGGTCATTTTGGTGAAGGTCATGAAGCTGGTCACTGGTCTCGCCTCCTCTCGGCGTCTCGGGGACGGGGCCCGGGGGCCTGTCCCATGTGTATTCGGATAAGTACAGCACGGATCCAGGGCTCCGGAGAAGCCACCGTTTCCGTTGCTAAGAACCTATGGGGATTGGCTGGGCATGTGCAAACTATTTTTCCGACGAGTTTCTACGCGTCGTCAGACTCCCCGGCCCCAGGCTCCTGACCTGCACAGATGGCCAGCACGTCGGCTCCGTACCGCTTGAGCTTCCGTCCACCCACGCCGGAGATCATCGACAGCTCGCCGTCCTCGGAGGGCGCGGCCTCCGCGATCGCCATCAGCGTCTTGTCCGTGAAGACGCAGTAGGCGGGCAGGCCCTGCTCCTCCGACTGGACCGCACGCCACTCGCGCAGCCGCTCGTAGAGCCCTTCGTCCATGTCGGACGGACAGTCCTCGCAGCGCATCAGCTTCAGCTCGCCGGCCTCGGTCAGCGTCTTGCCGCAGACCCGGCACAGCGCCGGCCCCCGGCGGCCCCGCTTGCGGGCCACCGCAGGCTCGGCCGCGGCGCCCGGCCCGCTCCCCGGGGCCACGGAGCCCGGCCGCAGGCCGTTCAGGAAGCGGCTGGGGCGTCGGGAGGCCCGGCCGCCCGGAGCGCGGGAGAGCCCCCAGGAGAGGCCCAGGTGCAGCCGGGCCCGGGTGACGCCGACGTAGAGCAGCCGGCGCTCCTCCTCGACCTGCTCGTCGGTCTTGGCGTAGGTGATCGGCATCATGCCGTCGGTGAGGCCGACGAGGAACACGGCGTCCCACTCCAGGCCCTTCGCCGCGTGCAGCGAGGCCAGGGTGACGCCCTGGACGGTCGGGGCGTGCTGGGCGGCCTTGCGCTCCTCCAGCTCGATCGTGAGGTCCGCCAGGTTGGCGCCGGGCCGGCCGCGGGCGAAGTCCTCGGCGAGCCGGACCAGCGCGGCCAGCGACTCCCACTGGTCGCGCACGGCCCCGGAGCCGGCCGGCGGCTCGGCGGTCCAGCCGGTGGAGCTGAGCACGGCGCGGACCTGGGAGCCGAGCTCGACGACGTCGTCGAGCAGCGGGTCGTTCCCGCCGGACCGGGCGGCCCCGCGCAGCGCGAGGATCGCCTTCTGGACCTCCGGCCGCTCGAAGAACCGCTCGGCTCCGCGCAGCTGGTACGGCACCCCGGCGTCGGCGAGGGCCTGCTCGTAGACCTCTGACTGGGCGTTGATCCGGTAGAGCACGGCGATCTCGCCGGCCGGGACGCCCGCCGCGATCAGGTCCCGGATCCGGTGGGCGACGCCCTCGGCCTCGGCCGGCTCGTCCGGGTACTCCGCGTAGACCGGGTCGGGGCCGGTCTCGCGCTGGGAGACCAGCTCGAGGCGGTGCTCGGCGGCGCGGCCCTTGGCCTGGTGCAGGAGGCCGTTGGCGAGGTGGACCACCTGGGGGGTGGAGCGGTAGTCCCGGACCAGCTTGACCACGGTGGCCTGCGGGTAGCGGGTGCGGAAGTTCAGCAGGTGGTCGGGGGTGGCGCCGGTGAAGGAGTAGATCGTCTGGCTGGCGTCGCCGACGACGCAGAGGCTGTCGCGCTCGCCGAGCCACAGGTCCAGCAGCCGTTGCTGGAGGGGGCTGACGTCCTGGTACTCGTCGACGACGAAGTACTGGTACTGGGCGCGGATCTGCTCGGCGATGTCGTGGCGGTCCTGGAGGATGCCGACGGTCAGCAGCAGCACGTCCTCGAAGTCGATCATGCCGCGGTCGCGCTTGAGCTGCTCGTACGTCCCGTAGATCTGGGCGATCTCGGCCAGGTCGCGCGGAGCCTCACGGCCCGCCTTGATCGCGGCCGCCGGATAGTCGGCGGGCACGGTCTGGGTGACCTTGGCCCACTCGATCTCGGCGGTGACGTCGCGCAGCTCGCCGCGGTCGAGGCGGATGCGGCAGCGCGCGCCGGCCTCGGCCACGAACTGGATCTTGCGCTCCAGCAGCCGGGGCACCTCTCCGCCGATCGCCTTGGGCCAGAAGTACTGGAGCTGGCGCAGGGCGGCCGAGTGGAAGGTCCGGGCCTGGACCCCGCCCGCGCCGAGGGCGCGCAGGCGGCCGCGCATCTCCCCCGCGGCCCGGTTGGTGAAGGTGACGGCCAGCACACTGGCCGGCATGAGCTGCCCGGACCGGACCCCGTAGGCGATGCGGTGGGTGATGGCGCGGGTCTTGCCGGTACCGGCGCCGGCCAGCACGCACACCGGCCCGCGCAGGGTCGTCGCGACCTCGCGCTGCTCCGGGTCCAGGCCCAGGAGCACCGCGTCGGCCGGGTCGACGGAAGCGGCGAAGGATGGGGAGTGCGTTGCTGGTGTCACCCCGCCATGCTGCCAGGTCTCGAGGGGCGGCCGTGAAACTTGTCCACAGGCCGCCGGTATCCGTCGTACTTGACGGAAGGGGCCCACGGGAATGGCCGGGCCGCCCCGTACGTTCGACTACTCGGACCACCGAGCCCCCACGAAGGAGAGCGCAGCATGCAGGACACGGGCACCGTCACGATGTACAGCACCACCTGGTGCGGCTACTGCCGCCGGCTGAAGACCCAGCTGGACCGGGAAGGCATCGCGTACAACGAGATCAACATCGAGCTCGACCCGGAGTCCGCGGCGTTCGTGGAGAAGGCCAACGGCGGCAACCAGACGGTTCCCACCGTCCTCGTGAAGTCCCCCAAGGGCAACGAGTCCGTCATGACGAACCCGAGCCTGGCCCAGGTCAAGCAGGCCCTCGCCGTCTGATCCTCCTCCGTACACAGAGCGGCCCCCGCCACGGCGGGGGCCTTCTGCTGTGCGGGGTGCGGGTGCGGGTGCGGGCCCGCGTCAGGTGGTGGGGGCGGGCTTGGGGAGCGGCTTGCCGTACCAGAGCTCCACCAGGCGGGCGGCGATGGAGATGCCTCCGGCCGGGGGGACGACCTCGCCCGATTCGATCGCCGTGCGCAGGTCCTCGCGGGAGAACCAGCGGGCCTCCTCGATCTCCTCGCCGTCCACCGTGATCTCGGAGCTGGTCGCGCGGGCCGTGAAGCCCAGCATCAGGCTGTACGGGAACGGCCAGGGCTGGCTGGCCACGTACTCGACCTCGCCGACTCGGACGCCCGCCTCCTCCCACACCTCGCGGACGACGGACTGCTCGATCGACTCGCCCGGCTCCACGAACCCGGCCAGGGTCGAGAAGCGGCCCTCCGGCCAGTGCACCTGGCGGCCCAGCAGCGCGCGGTCCTGCTCGTCCGTGACCAGCATGATCACGGCCGGGTCGGTGCGCGGGTAGTGCTCCGCGCCGCAGCCCGGGCAGCGGCGGATGTGCCCGGCGGCGGCGACCACGGTGCGCTCGCCGCAGCGGGAGCAGAACCGGTGCATCCGCTGCCAGTTCTCCAGCGCGACCGCGTGCACCATCAGCCCCGCGTCGCGCGGCGGCAGCAGCAGTCCCGCCTCGCGCAGGCCGGCGGCGCGGGCCGACTGGTCCATGCGGCCCGGCAGCGCGTCCTTCTGCAGCGCGAAGTACCGTACGCCGTCCTCGTCGGTCCCCAGGAAGTAGCGGTGCGTCTCGGTGACCGGAGCCTCGAAGGCCGGGGTCATGACGATGCCCGTGCCCCCGTCGGGGGTGTCGTCGATCAGGACCTGGCCGCCGGAGACGACGAAGACGCGGGTCGTCGGGTGGCTCCAGGCGGCGGCCAGCCAGGCCTCGTCGAGGCGGTGGTGCGCGGCACGGTCGATTCCGCTGGGCGCGGTCAGCGAGATCGGGCGCTCGGTCGGGATCGGGCGCTCGGTATGGATGCTCACGGGTACTTCCAACTCCCCCGGTGGTGGGACAGGCAGGTGGGCGTCAGGCGGGTGTGCGGTGGGACGCGGCCAGATCGCCCCAGAGGTAGGCGGCCGTCTCGACGCCCTTGAGGAGGAGGTCCAGCTCGACCTTCTCGTTCGGCGAGTGCCAGCCGTCGGACGGCACCGAGATGCCGAGGAACAGGACGGGCGCGCCCAGGACGTCCTGGAGGTCGGCCGCGGGTCCCGAGCCGCCCTCGCGGGTGAAGCGGATCTTCTGGCCGAAGGCACGGCCCATGGCCCGTACGACCGACCGCAGCGCCGGGTGGTCCAGCGGGGTCAGGCAGGGGCGGGTCGGCGCGCCGAAGGTGATGGAGTGCCGGATCCCGGCCGGGACGCGTGCCGCGACCCAGTCCCTGACGGCGGCCTCGACCTCGTACGGGTCCTGCCCCGACACCAGGCGGAAGGAGAGCTTCAGGTGGGCGGAGGCGGGCACGATCGTCTTGCCGCCGGGGCCCTGGTATCCGCCGCCGATGCCGTTGACCTCGGCCGTCGGGCGGGCCCAGACGCGCTCCAGGGTGGAGTACCCGGCCTCACCGGCGGCCGCGTGGGACTTGGCCGTACGGAGCCACTCGGACTCGTCGAAGGGCAGCTCGGCGATGAGCGCCCGCTCGGTGTCGGTGAGCTCGGCGATGTTGTCGTAGAAGCCGGGGACGGTGACGCGGCCCTCGTCGTCGTGCAGGGCCGCGACGAGGCGGGCGGCGGCGGTGGCCGGGTTGGGCACGGCCCCGCCGAAGGCTCCGGAGTGGATGTCCTGGTCCGGCCCGTGGAAGTCGATCTCGCAGTCGGCGACGCCGCGCATGCCGGTGCAGACGGTGGGGGTGGTCTCGGACCACATGCCGGTGTCGGAGACGATCACGACGTCGGCGGCGAGCTCGGCGGCGCGGGCCTCGACGAGGTCGCGGAAGTGGATCGAGCCGGACTCCTCCTCGCCCTCGACGATCAGCTTGAGGTGCACGGCGGGGGCGGCGGCGCCGGTGGCCGCGAGGTGCGCCCGTACGCCCAGGGTGTGGAAGAAGACCTGCCCCTTGTCGTCCGCGGCGCCGCGCGCGTACATGCGGCCGCCTCGCACCACCGGCTCGAAGGGGTCGGTGTGCCAGCCGTCGGCGAGGGCGGCGGGCTGCACGTCGTGGTGCCCGTACACGAGGACGGTGGGGGCGTCCGGGTCCTCGCTCGGCCAGTGCGCGAACACGGCCGGGGCGCCGGGGGTCTCCCAGACCTCGGTGACCGGGAAGCCGGTCTCCTTGAGCTTCGCCGCGAGCCATTCGGCGCTGCGGCGGACGTCGCCCGCGTGCTCGGGCTGCGCCGAGACGGAGGGGATGCGCAGCCACTCGGCGAGGTCGTCGAGGAAGGCGGCGCGGTGGGTCTCGATGTACGTGCGGACGACGCTGTCCGGCGGGGTGTCGCTCATGACCCCGAGCCTAGCCGTCCGCCTGATGGTCACCGTCGGTGTCCGATTTGCCTTGGAGGATCCGCTCAAGACGGGCCCGGTCGGGGAGGTTCCGGGGGCGGATCACGCGGCCGCTGCGGACGTGCAGGAAGGCCGCGGTGACCTGGTCGAGCGGGGTGCCGGTGGCTTCCGCCCAGGCCAGGCGGTAGACGGCGAGCTGGAGGGGGTCGGCCTCGGTGGTGCGGCCGGTCTTCCAGTCGACGATCTCGTAGCCGGTGTCCGTGCGGTAGACGGCGTCGATCCGGCCGCGGATGACGCGTCCGGCGAGGGTGAGCTGGACCGGGGCCTCCATGCGGTGGGGCGGCCGGTCCGCGTACTCGCTCCGCTCGAAGGCGGCCTTGAGGGAGTCGAGGTCGGCCTCGTCGGCGACCTCCTGGTCGGAGCCGGGCAGCTCGGTGACGGGGTCGAGCACGTCGAGGAGCGGGAGCGGGAGCTCGTCGAATCGGGACTCGACCCAGGCGTGGAAGCGGGTGCCCTGGCGGGCGGCGGGCTGCGGGGGCTTGGGCATGGGGCGGGCGAGGTCGCGGGCGAAGCCCTCCTCGTCGGCCGCGAGCCGGAGCAGCTGGCTGGCGGACAGGGCTGCGGGGAGCTCGACGTCGCGCACGGCCGCGCGGGCGCGGCGGAGCTCGCCCTCCAGGGCGTCGAGGTCCCGGTCCCAGGAGGCGACGGCCCGCGCCTCCTCGGGCACGAGCGGCACCGCGGAGTCCGCGGAGTCCGCGGAGCGGGCCTCGGCGGGATCGAACGGTTCGCGGGGGCGGGCCTCGGCGGGGTGGAGCTCGGCGGGATCGAACGGGCCACCCGCGCGGGCCTCGGCAGGCGCGAGCGGGCCGCCCGAGCCGGGCTCCGCAAGGGCGAGCGGGACGTGGGCGTCGGGCTCCGCGGGGGCGAGCGGGGCGTGCGCGTCGGGCTCCGCAGGGGCGAGCGGGGCGTGCGCGTCGGGTTCCGCGGGGTCTTCGGCGTACGGCTCCGGGTCCTCCGGGGGCGGCCACGGGGCGTCGTCCGGCCAGGGTTCGTCCTCGTAGGGCGGCGGTTCCTCGCAGTCCGGGGGCCAGAGGTAGGGGTCCTCCGCGGCGGCGCCGGAGTCCTGCACGGGGGCGGGCGGGGCCGCCAGGTAGGACTGCACCAGGGCCGCCGCCGAGCGGCGCAGGGCCAGGGAGCCCGGGTCCAGGGGCAGCGGCCAGGAGTGGTCCTGGGCGGCTTCGGCGGACAGGGCCGGATTCTCCGCGTCCGGGGCCGGCTCCTCCGCCCAGGCCTCGATCTCGCCCGCGCCGGCGGCGCAGTGCTCGTACAGCGCGGTCAGGAAGGCGGACGGGCCGCGGCGCTTCTTCTGGCTCGGGCCCCACCAGTGGCCCGAGGCAAGCAGGAGGGAGCGGGGGCGGGTGAAGGTCACGTAGCCGAGGCGGAGTTCCTCCACGGACTTGTGGTCCTTCAGGGCCGTCTTGAAGGACTTCAGCCCGGCCGAGGTCCAGGCCGGGTCGGTCGGCAGGGTGGGCGCGTCACCGCGCAGCGCGTACGGCAGCACCTTCGCGTACGAGGTCCAGGCCTCCGGCGCCCGCTCCTTCGGGAAGGCCCCGGCGGACAGGTCGGGGACGACGACCACGTCCCACTCCAGGCCCTTGGACTTGTGCGCGGTGAGCACCTTCACCGTGTTCTCCCCGCCCGGCAGGGCGTGGTCCAGGCCCTTCTCGTACTGGGCCGCCGTCCGCAGGAAGGCGAGGAAGGCCAGCAGGGTCGCCTCGCCGTCGAGGGCGGCGAAGCCCGCGGCCACGTCCATGAAGTTCGACAGGGTCTCCCGGCGGCGGGCCGCCAGCGCGTGCGGAGAGGCCGAGAGCTCCACCTCCAGGCCCGTCGCCGACAGCACCCGGTGCAGGACGTCCATCAGGGGGTCGGCGAGGGACCGCCGCAGGTCGCGCAGCTCCTGCGCGAGGTGCGCGAAGCGCACCCGGGCCTCGGCGGAGAAGGGCAGCCCGTCATCGGACCGGCCCGCCCCGTCCAGGAACGTCTCCAGCGCGTCGGCCAGCGACACGATCTCCGCCGGGTCCACGCCCTCGACGGCCGCAGCGAGCCGTTCGTCCGCGTCCGGCCCGTCCCCCGCGTCCGGGCCGGACGGCGAACGGCCCACGAGCAGCCGCGCCCGGCGGCCGAGCAGGGCCAGGTCGCGGGCGCCGATCCGCCAGCGCGGGCCGATGAGCAGCCGGACCAGGGAGGCGTTGGCGCCCGGGTCCTGGAGGACCTCGCAGACGGCGACGAGGTCCGCCACCTCCGGCAGGTGCAGGAGCCCGGACAGTCCGACGACCTCCACCGGCACGTCCCGGGCCACCAGGACGGCCTGGATCCGCGCGAAGTCCCCGGCGGACCGGCACAGCACGGCGATCTCCCCGGGCTCGGTCCCGGTGCGGACCAGGTGCGCGACGGAGTCCCCGAGCCACTCCAGTTCCTCGGCGTGGGTCTCCAGCAGGGCGCACCGTACGGAACCCGCGCGCTCGGCGCCGGGCGCGGGGCGCAGCGCCTCCACCCCCTCGTGCATGGCGCGCAGCGGTCCGGCGAGCCCGTTGGCCAGGTCGAGCAGGCGGCCGCCGCTGCGCCGGTTCTCGCTGAGCGAGAGCCGGGCGGCGGGGGCCCCGTCGGCCTGCGGGAAGTGCTCCGGGAAGTCGTCGAGGTTGGCCACGGAGGCGCCGCGCCAGCCGTAGATGGCCTGGCAGGGGTCGCCGACGGCCGTCACCGCGTGCCCGGTGCCTCCTCCGAACAGCCCGGACAGCAGCAGCCGCTGCGCGACGGACGTGTCCTGGTACTCGTCGAGCAGGACCACCCGGAACTCCTCGCGCAGCAGCGCCCCGACCTCGGGCCGGGTGGTGGCGAGCTGCGCGGAGAGGGCTATCTGGTCGCTGAAGTCGAAGAGGTCGCGGGAGCGTTTGGCGGAGCGGTAGCGGGCGACGAGCTCCAGCAGCTCGAGGCGGCCGCGCACGGCCTCGGGGACCTTGCGCAGGTCGTCGTTGGTGAGGTTGGTGTCGGCGAGCGTGCCCAGCAGCTCCGTGTCGTACGTGCGCAGGCGCGCCGGCTCGACCAGGTGCTCGGAGAGCTCCGCGTCGAGCGCGAGCAGGTCGCCGACCAGGTCGGGGAGGGACTTGGTGAGCGAGGGGTAGGGGCCGGGGGCCTCGCGCAGCACCTTGGCGGCGAGCTGGAAGCGGGTCGCGTCGGCGAGGAGGCGGGAGCTGGGCTCCAGGCCGATGCGCAGGCCGTGGTCCTTCAGGAGCTGCCCGGCGAAGGCGTGGTACGTGGAGATGCGGGGCTCGCCGCCGGCCGCGTCGGGGGAAGGGTCCGGGTCGGTGATGCCGGCCCGGGCGAGGGCCGTGCGCACGCGCTCGGACAGCTCGCCGGCGGCCTTGTTGGTGAAGGTCAGGCCGAGGACCTGCTCGGGCGCGACCGCGCCGGTGCCGACCAGCCAGACCACGCGGGCGGCCATGACGGTGGTCTTGCCGGATCCCGCGCCCGCGACGATCACCTGGGGGGCGGGCGGTGCGGTGACGCAGGCCAGCTGTTCGGGCGTGAAGGGGATGCCGAGGAGCTCTTTGAGCTGCTCGGGGTCGGTGAGGACGGACGGACGCGCGGACACCTCAAAAGGCTAGCCGCCCCCACCGACACTCCCGTCCGGCCGCCCCGCTCACCGGGAGCGGGAGGGTCGGGAACAGGGGGAGGGGCGGGGGCAGCGGCTCACTCCACGGTCTGGCGGCCTTCCGGGCGGGCGCTGCACGAGCTGCGGAAGGAGCAGTGGTCGCAGTGCTTGCCCGCGGCGGGCGCGAAGCGCTCGTCCAGCACCCGGCCGGCGGCGGTGGCGAGGAGGTCGCCGACCCACTCGCCGTCGAGCGGCTGCTGGCCCTGCACCTTGGGCACCTCGTCGCCGCCGTCCTTCTTGGGCGCGCCCTGGCGCAGCTGGACGAGTTCGGCGCCGCCGGGTGCGGGGCGCACGCCGTCGAAGGCCTCGTCGACGGCGCCTTCGCGCACGGCGAGCTGGTAGACGGCGAGCTGGGGGTGGCGGGCGACCTCGTCCCTGGTGGGCGCGGACTTGCCGGTCTTGAAGTCGACGACGTACGCGCGCCCCTGCGGGTCCGATTCGACGCGGTCCATGGAGCCGCGGATCCGGACCGTGTGGTCGCCTGCTTCGAGGGTGACGTCGAACTCGTGCTCCGTGGCCACCGCGGCCCGGCCGCCGCGGTCGGTGACGTGCCAGCGCAGGAACCGCTTGAGGGCGGCGCGGGCGTTCTCCTTCTCCTGGGCCGACTTCCAGGGCGCGTCGAAGGCGAGGGCGTCCCAGACGGAGTCGAGGCGTTCCATGAGGACGGCCAGGTCGGCGGGGGTGCGGCCGGAGGCGACCTCGTCGGCGAGGACGTGGACGACGTTGCCGAACCCCTGGGCGGCGGTGGAGGGGGCGTCGGCCTTGACCTCGCGGCCGAGGAACCACTGGAGCGAGCAGGTGTTGGCGAGCTGGTCCAGGGCGCTGCCGGAGAGGGCGACGGGCCGGTCCCGGTCGCGCAGCGGGACGCTGCTGCGGGTGGGCTCGTACAGCCCCCACCAGCGCTGCGGATGCGCGGCGGGGACCAGCGGGCGGTCCTCGTCGTCGGTGAGCGCGGCGAGGCGGGCGAGGCGGCGGGCGGCCGCGTCGCGCAGGGCGGGCGAGGCCTCGGGGTCGACGGTGGTGGCGCGCAGCTCGGCGACGAGGGCGGGAACGGCGAGGGGGCGGCGGGGGCGGCCGGTGACGTCCTTCGGGGTGACGCCGAGTTCGGTGAGGAAGCGGGAGGGCTGGTCGCCGTCCTCGGCGGGGGCCTTGACGGCGGTGACGACGAGGCGGTCGCGGGCGCGGGTGGCGGCGACGTAGAACAGCCGGCGCTCCTCGGCGAGGAGCGCGCCGGGGGTGAGGGGTTCGGCGAGGCCGTCGCGGCCGATGCGGTCGGCCTCGAGGAGGGAGCCGCGGCGGCGGAGGTCGGGCCACAGGCCCTCCTGTACGCCGGCCACGACGACCAGGGACCACTCCAGGCCCTTGGAGCGGTGGGCGGTCATCAGCCGGACCGCGTCGGGGCGGGTGGCGCGGGTCGTCAACGTGTCGGCGGCGATGTCCTCCGCCTCCAGTTGTTCGAGGAAGTTGAGGGCGCCGCGGCCGCCGGTGCGGTCCTCGGCGCGGGCGGCGGTGTCGAAGAGGGCGCAGACGGCGTCGAGGTCGCGGTCGGCGTTGCGGCCGGCCGCGCCGCCGCGGCGGGCGGAGCGCTCGAGCCGCTGGGGCCAGGGGGTGCCGTCCCAGAGGGTCCACAGGGCCTCTTCGGCGGTGCCGCCGCCCTGGAGGAGCTCGCGGGCCTTGCGCAGGAGGAGGCCGAGGCGCTGCGCTCCGCGGGCGTAGGCGGGGTCGTGGGCGGTGAGCCGTTCGGGCTCGGCGAGGGCGCGGGCGAGCAGGACGTCGCTGGGCGCGGGCACCTTGACGCCCGCGGCGCGCTCCTCCTCGCGCAGGGCCCGGCCGAGGCGGCGCAGGTCGGCGGCGTCCATCCCGCCGAGCGGCGATCCGAGCAGACCGATCGCGGCCTCCACCCCGATCCCGGACCCATCGGCCTCGCCCGCGGCGGGCTGGGGCTCGGCGGCGTCGGGGGCTGTGGAGTCGGGATCTGCGGTGTCGGGGGTTGCGGAGTCGGGCTCGGCGGCGTCGGCCGCGGGGAGGCCGGACTCGGCGGCGTCGGCCGCGGGGAGGCCGGACTCGGCGGCGTCGGCCGAGGCGGTGGCCGACTCCGCGGCTGTGCGGAGGGCCGTCAGGAGGGGGGCCACCGCCGGTTCGTGGCGGAGGGGGGTGTCCGTGCCGTCCGTTTCCACCGGGACGCCCGCCGTGATCAGGGCGCGCCGCATCGCCGGAAGGGTCCGGCCGCCCGCGCGGACCAGTACGGCCATGTCCTGCCAGGGCACGCCGTCCTCCAGGTGGGCCCTGCGCAGGATGTCGGCGATGTTGTCCAGCTCGGCCCCGGCCGTCGGGTAGGTGTGCACCTCCACCCTGCCGCCCTCCCGCGTGGCCTGGAGGCCGCGGTGCGCGCGGACCGCGGCCGCGGGCAGCCGGGGCAGCGGCATGCGGGTCGTGAGGAGCCGGGTCGCCGCCAGGAGGGCCGCGCCCGAGCGGCGGCCCACCGTGAGGGCCTTGACCGCCGCGCCCGGGAAGGCCGACTCGAAGTCCAGCACGTTGTTGATGTCGGCGCCGCGGAAGGCGTAGATCGACTGGTCCGGGTCGCCGAAGGCGACCAGCGTGCCGCCGGGGCCGTTCAGGGCCCGCAGCAGCCGCAGTTGGGAGGCGTCCGTGTCCTGGTACTCGTCCACGAAGATCACGTCGTAGGCGGACGCGAGGGCCGGGGTGCGCTCCGCCAGGAGCACCGCCCGGTGCAGGAGCTCCGCGTAGTCCAGCGTTCCCTGCATGTCCAGGACGTCCAGGTATTCGGAGAGGAAGGCCGCGGCCGCCTTCCAGTCCGGGCGGCCGGTCCGGGTCGCGAAGGAGTCGAGCGCCGAGGGGCCGAGGCCCAGTTCGCGGGCGCGGGCCAGGACGGCGCGGACCTCGTCCGCGAAGCCGCGCGTGGTCAGCGCGGCCCGTAGGTCGTCCGGCCAGCGGATGGAGCGGATCCGGCGCTGGCCCTCCAGGAGGGTGCGGACCATCACGTCCTGCTCCGGGCCGGACAGCAGCCGCAGCGGATCGGCGAAGAGGTCGGTGTCCTGGTGGGCGCGGACGAGCCCGTAGCAGAAGGAGTGGAAGGTGGTCGCCTGCGGAGCCCGCGCGCCGCCGAGCCGCAGGGCGGTCCGGTCGCGCAGTTCCACGGCCGCCTTGCGGCTGAAGGTGAGGATCAGGATCCGGGCGGGGTCCGTGCCCGCCTCCACCCGGGCGGCGACGGCCTCGACCAGGGTGGTCGTCTTCCCGGTGCCCGGTCCGGCCAGGAGCAGAAGCGGTCCGCCGGTGTGATCAACCACCGCGCGCTGTGCTGCGTCCAGGACAGGGGGACCCACCCGTTCCGGTCCGGTGCGCACGAGGCGGTACGCGTCAGGGGTCCGCGTACGCCGCCGCTCGGTGCGGTCGGAAGGAGAGGTGATCACGTGAGCTGCCGGTCCTGGTGGGTCTTCGGGTGGCACCGCGACGGCGGCGGCCGGAGCGGAAGAGGCAACGCTACGGCAACCGGCCGATCCCGCGCAGTCCGTCTCCGTCCCCCGGACGGGCCTTCGCACGGGCGCTCGACCGCCCGCCCGGGCCGCGCATGGCCGAAGCTGTCAGGTGTGAGCCTCGTCGCGGTCCCCGTCGCGCTCTTCGCCGCCGTCCCAGCGTGCCCGGCGCATGTCGAGGCGCGGCTCGCCGCCGGCCGTCAGGCGCAGCGGGGTGGCCTCCGCCCGGTAGTGCTCCAGGGCCCGGCGCTCGCTGCCGGGCAGCGGTACGCCGTCCGCGCGCACCACCCGCCACCAGGGCACGGCCCCTCCGTACAGGGCCATGACGCGGCCGACTTGGCGCGGTCCGCCCTCGCCGAGCCACTCGGCGACGTCTCCGTACGTCATCACCCGGCCGGGCGGAATACGCTCGGCCACCTCCAGCACGTGCTCCGCGTACGCGGGCAGCTCCTCGCTCATTCGGCCCATGGTGCAGCACGGCGGCCCCCGGGCGGCGGAAGGCAAGGTTCCGTACCGGCGCGCACCCTGATGCCCCGCGCGCAGGTCGGTCCGTGCCACCATCTTGCGGGCGGTGACTGGTGATACGTGATCAAGAAGAGACGGAAGTGACGACTAAGGAGCAGGGTGTGAGCCCTCCGGACGGCGCGGCGGCGGACGACGACGCGACGCGCCCAGACGACGGCCCCGCCCCCCGGCCCAGACCCCTGTCCGAGCCCGGACCCGAGCCCGCAGCAGGCAGCGGAGCGCGCGGCGGAGCGGAGCCGGAGGGCCCGCACGGGCACGCTCCCACCGCCGCCGACCAGGTGGAGGTCGACGAACCGCTGCTCGCCGCCCGCGTGCACCGCCCCTCCGACCTCGTACGCCTGCTCGTCGGCATCCTCGGCATCGCCGTCGTCCTCGGCATCGCCGCCTTCGCCCACGGCACCACCGTCGGCCTGGAAGA
This sequence comes from Streptomyces sp. IBSNAI002, assembly GCF_052244475.1. Taxonomy (NCBI): domain Bacteria; kingdom Bacillati; phylum Actinomycetota; class Actinomycetes; order Kitasatosporales; family Streptomycetaceae; genus Streptomyces; species Streptomyces sp. IBSNAI002. The sequence goes on along the minus strand of NZ_JBQPXG010000002.1, from coordinate 5,608,295 downwards.
GGACATCAACAAGGGGACCGGCCAGGCGCCCGACCTGCTGATCAAGGTCGCCGCGCTGGTGTCGAGCATCGCGGTGCTGCTGCTCCCGGTCGCCTTCGCCATCGAGCGGCTGATCAAACGCGACGGCCTGCGCATCGCCGACGGCGTGCTCGCCGCCGTGCTCGCGCACGGGGTCACGCTCGCCACCGACCTGTGGGTCTCGCAAGCCGCTCCGGGCACGATCCAGGACGCCTTGACCCGGTCCGCGGGCAGCGGCGGGGCCCTCACCGATCCGGTGCACGGCTATCTCGCGCCCGTGATCGCGTACATGACGGCCGTCGGGATGACCCGCCGGCCGCGCTGGCGCGTGGCGCTGTGGGTGGTCCTGCTGATGGACGCGTTCACGATGCTGGTCAGCGGCTACACCACTCCCTTCTCGATCATCCTGACCGTGCTGATCGGCTGGAGCGTCGCGTACGGGACGCTGTACGCCGTCGGCTCGCCCAATGTGCGCCCCACCGGGCAGACCCTCCTCGCGGGACTGCGCCGGGTCGGCTTCCGGCCGGTCAGCGCGATGCGCGCCGAGGTCACCGAGGGCGGCCCGGAGTCCTCCGAGGTCAGCGACCGCGGGCGGCGCTACCACGTCACCCTGGAGGACGGCCCGCCGCTCGACGTCACCGTCGTCGACCGCGAGCAACAGGCCCAAGGCTTCTTCTACCGGGTCTGGCGCCGGCTCACCCTGCGCGGCATCACCACCCGGCGCAGCCTGCAGTCGCTGCGCCAGGCGCTGGAGCAGGAGGCGCTGCTCGCGTACGCCGCCATCGCGGCCGGGGCGAACGCGCCGAAGCTGATCGCCACCTCCGAGCTCGGCCCGGACGCCGTGATGCTCGTGTACGAGCACCTGGGCGGCCGCACCCTGGACTCCCTCTCCGACCAGGAGATCACCGACGAGCTGAGCCGCAACGCCTGGGAGCAGGTACGGGCCCTCCAGTCGCGGCGGATCGCGCACCGGCGGCTGACCGGGGACGCCCTGGTGGTGGATCGTTCCGGCACGGTCATCCTCACCGACCTGCGCGGCGGCGAGATCGCGGCGGGCGACCTGGTACTCCGGATGGACATCGCCCAGCTGCTCACCACGCTCGGCCTGCGGGTCGGCGCGGAGCGGGCGGTGGACTCGGCGGTGTCGGTGCTCGGCCCGGACGCGGTGGCGGACTGCCTGCCGCTGCTCCAGCCGATCGCGCTGAGCCGCTCCACCCGGGCCACGCTGCGCAAGCTGGCCCGGGAGCGGGCGGACCGGCAGCGGGAGGCCGTACTGGAGTCCTCGCGGGCGGCCAAGGCGGCGCGCGGGGCGGACGCCTCCGCCACCAGCCCGGCCGCGGACCGCAAGGCCGAGAAGAAGGCGCTGGACGACGCCCTGGACGGGGCCCGCGAGGAGGACCTGCTGAGCCAGATCCGCCGGCAGGTGCTGCTGATCCGCCCGCAGGCGCCGGTGGAACCGGCCCGGCTGGAGCGGATCCGGCCGCGCACGCTGGTGTCGTTCATCGCGGGCGCGTTCGGTGCGTACTTCCTGCTGACGCAGCTGGCCCACGTGGAATTCGGCAAGATCATCAGCGAGGCCGAGTGGGGCTGGGTCGGGGCGGCGCTGGCGTTCTCGGCGCTGAGCTACTTCGCGGCGGCGATGAGCCTGCTGGGCTTCGTGCCCGAGCGGGTGCCGTTCCTGCGGACCGTGGTGGCCCAGGTGGCCGGGTCCTTCGTGAAGCTGGTGGCTCCGGCGGCGGTCGGCGGTGTCGCGCTGAACACCCGGTTCCTCCAGCGGGCCGGGATCCGGCCGGGGCTCGCGGTCGCGAGCGTGGGCGCCTCGCAGCTGTTCGGTCTGGCGAGCCACATCCTGCTGCTGCTGTCCTTCGGCTACCTGACGGGCACGGAGAACGCCACGGAGATGACCCCTTCCCGGACGGTCATCGCGGGCCTGCTGACGGTGGCGGTGCTGGTGATGGTGATGACGGCGGTGCCGTTCATGCGGAAGTTCGTCGTGACGCGGGTACGGGCGCTGTTCGCCGGGGTCGTGCCGCGCATGCTGGACGTGCTCCAGCGGCCGCAGAAGCTGGTGACGGGCATCGGCGGGATGCTGCTGCTGACGGGCTGCTTCGTGATGTGCCTGGACGCGTCGATCCGGGCGTTCGGCGACGGCCAGGCCATCAGCTACGCGAGCATCGCGGTGGTGTTCCTCGCGGGCAACGCGCTGGGGTCGGCCGCGCCGACGCCGGGCGGTATGGGCGCGGTGGAGGGGGCGCTCACGGTGGGTCTGGTCGCCGTGGGCCTGCAGTACGACGTCGCCTTCTCCGCGGTGCTGCTGTTCCGGGCGATGACCTTCTGGCTGCCGGTGCTGCCGGGGTGGATCGCGTTCAACTTCCTGACGCGCAAGGAAGCCATCTAGGGCCTGGTCCGCCCGGCCGCCGTCAGAAGGCGAGCAGGAGGGTGGCCAAGAGGGCTGTCGCGCAGGCGAGTTCGACGGCGCCGACCAGGGGGACGCGGAGGCCTCGGCCCGGGAGGGCGGCGGCTCGGGCCAGGTAGGCCGTGAAGGGGAGGGCCAGCCACGGGGAGAGGCAGGCGGCCGCCGCCAGGGCCAGGGCGTGGTAGGTCACCGAGCCGACCCGGTAGGCCCGGGAGTTCCGCTCGCGGATCATCGTCTTCACGTACGGGACCGTGCCCGCGAAGTACAGCAGGCAGGCCACCGCCGGCTCCCAGGACCGCGCCGGGCCGAGGCCGCCCAGGCCGGCCGCCACCATCAGCATCCCGCAGGCCGGGACCACCGCCGCCAGGCCGTTGACCAGGGCCCGCTCCCGGCCGCGCCGGGCGTGGTACGTGTTCACCGCCACGAACGGCGCGGCGAGCAGCGCGGCCGCCGCCAGCCACGGGTACAGCACCGCCAGCGGGACGCCCGTCACCGCGAAGGCCGCGCCGAAGACCACGGCCGGCCGCGCGTGCCGGCGCGCCGACCGCAGCCCGCGCGCCCGCAGCCTCAGCCACTGCTGGGCGTGGAAGACGGCGACGTATCCGAGCAGCCAGGCCGCGAACAGCGCCGCGTGCGCCCAGCCGGGCCGGGGCGCGAGGAACGTGCCCGCGAGGAACGGGACCGCGAGCATCGCCCACGCCCCGTGCTGGTCCGGTATCCATTTGCGCACCTGAGTCACCCGGGGCACCCGACCCTTAATTGGAATTCCATCGCGTAATTTCCGCCCTCTTCGCCGAAGTTGACGTCCTTCCAGCGTGGCAGACACTCGGCCTGTGAAATACCGGAAAGAGGTCATGCCCGCACGGGACCTTTGTCACCGCTTTCGCCTTTTCCACAGGCGTAGCGTCGATACGCACCATTCATTCCGGCCTGGAGGGTCGCTTTGCAGGAGCGTCAGGGACATCAGGACGCCGCCGATTCGCTCATCAGGGCGGGCAGCTTCTTCACCCGGGCCGAGGTGTCCGAGGACCTGCGTACCGTCCATCACACGGGCGGGCGCGCGGCGGAGGCCTTCTACCGGGACCGGTGGAGCCACGACAAGGTCGTGTACTCGACCCACGGCGTCAACTGCACCGGTTCGTGCCGGTGGAAGGTGTACGTCAAGGACGGGATCATCACCTGGGAGACCCAGGCGACCGACTACCCGTCCGTCGGCCCGGACCGGCCCGAGTACGAGCCCCGCGGCTGCCCCCGCGGCGCCTCCTTCTCCTGGTACTCCTACTCCCCCACCCGCGTGCGCTACCCGTACGTGCGCGGCGAACTGCTGAGCATGTACCGCGAGGCGAAGGAGCGGCTGGGCGATCCGGTCGAGGCCTGGGCGGACATCCAGGGCGATCCCGAGCGGCGCCGCGCCTACCAGCGGGCCCGCGGCAAGGGCGGTCTGGTGCGGGCGACGTGGGAGGAGGCCACGGAGATCGTCGCCGCCGCGCACGTGCACACGATCAAGGAGCACGGGCCGGACCGCGTCGCCGGCTTCTCCCCGATCCCGGCCATGTCGATGGCCTCGCACGCCTCCGGCGCCCGGTTCCACTCCCTCATCGGCGCGCCGATGCTGTCGTTCTACGACTGGTACGCGGACCTGCCGGTGGCCTCGCCGCAGGTGTTCGGCGACCAGACGGACGTGCCGGAGTCGGGCGACTGGTGGGACGCCGCGTACCTGATGATGTGGGGCTCCAACGTCCCCGTCACCCGCACCCCGGACGCGCACTGGATGGCCGAGGCGCGCTACCGCGGGCAGAAGGTCGTCACCGTCTCCCCGGATTTCGCGGACAACACGAAATTCGCCGACGAATGGATGCACCCGCACCCCGGTACGGACGGCGCGCTCGCCCTCGCCATGGGGCACGTGATCCTCAAGGAATTCTTCGTCGACCGCGAGACCCCCTTCTTCACCGACTACGTCCGCAAGTACACCGATCTTCCCTTCCTCGTCTCCCTGCGGGAAACGGAACAGGGCCTCGTTCCCGGCAAGTTCGTCACGGCCGCCGATCTGGGCCGGGACACGGAGAACGCCGACTGGAAGACGGTGCTCGTCGACGACGCCACCGGTGAGCCCGTCGTCCCGAACGGCACCCTCGGACACCGCTGGGGCAAGAACGAGACCCCCGAGTGGAACCTGGACCTCGGCGACACCGTGCCCCGGCTGTCCCTGATCGGGGAGGGCGAGAGCGCCGAGATCGTCCTGCCGCGCTTCGAGGACGACGAGCGCGGCGGCACGGTCCGCCGCGGGGTTCCGGTCCGCCGCCTCGGGGACCGGCTGGTCACCACCGTCTTCGACCTGATGCTCGCCCAGTACGGGGTCGGCCGCGAGGGCCTGCCCGGCGAGTGGCCCACGGGCTACGAGGACGCGAGCCAGCCCGGCACCCCCGGCTGGCAGGAGTCGCTGACCTCGGTGCCGGCGGCCCAGGCCGCCCGGGTGGCGCGGGAGTTCGCGCAGACCGCCGAGCAGTCGCAGGGCCGCTGCATGATCCTGATGGGTGCGGGCACGAACCACTGGTTCCACTCCGAGACCATCTACCGCTCCTTCCTCGCCCTGCTCACGCTCACCGGCTGCCAGGGCCGCAACGGCGGCGGCTGGGGCCACTACGTCGGCCAGGAGAAGTGCCGTCCGGTGACCGGCTGGGCCACGCTCGCCGCCGCCTCCGACTGGTCGCGACCGCCGCGCCAGATGATCGGCGCCGCCTGGTTCTACCTGCACACCGACCAGTGGCGCTACGACACCCTGCCCGCCGGGGCGCTGGCCTCCCCGCTGGGCACGGGCAGCTTCGAGGGCATGACCGGCTCCGACTGCCTGGCGGCGAGCGCCCGGATGGGCTGGATGCCGTCCTACCCGACCTTCGACCGTAACCCCCTCGAGCTGGGCGAGGCCGCCGACCCCGTTGCCGAAACGATTCAGCAGCTCAAGGACGGCACCCTCGGCTTCGCCGGCGAGGACCCGGACGCCCCGCGCAACTGGCCGCGCGTGCTCAACGTGTGGCGGGCCAACCTGCTCGGCTCCAGCTCCAAGGGCAACGAGTACTTCCTCAAGCACCTCCTCGGCACGCACTCCAACCTCCCCGAGGACGGCCCGCGCTGCACTCCGAAGGACGTCACGTACCGCGCGGAGGACGTCGAGGGGAAGCTGGACCTCCTCATGACCATGGACTTCCGGATGACGTCCACGACGCTCCTGTCCGACGTGGTCTTCCCCGCGGCGACCTGGTACGAGAAGCACGACCTGTCCTCCACGGACATGCACCCCTTCCTGCACGCCTTCACCCCGGCCGTGGACCCGCCGTGGCAGGCCCGCTCCGACTACGACGCCTTCCGCGGCCTGGCCGAGCGCTTCGGCGAGCTCGCCCGGACCCACCTGGGCGTCCGCCGGGACCTGGTGGCGACCGCCCTCCAGCACGACACCCCGGGCGGCGAGATGGCCCAGCCCGGCGGGGTCGCGCTGGACTGGTCCAAGGGCGAGTGCGAACCCGTACCGGGCCGGACCATGTACAACCTGACCGTCGTCGAACGCGACTACGGGGCGGTCGGCGAGAAGTTCTCCGCGCTCGGCCCGCTGGTCGACCGGCTCGGCGTGACCACGAAGGCGATCACCTTCGACGTGGCCGAGGAGGTCGCCTACCTCGGCGAGAAGAACGGCACCGTCCGCGGCGGGGTCGCCGACGGCCGCCCTCGCCTGGACACCGCGCAGCGGGCCTGCGAGGCGATCCTCTCCCTCTCGGGCACCTCCAACGGACGCCTGGCCACGCAGGGCTTCGAGACCCTGGAGAAGCAGGTCGGCACGCACATGGCCCACCTGGCCGCCGAGGCCGAGGGCAAGCGGATCACCTTCGCCGACACCCAGGCCCGGCCCGTCCCCGTGATCACCTCGCCCGAGTGGTCCGGGTCGGAGGCCGGCGGACGCCGGTACACGGCCTTCACCGTCAACACCGAGCACCTCAAGCCCTGGCACACCCTCACCGGCCGCCAGCACTTCTTCATCGACCACGACTGGCTGCACGAGGTCGGCGAATCGCTGCCCGTCTACAAGCCGCCGCTGAACATGCACACCCTGTACGGGGAGCCCGAGCTCGGCACCGTCGACGAGAAGGCGAAGTCGGTGGCCGTGCGCTACCTGACCCCGCACAACAAGTGGGCGATCCACAGCCAGTACCAGGACAACCTCTACATGATGACGCTGGGCCGCGGCGGCCAGACGGTGTGGATGTCCCCGCAGGACGCCGAGGCGATCGGGGTCGCGGACAACGACTGGATCGAGGCCGTCAACCGCAACGGCGTGATCACCGCACGCGCGATCGTCTCCCACAAGATGCCGCCCGGCACCGTCTACATGAACCACGCGCAGGAGCGGACGGTCGGCGTCCCCAAGACCGAGAAGACCGGCCGCCGCGGCGGCATCCACAACTCGCTCACCCGGGTGATGCTCAAGCCCACCCACCTCATCGGCGGCTACGCCCAGCTGACCTGGGCCTTCAACTACCTCGGCCCGACCGGCAACCAGCGCGACGAGGTGACGGTCATCCGCCGCCGCGACCAGAAGGTGGAGTACTGACAGATGCGCGTCATGGCACAGATCGCGATGGTCATGAACCTCGACAAGTGCATCGGCTGTCACACCTGTTCGGTCACCTGCAAGCAGGCCTGGACCAACCGGCAGGGCACCGAGTACGTCTGGTTCAACAACGTCGAGACCCTCCCCGGCCAGGGCTACCCGCGCCGCTGGGAGGACCAGGAGAAGTGGAAGGGCGGCTGGGAGCGCACCCGGTCCGGGCGGCTGCGCCTGAAGGCGGGCGGCCGGCTGAGGAAGCTCGGCGAGATCTTCGCCAACCCGCACCTGCCGGAGATCGACGACTACTACCAGCCCTGGACCTACGAGTACAAGAACCTCACCGAGGCCCCGGCGGGCGACGACATGCCCACCGCGCGGCCCGTCTCCCAGGTCACCGGCGAGCCGATCGACAAGATCGAGTGGGGCCCGAACTGGGACGACAACCTCGGCGGCGCCCCGGCGAACGCGCCGAAGGACCCGATCGTGGAGAAGATCCGCGACGAGGTGGGCGAGAAGATCCGCTTCGAGTTCGAGCAGAGCTTCATGTTCTACCTCCCCCGGATCTGCGAGCACTGCCTGAACCCGGCCTGCGTCTCGTCCTGCCCGTCCGGCGCGATGTACAAGCGCGAGGAGGACGGCATCGTCCTCGTCGACCAGGACCGGTGCCGCGGCTGGCGCATGTGCGTGACCGGATGCCCTTACAAGAAGGTGTACTTCAACCACCAGACCGGCAAGGCCGAGAAGTGCACCTTCTGCTTCCCGCGCATCGAGGTCGGCATGCCGACGGTGTGCTCGGAGACCTGCGTGGGCCGCATGCGCTACCTCGGCGTGATGCTGTACGACGCCGACAAGGTCGCCGAGGCCGCGGCCGTGGAGGACGAGCACGACCTCTACCCCGCCCAGGTGGAGTGCTTCCTCGACCCGCACGACCCGGCCGTGGTCGCCGCCGCGAAGAGCGCCGGCCTCACCCACGAGTGGATCGACGCGGCGCAGAACTCGCCCGTCTACGACCTGATCGCCACCTACCAGGTCGCCCTTCCCCTGCACCCGGAGTACCGGACCATGCCCATGGTCTGGTACGTGCCCCCGCTCTCGCCCGTCGTCGAGGCGGTCGCGGCGACCGGCAGCGACGGCGAGGACGCGGGCAACCTGTTCGGCGCCATCGACGCCCTGCGCATCCCCGTGGAGTACCTCGCGGCGATCCTCACGGCCGGCGACACGTACGCCGTCGAGGCGGTGCTGCGCCGGATGGCCGCGATGCGCGCCTACATGCGCGGGATCAACCTCGGCGGGAAGGCCGACGAGTCGATCGCCACGGCGGTCGGCCTCACCGGCGTCGAGATGGAGGACATGTTCCGGCTGCTCGCGATCGCCAAGATCGAGGACCGGTTCGTGGTCCCCAGCGCCGCCCGCGCCGACGCCGAGGCACTCGCCGACACCCATCCGCTGGACGCCGAGTGCCCCGTCGGGGCGGTGGGCGAGCCACGCGTGATGCTCAACCTCAGTCCCACCAGGAGAAGTTCGTGAGCCTCCGGTCCCCCCGCTCCTCCCATGCCCTGGTGCGCCTGGTCGCGGGCTGCGCGCTGCAGTACCCCGGCGACCACTTCCACGACGAACTCCCGCGGCTCCGTGCGGCCCTCGCCGGGGCGGCCGCCGAACCGGCCGCGCTGCTCGGCTCGTTCCTCGACCACGCCGCATCCCTGGGCCCGATCGAGCTGTGCGCCGAGTACACCTCGACCTTCGACACCCGCAACCGGCGCTGCCTCTACCTCACCTGGTGGGTGGACGGCGACACCCGCCGCCGCGGCCTGTCCCTGGTCCGGCTGAAGCGGATCTACCGGGACTTCGGGCTGGAGTTCGCGGGCGAGGAGCTGCCCGACTTCCTGCCGGTGGCCCTGGAGTTCGCCGCGCTGTGCGGGCGGGCCGGGACCGAGCTGCTCCAGGAGCACCGGGCCGGGCTGGAGCTGCTGCGGCTCGCGCTGACCGAGTCCGGGTCCCCGTACGCCCGGGTGCTGGAGGCGGTCTGCTCGACCCTGCCGGGCCAGTCCCCCCGGACCAAGGCCGAGGCGAAGGCGCTCGCGAAGAACGGGCCGCCGCAGGAGCTGGTGGGCGCGGGCTCCCCGCTCGAACCCTTCGGCCCCGGCCTCGACATGCCCGCAGACCTGCCCGCCGACCTGCCCACGGGCCGGCCCACCGACCTCCCCTGGCCCACCACCGCGGAAAGGCAGACGGCCTGATGGACCTCCTCCTGTGGGGCGTGCTCCCGTACGTCTCCGTCGCACTGCTGATCGCGGGCACGGTCTGGCGGGCCCGGTACGACCGGTTCGGCTGGACCACCCGCTCCTCGCAGCTGCACGAGTCGCGGCTGCTGCGCATCGGCTCCCCGCTGTTCCACTTCGGCATGCTGTTCGTGGTGCTGGGCCACGTCGTGGGTCTGCTGATCCCGATGAGCTGGACCGACGCGGTGGGCCTGAGCGACCACGCCTACCACCTGCTGGCCGTCTCCACCGGCGCGGTCGCGGGCGTCGCGGCCGCCGCCGGCATCGGGATCCTGGTCTACCGGCGCTTCACGGTCCCGGCCGTGCGCAGGGCGACGCTCAAGGGCGACCACCTGATGTACACCGTCCTGCTCGGCGCGATGGTCCTCGGCCTGACGGCCACGATCCTCAACTCCACCGGGCAGACGGGCGGCTACAACTACCGCGAGGGCATCTCGGTCTGGTTCCGCAGCCTGTTCGCCCTCAGCCCCGACTACCACCTGATGGCGGGCGCCCCGCTCGCCTTCAAGCTGCACATCCTGTTCGGCTTCACGCTGTTCGCGCTGATCCCCTACTCCCGTCTGGTGCACATGTTCTCGGCTCCGCTGGCGTACCTGGTGCGGCCGTACGTCGTCTACCGGCGGCGGGACCCGAAGCAGCTGGCCAACCGCCCGAGCAGGCGCGGCTGGGAGCGGGTGTCGTGAAGCCGCCCAGCATCGTGCGCCGGCCCCGGCACGCCGTGTCCGAGCGGCCGTTCATCGTCATCTGGGAGGCCACCCGGGCCTGTCCGCTGGCCTGTCTCCACTGCCGGGCCGAGGCGCAGACCGCCCGCCACCCGCAGGAGCTCGACGGGGCCGGCGCCCGCCGCGTGATGGACCAGATCGCCGCCTTCGGCCGGCCGGGCCCGCTGTTCGTGATCACCGGCGGGGACCCCTTCCAGCGCACCGACCTCACCGGACTCGTCGCGTACGGGACCTCGCTGGGCCTGCGCGTCGCGGTCTCCCCGTCCGGTACGCCGACGCTCACCCGCGACAACCTCGTCGCGGTGCGCGACGCGGGGGCCGTGGCCCTGTCCCTGTCCCTGGACGGCTCCACCGCCGAGCGGCACGACGCCTTCCGCGGGGTGCCCGGGGTCTACGACTGGACCCTGGACGGCTGGCGGGCGGCCCGCGAGCTCGGGCTCAAGGTGCAGATCAACACCACGGTGTCCCGTGACAGCCTGGAGGACCTGGCCGACATCGCGGCGCTGGTGCGGCGCGAGGGCGCGATGCTCTGGTCGGGCTTCGTCCTGGTCCCGACGGGCCGCGGCGAACAGCTGGACTCCCTGACGCCCGGCGAGATCGAGGACGTCCTGCACTTCCTGTACGACTGCGGCGCCGTGATGGCCACCAAGACCACCGAGGGCCACCACTTCCGGCGGGTCGCGCTCCAGCGCACCGTCCTCGACGCGCGCGGGGAGCGGCCGCGGCTGGGGCCGCTGTACGCGCGCCTGTCGGCCCGCTCCGCCGCGCTGGGGCTCGGCGGCGGGGAGCGGCGGGCGGTGCGGCGCCCGCCGATGGACGTCTCCTCGGGGCGCGGCTTCGTCTTCATCTCGCACACCGGCGAGGTGCACCCGAGCGGCTTCCTGCCCGTGTCGGGCGGCAACGTGAAGACGCGGCCGCTGACGGAGATCTACCGGGAGTCGGAGCTGTTCACACGGCTGCGGGACCCGTCGCTGCTGCGCGGGCAGTGCGGGGCGTGCGAGTACAAGACGGTGTGCGGGGGTTCGCGCTCGCGGGCGTACGGCTTCACGCGGGACGTGCTGGAGTCGGACCCGTACTGCGCGTACGAGCCGGGCAGCTTCCCGTACCAGGACGAGGTGAGGGCTCTGGCCGAAGGCATGAGGCACTGACAGCCGGAAGCCCCATATGTTTCATATGGGGACATATCTTTCGCGGGAGAAGACTATGCGTTCAGTGATCGTCATCGGTGGCGGCATCAGCGGGCTGGCGGCCGCGTGGCAGCTGCGCGGCCGGGCGGATGTCACCGTGCTGGAGAGCCACACCAAGGTCGGCGGCAAGCTCCGCACCGGCACCATCGCCGGAATCACCGTGGACGAGGGCGCGGAGTCCCTGATGGCGCTGCGGCCCGAGGCCGTGGAGCTGGCGGCGGCCGTCGGACTGGGCGACGCACTGTGCGACCCGGCGCAGGCACCGACCACCATCTGGACCAAGGGCGCGCTGCGCCCGCTGCCCGCCGGACACGTCATGGGCGTCCCCACCGACCCCTCGGCACTGGCCGGGACCGGGCTGCTCTCCGCCGAGGGCGTGGCGCGGATGTGCGCGGAGGAGACCCTCGCGGCGGCCCCGCTGACCGAGGACTGCTCGGTGGCCGGCTACCTCGCGGCACGCTTCGGCCAGGAGGCCGTGGACCGGCTCGTCGAGCCCGTACTGGGCGGGGTCTACGCCGGACGCGCCGAACGGCTCTCGCTGCGCGCGGCGATGCCGCGGATCGCGGCGCTGGCGGCGCAGGGCGGGCCGCTGCTGCCCGCGCTGCGCCGGATGAAGGCGGCGGGCGCCCCGCGGTCGGCGGCGGTGGCCGTCCAGGGCGTGGCCGGCGGCACGGGCCGCTTCCCGCAGGCCGTCGCGGAGGCCTGCGGGGCGCGGATCCTGACGGGTACGACGGCCCGCTCGCTGCACCGGATCGCGGGCGACCGGTGGCGGGTGCAGGCCATGACGGGCGACGGCCCGCTGACCATGGAGGCCGACGCGGTGATCCTGGCGCTGCCGGCCTTCGCGGCGGCGGAGCTGCTGCGGCCGCACTCGCCGCTGGCGGAGGCCGACCTCTCGGCGATCCCGCACGCGTCGACGGCGGTGATCACGATGGCGTTCTCCCGCTCCCAGGCGCATTTCCTCCCGGAGGGCAACGGGTTCCTGGTCCCGGCGGTGGACGGGCACACCCTGAAGGCGGCGTCCTTCCTGTCGAACAAGTGGGCCTGGCTGGCCGAGGCCGCTCCGGACACGTTCGTCCTGCGGGCGTCCGTCGGCCGGATCGGCGAGGACCAGCTGCTGGCCCGTCCGGACCGGCACCTGGTCCGCTCCGCGATCACCGAACTCCACCACGCGGTCGGGGCGATGGGCGAGCCGCTGGCGGCGCGGGTCACGCGCTGGGACCGGGGCCTGCCGCAGTACGGCGTGGGCCACCGCGAGCGGGTCGCCCGCATCCGCGAGGCCGCCGCAAAGCTCCCGGGCCTGGCGTTGTGCGGAGCCGCGTACGAGGGCGTCGGCGTGGCCGCCTGCGTGGCCACGGGCCGCTCCGCCGCCCGCCAGCTCCTGGCCGGCTCCTGACCACCCCCCGAACCCCGGGACCCGTTTGGGTCAGCGCGGGGGCGGGGGCGGCGGGCGGCGCCCAGGATGGGGGCATGCCGAGAAACGTCTGGCGGGTCACCGCCGCCGCCGCACTGGCCACCACGCTCTTCGCCACCGCCGGCTGCTCCGACGACGGTGACGAGAAGAAGACGAAGGCCGACGGCACCAAGGAGACCAAGCCCCTCGAATGGGGCGAGTGCCCGGCCCCCACCCCCCTGGAGGGCGGCGGCCAGGCCCCGCCCAAGGACTGGCAGTGCGCCACCCTCGACGTCCCCCTCGACTACGCGAAGCCCGAGGGTGAGACCGTCCCGATCGCCCTCATCCGCGCCAAGGCCCGCGACCAGAAGAACCGCATCGGCTCGCTCGTCTTCAACTTCGGCGGCCCCGGCGGCTCCGGCATCACCACGCTGCCCGGCGCCGCCGAGGAGTACGAGGCCCTGCGCGCCCGGTACGACCTGGTCAGCTTCGACCCCCGCGGGGTCGGCCGCAGCGCCCCCGTCCGCTGCGAGGACGACAAGCAGCTGGACGCCTACTACGCCGCGGACTCCTCGCCCGGCACCCCGCAGGAGGAGAAGGACTTCGTCGACAACATCCGGGCCTACCAGGAGGCCTGCAAGAAGAACTCCGACAAGCTCCTCCCCCACGTCGGCACCTCCAACGCCGCCCGCGACCTGGACCGCATCCGCCAGGCCCTCGGCGACGAGAAGCTGCACTACTTCGGCATCTCCTACGGGACCGAGCTCGGCGGGGTCTACGCCCACCTCTTCCCCAAGAACGTCGGGCGGGCCGTCTTCGACGCCGTCGTGGACCCGACCAAGGACTCCGAGGAGGGCGCGCTCGGCCAGGCGCAGGGCTTCCAGCTCGCCCTCGGCAACTTCGCCCAGGACTGCGTGGACCGCGGCGACAAGTGCAAGCTGCAGGGCAGCACCGCCAAGGAGATCGAGGCCAACATCATCAATCTCCAGAAGGAGCTGGCGGCCAAGCCCATCGCGGGCATCGGCGACCGGCAGCTCACCGAGAGCCAGGCGACCAACGGCATCGCACAGGCCCTGTACTCGCAGGAGCTGTGGCCGCTGCTGGAACAGGGCCTCGACGAGGCCGGCGGCGGCCAGGGCCAGCTGCTGCTCGCCCTCTCCGACGCGCTCAACGGCCGCGACCAGCAAGGGCACTACAGCAATATCGGCGCCGCGAACACCGCCATCAACTGCGCCGACTCCAAGGACCGGTACACGCTGGAGCAGACCAAGGCCAAACTGCCCGCGTTCCGCGCGGCCTCGCCGGTCTTCGGCGACTTCCTCGGCTGGGCGATGCTGGGCTGCACCGACTGGCCCGTCGCGGGCGCCTCGGAGACCCCGGACGTGTCCGCCCCGGGATCCACTCCGATCCTCGTGATCGGCAACACCGGCGACCCGGCCACCCCGTACGAGGGCGCCCGCCGCATGGTCGAGCGGCTCGGCCCCGGCGTCGGCGTCGAGCTCACCTACAAGGGCGAGGGGCACGGTGCGTACAACAGCGGCGACACCTGTGTGCAGGACGCGGTGAACGCGTACCTGCTGGACGGGAAGAAGCCCGCGGCCGGGACCGTCTGCACCGCGAAGGAGAACCCGACCTCGCCCCCGACCGGCTCCCCCGTCTGACCCGGGCATGCCGAAGGGGCCGCACTCCCCAGGGAGTGCGGCCCCTTCGGCGACCGCTAGTAGATCGGCTTGTCCGGCTCGATCTGGTGGACCCAGCCGATGACGCCGCCGCCGACGTGGACCGCGTCCGCGAAGCCGGCCGCCTTCAGGACCGCGAGGACTTCCGCACTGCGGACACCCGTCTTGCAGTGCAAGACGATCCGCTTGTCCTGCGGGAGGTCCTGGAGGGCGGTGCCCATCAGGAACTCGCCCTTGGGGATCAGCTTCGCGCCGGGGATCGAGACGATCTCGTACTCGTTGATCTCGCGGACGTCGATGATCTCGATGTTCTCGCCGTCGTCGATCCACTCCTTGAGCTGCTTGGGAGTGATCGTCGAGCCGGCGGCCGCCTCCTGGGCCTCCTCCGACACGACGCCGCAGAAGGCCTCGTAGTCGATGAGCTCGGTGACGGTCGGGTTCTCGCCGCAGACCGCGCAGTCGGGGTCCTTGCGGACCTTGACCTGGCGGTACTGCATCTCCAGGGCGTCGTAGATCATCAGGCGGCCGACCAGCGGCTCGCCGATGCCCGCGAGGAGCTTGATCGCCTCGTTGACCTGGATGGACCCGATGGACGCGCAGAGCACGCCCAGCACGCCGCCCTCGGCGCAGCTCGGGACCATGCCCGGCGGCGGGGGCTCCGGGTACAGGCAGCGGTAGCACGGGCCGTGCTCGGACCAGAAGACCGAGGCCTGGCCGTCGAAGCGGTAGATCGAGCCCCACACGTACGGCTTGTTCAGCAGCACGCAGGCGTCGTTGACCAGGTAGCGCGTGGCGAAGTTGTCCGTGCCGTCGACGATGAGGTCGTACTGGCTGAAGATCTCCATCACGTTCTCGGCTTCGAGCCGCTCTTCGTGAAGGACCACGTTCACGTACGGGTTGATGCCCAGCACGCTGTCGCGGGCCGACTCCGCCTTGGAACGGCCGATGTCCGCCTGGCTGTGGATGATCTGACGCTGCAGGTTCGACTCGTCGACCTCGTCGAACTCCACGATGCCCAGCGTGCCGACGCCGGCCGCGGCCAGGTACATGAGGGCGGGCGAGCCGAGGCCGCCCGCGCCCACGGCCAGCACCTTGGCGTTCTTCAGGCGCTTCTGGCCGTCCATCCCCACATCGGGGATGATCAGGTGGCGGGAGTACCGACGAACCTCGTCAACGGTGAGCTCAGCAGCTGGCTCGACCAGGGGTGGCAGCGACACGGGGACTCCGTAGATGGTGACGTTCTCAACGGTGGTTCTTCCCGTAACACTGCCACGCCCGTCTTCATTCCAAGACACCCGTCCCGATCCGCGAGACGATTTCGTCCCAGTAGGCGGGCATGGACGCCCACGGGTCACGATCGGCCGCCCCGCGCCGGTCGGTGAACCAGATGGTGCCCGCACCCTGCCAGCGGGCGATGCGCATCGCCTCTTCGAGGTGCGTGCGCGGCACCCCGTGCACGAGGTGGCAGAACCGCTCCGGCGGATGGTCGGCGGTCCACTCCGCCACCTGCGACCAGCGGTAGTCGGCCCACGCCCCGGAGAAGGTGACGAGCTGGTCGGCGGCCTCCAGGTAGCCCTCGTACGGGTGCGTGCCGTGCCCGAGCACGATCCGCACCTCCTCGCCCAGGCCGCGCAGGGTGTCCGCGACCCGGCGCACCGAGGCGAGTTCGGCCTTGCCGGACGGAGCGCCGGCGAGGTAGAAGCCGCCCACCCCGTACCAGTCGCGGAAGCGGTGGGCATCGGAGACCAGCTCCCCGAAGGACCGCTCGCCCTCCCGCATCGCGAGATGGCCGAGGAGCCGCGGGCCGCCGCCCGCGCCGCGGAGCTTCGCGGCGGCCTCCGTGCAGTGCGGGTCGGGCCGCCCGCCCGGGCCGTCCGTGATGTTGAGGACCGCCCAGTGCAGCGGGGTCCCGGGGCGGGTCAGCTCGGCCCATTCGACGGGGGCGAGCAGCGGGTGCGCGTAGCCGGGGATGCCCAGACCGAGGCGGCCGGCCTCGGTCGCGGACGCCGTCGCGGCCCCCGGCGGGGTGGTCAGATGCGGCACGCCGCCTCCATCCAGATGTCCGCGAGGGACTCCTCCAGGTTGATCCGCGGCCGCCAGCCGAGCCGGTCGCGGGCGGTGCGGACATCGGCCTGCTGCCAGGCGCCGCACCCGTCGGGGTACGGGTACGCCTGCGGCGCCGCGCCGGCGAGCTGCTCGGCGGTCGCCTCGGAGCGGGGGGACCCGATGGCGGCGAGACCGGCCGGCCGGCCGGGGTGCGCGTGCTGCTGGGGCCCGCCGTGCGGGACGTCGAGCTCGTGCAGCGCGCCCCCGTACCCGGCGACCCGGGCCAGGACGGCGGCCGCGTCGCGCAGCCGGACCGCGCGGCCGGTGCCGATGTTCACGACGCCCTGGGCCGCCGAGAGCGAGGCGGCGTGCACCGCACGGGCCACGTCCCGTACGTCCACGAAGTCGCGCTGCACGCCGAGCCCGCTGAGCTTGAGCTCCCCGTCCCCGGACTGCATGGCCCGCCGCATGGCCTCGGCGAGGCGGCCGAGCGGGGAGCCGGCCGGGGTGCCGGGGCCGACGGGCGAGAAGACCCGGAGCACGACGGCGTCCAGACCGGAGCCGAGCACCAGCTCGGTGGCGGCCAGTTTGCTGACGCCGTACGGTCCGCCGGGTCTCGGCACGGCGTCCTCGGCCGTGGAGGAGCCGGGCTGGCTGGGCCCGTACTCGGCGGCGCAGCCGAGCTGGACGAGGCGGGCCCCGCAGCCGCTGCGGCGCAGCGATTCGCAGATCGTCGCGACGGCCACCGTGTTGTGCCGGGTCAGCTCGCGGGCTCCGCCTCGGGTGGCACCGGCGCAGTTGATCACGACGCCCGGGTGGACGGCGTCGAGGAACCGGGTCAGCGCACCGGGGCTTCCGGTGGCGAGGTCGAACCGGACGTCGGCGTCGTCGCCGCGGCCGAGCGCGGTGAGCTGGACGGCGGGGTCGGCGAGCAGCCGGTCGGCGACGTAGCGGCCGAGGTATCCGTTGGCTCCGATCAGCAGCACCCTCATCGCGTGGCCCCTTGGTTGGTTGGCTGGCCGGTCATCTTCTGTTTCTCCTTGCGGGTGGGTGGACGGGGCCGCGCATGGGCGGATGCGCGGGACAGTGCGAGGACCGCGTGTACGAGGAGTCCCGCGGCCGCGGCGGAGGCCGCGGCCGGGACCGGTACGAGGGCGAGCGCCAGGGCCGCGGCGACGGGCCCGCGGTGGGCTCCGTGGCGCAGCAGCAGCCTGGTCAGGAACAGCAGCAGGGCGAGCGGGACGGCCGCCGTGAGCGGGGCTCCGGCGAGCGCGGCGGCCCCGGCGGCGGCCGCGGCGAACACGGCGACGGTGACGAGGAGCAGCGGCCGTACGCGGTCCGCGAAGTCCTCCAGCGCCCGGCTCCCGGCGAGCCACGTCCTGGCCCGGGCCGCGAACGATGCGGCGGCCAGGTGCGCGGGGGCGACGGCCAGGGCGAGGGCGAGCGTGAGGGAAGTGCCGTACCGGTGCGCGGCCCATCCCGCGACGGCCGCGGCGAGCAGGTGAGCGCCCAGCGGGAACCGCCCGCCGCCGGCCCGGCCGGGCCATACCAGCGCGGCGACGGTCAGGACCGCGGCCACGGGCCCGGCCCAGGCCGGAGCGGCGGAGGCCGCCCCGAAGGCGAGGGCTCCCGGCAGCAGCGCGAAGCCGAGTCCCAGCAGCGGGGAGGGCCCGGCCGGCGCCTGGGTGCGCTCGGCGGCGGGGGCGTCCCCGCGCGGGGTGCGGGCGTACAGCTCCTCGGCGAGCGAGAAGACGTCCCGGTGCCGGAAGCGCCGGGCGGTGCGGTCGGTGATCCCGTGGGCCTCCAGCCCGGCCGCGATCTCCAGCGGATCCACGGCCCGCCCGCACAACTCCCGATGCCGGTGCAACAAGGCCTTGACGGGATCCCCCTTCCCCCGCCGCCCGACCTCACCCCCGCCGCCGCTCACGGCACGGGGCCCGTTTTCAGCCCCGCCGCCGCTCACGGCACGGGGTCCGATTTCAGCCCCGCCGCCGCTCAAGGCACGGGGTCCGATTTCAGCCCCGCCGCCGCTCACGGCACGGGGTCCGATTTCAGCCCCGCCGCCGCTCACGGCACGGGGTCCGATTTCAGCCCCGCCGGCGTTTGAGGCGCGGGGTCCGGGGCGGAGCCCCGGCAACGGCGCCGCACCGGCAGTCAGACCTTCCTCCCCGCCGGAGGCGGACACGCGGAGCCCCGTCATGCCGTCGCCTCCGGCACCGGCACCGGCACCGGCTCGGCCCAGGTCGGGCTGGTCCAATGCCCCGGCACCCGCGCCTCGGCGGGCCGGGAGAAGGGGACCCCCCCGTCCGGCCGCGCCGACCCGGCGGCGAGCAGCCTCAGGTAGATCTCCCGGAAGGCGGCCACGTTCTGTTCGACGGTGAACAGCTCCAGCGCCCTGGCCCGCGCGGCCGCGCCGAGCCGCTGCGCCCGTTCGGGATCCCGCAGCAGCGCCAGGCACGCGTCGGCCAGCGCCCGCGGGTTGCGCGGCGGGACGACGAGCCCGGTGCCGCCGATGACCTCGCAGACGGCGCCGACGTCGGTGGAGACGGTGGCGCGGCCGCACAGCATCGCCTCGGCCAGGGTCACCGGGAAGCCCTCGATCACGGAGGACAGCACGACGACCCGCCCGGCGCCGTACGCCTCGGCCGGCGTCGGCGCGTCGGGTCCGCCGATCTCCTCGAAGGTGACGGGGTTCTCCCCGACCGTGACGGCGTCGGCGGCCTCGTCGGGGAAGAGCTGGGCGGCCAGCGAGCGGCAGTCGGCGAGGTAGCCGGGGGCCGCGGCCGCGGCGAAGATCCGCAGCCGGGTCTGCGGGGCGGCCTTGCGGACCTCAGCGAAGGCGTGCAGCAGGGCGATCAGATCCTTGGCGGGCTCTATCCGCCCGACCCACACGAGGGTGTCGGGGTCCCCGCAGTCCGCGGACTCCCCGACGGTGGCGAATCGGTCCGCCTCCATCCCGGGGTAGACCGTGCGCAGTTTGTCCCGGGCGGCCCCGCACCGCTCCTGCCAGCGTCGGGCGTGCGCGTTCCCGGGGGTCAGCAGGTCGGCCCGGGCGTAGATCTCGGCGGCCAGCCGGATGTGGAAGGCCGCGAGCAGGGCCCGTACCGCCGGGCGGGCCTCCGGGCGCTGCTCGAGGTAGTGGGCCCGCAGCTGGACCCCGTACTCGGTGACCAGCAGCGGGACTCCGAAGAAGCGTTTGGCCAGCAGCCCGGGGAGGGCGGCGACCCCGCCCGCCGCCGCGTGGCAGACGTCGACCGCGCCCAGGCTTCCGAGCCGGGCGCCCTCCTCGTACCAGTCGAGGGACAACGGCCGCAGCATCCGCTCCAGTTCGTCCACGAACTCCAGCAGGTCCGGCACCTGCGCCGCCTGTACGGTCCGCCCGGCGCCCCGTGCCCGGCAGGCGGATTCGAGCAGCCGTACCGCGGACTCGGAGCGCAGCGCCGCGTACAGGCCGCCCTGTTCGCGGGCGAGTCCGGCGAGTCCGTACAGCCCGGCCTCGAACGCGGGCGCCTCTCCGGCGCAGATCCCGTGGACCAGTTCCCGGAAGCAGTCGGCGAACCGCCGGCGCTCGCGCCGGGAGTACGTCCGCCCGTCGTCGGCCGGGGCCCACAGGGGGGCGGTCCGGACTCCGGTGACGTGTCCGGGCAGCGGGACCCTCGCGCGTTCCTGCTCGGCGCTGCGGCTCAGTGCGTAGAGCTCGAACTCGTGCTGCGGGAGCCCGCGCACGAGCCGGTCGCACCACAGCCTCGCCTCTCCCGTGGCATACGGATAACCACCTTCCGTGAGCAGTCCGATCCGCACGAGTGGCACCCCCGATCTCCCGTTCAGGCGGTCACCGTCGGTCAGGCGACCCGCCGCGGAAGAACTCAAGCGGATATGCCGAAGGCGCGACGGACGGTTGTCCGTCGCGCCACCGGAAGGGGTGAAGAGTCGTAACTTTCCCGTACGGTTCGCGTTCGAGCGCGCTACGCGGCGGAACGCCTGCGTGAAGTGCGGTCAACTACCGGGGAAAACCCACGGGTTGGGCTTGCACTGGATGCCGCCGATGTCGAGCGACTTCGTCTGCTGCTGCATGATCGGGGCGAGTGCGCCGGGCGTGCGGCAGTTCACGTGGCTGTGTCCGAGCCGGTGTCCGACCTCGTGGTTGATGAGCATCTGGCGGTAGGCGAGCATCTGGTCCGGCCCGAAGGTGGCGGCTCCCTGGGCCCAGCGGAACGCGTTGATCATCACGCGCTCGGTGGACGCGGAGTCGCACGAGACGTTGTCGACCGTGGTGTCCAGGCCGGACTTGGCGCACCACTTCGCGGTGGTCCCGGGGCTGGCGAGGGTGATCACGAAGTCGGTCTCGCCGCCCGGCACCCGCTCGAAGGTCCTGGCGCCGCCGCGGGCCCAGCTCCGGTCGTCGTTGAGGGTCCGGTGGACGGCCTCGGCGAACAGCTGCGGGTCCAGGCCCAGGCCCTGCTCCACGTCGACCCGGTAGCGCACGAGCTTGCCCTTGCCGGGGGCCTTGGCCACGCCCGGCACGGTGTCGAAGGCGCCGGAGCCGGCGAGTTTCTCGTCGATCGGCAGCTGCTGGGCCATCTTCTGCTCGTACGTGAGCTCCGGCGCCGGCGCGGGCGCGGGTGCCTGCGCGGGCGCCTCCGGCGTCGGGCGGCCGTCGGAGCGGGAGGCGCCCCCGTCGGCCCGGCCGTCGTCGGTGGCGGCGAGCGTGCCGTGCTGGACGCGCTCGCCGTCGGCGGCCACCTGCCCGGCGACGACCACGGCGAGGACGGTGGTGACGGCCGCGGCGGCCATGCCGGTGTAGGTGCGGACCTTCAGGCCGCGGCCGGAGCCGGGCTGCTCCGGCCGCGGTGCCGACGCTTCGTCAGGCGCCGCGTCGGCGGGTTTGCGCGGCCCGGGCACGCGGCGGTGCGAGCCGGTGGAGGTGAGGGCGTCGCCGGCCGGGTCGGAGGCGGGGGCGGGGACCCGGGCGGGCGCGGGCACCGACTCGGGCGGGGCCAGGGTGACCTGCGGGAAGCCGACCGCGGGAGTCCCGAAGGCCGGGGTGTCGGTGTCCAGCAGGGCGGTCGTGGTGCGGGGCCGCGGGACTCCGCGCCAGTCCCCGTACACGGAGTCGGCCCGGGCCCCCCAGGCGCCGCCGCCCTCGTACTGCTGGGGATGGCCGGCGGGGACGGGCCGCTCCTCGGGCACGTACCCCTGGTGGGTGACGGTGGTCTCGGGCCAGGACCGGCCGCGTTCCTCGTACACCGGCGGCCGCCCGTGCGACTGCTCGTACGGCTGCTCGTACGGCCGCGGGGCCGGCACCGGTTCGGGTGCGGGCGCCGGTGCGGGCGCGGGCGCCTTGCGGCTATGTCGTCCCACGGTTCTCAGCCTCTGCCGTCTTCGGTGTCCTGGAGCAGCTCCCGGAAGGCGGCGGCCACCACCTCGGGGTACTCCATCATCGCCACGTGCCCGGCCTCGGGCAGACACAGCAGCCGCGAACCCCGGAAGGCTGCGGCCGCCTTGTGCGCCATGCGGTACGAGACCAGCTGGTCCCTGCCACCGTAGACCAGCAGGGTCGGTGCGAGTACCCGCTGGGCCTGCCTCCACAGTCCGTGCTGGCCGCCGAGGGTGTAGGCGTCGACGATCCCGCGGGACGAACGGCTCAGGGACTCCCAGAAGTACGGCAGCGCCAACCGCCGCTCCATCTCCTCGACCGCGTTGCGGAACCCCTCCGGCGTCACCCGTGCGGGGTCCCCGTAGCAGAGCTCCGTCACCCCCCGGGTGCGCTGTTCGGCGGTCAGGCCCTGGGCGATCCGGCCCACCAGCGCGGCCATCCCCGGTACGGCGAGCAGCGCCGTCGGCACGGCCGACCGCTGCACGCGCAGTTCGGGCAGGGCGGGCGAGACCAGGGTGAGGGAGCGCACCAGGTCGGGCCGGACGGCCGCGACGCGGGTGGAGACGGCGCCGCCGAGGGAGTTGCCGAACAGGTGGACCGGCCCCCGCCCGGCCGCGTCGAGGTACCGGATGACGGCGCGGGCGAACGCGGTGACGGAGTAGACGCGGTCGCCGGGCGGCGGGGACCAGCCGAAGCCGGGCAGGTCGAGGGCCTCGCCGTCGACGGTGTCGGCCAGCCTCCCCATCAGATCGGACCAGTTCTGGGAGGAACCGCCGAGTCCGTGGACGAACAGGGCGGGCGGCAGGTCCGTGCGGACGGGCGGGCGCACCCGGACCGCCAGTTCCAGCCCGGGCAGTGCGACGGTGCGCAGCTGCTCTCCATCGGCCACCCGGACCGCTCCCGCCGGGGCGGAGGGCTCGGCGGTGGACCGTACACCCGGCAGCTCGGTCGAAGACATGCGGCAATGTTACGAGACGATCACGCCGGACTCCTTGTGTTCGCGGTCACAGAGGCATGGCGATCCGTATAGCGGGGTATCGGCAAGCCTCCTAGGCTCGTAAGTGAGCACAAGGAAGCGAGGGGAGCGGAATGACTGTCGACCCTGCGGAGCCGGACACCTTCCGGGAGCCGTTTCCGGAAGTCGTCGACCCCGAAGCGCCCGAGGCGGACCTGGCCGAGCAGCTGACCGAGGTGGAGCCGTCGCGGGAGGACGACCCGGTCACCGGTGTGGATCGCGGCGAGGCCAATGACGGCGACGCCGTGGAGCAGGCCAGGGTGGTGCCCCTGGACGACGACGACTACCGCTGACCAGCACGTCCGACCGGTCCGTACCGCGAGAAAAGTCGGCTTGAACCCACCAGATTCGGTTACCGAAAAGTACGATGGCCGCGCGGCGCAGAGCGCACTGTGTTCTTAGAGAAAGTGGGAGGCGGCGTGACAGCCATCGAGCAGACCGAGGCAGCGCGTCCGCGGGGCACGCGACTGCCGCGCCGGGCCCGGCGCAACCAGCTGCTGGGCGCGGCTCAGGAGGTCTTCGTCGCGCAGGGTTACCACGCCGCGGCCATGGACGACATCGCCGAGCGGGCCGGCGTGAGCAAGCCGGTGCTGTACCAGCACTTCCCCGGCAAGCTCGACCTCTACCTGGCGCTGCTGGACCAGCACTGCGAGGCCCTGCTGCTCGCCGTGCGCACGGCGCTCGCGTCGACGACCGACAACAAGCTGCGCGTGGCGGCGACGATGGACGCCTACTTCGCGTACGTGGAGGACGAGGGCGGCGCCTTCCGGCTGGTCTTCGAGTCCGACCTGACGAACGAGCCGGCCGTGCGCGAGCGCGTCGACCGGGTCTCGCTCCAGTGCGCCGAGGCCATCTGCGAGGTCATCGCCGAGGACACCGGCCTGTCCAAGGACGAGTCGATGCTGCTGGCCGTGGGCCTGGGCGGGGTCTCGCAGGTGGTGGCCCGCTACTGGCTGTCCAGCGAGAGCCCGGTCGCCCGGGACACGGCGGTGGGCCTGCTGACCTCGCTCGCCTGGCGCGGTATCGCGGGATTCCCGCTGCACGGCAGCGAGCAGGGCGGCGACCAGGACGCCGAAGGCTGAGCCGCGCGAGGCGCTGTTCGCTGCGAGCGTGTCCGCTGCGCGCGGTTCCCGTCCCCTCTCCGGGCTAATGTGGACCGCGTACGGCGCGGCTGATCGCGCGAAACGGACCGTCGGAGGGACATAGCCGTGGAGGTCAAGATCGGCGTGCAGCACGCACCCCGGGAGATCGTGCTGGAGAGCGACCTGAGCGCCGAGGAGCTGGAGAGCATCGTCGCCGCCGCGCTGTCCGGCACCGCACCGCTGCTCAGCCTCACCGACACCAAGGGCCGCAAGGTCCTGGTGCCGTCCGACCGCCTGTCGTACGTCGACCTGGGCGAGCCGAGCACGCGCAAGGTCGGCTTCGGAGCGCTCTGACGCGATGGCACCTGACGTGCCGAGAACTGTCTGAAACGGCCCGGTGGTTGCTCCCACCGGGCCGTTTCCGTGTCTTCCGCTTCGGGTAGGACCGCAGTGACGGCGTTTGCCCTGACGTGTGGGAGGGACTTCATGCTGCTGATGGAAGTGCTCGGCTCTGCCCTGCTGGGCCTCGCCCTGTCCGCGACGGCCGCGCGCATGCTCTCCGGACGGCTGCCCGCCCCGCGGGTGGTCCTGGTCAGCGGGGTGCTCGGCGCGCTGTTCGGGGCCTATCTGACGCACTTCGCGCTGGGCCCGGGGCACAACACCCTGACCGCGACCTTCGTCGGGGCCGTGCTGGTGTCCGCGGTGGTGCTGTCCCTGCTCCTCCGGCCGGCCTCCGGGCCCCGCAGGCCCCCGCACAGGACTCCGTTTTCGCTCCCGACCCGGGGCTGACCCCTGACGCACCGCGGCCCCGGCACGGATGACTCCGTGCCGGGGCCGGCGTACGCGTGGCCCGCTTCCGGGCGGCGGGGCTAGGCGGCGAGGCCGAGGGCCGCCATCCGCTTGGTGTGCGCCTTGGTGATCCGGGTGAACATCTCGCCGACGGCCGCCAGGTCGAAGCCGGCGGCCATCCCGTCGACCCCGCCGACCAGCATGGTGGAGAGCGCGTCGCGCTCGGCGACCACGCGCTGGGCCTGCGAGAGGGCCTCGCCCATCAGCCGGCGGGCCCACAGCGCGAGGCGGCCGCCGCAGCGCGGGTCGGCCTCGATGGCGGCGCGGACCTTTTCGACGGCGAAGTTGCCGTGGCCGGTGTCGTCGAGCACGCCGAGGACCAGGGCCCGGGTGTCGGTGTCGAGGTGGGTGGCGACCTCGCGGTAGAAGTCGCTGGCGATCGAGTCGCCGACGTAGGCCTTGACCAGGCCCTCCAGCCAGTCCGAGGGCGCGGTCTGGCGGTGGAAGTCGTCCACGCCCTTGGCGAAGGGCTCCATGGCGGCGGTGGGCTCGGCGTCGATCGCCGCGAGCCGGTCGCGCAGCCGCTCGAAGTGGTGGAACTCGGCGGAGGCCATGGCGGCGAGCTCGGCCTTGTCGTCGAGGGTGGGCGCGAGCTTCGCGTCTTCCGCGAGGCGTTCGAAGGCCGCGAGCTCTCCGTACGCGAGCGCGCCGAGCAGGTCCACGACGGCGGCCCGGTACTGCGGCGAGGCGGAGGCGGCCGCCCAGTCCTGGGCGGCGATGCCCTCGGCTTCGGCGGGGGTGCCGTCGCCGGCGGGCGTGGCGTTTTCTACGGTCGACATGCTCCGCACAATAGCCCGCCGAAAGGCGGCTCAAGTCACCACGCCTGGTCACCGCCGGTCTGCCTAAACGTGCCGCGGTGATGAATTCGCCCGACACAGCTGCGCGATTCCGGGGTACAGTGGTAATGCGCCTGCCGGATACTCGGCGGGCCATCCGAATGAGGATGCCCGGTCGGTGGCCCGATCGGCTCCAAACCGACCGCCCTCAGTGGCGTGGTGTGTGCGCAGACGTGCACCTCCCCGCACGAGGGGCCCCCTCAGCGGCAAGAGCGCTTGAGCGACGGCAGTGGTCCCGCGCAGCTTCGTACGTAGCAGTACGGCATAGCCAGGCACGGTACGACCCCCTTCGCCGCCTCGGGCCGCGTCTCACAGAAGAGGCAGCACCCTGACTACGTTCCGAGACCTCGGGATTCTCCCCGAGACCGCCGAAGCCCTCGAGGCCGTCGGCATCGTGTCCCCCTTCCCGATCCAGGAGATGACCCTTCCCGTCGCCCTTTCCGGCACGGACGTCATCGGCCAGGCCAAGACCGGCACCGGCAAGACGCTCGGTTTCGGCCTTCCCCTGCTGGAGAGGGTCACCGTCCCCGCGGACGTCGAGGCCGGCCGGGCCCGCCCGGACCAGCTGACCGACGCCCCGCAGGCCCTCGTGGTGGTTCCGACCCGCGAGCTGTGCACCCAGGTCACCAACGACCTCCTGACCGCGGGCAAGGTCCGCAACGTCCGCGTCCTCGCCATATACGGCGGACGCGCGTACGAGCCCCAGGTCGAGGCGCTCAAGAAGGGCGTCGACATCATCGTCGGCACCCCGGGCCGCCTGCTCGACCTGGCCGGCCAGAAGAAGCTGGACCTGTCGCACATCCGCGCGCTGGTCCTCGACGAGGCCGACGAGATGCTCGACCTGGGCTTCCTGCCCGACGTCGAGAAGATCATCAACCACCTGCCGCCCAAGCGTCAGACCATGCTGTTCTCGGCGACCATGCCGGGCGCGGTCATCGGCCTGGCCCGCCGGTACATGTCCCAGCCGACGCACATCCGCGCCGTGTCCGAGGACGGCGAGGGCGCGACCGTCGCCAACATCGCGCAGCACGTCTTCCGCGCGCACAACATGGACAAGCCGGAGCTCGTCTCCCGCATCCTGCAGGCGGAGGGCCGTGGCCTGGCCATGATCTTCTGCCGCACCAAGCGCACGGCGGCCGACATCGCCGAGCAGCTGGAGAAGCGCGGCTTCGCCTCGGGCGCCGTCCACGGCGACCTGGGCCAGGGCGCGCGCGAGCAGGCCCTGCGCGCGTTCCGCAACGGCAAGGTCGACGTGCTGGTGTGCACCGACGTCGCCGCCCGCGGCATCGACGTCGAGGGCGTGACGCACGTCATCAACTACCAGACGCCGGAGGACGAGAAGACCTTCCTGCACCGCGTGGGCCGCACCGGCCGCGCGGGCAACAAGGGCATCGCCGTCACGCTGGTCGACTGGGACGACATCCCGCGCTGGCAGCTGATCAACAAGGCGCTGGAGCTGGACTTCCACGACCCGGTCGAGACGTACTCCACGTCCCCGCACCTGTTCGAGCAGCTGAACATCCCGGCCGGCACCAAGGGCATCCTGCCGCGCGCCGAGCGCACGCGGGCCGGCCTGAACGCCGAGAACCTCGAGGACCTGGGCGAGACCGGCGGCCGCGGTGGCCGTGGCGGCCGCGGTCCGGCCGCCGCCGTGGTCACGGAGGAGCGCCCCGCGCGCACCCGTACGCCGCGTCAGCGCCGCCGTACCCGTGGTGGTGCCGAGCTGGGCTCCGAGGCCGCCGTCGCACCCGCGGCCGAGGCCCCGCAGTCCGCGCAGGCCCCGGCCGCCGACGAGCCGCGCAGGCCGCGCCGCCGCCGTACCCGTGTGGGCGCGGTGCCGGCCCAGGCCGTCGAGGCCGTGGCCGTCGTCGAGGCGGCTCCGGTCGCCGAGGCCGCTGCCGTCGTCGAGGCCGCCGTGGTGGCCGAGGAGGCCCCGGCCAAGCCGAAGCGCACCCGTACCCGCAAGGCCGTCGCCGCGGTCGCCGAGGCGGCCGTGGTCGAGACCCCGGCCGAGGAGGCCCCGGTCAAGCCGAAGCGGACCCGCGCCCGCAAGGTGGCCGAGACCGCACCGGAGCCGGACTTCCAGATGGCCCCTCCCGTGGAGCCGGTCAAGGCCCGCGCCGTCCGCGCCCGCGTCCGCAAGGTCGCGGAGTCGGCTCCGGAGCCGGACTTCCAGATGGCTCCGCCCGTCGAGCCGGTCAAGGCCCGCCGGACCCGGACCCGCAAGGTCGCCGAGGCCGCTCCGGAGGCTCCGGCCGCCGCGGTGGCCGAGGAGGCCCCGGCGAAGCCGAAGCGCACCCGCACCCGCAAGGCCGCGGCCGCGCCGGAGGCGTAAGCACCGTTGCGATGGCCCGGTTCCCCCTCCTGGGGGGCCGGGCCATCGGCGTACCGGTACCGGCCGTCCCGCGGAACCGCGCGGCCGACCGGCCAGTAACGTGAGCCGTATGAGCAAGCCGCCGCGCCTCACCCTGCCCCCGCGCGCCCGCGCGTACCTCCTCGACACCGCCCGTGGCGCGTTCGCCGTGCACGAGGCCGGTGCGCCCGTCCGCGGGACCGCGCTGCTGGTCCCCGGGTTCACGGGCAGCAAGGAGGACTTCATCGCGCTCCTGGAGCCGCTGGCCGGCGCCGGGTACCGCGTCGTCGCCGTCGACGGCCGCGGGCAGTACCAGAGCCCGGGTCCGCGCGAGGAGTCCGCGTACACCGTGGAGGAACTGGGCAGGGACGTCCTCGCGCAGGCCGCCGCGCTGGACGCGGGCCCGGTCCACCTGGTCGGGCACTCCCTCGGCGGGCTGGTCTCGCGTGCCGCGGTGCTCCGCGACGCCGCCCCCTTCGCCTCGCTCACGCTGATGAGCAGCGGGCCCGCCGCGATCTCCGAGGAGCAGCAGGCGCGTACGAAGCTGCTGGTGGCGGCTTTGGAGGCGTTGCGCGAGGACATGCCGGCGGTGTGGGAGGCGATGCGCGCGCACGCCGCCGACGACGACACGGGCGGCGCCGTCGCGGACGCGCCCGAGCTGACGGAGTTCCTGCGCGGGCGGTGGCTGGCGACCGTTCCGGAGCAGCTGATCGGGACGGGCCGGGTGCTGATCTCCGAGCCGGACCGGGTCGCGGAGCTGGCGGCCGTCGCGCTGCCCAAGCTGGTGCTGTCCGGTGTCGTGGACTATGCCTGGCCGGTGCCGCTGATGGACGAGATGGCAGAGCGCCTGAGCGCTTCGCGGGTGATCGTCGAGGGCGCCGAGCACTCGCCGAATGCGGAGAATCCGCAGGTCACAGCCGGTGCACTGGCCGCCTTCTGGGACGGCTGCACCCGCGAGTAGTTAGCCAGTGAAAAAATTTCCTTAGCGTAGGGAATGTTTGCCGTCTACACTTCGTTATACCTACGCAAGGAGAAACACCGACGAAGGGAGAAGCCCCATGCGCTTCGAGATTCTGCGCCTGGACGATGTCGACGGATCCGCCGTGGACAGCACCGTCGTGGACGCGGCCTCCGTCAACCGGATCGTGCAGCAGGCCGCGGCCGTAGGCCAGCGCATCCTGATCCGACCGGCTGAGACGGCGTCCTGCTGACGCCCAGAACCCCCGCACGGACGCCGACGCCCCCGCACCGGACCGGTGCGGGGGCGTTCGCACGCGCGTCAGGCGCCGCGTACGACCTGGAGCACGCCGTTGATGATCTGCTGGACGGCGATCGCGGAGAGCATCATGCCGGCGAGCCGCGTCACCAGGACCACGCCGCCGTCCCTGATGACCCGGATGATCACGAGCGAGTAGCGCATGGTCAGCCACAGCACGACGTGCATGGCGATGATCGCGCACCACACCGACAGCTGGCCGCCGAAGCCGTCGGCCTTCTGGACGGCCAGGATCACGGACACGATCGCACCGGGACCGGCCAGCAGCGGCATGCCCAGCGGGACGAGGGCGACGTTGACGTCCTTGGTCTGCTTGGGCTCGTCGGTCTTGCCGGTGAGCAGGTCGAGCGCGATGAGCAGGAGCAGCAGACCACCGGCGATCATCAGGGCCGGAACGGACACGTGCAGGTAGTCCAGGATCTGCTGGCCGCAGATCCCGAAGACCGCGATGACGCCGAAGGCCACGCAGACGGCCTGCCAGGCCATCTTGCGCTGCACCTTGGCGGGGCGCCCGGAGGTCAGGGCGAGGAAGATCGGCGTGATCCCCGGGGGGTCCATAATCACGAAAAGCGTGAGAAAAAGGGATCCGAAGACGGCGAAGTCGAACACAGTGATGCCTTGCAGGAGAGAGGGGTGTCGCGAAGAGAACGCGCAGAGAAAAAGGGTGGGACGGGTGGAGCTGAGCCCAGGACTCGCTAGCCCACGCGTCCGCCGGCGCCGGGCACCGGGAAGGCCCCCGTCGCACGGCGCGTGATCTCGCCGTAGATCTCGGGGTCGGTGGTGTACTCCCCGAGCCGGCAGGTCTTGCGGCTGCCGTGGTAGTCGCTGGAGCCGGTGGTCAGCAGGCCGAGGTCCGCCGCCAGGCCGCGCAGCCGCGCACGGGTGCCGGTGTCGTGGTCCATGTGGTCCACCTCGATGCCGTCCAGGCCCGCGGCCGCCAGCGCCGCTATCGCGGACTCGGGCACGCACTCGCCGCGCTTGACGGCGGCGGGGTGGGCGAAGACGGTGACC
The DNA here is from genome assembly GCF_052244475.1 of Streptomyces sp. IBSNAI002. NCBI lineage: Bacteria > Bacillati > Actinomycetota > Actinomycetes > Kitasatosporales > Streptomycetaceae > Streptomyces > Streptomyces sp. IBSNAI002. The sequence goes on along the minus strand of NZ_JBQPXG010000002.1, from coordinate 5,578,156 downwards.
CCGCCGGCCGCCTTGACCAGGCGGATGGCGTCGAAGGGGTCCAGCTCGTGCTTCTCGGCGTACGCGCGGCCGCCGTCGGCGAGCCAGTCGGGCGTGAAGGCGTCCGAGACGGTGGGTACGACGCCCAGCTCGACCAGCGCGGTCGCGATGTGCGGCCGCCCCACCGAGCCGTCCCCGGCGATCCGGGCCACCTGCTCCCAGGTGACGTCCACGCCGAGCGCCTGAAGCTTGCCGACCATGGCCTGGGCGCGGGGGGTGCGGTCGTCCCGTACGAGCTCGCGCTCACGGGCGAGCTCCGGCTCCTGCGGGTCGAAGAGGTACGCGAGCATGTGCAGCCCGACCCCGTCGAGCCGGCACGACAGCTCCGCCCCGGTCACCAGCGTCAGCCCGGCGGGCAGCGCGGCGACGGCCTCGGCGTACCCGCCCACCGTGTCGTGGTCGGTCAGTGCGACCACGTCCAGCCCCGCCGCGGCGGCATTGCGCACCAGCTCGGCGGGGGTGTCCGTACCGTCGGAAGCCGTGGAGTGGGCGTGCAGGTCGATGCGCACAGCCGGGCTCCAGGGGTGGTGGTACGGAAAGGGGGGCACTCCAGGATAGCCGGGCCGCTGGACTCCGGGGGCAGCGGGCCCCCGTGCCGGAGGCGGCCCGGGTGGCCTAGGGCGTGTCGTCAAACTCCCGTCGTCGCCCGGAGGGCGGCCCTGCGGCGTCTGGTGCGCGCTCTCGGTGCGCCGGGCGGAAGCACGCGTACTGGACGTACTTTGCTTTCGCCCGGTGCGGCGAGAGCACGTGCCAGGCGTCGCGGGGCAGACGGGAGTTTGACGACAGGCCCTAGCCGGGCCCGAGGATGCGGGGGCTCAGCGCCCCGCACGGCAGGAGCTCGAGTTCGGCGCCCGCGTCGCGGAGGTCGGTGAGGACGAGTTCGTCGTACATCAGGAGGCCGGACTGCTCCGGCCAGACGATCGCCCAGAGCCACAGGCCGCGCGCCTCGCCCGCGAAGACGGCCCGGTCGTCGGGGGCGCCCTTGAGGTGCCACAGCGGGGTCGGGCGGCCGGCCGCGACCACCTTGGCGTGCGGTGGCGCCGAGACGTCGAGGTGCGAGCCCGGGTCCGGCCCGTCGATGCCCGCGAAGCGCGCGCCGAGGCCCACTCCCAGCTCCTCGGCGACCAGCAGCAGCTCGCCCATGCCGCCCAGCGGGCCGGGGCCCGAGCAGGCCACGGCCGTCGCCCGGCCCCCGCTGCGGTCGTCACCGGCGGAGGCGACCCCGGTGAACAGCCATCCCACCGGCAGCGGCCACGGCATCCACACCGGCACGCGCGTCCGGTGCACGACCACGCTCAGGCCTTCGACGCTGGGCGGGATGACGGGTTGCAGAGGGTAAACGGCGCCGTGCAGCGTGCACTGCCAGGAGTCGGAGAAGAGACCGGGCGCTCTGACCCGGCCACCGCACTTCGGGCAACTTGGTTCGCCCCTCATAAGAAGCCACGCTCCTCCCCGCCCGGCGCGCCGTCAAGACACGATCACCCGTCCGGGCTCAGTCCAGTGCGACTGCGGTACGCAGAGGATCCCGCAGATCCGTGCCGCGCGCGAGCCAGCGTTCCTGGAGAGCGGATGCCCCGTGCACCCGCTTCCACGCGGCCTCGTTCGCCGTCATCGGCAGGAGCGGGAGGAACCGGACCGGGTCCATGGGCTCGTCCAGCTCCAGGTCCTCCACCAGACCGCCCGGCTCCGCCACCAGAACGGAGCTGAACGATGCCCCCTCCCAGAGGGGTTCACCCACCTCCAGGGAGGCGCCGGGGGCCACGATCAGCCCCTCGACCTGCGGTGACGCGGCCAGTACGGCGAGCGGCCTGAGCAGTTTGTCCGTGGCCGCCAGTCCGGCGCGCACGGTCAGCACCAGCTCGGCGCGCGGCCCGCGCACGGGGTCGGCGACCACGGCGGTCGGATCGGTCATCGGGTGTGCGGACATGCCGAGGGTCGCGTACCGCACGAGGTCGCCCTCGGCGAAACGGAGTACCTCGATGCGGTCGGTGCCCAGGAAGGTGACGGCGGCGCGTGCGTCGGGTACGCCGAACGCGGTGTGCAGCCGAGCCTCCACGAGGGCCAGAATTTCTGCCATGGAGCGAGCATAGAACTCGTATCACCCGGGTAAAGGGCGCGTCTTGACCATCCGTCGGCTGATAGTGTTGACAGCTGGCCGGGGCCGCGCTCGAGAAGCGCTGGTGGCACGCTCCGGCGACAGGACGTCCCTCACGGGGGACCGGCCGGAGGAGGTGGGGCTGCGATGGATCGAAGTCGACCGTGCAGTACCAATCGCTCTTCCGCTTCTGTGACGGGCGTCTCCCGCCCCCTTTGATCTCCTGATCAGCAGAAGAGCGACGGCAGAACTTTGTCCTCCCGTCCTGTTTCCCTCCCCCTGCCCGGGCCTGCACGTCCTCCGGCGGCGGTGAGGGTCTCCCACCCGCACGGTCCGCAGCCGTGCGCGCGAAGGAGCCTGCCATGTCGATGCTGCCCTACCTGCGTGCGGCCGTCCGTCCGTCGCTGCGCAAGTCCGCCCCGGTCCAGCCCCGGTACGACACCACCCGCGACCCTTCGGCGAGCAGCACGGTCGTCGACTGCGCCGTGTACCGCGACGGCCGACGCGTGCTGGGGCCCGTCCGCCTGACGCCCCGTGAGGCGATCCGCCGGGTCCGCGAGGACGGCGGCTTCGTCTGGATCGGCCTGCACGAGCCGACCGAGGAGGAGTTCGCGGGGATCGCGGCCGCCTTCGGCCTGCACCCGCTGGCGGTGGAGGACGCCGTGCACGCGCACCAGCGGCCGAAGCTGGAACGCTACGACGACACCCTCTTCACCGTCTTCAAGACGATCCACTACGTCGAGCACGCCGAACTGACCGCCACCAGCGAGGTGGTGGAGACCGGCGAGGTGATGTGCTTCACCGGACCCGACTTCGTCATCACCGTCCGGCACGGCGGGCAGGGCTCCCTCAAGGGGCTGCGCCACCGCCTCCAGGACGACCCCGACCTGCTCTCCAAGGGCCCCTCCTCGGTCCTGCACTCCCTCGCCGACCACGTCGTCGACGGGTACATCGCGGTCGCGGCGGCCGTGCAGGACGACATCGACGAGGTGGAGAGCGAGGTCTTCGCCGCTCCCGCGAAGGGCGCCGCGCGCGGCGGCGACGCGGGCCGCATCTACCAGCTCAAGCGCGAGGTGATGGAGTTCAAGCGGGCGGTCTCTCCGCTGCTGCGTCCGATGGAGCTGCTCAGCGAGCGGCCGATGCGGCTGGTGGACCCGGACATCCAGAAGTACTTCCGGGACGTCGCCGACCACCTGGCGCGGGTGCACGAGCAGGTGGTGGGCTTCGACGAGCTGCTGAACTCGATCCTCCAGGCCAACCTCGCGCAGGCGACGGTCGCCCAGAACGAGGACATGCGCAAGATCACCTCCTGGGCGGCGATCATCGCCGTGCCCACGATGATCTGCGGGGTCTACGGGATGAACTTCGAGCACATGCCCGAGCTCCAGTGGAAGTACGGCTACCCGATGGTGATGGCCTCGATCGTCGGCGTCTGCCTCACCATCCACCGGACGCTGCGCCGCCACGGCTGGCTCTGAGGCCCGTACGGCCCTCCCCTACTCTGGTGCGCATGACTCTCAGCGCGCTCGACCTGGCCCTCGTCGAGGAGGCCACCAAGAAGTCCGGCCTGATCTGGGTCCGCGGGACCGGGGCCGACCGCGCCCTGTGGCACGCCTGGGTGGAGGGTGCGGCCCACGTACTGGGCGACGGGCCCGGCGAACAGCCGTTCCCCGGGCTCGCCGACGGTGCGACCGCCGAGGTGACCGTGCGGAGCAAGGACAAGGGCGGCCGTCTGGTGGCCTGGACCGCGACGGTGCGGGAGCTGGCGCCGCGCGGTGAGGAGTGGGCTGCCGCGGTCGCCGAGCTCAAGGGCAAGCGGCTGAACGCGCCCGACTCCGAGGAGATGACGGAGCGGTGGGCGCGGGAGTGCCGCCTGCTGCGGCTGGAGCCGGAGTCGGTCCGTACGGAGCTGCCCGCCGGTTCGCTGGCCGCGGCCCCGCTGGACTCCCCCGCGACCACCCGCAAGCCGATCCCGGCGCACCTGCCGAAGCTCCTGCTGAAGCGGAAGAAGGCATCCTCCCGCTAGGCCGTCTCCTGCGGATCTCGGACCGCTACGGCGCGGACGGGTTCGCGCCCTGGCCCGTGCCCTTGGTCTCGCCCGCCTTCGTGGTCGGCAGCTGGGAGCCGTAGTCCACGGTCTGGTCCTGTGCCGGCGGGTCGAGCGGGAAGGCCTTGCCCCACTCGGCGAGTTCCACCCGGCCGGCGCCGCCCGCCCGCTCCATGAGCAGCGGGTACGGCGTCCCCTCCAGGGAGACCGAGAGGGTGCCGCCCTTGCCCTCGTCCGCCGTGACCTGGACCGCGCGGGTGGGTCCGACCTTCGTGTAGGAGCCCTTGGCGAGCTTGCCCTCGAGGCCCAGCAGGCCGTCCAGCAGGACGTCCATGTCGGTGAAGCCGCGGAACTGCTTGTAGGAGGGGTCGCCCTCGGGCACCTTCACGTACTTGTCGCCGAGCTTCCCGGCCGAGTCGGACTGGCCCCAGAACGCGGCGCTCGCCTTCAGGTACAGCTGCTCGCCCACGCGGAGCAGCTGGAAGGTGTTGTCCTGGGACTTCACCTCGCCGGAGCCGCCGTCGGACTTCAGCCGCATGTCGACGGTGAAGGACTTGCCGCCGGTCACCAGCGTGCCGGACAGGTGCACCGAGTCGGCCTCGCCGGCCGCCGCCTTCGCCTTCGCCTCGATCTTGTCGGCGGAGAGCTTGCCGATCCCGTTCGTCCCCTCGTCGGGATTCTCCCCGCAGCCCGTACCGGTGACGGCGAGGCCCGCGCACAGCGCACCGATGAAGGCGGCCCGGCGCAGCCGCACGGCAGGGAAGTAGGCGGTCACGTACGGGTGCCTCTCGTCGGTCGCGGGCCGGGGTACTCCCCAGCCTCCGGCCGGGGGCACCCCCACCCAGCGGTGGCTGGGGGAGCAGCAGGCAGCGTACCCGTCCGCGGACCGCGCGCCGCCAACCCCCCGGAGGGACCCCGTGCGGACCGCCCCACCAGGACGGTTGCTCGGGGCACGGGCTAGCCTGAGGGGCGGCAGGACTGTCGGTTCACGCTCTAGGAGGCGCTCGGATGGCTGCAGGCGCCCCGCGGATCTTCGTCTCGCATCTGTCGGGTGTGCCCGTCTTCGACCCCAACGGCGACCAGGTCGGCCGCGTCCGCGACCTCGTCGCGATGCTGCGCGTCGGCGGCCGCCCGCCGCGGCTGCTGGGACTGGTGGTCGAGGTGGTCAGCCGGCGCCGGATCTTCCTGCCGATGACCCGGGTCACGGGCGTGGAGTCCGGGCAGGTCATCACCACCGGCGTGGTCAACATGCGGCGCTTCGAACAGCGCCCCACCGAGCGGCTGGTCCTCGGCGAGCTGCTGGACCGGCGGGTGAAGCTGAACGCGACCGGCGAGGAGGTCACCGTCCTGGACGTGGCCATCCAGCAGCTGCCGGCCCGCCGGGACTGGGAGATCGACAAGATCTTCGTACGGAAGGGCAAGGCCGGTGCGCTGCGCCGGCGCGGCGAGGCCCTGACGGTGGAGTGGTCGGCGGTGACCGGCCTCTCGCTCGAGGAGGAGGGGCAGGGCGCCGAGAACCTGGTCGCCACCTTCGAGCAGATGCGCCCGGCCGACGTGGCGAACGTGCTGCACCACCTGTCGCCGAAGCGGCGCGCCGAGGTGGCGAGCGCCCTCGACGACGACCGGCTCGCGGACGTCATGGAGGAGCTGCCCGAGGACGAGCAGGTGGAGATCCTCGGCAAGCTGAAGGAGGAGCGCGCCGCCGACGTCCTGGAGGCGATGGACCCGGATGACGCGGCCGACCTGCTCTCCGAGCTGCCGGAGGACGACAAGGAGCGGCTGCTGACGCTGATGCAGCCGGACGACGCGGCCGACGTGCGGCGCCTGATGTCCTACGAGGAGCGGACGGCGGGCGGTCTGATGACCACCGAGCCGATCGTGCTGCGGCCCGACGCGACGGTCGCGGACGCGCTGGCCCGCGTACGGCAAGCGGACCTGTCGCCGGCGCTGGCGGCCCAGGTGTACGTGTGCCGGCCGCCGGACGAGACGCCGACGGGCAAGTACCTGGGCACGGTGCACTTCCAGCGGCTGCTGCGGGATCCGCCGTTCACCCTGGTCAGCTCGATCGTGGACACCGGCCTGCCGCCGCTGCGGCCGGACGCCTCGCTGCCGGTGGTCACCAGCTACCTGGCCGCCTACAACATGGTGGCCGTCCCGGTGGTCGACGAGAGCGGCTCGCTGCTGGGCGCGGTGACGGTGGACGACGTACTGGACCACCTGCTGCCGGACGACTGGCGCGAGACGGACTTCCACTCGGAGGAGGCCGTGCGTGGCCGGTGAGCGGGGGCGCGGCGAGCAGTCGCGCGAGCGGCGGCGCGAGCAGATCCGGGAGCGCCGCGAGGCGTCACGGCAGACGGCGCGCGAGCACGGGCTGGCCGAGGCGGCCGAACGGGTGGAGCGTTCCTCGTTCGAGCGCGGCGAGCGGGCGAAGGCCGGCCAGTTCGGCCAGTCGACCGGTTCGAGCGCGCTGACGCGCTCGCGGGTGCGGCTGGACCTGCCGCGCCCGGCGCGCCGGCGCCTGCTGCCCGAGTACGACCCGGAGGCGTTCGGGCGGCTGTCGGAGCGGGTGGCGCGGTTCCTCGGCACGGGCCGGTTCATCGTCTGGATGACGGTCGTCATCATCGTCTGGGTGCTGTGGAACATCTTCGCGCCGGACGACCTGCGGTTCGACGAGTACCCGTTCATCTTCCTGACGCTGATGCTGTCGCTCCAGGCCTCGTACGCCGCCCCGCTGATCCTGCTGGCGCAGAACCGGCAGGACGACCGCGACCGGGTCAACCTGGAGCAGGACCGCAAGCAGAACGAGCGGTCCATCGCCGACACGGAGTACCTGACGCGGGAGATCGCGGCGCTGCGGATGGGCCTGGGCGAGGTGGCGACGCGCGACTGGATCAGGTCCGAGTTCCAGGACCTGATCAAGGAGATGGACGAGCGGCGGCTATTCCCGCCGGAACGTGATGAAGGCGACCGCTGACGGGCTTACCTGCGCCGTGCTACCGAGCCGTACCATCGGGGCATGGCTACCGACACAAGCTCCGCCGCCGTGCCTGAGCAGGACGCGATCCTGGACGCTCTGGCGACGGTGAACGACCCCGAGATCCACCGGCCGATCACCGAGCTCGGCATGGTGAAATCGGTGGAGATCGGCGAGGGCGGCGAGGTCGCCGTCACGGTCTACCTGACCGTGTCCGGCTGCCCCATGCGCGAGACCATCACCAAGAACGTCACCGAGGCCGTCGAGCGGGTCGCGGGCGTCACCTCGGTCGCCGTGTCCCTGGACGTGATGAGCGACGAGCAGCGCAAGGACCTGGCGGCCACGCTGCGCGGCGGCACCGCCGAGCGCGAGGTGCCCTTCGCCAAGCCGGGCTCGCTGACCCGTGTGTACGCGGTCGCGTCCGGCAAGGGCGGCGTCGGCAAGTCCTCGGTCACCGTCAACCTGGCCGCGGCGATGGCCGCGGACGGCCTGAAGGTCGGTGTGGTCGACGCGGACATCTACGGCCACAGCGTGCCGCGGATGCTCGGCGTGGATGGCCGCCCCACCCAGGTCGAGAACATGATCATGCCGCCGTCGGCGCACGGCGTGAAGGTCATCTCCATCGGCATGTTCACCCCGGGCAACGCGCCGGTGGTGTGGCGCGGCCCGATGCTGCACCGGGCGCTCCAGCAGTTCCTGGCGGACGTGTTCTGGGGCGACCTGGACGTGCTGCTGCTGGACCTGCCGCCGGGCACCGGTGACATCGCGATCTCGGTGGCCCAGCTGGTTCCGAACGCGGAGATCCTGGTCGTCACCACCCCGCAGCAGGCCGCCGCCGAGGTGGCGGAGCGGGCCGGCTCGATCGCCGTGCAGACCCACCAGAAGATCGTCGGCGTCGTCGAGAACATGTCGGGCCTGCCGTGCCCGCACTGCGACGAGATGGTGGACGTCTTCGGCTCGGGCGGCGGTCAGAAGGTGGCCGACGGCCTGACCAAGACGGTCGGCGCGACCGTCCCGGTCCTCGGCTCCATCCCGATCGACGTCCGCCTGCGCGAGGGCGGCGACGAGGGCAAGCCGGTCGTCCTGTCCGACCCGGACTCCCCGGCCGGCGCGGCACTGCGCGCGATCGCGGGCAAGCTGGGCGGCCGCGCCCGCGGCCTGTCGGGCATGTCCCTGGGCATCACGCCCAGGAACAAGTTCTAGACTCCCGCGGCCCGCACCGGGCCGCGCACGCGGAAGGGCACCGCCGGCCGGCGGTGCCCTTCCGCGTAGCCGCCTACTCGTACGTCGCGAGGTCCGCGATCGCGGAGAAGCCGAGCCCGTACGCGCTCATCCCGCGCCCGTAGGCTCCCAGGTGGACCCCGCTCCCGGTGGACCCGGCCAGCACCCACCCGAACTCGGACTCGCGGTAGTGGAACGGCGTCGGCTCCCCGTCCACCGGCAGCGACAGCGTCGACCAGTCCTCGCCGCCGAGATCGTCGGCGAGCTCCCAGGCGGCCTCGGTCTGCTGGTCGAGCCAGTCGCTGCGCAGCGAGTGGTCCATCTGTCCGGGCCAGCTGTAGGCCAGCAGTCCGGAGCCGGCCAGCCAGGCCGCGGAGGAGACCGAGGTGGCCTCCAGGGTGCCGGTGCCGTCCCCGCTGCGGCGGACCGGGTTGCTGGCGACGGTGACGACCACCGCGAAGCGTTCCTTCTCGCCGGTGGCGATCTCGCCGCGCGCGGACGGCTCGTCGCCGTGACCGGTGGATCCGTGCTCGACGGTGCCGTCGGCGGCCGTGCCCACCTGCATCAGCCAGCGGGGCCCGGTGAAGGCCTCGTCCAGCCCGTACCAGGGGAAGTCCGCCGCCAGGAAGCCCTCGGCGGTCCGGCGGGCCGCCGGGACGGGTGCGGCGGCCTCCGGCGGCTGTGCGGTGGTCTGCGGTTCCTGAGCGGGTGCGGCGGCGGTCTGCGCCCCTACCCTGCTGCTGCTCGTCGTCTCCATCTGACCGGCCTCTCGTTCCGTGGGGCCCGGAACGGCCAGCCCCCCTCGGGCGCCCTGGGTCCGGACAACAGATGGAGGATAGCCATCCGACCCCGGATCGCCGGGCAGGCTGCGCTCAGGTGGCGTCGGCGTCGAAGCGCGCGCGCTGTTCCGCGGCCGGGGCGGCGGGCTTCTTCAGCAGGTCCGGGCCGGTGGCGCCGGGCGCGGCGGACGGGCCGGCGGCGGGCGTCGCGACGTCCGTCTCCTTGCTGTTCACGGCGTCGGTGACGTCGTTCAGCTCCTTGCGGAGGTCGAAGCTGCTGCGGATCTCCTTGAGGTCCTCGTTCTCGCCCAGCTGCTTGCGGATGAAGGTCTTCGGGTTCAGGTCCTCGAACTCGAAGTCCTTGAACTCCGGGCCGAGTTCGGACCGGATGTCCTGCTTGGCGCTGTCGGAGAACGCGCGGATCTTCCGGATGACGCCGGTGACGTCCTGGATGACCTTGGGCAGCTTGTCCGGACCGAAGACGAGGATGGCGAGCACCACGATCGTGACGAGTTCGAGTGCGCCTATGTCGTTGAACACCTTGCCGCTCCTCGGCTCTCTGTCACTTCGGGCCCGGACACACGGTACCCGGCGTTCCCGCCGGGCCCCTACCTGCGTACCGGTTCAGAACCGTTTTCTCCCGTACGTCATCTGCCGGTCACGAGCCGTTCGCCGACCCGAGGACCAGTTCCAGTGTCCGCTCCCTGCCGTCGCGCAGGACGGTGAGGGTCAGCGGATCGCCCGGCCGGTGGGCCCTGATCTTGATGATCAGCTCGTCGCCGCCGCGTACGCGCTGGCCGTTCACCTTGGTGATCACGTCGCCGGCCTTGATCCCGGCGCGGGCGGCCGGGCCGTCGGCGACCACGGCCGGCTTGCCGTCCTCGCCCTTGTCCCCGACCCGGGCCCCGTCGCCCGCGTACTCCATGTCCAGGGTGACGCCGATGACGGGGTGCGTGGCGCGTCCGGTGCGGATGAGTTCCTCGGCGACGCGCTTGCCCTGGTTGATCGGGATGGCGAAGCCGAGTCCGATGGACCCTCCCTGGCGGGCGGGGTCGTCCTTGTCGGCGCCGCGGATCGCGCTGTTGATGCCGACCACGTGGGCCTTGGCGTCGAGGAGGGGGCCGCCGGAGTTGCCCGGATTGATCGGGGCGTCGGTCTGGAGGGCGTCGACGTAGCTGATGTCGCTGCCGTCGCCCTTGTCGCCGCCCGCGGTGACGGGCCGGCCGGTGGCGCTGATGATGCCCGCGGTGACGGTGTTGGACAGGTCGAACGGGGCGCCGATGGCCACGACCGGGTCGCCGACCTGCACGTTCTCTGAGTTCCCGAGGCTCAGGGGCCGCAGGCCGCGTACCCCGCTGACCTTGACCACGGCCAGGTCGTAGCCGGAGTCGCGGCCCACCAGCTCGGCGGTGACGCTCTCGCCGGTGCTGAAGGTGACCGCTATCTCCTTGGCGTCGGCGACCACGTGGTTGTTGGTCAGGATGTGGCCCTGCTGGTCGAGCACGAAGCCGGTGCCCGTGCCGCTGCCGGAGGCGCCCCGCACGTGCAGGGTGACCACTCCGGGGAGCGCGGCGGCGGCGATGCCCGCGACGCTGTCCGGGGCGCGCCCCTTGTCGGCTGCGACGCCGGCCTGGGGCAGCTCGAGGCGGGTGCTGCTCTGCCGCTCCGCGAGGACGCCGAGGTATCCGCCGGTCCCGCCGGCGAGCAGGGCCGTTCCGGCGGCGAGGGCCGCCACCTGCCACAGCCGGAAGCCGCGCCCCTGCCGGCCCCGGTCCACGACCTGCAGCGGCTGTCCGCCCCACGGGTCGTAGCGCACCTCGGGGACCGGCGGCGGGACCTGCGCCGCGACGGCGGCTTCGGGCAGCGGGCCGGGGACCTCTTCACCGCCGGCTTCGGGGCGCGGGGCCGGAACCCCCTCGCGGTCCGCGTCGGCCGCCGTGCCCTCGGGCCGGCTCCACCACTGTGGAGCCGGGTCGGTCTGCTGCCTGTCGGCCATCGGCGCTCCCCGCGTACTCGTGCGCATGTGCCGCAGATTCAACCAGGTCCCGGGTCAGCGCAGCAGGGAGACCGGGCGGGCCGTGCCCGGCGGGGAGGGATGGAGCGGCGGGAGCGGGGTCGCCGCGGTCGACAGGAGCGTCGGGACGGCGGCCGGGGTGGGCATCCGGTCGCGGACGAAGGCGTCGGCCACCGTCGCGTCGTTCACCGGCGCGCCCGGGCCGGGCCGGGACGCGGGTGCGGGGGATTCGCCCCGCAGGGCCGGGTCCATGGTCTCCAGCGGCATCGCACCGCCCAGCGCGAGCGCGGCGAGGGACACCGCTCCGGCGGCGGCGAACGCGAACCGGCGGCGCGGACGGCCCACCTCGTGGATCCGGAAGCCCTCCTGCTGCGGCCGGGAGGCCGGGGGCAGGGCGTACGCGAAGGAGGAGAGCGGGTCTCCGGAGGGGGGACCCCCGGGGCCCGGCGGTCCGTCGAGGCCGCCGCCCGGCAGCCCCTGGAGACGGGCCAGCAGCCCTGCGGACAGCGGCGGCGGCGCGCTCTCCACGAACATGGTCTTCAGCCGGCGCTGGGCATCGGCCTCGGCCTTGCACTTGGCGCAGGTGGCCAGGTGGGCCAGGACGCGCTCGCGCGCGTCGTGGTTGAGCTCGCCGTCCACCAGGGCGGCGAGCCGGTCGCCCAGGTGCTGTTCGGCGGGGGACGGACTGACTCCGCTCACTCGGCTCCGCCCTCTCCCCCGGTCCCCGGCGCGCCCACGGCCACCCCGGCCAGGGCGCGCTGCTCGGCGCGGGCTTCGGGCGACCGGTGCTTGAGCGCCTTGCGCAGGTGCGAGCGGCCCCGGTGGATGCGGCTGCGCACGGTGCCGAGCTTCACGCCGAGCGTGGCGGCGATCTCCTCGTACGACAGGCCCTCGATGTCGCACAGCACCACGGCGGCGCGGAACTCGGGCGCGAGGGTGTCCAGCGCCTGCTGGACGTCCGCGTCGAAGTGGGTGTCGTGCAGGACCTGCTGGGGGGACGGCTCGCGGCTGGGCAGCCGCTCGGCGGCGTCGTCGGCGAGCGCGTCGAAGCGGATGCGCTGCTTGCGGCGGACCATGTCCAGGAACAGGTTCGTGGTGATGCGGTGCAGCCAGCCCTCGAAGGTGCCGGGCGTGTACGTCGACAGCGAGCGGAAGACGCGGACGAAGACCTCTTGGGTCAGGTCCTCGGCATCGTGCTGGTTGCCCGTCAGGCGGTAGGCGAGACGGTAGACCCGCGCACTGTGCGTGCTGACGATCTCCTCCCACGAAGGAGGGGTCCACGCCTGGGAGCCCGCATCGGCGGCGAAGGTCGCGGTGGTTGCGGTGGCTGCGGTGTGGAAGCGGTCAGCGGTGTCGGTCACGGATTTCGGCTCGCCAGCCGACCAGAAGAGGCGTCTCAACACGCCCCCACGATCCACAGGCGCAGCCGCACCTCCCCTGTCGGCTCTGGTGGTGTCCAGCGGAGTCCCTACCATAGCCACCCCCTCCGTCAGCTCCGGATAAGCGTTTTTGCATTAACTTTGCACGGCTCGCGGGCCCCGGAACGGTCCGGACCGGCGATCTGCCCGGCCCCGTCCCTTCTGATCCCGCCCACACCCCACTCAACGCCCGGTCCCATCTGCGGGTTCCCGACGTCAACGGATACAGTCACCGTTGCGCCAACTATGGGGACAGGAGAGGGTCATTACCGGCAACCGGCAGACGAGCTGGGCGTTCGCCGACGCGTTTGTCGCCGAGGACGACGCTCTGCGATGGGCCCGCGACCGGTCCAGGGAAGCGGGCCTGCGCTCGGTCTCCCCCGGTACCGGGGCCGCGCTGCGCCTGCTCGCCGCCACCGCGGACGCCAAGGCGGTCGCCGAGATCGGCACCGGAACGGGCGTCTCCGGCATCCACCTGCTGCACGGGATGCGCCCGGACGGCGTGCTGACCACGGTGGATCCCGAAGCCGACCGCCAGGCCTTCGCCCGCCAGGCCTTCCGCGCCGCCGGCTTCGCGGGCAACCGCGCGCGCTTCATCCCCGGCCGGGCACTCGACGTGCTCCCCCGTCTCGCCGACGGCGGGTACGACCTGGTCTTCTGCGACGGCGACCCGGCCGAGTCCCTCGACTACCTCGCTGAATCGTTGCGCCTGCTGCGGCCCGGCGGACTGGTGTGCTTCGAGGGGGTCTTCTCCGACGGCCGTACGGTCGACTCCTCGGCCCAGCCGGTGGAGGTGCTCCGCGTCCGCGAACTGCTGCGCAGCGTCCGGGAGAGCCCCGCCCTGGAGGCCGCGCTGCTCCCCGTGGGCGACGGACTGCTGTGCGCCGTACGGCGCTAGGCGGTGTCTGACGGATCGTGCCGGGCCGGCGTCAGCGCAGCAGGGCGAAGGTGAGGGCCGCCGTCCCGCCCAGGGCGGTCCCGGCGAGCAGCTGAGCGGCCGTGTGCGCCCGCAGCGCCAGCCGGGACCAGCCGATGGCGGCGACGATCAGCGCCGCCGGGAGGACCGGCGGGCCGAAGACGAGCAGCAGGATCATCACGGTGCCGCCGGCCACCGACATGTGGATGGATATCTGCCAGCCGAGGGTGACCAGCAGGGACGACACGAGCCCGGCGAGCATCGCCACGACGAGCGCGAACACGTCCGCCGGGGCGCCCAGGGCGCGCAGCAGCCCGATCCCGGCCGCGACGGAGACCAGGCTCAGGGCCATCGGGGCGACCCGCTGGCTCCGCACCCGGATGTGCTGGTCGGTCAGCGCGCCCCGCCGCACGCCGAGCGCGATGATCCCGATCGGGACCACCCCGCAGAACAGGGCGGCCAGCAGACCCCAGCCGAGGCCGGACCACGAACCGGTGGCGTGCCAGCCGATCAGCAGCAGCAGGGCGACCACGAGGTTCGCCGGAGCGAGCGCGTCGGAGAGGATCCGGGCCGCCTTCAGGCGGGGCGTGCAGTCCGCGAAGGCGGGCGGGGCGGGCGGGGAGAACGTCACGTCACGGCTCCGACGGTCAAGATCACAGACGCGATCACAGACGCGATCACAGTCACGGTCACGGCCGCGCTCACGGTCACGGTCCTGGACACAACGCTGCCCCGACCGCTCACGAGCGGTCGGGGCAGCGCAGAGAACGCAGAATGCAGATGGTGCCGAAAGGTCAGCCGACGACCTTCTTGAGGGCGTCACCCAGGGCGTCCGCCTCGTCCGGGGTCAGCTCGACGACGAGCCGACCGCCGCCCTCGAGCGGTACGCGCATGACGATGCCCCGCCCCTCCTTGGTGACCTCGAGCGGGCCGTCGCCCGTCCGCGGCTTCATGGCCGCCATGCTCGTTCCCCTTCCTGAAACCAGCTCATCGTCAGCCGACGGCCCCATTCAGGCGCCTAGTACCCGGCATCGAACACATTGCTTCCCAGCCATTATCCCGCATGTCAGGACCCGATGACCAACATCGGCCGGGAACGCTTGGGCAACGCGCTCGGCCAAAACCACTCATTTCGGGGACCCGCCTGCGATACTTCGCCCCCGCTCCCGGTGAAGGGCCTCCGCTTTCTTTGACGCACATCACATGTGCGCGTGCCGTCCGGTCCGCCATGCTGGCCCTTGCACCGGCCGGTACCGGCCGGTAGCCATCCCGCGACGAAGGGGGACCCCCCGCCATGGCCGACAGCGTGCTCTACGAAGTGACCGACGGACTCGCGACCATCACGATCAACCGCCCGGACGCGATGAACGCCATGAACACGGAGGCCAAGGTCGCACTGCGCGACGCGGCCCTCGCCGCGGCCGCGGACACCGCGGTGCGGGCCGTGCTGCTGACCGCGGCCGGCAACCGGGCGTTCTGCGTGGGCCAGGACCTCAAGGAGCACATCGGGAACCTGGCGGCGGACCGCGAGGGCGGCTCCTCCCTCACGATGAGCACCGTCGCCGAGCACTACAACCCGATCGTCCGCGCGCTGACGCAGATGCCGAAGCCGGTGGTGGCCGGGGTCAACGGCGTGGCGGCCGGGGCGGGCTTCGGGTTCGCGCTCGCGGCCGACTTCCGGGTCGTCGCCGACACCGCGTCCTTCAACACCTCGTTCGCCGGGGTGGCGCTGACCGCCGACTCCGGGGTCTCGTGGACCCTGCCCCGCCTGATCGGCGCCTCCCGGGCGTCCGACCTGCTGCTCTTCCCGCGCTCGGTCAAGGCGCAGGAGGCGTACGAGCTGGGCATCGCCAACCGCCTGGTCCCCGCGGACTCCCTGCACGCCGAGGCCGAGGCCGTGGCCCGCGCGCTGGCGTCCGGGCCGACGGTCGCCTACGCGGCCCTGAAGGAGTCGCTGGCGTACGGGGCCTCCCACTCGCTCCCCGAGGCGCTCGAGCACGAGGACGTCCTCCAGACCCGCGCCGGGGCCTCCGAGGACCACTCCATCGCCGTGCAGGCCTTCCTCGCGAAGCAGCCGCCGCAGTACCTCGGCCGCTGACCCGCCGGGCCGCTACGCCTCGCGGGAGACGCAGCCCGCGAGGTGGTCGTTGACCAGGCCGCACGCCTGCATCAGGGCGTAGGCCGTGGTGGGTCCGACGAAGCGGATGCCCGCCTTCTTCAGGGCCTTGGCCAGGGCCGTGGACTCCGGGGTGACCGCCGGCACGTCGGCGGTGCTCCTCGGGGCCCGGCCCCGCCGCTTCGGGGCGTGGGACCAGATCAGCCCGTCCAGTTCCCCGGGCTGCCAGCCGGCCAGCACCTTCGCGTTGGCGAGGGTGGCCTCGATCTTGGCCCGGTTGCGGATGATCCCCTCGTCGGCGAGCAGCCGCTCGGCGTCGGCCGGCCCGAACTCCGCGACCGCCGCGATCTCGAACTTCGCGAAGGCCTTACGGAAGCCCTCGCGCCGCCGCAGGATGGTGATCCACGACAGCCCGGACTGGAAGGCCTCCAGGCACAGCCGCTCGTACAGGGCGTCGTCCCCGTGGACCGGCTTGCCCCATTCGGTGTCGTGGTAGACGACGTAGTCCTCGGTGGACAGCCCCCAGGGACAGCGCAGACCGCCGTCCGGTCCGGCCACCAGGCCGGTACCGCTCACCGCTCGTCCTTGGTGAGGTCCACCCGGTCCTGCGGGGCCGGGCCGGCCGGTGCGGCGGGTGCGGCCGCCGCCGTGAGCTGCGCGATCCGCGCGTCCCGTTCGGCCAGCTCCGCCGCCAGCCGCTCCAGTACGTCGTCCACCTCGGCCATGCGGTAGCCGCGCGGCGCGACCGGCAGCCGCAGGGCTTCGATGTCCGCCCGTACGACCGGCCGGGTCTCCGGCAGCCCGTCGGCCACCCGGTCCGGCTCCGCTTCCGGCAGGACGGCTTCCGAACCGCCGCCGATCACCGCCAGGGTGACCGCTGCCACGACCACGACCAGCGCGATCATCAAGAAGAAGAACACGATCAACTCCCCTGAGAGACTCCGGCCACCAGGTTAAGGTCGCAGGCGAGGCGCATGGGCCGCCGAAGGAGGAAAGAGCAGGATGCTGCGACTGGGCAGGCGCGAGTTCGACACCCACGAGCCGGTGATCATGGCCATCGTGAACCGGACTCCGGACTCCTTCTACGACCAGGGCGCGACGTTCCGCGACGAGCCGGCGCTCGACCGGGTCGAGCAGGCGGTCGCCGAGGGCGCCGCGATCATCGACATCGGCGGGGTCAAGGCCGGACCGGGCGAGCACGTGGACGCGGCCGAGGAGGCCCGGCGCACGGTGGGCTTCGTGGCCGAGGTCCGGCGCCGCCACCCGGACGTGGTGATCAGCGTGGACACCTGGCGGCACGAGGTCGGCGAGGCCGTGTGCGAGGCCGGGGCCGATCTGCTGAACGACGCCTGGGGCGGGGTGGACCCCAAGCTGGCGGAGGTCGCGGCGCGCCACGGGGCCGGGCTGGTCTGCACCCACGCGGGCGGCGTCGAGCCGCGCACCCGGCCGCACCGGACCTCGTACGAGGACGTCATGGACGACATCCTGCGGGTCACGGTCGGCCTCGCCGAACGGGCGGCGGCCCTCGGGGTCCGCAGGGACGCGATCATGATCGACCCGGGGCACGACTTCGGGAAGAGCACCCGGCACTCGCTGGAGGCCACGCGCCGGCTGGACGAGATGACGGCGACGGGCTGGCCGGTGCTGGTCTCCCTGTCCAACAAGGACTTCGTGGGCGAGACCCTCGACAAGCCGGTCAAGGAGCGACTGCTGGGCACCCTGGCCACGACGGCCGTCTCGGCCTGGCTGGGCGCACAGGTCTACCGGGTCCACGAGGTCGCGGAGACCCGGCAGATCCTGGAGATGGTCCGCTCCATCCAGGGCCTGCGCCCTCCGGCCGTGGCCCGCCGCGGGCTGGCCTGAGCCACGCCGCCCGGCCCCGGGCCGGCAGAGCGGCCCCGGGGCCGGGCCCGCGGGCCCGGCCCCGGGGTGTGCGGGTCCTACTTCCCGACTTCCTTCGTCACCAGCGCGATCGCCTCGTCCACGTCGTCCGTGACGTGGAACAGGTACAGGTCCTTCTCCGAGGCCTTGCCCTGGGCGATCACCGTGCCCCGCAGCCAGTCGACCAGCCCGCTCCAGTACTCCGTGCCGAACAGCACGATCGGGAAGCGGGTGATCTTCTGGGTCTGGACCAGGGTCAGCGCCTCGAACAGCTCGTCGAGCGTGCCGAGGCCGCCCGGCAGCACCACGAAGCCCTGGCTGTACTTCACGAACATCGTCTTGCGGACGAAGAAGTACCGGAAGTTCAGACCGAGGTCGACGTGCTGGTTGAGCCCCTGCTCGAAGGGCAGCTCGATGCCCAGGCCGACCGAGACGCCGCCCGCCTCGCGGGCGCCCTTGTTGGCCGCCTCCATCGCACCCGGACCGCCACCGGTGATCACCGCGAACCCGGCGTCGACCAGCGCCCGCCCGATCCGCTCGCCCGCCTCGTACTCCGGCGTCCCCGCCGGGGTGCGGGCCGATCCGAACACGCTGATCGCGGGCGGCAGCTCGGCGAGCGTGCCGAAGCCCTCGATGAACTCGGACTGGATGCGCAGGACCCGCCAGGGATCGGTGTGCACCCACTCGGAAGGCCCGGCGGAGTCCAGCAGCCGCTGGTCCGTCGTACTGCCCGCCTTGATCTGGCTCCGCCTCCTCAGCACCGGGCCGAGCTGCTGCTCCTCGGGCCGACGACGAGCGGACCCTTCAGGGTTGCCCATGATGTGCTCCCTCCTGCTGATCGTTGGATCAGGTTAGGCGCACAAAGGTGACGGCAAGCGGAATTCAGGAGGTCAGCCAGGCGCGGAGTCGTTCCTCGCAGTGCAGGATCGCCTTCGTCTCGACGCGTTCGTCGACCTTGTGGGCCAGCAGCGCGTCGCCCGGGCCGTAGTTGACCGCCGGAACGCCGAGCGCGCTGAAGCGGGAGACGTCCGTCCAGCCGAACTTCGGCATGGCGCGGCCGCCGACCGCCTCCATGAAGGCCGCGGCGGCGGGGTGCGAGAGGCCGGGCAGGGCGCCGCCCGAGGAGTCGTCGACGACGAACTCGGCGATGTCGCAGTCCGCGAAGACCTCCCGGACGTGGGCGACCGCCTCCGCCTCGGTGCGGTCGGGGGCATAGCGGAAGTTGACCGTCACCGTGCACGCGTCGGGGATGACGTTGTTGGCGACGCCGCCCTCCACACGGACCGCGTTGAGGCCCTCGTGGTACTCCAGACCGTCGATCACGGGCCTGCGCGGCTCGTACGCGGCCAGCCGCGCCAGGATCGGCGCCGCCGAGTGGATCGCGTTGGAGCCCATCCAGCTGCGCGCGGAGTGGGCGCGCTCGCCCGCGGTCCGCAGCAGCACCCGCAGGGTGCCCTGGCAGCCGCCCTCGACCTCGGCGTTCGAGGGCTCGAGGAGCACCGCGAAGTCGCCGTTCAGCCAGTCGGGGTGGGCCTCGGCGACCTTGCCCAGGCCGTTGAGGTCGGCGGCGACCTCCTCCTGGTCGTAGAAGACGAAGGTGAGGTCCCGGTTCGGCTCGGGGACGGTCGCGGCGATGCGCAGCTGCACGGCGACCCCGGACTTCATGTCCGTCGTGCCGCAGCCCCACAGGACGTCGTTCTCGTCGAGACGGGAGGGGACGTTGTCGGCGATCGGCACGGTGTCGAGGTGGCCGGCGAGCACGACGCGCTCGGCGCGGCCGAGGTGCGTACGGGCGACGACGTTGTTGCCGAAGCGGTCCACGGCGAGGTGCGGCAGGGCCCGCAGCGCGCGTTCCACGAGATCGGCGAGTACCTTCTCGTCGCCGCTCACGGAGGGGATGTCGACGAGCCGGGCGGTCAGCTCGGCGGCGTCCAGGGTGAGGTCCAGCTCGGATTCGGGCATGAAACGACCCTAACGCCCCCACCCGGGGGGCCACCTCGTCGTCCGGCCGGTGGACACGTCATATGCCTCAAGTACGGTGGGCCGCGTGTCCGAATCCCGTGCTCCACGCCCTCGTCGCCGCAGGCCGCTCCGTGCGGCCGTAGGTCTGCTCGTCCTGTTCGCGGTGATCGGTTATTTCGCCGTGCAGCGGTACTCCAACGGCGGGGCCGGTGCCCCGTACTGCACCGCCACCGCGACCGCCGGCGGCGGCCAGAAGTACGAGATGACACCCGAGCAGGCGGCGAACGCGGCGACGATAGCGGCCGTCGGCATCTCCAAGGGACTGCCGGACCGGGCGGTGACCATCGCGCTGGCGACCGCCATGCAGGAGTCGGCCCTGCGCAACCTCGACCACGGCGACCGCGACTCGCTGGGCCTGTTCCAGCAGCGGCCCTCGATGGGCTGGGGCACCCCGGAGCAGATCACGGACCCGGTCTACTCGGCCGGGATCTTCTACGACCACCTCGTCGACGTGCCGGGGTATTCGCGGCTGCCGCTGACGGTGGCGGCGCAGAAGGTCCAGCGCAGCGGGTACCCGCAGGCCTACGCGAAGCACGAGACGGACGCGACGGTCCTGACGGCGGCCTTCGGCGAGGGCGGGGTGCTGTTCTGCTCGGGCCCGGCCCCGCTGAAGGGTGATCCGGAGAAGGTGAAGGCGGAGCTCGTACGGGCCTTCGGCAAGGAGGCGCTGGCCGGCGGCGGGGGCGCCGCGGGCGGGACCGAAACCGGCCGGACCGATCCGGGCGGGGTCGCGGAGCCCGAGATCAGGCTGCTGCTGAAGCGGGACGGCGGCGCGGCCGAGGAGCGCCGCGGCCGGGCGATGGCGCACTGGGCGGTGGCCCGGTCGCACGAGCTGGGCGTCGCCCGGGTCTCGTACCGGGGCAGCGGCTGGGTCGGCGGGCAGGCCCGGGGCGTGTGGCAGGACAAGGGCGGCCCCGGCAAGTCCGGGGACGGCGACCCGCACAACTCCCTCGGCGACGAGGTCCGGATCTTCGTCGCCCGCTGAGCCGCACGCCTGCCGGGCCGCACGCCTGCCGGACGCGCCCCGCAGGGGACCGGCCGCGCGTGCGAGGTGTCCCCCGTACGGGGGTGGCCGGACCGGCGGCCGCGGCGCCGCGGAGCGACAGAAGGCCTGGTGGGCGCGCATCCAATGCGCTTGTCGCGGAAGCCGATTAAACGATGCGTTACCGATCTTTTACCCTTCGGCCCCGCAACTCCACCCGCCCCACGAGCGGTTGTACACGGCGTACTCAGCCGCTACCGCTTAGGAGCATCATGTCCCTCCCCCTGACCCGTCGGATCGCCCGCGCCGCGCTGCTCCTCGCAGCCGGGGCAGCACCCGTGGTCGGTGCGGCCGGCGCGGCCAGCGCCGCGGACGCCCCCGACGCCGCGGCCACGACGGCGGCGGCCACGGACACGGCGAGCACCGCCGTCGAGGCCCTTCCGGCGGCCGCCCCCGCCGCCGGTCTGACCGACAAGGCCGGCGGCCTGCTCGGCGGCCTGCCCACCGCGCAGCAGCTGCCGGCGACCGGTGAGCTGCCGGGCGGTCTCCCGGCCGAGCTGCCGGGCGGCCTGCCGGGCGGCCTCACCGGCGGCCTGCCCCAGCTGCCGCTGGGCTGACCCGCCGCGGGAAACACCGAAGGGGCCGGGAGCACGAACTCCCGGCCCCTTCGGGCTGTCCGGCCGCCTGACCGGTCAGCCCAGGCGCTTGACCGCGGCCTCGACGCGCTCGTCGGTGGCGGTGAAGGCCACGCGCACGAACCGCGCGCCCGCCTCCCCGTAGAAGTCTCCGGGCGCGACCAGGATGCCCAGGTCGGCGAGGTGGGCCACGGTGTCCCAGCAGGGCTCGTCCCGGGTGACCCACAGGTAGAGGCTCGCCTCGCTGTGCTCAACCCGGAAGCCGTGCGCCTCCAGCGCCGTGCGCAGCGCCGCGCGGCGGGCCGCGTAGCGGACGCGCTGCTCCTCGACGTGCCGGTCGTCGCCGAGCGCCGCGACCGTGGCCGCCTGCACCGGGGCGGGGGTCATCATGCCGCCGTGCTTGCGGATCTCCAGCAGCTCGCCGAGCACGTCCGCGTCACCGGCGATGAAGGCGGCCCGGTAGCCGGCCAGGTTGGAGCGCTTGGAGAGCGAGTGGACGGCGACGAGGCCCTCGTACGAACCGCCGCAGACCTCGTCGTGCAGGACGGAGACCGGCTCGGCCTCCCAGCCCAGCTCCAGGTAGCACTCGTCGCTGAAGACCAGGATCCCGTGCTCGCGCGCCCACGCCACGATCCGGATGAGCTCGTCCTTCGCGAGGACCTTGCCGGTGGGGTTGGACGGGGAGTTGAGCCACAGCAGCTTCACGCCGGCCGGGTCGAGCTCGGTCGGGTCGTCGTAGACCACCGCTTCGGCGCCGCACAGACGCGCGCCGACCTCGTACGTCGGGTACGCGAGCCGCGGGTAGGCGACCTTGTCGCCCGCGCCCAGCCCCAGCTGGGTCGGCAGCCAGGCCACCAGCTCCTTGGAGCCGACGACCGGCAGGACGTTGCGGTGCTCGGCGGCGCTCGCGCCGAGGCGGCCGCGCAGCCAGCCGGTGATCGCGTCGCGCAGGGCCGCGGTGCCCCACACCGTCGGGTAGCCCGGGGAGTCCGCGGCGCCGGTCAGGGCGCGCTGGACCAGCTCGGGCACCGGGTCCACGGGCGTGCCGACCGACAGGTCGACGATGCCGTCCGCGTGGGCCGCCGCCGTCTTCTTGTACGGCTCCAGCTTGTCCCAGGGGAAGGCGGGAAGACGGTCGGATACTGCGGCCACGGTGCTCTCTGCTCTCTCTCGGTGCCGGTCGCGAAGGTCGGGAAACACCTCGGCCCCGTGCGGCGGGCTGGCCGTACGGGACCGAGTGGCGCTCGTGCCGTGAACCCTCAGTGAGAAGGGTTGATGTCGGCGGGGAGCGCCGCGATGAAGGGGTGGTCCCGCTCGATCAGGCCCAGCTTCGAGGCACCACCGGGCGAACCGAGCTCGTCGAAGAACTCGACGTTCGCCTTGTAGTAGTCCTTCCACTCTTCCGGAGTGTCGTCCTCGTAGAAGATGGCCTCGACCGGGCAGACCGGCTCACACGCACCACAGTCGACGCACTCGTCCGGGTGGATGTACAAGGACCGCTTGCCCTCGTAGATGCAGTCGACGGGGCACTCTTCGATGCATGCCTTGTCCTTGACGTCGACACAAGGCTCCGCGATGACGTAGGTCACGCTCTCGTTCCTCCTCGGTAGGGCTTTCCATATCGCGCGGGAGCGCGGCGTCGTCGATGCCCGCACCTAGTATCTCCGTTCCCGGGCACGATCCGAACAGGAGGGGCGGACAGAGCTGTGGAAATCACTGCCGGTGGGCTGCTGGAGGTCCGTATCACCCCGGCTGACGTGGGTAAACGAGTGTCTGTACGACGGGTGGAGTACGGGTCGAGCGGGGTCCCCGGGTACACGGACGCCGTAGGGGTTCTCACATCCTGGAACGAGGGTGTGCTGCTGATCACACAAAAGAATGGAAAGTCCGTCCGCATCGCGGAATCCTCGCTGGTGGCGGGCAAGATCGTGCCCCCCGCGCCGGCCCGCCGGAGGGGTCCCGCGGCCTCCTTCGAGGAGCTTTCGAGGGTGACGGCCCGGTCCTGGCAGCCGCTGGAGAGCGAGCCGCTGGGCGAGTGGACGCTGCGGGCGGCCGCCGGCTTCACCCGGCGGGCCAACTCGGTGCTGCCGGTCGGCGATCCGGGGATACCGCTGGACGAAGCACTCGCGCGAGTGACCTCCTGGTACGCGGAGCGGGGACTTCCGGCCTACGTGCAGGCCGCGACGGGGGCCGTCGGCACCCAGGAGCTGCTGATCGGGGAGCTGGAACGGCGCGGCTGGGCGGCCGAGGTGTCGGCGCAGGTACGGATCGGGGCGCTGGCGCCGGTCGGGGACGCGGACGCGCCCGCCGCCGGGGCCGTACGTCTGACCCGTACGCCGGACGAGGCGTGGCTCGGGCGCTACGGCAAGGTCGGCGACCCGGAGGTGGCGAGACGGCTGCTGGTCGAGGGCCCGTCGGTGTGGTTCGCGGCGCTGCCGGACGGCCGGGCGATCGGGCGGTGCGTGGTGGACGGGCGGTGGGCCGGTTTCGCGGCGGTGACGGTCGATCCCGCGCACCGGCGGCAGGGCCTGGCGACCGCGGTGATGGCGGCGCTGGCGCGGCGGGCCCTGGAGGAGGGCGCCTCGGCGGCCTGGCTCCAGGTGGAGACGGACAATCCGGGGGCGCTGGCCCTCTACGACGGGATGGGCTTCGCCACGCACCACACGTACCACCACTACCGGGCGGCGCGGTGACTCCGGCGGAGCGGCGCGCGCAGTTCGCCGCGGAGGCGCGGGCGGAGCGCCCGGACCTGGCGCTGCTGTGCCTGCTGCTGGCGGCGGAGGCGGACCCGGAGCTGGACGACCGGGTCATGGACTGGGCACAGATCGAGCTGGACCGGCTGGCCGGGATGCTGCCGTACGGGCTGCGGGGCGGCCGGGCCTGGGCCTCGGCGGTGACGGAACTGCTGGGCGGGCGCGTGGGGTTCCACGGCACCCCGGGGGACTACGAACGGCTGTCGTCCTCGCTGCTGCACGAGGTGCTGCGGCGCCGGCGGGGCCTGCCGATCCTGCTGTCGGTGGTCTGGCTGGAGGTCGCCCGGCGGGCCGGGGCCCCGGTGTACGGGCTGGGGCTGCCCGGGCACTTCGTGGTGGGCTTCGGGGACCCGGAGGAGGGCGTGGTGGTCGACCCGTTCGCGGGCGGCGCGTCCCTGGGGGCGGGGCCGGCGGAGGCGGCGGAGGGGCCGCGGACGCCCGCGCGCACGCTGGACATCGTGCTGCGGATCCTGAACAACATCCGAGCGTGGGCGTCGACCCGGCCGGAGCAGTCGGGGGTGGCGCTGTGGGCGCTGGACCTGTCGCTGCTGCTGCCGTCGCATCCGGCGTCGCTGCGGTACGAGCGGGCGCGGCTGCTGGTGGAACGCGGAGCGTTCCGGGACGGGGCGGCCGAGCTGGAGGCGTACGCCGAGGTGGTCGACGCGGTGGACGGCGACGCGGCGTCCCGGATCCGGGGCGAGGCCACGGCGGCCCGCGCCCTCCTGAACTGACCGGGGGCGGGGCCGGGGGCGGCTAGAGCCAGCCCTTCTCGCGGGCGGTGCGGATGGCTTCGGCCCGGTTGCGGGACGCGAGTTTCTGGATCGCCGTCGAGAGGTAGTTGCGGACCGTGCCCGGTGACAGGTGCAGTCGCGCGGCGAGCTCCGCGTTGGTCGCCCCCGACTCCGCCGCGCGCAGCACTTCCCGTTCCCGCTCCGTCAGCGGATTCGCGCCCTCCGCGAGAGCCGCCGCGGCCAGGGTGGGGTCGATGACCCGCTCCCCCGCCAGGACCCGGCGTACCGCGTCCGCGAGCTGCGCGGCCGGTGCGTCCTTGACCAGGAACGCGGAGGCGCCCGCCTCCATCGCCCCCCGCAGGTACCCCGGCCGGCCGAAGGTGGTCAGGATGACGATCCGGATGCCGGGCAGCGCGGCACGCAGGGCGGCGGCCGCCTCGATGCCCGTCATCCCCGGCATCTCGATGTCCAGCAGCGCCACGTCGACGTCGTGCGCGCGGGCCGCCGCCACCACCTCGTCGCCGCGGGCGACCTGCGCCGGCACCTCGATGTCCGGCTCCAGGCCGAGCAGCGCGGCGAGTGCCTCGCGGACCATCGACTGGTCCTCCGCCAGGAGGATGCGGATGGGGCGGCGGCTCATGACGGGGATCCTAGTGCCGGGACGCGGGCGACGAGGCGGAAGCCGGACCGGCCGGCCGGGCCCGCCGACAGGGTTCCGCCGACCGCCTGCAGGCGCTCCGTCAGGCCCGTCAGGCCGTTACCGGGGACGGCGGGGCCTCCCGCGCCGTCGTCGGACACCGTCAGTTCCACGAACCGGCCGCCCAGGGTCTGCCGGCCGGTGAGGGCGACCGTGCAGCGCCGGGCCCCGCTGTGCCGGACCACGTTGGTCACCGCCTCGCGCAGGGACCAGGCCAGGGCCGATTCCGCTTCCTCGGAGAGGTCGGCCACGGGCTCCGCCGGAAGGTCCGCGACGACGCCCGCCGCGGCCAGCGCCGTCCGGGCGCCCGCGAGTTCGCCGGGCAGGGTGGGCCGCCGGTAGCCGCTGACCGCTTCGCGTACGTCGACCAGGGCCTGCCTGCTGACGCGTTCGATGTCCGCGACCTGCCGGGCGGCGTCCTGCGGCTGCCCGGGCAGCATGCGGCCCGCCAGCTCGCTCTTCAGCGTGATCAGCGACAGCGAGTGGCCCAGCAGGTCGTGCAGGTCGCGGGCCATCCGCAGGCGTTCCTCGTTGGCCGCCAGCTGCGCCACCGTGGCCCGGGCCTCGCGCAGTTCGACGGTGGTGCGGATCAGGGTCCGGACGCCGGCCATCGCGAAGCCGCCCATCAGCGCCGGGATGAGCAGGCCCGCCAGGTACGCCTCGCCGCCGGGCACCGCGAAGGCCGTGGCCGTCATGAGCGCGGCCGCGCCGGGGACCGTCCAGCGCGAGACCTCCCCGGGCAGGGCCGCCCCGGAGGAGATGGCCACGTAGACGAAGAGCACGAGCCATTCGCGGCCCAGGGTCAGCGAGAGGACCGTGGCCTGGGCGGCGAGCACCACGAGCGAGAACAGCACGCGCGGGACGGCCGTCCGGCGGACGCTGCGGAAGACCAGCACCAGGTACCAGGCGACGAAGGCCGCGAGGCCCAGGGCCCCGAGCAGCCGCGCCCCGGTGCCGTGCCCGCCGCTGACCAGGTCGGTGACGGGCGCGCTCAGGTAGAAGAGCCAGATGCCGATCCACAGGGCCTTGACCGCCTTCTGACGGCGGTTCTCCGGCCGTTTGGCGATCTCGGGGAAGCCCCGGTCCTCGTCGTGTTCCGTCAGCGCCACGGGTTCACGCCTTCATCGAGTCCTTGCGGTACAGCCAGGCGGCGGCACCGGTGAACAGTACGAAGTACACCGCGAGGACCGCGACGTCCCCGGCCCGCGGCGCGCCCCCCAGCTCGATGGCCTGACCGAGGCCCGCGTAGGCGTGGGTGGGCAGCCAGCCCGCGATGGTCTGGAGCCACTGCGGGAAGTTCGTCGTGGGCATCCACAGGCCGCCGAGCATCGACAGTCCGAAGTAGACGAGCATCGTCACCGGCCGGGCCGTGTCCCCGCTCGCCAGGTATCCGATGGCGACGCCGAGCACGGCGAAGACCAGGCTGCCGGCCCAGATGGCGCCGGTGAGGGCGAACCACTGCCAGGCCTCGAACCGTACGCCCTTGACGGTGGCCGCGACCGCGAAGACGACCAGGATGGCGGGGAGCGAGAGCACTGCGGCGCCGGCGGTCTTGGCCAGTACGTAGCCGCGGCCGGGGAGGGCGGTCAGCCGCAGCTGGCGGACCCAGCCGCTCTCGCGTTCCTTGGCGATGCGTTCGCTGTTGCCCATCAGGACGGCCGTGAGGGCGCCGAAGGAGGCCATGGCGACCATGTAGAAGGCGGGCATGCCCAGTTCGGTGCCGCTGACCTTGACGGAGCCGTCGATGGTGCCGCCGAGCAGCAGGAACAGGACGGCCGGGTAGAGCACGGTGAAGAAGAGGTACTTCTTGTTGCGCAGGGCGCGGGTGATCTCGAGCCTCACGAGCGCGTTCACTTGGCGGCCTCCTCGGTGAGGGCGATGAAGGCCTGTTCCAGGCCGAGGCCCGCGACCTCCAGGTTGCGGGGGTAGAGTCCGAGCGCGTACACGGCGTGCACGGTCGCGTCGGCGTCGCGGGACTGGAGCCGTACGGTCGCGCCGTGCCGCTCGTAGCGGGTGAGGTGCGGGAGGGCGCGCAGCACCTGCTCGTCGACCGGGTCGTGGCCTTCGAGGTCGAAGGAGATCTTCCGGGCGCCGGCCCGGGCCTTGATCTCGGCGGCGGTGCCGTCGGCGAGCAGCCGGCCGCGGCCCAGGACCAGCACCCGGTCGGCGATCGCGTCCGCCTCCTCCAGGTAGTGGGTGGCGAAGAGCACGGTGCGGCCCTGGGCGGCCTGTTCGCGCATCGTGGCCCAGAAGGCCCGGCGGGAGGTGACGTCCATGCCGGTGGTGGGCTCGTCGAGGACGATCAGGTCGCTGCGGCCCGCGGTGGCGAGGGCGAAGCGGACGCGCTGTTCCTGACCGCCCGAGAGCTTGTTGACCACGCGGTCGGCGATGGTGTCGACGCCGGCGCGCGCCAGTACCTCGTCCACCGGGTACGGGCGGGGGTGCAGGGAGCAGCCGAGGCGGACGAGTTCGGCCACGGTCACGTCCTCCATCAGGCCGCCGCTCTGGAGCATCGCGCCGACGCGGCCGGCGGCGACGGCCTCGCGCGGGCCGGTGCCGAAGAGGCGGACGGAGCCGGAGTCGGCGGGGCGCAGGCCGAGGAGGAGGTCGAGGGTGGTGGACTTCCCGGCGCCGTTGGGGCCGAGGAGGGCGACGGTCTCGCCGGGGCGGAGCGCGAGGGAGAGGCCGTCGACCGCCCGGACCGTGCCGTAGCTCTTGGTCACGTTCTCGAAGCTCACCACGGTGCCGGTGGCGGGGCCGTCCGCGGGGGCGGGTCCGGGCTGTGCGGTGTGTGTCGTCGCGGTCGTCGTCATGGCCCCAGGCTCGCCCGTACGGGGTCCCGCGCGGCAGTGTCGCGCGTCGTGGGTGCCGTATGACGGATGTCATGCACCGGGCATGACGGTGCCCCCGCCCGGAGGGGGCGGGGGCACCGTCAGCGCGCGCGGGTCAGCCCGCGTTGGTGTCGACGACGACGGTCCGTTCGGCCGTGGTCTTGCCGCGCAGGGCCTTGCCGAGGGCTCCGGCGACGTCCTGCGGGGTGACGGCGGTCTTGGCGCCGGTGCCGCGGGTGATCGTGACGCCGTCGAAGGTGTTCCCGTAGGTCTCCTTGAGGGCCTCCAGGTCGAACTTCTCGACGAGGCGGCCGTCGACGGGCTGCATGCTGAGGATCTTGGGCAGGGACTTGCCGCCGAACGCGAGGGACTTGGCACCGATCTTGACCGTGGCATTGGCGGACATCGCCGGTTCGGCGAACTCCTTCATGGCCCGGCCCAGTTCGGCGTCGTCGATGACGGGCGCCTTGGTGGTCACGGGCAGTTCGGCCACGGCCGCGTTGCCGGTGGCGACCATGTCGCGGAAGGCCTGGGTGACCTTCTCGACGGAGGCGTCCACGTCGAGGGTGGAGCCGGGGGCGCCGGGGACGGCCACCGCCTTGCCGGTGTCGAACTTGATGGTGCCCTCGGTGGCCGTGCCGGCGGTGCCCGCGAGCTCCTGGAGCGCGACCTGGAGCTTCTCCTCGTCGACCGGCATCACGGGGTCGGCCTTGCGCTCGTTGCCGAGGAGGGAGCCGATGACGGTGACCGGGTTGTAGTCGCTGCCGGCGGCGTTGCGGACGGTGGTCTGGCTGTCGAGGGTCAGACCGGCCTTCTCGGGCTTCAGCTCGACCTGCTTGCCGCCGACGCTCAGCTGGAGCGGGGCGGCGGCGCGGGTGCCGAAGGCCGTCTGGAGCTTGGCCACGGCCTCGTCGCGGCTGCCGCTGATGTCGACACTGAGGACGGTGGTGCCCTTGGGTACGTCGGAGTGGTTGAGCAGCAGCCCGGCGCCGTAGGCCACGCCGAGCAGGGCCACGATGCCGCCGCCGAGCAGGACCACCTTGGAGCGGCCCTTCCTGGCGGGCTTCGCGGCCTTGGCGGAGGCCTTCGGCTGCGCGGGCGCGGGCCGCGGGGCGGCGGGCGCGGGGGCCGGTACGGGGGTGGGTCCGGGTGTCGCCGCCGGGGCCGGCGCCGGGTCCATCTCGGGTCCGGGCCAGCGCGGGGCGCCCTCGCCGGCGGGGCCGCTGCCGAAGCCGGGGCCCGCGGTGGGACCGGCGGGGAACTCGTCGCCCTGGCTGCCGTAGGCGGGGAACGCCTCGGTGACCGGGCCGGTGTCGCCCTGACCGGCGCCGTACGCCGGGAAGCCCTGGGTCGAGCCGACGCCGGGGCCGCCCGGGGCCCGGCCGTAGTCCGCGACCGGCGGAGGCGGGGTGCGCGGCGGCGCGAAGCCGGCGCCGGGCGCGGGCGCGGACTGGGTGTGCACGGGCGGCGGGTAGCCGGCGCCGGGCCCTGCCGGGGGCGGCGGGGTGATGCCCGGCGCGGGTACGGCGCCGGGCGCGGGGGCGGGCCGCTGAGCGGAGCCCGGGTACGGAGCCTGAAGCGGGGCCTGGCCCGGGTGCGGGCCGGGGGCCGGGGCCTGGCCCGGGTGCGGGGCCGGGGCGCGTCCGGCGGCGGGGCCGGGCGGCGGAGCGGGGGCCCGGCCGGGCGCCGGCGCCGGTGCGGGGCCGGGCGCGGGCGCCTGGTTGGGCGACTTGCGCGGCGCGAACCAGTTGTTGGCGGGCTCCTCGGCGGCCGGGGTCTGGCCCTGGCCCTGACCCTGGCCCTGCGGGGCGCGCGCGGGCTCCCGCTCGGCCTCGATGCGGGTCGGCACGGCCTGCGGCCGCTGCGGGAGCGGCGGCTCGGCCGCCCGTCCCGGCGCCGGCCCGGAGGCCTGGGCGCCCTGCGGCGCGGCGTCGGCCGCGCCGTCGGCCGCGGCGTCGCCGGGACCCATCGCCTTGCGGACGACGACCGGCGGGATCGGCCGCGAACCCGGGATGTTGATCCGGATCCGGGTCGTCAGAGTGGTCTCGGTCTTGGGCCCGTCCGAGTCGGGCGTGGACGGCTTCGAGGTCACAGGGTTCTCCTCCGGGGCATTCGCCGCGCCAGGCCCAGGCACAGCCGTGGTCGGGTACTGGCCGGTTCCATACGGCGGTGTACCCGAGGGGTAGGCGGCTCCACCGCGCCCTGTGGGCCCGGAGGACGAACTGTCGGTTTCACGACTCAAGGCAGGTTCTCCCGGTTGGCTCCGCCGCCCGTCATACCGTGCGCGGGCAGCTCGGCGGCCCGTCCACCATACTGGCCGCCGCCCTCGCGCAACTGACCACCAGGAATCAGGGGTTCCTCATAACGCCCGCCAAACCCCGGTGAAGCCGCCCGAGAGCCGTCGCGCGCCCCTCGGACCGGCCACCTCTAAAGAGTCCGACACCACGTCACTTGGCAGGCCGGGCGGCCGAAACCGGCCCGTCCAGCGGAGCGCGCATCGTGGCGCACATCACAGCGAAGACCGTTCCACCCAAAAGGTAGACGTACATGCTGATTCCGGACGAACTGAGCAGGAAGTCCCCCTCGGGGCGCGGGACACCGAGCAGCACGTACGCCAGGAACCAGCCCGCCGCGGCCCCGCCCACCCCGAGGCCGGTGCCCAGCGCGATCCGGCCGCCGAGGAACAGCCCGAAGGCCGCCAGCAGCGCGACCAGCAGGCCGCCGGGGAACCACAGGTCCACCACCAGCCAGCCGGCCAGGCCGGTCAGCGCCCCCAGCACCAGCAGGCCCAGGCAGCCGGCGACCCGCGCCGGGGTCAGCGTCCCGGTCATGCCGCCACCCCCGCGAACAGGTCGCGCTCGCGCTCGCCCGCAGGTGCGCCCGGCCGGCCCGCGACGAGTTCGTAGTACTCGCGGGTGAACAGCGGCTGCGCCAGGTCGTTGGAGAGGGCGAAGAAGGGGCCGTCCACGGCGATCTGGGTGGCGTGGGCCCGCATGGCCGCCGCCTTCGCCGCCACGAGCTCCTCGGCGGCCTCGATCTCGGTGGTGATCCTCTCGTCGGGGACGACCCCGGGCACGTCCTCGGGCGAGGCCACCCCCGGGAAGGGCGCCTCGATGCCGGCCGCCGCGCGCAGCGTGGCGAAGCCCTCCTCGACCACCGAGCGGGGCACCCGGTTCCAGTAGATCTTCCCGATGCCGTGCGGCTCGCCCAGATCCCGCCGGTAGGCGGTCTCGGCGGCCAGTTCGGCGGCGCGCATGGCGACGCGGTGGGCCTGGATGTGGTCGGGGTGCCCGTAGCCGCCGTCCGGGTCGTAGGTGACCAGCACCTGCGGCCGTACCTCCCGGATCACCTCCACGAGGTGTGCGGCGGCCTCGTCCACGTCCGCGGACCAGAAGGCCTCCGGGCGGCGGTTCTGCGGGGCGCCCATCATCCCGGAGTCCCGGTAGCGGCCGGGGCCGCCGAGGAACCGGTGGTCGGTGACGCCCAGTTCCGCCATGGCGGCGGCGAGCTCGCCGACCCGGTGGGTGCCGAGGTCGTCGTCCCGGTCGGACGCCAGGTGGGCGAGGCCGGGCGGGATGACCTCCCCCTCCTCGCCGAGGGTGCAGGTCACCAGGGTGACGTGGGCCCCCTCGGCCGCGTACTTGGCCATGGTGACGCCGTTGTTGATCGACTCGTCGTCCGGGTGCGCGTGCACGAGGAGCAGACGACGGGCGGGAAGACCGTTCATGGGCCTAGCCTACGAGGCACGGCTCAGAACTTGAGGCCACTGATCATGCTGGCCACGTTCGAAGTGAGCTGGCTGAGGGTCGGGGCGATGGTGGAGCTCGCCAGGTAGAAGCCGAGCAGTACACAGACCACCGCGTGTCCCGCCTTCAGGCCCGACCGTCGGACCAGCAGGAATACGACGATCGCCAGCAGCACCACGGCCGAGATCGAGAGTGCCACGGCGTTTCACCTCCACGTCGAGCGGACATCGGTACGCGTATCAGTGCTCGGCGAGAGTCATACCCACCGTGCGCTACGGATCATAACTATCCGTACCAGCGCATCGATCGAAT
Organism: Streptomyces sp. IBSNAI002; assembly: GCF_052244475.1. Lineage (NCBI taxonomy): Bacteria > Bacillati > Actinomycetota > Actinomycetes > Kitasatosporales > Streptomycetaceae > Streptomyces > Streptomyces sp. IBSNAI002. Next base: position 5,545,947 of record NZ_JBQPXG010000002.1, on the reverse strand, counting down.
TCCGGCAGCACGAGGGGCGCATGGCGCGCACGGGCCGGGGCATACGGGAGGCCGGCCGGAGGGCCGGTACGCCCCTCCGGCCGGCTGTCGGCACCCGCACGGCCGCACGCCGTCCAGGCTGCATGCCCCAGATCTCGGGGCAGAAACGGTCAAGTTGCCTGTGTGTAAACGGCGTTGGCCGAGGTGGGCCGCTTGCGGACCGGAGCGGCGCGGGTGGCTGGAAATCATCGCACCGGACGGGGCGCCGCCGAGCGGGGCGCGAACGGCCGGAAGCACTCGGCCGCGCGCCCCGAACAGCCGCCCTGCGCCGGGCGATGCGCCCCCGTGCGAGATCCCGGCCGCCGACCCCGCGCGGCCGCGCCACTCGCCCGCGCTACTCGCCCGCGCCGTCCGGCGGGGGCGAGGGGACCACGTGCTTCTCCGCCGCGAAGTGGCAGGCCGACGGATGCGCCGCCGGACCCGTCGGGAAGACCTCCGGGACCGCCAGCAGCGGCTCCTCGGCGGCGCACCTCTCCCGGGCCTTCCAGCAGCGGGTGCGGAAGCGGCAGCCCGACGGCGGGTTGGCCGGTGAAGGCACGTCGCCGGTGAGGATGATGCGCTCGCGGCGGGCGCGGGCCTCCGGGTCGGGCACCGGGACCGCGGACAGCAGGGCCTGGGTGTACGGGTGGGTCGGGTGGTCGTAGATCTGGGTGTCGGTGCCGATCTCCACGATCCGGCCCAGGTACATGACGCCGACCCGGTCCGAGATGTGCCGGACGATCGACAGGTCGTGCGCGATGAAGACGTAGGACAGGTCGAACTCGTCCTGCAGGCGGGCCAGCAGGTTGATCACCTGCGCCTGGACGGACACGTCGAGCGCGGAGACGGGCTCGTCGGCGACGATGACCTCGGGCCGCAGGGCCAGGCCCCGGGCGATGCCGATGCGCTGGCGCTGGCCGCCGGAGAACTGGTGCGGGTAGCGGTTGATGTACTCGGGGTTCAGCCCGACCACGTCCAGGAGCTCCTGGACCCTGCGGCGCCGGTCGCCCTTCGGGGCGACCTCGGGGTGGATCTCGTACGGCTCCCCGATGATGTCGCCGACCGTCATGCGCGGGTTCAGCGAGGTGTACGGGTCCTGGAACACCATCTGGATGTTGCGGCGCACGGCCTTGAGGGCCCGGCCCGACAGCTTCGTGATGTCCTCGCCCTTGTACGAGATCGCGCCGGCCGTCGGCCGTTCCAGGTTGACCAGCATCTTGGCCACGGTGGACTTGCCGCAGCCGGACTCGCCCACGATGCCGAGCGTCTCCCCCGCGCGCAGCCCGAAGGACACCCCGTCGACGGCCTTGACCGCGCCGATCTGCTTGCGGAAGACGATGCCCTGGGTCAACGGGTAGTGCTTGACCAGGTCCTTCACTTCCAGAAGGGACTCAGGCATGGAGGCACTCCGTCCAGAAGTAGCAGGCGCTGGTCCGGTCCTCGGCGACCTGCGCCAGCGGCGGGACCTCGGCCCGGCAGACGGCCTGCGCCATCGGGCAGCGCGGGTTGAAGGCGCAGCCGGGCGGGATGGCCAGCAGGTTCGGGGGCAGGCCCTTGATGGCGTACAGCTCCTGGCCCTTCTGGTCCAGACGCGGGATGGAGTCCAGCAGGCCCCTCGTATAGGGGTGGGCGGGTGCCCGGTAGATCGCGTGGACGGGGGCGGCCTCCACGATCCGGCCCGCGTACATGACGGCGATCTTGTCCGCGACGTCGGCGACGACGCCGAGGTCGTGGGTGATCAGGATGAGGCCCATGTTGAGCTCGCGCTGGAGCTCGGCCAGCAGGTCCATCACCTGGGCCTGGACGGTGACGTCCAGGGCGGTGGTCGGCTCGTCGGCGATGATCAGCGAGGGTTCCAGGGCCAGCGCCATCGCGATCATGATGCGCTGGCGCATGCCCCCGGAGAACTGGTGCGGGTAGTCCCCCACGCGCTGTTTGGCCGCCGGGATCTTCACCCGGTCCATCAGCTCGACGGCCTTGCCCTTGGCGTCCTTGCGGGACATCCCGCGGTGGACCTCGTACATCTCGCCGAGCTGCGCGCCCACGCTGAGGACGGGGTTCAGGGAGGAGAGGGCGTCCTGGAAGATCATCGCCATCTCGGCGCCGCGGATCCTGCGCCGGTCCTCCTCCTTCATCTTGAGCAGGTCCTTGCCCTTGAAGAGGATCTCGCCGCCCGCGATCCGGCCCGGGGGCACGTCCAGGATCCCCATGACGGCCTGCGCGGTCACCGACTTGCCGGAGCCCGACTCGCCGAGCACGGCGAGCGTCTCGCCCTCGTCCACCGAGTAGTCGACGCCGTTGACCGCCTTCGCGACTCCGTCGCGCGTCTTGAATTCCACGTGCAGGTCGCGGACTTCGAGCAGCATGTGCGGGGCTCCTCAGCGCAGCTTGGGGTCGAGGGCGTCGCGCACCGCGTCGCCGAGCATGATGAAGGCGAGCACGGTCAGGCTGAGCGCGCCCGCCGGCCACAGCAGCATGTGCGGGGCGTTGCGGATCTGCGAGGCCGCGTTGGAGATGTCGATGCCCCAGGAGACGGTGGGCGGCCGCAGTCCGACGCCGAGGAAGGACAGGGTGGCTTCCAGGGCGATGTAGGTGCCGAGCGCGATGGTGGCGACGACGATGACGGGCGCGACGGCGTTGGGCGCCACGTGCCGCAGCAGCATCCGGCCGTTGCCGGCGCCGAGCGCCCGCGCGGCCTGGACGTAGTCGTTCTGTTTGGCGGTGATCACCGAGCCTCGGGCGATGCGGGCGAGCTGCGGCCAGCCCAGCAGCACGATGAAGCCGACCACGGGCCAGACGGTGGTGCTGGTGACGACGGACAGGAAGACCAGGCCGCCGAGGATCACCGGGATGCCGAAGAAGATGTCCGCGACCCGGGAGAGCAGCGCGTCCCACCAGCCGCCGAAGAATCCGGCGAGCCCGCCGAGCGCGGAGCCGAGCAGGGCGGCGCCGAGGGTGGCGCACACGCCCACGGTGATGGAGGCGCGGGCGCCGTAGACGGTACGGGTGTACACGTCGCAGCCCTGGGTGTCGTAGCCGAAGGGGTGGCCCGGGGAGGAGCCCTCCTGGGACTTGGACAGGTCGCAGGTCAGGGGGTCGCCGCTGGCGATGAGCTGGGGCCAGATCGCGATGACGACGAGGAAGAGGATCAGCAGGGAGGAGATGACGAAGACCGGGTTGCGGCGCAGCTGGTGCCAGGCGTCGGACCACAGCGAGCGGGCCTTCTCGGACGGGCCGGCTCCGCCGGATCCGGGGACGAGGGGCTTCTCGAGGCTCTCCGCCTCCTCCAGGGCAAGATCCATGGCTCCGCCCTGGCCGGTGGGGGACACGGCTTCGTTCGGGCCGGGGCCCACGGGGTCGTACGCGTCGGGGCGCTCGGGCTCAGGCATAACGGATCCTCGGGTCCAGGACCGCGTAGAGCAGGTCGACGAGCAGGTTCGCCAGCAGGAAGACGATGACGAGGATGGTCACGAAGCCGACCACGGTGGGCGAGTTGTTGCGCAGGATGCCCTGGTAGAGCTGGTAGCCGACGCCGTGGATGTTGAAGATCCGCTCGGTGACGATGGCACCGCCCATCAGCGCGCCGATATCGGTGCCGATGAAGGTGACCACCGGGATCAGGGAGTTGCGCAGCAGGTGGCGGGTGATGACCCGGCGGCGCGGCAGTCCCTTGGCGACGGCGGTGCGGACGTAGTCGGCCTTGACGTTCTCGGCGATGGAGGTGCGCGAGAGCCGGGTGACGTACGCGAGGGAGACGAGGGCGAGCACGATGCCGGGCAGGATCAGCTCGCTGAAGGGGGCGTCCGGGGAGACGGTGGGCCGGACCCAGCCCCATTTGACGCCGAAGAGGAACTGGAGCAGGTAGCCCGTCACGAAGGTGGGCACCGAGATGACGACGAGGGTCATCACGAGTACGGAGGTGTCGACGGCCTTGCCCCGGCGCAGTCCGCTGACCACGCCGAGGGTGATGCCGACGACGATCTCGATGACGATCGCGACGATGGTCAGGCGCAGGGTGACGGGGAAGGCCGTCGCCATGAGTTCGGTGACCTTCTGGCCGTTGAAGGCCGTGCCGAAATCGCCCTGGAAGATCTGGCCCATGTAGTGGAGGTACTGCTCCCACAGGGGGCGGTCGAGGTAGAGGTCCTTGCGGATGCGGGCGGCGGTGGCGGGGTCGGGCGCCTTGTCGCCGAAGAGGGCGGCGACCGGGTCACCGAGCGCGTACACCATGAAGAAGATCAGGAAGGTGCTGCCGATGAACACGGGGATCATCTGGAGCAGCCGCCGGATCACATAACGTCCCATGGACTGCTCCAGGATCGATCCGTCGGTGGGTCAGCTGACCTTGATCTGGTCGTAGACCGGCACGCTGAACTGGTTGAGCGCCACGTCGGTGATCCGCTCGGAGTGCCCGGCGCTGCCGTTCTGGTACCAGAGCGGGATGGACGGCATCTGGTCGGCGAGGATCTTCTCGGCTTCCTGGAAGATGGCGGTCGCCTTGGCGGCGTCGCTCTCCTGGTTGGCCTGGTCGACGAGCTTGTCGAACTCGGGGTCGTTGAACTTGCCGTAGTTGGCGGAGGCCCCGGTGTAGTAGAGCGGCTGCAGGAAGTTCTGGATCAGCGGGTAGTCGGCCTGCCAGCCGGAGCGGAAGGGGCCGGTCAGCTTGAAGTTCGTCTGCTGGTTGCGGAAGTCGGCGAAGGTGCCGATGGGGTTGACGGTGCAGACGGGGCCCTCGCCGAGTGCGTTGTTGATGCTGTTGCAGACGGCGTCCATCCAGTCGCGGTGCGATCCGGTGTCCACGTTGGAGGTGAGCGTGACCTTGCCGTCGGGCAGTCCGCCGCCCTCCTTGATGAGCTTCTTGGCCTCGGTGGGGTCGAAGGTGCAGGCGTCGCCGCAGATGGTGGACTTGAAACCGCCCTTGTCTCCGAGGGCCGGGGAGGTCCAGTCCTTGGCGGGGGTGCGGGTGTCCCGGAAGATCTGCTTGGTGATCTCGTCGCGGTTGATCGCCATGGAGATGCCGCGGCGGACCTTCTCCCTGCCCTCCTTGCTCCACTCGGGTTCGTACAGCGGGAAGGTGAGGGTCTGGATGATCAGGGCGGGCTGGTTGATGTAGCGGTCGCCGAGGTCGTTCGCGACGTTCTTCAGCTGCTGCGCCGGGACGTCGTCGACCAGGTCGAGGTTGCCGGAGATCAGGTCGGTGTAGGCGGTGTTGTTGTCCGTGTAGACCTTGAGGTCGACGCCGCCGTTCTGCGCCTTGTCCGTGCCGGGGTAGCCGTCCCACTTGCGCAGCTTCATACCGGTGCCCTTGGTGTACGAGTCCACCGTGTACGGGCCGTTGCCGACCGGCTTGGCGAGCCAGCCGGCGTGGTCGGTGAAGAAGGCCTTGGGCAGCGGGGAGAAGGCCTGGTAGCCGAGGGTCTCGGGCCAGGTGGAGAACTTCTGCTTGAGGGCGACGGTGAAGGTCTTGGGGTCCTTGACGACGAGGCCCTTCATCGTCTTCGTCTTGGGGTCGCCGGAGGCCGGGTGCAGGTCCTCGTAACCGACGATGTCCGAGAAGAACGGCGAGTTGTTCTGCTTGTTGCGCACGTCCGCCGCGTAGTTCCAGGCGTCCACGAAGGACTCGGCGGTGACGGGCTCGTCGTTGCTGAACTTCCAGCCGTCCTTCAGCGTGATCGTGAAGTTCTGGCTGTCGGTGGTCTCGATCTTCTCGGCGAGGAAGTCCAGCGCCTCGCCGGTCTTCGGGTCGTAGCGCTTCAGACCCCGGAACAGCATGTCCAGTACCTTGCCGCCCTGCACCTCGTTGGTGTTGGCGGGCTCCAGCGGGTTCTGCGGGTCACCCCAGGAGGAGCTGACGATCCCCGCGCCGTCGCCACCGCCTCCGCCGCCGTCGCTTCCGCCGCCGCAGGCCGTCGCCGCGAGGGCGACGGCCATTGCACATGCGGCCCACTTGGCGTGGGTGGCTCCGCGCATGGAGTGCCTCCTAGGGATCCCAAGACTCGCTTAGGGGCCAATGTCACCCTATGTGGAGTCCCATACACCCTTGGTTCGACCGATTGCACCCGCGCGTCCCCCGGCTGTCACCCCTGCGAGTGCAAAGGCAGCTCCCAGGTGTCGACGGCGTAGTGCAGGCCCATGCCGTGCGCCTCGTAGAGCGCGAGTGCGCCGGTTTCGTTGTGGATGTCCACGCCGAGGCCCACGGTGTCCCGGCCGCGCGCCGCGTAGGCCGCGAAGCAGTGGCGGAGCAGGTGGCCGCCGATGCCGCGGCCCCGCAGGTCCTTCCGTACGCCGATGTGGCTCAGCCAGCCCATGCTCGTACGGTCGTCCCGGGTGAGCAGTACGGCGACGTCGCCCTCCCCGGGCAGGGAGGCGATCCAGACCAGGGACCAGTCGAGCCGGCGGGCGTCCAGGTGGTCCAGCCAGGCCTCGTACGCGCGGTCCACATGGCCGAAGTGGTTCGCGAAGGTCTCCTCGACCAGGGCGTGGGCGCGCCGTCGGTCGGCCTCGTCGGCAGCGCAGTCGCGCAGGGTGAGCCCGGCGGGCGGGACGGGGAGGGGGTCGGTGGCCGGGTTCACGGCCCGGGTCATGACCTGGTAGCGGCGTACGGTGCGGTAGCCGCGGCCGGTGAGCAGGGAGAGGTCGAGGGTGGGCGCGATGTTGAGCTGGAGCCGCAGTCTGCCCGGTCCGGCTCCGGCGGCCATGTCGCGGGCCCGGGCCTCCATGAGCTCGAGCAGCCGGAGGGCGGCCTCGGGGTGGGCGGGCAGGACGTAGTGGTCCCCGTCGACGCGGCCGGGCCCGGAGTCGGCCCAGACCAGGGCGTAGGCGACGAGCCGGCCGTCCTGGAAAGCGAGCCAGGAGTCGCGGGCCAGGTCGACGTCGGGGTGGTGCAGGTCGGCCTCGACGGTGCCGAGGTCGGTCTCCGGGCGGCCGATCTCGATCATGTCGACGGCGTTGAGCAGGGCGCAGATGTCGGACGCGTCCCCGGGCCCGGCGGGCCGGACGGTCAGCATGGCGGTCATCACCCCACTGTCGGCCCGCCCGGGCGGCGGCCGCAACCCGCTTTCTCCGCAGGGGAATCCCGCCGCGCCACCGGAGCCCGGGCGGCGCGGCGGGGCGCGCCGAAACGGCCGGCCCCCGGCGCCGGTGAGGGGCGCCGGGGGCCGGCCGTTCGTTCGCGCGGGTGCGTGCGGGTCAGACGGCCAGGATGGCCTTCTCCTCCGCGAAGTGGCACGCCGACTCGTGCGCGGCGAAGCCGCCCTGGGCCTTGAAGCGCTCCGGGATCGCCAGCAGCGGCTCCTCGGTGGCGCACTTGTCCTGGACCTTCCAGCAGCGGGTGCGGAAGCGGCAGCCCGACGGCGGGTTGGCCGGGGACGGGACGTCGCCGGTGAGGATGATGCGCTCGCGGTTCTCGCGGACCTCGGGGTCCGGCACCGGGACCGCCGACAGCAGCGCCTGGGTGTAGGGGTGCGTCGGGTGGTCGTAGATCTGCGTGTCGGTGCCGATCTCGGCCATCTTGCCGAGGTACATGACGCCGACGCGGTCCGAGATGTGCCGGACGATCGACAGGTCGTGCGCGATGAAGACGTAGGACAGGTTGAACTCGTCCTGGAGCTTCTCCATCAGGTTGATGACCTGCGCCTGCACCGACACGTCGAGCGCGGAGACCGGCTCGTCGCAGATGATGATCTCCGGGTTGAGCGCGAGGCCGCGGGCGATGCCGATGCGCTGGCGCTGGCCGCCGGAGAACTGGTGCGGGTAGCGGTTGATGTACTCGGGGTTGAGGCCCACGACGTCCAGGAGCTCCTGGACCTTGCGGCGCCGGTCGCCCTTGGGAGCCACCTCGGGGTGGATCTCGTACGGCTCGCCGATGATGTCGCCGACCGTCATGCGCGGGTTCAGCGAGGTGTACGGGTCCTGGAACACCATCTGGATGTTGCGGCGCACGGCCTTGAGGGCCCGGCCCGACAGCTTCGTGATGTCCTGGCCCTTGTAGAAGACCTCACCGGAGGTGGCGGTCTCCAGGCTCATCAGGAGCTTGGCGACGGTGGACTTGCCGCAGCCGGACTCGCCCACGATGCCGAGGGTCTCGCCCTGGTACAGGTCGAAGGAGATCCCGTCGACCGCCTTGACCGCGCCGACCTGCTTCTTGAACAGGATGCCCTGGGTCAGCGGGAAGTGCTTGACCAGGTTGCGGACCTGGAGGATCGGCTCGCGCTCGGTGGCGTTCTTGGTGAGCTCAGCCATGGATCTGCTCCTTCCAGAAGTGGCACGCGCTGGTGCGGCCGGACAGCGCGGTGCCGTCCTGCGCGGTCACCTGGTGCAGGACCGGCACGTCGGTGCGGCAGATGTCCTGCGCCTTGGGGCAGCGCGGGTTGAAGGCGCAGCCCGAGGGGATGTTGAGCAGGTTGGGCGGCAGGCCCTTGATCGCGTAGAGCTCCTGGCCCTTCTGGTCCAGGCGCGGGATCGAGTCCAGCAGGCCGCGGGTGTACGGGTGCGCCGGGTTCTTGTAGATCTCGTGCACCGGGGCGTTCTCGACGATCCGGCCGCCGTACATGACGGCGATCTTGTCCGCGACGTCGGCGACGACGCCGAGGTCGTGGGTGATCAGGATGAGGCCCATGTTCATCTCGCGCTGGAGCTCCGCGAGCAGGTCCATCACCTGGGCCTGGACCGTCACGTCGAGAGCCGTGGTCGGCTCGTCGGCGATGATCAGGTCGGGCTCCAGGGCCATCGCCATGGCGATCATGATGCGCTGGCGCATACCGCCGGAGAACTGGTGCGGGTAGTCGCCCACGCGCGCCTTGGCGGCGGGGATCTTCACCCGGTCCATGAGCTCGACGGCCTTGGCCGTGGCGTCCTTCTTGGACAGCCCGCGGTGGACGCGGAACATCTCGCCGAGCTGGGCGCCGACGGTGTGCACCGGGTTGAGCGAGGACAGCGCGTCCTGGAAGATCATCGCGATCTTCTGGCCGCGGACCTTGCGGAACTCCTCGGCCGGGAGCTTCAGCAGGTCGGTGCCCTGGAACAGGATCTCGCCGGACGGGATCTTGCCGGGGGGCATGTCGAGGATGCCCATGATGGCCTGCGCCGTCACGGACTTGCCCGAGCCGGACTCGCCGAGGACGGCGAGGGTCTCGCCGGCGTTCACGGAGTACGAAACGCCGTTGACCGCCTTGGCGACGCCGTCGCGGGTGTGGAACTCGACGTGCAGGTCGCGCACTTCGAGGAGCGGGGTGCCCTCCGGCGCCGAGCGGGGCGCGGGGACGTTCGAGGTCTTGTCGATGATGGTCAACGTACGCCCTTCCTCAGCGCAGCTTCGGGTCGAGGGCGTCGCGCACCGCGTCGCCGACCATGATGAACGCGAGCACCGTGATGCTCAGCGCGCCGGCCGGGAAGAGGAGCACGTGCGGGGCCTGGAGCCAGCGGACGGAGGCGTCGCTGACCATGAGGCCCCAGGAGATCTCCGGGGGCTGCACACCGATGCCGAGGTACGACAGGGCCGCCTCGGCGGAGATGTACACACCCAGGCTGATCGCACCGACCACGATGACGGGGGCGATGGCGTTCGGCAGGATGTGCCGGATGGTGATGCGCCAGGCGCCGGCACCGAGGGCGCGGGCGGCCATCACGTAGTCGTTGTTCTTGTTCTGCAGCACCGAGGACCGCATGATGCGGAAGATCTGCGGCCAGCCGAGGGTGGCGAGGACGATGGAGACCGTCCAGGCGTTGCCGGGCAGGGCGGACATGATCAGCATGCCGCCGAGGAGCAGCGGGAGCGCGAAGAAGATCTCGGCGAAGCGGGACAGGAAGCTGTCGACGATGCCGCCGAGCCAGCCGGCCAGCAGGCCGAGGCCGCCGCCGACGACGATCACCAGCGTGGTGGTGACGACGCCGACGATCACCGAGTTGCGGGCGGCCCAGACGGTACGCGTGTAGACGTCGCAGCCCTGGATGTCGAAGCCGAACCAGTGGTCGCCGCTCGGGGTCTTGAGCGAGTTCTGCAGGGTGCAGGCGCCGGCGTCGAACGGGCTGCCCTGGGTGAACCACTGCGGCACGGCCGACACGACCAGCATGGCCAGCACGAGCACGGTGCCGATCAGGAAGATCGGGTTGCGGCGCAGGTCGCGCATCGCGTCGGACCAGAGGCTGGCCTCGCGGTCCTTCTTCTTGCCCTTGCCCTTGTTGACCGGGGCGCTCGTGGCGGGGGCTCCGGTGGTCTGGGTGTCGGTCAACTCATCCCCCACCGTAGTTGTGTCACGCATAGCGGATCCTCGGGTCGAGCACGGCGTACAGCAGGTCCACCAGCAGGTTGGCGATGAGGTAGATGAGGACCAGGAGCGTCACACCGCCGACGACGACGGCGCCCTGCTTGAGGTACACGGACTGGGCGAGCAGACCGCCGAGGCCGTGGATGTTGAAGATGCGCTCGGTGATGACCGCGCCGCCCATGAGGCCACCGAGGTCGGCGCCGAGGAAGGTGACGATCGGGATGAGCGCGTTGCGCAGCGCGTGGCGCACGACGACGCGGCGGCGGGGCAGGCCCTTCGCGGTCGCGGTGCGGACGTAGTCCGCGCGCATGGTCTCCATGAGGCTGGTGCGGGTCAGGCGGGCCACGTACGCGAGCGAGGTCGACGCGAGGACGAATGCCGGGAGGAGGTAGGCACGGATCCCGTCGGCCTCGTTGAAGGAGACCGGGAAGAAGTCGATGCCCCAGGCGTCCTTGAGCTCCACGCCGAGCGTCAGCTGCAGCACGAAGCCGGTGACGAAGACGGGGATGGAGATGACCATCAGCGTGGACAGCAGCACGAGCTGGTCCAGGAACTTCCCGCGGCGCAGCGCGGCCATGACACCGGCGAGGACACCGACGACGGCCTCCATGGCGAAGGCGATCAGGCCGAGGTTCACCGTGTACGGGAACGCTTCGCTGATGAGGTCGATCACCTTGCGTCCGGTGAGGGTTTCACCGAGGTCGCCCTGGAAGACGCCGCTGAGGTAGTTCCAGTACTGCATGAGGAACGGGTCGTCGAGGTGGTACTTCTCGCGCAGCATCGCGGCGACGAGCGGGTCGGCCTTCTTGTCACCGGCGAGGAGCTGAATCGGGTCGGCTCCGGGCATGTGGAAGGTCAACGTGTAGATCAGGAAAGTGGCACCGAGCAGTACAGGGATCGCCTGTATGAGTCGGCGGATGAGGTAGCGGCCCATCAGACCTCCAGCAGAAGAGCAGGGGGAAGGGGCAGACGGGCGGAAACCTGATTCCGCCTGTCCGCCCCCGATGTCCCCTTGGTGTGAAGAAGGGTGTTAGTTGAGCTCGACCTTGGCCAGGTCCATGCGGCCCTGGGCGTCGATCTCAACGTTCTTCACGGACTTGGAGTAGGCCGAGGAAGACATGTAGGTGAAGACCGGGATGTACGGCAGGTCCTTGATGATCACGTCATCGGCCTGCTGGTACAGCTTGATGGCCTCCGCCTCGTTGGCGGTCTTGTCGGCCTGGTCCATCAGCGTCTCGAACTCTTCGTTGACGTAGGCGCCGTAGTTGGAGCCGTGGTCGATCGCGATCTTCGAGAAGATCGGACGGAGGTAGTTCTCGGCCGCGGGGTAGTCCATGGACCACGCCATGCGGAAGGCGCCCTTGTACTTCTGGTCGCCCAGCTCGGTCAGCATGTCGCCGAACTTGGTGAACGGCTTGGCGGTGACCTCGATGCCGAGGTTCGCCTTCAGCTGGTTGGCGACGGCCTCGATCCACTCCTTGTGGCCGCCGTCGGCGTTGTAGCCGAGCTCCAGCTTGTTGCCGGGGATGCCACCGGCCTGGGTGTAGAGCTCCTTGGCCTTGGTCGGGTTGTACGTGCCCGCCTCGCCGAGGGCGCCCTTGCGGTAGCCGGGGATGATCGGGCTGATGAAGTCGTCGGCCGGCTTGCGGGTGCCGTTGAAGATGGTCTTCGTGATGGCTTCCCGGTCGATCGCCATGGAGATCGCCTTGCGGATCTCGACCTTGCCGAACGCCTCGGCGTTCGTCTTCAGCGGGAGACCGATGTAGCCGACGCCCGACTCCGGCTTGTACAGGTAACGGTCGCCGAACTCCTGGGAGACGGTGGCCATCGCCGAGATCGGGAGCTTGTCGACGATCTGGAGGGTGTCGGCGCGCAGGTCGTTGTACGCCGTGTCCAGGTTGTCGTAGATCTTGAAGGTGACGCCCTCGAGCTTCGCCTTCTCGCCACCGAACTTGTCGTAGCGCTTGATCTTGATCTGCTTGTTGTGCTCCCAGGTGCCGTCCATCTGGAAGGCGCCGTTGCCGATCGGGGCCTCGCCGAACTTCTTCGGGTCGGCTTCGAAGGCCTTGGGCAGCGGGTAGAAGGCGTTGTAGCCCAGCATGGTCTTGAACTGGGAGAACGGAGCCTTCAGCGTGACGGTGAAGGTCTTCTCGTCGACGACCTTCAGGCCCTTGAGCTCGGTGGCCGTGGGCTTCTTGTCCTTGCCCGGCGCCAGCTCCTCGGAGCCCTCGATCTTGTCGAAGAACGGCAGGCCCTCGGCGGCGTTGTCCTGGTTGGCGCCCCAGTTCCAGGCGCGGACGAACGACTGCGCGTCGACCTTCTCACCGTTGTGGAAGGTGTAGCCGTCCTTCAGCTTGATCGTCCAGACCTTCGAGTCCGTGGTCTCGATGGACTCGGCGACCGCGAGCTTCGGCTCGTTGGTCTTGTTGTCGTACTCGACCAGACCGGTGAAGAGCGCGTTGAGGACCTCGGCGCCTTCGGACTCGGCGGTGTTCTGGCCCACGAGACCGTGCTGCGGCTCGCCGAGCACCACGGTGATGTTGCCACCGGCCTTGCTGCCGGCCTCGTCCTTGCTGGTGCTGCAAGCCGTGGCAGCCATCGCCACGATGACGGCACCCGCGACCCACTTGGCGCTCGTTGCTCCGCGCATGGGTAATTGCCTCCTCAGGAGTCACTGTCGATACGTGAAGGGCCCGGCACCCGCTGACACCCCTGACAGCGAATTCCGGCCCCATCGTGTGTGCTCGTGAGTCGGCGCTCCCCACAGCGCGTGACCCATTGACCCGAGCTCAATGGAGCCATCCTCAGGGACGCCCAGACCGTAAACCACACTTAAGTGGTCTCGTTTTCACAACATCACCGCATGTCCAAAACCCGAAATCCGGACAAACGGATAGGAGACAGACACGTGCGAAACGGACTGTTAGCTCACCTTCCGGAGTGTCACGGTCGGTATGCGGACACGTGAACCCAAAAATCCGCTTGACAAACGGGAACGGCGCACCGTTCCGTCAACGGGCCATCAGACCGCGCACCTCACCGGCCCGGCCGGCCCCCAGAGCCTCGTACAGACCGAGGGCATCCGTCCAGGACCGGAAGGCCCCTTTCTCATCGCCCGCACCGCGCCGGGCCCGTCCCAGCAGCAGCAGGGCATCGGCCCGGTGGGCCCGGTGGCCGGGCTCGGCCAGCAGCGCGGACGCCTGCCGGGCCCGCTCCGCGGCGGTCTCGAACTCAGCCCCGTCCAGGGACAGCTCGGCCAGCAGGAGCAGCGCCCTGGCCTCGAAGAGCCCGTAGCCGCTGCGGCTCGCCGGTTCCCGTGCCGCCTCCGCGAACCGTGCCGCGTCCGCCGGCCGCCCCAGCCTCAGGCTGCTGTCGGCCAGTCCCAGCAGGGCCCGGAGCTCGGGAGTCCGGGCGTTGCAGCGCCTGGCCAGGCCGCGGGCCGTCTCGAAGTGGCTGAGTGCGACGCCGTGGTTGCCGACGCTTTGCGAGAGCAGGGCCCGCCCGACGTACAAATAGGACTCGGCGCGCGCTTCACCGGTCGCGATCTCGAAGCCCTGGTCGAGATGGTCCAGGGCGCCGGACCGGTCGCCTGACTGGATCATGGTCAGGGCCAGCCAGAAGAAGGTGTAGGCGAGGTCGACCTCGTTCCCGAGCCGCCGCTGCGTCCCGGCCGCCCGGTCCAGGACCGCGCGGGCCCGCTGCGGCTGCCCGCTCTCGTACAGGACCGCCCCGAGGTTGCGCTCGGCGAGCGTGGCCGCCGTCGGGAACCCCAGCTCGTCGTAGAGGACCAGCGCCTCCTCGAGCCGTGCCTCGGCCTCCGCCAGCCGGCCCATCTCGTGCAGGATCGCCCCCACGTTGCCCGTCGCGATGGCCTCGCCGGTACGGAAACCCGCGGCGCGGCCGAGCTCCACGCAGCGCTCGCTGTGGCGCAGGGCTTCGTTCAGGTCGCCCACGTACCAGGTGGCGAGGCACAGGCTGTTGTGCGCGGCGCTCTGCCCCTGGGTCGAGCCGGTCGCGCGGTACAGCTCCAGGGCCCGGTGGTCGTGGGACATGGACATGTCGTAGTCGCTCTGGTTCAGGTAGGCGCTGGACAGGCTGCGGTGCGCAGCCGCCTGTCCGGCCAGGTCCCCGTCCGCCTCCGCCGCGGCGAGGCCCGCGGCCCCGACGGCGAGCCAGTCCACCGCGTAGGCCCTGCGCATCATGTACGGGCGCAGGGCGTCGGCCAGCGTCCACGCGAGCTTGCGCGGGCCGTGCTCCGCGGCGCGCTGCACCAGGGCCACGGCGTTCGGCCGTTCCGCGTCCATCCATTCCAGCGCCGCGCCGGCGTCGGCGAAACCGAGGGACTCGCCCGCGGCCTCGACCGGCAGGCGCAGGGCCTCGGGCTGCAGCAGCCGGACGGCGTTGTCGGTGCTGCCCAGGTACCAGGAGTGCAGCCGGTCCAGGGCGGCCGCCTCTCCCCCCTGTTCCCGGACCCGCTCCACGGCGTAGGCGCGCAGCAGATCGTGGAAGGTGAACCGGCCGGGCGCGTGCTCCTCCAGCAGGTGGCTCCGTACGAGCTCCGCCAGCAGCCGTTCGGCGGCCCGGAGCTCCACACCGGCCAGGGCCGCGGCGCCCCGCAGCGGCAGGTCGCCGCCGGGGACCAGCCCGAAGAGGCGGAACATCCGGGCGGCGGCCGGCGAGAGCGTGGCGAAGGACATGCCGAGCACGGCGCGGACCGCGGTCCCCTCGTCCCCCGGCACCTGGAGCGCCCCCAGCCGGTCCCCGGTCAGCCGGGCGGCCTGGTCGGCGAGGGACCGGTCCGGGTGGACGGCCAGGTCGGCCGCGGTGATGGCGACGGCCAGCGGCAGGTAGGCGCAGGCGGCGGTGAGGACGGCGGCGGCCCCGGGCTCGGCGCCGACCCGGTGCGCTCCGATGATGTTGAGGAGCACCTCCTCGGCCTCGCCGGGTTCCAGCACCCGCAGCGGCAGCGGAGTGGCCCCCTCCCGCGCGACGAGCCCGGCCAGCGAGTCCCGGCTGGTCACCAGGACCAGGCATTCCGAGCTGCCCGGGAAGAGCGGGCGGACCTGGTCGGCGGAGTGCGCGTTGTCCAGGACGACGAGCATCCGCCGGCCCGCGCACAGGGAGCGGTAGAGGGCCGCGGCCCGGTCCGCCTCCACCGGGATGTGCTGCGCCGGCACGCCGAGGGCCTGGAGGAACCCGCTGAGCGCGTCGACGGGCCGCAGCGGCCGGCCCGCGTCGTGGCCGCGCAGGTTCACGTAGAGCTGCCCGTCCGGGAAGGACTCGCGCCGACGGTGTCCCCAGTGCACCGCGAGGGCCGTCTTGCCCGCGCCGCCCTGCCCGGTGATCAGCCCGGTCCGCACGACTCCGGAGGGCACGGTCCCGGTGGCGGGCAGCATCGCGTCGAGTCGCCGCAGCAGGTCCGCCCGCCCGGCGAACGCGGGGGTGGATCCGGGCAGTTGGGCGGGCGGCTGCTGCTGTCCCGGCGCCGCCGCCCCGGCCGGGCTCCGGTGGGCTCGTGCGGCCGCCTCGGTGCGCGGGGCGCGGGCCTCCATGAGGGCGGGGTCGCCGGCCAGGACGCGCCGGTGCAGTGCCAGCAGTTCGGGCCCGGGCTCCAGCCCCAGGTCGTGCACCAGCTGGGCGCGCGCCTGCTGGTAGGCGGTGAGCGCGTCGCCCCGGCGTCCCGAGCGGTACAGGGCGAGCATCAGCTGGCCGTGCAGCCGCTCGCGCAGCGGGTGGCCCACGATCGCGGACTGGACGTCGATGATGACGTCCGCGTGGCGGCCCAGCCGCAGATCCGCCTGCACCCGGTTCTCGAAGGCGACCATCCGGGACTCGTTCAGCCGGGGCGCCTCCACCTGGGTCAGCCGGTCCGCGCGGCTCCCCGCCAGGGCGTCCCCCCGCCACAGCGCGAGCGCGGCCCGCAGCCGGGCCGACGCCGCGGCGTCGTCCCCGCGCTCCGCGGCCTGGGCCGCACCCCGGGTCAGCCCTTCGAACTCCCGCAGGTCCAGCACCCCGTGGTCGAGCCGGAGCACGTAGCCCCCGGGCTCGGTGGCCAGCACCTCCCGGTCGGTACCGGAGCCGTGCAGTGCGTGCCGCAGTCTCTTGACGTAGTTCTGGAGCGTGGTGCGGGCCGTCGAGGGCGGCGCCCCGCCCCATATCCCGTCGATCAGCTCCTCGGCCGGAACCGGACGGTCGGCGTTCAGCAGGAGCAGGGCGAGCAGATCGCGCTCCTTCGGCGCCGTGACCGCCACGGGCTCGCCGGCCCGCCGGACGTCCAGCGGCCCCAGGATCCGATAGTGGAACAACCCGCACCCCTTCCACCTCGCCCGTTCGGGCGTAGGGGGGAGCCTACGGGAACGCCCCGCTCGAATCTCGCTAGTGATCCGCTAGTGCCGCCTTCGCATGCTGACGTCACGTTGACCGCGCTACACGGGAGTTGCACTCATGACCACGTCTGCGTCCGATCAGAACAGGCTGCGGGTCGCCCTTGTGGAACGCCACCCGCTGCTGCGGGCGGGCATCCGCGCCGCGCTCGACAGTGCGGGGGGAATCGACCTCGTCGCGGAGGCCGGGGAGGCCGGCCACGTCGTGCCCATGGTCCTGGGCGCCGCCCCCGACGTGGTCCTGCTCGACCTGGACCTGCCCGGGTCCGCCTCGCTGGAGGTGTGCCGAACTCTGGTCCGCGATGCCGGGGTGACGGGGATCCTGGGCATGACGGGCCGCGGCGACGACGCGGGGCTGCTGCGGTCGGCCCTCATGGCCGGGGTCCGCGGGTACGTGTCCAAGTCCGCGGGGGCGCACGAGATGGTCGGGGCGGTGCACATGGTCGGCAACGGGTTCATCGTCGCCGGCGGCGGCGCGGCCCGCCTGGTCACCGGCCTGCTGCGGGCACCGGGCCGGTCCGCGGAGCTCGACGCGCCGCTGACCGTGCTGACGCGGCGCGAGCGGGAGATCCTGGACCTCGTGGCCCGCGGCTACGACAACCGCCGGATCGCCCGCGCCCTGACCCTGGCCGAGAAGACGGTGCGCAACCACGTCTCGGCCGTCTTCGCGAAGATCGGCGTCAACTGCCGTGCGCAGGCGGTGGTGTACGGGCGGGAGGCCGGCATGGGGCTGACGGGCCGACTCTGACCGGCTGAGGCCGACGGGCGTTCCGGGGGGACTGCGGGCCCCGGGGGCGTCAGTGGTATCCGGCCGCCTGGAGGTCGAACAGGGAGGCGTACAGGCCTTCGGCGGCCATGAGTTCCTCGTGCGAGCCCTCCTCCAGGACCCGGCCGCCGTCGAGCACCACGATGCGGTCGGCGGTGCGGACGGCGGAGAAGCGGTGCGCGACCAGCAGTGAGGTCGCCCGGTCGCGGACCCCGCGCAGCACGTCGAACACCTCCGCCTCCGCGGCGGCGTCGACGGCGGCCGTCGGCTCGTCGAGGATCAGGATCGGAGCCCTGCGGACCACCGCCCGGGCCAGGGCCACCTTCTGCCACTGGCCGCCCGAGAGCTGGTGGCCGCCGGGGAACCAGCGGCCGAGCTGGGCGTCGAGTCCGCGCGGGAGCCCGGCCAGGATGCCGTGGGCCCCGGCGGTCGTGGCCGCTTCCCACAGCAGGCGGTCGTCGCCGAGGGCGGACACCTTGCCGAAGCCGATGTTCTCCCGGACCGGCGCCTCGTACTGCTGGTAGTCCTGGAAGATCACCCCGATGCTGTCCCTGAGCCCGCTCCGCGCGTAGTCGGTGAGCGGCCGGCCGTCGAGGAGGATGCGGCCGCCGGTCGGCTCGTAGAACCGGGTGAGGAGCTTGAGCAGGGTGGACTTGCCCGCGCCGTTGCGGCCCACGAGCGCCACGCAGGATCCCGCGGGAACGGTGAAGGACACCCCGTCCAGGACCGGCCGCTCGTCCCCCGGATACCGGAACGAGACGTTCTGGAACTCGATTCCGCTGCGCAGCGCGGTCGGTACGGGCAGTCCGTCCGGCTCGGCCGGCTCCTCCTCCATGTCGAGGAAGTCGAACAAGTGGCCGAGGAAGAGGCAGTTCTCGTAGAGCTGCACCCCGCTCGTGAACAGGCCCCGCACCGATGCCTGGATCAGCGTCACGCCCGCGATGTATCCGGCGAGGACGCCCACTTGGCCGCCGGACAGCGCCGAGCGCACGGCCAGCAGGATCGCCACGGCCGTGGTACCCGCGCTGAGCAGGCCGGACAGCGCGCCGGCCACGGCCCGGCGGCGCTCGATGCGCCGGTCGGTCTCGTAGAACTCCTCGACCAGCGTCCTCGACCGGCCGAGCAGCAGGGGCACCAGGCCGAACAGCCTGGTCTCCTTGTAGGTCTGGTCGTTGGTGAGCAGGTGCTCCAGGTACGTGAGCCGCCGGCGGCCCTCCGCCCTGGCGTGCTCCACCGCGTGGGTACGGCGGCTGAAGTACAGGTTGACCAGCGCGGCGGGCACCGGGGCGAGGCAGACGGCCAGGGCCACCGGCACGCTCGTGCCCAGCAGCACGGCACCGACCGACAGGAAGGACACCGTCGCGGAACCGGCCGCGATCAGGTGCGTGAGCACCTGGAAGGGCCGGAACACGGACTCGCGGGTGGCGCGTTGCAGCCGGTCGTAGGTGTCCGGGTCCTCGAACTGGCACAGCGACAGCCGGGCCGACTTCTCCATCACCGTGAGCCCGACCGCCTCCGGCAGGCGGCTGCGCAGCAGGGCCTGCCGGTGGTCCTGGAGGACCGCGAGGAAATGGCCCACGACGGCCGCGCCCGCCAGGCACCCGCCCGCCGTCAGGGCCGGCCCGGTGCCGGTCCCGCGGCCCACCGCGTCCACCACGGCCTGGACCATCCGCGCCGTGAAGTACACCTGGACGGCCGGAAGGAGCGCCGACAGCAGGGAGAGCACGGACACCGACAGCACCTGGCGGGGGCTGATGCGCCACAGCAGCCGCACCGCCCGCGCCCCGAGCCGGATCACCGCCGGCCGCCCGCCGCGCGGCGGCCCTGGACGGCGCGCAGCGCGAGCGCCCGCAGGTGCCCGCACCGGCGCTCGCCCTCCCGGTCGAGGCCCAGCAGCCGGATGGCCTGCATATGGGCGAGGGCGGCGAGGATCCCGTGCTCGGTGCCGGTCAGCCGGCCGTCGGCGGCCAGACCGCGGACGAGCCGCCCGGCGTCCGCCACCGCGTCCGCCTGGAGGGCGACCGCCGCTCCCAGTGCGCCGGCCCACTCGCGGGCGAGCGGGTCGGGGCGCTCGTCCCAGGGGGCGATCAGGTCGCACAGCGTGGAGCGCACGGCGCGGAAGCGCTCCCGGGTGGACGGCGGGATCTCCGTGCCCGCGAGCCCGTGGTCCGCGGCGGGCACGCTCCCCCACTGCCGGTGGAGGGCGTCCAGTGCGTACGCGCCGACGATGTCGGCGTCCGGGCCGGGGCGGCCGCGGAGCAGGTCCAGCAGCGCCGTCGCCATGTCGCTGCCCGCTTCGAAGACGGCCTCGGCGGCGTCCATCGCGAGGGGGCCGCCGTAGCGTTCGGTCTCGCGGTCGTACGAGACGACCGCCAGGTCGGCGGCGAGTCCCGCGTCGACCAGGCCCTTCGCCCAGGCGACGAGCCGGACCAGCGGGGCCGACGGGTCGGTCCCGGGCGCCCTGCGCACGCGCACCCGCAGGTGGGGGTGGGGGTCGCCGTAGCGGATGAAGAACCACCGGTCGATCAGGCCCTCTTCGCGCAGCTCCCGGACGAGCCGGGGCAGGCTGCCGGTGAGGACGTCCCCGTGCCGGCCGGCCGCCGCGTAGAGCTTCACGTGGGCCCAGTCGCCGCCCGCCGTCTGGCGCTTGGCGCGGGCGGGGTCGGCGGCCAGGTCGCGGGCGTCCGCGAGCGCGGCCGGGTCGACTGCCGGGACCGGCCTGCGCACCGCCGTGCCGCGCGCCAGCAGCGGTACGACGATCTCGTTCGCGTACGAGCGGCCGTCCGCGTCGCGCAGCCAGGACGGCCGCGCGGGATCGGCCACGGACTCCTCGAACACCAGGGCGTCGCCGGGGGCGTGGGAGGTGCGCAGCGCGCGCTGGACCTCGTCCACGCACAGCGGGCTGTCCAGGTCGAGGAGGATCCGGTGGTCGAACAGGCTCAGGTGCACCCAGCGGGGCACGTCCCAGTCCTGCCGCCACTCCCGGAACGCGGCGGTGAACGCGGCGCGGTCCACGGCCGCGGCGTCGGCGCAGCCGTCGGGGAAGCCGGGGACACCGGAGCCGAACAGCCAGCGGGCGGGCTTGAGCACGGTGCGTCCCCGGGTCACGCGCGGCAGGAACGGCGCCCGGTCCAGGGCGCCCCAGGAGAACTCGGCGAGGGGCGCCCAGCCGTCCTCCGAGGCCTCCAGCAGGAACCGGCACACGTTGGGCGCGCTGCCCCAGTTGACGAGGTGGCTCTGGGTCACGTGCAGCTGCCTGCCGAGGCGGGCGGACCGCAGGTAGAAGCGCTCCTGAGTAGCTCCCACCAGGACGTCGGAGAGGTCGATGGGCTGTACGTCGCCCCCGGTCGGCGAGGCGTTGACGCAGATCTCGTGGCGGCGGACCGGCGGGTGGATGGCCACGTTTGCGCGCCGCCCGTCCAGCTGGGCGTAGTTGAGCTCGGCGAAGACAGCGCCCTCGCCCTCGTCGTCACCATCGCCGTCGCCGAGGCGTTCCTCCGCCGTGGCGTACTCCTGGAGCAGCTTGCGGAAGTTCTCGCCGAGCAGATCGAAGAAGCGCCCGCCGAACCGGCCGCCGTCCCGCATGGGCCCCGTACCGAGTACGAACTTCCAGTCGCCGGCGTCCAGCCGTTCGCGCGATTCCGCCACGACCTGCCCCATGACGTCCAGCGACGGGCGGGCGTCCGGGCCCGCGCCGCCCTCGTCCCGCGGCTGCCACGCCCCGAGGAAGGCGTCCGTGATCTCCACTTCCCGCTTCCCCCGGTGGAGCGCTCCCGCGACGAGCGCGGCCAGCGCCTCCTCCTGCTCCCGCCGCTCCCGCCTCGGGGCCGGGGCCAGCGGCAGCGCGCGGGGCGGGAACCGGTACGTCTCGGGCGCGTCGAGGCCGGTCTCGGGGTCCAGCAGCTCCAGGACGGGGACCTCCGCCCCCACTCCGTACCGCTCGAGGAACTCCCCGTGGTACACCGCGAGATGGTGCGGCCGCGCCGACTGGCCCAGCCGCAGCAGCGCGTCGGCGGCGTCCGCGGCCTCGGCCGCGACCCCGGAGTGCAGGGTGGTACCGGTCAGGTCCAGCCGGGCGTCCGCGTGGAAGGGGCTCTCCCGGTGGCCGGGCACCACCACCCGCTGGTGCTCGTACAGCTCCGCCAGCAGCCGGCCGGCCTCCTCGGGCGCGGCCGCGTCCGCCGCCGCGGCGAGCCGCCTGGTGCGGCCCAGGGCGCGGCGGTAGCGGCCGGAGCCGGCGAGGCCCTCGATGCGGTCCAGGACCGCCTGCTCGGGGCAGGGGTGGGTCAGGGCCGGCCGCAGGTCGCTCGTCAGCATGCCCAGGTCCCACAGCTGGTCCACCAGCGCCGTGATCTTCTCCGGCGGGGCCGCCGGGAACTCCCCGGCCAGCGCGGCGACCAGCTCCGACCAGCGCGGCCGTGCGGCGGCCCGGGACAGGGCGGCGTCGACGGGCCGGGTGGCCCGGACGCTGCTCGACTGCTGGTCCGCCGTGACCGCAGCCGTGGCCACGGCCAGCGTGATCCGGTCGCCGGTCCGCCGGAGCAGCGGGTTCACCGCGACGGTCAGCTCTCCGCGCAGCTCCCGGTCGGCCTCCATCTCGCCGATCAGCCCCATGAGCCACCCCATGTCCGCGCGGGTCCGGGTGGCCGCCGGCTGCTCACCGGCCCGTGCCAGGGTGGTGGATTCTCCGAACTCCCCCGCCTCCACCTGCGCGAACAGCCCGTACGGGGTGGACCTGGAGCTCATTCTGGACAGGTAGCGCAGCAGCGAGGAGTGCATCCGGTCCGCGGCCCGGCCCCCGCCCCCGGGTGCGGTCTTCTCGAGTTCCTCCGCGAGGCTGTGGCTGGCCACGCGTACGGCCTGCCGCACCAGGGGCCGCTCCCCCAGCGTCCAGAGGCGGTCGCGGGCACCCCGGCCCCGTCCGTCGAGCGCCTCGACGTACGGGTCCACCGGCAGCGCCGGCGAGCGGACCAGGAAGAATCCGGCAGGGGTGTACAGGCTCATGGAGTCTCTCTCTTCCGCGGGTGGGTCAGGCGATGAGCAGGGCGCGTTGCCACCGCCGTGGGGGGACGGGCGTGGACACGGTCCACAGCACGGCGGCGACTCCGGCCGCTCCGCACAGGAAGTCCGGGTTGTCGATGTGCAGGTCGGGCTGTTCGAGGTTCTGCACGCCGAAGGGCAGGTCCTCGGAGCAGTGCGCGAGCAGCCGCCGCGTCAGGACGGGCAGCGCGGCCCCGGCCCGGGCGCTGTCCGTCGTGCGGGCGAAGACCTCGCAGATCGCCAGCAGGCCCGCCAGGCCGTGGCAGATCGTGGGCGACAGCGTGTGCACGTGGTCTTCGGACCGTCGCAGCGCCGCTTCGAACGCGGCGACGGCGCGGGCCCGCAGCCCGTCGTCCGCCAGGGCCCGGGCCGCGAGGAGCAGGGCGGCGGCGATGCCGGGGGCGCCGTAGCACCAGGCCGTCCTGGCGGGGTGCCGCGGCCGGGTGCGCCGGCCTTCGGGGTCCATCGCGATGCCGCTCGGCCAGTCGGCGCCGAAGCCGTCCTCGACGGCGGAGGCCGACAGCAGGGCGACGGCGTTGTCGATCGCCTCGCGCATGCCGGGGCGGCGGTAGCCGGCCGTCCAGGCCAGGGACAGTGCGGCGAGCGGGCCGGGGACGCCGTGGGCGAGGCCCAGGTTGATGTACCCGTACGGGTACTCCTCCAGGTCCCTGGGCAGCGGATAGTCCTCGGGCGGGATGACCCAGCGGGCCTCCGTCTGCTCCGGGGCCGGGGTGCAGAGCCGGACCAGTTCGTCCACGAGCCCGTGGACGGCCTCCCGCAGCGCGGCGTCCGGTCCGGGCACGGACAGCAGGTACCCGAGCGTGCCCGCCGCTCCCTGGAGCGCGTCGTAGGCGGCGATGCTCGTGTGGCAGCCGGTGGCGGGCGCGTCCCCGGCACCCAGCCGCTCGGCGAGGCGGGTGTGCAGGCCGTCGAGGGGGCGCTGGTAGCGCCGGTCGCCCGCGGCGAACTCCGCCAGTACGAGGGCCAGACCGGCCGACCCGGCGACGATGCCGTGGCCGGCCAGGGGCCGCTCGTGCGTGCTCCGCACCGCCCGGGTCAGTGCCCCGTGCGCGGCCCGGCGCCAGTGGTCGGCGGATCGCGGGTCGGCCTCCGAGGCCAGCCGCAGGACCAGCGCGAGCCCGGCGTCACCGGCGAGCAGCGAGCTCTCCGGCCGCCGGCCCGGGGTGTTGGGGTCCACCGTCGACGCGGCCACGTGCTCTTCGACGTACCCGGGATCGACGAGGCGCGAGGTGATCAGGTGCGCCGTGCGGCGGGCCTGCTCGGCGAGGGCGCCGCCGATCACCGTCCGGCCCCCCGCGCGTAGCCGAAGCTGTCGAGGAGGTGGCCGAACGTGGACTCGAACCGCTCCACGTGGGCCGGGGTGAAGGTCTCCCGCCAGCGTCCGGTGCGGCCCTTGTTGAGGGTGAAGGACCGCGGGTTGAAGAGGTGGTCGGCCACGGCCCCGGGATCGACGTCGTGCTCCAGCCAGTCCGCGACGCGTTGGACGGCGGTCAGCTGCGCCGCGCGGCTCCCGCCGCCCTGCGGGCCGACGAGCTCCTCGAAGGAGACGTGGCAGACGTTCGGGTGGTGCAGAAAGCTGATGGCGGACTCGAAGTCGGACAGCAGCGGCATCTGCGGGTCGGACAGCGCGTAGTCCAGCTTCTTCCCGTAGTCGCCGATCGACTCCAGGACCGGGCCGAAGATGGCCGACTCCGGGTACCGCATGAACTTGAGTCCGTTGTTCCGGGAGAAGAAGTCCACGAGCGAGACGAGGACGTCCCTGGGGTCCCGGTAGTTCAGGATCACCTTGGGCGAACCGGTGTTGACCCACTCCGCCAGGAACGAGCCGTCCATCCGCCAGACGTCCACCGAGTGGAAGATCCAGCTCACGCCGGCCGGTGTGGAGGAGAAGGGGGCGGTCCAGACCTCGGGGCGCATCTTCGGGCCGAAGCGCGCCTCGGGGGCGATCGCCTCGACGTGGGCCAGGGGTGCGACGGCCAGGCGGGTCTGCCACGCCCAGGCCAGCTGGAGCCAGGCTTCGTCCGTCGTGCGGATGAAGGCGTCCCGGTCCCTCTGGTGGTCGAGTGACGCGAATTCGGCGGGGTCGAGGAACCGCTCCGCCATGTCGAGCCGCTCGCGGATGCTGAAGGCCGGGCGGCCCGCGTCCGGCGGTACCGGCTCTCCGTAGATCCTGTAGCCGAGGTGCACGAGCAGTTCCTGCACCAGGTGGGTTCCGCTCTTGCGCGGAGATATGACGAAGACCCGCTCGCTTGACACTTCGGGCTGCCCTTTCACATGAGTGCGGCGGCCCGCCCGGAAAGGGCGGGCCGCCTCCGGTGGGTCTCAGCAGATGCAGCTGATGATGGTGGGCTTGTCACAACCGCAGTACGAGCCGCACGTGCCCTTGCAGGAGTACCAGTTGCTGAATCCGCCCTCGATGGACGCGATGTCCGAGCTCACCGCGATGCGCACATCGAGGTCGAACTCGTCGAGGTCGAATTCCTGGACGGCCGGCGCTGCCTGAGTAACTGCCATGATCTTTTCCCCTTTGGTGATGCGAACCGGATGGAACAAGAGGATCATCTCCGGATATCCGTCCCGGATTCCTGATGCAGATGTCCCGGATATGTCCCGACTGTTTCTTTCACCGCAGGAGGCCGGCCGCCGTCAATTCGGAAATGCAGGCGTCGACCTGGGTGCGCGCGGCCTCGGAATCCACCCCGGCCCGCCGGGCGTACTCGCCCCGCACGGATCCCACGTCGCGCCCGTCGCACAGCGAATAGATCAGCCATGAGCGCGCGTTGAGCCAGTGCATCGCGGCGGTGTCCGTGTTGACCAGCAGCAGCTCCCCGCGTTCGGGCAGCGGCCGGGCCAGCGCGCTCGCGCTGCGGCCCGCCACCGCGCCCTCGGGCAGCGCGGGCTGCGGTACCGGGGCCACGCCGGCCACCCCCGCGGGCGGCGTGACCCCGGAGTCTTGGTGCACCAGGTGCAGTGCTTCGAGCAGCCAGTGCATGAACCGCCGGCCGTCGGGCGTCAGGCGGTCCTCCGGGAGGCCGAGCACGTACCCGGCCAGGTAGCGGGCGCGCTCCAGGCTCGACCCGTGGGTGCCGTTCCTGGCGGCCTCCGTGTCCGGGCTCACCTCGTCGACGACCTCACCGGCCGGCGGTTCGCCGAACTCCGTCCGGAGCGTGTCGTCCGCGTGCCGGGCGGCTTCCTGGAACACCAGCATGTGGACGTAGAAGTGGAGCGCCACGAGCACCCGTACGAGCCGCCACGGCGTCTGCCGCCACGGGATCGGCACGGACAGGTCCGCGTCCCGCAGGAGCGCGCCCGAGCGCAGCGCGTCGAAGAGCTTGAGGTGGACGCCCTCGTGCAGCAGGGTCTCCGCGGCCGTCCACGGGTCGGCGAGCTGCTCCGGGGCCATCAGGACGGCCGACGGGAGGGGGTCGCCGCCCGAGAGCGACTGGAGCGGGCCGTCGGCCGACTCCCCGCGGGTGAAGCCCACGACGGAGACGTGCCGCAGCACGCTGGGCCCGACCTGCGGAAGGAGCCGCGTGAGCAGGTCGGCGCCGCGGGTCAGCCGCCGGCACATCTCCGGGGTCGGTATGACGGGGTCGGCGGTCGGCCCGCCCTCGATGCTGCCGTCGTAGAGCCGGCGCAGCCGGGCCGACAGCTCGCCCGGCACCCGGTCGGCCGGGCTCATCTCGGTCCACAGCCAGGCGGGCCCGTGCTCCGGCCACGGCCTGACGTGCGGGGTGGCCATCCGTTCGCACGGCCCCTGGCCGTCCGGGTCCAGGGACAGGCGGGAGGCCAGGTCGCCCAGGCCGAGGGCGCCGGTGTGGCCGTTCTCCAGCTTGACGATGTCGTCCTCGAAGGCGTTGCGCAGGACGGGGTCGCCGAGCAGGGGGAGCAGCTGCTCGCGGCTGAGCAGGGAGAGCCGGCGCAGCACCTCCTGGTGGCGGGTGTCCTTGTGCGCCAGCAGCCGCAGGCCCAGGACGAAGCGGGCCATGTTGCGTTCTGCGATGGCGCCGGAGTCACCGAACCGGCCGTCGGCCACCAGCAGTCCGTCCGCGCGGCCGACTTTCTCTCGGGAGGAATGACGTGAGGCTACGAGCGACATCGAGAACACCGTCCGATACGGAAAGCGGGAACTGGGGATGAGGGGATGGGAAAACGCGACCGGGGGGCGCCCGGAACCGGCACCCCCCGGTCTGACGTCACGGTCAGGCGGCGGAGGGAGTCGCCCAGTAGGCGGGAACCCAGGCCCGCTCCTCCGCCGCGTCCCGCCCGATCTGCGGAACGCTCTCGACCGCCAGCCAGTTCTGCGCGACGGCCGGGAATTCGATCTCCAACTGCGGCATCAGCCTCTCCTCTCGTCGGCTCCCCCTGGAGCGGACTTCCTCAGGATGGCCGGGCCCGGTCCCGGACTTCATGAGGCGGCTGTCCCGTACTTGTCCCGGTACGGACGCGAAAAAGCCCGGCCCCCGCACGGAATTCCGTGCGGGGGCCGGGCTGTGGGCCGCGGGCGGCTCAGGCGCCTACTTGGCGGACTTGGCGCGCGACGCGGTGCGCGAGCGCTCCTTCTGGTCCAGGACGACCTTGCGGATGCGGACGGCCTCCGGGGTCACCTCGACGCACTCGTCGTCGCGGCAGAACTCCAGGGACTGCTCCAGGGAGAGCCTGCGGGGCGGAATCACGTTCTCCGTGTTGTCCGCGGAAGCCGCACGCATGTTGGTGAGCTTCTTCTCCTTGGTGATGTTGACGTCCATGTCGTCGGAGCGCGAGTTCTCGCCGACGATCATGCCCTCGTACACCTCGGTGCCGGGCTCGGTGAACAGGACACCGCGCTCCTGCAGGTTGATCATCGCGAACGGCGTGACCGCACCCGAGCGGTCCGCGACCAGCGAACCGTTGTTGCGGGTGACCAGCGGGCCGAACCACGGCTCGTGGCCCTCGTGGATCGAGTGGGCGATACCGGTACCGCGGGTGTTCGTCAGGAACTCCGTGCGGAAGCCGATGAGGCCGCGGGACGGGACCACGAACTCCATGCGGACCCAGCCGGAGCCGTGGTTCGACATGTTGTCCATGCGGCCCTTGCGGACGCCCATGAGCTGCGTGACCGCGCCCATGTGCTCCTCGGGGACGTCGATCGTCATGCGCTCGACCGGCTC
Source organism: Streptomyces sp. IBSNAI002 (assembly GCF_052244475.1). Taxonomy (NCBI): domain Bacteria; kingdom Bacillati; phylum Actinomycetota; class Actinomycetes; order Kitasatosporales; family Streptomycetaceae; genus Streptomyces; species Streptomyces sp. IBSNAI002. The sequence continues at coordinate 5,518,304 of NZ_JBQPXG010000002.1, read as the reverse complement.
GTGCACCTTGCCGTCGACTTCCTGCGTGACGACCTGCGGCTTGCCGATGGTCAGCTCGAAGCCCTCGCGGCGCATCTGCTCGACCAGGATGGCGAGCGCGAGCTCACCGCGGCCCTGGACCTCCCAGGCGTCGGGGCGCTCGGTGTCGAGGACGCGGAGCGAGACGTTGCCGATCAGCTCGCGGTCCAGACGGTCCTTGACCTGGCGGGCGGTGACCTTGCGGTCCTTGACCGCGGACTTGGCGTCCGCGCCCTTGCCGGTGCCGCCGCGGCCGACCATCGGGGAGGTGTTCGTACCGATGGTCATGGAGATCGCCGGCTCGTCGACCGAGATCAGCGGGAGCGCGATCGGGTTCTCCGGGTCGGCCAGGGTCTCGCCGATCATGATCTCGGGGAAACCGGCGACCGCGCAGATGTCACCCGGGCCCGCCACCTCGGCCGGCTTGCGGGTGAGCGCCTCGGTCATCATCAGCTCGGTGATGCGGACGTTCGAGATGGTGCCGTCACGCTTGATCCACGCGACGGTCTGGCCCTTGCGCAGCTCGCCCTGCTCGACGCGGACGAGCGCGATGCGGCCGAGGAAGTTGTCGGCGTCCAGGTTGGTGACGTGGGCCTGGAGGGGGGCCTCCTCGTCGTACACCGGGGCCGGGACGTGCTCCAGGATGGTGGAGAAGAACGGCTCCAGGTTGGTGCTGTCCGCGGGGACGGTGCCGTCCTCCGGCTTGGTCAGCGAGGCGACGCCGTCACGGCCGCACGCGTAGACGATCGGGAACTCGATCTGGTCCTCGTCCGCGTCCAGGTCCAGGAAGAGGTCGTACGTCTCGTTGACGACCTCGTCGATCCGGGAGTCCGGACGGTCCGTCTTGTTGATGCAGAGGATGACCGGCATCTTCGCCTGCAGGGCCTTGCGCAGGACGAAGCGGGTCTGGGGCAGCGGACCCTCGGAGGCGTCCACCAGCAGAACGACGGCGTCCACCATCGACAGACCGCGCTCGACCTCACCACCGAAGTCGGCGTGGCCGGGGGTGTCGATGATGTTGATCGTGATCGGGGCCCCGCCGTCCTTGGGGTGATACTTCACCGCCGTGTTCTTGGCGAGGATCGTGATGCCCTTCTCACGCTCCAGGTCGTTCGAGTCCATCATGCGGTCGTCGAGCTGCTGGTGGGCGGCGAAGGCACCGGCCTGCTTGAGCATGGCATCGACGATGGTCGTCTTGCCATGGTCGACGTGGGCGACGATGGCGACGTTACGGATGTCGTGGCGCGTGGGCACTTCGGCGCTTCTCCCGGGATCGTGGATGGCGTCACGTACGGCCTGGCACGCGCGCCTCGGCCGGGCGAAAACCTGCCACGGCCTTACCCCATGGTACGTCGCGCGGCGGGAACCGCCCGCCGGGGGGTCTGTCAAGAGGCCGGACGAATGAGCACGGCCGGATGCGGGGTGGGGGGCACCGGCCGTCGGTCCTGCCGGAAATCATGCGGGTCAACGGGTATCCACGACCTTGCCCGCCGGGGGATCCGGCGGGCAAGGGACTTGAGTCACATCTGAGCTTGGAAGCCGAAGGTCAACCTCCCGGGCACCGCTTTGTCACTACTTCTTCTTGTTCTTGGCCGTCGGCGGCTTCTTCCAGCCGATGTCCTGGAAGCGGGGGGCCCCGAGCCCGAAGGCGCCGGCGTTGGCCAGGGACGGCTTGACGGCCACCAGCTCCGGGCGCTGGTAGAGCGGGACGGAGCCGGCGGCGGCCCAGATCCTGGCGTCGGCCTTGCGCATCAGCTCGCGGGACTGCTCCTCGTCCAGTTCCCCGGCCGCCTGGTCGAAGAGCTGGTCGATGTGGTCGGTGCCGACGCGGGTGTAGTTCTGTTCGACGAGGAGCGAGCCGTCGGCGGCCGCTTCCGGCTTGGCGAAGATCGGCCGGGCGTCGGTGGCCGGGTAGGCGGTCGCGGGCCAGGAGTAGAGCGCCAGGTCGTACTGGCCCGAGGCGATGTGGTCCTTGAAGAAGCTCTCGTCGGCCACCTTCTTGATCTCGGTGGTCACCCCGATCTTCCGCAGCATCTGGGAGATCCGGTCGCCGACGGCGCGCAGCGCCTCCGATCCGGGACCGGCCGGGAGCACGAAGCGCAGGCTGAGCGGCTTGCCGTCCTTGGCGAGCATCGCGCCGGAGGTGCGGGCGGCCTGCTTGGCCGGGGTGGCCTTCGCGGGATCGGCGGGCTCGGCGGCCCCGCCCTCCTTGGCGTCCTCCCCGTCCTTGGCGTCGTCCCGGGCCTTGGCGTCGTCCCGGGCCCAGGCCGCCGCGGCCACCGCGGCGGCCTGCGCCCGCAGGAGGGCCTCCTGCCGGGCCGCGAACGGCGCGGGGGCGAGCACCGGGGAGGGCTGGTCCTGGGCCGCGCCGGGAGCGGCCGGAGCGAAGGCGCCGGCGACCTCGCCGCCGTGCGCACCGCCGTGGTCGCCGTTGCGCTCGTCGTCCTGGCCCACGATGTAGAGCCCGTCGTTGCCGGTGCCCGGGCCCTGGGGGGTCTTCCCGTCGTCCTGCGGCGCGCTCTGCGGTCCGGCCTTCGCGCCCGCCGGTTCGGTGATCTTGCCGCCGCGGCGCCATCCGGCGTCCGCGAGGAGGGCCTGGGCCGCCTGGGTGTCCTGGCCGCCGAGGGCCTCGCTGTTGTCCGCGTACGCCTGCTGTCCGGCCAGCGCCAGGTGGCTGCCGACCGGCTTCGCGGGCAGGCCGAGCGGCCCCAGGACGATCTCGGCCAGCTCCTTGCGGTCCAGGGCCCGCGCCACCGCGCGGCGCACCCGCTCGTCGGCCAGCGGACCGGCGGAGCCGTTCATGGCGAGCTGTGTGTAGGCGGGCTCGAGCGACTTGCGGACGGTGAACTTCCGCAGGGCCGTCTGCTCGTCCGCGTACCGCTTGACGGAGTCGACGTGCTTCTTGCGGGTCTCCGCCTCCGCCAGGGCCTTCTCCTCGTCCGCGCCGAAGGCGACCGCCCAGGACAAGGTGGCCTGCGCGGCGGTCATCTCGGCGGCGGGTCCGTGGGCCGGGGCACCGCCCGCGCCCTTGCCGCCCTGCTGCTCCGCCTCCCGGTGGGCGAGCGCGATCCGGTCGGCGCCGGAGCGGTCGATCTCCGCCAGATCGACCTTCCCGGAGGCCAGCGCGGCCGGGCGCTGCGCCCGGGGAACCGCCGTCAGCACCAGCGTGTCGAGCTTGGCCGGCCAGCCCCACCAGCGCGGGTTGCGGGTCAGCGAGGCGGTGCCGGTCTTCTTGTCGATCGCGCCGAGGCCGAAGGGTCCGGCGGTGACCTTGAGGGCGCCGCGGGCCCCTTCGTTGAAGGCCTCCGGGGTGGCGGTGACCTGCTTGGGGTACAGGGGGCTGAACAGCGAGCGCCAGTCGGCGTACGGCTTGGCGAAGGTGACCCTGACCTCCAGGTCGGTCTTGCCCCGCTCGATCTTCTCGATGCGCTCGTAGCCGGCGTTGCGGGCCGTCCAGAACGCCGAGTCCTTGCCGTTCAGGGCCCGCCACTGCGCGACGAAGTCGGGGGCGCCGATCTCGCGGCCGTCGCTCCACACCGCCTGCTGGTTCAGCTTGTACAGGACGACCTGCTTGGGCTCCCGCTCGACGACCTCGGCCTTCTCGAGGTAGTCGGGATTGGCCACCGGCCGCCCCTTGTCGTCCAGCACGAACAGCTGCGGCAGCACGGCCGCGGCGATCCGGCCGGTGGTGGCGTCCGCGTCGGCCTGGAAGGTGTTCAGGGTCTCGGGCAGGGAGTCCACCGCCCAGCGCAGCACACCCCCGTCGGCGACCTTGTCGCGGGTGGTGGCCGCGATGTCCGGTCCGGCGGCGACCGGGCCGCCCTCGTCGTCACCCGCGCCGCAGCCCGTGAGCAGCGGCAGTGCGAGGACTCCCGAGGTCAGGAGCGCCAAGGACCTGCGCCTTCTCTGGGACATGGGTGGTACCTCCGGGGCGGGGCGTGGGGGAAGCATGATCACGTTCGGCGGTATATGGAGCTGATCACACCGGTTGCCGGAACCCACTGAAATCCACGGCCCGCCACACCCCTCGCAGCCGCCTCGCGCCACGCCGCGAACCCCACCCGTGCGGACCAATCCCGTTTGCGCGCCGGAGAGGCGCTCACCCACGAGGGGGATGAGAATGGGGTCCAGGGAGGGGCGCACAGTTCACGCCTGCGCGCCCGCAATCGCTGCACGTCCCTTCACAACCGGGGACGTGAGGGGCGACACTGCCAGGCGCACATGAGCGTTGCCACCGCACCCTGCGGAAGTGAGGGCAAGAATCATGTCCCTGCAAGACGACCTGAATGCCGTACGGCGCAACCTGGACGAGCTGACCCGCAAGGTCGAGCAGCTCGAGCAGCAGGCCGGACGGCGGGCTCCGGCGAGCCCGCGGGCGGGCTCCGCCCCGCCGGACCCGTCGCGGATGGTGACGGTTCCCGACACCCCGTACGACAGCTCGCTGTGGACGGACTCCGACGACGAGGGCCTGGGAGCCCGCGACCGCCGCGCGCCCTGACGGCCCCCGCCGCCGCGAACACCCGTACGCACCCGTACGCCCTTCACCCCATCTGGCCCGGCCGCCCCAGGCGGCCGGGCCTCCTGGGCCCGTCACTCCTCTCCCGGAGTCTCCTTTGGCCACAGGTACACAACCACCCCAGCAGCGGCCCGGCGGCGTCCACGACGCCTCCCGGGCCGCGATCGCCGCCCGGCACCTGCGGACCGACCGGTGGTGGCTGTCGCCCGCCGGCACCGCGGCCGGGCTGCTCGCCTTCATCGTCTACTCGACGTGGCGGGCCTTCGCGAACGCCGACTACTACGCGGCCCCGTACGTCTCCCCGTTCTACTCCCCGTGTCTCGCGGAGAACTGCCAGGAGATGCGCGGCGGCCCCAACTGGGACCTGTTCGGCAGCTGGTGGGGCCTGTCCCCCGCCCTGCTGATCCTGGTCTTCCCGCTCGGTTTCCGGCTGACCTGCTACTACTACCGCAAGGCCTACTACCGGGGCTTCTGGGCCTCGCCGCCCGCCTGCGCGGTCGCCGAACCGCACGCGAAGTACACCGGGGAGACCCGCTTCCCGCTGATCTTCCAGAACATGCACCGGTACTTCTTCTACGCGGCGCTGCCGGTCGCGGGGATCCTCACGTACGACACCGTGCTGACCTTCCGCGACGAGCACTACGCCTGGGGCCACATGGGCCTGGGGACGCTGATCTTCCTCGTCAACATCGTGCTGATCTGGGCCTACACGCTGTCCTGCCACTCGTGCCGGCACATCATGGGCGGCCGCCTCAAGCACTTCTCGAAGCATCCGGTGCGCTACCGGCTGTGGGGCTGGGTCAGCCGTCTCAACACCCGTCACATGCAACTGGCGTGGGCCTCCCTGATCAGCGTCGCCGCGTGCGACTTCTACGTGTACCTGGTGGCCAGCGGCGCCTTCACCGACCCGAGGATCTTCTAGATGACTCAAGTGGAACGGCAGCAGTGGGACGTGGTCGTGGTCGGCGCGGGCGGCGCCGGCCTGCGGGCCGCGATCGAGGCCCGTGAGCGCGGCGCCCGTACGGCCGTGATCTGCAAGTCCCTGTTCGGCAAGGCCCATACGGTGATGGCGGAGGGCGGGATCGCCGCCTCCATGGGCAACGTCAACGAGGGCGACAACTGGCAGGTTCACTTCCGCGACACCATGCGCGGGGGCAAGTTCCTCAACCAGTGGCGGATGGCCGAGCTGCACGCGAAGGAGGCACCGGACCGGGTCTGGGAGCTGGAGACCTGGGGCGCGCTCTTCGACCGCACGCCCGACGGGAAGATCTCCCAGCGCAACTTCGGCGGCCACGAGTACCCGCGCCTCGCGCACGTCGGCGACCGCACCGGCCTGGAACTGATCCGCACCCTCCAGCAGAAGATCGTCCAGCTCCAGCAGGAGGACTTCAAGGAGTACGGGGACTACGAGGCCCGGCTCAAGGTCTTCCAGGAGTGCACGGTCACCAGGGTCCTGAAGGAGGGGCAGCGGGTCTCGGGGGCCTTCTGCTACGAACGCGAGTCCGGCCGCTTCTTCGTCCTGGAGGCTCCGGCGGTCGTCCTCGCGACGGGCGGGATCGGCAAGTCCTTCAAGACCACCTCCAACTCCTGGGAGTACACCGGCGACGGCCACGCGCTGGCCCTGCTCGCGGGCGCTCCCCTGCTCAACATGGAGTTCGTGCAGTTCCACCCGACCGGCATGGTCTGGCCGCCCTCGGTGAAGGGCATCCTCGTCACCGAGTCGGTGCGCGGCGACGGCGGGGTGCTGCGCAACAGCGAGGGCAAGCGGTTCATGTTCGACTACGTCCCCGACGTGTTCAAGGAGAAGTACGCCGAGTCGGAGGAGGAGGGCGACCGCTGGTACGAGGACCCGGACCACAACCGGCGTCCTCCCGAGCTGCTGCCGCGCGACGAGGTGGCCCGGGCCATCAACTCCGAGGTGAAGGCGGGCCGCGGCTCCCCGCACGGCGGGGTCTTCCTCGACGTGTCCACGCGGATGCCCGCGGAGAAGATCAAGCGGCGGCTGCCCTCGATGTACCACCAGTTCAAGGAGCTGGCGGACGTGGACATCACCGCCGAGGCGATGGAGGTCGGCCCGACCTGCCACTACGTGATGGGCGGGATCGCGGTCGACTCGGAGACCGCCGCCACGGTCGGGGTGCCTGGGCTCTTCGCCGCGGGCGAGGTCGCGGGCGGGATGCACGGCTCGAACCGGCTCGGCGGCAACTCCCTCTCCGACCTGCTGGTCTTCGGCCGGCGGGCCGGGCTGCACGCGGCGGAGTACGCCTCCGGGGCCGGCCCGCGCCCGGACGTCTCGCAGTCGGAGATCGACGCGGCGGCCGCGGAGGCGCTGGCCCCGTTCCACGCCGCCGACGGCGCGGAGAACCCGTACACGCTGCACCAGGAGCTCCAGACGACCATGAACGACCTGGTCGGGATCATCCGCCGGGCCGGCGAGATGGCCGAGGCCCTGGAGAAGCTGGCCGGCCTGCGGGAACGGGCCGCCCGCGCCGGCGTCGAGGGGCACCGGCAGTTCAACCCGGGCTGGCACCTGGCCCTGGACCTGCGGAACATGCTGCTGGTCAGCGAGTGCGTGGCGCGCGCCGCGCTGGAGCGCACCGAGAGCCGGGGCGGGCACACCCGCGAGGACTGCCCGGCGATGGAGCGCGACTGGCGTCCGGTGAACCTGCTGTGCCGCCCCGTGGACCCGGTCCCGGCGGATCCGGCCGCCGACCGGATCGCCCTCGTGCGCACCCGCACCGAGCCCATCCGTTCCGACCTGCTCGCGCTCTTCGAGAAGGAAGAGCTGGTCAAGTACCTCGCCGAAGAGGAGCTCTACGAATGAGTACGTACGACGCGAGCTTCCGGATCTGGCGGGGCGACGCGGAGGGCGGGGAACTGCGGGACTTCACCGTCGAGGTGCACGACGGGGAGGTGGTCCTGGACATCGTCCACCGGCTCCAGGCGACGCAGGCCTCGGACCTCGCGGTCCGCTGGAACTGCAAGGCGGGCAAGTGCGGATCGTGCAGCGCGGAGGTCAACGGCCGGCCGCGGCTGATGTGCATGACGCGGATGTCCACCTTCGAGCGGTCCGAGACGATCACCGTCACCCCGCTGCGCGCCTTTCCCGTCATCCGGGACCTGGTCACGGACGTCTCCTTCAACTACCAGAAGGCCCGGGAGGTCCCGGCCTTCGTGCCGCCGGAGGGGGTGGCGCCGGGCGCGTACCGGATGCAGCAGATCGACGTGGAGCGCTCGCAGGAGTTCCGCAAGTGCATCGAGTGCTTCCTGTGCCAGGACACCTGTCACGTGGTGCGTGACCACGAGGAGAACAAGACGGCCTTCGCCGGTCCGCGCTTCCTGATGCGGGTGGCGGAGCTGGACATGCACCCCCTGGACGCGGCGGCCGAGGCGGGCCTGGACCGCAAGCGCACCGCCCAGGAGGAGCACGGGCTCGGCTACTGCAACATCACCAAGTGCTGCACGGAGGTCTGCCCCGAGGGGATCAAGATCACCGACAACGCGCTGATCCCGCTGAAGGAGCGGGCGGTGGACCGCAAGTACGACCCGCTGGTGTGGCTGGGGAGCAGGATCCGCCGCCGGCAGGACTGAGGCGGCCGGCCCGGGCCCCTCGGGAGCCCGGGCCGCGTGCCGGCCCGGCGCCCGGACGACTCCGGGATGGCTCCGCATGCGCGGCCGCGAAACCGCCCATACCCTCCCAATTGTGATTCCGCCGAGAAGCAGGCCGCCCCTCAGGGCCTTCGTACGGTCCGGGCCCGCCCTTGCCGCCGCGCTGCTGGCGCTCGGCGGCTGGGGCCTGGCCGGGGCGCCTCCCGCGCGGGCCGAGGATCCCGTCACCCTCTCACAGCAGGGGCAGATCACCGACCGGGTCGGCGCGCTGGGCGACCGCAGGGCCGCCGTCACCGCCGCGCTCGACAAGCTGTACGCCGACCGGCGGATCCAGCTGTTCGTGACGTACGTACGGGACTTCTCCGGGCGCTCCGCCCAGAGCTGGGCCGACGCCACCGCGGAGAAGAACGGCCTGGGCCGCGACGACGTCCTGCTGGCCGTGGGCACCGGGGCCCGCCAGTACGCCTACTCCGCCGCCCTCGACTCCGGATTCACCGAGCAGCAGCTCGCGGACGTGGCCCGCACGGCCATCGAGCCCGCCCTGAAGCAGAACGACTGGGCGGGCGCCGCCATCGGCGCCGCGGACGGCTACGGCGCGGTCCTCGGCGGCCGGCCCGTGCCCGTGCCCGCCATCACCCCCGGCCCGGCGGACCCCGGCGGGAAGTCGAGCGGCGAGAGCGGGGCCGGGGACTACGTGCTCCCGGTGATCGCGGTGGGCGCCGCCGGGGCGCTCGGGGCGTACGCGTACTCCCGCCGCAAGCGCGGTACCGGCGCGGACGGCGGCCGCGGCGCGACGACCGGACCGGGCTGGCCGGAGGGCGCGCCCGACCGGCTCCCGCTGCCGGAGCTGGACGCGCGGGCCAAGTCGCTGCTGGTGGGGACCGACGACTCCATCCGCACCAGCACCGAGGAACTCGGCTTCGCCTCCGCGCAGTTCGGCGACGAGGCGGTGGCCCCGTTCAAGACGGCCGTGGAGTACGCCAAGGACGAGCTGACACACGCCTTCCGGCTGCGCCAGCAGCTCGACGACGCCTACCCCGAGGACGACGCGACCCGGCGCCGCATGCTGGACGAGATCGTCGCCCGGTGCACCGAGGCGAACCGGCGGCTGGACGCCGAGACCGCGGACTTCGACCGGCTGCGGGACCTGGAGAAGAACGCCCCGCAGGCCCTGGCCACCGTGGAGACCCACTTCCGCGCCCTGACCGGGCGCACCACGACGGCCGTGGCCACCCTGACCGCGCTGGCGCAGCGGTACGCGGACTCGGCGTCGGCGCCCGTCGCCTCCAACCCCGAACAGGCCAAGGACCGGCTGCTGTTCGCCACCACCCACCTCGGCGAGGCCCGCGCGGCCGTCGACGGCGGCGACAACGGCCGGGCGGCCGTGCACGTACGGGCCGCCGAGGGGGCCGTGGACCAGGCGGCGACGCTGGTGGACGCGGTGGAGCGGCGGGCTCAGGAGCTGGCGGAGGCGGCCGGGAAGCTGCCGGGGGCGCTGACCGAGACGGAGACCGACCTCGCGGACGCGGGCGGGCTGCTCGGCGGCACCGCGGAGGGCACCTCGACGGCGGACCTGCGCGGCCGCATCGGGCGCGCCGAGGCGGTCCTGGCCGACGTACGGCGGGAGCAGACGGCCGGCCGGTACGACCCGATCGACGCGCTGCGGCGCGTGGAGGAGGCCGACGCGGCCCTGGACGAGGCACTGGCCGGGGCGCGGGAGCGGGAGTCGGGCCGGCAGCGGGCGGTGGCCCTGCTCGACCAGGCCGTGCTCACGGCGCGCAGCGCGATCGGCGCGGCCACGGACTACATCACCACCAGCCGGGGCGCGGTCGGCAGCCAGGCCCGCACCCGGCTGGCGGAGGCGCAGCGGCACATGGAGCGGTCGGTGTCCCTGACGGGCACGGACCCCGCGGCCGCCCTGGCGGAGGCCCAGCAGGCGGACGCGCTGGCCCGGCAGGCGCAGCAGCTGGCGGAGCAGGACGTACGGGCCTACCAGGACCCGTACGCGGGCCGGCGGGCCGGCGGCGGCCAGGGCGGCGCCGTACTCGGCGGGATCATCCTCGGCGAGATCCTGCGGGGCGGCGGGGGCGGCTTCGGCGGCGGCGGGCGCGGCGGCTTCGGCGGCGGGAGCTTCGGCGGCGGGGGCGGGCCCGGATCCTTCGGCGGCGGCGGAACCCGCGGCCGGATGGGCGGCGGCGGCCGCTTCTGAACCTCAGCGCGTACCCCACACCCCCCTCGACCAGGAGAGCCCATCATGAGCAAGCAGACCATCCTCGGCCGCGTCACCCAGCTCGCGAAGGCCAACATCAACGCACTGCTGGACCAGGCGGAAGACCCGCAGAAGATGCTGGACCAGCTGATCCGGGACTACACGAACAACATCTCGGAGGCGGAGCAGGCCGTCGCGACGACGATCGGCAACCTCCGGATGCTGGAGGCCGACCACGCGCAGGACGTCGAAGCGGCCGCCGAGTGGGGCGGCAAGGCGCTGGCGGCGAGCAGGAAGGCGGACGAACTGCGCGCGGCGGGCGGGACGGCGGACGCCGACAGGTTCGACAACCTCGCGAAGGTGGCGCTGGGCCGGCAGATGCAGTCGGAGAAGGAGGCGCAGACGGCGGAGCCGACGATCGCCGCCCAGACGGAGGTCGTCGACAAGCTCAAGTCGGGCCTCGACTCGATGAAGAACAAGCTGACGGAGTTGCAGGCGAAGCGCGACGAGCTGGTGGCCCGGGCCAGGACCGCGCAGGCGCAGAACACGATGCTGGACGCGGTGAAGAACATCGACGTGATGGACCCGACGAGCGACCTGAACCGCTTCGAGGAGAAGGTCCGCAGGGAGGAGGCCATGGCCCTGGGCAAGCAGGAGCTGGCCGCGTCGTCCCTGGACGCGCAGTTCGAATCCCTCGAGGACCTGGGCAAGACCTCGGAAATCGAGGCCAGACTCGCTGCGCTCAAGCAGGGCCGGGCCGCCTGACCCCCTCCCCGGGGGCCCGCGCGGCCCCCGCGGCTCAGCCGTACATGCTCAGGAGCTGCTCCGCCGAGAGTTCGGACACGGCTTCGGCCGCCGCCCCGGGCAACGGCAGCTCGAACCAGACCGTCTTCCCGCGGTGGGTCCGCCGGGTGCCCCACCCCGCGGACAGCAGGCCGACGAGCTGGAGCCCGCGCCCGCCCTCGTCCGTGTCCCGCGCCCGCCGCCGCCGCGGCTGGACCAGGTTCGCGTCCCACACCTCGCACACCAGCGTCCGGTCCAGCAGCAGCCGCAGGCGGATCTCGCCCTCCCCGTACCGCAGCGCATTGGTGACCAGCTCACTGACCAGCAGCTCGGTGGTGTCCAGCAGCCCCTCCAGCCCCCACCCGGGCAGCTTCGCCCGCGCCAGCTCCCGGGCCCGGCCCACCGAACGGGCCTCGCGCGGCAGCTGCCAGTCCCCCACCGCCTCCTGCGGCAGCCCCTGCACGCGTGCCATCAGCAGGGCGATGTCGTCCTCCCCGTGCCGGGTGTCCAGGGTGTTCAGCACGTGGTCGCAGACGTCCTCCAGAGGACGGACCGGATCCGCGAGGGCCTCGCGCAGGCCCCGCAGTCCCTCCTCCAGCGGATGGTCCCGGGACTCGACCAGCCCGTCGGTGTACAGCGCCAGCAGCGCCCCCTCCGGCAGTTCCACCTCGACCTCCTCGAAGGGCTCCCCGCCCACCCCCAGCGGCATTCCCGGCGGCACCTCCAGCAGCAGCGCGGGCCGCGGCCGCCCGGCCTCGTCCGGCGGTTCGACCAGGACGGGCGGCATGTGGCCCGCGTTGGCGATCGTGCACCGCCGGGTCACCGGGTCGTACACGGCGTACACACAGGTGGCGAGGTACACCTCCGAGCGGTCCGCGTCCCGCGAGTGCAGGGCCGCCCGCGAGGCCTGCTGGGAGCCGCCGGGCGCCCCCAGGCCCCGGGCGACCTCGTCGAGGGCGGCCAGGACCTCCGCCGGTTCGAGGTCCAGCAGCGCCAGGGTCCGTACGGCGGTGCGCAGTTCGCCCATCGCGACGGCGGCCCGCAGTCCCCGCCCCATCACGTCGCCGACGACCAGCGCGGTGCGGTGGCCGGGCAGCTCGATGACGTCGAACCAGTCGCCGCCGACCTCGGTGGCCGCGTTGCCCGGCAGGTACCGGCAGGCGATGTCCAGGCCGGCCGCCTCCGGGTCGCCGGGCGGCAGCAGGCTGCGCTGGAGGATCAGCGCCCGCTCGTGCTCGCGCCGGTACAGCCGTGCGTTGTCGATGCAGACCGCGGCCCGCGCGGCGAGCTCCACGGCGACCGCCCGGTCCCGTTCGCCGAAGGGTTCGCTGCCCTTCGTACGGGAGAACTGCGCGAGGCCGACCACCGTGTCGTGGGCGACCATCGGCACGACGAGCGTGGACTGCACGAGGTCGTCCGCGCCGCCCCCCTCGATGAGCCGCGGCCGGGCGGTGCGCAGCGCCAGCGCGCCCGGCGAGGCCGCCGGATAGCGGTGCACCTCGCCGACGGAGACCAGCGCGCCGGGTCCCGACAGCGGGGCGTCCGAGACGGCCGAGGCGAAGGCGACCCGCCGCAGCGGCGCGGACGGGGCCCGGCCGGCGCCCAGTCCGGGCGGCAGCGAGGGCACCCCGGGGCCGTGCGGGCGCGCGGGCCGGTCGTCGTCGCCGAGCAGCAGCCCCTGGTAGAGGTCGACGGCGGCCAGGTCGCAGAAGCCGGGGACGGTGACGTCGAGGAGTTCGCGGGCGGTGGTCTCCAGGTCGAGGGAGTTGCCGATGCGGTGCCCGGCCTCGTTGAGCAGCGCGAGGTTGCGCCGCACCCCGGCGGCCTCGCGGGCGGCGAGATGCCGTCGGGTGACGTCGGTGCCGATCCCGGCGACGCCGATGGGACGGCCGGTGCCGCCGTGCACGCGGTAGAGGTTGATGGACCAGTGGCGGTTGTCCCGGCTGCCGGGGGCGGCGCCGGTGATGCGGAGGTCGGTGACCGAGTCCCCGGTCTCCAGGACCCGGCGCAGCGCCTCGGCCATCCGGTCGGCCTCGTGCACGGGCAGGTAGTCGTGCACGGTCCGGCCCCGGTGCTCCTCGGCGGCGCCCCCGAACACGGCGGCGAAGCGGCGGTTGGCCCGCTGCACGGTGAGGTCCGTACCGAAGAGGAGGAAGCCGAAGGGAGATTGGCCGAATATGGCTTGTGAAGCCGCCAGGTCGGACTCAATGCGCCGCAGCGCACGCACGTCGACGACGACGCAGAGCGCGGCCCGCTCGGCGGATTCGGTCTGTGTGGGCATCACGTAGATCTCGGCAACGCCGTGCTCGCCGTCGCCGCCGGGGATCCGGAAGGGGACGAGGCCGGTCCATTCCTTTCCGTCGAGGATCTCGGCGACCCGGCGGTGTCCGCCGGCCCGGAGCTCGGGCGGCATGAAGGCGTCGACCGGATCGCGGCCCACGGCCTGGGCTGCGGTCAGGCCGAAGAGCTCCTCGGCGCGCAGACTCCACTGGTCGATGAGGCCGTCGGGCCCGATCGAGAAGGAAGCGACCTTTATGTAGTCATATATCGAGCCAGGCGGGCTGCTGTGCCACAGGGAGTCGTGCCATGTCTCCCCGGGCACCCTGGTCTGATGTGCCTGCGCAGGTATCTCGCTCACGCGACCGTCCCCTCCAGCTCACCGCACCGGACCGGCCATGACCGCAGTATTCAGCACCACGGCCCCGGACGGCACGGCGTTCACGATCACAAAAAGGTCCCGTTAGTTTCGAGCCACCTCTTGTGCCGGTCGGCCACCCGTCACCTTGTTACTCACCAGGAAGAGCCAACTCGAACCACACAGTCTTGCCCGACTTCCCGTGGCGGGTCCCCCAGCGCTGCGAGGAGACGGCGACGAGATGGAGCCCCCGGCCGCCCTCGTCGTCGGCGCGGGCGACCCGTTCGCGGGGTGGATCCGGAAGCGGATCGGAAACTTCCACGAGGAGGGCGGCGCCGCCGACCGGGCCGCCGGCGGCCGGATTGCGCCGTACCAGCCGGACGCCGATGGGGCCGGACGCGTACCGCAGGGAGTTGGTGACGAGCTCGCTGACCAGCAGGACGGTCACATCGCCGACGGATTCGAGGCCCCAGTCCCTGAGGGCGCCGCGCACGGCGTGGCGGGCGGTTCGGACGGCGCCGGGCTCAGCGGGAAAGGCCCACTCGGCGCATTCACCGTCTGTGTCGATCACGCCGATCACTTCCCGGGCCGGCAGCGACCCCAGTCCGGTTCGTCGGGGACGAAAGGGGGACGAGATAGGGACTAATAGCGACATACCCGATATTCGGGGCGTCGTACCACTCGATCCCCCACGCACCGGCGCACTGTGGCGCAGACGGCCTAGAGAGCGCGCGTCACGCGCCCCCGGGCGCCCCGTCGTGCGGCTGCGGGCGCCGACCGGCGCGCAGCCGGCGCCCCGCCTCGGCGACCGCGGGCCGGTCCTGGTCGAGCCAGTCCACCGACTCGAGCTCCTCCGGCCCGAGCCAGCGCAGCTCGTCGTGGTCCTCGAGGGGCGCCGGTTCGCCCGAGACCAGGCGGGCGGTCCACACGTGCAGGACGAGGCCGGGCCTCAGCTGCCACTCCCCCGGGATCCGCTCCAGCGGCTCGGCCTCGACGCCGAGCTCCTCGCGCAGTTCGCGCACCAGCGCCTCGGGGACGGACTCACCCGGCTCGGCCTTGCCGCCCGGCAGCTCCCAGCGTCCGGCCAGCTCGGGGGGTGCGCTGCGGCGAGCGGCCAGCAGGCGCCCCTCATGACAAAGGGCTCCGCCCACGACCACTCGTACCGTCATGGGCGGAGCCTATGTCAACTCTGGATGCTCAGTTCATCGTGGCGGTCTGACCGATCCGCTCGACCCAGTAGAGCTGCTTGTGTCCACGGTCGTCGAGGCTGTCGACGACCTTCTGGGCCTCGGCCCGGGTGGAGTACCGGCCCACCCGGTAGCGGTTGCCGTTGTCGTCCTGACGTATGACCAGCCACGGGAGCAGGGCACCGCTGTCGTTCATCGCGTTTCACCCTCCGCCGACGTACCTGCCCGGGAAACCGCATTGCGCATATGCCCGAGCTTACGCCCGGACTTTACGGAGCGGATACGGTTTTTCACGAAGAGGTACCCCGGGGCGTACGCATTCGGCCATGCGTACGAGTGCGCCGTGCGCGCCGGTCCCGACCCGGCGCACGGGCGCACCGGGTGACGGCCCGTCACCTGTGACCAGGGTCAGGGGGATTCACCCCCACACCCCCGGACCACCGCCGGCCGGGGCCCCGGGCAGCACCGGATTTTGGCTGATGCCACCCACTCCACGAGCCCACCCCAGCCCGGCCGACACACCCGGCCCCGCCGGCACAACCCAGCCCGGCCGGCACAACCCAGCCCGGCCGACACACCCGGCCCCGCCGGCACAACCCGGCCCCGCCGGCACAACCCGCCCCGCCGGGCACAACCCAGCCCCGCCGGCGATTGAGGCGCGGGGTCCGGGGCGGGGCCCCGATTCTTTGAGCCCCGCCGGCGATTGAGGCGCGGGCCCGGGGCGGAGCCCGGGCTTCGAGCCCCGCCGGGTCAGCGCACCGGCAGGTGGTACGCCAGGCGGTAGCGGTCCGCGGGGACGACCACGTCGGCCGTTTCCACCGCGCGGCCGGAGGCGTAGTACGTACGCCCGATCACCAGCACCACATGCCCCGGCACCCCGCCGAGCAGCAGGATCTCCTCCGCCAGACCCGGTCTCGCGCCGACCTCCTCCACCACGTTGTCCACGACGACGTCGATCGCCGCCATCCGGTCGACCACCCCGGAGCCCCCCAGCGGGCCCTCCTCAGGCAGCATCACCGGCGTCCGGCCGGTCACGGCCAGCGGCTCCCAGGAGGTCGACAGCATCATCGCCTCCCCCGCGTCGCGGAACACGTACCGCGTCCGCATCACCCGCTCGCCCGGCTCGATGCCGAGCCGCTTGGCGATCTCCGCCGGGGCGGCCGTCTGCTCGCTGTTCGACTCCCACGTGCCGCGCGCGCCCGACTCCGCCTGCTCCTGCCGGAACGGGGTCGAGATGCCGCCCGTGCGGTAGCCGGAGCGGGCGACCCGGCGCGGCACCGGCTGCTCCCGTACGTACGTGCCCGACCCGGACCGGCCCTCGACCAGCCCTTCCGCCATGAGGACCTTGCGCGCCTCCAGCGCCACGGTGTCGGAGACCCCGTACTCCTCGCGGATGCGGGCCTGCGAGGGGAGCCGGGCGTGCGGGGGCAGGGAACCGTCGACGATCTTCCGTCGCAGGTCCCCGGCCACGCGCAGATAGGCCGGCTGCTCACCGAAAGTCACTGGCCACTCCCATCAGGTTGACAGACAGCTACACCCTGGCAACCGACGGTTGTGGACCGCAAGCAAGGGCCAGAGTTTCACCCGAAGTGATGAAGCCTGGTCACCCAAACCCGTTACCGCGCGTTACGCGGACGACGTCACGCCGCTTGCGCCGAAGGCTCCCGGCCGGGCCCGCTCCCGGGTTCCTCCGGGGACTCCGCCAGCCACTCCGGAACCTCCGTCGCCAGCCCGTACGCACCGCGCAGCGCCTTCTCCGTCTCCACGGACATCGCGCGCAGCGCCCGGTCCCACTGCCGGTCGAAGTCGGCGGCCGTCGTCGCCTGGGAGGTACGCTGCCACGCCGCGCGGGCCGCCTCGATCTCGCCCAGCTGCGCCCGGACCGCCTTCTCCAGTCCCGGCCGGGCCTTGTCGGCCTCCAGCGCCTTCGCCTCGTCGCCGAGCGCCGAGTACACCGAGCGCGCCCACGCCTGGTGTTCGGGGAGCGTGTCCTCGAGGTCCCCCACGGGCGGCCGGCCGAGCACGAACTCGACCTCGTTGGCCACCCGCAGGAAGGCGGACTGCTCGGGCTTCAGCGATCCCGCGTCCTGCCGCAGGCTGCCCCGCCGTTCCTCCGCGGTCGTGCCGATCACGCACACCAGCCGCCGGTCCCCCTGGCGCCAGGACTGGCGGGAGGGGGCGAAGTAGAACATCTCCGCGTAGGCGGGCAGCGCCCACGTGTCCATCGCGTAGGCGTCCTGAGCCTTCCAGCACTCGTCCTCGGAGACCCGGTCCGCCTCGGCCGACTCGGGGGCGTTCGCCGGCTCCAGCAGCTTGGAGGCGGTCACCTCGCCGTGGTGCGGCTCCGCGCAGTCGATCCGGTACGTCAGGGGCCGGTCGGCCATCAGGTCCCCGCCGGGGACGTTGAAGCAGTCGCCCGCCCGCAGGTCGTCGAGGTCCCGGAGGTCGCCCTCGACATCGGTGAACTCGCCCATCGCGTCCATCCGGTGGCGGACCTCCGAGGCGACCCGGTCGACCGCGAACACCATGACTCCGGTCATCACCACGGACACCGCCAGGCCCACGATCGCCAGCACCCTGCCCCGCTGCCGCCGCCTGCCGGTCTGTACGAGGGCCACGACGCCGAAGACCAGGCCCAGCGGCGGCAGGCACAGCAGCCCGACCAGCAGCGAGGCGAGCGCGAAGCCGTTGAGCCCCTGTTCCGGACGCGGCTGCCCGTAGCCCGGTGGCGGCCCCCACCCCGGCTGCGGGGAGGGCGGCGGCCAGGAGTGGCCCGGTCCGGGGGGCGGGCTCGGCGGGGTGCTCACGGGCTGGGGAACTCCATCACGGGGTGCGCGAACGAATGCGCGAATAGTACGCAGCGGGGGCGACCGCCCTGCCGGTCGCCCCCGCCTGTTCACCGCGTCCCTGCGCGTGCGTTCAGTACCGGCGCCTCATGTGCGGCGCCGGTGCCTCAGAACTGGAGCGCCCAGGAGTCGATCTTGCCGGTGTCGATGTTCGCGTTGTCGTTCACCCGCAGCTTCCAGACGCCGTTGGCCACCTCGGAGGAGGCGTTGACCGTGAAGGTCCGGATGATGTTGTCGGCGCTGCCGCCGGCCCGGTTGTGCAGGGTGTAGACGGTGCCGTCGGGGGCGACGAGGTCGACCTTCAGGTCACCGGTGTAGGTGTGCTTGATGTCCACCGGCACGCTCAGCGTGGCCGGGGCGTTGCCGGAGACCCCGCTGACGGTGATCGGCGATTCGACGGTCGCGTTGTCGTTGATCGCGTAGTCGGCGGTGTTCTCGAACTTCGGGCCGGGCGGGACGGTGCCGCCGGCGCCCACGTTCAGCAGGCGGTTCGGGGAACCGGTGCCGGGGCTGGTGACCACGTTCGGGGTCGAGGCGCTCACCAGGCCCGCGGAGACCTGGGCGGGGGTGCTGCCCGGGTTCTGCGAGAGGTAGAGCGCGGCCGCGCCCGCGACGTGCGGCGAGGCCATGGAGGTGCCCGAGATGGTGTTGGTGGCGGTGTCGCCCGTGCCCCACGTGGACGTGATGTTGGAGCCCGGCGCGAAGATGTCCAGGATCGAGCCGTAGTTGGAGTAGCTGGCCTTGGCGTCGGTGTTGGTCGTGGCGCCGACCGTGATGGCCTCGGCGACGCGCGCCGGGGACTTGGTGGAGGCGTCGGTGGACTCGTTGCCCGCCGCGACCGCGTAGGTGATGCCGGAGGCTATGGAGTTGCGCACGGCGGTGTCGAGCGCGGAGTCCGCGCCGCCGCCGAGCGACATGTTGGCCACGGCCGGCTTGACGGCGTTCTGCGTCACCCAGTCGATGCCCGCGACGACCTGGGCGGTCGTGCCCGAGCCCTGGTTGTTGAGCACGCGGACGCCGACGATCTTGACCTTCTTGGCCACGCCGTACGCGCCGCCGCCGACGGTGCCGGCGACGTGCGTGCCGTGGCCGTGGCCGTCCTGGGCGGTGTTGTCGTTGTCGATCGCGTCGTAGCCGTCGGCCGCGCGGCCGCCGAAGTCCTGGTGCGTCTTGCGGACGCCGGTGTCGATGATGTAGGCGGTGACACCCTCACCGGCCTTGTCCGGGTAGGTGTAGCTCTGGTCCAGCGGGAGCGCCCGCTGGTCGATGCGGTCCAGGCCCCAGGACGGCGGGTTGGGCTGGGTGGCGTCGACGGTGAAGACCCGGTTCTGCACGACGGACTTGACCGCCGGGTCGGCGGCCAGCTTCTTGGCCTGCGCCTCGGAGACCTCGACGGAGTAGCCGTTGAGCGCGGCGCTGTAGGTGCGGTCGATCTTCGCGCCGTACCGCTTGGCGACGGCCTTGCCGCTGTCCGCGGTGGAGCGGGCGGCCGTGTCGTGCAGGGTCACGATGTAGCTGCCGGGGACGGCTCCGGCGACACCGGCGTTCTCGATGACGCCCTGCGGGGCGTTGTCGGCCGCCGAGGCGGGCAGCGCCGCGGCCGTGCCGAGCGCGAGGGCCACGACGGCGGTCGCACTGATGCCGGCGAGCTTCCGGCGGGTGTGACGCATCACGGACATGTGAGGGGTCCTCCTCATAGGTGGTGCGCTGCGGGGGGTTAAGCGGAGCCGCGCGGTCCGACGCACGGGCACGTGGGTTAGCCATGCCCATGACAAATCATTCGGCCGAACGGGCTGCCGCCTCCGAAAGGTTGACGCACCCTCACCAGCTCCCACAAGAGGACGGCCGACGCGTAACATCCATGCCATACGCCCGCCATGATCGAGCAAAGGCGCTCCGCACATGACGCACGCACTCCCCGGATACCTCTGCCCCGAGGACGGCACCCGCGCCGACGTCCGGACCGCGCCTTGGTGCTGCCCCGTCTGCGCCGGCCCCTGGGACCTCGACTTCACACCGGATCCGGCCAGCGCGCTGGAACCGTCCGCCGGGCCGAACTCGCTGTGGAGGTACGCGGCCGCGCTGCCGCTGCCGGGGGCGTTCTCCGTGTCGCTGGCGGAGGGGAACACTCCGATGGTGCCGCTGGCAGAGCGGGTTCACGCCAAACTCGACTTCCTGATGCCGACGCTGTCGTTCAAGGACCGGGGCGCGGTGATGCTCGCGGAGGTGGCCCGCCGGCTGGCTCCGCAGCGGGTGGTGGCGGACAGCAGCGGCAACGCGGGGGCCGCGGTGGCGGCGTACTGCGCACGGGCCGCACTGAGTTGTGAAGTTTTCGTGCCCGAGGGCACCTCGGAGAGGAAAACGGACCGGATCCGGTCCCACGGGTCGGCCGTACGGGTGGTGCCGGGCGGCCGCGAGGCCACCGCGGAGGCGGCGCGGGCCGCGGCGGACGATCCGGGGGTGTTCTACGCGAGCCACGTCTTCAACCCGTACTTCCTGCACGGCACGAAGACGTACGTGTACGAGGTCTGGGAGGCCATGTCGGGCCGGCTGCCGGACGTCCTGGTGGTCCCGGTGGGCAACGGCACCCTGCTGCTCGGGGCCGCGCTGGCCGTCGAGGAGCTGGCCCGGCGCGGGGTGCGGCCGCCGGCCCTGATCGCCGTCCAGGCGGAGGCGGTGGCTCCGCTGGCGTCGGCGTTCGCGGCCGGGGCGGAGGACGCGGAGCCGGCCGCCCAACTGCCGACCCTGGCCGAGGGCATCGCGATCCCGGCTCCGCCGCGGGCCCGGCAGATCCTGGCGGCGGTCCGCACGTCGGGCGGCACGTTCCTGACGGTCCCGGACGCCCGGCTCCGCGAGGCCCAGCGGGACCTGGCCCGCCGCGGGCTGTCGGTGGAAGCGACGGCAGCGGCGTGCTGGGCCGCGGTGGGGCCCCTCGCCCCCGAAGACCCCTTGCAGGGCCGCACCGCGGTCCTCCCCCTGTGCGGCGCAGGCCCGAAGTAGCCGCCGCCCCGACGCCCGCATCCAGCCCCGCCGGCGTCTGAGGCGCGGGGTACGGGGCGGAGCCCCGGGCTTCGAGGTGCGGCCGGCCCGGCCCGGCGCTGCCTACATGTCGGAAAATCGCGAGCCCCGGCCCGCGGGGTCTGCTGAACTGGGCCGCATGACCAACAACCCCGACCTCACCGAGCTGGCCGCAGGCTTCACCGCTCTGCACACACCCGCCCGGCCCCTCGCCCTCGCCAACGCCTGGGACGTGGCCAGCGCCCGCGTCGTGGAGGCGGCCGGGGCCCCGGCCGTCGCGACGACCAGCGCCGGCGTCGCCTGGTCCCTCGGTTCGCCCGACGGCGACTCCCTGGCCCGCGACCGCGCCCTCGACCTCATCGCCCGCGTGGCCGCCGCCGTCTCCGTCCCGGTCACCGCCGACATCGAGAGCGGCTTCGGCGCCGATCCCGCCGCCGTCGCGGAGACCGTCGCCGGGGTGCTCGCCGCCGGCGCGGTCGGCATCAACATCGAGGACGGCACACGCGCCGCCGCCGAGCACGCCGAGCGCATCGCCGCCGCCCGCTCCGCCGCGGACTCCGCCGGGGTCCCGCTGTACATCAACGCCCGGATCGACACGTACCTGAAGGGCCTCGGCGACCCCGGCCCCGCCGCCCGCCTCGACGAGACGCTGGCCCGGGCCGCCGCCTACCTCCGCGCGGGAGCCACCGGCGTCTTCGTGCCCGGCGTCACCGACCCGGCGACCGTGGCCCGGCTCGCCCAGGGCATCGACGCCCCGCTCAACGTGCTCGTCGGCCCCGGCGCCCCCTCCGTCGCCGAGCTCGGCGCCCTCGGCGTGGCCCGGGTCAGCCTGGGGTCCTGGGTGGCCGAGGCCGCGTACGCCGTGGTCCGCCGCACCGCCGAGGAGCTGGTCGCGGGCGGGACGTACGGACCGCTCGCGGACTCCCTGCCGTACCGCGAGCTGAACAGCCTGCTCCAGGGCTGAGAGGATCTCGGCCATGCGCACATCAACCCCGGCGGAGAGCCGGTCCACGACCACGCCGCACCGCAAGACAACCGGCGCGGTCTGGACCGCCCTCGTCCTCGTCTACGTCGTCTGGGGCTCGACCTACCTCGGGATCCGGATCGTCGTCGAGACCATGCCCCCGTTCCTCTCCGCCGGGGCCCGCTTCATCACCGCCGGCCTGCTGCTGGCCGGGGCCGTGGCCTGGCGGTCCGGCCCGGCCGCGCTCAAGGCCACCCGCGCCCAGCTCGGCTCGGCGGTCGTGGTAGGCCTGCTGCTGATCCTCGGCGGCAACGGCCTCGTCGTGCTCGCCGAGACCTCGGTGCCGTCCGGGCTCGCCGCGCTGCTGGTGGCGGCCGTACCGATGTGGGTGGTGCTGCTCCGCGCCGGCACCGGGGACCGGCCGCAGCTGCGCACCCTGGGCGGGGTCCTGCTCGGCCTGGCCGGGCTCGCGGTGCTGACCGTCCCGGGGCTCAGCGGCGCGGTGCAGCTGTCGGGGGTGCTGCTGGTGCTGGCCGCTTCGGCGTCGTGGTCGCTGGGCTCGTTCACCGGGTCGAAGGTGGACCTGCCGAAGAATCCTTTCACCGGGAGCGCGTACCAGATGCTCGCGGGCGGGATCGCGGGCGTGGCCGTCGGCCTGCTGCGCGGCGAGCACCACGGCCTCGACCCGGCGGCGTACTCGACCTCCTCCTGGCTGGCCCTCGGCTACCTGATCGTCTTCGGCTCGCTCGTCGGGTTCACCGCGTACGCCTGGCTCCTGCGGAACGCGCCGCTGTCGCTGACGGCCACGTACGCGTACGTCAATCCGGTGGTGGCCGTGGCCCTCGGCGCGCTGATCCTGGACGAGGCCCTGACCTGGCCGATCGTGCTCGGCGGCACGATCGTGGTGGCGGCGGTGGGCGTGATCGTCAGCACGGAGCGCAAGAAGTAACGGAACGGCGGCCGGCCGGCCCGGCACCCACGGCGGCCGCGGCGAACACGGCGGCGTTGGCGCCCACGGCGGCCCCGCGCGGCCCTCAGCCCTCCGCGGCCCGCTCGTACAGCGCCTTCGCGTGCTCGTCGAACAGCGCGGCCGTGGAGTCCACGTCCGTGTCCCCGCCGCTCAGCACCCCGATCAGCCGGCCCGGCCGCTCGGGCCCGCCCCGGTCGGCGATCCAGGGGCTGCCGCTGGTCCCCGTCCAGAACCCGGCGCAGCTGATGTACAGCATGTCCGGGTCCTCGTCGTCGTGGCGGGTCTGCGTGGTGCACGAGACGGGCTTGTTCTGCGGGTTGTGCTCGGACTCCGGGTATCCGACGACGGTCACGTCCCGCTCGTACCCCGAGGTCCAGTCCGGCTTCGGGGTTTCGGCGCCGCCGCCCACGGCCTCCTGGACGCTGCGCCCGTCGCCGTCCGGCGCGATGGTGAGGAAGGCGAAGTCGGCCGTGTCCTCGCCCCACTTCGTCCAGCGGTCGTCGACGTGGATCGAGCGGACCTTCCACGTGCCCAGCGGACGGCTGCCGGAGCCCTCGCCGGAGAAGGCCGGGGCGAAGGCGAGCTCGCCGATGGCCAGGCCGTCGTGCGCGACCTCGCCCGGCTGCCCGTCCTCGCCGGCCGGGGCCACGCAGTGCGCGGCGGTGGCGACGACGTTGCCCTTCGGGCTGTCGACCACGCTCGCCGTGCACCAGTGCTCGCCGCCGGCCATGAGCACGCCCACGGTGGGGAAGGGCCGCACCGGCCGCTCGCCCGGCGGCTTCAGGAACGCGACGGCGCACACCGCCACGATCCCCGCCGCGGCCGCCGCCGACGCGCCCTTCACCACGGGGCTCACCGCACGCCGGGCTCGGGTGTCGGTCCGACCATCACCTTGCTGATCCACTCCAGTGCGCCCTCCCGCATCCCGCGTACGTACGACTTCCCGTTGTGCTCACCATCCTGGATCACCTGCAGCTTGGTGTGCACGGGACCCCTGCCGTAGTCCTTCATGAACTGCTCGGCCTTCTCGCGGCCGGTCTCGGCGGTGCCGATCTGGAAGTTGATGTAGACGTCCGGACCGCCCGCCGTGATCAGCTTCTCGGCGAGCTTCTCGGGGTTGTTCTCGTCCATGGCCTGCGTGTTCCCGTTCCACAGCGGGGAATCGGGGACGATGTCGACCCCGCTCGCGATGGCCGCCTTGAAGCGGTCGGGGTACTTCAGGACGTGCTTGAAGGCGCCGAACCCGCCCGCCGAGGAGCCCATGTAGGCCCACCCGTCGCGGGAGGTGAACGTCCGGAAATTGGCCTTCGTGAAATCCGGGACGTCTTCGACCATCCAGGTGCCCATCCTGGCCTGGCCGGGGATGTCGGAGGCGTCGAAGTGGTGCTTGGTGTCGGCGTTGTGCACCGGCATGATCAGGATGAAGGGCAGGCTCGTACCGGCCTTCGCCCCGTCGCTCACGGCCTTCTGGAGGCCGAGGCCGGGGCCCGTCCCCCAGTAGTTCGTGGGGTAGCCGCGGCCGCCGGGCAGGGAGATCAGGACGGGGAAGGCGCTCTTGGCGTACTTCGGATCGTCGTACTCCTTGGGCACCCACACCCACACGTCGCCCGTGAACCCCGACTTCGCGCCGGTGAGCGTGGTGCGGCCGATCTGGGTGCCGTCGGGCAGCCGGTTGGTGCGGACGAACTCGGCCTTCGGGCCGGTGGGCATGCGTACGCCCGGACGGGTGTCGGAGGCCTTGGTCGCGGCCTTCCCCTTGACGTCGACGTCGGCGTCGGCCTTCCCGAAGGAGACCGGCTCCCCTATGTCCGAGAAGAGCTTGTACTTGTACGCGACGGCGCCGCCCCCGGCGGCGAGGGTGAGCGCGAGGCCGCCACTGATCAGAAGCAGGCGCAGGCGCTTGGGGCGACGGCCGCCCTTGGTCATGGGGCTGCCGTCGCCTTGCTGGTCATGCTGCACGGATTTGTCCCGTTCCTTCTCCGGCGCTCGGATGGGAGCGCGGGCCGGACCGATCGGTCCCCCTTACACCCTTTACAGAGGTATGAACGACGGGATGGGTTGCCTGGGACGGACGGGACGTGGCACGCACCACGCGACCTGCGGCGGGGGAGGTCAGGCGGCGTCGGGCTTCGGGCCCTTGAGCACCTTGCTGATCCACTCCAGGGAGCCTTCCTTCATGCCCCGGACGTAGTGCCAGCCGTTGTGCTCGCCGTTCTGGATGTCGCGGATGGTGGTCTTGACGGGGCCCTGGCCGTACGTCTGCACGAACTTCGTCATCCGCTCCTTCCCGCTCTCCTTGGTGCCGATCTGAAAGTTGATGTAGACCTCGGGACCCTTGGCGTCGATCAGCTTCCGGGCGAGCTTCTCCGGGTTGTTCGCGTCCATCTCCGCCTGGTGGCCCTTCCAGAGCGGGGAGTCGGGGACGATCTCGCCGCCGCTGGCGATCACGGCCTTGAACCGGTCCGGGTACTGCAGGACGGTCTTCATGCCGACGAAGGCGCCGGAGGAGGAGCCCATGAAGGCCCAGCCGTCACGGGACTTGTACGTACGGAAGTTGGCCTTGGCGAAGTCCGGGACGTCCTCGGCGATCCAGGTGCCCATCTTGGGCTGGCCGGGGATGTCGGCGCCGTCGTAGTAGTACTTGGCGTCCGGGTTGAGCACCGGCATGACCACGATGAAGGGCAGGCTGGTCCCGGCCTGGACGCCGTCGCTGATGGCCTTCTGCAGGCCGAGGCTGCGGTCGGCCCAGTAGTTCGCCGGGAAGCCGTTGCCGCCGGGGAGCGCGATGAGCACCGGGAAGCCGCTCTTGGCGTACTTCGGGTCCTCGTACTCCTTGGGCGCCCACACCCATACGTCGCCCTCGAAACCGGACTTCGCGCCGGTGAGGCGGGTCTTGGCGATGATCGTGCCGTCGTCGAGCTTGGTGGTCTGCTTGAAGTCGGCCTTCGGGCCCGTCGGCATGAGCACGTCCGGGTCGCCGGAGGGCGAGGGCTTGCCGGACGGGGACTGGCCCGGCGTCTGCTTGTCCCCGGCCGCGGACGGGGCGCCGCCCGCCTTGCCGAAGCTGACGGCCTCGCCGTTGCCGGAGAACCAGTCGAGCTTCCAGGCGGCGAACCCTCCGCCGCCGAGAAGGAGCGCGAGGGCGGCCACAGCGCTGATCCATATGAGGCGGCGGGAACGCCGGGGCGGCTCCGGCTGGTACGGGTCGTGGTGCACGGACTTCGCTCCGAACGGTCTTGAGTGGCCCCGAGGGCCGAGGGCAGAACGGCTGGGTCCGAATAGGCACCCATTGGTCCTGATGTACGAATCCCCAGGGCAGTTCCAAATCCGAGCAAAAAACTCCCCGGAACCAGCGGACACCCCCCTAGCGCTGGGTGCCGAGCACTTCCGCACACCGGCCGAGCAGCCGGATGAGCTGCTCCCGCTCCTCCCCGGTGAACGCGGCGGCCAGCGCCCGCTCGACCCGCACCGCACCGGAGTCGGCCAGCTCCAGCGCCGCCCGCCCCGCGTCGGTGAGCCGGGTCTCCAGCACGTTGCGGTGCCACTCGTGCGGGGTCCGCTCGATGAGCGCGCGCTCCTGGAGGTTCTTCAGCACGGTGTTCATGGTCGGCGGGGTGACCCCGCACAACCGTGCGAGCGCGGCGGCGGAGATGCCGGGCTTCTCAGCCAGCCAGAGGAGCGCAGCGTACTGCGGAACCGTTACTGCGGCCGGCTTGCACGCGGCGCTCTTCGCCGCGAGAAGCGCCTGCTCGGCGCGCTTGAGGTGCGAGCCGATGCGCTCCTCGGGGGCCATGGAGGTCATCCCCGCATCCTACGGGCCGCACCCCTTGCCGATGTTAGAGCCCTCACATACATTCGCCCGCACCCGACCAGTAGAGGACGACACCTCATGCGCCTCCTGCCCCCCGCCTGGACGACCGCCCTGACGACCGCCGCGGCCGCGGCCCTCACCCTGGGAGCGGCACCTCCCGCACCCACCGCGAACACGCACACCTCCCAGATCTCCCAGACCTCCCCCGTCTCCTCCCTCATATCGACGGCGTTCTCCATACCCGGGGCGAGGGTCTACCCGGAGGGCATCGCCTCCGACGCCCGTACCCACACCGTCTACGTCGGCTCGTACGCGGACGGCACCGTCTACCGGGCCCGCCCCGGCCGGTCCGAGGCCGAGGTCTTCCTGCCCTCCGGGACCGACGGCCGCCGCACGGCGAACGGACTGCGCGTCGATGCGCGGGGCCGCCTGTGGGTGACGGACTCCACGACCGGGGTCGCCGTCTACGACACCGCGACCGGAGCCCGGCTGGCGCACTTCGAGGTGGCGGGCGACGCGCCCCGCTTCGTGAACGACCTGACGATCACCCCGGACGGCACGGCGTACCTCACGGACAGCGTCCGCGGAGTCCTGTACCGCGTGACCCCCGCCCAGCTGGCCGCCGGCAGCGGCCCCCTCACCGAGGCCCACGACCTCTCCCCGGCCCTTCGCCCCCGCCCGGCGGGCGCGTACGGCCTCAACGGCATCACCTCGGACCGGACGGGCCGCTACCTGCTCACCGTCGACATGGCCGCGGGCGACCTCTACCGCGTGGACCTCCGCAGCGGCGCCATCCGCCGCGTCACCCTCACCGGCGCCGACCTCAAGGCCGCCGACGGCCTCGACCTCTCCCCCGGCGGCACCCTGCGCGTGGCACACAACACGACCAACACCCTGACCCGCTGGCAGCTCACCCACGACGGCACCCGCGCCCGCCTGCTGCGCACGCTGACGGACCCGTCCCTGCAGATCCCCACGACCCTCACCCACAGCGGCGGCCGCACGCTGGTGGTCCGCTCCCAGTTCGACAAGGGCGGCCCCCTCGCACCGCACGGGGGCACCCCCACCCCGTTCACCATCGCCTCGGTCCACGGCCTGTAGCCGCGCGACGGCACGACGGTCCCCCGCCTTCGTCGTGCGGCCCGGGTGGCCGCACGACGAAGGTTCAGAGGATCTTCTTCAGCCCCACGTGATCCACGATGATGCGCCGGCCCGCCGGATCGAGGGCGAAGTAGATCCGGCCGACTTCGTTGGGGCTGACCGCGTCGCGGACCTTGACGTGCGGAAGACCGTCGCGGGGACCCTCGAATTCGAAGAAGCGAAGCTTCGGCTTCTTCTTCAGCTCCAGGTCGCTGAACGCCACGTTGAGCCCGTGCTCGGTCTTGAACCAGTCGTCGAGCCGGGGCATCTTGCCCGCCTGCTGGTCGCTGTACAGGTCGATCGACGCCTTCGCCAGCGTCACCAGGACGTCGGTCATCTCCTTCGGGTACGGGTAGCGGGACGCGGTCCACGATCGCTCTGCGGCGGGCGTGAAGACGAGCCTCCCTTCGGAAGCCACCTCCAGGTCCCGAAACGTACCCGCCGCGTCATGGGACTCCAGAGCGGGAATGGCCTCCCACGGGTCCGCTTCGGGAGACGGAGCCGCCCGCCGGGTCTCCTCGAACGCTTCGCGCCAGGAGTCCCTCTCGCGACGAAACCGTTCGGCCGCTTCGGCCAGCGGCGCGAGGTCCGCGACCTTGGACTCCAGTTCCTCTGCCGCGTTCTCCCAGAACTCCGCGGCCTCACTGACCTTCGCCACCTGCGCTTGCAGGGCGGAGATCTCCCGGCGCGAGTTTCCGGAAGCCCGCGCGCTCTCCGACTCCTTGCGCGCAGCGTCCTCCTGCTCCCGCAGCACGGCCCGGCGCGCCAGCCCCCACCCGTTGTCGGATCCCCTCGCCACGACGGAGAGACCCGCCAGCGTCTCCATGAGATGCGCCCGCAGCCCGTCCTCGCCGCCGCCTTCGACGTCCTGCCGGCTGAGCGCGGGATGCAGGAAACGACGACCGGGCCAGACGAGCCGGACGCCGCCGTCCGGTACGGCCAGATCCGAGTGAAGGGAAGCGAGGGCGTGGGAAGTCGAGTAGTTGAGGGTGACGACCTTCGCCAGCCCGATCAGGCCCTGTGCGGCGCGCCCGATCGCCTGCCAGGCGATGTCGGAGCGAGGGTGCGCGAGGACTATGGGGAGTCGGGAAGGCGTTTCGACGGCCTCGGCGAGGACCTCGACGGTGGCGGCTTCGCGGATCCTGTCGTACCTGCCGTCCACGCGCTGGCCGAGAACGCGCACGACGAGCGAGGCGTCCCGGCACACGAGGCCCGTGAGCCGGGGCTGGTAGAGGCTCGCCTCCTTCGCCGGGGCGAGCCAGTCACTCGTGATGCGCTGGCCCATCGCGACGCGCAGCCTTGTCGCAGCACCGTTCCTGGCCACCGTGACCGTGGTGACGAACACCTCGTCACCACTCCCGTGCGGCTGCGAGAGTTCCAGACGGACGGCTTCGACGTCACGTGCTCGCTGCACCTCCCAGGCCGCTGCCCGCTTGGGCTTCAGGCCCACCTGCGGCAGGGTGGCGCTGCCCGGACTCTCGAGGCTCGAGCCGAAGTCCGGCCCCAGCCAGCCGGCGACATGGTGCAGGACCCTCGCGTAGGCGGCCTTGCCGCCGGCGTCACCCGACTCGGACTGGCCGCCCATCGCTATGTCGAACGAAGTGACGTAGAGAACCTGCACAGTTCCCCCAGTTCCTCGCGCCCCCGTCCGGGCTTCCCCCGGATCACCTGGTGCGGTGCAGCCTACTGCCGCACCACCCGGCCGCAGTAGAAACGATCAACATTCAAACCCTCGGGTACGCACCGGATCTCGAGCCAGGACGTGTAGTCCTCCCAGCCCTGATCCTCCTGTCCGCCAGGGCGAGACCTTGGCCGAGGTCGTTGAGCGAGCCGATCGGGACGACGTGCCCACGGTGATCACGCGCCGAGGCAAGGAAGTGGCCGCGGTCGTCTCCATCGAGGTGCTGCGCACGTACCGGGAACGGGAAGAGCGCGAGATCAACCGGATCATCGACGAGCGCATGGCCAACCATGTCCCCGGCATCCCGATCGAGGACGTCATGAGGGAGACGCCGGCGCGCGGTGAGTGACTACCGAACCGTCTTCCGCCCTGAGGCGCAGGCCGATCTTCGGAAGGCCCCCGTGACATGGCGCTGCGCATCCTGGCCAAGCTGACCGAGCTGGAGAGCGATCCCCTCGGCTTCAACACCACCGCGCTCGTGTCGCAGCCGGAACGCCGTCGCCTGCGAGTCGGCGACTACCGGATCGTGTACACGATCGACAACGGAGAGCTGGTGGTGTGGGGTCGTGCACGTCGGGCATCGACGAAGGGGCCGGCTCCTCCAGGAGTCGCCCCCTACCGACCTGCACGCTTGACGCATCGCCTGGCGTGCAGTGCTGGCACGATCACACGTTGAAGCGGAGAAGACGTCAAGTGCAGAGCTATGACCTGCGGAAACGCATTCTTCGATAGGGTCATACCAGCACCAACCCAGCACGGGCGGTCAGTAGTGGTACCGAGCCGCGAGGACGACGATCTCCTTGTCTGTCACCAGGTAGACGAGGCGGTGCTCGTCGTCGATCCGCCGCGACCACGCGCCAGGCAGGTGGTACTTCAAAGGTTCGGGCTTGCCGATCCCTGAGAACGGGTCACGCCTGACGTCCTCGATGAGCTTGTTGATTCGGGCGAGCATCTTGCGGTCGTTCTTGAGCCAGGACGTGTAGTCCTCCCAACCCTGATCCTCGAAGACGAGCCTCACTCGGCACCCGCACCCGCACCCGCGTCCGCCGAGTCCGGATCGATCAGCTCGCGTTCCGACACGTTGATGTTCGCCAGGGCGTTCTCGTACGCCTTGAGGAGCCGGCGAGCGTTCGCAGGTGAACGCAGCAGATACGAGCCCTCGCGCAGCGCCGCATAGTCCTCAGCCGAGACGAGCACGGCGTTGCCGTGCTTCGAGACGATCTCGATGGCCTCGTGGTTCTCGTTGACCTTCTTGATCAACGGGAAGAGCTCCTTGCGGGCTTCACTCGCGGTTATGGACATGCCCTGACCTCTCCCGTGAAGTGGTACCTAATAACGTACCACTACCCACGCCCCTCGCGCAGGGTGAACCAGCCAGGGGACGTCGCTGCGGCACGAGCGGCTTCAGCCCCGCGGCGCACCTGCAAGCACCACGCAACAGCCATGAAGCAGCGATAAGGAGCGGACTATCTTGCACCGCCACCCACGTGAAGGGCACCATTCTCAATATCGTCGACATGGACGATAGCGTCCGGGATGCCGTCGAAGTGCATGAGCGCCTTCACGGAAACCTTATAGCTCGGACATCTCTTCACGTTCAACACCTAAATCGCGAGAGATCCTCGAGGATATTGAACGGAAACACGGAACGATACAATCCAGAATGACCAATCGCCAGGCGTCTCGACCACCCAAATCACACAGCCGCCCCATGGCAATCAAGGACTCCCACAGACGGGAAGTTGGAGCTGAACGCACGCCCGCCGAGATCGCCTCGGTGCGAAACTTTGAATAAGTGGGATGACGCTTAATGTCACACTCGTCGATGTTCCCGACATGAACGCAAATGGCGGCTCAAGAAGAGCCTCAGGGTCACACTCTGGACGAGTCATCCAATTACGTGAAGAATGTTCACCATCGGTCTTTGCCGGTTGCGCTACACCCGGTAGTGCCTCGCGGAGATGCGCGTCGGGCGCCCAGCGATGAGGCGATGGGCCGGACGAAGGCGCAGATGGCAGCGCAGGAGCCTCGCCTGCATCCCAGCACGACAGGAGTGAGCAGGGGTGATGAGAGGTGACGTGGGGTCACATTTCCCAGCACCATCCCAGCACGGGAAACAGTCAGGGGTCCGACTCCGAAGAGCCGAACCCCTTTGACCTGCATGTTTGCTAGATCATCTGCGTTGCGGTATGTAGCCGGCTACACGTTGAAGCGGAACTCCACCACGTCGCCGTCCTGCATGACGTAGTCCTTGCCCTCCATGCGGGCCTTGCCCTTGGCGCGGGCTTCGGCCACCGAGCCGCATTCGACCAGGTCCGCGAAGGAGATGACCTCGGCCTTGATGAAGCCGCGCTGGAAGTCGGTGTGGATGACGCCGGCGGCCTCGGGGGCGGTGGCGCCCTGCTTGATGGTCCAGGCGCGGGTTTCCTTCGGGCCTGCCGTCAGGTAGGTCTGCAGGCCCAGGGTAGCGAAGCCGACGCGGCCGAGGGTGGCCAGGCCGGGCTCGTCCTGGCCGACGGACTGGAGGAGCTCGAGGGCCTCCTCGTCGTCCAGCTCGGAGAGGTCCTGCTCGAGCTTGGCGTTGAGGAAGATGGCCTCGGCCGGGGCGACCAGGGCCGACTGCTCGGCCTTGAAGGCGTCGTCCGTCAGCTCGTCCTCGTCGACGTTGAAGACGTAGAGGAAGGGCTTCGTCGTGAGCAGGTGGAGCTCGTGGAGGAGGTCGCCCTGCTCCGTGCCCTTGGTGATGCCCTTGGAGAAGAGGGTGTCGCCCGCTTCGAGGATCTTCTTGGCCTCGACGACGGCCGCGAGGACCGCGACCTTCTCCTTCTGGAGGCGGGACTCCTTCGTCAGGCGCGGTTCGGCCTTCTCGATGGACTGGAGGTCGGCGAGGATCAGCTCGGTGTTGATCGTCTCGATGTCGTCCTTCGGGGAGACCTTGCCGTCGACGTGTACGACGTTCTCGTCCTTGAAGGCGCGGATGACCTGGCAGATCGCGTCCGACTCGCGGATGTTCGCCAGGAACTTGTTGCCCAGGCCCTCACCCTCCGAGGCGCCGCGGACGATGCCGGCGATGTCGACGAAGTCGACCGTGGCGGGCAGGACGCGCTGCGAGCCGAAGATGCCGGCGAGGACGGCCAGGCGGGCGTCCGGAACGCCGACGACGCCGACGTTCGGCTCGATGGTGGCGAACGGGTAGTTGGCCGCCAGCACGTCGTTCTTGGTCAGGGCGTTGAACAGGGTCGACTTGCCGACATTCGGCAGGCCGACGATTCCGATCGTGAGCGACACGTTGGCGACTTCCCGTAGCTGGAGGGGGCGGCGGCCCGGGAGTGGGCCACCGGACAGTTTACTTTCCGATGAGCGGCAGTCGTTGTACGCGTGTCCCCACACGGATACCGTGCTCGCCCCGCCTAGCGTGGAGCCGTGGAGCAATACAGGACGCGACCGGCCCCTCACCCGCAGCGACCCCCGGCCCAGCGCCGCGGCCCGCGCCCCGCGGCCCTGCCCGCCCAGGGCGGCGGCCCGCAGGCCCCGTACCGGCGGCGGATGCCCCGGCCCCGGCTGACCGGGCTCGGCGGCGGGCTCTTCGCGTGCGCCGGCATGCTGCTGGCCGGCGGGATCTGCTGGCTGCTGTTCGGTTCCTCGCTCTTCGTCTACGGGCTGCTCTTCCTGCCCGTGGCGGCCGCCACCGCCCTGTGGGTACGGCCCGCCGACCTGATCACGGCCCCGATCACCGTGCCCATCGCCTTCGCCGCCGGAGTGTGGCCCATCTCCGGCGGCTCCGGCGGCTTCGGCGGGCAGCTGATGGGGCTGGTGTCCGCCCTGTCCCTGCACGCGGGCTGGCTGTACGCGGGGACCCTGGTCGCCGCCCTGATCGCCGTCGTGCGCAAGGCCGTGCTGATCGGCAGGCGGCGCATGCCCCGGCGCGTCGCCCAGGGCTGAGCCCGGCCGGGGGCCGAGCAGGCCCCCAGGGCTGAGCCCGGCCCGGGGCCGAGCAGGCCCCCAGGGCTGAGCCCGGCCCGGGGCCGAGCAGGCCCCCAGGGCTGAGCCCGGCCCGGGGCCGAGCAGGCCCCCAGAGCCGAGCCAGGCCCCCGCCCTACGCCGGAGCCGAGCCCCTGGCCGCCATCGCCGCTCCCACGATGCCCGCGTTGTTCTGGAGCTTCGCCGGAACGATCTCGGCCCGGATGCCCTCGATCAGCGGCAGGAACTTCTCCGGCTTGCGGCTGACGCCGCCGCCGATGATGAAGAGGTCCGGGGAGAAGAGCATCTCCACGTGGGCCAGGTACTTCTGGACCCGGTGCGCCCAGTGCGGCCAGGTGAGGTCCGCGTCCTCCTTGGCCTTCACCGACGCCCGCGTCTCCGCGTCGTGGCCCTTCAGCTCCAGGTGGCCGAGCTCCGTGTTCGGCACCAGCCGCCCGTCCGTGAACACGGCGCTCCCGATGCCCGTGCCCAGGGTGAGCAGGATGACCGTGCCGTCGCGCCCGCGCCCGGCCCCGTACGTCATCTCGGCGACTCCGGCCGCGTCCGCGTCGTTGAGGACCGTGACCGGCAGGCCGCCCAGCTCGCGCGAGAGCAGGGACGCCGCGTCGGTGCCGATCCAGCCCTTGTCCATGTTGGCGGCCGAACGGGTGACTCCGCTCGTGACCACCCCCGGGAAGGTGACGCCGACCGGGCCCGACCACGAGAACGCCCGGACCACCTCCGCGACGCAGCCGGCCACCCCGTCGGGGGTGGCCGGCTGCGGTGTCAGTACCTTGTGGCGCTCCTGCGCCAGGTCGCCGCGGTCCAGGTCGACCGGAGCGCCCTTGATCCCGGAACCGCCGATGTCCACACCCATGATCTGCATGGACATACCGTACGAAAGGACTTACTTGTCGGCGACCAGTTCGGCCGCTTCGGCGCGCAGGTCGCGGCGCAGTTCCTTCGGGAGGGAGAAGACGATGGACTCCTCGGCCGTCTTGACGATCTCGACGTCCGCGTAGCCGCGCTCCGACAGCCATTCGAGCACCTGGTCGACGAGGACCTCCGGCACCGAGGCGCCCGAGGTCAGGCCGACGGTGGTGACGCCCTCCAGCCAGGCCTCGTCGATCTCGCTCGCGAAGTCGACCAGGTGGGCGGCCCGGGCGCCCGCGTCGAGCGCGACCTCGACCAGCCGGATCGAGTTCGAGGAGTTCTTCGAGCCGACGACGATGACCAGGTCCGAATCGGCGCCCATGACCTTGACCGCCGCCTGCCGGTTGGAGGTGGCGTAGCAGATGTCGTCGCTGGGCGGGGAGACGAGGAGCGGGAACTTCTGCTTCAGCGCGTCGACCGTCTCCATGGTCTCGTCGACCGAAAGGGTGGTCTGCGAGAGCCAGACGACCTTGGACTCGTCGCGCACCTCGACCTTGGCGACGTCGTCCGGGCCGTCCACGATCGTGATGTGCTCCGGGGCCTCGCCGGAGGTGCCGATGACCTCCTCGTGGCCCTCGTGGCCGATGAGGAGGATGTCGAAGTCCTCGTTGGCGTACCGGATGGCTTCCTTGTGCACCTTGGTGACCAGCGGGCAGGTCGCGTCGATCGTCGCGAGCTTGCCGCGCGCCGCCTCCTCGTGCACCACCGGCGCCACACCGTGCGCCGAGAACATCACGATGGAGCCCTCGGGGACCTCCTCCGTCCGCTCGACGAAGATGGCGCCCTTCTTCTCCAGCGTCTGGACGACGTACTTGTTGTGCACGATCTCGTGGCGGACGTAGACCGGCGCACCGTACTGCTCGAGAGCCTTCTCGACAGCGATCACGGCTCGGTCCACGCCCGCGCAGTAGCCGCGAGGGGCGGCGAGCAGGACACGGCGGGAAGCGGGAGCAGTCATGGGCTCCATCGTACGGGGGTCTCCAGGAGGCCGGGCGTCGCCCGTTCGGCAGAGACTGGGGCGAATGTCCGTACCGCCTATCCCCCGGAGGAACGATGGCGTCCGCGTCCGTTACGGAGCCCCGTACGGAATACCCCGGTCTGCGGCGGAGCCTCGGCTTCCGGGACCTGGTGGTCTACGGGCTGCTCTTCATCGCGCCGATGGCCCCGGTGGGGGTCTTCGGCACCCTGGACGCCAAATCACACGGCGCGGTCGCCCTGGTGTACCTCGTCGCGACGGTCGCCATGGCCTTCACCGCCTTCTCGTACGCCCAGATGGTGCGGGTCGCCCCGCAGGCCGGTTCGGTCTTCACCTACGCCCGCAAGGGGTCGGCGAGGGGCCCGGCCTGATCGCCGGGTGGATGGCGATGCTCGACTACCTGCTGATCCCGGCGGTCGCGTACCTGTTCTCCGGGATCGCGATGAACGCCCTGGTGCCGGAGGTCTCGCGGTGGGTGTGGACCGCCCTCGCCGTGGTGGTCACGACCCTGCTGAACCTGTGGGGCGTACGGGCGGCCGCCCGCGTGGGCTTCGCCGTGCTGGCCATGGAGATGCTGGTGCTCCTGGTCTTCGTGGTCGCCGCGGTGACCGTGCTGGTGCGGGACGGGGCCCAGCGCGGCTGGCTGTCCCCGCTG
Source organism: Streptomyces sp. IBSNAI002 (assembly GCF_052244475.1). Lineage (NCBI taxonomy): Bacteria > Bacillati > Actinomycetota > Actinomycetes > Kitasatosporales > Streptomycetaceae > Streptomyces > Streptomyces sp. IBSNAI002. The sequence goes on along the minus strand of NZ_JBQPXG010000002.1, from coordinate 5,482,393 downwards.
ACCGGCGACGGCTCGCCGGCCTTCTCGATGGCCGCGGTCCTGGGCGCGGTGTCGGTGGCGGTGCTCTCGTACCTGGGCTTCGACGCGATCGCCTCCTTCGCCGAGGAGGTGACGGGGGGCTCGGCGAAGGTGGCCCGGGCGGTGCTGTTCTGCCTGGGCGTGACCGGGGTCCTGTTCATCGCCCAGACGTACCTCGCGGCGCTGCTCAGCCCGGTCACGCCGGCGGAGCTCGCGGCGGATCCGGTGCGGCAGGGGCCGGCCTTCTACCACGCGGTGGAGGCCTCGGTGGGCTTCTGGCTGCACGACCTGGTGGCGGTCTCCAAGGCGATCGGGGCGGCGTTCGCGGCGCTGGCCGGGCAGGCGGCGGCCGGGCGGCTGCTCTTCGCGATGGCCCGGGAGCGGCGGCTGCCGGGCGTGCTCGCGCGGACCTCGGACGGCACGCCGCGGGCGGCGCTGCTGGTGGCGGCCACGGTGACGCTGGTGTCGGCGGTGTGGGCGGCGCGGCGCGACGACGGGCTCGACCACCTGGTGTCGGTCGTCGACGTCGGGGCGCTGGTGGCCTTCACGCTGCTGCACGCCTCGGTGGTGGGCTGGTTCGTGGTGCGGCGCGCGGAGGGCCGGCCCGTGTGGTGGAAGCACCTGGTGGTCCCGGTGCTGGGCGCGGCGGTCACGGTCACGGTGATCGTGGAGGCCTCCTGGACGGCGCAGGTGGTGGGGGCGGTGTGGCTGGCGGTGGGCCTGGGGCTGCTGGTGGTGCAGCGCGGTCGCCGGGACGCGGGCCCGGGCGACGGCACCGGCCCGGGCACCGGCCCGGGCACCGGCTCCGCCGGCGCGACGGGGACCGACACCGGCCGCGGAGCCTGAGACGCTGTCAGTGCGGCCCGCTAGCCTGCGTACATGGGTCTGAATACGTCGGCCGAGGCGCCGCTGCCGGTAGGCCAGGTGTCCCGGCTCATCGGGGGCTGGATCGAGCGGCTCGGCCAGGTGTGGGTGGAGGGGCAGATCACGCAGCTCTCGCGGCGGCCGGGGGCGGGGGTGGTCTTCCTGACGCTGCGCGACCCCTCGCACGACATCTCGGTCAGCGTGACCTGCTTCCGCCAGGTCTTCGACGAGGTCGCGGACGTCGTGTCGGAGGGTGCGCGCGTCGTCCTGCTGGCCAAGCCCGAGTGGTACGCCCCGCGCGGGCAGCTGTCGCTGCGGGCCACGGAGATAAGGCCGGTCGGCATCGGCGAGCTGCTGGCCCGGCTGGAGCGGCTGAAGCGGTCGCTGGCCTCGGAGGGCCTGTTCGCACTGGACCGCAAGAAGCCGCTGCCCTTCCTGCCGCAGCTGGTCGGGCTGGTGGTGGGCAGGGCCTCGGCGGCCGAGCGGGACGTACTGGAGAACGCCCGGCGCCGCTGGCCCGCGGTCCGCTTCGAGGTGCGCAACGTCGCCGTGCAGGGGGTGCACGCGGTGCCCCAGGTGGTCCAGGCGGTCAAGGAGCTCGACGCCCTGGACGAGGTCGACGTGATCATCGTGGCGCGGGGCGGCGGCAGCGTGGAGGACCTGCTGCCCTTCTCGGACGAGGAGGTCGTACGGGCGGTCGCGGCGGCCCGCACCCCGGTGGTCTCGGCGATCGGCCACGAGCCGGACTCCCCGCTGCTGGACCTGGTCGCGGACCTGCGGGCCTCCACGCCCACGGACGCGGCCAAGAAGGTGGTCCCCGACGTCGGCGAGGAGCTGGAGCGGGTGCGCCATCTCCAGGGCCGGGGGCTGCGCGCGGTGAGCGGGCTGCTGGACCGGGAGGAGCGCGGCCTCGCGCACGTGCTGGCCCGGCCGGTGTTCGTCCACCCGCAGCGGATGGTGGAGACCCGCGAGGACGAGCTGGAGGCCCTGCTCGGGCGCAGCAGGCGGACCCTGGGCCATCTGCTGGACCGGGCGGACTCGGAGCTCGCGCACACCCTCGCCCGGGTGGTGGCGCTGTCGCCGGCGGCGACGCTGGAGCGGGGGTACGCGGTGCTCCAGCGGGCCGACGGGCACGTGGTGCGCACGCCGGAGGAGGTCGCGGAGGGCGAGACGCTGCGGGCGCGCGTCGCGGAGGGGGAGTTCTCCGTGCGGGTCGCCGGTCCCGAATAGCCCCCCGCCGGGCGGAAACGGCGACACACTGCCGCAATCAAGTCGTTGCACTACACACATAAGGTGGATCAGGGAATGGCAGAGGCCGAGACGGCGCTGGGGTACGAGCAGGCCCGCGACGAGCTCATCGAGGTCGTCCGCAAGCTGGAGGCCGGCGGCACCTCGCTCGAGGACTCGCTGGCGCTCTGGGAGCGCGGCGAGGAGCTGGCGAAGGTGTGCCGGCACTGGCTGGAGGGGGCCAGGGCCCGGCTGGACTCGGCGCTCGCGGCGCGTGACGCGGCGGACGGCGACGAGTGATCCCGATCACCCCACCGCGATTTAGTTGAAAGTTCACCTACTTTCGCCGTAGAGTCGGGGACATCGCTTCACCCACGTATGGAAGAAGGCTTTCCGATGTCTCTCGTTCTTGACTCCGCCGCGCAGGACCTGCTGTTCCGCGAGGCCCGCACGGCCAACTCGTTCACCGACGAGCCGGTCACCGAGGAGCAGGTACAGGCGATCTACGACCTGGTGAAGTTCGGCCCCACCGCCTTCAACCAGACCCCGCTGCGCATCACCCTGGTCCGCTCCCCCGAGGCCCGCGAGCGCCTCGTGAAGCACCTGGCCGAGGGCAACCAGGCCAAGACCGCCGCCGCGCCGCTGGTCGCGATCCTCTCCGCGGACAACGAGTTCCACGAGGAGCTCCCGGCGCTGCTGCCGCACTTCCCGCAGGCCAAGGACATGTTCTTCGCCGAGCGCCCGGTCCGCGAGCAGTCCGCCCTGCTCAACGCCGCGCTGCAGGCCGCCTACTTCATCGTCGGCGTCCGCGCCGCCGGCCTGGCCGCGGGCCCGATGACCGGCGCCGACCTCGGCGGCATCCAGAAGGAGTTCCTGGACGCCGACCACACCCCGCTGATGATCGTCAACATCGGCAAGCCGGGCGAGGACGCCTGGTTCCCGCGCTCCCCGCGCCTGGCGTTCGACGAGGTCATCACCACCGTCTGAGCCGCCCCGCACGACACGCGCAACGGCAACGGCCGCGCCCCCGGATCCCGGGGGCGCGGCCGTTGCCGTACGCGGATCCGCTGCCGGAGGGCGGGACGCCACGCCCTGCCGGAGGACGGGGCGTTACGCGCCCTGCTGCTGGCCCTGCTTGAACTCCAGCGCGGCGGCCATGGTGCCGAGCTGCTCGAAGGAGGCCGTCCCGGTGACCACCGTGACGTAGCCCTGCTCCTGCTTCACCAGGGCGTCGTACTTCTCGCCGTCCCAGCGCTCCCACACCGCGTCGCCGACCTGCTGGGTCTGCCCGGTGGGCTTCGCCTTCTGGGTGACCGCGCCGATGTACTTGGCGGAGGTGTCCACGGACTGCTCCACCGACACGTACTGCCGGTCCGGGTCCTGGAAGCCCAGGTGCCAGGCGTGGGAGTCCTTGCGCTGGAACGTCACCGAGGTCGCCCGCCACTCCGCCGGCAGCCCCACCGGGGCGGCCACGGGGTACGGGGCGGCGCGCCGCGCCGTGAGCGTCTCCACCCGGTAGTCGACCGTGCGCGTCGGATCGGCGTCCTCGTCGTGCGGGACGAAGATGTAGATCCCCGCGACCACGATGCCGATCACCCCCAGCGACCGGACCATGTCCCAGACCGTCTGCTTGCCTTTCATACCTGCCACGGGACCATCGTCCCGCATGCGCGGGAGCGATCACCGCCGGGGTGGCCCCACCGGACCGTGCGGCGCGCCCGCCCGGGTGGCAAGACGTCCGCTCAGGCCAATCGGCTGACCGATATTCCGCTCATACGTGACCCGCCCTGCTCAATATGTCGACGTACCGATAGAGTTCCAGCACCCTCACTTCCCGGCCGTCGCCGTACAGAAAGGTGCGCTCCGATGACCGAGCACAACCTGCCGCCCCAGCTCGAAGTCTCCCCGGAGGCCCCCGACCGCAACCTCGCCCTGGAACTCGTACGGGTCACCGAGGCCGCCGCCATGGCCGCCGGCCGGTGGGTCGGACGCGGCGACAAGATCGGTGCGGACGCCGCAGCGGTCAACGCGATGCGCACCCTGATCTCCACCGTCTCGATGAACGGCGTCGTCGTCATCGGCGAGGGGGAGAAGGACGAAGCCCCGATGCTCTTCAACGGCGAGCGGGTCGGTGACGGCACCGGCGCCGAGGTCGACATCGCCGTGGACCCGATCGACGGCACCACCCTGAACGCCAAGGGCATGCCCAACGCCATCGCCGTGCTGGCCGCCGCCGACCGCGGCACCATGTTCGACCCGTCCGCGGTGTTCTACATGGACAAGCTGGTCACGGGCCCGGAGGCCGCCGACTTCGTCGACATCAACGCCCCCGCGTCGGTCAACATCCGCCGCGTCGCGAAGGCCAAGAACATGGCCGTCGAGGACGTCACCGTCGTCATCCTGGACCGCCCCCGCCACGAGGGCATCGTCAAGGAGATCCGCGAGACCGGTGCCCGGATCAAGTTCATCTCGGACGGCGACGTCGCGGGCTCGGTCATGGCGGTGCGCGAGGGCACCGGTGTGGACCTGCTCCTCGGCATCGGCGGCACGCCCGAGGGCATCATCTCGGCCTGCGCCATAAAGTGCCTCGGCGGCACGATCCAGGGCAAGCTGTGGCCGAAGGACGAGGCCGAGCGCCAGAAGGCCATCGACGCGGGCCACGACCTGGACCGCGTCCTGCACACCAACGACCTGGTGTCCGGCGAGAACGTCTTCTTCGTCGCCACCGGCATCACGGACGGCGAGCTGCTGCGCGGCGTCCACTACCGCTCGGAGACCGCGACCACGTCCTCGCTGGTCATGCGCTCGAAGTCGGGCACGATCCGGCAGATCGACTCGACGCACCGCCTGTCGAAGCTGCGCGCGTACAGCGCGATCGACTTCGACCGCGCCCAGTAGTCCCCGGCGCGGCAGCGCGAGAGGGGCGGTCACCGTGTGCGGCGGTGACCGCCCCTCTCGTCTGTCCGCGGACGACGCGTCCCCCGCAAGCCGCGGCAGGAGGCCGGTTCAGCCGGCGGCGGCGATCGGCCCCGACCCCGGGGCCTGGCGCAGCTCGGCCGAGCGGCGCCGCATACGCGCCAGGACCACCCGGCGCTCGGCGGCGGTGAGGCCGCCCCAGACCCCGTACGGCTCGGGCTGGAGCAGCGCGTGCTCCCGGCAGGCGACCATGACCGGGCAGCGGGCACAGACGCGCTTGGCGGCCTCCTCGCGGGAGAGCCGGGCCGCCGTGGGCTCCTTGGAGGGCGCGAAGAACAGGCCCGCCTCGTCGCGGCGGCACACCGCCTCCGCATGCCATGGACCGTCCTCAGCCCTCGCCGGCACCCGCGGCTTCGGCACGACGGCAACCTTCAGGGACTGATGCGGCGGATGCGGCACGGTCTACTCCTGACGACGGGTACGCGAGCGAGAGACGATGCACCTGTCCCTACCCGCTGCACGCGCCCCTATGCACCGGGTGCCACCGGGCGCCGGGGGTTCGTCCGAAACGCGACCCCCGCGACGGGCCCTTTCCGGCCGCCCCGGCCGCCCCGGCCGCCTCAGCCGCCCAGCCGCTTGCGCATCCGGTCGGCGAGATCGACGAGCCGGGCGCCGAGCCTGGGCCGTGCCTCGATGTTGCCCAGCAGGGCGAAGCCGCGGACGATCACGACCGGGGCCTGCGGATCCGTCGCCCCGCGACCCTGGCCGCGCACCTCGAAGTTGCCGAGGACCCCGCTTCCGTAGCCGCGCAGGGTGACGTTCTCCGGGACCACGACCTCGACGTTCCCGAGGACGCAGGTCACGTTGATCTCGGTGACCTGCTGCTCGAAGACCGCCTCGGTGAGGTCGATGCTGATGTCGCCCATGACCGAGACCGCACGGGTGAGGGCCCCGGGGCGCCAGCGGCCCTTGCGGGCGGAGCTGCTGCACACGGCGACGACCGTCTCTGCGTTGCCCGCGGCCGCGGGGCGGCCGGCGTACTCGTACGCGCCGTGGGCGGAGGTGTGGCCGGTGCCCGGCGCGGGGAGGTCTCGTACGAGCACCTCCAGCTCGCCCACCGTCTTGAGGGTGTACAGCGAGTCCAGGCGCTCGGAGTGCTCCTCGGCGGTCAGCCGGCCCTCGGCGAGGGCGTCGGCGAGGATCTGCGCGATCCGGTCCCGGTCGGCGTCGGAGGCGCGCAGTTCGGACCCCGCGGGGGCGGGAACCGGCGCGGGGGCGGGGGCGGCGGGTTGCTTTTCCAGGTCCACGCGACCCAGCATAGCGAGACACGATAGATCGCGATACTCCTGAGTGAGCCTTACCTCACAGACACGGGCACGCCGGGAGGTTCTACGCTGGTGGACTGCGCTGCCAATTGGTCGTCAGCGCTGTCTGCCGAGTGAGGAATGCCCCCCATGTCCCTTAGCTCCCGCCCCCCCGGCCCGGCGTTCGCGTACACCGACCTGCTGCCCCTGGGCGAGGACACCACCCCCTACCGGCTGGTGACCGCCGAGGGCGTGTCCACCTTCGAGGCGGACGGCCGTACGTTCCTCAAGGTCGAACCCGAGGCGCTGCGCAAGCTCGCCGAGGAGGCCATCCACGACATCCAGCACTTCCTGCGCCCCGCGCACCTCGCGCAGCTGCGCCGGATCATCGACGACCCGGAGGCCTCGTCGAACGACAAGTTCGTCGCGCTCGACCTCCTCAAGAACGCGAACATCGCGGCGGCCGGGGTCCTGCCGATGTGCCAGGACACGGGCACGGCGATCGTCATGGGCAAGCGCGGCCAGAACGTGCTCACGGAGGGCGGCGACGAGGCGGCCCTCTCGCGCGGCGTCTACGACGCCTACACGCGCCTCAACCTGCGCTACTCGCAGATGGCCCCGATCACCATGTGGGAGGAGAAGAACACCGGCTCGAACCTGCCCGCGCAGATCGAGCTGTACGCGACCGACGGCGGCGCGTACAAGTTCCTCTTCATGGCCAAGGGCGGCGGCTCGGCCAACAAGTCCTTCCTCTACCAGGAGACGAAGGCGGTCCTCAACGAGGCCTCCATGATGAAGTTCCTGGAGGAGAAGATCCGCTCGCTCGGTACGGCGGCCTGCCCGCCCTACCACCTGGCGATCGTGGTCGGCGGCACCTCGGCCGAGCACGCGCTGAAGACCGCGAAGTACGCCTCGGCGCACTACCTGGACGAGCTGCCGACCGAGGGTTCCGCGACGGGCCACGGCTTCCGCGACCTCGGCCTGGAGGAGAAGGTCTTCGAGCTCACGCAGAAGATCGGCATCGGCGCGCAGTTCGGCGGCAAGTACTTCTGCCACGACGTCCGCGTCGTCCGCCTCCCGCGCCACGGCGCGTCGCTGCCCGTGGCCATCGCCGTGTCCTGCTCGGCGGACCGCCAGGCGACCGCGAAGATCACCGCGGAGGGCGTGTTCCTGGAGCAGCTGGAGACGGACCCGGCGCGCTTCCTCCCCGACACCACGGACTCGCACCTCGACGAGGCCTCGGACGTCGTCTCGATCGACCTGAACCAGCCGATGGACGAGATCCTGGCGACGCTGACCAAGTACCCGGTCAAGACCCGCCTGTCCCTGACCGGCCCGCTGGTCGTGGCCCGCGACATCGCGCACGCCAAGATCAAGGAGCTGCTGGACTCGGGCGCTCCGATGCCTCAGTACCTGAAGGACCACCCGGTCTACTACGCCGGCCCGGCGAAGACCCCCGAGGGCTACGCCTCGGGCTCCTTCGGCCCGACCACGGCCGGCCGCATGGACTCCTACGTCGAGCAGTTCCAGGCCGCGGGCGGCTCCAAGGTCATGCTGGCCAAGGGCAACCGCTCGCAGCAGGTGACGGACGCGTGCGGCGCGCACGGCGGCTTCTACCTGGGCTCGATCGGCGGCCCGGCGGCGCGGCTGGCGCAGGACTGCATCAAGAAGGTCGAGGTCCTGGAGTACGAGGAGCTCGGCATGGAGGCGGTCTGGAAGATCGAGGTCGAGGACTTCCCGGCCTTCATCGTGGTCGACGACAAGGGCAACGACTTCTTCACCTCGCGTGAACCTGAGCAGCCGACGTTCACCAGCATCCCGGTGCGCGGCCCGGGTCTGTAGGCAGGCGGGGCGAGGGCCCCTCCCCCGTTCGGGGGAGGGGCTCTCGTGTGTGTCCGCCGATCGGCAGATGGATCACCGACGGACCCCCGGCGAGGCTGTTCCCGTAGCCAAACAGCCCTCGGAACACGGGAGTTCGCCATGGAGAACCGCAACTGCCCCCGCAGCCGCAACCGCAGCCGCACCCGCGCCCTCGTCCTCTCCGGAACCGCCGCCGCCCTCGTGGCCACGCTGGTCGCGGCGGCCCCCGCCCCGGCCGCGCCGGCCGGCCCGAAGGCCGCCTCCGTCCACGGGAGCGGCACGATCCTCTTCCCGTACGCCGCCGAGGACGACATCCGCTTCACCGTCGACGCCGAATCGACCCCGTGGACCAGGCCGTTCCCCGCCCCGGGAGGCGAGCAGGGCCTGCCGACGGACGCGCGGGGCCGGGTGACCGTCTCCCACCGCTACACGGCGACCGGCTTCACCGCGACGGCCGAGGCGGAGGTGGACTGCCTGGTCACGGGCGGCCGGACCGCCACGCTCACCGCCGTGGTGAAGTCCTCGAACGTGGGCTGGGAGGGCAGGCGGATCGGCATCAGCGTCCAGGACGGCCGACACGGCGAGCCTGACCGCGTCGGGTTCTCCTGGGCCGTCGCCAACGTCGACGTGAAGCCGGACGGCACGGTCGCCGAGGGCACGGTGGGCACCTGCATGGCCCCGGCCCCCTTCACGGAGGTGACCAAGGACGGCTACCGGGTCACCCCGGCTCCCCTCGCCCCGCAACCGAAGCGGTAGCGGAAGGCGTCGGACCCGACAGGTACCGGGCCTCAACGGGGGTGGCCCGGTACCCGTCCTCCCGGACGCACTCCCCGCACGGCTCGCAGTGAAAGGTCGCGTACACCTGCTGTTCGGCCATCCGGGCAGGATGCGGTACCGGGGCGTACCGCGCATCCGGATAACGTCCGGGGCATGACGCAGAAGCAGCTCCGCACCGAGCGGGCCGTGCGCGTGGTCGCCCATCGCGGGGCCTCCCACGAGCACCCCGAGCACACCATGGCCGCCTACCGGCAGGCGATCGAGGACGGGGCCGACGCGCTCGAGTGCGATGTGCGGCTCACCTCCGACCACAAGCTGGTGTGCGTGCACGACCGCCGGGTCGAGCGGACCTCCGACGGGCGGGGGGTCGTCTCCGGGATGACCTACGAGGAGCTGCGCGCGCTCGATTTCGGGGCGTGGAAGGGGGCCGAGCACGCCGGGGCCCGGGTGCTGCTCTTCGAGGACCTGCTGCGGGAGGCGCTGGCCGCGCCGCGGCCGGTCGGGCTCGCGGTCGAGACCAAGCACCCGACGCGCGCGGGCGGGCGTCTGGAGGCCGAGCTGGTGCGGATGCTCCGGGAGTACGGGCTGGCCGACGGGGCCGGTGGCCGCGTCGAGGTGATGAGCTTCTCCCGGACCGCGCTGACCCGGATGCACCGGCTCGCGCCCGGCCTGCCCACCGTGTTCCTGATCGAGCGCGCGGTCCGCCCGGTGCGGCCCCCGTACGCGACCCACGCGGGCCCCGGCATCGATCTGGTGCGGCGGGACCCGGGGCTGGTGGCCCGGCTGAAGGCCAAAGGGCTGGCCGTGCGGGTGTGGACCGTGGACGAGGCGGAGGACGTCGAGCTGTGCGTGCGGCTCGGGGTCGACACGATCATCACCAACCGGCCGCGGGACGTGCGCAAGCTGCTGCGCGACATGTGACACCCGGCCGGGGTGCGCCGGCCGGGCGTGGGGGGTCGCAGGGGCGGATCGGGGCGGGGTTACGCGAAGCGCTGGTTCGCCGAGCCGTTGCAGGTCTGCAGGCGCAGCGGCTCGCGGGCGGCGGCGACCGTCAGGCACATGCCCGGGGAGGCCGCGGGGCGCAGGGTGGCCCCGTCGCGGACGAACTGCTGGTTCGCGCCGCCGTGGCAGTTCCAGATGATCAGGCCGGTGCCGGGGCCGTAGTGGGCGCCGGGGGCGTCGAGGCAGCGGTCCTGGGTGAGTTCGATGTGGACGGACTTGCGGACGGAGTCGTACCACCAGCCCTGGTTGCGGCCGCCGTGGCAGTCCCAGCCCAGGACCGCCGTCTCATTGGCGCTGGAGCCGCCGTTGGAGTCGAGGCAGGTGCCGGTCGCCTCGTTCCTCAGGGGCTTGAACTTGTCGTCCCAGGACCCGGCTTGGAGGACGGGGGTGCCGGTGCTCGCGGGGTCGGCGCAGGAGGCCTCCCGCAGACCGGAGCCGTAGAGCTGGGTCAGGCAGGACGCGAACGCGCCGTGGCCCCGGTAGTTGGGGTGGAAGGACTGGCGGGCGGTGTTCTCGTCCCACGGGAAGTGGTCGCCGAGGTCCAGGTAGAGGCCGCGGGCCCAGGTGTCCTCCATGCACACCTCGTGCCCGTGGAAGAGCCGCGAGTTGTCGAGGTAGGTGGCGCCGGAGGCGAGGGCCGCGGCGCGCATGCCCTTCTCGAAGGCGGGTACGGCGTGGTTGCGGCCCCAGGTGGCGTCGGAGTCGTAGCCGGCGCAGCCGCCGGGCAGCTTGCCGGGGAAGTTCGGGTTGTCGTGGAAGTCGGGGCCGATGGGGCTGGGGTAGCCCATGACGACGAGCTTGTAGTCGGAGTCGGCGTAGCCGGCGTCGCGCATGACGGTCTTCAGGTCGGCGACGGTGGCCTCGACCTTGGGCTTCAGGCCGTCGACGCGGGCCTGCCAGCCGGGGGCGTACTTGGGCTCGCAGGTGCCCTGGCTGAGCACCCAGCGGGTGACGCAGTCGGTCATGACCGGGCCGAACTGCAGGTCGTCGTTGGCCCCGGCGACCAGCAGCACCATCTTGATCTTCGTATTGCGGGCCTTGATGGCGAGGCTGTCGCTCTGGACCAGCTCGTCGGCGTACTGCTTGCTGCCGCCGATCCTGATGTTGCCGGTGTACCCGCCGGAGCAGGCGACGTTGAAGGTGAGGTCGGCCGGGATGCCGGTGCGGTGGATCGCCGCGTCGGGCGAGCGGTGGCACTGGTTGTCCGGCGTGTTGGTCGCGGGGTCGTAGTTGCCGACGCCCTCGCCCGAGATCTCGCTGTCGCCCAGCGAGATCAGGCCGGTCTTGCGCTCGGCGAGCGGGCGCACGGCGGCGTCGCCGTAGATCCTGACGGCTTCGGCGGCGCGGATCGCCTCCAGCTCGGGCGAGAGGGGGGTCACCGCCCCTGCCGCCGCTGCCGCGGGCACCGCCGCGTGGGCCGTGGGGGTGATGGCGGTGACGCCCCCGAGGGCGGCCGCGGCCGCCGCGATCGCGGCGACGGTAGATCTGAGCCTGGGTTTCCTGTGTGCACGTGTCATGAACGCCTCCCCGAGTACCGGTGTTACCCCCGGTATTTACTGGCCGGTAGGGGAGTTGGGAACACTTCGAACAAGACAATTGCTCAACTTTTTGAGGAGGCCACGAAAATGACCGATCAGCAGCAGGCCCAGGAGTTCCGGACCGAGCACGACTCCATGGGCGGCGTACGGGTGCCCGCCCATGCCAAATGGCGTGCTCAGACCCAGCGCGCGGTGGAGAACTTCCCCATCTCGGGACAGCGGCTCGAGTCCGCCCACATCGAGGCGCTCGCCCGCGTCAAGGCCGCGGCCGCCGTGGTCAACGCGCGCCTCGGCGTCGTCGACCGGGACATCGCCGAGGCGATCCGGTCCGCCGCCGAGGAGGTCGCCGAGGGCCGCTGGGACGACCACTTCCCCATCGACGTCTTCCAGACCGGCTCGGGCACCTCGTCCAACATGAACGCCAACGAGGTGATCGCCACCCTGGCCACCGAGCGGCTGGGCCGGGAGGTCCACCCCAACGACCACGTCAACGCCTCGCAGAGCTCCAACGACGTCTTCCCCTCGTCCATCCACATCGCCGCCACCGCCGCCGTCACCCGCGACCTGATCCCGGCCCTGGAGCACCTCGCCGCCGCCCTGGAACGCAAGGCCGCCGAGTTCGCGCAGGTCGTCAAGGCCGGGCGGACGCACCTGATGGACGCCACGCCGGTCACCCTGGGCCAGGAGTTCGGCGGGTACGCCGCCCAGGTCCGCTACGGCGTCGAACGGCTGCGCGCGGCCCTGCCGCGGCTGGCCGAGCTGCCGCTGGGCGGCACCGCGGTCGGCACCGGGATCAACACCCCGCCCGGGTTCTCCGCCGCCGTGATCGCCGAGGTGGCCGCCGGCACCGGGCTGCCGCTCACCGAGGCCCGCGACCACTTCGAGGCCCAGGGGGCGCGGGACGCGCTGGTGGAGACCTCGGGGATGCTCCGTACGGTCGCCGTCTCGCTCACCAAGATCTGCAACGATCTGCGCTGGATGGCCTCCGGCCCGCGCACCGGATTGGCCGAAATCAACCTCCCGGATCTGCAACCGGGATCCTCGATCATGCCCGGGAAGGTCAATCCGGTCGTCCCGGAGGCCGTCCTGATGGTCGCCGCACAGGTGATGGGCAACGACGCCACCGTCGCGGTGGCGGGCGCGGCCGGCAACTTCGAGCTCAATGTGATGCTCCCGGTGATGGCCCGCAACCTCCTCGAATCGGTCCGGCTGCTCGCCAACGCGAGCCGTCTGCTGGCCGACCGCACGGTGGGCGGGATCACCGCCAATGCCGGGCGGGCCAGGGAGTACGCCGAGTCCTCCCCCTCCGTGGTGACCCCGCTGAACCGGTACATCGGCTACGAGGAAGCGGCCAAGGTCGCCAAGAAGTCCCTCGCCGAGCGGAAGACGATCAGGGAGGTCGTCCTGGAGTCCGGCTACGTCGACCGCGGCGCCCTCACCCTCGAACAGCTCGACGAGGCGCTGGACGTGCTGCGCATGACGCACCCCTGAGCGACGCCCGCGGCAGGGTCCGGATCCGGTCGTTTACCGTCCCCCGCCCCCACGGTGACCTGCACCGCAGCATCCGCGGGGGCGCCCGCCCTAAGATCTGCGCATGACAGGTACCTCCAGGCCTGCGGGCAGCGCCGCGCGCAGGCGTGCGCAGGGCACGCACTGGGCGCCCGGGGAGCAGATCCTCTGGCGCTACCGCGACCACGCCCCGGGGCTCAAGGGGCAGGTGCACATCTGCCGTCCCGTGACGGTGGTGCAGGACACCGACGAGCTGCTCGCCGTCTGGATGGCCCCCGGCACGCAGTGCGTCAAGCCCGTCCTCGCCGACGGCACCCCCGTCCACGAGGAACCGCTCGCCACCCGCTACACCGTGCCGCGCACCACCGCGCGGTCGCGCTGGTTCGGCGCGGGCGTGCTGAAGCTGGCCCGGCCCGGGGAACCGTGGTCGGTGTGGCTGTTCTGGGAGCACGGCTGGCGGTTCAAGAGCTGGTACGTGAACTTGGAGGAGCCGCGCTCGCGGTGGTCCGGCGGGGTCGACTCCGTGGACCACTTCCTCGACATCTCCGTCTACCCGGACCGCACCTGGAAGTGGCGCGACGAGGACGAGTTCGCCCAGGCGCAGCGCTCCGGGCTGATGGGCCCGCAGGAGGCGGAGCGGGTACGGGAGGCCGGCCGGGCGGCGGTCGAGGTCATCCGGCAGTGGGGTGCGCCGTTCCGCGACGGCTGGGAGAACTGGCGGCCGGATCCGGCCTGGACGGTTCCGGACCTCCCCGAGGACTGGGACCGAACCCCGGCGCATATGACCGCATGAGACCCTTGATGCGCCCCTGGCATCCAAACGTAGGATCGTCCTCCGCAAGGCCGCGCGCGGCGGGCGGCGCGATGAGACCCTGTGTGCGCGAGCGGTGCGCAAGTGTCGTGCCGTACGCGGGATTTGACCGGAGGTCGACACAGAGCGAGAGGTAACGGGGGAGACGCGGTATCGCGGGGTGATGGTGCCCCGGCCGCTGAGCGGGTATACCGCGACTGACCGAGTTGAGTGCAGCGCACATCGAGCGCAGACGGACGGAATGCCACGCGTGACGGAGTACCCCACCTCTCAGGAGGGCCCGCAGCCCGTCGTCTCCGGCGGAGGTACGGACGAGGCCGGCCACGGCAAGGCGCCCATCGCCGCAGCCGAGGCCGTACGCACTCATGCGCAGGGCCCGGGCGCGGAGCCCGGCGGGAGCCCTGCCGGTCTCCCCCGGCCCCGGGGCGCCGCGATGTCCCGGGACGGCGGCGCCGCCCGGGCCAGGGACACGGGCGCCGCGCGCAACGCGGCCTCCGACGGCCCGCAGGCACTGCCCGCCCGGGACACGGCCGAGGGCCCGGCCGGCGGCCAGGCCGGTCCCGGCCCGGGATCCCCGCACCCCGTCGGGGGCGACCGGCACGGCGGCGGCGGGGCCGTCATACCGGCCGGCGCCGGCGCCGGCACCGGCACCGGCACCGGCACCGGCACCGGCACCGGCACCGGGGACACCGTCGCGCGCCGCGAAGGGGACCGGCTGCGCTTCGTCGGCGCCGCCACCCGGCGGATCGCCCGCGGCATCGACCTCGACGAGATCGTGCTCGGCCTGTGCCGGGCCACCGTGCCGACGTTCTCGGACGCGATCCTGGTCTACCTGCGCGACCCGCTGCCGGTCGGGGACGAACGTCCCGTCGGCCCGGTCGTTTTAAGGCTGCGGCGCACCGACCGGCTCCGGCCGATCGACGATCTCACCGATGCCGCCTCGGGCGGCACCATCGGCGCGGGCCTGGACCTCGCCGGGGCCGCGGGGGCCACCGGCGAGCTCGACTTCAGCCAGCTGCCGCTGGTCGGCCCGCAGGGTGACCTGCCCGCGGCGGAGCTGTGCGAGATCCGGTCCGGCGGCGCGCTCGCCGAGGTGCTGCGCGGCGTACGGCCCGTCTTCGGGTCCTCCGCGGCCGCCAAGGCCGCGCTGCCCGAGCTGCTGGGCTCGGACCATCCGCTGCCGCGCGGCAACCGGGCCGTGCTGGCACCGCTGCGCGGGCGCCGCCGGGTGATCGGCGCCGCGGTGTTCCTGCGCAGCCCCGAGCGGCCCGCGTTCGAGCAGAACGACCTCCTGGTCGCCGCTCAGCTGGCCACCCACACCGCGCTCGGCATCGACAAGGCGGTCCTGTACGGCCGCGAGGCGTACATCGCCGACGAGCTCCAGCGCACCATGCTGCCCGACAGCCTGCCCCAGCCCACCGGGGTCCGGCTCGCCTCGCGCTACCTGCCCGCCGCCGAGACGGCGCGCGTCGGCGGCGACTGGTACGACGCCATACCGCTGCCCGGCAGCCGGGTCGCGCTCGTCGTCGGCGACGTCATGGGGCACTCCATGACCTCCGCGGCGATCATGGGCCAGCTCCGCACCACCGCGCAGACCCTGGCGCAGCTGGACCTGCCGCCCGCCGAGGTCCTGCACCACCTGGACGAGCAGGCCCAGCGCCTGGGCTCCGACCGCATGGCCACCTGCCTGTACGCGGTCTACGACCCCGTCTCGCACCGGATCACCATCGCCAACGCCGGCCACCCGCCGCCGGTGCTGCTGCACCTGGGCGGCCGGGCCGAGGTGCTCCGGGTACCCCCGGGCGCCCCCATCGGCGTCGGCGGCGTGGACTTCGAGGCGGTGGAGCTGGACGCGCCCGCCGGGGCCACCCTGCTGCTGTATACCGACGGGCTGGTGGAGTCGAGGCTGCGGGACGTGTGGACCGGCATCGAGCAGCTCCGCGAGCGCCTGGCGACCACCGCCCAGCTGACCGGCCTGGACCACCCGCCGCCGCTGGAAGCCCTGTGCGACGACGTGCTCGACATGCTCGGCCCGGGCGACCGGGACGACGACATCGCGCTGCTCGCGGCCCGGTTCGACGGGATCGCGCCCAGTGACGTCGCGTACTGGTTCCTGGACCCGGAGGAGACCGCTCCGGGCCGCGCCCGCCGGTTCGCCCGGCGCGCCCTGACCCGGTGGGGCCTGGAGGAGCTCCAGGACTCCCTGGAGCTGCTCGTCAGCGAGGTGGTCACCAATGCCGTGCGGTACGCGGAACGGCCCGTCACCCTGCGCCTGCTGCGTACGGACGTACTGCGCTGCGAGGTCGGCGACGACTCCCCGCAGCTGCCGCGCCAGCGCCGGGCCCGGGACACCGACGAGGGCGGCCGCGGCCTGTTCCTGGTGAACCGGATGGCCCGTCGCTGGGGCGCCACCCGGCTCAGCAGCGGCAAGGTGGTCTGGTTCGAGCTGGCGCTGCCGCCGGGTCACGGACGGCGCTGAGCCCCGACGGCACCGGCAACGCCACTGCCCCGCAGCCTGAAGGCTGCGGGGCAGTGGCGTTGCCGGGGGTGATGCCGGTCGGTGTCGGAGGGGTCGGTCAGCGACCGCCCACCTGCGGGAACAGCGGCGGGTCCGGCGGCTTCTGGCCGCCGGTGTTGGTCGCCGTCGGCGTCGGGGACTTCGTCGGAGTGGGCGACTTGGTCGGGGTGGTGCTCGGCGTCGGGGACGTCGACGGCGTCGGGGACGTCGATGGCGTCGGGGACGTCGACGGCTGGGCGGAGGGGCTGTGCGAAGGCGTCGGGGAGGGGCTGCGCGACGGGGCCTGCGAGGCACCCATCTCCGCCTCGGAGATGTCGAACTTGTCCGTGTCCACGCCCTTGAGCGCGGCCTCCGTGTACGCCTTCCAGATCTCGGCGGGGAAGCTGGAGCCGCCCACCCGGTCGCGGCCGCCGGCGCCGGCGAGGGTGACCTGGCCGTGGGTAACCGGGTCCTCGCCGAACAGCGCGACGACGGTGACCAGTTCGGGGGTGTAGCCGGTGAACCAGCCGGCCACGTTGGACTCGGTGGTACCGGTCTTGCCGGCGGCCTCGTAGGCGCTGCTCCTGACGGCCTTGCCGGAGCCTTCGCTGACCACGCCGGTGAGCACCTTGGTGACGGTGTCGGCGGTCTGGCGGCTGATGGCCTGCGCTCCGATGGCGGGCTCGGCCGGCTCGTACTCCAGGTCCTTGTGCTCGGCGGACTTGACGATCGTCGGCGTGATCTTCTTGCCGTGGTTGTCGAGGGTCGCGTAGACGCCCGCCATCTCCACGGTGTTGGTGCTCATGGTGCCGAGCGACATGGCCGGCTTGTCCTCGGGCCAGCCCTTGCGGTCCTTCATGCCGAGGGCCAGGGCCGTCTTCTTCACGGCCGGCGGGCCGACGTCCACGATCATCTGCGCGTAGACGGAGTTGACCGAGGAGTTCGTCGCGGACTGGACGGTGATTTCCTTGCCGTAGTCCTTGTTGTCCTGGTTCTGCGGGTTGAACGGGATCTTGCTGCCGACGACCGGGCGCTTGCTGGTGCCGTCGTAGATCGCGTTCGGGGTGATCGGCTTGCCGTCCTGCGTGGTCGCGTTGTTCTGCAGGGCGGAGGCGAGCACGATGGGCTTGAAGGTCGAGCCGGGCTGGAAGTCGTCGCGCAGGGCGTTGCTCGCGTACTTCTCCTGCAGGCCCGTACCGCCGTACATGGCGACGATCGCGCCGGTCTTGGGGTCCACCGAGGTGACGCCGGCCTGGACGACCTTGTCCTGCGCGTCGCCCTTGCGGTCGAGCTTGGACTCCAGCTCGTCCTGGACGGCCTTCTCCAGCGCGGCCTGGTTCTTCGGGTTGATGTTGAGCGTGATCGTCCAGCCGCCGGCGTCGATCTGCTTCTTGGTCAGCACACCGCCCCGGACGAGCTCGGCGTCGGCCGCCTCGACCAGGTAGCCCTTCTGGCCGTCCATGCCGGCGCGGGGCTTCGGCTTGATCGGCTCCTGGAACTTGACCTCGGCCTTCTTGGCCTCGTCCAGCTCACCCATGTCGACCATGTTGGCGAGCGTGCCGTTGAACCGGGTCATGACCAGCTGCTGGGCGTTGGGGCCGGCCACCGCCCAGTCGTACTGGCTCGGGGCCTGGAGCAGGGCGGCGAGGTAGGTGCCCTGCGCCAGGTTCAGCTGCGAGGCGTCGACCCCGTAGTAGGCCTGGGAGGCGGCCTGGATGCCGTACGCGCCGCGGCCGAAGTAGCTGGTGTTCAGGTAGCCCGCGAGGATCTGGGGCTTCTCCATCTGCTGGTCGACCTTGAGGGAGATCACCATCTCCTTCATCTTGCGGGTCGGCGTCTGCTCCTGGGTCAGGTAGTGGTTCTTGACGTACTGCTGGGTGATCGTCGAACCGCCGGCCTTGCCCCGGCCGGTCACCGTGTTCCACAGGCCGCGGGCCAGGCCCTTGAAGTCGATGCCCCGGTCCTCGTAGAAGGACTTGTTCTCGATGGCGATGAACGCCGCCTGGACGTCCTTCGGGACCTTGTCGATGTCGACGATCTCGCGGTTGACCTTGCCCGTGCTGGCCATGGTCGCGCCGTCGGCCCACTTGTAGACGTTGCTCTGCTGCGTCGCCTGCTCATTGGGGTTGGGCACGTCGACGTAGAAGTAGAGGCCGATGAGGGCGGCCATGCCGAGCAGCACCATCCCGAAGAAGGTCCCGACGACCTTCTTCCAGGTGAAGAAGCGACGTATGCCGGTGCGTTTGCCGGCGCCGCCCTTGCCCTTGGCGCCCTTGGCACGTCCGCTCGGCGCCCGCCGCGCACCGCGCTGCTGCTGCGCCTTACGCGCTTCTGCTCGGCCCATCGCTCCCGCTCCGCTCGATATACCCCCCGACGTCAGCTCAGAAAGCTAACACCGCAGGCCGTGACAAAGGTTGATCAACTGTGGCCAATATCGGTCAATTCGGACGTGAGAATCAGCACCCACATCACAGGAACCGACGCACACGATGCCCGAAGGGTTGCCGTAGGGGAAAAAAGTGATATCACTTTGATAAGCGGCTCGACCGGCTGCGACGAAGAGAAACGGGGCAAACGATGACGAACGGCGTCTCCACTCCACTGGGCGTACGGGAATTCACGGCGCGGAGCGTGGGCGGCGGCCTGGCGCTGCTGCTCGGACTGGCCGGTGTTGCGGCCGCGGCGGGCCTGATCGTCGCCGGCGCGGTCCTGACGGCCCTCGCCGCGAAGATCGCGCTGATCGCGGCCGGCGTCCTGCTGGCGCTCGCCTCGCTCATCGCGATGAGCGGACTCAACACGATCGCGCCGGGCGAGGCCCGGGTGGTCCAGCTGTTCGGCCGCTACCGGGGCACGATCCGCACGGACGGCCTGCGCTGGGTCAACCCGCTGACCTCCCGCGAGACGATCTCCACCCGCGTGCGCAACCACGAGACGGCCGTCCTGAAGGTCAACGACGCCTACGGCAACCCCATCGAGCTGGCCGCGGTCGTGGTGTGGCGGGTCGAGGACACGGCGCGGGCCACCTTCGAGGTCGAGGACTTCACCGAGTTCGTCGAGACCCAGACCGAGGCGGCCGTCCGGCACATCGCGATCGAGTACCCGTACGACGCGCACGAGGAGGGCGGCCTCTCGCTGCGCGGGAACGCCGAGGAGATCACCGAGAAGCTGGCCGTCGAACTGCACGCCCGGGTCGACGCGGCCGGGGTGTCCATCATCGAGTCCCGCTTCACGCACCTCGCGTACGCCCCGGAGATCGCCTCCGCGATGCTCCAGCGCCAGCAGGCGGGCGCGGTCGTCGCGGCCCGCAAGCAGATCGTGGAGGGCGCGGTGGGCATGGTCGAGCTGGCCCTGAACCGCCTGGCCGAGGAGGACATCGTGGACCTGGACCCGGAGCGCAAGGCCGCGATGGTCTCGAACCTGATGGTGGTGCTCTGCGGGGACCGCGCGGCCCAGCCCGTGGTCAACGCGGGCACCCTCTACCAGTGACCCCGCCCGAGGAGGGGGGCCGGGCGGCCCGGCAGCCGCGCAAGCAGGTGCTGCTGCGGCTCGACCCGCTCGTGTACGACGCGCTCGCCCGCTGGGCCGGGGAGGAACTGCGCAGCGCCAACGCCCAGATCGAGTTCCTGCTGCGCCGGGCGCTCGCGGAGTCGGGCCGCCTCCCCTCCGGCCCGGGCCCCATCCCCCGACGCGGCCGGCCCCCGAAGTCCGCCGACTGACGGGCGGAACCCGGCGGCCGGCCACCGGCACCCGGGGTCCGGGCCCCGCGCCCCGGACCCGGGGTGCGGGGTGCGGGGTGCGGGGCGAAAGTCCCGGTGCACGGCCCGCCCGGCAGGACGAAAGTCCTCTCTACACCGGGGGTATACATCGAGCGTATACACCCCGTGTAGAGTCACCGGCATGTCCATCGGTCACACCCTGCTCGGCCTCCTGGAGGCCGGCCCCCGCCACGGCTACGACCTCAAGCGGGCCTTCGACGAGAAGTTCGGCCACGACCGCCCCCTCGCCTACGGGCAGGTCTACTCGACCATGTCCCGGCTCCTGAAGAACGGCCTCGTCGAGGTCGACGGGATAGAGAGCGGCGGCGGTCCCGACCGCAAGCGGTACGCGATCACCGACGCCGGCATCACCGACGTCGAGACCTGGCTCTCCCAGCCCGAGAAGCCCGAGCCGTACCTCCACTCGACCCTGTACACCAAGGTCGTCCTCGCGCTGCTCACCGGCCGCAGCGCGGCCGAGCTGCTGGACACCCAGCGCGCCGAGCACCTGCGCCTCATGCGCATCCTGACCCAGCGCAAGCGCAAGGGCGACCTCGCCGACCAACTGGTCTGCGACCACGCCCTGTTCCACCTGGAGGCGGACCTGCGGTGGCTGGAGCTCACCGCCGCCCGGCTCGACCAGCTCGCCCGGGAGGTACGCCGATGACCCCGGCCGGTTCCCTGCTCAGCGCCACCGGCCTCCGCAAGGAGTACGGACCCACCCGGGCCCTCGACGGCGCCGAGTTCTCCATCCACCCCGGCGAGGTCGTCGCCGTCATGGGCCCCTCCGGCTCCGGCAAGTCCACCCTGCTGCACTGCCTCGCCGGGATCGTCCCGCCCGACTCCGGCACCATCACCTACGCCGGCCGCGAGCTGTCCGCCATGAACGACGCCGAGCGCAGCGCCCTGCGCCGCGGCGAGTTCGGCTTCGTCTTCCAGTTCGGGCAGCTCGTACCGGAGCTGACCTGCGTCGAGAACGTCGCCCTCCCGCTGCGCCTGACCGGGGTCAAGCGCAAGGAGGCCGAGCGGACGGCGCTGCACTGGATGGAGCGCCTCCAGGTGGAAGACCTGGCCTCCAAGCGGCCCGGCGAGGTCTCCGGCGGCCAGGGCCAGCGCGTGGCGGTCGCCCGCGCTCTGGTCACCCAGCCCCGGGTGATCTTCGCGGACGAGCCCACCGGCGCCCTCGACTCCCTCAACGGCGAGCTGGTCATGCAGCTGCTCACCGAGGCCGCCCGGTCCGCCAACGCCGCCGTCGTCCTCGTCACGCACGAGACCCGGGTGGCCGCCTACTCCGACCGCGAGATCGTCGTACGCGACGGCAAGTCCCGCGACATGGAGCGCCTCGTATGAGCAAGCTCCAGACCTGGTCCCGCGATCTCGGCATGGGCGCCCGCTTCGCCTTCGCCGGCGGCCGCGAGGGCTGGACCCGCACCCTGTTCACCGGCATAGGCGTCGGCCTCGGCGTCGCACTGCTGCTCATCAGCACCGCGGTCCCCGGCGCGCTCGCCGCCCGCGCCGAGCGCGGCTACGCCCGCAGCACGATCACCTCCTCCGCGGAGCAGGCCGCGCCGAACACCCTGCTGACCGCGCGCGCCAACCAGACGTACCACGGCAAGGACATCGAGGGCCGGCTGCTCCAGGCGGAGGGGCCGCGGGCCCCGGTCCCGCCGGGCCTGAGGAAGGTCCCCGGCCCCGGCGAGATGGCGGTCTCCCCCGCCCTGAAGAAGCTGCTGGCCGCCCCGGACGGCGGGCTGCTGCGCGAGCGCCTCGACGGACGGATCACCGAGACGATCGCCGACGCCGGCCTGACGGGCCCCGGCGACCTGCTCTTCTACGCGGGCAGCGACCGGCTGTCGGCGGCCGCCGAGACCTCGCACCGCGTCGAGCGCATCGCCGCGTTCGGAGAACGGCAGCCCACCGAGCGGCTCAGCCCGGTCCTGCTGCTGCTGGTCGTCCTCACCTTCGTCGCCCTGCTGCTGCCGGTCGCCGTCTTCATCGCCGCCGCCGTCCGCTCCGGCGGCGAGCGCCGCGACCGCCGGCTCGCGGCCCTGCGCCTGGTCGGCGCCGACGGCCACATGGTCCGCCGGATCGCCGCGGGCGAGGCCCTGGCCGGGGCACTGGCCGGGCTCGTGCTGGGCACCGGCTTCTTCCTGATCGGGCGCCGGCTCGTCGGCAGCCTCCAGCTCCAGCGGCGCAGCCTCTTCCCCGCCGACCTCGACCCGAGCGCATGGCTGGCCGTGCTCGTCGCGGTCGCGGTGCCGGCCGCGGCCGTCGCCGTCACCCTGTTCGCGCTGCGCGGCGTGGTGATCGAGCCGCTGGGCGTCGTACGGACGGCCCGGCCGCGCAAGCGCCGCGTCTGGTGGCGGCTGCTGCTGCCGCTGGCCGGACTGGGCCTGCTGGTACCGATGACGGGCCGCGGGAACGACAGCGGGAACTTCAACCAGTGGCAGGTCAGCGCCGGTGTGGTGCTGCTCCTGGTCGCCATCACGGTCCTGCTGCCCTGGGTGCTGGAGCGGGTCGTCGGCCGGATGTCCGGCGGCCCGGTCTCCTGGCAGCTGGCCGTGCGCCGCCTCCAGGTCAACAGCGGTGGCGCCGCCCGGCTCGTCAACGGCATCGCGGTGGCGGTGGCGGGCGCCATCGCCCTGCAGATGCTGTTCGCCGGCGTCGAGGGCGACTACACCGAGGAGACCGGGCAGGACCCCTCCCGGGCCGCCGTCTCGATCCTGATCGACCACGGCACCACGACCGACGTGGACGGGCTGGCCCGTCAGGTCGCCCGGTCCGAGGGCATCGTCAAGACCGTGCCGCTGAGCTCCGTCAGCGCCTCGCACGAGGTCCCGGAGCAGAGCAACGCCGTCGAGGTCACCATCGGCAGCTGCGAAGCGCTGCGCGAGGTCGCCGAGCTGGGCTCCTGCAAGGACGGTGACGCCTTCCTGGCCACCGGCGAGGAGACCGGCCACCGCGGCCCGTACGGCGGCACGGCCGCCGCCGGCGACAAGCTGTTCGTGGGCAACGTGATGGGCTACTCCGACACGGCCAAGCCCGTGGAATGGACCGTGCCCGCCACCGCCCGCGCGGTCGCCAGCCGCCCTGACCCGACCGGCAACCTGCGCTCCGGCCTGCTGGTGACCCCGTCGGCGGCCCCCCGGGGGTACGGCGATTTCGGATCGACCCAGATCTACGTACAGGCCGACGAGTCGGTGCCGGACGGGCTGGAGCGGGCCCGGACGGCCGTCTTCAAGGCGTCCCCGCTGTCCACGGCCATGACGCTGAGGGCCACGAAGCGGGACGGCGACTACTCGGCGATCCGCACCGGGCTGTTCTTCGGCGCCACCGCCGTGCTGATCCTCATCGGGTCGAGCCTGCTGGTCTCCCAGCTGGAGCAGCTGCGCGAACGCAAGAAGCTGCTGTCGGCGCTGGTGGCGTTCGGCACCAAGCGCTCCACGCTGAGCCTGTCGGTGCTGTGGCAGACCGCCCTGCCGATCGGCCTGGGGCTGGGCCTGGCCGCCGTGTTCGGGGTGGGCCTGGGCGCCGTCCTGACGCGGATGGCCGCGGCACCGGTACGGATCGACTGGCTGTCGGTGGCCGGCATGACCGGTGTGGGCGCGGGCGTGGTGGCGGTGGTCACCGCGCTGAGCCTGCCGCTGCTGCTGCGCCTGATGCGCCCGGACGGCCTGCGCACGGAGTAGCCGCGCACGGAGCAGCCCCGTACGCCCGCCCCGCGGCGGCCCGCCGGTTCAGTCGGTCGGCCACACCGGGAGCGGGCGTACGGCTTCCCGCAGCGCGGCCGCGACCGCCCGGAACTCCTCCTGGCGGGCCGTCCCCGTCCGCATGGCCAGGGCGATCCGGCGGGTCGGCGCGGGCTCGGCGAAGTACCCGGTGGCGAGGTACTCGTTGCGGGTGGTCTCCAGCCGCAGCGCGGTGCGCGGCAGCAGCGTCACGCCGAGCCCTCCGGCGACCAGCTGGACCAGCGTGGACAGCCCGGCGGCGGTCGTGGTGACGTCCGCCCCGCCCTCGCGCCGCCCGGCCTCCCGGCAGATGTCCAGGGCCTGGTCGCGCAGGCAGTGCCCCTCGTCGAGCAACAGCAGCTGGAGGCCGCGCAGTTCCTCGCGCGGGATGTCCCGGCGCCCGGCCAGCGGGTGCTCGCGGGGCGTCAGCAGCACGAAATCCTCGTCGAAGACGGGCAGTTCGGTGACACCGGGCACGCCCAGCGGCACCGCGAGCAGCAGCAGGTCGAGCCGCCCGCCGGAGAGCCCCTCCAGCAGCGAGGCCGTCTGCTCCTCGTGGACCTGGAGGTCCATCCGCGGGTAGCGCCGGTGGAACAGCCCGAGCACGGTCGGCAGCAGGTACGGCGCCACGGTGGGGATCACCCCGAGCCGCAGCACCCCGGTGAAGGGCGCCCGTACCGCCTCGGCCTCCTCCAGCAGCCCGCCCATCGCCTCGAGCACCACCCGCGCCCGGGCCGCGATCCGCTCGCCCGCCGGGGAGAGCAGCACCTTCCGGGTGGTCCGCTCCAGCAGCTGCACCCCGAGCGCCTCCTCCAGGGCGGACACCGCCCCGGACAGCGCCGGCTGGCTCATCCCGATGGCGGCGGCGGCATCCCGGAAGTGCAGGTGCTCGGCGACGGCCGCGAACGCGCGCAACTGCGCCAGCGTGGGTTGCTTCGCTCCCCTGTTACCAGCAGCCACTGATAGGCACCTCCGATCACCGGACTCAAGTGTAGCTATTTCCGTAATCAATGCAGCTGTGCCAGCATGTGAGATCCGTCCAACCCCTTTGGAAAGCCCCCAAAAGGGTCACTTTCCTGTTCGCAAGGAGAGCACGTGCTCACTGTCGGTGACAAGTTCCCCACCTACGATCTGACCGCCTGCGTCTCGCTCGAGGCCGGTAACGAGTTCGCGCAGATCGACCACAAGACCTATGAGGGCAAGTGGCGCGTGGTGTTCTTCTGGCCGAAGGACTTCACCTTCGTCTGCCCGACCGAGATCGCCGCGTTCGGCAAGCTGAACGAGGAGTTCCAGGACCGCGACGCCCAGATCCTCGGCGTCTCCGGCGACTCCGAGTTCGTCCACCACGCCTGGCGCAAGGACCACGCCGACCTGCGTGACCTGCCCTTCCCGATGCTGGCCGACTCGAAGCACGAGCTCATGCAGGCGTGCGGCATCCAGGGCGAGGACGGCTTCGCCCAGCGCGCGGTCTTCATCGTCGACCAGAACAACGAGATCCAGTTCACCATGGTGACCGCCGGTTCCGTGGGCCGTAACCCCAAGGAGGTCCTGCGGGTCCTCGACGCCCTGCAGACCGACGAGCTGTGCCCCTGCAACTGGAACAAGGGCGAGGGCACCCTGGACGCCGGCGCGCTGCTGGCCGGTGAGTGACGGATGTCCCTCGACACCCTCAAGTCCGCCATACCGGACTTCGCCAAGGACCTGAAGCTGAACCTGGGTTCGGTCATCGGCAACCAGAGCACCCTGTCGCAGCAGCAGCTGTGGGGCACCGTGCTGTCCTGCGCGATCGCCGCCCGCTCCCCGCGCGTCCTGCGTGAGCTGGAGCCGGAGGCGAAGGCGAACCTGTCGCCCGAGGCCTACACCGCGGCCAAGTCCGCTGCCGCGATCATGGCGATGAACAACGTCTTCTACCGCACCCGGCACCTGCTCTCCGACCCGGAGTACGGCACGCTGCGCGCGGGTCTGCGGATGAACGTCATCGGCAACCCGGGCGTGGAGAAGGTCGACTTCGAGCTGTGGTCGCTCGCGGTCTCCGCGATCAACGGCTGCGGCCAGTGCCTGGACTCGCACGAGCAGGTCCTGCGCAAGGCCGGCGTCGACCGCGAGACCGTCCAGGAGGCCTTCAAGGTCGCCTCGGTGATCCAGGCCGTCGCGGTCACCCTCGACGCGGAAGCGGCCCTGGCCGCCGAGTAGTCACCCGTACGAAGCAAAGGGCCCCGCTGCCGATCCCGGCCGCGGGGCCCCGCGCGTTCAGCCCTTCCTCAGCGCCGCCATCAGCGCCCGCATGTCCTCGATCATGGCCGCCGCCACCGCGTCCTCGTCGGCCGCGGCCCGCTCGGCCGTCTTGCCCCCGCCGCCCGGGTCGTCGCCGTGCCACTGGACGGTGAGCGTGAGCACGGTGCCGCCGTCGAGCACCTCGAGCCGCGACGCCGACATGTAGCCGTGGAGCAGCGCCCGCTCACCGAGGCCGGGCACCTGCCGCAGCTCGTCGGTCTCCGGACCGATCCACGGATCGCCCGCCCCGCCAACCCCGAACTCCGCCGCGGGATCGGTCTTCTTGTGCTGCTCGATCTCCACGAGGCCGTAGTAGGCGAGCCCCTCGCCGTCCCACTGCCCGCCGTAGTCGCAGGTGGCCCAGTCCAGGGCGGGGTGCTCCCCGTGCCGGTCCAGCCGCTCGTCCAGACCCCCGGCCACGGTCGCGAGGGCCTTCAGCTACGTCTGCGCGCACAGCTCCTCGGTGTGCCGGTACGAGATCCTCGGCTCACTGGTGAAACGATCCTGCGCGGCCGGCGCCCCCGCCCACACCGCCGAGGCCAGCGCCGCCCCGCCCAGCGCCCACAGCCACGGGCGGGCGGCGGGCCGCTGTAACGGCCGCTCCCCGGCGCCCTGCTCGGCCGGCTCGGCCGGCCGCTCCGGCCCCCACTCCCCGTCCAGCTCCGGCTCACTGATCACCGTTGCCCGCCTCCCGCGTCGCCGAGCCGAGGGCCGTCGCCCCGTGCGGGCCCGGGCCGACCGCTCCGTGCCCCATGTGGTGCTGCTCGCGCGAGTACGCCCGCAGGTAGCCCACCGCCGTGTTGGTGACGGCCACCAGCGGTACGGCGACCACCGCTCCCCCGATGCCCGCGATCAGGCCGCCCGCGGCCACCGAGAGCACCACCGCGAGCGGGTGCACCCGTACCGCCCGGCCCAGGATGAAGGGCTGGAGCACGTGCCCCTCGATCTGCTGCACCGCCAGCACGACCAGCAGCACCATCAGGGCGCTGAACACGCCCTGGGTCACCAGCGCCACGACCACCGCGAGCGCCCCGGAGACCACCGCGCCGACCAGCGGGATGAAGGCGAACAGGAAGATGAAGACGGCCAGCGGCACGGCCATCGGCACGTCCAGGAAGTAGATGCCCAGGCCGATGAAGATGGCGTCGATGAGCGCGACCAGGACGGTGCCCCGTACGTACGCGGTCAGCGTGCGCCAGGCACGCGGACCGGCTCCCGCCACGCCGGGCCGGGCGGTGGCCGGGACCAGGGCGAGCGTCCAGTGCCAGATGCGCTTGCCGTCGTAGAGCAGGAAGAGCGTCGAGAACATCGCGAGCAGAATGCCCGTCAGCACCTCGACCAGTACGGTCACGCCCTGCAGGCCCGCCGTGGTGATCTGCTCGGTGTTGGTGCCGATGGTCTCGCTGAGGTTCTTCGCGATGTCGTTGATCTGCTTCTCGGTCACGTGGAACGGACTGTCCAGCGCCCAGAGTTTGAGTTCGTTGATGCCGTCGCGGACCCGGTCGGAGAGGTCGTCGAGGTTCTCCATGACCTGCCAGACCACGAACCAGCCGACGAGTCCGATGACCACGAAGCCGAGGATCGCGGTGACGGCGGTGGCCAGCCCCCGGGGCAGGCCCAGTCTGCGCAGCCGGACCACGAACGGCTGGAGCAGCGCGGTGACCAGCATGGCGGCGGCGAAGGCGAGGACGACCAGGCGGACTTCGCTGATCACCTTCATCAGCACCCAGAGCATCCCGGCCAGGAGCAGCAGCCGCCAGCTGACCTCGGCGGCGACCCGCATGCCCCACGGGACCACGCTCACCGGATCGGGGCGCTCGGGGTAGGCCGGGGCGGGCGCGGGGCCCGGTACGGCCGCGGCGGCCGGAGCCGGCTCCCGGTCGGAGGGGGCCGGGTGCGGCAGGTCGCCCCTGGACTCGGCCTCGACTTCGGCGCGCCGCTCGTCGAGCCGCGCCTCCATCCGGTTCAGCCTGCTCCCGAGCCGGCCGAGCCAGCCTTCCCTCTTCGCCATGTCGATCCCTTCCCCCCGCCCCACTGATCACGCCTCGAAAGACCGTACACGCGGAGAGCCCCGCACCGTCGGACGGTGCGGGGCTCTCCGGGGTCGAGCGGGTGCGGCGGTGTCGCCTAGTACCAGCCGTTGGCCTGGTGGAAGCTCCAGGCTCCGCACGGGCTGCCGTACCGGTCTTCCATGTAGTTCAGGCCCCACTTGATCTGCGTGGCGGGGTTGGTGCGCCAGTCGGCACCGGCCGAGGCCATCTTCGAACCCGGGAGCGCCTGGACCAGGCCGTACGCGCCCGAGGACTTGTTCACGGCGAGGTAGTTCCAGGTGGATTCCTGGTTGATGATGTTCGAGAAGCACTGGAACTGGCCGGCCGGGACCATCTGCTGGGCGATGGCCTTGACCTGGGCGACCGTGTAGGAGCTCTGGACGGCGAAGTCTCCGGCGTCGCGGGCGGCGGAGCGGCTGGCCACCTCCTTCGCCTCGCGTTCCTTCTTGGCCTTCTCGTCCGCGGCCTTCTGCGCCTCGGCCTTCTTGGACTTGGCGTCCTCGGCGGCCTGGAGGCGGGCGGCCTCCTCGGCCGAGCGCTTGGCGTCGGCGTCGGCGGCGTGGGCGATGGTGTCGGCCTGCTGCGTCAGGGACGCGGTCTGGACCTGGGCCTGGTCGCCGACCGGGATGTCAGTGAGGAGGGTCGCCCCGGACGCGGTCGTCTCGAGATCGTTCGAGGTGGGGTCGCCGGTGGCAACGCCCACGACTGCGCCGACGGTGGTGACCGCGGTGGCCGAAGCCACTGCGAAGCCCCGAACCGAGATCCGGCTCACACGGTGTCCTTCCAGCAGCGTCCGCAGTGACCGAGCGGGCGCAAGAGTGCCCCTCGACACTGGCCTCCGTGGTTCTGGGGTCACTGGAGACGCGGGCCCGTGGACAGCGGCTCCTTGCGGAGGCTGCCGCGTGAAACTCCGGGCGGCATACGGCAATCGGCTGTGGAGTTGTGTGGTGCTGCGTACCTCACGGGAGATACAGGAGTGCCGTATGTGGGGCCTGACGGAAAACAGACTCTGCCGGACCTCGACACCGCAGGGCAATTCTGCGTTGCGTGGGAAAGGTCACACCTGGCATGGCACCGTTGGTTTGGCCAAAGGGCTGTGCAGCACGACGCCGCCCGGCTAGGCTCTCGGGCCTTTGCCGGGCGGCGCCAACTCACTTTCCCGCTATGGGATTTTTGACCGTTTCAGCCCCCTGCCGGGGTCAGAGGGTCTCCAGCATCTCGGTGACGAGCGCGGCGATCGGGGACCGTTCCGAACGCGTCAGGGTGATGTGCGCGAAGAGCGGATGACCCTTCAGCTTCTCGACGACGGCGACGACTCCGTCGTACCGGCCGACCCGCAGGTTGTCCCGCTGGGCGACGTCGTGGGTCAGAACGACCCGCGAATTCGCGCCGATCCTGGACAGAACGGTCAGAAGGACGTTCCGTTCCAGCGACTGCGCCTCGTCCACGATCACGAAGGCGTCGTGCAGCGAACGGCCGCGGATGTGCGTGAGCGGCAGGACCTCCAGCATCCCGCGGTTCAGCACCTCTTCGATGACCTCGCGCCCGGCGACCGAGGAGAGGGTGTCGAAGACGGCCTGCGCCCAGGGGCTCATCTTCTCGCCCTGGTCGCCCGGCAGGTAGCCGAGCTCCTGCCCGCCCACCGCGTACAGCGGCCGGAAGACCATCACCTTCTGGTGCTGCCTCCGCTCCAGCACCGCCTCCAGGCCCGCGCAGAGGGCCAGCGCCGACTTTCCGGTACCCGCCCGGCCTCCCATCGAGATGATCCCGATCTCGGGGTCGAGCAGGAGGTCGAGGGCGATGCGCTGCTCGGCGCTGCGGCCGTGCAGCCCGAAGGCCTCGCGGTCGCCCCGTACGAGCTTCACGTTGCCGTCGGCCGTCACGCGGCCCAGCGCCTTGCCCCGCTCGGACTGGAGGACCAGCCCGGTGTGCACGGGGAGTTCGGCCGCCTCCGGGACGTACAGGCGCTCCTCGGAGTAGAGGAGGTCCACCTGCTCGCCGGACAGGGCGAGCTCGCTCATGCCGGTCCAGCCGGCATCGGTGATCGCGAGCTCCGCGCGGTACTCCTCCGCGATCAGCCCCACGGAGGAGGCCTTGATGCGCAGTGGGAGATCCTTCGAGACCACCGTGACGTCGTAGCCCTCGGCTTGGAGATTGCGGGCGACCGCGAGGATCCGCGAGTCGTTGTCCCCCAGTCGGAAGCCGGCGGGCAGGACACCCGGGTCGGAGTGGTTGAGCTCGACGCGCAGGGTGCCGCCCAGATCGCCCAGTGGGATGGGGGCGTCGAGGCGTCCGTACCGGACCCGGAAGTCGTCGAGCAGGCGCAGGGCCTGGCGCGCGAAGTAGCCGAGTTCGGGATGGTGCCTCTTTGCCTCCAGCTCGGTGATCACCACGATCGGGAGCACGACCTCGTGCTCGTCGAAGCGGGAGATCGCGTTGGGGTCTGCCAGCAGGACGCTGGTGTCGAGGACGTAGGTCCGCCTGTCGGGCAGGCGGCGCTTTGTGCTGGTCACCACGGAAGGACGTACCCCCTCGGAAGAGGTCGGGCCATGAAGACCGGACCGGTCATCGGCACCCATGCCAGGGCCGATTCCCGGCCCTCCACTCCGTCCGTGCGAACCGCACGTGCGTCCTGGTGCAAAGGGCCTCCCGGGCGGACGGCCCCATGCCGTCCGCTGAGACTCGACACCCGTGGATCGGGCATCGACCTGAAAGTGGTATTCCCCGATCAGGCCAGGCCATGCCATGGCATATGACTGACGCTCGGTGAATCCCAGGTGAAGGCTTGGGAGGCAGGATGCGGTGGTGACCGAAGGGGCGCGAGAGACCACCCCGGGTGAATACGGGCGGGTCAGGTGCCGTAGCGCCGGTGGCGGGCCGCGTAGTCGCGCAGGGCCCGCAGGAAGTCGACCTTGCGGAAGGCCGGCCAGAAGACCTCGCAGAAGTAGTACTCGGAGTGCGCGCTCTGCCACAGCATGAATCCGGACAGCCGCTGCTCGCCGCTGGTGCGGATCACGAGGTCCGGGTCGGGCTGGCCGCGCGTGTAGAGGTGCTCCGCGATGTGGTCGATGTCCAGGATCTCGGCGAGCTCCTCGAAGGAGGTGCCCTTCTGCGCGTGCTCCAGCAGCAGCGAGCGGACCGCGTCGGCGATCTCCTGGCGGCCGCCGTAGCCGACGGCGACGTTGACGAGTATTCCGCCGACGTCGTGCGTGGCCTGCTCGGCCTCCTTCAGCACGGTCTGGGTCCGCGCGGGCAGGATGTCGAGGTTGCCGACGTGGTGGACGCGCCAGCGGCCGTCCGCGGCGAGGCCCCGTACGGTGTTCTCGATGATGTTGAGCAGCGGGCGGAGCTCGACCTCAGGCCGGTCCAGGTTGTCCGTGGACAGCATCCACAGGGTGACGACCTCGACGTCCGTCTCGGTGCACCAGCCCAGCATCTCGGAGATCTTGTCGGCTCCGGCCTGATGGCCCTGCTCCGTGGAACTCCCCGAGGCCTTCGCCCAGCGCCGGTTCCCGTCCAGGATGACGCCGATGTGCTTGGGCGCCGCGTCATGGTCGAGGCGGCCTTCCACCCGGCGTGCGTAGAGCCTGTACACCAGGTCGCGCAGCTTCACGATCTTCCAGCCCCTCCGTGCAATGCCCCCGTGCGAATTGCGGTCCCCCGAGTGCGCCACATTACTGCGCGGTGGGAGGGGGTACCCAACTCGGTCTGTCACAGCTCCGTGATAGGGAGGACAACGTGACTGATACCAATCCCTATCGGGCAGAGCCCGCGCGCTACGACTCCATGGAGTACCGCCGCACGGGCCACAGCGGCCTCAAGCTCCCCGCCATCTCCCTCGGCCTCTGGCACAACTTCGGTGACGACAAGTCGCTCGAGTCCCAGCGGGCGATCCTGCGCCGGGCCTTCGACCTCGGCATCACCCACTTCGACCTCGCGAACAACTACGGCCCGCCGCCCGGGTCGGCCGAGCTGAACTTCGGGAAGGTCTTCGCCCAGGACTTCGCGTCCCACCGCGACGAGCTGATCCTCTCCACCAAGGCCGGCTACCTGATGCACCCGGGGCCGTACGGCGAGTGGGGCAGCCGCAAGTACCTGCTGAGCTCGCTCGACGCCTCGCTGAAGCGGATGGGCGTGGACTACGTCGACATCTTCTACTCGCACCGCTTCGACCCGGAGACCCCGCTGGAGGAGACCATGGGCGCCCTGGCGTCCGCGGTCCAGCAGGGCAAGGCGCTCTACGTCGGCGTCTCCTCGTACACCGCGGAGCAGACGGCCGAGGCGGTCCGGATCCTGCGCGGGATGGGGGTGCGCCCGCTGATCCACCAGCCCTCGTACTCCATGATCAACCGCTGGACCGAGGACGACGGGCTGCTGGACACCCTCGAGGACGCCGGGATGGGCTGCATCTCCTTCGCGCCGCTCGCGCAGGGGCTCCTGACGGGCAAGTACCTCAACGAGATCCCGGAGGGCTCGCGGGCCACCCAGGGCAAGTCGCTGAGCCCCGACCTGCTGTCGGACGAGGTGCTCCGCCGGCTGCGCGGGCTGAACGGGATCGCCGGGCGGCGCGGGCAGTCGCTGGCGCAGCTGGCGCTCAAGTGGGTGCTGCGCGACGACCGGATGACCTCGGCGCTGATCGGCGCGTCGAGCGTGCGGCAGCTGGAGGAGAACGTGGCCGCGCTGGCGGCCGATCCGCTGTCCGAGGCCGAGCTGAAGGAGATCGACTCCTTCGCGGTGTCCACCCCCGGCACCAACCTCTGGGCCCAGCGCGGCTGACCTGCGCGGATGCCCGCAGGGGGCGGAGAACAAAAAACGGGCCGGTCCGTGGGGGGGATACGGACCGGCCCGAGGGGGGGGTTCCACCATAACCCTTCGTAAAGCGAGATGCCTGCATTGCCGCGCCACGATTACGCTCCGAAACCGCCCAGCAGCACTCCGGTGAGTGCTCCGGCGGCCATGAACGGGCCGAAGGCGAAGCCGTCCTTGCGGGTCGCCGAGCCGCGCAGCAACAGGAAGAGGCCGTACAGGGCCCCGTAGAGGAAGCCCAGGAAGGCCCCGGCGACCCATACCCCCCACCCGTACCACCCAAGAGCGACCCCCAGCGAGATCGCCAGCTTGACGTCGCCGAACCCCATCCCGGCGGGGTGGATCAGGAAGAGCGCCAGATACCCGGTCGCGAGCAGGCCGCCGCCGAACAGCGCGAGCCGCCAGTCGCCCGCGGCGCGGGGCAGGAGGGCCGCGGCCCCCAGCCCGGCGGCGGCCGCGGCGGCGAGCGGCAGGGTCAGTACGTCGGGGAGCCGGTGCACCGCGCGGTCGACGAGGACGAGCAGCACGAGCACCGGGGCGAGCCCCACATAGGCCAGGACCTCGGGCCGCGCGCCCACGGCGGCCCCGAGCACGGCGCACACCGCCCCGCTGAGGACGGCGAGCGGCACGGCCCGCCGCCCGTACCCGTGCGGAGCCCCGGCCCCCGCGGCCATCCGGCAGCGGGCCGGACCGATCCACCCGGGCACCACGTGCCCTTCCGGACACCGGTCCCGCCAGGGCTCCCCCGCCCCGACGGACAGCCGCCACAGGGCCCGCGGCAGCAACAGCCCCACGACGCCCCCGTACCCGGCGGCCACGACAACCCCGAAGACACCCACCCGCCAAAGGTAGGCCCAACCTCCACCCACGGACCAGCCCGCGGGCACCCCCCGCCCCGCCCGCCCCGCCCGCCCCGCCCCGCTCCGCAGGACCTAGGCTGCGTCCATGTCGAACTGGCAGGACGGCACGGCCACCCTCAGGATCGGCCCGGTCGCGGTGCCGCTGGAGGTCGCCGCCTCGTACGGCGCCCGGACCCGCGGCCTGCTCGGCCGGGACGGCATCGCGGGGGCGATGCTACTCACCCCCGCGGCGAGCGTGCACACTTTCCGGATGCGCTTCGCGATCGACGTGGCGTACCTGGACCGGAACCTCCGCGTCCTGGCCGTGGTGACGATGCCCAGGGGCCGCCTGGGGCTGCCCCGGCCCCGCGCCCGGCACGTCCTGGAGGCGGCGGCCGGGGCGATGGCCGGCTGGGGACTGCGGCCGGGCACCACCGTGCGCGTGGACAGGTCCTAGTGGAGGTCACGCCTCGGCGGTAGGTTGGGGCGGTTGAGCTGGGGTGTCAGGGGAGCGGCATGAGTGAGAACGCGCGGATCAAGGCGCTGGAGCAGATCATGCCGGCGACGCACGGCGCCGACGAGGACATCGACTGGCAGAGCGCCGAGGCGGCCTGGGGCACCCGGTTCCCGGCGGACTTCGTCGCCTTCATGGGCCGTTTCGGCGCGGGCTCCATCAACGGCGAGGCCAGCATCCTGCTGCCCCTCCCCAAGCCGGGACTCCAGTGGGACCCGGCCGAGATGGCCGAGGAGACCGACAACGCCCGTCAGCTGTGGGAGGCCGAGGGCGGCCGGGCCGCCTTCGACGTGGACCCGGAGGCGATCATCGCCTGGGGCGTCACCGGCGGCTCCGACATCCTGTGCTGGCTCACCTCCGACCCCGACCCGGACCGGTGGCCGGTTCTGGTGTGCGGGCGGCACACCGCCGACTCCTTCGCCGTGTACCCGTACGGCATGGCCGAGTTCCTCTACCGGCTCTGCTCCGACGAGTTCGACGTGAGCCCGGTCAGCATCACCTTCTGGGACGGCGGCCACCTCAGCTTCGTCCACTGGCGCAAGGCCCAGCGCAGGTGGCAGGAGGGCCGCAACCCCGAGACCGGCGAACCGGACCCGTACGCGGGCGAATTCGCCGACTGACGTTCCCGTCACACCCCCGAGCCCGTTCCGGCACCGGAAACGGGCTTTTCGGTATGTCTACGCGCGTCCGCCTCGTGGATCACATATCGGAAAACACCATCCGGAAATGCCCCTGTTGGAGCATTGACCACAAGTGCACCCCAACGGAATCAGCCACCCCATTTTCGGGAGAGAATTCCGGCCAACGGGCCATGGAGGGACACCCCAGCCCGGAGCAACTCATAAGTAGTAATGGGATCCAAAAGAAAATCAGGGGAATACACCCGTGGGACGAAGAATCTTCGGCACGGCCGCCTCCACGGTCGTACTGGGTCTGCTGATACCTCTGGCCGGATGTGGCAGTTCGGGCGGTGACGCAGGTGACGGCGGCACGCTGCACCTCGTGGCCGCCGAATACGGCGACACTCCGGCCACCAGTTCAAAGGCGTTCTGGGACAGGGTGACCACCGATTTCACCGCCGCCAATCCCGGAATCAAGGTCGATGTCAAGCTCCTGCCGTGGGCCGACATCGACCGCGAGGTCTCCCGTATGGTCAAGGCGGGGAAGGCGCCGGACATCGCGCTCATGGGCTCCTACTCCGACTTCGCGGCCCAGGGCAAGCTCTATTCCGCGGACGAGCTCCTCTCGGTCGCCCGCGAGGCGAACTTCCTCCAGCCGCTCGCCGAGGCCGGCACCGTCGGCAGCACCCTCTACGGCCTGCCGTTCGTGGCGAGCAGCCGCCTGCTCTTCTACAACGAGGCTCTGTTCACCAAGGCCGGGGTCACCGCTCCCAAGACCTGGTCGGACCTGAAGTCCGCTGCCAAGGCACTCAAGGACAAGGGCGTGAAGTTCCCGTACGCCCTGCCCCTGGGCCCTGAGGAGGCGCACGCCGAGGCGATGATCTGGGAGCTGAGCAACGGCGGCGGCTACGCCGACAGCAGCGGCAACTACAGCCTGGCCTCCGACTCGAACGTCGAGACCTGGCGCTGGGTCAAGGAGCAGCTGGTCGCCCCGGGCCTCACCGGCCCCACCCCGCCGTCCCAGCTGAACCGCGCCGACGCCTTCGCCGCGTTCCTGCGGGGCGAGGTCGGCATGCTCAACGGCTACCCCTCGCTCGCCCACGAGGCGCGCGCCAAGGGCATCGGCGTCGGCACCGTGTCCATGCCGGTCTCGGACTCGCTCGGCACCGGGGAGATCCCGCCGACCGTGGGCGTGGCCGACTGGATGATGGCCTTCAAGCAGAACGGCAAGCGCGCCGGGATCGGCAAGTTCCTGGACTTCGTCTACCAGGACAAGAACCTCTCGGAGTTCGCCAACCGCTACCACCTGCTGCCGTCCACCGTCACCGCCTCGCGCACCCCGGCCGGCGGCGGCCTCGACAAGACCGACCAGCTGTTCCTGTCCGCGCTCTACGGCGCCCAGCTCTACCCGGTCAACGACCCGTCCTGGGTGAGCGTCAGCGACACCATCAAGCGCAACATCGGACGCGCGGTCGAACCGAACTCCGACCCGAAGACCGTCCTCGAGGACATCGCGTCCCAGGCGAACGAGGCTTCGAAGAAGCGTTGAAGGACCCCGTGACACGGGACCTTCGCCCCATGCCGCAGACCACCCCGTGCGGCAGGATGGCCCCACGGCCCTCGATCCGAGGCCGTCGGCCCCGTCGCCCGCCGAGCACCCACAAGGTGCGCAGGGCGGCCGGCCTCACCCCCGGCCCCGGCGCCCCCGCCCCGGCTGACCCTGCGGGCCCTACCGCCCCTGCCGGCCCTACCGCTCCTACCGCCCCTGCTGACCCTGCTTTCCGTGGTCCGGGGAGAACGCCTTCCGGTGCTGCTCGCAGCTGGAGTCCCAGCGCAGCGAGCCCGAGAGCGTCCCGTAGCCCGAGCGGGTCACCGACCAGTCCACCGTGTACTCCCCGGTGTCACATGCGATCCGCTTGCCGCCCGCGACCTTCTCGCGCCCCGTCGCCGGCTTCTTGTCCAGCTTCCGGCGGACCTCCCCCACCGTGGCCCCCTTGGCCGTGCGCAGGACGGCGTGCACCTCGATCTGGTGCGTGTCGTCCTTGGTGGTCACCACCTTCTTCACCAGCTTCGAGTCCGACACCGACCAGGCGAACTCGTACGACGGCTGCCATGCCAGCGTGTCGGGGTCGGGGACCCGGCGTTCGTAGTCCGGAGCGCCGGACGGGCCGGGGCGGGTGACCATCTCGTACTGGACTCCGGTGTGGAAGCGGAACTGCGCCTCCACCTTGTGCATGTCGTCCTTGGTCCACTTCGACTTCATGGACTTCTCGCCTCCGGCCGGGTCCTGGAGGTAGGCCGTCCCGTCCGCGGCGGTGGCCTGCTGGACGAGGGCGGGGGCGAGGGCCGCCGCGGTGGTGGCGAGGGCGAGAGCTGCCATGCGGGTGCGCTTCATGCCCGGTCCAACGGGACCCCGCAGCGGGCCGGAACGTCACCGGGCCCGCTTTCACCCGTACGGGAGCGCCCGTCGCCCGGACTGCCGGATGGTCGGCTCCCGTTGCACGGGGACCGGTACGAGGACCGAGGGCGGTGGCGGGGCCGATGCGGGACGACGTACCGGAACTAGACCATCCGGTCTCTTCCTGACGGCGGTGGTTCAGGCCTGGCCGGTCTCGAAGCGGCTGATCCTGCCGCCGCCGGGGGCGATGGTGAAGCGCCAGGCGGTGCGCATCTCGCCCCAGGTGTCGTTGCGGTAGTCGACCACCAGGGCGCGGCCGCCGTCGGACTCGGACTGGACGTTCATGTGGCCGCCCGAGCCGAAGATCTCCTTGTCGACCCACTGGCCGAGGTCGCGGTCGGATCCGTCGTCGGACATGGTCGCGTCCGCGGTGAGGACCGCGAGGAAGGCCTCCTTGTCGTGCGCGTTGACGGCGCTGACGAAGGCTCCGACGACGGGGTCGGACAGCTTGGCGGGGGCGATGGTCACGGGGGCCTCCTGATCGGGCGGGTCGTGGGCACGTGCCCCTCCAGGGAACACCCGGGGCCCGGCCACGTCGTCGACCCTCACCCGTTCGCTTGCCGGACGGCGTGTCAGGAGGCGTCGCGTCAGGAGCCGTCGTATCAGGAGGCGTCGGGAGACTCGGGGGCGGTGTGGACCGGGAAGCCGGTCGGCCGGCCCTGGTCCTTCAGCCAGGCCAGCACCTGGTCGAGGGCTTCGACGGTCTGGGTGCGCTCGCCGCCGCCGTCGTGGAAGAGCACCGTGGGGCCGTTGCCGATCTCGCGCTTGACGGTGTCGACGATGGCGGCCGCGCCCGGCTTGGAGAAGTCCTTGGTGTCCACGTTCCAGCCGAGCGGGCGCATCCCGTGCGCTGCGGCGATGCGCCGGCTGTCGGGGGTGAAGGCGCCGCCGGGGGCCCGGTAGTAGTCGACCTTCGCGCCGGCTCCCGCCGCTTCCTCGATCAGCCGCTTCGCGTCCAGGATCTGCTGTTCCTGGTAGGCGACGGGCTTCTTGTCCATGCCCGTGTCGTGGTTCATGGTGTGGTCGCAGAGCCGGTGGCCGGCCGCGACCACCTTCTTGACCAGGTCGGGGTGGGCCTTGGCCTGCGGCCCGATCATGCAGAAGGTCGCCTTCGCGTCGTACTTCTTCAGTACGTCGAGCACCTCGGGGGTCCAGCGCGGGTCGGGGCCGTCGTCGATGGTGATGTTGACGGCGTTCCCGCCTCCCTCCGAGGCGTGGGCTATGCCCTCGGGTATCCCCTGCGGTTGCCGCTGCCCGCCCTGCCCCTGGTTCCCGGTTTCCTGCTGCCGGGAGACGTTCTGGTGCGCGGGCCCGTGCCCCGACTCCAGCGCGCTCGTCACGCCCCACGCCGTCGCCGCCACGACGACGGCGGAAGCCGCGACCACCGCGCGGGCCCGGATGCCCTTCTCGTTCATGCGCGTCCAGAACCCCATGTCCACTCCCCATCCGCTTCGTCAGCGTTCTGTGGATCAGGACGTTCGACACAAGAGGCGGGTTCCAGGCCATTGGTCCATAAAATCCAACTAATGGGACGGATGAGGTCGGTGAGACCTCGCCGAACGCGTGCGGCCGGCCGATTCCGGCCGGTCGCTGGGATGCGCTCAGTCAGTGGGCTGCGGACTCCTGCAGGGCGGGGGCCCTTTCGTCACTCTTGTCCGTTGCTCGCTCGGTTGGGGTGGGGTTGGTGCCGCGGAGGGGGACTTCCTTGATGAAGACGGCGGCGATGAAGCCGAGGACGGCGATGGCGGCGCAGACGAGGAAGGCCCAGTGGGTGCCGATGGCCACGGCGTGGCGGTAGGCCTCGCGGACGGTGTCGGGGAGGGTGGCCAGGCTCGCGGCGTCGAGCTGGGCGGAGTTGAGGGCTCCGGCCTGCGGGCCGAGGCGGCCGGTCATCGCGCTGGTGACCTGGGTGGTGAACAGGGTGCCCATCAGGGCGACTCCGAACGCGCCGCCCAGGGTGCGGCCCAGGGCGGTGGTCGAGGAGGCCACGCCCATGTCCTTCAGCTCGACGCTGTTCTGGGCGACCAGCATCGTGATCTGCATCAGGAAACCGATACCGGCGCCGAGGACCGCCATGTAGAGGGCGGACAGCGGGCGGGGGGTGTGGGTGTCCATGGTGGCCAGCAGGCCCAGCCCGGTCACCACCAGGGCGCCGCCGGTGACGAGGAACACCTTGTAGCGGCCGGTGTTGCTGGTGATCTTCCCGGTGATCATCGAGACGGTCAGCATCGAGGCGAGCAGCGGCAGCAGGAGCAGGCCGGAGTTGGTGGCGGAGGCGCCCTGGACGGTCTGGAGGAACAGGGGGAGGTAGAAGACGCCGCCGACGGTGACGAACCCGACGAGGAAACCGATCAGGGCGATGAGGCTGAAGTTGCGGTTGCGGAAGACGTGCAGCGGCAGGATCGGCTCGGCGGCCCGGGTCTCGGCGTAGAGGAACGCCGCGCTCGACAGGACGCCGAGGGCGATCAGGGTGACGATCTGGACCGAGCCCCAGGCGTACTCGGTGCCGCCCCAGGTCGTGACCAGCACCGTCGAGGTGATCGCGGTGGTCAGCAGCGCCGCACCCGGGTAGTCGACCCTGGGGCGCGGGCCGCCGGCGGTCTTGGGCAGGTGCAGGACCAGCGAGACCATCACCAGGGCCAGCAGGCCCAGCGGCAGGTTGATGTAGAAGGCCCAGCGCCAGCCCAGGAAGTCGGTGATCGCACCGCCGATCAGCGGGCCGCCGATCATCGACAGCGCGGAGACCGCCGCCATCAGACCCTGGTACTTGCCGACCTCACGCGGCGGGATCAGACTCCCGATGATCGACATCGCGCCGACCAGCAGACCCCCGCCGCCCAGGCCCTGGACCGCACGGAACGCGATCAGCTGCCCCATGTCCTGCGCCGCGCCGCACAACGCCGACCCGATCAGGAAGATGACCACCGAGGTCAGGAAGACACCCTTGCGGCCGTACATGTCACCGGCCTTGCCCCACAACGGAGTCGAGGCCACCGTCGCCAGCGTGTAGATCGTCACCACCCACGACAGGTGCTCCAGCCCGCCCAGCTCACCCACGATCGTCGGGATCGCCGTACTGGTGATCATCGTGTCCAGCGAAGCCAGCAACATCGCGATCATGACCGCCACCAGGACGACCCCCACACTCCGCGGCTTCGCATCCCCCGAAGTCCCGGCAGAATTGACCGTGTCCACCATGCGCCCTCCCCTGGCCGTCACCGTGCGGTACGCGCCGAGCGGCCCTTACTTGCCGCCCGGCTAGTCCAGCATTAAGGTAGACCCGTAACTAGCCGGGCGTCAAGTAAGTTCGTGAACCAAGGAGATCCCATGTCCAGCAGCACAACGCAGAGGCGCCGCGGGGACACGCGTCAGCGGATCCAGGACGTGGCCCTGGAGCTGTTCGTGGAGCAGGGGTACGAGAAGACCTCGCTGCGCGAGATCGCGGAGCGGCTGGAGGTCACGAAGGCGGCGCTGTACTACCACTTCAAGACCAAGGAAGACATCATCGTCAGCGTCTTCGCGGACCTGACCCGGCCCATCGACGAACTGATCGCCTGGGCGCAGGAACAGCCGCCGACCCTGACGACCAAGCGGGAAATCCTGCGCCGCTACAGCGAATCGATGGGCGCCGGCGCGCAGTTGTTCCGTTTCATGCAGGAGAACCAGGCCACCATGCGCGACCTGAGCATCGGCGAAACCATGAAGAACTGGATGTTCGAACTGGTGGAGCTACTGCGCACGAAGGACGGGCCGCTGACCGACCAAGTCCGGTGCGTGAGCGCGCTGTTCACCCTGCACGCCGGGCTGATGTACCTCCAGCACGTGGAGGGCGACCCGGAGGAGACCCGCCTCGCGGCCCTGGAGGTCGCGACGGACCTGATCACACAGGCCCACGAGGCGGCCTAGCGGATCAGCCGAGCCGCCGGTCCCCGGCGGCGATGGGGACGTCGTTGATGCTGGCCTCGCGCCGCCCCATCAGCCCGTCGGGAGCGAACTCCCACTGCTCGTTGCCGTGGCTGCGCCACCACTGGCCGGAGGCGTCGTGCCACTCGTACTCGAAGCGGACGGAGATGCGGTTTCCGGTGTACGCCCAGAGCTCCTTGCGCAGCCGGTAGTCGAGCTCGCGCTTCCACTTCCCGGCGAGGAACTCCCGGATCTCGGCGCGCCCGGTGAGGAACCGGTCGCGGTTCCTCCACTGCGAGTCCTCGGTGTACGCGAGGGCCACGCGCTCGGGGTCCCGGCTGTTCCAGGCGTCCTCGGCGGCCTGGACCTTGGCGCGGGCGGATTCCTCGGTGAAGGGCGGCACGGGCGGGCGTACGGCGGAGGCTGCGGCTGCGCTTGCGCGTGCGGCACCTGGGGTCATGGCGGGTCCCTCTCGTGGCTCGATGCGTGGAGAACGATCGTTCTCCACGCACCCTAGAGAACGATCGTTCTCAACACAACCGGAACTGGACTACCCTTCCCCCATGGACGACGAAGAGGCCCGCACCCGGCTCCTGGACGCGGCGGAGGCGCTGTTCTACGCGGACGGCATCCAGGGGGTCGGCATGGACCGCATCCGCACGTCGTCGGGCGTCCCCCTCAAACGGCTCTACCGGCTCTTCCCGGCGAAGGACTCCCTGGTCACGGCGTACCTGGAGCGCCGCGACGCACGCTGGATGACGAGCCTGCGCGAGGCGGTGCCGGCCTCGGCGGCCGCCCCGGACTCCCCGGAC
Organism: Streptomyces sp. IBSNAI002; assembly: GCF_052244475.1. NCBI lineage: Bacteria > Bacillati > Actinomycetota > Actinomycetes > Kitasatosporales > Streptomycetaceae > Streptomyces > Streptomyces sp. IBSNAI002. The sequence goes on along the minus strand of NZ_JBQPXG010000002.1, from coordinate 5,440,310 downwards.
TCCCCGGCCCGGGTCCTCGCGGTGTTCGACTGGCTGGCGGCCTGGTTCTCGGAGCCGGACTTCCGGGGCTGCGCGTTCCTGAACGCTTACGGGGAGCTGGGCGCGGGCGGCCCGGCAGCCGTCCTGGACGTCGTACGCCGCCACAAGGCGCAACTCCGCTCGCTCCTCGCCGACCTGGCCGGCCCGAACGACGAAGCCCTGGCAGAGCAGCTCCTCATCCTGGTCGAGGGCGCCACGGTGGTCGCGGCACTGGAGCCGGGCCCGGCTCCGGCCCTCCGGGCACGGGAGGCGGCGGAACGGCTCATCCGGAGCGGCGGCCCGGCCTGCGCGCCATGAACACGTCCACCGGGTCCTCGGCTTCCACGGAGAATCCGTGCCGCTCGTACAGCCGCCGGGCCGGGCTCCCCTGGAGCACGTTCAACCGGACGAGGAGCCCCCGGCGGTCACACCGCTCCAGCAACCGCCGCAGTACGCCCGACCCGATGCCGCTGCCCTGAAGACGCGGAGCCAGGTAGAAGTGCTCCAGCCAGTGCGCGTCCTCGGCCGGCCGCAGCGCCGCGCAGCCGGCGAACGCACCGCCCACCTCGATCACCCAGGTGTGGGCCGGGTCGAACCCGTCCCGGAGCCGCTGCCGCACCCGCTGCTCGTCGTACCGCCCGAGCCGCTCCAGATCCGCGCGGAGCACCTCGGCACGCAGCTCGGCCACGGCCTCGACGTCCGACGCCGAGGCCGGCCTGATCTCCCAGTCCCCCATGATCGCCACGCTATCGTGTGGGCGGTCTCGCGCGGGACCGTCCCGCCGCCGCCCGTCGTCGGCCATGGACGCCCGCACAAGGGCGGCCGCCTCCATCTCGTCCAGCCACACCACCCCGAACTCCTCAGCCGTCTCCGGGGACGCGGGCAGCGGCATCCCGGCCGGCTCCCAGGCCCAGCCCAGGCCGTCCCGCCCGAAAGCGTCGTCGTACGGCACTCCGCGCACGATCCGCCGCCTCACCACCCGTCGCGGCGGCAGCTGCCCTTGCCGCTCAGCCGTGCTGCATCCGCACCCCGGCCAGGTCGAGGTACCCGGCGTGGTCCTGGAGGAACGTGCCGCCGCGTTCGCAGAAGAGCAGGAGCGGCTCGTAGAGGTCCGGCAGGTCCGGCAGGGCAGTGGCGTCCCACTCTCCGTCCCGCTCCGCCGCCCGCAGCCGCTCCAGCACACGCAGCGCCGCCGGTCACTCACGTCGCGAATGACCGTTCACGGCCCTGGTGTGCCTGGGCAACCTTGGCCTGGTCGGTTCGCGTTCCAGGTGTTCGCTACCCAAGGACGGCGTCGGTGAGGTCCGGCCCGCGCCCGTCGATGAGGTCGGGAGCCCGGAGACCGTAGCCCTCGGCTTGGCCGTAGTACGTCGGCTCGCCGGGCTCCGCCTTGACTCCGAGCAGCTGGTCGAGCTCCTGCAGGGCCGAGGCGAGCCGGGGCGCGTTGTTGGCGTGAACGATCGGGTGCGGTCCGCCCCGGAAGTCACACCGGCCCCATACGTCGTGGTACACGGACAGTTCCGCCGAGGGGCCGATCTCGTCGGGGGACACCATGAGTTCGACCAAGCGGTACTCGCTGTGGCGTGTGCCGCTCGCGTCGAACCAGGCGCCTGATCCGAGGACGAGGATCCCGCCCATCTCCGCCTGCGGATGGCCGCCCGGCTGACAGGCTCGGAGGGCACCGGGCAGGGCCGGATCGTCGAGCGGACGCCCGCCGAGGTCCAGCCGACTGTGGATGCCGAGGCCGCCCTTGCCGAGCTGGAACCAGTTCCACTCAACCGAGGCCGGCTCCAGCAGAGCGTGCTTCCGAAGCACCGCACCCATGCGCGCCGCAGTCCTCAGCGCGGACTCCAGACCGGGCTCCGCCACATCGTCGAGGTCCCAGAACCACGAGCCACACTCCTTCGGCGCGCGCATCAACATGGACATCGACTTCCTTACGGCTTGGTGGCATTGGTGGGAAATATGGTGACGGAACCGTCGTCAAATCGTAGCTCGAAGTTGGCGTTGCTCCGATCAGCGGCCCGTTGAACGAGTGCCATATCCCGCTCCGTGAGCTCGCTCCTGAGGCCCCTGACATCGAGAAGTGCGTGCTTGACGTCAACTCCGGGCCCGGCCAGCTGCTTCTCCGCGATCTTCTTGACCGCGGACTTGATGCCCGCGACGCTATCCACGTCCTTGAGCTGAGCACCGTATTCGATGCGCCCGTCGGGGGTGCGGACCAGCACGTCGAGGTCGAGTTTCTGAGCAGGAAGCTTCAGTTCGAACTCGATGTTCTTGATTCCCTTGGACTGGAGGTCCGTGGCGTACTCCAGTGCCTGGTGCACGGCGGGAATCATGTTCCCCTGCTTGACCTGGAACAGCAGGCCCTCGGGGTTCTTGAACCCGGGGGTGTCCGCGAACCGGCCGCTTGCAATGTATTCCGCGACGGCTGCCCCGTATTCCGACTTCTTCAGCTGCACGAGCATGCGTCCCTGGTCCACCGGCGGAACCTTTGCCGCCTGGAGAGCCTCCGTCACGGCGGCCTCCCGCTCAGGAGACATGGGCCCAGTGGCCTGCTGGCCGATCCCGGGGCCCTCCAGAACGACCGCGGGCTGCTGTTCGGGCATCTCGGACCCGTTCCCAGGGCCGTTCCCGGGGCCGTCGCCAGCGCCACCTCCGCCACTTGGCGTCTCCGGGCCGTCGCCCGCGGACGGACCGTCGGTCTGCCCCGTGCCGCCCGGGGTCTCCGGGTGTCCGCCGCCACCGTTCGTGGACGGGCCGTCGGTGTGACCCGCGCCGCTGCCCGACGCCCCGGGCCGGCCACCGCCCGTAGACGGGGTCTCCGCACGCCCACCCCCCGTGGACGGGGTGTGGGTCTCGGTGCCACTGCGCGGCATGTGCTCCGGGGCGTGGCCGCCGGGGGCGGTGTCCGGGCGGGTGCCGGGGAGGTCGTCGGCCGCGCGGACCGGGTCGGAGATGTCGGAGCCGAAGCGGATGCCGTCGTCGCCGCGGCCGCCGACGCCCGTGAGCACGCGGTCGGGTACCTCGACCTTGACCGGGGTGTTGCCCGGCCGCTCGACCGGCGACTCGTCACCGCGCTGGAGGACGCTGCCGTCCTCCTTGTACAGGTTGCCGTCGCCGTCGACGTACTTCGCAGCACTGTCGTCGAAGGGCAGCTTCACCGTGCCGGGCGGCAGGGTGGCCGTGCCCTCCGGGAGCTTGATGTTGCCGTCCGGAAGCTTGACCGCGCCGTCCGGAACCGCCGCACCCTTCGGCAGCTGGATCGAGCCGTCGGGAAACGTGAGGGAACCCTCCGGCAGAGCGAACGCACCGTCCGCATCGATCTTCGGAATCTCGATGTTGCCCAGGCCCTTCAGCCCGGCCATCACATCGCCCGCCTTCGTGATGCCCGCGCCCGCACCCTTCATGACGTACGTCATCGGGTCCACCACCCGGCCGGTCTTGCCCGCCAGCGACAACGCCTTCGCCACCGCACCGGCCTTACCCGCACCGGACACCGCACCGCCCGTGCCACCCGTGGCAATGGTCGTGACCACGTTGAACGTCACCGCACCCGCCGCACGACCCGGATTCGAACCCCACTGATCCCAGGCCAGCAGCGCCTTGCCCGTCTCCTTCATCGCCGTACGCGACTCACGCAGCCACGACGGCAGCTTGTCCTCCGGCGCAGCCAGGAACACAGCGCCCGCACCGGGAACCGACATGATCGCCAGACCCGTACCCAGCTTCGCCAGACCCGTCCACGACTGCTTGAACGTGTCCCAGCCCTGAAAACCGACCAGCCCACCGAGACCCTTGAGCGTGCCCCACACCCCGTCCACGAAGAAGCCCTTCGTGAACTCCCAGCCGTGCTCCCAGATCTGCCAGCCCGGAATCGACTCCTCCACCGCATCACCCCACGGCAGGGACTTCGACTGCTTCAGCACCTCGGCGTCATAGCCGTACATGCCCTCACCATGCGAACCGTCATCCGTCTTCAGCGGCTTCCCGCCCACCAACGCGACGATCTTCGCGTGACAGGCCTTCTCCACTTCCTGGAACTGGGCCCAGACCTCGGCGATCTCGTTGCGGCGATCAAGGTTCTCGTCGATCAGATCGCCGTCCTCACGCCACTTCTCGTCCTTGTCCGTCTTCTCGCGGAACGTTTCCGCTTCCCGCTTCAGACTCTCCAGCTTCTTGATGACCGGCTCGGCGTCGCGGGAGTACGTGCCCAGGGCGCCGGCGATCGTGCACATGTCGGAGCTCAGCTTCAGCCCGAGGTCGGAGACGGGCTTGGTCGTCGCGAACAGCTGATCGGCCTCGGGCGCCTGGTAGAAGGCCTGGATCCCACCGAAGCTCGTATGCACATCCGAGGTCTTCGTCGCGACCGCCGCACCACCCGACGAGATCGCCTTGACCTTCTCCTCGAGCGTCGCCAGATTTCCCGTGAAGACCGGCACCTCAGCCGGATCGACCGGCGCGTCCCCACTCACTTGCCGCCCCCCGGCTTCTCACGCAGCACATCGAGATTGACGGCCCTGGCCGCGTCCTGGGCGGCCTTGGCCTGCTCCAGATCGCCTTCCAGGTACTCGTTCGTCGCCTTCACCGCACCGAGGATGCACGCCTCGATCCGCTCCGCCATCGACGTGAACTCCGGCTTGCGGGCCGTCAGGTACTCACCCAGGGCGGCCGCCACCGGACCCATCGCCTTCTGGCTCAGATGCGGCTGCCCCACCGGCACCGGACCCGCCAGCTTCGTCTCCGCCTGCGAACCCGGCACCGCCGTCCCCGCCGCCTGAGCCGCCTCCGACATCGCCGTCAACAGCGCGTTCAGCGCCTTCTCCAGCTCGCCGGCACGCGTACCGACCGTCCTCAACTGGCCCTGCACACCCTGCGGCTTGATGTCCCACGCCGTCACCAACGAACCCCCGTACCACCCACCGACCGACCTGCCCCACCCGCCTGCTCAGCCGATGTCGTCGACCGCGGCCTTCGCCCGCTGGAGCGTCTGCCGCGCCGTCACGTCGTTCTTCTCCAACGTCGTGTTCAACAGCCGGATGATGTTCTTGACCTCCTGCGACGCGTTCTTCCACCGCAGCTCCTTGGCGTGGTAGTCATCCGCCACACCATCCGCCGCGAAGTCCGTCATCGCCGCCGACACCTGCGCCTCACGCGCCGCGATCACCTGCTCCAACTGCCCGATCACGGCCTTGATACCGCCCTGCACCTCCGTCGAGGCACCCACGTCATACGCACGACGATCCGTCCCACCAGCCACCACAACCACACTCCCCGCGAGAACAACAACCATCAGAACAAGCCGCACCAACAGGACCAACACGACCACCAGGACCCGCAGGACCCGCAGGACCCGCAGGCAGACCTAACGGCCCCGGAAACGCGCCCCGTCGAAGTTCGCCGCACCCTGCTGCTGACGCGCGTTCTCACCCTGCTCCGAGTCACCCGACCCGAACGCCTGCTCCATCCCCGACTGACCACCCACGATCGCCGCCAGCGAAGCGTTCAGCTCCTTCGCGATGTCATCGGCACGCAGCTTGAACGAATCGAACGCCACCTTGCCCTGACCCTGGAACTTGCCCTCCAACGGCTGCGCCGCAGCCACCAGCTGCTTGATCAGCGAACCCAGATCCGTATTCGAGCCACGCGACCCCGACATCAGATTCGTCAGAACCTGCGTCCCCATGTCGAACTTCATCCCACACCCCGTACAGCCAATCGGTGATCGCAAGTATGCCTACGTCCGCGAACGTACATCGCTCCTGCAACCAGCAACGATCGGGTTGTAACGCACCTATGACAAACCACGGGGCCCGGCGCGGGCGTGCGGGCAGCGGGTCGCAGCCTGGCCCGGTCCGGCCCGGGCAGGATGCCCGGGGCGGGCGGGTCGTGCCGCTGTTGGTCATCTCCAGGCAGCGGCCGAGGCCGCCTCGGCGTCAGCCGCCCGCGGTGCGGGGGAAGGTGATCTCGACGCGGCGGTTCTTCTTGCGGCCCTCTTCGGTGCCGTTGTCGGCGATCGGGTAGTCCTCGCTGTACCCGCGGACGTCGAAGACGACGCCGGGGTTGGTGACGGTCTTGGCCAGCTCCGCCTGCACGGCGTCGGCGCGCTGCTTGGAGAGCTCCTTGCCGTGTTCGTAGCTGCCCTGGTCGTCGGTGAAGCCGAAGACGCGGACGCGGGTCGCCTTCTGCGTGTTGATCTCGGCGGCGATGGCTTGTATGCGGGCGGCGGCCTGTGCGTTGAAGACGGCGCTGTCCTCGGGGAACAGGACCTCGGACTGCAGCGCCATCATGACCGTCTGGTTGGTCTCCTGCCGACGCTGCTCACCGCCGAGGTCTTCGACGACCTCGGCGATGTCGAGCACCTTGGCGGGGGCGAGGGTGCCGCCCTGGGGGATCTTCAGGCCGGGCGCGCTGGAGTCGATGGGGACGGGGGCGGATGCGGACGGCTCTGCGCCGGGGGGCACGGACGGCTTGACCTCGTCGGCGTGGGCGGTGCCCCCGCCGACGAAGTGTGCACCGGCGATGACGAGACCGACGACGGCCGTGGCGGCGGTGGTGCGGTGGCTTTTTGTCATGGGGTCACCCGGAGATTTTGACAGTGGCCGTGGCGAAAGTGGGGAGGTTGAACTCCACCTCGGTGGTACCGGTCGGCGGTGCCGGGAACTGTGCGAAGAACGGGACGGTCTGGCCGGCCTCGATGATGGCCAGGCCGGTGGTGCACAGGCAGCGACCCTCCGTGTCACGGAGCACGTAGTACCGCTTCTTTCCTGCTTTGTCGACCAGGGTCACGCCGGCGACGGACACGCCGCTGGCGTTGAGTTCGTTCCCCCGCCAGGGCGCCGTGTTCACGAAGGGAGCCGTTCCCGTGTTCTTGAGCTGGCCGCTCACGGTCAGAAAGCCGCCGGCGTCGCGGGCAGCCGAGTTGATCGTCAGAACCATCCCGCCTTCCCCGGTAACCGTCGCGATGACCTGCGTCGAGGTGGGCGTCGGGGCTGGAGCACTGTTCTGCGTACCACCGGGCTGCGACTGCGACGACTGAGGCTTCGTCTCAGTCTTGGGCTTGCTGTCGTCCCCGCCACCGCATCCGGCCAACGTGAGGGCCAACACCGCCGAAACCGCTACGGCCGCTCCCCCCTGGACCTTCACCACGTGCCGCATGCTCATTTACGCCGCTTCCTCATTCCGTCATTCGTTGTCAGTCGACCAGTCGCACGGCAAAGAGTGTCCTTGCGAAGGTGCTCCACGGTTCGGGTTTGGCAGGATCGAACTTGATGACGCCGCCCTTGCATTTGATCTCGACGGGGCTCGGCTTCTCCGCGCCACCGGGCGACGGCGACGGTTCCGTCGCGGGCTCCCCCAGCCGGCAGCGCGGTTCGATGACTGCCGTGGCATTGGCCGTACCCTGCCGACCGCTGACTCCTGGGACCACAGAGTCTCCGACCGTGCCCTTGGTCGTCACTCCGACCGTGAAACGTGGCGGAGTGGCGGAACAATCGGCTGTCGCGTCGTTCCTCGCGGCGAACTCCCGTGCTGCGCCGCAGGCTCCACCCGCGTACAAGAGGCCGCCCTCGAGAACCTTCTTCCAGTCCTCGGGCTTGAGCGTGAGCAGATCGACCCCGGGCACGAGATGGTCCCTGGCGTCGCGGGCCGCCGCCAGTGCCGCGGCGTCCGCAGCACCCTGCGCGTCGCTCCGCACGACCGATGCCTGTCCGACGGCGAAGAACGCCAGTGCGGCGAAGAGCAGACCTGCCACCGCCACCACGTAGATGGGGAAGGCCTGCCCGCGCTCGTCACGCAAGCTCGGTTCGGTCACCTGCCTGCGGTGATGCTCGCAACCGCAGCCGTGATCCTGGTAGTGATCGCCTGCCCGATACCCGTACCGACCAGCGCCCCGATGATCACCACGACCACCAGGATGATCCCCAGGTACTCGAACGCCGTCTGGCCGCGATCCCGCGCGTCCCCGCCCGCGTACCGCTTCCGCATCCTCGCCAGGGTGTTCTGCAACATGAAAGTTCCCTCCCGGGCCGGTGCCACTGCTGGTTTGCGGACGGTACGGCGAGTCACCAGTCGTAACCAAGGGTCCCGGGGCCCAAATACGGACCCATTGCGCACTCCGTCTACCCATGACCGGACACTCCTGGACGGGCGGTTCCCAGCCAGCGGGCTATGGCCTCGCTGCGCGTGGTGCTGTGGAGTTTGGCGAAGATGCGGTTGATGTGGTTCTTGACCGTCTTCTCGCTGATGAAGCACGCGGCGGCGATCTGCTGGTTGTTCATCCCGGACGCGATCAGATCCATGATTTCCACCTCCCGCGAACTCAGCCCGAAGACAACAGAGTTGTGCATCCGCTCAGACGAGGGTGCCACAGTTCGTTGCTGTTGCGAAGAGGTTCGGAGTTCGGTGAGGAGGGCGTTCGCCGCCGTCGGGGTGAAGTGGGGGCGGCCCTCCGGGGCGTCGCGGACCGCGCGGAGCAGGTCGGGGGCGGTGAACTCGCCGTGGACCAGGTAGCCGCCGGCGCCCAGCAGCAGGGTTTCGCGGACGATCTCGGACTCGCGGCTGTACGTCAGCATCAGGACCGGGGCCAGCTGTACGAGGTGCGGCAGGGCCGAGATGCCGTCCACCCCCGGCATCCGGACGTCCAGCAGGACCACGTCCGGGGCGTGCCGGCGGGTCAGGCTCAGGGCTTCGCGGCCGTCGCCCGCCTGGGCTATGACCTCGATGTCCCCGGCCGCGCACAGGATCGCCGCCAGGCCCGCCCTGATGACCGGGTTGCCGTCGGCGATGAGCACGCTCAGTCGGGCGGCCACGGCTCAGCCACCCCCGAACAGCGCGTCGAAGTCGACGTTCGCGCCGTAGACGAAGCCGCAGACCAGCAGGATGAGCGTGCCCGGCAGCATGAACATGGTGACGGCGAACGTGGCCTTCGGGACGGCCCGGGCCGCGCGCCGCCGGGCGTTCTGGGCGTCCGTACGCCGCATGTCGTCCGCGATCGCGATCAGGGTGTCCACGATCGGGGAGCCGAGTTCCTCGCCCTGCTGGAGGGCCGTCACGAACTGTGCGACCTGCTCGCTGTCGTTGCGGCGGCGCAGTTCGTCGAAGGCCTGACGGCGGCTGACGCCCATGTCCATCTGCTGGAGGGTGATCCGGATCTCGTCCGCCCACGGGCCCTCGTACTTGTGCGCCACCCGCTCCAGTGCCTGCCGGAAGCCGAGTCCCGCACTCACCACCACCGCGAGCACGTCCAGGAAGTCCGGCAGGGTCCGCTCGATGTGGTCGCGGCGGACGCGGATCGCCGACCACAGCCCGACCTCGATCCAGAACAGGCCGAACGCCACCATCAGGAGGGCCGGTACGAGCTGTCCGTTGATCAGCATCGAGAAGGCGCCCAGGGCGCCCAGGGCCCCGTACACCGCGCGGCGCGCCGCGTACCGGTCGATGGTCAGGCCCGCCGGGTTGCCCGCCATGTCGATCTGGCGGCGCTTGCGGGCCACCCGGCCCGGTCCCATGACGCGCAGGACCGCCGGGGCCCAGCGGATGCCCATCCGGTCCACCAGCGAGCCGACGGCCGTCGTGCGCGTGGCGCCGACCTCCAGGGCCAGCGCGAGGTCGGTCGGCAGTTTGACGTCGGCCCGGTAGAGCCGGATCCCGTGGAAGACACCGAACACGGACAGCGCCACGGCCACGGCCAGGAGAAGAGCGATCACGACGGCAGCCCCCTCATACGTCGATCTTGGACAGGCGGCGGATGAGGACGAAGCCCAGGGTGAACAGGCCGAGGGAGATCAGGACCGCCGTCTGGCCGACGAAGGCGCCCGTCATGCGGTCCAGCGCGCCCGGCATCATCATGTCGACGAGGAGCAGCGAGCCCAGGCCGATGGCCGGGACCAGGTACGCCGTCACCGTGACCTGGGACAGCTGGGTGCGGATCTCGCGGCGGGTCTCCTTGCGCTGTTCCAGGGTCACCGTGAGGTTGCGCAGGCTCTCCACGATCGTGCCGCCCGCGCGGGCCGACAGGACGAGGGTGGAGACCAGGACCACGAGCTCCCGCGAGGGGAGCCGTTCGGTCAGTTCGCCCAGGGACTCCTCGATGGAGTGGCCGACGGCGAGGCGGTTGGCGACGCGCGCGAGCTCCTCGCCCGCCGGGGCCTCCAGTTCCTCCGCCGCCATGCCGATGGCCGTACGCAGGGCCAGTCCGGCCTGGGTGGCGTTGGCGAGGATGCGGGCCAGGTCGGGCAGCTGGTTGATGAACCGCTCGGTGCGGCGCGTCCGCTGCCAGTTGAGGAACGCGTTCGCCGCCCACAGGCCGATCAGGCCGGTCACCGGGCCGAAGAACGGTGCCAGGAAGGAGGCGGCGACCAGCCAGGTGCCGGTGATCGCAGCGCACATGTAGACGAAGAACTCTCCGACCGTCAGGTCGAGTCCGGTCACCGCCAGTTTGACCTCGATGCGCCGGCCGAGCTTCGTCTTGCGCAGCCGCCGGTCGACGCCGGCGAAGCGCCGCCGCCGGCCCGCGGCCGGCGGCGCCCCGGTCGCCGAGAGCCGTTCGATGAGCGCGGCGCGCTGGGCGCGGCCCGCCGCGTACGCGTGCACGCCCAGTACGACCAGCAGGCCGGCCAGGAGCGTGGCGCCGAGGGTGAGGAGGATGAGTGGGTTCACAGGGCGGTCCGGGTGACGCGGGGGGTGGTGAACGGGCCGGTGAGGGGGTCGGTGAGCGGGTCGCCGTCCGGCCGGGCCACCCCGAAGGCCTGCGGGATCGGCTGGTTGTTCATGTAGAGGCGTTCGGCGATGAAACGGGGCAGCGGGTAGTACTCGAAGTAGCCGTGGACGCGGGAGTCCGCCCCCATCGGCTGGGCCGCGAAGCGGCAGACCGTCGTGATCCGGAAGGCCTCGCGGCCGTGCGACTCGAGGACGGATATCTCCGTGATCCGGCGCGATCCGTCGCCGAAGCGGGTCAGCTGCACGATCACGTTGACGGCGCTGTTGATCTGGTCCTGGAGCGCCTCGAAGGGGATCTCGACCTCCGACATGGACGCGAGGGTCTGCAGGCGCATCAGGGCGTCGGCGGAACTGTTCGCGTGCACGGTGGCCAGGGAGCCGTCGTGGCCGGTGGACATGGCCTGGAGCATGTCGAGGGTCTCGCCGCCGCGGACCTCGCCCACGATGATGCGGTCGGGGCGCATGCGCAGGGAGTTGCGCACGAGGTCGCGGATGGTGATCTGTCCCTTGCCCTCGACGTTCGCGGGCCGGGATTCGAGGCGGATGACGTGGGCCTGCTGGAGCTGGAGCTCGGCGGAGTCCTCGATGGTGATGATGCGCTCGCCCTCCGGGATCAGGCCGGAGAGGGCGTTGAGGAGGGTCGTCTTGCCGGTGCCGGTGGCGCCCGAGACGATCAGGTTCATCTTCGCCGCGACCAGCCCCGACAGCAGCAGGAGCATCTGCTCGTCGAGCGAGCCGAGGGCGATCATCTCGTGCAGGGTGAAGGCCCGCGGGAAGCGGCGGATGGTGAGGGTGGCGCCGGTCAGGGAGAGCGGCGGGATGATGACGTTGACCCGCTCGCCGCTGGGCAGCCGGGCGTCGACCATCGGATTGGCCTCGTCGACGCGGCGGTTGACGGTGGAGACGATGCGCTCGATGGTCTGCATCAGCTGCTCGTGCGAGGCGAAGCGCAGCGGGAGCTGCTCCACGCGGCCGGCCCGCTCCACGAAGATCTGGTCGGGCCCGTTGACCATGATCTCGGAGATCGACGGGTCTTCGAGGAGCGGTTCGAGTACGCCGAGGCCGAGGGCCTCGTCGACGACGCGGCGGATCAGCTGTGCGCGCTCGACGGTGGAGAGTACGGGGCCTTCGCGGCTGATGATGTGGCCGAGTACGCGCTCCAGGCGCGCCCGGCGCTCGGCGGGCGCGAGCGCGGACATCTCGGCGAGGTCGATCTCCTCCAGCAGCTTGGCGCGGTACGAGGAGACCAGGCGGCCGTCCTCGCGCGGGCTGTGGCGGTCGTCGGGGGTGTTGACCCGGGAACGCAGGCTCATGGTCGGGGGCCCTTCGGGTCGTCGTTGGGCATGACGGCGGTGGCCTTGGCCGGCCCGTCGAAGGTGAGGCCGGGGATGATCGAGTTGATGGGGATGGTCGCGACGGCGGTGACCGCGTCCGCGTTCTTGGTCACCACGACGGTGGCGCCGATCCCTTCCCTGACGGCGGCCACGCCCGCCGCCGCCCCGCCGCTGCCCTTCCGGGCTTCCACGCGGGCCGCCGTACGGGCCGCCGTGTCGGCCTGCTCGTGTACGTACGCCACCCAGCCCAGCTGGATCCCGCACAGCGCCACGAACAGCAGGATCGGCACGAAACCGATGTACTCGATGGCCACTTGGCCCCGGTCGGAGCGAAAGCGCCGTCTCATGTCACTCCGCCTCCTTCTCCATGGCCGCACCGCCCGTACCGTCGATCCCGCCGAAGTTGAGCCCCGGGTAGAAGACGGGAACGGCCAGGGTGACCTTGCTCCAGAAGATGTCTCCGCGCTCCTCGCAGAGCACCTGGAGCTTCCACGCCGCCCCGACGTGTTCCCCGGCGGCCGTGGCGCACGCCCGGGGCCCGTGCACCGCCCCCGCCCGGGCCGCCTCGTCCGCCGCGTTGCCCGCCAGGGAGAACGCGTAGCCGATCAGGACGCACTCCCACACCGCCGCCACGAGCAGCAGGATCAGCGGCACCGTGCCGACGAACTCGATCGCCGTCTGGCCCCGGTCCCCGTCCCGCGTCCCTCTCCGTGGCGACATGGTTCAGCCCTCCCGGCCGCGGCGCAGGCGGGCCACCGGGCCCGCGGCCCGGACCGCCAGCGAGGCGCCGGTGGGCTGCGGACCCGGGGCCTCCGGCGGCGACAGCAGTCCCAGCTCGCCCGCCAGGGCCCACAGGGCCTGCTTGACCGTGGAGCGGTTGTCGAGGTCCTGGACCCGGCCCGCGTCCACCACCGCCTGGAGTTCCTTGAAGGCCGCGGGGACGGGGGTTCGGGCCGCGCGGGTCCTGGTGATCTTCTCGATCAGGGCGGGCTGTATCTCGGTGTGCTTGGTCCAGCGGTTGACGACCATCGTGGTGTCCTCCGCCTTGCGCACCTGGAGCCGTTCCCACATCCGGACCATCCGCTTCGCCGCCCGCACCGCGACCACGTCCGGGGTGGTGACCAGCACCGCCACGTCGGCCGCCTCCACCGCGGCGGCGTTCGCGCCGGTGACCTGCGTCCCGCAGTCGACGACGACGAGTTCGTAGCGGGCGCGCAGCGCGGCGACGACGAGCCGGGCGGTCCGTTCGTCGACCTCCTCGCCGCGTTCCCCGTCCGCCGGGGCCAGCAGCAGGGCGACGCCCGTGCGGTCGTCGTACACCGCGTCCTGGAGGACCCGCGGCGAGATGTCCTGGATCCCGGCGAGGTCGGCGATCGAGCGCCGGAACTGCACGTCGAGGTACGAGCCCACGTCGCCCGCCTGGAGGTCCATGTCGACCAGTGCGGTACGCCGCCCCGAGGCGGCCGCGGCGAGCGCGAACTGCACCGCGGTGAAGGTGGTGCCGACGCCGCCCTTGGCCCCGGTGACGGTGACCACCCGCCCACCGGGCCCGGACGGGGCCTCGGCCGCGCCCCCGCCGAGGTGGCGGCGTACGCCCACGGACCACTGGGCGGCGGCCTGGACGCGGGCGGCCAGTTCCTCGTAGGTGAGCGGGAGACCGATCAGGCCGCGTGCGCCCGAGTCCATGGCCGCGGAGAACAGGGCCGGTCCGGCGTCGGAGCTGACGAGGACGACGCCGACGGCCGGGAAGCGCAGCGCCACTTCCCGGATGAGCTCCAGGGCGGGCGCGGGTCCGATGCGCTCGTGGACGAGGACGACCTCGGGGAGCTCGTCGATCGACTCGGCGGCGAGCCGGGCCAGGGTGTCGAGCAGGGTGGTGGAGTCGGGGACCGGGACGGCCGGCTCGGAGTCGGGGAGCTGGCTCAGCAGGGTCACCAGGGCGCGCGCGGCGTCCGGGTCGCCGGCCGCGGGGAGGATTCGGGTGGTCATCCGGGCCGCCTCACTTGTCCCCGTCGAGGGTGTACGTACGGTCGCCCGGGCTCGGGGCCGAGTCGGTGCCGGGGGCCACCAGGGCCAGACGGACGTGCTCCGCGAAGGATTCGGCGTACGCGACGCGCTGGGTGTCCTTGGTGTTCAGGGCGAAGGTGATCGGGACGGCCTCGGCCGGGCCGTTGCGGTCGCTGTTCTTCTCCAGGGCGGTGAGCTTGCCGACGCCCAGGACCCGGGCGTTGGCGACGATGATCACCGAGCGGGAGGGGTCGGTGTCCTTGGCGCCCTTGAACGTGGCGATGATGTTGACCTTGGCACCGGAGGTGATCTTGCCGGCCACGCCCGTCGCCGCGTCGATCATGATGGCGATCTCCTGCTCACCGGGCTGGAGCTGGGGCCGGTCCACGAACATGTCGGCCTGGAGCAGCGAGCCCTTCTTCAGGGTGGTCAGCGCGATCTTGTCCTTGAGGGCGCCGAGGTCGGTGACGGCGGTGTCCGACAGCCACCGTTTGGGGACCGTGACCTCCTCGAACTGCCCTTCCGTGAGCGGGCTGTACGGGGCGATGTCACCCTTGACGCGGTACGCGACGACCTCCGCCCCGACCTTGGAGTTGACGTCGCCGATCACCACGAGGACTCCGGCGAAGGCCCCCAGGGCGCACAGGACCGACAGGAGCAGCAGAATGACGCCGCGGCGCTGGCGTGAGTTCATGGTCCGTACTACCTCGCCGTTCTTCGTTCGTTCGTCGGGCCGGATCGGTCAGGGTCTGGAGCGGGCGGTGTTCGCCGGGGCGGCCGGCGGAGGCGGTGCGTTCAGTGGTGCGGCGCAGAATCCGCAGCGGTCGCCGATGAGTTCGAAGCCGCACCAGCGGCACTCCTCGCGGCGGACCGAGGAGACGAGCTGGTACAGGACGGAGAGGTCCGGGATGCCGGCGGCGAACTCGACCAGCTTCTGGGTGCCCCACCAGCCGGGCGACGCGGCGGGCAGCGGGTTCTCCATGACCCCGTGCACCTGCCAGGCGGGGCCGAGTTCGGCCGCCACCCAGTCGGAGGCGAGCTGGCCGCGGGCGAAGGTGAGGTGGGTGGCGAACTCGGGCCCGGCGGGCAGCACGGCCGCGCCGCCCCCGTGCGCCGCGCCGGAACGGCCCGACCGGCCGGAGCCTCCCGGGCCGCCGGAGCCGCCGGACCCGCCCAGCCTGGCCAGGTGCGGCGTCGGATGCGCGAGTACGGCGAACTGCGCGCCCGGCGACCAGGACCGGGCGTGCGCCTTGAGCCCGACCGGGATCCGGTCGAGTTTGGCGACCGAGCCCAGCAGGGCACCCGCGTAGATGTAGTGGGACAGCAGCCGGGCCGCGGAGGCGATGACTCCGGGACTGAAGTCGCAGCCGCTGAGCTGGCGCAGCTGACGTACCAGCAGAGCCGTGCCCAGCGGCGGCAGATCGACGTCGAGGAGCGCGATCCGGTCGGTTTCCAGGATGGCGCGCACGGTGTGCAGCCGCTGGACGGCGGTCCGCGGCAGCCAGTTCGGCACGACGGCCACGAGATGGCCGTGGCGCTCCAGCAGCGCGCTGGTCTGGGCGAGCGTGCCCGCGAGGTCGAGCTGCTCGGGCGGGGGCAGCACGGCGGCCCCGGGCGTGTGCCGATCGGGGGCCGGAAGGACCAGATCGGCGCTGGTGACAGCGATGGCGGTCGGCACGCGAATCCCCCCGTTCACCCCGTGCGCCACGGCCGTTCGCGAAGCCGCCGCACACACGCACACGCTGCGCGACCGCAAACGATCGACGCTCTTCCCCCTTGCCTCAGCACCATATCCGCGTCACCGCTGGCAGGGCAGGGCCTTGGAAATACCCGTGCGGCGAGCACGTGTCACAGGTGGCGGGAAACCCGGACAACAGGGATCGGACGATCGAGCATTTCCAGCCACATTGCAAAGACTCTTGACATGCTGATTGGTCTGGACCAACTTGGCTGCGCCAGGCCTTTACCGGGGCGCCCCCACTCGCCCCGCACTCCTCCCGTCCCCTTCCTCCCCCCACCGGAGCCCACGTGAACCGCATACGCTCCCTCGCCCTTGTGGCCGCCGCCACCCTCACCGCGGGCGGCCTCACCGCCCTCGCCGCCGGCACCGCCCAGGCCGCGGACATCAACGTCGCCCGCAACGGCGGCTTCGAGTCCGGGCTCGCCAACTGGTCCTGCTCCGGCGGAAGCGGCGCCTCCGTCTCCTCGCCTGTCTACGCCGGGGCCGGCGCTCTCAAGGCCACCCCGGCCGGGTCCGACAACGCCCGGTGCAGCCAGACCGTCACGGTCAAGCCGAACTCGACGTACACGCTGAGCACGCAGGTCCAGGGCAGCTACGTCTACCTCGGCGCGACCGGGACCGGCACCCAGGACGTCTCCACCTGGACCCCCGGCTCGGGTTCGGGCTGGCAGAAGCTCTCCACCACGTTCACCACCGGCCCGGGCACCACCCAGGTCACCGTCTACACGCACGGCTGGTACGGCCAGCCTGCGTACGCCGTCGACGAGTTCAGCGTCTTCGGCCCGGACGGCGGCGGTGGCACGGACCCCGGCCCCTCCATCCCCGGCGCCCCGTCCGGTACCGCTGTTTCCGGACAGAGCTCGAGCGGACTCACCCTTTCGTGGAACGCGGTCAGCGGGGCCACCGGCTACTACGTGTATCAGGACGGCGTCCGGGTCCGTACGGTGTCCTCGGCGAGCGCCCAGATCACCGGGCTGGCGGCCTCGACCTCGTACGCGTTCCAGGTCAGCGCCTACAACGCGGCGGGCGAGGGGCCCAAGTCCGCGGCCGTCACCGGCACCACGACCGGCGGCGGGGGACCGAACCCGAATCCGGCCGTCCCCCGGCACGCGCTGACGGGCTACTGGCAGAACTTCAACAACGGCGCGACCGTGCAGAAGATCTCCGACGTCTCCGCGCAGTACGACATCATCGCGGTCTCCTTCGCCGACGCCACGGCCACGCCCGGCGCCATCACCTTCAACCTCGACTCGGCCGGCCTCGGCGGCTACACCGTCGCCCAGTTCAAGTCGGACATCGCCGCGAAGAAGGCGGCCGGCAAGTCGGTGATCCTCTCGGTCGGCGGCGAGAAGGGCACCATCACGGTCAACGACTCCGCCTCCGCGACCAACCTCGCGAACTCGGCGTACGCGCTGATGCAGGAGTACGGCTTCACCGGCATCGACATCGACCTGGAGAACGGCCTCAACCCGACCTACATGACGCAGGCCCTGCGCGCGCTGTCGGCGAAGGCGGGCCCCTCGCTCGTCATCACCATGGCCCCGCAGACCATCGACATGCAGTCCACGCAGGGCGGCTACTTCAAGACGGCGCTGGGCATCAAGGACATCCTCACCGTCGTCAACATGCAGTACTACAACAGCGGCTCGATGAACGGCTGCGACGGCAACGTCTACTCGCAGGGCTCGGTGGACTTCCTCACCGCGCTGGCCTGCATCCAGCTGGAGGGCGGCCTCGATCCCTCCCAGGTGGGCATCGGCGTCCCGGCCTCGCCGAGCGGGGCGGGCAGCGGCTACGTCTCCCCGACCATCGTCAACAACGCCCTCGACTGCCTGACCCGCGGCACGAACTGCGGCTCCTTCAAGCCCTCCAAGACCTACCCCGGCCTGCGCGGCGCGATGACCTGGTCGACGAACTGGGACGCCAAGGCGGGTAGTGCCTGGTCCAACGCGGTGGGTCCCAAGGTCCACGGCCTCCCGTAGGCGGTAGGTGTGGGGGTGGCCGGTTCGGGTCGGCGGACGCGATGCGGGTCTTGACCTGGACATGCCACAAGAGCACGCTGTGCGCGTCCGCACGGCTACCCCCACACTCCCCACCCAGGAGAACGCATGCGGCTCCACTACCGCCGAAGGGCCGCCGTCACGGCGGCCCTGCTGGCGCTCGCGCTGGGCGCACCCGCCTACGGCATGAGCGCCACGGCATCACCACCGCCCACCCCGTCCACCGCCACCCAGGACGAGGCCATCGTCCAGTACCGGATCCACGGCCCCGCCACGGCGACCGACCGCACCGCCCTGCTCCGAACGGGCGTTTCGATCGACGAGGTGGACGACCACACGGTCGTGGTCAGCGCCGACACCATGCAGGCCAAGAACCTGCGCGCACTGGGCTACCAGCTCACCGCGCTGCCCGGCCCGCCGGACCGCTCGCTGCCCGGGATCGCGGCAGGACCGATGGACTTCCCGTCGGCGGACTCCCGCTACCACAACTACGCCGAGGCCAACGCGGAGATCGACCAGCGCCTCGCCCAGTACCCCGGGATCATGAGCAAGCGGGTGATCTGGAAGTCGTACCAGGGCCGGGACCTCATCGCCATCAAGATCAGCGACAACGTCGCGACGGACGAGGCCGAGCCCGAGGTGCTCTTCACCCACCACCAGCACGCCCGCGAGCACCTGACCGTGGAAATGGCCCTGTACCTGATCAAGGAACTCGGCTCCAAGTACGGCACCGAGTCCCGCATCACCAACGCCGTCAACGGCCGCGAGATCTGGATCATCCCGGACCTCAACCCGGACGGCGGCGAGTACGACATCGCCACCGGCTCCTACCGGTCCTGGCGCAAGAACCGCCAGCCCAACTCCGGCTCCTCGTACGTCGGCACGGACGAGAACCGCAACTGGAACTACAAGTGGGGCTGCTGCGGCGGCTCCAGCAGCAGCAAGAGCTCCGAGACCTACCGCGGCGCGGCCGCCGAGTCGGCGCCCGAGGTGAAGGCCGTCTCGGACTTCGTGCGCAGCCGCGTGGTCGGCGGCAAGCAGCAGATCAAGGCCTCGATCGACTTCCACACGTACAGCGAACTGGTGCTGTGGCCCTTCGGGTACACGTACAACGACACCGCCCCGGGCCTGACCGCCGACGACCTCGCCGTCTTCAAGAAGATCGGCACCAGCATGGCGGCGAGCAACGGCTACACCCCGGAGCAGTCGAGCGACCTGTACATCACGGACGGCACGATCGACGACTGGCTGTGGGGGAACCAGAAGATCTTCTCCTACACCTTCGAGATGTACCCGGCGGGCTCGGGCGGCGGCGGCTTCTACCCGCCCGACGAGGTGATCGACCGCGAGACCGCCCGCAACAAGGACGCGGTGCTCCAGCTGCTGGAGAACGCGGACTGCATGTACCGCTCGATCGGCAAGGAAGCCCAGTACTGCACCGCCTGATCCACCGCACGTCACGAGCCGGGGCGCCCCACCGCCAGGGGGGCGCCCCTCCGCGTGCTCGGCGCCGCGTGCTCAGCCGAGGACGGCCAGGGCGTCGATCTCGATGAGCAGCCCGGCCGGCAGGCCCACGTACACGGTGGTGCGGCCGGCCGGGGCCTCCTTGAGGTTCCGCTCCTCGAAGTAGGTGTTGTAGAGCTCGTTCATCTCGGCGAAGTGCGCGGTGTCGGTGAGGTAGACGCGGATCATCATCACGTCGTCCCAGCCGGCGCCGCCCGCTTCGAGGACCGAGCGGACGTTCTCCAGCGTCTGGAGGGTCTGCTCGCGCAGCGTCGGCCCGGCGGGGGTGGGCGGCTGCCCTTCGACGTGCGGGAGGAAGCCGACCTGGCCGGCGACCTGGAGGATGTTGCCCTTGCGCACGCCGTGCGAGAAGCGGGCGGGCGGGGCGGTGTGGGTGTCGGGGGTGATCGCGGTCTTCTCGCTCACGAGTCCTGTTCCTCTTCCGGTTCGGGTTCGGCTTCGGCTTCGGCTTCGGGGTCCGCCTCGGGATCCGACGATCCCGAATAGTCCCGGCTGACGGCATCGGCGGCGCCGCGCACCAGCGGCAGCAGTGCGACGAGCCCCTCGGCGGTGACCACCACACTGGGGGCGGACACGGACAGCGCGGCGACGACGCGCCCGTCGGGCCCGTACACGGGCGCGCCCAGGCAGTTGATGGACTCCTCGTGCCCCCCGAGGTCGGCGGCCCAGCCCTGCTCCCGTACGAGGTCCAGCTCGCGGAGGAAGGCGGCGGCGTCGGGCGTGGACCGGGCGGTGTAGCGCGGATAGTCGATCCGCTCGGCGAGGCTCCTGCGCTCCCCCTCGGGCAGGTCGGCGACGAGCAGCTTCGCGACGGCGGCGACGGTGAGGGGCACGGGCTTGCCGATACGGGAGTACATGCGGACCGGGTAGCGGCTCTCGACCTTGTCCACGTACACGACCTCGTCGTCCTGGAGGAGGGCGAGGTGGACGGTGTGCCCGGTGGCCTTGTTCAGCGCGACCAGGTGGGGGTGCGCGATCTCCCGCACGTCGAGGTTCTCGACGGCCTCGGCGGCGAGCGCGAACAGCTGCGCGCCGAGCCGGTACCGGCCGTCGGCCTGGCGGTACACGAAACCGTGCTCGTGCAGGGTGCGCAGGAGGCGCAGCGCGGTGCTCTTGTGCACACCGAGCTCCTCGGCGACCTCGCCGAGCCCGGCCGGCCCCTTGGCCAGCAACGGCAGCACCGAGAGCGCCCGCTCCACGGACTGGCTCATCCCTCGTCCTCTCGTACGGTCACGTCACGGCCCCACCGGCCCCGCCAGTGCGTTCAGCAACGGCGCCGCACGTTGACCCACCGTCACCTGGGATGTTAGACAGCATCCAGCGACGCACGCAACGACAGTTGCACCCAGCGCAACCCCCGGGAGGGCACCGCATGGCCAGCGACCCCGTCAAGGACCTCGCCGACGAGCCGGTCGACCACCGGTTCAAGGGCCTGCCCCCGGACGCCCACGCCGCCGGCCTGACCGTCGGCCGGCTCACCGCGCAGCGCCGGAACCTGCACACCGGCGGCTTCACCACCCCGGTCCTGACCCTCGACGCGGACGCGCTGGAGCACAACCTCACCGCCCTCGGCACGTACGCCGCCCGGCACGCCCTCGCCTTCGCCCCGCACGGCAAGACCTGCATGGCCCCGCAGCTCTTCCGCCGCCAGCTGGACCACGGCGCATGGGGCATCACGGCCGCCGTGCCCCACCAGGCCCGCGTCTACCGCGCCTTCGGCATCCAGCGGATCTTCCTCGCCAACGAGCTCGTCGATCCCGCCGCCCTGCGCTGGGTCGCCGCCGAGCTCGCCTCCGACCCCGCCTTCCGCTTCGTCTGCTACGTCGACTCCGTGCGCGGCGTCCACCTCATGGACCGCGCCCTGCGCGACGCGCCCGCCGTCATCGACGTCGTCGTCGAGCTCGGCGCCGGCGAGGGAGCCCGTACCGGGGCCCGCAGCGACGAGGACTGCCGGGCCGTCGCCGACGCCGTCGCCGACGCCGCGACCCTCCGCCTCGTCGGCATCGCCGGCTACGAGGCCGAGGTTCCCGACGCCGACCCGGAGCGCGTCCACGCGTACCTGCGCCGCCTCACCGGGCTCGCCGTCGAATTCGACAAGGCCGGCCGGTTCGCCGCGTACCCGGACCTCGAGGAGATCGTCGTCAGCGCCGGCGGCTCCGCCTGGTTCGACGCCGTCGCCGACGTGTTCGGCGAGATCACCGAGCTCTCCCGCCCCACCCTCAAGCTGCTGCGCTCCGGCGCGTACGTCTCCCACGACCACGGCTGGTACACCCGCCTCACCCCCTTCAACCGGCACCCCGAAGAGGGCGGTCTGCGTCCCGCGTTCCGGCTCTGGACCCAGGTCGTCTCGCGTCCCTCCCCCACCCAGGCGTTCGTCAACGCCGGCAAGCGCGACATCGCCTACGACCTCGGCCTGCCCACCGCCGAACTGGTCCGCGACGCCCTCACCGGCGAGGAACGGCCCGCCGCCGGCGTCCGCGTGGTCAAGCTCTCCGACCAGCACGCCTGGCTCGAAACCGACTCCGCCGACGACGTACAGGTCGGCGACTGGGTGTCGCTCGGCATGTCCCACCCCTGCACCATCTTCGAGAAGTGGCCGCTGATCCCGGTGGTGGAGTCCGACGGCACCGTCAGCGACTACGTCCGCACCTTCTTCTAGACACCGGGCCCGGTCACACGGGTGGGACCGGCCGGATGACCCGGCCGAGGGCCCGGTCATCCGGCCGCCCCCACCCGTGTGACCGGGACATTTACGATGAACCGATGGTCGCCTTCGCCCTCGCCGCCCTGTTCTTCCTCACCTTCTGCATCAGCGCCCGCAAGGACCGCCGCCGCTTCCGCAACGCGGTGCTGTTCGGCCTGACCTTCATCACCTCCTCCTTCGCCCTGCTCCTCCAGCTGCCCGCGCTGCCGCAGTGGGTGGCCGTACCGGTGCTCGTACTCGTCTTCGCGGTCCCCACGCTCGGCATCCTGGCGCTCGGCGTCTTCCTCGTCGCCAACGGCCTGACGATGATCCGCAAGGAGGGCGCCCGCCCGCCCAACCTGCTGTCGATGGCGGCGGGGCTCGGCATCTTCGGCATGATCGCGCTGCTGCTCCTCGTGGGCCGGTACGGCTCCACGGTCGCGCACGGCATCGCGGCGACCTTCACCCTGGTCGTCGCCTACGTCTCGTTCGTCTTCCTGTGCTTCCTCGGCTACGCCTACCTGTACGGGCGGATCAAGGTGCGCGGCGACGTCGACCACGTGGTGATGCTGGGCTCGGGCCTGATCGGCGGCGACCGGGTGCCACCGCTGCTGGCCTCGCGGCTGCGCAAGGGCCAGGAGATCTACGCGGCCCAGCTGGCCCGGGGCAGCCGTCCGCCGGTGCTGCTGGTCTCCGGCGGCAAGGGCTCGGACGAGCGGGTCTCCGAGGCGCGGGCGATGGCCGACTGGCTGATCACGGAGGGCGGGGTTCCGGCGGAGCACATCCGGCTGGAGGACCGGTCGCGGACGACGGAGGAGAACATGCTCTTCTCGCGGGAGCTGATGCTGGCGGACGACCCGGGGTACCGGTGCGTGGTGGTCACCAACAACTTCCACGCCTTCCGCTCCGCGATGATGGCCCGGAAGGCCGGGGTGAACGGGCAGGTGCTGGGCTCGCCGACGGCGAGGTACTTCTGGCCGAGCGCCACGATCCGCGAGTTCGTGGCGGTGTTCTGGGAGCACAGGACCGTGAACCTGTGGATCTGCGGCCTGCTGGTCGCCCTCGGCACCGTGGCGACGATCATCGCCTGACGGGACCGCGCTTTCGGCCGGGCCGCGGCTCGGGCATCGGCTCGGACATCGGCTCGGACCGCGTCCGTTCGGGTCAACGTGCGTTCATGGAGCCGCCGCCGGAGGATGGGGCCAGGGAACACCGGGGGACACCGGAGGAGGTACGCGATGGACAGTGAATCGGACCAGCAGCCCACACGGTCGGACCGGCTCTTCACGGGCGGGGAGCGGCCGTACGACCCCGAGGACCTCGTGATGGCGACCGGCCACGACCCGACTCCGGAGCGGATCGAGAAGGCACGCCAGCTCATCGAGAAGGAGGGCCCGCAGGTCATCGAGCGCTACCTGCCGTAACGCTCCGTACGCACGCACCTGCACGCTGCTGATGCCCCGGCCCGAGGTCGCCCCTCGGGCCGGGGCCGTCTGCGTACGGGGGTGTGGCCGGGCCGGACCGCATCCAGATTTGGTGAATGCTCGTTATCGGTCCGGGGGCCACAACCCTAAGGACAGGTGAATGCACGCTCTCGATGTCGACTGGGACCACCCCACGGACCCACGCCCCGGCCCACGGCTGGACCACGTCCGCGCGTACGTCGGCACGGCCGGCGCCGACGGACACCTGTGGCACGGGGTGCCCACCCTGCTGCTCACCACGATCGACCGCGCCTCCGGCCGGCCGGTCCGCACCCCGCTGATCTACGGCGCGGACGCGAACCGCCTGATCGTCGCGGCCGCCGCGCACGGAGCCCCCGAACACCCGGCCTGGTACGGCAACCTCACCGCGGACCCCGAGGTCCGCGTCCAGGTCGGCGCCACCGTCTCCCGGGCGGCGGCGCGCACGGCGACGCCGGTGGAGCGGGAGACGTACTGGGAGATGATGACGGGCCTGTGGCCGGCCTTCGAGGACGACCAGACCGCGGCGGCGCCCCGCGGGATCCCGCTGGTGATCATCGACAGCAGAAACGGTTGGTCGGACCGCTAGCGGCGGATCGGGGCGGTCAGCGGTACCGGCGCCGGTACCGGTACCGACGTCAGGCGCGTTCATAGACGGTGACCTCCACGTCTCGCGCGCACAGGGCGTCGGTGATGAGCGGCTCGACACGTGACCACTTCCCGCCGGCGAGCCCGCACCCGATGCGCGGCATGTGCACCCCGGCGCCCAACTCGACGGCGTGATCGGCCAAAGCGGCGAGGCAGCGCGCGACGGCGTCGTACCGGATCGGCGGCCCCGCGCTCCCGGTGCGCATGCCCCGCTGACCGACCATGTTGGCCACCCACACATCGGGCTTCACCCGCACCAACTGCACGGCTCCCAGCCCGAAGTCGTTCCCGCTGCGCCCGCGATGCCAGGCCCGGTACTCGGCCTCCGGCTCCGCCCACCGCCGCGACAGGGCCAGCACGAACCCCTTGCCCCAGCCCCCGATGTCATTGCAGACATGCGCAATCGCCTTGGACCCCTTGGCCTGCGGACTCGTGGCATCCCCGGCGATGACCGTGAGCGGCTTCATACCCGAAAACATATGCGGGGCCACTGACAGGGGGTAGGGCTTCGGGGGTGGGGGGTGGGGGATTCAGTTCCCCGGCCCCGCGTGACGAGCGCAACACCCCCGCCCCCGTCGACCCGCACCTCACCCATTCCGCAGGCCCGGACGCGACCCCGGCCCCGGATTCCAAGGGTGGACCGGGTCGGTACCCGGCCATTACCCGAAACGGGACATATCGCTCCCCGCCCCGCCCGCCCAAATGACGCGCCACGCCCGCCCCCGGGCCCGTAAGCTCCCGTCATGCAGGTGATCCAGTCAACGAAACTCGCCAATGTCTGCTACGAGATCCGCGGCCCCGTGCTCGAAGAGGCGATGCGGCTCGAAGCAGCAGGTCATCGCATCCTCAAGCTCAACACCGGGAACCCCGCCGCCTTCGGCTTCGAGTGCCCGCCGGAGATCCTTGAGGACATGCTCCGCAACCTGGGGAACGCCCACGGTTACGGGGACGCGAAGGGGCTGCTCTCCGCGCGCCGCGCGGTCATGCAGCACTACCAGACCAAGGGCATCCACCTGGACGTCGAGGACATCTACCTCGGCAACGGCGTTTCCGAGCTGATCCAGATGTCGATGCAGGCGCTGCTCGACGACGGCGACGAGGTCCTCGTCCCCGCGCCGGACTATCCGCTGTGGACCGCCTCCGTCTCGCTCGCCGGCGGCACGGCCGTGCACTACCGCTGCGACGAGCAGGCCGACTGGATGCCGGACCTCGCCGACATCGAGCGCAAGGTCACCGACCGCACCCGCGCCATCGTGATCATCAACCCGAACAACCCGACCGGCGCCGTCTACGACGACGAGATGCTGCGCGGGCTCACGGACATCGCGCGCCGCCACAACCTGGTCGTCTGCTCGGACGAGATCTACGACCGGATCCTGTACGACGGAGCGACCCACACCAACACCGCCGCCATCGCGCCGGACCTGCTCACCCTGACCTTCAACGGGCTGTCCAAGAACTACCGCGTCGCCGGCTACCGCGCCGGCTGGATGGCGGTCTGCGGCCCCAAGAAGCACGCCTCGTCGTACATCGAGGGCCTGACGATCCTGGCCAACATGCGACTGTGCGCGAACATGCCCTCGCAGTACGCCGTCGCGACCGCCCTCGGCGGCCGGCAGTCGATCGACGACCTGGTGCTTCCGGGCGGGCGGCTGCTGGAGCAGCGCGACACGGCGTACGACCTGCTGACGCAGATCCCCGGCATCACCTGCGCGAAGCCCAAGGGGGCGCTGTACCTCTTCCCGAAGCTCGACCCCGCCGTCTACAAGATCAAGGACGACCGGCAGATGGTCCTGGACCTGCTGCGGGCCGAGAAGATCATGGTGGTGCACGGTACGGGCTTCAACTGGCCCGAGCCCGACCACTTCCGGATCGTGACGCTCCCGAACGCCAAGGATCTGGCGGACGCGGTCACGCGGATCGGGAACTTCCTCGACGGCTACGGCCAGCCGTGAGGGGACCCGGTCCCCGGCCATAGCCCCTGGTCCCCGTGCCGCGCTCGAGCGACTCCAGGATCCAGCTCAACTTTAGAACGATTCCAATGTAGGATGGTCTCCTGACCCTGGCAGGAGGCCACCTCATGTACGAGCCGAGCCGCACCAAGTCGGTCGTCCACCGCATGGGCGCCGCCACCGTCGACTACCCGCACCGCAGCCGCAGCGAAGCCCTGGACGTGCAGCTCGCCGGGCACCTCGCGGCCCTGCTCGCCGTCACCGACGAGCTCGGCCTCGACGAGGCCGCCGCCCGCATCGCCACGCAGGTCGCGCGGCTGCGCGGGGCCCAGCCGGTCCGCGCGCCCCGGTCGGACGTCGCCTCGGACACCACGGACCTGCACCAGCGCGCGCACGACCTCGCCGCCCGCGCCCTGCTCGTCGCCGCGTCCCGCGCCGACACCACCGTCGCGATCCTCGCCGCCGAGCGCATGGACGCGCACGCCGCCGCCCTCACGTCCCAGGACCTGGCCGGCGCCCTCTGACGGCCCCGGTCCGGGGCCGCGGAGGCTCCGGACCGGGCGCCATACCCCTGCGGCGCGCCCGGCGGACAAACCCCGGCCCCCTCGCCACCCCGGGCCGAGCCCGCCACGCGCCCGGCGCCCGGCGCCCGCCGGACGGATCCCCGCCCCGCGAGCCCCGGCACGGCGCCGCGGAGTCCGGCCGGCCTGCCGCACCCTCCGCCGGACCCCTGCGTGACCCGTCGCGGGTGCCTCCGCCGGTCAGGGCCCGCCGCGCCCCGTCGGAACCCCCGGATCGCCCGGGCCTCCCGCGCCCCCCGGCGACCCCTCCGCCGCCCGGACCGCGTCGGCGACCCCGCACCACGGGACCGTCGCCACCGGCCAGACCGGGCCCACCGCCTCGGCGCGTTCCGCCGCCCCCGGCAGCACGCCCGGGACCTTGACCAGGGCCTGCGCGGCGCGCGTGCCCGGGCCCGGGTGTTCCCGGTCGCGGAACTCCACCGTGACGACGTACGAGCCCCGCCCGGTCACCTCCACCGTCGCCGTCACCCGCCGGCTGGCCGGATCCACGCGGCACGCGGTGACCCGCGCCTCCGGCTCCACCTCCACCGCCTCGTTCGGGGACGGGCCGCCGCTGGCCCACACGTACAGCCCCAGCGGGGCGAACACCAGCAGTCCGGCCAGTGTCACCAGGCCGACCAGCCAGCCCTGCCACTTCAACGCGCTCGCGCTCACGCCCATGTCCAGATCCTCCCGGGCGGCCGCCCCTCCCACCAGCACCCACGGGCCCACACAGCATTTCGAAGTGGGACCGCCTGGACACCTGACGTTCATTCAACTCCGCGCGGAATGTGGGTTTCCGTGAGCACGCTGCACCCGTGAGACGCATCCTAGGAATCGTCCTGGGCCTCCTCCTGATCGGCGGCGTCGTAGCAGTCGCCCTCGTGAACGAGCAGGACCCGGAAACGCCGGCAACGAAGACCGTGCGTGGCGTCATCGGCTCGGAGAAGTCCGAATTCTTCCGCGACCCGGACGTCGTCAAGGCCCTTGCCGCCAAGGGCTACACCGTGAAGGCGGAGACCTCGGGCTCCTGGGCGATGGACCAGCTCGCCCTCAAGGAGTTCGACTTCGCCTTCCCCAGCAGCAGTGAGCCCGCCAAGGAGGTCGAGGCCGCCGCCGGGGTCAAGGGCGCCCAGCAGACCAAGACCTTCTACTCCCCGCTCGTCGTCATCGCCCGCTCCAACGCGGCCAAGGTGCTGGCCGACAACGGCCTCGCGAAGATGACCGGCAAGAACTCCGGGACCCTCCTGATGGGCGCCTTCCTCAAGGCGGCCGGCGAGGACCGCACCTGGCAGCAGCTGCCCGGCTCCTCCGCCCACGCCGAGCTGACCGGCACGGTGTTCATCAAGACCACCGACCCGGCCACCTCGAACTCCGGCGCCCTGTTCCTCGCCGCCGCCTCCAACGTGGCGAACGGCGGCACCGTCGTCTCCGACGACGCCGGGGTCGCCCGCACCGCGCCCCTGCTGCGCAAGCTGATCTCCGTACAGGGCGCGCTGGAGCCCAGCACCGACGATCCGTTCCGGGCCTTCATCAGCGGCAGCGGCGAACCGCTCATCCTGGTCTACGAGTCCCAGGTGGCGGCCCTCCTGCTGCAGAAGCAGGATCCCGGCGACATGGTGGTCCTCTACCCGGACACCACGGTCAACACCGCGCACACCTTCGTACCGCTCGGCGAGAAGGCAGCGGAGCTCGGCACGCTCCTCGCGACCGATCCGAAGCTGCGCGAGCTGGTGCTGCGCCACGGCTTCCGCCCGCAGGACGGCGTGCCCGAATTCACCGCCGCGACCGCCCCGCACGCCGCCTACCTCAACCCCGCGCTGACCGGCATCCGCCAGGTCGGCACACCGACCGTCAAGATCCTGATGGCGCTGGCCGACCGCGCCAAGGGGCAGGGGGACACACCGTGACACTGACACCTCCGGAGGACTCCCCGCTCGTCCTCACCGCGCCCGAGCCCGTCGCCCCCGTCCGCAAGGAGCAGGCGGCCGGACTCGTACCGCTCCAGGACGGCGTGCGCGAGGAGATGGCCCGCCGGGCCGGGGAGTACGTCGGCTCGCTCGCCGGGATCGACGCCCGCTCGCCCGAGTTCGCGCAGCGGATCGGCGAGATCGCGGGGCTCGGCTCGGCCGACATCCGCTCCGCCGCCCAGCAGTCCAACCGGATGCTGGACCGGGCCGTGCGCTCGCTGGGCTCCGACGGCGGCGGTGACTCCCAGGCCCGGGTCGCCGGCTCGCTCGTCGAACTGCGCCGCACGGTCGAGGACCTCGACCCGCGCGACACGCCCGCCAAGGGATTCGGCAAGCTGATCTCGAAGCTGCCGGGCGGCAACAGGTTCCGCGACCACGTGGCCAAGTACGCCTCCTCGCAGGCGACCTTGAACCGGATCGTGGGCGCGCTGCGCAGCGGGCAGGACGAGCTGCGCCGTGACAACGCGGCCCTGCACACGGAGCGGGCGCGGCTGTGGGAGACCATGGGCAAGCTCCAGGAGTACGCGGTCCTCACCGAGGCCCTGGACTCCGCCGTGGAGCAGCGGATCGCCGAGGCGGAGCCCTCCGATCCGCAGGGGGCCGACGCGCTGCGCGCGGACATGCTGTTCCCGGTCCGGCAGAAGCACCAGGACCTGCTGACGCAGCTGGCCGTGTGCGCCCAGGGGTACCTGGCGATGGACGTGGTCCGGCGCAGCAACGAAGAGCTGATCAAGGGTGTCGACCGGGCCGCGACCACCACGGTGTCCGCGCTGCGGATCGCCGTGATGCTGGCGTCGGCGCTCGACAACCAGCGCAAGGTGGTCGAGCAGGTCAACACGCTGCGCGACACGACGGAGGACCTGATCCGGGGGAACGCGCGGATGCTGTCGACGCAGAGCGGCGAGATCCAGCGGATCGCGGCCGATCCGGCGGTGGGGGCGGAGACCCTGCGGACGGCGTTCGCGCAGATCTACCAGACGCTCGACGCGATCGACACCTTCAAGGTGCAGGCCACGGAGAACATGGCCGCGACCGTGGAGTCCCTGACGGGGGAGTTGCAGACGGCGTCGGCGTACCTCGCGCGGACGCGGAGCGTCAGTGCGCTCGAGGGCGGTGCCCGGTGAGCCGGCCGCTGCGCGGGGCTTCCCCGCGCCTCGGGGGCGGCCGGGGCTGGATCGCGGCCCTCGCCCTGCTTCTCGGTGCCACCGCCTGCACGGCCGACGCACCGGACGGTCCGAAGCCGTCGGCCTACAAGGAGGGCACCCTGCGGGTGCTGGCCTCCAGTGAGCTGGCGGATATGCAGCCGGTGCTGGACGAGGCCTGGAAGGCCACCGGGGTGAAGGTGGAGCTGACCTGGTCCGGCACGCTCGACGCGGCCGAGCAGGTGGCGTCGGGGAAGGCGGACGGGACGTACGACGCGATCTGGCTGTCGTCCAACGACTATCTGCGGCTGCGTCCCGAGGCCGCGCGGAAGCTCGCCAACGAGACCCCGGTGATGTCCTCGCCCGTCGCCCTCGGCGTGCGGCCGGAGGCGCTGGCGCGGCTCGGCTGGAAGCCCGAGGACGTCACCTGGTCGGCGGTGCACGAGGCGGTGAGCGGCGGGAAGCTCACGTACGGGATGACGGACCCGGTGCGGTCCAACTCCGGTTTTTCCGCGCTGGTCTCGGTGGCCTCGGGACTGTCGGGCGCGCAGGCGGCGCTGACGGACGCGGATGTGAAGGCGGCCGCGCCGCGGCTGAAGGAGTTCTTCGCCGGGCAGCGGCTGACGTCGGGCTCCTCGGGCTGGCTGGCGACCGCCTACGCCCAGCGCGCGGACGTGGACGCGCTGGTGAACTACGAGTCGGTGCTGCTGTCGGTGAACCGGGACGCGAAGTCCCCGCTGACGGTGGTCCGGCCGCGCGACGGCGTGGTCACCGCGCACTATCCGCTGACGCTGCTGACCTCGGCCCCGGCCGGGGCCCGCGAGTCGGGCCGGGCGCTGACGGAGTACCTGCGCGGTGCGCAGGCGCAGCGGGCGATCACGGAGAAGACCTTCCGCCGTCCGGTCGCGGCGGGGGTGGCGCCGGCTGCGGGGCTGGGTGCCGACAAGCGGCGCGAGCTGCCGTTCCCGGGTTCGCTGGCGGTCGCGGACGGGCTGCTGGCCTCGTACGAGAACGAGCTGCGCCGGCCGTCGCGGACGGTGTACGTGCTGGACACCTCGGGGTCGATGTCCGAGGGGGACCGGATCGGGCGGCTGAAGGCGGCGCTCACGGAGCTGACGGGTACGGGGAGTTCGGGAACCGGGGAGCGGTTCCGGGACCGCGAGGAGGTGACGCTCCTGCCGTTCGGGTCCAAGGTGAAGAAGGTGCGGACGCACGTGGTGGAGCCCGGTAATCCGGGTCCGGCCCTGGACGGGATCCGGGGGGACGTGAAGGCGCTGGAGCCGGAGGGGGGTACGGCGGTGTACAGCAGTCTGGAGGCGGCGTACGAGCAGCTCGGCAAGGGTGGCGGGGACGCGTTCACCTCGATCGTGCTGATGACGGACGGCCAGAACACGGAGGGGGTGGGGGCGGGGCACTTCGACTCCTTCTACGCCTCGCTGCCCGGGGACCGCAAGCGCACCCCGGTGTTCGCGGTGCTGTTCGGGGATTCGGACCGCAGGGAACTCACCCACATCACCGAACTGACCGGCGGGCGGCTGTTCGACGCCACCGGCGGGAGCGGTTCGCTGAACGGAGCCTTCGAGGAGATCCGTGGCTACCAGTAGAGCCTCCGGCGGGGCGGCGGGCAGGGCGCTGGGCGCGCGGTTGCTCACCTACCTGGAGTCGAAGAAGAACCTGGCCGGCTCGGCGTGCGGGGTGGCCGGGCTGGGTCTGGGCCTGGCCGGGGTGGGCGGCTCGTACTGGCCGGTGGTGGTGGCGGGGCTGTACGGCGCGGGCGTGCTGATCGCCCCGCCGGAGACGGTGGCTCCGCCGCTCTATCCGGATGCCGCCGAGCAGCTGGGCGTCGTACGGGAGGACTTCGGGCGGCTGCGCGAGTACCTGGCGGAGGTGGAGCTGCCGCCGGCGGCCGGGGGGAAGCTGGCCGAGCTGGTGGAGCTGTACGCGGCGCTGCTGGATCCCGGGTGGGTGGCCGATGCCCTGGCGGCGGATCCGGAGTCGGTGCATTCGCTGTCGCGGGCGATCCGGCTGGACGTGCCGGAGTGCGTGGACACGTACAACCGGACGCGCTGGTGGACGCGGCTGACGCCGGGCGGCGAGTCGCCGGAGCGGCATCTGGAGCGGCAGCTGACGGTCCTGTACGACGAGGCGGAACGAGTGACGGCGGGCCTCCGTGAAGCAGAGGCCCGCCGTCAGCAGACGCACACGACCTACCTGGAGGAGCGCGGACGCTCCTGACAGGTCGTGTGCTGCGGTGGGAACCGCTTGGTCGGGGGCTCCCACAGCGGTGGGACGCCGCTTGGTCGGGGGCTCCCACGTTCTTCGGCGCCCTTGTTCAGGGCGCGGCCCGGCTAGCCCAGGCGCTCCACGAGCGCGTGGTACTGGTCCCACAGCTCCTTGGGGGTGTGGTCGCCGTAGGTGTTCAGGTGCTCGGGGACCAGGGCGGCCTCGTCGCGCCAGATGTCCTTGTCGACCGTGAGGAGGAACTCGAGGTCGGCGGCGGGCAGGTCGAGGCCGTCGGTGTCGAGGGAGGTCACGGTCGGCAGGACGCCGATGGGGGTCTCCACGCCCTCGGCGGTGCCGTCGAGGCGGCCGACGATCCACTTCAGGACGCGGCTGTTCTCGCCGAAGCCGGGCCACACGAACTTGCCCGCGTCGTTCTTGCGGAACCAGTTCACGTAGTAGATCTTCGGGAGCTTGGACTGGTCCTTGCCCTTGGCGACGTCGACCCAGTGGCCCATGTAGTCGCCCATGTTGTAGCCGCAGAACGGCAGCATGGCGAAGGGGTCGCGGCGCAGTTCGCCGACCTTGCCCTCGGCGGCGGCGGTCTTCTCGGAGGCGATGTTCGAGCCGATGAAGACGCCGTGGTTCCAGTCGAAGGACTCGGTGACCAGCGGCACGGCGGAGGCGCGGCGGCCGCCGAAGAGGATCGCGGAGATCGGGACGCCCTTGGGGTCCTCCCACTCGGGGGCGATCGTCGGGCACTGGGCGGCGGGGACGGCGAAGCGGGCGTTGGGGTGGGCCGCCGGGGTCTCGGACTCGGGGGTCCAGGCGTTGCCCTTCCAGTCGATGAGGTGCGCGGGCGCCTCTTCGGTCATGCCCTCCCACCACACGTCGGAGCCGTCCGGGGTGAGCGCGACGTTGGTGAAGACGGTGTTGGCGTACATCGTCTTCATGGCGTTGGCGTTGGTGTGCTCGCCGGTGCCGGGGGCGACGCCGAAGAACCCGGCCTCGGGGTTGATCGCGTACAGGCGGCCGTCCTCGCCGAAGCGCATCCAGGCGATGTCGTCGCCGACGGTCTCGACGGTCCAGCCGGGGATCGTGGGCTCCAGCATGGCGAGGTTCGTCTTGCCGCAGGCGCTCGGGAACGCGGCGGCGAGGTACTTCGCCTCACCCTGTGGCGGGGTGAGCTTGAGGATGAGCATGTGCTCGGCGAGCCAGCCCTCGTCGCGGGCCATGACGGACGCGATGCGCAGGGCGTAGCACTTCTTGCCGAGCAGGGCGTTGCCGCCGTAGCCGGATCCGTAGGACCAGATCTCGCGGCTCTCGGGGAAGTGCGAGATGTACTTGGTGGTGTTGCACGGCCACGGCACGTCCGCCTGGCCCTCTTCCAGGGGGGCGCCGAGGGTGTGGACGGCCTTGACGAAGAAGCCGTCGGTGCCGAGCTCGTCGAGGACGGCCTTGCCCATGCGGGTCATGGTGCGCATCGCGACGGCCACGTAGGCGGAGTCGGTGATCTCGACGCCGATCGCGGAGAGCTCGGAGCCGAGGGGGCCCATGCAGAAGGGGACGACGTACATCGTGCGGCCCTTCATGGAGCCGCGGAAGATGCCCTGGTCCCCCGCGAAGATCTCCTTCATCTCGGAAGGGGCCTTCCAGTGGTTGGTCGGGCCCGCGTCCTCCTCCTTCTCGGAGCAGATGAAGGTCCGGTCCTCGACGCGCGCGACGTCGGAGGGGTCGGAGGCGGCGTAGTACGAGTTCGGGCGCTTCGTCTCGTCGAGCTTCTTGAACGTTCCCTTGGCGACGAGCTCCTCGCACAGGCGCTCGTACTCGCCCTCGGAGCCGTCGCACCAGACGACGCGGTCCGGCTGGGTGAGGGCTGCGATCTCGTCCACCCAGGAGATCAGTGCCGCGTGATCAGTGGGAAGAGTCGGGATGGAAGTGGGAGCCGCGTTGTCGCGCGCCACGATTGCTCCTTGTTGAGGGGTTTGTTTGGTGTAGGCCCCGTGGGGGCTGCGACCCGGACGCTTCGCGCTCCGCTCATCCGGTGTCGACCGCACTCATCTGATCATCCGGTGCGTGTGCGCATATGTCCAGGGGGCCTCTCACGTGAGCATCGCCACGTCCGTCAATCTTCCGTAAAGAGGACTAACGGAAACCTACGGACCCGTAGGTAGCATGGCGTGCATGAATTCTGACGCCGCCGCCGTCCCGGCCGCCGACGCCTCCCCGGTCGTCCGGGCCCTGGAGACGGCCGAGACCGCCCTGGAGGAGAAGCCGCTCATGCGCGGCTGGCTGCACCTCGGGATGTTCCCCGCCGTGGTGGTGGCGGGCCTGGTGCTGATGGCCTTCACCGACTCGACCCGGGCCCGCGTGGCCTGCGGGGTGTACATCCTCACGGCCTGCCTGCTCTTCGGCGTCAGCGCGGTCTACCACCGCGGCACGTGGGGTCCCCGGGGCGAGGCCATCCTGCGGCGGCTCGACCACGCCAACATCTTCCTGATCATCGCGGGAACCTACACCCCACTGACCGTCCTGCTGCTCCCGCCCTCCACCGGGCGCACGCTGCTGTGGGCGGTGTGGCTCGCGGCCGCGGCCGGCATCGCCTTCCGGGTCTTCTGGGTCGGCGCCCCGCGCTGGCTGTACACGCCCTGCTACATCGCCATGGGCTGGGCGGCCGTCTTCTTCCTCCCCGACTTCATGCGCACCGGCGGCATCGCCGTACTGGTCCTGGTGATCGTCGGCGGCCTCCTCTACAGCGTGGGAGGGGTCATCTACGGCATGAAGCGCCCCAACCCCTCCCCCCGCTTCTTCGGCTTCCACGAGGTCTTCCACTCCCTGACCCTCGCGGCGTTCGTGGCCCACTACGTCGGCATCTCGCTCGCCGCCTACCAGCACTGACCGCGGACGGACCGCGTCAGCAGGCGTAGCCGTCGCGGTCCTGGTCCAGGCGCAGCGGGTCGCTGCCGTTGACCTTCATGCGCTTGGGGTACCGGTGGGCGGCCAGCCAGTCGCAGCGGGCCTTCGTCGTCTCCTTCACCTCCGCCGGGAAGCGGGTCGGGACGCACACGCCGGCCGTCCCGTAGTGCCGGTCGCAGCCGGCCACGGTCGGGGCCACGGGTACGGAGTCCCGCTTGGCCGGGTTCGGCTTCGGGGGCCCCAGCTTGTCGGCGAAGGTGTGCTCGTGCGCAGACGGCGGCTCCGCCGTCGCCGCCAGGGCCGAGGGCCCGCCCAGGTGCACCCAGGTCGCGATCGACGGGACCCCGTTCGCGTCGACCGCGAAGAGCATGTACCAGCCGGGCGGCGCCAGGTTGGGGTTGCTGGTGACGTTGAGGTCGATGTTGTTGCCGTCGACCGTCATCGGCAGGTCCACGAACCGCTGGTTGGGGTCGGAGGAGTGCGTGACCGCCGCCGGACGGATCAGCTCCGCCTTGGCGACGGGCCGGTTGACGGTGATCCGCTGTGTGTCCCCGTACACC
Source organism: Streptomyces sp. IBSNAI002 (assembly GCF_052244475.1). Taxonomy (NCBI): domain Bacteria; kingdom Bacillati; phylum Actinomycetota; class Actinomycetes; order Kitasatosporales; family Streptomycetaceae; genus Streptomyces; species Streptomyces sp. IBSNAI002. The sequence continues at coordinate 5,404,853 of NZ_JBQPXG010000002.1, read as the reverse complement.
CACTGGGTGTCGATCACCGAGGTGATCTGCGGGCGCGGGCCCTTGAACAGGTACGGCGGGGTGTAGATCGACACGTTGTGGTTGTAGGTGCCGTTGCCCGGGTTGTCGCCCACCGACATGACCCGGCCGTCGGGCATCAGGAACGACGCCGAGTGGTAGGTCCGCGGGATCGGGTCGGTGGCCAGGCCCGCCTGGTAGGTGTTGGTCGCCGGGTCGAAGAAGGAGGCCTCGAACACCGGGTCGGCCCGGTCGTGGAGCCCGCCGCCGGTCTCCAGCACCTTGCCGTCCGGAAGCAGTACGGCGGAGGCGTACATCTTGCCCTCGGCCCCGGTCTGCGGCCGCTTGCCCGCTCCGGTGTCCACCAGGCCCAGCGGGATGTCAGGGCCCGCCGTGTAGGCGGGGCTCGGCTGCTTCAGGTCGATGATGTCGGTGATCCGGTTCGCCGCCGGGTTGGTCTCGTTGTTGCCTCCGCCGATGGTCAGGACCCGCTGGTCCTGCGCCGGGGGCAGCAGCACGCTCGCCGACTCGTCGCGCTGGTCCTTGTTCCGCAGGCCCGGCACGTCGGTGATGGTGTTGGCCCCGTAGTCGTAGACCGACGCGCCCGTGCCCGGCGTGCCGTTGCCGAAGGTGTGGCTGCCCGAGTAGAACAGCCGCCCGTCCTGCATGAGGATCATCGACGGGTACAGGCCCCAGTACGACCAGGTCTGGTTGACCTCGTTCATCGGGAGCCACTTGTTCTGCGCGGCCGAGAACTTCTCCGCCGTCACGTTGCCCGTCGAGTCCTCCTTCAGGCCGCCGAAGGAGATCACGTCACCGTTGCCGAGGATCGTCGCCGACGGGTACCAGTGCCCGCCGTTCATGTCGTTCGTCCTCGTGTACGTCTCGGTCGCCGGGTCGAAGGTGTACGAGTCCTTCAGCCCCTGGTAGCCGATCGTGCCGTCGGCGGACGGGTAGCCCTTGTTGCCGCTCATGACCAGCACCCGTCCGTCGGCCAGCTGCACGTGGCCCGAGCAGAACATGTCGACCGGGGTCGGGATCGTCCTGAACGATCCGTTCGCCGGGTCGTAGACGGCCGAGGTGAAGGTGCCCGCGTTGAACTGGGCGATGTCGTTTCCCGAGCCCGCGATCAGCAGCACCTTCCCGTTCTTCAGGACCACCGCGTGCATCGAACGCACCGGGTTCTTGGCCGGGATCACCTCCCACTTGCCCTTGGCGCACTCCTCCGCCGTACCGGAGCAGGCGGGCTGCGGCGGCGCCGCGCCCACCTCCTCCAGCGCGTAGTCGTCGGTGGTGAGCGTGCCCACCCCGTACACCGAGAGCCCCCACGCGATCTTGTCGGTGTTCGGCGGTACGACGGGCGTACGGACCTCCGTGCGCGCCCAGCCGGCACTGACCGGCGGATTCTGCAGGTCGGTCCAGTACTGCCAGTTCCCCGTCGTCGCCTCCCGGCGGAACACCGTCACCGAGACGTCCGGGGTGTTCGACTTGTACCAGGCAGACAGGTCGTACTGCTTGCCCGGCGCCACGGCCGGCGCACAGGTGGTGTTCTCGGTGACCAGGGCCTTGCGGTCGCCCTCCACCCGGCGGGTGAGCGAGACCCGCATCGCCTTGGTGCCGCTGTGCGCGTCGGGAACGGTCGCGAAGGTGAAGTCGTTGTCGCCCCAGCCCGATTTGGACCAGCAGGACGGCATGTCGGCGCCGGGTACGCCGGCGGTTTCGAAGCCGGGGTTGGAGAGCAGATTGGGCGGTCCGGCCGTGGCCTGCTGGGGTGCGGTGAGCAGCAGGCCCGCGGTCAGCGCCCCGACGGCCAGCAGGGCGGCCCGCCGACCGGCCCGCCGCCGGATCTTCAGACGCATGGGAAGGTTCCCTTCTGTGCGGCTCAACTCCTGGTGTGACGCCCTGCCTTGCGCGAGGTGCGCGGCAGGTAGACGAGCGCTTCGGTGGCCGCGAACCGCAGGACGAAGGTGGTGACCAGCGCGAGGGCGGTGGCGGGCAGCGCGCCCATGCCGAACTGGGCGACGAAGACCGCGATGAGCGGGATCCGCAGCAGCAGGTCGGCGTTGGCGAGCAGCGCGAAGCGGCCGATCCGGTCCGCCCAGTGGCGGTGGCGGCGGCGGTCGCGGAACAGCAGGGTCTCGATGAGGAGGAAGTTCCACAGGACCCCGGCCTGGTTGGCGACGATCTCGGCCGGGAGGTAGTGCATGCCGCCGCGGGTGAGCAGCCAGAGCGCGGCCAGATTGGGGACGAAGCCGGTCAGGCCGATCAGGCCGAAGCCGACCAGCCGGGCCAGCGGGGTCGCGGAGCGCAACGAGGCCAGGTGGGCCAGGAAGCGCATGCCCTCGCGGGCGGTGGACTTCGATGCGCCGGAGTAGCGGTCCTGGAAGACGAAGGGCACCTCGGCGACCTTCGCGGGCCGGCGGGGCGCACCTCCCGGCGGTGGCTGGGTGGGCGCACCTCCCGGCGGTGGCTGGGTGGGGGCACCTCCCGGCGGTAGCTGGGTGGGGGCACCTCCCGGCGGTAGCTGGGTGGGGGCACCTCCCGGCGGTAGCTGGGGGCGGACCGCCAGCTCCAGCAGGATCTTGTAGCCGAGCGGTTTGAGTGCCTCGGCGGTGACCATCGAGCGGCGCATCGCGAAGAAGCCGCTCATCGGGTCGCTGATGCCGCGCAGGGCGCGCGGGAAGAGCGCCTTGGTGAGCCAGGTCGCGGCGCGGGACACGGCGATGCGGTAGCCGCCGGCGAGTCCGGCCCGGCTGCCGCCGCTGATGTAGCGGGAGGCGACGACGAGGTCGGCGCCGGTGCGTATCCCCTCGCCGACGAGTTCGGGCACGAGGTGCGGCGGGTGCTGGAGATCGGCGTCCATGACGACGACCCAGTCGGTGTCCGCCCGTTTGAACCCTTCGACGACGGCGCCGCCGAGGCCGCCCTCGGCGGTCTCCCGGTGCAGGACGGACACCGGGAAGGGGTGGTCGGCGGCGGCCTTCTCGATGACGGCCGGGGTGTCGTCCGTGGAGTCGTCCACGAACAGCACCTCGCAGGGCAGCTGCTCGGGGTCGGGCAGCGCCTCGGCGAGCCGGCGCAGCAGCTCGGCGATGTTCCCCGCCTCGTTGAAGGTCGGGATGATCAGGGTGACGCTGCCGGCCACCGCCTGCGGAAGGCCGAGGTCCGGATCGATCGGGGCATGCAGGGACCACAGGTCCTCGCTCATGGTGGCTCAGCTCCCACTCTGGCGGTCGGCGGGGGTGCCGGGGGCGGCAGGGTCGCCGGGGGCGGTCCGGTCGGTGCGGCGGATCTCGATGCGGTCCTCGCCCGAGCCGAAGACGGCGACCACCGTCGAATGCTCCAGCGCGGCCTGCACGTTCGGCAGGTCCACCGCGTCACGGCGCACGGTGGGCGAGGAGACCACGTAGTCGATGTCCCGCCAGCCGCGCGGCAGCGTCCTGGTGACGGCCGGGTCGAGGTCCGCCTTGTAGAACCAGATGGCGCCGAGCCCCGGCTCGAAACCGTGGTGCACGGCGTCCAGCCACAGCGCGTCGTCCAGCAGCACCCGGGTGCGCGCCGGGTCCTCGACCTCGCTGCCGAGCCAGGCCGCGGCCTGCCGGTAGGGGGCGTTCGCGTCGACGGTGAGCGCCGTGCGGTTGCCCTCGTACCAGCGCGGCAGCACGTACACGGCGGCCGCCGCGGCCAGTACGCCGATCATCGCCCAGCGCGCGTACACCAGTTGCCTGCGCTCGCCCGGCGAGCGGCGGCGGCGGAGCACGGCGTGCGTGACGCTGGCCGCGCCCCCGGCCAGGACGAGGGCGAGGAAGGGCAGCGCCTGGATCACGTACATCGCCGGGAGGTAGCCGGAGGGCCGCATCGCGACGAGGGCGAGGATGACGGCGGCGAGCGCGGGGCCGGCGAGCGCGCGGGCGGTGACGGACCATCGAAGGGTCACGAGCAGGAGGACGGCGCCGGCGAGTCCGCCGAGCGGCAGGACGGTGTCGTAGTACAGCCAGGACCGCAGGACGCCGTTCGAGCCGGAACCGGGGTCGAGGATGAATCCGGATCCCTCGCGGCCCATCTGGTAGGTGATGCCGTCGATGAGGGAGACGTGCCCGGAGCCGGGCAGCAGCTCGCCGTTGAGCAGGGCGAACAGCGGGTAGGCCAGCCCGATGAGCGTGCAGGCGGTGATGGCTCCGGTGACGGCGAACTTGCGGGTGTCGCGGTGGCTGTGGCGCCACATCGTCACCAGCAGCGCCGGGAGCACCACCAGCATCGTCTCCTTGGTCAGGACGGCGGTGGCGGCCGCGAGCCCGGACCCGAAGTGGTGCCACAGGTGGCGGCTGGGTGACGCGGCCAGGCAGAAGGCGAGCAGGATCCACATCACCGCGAGGTTGTCGAGGAAGATCTCCCGCTGGAGGACGACCGAGAGCGGCGAGAGCCCGAAGAGGGCCATGGCCAGCCCGGCCGCCCAGCGCGGCAGCCACAGCCGGCGCGCGAGGACGTACATGAGCACGGAACTGGCGGCGGAGACGGCCAGCATCGCGAACCGCATCGAGGCGACCGTCATCGATTCGGGTACGAACAGCGAGGGCAGCCAGGTGAGTCCCGCGATCTGGATCCAGCCGAGGGGCGGGTGGTCGTACCAGTACGTGTAGTGGGCGAGGCCGTCGCCCTGCTGGACGGCCCACGCCTGGGCGAGGTAGGTGCCCTCGTCGTCGCTGAGGGTCGGGAAGTGGGTGATGTTCCAGCCCTGCACGAGGACGATCACGATCAGCAGGGCCCCGCACAGCAGCAGGTCGGGGCGGGAGGAGCGGAAGCGCACGAGCGGGCGGACGGGCAGTGCGGTCGGTCGGACGCCGGGGGCGCCGCGCTGGGCGGGGACGCGGGGAGCGGTCTCGGTGGCGGTGGCGGTGGTGGTGGCAGTGGCCTGGGCGGTCGCGGTCGCGGTGGCGGTCGCGGTCGTGTGCGCGAGGGCGCCCGGCTGGGGATCAGTGGCCGTGGGCAGGGTGGCGGTCACTGGTTGCCGTCCTCTCGGATCGCTGTGGCGGCCGGCGCGCCGGTGAGGTGGGCGCCGGTGTGGCTGGTCAGTTCCCACTCGCCCTGGCCGCGCTGTTCGCGCCAGACCGCGCGGATCGCCGCGCCCGCGAGCATCACCTGGTAGAACGGGCCGCCGACGACGAGCTTGACGTAGTGCACGAAGCGGACGCGCAGTCCGTACTGCCGGCCGAAGTCGTGCAGGCCGACGATCTCGAAGACGAAGGTCACCATCGCCGTGAGCATGGGGAGGAAGGTGATGATCGCGATGCCGACCGGTACGTCGAGGAAGACCGCGACGGCGAAGTTGAGCGGGATGATCACCCCGGACGCGGCCTGCATGAACGGGGTCATCAGCGTGTAGCGGGCGAGCCAGCGCTGGCCGCGGCCCGGCAGCTGCTGCCAGTCCTTCTTCCGGTACACCTGGAGGAAGCCCTGGTTCCAGCGGGTGCGCTGCTTGAGCAGGCTCACCAGGGAGCCGGGCGTCTCCTCCCGGGTGACCATGTCGGAGTCGTACGCGACGACCACCTTCTTGCCGACCGAGGACAGCCGCACGCCCAGGTCGCAGTCCTCGGCGAGGCAGTCCTGGTCCCAGCCGCCGGCCTCGCGGAGCACCTCGGTGCGTACGAAGACGGTGTTGCCGCCGAGCGGGATGAAGCCCTTCTCGGCGTGCAGGTGCAGGCGGGAGCGGAACCAGAAGAAGTACTCCAGGCAGTTGCGCAGGCTGTACCAGCTGGAGTGGAAGTTGATGAGCTGGACCCCGCCCTGGACCACGTCCGCGCCGGTGGAGCGGAAGGCGTGGTCGACGTGGGCGAGCAGCTCGGGGTGGACCTGGTCCTCGGCGTCGAAGACCCCGACGATGTCGCCCCGGCAGGTCGGGAGGGCGGTGTTGAGGGCCTTGGGCTTGTTCTTGGTCTCGTGGTGGTCGACGACGACCCGGACCCGGGCCGGTGCCTTGGCGGCGGCGCGCTCGGCGACTTCGGCGGTCCCGGGGTCGTCGTGCCCGACGATCACGATGATCTCGTAGTCGGTGTGGCTCGATTCGAGGAGCCGCTCGATGGTGTGCTCCAGCACCGCCTGCTCGTGGCGGGCGGGCAGCAGCAGCGAGAAGGCCAGCGCGCCGCCGCCGTCGGGGCGGTCGAAGCGGGTGGAGGCGAGCACCTCCGGCGTCCGCCAGGCGTGCATCTGCCACCAGAGCGTGAAGGCGGCGATCCCGAAGAGTGCCAACGAAATAACAGAAATGAACACAGAGGTGAACAAATTGTCCCCCCGGACATGCCGCAACCCCCGGCGGCGATCGTCAAACCCCCCGGAGGCTCACGGCGGGCCCCCGGCCCGCCGCCTCCGCTTCCCCCTTGCGCGCACCCCCCAGTGCGCCATCTCGGTGTCTCCCGGAACGGTGACTCTCGAAACGCGACTCGCGAACGACACGAGATTAGACAGTGAACATGACACTCAGGCGCAGCACAGATAAAAAGCCGGTTTCTTCATCGATATATCGGTAACCGGAATTGACGGTACTCCGGGTACTTCAGGGACGAACCGTACCCAACTGCTCTGCCAACTCGACCGGATCCGTCGTAGGCCGCGCGCAGACGAAATGTCGACACACATACGCCGTCGGAAGGTCGTGTACGAGTGTGCGCTCGGTCAGCAGGGGGAACTCCCCGCCGCTGCCGTCCTCCGCGAGCGGCAGGCCCGTCGCCACGACCGCCCCAGGAGCCGTCCCCAGCAACGCCGTCCGGTGCAGCGCCGCCCGCGCCGGGTCGTCCGGGTGCCCGACGACCGCCACCTCCCGCGGCCCGTCCAGCAGCGCCTCGGCCACCGCCAGTCCGTGCCCGATGAAGCGCGGGGCGCGCGGCCCGAGGGCGTGTACCACCCCGAGCGCCCGCTGGGCCGCCGTACGGTGCGCCTCCGAACCGGTGTGCGCGGCGTACGAGAGCAGGGCGCCGGCCGCCGCGGTCCAGCCGGACGGCGCGGCCGTGTCGGTCGGGTCCTGCGGGCGGCGGATCAGCTTCTCCGCGTCGTGCGCGGTGTCGTACAGCGAGCCGTCCTCGGCGGTGAACCGGTCCAGCACCAGGTCGACGAGGAACCCGGCGAACTCCAGCCAGACCCCCTCCCCCGTCACCGACGCCAGCGCGAGGAACCCCTCGGCCACGTCGCCGTAGTCCTCCAGCACGCCCGCGTTCGCGCCCACCTGGCCGTCCTTGCTGGTCCGCGCCAGCCGGGCCCGGCCGTCCATGTGCACGCGCACCAGCAGATCGGCGGCCTCGGTGGCCCGCTCGACCAGGTCGGGCCGCTCGAAGAAGGCCCCGCACTCGGCGAGGGCGGCGACGGCGAGCCCGTTCCAGGCCGCGACGACCTTGTCGTCCCGCCCGGGCGCGGGCCTCGTCTGCCGGGCCGCGAACAGCCTCGCGCGGATCGACGCGATCCGCTCGGCGTCGGCCGCCGGACCGTCCTGCGGCAGCTGGAGCACGGACTTCCCGTGCTCGAAGGTGCCCTCCTCGGTCACCCCGAAGTACCCGGCGGCCAGGTTCCCGTCGTCCTCGCCGAGCACCACCCGCAGCTCGTCGGGGGTCCAGGCGTAGTACGCCCCCTCCACGTGCCGGCCGCTCGCCGGGTCCTCGCTGTCGGCGTCGAGCGCGGAGGCGAAGCCGCCCTGGTCGGTGCGCAGCTCCCGCACCATGAAGTCGGCCGTCTCCAGCGCGACCCGCCGCGCGAGGTCCGAGCCCGTGGCCCGCCACAGGTGCGCGTAGACCCGGCACAGCAGCGCGTTGTCGTAGAGCATCTTCTCGAAGTGCGGAACGACCCACTCCCGGTCCACGGAGTAGCGGGCGAACCCGCCGCCGAGCTGGTCGTAGATCCCGCCCCGGGCCATCGCCTCACAGGTGTCGGCGGCCATCTGCAGCGCGCCCTCGGACCCGGTGCGGGCGTGGTGGCGCAGCAGGAACTCCAGCACCATGGACGGCGGGAACTTCGGGGCCCCGCCGAATCCGCCGCGCGTGGCGTCGTACTCCCGCGTCAGCCCGAGCAGTGCCTGGGCGAGCTCCTCGGGGCCGGGCGTGCCGGCCTTCCCGTAGTCCAACTCCCGCCCGGCCAGGTCCCGTACGATCCGCTGCGCGACCTCGGCCACCTCCTCGGGCCGCCCGACCCAGGCGGTCCGCACGCCTTCGAGGACCTGCATGAAGGAGGGCATGCCGTGGCGGGGCTCGGGCGGGAAGTAGGTTCCGAAGTAGAACGGCTCGGCGTCCGGCGTCAGGAACACGGTCATCGGCCAGCCGCCCTGCCCGGTGGCGGCCTGCACGGCCTCCATGTAGACGGCGTCGACGTCGGGGCGTTCCTCGCGGTCCACCTTGATGTTGACGAAGTGCTCGTTCATGTAGGCGGCGGCCAGCTCGTCCTCGAAGGACTCATGCGCCATCACATGGCACCAGTGACAGCTGGAATAGCCGACGCTGAGCATGACGGGCACCCCCCGCTCCCGCGCCTGCGCGAACGCCTCCGGCGACCACGGCCACCAGTCCACGGGGTTGTCTGCGTGCTGGAGCAGATACGGCGAGGTCTCGTTCTCGAGGCGGTTCGGCATGGGGACATCCTGCCGCACGAGATCGGATCGGCGCCGAAGGAGCGGGACCAGGTCGCGGGTCCGGCAGGTTTCGCCTCCCTCTGAACTAGCTCAGATTCCCTCGCGCTCGCGGACGTCCCGACGGACACTTGTGGCACGTTGCCGGAGATCTCCGAGGGGGAAGCCGATGCGGGACAGCCATCGCAGTGAGGCAGAGCGGCTGTTGGAGCGGGCTGTGGAGGAGGAGGCGCGGCGGGCGGCGACGGGTGCGCCGCTGGACCGGGCGGCGCTGCTGGCCCGCGCGCGGGAGGCGCTGGACGCGCTCGCCGTGAGTGCGGATCCGGAGTACGAGGCGTACGTGCGGGCCCTGGACGAGGCGGCGGCCGGGGACCAGTCGCTCGGCGAGGCCTTCCGGCAAGGCAGCACCTCAACGGCCTTACTCGTCGCGGCGGTTGCGGGCGCAGCGGCCGTCGGGGCGGATCTGGCACTGGGCGTCGCCGCCGGTACGGCACTGACCGTGGGAGCGGTGACGGGCGTCGCGGGGGCGGTCGCGACCGTGGCCAAGGTGACGGCCCTTCACCTGCCCGCGGCGAACCGGCGGGCCGGGGAACGCGGCCGCCCGGGCGGGCCCGAGCAGCTCAGGCTGCAATGGCTGTCGGCGCTGGAAGTGCGCGGCATACGGCCCTTCCTGGAGCAGCAGCGCGCGGTGACCGCAGCCGCGCGGGCCCCCCGTACACCGCCCCGCGGCGCCCCGCGGCTGCGCGGTACGGACCGCAGCGCGGAGGCCCGGCGGCGCAGCGCCCTGGAGCAGTCCTTCGGGCAGCTTCCGCAGCCCTCGGACCCCTTCGCCGGCCGCAAGGCGGAGCTGACCCGGATCGCCCAGTGGGTGCAGGCGGCCCGCGCCAGCACCGAGACCCGCCCGGTCGTGGTCGTGCTGCACGGCGAGCCGGGCGTGGGCCGGACCGCTCTGGCCCTGCGGGCCGCGCACGCGCTGCGGGACCAGTTCCGCGGCGCCTGCCTGGTGGACCTGCGGGGCGGCTCACCGGGCGGCGGCGGGGCACCCCTGTCGACGCGCGAGGCCCTGCTGCACCTGCTGAACCGGCTCGGCGCCCCCCGCGAGCAGCTGCTCTTCCGGGAAGGCGCCACGGCGGAGCAGCAGGTGCGCAGGCTGGGCGAGCTCTACCACCAGCACCTCCAGGGCCTGCCGGTGACCGTGGTGCTGGACGACGCCGTGGACGCGGCGCAGGTCCGGACGCTGGTGCCGGAGCGGTCGGAGAGCCTGGTGCTCGTGACGGCACGGGGGCCGCTGGAGCTGCCCGCGGACCTGGCGGCCTGGGTGCACCAGCTGCCGGTGGAACCGCTGGCCGAGGCGGACGCCGTCGAGCTGGTACGGGCCGCCGCCCTGCCCGTGGACGCGGACGCGGCGGCGGTGGTGGAGCGCGGCGGCGGACTCCCGCTGGCGCTGCGGATGCTGACCCCGCCGGCCCGCGCGGGCCTGGTGCCCGCCGCCGGACCCGGCCACCCGGTGGAGCTGGCGCTGCGGGCCGCCGACGCCCGCCTCGACGGGCCGGCCCGCCGGCTGCTGCGGCTGCTGCCGCTGGCCGGGCGGGCCTCGCTCGGCGGCGCGGCCGCGGCCGCGCTGGCCGACGTACCCGAACAGGCGGCGCTGCGCGCGCTGGAGGAGCTGTGCGAGGCGGGCCTGATCGAACGGGTGCGGGGCCAGCGGTTCCGGATGCACGACGCGGTGCGCGCGTACGCGGCGGAGCGGCTGGCGGCGGAGGAGGACCGGGCGGAGGCGGCGGCCGCGCACGAGCGGCTGATCCGCGCGTACGCGCAGCTGGCGGACTCGGTGATCCGGATGGTCGACGGGAAGATGTCGACGCGCGCCCACCAGTTCGGCGTGCACGGCTTCACCTCGCTGGACGCGGCCCTGCGCTGGCTGGACGACGAGTCCAGCTTCATCACGGCCGCGCTGCGGCACTCGGAGGGCGTGGACCAGCAGGCGGTACTGGACCTGCTGGGCGCACTGTGCGATTTCTGCCTGCTGCGCGGGGACCTGTACCGGCTCGGCGAGATCAACGAGCTCACCCAGGCGGTGGAGGCGGGCCGGCAGGGGCGGCTGGTGCGGTCGGTGCAGTGGCGCACCGGTATCGCGGCGCGGCAGCTCGGCGAGCTGGACAAGGCCCGCACGACGCTGGCCTCGGTGGTGGACCAGTACATGGAGGCCCACCAGGAGGCGGGGGCGGGCATGGCCCTGATCTCGCTGGGCATCACCCTGCACCACCAGGGCAACCTGCCCGAGGCCGCGGCCCGCATCCGGGAGGCGCTGGTGCTCCAGGAGCCGCCGGAGCTGGCGGGCGACCGCGCGTGGGGCCTGCACGCGCTGGCGGCCGTGGAGCGCGACCGGGCGCACCTGGCGGAGGCGATGGCGCTGCTGGAGCGGTCGCTGGAGCTGCACCGGGAGAACGAGAGCGTGCACGGCGAGGCGTGGGCCCACTTCCAGCTGGGCCAGGTCTTCCTGCGGCTGGGCGACGTGAAGCGGGCGGAGGCGGAGCTGCGGCGCGCCCTCGACCTGTACGGGCGCACGCGCGACGACCGCGGTCAGGCCTGGGCGCTGACGCAGCTGGGCCGCGCCCGGGTGGTCGACGGGGACCCGGGCCCGGCCCTGGAGCGGCTGCGCGACGCGCTGGCCCGGCACCGGGAGGCGGAGGACGCGCGCGGGGAGGCGTGGACGCTGTACTACCTCGGGCAGGCGCTGGAGGAGGGCGGCGAGCGCGATCAGGCGGTGCGGGAGCTGGAGCGGGCCCGGACGATGTTCTCGCGGATGCGGGACGTGTACGGGCTGGCGCACGCACGGCACCACTCGGGGCGGGTGACGCGCGACCAGCGGGCCGCGCAGACCGGCAACCTGAGGAACTCCGGCTTCGCCCGGCAGCTGCTGGTGGACGCGCGGGCGGACTTCCGGCGGATCGGGCTGGCCCACGGCGAGGCGTGGACCTGCCTGGAGCTGGCGGTGGTGGACGCGGGCAACGCCAGGGTGGCGCAGGCGCTGGGCCTGTGCGAGGAGGCGGTGCGGCTGTTCATCTCGTACGGGGACCGGCGCGGGGAGGACTGGGCGCGGTTCCTGCGCTGCACGATGCTGCCGTACACCGGTTCCGCGGCCCCGGCGGTGCCTGCGGTGCCGGGCGCTCCGGAGGAGGCGCGGTCCGAGCTGGACCGGCTGGCCGGGTCGCCGCATCCGGCCCGGGACGGGCGGCTGGAGGACTGCCTGGAGACGTACGCGGTGATCCTGGGCCGCGGGGTGGACCCGGCGGAGGGCTGGCAGGCGTGGCGGCTGGGCCTGGTGCCGAACCTGCACTCGCGGGAGATCATGGGCGTCCCGCTGCTGCCGCCCGCGTGACGCGCGGAGACCGCCGCCCCGCCCGGTCCGGGGGCGGTGCGGCGGTCTTCGACGGCCTGGCTGCGGCTGCCGGTCTTCGGCTGCCGGGCGGCGGCGCCTAGGAGGTCCGGTCCTTGGCGGTGCCGGCGGCGGTGGAGCCGGCGGCGGCCCCGCTCTCCGGAGCCTCCTGGAAGTCCACCCGTCCCATGTGCCGGTTCATCGACTTCATCAGGGCCCACACGCCGACGGCGAGGGCCGCGAAGACGATGAAGCCCAGGATGCCGGGGGTCACCTTGTTCTTGTCGAAGGTGTCACCCGCCAGCGGGAGGAGCTGGGTCAGTGCTGCCTGCGTAGCGCTCATAGCTACGCATTCTCCCGGATGCCCGCGAAGAGGTCGGACTCGGGGAGGGAAGTGTCGACGAGCGACTTCGCGAGCTCGTACTCCTCGGTGGGCCAGACCTCCCTCTGGACGTCCATCGGGACGCGGAACCAGCCGCCGTCCGGGTCGATCTGCGTGGCGTGGGCGACCAGCGCCTTGTCACGGATCTCGAAGAAGTCCGCGCAGGGCACGTGGGTGGTCAGCGTCCGCTCGGTGCGCTCGAACTCCTTCCACCGCTCCAGCCACTCCCCGTACGGGGACTCCATGCCGCGCGACAGCAGCGCCTCGTGCAGGGCGACGGTGCGCGGCTTGTTGAAGCCCTGGTTGTAGTAGAGCTTCTGCGGCTGGTACGCCGGGCCGAACTCGGCCTCCGGGTACTTCTCGGTGTCGGCCGCACCGTCGAAGGCGACCATCGAGATCTTGTGGGTCATGATGTGGTCGGGGTGCGGGTAGCCGCCGTTCTCGTCGTACGTGGTGACGACCTGCGGCTTGAAGGCGCGGATCTTCTTCACCAGCTCGCCGGCGGCCTCGTGCACGTCCGCGAGCGCGAAGCAGCCCTCGGGCAGCGGCGGCAGCGGGTCGCCCTCGGGCAGGCCGGAGTCGACGTATCCCAGCCACTCCTGCTCGACGCCGAGGATCTCGCGCGCCTCGTCCATCTCCTTGCGGCGCACCTCGTGGATGTTCTCCTCGATGTACTTGTCACCCTGGAGCTTGGGGTTCAGCACGGAGCCGCGCTCGCCTCCGGTGCAGGTCACGACCAGCACGGGCACCCCCTCGGACACGTACTTGGCCATGGTGGCCGCGCCCTTGCTCGACTCGTCGTCGGGGTGGGCGTGGACGGCCATCAGTCGAAGCTGCTCGGTCAAGACGGGATCCTCTGCAATTCGGCGTGACAGTCGGCTTCTATAGTGACCGAATCGGGGGGCGGAAAATTCCGGGGGTGGGTCCACGCGGATCCGGCCCCGCCCTGGCGGAAGGAACGATCGATGAGCGCGGTGCGCGAAGGGCTGCCCGAGGGCCGTTACGGCCGGTCGGCGGACGAGCGTGCGGATCGCAAGCTCAAGGTCGTGGGGGCCGTGATGGGGGCCCTGCTGCTCGGTGTCGTCGGGTGGATCGGCTGGGACTACATCGCGGGGCAGAGCGTCAGCGCCGAGGTGATCAAGTTCCAGGTCGTCTCGGACACCGAGGTGAAGGTGCACCTGGAGGTCCGCAAGGAGTCCTCGGTCACCGGGGTGTGCACGCTCAGCTCGCAGGACACGGAGCACGGCGAGGTGGGCCGGGCGGACTTCACGTTCCCGCAGGCCCAGGCGCGCGTGGACGAGATGGTCTCGCTGAAGACGACCAGCCGCGCCACGATGATCGAGCTGGTCGGCTGCCAGCCGGCGGCCCGCTGAGGGCACGCTGACGGCCCGGCCGGACCTCGGACGGCGGGCAATCGGACTCGCGGGTCCTCCCCCTTTTCTTCCCGAATTGTTAGGCTCGTGGTTTCGTCCGCCGCTGGCGGCCTAGTAGTCCCCTGTACCGACGAGGAGCACCCGTGACCCAGACGAGCGAAAGCGTCACCTGGCTGACCCAGGCGGCGTACGACCAGCTGAAGGCAGAGCTGGACTACCTCTCTGGTCCCGCACGCACGGAGATCGCCACGAAGATCGCAGCCGCCCGCGAGGAGGGCGACCTGCGCGAGAACGGCGGTTACCACGCGGCGAAGGAAGAGCAGGGCAAGCAGGAGCTCCGTGTCCGACAGCTGACGCAGCTCCTGGAGAACGCCAAGGTCGGGACCGCGCCCGCCGCCGAGGGCGTGGTGGCCCCCGGCACTCTCGTCAAGATCGCCTTCGATGGCGACGAGGACGACACCATGGAGTTCCTGCTGGCCTCGCGCGAGTACGCGTCCTCGGACTTCGAGACGTACTCGCCCCAGTCCCCGCTCGGCAGCGGTGTGCTGGGCAAGGCGATCGGCGAGGACGCCGAGTACGAGCTGCCGAACGGCAAGAAGGCCTCCGTCAAGATCCTCGACGTCAAGCCCTTCACCGGCTGATCACCCACCCTCTTCACACGCCGATGCCCGGCCGGGTCCTCCCCGGCCGGGCATCGGTGCGTACGGCCCGCGTACGGCCCGCGTACGGGTCTTCGTACGGGTCCGCCCGCTGCCTACGCGGTCGCCGAGCGGTACTTGCGGACCGCCAGGGTCCGGAAGACCACGATGATCAGCAGCGACCAGAGGACGGACGCCAGGACCGGGTTCTGCATCGGCCAGGCCGCCGGGGCCTCGTAACCCGGCGGGAGGTTGCCGAACAGCTCGCGGGCCGCCTGGACGGTGGCGCTGAAGGGGTTCCACTCCGCGATGTGCCGCAGGAAGGTCGGCATGTTGTCGGAGGGGACGAAGGCGTTCGAGATGAACGTCAGCGGGAAGAGCCAGATCAGGCCGCCCGAGGTGGCCGCCTCCGGGGTGCGCACCGACAGGCCGATCAGGGCGCCGATCCAGGAGAAGGCGTAGCCGAGCAGGAGCAGCAGCGCGAAGCCGGCGAGGACCTCACCGATGCTCGTGTGGGTGCGCCAGCCGACGATCAGGGCCACGATCGCGAGGACCACGATGGTCAGCGCGGTCTGGACGAGGTCGGCGAGCGTCCGTCCGGTCAGGACCGCGCCGCGGGCCATGGGCAGCGAGCGGAACCGGTCGATCAGGCCCTTGTGCATATCGTCCGCGATGCCCGCGCCCGCGCCGGCGGTGGCGAAGGTGACGGTCTGGGCGAAGATGCCGGCCATCAGGAACTCGCGGTAGGCGGCGGGCGAGGTGTTTCCGCCGACGCTGATGGAGCCGCCGAAGACGTAGCTGAAGAGCACGACGAACATGACCGGCTGGATCACGCCGAAGATGATCATCTCGGGGATCCGGGACATGCGGATCAGGTTGCGCTTGGCGATCACGAGGGAGTCGTTGACGCCCTGGACCACGCCGCCGCGCGGGCGGGGCGCGGCCAGGTCCTGGACCGGGGAGGAGCCCGGGGTCGGGGAGGTGATGGTCACTTCGCCTTCTCCTTCCGCGGCGCCTTGCGGCCCTTGGCGTCGGCGGCGGGCTCGCCGTCGCCGTTCTCTTCGGTGTCGCGTTCGGCCGCGTGGCCGGTCAGGGAGATGAACACGTCGTCGAGGGTCGGGCGGCGCAGCCCGATGTCGTCGATCTCGATGCCCCGGCCGTCCAGCTCGCGGATGACCTCGGCGAGCAGCTTGGCGCCGCCCGAGACGGGCACGGTGAGCTTGCGGGTGTGCTCCTCGACGGTGGTCTCGCCCTTGCCGAAGCCGGCGAGGATCTCGCGGGCGGTGGCGATGTGGTCCCGTTCGTGGACGACGACCTCCACGCGCTCGCCGCCCGTACGGGCCTTGAGCTGGTCGGAGGTGCCGCGCGCGATGACCTTGCCGTGGTCGACCACGCAGATGTCGTGGGCGAGGTGGTCGGCCTCCTCCAGGTACTGGGTGGTGAGCAGCAGGGTGGTGCCGCCGGCGACCAGTTCCTGGATGATGCCCCACAGCTGCTGACGGTTGCGGGGGTCGAGTCCGGTGGTCGGCTCGTCCATGAACATCACGGGCGGGCTGACGACGAGGGCCGCCGCGAGGTCCAGGCGCCTGCGCATGCCGCCGGAGTAGGTCTTGGCGGTGCGGTCGGCGGCGTCGGAGAGGTTGAAGCGCTCGAGGAGTTCGTCGGCCCGGGCCTTCGCGGCCTTGGCCTTCATCTGGTAGAGCTGGCCGACCATCTGGAGGTTCTCGCGGCCGGTGAGGTACTCGTCGACGGCGGCGAACTGGCCGGACAGGCCTATCGCGCGGCGGACCTCGTTGGGGTGTTTGAGTACGTCTATGCCGGCGACGACGGCCTTGCCGCTGTCGGGGCGGAGCAGGGTGGTGAGGACGCGCACGGTCGTGGTCTTGCCCGCGCCGTTGGGGCCGAGCAGACCCAGGACGGTGCCCTCCGGAACATCGAGGTCGACGCCGTCCAATGCCCGTACGTCGCCGAAGGTCTTGACCAGCCCTTCGGCGTAGATCGCGCCTGGCATGAGGATTCTCCCAGTGTGAATCGGGCCAGCTGAAATCCGGTCATTCGTAGGCAAAGCTTATGGGCGCCGGGCATCCCTCGCCCGGCCCGGCGGGGACACGGCTCCGCCCTCCCCGCCACCCGGCGCACGTTATCGCGTTATATCGCGAGCCGCCAGCCTCAGCTCATCACCTTGTACCCCGCGCTGTGCAGCGAGCGCGCGACCTCCGCGCAGTGCTCCGGGCCCTTCGTCTCCAGGTGCAGCTCCACCTCCACCTCCGTGAGCCCGAGCCGCGGGTCGGTCCGTACATGGCTCACGTCGAGTACGTTCGCATCCACCACTGACAACACCCCCAGGAGCCCGGCCAGTGCCCCCGGCCGGTCCGCCACGCGCAGCCGCAGCGACAGGTACCGGCCCGCCGCCGCCATGCCGTGCCGCAGGATCCGCTGGAGCAGCAGCGGGTCGATGTTCCCGCCCGACAGGACGGCCACCACCGGCCCCCCGCCGTACCGTTCGGGCTCGCTCAGCAGCGCGGCGACCGGGCTGCACCCGGCCGGCTCGACCACCAGCTTGGCCCGCTCCAGGCACAGCAGCAGGGCACTGGAGAGCGCGTCCTCGGACACCGTACGCACGTCGTCGAGGAGATCACCGATGATTCTGAAGGGGATGTCGCCGGGACGGCCGACCTTGATGCCGTCCGCCATCGTGTTCGGGTTGTCGATGGACACCGGGTGCCCGATCTTCAGCGAGGGCGGGTAGGCGGCCGCGCCCGCCGCCTGGACGCCGATCACCTTCACGTCGGGACGCAGCGCCTTCACGGCGACCGCGACACCGGCCGCGAGACCGCCGCCGCCGATGCCGACGAGGATCGTGCGCACCTCGGGGCACTGCTCGAGGATCTCCAGGCCCACCGTGCCCTGGCCCGCGATGATGTCGCGGTGGTCGAAGGGGTGGATGAACACCGCCCCGGTGCGGTCCGCGTAGTCCTGGGCGGCGGCCAGGGTCTCGTCGACGACGTGCCCGTGCATGCGCACCTCGGCGCCGTACTCCTGGGTCGCGGCGACCTTGGGCAGCGGCGCTCCGAGGGGCATGAACACCGTGGAACGGACCCCGAGGAGGGAGGAGGCCAGAGCCACGCCCTGGGCGTGGTTGCCGGCGCTGGCCGCCACGACACCGGCGGCCCGCTGCTCGGGGCGCAGCCCGGCGATGCGCACGTACGCGCCGCGCAGCTTGAAGGAGCCGGTGCGCTGGAGGTTCTCGCACTTGAGGTGGACCGGGGAGCCGGTGAGCGAGGAGAGGTGCCGGCTGCCCTCCATCGCGGTCACCCGGGACACGCCGGAGAGCATCTTCTGAGCCCCCCGGACGTCGTCGAGGATGACCTGCGGGACGGGCTCGGGCACGCGGTAGTTCATGCCGTCAGTCTCGCAGCACGCGCACGGCCGGGCTCGGTGCGCCGGAGGGGGTGCGCGTGAGGTGCGCGTGGGGGCTCGCGTGAGGGTGCGCGTGACAGCGCGAGGGGTGCGAGAGGGGCGAAATCACGCCATCCGGGACGGCCCCGGAGCGGCCTCGCGGACCGGCCGTACCAGTTCTCGTACGAGCCGTACGAGCCGCCGCACGGCCGCGTACGCTGTCCCCCATCCTTGTCGGACCCATGCGAAGAGAGCCCACGGCCATGCCTTCATCCCCGGCCAATTCCGATCTGCCCGTGGCGGGCGAAGCGCCGGCCGGAGCCGGTCTCCTCGACGCGCTCCAGCACCAGGTGGCGGTCTTCGCGCGGCGCGCCGAGCAGACCCGCCTGGGCGGTGTCGGCCAGGCCCGCAACTCCATGGACCGGGCCGCGTACCTGCTGCTGAACCGGCTCGACCTGGAGGGGCCGATGGGCGTCAAGGCGCTCGCCGGCGGCATGGGCATCGACTCCTCGACCGTGACCCGGCAGGTCGCGCCACTGGTCGACGGCGGCCTGGTCAAGCGGACCTCGCACCCCGAGGACGGGCGGGCCGTGGTGCTCGCGCTGTCCCCGCGCGGGCTCGCGCGGCTGGAGGAGGTGCGCTCCTCGCGGCGCGAGCTGATGGCGCGCGTGACGGAGGAGTGGAGCGAGCAGGAGCGCGAGTCCTTCACGAAGCTGCTGACCCGCTTCAACCTGTCGCTGTCGGATCTGATGGCGGCGGTCGCCGACGCCGGCCCGGCGTCCTGACCCTTGACCCGGACGGACCCGCTGCCCGCACTATGTGAGGCATGCGGGCGGTTGACCAACGGGCGGGCTCCTACACGGAGTTCCAGGCCTTCGTCGCGGGTGCGGCGGGGCGGCTGCTGCACGTCGCGATTCTGCTGACCGGTGAGCCGGAGGCCGCGGCCCGGCTGCTGGCGGGCGCGCTGGCCCGTACGTACGCGGACTGGGACCGGCTGCGCGGCGACGATCCGTACGACTTCACGCGCCAGGAGCTGTGCGGCGCCTTCGCCCGCACCGGCCGCCGCCACCAGGGCGGCCACGGGGTGCTGGCCCGGCTGAGCCCGCTGGAGCGGCTCGTCCTCGTGCTGCGGATCTACGAGGGACTCGCGGAGGAGGTCACGGCGGCGCAGCTGGGGCTGCCGGCCGAGCGGGTGCGGGTGCTGTGCAACCGGGCCGTGGCGGAGCTGCGGTGAGCGGGTTCCCGGACCGGAAGGAAGCCCGGGTCAGGCAGCTGATGGAGGGCCCGTACCCGGTGGTCCCGGCGGGTCTGGCGGCCGGCGCGGCGGCCCGCGGCGACCGCATGCTGCGCCGCCGCCGGATGCTCCGCGGGTTCGGCTGGGCGCTGCTCTTCGCGGCGGCGGTGGCCTTCACGGTCTGGGCCGTGCTGACCCAGCCGTGGGCCACGCCGCCCGCGGACGTCTCGCCGCCCCTGGAGGGCTGGTGAGCCCAGCCCTCCAGGGGAACGGCGGTCAGCCCAGGGCCTGGGCCAGGTCCGCGAGGAGGTCGTCGGCGTTCTCGATGCCCACCGACAGGCGGACCAGGTCCGCCGGGACCTCGAGGGCCGAACCGACCACGGACGCGTGCGTCATGCGGCCGGGGTGCTCGATGAGGGACTCGACGCCGCCGAGGGACTCGCCCAGCGTGAACAGCTTGGCGCGGTTGCAGACCTCGACCGCCGCCTCCTCGCCGCCGGCGACCCGGAAGGAGATCATCCCGCCGAAGTTGCGCATCTGCTTGGCGGCGATGTCGTGGCCCGGGTGCTCCGGCAGGCCCGGGTAGAGGACCTGGGTGACCTTGGGGTGGCGGGTCAGCATCTCGGCGACCTTGGCCGCGTTCTCCGCGTGCCGGTCCATGCGCACGGCCAGGGTCTTGATGCCGCGCAGCACGATCCACGAGTCGAACGGCCCGGCGACCGCGCCCATGGCGTTCTGGTGGTAGGCCAGCTCCTCGCCCAGCGCCGCGTCGGCGGTGACCAGCGCGCCGCCGACCACGTCGGAGTGGCCGCCCATGTACTTGGTCAGCGAGTGCAGGACCACGTCCGCGCCCAGCGCGAGGGGCTGCTGGAGGTAGGGGGAGGCGAAGGTGTTGTCCACGACCAGCCGGGCCCCGGCCGTGCGCGCGATGTCGGCGACCACGGCGATGTCGGTGATGCCGAGCAGCGGGTTGGACGGGGTCTCGACCCAGATGAGCTTGGTCTTGGGGGTGATGGCGGCGCGCACGGCGTCCGCGTCGGAGGTGTCGGCCACCGACCACTCGACGCCCCAGCGGGAGACGACCTTCGCGAAGAGGCGGAAGGTGCCGCCGTAGGCGTCGTTGGGGATGACCACGTGGTCGCCCGGGGAGAGCATCGTGCGCAGCAGGCAGTCCTCGGCGGCGAGCCCGGACGCGAAGGCGAGGCCGCGCCGGCCGCCCTCCAGCGCCGCGAGGTTCTCCTCCAGCGCGGTGCGGGTCGGGTTGGCGCTGCGGCTGTACTCGTAGCCGCCGCGCAGGCCCCCGACGCCGTCCTGCTTGTACGTGGATACCTGGTAGATCGGCGGTACGACCGCGCCGGTCAGCGGGTCCGCCGTGTTGCCCGCGTGGATCGCGCGGGTCTCGAAGCTCTGGTGCTCGTGGCTGTCGTCGCTCATGGGCTGAGCCTAAGCCCCGCCTGGGGACCGTCGCTCTCCCGGCCGGGCCGTGGACCGCCGGCGGGAGGCCATTGGCCTGCGACCCCCTCGGTCTGGTTCGCTTGAGGCATGGAGATTCTGTGGTTCCTGTTCGCGATCCTCATGGTCGTGTTCGTCATCAGTCCGTACATACGGCGCAAGCGGGGCGGTATCCGGCTGGTCGCCCCGGACAGCCCCGACGCCGCCGACCCCGCGGCCTACGGATTCGACCCGCAGGAGGATCTCGACATCCGGATCCCCGGGCCGGACCAGGACCTGATGGACGCCCTGGACAACGTCCGCGGCACCGGCCGGTGGCAGGCGGCCTCGCAGCTGCTCGCCGGGACCCCGAAGGACGGCGAGCAACGCTGGCAGCGCGTGCAGGCCTTCGGCGGGGCGGCGGCGCTGGAGCTGTCCCCCGGCTACCGCCGGGAGGTGCCCCCAGAGCAGCCCGGGGTGGGCGCGCAGTGGCTGAAGGCGTGGCGGCTGGAGGCGGAGAAGGACGCGGGCGGCGCGCAGGTGCACGCGGAACTGCTGGTGCAGCAGGCCTGGCGGAGCTCGGGCGGGGTCGGCTCGGAGGACCACCGGATCATCCTGGAGGAGGCGCGGGAGGTCTGCCGCAAGGCGGCGCTGCTGTCGCCGGGCGACCCGGTGCCGTACATCACGGAGCTGGCGATCGCGCGGGGGCTCGCCTACTCGGAGGCGGAGTTCGACGTGCTGTGGGCGAAGGTCATGGACCGGGCTCCGGCGCACATGGGCGCGCACCTGGCGGCGCTGCACTACTGGTGCGGGAAGTGGCACGGCTCGCGGGAGCACGCGGACGCCTTCTCGCACGCGGCCGCGGCCCGCGCCCCGCAGGGCTCGCTGCTGGCGGCGCTTCCGCTGTTCGCGGTGTACGAAAACCTGCCGGACGTGGTCCTGATCGGGAGCTTCTACCAGAGCGCCGTCGTGACGCGGGCGGTGGAGGGCGCGCTGTACGCGGTCCACACGGCGCGCCAGGACGACCCGATGCTGGCGCACGTACGGCACCTGTTGCTGCTGTTCCTGGTCAACATGGAGCGCTGGGCGGAGGCGATGGAGCAGGTGCGGCACGTGGACGGCTACGTGGGAGCCCTGCCCTGGTCGGCCTCGGAGGACCCGGCGGCGCAGTACGCGGTGTACCGGGCGCTGGCGGTGGCGGGCTACGAGGCGAACGGCGGCTCCCCGGCGACGCTGCCGCACTGAGTCCGCGGACCTCACGGAACCTCACGGAACCTCCCCGAAGCGCCCCGAAGCGCCCCGAAGCGCCCCGAACCTTACGGAACGGTAACGCGCGGGCCGGGGACGGCCGGGCCGGGAATCCGGACCCCTCCGTCCCCGTTGTCATGCGCACAAGGAGGGAATCCATGTTCTCGTACCGCCGCACGCCCGAGCTCCCCACCCGCGAGGAGGCCCTGAAGGGCCGCTCGCAACCCCTGTTCGACCTGCCCGTGAAGCACACCGTGCTGGGCAACCCGCTGGCCGGCCCCTACCCCGAAGGCCTCGAGGTCGCCGACTTCGGGCTGGGCTGTTTCTGGGGCGCGGAGCGCAAGTTCTGGCAGACCCCGGGGGTCTGGACCACCCTGGTCGGCTACCAGGGCGGCTTCACCGAGAACCCGACCTACGAGGAGGTCTGCTCGGGCCGGACCGGCCACACGGAGGCCGTCCGCGTGGTCTTCGACCCGGCGCAGGTCTCGTACGCCACGCTCCTCAAGCTGTTCTGGGAGTCCCACGACCCGACCCAGGGCTTCCGCCAGGGCAACGACGTGGGCACCCAGTACCGCTCGGCGGTCTACACCCACACCCCCGCCCACCAGCAGGCGGCGGAAACCTCCCGCGAGGCCTACCAGCAGGTCCTGACCGCCTCGGGCCACGGCCGGATCACCACGGCGGTCCTCCCGGCGACGGACCGCCCCTTCTGGCCGGCCGAAGCCCACCACCAGCAGTACCTCGACAAGAACCCCGGCGGCTACTGCGGCATCGGCGGCACAGGCGTGAGCTGCCCGATCGGCGTGGCCCCGGCCCAGTAGGCCGGGTCAGATCGTGGAGGTGTCGATCACGAAGCGGTAGCGGACGTCGCTCGCCAGGACGCGTTCGTACGCCTCGTTGACCTGCTCCGCGCGGATCAGTTCGATCTCCGAGCCCAGGCCGTGCGCGGCGCAGAAGTCGAGCATCTCCTGGGTTTCGGCGATTCCGCCGATCATCGAGCCGGCCAGGGTCTTGCGGCCGTCGATGACGGAGAAGAGGTCGAGCGCGACCGGCTCCTCCGGGGCTCCGACGTTCACCAGGGCGCCGTCGACCTTCAGCAGGGCCAGGTAGGCGTCCAGGCCGAGCGGCGCGGAGACCGTGGACAGGATCAGGTCGAAGGTGCCGGCCAGCTCCTCGAAGGTGGTCTCGTCGTTGGTGGCGTAGTAGTGGGCCGCGCCGAGGTTGAGGCCGTCCTCCCGCTTGCGCAGGGACTGGGACAGGACGGTGACCTCCGCCCCCAGGGCCGCCGCGATCTTCACGCCCATGTGCCCGAGGCCGCCCAGGCCGACGACGGCGACCTTCTTGCCGGGGCCCGCCTGCCAGTGGCGGAGCGGCGAGTACAGGGTGATGCCGGCGCACAGCAGCGGCGCGGCGACGTCCAGGGCCAGGCCTTCGGGGATGCGGACGGTGTAGTTCTCGTCGACGACGATGCGGGTGGAGTAACCGCCGTACGTGGGCTCGCCGTTCCGGTCGAGCGCGTTGTACGTGCCCGTGGTGCCCTCGGTGCAGAAGTGCTCGTCCCCGCGCAGGCAGTACTCGCACGCGCGGCAGGAGTCGACGAAGACGCCGACGCCCACCCGGTCCCCGACCGCGAACCTCGTGACGCCCGGCCCGACTTCGGCGACGACCCCGGCGATCTCGTGCCCGGGGACCATCGGGTAGATGCCCTCGCGCCAGCCGTCACGGACCTGGTGGATGTCGGAGTGGCAGATGCCGGCGTACTTGATGTCGATCAGGACGTCGTGCTCGCCGACGGGGCGGCGCGGGACGGTGGTGCGCTCCAGCGGGGCCTTGGGAGCCGGCGCGGCGTAGGCGGCGACCCGGGTGGCGGGGACGGGCACGGACATGTGGGGGCTCCTCGGGGTGGTGCTGGTCTGTACGTGACAGCCTGCCCCTCCGGTCCCCGTCCACCCAGCCCCCTGCCCTGCCTAGGACTGGCGGACCTACCCCTGGCGGGGTCAGGAACAGCGCCGCGCCGTGCCGGGCGGTCCGGCGATACTGACGGCATGGACCAGCGTGATCAGCGAGCCGAGCTCGGCGAGTTCCTCCGCAGCCGCCGGGCCCGGCTGCGCCCCGAGGACGTGGGCCTGCGCGACTACGGGCGCCACCGGCGCGTCCCGGGCCTGCGCCGCGAGGAACTGGCGCTGCTGGCAGGGGTGTCGGTCGCGTACTACACGCGCCTGGAGCAGGGCAGCGGGCACAACGTGTCCGCGGAGGTCCTGGACGCCCTCGCGCAGGCGCTGCGGCTGGACGGCACGGAGCGCGCCCACCTGACCGATCTGGCCCGCCCGCAGGCGCGCCGGCGCCGCCAGAGCCACCGGCCGCAGCAGGTCCGGCCGGAACTGCGGACGCTGATGGACGCGATGGACGGCGTACCGGCCTATCTGGTGGGCCGCCGGCAGGACGTGCTGGCCTGGAACCGGCTCGCGGCGGCCGTGTTCGGGGACTTCGGGGCACTGCCCGTGCAGGAGCGCAACCTCGTGCGCCTGGTGTTCCTGGACCCGGCGACGGCCGAGCTGTACGCGGAGTGGGAGTGCCGGGCCTGCGAGGTGGTGAGCAACCTGCGGATGTACGCGGGCCAGCACCCGGACGACGAGCGGCTGTCGGCGCTGGTCGGGGAGCTCTCGGTGAAGAACGAGGAGTTCCGGCGGCTGTGGGCGGCGCACACGGTGGCGGACAAGACGCACGGGCTGAAGAGGCTGCGGCATCCGCTGGTGGGCCGACTGGACCTGCACTTCGAGCGGCTGGCGCTGCCGGACGATCCGGCGCAGTTCCTGGTCACCTTCCACGCGGCGCCGGGCTCCCCGTCCGAGGACGCCCTGCGCCTGCTGTCGTCGTGGTCCGCCCCTTCCGGCGGGGCGGGGGCCGGGGCGGACCGGGACCCCGCCGCTACAGCTTGAGCTGGTAGTAGGCGGCGCCGCGTTCGTGGCGGTAGCCCAGGGCCTCGTTCACCGTGCGCATCGGGGTGTTCTCGTCCGCGACGGTCGTGGCGATCTGCCGCAGCGCGGGGTAGCGGTGCGCGGCCAGCTCCAGCATGCGGAGCTTCACCGCGCGTCCGAGGCCGTGGCCCCGGTGGGCGGGTACGACGACCGTGTCGTACTGGAGGGCGCGGGGGCCGTCGGGGTCCGGCAGCACCAGCTCCGTGTACGCGGCCACTTCGCCCGTCGCGGTGACCGCGGCGACCGTGGTCAGCTCGCCGCCCCGGTCCAGGATCAGCCGGTGCGCCGCGTGCAGCCGCTCGGCCGTCCAGGACTCGATCTTCTCGTCCACGTCCCCCATCGGCGCGTCCTCCATCGCCCCGTGGGCCCTGGCCACCGCGTCCGCCCAGTCGTCGTGCACCAGGCCGTGCCAGGCGTGCAGTTCGTAGCCGGGGGTGGCCGGGACCGCGCTCCGCGCCGCGCCCCTGCCCGCTTGCCCGGGCGGCACGTCCTGCGTGTACCAGGCCATGGGCAGGACGTTCTCGAACCCGAGCGATTCCGCGAACGCCTGCCCCGGGCCCCCCAGGTCCGCGACCGTGCCGACCGAGGTGCGCCCCTGCGCGAGCAGTTCCTCGCGGACCCGCTGCCACAGGGCGGTGGCGATGCCCTGCCGGCGGGCGTCCGGACGTACCGTCAGCACGTCCAGGTAGGCGGTGTGGCGGTTCGCCTCGTCGGTGAACAGGAGCAGGCCCGCCACGCCCCGTCCCCCGTCCGCCGCCCAGAGCGCGGCCCGGCCGCGGGCGGGTGCCACGCACAGCCGCCCGGCGACCTCCAGCCGGGTGGGCGCGGGCAGCTGCGGCAGGTCGGCTGCCGAGGCGGCGACCAGGACCGCCCACCAGTCGTCCACCTGGGTGTTGGTCGGGGGCACGGGCAGGGCTTGGATCTCCATCCCCCGACCCTAGTCAGACTCCAGGGCCTGTGGTCAGGCGTTTTCGGTCACCGTCACCCGGTCGCGTCCGGCCGTTGGGCCGCGTGCGAACGGCGGACGGCCGGGAACCGGTGGGGTTCCCGGCCGTCCGCCGGATGTGCTGCGAGCCCTCGGGGAGGGACGTCGGACGTGCCGTCAGACGGCCGCGCCCGCCTTCCACTCCGACCAGCTCATGTTCCAGCCGTTGAGGCCGTTGTCCGGGGCGATGGTCTTGTCCGGGGAGTTGACCACGGTGACCACGTCGCCGATGAGCGTGTTGTCGTAGAACCAGGCGGCCTGCTGGTTCGGGTCGCCCGCGCCCTTCACGTCGTTCAGACCGACGCAGCCGTGGCTGGTGTTGGCGCTGCCGAAGACCGAGTCGGGTCCCCAGTAGTTGCCGTGGATGAAGGTGCCCGAGGTGGACAGCCGCATCGCGTGCGGGACGTCCTTGATGTCGTACTCGCCCTTGCCGTCGTCGTCCGTGAAGCCGACGGTGGCGCCGTTCATCCGGGTCTCCTTGAACTTCTCGGAGACCACCATCTGACCGTTGTACGTCGGGTTCTCCGGGGAGCCCGCCGAGATCGGGATGGTCTTGAGGACCGCGCCGTCCCGGGTGATCGTCATCTTCTTCGTCTTCGTGTCGACCGTGGAGACCTGGCTGCGGCCGATCTTGAAGGTGACGGTCTTGCTCTGGACGCCCTGGATGCCGGGTGCGCCCTGCACGCCCTCCAGCGCCAGCTTCAGCGTGACGGTGGAGTTGGCCTGCCAGTACTGCTCGGGGCGGAAGTCCAGCCGCTGCGAGCCGAACCAGTGGCCGACGACCTCCTGGTTGCTGCTGGAGGAGACGGAGATGGCCGCCTGGACGGCCTTCTTGTCCTTGATCGGCTTGTTGAAGGTGATCGAGACCGGCATGCCCACGCCGACCGTCTGGCCCTCGTCCGGGACGAACGAGCCGATGAAGCTGTTCTCCGGGGAGACGGTGGTGAAGGAGGCGTTCTCGTGCGCCTCGCGGCCGTCCGCGTCCTTCGCGGTCGCCGACAGGGCGTACTTGGTGGAGCGCTTGAGGGCGGCGTCCGGCTTCCAGCTCTTGCCGTCCGCGGCGATCTTGCCGGCCACGGCCGCGCCCTCGGCGGTCTTCAGCTCGACCTGGGTGAGCGTGCCGTCACTGACGGCGACGTTGGCCGAGTCGTTCAGACCGACGTTGGTGGCGCCGTCCTTGGGCGTGATGGCTATTCGGGCCTTGGAGGTGTCCTTGGCCGCCGCCGCGTCGACGTCCGCCTGGGATTTGCTGCTCTCGCTCGCGTTCGGCTTGTCACCCCCGCCGTTGCACGCCGAGAGCATCAGTACACCGCCGAGCACGGCGGATACGGCCACCAGGGACCTTCTCCGCCGCTTGCTGTCCGTCCTCACACGCCACTCCATCGTTGCCGGAAACCCCGAGGCTGCCGTCCCGGGGTTGGGCCGGGCAGGGGACATGGCCCCCTGCCTCGTCCTGACAACGCGTTAACGCAGCGGATCGGTTCCACATTCCGTTGGATTGTGGGCAACCACACGGTCAGGCGTTGTCGGTCTTCTCCTCGTCGAAGTCACCATCTTCCTCGTCCAGGTCCCACTCCATGGACTCGGGGTCGTATTCGACGGGCTCGCTGCTCCAGGAGGCCTGCGCCAGCTCCACGCCCGGGATGTCGGCGACCAGGTCAGTGGGGTCGACGAGGTAGGCGAGCGCCTCCGACTCGTCCTCCCGCACGGCGGACTCGGCGTGGCCGCGCTCCTCGTCCGGCATGAACTCGTCGGCCTTGATGTGCGCGAGCGCGGCTCCCGTGAGTGCCTGGGGGTCCGGGACTTCGAGTACCAAATCCACCCGAAGCCGGACGTATCGTGATGTCTCAGAAGGGTTCATACGACGGAGAGTAAGCCCGTGGAAGCCCTGACTTTCCCACGACCCGCCCCTTTCCGTAGCATCACGGCACACGGCCAATTCGCTGCTGCCACAAGGGGGATCGCACCGTGTCCGCACGCCGACCGCTGCTCACCGCTCTCGGAGCGACCACCCTCCTCGCCGCCCTGTGGTTCGTGCCATCGGCGGGAGCCACCGCGCCGGGGCCCGGCCAGGGCGACTCCGGGGTGCCCGTGCCCGCCGCCGCGAACGCGGCCCGTACGGCCACGCACCCGCGACCGGATCACGCACCGCAGGGCCGGCAGGCGCCCGTCGCCCTCGCCGACACCGGCTCCGTCGACACCACCCCCTACCTCCTGGGCGGCACGCTCTGCCTCGGTGTCGGGGCCGGGTTCGTGGCCTTCTCGGTACGCCGCTCCCGCACCGCGTAGGGGCCCGCGACGACGGCGAAGGGCCGCCCCGGTAGCGGGGCGGCCCTTCGCCGTCGTCGTGCCCGTGGTGCGTCGCACCGCCCGCCGTCAGGCGAGCGGGCCCGTCACGCCCTCCACCGCGGCCACCAGGGCGCCCGTACGGACGAACTCGTCGGCGGCGGCCAGGTCGGGCGCGAGGAACCGGTCCGGCCCCGGACCCTGCACTCCCGCCGCGCGGGCCGCCCCGATCGCGGCGAGGCTCGCCGGGGCCGCGGTGAGCCCGTGGCGCAGCTCGATGGCGCGGGTGGCCGCGTACAGCTCGATCGCGATGATCCGGGTGAGGTTGTCCACGGCGGTACGGAGCTTGCGCGCGGCCGACCAGCCCATGGAGACGTGGTCCTCCTGCATGGCGGAGGAGGGGATCGAGTCGGCCGAGGCCGGCACCGCGAGCCGCTTCATCTCGCTGACCAGGGCGGCCTGTGTGTACTGGGCGATCATCAGCCCCGAGTCCACCCCGGCGTCGTCCGCGAGGAACGGCGGCAGGCCGTGCGAGCGGTTCTTGTCGAGCAGCCGGTCGGTGCGCCGCTCGGCGATGGAGCCGAGGTCGGCGGCGGCGATGGCCAGGAAGTCCAGTACGTAGGCGACGGGCGCGCCGTGGAAGTTGCCGTTGGACTCCACCCGTCCGTCGGGCAGGACCACCGGGTTGTCGACGGCGGCGGCCAGCTCGCGGGAGGCGACCAGGGCGGCGTGCGCCATGGTGTCGCGGCCGGCGCCCGCGACCTGCGGGGCGCAGCGCACGGAGTACGCGTCCTGCACGCGCGGGGCGGACTCCTCCTGGAAGTGCCCGGTGAGCCCGGACCCCTTCAGCACGGCGGCCATGTTGGCGGCGGAGGCGCCCTGGCCGGGGTGCGGGCGGATGGCGTGCAGCTCGGGCTGGAGCACCTTCTCGGTGCCGAGCAGCGCCTCCAGCGTCAGCGCGGCGGTGATGTCGGCGGAGGTGTAGAGCTTGCCGAGGTCGGCGAGGGCCATGACCAGCATGCCGAGCATGCCGTCGGTGCCGT
Source organism: Streptomyces sp. IBSNAI002 (assembly GCF_052244475.1). NCBI lineage: Bacteria > Bacillati > Actinomycetota > Actinomycetes > Kitasatosporales > Streptomycetaceae > Streptomyces > Streptomyces sp. IBSNAI002. The sequence continues at coordinate 5,375,878 of NZ_JBQPXG010000002.1, read as the reverse complement.
TGAGGAGGGCCAGGCCCTCCTTCTCGCGGAGCTCGACGGGCTCGATGCCGGCTTCGGCGAGCAGTTCGCCGGCGGGGCGGACGACCCCGTCCGGGCCCTCGGCGTCGCCCTCGCCCATCAGCGCGAGCGCGCAGTGGGACAGCGGCGCGAGGTCGCCGGAGCAGCCGAGGGAGCCGTACTCGTGGACGACGGGGGTGATCCCGGCGTTGAGCACGTCGGCCATGGTCTGCGCGACGGAGGGCCGTACGCCGGTGTGCCCGGAGGCGACGGTCTTGAGCCGGAGGAACATCAGCGCGCGGACGACCTCCCGCTCGACGCGCGGGCCCATGCCGGCGGCGTGCGAGCGGACGATGTTGCGCTGGAGCTGGGCGCGCAGCTCGGGGCTGATGTGCCGGGAGGCCAGCGCGCCGAAGCCGGTGGACACCCCGTAGACGGGCTCGGGCTTGGCGGCGAGCGCGTCGACGATCTCCCGGGCGCGGGCGAGGGCGTCCAGCGCCTCGCCGGACAGCTCGACCCGCGCGTTGCCGCGGGCCACGGCGATGACGTCCTCGGCGGTGGTCCCGGACGTCCCCACCACGACAGTGTGCATATCCATATTCAGCACCCTACGGATTGAATCGCTTCATGTCACCCCTTCCGGAGGGGCCTCTCGGCGACCCGGCGCCGGAGTGCTCACGGGCGGCCCCGGAAGCGGCGGCGCTCGCCCGAGGCGGCTTCGGCGGCGGCGTCCGCGAGGCGGACCACGGCGGTGTCCCGGCCCGCCACCACCGGCTTCGGGGAGCGCGCGGCCTTGGCCTTGTACTGGGCGGCGTCCGCGAGCCGGAACAGCCGACGGGAGGACTTCACCAGCCCGATCGGGTCCCCGGTGGAGGCCACCCCGCAGGCCACGCCCTCACCGAGGTCCAGCTCGGCGGCCCGGGTGCACAGCTCCTCGGTGACCCGCACCACCTCGTCCGCCGTGGGGCCGACCCCGACCAGGCAGAACTCGTCACCGCCGAGGCGGGCCACCAGCGCGCCGGGCAGCATGGCCCCGCACAGGCTCAGCACCGAGCCGAACCGCTCCAGCAGCCGGTCGCCCGTGGCGTGGCCCAGGGTGTCGTTGACCTTCTTCAGGCCGTTCAGGTCGCAGACCACCAGGCTGACCACGGCTCCGGTCCGCCGGTGCTCCTCCAGGGCCTCGTCGAGCCGCATGTCGACCGCCCGCCGGTTGGCGAGGCCGGTCAGCGGGTCGGTGAAGGCGAGGCGGCGGGCCTCCTCCAGGCGTTCGTTCTGGGCGAGGCCGGCCGCGACCACGGCCGCCAGGACGGTCGCGAACTCGGCGTCGTCCTCGTCGAAGTCGGGCAGCCCCTCGTCCCGCGCCACGTACAGCTCGCCCCAGGCCCGTCCGCTGAGCACGATCGGGGCGACCACGCAGGTGCCGCGGCCGCGGCGGCGCAGGGCCTCGCCGCGCCGCCCGGGCCGGTCGCCGGCCGCGCTCTCGATCCAGGCGTGCGGGCCGCCGCCGCCCACCCAGCGCTCGTGCAGGAACTCGGTGATCTCGGGGAAGTCGTGCACGGGATAGGACTCGTCCTCGGGGAACTCCTCCTCCCCCGGCCGCAGCTCCCCCTCGTTCACGAGCACCCGCAGGCTGCCCCGCTCGCGCTCCCACGCGGAGATCGCGGCGAAGGAGCCGTCCAGCGCCACCCGCGCGCCCCGCGCGGCCGCCCGCACACTGTCGCGCGGCACGCACGCCGCGGCCATCGCCTGCGCGAGGCCCACCACGGCTCGCAGCCGCCCGTCAACTCCCATCACCCCAGGTTAGGGACTTTTGTCCGATTTGGTGATAATCGGCGCGACATTCGGTACCAGCAAGATCACGAACGGTGAGCGGCGGTCACGGCCCGGCTGCCCGCCGCCCGCCACTCGCCGCCCGCCGCCCGCCGCCCGCCGCCCGCCGCCCGCCGCCCGCCGCCCGCTACGCGCTACTCGCCGGGCCAGTTCGGCTGCCGCTTCTCGTTGAACGCCGCCACGCCCTCGGCCCGGTCCCCCGAGAAGGCCACCGTCCGCCAGGCCGCGTCCTCGATCTCCAGACCGGCCGCCAGGTCCATCCCGTGCCCCAGCCGCAGCGCCCGCTTGGCCGCCCGCAGGCCCACCGGCGAGTTCGCCGCCATCCGGGCCGCCAGGGCCAGCGCCTCGGCCCTGTCCTGCCCGGCCGGGACCACCGAGTCCACCAGCCCCAGCGACAGCGCCTCGGCGGCCTCCACCCGGCGCGCCGTGAAGATCAGCTCGGCCGCCCGCGCCGCACCCACCCGGCGCGGCAGCAGCTGCGTGCCCCCGCCGCCCGGGATCACCCCCACCGACACCTCGGGCAGCCCGACCACGGCGCTCTCGTCGGCGACGATCACGTCGCAGGCCAGGGCCAGCTCGAAGCCTCCGCCCAGGGCGAAGCCGTGCACGGCGGCGATCGTGGGCACCGGCAGCTCCAGTACGCCCCCGTACGCCCCGCGCGTGGTCGGCCGCTGCCGCACCAGCTCGGCGTCCGAGAGGGAGTTCCGCTCCTTGAGGTCCGCCCCCACACAGAAGGCCCGCTCCGCGGTGGAGGAGAGCACGACCACCCGCACCGACGGGTCCGCCGCGAGCGCCGCGCAGGCCGCGCCGATGGACCGGGCCATCTCCGTGGACACCGCGTTCATCGCCTTGGGGCGGTCCATCGCCAGCTCCGCGACGTGCCCGTCGCCCTCCCGGCGTACCGCGACGAACTCTCCGAAGCGCTGCTCAGACATGCCTGCGACCCTCCCGGTTAACGAGCGTTATCGCCGCACTCTAGTGCGCGGGGCAGCCGTCCGGTCAAGGGCCCCGGGCAGGCCCGTGAGCGGCCTCAGGCCGGGTTCTTGGGCTTCCTGCGGGTCAGCGACCAGGGCTCCACCACGCCCAGGCCGCGCACCGGCCGCTGCCACATCGGCTGGAGCGCGAAGCGGTACGTGCCGCCGCCCTCCGCCTCGGCCTCCTTCTCGGAGACCGGCGCGGCCCCGGTCCGGCCCAGTTCCTCCGCCATCGCCCCGTCCACCAGCACCGCGTCCTTCGGCGCTATGGACGTCAGCCGGCTCGCCAGGTTCACGGTGGTCCCGAAGACATCGCCCATCCGGGTCGTCACCGTGCCGAAGGCGATCCCGACCCGCAGCTCGGGCATCTGCGGATCGGCCTCCATGGTCTCGATCAGCCGCAGGGCGATCTCCGCCGCCGTCGCCGCGTCGTCGGCGCAGTACAGCACCTCGTCGCCGAGCGTCTTGATCAGCCGGCCGCCGTGCGCCGCGACCAGGTCCGCCGACGTCGTCTCGAAGGACTCGACGAGCTCGCCGAGCTCCTCCTCCTCCAGCCGCCGCGTCAGCCGGGTGAAGCCCACCAGGTCCGCGAAGCCCACCGCGAGCCGCCGGTCGACCATCTCCTCGTCGTCCGCCACCTGCACGACGCGCCCGGTGGCCGCCGCCAGCTGGCGGCGCCACACGTAGACGAGGAACTCCTCCAGCTCCGGCAGCAGCAGCTCGACCAGCGGGTACGTGACCTCCGTACGGGTCATTCCCGGCTCCGGCGGCTCCGTCAGCCCCTCCAGGAACGAGTCGATCTGCCACTCGGCCAGCCGCGCCGTGGTCTGCCCGGTCGAGCGCGCCACCTGCACCGCCATCGGCTCGGACAGCAGCCCGGCCTCCACCAGGCCGGCGAGGCGGCGCAGCGCCAGTACGTCCGCCTCCGTCAGGGCCTTGGCCTGCCCGATGTCCGCGAAGCCCATGGCCCGCCAGAAGCGGGAGGCGAGCTCCATCGAGACCCCGGCGCTGCGGGCGGCCTGGAAGGGCGTGTACCGGCGCTCGGCGCCCAGGATCAGCTGCTCGAGCCGGATCGCGAGGGGGTCCGCGGTGGGCTGGGCCGTGTGGTCCACCTCGTGGTGCGGGGTGTGCTGGTCACGCCCGATCGGGGTGCCCGGACCCGTGGGCCCGGGGGCGGACGCGCTGGACGTAGAGTCGTCGACGGTCAAGGGCCGCCTCCTGTCCATTCCGTGCGCACTGCCCTGCCGAACCGGTTGATCGCCACGAGTACCGGGATCGCCTAAACCATACGGCAGGTGTGCCGTAGCTCACTCCCCCTCCCCGTCTTTGAACGGGGGTCAGTGCACCGACCGCAGGTGCACCACGTCGCCCGCGCCCACCGCCTCGTGCTCGTCGTCGGCGGTACGGATCACGAGCCGGCCCTCGGCGTCGACCGCTTCGGCCGTTCCGGTGAGCGTGCGGCCGCCCGGGAGCTCCGCGCGCACGTGCCGGCCCAGGGTCGCGCAGCCCGCCGCGTAGGTCTCCTGCAGGCCGCTCGACGCGGGGTCGCCCCCGGCCTCGCGCCAGTTCCCGTACCACTGCTCGAGCGACCGCAGTACGGCCCTGAGCAGCGGGTCCCGGTCGGTCACGGTGGCCTTGGCCAGTGCGAGGGAGCCCGCGGCGGGCACGGGCAGCTCGTCCTCGGTCAGGGTGACGTTGAGCCCGATCCCGATGACGACCCCTCCCCCAGAGCCGCCGGCCCGGGAGGTGCCCCCAGCCACCCGCTCGGCGAGGATCCCGCCGGTCTTGCGCTCCTCGCCGTCCACGGTGACCAGCAGGTCGTTGGGCCACTTGAGGGCGGTGTCCACGCCCGCGGCCCGGGAGAGCCCGGTCGCGGCGGCCACCCCGGCCAGCAGTGTCAGCCACCCCCAGCGCTCCTGCGGCACGGCCTCCCCCGGCTTGAGCAGGACGGAGAAGAACAGCCCGGACCGGGGCGGCGCCACCCAGCTCCGGTCGAGGCGTCCGCGCCCGGCGGTCTGCTCCTCGGCGACGAGCACGGCCCCCTCGGGCAGCCCGGCCGCCCGGGCCGCGAGATCGGTGTTGGTGGACCCGGTGGCGGCGACGACCTCCAGGGAGGTCCACAGCCCGCCTTCGGTGACGAGGGCCCGCCGGAGCGCGGCGGCGTTGAGGGGCGGCCGGTCCAGATTCGACCAACGACCCGCGGAAGCACCTGCTGAGGCATCTGATGGCGTCATGCAAGCCACATTAGGTGTGTCAAACGCCGCACTGCCGAGCGCCATGCCCGCCGATACGCTACGCACCAGTAGCCAGCAGTAGTCAATCAATTGACCAGGCCGTTGACACCACGCAGGGAGCCGCGACCCCGATGTCACAACCGTCAGAGCCGATCGACATGCACACCACCGCGGGGAAGATCGCGGATCTGCAGCGCCGCATCGACGAAGCCACCCACGCCGGATCCTCGCGTGCCGTGGAGAAGCAGCACGCCAAGGGGAAGCTGACGGCGCGTGAGCGGGTTGCCCTGCTGCTGGACGAGGGCTCGTTCGTCGAGCTCGACGAGTTCGCCCGGCACCGTTCGACCGCCTTCGGGCTGGAGAAGACCCGCCCGTACGGCGACGGCGTCGTCACCGGCTACGGCACGGTGGACGGCCGCCCGGTGGCCGTGTTCTCGCAGGACTTCACCGTCTTCGGCGGGGCCCTCGGCGAGGTCTACGGACAGAAGATCATGAAGGTCATGGACTTCGCCCTGAAGACCGGCTGCCCGCTGATCGGCATCAACGACTCCGGCGGCGCCCGCATCCAGGAGGGCGTGAGCGCCCTCGGCATGTACGGGGAGATCTTCCGCCGCAACGTCCACGCTTCGGGCGTGATCCCGCAGATCAGCCTGATCGTGGGGCCCTGCGCGGGCGGCGCGGTGTACTCGCCCGCCATCACCGACTTCACGGTCATGGTCGACCAGACCTCGCACATGTTCATCACCGGCCCGGACGTCATCAAGACGGTCACCGGCGAGGACGTCGGCTTCGAGGAGCTGGGCGGGGCCCGGACGCACAACAGCACGTCCGGCGTCGCGCACCACATGGCGGGCGACGAGAAGGACGCCATCGAGTACGTGAAGTCGCTCCTCGCGTACCTGCCGTCGAACAACCTCTCCGAGCCGCCCGCCTTCCCCGAGGAGGCGGACACCGAGGTCACCGACGGCGACCGCGAGCTCGACGTCCTGATCCCGGACAGCGCGAACCAGCCGTACGACATGCACACCGTGATCGAGCACGTGCTCGACGACGCGGAGTTCCTGGAGACGCAGTCCCTCTTCGCGCCGAACATCCTGACCGGCTTCGGCCGGGTCGAAGGCCACCCGGTGGGCATCGTCGCCAACCAGCCGATGCAGTTCGCCGGCTGCCTGGACATCAACGCCTCCGAGAAGGCGGCGCGGTTCGTCCGGACGTGCGACGCCTTCAACATCCCGGTGCTGACGTTCGTGGACGTCCCGGGCTTCCTTCCGGGCACCGACCAGGAGTACAACGGAATCATCCGGCGCGGCGCGAAGCTGATCTACGCGTACGCGGAGGCCACGGTCCCCCTGATCACCGTGATCACCCGCAAGGCCTTCGGCGGCGCCTACGACGTCATGGGCTCCAAGCACCTCGGCGCGGACCTGAACCTGGCCTGGCCGACCGCGCAGATCGCCGTCATGGGAGCGCAGGGCGCGGTCAACATCCTGCACCGCCGCACCATCGCGGAGGCGGATGACGTGGAGGAGACCCGGGCACGGCTCATCGCCGAGTACGAGGACACGCTGCTGAACCCGTACACGGCCGCCGAGCGCGGCTACATCGACGCGGTGACCATGCCGTCCGAGACCCGGGCGCACGTGGTGAAGGGGCTTCGGCAGCTGCGCACCAAGCGCGAGTCCCTGCCGCCGAAGAAGCACGGCAACATCCCCCTCTAGCCCCTCCAGGAGGTCTCTGTGGTGATCAAGGTCGTCAAGGGCAATCCGACCGCGGAGGAGCTGGCCGCCGCACTGGCGGTGGTCCAAGCGCGCGCGGCGGCACTGGCCTCGGTGCCGCCGGGCGCGCCCCCGGTGACGGACGAGTGGTCGACGCCCGCCCGGGTGGCGCGCCGACGGCTGCCGCAGCCGGGGCCGCGCGCGTGGGGCCGTACGTACTGGCCGGGCTAGGCCCTGCCCTTCACGGGCGGGCCAGGCCCGGTCCGGACGGGCCCCCGAAGCGGAATATGACGCGAACGGACGGTGGTGCCTGAGTACGGGTACTCAGGCGCCCCTCCCGTCCCGGGGACAGGATCGGAGCATGCTCTGGTCCGACCCTGAGAACGAGCCGCCGAAGGACATGCGCGACGCGCAGACGATGATCCGGCGGCTGACGGTGGTGCTCGCCCTCGCGATGCTCGTGGGCGTCTACGTGCTGGGCGTGGGCCACTTCTGATCCGGCTGCCGGCCTCGGTCGGCCGCGGCTCCCGGTCCGGCGGCCGGGGCCGCCGCGTGCCGCCCTACGATGGCGGGCATGACTGCCGAACCGCGCCCGCTCGTCCTCGCCTCCGCCTCCCCCGCCCGGCTGAACCTGCTGCGGCAGGCCGGGCTCGCCCCGCACGTGATCGTCAGCGGCTTCGACGAGGACACGCTCGACCACGAGGAGCCGGCCGAGCTGGCGCTGGCGCTGGCCGAGGCGAAGGCCGGGGTGGTGGCGGCCCTGGAGGAGGCCGCGGGCGCCCTGGTGATCGGCTGTGACTCCGTACTGGAGCTGGACGGCGAGGCGCTGGGCAAGCCGGCGGACGCCGCGGAGGCCACGGCCCGCTGGAAGGCGATGCGCGGGCGCGCGGGCGTGCTGCGCACCGGGCACTGCGTGATCGACACGGTGAGCGGCCGTCAGGTCTCGGCGACGGCCTCCACGACGGTGCGCTTCGGCGAGCCGACGGACGCGGAGGTCGCCGCGTACGTGGCGAGCGGCGAGCCGCTGCACGTGGCCGGCGCGTTCACCCTGGACGGGCTGTCGGCGCCGTTCATCGAGGGCATCGACGGGGACCACGGCAACGTGATCGGGCTGTCGCTGCCGCTGCTGCGCTCCCTGCTGGGCGAACTGGGTGTGTCCATCACGGATTTGTGGGCTTGAGCTCCCCGAGCGGCGGCGGGGCGTCCTTCTGGGCGCCCGCCCCGCGCGGGGCGGCGTAGAGCGTCAGGGTGAGGACCAGCAGGCACAGGATCAGCGTGGTCGCCGCGAAGGCGCCCCAGCCGATCAGGACGACGGCGAGGATGCCGAGCACCCCGTGGGTGACGGCGGCCGTGACGAGCACGACGCGGGCGAAACCGCCGGGTGCCCGGTCGCGGACGGCCGTCAGGGCGGCGAGCACCGCAGCCAGCACGAGGAAGGCGCCCATGCCCGCCCCGAGGGCATAGGTTGCCTTGGACATGACATCCGGATCGCTGCCCGCGATCGACATCGACTGGTTGGCGGTGGTGCTGCCCAGCACGATGTGGACGAACACCAGCACGGCCGCTTCGGCCACCAGTACGATCGCGGCCAGTCCTGCGACGAGTCTTCGCAACACGGCGCCCCCACCCCCCACGCGTCACAAGCCTGTTCGACGCCTGGAGGCTACTAACGGGTAAACCTTCGGACAAGGGGTGCGGGCCGCTTCGTTACGGGAGGGGCCGCAGACAGCGATCACACGGAGAACCAGTGGGCCGTTCGTAGGGACTCGACAAAGAATCACCCGGGGCCGCTGACCCGCATGACAGAGACCCGGGCTGTAATACGGGGTTACTGTGCAGTCGGGGATCCCCCTGACCTGGGGCGCCACAAGGGTTCCCCGGTAGAGCGAACCTCGAATCACACTCTGTGTGGGCAAGCTCACCACCGGGGAAGGGTCGTAAGGCCGTGTGGGCTGTCCCTAAACTCAGCTTGTTTCAAGGAGGGAGCCATCGTGCGCAAGGTGCTCATCGCCAACCGTGGCGAAATCGCTGTCCGCGTTGCTCGGGCCTGCCGGGACGCCGGGATCGCGAGCGTAGCCGTCTACGCCGATCCGGACCGGGACGCTCTGCACGTCCGCGCGGCAGACGAAGCTTTCGCGTTGGGCGGTGACACCCCGGCCGCCAGCTACCTGGACATCTCCAAGGTCCTCCAGGCCGCAGCCGATTCCGGCGCGGACGCCATCCATCCCGGATACGGCTTCCTCTCCGAGAACGCCGAATTCGCCCAGGCCGTGCTCGACGCGGGCCTGACCTGGATCGGCCCGCCGCCGCAGGCCATCCGCGACCTCGGTGACAAGGTCGCCGCGCGCCACATCGCCCAGCGCGCCGGCGCGCCGCTGGTCGCCGGCACCCCGGACCCGGTCTCCGGGGCCGACGAGGTCGTCGCCTTCGCCAAGGAGCACGGCCTGCCCATCGCCATCAAGGCGGCCTTCGGCGGCGGCGGCCGCGGCCTCAAGGTCGCCCGCACCCTCGAAGAGGTGCCGGAGCTCTACGACTCCGCCGTCCGCGAGGCCGTCGCCGCCTTCGGCCGCGGCGAGTGCTTCGTCGAGCGCTACCTCGACAAGCCGCGCCACGTCGAGACCCAGTGCCTGGCCGACACCCACGGCAACGTGGTCGTCGTCTCCACCCGTGACTGCTCGCTCCAGCGCCGCCACCAGAAGCTGGTCGAGGAGGCGCCCGCGCCGTTCCTCACCGAGGCCCAGAACGCGGAGCTGTACGCCGCCTCCAAGGCGATCCTGAAGGAAGCCGGCTACGTCGGCGCCGGCACCGTCGAGTTCCTCGTCGGCACCGACGGCACGATCTCCTTCCTGGAGGTCAACACCCGCCTCCAGGTCGAGCACCCGGTCACCGAAGAGGTCACCGGCATCGACCTGGTCCGCGAGATGTTCCGCATCGCCGACGGCGAGGAGCTCGGCTACGGGGACCCGGTCCTGCGCGGCCACTCCTTCGAGTTCCGCATCAACGGCGAGGACCCGGGCCGCGGCTTCCTGCCGGCGCCGGGCACCGTGACGAAGTTCGCCCCGCCCTCCGGTCCGGGCGTGCGCCTCGACGCGGGCGTGGAGTCCGGCTCGGTCATCGGCCCGGCCTGGGACTCGCTGCTCGCCAAGCTGGTCATCACCGGCGCCACCCGCGAGCAGGCGCTCCAGCGCGCCGCCCGCGCGCTCGCCGAGTTCGAGATCGAGGGCATGGCCACGGCCGTCCCGTTCCACCGCGCCGTCGTCACCGACCCGGCCTTCGCCCCCGCGGAGGGACCCTTCACGGTCCACACCCGCTGGATCGAGACCGAGTTCGTCAACGAGATCCCGGCGTTCACGGCCCCGGCCGCGGAGGACACCGAGGACGAGCCGGGCCGCGAGACGGTGGTCGTCGAGGTCGGCGGCAAGCGCCTTGAGGTCTCGCTGCCGTCGTCCCTGGGCATGACCCTGGCCCGCACGGCCGCCGCGGGCGGCGCCAAGCCCAAGCGCCGCGCGGCCAAGAAGTCCGGCCCGGCCGCCTCCGGCGACACCCTCGCCTCCCCGATGCAGGGCACGATCGTCAAGGTCGCGGTCGAGGAGGGCCAGCGCGTCGAGGAGGGCGAACTGATCGTCGTACTCGAGGCGATGAAGATGGAGCAGCCCCTCAACGCCCACCGCTCCGGCACGATCGTCGGCCTGACGGCGGAGGTCGGCGCGTCCCTCACCTCGGGCGCCACGATCTGCGAGATCAAGGACTGACGTCCGGGCCGAGCCGGCACGACGCAATCGGCCCCCAGGACCCGTTCGGGTCCTGGGGGCCGACGTCATGCGTGCGGCGGGCCGCTACCAGGTGCCCGCCGTCGCCTCCCAGCTCCTCAGGTGGTCGTTGAAGCCACCGTCGGGGCGGGCCTTGAACGTGTAGGCCGAGGTCGCGCCCTTGGCCGTGTTGTACATGACCGAGACGTCGTCACGGCCGTCCTTGTCCGTGTCACCGGACACGAGGTTGCCGAGGGAACCCGCCCACCATCCGGTCGGACGGGTCCAGCTCACGAAGTCCTCGTTGATCCCGCCGTCGGGCTTGCCCATCAGCGTGAACAGGGCCGAGCGACCGTTGGTGTAGTCGAACATGATGGCGGCGTCGGCGCGGCCGTCGCCGTTGAAGTCGCCGGCAACCAGCTTCGCCTTGGACCCGTCCCAGTTGCCGGCGCCCACGTAGGCGCTGCGCGGCAGGGACTTGAAGGTCCCGTCCGGCTGACCGAGGAAGGTGAACAGGCCGTTGGGGCTGTCGCCGGCGCCGTAGTCGTACAGCGCGGCCAGGTCGTCGCGGCCGTCTGCGTTGAAGTCGCCCGCGACCCACTGCGCGTTGCCGGCGGTGAAGTTGCCGAGGCCGCTGTTGAAGGCGAGAACCGGCGCCAGGAAACCGCCGCCCTCGTTGGCGCGCAGGACGTAGAGCGCGGTGGTGCCGCTGCCGAAGTCGTACACGGTGGCCATGTCCGAGCGGCCGTCTCCGTTGAAGTCACCGGCCAGGTCGTTGCGCAGGTGGGCGGTGCGGTCCTCCGGCTTGTGCTCGATGCTGACACCGGTGGTGAGGTTGTGCCGGATGTAGCCGCCCTTGAAGTCCGCGCGGGGGCCGTCGGCGACGTCGTACTCGTCGGACTGCGGGTAGCCCAGGAAGCTCTTCTCGGCGCCGAGGCTCATCCCCTTCTCGCGGATGCCGTTGACGATGAGCCAGGCTCCGTTGCTCGGGTGCCAGTAGATCGAGGCACCGTCACCGGGGGCACCGTTGTAACGGATGTGCACGTACTTGCCGCCGTCGGCGGTGTCCTTGACGTTGCCCGTATAGCTCGGCCGGTGCGCGCCCTACCACTCGAAGGGCAGTCGCAGCCGGGAATTGAATGACAGCACCAGAAGGCCCCGCCGACGGACCTTGGGTTCTAGAAGTCGTCGCAACACCCCAGCTCAAGGGGTGCGATGGAGTTCGAGATCCGCGAGGTGCGGACGGTGGCCCAAGGCCGTCGGAAGCTGGTCCGTGAGCGGGAGGAATACTTCCGGCTCATGGACCAGGGCCTGAGCAGTTCCGAAGCCTGCAGACGAGTCGGGATCAACCTGCGCACGGGCAAGCGGTGGCGTAACGGCCGCAACCCGTCGGGCCGGCACAAGGCGGCACCACCGGTTCGTCCGGTGGTGCCGCCTTCCGCGTCGTCGCGGTATCTGTGTGAGGCCGACCGGATCCACATCGCAGACCGGCTGCGGGAGAAGGCCACGATCCGGGCGATCGCGGCCGAGCTGGGCCGCAGCCCGTCCACGGTCAGCCGGGAGCTTCGCCGCAACCGGCACCCGGGGAACGGGCAGTACCGGCCCTTCGCGGCGCAGGCCCGGGCCGATGACCGCCGGCCACGGCCCAAGCCGCGCAAGATCAGCCAGAACCCCGAGCTGAGAGCCGCGGTCCAGGCCGGCCTGGACGAGCTGTGGAGCCCGGAGCAGATCTGCCAGGCTCTGCGGGCACAGTTCCCCGACCGGCCGGAGATGCACGTGGTCCACGAAACCGTCTACCAGGCCCTCTACGTCCAAGGACGCGGGGAACTGCGCAGGGAGCTCGCCGGAGCACTGCGGACCGGACGGGCCCGCCGCAAGCCCCACCGCCAGGCCCAGCAGCGACGGCCCCGCTTCGCCGAGCCCATGGTCATGATCAGCGAGCGTCCCGCCGAGGCGGAAGACCGTGCGGTCCCCGGCCACTGGGAAGGCGACTTGATCATCGGCAAGGACAACGGGTCCGCGATCGGAACCCTGGTCGAGCGGGCCACCCGATACGTGATGCTCGTGCACCTGCCGGACGGCCGGAGCGCCGAGCAGGTCCGCGACGCACTGCAGGAGACCGTCCAGCTCCTGCCTGCCCACCTGAAACGGTCCCTGACCTGGGACCAGGGTTCGGAGATGGGCCGCCATCACGAGTTCACCGTCGCCACCGACGTTCCGGTCTACTTCTGCGATCCGGCCAGTCCCTGGCAGCGCGGCTCGAACGAGAACACCAACGGCCTGCTGCGGCAGTACTTCCCCAAGGGCACCGACCTGTCCGTCCACGACCGGGAACACCTCGACGCCGTCGCCGCCCAGCTCAACGGCCGCCCACGCAAAACGCTCGACTGGGAAACCCCAGCCGAGCGCCTGCATAAACTGCTCGCGGCCTGATCAACATGACCACGTGTTGCGACGACCCCTAGAAAGCACCGACAGTCGGCGGGGCCTTTTCCCTCACGGGTCACCGGCGCCGCATGTCCGCCACCCTCGCCCGTTCCCGTTCGCCCGGGTCCGTCAGCGGGGACGCGCTGCGGAGCTGGGCCGTCGGGCCGCCGCGGCGTTGGACCGGGAGGGGGGAGTCGCGGCGGGGGCGGCGGCCGCCCATGCCGTCCAGACCGCCGGAGGCGGAGGCGGAGGACGCGCCGCCCGCCACCGTGATCTGGACGCCCTGGTCCGCCAGGGCCTGGAGCTCCGTAGCCGCGCGGTCGTCGTGCGGTGGGGGTTCGTCCGTGACCAGGCGGGTCATCACGTCCGTCGGCACCGTCTGGAACATGGTGTCCGTGCCGAGCTTCGTGTGGTCCGCCAGGACGACCACCTCCGCCGCCGCCTGCACCAGCGCCCGGTCCACGCTCGCGGAGAGCATGTTGGACGTGGACAGGCCGCGCTCGGCCGTCAGGCCGCTGCCCGACAGGAACGCCCGGGAGACCCGGAGCCCCTGGAGGGACTGTTCGGCCCCGCTGCCCACGAGGGCGTAGTTGGACCCGCGCAGGGTGCCGCCGGTCATCACCACCTCCACCCGGTTGGCATGGGCCAGCGCCTGGGCGACCAGGAGGGAGTTGGTCACCACGGTGAGGCCGGGCACCCGGGCGAGCCGGCGGGCCAGCTCCTGGGTCGTGGTGCCCGCGCCGACGACGACGGCCTCGCCCTCTTCGACGAGGGAGGCCGCGACATCGGCGATGGCGGTCTTCTCCGCCGTCGCGAGATGGGACTTTTGCGGAAAGCCGGACTCCCGCGTGAAACCGCCCGGCAAGACCGCACCGCCGTGTCGGCGGTCGAGGAGTCCTTCTGCCTCCAGTGCCCGCACGTCCCGCCGTACGGTCACTTCGGAGGTCTGGACGACGCGGGCGAGCTCCCGGAGCGACACCGCTCCGTTGGCCCGCACCATTTCGAGGATCAATTGGCGACGTTCTGCAGCGAACACGAAACTGACAGTAACCCCAACGACCGTCTGGTTTCAGCTCCTTGCGCCGGAATACCGAAGTTGTCCATATGGCGGGGCGACTAGTGGTATACGCGGCCCGAGGGCTGGGTGAACATCCTGCCACTCGGCGGCGCACCGCCCCAACCCCCTTGCAGGGTGGGGCGGTTGAGGCCGAATCAGGCCTCCTCGCCGGCCTTCCGCGTGTGCAGCTGGCGGGCCACCTCGGCGATCGAACCCGACAGGGAGGGGTACACGGTGAACGCGTTTGCGATCTGCTCGACCGTCAGGTTGTTGTCGACCGCGATCGAGATGGGGTGGATCAGCTCGCTCGCACGCGGCGAGACGACCACTCCGCCGACGACGATGCCGGTGCCCGGGCGGCAGAACAGCTTCACGAAGCCGTCGCGGATGCCCTGCATCTTGGCGCGCGGGTTGCGCAGCAGCGGCAGCTTCACCACACGGGCGTCGATCTTGCCGGCGTCCACGTCGGCCTGGGTGTAGCCGACGGTCGCGATCTCGGGGTCGGTGAAGACGTTCGAGGAGACCGTCTTGAGGTTCAGCGGGGCCACCGCGTCGCCCAGGAAGTGGTACATCGCGATGCGGCCCTGCATGGCGGCGACGGAGGCCAGCGCGAAGATGCCGGTGACGTCACCCGCGGCGTACACGCCGGGCGCGGAGGTGCGCGAGACCTTGTCGGTCCAGATGTGCCCGGAGTCCTTGAGCCGGACCCCGGACTCCTCCAGGTTCATGTCCTTGGTGTTCGGGATCGCGCCGACCGCCATCAGGCAGTGCGTACCGGTCAGCACCCGGCCGTCCGAGAGCGTGACCTCGACCCGGTCGCCGACGCGCTTGGCGGACTCGGCGCGCGAGCGGCCGATGACGTTCATGCCGCGGCGCCGGAACACGTCCTCGAGGACGGCGGCCGCGTCGGGGTCCTCGCCCGGCAGCACGCGGTCGCGGGAGGACACCAGCGTGACGCGGGAACCGAGGGCCTGGTACGCGCCGGCGAACTCCGCGCCGGTGACGCCGGAGCCGACCACGATGAGCTCCTCGGGGAGCTCGTCCAGGTCGTAGACCTGGGTCCAGTTCAGGATGCGCTCGCCGTCCGGCTGGGCGTCCGGGATCTCGCGCGGGTGGCCGCCGGTGGCGATCAGTACGGCCTCGGCGGTCAGGATCGTCTCCGTGCCGTCGGCGGCCGTGACGATGACGTCGCGGGTGCCGTCGATGCCCTGCGGGCCGCCGAGCTTGGCGCGGCCCCGTACGACGCGGGCGCCGGCCCGGGTGACGGAGGCGGTGATGTCGTGCGACTGGGCGAGGGCGAGGCGCTTGACGCGCCGGTTCACCTTGCCGAGGTCCACGCCGACGACGCGGGCGGCCTGCTCGATGTGCGGGGTGTCGTCCGCGACGACGATGCCGAGCTCCTCGTACGACGAGTCGAAGGTCGTCATGACCTCGGCGGTCGCGATGAGGGTCTTGGAAGGTACGCAGTCGGTCAGGACCGAGGCCCCGCCCAGACCGTCGCAGTCCACGACGGTCACCTCCGCGCCGAGCTGGGCCCCCACCAGGGCCGCCTCATACCCGCCGGGTCCGCCGCCGATGATCACGATCCGGGTCACGAAAAGTCCGCCTCACGTCTACCCGGCCGGCTGCCGCCCCGGCCGGTGTTCCGGGGGGTCTCCCCGGGGGATGCATTCCGTGCCCCATTGTCCCGCACGCTTCAAGGTGCTTCGCGCACGGTCCCGCCATCCGGGACCACGGCCCGGCTCCCGGCCGGGACGGCGGCCCTTGCCCGGCCGTGCCCGGCCCGCACCCGGCCCGCACCCGGCCCGCACCCGGCCCGCATCCCGCCCGCGCCCGGCCGGGAGCGCCGCCACCGCCGCCCCTCCCGTACCCTCGACCACATGTCGCTCTACGCCGCGTACGCCGGCAACCTCGACCCGCGGCTGATGACGCGCCGCGCACCCCATTCGCCGCTGCGCGGCACGGGCTGGATCAACGACTGGCGGCTGACCTTCGGCGGCGAGCAGATGGGCTGGGAGGGCGCGCTCGCGACGATCGTCGAGGCTCCGCGCCACCAGGTCTTCGTCGCCCTCTACGACATCGCGCCGCTCGACGAGGACTCGATGGACCGCTGGGAGGGTGTCGGGCTCGACATCTACCGCCGGATGCGGGTGCGCGTGCACACCCTGGACGGCGAGGAGGCGGCCTGGGTGTACGTCCTGAACGGCTACGAGGGCGGCCTGCCCTCGGCGCGCTACCTGGGCGAGATCGCGGACGCCGCCGAGTCCGCGGGCGCTCCGCACGACTACGTGATGGAACTGCGCAAGCGCCCCTGCTGAGCGGTTCCGGGCCCGCAGGGGTCTCCCGAAGCCGCCCGGGACCGCCCGGGACCGCCCGGGACCGCCCGGGGACGATTCGGTGGAAACGACAAGGCAACGATCCGAACACCGTGAGCTGTGCCATCTACGCGCGTAGGCAATGAGCGGCTACGCTCTTCCGCGTGAACGCATCTGTTACCGACCCCTTCGCCGCCGCCGACGCCGCAGCCGCCCGCCTCCGCGAGCTGACCGGCGCGGAATCCCACGACGTCGCCCTCGTGATGGGCTCCGGCTGGGCCCCCGCCGCAGAGGCGCTCGGCGCCCCCGAGGCCGAGTTCCCGGTCACCGAGCTGCCCGGCTTCCCGCCCCCCGCCGTCGAAGGCCACGGCGGCAAGATCCGCTCGTACAAGATCGGCGACAAGCGCGCGCTGCTCTTCCTCGGCCGGACCCACTACTACGAGGGCCGCGGCGTCGCCGCCGTCGCCCACGGTGTCCGTACCGCCGTCGCCGCCGGCTGCAAGACCGTCGTCCTCACCAACGGCTGCGGCGGGCTGCGCGAGGGCATGAAGCCCGGCCAGCCGGTCCTGATCAGCGACCACCTCAACCTGACGGCCACCTCGCCGATCGTCGGCGCGAACTTCGTGGACCTCACCGACCTCTACTCGCCGCGCCTGCGCGCGATGTGCAAGGAGATCGACGAGACCCTCGAAGAGGGCGTCTACGTACAGTTCCCCGGCCCGCACTACGAGACCCCGGCCGAGATCAACATGATCCGCGTGATGGGCGCCGACCTGGTCGGCATGTCCACCGTGCTGGAGGCCATCGCCGCCCGCGAGGCCGGCGCCGAGGTGCTGGGCATCTCCCTGGTCACCAACCTGGCGGCGGGCATCTCCGGCGAGCCCCTGAACCACGAAGAGGTGCTCCAGGCCGGCCGTGACTCGGCCGCGCGCATGGGCAAGCTGCTGACCCAGGTCCTCGCCCGCATCTGAGACGGCGGCACAGGCACCGGCACCGTACGAGAGACAAGGCGGAAGTAGTGCAGGAACAGGACGACCTGATCACCCGGGCGCAGGCCTGGCTGGCGGAGGACCCGGACCCGGAGACGGCGGCCGAGCTCGCCGAGCTCATCGAGGCGGGCGACACGGCGGAGCTCGCGGACCGGTTCTCGGGCACGCTGCAGTTCGGCACCGCCGGTCTGCGCGGCGAGATCGGCGCGGGTCCGATGCGGATGAACCGCTCGGTGGTCATCCGGGCCGCGGCGGGCCTCGCGGCGTACCTGAAGGCCCAGGGCCACGACGGCGGCCTGGTCGTCGTCGGCTACGACGCCCGCTACAAGTCGGCGGACTTCGCCCGCGACACCGCGGCCGTGATGACCGGCGCCGGCCTGCGTGCGGCCGTCCTGCCCCGCCCGCTGCCGACTCCCGTCCTCGCGTACGCCATAAGGCACCTGGGCGCCGTCGCCGGCGTCGAGGTGACCGCGAGCCACAACCCGCCCCGGGACAACGGCTACAAGGTGTACCTCGGCGACGGCTCGCAGATCGTCTCCCCGGCGGACGCCGAGATCGCGGCGGAGATCGCCCGCGTCGAGACCCTCGACTCCGTACCCCGCCCCGCGGACGGCTGGCTCCAGCTCGACGAGGAGGTCCTGGAGGCCTACCTGGCGCGTACGGACGCGGTCCTGACCTCCGGTTCCCCCCGGGGCGTGCGGAGCGTCTACACGGCCATGCACGGCGTCGGCAAGGACGTCGTCATGGCGGCCTTCGCGCGGCACGGCTTCCCGGAGCCGGTGCTCGTCGCCGAGCAGGCCGAGCCGGACCCGGCGTTCCCGACCGTGGCCTTCCCCAACCCGGAGGAGCCGGGCGCGATGGACCTGGCCTTCGCGAAGGCCGCCGAGGTCCGCCCGGACATCGTGATCGCCAACGACCCGGACGCGGACCGCTGTGCGGTGGCCGTCCCGGACAACGGCGGCTGGCGGATGCTGCGCGGCGACGAGGTCGGCGCGCTGCTCGCGGCCCACCTCGTCCACAAGGGCGCACGGGGCGTCTTCGCCGAGTCCATCGTCTCCTCCAGCCTCCTGGGCCGGATCGCGGAGGCGGCGGGCGTGGGCTACGAGGAGACCCTGACGGGCTTCAAGTGGATCGCCCGCGTGGAGGGCCTGCGCTACGGCTACGAGGAGGCGCTCGGCTACTGCGTCGACCCCGAGGGCGTCCGCGACAAGGACGGCGTCACCGCCGCGCTGCTCGTGGCCGAACTGGCCGCCGAGCTCAAGGAGCAGGGCCGTACCCTGACCGACCTGCTGGACGACCTGGCGATGGCCCACGGCCTGCACGCCACCGACCAGCTGTCGGTCCGCGTCTCGGACCTGTCGGTCATCGCCTCCGCGATGGCCGCGCTCCGCGCGGAGCCCCCGACCTCCCTGGCCGGCCTGCGGGTCGTCGCGGCGGAGGACCTGACGAAGGGCACGGAGTCCCTCCCGCCCACGGACGGCCTGCGCTACTACCTGGACGGCGCGTACAAGGCCCGGGTCATCGTCCGTCCGTCGGGCACGGAGCCGAAGCTGAAGTGCTACCTGGAGGTCGTGGTCCCGGTCCCCGAGGCCTCCGACCTCGCCCCGGCCCGCACGCGCGGCCAGGAAGTCCTGGACGCGATCAAGAAGGACCTGGCAGTGGCGGCGGGCATCTGATCCCCCGGCCCCACGGTCACATCGGCCCCCCGAGCTCCGGCTCGGGGGGCCGTCGCCGTCGGGGGCGTGGCGCGGGCCCGCTATGTCCCCCAACGACCGCCCGACCTGCGGAGCGCCCAGACGCATCAGCTCGCTACGCGCTGCCCAGGGTTTGACGTCTGCGGCCCGTCGGAAGCCGGCCCAAGGCGAGCAGCAGCACGTCGTGCACGGGGGCCCCGGCCCACGGGTGTGCGTCGCCCACCTTGCGGTACCCCCATGAACGGTACGCGGCCACCGCCGCCTCGCCGTCCGGGTGGACATTGAGCACGACCCGTTCGGCGTCAACGGTCGCGAGCAGGGTTTCGTGCAGGCGAAGGGCGACGCCCTGTTGCATCCGTCGCGAGGCCCCCGAGAAATGCGCTCTTGCGGGTCTGGGACCGACAACGCCGGAAGGCGGCCGATGCGTCCGCCTCGGTTTCGGCATACGGCGGTTCGGCGAATGCCTCGGCGTAGACCAATCGGAAGGCATCCTCGGCCAGGGCCGCCGCCGGGCCGTGGAGGCGTTTGATGCTGATCCGTACTGGCTGGCTCATCTCAGCCCCCTCGTATGGTCTCGCGAATCCGCGCGACGCAGTCGCGGGCGGTCCGGCTGTCGATGCACGGCGGCCCGGAGGAAGGGCACCGCTCTGTGCGGCTGGTTCGCTCGGACGTACATGTCGGCAGTGGCGCAGTCGACTTCGAAGGGCCCAACGAACTTGCCCACGTTCGATCCGCCTTGATCGCCAGGAGTACGAGAGTCTCCAGCACGGAAACCTGAAGGAGAGGATCGTCGACAAGCTGGGCAGCAGCGAGGGCTTCCATGCGCGCGGACCTGCCCTCGGCGGTAGGGCCGCCGTCAGAGCCGTACCAGGCGCGATGGCCATTCAGTTCGGCGAGCATTGTGTGGAGTTCGCGACCCACGGCCGAGGTGTACGACCCGTTGCGCAAGATGCTGGTGATGTCCGCCTCGATGTGACCGGCCTGGACGCCGGCCGGCACGCTGCCCTTGGTGTGGTCCGTCCACGCGCGGCCCCGACGCGGCAGGCATGAGCGTCGCCGCCACGAGGGCGGCGGCGTTTCGTTCTCCCGGCGCCGTAGCCGGCGGACGCTCACCGCAGCGGCAATGCCGAGCCGCCTCAGCGGTGAATGCCGAGACGAACGATGCCTGCGTGTATCCCGCCGCCTGGCGTAACGGGACCAGCTTCTTCACCAGCTCGCTCACCATCCGTGCATCTGCCGTGCCGATTTCAGGATACGGGCGGCCGGGTGGCGGTGAGGGGAAACGTCCGCCCAAACGTCCGCGCTCCCGGCAACCGTGGCACCTCCCCAAGCGCTGGACTTGGTCCCACGCCGCTCCGTGTGAAAGGCAGGAGGATCCATGACCACGATCCACGAGCAACCCGCACCGGACGGCCCCCGGCCGAGGCCGGAGGTCGGGACCGCGCCCAGTCGGCAACCTCTAGACCGTGCCCGTGTCGGATGGGAGCGCTTCCTCGACAGCTTCGAAGAAGCGCCCGATGAGTAGCCAGTCTGGGTGCTCCGCAGGGCGGGCTGGTTCTCGTGTCGTGCGGTCGGGCACCCCGCGGCCCTCCCCTGAGCACCGGCCCACTGACCGGGGGCAGGTGGGGCAACCACCGCCCGGCCCCGGTGGCTCGACGGGGAGATAGCGGGCCCGCGCCGTGCCTGGTGCTTGCCGGGGTCAGGAACGGCTCGGGGTCGGGCTCGGGCGGACCAGTTCGCCCAGGGTCGGGGCCGACTCCGGGCGGGATCGGACCGCGTCCGTGCACTCCCACGCCCGCGGCGGGTCCGCGTCCGGGCCGCCCAGCACCACCGGTCCCGGCCCCGCCGACACCGCCTCGCTGCCCGCCAGCGTGCAGACGATCTGCGACAGGGCCACCGGCGGCAGGTCCTCCGGCTTGCGGCTCAGCCGTACCGTGCCCGCCGGATCGCCCGGCCTCGGCGCTCCCGCCGTGAGTCCCGCCGGCACCCCGGTGGTGAACCCGGCGTCCCGCTCCTCACCCGACGGCGCCTTCTCCAGCGCCTCCAGCAGCGCCTGCACGACCAGCGCGACGGGATCCTTCAGCGGCCGCTTCTCCGGTACCGGCACCACCCGTTCCACGCCCACCAGCTGCGAGCCGCAGACCAGTTCCACCGTGGCCCGGAAGCCCTGCACACCGCCCTGCCCGGCCGGCTGCGCCGGGGTGTCGCACGACACCCGTGAGGGCGCCGCGCCCACGTCCACCGGTACGGTCGTCGCCCTGATCCCGCAGCCCGCGAGGGCCGGCAGGGCCAACAGGGCCAGGAGTGCCGAGCCGGCCCGCAGAGCCCTACGCGTCCTGGTCACCCGAGATCACCTTCCCCACGTCCACCGGCAGCCGCAGCGTGAACAGCGCCCCGCCCCCGGGCCCGTTGGCCGCGGTGATGTCTCCGCCGTGGATGTGCGCGTTCTCCACGGCGATCGACAGGCCCAGCCCGCTGCCGTCCGACTTCGGCCGGGAGGCGCTCGCCTTGTAGAACCGGTCGAACACGTGCGGCAGCACGTCCTCGGGGATGCCCGGGCCGTTGTCCTGCACCGCGATCACCAGCCAGTCCCCTTCGACGACCACCCGCACCCGCACCGGCGAGCCGCCGTGCTTGAGGGCGTTGCCGATCAGGTTGGCCAGGATGACGTCGAGGCGGCGCGGGTCGAGCCGGGCCACGATGCCCCGGTCGGCATCGAGTTCGACGGCGTCGAGCCAGGCCCGCGCGTCGATGCACGCCGTGACCTGGTCGGCGACGTCCACGTCGTCCAGCACCAGCCGGGCCGTGCCCGCGTCGAAGCGGGTGACCTCCATCAGGTTCTCCACGAGGTCGTTGAGCCGCCGGGTCTCGCTGACG
Source organism: Streptomyces sp. IBSNAI002 (assembly GCF_052244475.1). Taxonomy (NCBI): domain Bacteria; kingdom Bacillati; phylum Actinomycetota; class Actinomycetes; order Kitasatosporales; family Streptomycetaceae; genus Streptomyces; species Streptomyces sp. IBSNAI002. The sequence goes on along the minus strand of NZ_JBQPXG010000002.1, from coordinate 5,354,020 downwards.
ACCAGCGCCACCGCCGGTGCGATCATCGGATCGAGGTCGTCGACCTCCTCCTCCAGCACCTCGGCGACCGCCGTCAACGCCGTCAGCGGCGTGCGCAGTTCGTGGGACATGTCCGCGACGAAGCGCCGGCTCGACTCCTCCCGCGCGCTCATGTCGGCGACCTTCTTCTCCAGCGCCTCGGCCGTCTTGTTGAACGTGTGCGAGAGGTCGGCCAGTTCGTCGGTCCCCGACACGTCGAGCCGGGTGTCCAGCTCGCCCTCGCCGAGCCGCCGGGCCGCGTCGCCCAGCCGCTGCACGGGCTTGAGCACCGTACGGGACGCGGCCTGCGCCAGCAGCGCGGAACCCAGCAGCGCCAGGCCCGTCGCGATCGTCAGCGACCAGGCCAGCGCGTTCAGGTCGTCCCGCTCCTGCGCGAGCGACTTGTACATGTAGCCGGTGAGTCCGCCGCCCACGATCCGCGTCCCGCCGACCAGGTACGGATTGCCGCCGGGCTTCGTCCGCTGCCAGTACATGTGGTACTCGGAGTCGTTCGCCGCCGTCGTCTTCTGCCGGTCGTTGACCGCGTCCCGCAGGGACTTCGGTACGTCGCCCAGCCCGAACACGTCGGGCCCGGCCGTACCGGACACCTGGCCTTCCTTGCCCTCCTGCACCAGCAGCACGCTGTAGCCGGGGCTGCTGCCCGCCATCAGCTCGGCCGTGCGCTGGATCTCCTGCGGGGTCGGGTCGGCGGGCAGCGCCGCGGCCCGGTTCTGCATCTCCTGCCGGAAGTCGCCGAGCGCCGCGTCCTGGGTACGGGTGAGGACCGCCTCGCGGTTGAGCCAGTACGCGATCCCCGAAGCGGAGACCGCGGCCGTCAGCGCGACCAGTGCGAACACGACGAGGAGCCGCAGCCGCAGGCTGGTCCAGCGCCGGCCCGCGAGCAGCGCCGGGATCACTGCGGGGAGTCCAGGCGGTAGCCGACGCCGCGGACGGTGCGGATCAGGGTGGGCGAGGACGGCACGTCCTCGACCTTGGCGCGCAGCCGCTGCACGCAGGCGTCCACGAGCCGCGAGTCGCCGAGGTAGTCGTGCTCCCAGACCAGGCGGAGCAACTGCTGGCGGGAGAGGGCCTGTCCGGGACGGCGGCTCAGCTCCAGCAGCAGCCGCAGCTCGGTCGGGGTGAGCTGGAGGTCCTCGCCGTTCTTCGTCACCGTCATGGCGGCGCGGTCGATGACCAGGGAGCCGAAGCTCGCCGAGTCGCTGGACTCGCGCTCGCCGCGGCGCAGCACGGCGCGGATGCGGGCGTCGAGGACCCGCCCCTGGACGGGCTTGACCACGTAGTCGTCGGCACCGGACTCCAGGCCGACGACGACGTCGATGTCGTCGCTGCGCGCGGTGAGCAGGATGATCGGCAGCTGGTCGGTGCGCCGGATCCGCCGGCACACCTCGAAGCCGTCGATCCCGGGCAGCATCACGTCCAGCACGATCAGATCCGGCCGCTGCTCGCGCAGCAGTTTCAGGCCGTCCTCGCCCGTCGCCGCGGTGGCCACACGGTGGCCCTGGCGAGACAGGGAGAGTTCGAGGGCCGTGCGGATGGCGTCGTCGTCCTCGATCAGCAACAGGAAAGGCACGGGCTCATTCTGTCCCATCGGCAGTCGGGAGTTCGACCGGCAGGGGCACCCGGTCCCGGACGGGTCCGGCGGCGGCCGCTGTGACAGGCCTGTGACAGTCGGCGGACACCCCGGTTAAGTCGGCCGGGCAGGCTTCTACCAACAACCGAAGCACAGCAACGGACCGAAGCAGACTCCACGACGGGGGGCGCGAGATGAACACGCTGCACAGCACCACGACCAGCGCGGTTGTCACGCGGCTGCACGATGTGAACCGCCGGGCGGGTGTCCGTAACGTCGCGGTATCCCGGCCCCGGCCGGCACACGTCGTAGCCATTGACGCGAAGCAGTACCAGGCGGTTCCCGCACAGCGCACGCCGTCCTCGACGTCCGAGGCGGAGTTCACGGCGTACGTCCGGGAGCGCCGGGCCGCCCTGTACGCGACGGCCTTCCACCTCACCGGCGACCGCCACGAGGCGGAGGACCTGCTGCAGAGCGCGCTGTTCTCCACGTACCGGGCCTGGGACCGGATCACCGACAAGGCGGCCGTGGGCGGGTACCTGCGCCGCACGATGACGAACCTGCACATCAGTGCGTGGCGCCGGCGGAAGCTGAACGAGTACCCGACGGAGGAACTGCCGGAGACGGCCTCGGACACGGACGCGATGCGCGGTACGGAGCTGCGCGCGGTCCTGTGGCAGGCACTGTCCCGGATCCCGGAGCCGCAGCGCACGATGCTGGTCCTGCGGTACTACGAGGGCCGTACGGACCCGGAGATCGCGGAGATCCTCGGGATCAGCGTCGGCACGGTGAAGTCGAGCATCTGGCGGTCGCTGCGGCGGCTGCGCGAGGACGAGGCGCTGAGCTTCGGCGCCGACGAGGCGGAGTCCTTCGAGGAGCTCGTCGCGTAGCCCTGCGGGGCCGGACGGACACGGCGGGACACCACGAGCCAACGGGCCAGGGGGCCCGTCCCACGGGGGTGGGGCGGGGGCCGCGGGGGGAACGGGCGGGATCAAGCGGCCGGGGGTCCGCTTGGTCCCGCCTTTCCGCGTCCGCGGGGTCCGGCGGCCCGTCGGGATCCGGCTCGAGGACCCGGGGCTCCGCCCCGCACCCCGTGCCTCGAACGCCGGCGGGGCCGGATCGGGTCAGGCCGGGGTCGTGGCCGGGCGGTGGCGGCCGGCTGCGGCGGCGGCCAGCCGGCCGAGGGCCTCGTCGCGGGCGCAGGCATGGGCGCCGAGCGCGGTGTGCCGGGCCACGATGCCCCGCTCGGCCCGCATCAGCCGGTAGCCCCGTCGCAGCAGGAACGTCACCGACTTGCGCCCCTCCCGCAGATCCCCGCACCAGCCGCCGCCGGAACGTCGTGGACGGCCGGCCCCGCAGGCAGATCGCGTCGGCGAGCAAGCCCAGCTCCTGGCAGCGGGCCACGACGTCGGCCGCGAAGATGCCCTCCGCGATGAACAGCGGCGTCCGGGAGATGTCCAGCGCCTCCGTCCCGACCCGGGAGGACGTCGCGATGTCGTAGACGGGGACCTCCGTACGGCCCGTCGCGCACAGCTCCTCGATGGCCGCCACGGCGGTGTCCGCGTCCCAGGACAGCGGGGAGTCCCAGTCGATGTCCGAGCTCCCCTCGACCAGCGGAAGGGTCGGGTCGTCCGCCTCTTTGTAGAAGTCGTCCAGGCGCAGTACGGGGAGCCCCGAACGGGCCGCCAGCGAGGACTTGCCGGAGCCTGAGGGTCCGGTCAGCAGCACGACGCGCGTCGGCAGGGGAGAAGAACAGCTCACGGGACACCAGTCTGAACCATTAATCCCTGTAGGGGACCCCTCCGGTGGCCGGTTGGTATCAAGGATCACACGTCAACTACGCTGCGTGCGCACGCGACTACGACCACAGGCGGGAACCATGGCACGTCACGCAGCTCCGCACAGCTCCCCGTTGCGCACCGCAGGCCTCACCGTCTCCATGGCGGGCGCCGCGCTCGCGATGGCCGCGGGCGGCGCCCAGGCCGGTGAGCTCGACGTCCCGGCGGCGCTGGCCGGGGTCACCGACCCGATCTCGAACCTCAAGGTGAACCCGCTGGCCCACACCGGTGTGGACCCGCTGGACAACGGCGTCGCTACCCGGGTCGCCGACTTCCCCGCCGTCGGCACCACCATGGTCACGGGGATCCTCACGCAGGGTCCGTCCGTCGGCGAGCTGCCCGGGGCGGCCGCGTCCTCGCTGCTCGGGCCGGTTCTGAAGAAGTAGGAGAAGAAGGCCCCGGCAGCGCGGGGATGCTGCCGGGGCCGGTTCTTGGGGGTCTTCTAGTACGAGGACCCGCCCGAGCCCAGCGACCCCGTCGGGTGCCAGACCGTCTTGGTCTCCAGGAACGCCGTCATGCGGCGGGTGCCCGGGTCCGCGGTCCAGTCGTCCACAGGCTGTGGACGCAGGACGCGCTTGAGGTTGTCCGCCGCCGCGATCTCCAGCTCCTTGGCCAGGGCGACGTCGGCGCCCGCCAGGTCGATCGCGTTGACGTCCTGGTGGGAGGCCAGGTGCGGGCCCATCTCGGCGGCCTTGCCGGAGAGGATGTTGACCACACCGCCGGGCAGGTCGGAGGTGGCCAGCACCTCGCCCAGGGAGAGGGCGGGCAGCGGGGACTTCTCCGAGGTGATCACGACCGCCGTGTTGCCGGTCGCGATGACCGGGGCGATCACCGAGACCAGGCCCAGGAAGGACGAGTCCTGGGGGGCGATCACGGTCACGACACCGGTCGGCTCGGGGGTGGAGAGGTTGAAGAACGGGCCCGCGACGGGGTTGGCCCCGCCGACGACCTGGCCGATCTTGTCGGTCCAGCCCGCGTACCAGACCCAGCGGTCGATGGCCGCGTCCACGACGGCTCCGGCCTTCGACTTGGACAGGCCCTCCGCCTCACCGACCTCGCGCACGAACTGGTCGCGGCGGCCCTCGAGCATTTCGGCGATGCGGTAGAGGATCTGGCCGCGGTTGTAGGCCGTGGCGCCCGACCAGCCGCCGAAGGCCTTGCGGGCCGCGACGACCGCGTCGCGGGCGTCCTTGCGGGAGGACAGCGGCGCGTTGGCCAGCCAGTTGCCCTTGGAGTCCGTCACCTCGTACACCCGGCCGCTCTCGGAGCGGGGGAACTTGCCCCCGACGTACAGCTTGTAGGTCTTGAAGACGTTCAGACGGGTCGTCGACTCAGACATCGAGGTAGCCCTCCAGGCCGTGGCGGCCGCCCTCGCGGCCGAAGCCCGACTCCTTGTAGCCGCCGAAGGGCGAGGTCGGGTCGAACTTGTTGAACGTGTTGGCCCAGACGACACCCGCGCGGAGCTTGCCGGCGACCGCCAGGATGCGCGAGCCCTTCTCCGTCCAGATGCCCGCGGACAGGCCGTACTGGCTGTTGTTGGCCTTGGCGACGGCCTCGTCGGGCGTACGGAAGGTCAGCACGGACAGCACCGGGCCGAAGATCTCGTCGCGGGCGACGGTGTGCGCCTGGGTGACGTTCGTGAAGAGCGTCGGGGCGAACCAGTAGCCGGCGGACGGCAGCTCGCAGGCGGGGGACCAGCGCTCGGCGCCCTCGGCCTCGCCGGTCTCCGCGAGCGCGGTGATCCGGGCGAGCTGCTCGGCGGAGTTGATCGCGCCGATGTCGGTGTTCTTGTCGAGCGGGTCGCCCAGGCGCAGGGTCGACAGGCGACGCTTCAGGCTGTCCAGCAGCTCGTCGTGGATCGACTCCTGGACCAGGAGGCGGGATCCGGCGCAGCAGACCTGGCCCTGGTTGAAGAAGATGCCGTTGACGATGCCCTCGACGGCCTGGTCGACGGGGGCGTCGTCGAAGACGATGTTGGCGCCCTTGCCGCCCAGCTCCAGGGTGACCTTCTTGTCGGTGCCGGCGACGTGGCGGGCGATCTTCTTGCCCACGGCCGTCGAGCCGGTGAAGGCGACCTTGTTGACGTCCGCGTGCTCGACGAGGGCCGCGCCCGCGTCGCCGTATCCGGTGAGGATGTTGACGACGCCCTTGGGCAGGCCCGCCTGGCGGCAGATGTCCGCGAAGAAGAGCGCGGAGAGCGGGGTGGTCTCGGCGGGCTTCAGGACGACCGTGTTGCCGGTGGCGAGCGCCGGGGCGATCTTCCACGCCAGCATCAGGAGGGGGAAGTTCCAGGGGATGACCTGGCCGGCCACGCCCAGCGGGCGCGGGTTCGCGCCGTAGCCCGCGTGGTCGAGCTTGTCGGCCCAGCCCGCGTAGTAGAAGAAGTGCGCGGCGACCAGCGGGAGGTCCGCGTCGCGGGTCTCCTTGATCGGCTTGCCGTTGTCCAGGGTCTCCAGGACGGCGAGCTCGCGGCTGCGCTCCTGGATGATCCGGGCGATGCGGAAGAGGTACTTGGCGCGCTCGGAGCCGGGCAGCGCGGACCACTTCTCGAAGGCCTTGCGGGCGGCCCTGACGGCGCGGTCCACGTCGGCGGCACCCGCCTGGGCGACCTCGGCGAGGACCTCCTCGGACGACGGGGAGACGGTCTTGAAGACCTTGCCGTCGGCGGCGTCGGTGAACTCGCCGTCGATGAACAGCCCGTACGAGGGGGCGATGTCGACGACCGAGCGGGACTCGGGGGCCGGTGCGTACTCGAAAACAGAACCCATGGTGATCAGTCCACCGTCACGTAGTCGGGACCGGAGTAACGCCCGGTGCTCAGCTTCTGGCGCTGCATCAGCAGGTCGTTGAGCAGGCTGGAGGCGCCGAAACGGAACCAGTGGTTGCTCAGCCAGTCCTCGCCCACGGTCTCGTTGACCAGGACCAGGAACTTGATCGCGTCCTTGGTGGTCCGGATGCCGCCGGCCGGCTTCACGCCGATCTGGATTCCAGTCTGCGCCTTGAAGTCGCGGACGGCTTCGAGCATGAGGAGCGTGTTGGCCGGGGTGGCGTTGACGCCCACCTTGCCCGTCGACGTCTTGATGAAGTCGGCGCCCGCGAGCATGCCGATCCAGGAGGCGCGGCGGATGTTGTCGTACGTCGACAGCTCGCCGGTCTCGAAGATGACCTTGAGGCGGGCCGCGGTGCCGTCGGGGCGGACGCAGGCCTCCTTGACGGCCTTGATCAGCTCGTACGTATCGAGGTAGCGGCCGGCGAGGAAGGCGCCACGGTCGATGACCATGTCGATCTCGTCGGCGCCGGCGGCGACGGCGTCACGGGTGTCGGCGAGCTTGACGGGCAGCGCGGCGCGGCCGGCCGGGAAGGCGGTCGCGACGGAGGCCACCTTGACGTCGGCGCCGTTCAGGGCCGCCTTCGCGGTGGCCACCATGTCGGGGTAGACGCAGACCGCGGCGGTCATCGGCGTCGTACGGTCGGTCGGATCGGGGTTGACGGCCTTGGCGGAGAGCGCCCGGACCTTGCCCGGGGTGTCCGCGCCTTCCAGCGTCGTCAGGTCGATCATCGAGATGGCCAGATCGATGGCGTACGCCTTGGCCGTCGTCTTGATCGAACGGGTGCCGAGGGCGGCCGCGCGGGCCTCCAGTCCGACTGCGTCGACGCCGGGCAGCCCGTGCAGGAAGCGGCGCAGCGCACTGTCGGACGTCGTCACGTCAGCGAATGCGGTGAGGGTGGTGGGCATGGTCACCACATGAGCATATCTACGCGCGTAGCGGCCTGTCACCCCCTCCCCCCGAATCGGCCGGTTCCGGTGCGGAATCGACACCTCCGGCCGCTGTTACGCGGCCATGACAGGAGGCGGATCCTCCCGTCGTACGAGATCCTTAGATTTCTTTTCAGCAGCCCGCCACACCTGACCCGGTGAACCAGACCGAACAGACCCGACGCGGCATGCGACTCTCCTCCGCCCTGCTCGCCCACGCTCCAGGAGTCGTTATGCGTACCGCCCTCCGCACCTCGATCGTCACCGCCGCCCTCGCGGGCGCGATGCTCGTACCGGCCGCCGGCGCCGCGTTCGCGGCGCCCGCCGCGGCCCCGCAGACCGCCGCGGCGTCGGACAGCAGCCGCTACGAGGGCACTCCGGTCTACATCGGCGAGGGCATGGTCGCGGTGCTGCGCAACGAGCAGGAGGGCCCCGAGGCCTGGATCCGCGAAGTCGGCCCGGACTGGAAGCCCGGCGACACCTACCTGGTCCGCGTCGTGACGAAGCTGGACCGGACCGCACCCCACGACAAGGCCAAGGGCCTGGACCTCGAGCTCACCAAGGCCGCCGGCGCCCACCCCGTGCTCGTCGTCACCGCCGGGGACGGGAGCAGCCGGTCGTACCCGCTGCCGGCGGGCGAGGCGAGCACGGACTGCCGGGTGGGGCCGGTGGGGCTGTCCATGGGCGCGGGCGTGAACGCCGAGCTGTACGTCTCCGAGCAGGGCCCGAAGGCGGTCCTCTACCACTCCGGCGACGACGGCCGCGGCTTCGCCCAGCTGGACCGCACCCACCCCTCGCTGCCGGAGTCCGCGGGCATCATCGCCCGGATCGTGAACCCGAGCGGCGCCACGCCCGTCATGGAGTGGAAGACGCAGGGCGGCAGCAGCGAGCTGGGCCGGGCCCCGTTCCCCGCCTTCCCCAAGGGCTGCAAGCCGAACTACCAGTTCACCGACGACAAGCCGGTGACGAAGCCCACCACCCCCGCGCCCGCCCCGGCGAAGCCGCAGACCGCCGGCCAGACCTCGGTGGTGCCCAAGGGTCCGGTCGCCGCGGGCGCCGAACTTCCGGCCGAGGCCGCCGCGGACACCGGCGGCGCCACCACCGTGGCGGCGGGCGCCGGCCTGATCGCCGCGTTCGGGGCCCTGGGTGCCAGCGTGGTCCTGCGCCGCCGCCGCGCCGCCCAGGACTGACGCCCCTCGTCCCGCAGGCGTCCCGCATGCCTCCTCCCGCTGCCCCTCCTCCGGCGGGCCACCGACCCGGTGGCCCGCCGGAGGCCGTCCCCGGAGCTCTCCATGGCCCACCGCGCCGCCAGCCCGCTGCTCGCCGCCGTCCTCCTCGCCGCCGCACTGACCGGCTGCGGCGGCGCAGCCACCCCACCGGTGGCCGCCGCTCCGCCCCCGGACGCCGCCCCGCCCGCCGTCACCCCCACGACCGCCCCCGCGGCCGCGTCCCCGGCCGCCCCGATGCCCGCCGCCGCGCCCGTACGCGTACGGATCCCCTCGGCCGGAGTGGACGCCTCCCCGCTGCTGACGCTGGGGCTGGCGGCCGACGGCACGGTCGAGGTGCCCTCCGTCGCGGAGGGGGACGAGATCGGCTGGTACGGCAAGGGAGTCACCCCCGGCGAGACCGGCCCCGCCGTGCTGATCGGCCACTTCGACACCGTCCGCGGCCCGGCCGTCCTCAAGGACGTCGCGCGCGTCCGCACCGGCGACGAGATCACGGTCTCGCGGGCCGACGGCAGCACCGCCGTCTTCCGCGTCCGCGAGCTGGAGCAGGTCGACAAGAAGCGGTTCCCGACCGACAAGGTCTACGGGGACACGGACCGGCCGGAGCTGCGCGTCATCACCTGCGGCGGCCGGATCACCGACGGCCACCGGCCCGACAACATCATTCTGTACGCCGATCTCGTGGGGTGAGACGGCGTGGGGCAGAATCGGCCCCATGAGCAGCCAGCAGCAGCCGACCGACGAGCCCGTCTACGACGACCGGGTCTACCGCTCCTCCGCGTCCGTGGTCACCGGGGTGCTGCTGCTCGCGCTGACCGCCTGGCTCTGCGGGGACGCGGTGGTGCGCGGCTCCGGGAACACCCCGTGGGTCGCCCTCGCGCTCGCGCTGTGCGTGGTCCCGCTGATCGTGGCCTTCACGATCCGTCCCGCCGTGTTCGCCAATGACGACCGGATGCGCGTACGGAACCCCTTCCGGGTCATCGAGCTGCCGTGGGCGGCCGTGGACGCGGTGCGCGCCGGGTACTCGGCGGAGGTGCTGGCCGAGGGCTCGAAGTACCAGCTCTGGTCGGTCCCCGTCTCGCTGCGGGAGCGCAAGAAGGCCAGCCGGGGCCAGCTCAGCCGCCGCGGCGGGCTCACCGGCCGCGGAGCGTCCGCCCCGGACGGCGCGAAGCCGCAGACGCCGGCCGAGCCGCAGCGGGCGGGCGCCGACAAGGTCGTGGACGAGCTGCGGGAGCTGGCCGAGCGCGGGGCCTCGCGGGCCGGGGCCCAGGGCAGCGTGCGCGTGCAGTGGTCGTACGAGATCATCGCGCCCGCCGTGGCCGGCGCGGTACTGCTGATCGTGCTCCTCGCGACGTCCTGACCGTACGTGCCCTCGTACGTGCCCGCGCACGTGCTCCCCACCACACCCCTTCCGTGGCGGAACCAGCGCTACCGGCCGGTGCGTCCTCGCAGGTGTGCAGCGTCATGAGGCCGGCGGCAGCGCCGCCACCGCCATTCATCTCCGGTTCCGGCTCCTGGGCGTCGTCCTGCTGGCCGCCCACCTCCTGGTCGTCGGCTGGCTGACGCTGCGACCACTGGACGTGCCCTGGGCCGAGGCCGCGAACCTGACTCTCCTGGAGGGGATCCGGGCGGATCTCGCCCAGGGGCCGCTGGAGGGCGCCCGCCGGATCGGCGAGGGGCTGGCGCTGCTGGCCCCGCTGGGTGTGCTGCTGCCGCTGATCAGCGGGCGGGTCGCGCCGTCGGCGCTGTCCGCGTGGTCCTCGCTGGCCCGGACGGCGGCCGCGGGCGCACTGGTCTCGGTGTCCATCCTGATGCTCCAGAGCGCTGTGCCGGGCCAGGTCGTCGACGTGGACTCGGTCCTGCTGAACACCGTCGGCGTGCTGCTGGCGCACGCGGCCGTCGTACCCGCTCTGCGGGCCCGGATCCGGCGCTCACGCACCGCTTATCAGGGGCCCACCCCGAGAATTTCCAGGGTCGGGCTCGGTCCGTGGACCGAGGTTCTCTCCGCGGTTCCCCGGGAGTATTGAGACATCGCAAGCTGAGCTGGTCTTCAGAACAGCAGAACAGCGATCCCGGTGAAGGAGAACCCCATGAGCGCCATTGTCCGCCCCCGTGACGGTCGTTGGATCGGCGGCGTCTGCGCCGGACTGGCCCGGCGTTTCGGAATTTCCGCCAACACGATGCGCGTCATATTCGTCATCTCGTGCGTGCTGCCCGGCCCGCAGTTCCTGATCTACCTGGCGCTGTGGCTGCTCCTGCCGAACGAGAAGTCCGCCTCCACCGCCTGGTAGCCCGCGCCCGCGGGCCGGGGCCGGTCCGGACGGCCCGTCGGCCGGCCGGGATCAGCCGGCCTTCTGGACCTTCTCCAGCTGCTTGTCGGCGACCTCCTGCGGCACCTGCGTCCTCTGCTGGGCCGCGGCGACGTTGAGGGCCATCAGCCGCACGATGGTGTCGCCCTCGCGCACGACGACCAGGTGGACCTGCGCCGAGACGCCCTGGGCGGCGGCGGTCGTGGTCCAGCTGACGCTCTCGTCGCCGGACGTGCGGTAGTCGGCGGCGCGCACGTCGCGGTAGCTGCCGGTCTGCTTCTCGACGGTGGCCGTGAAGCCCGTACCGCAGGCGGGCACGGCGGCCTTGAGGCGGGCGATCAGCGCCTTGGCCCCGCTCTCGGTGTACGAGCTGACGGAGGCGGAGACGGCGAGCCCGACCTGCTTCTGGGAGCCGACGCCGCGGTTGACGGTCTCGCGCGCGGCCGGGTCCGGCTTGTCGCCCATGATGTCGGCCAGCGGCTGGCAGGCCTTCTTGTCGGCCTGCGGCTGACCGTCCGGGGCACCGGGGTTCTTGCCCTGCGCCGAGATCTGGTAGCCGGGCAGGTCGCCCTGTTCCAGCGCGGACCGCTCGGCCTTGGTGCCGCCGCTCTTGGGCGCGGCGGAGCCGCCGGGCGTCGCTGCGGGGGCGCCGGGCGCGCCGGAGGCGGGGCTCGCGGACCCCTTGGGATCTGGGCCCTTGCCCGGCGGGGCGCTGTCGGGGCTGTTCGAGCCGCATCCGACCGCGGCGAGCAGCAGGGCGGGGAGCAGCGCGACCACGGTCGCTCGTACCTTCATGCGCATGACCAAGGACCTCATACCGCGGATGTCGGCGGGCAGTTGGTGGCGATCGTGACACACCGCACGGCGGCGCACACACTCCGTCGAAGAGGTGTGCGACCGCCGTGGGCGCGTTCGCATTGCGACAGCGTCAGCCGTTGAGGGCACCGGTGACGGGGCCCAGCAGGCCGGTGACGGCCTTGGTGGGGTCGCTCGGTCCGCCCTCCTCGGAGTTCATCTGCTGCTGGCTGGTCACACCCTGGAGCGCTCCGGTGGCGGTGCCCAGCGCGTCGGTGAGGCCGACGGCCGGAACGGCCGAGGCGGTACCCGCGGCGACGGCGGCGAACGCGGCACCGAGAGCGGCGGTACCGAGGATCTTGGCAGCTGACTGCTTCATGAAAACGTGTCCTTGCGACGGGGAATTGAGCGGCTCCGAAAGCTAGCCACTTCAAACCCCCGCCCGCAAACATCATCAAATACGAGAAAGCGCCCGGGAATTGCTCCTCCCGGGCGCTTTCCGTACGTCATGCCATGGCCTACACCGAGACAGAACCGCTGGTGGAAGCGGTCTGCTGGAACAGCCACTCCGACTTCAGCTCCGCGTAACCGGGCTTGATGACCTCATTGATCATGGCCAGTCGTTCATCGAAAGGAATGAACGCCGACTTCATCGCATTGACGGTGAACCACTGCATGTCGTCCAGCGTGTAGCCGAAGGTGTCCACGAGGTGCTCGAACTCGCGGCTCATGCTGGTGCCGCTCATCAGGCGGTTGTCGGTGTTGACCGTGAGCCTGAAGTGCAGCTTCCGCAGCAGACCGATCGGGTGCTCGGCGTACGAGGCGGCCGCGGCGGTCTGGAGGTTCGAGGTCGGGCACATCTCCAGGGGGATGCGCTTGTCCCGGACGTACGAGGCCAGGCGGCCCAGCTTCACCGAGCCGTCGGCGGCGACCTCGATGTCGTCGATGATCTTCACGCCGTGGCCGAGGCGGTCGGCGCCGCACCACTGCAGGGCCTGCCAGATCGACGGCAGGCCGAAGGCCTCGCCCGCGTGGATCGTGAAGTGGTTGTTCTCGCGCTTGAGGTACTCGAACGCGTCGAGGTGGCGGGTGGGAGGGAACCCGGCCTCGGCGCCGGCGATGTCGAAGCCGACCACGCCGTTGTCGCGGTAGCGGTTGGCCAGCTCCGCGATCTCCAGCGCACGGGCGGCGTGGCGCATCGCGGTCAGCAGGGCGCCGACGCGGATGCGGTGGCCGTTGGCCTTCGCACGCCGCTCGCCCTCGCGGAAGCCGTCGTTCACGGCCTCGACGACCTCTTCGAGGGTCAGGCCGGCTTCCAGGTGCTGCTCGGGGGCGTAGCGGATCTCGGCGTACACGACGCCGTCCTCGGCCAGGTCCTCGGCGCACTCGGCGGCGACCCGGAAGAGGGCCGCCTTGGTCTGCATGACCGCGCAGGTGTGCGCGAAGGTCTCCAGGTAGCGCGGCAGGGAGCCGGAGTCGGCGGCTTCCCGGAACCAGATGCCGAGCTTGTCGGCGTCGGTCTCGGGGAGGTTCTCGTAGCCGGCGTCGCGGGCCAGCTCGATGATGGTCCCGGGGCGCAGCCCACCGTCGAGGTGATCGTGCAGGAGCACCTTCGGGGAGCGGCGGATCTGATCCGGGGTCGGCAGGTTGGGGGTCTCGCTCGTCATCTGGGCACTCTAGCTCCTACGCGCGTAGAGCGGGTGCCGACCGCGTGCGCCGATATGTAACAGAGACCGCACGGACGGATGTCGTACACCTCGGCGTCTGAGACTGTTCCGCCATGGCACAGCATGCGCCGCCGGTGCGCGGGGCCCGCCTGGGGCGGGCAGCCGGCGCGAGAACCGGCTCGGGTTCGACGGAAAGCCCGGTCAACGGGGTGGTGCTCCTGCTTCCCGGAGCGTCCAGATTCTCCCCCGGCCCGCTGCGCCCGCTCGGGCGCGCGCTGGCCCGGGCGGGCGGTACGGAAGGGCTGGTCGCGCACACCGTCATCCACGGCGGGGGAGCCTCCCGCGAGGAGCAGGCGGGGTGGGCGGCGGACGAGGCGGTACGGCGGTACGGGGACGTGCCCGTGTGCCTGGCCGGGTACGGCGCGGGCGGCCTGGCCGCGCTGCGGGCGGCGGGCCACGCGGCCGTCAACTCGGTGGTCTCGCTCGCCCCTTGTTTAGGGGACGCGGCCGCGGCGGACTCGCCGGAACCGGTGAAGCAGCTGTCGGGGCGGCAGGTGCTGATCGTGCACGGCACGAACGACGCGCGCAGCGATCCGGAGGCGTCGTTCCAATTGGCGGCCCGGGCCAAGAAGGCGAACCGTTCCACGTGCCGGTTCGAGGTCCACTCCGACGGGCACGGACTGCGCGAGCACCAGCCGGAAGTGGTGGCGCTGGCCGTGGACTTCGTCCTCGGCGCGGTGTGCTCGGGGCGGTACTCGCGGCCGGTCACCGACGCTCTTGCCGCTCCCCCGCCGCTGGGCCTGCGCATGCCGCTGGCCTCCGGTTACGGGCGCTCGCTCCGCCGCTGAGGCCGGGGCCCCGCGCGGGCGCGGTACGACGAGGCCATGGCGCGTACCGTGGGGAGTGGACTCGGGACCTTCTCCTCCCGGAGGCGATGGACCATGGCCGCAATGGTGTCGAAGAGCTTCGACCAGCCCGACGAGACCCGGCCGTTCGTCGACGGCAAGGGCAGGCTGGACCTGCTGGAGACGAGCAGCGGCACCGCCCTCGGGCGCGCCACCTTCGAGCCCGGCTGGAAGTGGTCGGACCACGTCAAGCCGCTGGCCGGGACGGACAGCTGCCGGGCCGACCACACCGGGTACGTGGTGAGCGGCCGGATGAAGGTCGTCATGGACGACGGGGAGAGCGCCGAGTTCGGCCCCGGCGACTACATGCGGGTGCCTCCCGGGCACGACGCCTGGGTCCTGGGCGACGAGCCCTGCGTCACCCTGGACTGGACCGGCTTCGCCGACTACGCGAAGCCGAAGCCCTCGGGCTGACGGATCCGCCGATCCGCCGGGCGGATCAGACCGGCGGCCCGGTCCAGGATGCGGGCCAGTGCGCCCGAGGTCGGGGCGGTGGCCAGGACGTAGGCGTGGTGCAGGCCGCCCGTCGGGGCGCGGCGGACCGTGGCCCCGGGCGGGATCTCCAGCTGGACGCGGACCACCCCCGGCACGGCCCGCGCCGCGGCGATGCCCGGCCGGACCCCGCCGGGTCCGCGGCCGGGCGGGAAGTCCACGTACCGCAGCCCGGCGTACGCGGCGCGCGGGGTGCGCACGGGCTCGGGCAGGCCCAGTCCGGCGGCGAGCGCGAGGGCGAGCACGTCGGTGCCGTGGGCGATCCGCAGCAGCCTGCCGAACTCCTCGCCGCCGGGGCGGGCGTGGGCCTCGACGAGACGGGGGCCGCGCGCCGTGAGGATGACCTCGGTGTGGGAGGGGCCGTCGCGGTGTCCGGCGAGGTCGAGGACGCCCCGTACGAGGGCCCGTACGGCCTCCGCCGTCGAGGGGTCCAGGGCGACCGGCAGGTCGTGGCCGGTGGCGGTGAGGCGCGGGCCGGTGAGGCGGCGGGTCCAGCCCAGGACGCGGTGCCGGCCGCCGCGGGAGAGGGCTTCGACGGCGATCTCCGGCCCTTCGAGGTACTCCTCGACGAGCAGGTCGGTGATCTCCGGGTAGCCGCGGGCGGCGGCCCGCGCCTCGGCCTCGTCGCGCACCAGCCGGACCCCTTCGCCTTCGGCGCCCGCCCGGGGCTTGATGACGCAGGGGTAGCCGATCAGGGTGGCGACGAAGGGGAGGGTCTCGGCGCGGGAGCAGCGGGCGAAGGAGACGGGCCGGCCCGGGTGCAGGGTGTTGGAGCGGGCGCGCAGGGAGGCCTTGTCCATGAGGGCGGTGACGGCGGCGGTGGGGGTGCCGGGCAGGCCCAGTTCCTCGTTGGCGCGGGCGGCGGCCAAGGCTCCGGCGGCGTCGAAGCCGAAGACGGCGGCGCGGCCCCGGCGCACCGCCTCCATCCGGCCGACCGCCCCGACGAGGTGCCGGTGGTCGCGCCAGTCCGTCCGTACCCGCCGCTCCGCCCCCTCACGGTCGGATGGCACCGATGGATCCGGCGCGACCACCACGGTGCGGGCGCCCGCACGGCGGGCGGCCGCCACCACGGCGGGTCGCGGGCTCAGCAGGACAGCCACGGGCCCCCGTCCATCACTGGGTGTCCCCTGCCGCATGCCGCGCTCCCCCCTCACGCCGTGCGACCACTGTGCCCCCTTCGGCATATGCCGAAGGGGGCCTGACAGGGGTCGTCTTGCCGCCTTGCGGGAATACGAGGGGTTTACGAACAGACACAGGCCGGGACGAATAGGCATATGCCAGCCGATCAAGCCGAAGCACTGAGCCCCGCGGCCCGGCGCCTCTACGCGTACGCCGCCGAACGGCACGCCTTCGACGCCGCCGAGGCCACCGAGGCCCTGGGGGTGCGCGCCGCCGCCGCGATCACGGAGCTGGCCGCCGCGCACCTGCTCCAGCGGGCGCCCGGCGGCGGGCCCGACCGGTGGAGCGCCGTAGCGCCCCGGGCGGCCGCGGCGCGGGCACTGGCCCCGCTGACGCAGCTCGTGCGGGAGACCCATGACGAGATGGACCGGCTGCGGGGGCGGCTGGAGGCGCTGGTGCCGGCGTACGAGGCGGGGACCGCGCACCGGGACCTGAGCGGCTCGGGCCGCCTGGAGCTGGTGACGGACCTCGGGGCGGTTCGGGGGCTGATCGCGGAGCTGGTCGCGGCGTGCGAGCGGGAGCTGCTGACCTCGCAGCCGGGCGGCGGGCGGCCGCTGGAGACCCTGGAGGAGTCGATCGGCCGGGACGAGTCGCTGCTGGCGCGCGGGGTCCGGATGCGGACGCTCTACCAGCACACGGCCCGGTACTCGCGGCCCACGGCGGCGTACGTCGAACGGGTGACGGCCCTCGGCGCGCAGGTACGGACGCTGGGCGACGGGCTGATGCGGATGCTGGTCTTCGACGACCACACGGGCCTGATGGCCGTCCCGGACCGCAGCGGGGCGGCGCTGGTGGTGCGCGAGCCGAACGTCGTCCACTTCATGCGGGGGGCCTTCGAGCGGTCCTGGCTGGGCGCGGAGCCGTTCCCCACGACGGTGAGCCCGGAGGCGGCCCGGTCGATCTCGGACGAGCTGCGGCAGACCATCGTGCGGCTGCTGTCCGAGGGACTGGAGGACAAGGTGATCGCGCGGAGGCTGGGCATGTCGGAGCGGACCTGCCAGCGGCACATCGCGGAGATCATGCGGGCCATCGGGGCCAAGTCCCGCTTCCAGGCGGGCTACTTGCTGGCCCCTCCGCCACCGGTCGCCTCCGGGGGCGGAACCGGGGACTAGTGACCTGAGTCGGAGATCTCCTGGTAGATCTCCGACTCAGGTCACTAGGCGGGCGGTTCGAGTTCGGGGATCAGGCGGCCGCGGCGGGACAGCAGGAAGCGCTTGAACTCGGCCACCGGCGGGGTGTCGGGGTGGCCGTCCAGCCAGGCCAGGCCGATCTCGCGGACGGCGCGCGGGGCCGTGACCGTCAGCTCGACGACGCCCGGGCGGGCCACGGCCGGCGGTGGCAGCAGGGCCACGCCCAGCCCGGCGGCGACCAGGCCGCGCAGGGTCTCGGCCTCCTCGCCCTCGAAGGCGACCCTGGGGGTGAACCCGGCCTCCGCGCACAGGTCGTCGGTGATGCGGCGCAGGCCGTAGCCGGGTTCCAGGGTGACGAAGGTTTCCTCGGCGGCCTCGGCGAGGCGGATGCGCTTGCGGCCCGCGAGGCGGTGGTCGTCGGGGACGACCAGACGCAGCCGCTGCTCGTCGAGCCGGCGGGCGACCAGGTCGGGGGCGTCGGGCAGCGGCGAGGTGAGGCAGAGGTCGAGTTCGCCGGCGCGCAGCCGCTCCAGCATGGCCTCGCCGTAGTTCTGGACCAGGGAGAAGCGCACGCGCGGATGGTCGGCGCGGAAGGCCCGGATGAGGCCCGGTACGGTCTCGGGGCCCAGGGTGTGCAGGAAGCCGAAGGCGACCTTGCCGAAGGCCGGGTCGGCGTCCTGCTGGACGGACTCGGCCGCGCGGGCGATGCCCTCAAGGGCCTGTTCGGCGGAGGCGAGGAAGGTGCGGCCGGCCGTGGTGAGGGCGACGTTGCGGCCCTTGCGGGCGAACAGCGTGACCCCGAGGTCCTGTTCGAGGCGGACCATGGCCCGGGACAGCGTCGACTGGGGGACGCCCAGCTCGTGGGCGGCCCGGGTGACGTGCTCGTGCCGGGCCACGGCCGCGAAGTACGCGAGGCGGGGGGCCAGCAGACGTGTCACGGACGCGTCTTCTTCGTAACGGTTCATTGACAGGCGCCGCCCTGAGCTGTGCTGATGCGTGAGGGGATCGATTATCGCGAATCCGTGCATTGGACGCATCAAAATGACCGGCCTACCTTCGACGTATGCCTCCCGTTCATACCGGGGCACCTGTCATCACAGGTGCCTCCACCCCGTCGTCGCCGCAGCCCGAACCGCGCTCCCCCGGCCGCCCCGGCTACCGCCGGATGAGCCTCGCGCTCTTCGCCGCCGGACTCGCCACCTTCGCCCTCCTCTACTCCACCCAGGCGCTGCTGCCCGCGATCTCCGAGGGCTTCGGGGCGACGGCGGGTCAGGCCAGCTGGACGGTGTCCGCGGCCACCGGGGCGCTCGCCCTGTTCGTGCTGCCGCTCAGCGCGCTGTCCGAGCGCTTCGGGCGCACCCGGATGATGACCTGGTCGATGGTCGTGGCCGTGGGCATCGGCCTGCTGGTGCCCTTCGCGCCGAACCTGGAGTGGCTGGTGGCCCTGCGGGCCGTCCAGGGCGCGGCGATCGCCGGCATCCCGGCCTCCGCGATGGCGTACCTGGCGGAGGAGGTCAAGCCGAAGGCCCTGGTCGGGGCGATCGGGCTGTTCGTGGCGGGCAACTCCATCGGCGGCATGAGCGGCCGCCTCGTCACCGGCTGGGCAGCGCAGCTCGGCGGCTGGCGGGCCGGTCTGCTGGCCGTCGGGCTGATGGCGCTGGCCTGCGCGGTGGCCTTCCTGGTGCTGCTGCCCAGGGCGCGGTTCTTCCGCCCGGCGTCGCTGAACCCGCGCGCGGTGGGCCGTACCGTCACCGGTCACCTGCGCGATCCGCTGCTGCTGCGGCTGTACGGGATCGGCGCACTGTTCATGACCGTGTTCGGCGCCGTGTACACCGTCATCGGCTACCGGCTGGTGGACGAGCCGTTCTCTCTGGGGCAGGGCGTGGTCGGGTCGATCTTCCTGATCTACCTGGTCGGTACGGCCTCTTCGGCGGCGGCCGGGCAGCTGGTGGCCCGCGCGGGGCGGCGCGGCGCGCTGTACCTGGCCGTGACCACGACCGCGCTCGGGCTGCTGCTGTCGCTTTCGGATTCCCTGGCGGCGATCCTGCTCGGGCTGGTGCTGATCACGGCGGGCTTCTTCGCGGGGCACGCGGTGGCCTCGGCCGCGGTGAGCCGGACGGCGCGCACGGGCCGTGCGCAGGCCTCCGCGCTCTACCAGTCGGCGTACTACCTGGGCTCCAGCGCGGGCGGCACCCTGGGCGCCCTCGCCTACAACTCGGCGGGGTGGGCGGCCACGGTGGGCATCGCGCTGCTGGCCGTGCTCGGCGTCGTATCGATCACGCTGTACGGGTCCCACGCGGCCCGCGCGGAGCGGCGCGTGCCGGCTTCGGCCGCTGCCGTGCGCTGAGTGACCAGTCGGAAATACGTCTCTCCCGCACGTAACTCGCAGGGTTTTCCGGGCATTCAACACGGAGAACGCATTGCGGGGCGAAAAGGGGAGGGTGCCATGGGGACGCGCACGCGCGCGGCGGCGGTGTTCGGCGGGGCGGTGGTGCTGGCGCTGCCGCTGGTGGTCGCGGGGGGCGGGCCGGCCGGGGCCGCCTCCTGCAACCTCGGTACCGGGCCGTACCAGCGGCAGGTCGAGCAGTTCCTGGGGCGGCCGGTGGACGGGCGGCAGTCGGCGGCCGACTGCACGGCGACCAGGGCGTTCCAGGCGCGCCACGGGATCACCCCGACGCAGGGGTACGCGGGACCGCTGACCTGGCAGACGATGAGCACGATCCTGGCCCAGCGGGCGGCGGGCAAGACGCCCAACAGGGCCGGCAACTGCCCGGTGAACCGGGGGCGGATCGCCTGCGTCGACCTGACGCGGCAGCTCAGCTGGATCCAGGACGGCGCCGCCTTGAAGTACGGTCCGGTCCCGGTCCGCACCGGCAAGAACGGCACGGAGACCCGGACCGGCCTGAAGAGGATCTACCTCCGCAGCATCGACCACTGGTCGACGGTCTACGACGTGTCGATGCCGTACGCGCAGTTCTTCGACGGCGGCATCGCCTTCCACTCGACCACCAAGAGCATGTGGAACCCGCCCGGCTCGGGCGGGTGCGTGAACATGCGGTCCGCCGACGCCAAGGCGTACTGGAACCTGCTCGGCAAGGGCGAGGACGTCTACGTGTACGGGCGCAAGCCGGGGACGTGACCCGTGGCGCGCGGCCGCTGCGGCTGCCGTTGTCAGACCCCTCCGGTAGGTTCCGAAGGAGTGGACCTACCTGGGGGCGACGACAGCCATGAGTGACCTCGCGACCACACCGACGGACCTGGACACCGCGCTGGACCGCTACCGGGTCGAGCTGACGGGGTACTGCTACCGGATGCTCGGCTCGTCCTTCGACGCCGAGGACGCGGTGCAGGACACGTACATCCGTGCCTGGCGCAGCTTCGAGAAGTTCGAGGGCCGCTCCTCGCTGCGGTCGTGGCTGTACCGGATCGCCACCAACGTCTGCCTGGACCTGCTGAACGCGGGGAACAAGCGGGCCCGGCCGATGGACCTGACCGCCCCGCAGCACCAGGCCTCCGCCGTGCTGAACGAGCGGCCCGAGGTGACCTGGCTGGAGCCGGTCCCGGACGGCCGGGTGCTTCCGCAGACCGCCGACCCGGCGGAGATGGCGCTGGCGAGGGAATCCGTCCGGCTGGCGTTCGTCGCGGCCCTCCAGCACCTGCCGGCGAAGCAGCGGGCGGTGCTGATCCTGCGCGAGGTGCTGGCCTGGAAGGCCGATGAGGTCGCGGCGCTGCTGGAGACCACGGTGGCCTCGGTGAACAGCGCGCTGCAGCGGGCCCGGGCCACGATGGCCGCGCACGGGGTGCGCGACAGCGATCCGGCGGACCCGCTGGACGCGGACCAGGCGAAGCTGCTGGAGCAGTACCTGTCCGCCTTCGAGGCGTACGACATCTCGCGGCTCACCGCGCTGCTGCACGAGGACGCGGTGCTGTCGATGCCGCCGTTCGACCTGTGGCTGCGGGGCCGGGAGGACATCGCGGCCTGGCACCTGAACCAGGGCATAGGCTGCAAGGGCTCCCGCCTGATCCCGACGACGGCGAACGGGATGCCGGCCTTCGGCCAGTACCGGCCGGCGGCTTCCGGGAAGGGCCACACCCCGTGGGCGCTCCAGGTCATGGAGATCTCAGAGGGCAGGATCGTCGGGCTCAACGCCTTCCTGGACACCGCCCGCTGGTTCCCCCTCTTCGGTCTCCCCGAGCAGCTCGACGAGGCCCACGAGACCCAGTAGGGCCCGTAGCGCGGGCCCGGCGCCGGTCACCCGGTACGGCCGGCCCCGGGCGGTCAGCCGAAGCCGGGCCAGGAGCTCCACGGCCGCCAGGCCCGGCGCGGTGACGGCCCCGGCGTCGCACTCCACGGCCGCGGCCCCGTCCTCGTACAGCCGGGCCAGCCGGGCGCACAGCCGCGTCACGTCCCGCGGGGTCGGGGCCGGGCCGGGAAGGACGAGTCGGGTGATCTCCATGCGAGGGTGACTCCGGCGCGGCGCGGAACTCATCGGCCGCGCCGGCCCCCACTGCGTCCCGCGGCGGGCGAGCCGGTCCCACGGCGGACGAGCCGGTCCCGGCATGCCGAACGGGACCGGCGGGGGTCCACCGGTCCCGTTCGCGCGTCAGGGAAGCCGCAGGTCAGGCGATGCGGTCCAGGACGATCGGCGTGGCGGTGAAGGCCGTACCCGCCGGGGCGACGTCGTACGAGCCCTTCAGGGAGGCCAGGGCGTAGTCGAACTTCTCCGGGGTGTCCGTGTGCAGGGTCATCAGCGGCTGGCCCTCGGTCACCGTGTCGCCCGGCTTCGCGTGGAGCTCGATGCCCGCGCCCGCCTGCACCGGGTCCTCCTTGCGGGCGCGGCCCGCGCCCAGGCGCCAGGCGCCGACGCCCACCGCGTAGGCGTCGAGGCGGGTCAGGACGCCCGAGGCCGAGGCGGTGACCACGTGCTGCTCGCGGGCCACGGGCAGGGCCGCGTCCGGGTCGCCGCCCTGGGCCGCGATCATCCGGCGCCAGTGGTCCATCGCGGAGCCGTCGGCCAGGGCCTTCGCCGGGTCGGCGTCCTTGATGCCCGCGGCGTCCAGCATCTCCTTGGCCAGGGCGATGGTCAGCTCGACCACGTCGGCCGGGCCGCCGCCGGCGAGGACCTCCACCGACTCGCGGACCTCCAGCGCGTTTCCGGCGGTCAGGCCGAGCGGGGTCGACATGTCGGTGAGCAGGGCGACGGTCTTGACGCCGGAGTCGGTGCCCAGGCCCACCATGGTCCGCGCCAGCTCGCGCGCGTCCTCGATGTTCTTCATGAAGGCGCCGCTGCCGACCTTGACGTCGAGGACGAGCGAGCCGGTGCCCTCGGCGATCTTCTTCGACATGATCGAGGAGGCGATCAGCGGGATGGCCTCGACCGTGCCGGTCACGTCGCGCAGGGCGTAGAGCTTCTTGTCCGCCGGGGCCAGGCCGTCGCCCGCCGCGCAGATGACCGCGCCGGTGGTGTCCAGGACGTGCAGCATCTCCTCGTTGGACAGCAGCGCGCGCCAGCCGGGGATGGACTCCAGCTTGTCCAGGGTGCCGCCGGTGTGGCCGAGCCCGCGGCCGGACAGCTGCGGCACCGCGGCGCCGCACGCGGCGACGAGCGGGGCCAGCGGCAGCGTGATCTTGTCGCCGACACCGCCGGTGGAGTGCTTGTCGGCGGTGGGGCGGGAGAGGGAGTCGAAGTTCATGCGCTCGCCGGAGGCGATCATCGCCGCCGTCCAGCGGGCGATCTCGGTCCGGTTCATCCCGTTGAGCAGGATGGCCATCGCCAGTGCCGACATCTGCTCGTCGGCGACGACACCGCGGGTGTACGCGTCGATGACCCAGTCGATCTGCTCGGGGCTCAGCTCGCCGCGGTCCCGCTTGGTCCGGATGACGGAGATGACGTCCATGTTGGTGCTTCCTTCTACGCGCATAGAGAGAGGGGTTTGCGGAAGTACGACGGCCCTCCGCCCGGCAGGGCGGAGGGCCGTCGGCACGGCTATCTCAAGTGGTCGGGCCCGAAGGCCTGCGGCAGCATCTCCGCCAGCGGCAGGACCCCCTTCGGGGTCTCCACCAGCAGTTCCGGTCCGCCGAATTCGAAGAGCAGCTGCCGGCACCGGCCGCACGGGACGAGGATCTCGCCCCGGCCGTCGACGCAGGTGAAGTGCGTCAGCCGGCCGCCGCCCGTGGCCTGGAGGGAGGACACCAGGCCGCACTCGGCGCACAGGCTGAGTCCGTAGCTCGCGTTCTCGACGTTGCAGCCGACGACGGTCCTGCCGTCCTCGACCAGGGCCGCGACACCGACCGGGAAGCCCGAGTACGGGGCGTAGGCCCGGGACATGGCGTCCCGGGCGGCCTCGCGCAGGGCCTCCCAGTCGACGGCGGGCGCGCTCGTCACTTGCCCTGGCCCTTGCGGTACGGCATGCCGTCCGCCTTCGGCATCCGCAGGCGCTGCGCCGACAGTGCGAGCACCAGCAGGGTGGTCACGTACGGGGCGGCGTCCACGAACTGGCTGGGCACCGAGTCGGTGACCGCGTACCAGAGGAACAGCAGCGCGGCGCAGACCGCCGAGATGCCGGCCTGGAGGTACTTCTTCTTGTACAGCTGCCAGACGCAGACCAGCACCAGCAGGATCGCGATCAGCAGCAGCATCGCGTGGACGTTCGTCGCGCCACCGCGCAGCTTGAGGCTGTCGATGAAGCCGAACAGGCCCGCACCCAGCGCCATGCCGCCCGGCATCCAGTTGCCGAAGATCATGGCGGCGAGGCCGATGTAGCCGCGGCCGCCGGTCTGGCCCTCCTGGTAGATGGGGCTGGCGACCTCGGAGAGGTACACGCCGCCGAGGCCCGCCAGGGCGCCGGAGACGATCACGGCGATGTACTTGTACTTGTAGACGTTGACGCCGAGGGACTCCGCCGCGATGGGGTTCTCACCGCAGGAGCGCAGGCGCAGGCCGAAGGTGGTCCGCCACAGCACCCACCAGGTGCCCGGGATGAGCAGCAGGGCGACGATGGTCAGCAGCGAGAGCTCGGTGACCAGGCCGCCGATGACGCCGGCGAGGTCGGAGACGAAGAACCAGTGCTTGCCCTGGAGGTCGGCCATCCAGTCGGACAGCCCCGGCACGGTGATCTTGTAGATCGGTTCGACCTGCGGGGACTGCTTGGAGGAGCCGCCCGGGGCCTCGGCGAAGGTGAAGTTCGACAGGTACTGGGTGAAGCCCAGCGCCAGGATGTTGATGGCCACACCGGAGACGATGTGGTTGACGTTGAAGGTCACCGTGATGATCGCGTGCAGCAGGCCGCCGAGGGCGCCGCCGGCGATGCCGACGAGCACACCGGTCCACGGACCCCACTGGTAGCCGGCCCAGGCACCGAACCAGGTGCCGAGGATCATCATGCCCTCGAGGCCGATGTTGACGACGCCCGCGCGCTCGGCCCACAGACCGCCGAGGCCGGCGAGGCCGATCGGGACGGCGAGGGAGAGGGCGCCGGAGACCTGGCCGATGGAGGTCAGGTCGTTGGCCCCGGAGATCAGGCGGACCAGCGAGACCAGCGCGAGGCCGCCCGCGATGATCAGCAGGATCCAGGGCAGGGTGAGCTTCTTGCGGCCGCCGGACTTCGGGGCGGCGGCCGTCGCGGAGACAGTGCTGGTGCTCACGCCGCGACCTCCTTGTCGGTCTTGATGGCGTGCCCGGCGGCGAGCTCCTCGCCGACCTTCTGCTGCTGGCGCCGGATGCCGTAGCGGCGGACGAGTTCGTACGAGACGACGACCGCGATGACGATCAGGCCCTTCATGATCGTGCCGATCTCCTTCGCGTACCCGGCCTGGTCGAGCGAGGCCGAGGCCTTGTCGATGAAGGCCATCAGGAACGCGGCGAAGAGGATGCCGACCGGGCTGTTGCGGCCGAGCAGCGCGATGGTGATGCCGGTGAAGCCGACACCGACCGGGAAGGCCAGGTTGTAGGTGTGCGTCTCGCCCAGCAGCTGCGGCATGCCGGCGAGGCCGGCCACCGCGCCGGAGATGAGCATCGAGGTGATGATCATCTTCTTGGCGTCGACGCCGGAGGCCTGCGCGGCGGACTCGCTGGCGCCGGTGGCGCGCAGGTCGAAGCCGAAGCGGGTCCGGTTGAGCACGAACCAGTAGACGATGCCGAGGGCGAAGGCCACGAAGGTGAAGCCGTAGATCTCCAGACCGTCGCCCAGGGACACCGCCGGGAACCAGCCCGACTCGGCGATGTCGCCGGTCGTGAGGTCGTTGGAGCCCTCGAGCTGGACGCCGAGGTTCTTCGGCAGCAGCAGCCAGGCGATCAGGCTGGTCGCGATGGCGTTCAGCATGATCGTGGAAACAACCTCGCTCACCCCGCGCTTGGCCTTGAGGACACCGGCGATGCCGGACCAGGAGGCACCGACGAGCATGGCCACGAGGATGATCAGCAGCAGGTGCAGCGGGCCCGGCAGGGCCACGGCCGTACCGACCACGGCGGAGAGCATCGCCGCGAGGCGGTACTGGCCGTCGACGCCGATGTTGAACAGGTTCATCCGGAAGCCGATGGCCACGGCCAGGGCCGCCAGGTAGTACGTGCCCGCCTGGTTCACGATGAGGACCTGGACGTCCTCGTAGCCGGCGTTCTCCACCATCAGGCGCAGCGGCTCGATCGGGTCGATGCCCGTCGCCGCCAGCACGATCACGGTCAGCAGGAAGGCGCTGACCAGGGCGAGCACGGGCCCGGCCAAGCCGAGGAGCAGCCGGTCCTTGTCGAATTTCTTCATCGGGCCTCGTCCTCCGGTGCAGCGGAACCGGGCTCGGTACCGGCGGCGGAGTGGTTGTCGGTTGCTTCCAGGTGCCCCGAGGCGGCGCCGGTCATGGCGGTGCCGAGCTCCTCCGGGGTGACGGTCGCGGGGTCGGCGTCCGCGACCAGGCGGCCGCGGTAGATCACCCGCAGGGTGTCGGACAGGCCGATGAGCTCGTCCAGGTCCGCGGAGATGAGCAGGACGGCCAGGCCCTCGCGGCGGGCTTCGCGGATCGCGTCCCAGATCTGCGCCTGTGCGCCGACGTCCACACCGCGGGTGGGGTGGGCGGCGATCAGGAACTTCGGGTTGTGGCTCATCTCGCGGCCGACGATCAGCTTCTGCTGGTTGCCGCCGGAGAGCGAGGCCGCGGTGACCTCGATGCCGGGCGTGCGGACGTCGTACTCGCGCACGATCCGCTCGGTGTCCTTGCGGGCCGCCTTGATGTCGAGGATGCCGCGCTTGGAGTTGGGCGCCTCGGTGACGTGGCCCAGGATGCGGTTCTCCCAGAGCGGGGACTCCAGCAGCAGGCCGTGCCGGTGCCGGTCCTCGGGGATGTAGCCGATGCCGGCCACGCGGCGCTTGCGCACCGGTTCGCGCGTGATGTCCGCGCCGTCGAGCCTGATCACGCCCGAGTCGGGGGTGCTCATGCCCATCAGGGCCTCGATCAGCTCGGTCTGGCCGTTGCCCTCGACGCCGGCGATGCCGAGGACCTCGCCCTTGTGGATGGTGAAGCTGACGTCGTTCAGCAGCAGCCGGCCCACGGGCACGTGCTCGTGCACGTAGGTGTCATCGATCGCGCCGTCGGCCGGGGTCATGGCCACGGGCGCGGTCGGCACCTCCGTCTCGGCCAGGGTCAGGCCCCTGACCTCCAGCATCGGCGTGGTGGTGACCGTGGACTCGCGGGTCTCGGGCGAGGGGAGTTCGGCGCCGACCATCAGCTCGGCGAGCTGCTTGGTGGTGGCCGTCCTCGGATCGGCGGTGCCGACCGTGGTGCCGCGGCGGATGACCGTGATGTCGTCGGCGACCTTCAGCACCTCGCCCAGCTTGTGCGAGATGAAGATGACGGTCAGGCCCTCGGCCTTGAGCTCGCGCAGGTTGTCGAAGAGCGCGTCCACTTCCTGCGGCACGAGCACGGCGGTCGGCTCGTCGAGGATGAGGATCCGGGCGCCGCGGTAGAGGACCTTGAGGATCTCCACGCGTTGGCGGTCGGCGACGCCCAGGTCCTCGACCAGGGCGTCGGGACGCACGCCGAGGCCGTAGGCGTCCGAGATCTCCCGGATCTTCTTACGGGCCTTGGCACCGATGCCGTACAGCTTCTCGCCGCCGAGGACCACGTTCTCCAGGACGGTGAGGTTGTCGGCGAGCATGAAGTGCTGGTGCACCATGCCGATGCCGCGGGCGATGGCGTCGCCGGGGCTGCTGAAGGACACCTGCTCCCCGTCGATGGCGATGGTGCCCTCATCCGGCTTCTGCATGCCGTAGAGGATCTTCATCAGGGTCGACTTGCCGGCGCCGTTCTCGCCGATCAAGGCATGGACCGTGCCCTTGCGGACGGTGATCGCGATGTCCTTGTTGGCGACGACGCCGGGGAAGCGCTTGGTGATGCCGTGCAGTTCTACGGCGGGGGGCGGGCTGGACGCGTTGATGACGCACTCTCCTTGGCGCGGAAGGAGCGGGAGGCAGGGGGACAGGGCGGGGAGTGAAAGTATCGCGTCCACGATGCTTCTACGCGCGTAGCACTGTCGGAAGTGAAAACTTGAGGCCAACCGGCCACAAGCGACACTGGCGTGTGGATTTTACGAACGCGGCTCGGGGCCCGGGAGCGGTAGAGACCGCTTCCCGGACCCCGGAGACCAGAACTACTGTCAGGAGCGGCCTTACGACGCGGTCTTGACGGCGAACTTCTTGGCGATGATGTCGGCCTTGGCCTTCTCCACCGCGGCGATGACGTCGGTCATCTCCTTGTACTTCGGGTTGGAGTCGGCCAGGCCGACGCCGTCCTTGTCCAGGCCGTAGCGGATCTCACCGGTGGTCGGCTTGCCGTCCTTGACCGACTTGATCAGGTCGAAGACGGAGTCCGAGACGTCCTTGGTGACCGAGGTCAGGATGGCGTCCTTGTACTTCGCCAGACCGGCCTGGTTGTACTGGTCGGAGTCGACGCCGATGGCCCACTTGCCCTTGGCCGAGGCGGCCTCGATGGCACCGGAGCCGGCCAGACCGGCGGCGGCGTAGACCACGTCGGCGCCCGCGTCGAGCTGACCCTGCGCGGCGGCCTTGCCGAGGTCGGGCTTGGCGAAACCGTCGAAGTTCGGCGGCTGGGTCAGGTACTGGGAGAGCACCTTGGCGTTCGGGTTGGTGTCCTTGACGCCCTGCGTGAAGCCCGCCTCGAACTTCTTGATCAGCGGAACCTCGACACCGCCGATGAAGCCGACCGTGCCGGTCTTGGAGACCTTGGCGGCGGCGACGCCGGCCAGGTAGGAGCCCTGCTCCTCGTTGAAGACCAGGTTGGCGATGTTCGCGCCGGTCACCGAGGTGTCGTCGATGATGCCGAACGTGGTGTCCGGGAACTTCGGCGCGACCTTCTTTATGGCCGGGGCGTACGCGAAACCGACGCCGATGACCGGGTTGTTGCCCTTGCGGGCGAGCTCGGTGAGGCGCTGGACCTTGTCGGCCTCGCCCTCGCCGTCGGTGGGCTCCGCCTCGGCGCCCTTGATCTTCAGCTCCGACTCGGCCTTCTGCAGACCGGCGTACGCGGCATCGTTGAACGACTGGTCGCCGCGGCCACCGATGTCGTACGCGATGGCGGCGCTGGCTTCCTTCGAGTCCGAAGATCCGGTGTCCGACGACTTCTTACCGCCACAGGCGGTGGCCGAGAGGGCCAGCGCGGCGGACGCGAGGCCCACGGTGGCGATCCTGGTGATCCGGCGCAAGGGGAGGCTCCTTCAAAACCTGACCGAAGCGCCACGACCGGCGCTGGTTTCGCGGCGATCGTAACGCGCGTAGATGTCAGTTAAAGGCCCGTTCATGAGTCGTTATCGGATCGTCGCGAACCGGACAGTGACCGATCGGTAACTGGTCTTGCGCCCAGCCCTTGCGTACCAAGGGCTGGACACCTCCGCCGCGCTCAGTGCGGATGCTGTACCGGAAGGGCGGCTGACGTGCTCACGGCCGTTCCCTGACGACCCCCGTACGCCGCGCGTCCAGCAGGGCCGCGGCCGTGAAGAACTCGACGCCGACGGCGATCGCGGACTCGTCCACGTCGAAGTCGCCCCGGTGCAGGTCGTGCTTGGCGGTGTCGCCGGGCCGGCGGACCCCGAGGCGGGCCATGGCGCCCGGGACGTGCTCCAGGTACCAGGAGAAGTCCTCGCCGCCCAGGCTCTGCTCGGTGTCCTCGACCGAGCCCGCACCGCAGCGGACCGTCATCGCCTCGCGGAGCAGTTCGGTGACCGCCGGGTCGTTGACGACCGGGGGCACCCCGCGCACGTGGTTGATCTCGAACTTGGCCCCGTGCATCGTCGCGACCTCGTCGATGGCCGCGTGGATCATGTCCGGCGCCTCGTGCCAGGCGTTCAGGTCCAGGCACCGTACGGTTCCGGACAGCTCGGCGTGCATCGGGATGACGTTGCAGGCGTGCCCGGCCTCGATCCGGCCCCAGGTGACCGACATCCCCGAGCGCGCGTCCATCCGCCGGGTCAGCAGCGCCGGGACGTCCACGGCGACCCGGGCGGCGGCGGTCACCAGGTCGGTGGTCAGGTGCGGGCGCGCGGTGTGCCCGCCGGAGCCGGAGAGGGTGACCTCCAGCCGGTCGCAGGCGGAGGTGATGGGGCCCGGCCGCAGCCCGATCCGCCCAGCGTCGACCCGGGGGTCGCAGTGCACGGCGATCATCTTGCCCACGCCGTCCAGCACCCCGGACTCGATGGCCTCGGTCGCCCCGCCCGGGAGCACCTCCTCGGCCGGCTGGAAGAGCAGCCGCACGGGGCGGGGCAGCAGACCCTGGCGGTCGAGCTCGGCGAGGACCAGTCCGGCGCCGAGCACGATCGCGGTGTGCACGTCGTGCCCGCAGGCGTGGGCGCGGTCCGGGAAGGTCGAGCGGTACGAGACGTGCGTCTTGGCGTCCGGGATGGGCAGGGCGTCGATGTCCGCGCGCAGGGCCAGCATCGGCCGGACGCCCGTCCGCCGCCCGCCGGCGCCGCCTTCGAACGCGCTGCGCGCCCCTTCCGGCTCCCAGGTGCCCACGTCACAGATCAAGCCGGTTCCGGACTTCAGCACCCGAGGGCGCAGGCCGGCTTTCTCGAGCCGGGCCTTGATCGCCGCCGTGGTGCGGAATTCCTGGTGTCCGAGCTCCGGGTGCATGTGCAAGTCCCGGCGGAAGGCGATCAGTTCGGCACGCAGGTGGTCCGGAAGCTTGCCGGGCAGCTCGGGCCGCTCGGACACGGCGGGCTGGGCGGTCTGGGACTCGCGGGACATCAACTGGTTCACCTGTTGAAGGGTAGGCGCACCAATGGCCCAACTGGCTGAGGATCACGAAAAGTTCATGCCGTTAGGGGAAAGAAACCCGGCCTCTGGACGCATGACCGGTTGCGCCCGGGGGTACACTCGCCCGCTCATCCGGCCGCGGGAGCCGCCTGAGCGGGCAGTCTGCGCACATCGCGGGCGCTGTCGGTGACCCCCGCGAGGAAGCCGCGGGCGCGCGGCGAGGCGGACCCGGTGAGCCAGTCGGGGTCGATATCGCATACGGCCACGGTCACACCGGTGCCGGTGAGCGCGTACGGCAGGGTGTGGACGACGGTGGACGGAAAGCTGACGATGGTGCGGCCGACCGGACCGCGCCGTGCGATGAGCTCCAGCGGCAGGTCGGGACGCACGATCTCCAGCCCCGTCGCCTCGCTCAGCGCGCGCAGCTTCTCCGGGGACTCCCGGCGGTGCGCGAAGTAGCGGGTGGCGCCGTGCACACGGGTCAGGGTGCGCACCGCGTCCAGGTAGCAGGCCGGATCCACCACGCCCGTCTCCACGAGCGAGGTGCCGACCAGGTCGGTGCCCTTGGTCAGGCGCGGCGGGCCGAAGCGGGCCCGGGTCCAGGCGAAGTCGTTGACCCTCAGCGTCATGGCGCCGTGGGCGGTCACGGGCATCGAGGTGAACACCTCGACGCGCCGGGCCGCCTTCGCGCCGGTGGCCTTGACGGCCGTGAAGCGGCGCCGGGCGGTCGCCGAGACCGGTGCGTACGCCAGTTCGCGGACCCGGCCCGCGAGCCCGCCGCCGCCGACCCGGTGCCAGCGCACCAGGCGCTCGCCGCGGGCGGTCTGGGCGATGAACTCCATCGTGGCGGTGCCGTCGTCGACCACCACGAGCCGCTCGGCCCGTACCAGGGTGAGCAGCAGCTGGACGTAGCGGGAGAAGGGGTCGCCCACCACGACCGTGTGCGCCGCGCGCACGTCGCCCGCCAGGGCGGCGAGCGCCTTCAGCGGTGCGAGCCGGCCGCCGCGCGCCTCCTGCCAGCGGACCTCGTGGCCCTCGTCGCGGGCGAGCGCCGCCATCCGGCGCAGCTGGCCGCGGGACATGGGGTCGGTGGGCGGCAGTACGACGATCCGGACCGGCCCCGCGGCGCCGGCGGCGGCGGCCGGAACCGGACCGGAACCGCCGGCGGCGGCCGGGGCGGCTCCGGGGGAAGCGGCTCCGGCGGAGACCCCCTGCGGCCCGCCGCCCTGCGCGGGGCCCGCGCCGCGGAGCTGGCTGGGCACGCCGTCGAGCAGCGGACGGCCGTCCGCCGGGGCGGCGCCGCGCGCGTGGATCCACTCCAGCACGTTGAGCAGTTGGACCGGGCTCTCGACGAACGCCAGCGTGGGGCCGGAAGGGGTCACCGCGTACTCCTCATCTCAGGGTGGACCGCCGGGCGGACCGCGGATCAGACGGCCGCGAGCTCGCCCTGCACGCGGCGGAGCTTCTTCATGGGGCCGAGCTCGGACTCGTAGACGCGCTTGACGCCGTCGCCGAGGGCGGTCTCGATGGTGCGGATGTCGCGGACCAGGCGGGCGAGGCCGCCGGGCTCGACGGAGGCGGCCTGGTCGGATCCCCACATCGCGCGGTCGAGGGTGATGTGGCGCTCGACGAAGGCGGCGCCGAGGGCGACGGCGGCCAGGGTGGTCTGCAGGCCCGTCTCGTGGCCGGAGTAGCCGATCGGAACGTTGGGGTACTCCTCCTGGAGGGTGTTGATGACCCGCAGGTTGAGCTCCTCGGCCTTGGCCGGGTACGTCGAAGTGGCGTGGCAGAGAAGGATGTTGTCGCTGCCGAGCACCTCCACCGCGTGGCGGATCTGCCTCGGGGTGGACATGCCGGTGGACAGGACGACGGTGCGGCCGGTGGCGCGCAGGGCGCGCAGCAGCTCGTCGTCGGTCAGCGAGGCGGAGGCCACCTTGTGGGCGGGGAGGTCGAACTTCTCCAGGAACGCGACGGCCTCGGTGTCCCACGGGGAGGCGAACCAGTCGATGCCGCGGGCGGCGCAGTGCTCGTCGATGGCTCGGTACTCGTCCTCGCCGAACTCCACCTTGTGGCGGTAGTCGATGTAGGTCATGCGGCCCCAGGGGGTGTCGCGCTCGATGTCCCACTGGTCGCGGGGGGTGCAGATCTCGGGGGTGCGCTTCTGGAACTTCACGGCGTCGCAGCCGGCTTCGGCGGCGGCGTCGATCAGGGCGAAGGCGTTGCCGAGGTCGCCGTTGTGGTTGATGCCGATCTCGCCGACGACGTACACGGGCCGGCCGGGGCCCGCGGTGCGCGATCCGAAGGTACGGAGGCGGGTGTTGGGGGAGGCGGTCATGACAGGTGACGTCCTTCGGTGCGGGGGTACGAGAGCGGGTGTTTCGGGTGCGGCGTGGGGTGTGGCGGGTGTGGCGTGAGGTGTGGCGGGTGTCGCGTGGGGTGTGGGCTGCGGGTCGGGTCGTACGTCGAGGAGGGGGGCGAGCAGGCGGGCGCGCTCCAGGTCGTGCGGGTCGTCGATCTCCAGGACCCGCGCGGGGTCGGTGGCGACGGGGAGCGTGCGTCCGAAGAAGCGGTGGCGGGCGGTGCGGAAGCCGGCGGCGTCCATGGCGTAGGCGGCGCCGGTCTCCAGCAGGTCCTGGGGCCGGTTCTGGCGGCGGGGGCGGTACGCCGTCTCGTGGTTGACCCCGGTGCCGAAGCCGTCGGGGTCCTCCCGCCAGAGGAAGCCGTGGAAGGGGGCCACGGTCAGGGCCGAGTCGGCGGCGCCGCAGGCGACGGCCGCGGCCACCGCCTCGACGTCGGAGGCGGCCAGGAAGGGGCTGGTGCACTGGACGAGGAGGACCACGTCCACGGAGACGGAGTGCAGTTCCTCGAAGGCGGTGAGGGCGTGCAGGAGGGCGGCCTCGCTGCTCGCGGTGTCGCCGGAGATCGCGGTGGGGCGGGTGATCACACCGGCGCCCGCGGCGCGGGCGGCGGCCGCGATGCCTGCGGCGTCGGTGGAGACCACCACGTCGGTGACGGTCGGCGCGGCGAGGCAGGCCCGGACGGCGCGGGCGACGAGCGGGGTGCCGGCGACCTCGGCGAGGTTCTTGCCGGGGACCCCCTTGGAGCCGCCGCGCGCCGGGATGACGGCGAGGACGCGGGGGCTCACAGCTCCCCCATCCGGCGGATCACGGGGGCCACGCGCTGCACTCCGTGCCGGTAGGCCCCGCGGGCGGCGTCGCGCAGATGGGCGCGGAGCCTGCGGCGCAGGCGGGACTGTCCCGCCGTCTCGCGCACCGCGCCGGGCAGCGGGGTGCCGTCGGGCGCGAGGTGCTGCCGGGCGAGGATCCCGGGCAGGTACCGGGGTGCGGTGGTGAGCGTGTAGTACGGGTCGGGCGACGGCAGGACGGGCTCGGCCAGCAGCGCGGCGGCCTTCGCCCGGGCGGCCGCGTAGGGGTCCCCGGCTCCGGTGACCCCCTGGGCCGCCAGCCAGCCCGCGTCGGCCCGCGGGAGCAGGCCGGCGTCGAGCTGGTCCCAGGAGGCCAGGCAGCCGGAGCCCAGGAAGTGGTGGTTGCCGAGGGCCTCGCGGATGCCGAGGTCGGTGAGGACGGCCGTCGGGACGGAGCGGTGCAGGGACTCCAGGGCGGCGGTGGAGGAGACGGTGACCAGCAGGTCGGTGCCGTCCAGGACCTCGCCCATGTTCCCGTACACCAGGCGGCAGTTGGGCGGGAGCCCGCCGGGGAGTTTGGCGGCGAGCCGCTGGTAGGGCTGCTCCTCCAGGTGCGTGGTGTGCTCGCCGGGGCGGCTGCGCAGCTTGATCAGCACTTCGCGGTCCGGGTGCAGCCGCGCGTGCCCGGCCGCCCGCTCCAGCAGGTAGGTGCGGTCGGCACGGCTGTCGGGCACGGAGGGCTGGACGGCGAAGACGACCGTGTGGGTCCGCGGTCCGGCCGGCGCGTACGGCGCCCCGCCGAGGAAGGGCAGCGCGGTCTCGGTGACGGCGCCCGGGTCCGCGCCGACCCCCTCGTACACGGCCCGGAACCGCTCCGCGTCGTGGCGGGAGTTGGCCAGCACGAGGTCGGCTCCGTGCCGCAGCAGCAGGCCGTCGGCGAGCTTCTCGTAGACGACGCCCACGTACCCGGTGACGAGGACGGGGCGGCCGGCCGGCTCGGGCCACAGGGCGCGGGCCCCGTGCAGGACGGCCTGGACGGCTCCGCCGACCAGGGCGAGGACGACCACGTCGTAGCGCTCCCGGCCGATCTCGGCCAGGAACTCCGCGCAGGTCACCTCGGCCGGCCGGTCGCCCTGGACGCCCACCTCGCCGAGCTGGCGCGCGGTGGGTGTGGCGCGTCCGCGCAGCAGGAATCCGGCGAGCTGGTGGTCGGGCACGAGACGGCGGGCGGTGAGTGCGCCCCATTTCCATCGCGTGTCGGAATCGGCGATAACGGCGACGCGTTTGCGTTCTGGCACGCGGCAGAAGCTATTCCGCGAATTCGGTGATCGGCCCAACGAACGCACAACAGCGGGTTAACAACGCGTCGACGGAATGCGAAAGCGCGCGGGTTAACGCGCCCGCCGCGCGCCGTTCACATGGAATCCGCGTCGGGGCCACAGTGAATGCCGGGCGGCGTCCTAATGTCTCACGGGTGCCCAAGCTCTCTGTTGTCGTGCCGTTCTACAACGTGCAGACATATGCACCAGATGCCCTGAAGAGTCTCGAACTCAATGCCCGGGACGATTTCGAGTTCCTCCTCGTCGACGACTGTTCGACGGACGGGACCCCCGGCCTGCTCGAGCGGGCGGCGCGCGAGCTGCCCGGGGCGGTGCACCTCAGACACGGGCGCAACGGCGGCCTGGCCACCGCCCGGAACACCGGCCTGGACGCGGCGAACGGCGAGTACCTCGCCTTCCTGGACGGGGACGACTGGCTGGCCCCGGGCCACCTGGCCCGGACCCTGGCCGCCATAGAGGCCCTGAACTGCGATTTCGTCCGCACCGATCATGTGAAGTGCACCGGCAGGTCGCGGACCGTGCAGCGCGTCCCCTACGGCCCGGAGGCGGTCGTCGCCGATCCGCGCACCGCGATCCTGCCCGCCGACCGGGCCACCTCGGTGGACTACCCGTACGCCTGGGCCGGGATGTACCACCGGCGACTGCTGGACCGCGGGCTGCTGCACTTCACCCACGGGCTGCGGACGGCGGAGGACCGGCCGTGGATCTGGCGGCTGCACCGGGAGGCGGAATCCTTCGCCGCGGTCGGAATGCCCGGAATCTTCTACCGGCGCGGGGTTGCCACCTCTTTGACGCAGATCGGCGACGAACGGCAGCTCGATTTCATTCGCGCATTTGATCAGGTGCTCTCGGATACCGCCGCGGACGTAGAATCCGATCTGCTGCTCCCGAAAGCCGTCCGCACGTATTGCGCGATTATCGCGCATCATTTCGGATCCATCGAGAGGTTCGAACCGGACGTGGCCAGAAAACTCCGCTCCATGAGCACGGACGCGCTCGGCCGCATGCCGCAGGACGTGCTCGACCTGGTCCTGGACTCGATGGACGTGGAGCGCTCCGCCCTG
Source organism: Streptomyces sp. IBSNAI002 (assembly GCF_052244475.1). Lineage (NCBI taxonomy): Bacteria > Bacillati > Actinomycetota > Actinomycetes > Kitasatosporales > Streptomycetaceae > Streptomyces > Streptomyces sp. IBSNAI002. The sequence goes on along the minus strand of NZ_JBQPXG010000002.1, from coordinate 5,318,310 downwards.
CTGCGCCGCGTGCGCGGCCGCCGTCGCACGACCGCCCCGGGGGCGAACGCCTGATGCCCACCCAGCTCTTCCTGGCCTCCACCCTCTACGGAGCTGCCACCCTCGCCGCCGGCATCGACGCCGGAGTCTTCCCGGCCTCCAGCCGCCGGATCCTGCTGACCAGCAACCACTCCGTCACCGCCGAGGTCGGCCCCGGGGTGGCGGACATGCCCGGCTTCGAGGCCCTGCGCCCCCGCTTCGACGAGGTCATCGACTGGAACCGCGTCATCGAACCGCAGCACCCGAGCACCTGGAACCCGCGCGCGGAGGACGTCCCGCTGTGGGAACGGCAGCTGCGCGCCCTGTGGGGCCTCGGCGACGGCCGCGTCGAACTGATCGTGGAGTCCCTCCAGGTGCCGCCCGCCCAGGCCCTGTGCCGGATCTTCCCCGGCGCCGCCGTCGACGTGTACGCCGACGGCCTGATGAGCTACGGCCCCACGCGCATCCGCCTCGACCCGCAGCTCGGGATGCGCGTGCGACGCGTCCTGCACCTGGACCTCGTACCCGGGCTGGAGCCGCTGCTCCTGACCGAGTTCGGGGTACGGGTCGAACTGGTGCCGTCGGAGGCGTTCCTGAAGGTGCTGGCGGAGCTGCCCTCGCAGGACACCGCCTTGGACGGCGTCGGGGAGTCCCCCGCCCTCCTGCTCGGCCAGTACCTCTCGGCGCTCGACCTCATGAGCCCGGAGCAGGAGGAGGAGCTGCACGTCTCGATGGTCCGCGGCGCGCACGCCCTGGGCCACACCGAGCTGGTCTTCAAACCGCACCCCAGCGCCCCGGCCGCCTACTCCCGCCGTGCGGAGGAGGAGGCCGAGCGGCTCGGGGCCCGGATGACGGTGGTCGACACGCCGTTCCTGGCCGAGACCCTCTACCAGCGGCTGCGCCCGGCCCTGGTCGCCGGCTGCTTCTCCACCGGGCTGCTGACCGCCGCCACGCTGTACGGGCTCCCGGTGGCGCGGACCGGCACGGACGCCATACTGGCCCGCCTCGCCCCGTACCCCAACAGCAACCGCGTACCGCTGGCCCTGGTGGACGCCCTGCTCCCCGACCTGGCCGACGCGGACGCCGTACGCGCCTGGACTCCGCCGACGCCGGAGCAGGTCCGCGCCGAGCCCGCCGGGCTGCTGACGGCGGTCGGGTTCACCATGCAGCCGCAGATCCTCGCCGCGCGGCGGCCGGTGGCCGAGGCCTACCTGTCCCGGCACCTGACCGACCGCACCTGGCGGTACTTCACCCGCCGCCGGCTCACCGCGCTCGGCCTGCCGGGCGGCATCCCCGCCCAGCTGTCCTTCCTGCCGCGCAGCCGGGCGGTGCGGCGCATGGCCCGGCGGCTGCGCCGCGTCCTGCGCTGAGTCCGGTCTCCCCGGTCTCAGCCGACGGCGAGCTTGGCCGCGAACCCGAGGAACAGCACGCCCGCCGCCGAGGTGGCCCCGGCCGACAGCCGCTTGCGGCGGCGGAACGCGGCGGACAGCCGGGTCCCGGTGAAGATGAGCGTCGACAGGTACAGGAAGCTCGCCAGCTGGGACAGCGTGCCCAGCAGCAGGAACGACAGCGCGGGGTAGGCGTACCCGGGATCCACGAACTGCACGAAGAAGGACAGCAGGAACAGGATCGCCTTCGGGTTGAACAGGCTCACCACCAGCGCCCGCCGGTACGGCCGCTCCATGCCGCCGGCCGGCTCCGCGCCGGTGAGCAGCTCCTCCTGCCGCGCCCTGCGGTCGCGCCACATCCCCCAGGCGGCCCGCATCATCCCCACGGCCAGCCACGCCAGGTACCCGGCGCCGAGGAACTTGACCACGGTGACCAGCAGCGGACTCGCCTGGAGCAGCGCTCCCGCGCCCGCCGCGGTCAGCACCATCAGCACGGTGTCCCCGGTGAACACCCCGCAGGCGGCCTTGTAGCCCTCCTTCACCCCGCGGCGCGCGGCGACGGACAGCACGTAGAGCGAGTTCGGCCCCGGCAGCAGAACGATCAGCACCAGGCCGGCGAGATAGGTCGGAAGATCTGTCACACCCAGCATGCGCAGGAGTGTCCCATAAGGACGCACCTGTCAGAAGAGCGGTGTCACCAGGTGGAACCGGCCGGGGTGTAGGTGCCCCACACCTCGCGCAGCGCCCCGCACACCTCCCCCACCGTCGCCCGTGCCCGCAGCGCCTCCTTCATCGGGTAGAGCACGTTCGCCGTCGGCTGCGCGGCCGCCTCCCGCAGCCGGGCCAGCGCCGCCCCCACCGCCTCCGCGTCCCGTTCCGCGCGCAGCCGGGCCAGGGCCGCGCGCTGCCGCGCCTCGATCCCGGGGTCCACGCGCAGCGGCTCGTACGGCTCCTCCCGCTCCAGGGCGAAGCGGTTGACCCCGACCACCACCCGCTCCCCGCCGTCGGTCTCCCGCGCGATGCGGTAGGCGTTCCGCTCGATCTCCGCCTTCTGGAACCCGGCCTCGATGGCGGCCACCGCACCGCCCCGGGCCTCGACCTGCCCCATCAGGTCGAGCGCGGCCGCCTCCAGGTCGTCCGTCATCCGCTCCACGGCGTACGACCCTGCGAAGGGATCCACGGTGTGCGGCACGTCCGTCTCGTGCGCGAGGACCTGCTGGGTGCGCAGCGCGAGGCGGGCCGACTTCTCCGTGGGCAGTGCGATCGCCTCGTCGAAGGAGTTGGTGTGCAGCGACTGCGTGCCGCCCAGTACGGCGGCCAGCGCCTGCACGGCCACCCGTACGAGGTTCAGCTCGGGCTGCTGCGCCGTCAGCTGGACCCCGGCCGTCTGGGTGTGGAAGCGCAGCATCAGCGACTTCGGGTTCCGCGCGCCGAACTCCTCGCGCATGACCCGGGCCCAGATCCGCCGGGCCGCGCGGAACTTCGCCACCTCCTCGAGCAGGGTGGTGCGGGCGACGAAGAAGAAGGAGAGCCGGGGCGCGAACTCGTCGACCGCCATCCCGGCTTCGAGGGCCGTACGGACGTACGCGATGCCGTCGGCGAGGGTGAAGGCCACCTCCTGCACGGGCGAGGCACCCGCTTCGGCCATGTGGTAGCCGGAGATGGAGATGGTGTTCCACTTGGGGATCTCGGCCCGGCAGTAGCGGAAGGTGTCGGCCGTGAGCCGCAGCGAGGGCCCGGGCGGGAAGATGTACGTCCCGCGCGCGATGTACTCCTTCAGCACGTCGTTCTGGACGGTGCCCGTCAGCTGCGCGCCCGAGATGCCCTGTTCCTCCGCGACGAGTTGGTAGAGCAGCAGGAGCAGCGCGGCGGGGGCGTTGATGGTCATGGAGGTCGAGACCCGGTCGAGGGGGATCCCGTCGAACAGCGTCCGCATGTCGTCGAGGGAGTCGACGGCCACCCCGACCTTGCCGACCTCGCCGTGCGCGAGGGGCGCGTCGGAGTCGTGGCCCATCTGCGTCGGCAGGTCGAAGGCGACGGACAGCCCGGTCCCGCCGCCCTCGATGAGCTGCCGGTAGCGGGCGTTGGACTCGGCGGCCGTGCCGAAGCCGGCGTACTGCCGCATGGTCCAGGGCCGACCGGTGTACATGGTCGGATAAATCCCCCTGGTGTACGGGAAATCCCCCGGCTCGCCCAGCTCGAACCGCGGGATCCACCCCGTCAGGTCGGCGGGTCCGTAGACGGGTTCGATCGGAATGCCGCTCTCCGTGCGTGCCATGTGGCGAAGACCTCCGTGGAGCAACCGGGCCCGGGACTGGTACAACCGTTCCGCTTCGTAAGCCCGCGGACGGCTGCTGGTCACAATGGCGCAACATCCCGGGACCCAGTGCAACTCTCCACGCGTGCGAGGCATCACCTAGATACACAACGTAGAAATCGGGGGAAGCTCATGCACCGCCAGAGAGTCATATTCCGCACGCTCGGGGTGGCCACCGCCGTCGCGCTCGCCGCGACCGCCTGTGGGCCGCAGAAGTCGGAGTCCGCGGGCTCCGCTTCATCGGCCCCCTCCTCGCCCACGGCGGGCGCCTCCCCCGAATCCTCCCCGTCCACCGACAACAAGCCGGCCTCGCCGTCCCCGTCGGCCTCGGCCTCCGCCTCCGCGTCCCCGTCCGCCTCTCCTTCGCCGACGGTGAAGCAGGTCATGGCCAACGGGGACGACAGCGAGCAGGTGCGCGAGCTCCAGGCCCGCCTCAAGCAGCTCAAGCTGATGTCGGTCGCGCCGACCGGCTTCTACGGGACCAAGACCACCGCGGCCGTGAAGTCGTACCAGTCGAAGAACGGGCTGAACCCCACCGGTTCGGTCGACGAGGCCACCTGGAAGAAGATCCAGGGCGCCACGAAGAAGCCGACCGCCGACGAGCTGCGCCCGCCGACGGTGAACGAGGCCGACGCGCCCGACCCGCGCTGCATGGAGGGCCGGGTCATGTGCATCAGCAAGGAGAGCCGCACGCTCGCCTTCATGATCGACGGCAAGATCATCTCGACCATGGACGTGCGCTTCGGTTCGGAGAACACCCCCACGCGCGAGGGCGTCTTCAAGGTGGACCGCAAGGAGAAGGAGTGGACGTCCACGCTCTACCACACGTCCATGCCGTACTCGATGTTCTTCAGCGGCGGCCAGGCGGTGCACTACTCGGCCGACTTCGCGGCCCGCGGCTACGCCGGCGCCTCGCACGGCTGCGTGAACGTCCGGGACAAGGGCAAGCTGGCCGCCGTCTTCAACCAGGTGCAGGCCGGCGACAAGGTCGTCGTCTACTGGTGAGCCCCCGGCGGCGCGGACCGTTCGGTCCGCGTGGTCTGAACGTCAGAGGCGCGGGCAGGGCCGGGGGAACGTGCCCCGCCCGCGCCGGTTGCGCAGAGCCCAGGGGTACGGGGGGAACCCCGGCTCATGCGCGGCCGATGACCAGTCGGCTCGTTATGTACTGCGCCACGGATTCGAAAAGTGTTACAGGCGGGACGCGACCGGAGCCGGGTCCCTCAGCATCCGGCCGACCGGAGGGCTGTCCGCCGGAGCGCTCGGGCTGTTCGTGCGCCCGTCGTCGTGGACGACGCCGTCCAGCAGCGCCTCGCAGTAGTACGGAATGCGCGACAGGCCCTTGGCCAGGCGGGACAGCCGCTCGCGCCGGTCGTCGTTGAGGTGTCCGGCCCGGTAGTCGTGGCACAGGTCCACCGCCCGGCGCTGGTTCTCCCGGTCCCGGTCGCGGCCGGCGCTCTCGCCGCCGGAGCCGTCCGGGAATCCGTCCGTACGGAACGTGCCGTCCTTCTCTGCGTCCTTGCCGTCCCGGCGGTCCCGGCCGTCCCGGCGGTCCTCGGCGCCCCCGCCCGCGCCGCCGACGGCGGACGTACCGGACGAGCCCCCGCCCAGCGGGTCGCCGCCGGATCCCGTGAACCCCTCCGTACCGAGCGGGTGCGGGGTGCCCGGGGGGAGCGTGGGACCGGATCCCTCCCGCAGGGGGGTGGGCCGCAGCTGCGGGTCGAGCGTCGAGCCCCCGCCGCCCTCGCCCTGGGCCGGGTCGCCGTCGGCGCTCACCGACATCGCGGGTCCCGGACCCGCCGTGTCGTGCCCGGGCCGGTCCAGCAGGCCGGCGCCGGCGGCCGCGGCGAGACCGCCGACCGCGACGCTCGCCAGGGCCGCGGCCAGGCCGAAGCGCACCGCCCGGGTGCGCCGGGGCGCGGGCACCCGCGGGCCGGCGCCGCACCCGAGGGCGACCAGGGGTTCGCCGGAGCGACCCGTCGCCGCGGAGGAGGGGAGCCCTGCGGAGGGCAGCCCGGAGGACGCGGGCGCGCCCGCGGCGTGCGCCGCGCGGAAGGCGGCCACCGCGGCGGCCTCACCGGGCAGTTCGCCGGCCGCCGGAGCGGCCGGGGCGAGGCTGTCGAGGGCCGCCCGCAGCCGGGCGGCTTCGTTGCGGGCCCGCGGACCGGCGGCCGGACCCACAGGTTCCACCGGTTCGCCGCGCAGCAGTCTGTCGGCGGCGGCTTTGTCCAGCCACCTGTCGCGCTCGTCGGCCATCACATGTCCTTCTGCGTCCGCCAACGTGAATGCGTCACACCGGTTTTTTCCACGAGGCCCCCGCCGTGGCCACGCTGAGCGGGTACGGCGTCGAGATCCCTCCCGCCCCTGCCGCCCCGTGCCTGGCCACCGGCATTATGGCCGACGCGGGCACCAGGATCCGAGCCCCGGCCCCCCTCACCGTCCGAGTCCGGCTCGAAGCCGCCCTCCGCGCCCTCCGGGCCGAGCAGCTCGGCCAGCTTCTTCAGACCGCGGTGGGCCGCGGTCCGTACCGCGCCGGGCCGCTTGCCGAGGGTCTCGGCCGCGCTCTTGGCGTCCAGGCCGACGACGACCCGCAGGACCACGGCCTCCGCCTGGTCCTGGGGAAGCTGTGCGATCAGCGCCATGGCGCTGCCGGTGGAGAGGGACTCCATCGCGGCGCCCGCGGTGTCGCAGTCGGCGGCCCAGCCGGTGAGCTCGGTGTCGTCGCCGCCTATGGCGGGGCGGCGGCCGCGCATGCGGATGTGGTCGAGGGCCCGGTTGCGGGCGATGCGGGCGGCCCAGCCGCGGAAGCGGTCGGCGTCGCCGGTGAAGGAGTCCAGGTCGCGGGCGATCTGCAGCCAGGCCTCGGAGGTCACGTCCTCCGCGTCGCCGTCACCGACGAGCGTGCGTACGTATCCGAGCAGGCGTGGGTGCACGGCGCGGTACACAGCACGGAACGCGTTCTCTTCGCCGTCCTGTGCCGCGAGCACCGCGGCGGTCAGCTCCGCGTCGTCCCCCAGCAAAGTCCCCAACCCGTTCACTGTCCTGTACGTCTGGCGCAAATCAGCACGTTACGGCTTTCAAGCACCGCCGTCCACGAGTTGTACAACGAGCAACCATCCCTGCGCGGAGCGAGGTGTGACACAAAACGCACTCGGGGCGCTGACAGGGATACGGGCTTGTCGCACGAGCCCGTGACGGATGGTGGCCGGGGCCTCTCCTGTGGGGGGTGGCGGCCTCGGCCGCCCTCCCCTCCCCCGGGCCGTCTCCCTCTCCCGGCCCCCCTTCGGTTCGCGTCCATGATGCTCCCGTCATCCTTTCGGCTCACTTCCGGGTGAATTCCCCGAATGCGTACGACACACCCCACCCGGCGTCGATAGCGTGGCAGCACACCCGCGCCACGCCACGAGGAGCCCCCCGCTGTCCAGCCACCTTCCGGCACAGGCCCGCGGAAGCTCCGACCCCTTCCACGGCCCCGGGCTGGCGCGGTTCAACGCCCTGACCCCCGAGGCGGCCGAGGCGGCGCTGATGCACTGCTGCGGCAGCCGCCGCTGGGCCCACCGGGTCGCGATACACCGCCCGTACCCCGATTCCGGCGCGCTGCTCGCCGCCGCGGACGAGGCCTCGTACGACCTCTCGCAGGCGGACCTGACGGAGGCGCTCGCCGCCGAGTCCTCCGCGGAACTGGAGCACGGGGCCCCGTACGCCGCCCTGCTCGCCCTCGACGCGGGGCACGCGGAGTACGAGCGCAAGTTCGGCCACGCCTTCGTGATCTGCCTCCCGGGGCGCACGCCGGAGGAGCAGGCGGACCAGCTGCTGGCGGCGATCCGGCGCCGGATGGGGCACGACGTGGACGAGGAGCGCTCCCTCTCCGCCGACGAGCTGCGCCGCCTCGCCCAGGCCCGGCTGTGCGACCTGACACATTGGCTGACGTCTTCCGATGGCCTGACTGGGGCGGAAATGGGGCTATTCGCCCCTGTCGGATAGTCCGTCCGAGCCTGTTTGATCACACCGATGGCCCCCGCGCGAAGGAACCGACAAAGCGTCGCTACGATGTCCGGGGCCGGAGGACCGTACCCGGCCGGGCCCGACCGACAAAGAAGCCGGCTGGCCCCCGCCCCGCTTCCGGAGGGTTTTCCGTGCCGGCTGGAACGTTGTACCGCGGCCGGGAAGGAATGTGGTCATGGGTGGCTCATCGAGTCACCGGCGTCCTCATTTTCTTCTTCCTGTTCGTACACGTCCTCGACACCGCACTCGTCCGCGTCTCCCCCGAGGCGTACGACGATGTCGTGGCTACCTACAAGACGCCGATCGTCGCGCTGCTGGAGTACGGCCTCGTCGCCGCAATCCTGTTCCACGCGCTGAACGGCCTGCGCGTCATCGCAGTGGACTTCTGGTCCAAGGGCCCGCGCTACCAGAAGCACATGCTCTGGTACGTCGTGGGCATCTGGATCGCGCTGATGATCGGGGCCATCTACCCCGTCCTCAGCCACGCCTACCTTGAACTGTTCGGGAAGTGACACGCATGTCTTCTGACACTTCTTCCGCCAAGGTCATGGGCGACGCCGAAGGCGTGAGCCTCTACGACGTCGACAACCCGGCGCCGTACATCGAGGCCCCGCGCAAGCGCACGGGCAAGACCCCGCGCTCGACCCGCGGCAACTTCGAGATGGTCGCGTGGCTCTTCATGCGCCTCTCGGGCATCGTGCTCGTCGTCCTCGTCATCGGCCACCTGCTGATCCAGCTGGTGCTCGACGGCGGCGTCTCCAAGATCGGTTTCGCCTTCGTGGCCGGTCGCTGGGCGTCCCCGTTCTGGCAGATCTGGGACCTGCTGATGCTGTGGCTGGCGATGCTGCACGGCGCCAACGGCCTGCGCACCGTCATCAACGACTACGCAGAGCGCGCCAACACGCGGCTGTGGCTGAAGGGCCTGCTCTACACCGCCACGGTGTTCACCATCCTTCTGGGCACGCTGGTGATCTTCACCTTCGACCCGAACATCCGCTAGGCAACGGGGCTGAGGCGAAACCAATGAAGATCCACAAGTACGACACCGTCATCGTCGGCGCGGGCGGCGCGGGCATGCGCGCCGCCATCGAGTCGACGAAGCGCAGCCGCACCGCTGTGCTGACGAAGCTCTACCCGACCCGCTCCCACACGGGCGCCGCGCAGGGCGGCATGGCCGCCGCGCTGGCCAACGTGGAAGAGGACAACTGGGAGTGGCACACCTTCGACACGGTCAAGGGCGGTGACTACCTGGTCGACCAGGACGCCGCCGAGATCCTGGCGAAGGAGGCCATCGACGCGGTCCTCGACCTGGAGAAGATGGGCCTGCCGTTCAACCGCACCCCGGACGGCACCATCGACCAGCGCCGCTTCGGCGGCCACTCGCGCAACCACGGCGAGGCCCCGGTCCGCCGGTCCTGCTACGCCGCGGACCGCACCGGCCACATGATCCTCCAGACGCTGTACCAGAACTGCGTCAAGGAGGGCGTGGAGTTCTTCAACGAGTTCTACGTCCTGGACCAGCTCCTGGTCGAGGAGGACGGCGTCAAGAAGTCGGCCGGTGTGGTCGCGTACGAGCTCGCCACCGGCGAGATCCACGTGTTCCAGGCCAAGGCCGTCATCTACGCCTCCGGCGGCACCGGCAAGTTCTTCAAGGTGACCTCCAACGCGCACACCCTCACGGGTGACGGCCAGGCGGCCTGCTACCGCCGCGGCCTGCCGCTGGAGGACATGGAGTTCTTCCAGTTCCACCCGACGGGCATCTGGCGCATGGGCATCCTGCTGACGGAGGGCGCCCGCGGTGAGGGCGGCATCCTCCGCAACAAGGACGGCGAGCGCTTCATGGAGAAGTACGCGCCGGTCATGAAGGACCTCGCGTCCCGTGACGTCGTCTCGCGCTCCATCTACACCGAGATCCGCGAGGGCCGCGGCTGCGGTCCGGCCGGTGACCACGTGTACCTGGACCTGACGCACCTGCCGCCGGAGCAGCTTGACGCGAAGCTCCCGGACATCACCGAGTTCGCGCGCACCTACCTGGGCATCGAGCCGTACACGGACCCGATCCCGATCCAGCCCACCGCGCACTACGCCATGGGCGGCATCCCGACGAACGTCGAGGGTGAGGTCCTCAGCGACAACACCACCGTCGTCCCGGGTCTGTACGCGGCCGGCGAGGTCGCCTGCGTGTCGGTGCACGGCGCGAACCGCCTGGGCACCAACTCGCTGCTGGACATCAACGTCTTCGGCAAGCGCTCGGGCATCGCCGCGGCCAGGTACTCGCAGGAGAACGACTACGTCGAGCTCCCCGAGAACCCGGCGCAGCTCGTCGCGGACCAGGTCGAACGCCTGCGCAACTCCACGGGCAACGAGCGGGTCGCCGACCTGCGTCTGGAGCTCCAGGAGACGATGGACGCGTGCGTGATGGTGTTCCGTACGGAGCAGACCATCAAGACCGCGGTCGAGAAGATCGCGGAGCTGCGCGAGCGCTACAAGAACGTGTCCGTCCAGGACAAGGGCAAGCGCTTCAACACGGATCTGCTCGAGGCCATCGAGCTGGGCAACCTGCTCGACCTGGCCGAGGTCATGGCCGTGTCCGCGCTGGCGCGCAAGGAGTCCCGCGGCGGTCACTACCGCGAGGACTACCCGAACCGCGACGACGTCAACTTCATGCGCCACACCATGGCGTACCGCGAGGTCGGCGCCGACGGCAAGGACTCCGTCCGGCTGGACTACAAGCCCGTCGTCGTCACCCGCTACCAGCCGATGGAGCGTAAGTACTGATGGCCACCCCGACCCTGTCCAAGACGGACAAGATGGAGGCGGCGGCCGCCGCCTCGCCGTTCATCACGGTCACCTTCCGGATCCGGCGCTTCAACCCGGAGATCTCGGAGGAGTCGACCTGGCAGGACTTCCAGGTCGAGATCGACCCGAAGGAGCGCGTGCTCGACGGTCTCCACAAGATCAAGTGGGACCTCGACGGCACGCTGACCTTCCGCCGCTCGTGCGCGCACGGCATCTGCGGCTCCGACGCGATGCGGATCAACGGCAAGAACAGGCTCGCCTGCAAGACGCTGATCAAGGACATCAACCCGGAGAAGCCGATCACCGTCGAGGCCATCAAGGGCCTCACGGTGATGAAGGACCTCGTCGTCGACATGGAGCCCTTCTTCCAGGCGTACCGGGACGTCATGCCGTTCCTGGTCACCACGGGCAACGAGCCGACGCGCGAGCGCCTGCAGTCCGCCGAGGACCGCGAGCGCTTCGACGACACCACCAAGTGCATCCTGTGCGCCGCGTGCACGTCCTCGTGCCCGGTGTTCTGGAACGACGGCCAGTACTTCGGCCCGGCGGCGATCGTGAACGCGCACCGCTTCATCTTCGACAGCCGTGACGAGGCGGGCGAGCAGCGCCTGGAGATCCTCAACGACAAGGACGGCGTGTGGCGTTGCCGCACGACGTTCAACTGCACCGACGCGTGCCCGCGCGGCATCGAGGTCACCAAGGCGATCCAGGAAGTCAAGCGTGCGCTGATCACGCGCCGCTTCTGATCCCCTCGGCGCCACCGGCCCGTACACGAGGCCCCGTACCCGGAGTTGCTCCGGGTACGGGGCCTCGCGCGTGCTCCCCGGCTTACCCGGTTACGGGGTACAGGCTTGGTGCACGCTGTGGAAGGATCGGCCACATGAGCGAGCAGCAGCCGAATCCGTACGCAGGCGATCCGGGCTACACCGGCCAGCCGGGGCAGCCCGGTCAGGGCGACTACAAGTGGGGCCCGGGCGAGGCGGGTTACGGCTACCCGCAGCCCTACCCGGCGGCCCCGGCCTACCAGCCGACCATGGGGGCGGGCATGCCGGCCCCCATGCCCGCGCCCGCAGGCGGCGGTGCGGGCATGTCCCTCGGCGACATCACCATCGCGGGGGACCAGATCATCACCCCGTCGGGCACGATGCCGCTGCGGGGCGCGATGTGGAACGCGACGGACTTCTCGCGCACCGAGGAGAAGATCCCGACCCACGCGATCATCCTGGCGGTCATCTTCTTCCTGTTCTGCCTGCTCGGCCTGCTGTTCCTCCTGATGAAGGAGAAGAAGACCACGGGCTACATCCAGATCACGGTGACGAGCGGCGGCCGCCACCACTCCACGATGATCCCGGCCCAGGACCAGAACACGTACCCGTGGGTGATGTCCCAGCTCAACTTCGCCCGGTCGCTGAGCATCTGAGGACACCGGCCCCGGAAACGCGGTGGCGGGCGCGGACGGGGGCCGCGAAGATCCCTGGATGACCGTTTCCTTTGAGGTGTCCGGGCCCGCCGAAGGGCCCGCCGTCGTGCTGCTGCACTCTTCCGTCTGCGACCGGCGGATGTGGGACCCGCAGTGCGGGCCGCTCGGCGAGGCCGGATTCCGGGTGATCCGCCTCGACTTCCGGACCTGCGGGGACTCCCCCGCCGCGCGGGAGCCGTACAGCGACGACGTCGACGTCGTCGCGCTGATGGACCGGCTCGGTGTGCAGCGCGCCTCGCTCGTGGGGGCCTCGTACGGCGGGCGGATCGCCCTGACGGTCGCCGCGCTGCACCCGGAGCGGGTGACCCGGCTGGCCCTGCTCTGCGCGGGCCGCCCGGGACGCCGGCCCGACAGCCCCGAGGTGCGGGAGTTCGGTGCCGCCGAGGACGCCCTGCTGGAGGCGGGCGACCTGGCCGGCGCGGCCGCGCTGAACGCCCGTACCTGGCTCGGTCCGGAGGCCGACGAGGCCGCGCACGCCCTCGTACGGGCCATGCAGCTGCGGAACTTCGAGAACGCCCGGGTCCCCGCCGAGGACCACGAACTACCCGAGCCCGACGTCGACTTGGCCGCCATCACCGCCCCGACCCTGGCGATCGGCGGCGCCCACGACCTCCCGGACTTCCGCGGCATCGCCGCCGAACTCCCGGCCGTCATCCCGCAGGCCCGCCACCTGGAACTCTCCTGGGCGGGCCACCTCCCCTCCCTGGAACGCCCGGCCACGACCACGGACCTGCTGCTGGAGTTCCTCCGGCCGGTCCGGTGACCGCGGCGGCCGGGGTCACCGCCCGCGTTCGGCCGCGCTGCGTTCGACGCAGAACTCGTTGCCCTCGGGGTCGGCCAGCGTGACCCAGCCCGTGCCGTCGGGGTTGCGGTGGTCGCCGACGACCGTGGCGCCGAGGGCGAGGATGCGTTCGACCTCCTCGTCGCGCGTGCGGTCCTGCGGCTGGAGATCCACGTGCACGCGGTTCTTCACGGCCTTGGCGTCGGGCACCGTCACGAACAGCAGGGCCGAGCCGGGGGCCGTGACCAGTGCCTCCGGGTCGCCCGGGAAGTCCTCGTCCGAGATCTTGCCGTCCAGGACCCCGGCCCAGAACGTCCCCTGGGCGTAGGCGTCGGTGCAGTCGAAGGTGAGGTGTCGCACGAGAGAAGTCATACGGCGGACTATCGGACAGGGGTGCGTGGCCTGTCCACCGAGTTCCAGGGGATCCCGGGGCGCCGGGGGCGGTCTGTGATGGAGTGGCTCCATGACCGACTTCGAGACGATCACGGTTCCGGACCACCTCTGCGGATACCCGGGCGTGGCCTTCGGCGGCTACGTGGCGGGGCTGCTGGCCGGGCGGGCCGCTGCGAAGACCGTACGGGTGGACTTCCGCCGGCCGGTGCCGACCGGAACGCCGGTCCTGCTGACCGGTGCGGCCGGCGGGGGCGCCGAACTCACCTCCGGTGAGCTGCTGCTGGCCGCCGCCACACCGGCCGAGCTGGGTACGGACGCATCCGACGTGCCCGAGGCGCCGTCCTGGGCGGCGGCCTCGGCCGCGGCCGAGGCCTACCGGGCGGCCCCGCCGGACGGATCGACGGACTGCTTCGGCTGCGGCCTGGACCGTACGCCCGCCACCGGACTGCGCCAGCACTGCGGACTGGTGCCGGGCGGCGGCAGTGGCGGCGCCGGCCTGGTCGCCACCGCCTGGACCCCGTCCCCCGCACTCGCTTCCCCCGACGGGCTGTTGCCGCCGGAGCTGGTGTGGGGCTCGCTGGACTGCCCGGGGAACGCGGCCGGACGCCTGCTCGGCGGCCGGCCGGCCGGCGCGGTCACGGCGGCGCTGACGGCGCGGCTGCTGCGGCCGGTTCCGGTCGGCGAAGGCCTGCTCACCTACGCCTGGCTGCTCGGCTCGGAGGGCCGCAAGTACACGGTCGGCACGGCCCTGGCCACGGCTGCGGGCGACCTCTGCGCCTTCGCCGAGGCCCTGTGGGTGCAGCCGCGCCGGACCGTCCAGGCCTAAAACCGCCGGACGTCGGGCCGTCTCTTCCGGATCTTGTCGGCCGAGCCCTCCGAGATTTGCTTGAACCTGTTCAAAAAAGGCCCTACAGTGATCCCTGTCAGCAGTTGAACACGTTCAAGGGGGCTTGAGGGCATGGACCTCACCGTGATCGCGTACGTCATCTACCTGCTCATCAGCATCGGGCTCACCGTCTGGGTCGCCCGTACGCTCAGCCGCAACGGCCGCGTCTTCATCGGCGACGTACTCCAGGGCAACGAGAAGCTCGCGGACGCCGTCAACCAGCTCCTCGTGGTCGGCTTCTACCTCGTGAACATCGGCTTCGTGACCCTCTACCTCCGCTCGGGCGAGGACATAGTCGAGGCCCGCCACCTCTTCGAGGCGCTCTCGGTCAAGCTCGGCGTCGTCCTGCTCGTCCTCGGGGTCATGCACCTCGGCAACGTCTGGGTCCTGAACAAGATGCGCCGCCGGGGCATCATGGAGCGCCAGCAGACCCCGCCGGTCACCCCGCAGGGGTGGACCGCTCCGGCCGGGGCCTGACCGGTGGCCGCGCCCGGGTCGGCGGTCCGCCACCTGACCGTGCTCTACGACGCGAACTGTCCGCTCTGCGTGCACATCAGGCACTGGCTGCTCGCACAGCGCTGGCTGGTACCGCTGCGGCTCGTCCCCGCCGCGTCCTTCGAGGCGCGGCGCCGGTTCCCGGGGCTCGACCACGAGTCGACGCTGAGGGAGATCACCGTGATCGGGGACTCCGGGCAGGTGTGGACCGGGACCGATGCCTTCGTCGTGTGCCTGTGGGCGCTCGCCGAGCACCGGCCGAAGGCCAACTGGCTCGCCACCCCCGCCGGGCGGCCCTTCGCCCGCGCCGCCATGCACACCGCCTCGAAGTGGCGGGCCGCGGTACGGACCGAGGGGCACCCTCAGGGGGCACAGGACCCGGCCTGTGACGACCAGTGCTCCGTCCCCCGATAGGCTCGTGCACCGTGACTGATCAGAAGGCTCCCAAGAGCGAGCAGACCCGCACGCTCATCCTCGAAACCGCGCTCCGTCTCTTCCAGGAGCGCGGCTTCGACAAGACGACGATGCGGGGTATCGCGAAGGAGGCCGGTGTCTCGGTCGGCAACGCCTATTACTACTTCGAGTCGAAGGAACACCTCGTCCAGGGCTTCTACGACCGGATCGGCGCCGCCCACCAGGCGGCGGTCCGGCCCATCCTGGACAACGAGACCGATCTGCAGAAGCGGCTCGCGGGCGTACTGACGAGTTGGATGGACATCGCGGCCCCGTACCACGAGTTCGCCTCGCAGTTCTTCAAGAACGCGGCGGACCCTGAAAGTCCGCTCAGCCCGTTCTCGCCGGAGTCGGAGGACGCGCGGCAGGCCGCGATCGACATCCACCGCGAGGTGCTCGCGGGGGCGAAGACCAAGGTGCCGGCCGAGCTGGCCGACGTACTGCCCGAGTTGATGTGGCTCTCGCAGATGGGCCTGGTCCTGTACTGGGTCTTCGACCGGTCGCCGAACAGCGAGAAGACGCGGCGGCTCGCCGAGCGCGGCGCGCAGCTGACGACGCGGGGCATCGTGCTGGCCCGGTTCAGGGTGCTGCGGCCGCTCGTGCGCGAGGTGCACGAACTGTTCGCGGACTTCCTGCCCGGCATGGCGCAGACGGCCACGGCCGGTGCCCGCAAGCGGGCCTCGGACCCGGACCCGGACCCGGAGCAGGACCACGAGCAGGAACCGGACCACACGGACCCGAAGTCCGCCGGCCGGAAGTCCGCGGGGGCGAAGTCCGCACGTGCGAAGTCCGCGGGCCCGAAGTCCGCGTAGGCCCGGACGGCGCTACAGCCAGTCGAGTTCCCACAGGCGCCACACGCCCGTCCCGTCGGACAGGTACTGGGCGCCGGTGACGGCCTCGCGGGACATCACGTAGTCCTTCTTCTGCCAGATCGGCACCATCGGGACCTGCTGGGCGACCAGCTTCTGGAGCTCGCGGAAGTCGGCGGCCGCCCCGGCCCGGTCCGAGTGCGACTGGGTACGGGCGACCAGGCCGTCCACGGCCTGGTCGGAGAAGCCGTTGTTCATGGAGGAGTCGGTGCCGACCAGCGGGGCGAGGAAGTTGTCCGCGTCGGGGAAGTCGGCGATCCAGCCGATCGTGTAGGCGTCGAACGCCCCGGCCGCGTAGGCCTTCTGGAAGTCGGCCCACTGCTCCACCGGCTTGACGTCCAGCTGGAAGAGCCCGGTCGACTCCAGCTGCCGCTTGAGCTCTTCGGCCTCGGCGAGGTTCGCGCCGCGCGCGTTGACCCCGACGGTGAGCGGGACCGGGGTGGTGATTCCGGCGTCCTTGAGCAGCTTCTTGGCGGTGGCCCCGTTGGGCGCCGGGTAGGTGTCGAAGAACGGCGTGCTGTGCGCGGCGATGCCCGCCGGCACCAGGGAGTACAGCGGGGTGACGGTGCCCGAGTAGACCTCGCTCGCCAGCTTGGAGCGGTCGAGCACGGCCGCCACGGCCTGGCGGACGGCGAGGGGCGCGGCGGCCGAGCCGGGTCGGACGTTGAAGACCACGGAGCGGGTCTCGGAGCCGCCGGAGGCCTGGTAGCGGGTGTCCTTCAGGCCCGGGTTGAGGGCGGCGAGCACCGCCGGGGGCATCTCCCGGTGGGCCACCTCGACCTCGCGCTCGTTCCAGGCCCGGTCGAGCTGCGCGGAGTCCTTGAAGTAGCGGACGGTGACGGGCGCGTGGGCGGGCTTGGCCTGGCCCTTGTAGGAGGGGTTGGGCTTCAGCTCGGCACTCGTGCCCGCCTTGTACGCGGCGAGGGAGTACGGGCCGGAGCCGGCGATCTTCCCGTCCTCGCGCAGGGCCCTGGCCGGGTAGGCGTCCTTGTCGACGATGGAGGCGGCGCCCGTGGCGATCTTGAAGGGGAAGGTGGCGTCGCCCGCGGAGAGGTTGAAGGTGACCGTGAGCCCCTCAGCCTTGACCGAGTCCAGGGTGTTGAAGAGGGGGGCCGGCCCCTGGTCGGAGTTGATGGCCTTGATCCGGTCGAAGGAGTGCTTGACGTCCTCGGCGGTGATCGCGCGGCCGCCCGCGAACTTCAGGTCGGGGCGGAGCTCGCACCGGTAGGTGGTGAGCTTCTGGCCGACGAAGGCGCAGGAGGTGGCGGCGTCCGGCACAGGGGTGGACGAGCCGGACTTCAGGGTCAGCAGGGACTGGTAGACGTTGCCGAACAGGGCCCAGGAGCCGGCGTCGTACGCGCCCGCGGGGTCGAGGGAGGAGACGACGTCGCTCGTCCCGACCCGGATGGCGCCGCCACTGCTGCCCGATGCGGGCAGCAGCTGCCAGGCACCGACGCCGGCCGCGGCCAGGACCAGCCCGGCCGCAATGATCTTCGAGCGGACAGACCGCATCCCTGAACCCCACCCCTGTACCGCTGACAGCGACGCACTGTCCGATTACCGGTCATCCCATCACGGAATTTTGGCGTCCGGAAGGTCAGGCCTGATATGAGGCGAGTTCGACCACGGTGATGTCGGAGGGTGCGCCGACCCGCACCGGCGGTCCCCACGCACCGGCCCCGCGCGATACCCACAGCTGGGTGTCGCCGTACCGCTCCAGACCCGCGACGGTGGGGTTGGCGAGCTCGGCGAGGTAGTTGCCGGGCCAGAGCTGGCCGCCGTGGGTGTGGCCGGAGAGCTGGAGGTCGACGCCGTGCTTGACGGCGTCGTGGATCACGACGGGCTGGTGGGCGAGGAGTACGGCGGTACGGGCGCGGTCGCGGTCGCCGAGCGCCGCCGCGAAGTCGGGACCGTGGCCCTCGCTCTCGCCCGCGATGTCGTTCACCCCGGCGAGGTCGAAGTACGGGAGGGCGTGGCGGGCGTTCTCCAGCGGGTTCAGGCCGAGCTCGCGGACGTGGTCGACCCACTGCTGGGCGCCGGAGAAGTACTCGTGGTTCCCGGTCACGAAGTACGTGCCGTGGCGGGCGGTGAGCCCGCGCAGCGGCTCGGCGGCCGGACCGAGGTCCCGGACGTCGCCGTCGACGAGGTCGCCGACGATGGCGATGAGGTCGGGCTGGGTCCGGTTGACGGTGTCGACGATGCGCCGGGTGTGGGCGCGGCCGAGGATCGGGCCGAGGTGGACGTCGCTGACGACGGCGATCCGGAAGCCGTGCGCGGCGCGCGGCAGCTTGGCGAGGGGGACCTGCACCCGCCGGACGCTGGGCCCGCGCAGGACGCCGTGCGCGCCGTACGCCCCGTTCACGACGGTCCCGACGGCCACGGCGGCGGCCGCGCCGCCGAGGGTGCGCGCGACGAACCGACGGCGCGTCAGCTCGTCCGCGGCGGGTGCGGGGGACGCGGCCGGTGCGACGGGCGCGACGGGCGGGGCGACGGCGGTGGCCGTCGCGGCCGTGCCGGCGCCCTCCTGGCGGGCGTCCCCGGAGGCCGGGTCCGCCACCCGGGAGGGGACGCGGTGGGCCAGTCGGCGGAGCAACAGCGCGCGGATCGGCTCCGCGACCAGCATCGTCAGGGTCAGGTACAGGAGTACCGCGAGCCAGAGGAACCCGGGCCAGGACACGGCCTGCTGGAGCGGGAAGGGAACGCCCGCGCGGCCCGCGGTCAGCGCGGCCACGGAGAGGAGGGGCAGGGCGATGGCCAAGGCGGTGCCGATGCGGCGGGGCAGACCGCCGGGGGCCGTGGTGTCGCGGACCAGGCGGGTCCACAGCCACCGGTGGACCAGGACCAGGAGGGCGACGACCACGAGCGCGACCAACGCGAAGACGGCGATTCTCATGCGTTCTGCTCCTTACGTGATGCACGCCGCAGCGCCCGGACACCGCGCAACCCGATCACTCCGACGGCCGTCCCCAGGAGAAAGGACGTCACCGCGAGCGTCAGGTGCACCCAGAAGTAGGTCGTGGGGTCGCCCGCCGCATCGAATGCCTGCCAGCTGCCGTTCTTCCACAGGTTCCGGACGAAAGACACCCAGATGAACCAGCTCCACACGCCGAAGGCGAGCAGGAACCAGGAGGCGGTACGGCTGAGTCTCATGGCCCCAGTATCGGATCGGTCCCCAGGACGGACGCGCCGGGGTGGGCTGTCCCGGCAGTGGTTGCACCGAATTGGCCGGTCAGCGCCACCGCCCAGCCGATCGGGAGGTACTTTCACCTGCGTGTCTGTTAAGAAGACCGCGCTGACGGTCCTTTCCGCCGCGCTGCTGGTGCCCGCGATGCTCGCGGCCCCCGCGCATGCCGCGCCGACCCCGCCGGCCGACGGGAAGGGGCAGCCGCCGAAGGCCCCGAAGGCGCCGGCCGCGCCCCCCGCGTCGATGTCCACGGTCGGTGGTGCCCTGCTCGGCCAGCCGGGGACCCAGGTCAACCTGCTGCCCGGCGCGCCGGCCCTGCCGTCGAACCTGACGGGGCGCTCCTGGATCGTGGCGGACGCCGAGTCAGGCGAGGTGCTGGCCTCGCACAACGCGCACTGGCGGCTCCCCCCGGCCTCGACCATGAAGATGCTCTTCGCGGACACCGTGCTGCCGGGCCTTCCCAAGGACCAGGTCCACAAGGTCACCGAACAGGACATGGAGGGCGTGGGTCCGGGCAGCAGCCTGGTCGGGGTCAAGGAGGACCACGAGTACAGCGTCCACGATCTGTGGCTCGGCGTGTTCCTGCGGTCGGGGAACGACGCCGTGCACGTGCTGTCGGCCATGAACGGCGGCATCGAGAAGACCGTCAAGGACATGCAGGCGCACGCGGAGGAGCTCCAGGCGCTGGACACCCACGTGGTGTCGCCCGACGGCTACGACGCCCCCGAGCAGGTGTCGAGCGCGTACGACCTCACGCTGATCGCCCGCTCCGGGCTCCAGAAGCAGGACTTCCGGGAGTACTGCGGCACGGTCGAGGCCAAGTTCCCGGGTCTTCAGGAGCCCGGGAAGCCGCGGGACCACTTCGAGATCCAGAACACCAACCGGCTGATGACGGGCGCGGGCGGCATCTCCCCGTACAAGGGGATCGCTGGGGTGAAGAACGGCAACACGACGATGGCCGGCTCCACGTTCACCGGCGCGGCGCAGCAGGGCGAGCGCAAGCTGCTGGTCACCGTGATGAACCCGGGCGCGGGCGGGGCGAACTCGGTGTACGAGGAGACCGCCGCGCTGTTCGACTGGGGTTTCTCGGCGGCCGGGAAGGTCAAGCCGGTGGGTGAGCTGGTGCCGCCGAAGAGCGCGGACACCTCCTCGCACGGCTCCCCGGCCCAGTCGCACGAGAACAACCCGTCGGCGGGCGGTGCGGGATCGGGCGGGATCGGTACGGCGCTCGGTGTCGCGGGCGGGGCGCTGATCGTGCTGGCGGGCGGCGCGTTCGTGGTCAACCGGCGCTGGCCGCACGGCCGCCGGGGCCGGGGCGAGGACCTGGTCTGAGCCGATGGCCGGAGGCCCCGTCCACGGGGGCCTCCGGCCGTTCCGTCCGGTCAGAACGTCCGCTCGGAGCGCCAGGTCGCCTGGCTGTTCGGGTTGTTCAGGTCGTAGGTGGTGCCGGAGAGGCGGCGGTCCGGTCCGCGCTCGCCGGTGTAGCGGCCCCGGGGCCCGTGGTTCCAGCTGACGACGAAGTAGATCTTCTCCCCGTCCACGCGGCCGCCGCTCTCGAGGGTGCCGCTGGTGTTGCCGGAGGTGACGGTGCCGAAGAGGTAGCCGTTGCCGTCCTGGGTCAGGTTCACCGTCACCGTCGCGTTGCTCTGGTAGATGGTCCAGATCCCGCCGGCGTTGAACGCGGGCGCCGCCCGTACGGGCTGCACCGTGCTGGAGCCGGACGTGGGAGCTCCGCTCGCCGGGGCGGCCAGACCGGCCCCGGCGACGGAGAGGAGAAGGGCGGCGGCGGTCGTGGTGAGGAGCTTGCGCATACGGCGTGAAGCGGTCATGAGCCCTCCAGGGGCGGCCAGGACGATCGTTCCCATCGATCCCGTTGCATGGTGCACGGAACCTCGCGGCAGGCCTACCCCGCACCCATGCGGACGATCTCCGGATTCACCCGAAGGAGTAGCGGCCTAGGCGCGGGGCCCCGCCGGTTCCTCCTGGGACTCGTCGTCCCGGGTCGCGGTCCAGGACGCGACGAAGAGCAGCAGCTTCGCCGTGAAGTTGATCCACAGCAGCAGGGCGATCGGCACGCCGAAGGCCCCGTACATGCTCTTCGTGGCGACCCCGCTGATGTAGCCGCTGAGCAGGAGCTTCAGCAGCTCGAAGCCCGCCGCGCCGATGAGGGCCGCCTGGATCAGGCGGCGGCGCGGGGGTTCGACGCCGGGGAGCAGGGTGAGCAGGTACAGCAGCAGCAGGAACGCGGCGAGCACGCCGATGAGGAAGCCGCCCGAGCGCAGCAGTGCGCCGCCCGCGCCCTCGCGCGGGATGCCGAGCCACTCGGCGGACTTGCCGACCGCGGTGGCGCCGAGCGTCGAGGCGGCGGCCGAGGCGAGACCGACGCCGCCGAGGCCGAGCAGCACCAGGCCGTCCTTGCCCTTGCGCAGGACCGGGTTGCCCTCGTCCTCGTCGTCCTTCTCCCAGACGGCGCGCAGGCAGTCCCGCATGGAGCCGACCCAGCCGATGCCGGTGAAGAGCAGGAGGGCGCCGGCGACGAGGCCGACGGTGCCGGCGTTGTCGACGAGCGAGTCGAGGTGGAGCTGGTCGGAGATGCCGGGGACCTGTTCGGCGAGGTTCTTCTGGAGCGTGTCCAGCTGCTTCTGGCTGAGCAGCGCGGCTCCGACGGCGGCCGCCACGGTGATCAGCGGGAAGAGCGCGAGGAAGCTGATGAAGGTGATCGCGGCGGCGAGCCGGCTCCAGTGCACGCGGTCGAGGCGTTCGTAAGAACGCCACGCGTGAGTGCGCATCAGACGGGCCGCCAGTGGGCCGATCACCGGGAGTTTCGTCAGCCAGTCCATGAAGTCACCGTAATTGAGCTGTCGGAAATAGCCTGGATTGCCGGTTTCTGGGACTACGGTCGTCGACTGTGACTTTTCGCGAGGTGCCCCGGACGGACCGCCCGTTCCACGCCCTGGTCCTGCGCAGGCTCAGGTTCCGTACGCATCAGGCCCTGCGGCCGCTCCGTCAGGAAGGCAGCGCGGTCGACCCGGCCGCTTCGTCGGCGGGTGACCCCTGCTGCGCCGGAACGCCCGCCGGACCCGTGCCGAACGGGTACTCGCGCAGCTTGCGCCAGACCCCGTCCGAGCCCTGCTCGTAAAGCGCGAAGCCCCCGCAGACCCACTCGGCCGCGTACTCGGCGAGGGCCGTGAACGCCACGTCCATCGCCTCCTCGGAGATCCCGTGGGCGACCGTGACGTGCGGGTGGTACGGGAAGGCCAGCTCGCGCACGAGCGGGCCGGAGGGGTCGCGGACCTCACTCTGGAGCCGGGTGCAGCCCTCGGCGCCCTCGACGACCTGGACGAAGACGACCGGCGAGAGGGGGCGGAAGGTTCCCGTCCCCTCCAGCCGCATCCGGAAGGCCCGGGAGGCGGCGGCCACGGCGCCCAGGTGGGCGCGGATCCCGGGGAGCCGGTCCGCCTCCACCTCGGTCGGCGGGACGAGGGTGACGTGCGTGGGGATGCCGTGCGCGGCGGCGTCCCCGAAGCCGGCGCGCAGCTGCTGGAGCCGGCTGCCGTACGGCTCCGGGACCGCGATCGAAACGCCGAGCGTTACGGTCCCCACGTATCTCTCCTCCGTGTGTCTGGATGGACTGCTGCCGCCAGTGTGAGGGCAGGACCCCCGGTCTCGCCAGAGCCGTCTTTCGGGCGGCGTCCGCCCCGGTGTTCCGCCGAGGCCCCGGCGGCGCTCCGGCGGCGCTCCGCCGCTGCTCCGCCGGTGCTCCGTCAGTGCTTGGCGGGCAGGAACCCGAGCCGGTCGTACGCCCGGGCGAGGGTCTCGGCGGCGACCGCCCGGGCCTTCTCCGCACCCTTGGCGAGGATCGAGTCCAGCGTCTCCGGATCGTCCAGGTACTCCTGGGTGCGCTGCTTGAACGGTGTGACGAAGTCGACCATCACCGCGGCCAGGTCGGTCTTGAGCGCGCCGTAGCCCTTGCCCTCGTACCGCGCCTCCAGGGCGGGGACCGTCTCGCCGGTGAGGGTGGAGTAGATCGTGAGCAGGTTGCTGACGCCGGGCTTGTTCTCGGTGTCGAAGCGGATCTCCGCCTCGGTGTCGGTGACCGCGCTCTTGATCTTCTTCTCGGTGACCTTGGGCTCGTCGAGGAGGTTGATCAGGCCCTTGGGGGACGACGCGGACTTCGACATCTTGATCGCCGGGTCCTGGAGGTCGTAGATCTTCGCGACCTCCTTGACGATGTGCGCGGCGGGGAGGGTGAAGGTCTGGCCGAAGCGCTGGTTGAAGCGCTCGGCCAGGTCGCGGGTCAGCTCGATGTGCTGACGCTGGTCCTCGCCGACGGGGACGGCGTTCGCCTGGTAGAGCAGGATGTCGGCGACCTGGAGGATCGGGTACGTGAACAGCCCGACGGTGGCGTTGCCGGCGCCCTGCTTGGCGGACTTGTCCTTGAACTGGGTCATCCGGCTGGCCTCGCCGAAGCCGGTGATGCAGTTCATGACCCAGCCGAGCTGGGCGTGCTCGGGCACGTGGCTCTGGATGAAGAGCGTGCAGCGCTCGGGGTCCAGGCCGGCGGCGAGCAGCTGCGCGGCGGAGAGGCGGGTGTTCGCGCGCAGTTCCTTCGGATCCTGCGGCATGGTGATCGCGTGCAGGTCGACGACCATGTAGAACGCGTCGTGCGTCTCCTGGAGGGCGACGTACTGCCGGATGGCTCCGAGGTAGTTCCCGAGGTGGAACGAGCCGGAGGTGGGCTGGATGCCGGAGAGCGCGCGAGGACGATCAGAAGCCATGGCTTCATTCTCTCAGGTGCGGGGGCGGGCTCGGGCCCGCCGCCGGCCGGATCCCTCCGGGACGCGCGGCCCGTTCCCGCACCGTGCCCCGGTACCCGGCGGTAGCGCTCCGTCCGGATCCCGCCCCGGCCAAGCGACCGCTTTCCCCGGCGGGGGAGGTGCGGGGACCGCGGGCGGAGCCCCGGTCCCCGCACCTCGGGCGTCAGGACAGCGGGAGGCCCGGGGCCGGGTGGGCCGCCATCAGGTTCGCGACCTCGGCGCGCACCGCGCCCAGCGCGGCCTCGTCCGCCTTGCCCGCCGCGTCGACCACCCGCGCGATCCACTCCGCGACCTGCGCCATGTGCCCGGCACCGAGCCCGCGCGACGTCAGCGACGGCGTCCCGATCCGGATCCCCGACGGGTCGAACGGCTTGCGCGGGTCGAACGGCACCGTGTTGTAGTTCACCACGATCCCCGCGCGGTCGAGCGCCTTGGCCGCCACCTTCCCGGGCACGCCCCGCGAGGTGAGGTCGATCAGGATCAGGTGGTTGTCCGTACCGCCCGACACCAGGTCGAAGCCCCGCGCCAGCAGGGCCTCGGCCAGGGCCTTGGCGTTGGCCACCACCGCGTGCGCGTACGCGGTGAAGGCCGGCTGCGCCGCCTCGTGCAGCGCCACCGCGATACCGGCCGTCGTCTGGTTGTGCGGCCCGCCCTGCAGCCCCGGGAACACCGCCTTGTCGATGGCCTTCGCGTGCTCCTCGCGGCACATCAGCATCGCCCCGCGCGGCCCCCGCAGCGTCTTGTGCGTGGTCGTGGAGATCACGTCCACGTGCCCCGCCGGGGACGGGTGCGCCCCGCCCGCGATCAGGCCCGCGATGTGGGCCACGTCCGCGACGAGGACCGAGCCCGCCTCCTCGGCGATCGAGGCGAACGCCGCGAAGTCGATCGTGCGCGGAAGGGCCGTACCGCCACAGAAGATGATCTTCGGTCGCTCGGCGAGGGCGAGGTCGCGCACCGCGTCGTAGTCGATCAGGCCGGTGTCGGCGCGTACGCCGTACTGCACGCCCCGGAACCAGGAGCCCGTCGCCGAGACCCCCCAGCCGTGCGTCAGGTGCCCGCCCATCGGCAGGGCCATGCCCATCACCGTGTCGCCCGGCTTCGCGAAGGCCAGGTAGACGGCCAGGTTCGCGGGCGAGCCGGAGTACGGCTGGACGTTGGCGTGGTCCACCCCGAACAGGCCCTTCGCCCGCTCGACGGCCAGCGCCTCGACCCGGTCGATGTTCTGCTGGCCCTCGTAGTAGCGGCGGCCCGGGTAGCCCTCGCTGTACTTGTTCTGCAGCACCGTGCCGGACGCCTCGAGGACGGCGGCGGACACGTAGTTCTCGCTGGGGATCAGGCGCAGGGTCTCGGCCTGCAGCGTTTCCTCCGCCGCGACGAACGAGGCCAGTTCGGGGTCGGTCGCGAAAAGGGCGGGATGGCGGCTCGCGGACATGGCGGGCTCCTCCGGGGTCGATGTGATCGGTACCCCGCGAGGCCCAGGCGAGCGGCCCTGTCAGCGGTCGAGCGCGCACGACTCCCCCGGAGTCCGTTCTCCGTACGCCAGTCGCCGTGCGTACCGCCCACCTTAGCGGGCGCGCCACGAGAAAGGTTTCTCCGTCCCCTCGGCGAGCGAGGATGGAAAGTGACGCCACCCTCGTCACAGGCCTGACGGACGATCGGAGACCCCGTGTCGACAACTGCTGATGCCATCCGCTCCGCCGACGCGCACAGCGCGCACAACTACCACCCGCTGCCCGTCGTCGTCGCGACCGCGGACGGCGCGTGGATGACCGACGTGGAGGGCCGCCGGTATCTGGACATGCTCGCCGGCTACTCGGCGCTGAACTTCGGGCACGGCAACCGCCGCCTGCTCGACGCCGCCCGCGCCCAGCTGGACCGCGTCACGCTCACCTCGCGCGCCTTCTTCCACGACCGCTTCGCCGACTTCTGCACCGAACTCGCCTCGCTGTGCGGCAAGGACATGGTGCTGCCCATGAACACGGGCGCGGAAGCCGTGGAGACCGCCGTGAAGACGGCCCGCAAGTGGGGGTACGAGGTCAAGGGGGTGCCGGACGGCCACGCCAAGATCGTGGTCGCCGCCGACAACTTCCACGGCCGTACGACGACGATCGTCTCCTTCTCCACGGACCACGAGGCGCGCGACCACTTCGGCCCGTACACGCCGGGCTTCGAGATCGTCCCCTACGGGGACCTCACCGCGCTGGCCCACGCCGTCACCGAGAACACCGTCGCCGTCCTGCTGGAGCCGGTCCAGGGCGAGGCGGGGGTGCTGGTGCCGCCCGCCGGGTACCTGAGCGGCGTACGGGAGCTCACGCGCGAGCGGAACGTCCTGTTCATGGCGGACGAGATCCAGTCCGGGCTGGGCCGCACCGGCCGGACCTTCGCCTGCGACCACGAGGAGGTCGTCCCCGACGTGTACATCCTGGGCAAGGCGCTCGGCGGCGGGGTGGTGCCCGTCTCGGCCGTGGTCGCGGACCGGGACGTGCTCGGCGTGTTCCGGCCGGGCGAGCACGGGTCGACCTTCGGCGGCAACCCGCTGGCCTGCGCCGTCGGCCTGGAGGTCGTCGCGATGCTGAAGACCGGCGAGTACCAGCAGCGCGCCACCGAGCTCGGCGACCACCTGCACCGGGAGCTGAACCTGCTGGTCGGCGGGGGCGCGGTGACCGCCGTACGGGGGCGGGGGCTGTGGGCGGGCGTGGACATCGACCCCTCGCGCGGGACCGGCCGGGAGATCTCCGAGAAGCTGATGGAGCGGCGCGTCCTGGTGAAGGACACCCACGGGTCCACCATCCGGATCGCCCCGCCGCTGGTGATCGGCAAGGAGGACCTGGACTGGGGTCTGGAGCAGCTCCGCGCGGTCCTGTCCGCGTAGCGGCCGGACCCCTAGAGGATGACGTGGGGCAGGAAGCGGGCGTACTCGTCCGTGACCGGCCCTGCCGATTCGCGGATGCCGAGCCCCGCCGCCTCGTCCTCGACGACCCATGCGCCGAGCACCACCCGGTTGCCGTCGAAGTCGGGCAGCGGGGCCAGGCCCTGGAAGCAGTACTTCTCGTCGTCCCGCGCCGTGAACGGCTCGCCGCCCGGTTCGTGCAGGGTGACTCCGGCGCCCTCCCGGCCGAGCAGCGGCTTGGCGACGTAGCCGCCCTCCTCGGCCAGCTCGTGCGGGCCGTCGAGGTAGGCGGGCAGCAGGTTCGGGTGCTCGGGGAAGAGCTCCCACAGGATCGCGAGCAGCGCCTTGTTGGACAGCAGCATCTTCCACAGCGGCTCGATCCAGCAGGTGGTGCCGGAGCCGCCGCCGTGGTCGTAGGTGCCCAGCACCTGGGGGCCGAACTGGTCCGTGGCCAGCCACTCCCACGGGTAGAGCTTGAAGCAGCTGCGGATGAAGCGGAGCTTCTCGTCCACGAAACGGCCGGACAGGCTGTCCCAGCCGATCTGCTCGACGGACAGCGCCTGGGTGTCGAGACCGGCCTGCTCGGCGGTCTCCTGGAGGTAGGCGACCGTCATCAGGTCCTCGCCGAGCTCGTCGGTCTCGGAGTGCGCGAAGTGCAGCGGGCCGGGCGGCAGCAGCTCGGCCTGCCGGCGCCAGGCGTCGACGAGGCGTTCGTGGAGCGAGTTCCACTGGTCGGCGCCGGGGAACCGCTCCTCCATCCAGAACCACTGCGGACTGGCCGCCTCCACCAGCGAGGTCGGGGTGTCGGCGTTGTACTCCAGCATCTTGGCCGGGCTGCCGGTGCCGTCGTAGCGCAGGTCGAAACGGCCGTAGAGGGAGGGCTGTTCGGCGCGGCGGCGCCAGGACTCGGCGATCAGCGCGGCCAGCTTGGGGTCGGTGATGCCGAGGTCCGCGAAGCGGTCGTGCTCGACGATGTGCGCGGCCGCGGCCAGGCACATGGCGTGCAGCTCCTCCACCACGTTCTCCAGCGCCTCGACCTCGGGGAGCGAGAAGGAGTAGTACGCGCTCTCGTCCCAGTAGGGACGCAGGGAGTCGTCCGGGTACCGGGTCAGGGGGTAGATCAGCCCCTGCTCCTCGACGGTCTTCTGCCAGTCGGGGCGGGGCTCGATGGTGTGCCGCTGCATGGGTTCCGGTTTCCTCAGCCGCCGCTGGAGCCGGAGCTGGAGTGCCCGCCGATGCCGCCGCGGGTGACGGCGGACTTGTCGAAGCTGCCGCCGGTGACCTTGCCGTTCGCGACGGTGCCGCCGTAGTAGTACGAGCCGGTTCCGCCGCTCTTGCAGTCCTTGTTGTTCAGGTGGTTCAGCGTGGAGCGGGACGCGCAGCGCTTGTCCGGCTCGCCGCTGCTGCCGCAGGCCACGAGCGTGGCCGCGAGCAGGCCCATTCCGCCGAGCGCGACGGCGCCCGAGCGCATACGGCGCTTGTTGGTGCTGCTGGTGTCCATACCTGCTGCTCCCCCTATGTCCTGGCGTGCTCCCGACAGACTAGAGGCGAGCCCCCGGCCGATGGAATCCGGCCGTCCTCAGATCCGTGACCTAGAGTCAGTTCGTGCTCATTGGGATGATTTGCGCGCTCGGTGCGGCGGTCTGTTTCGGTACGGCGTCCGTTCTGCAGGCCGTCGCGGCGCGGGCGGCGGAGCCCGGGACGGGGTCCGGGGTGGACGCCGCACTGCTGCTGCGGGCGGTCCGGCAGTGGCGGTACCTCGCCGGTCTGGGGCTGGACGCGGTGGGCTTCGTGCTCCAGATCATCGCGCTGCGCCACCTCCCCATCTACGCGGTCGGGGCCGCACTGGCCGCGAGCCTCGCGGTGACGGCGGTGGTCGCGGCCCGGCTGCTGAAGGTCCGGCTGTCGCGCACGGAGTGGGGCGCGGTGGCGGTGGTGTGCACGGGGCTGCTGATGCTGGGGCTGGCCTCCGGGGCGGAGGGCACGGGGACCGGGTCGCTCGCCCTGAAACTGGGTCTGCTGGCCGTGGCGGTGCTGATCCTGCTGGTCGGCGCGGTGGCGGGCCGGCTGCCCGACGGGCCGCGGGCCCTGGTCCTCGGCCTGGCGGCGGGCACGGGCTTCGGCGTCGTCGAGGTCGCGGTCCGCCTCATCGACTCCGTGTGGGACCTGGGCAACCCCGCCCTGTACGCCCTCCTGCTGGGCGGCGGCGCGGCCTTCCTCCTCCTCACCTCGGCGCTGGCCCGCGGCTCGGTGACGGCGGCGACGGCCGGAATGGTCCTGGGCGAGACCATCGGCCCGGCGGTGGTCGGCGTCGCCTGGCTCGGCGACCGCACCCGCGAAGGCCTGACCTGGCTGGCCGTCCTCGGCTTCACGGTGGCCGTCGCCGGAGCACTGGCCCTGGCCCGCTTCGGGGAGCCCCCGGAAACGCCGGCCGCTCCCGTGCGGTGACGGCCGGCGCCGCCGCGCCCTCCGGGCACCCGCTACGGTCTCCCCCGCTACGGCCCCGCCCGCTACGGCAGCGCCGCCGAGAGCGCCGCCAGGGTCGGGGTCCAGGCGCTGTCCGGCGGGGTGCCGTAGCCCACCACCAGGGCGTCGCGCGGCGGGAAGGCCGCCTCCGGGTGGCGGAAGGCGGACAGGCCCTGTAGGGCGAGGTCCTGCCAGGCCGCCGACTGGAGCACCGAGCGCTCCGTCCCCGCCGGGAGGTCCAGCACCGCGTGCAGGCCCGCCGCGATCCCCGATACGCCGACCCGGTCGCCGACGGCCAGGGCGAGCTCGTCGCGGCGGCGCCGGTAGCGCAGGCGCATGCCGCGCACGTGGCGGTCGTACGCCCCCGAGGTGATGAACTCCGCCAGCGTGAGCTGGTCCAGTGCGCTGGAGGGCCGGTCGCCCGCCCCCTTGGCGGCCATGACCTCGTCCAGCAGGCCCGGCGGGACCACCATCCAGCCCATCCGGAGCCCCGGCGCCAGCGACTTGCTGGCCGTGCCGAGGTACACCACCCGGTCCGGGTCCAGTCCTTGCAGGGCGCCCACCGGCTGGCGGTCGTAGCGGAACTCGCCGTCGTAGTCGTCCTCCAGGATCAGCCCGCCGGTGGTCCGGGCCCAGTCCACCGCCGCCGCCCGTCGGGCCGGGGTCAGGGCGGCCCCCGTCGGGAACTGGTGCGCGGGGGTCAGCAGGACGGCTCCGGCTCCGGCCGTCAGCTCCCCCGTGCGCGCCCCGTCCCCGTCCACCCCCAGCGGCCGGGTCCGCAGGCCCGCCCGCGTGAGCAGGTCGCGGTGGATGTCGAGGCCGTACCCCTCCACCGCCATCTCGCGCACCCGCCGCGCCCGCAGCACCCGGGCCAGCAGGCTCAGCCCGTGTCCGAAGCCGGCGCACAGCACGATCCGGTCCGGGTCCGCGTACACCCCGCGCGCCCTCGCCAGGTACCCGGTCAGCGCCTCCCGCAGCTCGGGGCGGCCGCGGCCGTCTGTCCCGTAGCCGAAGGCCTCGTTCGGCGCGGCGGCCAGCGCCCGGCAGGCCGCCGACAGCCAGGCCGCCCGCGGGAAGCCGCTCAGGTCCGGGGAGCCGGGCATCAGGCTGTACGCGAGCCCCGGGCGCGCGGTACGCCGTACGGGGACGGCCGCCGCGGCCCGGCGCGGCCTGGCCCGCTCCGCGACCCGGGTGCCGGACCCCTGGCGGGCCGTCAGCCAGCCCTCGGCGACGAGCTCGGCGTAGGCCTCCGCGACCGTGTTCCGGGCGATCCCGAGGTCGGCGGCGAGCGAACGGGAGGACGGCAGCCGGGTCCCGGCCGCCAGCCGCCCGCTGCGGGCGGCCTCGCGCAGCGCCTCGGTCAGCCCGGCCCGCAGGCCGCGTCCCGCGGAGAGGTCGAGGTGCAGGTCGGCACCGAAAGTGGCCCACGATTCCTTCATGTGTGTGGACCATAGTCGCGGGCCGCCTGCGGCCTAGGGTGGATGCCATGACGAACACGCAGAACGCCCCCGAGCACACCCCCCGCCTGCACATGGCGAAGCTCGCCCCGGAGGTCTACAAGGCGGTCCTGGGTCTGGAGATCGCCGCGAAGAAGGGCCTGGACCCGGCCCTCGTCGAACTCGTCAAGATCAGAGCCTCGCAGGTCAACCACTGCGCGTTCTGTCTCGACATGCACACCAAGGACGCCATCGCGGCCGGTGAGAGCGTCGAGCGGATCGTCCAGCTGGGCGCGTGGGAGGAGTCCCGGCACTTCTACACCGAGAAGGAGCTCGCCGCGATCGAGCTCACCGAGGCGGTGACGGTGCTGACCGACGGATTCGTACCGGACGAGGTCTACGAGAAGGCCGCCAAGCACTTCGAGGAGCGCGAGCTGGCCCAGCTGATCTCGGTCATCGCGACGATCAACGTCTGGAACCGCTTCGGCGTCACCACGCGGATGGTGCCGGGGCACTACACGCCGGGCATGTACAAGAGCTGACCCGACGGTCAGTCCACCCGGAAGGACTCGACGGCCGTGGTGAGGTGCTCGCGCACGAGCGGGACGTCCGTGTCGGGGCCGAAGGCCAGGACCACCCACCGGGTGTCGTCGGCGGCCACGACGAGCCGGACGATGGCGTGCGCGGCGGGCTCGGCCGTGGCGGGGTCGTCGAACGCGTAGACCTGCTCGCAGCCCTCGCCGCCCACGGCCTCCCTGGAGATCTCCCGGTAGCCGGGGTACTTGCTCAGTTCCGCCGTGGTGTTCCGCAGGACCTCGCAGGCGCTCAGGGTGTCCTCGGTGGCCCGGACGATCTGGATCCCCGCACTGCGGTCTCCCCCGGCGGGGCGGTAGACGGTCCCGTACGCGCCCTCGCCGGCGCTGGCCTGCCAGCCCTCGGGAATCCCGACCGAGAAGCCGGCCACCGTGTCGTGCACCCGCGTGGATCCGGGCCGCGGCACAGGGCCGGAGGAGCCGGAGCCCTTGTCGTCCAGGTACAGCCACCCGGTCACGGCGGCGGCGCCCAGGACCGCCACCCCGAGCGCCACGCCCGCCACGGCCAGGACCCGCCGCCGACGCGCGGACGCCGGGGAACCCGGCGGGTACGCGTACGGGTGCGGGGGCCGGGGACCCGGCGGGTACGCATAGGGGTCCAGGCCCGGCTCCGGAGCCCGCGGCCCGGTCGACGGCGGAGCGGGTGCCGGGGCCGGGTCCGTCGCGGTCTCCGCCGGGGGCGGGTCCGCGGGCGTACGCGGGGCCGAGGACGCACCGGGCTCCGCGACCGCGGCCGGCCGCCCGCCTCGGTCCGCATCCGGGGCCGCAGGCCCGCCCGGCTCCGGACCGGCGCCCGGCTCCGGGCCCGCGGCCGGGACCCGCTCCCAGCGCTGCGAGCGCGGGTTCCAGCGGATCCCGCCCTCCCCCGTGGCCACCGTCAGCCGCCCAGTGAGGTCAGCAGGGCGGCCAGGGCGGTGGCCGCGCTCACCGAGTCCACCAGCGGGGCCCATCTCTCCAGCGCCCCGCGCAGCCGGGCCGGCAGGCCCGCCCGTACCTCCCCGGCCTCCTCCAGCTCGCCCGCGACCTCGTCCAGTTCGCCGTCGAGCTCCGCCCGTTCCGGGCTGCGGGGCAGCCGTACGAGGGCCGCGCGGAGCTCGCGTACGGCCTCCAGCAGTTCCTCGGCACCCGCACCCGTCGGCCCGCCGGCCCCCGCACCGCCGCCGCCCTGATGGACGGTGTTGGTGTTGTGGGCGCCGCCGATGCTGAAGCTGCTGCCGTGGACCTCGCCGATCCGTACCGCGGACTGCTCCGCGCCGCTACCACCGTTCGTCGCCACCGCTTCTCCCCTTCTTCTCCCTGCCCTTGTCGGGGTCCTGGCGGCCGGTGACGCTGTTGTGGCTCACTCCGCCCACGCCGAAGGCGCTGTTGTTCACCGATTGGATGAAGACCGCCCCCTCCGCCACGTTGACGGCCCGCTCCGCGAACTCCCTGGTGCGCCAGCCCGCCTCGTGCAGGGCCACGGCCACCCCGCCGACGATCCGCTCCTGAACGGTCTTCAGGTACCGGTCCAGGTCCATCAGCTGGAACAGCGAGGCGTCGGTCTGCGAGGCCAGTTCGCGCACGGAGACGGCCGGTCCGGCCGGGATGGCCACGCCGTGGCCCGCGGTGGCCATCCGCCACGGGATGCGGACCGCGCGCACCAGGGCGAGCAGCGCCGGGCCGAGGGCGCCCGCACCGTTCGCGACCGCCCAGACCACCTTGGCGAAGGCGGTGTTGAGCTGCTGGCGCCGGACGGTGTCGTCGGCCCGCTGGAAGTCCGGCCGGACGGGCAGCAGCACGTGCGGCGCGACCTCCAGCATCAGCATGCCGCCCTGCGTGTGCACGCGGATGAAGACGGTGACCACGAGGTTCTCGTCCCAGCCGCCGATCCGCACCCGCAGGAAGTGCCGTCGGCGCTCGCCGCCCTCCTCGATGGCGGCGGCGCGGTGCTCGGCGAACGCCTCGTCCGACAGGTCCAGGGCGTCGGCGTCGGGCAGCCCCTCGGCCGGCAGGAACACGCACTCGTCGATGACCAGTTCGCGCAGCCGGTCCAGTACGGATGCCTCCGCCTCCGGCGATCCGTGCGGCGACGGGACGCGCAGGGCCTCCAGCTGTGGCCGGATCCGGTCCACGATCTGCGCGTTGTCCAGCTCCTCCGCCTCGCCGTCGCCGCGCGGGCGCAGTTCGACCGTCAGCTGCCACGGCCGGTGGGCCCGGCCCGACCCGCAGAACGGGTTGCCCACGTCGTACAGGACCAGGGGCGCGTACTGGATCCGCTGGATCCGTGCGCGGGCCCGCCCGAAGCGCCGGCCCGTCACCACCAGGTCGCCCGCCCCGGCGGCGTAGCCCTCCCGGTCCAGCGAGCCGTTCAGGAGCCGGGCGAAGTGGCCCCGCTGGAGCCCGGCGACGGTCG
The DNA here is from genome assembly GCF_052244475.1 of Streptomyces sp. IBSNAI002. NCBI lineage: Bacteria > Bacillati > Actinomycetota > Actinomycetes > Kitasatosporales > Streptomycetaceae > Streptomyces > Streptomyces sp. IBSNAI002. Next base: position 5,284,651 of record NZ_JBQPXG010000002.1, on the reverse strand, counting down.
TGAGCAGGAGGAAGACGAGTACGGCGACCCACGAGTAGGCCTCGCCGTGGATCCGCCCCAGCCTCGGCCACTCCAGGAAGAAGCCGAACGGGTTCTTGACGACGATCTCGCCGAGGAACGGGAAGAACCAGTCCGTGTCCCCGAAGCGCAGCGGCGGCATGCGGTCGTCGGCGAATCCGGCGGCCACGCCCCACAGGACGTTGCCGAGCATCCAGAGGGCGTACCCGCGCAGGACGTACTCGACGATCCGGCTGCCGCGGCCGGTCCGCTCGCGGCGGCGTCTGATCCGGCCGGCGCCGCCGAGCAGGAGCGCCGGGACGATCAGGAAGACGATGAAGGTCTGGAGCAGCAGCAGGCCGAGGGCCCAGACCGCCGTCACCGCCGCCGCCCAGGCGAGCTCGACGCGCCGGGCGCGCAGGGCGTGGGCGAGGACGCGGGCAGCGTCGAAGCCGTAGGAGGGCGCGACGAAGCGCTCCTCGTGGACGTACAGCTCGTCGATCACCCGGTCGCGGTAGGCCGTGTCGAGGTAGACGCCGGCGCACAGGAGCCGTCCGGCCTCCGTCTGCGACGGGTGGACGGGCGTTCTGCCGTCCGGATCGCTGCCACTCACCGGGTCCCCCCTCAGGTGTGGGAGGAAACCGTACGGGGCCGGGCGGTGCCCGGACAGGGCGGATCACGCCAAAAGGCCCCGGCGCGCTGCTTGGGTTCTAGAAGTCGTCGCAACACCCCAGCTCAAGGGGTGCGATGGAGTTCGAGATCCGCGAGGTGCGGACGGTGGCCCAAGGCCGTCGGAAGCTGGTCCGTGAGCGGGAGGAATACTTCCGGCTCATGGACCAGGGCCTGAGCAGTTCCGAAGCCTGCAGACGAGTCGGGATCAACCTGCGCACGGGCAAGCGGTGGCGTAACGGCCGCAACCCGTCGGGCCGGCACAAGGCGGCACCACCGGTTCGTCCGGTGGTGCCGCCTTCCGCGTCGTCGCGGTATCTGTGTGAGGCCGACCGGATCCACATCGCAGACCGGCTGCGGGAGAAGGCCACGATCCGGGCGATCGCGGCCGAGCTGGGCCGCAGCCCGTCCACGGTCAGCCGGGAGCTTCGCCGCAACCGGCACCCGGGGAACGGGCAGTACCGGCCCTTCGCGGCGCAGGCCCGGGCCGATGACCGCCGGCCACGGCCCAAGCCGCGCAAGATCAGCCAGAACCCCGAGCTGAGAGCCGCGGTCCAGGCCGGCCTGGACGAGCTGTGGAGCCCGGAGCAGATCTGCCAGGCTCTGCGGGCACAGTTCCCCGACCGGCCGGAGATGCACGTGGTCCACGAAACCGTCTACCAGGCCCTCTACGTCCAAGGACGCGGGGAACTGCGCAGGGAGCTCGCCGGAGCACTGCGGACCGGACGGGCCCGCCGCAAGCCCCACCGCCAGGCCCAGCAGCGACGGCCCCGCTTCGCCGAGCCCATGGTCATGATCAGCGAGCGTCCCGCCGAGGCGGAAGACCGTGCGGTCCCCGGCCACTGGGAAGGCGACTTGATCATCGGCAAGGACAACGGGTCCGCGATCGGAACCCTGGTCGAGCGGGCCACCCGATACGTGATGCTCGTGCACCTGCCGGACGGCCGGAGCGCCGAGCAGGTCCGCGACGCACTGCAGGAGACCGTCCAGCTCCTGCCTGCCCACCTGAAACGGTCCCTGACCTGGGACCAGGGTTCGGAGATGGGCCGCCATCACGAGTTCACCGTCGCCACCGACGTTCCGGTCTACTTCTGCGATCCGGCCAGTCCCTGGCAGCGCGGCTCGAACGAGAACACCAACGGCCTGCTGCGGCAGTACTTCCCCAAGGGCACCGACCTGTCCGTCCACGACCGGGAACACCTCGACGCCGTCGCCGCCCAGCTCAACGGCCGCCCACGCAAAACGCTCGACTGGGAAACCCCAGCCGAGCGCCTGCATAAACTGCTCGCGGCCTGATCAACATGACCACGTGTTGCGACGACCCCTAGAAAGCACCGACAGTCGGCGGGGCCTTTCGGGCTTCCGCAGGGGTGGATCCGCGATCAGATGAGGCCGAGCTCGCGGACCGCGTCGCGCTCCTCGACGAGCTCCGCGACGGAGGCGTCGATGCGGGCGCGGGAGAACTCGTTGACGTCCAGGCCCTGGACGATCTCGTACTTGCCGTCCTTGGTGGTGACGGGGAACGAGGAGATGATGCCCTCCGGGACGCCGTAGGAACCGTCCGACGGGATGCCCATGGAGGTCCAGTCGCCCGCGGCGGTGCCGTTGACCCAGGTGTGCACGTGGTCGATGGCGGCGTTCGCGGCCGAGGCGGCGGAGGACGCGCCACGGGCCTCGATGATCGCGGCGCCGCGCTTGGCGACGGTCGGGATGAAGGTCTCGGCGAGCCACAGCTCGTCGCTGACGACCTCGGCGGCGTTCTTGCCGGCGATCTCCGCGTGGAAGATGTCCGGGTACTGGGTCGCCGAGTGGTTGCCCCAGATGGTGAGGCGCTTGATGTCGGAGACGGCGGCGCCGGTCTTCTGCGCGAGCTGCGAGATCGCGCGGTTGTGGTCCAGGCGGGTCATCGCGGTGAAGCGCTCGGCCGGTACGTCCGGGGCGGCGGCCTGCGCGATGAGCGCGTTGGTGTTGGCCGGGTTGCCCACGACCAGGACCTTGATGTCGTCCGCGGCGTGGTCGTTGATGGCCTTGCCCTGGGGCTTGAAGATGCCGCCGTTGGCGGAGAGCAGGTCGCCGCGCTCCATGCCCTTGGTGCGCGGGCGGGCGCCGACGAGCAGCGCGACGTTGGCGCCCTCGAAGCCCTGGTTCGGGTCGTCGAAGATGTCGATGCCCTTGAGCAGCGGGAAGGCGCAGTCGTCGAGCTCCATGGCGGTGCCCTCAGCGGCCTTCATGCCCTGGGGGATCTCCAGAAGACGGAGCTTGACCGGCACGTCCGCGCCGAGCAGGTGGCCGGAGGCGATGCGGAAGAGCAGCGCGTAGCCGATCTGGCCGGCGGCGCCGGTGACGGTGACATTCACGGGAGTGCGGGTCATGGCCTTCTCCGTTAGACAGCTGGCGGTGGGGCGTCCCCGCCCCATGTGCTGGAGGACGCCGCTTCCCAGTAAATCTTGACGTGAAGAGACATCCGCGGTCAGGCTATCGGACCCTGGCGCCGCCGGAGCCCCGGGGGCCCATTCGGCTCCGGCAGCGCCGTGCGGCGCGGTCAGCGGACGGTGAAGCGGACCGCCGTCTCCAGGAACGGGACGTTCAGCCACGGCTTGGGCTCCATGACCAGCGCCAGCAGCGTGATCGCCACACCCAGCAGCCCGTACGTGACCATGTCCGTGAAACGGGAGCGCACCGCGAGCATCCCCACCGAGGGCAGTACGCGCCGCAGCGCCCCGGCCGCGATCAGGGCCACGCCGATCACCAGGCAGCCGATCCGCGGATGCCCCATCGCCGTGGCCAGCAGCCCGGCCGCGGTCGCGGTGAGCACGCTGAGCATCGGCCACTGGCGGGCGGGCGTGGACACGGCCCCGGGCACGGCCCGGCCGCTGCCCTCGGGGCGCGCGGTGTCGCGGGTGACCGGGGGGAAGCGCCGGGACCGGGAGCCTTCGGCGGCGGACGCCGCACGCTCTTCGTCCCGCTCAGCCCGCACTGGCGTTCCGTTCCGCGGCCTCGACGACGTTGACGAGCAGCTGGGCCCGCGTCATCGGGCCGACGCCGCCCGGGTTCGGGGAGATCCAGGCCGCCACCTTGGCGACTCCGGGGTGGACGTCGCCGACGATCTTGCCGTTCTCGTCGCGGCTGACGCCCACGTCGAGCACGGCCGCGCCCGGCTTCACGTCCTCCGGCTTGACCAGGTGCGGGACGCCGGCCGCGGCGACGACGATGTCCGCCTGGCGCAGCAGCCCGGAGAGGTCGCGGGTACCGGTGTGGCAGAGCGTCACGGTGGCGTTCTCGGACTTGCGGGTGAGCAGCAGGCCGATCGAGCGCCCGACGGTGATGCCCCGTCCGAGGACGACGACGTGCGCGCCGTTGATGCCGACGCCGTGGTGGCGCAGGAGTTCGACGATCCCGTACGGGGTGCAGGGCAGCGGTCCGGGCTCGTTCAGCACCAGCCGGCCCAGCGACATGGGGTGCAGGCCGTCGGCGTCCTTCAGCGGGTCCATCAGCTCCAGGACCCGGTTGGTGTCGATGCCCTTGGGGAGCGGGAGTTGGACGATGTAGCCGGTGCATTCCGGATTGGCGTTGAGTTCCCGTACGACCGCCTCGATGTCCTCCTGGGAGGCCGTCGCGGGAAGTTCGCGCTGGATGGAGGCGATGCCGACCTCGGCACAGTCCTTGTGCTTGCCGTTGACGTACCAGCGGCTGCCCGGGTCGTCACCGACCAGCAGGGTGCCGAGGCCGGGGGTGATACCCCGTGCCTTCAGGGCCGCCACACGGGCGGTCAATTCGGACTTGATCGCGGCGGCGGTGGCCTTGCCATCGAGAATCTGGGCGGTCATGTGCCCATCCTCCCGGATGGAGTGCCCCCGGTTCCAGTCAAGGCGCTCGCGGACCCTCGGGGTTAGCGGGGTTGATTGCACTTGCACAACAAGTCCGCGGCCCCACAGCGCCCGGCTGGACAAGTCCGGCCCGGTCGGACGACGATGACCGGAAAAGAGTGCCGCGGGCAGTGCCGGGGGGCGGACCGTAGAACACAGCTTTCCTCTTTCCTCCGTGCGTGCCGTGCGTCCCCGCACTTCCACGGAGGAACACCCCAGATGAGCTTCGGCGACCCGAACAACCCGTACGGCCAGCAGCAGCCCCCGGCCCCGCAGGGCCAGCCCGGCTACGGCTACCCGCAGCAGGCACCCCAGGGCGTCCCGCCGCAGGGCGGCTACGCCTACCCGCAGCAGCAGGCCCCCCAGGGCTACCCGGCCTACCCCGGCGGCCCCGGCGGCTACCCGGGCGCGCCCGCGCAGATGCCGGGTCTGGTGAAGACCGCGCGCGTCCTGCTCTTCGTCGTGGGCGGTCTCCAGCTCATCGTCGGCCTCATCGCGCTCCTCGGCGGCGCCGCGCTGTCCACCACGGACAGCGGCGCGGCCGGTGACGTGGTCGGCGGCGTCGTGATCGCCCTCGGCCTCTTCGTCCTGGCCCTCGGCGTGCTGGCCATCGTCCTCGGCGCCAAGTTCGCCAAGGGCGGCAACGGCGTGCGCATCACGACGATCGTCTACGCCGCACTGTCCATCCTGGGCGGCCTCGCCAACTTCACCAGCAGCGCCTCCGAGGGCGGCGGCCCCGCGGCCGGCGTCATCAGCCTGGCCATCGGCGGCCTGATCCTCGCCGCCATGGTCACCGCGCCCGGTGCCGCCTGGTTCAAGCGTCCGCGCTTCTGATCCTCGCGGTCCGCACACGGCGAAGGCCGCGACCCGCAGTGCGGGTCGCGGCCTTCGCCGTGTCGGGGCGGGCTCAGTGGAAGAAGTGCCGGGTCCCGGTGAAGTACATCGTCACGCCCGCCTTCTCCGCGGCCTCGACGACCTGCTCGTCACGGACCGAACCGCCCGGCTGGACGACGGCCTTGATGCCGGCGGCCGTGAGGATCTCCAGCCCGTCGGGGAAGGGGAAGAAGGCGTCGGAGGCGGCGTACGAGCCCTGCGCGCGCTCGGCGCCCGCCCGCTCGACGGCGAGCTTCGCCGAGTCGACGCGGTTGACCTGGCCCATGCCGACACCGACGGAGGCGCCGTCCTTGGCGAGCAGGATGGCGTTGGACTTGACGGCCCGGCAGGCCTTCCACGCGAAGGCGAGCCCGGCGAGCTCCTCGGCGGAGAGGGCGTCGCCGGTGGCGAGGGTCCAGTTGGCCGGGTCGTCGCCCTCGGCCTGGAAGAGGTCCGACTGCTGGAGCAGTGCGCCGCCGGAGATCGGCTTGAGGTCGCCCGGCTGGTGCGGGGTGCCGTCCACCTTCAGGACGCGGATGTTCTTCTTCCGGGCGAGGATCTCGACGGCGCCGTCCTCGTAGGCGGGGGCCGCGATGACCTCGGTGAAGATCTCGGCCACCTGCTCGGCGAGCTCGACGGTCACCGGGCGGTTGACCGCGATGACACCGCCGAAGGCCGACAGCGGGTCGCAGGCGTGCGCCTTGCGGTGGGCGGCGGCCACGTCGGTGTCCACGGCGATGCCGCACGGGTTGGCGTGCTTGATGATCGCGACGCAGGGCTCTTCGTGGTCGTAGGCGGCCCGGCGGGCGGCCTCGGTGTCCACGTAGTTGTTGAAGGACATCTCCTTGCCGTGCAGCTGCTCGGCGTTGGCGAGCCCGCCGGGCTGGCCGTCCGTGTAGAGCGCGGCGGCCTGGTGCGGGTTCTCCCCGTAGCGCAGGGTCGACTTGCGCTCCCAGGCGCCGGCCAGGAACTCGGGCAGCACGGCCTCGGGCTCCGGGGCGTACGCGTTCGTGAACCAGGAGGCCACGGCCACGTCGTAGGCGGCGGTGTGCTGGAAGGCCTCGGCCGCCAGCCGCTTGCGCGCGGTGAGGTCGAAGCCGCCGCCCTGGGCGGCCGCGATCACGTCGGCGTAGCGGGCAGGGCTGGTGACGACGGCGACCGACGGGTGGTTCTTGGCGGCGGCGCGGACCATCGACGGACCGCCGATGTCGATCTGCTCCACGCACTCGTCCGGGGTGGCACCCGACTGGACGGTGGCCAGGAAGGGGTAGAGGTTGACGACCACCAGGTCGAAGGGCTCCACGCCCAGCTCGGCGAGCTGGTTGCGGTGGTCCTCGAGGCGCAGGTCGGCGAGGATCCCGGCGTGCACGCGCGGGTGCAGCGTCTTGACGCGGCCGTCCAGGCACTCGGGGAAGCCGGTGAGCTCCTCGACCTTGGTGACCGGCACCCCGGCCGCGGCGATCTTCGAGGCCGTGGAGCCGGTGGAGACGAGCGCGACGCCCGCCTCGTGCAGCCCGCGGGCCAGCTCCTCCAGGCCGGTCTTGTCGTAGACGCTGATGAGCGCACGCCGGATCGGCCGCTGGGTCGTGGTCGGGTCGTTGCTCGCTGCGGTCTCTACGGCGGTCACTGGATTGTTACCTTTCGTCCCTCAATGTGGTAGCCGTGCCGGGCCAGGCGCCCCACGACATCGACGAGCAGCTGGCGCTCGACTTCCTTGATGCGCTCATGGAGAGCGGCTTCGTCGTCCTCGTCCCGGATCTCGACGACACCCTGGGCGATGATCGGACCGGTGTCCACGCCGGAGTCCACGAAGTGGACGGTGCAGCCGGTGACCTTCGCGCCGTAGGCGAGCGCGTCCCGTACGCCGTGGGCGCCGGGAAAGGCGGGGAGGAGGGCGGGGTGGGTGTTGATGAACCGGCCGCCGAAGCGGTCGATGAACTCCTTGCCCACGATCTTCATGAAACCGGCCGACACGACGAGGTCGGGGGCGTGGGCCCCGGTCGCCTCGGTGAGGGCGGTGTCCCACTCCGCACGGCTGCCGTACGCCTTGACCGGGCAGACGAAGGTGGGGATCCCGGCCTTCTCGGCCCGCTCCAGGCCGGCGATGTTCTCGCGGTCGGCCCCCACGGCGACGACTTCGGCGCCGAAGCCCTCGGGTCCGCCGGGGTGGGCGTCGATGGCGTCGAGCAGGGCCTGGAGGTTGGTGCCGGAACCGGAGACCAGCACGACCAGGCGGGAGGCGGCCATGGGAGGCCCTTTCTCACGGGAATGCGGTGTTCGTCTTTGTGTGGTCATACGAAACTTCGGGGTACCGATATACGGGGAACCATACGAAGCCACCGACCGCCTGCAACGATACCGGCACACCGGACGGCCCCCGGGGGACGGGGTGACGGGCGGGCGGTAGCGTCTGGCCTACAAGCCGCACACAGGCCTCACCCACCTGGCCTTCGCCGCGACGTCGCCCTGACGTCCATGACACAGGGGAAGAAACACACCCGATGCCGGACCGCCGCCAGCCCGACTCCCCCACCGACGACAACCCCTTCGCGGCTCCCCCGGAAGGCCGGCCCGACCAGCCGTGGCAGCCGCGCCGTGGTGGCGGCGACGGCCCCGGCGGTGGCGACGGCCCCGGCCGGAAGGACCCGGAGGGCGGCGGCCGGGGCGGCCCCGCGCGCTGGGACCCGACGGACCCGGTCCAGCGCCGCGCCCGCTACGCGCTGCTGGCCGGCATGTGGGGCTTCTTCTTCGGGATCTTCGGCATCCCGTCGGTGGGCCTGCTGCTGGGGGCGCTCGCCCTGTACTGGGGCATCAGCGCCCTCCGGGGCCGGCCGGCGAAGCCGGAGTCCGGCGAGGCCGGCCGGAACGCGCCGGGCGGCCTGGCGGCCCTGGGCGACGCGGCCCGCCCCCAGCGCACGGCGGCGGTGAGCGGCCTGGTCACGGCCTCACTGGCGATCCTGCTGGCGCTGAGCTCGTACGCGGTGCAGCTGACCTACAAGGACTTCTACGTCTGCCGCGACGACGCCCTGACGAACACGGCGGAACTCCAGTGCAACACCCTCCTCCCGGACAACGTCCTGGGCGACATCCTGAAGGTCCGCCAGTAACCCGCCAGCCTCGCTGGGGGCCACCTCCCAGCGGTAGCCGGGGGAGATCGAGGCGCGGGTGTCCCCCCGGGCGGAGTCTGGGGGAGGGCCTGGGGCGGAGCCCGGACCTTGAGCCGCACCGGCGATGGACGCGCAGGGCTAGGGGGTGTCTGACGGATGTCCGTGGCCTCGCGACGCCCGTCAGACAGGCCCTAGGCCGGGGGCTTGCGGCGCGGCAGGACCCGGGCCCCGCCGGCCACCGGCAGCGGCGGCACCGGCGGCTGCGGGGCGAGCAGGTCCAGGCGGAGCCCGGGCACGACGGTCACCTGCCGGGGCGGCCGAGCCGGGGCCAGGGCCGAAGGCAGGGGCGGGGCCGGGACCGGGGCCGCAGCCGGGGACGGGGCTTCGGCCGGGGCCTGAGGCAGCGGCGCCGGGGCGATGTCCGGCACCAGCGCACCCGCCGCATGGCGAAGCGCGGCCCATCGAAGCTCCCGCACACCACTGTCGTGCCAGCCGTCATCGGCGGCACCGGCGGGCCGGTTCCGCCACGCATGCACCGCCACCGCCACCGGCACGGCCGGCACCAGCGTCCACGCGAAGGCCGCCGCCCCCGTCGCCCACCACACCGGCCCGAACTCGGCCAGCGCCCGCGACCCCATCGGCCCGGCCGACGCCGCCGCCAGCCCGGCCATGGCCAGCCCGCACACCAGCGCGCCCAGCGCCGCCGTCAGCGCGGTCTCCCCGTACGAGACCTCCCTCGCCCGGCGCACCGCGAACCAGCCCACCGCCAGCCCGGCCACCACCGGCACCCCGGCGACCGCCCAGGTCAGCGGTGTCCCCGGCCCCTCCGGCGGGAGCGCCGCCAGCAGCGGGAACCGGGGCAGCGCGGGCGAACCCGTGAACCCGAGCGGGGTGGCGGCCACCCCGGCGCCCAGCGCGAACCCGGGCCCGAGCGCATACGCCGCCCCCCAGACCATGGCGTTCGGGATCAGCGCCACCGCGAGCAGCAACACCGCGAAGCGCCCCGACCACACCCCGGTCAGCGCCAGGAAGGACCCCTGGACCTCCGCTCCGTGCCACGCGAGCGAGCCGCCGACGAGCAGCGCCCCACCCCCCAGCAGAACGAGCGCCCCACCCGCACCGGCCCGCAGCGCCAGCGCGTACCGAGGGCGCGCGAAGGCCCTCCGTACACCCGCCGGCACCCAGTCCGGCAGCGGCCCGAGCGGCCGGCCCCGTACCGCCCACACCCCGCCCGCCGCGGCGAGCACGGCGACCAGCGGGACGTGCCAGGCCGCGCTGATCGGGTCGGCCGGCATGGGCCCGCCCGCCGCGTACACCGTGGCCAGCGCCCCGACGGCCAGATAGCCGCAGAGCACGGCCGAGAAGACTGCGCTGGCGGGCAGCACCTCCTCCCGCTCCTCGTCGGAGCCGCTGCCCAGCCGGGCGGCCCGCCGCATGAGCAGCACGGGCAGCGCGACGAGCAGCAGGGGGGTCACTCCGACGGGCGCGGGCACGCCGGAGAGGGTCTCGTACCGCACCAGCTCGGTGCCGTGGGCGAGCAGCCACAGCCCGGCGGCGAGGTGCAGGGCCCCGCCGGGGCCGCTGTCGGGATAGGGGGAGCTGATCCACAGCACGATGACGAGCACGGCGAGGAAGCCGAGCCCTAGTCCGGCGGCCACGGCGCCGCCCACCACGCACGCGGCCGCCGCCGGAGAGCGGCGGCGCCCGGCGGCTCGCGGGGCCACGGACAACGGAGTCCCGCGTTCGGTCACTTGGGTCACCCCGCCATGGTGCCAACGACACGCGCTATGAGCGGGTAACAGGCGAATGCCCGTGGTGTCGCTCAATATACGCTTATGTACTTTTTCGCCCAGGGCTGCCGGGTCGCGGGGAGTGTGGCATGACACAACGCGTCGAGGGCCTGCCCGCACCGAAAGAGCGCCGAAGACTGCGCGAAGCCGCGGAGCTGACGCCCGAACAGGTCGCTTCGGCCATGGGCGTCACCACGAGCACGGTCCGTTCCTGGGAATCGGGCCGCACACACCCCCGCGGCCGCAAGCGCGAGCTGTACGTGGACTTCCTGGCCGGCCTCGCGCCCCGTCCGGACGCCCCCCGGGGCGCCGCGGCAGCGGTGGCCGCGGTGGCGGGCGGGGCTGACCCCGGACCCGCGCGACGGGCGATCGCCACCGCACCCGAGGAAACCCGGGCCGCCGCCCGGCCGGAGCCGACGGCTCCGGCCGGAGCGGCGCCCCCCGCCGAGGAGTCCACCGCAATGGCCGAGCCCGCACCCGCCGCGGAGGCCGAAACGGAAGCCGCGGCCGAGCCCCCCGCAGCGGCACCGCCGCGGCCCCGGGGCCCGGCCGAGGCCTTCGACGCCCTGTACGCCCTCGCCGCCCCCGGACTCGCCCGCCAGACCTACCTGCTCACCGGCCGTCGCCGCCTCGCCCTGGAATCCGTGGAGCGGGCGTTCCGTCAGGCCTGGGCCCAGTGGCCGGACGTGGCCGCCGATCCGGACCCGGTGGGCTGGGTGCGCGCGGCCGCGTACGAGTACGCCCTCTCCCCCTGGCACCGCTTCCGGCGTGCCCACCGCCACCCGGACAAGCCCCCCGCCGAGCCCGCCGACCGGATCCTCCTCGACGCGATGCTCGCCCTGCCGACCATCCACCGCCGTACGGTCCTGCTCTACGACGGCGTCGGCCTGGACCTCCCCGACACCGCCGCCGAGACCGAGGCCAGCACGCCCGCGACCGGGAACCGCCTCCTCAACGCACACGCCGACCTCGCCCACCGGATCCCGGAACTGGCCGGCGTACCGCCCGAGGAGCAGTCCGCGCTGCTGCGCGACCTGTTCGACGCGCTGCGGCCGGCCGTGGTGCTCGACCCCCGCCCGGCTTCGGCCGTACGCGGCCACGGGGAGCGGCGGACCCGGCAGTGGACGCGTGCGACCCTCAGCCTCACCGCGGTGATCGCCGCCGCGACCGCCTACACGGCCTCGACCGCGCCCACGCACTACGAGCCCCCGCGTGCGCCCGGCGAGAGCGTCTCCGGCGTACCCCCGCTCAGCGGCCCCCAGCAGCTCACCGACCGGAGCCGGCTGCTCCACGAGAAGCTCCGGGCCGACCCGGACGCCGGACCGGCCCGGGTCGTCCCGCGGATCGACTGAAAAGGACCGACGGGAAAAGGGCGTGGCCCGCACCCCGGGGGGTGCGGGCCACGCCCTTGTGCGCAGGTGCGCCTACTGGGCGGCGCTCAGGATCTCGCGCGCCAGCTTGGCGGTCTCGGTCGGCGTCTTGCCGACCTTCACGCCGGCGGCCTCGAGGGCCTCCTTCTTGGCCTGCGCGGTGCCGGAGGAGCCGGAGACGATGGCGCCGGCGTGGCCCATGGTCTTGCCCTCGGGGGCGGTGAAGCCCGCGACGTAGCCGACGACCGGCTTGGTGACGTTCTTCGCGATGAAGTCCGCCGCACGCTCCTCGGCGTCACCGCCGATCTCGCCGATCATGACGATCAGGTCGGTGTCGGGGTCGGCCTCGAACGCCTCGAGGGCGTCGATGTGCGTGGTGCCGATGACCGGGTCGCCACCGATGCCGACGGCCGAGGAGAAGCCGATGTCACGGAGCTCGTACATCATCTGGTAGGTCAGCGTGCCGGACTTGGACACGAGACCGATGCGGCCGGGCTTGGTGATGTCGCCCGGGATGATGCCGGCGTTGGACTGGCCGGGGGTGATCAGACCCGGGCAGTTCGGGCCGATGATCCGGGTCTTGTTGCCCTTGGCGGTCGCGTACGCCCAGAAGGCGGCGGAGTCGTGCACCGCGATGCCCTCGGTGATGACGACGGCCAGCGGGATCTCGGCGTCGATGGCCTCGACGACGGCGGCCTTGGCGAAGGCCGGCGGGACGAAGAGGACGGAGACGTTGGCGCCCGTCTTCTCCATCGCCTCGGCGACGGAGCCGAAGACCGGGACCTCGGTGCCGTCGAAGTCGACGGTGGTGCCGGCCTTGCGCGGGTTCACGCCGCCGACGATGTTGGTGCCGTCAGCCAGCATCAGCTTGGTGTGCTTCATGCCCGTGGCACCGGTCATGCCCTGGACGATGACCTTGCTGTCCTTGTTGAGGAAGATAGCCATGTGAGTCTGTGACCTCTGCCCTTACTTCGCAGCCGCGAGCTCGGCGGCCTTGTCGGCCGCGCCGTCCATGGTGTCCACGCGCTGCACCAGCGGGTGGTTGGCGTCCGAGAGGATCTTGCGACCCAGCTCGGCGTTGTTGCCGTCGAGGCGGACGACGAGGGGCTTGGTGACCTCTTCGCCCTTGTCCTTCAGCAGCTGGAGCGCCTGGACGATGCCGTTGGCGACCTCGTCGCACGCGGTGATGCCGCCGAAGACGTTGACGAAGACGGACTTGACGTCCGGGTCGCCGAGGATGATCTCGAGACCGTTGGCCATGACGGCGGCGGAGGCGCCACCGCCGATGTCCAGGAAGTTGGCGGGCTTGACGCCGCCGTGGTTCTCGCCGGCGTAGGCGACGACGTCGAGGGTGCTCATGACGAGACCCGCGCCGTTGCCGATGATGCCGACCTCACCGTCGAGCTTGACGTAGTTGAGGTTCTTCGCCTTGGCGGCGGCCTCGAGCGGGTTCGCGGCCGCGTGGTCCACGAACTCCTCGTGACCCGGCTGGCGGAACTCGGCGTTCTCGTCGAGCGAGACCTTGCCGTCGAGGGCGATGACGTCGCCGTTGGCGACCTTCGCGAGCGGGTTGACCTCGACGAGGAGCGCGTCCTCGGCGATGAAGGTCGCCCACAGGGTCACGAGGACCTCGGCGACCTTCTCGGCGACCTCGGCCGGGAACTGCGCCAGCGCGACGATCTCGCGGGCCTTCTCGATGGTCACGCCCTCGTTGGCGTTCACCGGGACCTTGGCGAGCTTCTCCGGGGTCTCCTCGGCGACCTGCTCGATGTCCATGCCGCCCGCGACCGACGCCATGGCGAGGAAGGTGCGGTTGGTCCGGTCGAGGAGGTACGAGACGTAGTACTCCTCGAGGATCTCGGGAGCAGTCTCGGCGATCATCACCTTGTGGACCGTGTGGCCCTTGATGTCCATGCCGAGGATGTCCGTCGCCCGGGCGACAGCCTCGTCCGGGGTGGCGGCCAGCTTCACGCCGCCGGCCTTGCCGCGGCCGCCGACCTTCACCTGCGCCTTGACGACCGACTTGCCGCCCAGCCGCTCGGTGGCCTCGCGAGCCGCCTCAGGCGTGTCGATGACTTCACCGGCCAGCACCGGTACACCGTGCTTGGCGAAGAGGTCCCTCGCCTGGTACTCGAACAGGTCCACGCGCGTCCGTCCCTTGTCTTTTTAAAGATTCGCAGTGATTCGCGGTTGTCTGCTATCTGCGTGGGCGTGCCGCGGAGGGCAACGTGACGGCGCTGTCACAAGGAAGGCGCACACGGTGACCGTGGACGCGGCATGTCCGTCCCGCAGGTTATCCCCGTGGGCCGTAGGTCCCTAAATCACAGATCACACCTGAGCGGTGATACCTGTCACAGATCGCCTCACGGTTGAGCTGGAACTTCGTGCGATCGGCCGATTCCCCGGAGGGCTCCCGCGCCCCCTCAGGGCACCGGCAGGGGCCGCTTTTCCAGGGCCGCGGCCATCACGTCGGGGAACAGGTCGGGGGTGCAGGCGAAGGCGGGCGCGCCGAGGCCGGCCAGGGCTGCGGCGTGCTCGTGGTCGTAGGCCGGGGCGCCCTCGTCGGACAGCGCGAGCAGGGTCACGAACTCGACCCCGGAGGCCTTCATCGCGGCGACCCGCTTCAGCATCTCGTTGCGTATGCCGCCCTCGTAGAGATCGCTGATCAGGACCACGACGGTGTCGGCGGGCCGGGTGATCCTGGACTGGCAGTGGGCGAGCGCGCGGTTGATGTCGGTGCCCCCGCCGAGCTGGGTGCCGAAGAGGACGTCGACCGGATCGTCGAGCTGGTCCGTGAGGTCCACGACGGCGGTGTCGAAGACGACGAGGCGGGTGGCGATCGAGCGCATGGAGGCCAGGACGGCGCCGAAGACGGAGGCGTAGACCACCGAGGCCGCCATCGAACCCGATTGGTCGATGCAGAGGATCACCTCTTTCTTCACCGATTGCGCCGCTCGGCCGTAGCCGATGAGCCGTTCGGGGACGACCGTGCGGTATTCGGGCAGGTAGTTCTTCAGATTGGCCCGGATCGTGCGGTTCCAGTCGATGTCGTGGTGGCGGGGACGGCTGACGCGGGCGGAGCGGTCCAGCGCGCCCGTGAGCGTGGCCCGGGTTCGCGCCCCGAGCTTCCTCTCCAGCTGCTCCACCACCGTGCGGACCACGGCCCGCGCCGTCTCCTTCGTGGTGTCGGGCATCGCCTTGTTCAGCGAGAGCAGGGTGCCGACCAGGTGCACGTCGGGCTCGACGGCCTCCAGCATCTCCGGCTCCAGGAGCAGCGCGGCCAGCCCGAGCCGCTCGATGGCGTCGCGCTGCATGACCTGGACCACCGAGGCGGGGAAGTACGTACGGATGTCCCCGAGCCAGCGCGCCACGTTCGGCGCGGACCCGCCGAGCCCCGCGGAGCGCGCCCCCGCCCCCTTCCGCGAGCCGCCCGCGCCCCCGCCGTACAGCGCCCCGAGCGCCGCGTCCATCGCCGCGTCCCGCCCGGCCGGCACGAAGCCCGTACCGTCCCCCTCTCCCCCGCCCAGCACCATCCGCCAGCGCCGCAACCGCTCGCCGCCGAGGTGCTCGGCAGCACCCTGCGCCGTGTCCGAACCGTTCATCAGCCCTTTCCCCCCTGCATCGATCGCATCCGTCACCACCGGCCCGCTCTCACCCTTCGGTCCCGCCGGAGGGCGAGAGCAGCATCCGGACCACGTCGAGCACCGCATCCGCACGGACCTCGTCCAGCTCCGCCCCGAACCCCGCGGCCCCCGCACCCGCCCGGGACGGCCCGGCGGAGCCGCCCGGCCCCCGGCGGACCAGCTCGCCCAGGGTCCGCTTCACCCCCGGCTCGTACGCCCCGAACGTCCGCCTCAGCAGGGGCAGCACGTCGGTGAACGCCCGCTCCGGCACCCCCGTCAGCCAGCCGTCGATCAGGCCCAGCAGCCGTTCGTCGTGGACCAGCAGGGTCCCGCCGCCCGAAGCGCCGCCCGCGAAGCCCTCGATCCAGCCCGCCGCGTCGGCCGGGTCGCCCGCCGGTGACAGCGCGAGGCCCATCAGCCGGGCCGTCTCCTCGGCCGGCAGCCGCCCGTCGTCGAGCAGCAGCCGGGCCGCGCGGCCGCGGATCAGGCCCGGCACGGTCTCCCGTCCGGCCAGCGTCCGCAGCACCGCGGACCACCGCTCGCGCAGCCCCTCGTCCGCGTCCGCCAGCAGCCCGACCGCCCCGTGCACCCCGTCCACGTGGCCGCGCAGCTCCGCCGCCGCGTCGGCGTCGAGCCCGGTGGTGCAGGCGGGCGGCAGGGCCACGCATATCCGCTCGGCGAGCCCGGCCGCCACCGTGCCGAGGGCCGCCGCGTCGGTGCCCCGGACGTCCCCGTACCGCAGCGAACGGGCCAGCGCCGGCAGGGCCTTGGCGAGCCGCGCCACATCGGTGTCCAGCGCGGCCCGGTCCGCGAGCGCCCGCAGGACGGCGGGCAGCGCCTCGGACAGCCCGGCGAGCAGGCACCGTTCGGCGAGGGCGGTGACCTCGCCCAGCTCCGCGGCGCCGGCCGCGTCCGCCTCCGCCTTGGCGGTGGCCGCCGCCAGCACGGTGGTGCCCCAGATCCCGGCCTCCGCGACCCGCACCGACAGCTCCGGCTCCCAGCGGAGCCGCCAGGTCTCCCGGAAGGTCCCCGTGCTGCCCCGGGACGCGGTGGGTATGCCCCAGTCGATGCCGAGCAGCCTCAACCGGTGGAGCAGCAGCGACTTGGCCGCGTCGGTCTCCTTGCGCAGGTCGAGCTCCAGCTCGCGCTCCTGCGCCTCGGCCTTGAGCCGCAGCGAGCGCTGCCGGCGGGTGAGGTCGCGCTGGAGCGGTACGGCGGGGGCCGTGTCCGGGACCTCCCCGAGTACGTCCCCGATGACGAGCCGGTCCTCGATCAGCGCGAGCGGTACGTCGGATCCGTCGCACATCACCGCCCGGACCGCCTCCAGGGTCTCCGTCAGCCCGGGCAGCGGTCTGCCGCGCATCGCGGCCAGCGTCTCCGCCAGCCGGACCGCCTCGATGACGTGCGCCGAGGAGACCTGCCGGTCCTCCTCCCGGAGCAGCCCGGCGACCTTGGTCAGCCACCGCTCGACGGGCCGGTCCCGGGCCGCGAAGAGGTGGGCGTACCAGCCGGGCGAGGTGATCCCGGCGCCGTATCCGCCGGCCCGGGCCAGTCTGCGGTGGGTCCAGGGCACCCAGGTGGTCTCCACCTTGACCTTCGGCAGGCCGGTGAGCAGCGCCTTGTCGGCGGCGGCGGTGGCCTTGGCCCGCAGCGCCGGGACGTGCCAGGCCCCGCACACCACGGCGTAGGCGTCGCCGAACTCCCGGCGGGCGGCCCGCATCCGCTGCCGCATGTACGCCTCGCGCACGAGGTCGCGGGCGCGGCCGCCGGCGCCGTACGGGTGGCCCCCCTCGCGCAGCGCGCCCATGGCCTCCCCGAGCACCTCGAACGCGGCGAGCGGGTCGGGCACGGCCCCGGTGCCCCGGTGCTCGACCACGTCCTCCCACCAGCGCTCGGGGTCGTCGTACCCGGCGGCCCCGGCGAGCACCGCGAGGGGGTCCACCCGTACGGAGTCGGGCTGCCCGCCCTCCCCCTCCTCGTCGTCGTCTTCCCGGTGGGCCAGGGTGTGGGCGGCCGGGAGGTCCATGAAGCGCACCGGTACGCCCGCCTCCTGCGCCCAGCGGATCGCGGTCCACTCCGGGGAGAAGGCGGCCAGCGGCCAGAACGCGGCGCGGGCGGGGTCGTCCGCGGCGTGTGCGAGGAGCGCCACGGGCGGCCGCATCCCGGGGTCGGCGGCCAGTGCGAGCAGTGCGTCCCCCTCGGGCGGTCCCTCGATGAGCACGGCCGCCGGCCCCGCCGCGTCGAGGGCGGCGCGCACGGCGCGGGCGGAGCCGGGCCCGTGGTGCCGTACGCCGAGCAGCAGCGGGCTCATACCGTCACCTCCCGGCAGGCCCGGTAGAAGTCCTTCCAGCCGTCCCGCTCGCGGACCACGGTCTCCAGGTACTCCTGCCAGACCACCTTGTCGGCGGCCGGGTCGCGGACGACGGCTCCGAGGATCCCGGCGGCCACGTCGGAGGGGCGGAGCACGCCGTCCCCGAAGTGGGCGGCCAGGGCCAGGCCGCCGGTGACGACGGAGATGGCCTCGGCGGTGGACAGGGTGCCGCTGGGCGACTTCACCTTCGTGCGGCCGTCGCCGGTGACTCCGTCGCGCAGCTCGCGGAAGACGGTGACGACGCGGCGGATCTCCTCCAGGCCCTCGGGCGCGGCGGGCAGGTCGAGGGCGCGGCCCATCTGGTCGACGCGGCGGGCGACGATGTCGACCTCGGCGTCGGCGGTGGCGGGCAGCGGCAGGACGACGGTGTTGAAGCGCCGGCGCAGGGCGCTGGAGAGCTCGTTGACCCCGCGGTCGCGGTCGTTGGCGGTGGCGATGAGGTTGAAGCCGCCCACGGCCTGCACCTCTTCGCCGAGTTCCGGTATCGGCAGGGTCTTCTCGGACAGGACGGTGATGAGGGTGTCCTGGACGTCGGCGGGGATGCGGGTGAGCTCCTCGACGCGGGCGGTCATGCCGTCGGCCATGGCCCGCATGACGGGGCTGGGGACGAGGGCCTCGCGGCTGGGGCCGTGGGCGAGCAGGCGGGCGTAGTTCCAGCCGTACCGGATGGCCTCCTCGGGGGTTCCGGCGGTGCCCTGGACCAGGAGCGTGGAGTCTCCGCTGACGGCTGCGGCGAGGTGTTCGGAGACCCAGGTCTTCGCGGTGCCGGGAACGCCGAGGAGGAGGAGGGCGCGGTCGGTGGCCAGTGTGGTGACGGCCACTTCGACGATGCGGCGCGGCCCGATGTACTTGGGTGTGATCGCCGTGCCGTCGTCGAGGGTGCCGCCGAGCAGGTAGGTGGCCACGGCCCACGGGGAGAGCTTCCAGCGGGCCGGGCGGGGCCGGTCGTCCGCGGCCGCCAGGGCTTTCAGTTCGTGTGCGAAGGCGTCTTCGGCGTGCGGTCGCAGTGCCTGGTTTCCGCGGTCGTCCTCGGGCGTGGTCATGGTCCCCCTCCAATGCTCGGCAGCCGCTCCCGACTGCTGTTCCAACGGTGCACCACACCACTGACAACGCCCCTTGTTCGAGGCGTTGTTGCAGGTCAGGGCGATTGTCAGTGGGGGTCCGTACGGTGGTTCACATGACTGAGCAGGGGGTCCGCTGGACGGCGGAACAGGTACTGGCTCTGGCTCCTGACGATGCCTCGCGAAAGGCGGGGGGCAGACTCGGCGGGGCGGGGCCGTGGTTGCAGATCGGAGGTTCCGCTTCCGGTTCTGTATGGGGGTTGTGCAAGGGCAGCGGCAGCAAGCCGTACCGCACGGTCGTTGACCTGGCGGGGCCGGCGTACAAGTGCTCCTGCCCGAGCCGGAAGTTCCCGTGCAAGCACGCGCTGGGCCTGCTGCTGCTCTGGTCCGCGGAGGGGGCGGGCGAGCCGGGAGAGCCGCCGGAGTGGGCCGCGGAGTGGCTGGCGGACCGTGCGGCGAAGGCCGCGCGGCCGGCCGCCCCGGCGGGCCGGCCGGTGGACGAGGAGGGGGCCCGGCGGCGGGCCGCGCGGCGGGCGGCCCGGATCGGGGCGGGCGTCACCGAGCTGGAGCAGCGGCTGGCCGACCTGCTGCGCGGCGGTCTCGCCGGGCAGGAACAGGCGGGTTATGCGGCCTGGGAGGAGACGGCCGCCCGGATGGTAGACGCCCAGGCTCCCGGACTGGCCGGTCGGGTAAGGGAGTTGGGCACGATACCCAGTTGCGGCCCCGGCTGGCCCGCCAGGATGCTGGAGGAGGCGGCGCTGCTGCACCTGCTGGACCGGGCCTGGCTGGGCGTGGCGGCACTGCCCGAAGAGCTGGCCGCGACGGTGCGCAGCCGCGTGGGACTGCCGGCCTCCGGGGAGGGGGAGGCCGTACGGGACCGCTGGCTGGTGCTGGCCCAGTACGACTCGGTGTCGCCGGACGGCAGGCTCACCACCCGCCGGATATGGCTGCGCGGGCTGGCGAGCGGGCGGCCGGCCCTGGTGCTGGACTTCGGCCCGCCCGGGCGGGCTCCGGGGCTGGCACTGCCGGTGGGACTGGTGCTGGAGGCGGAAGTCCGCTTCCGGCCCGGGTCGGCGGGGCTGCGGGCGGATCTGGGGGAGAGACCCTCGGCGGCCGTGCCGTGCGCGGAGGTTCCCGCCGCGGTGAGCACGGGGGCCGCGCTGGAGGCCTACGGGGCGGCACTGCGGGCGGACCCGTGGCTGGAGTCCTGGCCGGTGGTGCTCGGCCCGGTGATCCCGATACCGGGGGAGCTCGGCTGGCAGCTGGCGGACGCGGGGGGCGACTCCGCGCTGCCGGTGCCCGTCACGGGGGCGGGCAGCCGCTCGCGCGGCGGCCTGTGGCAGCTGGCCGCGTTGTCGGGCGGGGGCCCGGTGACGGTGTTCGGGGAGTGCGGCCACCGCGGCTTCACCCCGCTGACCGCCTGGCAGCCGGGCTCGCCCGAGGCGGTGTCGCTGGCCTGATCCCAGGCTCGGCGCAGCAGGAATTCACAACGGAATCGACAGGGGCCTGGGGACACGTGTGCCGTCACGAAGGGGCGGCACGGACGGGGAAGGACGCGGCGGCGCGGGGGCGCCGTCGTGTGATGACGAGAGGCCGGGGGGCTTGCATGAACGACAACCACGCCAGTTGAGCGCAGTTGAACGGGGCACCGACTGCTCCGGTCCCGCGGAGGGGGCGGGACCGGAGCGCTGAGAGTGACGACGGACGAGTGCCGAGGGACGAGTGTCGAGGGAGGGGTCCGATGGGCAAGCGCGACGAGGGATACGGGGACTGGGAGGAGCTGGTCGCTGCGGCGCTGCTGGGCACCGGCCGGCGCCGGGGCGGGGGCCCGGCCGGCTCGCCGCAGGCCCTGCTGGACGCGGCGGCCGTGCACACCGTGCGGCGCCGGGCCGGGCTGCGGCCGGCCGAGGCCGGCCCACTCCCGGATCCGGCGACCCGGGACCCGCGTCCGGTGCCACCGGCCGCGGCCCGGCAGCGGCTCGCGCAGCTGCTGGCCGGCCGGACGGGCGCGGGCAGCGGCGGCCGCCGCGGCGCGGCCCCTGACCTGACGGAACTGCTGCCGCAGTGGCTGGCCGCGGCCGGCCGGCACGGATACCGCTCACCGGCGGCGCTCGTCCCCGCGCTGCTGGACGCGGCCCGGGCCCGTACGGACCTGCGGCCGCAGGCGCTCGCGCTGGCAGGGGCGCGGGGGCGGTGGCTGGCGCGGCTGAATCCGGACTGGCGGTTCGCGCTGCGAGGTGGGACCGGCGGAGCCGGGGAGCTGCCGGACGTGACCGACCGGTCCGGGGTGGAGCGGCTCTGGCAGGAGGGGCTGTTCGCGGAGCGGGTGGCCCTGCTGGGCACCGTACGGGCGCACGACGCGGCGGCCGCGACGCACCTGCTGGCGACGACCTGGGCCACGGAGCGGGCCGAGGACCGGTTGATGTTCCTCGATTCGCTGCGGGCGGGCCTCTCGGACGGCGACGAGCCGTTCCTGGAGGCGGCCCTGGGAGACCGCAGCCGCAATGTCCGGGCAACCGCGGCCGAGTTGCTGTCGGCGCTGCCGGGCTCGGCGCTGGCGGGTCGCATGGCGGAGCGCGCCCTGGCCTGCGTGGGACCGGAGGGGGTCAATCCGCCGGCGGCGTGCGATACGGGGATGCTGCGGGACGGGGTGATCCGCACCCCGCCCGCGGGGCGGGGCGAGCGGGCCTGGTGGCTCGGCCAGTTGGTGGAGTCGGCCCCGCTGTCCTGCTGGCCGGAGCGGTTCGGGGGACTCGACCCGGCGGAGATAGTGGCGCTGCCGGTGGCAGAAGGCGATTCCTGGCGGGAGGAACTGCACGCGGCGTGGTGCCGGGCGGCGGTGCGCCAGCGCGACGCGCGGTGGTCGCGGGCCCTGCTCGGTGAGCCGTCCGCGCCGCCCGCGGCCGGCCCGGGCACGGCCTCGCTCGCGGAGCGCGCCAAGCTGCTGGAGACCCTGCCCGACGGGGAACGGGCGGAGTGGGTCGCGCGGTTCATACGGGCCCACGGCCTGTCGGAGGCGTTCCAGCTGCTCGGGGTGTGCGTGGTGCCGTGGGCCGGGGAGCTGGGGCGGGCCGTGGTGGACGCGCTGGATTGCGCCCGGGAGGCGGGCAGTTACCCGTGGAGCTTCAGCGGGGTGATGGGGCTGGCGGAGCGCTGCCTTGATCCTGCGGAGGCCGGGCGGCTGGAGGCCGCGGCCGTCGGGGCCGATGCCGGGGAGCCGGGGGATGCGGCGGGTGGGGCCGCAGCGTACTGGGCCGAGGCCTTTCAGCGGCTGGTCGCCACCCTTCGCCTCCGCGAGACCATGCTCGCGGAGCTGACCCCGGCCTGAGCCGCTCCGGGCTCCGGCGCCGGGTCGCGCGGGGCGAGCCGGGCCGGGGCGGGCAGAGCAGGGCTCCGCCCTGACGCGGGTGCGGCCGCGCCGCCCGGTCGGGCCCGGCCCGGCCCGGCCCGGCCCGGCCCGGCCCGGCCCGACCCGGCCCTGGTCAGTGCCTGCGGCGGCTACTGGCGGACGTTCGCCCGGACCCAGTCGACGATCGAGGTCGTCGTCGCGCCCGGGGTGAAGATGGCGGCCACGCCCTTCTCCTTGAGGGGGGCGATGTCGTCCTCGGGGATGATGCCGCCGCCGAAGACCTGGATGTCCTCCGCGTCACGCTCCTTGAGGAGTTCCAGGACGCGCACGAACAGCGTGTTGTGCGCGCCCGAGAGGATCGAGAGGCCGATCGCGTCGGCGTCCTCCTGGATGGCGGTGTCCACGATCTGCTCGGGGGTCTGGTGGAGGCCGGTGTAGATGACCTCCATGCCCGCGTCACGCAGCGCACGCGCGATCACCTTCGCGCCGCGGTCGTGGCCGTCGAGACCCGGCTTGGCCACCACCACACGGATCGGACCGGTCACACCCATCGCACTGCCTCCCGAGTGAACGAACGTTAAGTACAGCATCGCGCACGCTCCCGTTTCGCGGTCAACCAGGAGGGGGAAATCACACGTGGGACGGCATTGCGCCACCGTGCCGACAGCCGAACGGCACGGTGGCGCCACGGTCGGCGTCAAGACCACAGTCCCAAGGGGCTGAGGGGAGAGCGTCAATGGGGTTGTACATACCCGTGTCGATTCCCGCCTCCGGCGCCGCGCTCCGGGCCGGCGCGCTCGAGGTGGTGGTGCTCGGCGGACACCTCCTCCTGTACCCCACCGGGGTGTGCCAGGAGAAGGCCGCCGCCGGCCGGCCCGCGACACGCCCGCCCGCGACCCGCCCGCCCGTCCTACTCCTCCACGGGTTCACCGACAACCGCTCGGTCTTCGTCCTGCTGCGCCGCGCCCTCGGGGCGGACGGCCTGCGGCACGTGGAGGCGTACAACTACTCGCCCTTCACCCGCGACCTGCGCGTCACGGCCCGCCATCTGGCCCGGCGCGTCGAGGAGCTGTGCGAGCGCACCGGGCAGGACCGGGTGGACCTGGTCGGGCACAGCCTGGGCGGGCTGGTCGGCCGGTACTACGTCCAGCGCCTCGGCGGCGACGCCCGCGTCCGGACCCTCGTCACGCTCGGCACCCCGCATTCCGGCACGCGGATCGCCCCCTTCCTCGACGCGCACCCGCTCATGCGGCAGATGCGCCCCGGCTCCGAGGTGCTGGCCGAGCTGGCCGAGCCCGCGCCCGGATGCGCCACCCGGTGCGTGTCGTTCTGGAGCGAGTTCGATGCCGTGATGACGCCCGCAGGGACGGCCCGGCTCGAACACCCGGATCTACGCGTGGAGAACGTGCAGGTCACCGGCATCGGGCACCTCGCCTTGGCCGTCCACCCCACCGTGATCGCGGCCATCCGACGCGTCCTCGACGGCATCGGACCGGCCTCGGCGGCCGCCCCGGGAACCGCCTCCGTCGCCTAGACAACAACCGGCGAGAAGTCGAACGAATTTCGAACTCAAGGCCAAGGCTGCGTCTTCACGCGACCGAAAGAGGGCCGAATGCCCGGTTCCACGAACAAGGAAACCCTTCGAAGATTGTCGTTGCCAGTAACCGCCGGGTACAGTCACGCCACTGCTCTCCTCCGGTGAACCCCGAGTTCCCCGGCCACCCAGGCCCCCCAATGCCGAGGCGAAAGAGAAGTTGGTGAACGACCGCCCCTCGCCGGGCCAGTACCCGGATCCCGGGTATGACGGCCTTGCCACCACCACTTTCGCTGGTGACTCGACCTACGTTTCCTATGAAACGCAGGGCCAGGGGGTCAACTACGCTGCATACGGCTCCTATGAGACCGGCGCGTACGACACCACGGCATGGAATTCCCAGGACGCCTACCTGTCCACGATCCCCTCCCAGGGCCTGCCCGCGGACGGGACCGGTCAGTGGGATACGAGTGCGTGGAGCACGGCCGGCACGGACCAGTCCGGTTACACGCAGTACGAGCCGGCCGTCTCCTTCGGGTACGACACCTCCGGCGAGCAGACCGGGCACTGGGCGATGCCGGGCTACGGGACCGAGACCGGGGCGTACGACGCCACCGCGTGGAACACGGTCACGGAGACGCAGGCACAGCCCCAGGCCGACACCGCGTACGAGTACGAGTACGCATACCGGCCCGCGCAGCCCGAGTACGCGCAGGAGTACACGTACGAGGCCGCGCCGACGACCGTCGCGGACTACGCCTACGAGGTGCACATCCCGGCGCAGGACGTCGTCGGCGAGTCGTACGAGGAGACCGCCGTCTTCGAGCTGGTCACCGACGCGGCGGCCGCAGTGGCCGAGGCGCCGGAGGTCCACGACCTCCCCACCCAGTCCATGCCCGTCACCTCCGCCTCCGTGCCGCGCGCCGCGCGCCGGACCTCCGCCAAGGGCAGTGCCAAAGCGGGCGGCGGCGCCAACAGCCGCCGCCGGACCCCTGCGAAGCGCTCCGCCCTGCTGACCGTGGCCGTGCCCTCCGCCTGCGTGATGGGCGTCGCGGGTGTCGCTGCCGCCTCCGTCGGCGGGCTCACCGGCACGGAGAAGCCCGCCGACGACACCACCACGATGGCCGCGCCCGACCCGGCCTCGGTGAAGCCCGTCGCGGCGAACACCAAGCTCGACACCCAACTGGCAGCGCTCAGCGCCGACGCGGGAGACTTCGCGGACCGCGCGAGCCGTACGCAGGAGCGCATCGACCTGCGCGAGCGCCAGGAGGAGGAGAAGAAGCGGAAGGCCGAGGAGGCCGCGGCCAAGGAGGCCGCGCGCCCCAAGTTCGCGATCCCCGTCGAACAGCGCGGCCTCAGCGCCAACTTCGGCCAGTCCGGCGGCATGTGGATGTCCGTGCACACCGGCATCGACTTCCCGGTCGCCTACGGCACCCCGGTCATGGCCGCCACCGACGGCACCGTGCGCACCCAGTACAACAGCGCCTACGGGAACATGGCCATAGTCACCGCGCCCGACGGCACCGAGACCTGGTACTGCCACCTCAGCAGCACCAAGATCCGCGGCGGCAAGGTCAAGGCCGGCGACGTCATCGCGTACTCCGGCAACTCCGGCAACTCCACCGGACCGCACCTCCACTTCGAGGTCCGGCCCGGAGGCGGAGCGGCGATCGACCCCCTGGCCTGGCTCCGCAGCCACGGCCTGGACCCGAACTAGCCGACAGCCTCAGCGGCGACCCCGGCACAGGCCGTGGGCGCGGCAACGGCCGCGCCCACCACCTCGGCCCACCACCTCGGCCCACTTCGGCCGCGCCTACAGCTTCTGCACCGGCGCGTAGCGCAGCAGCAGCCGCTTCGGCTTGTCGTCGCCGAAGTCGATGGTGGCCTGCGCGTCCGCGCCCGCTCCCCTGACCTCCATGACGGTGCCGAGCCCGAACTGGTCGTGCGTCACCCGGTCCCCGACCACCAGCGCGATCACCGGCTTGTCGGCGGCCCGGCGCGTGGCGAACCCCGAGGGGCCGGACTTCGTGCGCGACGATGACAGGAAGGCCTCCGGCGAGGTGCCGAACGACGCCTTGCCACCGCCCGAGCCGCGGATCGGCCCGGCCGGCTTCTGGGCCGCGCCCGTGCGCTTCCACTGGAGGTACTCCGCCGGGATCTCCTCGAGGAACCGCGACGGCGGGTTGTACGAGGGCGTGCCCCAGGCACTGCGCATCGAGGACCGGGTCAGGTACAGCCGCTCGCGCGCACGCGTGATGCCGACGTACGCGAGACGGCGCTCCTCCTCCAGCTCCTTGGTCTGGCCCAGCGACCGCATGTGCGGGAAGACCCCGTCCTCCATGCCGGTCAGGAAGACCACCGGGAACTCCAGGCCCTTGGCGGTGTGCAGGGTCATGAGCGTGATGACGCCCGTGCCCTCGGTGTCCTCGTCGGGGATCTGGTCGGAGTCGGCCACCAGCGCGACCTGCTCCAGGAACTCGGCGAGCGTCCCGGGCCCCGCGGCGCCGGCCGCCGGGGTGTCCGCCTGGTCCCGCGCCTGCTCGAACTCCAGGGCGACCGCCGCCAGTTCCTGGAGGTTCTCGATCCGCGTCTCGTCCTGCGGGTCGGTCGAGGCCTGGAGTTCGGCGAGGTAGCCGGTACGCTCCAGCACCGCCTCCAGCACCACCGCCGGGCCCGCGCCCGAGTCGACGATCGTGCGGAGCTCTTCCATCAGGACGTTGAAGCGCTTCACCGCGTTCGTGGAGCGCGCGGCCATGCCGAAGGCCTCGTCCACGCGCTTCAGCGCCTGCGGGAAGGTGATCTTCTCGCGCATCGCGAGGGCGTCGATCATCGCCTCGGCGCGCTCGCCGATGCCGCGCTTGGGCACGTTCAGGATGCGGCGGAGCGGGACGTTGTCCTCGGGGTTGGCGAGGACGCGCAGGTACGCGAGGACGTCGCGGACCTCCTTGCGCTCGTAGAAGCGGACGCCGCCGACGACCTTGTAGGGCAGCCCGACCCGGATGAAGATCTCCTCGAACACGCGCGACTGCGCGTTGGTCCGGTAGAAGATCGCGACGTCCCCGGCCTGGGCGTCCCCGGCGTCGGTGAGCCGGTCGATCTCGTCGGCGACGAACTGCGCCTCGTCGTGTTCGGTGTCGGCGACGTAGCCGGTGATGACCGCGCCGGTGCCGGCCTGGGTCCACAGGTTCTTGGCGCGGCGGTTCTCGTTGCGCTCGATGACCGCGTTGGCGGCGGAGAGGATCGTCTGCGTGGAGCGGTAGTTCTGCTCGAGCAGGATCGTCGTCGCGTCCTTGTAGTCCTCTTCGAACTGGAGGATGTTGCGGATGGTCGCGCCGCGGAAGGCGTAGATCGACTGGTCGGCGTCACCCACCACGCACAGTTCGGCCGGGGGCAGGTCCGGGTAGCCGGTGCCGACCAGCTCGCGCACCAGCGTGTACTGGGCGTGGTTGGTGTCCTGGTACTCGTCGACCAGTACGTGCCGGAAGCGGCGCCGGTAGTGCTCGGCGACGTCCGGGAACGCCTGGAGCAGGTGGACCGTGGTCATGATGATGTCGTCGAAGTCGAGCGCGTTGGCCTCGCGCAGCCGCCCCTGGTACATCCCGTACGCCTGGGCGAGCGTCTTCTCGAATCCGTCGACGGCCTGGTCGGCGAAGGCCTCCGCGTCGATCAGCTCGTTCTTCAGGTTCGAGACCTTGGCGTTGAAGGCCTTGGGCGGGAACTTCTTCGGGTCCAGGTCCAGGTCGCGGCAGACGAGCGCCATCAGGCGCTTCGAGTCGGCCGCGTCGTAGATCGAGAACGAGGAGGTGAAGCCGAGCCGCTTCGACTCGCGGCGCAGGATGCGGACGCACGCGCTGTGGAAGGTGGAGACCCACATGGCGTTGGCGCGCGGGCCGACCAGGCCCTCCACGCGCTCCTTCATCTCGCCGGCGGCCTTGTTGGTGAAGGTGATCGCCAGGATCTGGCCGGGGTGGACGTTCCGCGCGGACAGCAGGTGTCCGATGCGGTGGGTCAGCACCCGGGTCTTGCCGGAGCCCGCGCCGGCGACGATGAGCAGCGGCGAGCCCGCGTGCACCACCGCCGCGCGCTGCTGCTCGTTCAGCCCGTCCAGGAGCACCGCCGGGTCGATGACGGGCTTGGGGGCGCCGTCCCGGTAGTACGCGTCCCCGGACATGGGTACGTCGAACCTGCCCTCGAAGAGGTCGTCCGCCCCCTGCTCCGGGGCGGCGTGGTCCTCGGGCGGCGGCGGGACCTCGTCGGAGGGGGTGAGGTCCGCCAGGAAACTGTCGTCAAAGAGGCTGCTCATCGCATTCCGAGTCTAGGGGGCGGGACCGACAGCCGGTCCCGGGCCCGGAAAATCGCCCACGGCCAGGGCCAGCAGTCCGGGGAAGCGCTGCTCCAGGTCCTCGCGGCGCAGGGTCAGGAAGAGTCTGCGGCCTTCGGGCCGCTGGCGGATCACCCCGGCCTCGCGCAGGGTGCGCAGGTGGTGGGTGACGGTGGAGCGCGGGAGTCCGGTGGCCACGGCCCCGCAGAAGACCTCGGCCCCGGCGCCGGAGAGGGTCCGGACGATCTCCAGCCGGACGGGGTGGCCGAGGGCCGCCAGGACCTCGACCAGCTCGATCCGGGCGGCGTCGGGGTGGTGGAGTTCTCCGGCGGCCATGGGCCAACTGTACGCAAAAGCCGTACGGACACGGGCCCGCCGTCGGGGCCCTCCCGGCCGCCCGTACGCTCGACGCCATGGACGTACTCATCGATGTCTTCGTCGGCCTGCACATCATCGGGATCGCCTCGCTCCTCGGCGGGTTCCTGACCCAGATGAAGGCGATGAGCGCGGGCACCGCCCGGTTCGTGCCCGCCATGCTGCACGGCGCGCTCACCATGCTCGTCACCGGCGTGCTCCTGGTGGGCTTCAACGAGATGGACGGCTCCGCCGTCAACAACGTCAAGATCGGCGTGAAGCTGGCGGTCCTCTTCGTGATCCTCGCCCTCGTCTACGTCAAGCGTGACGAGGAGCGCGTGGAGAAGGCGCTGTTCGGCGCGGTGGGCGGTCTGACCGTGGTCAATATCTTCATCGCCGTCCTCTGGCACTGATCCGCTTCGGTCCCGGGCAGCCAACCGCGATCGCATCAGGACACTTGCGATCATCTCGTCATCTGCCCGTTACCTCCGGGTCTAGCGTCCTCCTCCAAGCACCGAGAGAGGAAGGACGTGAGGCCCTCGTGGCCAGTCATCGAAAGCCCAGGCAGCGCCCGCTCTCCGGCGGCACCGTACGGACCGCCGCCACTCTCGCCCTCGCGGGCGCTGCCACCGCCACCGCCTTCGAAGGCACCTCCCAGGCCGCCCCCCGCCCCACACCCGCGCAGGTCGAGGCGGAGGTGGACCGGCTCTACGAGGAGGCCGAGGCCGCGACCGAGCGGTACAACGGGGCGAAGCAGAAGGCCGACGAGGCCGAGCGGGCGCTGGAGGGCCTGCGCGACGAGACCGCCCGCAAGACCGACCAGCTCAACGCCGCCCGCGGCACGCTCGGCTCGCTCGCCGCCACCCAGTACCGCCGGGGTTCCCTGGGGACCGCCGTACAGCTCGCCATGGCGGCCGACCCGCAGGAGTACCTCTCCCAGGCCTCCTTCATCTCCCGCGCCGGGGACCGCAGCGCCGCGGGGATCAGCTCGGTGCGCCGCCGGCTCGACGAGGTCGGCAAGCTGAAGGAGCAGGCCGCCGGACGCCTCGCCGACCTGCGTGCACAGCGGGACGAACTGGCCGGGCACAAGGCCGAGATCGAGGGCAAGCTGGCGACCGCCAAGCAGCTCCTGGCGAAGCTGACCGCCGAGCAGCGCGCCGCGTACGAGGCCCGCTCGGGCGGCGGCGCCCCCGCGGCCGGCCCGCATTCCGCGCCCCCGCCGCCGGCGCCCTCGGACGGTTCGCGGGCGGCCCGCGCCGTGGCCTTCGCGCACGGGGCGATCGGGAAGCCGTACGTCTGGGGCGCGACGGGCCCGGGATCCTTCGACTGCTCGGGGCTGACCCAGGCGGCCTGGCGCTCGGCGGGGGTGTCCCTCCCCCGCACCACCTACACCCAGATCAACGCGGGCCGGCGCGTCTCCCGCGACCAGCTGGCCCCCGGCGACCTGGTGTTCTTCTACTCCGGGGTCACCCACGTCGGCCTGTACATCGGCAACGGCCAGATGATCCACGCACCGCGCCCCGGATCGACGGTCCGCGTGGCCCCGATCGACTCGATGCCCTGGGCGGGTGCCTCGCGCCCCGCCTGACCGCGCCCCGCCTGACCGCGCGACGGCGCGAGCGGACCGGGCGGACCGGGCAGCTCTACGGCGCCTTGACCGTCTTGCTCAGCCAGTCGAAGGTCTGCGGCAGCTGCTTCGACCACGAGTCGAGGTTGTGCCCGCCGGTCACCTTCTCGGCGTGCACCACGGTCGGGCTCTTCGCGATCGCCTTGAGGTCCGTGCCCGACAGGTATCCGTCGTGTTCCGCCCCCGACATCCACAGCGAGACCGCCGGCGGCGTGGGCGCGGTCTGCAGCACGTGCTTCAGATTGTGCGTACGGCGCAGTTCCGGATCCTGGGCGACCAGCGAGGACGGCTCCTGGCCCGGGTCGTTGTAGCCGGACAGGGAGACGGCCGCGCTGTAGCGGTCGGGGTGGTTGATCGCCAGCTTCGCGGCGCAGTAGGCCCCGGCCGAGTACCCGGCCACGCCCCAGGTGCGGGCCTCCTCCGAGACCCGGAAGTTGTCGACGACCATCTTGCGGACGTCGACGCTGAACCAGCTGTCGGCGTTGACCTTGCCCGGCAGGTTGGCGCAGCCGGTGTCGGCGTTGCCCAGCAGCATGGCGCGCGGCGAGACCAGGATGAACGGCTGCACCTTGCCGCTCTTCATCAGCGGCTCCAGCACCTCGTGCGCCTTGAGCCCCTGGAACCAGGACTTGCCCGTCCCCGGGATGCCCGGGATCAGCTCGACCACGGGGAACTTCTTGTCCTTGTAGGCCGGGTCGTCGTACTGGGGCGGCAGCCACACCATGACGTCGCCCCTGACCCCGGAGACCTTGCCGTCGAGCTCGGTCTTCTGGACGCGGCCCCCGAGGCCCTCCACGGGCTGGAAGGCCTGCTTCACCTTGGGCGCGGCCTCGGCCTTCTTCCCGCCGAGCCCGTCCGGGCCGAGGTCGGGAGCGGCGGTGACGTACGTGCCGGTGCCGAGCAGGTCCCCCCACGAGGCGTAGAAGTTCATGTCCCGGTTGACCCCGATGAACACCAGCGCGATGGCAGTGACCTGTGCGAACACCACCATCAGGGCGCGGGAGGCCACGCGTACGACGGCAGGGCCGCGCATCTTGCTCCACACGGCCAGCGGCAGGACGACGGCGATCACGGTCAGGGCGACCACCGTCGCGAAGAGGGGGGTCCCCGTCAGGCTCATCACGGCAACGTAGAGGGCCGCACGGCCCGCCCCGGTTGCCCTCACGGCCTGCGGCATGGATCACATCGGGGGGTCCCCCGCGGCTACACCAGCCGGCGGGCCGTCGCCCAGCGGGTCAGCTCGTGCCGGTTGGAGAGCTGGAGCTTGCGCAGGACGGCCGAGACGTGCGACTCCACCGTCTTGACGGAGATGAAGAGCTGCTTGGCGATCTCCTTGTACGCGTAGCCGCGCGCGATGAGCCGCAGCACCTCGCGCTCGCGCTGGGTCAGCCGGTCCAGGTCCTCGTCGACGGGCGGGGCGTCCGTGGAGGCGAAGGCGTCGAGCACGAAGCCCGCCAGCCGCGGCGAGAACACCGCGTCCCCCTCCTGCACCCGGAAGACCGAGTTCACCAGGTCGGTGCCGGTGATCGTCTTGGTGACGTAACCGCGCGCGCCGCCCCGGATGACACCGATGACGTCCTCCGCCGCGTCCGACACGGACAGCGCCAGGAACCGCACCTGGTTCTCGGCCGCCGCCATCAGCGGGGCGCAGCGCCGCAGCACCTCGACCCCGCCGCCGCCGGGCAGGTGCACGTCCAGCAGGACGACCTCGGGCCGGGTGGCGGTAATGACGGTGACGGCCTGGTCCACGTCTGCGGCCTCGCCGACGACCTCGACCCCGGTCCGCTCGGTCTCGCCGATCTCGGCCTGTACGCCGGTGCGGAACATCCGGTGGTCGTCGACGAGCACCACCCGGACCCGCCTGCCGGTCTGCGTCACCGCGTTGTCCTCGGTCATGCTGTGTTCGCCGCCCTCTCCATCTCCAGCTCGACTTCCGTGCCGCCGTCGGGCGCCGACCGCAGCCGCGCGGTCCCGCCGTTGCGCTGCATCCGGCCGATGATCGATTCTCGTACGCCCATCCGGTCGTCCGGTACGGCGTC
The DNA here is from genome assembly GCF_052244475.1 of Streptomyces sp. IBSNAI002. Classification (NCBI taxonomy): domain Bacteria; kingdom Bacillati; phylum Actinomycetota; class Actinomycetes; order Kitasatosporales; family Streptomycetaceae; genus Streptomyces; species Streptomyces sp. IBSNAI002. The sequence goes on along the minus strand of NZ_JBQPXG010000002.1, from coordinate 5,252,700 downwards.
GATGTCGAAGCCCGGTCCGCGGTCCCGTACGGACACGAACACCGTCTGCCCCTCCACCTCCGCGTACACCTGTACCGGGCCTCCCTCGCCACCGTACTTGGCGGCGTTGACCATCGCCTCGCGCGCGGCCTGGATCTGCGCGGCCAGACCCTCGTCGAGCGGGCAGTCGCCGACGACGACGACCTCGATGGGGACGCCGTGGTGGTCCTCCACCTCGGCGGCGGTCTTCTTCACGGCCTCCGCCAGGGTGGCCGGCTCCTCGTCCTCGTCCTTGCCGGTGCCCTCGGGCTTGTACAGCCAGTTCCGCAGTTCCCGCTCCTGGGCACGCGCCAGGCGGCGCACCTCCCCGACGTCCTCGGCGTTGCGCTGGATCAGGGTGAGGGTGTGCAGCACCGAGTCGTGCACGTGGGCGGCGACCTCGGCGCGCTCCTGGGCGCGGATGCGCATCAGCCGCTCCTCGGAGAGGTCCTGGGTCATCCGGATCAGCCAGGGCCCGGCGAGCAGTGCGACGCCGACGAGGACGGCGAGGGTGGCGGTGAGGACGTTGCCGAGCTGGGCCGCGGAGCCGCGTACGACGATGAAGACGGTGAGGCCGACACCGACCAGGGCCACCCCGGCGAGCGCCCGGGCCGCCTGGAGCAGCCGCCCGTGCCGTCCGGCGGCCTCGGTCCAGTGGGCCCGGCGGGCGTTGTCGGCCTGCCGCCATACGAGGACCACCCCGGCCCCGACCAGCAGCGTCGGCCACACGTACCGGCCGGAGGCGCCGCCGACCTGGACCTGCGAGATGAAGATGCCCGCGCCGATGCACAGCGCGATCAGCGCGCTGATCTGCCCCTTGTCGGGTTTGCGCAGGCGGCGGGTGCCGTCGGGCAGGGTCTCGAAGTACGAGCGGTGCCCGCTGCGGCCGCCGACGCCCAGCGGTACGAACACCCAGAACGCGGCGTACAGCAGCACGCCGAGCCCGTCGCCCCACATGAACAGGCCGAGGAAGGCCAGCCGGACCCAGACGACCGGCAGCCCGAGGTGCCCGGCGAGCCCGCGTGCGACTCCGCCGAGCATCCGGCCGTCGGCGCTGCGGTAGAGCTTGCGCTGCGGCACCTCGTCGACGTCGGGGGCGTGCGGGGTACGGGAAGCGGCGGCTGCGGGCATGGCACCAGGGTCACACGCGCGGAAGCCGCCCGGCATCAGGGCTGCCCCCCAGATCGGCCCGGGGGATATCAGGGTTGTGCCAGGGTCGGGCCCGGTGCCGCGGGCCGCCGCGGGCCGTCACCATGGACACATGACCGAAGTACACGACGCCCCGCCGGAGCCCGGGGCGCCCCAGGCACCCGAAGTCCGGCCTCCGCTGCGCCGCAGCAAGCGCGACAAGGTCCTGGCGGGCGTGTGCGGGGGGCTGGGCCGGTACTTCGACCTGGACCCGGTGGTCTTCCGGATCGTGCTGGGCGTCCTCGCGGTCACCGGCGGCGTCGGCCTGATCTTCTACGGCTTCGCGTGGCTGCTGCTCCCCCAGGAGGGGGAGGAGGACAGCGAGGCGAAGAAGATGCTGACCGGCCGCGTCGAGGGCGCCACCCTCGCCGCGGTGTTCGCCGCGCTGGTCGGCTGCGCGCTGTTCCTGTCGATGCTGGACAACGGCGTTCTCGCCGTCTTCTCGGTGCTGGTGATCCTGGCGCTGGGCGGAGCCTCGTACTGGTCGCAGCGGCGGCGGACCGCCGGCCCGGTGGAGGCCGAGGCCCCCGCACCGCAGGAGACGAAGGCGCCGCCGGAGACGAAGGCCCCGCCCGCCCCGGGCGGCCCGTCGTGGTGGCGGGACCCGCTGGTCAAGGACGGCACCACCGGCCCGGTCGGGGCGACGGGGTACCTGTGGGGCCCCGCCGACTCCCCCGTCCCCGAGCGGCCGGGCGCCGCACCGGCCGCGGCCGCCGCCACGAAGGAGCCGCCCGCTCCGGCCCGTCCGCGCGGCGGCATCGGCGGCCGGGTCTTCGTCCTGGCGCTGATCGCCGGGATCACCGCGGCGAGCGCCAAGTGGCAGGGGCATCCGCTGGGCGAGGCCCTGCAGGCCGCACTGGCCGCCGCGCTCGTCGTCTTCGGCCTCGGTCTCGCCGTCAGCTCCCTGCTGGGGCGCACCGGCTTCGGCACGATCGTGCTGGCCGTGCTCACCTCGGGGCTGCTCGCGGTGGCCGCCGTACTGCCCCGGGAGATCGGCACGGACTGGCGGGAGACCGCGTGGCGGCCGGCCGCGGTGGCCGACGTACGGCCCGAGTACGAGGCGGGGACCGGCCTCGCCACCTTGGACCTGAGCCGGCTGGACGTGCCCAAGGGCACCACCCTGGCCGTCCGGGCCTCCGTGGACGCGGGGCGGCTGAAGGTGATCGTGCCCCGCGAGGTGACGGCCGAGGCCGATGTGACCATCCGTCTGGGCGACATCCAGATGCCCGGGGACACGAGCGAGGACGTACGGGTCCGCGGCGGCGGCGAACACCGGCGGGCGACCCTCTCGCCCGAGGCCGGCACCGAGGCCGGCGGGACGATCGAGCTGCACCTGAACGCGGGTGTGGGACAGGTGGAGGTGGCCCGTGCGGCGTCATGAGTTCCAGCCGGGACGGCTGATCGCGGGACTGGCCCTGCTGGCCGCGGGCGTGCTGTACCTGCTCGACAGCAGCGGCGAGGCCGACCTGCCCTGGTTCCTGGTCATCCCGCTCACGGTGGGCGGGCTCTCGCTCGCCGCCCTGACCGGGATGGTGACCTACGCCGTCAGGCGCGACCGCCGCGACCAGCGCGACCCGATCAGCGAGTCCAGGGACCAGTAGGGCGCACCGGCGATGACCAGCGGGATCCAGGCGATCATGTAGATCAGGTCGTTGCCGTAGTAGTACGGGGTCACCGCCCACGAAACGGTGAGCCACAGGCTGAGCGCGATCAGCGCTCCGCCGGCGGCCGCGATCCGGGTCAGCAGGCCGGCCAGCGTCCCGAGGCCGACGAGGATCTCCCCGATGGCCAGGGCGACGGCGAAGCCGACGGGGGCCTCCAGGGCCATGTCCACCATGGCGGGGATCGCGGAGGTGTCGCGCACCCCCGTCATCAGCTCCCCGATGGAGCCGGTGCCGGAGGCGGAGAGGAAAGCGGAATCGGTCAGCTTGTCCACGCCCGCGTAGACGAAGGTCACGCCGAGGAAGATCCGCAGGGGCAGCAGTGCGTAGTCGGCCGCGCGTGCCTTCGGCGGGCGGACTGCGGACGCGTCTGTCGAGACATCAGTTCGGGTCACGCGACATGTGTACCCCGATCACTCCGCCACGTCGATGATGCACCGGTTGGATTCCACCCCGGCGGCGGTGACCACCTGGATGTCGATCCGCCCCGGCTCGACCTCGGCCGGCACCGGCACCGTCAGCACCGTGTCGGAGGGATTGGTGAATCCGCCCGGCACCGGAACCAGCGGCACGTGCACGTGCACCGCCCCGATCCGCACCACCAGCCGGGCCAGCATCTCCGGTGTCTGCGCCCCGGGCGGCACGAAGCCCACCCCCCGGATCTCGATGTCGTCCCCGGGCCGGACCGCCGCGTCCAGGTCGCCGGGCTCCCGTCTGCGCACCACCGACAGCACCAGCGGGCGGCTGCCCTCCGCGTACTTGGCCGCCAGGTACACCGCGGCCGACAGCGCCACCAGCAGGGCCAGGGCCCAGGGCAGCTGCGGCAGCCGGTCCGGGAAGCGGGCCAGCGACGCGGCCGCGTAGACCAGCACCACCGTGGAGACGAGCACGTACTGCGTGTCCGGGAAGCTGCCGCGGCCCGCGTCGTCCGTCAGCAGGTCCACCCCGCGCGGCCGGTCGGCCGGCAGCTTCTGCAGGCGCTGGCCCATGATCCGTACGGAGACCACCCGGCGCACCACCACGGCCACCACCGAGGTCAGCGAGACCACCGCGAGCAGGGGCAGCGCCCGGTCCAGGGCGAACCCCGCGTACAGGGCCTGCCGTTCGGGGCCCGGCGCCGAGGCCGCCAGCCGCAGCGCGGGCAGCAGGCCGGCGAACGCCGTCAGCACCACCCAGGCGCTCGGCACCGCCTTGGAGGTGGACAGCCGGTTGTCCTCGCCGACCAGCGGGGCCAGCAGCCCGCCGCGCACCGACTGGGCGCGGGCCGCGACGGTCAGCAGCCCGGCCAGGACCAGGGCGGCCAGCAGCCCGGCGGTGCGGGCCGTGGACCAGCCGGTGCCGAGCGCGGTGGCGACCTGGACCAGGAGCAGCACCCCTGCGGCGATCCACACGCCGAGCACGGCCCGCCGCGAGAACAGGTACAGCCAGGAGTTCCCGGCCTCCCGGCCCCGGTCGGCGACGGTGCGGGCCGACAGGGTCAGTTCGTCGGAGACCCACTGCCGGGACGCTCCGAGCGAGTGGGCCACGGCGGCGGGCAGCCCCTGTCCGGCGGCGAACTCGTCGCGCTTCTCCAGGAAGGCGGCCACGGCCCGGCGGTGCCCTTCCCGTGCGCAGTCGTCGCATGCGCAGGCCGCGGTGTGAGTACCCCGGGACATCTCTTGGACAGCCACGTGCGTGCCGCCTCTCTGAACTACGGTGCAATGCCAGCGAATTGTGCACCACTGCGGCAGTGTTCCGGATTGCGCACGATGTCAGAGCAGGTGATTAACCGTTCATGATGTTGACGCCACCGGCGTGTCACCGCTGTGGCGCAGGGGCTGGTAGTTCACCCAGGCGGCCAGATCGGACCCGAACCGCTCCCGTGTGGCGAGCGCGCTGTGGTGGTCGATGAGCACCGGTTTCCCGGCCGCCCGCGCGATCAGCTGCACCTGGGCGGCCCGCTCCGCCGCGATGAACCACCAGACAGCGGCGTCCACCGATCCCCCCACCGTCAGCAGCCCCCGGTTGCGCAGGATCAGCGCCTTGTACGGGCCCAGCGCGCGCCCGATCCGGCTCGCGTCCTCGGCTCCGGCGAACTCGTCGAGCAGGGCGTGGTCCTCGTAGAAGGCGCAGGCCTCCTGGGAGATCGGGGCCAGCAGCTCGCCGAGCGCGGCGAGGGCGCGGCCGTACGGGGCCTGCGTGCGCACCACGGCCACCACCCCGGGGCGCTCCCGGTGCACGGCGGCGTGCACGGCGAAGGCCAGCTCGTTGACCCGGCGCTCCCCCTGGAGGACCCGCCCGTCCCCGTCGACCAGCAGCAGGTCCGCGGCGGTCAGCGCGGCGAAGGCCCGCCCGAAGGGGTTGACCCAGTAGCAGTCCTCGAACTCCGGGTCCCGCGCGCTGACGTGCCCGGCCACCCCGTCCTCGTAGCCGAGCCAGCCCAGCAGGCGCAGCGCTCCGGCGAGCCGCTCCTTGCGGTGCGCCCGCTCGTCGGCCGGGTCGGTGTGGACGGGCGGCATCTCGAAGCCGAGCCGTTCCACGGGGACGGGTACGGGCTGATCCGGCATGGGACCTCCTGCGACGGCTCGGGTCGCGGCGCAAGGTACCGGCGCGTCCGCGAAGTGGCCAGAGGAACGCGGCCCCGAGAAGGAGGCGCCGCAGGAACGGAGCCGGGAAAACGGCGAAGCCGCCGCTCGGGAGGGAGCGGCGGCTTCGGCTGCGGTCCGGGTGGGGACTACTCCCACTCGATGGTGCCCGGGGGCTTGCTCGTGCAGTCCAGGACCACACGGTTCACGTCCGGCACCTCGTTGGTGATGCGGGTGGAGATCCGCGCGAGCACCTCGTACGGCATGCGCGTCCAGTCCGCGGTCATCGCGTCCTCGGAGGAGACGGGACGCAGCACGATCGGGTGGCCGTAGCTGCGGCCGTCGCCCTGGACGCCGACGCTGCGGACGTCCGCGAGCAGGACGACCGGGCACTGCCAGATCTCGCGGTCCAGGCCGGCCGCGGTGAGCTCGTGGCGGGCGATGGCGTCGGCCTCGCGCAGCAGGTCCAGGCGCTCCCGGGTGACCTCGCCGACGATGCGGATGCCGAGGCCGGGGCCGGGGAAGGGCTGGCGCTGGACGATCTCGTCGGGCAGGCCGAGCTCCTGGCCGACCATCCGGACCTCGTCCTTGAACAGCTGGCGCAGCGGCTCGACGAGCTCGAACTCGATGTCGTCGGGGAGGCCGCCCACGTTGTGGTGGGACTTGATGTTCGCGGTGCCGGTGCCGCCGCCGGACTCGACCACGTCCGGGTACAGGGTGCCCTGCACCAGGAACGCGACCGCGGGGCCGTCCTCCTGGAGGATCTCCAGCTGGGCCTGCTCGAAGACGCGGATGAACTCACGGCCGATGATCTTGCGCTTGGTCTCCGGGTCGGAGACGCCGGCCAGCGCGTTCAGGAAGCGCTCCTGCGCGTCGACGACCTTCAGCTGCACGCCGGTCGCTGCGACGAAGTCCTTCTCGACCTGCTCGGTCTCACCCTTGCGCATCAGACCGTGGTCGACGTACACACAGGTCAGCTGCGAGCCGATGGCCTTCTGCACGAGGGCCGCGGCCACGGCCGAGTCCACGCCGCCGGAGAGGCCGCAGATGGCGCGCTTGTCGCCGACCTGCTCGCGGATGGCCGCGATCTGCTCCTCGACGATGTTGCCGGTGGTCCAGGTCGGGGACAGGCCCGCGCCCCGGTAGAGGAAGTGCTCGAGGACCTGCTGGCCGTGCGTGGAGTGCATCACCTCGGGGTGGTACTGCACGCCGTACAGCTTCTTCTCGTCGTTCTCGAAGGCCGCGACCGGGACCACGTCGGTGGACGCGGTGACGGTGAAGCCCTCGGGGGCGGCGGAACAGGCGTCGCCGTGCGACATCCACACCGACTGCTGCCCGGGGGTGCCCTCGAAGAGGGTGGAGCCGGTCTTGGAGACGGCCAGCTGGGTACGGCCGTACTCGCGGGCGCCGGTGTTGTCGACCTGGCCGCCGAGGGTGGTCGCCATCAGCTGGAAGCCGTAGCACATGCCGAAGACGGGAACACCGGCCTCGAACAGGGAACGGTCGAGCCGCGGGGCGCCCTCCTCGTACACGGAGGACGGACCGCCGGAGAGGATGATCGCCTTGGGGTTCTTGGCCAGCATCTCGTCGACGGGCATCGAGCTCGGCACGATCTCGCTGTAGACCCGTGCCTCGCGGACGCGGCGGGCGATGAGCTGGGCGTACTGGGCGCCGAAGTCGACGACGAGAACCGTGTCCGGGGCGCTGTCGTGGGCGGCGGAGGGTGCTTCTGGCACGGGGCGGCCTTCCGGCGGAAGAGGTGGCTGTTTTGTCGATTCTAACGGGGCACCCACACCCCTCTTCGTCTCACCATCCGAACCGGCTTGGCCGGGAGGGGGACGGAAGTACATAATCCGTTCCATGCGCAAGCAGCTGAGCTTCCTCTTTACCTATGGCACCGGCCGGTCCGGTCGCCATGGGTCTTCGTGATGCTCGCCTGAGCCGCTGAACTTCCCAGAGCGCCCCGGTCCGACAGGACCGGGGCGCTCTGGCGTTCTCGGGACTGGCGGGCGGCGGGCTCCATCCGACAGGAGACGAAGACCATGAGCACGACCACGATGACCGCCGCCACCTCCGAGCAGCTCATCGCCGACTCCCGTGAGCGCATCGACGCCCTCGACGACCGGATCATCGGGCTGATCCAGGAGCGCATGGCCGTCTCGACGGTCATCCAGGAGGCGCGGATCTCCTCCGGCGGGCGGCGGGTGCACCTGTCCCGGGAGATGGAGGTGCTCTCGCACTGGAGCGATGCCCTCGGCAAGCCCGGCACCGCCCTCGCCATGACGCTGCTCGAGCTGTGCCGGGGGCGCGTGTGACGGCTGTTCGTCACCCGTCCGGACCGTGACCGCCCCGAGTGCCCTTCGTTGGTGTGGTTGTCCGCACCAGCCAGGCGCGCGACCGCAACACCACGCGTGGCTCCGCCGGAGCGATGAGGCGCGTTCCCCGTGGGGGGCGCGTCGTGGGACCTCGCTCCCTCGCGTGACCGGACGGCAGGGGACAGCAGCCCGGTCACCCCACAAAGAACGGCCGGCCCTGGGGACGCCCCGGGCCGGCCGTTCGGCGTTCGGAGCTCTCCGGTCACCCCGGCTCTCCGGTCACCCCCGACCCTCCCGGCACACATGCACACTTCACTGTGTGACCGACACCACAGCCCGGGGTGACGGATTCCGGTACAACCTTCCGTGGCGACCGCCTGTCACTCATGTACCGCGGTGGGTACCGCGCTCGGAGGGGGAGCGCGGTGCCGACCCGGTCATCAGACCTGGTCCACGACCTTCGGCGGGACCTCGGGGACGGCCAGGAACGGCAGCCGCAGCGCGCCGAAGGCCTCCTTCGGAACGGCCGGACGAACCGGTTCCACCGCCGCGAGCCGTACGTAGCCCGCCCCCTGCTCCGGACGCGGGTCCTGCTCGCCCTTGTTCGGCCAGTACGACATCGCCCGCTCGGCCTGCGCCGTGATCGTCAGCGACGGGTTCACGCCGAGGTTCGCGGAAACCGCCGAGCCGTCCACCACCGAGATCCCCGGGTGCCCGTAGAGCCGGTGGTACGGGTCCACCACGCCCTCCTCGGGCGAGGCGCCGATCGGGCAGCCGCCGAGGAAGTGCGCGGTCAGCGGGGTGCCCATGAGCTCGCCGATGTTGCTGCCGGCGAAGCCGTTGATCTCCTCGGCCAGCAGGGTCGCGGCCCGGGTGGCCTCCTCGATCTGGACCGGGTTGGGGGCGCCGTGGCCCTGACGGGCGGTGAGCAAGCCCTTCCCGATGCCGCCGGGCTTGCGGTAGGTGGTCAGCGAGTTGTCCAGCGACTGCATGACCAGGCCGATGATGGTCCGCTCCGACCAGCGCCGGTTGGACAGCGAACGGGCCAGCTGGAGCGGGTGCCTGGCGGTGCGGGCGAACCAGGCGCGGACCCGGTGCCTGCTGTACGGGACCTGGAGGACGGTCATGAACCCCATCGCGTTGGAGCCCTTGCCGTAGCGGACGGGCTCGATGTGGGTGTCGGCGTTGGGGTGCACCGAGGAGGTGATCGCCACGCCCCGGGTGAAGTCGGCGCGCTGCCCCTCGCTGGGGCCCGCGCCATGCCGCCTGCGGTAGCGGCGGTCGTCGGTCTGCGCGCCGACCAGGCCCTCGGAGTTGGTCCGGGTCAGGTCGCCGAGCCGGTCCGAGATCCCGGGGAGCTCGCCGCGGTCCTTCATCGTGTGCAGCAGGGTCTGGGTCCCGTACGTGCCCGCCGCGACGACCACGTACCGGGCGCGCAGCACCTTCGGCCTGCCCTTGCGGCGCTGGTCGGTGGGGACCGTACGGATCCGGTAGCCGCCCTCGGGGTGTTCGGAGAGCGCGGTGACCGTGGTCATGGGGTGGATGACGGCCCCGGCGCGTTCGGCGAGGTGCAGGTAGTTCTCGCCCAGGGTGTTCTTCGCGCCGTGCCGGCAGCCGGTCATGCACTCGCCGCATTCGGTGCAGGCCTTGCGGGCGGGGCCGGCGCCGCCGAAGTACGGGTCGGCGACCTCGTCCCCGGGCCGGACCCGCTCGTTCCCCCCGGCGTCGGCTCCGTCGCCGAAGAAGACGCCGACCGGGGCCATGTGGAAGGAGTCGGCCACGCCCATCTTCGCGGCGGCCGCCTTGAGGTGGACGTCGGAGGGGGTCATGGTCGGGTTGAGGCGGACGCCGAGCATCCGCTTGGCCTGGTCGTAGTACGGGGCCAGTTCCTCGCGCCAGTCGGTGATGCCAGCCCACTGCCGGTCCTCGAAGAAGGCGGTGGGCGGCACGTACAGGGTGTTGGCGTAGTTGAGGGATCCGCCGCCCACCCCGGCGCCCGCGAGCACCATCACGTTGCCGAGCAGGTGGATGCGCTGGATCCCGTACAGCCCGAGGGCCGGGGCCCACAGGTAGTTGCGCAGGTCCCAGCTGTTCTTCGGCAGGCTGTCCCGGGTGAAGCGGCGCCCTGCCTCCAGGACGCCCACCCGGTAGCCCTTCTCGGTGAGGCGCAGGGCCGAGACCGACCCGCCGAAGCCGGATCCGATGACGATGACGTCGTAGTCGTACGGCTCAGACACGGTGTGCCCCTTCAGCGGAGTCGGAGGGCCTTCATGACCTGGAGGCTGCGGGTCATGAACGCCGCGTACTTCTCGTCGTCCATGCCCAGCGAGGGCGCCATCGGGAGCAGCCGCTGGTGGGCGACGGTCTGGGCCTCGGTGTACTTGAGGATGCCCTCGGAGCCGTGGCGGCGGCCGAGCCCGGAGTCCTTCATGCCGCCCATGGGCGCCTGGGCGCTGCCGTAGGCGGGGGCGTAGCCCTCGTTGATGTTGACGGTGCCGGTGCGCAGACGGGCGGCGACGGCGTGGCCGCGGCGGGCGTCCTTGGTCCAGACGCTGGAGTTCAGGCCGTAGGCGGTGCCGTTGGCCTCGGCGATGGCCTGGTCCTCGTCGGTGAAGCGGTAGACGGACACGACCGGGCCGAAGGTCTCCTCGCCGCACACCGCCATGGGCGCCTCGACGCCGTCGAGGATGGTCGGCTCGTAGAAGAGGGGGCCGATGTCGGGGCGGGCGGTGCCGCCGGCGACGAGCGTGGCTCCCTTGGCGACGGCCTCGTCCACGTGCCGCTGTACGGTCTCCAGCTGGCGCTCGCCGACCAGCGAGCCCATGTCGGCGCCGTAGGCGAGCGCACTGCCCAGGCGCATGGCCTTGGTGCGGGCGGCGAACCTCTCGACGAACGCGTCGGCGACCGAGGCGTGCACGTAGAGCCGCTCGATGGAGATGCACAGCTGGCCGGCGGAGGAGAAGCAGGCGCGGACGGCGCCCGCGGCGGCCTTCTCGATGTCGGCGTCATGCAGGACCAGCATGGCGTTCTTGCCGCCGAGCTCGAGGGAGACGCCGACGAGGCGGGCGGCCGCGCCCTGGGCGACCTCGCGGCCGGTGCGGGTGGAGCCGGTGAAGGAGACGTAGTCGGCGTGCCGGACCACTTCGGGGCCGACGACGGGGCCTTCGCCGAGGACGATCTGGAAGACCTCGGCGGGCAGGCCTGCCTCGATGAGCAGGTCGCGGGCCCACAGGGCGGTCAGCGCGGTCTCGGTGTCGGGCTTCATGACCACGGCGTTGCCCGAGACGAAGGCGGGCAGCGCGTCGCCGACGGACAGTTCCAGCGGGTAGTTCCAGGGGGCGATCTGGCCGACGACCCCGCGCGGCTGGCGCAGTTCGGTGACCTTGGTGAGGGTGGGCATGGCGCCCGTGTGGCCCTTGGGGCGCAGGTAGCCGGGGGCCTTGCGGCCGTAGTGCCGGGCGGAGACGGCGACCGCCTGGACCTCTTCGTGGGCGTGCAGGCGGGCCTTGCCGGTCTCCAGCTGGATCAGGTCGAGCACCTCGGCCTGCCGGGCGAGGACCAGGTCGTGGAAGCGCAGCAGTACGGCGGCCCGCTTGCGCACGGGGACGGCGGCCCAGGCGGGCTGGGCGGCGCGGGCCCGGGCGAAGGCCTCGGCCACGTCCTCGGGGGTGGCCTCGGGGAGTTCCGCCAGCCGGTCCCCGGTGAAGGGGCTGTGGTTGGCGGTGCGGCCGGAGCCGATCACCCCGCGGGTGAGGCGGACGACCAGATCGGGGGTCACCACGTCGGCCGCGGTGCGGACGCCGGCCGGGGCCGGGGCGACCGGGTTGGTGGGTGCCGGTGCGGTGCGGAGGGGGGCCGGGGCCTGCGAGTCCGTCATGGCGGTGAGCGTATTGCGCCGGACAGGCTTTGGGTACCCGTGGGTAACCGGATTTTGCCATTTCCGCCAGCGATCGCTGGCAGGATGACGGAATCAGGGCTTCGCGGCGGGCGGCTCCCAGCCGCTGAGCACGATGTCGAACTGCTGCCGCGTCGTGTCCCAGTCGGCGGCGGGGCTCGACATGTACACCGCGTACTCGGTGCCGTCCGGGGCGATGTACATCTGCTCCTTCGCCCGCCGGGGCCCGGCGAGCGTCCCCTTCTCGGTCCAGGTGAAGTCCCACAGGGCGCCCCGGGTGGTGTCCCGGAAGCTGTTCTGCTCCAGCCGCAGCCGCTTGTACTCCGCCCGCTTGCGCACCTGCTTCTCCAGGTCGAGCAGGTGCAGGTACGGGGTCTCGTAGTCCGGGGTCGGGTCGACGGCGATCCGGATGAAGTGATTGCCGTTGTCCGGGGTGTAGTCGATCTGGGTGCCGTTGTACTCCCGGTGCCAGCCGTCCGGCACGAACAGGGTGAAGCCCTCCGGGTCGGTGACCTTGGACCAGCCGGCCGGCGGCGCGGCCTGGGACTTCTGCGACTTCGACTCCCCGCCCGCACCCTCCTGGTCGGGGGCGCTCGCGTTCTTGTCCGATCCGCCCGAACCGCTGTCGCTCGTGTACTTGAGGATTCCGAACACCCCGCCGCCGCCGATCAGCGCCGCCACCAGGGCCACGGCCGCGGCGCGCTTGATCCAGCCGCCGCCCGCCCGGTCGGTGGGGGCCGGCGCGGACACGGGGGTCTCGGGCTCCGGCAGCGGGGTCGTGTGGGCGGTGGTCCCGGGAGCCGCCGCCTCCTGCGACACCTCCTGCGGATGGTCCTGCGCCGGGGCGAGCTCCTGCGAGGTCACCGAACGCGTGGGCACGTACGCCTGCGCCGCCTTCGGCTCCCGGCCCTCCATCGCCTCCAGCAGCATCCGCTCCGCCTCCCCGGCCGTCGGCCGGTCCGCCGGATCCTTCCGCAGCAGGGCCGTGATGACCGGGCCCAGTGCGCCGGACTGCTTCAGGGCCGGCGGTTCGTCGTTCACCACGGCCTGGAGGCTGGAGATGGGCGAGGTGCGGCGGAACGGCGAACGGGCCTCCACCGCCGTGTACAGGGTCGCGCCCAGCGACCACAGGTCGGAGGCCGTGCCCGGGGTCCCGCCGGTGACCCGCTCGGGGGCCAGGTAGTCGATGGATCCGACGATCTCGCCGGTGCGCGTGATCGAGGAGTCCCCCTCGATCGCCGCGATCCCGAAGTCCGTGAGCAGCACCCGGCCGTCCTTGGCCAGCAGCACGTTGCCCGGCTTCACGTCGCGGTGCAGTACGCCGACCGCGTGCGCCGCCCGGAGCGCGCCCAGCACGTGCAGCCCGATCCTGGCCGCCTCGCGGGGCTCGATGCGCCCGGCCGCCTTGGCCGCGTCCGCGAGGGAGGGGCCGTCGATGTACTCCATGACGATCCACGGCCGGTCGTCGTGCTCCAGCACGTCGTGGACGGTGACGACCGCCGGATGCTGGATCCGGGCCGCGGCCCGGGCCTCCTTCTGCGTCCGGGCGTGCATGACGTCCCGGTCGGCCTGGGCGACGTACAGACCCGCCGTCAGCTCCTTGACGGCGACGGTCCTGTGCAGCAGCTCGTCATGCGCGCGCCACACCTTGCCCATGCCGCCACGGCCGATCGGCTCGATGAGCCGGTACCGGCCCGCCAGCACGGCGCCCCCACCTGTCTGCTGTTCCACAAAACCCCGCCGCTCTCCGCACTTCAGGCCAGATTACGGAGCCCACGGCCGGTGTCGGAACCGCACGGCCGCGGAAAGCCCGCACTGTGACGCAATCGCCGTACTGACCGCCCGTCAGCCACCGTTCATCCGCCCGATTTGTAACTCGTCGTGGCCTTCTCGAAGACCTCGGTCACCTTTCCCTGCTCGTCTTCCGGGCCGGTGACCATGACCACGTGGTAGCTGCCGCCCAGCGCGACGACGAAATTGCGGGCGAACACGTTGCGTCCGGTGCCGTCGATCCACGTGTAACGGCCCGTGGCGCGCAGCTGCTGGCCGACCTTGGTGGTCTTGACGTCGCCGACCGTGGACCAGGTGGAGGTCCGGTACGGCGTCAGCTCCTGCTCCTTGTCCTTCTGGTATGCCGCCGGGTCCGGGTTGCCCTCGACCTTGTCCCGGCCGGGGACCACCGTCAGCGTGAACTGCCCGCTGGTGTAGCGGACCTGGCCGGCCTCGTTGATGCCGCGGCGCTCCCAGCCGTCGGGGACCACGATCTCGAAGTGCTCCGGATCCTGCTGGGTGGTGTACCCGGCCGGGGCCGGCGCGGCCGGGGTCGCCGCCGGGGGCGGTGTCGTCGTCTGGGGCGCGGGCTTGGACTCGGGGGTTCCGGTCGGGACCTGGGACGGGCTCTGCCGGGGCGCGGTGGGCGCGGCGCTGCCGCCCCGGCCCTGCGGGTCGGCGGAGCGGGGCATGAAGAGCATCGCGTACGCCACTGCCCCGGCGAGCAGGACCAGGATGCCGAGGAGCAGGCTCCGGCCCAGGGCGCGGGGCTTGCGGGGGGCCGCGGGATTGCGGTGCCGCCCGTGGAGGTCGCCGCGACGGCGTACGACGGGCAGCCGCGCGGGGTCCGGTTCGGGCATCGGGAGCATGGCGAGGCCCGCGTCGGGCTCGGGGGCGGACCGTACGAGCGAGCGCAGCCAGCCGCGGAGCTCCTCGAAGTCCGGGCGCTCGGTCGGGTCCTGACGCAGCAGCGACTCGACGACCGGGCGGAGCGCGCCGCACTCCTCGGCGAAGGCCGGCGGCTCGGCGCAGACCATCTCGACGAGCTCGGCGACGGACTCCTCGGGGTACGGGGCGTGGCCCTGGACGGCCCGGTACAGCAGCGCGCCGAGCGCCCAGAGGTCGGTGGCGGGGCCGACGGGGGCCGCCAGCTGCCAGGGCCCGGTGACGGAGCCGGCCTGCTCGGGGGCCCACCGCTCGGTGACGGCGCCGACGACCGCCATCCGCGTCTGGCGGGCCCGTTCGGCGTCGAGGCCGCTGCGGGGGCCGGACCAGCTGTCGGCGGTGCCGGTCCCGGTGCCGGTGCCGGTGCCGGTGCCGGTCCGCGGGGGTGACGGGGCGTCGGCCTGGCGGTAGCCCTGGGGCAGCGCGAGCTGTGCGGGCAGCCCGGGCGACTGAGGCGGCGGCAGCTGCTGAGGCTCCGGCTGCGGGTCCGGCTGCGGGTCCGGCTGCGGCTTCGGGTCTCGTTCCCGTTCGCTCTCCGGCTCGGGAGGTTCGAGCGCCGGGCGGCGGGGGGTGGCGCCGTGCCAGGGCGCGGCGGTACCGGCCTCCGGGCCGCCGTACGGGTACGAGTACCCCTGCGGCAGGGTCGACCCCTGCGGCCTCGGCTCCGGTACGACGACGGGGTCGCTCTGCCGCTGCTCGCCGACCTTGGCCGCGGCCGCCCGCGCGCCCGCCCGGTACGCGGCGATGGCCCCGGCCCGCGCGGCGGCCTTGAGCTCGGGCCGCTCCTCGGGGCTCGGGCGTCCGGGGGTGATGTGATCGCTGTACCGCGGCCCGGTGTCGTACCCCGGAGCCACCAACGGCGCATACCCGCCGCCGTACGTCTCCGCGCCGGGTCCGGCTGGGACCGGTCCGGCGGGGCCGGGTCCGGCGGGGCCGGGTCCGGGCTGTCGGGCCGGCGCGGGCGGGGCCGGGGGCGGGGCTTCGCCCCATCCCGTACCCCCGCCGGAGGCGTCACCGCCCGGAACGGGGTCGTAGCCGCACAGGGCGTCCTCCGCCGCGCCGGCCGCGAGGCCGGTCAGCACGACCCGCCCGTCGTCGCAGACCAGCACCGTCCGCACGGTGATGTTGCGGTGGGTCCAGCCGTGCGCGTGCAGCACCCGCAGCGCGGTCAGTACGTCCGAGGCCACCTCCGCCGCCCGGTAGGCGGTCAGCGGCTCATCGGCGATCAGTGCCGCCAGCGGCCTGGCCGGGACCAGTTCGCTCACTATCCACAGCGACCCGCCCTCGGCGAAAACGTCGAAGACCTGGTCCAGCCGGGGGTGGTCGGGTACGGCTGCGGCGGCCTGCGCGGCCTCGATCGCGCGTCGCACGGCCGGGAGGTCGCCCGGGGCGCGCTGCCCGGCCGCCGGTACGGCCCGGTGTCCGTCCAGCAGCTCCGCGTCCACGACCTCCGGCAACGGCACCTGCCGGACCAGGACTTCCTGACCGCTGCGCGTGTCGAAGGCGCGGGTCTCCACGAGCTCGTACTCGTCCGTCGGCGGCAGCGGCAGACGGTAGCGGTGGGCCACGATCCGGCCCGCGTAGTCCTCCACATCGCCTCCCCCGAGTGCTGGGGGCACCCCCGTGGCCCCGCTGACACGATACGTCTCCGGGGCCGCCCGCGTCCCGAGGTCAGCCGAGCGGCTGGAAGGTCTCGAAGGCGGTGTTGCGCATCTGCGTGCACTCGGGACCGTCCCACTGGTCCGCGGGGCAGCTGATCATGATGGCGTAGCCGTGCGTCGCGTCCATCTTGAAGCCGCGGTTGAGCACGCGGACCCGGATGCCGCTCTGCTCCCTCTCGAACTCCCAGTCGGCGACGGTGGGGTAGTTCCGGTAGTTCGTCGGGTCGATCCTGATCAGGCGGTAGCCCTTGCTGCTGCCCGCCACGGCGGGGGCCAGCTGGGCCCAGGCCAACCGGGCGTCATCGCCCGGGTTGGCGTTGTAGTCGACCTGGATCCTGGGGAAGCCGCCGTCGCGGCTGTATATCCCGCCGGAGTTGTCACCCGCTATGGCCGTCTGGTGGAAGCCCTGGGGCATCGCCATCGAGAAGCGGAACCCAGGCTCCGTCACCATCACGTAGCCCGCGGGTATTCCGCTCCCCCCGCCGCCGGGCTGGGCGCCCTGGCCCTGGCCCTGCCCCTGGCCCTGACCGGCGCCCGGGCTCTGCTGGCCCTGGCCGCCGGAGGCGGTGCTGCCGTCCGTCCCGGCACCGGGCTCACCGGGCTTGGCCGAGGGCTGCGGGCTCTGCCCGGCGCCGCCCGGAGACTGGCTCGCGGACACCGAGGGGTTGGCCTTGCCGTCCTTGCCCTCGTCCTTGCGGCTGTCGGTGTCGTCGCCGCCGACGGCGTAGGCGATGAGCGAGCCGACCACCGCGAGCACGACCACCACGGCGGCTATCGCGAGCGCGATGGTGCGGCGCGGCATGACGTCGGTGAGCGGGGCCGCCACCGGGCCGGTCTTGGCCGAGGGCTTGGGTGCGGGCTGGTCCGCCGGCGGCTCCGCGGCCGTGGCGGCGGTCGTGGCCGCCGCGGCGGCGGCCGCCTTGCGGGCCGACTTCAGCGCGGCGCGGGCGCGTTCGCGCTGCTCGCGTTCCTTGCGCTCGCGTTCCTTCTTCGCCGCCTTTTCCGCCGCCTTCTGGGCGGTGGCCTGCTCGGCGGCCTGCTTGGCGTCGGCGAGCGAGATCTGGCGGGTCTCCTCGGCGGGCGGGGCCGCCACCGGGACCGGTTCGGGCTCGGGCGCGTTGACGACGGCGCTCAGCATCGCCCGGGCCCGGCCGTCGTCCAGGCGCTGGGCCGGGTCCTTGGCGAGCAGACCGTAGATGACGTCGGTCAGCGGGCCGGCGTTCTTGGGCGGCTCCACCGGCTCGGTCATCACCGCGGTGAGGGTGGCGAGGGCGGAGCCCTTGTCGTACGGGGGCACGCCCTCGACGGCGGCGTACAGCAGGCCGCCGAGCGACCACATGTCGGCGGGCGGACCGGGCTTGTGGCCGCGGGCGCGCTCGGGCGAGATGTAGGAGGGGGCGCCGACGAGCATGCCGGTGGAGGTGACGGAGGGATCGCCCTCGACCTGCGCGATACCGAAGTCGGTGAGGACGACACGGCCGCTGGCGGCGATGAGCACGTTGGACGGCTTGACGTCCCGGTGCAGGATGCCCTGCCCGTGGGCGGCGCGCAGCACGTCGAGCACCGCGAGGCCGACCTCGGCGGCGCGGCGCGGGGTGAGCGCGCCGTTCTCGCGTATGAACTCGGCGAGCGAGGGGCCCTCGATGAGCTCCATGACGATCCACGGCCGGGCGTCCTCGTCGACGACGTCGTAGACGGTGACGGCTCCGCCGCTGCGGATCCGGGCGATGGCCTTGGCCTCGCGGAGGGTGCGGGTGATGAGGCGTCGCTTCTCGTCCTCGTCGACGCCGGTGCCGAAGCGGAGCTCCTTGACGGCGACCGTCCGGCCCAGGGTCTCGTCCTGGGCCCTCCAGACGGTTCCCATCCCGCCCTTGCCGAGCACGGCGCCCAGCCGGTAGCGGCCGGCCAGCAGCCGTCCCTTGTCCTGGCCGTCCGCGGCCGCCTTGGCGGCCTCGGCCCGGGCCTTGACCTCGGCGGCCACGGCATCGGCCTTCTCCACCACGGGATTGACGGCCTTCACCGCCTCGGCCTTGGCCGCGGGCTTCGCGTCCTCAGGCTCGGCCCTGACCGCGGCCTTGGCCTCAGCCTCGGCCTCAGGCTCCACACCCTCAGGCTCCACCCCGGCCTCGGCCTTGGCCTTGCCGTCGACCTCGGCCTCGACCTCGGCCTTGTCCTCGACCCTGCCCTCGGGCTCCGCCCCGGCCGCCGGCTTCGCGTCCTCGGGTTCGGCCTTCGGCCCGGTCTTCCCGTCCCCGGGCTCCGCCTTCGTCAGCCCCGGCTTCGCAGCCGCGGGCTTCGGACCCTCAGCAGGCGCGGCCTCGGCCGACGCAGCCGGAGCCGCAGCCCCCACCTCTTCGGGCTTCGCCGCAGGCGCCCCGTGCTCCGGCTTCGACATGCGTCCCCTCTGCGATCGTGCCGCTGCTCCGACTGCCCCGGTGTCCGACCAACCCGGCGGCCGAGCGACCCGGCGACCGGGGTCCGCGTAACCCGCCCCGGCAGAACCTTCATTGTTCCTCACTCCGCAACGGACGGGCGCCCCGGGTCCGCGGTTCCCCCTTCCACATCCCGGAGTTACAACGGAACGATGTCGGGCGCCCCCAGCCGCGCGGCGTCCGCCGTCTGGTCGTCCGGCTGACGCTGCGATTCCCGCTCCGCCTGGACCCGCTTCTCGTAGTGCTCCACTTCTTTCTCGATCTGCTGCTTGTCCCACCCCAGCACGGGCGCCATCAACTCCGCGCACTCCCGGGCCGACCGCGTCCCCCGGTCGAAGGTCTCGATCGAGATCCGCGTCCGCCGGGTCAGTACGTCGTCCAGATGGCGGGCCCCTTCGTGCGAGGCGGCGTACACGATCTCCGCCCGCAGATAGTCGTCCGCCCCGGTCACCGGCTCACCCAGCCCCGGGTCGGCGGCGATCAGGTCGAGCAGTTCCTCGGTGAGCGACCCGTACCGGTTCAACAGGTGCTCCACCCGGACCACGTGAAGCCCCGTCCGGGCCGCGGTCCTCGCCCGCCCGTTCCACAGCGCCCGGTACCCCTCCGCACCGACCAGGGGCACGTCCTCCGTCACGCACTCCGCCACCCGCAGGTCCAGCCCGTGCACCGCCTCGTCGACCGCGTCCTTCGCCATGACCCTGTACGTCGTGTACTTGCCGCCGGCCACCACCACGAGCCCCGGCACCGGATGCGCCACCGTGTGCTCGCGCGACAGCTTGCTCGTCGCGTCCGACTCCCCGGCCAGCAGCGGCCGCAGGCCCGCGTACACGCCCTGGACGTCGTCCCGCGTCAGCGGCACCGCCAGCACCGAGTTCACGTGCTCCAGCAGGTAGTCGATGTCCGCGCTCGACGCCGCGGGGTGCGCCTTGTCCAGGTCCCAGTCGGTGTCCGTGGTGCCCACGATCCAGTGCCGCCCCCACGGGATGACGAACAGCACCGACTTCTCGGTCCGCAGGATCAGCCCGGTGCTCGAATGGATCCGGTCCTTCGGTACGACCAGGTGGATGCCCTTCGACGCCCGTACGTGGAACTGCCCGCGCTCCCCGATCAGCGCCTGGGTGTCGTCCGTCCACACCCCGGTCGCGTTCACGACCTGCTTCGCGCGGACCTCGTATTCCCCGGCGCCCTCCACGTCCCGCACCCGCGCGCCGACCACCCGTTCGCCCTCGCGCAGGAATCCGATCACTCTCGCCCGGTTGGCGCAGTGCGCCCCGTACGCCGAGGCCGTGCGCACCAGCGTGGCCACGTACCGCGCGTCGTCCATCTGGGCGTCGTAGTACTGCAGGGCGCCCACCAGCGCGTCCTTGCGCAGCGCCGGGGCCACCCGCAGCGCGCGCCTGCGCGAGAGGTGCCGGTGCACCGGCAGACCCCGGCCGTGCCCGCTGGAGATGGACATCGCGTCGTACAGCGCGACGCCCGATCCCGCGTACCACCGCTCCCAGCCCTTGTGCTGCAAGGGGTAGAGGAACGGCACCGGCTTCACCAGGTGCGGCGCGAGGCGCTCCAGCAGCAGGCCGCGCTCCTTCAGCGCCTCCCGCACCAGGGCGAAGTCGAGCATCTCCAGATACCGCAGGCCGCCGTGGATGAGCTTGCTGGACCTGCTGGAGGTCCCGGACGCCCAGTCGCGCGCCTCCACGAGGCCGGTGGACAGTCCTCTGGTCGCCGCGTCGAGCGCGGTGCCGGCGCCGACCACGCCCGCGCCCACGACCAGTACGTCCAGCTCCCGCTCGGCCATCCGGGCGAGGGCCTCGGCGCGCTGCGCCGGTCCCAGTGTCGCTGTCCTCACGGCTGCCTCCCGTTGGTGCGGGTGTTCCCCGCGTCGTGCGGGTGATCCCGCTCACATCCCCGTTTCATGATTCTGACCGCCCGCACCCACATCAGCCACCGCCTGTGGACAACACAACGACGACCACCACCCCAGAATGCGACATATCTGTCATATATACGCCTAGTCTGACATTGCGCCAGCTTCCCCGGGCCTTCCTCGTCCACAGGGCTTGCGCGCGCATCCCCCTCATGTCAGGGAAGGGACGGCACCCCCATGCCCGCAGACCTCGCCGTCATCGGACTCGGCCATCTCGGCCTCCCCCTCGCCCAGGCGGCCGTGGCCGCCGGGATCGAGACGGTCGGCTACGACAGCGGTCCGGTCACGGACTCCACCCTCACCGCCGCCGAGATCCGCCGCATGTCGGCGGCCGGCTTCCGGGTCACCACCAACCCCGCCGAGCTCGGCCGGGTCCGTACCGCCGTCATCTGCGCCCCCACCCAGCTCGGCGCCGACCGCGCACTGGACCTGTCCGCCATCGCCGAGGCGGGCCACGCGCTCGCCGCCCGCCTGCGCCCGCACACCACCGTGATCCTCGAATCGGCCGTCCACCCGGGCGTCACCGAGGAGTACCTGCGCCCGGTCCTCGAGGCGGGCTCCGGACTGCGGGCCGGCCGGGACTTCCACCTGGCCTACTCCCCCAGCCGCCACGACCCGGGCAACCGCACGCACGGCATCTCCAACACCCCCAAGGTGATCGGCGGCCTCACCCCCGCCTGCACGGAGTCCGCGCACGCCTTCTACGCCCGCCTCACCGAGAAGGTCGTCCGGGCCCGCGGCCTGCGCGAAGCCGAGACCGTGCAGCTCCTGGAGACCAACTACCGGCACGTCAACATCGCCCTCATGAACGAGATGGCCGTGCTCTGCCACGACCTCGGCGTCGACCTGTGGGACGTCATCCGCTGCGCCGAGACCAAGCCGTACGGCTTCCAGGCGTTCCGCCCCGGCCCCGGGGTCGGCGGCCACGGCGTCCCCCTCGACCCCAACTACCTCCCCCACACCACCCGCACCCCCGGCCACCCCCTGCGCATGATCGGCCTGGCCCAGGAGATCAACAACCGGATGCCGCAGTACGTCATCCAGCGGTCCGCCACCCTGCTGAACGAACACGGCAAATCCGCCCGCGGCGCCCGCGTCCTGCTCCTCGGCGTCACCTACAAGCCCGACCTCGCCGACCAGGAGGGCTCCCCGGCGCGCGAGATCGCCAGCCGCCTGCTCGACCTGGGGGCGCTCGTCAGCTACCACGACCCGTTCATCACGGGCTGGCGGGTCAGGGACCAGCCGGTCCCCCGGGCCGAGTCCCTGTACGAGGCCGCCGCGAACGCGGATCTGACGATCCTGCTCCAGCACCACCGCACCTACGACCTGCAAGGCCTCGCGGTGAAGGCCCAGTTGCTCCTCGACACCCGCGGAGCCAGCCCGGCGGGCGCCGCCCACCGGCTCTGACCCGGGAAATTCCCCCACCCGGATGTCCGTGCGGCCTGCTAGCCTGCGGCGTCACTTATCTCGCACTTACGCCCTCCGGGCGTTCGCATGCCCGAATCCCTGGGGGGGATTTCCCAATGAGCCAGAACTTCCAGCCGCCGGCGCCCGACTCCTTCACCGAGGCCCCGGCCGCCCCGGCCCCGGCCCGCACCGGCAACCTCGCTCTCGGCATCGTCGCCGCCGTCGTCGCGGCCCTGGTCGCGGCCGGCGCCTACGGCGGCATCATGAACGCCATCGACCGCGAGATCGGCTACGCCGCGGCCGGTGTCGGCCTCCTCGTCGGCCTCGCCGCCGGCAAGATCGGTGGACGCAACCCGGTCCTGCCCGTGGTCGCCGCCGCCCTGTCGCTCGGCGCCGTCTACCTCGGCCAGCTGTTCTTCATCGCGCTCGTGCTCGCCGACTTCGGCAAGGTCGGCGTGGGCGAGGTGCTCAGCGAGGCGGGCGTCAGCGGCCTGAACGACATCTGGAAGGAGAGCATGGACGCGATGTCCTTCCTCTTCCTCGCGATCGGCGGCTTCGTCGCCTTCGGCTCGGCCAAGAAGGTCAGCGCCTGATCCCGCGCCACCGCGTACGCCGGAGGGCCGGCACCCCGCTCGGGGTGCCGGCCCTCCGGCGTACGTACGGGAGCCGTCAGCGGCTGTGCTGCGAGTCCGCGACCGTGACCTCGACCCGCTGGAACTCCTTGAGCTCGCTGTAGCCGGTGGTGGCCATCGAGCGGCGCAGCGCACCGAAGATGTTCATCGAGCCGTCCGGGGTGTGCGACGGGCCGGTGAGGATCTCCTCGGTGGTGCCGACCGTGCCCAGGTCGACCTTCTTGCCGCGCGGCACGTCCTCGTGGACGGCCTCCATGCCCCAGTGGTTGCCCTTGCCCGGCGCGTCCGTCGCGCGGGCGAGCGGGGAACCCATCATCACGGCGTCGGCGCCGCAGGCGACGGCCTTCGGGATGTCGCCCGACCAGCCCACGCCGCCGTCGGCGATGACGTGCACGTAGCGGCCGCCGGACTCGTCCATGTAGTCGCGGCGGGCCGCGGCCACGTCCGCGACGGCGGTCGCCATCGGGACCTGGATGCCGAGCACGTTGCGCGTGGTGTGCGCGGCGCCGCCGCCGAAGCCGACCAGGACGCCCGCCGCGCCGGTGCGCATCAGGTGCAGGGCCGCGGTGTAGGTGGCGCAGCCGCCCACGATGACCGGGACGTCGAGCTCGTAGATGAACTGCTTGAGGTTCAGCGGCTCGGCGGCGCCCGAGACGTGCTCGGCGGACACGGTGGTGCCGCGGATCACGAAGATGTCCACGCCCGCGTCCACGACGGCCTTGGAGAACTCGGCGGTGCGCTGCGGGGACAGCGCGGCGGCGGTGACGACGCCCGAGTCGCGCACCTCCTTGATGCGCTGCCGGATCAGGTCCGCCTGGATCGGGGCGGAGTAGATCTCCTGGAGACGGCGGGTCGCGGCCTGCTCGTCCAGCTCGGTGATCTCGTCGAGCAGCGGCTGCGGGTCCTCGTACCGGGTCCACAGGCCTTCGAGGTTCAGCACGCCGAGGCCGCCGAGCTCACCGATGCGGATCGCGGTCTGCGGGGAGACGACCGAGTCCATGGGGGCGGCCAGGAAGGGGAGCTCGAAGCGGTACGCGTCGATCTGCCAGGCGATCGAGACCTCCTTCGGGTCCCGGGTACGCCGGCTCGGGACGATGGCGATGTCGTCGAACGCGTACGCCCTGCGGCCGCGCTTGCCGCGCCCGATCTCGATCTCAGTCACGTGTGGTGGCCTTTCCTCTGGGTCTGCCCGTCCAGTATCCCCGACGGGCGGAGGACTGCGTTTCGGTGACCGCTGTACGGACGACGCGGACACGGCGAAGGGGCGGACCCGGCTGCTCCGCCGGGTCCGCCCCTCACCTCACGCGCTTCAGCCCTTGCGGCTGTAGTTCGGTGCTTCGACCGTCATCTGGATGTCGTGCGGGTGGCTCTCCTTGAGGCCCGCCGAGGTGATCCGCACGAAGCGGCCCCGGTCCTGGAGCTCGGGAACCGTGCGGCCGCCGACGTAGAACATCGACTGGCGCAGACCGCCGACGAGCTGGTGCACGACCGCGGAGAGCGGGCCGCGGTAGGGCACCTGGCCCTCGATGCCCTCGGGGATGAGCTTGTCGTCGCCGCCCACGCCCTCCTGGAAGTAGCGGTCCTTGGAGAAGGAGCGCTGGTCGCCGCGGGACTGCATCGCGCCGAGCGAGCCCATGCCGCGGTACGACTTGAACTGCTTGCCGTTGATGAAGAGCAGCTCGCCCGGGGACTCCTCGCAGCCCGCGAGCAGCGAGCCGAGCATCACCGTGTCGGCGCCCGCGACCAGGGCCTTCGCGATGTCGCCGGAGTACTGGAGGCCGCCGTCGCCGATCACCGGGACGCCCGCGGCCTTGGCGGCGAGGGAGGCCTCGTAGATCGCGGTGACCTGCGGGACGCCGATGCCGGCGACGACACGGGTGGTGCAGATGGAGCCGGGGCCGACGCCGACCTTGATGCCGTCGCAGCCGGCGTCGATCAGTGCCTGGGCGCCGTCGCGGGTGGCGACGTTGCCGCCGATGACGTCGACGCCGGAGTTCGACTTGATCTTGGCGACCATGTCGCCGACCAGGCGGGAGTGGCCGTGCGCGGTGTCGACGACGATGAAGTCGGCGCCCGCCTCGATCAGCGCCTGGGCGCGGTCGTACGCGTCACCGGCGACGCCGACGGCCGCGCCGACCAGCAGGCGGCCGTCCTTGTCCTTGGCGGCGTTCGGGTACTTCTCGGCCTTGACGAAGTCCTTGACCGTGATGAGGCCCTTGAGGATGCCCGAGTCGTCGACCAGCGGAAGCTTCTCGATCTTGTGGCGGCGCAGCAGCTCCATGGCGTCGACGCCGGAGATGCCGACCTTGCCCGTGACCAGCGGCATCGGGGTCATGACCTCGCGCACCTGGCGGCTGCGGTCCGACTCGAAGGCCATGTCGCGGTTGGTGACGATGCCGAGCAGCTTGCCCGCCGGGTCGGTGACCGGGACGCCGGAGATCCGGAACTTCGCGCAGAGCTCGTCGGCCTCGCGCAGCGTCGCGTCGGGGTGCACCGTGATCGGGTCGGTGACCATGCCGGACTCGGAGCGCTTGACCAGGTCGACCTGGTTGGCCTGGTCGGCGATGGAGAGGTTGCGGTGCAGGACGCCGACGCCGCCCTGACGGGCCATCGCGATGGCCATGCGGGCCTCGGTGACCTTGTCCATGGCGGCGGAGAGCAGGGGGACGTTCACCCGGACGTTGCGCGAGATGAGGGAGGAGGTGTCGATCGCGTCAGGCGACATGTCCGACGCGCCCGGCAGCAGCAGCACGTCGTCGTAGGTCAGTCCGAGCGTGGCGAATTTGTCGGGCACTCCGTCGGTCGTCATGACACCTTCCCAAATGGTCTTGCTCAGCGCGGATGTCCATGCTAACGGGATCCCGCAGCGTCTCATTCCACGAGCCAGGCCGATCGGAAGTTTCGTCGGTTCCTACGATGAACCGCCGGAGGCGCCCGGCGGGACCTCCAACGGTTCCTACTGCTCGGCGAGCGCGCGCAGCCGGCTGAGGGCACGGTGCTGGGCCACCCGCACCGCCCCCGGCGACATCCCGAGCATCTGTCCGGTCTCCTCGGCGGTCAGCCCGACGGCCACCCGCAGGACGAGGAGCTCGCGCTGGTTCTCCGGCAGATTGGCGAGGAGCTTCTTGGCCCAGGCCGCGTCACTGCTGAGCAGCGCCCGCTCCTCGGGGCCGAGCGAGTCGTCGGGCCGCTCCGGCATCTCGTCGGACGGGACGGCCGTGCTGCCGGGGTGCCGCATGGCGGCCCGCTGCAGATCGGCGACCTTGTGCGCGGCGATGGCGAAGACGAAGGCCTCGAAGGGCCGCCCGGTGTCCCGGTAGCGCGGCAGGGCCATCAGGACGGCGACGCAGACCTCCTGCGCCAGGTCCTCCACGAAGTGGCGGGCATCACCCGGGAGCCGCGACAGCCGGGTGCGGCAGTAGCGGATCGCGAGCGGGTGAACGAAGGCGAGCAGGTCGTGCGTGGCCTGCTCGTCGCCCTCCACCGCCCGGCGTACGAGCGCGCTGACGGCTCCGGCACTGCCGCCCTTGGCGGCGCCGGTCGGGCCTGTGGCCGCGGGTGACCCCAGGGCCTCGTCGTCACGCATCAATCCATGGTGCCTTGGCGCCGGAGGTTCCGTGGCACCACGGCCGGTTTCGTGCATCGAAGCGTTATGAGCGGGTGCGCCGGAACTCATGGTCTGCACCCTCCCCTCCCGCTCGCCGAATGATCCCCAGGACGGGGATCCCACATTTCCAAGAATGCGGCACACCCTCAAGGATGCGGCATCGCGCACGAAGCGACACGTCCCCCGGATTGTGCCCCGCCAATCCCCGGGTGCGCACCGGGTACGACGGGGCTCACGGTCGTCGGACCGGGCCGTGACCCGAGGGTCAGCGGACCAGGCCCCAGCGGAAGCCGAGCGCGACGGCGTGCGCCCGGTCCGAGGCGCCGAGCTTCTTGAACAGCCTGCGGGCGTGCGTCTTGACCGTGTCCTCGGACAGGAAGAGCTCGCGCCCGATCTCCGCGTTGGACCGGCCGTGGCTCATGCCCTCCAGCACCTGGATCTCGCGCGCGGTGAGCGTGGGCGCGGCGCCCATCTCGGCCGAGCGGAGCCGGCGCGGGGCCAGTCGCCAGGTCGGGTCGGCGAGGGCCTGGGTGACCGTGGCCCGCAGTTCGGCGCGCGAGGCGTCCTTGTGCAGGTATCCCCGGGCGCCGGCGGCGACCGCGAGTGCCACGCCGTCCAGGTCCTCGGCGACCGTCAGCATGATGATGCGGGCGCCGGGGTCGGCCGAGAGCAGCCGGCGGACCGTCTCGACACCGCCCAGCCCGGGCATCCGTACATCCATCAGAATCAGGTCGGAGCGGTCGGCACCCCAGCGGCGGAGGACTTCCTCGCCGTTGGCAGCCGTCGTCACACGCTCGACGCCGGGCACGGTGGCAACCGCGCGGCGGAGCGCCTCTCGGGCAAGCGGGGAGTCGTCGCAGACGAGGACGGATGTCATGACCGCCCTCCGCAGCTGCTGATGCGCGTCACCTTGAGCCTCCAGGCTGGTACGTATCGTCACCTGTGCGGTCGATGCTCCCGGACACCTGTCCGAGAACTTATTGGTTCAACCGCCTTCGCACTCTCAACGATGGTCACTCGAAAGAGTTACGGGTCGGACGGACACCTTCGGCACTCTACGTGAGGAAGCGAACACGACACGGACGCCACAAGGCAACTGTCCTCCATCTGGAGCTATGCCCTATTTGGCGGCTTTCCTTCCGTTTGGCACATGTCTGAGGCTAGATTCCCAATGAGTCATATTTACATCTACTCCGACAGTAGGTGTGGAGACCCTTGGAGACATGGACCGTATCCGCCTCAGTACCGGCACCAAGAGGACTACCCATGGCAGATTTCTCCCGCCTCCCCGGACCGAACGCCGACCTCTGGGACTGGCAGCTGCTCGCCGCCTGCCGCGGGGTCGACAGCTCCCTCTTCTTCCACCCGGAAGGCGAGCGGGGCGCGGCCAGGAGCGCGCGCGAGGCCTCGGCTAAAGAGGTCTGCATGAGATGCCCGGTCCGCGCGGAATGTGCCGCGCACGCGCTCGCCGTCCGCGAGCCCTACGGAGTGTGGGGAGGACTGACGGAGGACGAGCGGGAGGAACTGATGGGCCGCGCGCGCCACCGCCTGATCCCCGCTTCCAGCGCGATCGGACCGATCACACCCCACTGAACAGACGAACAAACACACGAAGGAACGTTCCTTCGATCCGTCGCGCCCACCGGGCGCGCCGCGGTCCGGGGCGAAACGTCACGCGTTCGGCCGTACGTGCCCGCCAGAGACGTACGGTCAGCGCGTGGCGGCCCGCTCCAGCTCGGCCAGGGTCGCGGCGACGGCCGGCACCCGGGCCAGGTCGGGCAGGGTCAGCGCCACGACCTCCCGCTCCACGGCCGGCTCCACGGCCACCGTGCTGACGCCCTTGGCCCGTACGGACTCCACCGCGAGCTCCGGCAGCACGGCGACGCCCAGTCCCGCCCCCACCAGGCCGACGACCGCCGGGTAGTCGTCGGTCGCGAAGTCGATCCGCGGGGTGAAGCCCGCGGACTCGCACACCTCCACCAGGTGGCGGCGGCAGCGCGGACAGCCCGCGATCCACGGCTCGTCCGCCAGCTCCGCCATGCCCACGCGCTCCGCCCCGGCCAGCCGGTGCCCCTCGGGGACCAGTCCGACGAGCCGGTCGGTCAGCAGCGGGCGCACCACCAGGTCCTCCCACTCCGCCGCGGATCCGGCGGACCCGCCGTAGCGGAAGGCCAGCGCCAGGTCGCAGTCGCCCTCGCGCAGCATCTCCACCGAGCGCGGCGGTTCGGCCTCGACCAGGGAGATGCGGGTTCCCGGGTGCTCGGCGCGCATCGCGGCGAGCGCGGTGGGCACCAGCGTGGAGCTGCCGCTGGGGAAGGACACCAGCCGGACCCGGCCCGCGCGCAGCCCGGCGATCGCCGCGACCTCCTCCTCGGCGGCGGTCAGCCCGGCCAGGATCCCCGCGGCGTGCCGGACCAGGGCCTCGCCGGCCTGGGTCAGCCGCATCTCGCGGCCGGTGCGGATGAGCAGCGGGGTGCCGGCCGACTGCTCCAGCGCCTTCATCTGCTGGGAGACGGCCGGCTGGGTGCACCCGAGCTCGCGGGCGGCGGCGGAGAAGGACCCGGTCCCGGCAACAGCGCGCAGAACACGGAGATGACGTGCCTCGATCACCCCTCGAGCATAAGCCCTGCTTTGACCGTCGAGCGGATATCCACTCGGCACTTTGGGGCCGCTCGGCTAGTTTGCTTTCATGGGCGCCATGCATCTGATCTCCGTGAACCTCGGCCGCGCCACGGCCGTCGACTACACCGACGCGGAAAGCGGGCTGACCGGACACGGCAAGCGCCCGGTCCCCGGACCGGTCCGCGTCGTCGCCCCCGGCGACAAGGCCACCGGCCTGGGCAGCGGTCTCGAGGGCGACGCCGTCTGCAACCGCCGCCACCACGGCGGCGACCACCAGGCCGTCTACGCGTACGCGCGCGAGGACCTGGACCTGTGGGAGGCGGAGCTCGGCCGCGAGCTGCCGGCCGGGACGTTCGGCGAGAACTTCACCACCTCCGGCATCGACCTGAACACCGCGCGCCTCGGCGACCGGTGGCGGGTGGGCGCGGACCTGGTCCTCGAAGTGGCCTCGGCCCGCATCCCGTGCCGGACCTTCCAGGGGATCCTCGGCGAGAGCGGCTGGGTCAAGCGGTTCACCCGGGAGGCACGGCCGGGCGCGTACTTGCGGGTGATCGAGGAGGGCTCGGTCTCCCCCGGCGACGGCATCGAGATCATCCACCGTCCGGAGCACGACGTGACGGTGCAGCTGTGGTTCCGCGCCTTCACCACCGAGCGCGCCCTGCTGCCGCGCACGCTGGCGGCGGGCGCGGCGATGGAGCCGGAGGCCCACGAGCGGGTGCGGCAGTACGTGGAGAAGTACGGGGCCGGGGACGGGGCGAGGTAACGCCGTCACCCGGGGCGGCTAGGTTGCGCCTATGACGACTGCGTTGATTACGGGATCCACGGCGGGCATCGGCGCCGCCTTCGCCCGGCGGCTCGCCGCCCAGGGCCACAACCTGGTGCTGGTGGCGCGTGACACCGAGCGGCTGGGCGAGCAGGCCACCGAGCTGCACGACCGGCACGGCATCGAGGCCGAGGTGCTGGCCGCCGACCTCTCCACGGAGGAGGGCATCGCGGCGGTCGAGCTGCGGCTCGGCGACCGCACCCACCCGGTGGACCTGCTGGTCAACAACGCGGGCTTCGGCAACAAGGGCCGCTACCTCGAGGTCTCCATGACCGACGAGCTCACCATGCTCAAGGTGCACGTCGAGGCGGTGCTGCGGCTGACCTCGGCGGCGACCGGGTCGATGCGCTCGCGCGGGCGCGGCGGCGTGATCAACGTGGCCTCGGTGGCGGCGTTCGTACCGCGCGGCACCTACGGGGCGAGCAAGGCCTGGGTCGTGCAGTTCACCCAGGGCGCGGCGCGGGACCTGGCGGGCTCCGGGGTGCGGCTGATGGCCCTGTGCCCCGGCTTCGTGCGCACCGAGTTCCACCAGCGCGCGGGCATGGGCACCGACAACATCCCCGGCTGGATGTGGCTCGACGCCGACAAGCTGGTGGCCGCGGCCCTGGCGGACCTGGCGCGCGGCAAGACGGTGTCGATCCCCGACCCGCGGTACAAGGCGCTGATGGGCGTGGTGAAGCTGACGCCGCGCGGGCTGCTGGGCGGGGTGTCGTCCCGGACGGGCCGCAAGTACGGACCCCAGTGAGCGGCGACCCGCGACCCGCAGACCGGTAACTCGCCGGTAAACCCGCCAAATGGGTGAAATCTACTTAAAATGGACGTGTCCCATCCAGCCCGGGAGACGCCATGACATTCATACAGATAATCGATTACAAGACCAGTCGGCAGGACGACCTCAACCAGCTGCTCGACCGGTACGTCTCGCAGAGCCAGGGCAAGCGCACCGTCACCCACAGCATCGTGGGCAAGGACCGCGAGAACGAGAACCACTACGTGGACGTGGTCGAATTCCCCTCGTACGAAGAGGCCATGAGGAACTCTCAGCTCCCGGAGACGGACACGATGTTCCAGGAGATGGTGGCCCTGTGCGAGGGGATGCCGACCTTCACCAACCTCGACGTGGTCCGCGACGAGAGCATCAACAAGCACATGGTGAACCGGATGTTCGACGAGTGCATCACGAAGGGGAACCTCGACGTCCTCGACGAGATGGTCGCGGCCCGGTACATCGACCACGACACCATGAAGGACGTCTCCGTCGCAGGCCGCGACGCCGTGCGCGAGGACATCACGGCCTGGCGCGACGCGTTCGACTTCCGCTTCACCACGGACGCGCAGCTGGCCGAGGGCGACTACGTCACCACGGTGTGGAGCTGGGCCGGGACCCACAAGGGCGAGTTCCGGGGCATCGCACCGACCGGCAAGAAGTGCACCATGACCGGCACCACGACGTTCCGCTGCGAGGACGGGATGATCGCGGAGGGCTGGTGGCACGTGGACGCCATGGGCCTGATGCGCCAGCTGGGCGCCATCTAGCCCGCACACACGGGAAGGCCCCGCCCCGCGGATGCGGGACGGGGCCTTCCGAGCGCGGTGCTCGATCAGTGGCTGTGGCCGTGACCGTGGCCGTGGCCCGCGTCGGCCTCTTCCTCGGCCGGCCTCTCGACGACCAGGGTCTCGGTCGTGAGCAGCAGGGAGGCGATGGAAGCGGCGTTCTCCAGCGCGGAGCGGGTGACCTTCACCGGGTCGATGACGCCGGCCTTGACCAGGTCGCCGTACTCGCCGGTGGCGGCGTTGAAGCCCTGGCCCTTCTCGAGCTCGGCGACCTTCGAGGTGATGACGTAACCCTCGAGGCCGGCGTTCTCGGCGATCCAGCGCAGCGGCTCGACGGCGGCGCGGCGCACGACCGCGACACCGGTGGCCTCGTCGCCGGTCAGGCCGAGGTTGCCCTCGAGGACCTTTACGGCGTGGACGAGCGCGGAGCCACCGCCGGAGACGATGCCCTCCTCGACCGCGGCGCGGGTCGCCGAGATGGCGTCCTCGAGACGGTGCTTCTTCTCCTTGAGCTCCACCTCGGTGGCGGCGCCGACCTTGATGACGCAGACGCCGCCGGCGAGCTTCGCCAGGCGCTCCTGCAGCTTCTCGCGGTCCCAGTCGGAGTCCGTGGACTCGATCTCGGCCTTGATCTGGTTGACACGGCCGACGACTTCCTCGTGGCTGCCGCCACCGTCGACGATGGTCGTGTCGTCCTTGGAGATCGTGACGCGGCGGGCGGAGCCCAGTACGTCCAGACCGGCCTGGTCGAGCTTGAGGCCGACCTCCTCGGCGATGACGGTGGCACCGGTGAGGGTGGCCATGTCCTGCAGCATCGCCTTGCGGCGGTCACCGAAGCCCGGGGCCTTGACGGCCACCGCGTTGAAGGTGCCGCGGATCTTGTTGACGACCAGGGTCGACAGGGCCTCGCCCTCGACGTCCTCGGCGATGATCAGCAGCGGCTTCGAGGCGCCGGCCTGGATGACCTTCTCGAGCAGCGGCAGGAGGTCCTGGATGGAGGAGATCTTGCCCTGGTTGATCAGGATGTACGGGTCGTCGAGGACGGCCTCCATACGCTCCTGGTCGGAGACCATGTACGGCGAGAGGTAGCCC
The DNA here is from genome assembly GCF_052244475.1 of Streptomyces sp. IBSNAI002. Classification (NCBI taxonomy): domain Bacteria; kingdom Bacillati; phylum Actinomycetota; class Actinomycetes; order Kitasatosporales; family Streptomycetaceae; genus Streptomyces; species Streptomyces sp. IBSNAI002. The sequence goes on along the minus strand of NZ_JBQPXG010000002.1, from coordinate 5,220,590 downwards.
TTGTCGAAGGCCATGCCCTCGGTGAACTCCAGCTCCAGGCCGAAGGCGTTGGACTCCTCGACGGTGATGACACCGTCCTTGCCGACCTTGTCCATCGCCTCGGCGATGAGCTCGCCGACCTGCTGGTCCTGCGCGGAGAGCGCGGCCACGGCGGCGATGTCGGACTTGTCCTCGATCGGGCGGGCGGTCGCGAGGAGGTCCTCGGACACGGCCTTGACCGCGGCGTCGATGCCCTTCTTCAGGGCGGCCGGGGACGCGCCCGCGGCGACGTTGCGCAGACCCTCGCGGACCAGCGCCTGGGCCAGCACGGTGGCGGTGGTGGTGCCGTCGCCCGCGATGTCGTTGGTCTTGGTCGCCACCTCCTTCACGAGCTGCGCGCCCAGGTTCTCGTACGGGTCGTCCAGCTCGACCTCGCGCGCGATGGTGACGCCGTCGTTGGTGATGGTGGGGGCGCCGAACTTCTTGTCGATGACGACGTTGCGGCCCTTGGGGCCGATCGTCACCTTGACCGTGTCGGCAAGCTTGTTGACGCCGCGCTCGAGGGCGCGACGGGCGTCCTCGTCGAACTTCAGAATCTTCGGCATGGGAGCGGTTCAGTCCTCTCGTTGCGATCGGCCGCTCACCGCGACCGCCACCGCCTGGAACGAACTACGCCCCTCGCCGCCCGGCATCAGCAGGGTGACCAGGGGCGCAGCTCAAACAAAAACTTGAAGCGAATTACTTCTCGACGATCGCGAGCACGTCGCGAGCCGAGAGGACGAGGTACTCCTCGCCGCTGTACTTCACTTCGGTGCCGCCGTACTTGCTGTACAGCACGATGTCGCCGACGTTGACGTCCAGCGGGAGACGCTGGCCGTCCTCGAAACGGCCCGGGCCCACGGCGAGGACGACGCCCTCCTGGGGCTTCTCCTTCGCGGTGTCCGGGATGACCAGGCCGGAGGCCGTGGTCTGCTCGGCGTCGAGCGGCTGGACCACAATGCGGTCCTCGAGCGGCTTGATGGCAACCTTGGAGCTGGCGGTCGTCACGATCCGACCTCCCCCTTCGGAGATCCGGGGTTAACTGTCTGAGGTGGCGACCAGGTCGATCCGTCGTCGCGGGTGCCGGACCTGCCTGTCGCTGTGTTGGCACTCACCGGTGGCGAGTGCCAGGTGCGACACTATTCCGGCGATTAGCACTCGGTCAAGCGGAGTGCCAATTCTCGACGGTGCGCGTTGCGCGGCGGGGCCCCCGGAACCGGCGAAAACCCGGCGCACGGGCGTTCGATCTCATTACTCTCCCGCCATGACCAGGACAAACTCCGGCGTGCGTCCGCGCCACCTCGTACCGATCGCCGTCGGCCTGGCGGCCGGGATCTACATGCTGTCGGGCTCCGTACCGCGGCTGGCGGCCCAGGCGGCCGGGGTGGAGGGCACCTTCCTCGCCTCGCGGTGCGTGGCGGAACAGGACTCGGACGGGGACGAACACTGGATGTGCGAGGGGTCGTTCGCGGCCGGCGACGGATCGTTCACGATCCCGCGGGTCGAGGTCGACACCAGTTTCGACTCCCGGCCGGACGGGCCGCGGACCGCCTTCGTCCTCGGGCCGTCCGCCGGCACGGCCGTGCAGCCCGGCGTCCTGGTCTGGCTGGGGCCGGGGGCGGTGGGGGTGCTCTCCCTCGTGTTCCCGGTGTGGGCCGTGGGCGCGGCCTCCCGGGACGCGCTGGCGCGGAGGCGGGAGCGGGCGCCCGGGGCGGAGGGGGCATCGGGGGCGGAGGAGGTGCCCGGGGCGGAGGGGGCATCGGGGGCGGAGGAGGTGCCCGGGGCGGAGGGGGTGCCCGGGGCGGAGGGGGTGCCCGGGGCCGCGGCCGGCGCCTCGGCCGGGCAGGCGCGGAGCGCGCGGTGAGTACCCGTACTCAGGCGCCCGGCCCCGTCCCGGCGCGATACTGCGCGCCATGACGACACAGTCGCGGCGGCCCCTCCACTGGACGGCGGACATCGTGCTGGCCATCTTCACCGGCACACTGGTGGCCTCGGTGCTGGTCGCGGGGGTCCTGTGGGCCTCCCTCGCGGCGTTCGGCCTGATCATGCCCTTCGCGCCCGAGGGCTCCCACTGGCAGGGGATTCCGCTCACCGTCGAGGCGTACGTGTTCCTCGGCGCCATGTGCTTCGTGTGCGCCGGGACCGCCTTCGGTTTCGCCTGGCGGCGCGCGTGGTTCTCGGCTGCCGTGCACAGTGCGATCTTCGCCCTGGTCATCGGGACGCTGCTGATGATGGTGATCACCTCGTACCGGGCGGCGTCCCCGCAGGAGACCGGCCCGGACCCCGCGTCCACGGGCTCGGGCCACGTGTGCCGCAGCGGCGGCGACAGCAGCGAGTGCCCGGGCGGCTGAGCCCGATATGTAACGCTTGGGCCGTGCGCATCCTCGTGGTCGAAGACGAAGAGGGCCTCGCCGAATCCCTGCGGCGCGGCCTGTCCGCCGACGGCCACCTGGTCGAGGTCGCGCACGACGGCCACCGCGGCCTGGACCTCGCCCTCGCGGGCGGCCCGTACGACGTGGTCCTCCTCGACCTGATGCTCCCGGGCATGAGCGGCTACGAGATCTGCACCCGCATGCGCGCCCACGGCGACACCACCCCGGTGCTGATGCTGACCGCCCGGGACGGCGAGTACGACGAGGCCGAGGGCCTGGACTCGGGGGCCGACGACTACCTCACCAAGCCGTTCTCCTTCGTCGTCCTCGCCGCCCGGATCCGGGCACTGGCCCGCCGCGCGGGCGGCCCGGACCGCAGCACCCTCCAGGCCGGCGACCTCTTCCTCGACCCGCAGGGCCGCCGCTGCCGCCGCGGCTCCCACGACATCGAGCTCACCGCCCGCGAACTGGGCGTACTGGCCTGTCTGATGGAGCAGCCCGGGCGGGCCGTCGCCAAGCAGGACATCCTCGACGAGGTCTGGGACACCCCGCACGGCATCGACCCGAACATCGTCGAGGTGTACGTCTCCTCGCTGCGCAGGAAGATCGACGCGCCGTTCGGCCGCCGCTCGATCCTCACCGTGCACGGGACCGGCTACCGGATGGCCCCGGACGGTGGCTAGCACCGTCCGCGCGCGTACGGCGATGGCCGCGGCCCTCGCGATGGCCGCCGTGCTGGCCACCGGCGGGCTGTGGCTGTACGCCCTGCTGCGGGCCAACCTGCTCGACAACACCACCGGGCGGACCGAGCTCGCCGCCCGCAAGGTCGCCGCCCAGGTCGACAGCCGGACCCTGCCGCCCGGCGGGCGGCTGCCCGCGCCCGAACGCGGCGTGGACCTGGTCCTCGTACGGGACGCCCAGGGGCGCACGGTGGCGACCAGCGGCGATCCGGCGGACGTCCCGGACCTCGGCGGGCTGGGGCCCGGGGGCGGTTCGGGCGGGGGTTCGGGCGGCGGGTCGGGGGAGGACTCCCGGTCGGCCGTGCTGCCGCCCGCGCGCCCCGGCGGGGAGCGGCGCGTGGCGGTCGCGGTGGAGGCGGCCGGTCCGCCGGGCGCGCACGACCCGCACACCGTGTACGCCGTGACCGTGCTGGGCGACGTCGACGACGCGACCGGGGCCGTCGCCGTCGGGCTGCTGGCGGGCGCGCCCCCGCTGATCGCCTTCGCCGCGGGCCTGGCCTGGTGGGTGACCGGGCTCGCGCTGCGCCCGGTGACCGCCATCCGCAACGAGCTGGAAGCGGTCACCGCGAGCGAGCTGGACCGGCGGGTGCCGGACCCGGGCGGGGCGGACGAGATCGCGCAGCTGGCCCGGACCGTCAACGGCACCCTGGACCGGCTGGAGCGCGCCGACGCCCGGCAGCGGCAGTTCACCGCGGACGCCTCGCACGAGCTGCGCAATCCACTGGCCGCCGTCCGCTCCCGGCTGGAGGTGGCACTGGCCATGGACCGCCCCGACCGGGAGTCGGTGGCGGCCGCGCTGGCCGACACCGAGCGGCTCCAGCGGATCGCGGCGGACCTGCTGCTGCTGGCCCGCCTCGACGGCGGGCCCGGGCCGCGGAGCGAGCCGGTCGACCTGGCGCTGCTGGCCGCGGAGGACGTGGCGCGCCGGGGCGGCCCCCGGGTGGCGCTGCGGCTGGACGCGCGGGCGCCCGTACCGGCCGCCGGCGACCCGGCGCGGCTGGAGCGGGCGCTGGCCAACCTCGTGGACAACGCCCTGCGGTACGCCCGCGCCGAGGTGGTGGTGCGGGCGGCGGCGGACACGGCGGGCGGACGCACCTGGGCGGTGCTGGAGGTCACGGACGACGGTCCGGGGATCCCGGAGGCGGACCGGGACCGGGTGTTCGAGCGGTTCGTACGCCTGGACGCGGACCGCGGCCGGGCCAGCGGCGGGACGGGGCTCGGCCTGGCCATCGCCCGGGAGATCGCGCGGGCGCACGGGGGCGACGTACGGGCGCTGCCGGCACCCGGGCCCGGCGGGGGCGCGCGGCTGGTGCTGCGCATCCCGTGCCGTTAGCGGCGGCGCCCGCGGCTCTCAGGATTCTTTCAGCGTCCTTCCCCCACCATCGACAGGCATGAGCGCGCACCGGAGGAAGACGACTGCCACAGGCCACCGCCTCTCCCGCCGGCGGCGGCTCGGCCGCACCCTGCTGATCACCGGCTGCGCGCTGGCGGTCATGGCGGGCGGCGGCGCCTGGTACCTCTACCGGGACCTGGCCTCCAGCATCGGCAGCTCCAAGGCCCTGGAGGGCGCGGAGAAGTCGAAGTACGGCGATGTGAACGTCCTGCTCATGGGCCTGGACAGCCGCAAGGACCAGAACGGCGAGGACCTGCCGGACGACGTGCTGGACAAACTGCACGCCGGCAGTTCGGACATCGGCGGCTACAACGCGAACACCCTGATCCTGCTCCACGTACCCGGCGACGGCAGCCCGGCGAAGGCCTTCTCGATACCGCGCGACGACTTCGTCGACATACCCGGCCACGGCAAGGACAAGATCAAGAAGGCCTACGGGTTCGCGAAGGAGAAGCGGCAGGAGCAGCTCGTCGCGCAGGGGGTCGGTGATCGCCGGCAGCTGGAGCGCGAGGGCCGGGAGGCGGGGCGCAAGGCGGAGATCGAGACGGTGCGGAACTTCCTGGGGGTCCCGATCGATCACTTCGCCGAGCTGAATCTGGCCGGTTTCTACCACCTCGCGGACGCGCTGGGCGGGGTACCGGTGTGCCTGAACAAGCCGGTGAAGGACCGGTACTCCGGCGCCGACTTCCCGGCGGGCCCGCAGACCCTGAACGGACAGCAGTCGCTCGCCTTCGTACGCCAGCGGCACGGCCTGGCCAGGGGTGACCTGGACCGGACGAAGAGGCAGCAGGCCTTCCTCGCGGGCGCGACGAAGAAGCTGAACTCGGCCGGGACCTTCACCGACCCGGTCAAGCTGATGAAGCTGATCGACGCCGCGAAGCAGGACGTGGTGACGGACGAGGGGTGGGATCTGCTGTCGTTCGTGAAGCAGGCGAAGAACCTGTCCGGCGGGAAGGTGCAATTCACGACACTCCCCATCGAGGGGTTCGGAAGGAACCATGGGGAGGACATCAACGTCGTAGATGATATGAAGATAAAGCGCCTCATTGCCGAGCAGATCGGGCCGAAGGCCTCGCCGAGCCCGAGCCCGAGCGACGCACCGGGCGCCGCTTCAGCCCCGGCCGCCCCGTCTGCTCCGTCCGGACGCCCCAGCTCGCCCCCGGCCTCATCCGAGTCGCCCGCCCCCACGTCCGCGTCCGGCTCCACGGACGGTGGCGGCATCCCGTGCGTGGACTGAAACCCCTGACGTCGGCGGGCGCGCGCCGCCGTACCGAGGCGCTGCTGCTGGTCTTCGTCGTCGTGATCGCCGTTTTCGGCCATGCCAACGCCGGCCTCGCCATGAACGGCGCGCTGCCGCCGAACCTGACCGGCTTCACGATCAGCATGACGCTGCTGTCGCTGGTCGGGCACCTGGGCATCCGCCGGTTCGCGGCGTACGCGGACCCGCTGATCTTCCCGCTGGCCATGCTGCTGACCGGGTTGGGGCTGGTGCTGATCCACCGCCTCGATCAGGGGTACATCGAGCGCTACAAATCGGCGGCGAACGCCCCGGACCAGCTGATGTGGACGGTGATCGGCGTCGCCGCCTGCATCCTGGTGGTCGCTCTGCTGCGCGACCACCGGCTGCTCCAGCGGTTCATCTACATCACGATGGCCGTCGCGCTGGTGCTGCTGATCGCGCCCGCCTTCTTCGGTGCGGACACGTACGGCGCGAAGCGGTGGATCGTCCTCTTCGGCTTCTCCCTTCAGCCGGGCGAGTTCGTGAAGATCATGATCGCGATCTTCTTCGCGGGCTATCTGGTCATCCACCGGGACTCGCTGGCCCTGACGGGCCGCAAGTTCCTCGGCGTGCGGCTGCCCCCGATGCGGCAGCTGGGACCGATCATCACGGTGTGGATCGTCTCGATGCTGGTGCTGGTCTTCGAACGCGACCTCGGCACCTCGCTGATCTTCTTCGGCGTCTTCGTGGTGATGCTGTACGTGGCCACCGAGCGCACCAGCTGGATCGTGTGCGGCCTGCTCATGGCGGCGGTGGGCGCTTTCGCGGTGGGCTCGACGGAACCGCACGTCAAGGCGCGCGTGGCGGCGTGGCTCAACCCGCTGTCGTACTACTGGGAGCACCCGCCGCCGGGGGTCACCTCGGACCAGTCCGCGCAGGCGCTGTTCAGCTTCGGCACCGGCGGGATCTCCGGGACGGGTCTCGGCATGGGGCACCCGGAGCTGATCAAGTTCGCGGGCCGGAGCGACTTCATCCTCACCACGGTCGGCGAGGAACTCGGGCTGGCCGGGGTGATGGCGGTCCTGATCCTGTACGCGCTCCTCGTGCAGCGCGGGCTGCGGATGGCGCTCGGCGCCCGCGACCCCTTCGGCAAGCTGCTGGCGGTGGGCCTCGCCTCGGCGCTGGCCCTCCAGGTCTTCGTGGTCGCGGGCGGCGTGACGGGCCTGATCCCCCTGACGGGCAAGGCCCTGCCGTTCCTGGCGAAGGGCGGCTCGTCCCTCCTGGCCAACTGGATCATGATCGCCCTGCTCCTGCGCATCAGCGACAGCGCGGAACGCCAACGCGAGGCGGACGCCCGCGGCCCGGCGGAAACGACGATCACCCCGGTGGTGACGGCGGCTTTCACCCGCGCGGGAGCCGACTGACCACGAGGGGTCAGGCGTCGAAGTCGTACTCCAGGACGTAGGACGCGGAGTCGAGGGTCATCTCGTTGACTTCCACGGCCCGCCCGCCTTCGGTGAACGCGGTGCGGATGATCTGGATGACGGGGGTGCCCAGCGCAAGCGAGAGGCGTTCGGCCTCGGCCGCCGACGGCATCCGGGAGCGGATCTCCTCCCGGAAGTGGACCGGCTCGTGGCCCAGTTCGGCCAGGCGGGCGTACGTCCCGCCGGGGCCGGAGTCGAGCTGGGTGATCGCGGACGCGGCGACGACGTCGGAGGGGAGGTGCGAGGTCGCGAACAGCACCGGCTTGCCGTCGAGCACGAAACGGCGGGTGCGCACCCAGACCGGCGCGCCGGGCGGCACTCCGAGGGCGTCGGCGACGCGATCGCCCGCCGTCTCCTCGCGTACCTCGATCTGGTCGACGACGAGTTCGCGGCCTTCGGTATCGGCGGACCAGATGGACCGGCCCGAGCCCCACTGCTCCTGCGCCAGCCGCTGGATGCCACGCCGCCGCAGGGGCCTGAAGGTCCGGACGAAGACGCCGGCACCCTTCCGCGCCTCCGCGAGGCCTTCGTTCTGGAGCACGGCGAGGGCCTGGCGTGCGGTCATCCGTGCGACCTCGTAGGTGGCCATGAGGTCGTTCTCACCGGGCAGACGGTCACCGGGACCGTACTCGCCCGCCTGGATGGCCGACTTCAGCGCGTCCGCGATCCGCTGGTACTTCGGCTGACGGGCGCCGCCCTGGCTGGTCATGAACCGATCACTCCTTCGCCCCTCCGGACACCCTAGGGCCAGGGGCATGCCCCCGCACGCACCGGCTGCGGCCGTCCGCGGTGCCTGCGGGCGGGAGTTCACCACCGCGGTCGGCAACATCGAGGCCGCCGAAGGCCGGGACCCCGGGCCCGCGCGCGGGGGTGGTTACAGGTAGTCCTCCAGGCGGCCTATCCGGTAGCCCTGTTCCTGGATGCGCTGGAGCATGCGCGTGGTCATCTGGGTTTCCGTCGAGCCCTTGAGTTCGGCCGGGCCGCGGAAGTGGGCCAGGATGATGTCGCCCGGTTTGAGGGCGGAGCCCTCGGCGTACTGGAAATTGTTGATCTGCATCGAGACCCGCCACAGCACCAGGGACGAGACCCCGCACTCCGAGGCGGCCCGGAGGGTGTCGTCGTTGTAGTTGCCGAAAGGCGGCCGGAAGAGCGGCGGGCGCTGGCCGAAGCGTTTCTCCAGGCGGTCCTGCTGGCCGCATATCTGCTGCTTCTGCGCCTCGTAGGAGAGGGTCCGCAGGTTCGGGTGCGTCAGGGTGTGGTTGTTCACCGTGCTGCCGGAGCCGTTGTCGCGGAGCTTCTCGAAGTGCCCGTAGTCCGACGAGGCCACGCTGTCCGTCAGGAACATGCTGATCGGCAGCTTCAGGTCGGCCGCCATCTTCAGGAACTCGGGGTCCTTCTCCGCGCCGTCGTCGAAGGTCAGGAAGACGACCTTGTCGTCCGGCGCGACGGGTATTCGGTCTATCACCGGCACCTTGCCGGGCCCCGCCTTCGGGACCTGCGGCTTCTGGGCGGGCTTGGGCGCGTACTCGAGGGGGCCCGTCAGGCCCCACTTGCGGTACGCCTCGTCCGCCGCGGGGGCCGAGGCCGACGCGGACGGCGACGCGGGAGCGTCCGAGGCCCCCTGCGTCGCCTTCGCCCTGGGCCCCAGCCGCTCGGTGGGGGCCGCACCGTCCCCGCACCCCGTGAGGGACAGCGCCAGCGCGCCGGCCGCCAGCGATCCGGCTACCAACCGGCGCGCGTACTTCACAGATAGTCCTCCAGGCGAGCCACGGCGTACCCCTTGTCCGTGACGGTCTTCATGACGTGACGGATCATGTCAGGCATGGTGCCCTTCCAGTCTTCCTTGCCCCGGAAGTGGGTCAGGATGATGTCGCCGGGGTGCAGGTCGCGGTCCCACTCGCGGTACTCCATCCGGTTCGGGAAGGCCTCCGCATTCCATAGTGGCACCGCCTTGATCCCGCAGCTCTTCGCCGCCCGCAGCGTGTCCTGGTTGTAGTTGCCGTACGGCGGGCGGAAGAGGGTGGGGCGCTTGCCGAACTGCTTCTGGATCGTGTCCTGCTGGCCGCAGATCTCCTCGCGCTGCTGCTCGTACGAGAGGCCGGGCATGTACCGGTGGTTGAGCGTGTGGTTGTTCAGGGTGACGCCGGCGCTCTGCATCGCCTTGAAGTACGGGTAGTCGTCCTTGACGATGTAGTCGCTGAGGAAGGCCGTGTACGGGATCTTCAGCTCCTGCATCATCTTCAGGAACTCGGGGTCCTTCTCCGCGCCGTCGTCGACCGTCAGGAAGACGACCTTCTCCTCCGTGTCGACGGTGGTGAAGACCGGCGGGTACTCCTCCTGGTCCTCCACCTCGAAGCCGTCGCGCGTGGTGATCTCGGGCTTCTCCTTCGGCGCCGGCGGGGCGGTGAGCGGGGGCTTGGCCAGCCGCCACTTCTTGGCCGCCACGATGCGCGCCTGCTGGGCCGCCTTGGCCTTCTCGGCGGCGCTGAGCGCGCCCGCCGCGCCCGCCTCCGCACCCTTGGCCGCCTTCGCCTTCTCGGCCCTGTCCGGCGCCTCGGACTCCCCGGAGCCGCACGCCGTGCCGAGGGCGGCTACCAGCAGGGCGGCCACGGCCACCCCGAACCGGCCGTGCGGACCCGCCGCGTACCGGTGACCCTGTTGCGTCTTATCTTCCTTTTGTCCGACTAGCTGCATAGCTGCGCATCCTGGCACCCGACACGCGGGCTCCCGGGAAGACACCGCGAGCGGAGCCCCACCTTCCACCGACTGGCCCACACCCCCGCCCGCCCCAGCCCGCCCCCGTGCGCCGCCCTTCCGTCGCCGACAATGGACACGTGACCCCCGAAGACTTCGCCGCCCTCCTCACCCCCGAGGGGCGCGCCCTCCTCGACTCGCTCCGCGACCACGACCCCGCCCAGGAGCTGGCCCTCGCCACCCGGCTGCGCCGCGAGCACCCCGCCGGACTGGTCTCCGCCGCGCTCGGGCAGGCCCGGCTGCGCCAGCGCGCGGTGGTGAAGTTCGGCGCCGAGGACGCGTTCCGGATGTACTTCACGCCGGGCGGCGGCGAGATGGCGACCCGCGCCTCCGTGGCCTCGTACCGCGCCGAACGGCTGGCCCGCCTCGGCGTGCGCAGCCTCGCCGACCTGTGCTGCGGCATCGGCGGGGACGCCCTCGCCCTGGCGCGGCTCGGCATCCGGGTGCTCGCCGTCGATCACGACCCGCTGACCGTCGCCGTGGCCCGGGCCAACGCCGAGGCGCTGGGGCTGGCGGACCTGATCGAGGTCCGCGAGGCGGACGTGACGGAGGTGGACACGGCCGGCTACGACGCCGTCTTCGTCGACCCGGCCCGGCGCGGCGGGCGCGGCCGGATCTTCGACCCGGAGTCCTACTCGCCGCCGCTGTCCTGGGCCGTGCAGACGGCCCGTGGCGCGAAGTGCGCCGCGATCAAGATCGCCCCCGGGATCCCGCACGAGGCGGTCCCGGCGGAGGCCGAGGCCGAGTGGATCTCCGACCAGGGGGACGTCAAGGAGGCCGTGCTCTGGTTCGGGACCTCGCCGGGGACCGTGCGCGCCACCCTGCTGCCCGGGCCGCGCGCCCTGCACACCGCCGATCCGCTGCCCGACCCGGAGGCGGGCCCGGTCGGCCGCTGGCTCTACGAGCCCGACGGCGCCGTGATCCGCGCGCACCTCGTGGCCGAGGTCGCCGAACAGCTGGGCGGCCGGCTGATCGACCCGACGATCGCGTACATCACCGCCGACGAGCTGCGCGCGACCCCGTACGCGACGGCGTACGAGATCACCGACGTCCTGCCCTTCGGGCTGAAGAAGCTGAAGGCGCTGCTGCGGGAGCGCGGTGTGGGCGTCCTGACCGTGAAGAAGCGCGGCTCGGCCGTCGAGCCAGAGGAGCTCCGCAAGAAGGTGAAGCCGCAGGGCCCGAACTCGGCGACGGTGTTCCTGACCCGCGTCGCGGGCGCCCCGTCCATGCTGATCGGGTCGCCGGTCCGCGAGCTATGACGCGGGTGCGCGCAAGGCCCGGACCGCCCAGCGCTGGTGGGCGGCCGCCTTGGCGAGGCCCAGCAGGCCGGTGACCCACAGGATCTGGCCGATGCCCATGAGGTACGCGGTCTCGCCGTAGGTCGTACGGACCGGGTCGGCCGGGGCCGCGGCGGCGAAGGCCACCCACAGCCCGAACGCGCCCAGGGCGACCGAGGCCACCAGCCAGGTCAGGCTCCGCCCGGGCGCCCGTACGCGGGCGTCGGCCACCGGGTCCCGGCCCGACTCCGCCCAGGCCTGGAGCAGCCGGCGCACCTGCCGCTCGCGCCGGGCGCCCCGGACGCACCAGAACCCGGCCGGGACCAGCACGCCCGCTCCGAGGGCGGCGAGGACGAGGCCGTGGACGTAGCCGAAGGGGTCGTGCTGCTCGAAGGCCATCCAGGCCATGCCGACGAAGCACCAGCCGAGCACGCACACCGCCGCGACGGCCCACAGGCGCAGCAGCCGCCCCACGCCCAGGCTGCGCCGCCCCAGATCGCTCAGGAACCGTGCGCGGTCGGCCCGTACGGCGGCCTCGTCCAGCCAGTCGCGCAGGTGCGCGGGCGGCGGCGGGGGCGGCAGGTCACGGCGAGACATGCGCAAGACCATAACGGCGCCGGCCGGCCCGGACCGGCCGGCCGGAGCGATCCGGCAGACGGGCCCTAGCCGGCCTCGACCGACTCGAAACGCCAGCGGTGCACGGCCCGCGTGATCAAGTCGGCGGCGGGCTCCGGCAGTTCGGGCAGCTCCGCGGAGATCCCCTCGGCCGCCTCCCACCAGGTGATCACCAGCACCCGGTCCTGCGGGGCCCGGAACACCTCGCGGCGCACCGGCTCCCGGGCCAGGACCTGGGCGCGGGCCCACTCCAGCAGTTCGTTGCCCCGGCCGTCGGCGGCCCGGGCCTCCCACATCAGCGCGACGGTGCTCATGAGTAGAGGTTGTCCTTGCTCAGCTCGTGCACGTGGTCGTGATCGTGCGCGTGGCCGTGACCGTGGGTGTGTCCGTGCGCGTGCCCCTGGACCCCGGGCACGTGCGGGTCCGTCACCGGCAGCGAGGAGTCCGCCGACAGGTCCCAGTCCGAGGCGGCCCGGTTCCGCTTGACCATCTCGGCGCCCAGCGCCGCCACCATCGCACCGTTGTCGGTGCACAGCTTCGGCCGCGGCACGCGCAGGACGATCCCCGCCGCGTCGCACCGCTCCTGCGCCAGCGAGCGCAGCCGCGAGTTGGCCGCCACCCCGCCGCCGATCATCAGGTGGTCGACGCCCTCGTCCTTGCACGCCCGGATCGCCTTGCGCGTCAGCACGTCCACCACGGCCTCCTGGAAGGACGCCGCGACATCGCGCACCGGCACCTCCTCGCCCGCGTGCCGCTTCGCCTCGATCCAGCGGGCGACGGCCGTCTTCAGCCCGGAGAAGGAGAAGTCGTACGGGGCGTCGCGCGGCCCGGTCAGCCCGCGCGGGAAGTTGATCGCCTTCGGGTCGCCCTCCCGTGCGAGCCGGTCGATGACCGGACCGCCGGGGAAGCCCAGCTGGAGCACGCGGGCGATCTTGTCGAAGGCCTCGCCGGCCGCGTCGTCGATGGTCGCGCCGAGCGGCCGTACGTCGGAGGTGATGTCGGGGGCCAGCAGCAGCGAGGAGTGCCCGCCCGACACCAGCAGCGCCATGGTCGGCTCCGGCAGCGGGCCGTGCTCCAGCTGGTCCACGCAGATGTGCGAGGCCAGGTGGTTCACGCCGTAGAGCGGCTTGCCCAGGGCGTAGGCGTACGCCTTGGCCGCCGAGGTGCCCACCAGCAGCGCACCCGCGAGGCCCGGTCCGGCGGTGACCGCGACGCCGTCGAGGTCGCGGGCGCTGACCCCGGCCTCCTTCAGGGCGCGTTCGATGGTGGGGACCATCGCCTCCAGGTGGGCGCGCGAGGCCACCTCGGGCACGACGCCGCCGAAGCGCGCGTGCTCGTCGACGCTCGAAGCGATCGCGTCCGCGAGCAGGGTGGTCCCGCGGACGATGCCGACGCCGGTCTCGTCGCAGGAGGTCTCGATGCCGAGGACGAGAGGTTCGTCAGCCATTGCTCTCACTGCTCTCAGTTCGTGCTTGTGCGGGGTCGGTCAGTCGCATGACGAGCGCGTCGACGTTGCCGGGCTGGTAGTAGCCGCGGCGGAATCCGATGGGCTCGAATCCGAAGCGCTCGTAGAGCTTCTGGGCGCGGGCGTTGTCCACACGCACCTCCAGCAGCACCTCGGCGCACTCGAACGCGGTCGCGGCGCGCAGCAGGTCGGTCAGGAGCCGGGCGCCGAGTCCGGTCCCCCACTGGTCGCGGGCGGCCGCGATGGTCTGTACGTCGGCCAGGTCTCCGGCGGCGGCCAGTCCGGCGTAGCCCACCAGCCGGCCCGAACCGTCCTCGGCGACCACGTACCTGCGGGTGGCCTGCGGGCCGCGCGCGTGGGCCAGTTCGGACCAGAACATCGCCGCGGACCAGGCGTCGTCGGGGAACAGCTCGTGCTCGAGCTCCAGCACCGGCTCGATGTCCCACCAGCGCATCTCGCGGAGCACGGCGTCAGGGGCGGCCGTCACTTCGGGGTGACCACCTTGTAGTTCTTGGGCACCTGCGCGTCGGGCCGGCGCAGGTAGAGCGGGGCCGGCGGGGTGCCCTCGGCGTTCTCGAAGGCCGCCCCGGCCGCCAGGCGCTCCGCGGCCAGCGAGACGAGCGCGGCGGCCGACTGGTGCTCGGGCCCGCGGGCGTCGGGGAAGACCTCGGGGTAGAGCAGCGCGCCCTGGCCCACCGCCGGAAGGCCGGCGACCTGCCCGGCGATGTCGGCCGGGCGGTCCACGGCGGGCTCGCCGGCCCGCGTGCGGGGGTCCTCGTAGCGCGCCCAGTAGACCTCCTTGCGCCGTGCGTCGGTGGCGACGACGAAGGGGCCCTCGATCCCGGCGGTCCCGGCGGCGTAGGCGAGCCCGTCGAGGGTGCACAGGCCGTACACGGGCACGCCCAGCACGGAAGCGAAGGTGGAGGCCGTGACGAGGCCGACGCGCAGCCCGGTGTAGGGGCCGGGGCCGACCCCGACGACGATGCCGGTGACGGCGTCGAGCTTCAGCCCGGCCCCGGCGAGCACCTTGTCCACGGAGGGCAGCAGCAGCTCCCCGTGGCGGCGGGCGTCGACCTGGTTCGACTCGGCGAGGACGGACTCGCCGTCGTGCAGGGCGACGGTGACGGCGGGCGTGGCGGTATCTACAGCGAGCAAGAGCACGCGAACAGCCTACGACTCCGAAGCCCCCGGCCTTCGCGGCCGGTTGCGGAGCGGGCCTGCTGCTACCTTTTCGATCAGACATCGGCCAAGGCAACAGGCAGCGCGGAGAGGCGGAGCACAGTGGCACGCAGCAGCTCGGGAATCGTGGCCGGGCTCACCGCCGCGGCACTCGCCGCGATCGGGTTCCTCGGCTACCAGGCGTCCGCGACGGCCCCCGAGCGTCCTGCGCAGGCCGCCGGTCCGCAGGAGCCGGCGCAGGCTCCCAGCCAGGCCACGGGCAAGGTGGACCCGGCGAAGCCGGTCCCGGTGCCCGAGGGCTCGGGCGCCGGGGTGCGGGTCGTGTACTCGGTGGGCCAGAAGCGCGTGTGGCTGGTGGGCGAGGCGGGCCAGGAGCCCAAGTCGTTCGTGGTGATGCCGAGCACGGTGCACCCGAAGGCGGGCAGCTACCTGGTGGGCTCGCGCTCGGGCGCGGTCACCGGCTCGGACGGGGTGCCGGTCGAGCACGTCGTGCGGTTCGCCAACGCGGAGGGCGTCGTGATCGGCTTCAGCGCCCGCGTGGACGGCGCGACGCCGGAGCCCGACCCGAACCGCAAGACCGGCGGCATCCGCATGGCGAAGGCCGACGGCGCCACGATGTGGGCCTTCGCCACGATCAACTCGAAGGTCGTCGTCGTTCCCTGACCCCGGACCGCCGCGGGCACACCACCCATATGTGCGAAGGGTGAGGTGAACGCGGGCCGCCCCCGCACCCCCTGGCCCGCACCCCCTAGGCCGCTTCGGATTCCGGAGCGGCCCGTTCGCGTACGACGTCCTCGGGATCCCCCTCGTCCGTCACCCGCACGAGGGCCGGCGGTGTCGAGACGGCGCTGGCGGCCGCGCCCGCGGCCAGCAGCACCCCCATGGACACCCCGGACGGCCGGGGCTCGCGGTGCGCTCCTGCTGGTGCCGGCATGGCTGCCTCCTGGATCCGGGACACCGAACTTAGGCATACCTAAGAAACTCTCGGTACCATGTCACCACGGCCGCCACCGCGGGCGCAATATCTTGCCGACGAGTTGTCGGTACGTTATGGCGCAGGTTCCCCCGGAACGGTCTCCGCAGGGCTCCCGGCGCTACTCGGAGAGGGCTCCGGCCAGGGCGTCCAGCCCGGCCCCCGCGGCCCAGCGCGCCCCGATCCCGCGCACGGACACCTCCCGTACGTCGTCCAGGACCTCCTCGTGGCCGACCGCCCGGGCGATCACCACGTGCAGCCGGTCGTCGGAGAGCTCCTCCACCTTGCCGTCGCCCCATTCCACGACGACCACGGACTCGGGCAGCGAGACGTCGAGGTCCAGGTCCTCCATCTCGTCCAGCCCGCCGCCCAGCCGGTACGCGTCCACGTGCACCAGCGCGGGCCCGCCGGTCAGCGAGGGGTGTACGCGGGCGATCACGAAGGTCGGCGAGGTCACGGCCCCGCGTACGCCCAGTCCCTCGCCGAGCCCGCGGGTCAGCGTGGTCTTGCCCGCGCCGAGCTCGCCGGTCAGCAGGACGAGGTCGCCCGGGCGCAGCAGGCCGGCGAGCCTGCGGCCCAGCTCCTGCATGGCGTCCGGGGAGCCGACGGTGATCCGGGCCTCGGATCCGGCGCCGGCCTCAGGTGCCGGTGCCTGGCTGCGCTGTGCTTCCAGCGGTACTTCTTCCATGCCCGCCAACGTTAGTCGCTGCGAGGGCGGGCACCGCCCCGGTCCGCGCCAGCAGCTCGGTCAGCAGCAGGTTCACCGTCTCCGGGCGCTCCAGCATCATCAGGTGCCCGGTGGACTCCAGGACCACCAGCTCGGCGCCCGGCAGCGCCTCCTTGACGGCCAGGCTGTGCCCGGCCGGGGTGATCATGTCCTTGTCCCCGGCGACGACGGTCACGGGGATGTCCGCGAAGCGCTGGAGGGCCGCGGTCTTGTCGTGCGTCTGGAAGGCCGGATAGAACTCGGCGACCACGTCGATCGGGGTGGCCTCGATGAGCCGCTCCGCGAACCGCGCGACGCCCGGGTCCACGTCACGGGACCCGAACGAGTACAGCTTGATCATGCCGGCGAAGAGGTCGGCGGTGGCCCTGCGGCCCTTCTCGACCAGTTCCACCTGCGAGCCGAGCGCCTTGAGCACACCCGGCAGGAGCCTGCGTACGGCGCCCAGTCCGACGGCCGGCAGCCCGTAGGTGACCTCGTCGAGGCGGCCGCTGGAGGTGCCCACCAGGGCGACGCCGACGACGCGGTCGCGCACCAGCTCGGGGAACTGCTCCGCGAACGCCATGATGGTCATTCCGCCCATCGAGTGACCCACGAGGATCAGCGGGCCCTCGGGGGCGGCCGCGTCGAGGACGGTCTTCAGGTCCCGGCCGAGCTGCTCGATGGTGACCGGCTCGCCGTCCGCCTGGGCCAGCCCGCGGGCACTGCGGCCGTGGCTGCGCTGGTCCCAGTAGACGGTGCGGACCACGCCGCGCAGGGCGGCGCGCTGGAAGTGCCAGGAGTCCTGGGCGAGGCAGTAGCCGTGGCAGAAGACGACGGTCGCCCCCGGCGCCGGCTTGCGGCGCAGGCGGGACCGCGGCCGCTTGCCCTCCTCGGGGAGCTCGTCGACCTCGTAGTAGAGCTCGGTGGCGTCCTCGGCCCGGCAGGTCCCCTGCGCCCCGCGCAGCGAGCCGTAGTCACCGGCGGCGTCCAGGGCCAGGCGCGCCTTCCGGCGCATGCCGCGCCCCACGGTGATCCGCTCGACCGCGACACCGGCCGCCGCGCCCGCCGCTATCACGCCGATGGCAGCGCCGGCCCAGCCGGCCTTGCGCCAGTTCTCGCTCACGCCGCCGCCCTCACCCTCACTCCGCCTCAGGCGCCCAGGTACACCCGGGGCACGCGCCCTCCGATACGGGTGACGATCTCATACGCGATGGTGTCCGCAGCCGCCGCCCAGTCCTCGGCGGTGGGCTCGCCGCGCTCCGCGTCCCCGAAGATGACGGCCTCGTCGCCGGCCTCCGCGCGGTCGCCGCCGAGGTCGACCACGAACTGGTCCATCGCGACGCGCCCGGCGACGTGCCGGACCTTGCCGCCGACGAGCACCGGGCCGCGCCCGGAGGCGTTCCGCGGGATGCCGTCGGCGTAACCGGCCGGGACCAGCGCGAGGGTGGTCTCCGTCTCGGTGAGGTAGTGGTGCCCGTAGCTCACGCCGTGCCCGGCCGGGACGGTCTTGACCAGCGCGAGGGAGGCCTTGAGGGCCATCGCGGGCCGCAGGCCGAGCTGGGCGGGGGTGCCGAGTTCGGGCGCGGGCGAGACCCCGTAGACGGCCAGGCCGCAGCGCACCAGGTCGAAGTGGGACTCGGGCAGGGTGAGGGTGGCGGGCGAGTTGGCGATGTGCCGGACCTCGGGCTCCACGCCCTCCTTCTCCGCGTACGCGAGCATGTCGCGGAAGGCGGTGAGCTGGAGCTGGATGGACGGGTGCCCGGGCTCGTCGGCGCAGGCGAAGTGCGACCAGAGGCCGGTGACCTCGACGGTTCCCTCGGCCTGGGCGGCGACGGCGGCCCCGACCAGTTCCGCCCAGTCGGCGGGCTGGCAGCCGTTGCGGCCGAGTCCGGTGTCGGCCTTGAGCTGGACGCGCGCGGTGCGGCCGGCGGCGCGGGCGGCCTCGCGCACCGCGTCCAGGGCCCACATCCCGCTGACGGACACGTCGATGCCGGCCTCCACGGCCTGCCGCCAGGGCCCGCCGGGGGTCCAGAGCCAGCACATCATCGGGCCTTCGACCCCGGCGGCGCGCAGCGCGAGCGCCTCCTCGGGGGTGGCGGTCCCGATCCAGGCGGCACCGGCCTCCTGGGCCGCCTTGGCGCAGGCGAGGGCGCCGTGGCCGTAGGCGTCGGCCTTGACGACGGCCATCAGCACGGACCGGGGCGCCCGCTCGCGCAACGCGCGCACGTTGGCCCGTACGGCGTCCAGGTCGATCTCGGCGTACACGCGCGTCGCTGTCTCGTTCATCCCGCACAGTCTCTCAGACCGCACCGGTCGGCCCCTTGCGGCCGGGCGGTGGCTACCGCTACGGGCGGGTGGTCTCGCGCCAGGCCCGGGGCAGGGCCGCCGCCACGTCGTGGGCCAGGAGGGGCCCGCCCGCGAGCCTGGCCGCCAGGCCGTGGAGGTACGCCGCCACCGACCCGGCGTCCGAGCCGGACAGCCCGGCCGCCAGCAGGGACCCGGCCAGTCCCGACAGCACGTCCCCGCTCCCCGCGGTGGCCAGCCACGGCGTCCCCGTCGGGTTCACCCGCACCGGCCCCCCGCCGGAGGCGACCAGCGTGGTCGAGCCCTTCAGCAGGACCGCCGACCCGTACCGCCGCGCGAGCTCCCGTACGGCCCCCAGCCGTCCCGCCTCCACCGACTCCCGCGACACGCCCAGCAGCGCCGCCGCCTCCCCCGCGTGCGGGGTCAGCAGGGCCGGGGCCGTCCGGGCCCGCAGCGCCTCCGGGTCCAGGCCCCGCAGCCCGTCCGCGTCGACCAGCACGGGCACGTCCTGCGCCAGCAGCTCCGCGACCTCGCCGCCGCGCCCCTCCCCCAGCCCCGGCCCGACCACCCACGCCTGCACCCGGCCCCGCCCGATCAGCGTCTCGGGATACCGCGCGAGCACCGCGTCCGCCGCCGGCCCCACGTACCGCACCGCGCCCGCACCGCCCCGCAGTGCCCCCGCCACGGCCAGTACGGCCGCGCCCGGGTACTGCGGGGACCCGGCGGCGATGCCCACCACGCCGCGCCGGTACTTGTCGCTCGACGCCGTCGGCGCCGGCAGCAGCCCCGCCACGTCGGCGTGCTGCAGGGCCTGCGCCGCGGCGGGCTCCGGCAGCTCCAGGCCGATGTCCACCAGGTGCACCACGCCCGCCCGTGAGGCCCCCGGGTCGATGAGCAGCCCCGGCTTGTACGCCCCGAAGGTCACCGTCACCTCGGCCGTCACGGCCGGCCCCGCCACCTCCCCGGTGTCCGCGTCCACCCCGCTCGGCAGGTCCACGGCGACCACCGGGACCCCCGGCGGGATCCGTTCCGCGAGCGCCGCCGCGGCCGGCCGCAGCCCACCGCTGCCGCCGATCCCCAGCAGCCCGTCCACGACGAGGTCGGCCCGCCGCGGAACGGCTCCCCCGACCCGCCCTCCGGCGGCCCGCAGCGCGGCGAGCCCGCCCGCGTGCATCCGCCCGGGGTCCATCGGCACCGCCGTCACCCCGGCCCCGCGCCGGGCGAGCCGCGCGCCGGCGTAGAGCGCGTCGCCCCCGTTGTCGCCGGGCCCGACCAGCAGCACGATCCGCGACCCGTACACCCGTCCCAGCAGCCCCGCGCAGACGGCGGCCAGCCCGGCCGCCGCCCGCTGCATCAGGGCGCCCTCGGGCAGCCTGGCCATCAGCTCCCGCTCGGCGGCCCGTACGGTCTCCACGCTGTAAGCAGTACGCATGGCACCACACTGCCCCACGGGCGGGAGCCGCCGCAGGGCGGCGCTACCCCTCGGCGATCACCACGGCCGAGGCCACTCCGGCGTCGTGGCTCAGCGAGATGTGCCAGGACTTCACGCCCAGCTCCCGCGCCCGGGCCTCGACCGTCCCGGACACCCGCAGGCGGGGCTGCCCGGATTCCTCCACGTACACCTCGGCGTCGGTCCACAGCAGCCCGCCGGGCGCGCCGAGCGCCTTGGCCAGGGCTTCCTTGGCCGCGAACCGGGCGGCGAGCGAGGCGGTGCCGCGCCGCTCCCCGCTCGGCAGCGTCAACTCGGAGTCGAGGAAGAGCCGCCCCGCCATGTTCGGCGTCCGCTCCAGCGCCGCGCCGAACCGCTCGATCTCCGCGACGTCGATCCCCACACCGATGATCACAACAACAGCCCCATTTGCCTGCTCACTCCACCGTCACGGACTTCGCGAGGTTACGCGGCTGGTCCACCTCGTTCCCGCGCGCCGTCGCCAGCTCGCACGCGAACACCTGCAACGGCACGGTGGCCACCAGCGGCTGGAGCAGCGTCGGCGTGGCCGGGATCCGGATCAGGTGGTCGGCGTACGGCACGACCGCCTCGTCCCCCTCCTCCGCGATGACGATGGTCCGCGCCCCGCGCGCCCGGATCTCCTGGATGTTCGACACGATCTTGTCGTGGAGCACCGACCGCCCGCGCGGCGACGGGACGACCACCACCACCGGCAGGTCCTTCTCGATCAGCGCGATCGGCCCGTGCTTGAGCTCGCCCGCCGCGAAGCCCTCGGCGTGCATGTACGCCAGCTCCTTGAGCTTGAGCGCGCCCTCCAGCGCCACCGGGTAGCCCACGTGCCGGCCCAGGAACAGCACGGTGTTCTTCTCGGCGAGAGACCGCGCGAGCTCCCGTACCGGCTCCATCGTCTCCAGTACGGTGTCCACCGCCGCGGCGATGTCCGACAGCTCCCGGATCACCGCCTGGATCTCGTCGCCCCACTTGGTGCCGCGCACCTGCCCGAGGTACAGCGCGACGAGGTAGCAGGCGACGAGCTGCGTCAGGAACGCCTTCGTCGAGGCGACCGCCACCTCCGGGCCCGCGTGCGTGTAGAGGACCGCGTCCGACTCCCGGGGAATGGTCGACCCGTTCGTGTTGCAGACGGCCAGCACCTTGGCCCCCTGTTCGCGCGCGTGCCGCAGCGCCATCAGGGTGTCCATCGTCTCGCCCGACTGCGAGATCGCGATCACCAGCGTCCGCTGGTCCAGGATCGGGTCGCGGTAGCGGAACTCGCTCGCCAGCTCCGTCTCGCACGGGATGCGGGTCCAGTGCTCGATGGCCAGCTTCGCGATCATGCCCGCGTGGTACGCCGTACCGCACGCCACGATCACGACCTTGTCGACCTCCCGGAGCACCGAGGCGGGGATGCGCACCTCGTCCAGGGTCAGCGAACCGCTCGCGTCGATCCTGCCCAGGAGGGTGTCGGCGACGGCCTTCGGCTGCTCCGCGATCTCCTTGAGCATGAAGTAGTCGTAGCCCCCCTTCTCGGCGGCCGAGGCGTCCCAGTCCACGTGGTACGCGCGCACGGTCGCGGCCGAACCGTCGAAGTTGGTCACCGTGACCCCGTCGCGGCGGAGCTCGACGACCTGGTCCTGCCCCAGCTCGATCGCGGACCGGGTGTGGGCGATGAACGCGGCCACGTCCGAGGCGAGGAAGTTCTCGCCCTCTCCGACGCCCACCACCAGGGGCGAGTTCCGGCGCGCGCCGACGACCACGTCCGGCGCGTCGGCGTGCACCGCGACGAGCGTGAAGGCGCCCTCCAGCCGCCGGCACACCTGCCGCATCGCGGCCGCCAGGTCCCCGCCCGCCGCGTACTCCTCGGCGAGCAGGTGCGCCACCACCTCGGTGTCCGTCTCGGACTCCAGCCGGTGCCCGCGCTCGGCGAGTTCGGCGCGCAGCAGGGCGAAGTTCTCGATGATGCCGTTGTGCACGACGGCCACCCGCCCGGAGTTGTCCAGGTGGGGATGGGCGTTGACGTCGGTCGGGCCGCCGTGGGTGGCCCACCGGGTGTGCCCGAGGCCCGTGGACCCGGGCGGCAGCGGGTTGCCGACCAGTTCCTTCTCCAGGTTGACGAGCTTCCCGGCCTTCTTGACGGCGGACAGCTCCCCGTCGGAGAGCACCGCGACCCCCGCCGAGTCGTAGCCGCGGTACTCCAGTCGCTTGAGTCCGGCGATGACCACATCGAGCGCCGACTGCGCTCCCACGTAACCCACAATTCCGCACATAGGCCGCAGCGTACGCCGAAGTTGAGCTCCTGCCCCGTACCTGAACAAGACGAAACCCCGCCCCGGCGAACGTGCCGGAGCGGGGTTGACGCCCGTCGACCGGGCAGAAGTCAGCCGAGCTTCTTGACCTGCGCGTCCACGACGGCCTTCGGCTGCTCGGCGGCGCCGGCCAGGCTCCACGCGGAGAAGGTCGCCACGGTGTTGCCCTTGCGCACGGCCACGAGCTCCATCGTGAACTTCTCGCCGTCCGCCTCGCCCACGACCGTGTAGGCGAGCGCCTCGTCGCCGGCGGTGACGGCGGCACCGGGGGCCACCTTCTCGACCTTGATCCCCTCGCCGCCCTGGCTGCCGCTGTAGCCGCCGGCGCAGGCCGTGCCGGCGCCCTTCAGGGTCGCGACGGCCTCCTCGGCGCCCTTGGCGTCGTACGAGGCCAGGGTGATGAAGGTGGCGGTGCCGCCCAGGGCGTCCATCGCGGCCTTCAGCTTCTCCTCGGCGCTGGCGTTCGCCGCCGGCTCCTTGGGCTTGGCGGCGGCCTTGACGCGGGCGGTGCCCACGGCGCTGCCGACCGGAGCCATGGACTGCGCCTTGACCAGCGGCAGGCACTCGGGCTTGTCGCTGGCGGCACCGGCCGCCGCCGCGGTCTCCTCCGGGGAGGCCGGCTTGACCACGTGCTCGGGCAGGTCGGCCTGGGCCACGAGCAGGCCGGTCAGCTCGGCGTCCGTCTTCGCCTTCGCGGCGGGAGCGGCGGAGCTCGCCGGAGCGCCGGTGGACGGCTTGGCGTCCCCCTTGGTGTCGGACGTGTCCGACCCGCAGGCGGTGGCCAGCAGGGCCAGGGACACCACGGACGCGGTCAGGACGGTACGACGGACGAGTGCGGTACGCACGAAGGATCTCCCCCGGAAAACAAGCAAGAAACAAGAAAACACCAGCAATGTACTGGTAAGTACGATCACCGGACCGCGGTTCCGTGCCCCGCCCGCCGATCGTGACCACCACGAGACCGCAGAACACTCGAATCGGTATCCGGGCCCGGTACAAGAACGGCGAAAGGGACCACCACGTGACCGACCACACCACCCATAACCGAGCCGGAGCCCCGACAATGGCGGTGTGATCACTTCGCCGCCACGAAGCAGCACGCCGGACAGCGCGACGGAGCGCACCGGCCCGGACGGGCACCCCGCGCGTCCCGCCCACCGCCGGGGCCCCGACGCCTCGCCGTACCTCGACCTCACCCGCGCCGAGTGGAGCGCCCTGCGCGAGCGGACCCCGCTGCCGCTCACCGCCGAGGAGGTCGAGCGGCTGCGCGGTCTGGGCGACGTCATCGACCTCGACGAGGTCCGCGACGTCTACCTGCCGCTGTCCCGCCTCCTGAACCTGTACGTGGGCGCCACCAGCAACCTGCGGGGCACCCTCAACACCTTCCTCGGCGACGCGGGCAACGGACACGGCGCCCAGCAGGGCACCCCCTTCGTCATAGGGGTCGCCGGTTCGGTCGCCGTCGGCAAGTCCACCGTGGCCCGTCTGCTCCAGGCCCTGCTCGCGCGCTGGCCCGAGCACCCGCGCGTGGAGCTGGTCACCACCGACGGCTTCCTCTACCCGATGAAGGAGCTCCAGCGGCGCGGGCTCACCTCCCGCAAGGGTTTCCCCGAGTCCTACGACCGCCGCGCGCTCACCCGGTTCGTGGCCGACATCAAGGCAGGCAAGGACGAGGTCCGCGCCCCGGTCTACTCGCACCTGATCTACGACATCGTGCCGGGCGAGGAGCTCGTCGTACGCCGCCCGGACATCCTCATCGTCGAGGGCCTCAACGTGCTCCAGCCGGCCCTCCCCGGCACGGACGGCCGCACCCGGGTCGGACTCGCCGACTACTTCGACTTCAGCGTGTACGTGGACGCGCGCCCCGAGGACATCGAGCGCTGGTACCTCAACCGGTTCCGGAAGCTGCGCGAGACCGCCTTCCAGAACCCCTTCTCCTACTTCCGCAAGTACACCCAGGTCTCCGAGGAGGAGGCCATGGAGTACGCGCAGACCACCTGGCGGACCATCAACAGGCCCAACCTGCTGGAGAACGTGGCCCCCACCCGCGGCCGGGCCACGCTGGTCGTCCGCAAGGGCCCGGACCACAAGGTGCAGAAGCTGAGCCTGCGCAAGCTCTGAAGCTACTCTGCGGGCATGCTGCATCTGCGGATGATCACCCCGCACCACCTCACGGAGCAGGTCGTGGAGCTGATCGACCAAACGGTCGGCACCACGCACCTGGTCGTGCTGGCCGGCGCCGCCCGCGACCCCGAAGGCGATCTCGTGCTCTGCGACGTCGCCCGCGAGGCGGCCGACGAGCTCCTCCAGGAGATGCGCGGTCTCGGCCTCGACCAGAGCGGCTCCATCGCCGTGGAGAACATCGACCTGTCCATCTCCCGGCGCGCCGACGCCGCGGAGGAGGAGGCGCCGGGCGAGGCCGCGGACGCCGTGATCTGGGAGCAGCTGGCCGAGGCGACCCACGAGGAGTCCACCCTCACGATCACCTACGCCGCCTTCATGATCGTCGCGACGATGATCGCGGCGTGCGGTGTGGTGCTGGACAACGCGATCCTGATCGTCGGCGCCATGGCCGTCGGCCCGGAGTTCGGACCGCTCGCCGGCGTCTGTACGGGCCTGGTGCAGCGCCGGCCACGGCTCGCCTGGCGCTCCCTCTCCGCCCTGCTGATCGGCTTCGCGGCGGCTATCGCGGCGACGACCGTCTTCAGTCTGGGGATGGACGCGCTCGGCCTGTTCCACGAGGGAATGCTCGACGCCCCCCGGCCGAACACCAGCTTCATCTGGCAGCCCGACCCGTTCTCCTTCGTCGTCGCGCTCCTCGCCGGAGTGGCCGGGATGCTGTCGCTGACCTCGGCGAAGGCCGGCGCCCTGGTCGGCGTGGCGATCTCCGTCACCACCGTCCCGGCCGCCGCCAACTCGGCGGTGGCCCTCAGCTACGGCGGATTCGCCCAGATGTGGGGCTCGGCGGAGCAGCTGCTGCTGAACCTGCTCGGCATCATCCTGTCCGGCACCCTCACGCTCATCGCCTGGAAACTGCTGTGGCGCACCCAGCAGAACCGGATGATCCGGAAGCCGGGTGCGCCACGACGCGGACGGGGCGGGCTCTAGCCGAGCGCCGACTTCACGACGTCCGCGAGCCGGCCGGCCACCGAGCGGGCCTGCTCGATGTCGGCGGCTTCCACCATCACCCGTACGAGCGGCTCCGTACCCGACGGACGGAGCAGTACCCGTCCGGTGGCGCCCAGCTCGCGCTCGGCGTCGGCCACGGCCGCGGCCAGCTCGCCGGAGGTCGCGACGCGGGACTTGTCCACGTCGGGAACGTTGATCAGCACCTGCGGCAGCCGCTGCATGACACCGGCCAGGTCGGCCAGGGAGGTGCCGGTGGCCGCGATCCGCGCCGCCAGCAGCAGACCGGTCAGCGTGCCGTCGCCGGTCGTCGCGTGGTCGAGGATGATCACGTGGCCGGACTGCTCGCCGCCCAGCGCGTAGCCGTGCTCCTTCATCGACTCCAGGACGTACCGGTCGCCGACGCCGGTCTGCACGACCTGGATGCCCTCGGCCTCCATGGCCAGCTTGAAGCCCAGGTTGGACATGACGGTGCCGACCACGGTGTTCCCGCGCAGCTGACCGGCCTCGCGCATGGCCAGCGCCAGCACCGCGAGGATCTGGTCGCCGTCGACCTCCGCGCCGGTGCCGTCCACGGCCAGGCAGCGGTCGGCGTCACCGTCGTGCGCGATGCCGAAGTCGGCGCCGTGCTCGACGACGGCCGCCTTGAGCAGACCCAGGTGGGTGGAGCCGCAGCCGTCGTTGATGTTCAGGCCGTCGGGCTCGGCGCCGATCGTGACGATCTCCGCGCCGGCCCGGGCGAAGGCCTCGGGCGATACGTACGCGGCCGCGCCGTGCGCCTCGTCCAGGACGATCTTCAGGCCGTCGAGGCGGTTGGGGAGCGCCCCGATGAGGTGGGCGACGTACTTCTCGAAGCCCTCGGTGTAGTCCGAGATCCGGCCGACGCCGGAGCCGGTGGGCCGGTCCCAGGGGGCGCCCGTGCGGTGCTCCTCGTAGACGGACTCGATGCGGTCCTCCAGCTCGTCGGCGAGCTTGTGGCCGCCGCGCGCGAAGAACTTGATGCCGTTGTCCGGCATGGCGTTGTGGCTGGCGGAGAGCATCACGCCGAGGTCGGCACCCAGCGCACCGGTGAGATACGCCACCGCCGGGGTGGGCAGCACACCGACGCGCAGGACGTCCACGCCCGCGCTCGCGAGGCCGGCCACGACGGCCGCCTCGAGGAATTCGCCCGAGGCCCGGGGATCCCGGCCGACCACGGCCGTCGGCCGGTGGCCCGCGAAGGTACCCGCCTCACCCAGTACGTGGGCAGCCGCCACGGAGAGGCCGAGCGCGAGCTCCGCCGTCAGATCCGCGTTGGCAACGCCGCGTACACCGTCCGTCCCGAAGAGTCGTCCCACTGTTGTCCTCCCGAGTTTCTGCATCGCTTTGTGACCGCATGTGCCAGGTATTTGCCGCTTGTGGCGGTAAACGAACCGCCCCGGCAGCACGGAGAGTGCTGCCGGGGCGGTTTCGTTGCAGAACAGCAGGCGCAGATTAACGCTTGCTGTACTGCGGAGCCTTACGGGCCTTCTTGAGACCGGCCTTCTTGCGCTCGACCGCACGGTCGTCGCGGGAGAGGAAGCCGGCCTTCTTCAGAGCCGGGCGGTTGTTGTCCACGTCCGCCTCGTTCAGCGCACGGGCCACGCCGAGGCGCAGGGCGCCGGCCTGGCCGGAGACGCCGCCACCCGCGATGCGGGCGATGATGTCGTAACGGTTGTCCAGCTCGAGGAGCTTGAACGGCTCGTTGACTTCCTGCTGGTGCACCTTGTTGGGGAAGTAGTCCTCAAGGGTGCGACCGTTGATCTTCCACTTGCCGGTGCCCGGAACGATCCGGACGCGGGCGATGGCGTTCTTGCGACGGCCCAGGCCGGCGGCCGGCTGGGGGTCGCCGAAGCGGCCGGCAAGGGACTCGGAGGTGTAGTCGCCCTCGACGGCGTCCACAGACTCGGTGGTGTACTCCTCGACGTTGCCCTCGAACTCGTCGACGGGGGTCGTCTCGGCGGTGGTCTCGGCCACGATGCTCCTCAGAATTTTCTTGCGTCTAGGGGGTGGCCGGAACTACTGCGCGACCTGGGTGATCTCGAACGGCACCGGCTGCTGGGCAGCGTGGGGGTGCTGGTCGCCCGAGTAGACCTTCAGCTTCGAGAGCATCTGACGGCCCAGGGTGTTCTTGGGGAGCATGCCCTTGACGGCCTTCTCGACGGCCTTCTCCGGGTTGTTCGCCAGGAGGTCGTCGTAACGCACCGAACGCAGACCACCCGGGAAGCCGGAGTGGCGGTACGCCATCTTCTGGGACGCCTTGTTGCCGGACAGGTGAACCTTGTCGGCGTTGACGATGATGACGAAGTCGCCCATGTCCATGTGGGGGGCGTAGGTCGGCTTGTGCTTGCCCCGCAGGAGGGCAGCGGCCTGGGTCGCCAGACGGCCGAGGACAACGTCCTGGGCGTCGATGACGAGCCACTGGCGCGAGATGTCGCCGGGCTTGGGGCTGAACGTACGCACGCGTATGCCTTCGCTTCTTCAGTGGTGGTATCCCAAGGGCGCAAAGCCCCCACGGGAAGGTCCTGACAGGGTCACCACGGACGATCACGACAGCCCTCGTCCACAGCGGGAACGCACCCGCGTGAACTGCGTGAACTGCTGGTCATCGGTCCGGTGGACCGGCGCAAGGCCCTTTCACGTGAGAATGAGAAAGCCAATACGCATAACAAACCAGCAGGATACCCAAGCAGACCCGTACGGGTCAAAACGCGGTCCGCGATGCCGATTCTGCTGGCGTCGCGGCGCACTCCGGTTCGGTCCTGGGTGGGGACCCCGCAGTTGTTACAGGCTCTACAGTAACCCGCCCGGAGCGCAGCGCACGACGCGCCAGCAGAATCGCGAGCCCGCACAGGGTGGCGCAGTCCTTGAACGCGCGCCGCTTCTGTGCCAGTTCCGAGGGCCACGGGAGGAGCGCCACCTGGGGCGTCAACGCCAGCCAGAACCAGGGCGAGCGGGGCATCGAGCCCGGCCGCACCGCCGTCGCCAGCAGCAGCGGGAGCACCACCAGCAGGTAGTGGTCGAAGGACGGCCGCGACACCAGGAATGCGGCGAGCATCACCATGCAGGCCGTCTCCACGAGACGCAGCTCACCCCCGTCCGCCTCGTCCGCCGTGCGCCGCCACCGGGTCCAGGCGGCCCACAGCCCCGCACCGGCCCCCGCGAAGGCCACCAGCACCGCCACCGGCTCCGGCACCCCCAGCCGGGGCAGCACCGCGATCGGCGAGGCGTCCCACGGCAGGGCGTACGCGTCCTGCCCCTGGAGCAGGAACGGCAGGGTCTTGGTGAAGAACAGCGACGGGCTCGGCATCAGCAGCGCGCCCGCCAGCGAGAGCCCCAGCGGCACCAGCACGGCCACCGCCAGCCCCCGCCACCGCCGCGCGATCACGAACAGCAGCCCGACCGGCACCAGCATCGGCTTGCAGGCGATCGCCAGCCCGACCACCAGCCCGGCCGCCCCCCAGTGCCGCCGGTGCGCGAGCAGCAGCGCCACCGGCAGCGCGGCCGCCGAGATCGCCGTCCAGTTGCCGATCAGCACGAGGTTCACGTACGGCTTGTAGGCCAGGGCCAGCGCCGGGAAGCCGACCACCGCGAAGCGCGAGCGCAGCGGCACCGAGAACAGCCGCAGCGCGGCCAGCCAGCCGATGCCCAGCAGCCCGGACATCGCGACCGGCAGGCTCCACCGCAGCACCGTCGTCGGCAGCAGCGCCTCCGGAACGGCCATGAGGACCGCGCTCGGCAGGTACAGGAAGCGCTTGTCCTCGTACGGGGACCCGCCGGCCAGCAGCGTCTGCGCCGCCTTGACCACGAAGGCGTTGTCCGAGCCCCAGTTCTCCCGCAGGCTCGTGGAGACGCACACCCCCAGGACCACCGCGAGGGACAGGAGCTGCCAGGGCCGGGAGGCGGGCCGCAGCAGCCAGTCGAGCAGCCGGTTCCCGGAGCTGTGGTTCTCCCACTTCATGAGCCAGATGCTAGGCCGCAGGCCCACAACGCCTCCCCCTCACTCCGACCGAGGGGGCGGTCTCCCCCTAGCGCTTGCGTTCGACTCTACGTTCGTCCCAGACGGGCTCCTGAGTCTCCCGCACCACACCGTCCGAACCGAACACCAGGTACCGGTCGAATGTGCGGGCGAACCAGCGGTCGTGCGTGACGCAGAGCACAGTGCCGTCGTAGGACTCCAGGCCGTCCTGGAGCGCCTCCGCGGACTCCAGGTCCAGGTTGTCCGTGGGCTCGTCCAGCAGCAGCGCCGTGGTGCCCGCCAGCTCCAGCAGCAGGATCTGGAAGCGCGCCTGCTGGCCGCCGGAGAGCTTCTCGAAGGGCTGCTCGCCCTGGCGCTCCAGCTCGTAGCGGCGCAATGCCCCCATCGCCTGGCCCAGCGGCTTGGCCGCCTCCGTCCACAGGATGTCGACGAGGGTGCGGCCGAAGAGCTCCGGGTGCGCGTGCGTCTGCGCGAAGTGGCCGGGAACCACCCGTGCGCCCAGCTTCCAGGCGCCCGTGTGCTTGACGTCCTCGCCCGCCAGCAGCCGCAGGAAGTGCGACTTGCCGGAGCCGTTCGAGCCGAGCACCGCGACCCGCTCCCCGTAGAAGACCTCCAGGGAGAACGGCTTCATCAGCCCCGTGAGCTCCAGGTTCTCCACGGTCAGCGCCCGCACACCGGTCCGGCCGCCCTTGAGCCGCATCTTGATGTCCTGCTCGCGCGGCGGCTCCGGCGGCGGGCCGGCCTCCTCGAACTTCTGGAAGCGGGTCTGCATCGCCCGGTAGCGCGAGGCCATGTCGGGGCTGGAGGCGGCCTGGTTGCGCAGCCGCAGCACCAGGGCCCGCAGCCGGGCGTGCTCCTCGTCCCAGCGCCGCTTGAGCTCCTCGAAGCGCGCGAAGCGCTCCTTGCGGGCCTCGTGGTACGTCGCGAAGCCCGAGCCGTGCACCCACACGTCGCTGCCCGTCGGGCTGGCCTCCAGGCTGATGATCCGCTCCGCGGCCTGGGTGAGCAGCTCCCGGTCGTGGCTGACGAACAGCACGGTCTTGCGGGTGGCCCTCAGCTGCTCCTCCAGCCAGCGCTTGCCCGGGACGTCGAGGTAGTTGTCCGGCTCGTCGAGCAGCAGCACCTCGTCCGGCCCGCGCAGCAGCGCCTCCAGCACCAGCCGCTTCTGCTCACCGCCCGACAGCGTGCGCACCTCGCGGAACTGCGCGGAGTCGTACGGGATGGCCAGCGCGGCCATGGTGCAGACGTCCCACAGGGTCTCCGCCTCGTAGCCCTGGACGTCGGCCCAGTCGCTGAGCGCCTGGGCGTACGCCATCTGCGCCGCCTCGTCGTCGACCGTGAGGATCAGCTGCTCGGCCCGGTCCACGGCCTTCGCGGCCTCCCGGATCCGCGGCTGGGCCACGGAGACCAGCAGGTCCCGCACGGTGGTCTCGTCCCGTACGGAGCCCACGAACTGCGACATCACGCCCAGCCCGCCGCTGATGGTGACCCCGCCGCCGTGCGGCTGGAGCTCTCCGGAGATCAGCTTGAGCAGGGTGGTCTTGCCGGCGCCGTTCGCTCCCACCAGAGCCGCCACCGACCCCTCCCCGACCCGGAAGGAGACGTCGGGGAGCAGGACCCGCCCGTCGGGAAGGTAGTACTCCAGGTGGCTGGCTTCGAGATGTCCCATGCCGCGCATTGTCCCGGTCCGGCCGCGATCCGCCCAAACGGATTAGCAGCAGCCGGCGCCCGGCAGGGTCCGCATGTTCCGGGCTTCCTTGCTGCGGGCGGCCAGCAGTTCGTCGGCCGGGTAGCCGACCTCCTCCAGGGTGAGCCCGTGCGGCTTGACCACGTGCACCGAGGAGTCCCGTACGGCCGCGGCCAGCACCTTGCCCGGCCAGTCGGTGGGCCGGTGCCCGTCGCCGACGTGCAGCAGGGCGCCGACCAGCGAGCGGACCATGTTGTGGCAGAAGGCGTCGGCGCGCACGGTGGCGGTGACGATGCCGTCCTCGCCGCGCTCCCAGCTGAGCCGCTGGAGCGTGCGGATGGTCGTCGCGCCCTCGCGCTTCTTGCAGTACGCGGCGAAGTCGTGCTCGCCGAGCAGCGGGGCGGCGGCTTCGTTCATGGCGTCGACGTCGAGCGGCCACTGGTGCCACAGGACGTGCCCGCGGCGCAGCGGGTCGACGCCGCCCTGGTGGTCGCCCACCCGGTAGGCGTAGCGGCGCCAGATGGCCGAGAAGCGCGCGTTGAAGCCCTCGGGGGCCTCGGCGGCCTTCCACACCCGTACGTCGTGCGGCAGCCGCCCGGCGAGGCGGCGCAGCAGCTTGTCGTGGTGCTCGGCCCACACCTCTTCGGCCAGGTCGAACTGCGCGACCTGCCCCCGGGCGTGCACGCCGGCGTCGGTGCGCCCGGCGACGGTGAGCTCGACGGGCTCCTTCAGCCGCATCACGGTCTGCAGTGCGCTCTCCAGCTCGCCCTGCACGGTCCGCAGCACGCGCTGCTTCGCCCAGCCGGAGAAGTCCTTGCCGTCGTACGACAGGTCCAGCCGCACCCGGACGTGTCCGGGCTCCACCTCGTCACTCACGTGACCGATCCTCTCAGAAAGCAGAACGGGCCCGCCCCGGAGGGGGCGGGCCCGTTCAGAGCCGTTCAGCGTGATCCCGGAGGGGATCAGGCCTCCTTGGTCTCCTCGGCGGCGGGAGCCTCGGCGGCCTCCGCCTCCTTCACCGCGCGCTTGGTGGCGGCCTCGGCCTCACCAGTGGCCTGCTGGGCGACCGTCAGGGCCTCGACCAGCTCGATGACCGCCATCGGGGCGTTGTCGCCACGACGGTTGCCGATCTTGGTGATGCGCGTGTAACCACCGGGGCGGTTCTCGTAGCGCGGGGCGATCTCGGTGAACAGCGTGTGCACGATGCTCTTGTCCGTGATCGTCTGCAGCACCAGGCGACGGTTGTGGATGTCGCCCTTCTTGGCCTTGGTGACCAGACGCTCGGCGTAGGGACGCAGGCGACGGGCCTTGGCCTCGGTGGTGGTGATGCGGCCGTGCTCGAAGAGCGCCTTCGCGAGGTTCGCGAGGAGGTGCTTCTCGTGCGCGGCGGAGCCGCCCAGGCGGGCACCCTTTGCGGGACGCGGCATTGTTACTCCTTCATATCTGCACCGGCCGTGTCAGGTACCGGTGTCAGTTCCCTCAAGCGGTTGCGGGAGGGGGTGCGGGGGGCGTGAGCCCCCCGCAAGCTTTCTAGTACTGCTCGGTCTCGACGAAACCGGCGTCCGCGTCGTCGTCGGCGCCGAAGGCGTCGGCGGCGGCGGTCGGGTCGAATCCGGGCGGGCTGTCCTTGAGGGCCAGGCCCATGCCGGCCAGCTTCGCCTTGACCTCGTCGATCGACTTCGCACCGAAGTTGCGGATGTCGAGCAGGTCGGCCTCGGAGCGGGCGACGAGCTCACCCACGGAGTGGATGCCCTCGCGCTTGAGGCAGTTGTACGACCGGACGGTGAGCTCGAGCTCCTCGATCGGCAGCGCCAGGTCGGCGGCCAGGGCGGCGTCCGTCGGGGACGGGCCCATGTCGATGCCCTCGGCGTCGATGTTGAGCTCGCGCGCCAGACCGAACAGCTCGACCAGGGTCTTGCCGGCGGACGCCATGGCGTCGCGCGGGCGCATGGCCTGCTTGGTCTCGACGTCGACGATCAGCTTGTCGAAGTCGGTGCGCTGCTCGACACGGGTCGCCTCGACCTTGTAGGTGACCTTGAGGACCGGGCTGTAGATGGAGTCGATCGGGATGCGGCCGATCTCCTGGCCCAGCTGCTTGTTCTGGACGGCGGAGACGTAGCCGCGACCGCGCTCGACGGTCAGCTCCATCTCCAGCTTGCCCTTGCCGTTGAGCGTGGCGAGGACGAGGTCCGGGTTGTGCACCTCGACACCGGCCGGGGGCGCGATGTCAGCGGCGGTGACCAGGCCGGGACCCTGCTTGCGCAGGTACATCACGACCGGCTCGTCGTGCTCCGAGGAGACGACCAGCTGCTTGATGTTGAGGATGATGTCGGTGACGTCTTCCTTGACACCCGGCACGGTGGTGAACTCGTGCAGGACGCCGTCCACGCGGATGCTGGTGACAGCGGCACCCGGGATCGAGGACAGGAGCGTACGGCGCAGGGAGTTGCCGAGGGTGTAGCCGAAGCCCGGCTCCAGCGGCTCGATCACGAACCGCGAGCGGTACTCGTCGACGACCTCTTCGGTCAGCGAAGGACGCTGAGCGATAAGCATGTCTGTGTTCCTTCATTCGTGGACGCCCACTATTTGACGCCCGACGGGACGCCGTACCAGGGGTACGGCTACTGCAAGGGTACGGGCGGCACGGCCCCCGAAAGGGTCGTACCGCCCGGACACTCAAGAACGCACAAGTGCGTCCGCTGCGTCAGACGCGGCGGCGCTTCGGCGGGCGGCAGCCGTTGTGCGGGGTGGGGGTGACGTCCTGGATCGAACCGACCTCGAGGCCGGTGGCCTGGAGGGAGCGGATCGCGGTCTCGCGGCCGGAGCCCGGACCCTTGACGAAGACGTCGACCTTGCGCATGCCGTGCTCCTGCGCGCGGCGGGCGGCCGACTCGGCGGCCATCTGCGCGGCGAAGGGGGTGGACTTGCGCGAGCCCTTGAAGCCGACGTGGCCGGCGGAGGCCCAGGAGATCACGTTGCCCGAGGGGTCCGTGATCGAGACGATGGTGTTGTTGAACGTGCTCTTGATGTGGGCGTGCCCGTGAGCGACGTTCTTCTTTTCCTTGCGGCGCACCTTCTTGGCAGCGCCCTGACGACCCTTGGGGGGCATCTAAATCTCCTACGGGAGGTGGTCGGTCCTACAGCGCAAGACCGCTGAACAGGACTACTTCTTGCCCGGCTTCTTCTTACCGGCGATCGCGCGACGCGGGCCCTTGCGGGTACGCGCGTTCGTGCTGGTGCGCTGACCGTGCACCGGCAGGCCACGACGGTGGCGGATGCCCTGGTAGCACTGGATCTCGATCTTGCGGCGAATGTCGCCCTGGATCTCGCGGCGGAGGTCACCCTCGGTGCGGAGGTTGGCGTCCACGTACTCGCGGATCTTGACGAGGTCCTCTTCGGCCAGGTCACGAACGCGGGTGTTCGGGTTCACGCCGGTGGAGGCGAGGATCTCCTTGGACCGGGTGCGCCCGATACCGAAGACGTAGGTGAGTGCGATCTCCACACGCTTTTCGCGCGGGATGTCAACACCGGAAACGCGTGCCACAAATGGCTCCTGTGTGTTCGGGGGTCTTCCGCAGAACCACTCCCGACCGCCGACCACCCGAAATGGGTGATGGTACGTCCGGGTCCCCGGCCCCCGCCGGAGGTACCGCCGGCCCCTCTCAGGGCTGGGCGGGTTCTGCGTATGTACGTTTTCTTACGTCGCGCGAAGAACTGCGGAAGGCAGGTCGGTCGGCGTGCGTCAGCCCTGGCGCTGCTTGTGGCGCAGGTTGTCGCAGATGACCATGACCCGACCGTGACGGCGGATCACCTTGCACTTGTCGCAGATCTTCTTGACGCTCGGCTTGACCTTCATGTTGGTGAGGTTCTCCGGGTCAGTGCCACCACCCGCACCGGGACGGATGCCCAGGCAGGAGTGAGGACAAGATCTACTTGTATCGGTAGACGATCCGGCCACGCGTCAGGTCGTACGGAGACAGCTCCACGACGACCCGGTCATCCGGGAGGATGCGGATGTAGTGCATGCGCATCTTGCCGCTGATGTGCGCGAGGACCTTGTGACCGTTCTGCAGTTCCACCTTGAACATCGCGTTCGGGAGGGACTCGATCACGGTGCCCTCGATTTCGATGGCACCTTGCTTCTTGGCCACGCTTCGCCCTTCGAATCGGCTACCTTGATCGGCTCAGTGCGCCATGCAGGCATGGATATGCACGAGAGCCGACGAGTCAGTCTACGTCAGGGCACCCAGAAAGACGAATCCGGAAAGTTTGCCCCAGAGTGTAGATCATTACGCCAGGGGGTCCGGAGCCGTGGTGACCCCGTACTCCGCCAGCTTGGCCTTGCCGCAGTCCGGGCTGGTCAGGACGATGGGGCCGGCCTCGGTCAGCGCGATGGAGTGCTCCCAGTGGGAGGACCAGGTGCCGTCCGTGGTGATGACCGTCCAGTCGTCCGCCAGGACCTCGGTCTGGGCGGTGCCCAGGGAGACCATGGGCTCGATGGCCAGGCAGACGCCCGGTACGAGCTTGATCCCCTTGCCCCGCTTGCGCGAGACGTAGTTCAGCAGGTGGGGGTCCATGTGCATCTCGGACCCGATGCCGTGGCCGCCGTAGTCCTCGATGATCCCGAACTTGCCGAGGCTGTGCTCACCGGTGGTCGGACGCGGCTGGCGCTTGATGTACGTCTCGATCGCCTTCGAGATGTCCACGAGCCTGTTGCCGAGCTTCATGGCGGCGATGCCGGCCCACATGGACTCCTCGGTCACCCGCGAGAGCTCCACGAGCTCAGGGGCGTGCCCGGTGCCCACGAAGGCGGTGTACGCCGCGTCCCCGTGCCAGCCGTCGACGATCGCGCCGGCGTCGATCGAGATGATGTCCCCGTTCTTGAGGACCGTCTTGTCGTCCGGGATGCCGTGGACCACGACCTCGTTCACCGAGGTGCAGATGGTCGCGGGGAAGCCGCCGTAGCCGAGGAAGTTCGACTTGGCACCGGCGTCCGCGATCACCTTGCGGGCCACCATGTCCAGATCCCGCGTCGTGGCGCCCGGCACGGCCGCCTCACGGGTCGCCGCATGGATCGCGGCGACGACCAGCCCTGCCTCGCGCATCTTCGCGATCTGCTCGGGGGTCTTGATCTGGACCATGAAAAAAGCCTTCCAGCCTCGGTACGAGTCTTCTCAACAGTACGGCCGCGATGCCCAGGGGACACCGCGGCCGTACCCGCACGACAAAGGGTGACTACTTGTTCAGCGCATCCATCGCGCGCTTCGTCACGTCCGCGACCTCACCGAGGGCGGGGATGGTGACGAGCAGGCCCTGGGCCTTGTAGTAGTCGATGATCGGCTCGGTCTGCGTGTGGTAGACCTCCAGCCGGTTGCGGACCGTGGCCTCGGAGTCGTCCCCGCGCTGGTACAGCTCGCCGCCGCACTTGTCGCAGACGCCCTCGGTCTTCGGCTGGGCGTACGCCACGTGGAAGACGTGCGACGAGTCGTTGCGGCAGATCCGGCGGCCGGCGATCCGCTTGACCACCTCGTCCTCCTCGACCTCCAGGTCGAGGACGGCGTCCAGCTTCATCCCCGCGGCCTTGAGCATCGTGTCGAGGGCCTCGGCCTGCGACACGTTGCGCGGGAACCCGTCGAGCAGGAAGCCGCTCACCGCGTCCGGCTGCTCCATGCGGTCCTTGGCCATGGCGATGGTGACCTCGTCGGGAACCAGGTCGCCGGCGTCCATGAACGCCTTCGCCTGCTTGCCCAGCGCGGTGCCCTGGCTGATGTTGGCCCGGAACAGGTCGCCCGTGGAGATGTGCGGGATCGACAGGTTCTTGGCAAGGAACGCGGCCTGCGTTCCCTTGCCCGCACCGGGCGGTCCGACGAGGACGATACGCATCAGCGGAGGAACCCTTCGTAATTACGCTGCTGGAGCTGGCTCTCGATCTGCTTCACGGTTTCCAGACCCACACCCACGATGATCAGGATGCTCGTCCCGCCGAACGGGAAGTTCTGGTTCGCTCCGAAGCCCGCCAACGCCATCGTCGGCACAAGAGCGATGAGTCCCAGGTACAGCGACCCCGGCCAAGTGATCCGGTTGAGCACGTAGCTCAGGTACTCGGCGGTGGGTCGACCGGCACGGATACCCGGGATGAACCCACCATACTTCTTCATGTTGTCTGCAACTTCCTCGGGGTTGAACGAGATCGCCACGTAGAAGAACGCGAAGAAGACGATCAGGAGGAAGTAGACGGCGATGTAGTACGGGTGGTCGCCCTTGACGAAGTGCTTCTGGATCCACGTCGCCCAGCCCGCGGTGGAACCGCTGAACTGAACGACCAGTGCCGGGATGTACAGCAGCGACGAGGCGAAGATGACGGGGATGATGCCCGCCTGGTTCACCTTGAGCGGGATGTAGGTCGAGGTACCGCCGTAGGCACGGCGGCCGATCATGCGCTTCGCGTACTGGACGGGGATCCGGCGCTGCGCCTGCTCGACGAAGACCACCAGACCGACCATCGCGAGACCGACCAGCATGACCACGCCGAACTCGACCCAGCCGTCGGCGATCTTGCCCTGGAGCTTGATCTGCCAGAGGGCGCCGATGAAGCCGGCGGCGATGGAGATGAACATCAGGATCGACATGCCGTTGCCGATGCCGCGGTCCGTGATGAGCTCACCGAGCCACATGACGACACAGGTACCGGCCGTCATGGTGACGACCATGACGACGGTGGTGAAGATCGAACGGTTGGGGACGATCTGGCTGGCGACCTGGCAGCCCTGGAAGAGGGCACCGGTGCGGGCGGTGGCGACGAGGCCCGTGCCCTGCAGGATCGCGAGCGCGACC
This sequence comes from Streptomyces sp. IBSNAI002, assembly GCF_052244475.1. Taxonomy (NCBI): domain Bacteria; kingdom Bacillati; phylum Actinomycetota; class Actinomycetes; order Kitasatosporales; family Streptomycetaceae; genus Streptomyces; species Streptomyces sp. IBSNAI002. The sequence goes on along the minus strand of NZ_JBQPXG010000002.1, from coordinate 5,182,694 downwards.
GTCAGATAGCGCGTGTACTGAGTGATCTTCGCCGTGCCGGACTGGCCCTCTTTTTTGAGGGTCTCCAGCTTCGGGATGACCACGGTCAGCAGCTGCAGAATGATGCTCGCCGTGATGTACGGCATGATGCCGAGCGCAAAGATCGTGATCTGCAGCAGCGCACCGCCGCTGAACATGTTGACGAGACCGAACAGCCCGTTGCTGCTGCCCGCCTGGTCGACACAGATCTGAACGTTCTTGTAGCTCACGCCGGGTACCGGGATGTGGGACCCGAGCCGGAACAGCACGATGATGCCGAGCGTGAAGAGCAGCTTCTTGCGCAGGTCGGGCGTCTTGAACGCCCGGGCGAACGCGGTGAGCACGGTGCCTCCTGCGACCCCCGCGCTACTGCGTCAGAGGTGACGGTCTGAGGGATCGACGTATACGACAAAGCAAAGGTGCACGCCACCTTACCGGCGAGTGCGCCTCCCGTGGAACGACCAACCGGGGATGCCCCATATGTGAGGCATCCCCGGTCGGGTTTCGAGCTATTTAGCCACTGAATTCGTCTTAGACGAGCTCGGTGACAGTGCCACCGGCGGCGGCGATCTTCTCCTTGGCGGAGCCGGAGACGGCGTCAACCGAAACCTGCAGCGCCACGGAGATCTCGCCCTGGCCCAGGACCTTGACGAGGCTGTTCTTGCGAACCGCGCCCTTGGCGACCAGGTCGGCCACCGTGACCTCTCCACCCTCGGGGTAGAGGGCGCCGAGCTTGTCCAGGTTCACGACCTGGTACTCGGTGCGGAACGGGTTCTTGAAGCCCTTGAGCTTCGGGAGACGCATGTGGAGGGGCATCTGCCCACCCTCGAAGCGCTCCGGGATCTGGTAACGGGCCTTCTGGCCCTTCGTACCACGACCGGCCGTCTTACCCTTCGACGCCTCACCACGACCGACACGGGTCTTCGCGGTCTTGGCGCCGGGGGCGGGACGGAGGTTGTGGGCCTTCAGCGGGCTGTTCTCAGCCATGATTAGTCAACCTCCTCAACCGTCACGAGGTGGCGGACGGTGTGAACCATTCCGCGGAACTCGGGGCGGTCCTCCTTGACGACCACGTCGTTCAGGCGCTTGAGCCCGAGCGAACGCAGAGTGTCGCGGTGGTTCTGCTTGCTGCCGATGTACGACTTCGTCTGCGTGATCTTGAGGCGGGCCATTAGACACCCGCCCCAGCACGCGCACGAAGGAGAGCCGCGGGGGCGACGTCCTCGAGGGGCAGACCACGGCGAGCCGCGATCTCCTCGGGACGCTGCAGGCCCTTGAGGGCCGCCACGGTCGCGTGCACGATGTTGATCGCGTTGTCGGAGCCGAGCGACTTCGACAGGATGTCGTGAACGCCGGCGCACTCCAGAACGGCGCGCACCGGGCCACCCGCGATAACACCGGTACCGGGGGAAGCAGGCTTCAGCAGGACGACGCCCGCGGCCTTCTCGCCCTGGATCGGGTGAGGGATGGTGCCCTGGATGCGCGGAACCTTGAAGAAGTTCTTCTTGGCTTCCTCGACACCCTTGGCGATGGCCGCGGGAACTTCCTTGGCCTTGCCGTAACCGACACCTACAGTGCCGTCACCGTCGCCCACCACGACCAGCGCGGTGAAGCTGAAGCGGCGACCACCCTTGACAACCTTGGCGACGCGGTTGATCGCGACAACGCGCTCAACGTAAGCGGTCTTCTCGGCGGCAGGGCCACCGTCGCGACCCTTCCGGTCCCGCCGCTCGCCGCCACCGGCACCGCTTCCGCGGCGCTGGGGTCCAGCCATTGGATTACCTCTCTCTGTTACGTCCGTGAGTCCCGGAACCGGGGCTTAGAACTTCAGCCCGGCTTCGCGGGCGGCGTCAGCCAGAGCGGCAATGCGCCCGGCGTATCGGTTGCCACCGCGGTCGAACACGACGGTCTCGACACCCGCGGCCTTGGCACGCTCGGCGACGAGCGCGCCGACAGCCTGGGCCTGCGAGCTCTTGTCGCCTTCGCCACCGCGGATCGAAGCGTCCAGGGTCGACGCCGACGCCAGGGTGTGACCCTGGAGGTCGTCGATGACCTGAGCAACGATGTTGCGGTTGGAACGCGTCACGACGAGGCGCGGACGCTCCGCCGTACCCGAGACGTTCTTGCGGATGCGGATGTGGCGGCGAGCCTTGGCAGCGCGCTTGTACGCGTCGCCCTTGGCGATCTTCACACCGTATGCCATGGCTACTTACCAGCCTTTCCGACCTTGCGGCGGATGACTTCGCCGGCGTACTTGACACCCTTGGCCTTGTACGGGTCGGGCTTCCGCAGCTTGCGGATGTTGGCGGCGACCTCGCCGACCTTCTGCTTGTCGATGCCCTCGACCGAGAACTTGGTCGGCGACTCGACCTTGAAGGAGATGCCCTCGGGCGCCTCCACCAGGATCGGGTGGCTGTAGCCGAGCTGGAACTCCAGGTTGGAGCCCTTCGCGGCCACGCGGTAACCGACACCGCTGATCTCGAGAGCCTTGACGTACCCCGTGGTCACACCGGTGATCATGTTCGCCACCAGCGTGCGGGACAGGCCGTGCAGGGCCTTGTTCTGACGCTCGTCGTTCGGGCGGGTGACGTTCAGAACGCCTTCCTCACCCTTGACGATCTCGATCGGCGCCTTGACGGTGTGCGTGAGGGAACCCTTGGGGCCCTTCACGGCGACCGTCTGGCCGTCGATGGTGACGTCCACACCGGCGGGAACCTGGATGGGGAGCTTGCCGATTCGCGACATTGCTTTTCCTCCGTTCCCGACTACCAGACGTAGGCGAGGACTTCCCCACCTACGCCCTTCTTGCCTGCCTGCTGGCCGGTCAGGAGACCGTGGGACGTGGAGATGATCGCCACGCCCAGGCCGCCGAGGACCTTCGGCAGGTTGGTGGACTTCGCGTACACGCGCAGACCGGGCTTCGAGATCCGCTTGATGCCCGCGATGGAGCGCTCACGGTTCGGCCCGAACTTCAGCTCGAGGACGAGGTTCTTGCCGACCTCGGCGTCCTCGACCTTCCAGCCGGTGATGAAACCCTCCTGCTTGAGGATCTCTGCGATGTGCGACTTGATCTTGCTGTGCGGCATCACGACGGTGTCGTGGTACGCCGAGTTAGCGTTACGCAGACGCGTGAGCATGTCTGCGATCGGGTCAGTCATGGTCATGAAGTGGCCTTCGGCCTCTCTCGCCGGGGTTTCCTGTATGCGCCATCCCTCTCCCCACTCAGTGGCGGGACGGGTGCGGTGCGGGGACCTACGGCGTAGTAAGTCGATAGGGCGGCGGACGCCCAACCCCACAAGCCTACGGCATGCGGGCAGGGCGGTCCGCCGACCTGATGCTTACCGAGAGCGTCTGGAAAACCTCAACACCCAAAGGGTGGGAGGGTTACCAGGAGCTCTTGGTCACGCCCGGCAGCTCGCCACGGTGAGCCATCTCACGAAGGCACACGCGGCACAGGCCGAACTTGCGGTACACGGAGTGGGGACGACCGCAGCGCTGGCAGCGGGTGTACGCACGCACACCGAACTTGGGCTTGCGGGCAGCCTTCGCGATGAGAGCCTTCTTCGCCATCTCGCTTACGCCTCCTTGAAGGGGAAGCCGAGGTGACGAAGGAGCGCGCGGCCCTCAGCGTCGTTGGTCGCCGTGGTGACCACGGTGATGTCCATACCCCGGGTACGGTCGATCTTGTCCTGGTCGATCTCGTGGAACATGACCTGCTCCGTGAGACCGAAGGTGTAGTTGCCACGGCCGTCGAACTGCTTCGGCGACAGACCACGGAAGTCACGGATACGCGGCAGCGCGAGCGACAGCGTACGGTCCAGGAACTCCCACATGCGGTCACCACGGAGGGTGACGTGGCAGCCGATCGGCTGACCCTCACGCAGCTTGAACTGCGCGATGGACTTGCGAGCCTTCGTGACGGCCGGCTTCTGACCGGTGATCGTCGTCAGGTCGCGGATGGCACCGTCGATCAGCTTCGAGTCACGGGCGGCGTCGCCGACACCCATGTTCACGACGATCTTGACGAGGCCGGGGATCTGCATGACGTTCTCGTAGGAGAACTCCTCACGCAGCTTGCCCGCGATGTCCTCGCGGTACTTCGTCTTCAGACGCGGAGTGGTAGCCATCAGATGTCCTCACCCGTCCGCTTGGCAACGCGGATCTTGTTGCCCTCGTCGTCGAAGCGGTAGCCGACGCGGGTGACGACCTTCTTGCCGTCCTTCTCCACAACCAGCTGAACGTTGCTCACGTGGACCGGGGCCTCGGTGATCACGATGCCACCGGCCTGGTTCTGCGCGGCCTTGGTGTGCTTCTTGACCCGGTTGACACCCTCGACGAGGACACGGTTGTCGGCGGGGAAGGCGACGATGACCTTGCCCTGCTTGCCCTTGTCCTTACCGGTGATGACCTGAACCAGGTCGCCCTTCTTGATCTTCATGCTTACAGCACCTCCGGCGCGAGCGAGATGATCTTCATGAACTTCTTCTCGCGCAGCTCACGGCCCACCGGGCCGAAGATACGGGTGCCGCGAGGGTCGCCGTCGTTCTTCAGAATGACGGCGGCGTTCTCGTCAAAGCGGATGTACGAGCCGTCCTGGCGGCGACGCTCCTTGACGGTGCGAACGATGACAGCCTTGACGACGTCACCCTTCTTCACGTTGCCACCGGGGATCGCGTCCTTGACGGTGGCGACGATGACGTCACCGATGCCCGCGTAGCGGCGACCGGAACCACCGAGAACACGGATGCAAAGGATTTCCTTGGCACCAGTGTTGTCGGCGATACGCAGTCGCGACTCCTGCTGGATCACGTGTATCTCCTGTTTGTCTGCCGGTTCCCGGCGGGGGCTTCACTCCGGAGAGCGTCGCCCCCACCGAGCCTGGCGGAACGAACCTAAGGGAAACCCCTCAGGTGCTTACTTGGCCTTCTCGAGGATCTCGACGATGCGCCAGCGCTTGCTCGCCGACAGCGGACGCGTCTCCATGATGAGGACGCGGTCGCCGACGCCGGCAGCGTTCTGCTCGTCGTGCGCCTTGAGCTTGTTCGTACGGCGGATGACCTTGCCGTACAGGGCGTGCTTGACGCGGTCCTCGACGGCGACGACGACGGTCTTGTCCATCTTGTCGCTGACGACCAGACCCTCACGGGTCTTGCGGAAACCGCGCTCGGTCTTCTCAGTCACGTTGTTCTCGCTCATCAGGCGCTCTCCACCGTCTCGATACCGAGCTCACGCTCGTGCATCAGGGTGTAGATGCGAGCGATGTCCTTACGGACGGACTTGAGCCGGCCGTTGTTCTCCAGCTGACCCGTGGCCGCCTGGAAGCGGAGCTTGAACAGCTCCTCCTTGGCCTCGCGCAGCTTGCCAACGAGCTCCTCGTTGCCGAGCTCACGCAGCTCGGACGCCTTGGTTCCCGTCGCCATCACGACTCACCTGCCTCGCGCCGAACAATCCGGCACTTCATCGGAAGCTTGTGAGCAGCGCGGGTGAGCGCCTCACGAGCAATCTTCTCGTTCGGGTAGGACAGCTCGAACATGACCCGACCCGGGTGCACGTTGGCGATCCACCACTCGGGAGAACCCTTACCGGAACCCATGCGGGTTTCGGCCGGCTTCTTCGTCAGCGGGCGGTCCGGGTAGATGTTGATCCAGACCTTGCCGCCACGCTTGATGTGGCGGGTCATCGCAATACGAGCCGCCTCGATCTGGCGGTTCGTCACGTAAGCCGGGGTCAGCGCCTGGATGCCGTACTCGCCGAACGTGACCTCAGTACCGCCCTTGGCCATACCGCTGCGCTTCGGGTGGTGCTGCTTGCGGTGCTTGACCCTACGAGGGATCAGCATGTCGGTCAGGCCTCCGTTCCGGTGCTCTCGGCCGGAGCGGCGGCGGGAGCGTCGGCCTTGGGGGCCTCGACACCAGCAGCCTGCTGCGGCTTGCGGCCACCACGGCCGCCGCGCTCGCCACCACGGCCACCACGGCCGGCGGGACGGTCGCCAGCGCCCTGCGCGCCACGGGCCGGGCGGTTACCCGCACGGGCCGCAGCGTTCTCGGCGCGAACCTCGGCGATGTTCTTGACGTCGCCCTTGTAGATCCAGACCTTCACACCGATACGGCCGAAGGTGGTCTTGGCCTCGAAGAAGCCGTAGTCCACGTTCGCGCGGAGGGTGTGCAGCGGCACACGGCCTTCGCGGTAGAACTCGGAGCGGGACATCTCGGCGCCGCCGAGACGACCGCCACACTGGATCTTGATGCCCTTGGCGCCGGCCTTCATCGTGCCCTGCATGCTCTTACGCATGGCGCGACGGAAGGAGACGCGGGAGGAGAGCTGCTCGGCAACGGCCTGGGCAACCAGCTGTGCATCCAGCTCGGGGTTCTTGACCTCGAGGATGTTCAGCTGGACCTGCTTGCCCGTGAGCTTCTCGAGGTCACCGCGGATGCGGTCGGCCTCGGCGCCACGGCGACCGATGACGATGCCCGGACGAGCGGTGTGGATGTCCACACGCACGCGGTCACGGGTGCGCTCGATCTCAACCTTCGAGATGCCGGCGCGCTCCATGCCGGACGTCATCATCCTGCGGATGGCGACGTCTTCCTTGACGTAGTCCTTGTACAGCTTGTCGGCGTACCAACGCGACTTGAAGTCGGTGGTGATGCCGAGCCGGAACCCGTGCGGGTTTACCTTCTGGCCCATTACCGGGAACCTTCCTTGCTGCTGACGACCACGGTGATGTGGCTGGTCCGCTTGCGGATCCGGTAGGCACGGCCCTGCGCACGCGGACGGAACCGCTTCAGGGTCGGGCCCTCGTCCACGTACGCCTCGCTGATGACCAGCGTGGAGGCGTCCGGGTGGTTGTAGTTGTGTGCGGCGTTGGCGATGGCGCTGTCAAGCACCTTGCCGACCGGCACGCTCGCGGCCTGCGGGGCGAAACGCAGGACCGCCTGAGCCTCCGTGGCATCCATGCCACGGATAAGGTCCACCACTCGGCGGGCCTTCATGGGCGTGACGCGGATGTACCGCGCCTGGGCCCTGGCTTCCATGGTTGTCCCTTCGGTGTAAGTCATAGTCATAACCACCCCGCCTTTAGCGGCGCTTCGACTTCCGGTCGTCCTTGACGTGGCCGCGGAAGGTGCGAGTCGGCGAGAACTCGCCGAGCTTGTGGCCGACCATCGACTCGGTGACGAACACCGGGACGTGGGTCTTGCCGTTGTGCACCGCGATGGTGTGACCCAGCATGCTGGGGATGATCATCGAGCGACGGGACCAGGTCTTGATGACGTTCTTGGTGCCGGCTTCGTTCTGGACGTCCACCTTCTTTACGAGGTGGTCGTCGACGAAGGGCCCCTTCTTGAGACTGCGCGGCATCTAAACCCGCTCCTAGCGCTTCTTGTTCGTCTTGCGGCGGCGGACGATGTACTTGCTCGAAGCCTTCTTCGGCGAGCGAGTACGACCCTCCTTCTGACCCCACGGGGAGACCGGGTGGCGACCACCACTGGTCTTGCCCTCACCACCACCGTGCGGGTGGTCAACCGGGTTCATCGCGACACCGCGGACGGACGGGCGAACGCCCTTCCAGCGCATGCGGCCGGCCTTGCCCCAGTTGATGTTCGACTGCTCGGCGTTGCCGACCTCGCCGACCGTGGCGCGGCAGCGCGCGTCGACGAGACGGATCTCACCGGACGGCATACGAAGGTGGGCCATCGTGCCCTCCTTCGCCAGCAGCTGCACGGAGGCACCAGCGGAGCGCGCGAACTTGGCGCCGCCACCGGGACGGAGCTCGATCGCGTGGATCGTGGTACCGACCGGGATGTTGCGGAGGGCCAGGTTGTTACCGGGCTTGATGTCGGCCGTGGGGCCGTTCTCAATCCGGTCGCCCTGCTTCAGAGCCTTCGGCGCGATGATGTAGCGCTTCTCGCCGTCCGCGTAGTGCAGGAGCGCGATGCGCGCGGTGCGGTTGGGGTCGTACTCGATGTGCGCGACCTTGGCCGGCACGCCGTCCTTGTCGTGACGACGGAAGTCGATCACGCGGTAGGCGCGCTTGTGTCCACCACCCTGGTGGCGAACGGTGATCCGACCGGTGTTGTTACGGCCGCCCTTGCTGTGCAGGGGGCGAACCAGCGACTTCTCCGGCGTGGACCGCGTGATCTCGACAAAGTCGGCGACGCTGGAGCCACGACGGCCCGGGGTCGTCGGCTTGTACTTGCGGATACCCATTTCTCAGTCCTCGTCCGATTCCGGACGACTAGACCTCCGTTAGGAGGCCTGGCCGCCGAAGATGTCGATTCGGTCGCCCTCAGCGAGGGTCACGATGGCGCGCTTGGTGTCAGCGCGCTTGCCGAAACCGGTCTTGGTGCGCTTGCGCTTACCCTGACGGTTGATCGTGTTGACCCCGGTGACCTTGACCCCGAAGACCGCTTCCACGGCCTGCTTGATCTGGGTCTTGTTGGAGCCGGGCGCGACGATGAACGTGTACTTGTTCTCGTCCAGCAGCGCGTAGCTCTTCTCCGAGACAACCGGCTTGATCAGCAGGTCGCGCGGGTCAGTGAAGGTCTTGCTGGTAACGGTCGCCTCAGACATCAGGCGTCGCTCCCTTCGGTCTCATCGGCCTTGGGGCCAGACACGAAGGACTCGAAAGCGGCCTGAGTGAAGACCACGTCGTCAGAGACGATCACGTCGTACGTGTTCAGCTGGCCCGGCTCCAGGATGTGAACCTGGGGCAGGTTGCGGGCGGACAGCCACGCGGCCTCGTCGGCGCGGTCGACGACCAGGAGCAGGTTCTTGCGCTCCGAGATCTTGCCGAACAGCGTCTTGGCGGCCTTCGTGGAGGCGGCACCCTCGACCACGCCGGTGATGACGTGGATGCGGGAGTGACGCGCACGGTCCGAGAGGGCACCGCGGAGGGCGGCGGCCTTCATCTTCTTCGGGGTCCGCTGGGAGTAGTCACGCGGCTGCGGGCCGTGGACAACGCCACCGCCGACGAACTGCGGCGCACGGGTCGAACCCTGGCGCGCGCGGCCGGTGCCCTTCTGGCGGTACGGCTTGCGGCCACCACCACGGACTTCGCCACGACGCTTGGTCTTGTGCGTGCCCTGACGGGCAGCAGCCAGCTGAGCGACAACGACCTGGTGGATCAGCGGAACGCTGGTCTTCGCGTCGAAGATCTCCGCGGGGAGCTCGACGGTACCGGCCTTGTCGCCTGCCGGCGAAAGGATGTCAATGGTGCTCATTACCTCAAGCCCCCTTGGCCGCGGTACGGACCAGGACGAGGCCGCCGTTCGGACCGGGGACCGCACCCTTGATGAGGAGCAGACCCTTCTCCGCGTCAACCGCGTGGATGGTCAGGTTCTGGGTGGTGACACGCTCGTTACCCATGCGACCGGCCATGCGCATGCCCTTGAAGACACGCCCAGGGGTGGCACAGCCACCGATCGAACCGGGGGAGCGGTGCTTGCGCTGCACACCGTGACCGGCGCCGAGGCCCCGGAAGTTGTGCCGCTTCATGACACCGGCGAAGCCCTTGCCCTTGCTGTTGCCCGTGACGTCAACCTTGACGCCGGACTCGAACACCTCAGCAGTGATCTCCTGGCCGAGCGTGTACTCGCTGGCGTCGGAGGTGCGGAGCTCCACCAGGTGGCGGCGGGGGGTCACGTCGGCCTTGGCGAAGTGGCCCTTGAGGGGCTTGTTCACCTTGCGCGGGTCGATCTCGCCGAAGGCGATCTGGACCGACTCGTAGCCGTCGATGTCGTTCGTACGGACCTGGGTAACGACGCAGGGTCCGGCCTTGACCACGGTCACCGGGACGACACGGTTGTTCTCGTCCCAGACCTGGGTCATGCCGAGCTTCTCGCCCAGGACGCCCTTGATCTGCTTTGCCATCTTCTCGACGCCTCTCAGAGCTTGATCTCGATGTCAACGCCGGCCGGAAGGTCCAGGCGCATCAGCGAGTCAACGGTCTTGGGGGTCGGGTCGAGGATGTCGATCAGGCGCTTGTGCGTGCGCATCTCGAAGTGCTCGCGCGAGTCCTTGTACTTGTGCGGCGACTTGATGACGCAGTACACGTTCTTCTCAGTGGGCAGCGGCACCGGGCCCGCGACCGACGCACCAGTGCGCGTCACCGTCTCGACGATCTTCTTCGCCGAGGAATCGATGACCTCGTGGTCGTAGGCCTTGAGCCGGATGCGGATCTTCTGTCCCGCCATGGCTACTCCGTAGTCCTGTCTCTATGTGGAAACGCTCTGGCCCTCGGTCGGCTGCGGGACGGATCCCGCGGCTTCTCTCCGACCCACGCGGTCGGGCGTGTCGCACTCCCTCTACAGAAAATTTCCATACGGAAATTCCCTCGTCCAAGGGGGTACGGTCCCTGTGACCGCGTTTCGGGGGAGAAACACCCACCGAGCGCCTGGTGTGCACCGTGCTGACACTTCCCAGAAGATTCCCGTACGTCCGTCCCCATTGCTGCCCCGGAAGGCAGATTAAGGACGACGAGTACTGTGGGACTCGCTTCCGGTCCTCCCGGCGGGAGGCGCGCAGCATCGGCACTCAGCCGAGCAACTTGAGTAGTCTGCCATACGAGGCGCGTACCTGGCCAATCGGGCGGAAGAGAATACCCCGCGACGCTGCGTGGTCAAACCGCCGCACCCATCGCCACGCCCGGGGCATCTCCCCCGGTCAGGACCGGGACACGGTGCCGCAGCCTTCCTGGCCGGTCGCGTCGATGCCCTTGCTCCGGTCGTACGGGTCCTGGGGCGTCCCGGAGGGGGTCACTCCGGTCACCGGGTCCGCGTCGAAGGCCGGGTGCACGTAGCCGTCGTACACCTCGCACGCACTGTTCGCGAGGTCGACGCGGTACCTCTCCAGCCAGAGGCGGCCGGGCGTGGACTCCCACTTGCGCCGGTCGGCGATCGAGAAGGTGATCTCGCGGCGCACGATGGTCCGCTCGACCTGGTCCGAGCCGGCCGCGGCCTTCACGAGCGGGTAGACGAAGGTGTAGTCGGCCAGCACCCGGGCCTGGCCGGGCTGCTCGCCGGGCTCGACCCACATCCGGCCGCGCACCTTGACCACCCCGCCCACCAGCGCCAGCTCGGCCGGGTCGTACCGGGTGAACAGGTTCAGCGGGTCCTGGTCCCGGCCGGGCTTCGCGAGGGAGCGGTCCAGGAGCTCCGCCGTCTCGCCGTCCTTGGGGTCCAGCAGGCCCAGCGCGGCCTTGGGCCGCTCCCCCCGCAGGGTCGCCGGGTCGAGGTTGGCCGCGATCAGGAACTGCTTGGCCTTCTCCAGCGCCTCCGCCACCTGCTCCCCGGTCATCCCGCCGACGGCCTCGGCCGCGGGCAGCTCGATGCCGGCGGCGCCGTCCGCCCACGGAAGGGCCGGGGAGCCGCGGAAAGGTTCCTGCAAGGTCGGGCGGTCCGGGTCCACCGACGGCGGCGCGGCCGTCGGGGCCGCGGTCTCCGGAGCCGACGGGGGCGCGTTGCGCGCGTCCTCGCGGGCCTGGGAGGTGCCCGTGAGGCGGTCGATGAGCAGCTCCGGCCGTACGGCGATCAGCGCGACCCCCGCGATGACCAGGACCGCCAGCACGGCCTTGGCCCGCCGCCCCCGCCTGCCCCGGCCCTCCCTCTCCTGCCAGGCCGGGCCGGTCCGCCACCCCGGCGGGTCCTGCTCGTGGCGCAGCCGCTCGGTCACCATCCGCTGCCGCGCCGACGGCTCCTGGGGCGCGTCGCGCGCCTCCTCGGCGGCCCGCTCCACGAACCGGTCCCACTCCGCGTCGGAGACGCCCGGTCCGTCGTCGTCGTTCTTCCCCATGCCCCTGTTTCCCCGTCCCCTGCCCCGGAATGCGGGAGAGGCCCCGCACCCTGTGGTGCGGAGCCTCTCACGTGCAGAAAGAGCAGTTCAGGCCACTAGCTGAAATAGCCCGTGATGTCCGCGATGAGATCCACGGACCCCGCGTTGTTGTAGAAGCTGACCTTCCCGTCCACGACCGGGACGACCACCAGGTTGGGGATCGTGAGACCGGCGGTGAAGTTCAGGTTCGAGGCGCTCGTACGGGCCGTGCCGCTGGGGAACACCGACACGAAGCTCGCCTCGGTCGGGTTCGTGGCCGTCACGTTCAGCACGACGGCCTTGACGCCCTCGGCCGGGATGCCGCGCACGCCCGCCACCGGCAGCGTGACGACGCTGCCGCCGGCCACCGCGCCCTGGCGCACGCCCAGGCCCGTACGGGTGTCCATCAGGCGCTTCGGGCCGAAGTTCGCCTGCATGGCGCCCGCGTCACCGTCCGAGAAGTAGCCGGTGATGTCGGCTATCAGGTCGACGGTGCCCTGGTTGTTGTAGAAGCTGATCTTCCCGTCCACGACCGGCACGACCACCAGGTTGGGGATCGTCTGGCCCGGGGTGAAGTTCAGGTTCGAGGCGCTGGAGCGGGTCGTACCACTCGGGTACACGGACACGAAGCTCGGCTGCGTCGGGTTCGTGGCCGTCACGTTCAGCACCACGGCCTTGACGCCGGTCGCCGGGACGCCGTCGACGCCCGCCACGGGCAGGGTGACCACGCCGCCCGAGCCGACCGGGCCCTTGGCGACGCCGAGGCCCTCACGGGTGTCCATCAGGCGCTTGGGACCGAAGTTGGTCTGCGTCGCGCCCTCACCGCTCGAGGTGAAGTAGCCGGTGATGTCGGCGATCAGGTCGACGTTGCCCTGGTTGTTGTAGAAGCTGACGGTCCCGTTGACGACCGGCACGACGACCAGGTTGGGGATGGTCTTGCCCGGGGTGAAGTTCAGGTTCGACGCGCTGGAGCGGGTCGTACCGCCCGGGTACACCGACACGAAGCTCGGCTCCGTGGGGTTCGTCGCCGTCACGTTCAGCACCACCGCGGTGGGCGTGCCACCGGTCGCGGCGGCCACCGGCAGGGTGACCACGCCGCCCGAGCCGACCGGGCCCTTGCGGACGCCGAGGCCCTCACGGGTGTCCATCAGGCGCTTCGGGGACAGGGGCACGAACGTGGCGCCCTTGACCTCGGCGTCGACGGTGACCGCCAGGCTCGTGGAGACCTTGCCGTTCGCGGCGGTCGCCTTGACCCGGACCTCGTGGCGGCCGTCGGTGACCGCGACCATCGCCTTGCGCTCGGAGGCGCCGACGGTCGCGACGGACTCGCCGTCGACCAGCACGTCGAACGTGCTCAGCTGGCCGCTCGCCGTGCTGGTGGTCCAGTCGACCGTCAGGGCCGCGCCGCTCGGGAAGGTGGCGCCGGGGGTGGCCGCCGCACCGTTCACCGAGGCGATCTTCAGCTGGGCCGCGGGGCCCGACTTCCGGAGCGAATCCAGCTGCGGGTAGAGCTGGTTGCCGGGGCACTGGGTGTTGAAGCCGTCGCGGTGGCCCGAGACGGTCTTGAACGAGTACTGCTGCCCGGTGGTGAACTTGTCGCCGAAGAAGTTGTTCTGGGTGGCGCCGGCGGTCAGCATCGTGGTGCCGGTCATATCGCCGTCGTACTGGCCCAGCTTGTACGCCGCGACCTTGGAGATGCCTTCGAGCGCGGCGGCCGAGGCCCCGCCGTTCGTGTAGTCACCGAGGACGGCGACGCTCGTCGACTCCTGGTTCCAGCCGTAGGTGTGGGCGCCCAGGACGGGCTGGTCCACACCGCCCTGACGGCCCTCGAAGAGGTTGCCGCACTTGTCGACGAGGAAGTTGTAGCCGAGGTCCCGCCAGCCGTTGGACTTCACGTGGTAGACGTGCAGGCTGCGCACGATGGCCGCGGACTCGGAGCACTCGTACGACGCGGTGGACGCGGTGTGGTGGACGAAGAGCGCCTTGACCTTCGCTCCGGGGAGGTAGATCGGGCCCTCGTTGTTCAGGGACTCGTCGGCCCCCCACTGCACGCGCGAGGCCATGTCCGGCCGCGGGGCGGTCGACTCCGGTCCCGGCGTCGTCGGGGCCGGGTCCGCGGCGGGAAGGGCGAGGGAGGCCGTCCCCATGCCCAGGACGCCCTTCTTCTTTGCCTTCGCGGCCTTCGCGACGCCCGCACCCGGGTCGACCATGTTCAGTTCCATGCCGGCGGGCAGCTCGGCGGCGCCGCCGCCCACCCGCACCTCGGCACCGTCCGACGGACCGACCCAGACGGGCTCGGTCGCGCCGCGCAGGCCCGGGCGCTTGCCGTCGAGGCCGGACTCGGCCTGCTCCAGCACCTTCCACTTCGACCACTTGCCGCTGGCCGCGTCCCGGGTGCGGGCCTCGATCTTGCCCTTCACCTCGGCCTCGGGATCGGTCCAGGAGACGCCCAGGAGCCCGAAGGGCGCGGTGTCCCGCTGGGCGAGGACGGCCTCGCCCTTGCCCTTGGGCTGGAGCGCGAGCTTGTGCAGCTCGCCCTCGACCGGGCCCTTCTCGCGGGCGGCCGCGCTGTACGGCGACACCTCGCCCTCGCCGTCGACGCCGTTGGCGACTCCCTGGATGCCGAAGACGGCGACGACACCGAGCGCGGCGGCGAGAGCCGTACCGCGCACACGACCTAGTTTCAAGTTGTCCCCAACCCCTGTTGTGAGTCCGCCAGAAGACATGCCTGACCGGCCGGATGTTACTGGCCGTGGCTGACGGCTCCGACAGCGGGGCGGGCTAAGGGGAACAGACGTGCGCCCTGTGCACGAGGACCCCCGGTCCGCGTGAACTGCGGTCCGGGGGTCCTCGGTCGGGGCGCGGGCTACTGCTTCGCCTTCTGCTCCTGCTCCCGCTTCTGCTCCTGTTCCCGCTTCTGCTTCTGCTCCTGCTCTTCCTTCTGGATCTCCGAGGCCGGCGGCTTGCGCCCGCAGACGGACTTCCAGTTCAGCGGACCGATGCCGCCGCACCACAGCTCGCCGTCGTCGCGGTTCTGCCGCCAGTCGTTCGTGACGATGTCCGCGCAGTTCTTCTTGTCCGGCGCGAAGCGCGGGCAGGTGCCGTCCGCCGTCTTGACGGTGTGCGCCCGCCAGGCGTCGATGCCCATCGACATGTTGTCGGACTGCGGCATGTAGCGGTTGACCGACCAGGACGCGCCCATCGTCCCGAACAGGGCGATCGCGCACACCATGCCGGCCGCGAGCTGCGCGACCACCCGCCGGGGAACGACCCGGGCGGCCGGGTCGGCGCCGCTCGGGCGCAGGGTGCGCTCGGCCCAGCCCGAGCCCCGGTGGATCACGGCCATCATGCCGAGCACGGCCAGGATCATCAGGCAGTACATGATGATCCACGTGGTGCGCGGGTAGAGCTGCACGGCCTTGTCGTGCGCCATGTGCGAGGCGAACCAGAAGCGGGCCAGCCAGGCGCCGGCCAGCGTGGCGGCGGCAGTCAGCACCATGATGTTGCGCAGCGCCAGGCCGACGCCCAGGCCCACGGCGAACAGCAGCAGCAGGGCGAAGCCGCTCTGGCCGGCCATCTCGCCGGCCGCCGGCCAGGTCTGGTACTCCAGCTTCCCGGACCGGTCGGACACCCAGCCCAGCACGTAGGCGGGATCGACGTACACGGCCAGGAAGGCGTAGCGGTCCGGGGTCTGGGAGCCGAGCCGGGCCATCTGGTAGATCAGCGGAGCGCCGACGACACCGGCCGTCAGCAGGGTGACGCCGACGAACGCGCCGGCCCGCTTGACCGCCGTCTTCCCGGCGCGCCAGGGGAAGAGGAACAGTGCGAGGACGAACACCCCGGGCGCGGCCCAGACGTACCAGCCGGAGTACCAGAGGAAGACCACGCCGAAGACCAGGCCGAGGACCGCGCCGCGCAGCAGGGACCCGCGCAGCGGACGGTCGGCGGAGCGGCGCATCTCGCGCAGGCAGTAGCCCAGCAGCGGCAGCAGGACGAGCATGCTGCCGTGGCTGTACGGGCGGATCGGGTCCATGAAGAGGAGGGCCGAGGGCACGGCGATGAGCAGCGCCCAGAACGGCCGGAGCAGCAGCCGCCAGGCCAGGTACGTCATCGGGCCCGCGATCGCGGTGAAGAAGATCTGGAAGTCCTTGAGGGCGAACCCGGTACCGCCGGGCACGTCGTAGCGGATCTTCGCCCAGACGGCCATCAGGCCGGGGAACAGGGGCGGATAGATGCCCGACATGCTCTCGCCGTGCAGGAACGAGTTCGCCATGGCGATCAGGGCGCTCGGGTCGCCCTCCTGGCCGCCGAGGCCCCAGGGCGTGCCGCGCAGCGCGACGACCACGCCGCCGGCCAGCACGCCGGTCGCGAGTCCGGCCAGCGCGGCGCACACCAGGCGCTTGGCCGCCTGGTGGCGCAGGAGCGAGCCCCGGTAAGCCGTGTACAGCAGGACCGCGAGCAGCGGCAGGCCGAGGACGGCCGCGTACTGCTGGAGCTTGGCGAGACCGCTGACCTGGCCGACCCGGATCAGCGGGTTCACGCTGATGTGCGTGCTGAGCAGGGTGAACCCGAGGGCCGCGACGAGGCTGACGAGGACCTCGGCCAGCGGGAGCACCCACCTCCGCGAGAGCCACGCCGGCCCCCGCGAGGAGGACAGACGGTTCGTTCCTTCCGCTGTCGGGGCGGGGCGGGGCGCCGGAGCGCCGGCCTCACCGACCTCCTCGGGGGCCAGGTGTGTCATCTCAGTCCGTTTCAAGGTGTGCGGCGGCGGCCAGGCTCAGCTCTGGCCGGAGGTGAAGGCGTGCTTCGCCAGGGTGCGGGCGCCCTCCCGGTGCCCGCGGCGCAGGGCGCCGGGGAGCATGGTCAGCGCGTGCAGGCGGGAGGCGCTGTGGAAACGCGCGGCGCGGGCCGCCTTGGGCCAGCCGCGGGCGTCCATGCGCGCGGCGACTGCGGCGAAGTAGCGCTCGGCCTCGGCGAAGCGGGTGCCGGAGAAGGCCTGCACCGAGGATTCGCTGACCGCGTGGCGGCGGTACTGGAAGACGGTGGTCGAGTTGTCGATCACCATCTCCTCACCGGCCTCGAGCAGGTCGACGACCAGTGCGAGGTCCTGGATCACGGAGTAGTCGTCGCGGAAGTTCATCTTGCGCAGCGCCTCGCCGCGCCAGGAGATGGAGGGGAAGTACAGCCAGTTCCCGCGCAGCACGCTGGCGGCCAGCTCCTCCCCGGCCATCAGGCGGCGGCCCTTCACCTGCGGCGCGTACAGCCGCTTCTTGGTGTTGTCGGCCAGGCCGCCCTGCATGACGCGGCCCGAGCCGTCGATGACCTCGACGCCTGGCTGGACCATGCCGGCGCCCGGGTGGGCGCCGATGATCCCGCGGACCGTCTCCAGGTAGTGCGGGTGCAGGATGTCGTCGCAGCCCATGATGACGACGTAGTCGGCCTCGGAGAGCTCCACGCACTTCTGGAAGTTCTTGGTGATGCCGAGGTTCTGCTCGTTGCGGGTGTAGTGGACCCGCTCGTCGCCGAGCCGCTCGAACCAGCCGGGTACGTCCGGCTCCTTGCCGTCGTCGATGACGACGAGCCGGAAGTCCCGGTCGGTCTGCGCCAGGACGCTGCGGACGGCGTCCTGCATCAGCTGCACGTCCCCGTAGTAGGGGAGCATGAAGTCGAAGGTCACCATGGAGCGTCAGGCCTTCACGGAGTCGGGGTCGGGACCGGCGGCCGCGGCCCCGGCCGCGCCGGAGTCCGCGGCGGAGTCCTGTGCGAGGCGCTCGTCGTTGTGCCGGACGCCCTCGTTGATGGCCACGGTCCGCGCCAGGTCGGTGATCTTCTTCTCCAGCGACCGGAAGCGCAGGAAGGTGTTGAGCGTGAGGAAGCCCATCGCGAGCACCATCACGTAGAGCACCAGGTCGGTGCCTCGGCCGACGCCGAGCTGCTGGGCCAGCCAGGTGACGTCCGTCGGGCGGAGTACCGCGTAGACGTTGACGACCACGAACACGGAGAACGCTATGCGCTTCCACGCCCGGTTCTTCGCCTGGCCCCAGGTCCGGATGAACATGAGGGCCATGGACACCGAGCCGAGGATCAGCAGCAGCTGGATCCAGAAGTACTTCATCGACGCCCACGCTCCCGCAGCGAAATGTCAAAAAGGATGTTGACGCCGTTGATCAGGGACTGACCCTTGGCGCGTGAGTAATCGGTGTAGAGGATGTCCACCGGAACCTCGGTGACCCGCAGGTCGGAGCCGGCCAGGAAGCCGACGAGCTCGGACGCGTGCGCCATGCCGTTCATGGTGATGTTCAGCTGCTCGGCGGCCTCACGGCCCAGGACGCGCAGACCGTTGTGCGCGTCGGTGAGCTTGAGCTTGCGTGCGGTGGGGCTGACCGCGGCCGCCGTACGCAGCACCACCTGCTTGATCCACGGCACCTGGCCGTTCTGCTCGATGAAGCGGGAGCCGAGGACGACGTCCGCCTCGTCGCGGCGCAGCACCGCGACCATCGTCTCGACGTCCTTGGTCTGGTGCTGACCGTCCGCGTCGAAGGTGGCGAAGTAGCGGGCGCCGGGCTGGGCAAGCGCGTACGTGAGGCCGGTCTGCAGGGCCGCGCCCTGGCCGAGGTTGACCGGGTGGCGCACCAGGTGCGCACCGGTGGTGGCGATGTGCCGGGCCGAGTCGTCCGTGCTGCCGTCGTCGACGACGACGATGTTGGGGAACGTCTTGCGGGCCCCCTCGACCACGTCGGCGATCACCTGGCCCTCGTTATAGGCCGGTACAACCAGCCAGACATCGTCGTAATCGGACACGGTAGCTCCAGCGGAATGGGGCACAAACGAGTGCTCGGTGATCGGTGTGACGTCGTGGGCAGGCAGGGTCATTTTCCGACCGCGCCCACGCCCAGGCGGCCGGTGTCGGCCGTCTGCCCGGGCCCTTCGGTGGCTGCCGCAGCCGCTCCGGGGAAGCTCAGCCTCAGCGCTGCCAGCATAGCGAGCACGGTGGCGAGGGAGCCGAGTGCGTAGGCAACGATCACGCGCACGGCCACGTCCCCCGGAATCAGGGTGATGCCCACCAGGACCGCGGTTCCCAGGGCCCAGCAGAGCAGTTGCAGGTTGTGCCGCTTGAATACCATGAGCGCCTGTCCGAGGACCATCGCGAACATGTACGCCACGGTGCCCGCGGACAACAGGAAGAAGTCGAAGCAGCCCAGCCGGGGCTTGGCGCCGAAGAGCACCTCGATCAGCCACGGGCCGAGCGCGGTGGCGGGCACCCCGCCGAGCAGGCCGAGACCGCCGACGACCAGCGCGATCCGGCGCAGCATCGCCCAGAACGCCGCCCGGTCCCCGGCCGTGAAGGCGGCGGTGAGGCCGCTCAGCAGCGAGGCCTGGAGCGAGCCGAAGACGAAGAGCGGTACCCGCGCCAGGACCAGCGCGCTCAGCAGCGCCGCGATCAGCACGCTGTCGGTCGGGGCCAGCAGTTTGGTGCTCACGACCGCCGCGTTGACGACGGCCTGCGACAGCAGGGTCGCGCAGATCAATAGGCCCAGGCCGTTGCACAGCTCGCGCCAGGCGATCGGTTCGCCGGGGCCGACCGCGCGCAGCAGCGCCGGCAAGGTGACCAGCGTCGCGATGACCGGGGCGACGGCCAGGACCAGGCTGAAGGCGAGTGCGGAGTGCAGTCCGAACAGTGCGCAGCCGAAGGCGAGCACGATCCGCAGGCCGCCGTCGACGGCGAGCTGCGTGCCGTACGCGGCGAAGCGCCCGAGGCCGGCCAGGACGCCGCGGGTCAGGTAGCAGACCGCCATGCCCGCGAAGGCACCGCCGAGCGCCGCCACCAGGGAGCGGTCGCCCTGGAAGAGCAGGTCGGCGATCGGGCCCGCGCCCAGGCCCAGGACGAGCAGGGTCGTGCCGAGCATCGCCGCGGTCAGCAGGGTGGCCCGGCGCAGCACCGGGGTGGTGCCCTGCCCGAGGACCACGCGGGCGGAGACGATCCGGGTGAGCTCCTGCTCGATGGGGAAGAACACGCCGATGCCGATGGACATCACGATCGTCCACAGCACCGAGACGTTCGCCATGTCCTGTTCGGACAGGCTGTGACCGGCCACGCCCAGGTGGACGTAGGAGGCCGCGCCGAGCACGACGGTGCCGCCGGCCACCGCGACGGTGCCCGGCGGCAGCGCCGCGGTCAGCTTGTTCAGCAGGGTTCTCATCCCGCCCGGCCGTCCCGGGCCTGCGTGGCCAGTGCGGCGAAGACCGGGGTGCCGAGCGCTTCGGCGAGCTGCTCCCGCCAGTCGGCCAGGGGCGCCAGGCCGGCTTCGGCCCAGCGGTCGTGCCCGAGCACGCTGAAGGAGGGGCGGACGGCGGGGCGTACGAACGCGGCCGAGGTGGTCGGACGGATCCGCTCCGGGTCCAGGCCGCCCAGCCGGTAGGCCTCGCGGGCCAGCCCGAGCCAGGTCGTGCGGCCGCTCGCGGTGCCGTGGTACACGCCGCCGGGGGCGCGGCCCTCGAGCGCGGCCTGCCCCAGCTCGGCCAGCCGGCGGGCCAGCGCGTAGGACCAGGTGGGCTGGCCGTGCTGGTCGTCGACGACGTCCAGGGTGTCCCGCTGGGCGGCCAGCTTCAGCATGGTGGCGACGAAGTTCGGCCCGTGCTCGCCGTACAGCCAGGCGGTGCGGACGACGTAGCCGTCCTGCGGCAGCAGCTCGGCGACGGCCTGCTCGCCGACCAGCTTGGTCCGCCCGTAGGCGTTGACCGGGCCGGTCTCGGCGTCCTCGGCGTACGGCTGCGAGGCGTCGCCGGGCAGCACGTAGTCGGTGGAGACGTGCAGCAGCCGGGCCCCGGCCGCGGCGCAGGCCTCGGCGAGGACCCGTACGCCGGTGCCGTTGACGGCGGTCGCGGCCTCCTCGGCCGTCTCCGCTCCGTCCACGTCGGTCCAGGCGGCACAGTTGACGACCACGGCGACGCCCTCGACGGCGGCCCGGACGGCTGCCGGGTCGGTGATGTCGAGGTCGGCGCGGCCGAGGCCGACGGCCTCGATGCCGGAGTCCTTCAGGACGGCCAGGAGGTCCTGGCCGAGCATCCCGGCGGCGCCGGTGACGAGCCAGTGCGTGGCCGTGGTTCGGGAGGTCACTTCTGCAGCGCTGCCTTCACCTTGAGGGGCTCCCACCAGGCACGGTTCTCGCGGTACCACTCGATCGTGGCCTTGATGCCGTCCTCGAAGGTGACCTGCGGGGCGTAGCCCAGCTCGGCGCCGATCTTGCTGATGTCGATGGAGTAGCGGAGGTCGTGGCCCTTGCGGTCCTCGACCTGCTCGACCATCTCCCAGCCGAGACCCGCGGCTTCGAGCAGGACGCCGGTGAGCTCCTTGTTGGTGAGCTCGGTGCCGCCGCCGATGTTGTAGACCTCGCCGGCCCGGCCCTTGCGCATGGCCAGGTCGATGCCGCGGCAGTGGTCGGAGACGTGCAGCCAGTCGCGGACGTTGCCGCCGTTGCCGTACAGCGGGACCTTCTTGCCGTCCATCAGGTTGGAGACGAACAGCGGGATGACCTTCTCCGGGAACTGGTAGTGCCCGTAGTTGTTGGAGCAGCGGGTGACCACCACGTCCATGCCATGCGTGCGGTGGTAGGCCAGCGCCAGCAGGTCGGAGGAGGCCTTGGAGGCGGAGTACGGGGAGTTCGGCACCAGCGGCCACTCCTCGGTCCAGGAGCCCTCGCTGATCGAGCCGTAGACCTCGTCCGTGGAGATGTGGACGAAGCGGCCGACGCCGTGCTTGCGGGCCGAGTCCAGCAGGACCTGGGTGCCCACCACGTTGGTCATCACGAAGGGGCCCGCGCCCGCGATGGAGCGGTCCACGTGGGACTCGGCCGCGAAGTGCACGACGACGTCGTGACCGGGCATGACCTGGTCGACGGCTTCGGCGTCGCAGATGTCGCCCTTGACGAAGGAGTATCCGGGGTGGTCCGCGACCGGCGCCAGATTCGCTTCGACTCCGGAGTAGGTCAGCTTGTCGAAGACCGTGATCCGGGCCGAGGCATCTGCACCGAGCTGCTGGCGGACGAATTCTGAACCGATGAAGCCGGCGCCGCCGGTCACGAGGATGCGCATAATAAGAAGAGTCTAGCCGCCCGCCGAACGTCACACGCCCTGGGCGCGGCTCCCCCACGCCCTCTCGCATAGGGTTCTCTCCATGCGTGGAATCCTCTTGGCCGGTGGTACCGGATCCCGACTCTGGCCGCTGACACGGGCAGTCTCGAAGCAGTTGCTGCCCGTCTTCGACAAGCCGATGATCTACTACCCCCTCTCCACCCTGGTGATGGCGGGGATCAGCGAGATCCTGATCATCACCACTCCGGAAGACCGCGACCAGTTCGAGCGGCTGCTCGGCGACGGTTCGCAGTTCGGCCTGCGGCTGGAGTACGCCGTCCAGGAGCGTCCGGAGGGCATCGCCCAGGCCTTCGTCCTCGGCGCCGACTTCATCGGCGACGAGTCCGTCGCGCTCATCCTCGGCGACAACATCTTCCACGGCAGCGGCCTCGGCACGCGCCTGGCCCAGCACACCGGCGCCAAGGGCGGCCGGGTGTTCGCGTACCCGGTGGCGGACCCGACCGCGTACGGCGTGGTGGAGTTCGACGAGAAGGGCCAGGCCATCTCCATCGAGGAGAAGCCGGTCAAGCCCAAGTCCCGCTACGCGGTGCCGGGCCTGTACTTCTACGACAACCAGGTCGTCGAGATCGCCCGCGGCCTGAAGCCCAGCGCCCGCGGCGAGCTGGAGATCACCGCCGTCAACGACGCCTACCTCCAGGCCGGTGAGCTGAACGTCACCATCCTCGACCGCGGCACCGCCTGGCTGGACACCGGCACCTTCGTCTCGATGGTCCAGGCCTCCGAGTTCGTCCGGGTCATCGAGGAGCGCCAGGGCTTCAAGATCGGCTGCATCGAGGAGGCGGCCTGGCGGGCCGGCCTGATCGATTCCGCGCAGCTGCGCGCGCTCGCCGAGCCCCTCACCAAGAGCGGATACGGCACCTACCTGCTGGCCCTGCTCGACGAGGAGGCCGCGCGATGAAGTTCCGCGAGCTGTCCATCGAGGGCGCCTTCGAGGTCACCCCGCAGCTGCACGGCGACCCGCGCGGCCTGTTCACCGAGTGGTACCGCTTCGACCGGCTCGCCGAGGTCGTCGGCCACCCGCTGAACCTGGCGCAGGCGAACCTCTCGGTCTCCTCCGCCGGCGTGGTCCGCGGCATCCACTTCGCCGACGTGCCGCGCGGCCAGGCCAAGTACGTGACCTGCGTGCGCGGCGCCGTGCTCGACATCATCGTCGACCTCCGGGTGGGCTCCCCCACCTTCGGCCGGTGGGAGGGCGTCCGCCTCGACGACGTGGACCGCCGCGCGGTCTACATCCCCGAGGGCCTGGGCCACGGCTTCTGCGCGCTCAGCGACGACGCGACGCTGTCGTACCTCTGCTCGGAGACGTACAACCCGACCGGCGAGCACTCGGTTCACCCGCTCGACGCCGACCTCGGCATCGAGTGGCCGGCCGACGTCCCGCAGCTGTCAGCCCGCGACGAGGCCGCCCCGTCGCTGGCCGAGGCCATCGCCTCCGGGCTGCTGCCCGACTACGCGGCCTGCAAGGAGTTCACCGAGTCGCTCCGCGTGAGCTGACCGGCCTCCGCCGTACGAGAGGGAGGGCCGCACCCCGATCAGGGGGTGCGGCCCTCTCCCGTATCCGGGTCGCCCCGTCGGCCACCCGGAACGCCGAAGGGCCCCGTCCCTCCGCCGGAGCGGTGGGACGGGGCCCTTCAGTGCAACTTGGTGCCCGGAGACCGGGCTACCAGGTCAGAGCACGAATTACTTCGTGATCTTGGTGACCTGGCCGGCGCCCACGGTACGACCACCCTCACGGATGGCGAACTTCAGGCCCTCCTCCATGGCGACCGGCTGGATCAGCGCGACCGTCATCTCGGTGTTGTCGCCCGGCATGACCATCTCCGTGCCCTGCGGCAGGGTGACGACACCCGTGACGTCGGTGGTACGGAAGTAGAACTGCGGACGGTAGTTGTTGAAGAAGGGGGTGTGACGGCCACCCTCGTCCTTCGACAGGATGTAGGCCTGGGCCTCGAACTCGGTGTGCGGGGTGACCGAACCGGGCTTGATGATGACCTGGCCGCGCTCGACGTCCTCGCGCTTGATGCCACGGAGGAGCAGACCGACGTTCTCGCCCGCCTGGCCCTCGTCGAGGAGCTTGCGGAACATCTCGATACCGGTGACCGTGGTGGTGGTCTTCTCTTCCTTGATACCGATGATGTCGACGGTCTCGTTGACCTTCAGGACACCACGCTCGATACGGCCGGTGACGACCGTACCGCGACCGGTGATCGTGAAGACGTCCTCGACGGGCATGAGGAACGGCATCTCGGTGTCACGCGGCGGGGTCGGGATGGCCTCGTCGACGGCGTCCATGAGGCCGATGAGCTTCTCGCCCCACTCGGCGTCGCCCTCGAGGGCCTTCAGCGCGGAGACGCGGACGACCGGCAGGTCGTCGCCCGGGAAGTCGTACTCGGAGAGCAGCTCACGGACCTCGAGCTCGACGAGCTCCAGGATCTCCTCGTCGTCCACCATGTCGGCCTTGTTCAGGGCGACGACGATGTACGGAACGCCGACCTGGCGGGCCAGGAGCACGTGCTCCTTGGTCTGCGGCATCGGGCCGTCGGTGGCGGCGACCACGAGGATCGCGCCGTCCATCTGCGCGGCACCGGTGATCATGTTCTTGATGTAGTCAGCGTGACCCGGGCAGTCGACGTGGGCGTAGTGACGCGCCTCGGTCTGGTACTCGACGTGCGCGATCGAGATGGTGATACCGCGCTGGCGCTCCTCAGGAGCCTTGTCGATCTGGTCGAACGCCGAGGCCGCGTTCAGGTCCGGGTACTTGTCGTGCAGCACCTTGGTAATGGCGGCCGTGAGGGTCGTCTTACCGTGGTCAATGTGACCGATGGTGCCGATGTTGACGTGCGGCTTAGTCCGCTCGAACTTCGCCTTCGCCACGGGGTCCTCCTGAGAGTGGTTCTGTACGCCTTAACTCATCGGCGCCAGGTGATCTTTGCTGGATAGCCGGTTCCCCCGGGGCAACGGGAGGGATGCTCCTGTTGCCCCAGAGGCTCCGGTGGCAAGCCTAAAACGTGAACTCGGAAGAGTTACTCGCCCTTGGCCTTCGCGATGATCTCCTCGGCGACGTTCCGGGGAACCTCGGCGTAGGAGTCGAACTGCATCGAGTAGCTGGCGCGACCCGAGGTCTTGCTGCGGAGGTCTCCGACGTAGCCGAACATCTCCGAAAGCGGCACGAGGCCCTTCACGAGACGCGCGCCGTGACGCTCCTCCATGGCCTGGATCTGGCCACGGCGGGAGTTGATGTCGCCGATCACGTCGCCCATGGACTCCTCGGGCGTGGTGACCTCAACGGACATCATCGGCTCGAGCAGTACGGGAGAAGCCTTGCGCGCGGCCTCCTTGAAGGCCTGCGAACCGGCGATCTTGAAGGCGAGCTCGGAGGAGTCGACCTCGTGGTAGCCACCGTCGAGAAGAATGACGCGGACGCCGGTCATCTCGTAGCCGGCCAGGATGCCGAACTGCATGGCTTCCTGCGCACCGGCGTCGACCGAGGGGATGTACTCCCTCGGGATGCGGCCACCGGTGACCTTGTTCACGAACTCGTACGCCGGACCATCGGCGTCCGTGATCGGCTCGATCGCGATCTGCACCTTGGCGAACTGACCGGTACCACCGGTCTGCTTCTTGTGGGTGTAGTCGTGACGCTCGACGGTCTTGCGGATCGTCTCGCGGTAGGCCACCTGCGGCTTGCCGACGTTGGCCTCGACCTTGAACTCGCGCTTCATACGGTCGACCAGCACCTCGAGGTGCAGCTCGCCCATACCGCCGAGGATGGTCTGGCCGGTCTCCTCGTCCGAGTGAACGTGGAAGGAGGGGTCCTCCTCCGCGAGAGACTGGATGGCGACACCCAGCTTCTCCTGGTCACCCTTGGACTTGGGCTCGATGGCGACCTGGATGACCGGAGCCGGGAAGTCCATGGACTCCAGGATCACGGGGGCCTTGTCGTCACAGAGCGTCTCACCGGTGGTGGTCTGCTTCAGACCCATGACGGCGACGATGTCACCGGCGCCCACCGCGGCGATCTCCTCACGCTTGTTCGCGTGCATGCGGTAGATCTTGCCGATGCGCTCCTTCTTGCCCTTGACGGAGTTCAGCACCGCAGTGCCGGCCTCCAGGCGGCCCGAGTAAACCCGGACGAAGGTGAGCTTGCCGAGGTGCGGGTCACGCATGATCTTGAACGCGAGCGCGGCGAGGGGCTCCTCGTCGGACGGCTTGCGCTTCACGACCGTCTCGGCGTCGCGGACGTCGTGGCCCTCGATGGCCTCGATGTCCAGCGGCGACGGCAGGTAGCGGATGACGGCGTCGAGCAGGGGCTGAACACCCTTGTTCTTGAACGCCGTGCCACAGAACACCGCGGTGATCGTGGGCTCGCCCTTGCCCTTGCCGGAGCCGAGGATGATGCGACGCACGGCGGCGTGCAGCTGCTCGACGGAGGGCTCGGTGCCCTCGAGGAACAGCTCCATGATCTCGTCGTCGTTCTCGGCGACGGTCTCGACCAGCTTGCCGCGCCACTCTTCAGCGGCCTCGGTGTGCGTGGCCGGGATGTCGACGATGTCGTACATCTCGCCCTTGGTCGCCTCGGCGGACCAGACGAACGCCTTCATGGTGACCAGGTCGACGACGCCCTGGAAGTCGGCCTCGGCACCGATCGGGAGCTGCATGACGATCGGAACCGCGCCAAGGCGGTCCTTGATCATGTCGACGCAGCGGTGGAACTCGGCGCCGGTGCGGTCCAGCTTGTTGACGAAGCAGATGCGCGGGACGCCGTAGCGGTCCGCCTGACGCCAAACGGTCTCGGACTGCGGCTCCACACCGGCGACACCGTCGAACACGGTGACGGCACCGTCGAGGACGCGGAGCGAACGCTCCACCTCGACCGTGAAGTCAACGTGACCCGGGGTGTCGATGATGTTGATGGTGTGGTCGACGTCCTCGAGCGGCCAGTGGCAGGTCGTCGCGGCGGACGTGATCGTGATGCCGCGCTCCTGCTCCTGCTCCATCCAGTCCATCGTGGCAGCGCCGTCGTGGACTTCACCGATCTTGTAAGACACACCGGTGTAGAACAGGATGCGCTCGGTGGTGGTCGTCTTGCCCGCGTCGATGTGAGCCATGATGCCGATGTTGCGCACCTTGGCCAGGTCAAGCGAAGTGGTAGCCATATCGGCTCAGTCTTCTCTCGGTCTCGATGTGGGTTGGGACTACCAGCGGTAGTGCGCGAAGGCCTTGTTGGACTCGGCCATCTTGTGCGTGTCCTCGCGCTTCTTGACGGCAGCGCCAAGACCGTTGGAGGCGTCGAGCAGCTCGTTCATGAGGCGCTCGGTCATGGTCTTCTCACGACGGGCGCGGGAGTAACCCACGAGCCAGCGGAGGGCCAGGGTCGACTGGCGACCCGGCTTGACCTCGACGGGGACCTGGTAGGTCGCGCCACCGACACGGCGGGACTTGACCTCGAGGGACGGCTTGACGTTCTCCAGCGCGCGCTTCAGCGTGATGACCGGGTCGTTGCCGGTCTTCTCGCGGAGGCCTTCCATGGCACCGTAGACGATGCGCTCGGCGGTGGAGCGCTTGCCGTTCAGGAGGATCTTGTTGATGAGCGACGTCACCAGAGGAGATGCGTAGACCGGGTCGATGATGACCGGGCGCTTCGGGGCGGGGCCCTTACGAGGCATTCTTACTTCTCCTTCTTGGCGCCGTAGCGGCTGCGGGCCTGCTTGCGGTTCTTGACAGCCTGGGTGTCAAGCGCACCGCGGATGATCTTGTAACGAACACCCGGCAGGTCCTTCACACGGCCACCACGCACGAGCACGATCGAGTGCTCCTGCAGGTTGTGTCCCTCACCCGGAATGTAAGCGGTGACCTCGATGCCGGAGGTCAGACGCACACGCGCGACCTTACGGAGCGCCGAGTTCGGCTTCTTCGGGGTGGTCGTGAACACACGCGTGCAGACGCCGCGACGCTGGGGCGAAGCCTCGAGCGCGGGAGTCTTTGTCTTCTCGACCTTGTCCTGCCGGCCCTTACGGACCAGCTGCTGGATCGTAGGCACTACTTCTCCGGTTTCTGTGTGCCGTGTAGTGAAGCTAACCTGGAACTTTGCCGACCCACGCGGTCGGGTGTGTCGGATCCGGCGGACCTCCGCGCAAGCACGGAAACGCATGGATCGCGGTGACCGATTCGGGCTCTCCTGCGGTTGATGGACACGCACGGGAGCCCAGGCACACCCCAGGCACAAGGTCTGAGCGTACCTACCGCATCCACTCCGGTCAAAACAAAAGCCCGGGCGTGCGGGCCGGCGGACCCCCACGACCCGTGCGCCGCACGGGCGACACCCCCGCGCGGCCCCACCGACTCGCGCACGTGGTGGAGGCGTGCTAAGGACCGCCAGGTCAGCACCCGTACGAACGGATGCGCGGACCGCGGCGCCGGACCCGGCGCGGACCCCGGCAGAGATCGTTCCCCGGCCCGGCGAACTAAACTGCCGAGCAATTCAGCCCAAACGGCACGACCACCAGGGAGCGGGACATTGGGGACGGTCACCTCGGAGCCGGCGACGGCGGACAGTCCGCCCCCCGACGGCGGCCGGGACCCCTCCTCGCCGGTCCGCCGCAGACACCCGCGCCTCGCACGCCTGTACGGCCCGCTGCTCGCCTTCCTCATGACCTCGGGAGCCTTCTGCGCCGCCTGGGCGGCCCGCGGCACCTTCCCCTTCGGCAACACCGGCCGCGCCCTGAACGACCAGGCCAACCAGTACGTGCCCTTCCACCGCGCACTGTGGGACCTGGCCCACGGGCAGGCCGCCGGCGACCTGCTGTTCACCTGGCGCGGCGGCTTCGGACAGCAGTTCCTGTCCGACTACCACACCTACCTCGGCAACCCCTTCTCG
Organism: Streptomyces sp. IBSNAI002; assembly: GCF_052244475.1. Classification (NCBI taxonomy): domain Bacteria; kingdom Bacillati; phylum Actinomycetota; class Actinomycetes; order Kitasatosporales; family Streptomycetaceae; genus Streptomyces; species Streptomyces sp. IBSNAI002. The sequence goes on along the minus strand of NZ_JBQPXG010000002.1, from coordinate 5,153,839 downwards.
TGGCTGGCCGTCCTGGTCCCGCGCGCCCACGTCGACCTCGCCGTCTTCGCGATCACCCCGATCACGATGGGCACGGCCGCCGCCCTGATGACGGTGTACCTCGGCAAGCTGCAGCCCGGCCCCTGGTGGCAGCGCGGCGTCCTCGGCGCCTGCTACGGCCTGTGCGGCTGGGCCCTCAGCGACGCCTCGTACATCCCCATGTGGCTGTGGGGCCTGGTCGCCCTCCCGATGCTCGGCATCGCCGTGGAGTGGTGCCTGGAGGGGCGCCGCTGGCCGGGCGCGGCCCTGCTGGTCGCGCTCGCCTGGTACGGGAACTTCTACACGGCGATGATGGCGACGATGGCCGCCTGCGTGCTGCTCGGCATCCGTCTGATCACGCGCGAGATGACGGGCGCCGAGAGGCTGCGTGCGCTCTGGCGGGCCGCGACGGCCGCCGCGACCGGAATCCTGCTCACGCTCCCCCTGCTCCTGCCGTCCTTCCTGTCCAGCGGCTCGGCGCAGCCCACCCGGGCGGCCGCCTTCGACCCGGTCCGCATCGAGATCTTCCTGGCCGGCATGCTCCCGGCCACCCACCTGTGGGGCGGCCGGCCCCGCCTCTACGTGGCCTCGCTCGGCCTGATCCTCGCCGCCACCTTCCTGTTCAACACCGCCATCGCGAAGAAGACCCGCCTGGTGTGGGCGGCCGCGACCCTGCTCGTCGTCGTCTCGTTCCAGTTCCCGCCCACGCAGTACGTGTGGCACGGACTCGCGGTGCCGAACGGCAACCCGTACCGCGAGGCCTTCGTCTTCAGCGGGATGGTGGTCGTCCTGGCCTGGCTGGCGCTGGCCCACCGGCCCCGCCCGCTGCACCTGGCCCTGGCCGCCGCGCTGCTGGCCCTGGCCACCTTCGTGCTCCGGCACACCAACGACTTCGGCGGCTGGACCTGGCCGGCCGTGCTCGGCGGCGGGGCCGTCTCGCTGCTGGCCCTGGTCCTGCTCGCGCTGAGCGGGAAGCGCCGCGTCCTGCTCCCGGTGGCGGCCGTGCTGATGGTCGGCGTCGTCTTCGCCGAGTCCACGGTGGCCGCGGCCAACGCGGACGCCCGCCGGGCCCGCGAACGCTGGGCGAAGCCGACCGCGACCTCCAGCAAGTCGATCAACGAGCACTTCGAAGCCGTCCGGGGCGTGGACGGCTGGCCCGCCTACCGGACCGACTCCGGCGCGCCGCAGACCTCGTACAACGACGCCCTCGCGCTCCGCTCGGAGGGCCCGCAGTACTACAGCAGCTACCTGCCCGAGGCCACGTACCGGGCACTGGAACCCCTCGGCTACGGCTACAAGAACGACGGCCGGACCTTCTTCGGCGCCGACAACCCCGTGCTCGACGCGATCTTCTCGATCGGCGCGCGGGTCCGCCCGGGCACGTCCCCGGGCACCTGGACCGGCTCGACGTTCCCGGCGCCGCCCCTCGTCACGGTGCGCAGCACCCCGTACACCTCGCCCAACCCGGCGGACAGCGTCTACGCCCGCCAGGAGAACGTCCTGGGCGCCACCGTCTACCAGGTCCCGCCGGTCACCCGCGGGGGCAGCGCCACCGAGCAGACGTACGCGGCCGCCTGCACGCCCGGCTCCGACGCCTACTGGTTCTCCCCCGCCCTCTACGGCTCCCTCTCCTCCGGCGGCACGCAGAAGCCCCTCGAGGACCTGATGACGGGTGTCGTCCCGCTCGGCAAGGTGCCCGCCTCCGGCCGGGTCGAGGTCACCGTCGACACCCGCACCCAGGGCGCGACGGCCGGCGAACACCCCCTCGGCTGCCTGGACCGCGCGGCCCTGGACCGGCAGGTCGCCCACCTGAAGGCCACCGGAGCCACCGAGGTGACCACGGGCGGTCACACCATCGAGGCCACCCTCCCCCCGGGCTCCACCGGCACCGCGGTCCTCGCGATGACGGCCGTCCCCGGCTGGCAGTGCTCGGCCCCGGTCCGCAACTTCCACGGCCTGGTGTCCCTGCCCCTCAGCCCCGGCAAGAACAAGCTCTCCTGCACCTTCACCCCCAAGGGCCTCACCCCGGGCCTCGCAGGCGGCGCCCTGGCCCTGATGCTCCTCACAGCCACCACGGCCGCCTCCCTACGCCGCCGACGCGCAGCGGGCTCGTAGCGGCGCTGTCCGTTTCCGTCGGGCATCAATCCCGTGGTTCTGGATCTACGTGCGGCCCTCGATCAGTACATTGACCGGCCTGACGGATCGGGGGGCCGCATGGCAGGGCAAGACCTCCCGGGCGACGGAGGACTGGACGACCGCGTCCCCTTCCTGGCCCGGCTGGAGAGCGAGGACGGCACGGCGTTACGAGCGCTCGGCCGCGAACTGACCTTCGCACCGCGCGACCGGCTCATTCACCAGCACGAGCCCTCCTCGCACGTCCTGCTGGTCCTGAACGGCTGGACCAAGGTGACCGCCCTTGCCCCCAACGGCTACCAGGCCCTGCTGGCCCTGCGCGGACCGGGCGACATCCTCGGAGAGTCCGCCGCCCTGACACGGCGGGTGCGCTCAGCCACCGTGACCGCGCTGGAGCCCGTCCGGGCCGTGGCCGTGGACAACGAGTCCTTCCACGACTTCCTCGCCGGCTGCCCAGGGGCCGCCCTCCAGCTGCTCGCCCTCACCTCCGACCGCACTCGCGCCGCCGACCGGCGGCGGCTGGAGTTCGCGTCGTTGAGCGTGCGCGAGCGCCTCGCCGTTCTGCTCCTGGACCTCTCCAGGACCCACGGCCGTCCCGGTCCCACCGGTGTGGAGCTGTCTGTTCCGCTCACCAAGGAAGAACTCGCCGGAGCCGTCGGAGCCTCCCGCGAGATGGTCCAGCGAGAACTCAAGGACCTGCGCGAACGCGGGGTAGTAGTCACCGGCCGCCGTGCCCTGGTGATCGTCCGGCCAGACGTTCTGCGACGGATCGCACAGTCGCAGCCGCCGCCCAGCGGGTCCTGAGCCCGCTCTCCTCAGTGCACACGGTCACAGTCCGGGTGCGTCATCCGCCCTCACGGCGGTGCCTCGGCCTGCCGCACTCTTTCTCCAGCGATGACTCCCGTCGAGAGGTGATCATGACTGACCCCCTTGCCCGCACCGTTCTCCTGGTCGACACGGAGCGGTTCAGCGACCGCGACGACGTCCAGCAGGCCTACCTGCGGCGCATGCTCTACGGCATCGTCGACCGCACGCTGATGGCCGCGGGAATCGACCAGACGTTACGGCTCCGGGCGGACCGCGGAGACGCGATCATGGAGCTGATCGACCCGAGTGCGCCGCTCACCACCCTCCTGCGGGCTCTTCTCGACGAGGTACCCGCAGAGCTCCGCTCGGTGAACCGCCTGGCTGCGAGCAGCGCGCAGATCAGGCTGCGCGTCGTACTCGCCACCGCATACGTCGTGATCGACGAGTACCACGGCTGGGTCGGCACCGAACTCAACCATGCCTGCCGGCTCCTGGACGGTGACGTGCTGCGGGCGGCCCTGCGCGAGCGGGCAGACGACTACGCCCTGTGCGTATCCGAATCCGTGTACACCGGAATCGTGCGACACGACCACAAGGGCATCCCGGCAGAGCGGTTCACCAGTATCACCGTGGTCGGCAAGAACGGCCCGCTGAGCGCCTGGCTCTACGGGCCCGCCCCTTCGGAGCCCGGCTCTCCGAAGGCAGCCGAGCCGGAGCCGGACCCCGGCCTCCGCTCGGAAACCACGGCGCCGGTGCCCCCTGTGGATCCGACGAGCATCCGGTTCCGGGGGGTCAACAACGGTGTGGTCGCAGGAGGAGTCCACGGGAACATCACCATCGGCGGCACCCTGCCCCGGCAGTCCGGGGAGCCGAAGTGAGCGCCACGCCTCCCGAGACCGAAGCTCAGGCAGGGGAGCCGGTGGCGAAGGCGGCCCCGGAGGAGGCCGCTCCCGCCGGTAAGGAGGAGCGGGCCCAAGAGGCCTGGGCCACCCGGCGCGAGCTGGAGTCCCACGCTCCGCAGTCGATGCGGTTGGACGGCACCAACAACGGCGTTCTGGCCGGTCTGATCGTCGGTGACGTCATCACCGGCGGCAAGACGGAAATCAACTACCTGCTCGGCGACCCCGGGGCCGCCCACACCTCCGGGGAGATCCCGGAAGCCACCCTGGACCTGGTCTCCCGCACTTTCGTCACCGAGGGAACGCCCTTCGACGCACTCCTGGACCGGCTACGTCAGGAACACGTCCTCGTCCTGACCGGTGACCCGTTCACCGGTCGGCGCGCCGCGGCCCTCATGCTGCTGCACCGACTGGGCGCCGCACCCGTGCATGTCCTGGACCGCGAGACCTCGCTGAGCGAACTCAGCCGCCGGTTCATCGCCCCCGGCAAAGCGCGCGGCCATGTGCTCAGCGACCTGGCCGTCAGCCGCGACCAGCCGTTGCACGAGGCGCACCTGCTGGCTCTGCGCAGCCGCATGAAGGAACAGCAGGGCTATCTGGTGATCACCACCGGCCACAGCCCGTACATCGAGGCCACCGTTCGTCCCGGCCCCTGGTTGCCTCCCAAAGCCCGGGCCGTGCTGGAAATGCAGCTGCGGCGCAATGCGGGCGAGGAGGTCGCCCATCACCTGCTGACGCTGCCGGCCGTGGGGGCATTCCTCGCCCGGGAAGACCATCAGGTGCGAGAGGTCGCCGAGTATGCGGCTCTCCTGATCCGACACGTCGTGGGCGATGCCGACATGGCCCAGGTCGAGCAGTATTCGCTGAATCGGCTGGAGCAACAGATCCAGGAGTGGTTCGAGGACTCCACGGACATAGTTCGCCTGCGGGAGAAGGCCTTCCTGATCGCTCTGTCCGTCTTCGACGGCGGACCGTACGCCCTGACGGCCGAGCTGAGCGACACGCTGTACTCCGAGCTCCAGCGCACGGGGGACCCGGAGTACAACCAGCGGATCCCTGTTTTCGGCACCAACATCGGCAAGCGCCTCCAGGATGCCCGCGCACGCACCGACTGGGCCAGCGAAGACACCGAGTGGGGACCCGTCAAGCAGTTCGTCGCGTCCTTCAGGGACAGCCGGACCTCCCCCGTCCTCCTTCGGGAGGTGTGGACCGGCCACCCGTCCGCCCGCCCCGCCCTGGTCAAATGGCTCGGCAGGCTCGCGAACGACCGGCGGCCCCTGGTCCGAACCCGGGCCGCCGCCACCGTCGCCGTCATGGCAGTCGCGGACCTGCCGTCGGCGATGGCCCTGATCATCGAGCCCTGGGCCGTCTCCGACCACGCCCGGCAACGCACCACGGCGGTCACCGCGCTGACCCTCAGCCACCGCATCGGCGCCCCGAACATCCCCCGGATCGTCGACGGCTGGAGCACCAATGCCGACGAGCCCAGGCGCTGCTGGGTCGCGGTACGGGCCCAGGGGCTGATCGGGCCCGAACGCCCTCGAGAGGCACTCGCCGCACTGCGCACCCAGGCACGCGTCCAGAGCGGCAAGTCCACCGCCGACCCGCTCCTGAGCGAAGAGCTGCCCGAGTCCACGGCACTGCTGCTGCTCTCCCCGCAAGGCGACCGGATCCTCGCCGACCTGGTGAGCACCCTCCGCGACCACCGGTCGGCAACCGACCTCGCCATCGGCGGATTCCTGGCGGCCTGCCGCCATACCTGCGAGGGCACCGAGCAGAACCGTCCGCCGGTCCTCGACTGGTACGCACGCGTCCGGATCGACGGGACCGCTGCCGCAGACAACATCGTCATGATCCTGCGGACCGCGCTCGACGACCCTGCCTTCACCGAGCCGGCGACGGCTGCCTTCCGGAAATGGATCACGGCGGCCGAGGCGGACCAGGCGACCGAGTGGGCGCTCGCCTCCCTGCTGAGCGCCCTCGCCGCCACCCCCCGCGAGTACGCCCGGCTGGACTACTTGCTGCGCAATCCCCGGAGTGAGGAAGGCGGGCCGTACCCGGCGGTCGCCGCGCGCCTGCGTACCGCCCTCCGGCCCGCCGTATCCGTCTGAGGCTTCGTCTTCCGTGAAGGAGACCCGAACGATGGCCGACTTCTTCCAGCGTCCCGACTGGGATCAGCAAGCGCACCGTGACAGCGATCTGATCGACGCCGTTGTGACCGTCCGCCAGCTGGGCCGATGGAGCGTCCTGCCGCCCAGGGCGCACAGCCGGATCGACTACGCACTCGTCTGTGTGACGGCCAAGGGCACGTACGACGCGTACCTGCCTCCCCGCCGGCCGGTCACGGCCAGGCGCTACACGGGCATGTACGAGGTCGACACCGGTGTCCACCCCCTGCGCGCGGAACTGCGTTTGCCCAGCAGCGATGACGCCCACGAGTTCGAGGTGACCGTCCTCCTCGACTGGCAGGTCACCGACCCGACCCAGTACGTCCGCAGCGGCTGCCGGGACGTACCGCGCCTGCTCATCGGCGAGCTGGAGCACGCGGCACGCCCTGTGGCCCGCAGGTTCTCGATCGCTGACAGCGCGGCTGCGGAGTCGGCGCTGCTCACCTGGTGGGAGGGTGCCGAGGTGCTGGGGGAGAGTGCCGGTCTGCACGTCACGTGGACCGTCCAGGTCCGTCGGGACGCCGACAACATCGAGCACGCGCGCCGCCTCCAGGCGATACGTCACGCCACGGCAGAGGACGTCCTCATTCAGGAACAGGCCATGGCGCGCGCACGGCATGCGCTGGAGCTCCAGCGGTTCGACGCGCAGAGGCTCGACTTCTACCAGCGTCACCTGGCTCAGGGGGGTGTCCAGGCCTGGGCTCTGCATCTGGCCGGGCACCCCGAGGACACCAGGCCCGTTCTCGACGGGATGCAGGACCACGAGCTCAAGCTGATCCAGGCCCAGATCAACCTGATCAAGGAGCTGCTCGGCGGTAGTGGCGAAGCCCATGAGCTGGAGGGCCCCAAGCGGATCGTCCTCCAGATGATCAGCGACTTCTTCACCCAGCGCTTGTCCGGGTTCCCCGCCGGTCCGCCTCCTGACGCACTGCCCGGATGGGAGCGGCCGTCCGGATACGGACACGCCCCCACTCCGCCGGACGCCAAGGGGGAACAGGGGTGAGCGAGCACCGCGAGGGCGAGGCCGCCCAGCGGCTCCTCGCCGACCTGCGGACAGAAATCACCCGGGCGGACAGCAAGGCCTCGGTCCTGGTGGGCACCTTCGGCATCACCGCCGGTCTGGTCGGCTCCCCACTCATCGTCAAGGGGTGGCATCCGGGCTCGCTACCCGTCACCGGACGGGTTCTGTGGAGCTGCGGCGCACTCGCGCTGGCTCTCTCCTTGACCTCACTGCTGCTGGCCGTACTGCCCCGCTACGGCAACGGCGTATGGCGGTCCGGAACACCCCTCTCGTACTTCGGGGACATTCGCTCGGCCGTCCGCCAGGGACGCCTCTCCGAGGCGCTGGCCGAGACCGACCGGGATCCAGCCGCCTCCCTGCGAGCCGCCCTCGCGGAGAACAGCCGCATCGCGGCACGCAAGCACCAGTGGATCCGCGTCGGCCTCCTGTCGTACGCCGTGGGCGCGGTCCTGCTGCCCCTCGCTCTCCTCATCGGCTGACACCCCGACCGGAAGGACCCCCGTGGACAGCACCAGGCATCCGGAGTACCCCCCGCACGCACCGCTGCCCGCGCAGACGGACCCCGGGCTCGACGACCTGGAGTACCACCACGCACCCGGCACCCGCGTCTTCCACCGAGCCCGCCAGCGCGGCGCCGACGTCACCGCCTGGGGACGGCTTGCCCTGCAGATGCCCGGCTTCCTGCTGAGCCTGGGCGTGGTGGTCCTCGTCGCGCTTCTCGTGGATGCCTGGGTCGGCCTGCCCTACTGGCTGCCCACCGCTCTGTGGCTCGCCTCCGGGACCCTCGCCTTCCACCGGCCGAGCGAGCGCTTCCTGGCCCGGCACCTGCTGGGGCTCCAGCGGCCCCTCCCCCACGAACTCGCCCACCTCACACCCGTATGGCGTGAGGTGAGCGCCCGTGCCGGCATCGATGGCAGCCGCTACGAACTGTGGATCGAGGACAGCCCGCAGCTCAACGCCTACGCGGCTGCGGGACACATAGTCGGCGTCACCCGCCATGCCGTGGAGAAGCTGCCCAAGTCCCAGCTGGCCGCCGTACTCGCCCACGAGCTCGGCCACCACACCGGGGGCCACGCCTGGGCAGGACTGCTCGGGTGGTGGTACGGATTACCGGGCCGGATCACCTGGCGGACACTTGCTCACGCCGTCGTCCGGACGATCCGCCTCACCATGCGCCATTCGCTACCGGGCGCCGCCCTCCTGGTGCTCGCCCTGGGCCTTCTCGCCTGCCTGACCGTCAAGGCGACCTACGGTCTGCCTTTGCTGCTGCTCCTGGTCCCCTGCCTGATGGCCGCGCTGGCCCGCCGCGCGGAGCTCAGGGCTGATGCACACGCGGCCGTCCTCGGTTTCGCTCCCGTACTGGCCGCGATGCTGCTCGACGTGATGGCCCGGGACGAGCGGCGGGCAGAGCTGACGGCGCCGCCCCGGTACGCGTTCGCCCGCTCCGGGCCGCTGGTCCGGCTGCTGGCCACTCACCCCGACCACCGCACTCGCCTGCACCACCTGGAGCCCTACCTGAGGTCCCGCGGCCAGACCCCGTGAACGCCGCAGGGCGGCCACCCTCTCGGGTGACCGCCCTGCGGTTACTGCTCTGGTCCGACTCAGCCGTTGTACGGGCCGTAGTCGTAGTCCTCCAGCGGGACGGCCTGGCCGGAGCCGGTGCCGAAGGGCGAGTAGTCGATGTCGTCGTAGCCGACGGCCGAGTACATCGCCGCCTTGGCCTCTTCGGTGGGCTCGACCCGGATGTTGCGGTAGCGGGCGAGGCCCGTACCGGCCGGGATGAGCTTACCGATGATGACGTTCTCCTTGAGGCCGATGAGGCTGTCGGACTTGGCGTTGATCGCCGCATCCGTCAGGACTCGGGTCGTCTCCTGGAAGGAGGCGGCCGACAGCCAGGATTCCGTCGCCAGCGAGGCCTTGGTGATACCCATCAGCTGCGGACGGCCGGAGGCGGGGTGACCGCCCTCGGTGACCACACGACGGTTCTCGGTCTCGAACTTCGACCGCTCGACCAGCTCGCCCGGCAGGAGCTCCGCGTCGCCGGACTCGATGATCGTCACGCGGCGCAGCATCTGCCGGATGATGATCTCGATGTGCTTGTCGTGGATCGACACGCCCTGCGAGTTGTAGACCTTCTGGACTTCGCCGACCAGGTGGACCTGGACGGCACGCTGGCCGAGGATGCGCAGCACGTCGTGCGGGTTGGTGGCACCCATGGTGAGCTTCTGGCCCACCTCGACGTGCTCGCCCTCGGTCACGATGACCTTGGCGCGCTTCGAGATCGGGAACGCCGTCTCGTCGCTGCCGTCGTCCGGCGTGATGACGATCTTCTTCGTCTTCTCGGTCTCCTCGATCCGCACGCGGCCGGCGGCCTCGGAGATCGGGGCGACACCCTTCGGGGTACGGGCCTCGAAGAGCTCGACGACACGCGGCAGACCCTGCGTGATGTCGTCACCGGCCACACCACCGGTGTGGAAGGTACGCATCGTCAGCTGGGTACCGGGCTCACCGATGGACTGGGCGGCGATGATGCCGACCGCCTCACCGATGTCGACCAGCTTGCCGGTGGCGAGCGAGCGTCCGTAGCAGAAGGCACAGGTGCCGACCGCGGACTCACAGGTCAGGACCGAGCGGGTCTTGACCTCCTCGACGCCGTTGGCGACCAGGGCGTCGATGAGCACGTCACCGAGGTCGACGTTGGCCGGCGCGATGACCTTGCCGTCGATGACGACGTCCTCGGCCAGCATGCGGGCGTAGATCGAGGTCTCGACGTCGTCGGCCTTGCGCAGCACGCCGTCCTCGCCGCGGACGGCGATCTTCAGCTTCAGGCCGCGCTCGGTGCCGCAGTCCTCCTCGCGGATGATCACGTCCTGCGAGACGTCCACCAGACGACGGGTCAGGTAACCCGAGTCGGCGGTACGCAGGGCGGTGTCCGCCAGACCCTTACGGGCACCGTGCGTGGAGATGAAGTACTCCAGAACGGTGAGGCCCTCACGGAAGGACGCCTTGATCGGACGCGGGATGGTCTCGTTCTTCGCGTTCGACACCAGACCACGCATACCGGCGATCTGTCGCATCTGCATCATGTTTCCTCGGGCACCCGAGTCAACCATCATGAAGATGGGGTTCGTCTTGGGGAAGTTCGCGTTCATCGCCTCGGCAACCTCGTTGGTCGCCTTGGTCCAGATCGCGATGAGCTCCTGCGTGCGCTCGTCCTTGGTGATCAGACCGCGCTCGTACTGCTTCTGGACCTTCTCGTCCATCGCCTCGTAGCCCGCGACGATGGCCTTCTTGGCCTCGGGCACGACGACGTCGGAGATGGCCACGGTGACGCCCGAACGGGTCGCCCAGTGGAAGCCGGCCGCCTTCAGGTTGTCGAGCGTCGCCGCCACGATGACCTTGGGGTAGCGCTCCGCCAGGTCGTTGACGATCTCGGAGAGCTGCTTCTTGCCCACCGAGTAGTCGACGAACGGGTAGTCCTCGGGCAGCAGCTCGTTGAAGAGCGCGCGGCCCAGCGAGGTCTTCAGACGGAAGCTGTCGCCCGGCTGGAACTCCTGCTCGCCCTCTTCGGCGACCGGCGCGACCCAGCCGCGCGGCGGGATGGTGCCCACCGGGAAGCGGATGTCGACGGACGACTGCAGCGCGAGCTCGCCGGCGTCGAACGCCATGATCGCCTCGGCCGTGGAGCCGAACGCGCGGCCCTCGCCCTTGGTGTCACGGAGCTCGCCGTCGGTGGTCAGGAAGAACAGACCGAGGACCATGTCCTGGGTCGGCATCGTGACCGGACGGCCGTCGGCCGGCTTGAGGATGTTGTTCGAGGACAGCATCAGGATGCGGGCCTCGGCCTGCGCCTCCGCGGAGAGCGGCAGGTGCACGGCCATCTGGTCACCGTCGAAGTCCGCGTTGAACGCGGTGCAGACGAGCGGGTGGATCTGGATGGCCTTGCCTTCGACCAGCTGGGGCTCGAAGGCCTGGATGCCGAGGCGGTGCAGCGTGGGCGCACGGTTCAGCAGGACCGGGTGCTCGGCGATGACCTCTTCGAGCACGTCGTAGACGACGGTGCGGCCGCGCTCGACCATCCGCTTCGCCGACTTGATGTTCTGCGCGTGGTTCAGGTCGACCAGGCGCTTCATCACGAACGGCTTGAAGAGCTCCAGCGCCATGGCCTTGGGCAGACCGCACTGGTGCAGCTTCAGCTGCGGACCGACGACGATCACGGAACGCGCGGAGTAGTCCACGCGCTTGCCGAGGAGGTTCTGACGGAATCGACCCTGCTTGCCCTTGAGCATGTCGCTCAGGGACTTCAGCGGGCGGTTACCGGGACCGGTGACCGGACGGCCACGACGACCGTTGTCGAACAGCGCGTCGACGGCCTCCTGGAGCATGCGCTTCTCGTTGTTCACGATGATCTCGGGGGCACCGAGGTCGAGAAGGCGCTTCAGACGGTTGTTGCGGTTGATCACGCGGCGGTACAGGTCGTTCAGGTCGGAGGTCGCGAAGCGGCCACCGTCCAGCTGCACCATCGGACGGAGGTCCGGCGGGATCACCGGCACGCAGTCCAGAACCATGCCCTTGGGGCTGTTGCTGGTCTGCAGGAACGCGGAGACGACCTTGAGGCGCTTGAGCGCACGGGTCTTCTTCTGGCCCTTGCCGGTACGGATGATCTCGCGGAGGCGCTCGGCCTCCTCCTCGAGGTCGAAGGACTCCAGGCGCTTCTGCAGCGCCGCGGCACCCATCGAACCGTCGAAGTACGTACCGAAGCGGTCGCGCAGCTCGCGGTAGAGCAGCTCGTCGCCCTCGAGGTCCTGGACCTTGAGGTTCTTGAAGCGGGTCCACACCTCGTCGAGGCGGTCGATCTCGCGCTGGGCGCGGTCACGGAGCTGCTTCATCTCGCGCTCGGCGCCTTCGCGCACCTTGCGGCGCACGTCGGCCTTGGCGCCCTCGGCCTCGAGCTCGGCCAGGTCGGTCTCGAGCTTCTTGGCACGGCCTTCGAGGTCCGCGTCACGGCGGTTCTCGATCTGCTGGCGCTCGACGGAGACGTGGGCCTCCAGCGACGGGAGGTCGCGGGTGCGGCGCTCGTCGTCCACGAACGTGATCATGTACGCGGCGAAGTAGATGACCTTCTCGAGGTCCTTCGGCGCGAGGTCCAGCAGGTAGCCCAGGCGCGACGGGACGCCCTTGAAGTACCAGATGTGGGTAACGGGAGCGGCAAGCTCGATGTGGCCCATCCGCTCACGGCGCACCTTGGCGCGCGTGACCTCGACGCCACAGCGCTCACAGATGATGCCCTTGAAGCGGACACGCTTGTACTTGCCGCAGTAGCACTCCCAGTCCCGGGTCGGACCGAAGATCTTCTCGCAGAAGAGTCCGTCCTTCTCGGGCTTGAGGGTGCGGTAGTTGATGGTCTCCGGCTTCTTGACCTCGCCGTGCGACCAGGTTCGGATGTCGTCCGCGGTGGCAAGGCCGATCCGCAGCTCGTCGAAGAAGTTGACGTCGAGCACTGTGCGTCAATCCCTCTTTCGGGGTCGAGTCTCAATCATGGTCTGAACGGTCCCGGGGATGACGGGGGGCTCTTGAGCGAGCCCCCCGTCAGGCCCGTCAGACCTCTTCGACGCTGCTCGGCTCGCGCCGGGACAGGTCGATACCGAGCTCCTCCGCCGCGCGGAAGACGTCCTCGTCGGTGTCGCGCATCTCGATGGACATGCCGTCCGAGGACAGCACCTCCACGTTGAGGCAGAGCGACTGCATTTCCTTGATGAGCACCTTGAAGGACTCGGGAATGCCCGGCTCGGGGATGTTCTCGCCCTTGACGATGGCCTCGTAGACCTTCACGCGGCCGGTGACGTCGTCGGACTTGATGGTCAGCAGCTCCTGGAGGGCGTAAGCGGCGCCATAAGCCTCGAGCGCCCACACCTCCATCTCACCGAAGCGCTGGCCACCGAACTGCGCCTTACCACCCAGCGGCTGCTGCGTGATCATCGAGTACGGACCGGTCGACCGGGCGTGGAGCTTGTCGTCGACCAGGTGGTGGAGCTTGAGGATGTACATGTACCCGACCGAGATCGGGTCCGGGAACGGCTCGCCGGAGCGGCCGTCGAACAGACGCGCCTTACCGGTCGGGAGCACCATGCGCTCGCCGTCGCGGTTCGGGATGGTGTGCTGCAGCAGACCGGCCAGCTCGTCCTCGCGGGCACCGTCGAACACCGGGGTGGCGACGTTGGTACCGGGAGCGACCTGGTCGGCGCCGATCACCTGGAGGCGCTGCGCCCACTCGTCCGCCAGACCGGAGACGTCCCAGCCGCGGCTGGCGAGCCAGCCGAGGTGGATCTCCAGGACCTGTCCCGGGTTCATTCGGGACGGGACACCCAGCGGGTTCAGGATGATGTCGACCGGCGTGCCGTCTTCAAGGAAGGGCATGTCCTCGATCGGAAGGATCTTGGAGATGACACCCTTGTTGCCGTGGCGGCCGGCGAGCTTGTCACCGTCGGTGATCTTGCGCTTCTGGGCGACGTAGACGCGGACCAGCTGGTTCACGCCCGGAGGAAGCTCGTCGCCCTCCTCGCGGTCGAAGACGCGGACACCGATGACCTTGCCGATCTCACCGTGAGGGACCTTGAGCGAGGTGTCGCGCACCTCGCGGGCCTTCTCACCGAAGATCGCGCGGAGCAGGCGCTCCTCCGGGGTCAGCTCGGTCTCACCCTTGGGCGTGACCTTGCCGACCAGGATGTCGCCGGCGACGACGTCCGCACCGATGCGGATGATGCCGCGCTCGTCGAGGTCCGCGAGGACCTCTTCGGAGACGTTCGGGATGTCCCGGGTGATCTCCTCGGGGCCCAGCTTGGTGTCACGGGCGTCGACCTCGTGCTCCTCGATGTGGATCGAGGAGAGGACGTCGTCCTGCACGAGGCGCTGCGACAGGATGATCGCGTCCTCGTAGTTGTGACCTTCCCAGGGCATGAACGCGACGAGCAGGTTCTTGCCGAGGGCCATCTCGCCCTCTTCGGTGGCCGGGCCGTCGGCGAGGACCTGGGCCTCGACGATCCGGTCGCCCTCGTTGACGATCACCTTCTGGTTGACAGAGGTGCCCTGGTTCGAGCGGGAGAACTTCGACACGCGGTACGTGGTGTACGTGCCGTCGTCGTTGGCGACGGTGATGTAGTCGGCCGAGACCTCCTGGACGACACCGTCCTTCTCCGCCTTGATCGAGTCACCGGCGTCGACCGCACAGCGGTACTCCATGCCGGTACCGACGAGCGGCGCCTCCGCCTTGATGAGCGGAACGGCCTGACGCATCATGTTCGCGCCCATGAGGGCACGGTTGGCGTCGTCGTGCTCGAGGAAGGGGATCATCGCGGTCGCGACGGACACCATCTGGCGCGGCGAGACGTCCATGTAGTCGACGTCGTCACCGGCGATGTAGTCGATCTCGCCGCCACGACGGCGGACCAGTACGCGGTTCTCGGTGAAGCGCATCTCGTCGTTCAGGCGGGCGTTCGCCTGGGCGATGACGAAGCGGTCTTCCTCGTCGGCCGTGAGGTAGTCGACCTCGTCGGTGACGACACCCTCGACGACCTTGCGGTACGGGGTCTCGATGAAACCGAACGGGTTGATCCGGCCGTAGGAGGCGAGCGAGCCGATCAGACCGATGTTCGGGCCTTCGGGGGTCTCGATCGGGCACATGCGGCCGTAGTGCGACGGGTGAACGTCACGGACCTCGAAGCCGGCCCGCTCACGGGACAGACCACCCGGGCCGAGGGCGTTCAGACGACGCTTGTGCGTCAGCCCCGACAGCGGGTTGTTCTGGTCCATGAACTGCGACAGCTGGCTGGTGCCGAAGAACTCCTTGATGGAGGCGACGACCGGCCGGATGTTGATCAGGGTCTGCGGCGTGATCGCCTCGACGTCCTGGGTCGTCATGCGCTCGCGCACGACGCGCTCCATACGGGCGAGACCCGTACGGACCTGGTTCTGGATGAGCTCACCGACGTTGCGGATACGACGGTTGCCGAAGTGGTCGATGTCGTCGGTCTCGACGACGATCTCCCGGCCCGACTCGCCGACCGTCTCGGTCTCCCCGGCGTGCAGCTTCACCAGGTACTTGATCGTCGCGATGATGTCGTCGGTGGTGAGCACACCGGCGTCGAGCGGCTCGTCGGCGCCGAGCTTCTTGTTCACCTTGTAGCGGCCGACCTTGGCGAGGTCGTAGCGCTTCGGGTTGAAGTAGAGGTTCTCGAGCAGCGTCTGAGCGGCCTCGCGGGTCGGCGGTTCGCCCGGGCGCAGCTTGCGGTAGATGTCGAGCAGCGCGTCGTCCTGACCCTGGGTGTGGTCCTTCTCCAGGGTGGCGCGCATGGACTCGTACTCGCCGAACTCCTCGAGGATCTGCTCGGTGGTCCAGCCGAGAGCCTTCAGGAGGACGGTGACGGACTGCTTGCGCTTGCGGTCGATGCGGACACCGACCATGTCGCGCTTGTCGACCTCCATCTCCAGCCAGGCACCCCGAGACGGGATGATCTTGGCGGAGAAGATGTCCTTGTCGGACGTCTTGTCGATGGAGGAGTCGAAGTAGACACCGGGGGAGCGGACAAGCTGCGACACGACGACACGCTCGGTGCCGTTGATGACGAAGGTGCCCTTGTTGGTCATGAGCGGGAAGTCGCCCATGAAGACCGTCTGAGACTTGATCTCTCCGGTCTCGTTGTTCGTGAACTCGGCAGTGACGAACAGCGGAGCCGCGTACGTGAAGTCGCGCTCCTTGCACTCGTCGACAGAGTTCTTCGCCGGCTCGAAACGGTGGTCGCGGAAGGTCAGCGACATCGACCCGGAGAAGTCCTCGATCGGCGAGATCTCCTCGAAGATCTCTTCCAGACCGGACTTGGTGGGGACGTCCTGTCCACTCTCAAGCGCCGACTCGACGCGAGCCTTCCAGGCAGCGTTGCCGAGCAGCCAGTCAAAGCTCTCGGTCTGCAGCGCCAGGAGGTTCGGAACCTCGAGGGGCTCCTTGATCTTTGCAAAGGAGATGCGCAGCGGGGCGGTGCTGGCACCGTTGTTCGTATTGGTCGAGGCGTTGCGCGAGGCGGCCAAGAGGGGGTCCTTCCGAGGGCTCGGACTCACTACGCGCGTACCGGTCCCAGCCGACACAGAAGACAGACCCCTCCTGAACTGGCCGAAAGACCAGGTCAGGGCGTATCAATCAAGTGTGCTCGAGCGTGGGCATGCCCCTGGCGACGGGCAGGGGACAGCTAACAGGCAGCGCAAAGGGTCAGTGTAGCCACTTGGCTCACTGATGTCCAGACCAGGTTTCCGGAAACCGGCAACAGGCCTTCCCCACGTCTCTTCACATCAACAACACTGCGTCCAACTCAACGGCTCCCGCACACAGAGCGCGTATGAGTACTGCCCTCTTCGTAGCCGATCCATACCTCGGATCTCGGATCGGGTCGGATCGCATGGGATCGAGCCGATTCGAGCTGGCGACGGGACTGAGAATTGCGCGCCGCGTCCCGTTCGTCAAGGCCCCCTGCTCCGAGCGGATCATCTCCGGACCCTGCTTCGAGGCAACGATGATCACCCTACTCCCCAACGAGACCAGGGCAAGTCAGGCACTGCCGGTACGCCAAAGGGCGACCACCCTTACGGGTGATCGCCCTTGGTTGAGGCCTCAGGAGGGCCTCAGAGGTGTTACTTGACCTCGACGGCCGCACCGGCGCCCTTGAGGGCCTCGGCGGCCTTCTCGGCGGCGTCCTTGGCGACCTTCTCGAGGACCGGCTTCGGAGCGCCGTCCACGAGGTCCTTGGCCTCCTTCAGACCCAGGGAGGTCAGCTCGCGCACGACCTTGATGACCTGGATCTTCTTGTCGCCGGCACCGGTGAGGATGACGTCGAACTCGTCCTTCTCGTCCTCGGCCTCGGCAACGGCGCCCGGGCCGGCCGGACCGGCAACGGCGACGGCCGCGGCGGCGGTGACGTCGAACTTCTCCTCGAAGGCCTTCACGAACTCGGAGAGCTCGATGAGGGTCATCTCCTCGAACTGGGCGAGGAGGTCGTCCTGAGAGAGCTTCGCCATGATGGGCGATCCTTCCACTAATTCGGCAGGTGCCGGATGTATAGAGAGGCGGGCGTAACGGCCCGCTACGACCCGCGCGCTAGGCGGCGCGGATCAGTGCGCGAGCCGAATTACTCGGCACCGCCCTGCTCGGCGAGCTTGACGCGAAGCGCTTCCGCGGTGCGGACGAACTTCGACGGCAGCGCCTGGAAGAGCGAGGCAGCCTGAGACTGCTTGCCCTTGAACGCGCCGGCCAGCTTGCTGAGCAGAACCTCGCGGGACTCGAGGTCCGCAAGCTTCTTGATCTCATCGGCGGTGAGCGCCTTGCCATCAAGGACACCCGCCTTGATGATGAGATTCGGGTTTTCCTTGGCGAAGTCACGCAGGCTCTTCGCCGACTCCACCGGGTCACCGGTGATGAAGGCGACCGCGGTCGGACCAGCGAAGTGCTCGTCCAGCGCGGTGATCCCGGCCTGGTTGGCCGCAATCTTGGTCAGCGTGTTCTTCACCACGGCGTACTGGGCGTTCTCACCGAGCGAACGACGCAGCGTCTTGAGCTGCGCAACGGTGAGACCCCGGTACTCGGTCAGCACGGCGGCGTTCGAGCTCTGGAACTGGTCCGTGAGCTCGGCTACCGCGGCAGCCTTGTCGGGCCTTGCCATAGAGCGTCGGCCTCCTTCCGGGTGATGAGGACCGCTCAGAAGGGGCTGAACAAAACGAAACGCCCCGGCGCAAGCGCACGGGGCGTAAGCTCGACCGAATCACTCCGGGAGCTTCTCCACGAACACCTGCGCAGGACGTCCGCGTCAGCGGATCCTTCGGCCACCGCCCCCTTGCGGGCACGGCAACGACCAGCGGTCTTTGGCTTCTGGGGAAGCGTACGTGAAGCGGTCGACCCAAGGCAAATCGCCCCTGAGGGGCACCCCGGGAGGGCTCGGAATCGCTTCGGGCCAGCGGGTCAGGAACGCTTCAGGCCGCCCAGTCCGGCGTCCTTGAGCGTCTGGTCGGCCTCGTCCAGCTTCCGCTGGCTGTCCTTGAGGCTCTCGTCGATGCCCTTCATGACCTCGTCGAAGTCGGCCACCTGGTCCGCGGGCGGTGCGACGACCGGCTGGGCCGTGCCGTAGCCGGAGAACTTCGCCGACACCTTCGTGGTGCCGTTGTCGATCGTCCGCACGGTGTCGACGCGGACGGGGTAGCCGTCGTTGCCGATCCACAAGTCCACTTCGAGGCTCGTGACGTCCTTCACCGCCTCGCGGAGGTACTGCCGGTTCGCCTCCTCCATCACCTTGGTGGTCTCGTCCGCCTTGAGGAGGTCCGCCTGGGTGAAGCTGCCCTTGAAGTGCCGGGCCTCGACGCCGTCGGGCTGCTCCGTGCCGACGAGCGTGAGCTTGTCCTGGCCCAGGAGCAGCGCGAGGTACTCGGCCGGGTCGTCGTTGAGGCGGTAGCGGGGCTTGCCGTCCTTGTTGAGGTTCATCTTCATCCAGGACTTGCCCTGCACGGGCTTGTCGCTGTGGGTGTAGATGTCGTCGCCGATCAGGATCTGATCGCCCGCGCCCCCGGTCTGGTCCTTGATGCCGGTGGCGGCCGGGTACCAGCCCTTCGTCCCCGTGATCTGCTCCGTCTTGCCGTCGCTGCCGGTGACGGACATGTCCATCGTGGCGAACTTGGCCGGCACGGTCTTCAGGTACGAGTCCTTCACCACCTCCACGGGCGTCGGCGCCTTGGCCCCCGTGGCCTTGCCGTCACCCGCACCGGCCGTGTCGCCCCCGCAGGCCGTGAGACCGCCCGCGAGCAGTGCGGCCCCCGCCGCTGCGACACCGGCCCGGGTCAGGACAGCCTTGTTCATTCGTTCTCCCCCATGTGCGTGTTTCCGTACTGCTGTGCCGCGGCGCCGGTCAGGCGGTGCCCTCGCCCGATTCCTTCAGCATCTCGGCCAGGTCGATGACCTGGTCGGCCGGCGGGGCGGCGATCTCGACCGGCTTGTTGACGTCCAGGAACTTGATGGTGATGTCCATCGGGCCGGAGGTGCCGGCGCCCCGGGTGCGGATCTGCTTGGCCTGGCCGGCCTCGTCGATCCAGATGTCCATGGTCAGGCTCTTGATGCCCTCGGACTCGAGCGCCTTGACGTTCTTCTCCTGGCGCTCCTTGGACTCGGGCGCGGAGGCGGCGCTGGCGGCCCGGAGCTCGTCGAGCGTCACGGTGCCGGCGAGGTGCGTCGTCTTCTGGCCGTCGAGGGTCTCCTCGCCGACCGTCTTGAGGTCCTTCGAGGTGCTCAGGCTCTCGGCCGCGTCGCCCGGGTTCTGGCCCTGCTGGGCCGTGCCGAGCGAGTCCAGCTGCTTGGCCTGGTCCGGGGCCAGGGTCTTGAGGTCGAACTTCAGGTATTTGCCCTCGGAGCCCATGTACATGGCACCGTCGATCAGGCGGATCTCGGCCTTCTCCCCCGGCTTCTCGGGCGAGTCCAGGGTCATCGCCATGGCCACGGTCGGCTTGAGCCGCATGGAGACCTCGCCGTTGACCTTCTCCCCCGCGGCGTCGCCGGTCATGGCGTACCGGAGCGAGGTGATCTCCTGCGACTTCTGCTTCGTCTTCTGCAGGAAGGCGGCCGGCTGGACCTCCGCCGGCTTCTCCGCGGCCTTGGAGGGGCTGGATGCGGCTCCGGTGTCCTTCTTGCCTTCCTCGCACGCCGTGGCGCCGCCGGCGAGCAGGACGGCGGCCAGGACGGCCCCCACGGTTCTCTTGCGGTACACGTTCATTCGTTCCCCCTGGTGATGACGTTCTCGTCAGGAGCGACAGTACGTCGGACGACTGACAGTAATCGCACAGGGTTCGCACAGCACACGAAAAACGGGCCCCCCGCCCACCCGTGAAGGGAGGCGAGGGGCCCGTTCAGCCACTCGGTGAGCCGTCAGGCTCAGACAGCAGCCGGGTCTTCCTCGACGAGGAGGTTCCGGGTGCGGTTCGGGTCCAGCTGGATGCCGGGGCCCATGGTGGTGCTCAGGGCGGCCTTCTTGATGTAGCGGCCCTTCGCGGCGGACGGCTTCAGACGCAGGATCTCGTCCAGAGCGGCGCCGTAGTTCTCGACCAGCTTGTCATCGGAGAAGGAGACCTTGCCGATGATGAAGTGCAGGTTCGAGTGCTTGTCGACGCGGAACTCGATCTTGCCACCCTTGATCTCGGTGACAGCCTTGGCGACGTCCATGGTGACGGTGCCGGTCTTCGGGTTCGGCATCAGGCCACGGGGACCGAGCACGCGGCCGAGGCGGCCGACCTTGCCCATGAGGTCCGGAGTGGCGACAACCGCGTCGAACTCGTTCAGGCGGTTGCCCTTGGCGATCTCGTTGATCAGCTCGTCGTCGCCGACGATGTCGGCGCCGGCGGCTTCCGCGGCCGCAGCACGGTCACCGGTCGCGAAGACCAGGACCCGGGCGGTCTTACCGGTGCCGTGCGGGAGGTTCACGGTGCCGCGGACCATCTGGTCGGCCTTGCGCGGGTCAACGCCCAGGCGGAAGGCGACCTCGACGGTACCGTCGAACTTGGTCGTGGAGGTCTCCTTGGCGAGACGGACGGCCTCGAGCGGGGCGTACAGCTTCTCCCGGTCGACCTTGGCGTCCGCAGCGCGGAGAGTCTTGCTGCGCTTCACTTCTGCTCCTGTGTTGTGTCTTCAGGCGTGGAGTCGTGGTGCGGACCAGCGCTTGGTCCTACCACTGGTGGTGCTGGAGGGGGCTGGATCAGCCTTCGACGGTGATGCCCATCGAACGCGCGGTGCCGGAAATGATCTTCACGGCGGCGTCGATGTCGTTGGCGTTCAGGTCGGGCATCTTCAGCTCGGCGATCTCCTTGACCTGGGCAGCCGTGAGCTTGGCGACCTTGGTCTTGTGGGGCTCGCCGGAGCCCTTCTCCACGCCCGCGTGCTTCAGGATGAGGCGCGCGGCCGGCGGAGTCTTGGTGATGAAGGTGAAGGAGCGGTCCTCGTAGACCGTGATCTCCACCGGCACGACCATGCCACGCTGCGACTCGGTCGCGGCGTTGTAGGCCTTGCAGAACTCCATGATGTTGACGCCGTGCTGACCGAGCGCGGGGCCGACCGGCGGAGCCGGGTTGGCCGCACCGGCCTTGATCTGGAGCTTGATAAGCCCCGTGACCTTCTTCTTCTTGGGAGGCATTGCTCTCTCCGGGTCCTAGTGAGAGTTTTCAGCCGCCGATCCGGTCATCCGGATGGAGGCATACCGCACCACGATAACGGGTATCGGTGCGGGGCTAAAAACCGAGCAGGTCAGACCGCCCTTTGCGGGGCGATCTGACCTGTCCGGAAGCTTTCGCGCAGAAGATCAGTTCTTCTGGATCTGGTCGAAGCTGAGCTCGACCGGGGTCTCGCGGCCGAAGATCTCGACGAGGCCCTTGACCTTCTTCGAGTCCGGGTTGATCTCGTTGATCGTCGCCTGGAGCGTGGCGAACGGACCGTCGGTGACGGTGACCGAGTCGCCGACCTCGAAGTCCAGGACCTCGATGGTGCGCTTGACGGCGGGCGCGGGCAGGCCGGCCTCTTCCGCGGCGGCCTTGGCGGCCTTCTCCTGCGCCTCCGGGGCGAGCATCTTGACGATCTCGTCCAGGGTCAGCGGGTACGGGTCGTACGCGTTGCCGACGAAGCCGGTGACACCAGGCGTGTTGCGGACGACGCCCCAGGACTCGTTCGTCAGATCCATGCGGACGAGAACGTAACCGGGCAGCTTGTTCTGCCGGACGTTCTTGCGCTCGCCGTTCTTGATCTGGACGATCTCTTCCTCGGGCACCTCGGCCTGGTAGATGAACTCCTCGACGTTCAGCGAGACGGCGCGCTGCTCCAGGTTGGCCTTCACGCGCTTCTCGTAGCCGGCGTAGGTGTGGATCACGTACCACTCGCCGGGCAGGAGGCGCAGCTCGTCGCGCAGGGCCTGGATGGGGTCGACGGGCTCGGCTTCCTCGGCGGCCTCTTCGGCCTCCTCGCCGGCCTCGGCCTCGACCTCGGCCTCTTCCCCGGCGTCGTCGGCAGCCGCCTCGACCTCGGCGTCGTCCTCGATCTCGGCGTCGACCTCGTCCTCATCCTGGACGTGCAGCGCGGCCTCTTCGGCGGCGCCACCCGCGTCAACGTCGGCGAGCTCGGCCTCGTCGGGGTCCACAGCGTCTGCCGCCTCGACGATGTCGAGCTCGTCCTCGACGGACTCGACGGAGTCGTGGCTCGCGTTCAGGTTCGGGTCAGACACGGTGGCTGCTTCTTCCTGGATACAAAAGGTGGTGGAACATGCGAAAACGGGCGGCACCCATCAAGGCGCCGCCCTCCGCGGGGATCAGCCGAAGACGAACTTGATGGCTTCCTGGAACCCATAGTCAATCACGGTCACCAGACCGATCATGATGACCACGAAGACAATCACCACGGTGGTGTACGTCGTGAGCTGGTTGCGAGTGGGCCAAACGACCTTGCGGAGTTCCGCGACAATCTGGCGGTAGAACAGCGCGAGCCGGCCCAGAGGACCCTTCTTGCCGCGCTTGCCGCCCTTGCGGGCCTTCTTCTCGCGGGTCTCGTCCTCGGCGTCAGGCATGTCGATGGAGCCCAGGGCGTCCGTCACGTCTCTCACCTGAATCCGGGTCGTGGCCGTACCGCGCCCGGTTGCGCCGCACGGCGTTGCATCAAAGTACGTACCTGCGCACACACATCCGAGAAGGAGTGTGGAGCAGGGCCGGAGGGACTCGAACCCCCAACCGCTGGTTTTGGAGACCAGTGCTCTACCAATTGAGCTACGACCCTTTGCGTCCCCCAACCTACCGCATCCGAGCGAGTGCACGGAGTGCTCACGCTTTGGGCCGGTCGGCGAGGGCCAACGACAGGTGAGTGTACGTGAACCGCGCCCTGACGTCGAACAGGACCCCGCCCGCACACCGTCGAGGCGACCCGGTGCCGTCCCGCGGTCCGGTGACTGAAACGTTGTGCGGCACCTGTTTGCCGTCTGGGACGATTGCTCGCATGACCTCTGCAACGCCTTCTTCCGAGCGCCGGGTGTCCGCCCGTATCGGCGCCATTTCCGAGTCCGCCACCCTCGCCGTGGACGCCAAGGCCAAGGCCCTCAAGGCCGCCGGGCGCCCGGTGATCGGCTTCGGCGCGGGCGAGCCCGACTTCCCGACCCCGGACTACATCGTCGAGGCGGCGGTCGAGGCCTGCCGCACCCCCAAGTACCACCGCTACACGCCGGCCGGCGGTCTGCCCGAGCTCAAGGCCGCGATCGCCGCCAAGACCCTGCGCGACTCCGGCTACGAGGTCGACGCGTCGCAGGTGCTGGTGACCAACGGCGGCAAGCAGGCGATCTACGAGGCCTTCGCGGCGATCCTGGACCCGGGCGACGAGGTCATCGTCCCGGCTCCGTACTGGACCACCTACCCGGAGTCCATCCGTCTCGCCGGCGGTGTCCCGGTCGAGGTCGTCGCCGACGAGACCACCGGCTACCGGGTCTCCGTCGAGCAGCTGGAGGCCGCGCGCACCGAGCGCACCAAGGTCGTCCTGTTCGTCTCCCCGTCGAACCCGACCGGCGCCGTCTACAGCGAGGCCGACGCCGAGGCGATCGGCCGCTGGGCCGCCGAGAAGGGCCTGTGGGTCCTGACCGACGAGATCTACGAGCACCTCGTGTACGGCGACGCGAAGTTCGTCTCGCTCCCGGCGATCGTCCCCGAGCTGGCCGACCGCTGCATCGTCGTCAACGGCGTCGCGAAGACGTACGCGATGACCGGCTGGCGGGTGGGCTGGATCATCGGCCCCAAGGACGTGGTCAAGGCCGCGACCAACCTCCAGTCGCACGCCACCTCCAACGTCTCCAACGTGGCCCAGGTCGCGGCGCTGGCCGCCGTCTCCGGCAACCTGGACGCGGTCCACGAGATGCGCACCGCCTTCGACCGGCGGCGCCAGACGATCGTGCGGATGCTGAACGAGATCGAGGGCGTCGTCTGCCCGACCCCCGAAGGCGCGTTCTACGCGTACCCGTCGGTCAAGCAGCTCCTCGGCAAGGAGATCCGCGGCAAGCGCCCGCAGACCTCCGTCGAGCTCGCCGCCCTGATCCTGGACGAGGTCGAGGTCGCGGTCGTCCCCGGCGAGGCCTTCGGCACCCCGGGCTACCTGCGCCTGTCCTACGCCCTGGGCGACGAGGACCTGGTCGAGGGCATCTCCCGAGTCCAGAAGCTCCTGGCAGAGGCCAAGGCCTAGGCCTGACGACGCCGGCGGGGCCGGGATCGCCGAGGGCGGTCCCGGCCCCGCCGCTACGCGTGAGCGGGGCCCGGTGGTGAAGCCGCACCCCGCTCACGCGTACGGGCAAGCCCCCGAAAGGTAAAACCCCCTCCCGCCGAGCGCGGCGGTACGGCAGGATCACCAGATGGAGCAAGCACGCGATCTCACGCTTCTGCCGAAGGCACACCTGCACCTGCACTTCACCGGCTCGATGCGCCCATCGACCCTCCTGGAGCTCGCCGACAAGTACGGCGTCCGGCTCCCGGACGCCCTGACCGCCGGCGAGCCGCCCAAACTCCGTGCCACCGACGAGCGCGGCTGGTTCCGCTTCCAGCGGCTCTACGACGCAGCCCGGTCCTGTCTGCGCGAGCCCGACGACATCCGCCGCCTGGTCCGCGAGGCGGCGGAGGAGGACGTACGGGACGGCAGCGGCTGGCTGGAGATCCAGGTGGATCCCACCTCCTACGCCCCGCTCCTCGGCGGGATGATCCCGGCCGTCGAGATCATCCTCGACGCCGTCGACACCGCGTCCCGCGAGACGGGGCTCGGGATGCGCGTCCTCATCGCCGCGAACCGCATGAAGCACCCGCTCGACGCACGGACCCTCGCCCGGCTCGCCGTCCGCTACGCCGACCGCGGAATCGTCGGCTTCGGCCTGTCCAATGACGAGCGCCGCGGCATGGCCCGCGACTTCGACCGGGCCTTCGCCATCGCCCGGGAGGGCGGCCTGCTGGCCGCCCCGCACGGCGGCGAGCTGACCGGCCCGTCCTCCGTGCGCGACTGCCTCGACGATCTGCACGCCTCCCGCATCGGGCACGGCGTCCGGGCGGCGGAGGATCCGCGCCTGCTCAAGCGGCTCGCCGACCGGCAGATCACCTGCGAGGTGTGCCCGGCCTCCAACGTGGCCCTGGGGGTCTACGAGCGGCCCGAGGACGTCCCGCTGCGCACCCTCTTCGAGGCCGGGGTGCCGATGGCGCTGGGCGCCGACGACCCGCTGCTGTTCGGATCCCGGCTGGCCGCGCAGTACGAGATCGCCCGCCGCCACCACGCGTTCACGGACCCGGAGCTGGCCGAGCTGGCCCGGCAGTCGGTGCGCGGTTCGGCCGCGCCCGCCGACGTACAGGAGAAGCTGCTCGCCGGGATCGACCACTGGCTCACCGGGTGAGCCGCAGGTCCCCCTCGTAACAGTCGGCCCGCACCCGGTGCCCGCCCTGGAAGCCGATCTCCAGGTGGGTGCGGCCCTGCTCGGGCAGCGCGAACTCGGCGACCGAGGCGACGGTCTCGCCGAGGTGCCGCAGGAAGGGGTGGTCGCCGAGGTCCTCGCCGACCTCGATGCGGCCCCATTCCCCCATGTCGTACGGCTCGTGCGGCGCCGCGGACTCGACGATGAGGCACTGGTCGGACCCCGTGGTGATGCGGATGCAGTCGCCGAGGCTGTCGATCAGCCAGACGTCGAGGGGCGCCTCGGAGCGTTCGCCGTCGCTGATGTGCCAGGACGCGACGACTCTGCTGAGCGTGCGGCCCACGAGGCGGGTGGGGTCCGTACCGGCCCCGTGCAGCGGACAGAGCATGGGCGGCCGGGACTCCTCAGATGCTGACGCCGACCGTCACCGGCTCGTTGACCAGGGTGACGCCGAAGGCCGCGTGGACGCCCGCGACGACCTCGCGGGCCAGGGCGAGGAGGTCCTCGGTGGTGGCCTCGCCGCGGTTGGTGAGCGCGAGGGTGTGCTTGGTGGAGATCCGCGCGGGGCCGGCGCCGTAGCCCTTGGTGAAGCCGGCCTTGTCGATCAGCCAGGCCGCGCTGGTCTTCGTACGGCCCTCGCCGGCGGGGTAGGCGGGCGGGGCGGTGTCGGGGCCGAGGCGGTCCTGGGCGCGGGCGAGGAAGGCGGCGTAGGCCTCGTCGGTCAGGATCGGGTTGTGGAAGAAGGAGCCTGCCGACCAGGTGTCGTGGTCGGCCGGGTCGAGGACCATGCCCTTGCCGGCGCGCAGCCGCAGCACGGTCTCGCGGACGGTGGCGGCGGGGACCCGGTCGCCGGCCCCGACGCCGAGGGCGCGGGCGGTCTCGGGGTACTTGACCGGCGCGGAGAGACCGCCGGCGTCCTCCAGGGCGAAGCGCACGCGCAGGACGACGTACCGCTCGGGCTGGTGCTTGAAGAGGCTGTCGCGGTACGAGAACGCGCACTCGGCGGCGGTCAGCGTGACCGTCTCGCGGCGGGTGCGGTCGTAGGCGACGACCTCGGTGATGGTGTCGCAGACCTCCTGGCCGTACGCCCCGACGTTCTGGATCGGGGTCGCGCCGGCCGAGCCGGGGATTCCGGCGAGGCACTCGATGCCCGCGAGACCGGCCTCGACGGCGCGGGCGACGGCCTCGCTCCAGTTCTCGCCGGCGGCGAGCTCCAGGGTGGTGCCCGTCAGGGTGAAGCCGGTGGTCGCGATGCGCAGGGCGGTGCCGTCGAACCCCTGGTCGCCGATGACCAGATTGCTGCCGCCGCCGATGATCAGGAGCGGGGTTCCGCTCTCGTCCGCGGCTCGGACGACGGCGACCACCTCGTCGTCGGTGGTCGCGGTGACCAGACGGGCGGCGGGGCCACCGAGGCGGAAGGTGGTCAGCGGGGCGAGGGGGGCGTCGTGGAGTTCCTGCACGTGGACAAGAGTACGGTCCGTGCCCCTCGCGTCCCGGCGGGGCCACGGACCGTGACTCAGTAGGCGGTGCGCTGCTCGGCCAGACGGCGCTCCGCCTCGGCCCAGCCGATGGGGAGCTCGCGGGCCCGTACGGTCCAGAAGGTGAAGGCGGATTCCTTCATGAAGGCGGCGGCCGCCCGGGAGCTGGAGCGGTGCGGCTCGCTGCGGGCGAACCGGTGGAGCGCCTCGCGGTCCTCCCAGGCGGAGAGGGTGAGGAAGGTGCGGCCGAAGACGCGGGCCCGGAGGGCGACGCCGTGCGCGCCGGGGGCCTTGCGGATCTGGCCGATGATGCCGGGGGCCTTGAGGAGGAAGCGGAGGGCTCCGGCGAGGGTGGCGGTCTCGAAGCGGGAGGCCATCACGTAGACCTCGGCGTCGGGGGCCGCCCGGGTGGGGGTCGACCAGGGGATGTCGGGCATGGCGGTCACTCCTTCTGGCTCTGGGGCGGGTGTGGGACGGGTCAGCGGGCTGCGGGGACCTTGGCGTGCTCCGGCGTCGCGGGGGCGTCGGCGGCAGCGCCGGAGTGCTTTTGCCGGCCGGGGAGCAGCAGGGCGAACGCGGCGGCCAGGGCGACCGCGACGGCGCCGATCCACAGGGCGGGGACGGTGCCGTCGGTGAAGGCCTGCGGGGACTCGTAGCCGCCCTGGGCGGCGAAGACCGAGGCGAGGACGGCCACGCCGAGGGCTCCGCCAACCTCGCGCAGGGCGGTGTTGGTGCCCGACGCCTTGCCCTGGTCGGCGGTGGTGACGGTGGACATCAGGACGTTGGAGGCGGGGGCGAAGTACATCCCCATGCCGATGCCGCTGATGATCAGCGCCGGAAGCTGGGCGGCGTACGAGACGTCCGCGCTCAGGATCGTCGCGAACCAGCCGAGTCCGAGGGCCTGGAGCGCGAGCCCGGTGGCGATGACGGGGCGGCCGCCGATCCGGTCGGAGAGGATCCCCGAGATCGGCGCGACGATCATCGGCATGCCGGTCCAGGGGAGCATGCGCAGGCCCGCCTCGGTGGGCGAGTAGCCGGCGACGCCCTGGAGGAACTGGCTGAGCAGGAAGATCGAGCCGAACATGCCGAGGAACATCAGCAGGCTGGCCGCGTTGATCCCCAGGAAGCCCCGGCTCCGGAAGAGCCGCATGGGGAGCATCGGGTTCGTGCTGCGGATGCCGTGGTGGACGAAGCCGCCGACGAGCGCGGTTCCGGCGATCAGGCCGATGAGCACGGGGGCGCTGGTCCAGCCCTCGGCATTGGCGTTGACCAGGGCGTAGACGATGCCGAAGAGGCCGCCGCTGATGAGCAGGGTGCCGGGGAGGTCGAGGCGCGAGCCGGGGGCGGTGGACTCGGCGAGGCGCAGGCGGGCGAGCGGGATCAGGGCCAGGCCTATGGGCACGTTCAGCCAGAAGATCCACTGCCAGGAGATGTGCTCGGTGAGGCTGCCGCCGATGAGGGGGCCGCTGGCGACGGCGAGGCCGGTGACGGCTCCGTAGATGCCGAGGGCCATGCCGCGGCGGGCGGCGGGGACCGCGGCGGTGAGGAGGGTCAGGGTGAGCGGCATCATGATCGCGGCGCCGACGCCCTGGACGGCGCGGGCGGCGATGAGCGCGTCGATGCCGGGCGAGAGGGCGGCCGCACCGGAGGCGCCGGTGAATATCGCGAGGCCGATGACGAACAGCCGGCGGCGCCCGAACCGGTCGCCGAGGGCGGCGCCGAACATGAGGAGGACGGCGAAGGTGAGCGTGTAGGCGTTCACCGTCCACTCCAGGTCCTCGAGCCGGCCGCCGAGGTCCTCGCGGATGGCGGGGAGGGCGGTGGTGACGACGAGGTTGTCGAGGGCGGCCATGAAGCTGGCGACGCCGGTCAGTACGAGGGCCCAGACGGCGGGCCCGCGGAGCTTGGTGTCCTTGTCTTGCGTGTTCACGATTCCCCCTGAGGGTTGTTAGTTATCGCTGACTAACTTTCGTGGGCATGAGTGATCCGCCGGACAGGCGGCGGGTCCTCACTCTTCCGGGCGGCCCTTGGCTCGGGCCGTCGGGTACAGCCCCTCCCAGACCCGGTGTTCGGGCGGAAATCCCATGGCGGCGAGGGTGTTGATCAGCATTCCGTACGCCATGAAGGTCGTCGTCTCGTTCGCGTCCCCGCCGAACGGCACGCGGACCGTGTCCCAGAGCTCCATCCAGCCCTTGCGGACGAGCTCGCCGAGTTCGCGGTCCCCGGCCGCCTCGGCCGCGGCGACGGTGACGTACATCTGGAGCTGCATCTGCAGCTTGTCGGGGTCCTCGGAGATGAGGCGGGTGTAGGCGTTCGCCATGGCCCGCGTGGCCTCTTCACCGTGCAGGCCCTCGCCGGCGGCTGCCATCACCTCGCGGGTCTCGCGCAGGCAGCGCTCGGCGGCGGCGAGGAAGATGGCCGGCTTGTTCGGGAAGAGCCGGAAGAGGTACGGCTGGGACACGCCCACCCGCTTGGCGATCGCCTCGGTGGAGGTCCCGTGGTATCCTCCGCGGGCGAACTCGTGCACTGCCGCCCTGACGACGCTCTCGCGCCGCTCCTCCGCGCTCATCCTTGCCATGACAGTTAAGTTAGTGCGTAATCACTAACTACGCAAGGGGGGGTGGGGGCGCCATCCACGGGCGGAGGCGCGGGACGGGGGCTCCCTCACTCCCGGAGCCCCCGTCGCCGTCTTTGCCGCCCTCCTGCCGCGTCGCGGTCAGGCGAGTTCGACCACCGCGCGGGACATGCCCAGCACCTTCTGGCCGGCGCTCATCGCCGTCAGGTCGACGCGGACGCGGTTGTCCTCCAGCTTGGCCGCGACCTTGGCCGTGACCTCGATCAGGCCGCCCCGGTCGTCGTTCGGCACCACGACCGGCTTGGTGAAGCGCACGCCGTACTCGACCACCGCGCCCGGGTCGCCGGCCCAGTCGGTGACCACCCGGATCGCCTCGGCCATCGTGAACATGCCGTGCGCGATCACGTCCGGCAGCCCGACCTCCTTGGCGAACTCCTCGTTCCAGTGGATCGGGTTGAAGTCACCCGAGGCGCCGGCGTAGCGGACCAGCGTGGCGCGTGTCACGGGGAAGGACGCCGCGGGCAGCTCGGTGCCGACCTCCACGTCCGCGTACTGGATCTGCGCTGCCATGTCAGGCCTCCTCGGGGGCGCGGGAGACGAGCTTCGTCCACGCCGTCACCACGTGCTCGCCGGTCTCGTCGTGGACCTCGCCGCGGATGTCGATGATGTCGTTGCCCGCGAGGGACTTCACGGCCTCGATGGTGGAGGTCACGGTCAGCCGGTCACCGGCCCGTACGGGGCGCGAGTACGCGAACTTCTGGTCGCCGTGCACGACGCGGCTGTAGTCCAGCCCCAGCTGCGGGTCCTGGACGACCTGGCCGGCCGCCGCGAATGTGATCGCGAACACGAAAGTCGGGGGCGCGATCACATCGGGGTAGCCGTACCCCTTGGCGGCTTCGGGGTCGGTGTACACGGGATTGGCGTCACCCACGGCGACCGCGAATTCGCGGATCTTCTCCCGGCCGACCTCGTACGGATCGGTGGGGGGGTAACTCCGCCCCACGAAGGACTGGTCGAGAGCCATGACTCACTACCTCCTGATGAAGGGACACGAAATACACAAAGACGGTGCGGCCACGAGCACCCGCCCGCCGATACCTGCGGAAACGACACGAGGCCGCCCCCCAAAGAAGGGGACGACCTCATGACGGTGCCTGTTATTGAGACTTCGCCAGGATCAGCGGGTCTCGCGGTGCGCGGTGTGCGAGTTGCAGCGCGGGCAGTGCTTCTTCATCTCCATGCGGTCCGGGTTGTTACGCCGGTTCTTCTTGGTGATGTAGTTCCGCTCCTTGCACTCCACGCAGGCCAGCGTGATCTTCGGGCGGACGTCGGTGGCAGCCACGTGAGTGCTCCTTGACGGACTATGGGACGGATGAACGCATAAAAGAGTAGCCGATCGGGAGACCGACCCCGCAATCGGCTACTGTGTGTAGCGGCGACCGGACTTGAACCGGTGACACAGCGATTATGAGCCGCTTGCTCTACCGACTGAGCTACGCCGCTTTGATGTGATCGGAACCCCACCCGAGGGTGGGGAACCTCTCTCACCAGAGCCCCAATGCGGAATCGAACCGCAGACCTTCTCCTTACCATGGAGACGCTCTACCGACTGAGCTATTGGGGCGAGCGATGAAGACATTACACGGTTGCCCGCCGATCGCCCAAATCCTTTGCGGGAGCAGGCCTCCGAGGTGGTCCGGACCCCTTTCTCGATCACCCCGCAGAGGGCCCACACGTCACTTCGGGCACGGATTGTGTGCGGGCTCACACGTCATCACACGCGTACGGGGCCCGCGCGCGCCCGGCCGGCCTCGCCGGAGCGCGCGCCGGTGCGCTGCGGCGCACGGGCACCACACCGGTACGACTATTGCGCTCTTCCGTGAAGCGGGGTGCGCCGCGCCCTAGGCTCTGAGCACGCTGCGTGATCTTGGGCCGCGGGCCGCGGCCACGGCCCAGGACCGCCCGAGCCACCGCAGGAGCGCGATGTCCGACAGCCAGCCGCAGCAGCCGTTCCAGTCCCCGCGCAGCGGCCGCGGCGAGGCCGCAGGACAAGGACCCGCACACGGCCCCGCCCAGAGCCCCTCGCAGGGCCCTTCACCGAGCCCCTCCCGCAGCCGGAGCCACCTCCCCGATCACGACCGCGGCCCCTCCCTCGGCCACTCCCCGGGCCCCTCCCCGGACCACGGCCACGCCAACGCCCACGGCGCCGGCCACTCCCCGGACCACGGCCACGCCCACGGCGCCGGCCACTCCCCCGGCCCCGGCCACGCCGCCGCCGAGGCCACCACCCTGCTGCTCGCCGGGGCACGCCTCACCGACGGCCGGACCGTGGACGTCCGCCTCAGCGGCGGCCGGATCCAGGCCGTCGGCACCGCGGGCAGCCTGCCCGCCCCCGCCCTGTCCCGGGTGGACCTCGGCGGGTACCTGCTGCTGCCCGCCCCCGCCGAGCCCCACGCCCACGGGGACACCGCCCTGACCGCCGACGGCGAGGGGCCCGTCTCGTACACGCCCGACGAGGTCCAGCGCCGGGCCACCGAAGCCGCCCTGCTCCAGCTCGGCCACGGGGCCACCGCCGTGCGCTCCCACGTCCGGATCGGCGACGTGCACGGCCTCGGGCCGATGGAAGCCGTGCTCCAGGCCCGCCGCTCGCTGCGCGGGCTCACCGACCTGACCACCGTGGCCGTGCCCCGGCTGCTGACCGGGGTGGCCGGCTCCGACGGGCTGGCCATGCTGCGGGACGCGGTCAAGATGGGTGCGTCCGTGATCGGCGGCTGCCCGGACCTGGACCCGGACCCGACCGGCTTCCTCGAAGCCGTCCTGGGACTCGCCGACGAGCACGGCTGCCCGGTGGACCTGCACACGGACGGTGACGACCCCGGCCGCCTGGCCCGGCTCGCGGCGATGGCCGGCGGGCTGCGCCCCGGCGTCAGCATCGGCCCCTGCGGCGGCCTGTCCCGGCTCCCGCTGGACGTGGCGGCCCGGGCCGCCGACCAGCTGGCCGCGGCCGGGGTACGGGTGACCTGCCTGCCCCAGGGCGACTGCGCGGCCCTGGAACGCCGAGGCCTGCGCACCGCCCCCGTACGCCTGCTGCGGGCCGCCGGGGTGCGCGTCACGGCCGGCAGCGGGGCCCTGCGGGACGCGGGGAACCCGGTCGGCCGCGGCGACCCCCTGGAGGCCGCGTACCTGCTGGCCTCCCAGGGCGGGCTGCGGCCGGGCGAGGCCTACCAGTCGGTCAGCACCGCCGCCCGGGAGGCCATGGGGCTGCCGGAGGTCCGGGTGGAGGCCGGCTTCCCGGCGGAGCTGCTCGCCGTACGCGGAGACCGGATCGCGGGCGTGCTCTCCCTCGCCTACAGCCGGATCGTGATCCACCGGGGGCGGGTGGTAGCCCGTACGAGTGCCGTACGGGAGTACTGCGACTCGGCCGTCGCCGTGGCCCTGGACCTGCCCCGGCAGGGCCGTACGGAGCCCGGTCCCTGAACTTCGCCGGGCGTTCGCGGGCGCGGCGGCCCGGCTCGTCGTACGGTCGGGACATGCGCATCGTCATCGCGGGTGGACACGGTCAGATCGCGCTGCGGCTGGAGCGACTGCTCGCCGCGCGCGGGTACGAGGTCGCGGGGATCATCCGCGACCCGGCCCAGGGCGACGACCTCCGGGAGGCGGGCGCCGAACCCGTGCTGTGCGACCTGGAGTCGGCCTCGGTGGAGCACGTGGCGGGCATCCTGCACGGCGCCGGGGTGGCGGTGTTCGCCGCCGGCGCGGGTCCGGGCAGCGGCATCGGGCGCAAGGACACCGTGGACCGGGGCGCGGCGGTGCTGTTCGCCGACGCGGCCGAACGCGCCGGTGTGCCGCGCTTCCTGATGGTCTCTTCGATGGGCGCGGACGCACGGCACGAGGGCGACGAGGTCTTCGACGCCTACCTCCGGGCGAAGGGCGAGGCCGACGAACACCTCCGCACCCGGCTGGGCCTGGAGTGGACGGTGCTGCGCCCCGGCTCGCTGCTCGACGACGCGGGGACGGGCTCGGTCCGCCTGGAGGTGCGGACGGGCCGCGGGTCCGTCCCGCGCGACGACGTGGCGGCGGTGCTCGCGGAACTGGTCGAGACCCCGGCGACGGCCGGCCTGACCCTGGAGCTGGTCTCCGGTTCGACGCCGGTCGCGGTGGCGGTCAAGGACGTTGCGGGCAACTGACGCTGATGCGCGGTCGGCCGGCCCGCACGCCCTCCCGCACGCTCAGAATTCGGCGGTCAGCTTGTCGTCGGACCGTCCGACCGAGTCCTGCTGGTACTGGTCCTCGTACGCCTGACGGATCCGCTCGATGCGCCCGCTGCGCTCGCCGGCCTCCTTCTCGGGGTACAGCAGCACCACCTCGTACGAGCCCTCCCGGACGGCCTTGCCGTCCTGCCCGCGCCACTGCCCGTACCCGTCCTGGAGGGTCAGCCCCTCGGGGAAGGCAGGGCTGATCTCGCGGTCCAGGAACCGCATGAATTCCTTCTCGTCGACCGGCCCGCGGCCGTCGGGCCGGTCGGTGCCGAAGTACAGCCGGGTCTCCCGGTAGGGCTCCCCCACGTCCGTGTGGAGCGCCGCCCCGACCAGGGCCGGAATCCCGGCGCCGAGCAGGGCGATGAGTACCCCGCCGCCCACTTTCCCCCGCATGTCAGATGTCCATTTCACTCAAGGTGAACGAACAGGGGACCCCGACGATGCGGTCGGAGCGGCAGCGGCCCGCACCGGCGCAGCCCGCACGGCGGACCGCCAGAGCGAGTACGAGAAGACCCCCGCCCACTGCGCTTCCGCAGTAAACGGGGGTCTCACATCGCGTGGCGGCGCCAGGGTTCGAACCTGGGTAGGCTGAGCCGGCAGATTTACAGTCTGCTCCCTTTGGCCACTCGGGCACACCGCCATGATCGCTGCCATTTTTCCGCCTCTCGGCGGCGCTCCCTGGCAACGACGTAAACGATACCTGATGACCGGGGGTGCTTCGCCACCGGATTGATCAGCACCGAGGGTGGGTGCGGTGGCTAGGCTTTGCCGCGCGGGCCGGGGATGTACGGCCGTGCCCTCCGGGGCGATCACCACCGACTTCAAGGAGCCACTGCACATGGCCGACTCCAGTTTCGACATCGTCTCGAAGGTCGAGCGGCAGGAGGTCGACAACGCCCTCAACCAGGCCGCCAAGGAGCTCTCGCAGCGCTACGACTTCAAGGGCACCGGCGCCACCATCGCCTGGTCCGGCGAGAAGATCCTGATGGAGGCGAACTCCGAGGAGCGCGTCAAGGCCGTCCTCGATGTGTTCGAGACCAAGCTGGTCAAGCGTGGAATCTCGCTCAAGGCGCTGGACGCCGGCGAGCCGCAGCTGTCCGGCAAGGAGTACAAGATCTTCGCCACGATCGAGGAGGGCATCTCCCAGGAGAACGCCAAGAAGGTCGCGAAGATCATCCGGGACGAGGGTCCCAAGGGCGTCAAGGCCCAGGTCCAGGGCGAGGAGCTGCGCGTCAGTTCCAAGAGCCGTGACGACCTCCAGGAGGTCCAGGCGCTGCTCAAGGGCAAGGACCTGGACTTCGCGATCCAGTTCGTGAACTACCGCTGACCCAGGTCCCCGACCTGCCCGCACGCCGGCCCGGCGGTCCTCACGGACCGCCGGGCCGCGGTGGTTCCAGGGCGGTGGTGCGGAGTGTGTGCGGGGCGTGAGCGGCGCGTGCGCCACCCCGGGCTTCTGTGGGCACTTGGGCAGGATGGGTGCGCCCTCCAGGCTGGTGGCATCCATCACCGCTGCAGGGGGGATCTCGCATGCCTGGGGCCGGCACGTTTCGCGAAGACTTCGGGGCGTCCGTGGTCGTCGCGCTGGTCGCGCTGCCGCTGTGCGTGGGGGTGGCCGTCGCTTCGGGGGTGCCGGCCGAGCTGGGGATCGTCACCGGGGTGGTCGGCGGGCTGGTCACCGGCTGGTTCAGGGGCAGCTCGCTCCAGGTGAGCGGGCCGGCGGCCGGGCTCACCGTGCTCGTCTACGAGGCGGTGCAGGCGTACGGTCCGGCCGCGCTCGGCGTCCTGGTGCTGGCGGCCGGGCTGCTGCAACTGGGCATGGGGGTGCTGCGGCTCGGGCGGTGGTTCCGGGCGATCTCCGTCGCCGTCGTGCACGGGATGCTGGCCGGGATCGGGCTGGTCCTGATCTCGGGGCAGCTCTACGCCCTGGGCGGGGTGGAGGCTCCGGGGCAGACCCTGGCGAAACTGGGCGGGGTGCACGGACTCGCGGCGCAGGCTGACTGGGCCGCCGTGGCACTCGGCGCCGGGACCATCGCCGTCATGACGCTCTGGCGCCGTGTGCCGGCGCGGCTGCGCCTGGTGCCCGGAGCACTGGTGGGAGTGGCGGCCGCCACCGCCGCGGCCGTCCTGCTCCGGCTGCCCGTGGACAAGGTCAGGGTGACGGGCGTGCTGGAGGCCGTGTCCCCGCCCGGCTGGGGCGACTTCGGCGTGCTGGCGTCGGTCGGGGCGGCCGGGACGGTGATCGCGCTGGCGCTGATCGCCTCCGCCGAGACCCTCTTCAGCGCCGCCGCCGTGGACCGGATGCACGACGGCCCCCGGACCGACTACGACCGCGAACTCGTCGCCCAGGGCATGGGCAACACCGTCTGCGGGCTGCTCGGGGCACTGCCGATGACCGCCGTCATCGTCCGCAGCTCCGCCAATGTGGAGGCCGGGGCCCGCACCCGCGCCTCCCGGATCATGCACGGCGGATGGCTGCTGCTCTTCGCCGTGGCCTTCCCCCAGGTGCTGGAGACCGTGCCGCTCGCCGCGCTCGCCGGGGTGCTCCTGCACGCCGGGTGGAAGCTCCTGCCGGCCCGGGCCGTGGCCGCGCTGTGGCGGACGCACCGGGGCGAGGCGGTGGTCCTGCTGGCCACGGCCACCGCGATCGTGGCCACCAACCTCTTCGAAGGCGTGCTGATCGGCCTGGGGCTCGCCATCGCCAAGGCGGCCTGGGAGACCTCCCACGTGCACATCGAGGAGGTCTGGGAGGACGGCGAGCTGTCCGTCCGGGTCGTGGGCAACGCCAGCTTCCTGCGGCTGCCCAAACTGCTCGACGCCCTGGAGGCGCTGCCCCACGGGAAGCCCGTACGGCTCGACCTGAGCGGACTGCGCCATCTCGACCACGCCTGCCTGACCGCACTGGAGGGCTGGGAGCACCGGCGGGTACCGGCGCCCGGCAGGGAAGGCGTCATCTAGCGCCGGTACCCTCCGCGCGTGGACAACCAGTTGAAGCGCACGCTCGGGGTGTCCGACGCCGTGGTCGTCGGACTCGGCGCGATGGTCGGCGCCGGAATCTTCGCCGCCCTCGCCCCGGCGGCCCGCGCGGCGGGCGGGGCGCTCCTCGGCGCTCTCGCACTGGCGGCCCTGGTGGCCTATTGCAACGCGCACTCCTCGGCGCGGCTCGCCGCCCGGTATCCGGCCTCCGGCGGCACGTACGTCTACGGGCGCGAGCGGCTCGGGCCCTTCTGGGGGTATCTGGCCGGATGGGGGTTCGTCGTCGGCAAGACGGCCTCCTGCGCGGCGATGGCCCTGACGGTCGGCGCGTACGTCTGGCCGGGGCGGCAGCACGCGGTGGCCGTCGCGGCGGTGGTGGCGCTGACCGCCGCGAACTACGGGGGTGTGCAGAAGTCCGCCCGGACCGCCCGGCTGATCGTGGCGGCGGTACTGGCGGTCCTGGCCGGGGTGGTCGTGGCGTGTCTGTCCTCGGATGCCGCCGACGCCGGGCGGCTCGGCGGCGCGGACTGGGGCGCCTTCGGGCTGTTGCAGGGGGCGGGCCTGCTGTTCTTCGCGTTCGCGGGCTACGCACGCATCACCACTCTGGGCGAGGAGGTGCGCGACCCGGAGCGGACGATCCCGCGGGCGGTGCCGCTGGCGCTCGGGATCGCGCTGCTGGTGTACGCCTTGGTGACGGTGGCTGCTCTGTCGGTGCTCGGCGCCGACGGGCTGGCGGGGGCCGCGGCCCCGCTCGCCGACGCGGTACGGGCGGCCGGGTGGCCCGGACTGACCCCGGTCGTCCGGGTGGGTGCGGCTCTGGCCGCACTGGGCTCGCTGCTCGCCCTCGTCCTCGGGGTCTCGCGGACGACGCTGGCGATGGCCCGGGACGGCCATCTCCCCCGCGCGCTGGCCGCCGTACATCCCCGGCGTCAGGTTCCGCACCATGCGGAGCTCGCCGTGGGCGTGGTGGTGGCGGTGCTGGCGGCCACCGCGGACCTGCGGGGCGCGATCGGCTTCTCCTCCTTCGGAGTGCTGGCCTACTACGCAATCGCGAACGCCTCCGCGTGGACTCTCGGTTCAGGTGTCAAGGGGCGGGCCGTGGCAGCGGTCGGGCTGTCCGGCTGTGTGGTGCTGGCCTGCTCGCTGCCCCTCGCGTCGGCGGTCGCGGGGGCAGGGGTGCTGGCGCTCGGAGCACTGGCCTACAGGGTGCGCCGGCGGATCAGATCCGGAATCTGAACGCCGTCCAGGGAGCCAGCTCCAGGTCCGTCTCCTCGCCCAGCCGCGACTCCTCGCAGAACCAGGCGGTGCCGTCCAGCCAGCCGCGGAGCCAGCCGGCCAGGCTGGGCGTATCGATGGACCAGGCGAGGTCCGGTTCCCCGGGATTCGGGTCGAACAGCAGGACCTGGGCGGTCTCGGAGCGGCAGTCCACGCAGACGAACATGCCGCAGCCGAAGTCGGCTATCGGCAGCACGCCCTCCGGCCACCGCCACCCGGACTCGCGCTGCGCCCCGTACGTCCGGACGGCCTGGCGCAGCGGCAGCAGTCCTTGCTCGGGGCCGAATCCTCCGTCGCCGACGCGGAGGTAGAGACCGGCGAGCAGCGGCGGCAGGGCGAAGCCGAGTATGCCCTCGGCCCGGGCGGTCTCCTCGCTGCCCAGCGGGGCTGGCAGGGCCATTCCGTGCTCGCGCACGGAGGTGCGTACGCGGTCTGCGACTTGCTCCAGCAACTGCTCGGTCTCGTTCATGCGTTCATGGTGACGCACCCCACCGACAGCCCGCTCAGCCTGTGGAAAACTCCGCCGCCGCCGCGGTCACCGGGAGGCGAACGGGGCGTCCGTCGGGACGATTTCGCGGCCCAGCGGGAGCAGCGAGAGCGGGACCATCTTGAAGTTGGCGATGCCGAACGGGATGCCGATGATCGTGATGCACAGCGCGATGCCGGTGAAGATGTGGCCGAGGGCCAGCCACCAGCCCGCCAGGACCAGCCACAGCACGTTGCCGATGGCGGATCCCGCACCCGAGTCACGGCGCTCGACCGTGGTGTAGCCGAACGGCCAGAGGGCGTACACCGCGATGCGGAAGGCCGCGATGCCGAAGGGGATGCCGATGATGGTGATGCAGAGCAGCACGCCCGCGAGGCAGTAGCCGAGGAACAGCCAGATGCCGCTGAGGATGAGCCATATGACGTTCAGGATTGTCTTCACTGCCTACGGCCTGCCATCTGTTCGAGCCGGGCGATGCGCTCGGCCATCGGAGGGTGTGTGGAGAACATCTTAGAAAGCCCCTGGCCCGGACGGAACGGGTTCGCGATCATCATGTGGCTGGCGGTCTCCAGCCGGGGCTCGGGGGGCAGCGGGAGCTGTTTGGTGCCCGCGTCCAGCTTGCGCAGGGCGCTGGCCAGGGCGAGCGGGTCGCCGGTGAGCTGGGCTCCCGAGGCGTCGGCCTCGTACTCGCGCGAGCGGCTGATGGCCAGCTGGATCACGGAGGCGGCCAGTGGGCCCAGGATCATGATGAGCAGCATCCCGAAGAGCCCGGGGCCCTCGTCGTCGCTCGATCGACCGACCGGTATCAGCCAGGCGAAGTTCACGAGGAACATGATCACCGAGGCGAGCGCGCCGGCGACCGACGAGATCAGGATGTCGCGGTTGTAGACGTGGCTGAGCTCGTGGCCGATGACCCCGCGCAGTTCGCGCTCGTCGAGGATGCGCAGGATGCCCTCGGTGCAGCAGACCGCGGCGTTGCGCGGGTTGCGGCCGGTGGCGAAGGCGTTGGGGGCCTCGGTGGGCGAGATGTAGAGGCGGGGCATGGGCTGGCGCGCGGACGTGGAGAGCTCGCGCACCATGCGGTAGAGCTCGGGTGCCTCGAACTCGCTGACGGGGCGGGCGCGCATCGCGCGTAGAGCCAGCTTGTCGCTGTTCCAGTACGCGTACGCGTTCGTCCCGAGGGCGATGACGACGGCGACGATCAGGCCGCCCCGGCCGAAGAAGCTCCCGATGAGGATGATGAGTGCCGACAGGCCGCCGAGGAGTACGGCGGTCTTCAGCCCGTTGTGCCGGCGGTGCACGGTACGCCCTCCTAGTGGTGCGGCAGGGGGACCCGATGCGAGGGTCTACGGTCCAGTGGACCCTCCCTTCCTGGTCAACGCGAGGTGGGCGCGTCTGGTTCCCAGGGCACACGGGGGCCGCCGCCCCGGAGGCGGGGGCGGCGGAGCGGCGGAGGGCGTTGCTCCGTACGGGTTACGGGTGCCGGCGGGGGCCGTGCGTACCGGACTACTGCGGGAAGAGGGTGCCCGACGCGAAGCGCAGGACCAGCTGCGGGGCGCCCGAGAGGACGACCGCCGTGACGGCGGTGACGGCGATGGCCGCCGTGACCGGCCAGGGGGTCTTCGTACAGGTCTGCGCACCCTCGGCCGCCTCGCCGCCCTCGGCTCCCTCCGGGGCGCGGAAGAGGAGCGCGGTCCACCGCAGGTAGTAGTAGAGGGCGATGACGACGTTGACGGCCATGACCACGGCCAGCCAGCCCAGGCCCGCGTCGACCGCGGACCGGAAGACGGTGACCTTGGCGAAGAGGCCGATGATGCCCGGCGGCAGTCCGGCCAGGCACAGCAGGAAGAAGGCCAGCGAGAGCGCGGCCGCCGGACGCTCCGCGTACAGGCCCCGGTAGTCGCTGATCCGGTGCAGCGGCTTCGTACGGGCGACCAGGGCGGCCACGGCGAAGGCGCCGAGGTTCACGGCGGCGTACATGAGGGCGTAGGCGACCGTGGAGCCGATCTGGTCGCGATCGGAGTACGCGGCGGCGGCGATCGGGACCAGCAGGTAGCCGGCCTGGCCGACCGAGGACCAGGCGAGCAGCCGTACGGCGCTGTTCGGGCGGTCGGCGGACTGGCGCAGGGCGGCGGCGTTGCCGAAGGTCATGGTGAGCGCGGCCAGGACGGCCAGCGCCGGACCCCAGATGTCGGAGTACGCCGGGAAGGCGATCACCGTGACGAGGATGAGGCCGGTGAATCCGACGGCCTTGCCGATCACCGAGAGGTAGCCGGCGATGGGCAGGGGGGCGCCGACGTAGGTGTCGGGGACCCAGAAGTGGAAGGGGACGGCCGCGGTCTTGAAGGCGAAGCCGACGAGGGTGAGCGCGACACCGGCCATGGCCAGGGTGCCGAGCCCGCCCGGTACCTCATCGAGGCGGTCGGCCACCTGGGCGAGGTGCAGGGAGCCGGTGGTGGCGTAGACGAAGCTGACGCCCAGCAGCGATACGGCGGTGGCGGTGACGGAGGAGAGGAAGAACTTGAGCGCCGCCTCAGAGGAGAGGCGGTCGCCGCGGCGCATGCCGACGAGGGCGAAGGCGGGCAGCGAGGCCACCTCGAGGGCGACGATCAGGGTGGCGAGGTCGCGGGAGGCGGGCAGCAGGGCCGCGCCGGCGGCGGAGGAGAGCAGCAGGAACCAGTACTCGCCCGCGGGCATGCGCGTGTCGCGGACGGCGGTGACCGACAGCAGGGCGGTGACCAGCGCGCCGGCCAGCACCAGGAACTGCACGACGAGCGTGAAGTGGTCGGCGGTGTAGCTGCAGGCGGCCGGGTCCTGGTCGCCGACGAGGCAGAAGGTGCTGCGGTCGCCGGC
Source organism: Streptomyces sp. IBSNAI002 (assembly GCF_052244475.1). NCBI lineage: Bacteria > Bacillati > Actinomycetota > Actinomycetes > Kitasatosporales > Streptomycetaceae > Streptomyces > Streptomyces sp. IBSNAI002. The sequence goes on along the minus strand of NZ_JBQPXG010000002.1, from coordinate 5,112,420 downwards.
GCGCAGCGGCAGCAGGGTGGCGGTCGCGGCGGCGAGGCCGGCGACGGAGATCCAGCCGAGGGCGGGCTTCGCGCGCTCGGGTACGAAGAGGTCGGCGACCAGGACCGCCAGGCCGACGGCGGCGGTGATCACGACGGGCGCGATGGCGAGCCAGTCGACGGACTGGACCAGGCTGGGGGTGTCGGCGGCCAGGACCGCGAGGGCCGTCATGCGTTGCCTCCTGCGAGGAGCTTCTGGACGGCCGGGTCGGTGAGGCCGAGGAGGACCGCGGGCCACAGGCCGGCGAGGACGGTGAGGGCGACGAGCGGGGTCCAGGCGGCGAACTCGTAGTGCTGGATGTCCGCGACGGCGTGCTCCGGGCCGGCTTTCGGGTCGCCCATGCAGACGCGCCGTACGACGATCAGCAGGTAGGCGGCGGTGAGCAGGGTGCCGAACGCGCCGATGGCCGTGTAGGTGAGGAACGCGGGTCGGGACAGGCCCTCGGCGGGGTCGAACGCGCCGAAGAGGGCCAGCATCTCGCCCCAGAACCCGGCCAGGCCCGGGAGGCCGAGCGAGGCGACGGCGGCGAAGGCGAGGAACGCGCCGAAGCGGGGGGCGCGGCCGTAGAGGGCGGCGCCGGTGGCGCCGGCGAGGGTGTCGAGGTCGGCGGTGCCGTAGCGGTCCTTGAGGGCGCCGACCAGGAAGAAGAGGAGGCCGGTGATCAGGCCGTGGGCGATGTTGGCGAACAGCGCGCCGTTGACGCCGGTGGGGGTCATGGACGCGATGCCGAGGAGCACGAAGCCCATGTGGCCGACGGAGGAGTACGCGATGAGGCGCTTGAGGTCGCCCTTGTTCCCCTTGCGGGCCAGTGCGAGGCAGGCGAGGGATCCGTAGACGATGCCGATGGCGGCGAGCGCGCCCAGGTAGGGGGCGAAGGTGGCCATGCCGTCGGGGGTGACGGGGAGCAGGATGCGGACGAACCCGTACGTGCCCATCTTGAGCAGGACGCCGGCCAGCAGGACGGAGCCGACGGTGGGGGCGGCGGTGTGGGCGTCGGGCAGCCAGCTGTGCAGCGGCCACATCGGGGTCTTCACGGCGAGGCCGATTCCGATGGCGAGGACGGCCAGGAGCTGGGTGGTGTGGGTCAGTTCGCGGCCGTTGTCAGAGGCGAGTGCCACCATGTCGAATGTGCCGCTCTTCAGTCCGATGAGCAGCAGACCGAGCAGCATGACGACGGAGCCGAGGAGCGTGTAGAGGATGAACCTCCAGGCGGCGGCCTGCCGCTGAGCACCGCCCCAGCGGGCGATGAGGAAGTACATCGGGATGAGGACCATCTCGAAGGCGAGGAAGAAGAGCAGCAGGTCGAGGACGGCGAAGGTCGCGAGGGTGCCGGACTCGAGGACGAGGAGCAGGGCGACGAAGGCCTTCGGGGAGGGGCCTGCGGGGAGCTTGAAGTAGCTGTAGAGCGCGCAGAGGAAGAACAGCAGCGCGGTCATCAGGAGGAGGGGGAGCGAGATGCCGTCGATGCCGAGGTGGATCCGGACGTTCAGCGCCTGGATCCAGCTGATGTCCGTCGTCGCCTGGAAGCGGGACGGGGCGTCGTGGTCGAAGCCCAGGGTGAGGGCGATCGCCGCGGCGAGGATCACGCCGGTCACGGTCACGCCGTGGCGGAGCACGGCCTGTTCGGGGCTGCGGCCCTTGAGCCCGGGCGGGGGCGGCAGGAGGGCCGCGGCCGCGCCGAGGAGCGGTGCGGCCACGATGAACGCCAGAAGGAACTGCATCACGGACGGGCTGATATCAATCACGGCTGACTCACGGCTCACGATCCGGCGTTGACGTTGGCGAGGACGGCGGTGGCGATCGCCAGGACCACGGCGCCGGCGAGCAGGGCGCTCAGGTAGCTCTGCACGTTGCCGGTCTGGGCGCGGCGTACGAGGCTGCCGAGCAGCCGGGTGCTGCCGCCCGCGCCGCGGACGTACGTCTCCACGACCTCGCGGTCGAGGAAGCGGACCAGGCCGGCGGCCGCGCGGACGGGGCGGACGAAGAGCCGGTCGTAGACGGCGTCGAGGTGGAAGCCGTCCGCCGCGTGGCGGTGCAGCGGGCCGAGGAACGCCTTGCCGGGGTCGGGGGCGGAGCCGGCCGGGACGGCGGGGTGGTCGTGGGTGACCTCGGCGACCTCGGGGGTCTCCGCGGCGGACTCCGCGGCGGCGGTGGAGGCGGACAGGCCGGCTCCGTAGCCGGCTGCGGCGGCCTTGGCGGTGGCCCGCTGCCACAGGGCGTAGGTGAGCAGCGCTCCGATGACGGCGGCGCCGGTGCCGAGGACCGAGGTGGTCAGGGTCGGGGTGAGCTCTCCGGCGTCGAACCAGTCGGCGAGGGGGCCCGCCGCGAGGCCGAAGGCGGTGGACGGGATCGCCAGCAGCCACAGCACGCCGGTCATGGCGACGGGCTCCTTGCCGTGGTCGGGGGCGGCGGCGCCCCGGCCGCGGAAGGCCATCAGCCACAGCCGGGTGGCGTAGGCGGCGGTGAGCAGGGCGGTCAGCAGGCCGGCGACGAGGACCAGCCAGCCTGCGGCGCCGGGGGCGAACTCGGAGTGGCCGGTGGCGGTGTGCTCGGCGGCCACGAGGACGGCTTCCTTGGAGAAGAAGCCGGCGAACGGCGGGATCGCGGCGAGCGCGAGCAGCGCGATCGTCATCGTCCAGAAGGCGTCGGGGACGCGCTTGGCCAGGCCGTCCATACGGGACATGGCGGCCAGGGAGTTCGTACCGGCGGCGTGGATGATCACGCCCGCGCCGAGGAACAGGAGCGCCTTGAAGGCGCCGTGGGACAGGAGGTGGAAGACGGCGGCGCCGCGGTCGCCGACGGCCAGGGCCCCGGTCATGTAGCCGAGCTGGCCGACCGTGGAGTAGGCGAGTACCCGCTTGATGTCGTCCTGGGCCAGGGCGGCGAGGGCGGAGCCGACCATCGTGACGGCCGCCATGACGGCCATGACCACCAGTGCGGCGCGGGAGGCCGCGAAGACGGGGAGGAGGCGGGCGATGAAGTAGACACCGGCGGCGACCATCGTCGCGGCGTGGATCAGCGCGGAGACCGGGGTGGGGCCCGCCATGGCGTCCGGAAGCCAGGTGTGCAGCGGGAACTGCGCGGACTTGCCCGCGACTCCGGCGAGGAGCAGCAGCGCGATCAGCGTCGGGTGGTCGAGCCCGCCCGCGGCGACGGTGCCCAGGATCTTGGTGATCCGGAAGGAGCCGGCGTCGGTGGCGAGCGCGAACAGGCCGATCAGGAAGGGGACGTCGCCGAGCTTGGTGACGAGGAAGGCCTTCAGGGAGGCGGAGCGGGCCGCCTCGGTCTCCCAGTAGTGGCCGACGAGGAAGTACGAGCAGATGCCCATGACCTCCCAGCCGACCAGCAGCACCATCAGGTCGCCGGAGTAGACGACGAGCAGCATCGCGGAGGTGAACAGTGAGACCAGAGCTGCGTACGACGGGTAGCGCGGGTCGTCGCGGAGGTACGCCGTCGAGTAGAGCTGTACGCAGGTGGCGACGACCCCGACCAGGACGGCGACCAGCACGGCGAAGCCGTCCAGGTGGAGCGAGAGCTCGATCGGGACCGAGCCGGTCGGGGTCAGTTCGGTCGCGGTGTCGATCGCCTTGCCGCCGCCGTGGCGGACGGCGACGAGCACGGCCAGTACGGCGGCGCCGAGCGTCGGCAGGATCGCCAGCGGACGGACGAAGCCGGGGGCGGTGCGGCCGAAGAGCAGTCCCGCGACCGCGCCCAGGAAGGGCAGGAGGGGGACCAGGACGGCGAGGGTCGTGGTGCTCACGCGGTGACCTCGCTCGGGTTGTTCGGGGCGTTCGGGGCGGGCTCGTGGCCCTCGGCGGTGTCGCGCAGCCGGTCGACGTCCGAGGTGCCGCGGTTGCGGTACACCATCAGCACGATCGCGAGGCCGATGCCGATCTCGGCGGCGGCGATGGCGATGGTGAAGAGGGTGAGGGCCTGGCCGGCGTGCAGGGTGTCGCGCAGCCAGACGTCGAAGGCCACCAGGTTGAGGTTGACGGCGTTGAGCATCAGCTCGACGGACATCAGGACCAGGATGGCGTTGCGGCGGGCGAGCACTCCGTACAGGCCCGTGCAGAAGAGCAGCGCCGCGAGCACGGCGGGGTAGGCGAGGTGCATCAGTGCTGCCCCTTGTCACTGGCGGCGCCGTCTTCGGCGGGGGTGTTCCTGCGTGACAGCACGATGGCGCCGATCAGGGCGGCGAGGAGGAGGACGGAGAGCGCCTCGAAGGGCAGCACCCAGTGCTGGAAGAGGATCTCGCCGGAGACCTTCGTGGAGCCCTGCACCGGGCCGTCGAGGTCGATCCAGGTCGTGCGGAAGGCGTCGACGACGACCCAGACGAGTGAGACGGCGGCGACGACGGCGACGGAGAGCGCGATCCAGCGGTTGTCCGAGTCGGCGTCCGGGGAGCGGCCGATGGGGGCCTTGGTGAGCATCAGCCCGAAGAGGAGGAGGACGACCACGGAACCGAGGTAGATCAGGACTTGGACCCAGGCGATGAACTCGGCGGTCAGCAGCAGGTACTCGACGGCGATGCCGCCGAGCGCGACGACCAGCCAGAGGGCGGCGTGCACGAGCTGCTTGGTGGTGACCGTGACGAGGGCCGCGCCGAGGGTGGCGAGGCCGACGAGGACGAAGGCGATCTCGACGCCGGTCGGGGAGAGGAACCCCTGGCCCGCGGCTGCGGCGAGAGTGACGGCGGGGGTCACGCGTCTCCCTCCGGGGTGGTCGGCGGCTGGGTGGCGGCGGCTTCGGCGGCTGCTGCCGCGGCGGCGGCGGTCTCGGCCTTCTCCACGGCCTTGCGGGCGGCGGCGATCTCCTTGGGCTCCTCGGCGGCCGGGTCCAGGGCGGGCGGAGCCGGGACGGTCCACATCCACTCGCGGAGCTTGTCGCGCTCATGGGTCAGTTCGTGGATGTCGGTCTCCGCGTACTCGAACTCCGGCGACCAGAAGAGGGCGTCGAAGGGGCACACCTCGATGCAGATGCCGCAGTACATACAGAGGGAGAAGTCGATGGCGAAACGGTCGAGGACGTTGCGGCTGCGCTCGCGGCCGCCGGGGGTGGAGGCCGGGACCGTCTCCTTGTGGGAGTCGATGTAGATGCACCAGTCGGGGCACTCACGGGCGCACAGCATGCAGACCGTGCAGTTCTCCTCGAACAGTCCGATGACCCCGCGGCTGCGCGGCGGGAGCTGGGGCTGGACTTCGGGGTACTGGGCGGTGTGCGAGCGCTTCGTCATGGTCCGCAGCGTGACCGCGAGGCCCTTGGCGAGGCCGGATCCGGGGATGGGCATTACTGGATCGCCACCTTCACGATGCCGGTGAGCGCGATCTGGGCGAGCGCGAGCGGGATGAGCGTGGTCCAGGCGAGCTTCTGGAGCTGGTCCTCGCGCAGTCGGGGGTAGGTCACGCGGAGCCAGATCACGACGAAGGCGAGGACCGCGGTCTTGAGCAGGGTCCAGACCCAGCCGAAGCCGTCGGCGCCGAAGGGGCCCTGCCAGCCGCCGAGGAAGAGGACGGTGGTGAGGGCGCAGAGGACGACGATGCCGGCGTACTCGGCGAGGAGGAACAGTGCGAAGCGCAGGCCGGTGTACTCGGTGTACGCGCCGAAGATGATCTCGGAGTCGGCGACGGGCATGTCGAAGGGGGGACGCTGGAGTTCGGCGAGGCCGGCGGTGAAGAAGACGAGCGCGCCGACGATCTGCCAGGGCAGCCACCACCACTCGAAGCCCTCGACGATGCCGGGGAGGGAGACGGTCCCGGCGGCCATGGCCACGGACGCGGCGGCCAGCAGCATCGGGAGCTCGTAGGCGAGCAGCTGGGCGGCCGTGCGGAGGCCGCCGAGGAGGGAGAACTTGTTCGCGGACGCCCAGCCGGCCATGAGGGAGCCGAGGACTCCGACGCCCATGACGGCGAGCACGAAGAACACGCCTGCGTCGATGACCTGGCCGACGGCGCCCTCGCCCGGGCCGATCGGGACCGCGAGGAGGACGAGGAGGTACGGGAGCAGGGCGACGGCGGGGGCGAGCTGGAAGATCCGGCGGTCGGCGTTGGCCGGGACGATGTCTTCCTTCTGCGCGAACTTCACGCCGTCGGCGACGAGCTGGGCCCAGCCGTGGAAGCCGCCGGCGTACATCGGGCCGAGGCGGCCCTGCATGTGCGCCATCACCTTGTGCTCGGTCTGCCCGACGACGAGCGGGAGCACGAGGAAGACGGCGAAGACGATGATCAGCCGCAGGGCGACGTCGAGGACCTCGTTCACGAGTCTCCCTCCGGGGTGGTCGGCCGGGGCGCCTGCGGCGCGGGCTGGGCGTCGGGCGTGGGCTCGGGCTTCCCGTCGGGCGTGGGGTCGGGCTCGGCGTCGGGCTTGGCCTGGGGTGCGGCGTCGGGCTCGGCGTCGGGCTTGGCCTGGGGTGCGGCGTCGGGCTCGGCGTCGGGCTTTACCTGCGGGGCGGGCTCCGGTGCGGGGTCGGCCTGCGGCTCCGGCTTGGCCAGCGGGGCGGGGGCTGCGTCGGCATCCGGCTTCGGCTGCGGGGCCCGCGTGGGCTCCGGCGGTGCGAAGGCCGGCTTGGGGTCGTGCCAGGGGGCGTCGGGGCTGCTGGGGGTTGGACGGGTGGGGGCCTGGTGCTCCCGTGCCGGGTTGGTCTGGCTGGCCGAGCCTTCCGACGCCGAGCGGGTGCGGCGCGCAGGGCGGGGCGGTGTTCCGGTGCCCGGGGTCGCCTGCCCTGCCTGCCCTGATTGCGCTGCCTGGGCAGCAGGCGCCGCTGGGGCAGCTGATGCCTCCGGGGTCGTGGGGGTTGCCCGGGGCGCCTGGGACTCCGGGGTTCCCGGGACAGCAGATGTGGCTGGGGCGTCCGGGGTCGCCGGGACAGCCGGGGTTGCCTCCGTTGCCGAAGCCCCCGGGACAGCCGGGGTCGCCGACGTCCCCCGAGGCGCCTGGGACTCCGGGGTCGCCGGGGTCGCCGGGGTCGCCGGCGTCGCCGGGACAGCTTCGGTTGCCGCGGTCGCCGGGGTGGCCGGGGTTGCCGGGACAGCTTCAGTTGCCGGGGTTGCCGGGACAGCTTCAGTTGCCGGGGTCGCCGGGACAGCTTCGGTTGCCGGGGTCGCCGGGGGTGCCTGGGTGGTCGAGCCCTCTGTTACCGAGCGGGTGCGGCGGGGTGGGGCGCCCTCGCGCGGGGTGCGGGCGGCGGTGCCCGCGGCGCGCGGGGTGCGGGCCGGGCGGGTGGGGGCCGGCGGGAGCTGGCCCTTCATCGGGCCCCAGTCGTTGGGGTCCGGGACGCCCGGCGGGAGCATCTGACGGCGCTTGGGCGCGTCCGGGTCATGGGCCTCGCCCGGCTCCTTGGCACCGGGCCAGGCCTTGGCGACGCGCGCGGCCAGCACGAAGTCCTTGCGCAGCGGGTGGCCTTCGAAGTTCTCCGGGAGGAGCAGGCGGACGAGGTGCGGGTGGTCGGTGAAGACGATCCCGAACATCTCGAACGTCTCGCGCTCGTGCCATTCCGCTCCGGCGTAGACGGCTACCGCCGAGGGGAGGGAAGGGGCGGAGTGCGGGACCGTCGTGCGCAGCAGGAGGCGGCGTACGCGGTGGTTCTCCAGCGAGACCACGTGCGCGCAGATCCGGAAGCCGGTGCCGGGCTCGTCGACCGCGCTCAGCCAGTCGAAGTACGTGCAGCCCAGCTTGTCCCGGGCGATCTCCAGGGCGGAGATCCAGGAGCCGACCGGCACGTCGACGGTCAGGACGTCGTACGCGTACGAGCCCACGGCCTCCTCGCCGAAGACCGTCGCAGCCGCGTCGGGAAGGGAGTCGTAGAGGTTCACGCGCCGCTCCCGGGAGCCGGCGGGGGCGTGACCAGGCCGCTGGTGAGCTGTCCGACGGAGGGGCCGGACGCATAGCGGTCCGCGAGCGACTCCCGAGCGATCTTCTCCTGGAGCTTGAGAATTCCCTGGAGCAGCGCCTCCGGGCGCGGCGGGCAGCCGGGTACGTAGACGTCGACCGGGATGATCTGGTCGACGCCCTTGGTCACCGAGTACGAGTCCCAGTACGGGCCGCCGCAGTTGGAGCAGGCGCCGAAGGAGATGACGTACTTCGGCTCCGGCATCTGCTCGTAGAGCCGCTTCACGGCGGGCGCCATCTTGTCCGTGACCGTGCCCGAGACGATCATCAGGTCGGCCTGCCGGGGCCCCGGCGCGAACGGGATCACGCCCAGCCGGATGAAGTCGTGACGGGCCATCGACGCGGCGATGAACTCGATCGCGCAGCAGGCCAGGCCGAAGTTGAAGACCCACAGGCTGTACCGGCGGCCCCAGTTCAGGACCACCTTCATCGGTTCCGGGGCGAGCCGGGAGAGCACTCCCAGGCGCTTGGGTTCCGGGAGCAGCTCCGGCTGAGGTGTCACGTCCATTCGAGGACGCCCTTCTTGTACGCATAGAGCAGGCCGACGGCCAGGAATCCCAGGAAGATGAACATCTCGACCAGGGTCGTGGCGCCGTAGCCGGCGGCGGCGAAGACCGTCGCCCACGGGAACAGGAAGATCGAGTCGACGGCGAAGATGACGTAGAGGAACGCGTAGACGTAGTAGCGGACCTGGGTGTGCGCCCAGCCCTCGCCGACGGGGTCGACACCGCATTCGTACGTCAGCAGCTTCTCGGGGGTCGGGACCACGGGCCGCAGCAGGCGGCCGGCGGTGAACGCCACGACCACGAAGAGCACACCGAGGAGGGCGAGCAGACCGACGACCGAATAACTCCGGAAGTAGTCCGCCGCGAGCACGGTTACGGTCGATACCGTCGGTTCGGGCACGTCCGTTCCTCGCTCCTCGGTCACTGTCGTCGATCTGGTACAGGCGGGAGTCTAGGGCCTGCCTCACACAGGGTGGGGTTATCCCCCGTTCACAGCCACCCGGCCACCCCATGGCGTCCGCGGACGGCGCTTGGCAGGCTGGGCCGCATGACCACGAGCCATGACACCCCCGACAACGACCGGCCGCCCCCCGTCCGCGCCGTCTTCAGCGCCGTGACGTGGAAGGAGATCGCCCATCTGGTGAGCAACCTGCCGTTGGCGGTGGTCGGATTCGTTTACGCGGTTGTCATGGTCGCCGGAACGGGCGGTCTGTCCGTGACCGCGATCGGACTTCCGCTGCTCGCATGTGGTCTCTGGTTGTCCCGGCAGTTGGGACGGCTGGACCGGGCACGGGCCCGGGCGCTCCTGGGCGTACGGGTGGACGAGCCGACGCCGATTCCCGGCCCGCGGCGTGCGGGCGGGTTCTTCCCCTGGCTGTGGACGAGCATCAAGGACCCGGTCGGCTGGCGGACGGTGCTGTACCAGCTGGTCCGGCTCCCGTGGGGAGTGCTCACCTTCACGGTAGCCCTGACCGGGCTGTTCGTGCTGTGGCCGGTGCTGCCGTACGTGGTGCGGCTGCTCGCGAACGCGGACCGGGCGATGGTGCGGGGGCTGTTGTCGCCCTCCGACGACCTGGAACGGCGGATCGCGGAGCTGGAGTCGGACCGGGGCGTGGTGGTCGATACGGCGGCGGCCGACCTGCGGCGCATCGAGCGGGACCTGCACGACGGGGCGCAGGCGCGGCTGGTGGCGCTGGCCATGGGTCTGGGCCTGGCGAAGGAGAAGCTGCTGGAGGACCCGGAGGGTGCGGCGGCGATGGTCGACGAGGCCCACGGGGAGGTCAAGCTGGCGCTCCAGGAGCTACGGGACCTCGCGCGCGGGATCCATCCGGCGGTGCTGACCGACCGGGGGCTGGACGCGGCGCTGTCTTCGGTGGCGGCGCGGTGCGTGGTGCCGGTGAAGGTGGCGGTGGATCTGCCGGCGCGGCCGGCGGAGGCGATCGAGGGGATCGCGTACTTCGTGGTGTCGGAGCTGCTGCAGAACGTGAGCAAGCACGCGGGGGCCGCTGCGCGGGGCGCGACGGTGGAGGTGTGGCGGGCCGGGGAGCGGCTGCTGATCCGGGTGACGGATGACGGGCGCGGCGGTGCGGATGCCTCCCGGGGGTCGGGGATGGCGGGGCTCGCGGAGCGGTTGGGGGCGGTGGACGGGGTGTTCGTCGTGGACTCGCCGGAGGGGGAGGGGACGGTGGTCACGGCGGAGCTGCCGTGGCGGGGGCGGGGGTAGTCGGCGGGGCCGCTGGGGCGCTGGGGCGCTGGGCCGCTGGGTCGTCCGTGGTGTGTAGCGGGGCTTCCGTCCGGGTGGGCGGGGGTCCCGTTTTCGTCTTCCGTGGGGGTGGCCCGGGCCTGAGCGCTGGGCTCGGGTGCGGCGCCGTTGCCGGGGCTCCGCCCCGGACCCCGCGCCTCAAACGCCGGCGGGGCTGGATTTGCCCCGGCTTCGATCCACACGCCGGCGGGGCTGGATTCGGCTGGGGGTGGGGTTAACCCCCCGGTGGGGAGGCCTACGGGCCGGATGGTTTGGCGGGGGTGGGGGCGGGAGGGTGGAGGGGTAGTGCCGAGACGGGAAAGGGTGGGTCCGGAGATGGATGACGGTATGGGTTCGGGTGCGGGGTTCCGGGCTGTGGTGCGGGCGCCGGTGGCGGGGCGGACCTGGCGGGAGTTCGGGTACCTGTTGATCGGGCTGCCGCTGAGCATCCTGTACTTCTCGCTCGCCGTCACCGGCCTGAGCCTCGGCGCCGGGCTGCTCGTCACCTTCCTCGGGGTTCCGGTGCTCGCCGGGGTGCTCGCGATGTGCCGCGGGTTCGGCCGGCTGGAGCGGGCCCGGGTGCGGACCCTGCTCCGGGCCGACATCGCCGAGCCCGCGCCGATCCGGGCCCGCAAGGGCGGGGCCCTGTCCGCGATGGGGGCGCTGCTCAAGAGCGGGAGTGCCTGGCGGCACGTGCTGTACTCCGTGATCCACTTCCCGTGGGCGATCTTCGCCTTCTGCACGGCGCTGGTGTTCTGGACGACCGGCTGGTCCCTGCTGCTGTACCCGCTCTGGTTCTGGGTCTTCCCGGCCTACACCAACCAGCCCGGGCTCCAGCTCTTCCAGAACGGCGACTACTCCTTCTACCTCGACTCCCCCGGCGCGATCGCCCTCACCTTCCTGGTCGGGGCGGCCTTCACCCTCGCGACGCCGTGGGTGCTGCGGGCGCTGACCGCCGTCGACCGGGTGGTGGTGGGCGGGCTGCTGGGGCCGTCGCGGCTGGCCAGCCGGGTGACCGAGCTGGAGTCCGACCGCGGGGTGGTCGTGGACACCGCGGCCGCCGACCTGCGGCGCATCGAGCGCGATCTGCACGACGGGGCGCAGGCCCGGCTGGCGGCCCTCGCGATGGACCTGGGGCTGGCGAAGGAGAAGGTGACCGAGGACCCGGTGGCCGCCGCCCGGATGGTGGACGAGGCACACGGGGAGGTGAAGATCGCCTTGCAGGAGCTGCGCGACCTGGCCCGCGGGATCCACCCGGCGGTGCTGACCGACCGGGGGCTGGACGCGGCGCTGTCCTCGGTGGCGGCACGGTGTGCCGTTCCGGTACGGGTCACCGTGGACCTCCCGGCCCGGCCGACGGCGGCCATCGAGGGGATCGCGTACTTCACGGTCTCGGAGCTGCTGCAGAACGTCAGCAAGCACGCGCGGGCCAGGGTCGCCAGCGTGGAAGTGTGGAAGTCCGGGGAGCGGCTGCTGGTGCAGGTCTCCGACGACGGCCGGGGCGGGGCGGGCACGGGCACGGATGCGGGGACCGGCGACGGTGCGGGGACCGGCGACGGGAGCGGGCTGGCGGGGCTGGCCGAGCGGCTGGACGCCGTGGACGGGATCCTCGTCGTCGACTCCCCCGAGGGGGTGGGGACCACGGTGACCGCAGAGCTCCCCTGGCGGGCCTGAGCAGTCAGGAGAACGCAGGAAAACAGGGACGCGGCTGAAGTCGTGACCGAGGTCCGGGCCGATCGGCCCGGACCCCCTTGTTTTCCCGGCCCCGCGCGCCCCCGGACCCCTCCCGTACGCCCGCCGGCGCCCCGCCTGCGCCCCGCAGGCGGCTGAAACTCCCCCGTGTGCCCACTCGTTGTCCCGGCTCCGCCTGGATCCGGCCTCGAGGCTGGGATGCTTGGCTGAGTCAGGGAGTGCGGGATGAGTGGACGCGGGAGCTGCTGAATCGTGGACGACAGGGTGCGGGTGGTCATCGCCGAGGACTCGGTACTGCTGCGTGAGGGCCTGACCCGGCTGCTGACCGACCGGGGGCACGAGGTCGTGGCGGGCGTCGGGGACGCGGAAGCCCTGATCAAGACGGTGTCGGACCTCGCGGGGCAGGACGTGCGCCGGACGTGGTGGTCGCCGACGTGCGGATGCCGCCGACGCACACCGACGAGGGCGTACGGGCCGCCGTACGGCTGCGCCGCGACTACCCCGGGGTCGGGGTGCTCGTGTTGTCGCAGTACGTGGAGGAGCAGTACGCCACCGAACTGCTGGCCGGTTCCAGCACCGGGGTGGGGTACCTGCTCAAGGACCGGGTGGCCGATGTGCGCGAGTTCCTGGACGCGGTGGTGCGGGTGGCCCGGGGCGGTACCGCCCTGGACCCCGAGGTCGTCGCCCAGCTGCTCGGGCGCAGCCGGAAGCAGGACGTGCTGGCGGGTCTGACGCCGCGCGAGCGCGAGGTACTGGGCCTGATGGCCGAAGGACGCACGAATTCCGCCGTGGCGAAGCAGTTGGTCGTGAGCGACGGAGCGGTGGAGAAGCACGTCAGCAACATCTTCATGAAGTTGGGCCTGTCGCCGAGTGACGGGGATCACCGGCGTGTACTGGCCGTTCTCACCTATCTGAAATCTTGATCGACTGACACTCTGTCAGATATGGCATACCGGTCGGGCCGTCTCGAGGGGCGGTCCAACGGTCCAGAATGTGGCCGCCCCGGAAGAGCCGACCGTCGTAGGGTTGGTTCTGGGGGTGCCCACGCCTCGAAGGAGGTCCAGTTCAGTGACCAGCCAGGTCAGTAGCCCAGCCGAGCAGGCCGACGGGGCTGGGGGTGCGGTTGTCGCAGGGCAGCGCACCCCGGCGAGTCCGGGCGGCAAGGAAGTCCGCCGTCTCGATCGCGTGATCATCCGGTTCGCGGGTGACTCGGGTGACGGTATGCAACTCACCGGTGACCGGTTCACCTCGGAGACGGCGTCGTTCGGGAACGACCTCTCGACCCTCCCGAACTTCCCCGCCGAGATCCGCGCCCCCGCCGGAACCCTGCCGGGCGTGTCCTCCTTCCAGCTGCACTTCGCCGACCACGACATCCTCACGCCCGGGGACGCCCCGAACGTGCTGGTCGCGATGAACCCGGCCGCCCTGAAGGCGAACATCGGCGACGTGCCGCGCGGCGCGGAGATCATCATCAACACGGATGAGTTCACCAAGCGCCCGATGGCCAAGGTCGGCTACGAGACCTCCCCCCTCGAGGACGGCTCGCTGGCCGCCTACAACCTGCACCCCGTCCCGCTGACCACCCTCACCATCGAGGCGCTGAAGGACTTCGGGCTCTCCCGCAAGGAGGCCGAGCGCAGCAAGAACATGTTCGCGCTGGGCCTGCTGTCCTGGATGTACCACCGGCCGACAGAGGGCACGGAGAGCTTCCTGCGGCAGAAGTTCGCGAAGAAGCCGCAGATCGCCGAGGCGAACGTGGCCGCGTTCCGCGCGGGCTGGAACTTCGGGGAGACGACGGAGGACTTCGCGGTCTCCTACGAGGTCGCCCCGGCCACCCGGGCCTTCCCGACCGGCACCTACCGCAACATCTCGGGGAACCTGGCCCTGTCCTACGGCCTGATCGCGGCGAGCCGGCAGGCGGACCTGCCGCTCTACCTGGGCTCCTACCCGATCACCCCGGCCTCGGACATCCTGCACGAGCTGAGCAAGCACAAGAACTTCGGCGTACGCACCTTCCAGGCCGAGGACGAGATCGCGGGCATCGGCGCCGCCCTGGGTGCCGCGTTCGGCGGGGCCCTGGGCGTGACCACGACCTCCGGGCCCGGCGTGGCCCTGAAGTCCGAGACGATCGGCCTCGCGGTCTCCCTGGAGCTGCCGCTGCTGATCGTGGACATCCAGCGCGGCGGCCCCTCCACCGGCCTGCCGACCAAGACGGAGCAGGCCGACCTGCTCCAGGCGATGTACGGGCGCAACGGCGAGGCCCCGGTGCCGATCGTCGCCCCGCGCACCCCGGCGGACTGCTTCGACGCCGCCCTGGACGCGGCCCGGATCGCGCTGACCTACCGGACGCCGGTCTTCCTGCTCTCGGACGGCTACCTCGCCAACGGGTCCGAGCCCTGGCGGATCCCCGACATCGCCGACCTGCCCGACCTCACGACCCAGTTCGCCGCCGGCCCCAACCACGAGCTGGCGGACGGCACCGAGGTGTTCTGGCCGTACAAGCGCGACCCGCAGACGCTGGCCCGCCCGTGGGCGGTCCCCGGCACGCCCGGTCTCGAGCACCGCATCGGCGGCATCGAGAAGCAGGACGGCACCGGCAACATCTCGTACGACCCCGCCAACCACGACCTGATGGTCCGCACCCGCCAGGCCAAGATCGACGGCATCCTCGTCCCCGACCTGGAGGTCGACGACCCCGACCAGGCCCGCACCCTCGTGCTGGGCTGGGGCTCCACCTACGGCCCGGTCACGGCCGCGGTCCGCCGCCTGCGGGCGGCCGGTCTGCCCATCGCACAGGCCCACCTGCGCCACCTCAACCCCTTCCCGAGGAATCTCGGAGAGGTCCTGAAGCGTTACCAGAAGGTAGTGGTGCCGGAGATGAACCTCGGGCAGCTCGCCACCCTGATCCGGGCGAAATACCTGGTGGACGCCCAGTCGTACAACCAGGTCAACGGAATGCCGTTCAAGGCGGAGCAGCTCGCGAAGGTTCTCGAGGAGGCCATCAATGACTGAGGTGACCGACGCCCCGTCCCTGCTCTCGCTGGTGCCGAAGGCCGAAGCCGCGCAGTCGGCCAAGGACTTCAAGTCGGACCAGGAGGTCCGCTGGTGCCCCGGCTGCGGTGACTACGCCGTTCTCGCGGCCGTGCAGGGCTTCATGCCCGAGCTCGGCCTCGCGAAGGAGAACATCGTCTTCGTCTCGGGCATCGGCTGCTCCTCCCGCTTCCCGTACTACATGAACACGTACGGGATGCACTCGATCCACGGCCGCGCCCCGGCCATCGCCACGGGCCTTGCCACCTCCCGCCGCGACCTGTCGGTGTGGGTGGTCACGGGCGACGGCGACGCGCTCTCCATCGGCGGGAACCACCTCATCCACGCCCTGCGGCGCAACGTCAACCTCAAGATCCTGCTGTTCAACAACCGGATCTACGGTCTGACGAAGGGGCAGTACTCCCCCACCTCCGAGGTCGGCAAGATCACCAAGTCGACCCCGATGGGCTCGCTGGACGCGCCGTTCAACCCGGTGTCCCTGGCCATCGGCGCGGAGGCCTCCTTCGTGGCGCGCACGGTGGACTCCGACCGCAAGCACCTCACCGAGGTGCTGCGCGCGGCCGCCGAGCACCAGGGCACGGCGCTGGTGGAGATCTACCAGAACTGCAACATCTTCAACGACGGCGCGTTCGAGGTCCTGAAGGACCGGGAGCAGGCGCAGGAGGCCGTGATCCGGCTGGAGCACGGGCAGCCGGTCCGGTTCGGCACCGACGGCCACAAGGGCGTCGTCCGGGACCCGGCCACCGGTGACCTCCAGGTCGTCACGGTCACCGCGGAGAACGAGTCGCGGATCGTGGTCCACGACGCGTACGGCGCCAGCCCGACCACCGCCTTCGCGCTGTCGCGCCTGGCCGATCCCGACACCCTCCACCACACCCCCATCGGGGTGTTCCGGAGCGTCGAGCGGCCCGTCTACGACACGCTGATGGCCGAGCAGCTCGACACGGCCGTCGACCGCAAGGGCAAGGGCGACCTGGCCTCCCTGCTGACCGGCACGGACACCTGGACGGTCGTGGGCTGACCCACCCCGTACGTCGCGCGCGAAGCGGAGCCCGGCCCCCTGGGGGCCGGGCTCCGGCGCGTCGCGGCGGGTTTCGCCAGATGTCATGAGTATCTCGTGCGAACGGGCATGACATCCGGGTCGTACGGCGTTACCGTCGTGAGGTTGGCTGAAAGTCGTACAGGAGGACCCGTGAAGGCAGAGACCGATCAGCGCGCGGGTTTGCTCTACGGATTCGGCGCGTACGGAATGTGGGGACTCGTCCCTCTCTTCTGGCCGCTGCTCCAGCCTTCGGGAGCCATCGAGATCCTGGCCCACCGCATGGTGTGGTCGCTGGCCGTGGTCGGTCTGGCGCTGCTCGTGGTGCGCCGCTGGGGCTGGATACGGGAGCTGCTGCGCGAGCCCCGCAAGCTCGCGCTGACCACGCTCGCCGCCTCGGTGATCACCGTGAACTGGGGCCTGTACATCTGGTCCGTCAACAACGGCCACGTCGTCGAGTCGAGCCTCGGCTACTTCATCAATCCGCTGGTCAGCATCGCGATGGGGGTGCTGGTGCTCGGCGAGCGGCTGCGCCGCACGCAGTGGGTGGCGGTCGGCATCAGCTTCGTCGCGGTGCTGGTGCTCGCCATCGGCTACGGGCGGCCTCCGTGGATCTCGCTGGTCCTGGCGTGCTCCTTCGCGACGTACGGGCTGATCAAGAAGAAGCTCAACATGGGCGGCCTGGAGTCGCTGACCGCCGAGACGGCCGTGCTCTTCCTGCCCGCCCTCGGCTACCTGCTGTGGCTCGGCGCGCAGGGCCAGTCCACCTTCACCTCGCAGGGCGCCGGACACACGCTCCTGCTGGCCTCGACCGGGCTCGTCACCGCGATCCCGCTGGTGTGCTTCGGG
The DNA here is from genome assembly GCF_052244475.1 of Streptomyces sp. IBSNAI002. Taxonomy (NCBI): domain Bacteria; kingdom Bacillati; phylum Actinomycetota; class Actinomycetes; order Kitasatosporales; family Streptomycetaceae; genus Streptomyces; species Streptomyces sp. IBSNAI002. Next base: position 5,095,619 of record NZ_JBQPXG010000002.1, on the reverse strand, counting down.
GCGGCGGCGATCCGGGTCCCGCTGTCCACCCTCGGGCTGCTCCAGTACCTCGCGCCGGTGTTCCAGTTCGGGCTCGGCGTCCTCTACTTCCACGAGGCGATGCCGCCCGAGCGGTGGGCCGGATTCTCCCTGGTGTGGGCCGCGCTCGCGCTGCTGACCTGGGACGCCCTGGGCAGGGCCCGCCGTTCCCGGGCCGCGCTCGCCGCCGCGATGCCGCCCGTCTCCGCACCGGCCCGCGAGCCCGCGTAACGCGCTCGCGCAGGGCTCCGGAACGGCTCCGGCAGGGCCTGCGCGGAGCCCGCACCAGCCGGCACCCGGCCACCACGATCCCCGTTACTGAACCCCAGTAGCGGGGATCGTCCGTTTTCCGAACCCCCCTGACCGAATTGTGGTCTTGACGGATTGTCATGCTCTCGCTGACCATCGGGCTCGCACAGACGCACTATCGCTCACCTGCTCTATCCCCATAGTTCCGTCACATCCCCGCGGAATCCCGGAGCCCCCACATGAGCCTGTCCGTCTCCCGGCGCCTCGCCGCCGTGACCGCGTTCGCGGTCGCCGGCCTGTTCGCCGCCACCACTCCCGCCGCTCTGGCCGCCCCGACGGCGGTCGCCGCGGCGCCCACGCCGCCCGACATCCCGCTGGCCAACGTCAAGGCCCACCTCACGCAGCTGTCGACGATCGCCGCCAACAACGGCGGCAACCGCGCCCACGGCCGGACCGGCTACAAGGCCTCGATCGACTACGTGAAGGCCAAGCTCGACGCGGCCGGCTTCACGACCACCCTGCAGACCTTCACCTCCAGCGGCGCCACCGGCTACAACCTGATAGCCGACTGGCCGGGCGGTGACCCGAACTCGGTCCTGATGGCGGGCGCGCACCTGGACTCGGTGTCCTCGGGCGCGGGCATCAACGACAACGGCTCCGGCAGCGCGGCCGTGCTGGAGACGGCCCTGGCCGTCTCCCGGGCCGGTCTCCAGCCGACGAAGCACCTGCGGTTCGGCTGGTGGGGAGCGGAGGAGCTGGGCCTCGTCGGTTCGAAGTACTACGTCAACAACCTGCCGGCCGCCGAGCGCGCGAAGTTCTCCGGGTACCTGAACTTCGACATGATCGGCTCGCCGAACCCGGGCTACTTCGTCTACGACGACGACCCGACCATCGAGCAGACGTTCAAGAACTACTACGCGGGCCTCGGCGTCCCGACCGAGATCGAGACCGAGGGCGACGGCCGTTCGGACCACGCCTCGTTCAAGAACGTCGGCATCCCGGTCGGCGGCCTGTTCACCGGCGCCAGCAACTCGAAGTCCTCGGCGCAGGCGCAGAAGTGGGGCGGCACGGCCGGGCAGGCCTTCGACCGCTGCTACCACTCGTCCTGCGACAACACGGCGAACATCAACGACACCGCCCTGGACCGCAACTCCGACGCCGTCGCCTACGCGATCTGGACCCTCGGCGCGGCCACCCCGGTCCCGCCGGGCCCGTCCTTCGAGAACACCGCGGACGTGAACATCCCGGACTCCCCCGCCGCCGCGGTGAACTCGCCGGTCACCGTGTCCGGTGTCGCGGGCAACGCCCCGGCCACCACCAAGGTGGACGTCAACATCGTCCACACCTACCGCGGTGACCTGGTGGTGGACCTGGTCGCGCCCGACGGCACGGTCTACAACCTGCACAACCGCAGCGGCGGCAGCGCCGACAACCTCGTCCAGTCCTACACCGTGAACGCCTCCGCAGAGGTCGCCAACGGGACCTGGAACCTCCGGGTGAGGGACGCGGCCGCGCAGGACGTCGGCTACGTCAACAGCTGGAAGATCACCTTCTAGCGCCGGTCGGAACCGCGCGAGGCGGGCTGCGGGTCCTGTATGCGGGCCCGCAGCTCCTCGGCGACCGCCCCGATGTCGGCGAGGCCCAGCTTCGCCGCCTCGACCAGATCGCCCAGCACCTCGGGCGAGGGCAGCTGGCCGGCCCCGGCCACGCGCAGGTACGAGCGGGTCGCGGCGGCGGCGTAGAACTCGTTCATCGGGGATTCCAGCGCCGGGCACACCGCGAGGGTGTGCAGAAACGCGGCGGCCCGCCACGCGGTGTCCGGGGCGGGCTGTTCGGGCACCAGGACGAGGTCGTTCTGGTGCCGGGCGACCGCGGCGGCCACCCCGGAGGGGTCCCATACGGCCGGGTCGGACGGGAGATGGTGGGCGAGAGCGGTCCAGGCCCACTCCATGGTGATCTTCAATTGCCGAAACGCTCCTGGAAGTAGCCCCAGTGGTCGGCGAACTCCTCGATGCCGGACAGGAAGTTCTTCCGGTCCTCGTCGAGTTCGCGTTCCGTGACCTCGGTGATCAGCGCGGTGACCGTCGTGCCCAGCGCCGCCGCGCGCGCCTTCAGGCGTTCGTGGAAGTCCTCGTCCAGGCGGATGGTGACGTGTCTCGACATGCCCAACACCGTACAGCGGCCCTGCTGTACGGGGTACGGGAATGCCGGAAGGGCGGGCAGGGACACAGTCCCCGCCCACCCTTCCGGCATGGTGGCATGGCAGCCCGGAGGCCCGGAGGCTACTTGGCGGAGTCCGCCGTCTTCACCAGCTGGTCCTTGGTGACCGCGCCGACGTAGACCTTGCCGTCGTCCGTGATCAGGGCGTTGACCAGGCGGGTGGAGAAGATGCGGCCCTCGCCGAACTTCCCGGAGACCTTGTCACCGAGGGAGTCGAGGAACTGCTTCGCCTCCTTCGGCGCGTTCTTGTCGTTCGCGGACTTCTCGAGGTCCGTAAGGCCCTTGCCGGCTCCCGTGTTGATCTGCGCCACCGTGGCCCAGCCCTCGCCGAGGACCTTCACCTCGCCCTTGCCGTTCGCACCGCCGGTGAGGGCGTCCAGGCCCGGGAAGGACTCCAGGGCCTTGAACTCCTTCCCGTGCTCGCCCCTGCCCCGCTCGTCCGAGCCCTCGGTCACCTTGGCGCCCTTGGGCGGGGTGAAGGCGAAGGTGTCGGCGGACGGCTTGGCGAAGTCCACCTTGGTGAAGCCCGCGTCCACGATCGGCTTGCCGCCCTGCGAGGACAGCAGCTGCACGCGCAGCGGCACGCCGTTCTTGGCGTCGACGGCGATCTGGATCGAGCCGACCGTGGAGCCGGCCTGCTTGGGCTTGAGCACCAGCTGGTAGGCGTCCCGCCCGGCGACCTGGGCGGTGTCGCCCACGCCGACGTCCGTGGTCGTGCCGGCGGCCTTCAGGACCTCCTCGGCCAGCTGCTGGGGCGAGGCGGCGAGACGGTCGGCCGCCTTCTTGTCCTCCGGGGCGCCGGCGGCGTTCTTCTCGTGGAAGACCTCGTTCGACTTGGAGGCGTAGCCCCAGACGTCGGCGCCGTTGTGGATCAGGCTGTACTCGTCCTTGCCGTCCAGGAAGGTCAGCTTCTGGCGGTCCGGGCCGTCGGCCGCGACCCGGAAGGTGTGCGTGCCGCTGGCCAGCTGTGCGACCTTGTCCTCCGGAGCGGCGGAGCCCGTGGCGACACCGCTGCCGCCGAGCAGACCGCCGGCGATCGTCGGCAGGCCCAGGTCGGTGCTGATCTTGGCGGTGCCGGACAGCTCCTGGACGTCCGAGGCCGCGATCTTCTCGATGAGCTGCTGCGCCGTCACCTTCGGCAGGTCGGGGCCGCCGGCGTTGGCGAAGGCCGGGACCATCGCGACGGTCGCCGCGGCCACACCTGCCACCGCGACCGGTACGGCGTACCGGGCGACCTTGCGAGAAGTCTTCGTGTTCGCTGACATGTCAGTGCCCTGCCCTCTGTGTCGACGGCGGCGACCCCCGTGTCGCCGCGCTCACCCGATCTGGTGGGGTTTGATGACTCCATCTGACCAAAACGGCGGCCCGGAAGCGTCAGCCCCCGGACGCAACTGCGCGTACGACCGTGGGATGACACAAAACAGGCCCCTCTGTCCCGACCCGTAGGGGTCGCGGGACGGAGGGGCCCGTTCCGGTCGAGCGGCCGCCCGTGCGGGCGAAGACGGGGCGCTACGGGGTGTCTGACGGGCGTCGCGACGCCGCGGACATCCGTCAGACACCCCCTAGCCCGCGCGGTGCACCACCGCGTCGCAGAGCTCTTCCAGCGCCGACTTGGCGAAGCACTCCGGCAGCGGCGCGAGCGTGGCCCGCGCGTCCTCCGCGTACCGGATGGTGTCGCGGCGGGCCCGCTCCAGCGCGGGGTGCGCCCGCAGCCGGGTCAGCACCTCGGCGTGGCGGGCGTCGTCCGTCAGGTCCCCGTCCAGGAGCCGTACGAGTTCCAGGTCCTCGGGGGCTCCGTCGCGGGCGGCCATCTCGCGCAGCCGCAGGACGGGCAGGGTCGGGATGCCCTCGCGCAGGTCGGTGCCGGGGGTCTTGCCGGACTCGTGCGCGTCGGAGGCGATGTCCAGGACGTCGTCGGCGAGCTGGAAGGCGGTGCCGAGCCGCTCGCCGTACTGGGTCAGGATGTCGACGACCGACTCGTCGGCGCCGGACATCAGCGCGCCGAAGCGGCCGGAGACGGCGATCAGCGAGCCGGTCTTGCCGGCGATGACGTCGAGGTAGTGCGCGACCGGGTCGCGGCCGTCGCGCGGACCGGCCGTCTCCAGGATCTGACCGGTCACGAGCCGCTCGAAGGCCTCGGCCTGGATGCGTACGGCCTCGGGGCCGAGGTCGGCCAGGATGTGCGAGGCGCGGGCGAACAGGAAGTCACCCGTCAGGACGGCCACCGAGTTGCCCCAGCGGGCGTTCGCGCTCTCCACCCCGCGGCGTACGTCCGCCTCGTCCATGACGTCGTCGTGGTAGAGGGTCGCCAGGTGCGTCAGCTCCACGACCACCGCGGACGGCACGATCCCGGGCGCGTAGGGGTCGCCGAAGCGGGACGCGAGCATCACCAGCAGCGGGCGGAAACGCTTGCCACCGGCCCGCACCAGGTGCTGTGCGGCCTCGGTGATGAAGGGGACTTCGCTCTTGGTGGCTTCCAGCAGACCCGCCTCGACGGCGGCCAGTCCGGCCTGGACATCGGTCTCAAGAGCCTGGTCCCGCACGCTCAGTCCGAACGGCCCGACGACGGTCACGAGGGGTACTCCTGTCTGCTGACGATCACGTAGACGATCACCTGGATTGTCGATGTGTCGCTGCCATCACTCAACCCAGCGTATCGGGTCTGTTTTCGATCACCGAGAGCGCCTGTCCGGTCGCCACCCGCGCACCGCCCGAAGCGCACCGGTATGTTCTTGAGGAGCCGAATCAACCGGAGAATACGTTTTGTCCAGAACTGTGACCGATATAGAGGAACCCCCGGATCCGGAGGCCGACCAGCCACCACCCAGCGACGACCACGCGTTCCTCGGCCACCCCCGAGGCCTCGCGACCCTGTCCGGGCTGGAGGTCTGGGAGCGGTTCTCGTTCCTGGGCATGCAGGCCATCCTCGTCCTCTACTTCGCGGACGCGGTCGCGAACGGCGGCCTGGGGATGAACCCGGGCACCGCGGCCTCCGTCTCGGCGGCCTACGGGACCATGGTCTACCTCGTCTCCGTCGCCGGCGGGTGGCTCGCCGACCGGATCCTCGGTTCCTACCGCGCCGTGCTCTGGGGCGGCATCCTCATCGCCTGCGGCCACTACGCGATGGCCGTGCCGACCGCCGCGATGACCTGGGTGGGCCTCGGCCTGATCAGCGCGGGCACCGGCCTGCTCAAGCCGAACGTGGCCAACATGGTCGGCAAGCTCTACCGGACCGACGACGACCGGCGCGACGCGGGCTTCGCCCTCTACTACATGGCGATCAACATCGGCGCCTTCGCCGGACCGCTGATCACCGGCTGGCTCGGAGAGCACCAGGGCTGGCACTGGGGGTTCTCCGCCGCCGCCATCGGCATGACCGCCGGCCTGGTCCAGTACGTGCTCGGCCGCCGCCACCTGGCCGGCCGCAAGCACTCCGCCGAGTACGCGCTGGCGCCCGCGGCGATGCGCTCCGCCGTGACGAAGATCATCGGCGGCTGCCTCGCCTTCGCCGTGCTCGCCACCCTGCTGGCCCTCACCGGATGGCTGACGATGGGCCGGTTCGTCGACCTGCTCACCCTGGTCTCGGTGATCGCCCCGGTCGTCTACTTCGCCGTCATGTTCCGCAGCCCGCGGGTGACGGCCGAGGAGCGCGGGCGGCTGCGCCCGTACGTGGTCCTCTTCCTGGCCTCGGTCGCCTTCAACTTCATCCTCTTCCAGGCCTACTCGACGATGATGCTGCTGGCCTCCACCAACGCCCGCACCACCATCCTGGGCTTCGGCTTCCCCGCGAGCTGGTACGCCTCCGCGCTCGGCGCCTTCGAGGTGCTGCTGGCCCCGGTCGTCGCCGCGCTGTGGGTCCGCATGGGCCACCGCCAGCCGCACGCCTCGAACAAGATCGCGATCGGTGTGATCCTCGGCGGCCTGTCCTTCCTGCTGATGGTCATCCCGACCTCGGGGCACGGCGGGGACTCCTACCGGATGGCCGCCTGGTGGATCGTCGGCTCCTACCTGCTGCTCGGGCTCGGCGACGTCCTGCTGGAGACCTCGGGCATGTCGGCCACCACCAAACTCGCCCCCAAGGCCTTCGGCAGCCAGACGATGGCCCTGTGGTTCCTCTCCCTGGCCCTCGCGAACGGCATCCAGGCACAGGTGGTCAAGCTCTACGGCGAGGTGTCCAACCCCGTGTACTTCGGCGTCAACGGCGGGATCGCGGTGGCCGCGGGCCTGGCCGTGATCGCGCTCGCGCCCTGGCTGCGGCGCACGATGCACCCCGTCCACTGAGGTGGTTGTCGAATGATCATCCGCACCGATTTCCCGTACGAGACCACCCGCGAGGACGTCCGGATCCCGATGGCCGACGGGGTGGAGCTCTACGCCCGGATCTGGCGCCCGGTGACCCGGGAGCCCGTGCCCGCCCTGCTGGAGTACCTCCCGTACCGGCTCACCGACTGGACCGCGCCGCGCGACTGGCAGCGCCACCCCTGGTACGCCGGGCACGGCTACGCCTCGGTGCGCGTGGACGTACGCGGCCACGGGTGCAGCGGGGGCCGTCCGGGCGACGAGTACGACGCCCGCGAGCTCGCCGACGGGGTCGCGGTGATCGAGTGGCTGGCGGAGCAGCCGTGGTGCACGGGCTCGGTGGGGATGTTCGGGATCTCCTGGGGCGGCTTCAACTCCCTCCAGATCGCCGCCCTGGCCCCCGAGCCGCTCAAGGCGATCGTCACGGTGTGCTCCACGGACGACCGGTACGACAACGACGTCCACTACATGGGCGGCTCCGTGCTGGCCGTGGACATGCACGCGTGGGCGGCCACCATGCTCGCCTTCGCCTCCCGCCCGCCGGACCCGGAGTACGCCGGCGACGGCTGGCGCCGGCAGTGGCTGGAGCGGCTGGAATCGGTCGAACCGCTGATCCACACCTGGCTCTCGCACCAGACCCGCGACGCGTACTGGCGCCACGGCAGCGTCTGCGAGGACTACCCGGCGATCGGCGCGGCGGTCCTCGCGGTCGGCGGCTGGCACGACCCCTACCGGGACACCGTGCTGCGGCTGGTCTCCGCGCTGCCGCCCTCCCGGGTGCGCGGCCTGATCGGCCCCTGGTCCCACCAGTACCCGGACCGCGGGCTGCCGCCCGGTCCGTCCATCGGCTTCCTCCAGGAGACCCTGCGCTGGTGGGACCACTGGCTGCGCGGCGAGGACAACGGCGTGCTGGACGAGCCGCTGCTCCGCGCCTGGATCAGCGACTCGCACCCGCCGGCGACCACGTACGCGGAACTCCCCGGCCGCTGGGCCGGGGAGAAGACGTGGCCCTCGCCGTCGGTGATCCCGGTCTCGTACGGGTTCCAGGGCGACCCGGTGGCCGTCGCCTCCCCGCAGCACACCGGGCTGGACGCGGGCCGCTTCTTCCCGTTCGGCAACGACGCCGACCTGCCGCCGGACCAGCGCGAGGAGGACGCGAAGTCGGCGTGCTTCGAGTTCCCCGTGGCCGACGGGGAGCCGGTGGAGATCCTGGGGCGGCCTTCGGTGACGCTGCGGCTCCGGCTGGACGTGCCGTACGGCCAGGCGGTGGCCCGGCTGTGCGACGTCGCCCCCGACGGCTCCTCGACGCTGGTCACCCGGGGCGCGCTGAACCTGTCCGCCCGTCAGGGCCGGGACCGGGCCGTGCCGTGGCCGGCGGGCTCGTACGAGGACGTCACCTTCGAGTTGAACGGAATCGGCCACGCCTTCGCGCCGGGGCACCGGATCCGGCTCGCCGTCTCCTCCGCGTACTGGCCGTGGATCTGGCCGCGGGCCGGTTCCGAGGCGGGCTGGACCCTGGACCCGGCGGGCAGCACGCTGACGCTGCCGGTGCGGGCGGGGACCGGGGCCGGCGCGGGCGGGGCGGACGAGGGGATCCTGTTCGAGGCGCCGGAGCAGGCGGAGCCGCTGGGGGTCGTCTTCCCGGCCACGCTGGACGAACCGCGGCCCGAGCGGCTGGTCGTACGGGACGTGGCGCGCGGGGCGTGGCGGCTGGAGGTGGACCCCCGGTACGGGGGCACCCGGGTCTATCCGGACGGCCTGGAGTTCAGCGAGGACGCGCTGGAGGTGTACGAGATCCAGGACGGGGACCCGCTGTCGGCCCGTACCCGCTCGGACTGGTCGATCCGGCTGCACCGGCCGGAGCGGGGGTGGGACGCACGGGTCGAGACGCGGTCGGAGATCTCGTGTGACGAGGGCGGGTTCATGACGTCGAACGAGGTGGTGTGCCGGGAGGGGGACGAGGTGGTCTTCCACCGGACGTGGGAACGGCGGCTGCCGCGCACGGCGGGCTAGGCGGTGCCGGTGCCCCCGGGCCGGGCCGCGGTCGACGGCCCTGGCGGGCCGCCCCGGGGCGCCGGTTTCGGGAAGGGGCGGGGCCGGATGGGGCGGGGCCGGTCAGGCGTAGAGGCGTTCCAGGATCACCGCGATGCCGTCGGACTCGTTCGACAGGGTGACCTCGTCCGCGACCTCGACCAGTTCGCGGTGGGCGTTGGCCATGGCCACCCCGTACGCGGACCAGGCGAACATCGGGACGTCGTTCGGCATGTCGCCGAAGGCGATCGTCGCCGAGGCGGCCAGGCCCAGGGCTTCCGCCGCCCGCGCGAGCCCGCTGGCCTTGTCGATGCCCGGCGGCTGGAGCTCCACCGTGTGCTCCCCCGCCATCGTGACGTTCACCAGGTCGCCGACCACCCCCCGCGCCACCCGCGTCAGCTCGTCGTCGTCCAGCCGGGGGTGCTGGAGCAGCACCTTGTTGATCGGGGCCGACCACAGGTCCGACCGCCGCGGCACCCGGACCGTCGGCAGGTGCGGATGCCACATCCGGTAGCCCGGCCCTATCAGCATCTCCGCGTCGACGCCCTCCTGGTTGACCGCCGCGTAGACCTCGCCGATCTCCGCCTCGATCTTGCCGAGGGCCACCTCGGCCAGCCCCCGGTCCATGGACACGGAGTGCACCAGGCGCCCGCGCGCCGCGTCGTACACCTGCGCGCCCTGCCCGCACACCGCGAGCCCCTCGTAACCCAGGCCGTCCAGCACGTGCCGGACCTGCGGGACCGGTCGGCCGGTGACGATGATGTGCTGCGCGCCCGCGGCGCGCGCCGTGGCGAGCGCCGCGTACGAGCGGGCGGAGACGGTGTCCCCGGCGCGCAGCAGAGTCCCGTCCAGGTCAGTGGCGATCAAGGCATAGGGGAGGGCGGAAGTCACGGCGCCAAGGATACGGACCCCGTTGGACAAGTCCTATAAATAGCGCCCGAATCCGGCCTCCCGCAGGCCCCACCAGCCACGTAACGTGTCAACCAGCCCCCGGGACACCCCCGGACCGCGTCGAAAGCGAGGCAGCACCCCATGCCCCAGCAGAGCCCCCTCGATGTTCCCGAGGGCGACCCGTTCGGGCCGCACAACCTCCCCTACGGCGTCTTCTCGACCGCCGGGGAGGACCGTCGCCGGATCGGTGTGCGGATCGGCGGACACGTGCTCGACGCGGGGGCGGCCGCGGCCGCGCTCGGTTCCCCGTACGCCGGGCTGCTCGGGCAGTCCTCGCTCAACCCGCTGCTGGCCGCCGGGCGCACCGCCTGGCGCGACGTGCGCCGCGCGCTGACCGCCTGGGTCACCGACCCCGGCCACCGCCCCACCGTGGAGCCGCACCTGCTGCCGCTCGACCAGGTCGCGCTGCACCTGCCGTACGAGGTCGCCGACTACGTCGACTTCTACGCCAGCGAGCACCACGCCACCAACGTCGGGCGGATCTTCCGGCCCGACGGGGACGCGCTGACCCCCAACTGGAAGCACCTGCCGATCGGTTACCACGGCCGCTCGGGCACGATCGTCGTGTCCGGGACGGACGTCGTACGGCCCTCCGGGCAGCGCAAGGCGCCCGCCGACCCGGCGCCCGTCTTCGGCCCGTCCGTCAAGCTCGACATCGAGGCGGAGGTCGGCTTCGTCGTCGGCACCCCCTCCGAGCTGGGCCGCCCGGTGGCGCTGGGCGATTTCGAGGACCACGTCTTCGGGCTGTTCCTGCTCAACGACTGGTCGGCGCGCGACATCCAGGCCTGGGAGTACGTGCCGCTCGGCCCCTTCCTCGGCAAGTCCTTCGCGACCTCCGTCTCCGCCTGGGTGACCCCGCTGGAGGCCCTGGACGCGGCCCGCGTCGCCCCGCCCGCCCGGGACTTCCCGCTGCTGCCCTACCTGGACGACGCCTCCGCCGACCGCCCCGGCGGCTTCGACCTGCGCATCACCGTCTCCATCAACGGGACGGAGGTGGCGCAGCCGCCGTTCGCGTCGATGTACTGGACCGCCGCCCAGCAGCTCGCGCACATGACCGTCAACGGCGCCTCCCTGCGCACCGGCGACGTGTACGGCTCCGGCACCGTCAGCGGCCCGGAGACCGGCCAGCGCGGCTCGCTGCTGGAGCTGACCTGGAACGGGCGCGACGCGCTCGAACTCGCCGACGGCAAGCGCACCTTCCTGGAGGACGGGGACACCGTCACCCTCACCGCCTGGGCGCCGGGCGCCGGGGGCACCCGGGTGGGCCTGGGCGAGGTCACCGGCCGCATCGTGGGATCCCGCTAGTCCACGATGCGGCCGGCGGGGTGGCGGATCCGTCCGCCACCCCGCCGAACCCGCAGGTCAAAGCCGTGCGGCCGCCCTGCCTGGTGGCGCAATACTGCGGCAACACCACGACCGGCGGACCGCCGGTAGGTTCCCTGCCATGCCAGCCGAACGCACCGCCACGCACACCGTCCCGGTCGCCGCCGCGCGCCGTCGGCGACTGCGCGCGGACCAGGCGCGCCAGCTCGCCGACCTGTTGCGCCACCAGATCCTCGCGGGCGGCTATCCCGGCGGGGTCCTCCCCCTCGAGGACACCCTCGCCGCCGACTACGGCGCCGGCCGCAACACCGTCCGCCAGGCCCTCGACCTGCTGCGCGGCGAGCAGCTCGTGGAGCGCCGCCCCGGTGTGGGCACCGTCGTCGTGTGCGGGAGGTACCGCACGGCCTGGACCGCCTCCAGGGCCTGGCCGAAACCCTGCACGAGCACGGCCGGGTGACCAACGAGGTCCGCACGGCCGGCGCCGTGCGCGCCCCCGCCCCCGTCGCGGGCCGCCTCGGCCTGCCCGAGCACGCCGAGGTGCTCTACATCGAACGGCTGCGCCGCCTGAACGGGCTGCCGCTCTCCCTCGACCTCACCTACGTGCCGATGGACATCGGCGCCGGGCTGCTGGGCTGCGACCTGGAGAACACGGACGTGTTCCGGCTCCTGGAGCAGCTCACCGGACAGCCGCTCGGGCACGCCGAGATCACCCTCGAGGCCGTCAACGCCGACGCGCACTCCGCCGCCGTCCTCCAGGCCCCGCGCGGGGCCGCCGTCCTGATGCTGGAGCGGCTCACCCACCTGGGCGACGGCCGGCCCGTGGACCTGGAGTTCATCCGCTTCCGCGGCGACCGGATCACCATGAGCGGCCTGCTGCGCCGCTCGCTCTGACCCCCCAACGACCTCCCCGCACCCCTTTCCTGGAGACAGCCATGCCCGTGGTACCCCAGCGCGGCGACGTGCCCGTGACCATCGACGAGTCCCTGTGCATCGACGGCTGCACGCTCTGCGTCGACATGTGCCCGCTCGACTCCCTCGCGATCCGCGAGGACAACGGCAAGGCCTACATGCACGTGGACGAGTGCTGGTACTGCGGCCCGTGCGCCGCCCGCTGTCCCACCGGCGCGGTCACCGTCAACATGCCCTACCTGCTCCGGTGAAAGGTTCCGTCCCCATGCGCACCCAGGCACTCCTGCCCGCCCTCGTCCTGCTCGTGGCCCCGGCGGCCGCGGGCTGCGCGGAGGCTTCCGGGGCGGGCGGCTCCAAGACGGTCACCGTGACCGTCGGCTACCAGTCCAAGACCATCAACACCGTCACCGCGGGCACCCTGCTGCGCTCCCTGGGCTACTTCGAGGAGGAGCTCGCAGCCCGCGGCGAGAAGGACGGCGTCACCTACAAGGTGGACTGGCAGGACTACGCCACCGGCGCCCCGATCACCGCCCAGATGACCGCCGGGAAGATCGACATCGGTTCGATGGGCGACTTCCCGCTCCTGATCAACGCGGCGCGCGGCCGCGAGCTGAAACAGCCCACCCGCCTGGTGGCCGTGACCGGCTACAACCTGCGCGGCGGCCTCAACACCGTGGTCACGGCCCCGGATTCGAAGCTGGAGTCGCTCGCCGACCTGCGCGGCAAGAAGGTGTCGACCAGCGTGGGCTCCGCGGCCGACGGAACCCTCGTACGGGCCCTGCGGCACGCCGGGATCGACCCGGACAAGGGCATCGAGAAGCTCAACCAGCAGCCCAGCGTGGGCGCTTCGGCGCTCCAGGCGGGCAGCGTGGACGCGCTGTCGCAGTTCGTGGCGTGGCCGGGCCAGCTGGCCCACGAGGGGCGGGCGAAGGCCCTGTACGACGGCGCGGAGCTGGACCTGCCGACCTTCCACGGAGTCACCGTGCGCGAGAAGTTCGCACGCGAGCGGGCCGGCGTACTGGAGGACTTCCTGCGGGCCCAGCGCAAGGCCACCGACCACCTGCGCACACAGCCGGTCGCGGCCGCCGAGTCGGTGGCCGAGGCGACCGGGCTGCCCGCGGAGGTGGTGTACCTCTACAACGGCGCGAACGGCATCGCGACCTTCGACCCGGCCCTGCGCCCGCGGCTGATCGACGCGCTGAAGCAGGACGTACCGCTGCTGAAGGAGGCCAAGCTCGTCGCCGACGTGGACGTGGACGGGTTCGTCGACCCCGGGCCCCTGGAGCGGGCGACGGCCGGCGCGCCGGAGTACCCGGAGGCCGCGCCCGCCCGCCCGGAGCTCTGGCTCAAGGGGCAGCAGGCCACCCAGAGCTTCGCGACGCCGCGCGAGCTGCTGCGGGCCCTGCGCGGCGCGGACGTCCGGGCGGCGTACGTACCGGACGCGGTGACCGGCACGCCGTGGTTCGCGGACAAGGCCGTGTGGGTGGCGGAGGGGACCGAGCTGCGCGCGTTCGTCACCGCCGCGGGCGCGAAGTCGTACGTCGACCGGCACCGGGGATCCGGGGCGCGGATCGTGAGCTTCGCCGAAGCCGGAGCCCTGGCGTCATGACGGCCAGGCGCCGGCTGCTGCGGGTGGCTTCGCTCGGGGCGGCCCTGCTCCTGTGGCAGGGGCTGACCTCCCTCGACGTGAACCTGTGGCTGCGCTTCGAGCAGTTCCCGACCGTGGGCGAGGTGGCCGCGACCTTCGCGGAGCGGGCCCGGGCCGCGGCCTACTGGCAGGACCTGGGCTTCAGCCTGCGCCGGATCGTGACGGGCTTCGCGCTCGCCGCGGTCCTGGGCGTGGCCGCGGGCACGGCCCTGGCCCGGTCCCGGACCGCGGCCGACCTGCTGGGCCCGGTGCTGGAGGTGCTGCGCCCGGTCCCGGCCATCGCCCTCGTGCCGGTCGCGATCCTGCTGTTCCCCTCCAACGAGCAGGGGATCGTCTTCATCACCTGCGCGGCCGCCTTCTTCCCGGTGCTGGTCTCGACGCGGCACGCGGTGCGGGCGCTGACGCCGGTGTGGGAGGAGGCGGTGCTGACCATGGGCGGCGGCCGGGCCCGGATCCTGTTCTCCGTGGTGCTGCCCGGCGCCCTGCCCGGCATCTTCGGAGGGCTGTCGGTGGGCATCGGGGTGTCGTGGATCTGCGTCATCTCGGCCGAGATGATCTCCGGCGAGTACGGGGTCGGCTACCGCACCTGGCAGGACTACACGGTGGTGGACTACCCGGGCGTCTTCGTCGGCATGGCCACCATCGGGGCGCTGGGCTGGCTGACGTCCACGGCGGTGGAGCGCGCGGGCCGCCGCCTGACCCACTGGCTCCCGTCCCGCGCCGAGGCGTTGCCGCCCGGGGCGGGCAAGGGCGCGTCCACGTCCCCGATCCGAGAGGTGATCCCGTCATGAGCATGAGTGCGACCGATGTCGCGACCGGCCCCGCCTCCCCCGCCGTCCGCGGGGCCCGGCTCGCGCTGCACGGGGCGCGGCTCGGCCACCGGGGCGCCGTGGTGCTCGACGGGTTCGACCTCGCGGTCGAAGCCGGCGAGGTGCTGACGGTCGTGGGCCCGTCCGGCTGCGGGAAGTCCACGCTTCTGCGGACACTGGCCGGGCTGCTGCCCCCGCTGGGCGGGACGGTCGAACAGGACGGGCGGCCGCTGGCCGGCCCGCACGCCGACCGGGCCCTGGTCTTCCAGGACGACGCCCTGCTCCCCTGGCGCACCGTCCGCGCCAACGTCGAACTCCCCCTGGCCATCCAACGCTCCCGCGCCACCCGCGCCACCCGCACCACCCGCACCACCCGCACCGACTGGGCCGGCCGGGCCGAGCGGCGGCGGATCGCCGGCGAGTGGCTGGAGCGCGTGGGCCTCGCCGCCCACGCAGACCGGCTGCCGCACCAGCTCTCCGGCGGCCAGCGCCAGCGCGTGCAGCTGGCCCGCGCCCTCGTCGCGCGCCCCCGCGCCGTCCTCATGGACGAACCCTTCGGCGCGCTCGACGCACAGACCCGCGCGGGCATGCAGGACCTCCTCGTCGAGGTCCTCGCCGGCACCGGGGCGACCGTCGTCTTCGTCACCCACGACGTGGACGAGGCGCTGTTCCTCGGCGACCGCGTCGCCCTGCCGGCGAGCGGCGAGGTGCTCGCCGTCCCGCGGCCGCGCCGCCGCGACGCCGACCGCTCCGCACTCCGGCAGCAGATCCTCAACTCACTCTGAAGGGCCGCACCATGGGCATCCCCGTGATGGACATCCCCGCGATCGGCGACGCCGAGGAACTCTCCTGCGACGTCCTCGTCATCGGCGGCGGCACGGCCGGCACGATGGCGGCGCTGACCGCCGCCGAACGCGGCGCGCGGGTGCTGCTCCTGGAGAAGGCGCACGTCCGCCACTCCGGCGCCCTGGCCATGGGCATGGACGGGGTCAACAACGCCGTCGTCCCCGGCCGCGCCGAGCCCGACGACTACGTCGCCGAGATCACCCGCGCCAACGACGGCATCGTCGACCAGTCGACGGTCCGGCAGACCGCCACCCGGGGCTTCGCGATGGTGCAGCGCCTGGAGTCGTACGGGGTGAAGTTCGAGAAGGACGAACACGGCGAGTACGCGGTGCGCCAGGTCCACCGGTCGGGCTCGTACGTGCTGCCCATGCCCGAGGGCAAGGACGTCAAGAAGGTCCTGTACCGGCAGCTGCGGCGGCGCGAGATGCGCGAGCGGATCCGGATCGAGAACCGGGTGATGCCGGTACGGGTGCTCACCTCGCCCGAGGACGGCCGGGCCATCGGCGCCGCGGCGTTCAACACCCGTACCGGCGCCTTCGTGACGGTACGGGCCGGGGCCGTGATCCTGGCGACGGGGCCCTGCGGGCGCCTCGGACTGCCGGCCTCCGGCTACCTCTACGGCACGTACGAGAACCCGACCAACGCGGGCGACGGCTACGCCATGGCCTACCACGCGGGCGCCGCGCTGACCGGGATCGAGTGCTTCCAGATCAACCCGCTGATCAAGGACTACAACGGGCCGGCCTGCGCCTACGTCGCGAACCCCTTCGGCGGCTACCAGGTCAACCGGCACGGCGAGCGGTTCGTCGACTCCGACTACTGGTCGGGGCAGATGATGGCGGAGTTCGCCGCCGAACTCGCCTCGGACCGCGGGCCGGTGTACCTCAAGCTCAGCCACCTCCCGGAGGAGTCGGTGGCCTCGCTCGAATCGATCCTGCACACCACCGAAAGGCCGACGCGCGGCACCTTCCACGCGGGGCGCGGGCACGACTACCGCACGCACGACATCGAGATGCACATCTCGGAGATCGGCCTGTGCGGGGGCCACTCCGCGTCGGGCGTGCGCGTCGACGACCACGCCCGCACCACGGTCCCCCGCCTGTACGCGGCCGGTGACCTGGCCTCGGTACCGCACAACTACATGATCGGCGCGTTCGTCTTCGGCGACCTGGCGGGTGCGGACGCCTCCCGCCACACCGCGTACGAGGGACCCCTGCCGGCCGATCAGCTCGCGGCGGCGCACGAGCTGGTCTACCGGCCGCTGCGCCACCCGGACGGGCCGCCGCAGCCGCAGGTGGAGTACAAGCTGCGGCGGTTCGTGAACGACTACGTCGCGCCGCCGAAGACGGGCGCGAGGCTGTCGCTGGCCGTGGCGGCCTTCGACCGGATGACCGGCGAGATCGCGGAGATGGGCGCGACGACGGCGCACGAGCTGATGCGGTGCGCGGAGGTGTCCTTCATCCGCGACTGCGCGGAGATGGCGGCCCGCGCCTCGCTCGCCCGTACGGAGTCCCGCTGGGGCCTCTACCACGAACGCCTCGACCACCCGGCGAAGGACGACGAGGACTGGCTGTACCACCTGGACCTGCGCAAGTCGCCCTCGGGAGCGATGGAGTTCACGGCCCGGCCGGTGGAGCCGTACCTGGTCCCGGTGGCCGAGTTCACCCCGCCCGGCGGCCCCTCCCGTCACCTGGGCGAGGTCGCCCTGGTCCCGGTGGCCACGGCGGGGCCAGCGCCTGCGGCGGGGCATGCGGATCCCCTGAGCCCGGCTCCGGCGCCCGATCCGGCCCGCGCGGGGGACGCGGGCGCGGGAGACGCGGGCGCGGGAGACGTGCCGCCGGAGGGGGCCGTCGGCCCGGTGGGTCCGGCCGGGGGCGGTTCGCCCCGGATTCTGGAGCTGCTCGCCCTGGCGGAGGAGTCGCCGGGCCTGGAAGTGCTGCGGCCCTATCTCGGCGACCCCGATCCCGCCGTCCGGGCGGCGGCCGTCGCCGCGCTCGGCGAGACCGTGCCCGCGGGGGCCGGGCCGGCGCTGGCCGAGCGGCTCGCCGACGCGGACGGGGCCGTACGGGCGGCCGCCGCGGCCGCGTTGCGCGAGCTGCTGGAGGTGCTGCCGGGCGGGCCCGAACTGGGCGCCGGGCTGCGCGCCGCCCTGGCCGTGCCCGACCCTGCGGTGCGTTCGGCCGCACTCGAAGCCCTGCGCGCGCTGCGCCTGGGCGACGCCGGGCTGTACGCCGCCGCGCTGGCCGACTCCGACACGGAGGTCCGCATCCACGCCGTGCGGGCCCTGGTCTCGGTGGACGCGGCCGGGGCGCTGGCCTCGGCCGCGGCGGACCCGGCCCGCGAGGTCAGGGTCGCCGTCGCCAAGGGCCTCGCCGCGGTGCACGCCCCGGCCCCGGACCCCCTGGACCCGCTGCTGGCCGACCCCGATCCGCTGGTGCGCGGAGCCGCCCTGGGGGCGCTGGCCGCCACCGGCTGCCCCGGGCGGTACGCCGACACGGCGGTGGCGGCCCTGGCCGATCCGGCCTGGCAGGTCAGGGCGGGTGCGGCGGCCGCGCTGTCGGCCGCCGCCGCGGGGGCGGCCGTACCGGCCCTCGCCGGGGCCCTGGCCGACGCCAACGCCGACGTCCGCAAGGCCGCGGTCCTCGCGCTGTTGGCCCACCGGGAGGCCGGCGCGGCCCGGGCGGCCCTGGCCACGGCGGTCACCGACCCGGACGCGGACGTGCGGGCGTACGCCGCCCGGGCGGCCTGACCGGACCGACCGGCCTGCCGCCGGGGCGGACCGCGGGCCGTGGGTGATGCTCCTGGTGCTTCGACCCGACGACCCAGGAGTCCCCGCATGGCCTCTCGCGCCGCTCGTACCGGCATGCTCGTCCTGGCCCTCGCCGCGGCGGCGGCCCTGACCGCCCCGGCGGGCCCCGCCGCGGCCACCCCGGGCCCGCACGCCGCCCCGGGCCCGCACGCCGCCGCCGGCACCGCCCCCCGTACCGGCCCGGCGGCCCTGGCCGGCCTCGCCCGGGCGGCGCTGTCGAGCTCCCGGTACCTGCGGGAACCGGCGGCGACCGCCGCCGGGTACGTGCCCGACCGGTACTGCGTGGCCGACCCGGCGGGCGGCGGAGCCGTCGGCTACCCGCACTTCAACCACGCCTACGACGACTCCCTCGACCCGGCCAAGCCCGCGGCCCTGCTCTACGAGGACGACGCGGAGGGGCGGCGCAGGCTCGTCGCGCTCGAATGGGTCGTCATGGACCGGGACGGCAAGGTCGAGACGGACGAGGACCGGCCGAGCCTCTTCGGGCAGCCCTTCAAGGGGCCGATCCCGGGCCGTTTCAAGGGCCAGAAGGTCCACTACGCCCTGCACGTCTGGCTCTGGAAGCCCAACCCGGCCGGCCTGTTCGCGACGTTCAACCCCGACCTGCGCTGCCGCCCGGGCACGACCAGGCCCTGACCCCCCGTTCGGAGGCGCGCCGCGTGCACCGGCCGGGGGCCGCCGGGAAGGTGGACGAAAGCCCCCGAACGGCAGGAGCCCCCATGTCCGCCCGTACTCGCAAGGCTGCCCTGACCTGCGCGGTCGCCGCGTCGCTCGGCCTGGCCGCCATGGCCCCGGCCCACGGAGTCGAAGGCCCCGCACCCGACCCGCGCGACCGCAAGGCGATGGCGGACATGGCGACGGCGATCAAGGTGACGGCCAAATACGTGGACGAGCGGGCGGCGCTCAGGGACGGCTACGTCCCGCACGGCAAGGAGTGCATGGCCAACCCGTTCGGGGTGGGCGCCATGGGCTACCACTACGTCAAGGCGGCCTACTGGGGCTCGAAGGACCCGAGCAAGCCGACCGCGCTGCTCTACAGCGCGGAGAAGGACCGCGACGGCCGCCGCAAGCTCCAGGCCGTGGAGTGGATGTCCACCGACCGCGACCAGGACCTGAAGACCACCGACGACCGCCCGAGCATGTTCGGGCTCCCCTTCGACGGACCCATGCCCGGCCACTGGACGGGCATGCCCAAGCACTACGACCTCCACATGTGGGCGTACGAGAAGAACCCGGCCGGCCGCTTCCACAACTGGAACCCGACCATCAAGTGCTCCGGGCATATGACTCACTCTTAAGGGCCAGTTCTCGCGGGAACCCCGGCGATACGCTGAACCCACTCGCGAGACTGCGGCTCATGGGAGCACTGATGAACCCGGAACACAGCTGGCCGATCCCGCCCGCGGGCGGCTGGACTGCCGACGACCTGGACACGCTTCCGAATCTGCCTCCGCACACGGAGCTGATCGACGGGAGCCTGATCTTCGTGAGCCCGCAGACCCTCTTCCACGCACGGGCCGTCAGCTTCTTCGAGCGGGAACTCGGATCCCTCGTCCCGGAAAACCTGGAGGTCCTGCGGGAATTCACCATCGACATCGACCGGCGCAACCGCCCCGAGCCCGATGTCATCGTCTGCCGTGAGGACGCCGTCGCCGACTTCGCCCAGACCCGCCTGCCCGCCGAGTCGGTCCTCCTCGCCATCGAAGTGGTCTCGCCCGAGTCCATCGACCGTGATCGTGAGACCAAGCCGGTGAAGTACGCGCGGGCCGGCATCCAGCACTACTGGCGCGTGGAGAACAAGGACGGCGTTGCCGTCGTCTACGTCTTCGAGCGTGAGCCTGTCAGCCGTACCTTCGCGCCGGCCGGGATCTTCCACGATCGTCTCAAGGTGTCCGTCCCGTTCCCCATCGATCTCCACCTCACCGGGATCACGGCCAAGCGGCCACGGACCGAGTAGCCCGGAACAGGCCGAGGGCCCGGCTCCCCCCAACGGGATCCGGGCCCTCGGCCGTGCCGTGCACGACAGGTCAGCGGACGAACGTGCTCGCCTGGCCCGCCAGGTCCAGGAAGTACTGGGGGGCCACGCCCAGGACCACCGTCACCGCGACGCCCACCGCGATCGTCGTCATCGTCAGCGGCGAGGGGACGGCCACCGTCGGGCCGTCGGTCTTCGGCTCGCTGAAGAACATCAGGACGATCACCCGGATGTAGAAGAACGCGGCGATCGCGGACGAGATCACACCGACCACGACCAGCGCCCCGGCGCCGCCCTCCGCCGCCGCCTTGAACACGGCGAACTTGCCCGCGAAGCCGGAGGTGAGCGGAATGCCGGCGAAGGCCAGCAGGAACACCGCGAACACCGCCGCGGTCAGCGGCGAACGGCGGCCCAGACCCGCCCACTTCGACAGGTGCGTCGCCTCCCCGCCCGCGTCGCGCACCAGCGTGACCACCGCGAAGGCGCCGATCGTCACGAAGGAGTAGGCGCCGAGGTAGAAGAGGACGGACGAGACGCCCTCCGCCGAGGTCGCGATCACACCGGCCAGGATGAAGCCCGCGTGCGCGATCGAGGAGTAGGCGAGGAGCCGCTTGACGTCGGTCTGCGTCACGGCGATCACCGCACCCGCCAGCATCGTGACGATCGCGACGCCCCACATCACCGGCCGCCAGTCCCACCGCAGGCCGGGCAGGACCACGTAGAGCAGCCGCAGGAGGGCGCCGAACGCGGCCACCTTCGTCGCCGCCGCCATGAAACCGGTGACCGGGGTCGGGGCACCCTGGTAGACGTCCGGGGTCCACATGTGGAAGGGGACCGCGCCGACCTTGAAGAGCAAGCCCATCAGGATCAGTGCCGAGCCGATCAGCAGCAGCACGTCGTTGCCCATGGTGTCGGCCAGGGCCGGGTCGATCTTCGTGACCGTGCCGTCCACCACGTCGGCGATCGCCGCGTACGAGACCGAGCCCGCGTACCCGTAGAGCAGCGCGATGCCGAAGAGGAGGAAGGCGGAGGAGAAGGCGCCCAGCAGGAAGTACTTGACCGCGGCCTCCTGCGACATCAGCCGCTGGCGGCGGGCGAGGGCACAGAGCAGGTACAGCGGGAGGGAGAAGACCTCCAGCGCGATGAACAGGGTCAGCAGGTCGTTGGCCGCCGGGAAGATCAGCATTCCGGCGATCGCGAACAGGGCCAGCGGAAAGACCTCGGTGGTGGTGAACCCGGCCTTGACGGCGGCCTTCTCGCTGTCGCTGCCCGGTACGGACGCCGCCTGGGCGGCGAAGGAGTCCACCCGGTTGCCGTGGGCGGCCGGGTCGAGGCGCCGCTCGGCGAAGGTGAAGACGGCGACGATCGAGGCCAGCAGGATGGTCCCCTGCAGGAACAGCGCCGGACCGTCCACCGCGATCGCGCCCATCGCCGCGATGTGCGCCTTGGTGGACCCGTACCCCCCGGCCGCGAGGCCGACGACCGCCGCGAAGGCCGAGGCCAGCGCGGCGACGGTGAGGAACACCTGAACGTAGTAGCGGGACTTGCGCGGTACGAAGGCCTCGACGAGGATCCCGAGGATCGCCGCGCCCACCACGATCAGCGTGGGCGCGAGCTGCGCGTACTCGATGACGGGCGCCGGGATCCGGTCGACCGGTGCCTCGGCCGCCAGCGGCCACAGGCTGTGGGCGGAAGTCAGTGTGCTCACTTCGCCGCCTCCACTTCAGGTGCGGGGTCGGTCTGCTTCACGTCCGACATGGTGTGCTTCACCGCCGGGTTGACGATGTCGGTCAGCACCTTCGGGTACACGCCCAGTCCGATCAGCAGCGCGATCAGCGGGGCGACCACCAGCACCTCCCGCAGGCGCAGGTCCGGCATGGTGCGGACCTCCTCCTTCACGGGGCCGGTCATCGTGCGCTGGTAGAGCACCAGCGTGTAGAGCGCGGCCAGCACGATGCCGATGGTGGCGATGATGCCGACGACCGGGTACCGGGCGAAGGTGCCGACCAGGACCAGGAACTCGCTGACGAAGGGCGCGAGCCCTGGCAGCGAGAGGGTGGCGAGGCCGCCGATCAGGAAGGTGCCGGCGAGGACCGGGGCCACCTTCTGCACGCCGCCGTAGTCGGCGATGAGCCGCGAGCCGCGCCGCGAGATCAGGAAGCCGGCCACCAGCATCAGTGCCGCCGTCGAGATGCCGTGGTTGACCATGTAGAGCGTCGCACCGGACTGCCCCTGGGAGGTCATCGCGAAGATGCCCAGGATGATGAACCCGAAGTGCGAGATGGAGGCGTAGGCGACCAGCCGCTTGATGTCCCGCTGGCCGACCGCGACCAGCGCGCCGTAGACGATGCTGATCAGCGCCAGGACCAGGATCACCGGCGTGGCCCACTTGCTGGCCTCGGGGAAGAGCCCGAGGCAGAAGCGGAGCATCGCGAAGGTGCCGACCTTGTCGACGATCGCGGTGATCAGCACGGCGACCGGGGCGGTGGCCTCGCCCATCGCGTTCGGCAGCCAGGTGTGCAGCGGCCACAGCGGCGCCTTCACCGCGAAGGCGAAGAAGAAGCCGAGGAACAGCAGCCGCTCGGTGTTGGTCGCCATGTCGAGCGTGCCCGCGGCGCGGGCGGCGGCGATCTCCTGGAGCGAGAAGTTCCCGGCGACCACGTACAGCCCGATGACGGCGGCCAGCATGATCAGGCCGCCGGCCAGGTTGTAGAGGAGGAACTTGACCGCCGCGTACGAGCGCTGCGTGGCCGCGTTCTCGTCCGAGCCGGAGTGGGCCCGGTCCCCGAAGCCGCCGATGAGGAAGTACATCGGGATGAGCATGGCTTCGAAGAAGATGTAGAAGAGGAAGACGTCGGTGGCCTCGAAGGAGATGATCACCATCGCCTCGACCAGCAGGATCAGGGCGAAGAAGCCCTGCGTGGGACGCCACCGCGAGTTCGCCGGGGATTCGGTCTCCAGCGGGTCGGCGTCGTGCCAGCCCGCCGCGATCACGAAGGGGATCAGGAGCGCGGTGAGCCCGATGAGCACCACCCCGATCCCGTCCACGCCCAGTTCGTAGCGGACCCCGAAGTCGGCGATCCAGGAGCGGGATTCGGTGAGCTGGTAGCGGTCGCCGCCGGGCTCGAAGCGGATCGCGACGAGCACGGCCAGGGCCAGGGTCGCCAGCGAGAAGAGCAGGGCGAGCCATTTGGCGGCGGTCCGCCGGGCGGCCGGGACGGCCGCCGTCAGGATCGCTCCGACCGCGGGGACCGCGGCCGTCAGCGTCAGAAGCGGGAAACTCATCTCACACCGCCCTCATCAGCAGGGTCGCGGCGATGAGGATCGCCGTGCCCCCGAACATCGAGACCGCGTAGCTGCGGGCGTAGCCGTTCTGCAGCTTGCGCAGCCGGCCGGACAGGCCGCCGACCGAGGCGGCCGTGCCGTTGACCACCCCGTCGACCAGGCTGTGGTCGACGTACACGAGGGAGCGGGTCAGGTGCTCCCCGCCGCGCACCAGCACGACGTGGTTGAAGTCGTCCTGGAGGAGGTCCCGCCGGGCCGCCCGGGTGAGCAGCGAGCCGCGCGGGGCGATGACCGGGACGGGCCTGCGGCCGTACATCGCCCAGGCGATGCCGACGCCGATGACGAGGACGACCATGGTCGAGGCGGTCACCGTCATGGCGCTGACCGGCGGGTGGCCGTGCTCGTAACCGGTGACGGGCTCGAGCCAGTTCAGGAAGCGCTCGCCGATCTCGAAGAAGCCGCCGGCGAAGACCGAGCCGAAGGCCAGGATGATCATCGGGATGGTCATGGACTTGGGGGACTCGTGCGGGTGGGGCTGGTGCCCGTCCGCGTCGGGCTGCCAGCGCTTCTCGCCGAAGAAGGTGAGGAGCATGACCCGGGTCATGTAGAAGGCGGTGATGCCGGCGCCCAGCAGGGTGACCCCGCCGAGGATCCAGCCCTCGGTGCCGCCCTTGGCGAAGGCCGCCTCGATGATCATGTCCTTGGAGAAGAAGCCGGACAGGCCCGGGAAGCCGATGATCGCGAGGTAGCCGAGGCCGAAGGTCACGAACGTGACCGGCATGTACTTCCGCAGGCCCCCGTACTTGCGCATGTCGACCTCGTCGTTCATCCCGTGCATCACGGAACCCGCGCCGAGGAACAGGCCGGCCTTGAAGAAGCCGTGCGTGACCAGGTGCATGATCGCGAAGACGTAGCCGATCGGACCGAGGCCCGCCGCGAGGATCATGTAGCCGATCTGGGACATCGTCGAGCCGGCGAGGGCCTTCTTGATGTCGTCCTTCGCGCAACCGACGATCGCACCGAAGAGCAGCGTGACCGCGCCGACGATGGTGACCACCAGCTGGGCGTCCGGAGCCGCGTTGAAGACGGCGCCGGAGCGGACGATCAGGTACACGCCCGCGGTCACCATGGTCGCCGCGTGGATCAGGGCCGAGACCGGGGTCGGGCCCTCCATCGCGTCACCGAGCCAGGACTGCAGCGGCACCTGGGCCGACTTGCCGCAGGCGGCCAGCAGCAGCATCAGGCCGATCGCCGTCAGCGTGCCTTCCGAGGTCTCCCCCACCGCGCCGAGCACCGGCCCGAAGGCGAAGGTCCCGAAGGTGGTGAACATCAGCATGATCGCGATCGACAGACCCATGTCGCCGACCCGGTTGACCAGGAAGGCCTTCTTCGCGGCCGTGGCCGCGCTGGGCTTGTGCTGCCAGAAGCCGATCAGGAGGTACGAGGCGAGGCCGACGCCCTCCCAGCCGAAGTACAGCAGCAGGTAGTTGTCGGCGAGGACCAGCAGCAGCATGGCCGCGACGAACAGGTTGAGGTAGCCGAAGAAGCGGCGGCGGCGCTCGTCGTGCTCCATGTACCCGATCGAGTACACGTGGATGAGCGTGCCCACCCCGGAGATCAGCAGGACGAAGGTCATCGACAGCTGGTCCAGCTGGAAGGCCAGGTCCGCCTGGAAGCCCTCGACGGGGATCCAGGTGAACAGCCGCTGGTGCAGGGTCCGGTCGTCGGCGCCGCGCCCCAGCATGTCGGCGAAGAGCACGGCGCCGATGCCGAAGGAGACGGCCGCGAGCAGGGTGCCGATCCAGTGGCCGGTCTTGTCGAGGCGCCGGCCGCCGCACAGCAGCACCACCGCTCCGAGCAGGGGCGCTGCCACCAGCAGCGCAATCAGATTCTCCACTGTGAACGCCCCTTACAGCTTCATCAGGCTGGCGTCGTCGACCGAGGCCGAGTGGCGGGTACGGAACAGCGACACGATGATCGCCAGGCCGACCACGACCTCCGCGGCGGCGACGACCATCGTGAAGAAGGCGATGATCTGGCCGTCGAGGTTGCCGTGCATCCGCGAGAAGGCGACGAAGGCGAGGTTGCAGGCGTTGAGCATGAGCTCCACGCACATGAACAGCACGATCGCGTTCTTGCGGATCAGCACGCCGGCCGCGCCGATCGTGAACAGCAGGGCCGCCAGGTACAGGTAGTTGACCGGATTCACTTCGAGGCCTCCTCACGGCCGAGGCGCTCCGAGGAGGCCTGCTCCAGTGCCTTGAGGTCGGACAGCGCCTCGGCGGAGACGTCGCGGATCTGGCCGCGGGCGCGCAGCGTCTTGCTGACCGTCAGCTCGGACGGGGTGCCGTCCGGCAGCAGACCGGCGATGTCCACCGCGTTGTGCCGGGCGTAGACGCCGGGGGCGGGCAGCGGCGGGAGCTGGACGCCCTCGCGGACGCGGCGCTCGGCCAGCTCGCGCTGGGTGGCCGCCCGCTCGGTGCGCTCGCGGTGGGTGAGCACCATCGCGCCGACGGCCGCGGTGATCAGCAGCGCGCCGGTGATCTCGAAGGCGAAGACGTACTTGGTGAAGATCAGCTGGGCCAGGCCCTCGACGTGCCCGGCGGAGTTGATCCGGCCGAGTCCGTTGAAGTGGGTGAGCCCCGCGTTGCCGAGGCCGGCGATCAGCAGGATGCCGAAGCCGAGGCCGCACAGGACGGCCAGCCAGCGCTGGCCCTTGATGGTCTCCTTCAGCGAGTCGGCGGCGGTGACACCGACGAGCATGACCACGAAGAGGAAGAGCATCATGATCGCGCCGGTGTAGACGATGACCTGGACGACGCCCAGGAAGTACGCCCCGTTGGCGAGGTAGAAGACCGCCAGGATGATCATCGTCCCGGCCAGGCTGAGGGCGCTGTGCACGGCCCGCTTCATCAGGATCGTGGCCAGCGCGCCGATGACGGCGACCGTGCCGAGGACCCAGAACTGGACCGCTTCGCCCGTCGAGGTCACGGTGGCGGCGAGGGCGCTCATGCCTGAACCCCCTCGGTGTCTTCCACGGCCTCGCCCTTGGAGACGGCCGCCTGCCGGGCGGTGCCGGGGGCGGCCCCCGTCACCAGGCCGCGGTAGTAGTCCGTGTCCTCGGCGCCGGGGAACATCTCGTGCGGCGCCTCGACCATGCCCTCGGTGAGCCCGGCGAGCAGCTGCTCCTTGGTGTAGATGAGCGACTCGCGGCTGGCGTCGGCCAGTTCGAACTCGTTCGTCATGGTCAGCGCCCTGGTCGGGCACGCCTCGACGCACAGCCCGCACAGGATGCAGCGGGCGTAGTTGATCTGGTAGACCCGGCCGTACCGCTCGCCCGGCGAGTAGCGCTCCTCCTCGGTGTTGTCCGCGCCCTCCACGTAGATGGCGTCGGCGGGACAGGCCCAGGCGCACAGCTCGCACCCGATGCACTTCTCCAGACCGTCGGGGTGCCGGTTGAGCTGGTGCCGCCCGTGGAAGCGCGGGGCGGTGGTCTTCTGCTGCTCCGGGTACTGCTCGGTGAGGCGCTTCTTGAACATGGCCTTGAAGGTCACGCCGAAGCCGGCAACCGGGTTCTGCCACTTCTCGTTCGGGTCGGTGTCAGCCATTCTCAGCACCCTCCTCTCGGTCACTCTCAGTATTCGCGCCACCACTGACAATCAGCTCCCGCTCGCTGCGCGGCCTGCGCCGCGGTACGGGTGCCAGGTGCTGGCCGGGCTTGGGCGGTACGGGGAATCCGCCCGCGAGCGGGTCGAAGGGCTCGGCCGCGGCGGTCTTGCCGGCCGCCTCCGCGGCGGCCTTCTCCCGTTTGTCGCGGAACAGGTCCGCGACGAAGGAGAGGAGCAGGATCGCCACGACGGCGCCGCCGACGTAGAGGACGATCTGGCTGAAGTCGTAACTCTCGTTGCGCAGCGCCCGCACGGTCGCGACCAGCATCAGCCAGACGACGGAGACCGGGATCAGGACCTTCCAGCCGAGCTTCATCAGCTGGTCGTAGCGCACGCGCGGCAGCGTGCCGCGCAGCCAGATGAAGAAGAAGAGGAGCAGCTGCACCTTGAGGACGAACCAGAGCATCGGCCACCAGCCGTGGTTCGCGCCCTCCCAGTACGTGGAGATCGGCGCCGGGGCCCGCCAGCCGCCCAGGAACAGGGTGACCGACACCGCCGAGACGGTGACCATGTTGACGTACTCGGCGAGCATGAACAGCGCGAACTTGATGGACGAGTACTCGGTGTTGAAGCCGCCGACCAGGTCGCCCTCGGACTCCGGCATGTCGAAGGGGGCGCGGTTCGTCTCGCCCACCATCGTGACGATGTAGATGATGAAGGACACCGGCAGCAGCACGATGTACCAGCGGTCCGCCTGTGCCTCCACGATCGCCGAGGTCGACATCGACCCGGAGTAGAGGAAGACCGAGGCGAAGGCCGCACCCATCGCGATCTCGTAGGAGATCATCTGCGCGCAGGAGCGCAGGCCGCCGAGGAGCGGGTAGGTCGAACCGGAGGACCAGCCGGCCAGCACAATGCCGTAGATGCCGACCGAGGCCACCGCGAGGACGTAGAGCATCGCGATGGGCAGGTCGGTCAGCTGCATCGTGGTGCGCTGGCCGAAGATGGAGACCTCGTTGCCGGCGGGGCCGAAGGGGATCACCGCGATGGCCATGAAGGCCGGGATCGCCGCGATGATCGGGGCAAGGACGTAGACGACCTTGTCGGCCCGCTTGACGATGAGGTCTTCCTTCAGCATGAGCTTCACGCCGTCGGCGAGGGACTGGAGCATGCCCCAGGGGCCGTGCCGGTTGGGGCCGATGCGCAGCTGCATCCAGGCGACGACCTTGCGCTCCCACACGATGGAGAAGAGCACGGTCACCATCAGGAAGGCGAAGCAGAACACCGCCTTGATGACGACCAGCCACCAGACGTCCCTGCCGAACAGGGTCAGGTCCTCGGCGGCAAGCTGTACCGCGTTCACGCGCCCACCTCCGCAGTGGTGTCGCCGGCGCCGGCCGGGGTCGCGGGGCCGATCCGGACGAGGGTGCCCGGGCGGGCTCCGGTGTCGGCGAGGACCCCGGACCCGGTGGAGTTCAGCGGGAGCCAGACCACGCGGTCGGGCATCTCGGTGATCCGCAGGGGCAGTTCCACGGAGCCGGCCGGGCCGGTGACCGCGAGGACGTCCCCGTTCTTGACGCCGGTCTCGGCCGCCGTGGCCGCCGAGAGCCGGGCGCTCGCCTCGTGCCGGGTGCCGGCCAGGGCTTCGTCGCCCTCCTGGAGCCTGCCCTGGTCGAGGAGGAGCCGGTGGCCCGCGAGGACCGCCTCGCCGGCGCCCGGGCGGGGCAGCGGCGCGGTGTCGGCGGACTGCCCGGCGGCGCGCTCCCCGGCCCAGCCGCCGAGCCCGTCGAGCTCGCGGCGTACGGCGTGCACGTCGGGCAGCGCGATCGGCCGGTCGGCGGCGTCGGCCAGCATGTGCAGCACCCGGGCGTCGGCCGGGGCCAGCCGGCGCGTCATCTGGTCGGGCTTGAGCGCGGCCTCGAACGGCCGGACCCTGCCCTCCCAGTTGATGAAGGCGCCGGCCTTCTCGGCCACGGCGGCGACCGGGAAGACCACGTCCGCGTGCTCGGTGACCTCGCTCGGCCGCAGTTCCAGGGAGATCACGAAGGCCTCCTGGAGGGCGGTCCGGGCGCGGGCCGGGTCCGGCAGGTCCGTGACCTCGACGCCCGCCACCACCAGCGCGGACAGCTCGCGGGTGGCGGCGGCCTCGACGATCTGGCCGGTGTCGCGGCCGTAGCGGTGCGGGAGTTCGTCCAGGCCCCAGGCGGTGGCGACCTCGTCGCGCGCCCGCGGGTCGGTGGCCGGCCGGCCGCCGGGCAGCAGGGACGGCAGCGCGCCCGCCTCGACGGCGGCCCGCTCACCGGCCCGGCGCGGGATCCACACCAGCACCGCCCCGGTCGCGGTGGCGGCCCGTACGGCGGCGGTCAGCGCGCCCGGCACGCCGGCGAGGCGCTCCCCGACGACGATGACCGCGCCGCTCTGGCGCAGCGCGTCGGCGGCGTCCGCGCCGCCCGCCTCCAGACCGGTCCGGGAGGCGAGTGCGTCCAGCCACTCGGGCTCGGTGCCGGGGGCGGCGGCCAGCAGGGTACCGCCCGCCTTCTCCAGGCCCCGGGTCGCGAAGGGGGCCAGGGCGAAGGTCCGCTGCTTGTGCTTGCGGCGGGCCTTGCGCAGCCGCAGGAAGACCCCGGGGGCCTCCTCCTCGGACTCGATGCCGGCGAGCAGGACGGCGGGCGCCGCCTCCAGCGAGGTGTACGTGACCCCCGTGCCCCCGAGGTCCTTACCGGTCCCGGCGACGGTGGCGGCCAGGAAGTCGGCCTCCTCCGCGCTGTGCACGCGGGCCCGGAAGTCGATGTCGTTGGTGTCCAGGACCACCCGCGCGAACTTGGCGTACGCGTAGGCGTCCTCGACGGTGAGCCGTCCGCCGGTCAGCACACCGGCCCGGCCGCGCGCTCCGGCGAGACCGTTCGCCGCGGCCTCCAGGGCCTCGGGCCAGCTCGCCGGCTCCAGGACACCGGCGGCGCTGCGCACCAGCGGGGTCGTGAGCCGGTCGCGCTGCTGCGCGTAGCGGAACCCGAAGCGGCCCTTGTCGCAGATCCACTCCTCGTTGACCTCGGGGTCCTCCGCGGCCAGCCGGCGCAGCACCTTGCCGCGGCGGTGGTCGGTCCGGGTCGCGCAGCCGCCCGCGCAGTGCTCGCACACGCTCGGGGAGGAGACGAGGTCGAAGGGGCGGGAGCGGAACCGGTAGGCGGCGGAGGTGAGGGCGCCGACAGGGCAGATCTGGATGGTGTTGCCGGAGAAGTACGACTCGAAGGGGTCGTCCTCGCCGGTGCCGACCTGCTGGAGCGCGCCGCGCTCCAGCAGCTCGATCATCGGGTCGCCGGCGATCTCGTTGGAGAAGCGGGTGCAGCGCGCGCACAGCACGCACCGCTCGCGGTCCAGCAGCACCTGGGTGGAGATCGGGACCGGCTTCTCGTAGGTGCGCTTCCTGCCCTCGAACCGGGATTCGGCGTTGCCGTGCGACATCGCCTGGTTCTGCAGCGGGCACTCGCCGCCCTTGTCGCAGACCGGGCAGTCCAGCGGGTGGTTGATGAGCAGCAGCTCCATCACACCGCGCTGGGACTTGTCGGCGACCTCGGAGGTCAGCTGGGTCTTGACGACCATGCCGTCGGTGCAGGTGATGGTGCAGGAGGCCATCGGCTTGCGCTGGCCCTCGACCTCGACGATGCACTGGCGGCAGGCGCCGGCCGGGGAGAGCAGGGGGTGGTCGCAGAACCGGGGGATCTCGATGCCCAGCTGCTCGGCGGCCCGGATGACGAGCGTGCCCTTGGGGACCGACAGCTCGACGCCGTCGATGGTGAGGGACACCGTGTTCCCGGCGTCCTTCGGCGGCCCGGCAGCGGCCCCTCCGCCACCGGCGGGAGCGTTACTGGTGACGGTCATGCGTTCACCTCCGTGTCAGCCCAGAGGGTCGACTTCCTGGGGTCGAAGGGGCAGCCCTTGCCCGTGATGTGCTGCTCGTACTCCGCGCGGAAGTACTTGAGCGAGGAGAAGATGGGGCTGGCGGCGCCGTCGCCGAGCGCGCAGAAGGACTTGCCGTTGATGTTGTCGGCGATGTCGTTCAGCTTGTCGAGGTCCGACATGACGCCCTTGCCGGCTTCGATGGCGCGCAGCAACTGGACCAGCCAGTAGGTGCCTTCGCGGCAGGGTGTGCACTTGCCGCAGGACTCGTGGGCGTAGAACTCGGTCCACCGGGTCACGGCCCGCACCACGCAGGTCGTCTCGTCGAAGCACTGGAGCGCCTTGGTGCCCAGCATCGAGCCGGCCGCGCCCACGCCCTCGTAGTCCAGCGGGACGTCGAGGTGCTCGTCGGTGAACATGGGGGTGGAGGAGCCGCCGGGGGTCCAGAACTTCAGCCGGTGCCCGGGCCGCATCCCGCCGCTCATGTCGAGCAGCTGGCGCAGGGTGATGCCGAGCGGGGCCTCGTACTGGCCGGGGCCCACGACGTGCCCGGAGAGCGAATACAGGGTGAAGCCGGGGGACTTCTCGGTCCCCATCGACTTGAACCAGTCCTTGCCCTTGTTCAGGATCGCGGGAACCGAGGCGATGGACTCCACGTTGTTGACGACAGTGGGGCACGCGTAGAGCCCCTCCACGGCAGGGAAGGGAGGACGCAGCCGGGGCTGACCGCGCCGGCCTTCGAGGGAGTCGAGCAGAGCCGTCTCCTCGCCGCAGATGTACGCGCCCGCTCCCGCGTGCACCGTGATGTCGAGGTTGCGGCCGGTGCCGTCGATGTCCTTGCCGAGGTATCCGGCCGCGTACGCCTCGCGCACCGCCTCGTGCAGGCGCCGCAGGACGGGCACCGTCTCGCCGCGCAGGTAGATGAAGGCGTGCTGCGAACGGATCGCGTAGCAGGCGATGATCATTCCCTCGATGAGGCAGTGCGGGTTGGCGAAGAGGAGGGGGATGTCCTTGCAGGTTCCCGGCTCCGACTCGTCCGCGTTCACGACGAGGTAGTGCGGCTTTCCGTCGCCCTGCGGGATGAACTGCCACTTCATTCCGGTGGGGAAGCCCGCGCCGCCGCGCCCGCGCAGCCCCGAGTCCTTCACGTAGGCGATGAGGTCGTCGGGGGTCATCGCGAGGGCCTTGCGCAGGCCTTCGTAGCCCTCGTGCCGCCGGTAGGTCTCCAGCGTCCACGACTCGGGTTCGTCCCAGAAGGCCGAGAGGACGGGCGCAAGGAGCTTCTCCGGGCTGGTGCCTCCCCCGGCCTCCGGCCGGGAGGTGCCCCCGTTGCTCAGTTCGGATGACACCGACATCACTCCCCTCCCTCGGTGGTGCTCTCGCCGCGCGGATGCACGATCGGGGTGCGCAGGGGCTCGCCGCGGGCGATGCGCAGGCCGATCAGGGAGGCGGGGCCGGCGCCGCCGGTCGCCTCGACCGCGCCCTCGCGCTCGTCGGGGAAGCCGGCGAGGATCCGGGCGGTCTCCTTGTACGTGCACAGCGGCGCGCCCCGGGTCGGCTCGACGGGCCGGCCGGCCAGCAGGTCGTCCACCATGGCCTTGGCGGACTCGGGGGTCTGGTTGTCGAAGAACTCCCAGTTGACCATCACCACGGGGGCGTAGTCGCAGGCCGCGTTGCACTCGATGTGCTCGAGGGTGACCTTGCCGTCGGGGGTGGTCTCGTTGTTGCCGACCCCGAGGTGCTGCTTGAGCTCGTCGAAGATGGCGTCGCCGCCCATGACCGCGCACAGGGTGTTCGTACAGACGCCGACCTGGTAGTCGCCCGAGGGCTTGCGCCGGTACATCGTGTAGAAGGTGGCCACCGCCGTGACCTCGGCGGTGGTCAGGCCCAGCACGTCGGCGCAGAAGCGGATGCCGGTGCGCGAGACGTGGCCCTCCTCCGACTGGCACAGGTGCAGCAGCGGCAGCAGCGCGCTGCGGCTGTCGGGGTAGCGGGCGATGACCTGCTTCGCGTCGGCTTCGAGGCGTTCGCGTACGTCGGCCGGGAAGTCGGGGGCGGGAAGCTGCGGCATGCCCAATGAGATGTCGGTCATCGGTCGACGCCTCCCATCACGGGGTCGATGGAGGCGACGGCGACGATGACGTCGGCGACCTGGCCGCCCTCGCACATCGCCGCCATGGCCTGGAGGTTGGTGAAGGACGGGTCGCGGAAGTGGACCCGGTACGGGCGGGTGCCGCCGTCGGAGACCACGTGCACCCCGAGCTCGCCCTTGGGGGATTCGACGGCCGCGTACGCCTGCCCGGCCGGCACCCGGAAGCCCTCGGTCACCAGCTTGAAGTGGTGGATGAGGGCCTCCATGGAGGTGCCCATGATGTTCTTGATGTGGTCGAGCGAGTTGCCGAGCCCGTCGGGGCCCATCGCCAGCTGCGCCGGCCAGGCGATCTTCTTGTCGGCGACCATCACCGGGCCCGGCTCCAGCCGGTCCAGGCACTGCTCGACGATGCGCAGCGACTGGCGCATCTCCTCCAGGCGGATCAGGAAGCGTCCGTAGGAGTCGCAGGTCTCGGTGGTCGGCACGTCGAACTCGTAGGTCTCGTAGCCGCAGTACGGGTCCGACTTGCGCAGGTCGTGCGGCAGTCCCGCGGAGCGCAGGATCGGGCCGGTGGCGCCCAGCGCCATGGCTCCGGTGAGGTCGAGGTAGCCGACGTCCTGCATGCGGGCCTTGAAGATGGGGTTGCCGGTGGCGAGCTTGTCGTATTCCGGCAGGTTCTTCTTCATGGTCTTCACGAACTCGCGCAGCTGGTCGACGGCGCCGGGCGGCAGGTCCTGCGCCAGGCCGCCGGGGCGGACGAACGCGTGGTTCATGCGCAGTCCGGTGATCAGCTCGAAGACGTCGAGGATCAGCTCGCGGTCGCGGAAGCCGTAGATCATGATCGTGGTCGCGCCGAGCTCCATGCCGCCGGTGGCGATGCACACCAGGTGGGAGGAGAGCCGGTTGAGCTCCATCAGCAGGACGCGGATGACGGTGGCGCGGTCCGGGATCTGGTCGGTGATGCCGAGCAGCTTCTCGACGCCCAGGCAGTACGCCGTCTCGTTGAAGAACGGCGTCAGGTAGTCCATGCGCGTCACGAAGGTGGTGCCCTGCGTCCAGTTCCGGAATTCGAGGTTCTTCTCGATGCCGGTGTGCAGGTAGCCGATGCCGCAGCGGGCCTCGGTGACCGTCTCGCCGTCGATCTCCAGGATCAGGCGGAGCACTCCGTGGGTGGACGGGTGCTGCGGGCCCATGTTGACGACGATCCGCTCGTCGTCGGCCTTGGCCGCGGACTGGACGATCTCGTCCCAGTCGCCGCCGGTGACGGTGTAGACGGTGCCTTCGGTCGTCTCGCGAGCGGAGGCGTGGTTTTCTGCGTCGTTCGAGATGGGGGACATCAGCTGTACGACCTCCGCTGGTCGGGAGCCGGGATCTGGGCGCCCTTGTACTCGACGGCGATGCCTCCGAGCGGGTAGTCCTTGCGCTGCGGGAAGCCCTGCCAGTCGTCCGGCATCATGATCCGGGTGAGGGCCGGGTGCCCGTCGAAGACCAGGCCGAAGAAGTCGTACGTCTCGCGCTCGTGCCAGTCGTTGGTCGGGTAGACGGAGACGAGCGAGGGGACGTGCGGGTCGCTGTCCGGGGCGGACACCTCCAGCCGCAGGATCCGGCCGTGGGTGAGCGAGCGCAGGTGGTAGACGGCGTGCAGCTCGCGGCCCTTGTCCCCGGGGAAGTGCACCCCGGAGACGCCGGTGCAGAGCTCGAAGCGCAGGGCGGGGTCGTCGCGCAGGGTGCGCGCGACCCGGACGAGGTGCTCGCGGGCGATGTGGAAGGTGAGCTCGCCCCGGTCGACCACGGTCTTCTCGATGGCGTTCTCGGGGACCAGGTCCTGTTCCTCCAGGGCGCCTTCGAGTTCGTCGGCCACCTCGTCGAACCAGGAGCCGTACGGGCGGCTCGCCGCGCCGGGCAGGGCCACGGTCCGGACGAGGCCGCCGTAGCCGCTGGTGTCGCCGCCGTTCGCGGCACCGAACATGCCCTTGCGTACGCCGATGACCTCGGGTCCGCTCGCGCGCGGGGCGGGGAGGCCGTTACCCCCGCCGCCGTCGTTGTCGCCGTTGTCCGGCTCTCGGGTCTCGCTCACCGGAGCAGCCCCTTCATCTCGATGGTGGGGAGGGCCTTGAGGGCCGCCTCCTCCGCCTCACGTGCCGCCTCTTCCCGGTTCACGCCGAGCTTCGAGCCCTGGATCTTCTGGTGGAGCTTGAGGATCGCGTCCATCAGCATCTCGGGGCGCGGCGGGCAGCCTGGCAGGTAGATGTCCACCGGGACGATGTGGTCGACGCCCTGGACGATCGCGTAGTTATTGAACATTCCGCCCGAAGATGCACAAACCCCCATGGAGATGACCCATTTGGGAGCCGGCATCTGGTCGTACACCTGCCGCAGCACCGGCGCCATCTTCTGGCTGACCCGGCCGGCCACGATCATCAGGTCGGCCTGACGGGGCGAGCCCCGGAAGACCTCCATGCCGAAGCGGGCCAGGTCGTACCGTCCCGCTCCGGTGGTCATCATCTCGATGGCGCAGCAGGCCAGGCCGAAGGTCGCGGGAAAGACGGATGACTTGCGCACCCAGCCCGCCGCCTGTTCGACGGTGGTCAGCAGAAAGCCGCTCGGCAGCTTCTCTTCCAGTCCCATGGGAAATTCAGCCCCTCAGTCCCATTCCAGGCCGCCGCGGCGCCATACGTAGGCGTAGGCGACGAAGACGGTGAGCACGAAGAGGAGCATCTCGACGAGCCCGAAGATCCCCAGGGAGTCGAAGGTGACGGCCCAGGGGTAGAGGAAGACAACCTCGATGTCGAAGACGATGAAGAGCATCGCCGTCAGGTAGTACTTGATGGGGAAGCGGCCGCCGCCGGCCGGCACGGGAGTCGGCTCGATGCCGCACTCGTATGCCTCAAGCTTTGCCCGGTTGTACCGTTTTGGGCCGATCAGCGTGGCCATGACCACGGAGAAGATCGCAAACCCTGCGCCGAGGGCGCCGAGCACGAGGATGGGCGCGTACGCATTCACGCTCCTCGCTCCTTCCAGTCGTCCTTGACCGTTGGACCGCTGCGCCGGCTGGGGCACTTCCCAGCGGCAGCCGGGGCGTGTCCCGCCTCGCGAAGATCACTCCTTGATCGGACGCATCCATGTGAGGCAGTTCACAAGCCGGACTCGTGCGCATCTTATGCCTGCTCCTCTGTGATCTGCGACACGGGTAACAACACCGAGTTTGTGATCTCCACCACCTGACGAACGATCATCAAGTCCGATGAGTGGTGATCTTCGTACGCGAAGCATCCACATGATCACCAAAGGTGACATCAGGACCTGTTACCGCAGGTGGAAGAGGTGTCGCCCTATCAAATGATGTCCACTGCAAGCAAATTGGCATTGCGTCCGCCACAGTGATAAAGGAAGCGGCGTCGCCCGGTCGGGGGAGGGCGTGTGTACGGAGGTGGACACCGGGCATACGCGGGTCCAGGGACACCCCCGCCGCGTGCATCCGTTCACGAAGTCGGACGGGGAGTTCACGGCGAGGTCACGGAAGGCCCACAGTGTCCGCACAGTGTGACGCCCCTGTGACCTGCGCCACTCCCGTTTCGTGACGCGGAAAGAGGGCTTGGCCATCTGTGCGGAGGGATGGTAGGCCAAGGATCAATTCGGACTTATTACGGAAACCCCATGATCACAGCCTTGTGAAAGGGTGTCCGTTCTGCCCGTTACGGCGTCAATAAGAAGCGCGGCGCGCCCGGTTAGCGGCGTTCGCGCGCAACTGTGGCGCAAGCCACGTTTCTTGAAGGGACCCCTTGTGCCCTGATAGCGGTTGTCCTCATGTCCCACACCGCTCACATACCCAGCCACCGGAAGCCCCGCCGCAGCGCCTCGAAGCTCGCGGTCCGCGCCGGAGTTGCCGGTGGCGTCCTCAGCACCCTCGCCATGGCCGGCACCGCGAGCGCGTCCCCGACCGAGCCCGTGGCCGAGACGACGCTCGAAATGCCGGTCCTGAACCTGGACCTGGCCGCCGAGGTGTCCTCCGCCGTCACCACCGCCGCCGAGAACACCCGCGCGGCCGCCGTCGAGGGCGAACTGACGGCCCAGGAGGAAAGCGCCCGCACCGGCGCCGCCGCCGAGGCCAGGCAGGCGAAGGAGGCGGCCCAGAAGAAGGCCGACGACGACGCCGCGGCCAAGAAGGCCAAGGAAGAGGCCGACCGCAAGGCCGAGGCCGAGCGCGCCAGCCGCAACAGCACCCGCTCCACGCTCCAGACCAAGTCCACCGCGACGCCCAGCGACGGCTCCGGCGCCTCCGTGGCCGCCCCGGCGACCGGCTCCGCCGCCGCCATCGTGAACTTCGCCCGCGCACAGGTCGGCAAGGCGTACGTGATGGGCGGCACCGGGCCGTCCTCGTTCGACTGCTCCGGCCTCGTCCAGGCCGCCTACCGCCAGGCCGGCATCAGCCTGCCGCGCATGTCCCAGGCCCAGTCCTCGGCCGGCACCTCGGTGTCGCTGAGCGCCCTTCAGCCGGGCGACATCCTGTACTGGGGCTCCAAGGGCAACGCGTACCACGTCGCCCTGTACGTCGGCGGCGGCAAGTTCGTCGGCGCGCAGAACCCCAGCACGGGCATCGTCGAGCGCAGCATGAGCTACGACAAGCCGACGGGTGCCGTGCGCGTCCTCTGAGTCGCCCGCACCGTCCGGAACGGCGCAAGGGCCGGTACTCCCCCGCTCGGGGGTGGAGTACCGGCCCTTCGTCCTGCCCGCGATCCGGGCCCTGCGAAGATGGCGGCGTGAACCTGAAGCCGAACGGGAAGCAGGGCCCCGGCGACCCCACCGCCGCCCGGGCCGCGCTCGGGCTCGGCCTCCTCGCCGTCGGCGGCTGGCTCCTGACCACCGCGCGCCCCTGGGACAAGCCCGGGCACCCGCTCACCCTCGCGCTCGGCTGGACCGCCTCGGGCGCGATGCTGGTGTGCGGGCTGCTCCTGCTGGCCCGGTGCGTGCGCACCGTGCACGCCGAAGCGGACCGGGACGGAGAACCCCCGCCCGGCCCGCCCGGCCCGTCCGACAGCCGCCTCAGGCCTTCGGGGCCACCTTCGAGAGGCCGTTGATGATGCGGTCCATCGCGTCGCCGCCCGTCGGGTCGGTGAGGTTGGCCAGCATCTTCAGCGTGAACTTCATCAGCACCGGGTGCGTCAGGCCGCGCTGCGTGGCCACCTTCATGACCTTCGGGTTGCCGATCAGCTTCACGAAGGCGCGGCCCAGCGTGTAGTAGCCGCCGTACGTCTCCTTCAGCACCTTCGGGTAGCTGTGCAGCGCCAGTTCGCGCTGGGCCGGGGTGGCCCGGGCGTGAGCCTGCACGATGACGTCGGCCGCGATCTGGCCCGACTCCATGGCGTAGGCGATGCCCTCCCCGTTGAACGGGTTGACCAGACCGCCCGCGTCACCGACCAGCAGCAGGCCCTTGGTGTAGTGCGGCTGCCGGTTGAACGCCATCGGCAGGGCCGCGCCGCGGATCGGCTGGGTCATGTTCTCCGGGGTGTAGCCCCAGTCCTCCGGCATGGACGCGCACCAGGCCTTGAGGACCTCGCGCCAGTCCAGCTCCTTGAAGGCGGAGGAGGAGTTGAGGATGCCGAGGCCGACGTTGGACGTGCCGTCGCCCATGCCGAAGATCCAGCCGTAGCCGGGCAGCAGCCGGTCCTGCGCGCCGCGCCGGTCCCACAGTTCCAGCCAGGACTCCAGGTAGTCGTCGTCGTGCCGGGGCGAGGTGAAGTACGTGCGCACGGCCACGCCCATGGGCCGGTCCTCGCGCCGGTGCAGCCCCATGGCGAGGGACAGCCGCGAGGAGTTGCCGTCGGCGGCGACGACCAGCGGGGCGTGGAAGGTGACCGGGGTCTTCTCCTCGCCCAGCTTGGCCTGAACGCCGGTGATGTGGCCGGTGCGGGGGTCGCGGACGGGGTCGCCGACGTTGCAGCGCTCGTAGAGGCGGGCGCCGGCCTTCTGCGCCTGGCGGGCCAGGGTCTCGTCGAAGTCGTCGCGCTTGCGGACGAGTCCGTAGTCCGGGTAGGAGGCGAGTTCCGGCCAGTCCAGCTGGAGCCGCTGCCCGCCGCCGATGATGCGCAGGCCCTTGTTGCGGAGCCAGCCGGCCTCTTCGGAGATGTCGATGCCCATCGCGACCAGCTGCTTGGTGGCGCGCGGGGTCAGACCGTCGCCGCAGACCTTCTCGCGCGGGAACGCGGTCTTCTCCAGCAGCAGGACGTCCAGTCCGGCCTTGGCGAGGTAGTACGCGGTGGTGGAGCCGGCGGGCCCGGCCCCGACGACGATCACGTCCGCGGAGTGTTCGGAGAGGGGCTCGGTCACTGCGGGGTCTCCCGAAGGCTCGATAAAGGGTGCCCAACGGCACCGGACATGTGCAGTCTATGCAGCGAGAGAGATCGCGAACCGAAGGGCTGCCTCCTGTGACCACCTCGCCGACCCGGCCGCTCCCCGCCGTAACGCTGCGCGTGCCCACCCATGAGGACGCGCACGCCTGGCACGGGGTGTTCGACGACCCGGACGTCATGGAGTTCCTCGGCGGACCGGCGGAGCTCTCCTCGTACGTGGAGATCACCGCGCGCCAGCGCATGCACGACGCGCAGCTCGGCTACTGCCTGTGGACGCTGCTGGACGAGGAGGGCGCGGTGCTCGGCTTCACGGGGGCGCAGCCGTGGCCGCGGGAGAAGGCGTGGGGCCCGGTCGGGGAGATCGAGATCGGCTGGCGGCTGGGACGCTCCGCGTGGGGGCGGGGCTACGCGTACGCCGCCGCGCTGGCCACCCTGGAGCGGGTGCGGGAGGCGGGAGTGCCGCGGGTGGTGGCGATGGTCGACGACACGAACACCCGGTCCATCGCGGTGGCGGAGCGGCTGGGCATGACCCTGGCGGAACGCTTCCCGCTGCCGGGCGGCTCCCGCCGGGGCCGCCGCTACGAACTGGTCCTCGCCGAGTCCTGATCCCCGAGAACCCGGTCGGAGCGCGTCAGAAGACGGACAGGCCCGTCAGCGTCGTGAAGCGGTCCAGGGCGGCCACGGCCGCCACCGAGTTGCCGTGCGGGTCCAGTCCGGGGCTCCAGGCGGCCAGGACGCACTGGCCCGGCACGACGGCCACGATCCCGCCCCCGACCCCGCTCTTGCCCGGCAGCCCGACGCGGTACGCGAACTCACCCGCCGCGTCGTACGTCCCGCAGGTCAGCATCACCGCGTTGATCTGCTTGGCCTCGCTGCGCGTGAGGAGCCGCGAACCGTCCGCGCGCAGCCCGTGCCGGGCCAGGAAGAGCCCGGCACGGGCCAGGTCCGCGCAGCTCATCTCGATCGAGCACTGCCAGAAGTAGTGGTCCAGCAGGGCCGGTACGGGGTTGTCGATGTTGCCGTACGAGGCCATGAAGTGGGCCACGGCCGCGTTCCGGTCGCCGTGCTCGTGCTCGGAGGCGGCCACCTCCGCGTCGAAGGCCAGCGACGGGTTCCCGCTCTCGGCCCGCAGGAACTCCAGCAGGTCGCTGCTCGCGTCGCCCGTCAGGGTCTGCAGCCGGTCGGTGACCACCAGAGCGCCCGCGTTGATGAACGGATTGCGCGGAATGCCGTTCTCGTACTCCAGCTGCACCAGCGAGTTGAACGGATTGCCGGACGGCTCCCGCCCGACCCGCTCCCACAGCCCGTCGCCGCCCTCCGCCAGGGCCAGTGCCAGCGCGAACACCTTGGTGATGGACTGCGCGGAGAAGGGGACCTGCCAGTCCCCGAAGACGTTGCCCTCGAGGTCGGCGACGGCCATGCCGAACTGGGCCGGGTCCACGGCCGCGAGCGCCGGGATGTACTCGGCGGGGGTGCCGCTGCCCACCAGCGGGGCGACGTCGGCCTCGATCCGCTCCAGCAGTGCCTGGTAGTCCACTGCTTCCTACGCCTTGAAGCCCCGGTGCAGCGCCACGATGCCGCCGCTCAGGTTGCGCCAGGCGACCTCGGACCAGCCGGCCTTCTGCAGCAGGGCGGCCAGCGCGGGCTGGTCCGGCCAGTCGCGGATGGACTCGGCGAGGTACACGTACGCGTCGGGGTTCGAGGAGACGGCCCGGGCCACCGGGGGCAGGGCCCGCATCAGGTACTCGGTGTAGACGGTGCGGAAGGGGGCCCAGGTGGGCTGCGAGAACTCGCAGATGACGACCTGGCCGCCCGGCTTGGTCACCCGGTACAGCTCGCGCAGCGCCCCGTCGGTGTTCTGGACGTTGCGCAGGCCGAAGCTGATCGTCACGGTGTCGAAGGCGTCGTCCCTGAAGGGGAGCCGCGTCGCGTCGCCCGCCGTCAGGGGCAGCCAGGGGTGCTTCTTCTTGCCCTCGCGGAGCATGCCCAGCGAGAAGTCGCAGGGCACGACGTAGGCGCCGGTCGCGGCGAAGGGCAGCGAGGAGGTCGCGGTGCCGGCGGCCAGGTCGAGGACGAGGTGCCCGGGGCGGGCGCCGACGGCCTTGGCGACCTCCTTGCGCCACAGCCGCGCCTGGCCGAGGGAGAGCACGTCGTTCGTGAGGTCGTAGTTCGCCGCCACGCCGTCGAACATCGAGGCGACTTCGTGCGGCTGCTTGTCCAGGGAAGCCCTTGTCACTGGTGTTCGCCCCTCGGTGTGCGCTGCGGATCGGCGGGTACCGTCCCATCCTCTCAGGCCGGGACGCGGCGGAAGGACGGGGCCCGGGCAGGGTGAACCGGACAACTGGCCCGAAGGACAGTTCCGCCCCGGGCCCGGGAGGCGTTGACTGGGGGCCGGTGCGGCCCGGTGACGGTCACCCAATGGATCATGGGCCTTGACCAGCGGCCGGATCCGTGGCGGCCGCCACGAGCAAAGGGCTTCACGATGCCGGCAGGCCATTCCACCGGTCGCTCCCGTCTCAGCCCGCGCGCCAGGCGCCGGGTGGAGCGGCGCAAGCGGCTGCGGCGTACGATCATCCTCGGCTCGGCCGCCCTCGTCGTGGTCACGGCGACCGCGTACGCGGTGGTGCCGGACGGGGACGGCAGTACGGCCGACGGACGGCCCGCCGCGGCCCGGTCCGGCCAGCAGGACGGCGAGAGCGCCGAGGGGTCGGACGCGGCCGCGCAGGGCGGCAGACGCGACCCCGCCCCCTCGCCCTCCGCGAGCACGGCGGCCCGGCCCTCCGCCTCGCCCTCGCCCGCCAAGGCCGACCCGTCGCCCACCGTCCCGGCCTCCGGCTCGGGCACGTTCAAGGCCTCCGCGGCCGCCGGTTCGGCCCAGGGCAAGGGGAACGTGCGCCGCTGGCGGCTGGAGGTCGAGGAGGGCAGCGGGGTCGACCCGGACGCGGCCGCCCGCTCCGTCGAGGCGATCCTCGGGGACCCGCGCGGCTGGATCAAGAACCCGGCCCACGCCTTCCAGCTCGCCGGCCCCGGCCAGCCGGTGGACTTCACCGTCAAGATCGCGACGCCCAAGACCACCGACCTGCTGTGCGAGGTGGTCACCCCCGAGCTGATCGGCGAGACCAACTGCCGTGCCGGGCACACCGTCGTGGTGAACCTCAAACGCTGGCAGGAGGGATCACCGCAGTTCAGCGGCTCGGCGGAGGAGTACCGGGCGCTGATCGTCAACCACGAGGTCGGGCACGAGCTCGGCTACTCGCACGAGGGCTGCCCCGGCCCCGGCCAGCCCGCTCCCGCGATGATGCAGCAGATCAAGGGACTCAACGGCTGCAAGTCCAATGCCTGGCCGTACGACGCGAACGGAACCTACCTGTCCGGTCCACCCGTCCTATAGGGCGAGAGCCGGCCCCGGACGGGCCGGCCGGGGGCGAGGAGTGGAAACCGTGCGCGTCGTCAGCTTCAGCGTCCCCGCGTGGTTTCCCGCGTACGACTCCCCCGCGGCCTCCTCCGCGACCTCCTCCGGGCAGGCGCCGTTGCCCGCCCAGCTGACCGACCAGGAGTCCGCGGTGTTCCTGTGCCTGGCCACCGGAGCCTCCAACGCGGAGCTCGCCGCCGAACTGCAACTGTCCGTCAGCACCGTCAAGTTCCACGTGGGCAACATACGGACGAAGCTGGGCGGGATCAGCCGCCTCCAGGCCTGCCTGCTCGCCGCGCTCGCCCGGGAGGACCCGCGGCTCAGCGACGGCGGTGCAGCAGCCGGCCCCCGATGACCGTGGCCACGCAGGTGGTCGCGCCCCGCTCCGGCAGCTCCTGCGGTCCGGCGACCGCGAAGACCGCGAAGCGGGCCGGGGCGCCCGGCTC
The DNA here is from genome assembly GCF_052244475.1 of Streptomyces sp. IBSNAI002. Classification (NCBI taxonomy): domain Bacteria; kingdom Bacillati; phylum Actinomycetota; class Actinomycetes; order Kitasatosporales; family Streptomycetaceae; genus Streptomyces; species Streptomyces sp. IBSNAI002. The sequence continues at coordinate 5,052,442 of NZ_JBQPXG010000002.1, read as the reverse complement.
CAGGACCCCGTGGAAGGCCTCCTCGGCCGTGTCCCGGCCCGCGAACGGGTCGAGGGAGGGCGCACCTTCACAGGGGACGGGCGGCAGGATCGTGAGCCCCGAGCGGGCCACCGCCGTGCGCACCGCGGGGATCGCGAAGCGGCCGGCGACCGCCACCACCCCGCGCGCCAGCAGCTTCTGGGTGCCGCGCCGGGCGCTGTTGCCCCACCGCGCCTCGGTCAGCTTCAGCGCCTCGAGCGCGTCCCGCCCGCCGATCGGCTCGGAGCCGAGCTCGGCGGTCTCGTACGGGTCGTCCGGGTAGTACGTCCGCTCCAGGAGCGTGTCCGCCCCGCGCACCAGCAGCCCCGGGGTGAGCACCCCGGGCCAGCGCCGGGCCCGTGCGTGCGGGTAGGCCGCGGCGAGGTCCCCGTACGGTCCCACGCTCGCGATCCGGTCGCCCTCGACCAGGACCGCGCCGCCGGACAGCGGCGCGGATCCCTTGGCGGGGACGAGGAGTTCGGCGGTGTGGAGCGTCAGCATCAGTTCGTGGAGATGAGCTTCAGCTCGGGGTGGGCGGTGCCGCCCTCGATGGCGGTGGAGGAGATGTGCGAGACGACGCGGTCGTCGGCCGGGTCGTTCGCCGGGTCGTCGTGCACGAGGAGGTGCTCGTACGTCGTCGCGCGCTGCGCCGGGGTGCGGCCCGCCTTGCGGATCAGGTCGATGATCTCCTGGCGGTTGGAGCGGTGCTTGGCACCGGCCGAGGAGACCACGTTCTCCTCGAGCATGATCGAGCCGAGGTCGTCCGCGCCGTAGTGCAGCGAGAGCTGGCCCGCCTCCTTGCCGACGGTGAGCCAGGAGCCCTGGATGTGGGCGATGTTGTCGAGGAACAGACGGGCGATCGCGATCATGCGCAGGTACTCGAAGATCGTCGCCTGGGTGCGGCCCTTGAGGTGGTTGTTCTCGGGCTGGTAGGTGTACGGGATGAAGGCGCGGAAGCCGCCCGTACGGTCCTGCGTGTCCCGGATCATGGCGATGTGCTCGATGCGCTCGGCGTTGGTCTCGCCGGTGCCCATCAGCATGGTCGAGGTGGACTCCACGCCCAGCCCGTGGGCGATCTCCATGATCTCCAGCCAGCGCTCGCCGGACTCCTTGAGCGGGGCGATCGCCTTGCGCGGGCGCTCCGGCAGCAGTTCGGCGCCGGCGCCCGCGAAGGAGTCGAGGCCGGCCGCGTGGATGCGGCGGATGGCCTCCTCGGCCGAGACGCCGGAGATGCGGGCCATGTGCTCGACCTCGGACGCGCCGAGGGAGTGGATGACCAGCTGCGGGAACGCCTTCTTGATCGCGGAGAAGTGCTCCTCGTAGTACTCCACGCCGTAGTCCGGGTGGTGCCCGCCCTGGAACATGATCTGCGTGCCGCCGAGCTCCACGGTCTCCGCGCAGCGGCGCAGGATGTCGTCGAGGTCGCGGGACCAGCCCTTCTTCGCGTCCTTGGGGGCCGCGTAGAAGGCGCAGAACTTGCACGCCGTGACGCACACGTTCGTGTAGTTGATGTTCCGCTCGATGATGTACGTGGCGATGTGCTCGGTGCCCTCGTAGCGGCGGCGGCGCACCGCGTCGGCGGCCTGGCCGAGCGCGTGCAGCGGCGCGTACCGGTAGAGGTCGAGCGCCTCTTCCCTGGTGATCCGGCCCCCTGCGGCGGCGCGGTCGAGGACAGACTGGAGAGCGGCCTGGTCGGTCACCGGTGCGTCACCTTTCGGCGGTGTGTCAAGGTCCGGACCGATCCAGCCTACGCCAGGGCCCGCGGCGCCCCGTCACGGGCTTCGGGTGAGGTCTCCCTCCGGGTTTCCGGCCGGGACGTCGCCCGACTTGTAGTGCAGGGTGCCGTTGTCGTTGAGGGTGAACCTCTCGTCGGCGGAGCCGTTGGAGCAGATCCCCGGAGCCGGGTTGGGGCCGCCGGAGGTGTCCAGGACGAGCGAGCGGTCGGTGGCGGAGGCGAGCTTCCAGTCGCCGCTGCAGTCGGTGCCGAGGATGGCCAGGACCGACTTGTCGCGGCCGACGACCTCGCCGACCCGGCCGGCCTTGATGGTGATCTCGAACTCGGCGGCGACGCCCATGCGGGCGGTGGTGACGGTGCCCTTCCAGGTGCCGACGAGTTCCCCGGGCACGTCCTGGCGGGTCCCCTCGGGGGCCTGCGTCCCGGTGGACGGGCTGGCCTCCGCGGCCGGGGGTGTGGCCCGGGGCGAGGCCGGCGCCGAGGTCCGCGGGCCGTCGCCCGCCGCCGTGTCCCGGCTCTTCTCCCCCTGGCCGGGCAGCAGGCCCATCCCGTACAGCCCGCCGGACAGGCCGGCCAGCACGGCCGCCGTGGCCAGCACGAGCGTGCAGCTGAAGCGGCGTCCGGCCGCGCGGAGGGTGACCTGCCGGCCGTCGGGGGCGGTCCGGGGCCCGGGCACGGCGCCGCCGCCCGCGTCGGCCGGCGATCCGTAGGGGCCGTACGGGCCCGCGGCCGGGGGGCCGCGGCGCCCGGCGCCGAGGACCCGGAGCCGCCGCCCGCCGTCTCGGTCGGGCTGCCGTACACGCCGCCGGCCGCGCCGGACGAGCCGTACGGGCCCGCCTGGCCCTGGCCGCCGTACGAGGGGTCGGGCGTGCCGAAGCCGACCCCGGCCGGGGCCCCGAAGGAGCCGGCGGTGAAGGGGACCGGCCCCGACGGGCCGTCCGGGACCACCGCGCCGGCCCCGGAGGGTTCCGCGTCCAGGTCGAGCAGGGCGACGGCGGCCCGGCTGGCCTCCTCGACCAGCGGTGCGGGCAGCCAGCCCGGGGTGAGCAGGGCCCCGTCCAGGGCCTCCGCGACCGCCTGCGGCGTGGGCCGGTCGGCGGCCGTCTTGGCCAGGCAGGCCTCGATCAGCTCGCGCAGCCGGCCGGCCGGGACCGCGCCGAGCTCGGGCGGCTCGTGCACGACCTTGTAGAGGAGGGTCGCCGGGTTGTCCCCGGTGAAGGGCGGCCGGCCGGTCGCCGCGAAGACAAGCACCGCGCCCAGGGAGAACACGTCGGAGGCGCCGGTGACGCCCTTGCCGAGGATCTGCTCGGGCGACATGTAGCCCGGCGAGCCGACGGACACCCCGGTGGACGTCAGCGAGGCCGCGCCTCCCCCAGACTCCGTCCGGGGGGACCCCCAGGCGGCCCGGGCGATCCCGAAGTCGATCAGCCGCGGCCCGTCGAGGGTCAGCATCACGTTGGACGGCTTCACGTCCCGGTGTACGAGGCCCAGCCCGTGCACGGCCACCAGGGCGCGGGCCAGCCCGGCGCCGACCGCCCGTACGGAGGTCTCGGGCAGGGGGCCGTGCGCGGCCAGCGCCCGGTCCAGGGAGGGGCCGGCCACGTAGCCGGTGGCCACCCACGGCACCGGGGCGTCGGGATCGGCGTCGAGCACCGGCGCGGTCCACTCGCCGCCCACCCGCCGGGCGGCCTCGACCTCGCGGCGGAACCGGGCCCGGAACTCCTCGTCGGCGGCGAAGTGCGGGTGCACGATCTTGACGGCCACGGTCCGGCCGCCCGCGCTGCGTCCCAGGTAGACCCGGCCCATTCCACCCGCGCCGAGCCGGCCCAGCAGCCGGTACGCGCCGATGGTCCGCGGCTCACCGGCTTCCAGCGGCTGCATCGTGTCCCCCCATCCCCCGTGCGCCGGGGCCCTCGTGTCGCCCGGCCAGGCAGCACATTAGGGGGTGCGGGCCCGGGGCGGGTCGGCTTTCCATTCCCGGCGGGTGACGGGAATGGAAAGGGGAACCGAATTCACCGGAAACGGCATATCCGTCGTTCCCGGACCTCAAACCCGATCAGTGTTCGGCGACGGCCGCCGTCAGGAGCTCCATGGTCACTTCCGCGGGATAGCCCGTCGTCGGTCCCGTACGCCGGGCGAATTCCCTTACCCCGGCGATCTGTTCCGGGCCGAAGCGGAAGTCGAGCGTGGTGAAGTACCGCTCCAGCAGCTCCGCGTCGAAGGCCTCCCAGCGGGCCGCCTGCTCGGCGACCTTGGCGACCTCCTCCAGGGAGACGTCGCGGGAGGCGAGGAAGGCCTCGTGGACCTTCCGCACGACGACGGGCTCGCGGGCGAGGTAGTCCTTGCGGGCGGCCCAGACGGCGAAGACGAACGGCAGCCCGGTCCACTCCTTCCACATCTGCCCCAGGTCGTACACGGTGAGGCCGAGCCGGGGGGCGTCGTGGAGGGAGGCGCGCAGCGCGGCGTCGCCGATCAGCACGGCCGCGTCGGCCTCCTGCATCATCACCCCCAGGTCGGGCGGGCAGGTGTAGTAGTCGGGCCGGACCCCGTACTGCTCGGAAAGCAGCAGCTGGGCGAGGCGTACGGACGTACGGGAGGTCGAGCCGAGGGCGACGCGGGCTCCGTCGAGCCGCTCCAGCGGGACCTGCGAAACGATCACGCAGGACATGACGGGGCCGTCGCAGCCGACCGCGAGGTCGGGGAAGGCGACGAGCTGGTCGGCGTTGCGGAGGAACTCCACGAGGGTGATCGGGGCGATGTCGAGCTCACCCGCCACGAGGCGCTCGCTGAGCTTTTCGGGGGTGTCCTTGGTCAGCTCCAGGTCCAGCAGCGTGCCGGTTCTGGCCAGGCCCCAGTAAAGGGGCAGGCAGTTCAGGAACTGGATGTGGCCGACGCGGGGCCGGCTGCGGTAGACGTCCACATCGCGAGACTAGCCCCCGGTGTCACGTCAGCCTCGCCGCGGGTCTCAAACGTCCGGGTGACGTGATCTTTCCCTCTGGTCTCCGCCGCGGGGTGCGTGCTAGGCTCGACGCAAGTTGCAGTTTGGTTTCCCTTGCAGTACGAGGCCTGCGGAGAATGTGACCCGCAGGCTTTTGTAGTTTTCAGACTTCTTAGCAGGTTCTGGAGCAGGGCGACCCTTTGGCCCATAGGAGGGCTCATGGCTACCGGAACCGTGAAGTGGTTCAACGCTGAAAAGGGCTTCGGCTTCATCGCCCAGGACGGCGGCGGCCCGGATGTCTTCGTCCACTACTCCGCGATCAACGCCTCTGGCTTCCGCTCCCTCGAGGAGAACCAGACGGTGAACTTCGACGTCACGCAGGGTCCGAAGGGCCCGCAGGCGGAGAACGTCACCCCGGCCTAATCGCCTGGGCCAACCTTAATCGCGGTTGGAAAAGCAGTACCCAAGGAGCCCCGTCCCCTTCTGCGCAGGCAGAACGGCGGGGCTCCTGCCTTTTCCCTCCCGGGGTGGGTGGCGGTTGTGTGGGGCCCGCGCCGTGTGCACGGCGCGGGCCCCACCCGGTCCGCGACCGGGGGCGGGGGCCTTGTCGTGGGTGCGCCCTGTCGGGGCGGGGCCCCCGGAGGGTCCCCTCGGCTCGCGCCTCCCGGGCCGGGGCTGCGCCAGCGGAGACTCGGGTTACCGCTCGCCCTGTCGGGGCGTGGGGCGGGGTCCCTCCGGAGGGTCTCCTCGGCTCGCGCACCAAGCCCCGGCTGCGAAGCGCCGGACCAGGGTTGCGCGCTCGTCCTGCGGGGACCCTCCTGCGCGCCCCCACCCCACCCCAGGCTCCGCAAGCCGACGGCCGCATGCCCGCGCAGGACGCGAGGGGTATGGGGCCCCGCTGTCGACTGCCCCGCCGCCGGGGTTCGGGAGGCGAGGGGGGTGGGGCCGTGCAGGGGTGTCCCCGCAGGACGAGCGCGCAACCGTGGCTGCGACCTTCGCAGCCACGGCTTCGTGCGCGAGCCGAGGAGACACCCCGGAGGGGCCCCGCACCCCTCGCCTCCCGAACCCCGGCACCCCACCAGCCCCGCCGGCGATTGAGGCGCGGGGGCCCGGGGGCTACGGCTTCGGGGCCGGGGCCGGGGTCGGGGCGGTGATCTTGAGGTCCAGGAGGAGGGTGACCTTCTGGGGGGTGGTGAGGCGGAGGGTGTACGTGCCCGGGGCGAGCTCCGCGTCCGTGAAGAGCTCCGGCAGGACGATCTTGCCGTCGGCGCCCGACTTCAGCAGCGGGAGCCTGAAGATCTTCTTCCCGGTCTCGTCCTTGAAGTACGGGCCCTGCCCGGTCGCCGGGTCCACCGGCACCCACGCACCGTCCGCGTCCTTCACCACCAGCTCGGCGAAGACCTCGGTTCCCTCCACCGCCTTGCCCGCGGCCGTGGCCAGGACGGTGATGTCCTTGATGCCGGTACCGGCGACGGCCTCCAGCGGCTTCGAGCCCTCCGGGCGGGCCAGCAGGTCGGCGACCGGCTTCGGCTTCGCCGTGACCGTGCCGGTGAAGGCGGTCTGGAGCCGGCCCGTGGTGTCGGTGGCCGACACCCGCAGGGTGAACGTGCCGCCCTGGGGGCCCGCCGTGAGACCGGGCGCGGCCGCGATGCCCTCGGCGTCGGCCACGACCACCAGCGAGTCGGTCGGGGCCTTCGGGAACGCGGTGCCCCCGGTGGTGTCGGCCTCGACCGCGAAGACGACCTGCTGTCCGGCGGCGGGCTTGCCGTCGCTGAGGACCACCTTGACCCGCGGGGCTTCGGCGAACGCCGCACCCGCCTCGGCCGTGAGACCGGCACTGCCGACGACCGACAGCCCGGTCAGGTGCGGGGCCGACGGCTTCGGCTTCTCCGGAGTCGGCGTCGGGGTGGGGGTCGGAGTCGGCGTGGGCGTGGGCGTGGGGGTCGGCGTCGGCGTCGGGGTGGTCTTGGCCGGCGGGTTCGGCGTCGGCAGGGTGCTGCCCGGCGTCTCGATCGGGAAGTCCCCGGCCGGCGGGTTCGGGACCTCGCCCACGCCGCCGTTCTGGTACTCCCGCATGAAGCCGAGCACGGTGTTCACGTACTCGCGGGAGTTGTTGTAGCTGAGGACCGCCGAGTCGAGCTTGGCCGCCACCGAGAGGTCGCGGTCGCCCGCGCACAGGTAGAGGCCCGCGCCCAGCGCCGCGTCGTAGATGTTGTTCGGGTCGCGCTTGGCGTCGCCGTTGCCGTCCGCGCCCCAGGTGGCCCAGGTGGACGGGATGAACTGCATCGGGCCGACGGCCCGGTCGTACTCGCCGTCCGCGTCCCACTCGCCCTTGTCGGTGTCGCGGATCTCCGCGAAGCCGTTGCCGTCGAGGCGGGGACCGCGGATCGGCTTCTCGGTGTAGCCGTCGGCCTTGAGCCCGTAGCCCGAGGCGTGCACGGACTCGACCCGGCCGATGCCGGCGAGCAGCTGCCAGGGCAGGTTGCAGCCGGGGAGCGCCGCGGAGACGGCCACCTCGGCCCGCCGGTAGGCGTCGAGGGCGGTCGCGGGTATGCCGCTGGCCCCCTCGGGCACGGTCCCGCCGGCGGCAGGCTGCGGGTTGGCGACGATGTCGGGCAGGTCCAGCCGGGCGTCACCGCGGTCGGTGGCCTGCGGACTGTCGGGAGTCGGCTCGGACTCCCCCGCGTCGGCGGTCGACGGGCTGGTCACGACCGCGGCGGTGGTCAGACTGGCCGCGAGTGCAGCGGTGCACAGGACCTTGCGCGAGGTGTTGACGAGGTGACGGTGAAGCGGCTTCACAGTGCGGCGATCCCCCCAGGAGCCGTCATGGGCGTACGGCCGGTCGGGGCCGTGAATATCCACTGTCTATCAGGTATTCGCAGGAGACTCGCCGTCGCCCCGGCAGATGTGACGGACCATTCGTCTCGCCTTCACCGCCGCCTCATGGCCGATCGCACACAGGACCTAAGACCGTGCCCGGATTGGCCATATGGCCCATGATTTGGCCCATTTAAGCTCCTTATCCTGACCTTTATGGCCACCAGCACCAAGAAGGAACAGCGCCGCGACGCCCGCGAGCGGCTCCACGCGGAACGTCAGGCGCAGGCGCGCCGCGCGAAGGTGCGGAGCCGGCTGCTCGTCGGCGGCTCCGTGGCCGCCGCGCTCGCCCTCGCGACCGGCGTCGGCGTCTTCGCGTCGAACTCCTCCGGCTCGGACGGTGACAGCGAGGCGGCGGGCAAGCCGTTCGTCCAGCCCTCCAACACCACCGGCAAGGGCGGGATCGTGATCCCGTACGGCAAGGCGGACGCGCAGCACGTCCTGACCGTCTGGCTCGACCCCCGCTGCCCCTTCTGCGCCGGAGTCGAAACGGGCCTGGGCGCCACCATCAAGGAACAGGCCGACGCGGGCGCCTACCGGGTCGAGTACCGCATGGCCTCCTTCCTGGACAAGGCCCTCGGCGGCGGCAAGGGGTCCAAGCGCGCGGTCAACGCCTTGGGTGCGGCGGTGAACGAGAGCCCCGAGAAGTTCATGGAGTACCTCCAGGTCCTCTTCAAGAACCACCCGGAGAAGGAGTCGGACGACAAGTTCGGCTCCACCGCCACCCTCCTGGAGCTCGCGGACCAGGTCCCCGGCCTGCGGACGCCCGCCTTCAACCAGGCGGTCAAGGAGCTCACCTACATGCCGTGGGTGGAGAAGAGCGGCCAGGCCTTCTACGACGAGAACATCAACGGCACCCCGTCGGTGTTCATCGACGGCACCCTGATCAAGCTGAACTCGGGCAAGGGCATCGAGTCGATCACCCCGGACGCCTTCAAGCAGCTGGTCGCGGACAACCAGAAGAAGTGACCGTCGCCCGCGGGTGCCGGTGCCGATGCCGTTAGGGCATTCGGCCGTCACAGCGAGCGACGACGATCTGACCATATGTAACTTCACAGTGCCGGAATCCCACGCGAGATAGGTAAGCGATGAGGCACGTGAGGCACACCCGACCCCGGGGCTGGCGGCGGCTCGCCGTCCTGGCCATGGCCCCGCTCCTGGCCCTGTCGGCCACCGCCGCTACCGCGCAAGGGGTGTGGGTGACGGCTCCGCCGATGCCGACGGCCCGGGCCGGCGTGACCGGGGCGGCCGCGGACTGCCCGGAGGGGCTCCGCGGCACCTGCGTGTACGCCGTCGCCGGAGGCACCGGCAGCGAGTTCACGGCGTACAGCCCCTCGGTGGGCACCTGGGTCACGCTGCCCTCGGTGAAGACCCCCCGCTTCGGTCAGACGACCACGACGGCCCCCTGCCCGGAGGGCGTGCGGGGCGACTGCGTGTACACCGTCGGAGGGGTGTTCAACAGCTCGTACCTGACCTCCGTCGAGGCGTACAGCGTGGAGACCAACGCCTGGCTGACCGTCCGCTCCCTGACGAGCGCCCGTTCGAACGCGGCATCGGCCACGGCACCGTGCCCGGACGACCTGGGGTTGCACGGTACGTGCGTGTACGTCTTCGGCGGCACCGCCGGGGCCGGCCCTCTCACCACCGTGGAGGCGTACAGCCCGGCCACCAACACCTGGGCGACGCTCGCCCCGCTCCAGACCGCCCGCCTCAACCACGCCGGCGCGGCCGCCCCCTGCCCCGGCGACCTGGGCCTCAAGGGCACCTGCGTGTACGCCATCGGCGGCGCGACCACCGGCATCCCGGACCTGGCCACCGTCGAGGTCTACAGCCCCCTCCTCAACGCCTGGCAGTACGTCCCCGACCTGCCGACCGCCCGCAGTGACACGCCCGGAGCGGCCACCGCCCCCTGCCCCGACGGGATGACCGACGGCTGCGTCTACGTCCTGGGCGGGCTCAACGGCACCACCGGCCTGACCACGGTCGAGGCCTACAGCCCGTGGACCAACGTCTGGGTGACCCTGCCCTCGATGCCCACCCCGCACCGGCAGTTCGGTGCGGCCGCGGCGCCGTGCCCCAAGAACACGAAGCAGCACTGCGTGTACGCGCTCGGCGGCCTCGACGCCGCCGCTGCCAACACGGCGACGACCGAGGCCTTCACGATCGAACGCGGGAAGGCCGGGTCCAAGCCCAAGCCCAAGCCGACGGCGCCCCCGACGAACGCACCGTCGGCTCAGCCCAGCCCCCCCGTCGAGGACCCCTTCGGCGACTCCCCGCTCGCCACCTCGCCGGAGACGGACACCGACACCGACACCACCTCCTGAGGCACCCGCGACACCCCGTTCGGGCCGGCGCCTCCCCGGCGCCGGCCCGACGGCACGTCCCCGACCTCCGCCCACACCGTCTTGCCGGGGCCCCGCGCCGCCACCCCCCACTCCCGGGCCACGGCGGCCACCACCAGCAGCCCGCGCCCGTCCTCCGCCGACCACGGATCGACGGGCGCGGGCGCGTTCGGCGGCCCGGTGTCGCTCCGGGTGTCGCTGACCATCACCCGCACGTTTCCGCCTTCGTACGCGAGCCTCAGCTCGAAGTCCCGCCCGGGCAGCCGCCCGTGCAGCACGGCGTTCGCGGCGAGCTCCCCGACGACGAGCCCGACATCGTCGGAAAGCGCGCATCCATAGGGAATACCCCAGATGTCCAACTGCGCCTGCGCGAGCCGCCGGGCGAGGCGGGCGCCTCGCCTCGTGGAGCTGAACCGCTGTGCCATGTCACTCTTTTCAGTCGTCACCTCACCGAGCGTGTCGACCGCGCTCTACGCTTTCCAGTAGTCGCGGCGTGACGCAGATCCGCTGTAGGGACGCCGACGTCTGTGTGTACGGCTTGTACGGACGAAGGCGGTTCAGCCGATGAACGACATGTCAGACCGCGAAGAACGGCCCGAGCGCCCTGTGGAGGCGGACGGCACGGCCCACCTGTTCCGGGCCCTGGGCAAACAGATCAAGGCACTGCGGGAGGCGGCCGGCCTCCACCAGAAGGAACTCGCGGCGCGGCTCAACGTCAGCGAGGACCTGATCGGCGCCATCGAACGGGGCGTACGGACCCCACAGCCGGACCTGCTGGAACGGGCCGACGCGGTGCTCAAGGCCCGAGGGGTCCTGCGGGTGGCGATCCCCGAGGTCAAAGAGGCGCTGAAGAAGGCACGGACGCGGCACCCGGACTGGTTCCGGAGCTACGCGGAGGCGGAGGCCGCAACCCAGGCCCTCCACGAGTACGCACACCAAGGTGTGCCAGGGCTTCTACAGACGGAGCGCCACGCACGCCATGTCTTCACCGAGCGACGCCCCCTGCTGGACGACGCAACGATCGAAAAGCGCGTGCAAGACCGGTTGGACCGACAGCAGATCTTCGAGCGCTGGCCGTCTCCCACCTTCAGCTTCGTCCTCGACGAGAACCTGCTGGAGCGGCAAGTGGGCGGGCCGGAGGTTCACCGAGAGCAACTTCAACGCTTCCTGCACATCGGCCGGTTGCGCACCGTGGAACTTCAGGTGATGCCGTATGGGCGCGGCGCGCACGCCGCGATGGACGGCTCGTTCACCCTGCTCCACCCCAAGGGCCGCCAGCAGATCGCCTATCACGAGGCCTACAGCCGTCCCCACTTGATCACCGACCCTGATCAGGTACGCATCATGGCGGAGCGCTATGGAATTATCCGGGCACAGGCGCTCTCGCCCGACGAGTCCCTCGACCTGATCGAGAAGATGCTGGGAGAACAAAGATGACCACCACCGACCGGGACTGGTTCAAGAGCAGCTACAGCGATGGCGAGGGCGGCCAGTGCCTTGAGGTCGCGCTCGCCTGGCAGAAGTCGAGCTACAGCAGCGGCGAAGGCGGCAACTGCGTCGAGGTCGCCGCCTGCACCACCACCGTCCACGTCCGGGACTCCAAGGTGACCGCCGGGCCCGAGCTGGCCGTGGCGCCCGCGAGCTGGGCCGCGTTCCTCGGCGGGATCACCGAGGCCCGCTGATCCCGCCCAGCGCGCGCCGTCACCCGTACGGCTCCATGATGGGCTCGTGAGGCGTACGCGTACGGTGCTGCTCTGCATCGCCGGGCTGGTGGCGGCCACGCTCCCCGCAGGGGCAGCGGCGGCCGCCGCACCGGCGGGCTGCGTGAGCACGCCCGGCCCCGCCCAGGGCCGGGCCGAGGACGTGCTCCGGCTCGCCGAGCGGGCCAAGCGGGAGCTGGACCTGAATTCCTTGATCCTCCGGGTTTCCACGGACGGCGAGGAACTGGTCACCACGGCGCTCGGCGAGTCCGTGACGGGCGTCCCCGCCGACCCGGCGATGCACTTCCGCTCGGGCTCGGTGGCGATCGCGTACATGACGACCGTGCTGCTCCAGCTGGTCGACGAGGGCAAGGCGAGGCTCGACGACACCATCGACCGCTGGCTCCCGGACGCCCCGCACGCCAAGAAGATCACCCTGCGGCAGCTCGGCAGCTCCACCTCGGGGCTGCACGACTACGTGACGGACCCGAAGTTCCTCGCCGAGCTCGACGCGGCGCCCTTCCGGCACTGGACCTCCGCGGAGGTCATCGGCATCGCCGCCGCCCATCCGCTCTGGTACGAGCCGGGCAGCAACTTCAGCTATTCGCACGCCAACTTCCAGCTGCTCGGCGCCGCGCTGGAGAAGATCAGCGGGGTGTCGCTGGAGCGGCTGCTCCAGGAGCGGGTGATGGGGCCGCTGGGCCTGAGCGAGACCGCCAACGGGGCCACCCCCGAGATCCCGGTGCCCGCGCTGCACTCCTTCACCTCGGACCGCGGGATCTACGAGGAGTCCAGCTACTGGAACCCGTCCTGGACCACCGCCCCGGGCGCGGTCCTCACCACCGACATCTGCGACCTGGAACGCTCCGCCCGCGCCATCGGCACCGGCGAGCTGGTGTCCGCGGAGGCGTTCAAGACCCAGCTGAACCCGGGCACGGTGGGCCTGGGCACCGCGACCGGCGGGTGTCCGGCCACGGTGTGCCTGAAGAACACGGCGGCCGCGCACTTCGGCTTCGGGGTGCTCGTCGTGAACGGCTGGATCGAGCAGAACCCCTCGTTCTCCGGTTACGCGGCCGTCCAGGCGTACCTCCCGGCGGAGAAGCTGGCCATCGCGGTCAGCGCGACCAAGGGGCCGAAGACCCCCGAGGGCAATCAGGCCGAGGTCGTGGCGGAGCGCATCGCCGCGCTCCTCGCCCCGGACCACCCCCTGAAGGGGAAGCGGCCTGCCTGAACTCCCGGGCTCCGGGCCCTAGGCTCCCGGGCCCGCCCACAGGCCGTCCTCGGTCAGCCCCAGCAGGCCGATGGCGTTGCCGCGGACGATGCGGTCGACGACGTCCGGTGCGAGGTGGCCCATCTGGGCCTCGCCGACCTCGCGGGACTTGGGCCAGGTGGAGTCCGAGTGCGGGTAGTCCGTCTCGTAGAGGACGTTGGCCGCGCCGATCGAGTCCAGGTTCTTCAGGCCGAAGGCGTCGTCGAAGAAGCAGCCGAAGACGTGCTCGGCGAACAGCTCGGACGGCGGTCGGTGGACCTTGTCGGCTACGCCGCCCCAGCCGCGGTTCTCCTCCCAGACCACGTTCGCGCGCTCCAGGATGTACGGGATCCAGCCGATCTGGCCCTCCGCGTACATGATCCGCAGGTTGGGGAAGCGTTCGAACTTGCCGCTCATCAGCCAGTCGACCATCGAGAAGCAGCAGTTGGCGAAGGTGATGGTGGAGCCGACCGCCGGCGGGGCGTCCGCCGAGGTGGACGGCATCCGGCTCGACGAGCCGATGTGCATGGCGATGACCGTGCCGGTCTCGTCGCAGGCCCGGAGGAAGGGGTCCCAGTAGTCCGTGTGGATGGAGGGGAGGCCGAGGTGCGGGGGTATCTCCGAGAAGGCGACCGCGCGCACGCCGCGGGCGGCGTTGCGGCGGACCTCGGCGGCCGCGAGCTCGGCGTCCCAGAGCGGGATGAGGGTGAGCGGGATGAGCCGGCCGCGGGCGTCGGGGCCGCACCACTCCTCCACCATCCAGTCGTTGTACGCCCGTACGCCGAGCAGCCCGAGCTCGCGGTCGGAGGCCTCCGTGAAGGTCTGGCCGCAGAAGCGGGGGAAGGTGGGGAAGCAGAGGGCCGACTGGACGTGGTTGACGTCCATGTCCGCGAGGCGTTCGGGAACCGAGAAGGACCCCGGGCGCATCTGCTCGTAGGTGATGACTTCCAGTTTGATCTCGTCGCGGTCGTACCCGACGGCGGTGTCGAGTCGGGTGAGCGGCCGGTGCAGGTCCTCGTACACCCACCAGTCGCCGATCGGGCCGTCGTCGCCCTTGGCCCCCATCACGGGGGCGAACTTGCCGCCGAGGAAGGTCATTTCCTTCAAGGGGGCGCGGACGACGCGGGGGCCGGTGTCCTTGTACTTGGACGGGAGGCGGTCCCGCCAGACATGGGGGGGCTCCACCGTGTGGTCGTCCACCGAGATGATCTTCGGGAAGGTCTCCATACCCGATACGGTAGCGCCGATCTGACGAACCGTCAGCTAGTTGCGCTCCGATCGGGCCGGGATCAGCACCGGATCAGGACCGGATCAGGAACGACTCGGTCCGGGACGGGCTGACGTGTACGCGCAAGACAGGGCAGACTGACCCTTACACCGACGGAAGGCAGGGGGACGACAGATGGACGGCGAACCGGCCATCCCGCAGCCGCGGAAGCACCCCGAGTCCCTTGCGGCCACCACCGCACCCCAACCCATCACCCGCCTCGGCTCCGGCTCCGGCTCCGCTCCCGCGAACGGCGCCGCGGCCCAGGGCGTCGCGCACGCGTCGGCCGCGGCCGACGCGGTCGGCGGCGAGTCGCGGTTCGCCGTGCTCGGCCCCATCCGGGCCTGGCGCGGAGGCGACGCACTGCCCTCCGGGACGCCCCAGCAGCGCGCCCTGCTCGCCACGCTGCTGCTGCGCGACGGGCGCACCGCCACCGCGCCCGAGCTGATCGACGCCATCTGGGGCGAGGACCCGCCGCAGCAGGCCCTCGCCACCATCCGGACGTACGCCTCCCGGCTGCGCAAGGTCCTCGACCCCGGCCTGCTCGTCTCCGACGCCGGCGGGTACGCCATCCGGCTGCGCTCCACCGCCACCCTCGACCTCGGCGTCGCCCGCAGCCTGGCCGTCGACGCCGAGACCGCCCGCGAAGCCGGTGACCGGACCCTCGCCCGTACGCTGCTGGCCCGCGCCCTCGACCTGTGGGACGGCGAACCCCTCGCCGGAGTCCCCGGCCCCGCCGCCGAGACCGAGCGCACCCGGCTCGCCGAATGGCGCCTCCAGCTGGTGGAGACCCGGCTCGACCTCGACCTGGAGGTCGGCCACCACGCCGAGGCCGTCTCCGAGCTGACGGCCCTCACCGCGGCCCACCCGCTGCGCGAACGCCTGCGCGAGCTGCTCATGCTCGCCCTCTACCGAAGCGGCCGGCAGGCCGAGGCCCTCGCCGTCTACGCCGACACCCGCCGGCTCCTCGCCGACGAACTCGGCGTCGACCCGCGCCCCGAACTCGCCGCCCTCCAGCAGCGCATCCTGAACGCCGACGCCGACCTCGCCCGCGCCGAGGACCCGGCCCCGGCCGCCGCGGCCGTCCACGTAAGGCCCGCCCAATTGCCCGCGACCGTCCCCGACTTCACGGGCCGCACCAGCTTCGTCGACGAGCTCGGCGCCATCCTCTCGGGCGGCACCGAGGGCCAGGTCATGGCCGTGTCCGCAGTGGCCGGGATCGGCGGCGTCGGCAAGACCACCCTCGCCGTGCACGTCGCGCACACCGCCCGCCGGCACTTCCCGGACGGCCAGCTCTACGTGGACCTCCAGGGCACCGAACCCCGCCCCGCCGAACCCGAGGCGGTCCTCGGCTCGTTCCTGCGGGCGCTGGGCACCCCCGACACCCTCATCCCCGACTCCCCCGCCGACCGGGCCGCGCTCTACCGCTCCACCCTCGACGGCCGCCGCGTCCTGGTCCTGCTGGACAACGCCCGCGACGCCGCCCAGGTCAGGCCGCTGCTGCCGGGCACCGCGGGCTGCGCCGCACTGGTCACCAGCCGGGTCCGCATGGCGGGCCTCGCCGGGGCCCATCTCGTCGACCTCGACGTGATGAGCCCCGAGGAGGCCCTCCAGCTCTTCACCCGGATCGTCGGCGAGGAGCGGGTGCGCGCCGAACGCCAGGCCGCCCTCGACGTGGTCGGCGCCTGCGGCTTCCTGCCGCTCGCCATCCGCATCGCCGCCTCCCGGCTCGCCGCCCGCCGCACCTGGACCGTATCCGTCCTCGCCGCCAAGCTGGCCGACGAGCGCCGCCGCCTCGACGAGCTCCAGGCCGGCGACCTCGCCGTCAAGGCCACCTTCGAGCTGGGCTACGGCCAGCTGGAGCGGGCCCAGCAGCGGGCGTTTCGCCTCCTCGGGCTCGCCGACGGCCCCGACATCTCCCTGTCGGCGGCAGCCGCCGTACTGGACCTGCCCGAGCACGACACCGAGGACCTCCTCGAAGCGTTAGTGGACTGCTCGCTCCTCGAATCCGCGGCCCCCGGCCGCTACCGCTTCCACGACCTCGTACGCCTCTACGCGCGTGCCTGCGCCGAGCGCGACGAGCAGCCGCCGAGCGGCCGCGACGCCGCCCTGGACCGGCTCCTGGACTTCTACCTGGCCACCGCGTCCGGGGTCTACGCCCTGGAACGCCCCGGCGACCGGCTCCCGGCCCACCTGTCCGACACCCACTACCCCGGGCTGGTCTTCGGCGAGCCGCGCGCCGCCCTGGACTGGCTGTACGCCGAGGCCGGCCCGCTGCTGGCGTGCGTACGGCAGGCGTCCGTACGGGGCGGCGAGACGCTCGTCCTGCGGCGGGCCGTGGACCTGCTGTGGGCGGCGAAGGACCTCGCCGAGTCTGGGGCCAACTCCAAGCAGTACGAGTCGGCCGCGGTGGCGCTGCGCGACGCCGCGCAGGCCGCGAAGGACCCGTACGCGGAGGGCCGGGCCCGGACCACGCTCACCAACGTGCACCTGGTCGCGGGCCGGTTCGCCGAGGCCGACGACGAGGCCCGGCAGGCCACGGCGCTGGCCCGCGAGGCCGGCGACCCGCTGCCCAGCTGCTGGGCACCCAACGACCGCGGGATCATCGCCCTCTACCAGGGCCGGCACGCGGACGGCGAGCGCTACCTGCTGGAGGCCATCGAGGGCTTCCGGGCCGACGCCAACAACGTGGGCGAGGCGAGCGCGCTGTGCAACCTCTCGCGCATCCACGTGGAACTGGGCCGTCTCACCAGTGCCATAGACCTCGCCCAGCAGGGCATCGCCATCTACGACCGGATGGGGCTGACCCTGCGCCTGGCCAACGGCCGCTACGCGCTGGGCATCGCGCTCACCCAGGCGGGACGGCTCGGCGAGGCGCTGAGCCAGCTCACGGAGGCGCTGTCGCTGTTCCACGACAACCGCCAGCCGCTGTGGGAGGGCGTGACCCACTTCCGGCTCGCCGAGGCCCATCTGGCGGCGCGCCGGCCGACGTTGGCGGCCTCGCACGCCGAGCAGGCGATCGCGCTGCGCGGGATCGGTGGCGAGTGGCGGCGGGCGACCGTGCTGACGGTGCTGGGCAAGGCGCTGCGGCGGCTGGGGCAGACCGACCGGGCGCGGGCGTGCTGGCGGGACGCGGAGGCCGTGTTCGCACAGCTGGGTTCGGCCGAACTGGCCGAGGTGCGGGCGCTGCTGGCGTCCGAGATCGCGGCCTGACGGCGGTGACCTGCAGTGACGTCCGATGAACGAGGCGTTCATCGTTCGTTTATCGCCTCGCGCCACTATTAGTGCATCGACCCGGCGCGTCGGGGGGCAACCGGGTCGGTTGGAGGACCACCCGTTCGGCGGTCCGCGGGGGAATCGCCGAGCGGGCCCCACCCATCCATCAGGAGATCCGATGACGACGAACGAGAACATCCTGCCGAACGACGGCGACATCAAGCCGCTCGACAACCACGCCTCGGGCGTCGAAATCGAGACTCTCGACAACCACGCCTCGGGGATCGAGATCAAGCCCCTCGACAACCACGCGTCGGGCGAGGAGATCCAGACGCTGGACAACCACGCGTCCGGTCCGCGCCCGTAGCAGGCACGACCGCACCAAGCACCACGAACGTACGGGGGAAACGTACGGGGGACGTACGGGGGACGTACGGGGGAGCACGGGGGGACGGCGGTCGCGGTGGCCCGGAGGGGGAGCCACCGCGACCGCCGTCGCATGCCCGCGTACGGATGCGGGCGCCCGCGCCTACGCTGGGGGTGTGTTCACCAGCCACGGGCCGAGCGTCCGCGAACTCGCCGTGCAGGCCCTCTCCTCGGTCGAGCGCGGCTACGACCTGCTCGCCCCGAAGTTCGACCACACGCCCTTCCGCACCCCGGACCGGATGCTCGACGCCGTCGAGGAGACCCTGGCCGAGCGGGAGGGCTCCTTCGGTTCCGGGCTGGACGTCTGCTGCGGCACGGGGGCCGGGACCGGCATGCTGCGGCGGCTGTGCCGGGAGCGCGTGACGGGGGTGGACCTGAGCGCGGGCATGCTGGCCGGGGCCCGGCGGGCGCATCCGGACGCGCGCGTGGACTTCGTACGGGCCGACGCGCGGGCCCTGCCGCCCGCGCTCGCGGACTCCTACGACCTGGCCGTCAGCTTCGGTGCCTTCGGCCACTTCCTGCCCTCGGAACGCCCCGCCCTTTTCGCCGGGGTCCACGCGGCGCTGCGCGAGGGAGGGCTCTTCGCCTTCCCGATCGGCGCGCCGATCCCGCCGGCCCACCCGCTGTGGTGGGCGGTCGCGGGCTTCGACGCGGCGATGCGGGTGCGCAACGCGGTGTGGCGCCCGCCCTTCGTCATGTACTACCGGACCTTCCCGCTGGGCCCGGTCCGCGCCGACCTCCGCACGGCCGGCTTCACGGTGGAGACGGTCCCCCTGGCCCACTTCGGCCACCGGCCCTCGGGCGCCCCGAACTGGCGCCTGGTCCTGGCCCGCAAGACGGGACCGACTCGCCAAGGGCCCATACGGAAGGGCTCAGCCGAGTAGGCTGGCGCAGGACCCCCTGGAGGAACCATGGCAGCCGAGCTCCCAGAGTGGATGCTCCCGCCCCGCCCGAGCGGCTGGGAGGCGGACGACCTCGACCACTGGCCGCAGGCCCCCCGGCACACCGAGCTCATCGACGGAGCGCTGATCTTCATGATGTCCCCGCAGCGATCCTGGCACGCCAGGCTTGTGGAGAACCTGACCTTCAGCCTCCGGCAGGCCGCGCCCGACGGCATCGAGGTCGAACGGGAGATGACCGTCAAGCTCGACAAGAGGAGCCGCCCCGAGCCGGACATCCTGGCCGCAGCGGTCGCCTACGACCCCGACCGCACCCGATACCTCCCGGAAGAGGTCTCCCTGGTGATCGAGGTGGTCTCCGAGGAGTCGGCGGACCGGGACCGCTCCATGAAGCCGTTCAAGTACGCCCAGGCGGGCATCCCCCACTTCTGGCGGGTAGAAGACGAGGCGGGTGCACCCGTCGTCCACGTGTACGAGCTGGACACGGTCACCCGGTCGTACGTCGCGACCGGGATCCACCGCGGGTGGCTGAAGGTGTCCGTACCGTTCCCCGCGGTCATCGACCTGGACAAGCTCGTCCCCTGAGCCGGCCCGTCCCCCGGCTCAGCGGGCCCGGAGCTCGCGCTTGAGGATCTTGCCGCTCGCGTTGCGGGGGAGTTCGGTGACGAACTCGACGGATCTCGGGACCTTGTAGTTGGCCATCTCGCGGCGGGACCAGGCGATCAGGTCGTCGGCGGTGAGGGTGGAGCCGGGGCGGCGGACCGCGTACGCCTTGCCGACCTCGCCGAGCCGCGGGTCCGGGACGCCGACCACCGCGACGTCGGCGACGTCCGGGTGGAGGCCGAGGAGCTGCTCGATCTCGGCGGGGTAGGCGTTGAAGCCGCCGACGATGAACATGTCCTTGATCCGGTCGGTGATGCGCAGGTTGCCGTGATCGTCCGTGAAGCCGACGTCGCCGGTGAGCAGCCAGCCGTCCGGGGTGATGGCCTTGGCGGTCTCGTGCGGGTCCTCGAAGTACCCGCGCATGACGTGGTGGCCGCGCACCGCGATCTCACCGACCTGGCCGGCGGGCAGGGCCTGCCCCTCCGCGTCCCTGATCATCACCTCGGTGTCCGGGACGGCCCGGCCGGACGTCTCGGCGATGGTCTGCGCCGGGTCGCCGCGGCGGCACATGGTGACGATGCCGCTGGCCTCGGAGAGCCCGTAGGCGGTGAGGACGGTGCCGATGCCGAGTTCGCCGCGCAGCCGCTCGACCAGTCGGAGCGGGACGACGGCCGCGCCGGTGACGACCAGGCGCAGGGCGGACAGGTCGTGGTGGGCGCGCTGGGGGTGGTCGAGCAGGGACTGGTGGAGGGTGGGCGGGCCGGGGAGTACGGAGATCCGTTCGGCGGCGATGTTGGCGAGGACGGTGTCCACGTTGAAGACGGGCTGCGGGACCATCGTGGCCCCGCGCATCAGGCAGGCGATGATCCCGGCCTTGTATCCGAAGGTGTGGAAGAAGGGGTTCACGATCAGGTAGCGGTCACCCTCGCGCAGTCCGGCGAGCTCGCTCCACACGGCGTAGCAGCGCAGGGACTGGGCGTGGGTGATGACGGCGCCCTTGGGGCTGCCGGTGGTGCCGGAGGTGTAGATGATGTCGGAGTGGGCGTCCGCGGGGATGGCTTCAGCACGTTCGCGGACGGCGCCGGCCGGTACGGAGTCCCCGCCCACCAGGAAGTCCTTCCAGGTGCGGAAGGACTCGGGGGCGTCCTCGGCGAGCACGACGACCTGCTCCAGGTGCGGCAGCCCGGGCAGCGGGCCCGCGCCGGGGCCGTCGGCGGCGGCGCGGCGCAGGGAGGCGACGTACGAGGTGCCGAGGAAGGTGCCGGTGACGAAGAGCAGCCGGGCCCGGCTGCGCCGCAGCACGTAGGCGGCTTCGTTGCCCTTGAAGCGGGTGTTGAGGGGGACGAGCACCGCGCCCGCGGAGACGGCGCCGAGTGCGGAGACGATCCACTCCAGGGTGTTGGGGGCCCAGACGGCGACCCGGTCGCCCGGTTCGACCCCGGCGGCGATGCAGGCGGCCGCGGCCCGCTCGACGCGCTCGCCGAGCTGGGCGTAGCCGACGCGGACCCGGCCGTCGACGACGGCCTCCCGGTCGGCGTACCGCTCGGCGGCGTCGCGCACGAGGCCGGCGATGCTGCCCCACCGCAGGTCTCCGCGCGGGTCGGTGTCCCGCTCCCGCGCCGCCTTCCCGTGGCCGTTCGCCGATCCGCTCGCGGCCACGCCCTCGTCCACGCCCTCGTACATCGCACGCCCCTCCCTGCGATCCCAGTAGCTGACTATCCGTCAGATTAGCTGTAGCCTTCGCGGCTGTCAGTACTGATACACCCCCGGAGGTGGCGATGGCGGCAACGCTCAAGGACGCGACAGCGATAGTCGGCATCGGCCAGACCGCCTTTGCCAGACAACTGCCGCAGACCGAGAAGGAATTGGCATGCCGGGCCATTCTGGCAGCCCTCGCCGACGCGGGCATAGGGCCCGCCGAGGTGGACGCCTTCGCCTCGTACACCATGGAGGAGACCGACGAGGTCGAGGTCGCCAAGGCCATCGGCGCCGGTGACGTCACCTTCTTCTCCAAGATCGGCTACGGCGGCGGCGGTTCCTGCGCCACCGTCGGACACCTGGCCTCCGCCGTGGCCACCGGCCAGGCCACCGTCGGCGTCGCCTGGCGCTCGCGCAAGCGCGGCTCGGGCCCGCGGCCCTGGAAGAACACCGCGGTCCAGCTGCCCACCCCCGGCCAGTGGACCCGCCCCTTCGGGCTGCTGCGCCCGGCCGACGAGATCGGCATGCTGGCCCGCCGCTACATGCACGAGTACGGCGCCACCCGCGACCACCTCTTCAACGTCGCGATGGCCTGCCGCAACCGGGCCAACGAGAACCCGGCCGCGATGATGTACGAGCGCCCGCTGACCCGCGAGATGTACATGACCTCCCGCATGATCAGCGACCCGCTGTGCCTCTTCGACAACTGCCTGGAGACCGACGGCGCGCTGGCCTGCGTGATCGTCTCCGCCGAACGGGCCCGGGACTGCCGCCAGAAGCCCGTCTACGTCCACTCCGTCGCCCAGGGCCTGCCCGCCCAGCACCACGGCATGGTCAACTACTGGAACGACGACCCGCTGTCCGGACCGGCCTGGACCGCCGCCCGGCACCTGTGGAAGCAGGCCGACTTCGGGCCCCAGGACGTGGACGTCGCCCAGATCTACGACGCCTTCACCCCGCTGATCCCGCTCTCGCTGGAGGGCTACGGCTTCTGCGGACGCGGCGAGGGCGCCGCCTTCACCGAGGGCGGGGCCCTGGAGATGGGCGGCCGGCTCCCCATCAACACCGGGGGCGGCGGGCTCAGCGAGGCCTACGTGCACGGCTTCAACCTGATCAACGAGGGCGTCAAGCAGCTGCGCGGCATCTCCACCGCCCAAGTGCCCGACGCCGCGACCTGCCTGGTGACGGCGGGCGAGGGCGTCCCGACGTCCGCGATCCTGCTGCGCGCCTGAGCACCGAGGAGGGCCACGCCATGACCACCACCGAGGAATCGCTTCTGCTCCCCGTCCCCGACGAGGACGGCGCCCCCTTCTGGGAGTACGCCGCCCGCGGCGAACTGCGCGTCCAGGCCTGCACGGCCTGCGGCCGGCTCCGCTTCCCGCCCCGCCCCTGCTGCCCGCACTGCCAGTCCTTCGCATCCGAGTGGCGCCTGATGAGCGGCCGCGGCCGCGTCTGGTCCTACGTCCAGCCGCATCCGCCGCTGCTGCCCGCCTACGCGGAGCAGGCCCCGTACAACGTGATCCTCGTGGAGCTCGCCGACGCCCCGCACATCCGGCTGGCCGGGAACCTGGTGACCGCCGCCGACGCCCCGCTGAACTCGATGGACCCGGCCCGGCTGCGGATCGGTGCGCGGGTGCAGGTCGTCTTCACCGAGACGGGCGGGGTGGCGGTGCCGCGCTGGATCCTGGAGAAGTCGTGACGCTGCGGGTGGAGCGGAACAAGACGACCGGGGTCGCGGTCGTCACCCTGGACCGGGAGCGCCGGCACAACGCCGTCGACCTGGAGACGGCCGCCGCGCTGGCCGAGGTGTGGCGGCAGTTCCGGTTCGAGGACGAGGTGCGGGCCGTCGTGCTGACGGGCGCCGGGACGGCCGCCTTCTGCACGGGCATCGACCGGGGGGCGCTGGTGCCGCAGCCGGGGTCCCCGTACTCGGTCGACGATCCGCTGCTCTCCATCGGACCCAAGGCGAACGACCTGTGGAAGCCGGTGATCGCCGCGGTCAACGGGATGGCGTGCGGCGGGGCGTTCTACCTGCTGGGCGAGGCGGAGTTCATCGTCTCCTCCACCACGGCCTCCTACTTCGACCCGCACACCTCCTACGGCATGGTCAGCGCCTACGAGGCCGTGTACATGGCGCAGCGGATGCCCTTCGGGGAGGCCGCCCGGATGTCCCTGATGGGCACGGCGGAACGGCTCTCGGCGCGCCGGGCGTACGAGATCGGCCTGGTCTCCGAGCTGGCCGAGCCCGACGGGCTGCTTCCGGCGGCCCTGCGCGCGGCCGGGACCCTGGCCGGCTTCCCGACGGAGGCCGTGCAGGGCACCGTACGGGCCTTGTGGTCGGCGAAGCAGGCGGCCCTCCAGCAGGCCCTGGCACAGGCCCCGGCACTGATCGCCCTGGGGAACCTGCCCCCGCAGCGGCAGGCGGACCTGTTCGCGGCCCGCCCGCCGGGAACGGAGTTCAGGCTGCGCTGACGCGCCCCGTCAGCGGGGCTTGCGGGACTTGCTCGACTTGGGCGCGGGCGTGCTCTTCGACCCGCCGGAAGTCGCGCCGGATGTCGGGCCGGAGGTGGCCTTCGGTGTCGCGCTCGCGGTGGAACCGCTGGTACGGGGCTTGCCGAGGCGGCAGTTCCTGACCTCGGCGGCGCGTGAGGGGTCGTCGAGGACGACGTCGACCGAGCTCCTCCCGCCGCTGCTGCCGCCGTTCGACGAGAAACCCGTCAGCGCGAACACCACGGCCACCAGGACCGCGGTCAACCTGATGTGACGCCCAGCCACCATGGCCCGCACCCTCCCCCTTGGACAGACGGCCGGTCACGCTACCAGGCGGCCCCCGGAACGGCGGCGGCCCCGGCCCCCGGGAGGGGGCGGGGCCGACCGGCCGTACAGGCGGGTGGGGATCAGGCGGCGGCGACGGTGCCCGAGGCCGCGATCTCGACCTTGCCCTTGGGGGCGCCGGACTGGGAGCCCAGGGCCTCGATCTGGTCGACGAGCTCCTGGCCCGAGACGACCTCGCCGAAGACGACGTGCTTGCCGTCGAGCCACGGGGTCAGGACGGTGGTGATGAAGAACTGCGAGCCGTTGGTGTTGCGGCCGGCGTTCGCCATCGACAGCAGGTACTTGCGGTCGTGCTTCAGGTTGAAGTTCTCGTCCGCGAACTTCTCGCCGTAGATGCTCTTGCCGCCGGTGCCGTTGTGGTTGGTGAAGTCACCGCCCTGCAGCATGAACTGCGGGATGACGCGGTGGAAGCCCGAGCCCGCGTAGCCGAAGCCGTTCTGGCCCGTGCACAGCTCGCGGAAGTTCCGCGCGGTCTGCGGGACGACCTCGTCGAAGAGGTTGAAGACGATGCGGCCCTTGGGCTCGCCGTTGATGGTGATGTCGAAGTAGACGTTGTCGCTCATGGGGTCCATCCTGTCACTCCCGGTGCGTTCCGCTACCGGGAGGGGGGCCGAGTCGCTCAGCCGCTCGTCCGGGTGCCGGTGCCCTTGGCCGCGTCCAGGGCGTACACGCAGCGGTCCTTGCTGCACGCGTAGACCACGCCCGCCTCCGCCACCGGGGCGCCCGTGATCTCGCCTCCCGTGGCCAGCTTCCAGCGCAGCTGCCCGCCCGCTGCGTCCAGCGTGTACAGGCAGTGGTCGGCCGAACCGAAGTGCACCCGGCCGTCCGCGACCGCCGGCAGGCCGGTGATCTCGCCGCCCGCCGCGAACCGCCACTTCGGGGTGCCGGTGACCGCGTCGAGCGTGTACAGCGCGCTGCCCGCGCCCAGGTGGACGTTGCCGTGCGCGACGACCACCGGGTCCGGGGAGGTGCGCGACTCGGTCGCGATGCGCCAGCGGTCCTGGCCGGTGGCCGCGTCCAGGGCGTAGACGGTGCCCAGGTAGTCGGCGAGGTAGACCCCGCCGCCGGTGACCGCGGCGCCCGGCGCGAAGGCCGGGGGCGCCAGGAAGACCGCGGGGGCCTCGAAGTGCCAGCGGACCCGGCCCGAGGCCCGGTCCACGGACAGCACGCGGGTGCCGGCGGCGACGTAGACGTTGCCGTCCGGGGCCGGGGTGACCCGTACGGGGACGTTCCCGCAGGAGCCCGCGTCGCCGACCGGGTAGGACCAGGACTCGCGGCCGCTGCGGGCGTCGAGCGCGCGCAGCCGGGCGTCCCGCCACACGTACACCGTGCCGTCGTGGAGGACGGGGGCCGCCTCCGGGGTCTCGAAGTCGGTCTGCGCGCCGGTCAGCTCCCACAGCTTCTGGCCGCTGGACGCCTCCCAGCCCTGTACGCCGCCGCCGCGGGTGGCGGTGACCACCGTGCCGCGCTCGGCGCGCAGGGCGTACACCCAGGCGTCGGCGGACGTCCGCCACCGCTCGGAGCCGTCGGAGGCGTCGAGCGCGAAGAGGGAGGGGCCGTCGGAGGCGTGGATGCGTCCGTCGGCGACGGCCATGGACCAGGCGACGTCGCGGGTCTTGAACTGGCGGCGGCCGCTCGCCACGTCCAGGGCGTGCACCTCGAAGGAGGTGACGTAGAGCAGGTCGCCGGCGACGGTGGGGGTGCCCCAGACGTCGTTGGACATGCGGAAGCGCCACGGGCGCCAGCGGCCGCTGTCCGGGGCCGGGCCGGGGGCCGGTACGGCGGCCACCGCGGCCGGAGCGGCCGCCGAGCCGCCCGGCGGGCGGATCCAGCCGGTCGCCGAGTCGGCGGCGGCGTGCGCCGCGGGCGCCGAGGCCGTCGCTCGCGGTCCGGGCCCGATCGGCACCGGCGAGCCGGCCAGCAGGACGGGCTCGCCCGAGGGCGCCGGGGACATCGGCGGGTGGTGCGGGCGCTGCGGGACGGCTTGTCCGGTGCGCGGGTCCACCCACGCCTCCGCGCCGCGCTGGCGGCGGTGCGTGGCGGGGCCCGAGATCGGCCCGCGGGGGGCCGGTGCGGATCCGGCTCCGCCGTCGCGGCCGGGTCCGGGGACGGGCAGGGCGGCGACCGGCGTGCGGTTGCCCGCGCGGCGGGCCTCGATCATCGCGACGGCCCGCTCGGGCAGCCACGCCGAGGCGGTGCCGCTGTCGTCGCCGCCGTCGAAGAGGTGCGGGGCGAGCTGTGCCTGGAGGTCGGCCGGGGTCGGCCGCAGGGTGGCGTCCATCTGCATGCAGGACTCGATGAGCGGCCGCAGCTCGGCGGGCAGGCCCTCCAGGTTGGGGCCCTCGCGCAGCAGCATGAAGACCGTCTCCACCGGGTTGGCCCCGTGGTACGGCGGGTGCCCGGTCGCGGCGAAGACGAGGGTGGAGCCGAGCGAGAAGACGTCGCTGGCGCCCTTGACGCTGCGCGAGTCCTTCGCCTGCTCCGGCGACATGTAGGCGGGGGTGCCGACGGCGACGTTCGTCATGGTCAGGCGGGTGTTGGAGACCCCGCTCGCGATGCCGAAGTCGATCACGCGCGGGCCGTCCTCGACGACGAGGACGTTGGACGGCTTCAGGTCGCGGTGGACCAGGCCGGCGCCGTGGATGGACTGCAGGGCCTCGGCGATGCCGGCGGCGAGCCACCGTACGGCCTGGGCGGGCATGGGCCCGCACTCGTTGACGATCTCCTCGAGGGAGGGCGCCGGCACGTAGGCGGTGGCCAGCCACGGCACGGCGGCGCGCGGGTCGGCGTCTACCACGGCCGCGGTGTAGAAGCCGGACACGGCGCGGGCCGCCTCCACCTCGCGGGTGAAACGGACCCGGAACAGCTGGTCCTCGGCGAGCTCCGTGCGCACCGTCTTGATCGCGACCCGCCGTCCGGACGCGGACCGCGCGAGATAGACCAGCCCCATGCCGCCGGCGCCGAGCCGTCCCAGCACCTCGAAGGGGCCGATCCGTCTCGGGTCGTGCTGCGTCAGCTGCTCCACCACTCGCCTCCACACCTCCCCGTACGGGCCCTCGTCGGGCCCGCTCCACCAGCACGCGCCGTCTGCGGGGCCCCTGCCCCGTGCAGCGTCTCACCCCGGGCGCGGCCCGGGTCGTGCAACCCCGATTCTGTCAGGCCCGCGCCCGGTCCGGCCCCGGCACGGCGGAGGGCCGCGGCGGGGTCTCTGATCCTGGGGCTCAGGCGTCCGGCTCGGTCCCCGGTTCCGACAGCAGTCCGAAGACGGCCCCCTGATTGTCGGCGACGACCGCGATCCGCCCGTACGGGGTGTCGAAGGGATCGGCGGTGACCCGGCCGCCGAGCCGCTGCACCACGGCGACGGACTGGTCGCAGTCGGGTACGGCGAAGTAGGCGAGGAAGTGCGCCGGCATGATCTCCGGGAAGGCGTCGGTGATCATGCTGCGGCCCATGACGGCGGTGCCGGTGCCGGGGGCCGCTCCGGGCGGGGACCAGACGCGGTACTCGACGCCCGCGTCGTCCTGGTCCTCCGGGACGTAGCCGAAGACCTTGGCGTAGAAGGCGTCCACGGCGTCGCGGGCGCGGGTGTAGACCTCGCTCCAGCAGTACGTGTAAGGCTCCATCTGGGCCTCGAAGCCGTGGTGGGTGCCGGGCTGCCAGAGGCCGAAGACGGCGCCGCCGGGGTCGGCGGCCATCGCGGCGGTCCCGTACGGGCCGACGGGCTGCGGGTCCATCACCATCTGGCCGCCGGCGGCGCGGATGCGCTGGGCGCAGGCGTGGGCATCGGTGGTGTAGAGGTAGATCCCCCATACGGTGGGCATCCGGCCGTCGGGCTTGGGGGCGAGGGCGGCGACGTTGCGGCCCCGGCTGTAGGCCTGGGTGTAGTGGCCGTACGCGGCACCGGCGCTGTCCCCGAAGGTCCACCCGAAGAGCTCACCGTAGAAGCGCTTGCCCGCCTCGACGTCCGGAAGTGAGGCGTCCACCCAGCAGGGTGCGCCTTCCGCGAATGCGGCCATGAGCCCGGTTCCTTCCGTTGTGCGGGGGTTTGTGCCGTTCCACCTCTCCCACGCATCCCACCTCTCCCAGCCATGGTCCGCCCGAGAACTTGTCCACAGCCTGTTGATAAGACTATTCGGGGGAAACGCAGAGGAAGCGGGCGACCCACCGGGAAGGGGCGCGCGGCCGGATTCCGCCGCCGAGGCCCTGCGAAGGCCCTGCCGGGACCGGCTTCCGCCCAGGCCAGGTACCCCGTAACCCCATTTGCAGGCGGCCGAATAGCGCGCCGATCACCCCTCGGTAAGCTGACGGCATGACAGGACAAGTACGCACCGTCGACGGGCGTGTCGCCGGCCGGCGCGGCCAGGCGACGCGGCAGAAGCTGCTCGACTGCCTCAGCGAGATGCTCAGCTCCTCGCCGTACCGCGACGTCAAGGTGATCGACGTCGCGCGCAAGGCCGGTACCTCCCCCGCGACCTTCTACCAGTACTTCCCGGACGTCGAGGGCGCCGTCCTGGAGATCGCCGAGGAAATGGCCACCGAGGGCGCGCAGTTGACGCAGCTCGTCGAGGGCCGCACCTGGGTCGGCAAGTCCGGCTGGACCGCCGCCGAGGAACTCGTCGAGGGCTTCCTGGACTTCTGGCGGCGCAACGACGCGATCCTGCGGGTCGTCGACCTCGGCGCGGCCGAGGGGGACAAGCGGTTCTACAAGATCCGCATGAAGATCCTGAACTCGGTCACCAACTCCCTCACGGAGTCGATGAAGGAGCTCCAGGCCAAGGGCAAGGTCGACAAGGACGTCAGCCCCGCGGCGATGGCCGGTTCGCTGGTCGCGATGCTGGCCGCGGTCGCCTCGCACCAGAAGGGGTTCCAGACCTGGGGCGTCAAGCAGGCCGAGCTGAAGCCGAACCTGGCGCTGCTCGTCCACCTCGGCATCACGGGCAAGAAGCCGACCAAGTGACGGCGGGCCCTGGAGAGGGTCCGCCGCCCCGGCAACGGTCCGGGTTGCGGTAGCGCTACCGCTTGCGCGCCCGCACGCCCGCGATCAGCGACGCTCCAGGCGGAACAGGCGGATCTCGCGTTCGATGCGCGCCTGGTACGCCGCGTACGGCGGCCAGAACCCCAGCACCGCCTGCCACGCCGCCGCACGTTCCTCACCGGTCAGCAGCCGGGCCCGTACGGCGATGTCCTGGCCTTTCCAACTCACGGACGCGTCAGGGTGCTTGAGCAGGTTCCCGGTCCATGCCGGGTGCCCGGGCCGGCCGAAGTTCGAGCCGATCAGCAGCCAGCTCACCCCGCCCTCCTCCGGCATGCAGGCGAGCGGGGTGGTGCGCGGCTCGCCGGTCTTGGCGCCCTTGGCGGTGAGGATCACGCCCGGCAGCATCTGGGCGCTGAGCATCACCTTGCCGCGGGTCAGCTTGTGCACCGCCTTGTCCATCGCGGGGATGAAGTGCGGTGCGATCTTGGCGAAGAGCATGGTCGAGGAGACCTTCTGCATGAGCTTGACGCCGGGTGCCACGCGAGCCATCAGACGGCCACCTTCTCTGGTGTGGCGGACGGGGTGAACAGGCCCGCGCGGTCCGCGGCGTACGCCCGCAGCCGGTGGACCGGACCGAACAGCAGCTCGTCGGCCGCCGCCCGCTTGAAGTAGAGGTGTGCGTCGTGCTCCCAGGTGAAGCCGATGCCGCCGTGCAGCTGGATCGCCTCGCTCGCGGTCATCCGCAGGGCCTCCAGGCCCTGGGCGAGGGCGAGGGGGCCCTGCCGTTGGTCCCAGGCGGCGTAGTAGGCCGCGGAGCGGGCCGCCTCCACCTGCACGTACAGGTCGGCGAGGCGGTGTTTGACCGCCTGGAAGGAGCCGATCGCCCGGCCGAACTGCTCGCGCTGGCGTACGTACTCCACGGTGCGGGCGAGGGCCTGGCCCGCCGCGCCGACCGCCTCGGCGGCGAGCACGGCGGCGGCGGTGCGGCCGGTGGCGGCGAGGGCCTCGAGGACGTCGGCGTCCTCCCCGCCCAGCAATTCGGCCGGTACGTCCCGTAGTTGGATCCGGGCCTGGGGGCGGGTCTCGTCCAGGGCGGTCTGCCGTGACCGCACGAGGCCGGGCGCGTCCTCCCGTACGAGGAAGAGGAGCGTGCGGCTGCGGGCGAAGCCGCCGGTGTGCGCGGCGACCAGCAGCAGCGAGGCGCTGTGCCCGTCGAGCACCTGGGCGGCCTCCCCGTACAGCCGCCAGCCGCCCTCCGCCCCGGCGGCGCGGGCCTGCACCCCGCCCGCGCGGCCGCCGCCGGACCACGGGCCGGCGGCGTTGTCGCCGGTCAGCGCGAGGGCGGTGGCCAGGGCCTGGCCGGGGACGGCGAGGGCCGCGGTGAGCCCGCCGGCGGCCAGCGGAGGGAGCAGTGCGGAGCGCTGGCCGGCGGTGCCGAGGGCGGTGATCAGCGGTACGCAGAGCGCGGCCGTGGCGAGCAGCGGCGAGGGCAGCAGCGCCCGCCCGGTCTCCTCGCAGGCCAGCGCGAGGTCGCCGGGGGTGCAGCCGACGCCCCCGTACTCCTCGGAGACGGCGAGGCCGGGCAGCCCCAGCCGTTCGGCGAGCTGCTGCCACAGCTCGCGATCGTGTCCGGCGGCGGTGCGGACGGCGGCCTTGACCTCGTCGGGGCCGCAGCGTTTGCCCAGGATCTCGCGCAGGGTACGGCGTATCTCGTCCTGCTCCGCGGTGAAGGCGGCATCCATCGTCGGGCTCCTCCCCGTATCTGACGGGGCGTCATGCTAGGGCGGGAGGGCGCAGATGCCCAGGGGGCGGGACGCACGGGGGCTAGAAACTGACGCACCGTCAGTTGTACGGTCGTCCCATGCCTGGACTCACACCCGGACCCGTCCCCGCACACCCCCGCCGCAGGGTCGCGGTGGTCGGCGTCGCGCTCTCCGACTGCGGCCGGGTCGACGGCCCCACCCCGTACCAGCTGCACGCGCAGGCCGCCCGGCGCGCGCTGGCCGACTCCGGTCTCGACCGCTCCGTCATCGACGGCTTCGCCTCGGCCGGTCTCGGCACGCTCGCGCCGGTCGAGGTGGCCGAGTACCTGGGCCTGCGCCCCACCTGGGTCGACTCCACCTCGGTGGGCGGCTCGACCTGGGAGGTCATGGCGGCCCACGCGGCGGACGCGATCGCGGCCGGGCACGCCAACGCCGTCCTGCTGGTCTACGGATCCACGGCCCGCGCCGACATCAAGGCGCGGCGGCGCACCTCGAACCTCTCCTTCGGGTCGCGGGGGCCGCTGCAGTTCGAGGTCCCGTACGGCCACACGCTGATCTCCAAGTACGCGATGGCCGCCCGCCGCCACATGCACGAGTACGGGACGACGCTGGAGCAGCTCGCCTCGGTGGCCGTGCAGGCGCGGGCGAACGCGGCGACGAACCCGGACGCGATGTTCCGCGACCCGATCACGGTGGACGAGGTCCTGTCGGGCGAGATGATCGCGGACCCCTTCACGAAGCTGCACTGCTGCATCCGCTCGGACGGCGGCTGCGCGGTGCTGCTGGCGGCGGAGGACTACGTACCGGACACGGCCAAGGCCCCGGTGTGGGTGCTGGGCTCCGGTACGTCCGTGTCCCACACCACGATGTCGGAGTGGGAGGACTTCACGGTCTCGCCGGCGGCGGCCTCGGGCCGCATCGCGTTCGAACGGGCGGGCCTGACCCCGGCGGACGTGGACCTCGCCGAGATCTACGACGCCTTCACGTACATGACCCTGGTGACCCTGGAAGACCTCGGCTTCTGCGCGAAGGGCGAGGGCGGGGCCTTCGTCGAGAAGGGCCGGCTGCTGCGCGACGGCGAACTCCCGGTCAACACGGACGGCGGCGGCCTCTCGGCCTGCCACCCGGGCATGCGCGGCCTCTTCCTCCTGGTCGAGGCGGTCCGCCAGCTCCGCGGCGAGGCCGGCGCGGGCCAGGTCACCAAACCCGGCGGCCACCCGCCCCGGATCGCCCTGGCCTCGGGCACGGGCGGCTGGTTCTGCTCGTCGGGCACGGTGATCCTCGGCCGCGACTGAGCCCCGCCGGGTGTCCCTCATGCGTCTGCGTCATGCGGCGGACGTCAGTCGTCGCCGCTGTCGTCCGGAACAACCGCGACGATGGCAGCGGCCGGTGGCCGCGGCTCGGGCACGAACACGTACCTCACGGACAGCGCAGGCATCATGCCGCGCCGCTCGATCCGCGTCGTCCATACCTGGACGCCCCCGGGCCGGACCTGCACCGGGCGGCCCAGGCGGGGTGTCGCCGAAAGCTCCGCCTTCAACTCGTCGACCGCGGTCGAGACGTCGGCCCCCAGCTCGGCGACGCACTTGGCAGCAGCGCGTGTGGTCTCCACGACCACCGGCTCCCCCTGACCGCTCAACGGCTCGACTCCTCCTTCAGGGACCGCACCAGCGCGATCCCCTCGACCACCGCGTCCTCGAACCCCGGGTCGCAGCGCGTCAGGACGTGACCCCGGTAGGCGGCGATGATCTCGGACACTTCGCTCAGGTCGGTGCAGTCGACGCGCTCCAGGGTCGCGGCGAGCTCGGCCTCCATCCCCGCCAGATCTCCGGGGAAGCCGAGACCTGCCGCGAGGGCTGCGCGGACCTCTCCGAGCGTACGCATGGGCGGTGGGGCCGGCGGCGCCGTGCGGGAAACAGGGTGAGTCGTCATGACCAGTGCAACCAATCGGTCCGAGGCAAGGACAAGGCCCTCACCGAGTGGGAAAACGACGCTACTCCTCGGACCCGGGTAGTGGTGGGGCTCATTCCCGTTTCGGCGACGGGCCCGTGGTGTTCCATGGGCGGTATGAGCCGTGAGATCAGCAGTGACGAGTTCCGTGAGGCCCTGCACTCCCTGCGGGTGTGGGACGTCCCGCTCCCCGGGTTCGAGGCGGGGGACGTGCCGGAGGAGCCCGTGGGGCTGTTCCGGGAGTGGTTCGTGGGGGCCGTCGGGGCGGGGCAGGCGGAGCCGCACACCATGAGCCTGGCGACCGTGGACGCCGAGGGGCGGCCCGACGTGCGGACGCTGATGCTGCACGACGCCGACGAGCGCGGCTGGCACTTCGCCTCGCACGCCACCAGCGCCAAGGGGGTGCAGCTGGCCGGGCAGCCGGCGGCCGCGCTCGGGTTCTACTGGCCCGCGGTGGGGCGGCAGGTGCGCGTACGGGGCCGGGTCGGGGCGTGCGGGCCGCAGGAGAGCCGCGCCGACCTGGCGGTCCGCTCGCGCGGGGCGCTCGCCGCCGCGCTCACGGGCCGCCAGAGCGAGGTGCTCGGCTCGCGGGAGGAGCTCGTGCGGGCGTCGGCGGCGGCCTGGGAACGGGCCGGGGCCGAACCGGACGCCCCGGCGCCGACCTGGACGCGGTACGTACTGGAGGCGGACGAGGTCGAGTTCTTCCAGGGCGACGCCGAGCGCAGGCACGTACGCCTGCGGTACCGACGCACCCCGTCGACCGGAGGCTGGACCCGCGAACTCCTCTGGCCGTGAGCCGTGAAACGTGACCGGGCGGACCGGCGGACCGGCGGACCGGCGGAGCGGCGGGGCCTCGAGGCCCGTACAGTCCGGGCCCGGGCCCGCCAGGCCCGCCCGGCGCGGGTCAGGCCCCGGTCGGTTTGAAGACCGGGATGGCCAGGCCTTCCGTGGCTTCGCGGAAGGCGGCCTGCAGGGGCATGCCGATGCGAAGGTCCTCGGGGGCGCAGGCGATGACCTCG
Organism: Streptomyces sp. IBSNAI002; assembly: GCF_052244475.1. Lineage (NCBI taxonomy): Bacteria > Bacillati > Actinomycetota > Actinomycetes > Kitasatosporales > Streptomycetaceae > Streptomyces > Streptomyces sp. IBSNAI002. The sequence goes on along the minus strand of NZ_JBQPXG010000002.1, from coordinate 5,018,932 downwards.
GTCATCATCCGCGGGCCCTCCTCCAGGTCGACCACCGCCGCCGTGTACGGGACGCGCGTGCCGAACGGCGGGAGGTCGTTGCGGTGGATCACCGACCAGGTGTAGAGCGTGGCGCGGCCGCTCGCCGCCTCCCACGTCACCCGGTCCTCGCCCGCCCAGCAGAACGGGCAGAACTCCCGCGGGTAGTGGTGCGCGCGCCCGCACTCCGCGCAGCGGCGCAGCAGGAGCCGGCCCTCGGCCGCCGCGTCCCAGTAGGGCCGGGTGAACTCGTCCGCCTCGGGGAGGTCGTACCGTACGTCGTTCAAAGGAACAGTCCGATCGCCGCGTCGAGGGACCAGGTCTGCCAGGACATGGCCAGCAGGGCGACCAGCGAGATGAGCGCCATCATCGCGTTCTGGCCCTGCTCGGCCCAGTCGTGGATCATCAGCACCAGGTAGAGCAGGTTCAGCAGCAGCCCGCCGACCAGCGCGACCGGGGTGAGGAAGCCGAGTACGAGGCCCAGCCCGAGGGCGAGTTCCGCGTAGACGACGATGTACGCCATCAGCTTGGGGCGCGGCTTCACCACCAGCTCGAAGCCGCCCTTGACGAAGGTCCAGCGGTGCTTGCCCGCGACGTCGGCGGCCCAGGCGATGCCGGTGCCTCGTTCGAACCAGCCCTTCTTGTCCTTGTGCCGCCAGCTCTCCAGCCACCACAGGCCGAGGCCTATCCGGAGCACGGCGAGCCATTCGGCCCCACTGAGCCAGACGGTCTGCATCGGCGGCCCCCACCCCTCTCGCGATCGACACGCACTATCTGACGGAACGTCAGTTCAGCGGATGCGGGGCGATCCCGCAAGGCCTCCGGCGGCAACGGACCCGCGACGGATCCCGCGTCCGACCCGCGGCACACTCCGCCGGGCACCCCTCCCGCGCCAGGGCCCCGCCCGCCCGTGATCGATCCGCAATCGATTCCCCGCTTGACCGAGACCCATCAACTCAGCGTGGCGATACGATCACACCTCATGCCAGGAGTCCCCGCAGCACCCGACATGACCACCCAGCCCCGCCCCGTGTACGTCATCGGCGGCGGCCCCGGCGGCCTCGCCGCCGCCGCGGCACTGCGCGCCCGCGGAGTCCGGGCCGTGGTCGTCGAGAAGTCCGACGAGGTCGGCGCGTCCTGGCGACGGCACTACGACCGGCTCCGCCTGCACACCACGCGCCGGCTCTCGGCGCTCCCCGGCCTGCCCATGCCGCGCCGCTTCGGCCGGTGGGTCGCGCGCGCGGACGTGGTGCGGTACCTGGAGAAGTACGCCGAGTTCCACGAGCTGGAAATCGTCACCGGGGTCGAGGTCACGCGCCTCGAGAGCGACGGGAACGGCGGCTGGACGCTGCACGCCACCGGCGGGCGGGTGCTCACCGCCGCGGCCGTGATCGTCGCCACCGGGTACAACCACACCCCCCGGCTCCCCGACTGGCCCGGCCGCGAGGCGTACACCGGGCGGCTGCTGCACGCCGCCGACTACCGCGACCCCGCGCCGTACGCGGGCCTCGACGTCCTGGTCGTCGGCGTCGGCAACACCGGCGCCGAGATAGCCGTCGACCTCGCCGAGGGCGGCGCCGCCCGGGTGCGGCTCGCCGTGCGCACGCCCCCGCACATCGTGCGCCGCTCCACGGCCGGCTGGCCGGCCCAGCGCACGGGGATCCTCGTACGCCGGCTCCCCGTGGGGCTCGTGGACCGGCTGGGCGCGCTCGTCGCCAGGGCATCGGTGCCCGATCTGTCGGCGTACGGGCTCCCTCGGCCCTCGACGGGGCTGTACAGCAGGGTCGGGGAAGGGGCGATCCCGGTCCAGGACATCGGCCTGATCGACGCGGTCCGCACCGGGCGGGTGGAGCCGGTGGCCGCCGTCGAGGGCTTCGAGGGCCCGGAGGTGCTGCTCGCGGACGGCTCGCGGATCACCCCGGACGCGGTGGTCGCGGCGACCGGATACCGCCGCGCCCTGGAGGGCCTGACGGACGGGCTGGACGGCGTGCTCGACGAGCGCGGGCGGCCCCGTACGCACGGCGCCCGGACTCCGGCACAGGCCCCCGGCCTGTACTTCACCGGCTTCTCCAACCCCATCAGCGGGATGTTCCGGGAGATGGCCCGGGACGCCGAGAAGATCGCCCGGGCGGTGCAGCGGCAGCTGCGCGCGCCCCGGGGCTGAGGCCCGGTTCCGGCCGGAATGGCCCTCTGGACCGCCGCCGGGGGGATCTGACACCGTTCCACACACCACCTCCACCACCTTTCCTGCGCAGCCCTGTTCCTGACGGCACGTCAGTTCAGTAATCTGACTACACGTCAGTTATCGAGTTCCATCGAGGTTCATCGAGCAGGAGCGGGCGGAACGATGCTTGGATCTACTCACGGCACCCTCACCACCGACTTCCGCGCACGTGTCGAGGCCTGCGGCGAGTCCCCCAGAACGGCCGTCCACTCCTCGGCGCCGCCGTCCCCCGAGGACACGGCCGCCCTGGACGTCAGCGGACGGCCCCTGCACGCCGACGTCCCCGACCTGGACCGGTTCTTCCGGCCCGAGTCGGTCGCCGTCGTCGGCGCCTCCGACGCCGACGGCAGGCCGAACACCGGTATCACCCGCCAGCTGATCGCCTGGGCGCAGCGCGTCGGCGCACGCATCCACCCGGTGCACCCGACCCGCGAGAGCGTCTTCGGGCTGCCGTGCGTGCCCTCGGTCGCGGACCTGCCGGAACAGGTGGACCTCGCCGTCCTCCTCGTCGGCGACCCGCTGCCCGTCATCGAGGAACTCGCCGGGACCAAGGTGAAGTTCGCCGTCGCCTTCGCGTCCGGCTTCGCCGAGACCGGGGACGCGGGGGCCGCCGCCCAGGCCCGGCTCACGGCCGCCGTCGGCCGCTCGGGCCTGCGCCTGCTGGGCCCGAACACGAACCTCAACGCCTTCGAGGAGTTCCGCGAGGACCTGACCGGGCCGGCCATCGCGCTGATCACCCAGTCCGGCCACCAGGGGCGGCCCGTCTACACCCTCCAGGAGCTGGGCATCCGCCTCTCCCACTGGGCGCCGACCGGCAACGAGGCCGACCTGGAGACCTCCGACTTCATCTCCTACTTCGCCGAGCAGCCCGAGGTCGGGGCCATCGCCTGCTACGTGGAAGGCCTCAAGGACGGCCGGTCCTTCCTGCTCGCCGCCGACCGGGCGGCGCGGAGCGGGGTCCCGGTCGTCGCCGTCAAGGTCGGCCGCACCGAGACCGGCGCCCGGATGGCGGCCTCCCACACCGGGAAGCTGACCGGCGCGGACACCGTCGTGGACGCCGCCATGCGCCAGTTCGGCGTGATACGGGTGGACGGGCTGGACGAGCTCCAGGACACGGCCGCCCTGCTCGCCCGGGCCCGCAGGCCGCAGGCCGAGGGCGTCGTCGTGTACTCCATCTCCGGCGGCACCGGCGCCCACTTCTCCGACCTCGCGACGGAAGCCGGGCTCAGCCTCCCGACCCTCGACCAGGCCAAACAGGACGAGCTGCACCAGTGGATCCCGCAGTACCTGAACGTCGCCAACCCCGTCGACAACGGCGGCCACCCGGTCGGCGACTGGCGCGGCCGGAAAATCATCGACGCGATCCTCGCCGACCCGTCCGTGGGCGTGCTGATCTGCCCGATCACCGGGCCGTTCCCGCCCATGAGCGACAAGCTCGCCCAGGACCTGGTGGACGCGGCCGAGCAGAGCGACAAGCTGATCTGCGTGATCTGGGGCTCCCCGGTCGGCACGGAGGACGCCTACCGCACCACGCTGCTCGGCTCCTCCCGCGTGGCCACCTTCCGTACGTTCGGCAACTGCATCACCGCCGTCCGCGCCTACCTCGGCCACCACCGCTTCACCTCCGGCTACCGCTCCCCCTTCGACGAGGCCCCCCGCACCCCCTCGCCCTCCTACCGCAAGGCGCAGGCCCTGATGCGGCCCGGGCAGCAGCTCAGCGAGCACGCGGCGAAGCAGCTGCTGCGCGCGTACGGGATCCGGGTGCCGCGCGAGCAGCTCGTGACGAGCGCGGCGGCCGCCGTGCGCGCGGCGGGCCTGGTCGGCTACCCGGTGGTCATGAAGGCCTCGGGCCCCCAGCTGGGCCACAAGACGGAGCTGGGCCTGGTCAAGATCGGGCTCACCTCCGCGAGCCAGATCCGCGACGCGTACCGCGAGCTCACCGACATAGCGCGCTACGAGAACGTCCCGCTGGACGGCATCCTCGTGTGCCAGATGGTCGAACGCGGGGTGGAGATGGTCGTCGGCGTCACCCAGGACGACCTGTTCGGGCCGACCGTCACGGTGGGGCTGGGCGGCGTCCTGGTGGAGGTCCTCAACGACGCGGCGGTCCGCGTGCCGCCCTTCGGGGAGGACCAGGCCCGCGCGATGCTGACCGAACTGCGGGGGCACGCGCTGCTGGAGGGCGTACGGGGGGCTCCGCCGGCCGATGTCGACGCCCTGGTGGAGGTCATCCTGCGGATCCAGCGGATGGCGCTGGAACTGGGCGACGAGCTCTCCGAGCTGGACATCAACCCGCTGATGGTCCTGCCGAGGGGCCAAGGGGCCGTGGCCCTGGACGCGTTGGCCATCTGCCGCTGACGCCGCGCCGGCCCGGCTGTCAGGGGCCGCCCCCGACCATCCGCCCCCGACCACCCCCACCCACCCCGAACGGGAGTTCCGACCCATGACCGAGGCTCCGGATACGGTTCTGCACCGCACGGCCGGCAACGTCTCCTGGATCACGCTCAACCGGCCGGAGGCCATGAACGCCGTCACCTGGGACCAACGCGAACGCGTCATCGCCCTGCTCTCCGACGCCTCCGCCGACCCCGAGGTGCGGGCCGTCGTCGTCACCGCCACCGGCAAGGGCTTCTGTGCGGGCGCCGACCTGCGCGGCGGAGCCGGCGCGGCGCAGCCGGCCGAGCGCGTCGCCGGGGACGTGGCCCGCATGATCCGGCTCGGCGCGCAGCGCCTGATCACCGCGGTCCTCGACTGCGAGAAGCCGGTCATCGCCGCCGTGAACGGCACCGCCGCCGGTATCGGCGCCCATCTCGCCCTCGCCTGCGACCTGGTCATCGCCGCCGAAGAGGCCCGTTTCATCGAGGTGTTCGTCCGCCGCGGCCTGGTCCCCGACGGCGGGGGCGCGTACCTGCTGCCCCGCCTGATCGGCCCGCAGAAGGCCAAGGAGCTGATCTTCTTCGGCGACGCCGTGCCCGCCGCCGAGGCCGAGCGGCTCGGCCTGGTCAACAAGGTGGTCCCCGCCGCGGAGCTGGAAGCCGCCGCCCGGGAGTGGGCGGAGCGCCTCGCGCAGGGCCCCACCCGGGCGCTCGCCCTGGCGAAGCAGCTGGTCAACGCCTCGCTGGACGGCGACCGGGCGGCCGCGCTGGCCGCCGAGGCCACCGCCCAGGAGATCAACATGGGTACGGCCGACGCGAACGAGGGCGTGGCGAGTTTCGTGGAGCGCCGCACGCCCAAGTACACCGGCCGCTGACCACCGGCTACCTGCGTTCGCCCGCTACATCTGCGGGTCGGGCTTCAGCAGTGCGAACACGGCGCCCGCCGGGTCGGTGGCCCAGGCGATCCGGCCGACGCCCGGCACGTTCGCCGCCGGCATCATCACCGCGCCGCCGCTCTCCTCGATCCTCGAGACGGTGGCGTCGACGTCGGCCACGTTGAAGTACGGCACCCAGCGCGGCACCGTCGCCGGTCCGCCGTCCTCGCCCACGCCCTGTTCCGCGACCCCGCCGAAGGAGGTGTCCTGCTGGTCGCCCTCGGCGGTGCTCAGCACCCGGTACGTCATTCCGGGCGCCGTCATCTCCGCGTGCCGCCACCCGTACACCTCGCGGTAGAAGGCGATGGCCGCGAGCGGGTCGGGGGCGTGGAGCTCCACCCACACCAGGGTGTTCTCGGCGGAGGCCAGCCCCAGCCCCGGGGTCCGGCCCGGCTGCCAGCTCGCGAACTGCGCACCCTGCGGGTCGGTGAACTGCGCCAGCCAGCCCTCCCCCATGACGTCCATGGGCTCCATCCGCACCTGCCCGCCGCCGGCCCGGACGGCCTCGGCGGTGGCCTGGATGTCACGGGTGTCGAAGTGGACCATCCAGGCGGAGGAGGCCCCCTCCTCGGTGAGCGGGCCCAGTGCGGCGACGGTCTTCCCGTCCACCTGCCAGAAGCCGTACCCGCCCGCCTCGGGCCCGGCGGAGACGAAGGTCCAGCCGAGGACGGCGCCGTAGAACGCGGCGGCCGCGTCGGTGTCGGGGCTTCCGAGGTCGATCCAGTTCGGTGATCCGGTACGGAAGTCGGTGCCGAGCATCAAGTGCCTCCTACGGGTCCGGCCGTACGGTCCGGCGGTACGGGTCCGGCGGCCACGATGCCGAGCCCCCGCGCCCCCGGGGGCGTACGGCCCCCTGCCGGGTCCGGGATTCACCCGTCCGGGTGCGGACGGCCGTACGGCCGGTTCCGGGGGCCCCGATTCAGCCGCCGGTCCGCGTCCCCACGCGCTCCAGCGCCGGCAGGAACTGGTCGTAGAAGCCCACCTTGATCCCGAGGGAGCGCTCCTCCGTCTCCCGGAAGGCGTCGGCCGCCCGCTCGCCCCCGGTGCCGAGGTAGGCCCGCACCCGGGTGGCCAGCCGGTCGGCGTGCGTCGTGGCCAGGAGGTCCGCGGTGGCGAGCGATTCGCTCTTGGCGTCGTGCTGGTGGTGCGGGTAGTAGAACCGCGAGACGTTCTCCCCGTCCCGGACGAGCAGGGGTTCCATGCGCTCCCACAGCCGCCCGTACTCGACGGAGACCAGGATCTCGCCCCAGAAGCGCAGGATGGTCAGCACCCGCAGGTCGGCGTCCTCGCTGGCGCCGGCGTCGGCGATCAGGTCGAAGGTGGCGTCGATGGCCCGCTTGGTCGCCGGGGTCGGCCGCGTGTGGACGAGGGCCTCGCGGGAGACGCCGAGCCGGTACATGTCCGCCGTCATGTCCTCGCGGTGGGACCGCATCCCGCGGCTGTCCGGGTACTCCTCGCGCAGGATGACCCGGGCGATCCTTAGCCCCTCCTCGTCGCGCAGGAGATCGATCGCCAGGTCGTAGGCCGGGGTGAACGCGAGCGAGAGGAAGCGCCGCTGGAGGAGGACCGCGGCGAAGTCCTCGTCCCGGAGCCCCGCGATGTCCGCCAGTACCGGGTGCTGCGCGTACCGCCCGATCAGTTCGTCCTCGAACCGGTCCAGTTCTTCCACGGCCGTTACCTCTAATTCATGGTGTCGATTGATCTCTGCCAGTCGCGGAGGTCGACGTCGCGGCCGATGCCCCACAACTTGTCCAGCTCCCCTTGGACTTCCCGGCCCATCGCCGTCTCGCACCCGTCGATCTCGAGCTGGGTGGACTGGATGGCGAGCCGTCCGTGCAGGAACGAGCTGACCAGGTAGCGCTCGTCGGCCTTGTACACGGCGATCGACGGGAGGGAGTTGTACACCCGTACCTGGAGCCTGTGCCGCAGCTGCGGCGGGACCTCGTCGTGGACGGACTTGAGGAGCTCCAGGCTCCCGCGCACGTCCACCCGGCCGGCCTCTCCGGTCTGCAGCGCCCGGTCGCGCAGGTCCGCCACCAGGGAGGAGGGGTGCAGCAGCAGGATGCGCACCTCGGTCCGGCGTTCGGTGACGGCCTTGGTGAGCTCGGTCCTCAGCTGCTCGAGGTTGGGTATCCAGGTCTGCAGGATGGACACCTCCCACCGGGCGTTCTTCAGCAGCTCGATGAAGGCCGCCTCGGGAAACCTCGGGTGCACCCTGGTCACGCCGTCGTAGCGCTCGCGCCGCAGCTGGCCCTCGATGCCGTCGATGTCGAGCCGGGAGACCTGCGCGTTCATGGTGTCGAGCACCTTCAGGCGGTCGAACTCCATGAGGAGGAAGAGGGTGACCGTGCTCAGGATCAGCAGCGTGATCTTGGGGAGGGTTCCTCCGGGAGCCATCTTGTCGAGCCAGCCGAGGAGGTCGGCGAGCAGGACCCCGACACCCGCGGTCGCCATCGCACCCAGTGCGATCCGCTCGGCCCGGTTGCGAAAGCCGTTCGCCATGCCCACCCCAGCCTCCGACGCCCCTGTCGTTGGCGACGACTGTACACACGCCCTCCGATGCGCATGACGAGAAGTCATGTCTGGTCCATCACAAGGGAGTTCGACATGCCCTTGACCTCCGGCCTTCCGGTCCCCCCTTCCAATCTGACGAACCGTCAGGTTCAATTGCCGGTGTGATGGGACACGCAGGGATGGCGGCCACCGTCGTCCGATACCTCAGGTCAGTCGGCTCCCCCACCTCCGCCTCGCCGGAGCAGGGGCCCGAGCCCGTCGACGCCCTGCCGCGTCCCGATCTGCGCGCCGTGGGCGAGGACGAACGCGCACCGGTCTCCCCCGCCGAGTTCCGGGCCGTGCTCGGGAACTTCGCCAGCGGGGTCACCGTCATCACCGCGCCGCCGGGCGAGGACGGGGCGGGCCCGGCCGGCTTCGCCTGCCAGTCCTTCGCCTCGCTGTCCCTGGACCCGCCGCTGGTCACCTTCATGGTGGCCCGTACGTCGACCACCTGGCCGCGGATCGCCCGCGCCGGGGTGTTCTGCGTGAACATCCTCGGGGCCGAGCAGGGCGAGCTGTGCCGGTCCTTCGCCGTCAGCGGCGCGGACAAGTTCGCCGGGGTGGCCCACAGCCCCTCCCCCGTCACCGGGTCCCCGCAGCTCGACGCGGTCCCCGCCTGGATCGACTGCCGCATCCACGCCGTCCACACCGGCGGCGACCACCTCATCGTGGTCGGCCGCGTCGTGGCCATGGGCGCGGCGGGCGAGGCCGGCCCCCTGCTCTTCCACAAGGGCCGCTTCGGCCGCCTGGCGGACTGAGCGACACACGGGTGGGCGGGCAGGCGGACCAGAACCCGGCTCGCCCGCCCGCCCACTTGCCTGCCCGCCCGCCCGTCGGCCCGGTTCCGTGGGTGTCAGAACGTGAGGACCCCGCGTGCCACCCGGCCGTGGTGGGCGTCGTCCGCGGCCTTGGCGAAGTCCTCCACCGGGTAGACCTCCGTCACCAGCTCGTCCAGCAGCAGCCGGCCCTGCCGGTAGAGCTCCGCGTACAGCGCGATGTCCCGCTGCGGCCGTGAGGACCCGTACCGGCAGCCCATGATCGTCTTGTCCAGGTACATGGACGACACGAGGAACGAGGCCTCTTCCTTGAAGCCGGGCACGCCCAGCAGGATCGCCTGCCCGTGCCGGTCGAGGAGGTCGATGGCCTGGCGGATCAGCTTCACGCTGCCCACGCACTCGAAGGCGTGGTCCGCGCCGGTGGGCAGGATCTCCTTCACCGCCGCCGAGGAGTCCGCGACCGCCGAGGCGTCGATGAAGTGGGTGGCCCCGAACTGCCGGGCCACCGCCTCCTTCGCCGGGTTCGCGTCGACCGCCACGATCGTCGTGGCCCCCGCGATCCGGGCCCCCTGGAGCACGTTCAGCCCGATCCCCCCGGTGCCGATCACCACCACCGACTCGCCGCGGTCCACCTTCGCCCGGTTCAGCACCGCACCCACACCCGTCAGCACCCCGCAGCCGATCAGCGCCGCCGAGGTCAGCGGTATGTCCGCCGGGATCTTCACCGCCTGCACCGCCTTGACGATCGTCCGCTCCGCGAAGGCCGAGTTGGAGGCGAACTGGAAGAGCGGCTTCCCGCCCCGCGAGAACGGCTGCCCGGGCATCCCGATCGCCTTGCGGCACATCGTCGGCCGGCCCCGGTCGCAGTCCGCGCACGCACCGCAGTTGGCCAGGGTGGACAGCGCCACGTGGTCGCCGGGCGACACGTGCGCGACCCCCGCGCCGACCGCCTCGACCACCCCCGCGCCCTCGTGCCCGAGCACCACCGGCGGCGGGAACGGAATCGTCCCGTCGATCACCGACAGATCGCTGTGACACAGCCCGGCCGCCCCGATCGCGACCAGCACCTCGCCCGGTCCCGGATCGCGGATCTCCAGGTCGTCGACCACCTGGGCCTGCTTGCCGTCGAATACGACGCCTCTCACCTGGACTCCTTAGGCAGGCCGAGCACGCGCTCGGCGATGATGTTGCGCTGGATCTCGTCCGAACCGCCGTAGATCGTGTCGGCACGGGTGAACAGGAACAGCCGCTGCGCCTCGTCGAGCCCGAGCTCGTACGGGAGCCCCGGCGCCCAGGGCTCCGGACCGGCCGCGGCCACCGCGCCGCGGACCTCCACCGCCAGCTCGCCGAGCCTCCGGTGCCACCCGCCCCACAGCAGCTTGGCCACGCTCGGCGCGCCCGCGTCGCCGGCGGCGCCGCCCAGCGTGCGCAGCGCGTTCCACCGCATGGTGCGCAGTTCGGCCCACTGCCGTACGAGGCGCTCCCGCAGGACGGGGTCCGGGGCGCCCGAGTCCGCGTACGCCGCCAGCACCCGCTCCAGTTCCGCCGCGAAGCCGATCTGCTGGACCAGGGTCGAGACCCCCCGTTCCAGGGCGAGCAGTCCCATGGCCACGCCCCAGCCGCCGCCCTCGGCGCCGACGACCTCGGCGGCCACCGCCCCGTCGAAGAACACCTCGTTGAACTCCGAGGTCCCCGACATCTGCCGGATCGGCCGCACGTCGATCCGCCCGGGCTGGTCCATCCGTACGAGCAGGAACGACAGCCCCCGGTGCCGCCGTGACCCCGGCTCGGTGCGGGCCAGTACGAAGCACCAGTCGGCGTCCTGGGCGAGGGAGGTCCAGATCTTCTGCCCGGTGACCCGGAAGAGCCCGTCGGCCCCGTCCCGTACCGCCGCCGTACGGATCCCCGCGAGGTCGGACCCGGCGCCCGGCTCGCTGTACCCCTGGCACCACAGCTCCTCGCCGCGCGCGATGGCGGGCAGGAAGCGCTCGCGCTGCTCCCGCGTGCCGTACGCGATGAGCGTGGGCGCGAGGAGGTTCTCCCCGATGTGGCCGACCCGGCCGGGCGCGCGCAGCGCCGCGTACTCCTCGGCCCACACCACCTGCCCGGTCAGCGAGAGCCGCCGGTTGCCGTACCCCTCGGCCTCCCAGCCCTGCCCGATCCAGCCGCCCCGGCCCAGCTCGCGCTCCCACGCCCGCCGCGCCCCGACCCCCTCGTGCTCGCTGCCCGGGCCGCCGAGGCCCCGTGCCTGCGCGTACGGGCCCACGAGGTGCTCCGTCAGCCAGGCGCGGGCACGCCCGCGCAGCTCCTCGTCCTCGGCCCCGAAGCCGAAATCCACGCCGCTCTCCCCCGGTCCTACGCGTTGGGGCGGTCCTTGGCGGCCGCCGCCTTGGCCATGGCCTCCAGCTGCGCGAGCAGCGGCATCGGGTCCTTGCCCACCGTCCCGGGCAGGAAGTCGGCGATCTTCTCGGGCGTCCAGGTGCCCTCGGCGTACCCGGCGCGCAGTTCGCGCGGCTGCGCCCAGACGGCGATCTTCGGGCCGGCGATCGTGTAGACCTGCCCGGTGATGTCCTCGGCCCTGGCCCGGTCGCTGAGCAGGTAGGTGACGAGGGCCGCGACGTCCTCGGGCTCGCCGATCTCCTTGAGCTCCATGGGGACGTTCGCGGACATGCGGGTGCGGGCCACGGGTGCGACGGCGTTGGCCGTGACCCCGTACTTGGCCAGGCCCAGCGCGGCGGAGCGGACCAGCGAGATGATCCCGCCCTTGGCCGCGCTGTAGTTGGCCTGGGCGACGGAGCCCTGGTGGTTGCCGCTGGTGAAGCCGATGAGGGTGCCCGAGCCCTGCCGGCGCATGACGGCGGAAGCGGCGCGGAAGACCGTGAAGGTGCCCTTGAGGTGGGTGGCGACGACCGGGTCCCATTCCTCCTCGGACATGTTGAAGAGCATCCGCTCGCGCAGGATGCCCGCCACGCAGACGACGCCGTCGATGCGCCCGTACCGGGCGAGCGCGGTGTCGACGATGCGCTGGCCGCCCGCCATGGTGGAGATGTCGTCGGCGACGGCGACGGCGTCGCCGCCCGCGGCGAGGATCTCCTTCACCACGGACTCGGCGACCTCGCTGGTGGGCTCCCCGCCCCCGATGCCCACTCCGTAGTCGTTGACGACGACCTTGGCGCCCTCGGCGGCCGCGGCGAGTGCCACGGCCCGCCCGATGCCCCGGCCGGCGCCGGTGACGGCGACGACCTTGCCTGTCAAGAAGTTCCCCACGTCCGGCCCCTTCCCGCGTTTTCTGACGGACCGTTAGATTCTATGGGGAGTCGGATACACCTGCACAAGACCTCGTTGCCGTTTCCACACAAGGAGCTGTTGAGGCCCATGTCACTGCCCGCCGAGTTCCACGACATCGCCAAGCGCGTCAACAACTGGGGGCGCTGGGGCGCCGAGGACGAGATCGGCACCCTGAACCTGGTGACCGACGAGGTCGTCCGGGAGGCCGCGGCGGCGATCCGTACGGGCCGCCGCGTCCCGCTGGCCCTGCCCCTCAAGGAGGACGGGGTGCAGGCCGGGATGATCCCCGGCCGGATCAACCCGCTGCACACGATGGTGCAGATCAACCAGGAGCTTTTCGGCCCCGGCACGGTGGCGTGCAGCGACGACGCGGTGACCATGGGCCTCCAGGCGGGCACCCACTGGGACGCCCTGACGCACGTCTCGCACTCGGGGAAGATCTACAACGGCCGCCCGGCCTCCTCGATCACCGCGCACGCCCGGTCCGAGTTCAGCGGCATCGACAAGGCCGGGCACATCGTCTCGCGCGGCGTCCTGCTGGACGTGGCGCGCGCCAAGGGCCTGGACCGGCTGCCCGGCGGGCACGCGGTGACGCCCGAAGACCTCGCCGAGGCCGAGGATTTCGGCGGGGTCACGGTCCGTGCCGGGGACATCGTCCTGGTCCGCACCGGACAGGTCCAGGTCTATCTGGCGGGTGACAAGCACGGCTACGGCTTCCCGTCCCCGGGGCTGTCCGTCCGCGCCCCCGAGTGGTTCCACGCGCGGGACGTGGCGGCCGTCGCGAACGACACCCTCACGTTCGAGATCTTCCCGCCGGAGATCGAGAACCTGTGGCTGCCGGTGCACGCCCTCGACCTGGTCGAGATGGGCATGCTCCAGGGCCAGAACTGGAATCTCGAAAAGTTGTCCACAGCCTGTGCGGAAGAGAACCGCTACGCCTTCCTCCTGTCGGCCATGCCCGAACCGTTCGTCGGCGGCACGGGCACCCCGGTGGCCCCGGTGGCGGTCCTCTGAGGCTCCTCCGCGGTCAGGGCGCCGCCGCGGCGGCGCGGCGGCGGGCTCGTACGGCGGTCCGTACGGTGACCACGACGGCCGGCAGCAGCACCCCTGCCGCGGCGGCGAGGGTCGCGGCGTCCGGGTGGACCAGCGACTGGCCCCGGCCGGCCTGCCAGGTGACGACCGCGACCAGGCCCGAGTAGCCGAGCGCCGCGCCGCCCACCAGGCGGGCCCGGGTCCGCTCGTCGCGCAGCCAGGCGTACCGGGCGGCGAGGGCGGTCAGCGCGAGGGTGAGCAGGAGCAGGACCTGGATGCCGTGCAGGGCGAAGAAGTGCGGGACCCGGAAGTCGCCGCCGGTCACGCTCCAGTGGGTGAGGGGCATGCCGTGGCCGTCGGGGTCGCCGATGCCGTGCCCCTGGTACATCGGGATGCCGGCGCCGTTGGCGTCGGTGACGGTACGGGGCTGCGTGCCGGTCACCATCCAGTAGACGGGGATCAGCATGCCGGCGGTGGCGAGGGCGAGCCCGGCGCGGATCGCCCGGTTCAGGTCGGGGCCGCCGGTGCGCTGGATCAACACGACGGCGCCGAGGATGAGTTGGGCGACGGTGATGACCAGGACGCCGAAGGTCAGGACCGGTACGAGGGCCAGGGTGACCGGATCGCTCCGGTCGGCGTTGAAGTGGCTGAAGGTGCCGCGGGCCGCCTGGAGCGTGATCGCGCCGACTTCGGCGGCGGCGGCCACCGCGAAGACGGTACCGACCCACCAGGCGAGCCGCTTCCCCCTGGCGGTCTTGGTCAGCAGCCAGGCGAGCGTGCCGGTGTAGAGGGCGAAGGCGAAGCCGAACTTCAGCGGCTTGACCCAGACCGACTCCCCCAGCAGCGTCCGCCCGTCCACGGCGGTCCCGACGGCGCTGACGGCCACGAGTCCCGTCATGAGGGCCGCGCAGACCAGCAGCGGCCGGTGCCAGGTACGCCAGGCGGTGCTCCGGTACTCGGCGGTTCGGGACGACGGCACAGCAGATCCCCCTCGGCTCAAGACGTGATGACGGAGCGGACATCCGGCTACAGCGGGGCCTCGTCGCCCGCCGGGAACGGCCGCCCGTGCCCCGGGACGATCACGTCGGCCGCCCCCAGGACCCGCAGGCGCGAGCTGCGCAGGAGGTCGCGGTCCGGGGCCACCGGGTCCTCGGCGGGACCGTCCGGACGCCACCAGAGGTCGCCGACGAAGGCGACCACGCCGTCGGCGGTGCCGGCGAGCAGGGTGATGTCCTCGGGGCTGTGACCGGGGGTGCGGATCAGCCGCAGGGAGCCGGTGAGCTCGTAGCCCTCGGCGTCCCGGTCGGTCCACTGGTCGTCCTGGTACTCCGCCTTGTGGTCGTGGACCCGGGCGCGGGCGAAGAGCCCCACGTTCATGGTGTTGTCGGGGTGGTGGTGGCTGAGCACGACGTCGGTGATGTCGTCGGGCCCCAGGCCCAGTTCGGCGAGCGGGCCGAGGATCCGGTCGCGGTGGGCCACCATGCCCGGGTCGACGATCACGTGCCGGTCGCCGTCGGCGACGTACGAGACGGTGGCGGCGACCCCCGGTCCGGTGGAGGTGGTGTAGCCGGTGGTCAGGACGGTGAACTCGGCGCTGCGGCCGGAGGGCTGGTCTGTCATGCCCCTACCTTCGCGCCCGGCCCGCACCCCCCACGAGTGGCTCTTCTGCCCATGATCGCGGGTTTCGTGCCACAGCCGGCGGGTCCTCGCGGCCGGCGCAGGTGTCACTGGCGGGGACGCGGCGGAGCCGGGGTCCGCGGGCTGGGGCACGGACACCTCCTCCTCGTCCTCGGAGACCCCCTCTACTCGATGGAAGGCACCGCGTCCGGGCCCCGCCCCGGGGTCGGACGGGCCTCCGCAGCGTGGAACCATGAGGTGTCCATGACGCGTCGCCCTTCGCGCGTCAGTCTCCGGACCCGCCCACCCTCACTGCAGGAGCACCCGTGTCCAACCCCTACGCGGCAGCGCCACCGCCCCAGCCCCCCAGACGCCGCTCGAACGGCGGCCTCGCCGGAGTCCTGGCCGTCGCCCTGGTCATCGCCGGCATCTACGGCGCCTCCCAGTGGCTCGGCAACGACGACGGCACGTCCGGCACGTCGGCGGGGGCGGCCTCCGCCACGGCGTCCCCGTCCGCCAAGACCTCCTCGAAGCCCTCGGACCCCGGCAACCCCGAGTCCTCCTCGGACACGTCCAGCTCGTGGAAGGTCGGCGACTGCGGCGGCCCCGACCCGGACAACAAGCCCGACGGATACCGCCCCCAGAAGTGCTCGGCCTCCGGCGCCACCTTCAAGGCGATCGACATCAAAGACGCGAGCATCCTCCCGGGCGCGATCCAGTGCCCGGCCGGCACCGACCTGATGATCGAGGTGAGCATCTCCTACGGCAGCAGCAAGAAGGGCGGGATCCCGACCAACACCGTCTGCGGCCGCAACCTCACCGACGACCACCCCGGCGACGCGGGCGCGGGCGGCGGCCAGCTGGTCCAGGGCGACTGCGTCACCGACCAGGCCCAGGAAGTCCCCTGCGCGACGGCGGGTTCGCTCAAGGTCCTCGGCCTGGTCAAGACGAAGGCCGAATGCCCCTCGGGCACGAGCGAACCGATGGAACTGACCATGGCGATCGGCCGCCCGTACGACGTGATCTGCGCCGACGGCAAGTAGGTCCGGGCACGTCGAGGCGAGGTCCTGCGGGTGGCGGCGGTGCGCATGCACGCCCCGAGCGCGGCACGGCAGCCGCCACCCCGCGACCCGCACTCGTCAAGGCGTGTCCTTGGCGTCCCCTCGCGTCGAATCGCTCCACACCAGGGTGATCAAGATGTGACGGAACGTCAACACCTCGTTAGAGGTACACGCGTGGTTCCCTCATCGAGGGGTGAATTTCCGACGGGCATTCCGCGGCCGCGTCCGAGGCCGATTTCTCGGCGCGGTCGATCTCGCACCAGATCCGCTTGCCCGCGCCCTCCCGCTGCCAGCCCCATCGGTCCGCGAGGCCGTCGACCAGCTCGAGGCCGCGGCCGTTGGTGTCCTCGCCGCCCGCCTGGCGGCGGGCCGGTCCGCGGTCGCTGGCGTCCGCGACCTCGACCCGCACCCCCGGCCCCCCGAACAGCATGCGCAGCACCGCCGGACAGCCCGTGTGCACGACCGCGTTCGTGACCAGCTCGGAGATCAGCAGGATCAGCGTCTCCGCGAGCGGTTCGTCATCCCCTATGCCCGAGCCCGCCAGCCGCGACCGGGCCCACCGGCGGGCCCGGCCGACCTCGGCGGGATCCGGTCCTACCTCCAGCTGAACCTGAAGCACCTGCACCGCTCACACCATCCGAACCGGCGGACACTTCGCCTCGCGACAGGATGGGATCACCCACCGTGATCCCCTTGCGGAGCAGCATGGTTGACATACAGTCACCACAACAAGCGCTTCGGGCATATTCCCGCGCGAAGGAGTGGGCGTGGTGCATACTGTGCGACGCCTGCGCCGCTCAACCGCTCGCATTCGTGGGAGCGTACCGGAGCGACCCCCCGACTCCGGTCCGCAAGGAGGGGGGCGAAGGACACAAACCGATATCAACTCTCTGTAATCGGACATGCGTCCCGCGCCTTCGCTCCCGTAACAGTCGGCTACGGCGCCGAACCCAGCAGTTCCGCCGCCAGCAGCTCCTCCGCCTCCGCCGCGGTCCGCCACTGCTCCGCCCGCACCCACGCCCGTTTCAGGTGCAGATGGACGTCCGCCTCCCACGTGAAGCCCATCCCTCCGTGCACCTGGAGGCAGTCCCGGGCGTTGGCCACCGCGGCCTCGTCCGCGAGGAGCTTGGCCGCCGCGATCTCCGCGCCGTCGCCCGTCACCGCCGCCGCGTAGACCGCCGTACGGGCCACCTCCGCCCGCACCAGCATCCCCGCGCACAGGTGCTTGACCGCCTGGAACGCCCCGATCGGCTGCCCGAACTGCTCGCGCTCCCCCGCGTACCGCACCGCCAGCTCCACGGTCCGCAGCGCACTGCCGACCTGGAGCGCCGCCGTCAGCACCGCCCCCGCCGCCGCGTACGAGGCATCCGGCGAGGCAGGCAACGAGGCGGCCGCGGGCGCCGGCACCCGGTGCAGCGGCGTCAGCGGGTCCGCCGAGCGGACCGGGGAGCCGTCGGGCAGTGCGGGGGCGCCCAGCACCGCGTCCGCCTCCCCCAGGTGCGAGACCAGGCCCCCGCCCAGGTCGAAGGCGGTGACCACCGTGGTCCCGGAGGCCGCCCCCGGGACCACCCCGGCCGCCAGGTGCGTGGCCACCAGCGGACCCGGCAGCAGCGCCCGCCCGGCCTCCTCGAAGACGATCACCGCCTCCGGCAGTCCGAGCCCGACCCCGCCCTCGGACTCCGGCAGCCGCAGCGCGAAGAACCCCGCCTCGCCCAGCTCCCGCCACAGCCCCCGGTCCACGCAGACGCCCGAGTCCACCGACGCCCGCAGGGCCTCGCGCCCGTAGCGGCCGGCCAGCAGGTCCCGTACGCCCGCCCGCAGGTCCCGCTGCTCCTCGGTCGGCTGGAAGTCCATGCCCCTCACCGGCCCTTCGGGAGGCCGAGGATCCGCTCGGCGACGATGTTGTGCTGGATCTGCGAGGTGCCCGCCGCGATCGTGTACGAGAGCGAGGAGAGCCGGTCCAGGGTCCACTCCTCCTCCAGCGACAGCGACAGCGGCCCCAGCACCTGCGCCGCCACCTCGTACAGCTCCTGCCGCGCGTGCGAGTAGGCGAGCTTGAAGACGGAGCCGCCGATCCCCGGGACCCCGCCGCCCGACCGCTCCGACTCGCTCACGTTCCACTGGGTGAGCCGCCACAGCGCCCCGAACTCCCCGTACAGCCGCCCCAGCCTGCGCCGCAGCACCGGGTCGTCCCAGCGTCCGTTCGCCTTCGCCGTGCGGGCCAGCTCGCCCAGGGTCCGGCGGCAGGCGACGACCTCCCCGACGAAGGCCGTGCCCCGCTCGAAGGACAGGGTGACCATCGTGACCCGCCACCCGTCGTTCTCCGCGCCGACCCGGTTGGCGACCGGCACCCGCACCTCGTCCAGGAACACCTCCGCGAACTCCGTGGACCCCGCCAGCGTGCGCAGCGGCCGGACCGTGACCCCCGGCGCGTCCATGGGCATGGCCAGCCAGGAGATCCCGCGGTGCTTCGGGGCCTGCGCGTCCGTCCGCACGAGCAGTTCGCACCAGTCGGCGACCTCCGCGTGCGAGGTCCAGATCTTCGACCCGGTGATCACGTACTCGTCGCCGTCGCGGACCGCGCGCGTGCGCAGCGAGGCCAGGTCGGAGCCGGCGTCCGGCTCGCTGAACCCCTGGCACCACACCTCGTCGCCGCGCAGTACGGGCGGCAGCCAGCGCGCCCGCTGCTCCGCCGTCCCCTCGGCGGCGATGGTCGGGCCGGCGTGCAGCAGCCCGACGAAGTTGGCGCCTACGTACGGGGCGCCCGCGCGCTCGGTCTCCTCCAGGAAGATCAGGTGCTGGGTCGGGGTGGCCCCGCGGCCGCCCGCGTCCGCCGGCCAGTGCAGGCCCGCGTACCCGGCCTCGTGCAGCCGGCGCTGCCAGCCCAGGTCGTACGCCCGCCGCCCGGGCCAGTCGTCCGGCGAGGGCTTGGCGGGCAGCTCGGGCAGCACCTTGCCGAGCCAGACCCGCAGCCGGGCCCGGAACTCCTGCTCCTCGTCCGTGTAGGTCAGGTCCATCAGCGGCCCTTGACCCGGTCCCGGTCGAAGTCCAGGCCGAGCATGCGGATGGCGTTGCCGCGCATCAGCTTGTAGACGGTCTCCTCGTCGAGGCCCTGCACGTGGTCGAGGGCGACCTCCTTGGTGTGCGGGAAGGTCGAGTCCACGTGCGGGTAGTCGGTCTCGAAGGTCGCGTTGTCGCGGCCCACCACGTCGAGCGAGGCGATGCCGTGCTTGTCGCGGAAGAAGCAGCAGAACATCTGCCGGTAGTAGTACGTGGACGGCGGCTCGGGGATCAGGTCACGGACCCCGCCCCAGGCGCGGTGCTCCTGCCAGACGTCGTCGGCGCGCTCCAGGGCGTACGGGATCCAGCCCATCTGCCCTTCGCTGTAGGCGAGCTTGAGCGTCGGGAACTTCACCAGGACGCCGCTGAAGAGGAAGTCCATCATCGAGGCCATCGCGTTGTTGAAGCTGAGCGAGGCCTGCACGGCGGGCGGCGCGTCGGGGGAGGCGGCGGGCATCTGGGAGCTGGACCCGATGTGCATGTTGACCACCGTGCCGGTCTCCTGGCAGACGGCGAAGAAGGGGTCCCAGTAGCCGGAGTGGATCGAGGGCAGCCCGAGGTACGTCGGGATCTCGGAGAAGGTCACCGCGCGCACTCCGCGGGCCGCGTTGCGCCGGATCTCCGCGACCGCCAGGTCGATGTCCCACAGCGGGATGATGCAGAGCGGGATCAGCCGGCCGCCGCTGTCGCCGCACCACTCCTCGACCATCCAGTCGTTGTAGGCCCGCACGCAGGCCAGCGCCACCTCCTTGTCGTGCGCCTCCGCGAAGGTCTGGCCGCAGAACCGGGGGAAGGTGGGGAAGCACAGCGAGGCCTCGACGTGGTTGAGGTCCATGTCGGCGAGGCGGGCCTTGGGGTCCCAGCAGCCCCGGCGCATCTCCTCGCGGGTGATCCCCTCCAGCGTCATGTCGTCGCGGTCGAAGCCGACGGCGGCGATGTTGCGCTTGTACGGGAACTTCAGGTCTTCGTAGATCCACCAGTCGGTCGGCGGGCCGTCGGGGTCCATGGTGATCACGTACTTGCCGCCGGTGTACTCCAGCTCGCCGATGCCCGCGGTGAGCGCCTTGGGGCCGCGGTCCCGGTACTTGGCCGGGAGCCAGACGTCGAAGAGGTGCGCGGGCTCGATCACGTGGTCGTCGACGCTGATGATCCGTGGCAGTTCCAGTCCCATGCCGTCTCCCCAATCTGATGGATCGTCAGAAACAAGCTAGCCCCGCCACCCCTGGACCGACAAGCGTCGGCGCTCTACGCTCTCCGCTTGACCTGACTATCCGTCAGTTAACGAGGTCGGTTGTGGGAGCGGTTATGGGAGGTCTGGGATGACGGACACGACGGCGGCCGGCACCGCGGCGGAACTGAGCCGCTCCGCGACCCTGTGGGAACTGATCGCCCGACGCGCCGCCCTGACCCCGGACACCACCGTCCTCATCGAGGCCGCCGAAACGCCTCCCCCGGACCCGTCCGCCGACCGCCGGCTGACCTTCGGAGAACTGCGCGACCGCTCCGAACGGGCCGCCGCCGGCCTGTACGCGATGGGCGTGCGCCCCGGCACGGTCGTCGCCTGGCAGCTCCCCACCCGCATCGAGACCGTCGTGCTCTCGGCCGCCCTCGCCCGCATCGGAGCCGTCCAGTCCCCCGTGATCCCCTTCTACCGGGACCGGGAGGTCGGCTTCGCGCTCCGCGAGTCCAAGGCCGAGTTCTTCGCCGTCCCGGGCGTCTGGCGGGGCTTCGACTACCCGGCGATGGCCGCGCGGCTCGGCGCGCGCGGCGTCTTCGAGGCGTACTCCGGCCTCCCGGACGGCGACCCCTCCCTGCTGCCACCGCCGCCCGTCTCCGGCACCGACGTCCGGTGGATCTACTGGACCTCCGGCACCACCTCCGACCCCAAGGGCGTCCTGCACACCGATCGCTCGCTGATCGCGGGCGGCTCCTGCCTCGCGCACGCCCTGCACCTGACCCCGGCCGACGTCGGCTCGATGGCCTTCCCCTTCGCGCACATAGCCGGGCCCGACTACACCGTGATGCTGCTGCTGTACGGCTTTCCCGCGGTCCTCTTCGAGAAGTTCGCGATGCCCGGCGCCCTGGACGGCTACCGCCGCCACGGGGTCACCGTGGCCGGCGGCTCCACGGCCTTCTACTCCATGTTCCTCGCCGAGCAGCGCAAGGCCCCGGAGGTCCCGCTGATCCCCACCCTGCGGCTCCTGGCGGGCGGCGGTGCGCCGAAGCCGCCGGAGATCTACCACGCCGTCGTACGGGAGATGGGCTGCCAGCTGACCCACGGTTACGGCATGACCGAGGTCCCCATGATCACCATGGGCTCCCCGGACGACACCGCGCAGCACCTGGCCACCACGGAGGGCCGGCCCCCGGCCGGAATGTCCATCCGCATCACGGACCCGGACGGCGGCGCCCTGCCGGCGGGGACCGACGGGGAGGTCCGGCTCCGCGGGGAGGCCGTCTGCCAGGGCTACCTGCACGGGGACCCGGCGGCGGGCGCCCCGGAGGTCTTCGACGCGGACGGCTACCTGATCACCGGGGACTTGGGGCACCTCACGGAGGACGGGTACCTGGTGCTGACCGGGCGCAGCAAGGACGTCATCATCCGCAAGGGCGAGAACATCTCGGCGAAGGAGATCGAGGACCTGCTGCACGAACTGCCGGGGGTCGCGGACGTGGCGGTGATCGGACTGCCGGACCCCGAACGCGGCGAACGGGTCTGCGCGGTGATCGAACAGCCGGCGGGCTCGGCCGCGCCAACGCTGACCCTGCCGGAGGTGACGGCGTACCTGCGGGAGGCGGGCCTGGCCACGCACAAACTGCCGGAGCAGCTGGAGGTACTGGAAGCACTGCCCCGCAACGAGGCCCTGCGCAAAGTCCTGAAGTACCGCCTCCGCGAACGCTTCGCGTAGCCCCGCCGCGGGACGTCTCCAGAGCGTCCCTCAGCGCACGACGGGCCCGCGCCCCGCCCGCCAGCGAGGCGCGTGCGAATGCTCGAGACCATGGGGAGGGCTCCCGGTCGTGGCCGTGGGGGCGTGGCGGGGCTACATGCGGCTCAGGGAGGCGGCCGCGAAGAGGACGTCGCGGATGGCCTCGCGATCGCCGTGCTGGCCTGCCGCCGCCTCCTCGGGCGAGATGTGCCCGGCAGCCAGCTGGCAGAACTCGAGGCGGTCCAGCGCGATCTCCGCCACCGTCCGCTCGACCGACGGCACGGCCCCCGGCGAGTCCAGCGCGATGTCCCATCCGCCGCCGCCCGCGCCCTCGATCTCCAGGTGCAGCGTCCGTCCCGGCGCACCCGCCGCGACCAGCCCCCGCGCGGGCGCCGCCAGACCCGCACGGCGGCGCTGCGCCAGCGCGCCCGGGAGCAGCCGGGCCGCCAGGTCGATCATGCGGTGCAGGTGCGGCCCGGCCGGCGGCTCGTACGGGTAGTCCACCGCCTCCGCGATGTCCCACGCGTGCACCCAGCACTCGAAGGCCCGCTCCAGGAACGCGTCCCCGAGGGGCAGGGCGAAATCCCCGTAGTCCACGGCCAGTTCCGCCACGCCCCGGCCCGCGAAGGACACCGTACGCACCAGCGTGTGCCCCTGCTCCCGCCACGGCTCGCGGACCTTCCGCGTCGTCGGGTACGCCGACGCCCGCCAGAAGTGCTCCGAGCGCTCGGCCGGGCCCGACCCCGCCGGCACCTCCTTGCCCAGCGGATCGTCCAGCCCCAGCGCCGTGGCCACCAGGCCGTCCACCGCCAGCAGATGCCCGATCACCCCCGCCACCGTCGTCCGCTGCGTCTTGCGCCGCTCGTCCTCGAACCACTTCAGCCGGACCGGGGTGTGCCACTCCGAGTCCCCGAAGTCCTGGAGCAGCGCGTCGAGCCGCGCGGTCTCGGTGTCGTACGGGTTCGCCCACACCGGCACCGGGATCCGGGCCGGCCGCTTGCCCAGGCAGTCCTCCAGCACCCGCGAGCGGAGCAGCGGCTTCAGGTCGAGGTTCTCCTCCGGGTGCAGCAGCCCCACCGCGTCGCGCAGCCGCAGCGCCTCCTCCGCGCAGGGCGCGCACTCGGTGAGGTGGTCCTCCACCGCCTGCGTCTCCTCCGAGGAGCACGCGGCAAGCGCCCACGCGCCGAGCAGCGACTTCAGCACGGCGTGGGAGGGCGGCTCGGCGACCGGCGGCGGCAACGGCTGCAACTGCGGCGCGTGCCGCTGGTCGAAGTCGTCGGCGGCGCCGCGCGGACCCGGTATCCGGGCCGGGCCGCCGGGGCGCTCGTATCCGTCCTCGGGCCACTCGGCGGGGCCGTTCATCGCGACGTTCCATATCCGGGCTGGGCGGTGTCCTCCTGCGGGAGGGCGTTGGCGGTCGACAGCAGCTGGAGCCCGAGCCGCAGCCGGCGCCGCGCCTCGTCCTCGCTGATCTGGAGGTCGGCGGCGGCCTGCCGGTAGTCGCGCCGTTTGAAGTACGCGAGCTCCAGCGCGGCCCGCAGCGGCGCGGGCATGGAGGTGACGATGTAGTCCGCGCGGGCGGCGGCGTTGGCACTGCGCACCTTCTGCTCGAGCTCCTCGCGCGAGCCGCGGCCCAGTTCGGCCTGGCGCAGCCGGGCCACCGCCTGGCCCTGGGTGATCCGGGCGACCCAGGAGCGCATGGAGCCCTGCTTGGGATCGTAGGCGTCCGGGTTCTCCCAGATGTAGCCGAAGACCTCGCGGGTGATCCGGTCCGCGGCCTTCTCGTCGCCCAGTACCCGGTGCGCCAGGCTGTGCACGAGCGACGCGAAGCGGTCGTACAGCTCCCCGAGCGCGGCGGCCTCGCCGCGGGCCAGGCGTTGCTGCATGCGGCGGTCCCAGCGCGGTGGTACGTCCTTAGGCATAGTGCCCCCAGCCGTGTGTCGACGCATCGAATGTAGTGGGCACATGGCCGATCGCGCCCGTTTTGCGGGAAGGTCACCCTGGAAGTGAGCCCTCCGTGATAGAGGCGTGGCGGTGTGTGAACCGTGGTAAGAGGGGCGGCACATGGGGACAGGTGTACGCGCCCCGGCGCGCTCCCCGTGCGCGGGTTCGATGCGTTCGCCCCCTTGACCGGTTCGCTTAACGCACAGGCCACCGAGGCCTTACGCTCCTGCCTTGTCTTGATCTGAACCCACCGCACACGTGAAGGCGGAACCCCGAACATGGACAGCGCAGAATACGAGCGCAAGATCGCCGCCCGATTCGCCACCTTCGACCAGGACGGGTCCGGGTATATCGACCGGGAGGACTTCAGCGCTGCCGCGAAGGCCGTCCTGGCCGAATTCGGCACCACCGCCCGGTCGGACAAGGGCCAGGCCGTATTCGCCGGCGCGGAGGCGTTCTGGCAGGGCATGGCCGGGATCGCGGACGTCGACGGGGACCAGCGGGTGTCCCGCGAGGAGTTCATCACCGGCGCGGCGAAGCGGCTGCGGGACAACCCGGGGCGGTTCGCGGAGATCGCGCGGCCGTTCCTGCGGGCCGTGATCGCCGTGGCGGACGAGGACGGCTCGGGCGCGACCCCGGCGGCCACCGTGCGCGTCCTGCGCGTGCTGGGCACCGCGCCCGAGCTGGCCACGGGAGTGGCGGCGGCGCTGGACTCGGACGGCGACGGGCGGATCTCGGAGGACGAGATCCTGGTGGCGTTCGCGTCGTACTGCGGGGTGGAGGCGCCCGACGCGTGACCCCTGCGGGGGGCTTCGGCCGTCTGATCCCCCTGCCGGGGCTTCGCCTGCCTGCCTCGGCTTCGTGGCCGGCGCCCCGCCCCTGACCCGGGCCTGGGTGGTGGGGACGGGGCCGGGGTGGGGTCCCGCGCCGGACGGGGTCCGGGGCGGAGCCCCCCGTCGGGCTATGCGAAGACGACCGTACGGGAGCCGTTGAGGAGGACTCGGTGTTCGCTGTGCCACTTCACCGCGCGCGCGAGCGCCTGGCACTCCACGTCGCGGCCGACCGCCACCAGCTGGTCGGGAGTCACCTCGTGGCCCACCCGCTCGACCTCCTGCTCGATGATCGGCCCCTCGTCGAGGTCGGCCGTCACGTAGTGCGCGGTCGCGCCGATCAACTTCACGCCCCGGGCGTGCGCCTGGTGGTACGGCTTGGCTCCCTTGAAGCTCGGCAGGAACGAGTGGTGGATGTTGATGATCCGGCCGCTCATCTCCTTGCACAGGGTGTCGGACAGCACCTGCATGTAGCGGGCGAGGATCACGAGCTCGACGTTCTCCGCGCGGACGAGCTCCAGCAGCTGTGCCTCGGCCTGGGCCTTGGTGTCCTTCGTCACGGGGATGTGGACGAACGGGACGTCGTACGAGCCCACCAGCTCCGCGAAGTCCGTGTGGTTGGAGACCACGGCCGCGATCTCGACCGGCAGGGCGCCGATGCTCGAGCGGAAGAGCAGGTCGTTCAGGCAGTGCCCGAACTTCGACACCATCAGGATGACGCGCATGCGCTCCTCGGAGCGGTGGATCTGCCAGTCCATCCTGAACGAGTCGCCGATCGCGGCGAAGCTGGCGCGCAGCTTCTCGAGCGTCACGGCCGGCTCGGCCTCGAAGTGCACCCGCATGAAGAAGAGCCCGGTCTCCCGGTCTCCGAACTGCTGGCTGTCCACGATGTTGCAGCCGGTCATGAAGAGGTAACTCGACACGGCGTGCACGATGCCCTGCTTGTCGGGGCAGGACACGGTCAGGACGTACTGCGGGGGCTGGGGCTGTGCCTCGGGCTGCGGGTCGCTCATGACCGCATAGCCTTTCACACCGCGCGGGTGAGGATCTTCAACACTTCCAGCGACCGCGGCCGCACGTCCGGCTCGTCCCCGTCCGCCGTCGCCAGCCGTACGTGCGCCTCGCGCGCCGCGCGCACCGCCTCGGGCCATGCGTGGTGTTCCAGGTAGGCGGAGACGGCCGCGTCGGGGCCGACCTGGTGCATGATGCGCAGCACCCGCAGCACGGCCAGGTCGACCAGGGCCGCCTCCTGGGAGTCGCGGAAGATGGTGCCGACGTACTTCTCCGCCGACCAGCTGTCGAGCCAGGTGTCCTCGACGAGCCGGTACACGGCGTCGGTGACGTCCCCGTAGCCTTCGGCGCCGGCGAGCCAGGTGTCCTCGTGGAAGGCCGGATCGGAGAGCATGTGCAGCGCCGAGCGCACATTGCTGCGCCAGCGCCACCACGGCATGTCGTTCAGGGGCATGCCGCCCATGGTGGAGGAGCGGCCACCGCGACGGGAAGGGTTCTTCGAACCTTGGGCGAATGTCACGCCGACGATCGTACGTTCCCGCTCCGCGCGATCTTCAGGCACGTGTAAATAACCGGAGGAGACCATTCCCCCCGGCAATTCACCTTCACGTCACCGGATGTTGTGAACCCCTCACTCTTCAGTTACCCGTGGGGCGGAATGGTGCATGGACATGACCGATCGGCGACACACAGCAACCCTCTCCCACACCTTCCTGGCCACGGCGATCGCTGCGTGTCTCGCCGCCGGATGCGGGGTGCTCCCGGGCGACTCGGGGGGCTCCGGGCAGACCCTCACGGTCATGACGTTCGCCCCCGAAGGCACCAAAGCGACCAACATGCCCGGAATGACCGGCATGGCCAAGGCGTACGAGCGCTGGGTCAACTCCAAGGGCGGCATCAACGGACGCAAGCTGCGCGTCCTGACCTGCAACGAGAACAACACGCCCAGCGGCGCCGCCGACTGCGCCCGCAAAGCCGTCAACGAGAGGGCCGTGGCCGTCGTCGGCTCCTACAGCCAGCACGGACGCGCCTTCATGGCCCCGCTGGAGGCCGAGGGCATCCCGTTCATCGGGGGCTACGGCGTCTCCTCCGAGGAGTTCCAGTCGATCCTGTCCTACCCCGTCAACGGCGGCCAGCCCGTCCTCCTCGCCGGCGCCGGCCACCAGCTGGGCCGCGCCTGCACCCAGGTCTCGCTGGTCCGCCCCGACACCCTCGCGGGCGACTCGATGCCGATCCTGCTGAACGCCGGGCTCAAGGCCAACAAGATCGCCGACGCCTCCGACATCCGGGCCGCCGAGGACTCCGCGGACTTCTCGGCGCAGGCCCGCGAGGCCCTCGCCGACACCGCCACGACCGCGGGAGCCAAGGAGAAGGAGAAGGAGAAGGCCAAGGGGTGTGTGACCGCCGTGCTCGGCGAGCGCACCGAGACCTTCTTCGACGCCTTCCGCCGCGCCGACGCCCAGAACAAGAAGCCGCAGATCTCCTCGGTCCTCGGCAGCGTGAGCCAGTCCCTCGTGGACCGCACCGGCGGCAAGGAGAGCCCCTTCGAGGGTGCGCTCCTGACCAGCTGGTACCCGGTGGCCGCCGACCCGCTCTGGGACCCGATGCGCAAGGTGATCGCCGACCACGCCTTCGGCGACGACGGGGTCGACGCCGACGACAGCGGGACGCAGACCACCTGGATCGCGTACACGGTGCTGAACGAGGTCGTGAAGCGCTTCAAGGCAGGCGAGGACATCACCGCCCGCAAGATCACGCGGTCGCTCAACCAGTCGGAGGCCGTCGGCACCGGAGGCCTCACCCCGGATCTGAGCTGGCGCTACCAGGACATGCGCGCCGTCGCCGGCTTCCCCCGCATCGTCAACGGCCGGGTCACCTTCCAGGTCGTACAGGCGGGCCGGCTCGTCGCCCAGGAGGGCGAGCAGACGATGGACATGACGGCGACGCTGGAGCAGGCCCCGCGCGCGGCGTGACCGGGAGCCGTATGCCCCTTACCTGGCCCATGTGCCGTACGTGCCGTACATGCCCTACGTGCCGTACATGCCGTCCGGCCGCTGATGTCCGCCGGGGACCTCGGTGCCGTCGGGGTACGTGACCGTGGCGAAGCACGAGCAGGCCCAGATCTGGATCTGACCGGGGCGGTGGGCCAGCTCGAAGGGGCGGTCGTGCCAGGTGCCGTACGAGGTCACGGTGAACTGCTCGCCGGGCCGCAGCCAGTAGTCCTGGCCGAACGGCTCCAGCCACAGCTCCAGGAGCTCGTCCCCGCTGTTCTCGACCAGCATCGGAACGGGGTTCCCCAGCTTCTGAATGCCCTCCATGCTGAAGTCCCCGTCGATCGCGGACATGTTCTCGGCCAGGGGCGCCGTGACCCGGGCGAAGGTCATCGGCTCGGCGCCGGAGGCCTCGGCGGCCCCGGCGGCGGTCCCGGTCCCGGTACCGGGCTGCTCACCGCCGAAGAGCTGCCGCCACAGGGACGTCCGGCTCACAGCTGCGACTTGTCGCGCTTGGTGAGGGCGTACTTGGCCGCGATGGTGTTCCACAGGGTCGCGGCCGAGTCCTTGGCCTTCGTCGCCTCGCCGCTCGCCTTGTTGCCGGCGACGGCGTTGTCGGTGCTCTTCGCCTTGCCGTCCTTGCACTTGTCGTCGTCCACGTCGTCCGCCCAGGCGGCGTAGCTGTTGTCGGCGTTCGCCGAGGACTGCCAGGCCTTGGTGAGCGCCGCGGTCAGCTTCGCGTGGTCGGGGAGCTGGTCCACCTTCAGCTCCCGGAGGCGGGTGACGAGCTCCTCGCGCTGGCGGGCCGCGTCGCGCAGGTCGGCGGCCGCCTGGTCGAGGTTGCTGCAGGACTTGATGTCCTCCACGGCCTTGATCAC
Source organism: Streptomyces sp. IBSNAI002 (assembly GCF_052244475.1). Lineage (NCBI taxonomy): Bacteria > Bacillati > Actinomycetota > Actinomycetes > Kitasatosporales > Streptomycetaceae > Streptomyces > Streptomyces sp. IBSNAI002. The sequence continues at coordinate 4,990,412 of NZ_JBQPXG010000002.1, read as the reverse complement.
CGAGGCCCGGCTGTCGTTGCTGTCCGCGAGGAGCTTGTCCAGCTGGACGGCCTGCGGGCGGCCCGGGTCGACGGGGGCCTCGCCGGCGGGCGCCGCCGAGCCGCCGCTCGCGGCGGGCGCGGGGGGCACCGCGGCCGGGTCGTTGTTCTGCGGCTTGCCGTCGCCGAGCAGCGAGCCGACGCCCAGACCGGCCACGACCAGGCCGATGACCACGGCGCCGATGACCGCGGGCGACACCCTGCGGGATGACTCCGGCGGGGGCGGGGGCTGGGACGGCGCGAACTGCGGGTTCTGGTGCGGCTGGTGGTGCTGCTGCGGCGGCGGTACGGGGCGCTGCCCGCGCGGCGGGTAGGAGCGCGGCGGGACCGGCGGCAGGTGCTGGGCGGTCCCGCCGGCGGGACCGGCGGCAGCCGGGGGAGCGTCGCCGCGGAACAGCCCGTCGAAGGGTCCGGGCCCGCCTGCCGCGGGACCGGCCGGCACGGGCGGCAGGTACTGCGTGGCGGCCTCCCCGTGCGCGGGGGCCGCGGGCACGGGCGGCAGGTACTGGGTCGCCGCCTCCCCGTGCGCCGGAGCCGCGGGCACCGGCGGGATGTACTGGGTCGCCGCCTCCTCGTGCGCGGAGGCCGCGGGGGCCGCCGGCACCGGCGGGATGTACTGCGTGGCGGCCTCCCCGTGCGCGGGGGCCGCCGGTACGGGCGGGATGTACTGGGTGACCGCCTCGGGCAGCGGCGGGTAGCCGTAGCCGTGCGGATCGCCGGGCCCCTCGTAGCCGGGGCCCACCACGTGCCCCGGGCCCGCCTCGGGCTGCGGCGGCGCCTGCGGGGGCTGCTGCTGCGGGTAGTCGGGGTGCTGCGGGTCATCGGGGTGCTGCGGGTAGCCGTACGCGGGCTCCGGACCCCACGGGGCACCCGGCTGGGGGGCGCTCCCCTGTCCGTTCTCCGTCACCGGGTCTCCTTCTCCGACTCGCCCGAACCTACGGAACCGTCGGTCACGCTACCCGGTCACGCACCGCGACCGGGAGGCCACCCGGCAACCTTCCCGGCCACGGCACTACGCGACGCGCGCCTCCAGCCGGGCCGTGAACTCCCTGACGGACGCTTCCTGCGCGTACGGCTCCAGCCGCACCCGGAAGTCGTCCAGGTACTCCGCGCCCCGGGTCGAGCGCAGGCCAGACAGCAGATCCGACGCCTGGGTGGCCGTCTGGCAGGCCTGTTCGACCTCCCGCTGCTGGACCTGCGCCGCCGCCAGCAGCAGCAGGCCGATGGCCCGGCGCCGCGCCTTGCCCTCCGGGAGGCCCCGCAGCGCCTCCGCCGCCTGCCGGGCCGCCGCGTCCGCCTGCCCCAGGTCCCGGTGACAGTGCGCCAGCTCGTCCGCGAGGTACGCCTGGTCGAAGTGGCGGATCCACACCGGGTCGTCACCCGACTCCGGCTCCGCCCGCTCCAGCGCCGTGACGGCCCGCGACGACAGCACCGCCGTCGCCCGGTTGTCGCCGAGCAGCGCGTGCCCGCGCGCCTCGGCGGCGTAGAACATCGCCTCCACGCGCGGAGTGACCTGGCCCCGCGTGCCCTCCTGCGCGGCCCGTGCCAGCTGAGCGATCTCCCGCGGGTTGCCCAGCTCGGCGGCGAGGTGGCTCATCGACGCCGCGAGCACGTAACCCCCGTACGAACGGTCACCGGCCGCCTGTGCGAGGCGCAGCGCCTGGATGTAGTAACGCTGGGCCAGGCCCGGCTGGCCCGTGTCCACCGCCATGTAGCCCGCGAGCTCCGTCAGCCGCGCCACCGCTCCGAACAGCGCCCGCCCGACGTGCTCCCGGTACGAGCCGCCGATCAGCCCGGACACCACGGAGTTCAGGTAGTGCACCACCACCGGCCGCACGTGCCCGCTGCCGAAGCGGTGGTCGAGCTCCTTGAGGGCCTCCGTGGTGGCCCGTACCGCCTCGACGTCGGACATCCCGACGCGCGAGCCGCCGCTGCGCGCCACCTGCGGGTCGGCGCCCGTGATCAGCCAGTCGCGGCTCGGCTCGACGAGCGCGGACGCGGCGACGCTCGAGCCCGCCAGGAAGTCGCGGCGCCCCACGTCGCTGCGCCACAGCTCACAGACCTGCTCGATCGCGCCGACGACGGTCGGGGAGAACTGCAGGCCGACGCCGGAGGCGAGGTTCTTGCCGTTGGCCATGCCGATCTCGTCGATGGTGACGGTCCGGCCGAGTTTGCGTCCGAGCGCCTCGGCGATGATCCCGGGCGCCCGGCCGCGCGGCTGCTGGCCCCGCAGCCAACGGGCCACGGAGGTCTTGTCGTAGCGGAGGTCGAGGCCGTGTTCCGCCCCGCACATGTTGACCCGCCGGGCGAGCCCGGCGTTGGAGCACCCGGCTTCCTGGATGAGTGCCTGCAGCCGTTCGTTCGGCTGGCGGGCAACGAGAGGCCTGGCTGCCATGAAAACCCCCTGAGGCCGCGGGTGATCGTTGGAATGATCACTTCCCGCCTGATGTGCGGAGAATCTTCCGCTCTGCGTCGTGTCGCTACCCAGCAGCGGCGCCCCGGGCTCCTACGCGCCCCCGCCCGTGCATCGGTGCGCCCCGTATGCAGGATCGATGCTCCGCCCACCGGCCGGTTTACGCCCGTAACCCCAGGTGACCCGCGGAGTTGTGATGGGCGTGGAAGAGACCATGGGAGTCACGGAGACCGCACCCATCCCCAAGCAGCGCGGCGAGCAGCTGCTGGACCATGCCGTGCGGTACGCGGAAGAACGGCACTGGGATGTCTTCGCCGGCACCTGGCTGGAGGCGGGAGACGGGCGCGAGCTGTGCTCCTGCGGGGCGGCGGACTGCCCGGCTCCGGGCGCGCACCCGGTGGTGAAGGACTGGGCGGCGCAGGCCACCGGCAGCGCGGTGCGGGTCCGGCAGATCTGGGGCCGGCACCCGGGAGCCTCGATCCTCATGCCGACGGGCCGGACCTTCGACGCGCTGGACGTCCCGGACTCGGCCGGATTCCTGGCCCTCGCACGGCTGGAGCGGATGGAGCGCACGCTCGGGCCCGTCACCCTCACCCCCGACCACCGGATGCTGTTCTTCGTCCTGCCGGGCGCCGGAGCCAAGGTGCCCGACCTCGTGCGCAAGCTGGGCTGGACGCCGTCGGCGATCGACCTCGTCGCCCGGGGCGAGGGTGAGTACGTGGCCGCCCCGCCCACCCGCTACGGCGGCCGCGGCTCGGTCCAGTGGGCCCGGCGCCCCACTCCGGCCAACCGGTGGCTGCCCGACACCGAGGAGCTGATCGACGCCCTGGCGTACGCGTGCGGCAGCGAGGCCGCCGCCGAACGCAAGCGCCGCCAGGGCTGATCCGGCGGCCCGGGCCCGGGCCGCCACAAAGCCCTCACCGGAAAGCCCTCAGAGGGTCGTCACAGGGTCACCGGGAAGCCGTCGCAGAGCTGTCGGAGAGCCGTCGGAGAGCTGGCGGGAGGCCGCTGGAACGGCGCCGACCTGGGACGTTGTCAGTACATTGCTGACCGGAAACTCATGACATAAGTAACTGCTCAAGCCTCTCCCCCTCCTCCTATGGTGAAGACGGAACGACCAACGGGGACGTGTGACGAGAGGCAGGCGCATGCCGGACCAGGGTGATGCGACGGGTGGGACGTACGAGACGGGTGGCGCGCGACCCGCGCCGTCCGCCGTACGGGTGGAAGGCCTGTGGAAGCGCTTCGGCGAGCAGGTGGCCGTCGCCGGGATCGACCTGGAGCTGCCCGCGGGCAAGTTCATCGGTCTCGTGGGCCCCAACGGCGCGGGCAAGACGACGACCCTGTCGATGGTGACCGGGCTGCTGCGCCCGGACATGGGGCGGGTCCTCGTCGCCGGACGCGACGTCTGGGCGGACCCGGTCGACGTGAAGTCGCGGATCGGCGTACTCCCCGAAGGACTGCGGCTCTTCGAGCGGCTCTCCGGACGCGAACTGCTCGGCTACATGGGCCGGCTGCGGGGACTGCCGGGCGAGGAGACCGACAAGCGCGCGACGCAGCTGCTGGACGTCCTGGACCTGGCCGGCTCGCAGCACAAACTGGTCGTGGACTACTCGACGGGCATGCGCAAGAAGATCGGCCTCGCGGCCGCCCTGCTGCACAACCCCGAAGTCCTCTTCCTGGACGAGCCGTTCGAGGGCGTGGACCCCGTGTCCGCGCAGACCATCCGCGGAGTGCTGGAGCGCTACACCGCGTCCGGCGCCACGGTCGTCTTCTCCTCCCACGTGATGGAGCTCGTCGAGTCCCTCTGCGACTGGGTGGCCGTCATGGCCGCCGGACGGATCCGCGCCGCGGGCCCGCTGGCCGACGTACGGGGCTCCGCGCCCACCCTCCAGGCCGCCTTCCTCGAACTGGTCGGCGCCCACGGGCGCGACGCCGCCGGGGACTCCCTGGACTGGCTGGGCGGCGGCTCCGGAACGGCGGACACCCGATGACCGCGGTCACCTCCTCCGCCTCCCCCGCCTCTCCCGCCCCCGCCGACGGCGCCTCGCTGACCCCGGTGTTCGTCCGGCTGAAGCTGTCGCTGCTGCGCAACGGGCTGAAGGGCTCCTCCAAGCGCAAGGCCGCCTGGATCAGCTCACTGGTCTTCGCGGTGGTCGTCGGCTTCTTCGTCACGCTCGGCCTGGCCATGCTGCACGGCAACGCCCACGCCGGCACGGTCGTCGTCCTACTGGCCGCGATCCTGGCGCTCGGCTGGACCTTCATGCCCCTGTTCTTCCCCACCGGGGACGAGACCCTCGACCCGAGCCGGCTGGTCATGCTGCCGCTGCGCCCGCGTCCTCTCGTACGGGCCCTGCTGGCCTCCTCACTGGTCGGCATCGGTCCGCTGTTCACCCTGTGCCTGGCGATCGGCTCGGTCATAGCGGTCGCCCGCGGCGCCGGCGGGGTGGCGGCCGCGGTGGTGGCCGCACCGCTGCTCCTCGTGGGCTGCGTGGCCCTCGCCCGCGCCGTGGCCACGGCCAACGTACGCCTGCTGACCAGCCGCAAGGGGCGGGACCTGGCGCTGCTCAGCGGCCTGCTGATCGCGGTGGGCGCGCAGCTCGCCAACTTCGCCAGCCAGCGCCTGTTCCAGAGCGGCGGACTGTCCCAGCTGGAACCGGCCGAGGCGGTGGTGCGGTGGCTGCCGCCGGCGACCGCCGTCGGCATGGTCGACTCCGCGAGCAAGGGCTCGTACGGGCAGGCCGCGGCCCAACTGGCCCTCACGCTAGGCGCCCTGGCCCTGCTGCTCTGGTTCTGGGAGCGCAGCCTGACCAAGCTGATGGTCACCCCGGACGGTTCGACCCTCACGGCCGCCAAGCCGGAGAAGAACCGCGCCGAGCGCGGCTTCTGGGCCCTGCTGCCGGCCGGCCGGACGGGCGCCGTCATGCAGCGGACCCTGCGCTACGCCGTCCGCGACCCGAAGACGAAGTCGGCGTTCGTGACGGCCCTGGCGATCGGCCTGATCATCCCGGTCTTCAACGCCCTCCAGGGCACCGGCTCGCTCTACCTGGCCTGCTTCGGCGCCGGCATGCTCGGCGTCCAGATGTACAACCAGTTCGGACAGGACACCTCGGCGTTCTGGATGGTCGCCCAGACCCTCTCCACCCCGCACGAGGCCTACCTGGAACTGCGGGCGCGGGCCGCCGCGCTGGCCCTGGTCATCGTCCCGTACACGGTCTTCGTGACCGTGGTGACGGCCGCCCTGGTCGACAACTGGGCCGGCTTCCCGGCGGCGCTGGGCGTGGCACTGGCACTGGTCGGGGCGATGCTCAGCACGGGCGCGCTGGCCTCGGCGCGGTACCCGTACTCGATCCCGACGGAAGGCGCGTTCAAGAACGTCGCCCCCGGCCAGGCGGGACTCGCCTGGATGAGCATCTTCCTCGGCCTGCTGGCGTCGGCCCTGCTCTGCGCCCCGGTGATCGCCCTGACGATCTGGCTCAACGTGGCGGACCTCCAGGACGTGTCCTGGCTGGTACTCCCCGTCGGCGCGGCCTGGGGCGCCCTGGCCACCTGGTCGGGCCTGCGCCTGGCAGCCCCGGTGGTGGCACGCCGACTGCCGGAGATCCTGACGGCGGTTAGCAAGGGGTAAGGCTTCGGGTACTGCGGGGCCTGATTCCGGCGGAGGCTGATCAGGCCCCCGAAGCCCGACCCCAACCCCGGAGGCCAACCCCCCTCACAGCCTCAGCGTCTTGATGTCCTCCAGGAACGGTTCCAAGGCCGCGCGGAGGGCCGTCGGCTGGTCGTAGTGGAGGTAGTGGCCCGCGTCGGGGATTTCGGCGTACTGGCCTGCCGGGAGGACGCGGACCATTTCCTGGGCTTCGGCCCGGCCGAGTTCGCCGTCCAGGCCGCGGACGACCAGGGTGGGGCAGCGGACCTGGGCCAGTTCCTCCCAGTGGGCGTCGTGCACCCATGTCTCGCGGGCCGTCAGCATCTGGCGGCGGGAGAACAGCGGGCGCCAGCCGTCCTGGGCCTCGTGCATGACCTCGGCGAAGAAGGCACCGCGGCCGGGGTCGGGGCGTTCCACCCGGGGGTCGTCCTCGCCGAACCAGCGGCGCGCCGCGTCCTGGGTGGGGAAGGGCAGCGGCCAGCGGTGGAACCAGTCCGCCCACTCCTGCTGCGAGGCTTCGCCGAGGGCCGAGGCACGCATGTCGCAGATGACCACGGCTTCGACGAGGTCGGGGCGGCGGGCCGCGAGCTGCCAGGCGGTGAGGGCGCCCATGGAATGGCCGATCAGGGTCACGGGGGCGAGGCCGAGCTGCTCGACGACGGCCTCCGCGTCGGCCACGAACGCCTCGCGCGTGTAGGGGCCGTGCGCAGGGCGGTCGCTCTGGCCGTGTCCGCGCTGGTCCAGGGCGATGACGCGGCGGTGCCCGCCGAGCCAGCGGGCGGTGCCGGCCCAGTGGAAGGCACGGCCCATCAGCCCGTGGAGTAAGAGCACGGCGGGGCGGGAGTCCGGCCCTGCGGGCCGGGCCGCGGGCGCGGGGTCCGCTTCGCGGAACTCCCAGGCGGCCAGGCGTACACCATCGGCCCCTGTCACATCGATGCGCTGTACCACCGCAGATGCACCCCCTTCGCTCCCGGCCAGACTATCGAACCCGCATTCGAAAACGGGCGTCTCGCCGACAACACCGCTCTTTCGAGTGACCTTGCTCAAGGATTGGCCGCCGCTGCCGATGGAGATCCTTTCAACAGGGAGGCGAGCCGCTCGGGGAAGACGGTTCGAAGGGGACGACCTTGAGAGCTCGGGGCTCCAGGTCACAAGGGGAGGACCGGTCCCGGCGCCGCAAGGCGCCGGGACCGACCACATCCACACATCGAACGTCCACATCAGACGTCTACACCAGACGTCCACACCAGGCGCCTACATCAGACGCCCGCACCAGACGCCCGCACCGGAACGGATCAGCGCTTCGCCACGAACACGTGCGAGGCGACCTCCGCGTCCAGCTCGGCGGCCTCGCCGCCGCTGCCGACCAGGACCCCGCCCGGGGACTCGGTCACGCTCACCACCGAGCCGGGCTGCACGCCCGCCCGACGCAGCGTGTACATCAGCTGGGCGTCCGTCTGGATCGGCTCGCCGATCCGGCGCACGACCACGGTCTTGCCGTCGACGCCCGGGTCCAGCTCGTTGAGGCTGACCATGCCGTCCTCCAGGAACGGGTCGGCCTCGGCCTTCTCCCCCAGCTCCTCCAGGCCCGGGATCGGGTTGCCGTACGGCGACTCGGTCGGGTGACGCAGCAGCTCCAGCACCCGCCGCTCCACCGCCTCGCTCATCACGTGCTCCCACCGGCAGGCCTCGGCGTGCACCTGCTCCCACTCCAGGCCGATGACGTCGACGAGCAGACACTCGGCCAGCCGGTGCTTGCGCATCACGCGCGTCGCCAGCCGGCGCCCCTCCTCCGTCAGCTCCAGGTGCCGGTCGCTTGCCACGGCCACCAGGCCGTCCCGCTCCATACGCGCCACCGTCTGGCTCACCGTCGGACCGCTCTGGTCGAGCCGCTCGGCGATACGGGCGCGCATGGGGACCACACCTTCCTCTTCCAGCTCAAGGATGGTGCGGAGATACATCTCCGTGGTGTCGATCAGTCCGGACATTCGTGCCCCTCGGATTGCGTGCGCTGGCCCTGCCCCCAATTCTGACGCATCGGGCGGGGAACCGTCCCGTACCGAGCGTCAAGCCCTCTCCCGGACATCTCCGCGACACCGGCGGCGGAGATCTTCCCCGGGATTGACGTTCGTATTGACACGCCCTTGGTCCAGACCGCACGGTGAGCGGCGGACACGGACCCACCCCGTCAACCCGCCCCGACCCCCGGAAGGCCATCGGCGTATGAGCGAGAGCAAGCTGGCCGGTCAGTTCTTCGACGCAGCCATCGGCCTGCTGGAGCGGGTGCGCGACGAGGAGGCCTCGCAGATCGCCGAGGCCGGCACCCTCGTCGCCGACGCCGTGGCCGGCGGGAACCGGTTGTTCGCCTTCGGTGCCGGGCACTCCTCGCTGCCCGCCCAGGACGTGGTCTACCGGGCCGGCGGGCTGGCCCTGATGAACTTCCTCGCGGTCCCGGGCACGGCCGGCATCGATGTCATGCCCGCGACGCTCGGCAGTGCGCTGGAACGGGTCGACGGCCTCGCCGGCGCCGTCCTGGACAGCAGCCCCGCCTCCGACGGCGACGTCCTCGTGATCATCTCCCTCTCCGGGCGCAACGCGCTGCCGGTGGAGATGGCCATGAACGCCCGCGCCATCGGCCTCAAGGTGATCGGCGTGACCTCGGTGGCGTACGCGACCGGGACCAAATCGCGGCACGTCTCCGGGAGCTTCCTGAAGGACCACTGCGACGTGGTCCTCGACAGCAAGATCGCGGTCGGCGACGCCGAGCTGAGCCTCGACGGCATCGCCGCGCCCTTCGCCCCCGCCTCCACCGTCGTGACCAGCGCGATCATGCAGGCGGTCATGGCCGCGGCGGCCGGCGAGCTCGCGGCCCGCGGGATCGAGCCGCCGCTGCTGCGCTCGGGCAACGTCGACGGCGGCCACGAGTGGAACGGCCGCGTGATGCAGGAGTACGGCGACCGCATCTTCTTCCGCCACTAGGCCGCCTCCTGCGGACCCCGCCGGCGGCGGCTACCGGGCACGCGCCCCCGTCCCCGCCGCCAGGTCGAGGTCGGCGGCGATACGGCCCGCGACCTCCTCCGCGTAGGCCGCGTCCGGCCCCTCGAAGGCGGCCCGCGAGGGCCCTCGTACGAAGGTCACGGCTCCCAGGGTCCGCCCCCGGCTGCGCAGCACCGTGCACAGCACGTGCGCCGCGCCCTCGGGCCAGTGACGGGCCCGCGCCCATTCCGGGTCCGCCGCCCCGCGCGGGGCGCTTGTGCGCACCGAGCCGATCCGGTCCAGCGCCTGGAGCGCGGGGTGCCCGGCCTCGTACCGCACGGGGATCGCCCCGGGCCCAGGCAGCGCGGGCGGCGAGACGGCGGAGCGTACGAGCCGGCGCCGCTCGGGACCGGCCGAGGGGTCCAGTACGTCCAGCAGCGCGTGCTCGGCGAAGCCCGCGAGGGCGAAGTCCAGGCGGACGGCCGCCGCCTCCGCCGGGTCCTCGCACTCGGCGGCGGCCCGGCCCGCGCGGTGCAGCTGGTGGGAGCGGAACCGCAGCTGCGCGGTGTCCAGCTGGGCCTGCCGGGCCTCGGTGACGTCCTGGAACAGCCAGCCGACCCCGAGCGGCACCGGCTCCTCCGCGAGCGGCGAGGCCAGCCGCAGGAACCCGCACCGCAGGCACCGGCGCCGCGCGCCCTCCGGCGTCCGCACGGACACCCACAGCTCCACGGGGGCGGGCGGCGCCCCCTCGGCGAGCACGTGCTGGAGGGCGCCTTCCAGTTCCTCCACGCCCTGGAGGAGCAGTTCCCCGAGCGGGCGGCCGAGCAGCGCGGTGCGCCCGGCGCCCAGGGCGCGCGCGGCGTGCGCGTTGACCACGGCGGGCCGCAGGTCGACGTCGACGAGGACGACGCCCCACGCCGCGTCCTCCAGCAGGGCCTCGCTCAGCGCGATGGACCGCTCCAGGTCGATCTGTGCGTGCACCTCGCTGAAGGCGCAGTACACCCCGGCCGGCTTTCCGTCCGCGCCGGGCACCCCGGCGGACTGGGTGCGTACGAGAACGCGTCCGCCGTCCTTGGTCACCAGCGCGAACTCGTGCACCTGTCGGCCCGGCACCTCCTGGGCGGACATGAGCCGCTCGTGCACGTCCTGCGCGTCGGCGGCCCGTACCGCCCAGCCCTCGAAGCCCTTGCGCCCCACGGCCTCGGCGGCCGACCAGCCGAGGATCCGCTCGGCCTCGCGGTTCCAGTGGGTGATCACGCCGTCGGAGTCGAACGCGCACAGGGCGGCGTCCATCCCGTCCAGCAGCGCTGCGAGCAGATCGTCGTCGGTGGTCTCGTCACGTCCGGAAGCAGTCACCTGGCACCCCCAGCAGGTGTTCGCGTGTGCGGCACGTCAGATCATTGAACTGGAACGTGACGCAGCCCACACCCCGTTCCCCCGAATACCCCGTAATGATCCGTTTCGGCCGGAGCGGCGGAACGGACGGGGTTCTCGGGCGGGTCCGGAAAATAATCGGGTTGTGCGCCGCCGGACAGGCTCCTAGGCTCTGCCGTACACGAGAAGGGAGGTGGTTCCCGAAATGTACGGAAACCGGACGCGTGAGGTGGCTGCGGGCTAAAGCGCCCGTCGTCGCACGCACCCAGTGCGGTGCCCGGCGGGAACGCCAGGCGCCAATCCCAAGCAGTCACCCGACCCGCGGGCTTGCCGGTACGTCCGGCCGGCCCCTCCCCACTGCAGGGGGAGGGACCCGAGCCCGCGGGTCGCCTGCTTTTCCGGGCACCGCGGGCCCGTGGGCTCCGCGGACCTACGGGCAGAGCCGCTCGACGCGCCACTTGGCGGCGTCCGCACCGTCGCGCACGTACCGCAGGCGGTCGTGGAGGCGGTTCTCGTGGCCCTGCCAGAACTCCACCTCGTCCGGGACCACCCGGAAACCGCCCCACTCCGGCGGGACGGGGACCTGCTCGCCCTCCGGGTAGCGCTCCTCCAGCTCCGCGTAGCGGCGGTCCAGCTCGGCGCGCGAGGCGATCACCTGCGACTGGTCGCTCGCCCAGGCGCCCAGCTGCGAGCCGTGCGGGCGGGAGCGGAAGTACGCGGCCGTCTCGTCTCGGCCGACCCGGGCGGCGGTGCCGGTCACGATGACCTGGCGGGCGATGGGGTGCCAGGGGAACAGCAGGCCGATCTGCGGGTTCTCGGCGAGGTCACGGCCCTTGCGGGAGCCGTAATTGGTGTAGAAGACGAAGCCGCGCGCGTCGAACTGCTTCAGCAGCACCGTGCGGGAACTCGGGCGGCCCCCGGCAGTGGCGGTCGAGACGATCATCGCGTTGGGCTCGAAGACGTGCGCGACGGCGGCCTGCTGGAACCATCGCGCGAACTGGTCCATGGGATCGTCGGCGAGGCTCTCCTCGGGCACGATCTCGGAGCGGTACTGCTTGCGCATGAGGGCGGGATCAAGGTCCTGATGGGTCACGCCGGCCATCCTGCCGCAGTGCGCCTGCCGGGGGTGTGCCGTATGTCACGCTTCCGCAGTCCGGCCGGAACGGACAAAATCTTGGGGCCGGTCCGAGGGTCCCCGCACGGATGACCATCGGCCGTGCCGGGCATCAACGGGGATGACCGCGCCGGACCGCGAATCACGCCGGGAGCCGCGCGTGTTCGCACTATCTGAGGAGCCGCCTGATGTCCGACTTCGTACCCGGGCTCGAAGGGGTCGTCGCGTTCGAGACGGAGATCGCCGAACCCGACAAGGAAGGCGGTGCGCTCCGCTACCGCGGCGTCGACATCGAAGACCTCGTCGGGCACGTGTCCTTCGGGAACGTGTGGGGCCTGCTGGTCGACGGTGCGTTCAACCCGGGCCTGCCCGCCGCCGAGCCCTTCCCGATCCCCGTCCACTCCGGTGACATCCGGGTCGACGTGCAGTCCGCGCTGGCCATGCTCGCCCCGGTGTGGGGGCTGAAACCGCTCCTGGACATCGACGAGCAGACCGCCCGCGACGACCTCGCCCGCGCGGCCGTCATGGCGCTGTCGTACGTCGCCCAGTCGGCCCGCGGCCAGGGCCTGCCCATGGTCCCGCAGCGGGAGATCGACAAGGCGGAGTCCGTCGTCGAGCGGTTCATGATCCGCTGGCGGGGCGAGCCGGATCCCAAGCACGTCAAGGCCGTCGACGCGTACTGGACCTCGGCCGCCGAGCACGGCATGAACGCCTCCACCTTCACCGCGCGGGTCATCGCCTCCACCGGTGCGGACGTGGCGGCGGCCCTGTCGGGCGCCGTCGGCGCGATGTCCGGGCCGCTGCACGGCGGGGCTCCCTCGCGGGTGCTCGGCATGATCGAGGAGATCGAGCGCACCGGCGACGCCGTGGCGTACGTGAAGAAGGCCCTGGACAAGGGCGAGCGGCTGATGGGCTTCGGGCACCGCGTCTACCGCGCCGAGGACCCGCGTGCGCGCGTGCTGCGGCGCACCGCCAAGGAGCTCGACGCGCCGCGCTACGAGGTGGCCGCCGCGCTGGAGAAGGCCGCGCTGGAGGAGCTGCACGCGCGCCGCCCCGACCGGGTGCTGGCCACCAACGTGGAGTTCTGGGCCGCGATCATGCTGGACTTCGCGGAGGTCCCGGCGCACATGTTCACCTCGATGTTCAGCTGCGCCCGCACCGCCGGCTGGTCGGCGCACATCCTGGAGCAGAAGCGCACGGGCCGCCTGGTACGGCCGTCGGCCCGCTACATCGGCCCCGGCCGGCGCGACCCGCAGGAGATCGAGGGCTTCGCGGACATCGCCGGCACGGCCTGATCCGCGAGGCGCACACCCGGAGGGCGCCGTACCCCGTCGCGGGGTGCGGCGCCCTCCGTGCGCCCGGGCCCGGCTCAGCCCAGGACCGCGTCGAGGATGCGGGCCCACTGGGCGATCACGCGGTCGCGGCGGGCCGTGTCGTCGGTGAGCACGTTGGCCAGGCCGAGCCCGCGGGCCATGTCGAGGAGGCCCTGCACGGTCTCCCGTACTCCCGGCACGGACTCGTCCGCCCCCAGCAGCTCCACGGCGATGCGGTGGGTCTCCCGGCCGACCCGGGCCTCCAGTTCGGTGACCCGCGGGCGCAGCTGCTCCTCGTTGGAGGCGGCGACCCACAGCTGGAGGGCGGCCCGGAACAGGGTGCCCGTGTAGAGGTCGACGAGCGCCCCGACCACGGCGGGGCGGGCCCGGGCCGCCGGGCCGGTGTGGAAGAGCTCGCGCAGGGCCGTGGAACGCTCCTCGGCGACGTACTCGACGGCGGCGGTGAACAGGTCCTCGCGGGTGCGGAAGTGGTGCTGGGCCGCACCGCGGGAGACGCCGGCCCGTTCGGCGACGACGCCGACGGTGGAGCCCGCCCAGCCGTGTTCCGCCAGGCAGGAGACGGCGGCCTCGAGGAGGTGGCGGCGGGTGACGCGGCTGCGGGCCTGCTTGGGGGCGGGGGCCGGGGCCTTGCCCGCCGCCTGGGTCGTGGCCGCGCCCGTCACAGCGACCACGACGGGGCGCGGCGCTCGAAACGGGCGGTGATGCCCTCGCGTGCCTCGGCCGAGCCGAAGAGCTCCGCGGACAGCTCGGTCAGGCGGGGCCCGTCGCGGTCCAGGGTCTCGCGTACGGCGGCGGCGGTCAGCGCCTTGGTGGCGGCCAGGCCCTGCGGGGAGGCCTTGCGCAGGCCGGCGAGGACCGGCTCCAGGGCGGCGTCCACGTCTTCGGCGTACAGGGTGAGCAGGCCGATGCGGGTGGCTTCGGCGGCGTCGAAGGCCTCGGCGGTGAGGAAGTAGCGGGCGGCGGCGCGCGGGTCCAGGCGCGGGAGCAGCGGCATGGAGATCACGGCGGGGGCCAGGCCGAGGTGGGTCTCGGTGAAGGCGTACGAGGACTGCGGCCCGGCGGCGGCGATGTCGCAGACGCCGAGCAGGCCGAGACCGCCGGCCCGGACGTGGCCGGTGACGCGGGCGAGTACGGGCTTGGGCAGTGCGGCGATCTCGCGGAGCAGGGCGAGGAAGTCGGCCGGGGGGCAGGGGAACTTGAGGTCGGCCCCGGCGCAGAAGGTGGTGCCGGTGTGGGTGAGCAGGACGGCACGGACCGCCGGGTCCGCCCCGGCGTCGGCGAGCGCGGCGCGGAGGTCTGCGACGAGGTCGGCGGAGAGGGCGTTGCGGTTGGCCGGGGAGTCCAGGGTGAGGGTGGCGATGCCGGTCGCTCGCGCGGCGTGGACGGGTCGATCCATGTCTCCTCCGGAGGGGTCTGCGGTGGCCCTGCGGGCGGCTCAACGGTATGCGGTGGCCCTGCGGGCGGCTCGGCGGTGGTGGTTCGGCTGCCGCATCCCCTGCGGGTGGCTCGGCGGTGGGTGGCTTGGCTGGCGCATCCCCTGCGCGTGGCTCGGCGGGGGGGTGGCTTGGCTGGCGTACGCCCTGCGCGTGGCTCGGCGGGGGGTGGCTTGGCTGGCGCATCCCCTGCGGGTGGCTCGGCGGGGGTGGGGCCTGGTGGGTGGGGGCGGTGCGTGGTGCCCCTCCGGGGTGTCTCCTCGGCTCGCGCACCGAGGCCGGTCCGACGCCATCGGCCCCGGTTGCGCGCTCGTCCTGCGGGGACACCCCTGCGCGGCACCACTCCCCTCCACCACGTCGCGGTTCCGCTTCCGGAGCCCGGGCGTGGGGCGGGGTCAGTACGACTTGGGGAGGCCCAGGGTTTGGTGGGAGACGAAGTTGAGGATCATCTCGCGGCTGACCGGGGCGATGCGGGCCACGCGGGAGGCGGTGATCAGGGAAGCCAGGCCGTATTCGCGGGTGAGGCCGTTGCCGCCGAGGGTGTGGACGGACTGGTCCACCGCACGGACGCAGGCCTCCCCGGCCGCGTACTTGGCCATGTTCGCGGCCTCGCCGGCGGCCATGTCGTCGCCCGAGTCGTACAGCGCCGCGGCCTTCTGCATCATCAGGCGGGCCAGTTCCAGCTCGATGTGGGCCGCGGCCAGGGGGTGGGCCAGGGCCTGGTGGGCGCCGATGGGGTCCTTCCACACCTGGCGGGTCTTGGCGTAGGCGACGGCCTTGGCGAGCGCGTAGCGGCCCATGCCGATGGCGAAGGCGGCGGTCATGATGCGTTCGGGGTTGAGGCCGGCGAACAGCTGGAGCAGGCCCGCGTCCTCGTCGCCAACCAGGGCAGAGGAGGGCAGGCGCACGTCGTCCAGAACCAGTTCGAACTGCTTCTCCGCGGCCTGGAGTTCCATGTCGATGACCGAACGGGAGAAGCCGGGGGTCTCGCGCGGGACGATGAACAGGCAGGGCTTGAGGCGGCCGGAGCGGGCGTCTTCGGTGCGGCCGACGATGAGGGTGGCGTCGGCGATGTCCACGCCGGAGATGAAGACCTTGCGGCCGGTGAGGATCCAGTCTTCGCCCTCGCGGCGGGCGGTGGTGGTGATGCGGTGGGAGTTGGATCCGGCGTCGGGTTCGGTGATGCCGAAGGCCATGGTGAGGCTGCCGTCGGCGAGGCCGGGGAGCCAGATGCGCTTCTGGTCGTCGGTGCCGAAGCGGGAGATGACCGTGCCGCAGATGGCGGGTGATACGACCATCATGAGGAGGGGGCAGCCCGCGGCCCCGAGTTCTTCGAGGACGATGGACAGTTCGGCGATGCCGCCGCCCCCGCCGCCGTACTCCTCGGGCAGGTTGACGCCGAGGTAGCCGAGCTTCGCGGCGTCGGCCCACAGTTCGTCGGGGTGGCCGCCCTCGCGGGCGACGCGGGCGAGGTACTCGCGGCCGTACTTCTGCCCCAGGGCGGCGACCGCCGTGCGCAGGGCCTTGTGCTCGGGCGTTTCGATGGTGGCGGTGCTCATGACGTCGTTTCCTCCTGGACTACGGCGAGCAGGGCGCCGAACTCGACCTGCCGGCCCGTGGTGGCGTGGAGTGCGGTGAGCGTGCCGGAGGCGGGAGCGAGGATGCGGTGCTCCATCTTCATGGCCTCCAGCCAGAGCAGGGGCTGCCCGGCGGTGACGGCGGCGCCGGGGGCGAGGCCCTCGGCGATGCGGACGACGGTGCCGGGCATGGGGGCGAGGAGGGAGCCCGGTTCGGTGCGGTCCTGGGGGTCCGCGAACCGGGGGACGGGGGTGAGGGTGTGGGAGCCGAGGACGGAATCCACGTACAGGTCGGAGCTGTTCGAATTTTGTTTCACGTGGAACAGGCGCCGGATGCCGTCTACTTCGAGGGTGACGAGGGTGGGGCCGGCGGACAGTACGCGGACTCCCGGGTGGCTCACCGGGTGGTAGGCGGCCTGGTACTCGGTGCCCGCCACCGTGTAGCGGCGGGTCCGGGGCTGGGAGCGGACGTTGCGCCAGCCGCCGAGGCGTGCCGCCAGGGGGGCGTCCTCGGCCGGGGCCGCTTCGGCGAGGGCAGCGGCCAGGGCGGACAGGGTGGCGTCCGGGGTCCCTTCGGTGAGGGCGGGCAGATGGCGTTCGTAGAAGCCGGTGTCGGGCTGTCCGGCCGCGAACTCCGGATGGCGCAGGGACCGTACGAGGAGTTCGCGGTTGGTGGTCAGCCCGTGGATGCGGGCTCCGGCCAGGGCGTGGGCGAGGACGCGTACGGCCTCGGCGCGGGTCGGGGCGTGGGCGACGACCTTGGCGAGCATGGGGTCGTAGTGGATGCCGACCTCGTCCCCGTCGGTGAAGCCGGTGTCGACGCGGACCTCGCCGGGCACGGCGAGGGTGTGCAGGACGCCGGTCTGGGGGCGCCAGTCCCGGGCGGGGTCCTCCGCGTACAGGCGGGCTTCGACGGCGTGGCCGGCGGGGGCCGGGGGTGTGAGCGGCAGGGCCGCGCCCTCGGCGACGCGCAGCTGGAGGGCGACGAGGTCGAGGCCGAAGACGGCTTCGGTGACGGGGTGTTCGACCTGGAGGCGGGTGTTCATCTCCAGGAAGTAGGGGCGTCCGTCGGCGGTGACGAGGAACTCGACGGTGCCGGCGCCCTGGTAGGAGACGGCGCGGGCGGCGGTGACGGCGGCCTCGTGGAGGCTGTCGCGCAGGCTTTCCGGCAGGCCGGGGGCCGGGGCCTCCTCGATGACCTTCTGGTGGCGCCGCTGGAGGGAGCAGTCGCGGGTGCCCAGCGCCCAGACGGTGCCGTGGGCGTCGGCGAGGATCTGCACCTCGACGTGGCGGCCGCGCTCCACGTAGGGCTCGGCGAAGACCTCGCCGTCGCCGAAGGCCGACCGGGCCTCGGCGGCGGCGGCGTCGAGGGCCTCCGCCAGCTGGCCGAGGTCGCGGACCACGCGCATGCCGCGGCCCCCGCCGCCGGCCGCGGCCTTGAGGAGCAGGGGCAGGTCGGCTGCGGTGGCGGTGGCCGGGTCGACGGGTTCGAGGAGCGGGACGCCGGCGGTGCGCATCAGCTCCTTGGCCCGGGTCTTGGAGGCCATGGCCTCGATGGCCTCGGGCGGCGGGCCGATCCAGGTCAGTCCGGCGGCCCGGACCTCGTGGGCGAAGGCGGCGTTCTCGGAGAGGAAGCCGTAGCCGGGGTGGACCGCGTCGGCCCCGGCGGCGAGCGCGGCCTTGATGATCAGGTCGCCGCGCAGGTAGGTGTCGGCGGGGGCGGCGCCGGGCAGGCGTACGGCCGCGTCGGCGTCGCGTACGTGCAGGGCGTGCTCGTCGGGGTCGGAGTGGACGGCAACGGTGGCCAGGCCCAGGGCTCGGGCGGTGCGGAAGATCCGTACGGCGATCTCGCCGCGGTTGGCGACGAGCAGCGAGGTGATCGGCTGGGTCATGTGCGGGCTCACATCCGGAAGACGCCGAAGCCGCCACGGGCGCCCTCGACGGGGGCGTTGTGGACGGCCGACAGGCACAGGCCGAGGACGGTACGGGTGTCGCGCGGGTCGATGACCCCGTCGTCGTACAGCCGCCCGGACAGGAACATCGGCAGGGACTCGGACTCGATCTGCGCCTCGACGAAGGCGCGCATGCCTGCGTCCGCCTCGTCGTCGTACGGCTGTCCCTTGGCGGCGGCGGACTGCCGGGCCACGATCGACAGCACCCCGGCGAGCTGCTGGGGGCCCATGACGGCGGACTTGGCGCTGGGCCAGGCGAAGAGGAAGCGCGGTTCGTAGGCGCGGCCGCACATGCCGTAGTGGCCGGCGCCGTAGGAGGCCCCGATGAGCACGGACAGGTGCGGGACGCGGGAGTTGGAGACCGCGTTGATCATCATCGCGCCGTGTTTGACGATGCCGCCCTGCTCGTACTCCTTGCCGACCATGTAGCCGGTGGTGTTGTGGAGGAAGAGCAGGGGGATGTCGCGCTGGTTGGCGAGCTGGATGAACTGGGCGGCCTTCTGCGACTCGGCGCTGAACAGCACGCCCTGGGCGTTGGCGAGGATGCCGACCGGGTAGCCGTGGAGGGTGGCCCAGCCGGTCACCAGGCTGGTGCCGTACAGCGGCTTGAACTCGTCGAAGTCGGAGGCGTCGACGATGCGGGCGATGACCTCGCGCGGGTCGAAGGGCGTCTTCAGGTCGGACGGGACGATCCCGAGGAGCTCTTCGGGGTCGTACCTCGGCTCCTCGGCCTTGGGCGGCTCCGCGTGCGCCGGGCGGTGGTTCAGGCGGGCGACGACGCGGCGGGCCTGGCGGATCGCGTCCATCTCGTCGAGGGCGTAGTAGTCGGCGAGGCCGGAGGTGCGGGCGTGCATGTCCGCTCCACCGAGGGACTCGTCGTCGCTCTCCTCGCCGGTGGCCATCTTGACCAGGGGCGGACCGCCGAGGAACACCTTGGACCGGTCCTTGATCATGATGGTGTGGTCGGACATGCCGGGGATGTACGCGCCTCCGGCGGTGGAGTTGCCGAAGACGACGGCGATCGTCGGGATCCCCTCGGCGGACAGCCGGGTGAGGTCGCGGAAGACCGCGCCGCCCGGGATGAAGATCTCCTTCTGGGAGGGAAGGTCGGCGCCGCCGGACTCCACGAGGCTGATGCAGGGCAGACGGTTCTGCCGGGCGATCTCGTTGGCCCGGAGCGCCTTCTTCAGGGTCCAGGGGTTGCTGGCGCCGCCGCGGACGGTGGGGTCGTTGGCGGTGATCAGGCACTGGACGCCCTCGACGGTGCCGATTCCGGTGACCATGGAGGCGCCGACGGGGTAGTCGCTGCCCCAGGCGGCGAGCGGGGACAGCTCCAGGAACGGGGTGTCCGGGTCGAGGAGCAGCTCGACGCGCTCGCGGGCCGGCAGCTTGCCGCGCTGCCTGTGGCGTGCCGTGTACTTCTCGCCGCCGCCTTGGAGCGCCTTCGCGTGCTCGGTGTCGAGGGCGGCGAGGCGTTCCAGGGCGGTGGTTCGGGCCTGCGCGTGCTCGGGGGCGTGCGGGTCGACGGTGGTGCCGAGGCGGGTCATGGGCCGGTCCCCTCCGGGGCGGGTTCTTGGGGCGTGGCTTCGGGCAGCAGGTGGGTCGGGATGTCGAGGTGGCGGGCGCGGAGCCATTCGCCGAGGGCCTTGGCCTGGGGGTCGAAGCGGTGACCGGAGGCGACGCCGTCGCCGAGGATGCCGGGGATGGTGAAGTTGAGGGCGCGGAGGTTGGGGAGGGCGTGGCGGGTGACGGGCAGGCCCCGGGCTTCGGGGAGCAGGTCCTGGAGGACCTCCGCCGTGAGGGTGTGGTGGAGCCACTCCCAGGCGGCGGGCGATTCGACCCACACGCCGACGTTGGCGTCGCCGCCCTTGTCGCCGCTGCGCGCCCCGGCCACGGCGCCGAGGGGCGCCCGGGTCGTGGGCCCTGCGGGGCCCTCCCCTGTCCGCCCCTTCCCGAGACCGGGGCTCCGCCCAGGACCCCGCTCCTCAAACGCCGGAGGGGCCGGATCGTTTGAGGCGCGGGGTTCGGGGCGGAGCCCTGACGGGATCGGGAGGCGGGTGCCGTCGGGGAGGACCGCCACGTGGGGGACCGGCCCCGCCGGAACGGCGGCCGAGGCGAAGGCCCCGTACGGCTGGGCCGGTCCCGGCGGGGACGTGACGTGGAAGCCCGGGTAGCTGGCCAGGGCCAGCTCGATCGCCGCCGAGGTCAGCTCACGGCCGATCCGGTCGGCGGAAGGGTCCCGCACCACCAGCCGCAGCAGCGCGCTCGCCGTCTCCTCCGTCGGGGCGTCCTCGTGGTCGGTGCGGGACAGCGTCCAGGCCGCGTCGGCGACGCCCTCCAGCGCCTCGGACAGCTGCGCGCGCACCAGGGCCGCCTTCGCCTCGACGTCCAGGCCGGTCAGGACGAAGACGACCTCGTTGCGCCAGCCCCCGATGCGGGTGACGCCCACCTTGAGGGTGTCCGGGGGCGGTTCGCCGAGTACGCCCGAGACGCGGACACGGTCGGGGCCGTCCTCGGAGAGCCGGACCGTGTCCAGGCGGGCGGTGACGTCCGGGCCGAGGTAGCGGACGCCCTGGGTTTCGTAGAGGAGTTGGGCGGTGACGGTGCCGGTCGAGACGACTCCGCCGGTGCCCGGATGCTTGGTGATCACCGAGGAGCCGTCCTCGGAGACCTCCGCGAGGGGGAAGCCCGGGTGGCGGACGTCGTGTGCGGTGAAGAAGGAGTAGTTCCCTCCGGTGGCCTGCGTGCCGCACTCCAGGACGTGGCCCGCGACCACCGCTCCCGCCAGCCGGTCGTAGTCGTCCGGCGCCCAGTCGAACCACCAGGCCGCCGGGCCGCTGACCAGCGCCGCGTCCGTGACCCTGCCGGTCACGACCACGTCCGCGCCCGCCCGCAGGCAGGCCGTGATCCCGGCGCCGCCGAGGTAGGCGTTGGCGGTCAGCGCCCCTTCCCCGTACGGCATCAGGTCGTCGCCCTCGACGTGCGCGACGGTGACGGGTACTCCCGCCTTGGCGGCCAGCGCCCGTACCGCGTCGGCCAGTCCGGCCGGGTTCAGGCCGCCCGCGTTCGTGACGATCCGTACGCCCCGCTCGTGCGCGAGCCCGAGCCCCTCCTCGAGCTGGCGCAGGAAGGTCTTCGCGTAGCCGAGGTCCGGGTTCTTCAGGCGGTCGCGGCCGAGGATGAGCATCGTCAGCTCGGCCAGGTAGTCCCCGGTGAGCACGTCCAGCGGGCCGCCGGTCAGCATCTCGCGCAGGGCGTCGAAGCGGTCCCCGTAGAAGCCGGAGGCGTTGCCGATGCGCAGCGGGCGACGGGGGGTGAGGGGGTCGTACGGGGTGCCGGGGCGGAGGGGGCCGAGGGGGCCGGTCGTCATCGGGAGGCCTCCGGGGCGCGGCCGGGGCCCGCCGGGCCGGCGAAGGCCTGCGCGATGCCGAGCCACTGGTCGGCGTCGGGGCCGGTCGCGGTCAGGGCCAGGTCGGAGCGGTGGGCCCGCTGGGTCACCAGGAGGCAGAAGTCGAGCGCCGGGCCGGTGATCCGCTGCGGGGCGTCCGGGGGCCCGTACGTCCACGGGCCGGAGCCGTCCGGGGCCTCGAGCTCGACCCGGAACTCCTCGGCGGGCGCTGGCAGTCCGCGTACCGCGTAGGCGTAGTCGCGGGCCCGTACGCCGATCCGGGCGACGTGCCGCAGCCGGGCGGTCGGCGTGCGGCGTACGCCGAGCGCGTCGGCGACGTCCTGGCCGTGCGCCCAGGTCTCCATCAGCCGGGCGCTCGCCATGGAGGCGGCCTTCATCGGCGGCCCGTACCAGGGGAAGCGGGTGTCGGGCGAGGCGACGGCCAGCGCCGCGTCGAGGTCGGCGCGGCCGGAGCGCCAGCGGGCGAGCAGCTCGTCGGGCGGCAGCTTCGCGCCCCCCTCCGCGCCCTCGTCGACGAAGGAGTCGGGCGCCGCGAGCGCCTCCTCGACCATGCGGCCGAAGCCGGCGGCGTCGGTGAGGGAGAGCAGTGCGGCCCGGTCGGTCCAGTGCAGGTGGGCGATCTGGTGGGCGATGCTCCAGCGGGGCGCGGGTGTGGGCAGGGCCCAGTCGGGGGCGGACAACTCCCCGACCAGGGCGTCGAGTTCGCGCCCCTCTTCACGCAGGTCCGCGCATACGGCGGCGGTGGCGGCAGCGGTGGCGGCGACGGCGGACGGATCGGGCACGGCGTGCTCCCCTCTCGGCGTGAGGGGAACACTGACAGCCGCCGCCAAAACAATCAAGCACGCTTGCATGGTTTTCCCGGAGGGTGGCGCGTTCCCGCCAGCCACGCCAACCAGGTCCGGTTGATGGGGAGTTGCGGACCTTTCCTGGCAGGTGCCGGTCTCCGGGCGGCGCGCCCGCCCGGCGGGCCCGACCGGGCGGGGGCGATTTTGGCCGTACGCCGGAAACTCGCGATACGTCACCGGATGTCCCGTCGATACTGGACGCTCCGCTCCGGGCCCGGGCGAGCGCAGCACGTTCATGTCACTCGACGCAGACCACGACGAAGAGGATGAACTGACGTGACTCCAGCCGCCCACAGCCCGCAACCTCCCCGGACCCCCTTCTCCCTCTACCCCGAGCTCGACGCCAACGCCCTGCACGCCTTTGTCACGGCCCTGGAGAGCGGTGACGTCACCGGCCTCTCCCCCGCCCGCGCCGCCGAGATCGCCGAGGTCCGGTCCGTGGCCGTGTTCACCCGCGGCAAGGTGACCGGCGCCGACGGGGACCTGCTCGACGCCGCGCTCTGGCGGCACACCGGGAGCCGGCCCCGCCCGCTGATCGTGATGCCCTCGCCGTGGACCAGCCTGGGCTGGCTCGTGTACGCCGTGCAGGCCACCCTCTTCGCCGCCCGCGGCTACAACGTCCTCGCCTACACCACCCGGGGCTTCCCCGGCTCCGAAGGCCAGGTGGAGGTGGCGGGCCCGCTCGACGTCGCCGACGGCAGCCGGGCCCTGGACCACCTCATCGAGCGCACCGCCGGCCCGGTGACGAAGGTCGGCTTCCTCGGGGACTCGTACGGCTCGGGCATCGGCCAGCTGGTCGCCGCGCACGACACCCGCGTCGACGCCGTCGTCGCGCTCAGCTCCTGGGGGGACCTCGGGGAGGCGTTCTACGAGAACTCCACCCGGCACGTCGCCGCCGTACGGGCCCTGCTCGAGGCGGCCGCGAAGGCGCGGCTGAGCCCGCAGACGCAGAGCGTCTTCGACAACGTCCTGGCCGGCCGCGACATCACGGGCACCCTGGCCTGGGCCGAGCAGCGCTCGCCCCTCACGCACGTCAAGGAGCTCAACCGCCGTCAGGTGCCCGTCCTGTACGCGCACGCCTGGCACGAGACGCTCTTCCCGCCCAACCAGACGCTGAGGATGTTCAACGAACTGACCGGCCCCAAGCGGATGGTCCTGTCCATAGGCGACCACTCGGGCCCCGAGTCGTCGGGCATGTTCGGCCTGCCGAACCGCATCTGGACGGACGCCCACCGCTGGTTCGACCACCACCTCAAGGACATCGACAACGGCATCGGCGACGAAGGCGAGGTGCTCAGCGAGGTCATGTGGAACAAGACCCTCGAACCCCGCCCGACCTGGCCCTCCCTCACCGAGCACACGCACCGGCTGCACCTGGCGGGCAGCGGGGACCTGGCGGAGTCACCGGAGGCGGGCTGGACGGCGACCGTGCTGTGCGGGGTGGACACCCTGGCGACCGTCGCCGACGCGGTGGTCCTCGCCGGCTACGCGGAGATGGCCGGCCGGCCCAAGGCCTACCCGACGGGCGAGATCGACCGCTCGGTGGCCGCCGTATGGGCCTCGGCGCCGGTGGAGGAGACCACCCGGCTGCGCGGCACACCGAAACTGCGCGTCACCTACCGGGCGCCCAACCCCGGCTCCGCCTTCGTGGCGTACCTCCTCGACACCGCGCCCGACGGCACGGCGCACATCGTCACGCACGCCCCGTACACCGACCTCGACTCGCCGCCCGACAGCCTGATCAGCGCGGACATCGAGCTCCAGGCCACCGCGTACGACGTCCAGCGCGGCAACCGGCTGCTGCTGGTGATCGACGCCCGCGACCCCTTCTACGGTGACGCCAACCTGCCGCGCGCGACACTGGCCTTCACCTCGCCGGAGGCGACGCCTTCGTACCTGGACCTGCCGCTGGGCTAGTCGGAGCCGGTCTCAGGTGGTCGCGGCCGGTTGAAGGGGGTACGCCCCGCCCGGGCCACTCCCCCGTGGCGGGCCGGGCGGGGCGTACGGCCTCAGGGGCGACGGGTGAAGTCCATCGTCCAGTTCTGGATCCAGCCGGTGCCGCCGTCGAGCGAGAAGAACTGCTCCCAGCGCGGCGACCGCCCCGGCTCCGTCCCCGACCACACGAACCGCACGCGGACCGGCTTGCCGTCGTACGTGTCCTCCCCCTCGAAGACCCCGAGCCCGTCCTCGAACCGGCCGACGACGGGCGGGAACAGGACGCCGGTGCGGCGGCTCGACCAGTACAGCGACCACTGCTCGCGCTCCCGGTCGAAGAGGCGCAGCGTCAGACCGCCGAAGCCCTTCGTCGGGAAGTCGATCTCGTCGAAGCTGGCGCCGCCGTCGAAGTGGCGGGAGATGTGGGAAACGGCCGGGAACTCCTCCCACGCGCTGTCCGCGTCGAGGAAGTCGGTACGCCAGCGGTTGGCCACGTCCCAGGTACCGGCGAGGAAGTCGAAATCGTTCATGCGAGGACCGTAGGAGCACTTCACTGACACCATGTGTCAGTGAAGTCGAGCCGCTTGCTGTCGATCCTCCTCCTGCTCCAGACCCGCGGCCGGATGACCGCCGCCGAGCTCGCGGGCGAGCTGGAGGTGTCCGTCCGTACGGTCTACCGCGACGCGGAGGCGCTGGCCGCGGCGGGCGTCCCGCTGTACGGGGACGCCGGGCACAGCGGCGGCTACCAGCTGCTCGCCGGCTACCGGACCCGGCTGACGGGGCTCAGCACGGGCGAGGCGGAGGCCCTGTTCCTGACCGGGATGCCGGGACCGGCGGCGGAACTGGGCCTCGGCCGGGCCCTGTCGGCGGCCCAGCTGAAACTGCGGGCGGCGCTGCCGCCGGAGCTGCGCGTACAGGCCGACCGGATGCGGGCGCGGTTCCACCTGGACGCGCCGGGCTGGTACGCGGAGCACGAGGAGACCCCGTACCTCCCCGAGGTGGCCGACGCCGTGTGGCAGGGCCGGATGATCGAGGTGCTGTACCGGCGCTGGAAGGAACCGAGGGAGGTGACCCGTCTCCTCGCCCCCTACGGCCTGGTCCTGAAGGCGGGCCGCTGGTACCTGGTGGCGGGCCCGGACGGCGCCCGCACGTACCGGGTGGACCAGATCCTGTCGGTGACGCGGACGACGCGGACCGCGGAGCTCCCCGAGGGCTTCGACCTGGCCGGGCACTGGCGCCGGACCCAGGAGGACTTCCACGCGCGGCTGTACCCGGAACAGGCCGAGGTACGCCTCTCCCCCCGCGCCGCATCCACCCTGACGGGCCCCCAGGCCCGCGCCCTGTCCACCACCGGCCACCCGGACCCGGAGCTGCCGGGCTGGACCCGCGCGACCCTCCCGATCGAGTCCCACACCCAGGCGGAATCCCAGTTCCTGTCCCTGGCCGCGGACGCGGAGGTCCTCGCCCCGCCGTCCCTCCGCGCCCGCATCCGAACCACCCTGTCGGCGATGACCGCCCACTACGACCCGCCCGCGGCCTCAGCCCTTGAGAACGCCGACGTGGCGGGCCCGCTCGCGCAGGGCCCGTACGGCGCGGACCGTTCCGTAGGGGCCGAGCCGTAGGTTCATGACCTCGAAGTGCTCGTCACCCCGTGCGGACGAGAGCACCTCGTACGCGTCGAGGAACCTGTCCCACGACTCGCACGCGGCCTCCACGTGCCCGATGGACAGCTGGCGCTGGGCGAGGAGCCCGTACGCGTGCAGCCTGCCCTGCCGCTCGTTCGCGGGCTGCACCCGGATCGACTCCCGCAGGGTCCGGACCGAACCGGGCACGTCCTTGGTCTCGTTCTGCACGTGGGCGACGTGGAAGAGATAGGCGGTCCGGTCGTACCCTCCGATCGACTCCCGCCGGTCGTCGGCGCGCGCCAGCGCCTCCTCCGCTTCCCGGAGCCGGGCGAAGGCCTGCCGCTTGTCCCCCACCATCGCCGCCCCGTGCGCCTGCTGCCCCCGGAGGAACGCCACGAGCCGCGGCCCGGCCACCGGAGCCGCCTCCGCCGCCGAGTCGGCGAGCTCCAGCGCGCGCCGGCCGTAGCCGAGGTTGGAAGCCTGGAGGGACATGCCGCGCAAGGTCCGGCAGTACGTGACGTGTTCCTCGGCCTCCCCGGCCAGCTTCAGCGCGGACAGGTAGTAGTCCTGGCCCAGCCGGTGCTGCCGCTCGTACATGGCCATCCACCCCGTGAGGTACACGAGGTCGGAGGCCGCGGCCAGCAGGCTCCGGCGCACCGGAGCGGCCGCCTCGGCCTTCAGCCAGGGCCCCACGGTGTTCACGAGGAACGCCGCCGCCATGGGCCGGGCGTGCCCCGCCCCGAGCTCGTCGAGGATGTCCGCGATCCGGTCCGTCATCGCCCGCACGGTGACCACCTGGGCCTGCCCCACCCGCGTCGTCGCCTTCCCGGGCCCCACCGGTCCGGACCCGTCGGCCGCCCGCGCCAGGCCCGGGAACAGGGGAACGGCCAGCGCGGCGGAGAACACCCCCGCAGCCACCACACGCCGCCTGGACGGATCCATGTCGGCCCTCCCGAGGTCTACGAGGTCCCGGACGGTGTCCGCCCCAGCATCACGATCCGGCGGCGTGAGCCCCGCCTCGGCATAGGTGACCGGCCGTGCCAGTTTCCGCTCGAACGCCTCGACGATCAGCGCTCTGACCTGCTGCCGCGGCTGGTGGCCGGCGATCCACTGGGATACGGCGGGCTGGCCGTACGTGAGGGCGAGCCCCGCCTCCGCCCCGATGCGATTGACGATCGAGGCGAACTGGTTTCTGGACCATCCGGCCTGCTCGAGGAGCGTCGGCAGACCGGCGTTGGGTGTGCGTGAGCGTCGCGCCATGAGCAACTCCCGACAGGTGCATGGCTTGCATGCTTCTCCGACCCTCCAACGGTACTCGCGGAGAGGTTGCGTGCGGTTACCTCTTCACAACGAGCAGTGATCCACCGCAAGTTGCCGGCCCGCCGGGGAGTGACATGTGCGACCGAATCATCCACAGCTGCGCCCAGGGCGTGCGCGGCATCGACATCCCGGACACCCCTTGGCCCGAGCCCAGCCAAGACCTCCTGGAACGCGCGCTGAACGGGTGGGAGCGATTCGCCTCCTCCCTCCAGGAGGCGTCCGATGACTGAGCGGTACGCCTACGTGCCCCACCGTCTGCTGCGGCGCCGTGTGCGCGACGTGGCTTCCGGTGTCGAGGGCGTGCTGATGGCCGTGATCAACGAGAACGTCTCGAACACGGCCCACGAGCACTGGATGGAGCTCGCGTACGTCCGCACCGCGTCAGGCCGCGAGTTCTCCACCGCTGTGGACAACATCGAGCCGGCCGGATGACCCCGGAGCTCCGGCGGGAGCCGTGTCCTGGCTCAGCAGGTCCGGCCCGGAGCGGCCGAGGCCGTGGCCTGGAGGAGGTCTCGGAGGAGGGGGAAGTCGACGTTGGCGGGGTTGCGGAAGCGGAGGCAGGCCTTGCCCATGTCGTGGGGGGCCAGGCGGTCCGCGAAGGCGTCGCGGATGTCCGTGCGCAGCAGGTAGAAGGAGATGTACTGCTTCTGGTTCGCCCAGGCGATCTCCGCGGCCTCCGCGCCGGGCCGGACGTACGCGGGCATCCCGTACGCGATGACCTCCTCGAAGCCCGCCAGTTCCGTCAGGCACAGCTCCCGCAGGAGGGTGCAGGCCTCGCGGCGGGCGTCCGGGACGGCGGCGAGGTAGGCGGCGGCGTCCATCAGGCGGCCTGCTTCCGGGTCTGGGAGCGGACCGCCCCCATGCTGGCGGCGATCACCAGCGCGATGGCCAGGGCGTCCAGGGCGGACATGGCCTGGTTCAGTACGAGGAAGCCGGCGGTGGCGGCGATGGCCGGTTCCAGGCTCATCAGGATCGCGAAGGTCGGGGCCGGGAGCCGTCGCAGGGCCAGCAGTTCGAGGGTGTACGGCAGTACGGACGACAGCACGGCCACGCCCAGGCCCAGCGCGAGGGTGCTCGGCACCAGCAGGGCCGAGCCGGCTTCGACGATGCCCAGCGGCAGCGACAGGACGGCGGCGACCGCCATCGCCAGGGCCAGGCCGTCCGCCTGCGGGAAGCGGCGGCCCGTACGCGCGCTGAACACGATGTACGCCGCCCACATCGCGCCCGCCCCGAGCGCGTAGGCCGCGCCCACGAGGTCGAGGCCGCCGAAGCCGGCCCCGCCGTGGCCGGCCAGCAGCACGACGCCGGCCAAGGCCAGGCCCGCCCAGAGCAGGTTCACCAGGCGCCGGGAGACGATCACGGACAGGGCCAGCGGGCCGAGCACCTCCAGGGTGACGGCCGGGCCGAGCGGGATGCGGTCGATGGCCTGGTAGAAGAGACCGTTCATGCCCGCCATGGCCACGCCGAAGGCGATCACCGTGCCCCAGTCGGCGCGGAGGTAGCCGCGCACCTTGGGGCGGCACAGGAGCAGCAGCACGAGCGCGGCGGCCGCGAGGCGCAGGGTGACCACGCCCGCCGCGCCCGCCCGCGGCATGATCATGACCGCGAGGGCGGCGCCGAACTGCACCGAGATCCCGGCCGAGACCACCAGGGCGACCGGACCGAAGCGGGAGCCCGCGGGGGCCGGGACGGCCGTGGCCGGGGTGGCGGCCGTGGCCGGGGTGGCGGCCGTGGCCGGGGTGGCGTTCGCCGTCGGGGACGGGGAGGGTGCGGGCATCTCTCCAGGTTAGTCGTTCGTAAGGAGTGTGGCTCCGTGTCTTGCCTTACACGGGTTCGCCCCGGTCCAGCCCCTCCGCCAGGAGTTCCGCCAGGTGGCGGGCCCTGACCCCGCCCAGCTGGGCGATCTGGGTGCGGCAGGAGAATCCGTCGGCCTGGACGACCGCGTCCGGCGGGGCCGTGCGCAGCGACGGCAGGAGCTGTTCCTCCGCGCAGGCCACCGACACCCCGTGGTGGCCCGGCTCGAAGCCGAAGTTGCCGGCCAGGCCGCAGCAGCCGCCGCTGAGCTCGACGGTGAGCCCGGCCCGCTCGCGCAGCCGCCGGTCGGCGGCGTCGCCGAGCACCGCGTGCTGGTGACAGTGGGTCTGGCCGGCGACCGGCCGGTCGAGGCGGGGCGGCTGCCAGTGCGGAGCGTGCTCCTCCAGGGTCTCGGCGAGGGTCCGGACGGCCGCCGCCAGGGCCTTCGCCCGGGGGTCGTCGGGGAGCAGGGCGGGGAGGTCGGTGCGCAGGGCCGCGGCGCAGCTGGGTTCGAGGACGAGGACGGGGCCGGTTCCGGGGTTCTCGCCGAGGGCGGTCAGGGTGCGGCGGAGCACCGTGCGGGCGCGGTCGAGGCGGCCGGTGGAGAGGTAGGTGAGGCCGCAGCACACCGGGCCGGCGGGGACGGTGACGCCGAGTCCCGCGGCCTCGAGCACCCGCACCGCCGCGTGCCCGGCCTCCGGGGCGAGGTACTCCGTGAACGTGTCCGGCCAGAGGGTGACGGCAGTCGGGTCCTGGGCGGCATCGCCCGATCCCCGCTCCACCTCCCGCCCCCGCCCCCGCTCCCGCTCCCGCTCCCGCAGCGTTCCGCGGTGCCCGCGCGTGAACGGTTCGCGGGCGATCTCCGGCAGGGCCCGTTCGCGGGCGAGGCCCGGGACGGGGATGCGGCGCGCCAGCGCGTTCGCCGGGCGGGCCGCTCGCAGGCGGGCGATCAGGCGGAGCCAGGCCGGGAGGCCGCCCAGGGTGTAGTGCGCGAGGGGCCGGACGCGGCCCGCCCAGTGGTGGTGCAGGAACTCCGCCTTGTACGAGGCCATGTCCACCCCCACCGGGCAGTCGCTGAGGCACCCCTTGCAGCCCAGGCACAGGTCCAGCGCCTCGGCGACCTCCGGCGAGCGCCAGCCGTCCCGTACGACCTCGCCCGCCAGCATCTCGTGCAGCAGCCGGGCCCGGCCCCGCGTGGAGTGCCGCTCCTCCCCCGTGGCCCGGTACGAGGGGCACATCACCCCCGGCCCGCCCGCGTCGGCCGAGCGGCACTTCGCGACCCCCACGCACCGGGCCACCTCCCCCGCGAAGGCCGAGTCCGGCAGGACCGCGAAGCGGAGGTTCTCGTCGAGGCGCGCCGGGCGGACCAGCATCCCCGGGTTCATGCCGCCCGCCGGGTCCCAGACGTCCTTGTACGCGCCGAAGAGCCGGACCACCTCCGCCCCGTACATCCTCGGCAGCAGCTCCGCCCGTGCCTGCCCGTCCCCGTGCTCCCCGGACAGCGAGCCGCCGTGGGACACCACCAGGTCCGCCATGTCGGTGGAGAAGGCCCGGAAGCGGGCCACGCCCTGCGCCGACACCAGGTCGAAGTCGATCCGTACGTGCACGCAGCCCTCGCCGAAGTGCCCGTACGGCGATCCGCGCAGCCCGTGCCGGGCCAGCAGCGCGCGGAAGTCCCGCAGGTACGCCCCCAGCCGGGCCGGCGGCACCGCGCAGTCCTCCCACCCGGGCCAGGCCATCTCCCCTCCCGGCAGCCGCGTCGCCGTGCCCGCCGCGTCCTCCCGGATCCGCCACAGCGCCCGCTGCGCCGCCGGGTCGGTGACCACCAGCGCGTCGAGCGCGTCGGCGCCCCGTACGAGCGCGCGCGCCGCGCCCTCGTCCCGCATCTCCACGAACAGCCAGGCCCCTCCCTTCGGCAGGCCGGCGGCGCCGCGGACCAGGTCCTGCGCCATCCCCTCCACCGTGAGCGGCCCGTACGGCAGCAGCCCGGCGGCCGCGTCCGCCGCCGCGCTCTCGTCCGCGTAGCCCAGGACCGCAAGCACCGGCGCGGACGGCAGCTCCACCAGGCGCACCACCGCCTCGGTGACCACCCCGAGCGTGCCCTCGCTCCCGCAGAACGCCCGCGCGAGCTCCACCCCTCGCTCGGGGAGCAGCGCGTCGAGTCCCCCGTAGCCGGAGATGCGCCGGGAGAAGCCGCCCGCCATCGCGGTGCGCAGGAGTGCCAGATTGCCGTCGACCAGCTCGCGCAATCCCTGCGGCGCTCCCGGCCAGCCCGTCCCGATGCGGTGCGCGGCGCCGCCGTACGCCGTCACCGCCAGCTCGGCCACGTTGTCCGCGGTGGTCCCCCAGGCGACCGAGTGGGCCCCGCACGCGTTGTTGCCGATCATGCCGCCGAGGGTGCAGCGGGAGTGCGTGGAGGGGTCGGGGCCGAAGGTCAGGCCGTGCGGGCGCACCGCGTCGCGCAGCCGGTCCAGGACCAGCCCGGGCTGGACCACGGCGAGGCGCGCGGCCGGGTCGACGGAGAGCAGGCCGTTCATGTGCCGGGTGAGGTCGAGCACCACGCCGACTCCGGTGGCCTGGCCCGCGATGGAGGTGCCGCCGCCGCGCGGGACGACGGGTACCCCGGCGGCGGCGCACACGCCGAGCGCGGCGGCCACGTCGTCGGCGTCGCGCGGCGCGACGACGCCGACCGGTACGCGCCGGTAGTTGGAGGCGTCCATGGTCATCAGTGCCCGGGCCGCGGCACCGAAGTCCACCTCGCCGCGCAGCTCCGCCCGCAAGGTCCGTTCGAGTTCCCCGGGTGTCGTCACGGCCTCCACCCTGCCACCGTGCGGGTGCCCGCGTCCGCGCTCGCCCCCGATGCGTCTCATCGGGTGGACGGGGTTCCGAGGCGCGGACCGGGACCCGATACGCTCCGCTCGTGGCCGAGATCCAGATTCCCGCTGACATCAAGCCCGCCGACGGACGCTTCGGCGCGGGCCCCTCCAAGGTGCGGACCGAGGCGCTGGACGCCCTGGCCGCCACCGGTACCTCCCTGCTCGGAACCTCGCACCGCCAGGCCCCGGTCAAGAACCTGGTCGGCTCGGTGCGTCAGGGGCTCCGGGACCTCTTCTCCCTCCCCGAGGGCTACGAGGTGATCCTGGGCAACGGCGGCTCCACCGCCTTCTGGGACATCGCGACGCACGGGCTGATCGAGCAGAAGTCCCAGCACCTCACGTTCGGCGAGTTCTCCTCGAAGTTCGCCAAGGCCGCGAAGCTCGCGCCGTGGCTGGACGCGCCGACCGTCATCTCCTCCGACCCCGGCACGCACCCCGAGCCGCAGGCCGAGGCGGGCGTGGACGTGTACGCGTACACGCACAACGAGACCTCGACGGGTGTCGCGGCGCCGGTCAGGCGCGTCGCGGGCGCGGACGCCGGGTCGCTCGTCCTGGTGGACGCGACCTCGGGCGCCGGCGGTCTGCCGGTGGACATCACCGAGACCGACGTCTACTACTTCGCCCCGCAGAAGTCGTTCGCCTCGGACGGCGGCCTGTGGCTGGCGGCGTTCTCCCCGGCCGCGCTGGAGCGGGCCGCCCGCGTGCACGCGTCGGGCCGGCACATCCCGGAGTTCTTCTCGCTGCCGACGGCGATCGACAACTCGCTGAAGAACCAGACGTACAACACCCCGGCGCTGTCCACCCTCTTCCTGCTGAACGAGCAGCTGGAGTGGATGAACGGCCAGGGTGGCCTGGAGTTCACGACCGGTCGTACGGCGGCCAGCGCGCGCAACCTGTACGGCTGGGCCGAGGCGTCCAAGTACGCGACCCCGTTCGTCGTGGACGCCGACAAGCGTTCCGCCGTCATCGGCACGATCGACTTCTCGGACGACATCGACGCGGCGGCCGTCGCGAAGGTGCTGCGCGCCAACGGGATCGTGGACACCGAGCCGTACCGCAAGCTCGGCCGCAACCAGCTCCGCATCGCGATGTTCCCGGCGATCGACCCGGCGGACGTGCAGGCGCTGACCGCGTGCATCGACTACGTGATCGAGAACCTCTGACAGCGACGGCCACAGCTACGGCTGTGCGGTGAGCCCCCGGTGACGTCTCGTCACCGGGGGCTCCGCCGTATCCGGCCGCCGCTCCGGGCCTTTGGTCCCAAAAATCGGGGCAAAGACCCCGTCAACGGAGGTTCCCGGCCCACGCCCCCGCCTGCGCCTTTATGTCGGAGGACCTTCGGCCGGGCCCCTCCCCGCCCCCGCGGCGGCCCGCAACCAACCGCCCAGGATGTCCCTCATGTCTGGTGTGCCGGGAAAGACCCCGGCCCGTTCAGGAGGAATCCCCATGCGCAAGGCACTCACCCTTTCGGCGATCGTCCTCGCCTCGTCGATGGCCCTCGGCGGCGCCACCACCGCTTTCGCCGCAGACTCCCCGGTCGCCGGCCCCTCGGCGAGCACGGGCACCCACACGGGCACCGCGAGCCTGAAGCTGTCGGCCTCCAGCGCCGAACCGGGCGCCTCCGTCAGCTTCCAGATGGACGTCCCGGACGGCTCGACCCACCTCTCCGTCTCCTCCAAGGCCCTGGCCGACGTGAAGATGACCGACGGCCGGGGCGGCACCGCCAAGGTCACCGACGTCGCGGACGGCACGTACGGCGTCTCGCTGACCGGCACCGGCCCCGACGGCGGCAAGCTCCAGGCGACCGCGCAGCTGACCGTCAAGAAGGGCGACAAGCCCGCCCCGAAGCCGTCCGGCGTACGGCTGTCCACCGACTTCGGCAGGCCCGGCGACAAGGTCGTCGTCACCATCAAGACCGACGAGAAGAGCGCCTTCGTCAAGTCCGACGCCTTCGGCGGCCAGGTCGACCTGAAGAGCGACGGCCACGGCACCTGGACCGGCACGGCGGTGGTGGCCAAGAACGTCAAGACGGGCTACTACGGCGTCCAGGCCTTCGCGGGCGGCAAGCAGTTCGACACCGTCAAGTTCTCCACCGAGGCCAAGGGCGGCGCCCCCGACGTGAAGCCGCAGCCGAAGCCCCAGCCGCTGAAGCCGAGCGAGCACAAGAAGCCCAAGGGCTCCGTGAACACCGGTGAGGCCCCGGCCGGTTACGCCCCCGAGACCAGCAATGCCTGAGTCCGCACCCGCTCCGGCACCGCTCCGCCGGGGCGGCCGCGCACGCCGCGCGGCCGCCCTGGCGGGGGCCTCGGCCCTCGCCGTCGTCCTCGCCTCCGGCTGCTCGGCAGCCGGCGGCCCGAAGCCGAGCGACCCGGTGAACGCGAACGCGGCCGCCGCCTCCTCGCTCCCGCCGTCCGTCCCCGACCGCATCCGGATCCCCGACATCAAGGTGGACGCCCCGCTCGACACGGTCGGCCTGGACTCCCAGGGGGTCATGAAGGAGCCCGACTTCGCCAGACCCCAGGACGCGGCCTGGTACGACCAGGGCCCCACCCCCGGCGAGCAGGGCGCGGCCGCGATCGTCGGCCACATGGACACCCCGCAGGCCCCCAAGGCCGTCTTCTTCGACCTCAAGGACCTGAAGAAGGACGAGAAGATCGAGGTCCACCGGGCCGACGGCACCACCGCCGAGTTCTCCGTCGACGCGGTCGACACCTTCAAGAAGGACGCGTTCCCGACGGACAAGGTCTACGGGGACACGCACGGCGCGGCGGAGCTCCGCCTGATCACCTGCGGCGGCAACCTCACCAAGGACCGTCACTGGGATGCCAACGTCGTGGTGTTCGCGCACCTCACGGGCAAGCGGTAGCCCGGCAGGCGGTACCTTCAGGAGTTCTTGGAAGCAGCACAGCGTGGAGGCAGCGGCGTGAGCGTGCGAGTGACGGCGGCCCAGAGCGGCGTGGACCCCTTCGGCACGGCCCGGCTGCGGCGCGGGGTGCTCGACGCCTGGGGGGCGGGCCCGGCCCGGTTCCGCGAGGACGCCAACGCCGAGGAGGACCTGGCGCTCGGCGGCTACCGCGACCGGCTGGTCGTGGAGCTGGCCCAGAACGCCGCCGACGCCGCCGCGCGGGCCGGAGTGCCGGGCCGGCTGCGGCTCACCCTGCACGCGGGCGAGGGCGGGCACGCGGTCCTGGCCGCCGCCAACACCGGTGCTCCGCTCGACGCCACGGGCGTGGAGTCGCTGAGCACCCTGCGCGCCTCCGCCAAGCGGGAGCCGGCGGGCGCGCCGACGGGCACGGCAACGGGCACGGCGACCGGCTCGGGAGCCGGGGCCGCCGTCGGCCGCTTCGGCGTCGGCTTCGCGGCCGTCCTCGCCGTCTCCGACGAACCCGCCGTCCTCGGCCGCCACGGCGGCGTCCGCTGGTCCCTGGCCGAGGCCCGCGAACTGGCCCGCGACGCCGCCGTCGGCAGCCCCGGCCTCGGCGACGAACTGCGCCGCCGCGACGGCCACGTACCGCTGCTGCGGCTCCCGCTGCCCGCCGAGGGAACCGCGCCCGACGGGTACGACACCGTCGTGGTCCTGCCGCTGCGCGACGCCGCCGCCGAGGACCTCGCCGAGCGGCTCCTGACCGGTATCGACGACGCCCTGCTGCTGACCCTGCCCGGGCTGCGCGAGGTCGTCGTCGAGACCCCGGCCGGCCCCGCCCGCACCCTGTTCCGCCGCGAAGAGGGCCCGTACACCGTCATCGAGGACTCCCGCTCCGGCACCAGCCGGTGGCGCACCGTCCGCCACGGCGGCCCCCTCGAGAAGGCCCTGCTCGCCGACCGGCCCGTGGAGGAACGGCTGCGGCCCTCCTGGTCGGTGTCCTGGGCCGTGCCCGTCGACACCGACGGCGCGCCGCTGCGCCCGGCCACCGCGCCCGTCGTGCACGCGCCGACCCCCACCGACGAACCGCTGGGCATCCCCGCCCTGCTCATCGCGAGCCTGCCGCTGGACACCACCCGCCGGCACCCCGCGCCGGGCCCGCTGACCGACTTCCTCGTCGAGCGCGCGGCCGACGCGTACGCCGAACTCCTCGGCGCCTGGGACCCGGTGACCACCGGCCTGGTGGACCTGGTGCCCGGCCCGCTCGGCAAGGGCGAGCTGGACGGGGCGCTGCGCGCCGCCGTGCTCCGGCGCCTCCCCCGTACGGCCTTCCTCGCGCCCGCCGCCCCGCCCGAGCACGCCGAGGAGCGGGCCGCGCTGCGCCCCTTCGAAGCCGAGGTGGTGGAGGGCGCGGGCGCCGACACCGTACGGGTCCTCGCCGAGGTCCTGCCGACCCTGCTCCCGGCCGGCCTGGAGCGCCGCGCCGAGCTGCGCACCCTGGGCGTGGGCCGGCTGCCGCTCGGCGACGCCATCGAGCGGATCGCGGGCATCGAGCGGACCCCCGAGTGGTGGCACCGGCTCTACGACTCCCTCGCCGGGGTCGACCCGGACCGGCTGTCCGGGCTGCCCGTGCCGCTCGCCGACGGCCGTACGACGATCGGGCCGCGCCACGTCCTCCTGCCGTACGCGGACACCCCGGCGGACCTGGCCCGGCTGGGGCTGAAGGTGGCCCACCCGGAGGCCGCCCACCCGCTGCTGGAGAAGCTCGGCGCCCTCCCGGCCACCGCGCGGGCCGTCCTGACGACCCCGCAGGTGCGGGCCGCCGTGGCCGGCTCGATGGACGCGGGCGAGATCTGGGACGAGGACGCGCTGGACCCGGAGGAGCTGGCCGACGTGGTCCTGGGCCTGGTCCGGGACGCGGAGCTGGCTGCGGGCGACGAGCCCTGGCTGGGCGCGCTGGCCCTGCCGGACGAGGACGGGGAGCTGACCCCGGCCGGTGAACTGCTGCTGCCCGGCTCGCCGCTCGCCTCGGTGATCCGCGAGGACGAGGTTCCGTACGTGGACGCCGAACTGGCCTCCCGGTGGGACGCGGACACCCTCACCGCCTGCGGGGTACTGGCCGTCTTCCAGCTGGTCCGGGCCACGGACGTGGTGCTCGACCCCGACGAACTGGAGCCGCGCGAGGGCGACTTCGCCGAGCCGGACGACGCGGGCCTGCTGGACGCGGTGGACGTGTGGTGCGAGGACGTCCTGGACCAGCTGCCGGACACCCCGGTGCCGCCGGTGGCCACGGAACTGGTCGCGGTCCGCGACCTCGACCTGGTCGACGACGACTGCTGGCCGCAGGCCCTGGCGATGCTCGCCCAGCCGCCGCTGCGCGACGCGCTGACCCAGCCGGTGCGCGTCCTGCTCCCGGACGGCACCACGCAGTCGGTGCGCCCGTACACCGCCTGGTGGCTGCGCGACCACCCGGTGCTCGACGGCCGCCGCCCGGCCGGCCTGCGCGCGGCGGGCGGCGACCCGCTGCTGGCGGGCCTCTACACCCCGGCGGACGCCACGGGCTTCGAGGACGAGCAGGTCCTGCGGGCCCTGGGCGTACGGACGACCGTGCCGGCCCTGCTGGACGAACCGGGCGGCGCGGCCGAGCTCCTGGCCCGCCTCGCGGACCCGGATCGCGAGGTGACGGGCCGCCAGCTGCACGGCCTGTACTCGGCGCTGGCCGGTCTCGACCCGGATCAGGTCACCCTCCCCGACGAGCTGCGCGCGGTGGTGGACGGCGAGGTCCTGGTGGTGGACGCGGCGGACGCGGTCATCGCGGACGCCCCGGACCTGCTGCCGCTGACCCGGGACCTGCCCCTCCTCCCGGTCGCCCCGTCCCGCGCGGCGGACCTGGCGGACCTCCTCCAGGTCCGCCGCCTCTCGGACACGGTCCCGGCGGAGGTCACCACCCCGGGCGAGGAACACGAGGTCCCGGAGCCGGTCCGCATCCTGCTCGGCCCCTCGGCGCCGGTCACGTACGTCGAGCACGAGGAACTGATCGCGGGCGGCGTCGAACTGGACTGGCGCCACACCCCCGACGGCACCCTCCACGCCTCCACCCTGGAGGGCGTGGCCGCCGGTCTGGCCTGGTCGGCAGGCCAATGGCCCCGCCGCTTCGAGGTGGCGGCCCTCCTGGAGGACCCGTCCCGCACGGCGGAACTGGCCCGCGACAGGTGGTTCGACTAGGGGGTGTCCGACGGATGTCCGCGGCGGAGCTACGCCGGGAACTTGCGGTCCACCCACCGGAACGTGAACTCGATCAGGGTCGCGGCGGCCGCCGCGATGCCGACCGCGATCCAGGGCATCGTCACGCCCTGGAGTTTGAGCTGGAAGAAGTCCTGGAGCCAGGGGACGACCAGGACGATCAGGAAGGCGCCGCCCATGGCGCCGACCAGGCCGACCCGCCACCACGTGTACGGGCGGGCGATGATCGCGAGGACCCACATCGAGGTGAGGAAGAGGGTCAGGGTGGCCGCGCTGGTCTCGGACTTGAGGGCGTCCGGGCCGGCGTAGTGGGCGCGGGCGATCAGGTACGTGATGAAGGTGGCCGTCGCCGCGATCACGCCGCCGGGGATGGCGTAGCGCATGACCCGTTTCACGAAGTGCGGCTTCGCGCGTTCCTTGTTCGGGGCGAGGGCCAGGAAGAAGGCCGGGATGCCGATGGTGAGGGTGGACAGCAGGGTCAGGTGGCGGGGCAGGAAGGGGTATTCGACCTGCGAGCAGACCACCAGGATCGCGAGGAGGACCGAGTAGACGGTCTTCGTGAGGAAGAGGGTCGCGACGCGGGTGATGTTGCCGATGACCCGGCGGCCCTCGGCGACCACCGAGGGGAGGGTCGCGAAGCTGTTGTTGAGGAGGACGATCTGGGCCACGGCCCGGGTGGCCTCGGACCCGGAGCCCATCGAGACGCCGATGTCGGCGTCCTTGAGGGCGAGCACGTCGTTGACGCCGTCGCCCGTCATGGCGACCGTGTGGCCCCTGGACTGCAGGGCCCCGACCATGTCCCGCTTCTGCTGCGGGGTCACGCGCCCGAAGACGGAGTTGGCGTCGAGGACCTGCGCCATGCCGGCCTGTTCGGTGGGGAGCTTGCGGGCGTCGACGGTGTTCTCGGCGCCCGGGAGGCCCAGCTTGCCGGCGACCGCGCCGACGGAGACGGCGTTGTCGCCGGAGATGACCTTCGCCTTGACGTCCTGGTCCTCGAAGTAGCGCAGCGTGTCGGCGGCGTCGGGGCGCAGCCGCTGTTCGAGGACGACGAGGGCGGTCGGGCGGACCCCGGTGGCCACGGCCTCGTCGTCGAGTTCGCGGGCGGAGCGGGCCAGCAGGAGGACCCGCAGGCCCTGTTCGTTGAGGTCGTTGATCTCGTCGAGGGCGGGGTCCCCGGTGGGGAGCAGGACGTCGGGGGCGCCCAGCAGCCAGGTGTTGTTCTCGCCGTCGCCCTCGCTGAAGCTGGCGCCGCTGTACTTGCGGGCGGAGGAGAAGGGGAGGGACTCGGTGCAGCGCCATTCCGCGCTGTCGGGATAGGCGTCGATGATCGCCTGGAGGCTGGCGTTGGGGCGCGGGTCGGACTCGCCGAGGGCGCCGAGCACCTTCTTGACGTACGCGGGGTCCGCGCCGCCGAGCGGGCGGAGCTCGGTGACGTCCATGCCGCCCTCGGTGAGCGTGCCGGTCTTGTCGAGGCAGACCACGTCGACGCGGGCGAGGCCCTCGATGGCGGGCAGCTCCTGGACCAGGCACTGCTTGCGGCCGAGGCGGATGACGCCGATCGCGAAGGCCACGGAGGTGAGGAGGACGAGGCCCTCGGGGATCATCGGGACGATGCCGCCGACGGTGCGGGCGATGGAGTCCTTGAGGTTGTTCTCCTTGACGAGCAGCTGGCTGATGATCAGGCCGATCGAGGTCGGGATCATCATCCACGTCACGTACTTGAGGATGGTGGAGATGCCGGAGCGCAGCTCGGAGTGGACGAGGGTGAAGCGGGAGGCCTCTTCGGCCAACTGGGCGGCGTA
This sequence comes from Streptomyces sp. IBSNAI002, assembly GCF_052244475.1. Lineage (NCBI taxonomy): Bacteria > Bacillati > Actinomycetota > Actinomycetes > Kitasatosporales > Streptomycetaceae > Streptomyces > Streptomyces sp. IBSNAI002. The sequence continues at coordinate 4,950,843 of NZ_JBQPXG010000002.1, read as the reverse complement.
GGCCTCGCGGCCGACCTTGGTGGCGGTGAAGGCGCCGCCGCCGGCGACGACGAAGGAGCCGGACATGACCGGGTCGCCGGGCTTCTTCAGGACGGGGTCGGCCTCGCCGGTGAGGAGGGACTCGTCGATCTCCAGGCCGTCGGCCTCGCCGACGGATCCGTCGACGACGACCTTGTCGCCGGGTCCGAGTTCGATGACGTCGCCGAGGACGATCTCGGAGGTGGAGATCTCGGCGGTGCGGCCGTCGCGGCGGACGCTGGGTTTGGCCTCGCCGATGACGGCGAGGCTGTCGAGGGTCTTCTTGGCGCGCAGTTCCTGGATGATGCCGATGCCGGTGTTCGCGATGATCACGAAGCCGAAGAGGCTGTCCTGGATCGGTGCGACGATCAGCATGATCACCCAGAGCACGCCGATGATCGCGTTGAACCGGGTGAAGACGTTGGCGCGGACGATGTCGACGGTGGAGCGGCTGCTGCGGACGGGGACGTCGTTGACGTCGCCGCGCGCCACGCGTTCGGCCACCTCGGCGGTGGTCAGGCCGCCGGCCTTGAACCGGGGTGCGGGCGGCCGCATCGGGTGGACGGGATCCAGTTCGGCCCCCGCGTCGATGGCGCCGCCGGCCGGCTCCGGCCCGTCCTGTTCGATCTTCGCCCGCTGCGTCATGCTTCCGACGGTAAGGGCGGTTCGAACGCTTCACCCGCCGAGAAGTCCGAAGATCCGACTTCGGGATGACCCCAATCCTCCCTTGGTCCCCCTTGTACGGCCGTCCGGCACCCCTGGGGGTCAGGCCGGGCCGGGCTGCCGGTCCGGCGCGCCCGGCCCGGCCGGGGCAGGGGGGGCCGCAGCGGCGGCGGCAGCGTGGCGCTTGAGGGCGGCGTCGCGGCCCCGGACGTACCAGACGCCGATCAGGCCGAGGAAGCCGCCGGCCGCGCAGGTCCAGACCCACCACAGCATGCCGCGGTCGGAGAACCACCCGTAGAAGGGGAGCTGGACGACGAAGAGGACGAACCAGAGGATCGTGCCGCCGGTGATGGTGGCGACGACCGGACCCTCAAGGGGCTCGGGCGCCTCGTGCTTCGGAGTCCATTTCGCCATGCGGCAAGTCTAGGCGGGTGGCGGCTGCCGCCTTCCACGAGGCCCTGTCCCGGGGGTCTACGCGCGGAGATGGACGCTCCTTTCTTCATGTGTTCATACTGAAACGGTTTGGGCGTGGCCCATTTTCTTCGTATGAACCACCCAATGAGGACCGCATGAGCACCCCTGCCCCGGCCACCGCCACCGCGGCCAGCGCCCCGGAACCCGGCCCTCGCGAGACCTCGGTCCTCGATCGCCACTTCCGGATCTCCGAGCGGGGCTCGACCCTCGCCCGCGAGGTCCGCGGCGGCTTCGCGACCTTCTTCGCGATGGCCTACATCATCGTGCTGAACCCGATCATCCTGGGCAGCGCGAAGGACATGTACGGGCACCAGCTCGACGGCGGCCAGCTCGTCACCGCCACCGTCCTGACGGCCGCGTTCTCCACGCTCCTCATGGGCGTGATCGGCAACGTCCCGATCGCGCTCGCCGCCGGCCTCGGCGTCAACACGGTCGTCGCCCTCCAGCTCGCCCCGCGCATGAGCTGGCCCGACGCCATGGGCATGGTGGTGCTGGCCGGCTTCGTGGTGATGCTGCTGGTCGCCACCGGCCTGCGCGAGCGCGTCATGAACGCCGTCCCGCTGGGCCTGCGCAAGGGCATCGCCATCGGCATCGGCCTGTTCATCATGCTGATCGGCCTGGTCGACTCGGGCTTCGTCACCCGCATCCCCGACGCCGCGCACACCACCGTCCCGCTCCAGCTCGGCACGGGCGGCCACCTGCACGGCTGGCCCGTACTGGTCTTCGTCGTCGGTGTGCTGCTCACCCTCGCCCTGCTGATCCGCAAGACGCCGGGCGCGATCCTGATCTCCATCGTCGTGATGACGGTCGTCGCGGTCGCCGTCCAGCTCGTCGCCGGCCTCCCGAACGAGGCCTGGGGCCTGACCGTCCCCGAGTGGCCGGGCAATCCGGTGGCCGCCCCCGATTTCGGGCTCGTCGGCCAGGTGAGCCTGTTCGGCGGCTTCGAGAAGGTCGGGATGCTGACCGGCGTCCTGTTCGTCTTCACCGTGCTGCTGTCCTGCTTCTTCGACGCCATGGGCACGATCCTCGGTGTCGGCGACGAGGCGAAGCTGATCGACAAGGACGGCAGCTTCCCCGGGATCAACCGGGTCCTGCTGATCGACGGCCTGGCCGTCGCCTCGGGCGGCGCGACCTCCTCCTCGGCCACCACCTGCTTCGTGGAGTCCACGGCCGGGGTCGGCGAGGGTGCCCGTACCGGCTTCGCGAACGTCGTGACCGGCGGCCTGTTCACGGTCGCCCTGTTCCTGACCCCGCTCGCCACGATGGTCCCGTCCCAGGCGGCCACCCCCGCCCTGGTCGCGGTCGGCTTCCTGATCCTGGCCGGATCCGTCAAGGACATCGACTGGAGCGACTTCACCATCGCCGTCCCGGCCTTCCTGGCGATGGTGATGATGCCCTTCACGTACTCGATCACCAACGGCATCGGCATCGGCTTCGTGAGCTTCTGCGCGCTGCGTGCGGCGACCGGCCGGGGCCGTGAGGTCCCGGTGGCCATGTACGTCGTGTCGGCGGTGTTCGTCTTCTACTACGCGATGCCGGCCCTCGGCCTCACGTAAAGGTCGCGCACGGGGCGCGCGAGGGTCGCGCCCGGGCTCAGGTCAGCCCGTAGAACTTCTCTGTCTCGTCGACGGCCGCCTTGAAGCGTTCGTCGAAGTCATCGCGGATGAGCGTCCGGACCACGTAGTCCTGGACGCTCATTCCGCGTTTGGCGGCATGAGTCCGGAGCCTGTCGAGGAGCTCCCCGTCTATGCGCATGCTCAGCACATGTGTCCCCATGCCGAAAGAGTCGGGCCACCGGGTGCGGACGCGTGTCACTTTCCGCCGCCGACTCACCCGTACGAGTGACGACCGAAAATGGTTTTCCTTAGATAGAGTAATGAGTTACTCTAAAGAACATGCGTGACCTTACCCATGGCGACGATGCTGCCGCCGTGAACGACCTCCGCTCCGCCGTCATGCGGCTGGGCCGGCGCCTGAAGCACCAGCGCGTCGACGAATCGCTGAGCCCGACCGAGATGTCGGTCCTCGGCACCCTCGCCCGCTGCGGCCAGGCGACACCTGGCGAGCTGGCCCGGCGGGAGCACGTCCAGCCGCCCTCGATGACGCGCATCGTCGCGCTGCTGGAGGCCAAGGGCCTGGTCACGCTCGAACCGCACCCCGACGACCGCCGCCAGAAGGTGGTCCGTCAGACGGAGGAGGCCGAAGCGATGCTCGAAGAGAGCCGCCGCAAGCGCAACGCCTTCCTGGCCGGGCTCGCGGCCGAGCTGACCGAGGACGAATGGGCCAAGCTGCGCGAAGCCGCGCCCGTCCTGGAAAAGCTCGCGCACCTGTAGGAACGACGCCAGGAGGCGAAAGCTTTTGAGTACGGGAACCGGAGCAGACTCCGCACCCGGCCACATATCCACCCCCGACACCCCCCTCGCGGGCAAGAACTCCATGTTCAGCTCGCTGAAGATCCGGAACTACCGGCTCTTCGCGACCGGTCAGGTCGTCTCGAACACCGGCACCTGGATGCAGCGCATCGCCCAGGACTGGCTGGTCCTCTCCCTGACCGGCTCGGCCTCCGCCGTCGGCATCACCATCGCCCTGCAGTTCCTGCCGATGCTGATGTTCGGGCTCTACGGAGGCGTACTCGCCGACCGGCTGCCCAAGCGGCCGCTGCTCCTCACCACCCAGAGCGCGATGGGCCTGACCGGCATCGCGCTGGCCGCGCTCACCCTGGCCGGACACGTCCAGGTCTGGCACGTCTACCTCGCCGCCTTCGTCCTCGGCCTGATCACCGTCGTCGACAACCCGGCCCGGCAGACCTTCGTGCCCGAAATGGTCGGCAAGGACCAGGTCGCCAACGCCGTCAGTCTGAATTCGGCCAACTTCCAGTCCGCGCGGCTGGTCGGCCCGGCCATCGCCGGTGTGCTGATCACCGCGTTCGGCTCCGGCTGGGCCTTCCTGCTGAACGGACTGTCCTTCGCCGCTCCCATCGCCGGGCTGCTGATGATGCGGACGCACGAGCTGCACCCGGTCGAGCCGCGGCCCCGCGCCAAGGGGCAGCTGCGCGAAGGCCTGCGGTACGTCGCCGGGCGCCCGGAGCTGGTCTGGCCGATCGTCCTCGTCGGCTTCATCGGCACCTTCGGGTTCAACTTCCCGATCTGGCTGTCGGCGTACGTGAGCAACGTGTTCCACGGGGACGCGGGCACGTACGGGCTCTTCAACACGCTGATCGCGGCCGGCTCGCTGGCGGGCGCCCTGCTCGCCGCGCGGCGGGGGCACTCCCGGCTGCGGCTGCTGGTGGCGGCGGCCGTGCTGTTCTCGGTGCTGCTGACCGTGACCGCCTTCGCACCGGGCTTCTGGCTGTTCGCGGCGCTGCTCGTGCCGATCGGGATCTTCGGGCTGACGGTCAACGTGACGGCGAACTCCAGCGTGCAGATGGCCACCGACCCCGAGATGCGGGGGCGGGTCATGGCCCTGTTCATGATGGTCTTCACCGGCGGCACGCCGCTGGGCGCGCCGCTGCTGGGCTGGATCACCGACAGCTACGGGGCGCGGATCGGCATGGCTTCGGGTGGTGTGATCTCGCTGCTGGCGTCCGTCGCGGTCGCGGTGGTGCTGGCCCGAGTCGGAAACCTCCGGCTCCGCGTGAACCGCCACGGCGTGACGTTCGTCCCGGCGGTGCGCGAGCCCGACCTGGTCGCAGCCACCTGACGGCGCAGCCGGGCCCGGCGGCCTAGGGCCTGTCGTCAAACTCCCGTCTGCCCCGCGACGCCTGGCACGCGCTCTCGCCGCAGGGCCGCCCTCCGGGCGACGACGGGAGTTTGACGACAGGCCCTAGGCTCCGCGGCATGAGACTGTTCGCGGCCGTGCTGCCGCCCGACGCGGCCGTGGCCGAGCTGGCCGCGGCCGTGCGCGGCGTGCGCGACGACCGGCTGACCTGGACCGGCGAAGCCGGCTGGCACTTCACGCTGGCCTTCATGGGCGAGGTGCGCGACCAGGTCCTCCCCGACCTGCACGCCCGCCTGGCCCGGGCGGCGCACCGGACCGCGCCGTTCCCGCTGCGCCTGCACGGCTCCGGCCACTTCGGCGAGCGCGCGCTGTGGATCGGCGCGGCGGGGGACCTCGACGGGATGCGGCTGCTCGCGGAGCGGACCGACGCCGCCGCCCGGCGGGCCGGGGTCCCCATGGAGCAGCACCGCCGCTACACCCCGCACCTCACCCTGGCCCGGTCCCGCGAAGGGGTCCCCCTGCGGCCCTACCTCGACGCCCTCGCGGACTTCGAGGGCACGCCGTGGCGGGCCGCCACCCTGAGCCTCGTGCGCAGCAACCTGCCGGCCGGCGGGGTCCCCGGCGAGCAGCCCCGCTACGAGACCGTCGGGGCCTGGCCTTTGGAAGGATGACGGCCGTGACGGGAGGACCTGGTGTTCGGTCCCGGTTCAGCCGGAGGACTTGCGCCCGGCAGGCTCCCGTGGAGGACCCGGGGAAACGTCGCTCCCGGGCGGCCCGGTAGCCGCCCGACCGCCTCCGAAGGAGCCCCCGTGCCGCTGACCGTGCCGCCGACCGCCCCCGCCGTCGCCCCTGCCCCGGCCGTCGCCCCTGCCACCGTCGAGAGGCCCTCGCGCACGGCCACCCGGCGCCGGCTGCTGATGTGCCGGCCGAGGCACTACGACGTCACGTACTCCATCAACCCGTGGATGGACCCGGAGAAGAGCACCGACACCGCCCTGGCCGTCCTCCAGTGGGAGCGGCTGCGCGGCCTGTACCGGGAGCTCGGGCACGTCGTGGAGGAGATCGACCCGGTCGACGGGCAGCCGGACATGGTCTTCGCCGCGAACGGCGCCACCGTGGTCGACGGCAAGGTCTACGGCGCCCGGTTCCGGCACGCGCAGCGCACCGCCGAGGGTCCCGCCTACCTCAAGTGGTTCGAGAGCCGCGGCTGCCGCGAGCTGCTGTGGCCGGAGTACATCAACGAGGGCGAGGGCGACATCCTCACCGTCGGCCGCCGTCTGCTGGCCGGCACCGGCTTCCGCACCGACCCGCGCTCGCACGCCGAGGCGCAGGAGTTCTTCGGGCTGCCGGTGACCGGCCTGACCCTCGTCGACCCGGAGTTCTACCACCTGGACACCGCGCTGGCCGTGCTCTCGGACGAGGAGGTCATGTACTACCCGGCCGCGTTCTCCGAGGGGAGCCGGGCCGTGCTGCGCACGCTGTTCCCCGATGCGATCCTCGCCACCGCCGAAGACGCCGCCGTCTTCGGGCTCAACGCCTTCTCCGACGGCCGCCACGTCCTCCTGCCGGAGGCGGCCACCGGACTGAAGGCCCAGCTCAGCGCCCGCGGCTTCGAGCCGATCGGGGTCGACCTGTCCGAGCTCCTCAAGGCGGGCGGCAGCGTCAAGTGCTGCACGCTGGAGCTGCGCGGGCTGTGACCGGGCCGGGGATCGGGCCGGGGAACGGGGAGTGCGCGTACGGGACGGGGCGGCGGCCGCGTTAGGCTCGACGGGTGGATCCCAAGACCAGAAACCGTGTCATGGCCGGTGTGCTCGTGCTGATGTTCCTCGTCGTCGCCGTCGCGGCCGCCGTGGGGCAGTAGCGCGCCCTTGCTTCGAGTGGACTCGAAGCAGTTGGCTTGGGGCCCATGAAGTACACGCAGCTCGGACGCACCGGACTCAAGGTCAGCCGTCTCGTACTCGGCACGATGAACTTCGGTCCGCAGACAGACGAACCCACCAGCCACCGCATCCTGGACGACGCCCTCGCCGCAGGCCTGAACTTCGTCGACACCGCCAACGTCTACGGCTGGGGCGAGAACAAGGGCCGCACCGAGGAGATCATCGGCACCTGGTTCGCCCAGGGCGGCGGCCGCCGGGACAAGACCGTCCTCGCCACCAAGGTCTACGGGAACATGGCCGGCGACGGCGACCCGTGGCCCAACCACGACCGGCTGTCCGCGCTGAACATCCGGCGGGCCGTCGAGGCGAGCCTGAAGCGGCTCCAGACCGACCACATCGACCTGTACCAGTTCCACCACATCGACCGCCGGACCCCCTTCGAGGAGATCTGGCAGGCCGTCGACGTACTGATCCAGCAGGGCAAGATCCTCTACGCGGGGTCGTCGAACTTCCCCGGCTACAAGATCGCCCAGGCGAACGAGACCGCCGCCCGGCGCGGCTCGGTCGGGCTGGTCAGCGAGCAGTGCCTCTACAACCTCGCCGAGCGGCGCGCCGAGATGGAGGTCATCCCGGCCGCCCAGGAGTACGGGCTCGGGGTCATCCCGTGGTCCCCGCTGCACGGCGGCCTGCTGGGCGGGGTCATCAAGAAGGAGGTCGAGGGCGGTCGCCGGGCCTCCGGACGGTCGGCGGACGCGCTGGCCAGCAGCACGGTGCGGGCGCAGGTGCAGGCGTACGAGGACCTCCTCGACAAGCACGGCCTGGAACCCGGCGAGACGGCGCTGGCCTGGCTGCTGACCCGGCCGGGGGTGACGGGCCCCATCGTCGGTCCGCGCACCGCCGAGCAACTGGCCAGTGCCCTGCGCGCGCTGGAGCTGGAGCTGGGCGAGGAGGTCCTGGCCGGCCTGGACGAGATCTTCCCCGGCCCCGGTCCGTCCCCCGAGGCCTTCGCCTGGTGATCGCGCGGTGCTCCGGCCGCCGCCCCTGATTCCGGGGCGGCGGCCGGCTCACGGCAGGGGCGCCACCCGGGGCAGCAGGTCCTCGGCGGTGGTGTCCATGTGCAGTTGGATCAGGCGGTGCGGGAAGAAGAACCCGCTGTCCGTGCGGAAGAGCAGGATGCGCTGCTCGGCGGAGTACAGGAAGCGCCGGTAGCGGTAGGGGGTCCGCCCCCGGCGGGCGAGGACCGCGCGGATCGTCCAGTGGCGTACGACGGCCAGTCCCCCGTAGCGGAAGCCCCGCACCACGGCGAAGAGCATCCCCAGCAGGGCCGCGGCGAAGGCGGTGCGGCGGAGGTCCGGTTCGGGTGAGCCCAGCCCGATGAGCGCGGTCACGAACACGGCGGCGAGGGCGAGTCCCGCGAAACCGTGGACCAGGGAGAAGCGGACCGTGCGGCGGACGCCCTCGTTGGGCCGCGGGCGCCGGTCCTGGAGCGAGGGCTCGAACTGGTTGCCGACGAGGTACAGGATGCCCAGCCCGAAGGCCGCGGCCGGGGCGAGCCAGTCGGGGTCCGGGCAGAGCAGCCGGACGACGCAGCCGACCAGGGCCTGGACGCCGACCCACACGAAGACCGACAGCGCGAGGCGCTTGAGGGCGAACGTGCCCGGCGAGAAGACCGCCCGTTCGCGCCGCCGCCAGGTCCACCGCAGCTGCTCCACGGGGGAGAACACGTCGGTGAGCGCCCCTTCCATCTGGGTGGCCGTCACCCACAGGTAGGCGAGCACCACCACGACGGGCCCCGGCCCCGTCAGGTCGACGCCCGTCAGCAGCAGGCAGAGCAGGATGACCGCCATCGTCGTGATGTTGTCCCTCATGGGGATCCACAGGGCCCCGCGCCGGCTCCGCGCGTCCCCGCCCGCGCGCCGCGGCGTCCGCAGCAGGTGCTCCTCCGAACGGGCCGCCTGGGCCGCGGTGTTGCACACCATGGCCAGCGCCACGGCCGCGGCGCCCGGCACACTGGTGTGCAGCACCCCGGCCCGGTCCGCCGCCGCCAGCCACAGCACGGGGATCGCGAGGGCGCAGCCGGCCATGGCCACGGTCGGGACGACCTTCGGCAGGATCCCCTCCCGGCGCGACAGCCAGCTCAGGTCCAGCCGGTCCAGGTACAGGACGTGCTCGCCGCGTGCGGTGAGCGTCCGGGCCAGCCAGGTCAGCCAGGTCAGCGTCCGCTCCGGCGCGTCGTCCCGGCGCGGGCGCTCGCGCCGCAGGCACTCCTTCACGTACGCGTCGAAGATCCGGCTCCGGCGGTCGGCGGTACTGCCCCCGAGGCGCAGGTCGTCCGCCGGCCGGTTGGCGTACGCGACGCGGATGACGTGGAGCATCATCGGCGACTGGAGCAGCGGCCACAGGTCCTGGTTCTCCGCCAGCGCCGCGTGTACGTCGGCGAGGGCCGCCTCGTCGGCGTTGAGGAAGGTCTGGACGTCCTGCCGGGTCGGCGGCTGGATCTCGACGTAGCGCAGTGCCCGCAGGCCGCGGGCGAGGCGCCGCAGGTCGCCCTCGTCCGTCCGGCAGCCGACGGCCATGCCCGGGCACAGCGTGCGCAGGCGCAGCAACTCCCTGACGCACTGCGGCCGGTCCGCCTCCGGTACCTCGTCCAGGCCGTCCAGCACCGGGAGCAGCAGGTGCTCGTCCAGCCAGCTGCGCACCAGCACGCGCGAGACGCCCTGGAACCTGCTCATCACGGTGGCCAGCCATTCCTCGATCGGCTCGCCGCGGTAGCTGTCGAGGCGCAGGTAGACCGGGATGTACGAAGGGTCCGTGCCCTCGCCCCCGGCCAGCGCCTCCTCGGCCAGCCGGTGGGCGAGCAGGGCGAGCTGGGTGGTCTTGCCCATGCCCGGTCTGCCCAGCACCACCAGCTCGTCCATGTCCCCGTAGAGCGCGCGGACGCTGCTCACCGCGGTCGGCACCGGTACGGGCTCGGCCCGCCGCTGCGTGCGGCCGCGGCGCCGGCTCCCGGTGTCCTGCTCCGGCGGCTCCTCGAGGATCACGAACCGCGGCTCCAGGTAGTGGTGGGCCTCGGCGCGCCCGAGGTCTTCGGCGACCCGCCCCATGACCTGCTTGATCAGCCGCCGCCGCATCCGCACCGCGCGCCTGTCCCTGCGGGCGCGCACCGGGAAGGCGAACACCGCCGTCGCCCACGCGAGGAGGGTGCGCACGAGGCGGCGCAGGGGGTAGCGGCGCAGGGCGGCGCCGGGGCCGGAGAGGGGCTGCGCCGGGCCCGCCGGGCCTTGGGGGCCTGCGGGGCCTTCGTCGGCGACTCCGGGAAGCGGTGGGGGCTCCGCCCCCGCGGCCGGCTGCTGCTGCCGGGCCGCCGCCCGGTGCCAGCGCGGCTCCCACGCACCGGGGTCCCCGCCGAGCGCCCCGACGATCGAGCGGAAGGCGGTCAGGCCCGGGCGCCGCTTGCCGGAGAACGCCTCCGAGACGTAGGCGGGGCTGAGGTGTGCCGCGTCGGCCAGTGCCCTGACCGTCGGGCGGTCCGCTGGTTCCAGCTCCATGTAGAGCTCGTCGTGGACGCGGCGCATGAGCGCCGCCCAGGGCCGCAACTCCGGTGCTGCCGACTGTGGATCGGGCCGCTGCGGGCCCTTCGGACGGAAGCCCCCCGCTCCTGCCATTCACTCTCCCCGTTCGTGACCGGTTCATTCGCGTTCACCGTTCACCGCTGCCCGAAACCCCTGGTCAGGGGCTTGCGGCGGGCGTAGAAACGTTCTCGGCGGGGGTCGCCGCCGGCGGTGTCGCCGGGGTGCTCCGCCTCCGCCGCCGCCTCTGCCCGGGGCACCATCTTGGCCAGCCGGGCGGCGCTTGTACGGCCAACCGCCGGGTTCGGCCCGCTTGTTGTCGGATCCGCCGAAGTCCCCCTGCCCGCCCGTCCTTCGAGGAGTTCACCGATGACCGCAGCACGCCTTCTCGCCCCCCTCGGCGGCCTGTTGACGGCCGCACTGGGTGTCGTGGCCGAAGCACCCTGGTGGGTGGCCGTCGCCCTGCTGTTCGCCGTCCTGCTGGTGCTGCGGGCCGAGGCTCTCGTCAACGCCCGCAACGAAGCGCGCCGCGGGCTGCACGAGGACCGGCTCCTGGGCGAGGTGACCGGGAAACAGGCCCTGGACTACCTGAGGGAGATCAGGCGGGCCCAGCAGCCGGGCGCGGACCCGGGCGCGGCCGCGGACCCGGGCCCGGGCGCGGACCCGGAAGGGACGGCCTAGTCCCGCGGCCGGTACGGGCCGCCGATGCCCCAGGCCTGGTGGAGGACCGCCGCGAACTCGCCCGCCAGGCGGTGCTCCCCCGAGGCGTTGGGGTGGGTGCCGTCGTAGGTGTCGCGGTGGATGTCGTACGCCTCCGGGCGCGCGCCCAGCAGGATCGGCGAGGCGGCGGTGGTCAGATCGGCCACCGCCTTCGCCAGGAGCTCGTTGAAGCGGGTCACCTCGGCCGCGAAGGGGGCGTCCTCCTCGGCGCGGATGTTCGGGATCACCGGGAGGAGCACCATCCGGATGCCGGGGCGGGCCTCCCGGGCGGCCGCGACGAAACGGCGGACGTTGGCGGCGGTGTCGTCGGCGCCGGTGTAGAAGCCGAGGTCGATCAGGCCGAGGGAGACCAGCAGGACGTCGGGGCGGCCTTCGCGGGCGGCGGGACCGATCAGGGGGGCCATGTGCTGCCAGCCCTCGCCCCAGCCGGCCAGGTGGCGGCGGGCGTCCTGCGGGAAGCCGGGGTCGGCGTAGGCGTGGCTGGTGGGCGCGTCGGCGGCGGTGTCGTACAGCTCGCTGCGCGGGCCGACTATCCCGTACGGCCCGCCGGGGGTGGAGCCCAGGTGCTGCCACATCCGGTAGCGCCAGGTGTAGTCGCCGGCGCGTCCGATGGTCATGGAGTCGCCGACGAACATGAAACGCATCCGGTCATCATCGCGGATCACCCGACCCGAGCCCCTGTGATGCCGGACACGCCGGGCGGGCTGGCAGGCTGGGGGCATGCGCCTGCTGCCGTTGTCGTCCGCCTCCGCCGTCCTGGTACTCGCCGTGCTCCCGTCGTCGTCCGCCCTCGCGGCCGGGTCGGAGGGGCCCGCGGCCTCCTCGTTCACCATCTCCGATCCGCGGATCAAGGAGTCGAGCGGGCTGGCGGCCAGCCGTCTGCACCCGGGCGTGTACTGGACGCACAACGACAGCGACGACGGCCCGTACGTGTACGCGGTGGACTCGGCGACCGGCAGGACGGTGGCGCGGATCACCCTGACGGGGATCGGGCGGCCGCGGGACGTCGAGGCGATCTCGCTGGGGCCGGACGGGCAGCTGTACGTCGGAGACATCGGGGACAACAAGGACGGCACCTGGGACCACGTGTGGATCTACCGGTTCCCCGAGCCGAAGGAGCTGGGCGACGCCACGGTCAAGGCCGCGCAGTTCACCGTGAAGTACGCGGACGGGCCGCGGAACGCGGAGGCGCTGATGGTGCATCCGGTGACGGGACGGGTGTACATCGCGAGCAAGCACGAGAGCACGGGCGGGCTGTACGAGGGCCCGGAACGCCTGTCCGCGAGCGGGCCCAACGTGTTCCGGCGGGTCGCGGACGTGCCGTGGGTGACGGACGGGGCGTTCTCCCCCGACGGGAGCCGGCTGGCCCTGCGGGGCTACTTCACGGCCCGTACGTACGCCTGGAAGGACGGGCGGCCGGAGGGCGGGGGAGAGCGGGTGGACGCGCCGTGGCAGGGGCAGGCGGAGTCGGTGACGTACGCGCCGGACGGATCGGCGCTGATGTTCGGGTCGGAGGGCGGGTCCAGCCGCGTCGTGGCCGTCCCGCTGGCCGCCGCGACCGCCTCGCCCGCGCCGCCGAAGCCGGGCTCCCCCTCGCAGGCGGCTCCCCCGCCGGAGCCGACGGGCGAGTTCGGCAAGGGAGCCCTCGTCCTGGCGGCGGCCCTGGTGCTGGCCTTCGCCGCGAAGCGGCTGCTGCGGCGGCGGGGCTCGAAGTAGCCCCCGCCAGGACCCCCTACGACCGGTGCCGGGCCTCCTCGTCCAGCCGGTACTCCCCGGCGTCCGCGTGGTAGCCGTACAGCTCCCCGTAGCGGCCCCAGTCCGTGGCGGTCTCCAGCTGCTGCTCCACCTGTTCGCTCGTGTAGTGGTGCGACAGCAGGTCGCGGAAGAAGCCGGCCCGCTGCCGCGCCCCGCGCGACCGGCGCAGGGTGGTGTCGATGAGGCGGACCAGCGGGACCTCACGGGCGCCTTCGGCGAAGAGCTTCTTCGACTCCTGTACGTCGGCCCCCGCGAAGGCGGTGCCGCGCGGGGTCAGGACCAGGTGCAGGTCGCGCACCTCGGCCAGGCCCAGCAGCTCCAGCCCGTCCACCAGGGGCAGTACGTCGTCCACCTCCAGGCCCAGCTCGTCGGCGAGGTCCACCAGATCGTCGCCGTCCCCGCCGGCCGTGCCGCGCTGGAGGACGATCTCGGCCAGGCCCGCCATGCCGTCGACGCTGGCCTCCGGCAGCGGGGTGTTGGCCGGGGTCCGTTTGGCGGGCGGCGGTGCCGCCGGGGTCTTCGCGGCGCGGCCGGTCATCACCGCGTACACGGCGTCCACGATCTCCTCGAACTCCGGTGCGTCCCGGTCGCGGGGCCGCGCCAGGCCGACGGCGAAGGTCTCCTTGATGGTGCCGTAGGGGCGCGAGCCGAGGACGACGACCCGGTCGGCCATCAGCACCGCCTCCTCGATGTTGTGGGTGACCAGCACCACCGCCTTGGCGGGGAAGCGGCCGGAGGCCCACAGCTCCATCAGCTCGCCGCGCAGGTTCTCCGCCGTGAGCACGTCCAGCGCCGAGAACGGCTCGTCCATCATCAGCACGTCGGGTTCCACGACGAGGGCCCGGGCGAAGCCGACGCGCTGGCGCATGCCGCCGCTGAGCTCCTTGGGGTACGCAGACTCGAAGCCGTCCAGGCCGATCAGGTCGATGGCCTGGGTGGCCTGCCGGGCGCGCTCCTCGCGGTCCACGCCCTTGGCCTCCAGGCCCAGTTCGACGTTCTGCTGGACCGTGAGCCACGGCATCAGGGCGAACGTCTGGAACACCATCGCCGTGCCCGGGTTGGCGCCGCGCAGCTCCTCGCCCCGGTAGGTGACGGAGCCGGAGCTGGCCGGGATCAGGCCGGCCAGGCAGCGCAGCAGGGTGGACTTGCCGCTGCCGGACTTGCCGAGCAGGGCGACGATCTCGCCCTCGCGGATCTCCAGGTCGATGCCGCCGAGTACGGGCAGTTCGCCGTCGGCGCCCGCGTAGGACTTGGTGAGCGCGGCGGCCTTGAGGATCGCGGTCTCGGTCAACGGTGGTTCCTCACATCGAGTAGCGGCGGTCGGCGAGCCGGTACAGGGGCCGCCAGAACAGCCGGTTGAGCCCGACGACGTACAGGCTCATGACGGCGATCCCGGCGATGAGCTTGGGGAAGTTCCCGTCCTCGGTGGCGTGGAAGACGTACGCGCCGAGGCCGGTGGCGGTCAGGGTGGTTCCGGCGAAGGTGACGACCTCGCCGACGATCGAGGCGTTCCAGGCGCCGCCGGAGGCGGTGATGCCGCCGGTGACGTACGCGGGGAAGACGGCGGGCAGGATCAGCCGCTTCCAGCGCTGGATCCCGCGCACGCCGAGGTCGTCCATGGCCTCCTTGAGGTCGGAGGGGATGGCCATGGCCCCGGCGATGGCGTTGAAGAGGATGTACCACTGGGCGCCGAGCGCCATGAGCAGGACGCAGCCGATGTTGATGTCCAGGCCGGTCTTGAGGAAGAACCAGACGGCGACGGGGAAGAGCAGGTTGGCGGGGAAGCTGGCCAGGACCTGCACGACCGGCTGGGCGGTCTTGGTGAGGCGGGGCGAGGAGCCGATCCACACGCCGACGGGCACCCACACGACGGTCGCGGCGACGACGAGGACGGCGACCCGCAGGAAGGTGATCAGGCCGAGGTAGAGCGGTTCGCCGAAGACGCCGAGGCCGGTGGTGTCCTGGAGGTAGCGCAGGAGGTCGTAGAGCCCCCAGAGGATCACGACGGCGGCCAGTGCGGCGAAGGCGATGTCGCCGCTGCGGCGGCGTACGGGGTCCACGGACAGGGCCCGGTCGTCGCGGCCGAGGACGCGGGCGGCGCGGGCGGCGGCCTCGCGGCCGGGGGCGGTGGCGCGGCCGAGGAGGCCGGGCCACTGGGAGCGGCGCAGGAAGTCGAGTACGTAGCTGCGCTGGATGTCGCTCGCCTCGGACTGCTCGTTCTTGAACTTCTCGGCCCAGGCGGTGAGGGGGCGCCAGAAGACGAAGTTGACGGTGACGATGGTGACGGTCATGGCGAGGATGACCCAGCCGACCTTGCCGAGGTCCCCCTCGCCGATGGCGGTGCCGGCGTAGCTGCCGAGTCCGGGGACGGCGTAGTCGTGGCCGGAGACGCTGACGGCCTCGGAGGCGACGAGCATGAACCAGCCGCCGGCGAAGCTCATCATGCCGTTCCAGACGAGGTCGATGACCCCGGCCGGGACCTCGATGCGCCAGAAGCGCATCCAGCGGGTGAAGCCGAACGAGCGGGAGACCTCGTCGAGTTCGCGGGGCAGGGAGGTGAGGGTCGCGTAGAACCCGAAGGTCATGTTCCAGGCCTGCGAGGTGAAGATGGCGAAGATGACGGCGCATTCGAGGCCGAGCAGCGAGCCGGGGAACAGGGCGACGAAGAACGTGACGAGGACGGAGAGGAAGCCGAGGACGGGGACGGACTGGAGGATGTCCAGGGCCGGGATCAAGATCCGTTCGAGGCGCCGGCTGCGTGCGGCGGCGTACGCGTACGCGAAGGTGAAGACGACCGAGGCGAACAGCGCGATGAACATGCGCAGGACGCTGCGGGCGGCGTAGTACGGGAGGCGGGCGGGGTCGGTGTCGACGTCGGGGACGTCGGCGGGGTCGAAGTTGACGGTGGTGCCCTTGCCGACCTGGAGGACGAGGTAGAAGAGCACCAGCACCGCTGCGGCCACGGCGAAGTCCACCCACGTCAGGCGGCCCTTCGCGGGGGCGGCCTGACCGGTGTGCGGCGTGTCGGGGCGGGCGGTGTCCATCCGCTCCAGCGGACCACGCCCCTCCGCGTGCCGCGCCCCGGGTCACCCAACCGAGGGTCCCCCGGCGGAGCCGGGGGCCGGGTCGTGTCTTCCGGAGAAGGAGACGACCTAGGAGTGGCCCAGGTCGGCGGCCGGGAGGTCGGACGTGGGGACCGAGCCCGTGTCGGGGGACGGGCGGAGGGGGAACTCGTCCGCGGCCATCGAGTCGAGCACCGGCGGAGCCGGCCTCAGGGGCGCCGGCATGACCGCCGCCTCGGAGTGCCCGCCGCATCCGTACGACAGCGAGACCAGCCGCCCGTCGGCCGGGCTGAACTCGTTCGCGCACACCCCGAACGCCTGCCCCAGCGAGCCCCCGATCGCGACCAGGAAGCCGCAGGAGACACAGGACGCCGGCGCCGCCTGCGCCATCGGCGTCTTCGCGCCGAACGACTCGTCCCAGCGGTCGGCCGCGCTGTGCAGCCCGTACCGCGAGAGGACCCGCGTCCGGCGCATGCCCAGTTCCTCGGCCACGGCCGTGATGGACCCGCGGACCGGGACCACCGCGCGGTCGGTGACGTCCGCGTCCTCCGCCTCGACCAGCTCGGCCATCTCCGTGGAGACCACCGAGTTCGGCGGCGGCGCGTCCTCGCCCGACCAGCCCGGCTCCAGCCGCAGGTCCTCGGCGTCGGTGGGCAGCAGGTCACCCGGGCCCATGTCGCCGGGGCGCAGCCGCTCGCTCCACGGCACCCACTCGGGGGCCAGCAGCGCGTCGTCGCCGGGCAGCAGCACCGTTTCGTCGAGGGTGACGTTCTTGGCGCGGGAGGCGCGGGTCACGGTGACGGCCCAGCGCCAGCCGCGGTAGCCCGGCTCCTTGGACTCGAAGAAGTGCGTGACGACCCGGTCGCCCTCCGCCGCCGCGGAGACGTGCTCGCCCACCACACCGGGGAAGGCGGCCTCCTCGGCGGCAGCACGGGCGAGGTCTACCGCCTCGACGCACAGGCGGTCGGGGGTACGCGGGGTACGGCTTCGCGTCGTCGCAGCACTCACTGGTCTCGTTCTCTCCTACGCCGTCTCACGAGTGCGCCGTCCGTACTGTCGTCCACAACGACCCGTCGGTCCTGTCCGTACGTGGAACGGGCGGAGCGGACCAGAGGGCCGCGTCGACGTCCGCACCCGATCGGACTCCGGGCGCACCTTTATGCGATCCATTCTGCGGGATCGCGAAGAGGCGCGCGGCCAAGAGCAACCGCCGGTGGCGCGCTACGCACGCTACCTCCTTCGAAGCCCCGGGCCCACATGCAAGGTCCGATTCGCGGAGAAGGCGGCGCGGGGAGCGGCCCCCGCGACGCGCCGGGGAGGGTCCGGGAGGGACCTGTGGGGCACTATGGCCACGTGGCACCCGTACGGTCGTCCCGCGACGGCTCGGGACCGGCCAGGCGGGCCGGCCGGGCCCTGGGGCGTGCCCTGCACCTGCCCATCACCGGTACGGCGCGCGGCATTCGGCGGGCCACGCACGCGCACGGGGCCGGCGAGTCGGGCCTCGGCAAGCTGATCGAGCTGCACGCCATCAACGGCGCCGGCGACATGATGATCACCGTGGCGCTGGCCTCCACGGTGTTCTTCTCCGTCCCCACGGACGAGGCACGCGGCCGGGTGGCCCTGTACCTGGCGATCACGATGGCCCCTTTCACCCTGCTGGCTCCGGTGATCGGGCCGCTGCTGGACCGGTTGCCGCACGGGCGCCGGGCCTCGATGGCGGCGGCGATGCTGGCGCGGGCGCTGCTGGCGCTGATGATGTCGGCCGCGGTGGCCACGGGCGGTCTGGAGCTGTATCCGGCGGCGCTGGGGGTGCTGGTCTCCTCGAAGGCGTACGGGGTCGTGCGCAGCGCGGTGGTGCCGCGGCTGCTGCCGCCCGGGTTCTCGCTCGTCAAGGCGAACTCCCGGGTCACGCTGGCCGGACTGCTGGCCACGGGCGTGGCGGCGCCGGTGGGGGCCGGGCTGCACCAGATCGGCCCGCAGTGGCCGCTGTACGGGGCCTGCGCGATCTTCGTGTGGGGCACGTTCGCGGCGTTCACGCTGCCGCACAAGGTGGACGAGGCGCGGGGAGAGCGGCGGGCCCGGCTGTCCACGCACGAGGCGCACTCGAAGCGTCCGGGGCTGCGGACGGTCAGCCGGTCGGTGCTGTGCGGGCTGCTGGCGAACGCGTCGATGCGGGCCCTGTCCGGGTTCCTGATCTTCTTCCTGGCGTTCCTGCTGCGCGAACATCCCCTGGCGGGGCAGAGCGCGGCGGTTTCGCTGGGCATCGTCGGCGTGTCGGCGGGCGTGGGGAACGCGTGCGGCACGGCGGTCGGGGCGTGGCTGCGGGCGAGGGCGCCGGAGGTGATCATCGCGGCGGTGCTGTGCCTGACGCTCGGGGTCGCGGTGCTGGCGGCGGCGTTCTTCAGCGGGCTGTTCATGGCGGTGCTGGGCGCGACGGCTGGCTTCTGCCAGGCGCTGGCGAAGCTGTCGCTGGACGCGATGATCCAGCGGGACGTGCCGGAGGCGGTACGGACCTCCGCGTTCGCCCGTTCGGAGACACTGCTCCAGATGGCGTGGGTGCTGGGGGGTGCGATCGGGATCGCGCTGCCGTTGAACGGGGTGCTGGGGATGTCCGTCGCCGCGGGCGTGGTCGCCCTCGGCACGACCATGGCCCTCCGCGGCCTCATGGACGCCCCCCGCCACCACCCGGGCACCCCCCGCCCCCGCGTCGCGTGACCCGCCCGGCGCCGCGCCCCAACCCAGCCCCGCCGGCGTTTGAGGCGCGGAGTGCGGGGCGGAGCCCCGTGTCGTGGGCCGGGCGCAGCCGCGGGCGGAGCGGCGCGCCGCAGGCCGGGGGACCCCGTGCAGCGGCGCAGCCCAGCGGCCCGATAGCCTTCGGCTCATGACCGCACCGCTTTTCTCGGGTAGGGCCCGCCGCAGCGTCGCGGCCCTCGGAGCCGTGTCCGCCGGCCTCCTCCTCCTCTCCGCCTGCGACAAGCCGACACCGCTGGCGACCGTGACGGTCGGCACCTCGTCGGTGTCCGCCGAAGCCGCCTGCCACGGTGGCGCCGAGCCGCTGTCCATGGACAAGGTCCAGGACTGCCTCACGAACCTGAAGGACGCCAAGACCGTCGAGTACGCCCGCGGCGACACGCTGCGCCTCGGCGTCGAGCCGGACGTCGTCGAGGACGGCAAGAAGTGGCAGGCGGTCCTGGACGGGCAGCCCATCACCGAGCCCTCCTCGAACACCTACCGCAGCTTCCCGGGCGCCGACGTCTTCGCGACCGGCGGCCAGGGCGAGGCCCCCGCCTCGAAGAAGCTCGCGTTCGTCCAGGTCGGCGAGGACGGCAAGCCGCTCTCCGTCTGGACCTTCAACCTCAAGCTCAAGTAACCGGGCGGCACCGGTGCGCGCGCTCGTCGTGACCGCGGTGGCGGCGGAGGCTGACTCCGTCGTGACCGGGCTGACCCCTCATCCGGACGCTTTCGGTCCTGAGCCGCGCACCCTTCCCGGGGGTTACCTCGTCGCCCGCCGGGACCTCCCGGGCATCGCCTTCGACGTGCTCGTCGGGGGCGTCGGTCCGGCCGCCGCCGCAGCCGGCACCGCCACCGCCCTGGCCGTCGGCTCGTACGCGCTCGTCGTGTCGGCCGGCATCGGCGGCGGGTTCCAGCCCGCCGCCCCGCCCGGCTCGCTCGTCGTCGCGGACGCGATCGTCGCCGCCGACCTGGGCGCCGAGACCCCCGACGGCTTCCTGGACGTGGGGGCGCTCGGCTTCGGGCACAGCGTGCACCTGCCGCCCGCCGAGCTCGCCGCGCGCGCCGCCGAGGCCACCGGGGCGCTGCTCGCGCCCGTGCTCACCGTCTCCACCGTCACCGGCAGTGCCGCCCGGACGGCCGAGCTCGCCGCCCGGCACCCGATGGCCGGGGCCGAGGCGATGGAGGGCTTCGGAGTGGCGGAGGCGGCCGCCGCGCACGGGCTGCCCGTCCTGGAGATCCGCGCCGTGTCCAACGCCGTGGGCCCGCGCGACCGTGCCGCCTGGCGGATCGGGGACGCGCTCGCCGCCCTCGCCGACGGCTTCCGCGCGCTGGGGCCCGTACTCGCGAACTGGGGAGAACGCCATGAGCACCGGTGAACCGCTGAAGATCGCCTACTCGCCCTGCCCGAACGACACGTTCGTCTTCGACGCCTGGGCGCACGGCCGGGTCCCGGGCGCTC
This sequence comes from Streptomyces sp. IBSNAI002, assembly GCF_052244475.1. Lineage (NCBI taxonomy): Bacteria > Bacillati > Actinomycetota > Actinomycetes > Kitasatosporales > Streptomycetaceae > Streptomyces > Streptomyces sp. IBSNAI002. The sequence continues at coordinate 4,930,793 of NZ_JBQPXG010000002.1, read as the reverse complement.
CCGCCCTCGACGTGACCTTCGCCGACATCGACATCACCAACGGCATGGCCGAGCGCGGCGAGCTGGACGTGCTGAAGGTGTCGTACGCGGTGCTGCCCTGGGTGCTCGAGGAGTACGCGCTGCTGCCCTGCGGCGGGGCGCTGGGGCGCGGCTGCGGTCCGCTCGTGCTGGTGAAGGACGCCGGCCCGGCCGGCGGGGCGGGGCCCGACCTGAGCGGCAAGACGGTCGCGGTGCCGAGCGAACGCTCCACCGCCTACCTGCTGTTCCGGCTGTGGGCGGCGGACGTGCTGCCGGCCGGGGTCGGCAAGGTCGTCGTACTGCCGTTCAACGAGATCATGCCCGCGGTGCGCGACGGCCGGGTGGACGCCGGACTGGTCATCCACGAGGCCCGGTTCACCTATCAGGACTACGGGCTGCACTGCCTGGCCGACATGGGCGAGCACTGGGAGTCCACGACCGGGCTGCCGATCCCGCTGGGCGCGATCATCGCGAGGCGTGCGCTGGGCGAGGCGACCCTGAAGGCGCTGGCCGAGGCGGCCCGGGCGTCGGTCCGGATGGCCTGGGACGACCCGGAGGCCTCCCGTCCGTACGTACGGGCCCACGCGCAGGAGCTGGACCCGGCCGTCGCCGACCAGCACATCGGGCTCTACGTCAACGAGTTCACCGCCGACCTCGGCGACTCCGGGTACGCGGCGGTGCGCGGGCTGCTGACCCGGGCGGCCGCCGAGGGGCTGGTACCGGCCATTTCGCCGGGCGCGCTGGCCTTCCCGTAGCCCGCGGGGCGGACGCGGCCACCGCATGCGTGTGCCCCGCCACTCCGTCGGGGGCGGGGCACGGACGTGGTGCGGCCGGCTCAGACGTCGAGCTGGTCGGCCACCGCGCGCAGCAGACCGGCGATCTTCGTGCCGTGCACCTTGTCGGGGTAGCGGCCGCGCTCCAGCATCGGCGTGATGTTCTCCAGCAGGGTCGTGAGGTCCTGCACGATCGAGGCGAGCTCGTCGGGCTTGCGGCGCTGGGCTGCCGCGACGGACGGTGCCGGGTCCAGGACCGTCACCGAAAGTGCCTGGTCACCGCGCTGGCCGGCGACGACACCGAACTCGACGCGCTGGCCGGGCTTGAGGGAGTCGACCCCGGCAGGGAGCACCGACGAGTGGACGAAGACGTCGCCGCCGTCGTCGCGGGAGAGAAAGCCGAAGCCCTTCTCGCTGTTGAACCACTTGACCTTGCCGGTAGGCACGTCCGTCCTCTGTCCTTGTGCTCGTCGGGGTCCGAAGTGCCGTGGAACGGCTCCGGATAACAGTGCAGCGGGTCAACTGTGACCCGCCACCTCAAGGCTAATGGTCGAGGGCCAGGTGACAAGACGTTCCCCGGTCCTTCGCCGTCGGCCACTCAGGCCAGGGAACTACCCTGGTGAGGTGACTGTTACTCCTCCTGCCGACGAAGCACGGCCCGGCGACGCCCTGGTGAAGGCCGGCGGCATCGTTTTCATCGTGGGCGCCGTGGCCACGCTCGCGACGATGGCTCCGCTGTTCCTGGACCTCGACCCGTTCCCCTCGTACGCGTGGGCCGTGTGCATGCTGATGGGCGTGGGCTTCGCGATCTCCGCGGCGGGCGTACTCCGCTCGGCCGCGGCCCAACGCCGCGCGGCCCGCGCCTCACAGGCGTAGCCGCGGCCGCCGGCACGGCCGCGGCCGTTGCCGGCTAGGCGGGCTGGACGGGCTGGGTCGCCACGTACTGTGCGAGCCACTCGGGCAGTGCGGTGAGGTCCGGGAGTACCACGTCGGCGCCCGCCGCGCGCAGTTCCGGCTCCGGGCACGGGCCCGTCGGCACCACCACGGACAGCGCGCCGGCCTTGCGGGCGCCGCGTACGTCTCCCACGTGGTCGCCGACGTAGACCTGCGCGCCGTACTCGCGCAGGGCCCCGGCCTTGGCCTCGGCCCACAGCCAGCCGATGACGGCGTCCGGCTCGATGCCCAGGTGCTTCAGGTGCAGGCGGGCGTTGGGCTCGTGCTTGGCGGTGACGACGATCGCCCGGCCGCCGAGCGCCTGGACGGCCTCGATCGCCTCGCGGGCGCCCGGCATCGCGGGCGTCGGCTCGATCGCGTATGTGGGATAGATCTCGCGGTAGCGGTCCGCCATGGCCGCAATCTCCGCCTCCGGGAACCAGTACGCCAGCTCCTCGTCGAGCGGCGGCCCGAGCCGCGTGACCGCCTCGCCGGCGTCGATGAACGTGCCCGTTTCGGCGGAGAGCGCCTGGTAGGCGGCCTTGATTCCCGGGCGCGAATCGATGAGGGTCATGTCGAGGTCGAAGCCGACGGTGAGGTTCATACCTGCCATTGTGCCGAGGCGGACCGACGCCCGGGCGGACAGCGGACCGACAACGGGGGAACGTACACTTAGGCTTGCCTTACAAGATCATGAAATAGGTGACATGTCTGCCCCGCCCGCTCTCCGGCGCGCCCTGACGACCCGTCGCATCGGGTGGACCGCAGCCGCCTTCGCCGCGCTCATATGCGCGGTGGTGCTCTCCCTCTCCGTCGGCGCCCGCCCCGTCCCGCCCTCCGTGGTCTGGGACGCCCTGGTCCACGGAGCCGCCGGCCCCGACGCCGACGTGGTGCGCAGCCTGCGCGTCCCGCGCACCCTGATCGCCCTCATGGTCGGTGCCGCCCTGGCCCTGGCCGGGACCGCGCTCCAGGGCATCACCCGCAATCCGATCGCCGACCCCGGCATCCTCGGCATCAGCCAGGGAGCCGGGGTCGCGGTCGTCTGCGCCATCGCCTTCGCGGGCGTGCACACGCTGAGCGGGTACGTGTGGTTCGCCTTCGCCGGAGCGGCCGTCGCCTCGGTCGCCGTCTACGCCATCGCCTCCGGCGGCCGCGGCGGCGCGACCCCGGTGAAACTGGCGCTGGGCGGGGCCGCGATCAACGCCCTGCTCGTGTCGGTCACCACCGGCGTGCTGACGACGAAGGCCTCGGCGCTCGACGAGTTCCGCTTCTGGCAGGTCGGCTCGGTGGCCGGGCGCGACCTCCAGGTCGTCCACCAGATCTGGCCGTTCCTGCTGGTGGGCCTCGTCCTGGTGGTGGCCGTGGCCCGGGGCCTGGACGCGCTGGCGCTCGGCGAGGACGTGGCCAAGGGACTCGGGCAGAACGTGGCCGCCGTACGGATCGTCGGCGGCCTCGGGGCCACCGTGCTGACCGGCGCCGGAGTCGCCGCCGCCGGGCCGATCGCCTTCATCGGGCTCGCCGTCCCGCACCTCGCGCGCGCCCTCGTGGGCGGCGACCACCGGTGGCTGCTGCCGGTGGCCGCGCTGATCGGGCCGGTGATGCTGCTCGTCGCGGACGTGGCCGGACGGGTCGTGGTGCCGCCGGGCGAGGTGCCGGCCGGGGTGATGACGGCGCTCATCGGCGTGCCGTTCCTGGTCACGCTGGTCCGCCGCAAGGCGGTGGCCGCGTGAGCGCCGTGCCGTCCGGATACGCCCTGGTCCGCCGCGGGCGCGGCTCCTTCCTGCTGCACCGCCGCGCCGCGTTCGTGGCGCTGGGCCTCGCCGCGCTGCTCGCGGCCGTCTGCGTCGTGTACCTCTCGGTCGGCGAGTCCTTCGTCTCCCCCGGCGAGGTGCTGAAGGTGCTGCTCGGGCAGCCCTCCCCCGACGAGCTGGTCGTCGGCACCCTGCGGCTGCCCCGGATGACGGCCGGGCTGCTCGTCGGCCTGGCCTTCGGGGTCGCCGGGGCGCTGATCCAGACCGTCGCCCGCAACCCGCTGGCCTCCCCGGACATCATCGGCATCAGCCAGGGCGCGAGCGCCGTCACCGTGGCGGCGCTGACGTTCGGCGTCACCTCGTACGCCGTGCTGCCCTACCTGTCGGTGCTCGGCGGCCTCGCCGCCGCCGTCCTCGTCTACCTCTTCGCATGGCGCGGCGGGCTGCACGCGACCCGCTTCGTGCTGATCGGGATCGGCTTCGCCATCGCCCTGCGGTCGGTGACCACGCTGCTGATGACCAAGGGCGACTACCTGGTCGCCCAGCAGGCCCAGATCTGGATGACCGGCTCGCTCAACGGACGCGGCTGGGACGTCGCCACCCCGCTGGCATGGGTGCTGCTGGCGCTGCTGCCGGGCGTGCTGTGGGCGGCGCGGGCGCAGCGCACCGTCTCCCTCGACGACGACACCGCCACCGCGCTCGGCGTGCGGCTGGGCCGGGTCCGGCTCGGGCTCATCGCCCTCGGCGTGGTCCTGGCCTCGGTGGCGACGGGCGCGGCCGGGCCGGTGGACTTCGTGGCGCTGCTCGCACCGCAGATCGCCCGCCGGATGACCCGAACCGCGCAGATCCCGCTGCTGTGCTCGGCGCTGACGGGTGCGGTCATCGTCGTGCTCGGCGACCTCCTCGCGCGCAGGCTCTTCTCCCCGACCGAGCTCCCGGTGGGCGTGCTGACCGCCGCCGTGGGCGCCCCGTACCTGATCTGGCTGATCGTCCGCAGCCGAACCGGAGGCAAGGCATGACCCCGACGAGCCGTCTCTCCGCGCGCCGGCTGACGCTCGCGTACGAGGACCGGGTGGTGGTCGAGGACCTCGACCTGGCCGTCCCCGACGGCAAGGTGACGGTGATCGTCGGACCCAACGCGTGCGGCAAGTCCACGACACTGCGGGCGCTCGGCCGGCTGCTGAAACCGCGCTCGGGCGCGGTGCTGCTGGACGGGGCCGCGCTGTCCTCGCTGCCGACGCGGCAGATCGCGCAGACCATCGGGCTGCTCCCGCAGTCCCCGGTGGCCCCGGAGGCGATCACGGTCGCCGACCTGGTGGCGCGGGGCCGGCAGCCGCACCAGCACTGGTGGCAGCAGTGGTCGCAGGAGGACGAACGGGCCGTGGTCGACGCGATGGCCCGTACCTCGGTCTCCGACCTGGCGGACCGTTCGGTGGACGCGCTGTCGGGCGGGCAGCGGCAGCGCGTCTGGATCGCGATGGCGCTGGCCCAGGACACCGGGCTGCTGCTCCTCGACGAGCCCACCACCTTCCTGGACATCGCCCACCAGGTGGAGGTGCTGGACCTGGTCCGGCGGCTGAACCGGGACCGGGGCCGGACGGTGGTGGCCGTCCTGCACGACCTGAACCAGGCGGCGCGCTACGCGGACCACCTGGTGGCGATGAAGGCGGGCCGCGTGGTAGCCGAGGGCCCGCCGGGATCGGTGGTCACCGCCGACCTGGTCCGCGAGGTCTTCGACCTCGAATCGATCGTCATCCCGGACCCGGTGACCGGCTCCCCGCTGGTCATCCCGGCCGCCCCGGCGCCGTAGCCCGACCCGGTGCACGCGGCCCGGGCCCGGGGACGGCGTCGCAAGGCGCGGGCCCGGCCCGCCATCGGCGGCGGGCCGAGCCGCCGCACCCGAACCCCCGTGCCCGGCTACCGCCGACGCGCCCGCCACACCAGGTACGCGACGGAGGCGAGGCCGGCCGCCCGGAGCAGCCACGGCCACATCCCGTGCAGGGCGGGGCTCAGCTGGTCCTCCGGCAGGGCCTCGCCCCAGCGCTCGTTCATCCGGCCCCACAGCCACACCACCGTCCCCGCGGCCACCACCCCCGGCGGCCCGAAGACGGCCCACTTCCGCTCGGCCGGTCCCAGCGCCCGCGAGGCGTACGGGAGCAGCCAGCCCACGACGAGCAGCAGCCAGTAGCCGGTGACCACGCCGGCGAGGAGGACGGCCGCGGCCAGCAGCAGGAAGGCGTTCGGCCGGGGACGGGCGGCGGCGCCGGCCTCCGCCCCCGCGGCCGGGGCCGCCTCCGCCGCCGCCTCCTTCTTCGCCCGCCGCCGCTCGCGCAGGAACCGTACGAAGCCCCGTACGCCCGATTCCCGCGCCCCGGCCTTGCCCTCCGCCCCCGGATCATCCGGCTCCGCGGCGGACCCGGGCTCCGGCGCGGCCTCGGGCTCCGGGAACTCGATGCCGCCCGCGAAACCGTCGACCTGCGGACCCGCCCCGTACGCGGCCGGGCTGAGCCGCCACCACTCGGGCTCCGACCCGCCCGAGGGGCCGAGTTCGTCGAGCCCGGCCAGGTGCGGCGGCACGTTCTGCGGCTGCGGCGGCTCCGGCGGCTGCGCCTTCCGCGGCGGCCGCACCGGCGGTTTCCGGCCACGCGGCCCCCGCTGTGCGGGCACGGCCGGGGCGGGAGCGGCCGGCGCGGCCCCCGGACCGGCGGCGCCGTGGCCGTCCAGGACCTCCTCCGGCGTGCCGAGCCGGTCCAGGATGCCGCGCACCGCGGCCGGGGTCTCCGGCTCGTACCGGGCGCGCCGACGGTCGATCTCGTCCCGCAGCCCCGCCACCAGCCGCATCCGGTCCCCGGAGGACAGCTGCCGTTGATGCGCCAAGTCCCCGACGCGGCTCAGATATTCGTAGACCAACTGGTCGCTTTCGATCCCCACGCCCGGCTCCTCCCTTACAGCCTGTCCCGAAGGTAGCGCGTGCGCCCGTGGAGCGGCCGCACGCTCAGCGGATACCGTTGGCCGGATGGGGACCGGCCGACTGACCGGCCGACGCGACCAGGAGGCGACGACCGTGCCCGAGGCAAGCACCGCAGGGGGCGCCGCGACGGGCGCCCCGCGCTCCCTCGCCGAGGCGCTGCGCGCCCGCGACGACGCGGCGCTCGCCGCACTGCTGCACGCCCGCCCGGACCTGCTCAGCCCGGTCCCGGGCGACGTCACCCAGCTGGCCACCCGCGCCGGGACCCGCGCCTCGGTGGTGCGGGCGCTGGAGCGGCTGGACCGCTTCGCGCTGCAGACCGCCGAGGCCCTGGCGGTGGCCCCCGACCCGTGCCCCTACCCGGCGCTGGAATCCCTGCTGACCGGCCAGGAGGGCACCACCGGCCACGACAACGGCGCCCGCGCCGCCCTGCCCGGCGCCCTGGCCACCCTGCGCGACCAGGCCCTGGTGTGGGGTGACGAGGACCGGCTGCGCCTGGTGCGCACCGCCCGCGAGCTGCTCGCGCCCGCCGCCCAGCGGCCCTCCCCGACGGGCCTCGGCCCGACCGTCGCCGAGGCCACGTCGGGGATGTCGCCGACCCGGATCCAGGAGATCGTGGCGGCCCTCGGGCTGCCCGCCACCCACGACCCGGTGTCCGCGGTCTCGGCACTGACCGGGCTGTTCACCGATCCGCGGCGGATGTCGGCACTGCTGGACGAGGCCCCGGCGGAGGCGCACCAGGTGCTCGGACGGCTCGTGTGGGGGCCTCCGTACGGGGAGGTGACCCCCAATCCGACCGCGCCGGTGCGCTGGCTGCGCGACCGCGGGCTGCTGCTGCCCGCCTCCGCGCGGACCGTGGTCCTGCCGCGCGAGGTGGCGCTGCACCTGCGCGGCGGCCTCGCGCACCGGGACACCGCGCCGACGGCTCCGCCGGTGCCCGCGCACCGCGAGCACCGTCCACAGCTTGTGGACGCGAACGCCGCCGGGCAGGCGCTGGCCGCGCTGTCCACCGTCGAGGAGCTGGTGAAGTCCTGGGAGCACGCCGGTCCGCTGGTGCTGCGCGCGGGCGGGCTCGCCGTACGGGACCTGAAGCGGGCCGCGGCCCTGCTGGACGCCACCGAGCCGGTGGCGGCGTTCTGGATCGAACTCGCCTACGCGGCCGGTCTGCTGGCCAGCGACGGGGAGGCCGACGAACGCTACGCGCCCACCCCCGCCTTCGACGACTGGTGCGAACTGCCGCCCGCCGAGCGCTGGTCGGTGCTCGCGGCGGCCTGGCTGCCGGCCACCCGGACCTCCGGACTGATCGGCGAACAGGACGGCAAGGGCCGCACCCTGTCCACGCTCGGCCCCGACCTGGACCGCTCCGCCGCCCCCGAGGTGCGCCGGCGCGTCCTCGAACTCCTCGCCGCGCTCCCCGAGGGCGGCGCACCGGCCCCCGACTCCCTGCTGGACCGCCTCGCGTGGGAGCGTCCCGTACGCGGTACGAGCGACCTGCGCGCCCGGCACGCGCACTGGACGCTGACCGAGGCCGAGGTGCTGGGCGTCACCGGGCGGGGCGCGCTCAGCGCGTTCGGCCGGGCCCTGCTGGAGCAGCGCGATCCGGCGCCTCTGCTGGCCCCGCTGCTGCCGGAGCCGGTGGACCACGTCCTGCTCCAGGCCGACCTGACGGCGGTGGCCCCCGGCCCGCTGCGCCGCCCGCTCGGCGACACCCTGGCGGTGCTCGCGGACGTGGAGTCCAAGGGCGGGGCGACGGTGTACCGGTTCACGCCCGGGTCGGTGCGCCGGGCCCTGGACGCCGGGCACGCCGCCGCCGACCTGCACGCCTTCCTCAAGGAACACAGCCGCACCCCGGTGCCGCAGCCCCTGGCCTACCTCATCGACGACGTGGCCCGCCGTCACGGCCACCTGCGGGTCGGGGCCGCGTCCTCGTACGTGCGCTGCGACGACGACGCGATGCTCGGCGAGATCCTGGCCGACAAGCGCTCGGCGGGGCTGGGCCTGCGCCGCCTCGCCCCCACCGTGCTGGCCGCGCAGGCCGAACCCACCACGCTGCTGGAGGGGTTGCGGGCCATGGGGTACGCGCCGGCCGCGGAGTCCCTGACCGGTGACGTGCTGGTGTCCCGGGCCGACGCCCGCCGCACCCCGGCGCGCTCGGCCCCCGTACCGGTGCCGGACGGGCCGCCGGTACCGGACGACACCCTGCTGGGGGCGGCGGTACGGGCGATCCGCGCGGGCGACGTGGCGGCGACGGCGGTGCGCAAGGAGCCGGCCTCGGCATCCGCCTCCTCGGCCTCCGCGGCATCGGGCTCGCCCGGCGAACTCCCGCGCACGAGCGCGGCGGAGACCCTCGCGACGGTCCAGGCGGCCGCGCTGACGGGGTCGGCGGTGTGGATCGGCTACGTGAACGCGGAGGGCGCGGCGAGCCAGCGCGTCATCGCCCCGGTCCGCGTCGAGGGCGGCTTCGTCACCGGCTACGACCACACGGCGGACGAGGTCCGCACGTACGCCCTGCACCGCATCACGGGCGTGGCGGAACTGGCGGAAGACCAGGTGTAGCGAGCCCCGGCGGCGGTCGCGTCGCCGCACCGCCCGAAAACCGCTGGCCGCCGGGTCCGCGCCACGCCAGGCTGCTCCCATGCCCACCCTCGCGCCGCGGGCGATCCGCGCGGCCCACACCGCCACCACGATCACCGTCTACCAGGCCTACTCCCCGGCCATCGGACTGCCGGCCGCCCGCGACGGCCGTTTCCCGCCCGCCTGGAAGCGGGAGCGGATGACGTGGATCAAGCCGTCGTTCCTGTGGATGATGTACCGCTGCGGCTGGGCCTCGAAGGCCGACCAGGAGACGGTGCTGGCGATCGAGATCACCCGGTCCGGCTTCGACGAGGCGCTCCGCGGGGCCTGCCTGTCCCACTACGAGCCCGGCGTGCACGAGGACCGCGCGACCTGGCAGCGGTCCCTGCGCGAGACATCGGCCCGGGTCCAGTGGGACCCGGAGCGCGACCTGCACCTGAACCCGCTGCCGTACCGCTCGCTCCAGCTGGGCCTGTCCGGCCCCGCCTCGCGCGCCTACGCCGACGCGTGGACGGTCGCCGTCCGCGACGTCACCCCGCTGGCCCGGGAGATCCGCTCGCTGCTCCGGTCCGGCGAGGAGCCGGCGGCACGGGCCCTGCTGCCCGTGGAAACCCCGTATGCGGCGGGTCCGTTGCCCCACCTGGGCGCCTAGGGCCTGTCGTTGCGCCCCGCGCCGGGACCGCGGGAGGCCCGTACCGCCCCGCCGGCGCCGTGATGCGGCACACTGGAGGTTTGGCCACCCGCGCCCGGGTGGACCACCCATGTCGGAAAGGGACGTGCGTGAACGGGCCTCTCATCGTCCAGAGCGACAAGACACTCCTCCTCGAGGTCGACCACGAGCTCGCCGGAGCCGCGCGGCGCGCCATCGCCCCCTTCGCCGAGCTGGAGCGTGCTCCCGAGCACATCCACACCTACCGGATCACCCCCCTCGGCCTGTGGAACGCCCGCGCCGCCGGGCACGACGCCGAGCAGGTCGTCGACGCCCTCGTCGAGTTCTCGCGGTACCCCGTCCCGCACGCGCTGCTCGTCGACGTCGCCGAGACGATGGCCCGCTACGGCCGGCTCACCCTCTCCAAGCACCCCGTGCACGGGCTGGTCCTGACCAGCACCGACCGGCCCGTGCTGGAGGAGATCCTGCGGTCCAAGCGGATCACCCCGCTCGTCGGGGCGCGGCTCGACGCCGACACCGTGGCCGTGCACCCCTCGGAGCGCGGGCAGATCAAGCAGACGCTGCTCAAGCTGGGCTGGCCCGCCGAGGACCTCGCCGGATACGTCGACGGCGAGGCGCACCAGATCGACCTGGCGGAGGACGGCTGGGCGCTGCGTCCCTACCAGCAGCAGGCCGTGGAGGGGTTCTGGCACGGCGGTTCCGGTGTGGTCGTGCTGCCCTGCGGCGCGGGCAAGACGCTGGTCGGCGCCGGGGCCATGGCGAAGGCCAAGGCGACCACGCTGATCCTGGTCACGAACACCGTCTCGGCCCGTCAGTGGAAGCACGAGCTGGTCAAGCGGACCTCGCTGACGGAGGAGGAGATCGGCGAGTACTCCGGGACCCGCAAGGAGATCCGGCCCGTCACGATCGCCACGTACCAGGTCCTGACGACCAAGCGGAAGGGCGTCTACCCGCACCTGGAGCTGTTCGACTCCCGGGACTGGGGCCTGATCGTCTACGACGAGGTGCACCTGCTGCCCGCTCCGGTGTTCAAGTTCACCGCCGACCTCCAGGCCCGCCGGCGCCTGGGCCTGACGGCCACGCTCGTACGCGAGGACGGCCGCGAGTCGGACGTGTTCTCGCTCATCGGGCCGAAGCGGTTCGACGCGCCGTGGAAGGAGATCGAGGCGCAGGGCTACATCGCGCCCGCCGACTGCGTCGAGGTCCGGGTGAATCTGACGGAGTCGGAGCGCCTGGCCTACGCGACCGCCGAGACGGAGGAGAAGTACCGCTTCTGCGCGACGACGGCCACCAAGCGGAAGGTCACCGAGGCGCTGGTGCGCAAGCACCAGGGTGAGCAGACGCTGGTCATCGGCCAGTACATCGACCAGCTCGACGAGCTGGGCGAGCACCTGGACGCGCCGGTCATCAAGGGCGAGACCTCCAACGCGCAGCGCGAGAAGCTCTTCGACGCCTTCCGCGAGGGCGAGATCAGCGTGCTGGTCGTGTCGAAGGTCGCGAACTTCTCGATCGACCTGCCCGAGGCGACGGTGGCGATCCAGGTGTCGGGCACCTTCGGCTCCCGCCAGGAGGAGGCACAGCGGCTGGGCCGCGTACTGCGTCCGAAGGCGGACGGCCACGAGGCGCGCTTCTACTCGGTGGTCGCGCGCGACACCATCGACCAGGACTTCGCGGCGCACCGCCAGCGGTTCCTCGCGGAGCAGGGCTACGCCTACCGGATCATGGACGCCGACGAGCTGCTCGCGAGCGACTGACCCGGCTCCTGGAGTGCCTCAGCGGCGTATGACGCCCGCGTCCTCGGCGTACTCGCCGAGGACGACGACGCTCACGGCGGCCGCGGCGAAGACCTTGGCGGCCCGCAGCATGCCGCCGACGCCGTGGCGCGGCCGGGAGTCGGAGATGGCGGTGGCGCCGCGAGGGCGGCCGCCCTGGATCGGGGTGAAGGTTGCGGTGCTCATGTATCCATGGTGCGTTTCCGCCCCTGCCGAAGCATCGCCCTGGGGGCGGAACCTGCGGGCCTCCGGTGTCCTCCTCCGGGCTCATGGAACCCCCTAGTGGCTCTGCCAAAAGTCTCACACCCCTGGGTATGACACCCGTTCGGATGACCCACGGGCGAGCACGTGCGGAAGGACGCGACGCGGGACTTCCGGAAGGACTTCCGGCCCCGTAATCCGTTCGCGCGGCCCCGCCGCGATGGCTACACTCTCCGCTCTTGCCGCCTCCCGCAGCACCACCGGGGAGAGCCGCCCACCGCACGGCAACCGGTGGGCCGTCTGTGTCCTCACCACCAGCTGGAGGCAGTCCCGTGCCCGCGCACGCCCCCGAGTCCGAACGACCCGCATCCACACCCGCATCCGCACCCGCATCCACACCCGCATCCGGCTCCGGCTCCGGCTCCGGTGCCGATCCCCTCGCCCGCGAACGCGCCCACCTCACCGCGTCCCGTGCCGCGCTCCGCGCCATGCGCGAGGACGTCGAGGCCCTCGACATCCGCGACGTCACCGCGAACTGGGTCAACGCGATCGTCCTCCAGGCCCAGATCGACGACCGGATCAAGGCCCTCGCCGACCTCGCCCACACCCCCCTCTTCTTCGGCCGCCTGAACTACCTGCACGCACCCGGCGCGGACCTCGCCGAGGGCGCGGAGGGCGAGCAGTTCTACATCGGCCGCCGCCACGTCCACGACGCCGACGGCGATCCGATGGTCATCGACTGGCGGGCGCCCGTCTCCCAGCCGTTCTACCGGGCTTCCAAGACCGACCCGCAGGACATCGCCCTGCGCCGCCGGTTCGGCTACACCGGCGGCGAGCTCACGGCGTACGAGGACGAGCACCTGTCCGACCCCTCCGAGGCGGCCGCCGTCAGCAAGCTGCTCCAGCAGGAGATCGAGCGCCCGCGCGTCGGTCCGATGCGGGACATCGTCGCGACGATCCAGCCCGAGCAGGACGAGATCGTCCGCTCCGGCCTCTCCGGCTCGGTCTGCGTCCAGGGCGGCCCCGGCACCGGGAAGACGGCCGTCGGCCTGCACCGGGTCGCGTACCTCCTCTACGCGCACCGCGACCGGCTCGCCCGCACCGGCACCCTCGTCATCGGGCCGAACCGTTCCTTCCTGCACTACATCGAGCAGGTCCTGCCCGCCCTGGGCGAGCTGGAGGTCAAGCAGGCCACCGTCGACGACCTGGTGGCGCGCGGCGGCGGCCTGGAGGTACGCGGCACGGACGCGTCCGAAACCGCCGTGGTCAAGGGCGATGCCCGGATGGCGGAGGTGCTCCGCCGCGCGGTCGCCTCCCACGTCACGCAGCCCACCGAGGCGCTGATGGTCGTGCGCGGTTCGCGGCGCTGGCGGGTGCCGGCGTACGAGATCGCCGAGATGGTCGAGGAGCTGCAGAAGCGCGACATCCGCTACGGGGCGGCGCGCGAGGCCCTGCCGCAGCGGATCGCGCACGCGGTGCTCGTACGGATGGAGCAGGCGGGCGAGGCGCCGGACGACCGGGTACAGGACGCGGTGGCGCGGGGCGCCGCCGTGAAGGCGGCGGTCAAGGAGATCTGGCCGCCGGTCGACCCGGCGAAGCTGGTGCTGCGGCTGCTGTCCGACCCGGAGTTCCTGGCGCTGCACGCGGCGGACGTGCTGACGCCGGAGGAGCAGCGGCAGCTGCTGTGGCCGAAGCCGTTTCGGAGCGTGAAAGCGGCGAAGTGGTCGGCGGCGGACCTGGTGCTGATCGACGAGGCGACCGACCTGGTGGAGCGGACGCCTTCGCTGGGCCACGTCGTGCTCGACGAGGCGCAGGACCTGTCCCCGATGCAGTACCGAGCGGTGGGGCGGCGCTGCACGACGGGTTCGGCCACGGTGCTCGGTGACCTGGCGCAGGGCACCACGCCGTGGGCCACGCGCAGCTGGGACGAGGCGCTGGCGCACCTCGGGAAGCCGCAGGCGGTGGTGGAGGAGCTGACGGCGGGCTTCCGCGTACCGCGCGAGGTGATCGCGTACGCCTCGCGGCTGCTGCCGTCGATCTCGCCGGGGCTGGCTGCGGTGTCCTCGGTGCGGGAGGCTCCGGGGTCGCTGCGGATCGCGGAGGCCGCGGACCTCGTCCCGGCGGTGGTCGAGGCCTGCCGTGCCTCGCTGGTGCACGAGGGGTCGATCGGGCTGATCGCGGCGGACGCGCGCGTGCCGGCCCTGGCGGACGCCCTGCGGGCGGCGGGCCTGTCCTACCTGTCCCCCGGCGAGGAGACGACGGCGGAGTCCCGGCTGACCCTGGTCCCGGCCTCCCTGGCCAAGGGTCTGGAGTACGACTACGTGGTCCTGGACGAGCCCGCCGCGATCGTGGACGGCGAGCCCGACGAGCGGACCGGGCTGCGCCGCCTGTACGTCTGCCTCACCCGAGCCGTCTCAGGCCTCACGGCCCTCCACTCGGCCCCGCTGCCGGCCGCCCTGTCCTGACCGGGGCGCTGCCGGGGCGCCGTGACCTGCGGCGCCGTTGCGGGGGCGCTGCCCCGAGCCCCCGCGCCTCAAAACGCCGGCGAGGCTGGGTTTGGCCCGCCAAATCCAGCCTCGCCCGCGGGCACCCCGGGGCGGGGTCAGCCCAGGGCCGTGCGCCAGGCCGATACGGCCTCGGCCGAGACCGGGTGGGTCCAGCCGGACGGGCGGGCCGCGCCGCCGATGTGGAAGGCGTCGACCCCGGCCTCGCGCAGCACCGGCAGGTGCGAGAGGGCCAGGCCCCCGCCGACCAGGATCCGCGCCCCGTACCCCGGCTCGCCCCGCCGCGCGGCCTCCGCGAGCAGCACCGGCATGCCCTCGTCGACCCCGGCCGCCGAGCCCGCCGTCAGGTAGGTGTCCAGGCCGGGCAGGTCCGCGAGGGCCTTGCGCAGGCCGTCGCGGTCCGCCGCGCGGTCGATCGCCCGGTGGAAGGTCCACCGGCAGCCGCCCAGCTCCGCCACCACGGCCTCGACCGCCGCGAGGTCGGGGGTGCCGTCCGGGTTCAGGAACCCGAGCACGAACTCCTCCGCGCCCTCCGCCCGCAGCCCGCGCGCCGCCTCCACCAGTCCGGAGACCTCGCCCGCCGCGAAGCCGTCCGTCTTGCGGATCATCACCCGCAACGGGATGTCGACCGCCGCCCTGATCGCCGCGAAGGTCTCGCGCGGCGGGGTGAGCCCGTCGGCGGCCATGTCGGTGACCAGCTCGAGCCGGTCCGCCCCACCGGCCTGGGCCGCGATCGCGTCCTCCACGTCGAGGGCGATCACCTCCAGGAGCGCACGGTTGCTCATTCGATCCCATCCTTCGAGAAGCTGCACGAAATAGGTCTAGTCCAATATCCAGGGTACGGGCCCGCGCCCGCGCTCCACCAGCACCATCACGCCACCCCCACAATGTGCGCATGGACACAGGCACCCCGCACACCGACGCCGCGGCCCTCCACGCCCGCCTCCACATCCGTTTCCGGGCCACCGCCACCGCCGCCGGCGCCCCCGCCGACCGGGATCCCGCCCCCTACGCCGACCGCCTGCTCACCGCCTGGGCGGAGCCCCAGCGCAGGTACCACACCACCGTGCACCTGGCCGACGTACTGGCCCGGATCGACATACTGGCGGCGCACGCCGCCGACCCCGCCGCCGTCGAACTGGCCGCCTGGTTCCACGACGCCGTCTACCGCCCCGACCGCTCCGAGAACGAGGAACGCAGCGCCGTCCTCGCCGAGCGCGCCCTGCCCGAGCTCGGCGTCGACGCGGCCCGCACCGCCGAAGTGGCCCGGCTCGTCCGGCTCACCGTCACCCACGACCCCGCCCCCGGCGACACCAACGGCGAGGCGCTCTGCGACGCGGACCTCGCCGTCCTGGCCGGCGCGCCCGAGGCCTACGCCGCCTATGCCGCCGCCGTGCGCGACGAGTACGGGTTCGTGCCGGACGACGCCTTCACCACGGGCCGCGCCGGCGTGCTCCGCCAGCTCCTCGCCCTGCCGAGGCTCTTCCGCACCCCGTACGGAACCGCGCACTGGGAGGCCCCGGCACGCGCCAACCTCGCCGCCGAACTGGCGCGGCTCGACCCGCGGGGAATTTGATCGTGTTCGCCACGGTTGGTGACAGTCATGCCCGCTGATGCCGCAAGCCGCCCCCGCATGCCCGTAGCCGTGTACGTCCTCGGCCTGTCCGTGTTCGCACTCGGCACCAGCGAGTTCATGCTCTCCGGGCTGCTGCCACCCATCGCCGAGGACATGGGCGTCACCATCCCGCAGGCGGGCCTGCTCATATCCGCCTTCGCGATCGGCATGGTCATCGGGGCACCGCTGCTGGCCGTGGCCACGCTGCGCCTCCCGCGCCGCACCACCCTCGTCTTCCTCATCAGCCTCTTCGGCCTCGGGCAGGTCGCGGGCGCGCTGGCCCCCTCGTACGAGCTCCTCTTCGCCTCCCGCGTGGTCTCCGCCCTCGCCTGCGCCGGCTTCTGGGCCGTGGGCGCGGCCGTGGCCATCGCCACGGTCGACAAGGACCAGCGGGCCCGCGCGATGGCCGTCATGATCGGCGGCCTGTCCATCGCGAACGTCCTCGGCGTGCCCGCCGGGGCCTTCCTCGGCGAGCACCTCGGCTGGCGCTCCGCGTTCTGGTCGGTGGGCGCGGCCTCCGCCATCGCCCTGGCCGGCATCCTGGCCCTGATCCCGAAGATCCCGCTGCCCGCCGAGAAGCCCTCGCTCGGCCGCGAGCTGCGCATCTACCGCGACCGCCAGGTGTGGCTCTCCATCGGCATCACGGCCCTGGCCGCGGGCGGCGTCTTCTGCGCCTTCAGCTACCTGTCACCGCTGCTCACGGACGTGGCGGGGCTGGACTCCGGCTGGGTCCCGTGGATCCTCGGCCTCTTCGGCGTGGGCGCGCTGGTCGGCACCACCATCGGCGGCCGGATCGCGGACGCGCACCTGTTCGGCGTGATGATCTGGGGCATCACCGCCTCGACCGTCTTCCTCGCCGCGCTCGCCCTGCTGGCCTCCGCCGCCGTCGCGGCGATCGCCCTGTCGTTCCTGCTCGGCGTCTCGGCCTTCTTCACCGCGCCGGCGCTCAACGCCCGCATGTTCAACGTGGCCGGCGCCGCCCCGACCCTGGCCGGAGCCACCACCACGGCCGCCTTCAACCTCGGCAACACCGGCGGCCCCTGGCTCGGCGGCACCGTCATCGACGCGGACCTCGGCTTCTCCGCCACCGCCTGGGCGGGCGCGGCCATGACCGCCACCGCCCTCGCCCTCACCGCGATCGCCCTGCGCCTCCACCGCCGCACCCCGCCCCCGGCCACCCGCGTGATCGCCTCCGGAGGCACCGGCCGGACCAGCGGCCTGCCGCAGCCCGCCGCACAGGGCTGACCGGGGCCGAGCGGCGCCGACCGGTCCGGGCCGCACCGGTACGGCTGTTACGCGGGCCGGCCCTTCGGGCGGCGCAGGCCGGCGTCCGTGAGGCGGCGGACGAGTTCCTTGCTGCCTATCTCCACCGCGCCCGCGCGGACCGCGTCCGCGTAGCGGTAGGAGGGCACGTCGTAGTGGTCCCGTTCGAAGGCGCGGGGCGGGCAGCCGATGGCCGCCGCGAACGCGTGCAGTTCCTCGTACGAGACGTCGCTGACCAGGTGCGACCACATGCGTCCGTGTCCCGGCCAGGTGGGCGGGTCGATGTAGACGGTCACGGGCGGAGGACGGGGCCGAGGCCGCCCACCGCAGCCACGCGCACGCCCGCCTCCGAACACACCCAGTGGGGGTCGGGTCCGAGTTCCGGTTCCACGTCCAGGGCGTGCGGATCGCCGTGCCCGCACACCGGGCACAGCGGCCAGCGCCCGTACTTCTCCAGCAGGGCGTCCTGCACGTCCTGGGCGACGAGTCCGGCGAGGTAGCCGACCCCTTCCGGCCACTGCTCCACCCACCACCGGCGGTGCGTGACCGAGGCCTCGACGAGGGAGGCGACATCGACGTCGGCGACCTCACCGGCGGCGAGATCGGCGAGCACAAGTGCGCGGGCGACGTGCAGCGCCTGTTCCAGGGGGGTCGCGTGGTCCATGGGGCCATTGTGACCCCGTACGGCCCAAGTGGCGAAGGTCCTTTCCAGGGCATGACCTTCGGGGTCTTGACGCCTCGCGTGGCCGAAAATAAGTTTCAGACGTGAGCGAGAATGCGGAAGAAACTTTCAGTCCGGTGCCGTCCGGAGCGGAGACGGACGCCACCGGCGACGGAGCCCGGCCCGCACGGGTCGCGGCCGGCGCCCCGCTCGCGCCGGCCCCGTCGGCCTCCGCGCTGCGGGCCCGGGTGCGCGGGCTCGGGCCCTCGATGACGCGGTCCATGCAGGCCGTGGCCGAAACCGTCGCCGCCGACCCCGCCGGCTGCGCCCGGCTCACCGTCTCCGCCCTCGCCGCCCGCACCGGCACCAGCGAGGCCACCGTCGTGCGCACCGCCCGTCTCCTCGGCTACCCCGGATACCGCGACCTGCGCCTCGCGCTGGCCGCCCTCGCCGCGCAGCAGGAGTCCGGGGCCGCACCCGCCGTCACCGTCGACATAGCGGTCGACGACCCCCTCGCCGATGTCGTCGCCAAGCTCGCCCACGAGGAGGCGCAGACCCTCGCCGACACCGCCGCCGGACTCGACCTGGCCCAGCTCGCCGCCGCCGTCACCGCCCTCGCGACCGCCCGGCGCATCGACATCTACGGCATCGGCGCCTCCGCGCTCGTCGGCCAGGACCTCGCCCAGAAGCTGCTGCGCATCGGCCTGATCGCGCACGCCCACAGCGACCCCCACCTCGCCGTCACCAACGCCGTCCAGCTGCGCCCCGGCGACGTGGCCGTCGCGATCACCCACTCCGGCTCCACCGGCGACGTGATCGAACCCCTCCGCACGGCCTTCGAGCGCGGCGCCACCACCGTCGCCCTCACCGGCCGCCCGAACGCCCCCGTCGCGCACTACTCCGACGTGGTCCTGACCACCTCCGCCGCCCGCGAGACCCAGCTGCGCCCGGCCGCCATGTCCAGCCGCACCAGCCAGCTCCTCGTCGTCGACTGCCTCTTCGTCGGCGTGGCGCAGCAGACGTACGAGACCGCCGCCCCGGCCCTCGCCGCCTCGTACGAGGCCCTCGCCCACCGCCACACCGCCCGCTGACACCGCCCGCCGACACCGCCCCGCCGACAGCCCCCGCACCACCAGGAGCCCCGCCCATGACCGCGTACGCCGAACTCCGCGCCCAGCTGGAGACGCTGACCACCGAGGCCTTCCGCCCCGAACTGGCCGAGATCGACCAGCTGTCCACCCTCGAGATCGCCCGCACGATGAACGCCGAAGACGCCACCGTCCCGGCCGCCGTCGCCGCGCGGCTGCCGCTGATCGCCGACGCCATCGACGCGATCGCCGCACGCATGGCCCGGGGCGGCCGCCTGATCTACGCGGGCGCCGGGACGGCGGGCCGGATGGGCGTCCTGGACGCCAGCGAGTGCCCGCCCACCTTCAACACCGACCCGGCCGACGTCGTCGGCCTCATCGCGGGCGGCCCCTCCGCCATGGTCAAGGCCGTGGAAGGCGCCGAGGACTCCAAGGAGCTGGCCGCCGAGGACCTCACCGCCCTCGCGCTGACCGCCGAGGACACCGTCATCGGCATCTCCGCTTCCGGCCGCACCCCGTACGCGATCGGCGCCGTCGAGTTCGCCCGTACCCGCGGCGCGCTCACCGTCGGACTGTCCTGCAACGCGGGCTCCGCGCTCGCCGCGGCCGCCGACCACGGCATCGAGGTCGTCGTCGGCCCCGAACTGCTCACCGGCTCCACCCGCCTGAAGGCGGGCACCGCGCAGAAACTCGTCCTCAACCTCATCTCGACGATCACGATGATCCGGCTCGGGAAGACGTACGGGAACCTGATGGTCGACATGCGCTCCTCGAACGAGAAGCTGCGCGCCCGCGCCCGCCGCATCGTGGCGCTGGCCACCGGCGCGCCCGACGCGGAGATCGAGGCGGCCCTGACCGCGACCGGCGGCGAGGTCAAGCACGCCATCCTCGTCGTCCTCGGCGGCGTCGACGGCCCGCGCGCCGCCGAGCTGCTCGCCGCCTCCGGGGGCCACCTCCGCGCGGCCCTGGCCGAAGCCGAAGCCCCGACCTCCTGAGCCGCTCCAGCCCCGCTGAGCCCGCTTCACCCGCTGAACCCCGCTGTCCCCGTTGCCCCCTCCCGAACAGCAAGGCGACCTGCACATGTCCACTGACAAGAACCGCGCCACAGCCGCCGCGATCCTTCCTCTGGTCGGCGGCCCGGACAACATCGCGTCCATCGCGCACTGCATGACCCGGCTGCGCATCGGCCTGCTGGACCGCTCGCTGGTCGACGACGAGGCCCTGCGCGCGCTGCCCGCGGTCCTGGGCGTGGTCGAGGACGACACGTACCAGATCGTGCTGGGCCCGGGTACGGTCGCCCGCGTCACCCCCGAGTTCGAGGCACTGGTCGCGGAGGGCCGCTCCGGGCCCGCCGCGCACCCGGTCACGGCGGACGAACTGGCCGCGCAGGGAGCCGCGCTGAAGGCGGAGCAGAAGGCCCGCAACGCGACGCCCTTCAAGCTCTTCCTGCGGCGCATCGCGAACATCTTCGTCCCGCTGATCCCCGCCCTCATCGGCTGCGGCATCATCGCCGGGCTGAACGGCGTGCTGACGAACGCGGGCTGGCTGCCCGGCATCGTCCCGGCGCTGGCCGCGATGGCCTCCGGCTTCATGTCGCTGATCGCCGTCTTCGTCGGCTACAACACCGCCAAGGAGTTCGGCGGCACGCCGATCCTGGGCGGCGCGGTCGCCGCGATCATCGTCTTCCCCGGCGTCGCGAAGATCACCGCCTTCGGGATGGAGCTCAAGCCCGGCCAGGGCGGCGTCCTCGGCGCGCTCGCCGCGGCCGTGCTCGCGGTCTACGTCGAGAAGTGGTGCCGCCGGTGGGTGCCGGAGGCGCTGGACGTGCTGGTCACCCCCACCCTGACCGTCCTGATCTCGGGCCTGGCCACCATCTTCGGCCTGATGTTCCTCGCCGGTGAGGCCTCGGCGGCCATCGGTACGTTCGCCAACTGGCTGCTCGCCACCGGCGGCGCCTTCGCGGGCCTGGTCCTCGGCGGACTCTTCCTCCCGCTCGTCATGCTGGGCCTGCACCAGGCCCTCATCCCCATCCACACCACCCTCATCGAACAGTCCGGCTACACGGTCCTGCTGCCCATCCTCGCCATGGCGGGCGCGGGCCAGGTCGGAGCGGCCATCGCCGTCTACTACCGCCTTCCGCGCAACGGCTCGCTGCGCACCACCATCAAGTCCGCGCTCCCGGCCGGCTTCCTGGGCGTGGGCGAGCCGCTGATCTACGGGGTCTCGCTGCCCCTCGGCCGCCCGTTCGTCACCGCCTGCATCGGCGGCGCGGCGGGCGGGGCCTTCGTCGGCCTGTTCAACCAGCTCGGCGTCGCGTTCGGCTCCACGGCCATCGGCCCCTCGGGCTGGGCCCTGTTCCCCCTGCTGGGCGGCACCTCGGGCTGGGGCGCGACCCTGGCCATCTACGCGGGCGGCCTGGTCGTCGGCTACCTGGTGGGCTTCCTCGCCACGTACTTCTTCGGCTTCACCCGCCAGATGCTGACCGACCTGAACACCGACCCGACCCCGCCCCAGACCCCCGACCAGACCCCCACCAGGGAACCGGCCCTGACCTGACCCCGCCCGGGCGTCGGCCGCTACCGGTCGGGATGGACCGCTTGGACCCCGGTGCCTTCGTACGCCTCTGGTGTCAGGGTGAGCAGGTAGCGGCCGGTGGGATACGCCGCGGAGGGCCGGGCCGCGTGAACGGCGTGAGCAGCTGCCCAGGAGTGCCCCGCGTACACCAGCTCGGTCGCGGTGAACGCCGCAGGGACGTCGAAGGGCTCGATCTCGATGAACCGCAGGCCATTGACGTACGCGAGCACCCCGGGGCGCTCACGGTCGGCCGCCGCCAGCGACAGGACCGGGGCGAAGAGCGTGCCGAGGCCTCCGGAGGCCTGTACGTAGAACGCGGCAACGGCCTCGTTGAACGGGTCCTTCGGATCGTGCAGGGCGGCGGCGGCCGTATGGTCCAGGACCACCGCGATCGCGCCCACTACGCGGCCGCCGAGTCCTGCGTGGCGCCCAAGCGCTCCAGCAGGGCACGCGCTTTCGTCTCCGCCTCCGGACTGGGCACGGTCCCCAGGAGCGAGGCGAGCTCGGCGCGTGCCCGGGCAGCCCGCTCCTCGTACTCGGCGTGGGTCGGGCGGCCCTCGGCGAGTTCCTCGACCAGTCCGCGGATCGTGGTGCCCTGTTCGGCCGCCAGGAGGGCCAGGCGGTTACGGGTCGCCTCGCTCACCTTGATGCTCGTTTCATCAGCCATGGCCCGACTCTACTCTCAGTAGAGGTGACGCACATCTGAATGGGCCGCCCGACAACGGTCCGGGGCACACGAGCGGGCGAGCCGCCCGAACCGGCTCAACCAACCGCGCCGCGCAGGAACCGCACCAGGTCGTCGATGGTGTAGCCGAGCTTCGGGCCGCGCTCGGCGGCCATCAGCAGCAGCTGGCCCACGATCTCCGCGCCCCAGCCGTCCGTACCGTCCTGCGACCACTCCCACAGCTTCTCGATGCCGAGGTCGGTCATCAGCAGCCCGTGCTCCTCGCGGACCTCCCGGCAGGTGTCCGCCACGGCGTCCAGCAACCGCGCGCCCGGCCGCTCGCAGCGGAGCCCGAGGTACCCGCCGACGTCCTCGACCGCGCACCCCTCCGGCGGCCCCGCCCTGAGTCCCTCGTACCGGGGATCGTCGAACCCCGGACGGTCCCCGACCGGACAGTGGACCAGCGTGAACCGCTGCCGCCCGGGCGCCGGGGGCGGCGGCGGCCGCCACGCCGTCAGCCCGAAGGCCTCCCGCACCAGCGCCGCCGCCTCGTCCGCCGTCCCGGCGGACCGCGACTCGCGCCGGACCCCGTCGTCCCCGACGGCGGTCCACAACCCGCCGCCGGCCTCGTCGCGTTCCACCCGCACGGAAAGTCCCGTACCCCTGCGCTTCCACCCACCACTGACAAGCGCGGCCTCCAAGGCCGCGAGCTTCCACCCGAGCTCGAAGCCGAACTCCGCGGCCTCCACCGCCTCGCTCACGCACGGCCCCGCTCGTGCAGTACGGCGGCCAGCCGGAGCGCGGTGTCGACGTTGCAGCGGCCGAGGTCGACCAGCGGCAGCCCGTACGTACCGGCCGCGGAGACCTGCTCGACGCCCAGCGAGGGGAACACCACCCCCACCCCGTCCAGCGCCCCCTTCAACTGCCGCACGGCCTCCTCGACCGCGAGCATGCGCTCCTTCGCCGTCATCACCATGACATGTCACCTTTCTACTCTGAGTGCTCGGTTTCTGTACTCAGAGTGGCGACGGGCTCGCTAGCCTTTCAATAACGGGCACCCAGCAACCGCACCTGTTGGACCGGGAGTTGTCATGCCACGAAAGAAACTCGACCCCTCCACCTCACCCCGCGCGATGCTCGGCACCGAGCTGCGCGTCGCCCGCGAGCGGGCCGGCCTCAGTCAGCTCGCCCTGGGGGAGAAGCTCTTCGTGAGCGGCTCGTACGTCGGCCAGATGGAGGCGGGCACCCGCCGGATCACGCTCGAACTCGCCCACGCGATAGACGAGATCCTGAAGACCGACGGCTTCTTCGTCCGCAACTGCGATGCGGGGGCCAAGTCCAAGTACCCCGACCACTTCACGGAGGCCGCCGAGGCGGAGGCGCTGGCGACAGCCATCCGCGAGTTCGCGCCGCTGATCATTCCGGGTCTCTTGCAGACCGAGGCCTACGCGCGCGAGGTGTTCCTCGCGTACCAGCCGACCGCGACGGCGGAGGTCATCGACGACCTCATCGCGAACCGGCTCGCTCGCACGGCCCTGCTCACGGATCCAACAACGCCCCTGTTGTGGGCAGTCCTCGACGAGGCGGTGCTACGACGGGTGGTGGGTGGGCCAGCGGTGATGGCCGAGGCCCTAGGCCACATCGTGACCCTGATCCGAGCCCGGCGGATCATCGTTCAGGTGGTTCCGTTCAGTGCAGGCGCACACGCTGCGCTCGCTGGGACCATCAAACTGATGTCCTTCGAAGACGCTCCCCCACTCGCCTACGTCACAGGCATGGGAACCGGCCGGCTGCTGGACGATCCGGCCACGGTCGCCCACCACACCCTGACCTACGATCTCCTCACGGCCAGCGCACTGTCGCCCACACAATCGCTGGCCTTGATCGAGTCCACGGCGGAGGATTATTCACATGATGAACATGCCTGAATATGACCTGTCGGCGGCTACTTGGCACAAGTCCAGCTATAGCGCAGGCGACGGCGGCGACTGCGTCGAGATGGGCACCTGGCGAAAGTCCACCTACAGCGGCGGCGACGGCGGCAACTGCCTCGAAGTAGCCGACGGCCACCCCCACCTCGTCCCCGTAAGGGACTCCAAGCAGCCCGAAGGCCCGCACGTGGTGTTCCACGCACGGGCCTGGGCGACCTTCCTCGCGGCGCTCTGACCGATCCTGGGTCCGAGGTCCGAGGTCAGAGACCGCTCGTGAACAGGAGCTTGTCGGGGCTGTTGTCGCTGAGGTTCTGCACGACGTCCTCGGTGGCCTCGTTCCTGAGGAAGTTCGCCACCTCCGCCGGGCGGGCATTGGGGTGCGCCGCCTTGTAGAGGGCTGCCACTCCGGTGACGTGCGGGGCGGCCATGGAGGTGCCGTTCATCGACACGAGGCCGCCGCCCAGCTTCGCCGAGAGGATGTCCTGGCCGGGGGCGTAGAGGTCGAGGAGCTCACCCCAGTTGGAGAAGTCGGTCTCCTGGTCGAAGCGGTTGGTCGCGCCGACCGTCACCGCGTTCGGGGTGGAGGCGGGCGAGGCCAGACGGGCGTCCCTGTCGTCGTTGCCCGCCGCGACGACCGGCAGGACGCCCCGGTCGAACAGCGCGGTGGTGGCGGTGTTGACCGGCTCGTACCGGTCCCCACCCACCGAGGCGTTCAGAACGGCCGGCTGCCGGGCGTTCGTCGCCACCCAGTCCAGGCCCGCGATGATCCCCGACCAGGGGCCCCTGCCGTCGCATCCGAGGACCCGGACACTGACCAGGGTCACCTTGTGCGCCACACCGACGTTCGTACCGCCGACCGTGCCGGCGACGTGCGTGCCGTGGCCGTTGCAGTCGGCGCCGTTGCGGCCGTCACCGATCGCGTCGAAGCCGAACACCGCGCGGGTCGTCCCGTTGCGCTCGAGGAACTCGGCGTGCCGGTATTCGATGCCGCTGTCGAGGATGTACGCGGTCACGCCCTGGCCGCTGGTGTTGGGGCTGTACTCGTTGTCGAGCGGCAGGCGGTTCTGGTCGATCCGGTCCAGCCCCCAGGAGTTCGCCGGCGCCTTGGTCGTGACCCCGCTCGCGGGTACCGGCGGGGCGGAGATCTGCGCGTCCTGTGCCACCGCCAGCACGCCGTACGTATGGCGGACGGCCTTGAGCTGCTGCCCGGTGAGCGTGGCGGCGAACCCGTTGAACGCGGCGCGGTAGGTGAACTTCGGCTTCACCCCGGCCTCCTCCGCGAACCTCACCGGGTCGACCCCCTTGGCGAGGGCGACGATGTAGCTGTCGGTGATGGCGTTCGCGGCGGTGACCAGCGGCGCCGGGGTCGGCTCCGGGGCGGCGGCGGTGGCCGTACCGGCCGCCACGGGGGTCAGTGCGATGACGGCGGCGGCGGTGAGGCGCGCGGCGAGCAGACGCATGGAGGGAACTCCCTGGAGTGCGTGTGGACCAGCGTGGATGAGCCGCGTCCGTCAGCGAGGAGAGGTGTCCCGGAAGCGGCCCCCTCCTTCATCGGGTTCCTCCCGGAGAAGACTTGAGCCGCCCGCCTCCGCCTGGCCGATCGGCCGGGAACCCTGCGGGGAGCCGCCCCGGGCGCTGCGGAAAGGATCATTCCCGGCTGTTCTCCGGGGCCGCGCCCCGAAGGCACGGCCCCGACAAGTTCATTCGTATGGGGGACGTGACCCGACGGGTGTTCAGAGGCCGCCGGTGTACAGGAGCTGGTTCGGGCTGGTCTTGCTGACGCTGGTCAGGACGTCCTTGGTGGACTCGCTGTCCAGGAACTCGGCGATGTCCCCCGGGGCCGCGTCGGGGTTCTTGGCCTTGTAGAGCGCGGCGACACCGGCGACGTGCGGGGCGGCCATGGAGGTGCCGTCCTGGGCTACGGAGCCGCCGCCGAGCTTCGCGGAGACGATGGCCTGGCCGGGTGCGTACAGGGAGACACACGTGCCGTAGTTGCTGAAGTCGGTCTCCTCGTCGTACCGGTTGGACGCCGCCACCGACACCACCCTGCTCGCGGAAGCCGGGGAGACGGAGCACGCGTCGACCGAGGAGTTGCCCGCCGCGATGACCGGGAGGACACCCGCGTCCGTCACGGCGTTCGCGGCGTTGTTGACCGCCTCCGACTTGTCGCCGCCCAGGGAGGCGTTCAGAACGGCCGGCTGCTTGGCGTTCTTGGCCACCCAGTCGAGACCGGCGATGATCCCCGAGTACTCCCCCTTGCCGTCGCAGCCGAGGACGCGCACGCTGACCAGGTTCGCCTTCTTCGCGACCCCGTACGTCTTGCCCGCCACCGTGCCCGCCACGTGCGTGCCGTGCCCGTTGCAGTCCGCACCGTTTCGGCCGTCGTTGACGGCGTCGAAGCCGAAGGTAGCGCGGCCTCCGAACTCGTCGTGCGCGTATTCGATGCCGGTGTCGACGACGTACACGTTCACCCCGGCGCCATTGCCCTCCGGGGTGTAGGTGTTGTCGAGCGGCAGTTCCTTCTGGTCGATCCGGTCCTGGCCCCACGAGTTCGAGGGTGCCCGCGTCGCCGACGCGGAGCTCTTCCTCGGCACCGACTGCACCTCGGCGTCCTCCTCGACCGACTTCACGCCCAGGGCGTTGCGGACGAGCGTCAGCTGGAGCGGGGTCAGCGGGACCGCGAAGCCGCTCATGGCCTTCGTGTACACGAACGTCGGCTTCACCCCCAGCCTCTTCGCGACCGCCGCCGCGTCCTGGCCCTTCTCCAGCGTCACGATGTACTGGCCGGGCACCGGATTCTCGGCCTTGAGCAGCGGCGCCGGGGTCGGCTCGGGGGCCGCGGCGAAGGCCGTACCGGCCGCCGCCGGTACGAGGGCGATGAGGGCGGCGGTGGCCACACGTGCGAGCAGGCGCATGAAAGTACTCCCTGACGGGGTGGAAGGTCGGCATGGGTGAGCCGCCCCCGCGGCAACACGTGCTCCCGGGGGCGGCCCTCAGTTGCATCGGTGCCACCTACACGCGGGTTGAACCACCGGCCTACCCGGCCGATCGTGCGGTGCACCCGTCCGCGCACACACGTCGTACGAGCAGCAGAAAGGGTTGTCCTCCTGCGGCGTCAAGGACGCGCCCCGGCCGCCCGGCCCGTCACCGCCCCGGCAAGATCACCCGTCCGGTCCGCCCCCACACCAGCGAGCGCACGCCCGGTGCACCGCCCGTGACCCCGCCTCACCCCCGGACCTCGTTGACCGGCCCCTCCGGCCGTGATGCCCTCACCCCATGCGCAACCGTCTGAGCCGATCCCTGCCCGTCGCCGTCGCCGTACTGGCCGCGGTCGCCGTCTCCCTGCCCGTGTCCGCGGCCGCCGCCGGCCTCGCCGTGTCCGTCTCCGCGTCCGGGCCCGTGCCCCGCGCGGCCGCCGCCGACCACCCCACGTACATCGTCACCGTGTACCCCGGTCTCGACCCGGCCGAAGTCGCCGAGCAGCACGGGATCACCCCGCTGTACGTCTACCGCAGCACCCTGAACGGCTTCGCCGCCAAGCTCTCCCCCGAGCAGGTCGACGCCCTGCGGGCGACCGCCGTCGTGGAGTCGGTCGAGGCGGACGGGCAGGGATCCTCCTTCGGCGCCCCCGCCTGACCAGGCCGTCTCCCCGGCAAATCCCCGGTCCTGCCAGCCGCTTAGGGTGAAGCCGATCAACCCACCGGTTGATCGGGGACCGGGGGGAGACGATGAACAGCGCGACCGAGGTGTTCCAGCCGCTGCGGGCGGACGATCCACCGGCCGTGGCCGGCTACCGGCTCGCGGCCCGGATCGGCGCGGGCGGCATGGGCCGGGTCTACCTGTCCCACACCCAGGGCGGACGCCCGGTGGCCATCAAGGTGGTGCGGCCGGAACTGGCCGAGGACCCGGCGTTCCGGCGGCGGTTCCGCCGGGAGGTGGAGGCGGCCCGCCGGGTGCGCGGGGCGTACACCGCCGAGCTGATCGACGCCGAGGCGGACGGGACGCCGCCCTGGCTGGCCACCCTGTACGTGCCGGGGCCCTCGCTGTCGGAGGCCGTGGCCCGCCGCGGACCGCTGCCGGTGCCCGCGGTGCTGTGGCTGATGGCGGGCGTGGCGGAGGCGCTGCAGAACATCCACGGTGCGGGCATCGTGCACCGGGACCTGAAGCCGTCGAACGTACTGCTGGCCGCCGACGGGCCGCGCGTCATCGACTTCGGCATCTCGCTGGCCTCCGACACCAGCATGGGCACCGCCACCGGCACGGCCATCGGCACGCCCCAGTACATGTCCCCCGAGCAGGCCCAGGCGGGCGAGGTGACGACGGCAAGCGACGTGTTCGCGCTGGGCCAGACCGCGGCGTTCGCCGCGCTGGGCGAGCCGCTGTACGGGGACGGGCCCTCCATGAGCGTGCTGTTCCGGATCGTCCACTCCGAGCCGGACCTGTCCCGGCTCCCGGAGTCGCTGCGCCCGCTGATCGCCCTGTGCCTGGCCGCCGACCCGGCGGACCGGGCCACCCCGGCGGAGATCGTGGCGGCGTGCCGGCAGCGGCTCGGCAAGGACGCCGACGCGGGCGGCGGACCGGCCGTCTGGCGGGAGGTGGCGGGACCGGAGGTGGTGGTCCCGGCTCCGGTCCCGCAGCCCACTTCGGTCCACACCCGGTCGCTGACCCCGCATCCGGCGGCCCCGCATCCGCCGGCTCCCGGGCATATGGACTGGAAGCCGGCGCCCACGGCGCCCCTCACCCCGGAGGAACAGCGCAGGCGCAGGCGGCGTACCGCGCTGACCGCCATCTCCGTGGTGACGGCCTCGGCCCTCCTGGTGATGGGCCTGGCCTGGACGGTCATGGACGCGGCGGACCGGGTGCGCGCACGGGAGGCGGCCGCGGACAGGTCCCCCGGACCGGCGAGCAGTGGCGGCAAGGCGTCCGGCGCGTCCGGAGCCTCCGGATCCGCGTCGGGCACGCCCAGAACCTCGCCCACGCCGACCAAGCCGCCCGCGCCCCACCCGTATCCGATGGTGCGGCTGGGCGAGGAGAACTCGATCGGCATCAAGGAGCCGGTCAAGCGCGACGACCGCGCGGGGGACATCCGCATGGAGTGCGGGAAGACCCAGTGCGATCTGGTGAGCGACGCGAGCGTGTTCACGATGCTGTACGCCCCTCCCGGCAGCGGCAGCCTCGAGAACTGCGGCCTCCTCACCAAGGCGAGCACGCAGCACACGCTCCCGCTGGCCGCGACGGCTCCCGGCACCGAGATCTGCGTCCGGCACCCCTCGGGGGACATCGCGCTGCTGGTGATCCAGATCAAGTCGGTCGTACGGCTGAAGGGCCTGCCCGACTGGATCTCCGCCGATATGACGGTCTGGCGGGCGGCCTGACGGACGGCCCGCCGGACCGCCCGGCGGCCCGTCCGTCGGACGGCGTGACGGCGTGACGGCGTGACCGCGTGACCGCCGCGGTCCTACCGGCCGCCGCCCGCCGGGGCCCGGACCGTCGTGCGGACCGGGTCCCAGCACTGGACCCCGCGCAGGCCCGGGATCCGGTCGCGGGTGAACACCGGGTCCAGACCCGCCCGGCGCTGGGCGAGGTAGTCGTCGAGCAGCCGGAAGGCGATCGCCGACAGCGGGAGGATCGCGAGCAGGTTGACCAGCGCCATGAAGCCCATGAAGACGTCCGCGAGGTTCCACACCACCGACACCGAGCCCAGCGAGCCGAGCACGACCGCCGCCAGGACCAGCGCGCGGTAGCCGGGCAGCACCCACCGCCTGCGGGTGATGAACTGGATGTTGGTCTCGCCGTAGTAGTAGTTCCCGATCATGCTGCTGAAGGCGAGCATGAAGACGACGACCGTCAGCACGTGCCCCGCCCAGCCGCCGAGCGTGTCGCCGAGCGCGGTCTGCGTGAGGTCCGCGCCCTGCCGTCCGGCGAGTTCCGGGCTGGTGACGAGCACGATGAAGGCGGTCATCGTGCACACGAGCAGCGTGTCGAAGAAGACGCCCAGGGCCTGGACGAGGCCCTGCTTGACCGGGTGCGAGACCTCGGCCGCCGCGCCCGCGTTCGGGGCCGAGCCGAGGCCCGCCTCGTTGGAGAACATGCCGCGCCGGATG
This sequence comes from Streptomyces sp. IBSNAI002, assembly GCF_052244475.1. NCBI lineage: Bacteria > Bacillati > Actinomycetota > Actinomycetes > Kitasatosporales > Streptomycetaceae > Streptomyces > Streptomyces sp. IBSNAI002. The sequence goes on along the minus strand of NZ_JBQPXG010000002.1, from coordinate 4,900,729 downwards.
CCCTGCTGGATCGCCGCGCCGACGCCGCCGGCCGCCAGCTCGCGCCATCCGAAGGCGCCGCCCACGATGTCCGCGAGGACCCGGGGCAGCTCCGTGACGTTCAGCAGCACGACCGCCGCGCCCAGCAGCAGGTAGACCACGGCCATCACCGGGACCAGGACGGTGGTCACCGAGGCGATCCGCTTGACCCCGCCGAAGACCGCCAGCCCCAGCAGCGCGGCGAGCAGCACGCCCGTCGCCGGCCCGAACCACTCCGAGCCCGTCTCCGGGAGCGATCCGCCCGCCACGGCCGTGATCGTGTTGGCCTGCACGGCGTTGAAGACGAAGCCGAAGGTGACGGTGATCGTCACCGCGAACAGCACGCCGAGCCAGCGCTTGCCGAGCGCGCGCTGCATGTAATAGGCGGGGCCGCCCCGGTATGCGCCGCTCGCGTCCCGGACCTTGTACAGCTGGGCGAGCGCCGACTCCACGAAGGCGGAGGCCGCACCGATGAGCGCCATCATCCACATCCAGAAGACGGCGCCCGCGCCGCCCAGGGTGATGGCGGTGGCCACACCGGCGATGTTGCCGGTGCCGACCCGGGCGGCCGCGGAGATGGTGAACGCGCCGAACGACGACACCTGCTTGCGTCCGTCGGCGCGCGGCGGGGTCTTCTCCTTCACCACCCGGAACATCTCCGGGAGCAGGCGCAGCTGGGCACCCCGGGACCGGATCGTGAAGTAGAGGCCGGCTCCCACCACCAGCGGGATCAGCAGGTACGTCCAGAAGTGGTCGTTGACCGTGACGATCAGGGAGTCGAGGGTGTCCATCCCCGAAGTCTTCCGAGGCGGAAGGCCCCTGGACAGGGACGTTGGTCCACTCCGGGCGGGCCCGAAGGCCTGTGTCGGCGCGGCCGGGTTCAGCGCCGGTACACGCGCAGCCGCGAGACCTCGTAGGCCATTTCCGTCACGCCCGGGCCGGGTGCCGGGTGGTAGCGGCCCGCCGACACGGACAGGTTCACGATGAGGTACGCCCACCAGGACCGGCCCACGCCCTTGCGGTCGGCGTACACGCGGGCGCCGTTGACCCACCAGACGACCGAGTTCCTGCCGAACTCGACCTTGAGGTCGACCCAGGCCCCTGGCCGGACCGACGGGTCGCGGTGGTAGCGGTGGCCCTCGCGGACGTGGTTCGAGAACTCCAGCAGGTCGGGGTTGTCGGGGTGGTACTCGAAGACGTCGATCTCCTGGCCGCCGTCCCGCCAGGTCCAGATCGCGGGCCAGGCCCCCACCTCCACGGGCAGTTTGACCCGCGCCTCCAGCACGTCGCCGGTGCGCAGCGCGAACTCCTCGTCGCTGCCCTCGGTGGTGAGCAGGCCGGTGTCCCAGTTCCCGTCGGGGCGGGGCGTCGCCCGGAAGACGCCGCCGCGGCCGTAGGCGGGGTCGGCGACGAGGTGGTCGAGCTTGTTGTCGCCCGGGTTGGTGGGGCCGCCGTCGGGATAGGCCCAGGAACGGCCGGCGACCCATTGGGTGGTGGAGGCGAAGTCGGCGGTGAAGACGGGGGTGCGGCGGGGCGCGGGCAGCAGCGGTCCGCGATCGTCCCCACCGCCCGGGGCGAGGCGGCGCGTCAGGCGCCGCAGCCAGGCGAGCGTGTCCGTGACCATGGGGACGTTCTGCCCCGGCCGGCGCGGGTCACGCACGCGTTCTCGCTCGGAGTAATCACATGAACACGCTCAGCGAGCAGTGGGTGCCGTTGCCGTTCCGCGGGCGGCCTCGATGAAGGCGCGGATCAGCTCCGGGGACTTCACCCCGCGCTCCCGCTCCACTCCGCTGGAGACGTCCACGCCCCAGGCGCCGGTGGTCTCGACGGCTTCGCGGACGTTGGCCGGGGTGAGCCCGCCCGCGAGCAGCCAGCGCCCTTCGGGCGGGGTGAACTCCGCGGAGCCCCAGTTCCACGGCATGCCGGAGCCGGGGTCGGGGGCGTCGAGCAGCAGCAGGTCCTCGCCGAGTTCCCCGCAGCGCGCGACCTGACGCGCGGTGGCCCGGATCAGGGTCCGGCCGGGCGCGCGCAGTTCCTCGTAGTACTCCGGTCCTTCGTCCCCGTGGAGCTGTACGGCGCGCACCCCGCTCTCCTCGGTGAGCCGCCGCACCTCGTCGAGCGGCTGGCCGCGGTACACCCCGACGGTGAGCACCCCGTCGGGCACCCGTGCGGCCAGTGCGCGCGCGGTGGCGGCGTCGACGGTACGGGGGCTGCCGGGGGCGAAGACGAAGCCGACGGCCCGGGCTCCGGCGCCGACGGCCACGTCGACGTCCTGCGCGGTGCGCAGCCCGCAGATCTTGATGAACGGTTCCGTCATACCGGTAGTCAACCTCAGAATGGCCGGATGGACGACAACGGGGTGGAGATCATCACAGGGGGTCCGGATGCCGGACTCGACGAGCGGCTGAGCAAGGAGCTGGACGCCTTCAACCAGGCGGCGACGCCGGGACAGGAGCAGTCCGAGTTCACCGTGCGGATCACGGACGCGGACGGCGCGCTCGTCGCCGGACTGAGCGGCTGGAGCTGGGGCGACCGGGCGGGCATCGGGATGACCTGGGTACGGGAGGACAGCCGGGGCGGCGGCTGGGGCGGCAGGCTGCTGGCCGCGGCGGAGGCGGAGGCGCGCCGCCGGGGCTGCGCGAGCATCCTGGTCTCGTCCTTCACCTTCCAGGCGCCGGCTTTCTACGCCCGGCACGGCTATGTGGAGACGGCCCGGGTGCCGGGCTTCCCGGGCGGCCACGAGGACGTGTACTTCCTCAAGCAGCTCCAGCGGGTGTCTGACGGAGGTCCGTGAACGCCCGAGGGCGGCACCCCCGCGGGGGTGCCGCCCTCGTTCGAGAACAGCCGATCAGCCAGGGGCCGATCAGAAGTCCATGTCACCACCCGGCATGCCGCCGCCCGCGGGGGCACCGGCCTTCTCGGGCTTGTCGGCGATGACGGCCTCGGTCGTCAGGAACAGCGCGGCGATCGACGCGGCGTTCTGCAGCGCGGAGCGCGTGACCTTCGCCGGGTCGATGATGCCCTCGGCGATCATGTCGACGTACTCGCCGGTCGCGGCGTTCAGGCCCCAGCCGATCTGCAGGTTGCGGACCTTCTCGACGACGACGCCACCCTCGAGACCACCGTTGACGGCGATCTGCTTGAGCGGGGCCTCGAGGGCCAGGCGCACGGCGTTGGCGCCGGTCGCCTCGTCGCCCGTGAGCTCGAGCTTCTCGAAGACCGCGGAGGCCTGGAGCAGGGCCACGCCGCCACCGGCGACGATGCCCTCCTCGACGGCCGCCTTCGCGTTGCGAACGGCGTCCTCGATGCGGTGCTTGCGCTCCTTGAGCTCGACCTCGGTCGCGGCGCCGGCCTTGATGACGGCCACGCCGCCGGCCAGCTTCGCGAGGCGCTCCTGGAGCTTCTCGCGGTCGTAGTCCGAGTCGGAGTTCTCGATCTCGGCGCGGATCTGGTTGACGCGGCCCTGGACCTGGTCGCTGTCACCGGCACCGTCGACGATGGTGGTCTCGTCCTTGGTGATGACGACCTTGCGGGCGCGGCCGAGCAGGTCGAGACCGGCGTTCTCGAGCTTGAGGCCGACCTCCTCGGAGATGACCGTGCCACCGGTGAGGATGGCGATGTCGCCGAGCATGGCCTTGCGGCGGTCGCCGAAGCCCGGGGCCTTGACGGCGACGGACTTGAAGGTGCCGCGGATCTTGTTGACGACCAGGGTCGACAGGGCCTCGCCCTCGACGTCCTCGGCGATGATCAGCAGCGGCTTGCCGGACTGCATGACCTTCTCCAGGAGCGGCAGCAGGTCCTTGACCGAGCCGATCTTGGAGTTGACGATCAGGATGTACGGGTCGTCGAGCGACGCCTCCATACGCTCCATGTCGGTGGCGAAGTACGCCGAGATGTAGCCCTTGTCGAAGCGCATGCCCTCGGTGAGCTCGAGCTCCAGACCGAAGGTCTGCGACTCCTCGACGGTGATGACGCCTTCCTTGCCGACCTTGTCCATGGCCTCGGCGATGAGCTCGCCGATCTGGGTGTCGGCGGCGGAGATGGAGGCCGTCGAAGCGATCTGCTCCTTGGTCTCGACATCCTTCGCCTGCTCGAGCAGGGCGCCCGAGACGGCCTCGACGGCCTTCTCGATGCCACGCTTGAGGGCCATCGGGTTGGCGCCGGCCGCCACGTTGCGCAGGCCCTCGCGGACGAGCGCCTGGGCGAGCACGGTGGCGGTGGTCGTACCGTCGCCGGCGACGTCGTCCGTCTTCTTGGCGACTTCCTTGACCAGCTCGGCGCCGATCTTCTCGTACGGGTCCTCGAGCTCGATCTCCTTGGCGATGGAGACACCATCGTTGGTGATCGTGGGGGCGCCCCACTTCTTCTCAAGGACGACGTTGCGACCCTTGGGGCCAAGGGTGACCTTGACGGCGTCGGCGAGCTGGTTCATCCCACGCTCGAGACCGCGCCGGGCCTCCTCGTCGAACGCAATGATCTTGGCCATCTGAAGTGGTCCTCCCGGACAGCGGTGGATTGCTCCCAGGACCGCGCCCGCGCCCGCGACGGACGGCCTGCGTGCCCGGCGGTTCCTTCCCGCCGGACGCTGCGGGCCTCACCGACCCGGTCCTCGTTTCAGTAGCACTCTCACGTGGAGAGTGCTAACGCCAATGATTAGCACTCGACCCCCGCGAGTGCAAGCGGCTTGGGGGAACACCCCGGTGAACGCACCGGAGACACGCGAGGGGCCCACATCCCGTGTCCGGGATGTGGGCCCCTCCTGTACGCGTGGGCGGTCGATCGCGCCGGGACTAGCCGAGTGCGAGCTTGACCATGTCCGCCTGCGGACCCTTCTGGCCCTGCGAGATCTCGAACTCGACCCGCTGACCCTCTTCAAGGGTGCGGTACCCGTCCATCTGGATGGCGCTGTAGTGGACGAACACATCCGCACCACCGTCGACCGCGATGAAGCCGTAGCCCTTCTCCGCGTTGAACCACTTGACGGTGCCCTGAGCCATGCCTAACTCCCCTATTACTGGCCCTTGCGCAGGAACGCACTTCGCGGTCCCGGGTCATCACTTGCGTCGGAACGCGTCGACCGAGGCTGAATGTATCCGCGCCGGTGCTGTCTGCAACAGGTCAATCCGACGAGAATTCTGGACACGGGGAAACATAGAAATAGAGTGAAAATCTGGCATATTCCAGGGCAACTCGGGCCCGGCATATCTCGCCAATGCCCCATACCGCGCTTGCACATTGACCCGATGTCGACCCTGACGCGAGCCGTTCATATGCGCCCGGCATGAGCAGCGGAGGGGACTTCCCCAACTCTACCGCGCCCAATCAAACAGAATTACCCCCTCCGCTTATTAACGGAGGGGGTAATTACGGTTTCGCGTGTCAGCCGCCGGCGACGGCGGGAATGATGGAGACGCCCGCGCCGTCCGGCGTCGCCGCCTGCAGCCCGCCCTCGAAGCGCACGTCGTCGTCGTTCACGTAGACGTTGACGAAGCGGCGCAGCTTGCCCTGGTCGTCCAGGACGCGCGCGGCGATGCCCGGGTGGTTCTTCTCCAGGGACTCGATGACCTCGGCCAGGGTGGCACCCTCGGCCGGGACCTCGGCCTGACCGCCGGTGTAGGTGCGCAGGATGGTGGGGATGCGGACGTTGACGCTCATGGCGCTACTGCCTTTCCGGTAGTACGGGGAGGGAGGGTCAGGCGAGGCCGGCGGCGCGGAACGCGTCCAGGCTCGGGCGGATGGTGGCGGTCTGCCCGCTGTCCGCGGCCACCGCCTCCAGGGTCTTGAGGCCGTCGCCGGTGTTCAGGATGACGGTGGTCAGCGTCGGGTCGAGCTGCCCGTTCTCGATGAGCTTCTTCGTGACGCCGACGGTCACGCCGCCCGCGGTCTCGGCGAAGATGCCCTCGGTCTGCGCGAGGGTCTTGATGGCCTCGACGACCTGCTCGTCGTTGACGTCCTCGACGAAGCCGCCGGTGCGCCGCGCGATGTCCAGGACGTACGGGCCGTCCGCCGGGTTGCCGATCGCCAGGGACTTGGCGATGGTGTTCGGCTTCTGCGGCCGGACCACGTCGTGACCGGCCTTGAAGGCGGAGGAGACCGGGGAGCAGCCCTCGGCCTGGGCGCCGAAGATCTTGTACGGCTTGTCCTCGACGAGACCGAGCTTGATCAGCTCCTGCAGACCCTTGTCGATCTTCGTCAGCTGCGAGCCGGACGCGATCGGGATGACGATCTGGTCGGGCAGCTGCCAGCCGAGCTGCTCGCAGATCTCGTACGCCAGGGTCTTGGAGCCCTCGCCGTAGTACGGGCGCAGGTTGACGTTGACGAAGCCCCAGCCCTCGCCCAGCGGGTCGCCGATGAGCTCGGAGCAGAAGCGGTTCACGTCGTCGTAGTTGCCCTCGATGCCCACGAGGTCGCCGCCGTAGACACCGGCCATGACGACCTTGCCCTGCTCCAGGTCGTGCGGGATGAACACGCAGGAGCGGAAGCCGGCCCGGGCGGCCGCGGCGCCGACGGCGCCGGCCAGGTTGCCGGTGGAGGAGCAGGACAGGGTGGTGAAGCCGAAGGCGCGGGCCGCCTCGACGGCGATGGCCACGACGCGGTCCTTGAAGGAGTGCGTCGGGTTGCCGGAGTCGTCCTTGACGTACAGCTTGCCGGTGACGCCGAGCTCCTTGGCCAGGTTGGCCGCGTCCACGAGCTTGGTGAAGCCCGGGTTCAGGCTGGGCTTGGAGGCCACGTCCGCGGGGACCGGCAGCAGCGGCGCGTAGCGCCAGATGTTGTTCGGACCGGCCTCGATCGCGGCGCGCAGGGCTTCGGGGTCACCGGTCGGGAGGTCGTAGGCGACTTCCAGAGGTCCGAAGCACTCGGCGCACGCGAAGATGGGTCCGAGTTCGAAACGGGTACCGCACTCGCGACAGGAAAGCGCGGTGGCGGGTCCGAGATCGACAGAGGTGGAAGCAGTCTGTGCAGCCATGATGGCGAGGCCCTTTCTCCTCATCTTCCCCATGGCGCACTTCGCCATGAGACGGAATTGGCACCTTCCCTAGCCGGGGCCCCGCAGGATGCGTGTCGCATCGCGAGAACCGACTGGAGGGTTGCCGGGGCTTCAACGGGCCGTGTCCCTCTGCCCCTCTGGATGAGCGGTATGGCACCGGCACACGCGCTCTATGGCGCGCCGGTGCGTTTGTACGCGAGGCCCCCCGGCATGCGGCGGTCCTGCGCGTTGTTCAAGACTGTAACCGAAGGTCCGAACGGTTGAGACAGCCGTCCGAACCGCGAGATGGATCACTTTTCGGTCAATCCGACCCGCAAGCCGATCGATGTGCAAGGAGTCTCAGAGTGCTGGAAGAGGTGGAGCGCTGGCTGGCCGACCGCTCCTGGTCCGCCGCCGACCGACCGCTTGACCAGCTGCTGGACCGGAAACGGGCAGCTGGGACCACGGTCAGCGTGGTGCTGCCGGCGCTCGACGAGGAGGCGACGGTCGGCGCGATCGTCGAGGTGATCCGCCGCGAGCTGATCGAGGGACTGCCGGTCCCCCTGGTGGACGAGCTCGTCGTGATCGACTCGGGCTCCGGCGACGCTACAGCCGAAGTCGCGGCGAAGGCCGGCGCCCGGGTGGTGCACCGGGACGACGTCCTGCCGCGGATTCCGGCGCTGCCCGGCAAGGGCGAGGTGCTGTGGCGCTCCCTGCTGGCCACCACCGGGGACATCGTCTGCTTCGTCGACGCCGACCTGCGGGAGTTCTCGGCCACCTTCGTCTCCGGGATCGTGGGGCCGCTGCTGACCGAGCCGGACGTGCAGTTCGTGAAGGCCATGTACGACCGGCCGCTCGGCCCGGAATTCGACGGGCCCCCCTCCGGCACGTCCCCCGGCCAGGGCGGCCGGGTCACCGAGCTCGTCGCGCGCCCGCTGCTCAACCTGCACTGGCCGCAGCTCGCCGGCTTCGTCCAGCCGCTGGGCGGCGAGTACGCCGTACGCCGCTCCCTGCTCGAACGCCTGCCCTTCCCCGTCGGGTACGGCGTCGAGCTGGGCCTGCTGGTCGACGCCCTGCACACGGTCGGGCTGGACGCGCTGGCCCAGGTGGACGTGGGGGTACGGCTCCACCGCCATCAGGACGGGCAGGCGCTGGGCCGGATGGCCGCCGCGATCTACCGCACCGCGCAGCTGCGGCTCTCGCGCGGCCATCTCGTACGGCCGGAGCTGACGCAGTTCGAGCGGGGGCCGGACGGGTTCGTGCCGCGCACCTACCCGGTGGACACCGAGGAGCGGCCGCCGATGCTGGGCATCAAGGAGTACGCCCTGCGGCGCGCGGCCTGACGGGTTTCGGAAGTTTGCGCGAGGCCGGGCCGGGCTAGGTTCGCGACATGGCTGCATCCCAGGTACTCGTCGCCGCCAACCGCGGCCCCCTCTCGTACTCGCTCGGCACGGACGGCTCGCTCAGCGCCCGGCGCGGCGGAGGCGGCCTCGTCTCCGGCCTCTCCGCGGCGCTGGCCCGGCAGCCGGACGCGCTGTGGATCTGCGCGGCGCTGTCGGACGCGGACCGGGAGGCGGTCCGCCGGGGCGTCTCCGAGCCGGGCGTCCGCATGCTGGACATCGATCCCACGATGTATGACGACGCGTACAACGGCATCGCGAACTCGGTGCTGTGGTTCACCCACCACCACCTGTACGACGTCCCGCGCGAGCCGGTCTTCGACGCGGAGTTCCGGCGGCGCTGGGCGTCGTACGTCGCGTACAACGAAGCCTTCGCGCGGGCGTTGGCCGAGGAGGCGGCGCCCGGCGCGTGCGTCCTGGTGCAGGACTACCACCTGGCGCTGGTCCCGGGCGCGCTGCGCGAGCTGCGGCCCGACCTGCGGATCGGGCACTTCACGCACACGCCGTGGGCGTCGCGGGAGTTCCTGGAGATGCTCCCGGCCGACATCCTGAGCCAGCTGACGTGGGGGATGCTCGGGGCGGACCGGCTCGGGTTCCACACGTCGACGTGGGCGTCCAACTTCGTCGGCGGCGCCACCCGCGACGACGCGCACGGCATCGCGGACGCCTTCTTCCCCCGCAACGGGGCGGCCGGGGTGCACCACCGGCGGATGACCGCGGACGGGCGGTACGGGGAGAAGCGGTTCACCGAGGTGACGGAGTACCCGCTGGGCGTGGACGCGGACGAGCTGCGGGCGCTGGCGCACCGGCCGGAGGTGGACGGGAAGCTGGCGGAGCTGCGGGCGGAGGTCGGGGACCGCAGGACGATCGTCCGGGTGGACCGGACGGAGCTGTCGAAGAACATCCTGCGGGGCCTGCTGGCCTACCGGGAGCTGCTGACGGTCCACCCCGAGTGGCGCGGCCGGGTGGTGCACCTGGCCTCGGCGTACCCGTCGCGGCAGGACCTGAAGGTGTACCGGGACTACACGGCGGCCGTCTCGGAGCTGGCCGCGGAGATCAACGCGGAGTTCGGCACGGAGGACTGGCAGCCGGTGCTGGTGTCCGTGCAGGACGACTTCGCGCGGTCGCTGGCGGCCTACCGGATGGCGGACGTGGCGCTGGTGAACCCCGTGCGGGACGGGATGAACCTGGTGGCGAAGGAGATCCCGGTGGTGTCGGAGGCGGGCTGCGCGCTGGTGCTGTCCACCGGGGCGGGGGCGTACGAGGAGCTGCGGGCGGACGCGGTGACGGTGAACCCGTACGACGTCACGGAGACGGCGGCGGCGTTGCACGCGGCGCTGTCCATGCCGGAGCCGGAGCGCGCGGAGCGCACGAAACGGCTGGCCGCCGCGGCGACGGCCCTCCCCCCGGCGGCCTGGTTCGAAGCCCAGCTCTCGGCCTTGCGCGCCTGACCTGCGGTCCGCTCCCACGCCCGGAGCCCCGGCTCCGCCCTGCCCCCCGGGGCTCCGCCCCCCGACACGCCGGAGCCCCGGTCAGGCCCGCAAGGCCGTGGCCAGGGCGGCCAGGAAGGTGACGACCGCGGACGGGCCCGGCAGGACCAGGTCGGCTCGGGAGGCGAGCTCCGGGACCTCCGCGGAGCCGCTGCACACCAGCAGCCCCGGCAACCCGTCGGCCCGCCGCTTCTCGACCGCCGAGTACGCGGCGAGGTCACCCAGGTCGTCGCCCGCGTACAGCACCGCCTCCGCGCCCGTCTCCGCCAGGAACTCCGTGAGGGCGACCCCCTTGTCCATCCCCGGGGGCCGCAGCTCCAGGACCGCGCGCCCCGGCTCCACCATCAGCCCGTGCCGGGCCGCCAGCTCGGCCAGCGGCTCGCGCAGGGCCGCGAAGGCCGCCTCCGGGTCCTCGGCGCGCCGCGTGTGCACGGCCAGCGCCCGGCCCTTCTCCTCGATCCAGGTGCCCTGCCAGGCCCCGATGGAGTCCAGGAAGCCCGGCAGCTCCGCCCGGACCGCCGCCACCCCGGGGTGCTCGGCGGGGGCGTGCACGATCCCGCTGACGGCGTCCCAGCGCTCGGCCCCGTAGTGGCCGAGGACGACGAGGTGCTCCAGGCCGGGGACCCCGGCGAATCCCCCGTAGCGGACGGCGACGCCCGCCGGCCGGCCGGTGATCACGGCGACGGAGGCCACTTCGGGTGCGAGCGCGGACAGCGCCGGCACGGCTCCGGGGTGGGCCCTCGCCTGGTCCGGGTCGGGGACGATCTCGGCGAGGGTGCCGTCGAAGTCAAGGGCGACCACGGAACGGCGGGGTGCGCGGAGCAGGGCCTCCAGGCCCTCGCGTCCGGCTGCGGTGACGGGCATCGGCAAGTCGTGCGGATGGCTCCCCATACGGACGACCCTAACGGCCGAGCAGAGCGACGGCTACGGCGCGGACCGCGCCGCCCGTCCGGCTACCGCCTGGCCCGCTGGGCCTCGCGGATCCGGCGCAGGCGGTTGACCGTGCCCGGCGCGTGGGCCAGCGCGCGCGGGTCGTCCATCAGCACGTTGAGCAGCTGGTAGTAGCGGACCGGGGTCATCCCCAGCCCTTCCCGTATCGCCCGCTCCTTGGCCCCGGGCCCGGGCCAGGTGCGTCCCTCGTACGCGAGCACCGCGGCCTCCGTGGCCGTCAGCCGCCCGTCGTCCGTCATACCGCCAGATTAACGCCGCCCACCGACACCGGCCCGGCCGCCCCGGCCGGCCCAGGGGTCAGCGCGGGTCGGCCGCCCTGGCCTTCGTCGCGATCTCCTCCAGCACCTTCACCGGCTGCCCGCCCGGCTCGACGGCCTGGCCGATGTGCTGCTTGATGTCCTCGCTGACGCCCGCCCAGGACTTCTTGCCGACCGGGTAGAGCCGCGAGGACGGCAGCGCGTCCAGGAAGGTCTTCAGCTGCGGCGCGGTCCCGCCCGCCGTGCCGCTCTGCGCGGCCCGGTAGCCGGTGGTGGTGACCGGGAGCAGGTCGTACATGGTGGTGAAGGCGGTCACGTTCTTCGCCTCGTAGAGGTGGTCCAGGAACTTCCCGGACTCCTTGCGGTGGCCGTTCTTGAAGGCCATCACCCAGTCCGCGACGCCCATCGCCGAGTGCTCGGTGCCGTCCGCGGTGGGCATGGTGACCATGCCGAACTTCACACCCTTGCCGGCCGCCTGCTTGATCAGCGTCGGGTGGCCGTTGAGCATGCCGACCTCGCCGCGCGTGAAGGCGTCGAAGGCGGCCTGCCGGTCCAGCTTGCCCGGCTCCACGGGCCCGGTCAGGCCCTGGCCGACCATTTTGTCCCGGAGGAACTCCAGCGCCTTGACGTTCTCGGTGGAGTCGATGGAGTACTGCTCTTCGTTGTCGGTGTAGCCGCCGCCGCCCGCCAGCATCCACATCATCGTCTCGGCCTGGGCCTCCTCGCGGCCCAGCGGCAGCGCGAAGGGGGTGGCGACGCCCGCGCCCTTGAGCTTCTTCGCGGCCGCCTCCAGCTCCGTCCAGCTCTTGGGCTGCCAGCCGTTCTTGGAGTCCTTCGGGATGACCCCGGCGTCGCCCAGCAGCTTCTCGTTGTAGAAGAGCAGCCGGGTGCTGGCGACGAAGGGCAGCCCGTACTGGATCCGCTTGACCTTGCCCGCGTCGGCGAGCGGCCCGAGGAAGTCGGCCTCGGTCTTCACGGAGAGCAGCTCGTCCGCCGTGTAGAGCTTGCCCGCCTCGGCGTAGTCGGCGTAGGCGCCGATCTGCGCGATGTCGGGGGCCTTGCCCGCCTTGACCATCTCGGCGACCTTGGCGTCGACCTCGGACCAGGAGTAGACGCTGACCTCGACGTTGATCCCGGGGTTGGTCTTCTCGAAGTCCTCGGCGAGCGTCTTCCAGTAGGTGGCCGACGAGTTCTGCGGATTGTCCCCGTACTCGGCCGCCACGACCCGCAGGGTCACCTCGTTGTTCCCGGTGAGTCCGCCGACGGCTCCGCAGCCGGTCAGTGTCACGGCCGTCAGGCACAGTGCGGCGCCGGACGCGGCCAGGCGCAGGTATCGGCGGTTCACAGTTCTCGGTCCACCCCTTGTTGTACGTACGATCCACGTAAGGTCTACACCACTTTGGCCGCTGGTCCACATCCTTGGTCCCGAATTTGTATGGCCACTCAACAATCCCTCTCAATGGACTAGACCTTTCCCCGTGAAGCACGCGAGACTGTCCTCTGTGAAACCCGTGAAACACGTCATCGCCCTCGATGTGGGCGGCACCGGGATGAAGGCCGCCCTGGTCGCCGCCGACGGCACCCTGCTGCACGAGGCGCGCCGCGCCACCGGCCGCGAGCGGGGCGCCGACGCCGTCGTCGAGACGATCCAGGACTTCGCCGCCGAGCTGCTCGCCATCGGCCGGGAGCGCTGCGGAGAGGCCGCCTCGGCCGCCGGAGTCGCCGTCCCGGGCATCGTCGACGCCGAGAACGGGATCGCCGTCTACGCGGCGAACCTCGGCTGGCGCGACGTACCGATGCGGGCGCTGCTCAGCGGCCGGCTCGGGGGCATCCCGGTGGCCCTCGGCCACGACGTGCGCACGGGTGGCCTCGCCGAAGGCCGCATCGGCGCGGGCCGGGGCGCCGACCGGTTCCTCTTCGTGCCGCTGGGCACCGGCATCGCCGGAGCCATCGGCATCGCCGGCCGCATCGAGGCCGGGGCCCACGGCTACGCGGGCGAGATCGGCCACATCGTGGTCCGCCCCGGCGGCCCGGCCTGCGGCTGCGGCCAGTACGGCTGCCTGGAGACCCTCGCCTCCGCCTCCGCCGTCTCCCGCGCCTGGGCCGCCGCCAGCGGCGAACCCGAGGCCGACGCGGCCGACTGCGCCAAGGCCGTCGAATCCGGCGACGCACGCGCCGTCGAGGTGTGGACGACCGCCGTCGGCGCCCTCGCCGACGGCCTGGTCACCGCGATCACCCTGCTGGACCCGCGCACTCTGATCATCGGTGGCGGGCTGGCGGAGGCGGGGGAAACCTTGTTCACCCCGCTACGGGCGGCCGTCGAGGAACGCGTGACGTTCCAACGGCTGCCCCACATCGTTCCGGCGGCCCTCGGGGACACCGCCGGATGCCTGGGCGCAGGGCTGCTCGCCTGGGACCTACTCGCCACGGAGGTACCTGCCTGATGTCCGGAAGCGCGCACAGCACTGTTCTCTCCGGCGCCAGGGTGGTGCTGCCCACCGGAACCGTGGCCAACGGCCGGGTCATCGTCGACGGCGACCGCATCGCCGGCAGCGCCCGGGAGGGCGCGCGGGTCGTGGACCTGTCCGGGCACTGGATCGTCCCCGGCTTCGTCGACATGCACAACCACGGCGGCGGCGGCGCCTCGTTCACCTCCGGCACCGCCGACGAGGTCCTGAAGGGCGTCCGCACCCACCGCGAGCACGGCACCACCACCCTGGTCGCCTCCACCGTCACCGGGGACCTCGACGAACTGGCCCGCCGCGCCGGACTGCTCGCCGAGCTCACCCAGCAGGGCGAGATCGCCGGCATCCACTTCGAGGGCCCGTTCATCAACGCCTGCCGCAAGGGCGCCCACAAGGCGGACCTGCTCCGCGACCCCGACCCGGCCGAGGTCCGCAAGCTGATCGACGCCGCGCACGGCGCCGCCCGCATGTTCACCCTCGCCACCGAACTCCCGGGCGGCCTGGACTCCGTACGGCTGCTGGCCGAGCACGGGGTCATCGCCGCGATCGGGCACACGGACGCCACGTACGAGCAGACGCGCGCCGCCATCGACGCGGGCGCCACCGTGGCCACCCACCTCTTCAACGCGATGCCCGGCCTCGCGCACCGCGAGCCCGGCCCGATCGCCGCGCTGCTGGAAGACGAGCGGATCACCGTCGAGCTGATCAACGACGGCACGCACCTGCACCCGGCCGCGCTCGAACTCGCCTTCCACCACGCGGGCGCGCACCGCGTGGCCCTGATCACCGACGCGATGGACGCGGCCGGCTTCGGCGACGGCACCTACCACCTCGGCCCGCTCGAGGTCGAGGTCAAGGACGGCGTGGCCCGCCTCGTCGAGGGCGGCTCCATCGCCGGCTCGACGCTGACCCTGGACACCGCCTTCAAACGCTCGGTGACCGTCGACAAGCTGCCCGTGGAGTCCGTGGTCCAGGCGATCTCCGCCAATCCGGCCAAACTGATCGGCCTCTACGACGAGATCGGCTCGCTGGAGCCCGGCAAGTACGCCGACCTCGTCGTCCTGGACGCCGAGTTCGACGTCCGGGGCGTCATGCGGCGCGGCGAATGGATCGTCAGCCCGCCCGCACAGCAGGGCGTCTGACGGCCAACCGGCTGTAGACGGCGAGCGGTCGGCCCGCAGGACTGGGCCGACCGCTTTCTCTTTGGCATGATCCCGGCAGCAACAGACCCGGGGGAGCCCAATGATCCTGACCGTCACGCTCAACACCGCGCTCGACGTGACCTACCGTGTGCCGCGGCTGCTCCCGCACGCCTCGCACCGCGTCGCCGCCGTCTCCGAGCGCCCCGGCGGCAAGGGCCTCAACGTGGCCCGCGTGCTGGCCGCCCTCGGCCACGAGGTGACCGCGACGGGCTTCGCGGGCGGGCCGGTCGGCGCCGTCGTACGTGACCTGCTCGCACGGTCCGGCGGCGTGGCGGACGCCCTGCTCCCCTGCGCGGGCCCCACCCGCCGCACGGTCGCCGTCGTCGACGAGACCTCCGGGGACACCACGCAGTTCAACGAGCCCGGCCCGCTGATCACGGCCGCGGAGTGGTCCGCCTTCCTGGACCGGTACGAGGACCTGCTGGCGGCCGGGACCCGCGCCGTGGCCCTGTGCGGCAGCCTGCCGCCCGGCGTGCCCGTGGGCGCGTACGCCGTGCTCGTACGGGCCGCCCGCGCCGCCGGGGTGCCGGTCCTGCTGGACACCAGCGGCGAGGCGCTGCGCCGCGGGGTCGCCGCCCGCCCCGAGATCATCAAGCCGAACGCCGCCGAGCTCGCCGAGCTGACCGGATCGCGCGAGCCGCTGCCCGCCACCCGCGACGCCCGCCGCCGCGGCGCCCACGCCGTGGTCACCTCGCTCGGCCCGGACGGCCTGCTGGCCGCCACCCCCGAGGGCGCCTGGCGCGCGGCCCCGCCGCGCACCCTGGCAGGCAACCCCACCGGGGCCGGCGACTCCGCCGTCGCCGGGCTGCTGTCCGCCCTGGCCGAGGGCCTGGACTGGCCGGAGCGGCTGACCCGCGCGGTCGCCCTGTCGGCGGCCACCGTGCACGCTCCGGCGGCGGGAGAGTTCGACCCCCGCACCTACGAGGAGGTACGGGGGTCGGTGAAGGTCACGCGGGCCGACTAGACGGCCTCACTCGCGTCACTCCTTCTCGAGCCACAGCTGGTCGAGGAGGACGTCGCACTGGTTGCCGGCCTCGCACGAGATCCTGATCGTGTTCGTGCCCTGCTTGAGCTGCACGCTCGACCACGTGTTGGTCCAGCCCTTGGCCCAGTCGCCCTCGGCGGCCTTGGAGAAGTTCTTCATGTTGACCGCCCGGGCCTGCGCCTCGCCGTTGACGGTCAGCGTGGTGGTGGCGTCCTTGCCCGGCACCCCGTAGGTCATCTTCAGCTTGTAGCCGCCCGCCTTGGGCACGTCGAGCGTCCACGTCGCCGCGGCGCCCTGCGCGTTCAGGCCGCCCACGTACTGGCCGCCCGCGCTCTTCGCACCCGGCACGGTGTTCTGCAGCATCGCGCCGCCCGTGAGGGACATGCCGGCGCCCGCGAAGTCGGCCTTCGGCAGCGGTGCCTCGGACGGCTTCGGAGCGTCGCTGGGGGCCGGGCTCGACGAGTTCTGCGGGGCGGCCGACTGCTGACCCCCCGCCGTGTCGCCGGACTTCTCCTTGCCGTCGTCGCCGAACGCCAGGGCCGCGCCGATGCCGATCGCGACCGCGCCGACCACCGCGACCGCCGCGATGAGCAGGCCCTTGCGGCTCGAACCGCCGGCGCCGTTGCCGCCGCCGTGCCCGCCGGGGTGCGCGATCGACTGCGTCTGGTGCTGCGGGGGCTGCTGCTGCGGCGGGACGCCGTAGCCGCCCGCCTGGAGTGCCTCGGGGGCCTGGTACTGCGCCTGGTACGAGGGCTGCGCGGGGCCCGGCTGCTGGGGCACGGGACCGCGCTGGCCGCCGCCGTTGCGGCGCTCGCCCACCGTGCGCACCTGGTGGTGCGAGGTGCGCGGGACCCCCGGCTGTGGACCCGGCTGACCGCCGCCCGTCGGCCCGGGGTAGCCGTATCCGCCGCCCTGACCGGGCGGTGTGGCTCCGGCGGCCTGGCCGTCCGCGTAGAGATAGCCGAACGGATCGTCGTCCTCGGGCTTGTTCGCCCCACCGTGCGGGCCGTTGTTCGCGGGCGTCGTCATCGCAGGTCACTCCTTTCGACCCCCGGGAGCCTACCCCGAACACGTGCACCCACGAGCGGCCGATCGCCTCAGCCGGCCCTGCGGTGCGCCTTGGAGCGGGACCTTTTCTCGATGTACATGCGCTGGTCGGCGGAGCGCAGCACCTCGTCCGCCGACATGCCGCAGCTGGCCCAGCCGATGCCGAAACTGGCCCCGACACGGACCGCACGGCCGTCGACGCGGATCGGCGGGATGATCGCGTTGCGCAGCCGGACGGCGAGATCGGCGGCGTCCGCGGCGCCGAGCCCGTCGGCGAGGACGACGAATTCGTCACCACCCAGCCGAGCGACGGTGTCACCGTCCCTGACGCCCGTCGTCAGCCGCCGGGCCACCTCGATCAGGACCGCGTCACCCGTGTGGTGCCCGAACCGGTCGTTGATCGACTTGAAGCCGTCGAGGTCGCAGAAGAGCACCGCGAGCCCCTTCGTCCCGTCGTCGACGTCGCTCGCGGGCGCCACGGTGTGCACGTGGTGGTCGTACGGGCCGTCCGCCTGGGCGGGCACCGCCCCGGGGTACTCGTAGGAGTCGGGCGCGCCGAACCGGTCGGGTCCGGGTCCGGGTCCGGGCCCCGGTCCGGGGCCGGGGCCGTAGCCGGGCCCCGGGCCGTAGCCGGAGCCGTGGGCGGGATCGTGGGCGGGACCGGGACCGGGACCGGGGCCGGGGCCTTGGCCGTCGGGTCGAAAGCCGTGCTCGCCGCCGCCACCCGCCCCCACGCGCACCTCGTGCCCGTCGCGCCCCTCGTAGGCCGCGTCCAGGGCCTCGACGGCGGTGGCCCGTACGGACTGCGGTCTGCGGCACAGGCGGGCGCCGAGCCGGGCCCGCAGCTCGGCGCTGTTGGGCAGGCCGGTCAGCGAGTCGTGGCTGGCCCGGTGGGCGAGCTGGAGCTCGTGGCGCTTGCGCTCCTCGATGTCCTCGACGTGCGTGAGCAGGAACCGCGGCCCGTCGGCGGCGTCGGCGACCACGGAATTGCGCAGCGAGACCCATACATACGTACCGTCGCGCCGGCCCAGGCGCAGCTCGGCGCGCCCGCCCTCGGCGGAGGTCCGCAGCAGGGTCCCGATGTCCTCGGGGTGGACCAGGTCGGAGAAGGAGTAGCGGCGCAGCACCGAGGCCGGGCGGCCCAGCAGCCGGCACAGCGCGTCGTTGGTCCGCAGCAGGCGGCCGTGCTGGTCCCCGCCCATCTCGGCGATGGCCATGCCGCTGGGCGCGTACTCGAAGGCCTGCCGGAAGGACTCCTCGCTGGCGCGCAGCGCCTGCTGCTCGCGCTCGAGGCGGACCAGGGCCCGCTGCATGTTCGCGCGGAGCCTGGCGTTGCTGATCGCAATCGCCGCCTGGAAGGCGTACATCTGGAGCGCCTCGCGGCCCCAGGCGCCGGGCCGGCGGCCGTTGCGCGGTCTGTCCACCGAAATGACACCCAGAAGTTCCCCGCCGGACGCGTACATGGGTGCGTAGAGCCGGTCCTCGGGATGCCATTCGTCCTCGAACCGCGGTTCGGGGCCGTCCGTGTGCCACTGGGGGACGTCGTCCTCCATGAGGACCCAGCCCTCGGTGTGCGGGATGAAGCGCAGCCCGTCCCAGTCCTCACCCATCATCAGGCGGCGTTCCCAGGAGGCCCGGGAGCCGACGCGGCCGGTGATGAGGGCTTCCGCGGCGGGGTCTCCGGCGAAGGCGGCGACGACGAGATCACCGTCAGGGCGTACGAGGTTGACACAGGCGAGTTCGTAGCCGAGGCCCACGACGATGCCGTCCACGACGGTCTGCAGAGTGTCCGCCAGGCTCCGGGCCGTATTGAGCTCGGCCACCACCCGGTGCAGCTGCCGCAGGGTCGCAAGACGGACGTACGGCTCCGACTCGGTCTCCATTGCTCGCTCTCCCCGAGACCTCGACAGCAACTCCAGGTTTGTCATCGGCGTTTCGTTGCGGTGTCCCGTCCACTGAATCACAGTGAGCTGTGCGGCAGGTACACAGGGTCAACAAATCTTGCTCTCTGTGACTCAAGTCACATGAGATGAATATGAACGAGTCGGGGCGGCTGCCGGCCGGGAACGCTCCCCCGCCGTTCCCGGGAGCAAACGATACGCCTGAGGCCTAGGACAAGGGGCGGGGACGCGACTCGGACCAGGGCCCGATGTGCGCGCGGGGAGGCGAGATTAGCGTTCGGACCGTGCTGAAGACGACCCCCGTACCCACAGTGCCCGACGACAGCCCCCATGCTGAGGGAGTGAGCGACGAAGAGTTCCGGGCCGCCATGTCCCGGCTGGCGGCGGGCGTGTGCCTGATCACCGCGCACGAGGCCCCCCTGTCGGCGGACGGCCCGCGCGGCGAGGACGTCGGGATGACGGCCACCGCCTTCATGTCGGTGTCCCTGGACCCGCCGCTGGTGCTGGTGAGCCTGCGCGAGGGCTCCCGGATGGACGACCTGCTGGCGGACCAGCCGCTGTGGGCGGTCTCGCTCCTCGCCGACCACCAGCTCCAGATCGCCGGCAGGTTCGCCATGAAGGGCCGGATCAGCGACCGGCTGCTCTTCGCCGACCTCCCGTCCGTACGCGGCGAGATCTCCGGGGCCCCGCTGCTGAGCGGGGCGCTGGCCACCCTCGAATGCCGTACGGAGAACCGCGTCGAGGCGGGCGACCACACACTGGTCATCGGCCGCGTCCTGAGCGCGGGCCTGCCCTCCCCCGACGGACAGCCGCTCACGTACTTCCGCGGCCGCTACCGGCACCTGGGCGGCTGAACGGCAGGGCCCGCCCCGCGGGCAGCCGGCCGAACGTGGCCCGTGCCCGTGCCTGTGCCTGTGCCCGTGGGCTACCAGTCGCGGCCGGTGCGGCCGCGCTTGGTCTCGGCGCGCGCCTTCTTCTCGCGCAGCCGCCGTTCGTTGATCCCCCGCGGGATCTTCGTCGCCCTGCGCGGCTTCGGCGGCGGCGCCGTCGCCTCGGCCAGCAGCGAAGCCAGCCGGACCAGCGCCATCTCCCGGTTGCGCAGCTGCGAGCGGTGCTCGGAGGCCCGTACGGTCACCACCCCGTCCACGAGCCGCCCGGCGAGCCGCTCCAGTGCCCGCGCCTTCCACACCTCCGGCAGCGCCTTGGTCGCCGCCACGTCGAACAGCAGCTCCACGCGCGAGTCCGAGGTGTTCACGTGCTGGCCGCCCGGTCCGGAGGACCGCGAAAAGCGCCAGGCGAGCTCGCCCTCGGGGAGCACGACCGAACCGCGGATGACATAGGGACCAGGCATGCCCCCTATGATCCGTGCCCGCCCGCGCCCCGTCACCCTCATTAAACGGCCGCGCGCGGTCGCGCGTATTTCACCCCGGGAACCCGACGGCCCTCTCGTGGCGTTAGAGGGGTGAGCGGTAACTTGACCGCCGTACGTGCATGTCGGATGAGGAAAGGGACATTCCCATGGCTGTCAGCCTGTCCAAGGGCGGCAACGTCTCGCTCACGAAGGAGGCCCCGGGCCTCGCTGCCGTCACGATCGGCCTCGGCTGGGACGTCCGTACGACCACCGGCGTCGACTTCGACCTCGACGCGTCGGCGATCGCGGTCAACCCGACCGGCAAGGTCGTCTCGGACGGCCACTTCGTCTTCTTCAACAACAAGTCCACCCCGGACCAGACCATCGTCCACACCGGTGACAACCGCACCGGCGAGGGCGCGGGCGACGACGAGGCCATCAACGTCAACCTCGCCGGCCTCCCCGCCGACGTGGACAAGATCGTCTTCCCGGTCTCCATCTACGACGCCGAGGCCCGCAGCCAGAACTTCGGCCAGGTCCGCAACGCGTACATCCGCGTCGTGAACCAGGCCGGCGGCGCCGAAATCGCCCGCTACGACCTCTCCGAGGACGCGGCGACCGAGACCGCCATGGTCTTCGGCGAGCTGTACCGCAACGGCGCCGAGTGGAAGTTCCGCGCGGTCGGCCAGGGCTACGCCTCCGGCCTCACCGGCATCGCGCAGGACTTCGGCGTCAACGTCTGATGAAGTCCTGACGCCGGCAACACCGGCAACACCGGCGTCACCGGCATCACCGGCGGTTTTGCGGTGAAGCCCCCTCCCGGCCGTCCGGGGAGGGGGCTTCGCTACCGTTCGACAGGTGATTCTTCAACCGCTCGTCCCCGTGGACGGCGCCCTGCCCGGTCCGGTCCTCACCGAGATCGCCGCCCTGTACGCGACGAACCACGCGTTCTTCGAACTCAGCGGCGACTTCCCGGCCCCGGACCGCATCACGGTCGAACAGGTCGCGGCCTCCCTCGCCGACGAACTCGCCCATGACGGCGCCGAGGTCCTCATGGCCCGCTCCGCCGGCCGGCTCGTCGGCCTGGCCGCCACCCTGGCCCACCCGCCCCGCCCCGCTTCCGGAGATCCGGCCGCCGAGGACCAGGACCCGGACCAGGACCCGTGGATCGGCCTGCTGCTCATCGACGCCACCGCGCACCGCGAGGGATACGGCCGCGAGCTGGCCGCCCTGGTCGAGGACCGGTTCCGCACGGCGGGCCGCACGGGCGTGCGCCTCGCCGTACTGGACAACAACCCCAAGGCCCTCGCCTTCTGGCAGGCCCAGGGCTACCAGCCCGTGCGCAAGGCCGTGGACCGCGAACTGGGCCGCCCCTGCACCGTACTGCGCAAGGCGCTGGCCCCCGGACAGCCTTAGCGGGGGCGGGCCTTCCCGTACAGCCAGACGTCCCAGACCTTCTTCAGGTCGTGCCCGGTGTGCCGCTCCGCGAAGGCGGTGAAGTCGGCCGTGCTCGCGTTCCCGTGCCGGTGCTCGGCGGCCCAGTCGCGCACCAGGGCGAAGAACTTCTCGTCCCCGACCTCCTGCCGGATCCGGTGCAGCACCATCGCACCGCGGTAGTACACCGGGTTCCCCGAGATGTGGTCCGGGCCGGGCGGGTCGGCGGGCGGGAAGGCGTCCCAGTCGGAGTCGGCGGCCTCGTCGACCCCGGTGTCGCCGGCCAGGAACGCGTCGAACTCCTGCTGCGCCGTGGTCCCGCCGTGGTCCTCGGTCCACAGCCACTCCGCGTACGTGGCGAAGCCCTCGTTGAGCCACATGTCCTTCCAGGACTTCGGCGACACCGAGTTGCCGAACCACTGGTGGGCGAGCTCGTGCAGCACGAGCTCCTCGCTGCCCGGCGCACCGGAGTAGACGGGCTTGGTCTGCGTCTCCAGCGCGTACTCGAGCGTCCCGGCGGGCAGCACGATCGACCCGGCGGTCCCGAAGGGGTACGGGCCGAAGCGGCCCGCGCCCCACTCCACCATCTCCGGCAGCCGCGCGAGGTCCGCCGCGCTCGCCGCCGCCTCCGCGGGCGTCACCGCGTTGTACACGGCCACCCCGGACGGCGTCCGTCCGGTCTCCACCCGGTACTTGCCGACGACGGCGGTCGCCAGATAGCTCGCCATCGGCTCCGGGCTGTGCCAGGCGAAGGTGGTCTTCCCGTCGGCGCGCGTGGTCCGGGCGCGCAACTCGCCGTTCGACACGGCCTCGTAGCCCTTCGGCACCGTGATCGTGATGTCGTAGGAGGCCTTGTCGCTGGGGTGGTGGTTGCCCGGGAACCAGGTCATCGAGCCGACCGGCTGGCCGACGCCGACGGCTCCGTCCTCGGTGGTGACCCAGCCCTCCGCGGTGCCGTCCGCGTCCTTGAGCGCCTTGGGCCGGCCGGAGTAGTCGATCTCCGTACGGAAGACCTCGCCCTTCTCCAGGTCATCGGCCGGACGCACGGTCAGCTCGTTGCCGGTCCGGTTGTACCGGGCCCCCTCGCCCTGGACGGTGACGCCCTCGACCTTCAGGCCGCTGAGGTCGAGGTTGAAGGAGCTGAGCCCCTGCTCGGCGCGGGCCGTGATCACCGCCTTGCCTTCGAGGCGCCCGTCGGCGCGGTCGTAGTCCAGGTCCAGTGCGTAGTGCTCGACCTGGTAGCCGCCGTTGCCCGCCTTGGGGAAGTACGGGTCGCGCAGCCCCGACGCACCCGGCCGCCCCTGCACCGTGCCCCCCGTACACCCCGTGGTGAGGGCGAGCAGGGCGGCGACGGCAGGGGCGGCGAGGCGGGAGAGCGCGCGGTGGTCCACGTATCGATCCTAGGCGGGCCGACCGCTCGGCCCGTGGGACTACTTGGCGAGCGCGTCGACGCCGGCCTTGGCGAACTTCTCGTCCAGGTCGCCGCTCGGGGCGCCGGCCACACCGATGCCGGCGACCGGGGCGCCGTTCGCCTGGACGGGGGCGCCGCCGCCGAGGAACAGGGTGCCCGGGATGTCCTTCAGGTTCGGGGTCTGGGCGAGGCGGCCCGCGAGCACCGAGGTCGGGGCGTTCCAGGACACGGCGGTGAAGGCCTTGCGCTGGGCCGACTCGTAGGACTGCGGGCCGGCGCCGTCGCCGCGCAGCGTGACGATGGTGTTGCCGTTGCGGTCGACGACCGCGACCGTCACCTTCTGGTTCTCGGCCTTGGCGGCCTGCAGCACGGCCTGGGCGGCGCGGGTGGCGGCGTCGACGGTGAGGTGGGTCGAGGTGGTGAAGTTCTTGTCGTCGTGCTTCGAGGCGGTCGCGACGGCGGCCGAGGCGGAAGCGGAGTCGGCGGCGGGCGTGGCACTGGCGCTGACGGCGCCGAAGGCCCCGGCGCCCAGGGCGACGGCGAGAGCGGTACCGGTGAGGACGCGGGTGCGGGTGTTCATCTCTGCTCCTGAGGACGGTGACACGGTGACGGCATCGGGGGCGGCGATCGGTACCCGGCCCGGTGTCTCGATCCCACCGGCCGGCCCGTTCCCTGCCCTGCTCCAACCCTGGCCCCGATCCCCCCGCCACCCCGTCCCCGTACCGGCTCGCCCCGCCCACCGCACCGGCTGACCCAAGGGTCAACCGATCGGCCGATGCGACCCCGGCAGCCGACAGTATTGGCTGACCGAACCCCAGCACCTCCCTCAGCCCGCGCCGGACCGAACCCAGCCCCGCCACCTCCCACAGCCCGCGCCGGACCAAACCCAGCCCCGCCACCTCCCACAGCCCGCGCCGGACCAAACCCAGCCCCGCCACCTCCCACAGCCCGCGCCGGACCAAACCCAGCCCCGCCACCTCCCACAGCCCGCGGCCAACCCCACCCCACCCGCACCCTCAAACCGCGCCAGGCCACATCCAGCCCCGCCTGGGGGCACCTCCCAGCGGTAGCTGGGGGAGCTTGAGGCGCGGGGACGCGGGGGCGCGGGGG
The DNA here is from genome assembly GCF_052244475.1 of Streptomyces sp. IBSNAI002. Classification (NCBI taxonomy): domain Bacteria; kingdom Bacillati; phylum Actinomycetota; class Actinomycetes; order Kitasatosporales; family Streptomycetaceae; genus Streptomyces; species Streptomyces sp. IBSNAI002. The sequence continues at coordinate 4,876,740 of NZ_JBQPXG010000002.1, read as the reverse complement.
CAGCGCCCCCGACAACGGCCCCGCACCCACCCCCGCACCTCGCCCCTCACCAACCCACCCGGCTCGCCGACACCAAACCCAGCCCCGCAGCCCTCCGCAGCCCGCGCCGGGCCAAAGCCAGCCCCGCCGGGCCAAAGCCAGCCCCGCCGGAGCTTGAGCCGCGGGGCCGCGCCCCGGCAACGGCACCGCACGCGAGAATGGGCGAACGCCCCCGACCCAGGAGCCCCCCGTGACCCAGCCCCCGCGGAACCGCGGCACCCGCACGCTGGCCACGGTCGCCCACACCGCGTTCTTCCTCCTGCTCGGCGCCTCCGTGGCCCGCTTCCTCCTCCGCCACCCCGGCGAACCCCGCACCCCCTGGGTCATCGCCCTCAGCATCACCCTGGCCCTGCTCTACGTCCTCGGCCCCGCCCTCGGCGGAACCCCCCCACCCCCCGGCGCAGCCCCGGCCACGGCCACGGCCACCGCCACCGCCACCGCCACCGGCCCAGCCCGCCAGCCCCCCGGCCGCCTCGTCTGGCTCGGCCTGGTCGTCACCACCTGGGTGGTCCTCGTCGTCCTCGCGCCGAGCTTCGCCTGGTGCGCCGTACCGCTGTTCTTCACCGCCCTGCGCACCCTCCCCCCACGCGCCGCGATCGTCCTCGTCGCCGTCCTCACCCTCTTCGTCGTCATCGCCCAGCTGAAGCTGGCCGGGTCCTTCGACCCCAACCTGCTCCTCGCACCGCCCGCCGTCGCCGCCCTCGCCACCGCCGTGTTCGTGCACATGGAGCGCCAGGCCCAGGCCCAGCGCGCACTGATCGACGACCTGATCCGCACCCGCAGGGAACTGGCCGCCACCGAACGCCGCGAAGGCACCCTCGCCGAGCGCCAGCGGTTGTCCATGGAGATCCACGACACCCTCGCGCAGAACCTCTCCAGCCAGCAGATGCTGCTCCAGGCGGCCGACCGCACCTGGGACACCGACCCCGGCACGGCCCGCGCGCACGTCCGTACCGCCACCGGCATCGCCGCCCGCGGCCTCGCCGAGGCCCGCCGCCTCGTGCACGACCTGGCCCCGGCCGAACTCGCCGACGGCGCCGGCCTCGCCGAGGCCCTGCGCGCCCTGGACGCGGGCCCGGACATCGAGGTCCGCTTCCACCTCGAGGGCGCCCCGGCCCCGCTCCCCGACCGCGTGCAGTCGGCCCTGCTGCGCATCGCCCAGGGCGCGCTGGCCAACGTCCGCGAGCACTCCGGCGCCCGTACGGCCGCACTCACCTTGAGCTTCCTCGGCGACCAGGTCGTCCTGGACGTCGCCGACGACGGCCACGGCTTCACCGAGCACCGCGCCGGCCCCGGCACGGGCCCCGGCCCCGGCCCCGCCGCCCAGCGCGGCCACGGCCTGCCCGCCATGCGGGCCCGCGTCCGCCAGCTCGGCGGCGCGCTGACCATCGAATCCACCCCCGGCGAGGGCACCGTCCTCTCCGCCGCCATCCCCCTGGAGCCGGCCCCATGACGACGATCCTGCTCTGCGACGACCACGTCGTGGTCCGCGCCGGACTCCTGGCCCTGCTCGGCAGCGAGCCCGACATCGAGGTGCTCGGCGAGGCGGGCAGCGGCGAGGAGGCCGTCGCCCTGGCCGCCAAGCTCGGCCCCGACGTCGTCCTCATGGACCTCCAGCTCGGCGAGGGCATCGACGGGGTGGAGGCCACCCGCCGCATCACCGCCGCCCCCAACCCCCCGCACGTCCTCGTCCTCACCACGTACGACACCGACGCGGACATCACCCGGGCCATCGGCGCGGGCGCGACGGGCTACCTCCTCAAGGCGGAGCGCCCCGAGGAGCTCTTCGCCGCGATCCACTCGGCCGCGCAGGGCCGCACCACGCTCTCCCCGCCGGTGGCCAGCCGCGTGATGGCCCACATGCGCGGCACCCGCCCCACCCTCACCGACCGCGAACTGGACATCCTCGGGCAGCTGGCTCGCGGCCTCGGCAACCGCGACATCGCCCGCGCGCTGTTCATCAGCGAGGCCACCGTCAAGACCCACCTGGGCCGGATCTACGACAAGCTCGGCGTCGACACCCGCGCCGGCGCCGTATCGGTCGCCAAGGAACAGCGCCTCCTGCCCTCCTGACCCGCCCCTCCCCCTCCTCCCCTCCACCGGGGTGGGGGCGCGCCCGGAGCCGTGACACCATCGGGTACGTGCTCGACATCGGCTACTCCCTCTCCCGGCGCTTCCCCGACCCCCCGCAGACCGACTACCGCTCGGCGGACGTCCACACCCTGCGGCACGACCTGTTCTGCGGGGACGTCTACCTCGCGGACACCGACAAGGACCGGGAAGTGTCCACAGCCTGGGGATGGGTGCCGGTACTGGACTTCGCCTGGGCGCTGTGCGACATCGTCGAGCAGCTCGACCGCGACCCGCGCGGCAACCGCTCCGCGAACCGCCAGTACGCCGAGATCGACTTCACCGAGTCCACGGACCGGATGCTCTTCGAGCGCCGCTTCGGCTGGGTCGACGTCGAGGCCGACTGGATGCCGGGGGACGAGGACCCGCTGACCTTCAGCCACCGCCTGCTGCGCCGCGAAGCCCGCGACTTCCTGCACGACCTGATCGCGGACCTGGTCGACATGCACGAGGCCCTGGCCGACAACCCAGCCATCTGGACCCTCCAGTCCCGCTTCCCCCGAGTCCCGGCCTGACCGCCTGCGGCTAAGCCCGACCACACCTGGTCAGACTCCGTCCGGGAGATCCGGATCGGCGAAGCCCCAAACCCACACGCCACAACCCCAACCGGCCCGGCCCGGCCCCGATCCCATGCCCGGGCGCACCCCGACCGACCCGATCCCGATACCCGGCGCAGCCCGACCGACCCGGTCCCAGTGCCGGGCAGAGCCCGAACGGCCCGATCCCGAGCCCGGGCGCAACACAACCGGCCCGATCTTGTGCCCGGTGCCAGGCGCAGCCCGAACGGCCCGGTCCCAGTGCCAGGCGGAGCCCGAACGGCCCGATCCCGAGCCCGGGCGCAGCCCGAGCGGCCCAGGTCCGGTCCCGGGTCCGGGTTGCGCCCGAGCGGCCGGGCCTCGGCTCGGCTACGCCAGCACCCTCAGCCCCAGCTGCGCAGCCATCGCCGGAGCCAGGTCCAGCAGCTGCGCCGGGCTGATCACCGCCCCCGCCAGCCCCTCCAGCCCCCGCGCCAGCGTCAGCTCCGCCACGCCCCGCAAGTCCACGTCGGACATCCGCACCCCGCCGAAGTCCGCCCCCCGGACCACGCAGTCCACGAACTCCACCCGCTCCAGCACTGCCCCCGCGAAGTCCGGTTCCACCAGGACGCACGCCTCGAAGACCACGTCCCGCAGCCGCGCCTCCCGCAGGTTCAAGTAGTCGATCTTGCCCCCGCGCACCACCACCCGCTCCAGCACGGCCCCGTGCATCTGCACGCCGCCCAGCCGCGCGTCCACCAGCTCCACGTCCCGCAGCGAGGACCCCGACAGGTCGGTCCCCACCCCCCGGACCCCGTCCAGCACCGAGTCCAGGATCCGCGCCTTCCCCAGCCCCGCCTCGTCCAGCACGCAGCGCCGCAGGGCGCAGTCCATGAAGCGGGCCCCCGCCCCCTCCTGGCCCGTCAGGTCCAGGTCCGCGAACTCCAGCCCGTCGTAGTCCCCGTCGGGCTCCAGCTCACCCCCCTCCCACACCGCCGGCTCCGGCAACCGCACCTCCGGCCGCCGTGCCGCCTTCACCGTCGCCCGCTGTTCCCGCTGTTCCCGCTGCTCCCACTGTCCTTTGCGCGCCATCACCCCATCGTGGCCCACGCCACTGACAATCCCTTGACCTCAACCACACTCGAGGTCAGAAGCTGCCCCCATGACCACACACGAGGCCACACACGAGGCCACACACGCGCCCACCCACATGAACGCCATCCGCCTACACGCCTTCGGCCCCGCCGAGAACCTCACCTACGAGACCGCCCCCACCCCCGTCCCTGCCCCCGGCCAGGTCCGCATCGCCGTCGCCGCCGCCGGGGTCCACCTCCTCGACACGGCCCTTCGCGAGGGCGCCCAGGGGCCCGCCCCCACCCTCCCCGACCTCCCGACGATCCCCGGCCGCGAGGTCGCCGGCACCGTCGACGCGCTGGGCCCCGGCACCGACCCCGCCTGGCTCGGCAAGCCCGTCGTCACCCACCTCGGCTTCGCCCCCGGCGGCTACGCCGAGTACGCCGTCGCCGATGCGGGCCGCCTGCACGCCGTACCCCCCGGCCTCGACCCCGCCCAGGCCGTCGCCATGATCGGCACCGGCCGGACCACCCTCGGGATCCTCCAGTTCGCCGACCTCGGCCCCGGCTCCGTGGCCCTGGTCCCCGCCGCCGCGGGCGGCATCGGCACCCTGCTCGTCCAGTACGCCAGGAACGCCGGCGCCACCGTCGTCGCCCTCGCCGGCGGCCCCGCCAAGACCGCGCTCGCCGCCGCCAACGGCGCCCACCTCGCCCTCGACTACACCGCCCCCGGCTGGGCCGACGCCGTACGCGCCGCACACCCGGGCGGCGCCACCGTCTTCTTCGACTCGGTCGGCGGCGACACCGCCCGCACCGCCCTCGGCCTCCTCTCCCCCGGCGCCCTCCACCTGGTCTTCGGCTGGTCCTCGGGCCCCCTCGCGCTCACCGACGCCGAACGGGCCGGACTCACCGCCCGCTCCATCACCACCCACCAGGTCCTCGGCCCGGCCATGCTCGAAGCCGTCGGCGCCCCCGACCCCCTCCGCGTCCTGGAGACCCGCGCCCTCGCCGAAGCCGCCGCCGGCCGCCTCCGCCCGGCCCTGCACCGCGTCCCCCTCGCCGAGGCCGCAGCCGCCCACCAAGCCCTGGAATCCCGCGCCACGACGGGCAAGGTGGTGCTGGAACCCTGAGACCACCGCCACCGCCACCACCCGCCCGGCGGCTAGTGACCCGAGTCGGAAGTTCTCTGCTAGATACGGCGTTCGAGTTGAGTGGCCGTCGCCTGCTGGCAGGGAGGCCTACCCAGGCCGGTCGGTCGGAGATCTACCAGGAGATCTCTGACTCAGGTCACCAGTGCGACCCGGCCAGCTCTCGCAGGGCGTCGTCCGTCAGGCGGTGCACGGTCCACTCGTCCATCGGTACCGCCCCCAGCGACCGGTAGAAGTCGATGGCCGGCACGTTCCAGTCGAGGACCGACCACTCCAGCCGCTCGTAGCCGCGCTCCACACAGATCCGCGCCAACTCGCGCAGCAGCGCCTTGCCGTAGCCGCCGCCGCGGGCGTCCGGGCGGACGTACAGGTCCTCCAGGTAGATGCCGTGCACCCCGCGCCACGTCGAGAAGTTGAGGAACCACACCGCGAATCCGACCACCTCGCCCTCCGCCGATTCCGCGATGTGCGCGAACGCCGCCGGCCGCTCCCCGAACAGCGCCTCCCGCAGCTGCTCCTCGGTCGCACGCGCCTCGTGCGGCACCTTCTCGTACGTGGCGAGCTCGCGGATCATCGCCTGGATGACGGGGACATCGGTGACTTCAGCGTTGCGGATCATCCCCGCACCCTAAGCGCGCCGCCCGAGCCGGCGCCCAGGGCCGGTGCCCCGAGCCGCCCCCCGAGCCCGTCCCGCGACCGGTGTTCAAGGGGCGCGGCCCAGCAGTTCCTGCGCCACCGCCACCTGCTCCTCGTCCAGCCGGTCCTCCCCGTCCTCGACGTCCCACAGGCAGTTCTGCACCACCCGCCCCAACGTCCACGCCCGCGCCCGTTCCCGGTCCCCGTCCAGACCCGCCGCCTCCGTCAGCAGGTCGAAGCGCCAGCGCACCTCCTGCGCCCGGAAGTTGTTCACGATCGCCGGCAGCAGCTCGAACCCCGGATCGCCCGACAGCGGCTTCGGATCGATCGCCAGCCACGGCTCCCGCTGCCCCGCCAGCACGTTGTCGTAGTGCAGGTCCCAGTGCAGCAGCCGGTCCCCCGGTTCCCCCGCGACCTCCGCCAGCGCCGCCGCGCAGTCCCCGAGCAGCCGCCGCTCCCGCCCGTCCGCCAGCCGCCCCAGCGCCCGCGGTACGCCGTCCAGCATCTCGGCGGCCATCGCGCCCAGCCCGCGCAGCCCGGCCGGCGCCGGCACCGCCGTCAGCCGGGCCAGCAGCTCGCCGATCACCCGGACCGCCCGGCGCGCATCGCGCTCCGCGAGCGCCGACAGGTGCCGCCCCTCGTCCAGCCGCTCCAGCAGCAGCGTGCCCGTCTCCCCGTCGTGCTCCAGCAGCCGTACGGCGCCCTCCCCGCCCCAGGCGCGCAGCGCGGCCGGCTCCCCGGCGCTCTCCTCGTCCACCCGCTGCAACTTCAGCGCCGCCGCGCTCCCGTCGGCCCGGACCACCGGCAGCACCAGCGCCGTCACCCCGTGCATCAGCGGCCCCGTGCGCCGCAGCTCCCACCGCTCCAGGAACCGCGCCGCCCGGTCGGGCAGCGCCGCGATGAACGCGCGCCCCTCATCGCCGTTCCACCTGATCTGCGCCTCGACCAGCCCGCCGGGAATCTCCCCGATGTCCACCATGCCCCGAAGATAGCGCCGCACCGCGCACCCTTACCCGACCGGCCCGACCGGCCCGACCGGCCCGACCGGCCCGACCGGCCCGACCAGCCCGACCAGCCCGACCAGCCCGGCCTACCCGATCCCCGCCCCCTCCAACGCCGCGCCGAAGGCCTTCGCGTCGAACATCGAGCGGTCCTTCGCCCCGACCGGCCGCCCGTCCACCAGGACCAGCGGCGTGCCCTGCGCCCCCGTCGCCTCGAAGGCCCACTCCGCCTCGCCCGCCCAGCCCTCGTACGTCTTCCCCGCCACCGCCTTGTCGAAGGCCTCGCCCCGCAGCCCCGGGACCCGGTCCGCGATCCGCAGCAGCAGCTCGTCCGTGAACCGGCCGCGGGGCTGGCTCGCGAAGACCGCCGCGTGGTACTCGGCGAACTTCCCCGCGTCCACCGAAGCCCGCAGCGCGTTCACCGCCTTCACCGAACCGCTCGCCCCGTCCCGGTCCAGGAAGGACGCCAGCAGGTACTCCACCTTCACCGCGCCGTCCGCCGCCCGCTTCAGCAGCGTCTCGCCGCCCGCCCCCTCGAACTTCGCGCAGTAGCCGCACTTCGGGTCCACCAGCACCTGCGCGGTGTGCGGCGCGTCCGCCCGCCCCACGACCACCTTCGCCCCCTCCACCCGCGCCGGCAGCTTCGCCAGCAGGTCCGCGACGGGACTCGTCCGCACCGCGTCCGCGGCCCCGCCCGTGGCCGCCGCCGACCGCTGCCCGCCGTCCGTTACACAGCCGGCGGCCGCGCCGCCCAGCAGCGCGACCAACGCCGCCGCCGTGGCCGCCGTGCCGATCCGCCCGGCGCGCCCTGCCCCGCGTACGTCCCGCCGTCCGCCCACCATCAACCGAACCTCTCACCTGAAAACATGACAAAACCCTCCCCACCCTACGGCCCCCGCCACCCCACCCACATCGACCATCAGGCCTGGAATCCCACCCTGAAGCGCGACAGCCAGTCCCTGGACGCACCACCGGAACGGGGTGTACCAACTCCCCCATGACGATCAACGGCGGCATTTCCTTCTGGTACGCGACCGACCGCACCGACCGCACCGACCGCACCGCCCCCGCCACCCCACCCCGCGCACCCCTCACCGCCGACGCCACGGCCGACGTCGTCATCGTCGGCGGCGGCTACACCGGCCTGTGGACCGCCTACTACCTCAAGACCGCCGCCCCCGACCTCCGCGTCACCGTCCTGGAGCAGAAGTTCTGCGGCTACGGGGCCTCCGGCCGCAACGGCGGCTGGCTCTACAACGGCATCGCCGGCCGCGACCGCTACGCCGCGCTCCACGGCCACCAGGCCGCCCAGCGCCTCCAGCAGGCCATGAACGCCACGGTCACCGAGGTCATCGAGGTGGCCGCCAAGGAGGGCATCGACGCCGACATCCACCGCGGCGGCGTCCTCGAAGTCGCCCGCACCCCCGCCCAGCTCACCCGGCTGAAGGCCTTCCACGCCGCCGAACTCGCCTTCGGCGAGACCGACCGCGAACTCCACGACGCCACCGCCACCCGCGCCCGCATCGACATCGCCGACGCCGTCGGCTCCAGCTGGAGCCCGCACGGCGCCCGCATCCACCCCCTGAAGCTGGCCCGGGGCCTGGCCGCGGCCTGCGAAAGGCTCGGGGTCGTCATCCACGAGTCCACGCCCGTCACCGAGATCACCCCGCGCAAGGCCGTCACCCCGTACGGCACCGTCCGCGCCCCGTACGTACTGCGCTGCACGGAGGGCTTCACCGCCGCCCTCAAGGGCCAGAAGCGCGCCTGGCTCCCGATGAACTCCTCGATGATCGTGACGGCCCCGATCCCGGAGTCGGTCTGGCAGCAGCTCGCCTGGTCGGACTCGGCGCTCCTGGGGGACATGGCCCACGCCTACATGTACGCCCAGCGCACCGCCGACGGCCGCATCGCGATCGGCGGGCGCGGGGTCCCGTACCGCTTCGGCTCACGCACCGACAACGACGGCCGCACCCAGCCGGCCACCATCGACTCCCTGCGCGACCTGCTCTTCTCGTTCTTCCCGGTGCTCACGGGTACGGAGATCACCCACGCCTGGTCGGGAGTGCTGGGCGTACCCCGCGACTGGTGCGCCACCGTCACCCTGGACGCCACCACCGGCCTCGGCTGGGCGGGCGGCTACGTCGGCTCCGGCGTGGCCACCGCCAACCTCGCGGGCCGCACCATGCGCGACCTGGTCCTCGGCGACACCACGGACCTCACCGCGCTGCCCTGGGTCAACCACCGCGTACGCCGCTGGGAGCCGGAGCCCTTCCGCTGGCTCGGCGTCCAGGCCCTGTACGCGGCCTACCGCCAGGCGGACCGCCACGAAACGGCCACCCACACCCCGGCCACGACCCCCCTGGCCCGCCTGGCCGACCGCATCTCGGGCCGCCACTGACACCACCCCCGGCCACCCTCACCGCGACCCGCGCTACGCGCTACGCGCTGTCGAGGATGCTGCCGACGGTTTCCGTGATGCGGTGCTTCCACTTGTGCCGGCGGTTGCAGTACTGCCTCGGAAACCAGCGCCGCTCCTGCGGTATCGGCCGGTTGCACCACTTGCACAGCACCGTGCGACCCCTGCTCGCGAATTCCCCCATCCACGGATCCTAACGCCCCACCGAAACACGAAAGCCCAGCTCAGACGAGGTCTGAGCTGGGCTTTCCGCGGGGCCCCCTGTCGGATTCGAACCGACGACCTACGCATTACAAGTGCGTTGCTCTGGCCGGACTGAGCTAAGGAGGCGCGTGCCGCGCGCCCGGATGCCGGGCACGGAGCGGCTTCACTCTACACAGCAGGCCAATCCCGAAGCCATCACGTTGTGAATCGATGCCCGCCGGGTGCTGACAGGAGGCGGGGCGGGCGGGTAGCGTCGAGCGGAGTCCAGGGCACTGGACTAGACCTTCCACTCGGATCGTCCGGCACGTTCCTGCCGGTAGAAGGGATCATCACCCATGGCTTCTGTCACTTTCGACAAGGCGACCCGTCTGTACCCCGGCGGCGACAAGCCCGCCGTCGACCAGCTGGAGCTGGAGATCGAGGACGGCGAGTTCCTCGTCCTCGTCGGACCCTCCGGCTGCGGCAAGTCCACCTCGCTGCGCATGCTCGCCGGTCTGGAGGACGTCAACGGCGGCGCCATCCGCATCGGTGACCGCGACGTCACGCACCTGCCGCCCAAGGACCGGGACATCGCGATGGTGTTCCAGAACTACGCGCTCTACCCGCACATGTCCGTCGCCGACAACATGGGCTTCGCGCTCAAGATCGCCGGCGAGGACAAGGCCACCATCCGCAAGAAGGTGGAGGACGCGGCGAAGATGCTGGACCTGACCCAGTACCTCGACCGCAAGCCGAAGGCGCTCTCCGGCGGCCAGCGCCAGCGCGTCGCCATGGGCCGGGCCATCGTGCGCAAGCCGCAGGTGTTCCTCATGGACGAGCCGCTGTCGAACCTCGACGCCAAGCTCCGCGTCTCGACCCGTACGCAGATCGCCGCGCTCCAGCGCGACCTCGGCATCACCACCGTCTACGTCACCCACGACCAGGTCGAGGCCATGACCATGGGCGACCGCGTGGCCGTGCTCAAGGACGGGCTGCTCCAGCAGGTCGACACCCCGCGCAACATGTACGACCGCCCGGCGAACCTGTTCGTCGCCGGGTTCATCGGCTCCCCGGCCATGAACCTGGTCGAGGTCCCGATCACCGACGGCGGTGTGAAGTTCGGCGACAGCGTCGTGCCGGTGTCGCGCGAGGCGCTGTCGGCCGCGGCCGACGCGGGCGACCGCACCGTCACGGTCGGCGTGCGCCCCGAGCACTTCGACATCGCGGAGAGCGGCGGTCTGACGATCGTCGTGAACGTGGTCGAGGAACTCGGCGCCGACGGCTACGTCTACGGCTCCACCGCGACCGCCGAGGGCGCGCAGGACCTCGTGGTCCGCGTGGGCGGCCGCCAGGTCCCGGAGAAGGGCTCCAGCCTCCACGTGGTGCCGCGCGCGGACGAGATCCACGTCTTCTCGACCTCCTCCGGCGAGCGGCTGTCCAAGTAGCAGCTCCCGCGGGGTTCAGCAGGGTTGGAGGGGCGTCCCGTCAAGGGGCGCCCCTCCGGCGTTCGTTGCCGGGTGCCCGAACCCCGGCAGACCGGGCCATTCGGCCCCAACCGTCAACCCCTAATTCGAAAAACCACGTCGAACCATCCCCCGACAGAGTGACTAAATGTCGCCAAATCTTCACCGAGCGCTACTCTCGCCCTCGTGACCCACACTGCCCGCCGTATCGGCCGTTCCCTCGCCCTGGTCCTGCCCGTCGTCCTGGTCCTGTCCGGGACCCTCGCGGTCACCATGGTCCCCTGGGCGGACACCTCTTCGTCCCAGATCCTGACCGCCTCCGCCGAGGACGTCTCCGTCCCCGCCAAGCCGCGCCCCGCGCCGCACGAAGTACTGCGCGACACGCTCGTCGGCGAGATCCAGCAGGGCAAGGAGCCGGGTGACGTGCTCACCCACCTCCAGCAGGAGGTCGACAAGCGGCCGTCGCTGGCGTCGCACTGCGTGGGCATCGCCCGCGCGCTGGGCCGGGCCGCGGTCGACGCCTACGGTCCGACGAAGGCGCAGTCCTTCGCCCGCCCGGTGTGCGACACCTCCTACGCGTCCGGCGTCGCCTCCATGGGTTGAGGCGCACCGCGTCCCTACCCTGGCCCGCATGACCGACACCCCCCGATCCGCCCCTCCCGCAGCCGCGTTCCCCGCCGCCCCCACCCAGGCCGTCGTCCTGGCCGGCGGCCAGGGTTCGCGGCTGCGCCCGTACACGGACGACCGCCCGAAGCCGATGGTGGAGATCCCGGGCACGGGGGTGCCGATCATCGGGCACCAACTGGCCTGGCTGGCGTCGGAGGGGGTGACGGACGCCGTGGTCTCGTGCGGGCACCTGGCGGGAGTGCTCCAGGAGTGGCTGGCGCAGGCGGAGTTGCCGCTGCGGGTGACGACCGTGGTGGAGGAGGAGCCGCTGGGGCGGGGCGGGGGCCTGAAGTACGCGGCACGCAGCCTGCCGCATCCCGACCGGTCCTGGTACGCGACGAACGGCGACATCTGGACGCGGTTCTCGCTGCGCGAGATGGCCGCCTTCCACGCGGAGCGCGGTGCGGTCGCGACGCTGGCGCTGGCCCGTCCGCGGATTCCGTGGGGCGTGGTGGAGACGAACGAGTTCGGGCAGGTGCTGGACTTCATCGAGGCCCCGCCGTCGCCGTATCCGGTCAATGCGGGCGTGTACGTCTTCGGGCCCGGATTCGCGGCGCTGCTGCCTGACTTGGGGGACCACGAGCGCACGACGTTCCCGCGGCTGGCCCGCGAACGGCGGCTGGCGGGCTTTCCGCTGCCCCAGGGGGCCTACTGGCGGGCGATCGACACGGCGAAGGACCTCACCGAGGCCGCAAGGGAGTTGGCGGCTCAGACGGCCTTCTGAGCCTTTTCGCACACTTGCACCCGGTTCGCTCGTACAAGCCCGTCCGCCCTTCCGCCCGTCCACCCCCCTCTTCCCTTACGGTGCTTCGCGCGCTCGGGACGCGCAGAGGGGCCCGGCACGCCGTGCGCGCCGGGCCCCTGTGCTGTCGATGCCGGTCGGTTCCGGACGGCCGGGTTCAGCCGAGGAGACCCCCGACCAGACCGGGCTGCTTGGTCGGGGTGCTGCTGCCGCCGGTGCTGCTCCCGGAGGAGGTCGGCGGCTTCTGCGGGGCGGACTGGCGGGGGGTGCTGCGCGGGGTCTGCCGGCCCGTGGCGCCCTTGGTGGCGCTGGGCGACTGGGAGCCCGTACCGGCGGTCTCGCGGGCGGGGCCGCCGGACGCGCCCTTGCCGGACTTCGCGGCGGGTTCGGAGGCACTGGCCGAGGGCTGCGCGGGCTTGGCGGGCTGCTGCTGCGGGGACTGCTGCTGCGGTCGGCGGGCCGGCTCCTGCGGGAGCGGACGGCCGGGCAGGTAGTTGCTGGGGGCCTGGCCGGGCCCAGGGACGGTGACGACGGTGGTGGAGCGGACGGCCCCGCCGAGGAGGGAGCCGACGAGCAGGGTGAGTCCGCAGATGACGCTGGCCATGAGGGCTCCGCGGCGCAGGACGCGCCGGCGCAGCCGCCAGACCTCGGAGCGCGGACCGAGGGTGCGCCAGGCCTCCCCGGCGAGGCGACCGTCGAGGGAGTAGACGGGGGCGCCCGCGATGATCAGCGGGCTCCAGGCGGCGAGGTAGATGATGTCGGGCGCGTCGTAAGCGGGAACGGTCTTCCAGCTGACGGTCATCAGGAGGGCGGCGGACAGCAGCGCCCCGAAGCAGGCGGCGAACCGCTGCCAGAGCCCGAAGACGGTCAGGACGCCGACGATGACCTGGAGGAAGGCCACGCTCAGGCCGGCGCCGACGGGGTGGGCGAGGGCGAAGTCGCGCAGGGGTTCGGCGAGCGCCCAGGGCTGGAGGGTGTGCAGCCAGGTGACCATGGAGCCGCGTTCGCCGCCGTCGAAGTAGACGGGGTCGCACAGCTTGCCCATGCCGGCGTAGATGGAGATGAAGCCGAGGAAGACGCGCAGCGGGAGCAGGACGACGCCGAGGTTCATCCGGCGGCCCGGGTAGTAGGAGGCCTGGCCGCGGGAGTCGGTGCCGCGCCGGGCGTCGGACCCGTGGTCGGGTCCTCCGCCGCCGTGGTGGCCGGGCCCGTGGGGCAGGTCGCGTACGGCGGCCAGCGGACGGGTCTCGTCGGGGTCGCCGTAGGTGCGCTGGCCGATGACGGTGGGGGTGGCGAGGGTGTCGTCGGCGAGGTCGTGTGCCAGGTCGATGCGCGGGATGACCTGGGTGGCGCCGCCGTCGTACTCGTCGTTGCCGCGGCCGGCCTCGCGTACGGCCTGGAGGAGCCCGCCCATGGCCGCTCCGTCGCCGGGGGCGGCCTTGCCGCTCCAGACCACGGGGGCTCTGCGGCGGGTGGCTCCGGCCGCGGCGACCACGGCGCCGCCGAGGACGGGGGCGCGGCCGGGGGCGTTCGCGGGCTTGGAACGCGCGCTCGGGCTCGGTGCGAGCCGCACGCGGAAGCTGGCGTGGTTGACGATGACCTGTGCGGGGTCGCACGGCACCTTGACCATGCTCAGCGCGGGCTGGTCGTCGAACCCTGACGTTCTGGTGTCCACACTCATCTAACCGAGTGATCAGTGTTTAGGACACTGCCTTGACAGCAGGGATCTGTCCGAGACCCGTCAAGATCAAGCCACCCCGCCCGAAACGGGCGGGGTGACAGCCTCACGGGTCACTTTCCGTGAGCCAAGTGGATCAAGCGGATCGATCCGACCGGATCGATCCGACCCCGCGGATCAGGTCCGGCCGCGGTCCGCGCGGCGGCGGGCGGCCTCGTAGAGCACGACACCGGCCGCGACACCGGCGTTGAGGGACTCGGCGCCGCCCGGCATCGGGATGCGGACGAGGTAGTCGCAGTTCTCGCCGACGAGGCGGCCGAGGCCCTTGCCCTCGGAGCCGACGACGATGACGACGGGCCCGGCGAGCGCTTCCAGGTCGTTGACGGTGTGCTCGCCCTCCGCGGCCAGGCCGACGACCGCGATGCCGGCCTTCTTGTACTCCTGGAGCGCGCGGGTCAGGTTGGTGACGCGGGAGACCGGGGTGCGGGCGGCGGTGCCGGCCGAGGTCTTCCAGGCACCGGCGGTCATGCCGGCGGCGCGGCGCTCGGGGATGACCACGCCGTGGCCGCCGAAGGCGGAGACGGAGCGGACGATCGCACCGAGGTTGCGCGGGTCGGTGACCCCGTCGAGGGCCACGATCAGCGGGTCCTCGCCGTTGTCGTACGCGGCCGCGGTGAGGTCCTCGGGGTGCGCGTACTCGTACGGCGGGACCTGGAGGACCATGCCCTGGTGGTTGAGCCCGTTGGTCATGCGGTCGAGCTCGGGGCGCGGGGCTTCCATCAGGTTGATGTTGCCGCGCTCGGAGGCGAGCTGCAGCGCCTCGCGGACGCGCTCGTCGTTGTCGATGAACTGCTGGACGTACAGGGTGGTGGCGGGTACTCCGTCACGCAGCGCCTCGAAAACCGGGTTGCGGCCGACGACCATCTCGCTGGTGCCCTTGGGGCCGCCGCGACGGGGGGCGGGGCGGCGCTTGGCGGCCTGGCGGGCCATGGCGCCGGCGATGCGGTTCGCCTTGTGCTTCTTGCGGTCCTCGGCCTTGGGCGTGGGGCCCTTGCCTTCCAGACCCTTGCGCCGCTGGCCACCGCTGCCGACCGTCGCGCCCTTCTTGTTGGACGTGCGGCGGTTCCTGCGCTGGCTGTTCCCGGCCATGACTTCTACCTGTTTTCGTTGATGCTGCGGTATGTACGTATGAAGAGTGTGCCGCCCGGAGCGCCGGGCGGCACACCAAGCTCAGCTGCCCGGGCTCAGCGCGGACCGAGCGTCCAGCGCGGGCCCGCCGGACTGTCCTCGATCACCAGTCCGGACTGCTGGAGCTGGTCGCGGATGGCGTCGGCGGTCGCCCAGTCCTTGCGGGACCGGGCCGACTCGCGCTGTTCCAGGACGAGGCGCACGAGGGTGTCGACCGCGCCGTGCAGGTCCTCGCCGCGGTCGGCCTCGCCCGCCCAGTGCGGGTCGAGCGGGTCCAGGCCGAGGACGCCCAGCATGGCGCGCACCTCCGACAGGCGCGCGATGGCCGCGTCCTTGTCGTCGGCGGCCAGTGCGCTGTTGCCCTGGCGGACGGCGGTGTGGATGATCGCGAGCGCCTGCGGGACGCCGAGGTCGTCGTCCATGGCCTCGGCGAAGGCGGGCGGGACGTCGGCGGCCGGCTCGACGGGCTTGCCGGCCTTCTCGATGACGCGCTGGTAGAAGCCCTCGATCCGCGCGAAGGCGGACTCGGCCTCGCGCAGCGCCTCCTCGCTGTACTCGATCATCGAGCGGTAGTGCGGGGTGCCGAGGTAGTAGCGCAGCACGATCGGGCGCCACTGCTTGACCATCTCGGAGACGAGCACCGAGTTGCCCAGCGACTTGGACATCTTCTCGCCGGACATGGTGACCCAGGCGTTGTGGACCCAGTAGTTCGCGAACTCGTCGCCGAAGGCCTTGGCCTGGGCGATCTCGTTCTCGTGGTGCGGGAAGATCAGGTCCAGGCCGCCGCCGTGGATGTCGAAGGCCTCGCCGAGGTACTTGTGCGCCATGGCGGAGCACTCCAGGTGCCAGCCGGGGCGGCCGCGGCCCCACGGGGTCTCCCAGGAGGGCTCGCCGGGCTTGACGGACTTCCACATGGCGAAGTCGCGGGGGTCGCGCTTGCCGGTCTCGCCGGTGGACTCCGGCTGGCGGATGTTGTCGAGCTCCTGGCGGGACAGCGAGAGGTAGCCGGGGTAGGACTTCACGTCGAAGTAGACGTTGCCCTCGGACTCGTAGGCGTGGCCGCGCTCGATGAGGCCGCGCATCATCTCGACCATCTCGGTGACGTGGCCGGTGGCGCGGGGCTCGTAGGTGGGCGGGAGGCAGCCCAGGGCGGCGTAGCCGTCGTTGAAGGCACGCTCGTTCTCGTAGCCGATGGACCACCAGGGGCGGCGCTGCTCGGCGGACTTCGCGATGATCTTGTCGTCGATGTCCGTGACGTTGCGGATGAAGGTGACCTCGTAGCCCCGGTACTCGAACCAGCGGCGCATCATGTCGAAGTTGAGGCCCGACCGGATGTGCCCGATGTGCGGGGCCGCCTGCACCGTGGCGCCACACAGGTAGATCGAGACGCAGCCCGCGGTGAGCGGGGTGAAGTCACGGATCTGCCGGGCGCTGGTGTCGTACAGGCGAATAGTCACGGCATCCAGGGTAGTGCGCCTGTAGCAGTGCCCCGCGACCCTTTGGGGACGCGGGGGCCTCTTTGTTGCGGAAGAAGTGTCTCCGTACGGGGCACTACGCGGGATTCGTCCGGTACACGAGGGCTGTCGCGATGGCGGCGAGCCCTTCGGCGCGGCCGGTGAGGCCCAGTCCGTCGGTGGTGGTCCCGGATACCGACACGGGGGCGCCCGCGGCGGCGGCGAGCGCCTTCTGCGCCTCTTCGCGCCGCTTGCCGATCTTCGGGCGGACGCCGATCACCTGGATGGCGATGTTGCCGATCTCGAAGCCCTCGGCGCGCACGATGCGGGCGGCCTCCGCCAGGAGGGTGACGCCCGCGGCTCCGGACCACTCGGGGCGCGAGGTGCCGAAGTGCGCGCCGAGGTCGCCGACGCCGGCGGCGGAGAACAGGGCGTCGCAGGCGGCGTGCGCGGCGACGTCGCCGTCGGAGTGCCCGGCGAGGCCGTCCTCGCCCTCCCACAGCAGTCCGGCGCACCACAGCTCGCGGCCCGCCTCGAAGGCGTGCACGTCGGTGCCGATGCCGACGAGCGGCAGGAGGGGGGCGGGGGCGGGGGCGGCGCCCGTGCCGTCGCCGGCCGGGCCGGTGGGGCTAGTACGCATCGGTGGCCCTCCTGCGGGCGAGTACGGCCTCGGCGAGGACCAGGTCGAGGGGGCGGGTGACCTTGAAGGCCTCTTCGTTGCCCGGGACCACGAAGACGGTGACGCCGAGGCGCTCGACCATGCCCGCGTCGTCGGTGGCTCCCTCGCCGGCCACGGCGATCTCCTCGTGCGCGCGGACGAGGGTGGCGCGGTCGAAGCCCTGCGGGGTCTGCACGGCGCGCAGCCGGGCCCGCTCGGGCGTGGCGACGACCGGCTCGGGCTCGCCGGGCCTGCCGGGCTCGACCTCCTTGACGGTGTCGGCCAGCGGCAGGGCGGGCACCACGGCCGGGGCGCCCTCGCGTACGGCCTCGACGACGGAGTCCACGGTGTCGACGGGGACCAGCGGGCGGGCCGCGTCGTGGATGAGTACGGAGGTGACGTCCTGCGGCAGGGCGTCGAGACCGGCGCGTACGGACTCCTGGCGGGTCTCCCCGCCGGGCACGACCACGATCTCGGTGCGTTCGGGCAGCGCGTGCTCGTCCAGGAGGAGGCGTACGCCGTCGGCTCCGTCGGGCGGGGCGACGACGACCACGAGGGAGACCGCGCGGGAGCGGGCCATCGCGCGGACGGCGTGGACGAGCATCGGGATACCGCCGAGGGCGCGCAGGGCCTTG
This sequence comes from Streptomyces sp. IBSNAI002, assembly GCF_052244475.1. Lineage (NCBI taxonomy): Bacteria > Bacillati > Actinomycetota > Actinomycetes > Kitasatosporales > Streptomycetaceae > Streptomyces > Streptomyces sp. IBSNAI002. Next base: position 4,859,115 of record NZ_JBQPXG010000002.1, on the reverse strand, counting down.
GGGGCGCCGGGGCCGAGGCGTACCCCGCGGCCGGCGGCCGGGATCACCGCGGCCGTGCGGTGGGGGCGCGTTTCGTCAGACATCAGTAGGTAGCTCCGAGCCAGGTTTGTGACTTCGGCCGACATGGGTATGGCCTGAAGGGTGCCGGGTGCGACGCCCTCGCCCCTTCCGTGACGACCGGTCGAGCAGGCTGCCCGGGCCCGGCACGCCAGTGAGGTGGTTCAACAGGCGTGAGTGCGGTGTGAGTGCGGAAGGTGTGGGTACAGACATGCCGCAGCGCCCGGCAACAGGCCCCTCGTGGAGGAGAGGCCTTGTCAGCGGGCACCGCGGCACAACTGTGTACACATTGTTCTGATGAACACTGTTTGCTGTACGGGGTCTCGCGTCAGGACGCGAGCACCTCGTCGAGGAGGGCCTCGGCCTTGTCCTCGTTCGTGTTCTCGGCGAGCGCGAGTTCGCTCACCAGAATCTGGCGCGCCTTCGCGAGCATGCGCTTCTCACCCGCGGAAAGCCCGCGCTCACGCTCACGACGCCACAGGTCACGCACCACTTCGGCGACCTTGATGACATCGCCAGAAGCGAGCTTCTCCAGATTTGCCTTGTAGCGCCGGGACCAGTTCGTCGGCTCTTCTGCATACGGTGCGCGGAGCACCTCGAAGACCCGGTCCAGCCCGTCCTGGCCGACTACGTCGCGAACACCGACGAACTCCGCATTGTCCGCAGGCACACGAACCGTCAGGTCGCCCTGGGCGACCTTGAGCACCAAGTAGGTCTTGTCCACGCCTTTGATCTGACGAGTCTCAATGGCCTCGATCAGCGCGGCCCCGTGATGGGGATAGACCACGGTGTCGCCAACCTTGAACGTCATGTGACAGGTACCCCTTCCGTGGCTATCCAGGGTAACACGAGAACCGACTGTTATGAATGGCGTTTTCGCAGGTCAGAGCACATCTCAGGGCTTGACAACAGCGACACGAACGTGCTGCGGAGGGCTTCCGGAAGGGGGTATTCGCAGGTCGGGGGTGCTGTGCGGACCGGGCGAAAGGGCCACGCTACACCCGTCCGGCTCCCCCGCCAGTGTGAGGTACGTCCCGTTTTGCCGGTTTCCGAGTCGGGAAACCGAACTACTCCGTTCGACTGGCGGCCGGCCCGCGCGGAGCGGTTCCGGCCCAATCCCGAATTGATCACGCGGCGGGGTCCGGCGGAATCCCGGAATTGATCACCGGGCGTGCGTCTCGCGATATGCGGTGCCACATGATCGGTGTGTGATCGCCGCGTGAACGGCGTGGTGATCGGCTCGGTGATCGCTCCACGATCGGCCCGGTGATCGGCCCGGTGATCGACACCGTGATCGACACCGTGATCGACACCGTGACCGGCCTGCGGATTACGAGATCGCGGGAGTGGGCGCGGACCCCCGGCAGGGCGGGCGCCGTACTGCGGAGGGTCGGGTGCGGGGGCGGGGCGGCGGCTCGGTAACCTAAGGCCCGCTGACACACCCTTAGAGCGGCTTTACCTCGGCCGTTCCCAAGGGAGCCCACCCTCCCGTTCCGTACGTCCAAGGAGTTGCCGCCGCCGTGAGCCGCAGCCTTCGACGCGGCGCCCTCGCCGCCACCGCCGTCGTGTTCTCGATCGCCTCGCTGGCCGCATGCGCAGCGGGCAACGACGCGGAGACCCTCCGGATCAAGCCGGACAACGCCGCCGTCACCAAGGGCGACATCAAGGTCCAGAACGCACTGGTGATCAGCCAGGGCGCGAAGGAAAAGAAGGGCCCGGCCGCCGTTTCCGCGACGGTCTTCAACTCGGGCACCAAGGAGCAGACGCTTGACGGCATCACCCTCCCGGGTGGCAAGGGCAAGGTCGTACTGAAGGCGGCCACGGGCACCGGCAAGATCATCGTGCCGGCCGGCGGCTCCGTGGTGCTGGGCGGCAAGGGCAACCCGTCCGCCACGATCGAGAACGGTGCCGAAGGCCCCAAGGACGGCGACGTCCAGGAGATCGTCTTCCAGCTGAGCAGCACCGGCGACGTCGGCCTGCAGGCCTTCGTGGTCCCGGCCACCGGCATGTACGCGGGCTACGGCCCGACCGCGCCCCCGGCCGCGGGCCCGACCCCCTCGGGCAGCGCCGCGGGCACTCCGTCCGGCAGCCCCTCGGGCAGCCCGTCCGGCACCCCCGCGGGCACGCCGTCCGGCACCCCCGCGGGCACGCCGTCCGGCACCCCGTCGGGGACCCCCGCGGGCACCCCCTCGGGCACGGCCTCGCACGCCGCGGGCCACTGAGCACATCGCACGAGGGAAGGGCCCCGGTCGCATCGACGACCGGGGCCCTTCCCACATCCCTGCGACGTGCACCGTCGGCTTACGGCTCGAACTTGTAGCCCAGGCCGCGCACCGTGACCAGGTAGCGCGGCGCGCCCGGGTCCGGCTCGATCTTGGCGCGCAGGCGCTTGACGTGGACGTCCAGGGTCTTGGTGTCACCGACGTAGTCGGCGCCCCAGACCCGGTCGATCAGCTGCATGCGGGTCAGTACGCGGCCCGCGTTGCGCAGCAGCATCTCCAGCAGGTCGAACTCCTTCAGCGGGAGGTCCACCTTCCCTCCGGCGACGGTGACCACGTGGCGGTCGACGTCCATCCGTACGGGGCCCGCCTCCAGGGCCGCCGGGGTGACCTCCTCCGGCTCGCCGCGGCGGCGCAGGACCGCGCGGATGCGGGCGACCAGCTCCCGCGAGGAGAAGGGCTTCGTGACGTAGTCATCGGCTCCTATCTCCAGCCCGACGACCTTGTCGATCTCGCTGTCCTTCGCGGTCACCATGATCACGGGGACATTGGAGCGGCCGCGCAGCTGCCGGCAGACCTCCGTGCCGGGCAGGCCGGGGAGCATCAGGTCGAGGAGGACGAGGTCGGCGCCGTTGCGCTCGAACTCGTCCAGCCCGTCGGGCCCGGTCGCGGCGATGGCGACCTCGAAGCCCTCCTTGCGGAGCATGTAGGACAGGGCGTCGCTGAATGATTCCTCATCCTCGACGACGAGCACTCGGGTCACGGAAGGACCTCCGGGGCAGGAATGGCTGTTGCTGGTTCAGTCAGGGGTGGGGCGGGTGCGGGGGTCGTCGCCGGGGCCGGCGCGGCCGCTTCGGGGAGTCGCAGCGTGAACGTGGAGCCCTGGCCCTCCGAGCTCCACACCGACACCTCCCCACCGTGCGAGGCGGCCACGTGCTTCACGATCGCAAGGCCGAGGCCCGTGCCTCCCGTGGCGCGGGAGCGGGCCGGGTCCACGCGGTAGAAGCGCTCGAAGATGCGCTCGCGGTCCTTTTCCGGGATGCCGATGCCCTGGTCGGTCACGGCGATCTCGATCAAGTCTCCCCCGGGAGCCGCGACCCTGCGCCCGGCTATGCCGACGCGGGTGCGGGCGGGGCTGTAGTTGACGGCGTTCTCGACCAGATTTCCGAGGGCTGCCGCGAGCTGTCCGCGGTTGCCCCAGACGCGCAGGTCGGCGGTGCCGCCCGCGGCCATGGTGATCTGCTTGGAGGAGGCCGTGTGGCGGCAGCGGTCGATCGCCTCCGCGACCAGCGTGTCCACGCGGACGGGCTCGGCGTCCTCCAGCGGGTCGTCGTTCTGCACCCGGGAGAGGTCGATGAGCTCCTGCACGAGGTTGATCAGGCGGGTGGCCTCGATCTGCATGCGGCCGGCGAAGCGGCTGACCGCCTCGGGGTCGTCCGCGGCGTCCATGACGGCCTCGGAGAGCAGCGAGATCGCTCCGACCGGGGTCTTAAGCTCGTGGGACACGTTGGCGACGAAGTCGCGGCGTACGGCCTCGATGCGGCGGGCCTCGGTGAGGTCCTCGACCAGGAGGAGCACCAGGCGGGAGCCGAGCGGGGCCACGCGCGCCGAGACGGCGAGGGCCTCGCCGCGGCCGGTGCCGCGCCGGGGCAGGTCCAGCTCGACCTGGCGTATCTCCCCGTCGCGGCGGGTGTCGCGGGCCATGTGGAGCATGGGTTCGACGGCGAGCTTGCCGCCGCGGACCAGGCCCAGGGCGTACGCCGCCGAGCTGGCCTTGACCACCGCGTCGCCCTCGTCGAGCACGACGGCGGAGGAGCGGAGCACGGAGAGGACGGTGTCCACGCCGGGCGGGAGCACCGCGTTGATGTCGGGGCGCATGGAGCTCCGGGTGGGGCGGGCTTGGTCGCGCTCGCTCCAGCGGAACGCCAGCATCGCGATCACACCGGTGCAAAGACCGGCGATCGCTGCAGCTGCGGCGACCGCCGCGTTCACGTCCATGCATCCAGGTTAAGCAGGCACGACGACACTTCCACAGCCGTTCGGGTGCCACCTCGAACACTCGTCGCCCAGAGTTCACCCTGGCGACGGGGTTGATTCATTTGTGATGCCGGAGTCGGACGCGTTTACGGCTCACCGTGTCAACGTGGGGCCAGCGGCCGCCCCGGCCGGCCCCCGGGCAGTAGTGCTGTAGGTCAAGAGAGGGACACCAGACATGCGTGACGCGTACCACGAGGAACTGGACTCGATCGGAGAGGGCCTGGTCGAGATGGCCCGGCTGGTCGGTTCCGCGATCGGGCGGGCCACGACGTCCATGCTCGACGCCGACCTGAAGCTCGCCGAGAGCGTCATCGCCGCGGACCAGAAGGTCGACGACCTCCAGCACGACCTGGAGGCGCGGGCGATCGCCCTGCTGGCCCGGCAGCAGCCGGTCGCCACCGACCTGCGCATCGTCGTGACCTCGCTGCGCATGAGCGCGGACCTGGAGCGCAGCGGCGACCTGGCCCAGCACGTGGCGAAGCTCGCCCGGCTGCGCTTCCCGGACACGGCCGTGCCGCGGGACCTGCACGCCACCATCCTGGAGATGGGTCAGCTGGCGCAGCGCCTGATGGCGAAGGCCGCCGAGGTCATCATCACCAAGGACGTCGACCTCGCGCTCCAGCTGGAGCAGGACGACGACGAGATGGACCAGCTGCACCGCACGCTGTTCCAGCACCTGATGGACGACCGCTGGAAGCACGGCATCGAGACGGCGGTCGACGTGACGCTGCTGGGCCGCTACTACGAGCGCTTCGCCGACCACGCGGTGTCGGTGGCCAAGCGCGTGGTGTACCTGGTGACGGGCGAGCACGCGGACGAGCTCCAGCCGCCGACCCAGGTCGAGGGCGTCTGACGCACGGGCGTGAGCCCCAATGCGCCGTTGACGCGCCGGTGTGGCTGGGCATGAATGAGGCGAGGCGGTCCGTCGTACGGCGGCCCGTACGCCGCCTGCGCGAGGAGGAACCATGCCCGATTCCCCCGTCCCCATCACACCGGAACAGGAGCAGCCGCCCCGACCGGAGCCGCTGCGCCTCCCGCTGCTCGCAGCGTGCGGCTGCGGCTCGGGCTGCGGCTGCGGATGCCAGTCCGGCGCGCCGTGCCAGTGCGGCGGCTGATCCCCGCCGCCGTCAGTACTCCGAGGGCCCCGTCCCGCCCGAGCGGTGTGGACGGGGCCCTCGTGTGCGCGGTCGGCGGTCAACCCCTGCCCCGCCAACTGCGGGAAGGCCCTCGGTAGGCTTGGGCGAGCTCATACTGAGCGCGTTCAAAACGCAGAAAAATCGGGGGGTTTGGTGCGCAATCGTCGATTCGCCATGTCCGCTGCCGCCGTCGTGGCGGCAAGCATCGGTTTCATACCCGGCACGGCTCAGGCCGCTGATCCGGTCACGCCCGCCGCGCGGGCGGCTGGTCCGGCGACTGGTCCGGCAGCAGGTCCGGCGACTGGTCCGGCAGCAGGTCCGGCATCAGGTCTGGCGGCGGGTTTCGAGACCTTCACCAGCACCGCCGCCGGCAGCGCGCAGCCGAGTCTGTTCCTGAGCGCCCGCAACTCGTCGGCGCACGGCTTCGAGCTGACGACCTCGCTGGGCAGGGGCACCCCTCCGCTGGACACCGTCATCGACTGGGGTGACGGGGCCACGGAGACGGTGGTGGCCTCCGGTTCCTCGGAGACGCGGACCAAGCACATCTACAAGGAGCTCGGCGAGTACACCATCAAGGCGACCGTCGTCGATCCGGTCCTCGGAACGCAGGACACCAAGGAGGTCCGGGTCAGGACACTGGGCTCGGAGTTCACCCCGTACGGCCCCACCCGCCTGCTGGACACCCGCGACGGCACGGGCGCGGTCAAGGGCAAGGTCCAGGGGTACTCGTCGATCCGCCTGAAGGTGGCGGGGAACGGCGGCATCCCCACCGGGGTCACCGCCGTCGCGCTCAACGTGACCGCCACCAACACCACCGGCGGCGGTCACCTCAACGTCTTCGCCTCGGGCACCACGCGGCCGACCTCGTCGAACATCAACTTCGAGGCCGGTCAGACCGTCCCGAACCTGGTGATCGCGCAGGTCGGCGCGGACGGCTACGTCGAGCTGTACAACGGCGGCTGGGAGCCGGTCGATCTGATCGCGGACGTCACCGGGCACTTCGACCGGCAGGAGGCCTCCGGGTACGTCCCGCAGGCGCCGGTCCGGGTCGTCGACACCCGCTACGGGACCGGCACGCAGCGCGGTCCGGTCGCCGGCCAGGGGTCCTTCACCGTCAAGGTGGCCGAACCGGGAGCCACCGCCGTCGCGCTGAACGTCACGGCCACCAACCCGCAGGAGGCCGGTCACCTGACCGTGCACCCGGCCGGGCAGGCGGCGCCCGCCACGTCCAGCGTGAACTTCACGGCCGGGCAGACGGTCGCCAACTCGGTGATCGTGCCGGTCGGCAAGGACGGCGAGATCACCGTCCGCAACGGCTCCTGGGCCCCGTCGGACGTCATCGTGGAGCTGGTCGGCGCGTACAGGACCTCGAGCGCCGTCGCCTACGTACCGGTCACGCCCGTCCGGCTGACCGACACGCGGGAGATCTGGTCCAAGGGGCCGTGGCCCGCGCGCGACTACCTCTGGCAGGCCTTCTCCACGCAGCAGGAGGCCTGGGTGCTGAACACCGCGGTCACCAACACGCGCGGCGCGGGGTTCCTGTCGGTCGCTCCGGACCCCAACTCCAGCATGGAGTACTACGACAAGACCGCCGTCACCCCGGAGCGTCCGGTGTCCTCCACCCTGAACTGGACCGCGGGCAGGACCGTCGGCAACCTGGTCCAGGCGAGCGCCGGCCGGCACGGCATCGTCGACTTCTGGCACCAGGGCTGGGACCCGGCCGACCTGGTCGTCGACATCTTCGGCTACTACGACAACGAGTGACCGCACAGGCCCACGGCAGGACCTGAGCAGCACGAAGCCCCTGCCCCGCACCGTGCGTGCGGGACAGGGGCTCGATCGCTTCGGGTGTTACTTCTTGCCCTGGGTCTGGCGGGCCCGTTTTCCCGCCCTGGTCAGAGGCCCGCACACCCCGCCTGACCTGCTGCCGAGCGGTCGTCATTGGTCGTTGTCCGTCGCCCCCGGTCACCCTCGCAGGGCCCAGAGAGGGCCTAGGAACGGGGCCCCGGCCGGTGCCGGCCTACAGTCCCGCCGCCCACGTAGCGGCTTGTCGCTTGTCGCTTGTCGCTTGTCGGCCTTGTTTCGCCAGGTCACGGCTGAGCGGCATCGCACCGGACAGCAGTTGGGGCTTAAGGCGACAAGCGACAAGGACAGGAAGAACCGCCTTCCGGGCGGCGACCCACCGGCGCCCCGCCAGCGCGACTCCGGGAGCGTGGCGGATACCGGTTCGCATTCGGGCTTACCAAAGAGAAGCGCTTCTGGGGGTGGGCTTGGGGATTGCCGTTTCCCCACCGCGCCGCCGCGGTGGTGGAACGATGTCGGAATGAGTCGAATCCAGGGCTTCACATCGTGGTTGAAGACGCACGCGAAGGATCAGAGCGCGATCGGTGACTTGGCCCGTGATGTCGCTGCCGATCCCGACTGGCCAGGTCGGCGGCAACTCAGCGGCCAACGGGAGTATCTGGAGGAGCGGGGCGCGATCCCCGCTGCGGTGGAGACCCTGGAACGTGCGTGGGAGCTCTACGAGGCTCAGCAGGAGCGGTGACACACAGGCAAAAGGAGCACGCCCGCCGACGCCGGGGGTGCTCCTCTTGCCTGTGGCTGCGGAAAGCTGCCGCCCCACCTGGGCGCCTACTGGGTAGTGGGGCGGGCACCCCACTACCCAGTTGAAGAGCCGCGTGGAGGGGGCCTTCCAAGAGGGCGGGTCGGGGCGCCCGCGCCCTTGGAAGGCCTCTCCAGTCGCAGGCAACGACAGCTCTCCAGAGAAGACGGCCGCAGCCACCTGTAGAGCCGTCGGCGTCACGGGAGACATGCAGCTCTTAGCCGGGGGCACCTGCGTCCTAGAGAGTTGAGGGAAGACAGTGTCCGCAGCGTCCGCTGGACGCTCTCGCTCTGCTCTGACCTGCACGAATCGTGCGGACGCTAAGAGAATTGGCTAGCGTCCGACAGTGTCCGCAGTGTCCGCAGCGCCCACCCCCGACTAAGAGCATCACCGCAGATCAAAGCCGTCCCCAGGGAAAGCCCCTTTGGACGCTCGCCCCCCACCTGGCTCGGCATCGCGACGAAGAGGCCACCAAGGCGCGGCCAGGTGGCCTTTTCCACACGGCTGCCAGCGCGCGACGGCAGGGAGATCAAAAAAAGAGTCAGAGACATCGGACGCGGTTACCGGTTACAGGCCCACGACGTCGTCCCTCACCCCACCTGAACAGCGCGAACCGGCGTCCACGCGACCGGTAACCGGTAACCAGTAACCGCCCCACGGCGCATCGGAAGGAGGCCCGGCGTCACGGGCGTCACGGTAGCCGTGACGCCAGAGTCACGCAGGTCCAAGGCACCGAGACCGGCCAGGCCGTCACGTGCAATGAGGCATGACGCGGGGGCGCCACACCCATGGCGTCCCGCCAGTCGTCCACATGGCCATGCCCCACTGAGCGGCGAGCGCGAGCGCAGCGAGCTGCCAGGGGGTCGGCGGCCGAAGGCCGCTCCTTCTAGCTCCTTCTCCGGCTCGCAAAGCCCCCGAAACGGGTGCTAGGTCTAGCAACAGGTGCCGCTAGGTCTAGCACCAGTCCTAGCACTTGAAGGGCCCCTGACCTGGGAACTAGCGACTAGCAACGGATAGACGAAACCCCGGTATCCGAAGGGGCAGCGGGGCGTTCGTCATGCCGCGGCGACTGCCGGTGGCGCCCTCCCCGGCCCCCACTTCGGTCAAGGTCCGTGCTTGGGTGATTGCAAATCGTCAGCTGATGAGTCACCGCTGTTCGGGCACCAAGTCTCTGGGGGTCGGTCTGTGCATCTCCCCGGCTCGGCGGGGCTCGGAATCCCGGGCAATGCGGCCACCTGCGCAGATGCGCCTGCGAGGCGGCCCTGCACTACCGCCGGCGGACCGTCCAGGTGTGGGCCCACAAGGCCCCGACCTTGACAAATGCAAGATCATTAGGACTTGAACTAGCCCTGAGGGCCGGACAGGAAGACCGAACCGCCGACCTGGGAGCAGGTGGTGCCGCTACCGGTCTCGCACGTGCCAGCCGAAATTACTCCTTGCGGAGTAATGGAGACGGGAAAAACCCAGTGATCGTTTTCATTCACGTATTCGATGAATCCGGTTGCGCCTGTGCAATTTCCGTTGTCGAACGTCAAGGTGGCAGGTGCGTTGCCGAGCGGGTCAGTAGAAGCCGGAGGGACGAGTAGAGAGGAGGGAGTCGCCGACAAAAATGTGGCGGCCTGGGCGGCTCCGCTGATGGCGACGATCCCCAGAGTTGGCCGCGTCGTGCAAGAGGGTGAGGCAAGTCCTCTCAGCGCCACGGCCTGTCCGCTGCCCGTGGTCGCGTTGTCGCCGTACTTGATGCTGCCGCAGGCGTTGTGATTGTGGCTGCCTTCGACGCGGATGAAGCAGACGTTCTCGCCGTGGTCTCGCCCGTGATCGTCGGCGTGCGCGGTGGTAGCGAGTCCGGCGAGCGTGAGAAGTGCCGCGGCGGCTGCGAGCGCGGTTCGTGTGGAGCCCATCCGATTTCTCTCCCTCTGGCGATTAGTGTGGCTTCTATACCTTGGGAGTGCGTTGCAGCGGAGCGGGTGAGGCGTGGCCGTGTAGCTTTCACCAGTCACTGAAGCTGCGTAAAGCTCACTACAAAATCTCGGGCAGCTCACGCCAGAGCAATCACGATCTGACGTTCGAGCGAGGGAACCAGCTGGCCGTGCACAACGAAGCCCCGAAACCGGGGGCTTCAGGGCCCAGCACAACGCGCTAGCCAGGCAGGAACCCCGGGTTCTCCTGTCCCAGCGTCCGCAGGTTGGCGAGGTAGTCCTGAGCCGCCGGTTCGGGGCTGTACCGGCGCTTCATCTCCGCCGCGAGTTCGCGACTGGTCATGATGAGTGACGGCACCGACTGCCGGTCACCCTGGAGTGCACGTTCACCCATGATGAGGGCTCCCTCAAGGTCACCCTCTCGGGCGGCCGTCACCCCGAGCGTGACGCGAGCCTCCGCGTTCCTCATAGGCGCCCGCTCCGTCCCGTCGAAGTCCGTCCCCGCGCGGAGTACCTCCTCAGCGAGGGTGCTCGCGAGCTTGTCCTCGCCCACCAGCCGATAACAGTCCATCGCGTAGAAATCGAACTTGGCCGGGTCCACTACGAAGTGGTTGTCGAGGTTCTGCGGGGGCGGCATCCCTTCGAGCATGCGCCGGCCACGGTCGAGAGCTACCTCGACCTGCCGCCGGTCTCCGAGCCGCGCCCACGCCTTCGCTTCCTGCGCAGCGAGCTGGACGGCGACGCCGTGGTGTTCCGCAACCTCGGCCCCCGCTTGAGCCGCCGCGATGACGCCGCGGTAATCGCCGGTCGTAAGAGCGAACCAGGCACGCATTTCATGGGCCCACCCCGCAACCTCACCATGGTCGGACTCGGTGGCGATGGAGAGCGCGGCGCGGCGGGTCGACTCGGCCGCGTGGCGCTGGCCAGAGTCGTACTCGACACAGCCAACAAGCAGGGCGAGCCAGCCCGAGAGCGCGAGTACCTCGCGGTGCTGGGCCAGTGTGAGGCTCTTCGAGTGAAGGTCGACCACGCGCCGCAGCCACGCACGGCCCTCAATGAGGAGCTGGGCACTGGGCATGAACGGGTACTCAGAGCACAGCCGGTCGGTCGTGATCCGCAGCGCGTCCAGCGTCGCGTTGTCGACATCGGAGCGATTGAGCCGACTTACGATCTCCAAGGTCTCCATGCCGCTCGCCTCCATGATCTCCCGCTCCCCGTCCCTCCTCGCGGGCGCCGGGAAGAGCGCGTGCGTCACGGTGCCGAACAGAGCCGCGATGACGGGACGGTAGAAGTCGTTCGGGGTGGCGCCTGACTCCCAGCGCTTCCACTGACGGATCAGGCTGTCGTCGGAAGGAAGCTCGCTTGGGGCATGGGCTCGAAGAGCCCTTACCGCGTCTCGTTGCGACCAGTCCCGAGCCGCACGCTCTGCCGCCATCCGTCGTGCCCATGCAGGCCTGTCGTCGCCCATGTGCCCTCTCTCCCGAGTGCTTAACGCGAGTCTTGCCTGTCACCCCTGGGGACACGCAAGGGGACAGCCAGGGGACTTGGCGGGAGTCCCCACCGCCTGACGAGCTGTCACTTTGCTGTCACTTACGGATCAACACCCCGACACAGCAGGCTGGTTACAGATCAAGCACCACCAGCGCCGCATCGCAATTCCAGCTCTGCGACGCGTTCAGCCAACGCCTGAATCTGGGAGCGGATTTCCTTGATCTCGTCCGGCTTATCGCCCTGCCCTGCACCGCCAGCAGCGAAGTTCCCGAGGTTGCCCGCAGACATGATCGCCCCTTCAGCGCGCAGGATGGCCAGGCCGTTCTGGATGGTCTGGCCGGCGTACCCGAAGCGCTCAACCAGTTCCCTCTGCGTAGGAAGCCTCTCGCCGGGACGCATCGACTTCAGCTCCGCCCGCAGCGCGTCGGCAACTTGGGCGGCTTTCGACTTGGGTCCTCCCGTAGCTGTCATGCACTGAGCGTACCCACCAGAGCGAACTAGTGCACGCCACTCCACGACCCTTGACGACTAGCGTGCACTAGTGCACGCTAGTCAATAGCTGGGGCGCTCGAAAGGGCCACCGGAAAGCAGAAAAGCCCTGGTCAAAGCCAGGATTCATGCAGGGAGCGGCCACCTACCGCCAAGCAGTCAGCCGCTCCCCGACCCACTGAAGGGTGTATCCATCATGCCTGGAACTCTCACGAAGCGGATCGCTGACCGCGCCATCACCACGGGGCCGACGGGGAACGGCCCTGGTGGCCGGAAGTTACAGAACGGGGAGATCATCCCGCTGACGCCCGAGCAGTCGGAGCGCCTGGCTGCCCTCTACGCCGAGTTCGGTGGCGGGCGGCTGGAGAGCTACGCGCAGCGCAAGCTGATGAACCGTGGGATGCGCCGCTCGGAGGCCGTCACGCTGGCGGAGGACATCGTCCAGGAGACGTGGGTGGCCGTGGCCCGGGAGACCACCAAGCCGCTCATGGGACCGAAGCCGCTGAGCGAGGACGACCGGCGCATCCTGTTGTTCGCACAGGTCAAGACCCAGATCCACCAGCACCTGCGCCGGGGCATGGCTGGTGAGGGCCCGGTGGACTGGAGCGATCCGGTCGTCTGCAACTGGCTGTGCCCGCTGGTGTCCAGCGAGTGCGTGCGAACGATCCTCCCGGCCTACCTGGACAGGATGGTCGCCGCCCTCCCGGAACGGGAGCGTCAGGCGCTCCTGCTCCGGCTGGAGGGCATGAACATGCGGCTCGTCGCGGAGCACGTCGGGTGCAGCTACCCCACGGCCAACCGACTGGTGGAAACGGCACTGTTGCTCCTGCAGATCGACAACCCGGAGCTGTCGGGTGAGCCCGTCGCGGTGGAGACGCTGCCTCGCTGGGAGCGGGACGAGCTGAACCGGATGAGCGCCGCCCAGCAGGCAGCCCTGCTGCGGATGGACGAGGTCTCCCGGCGCGCTCTGCTGCTCCACGTCGGGCAGGGCCTCAACATCACGGACGTCTCCCGGAAGCTCGGGGTGCCGCGCTACCAGGTGCTGCCCGTACTGGGCGCGTGCGCCAAGTCGTTGCGTGCCCTGAACGCAGACGACATGACGGTGGCGGCGTGAGGACCCACCAGCTCAACGCACGCCGGCGGCGAGCGCGGAAGTTCCAGCTCGCCGTCCGCGACGGGGCCCACTGCACCTACTGCCTGGCCCCGTTCACCCACTTGCGGCACGCCACCCTCGACCACGTCGTGCCGTACCACCTCCTGCGCACCTGGTCGGCCGGTCATCTCGTCCTGGCCTGCCGACCGTGCAACCACGCCAAGGCCGATCGCTTCCCGCTGCTGATCGCCCTGGTGCTCATCCACGTGGTGGACGGGGTGGACGCCTCGATCGTCCACCCCGACATTCACCCGCCTTCCACCCTCGAGCGATCGACCACCCCGACCACCGGATCCGCGCCGGTCGAGTCGGGTGGACGCACGGTGGATCGAGTGGATGCTCACGCGTCCACCACCGTGTTCACGCAGGGCTGCTGGGCGCTGCTGGCCCGACTGGCGCACGCCCGTCAATCGGCCGACCGGACCGCCCTGGAGTCGGGTGGACGGTCGACCGTCCACCAGGACGTTCACGGTGCTCACGATCTCGTTCACGACGCTCACGCTCCCGTCCATGAGACGGCCGACCGCACGGCTGTGGAGTCGGGTGGACGGTCGGCTGTTCACCCGGGCGCTCACCGTGCTCACGCACACCTTCCTGATGCTCACGAGCGCGCTCAGGAGTCCGTCCGGCGCAGGTCACGGGGTACGCGGGAGGCCGATCGATCGACCCGCACGCGCCTCTGCTTCAACCCGCACGAGTCCATCCGTCCGCCCCGAAGGGAGTCGGCGTGAACGCTCCGATGAACGCCGTGAACGATCACGTCCACACGCCCGATCCGCACGCTCCCGCACAGCCCCACACGGCCGATCCGCACATCCCGCACGAGGCCCGCACGGCGCCGCGGCCGTCCACGGTGAACACCGGTGAGGGGAAAGACAAGAAGCCCTCGGCCGCCGCCCGGCTCGTCTCCCTGGCCCGCGAGGGGTACACGTTCGTCACCTCGACCGACGGCCGCCCGTACGCGGTCGCGATCGACGGGCCGAACATCGCGCTCCCCCTCCGCGGCCGGGCCGGACTGCGCCAGCGTCTCGCCCGGAAGTACGCCGACACCTACGACGGCGACGTCGCCTCACAGTCCGCCCTCGCCGACGCCATGATGGTCCTTGAGGGAGTCGCCGAGAAGGACGACCCAGCGCCTGTGGACCTGCGGGTGGGCGGCGGCCCGAGCGGCATCGTCGTGGACCTGGGCGGCGCGGACGGCCGGGCGGTGACCGTGTCGGCCGGCGGCTGGCACATCGTGGACCGCTCCCCGATCCTGTTCCGCCGATCCGGCGCCATGGCGCCCATGCCCGCCCCGGTCCTGGACGGCGACGGCCTGGCCAAGCTCCACGCCCTGCTGAACATGGACGCGCCCACCTTCCACCAGCTCGTCGGATGGCTCGTCGCGGCCTGGATCCCCTACATCCCGCACCCGGTGATCACCTTCAAGGGCGAACAGGGCACGGGGAAGTCGAAGACCGCGCAGATGGTCGTCAACCTCATCGACCCCTCCCCAGCCAGCAAGCGGAGCCAGCCCCGGGACGTCAAGGCATGGTCGGCTCAAGCCTTCAACTCCTGGGCCCTGTGCCTGGACAACATCAGCACGATCCCGCCGTGGCTGTCCGACACCCTGTGCAAGGCCGTGACCGGCGACGGGATCGTGGACCGCGCCCTCTACACCGATGACGACGTGGTGGTGCTCTCCTTCCGGCGGGTCCTCGCCATGACCACCATCGACGCCGGAGCTCTGGCCGGGGACCTCGCAGAGCGCCTCCTCATGCTGGACTTGCAGCTCATCGAGGAGGACCAGCGCCGCACCGAGGAGGAACTCGACGCCGCCTTCGATGCAGTCCGCCCCGCCGTCCTGGGCGCCCTGTTCGACCTCCTGGCGGCCGTCCTCGCCGTCCTGCCCGACATCAAGCTGGAGTCCATGCCCCGCATGGCCGACTTCGCCCGCGTCCTCGCGGCCGTCGACCAGGTCCAGGAGTGGCACACCCTGGACTCCTACCTCGCCACCTCAGCGAACGTCGCCGGGGACGCGCTCGAGGGCGACCCCTTCGGCACGGCCGTGGCCACCCTCGTGGAGGAGTGCGGGACCTGGAGCGGGACCGCCGCCCAGCTCCTGGAGCAACTCCCGCTCCCCGGGGGGTTCCGGCCGCAGGGCTGGCCCAAGGACGCCACCCGGGCCAGTGGGCGCATCAAACGGCTCGCGCCGCTCCTGCGGTCGATCGGGGTGGCCGTGGACGACACGCAACGTAGCCAGGACAGGCACCGTCACCGCCTACTCGTCCTCTCCCGCATCGACCCCGCACCGCCCGAAGCGTCCACACCCCCGCAAGACCCGCTCTGGCCCGAAGTGGCATCACTCGGGCAAGGCCGCACTATCCCTGAGCAGCACTGACACCGCCGGATCAGCCCCGGACCGGGCCGCGCACCAGCGGCCCGGGCACGTCAGCCCCTGCGGACGCTAGCCCCCGCCAGCGCCCGCAGCGTCCGTACCAGCGTCCACCCAGAAAACCGCGTCCGACCTGCACAGATAGAGACGCTGCGGACGCTCGGGCGCTATGGACGCTGCGATGCAGCAACTCTCTAGGACCGCGACCGCACCGACCCTCAGCACGCCGCCACGGACACGAGGAGTCACCCCGCCCATGCCCGCCAACAGCCCGGACAACGGCCCCCGCGCGATCCTTCGCGCCGGACTCCCCGACCGGTACCTGCCCCCCGAAGACCTCGCCTCCATGCTCGTCGTCCCCATCGAGACCATCTACGGCTGGCGCAAGAAGCGCACCGGCCCGCCCGGATTCCGTGTCGGCCGACACATCCGCTACGACCCCGCCGCCGTCCAGGCCTGGATCCACGAGCAGACCGACCGCGAAGTCGCCTGACAGCCCTGACGCGTCAGACGCGTCTGACAGAAGGACCGCCCGAAACCCGGGTCATAGGCACGCGCGAGGGGTGTCTGACGCGTCAGACACCCCGTCTGACACCAAGCGCTGACACCCCTGACACCCGGCCTCGGTGTCATGGCTGACCTCCACTCGAACACCCCCGGAACGGCCATCAGCCCAGGGAGTCAGGGAGATCTCCCTGACTGCCTCCCTGACCCGCCTCCCTCTGTCTGACCTGCCCGAATACCCCCTCAGGGAGGCAGGGAGGCACACCCACAGCACCCCCGGAAAGCCCCCAGGAAGGCGCCTGGTCAGCCCGCCCCTGCCTCCCTGAGCCGCGTCCGCGACCGAAGTCGCCAACCTCATCGAAGGAACCGTCTGACATGGCAGGAAGCATCCAAGACCGTTGGTTCAGGACCGAGACCGACGGCAACGGCAAGACCACCCGAGTGAAGACCGAGCGCCACGGCACCGGCATGCGCTACCGGGCGCGCTACTTCGCCCCCGACGGCAAGCGGAAGTCCAAGTCCTTCGAGGACGGGCAGAAGCGCCTCGCCGAGCAGTGGCTCAGCACCATCAGCGCCGACGTCGCGCGCGGCCAGTACATCGATCCGAGCGCGGCCCGGACGTCCTTCAAGGAGTTCGCGGAGAAGTGGCTGGCGAGCCAGAGCGGCGACCCGAACACACGAGCGTCGATGACGTCACAGCTCAAGCTCCACGCCTTCCCGCGGATCGGGGACCGTCCGCTGGGCTCGTTCCAGCCCAGCCACATCCGTGAGTTTGTGACGCAGCTTGAAGCCTCCGGCATGTCCGGCTCCTACGCCCGCGTCATCTTCTCCAACGTGCGCGCCGTCCTCAGCGCGGCCGTCGAGGACGGCTGCCTGCCCCGGAACCCCTGCAACTCGCGCACGGTGGCGCTCCCGGAAATGGGTGCGCGCCGTGTGGCCCCCTGGCAGCCGGAACGGGTCTTTGCCGTGCGGGGCGCCCTTGTCGAGCGGTTCCAGCCCATGGTGGACGTGGGCGCCGGATGCGGGCTGCGGCAGGGCGAGATCCTGGGGCTGTCCGTCGAGGAACTCGACTTCGACAACGGCACACTGCACGTCGTCCAGCAGCTCAAGCAGAGCCTGAGCGTCCCCGTGTTCGCCCCGCCGAAGGGCGGCAAACTGCGGGACGTACCGCTGCCGGACCCCGTGGTGGACGCGCTCAAGGCGCACATGAAGCTCTTCCCACCCGTGGAGATCACGCTGCCCTGGATGCGCGCCGGCGGCCAGCCCGTCACGAAGCGTCTGATCTTCACCGGCCCGCAGGGCGGCCACCTGTGGCGCACGTCGGTGAACGAGGACCACTGGAAGCCCGCGCTCGCCAAGGTCGGGGTCATCCCCGCGGCTAAGAGCCGTGAGCACGCCGCCGCGCGGGAGCACGGCATGCACGCGCTGAGGCACTTCTACGCGTCCGTGCTGCTGGACGTGGGAGAGAGCATCAAGGCCGTGAGCGAGTATCTGGGGCACTCGGATCCAGGACTCACGCTGAAGGTCTATGCCCATCTCATGCCGAGCAGCAGGGACCGCGCGCGGGAGGCTCTCGGCAGGGCTCTGCGGCCTGGCGGTCCCACACTCTGAGGGCCCACAGTGGGCCCAGGACAAACGAATGCCCCTGATCTGCGCCGTGTGCGCAGGTCAGGGGCATGATCGCTTTTCTTACTTCTTCTTGCCCTGGTTCTTGACCGCCTCGATCGCGGCCGCGGCCGCGTCCGGGTCGAGGTAGGTGCCGCCCGGCTTGAGGGGCTTGAAGTCGGCGTCGAGCTCGTAGGCGAGCGGGATGCCGGTCGGGATGTTCAGGCCCGCGATGTCCGCGTCGGAGATGCCGTCCAGGTGCTTGACCAGGGCGCGCAGGCTGTTGCCGTGCGCGGCGACCAGGACGGTGCGGCCGGCGAGGAGGTCCGGGACGATGCCGTCGTACCAGTACGGCAGCATGCGGACGACGACGTCCTTGAGGCACTCCGTCTTCGGGCGCAGCTCCGGCGGGATCGTCGCGTAGCGCGGGTCCTCGGACTGGGAGAACTCCGTACCGTCCTCGAGGGCCGGCGGCGGGGTGTCGTACGAACGGCGCCACAGCATGAACTGCTCCTCGCCGAACTCGGCGAGGGTCTGGGCCTTGTCCTTGCCCTGGAGGGCGCCGTAGTGGCGCTCGTTCAGGCGCCACGAGCGGTGGACGGGGATCCAGTGGCGGTCGGCGGACTCCAGGGCGAGCTGCGCGGTGCGGATCGCGCGCTTCTGGAGGGACGTGTGGACCACGTCGGGGAGCAGGCCGGCGTCCTTGAGCAGCTCACCGCCGCGGACCGCCTCCTTCTCGCCCTTCTCGTTGAGATTGACGTCCACCCAGCCGGTGAACAGGTTCTTCGCGTTCCACTCGCTCTCGCCGTGGCGGAGGAGGATCAGCTTGTACGGTGCGTCGGCCATGCGTACGAGCCTAATGGACGGGGCGGGGCGCTCGCGCGCGGCGTCCGGGGCCGTCGATTGACACCGGACGTCAATTGACTGGCGCCGGCAGACCGCCACTCGTAACGTGCGGATCACCGAGGAGACACTTACATCGCCGGGGGGATCCCTTATGTCCGCTGCCAGTTTGAGACGGGCCGCCCGGGAGAGCGTGTCGGGTCTGCCGCCCGCGTTCTGGTGGTTGTGGACGAGCACCCTGGTGAACCGGCTCGGGGCCTTCGTCGCGACATTCATGACCTTGTACCTGACCCTGGACCGGGGCTACTCGGCCTCCTTCGCGGGACTTGTGGTCGCCCTGCACGGGCTCGGCGGCGTGATCTCCTCGCTCGTCGCCGGGGTGATGACCGACCGGCTCGGGCGCCGGCCCACGCTGATGGCCGCGAACGTCGCGACCGCCCTGTCGGTCGCGCTGCTCGGCTTCATGGAGCACCCGGCGGCGATCGCGGCCGTCGCACTGCTCGTCGGCATGGCCTCCAACGCCTCGCGGCCCGCCGTGCAGGCGATGCTGTCCGACATCGTCCGCCCCGAGGACCGGGTACGGGCCTTCGCGCTGAACTACTGGGCCATCAACCTCGGCTTCGCGATCTCCGCGACGGTTGCCGGCTTCATCGCCGAGTACAGCTACCTGGCCGGGTTCCTCGGCGAGGCGGCGCTGACGCTGGTGTGCGCGCTGCTCGTCTTCGTGAAGCTGCCCGAATCGCGGCCCGAGAAGGGCGACGCGGCCACGGCGGCGGACGAGTCCGAGATCGGGCTGGGCGCGGTGGTGCGCGACGGGCGCTTCATGGCGGTGGTCGGGCTGTCGTTCCTGATCTCGCTGATCTTCATGCAGGGGTCGTTCGGGCTGCCGCTGGCGATGGGCACCGCGGGCTTCTCCACCGGGGACTACGGGCTGGTCGCCGCCGTGAACGGCGTCATGATCGTGGTGCTGCAGATCCCGGTCACCCGGTTCATCGAGCACCGCGACCCGCAGAGACTGCTCGTGGTCTCGGCGCTGCTGGCCGGGTACGGGTTCGGGCTGACGGCGTTCGGCGGCTCGCTCGGGGTGCTGGCGCTGACCGTCTGCGTGTGGACGCTGGGCGAGATCATCAACTCGCCCACCCAGATGGGCCTGGTCGCGCGGCTCTCCCCGCTGCACGGCCGCGGCCGCTACCAGGGGATGTACACCATGTCCTGGGCGGTGGCCTCGCTGATCGCGCCGCTGCTCGCGGGCGGGGTCATCGACCGGTTCGGCGCGGGATGGCTGTGGGGGTCGACGGCGGTCCTGGGGACCGTCGCCGCGCTCGGGTACTGGCTGCTGATGCGCGGCCTCCCGCAGGAAGCGGGGACGGCGCCGGTGCCGGTGCCGGGGCCGGTCGCCCCGGAAGCCGAAGCCCCGGAAGCCGAAGCCCCGGAAGCCGTGGCCGCGGAAGCCGTGGCCCCGGAAGTCGCGGGAGCCGGGCCCGCCGAGGTCAGGCCGACGGCTGCGTCAGGTGCTTGAACGCGTCAAGGTTGTGGGTCGGTTCGCCGCGGGAGACGCGCCACTCGTACTCGCGGCGGATCGCCCCGGCGAAACCGAGCTCCAGGAGGGTGTTGAAGGCGCCGTCCGCCGCCTCCAGGACCGTGCCGAGCAGCCGGTCCAGCTCCTCCGGGGTGACCACGGCGAGCGGTAGCCGGCCGGTCAGGTAGACGTCGCCGAGGCGGTCCACGGCGTAGCCCAGCCCGTACAGCTTGAGGTTGCGCTCCAGCAGCCAGCGGTGCACGCCGGCCTCGTTCTCGTCGGGGTGGCGGATCACGAACGCGTTGACCGACAGCGAATGCCGGCCGACCCGGAGCGAGCAGGTGGTGCTCAGCTTGCGGGTACCGGGCAGCCGGACGACGTACGAGCCCGGCTCGGGGCTCTCCCAGCTCAGCTCGGCGCCGGCGAGCGTGGCCTCGATGATCTCGGCGGTGTCAGCCATGGTGGGAGCGTACGCGACGGCGGTGATCATGCATCGCCGCGGTGTACACCTCCGCCGTGCCGCCGGCGGCCGTGTCCCAGCCGAAGAACTGCGCGTGGCGCGCGGCCTCGGCGCCCATCCGGTCGGCGAGCCACGGGTCGTCCACGAAGCGCCGCAGCTCACGCGCGTAGTCCACCGGATCGTGGCCGGGTACGAGGATGCCGGTGACCCCGTCGTCGACGGCGACGGGCAGTCCGCCGACCGCGGCGGCGAGCACCGGCGTGCCGGTGGCCTGCGCCTCTATGGCGACCAGCCCGAAGGACTCGCTGTACGAGGGCATGACCAGCACGGACGCCGCGCGGAACCAGTCGGCGAGGCTGTCCTGGCCCACCGGCGGGTGGAAGTGCACGAGATCGGCGATGCCCAGCTTCGCCGCGAGCTTCTGCAGACCCTCCGGCTTGGCCAGGCCGCTGCCGCTGGGCCCGCCGACGACGGGGACGAAGAGGCGGCCGCGCAGCGAGGGGTCCCGGTCGACGAGCTCGGCGACGGCCCGCAGCAGGATGTCGGGAGCCTTCAGCGGCTGGATCCGTCCGGCGAAGAGCGGGATGACGGCGTCCTGCGGCAGGCCGAGGCGGGCGCGGGCGGCGGCCCGGCCGTCGCCGACGGTGAAGCGGTCGAGGTTCACACCGGGGTGCACGACGGCGACCTTGCCGGGGTCGGCCTCGTAGTGCCGGACGAGTTCGCCGGCCTCCTCGGCGGTGTTCGCGATCAGCCGGTCCGCGGCGGCCACGATCTGGGTCTCGCCGATGACGCGGGCGGCGGGCTCGGGCGTATCTCCCTCGGCCAGCGCGGCGTTCTTGACCTTGGCCATGGTGTGCATGGCGTGCACGAGCGGGACGCCCCAGCGCTCGGCGGCGAGCCAGCCGACGTGGCCGGAGAGCCAGTAGTGGGAGTGCACGAGGTCGTAGTAGCCGGGGCGGTGGCCGGCCCAGGCCTGCATCACGCCGTGCGTGAAGGCGCACAGCTGGGCCGGCAGCTCCTCCTTGGCGAGGCCTTCGTACGGGCCCGCGTCCACGTGCCGTACGAGGACCCCGGGGGCCAGCTCGACCACGGGCGGCAGGCCGCCGGCGGTGGCCCGGGTGAAGATCTCGACCTCGATGTTGATCGCGGCGAGGCGTTTGGCCAGCTCCACGATGTAGACGTTCATTCCGCCGGCGTCGCCCGTACCGGGCTGGTGCAGCGGCGAGGTGTGGACGCTGAGCATGGCCACGCGGCGCGGCTTGCGGTGGTGGCCGACGGCCGGCAGGCGCAGTCGCGGCGGCTCGTGCCGGGTGACGACGCGGGTGGCCGAGAGGCGGCCGGTGAGGCTGCCGCCGAGGCGGGACACGTACTGGCTCAAGGGAGCAGTTCCTCTCGCTCGACGACACGGGACGGGACGCCGCGGGGCCGCCACTCGGACGGCTGCCGGGCATGCCGACAGGGGCGCGCCGGGCGCCCTGCATGGAGTGCAACCCGGATGGCCGTCCCGCGCATTCCGGGGTGGCCGGATTTCCCTGCCTTTTTCTCGGCCGGAGCACGTTTTTCATCCGGCGAGGGCCCTCCGCTTACCCTCGGCTCATGGCCCCCCGCACCCCTCCGACCCCGAGCCGCGCCCCCGGCCGTCCCGTGGGTTCGGTGACGCGCGGGACGACGAATCCGAACCGGTTGCGCCGTATGGACCGCTGGATCGCCGCCACACACGGGGCGGCGCTGCGGCGCGCGCAGGCACCGCTCGCGGTGGACCTCGGCTACGGGGCCGCGCCCTGGACGGCGGTCGAGCTGCTGGCGCGGCTGCGCGAGGCGGCTCCGCTGGTCCGGGTGGTCGGCATCGAGATCGAGCCCGCGCGGGTGGCGGGGGCGAAGCCCTACGAGCGGGAGGGGCTGAGCTTCCGGCACGGCGGGTTCGAGGTGCCGCTGGAGGACGGGGTCCGCCCGGCGCTGATCCGGGCGGCGAACGTGCTGCGCCAGTACGACGAGGAGCAGGTCGCGGCGGTGTGGGAGCGGCTGTGCGCGCGGCTGGCTCCGGACGGGCTGCTGGTGGAGGGGACCTGTGACGAGATCGGGCGGCGGCACGTGTGGGTGGCGCTGGGGCCTGAGGGGGCGCGCACGGTGACGTTCGCGACCCGGCTGGGCTCCCTGGAGCGCCCCTCGGACCTGGCGGAGCGGCTGCCGAAGGCGCTGATTCACCGCAACGTGCCGGGCGAGCCGGTGCACGCGTTCCTGCGCGACTTCGACCGGGCGTGGGCGGCGGCGGCTCCGTACGCCTCGTACGGAGCCCGGCAGCGCTGGATCCGGACGGCGCGGGCGCTGTCCGGCGACTGGCCGCTGGCGGACGGGCCGGTGCGGTGGCGGCAGGGGGAACTCACGGTGCGGTGGGAGGCGTTGCGCCCGAGGGGGTGACCGGGTCAGGGGGTGACCGGGCGACCGGGTGAGCGGGCGACCGGGTGAGCGGGGCGCTCGGGGTGAGTGGGATGATCGGGGCGCTCTGGATACTCGGGGCGCTCGGGGGTGAAAACGGGGCGGCGGGGAACCGGTGATACGGATCGCCCGTTGAGCCGTGAGGGGTGGGGTCCGTTGGGGCGGACAAGATCCGGAGGACATCCACAAGGGTGTCGGATTTCACCGGCTCGTGGCACCATCCCGAAGGCAGAGACAAGTTACTGACGAATAGTCAGATCTGATGCAGGGTACTGCGGGATCTGACTCCGGGTGCCTGGGGGGACCATGGGAGCCGAACGGCGACGGCGCGGCGTGAGCGGGCTCGTACTGCTGTGCGCGATGGCGATACTGACGGCGCCGGGCCTGGCGACGGGTATGGCGTACGCGGCGCCGGCCGCGCCCGTGGCACCGGCAACTCCCGGGGCCCCGGCGGCTCCTGCCCCGCAGCCGGGCGCGAAGTCCCTGGAAGAGGTCCGCAAGGAGATCGAGGAGCTGTACCGGCAGGCGGGCACCGCCACGGACGCCTACAACCAGGCCGAGGCCGAGTCGAAGGCCCAGTCGGACAAGATCGTCGAGATCGCCAACCTGATCGTGGCCGGCCAGGAGCGGATCTCGACCCTGAAGGGCCGCGCGGGCGCCGCCGCCCGCGCCCAGTACCGCTCGGGCGGCCTGCCGCCCGGCGCGAAGCTGGCGCTGAGCGACGATCCGAACCAGTTCCTCGACGGGGCGAACCGGCTGCGCCAGGGCGAGAAGGCCGCCTCGGACATGCTGACGGAACTGGACCGCACCCAGAACGACTTGAAGCGGTACGCGGAGGACGCGAGCGCGCAGTGGGCGCTGCTCGAGGACAACCGGATCAAGCAGGAGAACTCGAAGAAGCAGATCGAGGACAAGATCAAGGCTGCGGAGGAGCTGGAGAACAAGCTGGAGGCCGAGGAGAGGGCCCGGCTCATCCAGTTGGAGCAGGAAGCGCAGTACAAGGCGCAGACGGCCTGGCTGTCGACGGGCGCGATGAAGGACGTCAACGGCGTGGCCACGGACGCCGGGAAGCGTGCCGTGCAGTACGCCACCGCCCAGATGGGCAAGCCGTACGTCTGGGGAGCCGAGGGCCCGGCCGCGTTCGACTGCTCCGGCCTGACCTCGCAGGCATGGCTGGCCGCGGGCAAGTCGATCCCGCGCACCTCGCAGGAGCAACTGCGGCTGCTGCCGAAGGTCGCGCTGAAGGACATGCGTCCGGGCGACCTGATCATCTACTTCGACGACGCGAGCCACGTCGCGATGTACGTCGGCGACGGCGCGATGGTCCACGCCCCGCGCCCGGGCCGCCACGTGACGATGGCCGGCGCGGGCTCCATGCCGATCAAGGCGGTCGTCCGCCCCGACGCGTAACCCCCGCGGGGCGCGGCGGCGGCGCGGGTTCGGGCGGGTGGCGGGTGGCGGGTGGCGGGTGGCGGGTGGCGGGTGGCGGGTGGCGGGTGGCGGGTGGCGGGTGGCGCAGGCAACCAAAAGGGGTTCCCGGACGTCTCGGTAGACGGGACGGAACACGGCCCCGCCGTGACCTTTGTCATCCAGTGAGACCGATTTTCCCCCGCGATAACGGCATATGACGGAGGCCCTGGCCCAGCTCGGCATTCCGCCCGCCGGGCCGGGCCGCTAGGGTCGGCGCACGAGCGCACCCTCGGGGGGAGGGAAGGAACCGGAGACGATGCCCGTACCCGTACCGCGGCAGAGGGACACCCCGGCCACGGAGAACGGTCAGGCTGTTCTGACCGCCGCCGCCCCGCCCCTGGCGCAGGCGACGCCACAGGCGACCCCTCAGGCGACCCCGTCGGCAACCGCACACGCGACCACCCACACGACGCCGCTGACCCTCCTGGTCATCGAGGACGACCCCGCCGGCGGCCTGACCGTCCCCGAGATCCTCGACACCGACGGCCACCGCATCCGCCTCCGCACCGCCCGCAACCTCACCGAGGCCGCACGGCTGCTCACGCCCGACGTCCACTGCATCCTGCTCGACCTGGCCCTGCCGGACCTGGGTCCCCGGACGGCGGCCACCGCCGTGGACCAGCTGTCCAACCTCCGCCAGGTGCTCCGCCTCGCCCCGCGCCACGCCGTCCTCGTCCTCACCGCCGAGGAGGACGCCGAGCGCGCCGCCGAGGCCGTCCGGGTCGGCGCCCAGGACTTCCTCTTCCGGGACGAGCTCGACGGCCGGCTGCTGAGCCGCGCCATCCGCTACGCGGTGGAGAGAAAACGGGCCGACATCGCCCAGTACAAACTTGCAGAATCGAAACTGCGCGCCCAGGAGAACGCCCGCCTGGAGCGCGGCCTGCTCCCCAATCCGCTCCTGGAGGGCTCGGACCTCCGCTTCGCCGCGCGCTACCGCCCCGGCCGCAGCCGGGCCCTGCTGGGCGGCGACTTCTACGACACCGTCCGCACCCCCGACGGCACCGTCCACGCCATGATCGGCGACGTCTGCGGCCACGGCCCCGACGAGGCGGCCCTCGGCGTCGAGCTCCGCATCGCCTGGCGCGCCCTGACCCTGGCCGGTCTGTGCGGCGACGACCTGCTGGCCACCCTCCAGCAGGTGCTGGAGGTGGAACGTCCCTGCGAGGAGATCTTCGCGACGCTGTGCACGGTGGACATCTCCCCCGACGGCCGCCGCGCCGGACTGTGCCTGGCCGGCCACCCGGCACCGCTGATCTCCAGGCCGGGCCGACCCGCGCGACTGCTCCCGTACGAGAACAGCGGCCCGGCGCTCGGACTGCTGCCCAAGGCCCGATGGCCCCGGCGCCAGGTCGAGCTCGGCGGCACCTGGAACCTGATGCTCTACACCGACGGGCTGATCGAGGGCCGGATCGGCGCGGGCAAGGAACGCCTCGGGCAGGACGGCATGGTCGAGATGATCAACCGCCACCTGGACGAGGGGCTGAGGGGCGAGAACCTGCTCGAAGCCTCCGTCACCGAGGCCCGCCGCCTCAACGGCGGCGAGCTCACGGACGACGTGGCCGTGGTCCTGCTCTCCCGCGGCGCGTCCTGACGAGGGGCGGGACGGCGCTCCGCCCGCTCCGGTCTACCTGCCGCCGTTGTACGGACCGTAGGGCCCGTCACTGCTGCTGCCGCCGCTGCGCCGCCCGCCGCCCGAGACCTGCTTGAGCGCGGGGCGCACGTCGACGAAGAAGACGATCGTGGCGACGAGGCCGGCGATCTGCAGGAACAGCATCTGCAGGACGAAGTCCACGAGCACGGTGATGCCCAGGATGACCAGCCAGAACGTCTTGGTCTGCTTGCCGGCCGCCCGGTACGCGTCCTCGCGCGCGAGCACCGCGAACACGAAGGCCACGACGGCGAGCACCAGCATGGCGAGCCCCAGAATGGGGATCACGCCTTGATCGAACCCGTCCATCAACATCGCTTCGACCGCCTTCTCATGCTCTTGCCTCGCACTCCCGACGGAATGCCGCCCGATTCCACGCTACCGGCACGGCCGCCCTCACGAATGACAACGGGCCGGACACCCTCAAGGTGCCCGGCCCGCCGCCGCTCATGCCTGTCGGCTCTCGCGCCCGGCCCTCGCGCTCAGCTCTCGTCGCCCGCCGTGACGGTGGCCTTCTTGGCCGTGTTCTTGCGCGCGGTGGTCTTCCGCGCCGCGGGCTTCTCCTCGGAGTCGGAGGACGCCTCCGCGGCGGCCGGCTCGGCCTCCGCCTCCGGCTCGACGGCCACGGCGATCTCGACGATCTCCTCCGAGACCTCGCCGCGCCAGGCACGGACGGCCTGCTCGCCGTGCTCGGCGACCTTGTCGTAGGTCTCCTTGGCACGGACCGCGTACTCCGCGGCCACACCGACACCGCGCAGCGCCAGGTCCTGCGCGGTCTCCCCGATCTTCTTCGGGTCGATCGCGCCGAACACCTCGGCGACCTTGGCGGAGACCGCCTCCTGCGCCTCCTTGGCCGCCGCCGTGGCCTTCTCCTGCACGACCTTGGGGTCGGTGTTCTTCACGGCCTCGATGCGCGCGGGCGCCTCGGCGCGCAGCTGCTCGATGAGCCCCGGCACCTTCTTGGCCTGCTGGACGGCCAGGTCGGCCGTACCGGCGGCGAAGTAGAGGGGGGTGGGGTCGGTGAGGGTCTTCTTCAGGTCATCGGCGATGGCCATGTGCGGGTCCTCCCGGATCCAGTTCAGTTCGTCTTCGGCGGCATCTCGGCGGCGGGCGCGTCGGACCCACCGGGTACGTCGGACCCACCGGGTGCGTCGAGCCCTTCGGGCGCGTCGAGCGCGTTCTCCTTGCGGAACGACTCGTAGATCTGGAGCAGCACCTGCTTCTGCCGCTCGTTGATGGACGGGTCGGCGAGGATGACGGCCCGCGTCTCCACCTCGTCCCGGTCCCGCTCATCCAGGATCCCGGCCTGCACGTACAGCGTCTCCGCGGAGATCCGCAGCGCCTTGGCCAGCTGCTGGAGGATGTCCGCGCTCGGCTTGCGCAGCCCGCGCTCGATCTGGCTCAGGTACGGATTCGACACCCCCGCCGCGTCGGCGAGCTGCCGCAGCGAAAGCTGGGCCTGCCGACGCTGCTCACGGAGGTACTCGCCGAGGTTTCCGACGTTGAGCGATGCCATGCCCCGATCCTGCCCGACTCTGCTAACTATTGCAAGCAGGTGCTTGCAACATCTCCCACCCCTGGCTGTCGGAACGTCGTGCGATGCTGGGGCGGTGACCCTGGAGGACCTGGTACGGCTGCGCCGCGCGCGGGACGTGATGGACCGCGACTACGCGCTGCCGCTGGACGTTCCCGCGCTGGCCAAGGTCGCCCTCATGTCCCCCGGGCACTTCTCGCGCAGCTTCCGCGCCGCCTACGGCGAGACCCCGTACACCTACCTGATGACCCGCCGCGTCGAGCGGGCGAAGGCGCTGCTGCGGCGGGGCGACATGAGCGTGACCGACGTCTGCTTCGCGGTCGGGTGCACCTCGCTCGGGTCGTTCAGCTCGCGCTTCACCGAGCTGGTCGGCGAGACCCCGAGCGCCTACCGGGCCCGCCGGCACGAGGCGGGCGCCCCCATCCCGGCCTGCGTCGCCAAGGTCCTCACCCGGCCCGTCAGGAACAGGTAGGCCGGCAACGGCAGCCGGGCACCGGCCCGTGGGGGAGCGTGATCCGGCTGCGTCTCGTAGCGTCGGGGCATGGACATCAAGCTCTCGCAGTGCTTCATCGCCGTCGACGACCACGACAAGGCGCTCGCCTTCTACCACGACGCCCTCGGCCTGGAGGTGCGCAACGACGTCGGCTTCGAGGGGATGCGCTGGGTGACCGTCGGCTCCCCCTCGCAGCCCGACGTGGAGATCGTCCTCGAGCCTCCGCTCGCCGACCCCAACGCCGCCCCGGCCGACCGCCAGGTCATGGCTGAACTGCTGGCCAAGGGCATGCTGCGCGGGGTGATCTTCTCCACCGACGACTGCGACGCCACCTTCGAGAAGGTCAAGGCCGCCGGCGGCGAGGTGCTGCAGGAGCCGGTCGACCAGCCCTACGGCGTCCGCGACTGCGCCTTCCGCGACCCTTCCGGCAACATGCTCCGCATCACCCAGCCCCGCACGCGGTAGACCTCACCGCGCGGCGATCACCACCGTCGCGTACAGCTCCTCCGAGGTGGCCACGCGGGTCGTCAGCCCCGCCGAGGCCAGGGCCGAAGCGGTCACCGGGCACTGGCGGGCACTCGTCTCGATCAGCAGCCGGCCGCCCGGGGCCAGCCAGTGCGGGGCGTCCGCCGCGACCCGGCGGTGGACGTCGAGGCCGTCCGCACCGCCGTCCAGGGAGACCCGGGGCTCGTGGTCCCGGGCCTCGGAGGGCATGAGGCCGATCTCCTCCGTCGGCACGTACGGGGCGTTGACCACCAGCACGTCCACCCGCCCCCGCAGCGAAGCCGGGAGCGCGGCGTACAGGTCGCCCTCCCACACGCTGCCCCCGTACGGGGCCACGTTGCGCCGCGCGTAGGCCAGCGCGGCCGGGTCGATGTCGGCCGCGTGCAGCTCCACCCCGCCCGGCACCCGCGCCGCGACCGCCGCGCCCAGGGCCCCGACCCCGCAGCACAGGTCCAGCACCACGGCGCCGGGCCGGGCCGAGGCCACGGCCCGTGCCACCAGGAACTCGCTGCGCCTGCGCGGCACGAAGGCCCCCGCGCCCACCGCCACGCGCAGCCCGCAGAACTCCGCCCAGCCCACCACGTGTTCCAGCGGTTCGCCGCCGACCCGGCGGGCCAGCAGCTCCGCCAGGTGGCCGTCGTCGCGCGCGGCGGCGCGCAGCAGGTCCGCCTCCTCCTCCGCGAAGACGCAGCCGGCCGCACGCAGTTGTTCCACCAGGGTCGTCAATGCCTCGGTCCTCGGTTAGCGGGTAGCGGGTAGCGGGTAACGGTTGTCTCGCAGACGCCCGACGCTCTAGAACACGTCCGGGCACCACGGCCGGCGTGCCGTGCGGAACACCGCGTCGGCCAGCGCCAGCCTGCCAGGCCGCAGTTCGGCCACCCGCCCCAGGGCGCCCAGCCGCAGCGCGGACTCGTCGCCGAGGTACAGGGAACCCAGCGCGGACACGTCCAGCCGCAGGTCCGCCGCCTCCTCGGTGCGCTCGCACGTGCCGCTGCCCGCGTCCAGCCGGTAGCGGCCGTCCGCGAGCCCCGCCGCGTCCGCGACCTCGAGCACGAGGACCCCGGGCACGGCGTACGTCCGCGCGCCCAGCGCCCGTACGACGTCCAGCAGCCGCACCCACAGGAAGTCCGCCGAGGTCAGCGGCCGGGCCGAGCGCGGGTCGGGCAGGAACTGCGTGACCAGGTCGTCGGGGGCCCGGCCGCCGGTGCGGACCTTCAGCACCCAGTCGATGGAGCACAGGAAGTGCCACAGCGCCCGCTCGGCCTCCGGCGTGACCGCGATCAGGTCCTTGACCTGCACGGTGTTCAACGGAACCTTCGCGTCCGTCCAGTGGTCGTCGGCGGTGTAGACGGCCAGCCCGGCCACCTCGCCCGCCGCCGTCCGGTACACGGCGTGGAACTTGTCCTTGTACGGACGGTACGACATCTCCTCCAGGCCGGTCGCCAGCCGCCACCAGCGCTCGTCCCGGTTCACCGCGCCGTGCGTGGCCGCGCGCAGCCGCTCGTGCAGCGCCGGCCCCACCTCCCGGACCTCGTCCACGTCCACCAGGTCGATCCTCCCGCCGTCCGCGGGCCCCGACCAGCGCGGGTCCAGTCCGGTGCGCGGTACGTCGATCTCCCATTCCGCGATCGAGGCCGCGGGCCCGTAGCCGTACCGGCCGTAGATCGGGTACTCGGCGGCGATCAGCGTGGACAGCACGTCGCCGCGCGCGCGGGCGGCGGCCAGCTCGGCGGCCATCATCCGGGTCAGCAGGCCCTGGCGGCGGTGCGTGGGCAGCACGGCGACGTTCGAGACCGCGCTGGACGGGACGGCGGCCCCGCCCGGGACGGTCAGCCGCTGGTCGAAGGAGCGGAAGGTCGCCACGCAGCGGCCGGTCACGGCGTCGAAGGCACCCAGGAGCCGGGCGAGGTCGCTGTACTTGGCCCGCAGCGCGACGTCCGACTCCGTCACCCGCGTCGGCGTCAGGAACCCGGTGTTCAGGGTCCGCAGCCACTCGGCGAGTCCGGACGCGGCGATCGGCCGCACATCAGCAGTCATGACAGGCCACGCTAGTTGGCCGGCCGGCCCGCGTCGCCCGGATTTCCGGCGGCCCCGCGCGGGTGCCAGGGTCTGCCTCAGGCCAGCAGGTCGTCCACCTGCGCCTCGCCCTCCCGGTACCGGCGGGTGATCTCCGCACTGCAGTCGTCCACCGTGCGCTGGAGCTGCTGCCGGCGGCGCGAGACCTGCTGCTCGTAGCGCACCAGCTTGCCCATCCCGTCGTACAACTCGCCGTCCGTGCGCGCGGCCAGGTCCGAGAGCTCGACGTCGGCCAGCATCTCCGCCGCCAGCAGCCGGTACTCCTCGCTGTGCGGGGTGCCGAGCGTGACGTGCCGGGCCGAGGCGCTGCGGCTGGACGGTGCGTCGGCGAGGATCTCGGAGAGCCGGTCCACCACCGGCGCCTCCGTGTCCGTACGCCGGGCCAGCTCGGCCCGCAGGATGTCGATGCGGCCCTGGAGCAGGCGGCGCACGTAGCTCAGGTCGGCCTCGTCGCGCTGGGCGTCGCGGCGCAGCGTCCGCAGCTCCGGCAGCCCGAGGGCGCTGGTCGGGGCGCCACCCGTGGCCGGGGCCGTGGCCGGGCTGTCGGCGGTGCGCTGCGCGGGCGGTCGTACCGCGGCGGCGACGGCGGGCACCGGCGACGTGGCCCCGGGTGATGCAGGTACGGAGGTACCAGAAGTATTCATACGAACGGATCCGTCCCCTCGGCCGGTGCGGCGCACCCGCACCGCCTGCGTGCATGGTGCCACTCTCCGTGGCCCGGACGCAGTGCTACTCCACCCGATCGGCCCCGGACGGGTGCAAGCCTGGTACACAGGTGGTATGCGAGCTGTGGTGCAGAGGGTGGACGGCGCGAGCGTCGTCGTGGGCGGCGAGACCGTGGGCGAGATCGTCGGCGAGGGGCTGTGCGTGCTGGTGGGGGTGACCCACGACGACACTCCGGAGAAGGCGGCGGTGCTCGCCCGCAAGCTGTGGTCGGTGCGGATCCTGGAAGCGGAGAAGTCCTGCAGCGACGTGGACGCGCCACTGCTGGTGATCTCCCAGTTCACGCTGTACGGAGACGCCCGCAAGGGACGCCGTCCCACCTGGAACGCGGCCGCGCCCGGACCGGTGGCCGAGCCGCTGGTCGACGAGGTCGTGGCACAGCTGCGGGCGCTGGGCGCGACGGTGGCGACGGGCCGGTTCGGTGCGGACATGCGTGTCTCGCTGACCAACCACGGCCCGTTCACCATCGTCATCGACGTCTAGGCGCGCGCGTACGCCGGCGCCGGGCCCGGTGGGACCCGGGGCCCCGGTCCGGTCAGGGCGCTACGACGACCTCCTGCGCGGCGGCCGTGTCCCCGGCCAGCAGCGACGCGTCCAGCGGAACGTTCCGCTTGACCAGCGCGAGGGCGATCGGGCCCAGCTCGTGGTGGCGTACGGCCGTGGTCACGAAGCCCAGCTGCCGGCCCTCGGCGCCGTCGGCGGCGAGCCGGACGGGTGCGCCGTGCGGCGGGAGCAGCACGTCGGAGCCGTCCAGGTGCAGGAAGACCAGGCGGCGCGGTGGCTTCCCCAGGTTGTGGACGCGGGCCACCGTCTCCTGGCCGCGGTAGCAGCCCTTCTGGAGGTGGACGGCGGTGCCGATCCAGCCGAGCTCGTGCGGGATGGTGCGGTGGTCGGTCTCCAGGCCGAGCCGGGGCCGGTGCCCCTCGACGCGCAGGGCCTCGTAGGCGAGGAGTCCGGCGGCGGGGCCGTGGCCGGCCGCGAAGGCCTCCAGGCCGTCGCGCGGCAGGAAGACGTCCCGGCCGTACGCGGTCTCCCGTACGGCGTGCTCCTTGGCGACCTCGGCGATGGAGCCGGCGGGCAGGTGCACCACCGCGAACTCCTCGGTGCGGTCGGCGACTTCGACGCGGTAGAAGAACTTCATCGACTCCAGGTAGGCGATCAGCTCCCCCTGGGTGCCGGGCTCCACGTGCGCCCACGTGGTCTCGCCGTCGTCGACGAGGTAGAGCGCGTGCTCGATGTGGCCGTTGGCGGAGAGGATCAGCGCCTCGGTGGCCTGCCCGGCCGGCAGCTCGGTGAGGTGCTGGGTGAGCAGCAGGTGCAGCCAGCTCAGCCGCTCCGGCCCGGTGACGGTGACGACTCCGCGGTGCGAGAGGTCGACGAAGCCGCGGCCGTCCGCGAGGGCGCGCTGTTCGCCGTACAGCTCGCCGTAGTGGGCGGCGACGCCCTCGTCGCGGCCTTCGGCCTGCACGGCGCCGGGGAGATGGAGCAAGGGGCTGCTGGTCATGGGACCAAGCGTACGACTCGGCTACGCGTGCCCGGCACGGTGTTTCGCGGCACAGTCCTTGCACAGCCCGAAGATCGCGAAGTGCTTCATGTCGGTCTCGAACCCGAAGGTCGCACGGAGCTTGGCGGTGAACTCGGAGGCGATGTCGACATCCGCCTCGATGACCTCGCCGCAGTCGCGACAGACCAGGTGGATGTGGTGGTGCCGGTCGGCGAGGTGGTAGGTGGGCGCACCGTGGCCGAGGTGGGCGTGCGAGACGAGCTTCAGCTCCTCCAGCAGCTCCAGCGTGCGGTAGACGGTGGAGATGTTGACGCCGGAGGCGGTCTTGCGGACCTCGGCGAGGATCGCGTCCGGGCTCGCGTGCTCCAGGGTGTCGACCGCTTCCAGTACGAGCTGGCGCTGCGGTGTCAGCCGGTACCCGCGCCGCCGCAGGTCGGTCTTCCAGTCGACGTCTTCGGCGCGTCCGGTGCTGTCGGCGCTCTCGGTGCTCACCACCCGGCCAGTGTAAGCGCGGGAAGGGGACCGCGGGTCTTGCCCGCGGTCCCCTTCCCGTCAGCCGGGCGTCGGCGCGTCACGCGTCACGCGTCACGCCTCAGCGGAAGAAGGCGATGCCGTCGTCCGGCATGTCCGGGAGGTTGCGCGCCATCTCGGCGACCTCCTCGGGGGTGACGACCTTCTTCAGCTGGGCCGACATGTACGGGCGCAGCTCCACCTCGGGAGTGGCCTTCTCGCCGACCCACATCAGGTCGCTCTTCACGTAGCCGTAGAGCCGCTTGCCGCCGCTGTACGGGCCGGAGGCAGCGGTGCGCGCGACGGCGTCGGTGACCAGGTCGATCTGGGGCTTCTGGTCGGCGAGGTCGCCGTACCAGACCTCGACGACACCCTGGTCGCGGACCATGACGACCTCGACCTTGCGGTCCTTGTCGATGCGCCAGTAACCCGACTCGGACTCCAGCGGCCGCACCTTCTTGCCCTCGGCGTCGAGGACCCAGGTGTGGGAGGTGTACTCCAGGAAGTCCCGGCCGTCGTGGCTGAAGACGACCTCCTGGCCGAAGTTGCACTTGTCCTCACCCGGGAAGTCGAAGACTCCCGCGCCCTCCCAGTTGCCGAGGAGGAAGGCGAGGGGGACGAGTCCCGGGTTCAGGTCGGACGGGATCTGGATCATGGATGGCTGCTCAGGCGATCTGTGGGAGGGGTTCCGGGGCGGTCGGCGGAGCCGGAGCTCAGCGCTGGCCCTGGTAGAGCTTCTTGACGGCCAGGACCGTGAAGGCCATGACGCCGACGCAGACCAGGACCAGCAGGGAGGTGAAGACTGCCTCAAGCACGGGGTGCTCCTCGGAGGATTCGGTGCGGTGTACGGGCCGGTCCCCAAGCCTACTGGCCCGGGGACCGGCGCACTCTGCGAGGTCCGCCGGACGGACCTCAGCTCAGCAGCTGGCTCTGGAGGATCACCGTCTGGTGGAAGGGAAGCACCGGCAGCCCGCCCTTGCGGGACTGGATGATCACGCCCTGGACGTCACCCGTCTGCAGGCAGCCGAAGCGGACCTGCTCGTCCCCGAAGGGCTTGGACTCCTCGTAGAGGCTGATGTCGCTGGGGCTGAGGGTGCCCGCCCCGGGGCGGTCGCCGCTCCCGGCGTTGCCGGACTGCTCGTTCTTGGCCTTGCTCCACGACAGGTCGACCGAGAGCGCGTCGGCGCCGGTCAGCCGGGTGTTGATGGCGCAGCCGCGGAAGGTGTCCACGAAGCTGGAGGAGTGGAAGCGCAGCAGGTAGACGCGGGTTCGCGTGCCGTCGGGCATGGTCCAGGACCGGCCCGCGATCTGGCGCAGCCCCTCGTACTCGAAGCCCTCCTTGAGCTTCGCCCGGTCGTCGGCGGCGTACTCCTCCAGGAAGGCGTCCGGCTCCACCTTCCCGTCCTTGTCCGCCTTGACGGTGTCGTCGGGCCGGGACCCCTCGGGGGCGGGGAGCAGGAGGGCGCTCAGGGCGGCGTAGTGCGTGCCGTCCGGGTTGTCCGTGGCGCCGGGCAGCGGGGCTCCGGCCGGCAGCTCGGGCTTGGCCAGCTCCGGGTAGGTCCAGCGGCCGTCGGGCAGTGTGGACAGGCCGGGGATCTCCGTCCGCTCCGGCTGGACGACTCCGTACGCGGTGCCCGCGCCGACGGCGGCGAAGACGAGGACGGCGGCGGTCCACCGAAGGGCGGCGAAGAGCTTCCGGCGGTCCTTGGGCGCGGCCGGCACCGCCTCCTCGGCGGCCGGCTCGGGGGTTGCCTCGGGGGCCTGCTCGGCGACCGGCTCGGGGGCCTGCTCGGCCACGAGGTCCGGTGCCGCGGCGGGGGCGGCGTCGGTGGTGTTCTGCTCGGTCACGCGGACTCCCCGGGGGACTTCAGGTGGTTCAGCTGCCTCGTGAACAGATCGACGGCCGTCTTCACGTCGAACCGGGGCCGGGGACCGTACGAACGGAAGGTCACCAGCACGTCGCCCTCGACGGCGACGCAGTCGAGGGATTCGATCGTCTCGGGCTTCGACGACGCCTCGGGCCGTTCCTCGACGATGTCCAGCAGGACGCACTTGGCCTGCGGGAACCCTTCGACGGCGGGCGCCTCCTTCTTCTTCTCGCCCAGCGCCACGAGGACGTCGAGGAGCTTCTTGTTGAGGTCCGCGAACTTCACGAGTGCCTGCGGGTCCGCCTGCGTGAGCTCGATCTCGATGATCGGGCCGGCGTACGTGAGGGTGTAGCTGCGACCGGCCACGCCCTTGAGCTTCAGCTCGGCCACGGCCTTGTCCCGCTCGGCGCGCTCGGCGGCCGACAGCCCCGTCCGGGAGTCCTTCACGGCCTGGACCGCGCGCTCGCCCGACACGTAGAAGTCGTTGCCCTCGTCCTCCAGGTCGGGGCCCAGCTCGTAGCTGGCGGGGACCGGCAGCAGCTTGCCCGTGAGCTCGTTGGGCGGCACGGTCGGAACCGGGGCCGCCGAGGTGGTCGGCCGGGGGCCGTCCGGTACCCAGTAGCGCGTCGGGGAGGTCCGGTCGGCCTGGTCGATCCGGCCGGCGGCCCAGAAGCCGCCGCCCGCGAGGACGGCCAGGCCGAGCCCGCCCGCGGCCAGGGCCAGCGCCCGGCGGTTCACCCGGCGCGGCGGGCGCGCGGAGACCGCTGCGTCCTGCTGGGCCTCCGGACCGGCCACGGCGTCGTTCTGCTGCTCGGTCACAGCCGCTCCATCTGTCGCTTGGCCAGGTCGGTGATCTCGCCCTGGGAGACGTCACCCCGGTTGTTGGTGAGCTCGACGTCCATGACGATGTCCCCGCGCCGGAGGATGGCCCGGGCCTGGCGCAGCGGGAGGTACCCCGCC
The DNA here is from genome assembly GCF_052244475.1 of Streptomyces sp. IBSNAI002. Classification (NCBI taxonomy): domain Bacteria; kingdom Bacillati; phylum Actinomycetota; class Actinomycetes; order Kitasatosporales; family Streptomycetaceae; genus Streptomyces; species Streptomyces sp. IBSNAI002. The sequence continues at coordinate 4,822,981 of NZ_JBQPXG010000002.1, read as the reverse complement.
TTCGTCTTCTGCTTGTAGAGCCAGGCACGGCCGTAACCGTCGGGGACGCCGGGCAGCGCGAAGCCGTCGTTGCCCGCGCGCTTCTCCTCGTCCTGGTACGAGGACTGGCCCTCCTGGTACTTCTGGGCCGAGTGCTGGTCCTGGAACTGGAGCAGCCGGATCTCGATGAAGTCGTTCTCGCCCTGCCGCCAGCCCGCCGTGGCGATCCGGCGCACGTCCTGGGCGATGGCGTCGAAGCCGCGGTCGGGGGACTCGTAGTAGCTCGCCGCGAACATGTCCAGCGACTCGTAACCGGAGTAGCCGTCCTTCGCGCCCCCCGGGGCCTCCAGCAGCTTCTTGGCGAGGTCCTCCTCCGCCTTGTCCCACCGGTTGCCGTTGACGGAGCGGCGGGTGGTCGCCTCGTTCGGCGCGACGGGCGGCTGCACGGCCACGTTCTGCTGCGCCAGCGGCGGCAGCGGGGTCGGGGCCCGGTGGTACTGGACCGCGTAGCCCGTGATCGTCCCGGCGAGCACGCCGAGCACGGCCGCGCCGGCGATCAGGAGCGTGGTACGTCCCCGGCGGCGCCGCGGGACGAGGGCCGGCGCGGGTTCGGCAACGGGGTCGGGAGCCGCGAGTTCCCCCTCTTTCCGCTGCTCGGGGATGGTGTGTTCGTGTTCCAAGGAAGTCCCCCCACAGGCCTGGAGGCGCGGATTCGGATACCCGCGCGTACCGATGACCCGCCCTGGCGAGGACTGGTTGTACGAACCCTTATTACATTTTTATCTCACGGCGTTTCAATCCTCGTGACGCCGCTTTCCATCCAGTTCGTCCCACCACTCGTCGGACTTCGGATCGCCCGAGGGGTCGTCCCACCAGCGGTCCTCCGGTCCGCGCCGGTTCGCGACCACCGCGGCGACCGGCGGGATGACCATGGCGACCACGCACATCGCCACCGCGGCCTCCACCGACCACAGGCGCACGAAGGCCCAGGCGGAGACGAACAGGACCAGGCATCCGCCCATGAGCAGGAAGTAGACGCGTCGGCGCCGGGCGTACATGCCTCCAGGGTAGGAGCAGACGGCACGAAGGGCCGCACCCCGTTCCAGTGGCGTCCAACCCCCGGGGGTGCGGCCCTTCGGCCGATCAATCAGGCGATCACATGTGCGGTGCTCAGACCGCGATCGCCACGTCCGTCACGCCGCCGGCCTCGGCGACGACGACCTTGCGGTCCGCCGTCCCGCCCGGGACGAGCGCGCGCAGCGTCCAGGAGCCCTCGGCCGCGTAGAAGCGGAACTGGCCGGTCGCCGAGGTCGGGACCTCGGCGGTGAACTCGCCGGTCGAGTCCAGCAGGCGGACGTAGCCGGACACCGGCTCGCCCCCCTTGGTGATCTGGCCCTGGATGGCGGTTTCACCGGGCTTCAGCGTCGCGAGGTCGGGCCCGCCGATCTGTGCTCCACACATGTTCTCTGTCCTGTCCTGGAGAGTGGTTCTGATGACTACGGGCCTACGAGGCCCTGCATGCCCGGCAGGGTTACTTGTTGGCGCCGAGCTCGATCGGCACGCCGACGAGGGAGCCGTACTCGGTCCACGAGCCGTCGTAGTTCTTGACGTTCTTCTGGCCCAGGATCTGGTGGAGCACGAGCCACGTGAGCGCGGAGCGCTCACCGATGCGGCAGTAGGCGATGGTGTCCTTCGACAGGTCGACGCCCTCGGCCTCGTAGAGGGCCTTGAGCTCCTCGTCCGACTTGAAGGTGCCGTCGTCGTTGGCGTTCTTCGACCACGGGATGTTGCGGGCGCTCGGCACGTGGCCGGGACGCTGCGACTGCTCCTGCGGAAGGTGCGCCGGGGCGAGCAGCTTGCCGGAGAACTCGTCGGGAGACCGCACGTCGACCAGGTTCAGGGAGCCGATCGCGGCCACGACGTCGTCGCGGAAGGCGCGGATCGAGGTGTCCTGGGCCTTGGCCTTGTACTCGGTGGCCGGGCGGTTCGGGACGTCCTTGCCGTCGACCAGGTCGCGGGAGTCGAGCTCCCACTTCTTGCGGCCGCCGTCGAGCAGGCGGACGTCCTGGTGGCCGTAGAGCTTGAAGTACCAGAAGGCGTAGGACGCGAACCAGTTGTTGTTGCCGCCGTAGAGGACGACGGTGTCGTCGTTGGAGATGCCCTTGGCGGAGAGGAGCTTCTCGAAGCCCTCCTGGTCCACGAAGTCACGGCGGACCGGGTCCTGGAGGTCGGTCTTCCAGTCGATCCGGACGGCGTTGGTGATGTGGTTCTTGTCGTAGGCGGACGTGTCCTCGTCCACCTCGACGACGACGACGTTGGCGTCGTTCAGGTGGGCCTCGACCCAGTCGGCGTCTACGAGGACGTCGCTGCGGCTCATGGTGTTCTCCTCCGGGGCAGTGTGCGGCGGGGCTGTGCGGGGTGCTGAAGGGTGCTGGCGGTGCTGCGCACCTGCCGGCTGCGGATGGTGGTGCTGCCGACTGGTGCGGGCGTGCGTACGTCCGGGTGCACTCGCGGATCCGGTCCGGTGCGAAGGGGCGCCGGGGGATCAGGAGGCAGGTGCGGTCACGCGGGAAGGGCCGTCGTCCGGCGCTGGTGGAGCGATGCGCTCACACGTCACATGGATCGACAGAGCATGGCGGCGACGCGACACAGGTCTACTGCCCGCCGCTTCGTGAGGTCCGCCTGCTGATGCTTCATAGCCATGGATCGTAGGGACGAAACGGCCGCCCTGTCACCGGTGTGTCATATTCCGAGACAGGATCGTCCGCATTGTGGGATCGAAACGGAGTGAACGGCCGCCGCGCCGCTCACCGGCCCCCTCGTACGGCCCGTCCTTCTGCGGATCGGACCGCACCGTCTCACGATCCGGCCAGCACCACGTCCTCGCCGCCCAGCGTGAGGTGCACACCGGCCTCGTCCGAGGTCAGGGCCGACAGGTGCAGACCGGCGGGCAGCCCGCCGTCGAGGTCGCGCTCGAAGTCGGTCTTCTTGCGGACCAGCTTCTCGACCCCGGGGATCCCCTCGCCCGGCACCTCGTCGGCGCGCACCCGGACGATCTTGCCGCCCTTGCCGTCCTTCGCGTCCTCGAGGGTGATGGTCGACACCACACTGCGCGTCAGCGACTTGCCGAGGACGTCCACCGCCGCGGTCACCCGCACCTTGTTGGGCGCCCCGCCGTAGGACAGGGCCGCACCGGTCTGCGAGGCGGCGGTCAGGTCGGCGTAGGTGATGAGGCCGGTGCCCTCGGCCCGCTCGGCGGTGCCGCCGCTGTAGTCCCCGTTCAGCTTCACACCGCGGAAGGTGGCGTCGAGCTCGCTGAGCCGCGTCTTGCGGCCCTCGGCGGCCAGGTCGACGCCCCGGAGCCGCAGGTCGACCCGGTCCAGGTCGTGGCTCAGCGCCTGGGTCAGGAACGGGAACCCGTCGATCTCCACCTCCGAGGTCCCGGCCAGCCCCTGCCGGGCCTGGATCCGTTCGGCCAGCCGGTTCTCGGCGTAGCTCACCGCCCACCGGTCGGCCCCCACGAACAGGGCTCCCAGAACCACCCCGATGATCACAATGGCGCGCAGGAAACGCACGTGCCCTCCCCCTACTTGTCGGTACGTGCGCCCTAGTTGACCATGCGCCCGTCAAGCGGGGCTCAGCCCACCACCCGGCCGATCAGGTAGGCGGCGGGAGCCGCGACCGCCAGCGGCAGCGCGACACCGGCCGTCATGTGCACGAACTTCGACGGGTAGTCGTACGCCGCCACGCGCAGCCCGATCAGCGCGCACACCCCGGCCACGAGGCCGACCAGCGCACCGCCGCCCACCCCGGCTCCGGCCAGCGGGCCGACGGCGATGCCCGAACCGGCGGCCGCGGCCAGCGAGACGCCGACGGAGGGCGCGGTCGGCAGCGGCAGGGCGCGGGCGAAGACGGCCACCGCGACGGCGCCGGCTGCGACGGTGACGGCGGCGGTGTCCGCGGCCAGGTAGCCGGCGCAGACGATGGCGAGGGCGGCCGAGGCCACCGAGGCCATCAGGCCGTACATCCGCTCGTCGGGATCGGCGTGACTGCGCAGCTGGAGGACCAGGGTCAGCAGCACCCAGGCTCCGAGGGTGCCGATGATCGCGCCGGGGCCGTACGCCTCGTCCACCGCGAGCACCGCCGCATCGGCGACGAGGGCTCCGGCGAAGGCCAGCGCGATGCCCTGGCGGGCGGGCCACATGCCGTTGAGACGGAACCAGCCGGCCGCGGTGAGCCCCTGGAGGACGATCAGCGGCATGAGCAGGGCGTACTGGCCGACGGCCGCCGCCGCGGCGAGCAGCACTCCGAGGACGGCGGTCAGTATGGCGGGCTGCGGACCCGGGTCGATGACCGGCGACCGGCCCTCGGCACGGGCCTGCGCCGGGTCGACGGCGCGCAGGGTGTTGCCGCCGAGGGTGGGCGGGGAGTACTCCGGCTCCTCACCGGCGGCCGCGGCCTCCGACGGAACGGGCACCACGGGCCGCGCGGGCCGTACGGGCTCCGCCTCCGCCACCGGCGGCAGGTATGCGGTCTGCTCGGCGGCGGGCTCCGCGGCGGCCACGGGCGGCAGGTACGCCGTCTGCTCCGCCGGGGGCTCCGCGGCCTGCGGCGGGAGGTACGCGGGGTTCTCGGCCCAGCCCGCGGCGGGCGCGGGGGCCGCGGCCTCGTCGCGGAACCAGCCCTCGGGCGCGGCCGGCTGCTGCGCGGAGCCGGGGGCGTGGCCGTGGGCGGGGACGGAGTCCGGGCCGGCGTACGGCGGCAGGTACGCGGTCTGCTCGGCGGCCGGGGCCTGCTGCGACCAGTCCTGGGCCGCAGCGGGCGCCTGAACCGGGGCCTCGTCACGGAACCAGCCCTCGGGGGCGGGCGCGGCGGGCGGCGGATGGCCGCCCTGCCCGGCGGCCGGCGCCTCGTCGCGGAACCAGCCCTCGGGTGCGACGGGCTGCCCCGGCACCCCGCCCAGCGGCGGATGCACCGGCTGGTACCCGGTGTCCCAGGTGTCGGACTGCCAGGTCTGGGTCCCGTACGGGTCCTGGTACTGCTGCGGGGGCCCGTCCTGCGGCTGCTGCTGGTTCTGCTGCTGCTCGTACCGCTGCCGCTCGTACTGCTGCTGCTCGTACCGCTGCCGCTCGTACTGCTGCTGTTCGTAGCGCTGCTGTTCCTCAGGCGTGCTCATCGGCTCCCGCTCACCCGCCCGCGAACGGCGGGAGCACCTCGACGGTGCCCCCCTCGGTCAGCAGGACGGCATCGTGCGGGCGCTTGCCCACAGGCTCGTCGTTCACCAGGAAGGAGCAGCGCAGCAGGACCCGGGTCAGTTCCCCGGGGTGGCGTTCCCGCACGGCGTCGAGCGCCTCGGCCAGGGTGCGCGCCGAGTACGGCTCCTCCGCAGTCTTGGCCGCGGCCTTGGCCGCCGCCCAGTAGCGGATGGTTCCGGTTGCCACTGCAGCTCCTATCGTCGGCTCTCTACCGTCGGCCTCCATGATGACGCCTCCGCGCCTCCGCATCGGTGTGCGTGGCGGGAACCACAGAAGTGGACCCGCCGGAGTCCTCGGCCGGGCGAGGGGCCGTGGGCTATTCTGCTGGCGAGAGGATCCGGGCAACGTTGCCCCCGGGTCCTTTTGTGCTTTCAGCACGTTGAACGAACCGAGAACAGTGGTATCCATCCGGGCCTCAGGGCGCGGGGCCCGCATGGAGACCGGCAGAGTCACCGCGTCACCGTACGAAGCAGTACCGCGCATGTCCTCGACGGGACCGAGGAGGAACCGACGTGATGGACCAGCGATCCGTGCAGAACCGCCAGACCCGGGCAGGTGGTCGGGCATGAGCTCCCTTCTGCTGCTGACCAACGCCCTGCAGCCGTCGACCGAGGTGCTGCCCGCCCTCGGCCTGCTGCTGCACAACGTCAGGGTGGCCCCCGCCGAGGGCCCGGCGCTCGTGGACACCCCGGGCGCCGACGTCATCCTCGTGGACGGCCGCCGCGACCTGCCGCAGGTGCGCTCCCTGTGCCAGCTGCTCCGCTCCACCGGTCCGGGCTGTCCGCTGATCCTGGTCGTCACCGAGGGCGGCCTCGCGGCCGTCACCGCCGACTGGGGCATCGACGACGTGCTCCTGGACACCGCCGGCCCGGCCGAGGTCGAGGCACGGCTGCGGCTGGCCACCGGCCGCCAGCAGCTGGGCTCGGACGACTCCCCGATGGAGATCCGCAACGGCGACCTGTCCGTGGACGAGGCGACGTACTCGGCGAAGCTGAAGGGCCGGGTCCTGGACCTCACCTTCAAGGAGTTCGAGCTGCTCAAGTACCTCGCGCAGCACCCGGGCCGGGTCTTCACGCGCGCCCAGCTGCTCCAGGAGGTCTGGGGCTACGACTACTTCGGCGGCACCCGGACGGTCGACGTCCACGTACGGCGGCTGCGCGCGAAGCTCGGCCCCGAGCACGAGTCGCTGATCGGTACGGTCCGCAACGTCGGCTACCGCTTCGTCACGCCGGAGAAGGTCGAGCGGGCGGCGGCCGAGGCCGCGGCCCAGGCGGCGGCGAAGGTGGCCGCCCAGGCGGCACAGGCGGCCCAGGCCACCGCGTAGACAGGGGCTCGGGCCACGGCGCAGACCGGGGCTCGGGCCGCCCGCGTGGACAGGGCTCGGGCCGGTGCGCGCGGGCGTCACCCGGTCGGCCGAAGATCCTGTGAGCATCCACTCCGCAGGACGCCCTGCCCAGAGGGCGGTCACCCCGCGTAGACTTCCGCGCGTGGCCAAGGTGACGCGGGATGACGTGGCGCGACTTGCGGGTACCTCTACCGCCGTCGTGAGCTACGTCATCAACAACGGACCCCGGCCGGTTGCCCCGGCCACGCGCGAGCGTGTACTCGCCGCGATCAAGGAGCTGGGCTACCGCCCGGACCGGGTCGCCCAGGCGATGGCGTCACGGCGCACCGACCTCATAGGCATGATCGTCCCCGATGCGCGGCAGCCGTTCTTCGCGGAGATGGCGCACGCGGTCGAGCAGGCCGCCGCCGAGCGCGGGAAGATGGTGCTCGTCGGGAACTCCGACTACCGCGACGAGCGCGAGGTCCACTACCTGAGGGCCTTCCTCGGCATGCGGGTCTCGGGCCTGATCCTGGTCAGCCAGGGCATGAGCGAACGCGCGGCGTCCGAGATCGAGGCGTGGGACGCGCGCGTCGTGCTGCTGCACGAGCGGCCCGAGGCGATCGACGACGTCGCGGTCATCACGGACGACATCGGCGGCGCCCAGATGGCGACCCGGCACCTGCTGGAGCACGGCCACGCCTACGTCGCCTGCATCGGCGGGGTCGAGAACACCCCGTCGGTCGGCGACCCGGTGGCCGACCACGTCGAGGGCTGGCGCCGGGCCATGCTGGAATCCGGCCGTTCGGTGGAGGGCCGGCTCTTCGAGGCCCCGTACAACCGGTACGACGCGTACCGGGTGGCCCTCGAGGTCCTGTCCGGCCCGGACCGTCCGCCGGCGATCTTCTGCGCCACGGACGACCAGGCCATCGGCGTGCTGCGGGCGGCCCGCGAGCTGCGGATCGACGTACCGGGCGAGCTGGCCGTCGCGGGCTTCGATGACGTGAAGGAGGCGGCCCTCACGGATCCGCCGCTGACCACGATCGCCTCGGACCGGCCGGCGATGGCCCGCGCGGCGGTGGACCTCGTCCTGGACGACGGCCTGCGCGTGGCGGGCTCCCGCCGCGAACGCCTGAAGCAGTTCCCGTCGGCCCTGGTGATCCGCCGCTCCTGCGGCTGCCGCTAGGCGGGCCGGGGCGGGGCGGGTTTATATCGGGCATACGCGGTTCTGTCGGGCTTCTCAGGCCAGACTCAGGAAGCTCTCATCATCGGCGGACAGAGTCATAGCCATGAACGAGAGCTTCCGCCGCGAAGGTGAGTACCCGCAAGAGCACCGCCCGACCCTGGCCGGGGCGGCCTACCCGCCGCCGCCCTCGTACCCGCCCGCCGCACCCGGCTGGCACGAAGCGCACGAACCCCCGGTCATCCGGGGCGAGACCGTACCCGCGTCCCCCGTCCCGACGGCCACCGAGACCGCTCCCCCGGCCCGCCACCGCGCCAAGAAGCCCGTCGCCCTCATCGCCGCCGTGGCCCTCGCCGCGGCCGTGGTCGGCGGCGGCACCGCGGCCGCCGTCCAGCATCTGATGGGCAGCCAGGGCAGCACCGGGGGCGGCGGCGTCAACGGCACCAACGTCTCGCAGTCCTACACCGGCACGGTCTCCGGCGTCGCCGAGCAGAACAGCCCCTCCGTGGTCCGCATCGACACCCGCACCGGCTCCGGCCAGGGCACCGGCTCCGGCATCGTCATCACCGCCGACGGCGAGATCGTCACCAACAACCACGTCATCAACGGCGCCTCCGAGATCCAGGTGACGATGAGCGACGGCAAGAAGTACACGGCCAAGGTCCTCGGCACCGACCCCGACAAGGACCTCGCCCTCATCAAGCTGCAGGGCGCGAGCGGGCTCAAGCCCGCCAAACTCGGCGACTCCGACAGCCTCAAGGTCGGCGACCAGGTCGTCGCCATCGGCTCCCCCGACCGCCTCACCGGCACCGTCACCAGCGGCATCGTCTCCGCCCTGGACCGCGAGGTGAAGGTCGCCAAACCGGAACAGCAGTCCCCGCAGCGGCAGGGCGACGGCTGGCCCTTCTCGTACGGCGGCCAGCAGTTCAACGGGAAGACCGGCTCGGACACGGCCTCGTACAAGGCCATCCAGACGGACGCCTCCCTCAACCCAGGCAACTCGGGCGGCGCCCTGTTCAACATGAACGGCGAGATCGTGGGCATGCCCTCGGCGATCTACTCCCCCAACAACGGCGGCGACGCCGGCAGCGTCGGCCTCGGCTTCGCCATCCCGGTCAACACCATCAAGGCCGACCTGGACTCCCTGCGCAAGGGCGGCCCCGGCGGGGCGGGCTCCGGCGGCAACAGCTCCGGCAACAGCTCCGGCAACAACGCCCTCAACGGCTACGGCGCCTCGTACTAGCACCGCGGGCACCGCACAGGCCCGGCGTGCGAGGCTGGGAGACGCCCACCCGCACCGAACACCACCCAGGGGGACCACCCGTGCAGTCCACCGAAGGCGACCAGCACCGCATCCTCGTCGTCGACGACGAGCCGGCCGTCCGCGAGGCACTGCGCCGCAGCCTCGCCTTCGAGGGGTACGCCGTCCAGACCGCCGTCGACGGGATCGACGCCCTGGACAAGGCGGCCTCGTACGCCCCCGACCTGATCGTCCTCGACATCCAGATGCCCCGCATGGACGGCCTGACGGCCGCCCGCCGGCTGCGCGCCGCGGGCGGCACCACCCCGATCCTGATGCTCACCGCCCGCGACACCGTCGGCGACCGCGTCACCGGCCTCGACGCGGGCGCCGACGACTACCTCGTCAAGCCCTTCGAGCTCGACGAGCTGTTCGCCCGCGTCCGCGCCCTGCTGCGCCGCAGCTCCTACGCGGCCCCGCAGGCGGGCGACGACGGCCCCGAGGACGCCCTGACCTTCGGGGACCTGCGCATGGACCTGGCCACCCGCGAGGTGACCCGGGCCGGGCGCCCGGTGGAGCTGACCCGCACCGAGTTCACCCTGCTGGAGATGTTCCTCGCGCACCCGCGCCAGGTCCTGACCCGCGAGCAGATCCTCAAGACCGTCTGGGGCTTCGACTTCGAACCCAGCTCCAACTCCCTGGACGTGTACGTGATGTACCTGCGCCGCAAGACCGAGGCGGGCGGCGAACCCCGCCTGGTCCACACCGTCCGCGGAGTGGGCTACGCCCTGCGCGCAGGCGAGAGCGGTCCCGAGTGAGCCCCGCCGCCAGATTCCGCGCCCTTCCGCTGCGCTCCCGCCTCGCGCTGCTGGTCACGGTCGCGGTGGCACTGGCCGTCGCGGCCGTCGCCGCGGTGTCCTGGGTGATGGTGCGCACCCAGCTCCGCGACCAGCTGGACAGCTCGCTGCGCGCCACCAACGCGGGCGCCCAGGCCAATCAGGTGTTCGACGCCTTCGGCGGCTGCGTGTCCGGCGACGCCCTGCCGGAACGGCCCGCGAACAACCTCAGCGCGCAGGTGCAGATCGTCCTGCCGGACGGCAGGACCTGCTGGGTCGACGGCAAGAACACCCTGAAGGCCACCGACATCGACCGACAGGTCGCCCAGCGCCTGCGCGGCCCGGCCCTCTACGACTCGACCACCTCCGACGGCGTCCCGGTCCGCGTCTACACCCAGCCCGCCCTGGTGAACCGGCAGCTCGCCGCGCTGTCCGTGGCCAAGCCGCTCGCCGACGTCGACAAGCCGCTGTCCACGCTGGCCTGGGTGCTGCTGCTGGTGTCCGGCATCGGCGTGGTCGGGGCGGGCGCGGCCGGGCTGTGGGTGGCCCGGACCGGGCTGCGGCCCGTCGACGAACTGACCGGGGCCGTCGAGCACATCGCCCGTACCGAGGACCTCACCGTCCGCATCCCCGACGAGGGCGACGACGAGATCGCCCGGCTGTCGCGGTCCTTCAACTCCATGACGGCCGCCCTCGCCTCCTCCCAGGACCGGCAGGCCCAGCTGATCGCCGACGCCGGCCACGAACTGCGCACCCCGCTGACCTCGCTCCGGACCAACATCGAGCTGCTGGCGCGCAGCGAGGACACCGGCCGGGCCATCCCGCCCGAGGACCGCAAGGAGCTGCTGGCCTCGGTGAAGGCGCAGATGACGGAGCTCGCCGCGCTGATCGGCGACCTCCAGGAGCTGTCGCGCCCCGACGCCGTCTCCCCCGGCCCGCTCGGGGTGGTGGCCCTGCACGAGATCGCCGGGGCCGCGTTGTCCCGGGCCCGGCTGCGCGGGCCGGAGCTGGACTTCAGCTCGGCCCTGGAGCCCTGGTACGTACGGGGCGAGGCGGCCGCGCTGGAGCGGGCGGTGGTCAACGTCCTGGACAACGCCGTGAAGTTCAGCCCGCCGGGCGGCGCGGTGGAGGTGACGCTGCGGGCCGGGGAGCTGCGCGTACGGGACCACGGTCCCGGCATCCCGGCCGAGGACCTCCCGCACGTCTTCGAGCGGTTCTGGCGCTCGCCGACGGCCCGCGCCCTGCCCGGCAGCGGCCTCGGCCTGTCGATCGTGGCCCGTACGGTGGCCCGCGCGGGCGGCAGCGCCGAGCTGCGGGCGGCGGCCGGCGGCGGCCCGGGCGCGGAGGCGGTGCTCCGCATCCCGGGGGCGCCGTCCCCGCCGCCGCCCGCGGCCTCAGTTGTGCCGGATCAGTGAGGCGACGAGGCCGGAGCGGGTGTTGGGGAAGTCCATCGGGACGATCCCGAGGCCGGTCCGGCCGGCCATCTCCCCGCCGTCGACGAAGCCGTGCACCTGCGGATTGAGCCGGTCGGAGTTCCAGCGCGGCGGCATGTAGGCGGCGGTGCTGACGTAGTTCACGAAGAGCTTGCCGGGCTGCTGGACGGCCTTGCGGAAGTGGTTCTCGATCCGGCCGCGCTTGGCGAAGGGCTCGGTGTTGTAGTCGTCCTGGATGTCGAAGACGTTGCCGTCGCCGTAGCGCAGGCCGGGCAGCCCGGCGTTGTCGGCGAGCAGCACCACCTTGCCGCGGGCCTGGCCGAGCGTGGGCAGGGTGTCGGCGATCCGGAACAGCGGCCGCCAGCCGCGGTGGTCGAGGTAGTCGTCGAAGACCGCGCGGAAGGTGGCGTCGCCGTCGGTGGAGTACTCCTGCTTGACGCGCATCAGGACGGTCTCGGACGGGCGCGCCGCGAGGAAGTTCCAGCAGGCGGCGAGCACGTCGCCGAACATGAGGTCCTGGAAGAAGGCCGCGTGGTGGATGGCGAAGGAGCCGCCCGTGACCCGGCAGCGGACGTCGAGGAAGCGGATGCCGGAGTCGAGCTGCTGGGCGATCGAGGTGTTCTGGCAGGCGACGTAGAGGCCGCCCTTGGTGGCGCCGGAGTCGTGGGTGCCGGGGATGGTCATCCGCTGGAGGGGCGTCGAGTCGCCGAGGCCCGCCATCCAGTCCTGGGTGCCGAGCGCGGCGGCCGCGGCGGGTGGCGCTCCGAGCCCGACGGCCGCACCCGCAGCCAGTGCTCCGGCCAGAAACGTCCGCCGGTCCAGTCCCGTGCCCATGCCCATGTCCGCCCCTTTGCCGACCCAGTGGTGGGACCGGATTATGGCGTGCGGAACCAGTCTTTACTACCCGTCGGTACAGCCGAACTTCGAGACAACCACCTTGCACATCAGGCGAGTTGGGGCAGAGTGCGGCAGACGGTCTAGCCGTCCAGCAGTTCCGTCATCGCGCGCAGTCCCCGGGCGATCGCCTGCCCGTCGGGCGTGTGCTCCGGGTCGGTCAGGTGCTGGACCATCACGCCGGTCAGCAGCGCGATGTGCACCGACCCGAGGGCCCGTACGTCCTCCTCGGTGACCGCGTCCTCGGGCACCCCGCGCAGCTGCGCGGCCGCCATGCGCCGGGACCGGCGCTGGCCCTCGGCCAGGGTGGCGAGCAGTTCGGGGGAGGACTGCGCGTGCACGAAGGCCTCGACGTTGGCGGTCCACAGCCACCGCATGTCGCCGAAGTCCCGGATCTTGCGGTCCCAGGTGTCGGCGTAGCGCTCCCCGGCGGTGGCGCCCTGACCGGTGAGCCGCCCGGAGCCCGCGGCCCATTCGTCCATCGCGGCGAAGAGCGCCTGGTTGAGCAGCGCCTCCCGCGAGCCGAAGTGGTAGCCGATCGCGGCCATGCTGACCTTCGACGCCGTGGCGATATCGCGCACGGTCGTGCGGAGGTACCCCTTCTCCTCAAGGCAGCGCCGGGCTCCGGCCAGCAGGTCCTCGCGATTTCCCATGGCGGGATCGTATCCGCGCCAGGAATTGGGCAAGCGCCCTAAACAACCGTATTGCACGCTTGCCCAAATCCTGGCAGGGTGGAGTCACCGGAAGATCCACGGACCCACGGGAGGCACGAGCCATGCGCCACGAGCTGAAGATCGACGACCGCACCCTCTCCTACCTGGACTTCGGCGGCACCGGCCGCCCGCTGCTCGCCCTGCACGGCGGCCTCTCCGAAGCGGCCGCCTACACCGGCCTGGCCGCCGCGCTCGGCGACGACTGGCGGGTCATCGCCCCCGACCAGCGCGGCCACGGCGACTCCGACCGCACCCCCGCGTACGACCGCGAGGGCTACGTGGGCGACGCCGCGGCCCTGCTCGAACACCTGGACCTGAGCGGCCCGGTCCCCGTGCTCGGCTTCTCCCTCGGCGGCGCCAACGCCTACCACCTGGCCGCCGCCCGGCCCGACCTGGTCTCCGCCCTGATCAACGTGGACTCCCCCGTGGAGTTCGTCCGCAAGGACGGCCCGGACGCCTGGGCCTTCCTCCACGACCTCCCGTACACCGCGCCGACCCGCGAGGAACTCATCACCGCCCTCGGCCCGATGGGCCCCACCTACGCCCCGGCACTGCGCCCCGAAGGCACCGGCTGGCGGCTTCCGTTCCACCCGCAGGACACCCTGGCCACCCTCGCCGGCGGCCACGGCGACCGCTGGGACGCCTGGCTCGCCAGCGACTGCCCGGCCCTGCTCATCCACGGACTGCGCAGCGAGGTGCTCCCCCGGGAGCAGGCCGACGCGATGGTCGCCCGGCGGCCCGGGACCTCGTACACCGCCCTCGACACCGAGCACTTCGTGCCCTTCCAGGACCCGGAGGGCTTCAACCGGGCCGTCCGCACCTTCCTCGCCACCCTCCGGTGACCGCGGGAACGCCGGAGGGGCGGCGGGCCGTCGGGCCCACCGCCCCTCCGGGCGCGCTCTACGCGGGTGTCGCGGGTGTGGCAGGTGCTACTTGACGACCGTGATCCGGTCCGCCGCCGGCGGGACGATCGGGTTCTCCGCAGTCGACTTGCCCAGGTAGGCGTTGAAGCAGTCCAGGTCGGGCGCGCCGACCAGCTTGTTCTTGTGCTCCTTCAGGACGGTGAAACCGTCACCGCCGCCCGCGAGGAACTCGTTCATCGCGACCCGGTAGGTCTTGGCGGGGTCGATCGCCGCGCCGTTCAGCTTCACCGAGTCCACGACGATGCGGTCCGCACCGGACTTGGTCATGTCGAGGGTGTACGTGAAGCCCTTCGACACCTGGAGGATCTTCGGGTTCGCACCGTTGACCGGACCGCTCACCTGCTGCTGGAGCGCGGTGATCAGCTGCGCGCCCGTCAGGTCCACCACGTTCATCATGTTGTTGAACGGCTGGACCGTGTAGGACTCGCCGTACGTCACCACACCGTCGCCCTCGTCCCCGGAGGCCTGGTAGGCCAGGTCGGCACGGATGCCGCCCGGGTTCATGACGGCCAGCTGCGCGCCGCCCTTGTCGGCCGGGGCGAGCGCCTCGAGCTGGGCATCGGCGATCAGGTCGCCGAGCGGCTTCTCCGGCGCCTCCGAGCCGCGGCCCGGGATGTCGGCGGAGATGAAGCCCTGCGGCCGGTTCGCGATCGGGGCCGCGAGCTCGCTCCAGCGCTGGATCAGCTCGGTCATGTCCGAGGCCTTGGGCTGGTCACGGGTGACGACCTTGTTGACCGGCTTCGGCGAGCTGACCGGCGTACGGACGATGTCCTTGGTCTGCCGGTCGTAGGTGAGCGTGGTGTCCGTGAACAGCCGGCCGTAGGAGGCGGCCGAGGTCACCATGCGCGGGTTGCCCGCCGGGTCCGGGATGTTGCAGGCGTACGCCTGGTGCGTGTGGCCGGTGACCAGCGCGTCGACCTTCGGGTCGAGGTTCTTGGCTATGTCCACGATGGGGCCGGAGATGCCGGCGCCCGCGCCCGGGACGTCGCAGTCGTAGTTGTACGCGCCGTTGGCGGGCAGACCGCCCTCGTGGATCAGCGCGACGATCGACTTCACGCCCTGCTTGTTCAGTTCGGCGGCGTACTTGTTGATCGACTCGACTTCGTCCTCGAACTTCAGGCCCTTGACGCCCTCGGCCGTGACGACGTCCGGAGTGCCCTCCAGGGTGACGCCGATGAAGCCGATCTTCACGTCCCCCTTCTTCCAGATGAAGGTGGGGTTCATCATCGGACGCTTGGTCTTCTGGTCCGTGACGTTCGCCGCGAGGAACGGGAACTCGGAGCCCGTGAACTCCTTGCCCGGCTCGAAGCAGCCCTCGACCGGGTGGCAGCCGCCGTACGCCATGCGGCGCAGCTCGGCCTTGCCCTCGTCGAACTCGTGGTTGCCGACCCCGGTGACGTCCAGGTCGAGCTTGTTCAGCGCCTCGATGCTCGGCTCGTCGTGGAAGAGCCCGGACAGCATCGGGCTGCCGCCGATCATGTCGCCCGCCGCGGCGGTGACGGAGTACTCGTGGCCCTTGCGGGCTTCGCGCAGGCTGGTGGCGAGGTATTCGACACCGCCCGCGGGTATGGCCTTGGTGGTGCCGTCGGCCTGACGTTCGCTCACGTTGCCGGAAGAGCCCTGCGGGGGCTCCAGCGTGCCGTGGAAGTCGTTGAACGACAGCAGCTGCACGTCGACGGTCCGGCTCTTGGCGGCACCGCCACCACTCGCGGCGCCGGCCGGCAGAGCGGCGGCGACCATCGCCCCGGCCCCTGCCGTGACGGCGAGAGCGGTGAGGGTCAACCGGCGGGTGCGGCGGTGCCGTTGTGGCGTCGCTGACATTTAGTCCCCTTTGTGGACAGCGAGACAAACTTGGGAGGTCCGCCGCAGCCTATTGTCAACGCGCGTAGCACGACAGGGGGTATCGGGTATCGAGGTGGTTACGCGCAGAAGACGGACCGCTGCCCGGGGCCGCACCCGCCGGGCCGCCCGCCGCGGTCGTAGGCTCAGGGCATGACTGACGCAGCAGCGGCCCTGGAGCCGGGACGGCAGATTGAGACCCTCGACGAGCTGACGGAGGAACAGGCCGCAGCCGTACTCACCCTGATCGAGGACGCCGCACGCACCGACGGCACCACCGCCGTGTCCGAACAGGGCCGCCTCCAGCTGCGCGGCGGGCCGCGCGAGGGCATCCGGCACTTCCTGCTCACCGAGGGCGGCCGGCTCTGCGGATACGGACAACTGGAGGACACCGACCCGGTCGAGGCCCCCGCCGCCGAGCTCGTCGTCCACCCCGCGCTGCGCGGCCGCGGCCACGGCCGGGCCCTGGGCTCGGCCCTGCTGGCCGCCTCCGGCAAGCGGATCCGGGTATGGGCCCACGGCGGCAAGTCGGCCGCACGGCACCTGGCGCAGGTGCTCGGGCTGACCCTCTTCCGCGAGCTGCGCCAGCTGCGACGGCCGCTCGGCCCGGACGCGCCGGCGCTGCCCGAGCCGGTGCTCCCGGCCGGCGTGACGGTCCGCACCTTCGTGCCCGGCTCGGACGACACGGCCTGGCTCGCGGCGAACGCGGCCGCCTTCGCCCACCACCCCGAGCAGGGCGCGCTGACGCAGCGGGACCTGAACGACCGGATCGCGCAGCCGTGGTTCGACGCGGCGGGCTTCTTCCTCGCCGAGCGCGCCGGAGAGCTGGTCGGCTTCCACTGGACGAAGGTCCACGCCGCCGAGCAGCTGGGCGAGGTCTACGTGGTCGGCGTCCGGCCGGGCGCCCAGGGCGGCGGCCTCGGCAAGGCCCTGACCGCGATCGGCCTGCGCCACCTCGCCACGGCGGGCCTCCCGACGGCCATGCTCTACGTCGACGCCGACAACCCGGCGGCCCTCTCCGTCTACGAGGGCCTGGGCTTCACCACCCACGAGGTAGACCTGATGTACCGCACAGAAAGCTGACCCGCACCCGCCGGACCAGGGGGGTCCCTCCGGAGTGTCTCCTCGGCTCGCGCACCAAGCCCCGGCTGCGAAGCGCATGCCCGCGCAGGACGCGAGGGGTATGGGGCCCCGCTGTCGACTGCCCCGCCGCCGGGGTTCGGGAGGCGAGGGGGGTGGGGCCGTGCAGGGGTGTCCCCGCAGGACGAGCGCGCAACCACGGCCGAGACCCTCGCAGCCAAGCCATGGTGCGCGAGCCGAGGAGACACCCCGGAGGGGCCCCGCACCCCTCGCCTCCCGAACCCCGGCCCCCACCAGCCCCGCCGGCGATTGAGGCGCGGGGCCCCGGGGCAGCGCCCCCGCAACAAAGCCGCACCCGCAACCCCCGGCCACGGCCCAGCCGCAAGCGCCGTGCACCACCCCGGACCCCGGAAGCCACGCGCCATTAACCAGCCATTCAGACGCGCTTGCGACCCTCCCCGCATGCAGCCCCGACTCCGACTGACGGCCGACCCGTCCGACGCGCCTGTCCTCCCGCTTGCGCGGAAGAATGGAGTCATGAGCCACAAGCCCAGCGCAGGCCCCACCGAGGTCCCCGCCCAGCACCCGTCCCACACCTCCGCCGCCCCCGCAGGAACGGCCCCCACGGGCACGCCGGGCACGCCGGGCAACATGGCCGTCACCGGAGCCCACGCACGCATAGGTTCCATCAGCGCGCACCGCCCGCACGTCGACCTCGAGCCCGACCTCGACGCCGACCTGGACGCCTACGACGACAAGGACGGCGGTGAGCTGCCGCCCGGCCGCTTCCTCGACCGGGAGCGCAGCTGGCTCGCCTTCAACGAGCGGGTGCTGGAGCTCGCCGAGGATCCGACGACCCCGCTCCTGGAGCGCGCCAACTTCCTGGCGATCTTCGCGAGCAACCTCGACGAGTTCTTCATGGTCCGCGTCGCCGGCCTCAAACGCCGCATCGCGACCGGCGTCGCCACCCGTTCGGCCTCAGGCCTCCAGCCCCGTGAGGTGCTGGACCTGATCTGGACCCGCTCGCGCGAGCTCATGGCCCGGCACGCCGCCTGTTTCCAGCAGGACATCTCCCCGGCCCTGGCCGAGGAGGGCGTCCACCTCATCCGCTGGCCGGACCTCACCGAGAAGGAGCAGGCGCGCCTCTTCACCCTGTTCCGCAACCAGATCTTCCCGGTGCTGACCCCGCTGGCCGTCGACCCCGCGCACCCCTTCCCGTACATCTCCGGCCTCTCCCTCAACCTGGCCGTCGTCGTGCGCAACCCGGTCAGCGGTCACCGCCACTTCGCCCGGGTCAAGGTCCCGCCGCTCCTCTCCCGCTTCCTGGAGGCTTCCCCGCAGCGCTACGTCCCGCTGGAGGACGTCATCGCCGCGCACCTGGAGGAGCTGTTCCCCGGCATGGAGGTGCTCGCGCACCACATGTTCCGCGTGACCCGCAACGAGGACCTCGAGGTGGAGGAGGACGACGCCGAGAACCTCCTCCAGGCCCTGGAGAAGGAGCTCATGCGGCGCCGCTTCGGCCCCCCGGTGCGCCTGGAGGTCGAGGAGTCCATCGACCCGGGCGTCCTGGACCTGCTGGTGCAGGAGCTGAAGGTCAACCCCTCCGAGGTGTACCCGCTGCCCGGCCCGCTGGACCTGACGGCCCTGTTCGGGATCGCCTCGCTGGACCGGCCCGAGCTGAAGTACCCGAAGTTCGTCGCCGGCACCCACCGGGACCTGGCCGAGGTCGAGTCTGCGTCCGCTCCGGACATCTTCGCCGCGCTGCGCGAACGGGACGTGCTGCTGCACCACCCGTACGACTCCTTCTCCACGTCGGTGCAGGCCTTCCTGGAGCAGGCCGCCGCCGACCCGGACGTCCTGGCGATCAAGCAGACGCTGTACCGCACCTCCGGCGACTCCCCGATCGTGGACGCCCTGATCGACGCCGCCGAGGCCGGCAAGCAGGTGCTCGTACTCGTCGAGATCAAGGCCCGCTTCGACGAGCAGGCCAACATCAAGTGGGCGCGCAAGCTGGAGGAGTCCGGCTGCCACGTCGTCTACGGGCTCGTCGGCCTCAAGACCCACTGCAAGCTGTCGCTCGTCGTGCGCCAGGAGGGCGACCAGCTGCGCCGCTACTCGCACGTGGGCACCGGCAACTACCACCCCAAGACGGCCCGGCTGTACGAGGACCTCGGCCTGCTCACCGCCGACCCGCAGGTCGGTGCGGACCTCTCCGACCTCTTCAACCGGCTGTCGGGCTACTCGCGCCGCGAGACCTACCGCCGGCTGATGGTGGCGCCCCGCTCGCTGCGCGACGGGCTGGTGGCCCGCATCGACAAGGAGGCCGCCCACCACCGGGCCGGCCGCCCCGCGTACGTGCGCCTGAAGATGAACTCGATCGTCGACGAGGCCCTCATCGATTCGCTCTACCGGGCGTCCCGGGCCGGAGTGCCCGTCGACATCTGGGTCCGCGGCATCTGCGCGGTGCGCCCCGGAGTACCCGGACTCTCGGAGAACATCCGGGTCCGTTCGATCCTCGGCCGCTTCCTGGAGCACTCGCGGGTCTTCGCCTTCGGCAACGGCGGCGAACCCGAGGTGTGGATCGGCAGCGCCGACATGATGCACCGCAACCTCGACCGCCGTATCGAGGCACTGGTCAGGGTCGCCGACCCGGCCCACCGCGCGGCCCTGGACCGGATGCTGGAAACCGGGATGTCCGACGTCACGTCCTCCTGGCACCTGGGCCCGGACGGCGAATGGACCCGGCACAGCACGGACGCGGAAGGCCAGCCGCTGCGGCACGTACAGGAGATGCTCATAGACGCCCGGAGGCGCCGGCGTGGCTCAGCCAAACCATGACCCGATGGCAATGACGGGATGCGCGGGTGACGTGCTGGGCACGTACCTGCGCACCCAGGCCACCGCCTTCTTGCGCGGGCTGCGCCTGCACGAGGAATGGGGGTCGCCCCGGACGGAGCCGGGGGGAGGGGCGGACGCCTCGGAAGGAAGCGATGCGGCGCGCAGCCTGCGGGGGGCGGCGCGCCGGATCAGCGGTTCCCTGGCCACTTTCCGGGTGGTGACCGAGTCCTCCTGGGCGGACGGGCTGCGCACCGAGCTGGTATGGCTGTCCTCGACCCTGGCCGACGAGCACGCGTACGCCGCCCGTCTGGCGCGGCTGATGGACGCGCTGCACCGGCTGTCGGGCTCGGCCGAGGTCCCGCCGCCGCGGGGGACGGCCGGCGCGCTCACGGTGGGCTCGGCGCGGGCGGGCGCGCTGCTGGAGCGGCAGCTGACCCTGGCCCGTACCCGCGCCCATTCGGCGACCCTGCAGGCCCTGGGTTCGGCCCGTTTCCACGCGGTGGCGGACGCGGTGGCGGTGCTGGCCTCGGAGGTCCCGCTGGATCCGGTCGCGGCCCGCGGCCGTATCGAGGACGTCCTGGTGCCGCTGGCGGCGGTGGCCGAAACCCGCCTGTCGGCGGCGGTCGGGGCGCTGCCGCCGGCCGAGGGCACGCACCCGTACGACGCGGACCGCGACGGGCCCTGGCACGAGGTGCGCCGCCTCCTGCGGGTCCACCGGTACGCCCGGGAGGCGCTGGGCGAGGACGTGGCGCGTGCGGCGGCGGCGGGCGAGGCCCTGGACCGGCACCGGGACGCGGCGGAGGCGGCGAACGCCTCGGCGACGGCGGCGCGCACCCCGCGGATCGCCCCGGCGACGGCTTACGCCCTGGGGATCCTGCACGCGGACCAGCGTCACGCGGTGGAGTCGGCCCGTTTCGACTTCCGGCAGATCTGGCTCCCGGCCCCGTCGGACCAGCGCGGTCACGTCGAGATAACGGCGGGGTAACGGAAGCTTACGTCCGTGGGCGGACCGGCCGGATCACACCGGGTCGTCCGCCACGGTTCACCATCCGTTCACTCGGGCCGGTCGGCCGCTTCACCTGATCTGACTAATTTCTGCTGTGCAAGGTGCGAGCCGCCCGGAGGTCCGAGCAGCTCAGCCGGGCAACCGACGTAGTCCTCTTCGCACGCCGCCCCGATACAGAAAGCGGCCGGCGGCTTCTGGAAGGAACACCCGAAAGTGAAGCTTCAGCGCAAGAACATGCTTCGTGCCTCCGCCCTCGGGGCGCTTGTCGTGTCCGGCGCCCTGGTCCTCACGGCGTGCGGCTCGGACGACAACACGAAGACCGCCGACGGCACGGCGAAGCCCTCCGCCGCCGCCGGCGACATCAAGTGCGACGACGCCAAGGGCAAGCTCCTGGCCTCGGGCTCGTCCGCGCAGAAGAACGCGATCGAGCTGTGGATCAAGAACTACATGGCCGCCTGCTCGGGCGTCGAGGTGAACTACAAGTCCTCCTCCTCCGGTGAGGGCATCGTCGCCTTCAACCAGGGCACCGTCGGTTTCGCCGGCTCCGACTCGGCGCTGAAGCCGGAGCAGGTCGAGGAGTCGAAGAAGGTCTGCACCGGCGGCCAGGGCATCAACCTGCCGATGGTCGGCGGCCCCGTCGCCCTCGGCTTCAACGTCGCCGGTGTGGACAAGCTGAACCTCGACGCCGCCACGATCGCCAACATCTTCAACGACAAGATCAAGAAGTGGGACGACGAGGCGATCAAGAAGCTGAACCCCGGCGTCACGCTTCCCTCGACCGCGATCCAGGCCTTCCACCGCTCTGACGACTCGGGCACCACCGAGAACGTCACCAAGTACCTCAAGGCCGCCGCCCCCGACGCCTGGCCGCACGAGGCCGCGAAGAAGTGGGCCGCCCCGGGTGGCCAGGCCGCGTCCGGCTCCGCCGGTGTCGCCGCCCAGGTCAAGCAGGTCGACGGCGCGATCGGTTACTTCGAGCTCTCCTTCGCCAGCTCGCAGGGCATCAAGACGGTCGACCTGAACACGGGCGCCGCCGCCCCGGTCAAGGCCACCGGTGAGAACGCCTCCAAGGCCATCGCCGCCGCCAAGGTCGCCGGCACCGGCTCCGACCTGGCCCTGAAGCTCGACTACACCACCAAGGCCGAGGGCGCCTACCCGCTGGTCCTGGTGACCTACGAGGTCGTCTGCGACAAGGGCAACAAGCCGGAGACCCTGTCGACGGTCAAGTCCTTCCTGAACTACACCGCGTCGGACGCGGGCCAGAAGGTGCTCCTCGAGAACGGCTACGCGCCGATCCCGGCCGAGATCAACGCCAAGGTCCGCGAGGTCATCACCAAGCTCGGCTGATTTCCGAACCCTCCCGGTGCCGGGCGGATCCGGGGTCTCCCCCCGATCCGCCCGGCGCCCGGGAACCCTCCCCCTCCACCCGGGGGAATCCGGTGCACCGCCGCCAGGGGGCCTGCCCCCCACACAGACCGGAAAGACCATGGCTTCCACCACACCCACCCAGATAGACACGGCTCCGCCTGTCTCCAAGAGCAAGGGATCCACCGGCCGGGCCGGTGACAAGATCTTCGCCGGGCTCTCCAAGGGCTCCGGCATCCTGCTTCTGGTGATCATGGCGTCGATCGCCGCCTTCCTCACCTACCGCGCCACGATCGCCCTGTCGGAGAACGAGGGGAACTTCCTCACCACCTTCGACTGGAACGCGTCGGCCAACCCGCCCGTCTTCGGCATCGCCGTCCTGCTCTTCGGCACCGTCGTCAGCTCGATCATCGCGATGGTCATCGCGGTTCCGATCGCCGTCGGCATCGCCCTGTTCATCTCGCACTACGCGCCGCGCAAGCTGGCGGCCCCCCTCGCCTACGTGGTCGACCTGCTGGCCGCCGTGCCGTCGATCATCTACGGCATCTGGGGCGCCCTGTTCCTCGTCCCGCACCTGGCGGGGCTGAACCTGTGGCTCGACGAGTACCTCGGCTGGACCTACGTCTTCGAGAAGACCCAGGTCGGCGTGGCCCGCTCGCTGTTCACCGTCGGCATCCTGCTCGCGATCATGATCCTGCCGATCGTGACGAGCGTCAGCCGTGAGGTCTTCCTCCAGGTCCCGCGCATGAACGAGGAGGCCGCCCTGGCCCTCGGCGCGACCCGCTGGGAAGTCATCCGGATGTCCGTGCTGCCCTTCGGCCGCTCCGGTGTCATCTCCGCCTCGATGCTCGGCCTCGGCCGCGCGCTCGGCGAGACCATGGCCGTCGCGACCGTCCTCTCCCCGAGCTTCCTGATCTCGTTCCACGTCCTCAACCCGGGCGGCGGCACCTTCGCGCAGAACATCGCGGCGAAGTTCGACGAGGCCAACGAGTTCGGCCGGGACGCGCTGATCGCCTCCGGTCTGGTCCTCTTCCTGCTCACCCTGCTGGTCAACGGTGCAGCCCGGCTGATCATCGCTCGCCGCAAGGACTTCTCGGGGGCGAACGCCTGATGAGCCACG
Source organism: Streptomyces sp. IBSNAI002 (assembly GCF_052244475.1). Taxonomy (NCBI): domain Bacteria; kingdom Bacillati; phylum Actinomycetota; class Actinomycetes; order Kitasatosporales; family Streptomycetaceae; genus Streptomyces; species Streptomyces sp. IBSNAI002. The sequence goes on along the minus strand of NZ_JBQPXG010000002.1, from coordinate 4,799,953 downwards.
CACTCCAGGACCAGCGGCCCGCCCGGGCCCCGAAGTCCGCCGCCCCGGCAAGCCTCACCCGAGGCGGCCTGCCCCGCTGGGCCCCGGCCGCCATCGCGGTCCTCTCGCTCGCCCTCGGCAGCGGCATCGGCCTCGTCTTCGGCCTGCACAGCAAGGTCCAGTGGGGCCTGCTCGCGGCCCTCCTCTTCATCGCCGTCACGTACACGGCCAGCTCGGTCGTCGAGAACCGCCGCCAGGCCAAGGACCGGGTCGCGACCTCCGTCGTGTGGGTCTGCTTCGTCCTCGCGGTCATCCCGCTGCTGTCCCTCATGTGGACCACGGTCAGCCGCGGCATCGGCCTCCTCGACGGTGCCTTCCTCACCCACTCGATGAACGGCGTGACCAGCTTCGACGAGGGCGGCGGCGTCTACCACGCCCTGCTCGGCACCATCGAACAGGTCGCCCTGGCCACCCTGATCGCCGCGCCCATCGGCCTGCTGACCGCCGTCTACCTGGTCGAGTACGGCAAGGGCTCGCTCGCCAAGGCCGTGACCTTCTTCGTCGACGTCATGACCGGCATCCCCTCCATCGTCGCGGGCCTGTTCATCCTGACGACCTGGAACCTGATGCTCGGCTTCGGCCCCTCCGGCTTCGCCGGCGCCATGGCCCTGTCGATCCTGATGATGCCGGTCGTGGTGCGCTCCACCGAGGAGATGCTCAAGCTCGTCCCGAACGAGCTGCGCGAGGCCGCCCTCGCCCTCGGTGTGCCGAAGTGGCGCGTGATCCTCAAGGTCGTGCTCCCCACGGCCATCGGCGGCATCTCCACCGGTGTCATGCTGGCAGTGGCCCGCATCGCCGGTGAGACCGCGCCGATCATGCTGCTGGTCTTCGGCTCCCAGCTCATCAACGGCAACCCCTTCGAAGGCGCCCAGTCCTCGCTCCCCCTCTACATCTGGGAGCAGTACAAGGTCGGCAGTGAAGCCTCCTACGACCGGGCATGGGCCGGAGCGCTCGTCCTGATCGCCTTCGTCATGATCCTCAATCTGGTGGCCCGCGGCATCGCCCGCTGGAAGGCCCCGAAGACCGGTCGCTGACGCGACTGTATGAAAGCGAAGTGACCCCTCATGGCGAAGCGAATCGACGTCAGCGGACTGTCCGCCTTCTACGGCACCCACAAGGCCATCGATGACATCTCGATGACCGTGGAGCCCCGCTCCGTGACGGCCTTCATCGGCCCGTCCGGCTGCGGCAAGTCCACCTTCCTGCGCACCCTGAACCGCATGCACGAGGTCACCCCCGGTGGCCGCGTCGAGGGCAAGGTGCTGCTGGACGACGAGAACCTGTACGGCGCCGGCGTGGACCCGGTCGCGGTCCGCCGGACCGTCGGCATGGTCTTCCAGCGTCCGAACCCCTTCCCCACCATGTCGATCTTCGACAACGTGGCGGCGGGCCTGCGCCTGAACGGCTCCTTCAAGAAGTCCGAGCTCTCGGACATCGTGGAGAAGTCCCTCCAGGGCGCCAACCTCTGGAACGAGGTCAAGGACCGCCTGAACAAGCCCGGCTCCGGTCTCTCCGGCGGCCAGCAGCAGCGTCTGTGCATCGCCCGCGCCATCGCGGTCGAGCCGCAGGTCCTGCTGATGGACGAGCCCTGCTCGGCCCTGGACCCGATCTCCACCCTCGCCATCGAGGACCTGATCGGCGAGCTCAAGGAGCGCTTCACGATCGTCATCGTGACGCACAACATGCAGCAGGCGGCCCGCGTCTCGGACCGCACCGCCTTCTTCAACCTCTCCGCGGTCGGCCAGCCCGGCAAGCTCATCGAGATCGACGACACGGACCGGATCTTCTCCAACCCGTCCGTCCAGGCGACCGAGGACTACATCTCCGGCCGCTTCGGCTAGACCGACCGGACACCACGCGGCTGAGCCGCGTGCCCACAGACGTCCTGCGGTGCTGCATGGCGGTGCCACCGCAAGGCGAAAGAAAGAAAAGGGCCGGCTCCCCCTGGGTGGGGGGAGCCGGCCCGCTTTCACATCCGTACGCCGGTCAGTTCACGAAGGCCAGGTTCACGAGCCAGAAGCTGATCGCGGCCACCAGGGCCGCGGCCGGCATGGTGATGAACCAGCCGAGGATGATGTTCTTGGCGACGCCCCAGCGGACCGCGTTCACCCGCTTCGTCGCACCCACACCCATGATCGCCGAGGTGATCACGTGGGTGGTGGAGATCGGCGCGTGGAAGAGGAACGCCGAGCCGAACATGATCGAGGCACCGGTGGTCTCGGCCGCGAAGCCCTGCGGCGGGTCCAGCTCGATGATCTTGCGGCCCAGCGTGCGCATGATGCGCCAGCCGCCCGCGTACGTACCCAGCGACAGCATCACGGCGCAGGCGATCTTGACCCACAGCGGGATCGCGTCGTCGGCCGCCTGCACGTCGGCGATGACCAGCGCGAGCACGACGATTCCCATCGTCTTCTGCGCGTCCTGCAGACCGTGGCCCAGCGCCATGGCCGCCGCCGAGACCGTCTGCGCGATACGGAAACCGCGCTTGGCCTTGTGCGGGTTGGCCCGGCGGAACATCCACAGGATGACGACCATCACCAGGTAGCCGGCCACGAGGCCGACGACCGGCGAGACGAACATCGGGATGACGACCTTGTCGACCACCCCGTCCCACAGCACGCCGATGCCACCGGCCAGCGCCGCGCCCACCATGCCGCCGAACAGCGCGTGCGAGGAGGACGAGGGCAGGCCGAAGTACCAGGTGATCAGGTTCCAGACGATCGCGCCGACCAGCGCCGCGAAGAGGATCCACATGCCCCGGTTGCCGTGGGGCGTCTCGATCAGGCCCTTGCTGACCGTCTTGGCGACCCCGCTGCCCAGGAAGGCACCGGCGAGGTTCATCACCGCGGCCATCGCCAGCGCCGCGCGCGGGGTCAGCGCACGCGTCGAGACGGACGTCGCGATCGCGTTCGCCGAGTCGTGAAAACCGTTCGTATATGTAAAGCCGAGCGCGACACCGATGGTCACGACCAGTGCGAAGGTGTCCACGAGGTTCAGGACTCCTTGACCGCGATGGTCTCCACCGTGTTCGCAACGTGCTCGAACGCGTCGGCCGCCTCTTCGAGCACGTCGACGATCTGCTTGAGCTTCAGCACCTCGATGGCGTCGTACTTGCCGTTGAAGAGCTGGGCGAGCAGCTTGCGGTGGATCTGGTCGGCCTGGTTCTCGAGGCGGTTGACCTCGATCCAGTACTCGGTCAGGTTGTCCATCGTCCGCAGGTGCGGCATGGCCTCGGCGGTCAGCTCGGCCGCCCGCGCCAGTACCTCGATCTGCTGCTCGACGCCCTTGGGCAGCTCCTCCACGTTGTAGAGGACGACCAGGTCGACCGCCTCCTCCATGAAGTCCATGATGTCGTCGAGCGACGAGGCCAGGTTGTAGATGTCCTCGCGGTCGAACGGCGTGATGAAGGAGGAGTTCAGCTGGTGGAAGATCGCGTGGGTCGCGTCGTCTCCCGCGTGCTCCGCAGCCCGCATCCGCTCCGCGATCTCGACCCGGGCGGAAGAGTCCGCTCCGAGCAGTTCCATCAGGAGCTTGGAGCCCGTGACGATGTTGTCCGCGGATGCGGCGAACATGTCGTAGAAGCTCGTCTCCCTGGGGGTCAGACGAAATCGCACGTGAGGTCCTCGGGGTGCATTGGATTCGGTCAGGCTGATGCTAGGCGCATCCCCCGGCCACGGCTAACCGGCGGTTCCCCAGTGTCCTCCATCAGGCAGAGTGAGGACCACGGACCCCTGACCCCGCGGCCAGGGCCCAGTACCCTATACCCATGAGGGGTATGCACCCCTCGTTCCGGACCACGGGAGGACGCATGACGACCATCGAGGCGGAAGGTTCCCACGACGGCGGCGCCGTCCACGGCTACCACCACCAGAAGGACGAGCACCTCAAGCGGCTGCGCCGGATCGAGGGCCAGATCCGCGGGCTCCAGCGGCTCGTCGACGAGGACGTCTACTGCATCGACATACTCACCCAGGTCTCGGCGAGCACGAAGGCACTCCAGTCCTTCGCCCTCCAGCTCCTGGAAGAGCACCTGCGCCACTGCGTCGCCGACGCGGCCGTCAAGGGCGGCGGAGAGATCGACGCGAAGGTGGAAGAGGCCACCAAGGCCATCGCCCGCCTCCTGCGCACCTGACCGCGGGCGGTCAGCCCGACCAGATCCCCATCAGCACCTCGTCGATCCGGTCCTGACTGAGCCGCTCCTCCGCGGCCGCCGAGGCCGCGATGATCAACTCACCGCAGAGCTCGATCTCGGCGAGCGCCACATGATCCTGCACGGTCGTACCGCCTGCGGGAGTCACGCGTGTCACCTCAATCTGCCGTCTTCGGTCGTCGGCGCTCGACTTCTCAGCCTAGGGAGGACACCGCCCGCGGCGCATGACACGGATGGACCATTTCCGGATACCGGCCATGGCCCGACCGCACCGCTACTCGGCGATCTTCCCGGCGTAAATGTCCCCGCTTGCGGGCAATACGACGGTCACCGGTGTCCCGAATCCGTACAGCAGCGTGGTCGACGAGACATCGATCACGCCATTGTTGACGTACGTGAAACGGTGGCGGACCTTCCGCAGCCGTCCCTGCTCGTCCAGGTACGCGTCGAACGGCACGGTGTCCTTGCTGAACCCTTTCGCCGCCGCCTCGAGCGCCCCTTTCACCTCCGCCGACGCACTCCCCGCGGCCCGCCCGATGTCGGTGGTCCCCCGGTAGTGCCGCACCTTCGTGCCCGCCACCTCGGTCTCCCCCACGTACGTCACCTCCTGCACGCCGCGCAGCAGTTCGGCCGCGACCAGCGGATCGGTGGCCCCGCCCGTGACGAGGTTCCCGTCGGCGAGGGCCGTGGTGTCGACCCGGACCCACTTGTCGTCGGGGACGCCCGCGCCCCGGTTCTTCATGTAGAGAGCGCCGGGAACCAGCAGCTCCGTGATGGGCCGGTGCTCGGCCTTGCCCTTCACGTCGGCCGGGAGCATCACCAGCAGCTGGCCCATCCGGTTCTTGAAGTCGACCCCGCCCTCGCCGCGGATCGTGACCCTGGTCCCGCCGGTGGCCATCTCCATGGCCGTACGGGCCCGGGCACTGCCCGTCTTCGTCAGCGCGTCGGCCGCCCCGCGGATCACCGCCGCCGCGTCCGCGGGGGGCCGGTCGTCGTCGCCGGCTCCCGCGCACCCGCTCATCGCCGTGACCGCCAGGGTGACGCCGACGGCGAGCACGGCCTCACCCGCACGCTCGCGCCGCCGCTTGTGCTGGTGCACCACCATCGCCTGCCAACCCCCAACGCATGACCGCTGTTTGCCCGAGGCCCCCACCCGCTCCGGTTAACGAGGTCAAGGGTTTCCCGTCACGGCCCAGGGCCCTCCGCACCCGCTTCCGGTCCAGGTACCGTGGAGGCGTGGATCCGCACATGAAAGCGCCTCTGGCCCTTCCGCTTCCCGCCGCCGTGCCGCACCGGCCACAGCCGCCCACCACCGGGCACACCACTTCCACCGCCGACCGAGGATCGTTCTGCCTGGCCGTGTGCACCTGCGGCTGGAAGGGCCCGGCCCGCCGCTCCCGCGACCTGGCCCGCAAGGACGCCACCCGGCACATGGCGGGGTAGCGGGTACCCATGGGCCCGGAGCGGGCTCAGCCGGCCCAGGCGGTCCAGGCGGTCCAGGCGGTCCAGGCGGTCCAGGCAGTCCAGGCTGCCGGGGCAGTCCAGGCTGCCGGGGCAGGTAGCCCGTTCGGACGGCCCGGCTGGCCGGGGCAGGCCGGAACGGATGCCCTTGAGTCATGCCAGGACCCGCAGCCCGCCTCGCGGCCCTTCTCTGGGCCCTGCTCCTCTCGCTGACCCCGGCCGCCGCGGCCTGGGCCCGGCCGGTCGGCTCGGCGGACGGCCCGGCCGACGTGGCCCTGGCCATCGGGCTCACCGGCGCCGCCGCCGTGGCCACCGGCCTGTGGCTGCGCTCCCGCTACCGCCGCGACACCGAGACCGACCCCGACGGCGGCGACCGGTGACCCCGCGGCCCCGCCCGACGGCGGTCCGCCTGCTCTTCGGCGCGGCAGGCCTGTGCCTCGTGGTGGCCCTGCTGCTCTCGGTGTGGAACTCGTCCTAGCCGTCTCCCGGCCCGGTCAGGCCCGATCCCGCCCGGCCCGAACTGACCCGATCCGGCCCGATCGCGGCCGTCCCCGCGCGCGACGCTACGCGGCGAGGTCGCTCTCGTGCGGGCGCTGCCCGGCCGGCGGGGTGGGCTGCGCCTGCGCCAGGCCGACCGGCAGGGGCAGCACCCGGCCCTTGGCCCGGACCAGACGGCCCAGGCGCGGGGAGCCGGCCACCGCCCGCACCACCGGGGTCAGCAGCGCCATCGCGAGCGGCGCGAGCACCAGGACGACCGCGGTGCCGAGCGCGAACCCGCCGATCACGTCGGTGGGGTAGTGGACGCCCGCGTACACCCGGCAGACGCCCTCGACGACGGCCAGGGCGATCCCGATGAGCCCGAGCCTGCGGTTGGCGACGAACAGGCCCACGCCCAGGGCCATCGCGAGGGTGGCGTGGCCGCTGACGAAGGAGAAGTCGGAGCCCGACAGTTCGGCCCCGAAGCGCGTCCCGGCGCCCGAGTCGAGCACCTGGATCCCCTCGTGCTGCCGGAACGGCCGCGGCCGTCCCACGAATTCACGCAGCGGCGCGTTCACGAGGAGCGCCAGCCCGGCCGCGAGCGGGGCCCACACCAGCGCCGCGAAGGACTCGACGGCCGTGCTCTCGTCCTGCCGTCGGGCGCCGCGCCAGCACCACAGGACCAGCAGCACGAGCGCCAGCGGAATCCCGTACGCGCCGACCAGGCCGACCGACCGGTCCACCCAGTCCGGCGCGCGCAGGGCCAGTCCGTTGATCTCGTACAGCAGGCTGACATCCACGTTCGGCCCACCGGTCGTGAGTCCAGCCATGGTGATGCGGCCCCTTGCCCTTGCCGTGGTTCCCCTGCGGGCGCACGACGGTGTACGCCCCTTCGCCCCCCGATTGATCAACCCCCGTGTCCATGGAACGCCCGTTCTGGCAACTACGTTCCACTCTCCACCGAATGATCACTCCAACGTTATCGAAGAGAGACTCATCGCCGCAGCTCAGGGCCTTGGCTTAACGGAGCGTGGCTAGGGCGCCCGGTTGGCCCCAACTCGCTCCGGAAGGGCCTCCGCACCGTCCTTCGTCACGCGCGTCGCACCGAAGTAGTCAGGCGTGTCGATCTTGTCGAAGCGGATCACGGCGCCGGTGAAGGGTGCGTTGATCATGTAGCCGCCGCCGACGTACAACCCGACGTGCCGGATCTCCCGAGAGTTCGTCAGATCATCGGAGAAGAACACCAGGTCGCCGGGGAGCAGTTCGGCACGCGAGGGATGCGGACCGGCGTTGTACTGGTCGTTCGCCACGCGCGGCAGCTGGATCCCGACCGTCTCGTACGCCGCCTTGGTCAGCCCCGAGCAGTCGAAGCGCCCGTCCTGGTCAGGCGTTCCGTTGCCGCCCCACAGGTACGGCGTCCCCAGCTGCTTCTGCGCGAAGTAGATGGCGCCCGCGGCCTGTTGCGAGGGCGCGACCCGCCCGACGGGCCGGGCGAAGCTCTTCGCGAGCGTCGTGATCGTCTTCACGTACCCCTGGGTCTCCTTGTACGGCGGCACGCCCCCGTACTTGATGACCGCATAGGCCCCCGCGTTGTACGCGGCCAGCATGTTCGACGTCGCGTCACCCGGCACGCCCGCCACGTCCTTGGCCAGCTGGCAGTCGTACGAGGCCGCCGACGGGATCGCGTCGCTCGGGTCCCAGATGTCCCGGTCCCCGTCGCCGTCACCGTCGATGCCGTGGCCCGCCCACGTGCCCGGGATGAACTGCGCGATGCCGCGCGCGTCCGCGGGACTGACCGCGCTGGGGTTCCAGCCGCTCTCCGAGTACAGCTGGGCGGCGAGCAGCGCCGGGGTTATGGCCGGGCACAGGTTGCCCCACTTCTCCACCAGGGCCTGGTACTTGGCGGGCACCGCCCCCTTCACGAGCCCCACGGCACGGCCGCCCGCTCCGGCGGCCCCGACCAGGCCCGCGGCGGCCGAGTACGTCCCCACGACGAGCAGCGCCACGAAGGTCAGACACAGCCCGATCCCGATCCCACCGGCCATCCAGAATCTGCGCACCCGTCAACCCTCCCCCATCCCGGTCACTTCAACGTGTGATTCGGCCGTGTCGCATGCCCTGCCGGCCCACTCGGAAACCCGAACAGGCGATGCGGGCGCACGTCACCGCCTCATCCTCGACGCGACCGGAGCCCACCGTCCAGTCCGCACGGACGGCGGCCGGGGGCACGCCCTACCGGGGAGCGACGAACAGACTCTGCGCGCTGCGCCCGATGGGGCCCTTCTCGTCGTGGAGCCGCGCGTCGACGAGCCCGATGCCGCCCGCGTCCACACTCGTACGGGACTCCACGCAGGCCCACTCGCCGACCGGATGGCGGTGCAGATGGACCGTCAGGTCACCGTTGACGAAGACGAACCGGCCGTAGTCCAGCACGGAGCTGATGCCGTTGCCGGAATCGGCGGCGACGAGCACCCGGTCCAGCGGACGGACCTCCTCCCCGGCGACGAGCGGCACCCTCATCCGCATCCAGCAGGTGCCCGGACCGAGCTCCACGAAGGCGCCCTCGGTGAAACGGGCTTCCATGGCCGTGTGGTAGCCGGTCTCCCACGGCACCGGGAAGAACGGCACCGCCCCGGCCTCCCCCGGCGGCGGCAGCTGCGGCCCCGGCACCACGGCCGGCACCACGTCCTCGGCCACCCGGATCCGCAGCGCCCGCGCCACCATCACCGGCGCGGCCCCGCCCGCGGGGGTGAGGGAGGCCTCGACCACCTCGGTGCCGCGGCCCGCCCGCAGCACGCCGGTCGTGACCTCCAGCGCGCCGATCGGCACCGGCCGCAGGATCTCGTACGTGATCCGGGCGATCCGCATGTCGGCGCGCGCGTCCGGCCGCTCCTCCACGGCCCGCCCGAGCAGCGCGGCCGGCGGGCCGGCGTGCTGCGCGCCCGGGTCCCACGGCCCGCGCGTGTACTCCGTGGCCAGGAAACGGCCGGCGTCGATCCGCTCGAAGAACCCCTCCGCAGCACCCATGCCACTCACGCTACCCACAGGTAACCCCCACCACCAGCCCCACCACCGGGCCCACTCAGCGGGCGAAGCCGAGACCCAGCCCCAGCCCCACCAGCACCGACCCGATCGCCCGGTTCAGCGCCTTCTGCGCCTTCAGCATCCGGTCCCGCAGCCGGGAGTTGGAGAAGAACAGCGCCACCGCCCCGAACCAGCCCAGGTGCGCGGCCGACATGAACAGCCCGTACCCGGCCTGCTGCCACACCGGAGTGCCCGGGTTGACCACCTGCGTGAAGGTCGACACCACGAACAGCGTCGTCTTCGGGTTGAGCACATTGGTCAGGAACCCCGACCGCATCGCCCCGAGCCGGGTCAGCTGCGGCTTCGACTCCAGGTCCACGGTCACCTCGGCCCGCGCCCGGAAGGTACGTATCCCGATCCACACCAGATAGGCCGCGCCGGCCAGCTTGATCACGGTGAAGAGGGTGGTGGAGGAGGCGATCAGCAGACCGACCCCGAGCATCGTGTAGGAGACGTGGACCAGGACCCCGGCCGCCACCCCGGCGGCGGCGAACAGCCCGGTGGGCCGCCCGTACAGATAGCTGTTGCGGACGACCATGGCGAAGTCCGCGCCCGGACTGATCACGGCGAGCATCGTGATGACGGCGACTGCGATCACTTCTGTCATGGGCCGATGCTCACCGCCCACCCGCCCCGGGATCAAGCCCGTCCGCTCTCCTCGCACGTGAGAAACGCCCTCGGCCCGCCCGCCCCGGAATGCGGCTCACCGCCCCCGACCGGTGACAATGGACGACGTGTCCACGCGTCGCCCCCGCCCCCCGGCCGTCCCGGCCCTCCCGGCCGTCCCGGCCCTCCCCGTCCTGCAGGCGGACTGCTCGAGCTGCTTCGCGCTCTGCTGCGTCGCCCTGCCCTTCGCCAAGTCCAGCGACTTCGCGATGAACAAACCGGCCGGAACCCCCTGCAAGAACCTCCGGGAGGACTTCCGCTGCGGGATCCACACCCGGCTGCGCGACTCCGGCTTCCAGGGCTGCACCGTCTTCGACTGCTTCGGGGCCGGCCAGCAGGTCTCCCAGGTCACCTTCGGCGGCCGCGACTGGCGCACCCACCCCGAGACCCGGGCCGAGATGTTCGACGCCCTCCCGGTGATGCGGCAGCTGCACGAGCTGCTCTTCTACGTGGCCGAAGCCCTCACCCTCCCGGCCGCCGCCCCGCTCCACCCCCGGCTGCGCCACGCGCTCGCGGAGACCGAGCAGTGGACGCGCGCGGACGCGGCCGCCCTCGCCGCCCTGGACGTCGGCGCCCTCCGCCAGAAGATCAACACCCTGCTCCTGAAGACCAGCGAGCTCGCCCGGGCCGAGGTGCCGGGCCGCAAGAAGAACCACCGCGGAGCCGACCTGATGGGCGCCCGCCTCTCCGGCGCGGACCTGCGCGGCGCGAACCTCCGCGGCTCCTACCTGATCGCCGCCGACCTCATCGGCGCCGACCTGCGCACGGCCGACCTCATCGGCGCCGACTTCCGCGACGCCGACCTCCGCGGGGCGGACCTGCGCCAGGCCCTCTTCCTCACCCAGCCCCAACTCAACGCGGCCCGGGGCACCCCCGCCACCCGCATCCCCCCGCACCTGACCCACCCGGCGCACTGGGCCTGACGGACCATCGGACAAATCCGGCCGATATCCCCCGAGGACACACCGACCACTGCGCCGAACGGCGGCCACTCACCCCACCCCCCGTACGCCGAGACGACAATCATTGCCCGGCGTCACCCCCCGTGATACACAGAGTGACCATACGTTCTTTCGCATACACACCGCACCTGCGCAGGTCAGAGCACAGGGGCGGGACGCAGGCCGGGAGATCGGGTAAAGAGAGCCGTCAAGTCGACGACGGCGGCGGTTTCATCAGCGAAGATAGTGCGTGACCCCTGCCGTCGGGCACGGGCTTCCGGAACTACCCATACAGGGGCGGTGAGTTACATGATCCTGGCAGCCGAAAAGGGCGACATCACCACCATCATCGGCGGAATCGCCCCGAACTGGGGGCCGTTCGGCAGTCTCGGCAACGAAGCGAAGGTCATGATCGAGGTGGTCATGGCCGTAGCGATCCTCCTCTGCCTCGGCATCGCCATCTGGGGCGCGGCCAAACAGCGCATCGGCGCCACCGCCCTGCGCGACACGTTCAGCGCGGAACAGGGCAAGGGCCTGATCGTGGCCGGCCTCACGGGCGTCTTCATCATCGGCTCGCTGGGCACCCTCTTCACCATCGTCTACGGAATGGCCGTCTAGCCGGGCCACCCCGGCCGTAGCGCCGTACCGCAGGACCTGATGAGGACTCATCACACCGCACCCACGCGGTAACCAGCACTACCGTCGTACGACGCGGAGGGGGCCGAAACGGAATGAGCAGCGAGGACCAGTACGGCGGCACGGGCCAGACCCGCACCCGCCTCCCGGACTCCCCCGCCGACCCGTACGGCCCCACCCGCCGCGCCCCGCGCACCTCCCGCAGCCTCATCACGGTGGTCGGCGTGGTGGTCCTCCTGATCGCGGCCATCGCGTTCGCGAACCAGGGCCCGGACACCCCCACCTCCCCCCAAACGGACAACGCCCCGTCCACCACCTCCACAGCCCCAACAGGCACAACCCCGGTCACGGGCAAGAACGGCACCCTCCCCAAGGGCTTCGCCCACGACGAACAGGGCGCCCAGTCGGCCGCGGCCAACTACGCCGTGGTCCTCGGCTCCGACGGAATGTTCAAGAAGAACAGCCGGAACGCCATCGTGGACGGGATCTACACGTCCGAGGCCGGCCAACAGTTGAAGGGCCCACTGGACCAGGCCTACTCGGCGGCGTTCCTGAGCCAGATGGGGCTGGACGCCAACGGCAACGCCCCGCAGGGCAGCATCTTCGTCTCCCGGACCATCCCCGTCGGCACCAAGGTCGAGAACTACAGCCCGACCGCTGCCAAGGTGTCCGTCTGGTACATGGGCCTCATCGGTATGTCCGGGCCCCAGTCCACCGACCCCGTGCGGACCGTGTGGAAGACGTGGACGTTCTCGCTGGCCTGGACCGGCAACGACTGGAAGGCCGTCTCCGACGACCAGACGGACGGCCCCGCTCCGGTGCCCGGCGACCTACGGGCCTCCACGTCCGACGACATCAGCAAGGCCATCAAGGACTTCGGAGGGTTCACCTATGCCCGGTAACCTCCGGCGCACGGCAGGCCTCGCAGCCGCCGCGCACCTGGCCGTCGTCGCACTGGCGTCCCGCGCCTACGCTGCTCCCACGCCCACGCCATCGGCCCCTCCGTCGCCGCAGGCGAGCAACGACCCGTGCGACCTTCTCATCGGCCCCGCCAAGCAGTACTGCGAACGCGGCGAAGGCGCCACAACCGGAGGCGCGCCAGGCCTAGCGCCGAGCGACCCCGCCGACGCCCTGAACCCCCTGGCCTCCCTGGCCAAGGGCTGCGCCGACGCCGCCGCCTGGATCGTCGGCAAGCTCAGCGCAGCCGTCAACGGCTCGGCCAACGTCGACTTCACCAACGGCACCTTCCTCAAGCAGTACGCCGTCGTCTTCGCCGCCTCCACCATCCTGACCCTCGTCCTGTGGCTCTTCGCCGTGGCCAAGCGGGCCGTCCGCGGCGTCCCCCTCACCACCGCCCTCTCCGAGGCGATCGGCTTCCTCTGGCTCACCGTCCTCGCCTCCGCCTTCACCCCCCTGATCCTCTACACCGTCGTCTCCGCCACCGACGGCGTCACCGAGGTCATCGCCTCCGCCTCCGGCAGCCAGACCGACGTCTTCTTCGGCTCCTTCTCCGAAGCCCTCAAGAAGGGCGACGACATCGGCGGCGGCCCGATCATGCTGATCGTGGTCTCGCTCGTCACCGTCCTCGCCGCCGGCATCCTCTTCCTCGAGCTGTTCATCCGGGCCGCCCTCCTCTACGTCGGCGCCCTCCTCGGCGTCGTCGTCTACGCGGGCCTGGTCGACCGGAACCTCTGGGGCCACGTCCGCCGCTGGGCGGGCATCATGATCGCCGTCATCCTCGTGAAGCCGGTCATCGTCATCGTCCTCGGCCTCGCCGGAGCCCTCGCCGGCGAAGAGGGCCCCGACGCCTTCTCCGCCGTCGTCACCGGCCTCGCGATCATCCTCCTGGCGATCTTCGCCTCCGCGATGATCTACCGCTTCGTCCCCGGCTTCGGCGACGAGATCGCCTCCGCCCGCTCCAACCGCAGCAAAGCCACCGACGGCGCCCAGGCAGCCGCCGTCATCAGCTCCCCGGCCTCCCTCGTCTCCCAGGGCATCAAGACCCACAGCAGCCGCGGCGCCCACCGCGGAGGCGACGGCGGCGGCACGCCCCGCCCCGCCAACCCCCTCTCCGGAGGCGTGGCCGCCCACAGCAGCCGCCCCACCTCCGGCGGCGGAGCCGGCGGCGGATCTGTCCCCTCCGCCACACCCGCACCCCGCACGAGCTCGAGCACGAGGAACACAGGAGGTGACGGGCGTTGACGACCCAGTCCCACCAGATGCACCCGGTCGCGCCCCGCCGCACGTATCTCATCGGCCGGGCCCGGCCGAACGCGATCGTCGGCAAGAACCGCGAGACCGGCGAGATCGCCCTGATCATCGCCGGGGCGTTCTTCGGCATGATGAGCGGACTGCTCGTCCCCGACCTCACCCTGCGCATCGTCAGCCTCGCCGGCTTCCCCATGCTCGCGCTCGCCGCCGTGTACGTCCCGTACAAGGGCCGCACCTTCTACCGCTGGTTCGAGATCAGCCGCAGCTACAAGCGCACCCTGCGCCGCGGTACGACCTACCGCTCGGGCGCCATGGAAGCCGGCGTACGCGGCGCCGACGGGCGCGAGGTCGAGGTCGGCCCGCCCCCCGGCATCGGCCGCATCAGCTGGCTCGCCGCCCCCTTCGGCCCCGACGAGATCGCCGTACTCCTCCACGCCGACCGCAGAACGGTCACCGCCGCCATCGAGATCGAGGGCCCCGGCGTCGGCCTGCGCGACAGCGAGGACCAAGAAGCCCTCGTCGACCGCTTCGGCACCCTCCTCAAGCACGTGGCCAACGGCGACGGCTTCGTCACCCGCCTCCAAATGCTCGCCCGCACCCTGCCCGCCGACCCCGACGCCCACGCCAAGGACGTCGCCCAGCGCGGCGACACCCAGGCCCCCGGCTGGCTGCGCGAGTCCTACGACCAGCTCCAGTCCATGGTGTCGACCTCCTCCGAGCAGCACCGCGCCTACCTCGTCGCCTGCATGCACTACACCCGCGAACTCGCCGCCGAGGCCCACACCATCGCCCGCGCCGCCACCCCCCAGAAGGGCCGCAAGCTCAACCGCGACGCCGGCCTCGCCATCGTCATGGCCCGCGAGCTCACCGACATCTGCGCCCGCCTCGCCGAAGCCGACATCCGCGTCCGCCAGCCGCTGGGCCAGGGCCGCCTCGCCTCCCTCGTGCACTCCATGTACGACCCGGACCACCCCATCGACCACATCCAGGCCATGACCAAGCGCAACGCCTGGCCCGCCGAACTCGACGCGGTGGAACCCACCTACCTCCAGGCCAAGACCCGCGAATCCTCCACCCGCGCCCCGTGGTGCCACGCCACCGCCTGGGTGAAGGAATGGCCCATGACCCCCGTCGGCGTCAACTTCCTCGCCCCCCTCCTCGTCCACACCCCCGACGTCATCCGCACCGTCGCCGTCACCATGGACCTGGAGCCCACCGAGGTGGCCATCGAGCGGATGCTCACCGAGAAGACCAACGACGAGGCCGACGCCTCCCGCGCCGCAAAGATGAACCGCACCGTCGACCCCCGCGACATCGCCGCCCACGGCCGGCTCGACCAGAGGGGTGAAGATCTCGCCAGCGGCGCTGCCGGAGTCAACCTCGTCGGGTACATCACGGTGTCCTCGCGTTCACCGGAGGCCCTCGCCCGCGACAAGCGCACCATCCGCGCCTCCGCCGGCAAGTCCTACCTGAAGCTCGAATGGTGCGACCGCGAGCACCACCGCGCCTTCGTCAACACCTTGCCGTTCGCCACCGGCATCCGACGCTAGCTGGAGGGAAGTGCCGCCCATGCGAGATCCCATGACAGCGCTGACGGACGCCTTCACCAGCTTCCTCTTCGGCAAAGTCGAAACCACGCGCCTGCCCGTACGCACCTCCACCGGGCAGGCGCAAGCCGTCTACCTGCCCACCGCCGCCCCCGGACTCGGCGACTCCGGCGTCATCATCGGCCGCGAGGTCTACAGCGGCAAGGGCTACATCTACGACCCCTTCCAGCTGTACGGCCAGCAGCTCCCGGCCCCCCACTGGCTGGTCCTCGGCGAATCCGGAAACGGCAAGTCCGCCCTGGAGAAGACGTACGTCCTGCGCCAGCTCCGCTTCAAGGACCGCCAGGTCGTCGTCCTCGACGCCCAGGGCGAAGACGGCGTCGGCGAATGGAACCTCATCGCCCAGCAGCTGGGGATAACCCCCATCCGCCTGGACCCCATCGCAGCCAACGACTCCGGGATCCGCCTCAACCCCCTCGACCCGGCGATCACCACGACCGGCCAGCTCGCGCTGCTCCGCACCATCATCGAAGTCGCCATGGGCCACGGCCTCGACGAACGCGCCGGCTTCGCCCTCAAGGTCGCGCACGCCTACGTCGTCGACGCCATCCGGGACCGCCAGCCCGTCCTCACCGACATCGTGGAACAACTGCGCCACCCCGAAGCCGAATCCGCCCTCGCGATGAACGTCGACATAGACGACGTACGGGCCTGGGGCCTGGACGTGGCCCTCGTCCTCGACCGCCTCGTCGACGGCGACCTGCGCGGCATGTTCGACGGCCCGACCACCGTCGGCATCGACCTCGACGCGCCACTGATCGTCTTCGACCTCTCCCACATCGACCGCAACTCCATCGCGATGCCGATCCTCATGGCGATCGTCGGCGTCTGGCTGGAGCACACCTGGATCCGGCCCGACCGGAAGAAGCGCATCTTCCTCGTCGAAGAGGCCTGGCACATCATCAACAGCCCCTTCGTGGCGCAGCTGTTCCAGCGCCTCCTGAAGTTCGGCCGCCGCCTCGGCCTGTCCTTCGTCGCCGTCGTCCACCACCTCTCCGACGTCGTCGACGGAGCAGCCGCACGCGAAGCCGCGGCCATCCTCAAGATGGCCTCGACCCGCACCATCTACGCCCAGAAGGCCGACGAAGCACGCGCCACCGGCCTCGTCCTCGGCCTGCCCCGCTGGGCGGTGGAGATCATCCCGACCCTCACCCCCGGTATCGCCGTCTGGGACGTCAACGGCAACGTCCAAGTGGTCAAACACCTGATCACCGAGGCCGAACGCCCCCTCGTCTACACCGACCGCGCCATGACCGAGTCCTCGGTCCCCTCCCAGCTCCCCGACGAACTCCTCGCCGCCGAACTCGAGGCGGAGGAACGCGCCCTGTCCATCGAACGCCGCCGCGGCAACGGCGGCCCGGGTTCCGCGACCACGGTGGCCTGACCATGCACGACACGAGACGCACGGAGCCCCCCGCCCGCGCAGGGGGCGTCCCGGACGGCCTGCTGGTCGGACTCCTGGCCTTCCTGCTCGGCCTCGCGCTCCTGGTCTGGTCGGCGACCGGCCTCGCCGCGTTCTTCGCCAAGGGCGCCTGGCCCGACACCGTCACGTTCACCCGCACCCCGGAGGCCGTACGCGCCCTGATAGCGCAACCGCACGACCTCCCGGGCGCCTGGCCCGACACCGACCCGGCGGCCCTCTCCGGCTGGGGCCTGTTCTGGGGCCTGTTCCTCAGCCAGCTCCTGGTGCTGTTCGTGCTCACCGTCTTCGCCATCGGCGTGATCGCCCGCACCAAATCCCGCCGCGCCCTGGCCAGACAGGCAGCCGCCCAGTCCTCCGCACCGTACGAACCCCCGCCCGCGGCCCCGGCCCCCGATCCGGCCCAGGCGACCACGCACAAGCCCCAGCCCTACATCCCCACCCCGACCCCCGCACCGGCACCGGCACCGGCACCGGCCCAGGTCACTACGCCCCCGGCCCCACCCGTCACCCCCGCCCCTGCCCCTGCCCCTGCCCCCACGGACGAGGCCTACCGCTACGGCTTCGGCTACGCCCCGGCACCGCCCGCCCTCGCCGCACCCCACGCCCTCGCCACGCCCCAGCCCCGCCTGGCCTACGCCGGCCCCGCCGAACGCCACCGGCTGGCAGCGCAGAGCATCGCCACCGCCGAAGGCGCGGCCCTGGTCGTGACCTCCTCCCCCGCCCTCTGGGCCGAGACCAAGGACGCCCGCGCCAAACTGGGCCCGGTCCTCCTCTACGACCCCTCGCACCTGTGCGACACCCCGGCCCGCATGCACTGGAACCCGGCCGAGGGCTGCGCCGACCGCGAGACCTCCGCCGCCCGCGCCATCGCCCTGCTGGCCCCCGTACGCCCCCAGGCCCGGATGGACGCCGCGGTCGCCGACACCGCCGAGACCCTGCTCCGCAGCTGGCTCCAGGCCGCCGCCCTCGACGACCGCCCCTTCAAACAGCTCCACCGCTGGACCCAGGGCAACAGCGCCCAGGACCCGGTCCGCATCCTGCGCACCCACCCCCAGGCAGCCGCCGGCGCGGCCGGTGAACTGGAGAGCGCCCTCACCGCCCACCCCGAACGCCGCGAGCTGGCCCAGCACCTGACGGCCCGTGCCCTCTCGTGTCTGACCTCGATCCACATCCGCGAGGCCTGCAATCCGAACCGAACGGATTCGCTCACACTGGCTTCGTTCGTGACCGAGGGGGGCACCCTCTACATGGTGGGTGAGTCCCTGGAAGACCCCCGCACCCACCCGGGTGCGATGCCGTTGCTCACCGCACTCGCCGCTGACGTGGTCGAGCACGGCCGCCGCATGGCCGCACGGTCATCCCACGGTCGGCTCGACCCACCACTCACGCTCGTCCTGGACGACATCGCGGCGGTCGCCCCGATCCCCCAGCTCCCGGACCTCCTGACGGACGAGACGCTGCCGCTCCTCGCCCTGTGCCGCAGCCGCGAACAGGCCCGCTCCCGCTGGCCGGAAGCCGACCTGGCCTAGCCGGTCACAGGCCTCGGGAACACGTACTCGAGGTCCTTCGCGGACGGATCGGCCGACACGTACGCGACCGTGCCCGTCGCCTCGAACCCGAACCGCCGGTAGAACGCCTCGGCCCGCGCGTTGTCCTCGTGCACGAAGAGTCGTACGCACTCCAGCGCCGGCTGCTCCAACGACCAGCACCAGTCCAGCGCGGCCCGGAAGAGCCCCTCAGTGAGCCCGGTCCCCCGCTGCTCCGGCCGTACGAACACCCCGACCAGATGCCCCTGGTCCCGCTCGATGACCTGGTCGAAGATATCGGCGGACCCGCTCTCCTCCACGAGCACCGTCACCGACCCGACCCACTCCCCACCGGGCCCCTCGGCGATGAACTGCCGCGCCGACCGCCCGTGCGAAGCCCCCTCGGCACGCGCCTGCCAGAACTCGTCGGGCCGGCCCTCGGCCTCCGCCACGGTCTCCAGGAACGCCACGGGAGCCGCGGGATCCTTCAACGCGGCGATCCGCAGCTCCTTGACCTTGTCCCACTCATCGCCCCGCACCGGCCGTATCACGTACTGATTCATGGACCGACACTAACCCCGCCCCCATCCGGCCGTAAACGCAGAAAAGCCCCGCACCAGATACCTGGTGCGGGGCTTCCGCAATGATTGTTCGGCGGCGTCCTACTCTCCCACAGGGTCCCCCCTGCAGTACCATCGGCGCTGAAAGGCTTAGCTTCCGGGTTCGGAATGTAACCGGGCGTTTCCCTAACGCTATGACCACCGAAACACTATGAAATTTGAACGCTGGCATGAACACAGCTGTTCGTTATTTCAGAACTAACACAGTGGACGCGAGCAACTGAGGACAAGCCCTCGGCCTATTAGTACCAGTCAGCTTCACCCGTTACCGGGCTTCCACATCTGGCCTATCAACCCAGTCGTCTACTGGGAGCCTTACCCTCTCAAGGAGGTGGGAATACTCATCTTGAAGCAGGCTTCCCGCTTAGATGCTTTCAGCGGTTATCCCTCCCGAACGTAGCCAACCAGCCATGCCCTTGGCAGGACAACTGGCACACCAGAGGTTCGTCCGTCCCGGTCCTCTCGTACTAGGGACAGCCCTTCTCAATATTCCTACGCGCACAGCGGATAGGGACCGAACTGTCTCACGACGTTCTAAACCCAGCTCGCGTACCGCTTTAATGGGCGAACAGCCCAACCCTTGGGACCGACTCCAGCCCCAGGATGCGACGAGCCGACATCGAGGTGCCAAACCATCCCGTCGATATGGACTCTTGGGGAAGATCAGCCTGTTATCCCCGGGGTACCTTTTATCCGTTGAGCGACGGCGCTTCCACAAGCCACCGCCGGATCACTAGTCCCGACTTTCGTCCCTGCTCGACCCGTCGGTCTCACAGTCAAGCTCCCTTGTGCACTTACACTCAACACCTGATTGCCAACCAGGCTGAGGGAACCTTTGGGCGCCTCCGTTACCCTTTGGGAGGCAACCGCCCCAGTTAAACTACCCATCAGACACTGTCCCTGATCCGGATCACGGACCGAGGTTAGACATCCAGCACGACCAGAGTGGTATTTCAACGGCGACTCCACAACCACTGGCGTGGCTGCTTCAAAGTCTCCCACCTATCCTACACAAGCCGAACCGAACACCAATATCAAACTGTAGTAAAGGTCCCGGGGTCTTTCCGTCCTGCTGCGCGAAACGAGCATCTTTACTCGTAGTGCAATTTCACCGGGCCTATGGTTGAGACAGTCGAGAAGTCGTTACGCCATTCGTGCAGGTCGGAACTTACCCGACAAGGAATTTCGCTACCTTAGGATGGTTATAGTTACCACCGCCGTTTACTGGCGCTTAAGTTCTCAGCTTCGCACGCCCGAAAGCGCACTAACCGGTCCCCTTAACGTTCCAGCACCGGGCAGGCGTCAGTCCGTATACATCGCCTTACGGCTTCGCACGGACCTGTGTTTTTAGTAAACAGTCGCTTCTCGCTGGTCTCTGCGGCCACCCCCAGCTCACGGAGCAAGTCCGATCACCAGTGATGGCCCCCCTTCTCCCGAAGTTACGGGGGCATTTTGCCGAGTTCCTTAACCATAGTTCACCCGAACGCCTCGGTATTCTCTACCTGACCACCTGAGTCGGTTTAGGGTACGGGCCGCCATGAAACTCGCTAGAGGCTTTTCTCGACAGCATAGGATCATCCACTTCACCACAATCGGCTCGGCATCAGGTCTCAGCCTTATATGAGGGACGGATTTGCCTACCCCTCGGCCTACACCCTTACCCCGGGACAACCACCGCCCGGGCTGGACTACCTTCCTGCGTCACCCCATCGCTTACCTACTACAAGTCTGGTTCGTCGGCTCCACCACTTTCCTTTCCCCGAAGGGTCCGGAACGGCTTCACGGACTTAGCATCGCCTGATTCGATATTGGGCGTTTCAAAGCGGGTACCGGAATATCAACCGGTTGTCCATCGACTACGCCTGTCGGCCTCGCCTTAGGTCCCGACTTACCCTGGGCAGATCAGCTTGACCCAGGAACCCTTAGTCAATCGGCGCACACGTTTCTCACGTGTGTATCGCTACTCATGCCTGCATTCTCACTCGTGAACCGTCCACAACTAGCTTCCGCTGCTGCTTCACCCGGCACACGACGCTCCCCTACCCATCACAGCAGGCGTTGGCCCTATTGCTGCAATGACACGACTTCGGCGGTACGCTTGAGCCCCGCTACATTGTCGGCGCGGAATCACTTGACCAGTGAGCTATTACGCACTCTTTCAAGGGTGGCTGCTTCTAAGCCAACCTCCTGGTTGTCTCTGCGACTCCACATCCTTTCCCACTTAGCGTACGCTTAGGGGCCTTAGTCGATGCTCTGGGCTGTTTCCCTCTCGACCATGGAGCTTATCCCCCACAGTCTCACTGCCGTGCTCTCACTTACCGGCATTCGGAGTTTGGCTAAGGTCAGTAACCCGGTAGGGCCCATCGCCTATCCAGTGCTCTACCTCCGGCAAGAAACACACGACGCTGCACCTAAATGCATTTCGGGGAGAACCAGCTATCACGGAGTTTGATTGGCCTTTCACCCCTAACCACAGGTCATCCCCCAGGTTTTCAACCCTGGTGGGTTCGGTCCTCCACGAAGTCTTACCTCCGCTTCAACCTGCCCATGGCTAGATCACTCCGCTTCGGGTCTAGAGCGTGCAACTCAATCGCCCTATTCGGACTCGCTTTCGCTACGGCTTCCCCACACGGGTTAACCTCGCTACACACCGCTAACTCGCAGGCTCATTCTTCAAAAGGCACGCAGTCACGACGTTGCATGCAAGCATGCAACGCGACGCTCCCACGGCTTGTAGGCACACGGTTTCAGGTACTATTTCACTCCGCTCCCGCGGTACTTTTCACCATTCCCTCACGGTACTATCCGCTATCGGTCACCAGGGAATATTTAGGCTTAGCGGGTGGTCCCGCCAGATTCACACGGGATTTCTCGGGCCCCGTGCTACTTGGGAGATTCTTAAGCAAGCCGCTGATGTTTCGTCTACGGGGGTCTTACCCTCTACGCCGGACCTTTCGCATGTCCTTCGACTACATCAACGGTTTCTGACTCGCCGACCGGCCGGCAGACCGATCAAAAGAATTCCCACAACCCCGCATGCGCAACCCCTGCCGGGTATCACACGCATACGGTTTGGCCTCATCCGGTTTCGCTCGCCACTACTCCCGGAATCACGGTTGTTTTCTCTTCCTGAGGGTACTGAGATGTTTCACTTCCCCTCGTTCCCTCCACACTGCCTATGTGTTCAGCAGTGGGTGACAGCCCATGACGACTGCCGGGTTTCCCCATTCGGACACCCCCGGATCAAAGCTCAGTTGGCAGCTCCCCGGGGCCTATCGCGGCCTCTCACGTCCTTCATCGGTTCCTGGTGCCAAGGCATCCACCGTGCGCCCTTAAAAACTTGGCCACAGATGCTCGCGTCCACTGTGTAGTTCTCAAACAACGACCAGCCACCCATCACCCTGCACTCCGAAGAGAACAAGTTCACTGGGGCCGGCACTGAAGACATGACCATACGGCCGTACCTTCAGGACCCAACAACGTGCCAAGCATCTTCGTTCGTCCATCTCCTCTTTCCACGCCGAAGCAGTACTCGAGAACCATCAGACCGAAGATGCCAACTAATCAACGTTCCACCCATGAGCTGACCGTGCAGAACATTTGCCTGCAATC